>NZ_CP057611.1:0-4652007 GCF_013889015.1 Citrobacter sp. RHB21-C05
GTGTCACTTTCGCTTTGGCAGCAGTGTCTTGCCCGATTGCAGGATGAGTTACCAGCCACAGAATTCAGTATGTGGATACGCCCGTTGCAGGCGGAACTGAGCGATAACACGCTGGCTTTGTATGCGCCAAACCGTTTTGTGCTCGATTGGGTAAGAGACAAGTATCTCAATAATATCAATGGGCTGCTGAATAATTTTTGCGGCGCTGACGCCCCGCAGCTACGCTTTGAGGTCGGCACGAAGCCGGTCACCCAGACGCTGAAGACGCCGGTCAATAACAATGTTGCCGCGCCCGCTCAGGTGGCTCAGGTACAACCACAACGTCAGGAACCCGCGGCGGCGCGTCCCGGCTGGGACAACGTACCGGCGCCCGCTGAGCCTACCTACCGTTCTAACGTTAACGTGAAACACACGTTTGATAACTTCGTCGAAGGTAAATCTAACCAGCTGGCGCGCGCGGCGGCGCGTCAGGTGGCGGACAACCCTGGCGGCGCCTATAACCCGTTATTTCTGTATGGCGGCACCGGTCTGGGGAAAACCCACCTGTTGCACGCGGTAGGAAACGGTATTATGGCGCGCAAGCCCAACGCGAAAGTCGTGTATATGCACTCCGAACGCTTTGTGCAGGACATGGTGAAGGCCCTGCAAAACAACGCGATCGAAGAGTTCAAACGCTACTACCGTTCCGTTGACGCGCTGCTGATCGATGACATTCAGTTCTTTGCCAATAAAGAACGATCCCAGGAAGAATTTTTCCACACCTTTAACGCCTTGCTCGAAGGTAATCAGCAGATCATTTTGACGTCGGATCGTTATCCTAAAGAGATCAACGGCGTCGAGGATCGTTTGAAATCCCGCTTTGGTTGGGGGTTGACGGTGGCGATCGAACCACCTGAACTGGAAACCCGCGTGGCGATCCTGATGAAAAAGGCTGATGAAAACGACATTCGTCTGCCTGGCGAAGTGGCGTTCTTTATCGCCAAGCGACTGCGCTCTAACGTGCGTGAGCTGGAAGGGGCGCTGAACCGCGTGATTGCTAACGCCAACTTTACCGGTCGGGCGATCACCATCGACTTCGTTCGCGAAGCGCTGCGCGATCTGCTGGCGTTGCAGGAAAAACTGGTCACTATCGACAATATTCAGAAGACAGTGGCGGAGTATTACAAAATCAAGATTGCGGATCTGCTGTCCAAGCGTCGTTCTCGCTCGGTAGCGCGTCCGCGTCAGATGGCGATGGCGCTGGCCAAAGAGCTTACCAACCACAGTCTGCCGGAAATTGGCGACGCGTTTGGCGGGCGTGACCACACCACCGTACTCCACGCCTGCCGCAAGATTGAGCAGTTGCGTGAAGAAAGCCATGATATTAAAGAAGATTTCTCCAATTTAATCAGAACATTATCTTCGTGACGCTATGAAATTTACCGTTGAACGTGAACATTTATTAAAACCGCTTCAGCAGGTCAGCGGCCCGCTGGGTGGTCGTCCTACGCTGCCGATTCTCGGTAACCTGTTGCTGCAGGTGGCTGACGGTACGCTTTCGCTGACCGGTACCGATCTTGAAATGGAAATGGTGGCGCGCGTTGCGTTGATTCAGCCGCATGAGCCTGGCGCGACCACAGTCCCGGCACGCAAATTCTTTGATATTTGCCGTGGCCTGCCGGAAGGCGCTGAAATCGCCGTTCAACTGGAAGGCGATCGCATGCTGGTGCGCTCTGGTCGCAGCCGATTTTCGCTTTCCACCCTGCCTGCCGCCGACTTCCCGAATCTGGACGACTGGCAAAGCGAGGTCGAATTCACGTTGCCGCAGGCGACGATGAAACGTCTGATTGAGGCCACGCAATTCTCCATGGCGCATCAGGATGTGCGTTACTATTTAAACGGTATGCTGTTCGAAACGGAAGGTGAAGAGCTGCGTACGGTGGCGACCGATGGTCACCGTCTGGCGGTCTGCTCCATGCCGATCGGCCAGTCGCTGCCGAGTCATTCAGTGATCGTGCCGCGTAAAGGCGTGATTGAACTGATGCGTATGCTCGACGGCGGCGAAAACCCGCTGCATGTGCAGATCGGCAGCAACAACATCCGCGCTCATGTGGGCGACTTTATCTTTACGTCCAAGCTGGTGGATGGCCGCTTCCCTGACTACCGTCGCGTGTTGCCGAAAAATCCGGATAAACATCTGGAAGCCGGCTGCGATATTCTTAAGCAGGCGTTTGCCCGTGCGGCGATCCTCTCGAACGAAAAGTTCCGCGGCGTGCGCCTGTACGTGAGTGAAAACCAGCTCAAAATTACCGCCAATAACCCGGAACAGGAAGAAGCAGAAGAAATTCTGGATGTGACTTATCCGGGAACGGAAATGGAGATCGGCTTTAACGTCAGCTACGTGCTGGATGTGCTGAATGCGCTGAAGTGTGAAACCGTGCGCATTATGCTGACCGACTCCGTCTCCAGCGTACAGATTGAAGATGCCGCATCACAAAGCGCGGCATACGTCGTCATGCCTATGAGACTTTAGTGAAAAATATCGGGCTATCTTGCTTGCCATTATCAACCTGGGCTGTGCTCGCCCCTGTCACGTACTTCGTGTACGCTTCAGGGTTTGTGCGCAGTCCGCGTTGAAACTGGCTGCGCCGATTACGCCCTGGCCCGAAGAAACCCTGATATGTCACTGACGCGCCTTTTAATCAAAGACTTCCGCAATATCGAAAGCGCGGATCTCGCTTTATCCCCCGGCTTTAACTTCCTGGTTGGCGCCAACGGCAGCGGCAAAACCAGCGTGCTCGAAGCCATCTATACGCTCGGCCATGGCCGGGCGTTTCGCAGTTTGCAGCCAGGCCGCGTGATTCGCCATGAACAGGACGCGTTTGTTCTGCATGGACGTTTGCAGGGCGCAGAGCGGGAAACCGCCATCGGCCTGACCAAAGACAAACAGGGCGACAGCAAAGTGCGCATCGATGGCACCGACGGTCACAAGGTCGCGGAGCTGGCGCACCTGATGCCAATGCAACTGATTACCCCCGAGGGGTTTACTTTGCTCAATGGCGGCCCCAAATACAGAAGAGCGTTCCTCGATTGGGGATGCTTTCACAACGAAACCGGATTCTTTACCGCCTGGAGCAACCTGAAGCGGCTGCTGAAACAGCGTAACGCCGCGCTGCGCCAGGTGAGTCGTTACGAACAACTGCGTCCGTGGGATAAAGAACTCATTCCGCTGGCGGAACAAATCAGCACCTGGCGCGCTGCGTACAGCGCCGGTATCGCGCAGGATATGGCGGACACCTGCCAGCAGTTCCTTCCTGAATTCACGCTCTCGTTCTCTTTCCAGCGCGGCTGGGAGAAAGAGACGGAGTATGCCGAGGTGCTGGAGCGCGGTTTCGAACGCGACCGCATGTTGACTTACACCGCGCACGGTCCGCACAAAGCGGATTTTCGCATTCGCGCCGATGGCGCGCCGGTGGAAGATACCTTGTCGCGTGGGCAGCTTAAGCTGCTAATGTGCGCCTTACGTCTGGCGCAAGGCGAATACCTCACCCGCGAGAGCGGGCGGCGGTGTTTGTACCTGATAGATGATTTTGCCTCTGAACTTGATGATGCGCGTCGCGGGCTGCTGGCCAGCCGCTTAAAAGCGACGCAATCGCAGGTCTTCGTCAGCGCAATCAGCGCTGAACACGTTCTGGACATGTCGGATGAAAATTCGAAGATGTTTACCGTGGAAAAGGGTAAAATAACGGATTAACCCAAGATTAAATGAGCGAGAAACGTTGATGTCGAATTCTTATGACTCCTCCAGTATCAAAGTCCTGAAAGGACTCGATGCGGTGCGTAAGCGCCCGGGTATGTATATCGGCGACACGGATGACGGCACCGGTCTGCACCACATGGTATTTGAGGTGGTAGATAACGCTATCGACGAAGCGCTCGCGGGTCACTGTAAAGACATTATCGTCACGATCCATGCTGACAACTCCGTTTCCGTACAGGATGACGGGCGTGGCATCCCGACCGGTATCCATCCGGAAGAGGGCGTCTCGGCGGCGGAAGTGATCATGACCGTCCTGCACGCAGGCGGTAAATTCGATGATAACTCCTATAAAGTGTCCGGCGGTCTGCACGGCGTTGGTGTTTCCGTGGTAAACGCCCTGTCCCAGAAACTGGAACTGGTTATCCAGCGCGATAACAAAATCCACCGTCAGATTTATGAGCACGGCGTACCGCAGGCTCCGCTGGCGGTGACCGGCGATACCGATAAAACCGGTACGATGGTCCGTTTCTGGCCAAGCCTGGAAACCTTCACCAACGTCACTGAGTTCGAATACGAGATCCTGGCGAAACGTCTGCGTGAGCTGTCCTTCCTCAACTCTGGCGTCTCTATTCGCTTGAAAGACAAGCGCGACGGTAAAGAAGACCACTTCCACTATGAAGGCGGCATCAAGGCGTTCGTTGAGTATCTGAACAAAAACAAAACGCCGATTCACCCGAATATCTTCTATTTTTCTACAGAAAAAGACGGTATCGGCGTGGAAGTGGCATTGCAGTGGAACGACGGTTTCCAGGAAAACATTTACTGCTTTACCAATAACATTCCACAGCGTGACGGCGGTACACACCTTGCGGGCTTCCGGGCGGCGATGACCCGTACCCTGAACGCCTACATGGACAAAGAAGGTTACAGCAAAAAAGCCAAAGTCAGCGCCACCGGCGACGACGCCCGTGAAGGCCTGATTGCCGTGGTGTCCGTGAAGGTGCCGGATCCGAAGTTCTCCTCCCAGACCAAAGACAAGCTGGTGTCGTCTGAGGTGAAATCGGCGGTGGAACAGCAGATGAACGAACTGCTGAGCGAATACCTGCTGGAAAATCCGTCTGACGCGAAAATCGTTGTCGGTAAGATTATCGACGCGGCGCGCGCCCGTGAAGCGGCGCGCCGCGCCCGTGAAATGACTCGCCGTAAAGGCGCGCTGGACTTAGCCGGTCTGCCGGGCAAGCTGGCGGACTGTCAGGAACGCGACCCGGCGCTGTCCGAACTGTACCTCGTGGAAGGGGACTCCGCGGGCGGCTCTGCGAAGCAGGGGCGTAACCGCAAGAACCAGGCGATTCTGCCGCTGAAGGGGAAAATCCTTAACGTCGAGAAAGCGCGCTTCGACAAGATGCTCTCTTCTCAGGAAGTGGCCACGCTTATCACCGCGCTGGGCTGCGGCATTGGTCGCGACGAGTACAACCCGGACAAACTGCGCTATCACAGCATCATCATCATGACCGATGCGGACGTCGACGGCTCGCACATCCGTACGCTGCTGTTGACCTTCTTCTACCGTCAGATGCCGGAAATCGTCGAGCGCGGGCACGTCTACATTGCTCAGCCGCCGCTGTACAAAGTGAAGAAAGGCAAGCAGGAACAGTACATTAAAGACGATGAGGCGATGGATCAGTACCAGATCTCCATCGCGCTGGACGGTGCGACGCTGCATGCCAACGCCAGCGCGCCGGCGCTGTCCGGTGAAGCGTTAGAAAAACTGGTGTCTGAGTACAATGCGACGCAAAAAATGATTGGTCGTATGGAGCGTCGTTTCCCGAAAGCACTGCTGAAAGAGCTGGTTTATCAGCCGACGCTGGTGGAAGCCGATCTTTCTGACGAGCAGAAAGTGACTCGTTGGGTGAACGCGCTGATCACCGAGCTGAACGAGAAAGAGCAGCACGGCAGCATGTGGAAGTTCGACATTCAGCACAATGCGGAACAGAACCTCTACGAGCCGATCGTCCGGGTACGTACTCACGGCGTGGATACCGACTATCCGCTGGATCACGAGTTTGTGACCGGTGCGGAATACCGTCGCATCTGCACGCTTGGCGAGAAACTGCGTGGCCTGATCGAAGACGACGCATTTATCGAACGTGGCGAACGTCGTCAGCCGGTCGCCAGCTTCGAGCAGGCGCTGGACTGGTTGGTGAAAGAGTCTCGTCGTGGCCTCGCTATTCAGCGTTATAAAGGTCTGGGCGAGATGAACCCGGAACAGCTGTGGGAAACTACCATGGACCCGGAAAGCCGTCGTATGCTGCGCGTTACCGTGAAAGATGCGATTGCCGCCGACCAGCTGTTTACCACGCTGATGGGCGATGCCGTCGAACCGCGTCGCGCCTTTATCGAAGAAAACGCCCTGAAAGCGGCGAACATCGATATTTAATCGGACCACAAAAGGGGAAATCCGTTTCCCCTTTCAATCCTCCTTTTGATAGCTGTTTTTTGAGCGGAATCGCGTTAGCATGAGTCAGGACTCATTTAATGCGGGGAATTCATGTCTATCAAACTCATTGCTATCGATATGGATGGCACCCTTCTGCTGCCCGATCACACCATTTCGCCTGCGGTAAAAAACGCGATTGCCGCTGCCCGGGAAAAGGGGGTCAACGTAGTGTTAACCACCGGTCGTCCCTATGCTGGTGTGCACAGCTACCTGAAAGAACTCCATATGGAACAGCCTGGCGACTACTGCATCACGTATAATGGCGCGCTGGTGCAGAAAGCAGGCGATGGCAGTACCGTTGCGCAAACAGCGCTAAGCTACGACGATTACCGTTACCTGGAAAAACTCTCCCGCGAAGTGGGTTCACACTTTCACGCCCTGGATCGCAACACGTTATATACCGCCAACCGTGACATAAGTTATTACACCGTGCATGAGTCCTACGTTGCGACCATTCCGCTGGTGTTCTGTGAAGCGGAAAAAATGGACCCGGCAACCCAGTTCCTGAAAGTGATGATGATTGACGAGCCCGCGATCCTCGATAAAGCCATTTCCCGCATTCCGGCAGAGGTGAAAGAGAAGTACACGGTACTGAAAAGTGCGCCGTACTTCCTCGAAATCCTGGATAAACGCGTCAATAAAGGCACCGGCGTGAAGTCGCTGGCCGATGCGCTGGAGATCAAGCCGGAAGAGATTATGGCGATTGGCGATCAGGAAAATGATATCGCCATGATTGAATACGCTGGTATGGGCGTGGCGATGGACAACGCTATACCGTCGGTGAAAGAGATCGCCAACTTTGTCACCAAATCTAATCTGGAAGACGGCGTGGCATACGCAATTGAAAAGTTTGTGCTGAATTAATGCCTGATCGTTAACACGCGAGCCGTTATTCGGCAAACAACCCCACCCGCATTTATTGCGGGTTTTTTTATGTCTTTCGTTTCTCTCTCATAACATTTTTATTACCGATTGTCGTTTTTGTGATCTAAATTGTAGTACAACACAATGGTGTTGTACTACATTGCGCGCATGGCAATGACGAATGACGTCACGTTAGTACTACAAAATTGAGGCGAATTTCAGCGGTAACGGTAAAGTAGAGCGGTACATTCAGAGCAGAAGGACTTTTCATGACTCTCAATAAAACCGATCGCATCGTTATCACGCTGGGCAAACAGATTGTTAGCGGTAAGTACGTACCTGGTTCAGCGCTTCCGGCAGAAGCGGAGCTGTGTGAGGAATTTGAAACCTCACGCAACATCATCCGCGAAGTGTTCCGTTCGCTGATGGCGAAACGCCTTATTGAAATGAAGCGTTATCGCGGGGCGTTTGTTACGCCACGTAATCAGTGGAATTACCTTGATACTGACGTCCTGCAATGGGTACTGGAAAACGACTACGACCCGCGCCTGATTAGCGCAATGAGTGAAGTGCGTAACCTGGTCGAACCGGCTATAGCACGCTGGGCAGCGGAACGCGCGACCTCAAGCGATCTGGCGGAAATCGAGTCGGCGCTCAATGACATGATCGCCAACAACCAGGATCGGGATGCCTTCAATGAAGCGGATATTCGCTACCACGAGGCGGTGTTGCAGTCGGTACATAACCCGGTTTTACAGCAGCTTAGCGTGGCGATTAGCTCGCTACAGCGGGCAGTTTTTGAACGGACCTGGATGGGCGATGAGGCCAACATGCCAAAAACGCTCCAGGAACATAAGGCGCTATTCGATGCAATACGGCATCAGGATAGCGATGCGGCAGAGCAGGCGGCCTTAACCATGATCGCCAGCTCGACACGAAGGCTCAAGGAAATCACATGACAGCACGCTACATCGCAATTGACTGGGGATCGACCAATCTGCGCGCCTGGCTATATCAGGGCGAGCAGTGCCTGGAGAGCAGGCAATCCGAAGCGGGCGTAACGCGTCTGAACGGTAAATCCCCGGAGGCGGTGTTAGCAGAAGTGACCGATGCCTGGCGCGACGGCGCTACGCCGATAGTGATGGCGGGAATGATCGGCAGTAACGTGGGCTGGAAAATCGCCCCTTATTTACCGGTTCCCGCCAGTTTCTCGGCCATTGGCGAGCATGTAACGTCTGTTGGCGACAATATCTGGATTATTCCCGGGCTTAGCGTTTCGCGCGAGGATAATCATAACGTGATGCGTGGCGAAGAAACCCAACTGCTGGGCGCCCGTACGCTCTCCCCTTCCGCTGTCTATGTCATGCCCGGAACCCACTGCAAATGGGTGCTGACCGATGCTGAGCAAATCCACGATTTTCGCACTGTGATGACAGGAGAACTGCATCACCTGCTGCTGCGTCATTCGCTGGTGGGCGCTGGTTTGCCTGATCAGGTTCCGTCTCCGGAGGCGTTCGCCGCCGGTCTGGAGCGCGGTCTCACCTCGCCTGACGTTCTGCCAAAACTCTTTGAAGTTCGCGCTTCCTACGTGCTGGGAAGCCTGCCGCGAGAGCAGGTCAGCGAATTTTTATCCGGCCTGCTGATTGGCGCGGAAGTCGCCAGTATGGGCGATTTTATCCCAGGCGAGCAGGCCATCACCCTTGTTGCTGGCTCATCGCTGACCGCGCGCTATCAGCAGGCATTTCACGCTGTCGGGCGCGAGGTGGCGACGGTAGCCGGCGATACGGCATTTCAGGCAGGCATAAGGAGCATCGCACATGCAGTGGCAAACTGACCTTCCGCTAATCGCAATTCTGCGCGGCATTACGCCCGACGAAGCGCTGGCACACGTCGGCGCGGTCATCGACGCCGGTTTCGATGCGGTTGAAATTCCGCTTAACTCTCCGCAATGGGAAAAAAGCATTCCGACAGTCGTCGATGCGTTTGGTAACAGGGCGCTGATCGGGGCCGGAACGGTACTTAAACCCGAACAGGTAGACCAGCTCGCACAGTTGGGATGCAGGCTGATTGTTACGCCAAATATCAATCCAGACGTGATTCGCCGCGCGGTGGGTTACGGCATGACCGTCTGCCCGGGATGCGCTACGGCCACAGAAGCCTTTACCGCTCTCGATGCGGGCGCGCAGTCTCTCAAAATTTTCCCGTCGTCGGCCTTTGGCCCGGATTACATCAAAGCGCTGAAAGCGGTCTTACCTCCCAGCGTGCCGGTCTTTGCCGTGGGCGGCGTAACGCCGGAAAACCTGACGCAGTGGATAAACGCAGGCTGTGTGGGGGCGGGGCTGGGCAGCGATCTCTATCGTGCGGGTCAGTCAGTGGAACGAACCGCGCAGCAGGCGGCAGCATTTGTTAAAGCGTATCGAGAGGCAGTGAAATGAAGATAACGAAAATCACCACGTACCGTTTACCTCCGCGGTGGATGTTCCTGAAAATCGAAACCGATGAAGGCGTAGTTGGCTGGGGCGAACCGGTCATTGAAGGACGCGCGCGCACGGTGGAAGCGGCAGTCCATGAATTTGGCGATTACCTGATTGGTCAGGATCCAGCGCGTATCAACGATTTGTGGCAGGTCATGTACCGGGCCGGGTTTTACCGCGGCGGCCCGATCATGATGAGCGCCATCGCCGGTATTGACCAGGCGTTATGGGATATCAAAGGGAAAGTGCTGAACGCGCCGGTATGGCAACTGATGGGCGGTCTGGTGCGGGATAAAATCAAAGCCTACAGCTGGGTCGGCGGTGACCGTCCTGCAGAGGTGATTGATGGCATCAATAAGCTGCGTGGGATTGGTTTTGACACCTTCAAACTCAATGGCTGCGAAGAGCTGGGCGTTATCGACAATTCTCGGGCGATAGACCGCGCCGTCAATACCGTGGCGCAAATCCGTGAAGCCTTTGGCAGCGAAATTGAGTTTGGCCTGGACTTCCACGGTCGCGTCAGCGCGCCGATGGCAAAAGTGCTAATTAAAGAGCTGGAGCCGTATCGCCCGCTGTTTATTGAGGAGCCGGTACTGGCCGAGCAGGCGGAATACTATCCGAAACTGGCAGAACAGACGCACATTCCGATCGCGGCGGGTGAACGTATGTTCTCGCGCTTTGAGTTCAAACGCGTGCTGGAAGCCGGCGGCATTGCGATATTACAGCCCGATCTCTCCCACGCGGGCGGCATCACTGAATGCTACAAGATTGCCGGGATGGCGGAAGCGTACGATGTGGCCCTGGCGCCGCACTGCCCGCTTGGACCCATCGCACTGGCGGCCTGTCTGCATGTGGATTTTGTCTCCCGCAACGCGGTATTCCAGGAGCAAAGCATGGGTATTCACTACAACCAGGGCGCGGAGCTGCTCGACTTTGTGAAGAATAAAGAAGACTTCAACATGGAAGGCGGTTTCTTCAGGCCATTAATGAAACCGGGTCTGGGCGTAGAAATTGATGAAGCGAAGGTCATCGAGCTGAGCAAAAATGCGCCGGACTGGCGTAATCCTTTATGGCGTCATGAAGACGGCAGCGTAGCGGAGTGGTAATACGCGCCATACTTCGCGCATTCCGGTTACGTTTTTAATTAAAAAAATTAAACACACCCTCTGTAAATTACAGGGCATGGTGAGCGGCTTCGCTATGCCCAAAATCTGGAGACAGATTGCGATGGATATTCCAGTTACTGCTGCAAAAACCGGGCGTCGTCGTTATGTGACGCTGATTATGATCTTTATTACCGTGGTGATTTGCTATGTTGACCGCGCCAACCTTGCCGTGGCTTCAGCGCATATCCAGGAGGAGTTTGGCATCAGCAAAGCGGAAATGGGCTATGTTTTCTCGGCGTTTGCCTGGCTGTATACGCTGTGCCAAATCCCCGGCGGCTGGTTCCTTGACCGCGTGGGGTCGCGCCTGACTTACTTTATTGCCATTCTCGGCTGGTCGGTGGCGACCCTGTTCCAGGGATTCGCGACCGGGTTGCTGTCGCTGATTAGCCTGCGTGCGATTACCGGGATTTTCGAAGCGCCCGCTTTCCCTACCAACAACCGGATGGTGACCAGTTGGTTCCCGGAGCATGAACGCGCTTCCGCTGTGGGTTTTTACACCTCAGGGCAGTTTGTCGGCCTGGCATTCCTCACTCCACTACTTATCTGGATCCAGGAGCTGCTGAGCTGGCACTGGGTGTTTATCGTCACTGGCGGGATTGGCATTATCTGGTCGCTGATCTGGTTTAAGGTCTACCAGCCGCCGCGCCTGACCAAAAGTATCAGCAAAGCGGAACTGGACTATATTCGTGACGGCGGCGGCCTGGTGGACGGCGACGCGCCGGTGAAAAAAGAGGCGCGCCAGCCGCTGAGCAAAGCCGACTGGAAATTGGTGTTTCACCGCAAGCTGGTGGGCGTCTATCTGGGGCAGTTTGCGGTAACCTCGACGCTGTGGTTCTTTTTGACCTGGTTTCCGAACTACCTGACGCAGGAAAAAGGCATCACTGCCCTGAAAGCCGGTTTTATGACGACGGTGCCTTTCCTCGCCGCGTTCTTCGGTGTCCTGCTTTCCGGATGGCTGGCAGACAAACTGGTGAAAAAAGGCTTCTCCCTCGGCGTGGCGCGTAAAACGCCGATTATCTGCGGCCTGTTAATCTCAACCTGTATTATGGGGGCGAACTACACCAACGATCCGGTCTGGATTATGACTCTGATGGCGCTGGCCTTCTTTGGCAATGGGTTTGCCTCTATCACCTGGTCGCTGGTTTCATCGCTTGCCCCGATGCGACTGATCGGCCTGACCGGCGGCGTGTTTAACTTTGTCGGTGGGCTCGGCGGGATCACCGTACCGCTGGTTATTGGTTACCTGGCGCAGGATTACGGCTTTGGCCCGGCGCTGGTCTATATTTCAGCCGTTGCCCTGGTGGGCGCCCTTTCTTATATCCTGCTGGTGGGGGATGTAAAACGCGTCGGTTAAGGCGTGTTTACCAGCCTGCCAGCGTTAACGGTGGGCTGGTCATCCTGCGTTACGGGAATATGCGCCATGCCGCTTTGCATGATCCACCTACGGGTCATCGCCGAGGTTAATACCCGACTCTTCAGGATTTTGCCATACAGCTTAAGGCGTAATTTGCGGGTCGCTTTTTGGTAAGCGTTATTTTTGTCCGCTGTTTCCTGCCCGAAAATACCGTGAAGGATCTCCGCGCTGTCCAGCGCATAGCTGATGCCTTCCAGCGAGCTGGCGCTGATAAATCCTGCCGCTTCGCCAATCAGAAAGGCATTCTCTTTACCGCAGACGAAGTCCGCCCAGCGCGACGGGAACAGAACCGTGCATTTCTCGCTTTTTACCGGTTTGCCGAAGCGGAACTGAAATGCCTCCATCCTGGCTTTTAATGCTTCAAATCGGGCTTGTCCGTCCTTCATCGGATACGCCCCGCCAAAGATAAAATAGCCATCCTTACTGATGCTCCAGGAATAACAGTCCGTGGCGGCGTTATCGAAAATACAGGAATAAAACGGCACCGGATGGCTTTCCGCAAACCACTGCTGGATAGCGACGTATTTGCGAATCCGATGTTGTGGATAAAGAGCACGGCGTACCAGTGAGTTTGCGCCATCGGCACCGACCAGATAGCGGGCGCTAATCTGCTGCTCCCAGCCGTCGGCGCGAAAAATAACGTGCCATTTGCCCTCTTCCCGCCAGACTTTACGGCACAGGCTGTCATGGTAAACCTGCACATCGTCAGGGATCAGCGACTTCATCCATAAATCAAAGGCATGGCGATTAATGTTGATGTAACTGCGCGGGTAGTTACGCGTGAGGGCTGCGTCAACGTCTACCGTCTTAACGCTGAATATTTGCGGATTAGCGATCACGTCCACAGGGAGCGTCATTCCGTCGCGAATAAATGAACGTTGTGCATCTGGCGCCAGCAGGCCGCCGCAAGGTTTAGTAAAGCCTTCGTTTCCGCACTGACGCTTTTTATCCAGCGCGATGACCCGCATCTTACCGCTTAACTTACGCGCCAGGGCTGCGCCCGCCGGGCCAAGGCCAATAATCGCAACGTCGAAATGTTCCATCTTTCTGTCCGCAAAAATAAAGATGACGCTACGCTAAAGCCTGAAAGTGAAGTCCTTGTGAAGTATGATGAGCAAAATCGTTTTGCAACGGGCTAACTCATGAAGCAAGTCACCTTTACGCCGCGTCATCATCAGCTGACCAATATCAATACCTGGACGCCGGACAGCAGCTGGCTGGTTTTTGATGTTCGCCCGTCCGGCGCGTCGTTTACGGGAGATACCATTGAGCGGGTCAATATACATACCGCTGAGCGGGAGGTGATTTACCGTGCCGATCGGGGGGCGCACGTTGGCGTCGTGACCGTTCATCCGCAGGTTGAAAAATATGTGTTCATTCACGGACCGGAGCATCCGGATGCGCACTGGCAGTACGATTTTCATCACCGTCGCGGAGTCATCGCTGAAGCGGGAAGCGTGTCGACTCTTGATGCGATGGACATCACCGCGCCCTGGACGCCTGGCGCGTTGCGTGGCGGCAGTCATGTCCATGTGTTTAGCCCGAACGGGAAATTTGTCAGCTTTACCTATAACGATCATGTGCTTCATGAGCGCGACCTGGCGCTGGATTTACGCAACGTTGGCGTCGCGACGCCGTATGGTCCGGTTACTGTTTCCGCAGAGCATCCCCGTGAGTACAGCGGCAGCCACTGGTGTGTACTGGTCAGTCAGACCACGCCTTCGCCACAGCCGGGTAGCGATGAAATCAACCGCGCCTACGAAGAAGGCTGGGTGGGTAACGCTGCGTTGGCGTTTATTGGCGACACGCTTTCCGTGACGGGCGAAAAGGTGCCGGAACTGTTTCTGGTCGATCTCCCTCAGGATGAGGCGGGCTGGAAAACCCCCGGCGACGCGCCGCTGGAAGGTACGGCGTCAACCTTGCCCGCGCCGCCGCGCGGCGTGAATCAGCGTCGCCTGACGTTCACCCACTCGCGTCGTTTCCCGGGGCTGGTCAACGTGCCGCGCCACTGGGTACGTAGCAATCCACAGGGAAGCGATATTGCCTTTTTGATGCGCGATGATAAAGGGATTGTGCAGCTCTGGCTTATTCCGGCGCAGGGTGGTGAACCGCGGCAGTTGACGCGCCATGCTACGGGCATACAGTCTGCGTTTAACTGGCATCCGTCGGGAAAATGGCTGGGATTTGTGCTGGATAACCGCATCGCCTGCTGCGATGCGCAAAACGGGGTGACGACGTTTCTGACCCAGCAACACGGGAATCCGCCGTCTGCGGATGCCGTCGTGTTCTCACCGGATGGCAAGTGGGTGGCATGGATGGAAGACGTTGACGGTTTCCGGCAGCTTTGGGTGACAGAAACCAGTCTGTAATTATTGTACGGGCATTCTGGCTGGCGGGATCACGGCATTGGTGGCCTGAGTGCTCTCCTCGCTTTTTTCAACGCGCGACCTGACCGAGCTGTCTTTGCGGAACAAATCCCACGGCAAAAGAATCGTGTCCATTACCGCGGTAAAAGGCATATCCAGAACCGCCAGCGATTTGGTGCCCCAGTTGGTTTCATCGTCGCCAATCATCGCGGCGCTGGCGCGCGTGCCTGGGTAAGTTCCCTCTTTACCGCCAGTATGTGACATTACGCTGGAGCAACCGCTCAGTATAACCATCCCACTGCACATCATCAGCGTTAACAACACATTTCTTATCATGATTTATTCATCTATTGATTATGGGTGTTTGCATGATGAGTTATAGCTGTCCCTTGCCAGAAAAACATCCTCATCATGTCGCTCTGTGGCGGTTATCGCACTTTACCATTACGTGCCTTACCCACCCAGTCTATGCAATAGACACCAAACTGCAAAAAAAAGTCCGCCGGACGCGCTTGAAAAGTTCGCAATCAGACCCATTTTGATGTTGTAGACGAATGAAGGACACGCCTGATGGGTGTTCTGACTACCAGACCTGTCCATGATGGAAGGTCATATATTCTCGCTGATTTCAGGAGCTATTGATTATGCGTAACTTTGATTTATCCCCGCTGTACCGTTCTGCAATTGGTTTTGACCGCCTGTTTAACCTGCTAGAGAACAACCAGAGCCAGAGCAATGGCGGCTACCCTCCGTATAACGTTGAGCTGGTAGACGAAAACCACTACCGCATTGCGATTGCCGTTGCCGGTTTCGCAGAAAGCGAACTGGAAATTACCGCGCAGGATAACCTGCTGGTGGTGAAAGGCGCCCATGCGGATGAGCAAAAAGAACGTACTTACCTTTACCAGGGCATTGCGGAACGCAACTTTGAGCGCAAGTTCCAGTTAGCCGAGAACATTCATGTTCGTGGCGCGAATCTGGTAAACGGACTGCTGTATATCGAGCTTGAGCGCGTGATTCCGGAAGCGAACAAACCGCGCCGTATCGAGATCAACTAATTCCGCGGGCCGCGCTGCGCGGCCTGTTAAACAGTGCTTGCCGTCAGGGAGCACAGGCGAATCTGCGGATTCGCAAGCTTAACTCGCTTCTTAGAAGGAGAAACAACGATGCGTAACTACGATTTATCCCCTCTGCTGCGTCAATGGATCGGTTTCGACAAACTGGCCAGCGCGTTGCAAAATGCCGGTGAAAGCCAGAGCTTCCCGCCCTATAACATTGAAAAAAGCGACGATAACCACTACCGCATTACCCTTGCGCTGGCCGGTTTTCGTCAGGAAGATCTGGACATTCAACTGGAAGGCACACGGTTAACGGTAAAAGGCACCCCCGTACAGCCTGAAAAAGAGACCAAATGGTTACATCAGGGGCTGGTCAGCCAGGCGTTCAGCCTGAGCTTCACCCTGGCTGAAAATATGGAAGTCTCCGGCGCCACTTTCGTTAACGGGTTGCTGCATATCGATTTAACCCGCAATGTGCCGGAAACCCTTGCTCCGCAACGTATCGCCATTAGCGAACGTCCCGCGTTAAACAGCTAATAAAATAGCTCCTTGCCATTGCCCCGCCAGAAATGACGGGGCTTTTTTGTGTGAAGCGTACAACACGCCCGTCTTAAGCGCCTTTCCGGTTTTTTGTAACATCATAATGTGCGCCAGTCTGCATATATGCCTGAACGATTCAGTCATAATCCTTATAAATTCAAATGTTATTCACAGGGAATAAAAATGAGTGATATAGCATTGACGGTCAGCGTTCTGGCGTTGGTGGCAGTTGTCGGATTATGGATCGGCAATATCAAGGTGCGGGGTGTCGGCTTCGGCATTGGGGGCGTGCTGTTCGGCGGGATTATCGTCGGCCACTTTGTCGACCAGGCAGGCGTGACGCTGAGCGGCGATATGCTGCACTTCATCCAGGAGTTTGGCCTGATCCTCTTTGTCTACACCATTGGCATTCAGGTGGGGCCAGGCTTCTTCGCCTCGCTGCGCGTTTCAGGCTTACGCCTCAACCTGTTTGCGATTCTGATAGTCATCATGGGCGGCCTGGTCACCGCAATCCTGCATAAAATCTTCGCCATCCCGCTGCCGGTGGTGCTGGGGATATTTTCTGGCGCGGTGACCAATACCCCGGCGCTGGGGGCAGGGCAGCAAATTCTGCGCGATCTGGGTACGCCCATGGAGGTGGTGGATCAGATGGGGATGAGCTACGCGATGGCTTATCCGTTTGGCATTTGCGGCATTTTGCTGACCATGTGGCTGATGCGGCTGATTTTCCGCGTCAATGTCGATGCGGAAGCGCGACAGCATGAATCGACGCTCACTAATGGTCATTCACTGATACAGACCATCAATATCCGCGTTGAAAACCCTAACCTCAACAATATGGCGATCCAGGATGTGCCCATCCTGAACAGTGACAAAATTATCTGCTCGCGTCTGAAGCGTGAGGAGACGCTAATGGTGCCGTCGCCGACCACCGTCATTCAGATTGGCGATCTGTTGCACCTGGTTGGGCAGCCCGGCGATCTGCATAACGCCCAGCTGGTTATCGGTCAGGAAGTGGATACCTCGCTTTCAACGCGGGGCACCGATCTGCGCGTTGAGCGGGTGGTGGTGACTAACGAAAAAGTGCTCGGCAAGCGCATCCGCGATCTGCATTTTAAGGAACGTTACGATGTGGTGATCTCCCGACTCAACCGCGCAGGCGTTGAGCTGGTCGCCAGTAGCGATGCCAGCTTGCAGTTTGGCGACATTCTCAATCTGGTGGGCCGTCCAGCCTCGATTGATGCCGTGGCCAATGTCGTTGGAAACGCCCAGCAGAAGCTGCAGCAGGTACAGATGTTGCCGGTATTTATTGGTATCGGTTTGGGGGTATTGCTGGGCTCCATTCCGCTGTTCATTCCTGGCTTCCCGGTGGCCTTAAAACTGGGGCTGGCGGGTGGGCCGCTGATTATGGCGTTGATCCTCGGTCGTATCGGCAGCGTCGGTAAGCTGTACTGGTTTATGCCGCCGAGCGCCAACCTGGCGTTGCGGGAACTGGGTATTGTGCTTTTCCTGGCGGTTGTCGGCCTGAAATCAGGCGGTGACTTTATCGATACCCTGACCCAGGGCGAAGGCTTAAGCTGGATTGGCTACGGCATATTTATCACCGCGATCCCGCTGATTACCGTTGGTCTGCTGGCGCGAATTTTCGCCAAAATGAACTACCTGACGCTGTGCGGAATGCTGGCCGGTTCAATGACCGATCCGCCCGCGCTGGCGTTTGCGAATAACCTGCATGCCACCAGCGGCGCGGCGGCGCTCTCTTATGCCACGGTGTATCCGCTGGTGATGTTCCTGCGAATTATCACGCCGCAACTGCTGGCGGTGATTTTTTGGGGGTTAGGATAACGTTGGCTGCCGGATAGCGCTGTGAATTGCGCTTATCCGGCATACTCATTTTTACGTTTCAGCACTGCCGATGGCGCATAGCCAAATTTCTGTTTAAACGCCTTGCTGAAGTGAAACGAATCAAAAAAGTTGAGCCTGTCCGCCACCTGCCCGACGGTATTTCCCTCTTGCTTTAACAGCGACAACGCCAGTTCCAGCCGGGCATCCAGTACATATTCCTTCGGCGTCTTGCCGGTATAGCGTAAAAAGAGCCGACGTAGCCAGGCTTCGCTACAGGGAAGCGTTGCCGCCATATCAGCGACGCTCCAGCGCTGTTGCAAACTGGCATGGAGAGTGGCAATAAGTTTTTCAATTTGCAGACGTTGCGGATCTTTTTTACCTTCTGCGTCAATAAGACAAATCCACTGATAAATTATTTTGGTGAGAAACGCGACGGCAAGGTTATTTTTGATCGGCTCTGGCGACGTGATTAATTGTGAGACATATTCCAGTTCATTATTATAATCCTCACCCTGATAAATAACGCTTTGTTGACGAACAGGAATATCCATAACGCTGGTGGGCGTAAACTCCATCCAGTATTGTTCCCACAGCAATCCGTCACAATGATAAGACTGAATATCCGTCGGTTTTAAAAAAATGATGCAATTGCCATTAAGTGTAATTTGTTCGCCGTCTTTTAAGCGTATTTTCCCGCACCCCTGAACGGTATACACAGCGACCCAGGCGTTGGCGATTAGCGGTTTTTTCTTATCGCGTGGCCAAATAACCCGATACTGTTCATCGGCGAAGGTGTGCCACAGCGATATCAATGAAATGCCGCTGGAGATCACATTTTCATTAATCAACAGCGGAATATTGTACGTCGTTTCGTTTTTTACATGCGAACTTTGCAAATTTCCATTCATTTTAATTTCTCGCCGGAGAATTATGCTCACAACCTGAACATAACAGAAAAGGATCCGTTCAGGGATATGACGTATGTACTTTAAGAAATCTGACTGCCTGAACCGGCCTGTTATTGCTCCTCCCTACACCGAGCGCGCCGGGACATAAACACTAAAAGGGCTAAGAGATGAATACGCTACAAATTATGAGCTTTGTCGGCTTTACGCTGTTGGTGGCGGCGATCACCTGGTGGAAAGTACGCAAAACGGATACCGGTTCGCAACAGGGATATTTTCTGGCGGGGCGTTCACTGAAAGCGCCGGTTATCGCCGCGTCGTTAATGCTGACCAACCTGTCCACCGAACAGTTGGTGGGCCTTTCTGGCCAGGCGTACAAGAGCGGGATGTCGGTCATGGGATGGGAAGTGACGTCCGCTGTTACCTTAATTTTCCTCGCGCTGATCTTCCTGCCGCGTTATCTCCAGCGTGGAATTGCTACCATTCCTGATTTTCTTGAAGAGCGCTATGACAAAACGACGCGCATTATTATTGACTTCTGCTTTCTGATTGCGACTGGCGTCTGTTTTCTGCCGATCGTGTTGTATTCCGGCGCGCTGGCGTTAAACAGCCTGTTTCATATCAGCGAATCGCTGCAAATATCCCACGGCGCGGCGATCTGGCTGTTGGTTATTTTACTCGGGCTGGCGGGGATTATTTACGCGGTTATCGGCGGTCTGCGGGCAATGGCGGTGGCCGACTCTATCAACGGTATCGGTCTGGTGATTGGCGGTCTGTTAGTGCCCATATTTGGCTTAATGGCCATGGGGAAAGGCAGTTTTTTACAGGGTATTGAACAGCTCACTACCGTGCATGCGGAAAAATTAAACTCCATTGGCGGGGCGAACGATCCGTTGCCCATTGGCGCGGCGTTTACCGGCCTGATTCTGGTAAACACTTTTTACTGGTGCACAAATCAGGGCATTGTGCAGCGCACGCTGGCGTCGAAAAGCCTGGCGGAAGGGCAAAAAGGGGCGCTATTAACCGCCGTACTGAAAATGCTCGACCCGCTGGTGCTGGTATTGCCGGGATTGATTGCGTTTCACCTGTATCAGGATTTACCTAAAGCGGATATGGCGTACCCGACGCTGGTGAATAATGTGCTGCCGGTTCCGCTGGTGGGCTTTTTTGGCGCGGTATTATTTGGTGCGGTGATCAGCACCTTCAACGGTTTTCTTAATAGCGCCAGCACGTTATTCAGCATGGGCATTTATCGCCGCATCATCAACCCGCAGGCGCAACCAGACCAGCTTGTGCGCGTCGGACGTAAATTCGGCTTCTTCATCGCCATTATTTCCGTTCTGGTGGCGCCGTGGATCGCCAACGCGCCGGAAGGGCTTTACAGCTGGATGAAACAGCTTAACGGCATCTATAACGTACCGCTGGTGACGATTATTATCATGGGCTTTTTCTTCCCGCGGATTCCTGCCCTGGCGGCAAAAGTGGCGATGGCGCTGGGAATTGTCAGTTATATCACCATCAACTATCTGGTGAAGTTTGATTTTCACTTCCTCTATGTCCTGGCCTGTACCTTCTGCATCAATGTTTTCGTCATGCTCATCATCGGCGCGATCAAACCGCGCGCCACGCCGTTCAGGTTTCAGGACGCGTTTGCGGTGGACATGCAGCCGTGGAAAAACGCGAAGATCGCCTCCGTTGGCATCCTGTCCGCCATGATTGGCGTCTATTCCGGCCTCGCGCAGTTTGGTGGTTATTCTACCCGCTGGCTGACCATTCTCAGTTACGGCATAACAGCGCTGGTCATTTTTTATTTGATCTACAGCAGTTGGCAGACCCGCCGTTCTGCCGCTGCGACCTGTGTCCCTGACGCTAAGGAAAACGCATGACCCGGCCTAACTTTCTGTTCATCATGACCGACACTCAGGCAACCAATATGGTTGGGTGTTACAGCGGTAAGCCGCTGAACACGCATCATATTGACCAGTTGGCCGCCGAAGGCATCCGCTTCAATTCCGCCTTTACCTGTTCGCCGGTGTGCACGCCCGCCCGCGCGGGACTGTTTACCGGCATCTACGCCAATCAGTCCGGACCGTGGACGAACAATGTCGCGCCGGGGAAAAATATCTCCACGATGGGGCGTTATTTTAAAGATGCGGGCTACCACACCTGTTATATCGGGAAATGGCATCTTGACGGGCACGACTATTTTGGGACTGGCGAATGCCCGCCTGAATGGGACGCTGACTACTGGTACGACGGGGCGAATTACCTGGCGGAACTGAGTGAGAAAGAGATCGCCTTGTGGCGTAACGGCCTGAACAGCATAGACGATTTACAGGCCAACAACATTGATGAGACGTTTACCTGGGCGTATCGCATCAGCAACCGGGCGGTGGATTTTCTTCACCAGCCCGCCCGCGCTGACGAGCCATTTTTGATGGTTGTCTCCTACGACGAACCGCACCATCCGTTTACCTGCCCGGTTGCGTATTTGCAGAAATATCAGGATTTTTATTACGAACTGGGGGCGAAAGCGCGCGATACGCTGGCAAACAAGCCTGAACATCATCGCTTGTGGTCCCAGGCGATGCCCTCGCCGGTGGGCGAAGACGGGCGCTATTACCACCCGCTCTACTTCGCCTGCAATGATTTTGTTGACGATCAGATCGGACGGGTCATTAATGCTTTAACGCCGGAGCAACGGGAAAATACCTGGGTGATCTACACGTCCGATCATGGCGAAATGATGGGCGCGCATCGGCTGATCAGTAAAGGGGCGGCGATGTACGATGACATCACGCGCATACCGCTGATCATCCGTTCGCCACAGGGCGAGCGCCGCCAGGTGGATACGCCGGTCAGCCATATCGATCTGCTGCCGACCCTGATGGCGCTGGCGGGTATGGATAAGCCGGATATTCTGCCGGGTGAAAATATTCTGGCCGCGCATTCGCCGCGCGGCGTGATGGTGGAGTTCAACCGCTACGAGATTGAACACGACAGCTTTGGCGGATTTATTCCGGTGCGCTGCTGGGTGACGGAGGAATACAAGCTGGTGCTTAACCTGTTCACTACTGATGAACTCTATGACCGGAAAAACGATGCGGATGAGTTAAATAACCTGATCGATGACCCCGGTTTCACCGAGGTTCGCAACGCGATGCACGATGCGCTACTGGATTATATGGACAAAATCCGCGATCCGTTTCGAACGTACCAGTGGAGTCTGCGCCCGTGGCGCAAAGACGCGCAGCCGCGCTGGATGGGCGCTTTCCGCCCGCGTCCTGAAGACGGTTATTCGCCGGTTGTGCGTGATTACGATACCGGTTTGCCCACTCAGGGCGTGAAAGTGGAGGAGAAAAAACAGAAGTTCTGACTACAATGTTTGCTTGCCCGGCCTGCGTTTACGCATAACCGTAGGCCGAATAAGGCGTCAGCCGCCCCGGCGCCAGGCAATATTGATGAAAAGGAGTCCTGATGAAGATTTCCCGCCTTGGAGAAGCGCCGGACTACCGCTTCTCGCTGGCAAACGAGCGTACATTTCTGGCGTGGATCCGCACCGCGCTGGGTTTTCTGGCGGCAGGCGTCGGTCTCGACCAGCTCGCGCCGGATTTCGCCACGCCGGTGATTCGTGAACTGTTGGCGCTACTGCTGTGCCTGTTTTCGGGCGGTCTGGCGATTTACGGCTATCTTCGCTGGCTGCGTAACGAAAAGGCGATGCGCCTGAAAGAAGATTTACCCTACACGCATAGCTTGCTGATTATCAGCCTGATTTTGATGGTTGTGGCGGCGATCGTCATCGCGCTGGTGCTGTATGCCGGATAGCCGGAAAGCGCGGCGGATTGCCGACCCCGGGTTACAGCCTGAACGCACATCGCTGGCCTGGTTTCGCACACTGCTGGGCTATGGCGCGTTGATGGCGCTGGCGGTCAAACACAACTGGCATCAGGCCGGATTTCTGTTCTGGGTCTCCATCGCGGTGCTGGCGGTGGTCGCGATTATCCTCTGGCGCTATACCCTGAATCGTAACCTGATGGACGTGACGCACCCGGATTTTTCGCAATCCAGAGCAGTGCGTGACAAATTTATGATCTCCCTCGCGGTGTTATCCCTCGCAATACTGTTTGCTGTTACGCACATTCGCCAACTTATTGCCTTTATCGGGAATTTCGCATGACAGGATGTCAGGTCATGGCCAAGCCGGCCAGTTCACGTTGTAACCTTGATTGTCGTTACTGTTTTTATATCGATAAACCCACCCAGCCAGTGATGGATGACGCCACGCTCACGGCGTTTATCCAGCAACATATTGCTGCGCAGCCAGGGCCGGAGGTGCTGTTTGCCTGGCAGGGCGGCGAACCGACCCTTTGTGGCCTGGATTTTTTCCACCGCGTCGTTGCCTTACAAAAACAGTACGGCGAGGGGAAACAGATCCGCAACGCCTTCCAGACAAATGGCATAGTACTTAATGACGACTGGTGTCGTTTTCTGCATGACAACGGCTGGCTGGTTGGACTGTCGCTGGATGGTCCGGCGGCGCTGCACGACGCGTATCGCGTGAGCCGAAGCGGGCGTCCAACCCATCATAACGTCATCAACGCACTGGAGAAGCTTGTCGCGCATCGCGTCGCGTTCAACCTGTTGGTGGTGATCAATCGGCTGAACAGCCAGCAGCCGGAGGAAATGTATCGCTATCTTCGTCAGCTCGGCACGCCGTTTTTGCAGTTTATTCCGTTGGTGGAATATGACGAAACCGGCGCGTTGAGCGCAGAGTCCGTCGAGCCGCGGGCGTGGGGGGATTTTTTGAGCTGCGTGTTTGACCTCTGGGTGTGGGAAGATATTGGCCGCGTCTATATCCAGCTTTTCGATTCGACGCTGGGCGTATGGTGCGGCTACCCGTCTCAGATGTGTGCGTTAAGTAAAACCTGCGGTCATGCGTTTGCGCTGGAGGCGAATGGCGATCTGTATCAGTGCGACCATTACGTTTATCCGCAGTATCTGTTAGGTAATATTCATCACACGTTATTGAAAGTCATCAATGAGATGCCGCAGGTGGAGGCATTTGGTCGCAGTAAAAACACCACCCTGACCGCAACCTGTCAGCGCTGCGTCTGGCTAAAATTCTGCCATGGCGACTGCCCTAAACATCGGGATGCCTCAGGAAAAAGCCCGCTGTGCGCGGGCTACAGAGCCTTTTTTTCCCATACTGCGCCATATATGCGGGTGATGCGCGACCTCATTAAAATGCATCGCTCACCGATGGAACTGATGGCGATGCTGCGCTAAGTGGCGGCAGACCGGTTACGCACTGCGCCATCCTGCCTGTTTCAACAGGAAACTAACGCCCTTTCGCAAGGTATTGCGCCATTTCCGCTTCCGGCACCATGCCGCCGCCGGTTGCCCAGACCACATGCGTCGCGCTGGCGAGCTGAGACGGCGTAAAACGGTGCATTCGCAAGTAGTCTGCCGAGGCGCAAACGCGCTGCGGCCCGGCCATACCCGCCAGTGCTGACGGTTCCAGACGGATATTTTCTTCCTGCGCCAGCCAGCCCAGCATGTCGTACATGGTCTGATCGTCGAGGGTATATAGCCCGTCCAGCAGGCGCTCCATGGCCCGGCCAACAAATCCTGAGGCGCGTCCCACGGCCAGCCCGTCAGCGGCGGTCACGTTATCAATCCCAATGTCCTGCACCGAGAGCGCGTCATGCAGGCCGGTATACACGCCGAGCAGCATACACGGCGAATGGGTTGGTTCGGCGAAAAAGCAGTGAACATGGTCGCCGAAGGCCAGTTTAAGACCAAACGCCACCCCGCCAGGACCGCCGCCCACGCCGCACGGCAGATAGACAAACAGCGGATGCGCGGCGTCCACCACCCGCCCCTGTTTTTCAAACTGCGCCTTCAGACGCTGCCCGGCCACCGCATAGCCTAAAAACAGCGTGCGCGAGTTTTCATCGTCGATAAAGAAGCAGTTCGGGTCGGCCTCCGCCGCCTTGCGCCCCTGCTCCACCGCCACGCCGTAATCCTCTTCATACTCAACCACGGTAACGCCGTGGCTGCGCAGTTTAGCCTTTTTCCACGCGCGGGCGTCAGCGGACATATGCACGGTGACCTTAAAGCCGATGCGGGCGCTCATAATACCGATCGACAGCCCGAGATTGCCTGTTGAACCTACCGCAATACTGTACTGGCTGAAAAAGGCTTTGAACTCCGGACGGAGAAGCGCGCTGTAATCATCTTCGGTGGTCAACAGACCGGCTTCCAGCGCCAGTTTCTCTGCGTGAGCCAGCACTTCATAAATGCCGCCACGGGCTTTAATGGAGCCGGAGATTGGCAGATGACTGTCTTTTTTGAGCAGGATTTCGCCGCTGATGGCCTGTCCATACTCTTTTTCCAGCCGTTGTTGCATTGCCGGAATCGCCACCACGTCAGATTCAATAATCCCGCCGCTAACAGCGGTTTCCGGAAAGGCTTTAGCGAGATACGGCGCAAAGCGGGCCAGCCGGGCGTGCGCACCTTTAACGTCGGCTTCCGTTAACCCCACGTAGGGTAAACCTTCTGCAAGAGAGGTCGTGGCAGGGTTAAACCAGGTGGTTTCTTTCAGCGCCACCAGATCCTCTACCAGGGGATAACGGGTCATGAGTTGTTGAATGTTTTCCATAGTACGTCTCTTTGCATTCAGATGATAAAGGAAAGCAGGAATGTGCAGGCCAGCGCAATGACCGAGGCGATAAATGTCGCAGTCGTATAGTATTTGAACGTTTCATTCAGCGTTGCGCCACAATACTGCTTCACCAGCCAGAAGAGGGAATCGGTCACGATCGTGCAGCCAATGGCGCCGGAACCGATGGCAATGGCGATGATCTCAGGACTTACGTTGGGATAGAGCGGCAGCATCGGGGCGACAATCGCCGTTGCCCCCATCATCGCGACAGTGGCGGAACCGACCGCGGCATGAAGAATCAACGCCACCAGCCAGGCCAGCAGGATCGGATGCATATCCATGTTCGAGAGGATCACCGCCAGCGTATCCGCCAGTCCGCTACTTTTAAGGATCGCGTTAAACGCGCCGCCAGCACCGATAATCAGCAGGATATTGGCAATCGAACCGAAGCCGTTTTCGGTGTGGGTCAACATCGTGCCCATGTTCATCTGCTGGCGCAGGCCAAGAATGTAATAAGCCACAAAGACGGCGATGAACATGGCGGTAATTGGGTTGCCGATAAACTCCAGCAGCGTATACAACGTGCTGCCTTTGGCCATGTTTAACTCTGCGACGGTTTTCAGCAGCATCAGGCCAATGGGCAGCAGCACGGTAAACAGCGTTGCGCCTAAAGACGGCAGCGTACTTTCTTCGCGCACCTTAAGATCGGAAAACTCGGCCGGTACTGCCTTAAACGGCAGGCGGTTGCCGAGAAACTTCAGGAACAGCGGCCCGCCAACCAGCGACGCCATCAACCCTACCAGCAGGCCGTAAACGATCACCGAACCGATATCCGCGCCCAGTTTATTCGCCACAAACAGGGCAGCCGGGTGCGGCGGCACCACGCAGTGGACGGCCATCAGCGCGGTACAAAGAGGAATGGCGAGCTTAAGCAGCGAGGTATTGGTTTTCTTCGCAATAGAGAACGCCAGCGGAATGAGCAGCACCACGCCCACTTCCACAAACAGGGTGATCCCGCAGATCAGCCCCACCAGCACCATAATGACGTCGGCGGAGAGCCAGCGGCAACGCTGGAGCGTCAACCCGATGCGTTCCGCCGCGCCGGAAACTTCCATCATTTTGCCAAGAATGGTGCCAAGCCCGATAACTGCGGCGAGGAAGCCCAGCGTACCGCCGATCCCGCTTTCAACGGCATTGACCATGTCCAGCGGTCCCATGCCCATCATGGTTCCCACGAAGAAGCTGGCGAGCAACAGCGCCAGAAACGGGTGGAATTTGAATTTCACGATGGTCAATACAATTAACACGATGCTTACCAGCAGCGTGCTCACAACCCAGATTTGAGAGTGCATATCTCACCTTGCCCTGTGATTTACCTGCTTCCATTGGACGAAAAAACAGCACGCGCTGACAAACGATATAAATACGCTTTCACATGAACCAGATTGAACCAAACAGGTGATATATGTCGAAAAAAGAGGCGTAATTGCGATCTGATTCACTGTAGTTCATCTTAGTGCTGAATTTTTGCGCGCGATTTTTTACACTTTGTCAGGGATTGTTTTTACTGAGGCATCGATGGAACCTGTTCGCGACGTACGCAACCAGCTACTGAACGGCTGGCAGCTCTCTAAACTCTACACTTTCGAAGTGGCGGCCCGGCATCAATCGTTTGCCCTGGCGGCCGACGAACTCTCGCTCACGCCGAGCGCCATCAGCCATCGCATTAACCAACTGGAAGAGGAACTGGGGATTCAGCTGTTCGTGCGGTCGCACCGTAAGGTTGAGCTGACCCATGAAGGCAAGCGGGTATTCTGGGCGCTGAAGTCATCACTGGATACGCTGAACCAGGAAATACTCGATATTAAGAATCAGGAACTGTCCGGGACCCTTACCGTCTATTCGCGACCATCCATTGCGCAATGCTGGCTGGTACCTGCGCTGGGCGACTTTACCCGACGTTATCCCTCCATTTCCCTGACAATCCTGACCGGAAACGACAACGTCAATTTACAGCGGGCCGGGGTTGACCTGGCGATCTACTTCGACGACGCACCGTCTGCACAGTTGGCGCACCATTTTTTAATGGATGAGGCCATTCTGCCGGTCTGCAGCCCGGACTATGCGCGCCGTTTCGCGTTGGAGGGACGGCTGGCAAATCTGCGTCACTGTACGCTGCTGCACGATCGTCAGGCGTGGAGCAACGATTCGGGAACCGACGAGTGGTACAGCTGGGCGCAGCATTTTGAGGTGAATTTGCCGCAATCGTCAGGGATTGGCTTCGATCGTTCGGATTTAGCGGTGATTGCCGCAATGAATCATATTGGCGTGGCGATGGGGCGTAAGCGGTTGGTGCAGAAACGTCTGGAGAGTGGTGAGCTGGTCGCCCCATTCGGTGAAATGGCCTTAACCTGTCATCAACATTATTACATGACAACGCTGCCCGGCAGGCAGTGGCCGAAAATCGAGGCGTTTATCGGCTGGTTACACGAACAGGCCGGACGCTAAACCCGGCCTGCCAGGGTTAAATGGCCTGTCCCTGATGCGACAGGCGGGACGCCAGCGGCAACCAGCAAAGTAAAATCAGCAGTCCCATCAAAGACATTAACAGACCGAGACTGCCCTGGCCGGTTTGCGGCAGCATCGCCGAAAGCCAGGCCAGCACGCCGGAGCCGATATTTTGCAGGCCGCCGACCAGTGCGCCCGCCGTCCCGGCGAGAAACGGAAACGGCTCCATTGCGCCGCTGGTCGCCAGCGGGAACAGCATTCCTGCGCCAAAGAAAAACAGCGCAGCGGGGATCAACAGCGTCCAGACATTCATCACGCCGAACCAGCCGGGGACCCACATCATCAGTCCCGCCATCAGACAGCTAATCACTGACTGCCACATCAGTGTGGAAAAGCGCTTATTCGGCCGACCGGCAAACCACGCGCCGAAAAACGCCGCCGGAATCGGCAGGATAAACAGAATGCTGACCACCATGCTGTTCAGGCCGAGTACGGCGCCCATCAGCACGCCGGAACAGGCTTCAAATACCGCAATCCCGGCCAGACCGCCAATCAGCATCAGCAGATAACAGTTAAATGCGCCGTTGCCGAACAGGGTTTTATAGCTGACGATAAGTCGCGTGCGTGGCGCACCCACCGGGCGCGTTTCCGGCATCCAGCGCGCCATGCTGAAGGTGACGCCCGCGCAAAGCACCAGCAGGAAAACGTAACAGGCGCGCCAGTTCCACATTGTATCCAGCAGGCCGCCGAGCAGGGGAGCCAGCAGCGGGCTGACCAGAATCCCCATATTCAGCAGACTGTTGGCGTGGCGCAGTTGCGTGCCTTCGTACAGGTCACGCGGCAGGGTACGCGCCATCACGCCGCCGACGCCGGTACCCATCCCCTGTAGCGCGCTGGCGGCAATGAGTACCGTCAGGCTATGGGTGGTAATGGCAACAAGGGTGGCGAGCATAAAAATGGACATCCCGACGAGGATCACCGGGCGACGGCCCACACGGTCAGACAGGGGACCATAGATCAGTTGCGACACGCCGTAAGTCAGAAGATAGGCCGCCATTACGCTCTGAACGGCCCCTTCCCGGACGTTCAGATCTCGCGCCATATCGGCGATGGCGGGGATATAAATGGTTTGCGCCATCTGACCTACCGCCACAAGTAGTACCAACATCAACAACAAATTGACGCTTCTCTGCCTTTTCATTTCGCTGATTACTTTTCAAAAAGAGAAAAAATAAGAATAAGGTGCTGTGCATTCCCATAAATGCGAGTGAAATCTACCACACAAAACGCAGAAGGCCAGTGAGCAGGCAGTAATGAAAAACAGCTGAACGGCAGGAAATGTAAACAAATAGCGGCAATAAATGTTGCCGGAATGAATCAGGTTACATCGCTGTCGGATAAGGCGTAAGCGCCGCCACGCGACTGTCACGCCTCACGACAGACGCAGTAAAATCGCCCCGGCGGCAATGCCTCCGGCGGCTACCAGCCGCAGTCCGGCGACTCGCTCTTTCAGCAGAAGCCAGGCGATCAGCGCGCCAAACAGAATGGAGGTTTCCCGCAGCGCGGCGACCACCGCCAGCGGCGCCAGGGTCATTGCCCACAGCGCCAGGCCATAGGAGCCCATGGTGCCGATACCGCCAAAAATCCCTTTTTTCCAGTGCTGTGCCAGATAGCGCGACGCTTCGCGACGCCGGGCAAGCATTGCCCAGCCGAGCAGACACGAACCGTTGAGGAAAAAGGTCCACAGCGTATAGCCCAGCGCGGTTTCCGACAGCCTGACGCCGGTACCGTCTACCAGCGTGTATCCGGCAATGAAACAGGCGTTAATCAGTGCGAGCACAATGCCCTGCTGCGAGCTGGCGCGACCGTTAAAAGCCATGCCGAGGATTGCCAGGCAGATCACCGCAATACCCGTCCACGCCAGTGACGACAGACTGTCCCCCAGAAACAACACGCTGATAACCGCGACCAGTAACGGCGCAGTGCCGCGCATCAGCGGGTAGGTTTGGCTCATGTCCGAAACCTGATACGTCCGCGCGACCAGCACGGTGTAAATGACCTGCAGGGCGGTTGAGGCGGCTAAAAACGGGATGCTGGCGCTTGAGGGCTGCGGCGAGAAAGGCAGGAAGATTAACGCCATGATGGCGGCCGATCCGCTGACGCTGATAGCGGCATACAGCTTATCGTTTCCGGCTTTCACGATGGCGTTCCAGCTGGCATGCAGCAGTGCGGCGAACAGCAAAATACAGAAAACGGAAAGGGTCATGGCTCAGGCATCGTCAGGGAGTGTCATAAAAACGTAACATAACCAGCGGACGCACGCATCCGGGGAAAGCGCCATGTGAAAGGGGAGCGGTTGCCCGCTCCCCTTTGGTGCGACTTGAATCTGAATTACTTGTAATATTTCAGAACAGCATCAAGCAGTTGCATAACTGCAACAATGAGTTTCAGGATAAGAATGGTGATATCCACGAGGCTCATACGCGTCTCCTTATGGTAAAAGGAGCACGGTGCTGACGTGCCTTTCCGCCGCCTGTTGCCAGCACCTTCGTTGACATAACACAGTGTGCTCTCTGGGGGGGTTAAGGCGCTGACGGCACCACCCGTTTCAGCCAGGACTTCATTGCGCCGGTTAACGATGCGGCCCCACCTGACACACTGTGTACTGAGTTATTATAGATAAATACTGTATGGATGAACAGTAATTTATGGACAGATTTAATCTTCTGATCCATACTCAAAAACGTCAAAATTCGCGCCGAAATTGCGTGTTCCTCACAGAACGCGTATACTTTTGCTGTTGACATAACACAGTGTGCTTTGCGGTCACCAACCGCATTACGCTGAAAAAACCTCGCTCCGGCGGGGTTTTTTGTTTTTAGCGTTTTTTTCCTGAAACGTGATCGTTGACGCATTTTCAAGTAGATGAAATTTTTTCCATTGTCTCGCTTAAAAAGCTGTGCTTGTATAAATCCAGTTAATGAATAAACAGACAAGGCCCCTAATGACCCCTTTCATGCTGACTGCGACCCTACTAAACACTGCGCCATCTCGCGCAGCGGTCGTCGTGCGTGTGGTGGTGGTCGTCGGCAATGCGCCGTAGGGTCCGGAACAACACACGATTCCAAAACCCCGCCGGCGCAAACCGGGCGGGGTTTTTCGTTTAGAGACCTGCCCGGCGCCCCGGCCAAGAAAAAAGGACTGGAGCATGGCAAGTTCGGGCACAACAGCAACATCCACGCGTAAGCGCTTTACCGGCGCGGAATTTATCGTTCATTTTCTGGAGCGACAGGGTATTCAGATTGTCACCGGTATTCCAGGCGGGTCGATACTCCCCGTCTACGACGCCTTAAGCCAGAGCACGCAAATTCGTCATATTCTGGCGCGTCATGAGCAGGGAGCCGGTTTTATCGCCCAGGGCATGGCGCGCACCGACGGCAAACCCGCCGTTTGTATGGCCTGTAGCGGGCCTGGCGCAACCAACCTGGTGACCGCTATCGCCGATGCGCGTCTGGACTCTATCCCGCTGGTTTGCATCACCGGCCAGGTTCCGGCGTCGATGATTGGCACCGACGCCTTCCAGGAAGTCGACACCTACGGCATTTCTATCCCCATCACTAAACACAACTATCTGGTCAGGCATATCGATGAATTACCGCAGGTGATGAGCGACGCCTTTCGCCTTGCTCAGTCAGGTCGTCCTGGCCCGGTGTGGATAGACATACCTAAGGACGTCCAGACCGCAGTTTTTGAGATCGACGCGATGCCGGTTCCGGCGGAGAAAATGGCGGCGCCAGCCTTTAGCGAGCAGAGCGTGCGCGACGCGGCGGCAATGATTAACGCGGCGAAGCGTCCGGTGCTGTATCTCGGCGGCGGCGTGATTAACGCCCCTGAGCGGGTACGCCAACTGGCGGAAAAAGCGCAGTTGCCGACCACCATGACGCTGATGGCGCTGGGCATGTTGCCGAAGGCGCATCCGTTGTCGCTGGGTATGCTGGGGATGCACGGCGCGCGCAGTACCAACTACATCCTGCAGGAGGCCGATCTGCTGGTGGTGCTGGGCGCGCGTTTTGATGACCGGGCGATTGGCAAAACCGAACAGTTCTGCCCGAACGCCAGAATTATTCACGTGGATATCGACCGCGCCGAGCTGGGCAAAATCAAGCAGCCGCACGTGGCTATTCAGGCGGACGTGGACGAAGTGCTGACACAGTTAATTCCGCAGATTGAGGCGCAGCCGCGCACGGAGTGGCATCAGTTGGTGCGCGATCTGCAGCGCGAGTTCCCGTGTACCATTCCGCAGGAAAGCGATCCGCTCAGCCACTACGGGTTGATTAACGCCGTAGCCGCCTGCGTGGATGACAACGCGATTATTACCACCGATGTGGGGCAGCACCAGATGTGGGCGGCGCAGGCGTATCCGCTGAACCGTCCGCGCCAGTGGCTGACCTCCGGCGGTCTGGGCACCATGGGCTTTGGCCTGCCCGCGGCGATTGGCGCGGCGCTGGCGAACCCGGACAAAAAAGTGCTGTGCTTCTCCGGCGACGGTAGCCTGATGATGAACATTCAGGAGATGGCGACCGCCAGCGAAAACCAACTGGATGTGAAAATCATCCTGATGAATAACGAAGCGCTGGGGCTGGTGCATCAGCAGCAGAGCCTGTTTTACAAGCAGGGTGTGTTTGCCGCCACTTATCCGGGAATGATTAACTTTATGCAAATTGCCGCCGGGTTTGGTCTGGAAACCTGCGATTTAAATAACGAAGCCGACCCGCAGGCGGCGCTGCAGGCAATCATCAGCCGTCCGGGTCCGGCGCTGATCCACGTGCGTATTGATGCAGAAGAAAAAGTGTATCCGATGGTACCGCCGGGCGCGGCCAATACTGAGATGGTGGGGGAATAAGCCATGCAGAAACAATCACATGAAAACGTTATTCTGGAACTCACCGTCCGTAACCATCCCGGCGTCATGACGCACGTCTGTGGGTTGTTCGCCCGTCGCGCGTTTAACGTGGAAGGGATCCTCTGCCTGCCGATTCAGGGCAGCGACCAAAGCCGCATCTGGCTACTGGTGAACGATGATCAACGTCTTGAGCAGATGATCGCCCAGATCGACAAGCTAGAAGATGTGGCGAAAGTGGTGCGCAACCAGTCCGATCCCACCATGTTTAACAAAATTGCGGTATTCTTCGAATAAATCGCTCATTGCTTGAACACCCGCGCGCTTATCGTTAAGGTAAGCGCGTTTTTTTATCCGCCCGCCAGGAACGCGCTATGACCACCATCGCCCTTATCGACGACCATCTTATCGTCCGCTCTGGATTCGCCCAGCTTCTGAACCTTGAGCCTGATTTTCAGGTGGTGGCTGAGTTTGGTTCCGGGCGTGAGGCGCTTGCTGGCCTGCCGGGGCGCGGCGTGCAGGTGTGTATCTGCGACATCTCAATGCCCGACGTTTCCGGGCTGGCGTTGCTGAGTCAACTGCCAAAAGGCATGGCGACCATCATGCTTTCGGTACATGACAGCCCGGCGTTGGTGGAGCAGGCGCTAAACGCCGGCGCACGGGGATTTCTTTCCAAACGTTGCAGCCCGGACGAGCTGATTGCCGCTGTGCATACGGTTGCGACCGGCGGCTGCTATCTGACCCCGGATATCGCCATCAAGCTGGCAGCGGGCAGGCAGGATCCGCTGACAAAACGCGAGCGTCAGGTGGCGGAAAAACTGGCGCAAGGGATGGCGGTCAAAGAGATTGCCGCCGAGCTGGGCCTCTCGCCTAAAACGGTGCACGTGCATCGCGCGAATCTGATGGAAAAACTGGGCGTCAACAATGACGTTGAGCTGGCGCGCAGAATGTTTGACGGCTGGCAATGAACACGCTTCTTTCCCGATTTATCACCGTAATTGCCTGCTTTTTTATCTTCTCCGCCGCCTGGTTTTGCCTGTGGAGCATCAGCCTGCATCTGGTGGAGCGCCCTGAGCTGGCGGTGCTGCTGTTCCCCTTCGGCCTGCGCCTGGGGTTGATGTTGCAATGCCCGCGCGGCTACTGGCCGGTGCTGCTTGGCGCGGAGTGGCTGCTGGTTCTCTGGCTGGCGCAGGAAGTGGCGCTGGCGCACCCGATATTATTGATAATCGGCAGTGCGCTAACGCTGATACCGGTGGCGCTGATCTCCCGTTACCGTCACCAGCGCGACTGGCGCACATTGTTGCTACAGGGGGCCGCTCTCACCGCAGCGGCGCTGTTGCAGTCCTTGCCCTGGCTTGGGCAGGGAGAGCAGGCGTGGAACGCCCTGCTGCTGACGCTCACCGGCGGCTTAACGCTGGCCCCCATCTGTCTGGTGTTCTGGCATTATCTCACCAGCGCCATCTGGCTGCCGCTTGGTCCGGCGCTGGTTTCGCAGCCGGTAAACTGGCGCGCCCGGCATCTCATCTGGTATCTGCTGCTGTTTGTGGTCAGCCTGTGGCTACAGCTTGGTCTGCCCGCTGAATTATCGCGCTTCACGCCGTTTTGTCTGGCGCTGCCGATCATCGCGCTCGCCTGGCACTACGGCTGGCAGGGAGCATTGATTGCGACGCTGATGAACGCCATCGCGCTGATCGCCAGCCAGACCTGGCACGATCATCCGGTGGATTTACTGCTTTCACTGCTGGCGCAAAGCCTCACCGGACTGCTGCTTGGCGCAGGGATCCAACGCTTGCGCGAGCTGAACCAGTCGCTGCAAAACGAACTGGCGCGCAACCACCGACTGGCGGAACGGCTGCTGGAAACTGAAGAGAGCGTACGCCGGGAGGTGGCGCGCGAGCTGCATGATGACATCGGTCAGACCGTTACCGCCATCCGCACCCAGGCCGGTATCGTTCAGCGACTGGCGGGAGATAACGGCGGCGCGAAGCAGAGCGGGCAGTTGATCGAACAGCTGTCGCTCGGCGTGTACGATTCGGTACGTTGTCTGCTGGGGCGCCTGCGCCCACGTCAGTTGGACGATCTTACGCTTGAACAGGCCATACGTTCTTTGATGCGTGAAATGGAGCTGGAAAGCCGCGGCATCATCAGCCATCTCGACTGGCGGATAGACGAGTCTGCGCTCAGCGAAAGCCAGCGGGTGACGCTGTTCCGCGTCTGTCAGGAAGGGCTGAACAATATCGTCAAACATGCCAGCGCCAGCGCGGTCACGATACAGGGCTGGCAGCAGGACGAGCGCCTGATGCTGGTGATTGAAGATGACGGCTGCGGCCTGCCGCCGGGCTCCGGTCAGCAGGGATTTGGCCTGACTGGTATGCGGGAACGCGTGACGGCGCTCGGCGGTTCGCTCTCTATTTCCTGTACTCACGGCACGCGCGTCAGCGTTTCGTTGCCGCAGCGTTATGCCTAAGGAGCGGCGATGTTTCAGTTTTTAAAGGCCCCGGCCAGCGCGCCGTTGATGACCGATAAACAGGAAATTGATGCCCACTACCGCTACTGGCGACGGCATATTCTGTTAACCATCTGGCTTGGCTATGCGCTGTTTTATTTTACCCGTAAGAGCTTCAATGCCGCCGTGCCGGAGATCCTCGCCAGCGGCGTGCTGACCCGCAGCGATATCGGTCTGCTGGCGACGCTGTTTTATATCACCTACGGTCTGTCGAAGTTTGTGTCGGGTGTCGTCAGCGACCACTCGAACGCGAGATACTTTATGGGGGCAGGACTTATCGCCACTGGCATGGTGAATATTCTTTTCGGCTTTTCCTCCTCGCTGTGGGCGTTTGCGCTACTGTGGGCGCTGAACGCCTTTTTCCAGGGATGGGGCGCGCCGGTGTGCGCGCGTTTGCTCACCGCCTGGTACTCGCGCAACGAGCGCGGCGGCTGGTGGGCTATCTGGAATACTGCACACAACGTCGGCGGCGCGCTGATCCCCATCGTGATGGCCGCCACCGCGCTGCACTACGGTTGGCGGGCGGGGATGATGATTGCCGGAACGTTGGCGATTGCCGTCGGCATTGTGCTGTGCTGGCGGCTGCGCGACCGCCCCCAGGCCGTGGGTCTACCGCCCGTGGGCGACTGGCGGCACGATGCGCTGGAGATTGCCCAGCAACAGGAGGGCGCAGGCCTTAACCGTAAAGCGATCCTCACCAAATACGTGCTGCTTAACCCGTACATCTGGCTGCTGTCGCTCTGTTATGTGCTGGTGTACGTGGTGCGCGCGGCCATCAACGACTGGGGCAACCTGTATATGTCCGAGACGCTGGATGTGGATCTGGTGACCGCCAACTCGGCGGTGACCATGTTCGAGCTGGGCGGATTTATCGGCGCGCTGGTGGCGGGCTGGGGCTCGGACAAACTGTTCAACGGCAACCGCGGCCCGATGAACCTCATTTTTGCCGCCGGGATCCTGCTTTCCGTCGGCTCGCTGTGGCTGATGCCGTTCGCCAGCTACGTCATGCAGGCGGCGTGCTTCTTCACCACAGGCTTCTTCGTGTTCGGCCCGCAGATGCTGATCGGCATGGCGGCGGCGGAGTGTTCGCACAAAGAGGCGGCGGGCGCGGCCACCGGCTTTGTCGGGCTGTTTGCCTATCTTGGCGCCTCGCTCTCCGGCTGGCCGCTGGCGCAGGTGCTGGAGATCTGGCACTGGACGGGATTCTTTGTGGTGATTAGCGTGGCATCGGGCATTTCTGCACTCTTGCTGCTGCCATTTTTAAACGCACAGGCGCCGCGCATGGTCAGCGAAGCGTGATGTACCTCACCTTTTCGCCGCAAACGGGACAAAACTAAGACATTTTCCCGGTTTTACCTGGACGCTGTCTCAGGCATCTCTCCCGGCTGATTTTTACAATGCCTGCCATTCGCAGGTAAAAAATTAGCTCGGGAGAGATCTATGCTGGCCTTTCTGAATCAGGTGCGCAAGCCGACCCTGGATCTGCCGCTCGATGTGCGGCGTAAGATGTGGTTCAAACCGTTCATGCAGTCTTATCTGGTGGTCTTTATCGGCTACCTGACCATGTACCTGATCCGCAAAAACTTTAACATCGCCCAGAACGACATGATCTCGACCTACGGGCTGAGCATGACGCAACTGGGGATGATTGGCCTTGGCTTCTCCATCACCTATGGGGTGGGGAAAACGCTGGTTTCTTATTATGCTGACGGTAAGAATACCAAGCAGTTCCTGCCGTTTATGCTGATCCTCTCGGCGATCTGTATGCTCGGCTTCAGCGCCAGCATGGGCAGTGGCTCTGTCAGCCTGTTCCTGATGATCGCCTTCTACGCCCTGAGCGGTTTCTTCCAGAGTACCGGCGGGTCGTGCAGCTACTCCACCATCACCAAATGGACCCCGCGGCGCAAGCGCGGCACCTTCCTTGGCTTCTGGAACATCTCTCATAACCTCGGCGGCGCGGGCGCGGCTGGCGTGGCGCTGTTCGGCGCGAACGTCCTGTTCGACGGCCACGTGATCGGTATGTTTATCTTTCCGTCGGTTATCGCCCTGATTGTCGGCTTTATCGGCCTGCGCTTCGGCAGCGATTCCCCGGAATCTTACGGTCTCGGCAAAGCCGAAGAGTTGTTCGGTGAGGAGATCAGCGAAGAGGACAAAGAGACCGAAGAGAACGAGATGTCCAAATGGCAGATCTTTGTTGAATACGTGCTGAAAAACAAAGTGATCTGGCTGCTGTGCTTCTCGAATATCTTCCTGTACGTCGTGCGCATCGGCATCGACCAGTGGTCAACCGTGTATGCTTTCCAGGAGCTGAAGCTCTCGAAAGAGGTGGCGATTCAGGGCTTTACCCTGTTCGAAGTGGGCGCGCTGGTCGGCACGCTGCTGTGGGGCTGGCTCTCGGATCTCGCCAACGGCCGTCGCGCGCTGGTGGCGTGTATCGCGCTGGCGCTGATTATCGCCACGCTCGGCGTATACCAGCACGCCAGCAACCAGTATGTCTACCTGGCGTCCCTGTTTGCGCTCGGCTTCCTCGTCTTTGGCCCGCAGCTGCTGATCGGCGTGGCGGCGGTCGGCTTCGTGCCGAAAAAAGCGATCGGCGCCGCCGATGGGATCAAAGGCACCTTCGCCTACCTGATCGGCGACAGCTTCGCCAAGCTGGGCCTGGGGATGATCGCCGACGGCACGCCGATTTTCGGCCTCACCGGCTGGGCGGGCACCTTCGCGGCGCTGGATGCGGCAGCGATTGGCTGTATCGTCCTGATGGCGATGGTGGCGGTGCTGGAAGAACGTAAGATCCGCCGTGAAAATCGTGCCCAGAAATTAAAAGTAGCCTGAGTGTGCAGGTAACTTCTTTGCCCGGTGTGTGATGCCGGGCTTTTTTGTTCTGAACTCCACTTTTTACCCCGCTTTACACACCCGCTCCGTCTGATGCTCTACAGTGTTATTTTGCTGCCGCCTTTCGCGCAGCCTTTGACCTTTATTTCCTGGAGAGCTTGCATGATGTCCCGACGATTATCCTGTCTGGCGCTGTTGATGGCGCTGGCAACCCCCGCAATGGCTGCGGATGCCCCCACATACGGCGAGAAGCTGGAAGGTTTCGACTACGGCTGGCCGGTTCAGCACTTTACCTTTACCTCGCAGCAACAATCTCTGGATATGGCTTATCTGGACGTGAAGCCGGAAAAACCCAATGGCCGCACCGTGGTGCTGATGCACGGCAAAAACTTCTGTGCCGGAACGTGGGATGGCACGATCCGCGCGCTTTCAGCCAGCGGGTATCGCGTGGTGGCACCTGACCAGGTTGGCTTCTGTAAATCCACCAAGCCGGAGAGCTATCAGTTCACCTTCCAGCAGCTGGCGGATAATACCCATGCGCTACTGGAGAAGCTGGGCGTTGAACGGGCGACGGTGATCGGGCATTCCACCGGCGGCATGCTGGCGACCCGCTACGCGCTGATGTGGCCGCAGCAGGTGGAGCAGCTGGTGATGGTCAACCCGATTGGCCTGGAGGACTGGAAAGCGCGCGGCGTGCCGCACATTACGGTCGACCAGTGGTATCAGCGCGAGCTGAAGGTCAGCGCCGACGGCATTCGTCAGTACGAGAAAAATACCTACTACGCCGGAGAGTGGAAGCCGGAGTACGAGCGTTGGGTCACCATGCTCGCCGGGCTGAACAACGGGCCGGGAAAAGAACGTGTGGCCTGGAACTCGGCGCTGCTCTACGACATGATCTACACCCAGCCGGTGATCTACGAATTTAGCGAACTCAACATGCCGGTATTATTGATGATCGGAACGAAGGACAATACCGCCATCGGGAAAGATCTCGCCCCGCCGGAGATCCGCAAGACGCTCGGCAACTATGCGGTGCTGGGAAAGGAGACGGCGAAGCGCATCCCGCACGCGACGCTGGTGGAATTTAACGACATGGGCCATGCGCCGCAGATGCAGGACCCCGCGCGCTTCCACGAGGCGCTGCTTAAGGGGCTTCAGGCTCGCTGACTGGTTTGCAGTAACAGCCCGCGCAGCCACGCCTGCGCGGGATTGCGGTGCGTTCTGCCGTGCCAGGCCATGCTTTTGGTAAAGCCAGGCACGGGAACTGGCGTCTCGCAGACGAACATCCCCGTCTGATTTTCCGCGATGCGTGACGGCACGACGGCAATCATATCGCTGAGGGCCAGCACGTCCGGCAGGACTAAAAAGTGGCTCACCGAGAGTCCTACGTGCCGCGTCCGGCCAATTTTCTCCAGCGCGCTATCGGTTACCCCGCGAAAGCCGTCTCCCTCGTAAGAGACCAGCACATGCTCCAGGGCGCAAAATCGGTCTACCGTCATTGGTTCTCCGGCGTTTGGATGATCGGCGCGCATCATGCATACGTACCGTTCATCATAAAGCGCACGGCTGTGAAGCTCCTCGGGCGTGGTATGGGGGGTGATCAACGCCACGTCAATATCGCCCTGCTCAAGCTGGCTGACAAGGCTGCCGGGGGTAACGGGCACCACGCGCACGCGGATGCCAGGCGCCTGTGCCTTAAGGGCGGCGATAAACGGCACAACAACCGCTCGAAGTGCATAATCCGTAGCGGCAAGAGTGAAGGTGAGGCGAGCGGTATTAGGGTCAAAGGCAACGGGCTGAAGCAGCACGTCAATATCCGCGAGAATACGCTTCACCGGAGCGGCCAGCGCTTCCGCACGCGTGGTTGGCACCATGCCGTGCGGGGCGCGGATAAAGAGCGGATCGTCGAAGTAGTCCCGCAGGCGGTTGAGCATGCCGCTGACCGCAGGTTGGGTCAGAGCAAGACGCGCCGCCGCGCGGGTGACGCTGCGCTCGTCCAGCAGAGCGTCGAGCGTTTTCAGCAGGTTAAGATCCAGCGTGCGCAGATCCGCTTTCATGACGATTTTCCACCTCTTTTCCGTTCACTATTATGGCGCTGCCCGCTGTCGACGCATTGCGTTTCCCGCTATGATGGGCGGCTAGTCTAAGGAGAACGCATGGTCTGGATAATGCTGGCAACGCTTGCCGTGGTGTTTGTGGTTGGGTTTCGCGTCCTGACTTCCGATTCCCGCCGCGCCATCAAACGTTTAAGCGAGCGTCTGGGAGTCACCCCGATGCCGGTCGAGTCGATGATTGACCAGTTCGGCAAAACGCCGGGCAATGAGTTTATTCGCTACCTCGAGCGCCCCGACGAGGCGCACCTGCAAAATGCCGCCCAGGTGCTGCTGATCTGGCAGGTCTGCGTTGTCGACGGGAGCGAAGAGAATCTGCATACCTGGCACCGCATGCTGCGTAAAGCCCGTCTGGCCGCGCCAATCACCGATGCGCAAATCCGCCTCGCGCTCGGCTTCATGCGCGAGATAGAACCCGATCCGCAGGAGCTTAACGCCTTCCAGCTGCGCTATAACCAGCTTTTCCTCCCCGAAGAGGGCGTGTTTTATCTTCACTGATATCACGAAACGTGATGAAGAGTATAAAGCATCGTCATTAGATTTATATCTGCCACAGGCGCACCATCACCTCATCCACTCGCTGATGAGGTGAACCATGAAACAATCCGCCATTATCTGGCCGAACGACTACCTGCCAGGCACCACCGATAACTTTGCATCCAACGAAATCATCGTCGCCGGGCTGAGCGCAAAAGAGATTTGGGCGCAGCTTAACGACACAACCCTGTGGCCGAACTACTACAGCAACGCCGAAGATATCCGTTTTCACGACGGCAGCGGTCCGGAACTGAGCGCCAACGCTCGCTTTCGCTTCACGACCTTTGGCTTCCCGGTTGAGGCGCAGGTCACGGAGTATGTTCCACCCGTGGACGGTGAAGCCGCACGGATCGCATGGCACGGCTGGGTGGAAGGGGATGAGATGGCGCGTCTGGATGTGATCCACGCCTGGCTGTTTGAAGACTTGCCGGGAAACCGCGTCCGTATTCTGACTCAGGAGTCGCAAAAAGGCGTTCCTGCCCAGGAACTTGCTCGCACCGTGCCGAATCCGATGATTAACGGGCACCAGGAATGGATCGTCGGGCTGGCGAATGCGGCGATGCAAGAAAAGTTGTCGAAACGTTAAATCCGTCACACTTTTGATGATAAACTGCGCGACTTTTCCGCACGTTTTTATCTCAGGTGATGCCATGACAGAACATATCCAGCCCACAATTCCACCGCAGGCCAAAGCGGTTTCGCGCCCAAACTGGTCGGCGGTCTTTGCCGTGGCGTTTTGTGTAGCCTGCCTGATTACCGTTGAGTTTCTGCCGGTTAGCCTGCTGACGCCGATGGCGCAGGATTTGGGCATCACCGAAGGCGTAGCCGGGCAGTCGGTGACGGTGACGGCGTTTGTCGCGATGTTCGCCAGCCTGTTTATCACCCAGATCATTCAGGCCACCGATCGCCGTTACGTGGTGATCCTGTTTTCCGTGCTGTTGACGCTCTCCTGCCTGCTGGTCTCTTTTGCGCATTCCTTTACGCTGCTGCTGGTGGGGCGTGCCTGCCTTGGGCTGGCGCTCGGTGGATTCTGGGCGATGTCGGCGTCTCTGACGATGCGGTTGGTGCCGCCGAGAACGGTGCCGAAGGCGTTGTCGGTAATTTTTGGCGCGGTCTCCATCGCGCTGGTGATCGCCGCTCCGTTGGGCAGCTTTTTGGGTGGGATTATCGGTTGGCGCAACGTCTTTAACGCCGCGGCGGTGATGGGCCTGCTGTGCATCGTCTGGATTGTAAAATCGCTGCCGTCGCTGCCCGGCGAGCCGTCACATCAAAAGCAGAACATGTTCAGCTTGCTCAATCGCCCAGGGGTGACGGCCGGGATGATCGCCATTTTTATGTCCTTTGCCGGACAGTTCGCGTTCTTCACCTATATTCGCCCGGTGTATATGAATCTGGCGGGATTTGATGTCGATGGCCTGACGCTGGTCTTGCTGAGCTTCGGGATTGCCAGCTTTGTCGGCACTTCGCTCTCGTCCGTTATCCTTAAACGCTCGGTGAAACTGGCGCTGGCCGGTGCGCCGCTGGTACTGGCGGTGAGCGCGCTGGTGCTGACACTGTGGGGGGACGATAAGACGGTGGCGGCAGTCATTGCGGTTATCTGGGGACTGGCGTTTGCGCTGGTGCCGGTGGGCTGGTCGACATGGATCACCCGTTCGCTTGCCGATCAGGCAGAAAAGGCTGGATCCGTTCAGGTCGCCGTGATCCAGCTTGCCAATACCTGCGGGGCTGCGGTGGGAGGCTATGCACTCGATAACCTCGGCCTGCTGTCGCCCCTGATGCTTTCCGGCAGCCTGATGCTGCTGACGGCGCTTCTGGTGGCAGCGAAAGTGCGCATAAAGGATATGCAATGATCGCCTGAGCCGTTTTCTGAAAAGAGCTGGCCTACCTGCAGGTAGGCCAGCTACATCCACATACTGCCGTCAGAACCACGCTTCCCACATCGCGCCAATGTTGAAATCATCCAGGGTTTCGTCATCCGTACCGTTCACTCGCGCGGTGCGGTCGTTTTCCACCTTGCCGCCCGTCACATAGAAGCGCAGCATCGGACGGAACTCCGGCCCCATCGCGATCGACATGTTCTGTGACAGAGTCAGCTTCCAGCCTGAGTTATCGCCGCCGGTGTCATAATCGACACGCTGATAACCCGCCTCCAGCCAGGTAGAGTGGACGTCGTTCCAGAAGTACATTGGACGCACGATCGCGCCATAGTTCTTACGGTTTTCACTCTGATCGGAACTGTTGTCGTAGTCATGGAACGCCAGCAGATACTCCACCTGCGCCTGCCGCGTGAATTTGTGGCTACCTTCGAAGCTGGCGTAAACGGTGGTCAGATCGTCGGTTTTGTTGTAAACGCTGTTATCTGAGTTGTCGGAATAGCGGGCGATCACTTTGTTCACACCGCTGTCGTTAGTATGGCTGACCACAAACGCGCCTTGCCAGGCTTTCAGGCGCTCTTCGCTGTCGACGGCTTTCGAGTCAAAGCCGTAGTTGGCGTAGATTTCCAGATCCAGCGGGCCGAGCTTCATACCGTGAATTTTCGAGGTCACTGCATAATTGCCCTTATCGCCAGTGCCGGAGCCGCCGGTACAGGTAATGCGCGACGGGTTCGCTTCGTCTTCCATGACTTCCGGGCTGCACGACTCCACCGCGGCCACGGTCGCCACGTCAAACTGGACGCCGCCAATGTCGACGTTTTTCACCCCGGCGCCCTGACCGTCGTGGTTCATCCAGAAATAGTCGTTGATACCCTGTTGAGGACGCTGGTGGAAGTCGCGGCCCGCCCAAATGTAAGCGTTCGGGTTAGAGGCCAGCACGTTCGTCACGCCCGCGTAGGCTTTTTTGAGGTTTACCTCATCGCCCCAATGGTCGATCATTACGTTAATATCCCAGATGGCGCCGTTATCGCTTTTGAAGGCTTTCGACAGTTGGAATTCCCCGCCGTTGCTTTCATTACCCAGACGACCAATCGCCGACGCGCCGTTATAGGAACCGTCGACGCCGACATATTTCTGATCGCCGCTCTGGAAGTGCGCCCCGTAGCGCGCGTAGCCGCTAAATTTCACGCCAAAGGGGATGGCCATATCCGGAGACTGGGCGGCGCTTTGCGGTTCGTTAATGACATCGGCTTTCTGCGCTATCGCGGCGTCCATTTTCGCCTGCCGCTCCGCCAGCGCTTTATCCACGGCTTTAGCGACGATAGCGTCGATCTGTTCCTGAGTAAATTCCTGTGCGAGCGCAGACATGGGACACAGCGCGGCAATGACCGCCAGCGTTACTGGAAGTTTTTTTATCATGTTCATGGTTATCTCATCGGCACTTTATCCTTCAGGCTGCTTTCGCATTCTGAACAGATGTGACCATTAATTTATTTTAAGATAATAACCATCCCGTCTCGGTTTAATTGCTATCACCAAAACAAGTTGATCTGTTTTTTATATAAAGGGTACAGAAAACGTTTATTTAATCGTGGTGTCGTCTCCGTGTATTATTTAAATGAATTTAGCGTTGATAGAGATGAATAATTTCCTCTGATAGCTCGCGGGCTAGCAGCGACGTCATTAAATGATCCTGCGCATGCACCATAATTAATGTCATCGGATGCCGGGCTTCCCCGGCATCCTGTTCGATCAATTTGGTTTGCATGTGGTGAGCCTGACGCGCATAGCCATCAGCCTCACGAAGCAGGCTTTTCGCTTCGTCAATGTTGCCAGCACGCGCGGCGTGCAACGCCTCAAAGCAGAGGCTGCGTGACTGTCCGGCATTGACGATGATTTCCATTACCGCTTCTTCTAATGCAATCATGATGTTCTCGTATTAATCGAATCCATTACTGGCGGCAGTTTTCGCAAACCACTCGCCGCTCTTTTTCACCGTACGCTGTTGCGTGTCTAAATCTAACTGCACAAAGCCGTAGCGGTTTTTATAACCATTGAGCCATGACCAGTTATCAATAAAGGTCCACATATGGTAGCCAAGGCAATTGCAGCCTTCGCTTATTCCTTTATGCAGCCATTTAAGATGTTCTGTGACAAACTCAATACGGTAGCTGTCGTTAATTTTCCCGTCCTGAATAAAGCGCTGTTCGTTTTCCACACCCATGCCGTTTTCGGAAATAAAACAGCGCGGATTGCCGTAATTATCCCGCAGGTTGGTAATAATATCGTAAATACCCGGCTCATAAATTTCCCAGCCGCGATACGGATTCATTTTACGCCCCGGCATTTCGTAATAATCAAATAACCACTCCGGCATAAACGGCGCGTCCGGATTGACGGCGCTGTCCCGGCACTTCACCCGGCGAGGCTGGTAGTAGTTGATCCCCAGCAGATCGATTTTGCCGTCGGCGATCAGCTGCGCGTCGCCGGGCTGGCAGGCCGGAAGCTGGTCGTACTCTTTCAGCAGCGTCACCAGGTCCGCCGGATATTCCCCTTTCAGCACCGGGTCGAGGAAGCTACGGTTAAACAGCAGGTCCGCATGGTGCGCGGCCTTCACATCCGCCGGGTTTTGCGAGCGCGGATAGGAGGGCGTCAGGTTGAGGACGACGCCGATCTCACCGTCATAATTTCCGGCGCGATACGCGCGCACCGCAACCGCATGAGCCAGGACGGTGTGATACGCCACGGTAGCTGCGCGTCTGAAATCCACCACGTTCGGGTAATGGAAGTCATACAGATAGCCGCCTTCAACCGGTACAATCGGCTCGTTGAAGGTGAACCAGTGCTTCACCCGGTTGCCGAACAGGTCGAAACACGTTTGCGCGTAGCGGCCAAACGCGTCCACCACATCGCGGTTTTCCCAGCCGCCTTTTTCCTGCATCACCATCGGCATATCGAAGTGGAACAGGGTAATAAACGGCGTGATGCCCTGCGCCAGCAGCGCGTCGATAACATTGTTATAGAAGGCCACCGCCTCGGGATTCACCTCGCCGGTGCCGTCCGGGATAAGACGTGTCCAGCTGATCGAAGTGCGAAAGCTGTTATGGTTTAACTGCTTAAGCAGTGCGATATCCTCTTTCCAGCGCTGATAAAAGGTCGAGGTGTTCGTCGGGCCAACCCCCTGATGGAAACGGCCAGGCTGGCGATCGAACCACACATCCCATGTGGTCTGGCTTTTGCCGCCGTTCAGGCTATCCCCTTCGGTTTGCAGCGCTGAGCAGGCGCTGCCCCACCAGAAGTTTTCAGGAAAAAGGTATCTCATTGTTCTGACTCCTTGATTCATTATGAGTTGCTACGGGCTGCATTCGCCACGGAGACGGCATCCTGCGCTTTTTGTTCTTCTGTTTTCATCAGCGAACGTTCGTAGGCGCGCAGGAACGGCAGGTATATCAGCGCCGACATCACCATACAGATGAGACACATTACCACCGGGCTAAAGGCCCAGTTCGCCGCCCAGGAGGCGCCGATCGGCGCGGGCGTGGTCCACGGCGTCAAAGAAACCACCTGTTCCAGCCAGCCCAGACGGGTCGCGGTGTAAGCCAGTACGGCGTTGATCATCGGTACAAAAACAAACGGAATAAACAGCATCGGGTTCATGATGATCGGCGCGCCGAACAGAATAGGCTCATTGATGTTGAAGAAACTAGGCACAATTCCCATTTTGCCGATAGTTCGCAGGTGCGTGACGCGGCTGCGCAGGAGCAGGAAGGCCAGCGGTAAGGTAGACCCTACGCCGCCAATCAGCAGGTAATGGTCCCAGAACCCTTGCAAATAAACGTGCGGCAGCGCGGCGCCAGCCGCCAATGCGGCCTGATTGGCAGAGAGGTTAGCCATCCAGAACGGGTTCATGATGCCAGTGACAATCAGCGCGCCGTGGATCCCGGCGAACCAGAAAATCTGACACAGCAGGACAGAAAGTAAAATCGCGGGCAGCGAATCCGATGCCGACACCAGCGGCTCCAGCAAATGCATAATCGCCTGCGGAATAATCATCCCGGTCTGCGCTTCAATAAACAGATTCAGCGGATGCAGGGTGGCGATCACTACCAGAACCGGAATCAGGATTTCAAACGAACGGGCGACACCGGTCGGCACTTCTTTTGGCAGGCGGATCGTCACGTTGTGCTGCTTTAGCCAGGCGTAGACGCGGGTAGAATAAATGGCGGTGATTAACGCGGTGAAGATCCCCTGACCGGAAAGGTACTGAGTGGAAATGTTACCGTCGGCATACGGGGCGGCGACCAGCAAAAACGCCATAAACGCCAGCAGGCCGGACATGATCGGATCGAGGTTAAACTGACGGCCCAGGCTTGCGCCGATGCCGACGGAGATAAAGAACGTCATAACGCCCATGCTGAGGTTAAACGGCAGCATCAACTGTTCACGATACGTGGCGGAGAAATCAAGCCAGCCACGGGCAAAGCTGTTGGTGGTTTCGGCAGAAAACGGCGGGAAGATAAACACCAGCATAAACGAGCCGATGATCATAAACGGCAGCGCCGCGGTAAAACCGTCACGAATCGCAATCACATACTTTTGCTGGCCCAGTTTCCCGGCAAGAGGAGTGATGGATTGTTCTATGACAGCAACCATTGACTGATATAACGAACTCATAATGACACCTTCTAGTGTGTCGCTTCAATCAGCGACAGAGCATAGTCCAGCACCTTGTCACCGCGTTGCATTCCGTAATCCAGCATATCGATTGCTTGTACGGGTATACCCTGGGTGGCAGCCTTCTCAGAGAGCGTGTTAAGCATGTACTTTACCTGGGGGCCAAGCAGCACCACCTGGTAATTTGGAAACTGAATGTCAAATTCGGAAACGCCGTAGGCGTCAATTTGTACCGGTAGTTTCCGTTCTTCCGCTGCTTCGACCATTTTACGAACCAGCAGACTGGTAGACATCCCTGCGGAACAACACAACATAATCCTGAACATTGTTAACCATCCTCAAAATGTAAAAACTTATTGCGAGTCTGATTTGATATCATACGGAAACCGGTTTCCATTTGAAGCAAACAGAACTGTGACACTCATCAAGAACTTATTCTTATAAGGCTAATTATTTGGATTCAGCTCACGATTTTGGCTGCAAAAATGTCTTTTTGAGTGAAAATGGAAAATCGGTTTCCATGAAAAACGGAAACAGCTATACTGCCTTTGGCGATAAAGTGAGCCAATGTTAACTTCAGGATTTGAGGAGCCAGGCGGGCTCTGTCAGGGGAGAATGATGTCTACTATCAACGATGTATCGCGTTTGGCTGGCGTGTCGAAAGCCACGGTGTCGCGCGTGTTGAGCGGATCGCGTGGGGTAAAGGAAGCCAGCCGTCTTGCCGTACTGAAAGCGGTGGATGAGCTAAATTACCGCCCGAATGTGATTGCCCAGTCGCTGCTAAGCCAGACCACGGGCTGTATCGGCGTGATATGCGCCCAGGACAACATCAACCAGACGACGGGCTATCTTTATGCGCTGGAAAAGCATCTGAGCCAGCACCAGAAACATCTGCTGCTTCGCTTCGCCAATACCAAAGCGGAAGTGCTGAGCGCACTCGACGAGCTGAGCTGCGGTTTGTGTGACGATGTGCTGATCATTGGCGCGCGTTTTCCACTGAACATTAACCAGGAGAACGTCATTCTGGTGGACTGTCTGGAAGTGGGGGACGACGTTAACAGCATCCAGTTCGATCACGCTTTCGCGACCGAAACCGCCTGTAACTATCTCATCAGCCAGAATCGCCGACAGATTGCGCTGATTCATCCTCACGGGATGGGTTTTTCCGATCAGGTTTTACTGGGCTATAAACTTGCACTGGAGAAAAACTTCCTGCCGTTTAACCGTAACCTGGTCTTTATGGACGCGACGTCGTCTTCCGTGGCCCTGCAGGAGCTGCTGAATAACGCCTCGACGCTCAACTTTAACGCGCTGTTGGTGGCGGACGAACAGCAGGCGCAGCGGGTTATTCCGCAACTGCAGGCGTTCAATAAGTCCGTTCCGGAAGACATTATGGTTTTCAGCCTGGCGGGATCTCTGCATCTGCCGGGTATTCCCACCATTCCGGCAATTGAATATTCTATGGACGCCATGGCGGCGCGTATTGTCGGTTGGCTCAATGAAAAAACGCAGAATATGCTGGGATCGTATACCCTGCGCGGCGACCTCATTATTCCGGACGTGCGTCAGCGATAATTATGATGACCGGGCGTGGGGCTGCGGCTTCACGCTTACATATCCGGGCATTCAACCTTACCTAACGCTTCCCAATAGTTGTTCTGGTTATTTCTCTCCATCGCCACAATCGCTTCGCGAATATGCAACTGATTCCCTTCTGTAGACATAATGGTTTTTTCCCATGCGTCGTCAGAAGGCGATCCCTTCGGCGAGCAGAGCTTTCGTAGATCCTTCAGAATGGTATTTTTCTCGTGTACTGTCTGGAGCGCGCCATAAGGCGAGTCGGCCCGGGCGAATCCCGATAGGGTAAAAAGTACGGCAACCATCGTCATAACGGCGAGTTTCATGGTAATAATCCTTTTGTCGATGCGCATCTCGTTAAGAATAAGTGTAGACGGTAGGCGGCTCACTCGGCATTCCGTGTGAATGCTGAAAATAAAGTAAGCCAGAAGCGGTATGTTTCAGGAGGATAATATGCAGATACAGGTTACAGAGACGGTTACCGAAGACGATCAGAACGCACTGCTCACCGGGTTACGCGCTTATAATCTTCAGTTCCTGAAAACGACCTATTTTGGCAATCTGGCGGTGTACTGGCGCAATGATCGCGAGATTATCAAAGGGGGGCTGATTGGCGAAATCAAAGGCGAGTGGCTGTGTATAAAATACCTGTGGATGGATGAATCGTTGCGCAGGGGCGGCTACGGCAGACAGCTGATGCAGGCAGCGGAACAGGCAGCGCAGGAGCGAGGCTGCCGTCACGCGCTGGTGGATACCATGAGTTTTCAGGCGCTGCCGTTTTATCAGAAGAACGGATATCAGCTAAAAATGACTCTCGATAATTTCCCGGAAGAAGGCGCGTCGAGACATTATTTAACGAAGTCATTTTGATGACCGGTGAGTGAGCCTCTGGAACGTCTTTCACTTTCTTACGCAGCAGAATCGTGTATGTTCTGAACAATCAGTTAATGCTTAAGCGGTAGAGAGATGAGAAGGATTGAGATCGTTCTGGGTGAGCTTGAAAGGTTGACGCGTGGGCTGGAAACGGCGGATTTGGCGCAGGAAACGGCGTTTACCGCAGAAGCGATCGGCTTTAACCTCGGGCTGGCGCGCAATTCGGTCAGTAAAGATCTCAATCAATTGTGGAACGATGGCCTGGTCATCAAAAGTCGGGGAAGACCGGTATTTTTCCTGCATTGCCAGGCGCTGGAAACGCTTTTAGGTCGTAAGTTGACGGATGCCGAGCGTGAAGTACGCTCGGTTGCCGAACTGCTGCCGCAGCAGGAAATGGCATCCGTCGACGATCCGTTTACCGGCCTGATTGGCTACGATCGCAGCCTGCGCGATGCGGTGGAAAAGGGTCGCGCCGCAGTGCTTTATCCCCATGGTCTGCACGTACTGCTGACCGGTCCTTCTGGCGTCGGTAAGACGTTCTTTGCCGAGCTGATGCATCGCTTTGCCTGTGAACATACCGCAGGTTCCCCGCCGCCCCTGGTCTATTTTAACTGTGCGGAGTATGCCCATAACCCGGAGCTGCTTTCGTCGCATCTTTTTGGTCATCGGCAGGGAGCGTTTACCGGTGCGAACGAAAACAAGCCCGGCCTGGTCGAACAGGCTGACGGCGGCTATTTGCTGCTCGACGAGGTCCATCGTCTGCCCTACGAAGGGCAGGAAAAATTATTTTCCCTTCTCGATAAAGGCGAATATCGCCCGTTAGGTTCCAGCGCCGCGGCAAGGCCGATTTCGGTACGGCTGATTTGCGCCACCACGGAAGCGGTCAACTCTTCACTGCTGCGGACTTTCCAGCGACGTATCCAGGTGACAATCGACCTGCCCGGTATTCGCCAACGTTCTGTTGAGGAACAGGTGGAGCTGATAGTCGGGTTCTTGCAGCGCGAAAGCCGTAAAATCGAGCGTACGGTGAGCATCGACAAATCGCTGCTGCTGTGGCTGTTGAACAAGCCGCTGGAAGGAAATATCGGCCAGCTTAAAAGCGATATTCAGTTTCTCTGCGCGCAGGCGTGGGCGGCAGGCATGACGGAACACAACGAGACGCTACAGCTCGACAAACGGCTGGCGGAGATGCCGTTTCAGGCTTCGGTGGAGCAACGTTTGCTGGTCGATGCGTTGTTCAACGGTCAGGAGCGCCTGAGCATTGATGCCCGCACGCTGCCAGCGCTGAAAACTTCGCTTGCTACGGGGGCGGAGATTGAAGAGAGCGATCTGTTTTACAGCTTTTTGACTCGCGAATACGTCAATTTGCGCAACAGTAACGTGCCGCCAGCGGAAACGCTGGCGATACTGAAAAATAAACTCAGTTCTATTTTTGAGTACGGCCTTTACAGCCGCGACAGTATTGCGCACCCCCCGCGCTATGGTAGCCAGATTGAAGAACGCGTCACGCTGCTGATTGCTTGCGTGGAGCAGGTACTGGGCTTTTCCCTGCCGCAAAATCTGGTAAATCCTCTGCGAAAACACTTTCTGGCGCTGATTGGCTATGTGCAACGGGGCCTGATTCCGCAGCTTTACTCCTCCAGCCTGATCCTCGATCGCTGTAAAGATGAATATGACAACGCCACGCTGTTATGCCGAAAAATCAACGAATTGTTGCATATTCAGTGCCCGGCGACGGAAGTGGTCTGGCTGTGCCTGTTTCTCAAAGAGTGTCGTCACTACCGCCAGCGCATAGACGCCAGTCCGGAGTGCGGGGTGATTCTGGTCGCCCACGGCGCGACGACGGCGACCAGCCAGGCACAGTATGTGAATCGCGTGCTGGAGCGGGAATTGTTCTGCGCTATCGATATGCCGTTTGAACAGTCGGTACATGACACGCTGGAAACCCTTATCCAGATGATTCAGGCGCATCGCTGGCAACGGCTGATCCTGATGGTGGATATTGGTTCACTGGTCCATTTTGGCAGCACCATCAGTAAGTTATTTCAGATCGACGTGTTGTTGGTACCCAATATTACCCTCACCAGTCTGCTGGAAGTGGGGCTGGATTTAAGTTATGAAACCAGCGACTTGCCGCAGCTGGCGGCGTTAATACAGAGCAAAAGCATACCCTGCCAGCTCTGTACGCCTCAGCAGGAAAACAGCGGGAAAGTCCTGGTTATCTCCTGCATTACCGGCATGGGCACGGCAGAAAAAATTAAAAAGGTGCTGGAGGAGAGTTTTGGCGAACTGATGTCGCAGGATACGCGAATGGTCATCCTGGATTACAACGAAGTGCGCAGCCTTGAGCGCGTCCAGCAGGCGCTAAACGCCAGCGAACGCCTGGCGGGGATTGTCGGTACCTTCCAGCCGGGGCTGCCGGATATTCCGTTTATCTCGCTGGAAGAACTGTTTTCTGAACAGGGTCCGGAACTGGTACTGAGCCTGCTGACGCCAGATCTATCCAGTGCGGAACGCCGCCTGGAAATGGAGCGCAGTGCGATGCGTTTTATCAGCGCCCTGACGATGGAAAGCATTATTAATCATATTTCAGTGCTTAACCCGCAGCGCATTTTGAAAGAGATGGAAGGCGTGCTCAACCATCTAACCAGCGCGCTTTCGCTGAAGCCAAGCCGCCAGGTGACACTACGCTTTCTGATCCACTGCTGCTGCATGGTTGAGCGTATCGTGATTAACCGCAAACCGTTACAGATGGCGCTGGAAAACAAGCCGGAATTCGATGTCCGCGCGTTTAGTGTCATCAAATCCGCTTTTTTGCCCATCGAAGAAGCCTATGCGATTCGGTTGTCGGACGCGGAATATTTTTATATTTACGAACTTCTCTATAGCTGATCCCTTAACTGGCGCGGCCCGCCGCTTCGCCAGTTCACCTGTCTTCCCTGCGTGACACAAACTCTGGCACAGCTCTTGCTCTTATTACTGACGTAAACGTAATGAAGCCAGGAGGCCATTTTGACTACCACTCAACCGTTGCCCCACATCTTGCTGCTGACCCATGGCGGCTGGGGACAACAGCTTTGCAACAGCCTGCGCATGGTAATGGGCGAAATTAACGGCGTAACGGAAATTGCGCTGATGCCTGTCGATACGCTGGGTGAGTTTTATCAGCGCGTCGAAGCCGTTGTCCAAACCCTGCCGGAAGGCTCGCTCATCCTGACCGACTTTATTGGCGGCACGACGTCCAACGTGGCGGCGCGGTTGAGCGCTGACTATCCGGTGGCGGTGATTTCCGGCTTAAACGCATCGCTGCTGCTGGAGGCGCTGGACCGACGTGAACATGGCGCGCTCACCGCCTGCGTGACCGATCTGGTTGAAGCCGGGCGCAGCAGTTGCCTGGACGTTGTCGCTCACGTTCGTCAATTACAACACGCAAAAGAGGGATAAAACGATGGCAAAGGTCGTGTTATGTCGTATCGACAGTCGTCTGATTCACGGGCAGGTCGTCACCAAGTGGATCGGACAATCGCAGGCTAACCGTATCGTCGTCGTCAGCGACGAACTGGACGCCGATCCGTTTATGAAAAATATCTACCTGATGGCCGCGCCGCCGAACATCAAAGTGGACTGCTACGGCAACCAGAGCTTTGCCGCCGCGTGGAAGGAGAATCAGCTTGGCGACGGCAGCGTACTGGTGCTGTTTCCGTCCCTTGCCGCCGTGCAGGACGCCGTTCAACTGGGCTTTGACGTCAGCACCCTTCAGGTGGGCGGTTTAGGCGGTGGGCCCAACCGTAAGGCGGTTTTTCAGAACATCACGCTGGATGAAAAAGACGTTGGCATTCTTAACGACCTGAAAAATCGCGGTATTCAGGTGTACTTCCAGACTATCCCGGAAGATAAGCCACAGTCTCTGGACGATATCCTGAAAAAATTCTAACCCTCTGATAATGGGATAACACTATGGATACCTTACTTTTTGCAAGCCTGATGGGGTTGTATTACTGGTTTGCCCGTTTACGCCTTGGCTACACCTTCTCGGCCATGCTGTTACAGCCTGTGGTCATCGCGGTCTTTGTCGGTCTGCTGCTCGGCAATATGCAGACGGCGATGATCATTGGCGCCGGTATGCAGTTGGTTTATCTCGGCGTGACCTCTACCCCTGGCGGCAATGTGCCGTCCGATCCGGCGCTGGCGGCCTGTATTTCCATTCCGATTGCGGTTAAGGCCGGGATGGACCCGAACCTGGCCATCGCGCTGGCGATACCGTTTGGCGTTATCGGCGTGTTCCTCGACCAGTTGCGCCGTACGCTGAATGCCGCCTGGGTACATATGGCTGACAAACACGCGGAAACGGCGAACATGGCCGGCATAATGCGCTGCGCCTTCCTCTACCCGGCGTTACTCGGGCTGGTACTGCGTTTTCCGGTGGTATTCGCCGCCAACTACTTTGGTCAGAACGTGGTGGAAAGTTTCCTCAAGCTGATGCCGCACTGGTTGACCCACTCCTTTGAAATCATGGGCGGGATCCTGCCGGCGCTGGGCTTCGCCATCACCATTATGGTGATCGGTAAAAAGAGCCTGCTGCCGTGGTTTATCGGAGGATTCTTCGCGGTGCTGTATCTCAAGGTCGACATCATGGCGATGGCCATCTTCGGCACCTGTGTGGCCTTCCTGATTAAAGGCCTGGCGAAAAATGAAGGAGCAGCATGATGAGCAGCGACGTAATGCAACATGAACTGGTTGAGCGTGCGCGGGAAAGCGGGGCGCTGACCAAAGCGGATATCACCAAAGCGTGGTTTATCTACTGGCTGGGCGCGGAAGTGTCTAACTCGTATGAACGTTTACAAAGCCTGATTTTCTGCGCCTCAATGACGCCGATCATCAAAAAACTCTACCCGCAAAAAGAGGAGCAGGTGGAAGCGCTCAAGCGACACCTGAACTTTTTTAACTCGGAGCAGACGTTTGGCGCGGTTATCCAGGGGATCTCTATCGCCATGGAGGAACAGAAAACGCGCGGCGAACCGATCAGCGACGCATCAATTACTGGCATCAAAACCGGTCTGATGGGGCCGCTGGCCGGGATGGGGGACTCTATCGTCTGGGCGGCGGTGATGCCGCTGTTGATTGCGATTTTTATCCCATTCGCGGCAAATGGCAGCGCATTCGGCGGTATTGCGCCGCTGATCCTCTATCCGGCGATCACCCTGGCGATAAGCTATGGACTGATCCACAAGGGTTACACGCTCGGTCGCGACTCCATCGTAGGGCTGTTACAAGGGGGGCGAATCAAGGAACTGATCTACGGCGCCAACGTGCTGGGGCTGATCATGATGGGGGCGCTGTCGGCGAGCTACGTCAAAATTACCACGCCGTTGAAGATCAGTGCGCTGAAAGGGTCTGAAGTGGTGGTTCAGCAGATCCTTGACTCCATTGCGCCGGGCCTGCTGCCGCTGGCGGCGGTATTTGCCATCTATATCTTCCTGGTGAAAAAAGGGCCGCGTTACACCACCATTTTGCTGTCCATTGTCGCGCTTAGCGTGGTGTGTTCGCTTCTGGGAGTGTTGTAAGCCATGACGCAAAATATCTATCAACAGCTCGGGCTTAAGCAGGTGATTAACGCCTGCGGCAAGATGACCATTCTTGGCGTCTCCAGCGTCGCGCCGGAGGTGATGCAGGCCACGGCGCGGGCGGCCTCATCTTTTGTAGAGATTGACCGGCTGGTGGACAGTACCGGCGAGCGGGTTTCGCGCTATACCGGCGCGGAAGACAGTTACATCACTTCCTGCGCGTCGGCAGGGATTGCGATTGCCGTCGCTGCCGCCATTACGCGCGGCGACCCGCATCGCGTGGCGTTGATGCCAGACAGTACGGGAATGGCGAATGAAGTGGTGATGTTGCGCGGGCACAACGTTGATTATGGCGCGCCAATCGGTACTGCGATCCGTCTGGGCGGCGGACGCGTGGTGGAAGTGGGAGCGAGTAACCTCGCCGCCCGCTGGCAGTTGGAGAGCGCGATTACCGACGCCACAGCGGCGCTGCTGTACGTGAAGTCTCACCATTGCGTACAGAAGGGCATGCTGGAGATTGAAGATTTCGTGCAGGTGGCAAGCATTCATAACCTGCCGCTGATTGTGGATGCCGCGGCCGAAGAAGATCTCCGCTCCTGGGTGGCGAGTGGCGCAGATATGGTGATCTACAGCGGCGCGAAAGCGTTCAATGCGCCAACGTCAGGGTTTATTACCGGCAAACAGCGGTGGATTAGCGCCTGTAAGGCGCAGCATCACGGGATCGCGCGGGCGATGAAGATTGGCAAGGAGAACATGGTCGGCCTGGTAACCGCTCTGGCGCATTATCACCAGGGGCAAGCCGTGGTTAGCGCAGAACAGCTGCAACCGGTGGCAGAGGCGATTTCAGCGATCCGCGGATTTCATGCCGATATCGAACAGGACGAGGCTGGACGTGCGATCTGGCGCATTCGCGTCAGGGTCAATACCGGGGAACTGGGGTTGAGCGCCCGTGAAGTTGAGGCGCAACTGCGCGGCGGCGAGATAGCTATTTATGCCCGCCGCTACAACCTCCATCAGGGCGTTTTTAGCCTCGACCCACGTACGGTCGCCGAGGGGGAGATGGCGCTGATTGTCGCGCGGCTTAAGGAGATTGCAGAACATGCAGCAGATTAATTTTTATCGTCAGCGTGTGGCGATTAACGTGCTGGCGAAAGACATCGCCAATGCCCGGGAAATCTACGACGCCGCAGAGGGACACGCGGTGATTGGCATTCTCTCCGCGCAGTTTTCGTCGGTAGACGAAGGCGTACAGGAGGTGAAACGCTGGATGGACGAAGTACCGTCCATCTCGGTTGGGTTGGGGGCGGGCGATCCGGCGCAGTATTACAAGGCGGCGATGATTGCCGCCAAGGTGCGTCCGGCGCACGTCAATCAGACCTTTACCGGCAGCGGTTTTGCGGCGGGGGCGCTGGCGGCGACGGGGGGTGAGCTGACGCATATCAATGCGCTGGTCAGCCCGACGGGGGCGCCTGGCGAAGTGCTGATCTCCACTGGCGTCAGCAGCAGCCAGGGAACACCGGCGCGTGTTTCCTGCGATACCGCCGTGCGAATGATGCAGGATATGGGCGCGCACGCGGCGAAGTTTTTCCCAATGGGCGGCGAGACGTCGCTGCCGGAGCTATATGTGCTGGCGACCACCGCGGCACGTAACGGCATGACGCTGATCGAACCGACTGGCGGTATCGATCTGGCTAATTTCGGCGTGATTCTGCAAACCTGCATGGAAGCGGGCATGCCTCGCGTGATGCCGCATGTGTACAGTTCAATTATCGACCCGCAAACCGGCAATACACGTCCTGAAGATATCGTCAGGTTAATGGAAATTGTCAAAGCATTGGTCTGAACCGGAGGGTGTTGCGTGCGAGTCGCGCAGCGCCATTTGCTTTAACATTGAATTCCGCTTTATGCCTTTTTCTTCTTATTGATACCGATAATCCGCGTCATTTGCAGATTATGGAACTAGAAGGCGCGCAGTTACCGCGCGTGCTCGACGACCCGAAAGTCGATGTGGCGATCATCAGCACCACATATATCCAGCAAACCGGGCTTTCACCGGTGCATGACAGCGTTTTTATCGAAGATAAAAATTCGCCTTACGTGAATATCCTGGTGGCGCGGGAAGATAACAAAGACGCGGAAAACGTGAAGGTATTTTTGCAGTCTTATCAGTCGCCGGAAGTGGCAAAGGCGGCAGAAAAAATCTTTAACGGTGGCGCGGTGCCGGGCTGGTGACAAAGACCAACGTCGCGCCGGAAGTATTACGCCGCCCTGGCGCGGCGGCGGGAGTCCATTGAAATCAAAACGACTGACGAGAGGATCAGTAGCGTGCCAAGCCAGTCCGGCAAGGTAAACGTAATGCCTAACAGCAGTAGCGACAGCAGCGCGCTGCTCAGTGGTTCCGCGCAGCTTAAAATGCTCGCTTTCGGCCCGCCTATCATCTGCGCGCCTTTCAGGTACAGGCTAAAGGTTAATGACGTACCCACCACCACCAGATAGAAAAACGCCAGAATCAGGCTGCCATTCACCACAAAATTGGTCCCTTCTCCGGCATAAAACGGCAGCAGACACAGACCTCCAATTAACATACTCCAGCCAACGATCGGTAATGTGCCGTAACGGGCAATCAGCGTGGAAGGGTAGGTAGTGTAAAACGCCGCAGCAAACGCTGAGGCAATTCCCCAGAACAGCGCGGCGGGAGAAATCGACAGTGACGTTGGATTACCGTGGGTCACCAACAAAAAGGTGCCCACCAGAGACGTCAGGATCGCGGTTAATACCAGTACGCCGGGACGCGCCTTACGCACCAGCGCAAACCACGCGACGATGATGGTGGGGGACAGAAACTGCAATACCGTGGCGGTCGCGGCGTTTGATTTTTCAATGGTCAGCAGGAAGGTAAGCTGTACGGTAAGCGCGCCTAGAATGGAAAACAGCAGCAGACTCAGGGCATCCTGACGATTTTTGAAGGCCGAAAAGATTTTGTCGCCATGAACGAATGACAGCATCAGCAAAATCATCCCGGCGAAGATCAAACGCGTCATGGTCAGAAACGGCGAAGACATCTGGCTCTGCTCCATAATGTACTGCGCGCAGACGCCGGAACTTCCCCACAATACGGCGGCAACCAGGACGTTGAACATCCCTTTTCTGGTGGAACCCATATTTTCCTCAGTATTGATTTTTGGCGTGGTTTTACCGTCATGATAGCAGATTAGGCAGGCGGTTTATCATCCACAGAACAGGGGGATTTCCTCTCGACGTAACAATAAAAAACCAGGAATGAGGGAGATTGCACCTTTTTTCGCCGCGTTCTATTGTGATGATGTATCAACACCTGGAAGGAACACATCATGGGTAAGCGTCGTGGTTTAACGGCTGTGCTGGCCACTCTGGTTTCTCTCTCCCTGTTTGCTGCCCCTGTTATGGCAAACCCGGGAAATGGGAACGGCAATGGCGGCGGCCATGGTAATAGCAGTGGTAATCATGGAAATAAAGGCAACCAGGGAAATCAGGGGAATAAAGACCACAAAGGAAATTCCGGCGATAAAAAGAACGTCTCATCCGACAAACGTAAAAATTACGGTAAGCCCGATCATGTTGACTCCGACATCAGTTTTGCGACAGCGCGTCATCTGGCCGTGAACTATGGTCTGACGGGTTACGACGCCTTACCGCCGGGGATCGCGAAGAACCTGGCGCGCGGTAAACCGCTTCCTCCAGGCATCGCCAAAAAAGCCGTACCGGCCTCAATGCTCGGCGAACTGCCTTACTATCCGGGATATGAATGGCGAATCGTTGGCGACGACCTGGTGCTGATTGCGCTTAGCACCGCGGTAGTTACGGCGATTATTAACGGGGTGTTTGATTAAGCCTCTATACAACGTAACAAGAAGCCGGGAGATTCCCGGCTTTTTTATATCCGGAATTCGCCGTTTTCATTCTAATGAATAAACTCTTTTCCGTAGCACGGACAATGGGGACGGGGCAGCATAATGATTTAATGCACGAGAATTAATAAGCAATAACGAAGGATATTTTGGCGGAGATCTCGATCGTCGTTCAGTGCCTGTTCCACGTATGGAAGCAGCATGGCAGAGTCCGTATTGTTCCCGGCGTTATCGAAGATGATGTTTGTACCACAGTCAGTATTATCCCGTAACCCGTCGATCAGAATTTGCAGGGCGTCTTCGGTGGTTAATGTCATGATGTTGTTTGTCCTGTTGACCGTTGCGCCGATTCAGGACATTGGACACGGTACTGACGGAAACCCCGGCATGCTGCGCGATATCACGGATGTTCACCCTCTCTCCTTATTGGTGAATGATGAATGGCAACGAGACGACATTTAACACGTCCTGTTTATGAAAAATGAGTCACTAAAACGGATTAGTGTGATGTTACAGGTCAGGCTGTCAATAGCGTATCGGCGGGTAAAAAGGGGGGCGCGCAAACCGGCAGCATCCGCAAAAAATTGCCAGCGGCGTTGATAAGGTCTGTGACTTATTTAAATAATGAAAAATTACTGCATGAAAATATATTTTCTTTAACTATTCCGTTTTTTCAGCTACGCAGAAAGAGGTAGGTGAGGCGCAATTAGTACGGAATAAGAGTATTCTTAGTGTGAACAATCTGAATTTATTTTTGGTAATTATCCTGGATTTTTTCTGCGGAAATAGAAGAATGACGTTAATAATGTGAATATTATGTGATTTGTGGCGATTCAGATGAAAATCATATTAGTCCCTTTTTTTAGGATTTTTCTCTGTCTGTAGTAGGTTGATTTTTAGTGGTAAGTGCCATGATTTTTTGTTTTTGTGGTTTTTTATGTTGAATGCAGCGTGGTGTTATTATTTTGTGAAGACATGACGTTTTTATCAATAATCTCATCCCTGAGAGGCAATTTTCGATTGTTGTGTCAATGTTTATTTCTGCTTATGATGACTGTTATCTCAGTAGCATGAGAATGTTTTCTTTGCGGTATTATTTTGTATTTATAAAAACAGCGCCAGATTCGCGCGTCGTGTTGTTAGTATTAGCTATTAACAAGGATTGTCATATATGAATATCTCTTTTAAACCGAATAAGGTAGCCCTGTTTGTTAGCGCTATTCTTTCCTCTGCCGTTTATTCCGCTGCCGCAGCTCCCGTCAGTACCGTTATTGATGCATCTACGGCCAGCGATAAGCGTACCGTAACCCTTCCAGACGGCAATGACGTCTCATTTGTCGATGTGCGCGTTGCGGATGGTAGGGTAATCCTGGCAGATAATAGCGTTATCACCAGTGCCGGTAATTACCCGGACGATTCGTTGACTTTTAATCCTGGTTATATTGTAAAAGCAACGGCCGGTACGGTGGATTTAGGTAATAATGCCACGCTTAATTATACATTTGATTATCAGACCAACGGTAATAAGCGAGGAACAGCCATTTATATCTATGGTACCGGAGTCCTGAAAGCCGAGAACCTGACCATTAATGCAGAAAATACCCGGGTGAATGATTACGATCTGGTCAACGCAATATTGCTTAATGGCAGTTCACAGGCTGATTTAAAAGGTACCACCAACATCGTCCTGGGTAATATCGAGACGGCTCAGGACAGCATTTTAAATGCGGAGAATGTCAATATTAATTATCACGATGCCAATCCCCTTTCAACGCGCGGCCACCATGCGGCGCTGGATCTGGCGGGTAAAACATCGACCTTTACTGGCGATGTGCATATCGCCATGTCTGAGGCAAGTACGGGGTCGCTTGAAGGTATTAATATTGGCGGTAATAGCGCTCGGTTCGACGGAAAAACGGTGATGGACCTGGCGAGCGCCAAAGGGAGCGTTAGCGGGCTGAAGCTGACAGATTCTTACTATCGTATTAACGTCATCACGGGGGCCAAAACGCCGGTGGTTCTGAGCAATGCCGTTACGTTTGAGGATTTGACTATCGCAGGCGTCAGCCACGGCAGCGCGTCGGACAACGGCAGGGTCGTGGGTCTTCACAGCGCCAGCGTGGAGGGTGACACCCAGTTGTCCATTAAAAAGCTTACTGTCGACGTCGCCGGGAATAAGGCGGTTTACGGTGTCCGCCTGAGTGACAATGGGACACTGGGGTCGACAGAATACCGTATTGATGATGCCAGCATCCACCTGCAAGGGGGAGATGAGGCGGCCTTAACCGGTTATCTCAGCGAACGCGATTCCGGCGCGCTGAATTATGACACGGTGATTCATCATCTTAATGTTCAGTCTGAAGGCGGTAAGGATGTGTATTTACTGCACCAGTCAGGGACAAACGATCGCTTTACGGGCGATATTACGCTCGGTAGTCAGCGTGCTTATGATTCCGCCGCAGGAACGCTGTATGCGATTTATGGCTACGGGAGTCATGCTGACAGTTCCACCAATATTGCGGATAACAATACGCTGAAGGCGTGGGGGAAAATACGCGCCGCCGGCAGCCATAGCATTAATATCGTTACGGGCGATAGCTCCTATATGTATGGCGACACGGAGATCCAGGATACGGCAAGCATTAACCTTGCCTTAAACGGCAGTAACAGTCGCTGGGATATGGTTGCCGACTCTACCCTGACCACGCTGGCCCTGAATAGCGCCACGCTGAACTTTATGCCCGCCAGCGCCACAACCCGTACGCAGGCCCGTAATGCGGCGACGTTTAAAACCCTGACGGTCAGCGGCGATTATATTGGCAATAATGGCAACATCATCATGAACACCCAACTGGGTGACGATACATCGCTGACCGACCGGCTGATCGTTAATGGCAACACCAGCGGTAACACGTATGTGACCGTACTGAACGCAGGTGGCGCAGGCGGCCTGACCACCAACGGTATCGAACTGATCAGCGTGGCGGGAAATTCCGACGGCGTGTTCACTCAGAAAGGACGTATCGTCGCAGGGGCGTATGATTACACGCTGCAACGCGGCGCGGGCCAGAACGACAAGAACTGGTATCTGACCAGCGCATTATCCCCTGATCCACAACCAGAACCGCTTGATCCTGTTGATCCTGTTGTGCCGATTGATCCGACTGACCCGCAGACGCCATCACCGACCCCGCGCGAAAATGCGGTGCGTCCGGAAGCTGGTTTGTACGGCATGAACCTGCAGGCGGCGAACACGATGTTTAACACCCGTCTGCACGACCGCCTGGGCGAAACCCACTACGTCGACGCCCTGACCGGCGAGAAAGCGGTGACCAGCCTGTGGCTGCGCAACGTCGGTGGCCACACCCGCCAGCAGGACAGCAGCGGCCAGCTGGAGATGCAGGCCAACCGCTATGTGATGCAGCTTGGCGGCGACATCGCCCAGTGGTCTTCCGACAACACTGACCGTTTCCACCTTGGTCTGATGGCGGGCTACGCCAACCAGAAGGCTCGGGCGGAAAACCAGCGTAACGGCAACCGCGCCGACAGCCGCATCAGCGGTTACAGCGTCGGTCTGTACGGTACCTGGCTGCAGGACAACGCCACCCACGAAGGCGCGTATGTCGATACCTGGGCGCAGTACAGCTGGTTTGACAACACCGTTTCCGGTCGCGGCGTCGAATCCGAAGAGTACGACTCAAAAGGCTTCACCGCGTCGGTGGAATCCGGCTACACCTGGAAGCTGGCGGACATCAGCGAGCGTAACGCGCTGTACATCCAGCCGAAAGCGCAGGTCACCTGGATGGGCGTGAAGGCGGACGAACACCGCGAAGCCAACGGCACCCGCGTGGAAGGCCACGGCGACGGCAACGTGCAGACCCGCGTCGGCGTGCGTCTGTTCGGCAAGGGCCACAACAAACTGGATGACGGTAAAGACCGCACCTTCCAGCCGTTCGTCGAAGCGAACTGGATCCACAACAGCAAAGACTTTGGCGTGTCGATGAACGGTGACAACGTGGATCTGGACGGCACCCGCAATATCGGCGAGCTGAAGGCCGGTGTGGAAGGCCAGCTGACGAAGAACGTCTCCCTGTGGGGCAACGTCGGCCAGCAGATTGGTGATAAAGGCTACAGCGACACCTCGGCGATGCTCGGCATTAAAGCGTCGTTTTAACGGAACGGCCCGGTGGCGTTGCGCGACCGGGCTTACGGAGATAGTTGTAGGCCGGATAAGCGTAGCGCCATCCGGCAAGGGTCGAAAAGCTTTCGTGTTGGAAGGGATATTGAATAAGCCCGTGGCTACACGGGCTTTTATGAAGCGTTTTATCAGAAGCTGTAACGGATACCGAGTTGACCACTGTAAGGCGTCTCGATATGTTCACCTTTTTCGTAGTTCACTTCTCCCCAGGCAGACCATCGATCGTTTAGCTTCGCTGTCATCCCAAGACCGTATTTGCCGCTGGTGCCGGACATATCGTTACTAAACCGCTCTGTATGGTTGATAATGACGTCGTTGTTCTTCATAAACTCATGCCGCACGGCTAATCGCGCGTAGGGCTGAAGCAATGTCCCGTCCGCCAGCGTCATGTTTTTACCAAAGGTCAGGCCGGTTTCCCCTTTTAACGAGCGGGCCGCATCTGCTTTAACCGACATCCCGCTGTCGAGTTTATAATGCGTCTTATCGCCCATAAACCACGAAACCTGCGCATAAGGCTCAACAAACCAGTCCTCAAGCGTGATATGTTTCCCGGCTTCAACAGAAAGACCACCGCCCACGGTATTATCTTTGGCATGAGTACGCCCGCCATTGAAGTAAGGATTATTCTCGGTACGGAAATAGTTGGCTTTTAATACGCCATCCACGTAATAGCCGCTGTTATGTAACCAGGTAGCATACAGACCGACGCCATAGCTATCCGCTTTACCCTGCGTACTGGATGAGTCCAAATCGGAACGCGTATAAGAGACCATACTGCCCATAATCAGGGCGCTGCTTTCCAGACTGAAACGCTTATCGCCGCCTAACATCACGCCATTCATATCCTGACGATAACCTACATGCTCTGTTGAAACACGGTAACGGCTGCTGATGTATTTACCCCAGGCGCCGTCATCGTGATCGCCCATCTGGCGTATTTCACCGAGACGGGTACGTAGCGTTGACAACTCGGCGTCCCAGAGGGTTGGCGTCACGTTAGCCATCGCAATAACGGCTTTGGCGCTTTCCGACAAATCCGGTTTTGTGCCTGGCGTTGGGCCTGGTTCGGGCGCAGGGTGAGGGTCCGGTTCGGGGGCAGGATTCGGATCCGGATTGGGCGCCGGTTCCGGATCGGGGCCAGGCTCAGGCGTTGGTTCCGGGTCCGGATCTGGACCCGGTTCCGGCGTTACCGCCACAGGCGATAAATACCAGTTGTCCTTATCGCTATCCGCACCATGCACAAGATAGTATTTATAAGCCCCCAGATCGACGCTACCGTTTGTCATCGAGAAGGTATCTGTCGCGCTGCCGTTGGCATAAATCAGATGATAAGGCGAAACGCTGCGGCTACGTAGCTCGCTGCCTGAATCCCGCACGGTGACATGAAATTGCCCGGTAACAGCGTCAGAAACGTTCAGGAAATCGCCCACTCCGCCGGAAACGTTGGTATTCATGATGAAGGTGCCGCTACCGTCCAGCGTGGTAAGTTCAAGGCGATTAAACTGGCCGGCAGTGTGCCCGTCAGGGCCGCTAAAATTGACCACGCCGTTATTGGTTAACGCTTTAATCGTCGCGACGGATTCAACGTCATCAGCATTATGTTTGAGATATAAAAGCGAAGAGGGGTTTTGTAAGTCCACTGCTGCCGCCCATGCGCCTTTGCCCAGGTTGCCCGTCCAGTCATGGACGCTTCCCCCTTCCATCGTCAGAGAGCCATCTTCTACCGTCAGGGCGTCTGATGAATAGCCGCCATAGGCGATCAGGCTGCTCCCACCGTTGCGAACGGTGGTATTCGAGATATGCCCCAACGCGAGCACTTCCTGGCGTCCGCCATCAATAAGCGTATCGCTGGCTTCACCGTACCAGGCGAGTTGCTGGAGTCCTCCGGCATGCACCGTCGAATTGGTCGCGTTGGCGCGAATACCGCCAGTCCAGCCATCCTGCTCAACCCATTGTCCGCCAGACCAACCGCCTTTCTGACCGTTAACAAGCTGGGTGCCATATACCTGCGTCCCGTCTGCATTGCCGGTCTGAATACGTTGCAGGCCGCCGGCATAAATCGTTGCATCCTTCGCCTGTTGACCGTTTATGCGCACTTTGGAATCGCTGTCGGAAGCCCAGTCGCCGTCAAGCCATTCGCCGCCGACGCCAGTAATCACCTGGGTGCCATAAACCCGGGCGTTTTCAGATACGCCTGTGGTCACCGTCTGGCGCGCCCCGGCGTAGACGGTGGTATCGCGATCCGCGACGTTATCTCCCCCTTGTCCGGCATAGACCTGCTGAAATGCGCCGTTATACAGGAACGTGTTCAGAGCCAGGCCGCTGGTGAGTTGATAACTGCCTGCGCCGATGTGCGAGTTTTTCGCCGTGCCGGCATAAATGATCTGCTGGCCGCCATTTTGCACAATGGTGTCCTCCACCACCGCAGTGCTGGTGACGGACAGCACCTGAAGCCCGCCATCAATAAGGTTTGCCTGAGCATAGGCACTGCCGCCAACGGTTTGCCTTCCGCCTGTTTTCACAACGGTGTCGTAGGCTTCAGACCTGCCGTTTAGCGTCAGGGCGCCGTAGTTTTCCACGATCGTATGATAAGCTTTACCGCCGTTATTCAGTTGTAAAACCCCGGTTTCGATGTTGCCCCTGCCATTGAGGTATTCCCCTTTTACCGTGGTGTTTACCGCTTCAGAACCTGCCGCCTCATACAGTCCGTCACCGATACTAAGCTGAACAGAGTTGAGCGTATTATTATAACTGTAAGACTCGTTTAATAAGACGACGTTCTGCTTATAAAAATCGGGATTAATCAGAACAATTTCCTGATTTGCAATATATTTTTTATCTTTAATCGTAAGTGCAGGATATTTTTCTCCCCATTTTTGTTCCACCCAGGCCCAGTGGTTAGCGTAAGCCGGATTGTTCAGCAGATCTCCGGGCATAGCGGTGGATTGGGTGGGCAGAAAAGGAGAAGGGAGCATTTCCGCAGCCGTCAGCGGATATGCTGTTAAGCATAATGCTGGAAATACAGAATGGTAAAAAATGCGTTTCATGTCTAAATCCATGGTTAATAAATTCCATATTTAACAAATGTTACTATCAGCCCCGTAAGATATTGCTGGGGGAAGATTTTGGGGGAAGCGATTGTGGCGAAGCGAGTTTATTCAGTGCAGAACAAGTAGGTGCTCAATTTTTTTACTTTAAATTTACGGGCGACGGAAGCTTTCCAACCCTGTAGGGTGGAATAGGCGCGATTATGCTTTTCCTGTAAATAGTCCATGCTTCCGCCTTCCAGATAATGTCTCAGAAGTAAAACATCTCTTGAAGAGAGTAAACGCGCAGGTCCCGGATGCGGCCACGCAATCTGACGTCCACTCGCCACGGTATCCATACCTCGAATGAAGTCATTTAGTGAGCATCGCGATTCAAAGATAGCGCTGACGGTTTTGTATTTTAAAAACCAGAAAAAGGCCAATGGCAGAAGGCGATGGCTCGAAATTATTATCAGTTGATAGCCACTTTTACTTAATTGCGAAAATGAGCGAAAAAAAGAAGCCAGTGTATAATTATCGAGGTTGATGAACAGATAGTCCACGCCGGGTTCAAGCTTGATAAAAAAACGGGTCAGCACCGAAATGCCTTTGGAAAAATAAATGTCATCCTCAGGCCAGCTGGCAATAGCCTGCTTCTTCACAAATTCCTTTGTCATACAGCCTGTACTCCCTGTCTCATAGCAACCCCGTCAATTCTTTTTCCGGGGAGATCGTATTAGCCGGTGAGTTGATTCTTTCAAATATTGCCCGGCAGGCTCATTTAGCTGTTGTTAATATATATGAGTTAAATCTGAATATTACATAAGCAAAATTGATTGTCAAACCTGATGGGTGGGCCTTAATTGATAGTTTAAGACTATTATTAATGGGGAAATGAATGCTTCTGTCGATCTTTTTTTCGGATTTCTTCTGATGAGGTGCAGAGAAAACAAACACATACAAAAAATTTATGTTTTTGGTAAAAATCCTATTTTTCAGATATCTACGATAATGCGCAAAAAAATAAAGAAACATTTTGTTACAGAAAAATGCGAATACTCTGTATCGTGTGAGAATACTTCTCAATACATGATTTAATGACGATAAATTCGCGCTGAGATGAGTATCGGACATCACGAGGTTATCTGCCCCGTTATCAGTATATGTGTATTTACTGCAATATGTTGTGCTCTTTTTTATTTATTTTAAAATTCAATTTTAACTCGCTTGCTGTCATTTTCATTAAACGATAAATGCAACCATAATCTGCCATCAGGAAATAACTAAAATTAGTAAAGGAATTATTATTTCAAAAATTTAGTAAAAGAATTTAACGGCATTGAGCCGGAAACGTGGCTACGTCACGTCATCAGCGTAATCAGCGTCACCGGCGAAGCGGTACTTCATTTGCCAGTATTTGGAACCATTTGCGTTAATCAGCAGATACATACCGCTGCCATCAGCCAGTTTATAGGGCTTTTCTTTTGGCTTCGCGGTTTTCACTTTAACATCGGTTAGCGCCATGACATTCTCTGGCTTTTGATGAATTCCTCCTCCAGCGGGAATTTCCGCCTGTAACTAATCTGACACTCCAATGAATCTCTTGTATAACAAAGATATCGTTAAAAGCCATTGTTATAACTCACATTTTTACCATTATGGAGTGCTTGTCTTTTAAAGGAGGAGTGGTACCCCCCGAATGCACCCCCAAAAACAATTTGATGCAGGTTGACGTCGATTGACCTCGGGATACAAGGAAAGCTTGATATAAAAGTGTTTGGAAGGGGTTTTGTTGACGTCGGCAGAGTTCAATAGAGGCAAATTGGCGGAAGATCACAGGAGTCGAACCTGCCCGGGACCGCTGGCGGCCCCAACTGGATTTGAAGTCCAGCCGCCTCACCGGAGACGACGATCTTCCGCGCCTGCATTGCTACATGGAGGCGGGCGCATTATAGCCACTTTCGCAAGGTTTCCACATCCCCCCGCGTCATTTTTTAATTTACTTTTCGCCTTACCATGATCGGTTTCATATAAAACCTCTTAAATTCCGTTAGTTACAATTATTCACATCTTCTGGCGCAACCGCGATCACAGAAAAGAAGAATCGTAATTTGATAACAAAATATCGGAATACCCGCCCCCAGGAGGATGGTTTACAAAAACTGTAACCGGTATCAGCGCGTCAGGGGATGCAAAATGAAGAATCCTGTGTTGTCCGTTAAAGAGAAGATTGGCTATGGGATGGGTGATGCCGCCAGCCATATTATTTTCGATAACGTTATGTTGTACATGATGTTTTTTTATACCGATATTTTTGGTATCCCCGCAGGGTTCGTCGGTACGATGTTTTTACTGGCGCGGGCGCTAGATGCTATTTCAGACCCATGTATGGGGCTATTAGCTGACCGCACGCGTTCTCGCTGGGGGAAATTTCGCCCATGGGTGCTGTTTGGCGCGCTGCCGTTTGGTTTGGTGTGCGTACTGGCATACAGTACGCCGGAGCTCAGCCTCAATGGCAAAATGATCTATGCCGCGGTGACTTATACCCTGCTGACCCTGCTTTATACCGTGGTAAATATCCCCTACTGCGCGCTGGGCGGTGTGATAACTAACGACCCGGCGCAGCGTATTTCTTTGCAATCCTGGCGTTTTGTGTTGGCGACGGCAGGCGGCATGCTCTCCACCGTGTTAATGATGCCGCTGGTGGACTTTATCGGCGGTGGCGATAAAGCGCTCGGTTTTCAGGGCGGGATCGCGGTGCTGTCCGTCGTGGCGTTCCTGATGCTGGCGTTCTGCTTTTTCACCACCAAAGAGCGCGTGGAAGCGCCGCCTAACAGCACTTCAATGCGTGAGGATCTGCGCGATATCTGGCAAAACGACCAGTGGCGGATTGTTGGCCTGCTTACCATTCTTAACATTCTCGCCGTCTGCGTCCGCGGCGGCGCCATGATGTATTACGTCACCTGGATTATGGGGACGCCGGGCGTGTTTGTCGCCTTCCTCACCACCTACTGCGTCGGCAACCTCATTGGCTCTGCGCTGGCGAAACCGCTCACCGACTGGAAATGCAAGGTCAGCGTATTCTGGTGGACCAATGCCGCGCTGGCGGCGCTTAGTCTGGCGATGTTCTTCGTGCCGATGCACGCCAGCATCACTATGTTTGGTTTTATCTTCGTGATTGGCGTACTGCACCAGCTGGTGACGCCAATCCAGTGGGTGATGATGTCGGATACCGTCGATTATGGCGAATGGCGCAACGGTAAACGCCTTACCGGTATTAGCTTCGCGGGCACGCTGTTCGTGCTGAAACTCGGCCTTGCACTGGGCGGAGCACTCATTGGCTGGATGCTGGCGGGCGGGGGCTACGATGCCGCAGCGAAGGCCCAAAACGGCGCGACAATCAGCATCATCATTGCCCTGTTCACTCTCGTCCCGGCTATCTGCTACCTGCTGAGCGCCGTGATTGCCAAACGCTATTACACCCTGAAAACGCCGTATCTGAGAACAATCCTCGACCAGTTGGCACAGGGCGCGCGCCGCAATCAGCACGAATTTACGCATAAAGAATTTCAGAACTTAAGGAACTGAGCATGAAAATTAGCGACGGTAACTGGCTGATCCAGCCTGGTCTTAACCTGATTCATCCCATCCAGGTCTTTGACGTCGAACAGCATGGCAATGAACTGGTGGTCTATGTCGCGCCGCGTGACGTTCGCGAACGTACATGGCAACTGGATACCCCCCTGTTTACCCTGCGCTTTTTCTCGCCGCAGCAAGGCATTGTGGGGGTGCGCATGGTGCATTTTCAGGGCGCGCTGGATAATGGCCCACATTACCCCCTGAACGTGCTGGATGACGTGAAGGTTGAGATTGAAAATAACGATGAATACGCCGAGCTGAAAAGCGGCGATCTGAGCGTTCGCGTAACCAAAGGCGAATTCTGGTCGCTGGATTTCTTGCGCAACGGCGTGCGCATTACGGGCAGCCAGCTGAAAAATAACGGCTACGTGCAGGATACCCATACCCAGCGTAACTACATGTTCGAGCGTCTCGATCTCGGCGTGGGCGAGACGGTATACGGGCTGGGCGAGCGCTTTACTGCGTTGGTGCGCAACGGCCAGACGGTTGATACCTGGAACCGTGACGGCGGCACCAGTACCGAGCAGTCCTATAAAAACATTCCTTTTTACCTGACGAATCGCGGTTATGGCGTGCTGGTAAACCATCCGCAGAACGTGTCGTTTGAAATCGGCTCAGAGAAAGTGTCGAAAGTGCAGTTCAGCGTGGAAAGCGAGTATCTGGAATACTTCGTCATCGACGGGCCGACCCCGAAAGCGGTGCTGGACCGCTATACCCGGTTTACCGGGCGTCCGGCGCTGCCGCCAGCGTGGTCCTTCGGGCTGTGGCTGACCACCTCGTTCACCACCAACTACGATGAAGCCACGGTAAACAGCTTTATTGACGGCATGGCGGCGCGCAACCTGCCGCTGCACGTCTTCCATTTTGACTGCTTCTGGATGAAAGCCTTTCAGTGGTGCGATTTCGAATGGGATCCGGTAACGTTCCCGGACCCGGAAGGAATGATTCGTCGCCTGAAAGAGAAAGGGCTAAAAGTCTGCGTCTGGATCAACCCGTACATCGGGCAAAAATCGCCAATATTTAACGAGTTGAAAGAGAAAGGCTATTTGTTGAAGCGCCCGGATGGTTCCTTGTGGCAGTGGGATAAATGGCAGCCCGGGCTGGCGATTTATGACTTCACCAACCCGGAAACATGCCAGTGGTATGCCGACAAATTGAAGGGGCTGGTGGATATCGGCGTTGACTGTTTCAAAACTGACTTCGGCGAGCGCATTCCGACGGATGTTCAGTGGCTTGACGGCGCCGATCCGCAGAAAATGCACAACCATTACGCCTATCTCTACAACAAATTGGTGTGGAACGTGCTGAAAGAGACCGTGGGTGAAGAAGAGGCGGTGCTGTTTGCCCGTTCAGCCTCCGTCGGTGCGCAACAGTTTCCGGTGCACTGGGGCGGAGACTGCTACGCCAACTACGAATCGATGGCGGAGAGCCTGCGTGGCGGCTTGTCCATCGGTCTGTCCGGCTTTGGCTTCTGGAGCCACGATATTGGCGGCTTCGAAAACACCGCCCCGGCGCACGTTTACAAACGCTGGTGCGCGTTCGGGCTGCTTTCGAGCCACAGTCGCCTGCATGGCAGTAAATCTTACCGGGTGCCGTGGGCCTATGACGATGAGTCCTGCGATGTAGTCCGTTTCTTTACCGAACAGAAATGCCGCCTGATGCCGTATCTGTATCGTGAGGCAGCGCGGGCGAACGAACGCGGGACGCCGATGATGCGCGCAATGATGCTGGAATTCCCGGACGATCCGGCGTGTGATTATCTCGATCGCCAGTACATGCTCGGCGATTCGGTGCTGGTGGCGCCCGTGTTCAGCGAGGCGGGGGATGTTCAGTTTTATCTGCCGGAAGGCCGCTGGACGCATCTGTGGCGTAACGACGAAATTCAGGGGAACCGCTGGCATAAACAGCAGCACGATTTTCTCAGCCTGCCGGTTTATGTGCGCGACAACACACTGTTAGCGCTGGGCAACAACAGTCAGAAGCCGGACTACCCATGGCATGAGGGCACAGCGTTCCAGTTATTCCACCTTGAGGATGGGCGTGAAGCGGCTTGCGAAGTGCCTGCGGCGGACGGTGCTGTGATGTTTACGCTTAAGGCGTCACGTCAGGGCAATGTTCTGACCATGACGGGCACAGGCAAAGCGCGGAACTGGTCCGTCTGCTTGCGCAACGTGCAGACGCTGAGCGGCGTGAAGGGCGGCTCACATGAGGGTAGCGAGTGGGGCGTAGTGGTGAAAGCAGAAGGGGACGAGATTGTCATCTACCTTTGAGCCGTAAGAGAAAGAACCCGATGGCGCCAACGCCGCCATCGGGCTTGTTTACTGGGCAGTCGTCGACACGACTCCGCCAGTCATGGTCTGCGTCACCTGTTGTTGCTCGGCGTTTACTGCATGCAACTGTCCGTTGACCGTGGGTTTCAGCGGCACGTCCGCCTGTATGCTGCCGCTGGCGGTTAGCTGAATATTTCCGTCGCCAGCGAGGGGTAGCGCAGGCCATCCCCACTGCTGCAGCACGTTAACCGGTACGCCGCGTCCGGTCAGGCTGATTTGTGTCTGGCGCTGCGGAAGCTGCGATACGCTGGCAGTTGCCTCCAGCAGCCCTTTTTCTGTGAATGCGCTCAGTTCGCTGATATTCACCGTACTGGCGTTGGCTGTCAGCGACAATGACGGTCGGCGCACGTCTACCCGGTTGAAGGTTGCGGCCGCCGCATTCAGCGTTGCATTTCCGCTCCAGACACCCCATTTGCGATCCTGTACCAGACCGAGGTTCGCGCCGTAGCCATCCAGCGCGGTCAACTGCCAGGGAAAGGCTGAGTCGATATCGATCAGCAAATTGCGGCTGGCGCTCAATTTTTTCAGCGTCAGGCTGTTCAGCCAGGCGGGTAGCGGTTTCATCCACTGCTTTTTCCAGTTTTCCGGCAGGGTGTACTCCACCCCAGCCAGCGCGGCGTCATCCAGCACCAGCGCTTTGCCGTCGCGCAGCCAGTTGCCCGACGTTCTGATCATCCCACCTTCCCAGCGGGAGGTGAACTGGCGCAGCGCAATGCCCTGCGGTGAAAACTCCGCGTTCAGGATAGGATCAAACAGGTGTAGCGAACCGAAGATGAATTCGCTGGCGTTCATCGACAGCTTACCTTCCTGACTTTGCCAGTCGTCCTTGCTGAAGGTCAGATTGCGCAGACTGAGATCAAGGTCGGTTACCGCCCAGTCCGGTCCTTGCAGGCGGGCGTCGGTCACTTCGAGACGGCCAATCTGCAAGGAAGGAACGGTTGTCAGCGGGGCAAAAAAGTCGCTGAGCGACTTATCGCTTTGTAGCCGGATATCGTTCAGGCGCAGATTTTCCACCATCCAACTGCCGTCGGCATTGCGCCTCGCCACTCCGGTTAATGCGCCGCGGGCCACGTCTGCGCCAATGTTGCTTAAGTTCACCTGCTCGTTATCGATGCTGCCTTCAATCAGGACGTTGGTGGCAGGAACGTCGTTCAGGGTCAGTGAACCCGCGCTCAGTTGAATTTGCGCTTTTCTGCCAAGGACGTGACCGGCTTCCGGCAACCACGGGATCACGCCGCCATTTACCCGCTGGGCGCTCAGATCCCATTCGCTGCCCGGGCTGTTAAACGCCATCCCCTGTAACTGCAGGCGATCGGCCTGGAAGGGGAAGGGCGCCGTCTGGAGCGAAATGTTCAGCGTGCCGTCTTTTAGCAAGATGGTGTCGACATGAAAGGGATCGGTGAGCTGGCGGCTGCTCAGGCCAATATCGACAGTTTTCGCCACCAGCGTGGCCGGTTGGCCGTCGCGACCAAAGGTAACGTTTTCCAGCAGAACATGCGTAGGCGAGGAAAAGCGATGATCCATCGCATCAAAGGCCAGACGATACTGACTGTTCTCTGATACCCAGGCGCTGACGTGCTCTGCTCCCCAGCGGGTTTGCAGCAGAAAATAGAGGCCGAGAATCACCACCAGAAGGGCGATGAGCAGATAGAGAATCAGCTTTCCAATAAATTTCATGGTCTTCCATCCCGCGAATACACATAGCTGAGTTATGCACGATTTACGCGCGATCCTCAAGGCAGGAATCGTGAAAGAGTATTATAGCGACGGTGAATTGAACTCACCGTCGCATAAGGCTTACTGCTTTTCAGGCGGGAAAATCAGGTTCAGAACGATAGCGGTAATCCCTCCGGCGGCGATGCCGGAAGATAGCAGGTTTTTCACCCAGTCTGGCGCAAATTGCAGGATCAGCGGCTGCTGAGACACGCCAAGACCGACCGCCAGTGAGAGTGCGATGATCAGGATAGCGCGGCGGTTCAGCGGCTCGCGGGACACAATGCGCACACCAGAAGCGGCGATGGTGCCGAACATCACCAGCGTTGCGCCACCCAGCACCGGCTCCGGAATATGCTGTACAAAACCGCTTACCGCCGGAAACAGACCGAGCAGGATCAGCATCAGCGCCACTACGAAACCAACGTAGCGGCTGGCCACGCCGGTCAGTTGAATCACGCCGTTATTCTGGCCGAAGCAGGAATTCGGGAACGTGTTAAAGACGGCAGAGACGAAGGAGTTCAGGCCGTTTGCCAGTACGCCGCCCTTCAGGCGCTTCATATACAGCGGGCCAGAGACCGGTTGTTCAGAAACGTCGGATGTGGCGGTGATGTCGCCGATAGTTTCCAGTGACGTGATCATAAAGACCAGCATCAGCGGCAGCAGCAGGCTCCAGTCGATACCCAGGCCATAGTACAGCGGCGTTGGCACCATGATCAGTTCCTGGGAGGCGGTCGCGGTGTTTTCCGGCAGCATCCCCATAAACCACGCCAGCGCGTAACCCGCCGCCATCGCGATAACCAGTGAGGCGACGCGCAGGTACGGGTTGCGTTGACGGTTAAGCAGAATAATCAGCAGCAGCACCACGCCTGCCAGCAGCAGGTTTTTTGGCGCGCCGAACGTATTGTCGCTCATGGCGGCATAACCACCGCCAATAGACGTCAGACCGACCTGAATCAGCGACAGGCCGATAATCATCACCACGACGCCTGAAACCAGCGGCGTAATGATGCGGCGCGCGAGGTGCAACACACGGGAAATTACCATTTCGGTGCAGCTTGCCAGCATTAGCGTACCAAACAGCGCGGCCATCATGGTTGGGACATCTGCGCCGCCGGTTTTCAGCGCGGTGCCGCCCATGATCAGCGGCGCCACGAAGTTAAAACTGGTTCCCTGAATTGATAACAATCCCGAACCGACCGGCCCCCACGCTTTAATCTGAATAATCGAGGCCACGCCGGAGGCGAACAGCGACATGCTGATGATGTGTTGCGTATCCTGTGCCGGTAACCCGAGCGCCTGACAGATAAGCAGCGCCGGGGTAATGACCGCAACAAACATCGCCAACAGGTGCTGGCAGGCGGCGAAAAGGGTTTGCGGTAGCGGCGGGCGATCTTCCAGACGATAAATCAGTTCACTGTTTTGATTATGCGCAACCGGTTGCGCACTTTCTGATTCAAGGGTGTTAACAGACATCAGAGGCAATCCCGTGGTGGAAAAGCGGGCATTTTAGCTGACCAGAAGGTAAAAGCAAACGATTGCCACTCGCTAATCCTAATATTTAAAACAACTAACCTCACCTTTTTATATAACTTTTACTGCTTTTCTGCTTAAAATCCATGCCGATTACTCATGAAGAGCAGAAATTTCAGGAAACCGTGCATGTACGAACCATGCACACAACAGGAGCTAGTCTATGTTTCATCTCGATACGTTATCGACACTTGTTGCCGCAACGCTAACGCTTCTACTGGGGCGCAAGCTGGTCCAGTCAGTCTCCTTTCTGAAGAAATACACCATTCCGGAACCCGTTGCCGGTGGCTTACTGGTCGCGCTGGCTTTGCTGGTGCTGAAAAAGAGCATGGGCTGGGAAGTTGACTTTGACATGACCTTGCGTGACCCGTTAATGCTGGCCTTTTTTGCCACCATTGGTCTAAACGCGAACATCGCCAGCCTGCGCAAAGGGGGCCGCGTCGTTGGTATCTTTTTGATCGTGGTGGTTGGTCTGCTGCTGATGCAAAACGCTATCGGCATCGGAATGGCAAGCCTGCTGGGACTGGATCCGTTAATGGGGCTGATTGCCGGGTCAATTACGCTGTCCGGCGGGCACGGCACCGGCGCGGCGTGGAGTAAGTTGTTTATTGAGCGTTACGGTTTTGCGAACGCCACGGAAGTGGCAATGGCCTGCGCGACCTTTGGTCTGGTGCTTGGCGGGCTGATCGGGGGGCCGGTTGCCCGTTATCTGGTGAAGCATTCCACCACGCCGGATGGTATCCCTGACGATCAGGAAGTGCCGACAGCGTTTGAGAAACCGGACGTTGGACGCATGATCACCTCGCTGGTGCTGATCGAAACCATCGCCCTCATCGCCATCTGTCTGACCGTGGGGAAAATTGTTGCCCAGCTGCTGGCGGGTACGGTGTTTGAACTGCCTACCTTTGTCTGCGTACTGTTTGTCGGCGTGATCGTCAGCAATGGTCTGGCGCTGCTGGGCTTTTACCGCGTCTTTGAACGTGCCGTGTCCGTTATGGGCAACGTCAGTCTGTCGCTGTTCCTGGCGATGGCGCTGATGAGTCTGAAGTTGTGGGAGCTGGCTTCGCTGGCGCTGCCGATGCTGGCTATTCTGGTGGTGCAAACGATCGCCATGGCGCTGTACGCTGTGTTCGTGACCTGGCGCATGATGGGTAAAAACTACGACGCGGCGGTGCTGGCGGCAGGACACTGTGGATTTGGCCTGGGCGCCACGCCGACGGCAATTGCCAATATGCAGGCAATTACCGACCGGTTTGGTCCGTCGCATATGGCATTTCTGGTGGTTCCAATGGTTGGCGCGTTCTTCATTGATATCGTCAACGCGCTGGTGATCAAACTGTATCTGCTGCTGCCGATTTTCGCACAGTAAACCCGGGGGCGGCGTAACGCCGCCACGACATCGGAAACGGTCAGGCGTTGGAATAGCGCTCCGTTTCCGGCATCCAGCGTTCGATAAGCGCTTTTGCCTGCTGCGGATACCTTTCATGAATATGACGCGCAATGCGCTGAACTTCGGGAATAATGGCCTGATCGCGCAGTAAATCCGCTACTTTAAACTCGGCATTGCCCGTCTGGCGTGTGCCGAGCAGTTCGCCGGGACCGCGAATTTCTAAGTCTTTTTGCGCAATCACGAAGCCATCGTTACTGTCGCGCAGCACCTGCAGTCGTTTCTGAGCCGTCTTCGATAGAGGAGACTTGTAAAGCAGTACGCAGTGAGAAGCAACCGCGCCGCGACCAACGCGCCCACGAAGCTGATGCAACTGCGCCAGCCCCAGACGCTCCGGGTTTTCGATGATCATCAGGCTGGCATTAGGGACATCCACACCCACTTCAATGACTGTCGTCGCAACCAGCAGATGCAGTTCACCTTGCTTAAACGCCGCCATCACAGCCTGCTTCTCCGCTGGTTTCATCCGGCCATGCACCAGGCCGACGTTCAGCTCCGGTAGGGCCAGCTTCAGCTCTTCCCACGTCGCTTCTGCGGCCTGCGCTTCCAGCAGGTCCGACTCTTCAATCAGCGTGCACACCCAGTAAGCCTGACGCCCTTCCTGGGTACAGGCGTTGCGCACCCGGTCGATAATGTCACTGCGCCGGGTGTCCGGAATGGCGACGGTGGTGACGGGCGTACGTCCCGGCGGCAGTTCATCGATAACGGACGTGTCGAGATCCGCATAAGCGGTCATCGCGAGGGTGCGTGGGATCGGCGTGGCGGTCATGATTAGCTGGTGTGGATGGAAACCCTGCTGCTCGCCTTTTTCCCATAGCGCCAGACGCTGATGCACGCCAAAACGGTGCTGTTCGTCGATAATCACCAGGGCAAGACCGTTAAACTGCACCTGCTCCTGGAAAATAGCGTGTGTCCCCACCACCATTTGCACCTGTCCGCTGGCGATCGCCTCCTGCTGGGCCAGACGCGCCTTTCCTTTCTGCTTGCCGGCCAGCCAGCCCACTTCCACGCCAAGCGGCGCAAACCAGTTACGGAAGTTATTGGCATGTTGTTCTGCCAGCAGTTCGGTGGGCGCCATCAGCGCGACCTGCTTGCCGTGCGCAATCGCCCGCAGTGCGGCAAGCGCCGCCACCAGCGTTTTACCGGAGCCAACATCGCCCTGCACCAGACGCATCATCGGAACGTCCAGCGCCATATCTCGTTCGATTTCCGCGACAACGCGCGCCTGTGCGCCCGTGGGTTTAAACGGCAGCGACGCTAAAAGTTGGTTTTTGAGCGTGTCGTTGGCGCTCAGCGGTTGCGCATGGAAACGCTGCGCTCCGGCGCGAAGCGCCAGCATACTCAGATTATGCGCCAGTAATTCTTCAAGGATCAGTCGTCGCTGCGCCGGATGCTGACCGGTTTCCAGATCGCTCAGTAGTAGCGTCGGCGGCGGACGGTGGAGGGTACGCAATGCTTCCGGCAGGCTCATCATGCCCTGCGCGAGTTCCGGCGGCAGCAGTTCGGCAATGGCGCAGGTATCCAGCAGGTCTAACGCCTGGTCGGTCAGCTTGCGCAGCGTCGCCTGCTTGACGCCTTCAGTGGTCGGATAGACAGGGGTCAGGGTTTCCTGTAACTCAGGGGTGCTGAGATCGCCCTGGATACGGTATTCCGGATGAATCATCTCGGCACCGTATTTCCCGCGCTTCGCTTCGCCATAAGCCAGCACCCGACGTCCGCTGGCAAGGCTGTTTTTCATTGCTGCGCTGAAGTTGAAAAAGCGCAGGGTGAGAATGCCGGAGCCGTCGCTTATCTGGCATGTCATCATCCGGCGACCGCCAAAAGTGATGTTGCAGTTCAGCACTTCGCCTTCGACCGTGGCATAAATGCCCGGCAACAGTTCGCCGATGGGATAAAGATGGGTGCGATCTTCATAGCGCAGAGGGAGATGCAAAAGAAGATCCTGCACGGTGTGCAGGCCGATTTTTGCCAGTTTGCTGCTTTGCGCCGCGCCAACGCCCGTTAAGGAACTGAGCGGGACAGCGTCTAACAAGCGGCCCGACACGGGAATTACCCTGCGGCCTGCATGGTGGACCACCAGGAGGCATCCGCCTCGATCTCACCCTGCTGGTTCACCCGCGGGTAGGGCAAGCCTTTACGCCTGGCGACTTTCGCCAGCACCGGATAGCCGCCCTCAAACAGCAGACGCTGCTGTTCGTCCTCTGGCAGCATACTGTTTTCGCGCAGGTACATGCCCGCGTTCTGTCGTTGACGCTGGGCTTCGTAAAGAATCAGCGCGGAAGCGACGGAGACGTTCAGTGATTGCACCATGCCAATCATCGGAATAATAATATCCTGATCCGCAAGGGCTAATGCTTCCTGGGTAATACCGGTTTTTTCCTGCCCCATCAGGATGCAGGTGGGACGGGTATAATCAATGTCGCGAAAATCGACCGCTTTGTCAGACAGATGGGTCGCCAGAACCTGCATGCCCTGACCTTTCAGATGGTTGACCGCCTCGCCAATGGTGCGGTGCGTTTTTACCTGCACCCAACTGTTGCTACCCGCTGCCGCGGAGGCCATGGTGCGCATGCGGCTGCCCGGCCAGACGGCGTGGACTTCATGGACGCCGACAGCGTCTGCGGTACGAATGATCGCAGAAACGTTATGAGGTTTATGAACCTGCTCCATGCAGACGGTCAGATCAGGCTGCCGCCTGGCGAGCATTTCACGGATACGCGCATAACGTTGTTCATTCATAAAACTAGTTTCGGTTACGGGTGACTTTAATCACGTCCGGCATGACGCGGATTTTGCGCATGATATTCGCCAGATGCACGCGATCGCGCGCGGTAAGACGAATAAAGGCGCTGTAGACGCGACCATCTTTTTCTTCTGTATTCAGGCTTTGAATATTGGAGGTCGTGGTGTTAATTGCCGCCGTCAGGTTAGCCAGCGCGCCCTGATGGTTAAACATATCCACTTTGATCTCGGTGATAAATTCCTGCGCCGTCTCTTTGTCCCACTCAACGGCCATAAACTTCTCTGGCTCTTTCTGGTAGCCGCGGATGTTACGGCAGGACTCGTGGTGAATCACCAGGCCTTTACCGGGGCTGACGTGGGCGATGATCGGGTCGCCTGGGATCGGACGGCAGCATTTGGCGAAGGTAATCAGTACGCCGTCTGCGCCTTTGATCGGCAGATGTCCGTGGCCCGTTGCGGCAGGCTGCGCCGTCGTGGTAGACGCCTCACCCTGCTGCAGGTTTTTCGCCACCACCACGCTCATGGCGTTACCGAGGCCGATTTCCGCCAGCAGGTCGTCAAGCGTGGCCAGTTTCATACGTTCAAGCTCGCGCTGGATATTCTCCTGCGGAATTTCAGCCAGTTTACGGCTACCGCCCAGCGCATGGTTGAGCAGGCGGCGTCCGAGGCTAACGGAATCGTCACGTTTAAGGTTTTTCAACAGTTGACGAATCTTGGCGCGGGCTTTTGAACTGACAACGAAGTTAAGCCACGCGGCATTGGGACGAGCGCCCGGCGCGGTAATGATCTCCACCGTCTGACCGCTGGTAAGCGGCTGTGACAGCGGGTAAGGCTGTCTGTCGACGCGAGCGCCCACGCAGGCGTGACCGATGTCGGTGTGCACGGCGTATGCGAAGTCGACCGGGGTGGCGCCGGCTGGCAGTTCGACAATGCGGCCTTCCGGGGTGAAAACGTAAATCTCATCGGGGAAAAGATCGGATTTAACGCTTTCAATAAACTCAAAGGAGCTGCCTGCGCTTTGCTGTAGCTCAAGCAGACTCTGCATCCAGCGCTGAGCGCGGATTTGCGCGGTGGTGCTGGTCTCGCCATGCTCTTTATAAGCCCAGTGCGCCGCAACCCCCATCTCCGCCATCTGATCCATATCTTCAGTGCGGATTTGCACCTCAACAGGAACGCCGTGTGGGCCGATCATTGAGGTATGCAGCGACTGATAGCCGTTCGCTTTCGGAATGGCGATATAGTCCTTCACGCGGCCAGGACGCGGCTTGTAAAGGCTGTGCATCTGGCCGAGCACGCGGTAGCAAGTGTCGGCGTCATGAACGATGACGCGGAAGGCGTAAATGTCCATGATCGAATGAAAACGCTGCTCTTTAAGCACCATTTTGCAGTAGATGGAATAGAGATGCTTCTCGCGTCCACTGACGCGACAGGGAATCCCTGCTTCCTGTAGCCGTCCTTCAATTTCAGAGAGGATTTTCTGGATCATCTCTTTACGGTTGCCGCGAGCGGCTTTGACGACTTCTTTAATTACCCGATAGCGGTTGGGATACAGCGCCTCAAAACCCAGCTCTTCCAGCTCGGTTTTAATGTGATGGATACCTAAACGGTGTGCCAGCGGGCTGTAAATTTCAAGCGTTTCGCGGGCGATGCGGCGACGTTTATCCGGGCGCAAAGAACCCAGTGTGCGCATGTTATGGGTACGGTCAGCAAGTTTGATAAGAATGACGCGGATATCCTGCACCATCGCCATAATCATCTTGCGAAAGTTTTCGGCCTGCGCCTCTTTCTTGTCGCGGAACTTAAGCTTATCAAGCTTCGATACCCCTTCGACCAGTTCAGCAACGCTTTTACCAAATAGCTGCTCCATGTCCTGGTAGGTGGCGGGGGTATCTTCAATCACGTCATGCAACAGCGCGGCCATCAATGTTTCATAGTCGAGCTTCATCTCGGCCAGAATGCAGGCTACGGCAACAGGGTGCGTGATGTAAGGTTCACCGCTTGAACGTGTCTGGCCCTCGTGAGCGTCACGTGCAACGAGATACGCCTGCCGAAGACGTTTGATTTGGTCTTCAGGCAGGTAGGTTTGAATCAGCTGATTCAGGCTTTCAAACAGATACAAGGGCGACCCGCTTTGTGATTAACGACGACCTTCAGCAATCGCGGTAACGGCTTGTAATTCAGCGGCTTCCTGCTCTTGCTGTTCCTGGCGCTCACGTACATCGAGGATCTGGTTGTTGATCAGACCTTCTTCGATTTCGCGCAGTGCGATTACGGTAGTTTTATCGTTTTCTTCCGGTACGAGCGGATCCTTTCCGCCTACCTGCATCTGACGAGCGCGACGCGCGGCGACCAGTACCAGGTCAAAACGGTTACCAATTTTCTCTACAGCGTCCTGAACAGTTACGCGTGCCATACTTAAAATGCTCCACAGGTGAAGAAATGACTGGGCATAATACTGAAAGTGGGTTCAGTCTGCCAACAGTTTGCTGATTAAAGCGTCATGGCGCTGCTTTTGGCGGCTCATGCGCAGACGTTCGGCGCGAATGATGGTTTTCAGATCGCCCAGCGCGGTGTCGAAATCATCATTCACAATAAGATAATCATATTCGGCGTAATGGCTCATTTCTGCAACAGCCTGCGCCATCCGTTTTGCGATAACGTCTTCGCTATCCTGACCACGACCACGTAGACGGCGGTCCAGTTCGATTTTGGAGGGCGGCAAAATGAAGATACTCCGCGCATGCGGCATTTTCTGCCGAATTTGCTGAGCGCCCTGCCAGTCGATATCCAGAAAAACATCCACGCCCGTTGCGAGAACTTGCTCAATCGCCTCGCGCGAAGTGCCGTAGTAATTACCGAACACTTCGGCGTGCTCAAGGAAGGCATCCTGACCGATCATGGTTCTGAACTCATCGTGGTTGACGAAGAAATAGTGTTCGCCGTGAACCTCACCCGGGCGCGGCGCGCGCGTGGTGTGAGAAACAGAAACCTGGGTGTCGTACAACGGTTGGGTTTTCAATAAAGCCTGAATCAGACTGGATTTACCCGCGCCACTGGGGGCAGAAACAATATAAAGCGTGCCTTGAGCCATGAGTATCTTACGTATGTGATTATCAAATTGAACCTACATACGGGCTTATTATACACGTCACCGCAACGCGACGTAGCTTTTGTCACACTTTTTGCGCCAGATTGTTGCGTTTTGCGAGCCTGTTTCCTGATTTAACCGACATTCTCTGCAACAACCGCGAATGTCTGGAAGCCCGTGCGCAAAAGAATATATTGCCGCTCGGCTTTACCTATGTGACTCGCTATACCTGCTCGCCAACAGATACGGGAGGCGGTAATGAAAAGAGGGATAGCGATCATAGTAGGGCTGCTGTGGTGTTCGCAGGTCTGGGGGTTATGCCCGACGTGGTCGGCGGCCAGAGCTCAGGACGAGTTATCCCGTTTACAACAACAGATTTCACGTTGGGACGACGCCTACTGGAAGGAGGGGAAAAGCAACGTAGAGGACGGCGTTTACGATCAGTTGCGTGCCCGACTGGCTCAGTGGCAGCGCTGCGTTGGCGAAGACGTATTGCCCGGCGACTTGCCGCCCGCTATTGGCGGCGCTGCTTCCCATCCGGTTGCCCATACCGGCGTTAAAAAGCTGACGGATAAGCGCGCGGTGCGACAATGGATGCGTGAGCGCGGCGATCTGTGGGTGCAACCAAAAGTGGATGGCGTAGCGATTACCCTGGTGTATCGGGAGGGCGCGTTAACCCAGGCGATCAGCCGTGGCGATGGCCTGAAAGGCGAAGACTGGACCGCAAAAGCGCAGCGAATATCAGCCATTCCCCAGACCGTGACGGGGGCGCTGGCAAACAGCGTTCTGCAGGGGGAAATCTTTTTGCCCCGTGAGGGGCATATACAGCAAAAAATGGGGGGCATGAACGCACGTTCAAAGGTGGCTGGCCTGTTGATGCGTAAGGATAACGCCAGCGCATTACGTTCGCTGGGCGTTTTCATCTGGGCCTGGCCCGACGGACCTGATCGCATGGCTGTAAAACTCAGTCAACTGAGCGCTGCGGGCTTTACGTTGACGGAAAAGTATACTCTGTTAGTGAAAAGCGCTGAAGACGTTGAGCGTGCCCGTACGCGGTGGTGGACGTCAGGCTTGCCTTTTGTGACCGATGGTGTCGTTGTCCGGACTGGCGACGAGCCAGCGTCGCGCAACTGGTTGCCGGGGCAGGGAAACTGGCTGGCGGCCTGGAAATATCCGCCAGTGGCCCAGGTGGCGGAAGTCACGGCGATCCATTTCACGGTCGGTAAGAGCGGCAAAGTTGCAGTGGTGGCGATGCTCGCTCCCGTCATGCTGGATGATAAACGGGTGCAGCGGGTGAATCTCGGTTCGATCAGGCGCTGGCAAGAGTGGGATATCGCGCCGGGCGATCATATTCTTGTCAGCCTTGCCGGACAAGGGATCCCGCGCATTGATAAGGTGGTCTGGCGCGTTAGCGATCGGACAAAACCCGCGCCGCCGGAAAATCGCTATAACTCGTTGACCTGTTTCTATGCCACCGCTGAATGCCAGGAGCAGTTTCTCTCCCGGTTGGTCTGGATTGGCTCGCGTGGCGCGTTAGGGATAGAGGGGATAGGTGAGTCGGGTTGGCGAGCGCTTCATCAACATCATCATTTTGCGCATATCTTTTCGTGGCTTGCTCTGACGCCTGAGCAAATCAAGAACACGCCTGGGTTAGCGCAGGCCAAAGGCGAACAGCTTTGGCATCAGTTCAACCTCGTCCGCAAACAACCGTTTACCCGCTGGCTAATGGCGATGGGAATACCACTGACGCAGACCGCGTTAAATGCCAGTGGGGCGCGTTCATGGCAGCAGATGGTCTCGAACAGCGCACACTACTGGCAGCAACTTCCCGCAACAGGCGCACGCCGTGCTGCATGGGTTATCCAGTGGCTCGCTCACGCAGAAATAAAAGCGCTCAGCCAGTGGCTGGGGAGTCAGCGTATTGATGGCTTTAGCGCTCAGTGACCCTCATGACGATAATAAAATACTGGCAAACCCAGCTTAAGACGGAGCGCCAGTAAACGTGCGACAAAACCGAACATTAGCGTTGAGATCACAACAACGTCATGGCTGGAGACATAGTGCTGCAAGATAATGTAAAGCACGGCGGAGGCGAAGGAGACGCCAGCGTACAGTTCTTTCTGAAAGACAAGCGGAATGCGTTTGCAGAACATATCGCGTAATACGCCGCCGAAAACGCCCGTTGTCACGGCAGCAACGACGGCAATTATGGGGCCGTGCCCCATATCCAGCGCGACCTGGGCGCCAATTATTGAAAAGACGACCAGCCCTAAAGCGTCTAACACCAGAAAGAGTTTGCGCAGGTAAGGCATCACCGGTGCCACAATGGTGGTCAGAACAGCGGCGGTGGCGACGATGATGACGTATTCGGGATGTTTCACCCAACCGAGAGGATAGTGACCAAGCAGAATATCGCGAACGGAACCGCCACCGATGGCTGTCGCGGTAGCAATAATAATGACGCCAAAAGTATCCATACGGCGACGACCCGCGGCCAGCGCGCCCGTCATGGCCTCAGCGGTGATTCCTATCAGGTACAGAATATGTAACAGCATGGCTCTCCCTCATCTTTAGCGCGGTAGAGAGTAGCGATTTGTGCGGTATATCACGATTGAGATTTTCTAACGCAATGGCTTTTTAATAAATTTCGCTTATGCGACTATGCCACTCAACCCATCTTACATAGGGTATTCGATAAAAAGAGGTTGTTATAATGATGAGAAAATATAATGCCTGGGAGGCAGATAAGTTGATATTCAGGGAAACGTAACGCCGCCCGAACGCAGCGGGCGACGTTTGTTGGCATTTACTCGATATTCTGGATCTGCTCGCGCATTTGCTCGATCAACACTTTCAGTTCGATGGCGGAGTTAGTGACGTCGGCATTGATAGATTTTGACGCCAGCGTATTCGATTCACGGTTGAATTCCTGCATCATGAAGTCCAGACGGCGGCCCACCGCCTCTTTTTTCTTCAGGATGTTGTAGGTTTCTTTGACGTGAGCTTCCAGGCGATCCAGTTCTTCCGCCACATCAATACGCTGGGCCATCATCACCAGCTCCTGTTCCAGACGGTTATTTTCCAACTGCACCTGAGCGTCTTCCAGTTTGGCGACCAGACGTTCACGTTGCCATTGCAGGATTTCCGGCATATGGGCGCGAACTTTTACCACTTCGGCGCTGACGCCCTCCAGACGCTGTTCGATGAGCGCTTTCAGTGCTTGCCCTTCTGTTTCGCGGGCAATAATGAAGTCGTCCAGCGTGCCGTCCAGCGCGGTCAGGATTTCAGCGGCAATGGCATCGAGATCCTGCTCCTGAGCTGCCATAACGCCGGGCCAGCGCAGGATATCAACCGGATTGATTTCCCCTTCATCGCTCTGCATTTTGACCCAGTTGGCCGCGTTCACCAGCTGTTTGGCGAGTTTCTCATTGAGAATGAGTTCGCCCTGCGCGCTGGCGTCGGGCTCAAAACGTAGCGTGCATTCGATTTTCCCACGCGTCAGGCGCGTACGGATACGTTCGCGAACAACAGGCTCAAGGCTACGGAACTGCTCCGGCAGACGAAAGTAAGTTTCCAGATAACGCTGGTTTACCGAGCGCATTTCCCAGGTCGCGCTACCCCATTCACCCTTGATTTCACGCCGGGCGTAGGCGGTCATACTGCGGATCATAGACGTTCCTGTTTTTAAAGGAGAGATGGGACGATTATAGCCATCCCGGCCTTGTCAGGATAGGAATAAGAGCGGGAAGTCCGTATAATGCGCAGCCACATTCGTTTCAAGCCGGAGATTTCATTATGCGTCCAGCAGGCCGTAGCGCTAATCAGGTGCGTCCCGTAACCCTGACCCGTAACTATACAAAACATGCTGAAGGCTCGGTGCTGGTCGAATTTGGCGATACTAAAGTGCTGTGCACCGCCTCGATTGAAGAAGGCGTCCCGCGCTTTCTGAAAGGGCAGGGCCAGGGCTGGATCACGGCGGAATATGGCATGCTGCCGCGCGCGACCCATACCCGTAACGCACGTGAAGCGGCGAAAGGTAAGCAGGGGGGGCGCACGATGGAAATCCAGCGTCTTATCGCCCGCGCGCTGCGCGCTGCGGTGGATCTCAAAACGCTGGGCGAATTTACCATCACGCTGGACTGCGACGTGATCCAGGCCGACGGCGGTACGCGTACGGCATCCATTACTGGTGCCTGCGTTGCGCTGGCCGATGCGCTGAATAAGCTGGTGGCAAGCGGTAAGCTAAAAACCAATCCAATGAAAGGCATGGTGGCGGCTGTGTCCGTCGGGATCGTCAATGGTGAAGCGCTTTGCGATCTGGAGTACGTCGAAGACTCCGCAGCAGAAACAGACATGAATGTTGTGATGACCGAAGATGGGCGCATCATTGAAGTACAGGGCACGGCAGAAGGCGAGCCGTTTAGCCATGAAGAACTGCTCACCCTGTTGGCGTTGGCCCGGGGGGGAATCGAATCCATTGTCGCGACGCAGAAGGCGGCGTTGGCAAATTGATTTTAAGGCGACCAGTGAGTCGCCTTTTTTTTGTCTGCGGTTTTCGAAACAGATTTCGTAAATGATGAAAGTGAAAGAGGAGCGAATCCATGAAACCATATCAGCGCCAGTTTATTGAATTTGCGCTTAACAAACAGGTACTCAAGTTTGGCGAATTTACGCTGAAATCCGGGCGCAAAAGCCCCTATTTCTTCAACGCCGGGCTGTTTAATACCGGGCGCGATCTGGCACTGTTAGGCCGTTTTTATGCCGAGGCGTTAGTGGATTCCGGAATTGAATTCGATCTGCTCTTTGGTCCTGCTTACAAAGGCATCCCGATTGCGACAACCACCGCGGTCGCGCTGGCTGAGCACCATGACAAAGATCTGCCGTACTGTTTTAACCGCAAAGAAGCGAAAGATCACGGCGAGGGCGGTAGCCTGGTCGGTAGCCCGCTGCAGGGGCGCGTTATGCTGGTCGATGATGTGATCACTGCCGGTACCGCGATACGCGAGTCGATGGAGATTATCCAGGCCAACGGCGCGACGCTGGCAGGCGTGCTGATCTCTCTGGATCGTCAGGAACGGGGTCGCGGTGAAATCTCCGCCATTCAGGAGGTTGAGCGCGACTACGGCTGTCAGGTGATTTCTATCATCACCCTGCAAGACCTGATTGCCTATCTTGAAGAGAAGCCGGAAATGGCAGGCCATCTGGCGGCGGTGCGGGCGTATCGCGAAGCGTATGGTGTGTAATTTACGAACCCGGTAGCGCTGCGCTTACCGGAGCTGTGTTATTTCTTTGTAAGCCGGATAAGGCGAAACCGCCATCCGGCTTTTTGTTATTGCAACTGCGCAGCGAGCAACGGCCAGCGGGCGTCGAAATCGTCCGTAGGACGGTATTTGAATTCGCTACGCACAAAGCGTGAAAGCATGCCTTCGCAGAAGGCTAGTATCTGGCTTGCCAGCAGCGTTTCGTCCGTAACGTATCCTTCGCCTTCACGCATACGCTTTTCGCGCAGCACTTGACGCAGCTGCGCCTCTATACGCTCAAACAGTTGATTAATGCGACCCTGCAAACGGTCCTGTTCAAACATCAGCGCATGGCCGGTCAGGATACGCGTCAGCCCAGGGTTACGTTCACCGAATCCCAGAATCAGCAACACAATCAGGCGCAAACGGGTGCTGGTGTCTTTTTCATCTTTCAGTATCAGGTTGATACGCGTGATCAGGCTGTCTTCGATAAACTCTATCAGGCTATCGAACATGCGAGTCTTGCTGGGAAAGTGGCGATACAACGCCGCTTCGGACACGCCGACAGAAGCCGCCAGTTTTGCCGTGGTGATGCGTTGGCTTCCATCGCTGGATTCCAGCATCAGCGCCAGAGACTGAAGTATTTCTTCGCGACGGTTCCTTTTCGCAGTTTGTTTTTCTGCCATGTTACAAAATACCCCTGAAAATAAGCACTTGCCAGGCGAGCATCCACACTATGACCGCAAACCCGGCGTTTGCGGTGATGTTATGACGTTATTGGGATGCGTAATGCCTTACTTACGACCGGAATGGCCGAAACCGCCCTCACCACGATCGGTGGCGTCAAAATCTTCTACCAGATTAAATTCAGCCTGCACAACCGGCACGAAAACCATCTGCGCAATACGTTCGCCTGGCTCAATGGTGAAGCTGTCCTGCCCACGGTTCCAGACAGAAACCATCAACTGCCCCTGATAGTCGGAATCGATCAGGCCCACCAGGTTGCCCAATACGATACCATGCTTATGGCCCAGGCCAGAACGCGGCAGGATAACGGCAGCCAGAGACGGATCGGCGATATGAATAGCCAGACCGGTTGGCAGCAGAGTGGTTGCGCCCGGCGCCAGTTCTACGGCGTCATCGAGACAGGCTCGCAGGTCAAGTCCGGCAGAACCGGAGGTGGCATAGGTCGGCAGCGGGAATTGCTTGCCAACACGCGGGTCCAGAATCTTAACGTCGATTTTTTTCATCATAACGGGTCACGATCTCGTCGAGTAATAATTGGCCCAGGAGTGCTTTGCGCTCAAGCGGTAAGACTTTATCTCCATCCTGCCAGAAAAGGTGTAACGCATTGCTGTCGCTATTAAATCCTTGATTAGAAAGCGAAACGTCGTTAGCGCAGATCAGATCAAGGTTTTTACGGATACGCTTTTGCCGGGCGTATTCTTCCACATTATTTGTTTCCGCGGCAAACCCAACGACAAAGGGGCGAGAATCTTTCAGCGCGGCGACCCCGGCGATAATGTCAGGGTTTTTGACCATTTTTACTGTTAATTCATCACCCTGCGTGGCCTGTTTTTTTATTTTTTCACTGGCGACGGCGGCGGCCCGATAATCTGCCACCGCCGCACAGCCGATAAAAATATGCTGTTGCTTAACGGCGGACTGGACCGCAGCTTCCATCTCCAGTGCGGTCATGACGTCTACACGCTGTACAAAAGGCGGCGTGGGTAATGATACCGGACCGGAAACCAGCGTGACGTTTGCGCCACGGCGAGCGGCAGCGGCGGCGATAGCAAAGCCCATCTTACCGGAGCTGTGATTGGAAATATAACGCACCGGATCGAGCGGCTCGCGCGTCGGGCCCGCGGTAATCATGATGTTAAGATGTTGCAGGTCGTTGACAGGCGAAAAATGCGCCGCGGCCATATCAACGATAGTCAGGGGATCCAACATCCGCCCCGGGCCGACATCGCCGCACGCCTGGCTACCGCTATCCGGTCCCCAGATTATCAGGCCGCGAGAGGCGAGCACCGCCAGATTATGCTGTGTGGCGGCAGCGCGGTACATTTGCTGGTTCATCGCCGGTAACACGGCAACGGGCGCCGGTGTCGCCAGACAAATCGTGGAAACCAGATCGTTGGCCATCCCCGCGGCAACCCGTGCGATGAGATCCGCCGTGGCGGGGGCAAGAATCACTAAATCAGCCCATTTTCCCAGCTCAATATGACCCATTGCGGCTTCCGCTGCGGGATCAAGCAGGCTGTCCGAAACAGGATACCCGGAAACCGCCTGTAGGCTCAGTGGGGTGATAAAGGCTTTTGCCGCTTCGGTCATTGCCACACGGACATCAGCGCCGCGTTCGCGCAGGCGACGCACCAGTTCAGGGGTTTTGTAGGCGGCTATGCCGCCGCTGACGCCGAGAACGATCTTTTTACCGGCCAGGCTCATCATGATATTTCCTGTTGGGTGACACCAGAAGGCGGACATTTTATCACAATCCTTAAACTGCCGTGTGCTCGCTCATGAATCACTTTGCGAGGCGCTACGCAGGCGTGAAAACTCACCGTCGAATCCCCAAAAGCGCTATGCCAACATGCCCGCTGGCAGAGGGGAGAGAAAAATGGAAACCGTTGAGTGCAGATGGCCGAGGGAAAAATTGTTGGCGCAGGGGGTTGAGACGCTCACGGATGCCGAGCTGCTGGCGCTCTTTTTACGTACGGGAACGCAGGGGAAAGATGTTTTTACGTTGGCGAAAGAGATCCTCAACCATTTTGGGTCTTTGTACGGCTTGCTGACTGCCGACTACGCCCAGTTCGTTAAGGTCACAGGGATTGGCGTGGCAAAGTATGCGCAGTTGAAGGGAATTGCGGAGCTGGCGCGGCGCTTTTATGACGTTCGGCTTAAAGAAGAAAATCCGTTACTGAGTCCGGAAATGACGCGAGCGTTTCTGCGCAGCCAGTTCGCCGGCGAAGAACGTGAGGTGTTTATGGCGATTTTCCTTGACGCTCAGCATAAGGTTATTAAACATAGCCGCCTTTTCTCGGGGACGCTGAGCCATGTTGAGGTGCATCCACGTGAAATTGTTCGGCAGGCGATCAAAATTAACGCTTCAGCGGTGATCCTTGCCCATAATCACCCGTCGGGGTGTGCAGAGCCGAGCAAAGCGGATAAACTCATCACCGAGCGTGTGGTAAAATGCTGCCAGTTCATGGACATCCGTGTGCTTGATCATCTTGTTATGGGGCGCGGCGAGTACGTTTCTTTTGCGGAACGCGGTTGGATTTGACCGACTTTGCGCGATCCATCGGGATCTTTGTCTGTTCGGGACTTGAGCACATCGCTGACTCAGCGTATACTACGCCACCTTTGAGAATCTCGGGTTTGGCATTTGGGCCTGGCAATCGAGAGTTCAATAGAACTATGCGATGACCGGGCTGTAAAGCCTGACGAGGCGCCGATACCCCATACGAAGCTCGAGCTAATTTGATTTTTGGAGAATAGACATGTCCCGAGTCTGCCAAGTTACTGGCAAGCGTCCGGTGACCGGTAACAACCGTTCCCACGCACTGAACGCGACTAAACGCCGCTTCCTGCCTAACCTGCACTCTCACCGTTTTTGGGTTGAGAGCGAAAAGCGTTTTGTCACCCTGCGTGTATCTGCTAAAGGTATGCGTGTAATTGATAAGAAAGGCATCGAAACAGTTCTGTCCGAACTGCGTGCCCGTGGCGAAAAGTACTAAGTACTTAAAGAGGAAATAAATCATGGCTAAAGGTATTCGTGAGAAGATCAAGCTGGTTTCTTCTGCTGGTACTGGTCACTTCTATACCACTACGAAGAACAAACGTACTAAGCCGGAAAAACTGGAACTGAAAAAATTCGATCCAGTTGTTCGTCAGCACGTGATCTACAAAGAAGCGAAAATTAAATAATTCTCGCTTTGCTGTAACGAAAAACCTCGCTCAGGCGGGGTTTTTTGTTTTCTGGCTGTCCCCATATAAGTGAGAGCGGAAACACAACCGGAGACGCTATGCCTGAATTACCTGAAGTCGAAACCAGCCGCCGCGGTATTGAGCCGCATCTGGTCGGGGCCAAAATTCTGCATGCTCATGTGCGTAATGGCCGTCTGCGTTGGCCAGTCTCTGAAGAGATCTACCGTCTGAGCGACCAGCCGGTGCTCAGCGTTCAGCGCCGTGCCAAATATCTTCTGCTGGAGCTTCCTGACGGATGGATCATTATCCATCTGGGAATGTCGGGCAGCTTGCGTATCCTTCCTGAAGAGCTTCCTGCTGAAAAGCATGATCACGTCGACTTAGTGATGAGCAATGGTAAAGTTCTGCGCTACACCGATCCTCGTCGTTTTGGCGCCTGGCTGTGGACGAAGGTGCTGGAAGGGCATAACGTGCTGGCGCATCTGGGGCCTGAACCGCTCAGCGACGATTTCAACGGCGAGTATTTGCATCAGAAGTGCGTGAAAAAGAAAACGGCGATTAAACCCTGGTTGATGGACAACAAGCTGGTGGTGGGCGTCGGGAATATTTACGCCAGTGAGTCTCTGTTTGCCGCAGGCATTCATCCTGACCGCCTGGCATCGTCGTTGTCTGAAGCGGACTGTGAACTGTTGGTGCGGGTGATTAAGGCCGTTTTACTGCGATCCATCGAGCAGGGTGGGACGACGCTAAAAGATTTTCTGCAAAGTGATGGCAAGCCGGGCTATTTTGCTCAGGAACTGCAGGTGTATGGCCGTAAGGGCGAGCCGTGCAGAGTGTGCGGTACGCCGATTATCGCGACGAAACACGCCCAGCGCGCGACGTTTTACTGTCGCCGCTGTCAGAAGTAAAACGTAAAGAGATGGCCGGATGACATCCGGCATTAGCCGTTTAGTTAAGCTTATCCATTAACGCTTGATGGATATTGTCTGGCAGGAAGTGGGTGACATCGCCCGCATGGCGCGCGACCTCTTTAACCAGCGACGAAGAAATAAAAGACCACTCCTTCGACGGCATTAAAAACACGCTTTCCAGCTCTGGCATCAGATGACGGTTCATGTGCGCCAGCTGCATCTCATATTCAAAATCCGCCACGGCGCGGAGTCCGCGAATCAGGATAGTCGCCTGCTGTTCGCGGGCAAAATTCGCCATCAAATCACTGAACCCCCGCACCTCGACGTTGGGCAAGTGCGCAGTAGCCTGGCGCGCGAGGGCGACGCGCTCGTCCAGCGAAAACAGGGGTTTTTTACTGGGGCTGGCGGCAATCGCCAGAATGACGTGGTCAAACATCTGCGTGGCGCGCGTGATGATATCGATATGGCCGTTGGTCAGCGGATCAAACGTGCCCGGATAGATTGCCCGTTTTTGCATAACAGCCCTCAATGCGTTTTCGGTGGCAGATAAGGTTCCAGCAGTTGCAGTAAGCGCTGGAGCGCGCCCTGGTTTTGGTACAGCACTTCAACTGCGTGACGACCATAAAAATTACGATAATCGGCGTCGGTCAGTAAAGAGGAAACTTCTTTGGCGAGGCTGGTGGCGTCGGTGACGGTAATCAGACCGCTGGCTTGCTCCAGACGAGCGCAGATATCTTTAAAGTTAAAGGTGTGAGGGCCCATCAACACCGGGATCGCGTGCGCGGCAGCTTCCAGCGGGTTATGCCCACCTCGCTCAACCAGCGATCCTCCGACAAAGGCGAGATCCGCAATGCCGTAAAGCAGCATGAGTTCACCCATTGTATCGCCAACCACCACCTGGGTACTGGCCGAGGGCACCTCGCCAGAAGAGCGAGTGGTGTAACTGAGACCTGCCTCACGAACGAGATTAATCGCATCCGGGAAGCGCTCCGGATGACGGGGCACCAGGATCAGCAGCAGGTTGGGGAACTGGTGGAGCAATGCCTGATGCGCGGCGATGACAATACTCTCTTCGCCATCATGAGTGCTGGTGGCGATCCATACCGGGCGGTGGGGAGCCCACTGACGGCGCAGCGTAACCGCTTTTGCCGCAAGCTGCGGCGTAACGGAGATATCAAACTTCAGGCTGCCGGTTACGGTGACCTGATTATTCTTCGCGCCCAGCGTCACAAAGCGCTGACCATCTTCTTCATTTTGCGCCGCAATTAGCGTAATACGGCGAAGGATTCGGCGGATAAATTTCCCCAGCTTCGCGTAACCGTTGGCAGAACGGGCGGAAAGACGCGCATTGGCGATGACCAGCGGGATGTTGCGCTTATGCAGCGCGGCGATCAGGTTCGGCCACAGTTCGGTTTCCATAATCAATACCAGTTTGGGGTCGACCTTATTGAGGAAGCGGCCAAGCGCATCGGGTAAATCATAGGGAAGATAGACGTGCTGGACATCGCTGCCGAAAGCGGACTGAACCCGCTCAGAGCCGGTTGGCGTCATGGTGGTGACGGTAATCGGCAGATCAGGATAGCGATGCCGTAACGCGCGAACTAAAGGAATAGCCGCCAGCGTTTCGCCGACGGAGACAGAATGAAGCATGATCCCGCCCGGCTTAAGAGGGTGGCGGTAAAAGCCGTAGCGTTCACCCCAGCGTTTACGGTAGGCCGGGGCCTTACGTCCGCGCACCCACAGCCGTATCCAGATCAGCGGCTGAATCAGGTAAAGAAGGGCGGTGTAAAGCAATTCGAGCATAGTAAATAGCTGACTTATGGATGTGCTGGGGATTCTATGTATTTAGCCAGGGCTTTACCATTACTTTTCCTGTTTTTGACTTAAATAGCCTTAAGTCTGGCTAATAAAGTCTGTCAGACACAGAATTTTTGCATTTTTATGCGATTTATTGATTTTTGCGCCCTGAAGCGGGCATCGTGCGTTTGATAAGCCGTTAAGAAAGCCCAGATAAATTAATTATCAATTTGATTTAAAAAACAAAAAATCGCTAATTGCTTAAAGTTTATTCGTGTCGGATCGCAGCGAAAGAAGTGATACACTAGCGGATAAAAGTCAGTGCGGTATCAGTAATCAGGTAGCTGTTGAGCCTGGGGCGGTAGCGTGCTTTTTTCTGCTTAAATTACCGGATAGTCACAACAAAAGAGTCGCGTGTGGAAAAGCCTTTTCGAAAAATTCTGGTTATCAAGATGCGTTTCCACGGGGATATGCTTTTAACCACTCCCGTTATTAGTACGCTGAAAAAAAATTATCCTGACGCCAAAGTCGATGTGCTTCTTTACCAGGACACGATACCTATTTTGTCTGAAAACCCTGAGATAAATGCGCTTTATGGCATCAGTAATAAGGGGGCGGGAACGGCAGATAAAATCAAAAATGCGCTTTCGCTGATTAAGACTTTACGCAGCAATCAGTATGACCTGGTCATTAATCTTACCGACCAGTGGATCGTGGCGCTGATAGTCCGGTGCCTGAATGCCAGGGTAAAAATATCCCAGGACTTTGCCAACCGTCAGTCCGTCTTCTGGAAAAACAGTTTTACGCACCTCGTTCCCTACCGCGGCGAACATGTCGTCGAGCGGACATTGTCTGCGCTCTGCCCGCTTGGGCTGGAGCATGTGGTAACGGAAACGACGATGAGTTATCTGCCAGAGCACTGGGAAAACATGCGTCAGCAGCTGGCGAAACTCGGCGTGACGCGCCAGTATGTGGTGATTCAGCCAACTGCAAGGCAATTATTTAAGTGCTGGGATAACGAAAAATTTTCCCGCGTCATTGACGCCCTTGAACGTCGTGGTTATCAGGTTGTGCTGACGTCTGGCCCGTCCGCAGACGATTTAGCCTGCGTAGAAGAAATCGCCCAGGGGTGTGAAACCAAACCGGTTACTGGCCTTGCGGGAAAAACCCGCTTCCCTGAATTAGGCGCATTGATCGACCATGCCGCGCTCTTTATTGGCGTCGATTCTGCACCCGGACACATTGCCGCCGCGGTTAAAACACCGGTGATATGCCTTTTTGGCGCGACAGACCACGTTTTCTGGCGTCCCTGGACTGACAATATTATTCAGTTTTGGGCGGGAGATTATCAGACAATGCCTCAGCGACGTGAACTGGATCGAAATAAAAAATATATGTCCGTTATACCTGCAGAGGACGTGATTGCGGCGACGGAAAAAATGTTGCCACAAAATGCGCAAATTATTGGGATGGATGCGTCGGTATGATCGTTGCTTTTTGTCTGTATAAGTATTTTCCGTTTGGCGGATTACAACGTGACTTCCTGCGAATTGCGCAAACCGTCGCTGCGCGTGGACATCAGGTTCGCGTTTACACTCAGTCCTGGGAAGGGGAATATCCCGAAGGATTCGAACTGATTCACGTGCCGGTAAAATCACGGACCAACCACGGGCGTAATGCAGAGTATTACGCGTGGGTGCAGGCGCATCTGCGAGCGCATCCGGTGGATCGGGTCGTCGGTTTTAACAAAATGCCGGGTCTGGATGTCTATTTTGCCGCTGATGTCTGTTATGCCGAGAAGGTTGCGCAGGAGAAAGGTTTTTTCTATCGCCTGACATCCCGTTACCGCCACTATGCGGCGTTTGAACGGGCGACGTTCGAACAGGGTAAGCCCACGCAGCTGATGATGCTGACCGATAAACAGATTGCTGATTTCCAGAAGCATTATCAAACCGAAGCGGAACGTTTCCATATCCTCCCGCCGGGGATCTATCCGGACAGAAAATACAGTGCGCAAATCCCGGACGCTCGCGAGGTTTATCGTCAGAAGAACGGGATCGCCGGACAGCAAAATTTGTTGTTGCAGGTGGGGTCCGACTTTACGCGTAAAGGCGTGGATCGATCGATTGAAGCGCTGGCTTCCCTGCCGGAGGCGCTGCGCCACAATACGCTGCTGTATGTTGTTGGCCAGGACAAGCCCAGAAAATTTGAAGCGCTGGCGGAAAAACGCGGCGTACGGGGTAATGTGCATTTTTTCTCCGGGCGTAATGATGTGGCAGAGTTGATGGCCGCCGCTGATATACTGCTGCACCCTGCTTACCAGGAAGCGGCAGGTATCGTTTTGCTTGAGGCGATTGCCGCCGGGTTGCCGGTCCTCACGTCGGCGGTATGTGGTTTTGCCCACTATATTGAAGACGCTAACTGTGGTGTTGCCATCACTGAGCCCTGGAAACAAGAAGCACTAAACGACATTTTACGTAAAGCGCTGACGCAGCCATCATTGCGCAACGCATGGGCTGAAAACGCACGCCATTATGCGGATACGCAAGATTTGTACAGTCTGCCGGAAAGAGCGGCCGACATCATTACAGGTGGTCTGGATGGTTGAACTGAAGGAACCGTTAGCCACGTTATGGCGCGGTAAAGATGCTTTTGAGGAAGTTAAAACGCTGCAGGGAGACGTTTTCAGGGAACTGGAAACCCGCCGTACGCTGCGATTTGAACTGGCAGAGAAAAGCTATTTCCTTAAATGGCATCGGGGCACTTCGCTCAAAGAGATCGTCAAAAATTTACTTTCGCTACGCATGCCGGTTTTAGGGGCTGACAGAGAGTGGAACGCCATCCATCGTCTCCGGGATGTGGGGGTGGATACTATGCACGGAGTGGGTTTTGGTGAGAAAGGTTTAAATCCGCTGACCAAAACTTCGTTTATTATTACCGAAGATCTTACGCCCACTATCAGCCTGGAAGATTACTGCGCGGAATGGGCGTCAAACCCGCCTGACGTAAAGGTTAAGCGAATGCTTATTCACCGCGTCGCAACGATGGTTCGTAAAATGCACGCGGCCGGTATCAACCACCGCGACTGCTACATTTGCCACTTTCTCTTGCACCTGCCCTTTTCGGGGCATGAGAGCGAGCTTAAGGTGTCCGTCATCGATCTCCATCGTGCGCAAATTCGAAGTAAAGTGCCTCGCCGCTGGCGCGATAAAGATCTGATCGGCTTGTATTTCTCGTCCCTGAATATTGGCTTGACGCAGCGGGATATCTGGCGGTTTTTGCAGGTGTACTTTGAGGCGCCGTTAAGCGCGATTCTACGGGATGAAACCAAGTTATTAAGTGCAGCAAAAATTAAAGCAGAAAAAATAAAAGAAAGAACAATAAGAAAAAAATTATAACTACTTTAAATTTAATAGTAAATCAGGAACTAAAATTGACTGACACATGTAATTATATTGAACACAAGAAACAGTTGTTTTCAGCGGTTCAACATTTATCTGAGCCACTTCATATTGCATTCTGTTTTGATAATGGATTCTTAATGCCCGCAGGGGTTGCTGCCTTCTCTGTTATTGAAAATAATAAAGATATTAACTTACATTTCCATCTTCTGGTATCAAATGTTTCAGATAATGATCTTTCTTTATTCAGGGAACTAAAGAAACCTAACGTCGCGATAACCGTTTATCATATTGTTGATGATTTCAATATAAATCCGGAAACCTTGGTATTAGGTATCCCTTTATCAACGTGCCTTCGATTCTTAATACCCAAGGTTATTGATGAATCTATTAATCATGTCCTTTACCTCGACTGTGATGTAATATGTTATGGAAGCCTGGCGCATTTAGTGAACTATGATTTACAGAATTATATCGCCGGTGTCGTTTCTGATTCACCGGAAATGCAGGCCCGTGTAAATACGCTAGGGTATGGTATTAAATTCCATAACTATTTTAATGCTGGTGTTATTTTAATTAACAACATTGAATGGAGAAGGAATGGCATAACCGCGAAATCACTAGAAATGATCAATAGTGGTAAAGTGTTTCGATATGCCGATCAAGACGTTTTAAATATTCTGCTCAATGGGAGCTTAAAATACCTGGATGGAAAGTATAATAATAAAACAACGCTAAATGTTTATCGTGATGCAGAGGCAGAAAGTCGATCTGAGTCTATAATCATGCATTATGTAACTCCGAATAAACCGTGGTATAAGATATTTGAAGCAAATCTTTTTAACGATTATTACTCTCGCTCACCCTGGAAGAACACCAAGAGGTACTTATCTCCTTCGGCAAGTGAAATTAGACTGAAAGCAAAGAAAGTTTGGCGCGAAAAAAATTATAGTATGGCTGTGTTATATTATCTGCGTTACTTCTCAGAAAAGATATTCAAAATCAGATTTTAGGCAGAAAGGTTATCCTGCATGAAAGTAGCATTTATTGGTGAAGCTGTTTCAGGTTTTGGTGGCATGGAAACGGTTATCCGGGATGTCATTAACCACTTACAAGAAAAACCCTTCGGGCATACGTGCGACATGTTTTTCTTTTGTCGAAATGACAAAATGGATAAAGCATGGTTGAATAATATCAACTATTCATGCTCTTTCTCAAACACCCGACTCGGTTTTTTGCGTCGCGCAAAGCATATTAATGCATTTAGCCAGTGGCTAAAAGAAACACGGCCTGATGTTGTGATTTGTATTGACGTCTTATCTTGTCTTTTTGCCAGTAAAGCGCGAAAAAAATCGGGTGTGGATTTCACCCTTTTTTCCTGGCCACATTTTTCGCTTGATCATAAAAAACATGCTGAGTGTATCATCCATGCAGATTACCATCTGGCAATAAGCTCCGGGATTAAAGAGCAGATGATAGCGCGTGGTATAGAGCAAAGTCGAATCAGCGTTATTTTTAATCCGGTATCAAGAAAATCGACTATCGTTTATCCACCTGAGCCGGGTCAGCCTGCGGTATTCCTTTACGTTGGGCGTATGAAGTTTGAAGGGCAAAAAAGAATCAAGGACTTGCTCGATGGGCTGTCTCGAGCGGAAGGTGATTGGCGACTACATGTGATTGGCGATGGTTCTGATTTTGAGAAATGTCAAAAGTACGGGCAGGACCTGGGGATTGGCGAACGTATTACCTGGCATGGATGGCAGGGTTCACCGTGGGATGTGGTAAAGAAAGAGATAAAAAACGTGACGGCGTTATTACTGACGTCCTCTTTTGAGGGTTTTCCAATGACGTTACTGGAAGCAATGTCATATGGTATACCCTGCATCAGTTCTGACTGTATGTCGGGTCCGCGAGATATGATTCAACCGGGTATAAATGGTGAGCTATTCCCTCCTGGGGATATCAAGCAATTCGTTAACCTGCTAAATCATTCTATTGCAGGCAGTGTCATATATAATAATAATCTGATTCCAGCGTCCATCGATAACTTCTATAATGATATTTATTTTGAAAATTTAGAAAGTACAATTTCTGCTAAAAATAATAAGTGATCACTATGACGACAAAGTACTTTGATGAAAAAGTCATTCAGCAAACTTTAGATTATAATTATACAGAGCATAGTGATGTTGAATGTTTTAACATTGCCTATGGCATCGACAAGAACTTTCTGTTTGGCTGTGGCGTATCCATTGCTTCAATTCTGATCGCTAACCCAGAAGTGCCGCTGGCATTTCATGTCTTCACAGATTTTTTCAGCGATGACGATCGTGCGCGTTTTCATGCGCTGGCTGAACAATATTCTACTCGGATCGCTGTCCATTTAGTGGATTGCGAGCAACTCAAATCATTACCCAGCACAAAAAACTGGTCCTACGCGACATACTTTCGATTTATCATCGCCGATCGCTTTGCGGGTAAAACCGATAAGGTGCTGTACCTGGATGCGGATATTGCCTGTAAAGGAAGCATTCAGGAACTGATTGATCTGCATTTTACCGAGCACGAAATTGCAGCAGTTGTTGCCGAAGGAGAAACCGAATGGTGGACGAAACGTTCGGTCAGTCTGGCAACGCCGGGTCTGGTGTCCGGTTATTTCAATGCAGGCTTCTTACTTATCAATATTCCTCGCTGGGCGCAGGAAGATATCTCGCGTAAAGCCATTGAAATGTTGCGCGATCCGGATGTTGTTCAGCGCATAACGCACCTGGATCAGGATGTACTCAATATGCTGCTGGTGGACAAGGCGCGTTTTGTGGATAAAAAGTTCAATACCCAGTTCAGCATTAACTATGAATTAAAGGAAAGGGTGTTAAACCCTGTCAATGAAAGCACCGTGTTTATACATTATATCGGTCCGACAAAACCATGGCATCAGTGGGGAAATTATCCTGTTGCTCAAAGCTTTTTGAATGCGAAAAAGTTGTCACCCTGGTCTAGTGTTGACTTGCTAAAACCTAAAAATAGCCATCAGTTGCGCTATGCAGCAAAGCACATGTTTAACCAGAAAAAGTACATTGCTGGTGTGATGGATTATTTATATTACTTTAAAAGTAAGCTTGTTAAATAAATATAACTATAGGTGATGCAGTGAACTCATTTCCTGAAATAGAGATAACAGAGTTTAAAGTTTTTGATGAACGCTTAAATGACTCTGATGATACGTTACATATCTCTTATGGCATTGATGAGAATTATCTTGATGGCGTGGGTGTCTCCATTTCTTCTGTTCTCCTGCATAATAAAATAAATGTCGAATTTCATATAATCTGCGATCGTTATGTCCAGGGTTTCATTAAAAAAATAGCTTCACTTGCGAATCAGTATCACGTTAAAATTTCGCTTTACATCATTAACGTGAATTGCCTTGAGGTTTTACCAAGAACAAAGGTCTGGTCCAGGGCAATGTATTTTCGCCTGTTTGCATTTGATTATCTTCGTCAAAAAATGGATAGATTACTCTATCTTGATGCCGATGTTGTCTGCAAAGGATCGCTTGAAGCGCTTTTAGCGATAGATCTGACAGATAAAGTTGCTGCGGTTGTTAAAGATGTTGATTCTATCCAGGCTAAAGTTGATGAGCGCTTACCCGCTTATCATTTACAGGGGCGCTACTTTAACTCTGGCGTTGTGTTAGTCAATCTTCAGCAGTGGACGGCGCAGTGTTTAACAGAACACGCGCTTTCACTGTTAACCGGAGAAGAAGGTCAATCTCCATTTTTCAAATATCCCGATCAGGATGTGTTAAATATCCTGCTAATTGATAAAGTGGTCTTTTTACCACGCGAATACAATACTATTTATACCATTAAAAGTGAATTGAAAGATAAAACACACCTGAATTATTTAAACGTCATTACTAATAATACAAAATTGATTCATTATACCGGGGCAACTAAACCCTGGCATGCTTGGGCAAAGTATCCTTCTGTTATTTATTTCACCACTGCGCAGGTTAAATCACCATGGCAGACTGTCCCGGCTAAAAATGCAAGAACCATGGTGGAGTACAAAAAAAGATATAAACACCTTCTGGTTCAGAAGCATTATTTACAAGGAATAATTGCAGGCGCCGCCTATCTCTATCGAAAAATTTTAGCGAAATAAATTTCCCACAATTATGATTATTGAAACAAAAATAAAAAATTATACTGTCTTCGTTAAACAAGACGGGCAAAAATACATCGATATTTTCACTGATTTTCTTAACCACAACCTTAGCGTATTAAAAGTCTTTCGTAGTATTGAAGATACCAAGGTCGTATTGATCGATACCGAGCATGGTAAATATATTCTGAAGATTTTTCACCCTAAAGTAAAAAACACTGAGCGATTTTTCAAATCGCTGGTGAAAGGGGACTACTACGAAAAACTTTTCTACCAGACGGATCGTGTTCGCCAGGAAGGGTATGATGCGTTAAATGATTTTTATCTGTTGGCAGAAGTGAAAACGCTGCGTTATGTCCACACCTATATCATGATTATTGAGTACATCGAAGGTGTGGAACTGGCCGACATGTCTGACATCTCGTCTGACATAAAGAGTAAGATTAAGCATTCGATCGAGGGACTTCACCAACATGGTATGGTCTCAGGCGACCCGCATAAGGGTAACTTTATATTACAGGATGGTGAGATAAGGATCATTGACCTGTCCGGAAAAAGACCCTCTCGTCAACGGATGGCTAAAGACAGAATCGATTTAGAACGTCATTATGGCATTGAAAACACGAGCAAAGATCTGGGTTACCATCTTTTGGTCTACAAGAAAAAATGGCGTAATTTTTTGCGTCGTCTGAAAGGCAAAAGTGTGCGCTAAGTTTGACTGTGATATCCCGGATATTGCAATTGGCAGGTCTAAATGCAAAAATGGCGTTGTATATTTTATGAGCAGGTTCAGTACTCTATTTCGATTACCCTCGCTAAAGATAAGCTATGAACACTTACCTCAAAGATTCATCGTGATTTAAGTTGCATGATTAACATACAGGTTTTATATGAGTAATGTTAAGTTTTTAACTCGCGCCGGTGTTCAGCAGCTTACTGACAGCAGAACATCTGAAAACGTTATCATTTTCTTGTCGGGGCCTACGTCCCGAGGGACGCCACTGTCTCTTTTACGCAACAATGATGTCATCACCGTTAACGGCGCGGCGGAATACTTGCTCAGTAATGGTATTACCCCTTTCATTTATGTCCTAACAGACGCACGCTTTCTGCTGCAACGGCGTGAGGACTTTTATAAGTTCAGCCGCGGCAGTAAATTTACCTTCGTCAATATGGACGTTTATGAGGCCGCATCGGAAGAAGACAAGTGCTACATGCGCGCTCATTGCTTCATTTTGCGCGCGTTTTATAAACGTGAAAAAGGCGGACTTTTCAAGAAGTTGAAGTTGGAAACGCTGTCTCGATGGAACAAGAAACTGTTGATCAACGTCCCTGTCTCTAAGCGCGGAAGGCTGGTTGGCTTTAGTAAGGATATTAGCTTCGGCTATTGTTCATGCCATACCGTTGCGTATACCGCAATGCAAATAGCATATTCGCTGGGGTACGATAACACTATCTGTTCCGGGCTGGACATTACCGGCAGTTGCGCGCGTTTTTATGACGAAAGCAATAACCCGATGCCGTCAGAGCTCAGCAAGGATCTGGTCAAAATCTTGCCCTTCTTCAAATTCATGCGTGCACAAGTGCCAGACTTTCAGATTTACAACCTCTCTGACGACACGGCGATTGGCTACGACATCATTCCTTTTATCAGACCTGCTGATGTCGCTACCCTTGCGCCTAAGAAAAGCGTATTGAAAAAAACGCTTGGACTGCACGATCATGCGGATTCTTATGTAGGCTAATTTCAATCCTGTTTTTTATTGTAATGTGGTAATTAGCATGGGCTTAGGTGCTTTCCATAAGAAAAAAAGATATTTTTTTAATAAAATCAAAATTAACGCTTTATCTTTCTTCTTTCCCCAAAATACAACGCCAAAAATCAACGCGCCAGCAATCCGGTCATGTTTGCTTATTCATGACAACAACAAGTTAGGCGATTTAATTGTCCTGAGTTCGCTTTACCGGGAACTGACCACTCGTGGCGTTAAGCTCTCTATCTTAACGACCGCCGCAGGAAAAGACTTTCTCGCGGGTAATAACAAGATACAACGTTTTTTTATCAAAACCTCATCTAAAATCAGCGATGTACTGGCCCTACGTAAGCAGCTGAAGCAGGCGTCTTTCGATATCGTTCTCGATCCTTTTGAAACAATGCCTTCTTTTACCCATGCGTTACTCTTATCTGGCGTCAGGCGCTCGCATGTTCTTGGCTTTGATAAATGGTATAAGCGTTACTACACCGTGTATCATCCGCATGACGAAAAACTCGCTGCGCATATGTGTACGCGGGCGAGTGAAATACTGCGTTATTTTTATCCCGATACCGATAATTCGTTCGATGTCAGTTATGATCTGCCGCTCACCGCAGAAGTCGAAAACGCGGTCGTGAATTTCATCGGCGATACGAAGATTATTATAATTAATGCTCTGGGCGCGAAGAAAATCTGCCGTTTAACAGCGGAGCAGATTGCAACGATCTATTCCCGTATTCGTGAACGGCATCCTGAGTTTCGGGTGATTTTTACCGGCCTGCCGCAAGATGTGCGCTCTATTGCGATACCGGACATTGAAACGCTGCCGTTTAACGCGTTTATTTATACCGTTGCCCTGACAAAATTCAGCCAGTACGTTATTTCTGTGGACACCGCGCTGGTTCATATTGCTTCGGCTTATCAGATCCCTACGCTCGCGCTCTACCCCAACGCGCGACACGACGCTTATCCCTCGCACCTAATCTGGGCGCCGAATAATTGCAACGCATTGCAGGTAGTCTCTCCCACCTGTACGGTGAAAGATATCCGTTCCGATGTATTGATTGATTCAGTGGACGCGTTATTTGACCGCCATCCAAAGTGAGCGGATGCCCGCTTTGGATGGCGTGAAAGGAATCACTGCTGAACAAGTCTTTCTGGCGGGCGATTTTTCTTGATAAGCAGCATCAGTGCGACAGCCGTGATCAAAATGATCGGGATACTGCGTGACCAGAGAATCACATCGCTCATTCCCGTGCCAATAATCGCTAACGTCAGGGCAAACAGCCCTAAAGAGCGGTGATAGTACACCGTATAAAACAGCGCGGCGTAAAACAGCAAAGTCGATAGAATCCCGGCAATACCTTTCAGCGAGGCCGCTTCAACCAACTCATTGTGCAAGTGAACGTTGGAAAATTCTAAAGCCACGCGAAGATAAGGATGCGCATTCGCCAGCTCTTCCATACGCTGCGCCCGAACATCTGCCGAGCGTGCGGCAAGCGGTGATTCTTTGAAAATATCAAATCCAATCTCATACATCGCCAGGCGTGCGCCAAGCGAACTGACACTGTTGCCATTGTTATATCGCGCCAGGTCCGCAACCGCTTCATGGTAGCGGCTATAAATCGGCTTGCTGAAGACCGCAACAAGGACAACGAAGGCAACCAAAAAACTAATCACCGAAAAGAACAATTTTTTGGGGGTCTTAAGATAGCCCGCCACCAGTGCCAGCGCGCATATCACCGGAAAAATAAGCAGCGCTGAACGCGTCTGGGTGAGGGCAAGCGCAAAGAACACGGCAGCTGCGTTAAGCAGAAACAGCACCGGGTGCTTGCGCTGGGTATACAGTATTGATATCGCGCTGACGATGCCGACAAACATGATCGAATATGCTGCGCCTGTTGCCGTACCAATACCAAAATCCAGACGGGAGATACCGGTTGTGGTTTTTACATAGTAGCCATAACCGGCAATGAAAAACGACAGCAAATACAGAATATACAGCGGCCACTCTTTATTCATCTTTATTTTCGAGGTCAGCGCCAACAGTATGAGAAAGGCCCCAAAGATAAAGATTTTCGCCGTATTCAAATAACTATGGTACGTCGCCCGAAAGGGTGAATTATCTACTTTAAAGGCGGAATACCAGCTGACGTCGATGACGCCGATAAGCAGAACAGAAAGGGGTAACAGCCAGTATCGCGGCGAATAACTTTCCGGCTTGCCGCGTAAAATAAGCGCCAGCAGACCGAGAATCGCCGTAATATTATACAGCTTCATACTCAAATTATTATTGAACAGCGCGACGACAAGGGTGACGAAGCAAAGTAACCAGGTAGTCAACTCCAGCACTGTGGACATCTTCCTGGCACCGGTTTGCCAGGAATGTAAAGAGTTCAAGGCTAACATTCATGTACCTTTAGAATAATGATGATATTCCGTTCAGAACGGTGTGGGCATCAAGCTTGGCTAAATTATTTTCGGGTGAACGACACGCTATCTGGTTTTTCCCGTACCCCCCAATTAACCCCGGATCCGTTGGGCCATACAGCGTAATATTCGGTCGATCGAGCGCCGCCGTCAGGTGGCTAAGCCCCGTATCGACGGAAACCACATATTTTGCGCCTGCCAGTACGCGCGCAACTTCTTCCAGACTCATCCTCGGTAAGACCTCAACGTGAGCGAACCCTTCGGCAAGTCTTCTCGCCCGTGCTTCTTCATGAGGCGCGCCCCACGGCAATTTGATGCTGATATCGTTGTCAGCCAACAAACCAATTAGCGCTCGCCAGTTTGCTTCCGGCCAGTGTTTATCATCGCGTGTGGTTGCGTGCAAAAATACCGCGTAGGGTTGCGCAGTATCCTGTTCAGATGTCAGGAAATGCCGCGCGATAGCATAATCGCCTTGCGAGGATGGTTTGGAATAATTCAGGCTTTTTGCGAACAGTTCGCGGGTACGCTCTACGGCATGCTGCTGCCTGGCAATGTGATGGCGGCGATGATAAAACAGAGCGGCCAGCGGCTCGCGTGCGCTCTGCCAGTCCATACCATGCTTTACGCCATGTGCGAGGCGAGTCACCAGCGCAGCGCTTTTAACCAATCCCTGGGCGTCGATAACGGCATCATAGCGTTCTGCCTGTACCGCCTCGCGGAAAGCGTTACGCTCCGCTTTAACCGACGCGGAAAACCAGGCTTTACGCCAGCGACGAATCGCAACGGGAATGACGCGGTTTACCGCCGAATGCCACGAGGGGATCTGCGCGAATCCTTCTTCGACCACCCAGTCAAACTGAATACCCGGTATCGCCTGTTGTGCATCGGTGAGCGCCGGAAGGGTATGCAACACATCACCCATTGAGGATGTTTTGACGATCAGAACCCGCATTCGTCAGGCTTCCTCTTGTAATAACAGAGCGTTCAGGGCTTCCAGCACCTGCGCTGGAGTAATGTCGATCAGACTCTGATGGTACCCTTCTGCCGCATCGCCTTTGCGCACTTTGTGATAGCCGGTAATCAGGCGAATCACCCGCGCTTTATGTGAAAGCGGCGGCGTGAAGTCAGGGCTGCTGGGGCCGTAGAGGGCAACCAGCGGGCGGTTAAGGGCCGCGGCGACGTGCATCAGCCCGGAGTCATTGCTGACGACGGCTTTACAGGCGCCGATCAAAATGACGGCCTGCTCCAGTTGGGTGTCGCCTGCCAGATTGCGGCACCACGCCTGCTGCTCATCGTTTAAGGACGCTAAAATCTCGTTCCCGGCTTCGTGATCTTTCGCCGAACCGAACAGCACTACCTGATAGCCTTCGTCTATCAGCTGTTTCGCCAGTTCCGCGTAATGATAGTGTGGCCAGCGTTTGGCAGGTCCAAATTCCGCGCCAGGGCAAAAGCCGATCATGGGCCGCTCATCTGAAAGCGAAAATTCACAACAGGTCAGGGATTTTTCACCTTCGCTCACCTGCAACTGCGGCCACAGCAGCGGCTGCGGCAGATCTTTCGCGCTGTGCATTACGCCCTTGTCGTAAGCCAGCGCGACATAGCGTTCCACCATCAAGGGCCAGGCCGCTTTGTCCAGCACACGCGCGTCGTTTAGCAGACCGTAACGCATCTCGCCGCGCCAGCCTGTGCGCTGCGGTACGCCCGCAAAGAAGGGCACAAGGGCTGATTTGAAGGAGTTGGGCAGCACATATGCGCGGTCATAGCGTTTCTCGCGCAGGCTATGGCCGAGCCTGCGGCGTTCGCCGAGCGCCAGCGTCCCATGGCCGAGTGGCATTGGGATCGCTTCGTTCACTTCCGGCATTCGCGACAACAGCGGACGGCACCATGCGGGCGCCATCACGTCGATTATCGCCTGGGGATAGCGCGCTTTGAGCGTGCGATAGAGACTTTGCGACATCATCATGTCGCCCACCCAGGACGGGCCGATCACCAAAATTTTCATTCACTTCATCCTTCAAGCTGTCTCTGCGTTGGCTGCCTGCGTTCACTCCGGTCACTTACTTTAGTAAGTGACCGGAGACTCACTTAGTTGCCGCCTTGATACCGCTCGAATGATTTTGTGAATTTGTATCGCTGTCGCGGTTCAGCCAGGCCATATATTCCGTTACGCCTTCGGCTACGGTCTTAAACGGCTTGTCATAGCCCGCCGCGCGCAGGTTGGTCAGGTCCGCCTGCGTGAACGCCTGGTAGCGACCCTTCAGTTTTTCCGGGAACGGGATGTACTCAATCTCGCCTTTTTTATGGAAAGCCAGCGTCGCGTCAGCCACGGCCTGGAAGGATTCTGCACGACCGGTGCCGAGGTTATAGATACCGGACACGCCGTTTTCCCAGAACCACAGGTTCACATCCGCCACATCGCCCACGTAAACAAAGTCACGCTTGAAGCCGTCGCTGCCTTCAAACAGTTTCGGGCTTTCGCCATTATTCAGCTGGGTGTTCAGGTGGAACGCCACGCTCGCCATGCTGCCTTTGTGGCCTTCGCGCGGACCGTAAACGTTGAAGTAGCGGAAGCCAACAATCTGGGAGTTCGCTTCTGGCAGGATCTGACGCACGTACTCATCAAACAGGAACTTAGAATAGCCGTAAACGTTTAGCGGCTGCTCATATTCGCGGGATTCGATGAAATCAGAGGTGCGACCGCCGTAGGTGGCGGCGGAAGAGGCGTACAGGAACGGAATTTCACGCTCCAGGCAGTAGTGCAGCAGCTCTTTGGAGTACTGATAGTTATTGTCCATCATGTACTTGCCGTCCCACTCGGTCGTGGAGGAGCACGCGCCTTCGTGGAAAATGGCCTCTACCTCGCCAAACTCTTCGCCCGCCATAATCTGGATTAAGAAATCTTCTTTATCCATATAGTCGGCAATGTTCAGGTCCACCAGGTTCACAAACTTGGTGCCGTCTTTCAGGTTGTCCACCACCAGGATATCGGTGATGCCTTTATCATTCAGGGCTTTAACGATGTTGCTGCCGATAAAACCCGCGCCGCCGGTAACGATGATCATAACTGTAACCTATGAATTATGGAGTCAGAGACTATCTCAGACACGAATACTTCTATCATATCACTACCTGGCCCTGGCTTCAGCCATTCACCGATTACGCGTGTGGGTACGCGTGATTTATCCTGCATTTTAAAGAAGTGCTAATGCGTCATCTCGTATCAGCGTCCAGGGTTAGGTAAGATGTGCTGAAATTTGCCCAGTCTGGAGAATCGCAATGCGTGGGGATTTTTACAAACAGTTAACCAACGATCTGGAAACCGCCCGGGCGGAAGGATTGTTTAAAGAAGAGCGCATTATCACGTCTGCTCAGCAGGCAGATATCACTGTGGCGGATGGAAGCCACGTCATTAACTTCTGCGCCAACAACTATCTCGGGTTGGCTAACCACCCTGAACTGATTGCGGCGGCAAAAGCAGGAATGGATTCTCACGGGTTTGGTATGGCCTCGGTGCGCTTTATTTGCGGTACCCAGGACAGCCACAAGCACCTTGAGCAAAAGCTGGCAAACTTCCTGGGGATGGAAGATGCCATCCTCTACTCCTCCTGCTTCGACGCCAACGGCGGCCTGTTCGAAACGCTGCTGGGCGCAGAAGACGCGATTATCTCCGACGCCCTGAACCACGCCTCTATTATCGACGGCGTGCGTTTGTGTAAAGCGAAGCGCTTCCGCTATGCCAACAATGATATGGTCGAACTGGAAGCTCGCCTGAAAGAAGCGCGTGAAGCCGGGGCCCGTCATGTACTGATCGCTACCGACGGCGTGTTCTCGATGGATGGTGTGATCGCCAACCTGAAAGGCGTCTGCGACCTGGCGGATAAATACGACGCGCTTGTGATGGTTGATGACTCTCACGCGGTGGGCTTCGTGGGTGAAAACGGGCGTGGCTCCCATGAGTATTGCGACGTGATGGGACGCGTGGACATCATCACCGGGACGTTGGGCAAAGCGCTCGGCGGCGCGTCTGGCGGCTACACTGCGGCGCGTAAAGAGGTGGTGGAATGGTTACGTCAGCGCTCCCGTCCGTATCTGTTCTCCAACTCTCTGGCGCCGGCGATTGTCGCCGCCTCCATAAAAGTACTGGAGATGGTAGAATCCGGCGGCGAGCTGCGCGACCGCCTGTGGGCGAACGCGCGCCAGTTCCGCGAGCAGATGTCTGCGGCAGGTTTCACCCTTGCGGGCGCCGACCACGCCATCATTCCGGTGATGCTGGGCGATGCGGTGGTGGCGCAACAATTTGCCCGTGAGCTGCAAAAAGAGGGTATTTACGTAACAGGATTCTTCTATCCGGTGGTGCCGAAAGGCCAGGCGCGCATTCGTACCCAGATGTCCGCCGCCCATACGCCGGAGCAAATCACGCGCGCGGTTGAGGCGTTCACGCGCATAGGTAAACAACTGGGCGTTATTGCCTGAGGATCAAAGATGAAAGCGTTATCCAAACTGAAAGCGGAAGAGGGCATCTGGATGACCGACGTTCCTGAACCGGAAGTCGGACACAACGATCTGCTGATTAAAATCCGTAAAACAGCCATCTGCGGCACTGACGTTCACATCTACAACTGGGATGAGTGGTCGCAAAAAACCATCCCGGTACCTATGGTTGTCGGGCACGAATACGTCGGCGAAGTGGTCGGCATCGGTCAGGAAGTCAAAGGCTTTAAAATTGGCGATCGCGTCTCTGGCGAAGGACACATTACCTGTGGGCACTGCCGTAACTGCCGCGGTGGCCGTACGCACCTGTGCCGCAACACGACCGGCGTGGGCGTGAACCGCCCAGGCTGCTTCGCCGAATATCTGGTGATCCCGGCATTCAACGCCTTCAAAATCCCGGACAATATTTCTGACGATCTGGCGTCTATCTTTGACCCGTTCGGTAATGCGGTGCATACCGCGCTGTCGTTCGATCTGGTGGGCGAGGATGTGCTGGTTTCCGGCGCGGGTCCTATCGGGATTATGGCGGCAGCGGTGGCGAAACACGTCGGGGCACGCAACGTCGTCATCACCGACGTTAACGAATACCGTCTGGACCTGGCGCGTAAGATGGGTATTACCCGTGCGGTTAACGTGGCGCAGGAGAGTCTGACCGACGTGATGGAAGCGTTGGGGATGACCGAAGGCTTCGATGTGGGGCTGGAAATGTCTGGCGCGCCGCCGGCGTTCCGCACCATGCTTGATACCATGAACCACGGTGGTCGCATCGCGATGCTGGGGATCCCGCCCTCTGACATGTCAATCGACTGGACGAAAGTGATCTTTAAAGGGCTCTTCATCAAAGGCATTTATGGCCGTGAGATGTTTGAAACCTGGTACAAGATGGCGGCGCTGATCCAGTCGGGTCTGGATCTTTCTCCTGTCATCACCCATCGTTTCTCGATTGATGACTTCCAGAAGGGCTTTGACGCGATGCGTTCAGGTCAATCGGGGAAAGTCATCCTGAGCTGGGATTAATCGTAAAAAGGCCGGTGTTTTCCGGCCTTTTTATTCGGCAATATCTGAAATCCTGTAAAGTTTTGTCATTGTCATAAATATTACGTAATTACTCACTAGTCTGATTTTGCTGTTCATTCCAACGCTTTATTCTGCCGTTACCGTCAACGTTTAAAAATAGTATGCACCAGCCTTAATTGTTTCTTAACACTAAGGCTGTACAAAGGCGGGTAACTTCAGAGGTAATCGGTAATTTATGATGAATAGTACAAACAGACTCAGCGTCATTATCCCGCTTTATAATGCGGGTAATGATTTCAAAGCCTGCATGGAATCACTCATCGCGCAAACATGGACTGCCCTGGAAATAATTATTGTTAATGACGGCTCAACGGATAACTCTGTTGAAATAGCAACGCATTACGCCGAAAACTACCCACACGTTCGCCTGCTGCATCAGGCCAATGCCGGGGCGTCGGTCGCGCGTAACCGGGGAATGGCCGCCGCCACCGGGCAATATATCGCTTTCGTCGATGCGGATGATCTGGTTTATCCTCACATGTACGAAACGCTGATGACGATGGCGCTGGAAGATAATCTCGACGTCGCGCAATGTAACGCGGACTGGAGCGAACGTTCCTCCGGCGACACCTGGCAATCTATTCCCACCGATCGTATTCGCTCAACAGGTGTATTAACGGGTCCGGACTGGCTCCGTATGGCGCTGTCTTCTCGGCGCTGGACGCACGTGGTATGGATGGGGGTTTATCGCCGCGACGTGATTGAAAAAAATAACATCAGATTTATTCCGGGATTACATCATCAGGATATCGTGTGGACCACAGAGTTTATGTTTAATGCCCGTCGCGCACGCTATACCGAAGAGTCATTATATAAGTATTTCCTGCATGATAATTCCGTTAGTCGTTTAAAACGACAGGGCAATAAAAACCTTAATTATCAGCGCCATTATATTAAAATCACCCGCTTACTGGAAAAGCTGAATCGCGATTATGCCGACCGAATTACCCTTTATCCGGAGTTTCGTCAGCAAATAACGTATGAAGCATTACGCGTGTGTCATGCTGTACGCAAAGAGCCGGATATATTGACGCGTCAACGCATGATTGCCGAGATTTTCACCTCGGGCATGTATAAACGGATGATAATGAACGTGCGTAGCGCGAAGGTCGCGTATCAGGCGCTGCTGTGGTCTCTACGACTTTATCGCTGGCGCGACAAAACACGCTCGCACCATCGCACCGCCCGTCAAGCCCTTAACCTGGGTTAACGCCACCCTTGCTGGGGGCCTTCCCCCAGCCCTGCCACTGATGCTGGTACCAACTGACCAGCGTGCTCTGACGAATGCTCTCGCTTATGACGCTGAAGAATCGGTCGGTATAAACTGGTTCGGGTGCCTTCTTCGCGTTACACACCTTCACTCCGCGGAACGGATTACGCGGCGCGTCGTTGTTTTTCGGCGGGGTCAGGTTCGGCGTCGAAGTATCCACCTGCGGTTCGTGAAGCAGGGTGCTTGGACGCACCAGCGTGATATCGGCTGGCAGGTTATACACCATCTGTTGGAGCACACGCACCGTTGACGGATGCGGATGTCCGATCGCGATCGCAGACCCGTTTCGACGAGCCAGATCGATGGCGCGGTTAAACTGGCGGCGAATGTCCGCTTCGTTTTGCGTGTCGTCGAGAAACACTTTGCGCTTGATAACCTTCACACCCGTACCGGACGCTGCGCGCATGGCCTGGCTATTGCCGATGGTCATACTGTCGAGAAAATAGAGATCGTAGCGTTCCAGCGCCTGCATCACTTTCTGCATGCCAAACAGGCTGGAGGTCATCGCGCTGCCCATATGGTTATTCAGCCCGACAGCGTAGGGAACTTTGCTGACCGCCTCGCGCACAATACGTTCGATCTCATTGCTGCTCATCTCCGGGCGCAGCGTGTCTTTTTCCAGCGGCTGCTTACTGAGTGGGGCCATCGGCAGGTGAATCAACACCTCATGACCGCTGTTGTGCGCTTTGGTCGCCATTTCGCGGGCGTGAGGCGCATTAGGCAGTACCGCAACGGAGATTGCGTCTGGCATCGCCAGTACCTGATTTTCATAATGCGGACGGTAGCCGAAATCGTCGATCACGATGGCGAGTTTGCCAGCGAAAGCGGGGGAGGCGAAGGCCAGCAGGCTGGCGAATGAAAGAACAGTACGACGAAAGTGAGGCAAAACTTATCTTCCCAACCACGGCTGTGGATTGACGGCCTGACCCTGGCGACGGATTTCAAAATAGAGCGACGGTCTGCCCTGACCCCCGCTGCTGCCGACCAGCGCAATGGGCTGACCGGCGCGAACCTGTGTCCCCACGCTGACCAGCGCGCTCTGGTTATAGCCGTAAAGGCTCATGTCGCCCTTGCCGTGTTCGACGACGACGACCAGCCCGTAGCCCTGCAGCCAGTCCGCCAGAATCACCCGACCATCGGCAATGGCTTTGACTTCAGTGCCTTCAGACGCACCGATAACCATCCCTTTCCAACGTAGCTCACCTTGCAGCCGTTCGCCATATCGATGCAGCGTTGGCCCGCGAACCGGCCAATAAGCCTGACCGCGCGGCGAGCCTAAACCGCCGGTGCGCGACATCAGCGATTTCTCGCTTTCGGTCGGTTTATAGGTGGTGCCTTTACGGGTCGCCTCTTTCTGTCGATTACGTACTGCTTCCGCCTCGCGCGCTTCGCGTTCCGCCCGCGCTTTGGCGGCGGCCTCCGCTCGCGCAATGCTGTTACGCAGACGGGATTCGTTAGCGCGCAGTTCGCTCAGCTGCTGCTGGCCTTGCTGGATTGAGGACTCCAGTCCGGCGAGCGTTTTTTTCCGTTCGTTACGCGCCTGCTCCAGCTTCGCCTGCTGGGCGCGCTGTTCGTATAACAGCGTCTGTTGCTGGCTTTGCTTCTCTTCCAGCTCGGCGCGTTGTGCGGCGACCTGCTCGCGGGTTTGCTTCAGCTCGGTAATGGTTTCTTGCCGCGCCTGGTTCAGATAGCCGAAATAGGCCTGTAAACGCTGGCCGCGCTGGCTCTCTTCACCACTGAGGATAAGCTGAATGCCGGTATGCTCGCCCTGACGAAACGCCGCATCCAACTGTGCGGCGAGGCTGCGTTCCTGGCTGGCTTTTTGCTGCTCCAGCTTCGCGATGGAGGCGTTCATCTCATCAATTTGCTTGTTGAGCTGAGCGAGAGTGTTTTGGGTTTCGCGCAGTTTACGCGCGGCGACGGAAATCGCTTCTTCCTGTGCTTTCAACTGCGCTTGCAGGGTTGCGCGCTGCTGCTGCTGCTGGCGCACGGCGCGCTCTTTGGCGGCGATATCCGCCTGGATGGATTTGAGCTGATCGCGGTCATCCGCGTGGGCGGAAAAGGCGCACAACAATACGCCAGCGCTCAACACGCTGGCGTAAATCAGGGGCCTGACTGAAAACCGTTGCGTTTTCATGACCCCTTGTTTGGTATTCATCGCCTTTCCCCTCATGGGGAGGGATTATTCCACGATGAACAGCGGCTTACCAGTCATCTCTTGCGGGATTTCCATACCCATCAGCGTCAGCATGGTCGGCGCGATATCGGAAAGTTTACCGCCTTCCACCGCTTTTACGTTTTTGTCACCCACGTAAATCAGCGGAACCGGCAGGTTCGTGTGCGCCGTGTGCGCCTGACCCGTCGCCGGATCGCGCATCTGCTCGGCGTTACCGTGGTCCGCAGTGATCAGCAACTGTCCGCCAACGGATTCAACGGCTTTCGCGACCTGCTCAACGCAGTGATCCAGTGCTTCCACTGCTTTCACGGCTGCTTCCATCACCCCGGTATGACCGACCATATCGCCGTTCGGGTAGTTACAGATGATGGTATCGTACTTCCCGCTTTCGATAGCGGCGACCAGTTTTTCAGTCAACTCCGCAGAGCTCATTTCCGGCTGAAGATCGTAGGTCGCCACTTTCGGTGAATTAATCAAAATGCGTTCTTCACCGGCAAATGGCTCTTCCACGCCGCCGTTGAAGAAGAAAGTCACATGCGCGTATTTTTCCGTTTCGGAGATACGCAACTGGGTTTTGTCATTCTTCGCCATCCACTCGCCGAAAGTGTTTGCCAGAGAGGCTGGTGGGTAGGCGACGGCCGTTTTGATGTCCGCCGCGTATTCGGTCAGCATGACAAAATTCAGGTTAACCACTTTCTTACGCGCAAAGCCGTCGAAGTCAGTGTTAACGAATGCCCGTGTGATTTCACGCGCGCGGTCGGCACGGAAGTTCATGAAAATCAGCGCATCGCCGTCTTCCATTGCCGCATCGGCCTGGCCTTCCGCACGAATCACGGTCGCTTTAACGAATTCATCGTTTTCGTCGCGAGCGTAAGCGGCCTGCAGGCCTTCAACCGCGGTTGCGTACTGGAATTCGCCTTTTGCCAGGGTCATCAGATCATAAGCCTGTTCAACGCGATCCCAGCGGTTGTCGCGGTCCATGGCGTAATAACGTCCGATAATAGAAGCGACGCGGCCTTTGCCCAGCGCGGCAAACTTGTCTTCGAAGGCTTTCAGTGAGGATTCAGCGCTGCGCGGCGGGGTGTCGCGACCGTCGAGAAACGCATGCAGGTAGATTTTCTCCGCGCCGCGTTCTGCGGCCAGTTCCACCATCGCCATGATGTGGTCTTCGTGGCTGTGTACGCCGCCCGCAGAGAGCAGGCCCATGATGTGAACCGCTTTACCCGCGTTTTTCGCCTGGTCTACCGCCGCGGTCAGCACCGGATTGGCAAAGAAGGTACGTTCTTTAATTTCGACATCCAGACGCGTCAGGTCCTGATACACGATGCGGCCCGCGCCCAGGTTAACGTGACCTACTTCTGAGTTACCCATCTGACGGTCAGGCAGACCCACTTCCAGACCGGACGCGTCGATCAGCGTATGCGGACGTTGCGCCCACAGCGCGTCCATGACGGGCGTTTTCGCAGAGAAAATGGCGTTATCCTGGCTCTCTTCACGGTAACCATAGCCATCGAGAATGACCAGCACCATAGGTTTTTTCGAAACCGACATTGTGAAACCTCACACTAAAGAAACAAAAATTTTGCGTAATTTTACTACAGCTGAATCGATAAAATAGCCTCAGAAGATCAAATAATAGGGCCGCGCGGCGCATGGACGGCGCGGTTTTACGCTATTTTTTCCATTGCGCCCCGCAAAAATGCAATCCAGTGCACGCGCTGGCTGTATTTGCGCCATCGCGCAGGTATACTCCTTCCCTGGTTTTTAATCACTGAGTCGGGAGTTGTTACCCCCCATGCAAGAAATTATGCAATTTGTTGGTCGCCATCCCATACTGAGTATCGCCTGGATTGCGTTACTGGTGGCGGTTTTATTCACCACGTTTAAAGGCCTGACCTCAAAAGTGAAGGTCATCACCCGTGGTGAAGCCACGCGTCTTATCAACAAAGAAGACGCCGTTGTTGTCGATTTACGTCAGCGTGACGATTTCCGTAAAGGCCATATCGCAGGCGCTATCAACCTGCTGCCAAGTGAAATCAAAGCGAACAACGTGGGCGAGCTCGATAAGCACAAAGACAAACCGGTGATCGTGGTCGACGGTTCCGGCATGCAGTGTCAGGAAGCGGCAAATGCGCTCATCAAGGCAGGCTTTGAAAAAGTGTCCGTGCTGAAAGAAGGCGTTGCTGGCTGGAGCGGCGAGAATCTGCCGCTGGTTCGCGGCAAATAAACTCGCCGCTGGCACGAAATCCACAGATAAAGCGAATATCGGAGAGATGTATGGCCAATATCGAGATCTACACCAAAGCAACCTGCCCGTTTTGCCATCGCGCGAAAGCGTTGTTAAACAGCAAGGGCGTGAGTTTCCAGGAGCTTCCGATTGACGGCGACGCCGTAAAACGGGAAGAAATGATCAAGCGCAGTGGCCGTACAACGGTTCCGCAGATTTTTATTGATGCACAGCACATTGGCGGCTGTGACGACTTGTATGCGTTGGATGCGCGTGGTGGACTTGATCCCCTGCTGAGCTAACGTCATCACAGATTTAGGCTGTATTTTAAGGACAACACTAAAAGGGTTTTCTACACATGTCAGAACAAAATAACACCGAAATGGCTTTCCAGATCCAACGTATTTACACCAAAGATGTCTCTTTCGAAGCGCCAAATGCGCCGCATGTTTTCCAGAAAGACTGGCAGCCAGAGGTTAAACTTGATCTTGATACCGCATCTACCCAACTGGCAGATGATGTGTACGAAGTTGTACTGCGTGTCACCGTAACCGCTTCCCTGGGTGAAGAAACGGCGTTCCTGTGCGAAGTTCAGCAGGGCGGTATTTTCTCCATTAGCGGTATTGAAGGTACCCAGATGGCGCATTGCCTGGGCGCATACTGCCCGAACATTCTGTTCCCGTATGCCCGCGAATGCATCACCAGCCTGGTTTCACGCGGTACGTTCCCGCAGCTGAACCTTGCGCCGGTTAACTTCGATGCGCTGTTCATGAACTATTTACAGCAGCAGGCTGGCGAAGGTACTGAAGAACATCAGGATGCCTGATGAACCCACGTAATGCTTCAATGACAGTGATTGGTGCCGGCTCGTACGGCACCGCTCTCGCCATCACCCTGGCGAGAAACGGCCACCCGGTTGTCCTGTGGGGCCACGATCCGCAACATATTGCGACGCTTGAGCGCGATCGCTGTAACGTCGCGTTTCTTCCTGACGTGCCTTTTCCCGATACGCTCCATCTCGAAAGCGACTTAGCCACCGCGCTGGCGGCAAGCCGCGATATTCTGGTGGTGGTGCCAAGCCATGTGTTTGGGGAAGTGCTGCGACAAATCAAACCGTTGCTGCGTGCTGACGCGCGGCTGGTCTGGGCGACAAAAGGGCTTGAAGCCGAGACGGGACGCCTGTTGCAGGACGTTGCGCGCGAGGCGCTGGGCGATCAAATTCCGCTGGCGGTCATCTCCGGTCCGACCTTTGCGAAAGAGTTGGCGGCGGGATTACCGACGGCCATCTCGCTGGCGTCAACTGACGACACCTTCGCCGACGACCTTCAGCAACTGCTTCACTGCGGCAAAAGTTTCCGCGTCTACAGCAATCCGGACTTCATTGGCGTTCAACTTGGCGGCGCGGTGAAAAATGTGATTGCGATTGGCGCCGGGATGTCAGACGGCATCGGCTTTGGCGCTAACGCACGCACCGCGCTTATCACGCGTGGACTGGCGGAAATGTCGCGTCTGGGCGCGGCGCTGGGCGCCGATCCGGCCACCTTTATGGGGATGGCGGGACTGGGCGATCTGGTGCTGACCTGTACTGACAATCAGTCGCGTAACCGCCGCTTTGGCATGATGCTCGGTCAGGGCATGGATGTGCAAGGCGCGCAGGACAAGATTGGACAGGTGGTGGAAGGCTACCGCAATACGAAAGAAGTCCGCGAGTTGGCGCACCGTTTTGGTGTCGAAATGCCAATAACCGAGGAAATTTATCAAGTATTATATTGCGGAAAAAACGCGCGCGAGGCAGCATTGACCTTATTAGGCCGTACACGCAAGGACGAGCGTAGCCGCCACTAGTCGCAAGGATCTGTTTTCGTCAATGACCCGGCCCGCGAAGAACGGGCCGGTCGTTAGCCTCATTACCTGGAGTTCGCAATGCCGTGTGAAGAACTGGATATCGTCTGGAACAATATTAAAGCCGAAGCCCGTGCCCTGGCCGATTGTGAGCCAATGCTGGCCAGTTTTTACCACGCAACGCTACTCAAGCATGAAAACCTGGGCAGTGCGCTAAGCTACATGCTGGCGAACAAACTGGCCTCGCCGATTATGCCTGCGATTGCCATTCGGGAAGTGGTGGAGGAAGCCTACGCCGCCGACCCGGAGATGATTGCCTCGGCAGCCTGCGATATTCAGGCGGTGCGCACTCGCGACCCGGCGGTTGATAAATATTCCACCCCGCTGTTATACCTGAAGGGTTTTCACGCCCTACAGGCTTATCGCATCGGCCACTGGTTATGGAACGAAGGTCGCCGCGCGCTGGCTATCTTCTTACAAAATCAGGTATCTGTGACGTTCCAGGTCGATATCCACCCGGCTGCGCGGATCGGACGCGGGATCATGCTCGACCATGCCACTGGCATCGTGGTGGGCGAAACCGCGGTAATTGAAGATGACGTGTCGATTCTGCAGTCGGTCACCCTTGGCGGCACCGGCAAAACCAGCGGCGATCGCCATCCGAAGATCCGTGAAGGAGTGATGATTGGCGCCGGGGCGAAGATCCTTGGCAATATTGAAGTTGGACGCGGAGCAAAAATCGGCGCGGGTTCTGTGGTGTTACAGCCTGTACCGCCGCACACCACCGCCGCAGGGGTGCCAGCGCGCATCGTCGGCAAGCCGGACAGTGATAAACCGTCGATGGATATGGATCAGCATTTTAACGGGATACATCATACGTTCGAATACGGCGACGGAATCTGATTTCGGGCTATCTTACGTGCCAGCCTGAATCCAGGCTGTGCTTGCCACCTCACGGGCTATGCGTATGCTCCGGTGACTGCGTGCAGACTGTCTTCAATGTGGCGGCGTCGATAACGCCCGAAAAAAATGCCCCGTCTCTGCGTGATTCGTTGGCGGGGTAAGCGTAGCGTCGTCACCCGACAACCCTCAGCTACGCAATACCGCGCCGGGATACCCTAACTGTCGCCACGCCTCGTACACCACCACCGACACCGCGTTTGACAGGTTCATACTGCGACTGTCCGGCATCATCGGAATCCGAATTTTTTGCTCCGCAGGCAAGGCATCAAGAATGCTGGCAGGTAAGCCGCGCGTCTCCGGGCCAAACATCAAATAATCCCCGTCCTGATAGCTCACCGCGCTGTGGGCGGGCGTCCCTTTGGTGGTGAGGGCAAACAGACGCTGTGGCTTTTCGGCTTCCTGAAACGCCGCGTAATCACGATGGCGCGCCACGGCGGCAAATTCATGGTAGTCCAGTCCCGCACGACGCAGGCGTTTGTCGTCCCAGGTAAAGCCCATCGGCTCAATGATATGCAGACGAAAGCCCGTGTTAGCGCACAGGCGAATGATGTTGCCGGTATTGGGTGGGATTTCTGGTTCGAATAAAACGATATTAAGCATGTTTGCTGCCCCTTCAATTGCGCGGGGCAGCATAGCACGTTCACTACGCGGCATCACCCTGCGCGAGGGGGGCCAGCGCCGCGGGAAGGTTGCCGATCTCCTGAACCAGCGAGTCTTTGCTGATTTCGCTAATGGATTTCGCGCCGGTCAGCGTCATCGCGACTTTCATCTCTTTCTCGATCAGGTTCAGCAGGTTGGCGACGCCCGCCTGGCCGGCGGTGGCCAGCGCGTAAAGATACGCGCGGCCCAGCAGCACGCTGTCTGCGCCCAGCGCAATCATGCGTACCACGTCAAGCCCGTTACGGATACCACTGTCGGCCAGAATAGCGATGTCGCCTTTTACCGCGTCGGCAATCGCGGGCAGGGCGCGCGCGGAGGAGAGCACGCCGTCGAGCTGGCGTCCGCCGTGGTTAGACACCACAATGCCGTCCGCACCAAAGCGCACCGCGTCGCGAGCGTCTTCCGGATCGAGGATCCCTTTGATCACCATCGGGCCGTCCCAGAAGTCACGGATCCACTCAAGGTCTTTCCACGAAATTGACGGATCGAAGTTATTTGCCAGCCAGCCGATGTAATCTTCCAACCCGGTTGGTTTGCCAAGATAGGTCGAAATGTTGCCTAAATCATGCGGACGACCGTTCAGGCCTACGTCCCACGCCCATTGTGGATGGGTCACCGCCTGCCAGTAACGGCGCAGAGCTGCGTTTGGACCGCTCATGCCCGAATGTGCGTCGCGGTAGCGCGCGCCGGGTGTTGGCATATCGACCGTAAAGACCAGCGTTGAACAGCCTGCCGCTTTCGCCCGCTCCAGCGCGTTACGCATAAAACCGCGGTCACGCAGCACGTACAGCTGGAACCACATCGGACGGTTAAGGGTCGGCGCCACCTCTTCGATTGGGCAAACGGACACGGTGGAAAGGGTAAACGGAATCCCCTTCGCATCCGCGGCGGCAGCGGCCTGCACTTCGCCTCGACGGGCGTACATGCCGCAGAGGCCAACCGGCGCCAGCGCCACCGGCATCGACAGCTTTTCTTTAAAGAGGGTGGTTTCCAGGCTTAAGTCAGACATGTTTTTCAAAACGCGCTGACGCAGCGCCACTTCCGATAAATCCTCTACGTTGCGGCGCAGGGTGTATTCCGCATAGGCGCCGCCGTCAATGTAGTGGAACAGAAACGGAGGCAGAATGCGCTGGGCTGCGGCGCGATAATCGCTGGCTGCTGAGATAATCATGCTTTGTTCTCCCTGGAATGCTCATTGTGGTCGCCGGGCAGGCGGGTGATTCGCGCCTGGCGGGCCTGATCTTCATCAAATTGTTTAATGGTGGCGTGGACGAAGCTGAGATGCGCCATCATCGCTTTACGCGCGCCGTCGGCGTCACCGGCAAGAATGGCGTCCATGACCGCCTGATGTTGCTCCGTCAGCTTTGCAAAGACCGGCGGGACAAGGTACATACGCTGGCGACTCTGTTTTACCGACGAGTGCAGTACGTCGAAGAATCCGCGCATGGTCTGCAACAGCACCACATTGTGTGACGCCTCGGCGATGGCGAGATGAAACCGAACGTCGGCCTGAGAGGCGATGTCCGGATCTTCGCTGAGGGTCGCGTCAAAGCAGAGCCTGATTTTTTCTTTATCTGCCTGGGTAGCGCGCAGGGCGGCATGCCAGGCGGTGCTGGCTTCGATGGCGTGGCGGGCTTCCAGAATGTCGAAGCTGTAGTCCGGGTCGTCCGCCATCAGCGTTTTGAGCGGCTGTACGATGTTTTGCTCGGACCACTCTTCATGCTGCCAGCGGACAAACGTCCCTCCGCCGCGACGGCTGAGCAGGACGCCTTCGCTCACTAATTTCGCCAGCGCTTCGCGCAAAGAGTTGCGCGACACGCCAAGCTGCTGGGCAAGCTGGCGTTCGGCGGGCAGCTTCATACCCGCCTCCAGCTGCTGTTCTTCAATCAGCGCCCGCACACGAGAGGCTATCTCGTCGGACAGGCGTTTTGGCATCACAATCACGGGATCATCCAGGTTAAGACATACGCCTGAAGCGTGGTGATCACGCCCACCATGCAGGTGAAGATCAGGCTGTGTTTGACGGTGAAACGGAACAAGTCCGACTCTTTACCGACCAGTCCTACCGCCGCGCAGGCGATAGCAATGGACTGCGGCGAAATCATCTTGCCGGTGACCCCGCCGGTGGTGTTTGCAGCGACCATCAGCACATCCGACACGCCAATTTGCTGGGCGGCGGTAGCCTGCAGCGCGGCAAACAGCGCATTCGATGAGGTATCTGAGCCGGTGAGGAACACGCCCAGCCAGCCGAGGAACGGCGAGAAGAAGGTGAAGGCGCTGCCGGTATGCGCCAGCGCTAATGCCAGCGTTGACGAAAGACCGGAATAGTTAGAGATAAACGCGAACGCCAGCACCATCCCGATGGAGTAGATAGGCAGCGCCAGCTCCTTCAGGGTGCTGCCAAAGGTCTGGATGGCGGCGGAAGGCTTCATCTTTAGCCAGACGATGGACAGCAGCGCGGCGAACAGAATGGCGGTACCGGTCGCTGAGAACCAGTCGAATTTATACACGGCGGCATAGGCGGTTGCTTCGTTGACTACCGGCGGCATGCGGGCAATCAGCTTGTCGAGGAACGGAACCGGGATGTTAATCACCCAGTCGTACAGCGCGCCGCCTGGGGCGAACAGGGCTTTAAACGGCGGTACGCTCCACAGCGTCACGGTGGCGGTCAGGAACAGGAACGGCGACCACGCGCGAACAATCTGTCCGGCGGTGTAGCCAGTGCGCGCCAGCGTCTGATCCACATGGGAAGCCCCCATATCCGCAAAGCGGAAAATACGCACCGGCTGCCAGCGTTTCAGGAACAGCGTCAGGCAGACCAGCGACACCAGTGAGGAAATGATGTCCGGCAGCTCCGGACCGATAAAGTTGGAGCTGAGGTATTGAGCAATCGCGAACGAGCCGCCCGCTACCATCACCGCAGGCCAGGTCTCTTTAATGCCGCGCCAGCCGTCCATAATCGCCATGATCCAGAACAGTACGATGATGGTCAGGAACGGCAGCTGGCGGCCCACCATCTGGCCGATCTCAAAACTGTCCAGTCCGGTTACCTGCCCGGCAACCAGAATCGGGATCCCCATTGCGCCAAACGCCACTGGCGCAGTGTTGACGATCAGGCAAAGCCCGGCGGCGTAAAGCGGATTAAAGCCCAGTCCAACCAGCAAGGCGGCGGTAATCGCCACCGGGGCGCCGAACCCCGCAGCCCCCTCCAGAAACGCGCCAAAGGAGAAGCCGACGATCAGCATTTGCAGGCGCTGGTCAGGGGTAATCGACAGAATCGACGAGCGGATAATGTCGAACTGCCCGGTTTTCACCGAGATTTTGTAGACAAACACAGCAGCGATAATGATCCAGGCAATCGGCCACAAACCATAGAAGAAACCATACACCACCGAGGCCAGCGCGCGATCGACCGGCATTTTGTAAAACAGCAGCGCCACAGCCAGCGCGATAACCACCGTCCACGAGGCGGCAACATAGCCTTTCAGCTTGAGCTTGATCAGCGCGAAGAAGAAAAACAGAATCGGGAGCGATGCGATCAGGCTGGACAGCCAGATATTCCCGGCCGGATCGTAGTTTTGTTGCCAGAGATTCATTGCAGGTCTCCTGAGGGCCACGCGCATAATGCTATGAGTCTGTGCTCATCTCGACATCACATTATGTGTAAAAGTGGCCCTGCCAATATTGTTGTGTAGGGATAATGACAACAAATGGTTAACCAAATGTTATGTATTGGCAACGATAGTGTAAGGCTAAATCAGCGAAGTGTGAACCAGTGGACGCAAAGGAGGGGGATTGGTAGGGCCAATTTACGCGTGGATTAGGGCGGCGAAGCGCCACCCGTAACGCAATTAGAATTCAGTCTTTGAAAAGCCGGTCATTTCTTCCAAACCCATTTCACGGCCCAGGGCGGTCATTGGATGTACGACCACCAGACCACGCACGCTTTTTTTCAGCTTGCCCATATCGGCCTGCTCTTTTTTACTGATTGCGCGGCGGAACGGCATGTTCATCAGCTTTTGCGCTTCTTTGCTCAGTTTCTGGCTGTGCACTTCGCGCAGGCGGGCGATCTCCGTTTCGAGCGTGGTTTTCTCTTTTTCCAGCTCCGCGTACTTATCGGCGGCCTCGACCAGCGACAGTTCAGCCTGCTGGTGGCGAACAGCATCAAGGCGATCGCTCAGGCGTTTAATTTCGTTTTTTTCGACTTCTTTCATGGTATGGCTTCTGATAGAAATAAAGGGAATGCCCTATAGTATGCGCGCTGAGCGGGTTTCTTCACAATCAATCGCTAAAAAATAATCAAAACGGATAAGAATGGCCGCGCAGACATCATTGTTACCTGGCTGATAAAAAAGGCTTTTTGCCAGGAAAAGAGTCAGGCTCGCCATTTTCTGCGCAGGATCATGTTTAAGCACGTTTTCCTCAACCCGTTCGCGTTTCTGATCCTAAACTAAAATTGGCGGCTGCGTTTGTTTACAGCGTTGACAGAGGGAGGACTTCTCATGGCGAAAATGGGTGAAAATGTTCCACATCTGATTGATAAAGCGATTGATTTTATGGCCTCAAGTCAGGCGTTCCGGGAATACCTGAATAAAACGCCTGCGCGCGATACGGTCCCGAATGATATCCCGCTGGAGCATGCGAAGATGTATCTCGCCCGGCTGGAATATTATCGGCAGCTGTATCAGCCAAAGCTGGAAGATAAGGTGTGAGACAACCGGGCCTATTTCTGGAAGGCTTTTTTTAAGCTGATTTTAGAAATCAGCTCAGTCAGGGAAAGCACCATTGTCGAGCGTACCGCTTGCTGGTAGCGCTGGATTTGCATGGCATACAGCGCCGGGTCGGAGGCATCAAACTGCGGCGGCGGCGGTAGCGCCGTCACGCAGTGAAGTTCGCCGAACGGTCCGAGAATTTCATCGTCGGTAAACGCGTACTCATTGCCATCATGGTTCATCTCTTCACGCAGCGCCATCAATAGCTCCGCATCCTCATACTCTGGACGACTCAGCACGCCGAGGCCATAGATAAGTTTCAGGCGCACCGACAGATCGCCCAGCGGTCCGTCGCCGTCGAGTAACGGTTCTACTGCGTATTTCACCGCGTAGTCGTCTTTGCGAAACACCTGAAGCACCAGAATGTTCACCGCCTCGGTGAGTAACTCGACGGCGGTGATCAGGAAACTTCGTACGGTTTTGCCAGCATTCAGACGCTCAAGCACACGGTTTTCAAAGGCCTGGGTTTCTTCCATTATTGCCTGCATATCTGACAATCTTTCATTCGGGCGCAGGTTCGCCTGCGCCGTATTTTGCATCATTTGATCGCGTTATACGCGTTTACGGCCTCGGCCACGACTTCGCTGCTGGCATCCAGTCCGGAAACCTGCGCCAGAGCGGCCTGAGGGCCTTTGTCGGCAATCAGCGCCGCCAGTTCCTGCGCCTGCGGATCGTCTTCGCTACGGAAATGCATCGCCGCGGCAATGCCTTTCACCATGTTCAGATGCGGCAGGCCATATTCCAGCGTGCCCAGCAGTGGTTTGATCAACCGATCACCGGCGCTCAGTTTCCGCAGCGGCTGACGGCCAACGCGCTCAACGTCGTCTTTCAGGTACGGGTTTTCGAAACGGCCAAGAATTTTCTGGATATACGCCGCGTGCTTGTCTGCATCAAAACCGTAGCGTTTGATCAGCACCGCGCCGCTCTCCTCCATCGCCCCTTTTACCACCGCGCGGATTTTCTCGTCGAGGATCGCGTCGCGGATAGTCTGATGACCGGTCAATTTTCCGAGGTAGGCGGTTATAGCATGCCCGGTGTTCAGCGTGAAGAGTTTACGTTCGACAAATGCCATCAGGTTATCAGTTAATTCCATTCCCGGGATGTCCGGCAGCGCGCCTTTAAACTGCGTTTTGTCGACAATCCACTCGCTGAACGTTTCAACGGTCACTTCCAGCGGATCGTGCGTAGCGGAGGCGGAAGGGGGAACAATACGATCCACCGCGGAGTCGACGAAGCCGACGTGCGCCTCCACCCATGCCTTGTCATCTTCCGCCAGCGCGTTCATGACATGGCCTTTCAGCTGCGTGGTGCCACGGACCATGTTTTCACAGGCGATGATGTTCAGGGGGGTGTCGATACCCTGCGCTTTGCGCTGCGCCAGCCCTTTTGCGATAGCAGGCGCGATGCGCTCAAGCACGACCGGACCAACGGCAGTGGTCACCAGATCCACTTGGGCGATTAGCTTAACCACGTCGTCGCCGATGCTGCTTACCGCATCAACGCCGGTAACGGTATCCACCTGCTCATTTTCACCCACCACGTGCACCTGATAGCTATGACGGGCGTTCAGGGCGTCGAGCACGACCTGATTTACATCAGCGAATGTCAGTTGTATCCCCGCGTCTGCCAGCAATTTGCCGATAAAGCCACGTCCGATATTACCTGCGCCAAAATGTAATGCTTTCATAGTAGTAACCTTCGTTAATGTTTTTACCCAAGAGGGCTGGGGTGAAAAGCGGTTCCTCACCCAAACCCTCTCCCTTACAGGAGAGGAAAATAGGGGCCCGGCAAACGCAAGCGCTACCGGGCAAATGCACTTACTTACGACCTGCCAGCAGCTCAAGCACTTCTTCGACGCTGGTGGTGTTAGCCAGACGTTCGATAACGGTTTCATCATCCAGCGCGTTGGTCAGGCTGGTGATCACCTGGATGTGCTCGTTATTGCGTGCGGCGATACCAATAACCAGACGGGCGATATCATCCTCTTCTTCACCGAAGCGAACGCCTTGCGGATACTGGCAGAACACGACACCGGTTTTCAGTACGCGATCTTTGGCTTCCACCGTACCGTGCGGAACCGCAATGGATTCGCCCAGATAGGTCGGGGTCAATTTTTCACGCGCCAACATCGCGTCAACGTATTCCGGCTCAACGTAGCCGCCTTTAACCAGTTGTTCACCGGCAAAGCGAATGGCCTCTTCTTTGGTAGCCGCGGTACGGCCGAGGAAGATGTTCTCCGCGCTCAGTTTGAACAGATGAGCGTTACTTTCGTCAAAACTGTCCTGCAGGCTGGTACGCACTTTCTCTTCATTGTCTGTGTGACGCTGCGCCGCAACCAGACGTTCGGTCAGGCTGGCGTACAGACCGCTGTCGAGGAAATTGGTCAGCGAAATATGCTGTGCCTGTGGAACCTGACGCATTGCGCGCTCGGTGAGATCGCGGTGGGTGATGACCAGGTCAACATCCGGCGGCAAGTTATTGATGGCGCTGTTGGTCACTGAAATCTGAGACAGACCGGCATCCTGTACTTTCTTACGCAACACGCCTGCGCCCATCGCGCTGGAGCCCATACCGGCGTCGCAGGCTACGATGATTTTACGCACATGGCTCAGGTCGTTGGTGACATCGCCTGCAGACAGCGGCGTGCCGCCTTTGGATTCTGCTTTCATGTCCTGCATACGACGGGTGGCCGCTTCAATGTCGTCTTCTTCTTTCACCTTGCTGGTTTTCAGCAGAATCGCCGAGACCACGAAGGAGACCGCCATGGCCGCACAGATTGCCGCGATGTTAGCGAAGTAGGCGCCTTTTGGCGTCATCGCCAGCACCGCCAGAATAGACCCCGGAGACGCCGGAGACACCAGACCGCCGTTCAGCAGCGTCAGGGTGAACACGCCGGTCATGCCGCCGAGGATAACGGCCAGAATCAGACGTGGGTTCATCAGCACGTAAGGGAAGTAAATTTCGTGGATCCCGCCCAGGAAGTGGATGATAGCCGCACCGCCCGCAGACTGTTTTGCACTGCCACGACCAAAGAACATGTACGCCAGCAGCACGCCCATCCCCGGGCCCGGGTTGGCTTCAATCAGGAAGAAGATGGATTTGCCCATCTCGTGCGACTGCTGAATACCCAGCGGCGAGAAGATACCGTGGTTGATGGCGTTGTTGAGGAACAGGATTTTCGCTGGTTCAACAAAGATGGACGCCAGCGGCAGCATGTCATGGACAACCATGAAGTTGACGCCCGCCGCCAGAATTTTTGACAAACCTTCCACCAGCGGACCAATACCGAGGAACGCCAGAATCGCGAGGATCATCCCGATGATGCCAGCGGAGAAGTTATTCACCAGCATTTCAAAACCGGACTTGATCTTACCGTCTACCCAGTTGTCGAATTTCTTGATGCAGTAGCCGCCCAGCGGACCTGCAATCATGGAGCCGAGGAACATCGGCATGTCTGCGCCGACGATCACGCCCATGGTGGTGATCGCCCCGACCACGCCGCCGCGCTCGCCGCCCACCAGTTTACCGCCGGTATAACCGATCAGCAGTGGCAGGAGATAGGTAATCATCGGGCCGACCAGCTTCGCCAGCGTTTCGTTTGGCAACCACCCTGTCGGAATAAATAATGCGGTGATAATACCCCACGCGATAAACGCGCCGATATTTGGCATCACCATATTGCTGAGGAATCGACCAAAGCTTTGCACTTTGATCTTAATATCGGATGACATAAAAACACCCCTTCTTATGTTTGCTGTCGCGCAGGCCGGAAGCCCGAGGTTTTGTTAATGTGGCGGCAGAGGTAGCCGGACCCTGTAGATACTGCGAAATCTGGCACTGAATCGATCAGCTGTCCAGTCTGCGCCCTTTTGTGTGATGTGAATCACATAAATATAGGGGGTAGGGAGGTATTTAATGTGATTTGCATCACGAAATGGTTGTATGGAAAAACATCAAAGTGGATTTTTGAACCATTAATGGCACAAAAATGTGATTTGTTTCACGTTTTTGTTTTATCGGTTTGTTGAATATTTGTGATTTAAATCACAATAAATTTTCAGTCGAATTTGCCCTGATGTGATGTAGCGCAGGTTCTGCGTTTGCCGCGCCATTGAGTTATTAACTGCATTTGCCCTTGATACCTTATAGAACATGCATTGTTCCTCATGAGGCTGATAGCAATGAAAACGTCTTTTTTATTTTCCTTGTCGTAACAGGCGTATATCGCATAAAACATATCTCTCATTTTCAGCACAACAGTGCGGTGTTTCGTTGGCAGTCTGCTAACTTTCATTCTCTTTGCACGCATCTGAGCCATACTGAATACTGTTGATTATTCTTTGGCGCATTGTCTTCCCCCTACGTTGGCATAAAGGACCCGGTATGAAACTCATAGGTAGCTACACCAGCCCGTTTGTACGCAAAATCTCGATTCTGCTGCTGGAAAAGGGCATCACCTTCGAATTTGTTAATGAACTGCCGTACAACGCGGAAAACGGCGTGGCGCAGTACAATCCATTGGGGAAAGTCCCGGCGCTGGTGACCGATGATGGAGAATACTGGTTTGATTCGCCAATCATTGCCGAATATATCGAACTGCTGGACATCGCCCCGGCGATGCTACCGCGCGAGCCGCTGGCGTCGCTGAAGGTGCGCCAGCTTGAAGCCCTGGCTGACGGTATTATGGATGCTGGCCTGGTGTCGGTGCGTGAACAGGCGCGACCGGCGGCGCAGCAGTCGGAAAATGAGCTTCTGCGTCAGCGTGAAAAAATCACCCGCAGTCTGGATGCGCTGGAAGGCTATCTGGTGGACGGAACCATTAAACCCGATACGGTGAATCTGGCGACTATCGCGATTGCTTGCGCCGTGGGCTATCTCAACTTCCGTCGCGTGTCGCCGGGCTGGTGCGTGGACCGTCCTAATCTGGTAAAACTGGTGGAAACCCTGTTTAGCCGCGAAAGTTTTGCCCGCACGGAACCGCCAAAGGCTTGATACGTATTATGTCCGCCTGAGCCATCTCACGTTACAATCCCCCTTATGTCGAAACGCCTCTCCGCACATGGAGAGGATTACCAACCGCCAGGCTATCCCATGACAACCGAAACGCGTTCGCTGTACAGTCAGCTTCCTGCCATTGATCGCTTATTGCGTGAAAGTGCATTTCTTACCCTGTGTGACAGCCACGGGCATACCCGTGTCGTTGAACTCCTTCGCCAGATGCTGGACGAGGCCAGAGAGACGATACGTGATACCCAGGCGCTGCCCGTGTGGAGCGACAACTGGGCGCAGGAAGTTAGCGTCCGTCTGCAGAAAGCGGCTCAGAGCGCGCTGCGTCCGGTAATCAATCTGACCGGTACGGTGCTGCACACGAATCTTGGCCGCGCATTGCAGGCGGAAGAGGCGATAGCGGCGGTGGCGCAGGCCATGCGTTCACCGGTGACGCTGGAGTACGATCTCGACGGCGCCGGGCGCGGCCACCGTGACCGCGCGCTGGCGGAGTTACTGTGCCGCATTACCGGCGCGGAAGACGCCTGTATCGTCAATAACAACGCGGCGGCGGTATTGTTAATGCTGGCGGCAACGGCGGCGGGGAAAGAGGTGGTGGTCTCGCGCGGCGAACTGGTAGAGATTGGCGGCGCGTTTCGCATTCCTGACGTGATGCGCCAGGCTGGCTGTACGCTTCATGAAGTAGGCACCACCAACCGCACGCACGCGAAAGATTATCGCCAGGCGGTAAATGAAAACACCGGGCTGTTGATGAAGGTCCACACCAGTAACTACAGCATCGAAGGCTTTACCAAAGCGATAGACGAGAGCGAACTGGCGCAGATCGGCCAGCAACTGGATATTCCGGTGGTGGCCGATCTCGGCAGCGGTTCGCTGATTGATCTCAGCCAGTACGGTCTGCCAAAAGAGCCGATGCCGCAGCAACTGATTGCCGCGGGCGTCAGTCTGGTGAGCTTTTCCGGCGATAAACTGCTCGGCGGTCCGCAAGCGGGTATTATCGTCGGCAAAAAAGAGATGATTGCGCAACTGCAAAGTCACCCACTGAAGCGCGCGCTGCGGGCGGATAAAATGACCCTTGCGGCGCTGGAGGCGACGCTACGGCTATATCTGCATCCGGAAGCGTTGGCGCAAAAACTGCCGACATTGCGGGCGTTAACCCGCCCTCAGGAGGCGATTACCGCCCAGGCGCAGCGGTTACAGGTCTCGCTTGCCAAACATTATGCAAATGACTTTGCGGTCAGCGTGACGCCGTGTCTGTCGCAGATCGGCAGCGGTTCATTACCGGTTGATCGCTTGCCGAGCGCGGCATTAACCTTTACCCCGCACGACGGGCGCGGCAGCCGTCTGGCGGCGCTGGCGAGCCGCTGGCGAGCGCTGCCCGTTCCGGTTATTGGGCGGATTAACGATGGTCGCCTGTGGCTGGATTTGCGCTGCCTTGAAGATGAGACCCGGTTTATGGAGATGTTGTTGAAATGATTATTGCGACCGCCGGACACGTTGACCACGGGAAAACGACGCTGCTACAGGCGATCACGGGCGTGAATGCCGATCGTCTGCCGGAAGAAAAAAAGCGCGGGATGACGATCGATCTGGGCTACGCCTACTGGCCGCAGCCGGACGGGCGCGTGCTGGGTTTTATCGACGTGCCCGGACATGAAAAGTTTCTCTCTAATATGCTGGCGGGCGTGGGCGGTATCGATCATGCGCTGCTGGTGGTGGCCTGCGATGATGGCGTGATGGCGCAAACCCGCGAGCACCTGGCGATATTACAATTGACCGGCAGCCCGACGCTGACGGTGGCGTTAACCAAGGCCGACCGGGTTGATGACGCACGTGTGTCAGACGTTGAGCAGCAGGTACAAGAGGTGCTGCGTGAGTATGGCTTTGCCGGGGCGACGTTATTCGTGACCGCCGCCAATGAAGGGCGAGGCATTGAGGCGCTACGCGAACACCTGCAGCTGTTACCGGCACGCCAGCATGCCAGTCACCAGACCTTCCGTCTGGCTATCGACCGCGCCTTTAGCGTAAAGGGCGCCGGGCTGGTGGTGACGGGGACGGCGCTGAGCGGAGAAGTGCAGCAAGGCGACACGCTGTGGCTGACGGGCGTCAACAAACCTATGCGCGTGCGCGGATTGCACGCGCAAAATCAGGCGACAGAACGCGCGCATGCCGGGCAACGTATCGCGCTGAATATCGCTGGTGACGCCGAAAAAGAACAGCTGCGCCGGGGTGACTGGCTGCTCTCGGCGAAACCCCCCGAGCCGTTTAGCCGTATTATTGTGGCGCTGGAAAACCACGCGCCGTTAACCCAATGGCAGCCGCTGCATATCCACCATGCCGCCAGTCATGTCACCGGACGGGTCTCGCTGCTGGACAATAACCTCGCGGAACTGGTTTTCGACACCCCGCTGCTGCTGGCGGATAACGATCGGCTGGTACTGCGCGATATTTCTGCGCGGGCCACGCTGGCGGGCGGGCGCGTGGTTGCGCTTAACCCCCCGCGTCGTGGAAAGCGTAAGCCGGACTATTTACAGTGGCTGGCGTCGTTGGCAGAAACCACCGATGATGGCGCCGCGCTTGCTGTGCATCTTCAGCGCGGAGCGGTGAATCTGCCTGCATTTGCCTGGGCGCGCCAGCTTAATGGCGACGGTATGCGACAGCGTGTCCAGCAGCATGGGTTTATCCAGGCAGGCGACAGTCTGCTAAACGCCCCGGTTGCCGCCCGCTGGCAGCGTAAAATTCTCGACACGCTGGCGACCTATCATGAGCAACACCGCGATGAGCCGGGGCCTGGGCGTGAACGCCTGCGGCGGATGGCGCTGCCGATGGAAGATGAAGCGCTGGTGCTGTTGCTGATTGAGCAAATGCGTGAAAGCGGCGAAATTCATAGCCATCATGGCTGGTTGCATTTGCCCGATCACAAAGCGGGATTCAGCGATGAGCAGGCGGCGATCTGGCAAAACGTGGAGCCGCTGTTTGCAGACGACCCCTGGTGGGTACGCGATCTTGCGCGGGAAACGGCCACGGAGGAGCAGACCATGCGCCTTGTGCTACGGCAGGCGGCACAGCAGGGAATGATTACTGCGATCGTAAAAGATCGTTATTACCGTAACGATCGCATTGTTGCCTTCGCCACGCTGATCCGTGAGCTGGATCAAGAGAGAGGGTCAACGTGCGCGGCGGATTTCCGTGACCGTCTGGGCGTTGGGCGTAAACTGGCCATTCAGATTCTGGAATATTTTGACCGCATCGGCTTTACCCGCCGTCGTGGCAACGATCATTTATTACGCGATGCGTTATTATTCCCGGCCAGACAATAACATTACTTATTTATATTTCAAATGAATTGAGATAATATAAATAGTGATTCCTATGAAAGCACATTTGTTTATTATCCTAATGTGCTTTTTAATGTTTCTTTCGGAAAATAACAGCAACGATCATATTTTATTATTTCTCACCCTCGTATGCTTTTGCTCTTTTTCAACATTAAGGATTGAGCAAATGGCTGCTTCTACATTTTATATTCCATCCGTGAATATTATTGGTGCTGATGTATTAAATGACGCAATAAATACGATGGTGGAATATGGCTTTCGCCGCACGTTAATTGTGACAGACACGATGCTCACCCGGTTGGGTATGGCGGATAATTTTCAAAACGCGTTGCAGGAACGCGCTATTTTCAGCGTGATCTATGACGGTACCCAGCCAAACCCGACCACCGAAAACGTGGCTGAAGGGCTGAAACTGCTGCAGGAGAATAACTGCGACAGCGTGATTTCGCTGGGCGGTGGCTCACCCCATGACTGTGCGAAAGGCATTGCGCTGGTGGCGGCAAACGGCGGCGATATTCGCGATTATGAAGGGGTTGATCGTTCTGCTAAACCGCAGTTGCCGATGATTGCCATTAATACCACCGCAGGCACGGCGTCGGAAATGACCCGTTTTTGCATTATTACCGATGCTGAACGCCACATTAAAATGGCGATCGTCGATAAACACGTTACGCCGCTGCTTTCCGTCAACGACTCAACGTTGATGATGGGAATGCCGAAGTCGCTGACCGCCGCAACGGGTATGGACGCGTTAACCCACGCCATTGAAGCGTACGTTTCCATCGCGGCGACGCCAATCACCGATGCCTGCGCGCTGAAAGCCGTGGCCATGATTAGCGAAAACCTGACCGTCGCGGTGGAAGACGGCAGCAATGCGCAGGCGCGGGAAGCGATGGCCTACGCGCAGTTCCTGGCGGGAATGGCCTTTAATAACGCCTCGCTGGGTTATGTTCACGCGATGGCGCACCAGCTCGGCGGTTTCTACAATCTGCCGCACGGCGTGTGCAATGCGGTGCTGTTGCCGCACGTTCAGGTGTTTAACAGCCAGGTCGCGGCGGCGCGTCTGCGTGACTGCGCAGCGGCGATGGGCGTCAATGTGGAAGGGTTGAACGACGCCGAAGGCGCCGCGGCCTGTATCGACGCCATACGCACGCTGGCGCAGCAGGTGAATATTCCGGCAGGGCTGCGCGATCTCGGCGTGAAGGAGGAGGATATTCCGCTGCTGGCGACCAATGCGCTGAAAGATGCCTGCGGGCTGACTAACCCGATCAAGGCGACACACGAGCAGATCGTGGCGATCTTCCACGCTGCGATGTAAAACGCCGACCGGATGGCGCTACGCTTTACAGATCTGTACGGTTCAGCCTGATCCGATAAAGCGCAGCCGCCATCCGGCAAGTTAACCGCGGCTCAGTTTCTGCTTTGCCAGCCATACCGCGCCGAGTCGTCCCGCCTGATTACCCAACTCGCAGGGTAAAATCGGTACTTTCAGCGCTTCCCACTCCTCGAAGCGCTGCAAATATTTATCCAGTAATTTATAGATCTTTTCCTGCTCGCTGATGCCGCCGCCAATCAGTACTGCCTGCGGATCGAACATTGAAATCACGCTATACACTCCGCGCGCAAGGAAATGCGCCCATTGTTCAATCGCTTCGCGCAGGTGAACGTCGCTCTCCATGCGCTCGAACAGCGCTTCGCCGTCGGGCATTTCATCTTCGGGGACCGCCAGCGCCCGGCGGCACGCCTTCATCAGACCGCTCGCGGAGGCGACTTCATGCATGCATTCACCGTTATCGCCTACGGGGATCACGCCAAATTCGCCCGCCCGGTAGTGCGAACCGCGATAAATGTCGCCTTCCACCACGATCCCGCCGCCGATGCCGGTACCAATAGTGATGCAGACAAAGCTCTCATAGTCCCGGCCCGCGCCGCGCCAGCGTTCGCCCAGCGCCGCGCAGTTGGCGTCGTTTTCCGCCGTGACGGGCAGGTCCGTCAGTTGGGCGAACAGTTCGCAGAGATTCTCGTTATCGAGATAATCGAGTGCGCCGGCCTTTGCCGCCTGGCCCGTGTGGGTGTTGATATGACCAGGAAAGCTCACGCCGATCGCGGCGATATCATGTGCTTTCTGATACGCCTCCACGACCGCTTTCCACTGCTGTTTAAAGGCATTCTTATCGTCCGGCGTGTCGAATTCATCTGACGTCAGTTCGTTGCCGTTTTCATCAATGACGCCATGTTTAATATGGGTACCGCCCACGTCGAAGCCGATAAATAGCTGCATTGCACGTATCCTTATAAGACCCAGAGCTTATAAGTATGGCTCAGCGGCAAAAACGAAACGTAAAGTAAGGTAATCCGTGATATAGCTCGTAAAGCCGCCAACGACTGGCGAGAAAATCGCCAGCGGCGTCTACCCTTGTTATACACCTGCGGCAAGGAGACGATCATGACGAATAACCCCCCTTCAACACGTATTCAGCCCGGCGAGTACGGTTTTCCGCTGAAGCTAAAAGCCCGTTATGACAATTTTATTGGCGGTGACTGGGTTCCTCCGGCTGACGGCGAATATTACCAGAACCTGACGCCGGTTACCGGGCAGCTATTGTGTGAAGTCGCCTCATCCGGCAAACGCGATATTGATCTGGCGCTTGATGCGGCCCACAAGGTGAAAGATAAATGGGCGCAAACCTCCGTTCAGGACCGAGCCGCCATTCTGTTTAAAATAGCCGACCGCATGGAGCAAAATCTGGAACGGCTCGCCACGGCGGAAACCTGGGATAACGGTAAGCCCATCCGTGAAACCAGCGCGGCTGACGTGCCGCTGGCCATCGACCATTTTCGTTATTTTGCTTCCTGCATACGCGCCCAGGAGGGCGGGATCAGTGAAGTGGACAGCGATACCGTAGCCTATCATTTCCACGAGCCGCTCGGTGTGGTAGGGCAGATTATCCCGTGGAACTTCCCACTGCTGATGGCGAGCTGGAAGATGGCGCCAGCGCTGGCGGCGGGGAACTGCGTAGTGCTCAAGCCCGCGCGCCTGACGCCGCTGTCCGTTCTGCTATTAATGGAGGTGATTGGCGACCTGCTGCCGCCGGGCGTGGTTAACGTCGTGAACGGCGCGGGGGGCGAGATTGGCGAATATCTGGCGACCTCGAAACGCATCGCCAAAGTTGCGTTCACCGGTTCGACGGAAGTCGGACAGCAGATCATGCAGTACGCCACGCAAAACATCATCCCGGTAACGCTGGAACTGGGCGGCAAATCGCCAAACATCTTTTTTGCCGATGTGATGGACGAAGAAGATGCGTTTTTTGACAAGGCGCTGGAAGGGTTCGCGCTGTTTGCCTTTAACCAGGGCGAGGTCTGTACCTGCCCGAGCCGCGCGCTGGTGCAGGAGTCGATTTACGAACGCTTTATGGAGCGCGCCATTCGTCGAGTGGAAAGCATCCGCAGCGGTAATCCCCTCGACAGCGTGACGCAAATGGGGGCGCAGGTTTCCCACGGTCAGTTGGAAACCATCCTTAATTATATTGATATCGGTAAAAAAGAAGGCGCGGATATCCTTACCGGTGGGCGGCGTAAGCAACTGGAAGGCGAACTAAAAGATGGTTATTACCTCGAACCGACCATCCTGTTCGGCAAAAATAATATGCGCGTCTTCCAGGAAGAAATCTTCGGTCCGGTACTGGCGGTCACCACCTTTAAAACGATGGAGGACGCGCTGGAACTCGCCAACGATACGCAATATGGCCTGGGCGCGGGGGTCTGGAGCCGTAACGGCAATCTGGCTTATAAAATGGGGCGCGGAATTCAGGCCGGACGTGTCTGGACTAACTGCTATCACGCTTATCCTGCGCATGCGGCATTTGGCGGCTATAAGCAGTCGGGCATCGGCCGTGAAACCCATAAAATGATGCTGGAACATTACCAGCAGACCAAGTGTCTGCTGGTAAGCTATTCCGACAAACCGCTGGGACTGTTTTAACTGGCTGCGTTCTCGGGCTTACAAAATGCGTAAGCCCGATAGCTTAATCCAGCACCTTAACCTGTAGAGGGCGGAAACGGCTGTAAATCCATAATCCCAGGCAAGCAATCGAACCAACGAAAACGGTGAACAGGACAGTGATAAACAAACCGCTAAACAATGCGGTGGGGATCGCCAGTAAACCCTGTACCGGTTGGTCGTTCCATTTCACCATGTTGAAGCCGAAAAGGCTCAGCACGCCGCAAATGAAGCTGAAAAGCATCATGGGAATACCGAGGCCTATCAACAATAACCGGTAGATGGCCGAGGCTTTGATGCGTTTGAAGCGGGTTGAAGATGTATCGTCCGTGCTGCTCATGATGCTCCTTAGTGTGTTTGCCAGAAGATGGTCGCCGCATTATTCCTTTAAATGTGCTTGTCTGGCAAACGTCGCTTCCGTGGATGGCGGCCTGGCATAGTGGCGCCGTAGAATAAATAAGGCGCAAGCCGCCATCCAGTAATTTAGCGCGGCTCCCTCATCGTTCGTTAACCCAGATCCGCATTTCGCCTTCGCCCCGATTGGCCCAACTGAACCACGGAATAAAGGTCAGCGTGTGCGGCTGCCAGGCGCCGGGAGCGCGATCATAGTGCCAGAGTGCGCTTTGCGCGGCGTCGGGGGCGCTCTGTTTTAACCCTTCCGCCTGGATCAGCATCTTATGGGCAAACAGTCCTTTACCCTCAAAGATCCGCAGATCGCTCTCTTTTGGTAACCACAGATTATGCAGCTCCTCGCCGTTGTCGGCTTGTTCAAGGCAATACACCAGCGGTCCGCGTTGAAGGGCGACTTTACCCGCGACGTGGCGTACCCGCGGGTTGCCATACACCCGGCGCACCGGCATCGGTAGCGTCAGCCCGATGGTGTCGCCTTCCTGCCAGTCACGGGTGATGTGCAGATAGCCTTTGCGGATATCCTGGCTGACCTCATCGCCGTTAAGCGTTACGCGGGCATCTGAACACCAGTCCGGCAGGCGCAGCGCCAGCGTATGCCGCACAGCTTGTGGCGAGTCGATGGTAATACTGACGTGCTCCTGCCACGGATAGTTGCCGTCAATACGCAGCCTGAGAGAGCCGTTTTCCGTTTGCAGTTCAATACTGTTACCCACGTAGAGGTTGATATACAGCGCTTCCGGACGCGGCGTATAGATGTAATGACCCAGCGAAGTCAGAACCCTGGCGATGTTCGGCGGGCAGCAGGCGCAGCCAAACCAGCGCTGGCGCACGGGCTTCACGTGGTCATAGATATGATTAAATTTTAATGACTGTGGATGCACTTCCAGTGGGTTAACGTAGAAAAAGTGCTTTCCGTCGAGCGCCATTCCGCCAAGGACGGTGTTATATAACGCGCGTTCCATGACGTCGGCGTACTGGCTGTCTGCTTCCAGTTCAATCATCCGCCGGGCGAACATCATCAGGCCGATTGAGGCGCAGCTTTCCGCATATACGGTATCGTTCGGCAGATCGTAGTCGCTGCTGAAGGCTTCGCCGCTACTCTGCGAACCGATCCCGCCGGTGATATACAGTTGGCGTTGCGCCATGTTCCGCCACAAGCGCAGACAGTCCTGACGCTTGCGTTCATCCTGGCTAAGCCGCGCCAGATGCGCCACTCCGGTCATCAGATACACAAAACGCACCGCATGGCCCGTCGCCGTTTGCTGCTCTGAAAGCGGCTGGTGCGCCTGGCTGTAGGCTTTATCTTTCACCATCCACGCCGGGCCGTAGGTATGCCAGTAAGATGTTTGCCCACGCTTTTCGTACTCCAGATCGTAAAAGTGCGGCTGCGTTCCACGTTGTTCAACAAAGTAATTCACCAGCGCCAGATAGCGCGAACACCCCGTCGCTTCATACAGCCGCATTAGCGCCAGCTCGATCTCCGGATGGCCCGGATAGCCGTGCAACTGATGTTCGCCGGGGCCGAATACGCTGTCGATATGGTCCGCCAGACGGCAAACGACCTCCAGCAGGCGGCGTTTGCCGGTGGCCTGGTAGAAGGCCACGCCTGCCTCAATCATGTGCCCGGCGCAGTAAAGCTCATGGCACTCCGCCAGGTTGGTCCAGCGCTCCTGCGGGGCTTTGACGGTAAAATACGTATTGAGATAGCCGTCGTCACACTGGGCGGCGGCGACCAGCTCAATCACCTCATCGGCGGTCTTTTCCAGTGCCGGGTCTGGCTTCTGGCACAGGGACCAGGCCACGGCCTCCAGCCACTTGGCGACATCGCTGTCCTGAAAAACCATGCCATAAAATTCCCCGGACTGCTGTCCTGCCGCGATGCGGAAGTTTTCGATCGCATGGCTGGGATCGGCCTCCGGAATACGGTCGTTCAGCGCGTCCCATTGATAAGGGATCACGACGTCGCGAACCAGGCGTTGATATTGTCCGAGGAACGGATCGCTGACCTTCAGCATGTGCAGGTCGACTTCCGGTACGTTCATGGTGGGCTCCTTATAAATGAACATGACGCTGACGCAGGTCGCTGGCGATTCGCGTCATCATGGGGTTATTGAGTTTGCAATAGCGGATCGACAGCGCCAGCAGCAAATGGAACAGGGCGGGAAGCAGGGTTTCCATTGCGGTAATGCCGCCAAGCGACTGCGCCGTCTGGTTTTCCGCCCCCGGCTGGTAGGCGACAAGAATGAACAGCAGGCTGATGATCCCGGCGCTGGAAGCCCAGGCCAGCTTGATGAAAAACAGGTTAAAGGCGAAGTTCATGCCGGACGAACGCACGCCGGTTTTCCACTCGCCGTAGTCATCGGCGAACGCCATCAGCGAAAAGTGCAGCGGCAACGTGAAGCCAAGAATAATACCGTTACCGAGGATCACCCCCAGCCACAACGTCTGCCAGGCCGGACCGGTGGGTAATAACCACATCAGCACCGCCAGCGCCGCCAGCACCAGGTTGGTGGCGGAGTAAAGTTTGACGGTGTCCACGCGTCGTGTCAGCGGGCTGACGAGCACCGAGCCGATAATCGAAGCGAAGGTCACCATTGTAAAAAACAGTGAGGTATAAGCGGTGCTGCCTTCCAGCACATAGGTGATGAAATACATGTACCCTCCGCCGCGAATGTTGAAGACGTTAATCAGCAGGAACGACATCACCAGCATCAGCAGCAACTGATCGTTTTTACGCAGCCCGGCAAGGTGCTCGCGCAGCGTAAATTTTCCCATCATCTCAATTGGCACGCGCTCGCGTACCCAGAAGAAACAGCACAGAAACATGATGACCGCGACCGTACAGAGCACGCCGACGCCCAACTGGTAGCCCTGGGCGGCGCTACCTTTGCCAAAGATATCGACCATCCACGGCAAACCAACAGAGACCAGAAAGCCCGCCACGCCGCAAAGCACAAAGCGCCAGGACTGACAGGAAATCACCTCATTGTGCCGGGTGGTCATGGTGTTGATCAGCGCGCAATAGGGCACGTTGATCGCGGTATAACCAACGGAAAGCAGCAGATAGGTGCCAAACGCCCAGGCGATTTTGACCCCCATACTGGCGTCCGGCACGGTAAAGGTCAGCACGCCGATGACGCCAATGGGAATGGCCACCCACAGCTGCCAGGGGCGAAAGCGCCCCCACCGGCTTTGCGTGCGGTCGGCAATCACCCCCATGATGGGGTCGGAAACGGCATCAAATACGCGCAGGGCAATAAACAGCGTGCCGACTAACGCGGGCGTTAATCCAAACACATCGGTATAGAAAAAGGTGAGAAAGTTCATGATCAGGCAGGTAATAACGGTGCCGCCTGCATCTCCCAGGCCGTAGCCTATTTTTTCACGCACCGAGAGCGCATCGTCGACGCGGCCTTGTGCGAGTTGATCGCGGGTAATCGGTGTAGAGGTCATAGTTATTCCTCGCTAAATGAGGTTTCGGTCAGTGATTATTTTTTTATGACTGATGACCTGATTAATTCTGCCTGGAAGCGGCGATGCAACAAGGCAACGAAAGAGTAAAAAAAGGTGACGATTCCGACCTCTGTGTAAAAGTGTGAGGCAGATCCGGTGATTGGCTTATTTTTAGATAATAATCAATAGGTAAAGATATTATTAGCTTCATTTAAAGCGGGAATTTCCATATCTATGCTCGAATTATCCATGACGCTTCCGATCAAAGTTCAAAACGGCGGATTATTTCTTTCCCGGGGGATCGGACGTCACCCGGCGAGGACATTGTCGTCGTGGGAAATTATTTTCGTTGAAAAAGGTCTGCTGACCATTCAGGAAGAAGAAAACCGATTTTGCGTGGAAGCGGGAGAAAGTTTGCTGCTCTGGCCCCAGCGTCGCCATGTTGGGGTAGAAGATTTTCCCGCTGATCTGCGTTTTTATTGGCTGCATTTCGAGGTAAAAGCGCCGGACAACGATCCGAGATGGCTGACGCACCTTTCAGTGCCGCAGCACACGCGCGTGGCGGATCCGCAGGCGCTGATCGCGCTTTTTCGCCAGTTCATGATAGAGCAGGAAAAAATGCAACGCAGTCCGGCGCTGGAATTTATTGTGTTGCTGATATTACAGCAAATGGCTCAGCCTTCCCGACCTACTGATAATACGCAGGAGGCGGGCGTTTCGCTGGCATGGAAAGCGCAACAGTTGATCCGCACGCAATATCATCGTCCTCTTTCCACCGCTATTATGGCGCGAGAACTACACTGTAATGCGGATTATCTGGGGCGAGTTTACCGGCGCGTTTTTCATTTAACGCTGACCGAGGCGATTCATCGTCAGCGCGTGCGGGCGGCGGAGAAATTATTGATCAGCGATGCGCGATCCTTAAAAGAGGTTGCTGAACAATGCGGCTTTAGCGACGTGGGCTATTTCCGACAAATTTTCCGTAAGCATACTGGTCTGACCCCTGCCGTCTGGAAACGACGTTACTGCAAAGAACATGTTAATTCATGAGCCTGCTTTACCGCTTCCATAGAAGAAAAATTTGCAATTTGCGTTAAATATGTATGATTAACTTGCAGGGTTGAGCAGTCACCCCTCTTTAGGGGGATTATCTGAAATTTTGCCCTATGGTGTCACAATATGTTGAATAATCGTTTTTTGCAGAGAGAAAACCTGCATCTTTCCCGTGGGAATACGGAAAATACCTCCGCGGGGATCTATTGAAATTAATGCTATTTTTTTTAAACTTGCGATAGACATTAACTACAAGGACTTAATCATGTTTATCTTTCGATAGTGAATTAAATGTGAGTGCTGCAAAATGGAATACCAGTTACATGGATTTATGATTGGTCGTGAAATTTTTTTTGATATAAGCGAGTCAAGAATCTTCAGGCTGCCAGTAAATAAAATGGACAGCGTGATTACTTTCGGCGGCGTTTTTTTTAATCATACCATGCTGCGTCTGTTTGTTTACCTTTTACTTAACGCCCGCACCCATTATGTGTCAAAAGATGAATTACTCGTCAACATCTGGGAAAAAAATGAATTAAGCGCTTCCACACAACGTCTGTCAACGATGGTGAAAAATTTAAATAACAAATTAAATATGCTTGGCCTGCCGCAGCATTCTATCGTTAGCGTAAAAGGAAGCGGATACATACTGGCACTGGATAATATCCAGGCGCTCTATAGCGTCGTCGATGAGGCCGATTATCAAATTTAGATGCCTCTCAATCTGGTGTCAGTTTATTCCGTAGCGTGATGTCGCCTGCGGATTATTCCCCCTGGGCGTTGTCGTCCAGGGTTTTTTTTATGCCGGAACGGTGAGCAATCTTTGGCAAAATCCCAGAACGCCTCGGGCATCTGACAAAATTTCACCGTATCCCCTGTGCGATCAAAGCGACAACGCAATGCTCTCTGGCACTCTGTCATTTTTGGGCGATCGGAGTGAGCTATGAACCGGTTTATTATGGCGGATGCGATGAAATGTATTGGCTGTCGTACCTGCGAAGTCGCATGCGTGGTCTCGCATCAGGAAAATCAGGACTGTGCGGCGGTATCGGCAGGACAGTTTGTTTCACGTATTCAGGTCATTAAAGAGAACACGTTTACCACCGCGGTCGCCTGTCATCAGTGTGAAGATGCGCCATGCGCCAACGTTTGTCCAACGAACGCGATTCGCCGCGATCGTGGGCACGTTTTTGTGGAGCAGGAACGGTGTATCGGCTGTAAAAGCTGTATGCTGGCCTGTCCGTTTGGCGCCATGAATGTCACCGTTCAGATTTCACGGGTTCAGGCGATCAAATGCGATCTCTGCTGGCACCGCGAGACGGGACCGACCTGCGTCGCGGCTTGCCCAACGGGAGCATTACAATGTGTGAATGCGGCAGATATTCAGCGCCAGCGTTTGCATGCGCAGCCGCTGTAAAAAGGATGGCCCGGCTTGCGTTAGCCGGGCCGTTTCGCCAGGCTATTGATTTTCCGCCCAGGCGCGTTCAACTTCTTCCGCCAGTATCTTCACGCCAGCTTCAATCTTTTCTGGGTCCGGCACGTAGTTCATACGCATGCATTGATGCGTGTGCGGCCAGGGTTTATCCAGACCGGGGAAGAAATAGTGCCCCGGCACCATGAGCACGCCGCGCGCTTTAAGACGCTGGTACAGCAGCTCGGTGGTGATGGGCAAATCCTGAAACCACAGCCAGAGGAAAATCGCCCCTTCCGGTTTGTGGATCAGGCAACGATTTTCTGGCAAATAGCGGCGAATGATCGCGAGAGTTTGCTGAACGCGCTGATAATAGAACGGTTTAATTACCGTTTCCGACAAACGCAACAGATCGTTACGTTTGATCATTTCGTTCATTATCGCTGGCCCGATGCCGCCCGGGGCAAGACTGATAATGCCGTTCATATTGGCGATCGCCGTGATGATTTTTTCATTGGCGATGATGATGCCGCAGCGCGAGCCAGGCAGACCCAGCTTGGAGAGGCTCATACACAGCACAATGTTTGGGTTCCACAGCGGACGCGCTTCGCTAAAGATAATGCCCGGGAACGGGACGCCGTAGGCATTATCGATCACCAGCGGAATGCCGTGCTGGTTAGCAAGCGAGTCGAGCTTCATCAGTTCTTCATCGGTAATCACGTTCCCCGTAGGGTTTGTCGGGCGTGAGACGCAAATCATCCCCGTATCTTCACCAATGTGCAGATGCTCAAAGTCAACGTGATACTTGAACTGTCCTTCCGGTAGCAGCTCAATATTGGGGCGTGCAGAGACAAACAGATCTTCTTCCAGCCCTGAATCCGCGTAGCCGATGTATTCCGGCGCGAGGGGGAACAGCACCTTTTTTGTGCTGCCATCAGCGCGGCGACCGGCAAACAGGTTAAATAAGTAGAAAAACGCGCTTTGACTGCCATTTGTTAGCGCAATATTCTGTGGTTCGATATCCCAACCCAGATTCTCACGGAGTAGCGAAGCGAGCGCGCTGAGCAGCTCGGTTTTTCCCTGTGGACCGTCATAATTGCAAAGCGCATCAGTGGCTTTGCCGTTTTCCAGCATTCCGGCAAGCAACGAATGGAAATAATCCTGCATCGCCGGGATTTGTGCCGGATTACCGCCACCCAGCATGATAGCGCCGGGGGTGCGTAAACCGTCGTTGAGGTCTTCCATCAGGCGGGTAATGCCTGAATGACGGGTGAATTTGTCGCCAAAAAGTGAAAATGTCATAACGGATGGTCTGTCAAACGCTGAATCAAAGTGGCTTACCTTAACGCCAGCACTGGCAGGGTGCAAATCGGGTCTGTCATGGGGTCTTGACGTTTTATGCTGGATATCCTGACCACCATGGTATTTCCTGTTGCGGCGTCGGGCGCGCTATGGAACCAGACGCCGCTTCCGCTTAGCGCTGTCCGGCCCAGACAACCATCACTTTGTCGTCTCCGGCCTGGCGCACGAAGCCGTATCCCTGCGTCAGGGTGAGCGTGGTTTGCTTACCCGTGCCGATTGCCGGATGCCTGGCCCTGAACTGACCGAGCCGCTGCCAGTGCGCGATGTTAGCCGCAGATTTCCCGCTGACATCTTGCCAGTTCATCTGTGACCGTGTGCCCTGTAGCGGATCTGAACCGGTCGGACCAAAGGGCCGCGCCGACTCATCGCCATAAAAAATTTGTACCGCGCCCGGCGTCAGGAGTAGCAACTCCGCCGCGTTGCTGCCGCCTTCGCGGAACAGGCGAGTATCGTGGGACGACAGATAAGTCAGCACGTTGAAACTCTGCAACTTTTCCGCCATTTGCTGCCAGGTGGGATCGATAGCCGCCAGGCAATCAATCGCTTTCGCCGCCTGCTCCTGGTAATCAAAGTTAATCATTGCGTCAAAGCCGTGGCGATAGTAGTCACTTTGCATCACCCCGTGTCCCCAGGCCTCACCGGTCATCCAGAAAGGCTTGTCATCAAGCGTCTTGTCCGGGTTGGCTTTTTTCCATTCGACCAGCGCGGCGCTGGCCTGCGTTTTTAACTGTTGCCACGCCGGAAGCTCGACATGTTTGGCCGTATCCACGCGGAATCCATCAATCCCGAAATCGCGGACCCAGCGGCTCAGCCAGTGGGTCAGATAGTCCCGCGGCGTAAACCCGTCAATGGCTTTAGCATGGGTATCCGTTTTATGTCGATAAAACACCGGCAGACCGGAAGGGTGTGTGGATTCGGTTTTCAGATCCGGCAAGAAGGCCAGCGACATTGTGAGATCGTCAAAGCCTGGACTGTCGTACTCGCCGATATCGGTGCGTATCCACCCTTTGCCCCACCATTTTTCCCATGCTGCTTTGTCGCTGAAGTTAATGTAATCGTTAAAACTGTGCCAGTTCTGCCCGGCGGCAGGTTTCCAGTCGGTCCAGCGTTCGCCGAGGATCTTTTGCCGTTCTTCGTCGGAAAGATAAAGCGCGCCGAAGCCGAATTCTTGCATGTCGGCCAAGGTTGCATAGCCCGTATGGTTCATCACCACGTCAAAAAGAATGCGGATCCCCCGCTGGTGGGCGCCGTCAACCAGTGCGCGCAGGTCGTCTTCGTTGCCCATATTAGTGTCGAGACGGGTCCAGTCCTGGGTGTAATAGCCGTGGTAGGCATAATGCGGGAAATCGCCTTTCGTCCCGCCGCCAACCCAGCCGTGGATTTGCTCAAACGGCGCGCTGATCCACAGCGCATTGACGCCCAACTGTTGCAGGTAGTCCAGCTTGCGGGTCAGGCCGCGTAAGTCACCGCCGTGAAAGGTGCCGATCTCTTCCATGCCGTCTTTGTGACGACCATAACTCTGGTCGTTTCCGGGATCGCCGTTTTCAAAGCGATCGGTCAGCACAAAATAAACGGTAGCGTTGTGCCAGTCGAACGGGGCTGGCGCGTCGGTTTCTGCCCGCTCAAGCAACAACAGACCGTTGCTGTCCGGCGCGGGTTGCAGGGTGATTTTGCCGTTTTTGACCATTGCAGTCTGCTGACTGTAGAATTCGCGGACTACCGACCCTTCAGGAAAAGTCGGCGCCACATCAAACGTCAGCGGGGATCCGTCCCATTTCGGACACTGGCGAATCACGCTAGCGACCGGTTCCGCATCGCGCTGGAGCGTAATCATTAACGTCGGCGTCCCTGAGCGCGTGTCGATTTCCAGTGTGTAATCGCCGTCTCTGAACAGCCGCCACTGCGGCGGCGCGCCTTCGCAGGGCTTCAGCGACAGCATCTGATTGAGTTTTATGGCATTCGCTGGCTGCCAGCACTGTTGGTCAAAATTGAGCGTCAAAGGGCGGGTACCCTTCGTGAGCGTTGCGTGGCTGGAAAATGTCCCCGATCCCCCGGCAGTAAATGCCGGAAAGCCCTGAGCCGTCCACGATGAGGCAACGGCGATCCCCGGCAGCAGCGCCAGAGCAACGGCGGCAAGTTTCATAGTGCGGTCCTTATTGCGGCGATTTTGACCAGTTTGCCTGAGAACCCGTAGGGAAAACTCATCCCCTCGTGGCATTCGGTCAGGATGAGGCGCGCGGATGAGCGATCGCCGGCAAAAAATGGCCTTAATTTGCGATAACCGCCACATTTTTCTCGAATGACTTCGGTGCGTGATGGTTTATGCGTGACATGATTTCGGATTTAGACTATTTCTTGAGATGCTCTTGATCGTTATTTTTGATATGATTTGAGATTCAGCTCTCAAAATTATGAATAAGATAAGGTGTTGGAATGATTCAATCCGACCAGGAGACCTAATGATATTGACGCCCATGCGACGATATGGGGCAATGATTCTTATGTTACTCACCTTCGTATTTTCGGGTGGGGTGCTGGCAAAGACGCACACGACAACATCGAGTCAAAAGTCCCACATAACAAAAGTCAGTGATAAAAAGGTAAGCAGTAAACAAGAGTATTCTCGCAATAGTGCAAAGAGTCGTTCACTTCCTGATTTGCGAAAATACCCTTCCGGAACACCGCGAAAAAAAGCGTTTCTCCGGACGGTTATGCCTTATATTACCAGCCAAAATGCGGCGATCACCGCAGAACGTAACTGGCTGATTTCAAAACAGTACCAGAACCGCTGGTCGCCGTCTGAGCGTACGCGTTTGAAAGATATCGCGAAGCGCTACAAGGTGAAGTGGTCCGGCAACACGCGCCACATTCCGTGGAATACGCTGCTGGAACGCGTGGACATCATCCCGACCAGTATGGTGGCGACGATGGCGGCGGCAGAAAGCGGCTGGGGAACCTCTAAACTTGCGCGTACCAACAATAACCTGTTCGGTATGAAATGCGCGAAAGGGCGTTGCACCAATGCGCCAGGCAAGGTGAAAGGCTACTCGCAGTTCGACTCGGTAAAAGAGTCCGTGAGCGCGTACGTCACCAACCTGAACACGCACCCGGCTTACGCCTCATTCCGCAAGTCGCGCGCGCAGCTGCGTAAAGCGGATCAGGAAGTCACGGCGACGGCGATGATTCATAAGCTGAAGGGCTATTCGACGAAGGGACAGAGTTATAACAATTATCTGTTCGCGATGTATCAGGATAACCAGCGCTTAATCGCTGCGCATATGTAAGCAAAACGCCGGATGGCGGCTTCGCCTTATCCGGCCTGCAGCGTCCTGCAGGCCCGGTAAGCACAGCGCCACCGGTTTTTTTTCGCCCTCCTGGCGATGCCTGATCTCACACGCGCCTCTCCTCACATCAATACTTCACTGTTCACATCGCGGTACTCTTTTGGCGTCGTACCGTATTCTTTTTTGAACACGGAATAGAAATATTGTAGAGAAGGGTATCCACACATTTGGGAGATTTCGTTAATCGACAAGGTGGTGGAGATCAGCAGGCTCCGGGCTTTCTCCAGCTTTTCTGCATGGATCACGGCGTGAATCGTTTCGCCGACCTCCTCTTTAAAACGTTTTTCGAGATTTGAACGGGAAATGCCGACGGCATCCAGGACCTGCTCTACCTTAATGCCTTTGCAGGCGTGATTACGGATAAAATGCATAGCCTGAATCACCGCAGGGTCGGTAAGGGAACGGTAATCCGTAGAGCGTCGTTCGACCACACGAACCGGCGGTACCAGAATCCGCTGGAGCGGCATTTCCTCATTCGCGAGCAGACGGTGCAGTAGCTTTGCGGCCTGATAGCCCATCTGCCGCGCCCCTTGCGCCACCGATGACAGCGCCACGCGGGACAGATAGCGGGTCAGCTCCTCGTTATCAATTCCAATTACGCACAGCTTTTCTGGCACCGGAATATGAAGATGCTCACACACCTGCAGGACATGGCGGGCGCGGGCGTCGGTCACCGCGATAATACCGGTTTGCGGCGGCAGGGTTTGCAGCCAGTCCGCCAGTCGATTCTGCGCGTGCTGCCACAGCTCCGGCGCGGTTTCCAGCCCCTGGTATACTACGCCCCGGTATTTTTCTTCCGCCACCAGTTGGCGGAAAGCGTGCTCGCGCTCCGCGGCCCAGCGTTTCCCACTGGACGGCGGCAGTCCGTAAAAGGCGAAACGGTTGATGCCTTTCTCTTTCAGATGCAGGAAGGCGCTCTCGACCAGGGCATGGTTATCGGTGGCGATATAATGTACCGGCGGGTAATTTTCCGCGAGGTGATAGGAGCCGCCTACGCCGACGATGGGAACGTCAACGTCGACCAGCAAACGCGCGATTTCCGCATCGTCGTAGTCGGCAATCACGCCATCGCCTAGCCATTCTTTGATGTTATCAATGCGGGCGCGAAAATCTTCTTCTATGAATATATCCCATTCAGACTGCGACGCTTGTAAATATTCACCGACACCCTCTACAACCTGGCGGTCATAGGCTTTATTCGCATTAAATAACAGGGTAATACGGTGACGTTTATCAAACATAAGAACATATCCTGAACAATGTGAACATGGGCTGGTCGATACTATCACTGGCGTGGCGCCATGCGAAATTGACCATAGCGAAACGAGGAAGGCAATTCTCATTTCTTATCTGGCGGTTACGGTTTTTTGTTTATTTCTCAACCTTCGAGCTGGATCGCTTTTTATCCCCCCTCATTTCTGCGGTTTTGCGCCTTTTTTTGGGAGCCAGCGCACATTTGGGTATTCTCTTAATGGCGGTGTGAAATAACGTAATTGAGCTCTAAATCGGGAAATTCCAGTATTAAGTCATCGCAATTACTCGCTGTATTACCTGATTACGGAGCTTATTATGCAGGCTTATTTTGACCAACTCGATCGTGTGCGTTTCGAAGGCGCCAAATCCACGAATCCTTTAGCGTTTCGTCATTACAATCCTGATGAAGTCGTGCTGGGCAAACGGATGGAAGATCATCTGCGCTTTGCTGCCTGCTACTGGCATACCTTCTGCTGGAACGGGGCGGATATGTTCGGCGTCGGCGCGTTCAACCGTCCGTGGCAGCAACCGGGTGAAGCGCTGGTGCTGGCAGAACGTAAAGCAGATGTCGCGTTTGAGTTTTTTCACAAGCTGAATGTTCCGTTCTACTGCTTCCACGATGTCGATGTTTCTCCGGAAGGCGCGTCGCTGAAAGAGTATAAAAACAACTTTGCCCACATGGTCGATGTGCTGGCCGCGAAACAAGAAGAAAGCGGCGTGAAGCTGCTGTGGGGCACCGCAAACTGCTTCACCAACCCACGTTACGGCGCAGGCGCAGCGACCAACCCGGACCCGGAGGTCTTTAGCTGGGCGGCCACGCAGGTGGTGACGGCGATGGACGCCACTCACAAGCTGGGCGGCGAAAACTACGTGCTGTGGGGCGGTCGTGAAGGCTATGAAACCTTGCTGAACACCGACCTGCGTCAGGAACGCGAACAAATTGGCCGCTTCATGCAGATGGTCGTTGAGCACAAACACAAAATTGGCTTCCAGGGAACGCTGCTGATCGAGCCGAAACCGCAGGAGCCCACCAAGCATCAGTATGATTACGACGCGGCGACCGTCTATGGCTTCCTGAAGCAGTTCGGTCTGGAAAAAGAGATCAAACTGAATATTGAAGCGAACCACGCCACGCTGGCAGGCCACTCTTTCCATCATGAAATTGCGACCGCGATCGCGCTGGGCCTGTTCGGATCTGTTGATGCTAACCGCGGCGACGCGCAGTTGGGCTGGGATACCGACCAGTTCCCGAACAGCGTTGAGGAAAATGCGCTGGTCATGTATGAAATCCTGAAAGCGGGCGGCTTCACCACTGGGGGCCTGAACTTTGACGCCAAGGTCCGTCGTCAGAGCACCGACAAATACGATCTGTTCTACGGTCATATCGGCGCGATGGACACCATGGCGCTGTCGCTGAAAATCGCTGCGCGCATGATCGAAGATGGCGAGCTGGATAAACGCGTGGCGAAGCGTTATGCAGGCTGGAACAGCGAACTGGGTCAGCAGATCCTCAAAGGCCAGATGTCGTTAAGCGAACTGGCGCAGTATGCTGAACAGCATAACCTGGCGCCGGTTCATCAGAGTGGACATCAGGAGCAGTTGGAAAACCTGGTGAACTATTATCTGTTCGACAAATAAGCGTTTTTGCCGGGCGGCGCTCTGTTTGCCCGGCCTACGGTTGTTGTAGGCCCGGTGAGCTTCGCGCTGCCGGGCCTTTTCATTGAAGGAACCCACAACATGTATATCGGGATCGATCTTGGCACCTCGGGCGTGAAGGCTATTTTGCTCAACGAGCAGGGCGAGGTTGTGGCATCGCAAACGGAAAAGCTCACCGTCTCTCGTCCCCACCCGCTTTGGTCTGAGCAGGACCCCGAGCAGTGGTGGCTGGCGACCGACCGCGCCATAAAGGTGCTCGGCAAACAACATTCGTTGAGCAATGTTAAAGCGTTGGGGATTGCCGGACAAATGCACGGCGCGACGTTACTTGACGCCCGACAGCGCGTTTTGCGTCCCGCCATTTTATGGAACGACGGGCGCTGCGGCGAAGAATGCGCGCTACTGGAGACGCAGGTTCCGCAGTCGCGTGAAATCACCGGCAACCTGATGATGCCCGGCTTTACCGCGCCGAAGCTGCTCTGGGTGAAGCGCCATGAGCCGGATATTTTCCGCCAGGTGGCGAAAGTGCTGCTGCCGAAGGATTATCTGCGTTTACGTATGACGGGCGAGTTTGCCAGCGATATGTCGGATGCGGCGGGAACAATGTGGCTGGATGTTGAAAAGCGCGACTGGAGCGACGTGATGCTGAATGCCTGCGGCCTGAGCCGTGACCATATGCCCACGCTGTTTGAAGGCAGCGACATCAGCGGAACGCTGCTACCAGAGATCGCGATGGCGTGGGGAATGCCGTCGGTATCGGTTGTCGCGGGTGGGGGAGACAATGCGGCGGGGGCTGTGGGCGTCGGGATGATTGATGCCAATCAGGCCATGCTGTCGCTGGGTACCTCCGGGGTTTATTTTGCTGTCAGCGAAGGATTTCTTAGCAAGCCGGAAAGTGCCGTGCACAGCTTCTGTCACGCGTTGCCGGGCCGCTGGCATTTGATGTCGGTGATGCTGAGCGCGGCGTCCTGCCTTGACTGGGCGGCAAAACTCACCGGGCTGGAAACCGTCCCCACACTGTTGGCGGCGGCCCAGAAAGCGGATGACAGCGCCGATCCCGTCTGGTTTTTACCGTATCTTTCCGGTGAGCGGACGCCGCATAACAATCCACAGGCGAAGGGGGTTTTCTTTGGTCTGACGCACCAGCACGGTCCGGCTGAACTGGCGCGCGCGGTGCTGGAAGGGGTAGGTTATGCGCTGGCCGACGGGATGGATGTCGTGCATGCCTGCGGCGTGAAGCCGCAAGGCATTACGCTTATCGGCGGCGGCGCGCGTAGCGCCTGGTGGCGACAAATGCTGGCAGATATCAGCGGATTGCAGTTGGATTACCGCACGGGGGGCGATGTCGGGCCAGCGCTTGGCGCAGCCCGTCTGGCGCAGATCGCCGTCAATCCGGAGAAGCCGTTATCTGAGCTGCTGCCGGAGCTGCCGCTGGAACAAACGCATCTGCCTGACGCACAGCGTCATACGCTTTATCAGCAGCGACGCGAAACGTTCCGCCGTCTTTATCAACAGTTACATCCCCTGATGTCCTGATCGTACTCCCTCCTGTATACAGGAGGGTTTTATTCTGCGTATAGAAATGATTTATCTATAAATTATTTATATGAATTTATTCTTAAATTCTTTCACTTAAGTCTTTTTTAATTGTTGTTCCTGTCGGGTTATCCCTAATCTGCATAACACGCGTTGGATAAGGAGATCCCAGTGAAAGGCGCAACGTTGATTGCATGGCTGTTATGTATTTCAGGCACGTTGACTTACGTTATTGGCCTATGGCGAGCATGCCCGTTACTCAGTGGAAAAGGCTATTTTCTCGGGGTGCTGATGACCGCATGGTTTGTCACATGGGTTTATCTACGAGAAATGACGCGTGGACAACTTGACGAACGCTTTATTGTCGTCTGCAAACTGGTGGCATTAATTACGATGGGTTTATTTTGCGTCGGAATTATGAATGCGCCGCTCACGACAGTGGAGAAAGTGATTCACCCCATTGCTCTCTTTGTCAGTCTTCTGGGGTTTGTTCGTCTCATACGTGCGTCAGATTAGTAAAATAATGATTTTATTATTGTGGTGCCTGACCTGTTTATTATTGCGGCGATTGAAACGCCGTCTTGCCTGAAGTCGTTAATTCTTACCCTCTACGCCCGGTCAGCACAGACCGGGCGTTTTGTTTCAGCTAACCAGTCGGCGGGTATCGACCCGCTGCAACAGCATTGACAGCAGTAAACTGACGCAAAGCGTTGCGCTAAAAATCCACAGCATGTCCAGCGGCGGCCAGCGTTTGATCTCCAGGCCGCTGGTGCGCAACGCGTGAATGATCAACGCATGGAACCCGTAAATGCCCAGCGAATGGCGGGAGATCAGCCCAAGCCCCGGAAGCGTTCCGCCATTCAGCGTGTTTTTCACCAGCGTCAGTAGCGCGATGGCGCAGATAAACACCATTGGCCCACAATAAAGATACCAGGTATCAGCGAAATTACCGCGCCACTGTAGCTCGTGCAGCGTGCCACGAGAAATAACCCCGACGGCGACAATAAATACCACGGCGCTTAGCCAACTTAGCGCCCGTTTTTGTGTCTCCATCATGCCGATCGCACGTCCCAACATTCCATAGAGGATGTAATAGAAGGTGTCGCCGTTGATATACAAATTGATGGGCAACCATTCAACCCCGCCGATTTTTTGCGGTACGGTATTGGGGTTGGCGACAATCCCTGTCACGACCATCAGCACCAGCAGCATCTTGCCGCTAACGTTTTTTACCTGGATCAGCGGTGAAACCAGGTAGATCACGGCGATCGCAAAGAAAAACCACAGATGATAGAACACCGGTTTTTGCAGCAGATTTTTGAGAGAAAGCTCAGCGTTAATAGAGGTAAACAGCGTGATGTATGCCAACGCGACGGCGCTGTAGAACAAAAGGCACAGGGCGATGCGCACGAAATGGCGCTTTTGTGCGCTGCGTTCGCCAAAAAAGAGGTAACCTGAAATCATAAAAAACAGCGGTACGCTGACGCGGGAAGCGGAATTCAGGATATTCGCGAGATCCCAGTTCGCGGGGCTGACGCTGTGGGCGTTGGTGATGTACCAGGTCGTGGTATGGATCATCACCACCATCAAACAGGCGATCCCTCGCAGGTTGTCAATCCAGAAAATTTTGGGCTGCATCAGTTCCTCTGTTTCGATGTTAAAAAAGGTCTGACTCACATTTCATCAGCCTGTCTTGTTGGAAAAATCTGAGTTTTTACGCTAAAGCTTGTGATGGCCCAGTAGGGTTCGCAAAAATATGTTTGCCCTGCACCGTAATAATAATAAAACGTTCTCATCCACCAGGCGGTAATAAAATGATGATAAAGCCACTCTTTTCAACCGTTGTCTTCGTCATGCTGACGGGCTGCGCCGTGACGCCGCCACCGCCGCAAAAGGCGCAGCAGGCTAAAATGAGCCCAACGCGCTCGCTGGATATGGAAGCGCTCTGCAAAGATCAGGCGGCCCGACGTTACAACACGGACACGAAAGAAATTGATGTCACCGGCTTCGAACAGTTTCAGGCAAGCTATGAGATGCGCGGTTATACCTTCCGTAAAGAGAGTTTTGTCTGCTCTTTTGACGCGGATGGGCAGTTTTTACATCTTTCCATGCGCTAAGCCCTGCCTTTTTCCCGTTACGTACTGTATATCTTGCAGTCAGCGGGTATACTGGACCCTTCCTTTAAATCCACACGTATCCAGCACGAAATAATATGCAAAAGTTTGATACCAGGACCTTCCAGGGCTTGATCCTGACCTTACAGGATTACTGGGCTCGCCAGGGCTGTACCATTGTTCAACCATTGGACATGGAAGTCGGCGCGGGAACTTCTCATCCCATGACCTGCCTGCGCGCGCTGGGGCCAGAACCGATGGCGACTGCTTATGTGCAGCCTTCTCGTCGTCCGACCGATGGTCGTTATGGCGAAAACCCGAACCGTTTACAGCACTATTACCAGTTCCAGGTGGTGATTAAGCCGTCTCCGGACAACATTCAGGAACTGTATCTTGGCTCGCTGAAAGAACTGGGTATGGACCCGACCATCCACGATATCCGTTTCGTTGAAGATAACTGGGAAAACCCGACGTTGGGCGCCTGGGGTCTTGGCTGGGAAGTGTGGCTGAACGGTATGGAAGTGACGCAGTTCACTTACTTCCAGCAGGTTGGCGGCCTGGAGTGTAAGCCGGTTACCGGTGAGATCACCTACGGCCTGGAACGTCTGGCGATGTACATTCAGGGCGTAGACAGCGTTTATGACCTGGTCTGGAGCGACGGCCCGTTGGGTAAAACCACCTACGGCGACGTGTTCCATCAAAACGAAGTGGAGCAATCCACCTATAACTTCGAATACGCGGATGTGGATTTTCTCTTTACCTGCTTCGAGCAGTACGAGAAAGAAGCGCAGCAGCTGCTGGCGCTGGAAAACCCGCTGCCGCTACCCGCTTACGAGCGTATTCTGAAGGCCGCCCATAGCTTCAACCTGCTGGATGCGCGTAAAGCCATCTCCGTCACCGAGCGTCAGCGCTACATTCTGCGCATTCGCACCCTGACCAAAGCAGTGGCAGAAGCTTACTACGCTTCCCGTGAAGCCCTCGGCTTCCCGATGTGCAATAAAGACAACTAAGAGGCGGCCATGTCTGAGAAAACTTTTCTGGTGGAAATTGGCACTGAAGAGCTGCCACCAAAAGCCCTGCGCAGCCTGGCTGAGTCCTTTGCTGCGAACGTCACTGCGGAGCTGGATAACGCTGGCCTCGCACACGGCAACGTTGAATGGTTTGCCGCGCCGCGCCGTCTGGCGCTGAAAGTGGCGAACCTTGCGGAGTCCCAACCCGATCGCGAAGTGGAAAAACGCGGTCCGGCGATTGCGCAGGCTTTCGATGCAGAAGGCAATCCGAGCAAAGCGGCTGAAGGCTGGGCGCGCGGCTGCGGTATCACCGTCGACCAGGCCGAGCGTCTGACCACGGACAAAGGCGAATGGCTGCTGTATCGCGCTCATGTGAAAGGCGAGCGCGCCGAAGTATTGCTGCAGAACATGATCGCCACGTCTTTGACGAAGTTGCCGATTCCGAAACTGATGCGTTGGGGCGCGTCTGACGTCCATTTCGTGCGTCCGGTTCATACGGTAACGCTGTTGTTGGGCGACAAGGTGCTGCCGGCAACGATTCTGGGTATCCAGTCCGATCGCGTGATTCGCGGTCATCGCTTTATGGGCGAGCCAGAATTCACCATCGACAATGCCGATCAGTATCCGCAAATCTTGCTGGAGCGCGGTAAAGTCATGGCCGACTATGAAGCGCGTAAAGCGAAAATCAAAGCTGACGCCATTGAGGCGGCGCGCAACATTGGCGGTAACGCCGACCTGAGCGAAAGCCTGCTGGAAGAAGTCACCTCGCTGGTGGAATGGCCGGTGGTGCTGACCGCGAAGTTCGAAGAGAAATTCCTTGCGGTGCCGTCTGAAGCGCTGGTTTACACCATGAAAGGCGACCAGAAATACTTCCCGGTTTACGCGAATGACGGCAAACTGCTGCCGAACTTTATCTTCGTCGCCAACATCGAATCCAAAGATCCTCAGCAGATCATCTCCGGTAATGAGAAGGTGGTTCGCCCGCGTCTGGCGGATGCGGAGTTCTTCTTCAATACCGACCGTAAAAAACGTCTGGAAGATCATCTGCCGCGTCTGCAAACCGTGTTGTTTCAGCAGCAACTGGGTACGCTGCGTGACAAAACCGATCGCATTCAGGCGCTGGCTGGCTGGATTGCCGGTCAAATTGGCGCTGACGTGAACCACGCGACCCGGGCGGGCCTGCTGTCAAAATGCGACCTGATGACCAATATGGTCTTTGAGTTCACTGACACTCAGGGCGTCATGGGCATGCACTATGCTCGCCACGACGGCGAAGCAGAAGATGTGGCCGTCGCGCTGAACGAGCAGTATCAGCCGCGCTTTGCGGGCGACGCACTGCCGTCTAATCTGGTAGCCTGCGCGCTGGCGATTGCGGACAAAATGGACACTCTGGCGGGTATCTTCGGCATTGGTCAGCATCCGAAAGGAGACAAAGATCCGTTCGCGCTGCGTCGAGCCGCGCTGGGCGTACTGCGTATCATCGTCGAGAAAAACCTGAATCTGGATCTACAGACACTGACCGAAGAAGCGGCGCGTTTGTATGGCGACAAGCTGACCAACGCGAACGTCGTGGACGATGTGATCGACTTTATGCTCGGTCGTTTCCGCGCCTGGTACCAGGACGAAGGTTATAGCGTTGACACCATTCAGGCGGTACTGGCGCGTCGTCCGACGCGTCCGGCAGACTTCGACGCGCGTATGAAGGCGGTCTCACACTTCCGTACGCTGGAAGCCGCGTCGGCGCTGGCGGCAGCAAACAAGCGTGTCTCCAATATTCTGGCGAAGTCTGATGAAACGCTGAATGACATCGTTCACGCATCCGTACTGAAAGAGGCGGCGGAAATGGCGCTGGCCAGAGACCTGGTGGTACTGCGTGACAAGCTGCAGCCGTACTTTGCCGAAGGTCGCTACCAGGACGCGCTGATTGAGCTGGCTTCCCTGCGTCAACCGGTGGATGAGTTCTTTGAGAATGTGATGGTCAATGCGGAAGACAAAGAGGTGCGTATCAACCGTCTGACGCTGCTGTCTAAACTCCGTGAACTGTTCCTGCAAGTCGCGGATATTTCGCTGCTGCAATAAGCGAATCGTTAATAATAAAAAGCCTGCCATTGCGCGGGCTTTTTTATTGTCAAAAAATGATTAATAGAATCGCTAATAATATTCTGCTAAATGACAATGTATAATTCATTGAGCGGAAGAAAATACTTTAGGAATTTATTAACGAAGGCAAACACGATATTTGCAGTAGAATGCAGACGGGTGCTTGAGACTGGCTGTCTCAGGTATTCACCAGATGGCAGACAGAGAAAAGCCCCACCTGACAATAAATCAAAGTGAGGCCGCCTCTATACCTGAACACCATAAGAGTAGCCTCTTACCTGTTGAAAATCAACACCGGAGGCTGATGATGCCGCAAAGATGTATATTGTGCAGTTTAATAGTGATATGTCTCACTATTTTATTATTTACCTGGATGGTTCGTGATTCATTATGCGAATTACATATCAGACAGGGAAATAATGAACTGGCGGCGTTTTTAGCCTGTGAAGTGAAACAGTAAGAGCATCTGGCGGGGCGTTGTCCCCGCCATTCTTCTGGTGTGAAGCATTCTCAATGCACCCTTTTACTCTTTGCGTTACTGTGTTTTTCGCCCGATCGGCATAGCGCTATCGGGCATTATCATTATGCGTTTATTGTAACTGCAATTCCGTCAGACAGGTCTGGCTGTCTTCTCTTGTCGCAATAGCATGAGACGCCATTTTCCCGTTGTAGCTCACCTCGATTATCCCTTCCATATTGCGCGGCAGCCACACGCCGATAAAGCCATTCTGATGGCTTTTCATCGGTTTCTCAATTAGCACATCGCCTTTGCTGTCCGTGATTTTGACGTTAAATGTGGTGTCAGGCATTTCCCCCTGGCAGCCGGAGAGGCTGTGGTTAAAGCAGGGATGGGTCTGGCGCTGGTAGGGCGCAAAGGAAAGATAAAACTTTTCGCCCAACGGCAGTGTATACGCCTGTTCGCCGGAAGAGAGTTTCAGCGCCGTACTGGTAATGGAGGCAGACAGGGGGAGCGGGCGCGCCTGCGGCGTCTGGTCAAGCGCATCGACCATCTGTTCGACGGTTTTACCGGCAAGCCCATGTTCCGCCAGGAAAGCGGCTTGAGGAGAAGCAGCGAAAACAGTGCCGCTGGCGAACAGGCCCAGCGTCAACAGCAGAGGACGTATAGACATTGTATCAATTCCATGTGAAAAGAAAGGATATCACTATAAAGCTTTCCCTAAGGGGAAGGTCAAAGCCAGACGAGGTAAAGTAATGCAAAGACAGGAGGGCAGGGCGGAGATAAAAAAAATCCCCGCCGTCTGGCAGGGATTCTGAATACTGAGCTTTTAAAGCTTACAGGCTGGTTACGTTGCCAGCTGCCGGGCCTTTAGCGCCGCTTTCGATGGTGAAGGAAACTTTCTGACCTTCATCCAGAGATTTGTAGCCATCGTTCTGGATAGCAGAGAAGTGTACGAACACGTCTTTAGAGCCATCGTCAGGAGTGATGAAGCCGAAGCCTTTGTCAGCGTTGAACCATTTTACGATACCAGTCATTTTACCGGACATAGTGTATTACCTTTTAAAAAATAAGTGTGCCTTTCGGCGATATGGCGTGCTTTACAGATTTTTTAAGCGTTAAAGGAAATGCGCACTACGAGGGGTATCAACGATAACTCTTGAAGGGGACTGCCTTACTAAACTGCTTTTATGGTCTGTACGTCAAACCGTTGAACGCATTAACTCATGTAACGCCGGGTGATGCAACTTTTATTTTACTTCTTTCTGCTTTATGGTCGAAAAACGGTCCTGAAACAGGACCGTTCATCCTAAGAGACAGGTCATTCCATCAACTGCTTACTGAGCGCCGGGTTAGCTTGTATCAGGCGCATCAGCTTCAATTCGGTACTCGAAGGCTTCACGCGTTTCGATTCCCATTCCTGAACCATGGCGACAGACACGCCTAACGCTCTGGCGAAATCGTCAATTTTAAGTCCGCTGCCCCGTCTGCACTGTTCAATGTCAGTGAGGGAGGCGGATTTTTGCGTCAGGGTCGTTCTCGGCAATTCATCTTTAAAAACAATTTGTTCCAGGCTGCTCAGCAGCTCAAACATCGGATCTTTATATTCCATTTAGAACTCCTGTAAATCACACAGCGGGATCGTGAATTTCATCGAAGCCAGTTAAGAATAGTCGTAAAAGAGAAAGTTTGTGGGCCGTCACAGTTTTTAGTGGATGAAAAGACACGTTTCAGCGCCGCGCAGGACTATTTTGTAGCCTGCTAAGAATCTGATAATGAGCGGATTACGCTACGGTAAAGGACGTATTGTAAAGATTGCAAAAATATGACGCTTCCCGACAGGCGCGCACCTGTCGGGAAAACATCAGGCTTTTTGTGTGGCGTTGCCTGGGTCTTTTGCCGTCCCCGGCGACGTGGAAAGCTGGCGATTGCCCACCCAATATTTCACCATCAGGGCGAAGGCGGAAACCAGCGCAGGGATCGCCAGGAAGGTGAAAATGGTTTCAAAAGCCAGTTGCGCCTGCATCAGGAACGCGCCGCTAAACGCGCCAAGAATGCCGCCGAAGCGACCCAGACCCAGCATCCATGCCACGCCGGTGGCGCGCCCCTGAGTCGGATAAAACCCGGCAGCCAGCGCGGGCATGGACGATTGCGCACCATTCATTATCGTCCCGGCGATAAAGACCATCACGCCCATTAATACCAGACTGCTGGTAGAGAACCCGACCAGACAGACGAACACCCCGGTCAGCAGCCAGCCCACCGCCACCACTTTGTTCGGGTTGAACTTATCCATTAACGCGCCGAGCACCAGAACGCCAATACCGCCGCCCAATGGGAAGAGGGCGGTAATAATCGACGCCTGGCTCAGGGTCGCGCCCGTTTCGCGGATCAGCAGCGGCAGCCAACTGGTCAACAGATAAAAAATCAGCAGACCCATAAAATAGGTCAGACAGAGCATGACTGTCCCGAGCGCATAGCGCGGTGAGAAGATCACGCCCAGCGCCGATTTCTCTTTCACCTGGCCGGTTTCATGCAACACAAAATGGGTGGCGTCGGGGACGGGGGCGATGCGGCGCAGAATCGCGCCAATCTGCTGTTGGGATCTGTTTTTAACCACCAGATAGCGGGCCGATTCCGGCAGCAGAAACACCAGTATTACCGCCAGCGCCAGCGGCATCACGCCGCCGAGGATCAGTACGCTCTGCCAGCCGTAGTGTGGTATTAACCACGCAGAGATAAAGCCACCCATTGATGAGCCGATCGGAAAGCCGACAAACATCAGGTTCACCAGCAGCGCGCGGCGGCGTTCCGGGGCATATTCGCTCATTAAGGTGGCGGCATTCGGCATCGCCGCCCCCAGCCCCAGCCCGGTTAAAAAACGCAGCGCGGTCAACTGATTGAGCGAACTGGCAAAGGCGGTCAGCAGGCTGAAGCCGCCGAAGACGATGATCGACATGATCAGCACCTTTTTGCGGCCAATCCGGTCCGCCATCGGACCTGCGGTCAGCGCCCCGACGGCGAGGCCGACCAGCGCGGCGCTCATGACTGGCCCGAGCGCGGATTTTTCCACGCCCCATTCGGAAACCAGATCGGAGGCAATGAAGCCAATAATGGCGGTGTCGAATCCGTCCATCGCGACGGTCACAAAGCACAGCACGAGAATCATCCACTGGTATTTCGAGAAAGGATGCTCGTTAATAAACGCTTGAATATCAGTCGTTCTGTTTGTCATGCGGTTATTCCTGCAAAAGCAAGGCGGGGGGACAGAGGCTTTTTTATATTCTCCACCGCAGGCGTTGAAATTGAATGTGCTATTATCGAACATTTATTCGTTAATCGTTCATTTAATCAAAACATTGAAGTGACGCCTGGGCAATCGTTCCGCCGTGGTTAACGTGCGATAATCGGTCGAATTAGCCGGATATTGTCGGTAAACGGAGTAAAAGCGCTGATAAATCATAGTGCTATTTCTGTACCGCGCCATTCTTCTGACCGCGGTAATTGTGATGCAATTAACAATAAAGTAACAAGTCAGGGAAGGACGTCTGGTGACAGAAATTCCGCCACAAGATTATGCAGAAGGGGTATCCTGCGAAGCTGACCTGGACTATCCTTGTGAGCGTCAGGCACGCGTATTGCGTTGTGCGCATTTTTGGGTGAAAGGAGTATAAAAATGGCGACAGGTAAGTCCTGCTCTCGCTGGTTTGCGCCTCTTGCGGCGTTATTAATGGTAGTTAGCCTGAGTGGGTGTTTTGATAAAGAAGGCGATCAGCGTAAAGCGTTTATCGATTTTCTGCAGAATACGGTGATGCGTAGCGGTGAACGCTTACCGACACTGACTGCCGATCAGAAAAAAACATTCGGTCCGTTTGTATCTGATTACGCGATTTTGTACGGCTATTCGCAGCAGGTGAATCAGGCGATGGACGCCGGTCTGCGCCCGGTCGTTGATAGCGTAAACGCCATCCGTGTGCCGCAGGATTATGTCACGCAACGCGGGCCTCTGCGCGACTTAAACGGTTCGTTGGGCGTATTGGGCCAACAGCTACAGAACGCGAAGCTGCAGGCCGATGCGGCGCATGGCGCGCTGAAACAGGCCGACGATCTGAAGCCGGTGTTCGATCAGGCGTATAAAAAAGTGGTAACTACTCCAGCCGAGGCGTTACAGCCGCTGATCCCGGCCGCGCAAATCTTTACCCAGCAACTGGTGCAGGTGGGCGATTTTATCGCGCAGCAGGACACCCAGGTGAGCTTCGTGGCGAATGGTATTCAGTTCCCGACTTCGCAGCAGGCAAGCCAGTACAATACGTTGATTGGACCGCTGGCGTCGCAGCACCAGGCTTTTAACCAGGCCTGGAGTGCGGCGGTGAATGCCGTTCAGTAACCGTTAAAAGCCCGAGGGCGAAGTGGCCAGTCGGGCCAGTTCACGCCCCTGCCGGACGAGGCGACGTCGCCTTCCGGCAGGGGTATCCATTACCCCGCCACCTGCGGATTCACGCAGTTCTTCCTGACCTTTCCTTGCAGTGCGTCAAGCAAATTATCCACCGCGCAGGCCGCCATGTTGTAGCGGGTTTCATGCGTTGCCGAGCCGATATGCGGTACCGCCACGACGTTGTGCATTGACAGCAATGGAGAGTCAACCGGCAGCGGCTCCTGTTCAAACACATCCAGACCGGCGGCCTGAATCTCACCGTTTTGCAGGGCGGTCACCAACGCCTTTTCGTCGACCACCGGACCGCGCCCGGCATTAATGAAAATAGCCGAACGCTTCATATGGGCGAACTGTTCCGCGCCAAACAGATGATGCGTTTCGTCGGTCAGCGGCAGGATCAGACAGACAAAATCTGCTTCCTGCACTAGCGTATCAAGATCGCAGTAACGCGCGTTGAAACGTTCTTCCGCTTCGGGATGGCGGCGGCGGGCGTTGTAAAGAACCGGCATACTGAAGCCAAAATGCGCACGCTGCGCCAGCGCGAGACCAATACGTCCCATACCGACGATCCCCAGCGTTTTATGGTGTACATCAGTGCCAAACCAGTCAGGGCCAATACTTTTGGTCCATTGGCCCGCTTTAACGCGTTCGGCGACGTCCACCACCCGGCGGGCGGTTGCCAGTACCAGCGCCATGATCGTGTCGGCCACGGTCTCCGTCAGTACGGTCGGCGTGTGCATCAGCAGCACGTTACGCGCGTTCAGCGCCTCCACGTCAAAATTGTCGTAACCAACGGAAATGGTTGAGGCGGCACGCAACCTCGGCATCTTCTCCAGCAGCGCGCTGTCGACGGTTTGACTGGAGCCGAGCAGACCTTCCGCGTTGGCAAACGCCTGGGCGTATTGTTCAACCGTCTCCGGGCGCAGGTTCGGCACCTGGGTAACGGTGACATGTTCTTCCAGGCGGTGCAGTAAATCGTCGGGTAACGCTTTATAGAGAATAATGGACGGCTTCATACGACTCTCCATGAATGTGATTTTACGCGTGGCGTGCGCCAGTCGGTAACTGCTGATTATTCGCGGGTCTGACAATCAGAGTTAGCCATACGGAGGCGAAAAGCGCCACCCCCATAAAAATGTACGAGGCGGACGGGCTGCCGGTGACGCCGTTCAGGTAGCCGACGAACCATGAGCCTAAGAACGAACCCAGCGCGCCCATACTGTTGATGAGCGCCATCGCGCCGCCAGCGACGTTACGCGGCAACATTTCGGGAATGATGGCGAAGAAAGGCCCGTACGGGGCATACATCGCCGCCCCGGCAATTACCAGCAGGATGTACGAGGCCCAGAAATTATTCGCGCCGACCGCCCAGGAGCCGATGAAGGCGAAAGCGGCAATCAACAGCAGCGGCCAGACGAACAGTTTGCGGTTCTGCAATTTATCCGATGCCCAGGAGGCCAGAATCATCGCGACCGTTGCTGCCAGGTACGGCACGGAGGAAAGCCAACCGACTTCGACCATGCCGAGGTTCGCGCCACCGTCGCGAATAATGGAAGGCAGCCACAGCACGAAGCCGTACACGCCGATGCTCCAGGTAAAATATTGCAGGCACAGCAGGATAACGTTACGGGAGCGAAACGCCTCGCCGTAGTTACGGACGGCCTTGATGCCCTGTTGCTCCTGTTCGAGTTGGGTTTGCAGCGCTGTTTTTTCCGCATCGGACAGCCAGCCGACCTGCGCCGGTTTGTCGCGAACCAGCGCCCACCAGCAGAATGCCCACAGAATGGCGGGAACGCCTTCGATGATAAACATCTCGCGCCAGCCGAGCGCCTGGATCAGATAGCCAGAGACCACCGACATCCACAACACAGTCACCGGATTGCCGAGGATCAGGAACGTGTTGGCGCGGGAACGCTCCGAACGAGTAAACCAGTTGCTGATGTAAATCAGCATGGCGGGCATAACTGCGGCTTCGACCACGCCAAGGATAAAGCGGATCGCGGCCAGCGCGGGAATGTTGCTGACCACGCCGGTCAACGACGCGCAGCCGCCCCATAAGATCAGACAGACGAAGATCAGCTTGCGCACGCTGCGGCGCTCGGCGTACACCGCGCCGGGGATCTGGAAGAAAAAATAGCCCAGGAAGAACAGCGCGCCGAGCAGCGATGAGATCCCTTTGGTAATCCCGAGATCCTCGTTAATGCCCGCTGCGGAAGCGAAGCTGAAGTTTGCGCGGTCAAGATACGCCAGGCTGTACGTGATAAACACGATTGGCATGATGTACCACCAGCGTTTTGCTGCATTTGTTGAGCTTGCCATAGTCAACCTCTGTTGTTTATGCCGCCGCTGTCTGTAGGGTACAGGGGGCCGTTATCATGACGTGACGTTATTCGCCTAACGTTTCACGTGTGGGTAAACCTTCGCTGTCGCCCTGTACCTGAATCGCGAGCGCGCCAATTTTATTGCCGCGGGCGACTGCCTGAGCCAGCGTGCGGCCTTCCAGCAGGGCGCTGATAACACCGACGGCGAAACCATCTCCGGCGCCGACGGTGTCCACAACGTTGTCCACCTTGACCGGCGCAACGCTGCCTTTTTCACCGTCGTGGGTTTTATACCAGGCGCCGTCTGCGCCCGTTTTCAGCACCACGGCCTTCACGCCGTGACGCAGGTAGAAATCCGCAATCCCTTCCGGCGTCTGCTGGCCGGTTAATATCATTCCTTCCTTCAAGCCCGGCAGCACCCAGTCGGCCTGAAAGGCGAGACGGTTGAGCTTCTCGACCATTTCTTCTTCGCTTTTCCACAACGTTGGGCGCAGGTTGGGATCGAAAGATATACGCTTTCCCTGAGCCTTAAAGGTGCGTGCGGTATGCGCCAGTAATTCATATGAACTGCTGGACAGCGCCGCCGCCACGCCGCTCAGGTGCAAATGACGGGCGCGGGAGAAGTATTCTGCGTCAAAGTCTTCCAGTGAAAGACGGCTGGCCGCAGAGCCTTTACGAAAATACTCCACAATGGGATCGGTTCCATTTTCAACTTTCGATTTTAGCTGAAAGCCTGTGGCGTAACCGTTGTCAACGGTCACCCCACAGGCGTCAATCCCCTCTTTGTGCAGGGTGTTGAGCACAAAGCGCCCGAAAGTGTCGTTTCCTACCCGGCTTACCCAGCCGACCTTCAGGCCGAGCCTGGCCAGTCCGGTCGCCACGTTCAGTTCGGCGCCGGCAACGCGCTTGATAAAGCGATCGACGTCCGCCAGATCCCCGGTTTCTGTCGCGACAAACATCGCCATCGCTTCGCCAAGGGTGATGACATCCAGTGCATTTTTCATGGGTTACTCCTTGCGTAAAACGTCGACGTAGCGGCGGGTGACGGCGGTCAGATCGGCCCCTTCCAGCGGAAACTCGATACCGCGCGGTACGTGTGCAGGCAGCGCTGAGAGAAGCGCCAGCCAGCGCGGGTCGGCCCGATCCGGCGGGATAGCGCGGTAGCTGTCGTGGTGCCGTGTCGCTGCCTTAACGTGGACGTATCCAACAGAGGACGCCAGTGCATTGGCGGCCTCTTCCGGCGAGTCGCCTACCCACAACCAGTTGCCCATATCAAACGTCAACTGTACCGCAAGCGCCTGCTGCTGGCAGGCGGCGTTAAAGCGCCGCATTGATTCAAGACGACCGCAGGCGGTCTGGTCGTTTTCCACCACCAGCGCCATGCCGCTGCTTGTGAGCCAGTCGCGCAGCGTGTCAAACGAATCAGTATGCTGAAAATGGCCGAGCGAAACTTTCAGCCATAGCGCACGCAGCGTTTGCGCTTCCTGAAGCAGCGCGGGTAACTGCGGGTTGAGGCTGGCGTCGGTGACGAACAGCGGTTGCGGCACGGAGTAGCAGGCCTGCAGCCCGACGCTTTCGATGGCTGAGGCCAGCGCCGGCAGGGTGTTCAGTTCCGCGTCGGTAAACATCTCGCGGCGTATCTCAACGCCGTCGGCGCCTGCGTTGGCGATCACCGGCAGCATCGCGATTTGTCCGCCCGCATCGCGTACGGTGTCATAACCATACGCGGCGGTGACCACCATAATTTTTCTCTGCATGAGGACCCCCGATCTTGCGTGCTTTTTATTACGCTAGATGGAACCGGTTCCAAAGAAAAGTGTAGTGTGTCGAAATTATGATCGCCATCACGAAGGGAGATTAACGGGCGGTAGAACCGCGGACGATCAGCTCGCCGGAAAAAACCTGCTCATGGATAGCCTCGCTGCCGCCTTCTATACGGCGGACTACCTGCTCTACCGCGGCGTAGCCAATCTGCCAGGTGGGTTGTTTTAACGTGGTGATGCCAACGCCCGCCAGCTCTGCCCATTCCAGCTCGTCAAAGCCCAGCAGGCCGATGTCGCTGCCCCAGTTGAGGCCAATGCGCTTCAGCGAACGGGCGACCTGCAACGTCAGCGCGCCGTTAGCCGAGATCACCGCCTTACGCATGCCACGGTGCTGCTGGTGAAATTGACGCAAGGTGTTATCTAACTGCGCGTTTTCCGCCAGCGGGACTTCGGCGTTCTCTGCGACCACGCCAGGGTAGCGCGCCAGCGTGGCGCGAAAAGCGTTGAGGCGTTCGCGGCGGGTATTGACGGTCCCCAACGGCTCGCTAAGAAACAGTAGCGCCTCAAAGCCTTGCTCGATCAAATGCTCAGTGGCGGTGGTTGCGGCCTGCGTGTTATCCAGTCCCACCACGTCGCAGGCGAAGTCAGGAATTTTCCGGTCGATCAGCACCATTGGCAGCGCGGATTGTTGCAGACGGTTTAAGCCATCCTCGCGCATACCGACAGCGTTCACCACAATCCCTTCGACCTGATAGCTGCGCAGGAGATCAAGGTAGTGCAACTCCTGATCCACTTCGTTGTTGGTGTTACAGACCAGTGGGGTAAACCCCTTCTCGCGGCAGGCGGCTTCTATACCGCTGAGCACGTTAACGGAGTAAGGGTTGGTGATATCGGCGATAATCAGGCCGATGAGACGGGTGCGGCCTCGCTTCAGGCTGCGCGCCATCAGGCTTGGGCGATAGTCGAGATCAGCAATGGCTTTTTCAATACGCGCCAGCAATGCCTCTGAAAGCAGATGCTTTTCGCCGTTCAGATAGCGTGAAATACTGGTTTTACCGGTTTTTGCCGCTTTCGCCACGTCGCTGATGGTGGGGCGCCCTGATTTGCTCATCGCTGATTTCCTTACTTTAGATGAGCATACCTTAGCGCGAAAATACCCGGTGGCGCTACGCCTGGCGGGTAGGGGAATCGATTTTCCGGGCCGGAAGGCGTTCAGGCCGCCATCCGGCACAAGAATTACTGAATGGGGCTTAAGGTGATTTCGACGCGGCGGTTCTGGGCTTTGCCTTCTGCGGTGCTGTTGCTGGCGATCGGGTTCGCCGGACCCATACCGCTGGTGCGGATACGGTTAGCGTCTACGCCCTGAGCGATCAGCGAGCTGGCAACGCTATCGGCACGCTGTTGCGACAGACGCATATTCAGATCGTGGCCGCCAGTGCTGTCGGTATAGCCAATGACGTTGACGGCGGTTTTCGGGTATTCCTTCAGTACCATCGCGACACCCGTTAGCGTGTTCGCTCCCGCTGGCTTCAGCGTGGCGCTGCTGCTGTCAAAGGTGACGTTGTTCGGCATATTCAGAATGATGTTGTCGCCGCTGCGCGTGACGCTTACGCCGGTTCCCTGCATTTTTTCACGCAGCTTCGCTTCCTGCACGTCCATGTAATAACCCACGCCGCCGCCCAGCGCCGCGCCGGCTGCTGCGCCTATCAGCGCGCCTTTGCCGCGATCTTTCTTCGAGGATGACAGCGCCCCAATACCCGCGCCAACCAGCGAGCCAATCCCGGCGCCGACGCCGGATTTACCCGCTTCGCGTTCACCGGTGTAGGGGTTGGTTGTGCAGCCAGATACCGCCAGCGCGCCGCTCACGATAGCGGCAATGACTAAAACACGTTTCTTCATCTTAATTCCTTAATGTCTTTCTTATTTTTACCACGGCAAGCGTGGCGGTAGATTATGACGTGTGAAGTTGAAGAAAATTCCAGGGATCTCTCTGAAATTTGTAAGTAACATTGAACAGAGAAATACATCTACCCCTCTTCAGGAGCGCCATTTTGCCAACGCACAAACCGGTGTTAACCGCGGCCCACTGGGGGCCTGTCCTCGTGGAAACAGACGGAGAGACCGTCATTTCTTCCCGCGGCGCGCTGCCCACGGAGCATCCCAATTCGCTGCAAAGCGCAGTTCGCGATCAGGTGCACAGCAAAACCCGGGTGCGTTATCCCATGGTGCGTAAAGGTTTTCTTGCCTCGCCGGAAAGGCCACAGGGCGTGCGGGGACAGGATGAATTTGTGAGGGTGAGCTGGGACGACGCCCTGGCGCTTATCCATAAGCAGCACAAACGTATTCGCGATACCTATGGCCCGTCCTCTATTTTTGCCGGTTCCTACGGCTGGCGCTCCAACGGCGTGCTACACAAAGCCGCCACGCTGTTGCAGCGTTATATGGCGTTGGCAGGGGGATACACCGGGCATCTGGGGGATTATTCCACCGGCGCGGCGCAGGCCATCATGCCGTATGTGGTAGGCGGCAGCGAGGTTTATCAGCAGCAGACCAGTTGGCCCGTTGTGCTGGAACACAGCGATGTGGTTGTACTCTGGAGCGCCAATCCCCTGAATACGCTAAAAAATGCCTGGAACGCTTCGGATGAAAAGGGAATCGCTTACTTTGATGCGCTGCGGCGCAGCGGCAAACGGGTGATCTGTATTGATCCTATGCGATCGGAAACCGTCGATTTTTTTGGCGATAACATGGAATGGATCGCGCCGCACATGGGCACTGACGTGGCGCTAATGCTCGGTATTGCCCACACGCTGGTGGAAAATGGCTGGCATGATCAGGCATTTCTGGCGCGCTACACCACGGGCTACTCACTATTTGCTGAGTACCTCACTGGACAGCGCGACGACATAGCCAAAAACGCTGAGTGGGCGGCCGACATTTGCGGCATTCCGGCAGAAAAAATCCGCGAACTGGCGGCGATTTTTCACAATAATACCACTATGCTGATGGCCGGTTGGGGAATGCAGCGCCAGCAGTTCGGCGAGCAAAAGCACTGGATGATTGTCACTCTTGCGGCAATGCTTGGGCAAATCGGTACCCCGGGCGGCGGTTTTGGTCTCTCTTATCACTTCGCCAACGGTGGAAATCCGACGCGCCGCTCCGCCGTGCTGGCCTCAATGCAGGGGAGCTTGCCTGGCGGCACTGATGCGGTGGATAAAATCCCGGTTGCGCGCATTGTCGACGCGCTGGAAAACCCCGGCGCGTCTTATCAGCATAACGGCATGGATCGTCACTTTCCGGATATCCGTTTCGTCTGGTGGGCGGGTGGCGCCAACTTTACCCATCATCAGGACACCAACCGACTGATTCGTGCCTGGCAGAAGCCGGAGCTGGTGGTGATTTCCGAATGCTTCTGGACCGCGGCCGCTAAACACGCCGACATTGTACTGCCCGCCACCACCTCCTTTGAGCGCAACGATCTCACCATGACTGGCGATTACAGCAACCAACATCTGGTGCCGATGAAACAAGTTGTGCCGCCGCAGTATGAGGCGCGCAATGATTTTGACGTGTTTGCCGAACTGAGCGAGCGCTGGGAGCGCGGCGGCGGACAACGTTTTACCGAAGGGAAAAGCGAACGGGAATGGCTGGAGACATTCTACAACATCGCTGCCCAGCGTGGGGCCAGCCAGCAGGTAACATTGCCGCCGTTTGCGACTTTCTGGGAAGCCAACCAGCTGATAGAAATGCCGGAAAACCCGGACAACGCGCGGTTTGTGCGTTTTGCTGATTTCCGTCGTGACCCGGCTGCGCATCCGTTAAAAACCGACAGCGGCAAAATCGAAATCTATTCCCGGCGCATTGCCGGTTATGGCTATGCGGATTGTCCCGGGCACCCGATGTGGCTGACGCCAGACGAGTGGCACGGCAATGCGCAGAAAGGCCAGCTTCAGGTGCTGTCGGCGCATCCGGCCCATCGTCTGCACAGCCAGCTTAATTACAGCGAACTGCGTGAACGCTATGCGGTGGCAGATCGTGAACCGGTTACAATTCATCCCGACGACGCGCTGGCGCGCGGCATCCGTGACGGCGATACGGTGCGGGTGTGGAATCATCGCGGGCAGATTCTCGCAGGGGCCGTGGTGAGCGCGGGCATTAAGCCGGGCGTGATCTGCATTCACGAAGGAGCATGGCCGGATCTGGATCCTGCCGCCGGAGGCATCTGCAAAAACGGCGCGGTGAACGTGCTGACCAAAGATTTGCCCAGTTCCCGACTGGGCAATGGCTGCGCGGCGAACACCGCGCTGGCGTGGCTGGAAAAATATTGCGGCCCCGCGCTGACGCTTACGGCGTTTGATCCGCCTGCCAGCTCATAATCCAGGTGGGATGCTGGGTATCCTCCTGCCATGCGCTGTCTTCAATACGAAAGCCCATCGCATGGTAGAAGTTCACCGCGTTCTGGTTTTTTTGATATACCTCAAGACTCAGCTGCGTAAAGCGCTGTTGCACATACCGCACCAGCGCTTTGCCGATCCCACTGCGCAGTGCGTCAGGCGTGACAAACAGCGCGCCTAAAAAACGATCTTCCAGAACGCTAACGAACCCTTTCAGAACGTCGTTATCCTCCCACACCCAGGTTCTGGCGGCGGGCAGATACACGTCGCGCACGATCGTTTCGCTCTCGCGCCAGTAGTGTTCAGGAATAAACGGATGGGCAAAGATCGTGCTTTCCAGCCACAGCGCCAGAATCGCCGTCCTGTCGGCGCTACGGGATTCGCGAATCATATTTTTCACCCGGGTGGCAAAAACAGCCGGTGATATGGTCATTGACCAGTCCGCACGCCTGCATAAAGGAATAGCAAATGGTCGTACCGACGAACTTGAAGCCCCGTTTTTTCAACGCTTTTGACAGCGCGTCGGAGGCGGGCGTAGAGGTTGGGATCTCGCTCAGCGTGGCGGCCTGCGTCACTTGTGGTTGATGGTCGACAAATGACCAGACGAACTGCGCAAATGGTTCGCCGTTTTGCTCCATCGCAAGCCAGGCGCGGGCATTGCCAATGATGGCCTGAATTTTTCCGCGATGACGGATGATGCCCGGGTCGAGCAGCAGCCGTTCGACATCCTCTTCCTGCATCGCCGCCACGCGAACGGGATCGAACTGGTGGAAATTGGCGCGATAGTTCTCGCGTTTTTTCAGCACCGTAATCCACGACAGGCCGGCCTGCTGGCCTTCAAGGCAGATCATTTCAAACAGTTTTTTACCGTCGGTTTCGGGGACGCCCCATTCTTTGTCATGGTAGGCAATATAAAGCGGGTCCTGGCTGACCCAGCCGCATCGTTCCATACTTTCCCTCGCTCTCTGAATTGCCTTAAAAATTTCATTCTGCGCGCCTTGACGCGTCTGCGAAAAAGACAATATTTAATACAGGGCTTTTAGCCTGTCATCCTTCTCACAATGACAATAATATCGCCGATTTCGGCTCTCCTCTGGAGTCGCATTGATGATGACAAAAAAAGACGGTGGTCGCCGGGAAATCGTTCTGCTGGCGAGCGTGGTGGCCTGTTCGCTATACATCAATACCGCCAGTGCATGGCAACAAGAATATATCGCCGAAGCGCCATCCGGACATACGACTGAACGCTATACCTGGGACAGCGATCACCAACCGCGTTATGACGACATCCTGGCGGAACGGATCAAATCCTCGCAAAACGTGCCGGGCTTGAGCGTTAACTTTGCGGATGCGTCGCCCCATGAGGCGACCAGTGGCATGAGCATGGGCTGGAATTTCCCGGTTTCAGAGACGGTGATGACCGGGCCGGTCGCCGCGCTCCATTACGACGGTACTACTACATCGATATATAACGAATTTGGCGACAGCGTGATGAATTTATCCGCCGATCCGTTATGGCATGCCAGTGTGAGTACGCTGGGCTGGCGGGTGAATTCGCAATTTGGCGAGATCAGACCCTGGGCGCAGGTCAGCTATAACCAGCAATATGGCGATAGCATCTGGAAAGCGCAGTCCGGGCTAAGCCGCATGGCGGCTACCTCACAAGACAACAGCTGGCTGGACGTGACCGTGGGGGCGGATATGCTGCTTAATCCGCACATGGCCGCTTACGCAGCGCTCACTCAGGCGGAAAATACGCCCAACACCACCGATTACCTCTATACGATGGGGGTCAGCGCCAGATTTTAACCTTGAATTTACAACTACACCTTAGCCATAACATGGCATGCAATGATAGTGAGCACTAACTTACAATATAAAAATCAGCTTGCTGAATATATGTCTCGTCATTCATTCCAGATTCCAGGCATTTCATTCCGTTCTGACGGCACTTCATGCCGTTTTTTCCCCGCATAAAATGCATTTCGTTATGGTTGTCAGCAGTGAATTTCCCCTTTTGTTTATGCAGGAATACTGCCATGAAAACTTCAACGTATCAGCGCACCCGTTGGTTGACCCTTATCGGCACCATTATTACGCAGTTTGCCCTGGGTTCTGTTTACACCTGGAGCCTGTTTAACGGCGTACTGTCCGAAAAACTGGATGAACCCGTCAGCCAGGTCGCCTTCTCTTTTGGCCTGCTAAGCCTGGGGCTGGCGATCTCATCTTCCGTTGCCGGAAAGTTACAGGAACGATTTGGCGTTAAACGGGTGACGATGGCGTCAGGCATTTTGCTTGGGCTGGGCTTCTTCCTGACCGCACATTCTTCGAATCTGATGATGCTGTGGCTGAGCGCTGGGGTGCTGGTAGGACTGGCGGATGGCGCAGGTTACCTGTTAACCCTGTCCAACTGTGTGAAGTGGTTCCCGGAGCGCAAGGGGCTGATCTCCGCTTTCGCCATTGGCTCCTATGGTCTGGGCAGCCTGGGTTTTAAATTCATCGACAGTCAACTGCTGGCGACCGTCGGTCTGGAAAAAACCTTCGTAATTTGGGGCGCGATTGTGCTGGTAATGATTGTCTTTGGCGCCACGCTGATGAAAGATGCGCCGAACCAGGAAGTCAAAACCAGGAATGGCGTTGTGGAAAATGATTACACGCTGGCGCAATCGATGCGTAAACCGCAGTACTGGATGCTGGCGGTCATGTTCCTGACGGCGTGTATGAGCGGTTTGTACGTGATCGGCGTGGCGAAAGATATTGCGCAGGGCCTGGCGCATATGGACGTCGCGTCTGCGGCCAATGCGGTGACGGTTATTTCTATCGCAAACCTGTCTGGTCGTCTGGTGCTGGGGATCCTGTCGGACAAAATTGCCCGCATTCGCGTTATTACGATTGGCCAGGTGGTGTCGCTGGTGGGGATGGCCGCTCTGCTGTTTGCGCCGCTGAACGCGATAACCTTCTTTGCCGCTATTGCCTGCGTCGCCTTTAACTTTGGCGGCACCATCACTGTCTTCCCGTCGCTGGTGAGCGAATTCTTCGGCCTGAATAATCTGGCGAAAAACTATGGCGTGATTTACCTCGGCTTTGGCATCGGCAGCATCTGCGGTTCGATCATCGCCTCGCTGTTCGGTGGCTTCTACGTCACCTTCTGCGTGATTTTCGCCCTGCTGATTCTCTCGCTGGCGCTGTCTACCACCATTCGCCAACCAAAACGCGATGTGATGAATATGGCGCATGCCTGAATAAAATAAACAATGACAGGACCAGCCGCGTGGCTGGTCTTTTTGTTATTAGCAGTCGCGTGAAAAATCCGTTTTCAAACTTGAATATTTGTAAAAATCTGCTTCGATCACATTATCTGCTGCCACTTTTTCCCTTCCTTGTGGTCTACTTAGCCGCGCGTGTAGATCTTTCCTGTCTGACTACCTTCGCAATTTGTCCTGCCCGGCTGGGTTAGCCGAAGCGCAGGCTGTGTTTACCCCTCGATTTCCAGGGCTTGCTTGCATGAAATACATTACGTCGATGACGCAGCAAAAGCTGAGCATTTTGCTTGCCGTCTATATCGGTCTGTTTATGAATGGCGCGGTTTATTTCCGTCGGTTTGACGGTTATGCGCAGGATTTTACCGTATGGAATGGAATCGCCGCGGTTGTTGAATTGGCTGGCACGGTGCTGGCTACTTTCTTCTTTTTACGTCTCTTTTCCCTGTTAGGCCGTACGGCCTGGCGCGTTCTGGCTTCGCTACTGGTGCTGATCTCCGCTGGCGCAAGCTATTACATGACCTTTATGAATGTCATGATTGGTTACGGTATTGTGGCTTCAGTCATGACCACCGATATCGACCTGTCAAAAGAGGTTGTTGGCTGGACGTTTATTCTTTGGGTGGCTGGCGTAAGCCTCATCCCGCTGGTGTTGATCTGGTTTAACCGCTCGACGGACACCTTTTTGCGTCAGCTTTGTACGCCAAAAGTACGCTGGCGCAGCGCGCTCACCGTTCTGATGGCGGCTTTTCTGGTGTGGGCGCCGATTCGCCTGCTGGAGCTGCACCAGAAGCGCGCCGATCGCATCGCTGGCGTCGACATGCCAAGCTACGGCGGGGTGCTGGCGAACTCGTATCTGCCAACAAACTGGCTGTCCGCACTGGGCCTGTACGCCTGGGCGCAGGTTGATGAATCGTCAGATAACAAATCGCTTATCAATCCGGCGAAAAAATTCACGTATACGCCAACCCAGAATCTTGATGACACCTACGTGATTTTCATCATTGGCGAAACCACGCGTTGGGATCACATGGGCATGCTGGGCTATGAACGTGATACCACGCCGAAGCTTGCGAAAGAGAAGAATCTGGCAATGTACCGCGGCTACTCCTGCGATACCGCCACCAAGCTGTCGCTGCGCTGCATGTTCGTGCGTCAGGGCGGGGCGGAGGATAATCCACAGCGCACGCTGAAAGAGCAAAACGTATTTGCAGTGCTTAAACAGTTAGGTTTTAGCGCCGATCTGTACGCGATGCAGAGCGAGATGTGGTTCTACAGTAACACGATGGCCGACAACATCGCCTATCGCGAGCAGATCGCTGCGGAGCCGCGCAACCGGGGCAAAGCGGTGGATGATATGCTGCTGGTGAACGAAGTTTCGCGGTCCCTGGAGAATAACCCGCAGGGCAAACATCTGATTGTGTTGCATACCAAAGGTTCCCACTATAACTACACTCAGCGCTACCCGCGCGAGTTCGCCCAGTGGAAGCCGGAATGTTATGCCATCGACCGTAAGTGTCCGAAGGACCTGATGATTAACTCTTACGATAACTCCATAACCTATGTGGACCACTTTATCGATAGGGTGATTGATCAGGTGCGCGATAAGAAAGCGATTGTGTTCTACGCGGCGGATCACGGCGAATCGATTAACGAGCGCGAGCATTTGCACGGCACGCCGCGTAAGCTGGCGCCGCCGGAGCAGTTCCGCGTACCGATGATGGTCTGGATGTCGGACAAATATCTCGAGAATCCGGCCAACGCGCAGGCATTCGCGCATCTGAAGAAAGAGGCGGAAATGAAGGTGCCGCGTCGTCACGTTGAGCTGTACGACACGATTATGGGTTGTCTCGGATACACCTCGCCCAACGGCGGGATTAACGAGTATAACAACTGGTGCCATGTCCCTGACGGGAAGAAAGTTGCCGCACAATAAGCGGCCTGACGACTTTCTCGCCGATTAAATGGCATTTTGCGACTAAGGGATTGACGGGGGCGCGCCTGAGCAGTAAGATGCGCCCCGCATTCGGTGATTGGCGCAGCCTGGTAGCGCACTTCGTTCGGGACGAAGGGGTCGGAGGTTCGAATCCTCTATCACCGACCAAATTTAAAGCCCTGCTCAACGAGCAGGGCTTTTTGCATTTGAAGCCAATGAGGATGAGAACCTCCGGGGGAAGAGGTTCGACCCGAGCGAAGCGAGAGAACGTTGCGTCAGCAACGGCCCGCAGGGCGAGCCACGCAGTGGCGAGTCATCCTCTATCACCGACCAAATTTAAAACCCTGCTCAACGAGCAGGGTTTTTTGCATTTGAAGCCAGTGAGGATGAGAACCTCCGGGGGGAAGAGGTTCGACCCGAGCGATCACCGACCCAATTCGAAACTCTGCCATCTTCATTTTTGCTACAAAAATTGCGCCTTACTTCTCACTATTCGTTAACGATTTTGTGACATATTCCATTGTCTTTTTTTATCTTTGCATCAATCTTTTTTTGCGTTACTTATGGCTGACCCCAGCATTTTCCGCTGTGCGTTTTAACGTTCATGGCATTAATCGCTCAGATATACAGCATTTCGTCAGAAATTTTTCATAATCTGCACAAAACTTAATCACCAAATGTTGCGAAATATTAAGATTTATATTCTGGTATTACGCGCGTAGCATAAATTTCTCTGCTGAAAATACCCCTCTGGAGTTTTTTTAATCTTTGTTTGTCAATTCTCACCGTTGTCGTAAAACGCGGTTAGCTGTATTGACGTTTTCACATTCTGTTGACAGATTGTAGGGCATGAGGGGCATTTCATGGAGAATCCGCGCTGCAACTCAGTCGTTTAAGTGAATGGAATCCCACCTCATCACGCCGACCCGGCCGGTCAAAAATAAAAAAGGCCAGGCGGCGCTAACCCACTGCAAAGGGTAAAACAACAACATCACATTTGGAGCAGAAGAATGAGTATTTCCTTGAAGAAGTCAGGGATGCTGAAGCTTGGTCTGAGCCTGGTGGCTATGACCGTCGCAGCAAGCGTACAGGCTAAAACCCTGGTCTATTGTTCAGAAGGTTCTCCTGAAGGGTTCAACCCGCAACTCTTTACCTCTGGCACAACCTATGATGCCAGTTCAGTACCAATCTATAACCGTCTGGTGGAATTTAAAACCGGCACCACCGAAGTAATCCCAGGCCTTGCGGAAAAATGGGAAATCAGTGAAGACGGGAAAACCTACACCTTCCACCTCCGTTCTGGCGTGAAGTGGCAATCCGGCAAAGAATTCAAACCGACGCGCGACATGAACGCCGACGACGTGGTCTTCTCCTTCGATCGTCAGAAAAACGCGCAAAACCCGTACCATAAAGTGTCCGGCGGCAGCTATGAATATTTCGAAGGGATGGGCCTGCCCGATCTGATCAGCGAAGTGAAAAAAGTGGACGATATGACCGTCCAGTTTGTGCTGACGCGTCCGGAAGCGCCGTTCCTCGCCGACCTCGCGATGGACTTTGCCTCTATTCTTTCTAAAGAATATGCGGACAACATGCTGAAAGCCGGTACGCCGGAAAAAGTGGATCTGAACCCTATCGGCACCGGTCCGTTCCAGTTGCAGCAGTACCAGAAAGACTCCCGTATCCTCTATAAAGCCTTTGACGGCTATTGGGGCACCAAGCCGCAAATTGACCGCCTGGTCTTCTCCATCACGCCTGACGCCTCTGTGCGCTATGCCAAACTGCAGAAGAACGAATGCCAGGTGATGCCGTATCCGAACCCGGCAGACATCGCGCGCATGAAGCAGGATAAAAACATCAACCTGATGGAGCAGGCGGGTCTGAACGTGGGTTACCTCTCGTTCAACACCGAGAAGAAACCGTTTGATGACGTCAAAGTGCGTCAGGCGCTGACCTACGCGGTGAACAAAGAAGCGATCATCAAAGCCGTTTACCAGGGCGCGGGCGTTGCGGCCAAGAACTTGATCCCGCCAACCATGTGGGGTTATAACGACGATATCAAAGACTACACCTACGATCCTGAGAAAGCGAAAGCGTTGCTGAAAGAAGCAGGGCAGGACAAAGGTTTCACCGTCGAACTGTGGGCAATGCCGGTACAGCGTCCTTACAACCCGAACGCGCGCCGTATGGCGGAGATGATTCAGGCGGACTGGGCGAAGATCGGCGTGCAGGCCAAAATTGTCACCTACGAGTGGGGTGAGTACCTGAAACGCGCCAAAGCGGGTGAGCATCAGGCGGTCATGATGGGCTGGACCGGCGATAACGGGGATCCGGACAACTTCTTCGCGACGCTGTTCAGCTGCGCGGCGGCGAAAGACGGTTCCAACTACTCTCGCTGGTGCTACAAGCCGTTTGAAGATCTGATTCAGCCGGCGCGCGCCACCGATGATCACAACAAGCGTATTGAACTGTACAAACAAGCTCAGGTGGTAATGAACGAGCAGGCACCGGCCCTGATCATCGCTCACTCCACCGTATATGAGCCGGTGCGTAAAGAAGTCAAAGGCTATGTGGTGGATCCGTTAGGCAAACACCACTTCGATAACGTCTCTGTCGAATAATTAAACGCTATCGTCAGGTAAGCGCTACGCCCCCGAAGATCGGGCAGGCGTAGCGCCACCCGGCAGCAGTGCTTTATTCCTTCTCTGTAAGCGGGAAGGGATAAGATTTGTGAGCAATACAGACTCACGGTTCCACGCCGTGCGTCCTGAGAGAGAATCCGGGTTATGTTGCAGTTCATTCTCCGACGTTTGGGACTCGTCATCCCTACGTTTATCGGTATCACCCTTCTCACCTTCGCGTTTGTCCATATGATCCCCGGCGATCCGGTGATGATCATGGCGGGTGAGCGTGGTATCTCCCCTGAGCGTCATGCTCAACTGTTGGCTGAACTCGGTCTCGATAAACCGATGTGGCAGCAGTACCTCCATTATATCTGGGGAGTCATGCAGGGTGATTTAGGCATCTCGCTGAAAAGCCGTTTGCCGGTGTGGGACGAGTTCGTGCCGCGCTTTAAAGCGACGCTGGAACTTGGCGTCTGCGCCATGATTTTCGCCACCGCGGTGGGCATTCCGGTCGGCGTGCTGGCCGCCGTCAAGCGCGGGTCCATTTTCGATCACACCGCTGTTGGCCTGGCGCTGACCGGTTATTCCATGCCGATCTTCTGGTGGGGGATGATGCTGATCATGCTGGTCTCGGTACACTGGAACCTGACGCCGGTTTCCGGGCGTGTCAGCGACATGGTGTTTCTTGACGATACCAATCCGCTGACCGGTTTTATGCTGATCGACACCGCCATCTGGGGCGAAGAGGGCAATTTTATTGATGCGGTTGCGCACATGATTCTGCCCGCAATGGTCCTCGGCACGATTCCGCTGGCGGTCATCGTGCGTATGACCCGCTCGTCGATGCTGGAAGTGCTGGGTGAAGACTACATTCGTACCGCCCGCGCCAAAGGGCTGACCCGCATGCGGGTCATTATTATTCACGCGCTGCGCAACGCCATGCTGCCGGTGGTCACCGTGATTGGCCTGCAGGTGGGCACGCTGCTGGCGGGCGCCATTCTGACCGAAACCATCTTCTCGTGGCCTGGCCTCGGACGCTGGTTGATTGATGCGCTGCAACGACGCGATTACCCGGTGGTACAGGGCGGGGTGCTGCTGGTGGCGACGATGATTATCCTCGTCAACCTGCTGGTTGACCTGCTGTACGGCGTGGTGAACCCGCGTATTCGTCATAAGAAGTAAGGGGCCATCATGTCACAGGTTACTGAAAATAAAGTTATTGCCGCACCGGTGCCGATGACCCCGCTACAGGAGTTCTGGCACTATTTCAAACGCAACAAAGGCGCGGTTGTTGGCCTGGCGTATGTCGTCATCATGATCCTGATTGCGGTATTCGCCAACGTCCTTGCGCCCTATAACCCGGCGGAACAGTTTCGCGATGCGCTGCTCGCGCCGCCGGCCTGGCAGGAAGGCGGGAGTCTGGCGCACCTGCTGGGTACCGACGATGTGGGTCGCGACGTGCTGTCGCGACTGATGTATGGCGCGCGCCTGTCGTTGCTGGTCGGCTGCCTGGTGGTGGTGCTGTCGCTGGTGATGGGCATCGTGCTTGGGCTGATTGCCGGTTACTTTGGCGGCATTGTTGATAACGTCATTATGCGCGTGGTCGACATCATGCTGGCGCTGCCGAGCCTGCTGCTGGCGCTGGTGCTGGTAGCGGTCTTTGGGCCGTCAATCGGTAACGCCGCGCTGGCGCTGACCTTTGTCGCCCTGCCGCACTATGTCCGGCTTACCCGCGCGGCGGTGCTGGTGGAGGTGAACCGCGACTACGTGACGGCTTCCCGCGTGGCGGGCGCTGGCGCGATGCGTCAGATGTTCATCAATATCTTCCCGAACTGCCTCGCGCCGCTGATCGTTCAGGCGTCGCTCGGTTTCTCTAACGCCATTCTCGATATGGCCGCACTCGGCTTCCTCGGCATGGGTGCGCAACCGCCAACGCCGGAGTGGGGCACCATGCTCTCCGACGTGTTGCAGTTTGCGCAAAGCGCCTGGTGGGTCGTGACCTTTCCGGGTCTGGCGATCCTGCTGACGGTGCTGGCATTTAACCTGATGGGTGACGGTCTGCGTGATGCGCTCGATCCCAAGCTGAAGCAGTAAGAGGTTCGAGATGGCGTTATTAAATGTAGATAAATTATCGGTGCACTTCGGCGACGAAGGCAGCGAATTCCGCGCCGTAGACCGGATTAGTTACAGCGTGAATCAGGGCGAAGTGGTCGGTATCGTTGGCGAATCAGGTTCCGGTAAGTCCGTCAGTTCACTGGCGATAATGGGGCTGATTGACTATCCCGGGCGGGTAAACGCCGAAAACCTGGTGTTTAACGATCAGGATCTGAAACGCATCTCTGAGAAAGAGCGGCGCAATCTGGTGGGCGCCGAAGTGGCGATGATTTTCCAGGACCCGATGACCAGCCTGAACCCCTGCTACACCGTCGGTTTCCAGATCATGGAAGCCATCAAGGTACATCAGGGCGGCAACAAGAAAACCCGCCGTCAGCGGGCCATCGACCTGCTGACCCAGGTGGGGATACCGGACCCGGCGTCGCGTCTGGACGTGTATCCGCATCAGCTTTCCGGCGGGATGAGCCAGCGCGTGATGATCGCGATGGCCATTGCCTGTCGGCCAAAACTGCTGATTGCCGACGAACCGACGACGGCGCTGGACGTGACTATCCAGGCGCAAATCATCGAGCTGCTGTTGGAACTGCAACAGAAAGAGAACATGGCGCTGGTGCTGATTACGCACGATCTGGCGCTGGTGGCGGAAGCGGCGCATAAAATCATCGTGATGTACGCCGGTCAGGTCGTGGAAACGGGCGATGCGCACGATATCTTCCGCGCGCCGCGTCATCCGTACACCCAGGCGCTGCTTCGCGCGCTGCCGGAGTTCGCTCAGGACAAAGCGCGGCTGGCGTCTTTGCCGGGTGTGGTGCCAGGGAAATACGACCGTCCCACGGGCTGTCTGCTCAATCCGCGCTGCCCCTATGCCACCGATCGCTGCCGCGCAGAAGAACCTGCGCTGAACCAACTGGACGGCGGACGTCAGTCAAAATGCCACTACCCACTCGATGATGCCGGGAGGCCCACACTATGAGTACGCACGAGGCCACCTTGCAACAGCCGCTGTTGCGGGCCATCGACCTGAAAAAACATTATCCAGTGAAGAAAGGGATCTTTTCTCCTGAACGGCTGGTGAAAGCGCTGGACGGCGTGTCGTTCACCCTTGAGCGCGGTAAAACGCTGGCGGTGGTGGGCGAGTCCGGCTGCGGGAAATCGACGCTCGGTCGTCTGCTGACGATGATCGAAACGCCGACCGGCGGCGAGCTGTACTATCAGGGGCAGGATCTGCTCAAGCACGACCCGCAGGCGCAGAAGCTGCGTCGGCAGAAAATCCAGATTGTGTTCCAGAACCCGTATGGTTCACTGAACCCGCGTAAGAAAGTGGGGCAGATTCTGGAGGAGCCGCTGCTTATCAATACGTCGCTCAGCAAAGCGCAGCGTCGCGAAAAAGCGCTGGCAATGATGGCGAAAGTGGGGCTAAAAACCGAACACTACGATCGCTATCCGCATATGTTTTCCGGCGGCCAGCGTCAGCGTATCGCCATTGCCCGTGGTCTGATGCTGGACCCGGACGTGGTGATTGCCGACGAGCCGGTCTCTGCGCTTGACGTTTCTGTCCGCGCGCAAGTGCTGAACCTGATGATGGATTTGCAGCAGGATCTGGGGCTGTCCTACGTCTTTATCTCCCACGACCTGTCGGTGGTTGAGCACATTGCCGATGAAGTGATGGTGATGTATCTGGGCCGTTGCGTCGAGAAAGGGACGAAGGAGCAAATTTTCAACAACCCGCGCCATCCGTATACGCAGGCGCTGCTCTCCGCCACGCCGCGTCTGAATCCGGACGAGCGTCGCGAACGTATCAAACTGACCGGCGAGTTGCCCAGCCCGCTGAATCCACCGCCCGGCTGCGCGTTCAATGCGCGCTGCCGCCGTCGCTTCGGCCCGTGCACCCAGTTGCAGCCGCAGTTGAAGGAGTACAACGGTCAACTGGTCGCCTGTTTTGCTGTCGATCAGGACGAGAATGGGCAGAAGCCGGTGACATAACCTTCCCGCAAGGCCGGATGGCGCTTGCGCTTGATCCGGCCTTTTCTCTGCTACTCAATCAATTTCAGCAGCGGCGACAGGCACAGCAGTACGCCGTACAGCAGTATCAGCCAGGTTTTCAGGCCACGCAGTTTTTCCAGTTGCGCGACCTTGTATATCAGGAAGCAAGGGATCAGGCAGGAGACAATGCCGTATAGCGGGCTGCCGAGCTGGAAGAACACCAGCACCGACACGCGAAATGAGACCCAAATCACCAGCGTCGTCACGATAAACGCACAGATCCCAAGCGTGATCATGCGCGAAGGAATGCGCTCCACGTTGACGATACGACCCAGCAGATTCAGCACAATCCCTTTCATTGCCTCGTGGAAGCCGAGATAAATACCAAAAAACGCGGTCAGGACGGCGAAGATATTCAGTACCGTCGAGGTGATATGGATCACCGGACCGGGAATAACCTGAGCCGCCAGCGCCAGGGCGGAGATGTTTTGCTCGAATGCCGACACCGCTTCTTCGTGGCTGATGGAAAAGGTAAACGAGAAAGAGAAAAACAGAATCACCGCAATCAGCGTGATATAGCTGATGCGGTGGGTGCGAATTGCCATCCGGGTTGCCAGCACCCTGTCGGCCTCGCGCTTGCGATAGGCGATGTTCATCGGATTCAGCACCTGAATAAACACCGCCGAAAAGAAGCAGAACGGAATAGTAAGCAAGACGTCGCGAAAAAACACCGATGCCTGGGGAAAGGCGGTGATATTGGCGAAATTCCAGTGTGGAATCATCGCCAGGCCAAATACCACGATGATCCCCACTTTTACCACCACCATCGGCCCGGAGATTTTGAACAGCAGTTTCTCGCCGCCCGAGGCGATAGCGACCAGCGCTGCGAAGATGGCCGCTTTAAAAAGCAGCGACTGGGAGAGATCGGTCTGGGTCAGGCCAAAGGTACGCAGATAAGACGCGCTGTCGAATACCACGGAAAGCGAATAAATAAAGATGCCGTGGATAATCATCAAAAAATAGATCACACCGAGAAAAACGCCCCAGTTTTTGCCGAGATAATGGCTAATGACGTCGGTGTAGTCATGGCAGGTTTCGCTTTGCGAAAGCGTTTTGAGATACACGTCCTGTACGATCCAGGTCGCCGGATAAGCGATAAGCGACGCGGTGATAAATACCCAAATCCCTTTAAGTCCAATCTGCACCGGCATCAGCACCGTACCCGCGCCAATCGCCATACCAATGCACAGCAATACCCAACCAAAGTCGTAGCGGGTAAAAGGAAGTCTGCGCGAAACCTGTTCGCCTGAGCCGTTAAGATGAGAAAGTGATGTGTCGTGCTGCATGAAGTCCCCTGCCAGAAATAGCCTTCACGGCGTCATGGCCGCAAGGGGACGCAATTCTACAGAAGCGCAGGAGACACTGCCAGCCGATTGAGGATTTGCGAGACGCCACGCAGAGTAAAACACGGGCGGATGTGTAGGCAAACCGCTTGCCGTAGAATCCGCAGCAAGCCGGGGCAATCCGGTGAGGCGCAACGTTGCGGGGGCTTGATCCCCTGACGGGCGTCTGCCTGCCGCAGTGGCAACATGCGCCCGAACCGGGCCGCAGGGATATCCTTGCGGCCTTTTTCGTTTACTGCGGATACGGTACCCAGTCGCCGCCGTTCAGGCGCACGTAGGGTTTATCCTGGTACTGAATCACCACCGCGTTGGCGTTTTCCGAGACCGCCGCGGTTTGCGGCAGATTACTGGTGAGCTTCGTCCAGTCAACCGGATCTTCGGAGAAGATCTTGCCGTCGAGCACGCGCACCACCAGTTCTGAGATGGCCAGATAGCTGCTCGGTTGGGTAATTTCAATCGGCGCGCCCTGATGCGGCGCTTTCATGCCAAAGAATTTCACCCCGGCGGGGACGTTGGTGATCGACGGGCTGGGGATATCGCGCAGACCGGAGACCTGCATTCTGTCGCCTTTCAGCGCCCCGCCATGTTCCGGCACCACCACCACCATGACTTTACGGCCAGACTTCTCGAGCTGCGTAAAGAACGCATCCAGTTCATCGAAGAATTTCTGTGCACGCGCTTTGTAATCCGCCGTTTTGCTCACGCCAGGATAGTGGTTGCCATCGTGCAGCGGCAGGGTGTTATAGAAGGTTGCGCTGCGCGAATCTTTGTCCTTTTCGGTGGTTTCAAGCCAGCGGTTAAGCACTGCCGTATCGTCATAGACTGGCGAGCCGTCAAAGCCCAACAGCGGCACCGGTAAACCACTCTGATCCATCAGCTCAGCCTGCATACCGCCGTTTTCGCGCACTTCTTTCAGGAAGCCGCCGAACTCACCGTTGTGTCCCATCATCAGATGCTGGGCGAAGCCCAGTTTCGACAGATTATCAAACAGATAGCATTCATTGCCGGCTGGTTGATACAGATTGGTATGTGACGGCTGACCGCAGCTGGCGCGCAGCAGGCGAATCGCCGCCGGACCGCTGTAAGAGGTCGCCGAGTTAAAGTGCTTAAACTGAATATCAAAATGCGACCACAGCGGATGTGACATCAGCCCCGCCGCTTCGATATCGGACCACGAAAGCGAGCAGATGTTGATCACCAGCAGTTCAAACGGCTGGGCATCTTCCGGCAGCGCCGCCGGGAAGGGCGTTTTACGTTTTGCTTCCGCGTTGTAAAAGGTGTTCAGCCAGGCGTTGAGGTTGGCGGACGTCGGTGGCGCGGTTTGCGCCGGGATATCACCGACAACCGGCGCGCCTTCAGCGGTGGCGATCGTGGCCGCCGCGGTACCGCCGGTGGTCGTGACGGTGTTGGTCGGCTGACCGGCAGGCCACAGTGAAAAACTCGGCCCCGCCAGCGTCAGAACGTTGAGCCAGACCATTATGGCCACCACAAAAACGGTGACGCGAACCCACTGCGCCAAAAACAGCCACGCCACGAGCAGCACGAACACCGCGCCGATCATTTGCCAGTTAATAAAGCGGGTGACCAGGTCGAGCATATAGTCAGTGCTGAACGCCGCGACCTGGGAGCCCTGGCTCATTATACTCTCTGGCCCTGGCAGCCAGGTATCGTGCCAGAACAGGGCAAAACCAATCGGAATGGCGATCCAGTGGCGAAGGCGATGCAGGCTGTAGCGCGGAATCGGCATCAGCAGGAACGCCATGAACACCAGGTTCATCAGGGCGTGGAAGTTAAGATAGCCTGCCCAGAGCAGACCAAATTTCACCAGAAAATAGAAATTCCAGCCCGAAAGTCCGCGCCAGTATTGCCAGAGAGGCGAAGGCGGCGAGGCATGTTGAGTATGTTGAGTCATTTTTTGGTCGCTCTGGGAATTACCGTGCGGCGCAATGTTCCGGCCGGTTTGACATAACGAGGTTTAGCAAATAGCAGACGGGCGATGTTGCTGAGACGGCGCAGAGAATGACGCGCCAGATAGCCCAGTGGAAAAAAAATCAGCGCGCAGACGACGATGATTTGCAGAATATCGCTGATGGTCATCATGATGAACGCTCCATTTCATCGTCCAGCAAGCGCAGCGGCTGAGGAATTCGACGCCAGACCTTACCATCGTGTTCAGCGTTCAGTACGGGTTTGACCTCCTGGGTGAGCGGCAGCGGCTGACCCCACAGCTCCGGCGACAGCAGACGCATTTGCACCAGTTCGGCGCTGATCTGATTGTCCTCGAACCACACCATGCGGTTAGAGAACAGATCGCCGGTCGGCAGCGGAAAGATGTGATTCAGGGCGGTGTCGAGATCGTTGACCCGGCAGAACGACAAAAACAGCACCAGTCGGTTGCCGCCAATGGTCACAATATCGCCGGTACGGTGTGGGCGGCAAAGCGTTAACGCCTGTTCCACGCGAATACCTGGCACTGGACGCAGCGCCACCATCACCCCTTTGCCGTCGGCGGGGAGCAGGGTATTGCTCATCATATTATTCACCGCGTCACAGAAGACATCCCACTTCTGAAAGCCGCGCAGCTTCATCGGCTGGGTCATCGACAGCAGGGTGGTGATATCTTCCGGCACATAACGGCTGAACTGTTGGCCCTGCACGCTTTCAATCAACGTCAGGCAGCGGGAAAGCGGGGCGTTCCACGGGATCACCATATTGGCGCCGCAGCCCAGCAGCAGACGTTCGTCGGTGGCGCGCAGGCTGGCGATATTTTCCCGCACAAGAATTTTTAGCGCGCTGCCGCGCTGGCGGCGCAGGGTGTGGATGCTGCGCGCCAGCGGTTCAATCTGACGATTTTGCTGGAGAGAAAAGACCAATGTCGCCGCCTGGGCGGTACGGGCCTCATTGAATAATGCTTCATTACTGTCGAATAATTTCCAGTGCTCCGACAGCGGCGGCGCACCTTCGAGTACGGTCACATTACTGAGGATCCGCTTTTCGTCGCTGCGGGGCTGGATGTCGGCTTCGGCCTCTTGCGCCAGTTCCCAGCGACCCTGGCGATGGCGAATGGTCAACTGCTGGCGGGCGCTGACTCCTTTCTCGTTGCACCAGAAGGCGATATCCAGCAGGTGCTGGTCGCCCTGAAAACGCATGCTGGCAAGACCAGACAGCGAGCGATATTCCCCCATTAACAGCGAGAACTGTTTGTCATTATTATTCCCAGGGTTAAGCACCAGAACAGAACAACGATGAAGACGTGTCCATTTATTCATTTTATCCAGCCACTGACGCAATCGTTCCGCTGGAATATTTTGCCACGCATTATTTGCGCATATAAGGATGAATAAGTAATGGGTAGGATCAACTGAGCAGAGTATATCGCGGGACATAAAGTATAGTCCCTTCTCTGAATCTGGCATCGAAAATAACTGAATTTTTTCCGGACCTTGCGTTTCGTCTAATTTGAAAACTTTCCCTGGATCGCTGCCCATACTCATCGCCGCGACTTTTGCAGTCCCGGTTTGAAAAGCAATCGTTTGATTCGCCAGGCTGATAGCATCTTCACTGCGATCAGTGTTAACCCACCAGACACCGCCAGTTGGCATATGGCGAAGTTCATCCCATAATGATGAGATACCTATTGAAAATACTGGGTCCACAGCGTTCCTCGGGTCGCTATTTGTCTGCTTATCAGTTTACTAGCGAAAGCGCAGAAATAAACCTAACATTGAAATTAAAACGTATCAGATTTAGCATGTGAATCAATTTGGCTGGCAGGAAGCCTCTTTACGTCGGCCTTTCCGATTCCATGACTCGTATTCTTTGAGTGATGAAAAATCAGAAAATGCGCGGATTCTGACGCCATCAATTTTCGTTGGGAAGGGGGCTGAATGCAAACAGAAAAAATGTCTGAAGCATGGCGAGTATATTCAAAGGGATAAAAAAATATGTCTGACAACGAACCCGATACGCTGCCTGATTCAGCTTTAGGCTATACCTTTCAAAACGATTTCCTGGCCCTGAGCCAGGCTTTTTCATTGCCTGAATTCGATTACACCGATATATCCCAACGTGAACAGCTTGCCGCTGCGATTAAACGCTGGCCGCTGCTGGCTGAATTTGCGCAACAAGAATAAGGGAGTCGTGGATGGCTATTCTGGGACTTCAGGGCATCCGTGGTGGCGTAGGCACGACGTCTATCACTGCGGCGCTGGCCTGGGCATTACAACTGTTAGGTGAAAACGTCCTGGTGGTGGATGCCTGCCCCGATAATTTGCTACGCCTGTCATTTAATGTCGACTTTGTGCATCGCGACGGCTGGGCCAGAGCGCTGCTGGACGGGCGTGACTGGCGCGAAGGCGGAATGCGCTATACCTCGCAGCTCGATTTGCTGCCGTTTGGCCAGCTCACGGCGCAGGAACGTGACTACCCCGATCAATGGCAGGAACGGCTCGGCGAGATTGTCCCTGGCCTCCAACGGCTAAAAGAGAGCGGCAGGTATTCCTGGATTTTACTCGATTTGCCCACCGGCGCCGCGCCGCTCACTCGCCAACTGGTCAACGCCTGCGATCGTACGCTGGCGGTCGTCAAAGCCGATGCCAATTGCCATATTCGCCTGCATCAGCAGGCGTTGCCCGCCGGTTCGCATATTTTGATTAACGATTTACGCATTGGCAGCCAGATGCAGGACGATCTTTACCAGGTCTGGCTCCAAAGCCAGCGTCGGCTGCTGCCGATGGTTATTCATCGCGATGAAGCCCTGGCCGAATGCATGGCGGCGAAACAGCCACTGGGAGAATACCGCAGCGATTCGCTGGCCGCCGAAGAAGTGTTGACGCTGGCGAACTGGTGTTTATTGCATTATTCAGGCCGCAAAGACGCCGCCGGGAGCGCAACATGAGTATCCTGTCCCGGTGGTTGCTTATCCCGCCGGTCAGCGCGCGCCTGAGCGAGCGCTATCAGGGCTACCGTCGTCATGGCGCGCCAGCGTTTAGCGCGGCCCTGGGCTGTTTTTGGGCCGTTCTGGCATGGGTGTTCATCCCGCTGGAGCATCCGCGCTGGCAGCGGATCCGCGCTGCGCATAAGGCGCTTTACCCGCATATCAACGCCGCTCGTCCGCGCCCGTTAGATCCCGCCCGCTACGTTATTCAAACGCTCTGGCTGATGGCGACCGCCTCGCGTCGACAAACGGCCCAACCGCGCTGGCAGACCTTTTCCCGCCTGGAAGGCGTCCGGGGCCGTTACCATCAGTGGCTGGATAAACTGCCTGAACGGGTCACGCAAAACACAACCCATCTTGATAAGCAAAAGGAACTGGGGCATCTGAGCGCTGGCGCGCGCCGTTTAATCATTGGGATTATTGTCACTTTCTCGCTGATACTGGCGCTGATCTGCGTGACGCAGCCGTTCAACCCGCTGGCGCAGTTTATCTTCCTGATGCTGCTATGGGGCGTTGCGCTGATTGTACGGCGGATGCCGGGGCGTTTCTCGGCGCTGATGCTGATTGTGTTGTCGCTGACCGTATCATGTCGCTATATCTGGTGGCGCTACACGTCCACCCTGAACTGGGACGATCCGGTAAGCCTGGTTTGTGGACTGATCCTGCTGTTTGCCGAAACCTACGCGTGGATTGTGCTGGTGCTGGGCTACTTCCAGGTGGTCTGGCCGCTCAACCGTCAGCCGGTGCCGTTGCCCAAGGATATGTCGCAGTGGCCGTCGGTGGATATTTTCGTTCCGACCTACAACGAAGAGCTGCACGTAGTGAAAAACACCATCTACGCGTCGCTGGGCATCGACTGGCCGAAAGATAAGCTCAACATCTGGATTCTCGACGACGGCGGGCGGGAAGAGTTTCGCCAGTTTGCCCAGAATGTCGGGGTCCACTATATCGCCCGCACCACCCATGAGCACGCCAAGGCCGGGAACATCAACAATGCGCTGAAGTACGCCAAAGGCGAATTCGTGTCGATCTTCGACTGCGACCACGTGCCGACGCGCTCGTTCCTGCAAATGACCATGGGCTGGTTCCTGAAAGATAAAAAACTGGCGATGATGCAGACGCCGCACCACTTTTTCTCGCCGGACCCGTTCGAACGTAACCTTGGCCGCTTCCGCAAAACCCCCAACGAAGGCACGCTGTTCTATGGGCTGGTGCAGGACGGCAACGACATGTGGGACGCCACCTTTTTCTGCGGCTCCTGCGCGGTGATTCGCCGTAAGCCGCTGGATGAAATAGGCGGTATTGCCGTCGAAACCGTCACCGAAGATGCGCACACCTCGCTGCGTCTGCACCGTCGCGGTTACACCTCGGCTTACATGCGTATTCCGCAGGCGGCGGGGCTGGCGACCGAAAGTTTGTCCGCCCATATCGGCCAGCGTATCCGTTGGGCGCGCGGGATGGTGCAAATTTTCCGCCTCGACAATCCGCTTACCGGGAAAGGGCTGAAATTCGCCCAGCGGTTATGCTACGTCAATGCGATGTTCCACTTTCTGTCGGGGATCCCACGGCTCATCTTCCTGACCGCGCCGCTGGCGTTCTTGTTGCTGCATGCCTATATCATCTACGCGCCCGCGCTGATGATTGCGCTGTTCGTACTGCCGCATATGATTCACGCCAGCCTGACCAACTCGAAGATTCAGGGAAAATACCGCCACTCCTTCTGGAGTGAGATCTACGAAACGGTGCTGGCCTGGTACATCGCGCCGCCGACGCTGGTGGCGCTGATTAATCCGCATAAGGGCAAATTTAACGTCACCGCGAAAGGCGGGCTGGTGGAAGAAGAGTATGTCGACTGGGTGATCTCTCGTCCGTATATCTTCCTGGTGCTGCTTAACCTGGTCGGCGTGGCGGTAGGTATCTGGCGTTATTTCTACGGGCCGGAAAGTGAAATGCTCACCGTCATCGTCAGTATGGTGTGGGTATTCTATAACCTGATTATCCTCGGCGGCGCGGTGGCGGTGTCAGTGGAAAGTAAACAGGTACGCCGTTCTCACCGCATGGAGATCTCAATGCCAGCGGCGATTGCTCGCGAAGACGGTCATTTGTTCTCGTGTACCGTGCATGACTTCTCCGACGGCGGCCTGGGGATCAAAATCAACGGTCAGGCGCAGGTGCTGGAAGGGCAAAAGGTGAATTTACTGCTTAAGCGTGGACAGCAGGAGTATGTCTTTCCCACCCAGGTGGCGCGCGTATGGGGTGAACAGGTGGGGTTACAACTGATGCCGCTGACCACTAAACAGCATATCGATTTTGTGCAATGTACGTTTGCTCGTGCGGATACATGGGCGCTCTGGCAGGACAGCTATCCGGAAGACAAACCGCTGGAAAGCCTGCTCGATATTCTGAAACTGGGGTTCCGCGGCTATCGCCATCTTGCGGAATTTGCCCCAGCGTCGGTCAAAGTAATTTTCCGGTCTCTGACGTCTCTGGTTGCCTGGATTGTGTCGTTCATTCCGCGCCGTCCGGTGCAGGATGATATGGCGGTGCAACCACCGGCTCAGGTTATGGCTCAACAATGATGATAACGCGATGAAAAGAAAACTTTCCTGGATTTGTGCGATGGCAATGGGGATGAGCGCTATCCCCAGTTTCATGTCGAATGCGGCGCCAGCAATACAACCGCAGACAGCGGCTGAGCCAACCGCGGCCCCGGCCATTCCCGTTCAGGCGGACGACAATCAGCCGGTGGGCCAGGTGATGCCGGGCGTGCCGGGAGCGGATGCGCCGATCGTCGCGCAAAATGGTCCTTCGCGTGATGTGAAACTGACGTTTGCGCAAATCGCGCCGCCGCCGGGCAGTATGGTGCTGCGCGGCGTTAACCCGAACGGCAGCATTGAATTTGGCATGCGCAGTGATGAAGTGGTCACGAAGGCGATGCTGAATCTGGAATACACGCCGTCGCCATCGCTACTGCCCGTTCAGTCCCAGCTCAAGGTCTATCTGAATGATGAGCTCATGGGCGTGCTACCCGTCACCCAGGAACAGCTTGGCAAAAAGACGCTGGCGCAGATCCCCATCAACCCGCTGTTTATCACCGATTTCAACCGCGTACGGCTGGAGTTTGTCGGCCATTACCAGCAGGTATGTGAAAACCCGTCCAGCAGTACGCTGTGGCTGGATGTAGGTCGCAGCAGCGTACTCGATCTCACCTACCAGACGCTGGAAGTGAAAAACGATCTCTCGCACTTCCCGGTTCCGTTCTTTGACCCGCGCGACAACCGCGCGATGACGCTGCCGATGATCTTCGCCGGCGCGCCCGATCTTAAACTGCAGCAGGCCGCCTCTATCGTCTCGTCATGGTTTGGTTCCCGCTCAGGCTGGCGCGGGCAGCACTTCCCGGTGCTGTATAATCAACTGCCGGATCGGAATGCGATTGTGTTCGCCACTAACGACAGCCGTCCCGACTTCCTGCGCGAGCAGCCGCCGGTGAAAGCGCCGACGATCGCGATGATCGACCATCCGGAGAACCCCTACGTAAAACTTCTGGTGGTGATGGGGCGTGATGAAAACGATCTGTTGCAGGCGGCGAAAGGTATTGCGCAGGGCAACATTCTGTTCCGCGGCAGCAGTGTCGAAGTGAACGAGGTAAAACCGCTGCTGGCGCGTAAACCGTACGATGCGCCGAACTGGGTGCGGACCGATCGTCCGGTGACCTTTGGCGAGCTGAAAACCTATGAGCAGCAGTTGCAGTCCAGCGGCATCGAGCCCGCCGCCATCAACGTTTCCCTTAACCTGCCGCCGGACCTGTATCTGCTGCGCAGTACCGGTATTGATATGAACCTCAACTACCGTTACACCACGCCGCCGACCAAAGACAGTTCGCGCATGGATATCAGCCTGAATAACCAGTTTCTGCAAGCCTTTAGCCTCACCAGCAACGAAAAGAACAACCGTCTGCTGCTGCGTCTGCCGGTGCTGCAAGGGCTGCTGGATGGTAAAACCGACGTCTCGATCCCGGCGCTGAAGCTGGGGGCGGTGAACCAGTTGCGTTTTGACTTTGAGTACATGAACCCGATGCCTGGCGGTACGGTGGATAACTGTATTACCTTCCAGCCGGTGCCGAACCATGTGGTGATCGGCGACGACTCGACCATCGACTTCTCGAAGTACTATCACTTTATTGCGATGCCGGATCTGCGCGCCTTTGCGAACGCGGGGTTCCCGTTCAGCCGAATGGCCGATCTTTCTGACACCATCGCCGTGATGCCGAAAACGCCGAATGAAGCGCAGATGGAAACACTGCTGGAGGCGACGGGCACGATTGGCGCGCAAACCGGCTTCCCGGCCATCAACCTGACCATCACTCAAGACGGCAGCCAGATTCAGGGGAAAGATGCCGATATCCTGATTATTGGCACGATTCCGGACAAGTTAAAGGATGAGAAGCGTATTGACCTGCTGGTGCAGGCGGCGCAGAGCTGGGTGAAAACGCCGCTTCGCCAGAGCGCATTCCCGGGGATCATGCCGGATGAGGCCGACCGCAAAGCGGATGCGCAGGCCACTGTCACGTCGAGCGGCCCAATGGCCGCCGTGGTGGGCTTCCAGTCGCCGTTTAACGATCAGCGCAGCGTTATCGCCCTGCTGGCGGACAGCCCGCGCGGTTATGAACTGCTGAACGAAGCGATTAACGACAGCGGCAAACGTGCGGCGATGTTTGGTTCGGTGTCCGTCATTCGCGAGTCGGGCGTCAACAGCTTGCGGGTGGGCGATGTTTATTACGTCGGACATCTGCCGTGGTTTGAACGTCTGTGGTATGCGCTGGGAAATCATCCGGTGCTGTTAGCGGTGTTGGCGGCCATCAGCGTGGTATTGCTGGCATGGGTGTTGTGGCGCCTGCTGCGCATCATTAGCCGCCGTCGTCTTGATCCAGACCATGAGTAACGCATGATGAACGCGCTGCGTAGTGGAATCGCTGTTGTCCTGATGTTGGCCGCCCTGAGCGTTCAGGCGGCCTGTCATTGGCCCGCCTGGGATCAGTTCAAAAAGGATTACATCAGCAAGGAGGGCCGGGTGATTGATCCGAGCGACGCGCGGAAAATCACCACCTCGGAAGGGCAAAGCTACGCCATGTTCTTTGCCCTCGCGGCTAACGATCGTCCGGCGTTTGATACGCTTTTGGCATGGACCGAAAACAACCTGGCGCAAGGCTCGCTGAAAGCGCATCTGCCCGCCTGGCTGTGGGGACAAAAAGATCCAGCGACCTGGGAAGTGCTGGACAGCAATTCCGCTTCTGACGGCGATATCTGGATCGCCTGGTCGCTGCTGGAAGCCGGGCGTTTATGGCAGGAGCCGCGATACACCGATATCGGTAAAGCGCTGCTGAAGCGGATTGCCACTGAAGAAGTGGTGACGGTGCCAGGGCTGGGGTCGATGTTGCTGCCGGGTAAAATCGGTTTTGCCGAAGAAACCCGCTGGCGCTTCAACCCGAGTTATCTGCCGCCGCAGCTGGCGCAGTACTTTACCCGTTTCGGCGCGCCGTGGACCACCCTGCGGGAGACGAATCAGCGGCTGCTGTTAGAAACCGCGCCGAAAGGCTTTTCGCCGGACTGGGTGCGTTACGAGAAAAACAAAGGCTGGCAGTTAAAACCAGAAAAAACGCTGGTCAGCAGCTACGACGCCATTCGCGTCTATCTGTGGGCCGGGATGATGCATGACGGCGACCCGCAGAAAGCGCGGCTGCTCACTAAATTCAAACCGATGGCTACCCTGACAACCCAAAACGGCGTTCCGCCGGAGAAAGTGGATGTCGCCAGCGGCAAGGCGCAGGGCAACGGCCCGGTAGGCTTTTCCGCTTCTTTACTGCCTTTCCTGCAAAACCGCGACGCACAAGCGGTGCAGCGACAGCGCGTTGCAGACCACTTTCCTGGCAGCGATGCCTATTACAGCTACGTGCTGACCCTCTTCGGACAAGGGTGGGACCAGCATCGTTATCGCTTCACCGCCAAAGGTGAGTTACTACCTGACTGGGGCCAGGAATGCGCAAGTTCACACTAAGTTTTCTTGGGGTATCACTCGGTATTGCGCTGATGCCCTTCGCGGAAGCCGCGCCGTCGGCGCAACAATTGTTACTCGACCAGGTTCGGCTGGGCGAGGCCACGCACCGCGAAGACCTGGTGCGTCAGTCGCTCTACCGGCTGGAGCTGAACGACCCGAATAACCCTGACGTTATCGCTGCCCGCTTCCGCTATATGCTGCGTCAGGGCGACAACGACGGCGCTCAAAAGCAGCTCGACAGGCTTGCAGAGATCGCGCCCAATTCGGCGGCGTATAAATCGTCGCGCACCACCCAACTGCTGGCGACGCCGGATGGCCGCCAGGCGCTGCAGGAAGCGCGGTTACAGGCGACGACCGGACATGCGGAAGAGGCCATCGCCGCTTACGATAAGTTATTCAAAGGCGCGCCGCCGGAAGGCGAGCTGGAGGTGGAGTACTGGAGTACGGTGGCGAAAGTGCCTGCCAGACGCGGTCAGGCGATCAACCAGCTTAAGGCGATCAACGCCCGCAGCCCCGGCAATACCGGGTTGCAGAATACTCTGGCGCAACTGCTGTTCGATAACGACCGTCCGGCTGAAGGTTTTGTCGTGCTGGAACAAATGGCGAAATCCAGCGCCGGACGCAACGCGGCGGCAACGCTCTGGTACGCCCAGATAAAAGATTTGCCGGTCAGCGACGCCAGCGTAAAAGCGTTGCAAAAGTACCTCACCGTGTTTAGTGAAGGGGACAGCGTGACGGCGGCGCGCAGTAAGCTGAACGAACAGCAACAACAGCTTGCCGATCCGACGTTCCGCGCCCGTGCGCAGGGGCTGGCGGCGGTAGAGGCCGGGCAGGGCGGCAAAGCGGTTGCCGGGCTGCAGCAGGCGGTGAAAGCGAATCAAAACGACAGCGAAGCCGTTGGCGCGCTGGGTCAGGCGTATTCACAGCGCGGCGATCGCGCCAGCGCGGTGGCGCAGTTTAAAAAAGCGCTGGCGATGGATCCGCAAAGCCCGAGCCGCGACAAATGGGAAAGCCTGCTGAAGGTGAACAGCTACTGGCTGGCGATCCAGCAGGGCGACGCCGCGCTGAAAGCGAATGATATCGACCAGGCCGAACGGTTTTATCAACAGGCAAGACGCATCGACAATAGCGATAGCTATGCGGTGCTGGGGCTGGGCGACGCGGCAATGGCACGTAAAAACTACCCGGCTGCCGAGCGTTACTATCAGCAGACGCTGCGTATGGACAGCGGCAACACCAACGCCGTGCGCGGCCTGGCGAACCTCTATCGCGAGCAGTCGCCGGAGCGAGCCAGCGCTTTTATCGCCACGCTTTCCGCCAGCCAACGCCGCAGTATTGATGACATTGAACGCGGGCTGGAAAACGATCGTCTGGCGCAACAGGCTGAAACGCTGGAGAGCCAGGGCAACTGGGCGCAGGCGGCGGAGCTGCACCGGCGTCGTCTGGCGCTGGATCCGGGCAGCGTCTGGATAACCTACCGTCTGTCGCGCGATCTGTGGCAGGCCGGTCAGCGTAGCCAGGCCGACGCGCAGATGCACGCGCTGGCGCGTCAGAAACCTGGCGATCCCGAGCAGGTCTATGCTTACGGGCTGTACCTGTCCGGCGCCGATCGGGACCGCGCGGCGCTGGCGCATATCAACGCGCTGCCGCGCAGCCAGTGGAACCCAAATATTCAGGAACTGGCCGACAGGCTGCAAAGCAACCAGGTACTGGAAACCGCTAACCGTCTGCGCGAAAGCGGCAAGGAGCGTGAAGCCGAAGCGCTGCTACGTCAGCAGCCTGCTTCTACCCGTATCGACTTAACCCTCGCCGACTGGGCGCAGCAGCGCCGGGACGTTACGGCCGCGCGCGGATATTACAGCGGCGTGCTGGCGCGCGAACCGGACAACGTTGACGCGCTGCTTGGGCTGGCGGAGATCGACATCGCTCAGGGCGACAACGCGGCCGCGCGGGCGCGACTGGCGGCACTGCCGACGACCAACGGGTCTTCAATGAATATGCAACGTCGGGTGGCGCTGGCGCAGATGCAACTGGGCGATACCGTGGCGGCCAGACAGACATTCGATAGCCTGATTCCGCAGGCGAAATCGCAGCCGCCGTCGATGGAAAGCGCGATGGTGCTACGTGATGCCGCCAGGTTTCAGGCCCAGAGCGGCGAGCCGCAGCAAGCGCTGGAAACGTATAAAGATGCCATGGTCGCCTCTGGCGTCACCCCGACGCGTCCGCAGGATGACGACACTTTTACCCGTCTGACCCGCAACGATGAAACAGACGACTGGCTGAAGCGCGGCGTGCGCAGCGACGCGGCGGATCTGTATCGTCAGCAAGATTTGAACGTAACCCTCGAACACGATTACTGGGGATCGAGCGGTACCGGCGGTTATTCCGATCTGAAAGCGCACACCACCATGCTGCACGTTGATGCGCCCTGGTCCGATGGGCGTATGTTCTTCCGCACCGACCTGGTCAATATGAATGTCGGCAGCTTCGCAACCGATGCCGACGGGCGTTATGACAACAACTGGGGCACCTGTACGCTGGAAGACTGTAGCGGCAACCGCAGCCAGTCGGACGCCGGGGCGAGCGTGGCGGTGGGCTGGGCAAACGACACCTGGCGCTGGGACATCGGCACCACGCCAATGGGCTTCAACGTGGTTGATGTGGTTGGCGGCGTCAGCTACAGCAGCGATATCGGGCCGTTAGGGTATACGCTTAACGCGCATCGTCGTCCCATTTCCAGTTCGCTGCTGGCGTTTGGCGGCCAGAAAGACGCGCAGAGCCATAACGGCGACAGCGATGCGATTAACACCGGTAAAAAATGGGGCGGCGTACGCGCCGACGGCGGCGGCATCAGCCTCAGTTACGACAAAGGGGAAGCGAATGGCGTCTGGGCTTCGCTCAGCGGCGACCAGTTAACCGGCAAAAACGTGGCGGACAACTGGCGCGTGCGCTGGATGACCGGGTACTACTACAAGGTGATTAACGAGAATAACCGCCGCGTCACTGTCGGTCTGAACAATATGATCTGGCACTACGACAAAGACCTCAGCGGCTATTCGCTCGGTCACGGTGGTTACTACAGTCCGCAGGAATATGTGTCGTTTGCGGTGCCGGTAATGTGGCGTCAGCGTACGGAAAACTGGTCCTGGGAGCTGGGCGGTTCCGTGTCGTGGTCGCATTCACGCACGAAAACGATGCCGCGTTATCCGTTGACGAACCTCATTCCGGCGGATTACCAGGAGGCGGCGCGCGATCAGACCAATGATGGCGGCAGCAGCCAGGGCTTTGGTTATACCGCCCGGGCGCTGGTGGAGCGGCGGGTCACCTCCAACTGGTTTGTCGGCACCGCTATCGATATCCAGCAGGCGAAAGATTACACTCCAAGCCATTTCCTTCTTTACGTGCGTTATTCCGCCGCAGGCTGGCAGGGCGATATGGATTTACCGCCGCAGCCGCTGGTGCCTTACGCCGACTGGTAATCGCCAGGGTCGGATGGCGCTGCGCTGGCGTGAAAGCCAGATAAGACAACGCCGCCATCCGACGACCTGAACTCAGAAAAGTCCTTTTCAGATACGGCCTCTCTTAATGCCGCTGCAATCGGGTATACTCGGGCGGCAATTTGGGATATCCGGGGGAGACAATATTGCGCGTGAGTCGCTCGTTAACAATTAAGCAGATGGCAATGGTCGCGGCCGTTGTCATGGTGTTCGTTTTTATTTTTTGCACCGTTTTGCTATTCCATCTGGTCCAGCAGAACCGCTATAACACGGCTACGCAACTGGAAAGTATCGCCCGCTCCGTTCGTGAACCCTTGTCTGCCGCCATATTAAAAGCGGATCTCCCCGGCGCGGAGGCGATTCTCGCCAGCATAAAACCGGCTGGGGTGGTTCAGCGCGCCGATGTCGTGCTGCCAAATCAGTTTCAGGCGCTGCGCATGAGCTTCATTCCTGAACGCCCGGTGCCGGTCATGGTCACCAGACTTTTTGAATTACCGGTGCAAATTTCCCTGCCCGTCTATTCGCTCGAGCGTCCGGCGAACCCACAGCCGCTGGCCTATCTGGTGCTACAGGCGGATTCGTTCCGTATGTATAAGTTCGTCATGAGCACCCTCTCCACGTTAGTGACTATTTACTTACTTTTGTCACTCATGCTGACCGTGGCGATTAGCTGGTGCGTAAACCGCCTGATTCTGCACCCGTTGCGCAAAATCGCCCGCGAGCTGAACGATATTCCGCAACAGGATCTTATCGGGCATCAGCTGGCGCTGCCGCGTCTGCACCATGACGATGAGATCGGGATGCTGGTGCGCAGTTATAACCTTAATCAACAGATGCTTAAACGCCACAGCGAAGAGTTGACGGGGAACGCGATGCGTTTTCCGGTTTCCGAGCTGCCCAACAAAGCCTTTCTGATGGGGTTGCTGGAGCAAGTGGTGGCGCGACAGCAGACCACCGCGTTGATGATCGTCACCTGCGAAACGCTGCGTGATACCGCAGGCGTGCTGAAAGAGGCGCAGCGGGAAATCCTGCTGCTCACGCTGGTGGAAAAACTGAAATCGGTGATTTCCCCGCGAATGGTGCTGGCCCAGATCAGCGGCTACGACTTTGCGATTGTCGCTCACGGCGTGAAAGAGCCGTGGCACGCCATCACGTTAGGTCAGCAAGTGCTCACTATTATTAATGAGCGGTTGCCGGTCCAGGGGATCCAGCTACGCCCGAGTTGCAGCATTGGCGTGGCGATGTTTTATGGCGACCTCAGCGCCGAGCAGCTCTACGTTCGTGCCGTTTCGGCGGCGTTTACCGCCCGTCGGAAAGGCAAAAACCAGATTCAGTTCTTCGACCCTGAACAAATGGCGCAGGCGCAAAAAAGGCTGACCGAAGAGAGCGACATTCTTACCGCGATGGAAAACCACCAGTTTGCGCTCTGGCTACAGCCGCAGGTGGCGATCGCCAGCGGCAAGGTGGTGAGCGCGGAAGCGCTATTGCGTTTGCAGCAACCGGACGGAAGCTGGGCGTTACCGGAAGGGCTGATTGAGCGCATCGAGTCCTGCGGCCTGATGGTCACCGTGGGGCGCTGGGTGCTGGAGGAGTCTTGCCGTCTGCTTGCCGCCTGGCAGGAACGCGGAATGGCCATGCCGCTGTCGGTCAACCTGTCGGCGCTGCAACTGATGCACCCGACCATGGTGTCGGACATGCTTGAGCTGCTGGCCCGTTATCGCATCCAGCCGGGTACGCTGATTCTGGAAGTGACCGAAAGCCGCCGTATCGACGACCCGCACGCCGCGGTGGCGATATTACGACCATTGCGAAACGCTGGCGTGCGCATAGCGCTGGATGATTTTGGTATGGGTTACGCGGGGTTGCGTCAGCTCCAGCACATGAAGTCGCTGCCGGTAGACGTGCTGAAAATCGACAAAATGTTTGTCGACGGTCTGCCGGAAGATAACAGCATGATCACGGCGATTATTCAGCTGGCGCGCAGCCTGAATCTGCAAACGATCGCCGAGGGCGTTGAGAACGAGGCGCAGCGCGACTGGCTGGCGCAAGCCGGTGTGGATATCGCTCAGGGCTATCTTTTTGCCCATGCCGTGACGGCTGAAACCTTCCAGGAACAGTATCTCACGCACAAGTGACGTAATTACAAAACTTTAAAAAGGCCCGGCTTATGCGAGCCAGTTCAAAGTTTTTAACATTTTTGTTTCAATTATGATCTAGGTGCATTTCTGTCGTGTTGTCCGGGTGTTATTTTAAGGCCGCAGGTTAATCATAACCTTACAAGACCTGTGGTTTTTACTTCAAGGACACCCTATGAAAACCTCTCTGTTCAAAAGCCTTTATTTTCAGGTCCTGACAGCAATTGCCATTGGTATTCTCCTTGGCCATTACTACCCTGAATTAGGCGCACAAATGAAGCCGCTTGGCGACGCGTTCGTCAAGCTGATAAAGATGATCATCGCTCCTGTCATCTTCTGTACTGTCGTGACCGGCATTGCAGGCATGGAAAGCATGAAGGCCGTTGGCCGCACCGGTGCGGTAGCGCTGCTTTACTTTGAGATCGTCAGTACGATTGCGCTGATCATTGGTCTGATTATCGTTAACGTCGTGCAGCCAGGGGCCGGGATGAACGTTGATCCCGCGACTCTCGATGCGCAGGCGGTGGCGGTTTACGCCGAGCAGGCGAAAGATCAGGGCATTGTCGCCTTCCTGATGGATGTGATTCCGGGCAGCGTCATTGGCGCGTTTGCCAGTGGTAACATCCTGCAGGTGCTGCTGTTTGCGGTGCTGTTTGGCTTTGCCCTGCATCGCCTGGGCAGCAAAGGCCAGCTGATTTTCAACGTCATTGAAAGTTTCTCGCAGGTCATTTTCGGCATTATCAATATGATCATGCGCCTGGCGCCTATCGGCGCGTTCGGCGCAATGGCCTTCACCATCGGTAAATATGGCGTCGGGACGCTGGTGCAACTGGGGCAGCTTATTATCTGCTTCTACATCACCTGTATCCTGTTTGTGGTGCTGGTACTGGGTTCTATCGCGCGGGCGACGGGCTTCAGCATTTTCAAGTTTATCCGCTATATCCGCGAAGAGCTGCTGATCGTGCTGGGTACCTCCTCTTCTGAGTCCGCGCTGCCGCGTATGCTCGATAAGATGGAGAAGCTGGGCTGCCGCAAGTCGGTGGTTGGGCTGGTTATCCCCACCGGGTATTCCTTCAACCTTGACGGGACGTCGATATACCTGACGATGGCGGCGGTGTTTATCGCCCAGGCGACCAACAGCCATATGGATATCTTCCATCAGATCACGCTGCTGGTCGTGCTGCTGCTCTCCTCTAAAGGCGCGGCGGGGGTAACCGGAAGCGGCTTCATCGTGCTGGCGGCGACCATCTCTGCGGTAGGCCATCTGCCGGTGGCGGGCCTGGCGCTTATCCTCGGTATCGACCGCTTTATGTCGGAAGCCCGTGCGCTGACTAACCTGGTTGGCAATGGCGTGGCGACGGTCGTGGTGGCGAAATGGGTGAAAGAGTTGGATTCCCAAAAGCTCGACGATGTCCTGAATAATCGTGCGCCGGACGGCAAAACGAACGAAATATCCTCATAATCTCACGACTTATGACCGCAGTCCCTTGTGGGGCTGCGGGCTCCTGCGCATAATTGACCCCTGCACCTTAATCCTTCAACATGAAGGCATTGGGTTTATTTCACTTCTGCCGTGACATTTCCATGTTCTTGCGGTCTAACACGAAGTGTTTTTACGTCATATTCAGACTGGCCTTCGCAGGGCTGTCTTTTTATTACCAGGATTGTTGATCAGGGGTTCACATGCAGGGCACAAAAATTCGACTTATAGCGGGCGGTTTGCTGATGATGGCCACTGCTGGCTATGTGCAGGCAGATGCGCTCCAGCCTGACCCGGCATGGCAACAGGGGACGCTGGCGAATGGATTACAGTGGCAAGTGTTAGCCACCCCGCAGCGCCCCAGCGACCGCATTGAGGTCCGCCTGCTGGTAAATACCGGTTCGCTCACCGAAAGTACGCAACAGAGCGGTTTCAGTCATATTATTCCTCGTATTGCGTTAACCCAGAGCGGCGGGCTGGACGCCACCCAGGCGCGTTCGCTTTGGCAACAGGGTTTCGACCCCAAGCGTCCGATGCCGCCCGTTACCGTCTCCTATGACTCCACGCAATACAATCTCAGCCTGCCCAACAACCGTAACGATCTGCTGAAAGAGTCGCTGACCTATCTGGCGAATACGATGGGCAAACTGGCGATCACCCCGGAAACGGTGAACCATGCGATCAATAGCGAAGATATGGTCACTACGCTGCCGGTCGATACCAAAGAGGGCTGGTGGCGCTACCGGCTGAAAGGCTCCGCGCTGCTGGGCCACGATCCCGCTGAACCGCTGAAGAGGCCGATCGATGCGGCGAAAATTCACGATTTTTACCAGAAATGGTATACCCCGGACGCGATGACGCTGATTATTGTCGGTAACGTCGACGCGCGGACGGTAGCTGAGCAAATCAACAAAACGTTTGGCGAGCTGAAGGGCAAACGCGAAACGCCTGCGCCAGTGCCGACGCTGTCGCCGCTGCGCGCTGAGGCGGTGAGCATCATGACCGACGCCGTGCGCCAGGATCGTTTGTCAGTCATGTGGGATACGCCGTGGCAGCCGATTCGCGAGTCATCCGCGCTGCTGCGCTACTGGCGCGCGGATCTGGCGCGTGAGGCGCTGTTCTGGCACGTACAGCAGGCGCTGAGTAAGAACAATGCTAAAGATATCGGCCTCGGCTTTGACTGCCGCGTGCTGTTTCTGCGCGCTCAGTGCGCCATCAATATTGAATCGCCGAACGATAAGCTCAACGCCAATTTAGGCACCGTGGCGCGCGAACTGGCGAAAGTGCGCGATAACGGTTTGCCGGAAGACGAGTTCAACGCGCTGGTGGCGCAGAAGAATCTGGAGCTACAAAAGCTCTTTGCCACCTATGCTCGCACCGATACTGACATTTTAATCAGCCAGCGCTTGCGTTCTCTGCAAAATCAGGTGGTAGATATCGCGCCGGAGCAGTATCAGCGTCTGCGTCAGGACTTTCTTAATGGTCTGACCGTGGAGATGATGAACCAAAGCCTGCGTCAGCAACTGTCCCAGGAGATGGCTTTGATTCTGCTGCAGCCGAAGGGAGAACCGGAATTTAACATGAAGGAACTGCAGGCCACGTGGGATCAGATTATGGCCCCGGTGAGCGCGGCGGCAGCGACGGTTGAAACGGATGATGCGCATCCGGAAGTCACGGATATTCCGGCCGCGCAGTAACCTGCAATTCTGTTGGCCCGGTAAGCGTAATGCTACCGGGCAATGGTTAATGGCTTACTGCGGCATTGCGTCGCGCGGGATAATCGCCCCGCGATGCTGTATTACCGTGCTGGCGGTCAGGTGTCCGCGCTTCGCAGCCGCTACGGTATCGCCACCGGTCAGGCGAATGGCCAGATATCCTGCGCTGAACGAGTCCCCTGCGGCGGTGGTATCAATGACGTTCTCTTTCGGCAGTTTTACCGCCGGGACGTCAATCAGATCTTGTCCCGCAACAGACACCAGGCAGGAATCCGCCCCGCGTTTCACCACCACTTCCTCTACGCCCGCGGCGTGCGTCCGCGCAATCACCTCTTCCACGGGTTTGACGCCCCACAGCGCGTCTTCGTCATCCAGCGTCAGGAAGGCGATATTGGTGCAGTCGAGCATCTGCTGATACACCTGCTGCGTTTCTTCTTTGCTTGCCCACAGACGCGGACGATAGTTGTTGTCGAAAATGACTTTGCCGCCGTTAGCGCGGCACTCGCGCAGCAGGGACAACAGCTTTTCACGGCTGCCCGGGCTGAGGATCGCCAGGCTAATGCCGCTCAGGTAGAGATAATCAAACGTCGCCAGTTCTTCACAGATCGTCGCAGACTGCTCGCTCTCGAGCCAGAATTTCGCCGCGGCCTCGTTGCGCCAGTAGTAAAACGTGCGTTCGCCGCTGCTGTCGGTCTCAATGTAGTACAGCCCCGGCAGACGGTTTTCCATACGCTGGGTCAGCGAGGTATCGACGTTTTCACCGTGCCATGCGTCCAGCATCTGCTGGCTGAAACTGTCCGTGCCCAGCGCCGTGACGTAGTGAACGGAAAGCGCCGCAGCGTCAACCTGGCGGGCAATATAAACGGAAGTATTCAACGTATCGCCACCGAAGCCGCGCTGAACGTCAGCGCCTTTCTGTGACAGTTCGATCATGCATTCGCCAATCACGGCAATCTTTTTGGACATAGTCGTGAACCTACCTGGAAAAATTAACGTTAGTGTGCGCTGTGGGTGTTTGGTGGTCAATCATATTAAAACAACGTTCCATTATTTTTTTGAGCCAGTCCGTATTCTGCGTTGTTTTTTCCTGACTGTTGTCGTTTTTGCGTGTGACGCAGCATAAAGTTCTTCGCGCGAAGGCCGATAACCCTTGACGAGTCCGGGCAGCCACACACTTAATCACGGGACATCGGCGATGATAAACCAGATTATCCAGCAGCTAAGCACGTCCGCAGCGAGCCCTGAATGCTTGCAGGAGCGTCGCTACTGGCTGCAGTGTGAGCGCGCTTACACTTTTCAGCCTATCTATCAGACCAACGGGCGTCTGTTGGCGGTGGAGCTTCTGACGGTGGTCACGCATCCGGATAATCCCGCGCAACGCATTGCGCCCGATCGTTATTTTGCCGAAGTGGCGGTACGCCAGCGTATTGAGGTGATAAAAGAGCAGCTCTGCTTACTTGAACAAAAGGCAGACTTTTTCCAGCGTCACGCGCTTCTGGCGTCCGTCAACGTTGATGGCCCGACCTTAATCGCTCTGCGCGAGTATCCGCAGATCCTGCAGAATATCGAGCGTATGCCCTGGCTGCGCTTTGAGCTGGTGGAACACATCCGTCTGCCGAAAGAGGCCTCGTTTGCCTCGATGTGCGAGGCAGGACCGCTGTGGCTGGATGACTTCGGCACCGGGATGGCTAACTTTTCCGCCCTCAGCGAAGTGCGCTACGATTTTATTAAGATAGCCCGCGAGCTGTTTGTGTTGCTTCGTCAGACGTCAGAAGGGCGTAACCTTTTCACCCAACTGCTACAGCTGATGAACCGCTACTGCCGTGGCGTTATCGTAGAAGGTGTCGAGACGCAGGAAGAGTGGCGAGACGTACAGCGCTCGCCCGCGTATGCCGCTCAGGGCTATTTCCTCTCTCGTCCGCGACCTTTTGCCTGTCTGGATGAGGTGAATTTGTCGCATTAAATCAGGCTGTTTCCGGTAAATCCGCCTGGCTGGACTATCTTTAGGACAGGCAAGGGAAGAAGTGAGGAAGCAGAACATGACCAGAGCAGGCAAAATTACCGCCGCTGTAACAGGGACTTTCTTGTTGTTGATCGTCGTGCTCATCGTCCTGATCGCGACATTTGACTGGAACCGACTCAAACCGACCATCAACCAGAAAGTCTCTGCGGAACTGAACCGTCCGTTCGCCATTCGCGGCGATTTAGGCGTGGTGTGGGAGCGTCAGAAACAGGAAACCGGCTGGCGAAGCTGGGTGCCGTGGCCGCACATCCACGCCGAGGATATTATCCTTGGCAACCCGCCGGATATCCCCGAAGTGACGATGGTGCATCTGCCTCGTGTTGAAGCGACGATTGCCCCGCTGGCATTGCTCACGAAAACCGTGTGGCTGCCGTGGATCAAGCTGGTGAAGCCCGACGCGCGGCTGATTCGTCTGACGGAGAAAAACAATAACTGGACGTTTGATCTCGCCGGGGATGAACAAAAAGATCCCAACGCGAAGCCGTCTGCCTGGTCTTTCCGCCTTGACAACATCCTTTTCGATCAGGGGCGGATCGCCATTGATGACAACGTCAGCAAGGCGGATATTGAGATCCTTGTCGATCCGCTGGGTAAACCGCTGCCGTTTAGCGAAGTGACGGGAAGCAAAGGTAAAAATGAAAACGCCAACGTTGAGGATTACGTTTTCGGCCTGAAGGCGAAAGGGCGTTATAACGGCGAACCGCTCAGCGGGACGGGGAAAATTGGCGGTATGTTGGCGCTGCGTAGTGCTGATGCGCCATTCCCGGTGCAGGCTGATTTTCGTTCCGGAAATACCCGCGTGGCGTTTGTCGGAGTGGTGAACGACCCGATGAAAATGGGCGGCGTCGATTTACAGCTTACGTTTTCCGGCGATTCGCTGGCGGAACTGTACGACCTGACCGGCGTCCTCTTGCCGGATACGCCGCCGTTTGAAACCGATGGCCGGCTGGTGGCGAAAATCGACAGCGAAAAATCCTCGGTCTATGACTACCGCGGCTTCAACGGACGGATTGGCGACAGCGACATTCACGGCTCGCTCACCTATACCACCGGTAAACCGCGTCCGAAGCTGGAAGGGGATCTGGAGTCTCGCCAACTGCGTCTGGCGGATTTAGGCCCGCTGATTGGCGTCGATTCCGGCAAAGGAGCCGAACAGACCCGGCGTTCAGAACAGAAAAAGGGTGAAAAAAGCGTCCAGCCTGCGGACAAAGTGCTGCCCTATGACCGTTTTGAAACCGATAAGTGGGACGTCATGGACGCCGACGTGCGCTTCAAAGGACGGCGCATTGAGCACGGTAGCAGCCTGCCAATTAGCGATCTCTCTACCCATATCATCCTGAAAAACGCCGATCTGCGTCTGCAGCCGCTGAAGTTTGGCCTGGCTGGCGGCAGCATCAACGCCAACATTCATCTGGAAGGTGATAAAAAGCCTATGCACGGACGGGCGGATATTCAGGCGCGCCGTCTGAAACTGAAAGAGCTGATGCCGGATGTTGAACTGATGCAGAAGACGCTGGGTGAGATGAACGGTGACGCCGAGTTTCGCGGCACCGGGAACTCCGTAGCGGCGCTGCTTGGCAACAGCAATGGCAACCTGAAACTGCTGATGAACGACGGTTTAATCAGCCGCAACCTGATGGAGATCGTCGGGCTGAACGTCGGTAACTACATTGTCGGGCAGATTTTTGGCGACGATGAGGTACGGGTGAACTGCGCGGCAGCCAATCTGGATATCGTTAACGGCGTGGCGCGCCCGCAGATTTTCGCTTTTGATACCGAGAATGCGCTGATCAACATTACCGGAACGGCGAGCTTCGCGTCTGAGCAACTCGATTTAACCATTGATCCGGAAAGTAAAGGGATCCGCATTATTACTCTGCGCTCGCCGCTGTACGTGCGCGGCACCTTCAAAAATCCGCAGGCCGGGGTGAAGGCGGGGCCGCTGATCGCGCGTGGGGCGGTAGCGGCAGCGCTGGCGACTTTGGTCACCCCAGCCGCTGCGCTGTTAGCGCTGATTTCGCCCTCTGAAGGCGAGGCGAATCAGTGCCGAACGATTTTGACCCAGATGAAGAAATAATGTCCTTCGCCGCGTTGCCCGGCGGCGCTATGCTTGCCGGGCTGTCGGGAAGGCACACAGGATGACCGGATAAGCGTCAGCGCCATCCGGCCAATGACTCACAGCGACTGATGACGCGTCTCGTGCGTTAACAGCAGCGCAATCAGCGTCAGCGCGGCCATTGATGCCAGATAAAGACCCACGGCGGCCAGCCCATAGTTTGACTGCAACCATGCGGCGATATACGGTGCCACCGACGCGCCAAGAATCGACGACACGTTATAGGAGAACGACGCGCCGGTGTAGCGTACTTCCGTGGGGAACAGCTCCGGCAGCAGCGCACCCATCGGGCCAAAGGTCAGCCCCATCAGGCTCAGCCCCAACAGCAGAAAAGCAAACACCAGCACCGGGTTTCCGGAACCGAGCAACGGTTTAAACGCGAACAGGGCAAAGAGGATGATCAGGCTGGTAATAATCACCATGCTCTTACGACGACCAAACGCATCCGCGAGCAGACCTGCAATGGGGACCATTACGCCGAAACCAATGACCGCCATCATCAGCATCCACAGCACCTCATTACGCGGCATGCCCAGCCCAACGGGAGCGGCTGCGGTACTGTAGGTCATTGAATAAACAGTCATAATATAAAACAGCGTGTAGGTCGCCAGCATGATAAAGGTGCCGAGGATTGTCACGCGCACATGTTTAGTCAACAGCGTGCCGAGCGGGATCTTGACCTGTTTTTTCGCTGCGGCGACTTTGGCGAAGACCGGTGTTTCATGCAGCGACACGCGAACGTACAGGCCGATGATCACCAGCACTGCCGAGAAGATAAACGGCACGCGCCAGCCCCAGGTCATAAACTGCTCGTCGGTCAGCAGCCAGGAGAGCAGCAGGAAAGTGCCGTTGGCAAAGAAGAAGCCAATCGGCGCGCCCAACTGCGGAAACGAACCGTACAACGCGCGCTTGCGCGGCGGCGCGTTTTCGGTGGCCAGCAGCGCTGCGCCGCCCCATTCGCCGCCGAGTCCCAGACCCTGACCAAAACGCGCCAGCGCCAGCAGCAGCGGCGCGAAGATACCAATGGTGGCATAGCCTGGCAGCAGGCCGATGATAACCGTTGAAATCCCCATGGTTAGCAGCGACGCCACCAGCGTCACTTTACGCCCCACCCGATCGCCAAAGTGACCAAACAGCGCGGAGCCGATGGGACGCGCGACAAAGGCGATGGCGAAGGTGGCGAGCGACTGCAGCGTGGCGGCTGTCGGGTCGCCCTGCGGGAAGAAGATATGTGGGAAAACAATCACCGCGGCGGTGGCGTAAATGTAGAAGTCGAAGAACTCAATGGCGGTGCCAATGAGTGAGGCGACGACGACTTTATTACGCGAGTTGACCGGCGTGTGTTCCTGTTCATTGTCGAGTGTGGTGGCTGTTGCTTGCATACAATTTTCTTATTTTTTGGCGAACGAAAGGCCATATTACGCACAGCAAAAGCGACATTTCAATCTGTAACAACGTAGTGGGATGGCTAAAAAATGGGCAAAAAGCGGATAATTTTTACACCTTAGATTTCACGTCCATGAAATGCTTCACATAATTGTAAACTTAGTGGATAAAACTGGTTTTCGGTTAAATAAAAGTTACGGCCTGGATTTATATGCTGAATCAATGAGTGCTGGCGGAAGTCCATGCCTGGTCGGCCTTAGCTGGCCGGATGAGCGAGTCGCTATCCGGCACGTCGATACCGCCTCTAGCGGTGGCTTTTGCCCGGCATACGCGGGTCGTCTTTGTATTCGGCGGTGGCGATCCACGCGGCGCAAAACAGCGTCAGGCGGGCGAAAAAGTAAAAGAACGCCATCAGCCCCAGCACCGAGCCAAATGCGGCGCCGGACGGCGATTTCACCAGCGCGGGCAGGGTGTAGGTCATGATGATTTTGATCACCTCAAAGCCAATCGCCGCAATAAACGTTCCGCGAATTAGCGCTTTTTTGCGCGGACGATGGCGCGGCAGACGCCAGAAAATCCAGAAGAACAACAGGTAGTTGGCGAAGATAGAGATCGTCAGGCCAATCAGACGCCAGGCCGGTTTCAGCCATTCAATGTTGTCCAGATACAGCGCCGAAATAATCATTTGCTGCGCCGAACCCGCAACCGAAGTTATCGACAACGTAATAATCAGCGCGACCAACAGCCCGATCAGCGAGATAAAATCGCGCAGGTACTTTATCCAGATTTTTTCCTGATCCTGCGGCGTGCGTTCCCACACGTCACGCGACTGCGCGCGTATCGCCTCACGCAGGTTACCCATCCAGTTCACTCCCGAATAGAGCGCCACCGCCAGACCCACCAGGCCAACGGTAGTACGCTGCTGCACCGCGGTATTGATGGTGCTTTTCAGCGTGGCGGCCAGCGTCGGGTCGCTGACGTTCATCAGAATCTTATTAAAGATATCCTGCAACAGCGTGGGATGGGAGACGAGGATAAAACCGGCGGCGGCAAACGACACCATCAGAAGCGGAATCATCGACAGAAACGAGAAGTAGGTGATGGCCGCGCCAAACTGATTGCCCAGGCGGTCGTTAAAGCGCTCAGTCGCGCGGATCAGATGCGCAATCATCGGAATGCGCTGGATCTGTTCCACCATGGTGGTCAACTTTTTCAGCGTCGCGTTGCTGCTTTCCTGCTTCGGGGTCTCAATGGCTTCAGTCGTGTCGACCTTTGGGATCGGCTGGTGTTCAAGTTCCTGAGTGGGGCGTTTTACGTCGTTATCCTGCGTCATCAGGTCGGTCGTCCTTCTTTTGTTCATGTCTGCACAGAGTATAGCTTCTCAGTCCACGTAGTCCCGCATAACGCCGGATAACCATTCCATAAACAAATGGACCCGCCGCGAAAGATTCCGCCGATGGGGATAAAGTAGCGACACCGGCATCGGCGCGGCGCGGTACTGGGGCAGGATTTCGATCAGGCTGCCGCTGCGTAATGCCTCCCGCACGCCGACCCGCGGCACCTGTATGATGCCCAGACCCGCCAGACAGGCGGCGTGATAGGTTTCGGTGCTGTTTACCGTCAGCGTGCCGCCGGTTTTTATCCAGTGTGTGCCGCCGGCGCTGGCGATCTCAAAGCCGGGCGGGCGCGTCCCGAGATTCAGCGAATAATGCACCACGGCATGTGAGGCGAGATCGTCGGCGCTTTCCGGGTAACCAAAACGCTCCAGATACTGCGGACTGGCGCAGTTGATCACCGTCAGCTTACCGAGAGGACGGGCGATCAAACCGGAATCCTTAAGCGTGCCGACGCGTACCACGCAGTCAAACCCTTCGCGGATCAGATCCACCAGCCGATCGCTGCTGCTCAGCTCCAGCTCAATGCCGGGATACTGCTGTAAAAAGGCGGGCAGGCGCGGGATCACCAGATTCCTGGCGACGCCTACCGGCATATCGATCCGCAGCTTGCCGCTGATGCTGGTCGGGTCGTGTTGAAACAACCCGTCCAGCTCATCGAGGTTGCTCAGCACATCTTTTGCCCGCTCGTAGTAGACCATGCCGTCCTGGGTCAGTTGAACCCGACGCGTGGTGCGGTGCAGCAACTGGGTGCCGAGATGGTTTTCCAGTGCCTGGATCTGGCGCGATACGCTACCTTTAGGTAGGCCCAGGGTATCGGCGGCACGCGAAAAGCTTTCCAGCTCCGCGACGCGAAGGAATAACTGCATTGCATGAATTTTATCCATTCGATTGACCTATTGTTGTTCTGGATGAAACAGTCATGCGCAATTCGCGACATTTATTGTTTTTCTATCACCTAATAAGCTTTGTCTCAATCTTCACAAGCGCAGAAATGAGGTTTCTTATGACGCAACGTATCGCATTGGTGACTGGCGCAAGCCGTGGACTGGGTAAAAACGCCGCGCTTAAGCTGGCGGACAAAGGAACGGATATCCTCATTACCTACAATAGCCAGCAGCAGGCGGCGCTGGATGTTGTCGCCGAAATTGAAGGAAAAGGCAGAAAAGCGGCGGCAATTCAGCTAAATGTCGCCGATACATCCGGCTTTTCCGACTTTGCGCAAACGGTAAAAGAACAGCTTCAACAACACTGGCATCGCGAGACATTTGATTATTTAGTGAACAATGCCGGTATTGGCGTGTATGCACCTTATGTCGACACGACCGAAGCGATGTTTGACGAACTGATGCGCATTCATTTTAAAGGCCCCTTTTTCCTGACTCAGCATCTGTTGCCGCTGCTGAAAAATGGCGGACGCATTCTCAATGTGTCAACCGGGCTGGCGCGTTTTGCCCTGCCGGGTTACGCGGCCTACGCTGCGATGAAAGGGGCAATGGAAGTCCTGACGCGCTATCAGGCGAAAGAACTTGGCGAACGGGGCATTTCCGTTAATGTTATCGCGCCCGGCGCAATTGAAACGGATTTCGGCGGCGGTCGTGTGCGGGACAATCAGGCGCTGAACGCGTGGATCGCGTCGCAAACGACGCTTGGTCGCGCAGGGCTACCCGATGACATCGGTGACGCTATTGCCGCGTTGCTCAGTGACGATCTGGCCTGGATGACCGCACAGCGTATTGAGGTGTCAGGCGGTATGTTTTTATAACCGCGGTTCAGCGGGCGAAAGTCCGCTGAATTAACCTAAAATGCGAATTTTTATTATGTTACATATTGCGGGTTTTTCACTTCTTTCCCTTTCTGCGCGCTTTCGATAATATTTTGATAAATAATATTATAAATCATTACCTCACCACGAATTTATAAGGATATCCTTAATTTGGCGTCGGTATTTTCGTCAAATGTGTAATTTATGGGGCTGAGCTGTAACTATTCGTCTTTTTTTCTTCTCTCCATGCGTGATATCGGTAGAATGGCCCCCGCCAAAAGGCGAATTCTTATTTTACCCCCCGGGTAATACCCTTTCACTCCTTAATGCGATTTTGGAAAACGGTGGAGAGAGAGTAATGAACATCATCATGTTTGACAGGCAGTCAATATTTATTCATGGAATGAAAATCAGTTTAGAACAGCGAATTCCAGGAGTAAGTATTCAGGGCGTCAGTCAGGCGGATGAACTCTGGCAAACGCTGGAAAACACCCCGGACGCCCTGCTGATGCTGGACGGCGATCTTGACGGCGAGTTTTGCCGCTGGTTATTACAGACTCTGGTCCAGCGGTTTCCGCAGGTGAGGACCTTGATTTCGGTGACAGACTGCAGCAAAAAGTGGCTTCAGGAAATGGTGCAATATAACGTGCTGGCGATTGTGCCGCGTGATTCTGTCGCCGAAAAATTCGCCCTTGCCTTAAATAGCGTCGCGATGGGAATGTTATTTTTACCCAGTGAACTGTTAACAACTCCATCACCTGAATATCGCGATATAAACGCATTAAGTAGCCGACAGCGAGAAATTTTAACAATGCTTGCAGCGGGCGAATCAAATAAAGAAATTGGCCGCGCGTTAAATATCAGTACCGGAACGGTTAAAGCGCATCTTGAAACGCTTTATCGCCGCCTCGACGTGAAAAATCGTACGCAGGCGGCCATGCTGTTGTTTCAGCCATAAGGCAATCGCTTTTTATTTCGTGGCCAGAAATGTGCTGGTCGCGAAATAGTCCCGCTTCAGTAGACCGAACAGCCAGTCATTTTGCCAGCGCTGTTCGAGCCAGTAGCTTTCCCGCAGCGTGCCTTCCAGTACAAATCCTGTTTTTTCCAGCAAGCGCCGCGAGGCCTGGTTTCCTTCTGTGACGCAGGCTGTCAGGCGGCGTAAGCCGCCCGTTGTGAAGGCGTAGTCGCAGACTGCGCGCAGGGACTCCATGCCATACCCTTTCCCCTGCGCCTCCGCTGCCAGCAGGAACCCCACTTCCGCGCTTCCTTCATCATGCTGAATATACCCCGTCACGCCCAGCGGCGTCTGCGTCGCCGTGTCGCACACCACCAGGCACAGCCAGTGCGCTGCGCTAGGCTGCCATGCCGGCAGGCGGGCGTCAAAGGCGTCACGGATCTGTTTTTCGCTGCGCGCGTCAGCAACGTAACGCATCACCGACGGGTGTCGCTGGAGCGCGAGAAAAAAGGGCCAGTCGTGGGAGACGATGGGGCGGCAGGTCAGGCGGTCGGTCGTTAACACGGGCACGGGGCACACTCCTGAAAATTTCTCGATGTTCACACAGCGGTCACTGTATTAATGATTAAACATGTTATATCTATAAAAAGTAATAATTAAAACAATGTACTAAAGCAAAATTTATTTCCCGGTGGGGTGGACTTTCTGGTGAAGGAAGAGAATGACGATTAGCGTTTTACAGACCACACGCACGACGTTTGAACACTGCCTGGGAATCATCCGCCAGGCTTCCGTTGAAATCCTGCTGTTGTTGGGGGTACATGCTTCTGAAGGCAAAGATCCGCGCTGGTTTCTTGAACAACTGGATCAGGCCCGACTGAATCTGGGGGGCTGGAGCGCGGTCGCCCGGCGGCTGCATCTTAACGATGCGCAACTGAGCCAGTTGACGCTGCAACTTCGCCACCTTCAGCAGTGCGTGCCGCAATACGACAATGGACAAGAGGTCAACGAGAATCAGCTTATTGCCGCCCTGCGGGTAGTGAATGCCCTTGAACGACTGCGCCAGCATCAGCCGTTGCTGAACTACAAGACAGACATTGAGCAAACCGATGCAAGCCAGCAGATGCGCGCCGAGCGCCAGCTGCGCGCGATTGAACTGACGTTAATCGCCCTGATTGCGCAAATGTGGCCGGACAAGAGTCAGCTCAACAACTATCTCAGACAGAGCTTTGGCGCCGATAAGCTCAGACGCTGGATTAAGCAGGGTGAAAAGCAGGATCCGCTGAGCGGAATGCGCTTTAGCGAATTGGCGCTAATGGTGGTCGACAAGAAAACCTTTAGCCGCCATTATGCCGGGATCTTTAACGATGCATCCGTGTTGACGCTGTTTGTAGAACCGCGCCTCACACTACGCGTGTTTCTTGATGACTGCCGGCAGGCGCGTAACAGCGTACTGGCCGGCGTTCCCTTATCATCGGCGCAACTGACGCTACTGGCCTGCCAGTTTCAGCATATTGTCCGCCCCGTACAGCGGGCTTACGAACAGGGACGAGGGCGGGTAAACCCGACGGCGTTCATGATCGTGGAAGAAGGAAAACTGGCGCAATACTGGGACGATGCGCGGCATAAAGACCATCAGGCAGGCGGTGACGCGCAGGAGATCGGCGAATCCATTGATCCACCGCGCAAGCGGCCGCAGCGCACGGCGGAAGAACGCGAGCAGCTGATTTCCGGCGTGCTGTGGGGCGCCGTCGGCGTGATGGTCTTCGCCATGCTCGGCGGCGGCGCGTGGCTGGTCAGCTCCCAGCCGCCAGCCCCAGCCCCAAGCGTGGCTATCGTGCAGAGCGAACCCAAGCGTGAAATGCCTTCTGCACGGGAGACGGTCAGCCAGATGGGGATTACCTGGGATGCGTTTTCACTTCGGGCGGCCATCGATCGTAACGATGTGCGGGTCACCAGCCTTTTTTTACAAGGCGGAATGAACTGGCAGATTGCCTGGACGGAGACGGCGTTTGCCCGCGGACACGACGACGTTTTACAGCTGCTGCTGCGCTATCCCTCCCAGATGGACGAAAACAAGCCCTGTCGACGGTTCATCAACACGCTGGGTCACGCCATGTCAGGCGGCGCGACGATGAACAGTGAACACAAAGCCTACCTGCAACGATTTTGCACCGTGCCTGCGGTGGTGAAGCGCCAGCAGTATGATATGGAGCAGGCGGAACGGCGCTTGCGCGCCGACCCCAGCGCGGATAATAAAAAGTGGCACAGGATCCAACGCGCCATTTATGACGCCATCAGGTAATGCGGTAGGCCGGAGAAGGCGCTTCGCGCCGCCATCCGGCACTCGCTTTAAGGTTCGCCGTACAAGCCAATCAGCCGACGCACCACGCCGTTCGTCCAGCCGAAGCCGTCCTGCAACGGATATTCACCACCGCCCCCTTCACGCGGGGTGCCGCCAGCGATGTGATACTTCTCGATCAGCTTGTGGTGCTGTTGATAAAAAAGGTTCACCGTTTGCAACCAGCTATGCGCTATCTCATCGCCAAGCGCGTCGTCGCCGTACATTTTGAAGCCCTGAATCGCCATCCACTGGAGCGGCGCCCAACCGTTGGGTTTATCCCACTGCTCGCCGGTTTCATACTCGGTGGCGAGGATCCCGCCAGGCGTCAGCAGGCGGTTACGTACCGCGTCGCCGAGGCGATCGGCCTGTTCGTGCGTCGCCATGCCGACATACAGCGGCACGATGCTGGCGGCGGAAAACAGCGCCATCTCTCCGCGTCGCCAGTCATAGTCGCGATAGCAGCCGTTTTCTTCATCCCACAGATAGCGGTTTACTGCCGCCCGTCGGTCGCTGGCCTTCTGGCGAAATTCCGCTTCCACCTCGCGTTCTCCTTTCAGCGCCGAAATATTGGCGATAGCGCTTTCCAGCTTAAACAGGAAGGCGTTGAGATCGATCGGGATAAACTGCGTTGTGCGAATGCTCGCCAGACGCGTGGCGTCGCGCAGCCAGCGGGAAGAATAGTCCCAGCCGGAGGCCGCGCCCGCACGCAGGTCGCGATAGACCTCATTTGGCGGACGCCCGGAGTGCTTGGCGGTTTCCACATCTTCCAGCCACGACTCGTCGCGCGGCGTGTCACGATCGTCCCAGTAACGGTTGAGCAGCGAGCCGTCCGGCATGCGAACCACGTGACGATAGGCCTGGTTAAGCACCAGCGACTCCGCCCCGTCCATCCAGAAGGCGTACTCCATTTTCAAATGATCGAGATAACGCCGCGCGCCGCGTACGCCATCTTCTTCGAACAATTCGACCATCAGGGCGAAGACCGGCGGCTGCGAGCGGCTCAGATAATAGGTGCGGTTACCGTTAGGAATGTGACCGTATTTCTCGATCATCCACGCAAAATTATCCGCCATACATTTCAGCAGATCTTCCCGGCCGCTTTCCGCCAGGCCCAGCATGGTGAAGTAGGAATCCCAGTAGTAGGTTTCACTAAATCGGCCGCCTGGCACGATATAAGACTGCGGCAACGCCAGCAGCGAGGACCACGGGATATGATCCTGCGGTTCGCGGGTAAGCACCGGCCACAGACGGTCAATGTGTTCTTTAAGCGTATTTTCAGGGTCTGAGACATATTGGCTGTCGTACACTTCCGGCAACCAGAAGTGGTTTTCGACAAACTGTCGCAAATCGAAATCCCGATGACGTCTGACTTTACGGTAGCGGATCAGAATATCGAGCGGATCCATTTTCGGCGCGCAGTCCGGGAACGTTTTGCTGTCGGGAAACAGCTTTACGGACTGCACATGCTCAAACAGTTCAAGATAACGATCGGCTGGCGTCAGGGCGTCAGAGGCGGGGAGCCCCTCAATCATCTCAGGTTCCGGTTCTGCCTCGATCATCTCATCCAGCTTTAACTCGCACGGATCCGTTTCGTACATCAGATCGACATCGATCGTGAGTTCCTCTGACGGGACGTGTTGTAGGTTCTGGTTGATCATAATGAGAAGGACCTCCGGATTGCGTCGTAAATGATACGGGTGTTGCCCGGCTGTTTTTTAAGCGTAGACATTCGCTTCGGTCTGTGCGGTGCAAAGTGTGCGGTCGATCACGTTTCGATATTTCCTCTTTTATCATATAAATAATTTATCTGTTTGAAAGACAGCGATATTCTGAAAAATGATGTCGTGTCGACCGTCGCTATTTTCGGAACATTCGATTGCAACGAAGTATAAATAGCAAAAAATAAAAAACCCGTTAAATAATAGGGATAAGCTATCTCAACGATAGTTACCGCCCATGTTATTGCTTGATACTTATCAATCCCCGCTTCAGCGTCTTTTTTATTATGACTGGGTCTTTACAAGACACGTCATTTTATCTTTCTGGGACCCACTAACTCACTACCGTGAGGGTAAAATAATGAAAATCATTACCCGTCTTACCGCGATAGCCATCGCGGGCATCGTTCTATGTTATTTCGGCTTATCCGCTTACGTCTGGTACCACGAAAAGCAGCGTAGCCAGACCGCATCCGTTCAGGCCTCTGCGCTGAAGGAAAATAACCAGGTGTTGGGGTTTTTAAGAGAGAAGGGATGCGATTATTGCCATACCCCCTCCGCTGAACTTCCTTTTTATTCTTCTTTCCCCATCGCCAGGCAACTGATGAATTACGATATTCAGCTTGGCTATAAATCTTTCAATCTGGAGGCCGTTCGCGCCGCGCTGGTGGCCAACGAGCCTGTTTCCCAGAGCGATCTGAATAAAATCGAGTGGGTGATGCAATACGAAACCATGCCACCGACGCGCTATACCGCGCTGCACTGGGCGGGGAAGGTGAGCGACGAGGAACGTAAGACGATTCTGGACTGGATCGCGAAGCAGCGTGAGCAGTATTACGCCAGCCATGACACCGCCGCGCAGCATCGCAATGAGCCGGTGCAGCCGATTCCAAAAGTCTTACCGACCGATGCGCAAAAAGTGGCGCTGGGTTTCACGCTGTATCACGATCCGCGTTTATCCGGCGACAGCACGATTTCCTGCGCCCATTGCCATGCGCTGAACGCGGGCGGAGTGGATGGTCGTAAAACGTCGATCGGCGTGGGCGGCGCGGTAGGGCCAATCAATGCGCCGACGGTGTTTAACTCCGTCTTTAACGTTGAGCAGTTCTGGGACGGACGCGCGCCAACGTTACAGGCGCAGGCCGGTGGACCGCCGCTGAACCCGATCGAGATGGCCTCGAAATCCTGGGATGAGATCATCAGTAAGCTCGACAAGGATCCTGTGCTGAAGCAGCAGTTCCTGGCGGTTTACCCGCAGGGTTTCAGCGGAGAGACGATCACCGACGCGATTGCCGAATTCGAGAAAACGCTGATCACCCCAGACTCCGCGTTTGACAAGTGGCTGCGCGGCGACGAAAACGCGCTGACGGCTCAGCAGAAGCACGGTTATCAGCTGTTTAAGGATAACAAGTGCGCGACCTGTCATGGCGGCGTGATTCTCGGCGGTCGGTCGTTTGAGCCGTTGGGTTTAAAGCGGGACTTTAACTTTGGTGAAATGACCGCAGCGGATATTGGGCGTATGAACGTTACCAACGAGTTGCGCGATAAACTGCGCCAGAAGGTGCCGGGTCTGCGTAATGTTGCGCTAACCGCGCCCTATTTCCACCGGGGCGATGTGCCGACCCTGGACGGCGCGGTGAAGCTGATGCTGCGTTACCAGGTCGGGAAAGAGATCCCGCAGGAAGATATCGATGATATCGTCGCCTTCCTCGAAAGCCAGACCGGGGTGTATACGCCGTATATGCAGGGCAAGTGATAAAAATCAGGCCGGAAATCCGGCCTGTTAATTATCAATTGTAGGTGATCGTAAAAACCGCTGCGCCGTTGGCGATGCCAGCTTTTACTTCGGATTGATATTGTACATAGCGTGCTTTAAGCGGAATGATATAGTTTGCGCCATCTTCCGTCGGTAAATTTTGCAGGTTAAATCCGCCCGAACCATCAAGATTAAGCAATGTAGCGCTATTTCGTTCTGACACTTCGATACCAATGCCTTCGGCTGCCGTCGGTCCGCTTTCCAGTTTAGCGATTTGCGGATTGTTCTCTACTACACCGTGAACGCTGTTAAAGGTGATAGCGACCTGGTTTGGGGCGTTGGTGCCCGTTGTCTCGCCGGTTGATTCTCTGTAAGAGTGATTGCCATAGCCGACAAATGCCGGACAATCCCGCAGCATAATATCAAACTCGCTCCACGGCGCGACGGTGCCAATACCGGTGAAGTCAGCGCGTTGATGGCGGCCCAGCTCGACATCAACGACTGATGTAGCCAACTGACAGGTTTTGGTATACATGGTCGTGGCGCCGCTGAAATTGAGCGTTACAAACACATGATCCACAACGATTGGCGAATGTGATCCAGATGTAATCTGGAACGTCGGAAAAGACGATCCCAGTACCTGATGAGTACCTGGCGCAATTGGACCTGTCTTGATTAATTCGAGCTCAACCAATGATATCTGTCCCAACCCCTGCGATGTCTTCCCATATCCGATCTCAAATTTCCTTTCCCAAATAGCCGGGAATTTCGAATTTTGGAATGACGATCCCGACAGGTAAAAGATGACGCCAATGCCGGGCACGTTGGTTGGGAAAATGGCTTTTTCCTCTGAAAGCGTCGGCGCACCCAATGGTGTGGCGATGATGTCAATTTTGTTATAAACATGCATTGTCTGTACGCTTTCGCCAGCTTCAATATCTTCTACATTGATATCGCAGTAATAACTGGTTGCCCTGGCGGTACCCATAAACCGTCCTCTGTAGATAACCTGACCCACGGGAACATCTTCACCAACGGTTGACATACCCGGTCCGACAACCGGAATGGTCAAATTTTCGTGAAAGATATTATCGAATCCGCAGGTATACGCCTGAGCCTGTAGCGCCGTAAGCGCCAAAACGCCGCAAATCATGCGCCTCAACGACCCGAGGGAAAGGCGGAGCCGGGGCGGTAAGCGCAGAGCTAATTTCATGTTCATATTCCTTTTTGTCCGTTACCGTTGTATCCGGTTGTGCATTCAGCGATGCTACGGTACTGTCGTTACTCGCAGCGCGAGTTAAATTTGATGGCGTTGCTTTTTTCCAGATCTGCATTGGCGGGCAGCATATAGCGCACCTGGCACTGCTGGTCCGGGCCTTCGCCCCAGACAACCTTGATCTTGCCTTCGGTTGACGGCACGCGGGCAAATAGTCTGCCGCCCTGGCCGACAACCCCGATGTGTCTTCCGTCGCTGTCAAAGGCTTCAGCGCCAAACGGCAACGGTTTTCCATTCGCCATTGGCGCGCCGATCAGGGCGGGATAACCCACCGTAGTGTCGTATTTCACTTTCACTACTGCTCCGCTATAGGGCGCCACTTTCTGACTGGTCAGATTCAGTTCGACGTTGTTCGATAGCCCCTTCGGACTGATCTCCACTTCATTAAGTTGATACGCTGTCAGATAAGGAATGACGGCATAGCCGAAGCGATCCACTTTAATGCCTGGATAACTCACCATGCTTGCCCCTTTTGCGCCTTTCGCTTCAACCAGCGCATAGGTATCGCCGCTGTATGGCGAGAGCGTCAGTCCGCCGGAGTGAGCCACCATCGCGCCGCTGAATCCCGCAGACCAGGTTTCATAATGTTTACCGCCGCCCGCCAACGCGTTCAGCGTGGTGTATGGCGTACGAGCAGAACCGTTCATCACCAGGCTGCTGCTGTTTTCCCTGCTCTGCCGGGTATGCCCGGCCGTCACGCTATAGTTGTATTGGTTTTCGTCGCCTGCCGTGCCGGAAGCAAACAATTGTTCATTGAGGGTGTTGCCAGGACCATGCGTCAGGGTAGAACCCATCTGGCTGAAGCCCAGTAAATCGTTCAACGGCAGTGTCAGGTTGAGCATGTAAGAGTTCTGAAACCGGCCAAACGCGTCCTGATTGCGATTAATACTCAGGCTGTAGCTGAGCTTTTTGAACCGGTTGTTATAACCGAACTGGTACTGGCGGTCGGTTGCCGCATCATTCCAGTAGGCCTGTTGCCAGGCACTGACATAAAATTGCCCCCAGCCGGTAGGCAGGGGTTGTGACGCACTGACCAGCACCCTGTCTTTAGCGCGTCTGGCGGTTCTACCGCTACCGTTTCCAGAATACAGCTCGTCGGTGGTCATGGCGGTCATGAAGTCCATATAACCATCAGTAGAGTAGCGATACGCCGCGACAGAAAGATTACTGCCGGTGCTTTGTATGACATTGCTGTACTTAAGCTGATAACTTTCGCCAGACATTTTTCCCCAGCCCGTTCCCAGTCTCGGGCGCGAATGTGTCACATCCAGTGAGAACGTACCAAATGCGGTGCCGAATGCCGCGCCGCCCTGGATTGCCTGATAGGCGCCGTTACCTTGCATGCCGCCATAGAGCGTTAGCGCATTATTTATCCCGCGCCGATAGGTCGCTTCCGCAAGGGTGGGCTCTTCACGCAACTGAGTTGAGCGTATTTTGCCTATGGTCAGGCTGTAATGGTGCGTGCCGGGGCGCAGCAGGTTGCTGGTGGCCGTATAGGGAATTTGAAAATTCTGCTGTGAGCCGTCCGCTTCTTCGATAGAAATATCCAGGTTGCCGCCATAACCGGTTGGGTAGAGATCGGCGATTTCAAAGGGGCCGGGAGCAACCGAACGTTCGTAGATAACATTGCCGTTCTGCCGAATAATAACGCGCGCGGCTGTGCGGGCGTTGCCCCTAACAACCGGTGCGTACCCTCGAACGGAGTTAGGTAACATCTGTTCTTCGTTAGCGATTTGCGCACCGCGAAATGAAAGGGTGTCGAACAACTCTCCTTTGGTATTGGCGTCACCCAAAAGCAGGCGTCCCTGAATAGCGGGAATATCGCGCTGTAAGTAGGTATTGATATTGTTGTAAACGCTGTCGGTATCTGTCGTTTTGGTGTAAACGCCGTTGTGGCGGAAGTACCAGCCGCCGAGGTTAAAACCGCCCTGGAAACTGCTATACAACATGTCGTTGTCTTTGCCGTGGTAACGGGTGCTTCCGGCGTTCACGTTATAGCCCAGCGTGGCCGCCGTGATGCCTGTATCCCATTGTTCAGGATTAACATAACCTCTGGGGCGATTAATGAGATACACCTCCGGCAGCGTCATGTTCAGCGATTGTTCGTTAGCGTCGAAAGAAACGCTGTTGACTGGCAACAGGCGGTTCAGCGCCAGACAATGATCGTCGTTGTTGGATTCTTGATGGGTCGCAATCATTTTTTGCGCTTCAGGTGTAAGCCGCTTGAGGTTGATATCCAGCGCGTCCAGCGTCGACAATTTTACGCAAATATCCACTTCAGGCAGTCGTTTACCGCTGACGGTTCTGTCTTGTACCGTTACGTCATCGCGACCGATACGGCGATCGTTAACGATAAGCTCAACGCTATACCGACCCGCAGGAGCGAGATCCTGATTGTAGCGAGACAGGTCGATCCGGCTCTGGCTTCCCGGACTCATAAAGTGGGGGTTAAACTCAATATCATTATTGGCTGCGCTCTCGGTTGCGGTAGCAAGCAGAACAGCGGCAGTCAGCGGAGACAGCAAATGATGGAAAGAGGACATGTGAGTTCCTTTCACTTTAGCGACGTGACGCGGTTGAACACAATTAAGCTCGGTATTCGGTCTTTTTTCTTTTTTGCCCGCCCGTACACGCGGGGATGCCGGACAGCGATGGCTACGGCGCTACCGACTGTGGCACAGGGGTTATCCCACCAAAATCATTGATATATGAGGGGTAAATTGTTGAGGGGCGCTTATTTGTCACAAAGAATGTCTTCCCGCCGGGAGCAATCATTCCACCGTTACCAATCGGTTTTTTACCTTCTTCATCTTCCGCAATGTTGGCGAGTGAGACGAAGTATGGTGTCGGGTTTGTACCCTCAACGCCCCCATCCACCTTTTTCCAGCTAACGAATTGTCCGGCCAGGTTTGCATCCCCCACCAGACCTGAAGGACGAAAGAAAATTTTGATTCGCGAACGAAACGCCATCTGTAACTGGTTTTGCTTTTCTTTGCTCATTGGCGGTACTTCAAGCACGTTCAGCCAGAATACAGATTCCTTATCCTTCGGAAGCGCTTCTCCGGTATACATCAGACGCAGCGTCTGACCTTTTCCCGGATTGATTCGATTCACAGGAGGTGTGATAGTAAACGGCGCGTTCGCTGTTTCCGGCGTGGCGCCAGCATCGCCGTCGTCGACCCAACTTTGCGCAAGGACCGGTTTATCTCCGCGGTTATCAATTTTAACCGTGACCTCTCGTTCTCCTGCCGGGTAAACGACGCGTGTACCGGTGATAACAATTCCCGCCATTGCAGGGGCCGCTAAAGCGAAAGATAAGACGAATGCGGCGGCATTAAGGTAAACGGTACGATGTTTCATGCTGATTTCTCCCTGAATGCGGGGGAGCGAAATGTCGCTCCCCCGCATATCGCTCCTCACTACCCGGACTGTTGCGAAACAGATTAGAAGTAGTTAATGGTGAAGTTGACTGAGCTGGCCACCAGGCCCGGGGTCGCTGCATCGGTCGCGTAGTATTCAACGGCGTACGGCAGTGTGGCGGAGCCTGATGTCAAATCATAAGTCGACGACGAGGCGTGCTGATCCGGACTACCGACCTTAATGGCATTGCCGGTCGGGGCGTCAACCAGCTGCAGCTGGACGTTGGTCGCTCCTGTTCCATCGGTGATGGTGTTGTTCAGTCGGTAGCCGATCGGATCAACGGTTGAACCGTTTTCAAAGAATGCCGCTGCGCTGGAGACAGACGCGGAACCAGAGCAGTTGCTCAGTTCAATATTGAAACCTGTCCGTTTTGCGGTTGCGCCGGCGGCACTCAGTTGGCTTTTGTCGACTGCTTGCAGCACCACTGTTGCCGGGCTGGCATTACCGTCGATGGTGACATCACAAGTTTTGTCCAGGACTTCACCGGTAAAGTTGACGGTACCGTTAGAGGCGGCCTGAACGCTTGCTACGCTAAAGGTTGCTGCGATTGTGATAGCTAATAACTGCTTTATCACCTTCATAATAAACTCCATGTTGTACTTGCATATATTGAAGAAAAAGGGAACCTTACCGCAATAAAAGGCGGGTGTTCGTGTGGTGTTTTTTTCATAATCTGTAAATAAAAGTTCTCTTTTTATTGCGTTAGCTATCACTCCTTCCTGAATTTTATAAGCCAGATAGTAATCATCAATGTCGATATGGTTTTATAGCGTGACTAAATATAATTCGGATCTAGCGCGAGAAAGAAAGTTTCGGGCTTTCAGAATTCTTTTTGATATAACTTTATGCCTCTTTTATCTGTCTTTAATGTACAGCTACGTATTAAGCATAAAGCTGATTGTTTAGTAAAATGCAATACTGTTTTCAAAAGTAAACCGATTCAAAACAGGTTGTCTTTTATTATACGTTCTCATCTCCGCGATATCCCGGCATAAAAGAATACCTGTGGCAGAGTTACAATGTAAAAGACCAAGACTAATGTTGATCTTACGCCTTAATGCGTAGATGTACTTACTGGGCAAGCCCATTATCTCCGCGACTTCATCATGCGAAAGTCCGGCACCAAGGTAAGAAAAAAGCTCAGCTTCTCTGGCAGAAATCTGGTGCATCTTAAAACGATTTATTTGGAGTGTATGCAGAGCATTAATAAGCTCTTCTTTGGTTAAACACTCTGAGACAAGCCATGGGATAAAGATTCCCCTTGGGATTACACGCGTTCCAGTTCTCTCCATAATCGCCAGCCGGCAAAGCGCAATTTCTGGGATATGCAAAACCCTTCGGCGCACGCAAACATTTGAGATGGCGAGAATGACAATGTCATCTTGTTCTGGTGTCGTGTAAAACTCATCTTCATTGATATTGACGTAAATGGAATGCTCGCCAATAGAAGTTCCTCTTAAAACATGCTTTAACCCGTCAATAAAGTAACTATTGTCAGAAATGAAATAACATTTCACTGATCCACACCTCCACCTCCCTTTGAGAAAATCTGCGTTAAAACTTCTTACCTTTCAGAACGGAAAGAGAGAAATAAACCTTTTGCAGAATAATCTTTTACCAATCCTTTTGCTAATTTTTAACGAATGATTCATTTCATTTAAAATCGTTTTTAACTATCGCAATTGGTTTTAATGATAGTTAAATCCTATTTAAAGGAAAATAAGATTATTCACTAGAAAATTAAAAATTAGTACCAATCACATAATTTTGAATATTCTTAAAATGGAATTTTGGAAATGTAAATTCGCTCAAGATCATTTTAAAAACTAAAAACCGAAGAATAAGGCGGAGTTAAGGCCTATAATATTTCTGCAATCTAATATGCGCTGACTTATGCTTACAAAACCATACTAAAAATCCTGGATAAGATTCCCATTTTATAGCGGACATTTAATTTGGTTCAAAAAATCTTAGCATGTGACAAAATGCAAAATAGCCCATCAAAAAAGATGACATATATTTGATCTGGATCAAATATATGTCTTGCATCATTGCAACTAAAAGTAAGTAAAGAACAAGAATCAGTATAAGGATGGTCCACAATGTTAATGCAGGAATTGTTGATGGTAACGCGTTAGCGGGAAGGCAGAGTTGAGCGTCTTAACGTATTGGACAGGCAAAAAACGTAGTATGAAAAAGGCCGAAGCAGTAAAAAAAACAAGCAGGGACAGAAGGGTAAACAGGGCGTTCTGCCGGACAGCTCAGTGCCGTCCGGCATGTTGTCGCTTAACGCATCGTCACAAATTCTTCCGCGGCGGTTGGGTGAATCGCTACGGTGTTGTCGAAGTCTTTCTTGGTGGCGCCCATTTTCAGCGCAACCGCGAAGCCCTGCAGCATTTCATCCATGCCGAAGCCAATACCGTGAATACCGACAATCTTCTCTTCCTGACCGACGCATACCAGCTTCATGCGGCACGGCTGGCGGTGAGAGGTAACGGCGGTATACATGGCGGTAAACGATGATTTGTAGACTTTCACCTGGTCATCGCCGTACTGCTCGCGCGCCTGCGGCTCGGTTAAGCCAACGGTGCCAATCGGTGGATGACTGAAGACCACGGTTGGGATGTTGCTGTAGTCCAGATGCTCGTCCGGCTTGTTGTTAAACAGGCGTTCAGAAAGACGACGACCCGCCGCCACCGCGACCGGCGTCAGTTCGACCGCGCCGGTGTTGTCGCCTACCGCGTAAATCCCTTCCACGTTCGTGTTCTGGTATTTATCAACGATGATGTAGCCTTTTTCATTCGTTTTCACGCCCGTTGCCGCCAGATTAAAATCATCTGTCGCCGGTTCGCGGCCAATCGCCCAGATCAGACAGTCAACCGTTTCGCGGCGACCGTCTTGCAGTTCCAGCGTCAGGCTGCCGTCGGCGTTTTTTACCACCGCTTTCGGAATGGCCTGGGTGTGCAGCGTCGGGCCTTCAGCGTTCATCACCTCGACCAGCGTCTCGGTGATCATCGGGTCAAAGCTGCGCAACGGCGCGTGTTTACGAACAAACAGGTGCGTTTGCGCTCCCAGACCATTGATCACGCCCGCCAGCTCGACGGCGATATAGCCTGCGCCAACTACCGCCACGCGTTCCGGCAGCGCGGGAAGTTCAAAGAAACCGTCAGAGTCGATGCCGTATTCCACGCCCGGAATATCCGGATGGCTTGGGCGGCCGCCCGTGGCGATCAGAATATGGTCGGCGGTCAGGGTTTCGCCGTTAACTTCGATGGTTTTTGCATCGACAAAGCGGGCAAAGCCCTTGATCACATCAACATTATTTTTACCCAGCACGTTATCGTACGAGGTGTGAATACGGTCAATATAGGCGGTACGGCTGGCAATCAGCGTGTCCCAATTGAAACTATTGATGGTGGTATCAAAACCGTAGTCCGGGCCGTACAGATGGATCGCTTCGCGAATCTGCGCAGCATGCCACATCACTTTTTTCGGCACGCAGCCGACGTTGACGCAGGTGCCGCCCAGCTCTTTGGCTTCAATCAGCGCACACTTCTGGCCGTACATCGCTGCACGGTTAATCGAGGCGATACCGCCGCTGCCACCGCCGATAGCGATGTAGTCATAATGTTTGCTCATAGGTCTTATCCTTCCGTTCAGATTGCCGCGATTGTATACCTGAAATCAATTGGTTCCACCAATGGCTGCGATTACTCCGGCACGATCCAGTTCACCGATGTATGTCCGGTTCCGGCGGGAACCAGTTTGCTATGCAGCCATGGCAGCACGTTGTTCATTTGCGCTTCCAGCTTCCACGGCGGGTTGATCACAATCATTCCGGAGGCGGTCATGCCGCGCTGGTCGCTGTCCGGGCGCACGGCCAGTTCAATTTGCAGGATCCTTCGGATGCCAGTGGCTTCCAGGTCGTGGATCATACGTTTGACTTGCTGGCGGAGCACCACCGGATACCACAGGGCATAAGTGCCGGTGGCGAACCGTTTATAGCCTTCGCTGATGCCGCTGACCACGGCCTGGTAGTCACTTTTGATTTCATAAGGCGGGTCAATAAGAATCAGGCCGCGGCGGGAAGCCGGAGGCAGCTTAGACTTCAACTGCTGATAGCCGTCGGCGCGCGCCACACGGGCGCGGCTGTCTTTCTGAAATTCGCCGCGCAGCAGCGGAAAATCGCTCGGGTGCAGCTCAGTCAACTGTAGGCTGTCCTGCTCGCGCAGCAGCTGACGGGCGATCAACGGCGAGCCCGGGTAATAACGCAACTGACCGCTGCGGTTGAAGTGGCTCACTACGTTAATGTACGGCTCCAGCTCGGCGGGCAGGTCGTCCTGCTGCCAGATGCGGGCGATGCCTTCCAGGTATTCCCCGGTGCGCTCGGCGTGTTCACTGCTCAGCTGATAGCGACCTGCCCCGGCATGGGTGTCCAGATAAAGAAACGGTTTTTCCTTCTCTTTCAGCGATTCAATGATCAGGCTCTGAACGGTGTGTTTAAGGACGTCGGCGTGGTTGCCTGCGTGGTAGCTATGGCGATAACTGAGCATGGATGAAAGTATTCCATATAATAAACGTAGACCCAAAAGCTGCGCGCCATCGGGCAAAAATAGAGCGTATCGCCACAGTATACAGAAAAGTTCCCCCTGCCGCGAAAGCGCAACGCCCGGTATTGAAATCCTCTACACTTATCCCCATTGTACAGGGATATTGCACAGCGCCGGATGCGCGCTTCATACACTTCTTTCAAACAGGACAGCGTTTATGACTAATCCTTTACTGACGCCCTTCGAGCTACCGCCGTTTTCCCAGATTCAGCCTGAGCATGTTGTTCCCGCCGTCACCAAAGCGCTGAACGACTGCCGTGAAAATGTGGAACGTGTGGTCGCGCAGGGCGCGCCGTACACCTGGGAAAATCTGTGTCAGCCGCTTGCCGAAGTTGATGATGTGCTGGGTCGCATTTTTTCGCCGGTCAGCCACCTGAACTCGGTGAAAAACAGCCCGGAACTGCGCGAAGCCTACGAGCAAACGCTGCCGCTGCTGTCTGAATACAGCACCTGGGTAGGGCAACATGAAGGACTGTACAAAGCGTACCGCGACCTGCGCGACGGCGATCATTACGCCACTCTGAACACCGCGCAGAAAAAAGCGGTAGATAACGCCCTGCGTGATTTCGAGCTGTCCGGCATCGGCTTGCCGAAAGATAAACAACAACGCTACGGTGAAATCGCCACCCGTCTGTCCGAACTGGGCAACCAGTACAGCAACAATGTCCTCGACGCCACCATGGGCTGGACGAAGCTAATTACCGATGAAGCGGAGCTGGCGGGTATGCCGGAAAGCGCGCTGGCGGCGGCGAAAGCCCAGGCCGAAGCGAAAGAGCAGGACGGTTACCTGCTGACGCTGGATATTCCGAGCTATTTGCCGGTGATGACCTACTGCGACAACCAGACGCTGCGTGAAGAGATGTACCGCGCCTACAGCACCCGCGCTTCTGATCAGGGGCCAAACGCCGGAAAGTGGGACAACAGCCCGGTGATGGCGGAAATCCTCGCCCTGCGTCACGAACTGGCACAACTGCTTGGCTTTGACAGCTACGCGGATAAATCCCTCGCCACTAAAATGGCAGAAAACCCACAGCAGGTGCTCGACTTCCTGACGGATCTGGCGAAACGCGCCCGTCCACAGGGCGAAAAAGAGCTGGCGCAACTGCGTGCGTTTGCCAAAGCGGAATTTGGCGTTGATGAACTGCAGCCGTGGGACATCGCGTACTACAGCGAGAAGCAAAAACAGCATCTGTACAGCATCAGCGACGAGCAACTGCGTCCTTACTTCCCGGAAAACAAAGCCGTTAATGGCCTGTTTGAAGTGGTGAAACGCATTTACGGCATCACCGCCAAAGAGCGCAACGACGTGGACACCTGGCATCCGGACGTGCGTTTCTTCGAGCTGTATGATGAGAAAAACGTGCTGCGCGGCAGCTTCTACCTCGACCTGTACGCCCGCGAAAACAAACGCGGCGGGGCGTGGATGGACGACTGCGTCGGCCAGATGCGTAAAGCGGATGGTTCCCTGCAAAAACCGGTCGCCTATCTGACCTGTAACTTCAACCGTCCGGTGAACGGCAAACCTGCGCTGTTTACCCACGATGAAGTGATTACCCTGTTCCATGAGTTCGGTCACGGCCTGCATCACATGCTGACCCGTATTGAAACTGCCGGAGTTTCGGGGATTAGCGGCGTACCGTGGGATGCGGTCGAGCTGCCAAGCCAGTTTATGGAAAACTGGTGCTGGGAGCCGGACGCGCTGGCGTTCATCTCCGGTCACTTTGAGACCGGCGAGCCGTTGCCGAAAGCACTGCTGGATAAAATGCTGGCGGCGAAGAATTATCAGGCGGCGCTGTTCATCCTGCGCCAGCTGGAGTTCGGCCTGTTCGACTTCCGCCTGCATGCGGAATTTGACCCGCAGCAGGGGGCAAAGATCCTTGAAACGCTGGCAGAGATCAAAAAGCAGGTGGCCGTGGTGCCATCACCGCACTGGGGCCGCTTCCCGCACGCGTTTAGCCACATCTTCGCCGGCGGGTATGCGGCGGGGTATTACAGCTACCTGTGGGCAGACGTGCTGGCGGCAGATGCCTACTCCCGCTTTGAAGAAGAGGGGATTTTTAACCGCGAAACCGGACAGTCGTTCCTTGATAACATCCTGACCCGTGGCGGTTCTGAAGAGCCGATGGAGCTGTTCAAACGCTTCCGTGGCCGCGAGCCGCAGCTGGACGCAATGCTGGAACATTACGGGATAAAAGGCTAATCCCGACGTGAAAATCTGCTTAGTTAATGAAACAGGCGCCGGAGACGGCGCCTTATCTGTTCTCGCGTCTCGCTGGGGACTGGAGCACGATGAAGACAACCTGATGGCGCTGGTGATGACTGCCGCGCATCTGGAACTGCGTAAGCGCGACGAACCCAAACTGGGCGGTATCTTCGTTGATTTTGTTAGCGGGGCGATGGCGCATCGGCGTAAGTTTGGCGGCGGTCGCGGCGAAGCGGTAGCGAAAGCGGTCGGCATTAAAGGCGACTATCTGCCCGACGTTGTTGACGCCACGGCGGGGTTAGGACGCGATGCGTTTGTGCTGGCCTCGGTGGGCTGCCGCGTGCGGATGCTGGAGCGTAACCCGGTGGTGGCGGCCTTACTCGACGATGGCCTGACACGCGCCTATGCCGATCCGGAGATTGGCGGCTGGTTACAGGAACGCTTACAGTTGATCCATGCCTCCAGCCTGTCGGCGCTGACGGACATCACGCCGCGTCCGCAAGTGGTCTATCTCGACCCGATGTTTCCTCATAAGCAGAAAAGCGCTCTGGTGAAAAAAGAGATGCGGGTGTTTCAGTCGCTGGTGGGACCGGATTTAGACGCCGACGGTCTGCTGGAACCGGCGCGCCAGCTCGCCACGAAACGTGTGGTGGTCAAGCGCCCGGATTATGCGCCGCCTCTGGCGAATGTCGCCACGCCCAACGCGGTGGTGACCAAAGGGCATCGGTTTGATATTTATCCCGGGACGCCGTTGGACGCGTGACGAAGCCCCGGATGGCGCTTCTGCTTACACAAATGGTGCGTACGGATCCGCCATTTTAAACGCGGCTTCTTTTTCTGCTACCGGCGGGTAAATTAATTCGCGGGTGATCGACTGCTTCACTTTTTTCGCCTCTGCGCGCGTCAGTTTCACCTGCTGGTCCCATCCTTCGGTATAGACAGCACCCCAGGCGCCGAGATCCAGACAGGTGACATACATTTCCTGGCGATACGGTAGCGCTTCGATGCCGAGCAAATCGGCTGCGGCGTTATTACCCGCAAATTTGCCCAGCAAAATCGCGTGCTGGCAGGTCATGAGGGCGTGATTGCCTTTATCCTCGGTGGCTGCGTAGGCCACATCGCCAGTGGCGAAAATATGCTCGTGTCCTGGCACCTGAAGTTTGCTGTTGACGTGCAGACGGCCCTGGCGATCGCGCGGCGCATCAATTTGCGCTGTCAGGGCGTTTGCCTGTACGCCAGCCGTCCAGATTACCGTTTGTGAAGGGATGGCGCGTCCATCTCTCAGCGTTACGCCGCTGGCATCGACTTTTTCAATCTCACTATTCACCAGCCATTCCACGCCAAGCTCAGCGGAAGCTTCGATGATAGTGTTTCGCAGGGCTTCGCTGTAGCGTGAGCCGGGCGTCGGTCCACGTTCAACTACGACTACTCTGGTCTTAGCATTCGCGCCGAGGATCTCACGCAGCCGTCCCGGTAGTTCCAGCGCCATCTCGATACCGGTAAAACCGCCCCCGCAAACGACAACGGTATTACGCGCGTCACTTTCCACCTGGCGCGGCAGTTCGTTCAGGTGCCGCTCCAGGACCGCGGCGCTCTCCAGTTGATCCAGATCGAACGTATAAGTTTGTGCGCCCGGCACGTGTGAACGGTTGACGTGGCTTCCGCTGGCGAGAATCAGACGGTCATAGTGATGTAAGTGTGATTCACCGTTGGTATCAGTCCAACTGACCTCCTTTGAGGCGGGCAGAATTTGAGTGACCGTTCCACGCAGGAAATTTACGCCCGTAACGTCGAACAAAGGCTGTAAAGGGGCAACCAATGTTTCTACGGCATTTTCATAGAAGCGGGGACGCACACGAAGCTCAGGCTGCGGGGCAATCACCGTAATATCAATAGACTGGCTGTCATTTTTATCCACCAGACGAGCGGCGCTCAGGGCTGCCCACATTCCGGCGAAACCCGCACCAACGATCAAAATTTGTTTATGCATTGCTTACCTGCTCCGTTAACACTGATTTATTTACTCGGATTTTATTGGTCGTAGTTTGAAAAAGCAACGCGAAAAATCATGACGGCCAATATTTAGCTATTATCATCTTGATTAATAGCTAGTTATTTTTGCTATCATCGCTGATTTAAAGGGAGGGAGTGGAATGATAAGGGCGAAAAAGCTACAATAACTCAGAATTAATTTGGCTGAGATAAAGGCATGGCATTCTACAGTTCCGGGGTTGAGTATGGCATCCACAGCTTGATGTGTATGGTGGACAGCAAAGGCGATGCCCGCGATATGAGCGTGCGCGAAATAGCTGAGTTACAAAGCGTGCCGTATGACTACCTGGCTAAAATCTTTACCCGACTGTCGAAGGCGGGACTGGTGCGCAGCATAGAAGGAAAGGGGGGCGGTTTTCAGCTTGCCAGACCCGCCGAACACATTACCGTGCTGGATGTGGTTAATGCCATAGATGGCGACAAGCGTATTTTCGAATGTCGCGAGATCCGCCAACGTCTGGCGGTATTTGACGAGCAACCGCCGACGTGGGCCTGTGAAGGCATTTGTGGCGTGCGTTCAGTGATGGATATGGCGCAGCAGCGAATGGAAGAGGCATTGGGCCAACATACCATTCTCGATTTGGCGCGTAAAATGTACCGTAAAGCCCCGGATACATTTGTCGTCGAAGTGCAGGCGTGGATCGACGCGCGTAAAGGGTAAATCGTATGAATGGCCCGATGGCGTTGCGCTATCGGGCCTGGAGCCCGGTGCGGAAGGCGAGACAGGGCGAGGCTGCCCTCCGGCACAAGCAGTACGGTTACTTCTCGCTGTCCGGCGTATTGATCATCCGGTTCAGCCACGGCACCATCAGCGCCATCACCACCGTTACGCCCAGCGTCACCAGTCCGATTTTACTGAATACCCCGGTATAAATGGGCAGCGTCAGTAGCGGGTCGGTGATATTTTCCGGCACGGCGGTAAAGGTGGCCACGTAGCCGCCCAGCAGAAACGCCGCGGCCTGCGTCAGGAACCACATCCCCAGAATAAAGCCCATCAGGTGCTGCGGCACCAGCGCCGCGACCATCGCCAGCCCCAACGCGCTGATCAGCAGTTCGCCCAGACTCTGGAACAAATACACCAGTACGATAAACCACGGCGACGTCAGCCCCTGCGCGTCGGCAAACCACATGCCTGCGGCGGCGGCGGTTAAAAAGCCCAGCGAGCATAAAAACATCCCGAGGGTAAATTTCATTGGCATCGTCAGGTCTTTGCCTTTGCTGCCCAGACGGGTGTAGATCGCCGCCAGTACCGGGCTGGCGACGACTACCCAGAACGGGTTCAGCGCCTGGAAACTCACCGGGTTAATGGTGAAGCCGAGGATCTCATGGTGGACGTTATTAATGGCGAAAAAGTTCAGCGAGGTTGGCATCTGTGCGTAAAGAATGTAAAACAGCACCGCTTCAAGCATCAGGATAAACGCCACGAACATTTTGTTGCGCCCGGTTTTATCCAGCTTAAACGCCTGGCGGAAAAAGATAATTGTCACCGCGATGGACAGAACGATCAGCACCAGGTTGGCGACCTGTACGTTATGCATCAACCAGGCGCAGAGGAAAATCATCGCCACTGTGCCAATCAGCACAGACAGCAGATTCCGCATACTGAGCGGCCGATGGTCTGGCTCGGAGCCAATATTCTTTACCATCCCCCGGCAGGCGAAATAGACCAGCAGCGCGACAATCAGCCCCGCGCCGCACAGGTTATAGGTGACGGCATAGCCAAACTTTTCCGCAATCACGGGCGCCAGGGAAAGCGACAGCAGCGAACCGATGTTGATCGACATGTAAAACAGGGTGAAAGCGCCATCCAGACGCGGATCTTTCGGGGGATAACATTTCGAAAGCAGGCTCGCCGGGTTGGCTTTAAATAAGCCGTTGCCGACAGCGATGGTTCCGAGTGCGATAAATATCAGGTCGGGCTTCAGTAACGACATCCCGGTCATGAAGTAGCCGATTGCCAGTACAATCGTCCCCAGCACCAGCGTTCGCTTAGTGCCAAGCAGGTGATCGCCCACGTAACCGCCAATGGAGATCAGGCCGTAGACCAGCGCAGCGAAGGCGCCAAAGGTGATAAAGGCCTGTTCCTGCGAGAAGCCAAGCTGTTTGACGAAGAAAACGGCCAGGATGCCCTGAACGCCGTAATAGCCGAATCGTTCCCATAATTCGACAAAAAAGATCATGAAGAAGGGGCGGGGTTGCTGTAGCAAACCCGTCGGTGCAGATGTGTTCATATTTTTTCGCCTTTCGATGCCATCCCAAAAAGTATGACGCGTAAAACAAAACGCGCCGAAAATGTATGACTCTGTTATAGACTGCGGTCATTAACCGAATGAGTAGATTATTATACAGATAGATTTCGATCTAATTAGCCGATCACACTAATTATGTTTTGTGGGCTGGAATGATGTCCTGAGGGAGAAATAAAAACGCCCGCAAAAGCGGGCGTGGGATCTGGCAGGGAAAACTTACTCTTCTTCGTCGCGCAGAGGAACGATCAGCATGTCAACGTGAACGGTGTTGATCAACTGGCGCGCTGAAGACATCAGCTTGCTCCAGAAGTCCTGATGATGACCACATACCACCAGGTCCATGTCGTATTTCTTAATCGCGTCGACCAGCACCTGGCCCAGGTCGCCGCTACCGCTCAGGGTTTCGGTGATAGGGTAGCCTGCGTTGGTGGAAAGCTCGGTCAGCGCATGGTGAGTTTCTTCAGAAATGCGCTTTTGCATATCGCCCAGATTAACGTCAATCAGGCCGGTATAAAGGTCAGAGTAGTTTACATCTACGTGGATCAGGGAAACTTTTGCGTTGTACGGGCGCGCCATAGAGACCGCTTTTTCTACCAGCACTTTACTTTCCGGAGAAAGATCAACTGCGATGAGAATGTGTTTGTAAGCCATAGTATTACTCCTTCCATAAAGTTGTCGATGACCAGCCAGCTGGCGTTTCTTGTGCCGTCGCGTCACCCGCGTCCTGCGAACTATGCGATTTTGTCTACGCGGGGCCAGCTCAGCCGCGATGAATTGTTGAGACGATCCTTACAGTATAGCGACCAGGATAATCCGTCAATCCGCCTTGCTTACCAGTTAGTTAAACAAATTTTTGCGTTAATTGCATTGATAGTGATTAACCTTCTGGCAAAAAAATTAACTGATCTCCTACACTATTAATAAAGCCGCTCGGATTTTATGCACCATCGTGGGCGGTTTCGTCGTACTCTTTCATTGAACTGTCTGGCAAGTTTGGGGAGCGGTAGTCCCGGAGAGGATCTCCGTGGGCGGGTCGCCGGGGAGGTCGTATGATAAGCACCGTCGCATTGTTCTGGGCGTTATGTGTCGTATGCATTGTTAATATGGCGCGCTATTTCTCATCGTTACGCGCACTGTTAGTGGTACTTCGTGGTTGCGATCCTTTGCTTTACCAGTATGTGGATGGGGGCGGCTTTTTTACCTCGCACGGCCAGCCCAACAAGCAGGTGCGGCTGGTGTGGTATATCTACGCCCAGCGTTACCGCGATCACCATGATGATGAATTCATTCGCCGCTGTGAGCGGGTGCGCGGTCAGTTTATCCTGACCAGCGCGCTGTGCGGCCTGGTGGTCATCAGCCTTATCGCGTTGATGATTTGGCACTGAGCAAAAAAAAGCGGGCCAGTTTCCTGACCCGCCCGATACGGTTTATTTCGCATCCCCTTACCTGAAAGCGCTTCGCTTACCGGGCCAGAGTGCTTCGTTTATCTGTAGGCCGGATAAGGCGTTGCCGCCCTCCGGCACAGTGATGTTTAAATCAGCTTCAGCGAGATCCAGTACAGCGTACCGGAAAGCAGGATCGCGGCTGGCAGCGTGAAGACCCACGCCATCAGAATGCTGGTTACCGTTTTACGCTGCAAACCGCCGCCGTCAACCACCATCGTCCCCGCCACAGAGGAGGAGAGTACGTGGGTGGTGGAAACCGGCATACCGGTGTAGCTGGCCAGACCGATAGAGACAGCCGCCGTCATCTGCGCGGACATCCCCTGTGCATAGGTCATGCCTTTCTTGCCAATCTTCTCACCGATAGTGGTCGCCACGCGGCGCCAGCCGATCATGGTACCAATACCCAGCGCCAGCGCGACCGCCATGATGATCCAGACAGGCGCATACTCAATGGTGCTCAGCATATCGGTTTTCAGTTTTTTCAGCAGACGCTGGTCGTCTGTGCTCACGCCTGGCAGCTTCGTCACCTTATCAGTGGTGTCGGAGATGCACAGCATGATGCGACGCAGCTGGCTACGTTGCTCAACGCTCAGTTTGTCATAGCTTTCCACGTTGTTCGCCAGCATGGCCTTCGCACGCTCAAGCGCGTTGATGGTGTTTGCCGGGTGGCAGTGGAATTCCGTTGGCTGGGTGGCGACCGGTTCCGGGGAAGGAATCAACTGGTCGACGCCTGTCACTTTTTTCAGCAGGTCAGGGTGCTGCTGGAAGTAAGTTTCGACGTTATTGATCGCATCGCGGGTACGGGTAATTTCATAACCTGAGGCGTTCATATTCACCACGAAGCCCGCCGGAGCGACGCCAATCAGAACCAGCATTACCAGACCAATGCCTTTCTGACCATCGTTCGCGCCGTGAGAGAACGCCACGCCGATAGCGGAAAGAATCAGGGCGATACGGGTCCAGAACGGCGGTTTTTTCTTACCGTCTTTCTTTTCACGTTCCGCTGGCGTCAAGTGGATACGGGCGCGCTTTTTGGTGCCGCTCCAGTAACGACGCAGAATGAAAATCAGGCCGCCCGCGACCACCAGACCGACGATCGGCGAGACGATAAGCGAAGCAAAAATGCCGATAACTTTCGGGATGTTGAGCGCGTCGACAACTGACGTGCCGGTCATCAGGGCATTGGTTAAACCGATACCGATAATCGCGCCAATCAGCGTGTGGGAACTGGATGCAGGCAAGCCAAAGTACCAGGTGCCGAGGTTCCAGATGATCGCCGCAAGCAGCATGGAGAAGACCATCGCAAGTCCATGCGTGGAGCCCATGTTGAGTAGCAGGTCCGTCGGCAGCATATGCACGATGGCATAGGCTACGCTGAGTCCGCCCAGCAGCACACCTAAGAAGTTGAACAGCGCAGCCATCACCACCGCCAGCTGCGAACGCATCGCGCGGGTGTAGATAACGGTTGCGACTGCGTTGGCTGTATCATGGAAGCCATTGATCGCTTCGTAGAACAGCACAAAAGCCAGAGCAAGTAACAATAAAAGCCCGGTATGTAAATCCAGGCCAGCAAACAAATGTAGCATAGGACGTTACGCCATCTTGAGGACATGAACGCGGCGCATTATCAGTGACTTTGGCGGCGCGGGCAAAGTGAAATATAGATTTTTTTTGATTTAACGTCGGCATCCTGAGCTGCCTCTAAAGAATTATCTTATAGATTTCAGACAAATACTCCTTACTGAGGATTTTGGCGCTGGTGCGACCACTTAGATAACTTTACAATTCACGCCCGGTTTTGAGAGAGGAACGCAAAGTGGAAAGGTTTGATGCCGTTATTATAGGCGCTGGCGCGGCAGGTATGTTTTGTGCGGCGCAGGCAGGACAGGCGGGGAGCCGGGTGCTGCTTATCGATAACGGTAAGAAACCGGGTCGCAAGATCCTCATGTCCGGCGGCGGGCGCTGCAACTTTACTAACCTTTATGTTGAGCCTGCGGCCTATTTGAGCGAAAACCCGCATTTTTGCAAATCGGCGCTGGCGCGCTATACCCAGTGGGATTTCATCGATCTGGTCGGCAAGTACGGCATCGCATGGCACGAAAAAACGCTCGGACAGCTTTTTTGTGATGACTCCGCGCAGCAAATCGTCGACATGCTGGTGACCGAATGCGAAAAAGGCAATGTTACCCTGCGGTTACGCAGCGAAGTGCTGAGCGTGACGCGGGACAACGACGGTTATACGCTGGCGCTGAATGGCATGAACGTTGGCGCAAAAAAACTGGTGATCGCCTCTGGCGGGCTGTCGATGCCGGGACTGGGCGCCACGCCGTTCGGTTATAAAATTGCCGAACAGTTTGGCCTGAAGGTGTTGCCGACGCGTGCAGGTCTGGTGCCTTTCACCCTGCATAAACCCCTGCTGGAGGAGCTTCAGGTGCTTTCCGGCGTTTCTGTGCCGTCAGTCATTACCGCCGAGGACGGCACCGTCTTTCGCGAAAATCTGCTGTTCACTCATCGCGGTCTGTCAGGCCCGGCTGTTTTACAGATATCCAGCTTCTGGCAACCTGGCGAATTTGTTACCATTAATTTGCTGCCGGATGCCGATCCCGACATTTTCTTAAACGAGCAGCGCAGCGCACATCCCAATCAAAGCCTGAAAAATACGCTGGCGATGCTTCTGCCGAAGCGGCTGGTGGAATGTTTGCAGCAGCTTGGGCAAATCCCCGACGTTTCGCTTAAGCAGCTTAACGCGCGTGAGCAGCAGACGCTGGTCGACACCCTCACCGCGTGGCGTATACAGCCAAATGGCACTGAAGGTTACCGCACGGCGGAAGTGACGCTGGGCGGCGTCGACACCAACGAACTGTCATCGCGGACGATGGAAGCCCGTAACGTACCGGGGCTCTACTTCATTGGTGAAGTGATGGACGTGACCGGCTGGCTGGGCGGCTACAACTTCCAGTGGGCGTGGTCGAGCGCCTGGGCCTGCGCGCAGGATTTAACGTCTCATGAGGACGCTAAACGCTGATGCGATGTTCTTTAAGCTTACGCCACAATGTGGTGGGGCTTATTCCGAGCATTGTCGCGGCTTTGGTACGGTCGCCTGCCGTGGTTTCAATGACGCGGGTAATGAGCTGTTTTTCCTGTTTCTTAAGCAGGTTGGTAGCGTCCACCGTCATTTCGCTTGTGTGGAGGCGCGAAACCTCCTCCGGCGAAACGGAGGATATCTGGCACAACTGCTGAAGATCCGCTTTGCTCACCACATCCGTTTGTAATAACACAACGAGCCGATAAACCACCGCCTGCAGCTCACGAATGTTGCCCGGCCAGGTATACGCGTTTAAAAACGCCTGGGCTTCCGGGGTAAATATCAGCGTTTTGCCTTGCTGCGCCAGCAGGTGCTGCACGATCAGCATGACGTCGCCGGGGCGCTCGTGGAGCGCGGGCAACGCCAGTTCGAGAATGTTGATGCGGTACCAGAGATCCTGACGAAATTCACCCGCGTCGACCTGCGCCTTCAGCGGTTTATTACTGGCGGTAATAAGGCGGAAGTTGGCGGTAATCAACGAGTCGCCGCCGATCCGGGAAAACTGTTTTTCCTGTAATACGCGCAGCAATTTTACCTGCACCGATAACGGCGCTTCGCTGATTTCATCAATGAACACCGTGCCGTCTTTCGCCATTTCGAAAATGCCGGGTTTGCCGCCTTTACGGGCGTTGGTAAATGCGCCATCGGCATAGCCAAACAGTTCGCTTTCCAGCAGGCTTTCCGGGATGGCCGCGCAATTGATGGCGATAAAAGGACAATGGCTGCGTGCGCTATGGTTATGAATGCTCTGGGCGAAAAGCTCTTTCCCCGTCCCGGTAGCACCGGTGATATTGACCGGTAAATCATGTTGGGCGCACAGCTTTGCTTTCGCAATGACGTCAAGGATTTGCCGCGACTGGCCGATAATATCGTCAAAGTGATACGACGTGGAAAAGCCGCGCAGTTTGCTTTTTTTATTCGCCACGGAATGCCAGAGCGCATTATCCTGGCTTAAACCGGTGATAATCGAAAACGAGTGTCGACGGTTGGCAAAATGTTTGATCGAGACGTAGACCAGATTTCCGTTAATTTCCGTCGGCTGTTCCTTGAGGCTTATTTCATTAATAATGCTACCGTACAGATCTTTAAACGCCTCTTTTTTGAAGAGTTTATCGCCCGGATGGCACTGAAACAGGGTCATACCGGTGGCATTAACGCTAATGACTTCCCCCATCTGGTCGATACACATAATGCCTTCACGCGACTGATTCAGCGCCGACTGGCTCATTAGCAGTTTTGTGTTTTCCTGATTGATATATTTCAGCAGACTCCAGGCTTCGTTAATGGCTTGTTCGATGGAGATATTATCGGTATCGCCCATGACCGCATTTAAGCCGTACTTTTTCGCCATTTCAGCCACTGTCAGGCCGCCAATCACCAGCTGATAGTCATTTTCGGCCAGATTTTTAACCACGTTTTCAATATCATAATGGTTATAGACCTGGCAGATCTTGAACTCTTCGTTGGTCATATTTTGATAATGGCGCAGCGCATTACAAAACTGAGGAAAACCAATAGCGGCGATTTTCTGCGACTTGTGTTTGGCTTCCTGCAGGATGCGATAAACGCCGTGAAAATCATGGGCGATCTCGATAACCGGAATGGTCATATTGCTGCGCAACAGGGCGGCGGTGCCACCGCGGCTGATAATAATTTTTGTGCCGGCGCGAATCATCTCATCCGCTTTTTCCAGCACGTCAGAATAATGAAATTCGTATACGGGAATATCCAGTTTGCGTTCTATTAACACATTGGCGATGCGCTGAGTGATGGTGCTGGAAACAGAAAAGATAACAATCTCATTATTCTTCATTTATTCATCACTTACGGCTGGCGTCCTGATTTATAAAAAGAACCTTACACAAACCATTGTGTAAGGTTCAACAGGCAATGCTCAGAAATGAAGACGACGATAAACAATCTGACCGTTGCAGAGTGTGGCGCAGTTATCGATATACCGATCGCCCTCTATTTTTACGCCGCGGGTATCTTCAAAGACGATCCGCTCCTTGCGTAGCTTCACAAGGGAAATATCGGCAAACGCGCCTGGCTTTAACGTGCCGATGTCTCCTTCCATTTTCATCAGGCGGGCTGGCGTGGTGGTGACTGCGCGCAGGACGTCAAAAAATGACATGCCCATGTTGAGATATTTCGACATTACATGCAGCAGGCTGTACACCTTATCCGTCCGCAGGCTATTTCTTTGCGTCAGGTCAGTGCTGATGATATCCGGGTAAAAACCTTGCTCCATCGCATTGCTGGCCACGTTGAAGTCAAAATGCGCCACCCCGTTGGAGCAGTCGAAAATCACGCCCCGCTTTTTGGCCTGTTTCACCGCCGGGTAAACTTCGCCCTGCGCGTTCAGTATCGAGTGACCCGTACCGTGGAAGCAGTGGGCGTATATATCGTTTGCCTGAAAATGACCTATCAGCTCATCGGCGGGCAGCAGGGCATCTGTAACATGAACGCAGAGGGAAGTGTTCAGCTCACGCGCCAGCGCGACGGTGGTAAGGAAAGGATCGCTGGAGTACGCTTTTCCCTTCGCAATATCCTGGCTGTAACGCAGCTTCAGACCAAGGATATTGTCGCTGTTTTCCGCCAGCGTCCGGGCAATGCGTTCCACGTTGTAATTCGCGGGATTGGTGTTTTCCAGATAACCGGTTGGCCCGCCCCCGAGCGTGGAAAGCCCGACGTTCACCACGTTGAGATAGCTTTTTATCTTTACCATTGAAGATGCGATCACGCTGTGACGAAACAACGCGTAGTTCACCCATCCGCTGCTTCCCGCATCCACCACGCTGGTGACGCCATTCGGCAGGCAGATAATATCCGGGTTCACGCTGATTGCCGTACCGCCATGAAACACATGGGCATGAAAGTCGATCAGACCCGGCAGGACGAGACAGCCAGCGGCATCGATCACCGTTTCCGCCTGGGTGGCGTCGACGTTATCCAGATCGACAATGCGGTTGCCAATAATCCCGATGCTGCGATTCAGGTATTCATTGCTTTCGACATCGGCAATCAGGCCATTTTTGATCAGAATATCCAGTTTCATTGCTATCTCCTTTAAATACCGATGAATTTCCAGTAAGGAATGCCGATCAGGAAGTAAACCAGAACGTTAATCACCACCATAATGGTACCTAACAGCCAGAAGGTTTTTTGCGGGACATAGCCGCTGGAGAAGGTGAAAACCCCCGCGCCGTTGCCGTAGTGGGTCAACAATGCGCCATAGCCTGCTGAAAACGCTAAAGACAGCGCCACATACATCGGGTGCGCCTGGGTGGTCATGCCAAGAGTAAACAGCACCGGGTAGAACGAGACGACAAAAGCGCTGTTAGAGACGAAGAAGTAACGTACCGCGAGGCTGATAAACACCAGCACCGCGATGGCGCTGAATTCGCTCAGGTGCGACAAATCAAGATAGTTTTTGATGACGTCGACGAGGAAGACATAAAAACCGCCCTTTGACAGCGCCACCGCGCAGCCATAGAACGCGCCGTACCAGACAAAGGTTTGCCAGGCGGATTTCTCACTGACCACATCGTTCCAGCTTAAAACGCCAAACAGCAACAGACAGGCAAGGAAAGCCAGTCCCACAGGTATAAAGGCGATGCCGGTGAGCGAACCCGTCATCCAGCCCAGTACGCCGAGGATGAAAAAGACGATCAGCAGTTTTTCTTCCCGCTTCACCGGCCCCAGCTCACGCAGGCCTTTTTCAGCGATGTCGTTCACGTTGGCGATTGTTTTTAACTCTGGCGCGTAGATTTTATACAGGATCCATGGCGACAGCAGCAGAACCAGTCCGGCGGGCACGATGGCGGCCTTAAACCAGGTCATCCATTCCAGGTTGACCTTCATAATTTCGTTCGCCAGCGACACGGTAATTGAGTTGGTGGCCATCCCGGTCAGAAACAGGCTGGAGGTGCCCATTGAGACGACATACATCAGGATAGTCAGATAAGCGCCGATTTTGCGGCTGCCCTCATCCGGCTTTGAGCCCAGCGCTTCGGCAATGTTGCGGAAAATGGGGTAGGTGATGCCGCCGGAACGGGACATGTTTGAGCCGGTGGCGGGCGCGAGAACGGTATCGGTTACCATCATCAAATAGCCGAGCGTCAGGGTATTCTTCCCGTAACGCTTAAGCAGCATATAGGCGATGCGCTTGCCGAGGCCGGTGATCACAAACGCTTTGCAGATGATAAAGGCGCTGATAATAAACCAGACCATCGGACTGCCGAATCCGGCAAACAGTGGACCGGGATCGAGCACCAGAGACGCGAACCCCAGAATAATCAGCATGATCACCGCATCGGTAAACGGGCGCAGCACCAGACCGCACAGCATTGCCAGATAAATCCCCACCATATGCCAGGTGGCGGCGGAAACGCCTTCAGGATTAGGTATTATCCAGAACAAGACCGGGAAAAAAATAATGGGTAAGAGTTTTAAATAAAGCATGTTAATTACCTTTGCTTTAAAGCCGCGGCTCATCAGACGTCGCGGCGTTTTATTATTTATTCGTATTAACGGTAAGTGTCGTCGATGAACTCAACGCCTTTGTCTTCAAGCGTCTTCTTAACCCACTGACGGTTCGCGGCGCCGTTTTTAGCCGCTTCGACCTTACTTGCGTCAAATTTTGAATACTCTTTTGCTTTCGCCAGCAGCGCTTCGGCGTCGCCAAGCGGCACCACGATGACGCCATCGGCGTCGCCGACAATCAGGTCGCCCGGATTCACCGCCACACCGCCGACGGCGATCGGCGTATTCACTTCGCCCGGCCCTTCCTTAAAGGGGCCTGCCGGGTTTGCGCCGGTAGCAAAGAGCGGGAAGTCGAGGACGGAAAGCGCGTCGATATCACGGATGGGGCCGTCGAGCACAATTCCGGCGATTTTTTTGCAGCAGTGCGCGTAGGCCACCATGATCTCCCCCATCAGCGCGCGGGAGCGGTCGCCTTCATTAGAGACCACAATCACGTCGTTTTCCGTCGCCATATCCAGCGCCGCATGCAGCATCAGGTTATCCCCGGCGCGCGCTTTCACGGTGATAGCAAACCCTGCCATAATCGGCTTCTTCGGCGCGGAAATACGCTTTATGCCGTTGCCGAGTACCGCGATACGGTTCATGGTGTCGGCAATATTTGCCGCCGGAAGCTGTTCATACGCTTTGAGCAGTTCAGGGTTGCCTTGCGGGCGTTGTAAAAAAATACGGTTGCCAATAGACATGTTTTTCTCCTTAAAAACCCGGAACCGGCCAGGACGGTTTTTTACCGGACAGGACTTCATCAATCCCGATGGCGGAATGCAGTGAAGCGCGATCGGTCGCTTCGATCGTGGCGGCGCCGATATGCGGCCCAATCACGATATTGCTCAGTGAAAAAATGGGATCGTTGGCGTCGAACGGCTCTTTTTTCAGCACATCGATGCCTGCGCCCGCGATGGTGTTACTGGTGAGCGCGTGATAGAGCGCTTTTTCATCCACCAGCTTGCCGCGCGCGGTGTTGATGAAATAGGCCGAAGGTTTCATCAGGGAGAACTGTTTTTCACCGACAAAATCGGTGGTTTCGGCGGTGGTCGGACAATGCAGCGAAACAAAGTCGCTCTCTTTAAAGATGCGTTCAAAGTCATCCGTCATCTGGACGCCCTGCGGCACTTGCTGCTGGGTTTTATACGGATCGTACGCAATGACTTTCATGTTGAAGCCGTGCAGGGCTTTCAGGGCCACGCGGGAGCCGATATTCCCCACCCCGATCAGGCCGAGCGTTTTGCCATCCAGCTCCACTTTTGGGGTACGCAGTTTGGCCCAGTAGTAATCTTCAAGCATCTTTTCTTCGACCAGCTTAAAGTTACGCGAGCAGTGCAACATGTAGAAAATCGTCAGTTCGGCAACCGACATGCTGTTGGCGATAGGCGCGTTAAGAACCACCACGCCGTGGCGTTTGGCTGATTCAAGATCGACAGTGTCGTAACCCGCGCCGTGACGTGCGACCACCTTCAGCTTTTTAGCCGCTTCAAAGACGCGATCGGACATTTTGGACAGGCGAACGATAATACCGTCGCAATCCGGGATATCGCGGATAATGTCCTCTTCTTCCATGCCTGAGCCGGTAATCAGCTCATAACCGCGGCTTTCCAGATATTCTCTCCCTTCTGCCATGATTTCCTGCGGGAGTAAAATTTTGTACGTCATTTAACTATCTCCAGTGTTGATTACACCGGTGATATTGCAGAGGGCGTGCCATAACCTTGCAGAACGCAGTGAATTTTTATAATGCATTGAAAATAATCTATTATTTTTTAAATGGGTGAGGCGAGTGAGACCTGTTCAGGTGATGTTCTTCACATTCTGGCTGGCCGCCGAAATAGCGATATTTGCAAAGTGAAAGGGGGTGAAATGCAGAATGAAATCCGAAATGGAACGCGATCACATCGTCCATGCCAGCACCCTGCGGCGCCGCCAGAGTACGGCCTTCGTTCAGTCCGGGATAATACAGGGCGATAAGTGAATTCCGTTACGGGCGTCATTGACAAGAATTACTGAATAGACTTATTAATCGCAGGTGTTAGTATCCTATTGATAGTAGTTATGAGTATGCGTGTTTCATTTACGGCCAGGATCGCTGATGATGACAACATTACTACCCGTTTTTCGCACTTCTCCATCATTCACTTTCCTTCACGGCACGCGTCGCGCTGACGCCCGGATGCCGCACGGCTACTTTCTCGCTTTCCTTCTTATCCCGGAAGGAAGATCCCGCTGAACGCGCGTTCGGCGGGTGTTGTAACACGCATGGTTTGCTGACAGGGATTATGGCGGGTCGATTATGGACAAGAGTAAACGTCATTTGGCGTGGTGGGTGGCAGGCGTGCTGGTGGTGGTCGCGGCGGCGGCGTGGTGGATGCTGCGCCCCGCTGGCGTGCCGGAGGGCTTTGCCGCCAGTAACGGCAGGATCGAGGCGACGGAAGTGGATATCGCCACCAAAATCGCCGGACGCATTGACGCTATTCTGGTGAAAGAGGGGCAGTTTGTTCGCCAGGGCGAGGTGCTGGCGAAGATGGATACCCGCGTGTTGCAGGAGCAAAGGCTGGAAGCCATCGCGCAAATTAAAGAAGCGGAAAGCGCCGTTGCCGCCGCGCGGGCGCTTCTTGAGCAGCGACAGAGCGAAACCCGCGCCGCGCAGTCGGTGGTGAAACAGCGTGAAGCCGAGCTGGCTTCGGTCTCTAATCGACACCTTCGCTCACGCTCGCTTTCCCAGCGTGGCGCGGTGTCGGCGCAGCAACTGGATGACGATCGCGCCGCCGCCGAAAGCGCCCGCGCGGCGCTGGAGTCGGCAAAAGCGCAGGTCTCTGCCGCTAACGCGGCGATCGAGGCCGCGCGTACCAGCATCATTCAGGCGCAAACCCGCGTGGAAGCCGCGCAGGCCACCGAACGTCGCATCGTCGCCGACATTGAGGACAGTGAACTGAAAGCGCCGCGCGATGGCCGGGTGCAGTACCGGGTGGCGGAACCGGGCGAAGTACTGGCGGCGGGAGGTCGGGTGCTGAATATGGTCGATCTCAGCGATGTTTATATGACCTTTTTCCTGCCTACCGAACAGGCCGGACTGCTGAAGATTGGCGGCGAAGCGCGACTGGTGCTGGATGCCGCGCCAACGCTGCGTATTCCCGCCACCATTAGCTTTGTCGCCAGCGTCGCCCAGTTCACTCCGAAGACCGTTGAGACGAGCGATGAGCGACTGAAGCTGATGTTTCGCGTCAAGGCGCGTATCCCACCGGAACTGCTCGAACAGCATCTGGAATATGTGAAAACCGGGCTACCGGGAATGGCGTGGGTGAGGCTGGATGAAAAACTCCCGTGGCCTGAGTCGCTGGCAGTGAGGCTGCCGCAATGACGCATCTGGCGCAGGTTTCTGTACCTCCCGTGGCGCACCTTGACGGCGTGAGTCAGCATTACGGGGCTACGGTCGCGCTGAACAATATCACGCTGGACATTCCCGCCCGCTGCATGGTGGGGCTGATTGGCCCGGACGGGGTGGGAAAATCAAGCCTGCTGTCGCTGATTTCCGGCGCGCGGGCGATCGAACAGGGAAACGTGAGGGTGCTTGGCGGCGATATGCGTGACCCGAAGCACCGCCGCGAGGTGTGTCCGCGCATCGCCTGGATGCCGCAGGGGCTGGGAAAAAACCTCTACCACACGCTGTCGGTGTATGAAAATGTCGACTTTTTTGCCCGCCTGTTTGGGCATAGCAAAGCCGAGCGCGAAGCGCGTATCAATGAACTGTTGAACAGCACCGGGCTGGCGCCGTTTCGCGACCGTCCCGCCGGAAAACTGTCGGGCGGCATGAAGCAAAAGCTGGGACTGTGCTGCGCCCTGATCCACGACCCGCAGTTATTGATTCTCGACGAGCCGACCACCGGCGTTGATCCGCTTTCCCGCGCGCAGTTCTGGGACCTTATCGATAGCATTCGCCAGCGTCAGACCAACATGAGCGTGCTGGTCGCGACCGCCTATATGGAAGAGGCTGAACGTTTTGACTGGCTGGTGGCAATGAACGCGGGTGAGGTGTTGGCAACCGGCAGCGCGCAGGCGTTGCGCGAGCAAACCGCCAGCGACTCGCTGGAGCAGGCGTTTATCGCCCTTTTACCCGAGGCGCAGCGGCAGGCCCACAAACCGGTGACTATCCCGCCGTATGACGCGGAACAGGCGGAAATTGCGATAGAGGCGAAAGCGTTGACTATGCGCTTTGGCAATTTCGTCGCTGTCGATCACGTTAACTTCCGCATTCCGCGCGGCGAGATTTTTGGCTTTCTCGGTTCGAACGGCTGCGGGAAATCCACCACCATGAAAATGCTGACCGGGCTGCTGCCCGCAAGCGAAGGCGAAGCGTGGCTGTTTGGTCAACCGGTCGATCCGAAGGATATCGAAACTCGCCGCCGCGTCGGCTATATGTCGCAAGCCTTTTCACTCTACAGCGAGTTGACGGTGCGGCAAAATCTGGAGCTGCACGCCCGCCTTTTTCATATACCGCAAGCGGAGATCCCGGCGCGGGTCAATGAGATGAGCAAACGCTTTATGCTCACCGAAGTGGAAGACATCCTGCCGACGTCGCTCCCGCTCGGCATTCGTCAACGCCTGTCGCTGGCCGTGGCGGTGATCCATCGCCCGGAAATGCTGATCCTTGACGAACCGACTTCCGGCGTCGATCCGGTCGCCAGGGATATGTTCTGGCAACTGATGGTCGATTTATCCCGTCGCGACAAAGTGACCATTTTTATCTCCACCCACTTTATGAACGAGGCGGAGCGTTGCGACCGCATGTCGCTGATGCACGCCGGGAAAGTGCTGGCCAGCGGCACACCGCGGGAACTGGTAGAACGGCGCGGCGCCGCCACGCTGGAAGACGCGTTTATTGCCTGGCTGGCGGAAGCGTCGGGTCCGGCCCCGACGCCGGACGCGTCGTTGCCGCTGAAGACGACGCATGAGCAGGAAAAACCGCCGCGCCAGGGCTTCAGCCTGCGCCGTCTGTTCAGCTATAGCCGTCGCGAAGCGCTGGAGCTGCGTCGCGATCCGGTTCGTTCAACGCTGGCGCTGATGGGGACGGTGATCCTGATGCTGATCATGGGCTACGGCATCAGCATGGACGTTGAAAACCTGCGCTTTGCGGTGCTCGACCGCGACCAGACAGTCAGCAGCCAGGCGTGGACGCTCAACCTGTCCGGTTCCCGTTATTTTATTGAACAACCACCGCTTACCAGTTATGACGATCTCGACCGGCGAATGCGCGCGGGTGAAGTGGCGGTAGCGATTGAAATTCCGCCTGATTTTGGCCGCGACATTGCCCGCGGCACGCCGGTGGACATTGGCGTATGGGTTGATGGCGCGATGCCGAGCCGCGCCGAGACGGTGAAAGGTTATGTACAGGCGATGCACCAAAGCTGGCTGCAGGAGGTGGCGGGCCGCCAGCCAACGCCCGTAACGCAGTCCGGTTTACTGACCATCGAAACCCGCTATCGCTATAACCCGGACGTGAAAAGTCTGCCTGCTATTGTTCCGGCGGTGATCCCGTTGCTATTAATGATGATCCCTTCCATGCTCAGCGCGCTGAGCGTGGTACGGGAAAAAGAGCTCGGGTCAATCATCAACCTGTACGTAACGCCGACCACCCGCAGCGAATTTCTGCTCGGCAAACAGCTGCCGTATATCGCGCTGGGGATGCTCAATTTTCTGCTGCTCTGCGCGCTGTCGGTGTTCGTGTTTGGCGTTCCGCATAAGGGCAGTTTTCTGACGCTCTGCCTCGCGGCGCTGCTATATGTCACCATCGCCACCGGCATGGGGCTGCTGATTTCTACGTTCATGAAAAGCCAGATTGCGGCAATTTTCGGTACGTCCATTATCACGCTGATCCCGGCCACCCAGTTTTCAGGAATGATCGATCCGGTGGCTTCGCTGGAAGGTCCAGGCCGGTGGATTGGCGAGATCTACCCGACCAGCCATTTTCTGACGATCGCCCGCGGAACATTTTCGAAAGCGCTGGATCTTGCCGATCTCTGGCCGCAGTTCCTGCCGCTGCTGGTGGCCATTCCGCTGGTGTTGGGACTGAGCATTCTGCTGCTGAAAAAACAGGAGGGGTAATGCGCCGGTTACGCAATATTTTCAATTTGGGCATTAAAGAGTTACGCAGCCTTCTGGGTGATAAAGCGATGCTGACGCTGATCGTTTTCGCGTTTACCGTCTCGGTATACTCCTCCGCCACCGTGCTACCCGGTTCGCTGCATCTGGCGCCGATTGCGATTGCCGACATGGATCAATCGCCGTTGTCGAATCGCATCGTGAACAGCTTTTATCGCCCGTGGTTTTTACCGCCGGAAATGATCACCGCTGACGAAATGGACGCAGGGCTGGACGCGGGTCGCTACACCTTTGCGGTGAACATTCCGCCCAATTTTCAGCGCGACGTGCTGGCCGGACGGCAACCGGATATTCAGGTCAACGTTGACGCCACGCGGATGAGCCAGGCGTTTACCGGCAACAGCTATATCCAGAATATCATTAACGGCGAGGTGAACAGTTTTGTCGCCCGTTATCGCGACAACAGCGAGCCGCCGGTCTCACTGGAGACGCGAATGCGTTTTAACCCGAACCTTGACCCGGCGTGGTTTGGCGGCGTAATGGCGATTATTAACAACATCACCATGCTGGCGATTGTGTTGACCGGCTCGGCGCTGATCCGTGAACGTGAACACGGCACCATTGAACACCTGCTGGTGATGCCGATTACGCCGTTTGAGATCATGATGGCGAAGGTCTGGTCGATGGGGCTGGTGGTGCTGGTGGTTTCTGGCCTGTCGCTGCTGCTGATGGTGAAAGGCGTGCTCGGCGTGCCGATCGAAGGTTCGATCCCGTTGTTTATGCTGGGCGTAGCGCTGAGCCTGTTCGCCACCACTTCCATTGGTATCTTTATGGGCACGCTGGCGCGTTCCATGCCGCAACTGGGCCTGCTAATGATCCTGGTGCTGTTGCCGTTACAGATGCTTTCCGGCGGTTCGACGCCGCGCGAAAGTATGCCGGAGGCGGTCCAGGACATCATGCTGACCATGCCAACCACCCATTTTGTCTCGCTGGCGCAGGCGATTCTTTATCGCGGCGCGGGGTTTGGCATCGTGTGGCCGCAGTTCCTCACCCTGCTGGCTATTGGCAGCGCCTTCTTCCTGATCGCCTTGTTCCGCTTCCGGAAAACGATCGGCACGATGGCGTAATCCGGCCTGCGGTCGCGAACTGCGCCAGGCCGGAGAAGCGCAGCGCACCCGGTAGCGGAGGCTTGACTTCACTTTATGCTGTCATAAAATTGACGTCAAAGGATGAAGTCAAAAAGGGAATGTTATGAGGCAGCAGGTGTTATCCTTGCGGAAAAAGCAAAGGAATATGCTGGAGCAACTCTTTAAAACGCCTGTACCACAAGCAATAAAGTGGTTAGACATAGAGTCTCTGGTCAAAGCGTTAGGCGGTGAAATTAAAGAAGGACGCGGCTCTCGATGCAAATTCTTATTAAACAATAGTATTGCTTGTTTTCACCGACCGCATCCTTCACCGGATACAGATAAAGGCGCAGTGGAGAGTGTGCGCGACTGGCTAATAAGCATAGGGGTTAAACCATGATCAAACCTAAAACGCCAAACGCAATGGAAATCGCGGGGCATCCTGCCGTGATTCATTATGTGCCTGAACTAAACGCGTTTCGCGGTAAATTCCTTGGGTTATCGGGTCATTGCGATTTTGTCTCAGACAGCATTCAGGGTTTACAGGAAGAGGGCGAAATCTCTTTAAACGAATATCTTGCGGATTGCCGGGAAGCGGGAATCGAACCTTATGCACATACGGAAAAAATGAAAACGTTTACGCTTCGCTATCCGGAATCTTTTGGCGAACGCTTAAGTTCCGCAGCGGCGGAAGAACAGGTGTCCGTCAATACCTGGATTATCGATACCCTTAGTGAACGTTTGAAACAGGCTTAATGCCTGAGCCGGCCTGCGGTCGCGAACTGCGCCAGGCCGGAGAAGCGCAACGCACTCGATCTTTTGCCGGATGCGGCGACGTTATTCTTCTTTTGGCAGGCACTGCAAATGGCCGTGGCGCACGCCGCGCTGGGCGATGACATCGTCGGCGAAATGTTGCACGTCGCCCATGTCGCCTTTCAACACCGCGATCTCCAGGCAATCGTCATGATTAATATGCACATGCAGGGTGGCAACGGAAAGGTCGTGGTGATGGTGCTGCGTGGAAACAATCCGGCTGGCTAAGTCGCGTTTTTCATGTTCGTACACATAGGAAAGCACCGCGAAGCCCTGGGTGCCGTGTTCCTGCGTGGTTTCCTGCGCCAGCGCGCCGCGCAGGATATCGCGGATCGCTTCGGAACGGTTGTGATAGCCCCGGCGCTGACTCAGGCTGTCCAGCGTCTCCAGGAGATCGTCATCGAGGGTAATGGTGACTCGTTGCATCTGTTATAAACCTCAGGCTATGGCGCGACGGCGCACGGGAAAAGCGGGAAGTACCGCGTTTTGTAACACACGTCCCGCCTCAGAGGAAAATGTTAACGTCTCGCCAACGGTCTGCGTTTCCACGATTCGCCCGTCGTCCATCACCATCACCCGCTGGCAGAAACGCTCGACCAGCCGCAGATCGTGGGTGATAAACAGACAGGCGGTGCCAAACTGTTGCTGCAATTTTTTGAGCAGACGGATCACCCCGGCCTGCAACACCAGATCGAGGTTCGATACTGCTTCGTCCAGAATCAACAGTTTCGGCTCTACCACCAGCGCTCGCGCCAGGCAGACGCGCTGCAGCTGGCCGCCGCTCAACTGCGGCGGGCGTTTGTTCAGCAGCGAAACGTCGAGATCGACCGCGTTCAGCATCTCGCGCACCCGCGCCAGTTGGTCGGCTTTCGACAGCGAGAGCAAATGACGCATCGGCTCACGGAGGATCTCGCAGACGGTTTTGCGCGGATTAACGGCGCTGATAGCGTCCTGGAACACCATCTGAATATCCCGGCGAAAGGCTTTCTGTTTCGCCCGGTTCAGTGTCGCCAGCGGTTCGCCGCGCCAGCTTACGCTCCCCTGCGTCGGTGACTCCAGCCCGACGAGCAGACGCGCGAGGGTGCTTTTCCCGCAGCCGCTACGGCCTAACAGCGCCACGGTTTCGCCGCTTTGCAGGTTCAGTGAGATATCGTTCAGTACCGCCTGATGCGGATGTTTGCCGCCGAGGTTCGCGTGCGCATACTGATGTGACAGGGCAGAGACGCTGAGTAAGGTCATGAGGCTAACTCCATTCCGTACAGGGCCAGATGCGCCGACACCAGACTGCGGGTTACGCTGTGCTGCGGCGCATGGAACAGCGTTTCCACCTCGCCCTGTTCGACGATCCTGCCGTTATCCATCACCGCTACGTCGTCGGCCAGCCGCGCCACCACGCCCATGTCGTGCGTCACCAGCAGCATACCTGGCGCGCGCTCAGCCATAATGCGTTCCAGCAGCTCGAGGATGCGCGCCTGGGCGACCACGTCAAGATCGGTCGTCGGTTCGTCGGCGATGATAAACGGCGCGTCGCACAGCACCGCCATAGCAATCATCATACGTTGCAACATGCCGCCGCTCATCTCAAACGGGTACAGCTTCAGTACACGCTCCGCGTTGTCCAACCCGACAGCATCCAGCGCCGCGATAAGCGTGGCGTCGTCGGCGGATTTCCCCAGCGCCAGGCAGGTCTCCCGCGCGTGTGTCGCCATGGTATGAAGCGGATTAAAGGCGCTGCGCGGGTTTTGCATAATAGTGGCGATTTTGATGCCGCGCAGCGTGCCGGGCGAGACCGGCCTGCCGTCGGCAAGGAGGACGCCTGCCGTCTGGCGAACGCCTGCGGGCAGGATACCGAGCGCCGCCGCGCAGGTCAGCGACTTACCGCTGCCGCTGCCGCCCACCAGCGCCAGCACCCGTCCGCGTTTCAGCGTTAATGAGACGCCGTGTACCAGCGGACGGTCCGCTTCCAGGGCAAGAGTCTGTAATGCAATCTGTTGCGGCATCAGTGGGCATGCTCCGTAATCAGATGAGGATCGAGGTGATCGCGCAGGGCGTCGCCCACCATGTTAAAGGCCATCACGGTGACAAACAGCGCCAGCCCCGGCCAGAACATTTGCAGCGGCTGGGTCCAGATATACTGGCGCGCGTCGTTAATCATTACTCCCCATTCCGCCGTCGGCGCGGTGACGCCGAGGCCGAGGAATGACATACCGGCGACGTGCAGCATCATATGGCCGATATCCAGCGTCGCCAGCACCAGCAGGGAAGGGATTACCGCACCGGCCAGATGATCGATAAACACCCGCACGTGACCGGCGCCGGAAAGGCGCGAAGCGAGTACGAACTCGCGCTGGCGCAGGGAGATCACCAGGCTGCGCACCATTCGCGCATACCACGCCCAGTGGGACAGCGCGATGGCGATAATTACGTTGGTCAGCCCGGTTCCCAGTACACCGACCATGAAGAACGACAGGATCGAGGTTGGGAACGTCATAAACATATCCGCGACGCGCATCGTTATCTGATCGACGCGACCGCCCATCAGTCCGGCGCTGCCGCCAACGACCAGCCCCAGCGCCAGTACCAGCAGCAGGCAGGCCATCACTGACCCCAGCGACACCTTTGTCGCCGCCAGCAGGCGGGAAAAAATATCGCGCCCCAGATGGTCGGTGCCAAGCCAGTGCTGGCTGTCGGGGGCCAGCAGACGCGACGGTAAATCGATCGCCTGCGGATCGTACGGCAACCACCACTGACTGGTGATCGCAACCACCGCCAACAACGCGATAATGACCAGTGCCAGACGTACCGACCAGCGAGCAGAGAGAAAAAAGTTCACGAATGCGCTCCTTCATGGCGGCGAATGCGCGGGTCCAGCGCGGCGTTCAGCAAATCTACAATCAGGTTACAGACTACAAACACCACCACCATCATCAGCGTAAAACACTGAATCACCGGATAGTCGCGGTTAAAAATCGCCGATACGGCGTAGCGCCCGACGCCGGGCCAGGCGAAGATGTTTTCAATAATCATCGTCCCGCCGATCAGCTCGCCGATGTGCATCCCCACCGCGGTGACGACCGGCAGCGAGGCGTTGCGCAGAATATGGCGACGTTCGGTTTGTTTCTCGTTAAGACCGCGCAGTCGCGCCCAGGTGACGTGGCGCTGCCCGGCAACCTCCAGCATGCTGGCGCGCAGCAAACGGGCGTTGATCGCCAGCGACATAAAGGCGATCGACAGCGCAGGCAAAAGAAGGTGCTGCCAGCCGCCGTAGCCCATCGCGGGTAGCCATTGCAGGTACACGGAAAAGAACATCACCAGCAGGAAAGCGAGCCAGAAGTTGGGCATTGAGACGCCGAGGAACGCGATCAGCCGCACGATGAAATCCGGCAGGCGATCGCGGTGGCGCGCCGCCCAGATACCAAGCGGCACAGAGGTGAGCAGAATTAATATCAGCGCCGCGCCCGCCAGTTGCAGGGTCGCGGGCAGGAAGTTCAACATATCATCCAGCACCGGGCGCTGAGTGGCGAACGAGATGCCGAAGTCCAGATGCAGCGCCTTCCACAGCCAGTTGCCATACTGCACGATAAGCGGCTGGTCCAGCCCCAACATTACGCGCGTCGAAGCGACCATCTCCGGCGTCGGCGGCAGATTCGACAGGCGCAAGTAGTCCATTGCCGGGTCGCCGGTACCCAGACGCAACATCAAAAAGATAATCACCGAGGCGGCGAAAATCATCGGGATCAGCAGCAGAATGCGCCGCACTATGTAACGCAACATCAGGGGTTCACCGGTTCTATCTGTTCAAACGGGATGTCCGACGCGATGGGCGCGTAAGGGATTTCGCCCAGCTCAGGTTTTGCCACCACCATCATGGAGACGTAGCTGATGGGCAGATACACCGCGTCATTGTGCAAACGGGTCAGAATGTCTTTGTACAGCGCCTGACGCGTGGTTTCGTCTGTGGTTTCCAGCACTTCGCCGATCTCTTTATCGATGATCGGCTTGTCAGCCAGTCCCTGCTGCGCCTGGTAGTCGGCGTGGGAGGGGACGCGCATTGAGCTCATAAAGGCGTGCGGATCGTACGGCGCGCCCCAGGTGCGATTGAAAATCATGCCAAAGCGACCGTCACGCTGGCGGGCATAGATACTGCTCTCTTCTTCGCCGATCAGAGCGATATCGACGCCAATTTTGCGCATATCGGCCTGAATGATTTCCGCCATGGATTTGCTCAGCGCGTCGGTGCCGATAAACGACAGCTCAATGCGCAGCGGCTGACCCATTTTTTCGCGGATGTCTTTGCCCGCCGGGAGCTTCCAGCCCGCATTTTCCAGCAGCGTTTTGGCCTGCTGCGGGTCGTACTGGCGCGGCTTCAGGCCGATATTGGCGTAGGGCACGCTCGGGGCGAACAGCGTGTCGGCCACCTGCTGGGTGCCGTACAGGGCATTGTCGATCAGTGATTTTTTGTTCACCGCATAATTCAGCGCTTCACGCACTGCCAGCTCGTTGGTGGGCGCTTTGGCGGAATTCAGCGCCAGCATCACCGTCTCTATCGGCTGTGAAAGCTGAGTACGGTACGCCGGGTTCTGACTGAACCGGGCAAAGGTGTCGAGCGGCAACAGTCCTTCATTGCCGTACAGCAGGTCAACTTCGCCGGTTTCAAACGCCACCGCGCGGGTGGTTGGATCAGGGATCACCTTGACGGTGATTTGCCTGATCGGCGGCTTGTCGCCCCAGTAACGTTCGTTACGCACCAGCACGTCGTACTGGTTAAGCTTTGATTCTTTCAGTACCCACGGTCCGGTGCCGATCGGCGCTTTAATGCCGCGCAGGGTTTCATTGTCTTTAAACTGCGACGGGGCGATAAAGCGGAAAGGGCGCGGCAGGGACAGCTCTTGCAGGAACGGGTAATAGGCGCTCTTCAGGGTAATTTGCAGTTCGGTTTTGCCCAGCGCTTTGACGTCGACGATTTGGTTGGCCAGTTCAAGCCAGGCATGACGCTGGCGGTTGTCGAGCACCACGCGGAAATTTTCCGCCGCGGCAGGGGCGTCAAACGGTTCGCCATTGGAAAACGTCACGTCATCGCGCAGCGTGAAGGTCCAGGTTTTCCCGTCCGCCGTGTGGGTCCAGCTTTTTGCCAGCCACGGTTTTACCGATCCGTCCGCCTGGTATTTCACCAGCGGCTCGTACACCATGCTCTGGGCGAACATCTGATTAGGGGTATAGAGATGCGGGTTAAGCGGCCCGACGTTGACCGGCCAGGCGGTAGTGATTTCGTCAGGCGCGGCGGCGTGCGCGAAGAAGGACGCACAGGCCAGCAGCGCAAAGAGTGTGCGGCGTAGTCTGGACAAAATAGTGATCCTGAATGCTGTAGGAGTACGACTAAAGAAGTATGACGATTCTAAGGAATCATCATACTTTTGACGTGTTCTGGATCAATAGAAGGGCGGTGAAAGGCGGGAATTATACGAAAATCATATGTTATCTCTCGCTTAATAACCGCAGCAGAGTGCTGACCTGATCATCGAGCGGGGCGAGGGTATTTTTGACAATAAGATGCAGCGGCGTGGCGCGACGGGCGCCATGCGTCAAGGGTAGCCTGCGCAGTACGCCCTGTTCCAGCAAGGGTTCAATCCGTTCCTCCGGTAGCCAGCCATAGCCGACCTGATACATCACCGCGTCAATGGCGGCGTCGACGGTGGAAAAGGTCCAGCCATCGCGGCCAGGCTGCTGCGGATTATCCCGGTCGGCAATGCGAATAAGCGGCCAGGCGCGCAGCGCGTCTTCATCCAGCGGTATCGTCTGCGCGCACAGCGGATGATCGCGATGGGCGACAGCGATGAAATCAATGTTCATCAGCCACTCGCCGCGCCCGGTGATATCATGTCGGCGGGTGAGCACCATGACGTCAGCATCGGCATACGCCGCCTGCTGTTCGGGGCTGTTTTCCAGCACTTCCGTGAGGCGTACCTGGGTTTGCGGCCACGCCTGTTGAAACTGTTTGAGAATGACAAACAGACGGCGGCGAGGAAAAATGCTGTCGACCACCAGATCCAGTCGCGTGCGCATACCGTTTTGTAACGTCGCGGCGCGGGTTTCCAGCCAGGTGAACCCCTTCAGTAACGGCTTCACCTGATTGAGCAGCAGTTCACCCGCTGGCGTTAATACCGCCCGGCGGCCTTCCGGCGCCAGCAGCGTCACCCCGAGGCGCTCCTGGAGCAGCGCGAGGTTATAGCTCACCGATGACTGGCTGCGGTGAGTGACTTCCGCCGCTTTGACAAAGCTGCCTGCCTCCACCACCTTTTCTAACAATGCCCACTGTTCCAGCGTCGTTTTGTGCATAACTCATCTAAAAATTGAATGAATGTGATGCAAACATAGCGTTATTCATCGATTTTTTGAAGCGTTATGATCTTCGCATCAACCAACAGGAGAAAGATTATGAGCACTTTCGACAAACAAGATTTAAGCGGTTTCGTTGGCAAACATCTGGTTTATACCTACGATAATGGCTGGAACTACGAAATTTACGTCAAAAATGACACTACCCTGGACTACCGGATCCACAGCGGTATCGTCGCAAACCGTTGGGTGAAAGATCAGAAGGCTTACATTGTGCGTGTCGGGGAAAGCATCTATAAAATTTCGTGGACCGAGCCGACCGGGACTGACGTCAGCCTGATCGTCAACCTCGGCGACAAACTGTTCCACGGCACCATTTTCTTCCCGCGCTGGGTAATGAATAACCCGGAAAAAACTGTTTGCTTCCAGAACGAGCATATCCCGCTGATGGAGTCGTATCGCGAAGCGGGCCCGGCGTATCCAACGGAAGTGATTGACGAGTTTGCGACCATCACTTTTGTCCGTGACTGCGGCGCTGACAATGACAGCGTGATCGACTGTGCGGCGAGCGAGCTGCCGGCGAATTTCCCGGATAACTTACGCTAAACCGTCTCCAGCCATTGCACCGACGCCGCACTCAGCGTATACGGCGTCGGCGTGCAGACGGCGAGGCTTAAGTTGTTGATCTGGCAATGGCTGACGGAAAGCGCGGAGGCCAGCGTGCTGTCGACGCTAACGATTTGCCAGGCGCTGCCGCCGCGCTGTTTCACCATCGCTTCTTTGCGCGTCCAGATACGCCAGAAAGCAGCCAACTGCTGGTCCGGATGTTCTGCTTCAATTTCAGCGTGCTCCCCGACGCTGAAAACCGCATTTGCCAGTTCCCGCCAGTTGGTTCGCGGGCGGATGGCTTCGATGTCGCATCCCACTTCCCCTTCATCACTCAGCAGTAGCGCAATATCATCGCCGCTATGGCTCAGGTTGAACCACAGCGTGTGTTGCGGGGCAAAGGCGGGCTTTCCCTGTTCGCCGTAGACGATCTCCGGCAGCGGCGAAAGGGCATGGGAAAGCAGTACGCGACCCGCCAGCCAGCGCGCGCGGCGCGCTCCCTGAGGCGCCTGCTCTGTTAACGCCGGCGGCAAAACGCCTGTGCTCAGTGTCGATACTTTTCCGAGCAAAATCTGGTACATATCACGACCAACGTTTAATGATGATGGAGGTATTGATGCCGCCAAACGCAAAATTGTTGCTCTGTAAGTATTCGCAGTCAATCTTACGGGCTTCACCCATGATGTAATCCAGTGCGCCGCAGCTGGCGTCCGGTTGACGTAAATTTAGCGTAGGCGCAAACCAGCCCTCGCGCATCATTTGCAGACTCATCCAGGCTTCCAGCGCGCCGCAGGCGCCAAGCGTATGACCGAAGTAGCTTTTCAGCGAGGAGACCGGCACGTTGTCGCCGTAGATCGCCGCCGTTGCCTGGCTTTCCGCGATGTCGCCACGGTCGGTGGCCGTGCCGTGCGCGGAAATATAACCCATGTCCCGCGGGCTTAAGCCTGCCATGTTTAACGCCTGCTCCATGCAGATTTGCATTGTTTCCCGCTGCGGCTGGGTGATATGCGCCGCGTCGCAGTTGGTGGCGAAGCCGACAATTTCACCGTAGATCGTTGCGCCGCGCGCTTTCGCGTGTTCCAGCTCTTCAAGAATGAGCGTCCCGGCGCCTTCGCCAATCACCAGTCCGTCGCGCGCTTCATCGAATGGCGAAGGCGTGGTTTTTGGCGCGTCGTTGCGCTGGCTGGTGGCGAACAGGGTATCGAAAACCGCGGCTTCTGACGGACAGAGTTCTTCCGCGCCGCCTGCAACCATCACTGTCTGATAACCGTGGCGAATGGCCTCCCATGCGTAGCCGATGGCCTGACTGCCGGAGGTGCAGGCGCTGGAGGTCGGGATCACCCGCCCGCGCAGACCGAAAAACAGTCCGGTGTTCACCGCGGTGGTGTGCGGCATCATCTGCACGTAGGTGGTGCCGGTAATGTTATTGGTGTGCTTTTCGGTCAGCATGGTGGCGAATTCGCTTACCGGGCCGGTGCTGCCGGTGGATGAACCGTAGGCGATGCCGGTCTGACCGTTGGTTAATACCTCATCGCCAATCAGTCCGGCCTGCTCCAGCGCCAGTTCGCTGGCGCGGGTGGACATCAGCGACACGCGGCCCATTGCGCGGATGCGCTTGCGGGTGTAGTGCTCCGGCAGGCTGAAGTCGTCGATCGGCGCGCCCAGCAGCGTATGCAGCCCGTCATACACTTGCCATTCCGGCATTTTTCGCACCGCGTTTTCATAGGCCAGTAGCCGCGCGGAGACAGCCTGCCAGCTTTCACCAAAAGCGGTCACGCCGCCCATCCCTGTAATCACCACGCGACGTGTCATAGCATCCCTCCATTGATGGAAATCACCTGGCGGGTGACGTAACCCGCAATATCCGACATTAAATAACTGGCCAGTCCGGCCACTTCGTCCGCCTGCCCCATGCGTTTCATGGGGATCATCGCCATCGCCTCTTTCAGCGCGGCGTCTTCCATGTCGATCATCCCGGTATCAATCAGCCCGGGCGCGATACAGTTGACGGTAATTTTGCGCTTCGCCAGCTCAATCGCCAGCGCTTTGGTCGCGCCGATGATCCCCGCTTTGGCGGCGCTGTAGTTGACCTGCCCGCGGTTGCCCATCACGCCGGATACCGACGACAGGGTGATGATGCGTCCGCCCTGGCGTGCGCCGATCATTGGCATGATGCAGGGCTGGATAACGTTATAAAAACTGTCGAGATTGGTGTGGATCACCGCATCCCAGTCGTTATCGCTGAGTGCCGGAAACGCGGCGTCACGGGTGATACCTGCGTTGCTCACCACGCCGTACCAGGGGCCGTGGGCGGCGATATCCTGCTCCAGCACCTCCCGGCACTGCTCGCGGTTAGCCACGTCAAAGCTGAGCAGACGGCCCGCGCCGCCAACGGCGAGGATCGCTTCCAGCGTCGCCTGCGCGCCTTGCGCGTCGCGGTGATAATGCACGCCGACCACAAAGCCGTCTGCCGCCAGCTTCCGGGCGATAGCACGACCGATACCTTTGCTGGCGCCGGTCACTAAAACTGAACGACTCATACAGACGCTCCTTGTTGAAATAGGGTGTTAAGTTCATCAGCCGTTGGCTGGAAGGTGTTGACGCGCCCGGTTGCCAGCGTCTCGTCATCCGCCGAGATAACGCACTCAAAGCTGCCAAAGCGTTCATCCTGCATCAGCAATTTGACGTCAATGATCAACGTCTTACCGGCGGGAAGCCTCCCCGCCGCGCAGATGAGTTCCCGCGCGCCGAGCACCATGCCCAACGAAATCGCGCCCTGTCCCTGCTGGTGGCGATGCCAGCCAGACCACACGCCGACGGTTTGCGCCATCAGTTCCAGGGCGTACCAGCCGGGGAGATAGCCCATTGGATCGAGAAACGGCGCCAGCACGCCGTCGGGCGCAACCGTCACGCGGCAGATGGCGGTCTCGTCGGTCACGCTATCGACCTGCTCAAGCAGCAGCATCGGCGCGTCGTGCGGCAGGTATTCGCCGGGCGATAAATAAGGGCTCATGAAATCCTCCCGAGCAGAATACTGGCGTTATTGCCGCCAAAGGCGAAGGAATTGGAAAGAATGACCGGCCGCTCCAGCGGCTGCGGCTGCGTAATGATGCCGCAGACTGGCAGCGCCGGGTCGTGCGGCGATGCGCTAAAGTCCTGAGGGGGCAGCGGAAGGTTGCGCTGCAAAATCAACATACTCAGGGCGGCCTCGGTGATGCCCGCCGCCCCCAGCGTATGCCCGGTCAGGTGTTTTGTGGAACTGCAGGGGACGCGTTCGCCAAACAGCATGTTTACCACTTTCGATTCAATTTTGTCATTAAGCGGCGTGGCGGTGCCGTGCAGATTGATATAGCCCACCTGGTCCGCAGCGATGCCCGCGTCGTTTAACGCTTGCTGAATCGCGCGGATCGCCCCTTCGCCTTCCGGATGTGGGGCGGAAATATGGTGCGCGTCGCTGGATTCGCCGACGCCCAGCAGCGCGATGGACTGCGGCTCGCGGGTGAGCAGCATCAGTGCCGCCCCTTCGCCGATGGTGATACCGCTGCGATCGCGGGCAAACGGCTGGCACCGCGTCGGCGAGAGCGACTCGAGGCTGTGAAAGCCGTTGACCGGCATCCGGCTGAGCGTATCCGCCCCGCCAACAATCGCCACGTCCGCCAGGCCCGCCTCGATTAACCGGCGCCCGCTGATGATGGCGCGGGCGCTGGAGGAGCAGGCCGTAGAAAGGGTAAAGGCCGGGCCGTCCAGCGCCAGCCAGTGACTGAGAAAGCGCGACGGGTCACCCAGTTCCTGCTGCGGGTACTGCCATGCGGTGCTTTGCTGGCCATTCAGCGTCAGATTGACGTGAGCATCGCCTTCATCCAGCCCCGAGGTGCTGGTGCCGAGCACCACGGCAATCCGATCCCGGCCATAACGCGCGATGGCGTCGTCCACCTGCGGTTGAATCTGCGCCAGCGCCGCCAGCAACAGTTGATTGTTGCGCGAACGGTGGGCGTGAAACGCGTTTGGAATCGCTGGCAGTTCACCGTCGACGCCTGCCAGTACCGCGTCGGGATAACCCTGCAGCCAGCCCGCGCGCGCCCGCATGCCGGGCGCCACGCCGCGTGTCAGGTTCGCGGCGATTGCGTCGTTATCGTTGCCCAGTGCATTGATCGTGCCGACCGCGGAAATGTAGATCATCTCAGCCACCTAAATATTGAATGGTGATGTGGTATTTAAAGACGTGCTGTTCAATGCCGATCGGCTCGCGCTTCCCGTTACGGTTCAGGTAGCTGATTTCAGTGACCAGCCTGCCGCGCGCGTTGCGCAGTTCACGCTTGTCGCCAGTGTCTGTTAACGTCCAGCCTTCCGGTAACTGTGGCTGCCAGGCGCTGACAGGCCAGTGGCTCAGCATCACGTCCGCCAACACCTGGCTGGCTGGCGGCAACTGCGGTACCACGATGGACTGCTCGGTATGCAGTCCTTTTTCATCGTAGGTGACCAGAAACAGCCGAATGCCGACGGACGACAAGCCAGCAAGGGTAATTTTTTTATTGTCGGCGTTGAGCATCACCAGCAGCGACTGGGTTTTGCCGTCAAAGCTGCCGGTAAGCAACTGCTGGGAATTTACCGCCGGAGAGATGCCCGGCGCAGGCAGCGTGACCCGCACGCCGGGTTCCAGCCACGCCTGCGGACGGCCTTCCTGCTCCCTGGGGGAGTGGCTACAGCCGGTCAGAATGAGCACGCCAAGCAACATGGCAAAAATACGTTTTATCATCGTTTTTTCTTCTCTCTTTTCGACGGCATCGCCAGCGGCGAAAGCAGGAATGCGGTGAAAATACCGCTCACCAGCACAATGCCAAAACTGCTTATTGCCTGGGTGGCGCTAAACACCAGCATGCCAAGCGTCAATAGCGTGGTCAGCATCGCCAGCGTTATCGCCAGCAGCGAGGTCAACGGCGTACCGCGCGGATTACTGAAAAACAGGGTGTAGTTAATGCCAATGCCCAGCACCAGCACCAGCGCCAGCAGGGAAAACAGATTGACCGCATGGCCGCTCAGCGACAGTACCGCCAGGGCGCAGCCGAGCGAGAGTACCGAGGGCACCAGGCTGATAAGTCCTTTTCGCCAGCCGAGCCGGACTATCGCGCCGCAGGCGATTACCGCCAGCGCGACAAACAGCAGACCGCTCAGTATGTGGCGATACAGCGCGAACAGCGCATCAAAGGCGCTTTTCCGATCCACCCATGCCACGCCGGAATACCGCTCGCCAAGAGCGTTCAGCGCTGCGCTCTGTCTGACCCCTTCAACCGGCACCAGCATGCCGCTTTCGCCGTCCTTCAGCGTCAGCCACAAAAGGCGCCAGCCTTCGCTTGCCGGATTGGCAAGCCAGGCGTCCACCGTCACCGGCATGGCGTTAAGGTCCGGCGTAACCGTCGCCAGTCCGGCGTGGTTCAGGCTTCGGGTAACGGCAGGCGCGGCGTTTTTCAGCAAGTCGAGATCCTGCTGCTGGCGCGCCAGCGAATTGAGCGGAATGCTGCGGTAGTGGTCGATCAGTCCTTCTTTTTTAGCCTGTTCCAGCGCGGGCAGGAAGGCTTCCAGCCGCTCCAGCGTCTGCTGGGCGGAGTCACCGTAAACCACAAACCACTTCTGGTCGACGCTCTGGCCTGTCAGCGCGGTAATCGCTTTTTCCTGCGCCAGAAGGGTCTGCGGCAGCGCCTGCAACTGCGAAATGTCATCATCGACGCGCAGGGTTGCCAGTCCGGCCAGCGAGAAGACGGCGAGCACCAGCGGGAGCCCCACGGAAAGCGCCTTGTTACGGCGCCAGGCGACAAGCCAGCGCAGCATCAGTACCATCGCCGGTACCGGTCGCACCGGCAAACCGCGGCACAGCCACGGATGCCAGAAGATTACCGTCAGGCATGAGGCGGAAAGCCCCACGGCGGCGAAGACGGCCATCTGGCGTATGCCGGGGAACGGCGCGAGCATCATGATCAAATACGCCGCCACAGTGGTCAGCAGCGCCAGCAGCAGGGCGTTGCGCACTTTGCCGAGGCTTTGCCACGGCGTAGCGTCTGCGCCATGTACCATACGTTCGGTCAGATAATAGAGCGTGTAGTCGGCGGAAATGCCGATGATGCTCATGCTCATCACCAGCGTCATCAGGTGCAGTTCGCCAAAGAGAAGCAGGGTGACCACACTGCCCGCCAGCGCGCCGATACTGATGGAGATCACGCACAGCAGCAGCGGACGCAAGGAGCGGAACACCGTGACAATCAGCAGCAGCACGCCCAGCACCGTCGCCACGCCGAGGGTCGAAACATCCTGCTTCGCCTGTTGGCTGGCATAGTCGCTGTAGAACGCGGTTCCCCGCGACAGCAGCTGCGCCTGCGGATAGCGTGCTTTCAGGTCGCTTTCCAGCGCGTTGAGTGTGGTCACCAGCCGGTGCGTCTGCTGCATGTCAAACGAGGAGCCAGCCAGTTCACCGTGCAGCAGGTACCAGTAATTCCCCTGCGCGTCTTGCGCCACCAGCCAGCCGTCCATCAGCCGCAGGCGTTGACCGTTTTTCGCCATCGCCAGTTGCGAACCGCGCATCAACATCAGCGGATCGTTTTGCAGCTCTTTACCGCTCACGCCGGAAAATGCGGAATAGAGTTGAGACAGGATCCACTGCGCCTGCGCCTCGCCGCCGTTTTGCAGGCGCGCGCGGGTGTCGGGATCCACAAGGCCGTTGCGGTGCTGCCAGAAGAACGCGCCCCACGCCTGCTGGCTGTCGGCGTCCATCGGGCCTTTCACCTCCGCCAGCGCCTGCGATTGTTTAAGCAGCGTCAGCCACGCCTGCGCCACCTGCGGGTCGGCCTGTTTGCCGGGGCTGACCAGCCAGACCAACTGGCGGTCCAGACGCTGCAGAAAGCCGTCGTTCAGGGTCGGCGGAATCGTCCCCAGCGCCTGTTTCGGCAGCATCGCCAGCACGCTGCTGTTCAGCCGCGCCTGGGGCAGCAGCGCAAGCAAGACGCCCAGCATCAGCAGGCAGGCAAAACCCCATAACAGCGCGGGGCGTTTACTGGGCGGCAAAGCGTTGGCGTTCGTCATCGGTCAGTTGTGTGGGCGTCAGTTGGTGCTGGGAGAGCGTAATGTCCGTGCGGTCGCCCTGTTTGTCGTTTAGCGTAATTCGCTCCAGATACGCATTTCCGGCGAGATCGATAGTGGCGAAAATTTTATCCAGCGGCGTGGTGATCGGGGTGAGGCGCAGCGACCAGCGGCCTTCGCCTGCATCGGTAAAGTCAACGCGGAAGTTTTGCTCCAGCACCTTGCGATCGGCTCTGAACAGCGCGCGCAGCAGATGGTTGAACTGGAACATCTGCGGATTATTGTCGGCGGTGATGGTCTGCGGCGGCTGACCGTTGATGGTCTGCACCATCCGTTTGTCGTCAAGCAGAAGCTGCATCGGAAACGGCGCGGTTTGATCCCACAGCAACCCCTGGTCGCGGGCGATCAACATCTGGCCCTGGGATCGCAGCGGCTGCGGCAGATCTTTTATCGTGCGGGTCTGATCAAAATGGGCGCGTACGACCGGCTGCCCGGTAAAGCGCTGCTGTAAATCATCAAGCGTCAGGGCGCTGACGAACGGGCTGACGAGCAAGGCCAGCAGGGGCAAAAATCTCATGGCGTCACCCCCATGCGTTCAAACAGGATATCCGGGCTGACGAAGCACATTTCACGGCTTTTTTCTTCTACCGCTACCTGAATGGTGTAACCGGTGGTGGCGCGCTTACCGGTTTCGGCGTCAAAAATTTCATAGCCGATACGCAGTCGGTTTTCGAATTCCTCCAGACGCGCGCGCACGCGAATGCGCTGCTCGAAGGTCAGCGGATTGCGGTACTTCACGCGGGTATCGACCACCGGCCACAGATAGCCGGAGGCTTTCATCTGGCGGTAGCCATAGTCAAACTGGTTGAGCAGCGCTTCGCGGGCGATTTCAAAGTAGCGGAAATAGTTGCCGTGCCACGCCACGCCCATCATATCGACGTCGTGAAACGGAATCGTCAGCTCGACTTCAGCCGTAAAACGGGGATCGTTAAGCACCCTTTACTCCTTGTTTTTGGCATCCGGCAGATGCCAGAAATCGTAAAAATTAAACCAGTCGAGCGGCGACTGGCGCGCGTAATGCTCAAGGCGTTCGGCGTAGCGGTCGATGGCATGCTGCAAAGCGCGCTGGCGATCGCCACGCGGCAGGACCAGCGGATCGGCGAACGGCACACAGTACACGCTCAGCGTATTCTGTTCGCGCAGGGCAAAGATGAGATCGACCGGGCAGCGGAGTATTGACGCCAGAATAAATGGCCCCTGCGGAAACGGCGCGGGCTGCCCCATAAAGTCACTCCAACAGACGCGCCAGTCGCCGCCGCGTTGCGGGTTCACCGCGATGCGGTCGCCAACGATGGCAATCCATTCGCCGCGTTCCAGCTTCTCTTTAAGCGCAATGGCGGTGTCCGGGCCGATGTCGGTCACCGGCATCAGGTTTAGCCCGGCCTGCGGCGCCATCTCCTGCATGATCTGTTTAAAGCGCTGGGCGTTATCGCTGAACACCAGCGCATTGATAGTTTTGCTGCCCTGACGCTGCGCCAGCGCCCGACAGGCTTCAACATCGCCAAGATGCGACGCCAGCAGCAGCTTGCCGCGTGGGTCGTCAACGTTAAGCGCCGCCTCCGCGCCAGGGGCGAACACCACGTCGCGACCCAAATGCAGTTCACCGCGCCAGCTGGCGATTTTGTCGAGCATCGCATGACCAAAGCGCAGGAAGTGCTGGTAGCTGTTCAGAGTGCGCGGTACCGGTTGCTGGCGCGCGGTGAGCTGCTCGCGTACGCGGGCGATCCAGTCTTGCGATGCGCGTCGGGCGCGGGAGGCGGTCAGCCAGTACACGCCGATCACCGGGTACAGCAGCAGTGAAAACGCCCTGCGTCCCAACAACCGCCAGACCAGCAGCATCAGACGCATGCCCCAAAGTCCTTTCACTTCGTCCTGACGCGCCCAGTGCGAGGATGGGCGGCGAAACAGCAGCGACGGTATGCGCGGCAGCATGCCGAAGAACAGCCGGGTGTGCATCAGCGAAATGCGGCAGTTGTCTTTCAGCGCGTCGAAGTGCGACAGGCCGTCTGCCGGGTAGGTCACCCGGGTCGGCACAAAATAGCTGGTGTTACCCTGCCAGTAGAGGCGCACCATGACTTCGGTGTCGAAGTCCATCCGCTGACCGAGCGTCACGCGCTGGGCCAGCTTCAGCGTGGGCGCGATCGGATAAACGCGAAAGCCGCACATGCTGTCTTTCAGTTGCAGCGACAGGGTTTCTATCCACACCCAGACGTGGGTCACCCAGCGTCCGTACAGGCGCGAACGGGGAACAGAGTCATCATAGACAGGCTGCCCGGAAATCAGCGCGTCCGGGTGCGTCTGCGCCCGTTCGAGCAGTTTGGGGATATCCTCTATGGCGTGCTGGCCGTCGGCGTCTACCTGCACGGCGTGGGTAAACCCTGCCTGCGCCGCCGCCTGCAAACCGCGGATCACCGCCGCGCCCTTGCCGGCGTTTTCCGCCAGGCGAAGCAAGGTCAGGTTGGTGGTTTGTGCCGCCAGCCGCTCCAGCTCCTGCCGGGTAGCCATGTCGCTACCGTCATCCACGACGATGCAGGGCAGGTCGAACGGTTCCAGGCGCGCCAGCACCTGCGCCATCATCGCGCCGTGGTTATAGCAGGGGATCAGTACGCACGGGGAGAAGGTCAACGACATAACCGAATCTTCCCGCTGCTGGCGGTATGACGGGCTTCACCGTCGTGACGCTGATAGCTGAACGCCAGGATCTGGCGCGCTTCCTGCCAGTTCAACGTGAGCGTGACGGTGCTGTCAGGCAGCAGCGGCGCCTGGAATTTGACGTTTTGTATGCTGTGAAAGCGCCAGCCGGGGGCGAGCAGGGTAGTGGCGTAGTGCATCACCCAGTCCATCTGCGCCACGCCGGGCAGCAGCGGCTGCACGGCAAAATGACCGCGAAACCAGAACAGGGACGGGTCGAGATGCAGTACGATCTCAATCTGGTGCGGCTGTGCCTGATGGCGCTCAATTTCATGGGGTTTCATGAAATAACTCCTGTAGTTGCGCATAGACACGCTTATTCATACTGTTGACCGGGATCTCGTCGATCACCCGCCAGTAACGAGGGACGGCAACCGGCTCCAGCCACGGCAGCAAGGCGCGTCGCCAGTTAAGTTCCTGCGCTTTGCCGCTGCGCTGCCAGCGCGCGCGGGCCTCGTCCTCCAGCACCAGTAGCACGCCCACGCCCTGGCGACCGCCACGGTTCAGGGCCAATGCGGCGGCTTCGCGGACGCCTTCCAGCGACAGCAGGCGTTGTTCGACTTCGCTGAGGGATATCCGTTTTTCTTCGATTTTAACCACCCGGCCCCGGCGTCCCATCAGTCGGAACTGCCCGTTCGCCTCGAACTGCAGAATGTCGTCGAGCGCTAATCCTTTATCGTCGGCGATCAGCGGCGAAAATACGCGATATCCTTGGGCTTCTGGCATAAACCGTATACCAGGAAAGGGCAACCAACTGACGTCATCCTGCTGGCGGTAGCGCCAGGCGAGGATGCCGGTTTCGGTACTGCCGTAAATTTCATCCGGCCAGACGTTGAGCCAGGCGGCAGTTTGGGTGACGTCCCGCCAGGGCAGCATGCCGCCCGCGGAGAGGAGCATCGACACCGGCGGCGGCGTAAGCTGGGCATCGAGGCGCTTTAAAAACGCCGGACTGCTGATAAACGCGTAACGATGTTGATGGTCCAGCGCCGCAAGCTGCTCGGCGTACCAGAGCATGGCCGCATGTAGCGGCAGGCTAAGGGCCATCGGCAGGAAGATGCGGAACGTCAGGCCGTACAGATGCTGCGGCACAACGGAGGCCACGATGCGACAGCCCGCCAGCCTTTCAGCGAAACGCGCCGCCAGCAGCCCGGCTTCGCGGTCAAGACAAGCGATGGGCTTCACGATGCGCTTCGGCTGGCCGGTAGAGCCAGAGGTAAACAGTTCCACGTAAGCGTCTTCAGGGACGGGCGGGAAGGTGAAAGCCTCGTCGCGAAGGGTTTTCGCGGTGCTGACAACCCGTAGCGTGCCTTGCCAGCCAAGGGGTTTGTCGCTCAGTACGCCGTCAAACAAGGCACGCTGCTCGTCGAGCAATGAAACGCGGCTATGTCCGGGAATGACCGGCGTTTTGCCCGCATGCAGGGTGGCGAGTAACGCGACGATAAACAGATAGCTGTTTTCAAAGCACAGCGCCCAGCGAGCGCCCGGCTGTTGGCGCAACTGCGCTATCAGGTGGGCGACGTCGTGGCGCAGATGGCCCAGCGACCAGGTAAAGTCGTCCTGCCAGGCAATCGGCGTTTGTGCGGGACGCGGCGCGGTGAGCCACTCGGCAAGCGTCAGGGTTTGCTTCATCGGGGATCTCGTTTAATCATCTGACGGCGAACCAGCCATTCGCCCGCCATCAGCGCGCCCATCAGCAGATAGGCAATCATGCCGTTCCAGGCCGTCCATAGCGTCATATCGCCATAAATCGCGGTAAAGAGCGCGATGCTGCCGTTAAGAATGAAAAAGACGCACCAGATTTGCGTCACCCGGCGGGTATAGCGTACCGCAGCGTCTGGTAACTGCGGGTCGCGCAGTCTTGCCAGCCGTTCGACAAGCGGCATTGACGTCCACAGCGAACCGCCAAACACCGCGAGCATGACGCTGTTCACCACCACCGGATAAAAAAGCAGCAGCTGATGGGTTTTCAGCAGGGCGCTGCCGACGCACAGGGCGATCCCGGCCACGGCAACCACCTGGGTCACTACGCGCAGGGGACCCGCCTGTCGCCGGGTCTGGCGAAAGCGCAGAAACAGCAGCAGCGCCATCAGCGGAAGTAACCAGCGCAGGCTGTTATGCGCCAGCCCAAACCAGATAAGAAACGGCCAGGCGAGCAATAACATGCCCGTCAGCAGCTTGACGCCAGGCAGCGCGCGTGCGCCCGACATGGCGATTACGCTTCTTTCAGCAGACGTTCTACGGCGTCAACGACATCCTGCACGGTGCGCACCGCTTTAAATTCTTCCGGCTTGATTTTCTTACCGGTTTTTTTCTGCAGGTGCACAATCATGTCGACGGCGTCGATGCTGTCCAGTTCCAGATCTTCGTACAGGCGCGCCTCAGGCTTGATATCCTCCGGGTCAATTTCAAACAGTTTGACCAGCAGCGCGGAGACTTCGTCGTAAATGGCTTGTTGTTCGGTCATCACGGTTCTCCTCAGGCACGTTGCGCGTGAATGAAGGACGCCAGCGTGGCGACGGAGAAGAAGTGCTGGCGCATTTCTTCACTTTCCGCAGAGAGCACCACGCCGTACTGATTTTTAACCGCCAGCCCCAGCTCCAGAGCATCGATTGAATCCAGCCCCAGGCCGTCGCCAAACAGCGCCGCTTCGGTGTCGATGTCGTCTGCCGACAGCTCGTCCAGATTCAGCGTGGTGATGATGAGATGTTTAATTTCCTGATAAAGCGCTTGCATCATTAATTCCTGAGAGAGGTAACGTACCTGGTTGTAATTTAAGTAAAAGATGCCGGTTTAGCTGTCTTGCCGCCAGCGCCGGTTCTTGTGAGTCTGCGTCATAAAACTGGTTGATCTTCACGCGCTCTCGCACCTCAATGGTGAACAGCGGTTTGCAGGGCGGAACCTGATACCATTTACTCTCTTTATCGAGCATCCGCTCGCTACAGTGGATCGTCACGACCCGTAAATCGCTGTGACAGCGCACGGCGATATTGGCGGCGCCGCGCTGTAGCGTCATGGTTTCACCGGGTTTTGTGCGGGTCCCTTCGGGGAAGATCAAAATGGTGTCGCCCTGCGCCAGCCGCTGCTGGCTGGCGGGCAACAGCGCGTCCGCCTGGCTGTTAACCAGATAGTCGGCGGCACGCACGACGCCGCTAAGGAAAGGGTTCGTCAGCAGCGCGCTTTTAACCAGACAGTCCGTTTCGGGCATCACGGAGGCCAGCAGCACGTAATCAATGAGCGTGGGGTGATTAGCGACCACCAGACATCCGCGTTCCTGACGCAAAATGTCCACCCCTTCCATGCGATAGTCCAGCACGCCAAGCACCCGCGTCACCGTTAAAAAGAGACGGAAGCTGGCGGAAATGCTGCGCCTGGCAATGCGGCGACGCCGGGAATTATCCCACACGAAAACTAACAGAACGTTAAACCAGACGACAGAAAGCAGCAGGCCGCCGAGGCCAAAGAGGGCGAAGCAGAAGCCGGTCATAGCGATGCGCCATAGCCGGTTCAGAGAGGTAAAAACGCCGTTCATGCGCGGCTCCAGTGCCATTGCATGCGCTCTCCGGGGATCGTAAAGGCGTTGGCGTCTTGTAAAAAGTGCTGTAAAAACAGCAGGCTTTGCGGAAGTGTTGTCTCCGCGCCCGCAAGGGCCGGACGGGTCTGGCAGTGCCAGTCATCGCCTGCTTCGCATACCAGCGCGACTGCGTAGGGCCAGGTCGGCATGTTTTCCGCCAGGTGCGGATGGTAAAATTCGGGGAGAAATCCGTCGAAATCGACCAGCAATATCCGTTGGTAACCCGCCTGCAAAAGGCAAATCACTTCACACAGACCCTGCTGGAAAGTGTCACGACCCGCTGAGAGCGAGGAAGAGACGACAGGCTGTTTGGCCGCGATAGTCAGATTGCCGACGGCGGAGTTATGCACCGACAGGGCGAAGTCGGTCGGTGAAAGCGCCTGTTCGTTCGCCAGTGCGTGCAGAATGCGGTAATTGCGCTCCAGTTCGCCGTGACGACTGGTATACAGCACCGCGTCGATAGCGTGACGGCGCAGCATCGTCAGTCCGCACTCTACGGCGAGTTTGCTGCCGGAGCTGAGGCGGCGAGCGGTCATCATCGGCAGCTCGCTTAACTTGCCTTGCGCCGCGCCCGGATCGATGGCGTGCGAATGCCGTGACCATTGCAGCCACTGATTAGCTTCGCTGAGCCCTGGCGCCATCGCCCGCCAGTCGGTCATGTTTAAAGAGAATTTCATCAACGCGCGTCCGCGGTAAACCGGTGATTCCTGTAGCGTGGTGACGCTACTTTGTTATTTTTTCTTTTGGCATATCAGTAAGGTATGCCCAACGCCTAAATTGTCGTGGCGTGCTTCTACCTGGAACCCTGCCATGTCCAGATAGCCATAAAATTTTTCTGCGCTGTAGAAGCGGCTGTTGCCGTTCGCCATGCAGGTAAAATAGAGCGAAGACGCATTCAGACTGAATGAAGCGGCTTCAAAGCGCTGTGCATCCCAGAACAGCTCCATAACGCACAGCCTTGCACCGGGTTTCATGACGCGTGCAACGTTGCTGAGCAGGGCGACAATTTGTTCGGGTGAGAAGCAGTCCAGAAATTGACTCATCCACCAGATATCGGCCTCTGTCGGTAAAGGCGCATCGCCAAGCATATCTACCGCATGAAAGTCGATGCGATGAGATAATCCTGCATTTTCGATATTTTCGCGGGCAAGTGCAATTTGTTGTGGCAAATCTAATAGGGTTACCGCGATATTTTCGTCGTAGCGGCAGCAGCGGATCGCCCATTTACCCGTATTTCCACCTACATCGTACAGGGTTGCAGGACGGCTGGCGAATATCAGCGGCAGCGCCGCGTCAAATGCCCCGTCTGAGTAGTAGTGATCGAAGGCGAACCAGCTTTCACGCGCCGATGGCGGCAATTGGGATAACGCCGGATAAATCGTTGGCCAGTCGCCAAATACTTTTAATCCTGACGGTTTCCCCTCTTTCAGGGCGTTCTCTAAAAAGAACAGCCCCTGATAACAGACGTCCTGCGTGAAATCCATATTTACGCGGGTCATGGTGTCGTGCAAAAGGAAATGTCCGATTTTTCCCAGATAATACCGTCCCTCTTTATAGGTAAGAATACGTCCGCTTAATCCCATATCCAGCAGTACGCTGGCCGCATATTCATTTATCTGGCTATTTTCGGTTATCTCGGCAAGGGTCGCCCCATTTTTTCGCTGGCTATCAAGCCAGGCCAGCACGCCAGTATTTCGCAGACACAGCGCGGTTTGAAATAGCATCGGGGCGAAGGCGATACGCTGCGCTTCAGTAATCGCATCCAGTGCGCTGAGAGAGTCCTGTTCGTACATGGCGAGCACAACCTGTTAAAAGGGTAATGATAAGGTTATCGGGCCAAAATGGCCCGAATTGAATTTTTTTGAATTACAGACCCGCGCCGGCAGACAGATTCAGCTGAATGTCTTTATCCAGGTTACGTACCCAGCGGTTGTAGTTTTTATGAATTTTGCCGCCAGACGCCTGCAGATTGAGGCTGCTGTCGTATTTGATATCGTAGCTGGTCGCGGTATAGGTTATACGTACTTCCGCTACGTGGTCGCGAGACTGCTGGCGCGCTTTGATCACGCCCGGACCCGCTTCGTTCATGATCCATTTACGCTGGATGCCCGCTTTCAGGATCGCATTTTTAACCTGATCCTGCGTGTGGCCTGCGCTCACGGTTGAGTGAACCTGATCGATTGGCGCAGTACGCGCGCAGCCTGCCAGGGCGCCCACAACGGCAATCGCCGCAAACCACTTAATGTATTGTTTCATGAAAACTCCCTATCAAAATAACTATTTATATTAACGTCGAACACATTTCTTTATTGGTTTACGCAACAATAATACCGCTTATTTTAAATGATGACTTTCGCGGATTGTCACGAAAAATCTGTAATTATTATGCGTTGCAGGCGGGGAAATATCCTGCGGTACTGCATGAGATCAGTCAATTAACGCTTACTTAAATGAAATTTCGTAGTGAATTGATTTGCCTTAAAATCATGGACGCAGAGTATATATTTTATTTTTTATGATCATCGGCGCGCTAAATGAAACATGATGATAACAAAAAGCGCGCCTTATAATACGTTCACCCGTCCGGGAATAAAACTACCCTGGTTGGTAGGTAACGTCGTTAGCCGGGTAATCGATTTTTGGGACGGCCCGGCCCAAGCAGTATTGCCAGTTTACTGCCGCCTTTGGTGGTTTCCATCCAGATTTTACACACGCTGGTCAGCGGTACGGAGAGCAGCATTCCTACCGGGCCGAGCAGCCAACCCCAGATGAGCAATGAGAGAAATACCACCAGCGTCGACATGCCAAGACGGTGCCCCATCATGCGTGGCTCCACCATGTTGCCCAGCACCATATGCACCACCAGAAACAGCGCCCCGACGAGAAAACATTCATAGAGGCCATTAAACAGCAGTGCCTGAATCATAGGAGGAACGGCGGAGATCACCGAGCCAATATTGGGCACGTAGTTCAGCAGAAACGCCAGCACGCCCCACATCAATGCAAACTGAATATCCATGAGCGCCAGACCCAACCAGATAATCACCCCGGTCCACAGGCTAAGCAGCGTTTTCAGCGCCAGATAGTGTGATACTCCTTTCAATGCCCGGTGCAGACCCGCGATGTGAATTTGAGGGTTATTCAGAGCAAAACGCATTTTGTAAGGTACATGGCGGACTTCAAACAGCATAAAAACCACGGTCATGACCAGCAGCACGACGCTGGCCATCGCGCCGGAAAGCCCGGTCATCAGGGTGGTCGTGAAGGCCATGATTTTTTCCGAATCCATCCGCTGTAGCATTCGCTCTGGCGACATATGCAGATTGAGAAAAGGCATCATATCCTGCAGATACAATAACTTGCGCGTTAACTCTTTATTGTAGCTCGGCAGCATGGCGATAAATTCATTGATCGACGCGGCGAGCACGCCAATGAGCGCGGTGAGGGCAATAAGCATCACCACCACCACAATGGTGATCGCCACGGGTCGCTTGATGCCGCGACGCACGAACCAGGTGACCAGCGGGTTAAGGACGATAGCGAAAAAGAGCGCCAGCAACAGTTGCACAATAATATCGGCGGCAGCGTGGATCCCGGCGAGGATCACCACCAGCGAAGCCAGTTTGAGCAAAATATGCATACCCGTTTTGTCGGGCTGGGGGGTTGTCATGGTTACGTCCTGTTTATGATTTTCATTAAGTGTAGCGTCTGGCTTGCTGCCGATAATCCTAATCTTCATGCTGATTTTCCCGCCGTTGCATGGTAGAAGGGAAACACTGTGGTAAAAACGTGGTGATCCCCATGCCCGAACCTGTCGCTGACCCGGCGCTTACTGGATTGCGCCTCAATCTGCGCATTGTCTCTGTTGTCATGTTTAACTTTGCCAGCTACCTCACTATTGGCCTGCCGCTGGCGGTACTTCCCGGCTATGTCCATGATGTCATGGGATTTAGCGCGTTCTGGGCGGGACTGGTTATCAGCCTGCAATATTTCGCTACCTTGCTCAGCCGCCCTCATGCCGGTCGCTACGCCGATTTACTCGGGCCGAAAAAAATCGTCGTTTTTGGTCTGTGCGGCTGTTTTTTAAGCGGGGCGGGCTATTTTCTGGCCGCAAGCGTCAGCCCGTGGCCGGTTGCCAGTCTGCTGTTGCTGTGTCTGGGGCGTGTGATTCTGGGCATTGGACAGAGCTTCGCCGGTACGGGATCGACGCTGTGGGGCGTGGGCGTTGTCGGTTCGCTGCATATTGGCCGGGTGATTTCGTGGAACGGCATCGTCACGTATGGCGCGATGGCGATGGGCGCGCCGCTTGGCGTACTGTTTTACGCCTGGGGCGGCCTGCAGGGTCTGGCGATGATCATCATGGGCGTTGCGCTACTGGCGGTATTACTGGCGATTCCGCGCCCGGCGGTAAAAGCGAACAAAGGTAAACCGCTGCCGTTTCGCGCGGTACTTGGACGCGTCTGGCTGTACGGCATGGCGCTGGCGCTGGCATCCGCCGGATTCGGGGTGATCGCCACGTTCATCACTCTGTTTTATGACGCCAAAGGCTGGGACGGCGCGGCCTTTGCGCTGACCTTATTCAGCTGCGCTTTTGTCGGGACGCGTCTGCTGTTTCCCAACGGCATTAACCGCCTGGGCGGGCTGAACGTGGCGATGATCTGCTTTAGCGTCGAAATCGTCGGTCTGTTGCTGGTCGGCGTGGCGGTGATGCCGTGGATGGCGAAAGTCGGCGTGCTGCTGGCGGGAATGGGTTTCTCACTGGTGTTCCCGGCGCTGGGCGTGGTGGCGGTGAAGGCGGTGCCGCAGCAGAATCAGGGGGCGGCGCTGGCGACATATACGGTCTTTATGGATTTGTCGCTTGGGGTGACGGGACCGCTGGCGGGGCTGGTGATGAGCTGGGCGGGTGTCCCGGTGATCTACCTTGCGGCGGCGGGACTGGTGGTCATTGCGCTGTTGCTGACGTGGCGGTTAAAAAAACGGCCTCCGCAGGAGTCTGAGGAGGCCGCTTCATCCGCGTAGAACGTTACTGGATAACCAGCGTATTGATGATGTTCTCGGCTGTGGTTTGTGCTTTCTGCTGATCGTCCGCAGGCAGCGTGATTTGCAGAGTCAGCAATTGGTCATCGACTTTACCCAACAGGACAGAGGAATACGCCGTCTGGCCTTTTGCGGAGATAATGCTGTCTAACTGCTGCAGCGTGTGGCCTTTCAGCTCGATGGATTTGTTGGTCACCACCTGCAACTGCGGGTCACGGGCGCGCTGTTGATCTTCCAGACGTTTCGCCAGCACCGCCAGGTCTTCGCTGGTGTTGTCACCAACAATCACAATCACCGCTTTCTGTCCGGTTGAATCCGAGTAAACGTGCATGTTATTCGCCTGGGTGCCCAGCTTACCGCTTTGATCGGTCATATCCGCGGGCAGGGAGAAACTGAGTTTACCGTCGAGCAGCGTAATAGGCTGACCGGTGGCCTGGCTTTCTGCCGCCGCACCGTCTGCAGGCGCTTTCGTCTCACTATTATCACAGGCCGCCAGCCCCATCACCAGCAGGCCAATCCCGACATATTTAACCAGATTGCGCATTGACTTCTTCCTTTCGATAAACGGCCATAACGGCTCATGGGTTCATCTTAACACAACTCGGAAAACGAACCTTTAACTCGTCTGCATTGCCGGGATTTCGGATTTATCTGCCAGTCTTTTCAGCAACATATTCAGCAACACACCGTACATCGGCAGGAAGAAAATCATGCTGATAAGCACCTTGAAGCCGTAGTCGACGAGGGCAATTTCCATCCAGTGCTCGGCCATAAACGCATCCGGGCTGCGCCAGAACGCGATAAAGAAGAACGCGAGGGTATCACTGATATTGCCAAACAGCGTGGACGCGGTTGGCGCCAGCCACCAGCGCTGATTCTGTCGCAGGCGGTTAAAGACATGCACGTCGAGGATCTGCCCCAGCGCGTAAGCCATGAAGCTGGCGGCGGCGATACGGGCGACGAACAAATTAAACTGCGCCAGCGCGCCGAATCCTTGCCAGGCGCCCATGTAAAACAGCGACGAGATAATATAAGAGACCAGCAGCGCCGGGATCATCACCGCGAAAATAATCCGTCGGGCCAGCGGCGCGCCAAAAATACGCACGGTCAGGTCGGTGGCGAGAAAGATAAACGGAAAGCTGAATGCGCCCCATGTGGTATGAAAACCAAAAATGGTGATGGGAAGCTGAACCAGATAATTACTGGAGGTGATCACCAGCAGATGAAATAGTGATAGCCAGAACAACGCTTTTACGCGCTGCGATTGAGAGAACGACGTCATATTGTACCTTTTTAATTTTGGGGTGAGGGAACCCAATACGTGCTTCACGCTATTTTCCTTGCCATTTTTCCCTTAAGGTAAACTGGCTGCGACAATAACGCGTTTTAAACCGGGTAAGGCCGCCGCATGATACTGCTTTAGCGGGACTTTGCAATGGTTGTTTTTCACGCAATCGTTAACCTGATTGGCTTAGCGCGCAACAGGGCGTAAACTACGGCGGTTTTTATGTATATGAGACCACCATGAGCGATCTGTTTACCTCTCCCGACCACACTCTTGATGCCCAGGGGCTCCGCTGCCCGGAACCGGTGATGATGGTACGTAAAACCGTCCGCGGTATGCAGAGCGGCGAAACGCTGCTGATTGTGGCGGACGACCCGGCGACCACTCGCGACATCCCCGGCTTCTGTACCTTTATGGAGCATGAACTGCTGGCTCAGGAAACCGAGGCGCTACCCTATCGTTATCTGCTGCGTAAAGGCTAAATCATTTGCCGCTTTGAATCTGCGCCGGGCTCAGATAAAACGCGTGAGCGTTTTGAACCCCCTTCAGGACGGCCCGAAGGGGGAGCTTCGCGAAAAATGCTTTCGTATTGCGTGCACGCTCCGGTGCTTCCACATCGTCCGTATTCAACAGATCGTGCTACTCTCGCTGACAAAGGCTTTTATCCGCAGCGGCGACATGCTGTACCTGTCCCGATAAAATAATCGCCTTCTATAATTTAAACCACTCTATTCACATTACGCATTTCATCCTGTCAGATAATCCTTATTATTGCCGATAAATTGAAAAAATTTATTATTTCGCTATACGGAATCTCTTTATCAGCGTAAAAGTTAATTTCCAGGGATATTGTTGCCACTGTTGTATTACCTCAACATGTAATAAAGGGATGAAATGAGTGATATTGTTTACCTGACGATCGCAGGGGAACAACAAGGCGCTATTTCTGACAGTTGTGGAACCGCTGATTCAATTGGGAACCGTCGACAAATCGGTCACGAGAACGAAATTTTTGTTTTTTCGCTCACGAATAGTCTTACCAGTACCGGTAATGGTTCGCAACAGCATGGGCTAAGTTTCAAGAAACTGATCGATAAAAGCACACCATTGTTGTCGAATGCGATTAATAATAACGAACAGTTATATATGGAGTTTTATTTCTACCGCATCAATGCCTATGGCCGATGGGAGAAATATTATTATCTTCAATTGCGAGGCGTTTTCATATCAAGTATCCATTATCTATTTTCGCCAGGTAATTTAGATACGGAAACTATTGTTGTAAATTATGAATATATCCTCAGCAAACATCTTATTGCTAACACGGAGTTTGGCTATCTGGCGTTCCCTGCTGACTATAACCGCTTGTTTATACCCGTCAAAAATGAAACGGCGATCAATGTGTTAACAACGTTGAATAGCAAGTCTGTCGGTAGGCTTCTCGCTGCTGGTGGGATTTATAACGGGAATATCGACGGCTTCGAAGAGACAGCGAAAAAACTGGGAGGAGAAGCGCCTGATGGCTACAACCAGGTGATGGATAACCAGGGTTTATTGATTACTGGCGCGTCGTTGATGGCTGGATTAATGATGGGGAGGATGAAGTTTCCGCAGCTATCAAAACTTGATGTTTATGGAGCGAAAGGAGCATTCACATCACGACCATTTGATGCAAAAAAGGCCGGTGGGCCTGTTGAACATTTAACAACAGAAGGAGTTGTGATCACTCATGAAGGAGTTGACATTGTAGAGAAGCATGTTTCTCGGTTTGATGCTGATCCCGGGAATGAATTCATGGTTAATAGATTAAGAAAAATTGCAGATGGTAAGATGACTGCGGAGCAAGTTGATTTAAACTACTACACTCACGAATGTAGAGAGTATCAACGATACTGTAATCTTGGTTGGGAAACTGGACGGCCTACGGATTACGATGAATCATATGATTTATGGAATAATGCTCATACAGCAACTCTTGAGGATTATAGAATTACTGGCGATGATCTTTATCACAAGGATGCCCCAACATGGTAAATGAAACTGAATTTAATATCCTTAAGCTGTTAGCTTCAAGGGTTGATGTTAAATGGAATTGGTACACCCTTGATCGTGCGATGAGTTCGAGGGAAATGGATGGTATTGGCAATGTCGCAAGGCTTGTGAAAAACCTTGAAGAGCAAGGTTTAGTTGATTTCATACCTTCTACAGTGCCTTCAATGCCAACATATCGTGTTTCTGAAAAGGGATATGAATACATAAAAAATATGGATGAACTAAAAGAGTCTTAATCCAAAGCCGGGTAAGATTTCCTTCTGCCCGGCTTAACGACATCACAGTTCTAAACCATCGTTTCAAAACTTCACAATTTTGTGAGGTGCTTCACCTCCGCTTTTCAGGGCGTAGTCTAGTTTTTAAGCGTACAAAACTAAAACACTGTTTTAACGCTTACCTCACTACCCTGGAGCTCACGAAATGAAAACGACCCTCAAGCCGTTACTGGCCGTGCTGTGCCTGTCTGCTTTTTCCTGCGCCGTTTCTGCGCAAACGATTAAAGCCGCCGACGTCCATCCCGAAGGCTACCCGAACGTGGTGGCGGTGCAGCAGATGGGCGAGAAATTAAAACAACAAACCAATGGCGAGCTGGAAATCAAAGTTTTTCCGGGTGGCGTGCTCGGGGATGAAAAACAGATGATTGAGCAGGCGCAAATGGGGGCGATCGATATGATTCGCGTCTCGATGGCGCCGGTTGCGGCGATTCTGCCCGATATCGAAGTCTTTACCCTGCCGTACGTGTTCCGCGACGAAGACCATATGCACAAGGTGATCGACGGCGATATCGGGAAGCAGATCGGCGACAAGCTCACTGCTAACCCGAAATCGCGGCTGGTCTTTTTAGGCTGGATGGATTCCGGTACCCGCAACTTGATCACCAAAAATCCGGTAGCGAAACCGGAAGATTTGAAAGGTATGAAGATCCGCGTTCAGGGCAGTCCGGTCGCGCTGGCGACATTGAAGGATATGGGGGCGAACTCAGTGGCGATGGGCGTCAGCGAAGTGTATAGCGGCATGCAAACCGGCGTGATTGACGGCGCGGAAAACAATCCGCCGACCTATATTGCCCATAACTACCTGCCGGTCGCCAAAAACTACACCCTTAGCGGGCACTTTATCACCCCAGAAATGCTGCTCTATTCGAAAGTGAAATGGGACAAGCTCAACGCCGACCAGCAGCAAAAACTCCTCACTCTCGCCCGTGAAGCGCAGTTTGAACAGCGCAAGCTATGGGATGCCTATAACCAGCAGGCGCTGGAAAAAATGAAGGCAGGCGGCGTCCAGTTCCATGACATCGACAAGGCGGTGTTTGTGAAAGCCACGGAGCCGGTACGCGCGCAATATGGCGAAAAACATCAGGATCTGATGAACGCTATCGCGGCTGTGAAGTGATCCCACCCCGTTGCGGAGGAAATATGTCCGAACTGTACCTGAAGTGGATGGATCGCCTGTACCTGCTGGCGATGACCGTGGCGGGGGTGTCGCTGCTGGTGATGACCACCGTCATCCCCATCGGCATCTTCTCGCGCTATGTGCTGAATCGCGGGGAGTCATGGCCGGAACCGATCGCCATTATTTGCATGGTGACTTTTACCTTTATCGGCGCGGCGGTGGGCTACCGCGCCGGATCGCACATCGCGGTGAACATGCTGACCGACCGTCTGCCGCCGGTGCTGAAAACCGCCTGCGCACGGGTGGTGGATCTGTTGATGTTGCTGATTTCGCTGATCATGTTCTGGTACAGCTATCTGCTGTGCGTCGATCTGTGGGAGCAGCCAGTGGCGGAATTCCCAATACTGACGTCGGGTGAAAGCTACCTGCCGCTGCCCATCGGTTCGGCAATTCTGATTTTCTTCGTCCTTGAGCGCCTGTTCTTTGGCTCACAGGAACACCGTCCGGTCGTGACGATCGGCAACCACGGTTAAGGGGTGAACAATGGACGCCTTTATCTTGTTATTCACCCTCGCCATTTTGCTGGCGCTGGGCATGCCAGTGGCCTTTGCCGTCGGCCTGAGCGCCGTTGCGGGCGCGCTGTGGATCGATTTACCGCTGGAAGCGCTGATGATCCAAATCACCAGCGGGGTCAACAAGTTCACCCTGCTGGCGATCCCGTTTTTTATTCTTGCCGGGGCGATCATGGCGGAAGGGGGAATCGCCCGGCGGCTGGTCAACTTTGCCTATCTGTTCGTCGGCTTTATTCGCGGCGGATTGTCGCTGGTGAACATTGTCGCCTCGACCTTTTTCGGCGCGATTTCCGGCTCGTCGGTGGCGGATACGGCGTCCATCGGTAGCGTGATGATCCCGGAGATGGAGAAAAAGGGCTATCCGCGCGAGTACGCGGCGGCGGTCACCGCGAGCGGTTCAGTGCAGGCGATTTTGATTCCACCGAGCCATAACTCGGTGATCTACTCGCTGGCGGCGGGCGGGACGGTCTCTATCGCCACGTTGTTTATCGCGGGGGTGTTGCCGGGACTGCTGCTCGGGCTGTGTCTGATGGGGCTGTGCCTCTGTTTTGCGCGTAAGCGTGGCTACCCGAAAGGTGAACGGATCCCGTTTCGCCAGGCGGTGAAAATCTTCATTGACGCGCTGTGGGGGTTGATGACGGTCGTGATCATTCTGGGCGGTATATTGTCGGGAATTTTTACCGCCACCGAATCGGCGGCGGTGGCCTGCCTGTGGGCCTTTTTCGTCACCATGTTTATTTACCGTGACTATAAGTGGAATGAGCTGCCCAAACTGATGTGCCGGACGGTGAAAACGGTCACTATCGTGATGATTTTGATCGGCTTCGCCGCAGCGTTTGGCGCGGTGATGACCTATATGCAGTTGCCGATGCGTATCACCGAATTCTTCACCTCGCTTTCCGATAATAAGTACGTGATCCTGATGTATCTCAACATCATGCTGCTGCTGATTGGCACGCTGATGGATATGGCGCCGATCATCCTGATCCTGACGCCGGTGCTGTTGCCGGTGACCAATGCGTTAGGGATCGATCCGGTGCATTTCGGGATGATTATGATGGTGAACCTGGGGATTGGACTGATTACCCCACCGGTCGGATCGGTGCTGTTTGTGGCCAGCGCGGTAAGTAAGCAGAAAATTGAACACGTGGTGCGGGCGATGCTGCCCTTCTACGGTCTGCTGCTGGTGGTGCTGGCAATGGTGACCTATATCCCCGCCATCTCGCTGTGGCTGCCGGGGCTTCTGGGAATGCAGTAAGACACAAAGCCGGATGGCGCTATCCGGCCTACACGTCATGCTACGCGTAGGGCCGGTAAGCGCCACCGGGCTTTTTTTACCGACGACGCAACAGTCGCAGCGCGTTAGCCGTCACCAGTACCGTCGCGCCGGTATCCGCCAGCACCGCCAGCCACAGCCCGGTCATGCCGAGCAGGGTGGTGACGAGGAAGATCCCCTTCAGCCCCAGCGCAATGGCGATGTTCTGGCGAATATTGGCGTGCGTCGCCCGCGCCAGCGTCACCATTTGCACGAGTCCGGTCAGACGATTGTGGGTTAGCGCAGCGTCTGCTGTTTCCAGCGCCACGTCGGTACCGCTGCCCATCGCAATCCCGATGGCGGCGGCTTTCATCGCGGGAGCGTCGTTAATGCCGTCGCCCACCATCGCCAGCGGCGACTGCTGATTCAGCGCGCTGACCGCCTGGACTTTGTCTTCCGGCAGGAGTCCCGCTTTGTAATCCAGTCCCAACGTCTCCGCGATGGCCGCCGCCGCGCGTGGGTTGTCGCCGGTGAGGATGACGCCTTCAACCCCCAGCGCGTTCAGTGCGCTTATGGCGGTACGGGCATCGTCCCGTAGCGTATCCTGGAGGGCGATAACGCCGAGCACGATGCCATTTCGCCGCACTAATACGACCGTCTGACCTGAACGTTCAAGCTGATTAATGCGCGCAGCAAACGCCTCGTCAGGCTGTTTCCCGGCGGCGCTAATCAGGACGCGCTCACCGTTGACCCGAGCCTCAATGCCGGAACCGACCAGCGCGCGCTGTCCGTCGGCGGCGGGGAGGGTAAGCGCCCGCTGTTGCGCTTCACGTACAATCGCCTGCGCCAGCGGGTGCGTCGCGCCTTGCTCCACCGCTGCCGCCAGCGCCAGCAGCTCAGTCTCGCTGATACCCGTGGCAGGATGAATTGCCGTCACGCGCGGCTTGCCTACGGTCAGCGTCCCGGTTTTATCAAACGCGACCTGCGTGACACGTCCTAGCTGTTCCAGCGCCGCGCCGCCTTTGATCAGCGCCCCGCGACGCGCCGCCGCCGCCAGCCCGGAGGTAATCGCCGCCGGGGTGGAAATCACCAGCGCGCACGGACAGCCAATCAGTAACAGCGTCAGTCCCTTATAAATCCACTCCTGCCAGCTACCGGCAAACAGCAGTGGCGGAACGAGCATCACCAGCAGGGCGACGACCATGATGGCGGGCGTGTAAATCCGGCTGAAGCGGTCGATAAAGCGTTCGATGGGCGCGCGCCGTTCTTCCGCTTCTTCAATCAGCTTCAGGATGCGATCTATGGCGCTGGCACCCGCTTCCGACAGTACCTCCAGCGTGACAAGACGATCCACGCTGGTCGCCCCCGCCGGGACTTTCTCGCCGCTGGCGCGTTCAACCGGGATCGACTCGCCGGTCAGGGCGCTTTCGTCAAAGCTGGCGAACGCGGACAGCAGTTTTCCGTCGGCGGGCAGGCGTCCTCCGGCGGCGACTTCAATCACATCGCCCGGTTGCAGAGTGTTGATGGCGACCTCTTCGCGCACGCCGTCGCGCAGGCGGATTGCCACCTCTGGTTTTAGCGCCATCAGCGCGCTGACCCCTTTGCGGGCGCGACTGGCGGCCCATCCCTCTAACCGCTCGCCAATCAGGAACAGCAGCAGCACCATTGCCGCTTCCGCTGTAGCGCCAATAAACAGCGCGCCGATGGCGGCGACACTCATCAGCGTTTCAATGGCAAACCAACTGCCGGATTTCATCAGGCGCAGCGCCTGGCGGGCGATGGGATACAGCCCGACCAGCGTGGTGGCGATAAACGCCAGTTGTCCGAACAGAGGGTTGAACTGCTCCAGCCCCCAACTGACCGCCATCATCACAATCAGGGTCAGTAGCGGCAGATTCTCTTTGACGCGCGATTCCGGCGCGGCGGCGTTGGCCTGCTCGTCTTGCAGCGTATAGCCCGCATTTTGCACTGCCCGCGCGATTTGTGAACGCAGATCGCCGTCGCTGTCGACCACCAGCTTTTCGGTAGCAAACAGCACCTGAACCTGATTCACGCCGCTTATCTGGCGCACCGCGTTCTCAACTTTGCGGGCGCAGGCGGCGCAGTCCATACCGGCGATTTTCCAGCTATAACGGGCGCCTTTTACCGTTTCAGCGACGGTTTCCGGCGAGTCGCAGGCACCGTCGCAGCAACAGGCATCGGCTTTCTGCGGCGCCGGGGCGAGTGTGAAGGATGAAAATTGTGGGGCTTTTTTGCCATCAGTATCGGGTGTCGACATGGCATCCTCCGGTTGATGATAATTTTCTCATTAACCGGAGGATACACTCTGGAGTCGACTCCAGAGTCAAGCACTATCAGAGATAAAGTGAGCGGACGATCAGGAAATGCCCGGCGAAGTAGCAGGCCGCAGCGATAGCGTTGTCGGCACGAAAGCGGCGGCGGTAATGACTGCCCAGCCAGACAATGTTACCCAGGAACAGCAGCGCCGCCCCCATAAACGCCGACAGCGCGGGCGCGGTGGGTCGGAAAAACCACAGTTCACCGGCCAGCCAGACCATGACCAGCGTCATGGCGACGAAGGTGCATACCGGCCAGCGCAGCTCCTCAAGACGCGACCAGATTACCGCGACGAGCAGCGCGCCCAGTACCAGGAGCGCTAATGGCAATGGCCAGAAGAATGAAAGCGTCATCTGGCTGGCGAAATAGATGGTGTACAGCAGATGCGAAAGGAAAAACGCGCCAATCGCGTACAGCAGACGCTGACGTGGCAAGAGCGTTAACGCATCGCCTAACAGCGACGCACAGAGACCCGCCAGCACCAGATAACTGATAGCGTCAAACATCGGCGCTTGCCAGGCGAGCAGCAGCAGGAGAAGCAGCGTGACAGGTTTAAAGACCCAACGTTGCCAGGCGGGGCCACGGTAAGAAGCATCCACAAACAGCCATGCGGAAAGGCAGACAGCGATAAACGACCAAAGCATCTTAGTTCCTTGAATTCGTTATTTTTTCGTAAGCGGTATGCTTACGGTCTTACTCTTCAGTTTAGAGGCGGGTAAGGGCGGATGACAACACCATAACGGTCAGGGTATGCTGATTTCCGCATTTTCTGATGGGTTAAGGGTATGAGTAAGCCACCGCTCTTTTTTATTTTAATCATTGTGTTAATTCTCATTGCCGCCTCGTTTCGTTTTATGCAGCAGCGGCGGGAAAAAGCCGATAACGAGGCTGCGCCCCTGCAACAGGCGCCAATGATGGTCAGCAACAAGCGGGAAAAGCCGCTCAATGACCGCCGCTCGCGTCAGCAGCAGGTCACCCCCGCAGGCGCCAGTATGCGATACGAAGCGAGCTTTAAGCCGCTACGCGGCGGACAGGAAAAAAACTTCCGCCTGGACGCGCAGCAGTACCACGCGCTGACAGTAGGCGACAAAGGGACGCTGAGCTTTAAGGGTACGCGGTTTGTCGGGTTTGTGGTTCACAGGCCGGATTAAATGCCATCCGGCTGTCAGCCTCATTTTTTGACGTTAAACTTCTTCTGCCATACCAACAGTTCAAACACGCCGAACAGGAAAATTCGCACTTTTTCCCCGTTGCTCATCTGCGGCCCGTCTTTTGGCAGGGTCGATTTCAGTAGCGCCAGTTGCATACCGTGCATCAGCGCCATAAACACCAGCGCGACGTTAACAAAAATATTGAGCGGGCGCGGAAACGGTTGCACCAGATTCCAGAGTAAAAAAGCCCAGACGCAGAGCATCAGTAAACGTCCAATATTAATCAGCATCGTTTTCTCCTTGTGCTTCGCGTTGATACAAGCGATAGGCAACCTGTCCGGCAACCTTCTCGCGATACAGCGACCAGTTATTGGGCACCGGCGGCAGACCGTTTTCCACTTCGCTTTCCACGTAAATATACGCCTCGTCAGCCAGCCAGCCATGGTTTTCCAGCAGGCGTAAGGTCTCTTCCAGCAGACCCTTGCGAAACGGCGGATCGACAAACACGACGCTGTGCGGCGTACCGGTCTGCGCCAGAAATGCCAGTGTATTCGTGTTTACGACGTTAGCGTTGCCTGCCTTCAGCGTCGCTAAATTCTTTTGTAACTGCTGCGCGACGGCGCGATCCATTTCCAGCAGGGTAGCAGACGCCGCGTAACGCGACAGCGCCTCCAGCCCCAGCGCGCCGCTTCCGGCGAAACAGTCGAGACAACGGGCGTCGACCATTACCGGCGCCAGCCAGTTAAACAGCGTCTCGCGCACGCGATCGGTGGTGGGACGCAGACCGGGGCTGTCCGGTACCGGAAGTTTGCGGCCGCGCCATTGCCCGCCAATAATGCGGATCTGGCCACTGCCAGAGTGATTCGGTTTTTTCATTTCTGCTGCTCAAACCGCCCTAATTCGGTCTTTCCAGGCGGTGATGTAAATTAAGTTAAGTGATAGACTATTTCATCATTTTTTTAGCTTCCATGTATATAGAGCCGCGAGGAGTGTAACCGCAGATGGCAAAACAGAAAAAACGTGGCTTCTTTTCCTGGCTGGGCTTTGGTGAAAAAGAGCAGGAACAAGAACAAAAAACCGAAGAACAGCAGGTTGTCGAGGAACAACGACAGGCAGACACGCCTGTTGAAACGGCAGCTGACGTAGAAGCAGAATCCCCTGCGCACAGCAAAGAAGAGACAGACCACTTTGCACAAGAGGTGGTTGAGGTCACCGAACAGGTTCAGGAGAGCGAAAAGCCGCAGTTGGTTGAGCCTGAACCGCCTGCCGTGGCAGACGAGCCACAACCGGAAGTGGAACCGCTTGCGGTCGCCGTACGTGAAGAACTGCCGCTGCCGGAAGAGGTAAACGCGGAAGAAATCTCTCCGGAAGAGTGGCAGGCGGAAGCCGAAACCGTTGAGATCGTTGACGCGGTAGAAGAAGAGGCGCAGAACATGCCGCCGCTGAGCGATGAAGAGCGGGAAGCGCAGGCGCTGGCGGCAGAAGCCGCAGAAGAAGCGGTGCTGGTGGTGCCGGTAGCGGAAGAAGACGCGCCGGTTGAAAAGATTGCGCAGGAGCAGGAGAAACCGACCAAAGAGGGTTTCTTTGCCCGTCTTAAGCGCAGCCTTCTGAAAACAAAAGAAAACCTCGGTTCCGGATTTATCAGTCTGTTCCGCGGGAAGAAAATCGACGATGATTTGTTTGAAGAGCTGGAAGAACAATTGCTGATCGCCGACGTGGGCGTGGAAACGACGCGTAAAATCATCACCAACCTGACCGAAGGCGCCAGCCGCAAGCAACTGCGTGATGCGGAAGCGCTGTACGGTCTGTTAAAAGATGAGATGGGCGAGATTCTGGCGAAGGTCGATGAACCGCTGAACGTGGAAGGCAAAACGCCGTTTGTGATTTTGATGGTGGGCGTCAATGGCGTCGGTAAAACCACCACCATCGGCAAGCTGGCGCGTCAGTTCGAGCAGCAGGGCAAATCGGTGATGCTGGCGGCAGGCGACACGTTCCGCGCCGCAGCGGTGGAACAGCTTCAGGTCTGGGGCCAGCGTAATAATATTCCGGTGATTGCCCAGCACACTGGCGCGGACTCTGCTTCCGTCATCTTTGACGCTATTCAGGCGGCGAAGGCGCGTAACATTGATGTGCTGATCGCCGACACCGCGGGGCGTCTGCAAAACAAATCGCATCTGATGGAAGAGTTGAAAAAAATCGTTCGCGTGATGAAGAAACTGGACGAGGATGCGCCGCATGAGGTTATGCTGACTATCGACGCCAGCACCGGGCAGAATGCGGTAAGCCAGGCCAAACTGTTCCATGAAGCCGTGGGGTTAACCGGGATCACCCTGACCAAGCTGGACGGCACGGCGAAAGGTGGGGTGATCTTCTCGGTGGCCGACCAGTTTGGCATTCCTATCCGCTATATTGGTGTGGGCGAACGTATCGAGGATTTGCGTCCGTTTAAGGCGGACGATTTTATTGAGGCACTTTTTGCCCGAGAGGATTAACAATGATTCGCTTTGAACATGTCAGCAAGGCCTATCTCGGCGGGAGACAAGCGCTGCAGGGCGTCACGTTCCACATGCAGCCGGGCGAGATGGCTTTTCTGACCGGCCACTCAGGCGCGGGGAAAAGTACCCTGCTGAAGCTGATCTGTGGGATTGAGCGGCCAAGCGCCGGGAAAATTATCTTCAGCGGACACGATATTACCCGTCTGAAGAATCGTGAAGTGCCGTTTTTGCGTCGGCAGATTGGCATGATTTTCCAGGATCACCATCTGCTGATGGACCGCACCGTTTACGACAATGTGGCGATCCCACTGATTATTGCTGGTGCCAGCGGAGACGACATTCGTCGCCGCGTGTCGGCGGCGCTGGATAAAGTCGGGCTGCTGGACAAAGCGAAAAACTTCCCTATTCAACTCTCCGGCGGTGAACAGCAGCGTGTGGGTATCGCCCGTGCGGTGGTCAATAAACCGGCGGTCCTGTTGGCGGATGAACCAACCGGTAACCTGGATGACGCGTTGTCAGAAGGGATCCTGCGTTTGTTCGAAGAATTTAACCGTGTGGGGGTCACCGTCCTGATGGCCACCCACGACATCGGGCTGATTTCCCGCCGATCTTATCGCCAACTGGTGCTAAGCGATGGACACCTGCATGGAGGCGTGGCTTATGAATAAGCGCGATGCGATGAATCATATCCGGCAGTTCGGCGGGCGTCTGGATCGTCTGCGCCGCTCTGGCGGTTCGTCAGGCGACGGTGGCCGCAATACCCCGAAGCGGGCGAAACCGTCGCCGAAACCTAACTCGCGGAAAACCAACGTTTTCAACGAGCAGGTACGCTACGCGTTCCAGGGCGCGTTACAGGATCTGAAAAGCAAACCACTGGCGACCTTTTTAACGGTGATGGTCATTGCCATCTCTCTGACGCTGCCGAGCGTTTGCTATATGGTCTACAAGAACGTCAACCAGGCGGCGACGCAGTATTATCCGTCTCCACAGATCACTGTTTATCTGCAAAAAACGCTGGATGACGATGCGGCGGCGGGGGTGGTGGCGCAGCTTCAGGCCGAGCAGGGCGTGGACAAGGTGAATTACCTGTCGCGGGAAGACGCGCTGGGTGAGTTCCGTAACTGGTCCGGCTTTGGCGGCGCGCTGGACATGCTGGAAGAGAACCCGCTCCCGGCGGTGGCCGTGGTGGTGCCGAAGCTTGATTTCCAGGGCACCGATTCGCTTAATACCCTGCGCGATCGTATCTCGCAGATTAACGGCATCGATGAAGTACGTATGGACGACAGCTGGTTTGCCCGCCTGGCGGCGCTGACCGGTCTGGTGGGCCGCGTATCAGCCATGATCGGCGTACTGATGGTGGCAGCGGTGTTCCTGGTGATCGGCAACAGCGTACGCCTGAGCATTTTTGCCCGTCGCGATACCATTAACGTGCAAAAACTGATTGGCGCGACGGATGGATTTATTCTCCGTCCGTTCCTTTACGGCGGCGCGCTGCTCGGCTTTTCCGGCGCGTTTCTTTCACTGATTTTATCTGAAATTTTGGTGATGCGGCTGTCTTCGGCAGTGACAGAAGTGGCGCAGGTTTTCGGAACGAAGTTTGATCTCAATGGGTTATCGTTCGATGAATGCCTGTTATTGCTGCTGGTTTGCTCGATGATCGGCTGGGTGGCGGCGTGGCTTGCCACGGTTCAACATTTACGCCACTTTACTCCCGATTAATAAAATCGTGGTATAATCTTTCCCTGCAATGGATTTCCGTTCGCAGGGAAAGAGTCTCCGTTGTCCTCTTCCCCGCTTTCATCTTCATGTCACATTTTGTGCGCAATTTATACACAACGTTGCATGGAACTTGTGGATAAAATCACGGTCTGATAAAAGAGTGAATGATAATCTCGTTGCTCATTAACGCTGGCACGGTTGTTGCTGATGACTTTCAGGTAGTGCCAGACGATAAAAAATTGAGAGGATTTGAATGACCAAAGAAATGCAAAATTTAGCTTTAGCCCCTGTTGGTAACCTGGAGTCTTACATCCGGGCTGCGAACGCGTGGCCGATGTTATCGGCTGACGAAGAGCGGGCACTGGCTGAAAGGCTGCATTACCAGGGCGATCTGGAAGCAGCTAAGACGCTGATCCTGTCTCACCTGCGCTTTGTTGTTCATATTGCTCGTAACTACGCGGGCTATGGCCTGCCGCAGGCGGATTTGATTCAGGAAGGTAATATCGGCCTGATGAAAGCCGTGCGCCGTTTCAACCCGGAAGTGGGTGTGCGCCTGGTCTCCTTCGCCGTACACTGGATCAAAGCGGAGATCCACGAATACGTTCTGCGTAACTGGCGTATCGTCAAAGTCGCGACCACCAAAGCGCAGCGTAAGCTGTTCTTTAACCTGCGTAAAACCAAGCAGCGCCTGGGCTGGTTTAACCAGGATGAAGTTGAAATGGTGGCGCGCGAGCTGGGCGTGTCCAGCAAAGACGTGCGTGAGATGGAGTCCCGCATGGCGGCGCAGGACATGACCTTTGACATGTCTTCGGACGATGAGTCCGACAGCCAGCCGATGGCCCCGGTCCTGTATTTGCAGGATAAAACCTCTAACTTTGCCGACGGCATTGAAGAGGATAACTGGGAAGATCAGGCGGCCAACAAGCTGACCCACGCGATGGAAGGTCTCGACGAACGTAGTCAGGACATCATTCGCGCCCGCTGGCTGGACGAAGACAACAAGTCCACCTTGCAGGAACTGGCTGACCGCTATGGCGTGTCTGCTGAACGTGTCCGCCAGCTTGAAAAGAACGCAATGAAAAAACTGCGCGCCGCGATCGAAGCATAACACCGCAAGCGCAGCTAAAAACGCCCCGACATTGGTTGGGGCGTTTTGCTTTCAGGCGTTCATCAACAGCACCTGCGGGCAGTTGTCACGCAAACAGTCCAGCAGCGTGGCGAATGCAGGCACCATCTGTTCTTCCGTCAGACAGGCGAACCCCAACAGCAGCCCCTGCTTGCGCTGGGCGGTCAGGTAATAACGCGAAAGCGGACGTACCAGAATATTTTGCGCATTGGCGCTGGCCGCGACGGCGACATCATCCACCTCATCCGGCAGGTTGAGGATCAAATGCAGCCCGGCATTATCGCTGAAATCCGACAGCGCCCGCGTCCCACAGTGACGTTCAATCAGCTCGGTGAGAAAGGCACGACGGCGGCTGTATAACAAACGCATACGGCGGATGTGCGCCGAATAATGTCCGCCGTTGATAAACTCTGCCAGCGCCATCTGAATCAGTGAATGCCCACCGCGATACAGCTCCGCATGGGCGCTTTTCAGGGCGTGCGCCAGCGGGCGAGGCAGCACCATATAACCCAGTCGAAGCCCCGGATAGAGCGTTTTACTGAAGGTGCCGATATAAACGACTGGCGCATCCGGCACCAGACCCTGCAACGCCGGGATCGGTTGTCCAGAAAAGCGAAACTCGCTGTCATAGTCGTCTTCCACAATCCAACTGCCGTACTGCCGGGCGAGTGCCAGCAGCCGCTGACGTCGCTCAAGACTCATCACCGCGCCCAGCGGGTACTGATGAGAGGGCGTAACGAAGATCAGACGCGGTGCTTCATCCGGCCTGTCGGGCGGCGCGAGGCCGCTGGCATCAACGGGGACAGGCGTAATGCGTAGATCGTTCATCGCCAGCACATGGCGGATCCCCCAGTAGGAGGGTTCCTCCACCCACGCCAGGTCGCCGGTATCAGCCAGCATCCGCGTCACCAGGTCGATAGCCTGGTGGATCCCCTCCGTGATAAGTATTTGATCTGCCTGACAGCGCACACCCCGGGCGACGCGCAGATAATCCACCAACGCATGTTGCAGTTCCGGCGTCCCGCCATTGCAGCTGTAGCTCAGCCGTTCCGGCTTCGGTCGACGGCTGATGCGTGCCTGTAACTTACTGAAAAGTGGATGGGGAAAGGCATTGACGTCGGGAACGCCGGGAATAAATGCTCCCCATTGTCGTGGGCTGGCGCTGACGTGCTGCAGCAAAAAATGGCCGCGCTGCGAAACGGAGGATGCCTGTGCGGCCGTCTCACTGTTTTCCACTCCGGCTGCCGCCGTTAAAAAGGTATCGGGGGTGGTTTGTGCGACGAATGTCCCGCTTCCTCGTCGGGAAACCACATATCCTTCCGCCAGCAATTGTTCATAAGTTGTTAATATGGTGTTTCTGGAAATCCCAAGCTCGCCCGCGAGATCGCGCGATGCGGGCAAGCGGCTATGCGGCGGTAAAGAACCGTCGAGAATCGCCCGGCGAAGCGCGTTGTAGAGCCGTTTGTGCAGGAATTCATCCTGTTCCTGTTGGAGTCTGACCAACAGGAGATCGCCCACTAATGCCCGCAATTGGATCCCTCAGATATTCTGAATTGGTACTCGATTATAGGGCCAACACCTGTGTAAATAAACGTCATCGTTTCGAATTTGTTGCAATAAAGTGACATTCATAACAGGAGATCCGAGGGTGAAAAGTTCAGAACTGAATCAGCGTCGCCAGCAGGCGACTCCCCGTGGTGTTGGTGTGATGTGCGACTACTTTGTCGAAAAGGCCGAAAACGCCACAATTTGGGACATTGAAGGCAAAGAAGTGATCGATTTTGCCGCCGGGATCGCCGTCCTTAACACCGGCCACCGCCACCCGAAAATTGTCGCGGCGGTAGAAAAACAGCTTCAGGCGTTTACCCATACCGCCTACCAGATTGTGCCTTACGAGAGCTACGTGTCGCTGGCGGAGCGCATCAACGCCATTGCGCCGATCGACGGTCCGGCGAAAACCGCGTTTTTCACCACCGGCGCCGAAGCGGTTGAAAACGCGGTCAAAATTGCCCGCGCCCATACCGGTCGTCCGGGGTTGATCACCTTCGGCGGCGGGTTTCACGGACGTACCTTCATGACCATGGCGCTGACCGGCAAAGTGGCGCCTTACAAAATAGGTTTTGGGCCTTTCCCCGGTTCGGTCTATCACGCTGTGTACCCGAACGCGGCTCACGGCGTGACCGTCGAGGACGCGATCAAAAGCCTGGAGCGCCTCTTTAAGGCCGATATCGCCGCGGATCAGGTCGCTGCCATTGTTATTGAGCCGATTCAGGGCGAGGGCGGTTTTAACGTCGCGCCTGCGGCCTTTATGCAGGCGTTGCGTAAAATTTGCGATACCCACGGCATTCTGCTGATTGCGGATGAAGTGCAGACCGGCTTTGCCCGTACCGGCAAGGTCTTTGCGATGCAGCACTATGACGTGAAGCCCGACCTGATGACGATGGCGAAAAGCCTGGCGGGCGGCTTCCCGCTCTCTGGCGTTGTGGGGCGTGCTGAGGTGATGGATGCGCCTGCTCCCGGTGGGCTGGGCGGTACCTACGCCGGTAATCCGCTGGCGGTTGCCGCCGCGCACGCGGTGCTGGACATCATTGAAGAAGAGCAATTGTGCCAGCGGGCGAGCCAGCTGGGCGAGCATCTGAAAGAAGTGCTGAATCAGGCGCGCGAGCACTGCCCGGCGATTGTTGACGTTCGGGGACTCGGTTCGATGGTAGCGGTGGAATTTAACGATCCGCAAACCGGCGAACCGTCTGCCGAATTTACCCGCGAGGTCCAGCGCAAAGCGCAGGAAAACGGCCTGCTGCTGTTGAGTTGTGGCGTATATGGCAACGTCATACGTTTTCTTTATCCCTTAACGATCCCGGATGCGCAATTCTCTAAAGCGCTGGATATTCTGACCCGCGCGCTACGGGGCTGACGCACCCGGACCGGCAGGCAGCGGCAGGGAAGCCTCTACGACAACTGAGTTGTTCCCGTTCAGCGTGAGTGGTTAATCACCCTGATATCACCTTTTTTCCGGCGGCGCTCGTCGCCGGAGTAAAACGGAAAATATTATGTCTGAAAACTCCACCTTTTCTCCGGCGCTGACGCGTCGGGAGCGTACCGCTGTACCCGCTAAATCGTTGAGCTTTGTTGAGGGCGTGTCGATGATCGTCGGCACCAACATCGGCGCAGGGGTATTATCCATCGCTTACGCCTCCAGCAAAGCGGGTTTCCTGCCGCTGTTGTTCTGGCTGGTGCTGGTTGGCAGCCTGACCACCATCACCATGTTGTACGTTGCAGAATCCACCCTTCGCACCCGCAAGCATCTACAGCTCAGCGGTTTGTCGCACCGTTACGTCGGACGGTTTGGGGCGCTGATGATGTTTATGTCCGTCTGCGTCAACAGCGTCGGCGCGCTCATTGCCTACATGACCGGTAGCGGCAAACTGTTGCACTCGTTATTAGGGATTTCGCCCGCGCTCGGCAGCGCGCTGTTTTTTATTCCGGCGGCCGGCGTGCTTTATCTTGGCCTGAAGGCAATTGGTCGCGGGGAGAAATTTATCAGCATCGGGATGGTCGTCATGATCGCTGTGCTGATCGTCGCCACGATGCTGAAAGAAACTACCCAGGTACGCTATCTGCTGGACGGCAACTGGCTGTACATGGTGCCGGTGTTTAACGTGGTAGCATTTTGCTTCTCCGCGCAGTACATCGTGCCGGAAATGGCGCGCGGCTTTGTCGATAAGCCGGAAAAACTGCCAAAAGCGATTATGGTCGGAATGGCGATTACTTTCAGCCTGCTGGCGCTGGTGCCGATGTCGGTCATCATGTTAAACGGCCTCGATAACATTACCGATGTGGCGACCATCTCATGGGGACGCGCGTTGGGAGAGTGGGCTTTCTTCTCGGCGAACCTGTTTGCGCTGTGCGCCATGTTGACTTCGTACTGGGGGCTGGGCGGCAGCTTTCTGACCAATATTTTCGATCAGTTTCGCCTAGGCGATGATGCGCAGCCGTTGAAGCGCTTTCTGGTGCTGGTGGTGGTGGCCGTGCCGCCGTTTATCCTTGCCTACAGCGGTATGGTGTCGTTTGTAAATGCGCTCTATTTCGCCGGGGTGTTCAGCGGCGTGATTCTGTCGATTATGCCCATTCTCATGTTGAAAGGCGCGCGTCAGCGCGGCGATGTAACGCCTGGCTGGACCTGCCCGGCATGGATTACTCATCCTGTTATTCAGGGATTCATCGTATTGCTTTACCTGTGCAGCGCCGTGTATGCCATTGCTTCTGCGCTGGGTTACCTTCCGGCTGGCTGGTAATCCGGTATTTTACTCCCCCGCGTCTTCCGGAAGGACGCGGTTTTTTTTGTCACTCATTTGTTACATTCGCCGTAATTTAGTCTTTTCAAACGCCAGTAAATAACGGTATGTTTAGCATAGTGTGCTGCAAAAGCGCGAAAGGCAGCCCTTAAGATAGCTATCATATGCTTTTCTTATTTCATATAACAGAATAATGCGCTGAAAAACAACATCATAACAAATGCAAAAACCACAATAATGGGGAGCTTCAGGATGAATATGAAGGGTAAAACGTTACTGGCAGGATGTATTGCCTTAATGATGAGCAGCCCGGCGCTGGCGGAAGATATCAAAGTCGCCGTTGTCGGCGCGATGTCTGGTCCGGTCGCGCAGTACGGCGACCAGGAATTTACCGGTGCGGAGCAGGCCATCGCCGATATCAATGCCAAGGGCGGCATCAAGGGAAATAAGCTGGTTGCGGTAAAGTATGACGACGCCTGTGACCCGAAACAGGCTGTCGCGGTGGCGAACAAGGTTATCAATGACGGCATTAAATATGTCATCGGTCACCTGTGCTCCTCATCGACTCAACCCGCGTCTGATATCTACGAAGATGAAGGCATCCTGATGATCACCCCGGCTGCCACCGCGCCGGAGCTGACCGCGCGTGGCTATCAGTTGGTGCTGCGCACCACCGGTCTGGATTCCGATCAGGGACCGACCGCCGCGAAATACATTCTGGAAAAGGTGAAGCCGCAGCGCATCGCCATCGTCCACGACAAACAGCAGTACGGTGAAGGGCTGGCGCGCGCGGTGCAGGATGGCCTGAAAAAAGGCAACGCGAACGTGGTGTTCTTTGACGGCATTACCGCCGGAGAGAAAGACTTCTCCACGCTGGTGGCGCGTCTGAAGAAAGAGAATATCGATTTTGTGTATTACGGGGGCTATCACCCGGAAATGGGCCAGATCCTACGCCAGGCGCGTGCCGCCGGTCTGAAAACCCAGTTTATGGGGCCGGAAGGGGTGGCGAACGTCTCGCTGTCTAACATCGCCGGTGAGTCTGCGGAAGGTCTGCTGGTGACCAAGCCGAAGAACTACGATCAGGTTCCGGCGAACAAACCCATCGTGGACGCGATCAAAGCGAAGAAACAGGATCCAAGCGGCGCGTTTGTGTGGACCACCTACGCCGCGTTGCAGTCTCTGCAGGCGGGCCTGAACCAGTCCGATGATCCGGCGGAAATCGCGAAATATCTGAAAGGGAATACCGTCGAAACCGTTATGGGGCCGCTGTCATGGGATGAGAAGGGCGATCTGAAGGGCTTCGAGTTCGGGGTCTTTAACTGGCACGCTAACGGTACGGCGACCGACGCCAAATAATTTTCCCGTCGTTTTTCTACAGTATGGAACGTCCGGGAAAACGCCGAAAACCTCAATGCCGGATGACGCTTACGCTTAACCGGCCTTTGTGAACAGCGATATGCAGGCCGGGTATGGCGACGCCACCCGGCTTTTTAACGTTTCTCCCAGCCATCCTGCTGCGCGGTAAAACCCGACGCCTGCATAAACGCCGCCATCACGCCGCGGTCTTCCACGCCGACGTCCGCCATCCACCAGGAGGAGACGTTAGGGTTATCGCGTATGACTTCCTCCACAAGATACTGCCCTACGCCGCGACGACGCGTGATCTCACGCACCCGCAGGGAATCCAGCGCGCCCTGCGCTCCGCTTAGCGTCACGCGTACCGCGCCCAGCAGACGTTCATTGAAACGCGCGGCGTAAATCCGGTGCGTTTCATCTACGCTTAACGAGGCGGCGGAATATTCCGGCCAGATTTTGCCCAGATCTATCAGATCCTGATCGCTAAAGTGTTCTAATCGAACGATGGTCAGCTTCATCGACAGCATGTCCAAATCACAAAAGAGAGCGTCAGTGTACCGAAAATTTTTAGCGGGATGCTTTCACTTTTTTAATTCATTTGGCAGGTGATTAGTTTTTTGTCAGTCGCAACCTTAGCGCGAAACGTCAGAGAATGAAAAACAGGCAGGATATTCCCCTGGAAGGTAGTGATTTATTCGGCTCTTTGTCCCGTTATTTTATGCTGACAAACGCGCTTTTTTTTGTTTATCTATGGTGAAAAGCAGAATATTATCTGTTCTTAATAGACTGAAAAATAGGGGTTTTACTCTATTTTTGTCAAAAACACTGCGCTAAACCATTAATCAGACTGGTAAAAAACAGTGTAGTACAAAAAAACACAGTCTTCTTTTTACGCATACAAATAAAAAATAAGTACACTTCGTCACGAATGGGGATTCAGTATGAAACGGAATGCGAAAACAGTTATCGCAGGCGTCATTGCATTAGCGATGTCGCAGGCGGCAATGGCAGATGAGATCAAGGTTGCCGTTGTGGGCGCGATGTCCGGGCCGGTCGCCCAGTGGGGCGATATGGAATTTAACGGCGCGCGTCAGGCCATTAAAGACATCAACGCCAAAGGCGGTATCAAGGGCGACAAACTGGTGGGCGTAGAGTACGACGACGCCTGCGATCCGAAACAGGCCGTTGCGGTCGCCAACAAAATTGTCAATGACGGCATTCAGTACGTGATTGGCCATCTGTGTTCTTCTTCTACCCAACCTGCATCGGATATTTACGAGGATGAAGGCATCCTGATGATCTCCCCGGGGGCGACGAATCCGGAGCTGACCCAGCGCGGTTATGCGCACATCATGCGTACCGCCGGGCTGGACTCCTCTCAAGGGCCGACCGCGGCAAAATACATTCTGGAGAAGGTGAAGCCGCAGCGCATCGCCATCATTCACGATAAACAGCAGTACGGTGAAGGGCTGGCGCGCTCCGTACAGGACGGCCTGAAAGCGGCGAACGCCAATATTGTCTTCTTCGACGGTATTACCGCCGGTGAAAAAGATTTCTCCGCGCTGCTTGCCCGTCTGCAAAAAGAGAACATCGACTTTGTTTATTACGGCGGGTACTACCCGGAAATGGGACAAATGCTGCGACAGGCGCGTTCGGTTGGCCTGAAAACCCAGTTTATGGGGCCGGAAGGGGTCGGTAATGCGTCGCTGTCGAACATCGCCGGTGATGCCGCAGAAGGCATGCTGGTGACGATGCCGAAACGTTATGACCAGGATCCAGCCAACAAAGCGATTGTCGATGCGTTGAAAGCAGACAAAAAAGATCCAAGCGGTCCTTATGTGTGGATCACCTATGCGGCGGTGCAGTCGCTGGCAACCGCAATGGACCGTTCCGGCAGCAAAGCGCCGCTGGATCTGGTGAAAGATTTAAAAGCGAACGGTGCTGACACCGTGATTGGGCCGCTGAAATGGGATGAAAAAGGCGATCTGAAGGGATTTGAATTTGGTGTCTTTCAGTGGCACGCCGACGGTTCGTCTACCGCCGCGAAGTAATTCCTGAAGACAAGTTATCCCACCGCCCGCGCAAAACGGGCGGGTTGAGAAAGGTTACCTTATGTCCGAGCAGTTCCTCTATTTTCTGCAGCAGATGTTTAACGGCGTCACGCTGGGAAGTACCTACGCGCTGATCGCTATTGGTTACACCATGGTGTACGGCATTATTGGCATGATCAACTTCGCCCACGGCGAGGTTTACATGATCGGCAGCTATGTCTCATTCATGATCATCGCCGCGCTAATGATGATGGGTATTGATACCAGTTGGCTGCTGGTGGCGGCCGGGTTTGTCGGGGCGATCGTCATCGCCAGCGCCTACGGCTGGAGTATTGAGCGGGTGGCCTACCGGCCGGTGCGCAACTCCAAGCGCCTGATTGCGCTGATTTCCGCGATTGGGATGTCCATCTTTCTGCAAAACTACGTCAGCCTGACCCAGGGCTCGCGCGATGTCGCGCTGCCAAGCCTGTTTAACGGCCAGTGGATTGTGGGGGCCAGCGAACACTTTTCGGCCAGCATTACCACCATGCAACTGGTGATCTGGATCGTCACCTTCCTCGCCATGCTGGCATTGACCCTTTTCATCCGTTATTCCCGCATGGGACGTGCCTGCCGCGCCTGCGCCGAAGATCTGAAAATGGCCAGCCTGCTGGGGATCAACACCGACCGCGTGATTGCGCTGACCTTCGTGATCGGCGCGGCGATGGCGGCGGTGGCGGGTGTTCTGCTCGGTCAGTTCTACGGGGTGATCAACCCCTACATCGGTTTTATGGCCGGGATGAAAGCCTTCACCGCCGCAGTGCTTGGCGGGATCGGCAGTATTCCGGGGGCGATGATTGGCGGCCTGATTCTCGGCGTCGCCGAAGCGCTTTCTTCAGCTTATCTCAGTACGGAATATAAAGACGTGGTGTCGTTCGCGCTGCTGATTCTGGTGCTGCTGGTGATGCCGACCGGTATTCTGGGTCGTCCGGAGGTAGAGAAAGTATGAAACCGATGCATTTTGCAATGGCGCTGCTCTCTGCCGCCATGTTCTTTGTGCTGGCTGGCGTCTTTATGGGCGTTCAGCTGGAGCTTGACGGCACGAAGCTGGTGGTGGATATCGCTGCCGACATCCGCTGGCAGTGGGTGTTTATTGGCACCGCAGTGGTTTTTTTCTTCCAGCTTCTGCGTCCGGCGTTCCAGAAAGGGCTGAAAAGCGTTTCCGGGCCTAAGTTCATTCTGCCGGCCATTGATGGCTCAACGGTTAAACAGAAGCTGTTTCTGATTGCGCTGTTGGTGGTGGCCGTCGCGTGGCCGTTTATGGTGTCGCGCGGTACGGTGGATATCGCCACCCTGACGATGATTTACATCATCCTCGGTCTGGGACTGAACGTGGTGGTGGGACTGTCCGGGCTGTTGGTGCTGGGCTACGGCGGTTTCTACGCAATTGGCGCTTACACCTTTGCGTTGCTGAACCACTATTACGGCCTCGGTTTCTGGACCTGCCTGCCGCTGGCGGGGCTGGTGGCCGCTGCCGCCGGCTTCCTGCTCGGCTTTCCGGTGCTGCGCCTGCGCGGCGACTATCTGGCGATTGTGACCTTAGGGTTTGGCGAAATCGTCCGCATCCTGTTACTCAATAATACCGAAGTGACCGGCGGGCCGAACGGCATCAGCCAGATCCCGAAACCGACGCTGTTTGGTCTCGAGTTCAGCCGTAGCGCCCGTGAAGGCGGCTGGGATACCTTCAGCAATTTCTTCGGTGTGAAGTATGACCCGTCCGATCGCGTTATCTTCCTGTATCTGGTGGCGTTACTGCTGGTGGTGCTGAGCCTGTTTGTTATCAATCGTCTGCTGCGTATGCCGCTGGGTCGCGCGTGGGAAGCTTTGCGTGAAGATGAGATCGCCTGCCGCTCGCTGGGTCTGAGCCCAACGCGTATCAAACTGACCGCATTTACCATCAGCGCCGCGTTCGCCGGTTTCGCCGGGACGCTTTTCGCCGCGCGCCAGGGCTTTGTCAGCCCGGAATCATTCACTTTTGCCGAATCGGCGTTTGTGCTGGCAATTGTGGTATTGGGGGGAATGGGCTCGCAGTTTGCGGTGATCCTTGCGGCGGTATTGCTGGTGGTTTCGCGCGAGCTGATGCGTGATTTCAATGAATACAGCATGTTGATGCTGGGTGGTTTGATGGTGCTGATGATGATCTGGCGTCCGCAGGGCTTGCTGCCGATGACCCGTCCACAGTTGAAGCTGAAAAACGGGGAAGCGAAAGGAGAGCAGGCATGAGTCAGCCATTATTATCGGTTAACGGCCTGATGATGCGTTTCGGTGGTCTCTTGGCGGTCAACAACGTTGATCTGGAACTGCATCCCCAGGAGATTGTTTCGCTGATTGGGCCGAACGGCGCCGGGAAAACCACGGTCTTTAACTGCCTGACCGGGTTTTACAAACCGACCGGCGGTACGATCATGTTGCGCGATCAGCACCTTGAAGGGCTGCCGGGCCAGCAGATTGCCCGTATGGGCGTAGTTCGCACTTTCCAGCACGTACGTCTGTTTCGTGAAATGACGGTGATCGAGAATCTGCTGGTGGCGCAGCACCAACAGCTGAAAACCGGCGTGTTTTCCGGTCTGTTGAAGACACCCTCGTTTCGCCGGGCCCAGAGTGAAGCGCTGGACCGCGCCGCCACCTGGCTTGAGCGTATCGGTCTGTTAGAGCACGCCAACCGACAGGCCAGCAACCTGGCTTACGGCGATCAGCGTCGTCTGGAAATCGCGCGTTGCATGGTGACCCAACCGGACATTCTGATGCTCGACGAACCGGCTGCGGGGTTGAACCCGAAAGAGACGAAAGAGCTGGACGAACTGATCGCTGAGCTGCGCAATCATCACAACACCACCATCTTGCTGATTGAGCACGATATGAAGTTGGTGATGGGGATTTCTGACCGGATTTACGTGGTGAATCAGGGCACGCCGCTGGCGAACGGGACGCCGGAGCAGATTCGTAATAACCCGGACGTGATCCGCGCATACCTTGGTGAGGCCTAAGATGGAAAAAGTCATGTTGTCCTTTGACAAAGTCAGTGCCCACTACGGAAAAATCCAGGCGCTGCATGAGGTGAGCTTGCATATCAATCAGGGGGAGATCGTGACTCTGATTGGCGCTAACGGCGCAGGGAAAACCACGCTGCTCGGTACGCTGTGCGGCGACCCGCGCGCAACCAGCGGTCGGATTGTTTTTGATGACAAAGACATTACCGACTGGCAAACCGCCAAAATCATGCGTGAAGCGGTGGCGATTGTCCCGGAAGGGCGCCGCGTTTTTTCCCGTATGACGGTAGAAGAGAACCTGGCGATGGGCGGTTTTTTTGCCGAGCGAGACCAATTCCAGGAGCGCATCAAAGGGGTCTATGAACTGTTTCCGCGTCTGCACGAACGCCGTATTCAGCGAGCGGGAACCATGTCTGGCGGCGAGCAGCAAATGCTGGCGATTGGTCGCGCGCTGATGAGCCAGCCGCGCCTGCTGCTGCTGGACGAACCGTCGCTGGGACTTGCGCCTATTATCATCCAGCAGATTTTCGACACCATCGAGCAACTGCGCGAGCAGGGAATGACCATCTTCCTCGTCGAACAGAACGCTAACCAGGCGCTAAAGCTCGCTGACCGTGGATACGTGTTGGAAAACGGTCACGTCGTGCTCTCCGATACGGGCGACGCCCTGTTGGCGAATGAGGCGGTGCGCAGCGCTTACCTCGGCGGGTAACGCCTGTCATGCCCGTATGCGTGCAGCATCCGGGCTGACAACACCGTGCTCCCCAGGCAGGGTAAGGCGAAGCCGCCCCCCGGTTTTTATTCATAACACTTTTCATATTTCCATCATCCCATTGACGCCTGGCTGTCATCTTTTTGTAAATAAACGGTTATTTTTCTGTCATTCGCGCATGGCATGTTAACTCGCGAACAAAAAACGCGTGATATCGCGCATCCGGCACAACAAGAGAGATAACCGAATGACATCGTTACGACATACAGCGTTAGGCGTGGCGTTAAGCCTGGCATTCGTGGGAAATGCTATGGCCGTGACCACCATTCCGTTCTGGCATTCTATGGAAGGCGAGCTGGGGAAAGAGGTGGATTCTCTGGCGCAACGTTTTAATGCCGCCAATCCGGATTACAAAATTGTGCCGGTGTACAAAGGCAACTACGAACAGAGTCTGAGCGCGGGCATCGCCGCCTTCCGTACCGGCAACGCGCCGGCGTTGCTTCAGGTGTACGAAGTAGGCACGGCGACGATGATGGCGTCGAAGGCTATCAAGCCCGTTTATGAGGTGTTCAAAGACGCGGGTATTCATTTTGATGAATCACAGTTCGTGCCGACCGTCTCCGGTTACTACACCGATTCCAAAACCGGTCACCTGTTGTCTCAGCCGTTTAACAGCTCCACTCCGGTGTTGTATTACAACAAAGACGCCTTCCAAAAAGCCGGGTTAGACCCCGAACAACCACCAAAAACCTGGCAGGATCTGGCCGACTACACCGCGAAGCTGAAAGCGGCAGGGATGAAGTGCGGCTACGCCAGCGGCTGGCAGGGCTGGATCCAGATCGAAAACTTCAGCGCCTGGCATGGTCTGCCGGTGGCGACCAAAAACAACGGTTTTGACGGTACTGACGCGGTGCTGGAATTTAACAAGCCGGAGCAGGTGAAACACATCACCCTGTTGCAGGAACTCAATAAGAAGGGCGATTTCAGCTACTTCGGACGTAAAGACGAATCCACCGAGAAGTTCTACAACGGTGACTGCGCCATTACCACCGCTTCCTCTGGTTCGCTGGCAGACATTCGTCACTACGCCAAATTTAACTACGGCGTGGGCATGATGCCGTACGATGCCGACGTAAAAGGCGCGCCGCAGAACGCCATTATCGGCGGGGCGAGCCTGTGGGTGATGCAGGGGAAAGACAAAGAGACCTACAAAGGCGTGGCGACGTTCCTCGACTTCCTGGCGAAACCGGAAAACGCTGCTGAATGGCATCAGAAAACCGGCTATCTGCCGATCACCAAAGCTGCCTACGATCTGACCCGCGAACAGGGTTTTTATGACAAAAATCCGGGCGCGGATATCGCTACGCGTCAGATGCTGAACAAACCGCCGTTACCGTTCACCAAAGGCCTGCGTCTGGGCAATATGCCGCAAATCCGTACCATTGTGGACGAAGAGCTGGAAAGCGTATGGACCGGCAAGAAAACCCCGCAACAGGCACTGGATTCTGCGGTAGAGCGCGGAAATCAACTGCTACGCCGCTTCGAGCAGTCGACCAAATCGTAATGTGACTTGCCCGGTGGCTTCGGCTTACCGGGCCGACAAGAGTGTAAGCCGGGTAAGCCGAAGCCGCCGCCCGGCGCTGTTCAGGAAAGCCAATTTTCATGTCATCTTCTCGTCCGGTATTCCGCTCGCGCTGGCTGCCTTATCTTCTGGTCGCGCCGCAGCTGGCAATTACCCTTATTTTCTTTATCTGGCCTGCGGGCGAGGCGCTGTGGTACTCGCTGCAAAGCGTCGATCCGTTTGGGCTGTCCAGCCAGTTTGTCGGGCTGGATAACTTCGTCGCACTGTTCCATGACCGCTACTACCTCGATTCCTTCTGGACGACGGTGAAATTCAGCGCGCTGGTGACCGTCAGCGGCCTTTTGGCCTCGCTGTTTTTCGCCGCGCTGGTCGACTACGTGGTGCGCGGCAGTCGTCTGTACCAGACGCTGATGCTGCTACCTTACGCCGTCGCTCCCGCCGTCGCCGCCGTGCTGTGGATCTTTCTCTTTAACCCGGGGCGCGGGCTGATTACGCATTTTTTGGCCGAATTCGGTTATGACTGGAACCACGCCCAGAATAGCGGTCAGGCCATGTTCCTGGTGGTGTTTGCGTCGGTCTGGAAGCAAATTAGTTACAACTTCCTGTTCTTCTTCGCCGCGCTGCAGTCGATTCCCCGTTCGCTGGTGGAAGCCGCCGCCATTGACGGCGCGGGGCCGGTGCGCCGCTTCTTCAGGCTGTCGTTGCCGCTGATTGCCCCGGTGAGCTTCTTTCTGCTGGTGGTTAACCTGGTGTACGCCTTCTTCGATACCTTCCCGGTGATCGACGCCGCCACCGCCGGTGGGCCTGTGCAGGCGACCACCACGCTAATTTATAAAATTTACCGCGAAGGTTTCGCCGGGCTGGATCTGTCAGCTTCCGCCGCGCAGTCGGTGGTGCTGATGTTCCTCGTCATCATCCTCACGGTGGTGCAGTTTCGCTATGTGGAAAGTAAGGTGCGTTATCAATGATTGAGAACCGTCGCGGGCTGACGATTTTCAGCCATACCATGCTGGTTCTGGGGATTGCCGTCATCCTGTTTCCACTGTACGTGGCGTTTGTCGCGGCGACGCTGGATAACCGGGCGGTATTCGACACGCCGATGACGCTGATCCCAGGATCACACCTGATTGAAAACATGAAAAATATCTGGGTCAACGGCGTGGGCGCCAACAGCGCGCCGTTCTGGCTGATGATGCTCAACAGCTTCATCATGGCATTCGGTATTACGGTGGGCAAAATCACCGTGTCGATGCTCTCGGCCTTCGCCATCGTCTGGTTCCGCTTTCCGCTGCGTAACCTGTTCTTCTGGATGATTTTCATCACCCTGATGCTGCCGGTGGAAGTGCGTATCTTTCCCACGGTAGAGGTAATCGCCAACCTGAAGATGCTCGACAGTTACGCAGGTCTGACGTTGCCGCTGATGGCCTCGGCGACGGCCACTTTCCTGTTCCGCCAGTTCTTTATGACCCTGCCGGACGAGCTGATTGAGGCCGCGCGTATCGACGGCGCGTCGCCGATGCGTTTTTTCCGCGATATCGTGCTGCCGCTGTCAAAAACCAACCTCGCGGCGCTGTTTGTCATCACCTTTATCTACGGCTGGAACCAGTACCTGTGGCCGCTGCTGATTATCACCGACGTTAATCTTGGCACTACCGTGGCGGGTATTAAAGGCATGATCGCCACCGGCGAAGGCTCCACCCTCTGGAATCAGGTGATGGCGGCGATGTTGCTTACCCTTATCCCCCCGGTCGTTATCGTTTTAGCCATGCAGCGTGCGTTTGTGCGTGGTTTAGTGGACAGTGAGAAATAAGATGGCAGGTTTAAAACTTCAGGCAGTCACCAAAAGCTGGGATGGTAAAACCCAGGTCATTCAGCCGCTCACGCTCGACGTGGCGGACGGGGAATTTATCGTGATGGTCGGCCCGTCCGGCTGCGGCAAATCCACACTGCTGCGCATGGTGGCGGGGCTGGAGCGCGTGTCCTCTGGCGATATCTGGATCGACCGCCAGCGCGTCACCGAGATGGAGCCCAAAGATCGCGGTATCGCGATGGTGTTCCAGAACTATGCCCTCTATCCGCACATGAGCGTGGAGGAGAACATGGCCTGGGGGCTAAAAATTCGCGGGATGGGTAAAGGCCATATTGAAGCACGGGTGAAAGAGGCGGCGCGCATTCTGGAACTGGATGGTCTGCTTAAGCGCCGCCCGCGCGAGCTCTCCGGCGGCCAGCGCCAGCGCGTGGCGATGGGGCGCGCCATCGTGCGCGATCCGGCGGTGTTTCTGTTTGATGAGCCGCTCTCCAACCTCGACGCCAAACTGCGCGTGCAGATGCGCCTCGAGCTGCAACATCTGCATCGTCGCCTGAACACGACATCCCTGTATGTGACCCACGATCAGGTTGAGGCGATGACGCTTGCCCAGCGGGTGATGGTGATGAACAAAGGCATCGCCGAACAGATTGGCACGCCGGTAGAGGTGTATGAAAAACCCGCCAGCCGCTTTGTGGCGAGCTTTATCGGCAGTCCGGCAATGAACCTGCTGGACGGGCGCATCACCAGATCGGGCACGCATATTGAGCTGGAAAGTGGCATGGCGTTGCCGATTGGGGGAGACTACCGTGGTTACGCCGGGCGTAAGATGACGCTGGGTATTCGTCCGGAGCATATTGCGCTAAGCTCGCAGACGGAAGGCGGCGTGCCGCTGGTGATGGACACCCTCGAGATGCTGGGGGCTGACAATCTGGCCCACGGACGCTGGGGCGAGCAAAAGCTGGTGGTGCGCCTTACCCATCAGCAACGCCCGAAAGCAGGCAGCACGCTGTGGCTGCATCTACCAGGAAATCATTTGCATCTTTTTGACGGTGAAACAGGACAACGTGTATGAGTAACTGGCCGTATCCCCGCATCGTCGCCCACCGTGGCGGCGGTAAACTGGCGCCGGAAAACACCCTCGCAGCAATCGACGTGGGCGCCCGTTTCGGACACACCATGATTGAGTTCGACGCTAAGCTGTCAAAAGACGGCGAAATCTTTCTGCTGCACGACGATAATCTCGAGCGAACCAGCAACGGCTGGGGCGTGGCGGGTGAGCTGAACTGGCAGGATTTATTGCGTGTCGATGCGGGAAGTTGGTTCAGCGGGGAGTTTAAAGGCGAACCGCTGCCGCTGCTGGCGGATGTGGCGGACCGCTGTCGTCAACACGGTATGATGGCCAATATCGAAATCAAACCGACCACCGGCACCGGGGCGCTGACGGGAAAAGTGATTGCCCTTGCCGCGCGTGAGCTGTGGGCGGGGATGACCGCGCCATTGCTTTCATCGTTTGACATTGATGCGCTGGAGGCTGCGCAGGTTGCGGCACCGGAACTGCCCCGCGGACTGTTGCTGGACGAATGGCGCCAGGACTGGCGCGAGTTAACCACCCGCTTAGGCTGCGTGTCGATCCATCTCAATCATAAATTGCTCGATGAAGCGAGCGTGAGCAGTCTAAAAGACGCCGGGCTGCGCATCCTGGTGTACACCGTCAATAAACCCCAGCGCGCCGCTGAGTTGCTGCGCTGGGGCGTGGACTGCATCTGTACGGATGCCATTGATATCATCGGTCCGGACGTTAATTCTGCTGGTTAAGCATATCGCCGTTCTGCCGCTGGGGCAGCATCTTCTGACTGCTGCTCTGGCCGCCGCTTAGCATCCCGCCGCCGCTGTTGGGGAGCGGCTGTTCACGCATTTGGCCCTGCTGGATCCGTTGCTGATTGCTGTTTATCTGCGTTTGCAGATGCTGCTGTTGTTGTTGAGTCTGGGTTTTGAGCTGTTGGTTCAGCATCCCTTTCTGCTGGATCTGCTGCGACTGCATTTGCGTCTGCATCCGCTGCTGGCTGGGGATCTGATAACCCGGTTGGTTCGGGTTGTTCATGGTATTGATCGGCTGTGCGAAACAGGCAAACGGCAGTAGCGCTGTCAAAATGAAGAGTCGTTTCATCGTCATTCCTCCTGTGTGAGGTATCTCTTAAGTTTACGCCTTTCCCGGCGAAACGATGGTTATTTCAGAGTTATGCACCAGGCTTAGTGGGGCGTTGCCCGTTCAATTCTGGAGAATAACGATGATGAAACCGACGTTTTTGCGCCGGGTAGCCATTGCTGCTCTGCTCTCAGGAAGTTGTTTTAGTGTGGTAGCCGCGCCGCCAGCGCCGCCTCCGGTCTCGTACGGCGTGGAAGAGGATGTATTCCATCCCGTTCGCGCAAAGCAGGGCATGGTGGCCTCGGTGGATGCGATGGCGACAAAGGTGGGGGTGGATATCCTCAGGCAGGGCGGTAATGCCGTCGATGCCGCTGTCGCCGTCGGCTACGCGCTGGCGGTGACCCATCCGCAGGCGGGGAACCTGGGCGGCGGCGGCTTTATGCTGCTGCGCACGAAAGAGGGTACGACCACCGCCATCGATTTTCGCGAAATGGCGCCCGCTAACGCTACGCGTGATATGTTCCTTGACGATCAGGGGAATCCCGACAGTAAAAAATCGCTGACTTCGCATCTCGCGTCCGGGACGCCAGGCACCGTGGCGGGGTTTTCACTGGCGCTGGAAAAATACGGCACGATGCCGCTGAACAAAGTGGTGCGTCCGGCTATTTCATTGGCGCAGGACGGCTTTGTGGTTAACGACGCGCTGGCGGAGGATCTGAAAACGTACGGCAGTGAAGTCATTCCCCATCATGAAAACAGCAAAGCGATTTTCTGGAAGGACGGCGAGCCGCTGAAGAAAGGCGACACGCTGGTACAGAAGAATCTGGCGAAAAGCCTGGAGATGATCGCCGAAAGCGGTCCGGATGCGTTCTATAAAGGCGCCATTGCCGATCAAATTGCCCAGGAGATGCAGAAGAACGGCGGGCTTATCACCAAAGAGGATTTAGCCAACTACAAAGCGGTGGAGCGTACGCCAATTAGCGGTGATTATCGCGGGTATCAGGTCTTCTCCATGCCGCCGCCTTCATCCGGCGGGATTCATATCGTCCAAATCCTCAACATCCTTGAAAACGTCGATATGAAAAAATATGGCTTTGGCAGCGCAGACGCCATGCAAATTATGGCGGAAGCGGAAAAATACGCTTATGCCGATCGTTCGGAGTATCTGGGTGACCCGGACTTCGTGAAAGTGCCGTGGCAGGCGCTGACCAACAAAGCCTATGCCAAAACGATCGCCGAAAAGATCGATATCAACAAAGCGAAACCGTCCAGCGAAATTCGCCCCGGCAAACTCGCGCCTTATGAAAGCAATCAGACCACGCACTTCTCGGTGGTGGACAAAGACGGCAACGCAGTGGCGGTGACCTATACCCTGAATACCACCTTCGGTACTGGCATCGTGGCGGGCAATACCGGCATTCTGATGAACAACGAAATGGATGACTTCTCCGCGAAACCGGGCGTGCCAAACGTATACGGACTGGTGGGCGGCGATGCCAACGCCGTCGGGCCGAAGAAGCGCCCGTTGTCGTCGATGTCGCCAACCATTGTGGTGAAGGACGGGAAAACCTGGCTGGTGACGGGCAGCCCGGGCGGCAGCCGTATTATCACCACGGTGTTGCAGATGGTGGTCAACAGCATTGATTTTGGGATGAACGTTGCAGAGGCAACCAACGCGCCGCGCTTCCATCACCAGTGGCTACCGGATGAGCTGCGCGTGGAGAAAGGCTTTAGCCCGGATACGTTGAAGCTGCTGGAGCAAAAAGGACAAAAAGTCGTGCTGAAAGAGGCGATGGGCAGCACCCAGAGCATCATGGTTGGGCCTGATGGCGAGCTGTATGGGGCTTCCGACCCACGTTCGGTGGATGATTTAACGGCGGGGTATTAACGTGTTGCCGGGTGGCGGCTTCGCCTTACCCGGCCTGCGTTTCAGTCTTATCAGTCCCGGTAGGCGTAGCGCCACCGGGCGATGTGTCACTTTATTCTTGCCATATAATACGCGTCCACATACTCGCCGTCGCGCAGGGCGTAGCGCTTGCCGGTGCCTTCAATGTCAAAGCCATGCTTTTTATAGACCGCCACCGCTGGCGCATTATCGACAAACACCGTCAGTTCGATGCGATCTACCCGCAGCCAGTTATCGCACATATCGATCATCGTGCGAATCAACGCGCTGGCAACGCCGCGGTTTTGCCAGCGGGCGTCAACGCAGATGCCAAAATCGGCGACATGGCTGCGGCGGGGGCGCTGCGTAACCTCAATGCACAAATGCCCGACAACCTGCTCGTCAATGCAGGCGACAAGCTGTTTAATGCCCGGCTGGTCGGCCAGTCGCGCCTGCCACATTTCCATCGAGGGATGCGGAACCTGTAGCGTGTTGCGATACACCTCAGGCTGGGCGTGGATCTGACGAATCGCGTCATAATCTCTGGTTTCAGCGTGGCGTATCACTATTTCGCTCATTCTTGTCTCTCCGGTGGGGGTAAAGTCCTTTTTAACATCATTGACTTTTAAATCGCAGTCAAATGCATTTATTTGCAAAAAGTGTTGGACAACTGCGAATGAGAATGATTATTATTGCTTTGCGTTCAGGGAGACCCTTGCGGAGAACCTGAAAGCACGACATTGCTCACATTGCTTCCAGTATTACTTTAGCCAGCCTCTGCTGGCTTTTTTTTTGGGGTCTGTTTCAGCCTGGCTTACTTGTCATTTTGTCCCCGGGAAGTGCCCGTGCTCCTCACGTACATTAAGTACGCTCCGGGCCCTGCGCTCTTGCCGTGAACAAACTGACGGCGACGGCTGATTTTTTGGTTTTGCTTTTGTAGGCCGGATAAGCGCTAGCGCCATCCGGCAACGGTTTCGGGCTCTGACGTGTCGTCTTTCCCTGGTTTGCGCTAAGGTGTAGTCAATCACCTTAAAAAGGACACCTTCATGACGTTACATTGCGCATTTATTGGCTTTGGGAAAAGCACGACCCGTTATCATCTTCCTTATGTACTCAACCGTAAAGACACCTGGCACGTCGCCCATATTTACCGCCGCCGCGCGAAGCCGGAAGAACAGGCGCCGATCTATTCTCATATCCATTTCACCAGCGATCTTGATGAAGTGTTAAATGACCCACAGGTAAAACTGGTGATTGTCTGTACCCATGCCGACAGCCATTTTGAATACGCGAAGCGTGCGCTGGAAGCAGGGAAAAACGTGCTGGTCGAAAAGCCCTTCACCCCAACCCTGGCAGAGGCCAGGGTGCTGTTTGAACTGGCGAAAAGCAAAGGACTGACGGTATCGCCGTATCAGAACCGCCGCTTTGACGCCTGCTTCCTGACCGCCAAAAAAGTCATCGAAAGCGGCAAGCTGGGGGAGATTGTCGAAATCGAAAGTCATTTCGACTACTACCGACCGGTGGCGGAAACCAAACCGGGTTTGCCGCAGGACGGCTCGTTCTACGGTCTCGGCGTGCATACCATGGACCAGATTATCTCGCTGTTTGGGCGTCCGGATCACGCCGCGTATGACATCCGTAGTCTGCGCAACAAAGCGAACCCGGACGATACCTTTGAGGCGCAGCTGTTTTACGGCGACCTGAAAGCGATCGTTAAAACCAGCCATCTGGTGAAAATCGATTACCCGAAATTTATCGTTCATGGCACCAAAGGCTCGTTTATTAAATACGGCATCGACCAGCAGGAAACCAGCCTGAAGGCCAACATCATGCCGGGTGAACCGGGGTTTGCAGCCGATGAGTCGCTGGGCGTGCTGGAGTACGTCAATGATGACGGTGTGACGGTGCGCGAAGAGATCATGCCGGAGGTGGGGGACTATGGTCGCGTTTATGATGCGCTGTTCAAAACGATTACCCAGGGGGCGCCAAATTACGTCAAGGAATCTGAGGTTTTGACGAATCTTGAACTCCTGGAACGGGCGTTTGAGCAGGCGTCTCCGGCCACCATTACCCTTGCCAGATAAGGTTTACGGCTCCTCTATGCTTGTTCATATTTTTTGAACAGAGGAGTCAATTTTCACCCTCTATGATCGCAGCGCGATTGGGTCCACACTGACTCCATCGAAAACATCTGGGGGTGAACACAATGATCTACTTACGCAAAGCAAATGACCGCGGCCACGCCAATCATGGCTGGCTGGATTCCTGGCACACCTTTTCGTTTGCCGACTATTATGACCCGAACTTTATGGGCTTTTCGGCGCTGCGGGTGATTAACGATGACGTGATTGATGCGGGACAGGGGTTCGGTACCCATCCGCATAAAGACATGGAGATCCTGACCTACGTGCTGGAAGGCGCAGTAGAACACCAGGACAGCATGGGCAACAAAGAGCAGGTGCCAGCCGGTGAATTCCAGATCATGAGCGCGGGAACAGGGGTACGTCACTCTGAGTACAACCCGAGCAAAACGGATCGTCTGCGTCTTTACCAGATCTGGATCATCCCGGAAACAACCGGCATAACGCCGCGTTACGAACAGCGTCGTTTCGATGCCACGCAGGGGAAACAACTGGTGCTGTCGCCGGATGCCCGCGACGGTTCGCTGAAAGTGTATCAGGATATGGAACTGTACCGCTGGGCGCTGGTAAAAGACGAGCAGTCGGTGCATCAGATTGCCGCAGAACGCCGCGTCTGGATCCAGGTGGTGAAAGGCGAGGTGACGATAAACGGCACCAAAGCGACCACCAGCGACGGTCTGGCGATTTGGGATGAACAAGCGATCTCAATTCATGCCGACAGCGATAGTGAAGTGCTGCTGTTTGACTTACCGCCAGTATAAATCGACATCACCCTGCCCAACGAGGGCTTACAGGCCGGATGCGACGTGAAAACGTCGCTATCCGGCTTTTTTCGTGTGTCATTAATTCTTCATGTCCGTGGTAAACTGAGAAAATCTATCCCTTTTATATCTTTCAGGACGATGAAAAAGAAAAGACCCGTACTTCAGGATGTCGCCGACCGCGTAGGCGTGACCAAAATGACGGTCAGCCGCTTTTTGCGTAACCCGGAGCAGGTCTCCGTCGCGCTACGCGGCAAGATCGCCGCTGCACTTGATGAACTGGGTTACATTCCCAATCGCGCCCCTGATATTCTTTCAAACGCCACCAGCCGGGCGATCGGCGTGTTGCTGCCTTCATTAACCAACCAGGTCTTCGCAGAAGTGCTGCGCGGGATTGAGGCGGTGACGGATGCCCACGGCTACCAGACTATGCTCGCGCACTACGGCTATAAGCCGGAAATGGAACAGGAGCGCCTGGAGTCGATGCTTTCCTGGAATATCGACGGTCTGATTCTGACCGAACGTACCCATACTCCGCGCACCCTGAAAATGATAGAAGTGGCAGGCATCCCGGTGGTTGAACTGATGGACAGCCAGTCGCCGTGTCTGGACATCGCCGTCGGCTTTGACAACTTTGAAGCTGCCCGTCAGATCACAGCCGCGATTATCGCCCGCGGGCATCGTCATATCGCCTATCTTGGCGCGCGTCTCGACGAACGTACTATCATCAAACAGAAGGGGTATGAGCAGGCGATGCGGGATGCAGGCCTGGTGCCTTACAGTGTGATGGTTGAACAGTCTTCATCTTACTCGTCGGGGATCGAACTGATCCGCCAGGCGCGCCGCGAATATCCGCAGCTTGACGGGATCTTCTGTACCAACGATGACCTGGCGGTCGGGGCGGCGTTTGAATGCCAGCGCCTGGGGCTTTCAATCCCGCGTGATATGGCGATTGCCGGGTTCCACGGTCATGATATTGGACAGGTGATGGAACCGCGTCTGGCCAGCGTCCTGACGCCGCGTGAACGGATGGGCAGCATTGGCGCAGAGCGCCTGCTGGCTCGCATCCGTGGTGAAAGCGTGACGCCGAAAATGTTAGATTTAGGTTTCACCTTGTCACCGGGCGGATCTATTTAAGCCGACAAATTTGAAGTAGCTCACACTTATTCACTTCTGGCACGTTTGGACATTGCGTCCAGGTTTGTCCGGTCGGACAATGTTACCGATAACAGTTACCCGTAACAATTCCTGAACTTTGTACTGTGAGGGCACCACTTTGAGCACGACTAACCATGATCACCACGTTTACGTTCTGATGGGCGTATCGGGCAGCGGCAAATCCGCTGTCGCAAGCGAAGTGGCGCATCAACTTCATGCCGCGTTCCTTGACGGCGATTTTCTCCATCCGCGTAGCAACATTGAGAAAATGGCCTCTGGCGAACCCTTAAATGACGACGACCGTAAACCGTGGCTGCAGGCGCTGAACGACGCCGCGTTTGCTATGCAGCGTACCAACAAAGTGTCGCTGATCGTCTGTTCCGCGCTGAAAAAACACTACCGCGACATCCTGCGCGACGGTAATCCAAACCTTTCTTTTATCTACCTGAAAGGCGATTTCGACGTCATTGAAAGCCGTCTGAAGGCGCGTAAAGGCCATTTCTTCAAAACGCAGATGCTGGTGACACAATTCGACACGCTGCAGGAACCGGACGCTGACGAGAAAGACGTGCTGGTGGTGGATATCGATCAGCCGCTGGACGGTGTTGTTGCAAGCACCATCGAGGTCATTACTAAAAGGCAGTAAGTTTTGAGTACATTAACGCTTGTTTTAACAGCAGTAGGCTCCGTTTTACTGCTGTTGTTTTTAGTGATGAAGGCGCGAATGCATGCCTTCGTTGCTTTGATGGTGGTGTCTATTGGCGCAGGGCTCTTTTCCGGTATGCCGCTCGATAAAATTGCAGCGACGATGGAAAAGGGAATGGGCGGTACGCTTGGCTTCCTGGCCATTGTGGTCGCGCTGGGCGCTATGTTCGGTAAGATCCTGCATGAAACGGGCGCGGTCGATCAGATCGCCGTCAAGATGCTGAAATCCTTTGGTCACAGCCGCGCGCACTATGCGATTGGCCTGGCCGGTCTGATCTGCGCGCTGCCGTTGTTCTTTGAAGTGGCGATCGTGTTGCTGATTAGCGTCGCGTTTTCGATGGCGCGTCATACCGGCACCAATCTGGTGAAGCTGGTGATCCCGCTGTTTGCCGGGGTTGCGGCGGCTGCGGCCTTCCTGCTGCCCGGGCCTGCGCCGATGCTGCTGGCTTCACAAATGCACGCCGACTTTGGCTGGATGATCCTGATTGGCCTGTGCGCCGCGATTCCGGGAATGATTATTGCCGGGCCGCTGTGGGGCAACTTCATCAGCCGTTTTGTGGAGCTGCGCATACCCGACGATATTACCGAGCCACACCTCGGCGAAGGCAAGATGCCATCCTTTGGCTTCAGCCTGTCGTTGATCCTGCTGCCGCTGGTGCTGGTGGGGCTGAAAACCATCGCCGCGCGCTTTGTACCGGAAGGGTCAACGGCTTACGAATGGTTTGAATTTATCGGCCATCCGTTCACCGCGATTCTGGTTGCTTGTCTGGTGGCGATCTATGGCCTGGCGATGCGTCAGGGAATGCCAAAAGATAAAGTAATGGAAATCTGCGGTCACGCGCTGCAGCCGGCGGGGATTATTCTGCTGGTGATTGGCGCAGGCGGCGTGTTTAAGCAGGTGCTGGTGGATTCCGGCGTGGGCCCGGCGCTGGGGGAAGCGTTGACCGGCATGGGCTTGCCGATTGCCATTACCTGCTTCGTACTGGCCGCGGCAGTGCGCATCATTCAGGGTTCCGCGACGGTGGCCTGTCTGACGGCGGTGGGGCTGGTGATGCCGGTGATTGAACAACTGAACTTCTCCGGTGCGCAGATGGCGGCATTGTCTATCTGTATCGCGGGCGGTTCGATTGTTGTCAGCCACGTTAACGACGCCGGTTTCTGGCTGTTCGGTAAATTCACCGGCGCGACCGAAGCGCAAACGCTGAAGACCTGGACGATGATGGAAACCATCCTCGGTACTGTCGGCGCGATCGTCGGGATGATTGCCTTCCAGCTATTGAGCTGATGACTGTGCCCGGTGGCGCTTGCGCTTGCCGGGCCTGAGTACTGCATAGGTTGAAACCGTAGCACCCCCGCCGTTTTATCACCCCTTCATCCACATCCGGATACCGTCGAGGAACATCTGGGTCGCCATCATCACCAGAATCAACCCCATCAGGCGCTCCAGCGCGTTTACGCCTTTTTCGCCAAGCAGGCGCAGGAACAGCGATGACTGCATCAGAATGGCAAACGTGCCGCCCCAGGCCAGCAGCAGAGCAATGACCAGATGTCCCATCTGGTTTGGATATTGATGTGACAGCAGCATTAACGTCGCCAGGATGGTCGGACCGGCCACCAGCGGGATGGCCAGCGGCACGATAAAGGGCTCTTCACCCGCCGGTAACCCCGCGCTATTGCCCGACGCGCTGGGGAAAATCATTTTAATGGCGATCAGGAACAGGATAATCCCCCCGGAGATGGACACTGTTTCGGCGCGTAAATTGAGAAAAGCGAGAATTTTCTCGCCCGCGAAAAGAAAAATCAGCATCAGCAGCAGCGCGATAAACAGCTCGCGAACCATAATCGCGCGACGCCGTTTTGGCTCGGTATGTTTCAGTACGGACATGAAGATAGGCAGATTACCGAGCGGATCCATAATCAGGATCAATAAAACTGCTGCTGAAATGATTTCATTCATAACTCAAATTCCCTGATAATTGCCGCGGACTTTCTGCTTGCTAACGCAGCGGGATAAGTCGCATTACTGATGGCATCGCTATCATTGATTAATTTCACTTGCGACTTTGGCTGCTTTTTGTATGGTGAAGGATAAGCCAGTAGGACACTGGTTAGCATACACAGCACACATCTCTGCAGGAAAAAACGCTATGAAAAATGTTGGTTTTATCGGCTGGCGCGGTATGGTCGGCTCTGTTCTCATGCAACGCATGGTTGAAGAGCGCGACTTCGACGCCATTCGCCCTGTTTTCTTTTCGACTTCTCAGCTGGGGCTGGCTGCGCCGACGTTTGGCGGCACCACCGGCACACTTCAGGACGCATTCGATCTCGAGGCGCTGAAGGCGCTCGACATTATTGTGACCTGCCAGGGCGGCGATTATACCAACGAAATTTATCCAAAGCTGCGTGAAAGCGGGTGGCAGGGCTACTGGATTGACGCCGCCTCCTCGCTGCGTATGAAAGATGACGCCATCATCATTCTCGACCCGGTTAACCAGGATGTCATCAACGATGGCCTGAATAAAGGCATCAAAACGTTTGTCGGCGGTAACTGTACCGTTAGCCTGATGCTGATGTCGCTGGGCGGCCTGTTTGCTAACGACCTGGTGGACTGGGTGTCTGTTGCCACTTACCAGGCGGCTTCCGGCGGCGGCGCGCGGCATATGCGTGAGTTGCTCAACCAGATGGGCCAACTGCATAACCACGTGGCGGATGAACTGGCGACCCCTTCTTCAGCGATTCTCGATATCGAACGTAAAGTCACCCATCTTACCCGCAGCGGCGATCTGCCGGTGGATAACTTTGGCGTACCGCTGGCAGGCAGCCTGATCCCGTGGATCGACAAACAGCTCGATAACGGCCAGAGCCGCGAAGAGTGGAAGGGCCAGGCGGAAACCAACAAAATTCTCAATACCGCTTCCGTGATCCCGGTGGATGGCCTTTGTGTGCGCGTGGGCGCGCTGCGCTGCCATAGCCAGGCTTTCACCATTAAATTGAAAAAAGATGTGTCTATTCCGACCGTGGAAGCACTGCTGGCGGCGCACAATCCGTGGGCCAAAGTCGTGCCAAACGATCGGGATATTACCCTGCGCGAACTGACCCCGGCGGCCGTTACCGGTACGCTGACCACGCCAGTGGGCCGTCTGCGTAAGCTGAATATGGGACCGGAGTTCCTGTCAGCCTTTACCGTGGGCGACCAGTTGCTGTGGGGCGCGGCGGAACCGCTGCGTCGGATGCTGCGCCAACTGGCGTAACCGTGTATTGCCCGATCGCGCTTTGCGTATCGGGCCTGCGGGTAATCCGCAAAAATTTGTCAAAGTGTTATCCAGGGTGCTGAGTCACCCTTTTTTATGCGTTATACAGGAGTAATCGCAGATGTTTCATTTTTTCACAGGAGTTAATTAAAGCGTTGGCTATTCTTTAAAGGTGCCCTGATACCTCCACGGTATTACGGTTTTGCCTGAAGCCAGGACGGCGCAGAGAGGATGCACAATTGTGCTGCGCTGTTAAAGTTAAAAAAAGCGTCTCCGCCCGATGCCACAAGCAGCGGGAAAGGGAGGCTGTAAAACAGGATGACAACCATGTCCGTTCGTATCGATAGAGACGTGATTAACGCGCTAATTGCAGGCCATTTTGCGGATCCTTTTTCCGTACTCGGAATGCACCAGACCCCCGCCGGACTTGAAGTCCGCGCTCTGTTACCTGACGCCACCGAAGTGTGGGTCATTGAACCGAAAACCGGACGTAAAGTCGGCAAACTCGAATGCCTTGACTCGCGCGGTTTCTTCAGCGGCGTATTACCGCGTCGTAAAAATCCTTTTCGCTATCAGCTTGCGGTTGTCTGGCACGGCCAGCAGAACCTGATTGACGATCCCTACCGTTTTGGTCCATTGATTCAGGAGATGGATGCCTGGCTGCTGTCGGAAGGCACCCATCTTCGTCCGTATGAAACCCTCGGCGCCCATGCGGATACGATGGATGGCGTGACCGGAACCCGCTTCTCGGTGTGGGCGCCGAACGCCCGACGCGTCTCGGTTGTGGGGCAATTTAACTACTGGGATGGACGTCGTCATCCGATGCGCCTGCGCAAAGAGAGCGGCATTTGGGAGCTGTTTATTCCCGGCGCGCAGAACGGTCAGCTGTATAAATACGAAATGATCGACGCCAACGGCAATCTGCGCGTGAAAGCCGATCCTTACGCGTTTGAAGCGCAGATGCGCCCGGATACCGCCTCGCTGATTTGCGGGCTGCCGGAAAAGGTTGAGCAAACCGAAGAGCGCAAAAAAGCCAATCAATTCGATGCGCCTATTTCCATTTATGAAGTGCACCTTGGGTCGTGGCGTCGTCATACCGACAACAATTTCTGGCTGAGCTACCGTGAGCTGGCGGACCAGCTTGTCCCGTACGTGAAGTGGATGGGCTTTACCCATATTGAGCTGTTGCCCGTTAACGAGCATCCGTTCGACGGCAGTTGGGGCTATCAGCCCACCGGTTTGTATGCGCCGACCCGTCGCTTCGGTACCCGCGATGATTTCCGTTATTTCATCAACGCCGCGCATAACGCCGGGCTGAACGTTATTCTCGACTGGGTGCCGGGTCATTTCCCCTCCGACGACTTTGGCCTGGCGGAATTTGACGGCACGAAGCTGTACGAACACAGCGACCCGCGGGAAGGCTATCACCAGGACTGGAACACGCTGATCTACAACTACGGACGCCGTGAAGTCAGCAACTATCTGGTCGGCAACGCCCTGTACTGGATTGAACGCTTCGGCATTGACGCCCTGCGCGTGGATGCGGTGGCGTCGATGATCTACCGCGACTACAGCCGGAAAGAGGGAGAGTGGATCCCGAACGAGTTCGGCGGACGGGAGAACCTGGAAGCGATCGAATTTTTACGCAATACCAACCGGATCCTTGGCGAACAAGTGCCGGGCGCGGTGAGCATGGCGGAAGAATCCACCGACTTCGCCGGTGTGTCCCGTCCGCAGGACATGGGCGGGTTGGGATTCTGGTACAAATGGAATCTTGGCTGGATGCACGACACCCTCGACTACATGAAACTGGATCCGGTCTATCGTCAGTATCACCACGATAAACTGACGTTTGGCATGCTCTACAACTACACCGAAAACTTTGTGTTGCCGCTGTCGCATGACGAAGTGGTTCACGGCAAGAAATCGATTCTCGACCGTATGCCGGGCGATGCATGGCAGAAGTTCGCCAACCTGCGCGCCTACTACGGCTGGATGTGGGCCTTCCCTGGCAAAAAACTGCTGTTTATGGGCAACGAATTCGCCCAGGGCCGCGAATGGAACCACGACGCCAGTCTCGACTGGCATCTGCTGGAAGGGGGCGACAACTGGCATCATGGCGTCCAGCGGCTGGTACGCGACCTCAACCACACTTACCGACACCATAAAGCGCTGCACGAACTCGATTTTGACAGCTATGGTTTTGAATGGCTGGTGGTGGATGACAACGCGCGCTCGGTGCTGATTTTTGTGCGCCGCGATAAGGTCGGCAACGAAATTATTGTTGCCAGTAACTTCACCCCGGTGCCGCGCCACGATTATCGCTTTGGCGTAAATCAGCCGGGCAAATGGCGTGAAATCCTCAACACCGACTCGATGCATTACCACGGCAGCAACGCGGGTAACGGCGGTGTCGTGCAAACCGACAACATCGGCAGCCACGGACGTCCGCAGTCGTTGAGCCTCACCCTGCCGCCGCTGGCGACCATCTGGCTGGTTCGGGAGGGGGAATGAGCCAACTGGAGACGGGCAATGCGACGCCTCACGGCGCGACGTATGACGGGCACGGCGTGAACTTCACGCTGTTCTCCGCCCATGCCGAGCGCGTCGAGCTGTGCGTGTTTGACCCGCAGGGTAACGAGCAGCGCTACGATCTGCCTGCGCGTACTGGCGATATCTGGCACGGCTATTTGCCCGACGCGCGCCCCGGTCTGCGCTATGGTTATCGCGTGCATGGCCCATGGGCGCCTGCTCAGGGGCACCGCTTTAATCCGGCAAAGTTGCTGATTGACCCCTGCGCGCGGCGCGTTGAGGGAGATTTTAAAGACAACCCGCTGTTCCATGCGGGTTATGACGCACCGGATCATCGCGATAACGCCACCATCGCAGCGAAGTGCGTGGTAACCGCCGATAACTATGACTGGGAGGGCGATACGCCACCCCGCACGCCGTGGGGCAAGAGCGTGATCTACGAAGCCCATGTCAAAGGCTTAACGTATCTGCATCCACAGATCCCGGCGGCGATCCGCGGTACTTATCGGGCGCTCGGCCATCCGGTGATGATCGCGCATTTTAAGCGTCTCGGGATCACCGCGCTGGAACTGCTGCCGGTGGCGCATTTCGCCAGCGAACCGCGCCTGCAACGGTTGGGGCTTTCGAATTACTGGGGGTACAACCCGGTAGCGCTGTTTGCGCTGCATCCGGCCTATGCCTGTTCGCCCGAAACGGCGCTCGACGAGTTTCGCGATGCGGTCAAAGCGCTGCACAACGCCGGTATTGAAGTCATTCTCGACATCGTGCTGAACCACAGCGCCGAGCTGGATCTGGACGGACCTCTCTTCTCCCTGCGCGGAATCGACAACCGTAGCTATTATTGGATAAGGGACGATGGTGATTACCACAACTGGACCGGCTGCGGCAACACGTTGAATCTCAGTCAGCCCAACGTGGTGGCATATGCTTGCGAATGCCTGCGCTATTGGGTAGAGACCTGCCATGTAGACGGTTTCCGTTTTGATCTGGCGTCGGTCATGGGTCGCACGCCGGCGTTTCGTCAGGATGCGCCATTGTTTACGGCCATCAAAAATTGTCCGGTGCTTTCCCGCGTGAAGCTGATAGCAGAACCGTGGGACATTGGCGAAGGCGGGTATCAGGTGGGCAACTTCCCGCCGCCGTTTGCGGAGTGGAACGACCATTTTCGCGACGCCACGCGCCGCTTTTGGCTACGGCAAAACCTGACGCTCGGCGAATTCGCCGGACGCGTTGCCGCCTCCAGCGACGTGTTTAAACGTGACGGACGTCTGCCCAGCGCGTCGGTCAATCTGGTGACGGCCCATGACGGTTTCACGCTCAGGGACTGCGTTTGTTTCAACCAGAAACACAATGAGGCGAACGGAGAGGAAAATCGGGACGGAACCGACAACAACCAGAGTAATAATCATGGTAAAGAAGGGTTAGGCGGGACGCTGGATGTGGTTGAGCGTCGGCGCGACAGCATTCACGCGCTGTTGACGACGCTGCTGCTGTCACAGGGAACGCCGATGCTGCTGGCGGGCGATGAACAGGGTCACAGCCAGCACGGCAACAATAACGCCTATTGCCAGGACAATGCGCTGACCTGGCTGGACTGGTCGCAGGCAAGCGACGGTTTGATCGACTTTACCGCCGCGTTGATACATCTGCGCCAGCAAATCCCCGCGCTGGTGGACGACCGCTGGTGGGAAGAGGGCGATGGCAATGTGCGCTGGCTTAACCGCTTCGCGCAGCCTTTAAGCGCAAACGAGTGGCAGAACGGCGCCAGACAGATGCAAATCCTGCTGTCGGGCCGTTTTCTCATCACGATCAATGCCACCGCTGAAGTGGCTGAAATTGTATTACCTGACGGGGAGTGGCGCGCTGTTCCCCCATTTGCCGGTGAGGATAATCCGGTGATTACGGCTGTCTGGCCGGGACCTGCGCACGGATTGTGTGTGTTCCAGAGAGGATAAAAAGGAGTTAGTCATGGTGAGTTTAGAGAAGAACGACCGTTTAATGTTGGCGCGCCAGTTGCCGTTGAAATCCGTTGCCCTGATTCTGGCTGGCGGGCGGGGTACCCGTCTGAAAGATTTAACGAACAAGCGCGCAAAGCCGGCCGTTCATTTTGGCGGTAAGTTCCGCATTATCGATTTTGCTTTATCCAACTGTATTAACTCCGGGATCCGCCGTATTGGCGTGATCACGCAATATCAGTCTCACACTCTGGTTCAGCATATTCAGCGCGGTTGGTCGTTCTTTAGCGAAGAGATGAACGAGTTTGTCGACCTGTTGCCCGCGCAGCAAAGAATGCAGGGTGAAAACTGGTATCGCGGCACTGCCGATGCCGTGACGCAGAACCTTGATATTATTCGTCGCTACAAAGCGGAATACGTGGTGATCCTCGCCGGAGACCACATCTACAAGCAGGACTACTCGCGTATGCTCATCGACCATGTCGAGAAGGGCGCGCGCTGTACCGTGGCCTGTATGCCGGTACCTATTGAAGAAGCCAGCGCCTTTGGCGTGATGGCGGTGGACGAAAACGACAAGATTATCGATTTCGTTGAAAAACCGGCGAATCCGCCCGCCATGCCAGGGGATGCCACGAAGTCCCTTGCCAGCATGGGGATCTATATTTTCGACGCTGATTACCTTTACGAGCTGCTGGAACAGGACGACGCTAACGACGCCTCCAGCCATGACTTCGGTAAGGACATTATCCCGTCCATCACGAAAGCTGGCATGGCCTATGCCCATCCTTTCCCGTTGTCCTGTGTGCAGTCGGACCCGGAATCGGAACCTTACTGGCGCGATGTCGGAACGCTTGAAGCGTACTGGAAAGCCAATCTTGACTTAGCCTCGGTGACGCCAGAACTGGATATGTACGATCAGAACTGGCCGATTCGCACTCATATGGAATCCCTGCCGCCGGCGAAGTTCGTTCAGGACCGCTCCGGCAGCCACGGCATGACCCTGAACTCGCTGGTGTCCGGCGGCTGTATTATCTCGGGTTCGGTGGTGGTGCAGTCTGTCCTGTTCCCGCGGGTACGGGTGAACTCATTCTGTAATATTGATTCGGCGGTGTTACTGCCGGAAGTCTGGGTAGGGCGCTCGTGTCGCCTGCGTCGGTGCATTATCGATCGCGCGTGCGTTATCCCGGAAGGGATGGTTATTGGCGAAAACGCGGAAGAAGATGCCCGTCGCTTCTACCGATCCGAAGAAGGCATTGTTTTAGTTACGCGCGAAATGCTGCGCAAACTGCACGTCAAACAGGAGCGATAATGCAGGTTTTACATGTATGTTCGGAGATGTTCCCCCTGCTCAAAACAGGCGGTCTGGCAGATGTGTTAGGTGCGTTACCTGCGGCGCAAATTGCGGACGGCGTGGATGCCCGCGTACTGTTACCCGCGTTCCCGGATATTCGGCGCGGCATTACGGATGCGCAGGTGGTATCGCGTCGTGATACCTTCGCAGGCAAGATCAGCCTGCTGTTCGGCCATTACAACGGGGTGGGGATTTACCTGATCGATGCGCCGCATCTTTACGATCGTCCGGGGAGCCCGTATCACGATACGAACCTGTACGCCTATACCGATAACGTGCTGCGTTTCGCGCTGCTCGGGTGGGTGGGCTGTGAGATGGCCTGCGGACTTGACCCGTTCTGGCGCCCGGATGTGGTGCATGCGCACGACTGGCACGCGGGCCTGACGCCCGCGTATCTGGCGGCGCGCGGGCGCCCGGCGAAGTCGGTCTTTACCGTACACAATCTGGCGTATCAGGGCATGTTTTATGCACAGCATATGAATGACATCGAACTGCCATGGTCGTTCTTTAATATGCATGGTCTGGAGTTTAACGGACAGATCTCCTTCCTGAAGGCCGGTCTGTACTACGCCGACCATATTACGGCGGTCAGCCCAACCTATGCGCGGGAAATCACTGAACCGCAGTTCGCCTACGGTATGGAGGGGCTGTTGCAGCAGCGCCACCGTGAAGGCCGACTGTCCGGGGTGCTGAACGGGGTGGATGAAAAAATCTGGAACCCGGAGACGGATCTGCTGCTGGCCTCGCGCTACACCCGGGATTCACTGGAAGAAAAGGCCGAGAACAAACGTCAGTTACAGATTGCGATGGGGCTGAAGGTCAACGACAAAGTACCGCTGTTTGCCGTCGTGAGCCGCCTGACCAGTCAGAAAGGGCTGGACCTGGTGCTGGAAGCGCTGCCGGGTTTACTGGAACAGGGCGGTCAACTGGCGCTGCTTGGCGCGGGCGACCCCGTATTGCAGGAAGGGTTTCTTGCCGCGGCGGCGGAACATCCCGGTCAGGTGGGCGTGCAGATCGGCTACCATGAGGCTTTTTCGCACCGCATCATGGGCGGCGCGGACGTTATCCTTGTACCGAGCCGTTTTGAGCCGTGCGGCTTAACGCAGCTTTATGGTTTGAAATACGGCACGCTGCCGCTGGTGCGGCGTACCGGCGGTCTGGCGGACACGGTGTCCGACAGTTCGCTGGAAAATCTGGCGGACGGCATCGCCAGCGGCTTTGTGTTTGAGGACAGCAACGCCTGGTCTCTGCTACGGGCGATCCGGCGTGCGTTTGTATTGTGGTCACGACCTTCGCTCTGGCGGTTTGTGCAACGGCAAGCGATGGCGATGGATTTTAGCTGGCAAGTCGCGGCGAAGTCATACCGCGAGCTTTACTATCGCTTGAAATAGTTATTCAGGAATCACCATTATGAATGCTCCATTTACCTATGCATCGCCGACCCTGAGCGTAGAAGCGCTTAAGCACTCTATCGCTTATAAGCTGATGTTCACGATTGGTAAAGATCCGGTCATTGCCAATAAGCATGAATGGTTGAACGCCACGCTGTTTGCGGTGCGCGATCGTCTTGTGGAGCGCTGGCTGCGTTCTAACCGGGCCCAGCTGTCGCAGGAAACTCGCCAGGTTTACTATCTGTCGATGGAGTTTCTGATTGGCCGCACACTGTCCAACGCGCTGTTATCGCTGGGCATTTATGACGATGTGAAAGGCGCGCTGGAGGCGATGGGGCTCGATCTCGAAGAACTGATCGACGAAGAAAACGACCCGGGGCTGGGTAACGGCGGTCTTGGGCGTCTGGCGGCCTGTTTCCTTGATTCGCTGGCGACGTTAGGGCTGCCGGGACGCGGCTACGGTATTCGTTATGACTACGGCATGTTCAAGCAGAACATCGTCGACGGACGGCAGAAAGAGTCCCCCGACTACTGGCTGGAATACGGCAACCCGTGGGAATTTAAACGTCACAACACACGCTATAAGGTGCGTTTCGGCGGGCGTATCCAGCAGGAAGGCAAGAAAACGCGCTGGATTGAAACCGAGGAGATCCTGGCGGTCGCTTACGACCAGATCATCCCCGGCTATGACACCGACGCCACCAACACCCTGCGTCTGTGGAACGCCCAGGCCAGCAGCGAAATTAACCTGGGTAAATTCAACCAGGGCGACTACTTCGCGGCGGTGGAAGATAAAAATCACTCTGAAAACGTCTCGCGCGTGCTGTATCCGGATGACTCTACCTATTCCGGGCGTGAACTGCGTTTGCGGCAGGAATATTTCCTTGTTTCCGCCACGGTGCAGGATATTCTCAGCCGTCATTACCAACTGCATAAAACCTACAAAAACCTGGCGGATAAAATCGCCATCCACCTCAACGACACCCATCCGGTGCTGTCGATCCCGGAGCTGATGCGCCTGTTGATCGACGAGCATAAGTTTAGCTGGGACGACGCGTTTGAAGTCTGCTGTCAGGTCTTCTCTTACACCAACCACACGCTGATGAGTGAAGCGCTGGAAACCTGGCCGGTGGATATGCTTGGTAAAATCCTGCCGCGCCATTTGCAGATTATCTTTGAAATAAACGACTACTTCCTGAAAACCCTGCAGGAGCAGTATCCGAACGATACCGGTCTGCTGGGACGCGCCTCGATTATTGATGAGTCCAACGGTCGCCGCGTGCGTATGGCGTGGCTGGCTGTGGTCGTCAGTCATAAGGTGAACGGCGTGTCTGAACTGCACTCCAACCTGATGGTGCAGTCGCTGTTCGCCGATTTCGCCACTATCTTTCCGACCCGCTTCTGTAATGTGACCAACGGCGTGACGCCGCGTCGCTGGCTGGCGCTGGCGAATCCGTCACTTTCTGAGGTGCTGGATGAAAACATTGGCCGCACCTGGCGTACCGATCTCAGCCAGCTCAGCGAACTGGAGCAGCACTGCGATTTTCCGCTGGTGAATCACGCGGTGCGTCATGCGAAGCTGGAAAATAAAAAGCGGCTGGCGGTGTATATCGCGCAGCAACTGAACGTGGTGGTGAACCCGAAATCGCTGTTTGATGTGCAGATCAAACGTATTCACGAGTACAAGCGGCAACTGATGAACGTGCTGCATGTGATCACCCGTTACAACCGGATCAAGGCCGATCCGGATGCGCAGTGGGTGCCGCGGGTGAATATTTTTGCCGGTAAAGCCGCGTCGGCGTACTACATGGCGAAGCATATTATTCATCTGATCAACGACGTGGCGAAGGTGATCAACAACGACCCGAAGATTGGCGACAAGCTGAAGGTGGTGTTTATCCCGAACTATAGCGTCAGCCTCGCGCAGTTGATTATTCCGGCGGCGGATCTCTCTGAGCAGATTTCTCTGGCAGGGACGGAGGCGTCAGGCACCAGTAACATGAAGTTCGCCCTCAACGGCGCACTGACCATCGGTACGCTGGACGGCGCGAACGTCGAGATGCAGGAGCACGTCGGTGAAGAGAATATCTTTATTTTTGGTAATACCGCGGAAGAGGTGGAGGAACTGCGCAGGCAGGGCTACAAACCGCGCGAGTACTACGAGAAAGATGAAGAACTGCACCAGGTGCTGACGCAGATTGGCAGCGGGATGTTCAGTCCGGATGAGCCAGGACGCTATCGTGATCTGGTGGATTCGCTGATTAACTTTGGCGACCACTATCAGGTACTGGCTGACTATCGCAGCTACGTGGATTGTCAGGACAAGGTCGATGAGCTGTATGGTCGACCAGAAGAGTGGACCGCAAAAGCGATGCTCAATATCGCGAATATGGGGTATTTCTCTTCTGACCGAACCATCAAAGAGTATGCCGATACCATCTGGCATATCGATCCGGTTCGGCTGTAACAGGCATAGCGCCGGGGGCTTCGCTTACCCGGCCTACAACGCGCGTTGTAGGCCGGGTAGGGCGCAGCCGTCATCCGCCAATGCTGGTTTTACGATGCCAGCGACAGCGCCTGTTTTTCCGTATACGCCGCCAGCCACTGGGTTATGCGTGACTGTTGCTCAGCGTTGAGCCACATTCCCTCTTTTGTGCGGCGCCAAAGCGCATCGTCCGCGCGGCGCACCCATTCATGATCCACCAGATACTTCAGCTCCGCCTCGTAGAATTCATGACCGAAATCTTCGCCGAGATCCGCCAGCGACGTCGCTTCGCCGAGGATCAGCCTAGTGTTGCTGCCGTAGGTGCGGGAATAATGGCGCGCCAGTGATTCGCTCAGGAACGGATAGCGGCGGCGCAATTTAGCGGCATAATCTTCACGGTCGCCGCCAATCTCACCGCCCGGCAGCACGCAGTCTTTGGTCCACGCCGGACCGATACCCTGATAGTACGACGACAGTTTTTCCATTGCGTGTTCGGCGAGTTTACGGTAGGTGGTCAGCTTACCGCCGAACACCGACAGCAGCGGCGCTTTACCATTTTCATCATGAATATCCAGCGTGTAGTCGCGGGTGATGGCCTGCGGAGAATCGGATTCATCGTCGCACAGCGGACGTACGCCGGAATAGGTCCAGACGATATCGTCGCGGCCCAGCTGTTTTTTAAAGTGGGCGTTATACACCTTCAGCAGGTAATTGATTTCGCTTTCATCGATTTTCACCGCTTTCGGATCGCCTTTGTACTCAACGTCGGTGGTGCCGATGATCGAGAACTCATCCATCCACGGGATCACAAACACGATGCGTTTGTCTTCGTTTTGCAGAATGTAGGCCTGTTTCTGGGTATGAACGCGCGGCACCACGATGTGGCTGCCTTTGATCAAGCGAATACCGTACGGTGAAGGCAGATGCATGCCCTCGTCGAAAAACTCTTTTACCCACGGACCGGTAGCGTTGACCAGACCACGCGCCTGCCAGGTGTATTTTTTGCCGGAATCAATGTCTTCTGCTTCGACAATCCACAGACCGTTTTCGCGACGCGCCGAGGTAGCCCGGGTGCGGGTTAACACCTCGCCGCCTTTTTGCACCACCATCTGCGCATTCGCCAGCACCAGTCGGGCATCGTCCACCCAGCAGTCAGAATATTCGAAACCGCGCACGATTTCCGGTTTAAGAACGGATTCTGCGCCAAAACGCAAACCGGTCGAACCCGGCAGGCTGGTGCGTTTGCCGAGGTGATCGTACATAAACAGACCGATGCGGATCATCCATGCCGGACGTAAATGGGGGCGATGCGGCAGACGAAAACGCATCGGAAAGGCAATATGCGGCGCCATTTTCAGCAGCACTTCACGCTCGGCCAGCGCTTCGCTAACCAGGCGGAATTCGTAGTGTTCCAGGTAGCGCAGGCCACCATGAATGAGTTTTGAACTGGCGGAAGAGGTGGCGCACGCGAGATCCTGCGCTTCCAGCATCAGCACGGATAAACCGCGTCCAGCGGCATCTGCCGCGATACCGGCACCGTTAATGCCTCCCCCTATCACAATCAGATCTTTGGTTTCCATGCTGCCCTCTTGCACTTTCGTTATAGCTCATAAATGTTCGTTATCGAACATAATAGCAAAGAAACGCGCTATTGGTAACATCGAATAAACAATTTACAGTGATACATATAACATTATGGCGTTTCACTGCCGCCGGGACGTACACTACACGGTAACATGCCTGAAAAACGTCACCTGCAATAACCTGTACGATAAAGAAGAGAATGTATGGATCAGTTTGAATGTATCAACGTAGAAGAAGCGCACCAGAAGCTGCATCAGGGCGCGGCGGTGCTGGTGGATATCCGCGATCCGCAAAGTTTCGCAATGGGACATACTCCGCAGGCGTTTCATCTGACGAACGACACGCTGGGCGCGTTTATGCGCGAGCATGATTTTGACACGGCGGTCATGGTGATGTGCTATCACGGCAACAGCAGCAAAGGCGCGGCGCAATATTTGTTACAGCAAGGGTATGATGCGGTCTACAGCGTAGACGGCGGCTTTGACGCCTGGCACCGCAACTTTCCCGCCGAAGTGGCGTATGGCGGTTAAGCCAACAAAATGCAGCCTGAAGGAAGAAGGGCCTATATACTGTCCTCTTTTGTGTGGAATAAGCGACAGCAACAATGTTGATGATTACTTCTTTTGCTAACCCCCGCGTGGCCCAGGCTTTTGTCGACTATATGGCGACGCAGGGCGTTATCCTGACCATTCAACAACATCAGCAAAGCGATGTCTGGCTGGCGGATGACTCCCAGGCTGAACGGGTACAGGCAGAGCTGGCGCGTTTTCTGGAGAATCCTGCCGATCCGCGCTATCTTGCGGCCAGCTGGCAGTCGGGGCATACCGGCAGCGGCCTGCACTACCGTCGCTTCCCGTTTCTCGCCACCCTGCGCGAGCGCGCCGGACCGGTCACCTGGTTTATCATGGCGCTCTGCGTTGTGGTATTTATCGTGCAAAATATCGTGGGCGATCAGACGGTAATGGTATGGCTGGCCTGGCCGTTCGATCCGTCACTGAAGTTTGATGTCTGGCGCTACTTCACGCATGCCTTTATGCATTTCTCACTGATGCATATCCTCTTTAACCTGCTGTGGTGGTGGTATCTTGGCGGCGCGGTAGAGAAGCGACTTGGCAGCGGGAAGCTGATAGTCATTACCGTGATCAGCGCGCTACTGAGCGGCTACGTACAGCAGAAATTCAGCGGTCCGTGGTTCGGTGGCCTGTCCGGTGTGGTCTACGCGCTGATGGGCTACGTCTGGCTGCGCGGCGAACGCGATCCGCAAAGCGGTATCTTTTTGCAACGCGGACTGATTATTTTCGCGTTAATCTGGATTGTTGCCGGTTGGCTGGATTTCTTCGGCATGTCGATGGCGAATGGCGCACACATTGCCGGGCTGGCGGTCGGACTGGCGATGGCGCTGGCTGACACGCTGAATGCGCGAAAACGAACATGATTCCAGGGAATAACAATGAAACAAACACAACGACATGACGCGATCATTGAGCTGGTAAAAAAACAGGGATACGTCAGTACCGAAGAGCTGGTGGAGCATTTCTCCGTGAGCCCGCAAACCATTCGCCGCGATCTCAACGATCTGGCCGATCAAAACATGATTCTGCGTCATCACGGCGGCGCCGCGCTGCCGTCCAGTTCGGTGAATACCCCGTGGCACGATCGAAAGGCCACTCAGACGGCGGAAAAAGAGCGCATTGCGCGCAAAGTGGCCACGCAAATCCCCAACGGTTCCACTCTGTTTATTGACATCGGCACCACGCCGGAAGCCGTGGCCCACGCGCTACTCGGTCACAGCAATTTGCGTATTGTGACTAACAACCTGAACGTGGCGAACACGCTGATGGCGAAAGACGATTTCCGCATTATCCTCGCGGGCGGCGAATTGCGCAGCCGCGACGGTGGAATTATTGGTGAAGCGACGCTCGATTTTATTTCGCAGTTCCGTCTTGATTTCGGCATTCTGGGGATCAGCGGCATCGACAGCGACGGTTCGCTGCTGGAGTTCGACTATCACGAAGTGCGCACTAAGCGTGCGATCATTGAAAATTCCCGCCATGTGATGCTGGTGGTGGATCATTCGAAGTTTGGCCGTAACGCGATGGTGAATATGGGCAGCATTAGTATGGTGGATGCCGTTTATACCGACACCCTGCCGCCCGCAGGCATTATGCAGGTGATTTCGGACAACCATATTCAACTGGAACTGTGTTAAACGTACTGCATGTCCCTGGCGTGTCGGGGACATGCAGACGACACGCTTACAGCCGTTCAACAATCACGGCGATCCCCTGACCACCGCCGATGCACAGCGTTGCCAGCCCGGTGGTTTTATTGCGCTGCTGCAACGCGTGAACCAGTGTTACCAGAATCCGTGCGCCGCTTGCGCCGATTGGATGCCCCAGCGCGATCGCGCCGCCATTGACGTTCACTTTCTCTTCCGGAAAGTCGAGTTCACGCGCAACCGCCAGATACTGTGCGGCAAAGGCTTCGTTGGCTTCGATTAAATCCAGATCGCTGACTGTCATTTTGGCTTTTTCCAGCGCCCGTTTTGTTGCCGGGATCGGCCCAAGTCCCATTATACTGGCATCCACCCCAGCCGACGCCCAGCTCTTCAGGCGCGCCAACGGCGTAATCCCATGCGCGCGCGCAGCGCTTTCGGACATCAGGACCAGCGTCGCCGCCGCATCATTGATGCCGGAGGCATTGCCTGCAGTTACTGTCCCTGAACTTTTAAAGGCCGGACGCAGTTTCGCCAGCGAACTGGCATCGGTCTCCGGACGTGGAAACTCATCGGTATCAAACAGACAGACCTCTTTTTTACGCTTCAGGGCCACCGGTACGATTTCCTGTCTGAAATAACCGGCGTTGATTGCGGCTTTCGCTTTTTGCTGCGATGCCAGCGCCACCTGGTCTTGCTCTTCACGGCTTAAATTATAGCGTTTGGCAATGTTTTCTGCCGTGACCCCCATGTGGTAATCATTGAAGGCGCACCAGAGACCGTCGTGGATCATCACGTCTGTCAGCTCACCGTTGCCCATACGGTATCCCTGGCGCGCGCGGGCCAGCAGGTAGGGGGCGGCGCTCATGTTTTCCATCCCGCCGACAATACAGGTCTGATTATCACCACTCAGAATGGACTGCGCGCCCAGCACAACGGTTTTTAGCCCGGAACCGCAGACTTTATTGACCGTGAATGACGGAACGCTCTCCGCCAGGCCCGCGTGATGTGTCACCTGGTGAGCCGGGTTTTGCCCTAATCCGGCCTGCAACACGTTGCCGAGGATCACTTCGTCAATGTTGATATCTGACGGAAGGTCCAGCAGGTTTGCCCTGACACAGGTCGCGCCCAGCATTACCGCCGGGACGTCAGCCAGGCTGCCAGCAAATTTACCGATAGGGGTGCGTTTCGCACTCACAATCACAATCGAGTCGTTCATGCCAGAGTCCCCGCAGGCTGCAATGTTTTCAGGTGTGCACTAAGACGGAAGTTCGCTTCCGTGCGCGCACGAAGTTCATCAAGCGTGATGGTGTCGCTGATTTCATCAAGGATCATTTCGCCGTTCACAAAGCTGAATACGGCGAGTTCAGTGATGACTTTGCTGACCTTGCCGACCGCTGTTAAGGGATAACTGCACTGATGTAGCAGCTTCGGTTCGCCATTTTTTGCACAATGCTCCATCGCAATAATGACTTTTTTCGCTCCTGCCACGAGGTCCATCGCTCCGCCCATGCCGGGCACCATTTTGCCAGGCACCATCCAGTTGGCGAGGTTTCCGCGTTCATCAACCTGCAAACCGCCGAGCACGCAGACATCAACATGTCCTCCGCGAATAAGGGCGAAAGAGAAGCAACTGTCGAACATTGCCGCACCTGGGATCATGCCGCAAGGCTGACCGCCTGCATTGACAAGGCTGGCATTCACCTCGTCCAGAGGGCCGAGGCCAAGAAAACCATTTTCTGACTGCAACGTGACCTGAATATCCTCGGCCAGGTAGTTCGCGACCTGCGTTGGCAGGCCAATGCCCAGATTGACGACGTCGCCATCGTGTAACTCCTGCGCTACGCGGCGGGCAATACGTTCTTTTGCATTCATCACTGGGCCTCCATGAACAGATAATCCACCAGCGCACCAGGGGTGATGACGTGCACGGGAGGAATGCTTCCCAACGCCCCGATGCTGCGGGTTTCGGCCACAACCACGTCGGCGGCCAGCGCCATTACCGGGTTGAAGTTTCGGGCGGTCAGGTCATAGGTGAGATTGCCAGCCTCATCGGCATGACTGGCGAGAAGAATGGCGAGGTCGGCGCGCAGAGGTTGTTCCAGCAGCCATTTCTCACCGTTGACCAGCAGGGTTTGTTTATTTTCTTCCACTACTGTGCCCAGCCCGGTTTGCGTGAGGAATCCCCCCAGCCCGGCGCCGCCAGCACGGATCTGCTCGGCGAGCGTTCCTTGCGGCACTAACTGAACATCGAGCTCACCGGAAATCATCTTCTTGCCGGTTTCCGGGTTGGTGCCAATATGAGAGGCGATCACTTTTTTGACCTGGCCATTAGAAATCAGCGGACCAATGCCTTTATCGACAAAAGCGGTGTCATTGCCGATGAGCGTCAACGCTTTAACACCGGAGCGCATAATTTCTGCTACCAGATATTCCGGCGTCCCGACGCCCATGAAGCCGCCAAACATAATGCTCATGCCGTCATGTAATAGTTCGCGGAATTTATCCGCCGTTATTCTTTTGTTTTGCATAATGGTGTACTTGCTGTTTTGAGGACAAGGATCCCCTGGCGGAGTAATGAAACCCCGCCGAACAGTGAGGATCCTCTTGGCCGAAAAGAATTAAATGGGCATATCCAGCAACGCGGAGCTCAGCCCTTTGCCGTGCATATCCAGCGCCAGTGAGCGAGTAACGCCACCTCCCAGCGCTTTATGCATCACGAAATTCAGTGCGCCGAGTTCCGGTAATTCATAGCGAATCACCTCGCCCTGTACAATATCGCCAAACCAGGTTTTGACTTTTTCGGCGGTGACCTGTTCTGCCAGCGTGGCATAATCTTCCGGACGCCAGGCAATTAATGAAATATTGGAAATATTTCCTTTATCTCCGGTACGGGAATGCGCTATTTCACGTAATTTCATTATTTATTCTCCAGTACGGTAACATGGTGTTGAACGCAGTGACGCGGAATAAGGGTGGAGTCCATGGCCAGTATTTCTTTTACCGATTTCATGACACCACCACCGCCCGCAGGGCCGTTGGTATAAAGCGTTTCCACTTCGTTGCCGACGATAACCGCCTGTGCGCGAGTGGCGCAGCGGGCAGCAACACGAGCGCGAACTTCATAGGGGGCGCTGTACTGACCGCGCGTTTCACCATGCAACGCATTGACACCAATGAGGTCGTAACGTATTTCCTGCGCGTTAAAGTGACAAATCGCGAAGCGCTCACGCACGATGTCGAGAGCGAGACGCCCACGATTTACCGCGCCCGGACCGGCGTAGGAAATTTCGCCTTCACCGATAAAACCGTCCTGATAACCGACGGAAACCTTCAGCGTTTCGGTACGTGGCGCACCCGTCGCACCGGTCACCCGCACCTCATCCGGGCCGCATTGGCTAAAATGCACATGGCTGAAGTCAGCGACTACGTCAGGGGTGAGATAGCGATCCGGCCGGTGAATCTCGTAGAGCAGTTGTTCTTTGCAGGTGTCTTCGGTGATCAGTCCGCCAGAGCCCGCCACTTTGGTTATGGTGGCGCTGCCATCTTCACAGACTTCAGCCAGTGGGAAACCGAGGTGTGCCAGATGAGGAACATCCTTCACCCCCGGATCGGCGTAATATCCGCCGGTGATTTGCCCGGCACACTCCAGAAGATGGCCGATACAGGTCCCCATACCCAGGTGATGCCAGTCATCAGCGGCCCAGTTGAACTCATGCATCATCGGTGCAAGAAAAAGCGACGGGTCGGCGACGCGTCCGGCAATCACCACATCTGCCCTGGAATCAAGCGCTTCCAGTAACCCCGCCGTACCTAAATAGGCATTTGCGGAAAGTAAGGTTTTTTCAAAGCGAGAAACGGGAACACTGGCTTCGTCCAGCGTCAGGTCCATCGACTGTATGAGAGACAATACTTCATCACCCGTGACCACCGCGACTTTAAGGCCATGCAAACCCAGTTCCTGGGCAATTTTCAGCACCACTTTTCCGGCGGCGAGCGGGTTGGCTGAACCCATGTTAGAGATGATCCGCACACTATTGGCGTGACAGGTCGGTAACACCGCGCGCATCCGCGCTTCGAGCAGTTCGTTATAGCCTTTGTTCGGATCCTGCTGCTTCTGTTTTTGTCCAATGGCGATAGTGCGCTCTGCCAGACATTCAAACACCAGGTAATCCAGTTCCCCTTTTTCGGCCAGTTCAACCGCAGGCTCAATGCGGTCGCCTGCGTAGCCTGCGCCGGAACCAATTCGAATGGTTTTCATTTTATTTCCTTAATTCTTAACAAGAAATGTGCTGTTAAATCGGGAAGACGCCGGTGAGGGCGGCGGCAAAGGTCATAATGACGCTGGCAGCCCACAGGACCGGGATGGAGAATTTTTGATGATCCGCGAGGTCGACACCGGCAAGACTGACCAACAGGAAGGTCGCGGGAGTCAGTGGACTGACCGGGAAGCCGGTGGTCATCTGACCGAGCACTGATGCCTGAGCTACCTGAATGGCAGGGATACCCATAATATCCACGGTATGCGCGACGACAGGCATAATGCCGAAGTAGTAAGAGTCTGGATCGAAAATCAACGACAGCGGCATCGAGATCAGTCCGACGATGAACGGAATATGGGATGCCAGTGCCTCAGGCATAAACTCTACCGCCGCATGGGACATGGCTTTCAGCATGCCAGCACCACCCATGATTCCGGTAAATGCCCCCGCCGCGAACAGGATACTGGCCATCATCAGCGCTGCTTTTGCGTGGGCGTTGATCCGTTCTTTTTGCATTTCAACATTCGGATAGTTGATCATTAATGCCAGCGTCAGGGCGATCATGAAGGCAACGGTGGGGGAGATGCGGGTGAACACCATCGTGCCGATCACGGCAATAACCAGCGCAATATTCACCCAGAAAAGATGCGGACGACGCAGGACTTTTTCCTGCTCGGTCAGTTCTTTATGATGCGAAAAATCGCCTGCGGCCGCAGCAAAGTGGGCCGCGCCAAGGCGTTTCTCTTCGCGTTTACCCCAGAACCAGCCCATGATGACCATAAAGGTCAGGCCCGCGAGCTGTGCTGGAATTAACGGAATAAAGAGGTCGTGGGTGGTGACGTTCAATGCAGCAGAGGCGCGAATCATCGGCCCGGTCCAGGGTAAAAAGTTGACCCCGGCGCTGAGCGCAACAATCCCAAGCAAGATCCGTTTGTCCATACCGAGCCGATTGAACAGCGGCAGCATGGTGGGGACGGTGATTAAGAAGGTCACGGCGCCATTACCGTCAAGATGGGCGATGAGCGCCAGAAGGCCCGTGCCGATGATGATTTTAACCGGGTTGGTCCCGACGAATCGCAATATACCGCGTACGATAGGGTCAAACATCCCGGCATCGGTCACGACGCCAAAAAAAGCGATCGCAAAGACAAACATCGCCGCCATCGGAGCCAGTTTTGTGATGCCTTCGACCACATATTTTGCGGTATCTGTTCCGCAACCTGCAGCCAGCGCGCCAATCACCGGAATAACGATCAGGGCAACCAGAGGCGACATCCTTTTAGACATGATAAAAAATAATAAGGTGGCTATGGTAAGCACACCTATTAGCGCCAGCATGAGTTTCTCCTTAATATTTTTATTAAATTTATCTGCTTCTAAAGTATGAAAGTAAATGCAATGTTAATTATGCCCAGGGGATATATGTTTTAGCAGTGCATTAATTTTTATCACAGTGCGCCGGTTGGTACTAATTTGTAAATCCAATGGAGTCATTTGTTGTAAGTCTTAATGCGACTATTTGAAATGAAAATAACCCTATAGCTAATTTGCTTAAATATAAAAACGACCTTGTAAACATAGGGTTGCTCTGTCTGTTATGTATGTTTTGCTTAAATGACTTTTGTGGCGACAGGGTAGTGCATCGGAAATGAAATGTGGTTAATGTGGGGTGGGTCATAAAAAGAAATTAACTGCCTTTTATTCATTTTAAAAACCGATAAAATAATTAATGATTTCGATGGCAGGAGTAGGAAATGAATCTTTCGATTAAGCAACTCAGGGCCTTTTTAATATTAAGCGAGGCTGATAGTTTTACTCAGGCGGCCCGGCGGTTTAACCTTTCACAGCCCGCATTTAGTACTCTGATTGCATCACTGGAAGAGGAGATTGGCTATCGGCTATTTGACAGGGATACGCGGCGTGTGTTGCTGAATGCGGATGGCATTCATTTTCTCGATCTGGCGCGCAAGATTGTGCAGAGCCATGATGATGCCGTGGGCGAAATCAAAGACCGGGTAGCAGGTAATAATAACGATATCACCCTCGCGGTGTTGCCTTCGCTGGCGGTGGAATGGCTACCTGAAATACTGGTGAAATACACTAAGAGGGTGCCGCAAAGTAATGTGAAATTGATCGACACCCAGTGGGATCGCTGTCTGAAGGCATTACTTGATGGTCAGGCGGACATGGCATTAACCGCCGGGCAACCCTCGTTGACCACGTTCGATTCAACGTTATTGTTCTCGGATAAATTTTATCTGCTCTGTCATCGCGAACATCCTCTGGCACAACAATCTTCGGTATCGCTCAGTCAGGTTTGCGATTATCCCTTTATTGGTTTCAGTGTCGGCACCAGTATTCGGCAGTACACCGATAAGCTCTGCGAAAATCTGTCCATGAGCTTTAATTATCAACTGGAAGTGCGGCAGCTAACTACGATGATGGGCCTGATTGCCGCCAACTACGGGGTCAGCATTACGACCGGATTAACCCTGTTCCAGTTCAACCATAAAGATATCGTGATTTTACCATTTGAAGATTTGGCGTTGGAGCGGGCTATCTATCTGGTGACGCCGAAGGGGCGACATCTCGCGCCTGGCGTCGCGTCGTTTGCGGAATTCATTACCTGCCAGGCGCACCAGTTCGCGTCAGAACATATATGATGTTAACGCCCGCGAAAGACTGGCGCGCTACACCCCATAACCCATCATTTTCAGCAACTGCTGCGCATGCTGTACCGCGTCCTGACGGTGCGCCACGCCAAGTTTCTGATACAGGTTGCGGATATGGGTTTTGATGGTGGTCGCGGCGACGGCCAGCTCGCCGGCGATCTGCTCGTTGCTGTACCCGGAGTAAATCAGCCCCAGCACCTGCCATTCACGTTGGGTCAGTGGGCTGGTGCGGATCAGCTCCGGCACTTCCGGATGGTTCAGCAGACGCTCGACAAAGCCTTCGTCGAAGTGGGCAAACTTGTGGCGGTGATGCTGGTTAATTTCGCGCAAGATCCGCTGGGCGCGATGCTGGTCCAGCTCCGGCAAGGTATTCAGTTGGATCAACTGGCGTAACTGCTGCGCCATCGCTTCGCCTTCAATCACAAAATGGCTGATAAAACCGGTGCGGTTGGCAAGCTGTAAGGCGTCGAGCAGCACGCGCTGGGCGTCGTTTTTCCGCCCTGCCTGCCAGTAAAGCTGGTTCAGGAGCAGCAGGTTACGGTTGAGATCGCTCATCAGCCGTAGGCTGCGCGCGTTCTCATTCAGTTCTTCAAGCACGATTTCCGCGGGTTCGAATTCCCCCAGCAGGATCTGCGCGCGGGCAATGTTGCGCCACTGGCCCTGCAGGAAGTGGTTATTGGCAAACTCCGGTTTCGGTGTGTGGCGCAACCAGTTAGCGGCGGACTTTTTATCGCCGGTCATCTGCCAGTAGATTACCCGTACTTTGTCGGCGTTGGAGATCCAGTCGCTATGGTAGTGACCGTTGCCGAGCAGGTTTTCCAGACGGTTAAGATGGCTGCGGGCATTATCCAGATCGCCGCGCGCCAGCGAGCACTGGATCAGCAGGGCCAGACACTGGAGCTGCTGCTGGGGCTGGAAGGTGGAAAGCACTTCAATGCCGCTGCGGGCAGAGGCTTCCGCTTCGTCCAGACGCGCCCATGCCCACAGTAACTGTGCGCGGATGCGTACCAGGAACTCGTGCATCGGCAACTGTTCCAGATGCTGATCTTTGATCAACTGGAACGCTTTTTCCTGTGTTTCCCAGGCGGCCTGCAAAAAGCCCTGGGCAAACAAGATTTCGCTTTGCTGGATCAGACTCCACAGCGCGTAGTGCCAGACGTCATGATGACGCGCCATCTGCTCGGTCTGCTGCATCAACGCCAACGAGCGGGAGAGGTCGCCTTTACAGTGCAGCACTTCGCCGTGCACCGAGGTGGCGACAATGCGGCTATAGAACCAGGCAATGGGCAGTTCGTCCAGCGCCAGTTTCGCCAGGCGCTCCGCTTCGTCAGGGTTGCCGTCGTTGATCGCCACCTGCGCCCGCAGCGCGTTAAATTCGGCATGCAGGGTGCTGTCCATCACGCCTTTGATCTCTTGTTCGGCGCGCGCCAGCAGAGTATTCACTTCGCTGTAGCGGTGCTGGCTCTGCATCAGCCAGGCCTGGAGCAGCACCAGACGCGGGTTTTCCAGCAAACTTTCCCACGGCAGCGCTTTGAGTGACTCTTCCAGCAGCGCCAGTTCGCTGTGGTTGAACAGACCCCAGGCGTGGTTCAACAAGATATCGCGCAGCATATGCGCGTCACCTGCCGCCAGCGCGTGGTGGATAGCTTCGCTCGGGAAGCCCTGCGCCATCCAGCTTTCGGCGGCGGCGCGGTGAATCTCCGGCAGTTCTGTCGCCAGTTCCCACTGGCAGCGCTGGCGCAGGAAGCTACCAAACAGTGGGTGGTAGCTGAACCATTCGCCGGTGTCATCCATTCGTTGCAGGAATAAACCCTGACGCTCGATCTCCTCCAGGCGCATTTGACCGTTTTCTTCACCGGTCACCCGGACGATCAGCGCATCGTTCATTGATCGCAGAATGGCGCTTTTCAACAGGAAATGACGGGTGCTGACGTCGACGCTGTCGAGCACTTCATCAACCAGATAATCTGAGAGATGGCTGGCGTTGATGCCTGCCAGTCGGCGTGCGGACTGGTGGGCTGAGTTGTTATTTTGCCGTGCAGAGAGGGCGATCAGCTGCAGGGCTGTCGCCCAACCGGCAACGTCGTCGCACATCCGGCTACTTTCAGCCGCTTCAATGGGGGAGGATAAACGGCGATCGAAAAACTGCTTCGCTTCCTGATGATTAAAGGCCAACTGCTGGCTGCCGATCTCCAGAAGCTGATCGCGTACGCGCAGATTGGCAATGCCTAACTGCGGTAAATTACGCGACAGCACCACCAGGGTAAGATTTTCCGGCTGATGGCGCAGGAAGAAGCGCATGGATTCATGAATCACCGGATTGGTGATCAGGTGGTAGTCGTCGATAACCAGGTACAGCGGGCGATGCCATTCGGCCAGTTCAATAAACAGCTGCGCAAACAGCGAGGTCAGACTGACGTACTGGCGTTTTTGCACCATTACTTCACTGGTGGCGCAGTGTCCGTTGGTGGCCTGTTGAATTGCCGCAATCAGATAGCTGGCAAACCGTTCCTGCTGGTTGTCACCTTCATCCAGCGAATACCAGCCGAGATCGGTTTTGCCTGCGGCCCATTGTGAAACGAGCGTGGTTTTCCCATATCCCGCAGGACTTGTGATCAGGGCGAGCCTGTAATTGTTCGCGCCGGAAAGTTTAGCCAACAGGCGCTCGCGAACCACCGTATGGTCGAGACGAACCGGACGACTTAGTTTAGACGGAATCAACATAGTTAACACTTCACTGTGGAAAATGGGGGAACTGCGATTTTTTTTGCGCTTCGTAATTAATGGTTATAAGGTCGGCCAGATTAGAAACTTTTGCAAGTTATGTCCGGTAATGGACTGCCTTAATTTGCACTGCATCACAAATTTTTCTGAAGCCTAATCCGCGTCGGGTCTGGTTTGCCCGGCATGACGTTGGGTTTTTTACTCTTGCTGAAGAATAATTACAGTTTGCAAGGGCTTGCATTCACGAAAGTGACCGCGTTAATTGTAACTTACGGTGATAAATTATTATTGAAAATGCCCTGCGGCGAAGCAGCAGAAAACGGTTTGAAATAGCAGCAGTATTTTCCTGGCAACAGACGTTGTTTAAGGATCATCACCAGAAACTACGATTATCGACAAGCGTTTTGCAGAGCGCGATATCGGTTACATGATAATCGCGAAGCGTGTCCTGAGGGCAGGAATGGTAAGACAACGCCATGAATAAAAAAGGGATAATGCAATCAGCAATGAGACCAAGGAGAAAAGAAAAGGTAATGGTAAGAAGCACCCATTTTTCATAAGGGTCGGGAAGTGCTGTGTACTTCACGTCTTGACTAAATAAAATACGAATCATAGCTAATGCAACATATATGACTAAAGGAGTCGCGCCAATAAGTATACATGTTTTGTTGTAAGATATAATATCCCCTGCTTTAATTAAAGATAAAAAATCTGTCATTACTAAACCAAATAATAAAAAATCTATAAAAATAATGCAGAAAATCATAAAAATAATGACCATGATTCGTAACCATAAATTATGCATAAGCATCCTTAATATGAGTGGAAGTCAGGAGAGGGGAATTCGTAATTACAACTTTTTATATGATGAAGCGTATAATCCCGAACCTTTCCCTTTAGCTCGTTTGATAGCCCCAACTTGTCATCAAGTATGTTTAATCCAATATTGATACCTATGCCTATGGCAATTATAAAGCCGGTTGTAACAATTATAGGTAAACTCAACAACGCCAAAATACCTGCGACTAACCCAATCAAAACTCCCGACACCACAGCTTTTGCCATATCCATTGTGATATCGACCAGAAAATCAGTCAGGTTATAGTCAGACTTAAAAATGAGTTCGATAGCTCGCCAGGCCAGCGAAAAATAGATGCAATATCTGACTCCGTTGCGGATGTTGTGGTAAAGCCCCTGTTTACCGATGGCCATTTCCAGTATTTGCGGGTGATTAGCGCCGTAGCGAGTACCGGTAAGTATGCGCCGTAAGCCGGGGTATCCGGTAATTTTTATATAGGTTTTACCGCCCACTTTGTATTCAATGGCTTTGATTTTCAAAACATCAAAGTTAAACATCAACTCCTTAGCAGGGTTGTACCAGGTGGTGAGCTTTGTCAGACTGCGAAAGGCATCCAGCCCATCCTTTATATTGCCAGGCCCTGCCCGATATGAAAAAAAACGATCGACGCCACCCATCAAATCGTCGATAACTTGCTGCGCTTCTTCCAGGGTCAGCAGGAGAATGTGATGATGTTGGGTAATAAATGAACCATCCATAAAAGCCATATCACGCAGCGCAGGATTCATTGAATGCCAGCGGAAGTCTGATGAATCGCGTAGTGGATCTTCCCTGTAATGATCGGTGTTGTATAACGAAGAGGGTCGGTGACGCATACTATTCCCTTATATAAGCTGTCCAGATTCAGAAAAGACGGTCGTTCCAGAAACTGAAAGCGCTGGTGCTCGCTATACAGTGTTCCCAACTGATGGATTCATACGTAAAACAAACGCGTTCCTGTGCTTCGTTACCATTTTCAATAATATTATGTGGTACTATCATTTTGATGCTAGAAATATGCGCTTTGAATAACTTTATTTTATAATAAATCTCTTGATGCCCTTCCGGATTAACCCGATAGAGATGGATCTCACACTCAAGCGTTTCGTTATCATTTATAGCTTTGTTGAGTAACGGCGACGAACGGTCAACGGGCTTGATGATTTGCAATTCATGATGGCAAACATTTTGCTGGCGGGATGTTTCATGCTCAAGTGCGTAAATCATTATCTGATCAATATGACTGGCTTGAGATTTATTACCAATCGAATTCCGTGAGCCGCACCGGGCCGAGATATCACCCTGTAACTCTCCCTTTAGCGTAAGCCAGGATAAATGAGCCATATTATTTCCTTATAAAATATTTGCGTAAATAATATATTGAAATAAAGCTATTTAAGTGTGCGCGTGTTATTTCGGTAATTCAACTATTTTTATTATTGCATTCCAGTAATAATAAAAGACGTCGTAACACATTCTCATATATACCGGACAGGCGATTCATCCCCATTCACGGAAGTTGGTCTGGCCAGACCAAAATTTGGGTTAAAATAAGCAAGTGACGGTAAGCTGAACCGCAGGGAAAGATGCGCGAAAGTGGCCTCGATCACATTTTTGCGCTCATCCCCACTACTCCTCCCTGTCTAATCCCGGGTGGGATGAGGAAGGTCAACAATGAGCCAGGCAAACTAGCGATAACGTTGTTTTATTACCAAAGGACCCGGAATTCCTATGTCACAGCCTACCTTCAATCAAGAGCAATTTCAGGCTGCCCTGACGCGTCAGTGGCAGCGTTTCGGTTTACTGTCAGCTCACGAGATGACGTCCCGCCAGTGGTGGCAGGCGGTCAGCGGCGCGCTGGCGGAATTACTCAGCGCCCAACCTGTGGCGAAGCCGGTGAAAAACCAGCGCCATGTGAACTACATTTCAATGGAGTTTCTGATTGGACGCCTGACCGGTAATAACCTGTTGAATTTGGGTTGGTATGAAGGGGTGAGCGAGACGCTGAAAGCACACGGCGTTCACCTCACTGACCTGCTGGAAGAAGAGATTGACCCGGCGCTGGGCAACGGGGGGCTGGGCCGTCTGGCGGCCTGCTTCCTTGATTCCATGGCGACCGTCGGACAGTCTGCGACCGGCTATGGCCTCAACTACCAGTACGGGCTGTTCCGCCAGTCGTTTGCCGACGGTAAGCAAATGGAAGCGCCGGACGACTGGCATCGCGGTAGCTACCCGTGGTTCCGCCATAATGAAGCGCTTGACGTGCAGGTGGGGATCGGCGGGAAAGTAACGAAGGAAGGGCGCTGGGAGCCTGGCTTTACGATCACCGGGCAGGCGTGGGATCTGCCGGTACTGGGTTACCGTAACGGCGTAGCGCAACCGCTGCGTCTGTGGCAAGCCACCCATGCGCATCCGTTTAACCTGACCAAATTTAACGACGGCGATTTCCTGCGTGCCGAGCAACAGGGCATCGATGCTGACAAACTGACCAAAGTGCTCTACCCGAACGACAACCATACCGCAGGCAAAAAGCTGCGCCTGATGCAGCAATATTTCCAGTGCGCCTGCTCGGTGGCCGACATTCTGCGTCGCCATCATCTGGCGGGGCGTAAGCTGCACGAGCTGGCGGATTACGAAGTCATTCAACTGAACGACACCCATCCGACCATTGCGATCCCGGAACTGCTGCGTGTGCTGATTGACGAACATCAGATGAGCTGGGATGACGCCTGGGCGATCACCAGCCGCACCTTCGCCTACACCAACCACACCCTGATGCCGGAAGCGCTGGAGTGTTGGGATGAGAAGCTGGTAAAAGCGCTGCTGCCGCGTCATATGCAGATTATTAAAGAGATTAACACCCGCTTTAAAACGCTGGTCGATAAAACCTGGCCTGGCGACAAGCAGGTCTGGGCGAAGCTGGCGGTGGTGCATGACAAACAGGTGCGCATGGCGAACCTGTGCGTGGTCAGCGGCTTTGCGGTTAACGGCGTGGCGGCACTGCACTCCGATCTGGTGGTGAAAGATCTGTTCCCCGAATACCACCAGCTGTGGCCGAACAAATTCCACAATGTCACCAACGGTATTACCCCGCGCCGCTGGATCAAACAGTGCAACCCGCAGTTGGCGGCGCTGTTGGATAAGACGCTGAAAAAAGAGTGGGCCAACGATCTCGATCAGTTGATCAACCTTGAGAAGTACGCTGACGACGCGAAATTCCGTCAGACCTGGCGCGACATCAAACAGGCTAACAAAGTACGTCTGGCCGAGTTTGTAAAAGCGCGTACCGGTATTGCGATTAACCCGCAGGCGATTTTTGACATTCAGATTAAGCGCCTGCATGAGTACAAACGCCAGCATCTGAACCTGCTGCATATTGTGGCGCTGTATAAAGAGATCCGCGAAAACCCCCAGGCTGACCGTGTGCCGCGTGTGTTCCTGTTTGGCGCGAAGGCGGCGCCGGGCTACTACCTGGCGAAAAATATCATCTTCGCTATTAATAAAGTGGCGGACACCATCAACAACGATCCGAAGGTCGGCGATAAGCTGAAAGTGGTGTTCCTGCCGGACTACTGCGTGTCGGCGGCGGAAATGCTGATCCCGGCGGCGGATATCTCGGAGCAAATCTCCACGGCGGGTAAAGAAGCCTCCGGAACCGGCAATATGAAGCTGGCGCTGAACGGCGCGCTGACGGTCGGTACGCTGGACGGGGCGAATGTCGAAATCGCCGAGAAAGTTGGTGATGAAAACATCTTTATTTTTGGCCATACCGTGGAAGAAGTGAAAGCCCTGAAGGCGAAAGGCTACGACCCGGTGAAGTGGCGTAAGAAAGATAAGCTGCTGGATGCGGTGCTGAAAGAGCTGGAAAGCGGTAAGTACAGCGACGGCGACAAACACGCTTTCGATCCGATGCTGCACAGCATCGGCAAGCAGGGCGGCGACCCGTATCTGGTGATGGCCGATTTCGCCGCTTACGTAGAGGCGCAGAAGCAGGTGGATGTGCTGTACCGTGACCCGGAGGGTTGGACTCGCGCGGCGATCCTGAACTCTGCGCGCTGCGGCATGTTCAGCTCGGATCGTTCTATCCGTGATTATCAGACCCGTATCTGGCAGGCCAAACGCTAAGGGAGCGCGATGGAGAGCAAACGTCTTGATAATGCCGCGCTTGCGGCGGGGATCAGCCCCCATTACATCAATGCCCACGGCAAACCGCAGTCAATTGGCGCCGAAACCAAGCGGCGTTTGCTGGACGCAATGCACCGTATCCCCGACGCCGGGAAGGCGACGACGCCTGTGCCGGGCGTCAGGGTGTTTACCGCGGGCAAAAAAATGTCGCTCACCGTCGAAGGCAAAGGCGAGTTTAGCTGGCTGTTGACGACCGAACAGGGCGAGCCGTTCAAAGGCCATGCGACAGGCGGCAAAGCGTTCAACCTGCCGGCGAAGCTGCCGCCCGGTTATCACTCGCTGACGCTGACGCAAGGGGAGCAGCGCAGCCATTGCCGGATCATCGTCGCGCCGAAGCGCTGCTATGAACCGCAGGCATTACTGGACGGTAAAAAATTGTGGGGCGCGTGCGTGCAGCTTTATACGCTGCGCTCAGACAACAACTGGGGAATTGGCGATTTCGGCGATCTGAAAGCCATGCTGGTTGACGTCGCCAAACGCGGCGGGGCGTTTATTGGATTAAATCCGATTCACGCGCTTTATCCTGCCAGCCCTGAAAGCGCCAGCCCTTATAGCCCATCGTCACGCCGTTGGCTGAACGTGATTTATATTGACGTGAATGCGGTCGACGATTTCCGTCTGAGTGAAGAGGCGCAGGCATGGTGGCAAATGCCAACCACGCAGCAAACGTTGAAGCAGGCGCGGGAGGCCGAATGGGTCGATTATTCGACCGTCACCGCGCTTAAATTGGCGGCTCTGCGCATGGCGTGGAAACGCTTTGCCGTGCGTGATGATGAGCAGATGGCGGCGTTCCGCCATTTTGTGGCGCAGGAAGGTGAAAGCCTCTACTGGCAGGCGGCGTTTGATGCGTTGCATGCCGCACAGGTGAAAGAAGACGAACTGCGCTGGGGGTGGCCGGTCTGGCCGCAGGCGTATCAGTCGGTGGACTCACCGGCGGTCAAAGCCTTTTGTGACGAACACCGTGACGAAGTGGATTTTTATCTCTGGCTACAGTGGCTGGCGTACACCCAGTTTGCGGCGTGCTGGGAAACCAGCCAGGGCTATAGCATGCCGGTCGGCCTGTACCGTGATCTGGCGGTAGGCGTGGCGGAAGGCGGGGCGGAAACCTGGTGCGACCGCGAGCTGTATTGCCTGAAAGCGTCGGTTGGCGCGCCGCCGGATATTCTCGGTCCGCTTGGGCAAAACTGGGGGCTGCCGCCAATGGATCCGCATATTATGGCGGCGCGCGCTTACGAACCATTTATTGAGCTGCTGCGCGCCAATATGCAGAACTGTGGCGCGCTGCGTATCGACCACGTGATGTCGATGCTGCGTCTGTGGTGGATCCCGTATGGTGAAACCGCCGACCACGGCGCGTATGTTCATTATCCGGTCGACGATCTGCTGTCGATTCTGGCGCTTGAAAGCCACCGGCATCAGTGCATGGTGATTGGGGAAGATTTGGGTACGGTGCCGGTGGAGATTGTCGGCAAGCTGCGTGACAGCGGCGTGTACTCGTACAAAGTCCTCTACTTCGAGAACGATCATGAGAAGACCTACCGTGCGCCGAAAGCGTATCCGGAACAATCAATGGCTGTCGCGACGACGCATGACCTTCCTACGCTGCGAGGCTACTGGGAGAGCGGAGACCTGACGCTTGGTAAAACGTTGGGGCTGTATCCTGACGACGTTGTGCTGCGCGGCCTGTATCAGGACCGCGAGCTGGCGAAGCAGGGGCTGCTGGACGCTCTGCACAAGTATGGCTGTCTGCCTAAACGCGCCGGGCATAAGGCTTCGCTGATGGCGATGACGCCAACGCTGAATCGCGGCATGCAGCGATATATCGCCGACAGTAACAGCGCCCTGTTGGGTTTACAGCCGGAAGACTGGCTGGATATGGCGGAACCGGTGAACATTCCGGGCACCAGCTATCAGTACAAAAACTGGCGTCGTAAGCTGTCCGCCACGCTTGAAGCGATGTTTGCGGATGAAAAGGTGAATAAACTGATTAAGGATCTGGACAAGCGGCGACGCGCGGCCACGAAGAAGAGGTAAAACAAAACCCGTCGAAAGACGGGTTTTTACTGTCCTGATGATGTGCCGGATACGACGTTTCGTGTCGCCATCCGGCATAGAAAGCGATCAGACCACCATCCCCAGCAGCAGACAGCCAATCAGGCCACAGACTGAGATAATGGTTTCCAGCATCGACCAGGACTTAATGGTCTCGCCGATTGTCAGGTTGAAGTATTCTTTAAACAGCCAGAAGCCCGGATCGTTCACGTGAGAGAAAATCACGCTACCGGAGCCAACTGCAATCACCATTAGCTCAGGACTCACGCCGGTTGTGGCAATCAGCGGCGCGACAATCCCGCCAGCGGTAATTGCTGCAACGGTTGCAGAACCCAGCGCGATACGCAGAACGGCTGCGATAGACCACGCCATCAGGAGCGGGGAAATGTTGGTTTCATGCATCATTGACGCGATGTATTTGTCCACGCCGCTGTCAACCAGCACCTGTTTGAACGCACCGCCGCCGCCGATGATCAACAGCATCATGGCGATAATTTTGATCGAAGAAGTCAGGGTGTCGTTAATCTGATCCATCGAACGACCACGGTTCAGGCCGAAGGTGAACAGGGCGATCAGCACCGCAATCAGTGTCGCCATTACCGGGTCGCCAAAGAACTCCGCCACCGGCAGGAAGGCGTGGCCTTTCGGCAAGACCATTTCGGCAACGGCGCGCATCGCCATCAGCACAACCGGGACCAGCGAAGTCCAGACGCTGACGCCAAAGCTCGGCATCTCTTCTTCGCTAAAGGTTTTCGCGCTGTACAGACCTTCCGGGATCGGCTTATCGATGCCTTTCAGGCAGCGAGCAAATACCGGACCTGCCAGAATAACGGTCGGGATCGCGAGGATGGTACCGAACAGCAGCGTTTTACCCATATCCGCCTGGAAAATGGTGGCGATAGCGGTCGGGCCCGGGTGCGGCGGCAGAAAGCCGTGGGTGACGGACAGCGCAGCCGCCATAGGTACGCCGACGTACAGCAGCGGAATGTTGGCCGCAGCCGCAATCGTAAAGACCAGCGGCAGCATCAGCACAAAGCCCACTTCGTAGAACAGGGCGAAACCAACGGTAAAGCCGGTTAATACCACGGCCCACTGGATGTGCTGTTTACCAAATTTGGCAATCAGGGTGGTGGCGATACGCTGTGCGCCGCCGCAGTCCGCCAGCATTTTGCCCAGCATGGCGCCAAAGCCCATGATCAGGGCGAGGCTTCCCAGGGTACCGCCGACGCCCGCTTTGATCGAGCCGATAACTTTATCCAGCGGCATTCCTTGCATCAATCCAACAGCAAGCGCCACCAGGACGAGAGCGATGAAGCCGTTCATTTTGAAGCGGATCATCAGGAGTAATAGCAAGATTACACCGATAGCAACGATGACTAATGGCATGATTTACCTGGCCTTTCATTTTGTTATGGGTAACGTCAGTGTTTAGACGACAATTTCCGGTTGTCCCAACTGGGAACAGAGACGTAACGGCACCGTGACTGATTTCCTTCGAACTATTTAGTTTAGTCGGATGTTATGTGTGTGTTGGGTGCCCATGTGAATGATACGGGTAACATGTTGTGATTGAAAATCACCCCGGTAGGCAAAATTTAAATTATGCGAGGCAGGTCAAATTATTGGGGTAGCAGAAGGGCATTTTATGACGGATGAACAGCCGTATGTGCAAGACAGATACGCGTGAGCAGGCCCGGTAAGCGGTAGCCCACCGGGCAGAAGGGAGGCCGGACTTAGTAGTATGAGTGTTCGCCGCGCTGGTGTTCAGTCAGGTCGCGAACGCCTTTCAGTTCCGGGAATTCGTTCAGCAGTTGCTTTTCGATCCCTTCTTTCAGGGTGACGTCAACCATGGAGCACCCGTTACAGCCGCCGCCAAACTGCAGGATGGCGTAGCCTTCGTCGGTGATCTCCATCAGTGAAACGCGACCGCCGTGACCGGCAAGCTGCGGGTTAATCTGCGATTGCAGCATGTATTCAACGCGTTCCATCAGCGGCGCATCGTCAGCCACTTTACGCATTTTGGCGTTCGGCGCTTTCAGGGTTAACTGAGAACCTAACTGGTCGGTGACGAAATCGATTTCCGCATCTTCCAGGAACGGTGCGCTCAGTTCATCAACATACGCAGTCAGCAGATCAAATTTCAGGGCGGTGTCGGTTGCTTCCACGGCGTCCGGCGGACAATAAGAAACGCCACATTCAGCGTTAGGCGTACCGGGATTGATCACAAATACGCGGATTTGTGTCCCTTCTTCCTGATTTGCCAGCAGTTTGGCAAAGTGCGCTTGTGCAGCATCGGAAATACGGATCATAGTAATGGCCTAATAGTTGACTATTTTAGTTGGTTATAATACGCCCATCATCGAGGCTCTACAAGGTTCGACACAGGCACCATACCTGGACCGTCGCCGCGCCGTTGCGCAAAAGCAGCTTCGCGAGCTCCCCGACGGTACTGCCGGTAGTGACGACATCATCCACAACAACCATATGGAGTCCCTTTACCGGCAATTCAAGGCGAAAGGCGTTTTTCAGGTTGCGTTTACGCAGTCGGGCGCTGAGATGATGCTGGGGCGCGGTAGGACGTACGCGCGTGACGCAGCGATCGTCCCAGGGACAATTTAGCCAACGCGCCAGCGATCGGCACAGCAGTTCGCTTTGATTAAATCCTCTGCGCCAGTGGCGACGCGACCAGAGCGGAACGCTAATCAGCCTGTCTGGGCGGATGAATCCGCTCTGACGACGTGCCTGTAACACTGACAGCAACAGCAAACGCGCCAGCGCGGGGGCGATCTCCCCGCGTCGGGAAAACTTAAGCTGGTGAATAAGCGTACTTAACGGCGGCGTATAGTCATTTACCATAATCAGCCGCTGCCACGGCGGCGGTTTTTGCAGACAGCGGCCGCAGGGCAGGGTTGGATGCGCGCAAGGCAGCCCACAGCGCGGACAAAGCAAGACGCGATGGCCCGTCGCCCGCTGGCAGACGGAGCAAAGACCCCAACGGCTTAGCGCCAGCGGCATCCGACATAGCCAGCATAATCCCGGTACTGTTAGCATAGGTTCATCCTTGTAAGTGAAAAGAGAACAGTAACTGATGAATGACATTTGGTGGCAGACCCGCGGCGAGGGAAAGTGTCATCTTGTGCTGCTGCACGGATGGGGACTGAATGCGGAGGTGTGGCATTGCATTAGCGAGGAACTTAGCTCGCATTTCACGCTGCATCTGGTCGATCTCCCCGGTTTTGGGCGCAGTCAGGGGTTCGGTGCGATGTCGCTTGAGGAGATGGCGGTTCACGTACTGAAACAGGCGCCAGAGAACGCGATCTGGCTGGGCTGGAGTCTGGGAGGGCTGGTGGCAAGCCAGGTGGCGCTAACGCGTCCTGAACGTGTGCAGGCGCTGGTAACGGTAGCGTCCTCTCCCTGCTTTAGCGCTCGTGACGGCTGGCCGGGGATCAAGCCTGAAGTACTGGCGGGTTTCCAGCAGCAGCTAAGTGAGGATTTTCAGCGGACGGTTGAGCGTTTTCTGGCGCTGCAAACCATGGGCACGGCGTCGGCGCGCCAGGATGCCCGCGCGCTGAAGAAAACGGTGCTGGCGTTGCCCATGCCGCCGGTAGACGTGCTCAACGGCGGACTGGAGATCCTTAAAACGGTTGATCTGCGCGAACCGCTGAAAGCCGTGCAGGTGCCTTTCCTGCGCCTGTACGGTTACCTGGACGGTCTGGTGCCGCGTAAGATTGTGCCAGTGCTGGATGCGCTGTGGCCGCAGAGTGAATCGCAGATGTTTACGAAGGCGGCACATGCCCCGTTTATTTCTCATCCAGCGGCGTTTTGTGAAGCGCTGATTGCGTTGAAACAGTCACTGTAATGCCTGTTGCCAGGCCCGGCACTCGCGCACTCGCCGGGCAGGGTATCAGTGGCTTAATCGCATTACTTCAGCGGCTGACAGGCCGGTGATTCTTGACACCGTACGCCGATCGATTCCATCCGCCAGCATGGTGCGCGCAATGCGTTGCGCTTCTTCGCGTTTACCTAACCGTAAGCCTTTTTTTATGCCCTTTTTCAATCCATTTTCAAGGCCGCGTTGATGGCCTTCCTGGCGTAATCTTTCGGCAATCGTCATCATCCTCTCCTTGTGCTTGGGTAAACGTTCGGTCACCGCGTGAATAAACTCATCAAAGCGATCGGTGTCGCCGGAACGCAAGAGATAATTAAATAGCGCTTTAAGCTGTTTGTCATTAGCGTGTCCTTTAACAAGCAGCGTCGCCAGCTTTTCCACCAGCCCAAGCAGGTCACGGGTGCGAATATGCTTTTGTATCAGCTCAAGCAACGCCATTCGTCGATGCTGCATGATCTCGTCATCCGGTATGACGGTGATATCCACAAGGGGAAATGCAGTGGCATAAAGCTCTCTTGCCAGTGAGGGGTTATCAAATTCATCAAGCCAGCAAAGGGAAAATGGGTAGGGACTTTCCGTGCCGTGATAAAACAGCATCGGGACCACCAGTGGCAATTTTTTATGCCCCGCGTCCAGGTGCTGCTGCATCGCCGCGATGGCGTAACGCATCAGCCGAAACGCCATGTGAGCATCCGGCGTGCTTTGATGCTCAATAACAATGTAGATATAGGCGTCTCCTTCGCGGGTTTTAAGCGACCACAAGATATCGGAATAATAAGCCCGCAGTTGTTCCTCGATAAAGCTGCCCGATTCCAGCTTCAGCGTTTTCAAATCGCAGAGGTGTCGCACCGCTGCGGGCAGATGGAGTTTAAGGAAGTCCCGCGCGGTAGGGGGATGGCGGAGAAAGGTTTTGAAAATCGCATCATGCGGCGTTGAGGTCATTATGGTGTTCCGTCACGTAAATAGTCAGAGGACGGAAGCGTAAACGTCGGGGCTGTTGGCCGCACCCGGTAAAAGTTCATCCTGCGAAAGAGGACGAAGGAATCATCACGCGTGGTGAAAGCGGTTCATTTTCGCGGAACGGAGCACGCAAAAAACGACACGGGGGAGAAGGTATCGTTTTTAGCGCCGGGGGAGGGTTTAGCGCAATGTCCACCATTCGCGCAGGCAGGCTTTGCCTTCCGGACAGCTTTTACAGCTTCCCGAAAGGCAGCCGTCGGCTTCTTCCTGAATCCGCGCGGCTTTTCCCATCGTTTCCAGTTGATTCAGCATCGCGTCGATCATTGGCTGTGGCGTATGCAGCGTCTGGCTGATTTGCGCCGCCTCCATGCGCCCTCGCAGCGCCAGTAAATCGCGAACCTGAATCAGTGAAGCCACCGTTCAACCCTTAGTGACAGTCGCCGATGGTGGTCGACGCGGCGCAGCAGGCGCTGGCGCTTTTACGCGTCGCCAGCAGATTAACATCCACCCGGCTCCGCGCCCGACGCAGCAGGCCAATCACCACGACGTTAAACAGAATCACCGCCAGAATGCACACCAGGCTATAGGTTGGATGTTCGCCGTAGCTGGCGACCTGATAGAACAGGGTCGACAGCGAGTATGCGATGTTCAGCCCCCACAGAATGGAGAAGCCCATCCAGCCGCGGCTGGACTCGCGAGCGATTGCGCCCATCACTGAGATGCACGGAACGTACAGCAGGACGAAAATCAGGTAGCTGTAAGCCGCCGCCGCGCTGCCAAATTTCGCATCCATGACGCCCATCGCGCCGGTCGCCATTTCGCCATCACCCTTGCTGGCTTCGATCGGGTTCGCCAGAACGCTCAGGCTGAGCGTATCTTTCAGGCTCTGCCAGGTTTCTTCCAGCGCGTCGAGCAGTTCGCCGCCAAGGCTGAACTCAGCCGGGTTAAACGCCTCTTCCTGAATGTTTTCCGCGGTGTAAAGGGTGTTGAGCGTACCGACCACCACTTCTTTCGCCATCGCACCGGTGAACAGACCTACTGTGGCCTGCCAGTTATCCTCGTGTACGCCGATCGGCTTGAAGACAGGCGTAATTACGCGGCTAACGGAAGCCAGGGCAGAGTCGTTGATGTTGTCGACGATTTTACCGTCCAGCGAGAAGCTGTTAAACGCGCTCAGGAAGATGCTGACGATGACGATCACTTTACCGGCGCGCAGTACAAAGCCTTTCAGACGCTGCCAGGTCTGGATCACCAGGCTCTTAATGTGGGGGATATGATAAACCGGCAGTTCCATCACAAACGGCGAGGCTTCGCCGCGCATAATGGTGTGTTTGAGCATCAGGCCGGTCAGCACTGCCATCACAATGCCCAGCACGTACAGGGAGAACACTGCCAGCGCGCCGTTTTGCCCGAAGAAGGCGGCCGCAAAGACGGCGAAAATCGCCAGGCGCGCGCCGCAGGACATAAACGGCGCCATCATGATGGTCATCAGGCGTTCACGCGGCGCGTCCAGCGTACGGGCGCCCATCACCGACGGGACGTTGCAGCCAAAGCCGACGATCAGCGGAACAAACGATTTTCCTGGTAGCCCCAGCGCCTGCATCAGGCGGTCCATGACAAACGCGGCGCGCGCCATGTAACCGGAGTCTTCGAGGAAAGAAAGGAACAGGTACATCATGCCGATTTGCGGTACCAGCGGCAGAACAGTATTGATACCGCCGCCAATCCCCTGGGCGAGGAAAATGGTCAGCCAGTCCGGGAAGTGGAGGGTGTAGCCAATCCACTGGATGCCGTGAATAAAGACGGCGACAGAACCGGCGTCGAAGATGGGCGCCAACGCGCCGCCAATGTTAATGGCGAGCAGGAACATCAGGTACATCACAAACAGGAAGACTGGCAGCCCCAGGAAGCGGTTGAGGACGATTTTGTCCACCGCCGTGGTGAAGCGGCTGGGCTCCGCCGTCAGGGTGTTGCTCACCACGTCGCAGATGGCGGCGATGCACTGGTAGCGGGCGTCAGCGATGTGTAGCGCCGGATCGTCCATCTCTTCGCTCAGGCGAGCGAACGAAGCGTCCAGTTGCTGCGCGGCATCCCCGGCGTAAGCGCGGCTGTAAATGTCGCCCTCCAGCATCTGTAAACCGAGCCAGCGACGCTGGTGCGAAGGCATGGTCTGCGCCATCAGGTTTGCCAGATTATCCGCTTCACGTAGCAACGGCTGGGCATAATGTACCAATTCGACGTTTTCATTTTTGCTGTGGCGATCGATCGCCAGCTTCAGTGCTTCGATACCGCGTCCACGGGTGGACACCAGCGGAACTACCGGGCAGCCGAGACGCGCGGACAGCGCATCAATGTCGATCCGGATCTGCTGTTTTTCGGCGATATCCAGCATGTTAAGCGCGACAATGCAGGGGATCCCCAGCTCCAGCAATTGCAGCGTCAGGTACAGGTTACGCTCGAGGTTGGAGGCATCCACGACGTTGATTAACAGATCTGCGTCGCCGCTCAGAATGTAATGGCAGGCAATCTGCTCATCGAGAGAGGTTTGTGACGAAATGGTGGTCAGAGAATAAGTGCCGGGCAGGTCGACCAGCGTCACCTGGTGGTCAGTGGTAGAAAACAGGCCTTCTTTGCGTTCGACCGTCACGCCAGCCCAGTTGCCCACGCGCTGGCGCGCGCCGGTAAGCTGGTTAAATAATGTTGTCTTGCCGGAATTTGGATTACCAATTAAACCAATGGTTAATTTTTTCATTGTTATAGACTCACTGTATTAGCAGGAAACCGCTTCCACTTCTAATAACGCCAGGTCTTTTTTCCGTAATACCAGGCTGACGCGGCGGGTTTCGATATGCACCGGGTCACCCAAGGGCGCGACGCGCACCACGTTAAATGAGGAACCCGGCAGCATGCCGAGGGAAAGCAGTTTCTGACGGTATGCAGGACTTATTTCACGGGCAAAGCCGGTAATTTTCCACGCAGTATCTGGAGTAAATTGCATAAGAGCCTACTTGTATCTTGCTTACTGGTTATTACCTCATGGGGCTGAGGAACGCGGCATGAGACCAGCTGATTAGCCAACGAAGGAAAGATTAAATAATCAACAATGCGATGATAATGAGAATGGTTTCTATCATCAATAGAATAAATGTGACGGAATGTTGGTTTGAATAATAATTTGCGACAACTTTGACATGGCTCAACATTTATTGTCGGCAGGTGAAATGATTCGAGGAATTAATAAATTAACAGTATTAATGTTTAATTATCGTTTCATCTGTTAACGATGTGATAAATATTAGTGCGGGGGTAAAAGAAGAATTGAATGTTGCCGGATGGCGAGTTAATCGCCTTTCCGGCAGGCAGCGCGACAATGTCCTCCAGGCCGGACAAGACGCATTCGCGTCGTTATCCGGCACAGGTTTCTGGGTTAGCGTTTTTTACCCATTGCCGCCGCCAGCGCATCCATCATCGCGCTATTGCCTGTCGGCTGCGCGTCGCGACCGCGCGGTCTGGCGGCTTTCGCGGCGGGACGTTCGTTCCCGTTCGTCCCCCCTCGGCGCGCCTGAGTCTCTCCTGGCTGTTCATCGAGACGCATGGTCAGGGCTATGCGCTTACGTTGCAGATCCACCTCCAGCACTTTCACCTTCACGATGTCGCCTGCTTTCACTACAGTATGGGGATCTTCCACAAACTTGTTCGACAGGGAAGAGATGTGAACCAGACCATCCTGATGGACGCCGATATCGACAAACGCGCCAAAGTTGGTGACGTTGGTGACGGCGCCTTCCAGAATCATCCCCGGCTGCAGGTCGTTCATGGTTTCGACGCCGTCGGCAAACTGCGCGGTTTTGAACTCCGGACGCGGGTCACGCCCCGGTTTTTCCAGCTCTTTGATGATGTCAGTCACGGTCGGCACGCCGAATTTGTCGTCGGTGAAGTCAACGGCTTTCAGGTTGCGCAGTTCGCTGCTGTTACCCATCAGATCTTTCAGTGCCTGCTGGGTTGCCGCCAGAATACGTTCTACCACCGGATACGCTTCCGGGTGGACGGTTGAGGCGTCAAGCGGGTTATCGCCGTGATTGATGCGCAGGAAGCCCGCGCACTGCTCAAAGGCTTTTGGCCCCAGACGGCTTACCTTCAGCAACTGCTGACGATTCTTGAATTGTCCGTTTTCATCGCGCCAGGCGACGATATTTTGCGCCATCATACGGGTTAAGCCCGCCACGCGGGTCAGCAGGGGGACGGAGGCGGTGTTCAGGTCCACGCCGACGGCGTTTACGCAATCTTCCACCACCGCGTCCAGCTTACGCGCCAGCTGTGTCTGGCTGACGTCATGCTGATACTGGCCGACGCCGATGGATTTCGGGTCGATCTTCACCAGCTCCGCCAGCGGGTCCTGCAGACGGCGGGCGATAGAGACCGCGCCGCGCAGGGAAACGTCAAGATCCGGAAATTCCTGCGCCGCCAGCTCAGAGGCGGAATAAACCGACGCGCCCGCTTCGCTGACAATCACTTTTTGCGCGGTGACTTTCGGGAACTGCTTCTGCACGTCGAGGAAGAAACGCTCGGTTTCACGCGAGGCCGTACCGTTACCAATCGCCACCAGTTCAACGTGATATTTTTCACACAGCGCGGCGACGACCATCGCGGCTTTAGCGGCCTGGCCGGTATGGGGATAAATGGTGTCAGTGGCGACCAGCTTACCGGTACCATCCACCACCGCCACTTTCACCCCGGTACGCAGACCCGGATCGAGGCCCATGGTTGCGCGCAGGCCCGCCGGCGCGGCCATCAGCAAGTCATGCAGATTACGGGCAAACACGTTGATCGCCTCGTCTTCCGCGCGTTCACGCACGGTGCCCATCAGTTCGGTTTCGAGGTGCATCAGGACTTTAATGCGCCATGTCCAGCTCACCACGCCCCTGCGCCAGCTGTCCGCTGGCGCGTTGTTCAGCCGCAGACCGAGGTGATCGAGAATGATCTGCTCACCGTGGCTCTGTTTTGGCGGCTCATCAAACTGTGGGTCGGGGTTCAGAGACAGTTGCAGGACGCCTTCGTTACGGCCGCGAAACATCGCCAGCGCGCGGTGAGACGGCACGCCGGAAATGGGTTCGTGATGATCGAAATAATCGCGGAATTTCGCGCCTTCCTCTTCCTTGCCGCTGACCACAGTGGCAACCAGATGCGCATTTTTCCACAGATAATCGCGCACTTTTGCCAGCAGCGCCGCGTCTTCCGCGAACCGTTCCATCAGGATGTAGCGCGCGCCGTCAAGGGCGGCTTTGCTGTCGGCAACGCCTTTGTCGGCGTCGATAAATTTCGCCGCTTCCGTGTCAGGATCGTGCGATGGATCGTTCCACAGCAGATCCGCCAGCGGCTCAAGACCCGCTTCAATGGCGATCTGACCGCGGGTGCGGCGTTTGGGTTTGTAGGGGAGATACAGGTCTTCCAGCTCGGTCTTACTTAATGTGCCGTTGATGGCGTTAGCCAGCTCATCGGTCAGCTTGCCTTGCTCAGAAATGGACTTCAGTATGGCCTGGCGGCGCTCTTCCAGTTCACGCAGATAGCCCAGTCGGGTTTCCAGATTACGCAGTTGTGTATCATCCAGACCGCCGGTGATTTCCTTACGATAACGTGCGATAAACGGCACAGTGTTCCCTTCATCAAGCAGGCGAACGGCAGCTTCAACCTGTTCGGCGCGTGCCTGAATTTCACCCGCAATAATGCGGCAGAAAGAATTGTTCATCATGGATAGGCTTCATCTTTAGGATCAAAAATCAGGGGATAGTTATACGGACTGGCACGATAAAATGCCAGTCGCGGAGGGCGCTCTCGGATTATTTTACGTACTCGATGGCGTTGACGTACCAGCTGGCTTCTCCGCCGGGCGTATTGACCACAGCAAGGTCGCCGATCTCTTTTTTCAGCAACGCGCGCGCCATCGGCGAGTCAATCGAGATGTAATCCTTACGGCCGAAAATTTCATCGTAGCCGACAATACGAAAGCGGCGGATATCGCCGTCGTCATTTTCAATCTCCACCCACGCGCCGAAAAACACTTTGCCTTCCTGCTGCGGTGAATAGTCGACGATTTTTAAATTTTCCATGCATTTCGTAAGATAACGAACCCGACGGTCGATTTCACGCAGGCGCTTTTTATTATACTGGTAGTCGGCATTCTCGCTGCGGTCGCCAAGGCTCGCGGCCCAGGTCACCTTTTTCGTGACTTCCGGGCGCTCTTCACGCCAGAGATAATTCAGCTCTTGTTTCAGTTTCTCGTACCCTTCCCGGGTGATCAGGGGCGTTTTCATCTTATTGAATACCTTTAAGTCTGTGACGATGCGCACAAATCGTATTACGTCACCCTGCTAACAGAATAAATAATGTGCCGCACGTTTCATTGTATACTTAAGCTGCTGTTAAATATGCTTTGTAACAATTTAGCCTGGAATTCATACCAGAATTCGCTGGTGACGAACGTAAGCTTTTTTAAGAATACATACCTTCAATTGTTGCGAACCTTTGGGAGTACAAACAATGCAAGAGAACTATAAAATTCTGGTGGTGGATGACGACATGCGTCTGCGTGCGCTGCTGGAGCGTTATCTTACCGAGCAGGGCTTCCAGGTTCGAAGCGTCGCGAACGCTGAGCAAATGGATCGTCTGCTGACCCGTGAATCTTTTCACCTTATGGTACTGGATCTCATGCTGCCGGGTGAAGATGGTCTGTCAATTTGCCGCCGCCTGCGCAGCCAGAGCAACCCGATGCCGATCATCATGGTGACGGCGAAAGGGGAAGAAGTTGACCGCATCGTCGGCCTGGAAATCGGCGCCGATGATTACATCCCGAAACCGTTTAACCCACGTGAACTGCTGGCGCGTATTCGCGCGGTGCTGCGCCGTCAGGCCAACGAGCTGCCGGGCGCGCCTTCCCAGGAAGAAGCGGTCATTGCCTTTGGTAAGTTCAAACTGAACCTCGGCACCCGCGAAATGTTCCGTGAAGATGAGCCGATGCCGCTCACCAGCGGAGAGTTCGCGGTGCTGAAAGCGCTGGTGAGCCACCCGCGTGAACCGCTTTCCCGCGATAAGCTGATGAACCTGGCGCGTGGTCGCGAGTATTCCGCGATGGAACGTTCCATTGACGTGCAGATTTCCCGTCTGCGCCGCATGGTGGAAGAGGATCCGGCGCATCCGCGCTACATTCAGACCGTGTGGGGTCTGGGCTACGTTTTCGTGCCGGACGGTTCTAAAGCATGAGGCGAATGCGCTTCTCGCCACGAAGTTCATTTGCCCGCACGCTGTTGCTCATCGTCACGTTGCTGTTTGTCAGCCTGGTGACGACCTATCTGGTGGTGCTGAACTTTGCGATTCTGCCGAGCCTCCAGCAGTTTAACAAGGTGCTGGCGTACGAAGTGCGTATGCTGATGACCGACAAGCTGCAACTGGAGGACGGTACGCAACTGGTGGTGCCTCCCGCTTTTCGACGGGAAATTTACCGTGAGCTGGGAATTTCTCTCTATTCCAACGAGGCCGCCGAAGAGGCAGGGCTGCGTTGGGCGCAACATTATGAGTTTTTAAGCCATCAGATGGCGCAGCAGCTGGGCGGCCCGACGGAAGTGCGCGTTGAGGTTAACAAGAGTTCGCCTGTCGTCTGGCTGAAAACCTGGCTGTCACCCAATATCTGGGTGCGCGTACCCTTAACGGAAATTCATCAGGGCGATTTCTCGCCGCTGTTTCGCTATACGCTGGCGATTATGCTGCTGGCGATAGGTGGGGCGTGGCTGTTTATCCGAATCCAGAACCGACCGTTAGTGGATCTTGAACATGCCGCATTACAGGTCGGTAAAGGGATTATTCCGCCGCCGCTGCGTGAGTACGGCGCGTCCGAAGTGCGCTCGGTAACTCGCGCCTTCAACCATATGGCGGCCGGGGTGAAGCAGCTTGCCGACGACCGTACGCTGCTCATGGCTGGCGTCAGCCACGATCTTCGCACCCCGCTGACGCGCATTCGTCTGGCCACGGAGATGATGGGGGAGCAGGATGGTTATCTTGCGGAGTCGATCAACAAAGATATCGAAGAGTGTAACGCGATCATTGAGCAGTTCATCGACTACCTGCGTACCGGCCAGGAGATGCCGATGGAAATGGCCGATCTCAATGCGGTGCTCGGTGAGGTTGTGGCGGCAGAGAGCGGCTACGAGCGTGAAATTGAAACCGCGTTACAGCCAGGCAGCATTCAACTGAAAATGCACCCGCTCTCTATCAAGCGCGCGCTCGCCAATATGGTGGTGAACGCCGCCCGCTACGGAAACGGTTGGATTAAGGTTAGTAGCGGTACGGAACAGCATCGGGCGTGGTTTCAGGTGGAAGACGACGGGCCGGGCATCAAGCCCGAACAGCGGAAATACCTGTTCCAGCCGTTTGTGCGCGGCGACAGCGCGCGCAGCACCAGCGGCACCGGACTCGGATTGGCGATCGTGCAACGCATTGTTGACAACCATAACGGTATGCTGGAAATCGGCACCAGTGAGCGCGGCGGCCTTTCTATCCGCGCCTGGCTGCCCGTTCCCGTGGCGCGTGTCCAGGGAACCACGAAAGAGGCATAAAAAAGGGGAGGCATTTAGCCTCCCCTTTTTTGTGGTAACAGCCGGTAACGCTGTACCGTATGCCGTCATCCGGTCATGTCAGTTACAGCTTCGGACCTGCGCTGACCAACGCGGCGCCTGCAGGCGTATCGGTGTACTTCTCGAAGTTCTCAATGAACAGTTTCGCCAGCGCGGTGGCTTTTTCCTGCCACTGTTCCGGCGACGCGTAGGTGTTACGCGGGTCGAGAATGCGCGTATCCACCCCCGGCAGTTCGGTCGGGATCGCCAGATCGAACATCGGCAGGCTGAAGGTTTCCGCATCGTCCAGCGAACCGTTCAGGATGGCGTCGATGATGGCGCGGGTATCCTTGATCGAGATACGTTTGCCGGTGCCGTTCCAGCCGGTGTTGACCAGGTATGCCTGCGCGCCGGCGGCCTGCATGCGTTTTACCAGCACTTCCGCATACTGGGTCGGATGCAGTGACAGGAACGCTGCGCCGAAGCAGGCAGAGAAGGTTGGCGTCGGTTCGGTTACGCCGCGTTCGGTACCGGCCAGTTTGGCGGTAAAGCCAGACAGGAAATGGTACTGCGTCTGGTTAGCCGTCAGGCGAGAAACCGGCGGCAGCACGCCAAACGCGTCGGCGGTCAGGAAGATCACCTTCGTGGCATGACCCGCTTTAGAGATCGGTTTGACGATGTTCTCGATGTGATAGATAGGATAAGAAACGCGGGTGTTCTCTGTTTTCGAACCGTCATCAAAATCAATCGAACCGTCGGCACGAACGGTAACGTTCTCCAGCAGCGCATCGCGGCGGATCGCGTTGTAAATCTCGGGTTCAGCCTCTTTCGACAGCTTGATGGTTTTCGCGTAGCAGCCGCCTTCGAAGTTAAACACGCCGTCGTCGTCCCAGCCGTGCTCATCATCGCCAATCAGGCGACGTTTCGGGTCGGTGGAAAGGGTGGTTTTCCCGGTGCCGGACAGGCCGAAGAAGACTGCCACGTCACCTTTCTCGCCGACGTTGGCGGAGCAGTGCATAGACGCGATGCCTTTCAGCGGCAGCAGGTAGTTCATCACCGAGAACATCCCTTTCTTCATTTCGCCGCCGTACCAGGTTCCGCCGATCAGTTGGATCCGCTCGGTCAGGTTGAACGCCACGAAGTTCTCGGAGTTCAGACCCTGCTCTTTCCACTGCGGGTTGGTGCATTTCGCACCGTTCATTACGATAAAGTCAGGCTCGAAGCCTTCCAGTTCTTCATCGCTCGGGCGGATAAACATGTTCTTCACGAAATGTGCCTGCCAGGCCACCTCGGTAATGAAGCGAACGGAAAGACGGGTGTCGGCGTTCGCGCCACAGAAGGCATCAACGATAAACAGGCGTTTACCGGAGAGCTGCTGCGTTACCAGCCCTTTCAGGTGCTGCCAGGTTTCCTGGGAAAGCGGTTTGTTGTCGTTCTTGCCTTTTCCTTTGTCGGACCACCAGAGCGTGTCACGCGTGGTGTCATCACGGACAATGTACTTATCCTTTGGTGAACGTCCGGTGAAAATACCGGTATCAACGGCAACGGCGCCGAGGTTCGTCAGAACGCCACGCTCGTAGCCTTCCAGAGAAGGGTCAAGCTCCTCCTGGTAGAGCGTTTCGTAGCTGGGGTTGTAAACGATATCCTGAACGTCGTTGATACCATAAGCCTTGAGATCTTGCGGGGTTAATCGTTTCACGCGCATATCACTGCTCCTTAGCCAATATGTATTACCTGGAATAGTAAGGTTTTTTGAGGGTCGTTAACCGCGACAAGGCTCATAGATTTACTTATCTGGACAAAATCACGATTGACTGAAAACGCTGTGACTCCTGTCACGAAGCGGCGGTTATTATGGCAGGAAAGGGCTTTTTGTTGTGGAAAATGTTCCTAAAACGTTAAAACAGAGTGTTTTTGACGGAAATGTTGTGAGTGTAATCGCATTCACGTAAGAAATTTACGTAAGTCTTACATACGAAATATCGATTCATCACGAAATAAAAAATCAGGCATTTGTCGAAAGGACCGGATGGGGCGTCAGGCCGCCATCCGGTTTTTCAGAAAGGAGGATTAATGCACCTGCGGATCGGCAGGGGAGGCGTTGTTACGGATTTCCGCAATATCCATCGCATTGAACAGATAATGGCTGCCGCAATAGTCGCAGTGCATGTCGATCTCGCCTTCTTCCGCCAGGATGCTATCCACTTCCGCGTCCGGCAGGGTTTTCAGCGCGCCCGCGCAGCGTTCACGCGAACAGGTGCATTTGAATTCCACGTCCTGCGGATCGTAGAGGGTCACCTCTTCTTCGTGGTACAAACGCCACAGTACATCGTTAGCCGGCAGGGTCAGCAGCTCTTCTGCCTTGATGGTTTCTGTCAGCGTCGCCAGATGATCGAAATCATCCGCCTGAGCGTTTTGCGCAGGCATCACCTGCAGCAGCATACCGCCTGCGGCGGCTTTACCGTCAACATCGCCAGTGCGAATAAACAGGCGGGTCGGTAACTGCTCGGAGCGCAGGAAGTAATCTTCCAGGCAGGCCGCCAGAGTGTCGCCTTCCAGCCCGACCACGCCCTGATAGCGCTCGCCTTCTTCCGGCGTAATCGTGATCACCAGATAGCCGTTCCCCACCAGCGTTTTCAGATCGGCGTTTTCCGGCACATCGCCCTGCACGCGCGCGACGCCGCGCATCTGCTGGTTATTGTTGCCGTTGATCACCGCCAGGCTCAGCGGGCCGTCGCCCTGCAGTTGCACGGTGATATCACCGGCAAACTTCAGCGTCGCGGTCAGCAGGCTGGTGGCGACCAGCAGCTCAGCCAGCACCGTTTTTACCGGCTGCGGGTAGCTGTGGTTTTCCAGGATCTGTTGCAGGGTTTCCGATACGGTCACCAGTTCGCCGCGCACGGCAAAGTTTTCGAACAGATAGCGGTGTAATTGGTCATGTTGCGGCATAATCATCTCTCTTGCAGACGACAGTCACTCACTGTCGCCGTGTTTAAATCGTAACAGGTTGCGGCGCTCTTTTTTGTCCGGACGTCGGTCCGGATGCGGCATCGTTAGTGCGTTAAGTTTACGCGCCAGCGCCATTTTTTCGCGTTTCTCGGCGCTTTCCGTTGTTTCTTCATACAGGGCGACGGCCTCACTGGCCGGCCGACGCTGCTCAGTGATCCCTTTGATCACCACCGTACGTTCGTCATTGCCCTGGCGTAACGTCAGGGTCGCGTTCAGTTCGACTATCTTGCCCGGCTTACTGCGCTGCCCGTTATAGTGAACTTTGCCGCCTTCAATCATTTCGCGAGCCAGCGCGCGGGTTTTGTAAAAACGCGCGGCCCATAGCCATTTGTCCAGTCTGACCTCAGTTGAGGGCTTCTCTTTCATGGCGTCTCCTTCACAACAGTGAGGGGATCAGCCGGCGGTAGTCATTCAATGACGGATGACGGAGATACTGTTTTTCCGCTACGCCAGAATCGGGGTTCGTCACGCCGAGGCAATAACGAATGCCAAACGTCGCCGCTGCGTCGAGAATCGGTTCGCTATCGTCGATAAACAGCGTTTTTTCGGCGTCCAGTCCCGTTTCTTCGGCAACAGCGCGCCATAACCGCTGATCCTCTTTGGGATAACCAAATGTGTGGGTGGAAAGTAATAAATCAAGGTGCGAGGCCAGGCCGGTATGCTCCAGCTTCACCGCCAGGTTATGTGGATGCGCGTTGGTCAGCAAAATACGACGCTTGCCGCAGGCTTTTAAAGCCTCTAAAAAAGGCACTGTATCGTCGCGCAGGACGGCGCGTGGCCCCATCGCCGTCGTCATCGCGCAGATATCCAGCCCCAGACGCTCGCTCCAGTAATCAAGACAGTACCAGTTTAGCGTATGCTGAACCGCATGGTACTCCTGACGGATATGGGCCTGCGCTTCCTGCGGCGAGATCCCTTGCTGTGCGCCGTAGGTTTCGGGCACCAGTTTTTGCCAAAAGAAGGTGTCAAATGCCAGATCGAGCAGTGTGCCGTCCATGTCTAACAGAACGGTATCGACGTCCTGCCAGGCAATATTCATATGCATGGGAACTCTCCAGAGTGAAACGCGTTGCGCGACAGGGTAGCACATCCCGTCGCGCAGACAGGATATCAGATGAGGCTATCCGGAGAGGCAATGAGCTTGGGATTCAGACAGCTTTCATAATACGCCTGAATTTCCATCATGCGGGTGCGGTGACGCTGATAGCGACGGAAAGCCTGCACGCCATTATAGACGGCGCTGACCAGCATCGTCAGCATCAGTAACGTGGTGCCGAGATAGCGCCATAGTCCGGAGCGATCCGGAATACGGTGCAGGCCGATGTGTTGCGTGCCGTTGGCGTCAGTATAGATATTGGTGACGATCCCCTCGGCGCTAAACGGCGTTTTCATCAGCATTTGCGCCAGACGCTGGAAGGCGTTCCACTGCTCCTGCGGCGGGTAATCGTACAGAGAAACAGCAGGCCACGGCTGATCGACGAGATCGCTGCCTTCGTCACTGACGATCAGAAATCCGCCCGGCGCGGGGCTGTTCAGCGACTGGGCGGCGCGGGCAGTCTCGCGGGCGATAAAGGGCGCCGTTGAGGTGGCGACCAGATTATCAAGCGACTCCGCGCTGACCGGACGCAGCAGAACGTTTACGCCATCCAGCTTACCGGTGTTGGCCCGTTTAACCAGCGCGCTCCAGTCTTTGCTGTTCCCCAGATTTACCAGCGCGTTTTTCAAACGCACACATTCATCTTCTGCCGCGCACAAATCTGCGGTTTTCAACACGATATCGCCAAAGTCATCAATCAACACCATCCCTGATTTCTGAATCGCCGAACGTAACGCCGCGCTGACGCGGGATTCATCTTCCGGCTTAGGATGCAGTTGACGGTTAACCGCCTGCGACAGCGCCGTGGCCTTGTTGACCAGATCGGACTCCGGTAACGGCAGCGCAGCCGCGTCGTTCCAGATGATTTGCGAGCAGTCGAACGGCATAAACGGCGAATTCGTCTGGGCGCTCCAGGTGCCGTTGGCATGAATATTACACATTCCCGTACCGCGAATATTCAGCGTGTCGCCCACGCGCACGCCCGCGTCTGCAAGCTGCTTTACGCTGGTTGCCTCAACGGTTTGCGCGCCTTTCATCCAGGATAGCGTGAACTTGATTGGCATATCCAGCGGGATGCAGAACAGCAGCATGATCAGCACCAGCAAAGAGCCACCGGCGATAACGGTACTGCGCACCCAGTGCTGGAGCGGGAAGTTTTTTACTTCATCGTGCAGGGACAAAAAACGCCCCTGGCGCACGACGTGGCGATCAAGATAAATATCAATATCCGTTTGCTGGCCTAAGTCCTGCGTTATCCACGGCTGCCAGTGCGGTGGATAAACCAGGTCGATAATGCCGAGCGAAATATTGTTAATTTGCTCCTGGTTATTTTCGCCAAACAGTCCCCAGCGACGGGGGGTACCGCGCAGACAGTGAATCTCCCGGAGCGCTGATTTCGACGGCGGGGCGTACAGTCCCCACAAGCCAGCGACCAGCAGCAAAACGGCACCGCCAACCATCCACGGCACAAAAACGTCTGGGGTGATCAGGCAGAAAAAGAACAGCAGGAAAGAGGCGACAATCAGTAGCGCTTCACGGAATCCCGCAGGGCGGCTCAGTGCGTACTCTTCGTGGGTTTCCTGACGAATATTCAGCAGCTCGATCTGCTCGCTTTCTTCGCCACGGATCGACGCTTGCGTTGAACTGGCTGGCTGTAGCGCATAGCCACGCGCCTCCTGCATATACTCTTGCAGCGTATGGCCGTTCAGGGAGATCACCAGCGGCAAGGTATCGGTATGGATCAGCTCGACGTTATTTTCGTCATTAATGTATTGTTCCCAAAACGGCGGCAGATGGACCTCGACGGAATCGAGGTAATAGCGCCATTTATTGGGATCGTCGGTGGTAATGCCGTAACGGGTGATCGAGTGCGTCAGAATAATGACGTTTTGGCTTTCAGCATTCAGCGTCAGGGAGACCGGCGCCGCGCTGGCGCCTGTCGGGCCGGGAACCCGTTGGATTTGGCTCAGGCTTTCCAGATAGTTTTCCACGGCGCTGCGTTCGTCCGCCGTGAGCTTGCGGGTCGCCGCGTCAGAGAACGCATGGCTCCACGGCAGCTTACGCCGCCTGGCGCGCACAGTGACCCGCCACCAGACCAGCAACAGGCCGACCAGTAACGCCGCTAAAAAAATCAGAATGGTGCTCATGCTTTCCCCATCTTACTTAATCTGTCAGGCGTGGTCAGTCGCACCCTGTCACAATAAACGTGATTCTGTGGTTGGCTATCGGCAAGCATGGAGTTGAACTTGAGCATTTTTCAGCGCATCCCAGTGAATGCTGATGATAGCAAAACCAGCAAAAGCGGAATATCAGCAAATTCCTGGACGTATTTCAACCTATTGACTTTTAATTTGAAATAGGAATTATATTTTTATTAGGTTACAAAGATGTAAATAAACGGCAATTCACATTGCCGAAACCGTGTTGCGTATCGCACAATGACGGTAGATTCCACGGCAAAGATTCTCACGATGAGCAAATCATTACAAAAACCCACCATTCTGCATGTCGAAACAGTCGCGCAATCGCGGCTTTTTAGCGTGGAAAGTGTGGATCTCGAATTCAGTAACGGCGTGCGCCGCGTTTATGAGCGGATGCGTCCTACCAATCGTGAAGCGGTTATGATTGTGCCGATTGTTGACGATCATGTGATTCTGATTCGCGAATACGCAGTGGGAACCGAATCCTACGAGTTGGGTTTTTCCAAGGGGTTGATCGACCCGGGCGAGAGCGTGTTCGAGGCTGCAAACCGGGAGCTTAAAGAAGAAGTCGGTTTTGGCGCGAAGGATCTGACGTTTTTGAAAAAGCTCAGCATGGCCCCCTCCTATTTCTCCAGCAAAATGAACATCGTGGTGGCAGAAGGTCTGTATCCGGAGTCGTTGGAAGGGGATGAGCCGGAACCGCTGCCGCAGGTGCGCTGGCCGCTGGCGCATCTGATGGATCTGCTGGAAGATCCTGATTTTACCGAAGCGCGTAACGTGAGCGCGCTATTTCTGGTGCGTGAATGGCTGAAAGGACAGGGAAGGCTCTGATACGCGCTTTCCCGCAAAAATGGCTAACACGGTGTTCAGAACGGGTCATCGACAACAATAAAAAAGGCGCCGGAGCGCCTTTTTTGATCAGAACAGTTCGTGCGTTTCGCCATTGTCGATAATGGTGGTGCCCACCTCATGCACCGCCTGTTGCGTTGGCTGGGTGCCTTCAATGAAATATTCCGCCCGGCTGTTGCCGCCGTTAGCCAACTGCCCGGTGCTGCGATCGATATTCACCGTCACAATGCCCGGCGGCGGGGTTAGCGGCTCTTCAGGCACGCCTTCCAGTACCGCTTTCATGTAAGCATCCCACGCCGGTTGCGCGCTCTTTGCGCCGCCTTCGTAGCCGGAGATCTGATCTTTTATCGCGCCGGAAGCGGTGGTACGTCCGAGATCGCGACGGTGGTCATCGAACCCAATCCATACCGACGTCACCACGCCCGGGCCGTAGCCGGAGAACCATGCGTCTTTCGAACTGTTGGTGGTTCCGGTTTTCCCGCCGATATCGTGACGCTTAAGATCGCGGCCCGCGCGCCAGCCGGTCCCCATCCAGCCGGGTTCACCGAAGATATTGGTGTTCAGCGCGCTTTTGATCAGGAAAGCCAGCGGGGTGTTAATGACGTGCGGCGCATATTCCTGCGCGCCCGTCTGCGCCACCAGCGCCTGGTTTGCCTGCTCCAGTTTTGGCATTGGCACAGCGGCATTTTGCTGCTCGCCAGAGACCGCGACATCTTCCACGTTGCTGTTTTCCAGAACGTTCGATTTCTGCGTATCGCCGTAAATCACCGGAATATCACATTCCGGACAGGCAATTTTGGGCTTCGCCTCAAAAATTACGCCGTTCTGGTCGGTTTCAATCTTGCTGATGAAATACGGATCGACCAGGAAGCCGCCATTCGCCATCACCGCATAGCCGCGCGCCACCTGTAACGGCGTAAAGGAGGCCGAACCCAGCGCCAGCGATTCGGTATGCACAATGTTCTGTGCCGGGAACCCGAAGCGCTGTAAGTATTCTGCCGCGTAATCCACGCCCATCGCACGCATCGCGCGCACCATTACCACGTTTTTCGACTGTCCCAGCCCCTGACGCAGACGGATCGGACCGGCATACTGCGGCGGGGAATTTTTCGGACGCCAGTCGGAACCGGCGCCGGCATCCCAGCGAGAAATCGGCACATCGTTCAGCATGCTCGCCAGCGTCAGGCCTTTATCCATCGCCGCAGTATAGAGAAACGGCTTAATGTTGGAACCGACCTGACGCAGCGCCTGAGTCGCGCGGTTGAACTTGCTCTGGTTGAAGTCAAAACCGCCCACCAGCGCCAGTACCGCGCCATCTTTAGGATTGATCGACACCAGCGCCGAGTTCACGTCCGGCACCTGCGCCAGCCACCAGGCTTCGCCCATCTTGCGAACCCAGATTTGCTGGCCCGTCTGGATAACGTCGGTGACTTTACGCGGCGTCGGCCCCTGCTGGGTATCCGAACGGTACGGGCGCGCCCAACGAATGCCTTCCATACGTAGCGCAACCGATGAGCCATCCGCCAGCGCCGCAGTGGCTTCCTGCGGATTCGCGCTGGTGACCACGGCGGGGAGCAGCGGGCCGTAGGTTGGCAGGGCTTTCAGCGTGTCGGTGATTTTCTTACTGTCCCACGCCGTTTCGCCCACTTTCCACAGCACGCTCGCCGGACCGCGGTAGCCGTGGCGCATGTCATACTCCAGCACGTTATTGCGTACCGCCTGCTGGGCGGCCTGCTGCACTTTGCGGGTGATCGTGGTGTAAATGCGATATCCGTCTTCATAGGCGTTTTCGCCGTAACGGGCATACATTTCCTGACGCACCATTTCGGACAGATACGGGGCGGAGAAGGCGATTTCCGGAGCGTGGTAATTGGCGTCGATCGGCTCATCACGCGCCTGGTCGTACTGCGCCTGGGTGATGTAGCCTTCGCTCAGCATACGTGACAGCACTACGTTGCGGCGCGCTGTCGCGCGATCCATCGAATAGAGCGGGTTGAACGTTGAAGGCGCTTTCGGCAGACCGGCAATCACCGCCATTTCGCTTAAGGTGAGTTGATCGATCGACTTACCAAAGTAAACCTGCGCCGCCGCACCGACGCCGTAGGCGCGGTATCCCAGATAGATCTTGTTCAGATAAAGCTCAAGAATTTCGTCCTTGTTCAGCATTTGCTCAATGCGGATGGCGAGGAACACTTCCTTGATCTTACGTATCAGCGTGCGCTCCGGACTCAGGAAAAAGTTTCTCGCGAGCTGCTGAGTAATGGTACTCGCTCCCTGCGACGCATGGCCGGAAAACAGCGCGACGCTGGCCGCACGGAAGATCCCCACCGGGTCCACTCCGTGATGCTCATAGAAACGACTGTCTTCCGTCGCGATAAACGCTTTCACCATTTCCGGCGGGATCTGGTTCAGCGTGACCGGAATACGACGCTTCTCGCCATATTGGGCGATCAGCTCGCCGTCCGCGCTGTACACCTGCATCGGAATCTGCAGGCGTACATCTTTGAGCGTCGCGACGTCAGGCAATTGCGGCTCAATATAACGATACAGACCATAAATCGAGCCTGCTCCCAGCAGGATGCAACATACTGCAAGGATCAATAAATACTTTACGAACTTCACTGGAGATTTCCCATTTAGTTTCATTTGGGCAGTTTATAAACAACCGCGCGGTAGTATAAAGGCAAGCCTGACGCATTGATATACCCGTAAGAGCGACGGGTGATAAGGAGATCATCAGCGATGGCTTTTAAAATCTGGCAAATTGGCTTGCATATTCAACAACGTGAAGCGCTGGCGGTGGCCGTTGTGCGCGGCGCGTCGGGGTGGTCGCTTCAGCGCTGGTGGCGTATCCCATTGGCGCAATCCACCTTGCAGGAAGGGCACATGCACGACCCGGAACCGCTTGCCGCGGCGCTCCACGCCTGGAGCCGTGAACTGCCGCAGCGACATCAGGTTCATCTCTCGTTTCCCGCCAGCCGTACGCGGCAAAAGACATTTCCCCGACCGTCGATGTCCTTACGCGAACGAGAGCAAACAGCGTGGCTGACGGGCTCGCTGGCGCGCGAACTGGATATGGACCCGGACGCCCTGCGTTTTGACTACAGCGAAGATGCGCTGGCCCCCGCGTTTACGGTCACAGCCGCCCAGGACAAAGAAGTCTCCACCTTGTTAACGCTCGCGCAAACGCTCCGGATCCAGGTCGCGGCTATCACACCAGATGCTTGCGCGCTGCAACGGCTGCTGCCTTTTCTTCCTCCCACGCAATCCTGCGTGGCTTGGCGCGATGAGACGCAGTGGCTCTGGGCGACGCGGTACGCCTGGGGGCGCAAAACGGTGGCGGAGGTGGCGTCAGTCGATGGGCTTTCCGCGTCTCTTTCCCTTACGCCAGACGCCGTAGCGCTGTGTGCGAAAGCGCAGTTTGATCCGTGGCAGGCGATTTCAGTTCGCCAGCCTCCTGTCCCTGAAGAAGGCCACGCCTTCGCCGTCGCGCTTGGGCTTGCGCTGGGAGACGCGAGCGCATGACGTCATCTGTCAATTTTCTGCCCTGGCGACAGCGCCGACGCAGGGCCTGCCTGCGTTTTTGGGGCGTCATGTTTGGCGCATCCGCCGCGCTGGCGCTCGCGGCAGGCATAATGGGGTATGCCACCCGAAATGTTAACGGGCGGGTGGATGCGCAGTTATTGCAGGCTGAAAACCAACGGATGGCGGCGCTGACTGCCATAAAACCGCATCTGCAACGGCGCCAGATGCAGACGCAGCAGGCCATAGCGCAGGAGAAGGGGCGAAAGGCTACCCGGCGGTGGCAGTCTGCGCTACGCGCGCTGGCGCAGCATCTTCCTGAACAGGCCTGGCTGACAAAGATCGAGTACAGGCAAAGTACGCTGGCGCTGAGTGGTAAAACGCTGACCTATGCGGCATTAAGCGCGCTGGAGACAACGCTGCGGGGCTCCCGGACCTTTGTCATCAGCCACACTGGCGGGACGCGTCAGAACGAGCAGGGACACTGGCTCTTTGAATATCGCCTGACAGAGAGAGATACGCATGACAGCGCTCTTTGATCTCTGGTGTGCGTTATCGCCACGGATACGGGCCGTTTGCTGGGCGGGCTGGACATTAGCCCTGAGCGCGCTGGCGGCGTATTGCCTGTTTCTTTCACCCGTGGAAAGCGGCGCATCGCTGGCGCAGCAGCGGGCGGCGAACGCTCAACGTTGGCAAAGCCTGCATCGCCTTGCAGAGTCGGCGGCGCGTATCCCTGCGTTAACGACGGCAAATACCGCGCCATTCTCACCGCTCGCTATCGCGTTGCCGGGATTGCGCCTGCGCCACTGGCAGCCATCGACGCAGGGCGGAGAACTGGCGCTGCGCGCAAAGTGGGAGGCGATTCCTTCGCTGTTTGCGTATCTCGCAGAACGCGGAATCTCGGTCAACGGTTTTTCCCTGACGGCGGAGAAAAACGCACTGCTGCTGACGCTTACGCTGGAGTCGCTTCATGACTAACAGGCGCTGGCTTCTGGCGGTTATCTCGCTATTGCTCCTGACCGGGATGCGCGATCCCTTTCGCCAGCCAGAGGATCGCTGCCATTCCTCTACACTGGCGCAGTGGCGGTATCAGGGCGTGGTTGGAAAAGGGGAGCGACATATCGGGCTGCTGCGCGACAGCGAACATCGATGGCGGCGGGTTGAGCTGAATACGGCGCTTGATACCGGCTGGACGGTCATTCAGCTCAACGAGCAGACATTAACCGTTCAGACGGGAACAGAATGTGACCCGCCGCAATGGCGATGGCAAAGACAAGGAGACGTTGATGAGGCATTGGATACTGGCGGTACTGTTAGCCATATTGCATCCGGCACAGGCCGGAAAGGCACAGAGCGTCACTCTGGTGGTGGATGACGTGCCGGTAGCCCAGGTGTTACAGGCGCTTGCCGAGCAGGAGCGTAAAAATCTGGTGATCTCGCCGGACGTTAGCGGCGCGGTGTCGCTGCATCTGACGGACGTGCCCTGGCAGCAGGCGTTACAGACGGTGGTAAAAAGCGCGGGTTTAGTGTTGCGTCAGGACGGTTCGATTATGCATATTCATTCCGCCGACTGGCGGAGCGCAGAGGCGGCGCGTCGGGAAGCGGAAAACGCGAGGCGACAGGCCAGCCTGCCGCTGGAAAATCGCCCTATCCCGCTGCACTATGCCGACGCCGGTGAGTTGGCGAAAGCGGGGAGTGCGCTGCTGAGCCCCCGGGGCAGCATCACGGTGGATAAACGCACCAACCGGCTGCTGGTCAGAGACACCCGACCGGCGCTGGCATTGCTTGAACACTGGGCAGGACAGATGGATCTTCCGGTCGGGCAGGTCGAACTGGCGGCGCATATCGTGACCATAAACGAGAAAAGCCTGCGCGAACTGGGCGTCAAATGGACGCTGGCCGACGCTCAGCAGGCGGGCAGCGTAGGGCAGGTGACAGCCCTGGCGGGCGACCTGTCCGTTGCCGCGGCGACAGCGCGCGTGGGGTTTAATATCGGGCGAATAGATGGGCGCATGTTGGATCTGGAGCTTTCCGCACTGGAGCAAAAACAGCAACTTGATATCATCGCCAGCCCGCGCCTGTTGGCCTCGCATTTACAACCCGCCAGCATAAAGCAGGGAAGCGAGATCCCCTACCAGGTTTCCAGCGGCGAAAGCGGCGCCACGTCAGTCGAGTTCAAAGAAGCGGTGCTGGGAATGGAAGTGACGCCTACGGTGCTGGCAAAGGGGCGGATTCGCCTTAAACTGCATATCAGCCAGAACATGCCGGGGCAGGTGCTGCAACAGGCCGACGGCGAAGTGCTGGCTATCGACAAACAGGAGATCGAAACGCAGGTTGAGGTGAAAAGCGGCGAAACGCTGGCGCTGGGGGGCATTTTCTCGCGTAAGAATAAATCCGGTAAAGACAGCGTGCCGTTGCTAGGCGACATTCCCTGGCTTGGGCAGCTTTTTCGCCATGACGGGAAAGAAAATGAGCGCCGTGAACTGGTGGTCTTCATTACCCCCAGATTGGTCTCGACAGAATGATTTATGCATGAAACACCGGTGTTTTTGCACTTAACTCGTTTCAGGGGTTTGACGTGCGCAACTATTTAGCATACAAGGAGTACCGATTTGAGAGTCGGTACTTCTCATCGCCGTCCGGCAACGCTGACTCGGGTTGTCTACAATCTGGTTTGGTGATTTATTCAGTTGCCAAACCCGCTTGAGTATTGAGATAATTTTCAGTCTGACTCTCGCAATATCTTATGAGGTTTCAGTTCATGTCCTGCTGCGCTCAGTGTCGGCGAAGCGGGTTTATCATTAACGATCAGTCTTAGTAGTACCGAAAAAATGGCAGAGAAACGCAATATCTTTCTGGTTGGGCCTATGGGTGCCGGAAAAAGCACCATTGGGCGCCAGTTAGCTCAACAACTCAATATGGAATTTTACGATTCTGATCAAGAGATTGAGAAACGCACCGGAGCTGATGTGGGCTGGGTCTTCGACGTAGAAGGTGAAGACGGCTTCCGCGATCGTGAAGAGAAAGTCATTAACGAATTGACGGAAAAACAGGGTATTGTGCTGGCAACCGGCGGTGGCTCTGTTAAATCACGTGAAACCCGTAATCGTCTTTCCGCGCGTGGCGTCGTGGTTTACCTCGAAACGACCATCGAAAAACAACTTGCGCGTACGCAGCGCGATAAAAAACGTCCGCTGTTGCAGGTGGAAGCGCCGCCTCGCGAAGTTCTGGAAGCGTTGGCCGACGAACGCAATCCACTGTATGAGGAGATTGCTGACGTCACTATTCGTACCGACGATCAGAGCGCGAAAGTCGTTGCAAATCAGATCATTCATATGCTGGAAAACAACTGATTCCGGCTTGAGCCTGGCCCATTAGGCTCTTAATACACACTCGGTAAGCGGGTATTAGCTATTAAGGTGGATGTCGCGTCATGGAGAGGATCACCGTCACTCTCGGGGAACGTAGTTACCCTATCACCATCGCGGCTGGTTTGTTTGACGAACCGGCTTCTTTCTTACCGCTGAAATCGGGCGATCAGGTTATGTTGGTCACCAACGAAACCCTGGCTCCCCTCTATCTTGATAAGATTCGCAGCGTACTTGAACATGCGGGTGTCAACGTTGATAGCGTCATCCTGCCTGACGGCGAGCAGTATAAAAGCCTGACGGTGCTGGATTCCGTGTTTACCGCCTTGCTGCAAAAACCGCACGGTCGTGATACGACACTGGTCGCCCTTGGCGGCGGCGTGATTGGCGATCTGACCGGTTTCGCCGCCGCCAGCTATCAGCGCGGCGTGCGCTTCATTCAGGTTCCAACGACGCTTCTGTCGCAGGTTGACTCCTCCGTTGGCGGTAAAACCGCCGTCAACCACCCTCTCGGCAAGAATATGATCGGCGCGTTTTATCAGCCCGCCTCCGTGGTCGTGGATCTCGACTGCCTGAAAACGCTGCCCGCGCGCGAGCTGGCGTCTGGCCTTGCGGAAGTGATCAAATACGGCATCATCCTTGATGGTGAATTTTTCCACTGGCTGGAAGAAAACCTGGATGCGTTGCTGCGTCTCGACGGCCCGGCGATGGCGTACTGTATTCGTCGTTGTTGTGAGCTGAAAGCCGAAGTTGTCGCAGCAGACGAGCGCGAAACCGGCTTACGTGCTTTACTCAATCTGGGACACACCTACGGCCATGCTATTGAAGCTGAAATGGGTTATGGCAATTGGTTACACGGTGAAGCGGTCGCAGCAGGTATGGTAATGGCGGCGCGCACTTCGGAACGGCTCGGGCAGTTTACGCCAGCAGAGACGCAGCGCATTATCACCTTACTTGAGCGCGCCGGATTGCCGGTTCACGGTCCGCGAGACATGTCCGCGCAGGCTTACCTGCCGCACATGCTGCGTGATAAAAAAGTGTTAGCGGGAGAAATACGCTTAGTGCTTCCGCTGGCGATAGGGAAAAGTGAAGTCCGCGGCGGAGTGTCGCATGAGGTGGTTCTTAACGCTATCGCTGATTGCCAGCAGGCGTAACAACAAGAAAGGTCGGACTGATACGGCACACGTATCGGCCATTTAAATTCAGGTTTGGTGCAACGTAGTAAGCATTAACCTTTGAGTGGGGTGTTAAATGGATGAATTCAAACCAGAAGACGAGCTGAAACCCGATCCCAGCGATCGTCGCCCTGGTCGTTCTCGTCAATCTTCTGAACGCGGTGAGCCGCAGATCAACTTTGATGATGTTGATCTGGACGCGGACGATCGTCGTCCCACTCGCGGACGCAAAGAGCGTCTTGATGAGCCGGAACCAGAAGAATACGAATCCGATGACGAAAGTGTGGATGAAGAACGCGTTGAGCGTCGTCCACGTAAGCGTAAAAAAGCGGCCAGTAAACCCGCTTCCCGTCAGTACATGATGATGGGCGTAGGGGTGCTGGTGCTGTTGCTGCTGATCATCGGAATTGGCTCCGCGCTGAAAGCGCCATCCACGCCTTCTTCCAACGCACAAACGGCCTCAGGCGAAAAGAGCATCGATCTTTCCGGCAATGCCGCAGACCAGGCTAACGGGGCGCAGCCTGCGCCAGGCGCTACATCCGCCGAGCAGACCGCAGGGAATTCCCCGCAGGACGTCTCTTTGCCGCCGATCTCCTCAACGCCAACGCAGGGTCAGGCGCCAGCCACGGCAGAAGGTCAGCAGCGTGTTGAAGTTCAGGGTGACCTGAATAATGCGTTGACCCAGCCGCAGGGTCAGGAACAGATGAACAATGTGGTGGTGAACTCGACGCTGCCGACTGAACCCGCTACCGTGGCGCCGGTTCGTAACGGCAACGCGCCGCGTCAGACGGCAACCGCGCCGACAGCGGAACGTCCGACGCCGTCCCGTCCGGAGCGGAAGCAGGCGGTGATTGAGCCGAAGAAACCGCAGGCAACCGCGAAAGCGACACCAGCAGAACCAAAGCCGGTGACCCAGCCGAAGCGTACCGAACCGACAGCAACGTCTAAACCGGCGACGTCCGCGCCAGCCGCGACGACAGCGCCTAAGGCCACGGCGAGCGCCACGCCTGTGCAGAAAGCCGCCCCGGCTCAGACCACGCCAGCGGCAACGACAGGGAGCGCCGGTGGAACGAAAAGCACCGGTAACGTCGGTTCTCTCAAGTCAGCGCCGTCCGGTCATTACACGCTGCAGTTGAGCAGTTCTTCTAACTACGACAACCTGAACGGTTGGGCGAAGAAAGAGAATCTGAAAAACTATGTGGTATATCAGACGACGCGTAATGGTCAGCCGTGGTATGTTCTTGTAACGGGCGTCTATGCCTCGAAGGACGAGGCAAAACGCGCAGTGTCTACGCTGCCAGCCGATGTGCAGGCAAAAAATCCGTGGGCTAAACCGTTGCATCAGGTTCAAGCCGATCTCAAGTAATGTTAAGCGCAGGATGCTGTCGGAGCTTTCTCCACAGCCGGAGAAGGTGTAATTAGTTAGTCAGCATGAAAAAAAATCGCGCTTTTCTGAAGTGGGCAGGGGGAAAGTACCCCCTGCTGGATGATATTAAAAGGCATTTACCAAAGGGCGAATGTCTGGTCGAACCCTTCGTTGGGGCCGGGTCGGTGTTTCTCAACACCGACTTTTCGCGTTATATCCTTTCCGATATTAACAGTGACCTTATCAGCCTCTACAACATTGTGAAAACACGTACCGACGAGTACGTGCAGGCTTCCCGCGAGCTGTTTACGCCCGAAACAAATCTCGCTGAGGTTTACTACCAACTGCGCGAGGAGTTCAATTCCAGTGAAGATCCCTTCCGTCGCGCGGTGCTGTTTCTGTATCTGAACCGCTATGGCTACAATGGCCTGTGTCGTTACAATCTGCGCGGTGAATTTAACGTCCCTTTTGGCCGTTATAAAAAACCTTACTTCCCGGAAGCTGAGCTGTATCACTTTGCCCAAAAAGCGCAGAATGCAGAGTTTCATTGCCTCTCTTATGAAGAGTGCATGAATCGCGCGGATAGCAATTCGGTTGTCTATTGCGATCCGCCTTATGCGCCGCTGTCGGCGACGGCGAATTTTACCGCTTACCACACCAATAGCTTCAGTCCCAAAGAGCAGGCGCACCTGGCTCAGATGGCGGAAAAGCTGGTCAGTAAGCGGATCCCGGTGCTAATTTCGAACCACGACACGCCCGATACGCGTGAGTGGTATAAAGCGGCAAAACATTTTCAGGTCAAAGTGCGACGCAGTATAAGCAGCAACGGCGGCACACGTAAAAAGGTGGACGAACTGCTGGCTCTGTACAAACCAGGAGTCGTTTCACCCGCGAAAAAATAATTCTCAAGGAGAAGCGGATGAAACAGTATTTGATTGCCCCCTCAATTCTGTCGGCTGATTTTGCCCGCCTGGGTGAGGACACCGCACAAGCACTGGCTGCCGGTGCGGATGTCGTGCATTTCGATGTGATGGACAACCACTACGTCCCCAACCTGACTATCGGCCCGATGGTGCTGAAGTCTCTGCGCAAATATGGCATTACCGCACCCATTGACGTGCATCTGATGGTGAAGCCGGTTGATCGCATTGTCCCGGACTTTGCCGCCGCAGGCGCCAGCATTATTACTTTTCATCCGGAAGCCTCTGAACACGTTGACCGCACGCTGCAACTGATTAAAGAACATGGCTGTAAGGCGGGTCTGGTCTTCAACCCGGCAACGCCGCTGAGTTATCTCGATTACGTGATGGATAAGCTGGATGTGATCCTGCTGATGTCCGTAAACCCGGGTTTTGGCGGCCAGTCGTTTATTCCGCAAACGCTGGACAAGCTGCGTGAAGTGCGTCGCCGTATCGATGAGTCCGGCTACGACATTCGTCTCGAAGTTGACGGTGGTGTGAAGGTAAACAACATCGGTGAAATCGCGGCGGCGGGAGCAGATATGTTCGTTGCAGGCTCCGCTATTTTCGATCAGCCTGACTACAAAAAAGTCATTGATGAAATGCGCCGTGAACTGGCAAAGGTAAGTCATGGATAAATTGCAGGATATTCGGGGCGTCGCCTTCGACCTCGACGGCACGCTGGTCGACAGCGCGCCGGGATTAACCGCCGCGGTGGATATGGCGCTGTACGCGCTGGAACTGCCGACGGCAGGCGAAGAACGCGTGATCGCCTGGATAGGTAACGGCGCGGACGTATTAATGGCGCGTGCGCTTGCCTGGGCCCGTCAGGAGCGCGCCACGTTACGTCAGTCCCAGGGCAAACCCCCCGTCGATGATGATATCCCCGCCGAAGAACAGGTCCGCATTCTGCGCAAGCTGTTCGACAGATACTATGGCGATGTGGCTGAAGAAGGGACGTTTTTATTCCCTGATGTCGCCGACACGCTGGGCGCGCTGCACGCGAAAGGGCTGCCGTTAGGTCTGGTGACCAACAAACCGACGCCGTTTGTCGCGCCGCTGCTGGACTCGCTGGATATCAGCAAATATTTCAGCGTGGTTATCGGCGGTGACGACGTGAAAAACAAAAAACCGCATCCGGATCCGCTGCTGATGGTGGCAAGTAAGCTCGGTATTTCGCCTGAGCAATTGCTCTTTGTCGGGGATTCGCGTAATGATATTCAGGCTGCAAAAGCGGCAGGTTGCCCGTCAGCAGGACTCACCTACGGCTATAACTACGGCGAGCCGATCTCTCTGAGCCAGCCTGACCTCATGTACGACCGCATAAATGAACTTCTGCCCGCTCTCGGGCTTCCGCATAGCGAAAATCAGGAATCGAAAAATGACTAAGCCCATCGTTTTTAGTGGCGCACAGCCCTCAGGTGAATTGACCATTGGCAACTACATGGGTGCGCTGCGTCAGTGGGTGAACATGCAGGATGACTACCACTGTATCTACTGCATCGTTGACCAGCATGCCATCACCGTGCGTCAGGATGCACAGCAACTGCGCAAAGCGACGCTGGACACCCTGGCGCTGTACCTTGCGTGCGGTATCGATCCTGAGAAAAGTACCATCTTTGTTCAGTCTCACGTGCCGGAGCACGCGCAGCTGGCCTGGGCGCTGAACTGCTACACCTATTTCGGTGAATTGAGCCGCATGACCCAGTTTAAAGACAAGTCTGCGCGCTACGCCGAAAACATCAACGCCGGTCTGTTTGATTATCCGGTGCTGATGGCTGCCGATATTTTGCTGTATCAGACTAACCAGGTTCCGGTCGGCGAAGACCAGAAACAGCACCTCGAACTGAGCCGCGATATTGCGCAGCGTTTCAACGCGCTGTATGGCGAGATCTTCAAAGTGCCTGAGCCGTTTATTCCGAAGTCAGGCGCGCGCGTGATGTCGCTGCTGGAGCCGACCAGGAAGATGTCCAAGTCAGACGACAACCGCAACAACGTGATTGGTCTGCTGGAAGATCCGAAATCGGTGGTTAAGAAAATCAAACGCGCGGTGACCGACTCCGACGAGCCGCCGGTCGTGCGTTACGATACCCAGAATAAAGCGGGCGTATCTAACCTGCTGGACATCCTTTCAGCCGTCACCGGTCAGAGCATCCCTGAACTGGAAAAACACTTTGAAGGCAAGATGTATGGCCATCTGAAAGGCGAAGTGGCGGAAGCCGTTTCCGGCATGCTGACCGAGCTTCAGGAACGTTATCACCGCTTCCGCAACGACGAAGCGTTCCTGCAGAAAGTGATGAAAGAAGGGGCTGAAAAAGCCAGCGCGAGGGCTTCTGAAACGCTGAAAGCGGTGTACGAAGCGATTGGGTTTGTCGCCAAACCGTAATAACACGCGAAAAACGAAAAAACCGGGAAGCCCCGGTTTTTTTGTATCTGCGCAATTTTTCAGAGTCTATTACTCTGCGGTTGGACCACAGCCGCCAATAATTTTGGAAATAGAAATGGCCGGGTGCAGCAGGTAGTCATAAGAGCAGGTTTTATTGCGGTTTTCAACGTGACCCGTACATGCCGTCAGGGTAGCCAGCGCTGCGCCTACCAGTGCCATTTTAATAAACTTGTTCATTTACATTTCCTATGTAAAAAATATAATTTTTAACTAATGATAGAGGTGGTGGATATATTTTCCCCACCCGGATTCGACGATAGCGTAATCTATTTTTTGCGTCAGTAAGGGAATGGAGAAATAAACCGAGGTAAGATGCTTATGTCTTTAAATTCATGCGGTTATAAGAAGGTATGATTCCGGACGTTTATTCCGGACGGCAATAAAAAAGGCCAGACAGCGCTGGCCTTCGTGTTCAGACAGTATTAATGGTTGGAGAACCAGTTTAGCTTTTCGCGTAATCCGACGACGCGACCCACGATAATTAATGCAGGACTTTCTACCTGCGTCGCCAGCTCGCCTAATTGTGCGAGTTCGCCTTTCACCACTCGCTGTTTTACAGCGGTGCCGTTTTCTACCAGTGCGACGGGCATATCCGCTTGCATACCGAATTCGATCAATTTCTGTTGAATAGTAGCGGCTTGATTCAGGCCCATGTAAAACACCAGCGTCTGTTTTTCTGCCGCCAGGTTTTCCCAGTCCAGCTCGCCGCCGGTCTTCAGGTGGCCGGTGACCAGACGAACGCTCTGCGCGTAATCGCGATGGGTCAGCGGGATCCCGGAGTATGCAGAGCACCCGGAGGCGGCGGTAATTCCCGGCACCACCGAGAACGGAATGCCCGCATGGCAGAGGGTTTCCAGCTCTTCGCCACCGCGACCAAAGATAAACGGATCGCCGCCTTTCAGACGCACCACGCGTTTGCCTTTTTGCGCTTCGCGCAGCAGGATCTGATTAATTTCCTCCTGCGGTACGCAGTGGTAGCCCGCGCGTTTGCCGACGAATACGCGATCCGCGTCGCGACGCACAAGGTTCATGATGTCGTCTGACACCAGACGGTCGTACACCACCACGTCGGCCTGCTGGATCTGTTGCAGTCCTTTCAGGGTCAGAAGGCCGGCATCGCCCGGTCCTGCTCCCACCAGCACCACTTCGCCGCGATGATCCAACGGCTCGTTAAGTAACTGCTCGGTGACGTCCGCCACTGCTTTTTCGTCGGTGTTAGCCAGCGACTGCGCCAGACGATCGTTAACGAAGAATTTTTCCCAGAAGCGACGGCGTTCGCCCATGGTGGCGAACTGCTGCTTCACGCGTGAGCGCAGTGTTCCGGCGTAATGTGCGACCTGGCCGAGATGCTGAGGCAGCAGGGATTCCAGCTTTTCGCGCAGCAGGCGGGCAAGCACCGGTGAGGTGCCGCCCGAGGAGACCGCCACCATCAGCGGCGAACGGTCGATAATTGACGGCATGATGAAGCTGGCGGCTTTCGGCGCGTCCACCACGTTACAGAAGATTCGGCGCAATTCTGCCGCATCGCTGACGCGCTGGTTAACCGCATCATCATCCGTGGCGGCAATCACCAGCCAGCAGGGGTCAAGAAGGGTTTCATCAAAGGGCCCTTCAACCAGGGTTAACATGCCCTCATTTGCCCATACGGTGAACTGCGGATCAAACGCCAGCGCATTCACCGTTAAACGCGCGCCCGCGTCCAGCAGCAGCCGCGCTTTGCGTTCTGCGACATCACCACCGCCGACAAGCAAACAGTCGCGGTCACGGAGTTGACAAAATATAGGCAAATGGTCCACGACATTACCCCTTAATCACTGATCAGATTCTCAGTTTGGTTAATTTTCGCCGGAACGGGACGCTCCGATTTTGGCGTAGCATACCAATAACCTAATCCCATGAATACGACACCGGACAAAGTATTGCCAAGAGTTACCCACAGCAGATTATGCCCTATTCCTGCCAGGGTATAGGCTTCGCTATGGTGACCGAACCAGGAGAGGGCAAATAGCGTCATGTTCGCCACGGAGTGCTCGTAGCCGGAGGCGATAAACGCCAGCAGGCACCACCAGATCGCCATAAATTTGGCGGCGCCTTCGGTGCGAATCGCCATCCAGATCGCCAGACATACCAGCCAGTTGCACAGCGCGCCTTTAAAGAACAGAACCGTGGCTGGCGCGGTGGTTTTCGCCAGCGCCACGGAGTGCACAATGCTGGTATCAACCGGCAGCAGGCTGCCGCCGCCCCAACTGTACATCAGTGCGACAAACACGGAGCCGACCAGATTGCCGAGCCAGGTTTGCGGCAGAATCGCCCACATCTGACCGTGGGTGATGGTGCCCGCCTTGACGCCGAGCGTCAGGAACAGAGTATGCCCGGTAAAAAGTTCAGAACCGGCGATGATCACCAGCGTTAAGGCGATGCCAAAGGTAGCGCCCATCACCAGTGGTCGTACAGAAGGATCAAGAAGGTTGCCCAGCGTGAAGATCAAGATGATGCCAAGGCCAACGTAGGCTCCCGCCATTGCAGAGCTTACCCAGAATCCCAGCGGGTTTTTTGCCGACAGGCGTGCGATACGCGCAGCGTTAGCGGCGCATTTATTGATAGTGTCAGTAAACATAGTATTGATTATCCCTTTTCACTTCAGCCTCTGCGCAGCCGCACAAATGACGTTGTGAACACAATTAACAATGAAAAAAACGTCAAAAAAGGGAGGCGTTGCGCCTCCCGAAAAAATTAACCGCGTAACTGCACAATGCCGTCTTTCACCCGCGCGTCGTAATGCGCGACGGAATGACTTTCGTCTTCCATGCACAACCCGTCGCTCAGGCGGAAGCGTTGTTTTTTCAGCGGGCTGGCGACCCACAGTTCGCCCTGATGCTCTGCTATCAGTCCGCGAGAAAGTACGCTGGACTCAAAGAACGGGTCGATGTTGCTAATCGCGAACACCTGATCGCTGTGATACGGGCGGAATATGGCGACCTGTTCCTCGCCTAACAGCGCGCAGACGCCGGTTTCCGGCAGGATGTCATCAATGTGGCAAATGTCTTTCCACTGGCTCATGCGTTTTCCTCCACCAGAGTGACCGGGATGCGTTCATACGGCGTGGCCGGACGATGCTGTTCACGTTCAGGCACGACCTGGACGTTCGGATCGCGTTTATCGCTGTTGATGAAGTGCTTAAAGCGAACTTGCGCAGAGGGTGTATTGACGGTTTCAGTCCACTCACACACCACGGCTTCGCGCAGACGCGCCATCTCTTCTTCGAGATGGGCGTTCAGGCCCAGCTTGTCGTCAATAATGACGGACTTCAGATACTCGATGCCCCCTTCCAGGTTATCCAGCCACGGCGCGGTACGGGTCAGTTTGTCCGCTGTGCGGATGTAGAACATCATGAAGCGGTCGAGATATTTGAGCAGCGTTTCACGGTCAATATCCGCCGCCAGCAAATCCGCATGGCGCGGTTTCATCCCGCCGTTACCGCAGACGTACAGGTTCCAGCCTTTTTCTGTGGCGATAATGCCCACGTCTTTCCCCTGGGCTTCGGCGCATTCACGAGTACAACCGGAGACGCCGAACTTCATTTTGTGCGGGGTGCGAATACCTTTGTAGCGGTTTTCCAGCTCAACGCCGAAGCCCACGCTGTCACCGACGCCGTAGCGGCACCAGGTGCTGCCGACGCAGGTTTTCGCCATACGTAGCGCTTTGGCATAGGCGTGACCGGTTTCGAAACCGGCTTCGATCAACTGACGCCAGATTTCCGGGAGATCGTCTTTCTGCGCGCCGAACAGGCCGATACGCTGAGAACCGGTGATTTTGGTGTAAAGGTTAAATTCTCGGGCGATACGGCCCACCGCCACCAGTCCTTCCGGAGTGATTTCGCCACCAGCAGAACGGGGAATAACGGAATAAGTGCCATCTTTCTGGATATTCGCCAGGAAGTTGTCGTTAGTATCCTGCAGCGGGGTGTGCTGCGGCTTCAGAATGTATTCGTTCCAGCAGGAGGCTAGCAGGGAACCGACGGTGGGCTTACACACTTCACAGCCGTAACCTTTTCCGTGTTTTGCCAGCAGCTCTTCGAACGTTTTGATGCCTTCGACGCGAATCAGGTGGAACAGCTCCTGGCGTGAATAGGCAAAGTGCTCGCACAGGTTGTTGTTCACTTCAATGCCCTGTTTCGCCAGTTCGGCGTTCAGCACCTGGGTGACCAGCGGGATACAGCCGCCGCAGCCTGTACCGGCTTTGGTTTCGGCTTTCAGCGCGGCGACGGTGTGACAACCTTTGTTGATGGCGGCGACCAACATGCCTTTAGTGACGTCGAAGCAAGAGCAAATTTGCGCGCTGTCCGGCAGCTTGTCCACACCAATCGAGGGTTTACCGCTACCCGCGTGGGCAGGCAGGATCAGGGAGTCCGGGTTTTCCGGCAGTTCGATAGCATTCAGCACCAGTTGCAGCAGGTTGCCGTAGTCGCTGGTGTCGCCCACCAGCACCGCTCCGAGCAGGGTTTTGTTATCTTCGCTGACAATAAGGCGCTTATAGACCTCTTTGCTTTCGTCGAGGTAAACATAGCTACGCGCGCCCGGCGTGCGGCCATGCGCGTCGCCAATGCCGCCCACGTCAACGCCCAGCAGCTTCAGCTTAGCGCTCAGATCCGCGCCTTCAAAAACGTTTTCGTTGCCAAGGATATGATCAACGGCGACCTGCGCCATTTTGTAGCCTGGCGCCACCAGGCCGTAAACGCGATTGTTCCAGCTTGCACATTCGCCGATGGCGTAAATGTCCGGGTCAGAAGTTTGACAGGCGTCGTTAATCACGATCCCACCGCGCGTAGCGACGTCAAGGCCGCACTGAGTGGCCAGCTTATCGCGCGGACGAATACCGGTGGAGAACACGATAAAGTCGACTTCCAGTTCGCTACCATCGGCAAAACGCATGGTCTTACGCGCCTCGGTCCCTGTCTGGACGATCTCTTTGGTATTTTTGCTGGTGTGGACGCGCACGCCCATGCTTTCGATTTTGCGGCGTAGCTGTTCGCCGCCCATCTGATCCAGCTGTTCCGCCATCAGCATTGGCGCGAATTCGATGACGTGGGTTTCCACGCCGAGGTTTTTCAGCGCGCCGGCCGCTTCCAGGCCTAACAGTCCACCGCCGACTACCGCGCCACGTTTGCTGCGACGGGCGCAGGACTCTATGGCATTGAGATCTTCAATGGTGCGATAGACAAAGCAGTCCTGCGTTTCGGAGCCTTTAATCGGCGGGATCCACGGATAGGAGCCGGTGGCCATGATCAGCTTGTCATAGTAAACCGTGCGGCCCGCGCTGGAGTGGATCACCTTTTCCTGACGGTTGATGGTGATAGCGCGTTCGCCGACCAGCACTTTCACGCCATGCTTCTCGTAAAAGCCTTCACGCACCAGAGAGAGTTCTTCGGCAGTGTGATGGGAGAAGTAAGATGACAGGTGCACACGGTCATACGCTTTGCGGGGTTCTTCGCAGAAAACAGTAATATCAAAATTGGCAGCGTCGGATTTATCAAGAAGATCCTCAATAAAGCGATGGCCGACCATACCATTACCGATAATAGCGAGTCTGACTTTGCTCATTTTTGCCTCGATTTCTTTTCTATTACTGCCTACCTTAACGATTCAGCAACCCCACTTATTGATGCAAATCAAATTCACCTTTATATACTCCTTAAGGGGTATATTGCTGATTTGTCAGGATTTTTATAAGTCACGGAAATGTCAGACTTTTCGCGATTGTATAAATAACGTACAAAATGAGGGGTTTTTCAGCATCTCCAGCTACTCCCGGCGAAGAGAGGCGCTAAGACCTTAGAGGGAGGGGGACCGGACGACAACACGTTACGTTTTATCCGGCTCAGGAAAGATCAGGATGCCCGGTAACCCTACGCTACCGGGCAACTGAATTAATGCATCGCGGACACCTCGTGACGGCGATGGCGGGTGACAAAACCGAGGATAAAGCACATCACAAACACGACGGCATACAGAGCGTTAGCGGTGAACAGCGCCGCCTGCGGGCCGCTGTGCGCCACGATAGGACCGGTGACCACGAAGGTCAACATGGTGCCAATGGTGCCGCAAGTCAGCACAAAGTTAACCAGCTTTGGCGACGCCACTTTCGTCTGCTGGGAGCCCAGCGTAATAATCGTGGTGTAAATGGCGCTTGAGAAAAAGCCCAGCGCGAGGATAAACCACGGCATATGCGCTGGCGTGCCGGTGATAAACAGATACATCAGAACCGCAGCCAGACCGGCGAGCACCGTCAGGATGCGCTGCAAGTCAAAGAAACGCAGGATGACGCTGAATGCCCACATACCGAACATATAAGACATCCAGAAGTTGCTGACCAGCGTACCGGCATCGTTCAGACTCATTCCCAGTCCCTTCGCGTATTCCGGTACCCATGAGATAAAGCCCAACTGGCCCAGGATATAGCACAGCGCGGCAATGGAGAGAAACAGTACGCCGATGCCCCATTTTTCTTTTACTGCCGGTGTATCGCTTTTCGGTGCATGTTTGCCCAGCGCGGGGAATTCACAGCCAAAGGTCAGCAGGAAAATCGCCACATAGACCAGGCCGATGCAGGCATATACCCAGTACCACTCGATGCTGCGGGCCAGCAAAAAGGCGGCAACCATTGGAAAAATCATCCCCGCCATGCTGAAGAAGGAGTCGGTAAAAAGCAGGCGCGAGCCGCGCTGACGGCCTTCGTACATCTGGGTGATCAGGAAAGTCCCGATCGACATGGTGATACCGCTTACCACGCCGAGCACGAACATCGCAGCGGAGAACAGCGCCAGACTGTGGCTGAACATCAGTCCGGCCACCGCCAGTACCATCAGGATAAAGCCAAAACGCAGCTGCGTTTTTAGCGGGACGATTTCCATCAGCCAGGCGTTAAGAAAAATGGAGATCAAAATACCGGCGTTCAGGAAGGTGAAGGTATTACTCATACTGGAAACCGGCAGGTTGAAATACTCTGCGATGTTTCCCATCACCATCCCGGTGACAATAACCAGCGCCCCGGTCAGGGCGTAGGAAAGAAAGCTAATCCATGTGAGCTTGATGCGGTTGCTGTTAGTCATGACTGGCCTGTGTTGATACGCACCTGAAAACTGTGTGTATAAGAAAGTAAAGCGCATTGACTGCGCCACGAGCGGGCAGATTTTAGGCGCTTTAGTGATTCATTTAAACTTTTATTGGCAATTAATAAGTGCGTTACATTTTTTATTGTGATCAAAATCACGCATAGCCTGGCGGTCAGTAAGTTACAGATGTTTCTGGTAAGTAAAAATAGGTAAAGGGATGGCCTTGTCTCTGAAGCCTCTTTAGAATCAAAGCACTTGCTTTTTGTTACCGCTCTCGTTAAGGAATTCTCATGCTCAAATCGACCCTGGCGGCTGTCGCAGCTGTTTTCGCCCTTTCTGCTCTCTCTCCTGCGGCGTTGGCGGCGAAAGGGGATCCGCACGTTCTGCTGACAACCTCTGCCGGTAATATTGAACTGGAACTGAACAGCCAGAAAGCGCCAGTATCAGTGCAGAACTTTGTCGATTACGTGAACAGCGGGTTCTATAACAACACCACGTTCCACCGCGTGATCCCAGGCTTTATGATTCAGGGCGGTGGGTTCAACGAGCAGATGCAGCAGAAGAAGCCGAATCCGCCGATCAAAAACGAAGCCGACAACGGTCTGCGTAATACCCGAGGCACCATTGCGATGGCGCGTACCGCAGACAAAGACAGCGCCACCAGCCAGTTCTTCATCAATGTCGCCGACAACGCCTTTCTCGATCACGGCCAGCGCGACTTCGGATACGCCGTCTTTGGTAAAGTTGTGAAAGGGATGGACGTTGCCGATAAGATCTCTCAGGTTCAGACCAAAGATGTGGGCCCATACCAGAATGTGCCGACAAAACCGGTCGTTATCCTCTCCGCAAAAGTCCTGCCGTAATCCCTTTCGGCGCGGGTGTTTCATGCCCGCGCCTGTTTCCCCTTCCTGCGTAACCGCGTTTTGCCGCTTATACTTGGCAGACACGAGACTATCAGGGAGGCGTAAAGTGAAAAAACTCACCGACAGACAGAAATCCCGGCTCTGGGAGCAGCAGCGCAATACCAATTTTCAGGCCAGCCGCCGCCTTGAGGGCGTCGACAGCCCGCTAGTCACGTTAACCGCGCCAGAGGCGCTGGCACGCCTTGACGAACTCCGGAGGCACTATGAGCGCTAAAATCGGCGACGATCGCGATCCGTATCTTTACCCCGGTCTGAACGTTATGCGTAACCGACTGGGGATCCGCCAGGCGGAGCGGCTGACGCAGGCGGCATGGGAGCTGACGGCGCTGCGGGCGGCAACCATTGAGCTTGGCCCGCTGAAGCGAGGGTTACCGCATTTATGCGCCCTCCATCGCCAGCTGTACCAGGATGTTTTCGACTGGGCAGGGCAATTGCGCGAGGTCGATATTTATCAGGGCGATACCCGCTTTTGCCATTTCGCGTATATCGAGAAAGAAGGCAACGCCCTGATGCAGGATCTGGAAGAAGAAGGGTATCTGGTTGGGTTGCCCAAAGAGAAGTTTGTGAATCGCCTGGCGCATTACTATTGTGAGATCAACGTACTGCACCCGTTCCGCATCGGCAGTGGTATGGCGCAGCGTATTTTCTTTGAACAGTTGGCCATCCACGCGGGCTATTTACTGCACTGGCGGGATATTCCGGTCGATCGCTGGAACCAGGCGAATCAGGAAGGGGCGATGGGTGACCTTAGCGCGCTGGAGGCGATATTTCGGAAAGGGGTAAGCGAAGTCGAGGAAACTGAGTAGAATAGCGCGGTTTTCTTGTACCGGAGCCGCCATGATCCTGCTTATCGACAACTACGATTCGTTTACCTGGAATCTTTACCAGTACTTTTGCGAGCTGGGCGCGGATGTGCTGGTTAAGCGCAATGATGAGCTGACGCTGCCGCAGATTGACGCGCTTGGCCCGCAAAAAATCGTCATCTCCCCCGGCCCTTGTACGCCTGATGACGCTGGCATTTCGCTGGCGGCGATTCGCCATTACGCCGGGCGACTGCCAATGCTTGGCGTCTGTCTTGGGCATCAGGCGATGGCGCAGGCCTTCGGCGCAACGATTGTCCGCGCGGCGAAGGTGATGCACGGCAAAACCGCGCCTGTCCGCCATAACGGGCAGGGGGTGTTTCAGGGTTTAGCCAACCCGTTAAGGGTAACCCGTTACCATTCGCTGATTGTTGATCCTGCCACGCTGCCCGCTTGCTTCGAGGTCACCGCCTGGAGCGAGGCGCAGGAGATCATGGGGATTCGCCATACGACCTGGGATCTGGAGGGCGTTCAGTTCCATCCGGAGAGTATTCTCAGCGAGCAGGGGCATCAACTGTTGGCTAATTTCCTTAACCGATGATTTATGGTTGCCATTTAGTGATTTTTTATGCATATTTTGTGATTATTATTTCACATTGTTTTTTGCATAAGTGGATGGGCATGAGATGGCAACTGAACAAACGGCAGTAACTCGCGCAACTTTCGATGAAGTCATTCTGCCAGTTTATGCACCGGCGGACTTTATCCCGGTGAAAGGTAAAGGCAGCCGGGTCTGGGACCAGCAGGGCAAAGACTATGTCGATTTTGCCGGAGGGATTGCGGTTACCGCGCTCGGTCATTGCCACCCGTCGCTGGTGGAAGCGCTGAAAGCGCAGGGCGAAACGCTTTGGCATACCAGTAACGTATTCACCAACGAACCGGCGCTGCGTCTGGGACGGAAACTTATCGCCGCCACCTTTGCCGAGCGCGTGCTGTTCATGAACTCCGGGACGGAAGCCAACGAAACGGCGTTTAAACTGGCGCGTCATTATGCATGCGTCCGCCATAGCCCCTTCAAAACCAAAATTATCGCCTTCCATAATGCGTTCCACGGTCGTTCGTTGTTTACCGTTTCCGTGGGCGGTCAGCCGAAGTATTCCGATGGTTTCGGCCCAAAACCGGCCGATATCATTCACGTGCCCTTTAACGATCTCCACGCCGTCAGCGCGGTGATGGACGATCACACCTGCGCAGTAGTGGTCGAGCCGGTACAGGGCGAAGGCGGCGTGCTGGCGGCGACGCCGGAATTCCTGCAAGGCCTGCGCAAGCTGTGCGACGAGCATCAGGCGCTGCTGGTGTTTGATGAAGTACAAAGCGGCATGGGGCGCACCGGCGATCTGTTCGCTTATATGCACTATGGCGTGACGCCGGACATTCTGACCAGCGCGAAGGCGTTGGGCGGTGGTTTTCCGGTAAGTGCGGTACTGACCACCCAGGATATCGCTTCGGCATTTCACGTGGGCTCGCATGGTTCTACCTATGGCGGTAACCCATTGGCCTGTGCGGTTGCGGAGGCGGCGTTCGATATCATCAGTACGCCAGCCGTGTTAAGTGGGGTGCAGACGAAGCGGCAGAGATTTGTTCAGCATCTGCAACAGATCGATGAACGCTTTGACGTTTTCAGCGACATTCGCGGCATGGGCCTGTTGATTGGCGCCGAACTGAAGCCGCAGTATAAGGGGCGCGCGCGTGATTTCCTGTATGCGGCAGCGGAGGCGGGAGTGATGGTGCTCAACGCTGGCCCTGAGGTGATGCGTTTTGCTCCGTCGCTGGTGGTGGAAGAGGCGGATATCGACGAAGGAATGCAGCGTTTCGCGCAAGCCGTCGCGAAAGTCGTAAGCGAATAGGCCGCATAGAGCGTCAGCCTTTCATATCGCGCAACCGGCGGCTGAGCCAGATCCCGTGGTGCGGTCGCTGGCGCCAGGCCACCGACGAAATGGTATGCATGGTATTTAAATGCCCCAGCACACGCTGGAGATGCTGTTCCAGCGTGCTCAATGGCCCGTGGGAGAGCATCTCTGGCGCCTCAAGAATATTCACATCCCCAGAGCTGCCCGGCCCGTCATATTCCAGCCGCTGCTGACAACGCTGGAGCGCAATTTCACACGATTGCAGATATCGTTGGGCCAGATCAGGCGTCAGCATTGTATGTTCTCGCGCCAGGGTGGTCATCGCGTTGATATGCTCGACAATGAACTGGCTGTGGGTGACCCACAGCTTCATATCTTCCAGATAGTGCGTATTAAATCCCGGTTCCTGCATGGCCTGATTCAGCGAGTTAAACAGCGTGTTGTGGGCCTGGTTGACGCGCATTCGTTGGTATGCCAGCGGCGTCGCCTGCGGATCGTCGCTGAGGATCAGGCGGATCGCCTCCTGGTCCGCCTCCAGCGCGTCGTGGGCATTTTTGCGCAACAGACCGCTTTGCCACTGCGACCACAGCCAGACGGTGCCACCGAAGGCGATCAGACAGCCGATGATCGTATCGACAAACCGCGGAATGATAAATTGTTCGCCGTTCAGGGTTAACAGTTGCAGGGTGTACACCGCCGTGACGGTAAACCCCACCGTCGCCCAGCCGTAGTTTTTGCGGATAATCAGATAGCTCACCAGGGTGACGAAGAGCATTAAGAGCAGCGTATACCCTTCGGGGATATGAAAGTGCAGCGTCACGCCCGCGACGATAAGTCCCGCCAGCGTTCCGGCCGAACGGTGCAGAATGCGTACGCGCGTTGCGCCGTAGCCATTTTGCGTCACGAACAGTACCGTCATCAGGATCCAGTACGGCTTCGGCAGGTGCAGCGCGGTACCCATCAGGCTGGCGATACTCAGCATGACGCTAATGCGTCCGGCGTTGCGCAGCGCCGGAGACTTCAGCGACAGATAGCTTTTCAGCGCCGGTAGCAGCGGAAGCCGCCGCTGTTTATCCGCCATCAGATCGCGCGCGTAGAGCGGACGCTGGGTGCGAAGCACGCGGGCGATACGGCTGAAATGCCAGTAGCAAAACTGCCCGACGGGGTTATCCGGATGTTGATTGGCGATCTTTTCCAGCGCGCCGATTTGCTTCTGCATGGTGAAGCGCGTGGGCAGGCGATGGTACAGAATGTCATCCGCCAGCACTCTCAGACGCGTGGCGACGGTTTGCGCGTTCCAGCGGATCACCTGTTCGGCGTGGCTGCGCTCGACCAGTTTTTGCACCTCTTCCGGCTGGTGCAGGCTGACTGAGATATGTTCTTGCAGATCCAGCGCTTCCTGGAAGGCGCGCAGCATCCGTTTGTAATCGTTATTGTGATGCGCCGACAGCATATGCATTTGCTGGTAGCACTGGGTGATCAGGTCAACCGCTTTCTGCTGGCGTACCAGCAGCGGCGGTAGGGCTTTTTCCGGATCGGTGTGCTGGGTCAGCATGCTGTATTTCGCTTCGCAGTAATCTGCCAGTTCGCGATACAGCAGGCTTAGCGATTCGCGCAGCGGCTGTTCGCGCCACAACCAGAACCAGAACCAGTTAAACAGTCCATACCACAATGTCCCCAGCGCATAGATCAGCAGCGGCTCCCACACTGGCATATTTCCCGCCAGACTAAGGGTAAAAATTGCGGCGATCAGCGAAGCGGGAAGCAGGCGGGCGTGAAGCGAGCTTAACTCCGCGGTGACGCCGAGGAGCAGCGTCAACCCGGTCAGAATCAGCGGCAACGGCACCGCCTGCGCCAACAACAGTTGCATCGCCAGGCTACACCCGGCAAACAACGAGGCGCCAATGACCAGGCGCTTGAAGAAGCGCTTGTGCGGCGTATCAAGCCCGGCAATGTTACAGCAGGCGGGAACGAGGGAGAAAAGCAGGCCCAGATGCAGTTGGCCTATCAGCAGGCCGACGGCCACGGGCAAACAGAGCACCAGCGTCTGACGTAGTGCGTAGTTGATCTCAGGGTGATAAATCAGTCTGCGCCACATCGGGAAAACAAAAATAGCGCGCTAGCAGGTAACGCGCCATTTCCGACGGGATTAACGAGTGCCGTAAACGACGATGGTCTTACCGTGCGCGGAGATCAGGTTTTGATCTTCCAGCATCTTCAGGATACGACCAACGGTTTCGCGAGAGCAGCCAACGATCTGGCCAATCTCCTGGCGGGTAATTTTGATCTGCATACCGTCCGGGTGGGTCATTGCATCGGGTTGTTTCGCCAGGTTCAACAGCGTCTGGGCGATACGACCGGTCACGTCAAGGAAGGCCAGGTTACCGACTTTCTCTGATGTGACCTGCAGGCGGCGAGCCATCTGGGAAGAGAGACGCATCAGAATATCCGGGTTCACCTGGATCAACTGGCGGAATTTCTTGTAGGAAATTTCAGCCACTTCACATGCAGTTTTAGCACGTACCCATGCGCTACGTTCCTGGCCTTCTTCAAACAGGCCCAGTTCGCCAATAAAATCACCCTGATTCAGATAAGAAAGGATCATTTCTTTACCTTCCTCATCTTTAATCAACACTGCCACAGAGCCTTTAACGATGTAGTACAACGTTTCTGCTTTTTCACCCTGGTGAATCAGCGTGCTCTTCGACGGGTACTTATGAATGTGGCAATGAGACAAGAACCATTCGAGAGTCGGGTCTGTTTGCGGTTTGCCAAGCACCATGCGCGATTATCCTCTGTTATAAGCTGTCTCCAGAGCCAGAAAACGGCGCTGTCTCTGGGGTTGCAAAAATGTGCTTCCCGCTTCCTGGGAAGAGGCTGTCAATAACGGACAGCAGCCTTTAATGTGAAGTCCTCTGCATACATGCAGTACGTCAATGTATTACTGTAGCATCCTGACTGTTTTAGCATAGCTTTAGCCGTGTGTCTCCTGGTGTCTCGCTTCAGCATGACGCAGGTCGCCTTCCGTTGCGAGAATTGTTATGTACGCGTAATCTGTCAGGAAAATTGACGCACTGGAGTAAAAAAATATGCAAGCGCGTGTGAAATGGGTTGAAGGGTTAACCTTCCTGGGCGAGTCGGCTTCCGGACACCAGATCCTGATGGACGGCAATTCGGGAGATAAAGCGCCCAGCCCGATGGAAATGGTGTTAATGGCCGCGGGCGGCTGTAGCGCTATCGACGTGGTCTCCATTCTGCAAAAAGGACGTCAGGATGTGACCAATTGCGAAGTAAAACTGACCTCCGAGCGTCGTGAAGAAGCGCCGCGCCTGTTTACCCACATCAATCTGCATTTCATCGTGACGGGGCATGATTTAAAAGACGCCGCGGTGGCGCGGGCGGTGGATCTTTCCGCCGAAAAGTATTGTTCCGTGGCGCTGATGCTGGAAAAAGCGGTGAATATTACCCACTCGTATGAAGTCATTGCCGCCTGATAATTTTTACCTGATGGCGCTGCGCTCGACTGCCTTATGGCACAATCGGGCCAGCCGCCATTGAGGCTTATTCGATCTTCTTGCCTTCCATCAGGCGCTGTACCAGCGGCAGCATGATCAGTTCCATCGCCAGACCCATTTTGCCGCCCGGCACCACCAGCGTATTGATGTGAGAAATAAACGAACCTTGCAGCATCGCCAGCAGCCAGGGGAAATCGATGCCTTCGAGATTGCGGAAATGTATCACCACAAAACTCTCATCAAGTGAGGGAATGCCGCGTGCGGCGAATGGGTTTGAGGTATCCACCGTCGGGACCCGCTGGAAGTTGATGTGGGTACGGGAAAACTGTGGCGTGATGTAGTTGATGTAATCGTCCATTGAGCGCACCACGGAGTCCATCACCGCCTCGCGGGAATGTCCACGCTCGCTGGTGTCGCGGATCAGTTTCTGGATCCACTCCAGGTTGACGATGGGCACAACCCCCACCAGCAAATCCACATGGCGCGCCACCTCATGCTGTGGCGTCACCACGCCGCCGTGCAGCCCTTCATAAAACAGGACGTCGGTCGGCTCCGGCAGCGGCTGCCAGGGCGTGAAGGTGCCAGGCACCTGATTCCAGGGTACGGCTTCGTCGTAGGTATGCAGATATTTGCGCGACTGGCCTTTGCCCGTCTGCCCGTATTCAATGAAGGTCTGTTCCAGCAGGCCGAAGTCATTGGCTTCGGGGCCGAAATAGCTGATATGCCGTCCGGCATCGCGCGCCTTGCGGATCGCCATGTCCATTTCCGGGCGGGTATAACGATGAAAACTGTCGCCTTCCACCTCGGCCGCGCGCAGGTTGAGCTGGGCAAAAATTTTACGGAACGCGAGGCTGGTGGTGGTGGTCCCCGCGCCGCTGGATCCTGTTACCGCAATCACCGGATGTTTGGCAGACATAACAACTCCATGAGTAGGTTAGGTTTTTTATTATAGTCGGCCGAGGATACAGGCTTATTCGCGGAACTGTTTACGCGGCATGATGTTGACTGTTTCGTGCAATTCAGACCAGACCAGAACCGCTTCTCCGCACTGCAACTGACGTTTAACGTCGGCGACCTTTTGCTCAAGTGAACGTTCATGTTCACCATAATCGGTGCCTTCGCGCAACACAAAGCTTTCGATTAAGTTGTCCAGCGTCTCGGGAGAGAGCTCCTGCCAGGGGATCATCATCTTGGTACCTCCAGATACGTTGTCAGCCAGTCGGGAATACGCGCCTCCAGCCACATCTCAGGGCGACGCAGCGTGCCGCCGATAAACCCAACGTGCCCGCCATGTTCCGTTAGCTGATACTCCACCTGCGGCGGCAAATCGTCGGCTTTGGGGATCACGTGATGATCCATAAACGGATCGTCTTTGGCGTGGATGATCAGCGTCGGGATGGCGATCCGGTTGAGTAACGGCATCGCGCTACACTGACGATAATAGTCGATAGCGTCGGCAAAACCGTGAATTTTAGCGGTGATGAGATCGTCAAACTCGCGAATGCGGCGCAGGGATTTCAACTGCGCAAGATCGACTGGCAGGGAGCCCGGATACGCCGCCAGTTTGCGCGACGCGTTCGCCTTCAGCAAATTGAGCAGATAGCGCTGATAAACGCGGGAAAAGCCTTTATCCATATGGTAACTGCACGCTTCCAGCACGAAGGGGGCGGAAACAATCACCGCAGCCTCTATCGGGATGTTTTTCCCTTCTTTTGCCAGCAGGCAGGCCAGCATATTACCCCCCAGCGAATAGCCCACCGCCGCGGTTGGCGCGTGGCCAAATTCGCGACGCAGCCAGTGTAGAAACCAGGCGCCGTCTTCGGTTTCGCCAGAGTGATAAATACGGTTCATGCGGTTTGGCTCGCCGCTGCAGCCGCGAAAATGCATCACCACCCCAAGCCAGCCGCGTTTTTGCGCCGCTTCAATCAGGCCATGGGCATACGGGCTGTTCAGACTGCCTTCCAGACCGTGAAAGACGACCAGACGAGGTTTGTGTTTCGCGGACGCCGGATCTTCACTCCAGGCCAGATCGACAAAGTCACCGTCAGGTAACTCCAGCCGCTGCCAGTGGGGGGCAAAATTCACTTTGCGGCGGATCAGGCGCGGCAGCATGGTCTGCAAATGGCGGTTACGAATACCACGCATTGGGCGAAATTCACGCGAGTTTACGGCGGTGAGTTGAAGGTCTGACGAAGTTATTTGGCTCATAACGGCTGCGATGGTCTCTCATTATCAGCCGTCTACTATACCGCCACTTGCCTGTTGTGTTTATGAAAAATGCGTAGCTCAGGATGGCGTCTGGAATGGAGTAGTTGATCCTCATCACAAATTGTTACTTCAATTATTACTCTCAGGCTAACGATCCCTCTCTACGCTTAATTGATGACTTTCTCACCAGAGCGCACACTCATTAGCGTGTTAAGCAATCAAAATGATTAGCTGAATCAGGAGGTTAATAATGTTATCTGGGCAAACACCCGCACGCGTCTGGAATACCCGCCGCACCGAGAAGCAGCGGCGTCTGGCTTCCGTACCGGTGCAGGGCAAGGTACTGCCTACCGCAGACCTGACCGCGATGCTGGAAAAACTGATCGCGCCGGGTGACCGCGTGGTATTAGAAGGCAATAACCAGAAGCAGGCAGATTTCCTGTCCCGCATGCTGGCTGAAGTGAATCCCGAAAAAGTGCACGACCTGCACATGATTATGCCAAGTGTGGGCCGCAGCGAACATCTGGATATCTTTGAGAAAGGCATCGCCCGCAAGCTGGATTTTTCCTTCTCCGGTACGCAAAGCCTGCGCATTTCGCAGCTGCTGGAAGATGGCCAGCTCGAAATCGGTGCGATTCACACCTACATCGAACTTTACTCCCGCCTGTATGTTGACCTGGCGCCAAACGTGGCGCTGATTGCCGGGTTTAAAGCGGACCGTAAAGGTAACCTCTACACCGGGGCGAGTACCGAAGATACCCCGGCGCTGGTGGAAGCCGCCGCGTTCCACGACGGCATCGTCATCGCACAGGTGAACGAGCTGGTGGACGACGAGTGCGACCTGCCGCGCGTCGATATTCCGGGCTCGTGGATCGATTACGTGGTGGTGGCGGATAAGCCGTTCTTCATTGAGCCGCTCTTCACCCGCGACCCGCGCCTGATTAAACAGGAACACATCCTGATGGCGATGATGGCGATTAAAGGCATCTACGCTGAACACCAGGTGCAGTCCCTCAACCACGGGATTGGCTTTAACACCGCGGCGATTGAGCTGCTGCTGCCCACCTACGGCGAACAGCTCGGCCTGAAGGGCAAAATCTGTAAACACTGGACGCTGAACCCGCATCCGACGCTGATCCCGGCAATCGAAAGCGGCTGGGTGGAGAGCGTGCACTGCTTCGGCGGTGAGCTGGGGATGGAAGAGTACATTCGCGCCCGTCCGGACGTGTTCTTTACCGGTGCCGACGGCTCCATGCGGTCTAACCGCGCCTTCTGCCAGCTGGCAGGCCAGTACGCGGTCGATATGTTTATCGGCTCTACGCTGCAGGTTGATGGCTACGCTAACTCCTCAACCGTCACCCGCGGTCGCCTCTCCGGCTTCGGCGGCGCGCCAAACATGGGCCACGATCCGCACGGTCGCCGCCACGCCACGCCGGCCTGGCTGAACATGATCACCGAGCCTGACCCAATGCAGCGCGGTAAAAAACTGGTCGTGCAGATGGTGGAAACCTTCCAGGCGGGCGTGAAGCCGACCTTCGTGGAAAAACTCGACGCCGTTGACGTCGCGAAAGCCTCCGGTATGCCGCTGGCGCCGGTCATGATTTACGGCGATGACGTGACCCACGTGCTGACGGAAGAGGGGATTGCTTACCTCTACCGGGCGAAAGATCTGGAAGAGCGTCGCGCCATGGTCGCCGCCGTGGCGGGCATCACCGATATCGGTCTGGGCGTGGATGCCAGACGCGTGGCGGAACTGCGCCAGAGCGGCAAAGTGGTCTATCCGGAAGATATGGGCATTCGCCGCACCGATGCCACCCGCTCTCTGCTGGCGGCGGGCAGCGTGGCCGACCTCGTTGAGTGGTCCGGCGGCCTGTACAACCCACCTGCGAAATTCCGGAGCTGGTAATGAAACTTCTGCCCCGGATCCAGGTTGAAGGCGGTGCCGAATGGCTGGCGCGAACCGCCACGCAGTGTCTGATTGACGAAGCACGTTTAAGCCCGAAACCCGGTCTGGTGGACAGTCGGGGGAACGGCGCGCACCACGATTTATCGCTTGCGCTGATGGAGCGCTCCGCGCACAGCCTGACTCCCACGTTTCAGGCGCTGGCGCAGCAAAGCTGGCAGCGTCCGGCGGATATTGCCCTCAGGCAAACCATAGGGCGACTCGGTCGCGACGGAGAGCGGCAGATGATGGCCGCAACCGGGGGCGTAAACACCCATCGCGGCGCGATCTGGGCGCTGGGGCTGCTGGTGAGCGCGGTGGCGATGCTGGGCGGTGATGCCAGCGCGCAGGCCGTCGCTAACACCGCCGCCCGGCTGGCAAAACTCCCGGACGACGCGGCGCCGAAGGTGTTCAGCAAGGGGGTACGCGCCACGCACCGCTACCGTGTGCCCGGCGCGCGTGAAGAGGCGCAGCAGGCGTTTCCGCACATCATGCAGCGCGCGCTACCGCAGCTTCGCCTGAGCCGTCTTAACGGCAGCAGCGAAACAAACGCCAGACTCGACGCGCTGATGGCAATCATGACCTCGCTCACCGATACCTGCGTGCTGTCGCGCGCCGGAATGGAGGGGCTGGACGCCATGCAGAACGGCGCCCGGGCGGTGCTGAACGCCGGAGGATGCGCAACCCTCGCGGGGCAGCAGGCGCTGGCGCAGTTAGACCGCCAGATGCTGACGCTTAACGCCTCACCGGGCGGCGCCGCAGACCTGCTTGCGGCCACGCTGTTTCTCGATCGCGTCGAAACGCCATATTCAAAGCATTAAGAGGATGTTATGGAAAAAATTACATTGACCGTGCCCGCCCGCCGCGAAGTCAGCGGCAGGGCGCTGGCAGGCGTCGTCGGCTCCGGGGATATGGAGGTGCTGTTCACCGCCGAACCGGGCCAGACCTTGACCGTTGATATCACCACCTCCGTCGACAACAGCCGCGGACGCTGGGAGGCGTTGTTCAGCCGCCTGGAAACCGTCAGCAGCCTGCCCGCAGGCAAACTGACCATCCACGACTTCGGCGCGACGCCGGGCGTGGCGCGCATTCGTATTGAACAGGTGTTTGAAGGGGTGAGCCATGCGTGATGACAGCAGCTTTATCGAATTAAAAGCGCGCCAGCGTGCGCAGGCGCTGCTCGACGAGGGCAGCTACCGCGAACTGCTGGATCCGTTTGAAGGCATTATCTCTCCGTGGCTTGGGCCACAGGGCATTGTGCCGCAGGCCGATGACGGCATGGTGGTCGCGAAAGGGACCATCAACGGCCAGCCAGCGGTAGTCGTGGCGATTGAAGGGACCTTCCAGGGCGGCAGCATGGGCGAAGTCTCCGGCGCCAAAATGGCGGCGGCGCTGGAGCTGGCGGCGGAAGATAACCGCAACGGCATTCCGACGCAGGCGGTACTGTGCCTCGAAACCGGCGGCGTACGCCTGCAGGAAGCGAACCTTGGCCTGGCGGCGATTGCCGATATCCACGCCGCGATCGTTGACCTGCGTCGTTATACCCCGGTCGTCGGGATCGTGGCCGGAACCGTGGGCTGCTTCGGCGGGATGTCTATCGCCGCGGCGCTGTGCAGCTACCTGATTGTGACCCGCGAAGCGCGTCTCGGCCTCAACGGCCCGCAGGTTATCGAGCAGGAAGCGGGCATTGAAGAGTACGACTCCCGCGACCGTCCGTTTATCTGGAGCATGACCGGCGGCGAAGTACGCTATGAAAGCGGGCTGGTGGACGCGCTGGTAGGCGACGGCGTGAACGCGGTGAAAGCCGCGATGAACGAGGCCATCGCGAAAGGCGTACCGGCGAAGCATCGCACCGATAACTATGATGATTACCTGAACCGTCTGACGAATTTCGACACCCGCAAACAGGCCGATGCCGAACAGATTAACGCGCTTTTTGCCCGGGAGGTGAAATGATGAATAACGCAATAAGCCGTGGCGAACGCTGGCTGGAAACGCTCGCCCCGAGCGCCAAACGTATTGAGGGGCTGTGCCCGTCCGTGCAGGCGGCAGACGGTGAGCTGAACGGTGAAACGGTGCGTTTTGTCGCCGTGGTGCCGGATGCCAACAACCACTTCCCGCGCGCGGCGAAAGGGGAAGTCGGTCTGCTGGAAGGCTGGACGCTGGCAAAAGTGGTCAGCGAAACCGTCGCGGAGGATGCTGATAAAGCCGTTAAGCGCCCGATTGTGGCGGTGATTGACGTCCCAAGCCAGGCCTATGGCCGTCGCGAAGAGGCGTTTGGTATCCACCAGGCGCTCGCGGGAGCCGCGGCCGCCTACGCCAACGCGCGTCTGGCGGGTCATCCGGTGATTGGTCTTATCGTCGGTAAGGCAATGTCCGGCGCGTTTCTGGCGCACGGCTACCAGGCTAACCGTCTGATTGCCTTTAACGATAAAGGCGTGCTGATCCACGCGATGGGCAAAGAGTCTGCGGCGCGCATTACGCTGCGTACCGTCGACGCGCTGGAAAAACTGGCGGCAACCATTCCGCCCATGGCGTACGACATCAGCAACTACGCCACGCTGGGGCTGCTTTCCGACCTGCTGGACATCAGCAACCCGGATGCCCCATCCGATAACGATCTGACGCAGGTGAAAACCACCCTGCAACAGGCCATCAGTGACGCGCGTCAGGACACCTCGCTGAAAAGCCGTCTGGGTGCTGACAACCGCCGCAGCTCGGCGCTCGTACGCGAACGTATGAGAGCCAGCTGGTAAGTAATTAAGACCTGCCGAATGTTCGGCTCCGTGGGCGCACGCGCTGCGCCCGCGCGGGCCGCTACATCCGAAAAATAATAATCATCGCGTCCGTGCTAACTTTTTTCTTCATTACAGGTGATTTATGACTTACGTGATTGTTCATGCTCTTGCACCGATATTCATCATCATGTTGCTGGGGTTCTGGGCCGGGAAGGCCAATATGGTTGATAACAAGAATGTTTCCCTGCTCAACATCTTCGTCATGGATTTCGCATTACCTGCGGCGCTGTTCAGCGCGACGGTACAGACGCCCTGGGCGGGCATCGTGGCGCAGTCGCCGCTGATTGTGGTGCTGACGCTGGCGATGTGGATCACCTACGCGGCGATCTATTTCCTTGCTACCGGCGTATTCAAAAAATCGCCGCAGGATGCGGCCGTGTTGACGCTCACCGTCGCCCTGCCAAACTATGCGGCGCTTGGCCTGCCGATTCTGGGCAGCGTGCTGGGCGAAAGTTCTTCCACCTCACTGTCCGTGGCGGTCTCTATCGCCTGTGGTTCCGTGCTGATGACCCCGTTCTGCCTGCTGATTCTGGAGCGTGAAAAAGCGCGCGCCGAGGGCAATAACTCCGGTTCAACGCTCTCCATGCTGCCGGTGCTGATGTGGCGCTCCATTAAAAAACCGATCGTGATGGGCCCGCTGCTGGGTGTGATCCTGTCCGCTATCGGCATCAAAATGCCGGAACTGGTGCTGGCGGCGATTAAACCGCTGGGGCTGTCCGCGACCGCTGCGGCGCTGTTCCTGACCGGCGTGATCCTCTCTGCCCGTAAGCTCCAGATCAACACCATGGTGATCACCTCCACCGTCGCCAAACTGCTGATCCAGCCGGCGATTGCCTGGGGTATCGTTTTAATCTTCGGTCTGCACGGCTCCGTGGCGATCACCGCTATCCTGATGATTGCGCTGTCCGCGGGCTTCTTCGGCGTGGTGTTCGGTAACCGCTTTGGCGTGCAGTCGCCGGATGCAGAAGCCGTGCTGCTGTTAAGCTCCGTACTGTGTATCCTGTCGCTGCCGCTGTTTATCTCGCTGACGTCAGGAATGTAATTATGACCACAACATTACGCCCCCACGACCTCATCTGGCTTACCTCGCGCGACGCGTTGGAAGGTATTACCGAATCCTGGGTTGAATCAGCCTGGCATATCGGCCTGCCGGTGGTGGTACGGCGTGATGTGGATAACGAAGGCCGAATTCCCGTTGGCGTGCGCGGACTGCGCCGCGACCAGCGGGCAGCCGGATGGGTGCAGCCTGAGAATGTGCTACGCGTGGTGTCGCCTGAAGAGCTGTGCGTCACCGCCGATCTGCTGCGTTCGCCGTTTGTCACCCAGCCGCCGGTACAGGTGGCGCTTCAGCTTGCTCAGCAGGCGTGGCCGTGGACGTGGGGCATTACCGGCAGCACCGGCTACGCGCTGGCGACCGGTATTCCGGTGATCCATGCCGACAGCGATCTCGACCTGCTGATCCGCGCTCCGCACGCCGTTGCCCCTGACGCATTTGCTGGCTGGCAGCTTCAGCTCAGCCGCGCGCTATGCCGGGCGGATACGCAGGTGGATACGCCGGAAGGCGGATTCGCGCTGGCGGAGTGGCTACGCGACGGTAAAACGCTGCTGAAAACCCGCCGTGGGCCACGCCTGGTGGCAGATCCATGGCGCAGGGAGGAGTGATGAAAATACTGTTTACCTTTCCGGGTCAGGGCACGCAGCATGAAGGTATGTTGCAAAACCTGCCGGGAACGGAGCTGGAACAGGCACGTCAGGTGTTGGGGAAGGAAGTTGATACGCTGGACAGCGCGGCCTCGTTAACCCACACCCGCGCGGTGCAGCTTTCGCTGTTAATTGCCGGCGTGTCCTGGGCGCGCGAGCTGGAGCGACGCGGCGTGTCGCCTGACATCGTTAGCGGTTTATCGATTGGCGCTTATCCCGCGGCGGTGGCGGCGGGCGCGCTGGAATTTACGGACGCGCTGGAGTTGGTGGCGCTGCGCGGCGATCTGATGGAACAGGCCTGGCCGCACGGCTACGGCCTGACGGCAATCATGGGCTTAACCCTGCCGCAGGTGGAACAGCTTATCGAGGGTAGCGGAACGTACATTGCTAACCTGAATGCCGAAACGCAGATTGTCATTGCCGGATCCGATGAAGGGATGGCGCAGGTGGCAAAACGCGCTCTGGAAAAAGGCGCGAGCAAAGCAAAGCGGCTGGCCGTGAGCGTGCCGTCGCACTGCGAGCTGCTGGCGGAACCGGCGCAGAAGCTGGCGGCGGCGTTTAACTCGGTCACGCTTTCACGCCCGCGCTGCGCGTATCTGAGCGGCAGCACCGGGCGCGTGCTCTGGCAGCCGGAAAGAATTGCCGACGATCTGGCGATGAACATGGCGCGCACCGTGCGCTGGCAGGAAGCGGTGATTTCGGCTAACGAGCGTGACGCAAGGCTGGCGATTGAAATGCCGCCCGGCGGCGTGCTGACCTGCCTGACGCGACAGGCGGCGTGGGAAGGGGAGTCGATTTCCCTGGAACGTAGCGGCGTGGACGTTGCCGTGCATCTGGCGCGGCGGGTACAGTTGTTGTGATTGTTGCCTGCTGGCGCGATGCTTCTCCTGCTTACAGGATGTATTGGCCTCAGGCTAACCGGCAATCAAACGCCAGGCTCCAGACTGCGCGCGTACATTCGTCCTTCGGCGGCGAGCGCCAGCAGATTCGGGTCGCGCTCACGGTTGCGGGCGAAGACAATCGCGATAAGCTGCTGCATCTGGTAGGGCTGCGCCAGCTTCAGTAGCTGCACGGAATTCTCATACATCTTCTTCATGCGTCCCGGCATCAGGGTAAAGCCGACGCCCGCCTGCACCAGACTGAGCATCGAGAAAATGTCATTCACGCGGGTGACGATCTCCGGCTCGAATCCGGCGATATGAAAGGCTTCCTGAAAGCCGGCATAGGTGGCGAAGCCTTCGGCCAGCGAGACAAACTTCTGCTCCCGGTAATCGCGCAGATCGGCAGGCGAGGAGATGTCCAGCGTCGCCGTTGACGGTGCGGCGAGATAGATGTCGTCATGAAACAGCGGCAGCACTTCCAGACTGTTGCGATCGATTTCACTTTCCGAAATAGAAATCAGGATCGCATCCAGCGTGCCTTCTTCCAGCATGGTAAGCAACGCTTCGTTAGATCCCATCGTCAGATCCAGTTCGAGGTCGGGACGCCGTAGCTTCATGCCCATGATCAGATGCGGGACGGTCTCCAGCGTCAGCGAGTAAAGTGTGCCGACGCGTAAGCGCCCCTGGCCGACACCCGCCGTTTTACGCGCTTCCTCCAGCCCTCGCGCCATAAGCTGAGTGACTTCCTGACAATATTCCAGCAGTGTCCAGGCCGCCGGTTGCGGGATCAGGTTGCGACCTTTATGCACAAACAGCGGACAACGGACATTTTCTTCCAGCGTATGTAACGCGCGATGCACGCTCACCCCACTGATATCCAGCGCTTCCGCCGTGCGGGCAATATTCCCTTTCTCCATAAACGTCATGAAGATGCTGAGCTTGCGGAAAGTAATATCGTTGGTGATGAGCGGCGTCATGGTGGTTTCCTGTGGTTAGTCGGCCAGCATTTGCTCAAGCTGCTCTTGCGCGTCCAGCCAGGCTATTTCGCACGCTTCTAGCCCGGCTTTGGCGCTGGCCTGTTGTTGCAGGCACTCGGTCAGTTCTGCTTTACGGCTCTGGTCGTACAGTTCACTGTCGCCCAGCTTTTCTTCCGCCTGCGCTAACAGCGCGTTCAGTTTTTCCATCTCTTTTTCCAGACGGGCGATCTCTTTGCGCAGCGGCTGGGTCTGCGTACGCAGCTCGGCTTCACGACGCTTCTGATCTTTACGCGCTTGCGCACTGTTCGCGTTCTCTTTTGGCGCTTCAGCAGGCTGGTTTTCCTGTTTCTGTACCTCGCTCAGCCACTGCTGATAATCTTCCAGGTCGCCGTCAAACGGTTCGACTTTACGGTCGTGGACCAGGTAGAGATCGTCGGTGGTGGAGCGCAACAGGTGACGGTCGTGCGACACGACGACCAGCGCGCCTTCGAATTCGATCAATGCTTCGGTCAACGCCTGACGCATGTCGAGATCGAGATGGTTAGTCGGTTCATCAAGCAGCAACAGGTTCGGGCGCTGCCAGACAATCAATGCCAACACCAGACGGGCTTTTTCGCCGCCGGAGAAACGCCGCGTCTCTTCCGTGACCTTATCGCCCTGGAAGCCAAAGCCGCCGAGATAGTCGCGCAGTTTCTGCTCCAGTTCCTGCGGCGCCAGGCGCGACAGGTGTTGCAGCGGTGACTCGTCAGCGCGCAGGTACTCCAGCTGATGCTGGGCGAAATAGCCAAGCTTAATGCCTTTCGCCAGGCCGATTTCGCCACTGACCGGCGCGAGCTCGCCCGCCAGCAACTTGATAAGCGTAGACTTCCCGGCGCCGTTGCGGCCAAGCAGGCCAATGCGCGAGCCAGGCACCAGATTCAGCTTAATGGAGTCGAGTATGATGCGCTCGCCGTAACCCGCGCTCACTTTTTCCATTTTCAGCAATGGGTTTGGCAGGCTTTCCGGCGCGCGGAAGCTGAAGTGGAAGGGGTTATCCACGTGCGCAGGGGCGATCAGCTCCATGCGCTCCAGCATTTTGATTCGGCTTTGCGCCTGCTTGGCTTTGGTCGCCTTGGCGCGGAAGCGGTCAATATAGCTTTGCAGATGCGCCACGCGTTCCTGCTGGCTTTCGTACATCGCTTGCTGCTGGGCCAGACGGGTGGCGCGCTGGATTTCAAACGCGCTGTAATTGCCGGTGTACTCGAACAGGTTTTGCTGTTCGATGTGGATAATTTTGTCCACTACCGGGTCGAGAAAATCCCGGTCGTGGGAGATCAGAATCAGAGTGCCCTGATAGCCTTTCAGCCATTTTTCCAGCCAGATAACCGCATCAAGATCGAGGTGGTTAGTCGGTTCGTCGAGCAGCAGCAGATCGGAGCGGCAGATCAGCGCCTGCGCCAGGTTGAGGCGCATACGCCAGCCGCCCGAGAAGTCGCTGACCGGACGTTCAAGTTGTTCGTTGCTGAACCCCAGCCCATGCAGCAGACTGGCGGCGCGTGAGCGGACGGTCCAGGCGTCAATGGCGTCCAGCTTGCCGTGTACGGTGGCGATAGCGTGTCCGTCGTTACGTTCGTTAGCGTCGTGCAACTGGGCTTCCAGTTGACGGTATTCGCGGTCGCCGTCAATGACGTACTCCAGCGCTGGCTGGGCCAGGGCGGGGGTTTCCTGATTCACCCACGCCAGCTGCCAGTTGCCAGGATAGCTAAAACTTCCGGCGTCGGCGCTGATTTCATTTTTCAGCAACGCCAGCAGGGTAGATTTCCCGCAGCCGTTCTTGCCCACCAGGCCGACCTTCTGGCCCGGATTGATAGTGGCAGCGGCATTGTCCAGCAAGACGCGCACGCCGCGACGAATTTGTAACGAGGAGAAAACAATCATAAGGCGCCGTATGTTCTGACTATGTTAATTTATCATTATGATAATGTAGTGTGCTGGCATTCTGCCGCACTGGGGCGCAATGGTAGCCCAAAACAACAACGCGACACAAAAACAGAAATAAAACCGGGAGGGGGATGATGTCTCAGCCAGCAAAGGTGTTGCTGCTGTATGCCCATCCGGAATCTCAGGACTCGGTGGCGAACCGGGTGCTGCTTAAGCCGGCTATGCAGCTCAGTAACGTAACGGTGCACGATCTCTACGCGCACTATCCTGATTTTTTTATTGATATTCCGCATGAGCAGGCTCTTTTGCGTGAGCATGATGTGATTGTGTTTCAGCATCCGCTGTATACCTATAGCTGCCCGGCGCTGTTGAAAGAGTGGCTGGATCGGGTGTTAAGCCGCGGCTTTGCCAGCGGTCCGGGGGGGAACCAGCTCGCGGGAAAGTACTGGCGCAGCGTGATTACCACTGGCGAACCGGAGAGCGCCTATCGCTATGACGCTCTGAATCGTTACCCGATGAGCGACGTCCTGCGGCCCTTTGAGCTGACGGCGGGTATGTGCCGGATGCACTGGATGAGTCCGATCATTATTTACTGGGCCAGGCGGCAGAGCGCGCAAGAGCTGGAAAGCCATGCGAAAGCATATGGCGACTGGCTTACCCAGCCTGTTCCCGTGGGAGGCCGCTGATGGAAGGTTCCGATTTATTGCTGGCGGGCGTGCTGTTCCTCTTCGCGGCGGTGGCGGCGGTGCCGCTGGCTTCACGGCTCGGCATCGGCGCGGTATTAGGGTATCTGCTTGCGGGTATCGCCATTGGCCCATGGGGTCTGGGATTCATTAGCGACGTTGACGAGATTCTGCATTTCTCTGAGCTTGGCGTCGTATTCCTGATGTTCATTATCGGGCTGGAGCTGAACCCGGCGAAACTCTGGCAGCTTCGGCGATCGATTTTTGGCGTCGGGGCGGCGCAGGTGTTGCTCAGCGCGGGGCTGCTCGCCGGGCTATTGATATTGACGGATTTTTCGTGGCAAGCCGCGGTGGTTGGCGGTATCGGTCTGGCAATGTCCTCGACCGCGATGGCGCTACAACTGATGCGCGAGAAGGGGATGAATCGCAGCGAGTCGGGGCAACTTGGCTTCTCGGTGTTGTTGTTTCAGGACCTGGCGGTGATCCCGGCGCTGGCGCTGGTGCCGTTGCTCGCCGGTTCCGCCGACGAGCATTTCGACTGGATGAAGATTGGCATGAAAGTGCTCGCCTTCGCCGGGATGTTGATTGGCGGGCGCTACTTATTGCGCCCGGTATTCCGCTTCATCGCCGCGTCCGGCGTACGCGAAGTGTTTACCGCCGCGACGCTGCTACTGGTGCTGGGTTCTGCCTTATTTATGGACGCGTTGGGGTTGTCGATGGCGCTGGGCACGTTTATTGCGGGCGTGCTGCTGGCGGAAAGCGAATATCGCCATGAGCTGGAAACGGCCATTGATCCGTTCAAGGGACTGTTGCTCGGCCTGTTTTTTATCTCGGTTGGGATGTCGCTCAACCTGGGCGTGCTGTACACCCATCTGCCGTGGGTTGTGGCAAGCGTGGTGGTGCTGGTGGCGGTAAAAACGTTGGTGCTCTATGGGTTGGCGCGGCTCTACGGTCTTCGCAGCTCGGAAAGAATGCAGTTTGCCGGCGTCCTGAGCCAGGGGGGAGAATTCGCCTTCGTGCTGTTTTCTACAGCCTCGTCGCAGCGGCTTTTTCAGGGCGATCAAATGGCGCTATTGCTGGTTACCGTCACGCTGTCGATGATGACCACGCCCATGCTAATGAAACTTATCGACAAATGGCTCTCGCGTCAGTTTAACGGCCCGGATGAAGAGGACGAAAAACCGTGGGTGGATGACGATAAGCCGCAAGTGATTGTGGTCGGGTTTGGCCGTTTCGGCCAGGTGATTGGGCGTTTGCTGATGGCGAATAAAATGCGTATTACCGTTCTGGAACGGGATATCAGCGCCGTAAACCTGATGCGAAAATATGGCTACAAGGTCTATTACGGCGATGCGACGCAGGTGGATCTTCTGCGCTCTGCGGGCGCGGAGGCGGCAGAATCCATCGTTATCACCTGCAACGATCCGGAAGATACGATGAAGCTGGTGGAGATCTGTCAGCAACACTTCCCGCATTTGCATATTCTTGCGCGAGCGCGCGGACGTGTGGAAGCACATGAGTTATTACAGGCAGGGGTGACGCAGTTTTCCCGTGAAACGTTTTCCAGCGCGCTGGAACTCGGGCGTAAAACGCTGGTGTCGCTGGGCATGCACCCTCACCAGGCGCAGCGGGCGCAGTTGCATTTCCGACGGCTGGATATGCGAATGCTGCGGGAGCTTATTCCGATGCATGCCGATACCCTACAAATTTCGCGCGCCAGAGAAGCCAGGCGCGAGCTGGAGGAGATTTTTCAGCGCGAGATGCAGCAGGAACGACGTCAGTTGGACGGCTGGGATGAATTTGAATAGAGGTTCAGTATGACAATCCGTAAACGTTTTATTGCCGGGGCGAAATGCCCGTCCTGCCAGGCGCAGGACACGTTGGCGATGTGGCGCGAGAATAATATCGATATTGTTGAGTGTGTTAAGTGCGGTCACCAAATGCGGGAAGCGGATAAAGATGCGCGCGATCATGTGCGCAAAGAGGAGCAAGTGATCGGGATCTTTCATCCGGACTAGCGATATGCCCCGAGTTTTTTTAAGCTAAAGGGTACACGGGTGCAGATTTCCGCTACAATCTGCGCCAGTAATTTTCCCACGCTCAGGAGATATCATGAAAGTAGCAAAAGACCTGGTGGTCAGCCTGGCCTATCAGGTACGTACAGAAGACGGTGTGTTGGTTGATGAGTCTCCGGTGAGTGCGCCGCTGGACTACCTGCACGGTCACGGTTCTCTGATCTCTGGTCTGGAAACCGCCCTGGAAGGTCACGAAGTTGGCGACAAATTCGATGTAGCTGTTGGCGCGAACGACGCCTACGGTCAGTATGACGAAAACTTGGTACAGCGCGTACCTAAAGACGTCTTCATGGGCGTTGACGAGCTGCAGGTGGGCATGCGCTTCCTGGCGGAAACCGACCAGGGTCCGGTTCCGGTAGAAATTACCGAAGTGGAAGACGACCACGTTGTGGTTGACGGTAACCACATGCTGGCGGGTCAGAACCTGAAATTCAACGTTGAAGTGGTAGCGATCCGCGAAGCGACGGAAGAAGAACTGGCTCATGGTCACGTTCATGGCGCACACGGTCACGACCACGATCATGACCACGGTCACGACGGCTGCTGCGGCGGTCACGGCCATGACCACGGTCACGAGCACGGTGGCGAAGGCTGCTGCGGTGGCGGCGGTAAAGGTCACGGCGGCTGCGGTTGCCACTAATCCCGTCGTCTTTCAAGCCACGCAGGGTCGGCTGGATCTTGCTGTGACGAGAAATTCATAGGGTATTTAGCGCGCTGTACATGAACGGAGCGCAAAAAAAAGCGGGTATAGAATATAACCCGCTTTTTTTACGTCTCAATAATGAGGCGGTGGCGTTTCTTCCGCCTGGGAGGCGATATTGGACGGCTGGCTGGCCTTCAGTTTCTCGGTCAGCAGACGCAGATGATCGCGCAATTTGGCCATTTCCATTTCGTGGGCGGTGACCGTCACGTTGAGCTCTTCAATGGTGATTTCCTGAAAAGCCAGGCGACTTTCCAGTTCGGCCAGACGAGTTTCCAGCGTGGTATCCTGCATGATTCACCTCATTGATTATCCCGGGTTGCGGCGGATTCTACTGAATTCTGTCGATGAGCGCAGCCCTGATTGCGCCGCGCCGAAACTAATTTAAACAAAAAGAGTCTGAAAAGAAGTGAGAATAAGGCATGTCCTTATGTTGATTTGTTCAACAACGCTTTATAGTACGCTTCTTAAATGAAGCTAACCTCGGGGTGAGATGCCCCGGCCCTGGAGATATGGATGAAATCATTGTTTAAAGCCACGCTGCTGGCAACCACGATGGCCGTTGCGCTGCATGCCCCGATGACCTTCGCTGCTGAAGCGGCAAAACCGGCTGCGGCTGCTGACAGCAAAGCGGCGTTTAAAAATGACGATCAGAAATCAGCGTATGCGCTGGGCGCTTCGCTGGGTCGTTATATGGAAAACTCCCTGAAAGAACAGGAAAAACTGGGCATTAAACTGGATAAAGAGCAACTGATCGCGGGCGTCCAGGACGCGTTTGCCGATAAGAGCAAGCTGACTGACCAGGAAATCGAACAAACGCTGCAGGCGTTTGAAGCCCGCGTGAAATCTTCCGCTCAGGCGAAGATGGAAAAAGACGCGACTGAAAACGAAGCCAAGGGCAAAGAGTATCGTAACAAGTTTGCGAAAGAGAAAGGCGTGAAAACGTCCTCTACCGGCTTGCTTTATAAAGTCGAGAAAGCAGGTACCGGCGAAGCGCCGAAAGACAGCGACACCGTCGTTGTTAACTACAAAGGCACGCTGATCGACGGTAAAGAGTTCGACAACTCCTACACCCGTGGCGAGCCGCTCTCCTTCCGTCTGGATGGCGTGATCCCAGGCTGGACCGAAGGCCTGAAAAACATCAAGAAAGGCGGTAAGATCAAGCTGGTCATTCCACCGGAGCTGGCATACGGCAAAACTGGCGTCCCGGGTATTCCGGCTAACTCCACGCTGGTATTCGACGTAGAGCTGCTGGATATCAAACCAGCGCCGAAGGCGGATGCGAAGCCAGAAGCCGCAGCAGAAGCTGACGCAAAAGCCGCAGATGCTGCTAAAAAATAAAAACTGAGAACCGCCGCCGAACAGAGCGGCGGTTTTTTTATTGCAGGCCGGATATAATTAGTTGTGGAAAGTGGAACCTCCACTGTATTAATTTAACCATCCACATAATTAATGAGCCTGCCCTGAAAACATAACGACAGGCTCCTGAAAAGGAGTGTTTTTTTTCATGTCCAGGTCGCTTTTAACCAACGAAACCAGTGAGCTTGATTTACTGGATCAACGTCCTTTCGATCAAACCGACTTTGATATTCTGAAATCCTACGAAGCGGTGGTGGACGGGTTAGCGATGCTCATTGGTTCCCACTGTGAAATCGTTTTGCACTCTTTGCAGGATTTGAAATGCTCCGCCATTCGCATCGCCAACGGCGAGCACACGGGGCGTAAAATCGGTTCGCCGATTACCGACCTTGCGTTACGTATGCTGCACGATATGACCGGTGCGGACAGCAGCGTGTCGAAGTGCTACTTTACCCGTGCGAAAAGCGGCGTCCTGATGAAGTCCGTGACCATTGCTATTCGCAATCGCGAGCATCGCGTGATTGGCCTGCTGTGCATCAACATGAACCTTGATGTACCGTTCTCGCAAATCATGAATACCTTTATTCCGCCTGAAACGCCGGAAGTCGGATCGTCCGTCAACTTCGCTTCTTCTGTTGAAGATCTGGTCACCCAGACGCTGGAATTTACCATCGAAGAGGTGAACGCCGATCGTAATGTGTCTAATAACGCCAAGAATCGCCAGATCGTTCTGAATCTATACGAGAAAGGCATTTTTGATATTAAAGATGCGATCAACCAGGTCGCCGATCGTCTCAATATCTCCAAGCACACCGTGTATCTCTATATTCGCCAGTTCAAAAGCGGCGACTTCCAGGGGCAAGACAAGTAATGCGTTTTGCCATCATGGTTACCGGTCCGGCATATGGTACCCAGCAGGCGAGCAGCGCGCTGCAGTTCGCTCAGGCGTTACTGGAAGAAGGCCACACGCTAAGCAGCGTCTTTTTTTATCGTGAAGGCGTATATAACGCCAACCAGCTGACCTCGCCGGCGAGCGATGAATTTGACCTGGTTCGCGCCTGGCGGCAACTGCACACGCAGCATGGCGTTGCCCTCAATATCTGTGTGGCCGCGGCGCTGCGTCGCGGCGTGGTTGATGAAAGCGAAGCGGGCCGCCTTGGGCTGCTCTCCGCTAATCTTCAGCCGGGATTTACGCTAAGCGGCCTCGGCGCGCTGGCGGAAGCCTCGTTAACGTGCGATCGCATGGTACAGTTCTGATGAAACGCGTGGCTTTTATTTTTTCCACCGCGCCGCATGGCAGCGCATCGGGCCGCGAGGGGTTAGACGCGTTGCTGGCGACCTCTGCTTTAACGGATGATCCCGGCGTCTTCTTCGTGGGTGACGGCGTGTTCCAGATCCTTGCCGGGCAAAAACCGGATGTCGTGCTGGCGCGCGACTATATCGCCACCTTTAAGCTGCTGGGATTGTACGATATCGAACAATGCTGGCTGTGCGCCGCCTCGCTGCGCGAGCGTGGGCTTGGCGATGACGCAGCGTTTGTGGTGGAAGCCACCGCGCTTGAGCCCGAAGCGCTGCGTCGGGAGCTGAGCCATTACGATGTGATCCTGAGATTCTGAGGCTCGTATGCTGCATACCTTACACCGCTCCCCGTGGCAGTCCGATTTCACATCCCTGCAGCGTTTACTCGCGGAAGGCGACGCGCTGTTATTACTCCAGGATGGCGTTATTGCTGCAATAGAAGGCTCTCACTTCCTTGAAACGCTGCGCAACGCCCCCATAACGGTATACGCACTGAAAGAAGACATTGACGCCCGCGGCCTGGGTGGTCAAATTTCAGACAGCGTCGTCAGGGTTAGCTATACTGATTTCGTCAGACTTACGATCCAGCACACCAGCCAGTTGGCCTGGTGATTGTGTGATCGTTGTATATTTCTTGACACCTTTTCGACACCGCCCTAAAATTCGGCGTCCTCATATTGTATGAGGTCGTTTTATTACGTGTTTACGAAGCAAAAGCTAAAACCAGGAGCTATTTAATGGCAACAGTTAACCAGCTGGTACGCAAACCACGTGCTCGCAAAGTTGCAAAAAGCAACGTGCCTGCGCTGGAAGCATGCCCGCAAAAACGTGGCGTATGTACTCGTGTATATACTACCACTCCTAAAAAACCGAACTCCGCACTGCGTAAAGTATGCCGTGTTCGTCTGACTAACGGTTTCGAAGTGACTTCCTACATCGGTGGTGAAGGTCACAACCTGCAGGAGCACTCCGTGATCCTGATCCGTGGCGGTCGTGTTAAAGACCTCCCGGGTGTTCGTTACCACACCGTTCGTGGTGCGCTTGACTGCTCCGGCGTTAAAGACCGTAAGCAAGCTCGCTCCAAATACGGCGTGAAGCGTCCTAAGGCTTAATGGTTCTCCGTTAAGTAAGGCCAAACGTTTTAACTTAAATGTCAAACTAAACTCGTAGAGTTTTGGACAATCCTGAATTAACAACGGAGTATTTCCATGCCACGTCGTCGCGTCATTGGTCAGCGTAAAATTCTGCCGGATCCGAAGTTCGGATCAGAACTGCTGGCTAAATTTGTCAATATCCTGATGGTAGATGGTAAAAAATCTACTGCCGAAACAATCGTATACAGCGCGCTGGAGACCCTGGCTCAGCGCTCTGGTAAATCTGAACTGGAAGCTTTCGAAGTCGCTCTCGAAAACGTGCGCCCGACTGTCGAAGTTAAGTCTCGCCGCGTTGGCGGTTCTACTTATCAGGTACCAGTTGAAGTCCGTCCGGTTCGTCGTAATGCTCTGGCAATGCGTTGGATCGTTGAAGCTGCTCGTAAACGCGGTGATAAATCCATGGCTCTGCGCCTGGCGAACGAACTCACTGATGCTGCAGACAACAAAGGTACTGCAGTTAAGAAACGTGAAGACGTTCACCGTATGGCCGAAGCCAACAAGGCGTTCGCACACTACCGTTGGTAATCCCTTCGGAATTTTAGTCACCAGGCGGGCGCTTCCAGTAAGCAGCCCGCTTTGGGCTACTTAAATTGAACGCCTAAAAGATAAACGAGGAATCAAATGGCTCGTACAACACCCATCGCACGCTACCGTAACATCGGTATCAGTGCGCACATCGACGCCGGTAAAACCACTACTACCGAACGTATTCTGTTCTACACCGGTGTAAACCATAAAATCGGTGAAGTTCATGACGGCGCAGCTACCATGGACTGGATGGAGCAGGAGCAGGAACGTGGTATTACCATCACTTCCGCAGCGACTACTGCATTCTGGTCTGGTATGGCTAAGCAGTATGAACCGCATCGCGTAAACATCATCGACACCCCGGGGCACGTTGACTTCACCATCGAAGTAGAACGTTCCATGCGTGTTCTTGATGGTGCGGTAATGGTTTACTGCGCAGTTGGTGGTGTTCAGCCGCAGTCTGAAACCGTATGGCGTCAGGCAAACAAATATAAAGTTCCGCGCATTGCGTTTGTTAACAAAATGGACCGTATGGGCGCGAACTTCCTGAAAGTTGTTGGTCAGATCAAAACCCGTCTGGGCGCGAACCCTGTTCCGCTGCAGCTGGCAATTGGCGCTGAAGAAGCGTTCACCGGTGTTGTTGACCTGGTGAAAATGAAAGCCATCAACTGGAACGAAGCTGATGCAGGCGTGACCTTCACCTATGAAGACATCCCGGCTGACATGCAGGAACTGGCTGAAGAATGGCACCAGAACCTGATCGAGTCCGCAGCGGAAGCGTCTGAAGAGCTGATGGAAAAATACCTGGGTGGTGAAGAACTGACTGAAGAAGAGATCAAAAAAGCTCTGCGTCAGCGCGTTCTGAACAACGAAATCATCCTGGTTACCTGTGGTTCTGCCTTTAAGAACAAAGGTGTTCAGGCGATGCTGGATGCGGTAATTGATTACCTGCCATCCCCGGTTGACGTACCTGCGATCAACGGTATCCTGGACGACGGTAAAGATACGCCTGCTGAACGTCACGCTAGCGATGACGAGCCTTTCTCTGCACTGGCATTCAAAATCGCTACCGACCCGTTCGTGGGTAACCTGACCTTCTTCCGCGTTTACTCCGGTGTGGTTAACTCTGGTGATACCGTACTGAACTCCGTGAAATCCGCACGTGAGCGTTTCGGTCGTATCGTTCAGATGCACGCTAACAAACGTGAAGAGATCAAAGAAGTTCGCGCGGGCGACATCGCTGCGGCGATCGGTCTGAAAGACGTGACTACCGGTGACACTCTGTGCGATCCGGATCACCCGATCATCCTGGAGCGTATGGAATTCCCTGAGCCGGTAATCTCCATCGCCGTAGAACCGAAAACCAAAGCTGACCAGGAAAAAATGGGTCTGGCTCTGGGCCGTCTGGCTAAAGAAGACCCGTCATTCCGCGTATGGACTGACGAAGAATCTAACCAGACCATTATCGCCGGTATGGGTGAGCTGCACCTCGACATCATCGTTGACCGTATGAAGCGTGAATTCAACGTTGAAGCGAACGTCGGTAAACCTCAGGTTGCTTACCGTGAAGCGATTCGCGCGAAAGTTACCGATATCGAAGGTAAACACGCGAAGCAGTCTGGTGGTCGCGGTCAGTACGGTCATGTTGTTATCGACATGTACCCGCTGGAGCCGGGTTCCAACCCGAAAGGCTACGAGTTCATCAACGACATTAAAGGTGGTGTAATCCCTGGCGAATACATCCCTGCCGTTGATAAAGGTATCCAGGAGCAGCTGAAAGCAGGCCCGCTGGCTGGTTATCCGGTTGTTGACATCGGTATCCGTCTGCACTTCGGTTCTTACCATGACGTTGACTCCTCGGAACTGGCGTTTAAACTGGCTGCGTCTATTGCCTTTAAAGAAGGCTTTAAGAAAGCGAAACCAGTTCTGCTTGAGCCGATCATGAAGGTTGAGGTAGAAACGCCGGAAGAGAACACCGGTGACGTCATTGGTGACTTGAGCCGTCGTCGCGGTATGCTGCGCGGTCAGGAATCTGAAGTTACTGGCGTTAAGATCCACGCTGAAGTTCCGCTGTCTGAAATGTTCGGATATGCAACTCAGCTGCGTTCTCTGACCAAAGGTCGCGCATCGTACACTATGGAATTCCTGAAGTATGATGATGCACCGAGCAACGTTGCTCAGGCCGTAATCGAAGCCCGTGGTAAATAATCCACAGGATTAAAACCTAAGTCCCGTGCTCTCTCCATAAGGGGAGAGCGCTATAGTAAGGAATATAGCCGTGTCTAAAGAAAAATTTGAACGTACAAAACCGCACGTTAACGTCGGCACCATCGGCCACGTTGACCACGGTAAAACTACCCTGACCGCTGCAATCACTACCGTACTGGCTAAAACCTACGGCGGTGCTGCTCGCGCATTCGACCAGATCGATAACGCGCCGGAAGAAAAAGCGCGTGGTATCACCATCAACACCTCTCACGTTGAATACGATACCCCGACCCGTCACTACGCACACGTAGACTGCCCGGGCCACGCCGACTATGTTAAAAACATGATCACCGGTGCTGCGCAGATGGATGGCGCGATCCTGGTTGTTGCCGCGACTGACGGCCCGATGCCGCAGACCCGTGAGCACATCCTGCTGGGTCGTCAGGTAGGCGTTCCGTACATCATCGTGTTCCTGAACAAATGCGACATGGTTGATGACGAAGAGCTGCTGGAACTGGTAGAGATGGAAGTTCGTGAACTGCTGTCTCAGTACGATTTCCCGGGCGACGACACGCCGATCGTTCGTGGTTCAGCTCTGAAAGCGCTGGAAGGCGACGCAGAGTGGGAAGCGAAAATCATCGAACTGGCTGGCTTCCTGGATTCTTACATTCCGGAACCAGAGCGTGCGATTGACAAGCCGTTCCTGCTGCCGATCGAAGACGTATTCTCCATCTCCGGTCGTGGTACCGTTGTTACCGGTCGTGTAGAGCGCGGTATCATCAAAGTGGGCGAAGAAGTTGAAATCGTTGGTATCAAAGAGACTGCGAAGTCTACCTGTACTGGCGTTGAAATGTTCCGCAAACTGCTGGACGAAGGCCGTGCGGGTGAGAACGTAGGTGTTCTGCTGCGTGGTATCAAACGTGAAGAAATCGAACGTGGTCAGGTACTGGCGAAGCCGGGCACCATCAAGCCGCACACCAAGTTCGAATCTGAAGTGTATATTCTGTCCAAAGACGAAGGCGGCCGTCATACTCCGTTCTTCAAAGGCTACCGTCCGCAGTTCTACTTCCGTACAACTGACGTGACTGGCACCATCGAACTGCCGGAAGGCGTAGAGATGGTAATGCCGGGCGACAACATCAAAATGGTTGTTACCCTGATCCACCCGATCGCGATGGACGACGGTCTGCGTTTCGCAATCCGTGAAGGCGGCCGTACTGTAGGTGCGGGCGTGGTTGCTAAAGTTCTGGGCTAATTATTCATTAATTAGTATTGAACTGAAAAGGGCGCTTCGGCGCCCTTTTTGCTGCCTGCTACGTAGCTGTCACAAATCTTCGCAAATTTGTCTTTCCTTCCGCCGCGTAAGCAGAGTTGTGCTATTGTAATCATAACTATTCTCATTTACACTTTGCGCAGAAATTGAACGGGAGCGATCATGTACGTTTGTTTGTGTAATGGTGTAAGTGATAAGAAAATTCGTCAGGCTGTACGTCAGTTTCATCCTCAATCGTTCCAACAGTTACGTAAGTTTATTCCTGTCGGAAATCAATGCGGTAAATGTATACGAGCGGCACGTGAAGTCATGCAGGACGAATTGACGCAAATGCCAGAGTTTAAAGAAATCGCCTGAGTCACACTCTTTTTTTTGACATCCCTGTAGCCCCATCTACGCTCAAGAGAGTGGAAGCGGAGGGACTATAAAATGAAAGGTGATGTTAAAATCATAAATTATCTCAATAAACTATTGGGAAATGAGCTTGTCGCGATTAACCAGTATTTTCTTCATGCCCGTATGTTCAAAAACTGGGGACTCACTCGCCTTAATGATGTCGAGTACCATGAATCCATAGATGAGATGAAACACGCCGATAAATACATCGAGCGTATTTTGTTTCTCGAAGGGATCCCAAACCTGCAGGATCTTGGCAAGCTGGGTATCGGTGAAGACGTCGAAGAGATGTTACAATCCGATCTTCGGCTCGAGCTTGAAGGGGCAAAAGACCTGCGTGAAGCCATTGCCTATGCCGATACCATTCATGATTACGTCAGCCGGGACATGATGATCGAGATCCTGGCGGATGAAGAAGGGCATATTGACTGGCTGGAAACCGAGCTGGATCTCATCGCTAAGTTGGGTATCCAGAACTACCTGCAATCGCAGATTCAGGTCACAAGCTAATACCCCCAGTCATCAATTGATGACATCCAGTGATGAAACCCGCCGCCGCCAGAAATGGCCCAAAAGGCAGCGGGTTTCTTAACGCTCTCTTTCCGCAAATGAGCGTCTCTACTGCGACGCACAGGCTGGCAAGCAGCGATGCGCAAAGCACCAACAGCGGTAACGATGGCCATCCATGCCACGCGCCCAACGCGGCAAGAAACTTCACATCACCATAACCCAGCCCCTCTTGTCCGCGAATAAACCGATAAGTCCAGTACAAACCAGCAAATCCCATATAGCCTGCGACGGCGCCCCATAGCGCATCGGCGAGCCGTGCCGGAAAGAAGCATTGATGAAAAACCAACCCGATCCACAACAGAGGGCAGGTGACGCGGTCTGGCAGCAAACCGGTGCGTAAGTCATAAAGCGCCAGGTACAGGGTCGATGAAACATAGCAAAGCAGAAAGGGCAGGGCGGTTATCATTGGGCAATCTCCCAGCTAAAAAGCGTCACTGTAATGAAGGACTGCCGGAGAACAAGCGGCATTATCAGGATATGCGCGCGGATTTCCGCCGTCACTGTCAGCCGAATTTGCATTGCAACACAACGCTGAAGGCCGCTCGCATTCAGGGGAAAATGTTTAATATCTACGCGATGCTTGCGTCAGGCTGAGATTTGCGTATAATGCGCGGGCTTGTCTTAATCGACGGCAGGTTCGATTTGAACCTCGGGTAACCGATTTGGTTATCTCACAATGCTCCCAATCGGGGAGCTACGTAAGAACGGTTACACTCTCCCATCAATCGTAATGGGTCTGAGGAGTAATCATTTTCGTTTATAAAATAATTGGAGCTCTGGTCTCATGCAGAACCAAAGAATCCGTATCCGCCTGAAAGCGTTTGATCATCGTCTGATCGATCAATCAACCGCGGAAATCGTCGAGACTGCTAAGCGCACTGGTGCGCAAGTCCGTGGTCCGATCCCGCTGCCGACCCGCAAAGAGCGCTTCACCGTTCTGATCTCCCCGCACGTTAACAAAGACGCGCGTGACCAGTACGAAATCCGCACTCACAAGCGTCTGGTTGACATCGTTGAGCCAACCGAGAAAACCGTTGATGCTCTGATGCGTCTGGATCTGGCTGCCGGTGTAGACGTGCAGATCAGCCTGGGTTAATCAGGTCATCGAGCGATTGAGAGGTTGAAACAATGATTGGTTTAGTCGGTAAAAAAGTGGGCATGACTCGCATCTTCACTGAAGATGGCGTTTCAATCCCAGTAACCGTAATCGAAGTTGAAGCAAACCGTGTTACTCAGGTTAAAGACCTGGCTAACGATGGCTACCGCGCAATCCAGGTTACCACCGGTGCTAAAAAAGCTAACCGTGTAACCAAGCCGGAAGCGGGTCATTTTGCTAAAGCTGGCGTAGAAGCTGGCCGTGGTCTGTGGGAATTCCGTCTGGCTGAAGGCGAAGAGTTCACCGTAGGTCAGAGCATTAGCGTTGAGCTGTTTGCTGAAGTTAAAAAAGTTGACGTAACTGGCACCTCTAAAGGTAAAGGTTTCGCAGGTACCGTTAAGCGCTGGAACTTCCGTACCCAGGACGCGACTCACGGTAACTCCTTGTCTCACCGCGTTCCGGGTTCTATCGGTCAGAACCAGACTCCGGGCAAAGTGTTCAAAGGCAAGAAAATGGCAGGTCAGCTGGGTAACGAACGTGTCACTGTTCAGAGCCTGGACGTAGTACGTGTTGACGCTGAGCGCAACCTGCTGCTGGTTAAAGGTGCGGTCCCGGGTGCAACCGGCTGCGACCTGATCGTTAAACCAGCTGTGAAGGCGTAAGGGGATAGCAATGGAATTAGTATTGAAAGACGCGCAGAGCGCGCTGACTGTTTCCGAAACTACCTTCGGTCGTGATTTCAACGAAGCGCTGGTTCACCAGGTTGTTGTTGCTTATGCAGCTGGTGCTCGTCAGGGTACTCGTGCTCAGAAGACTCGTGCTGAAGTAACTGGTTCCGGTAAAAAACCGTGGCGCCAGAAAGGTACCGGCCGTGCGCGTTCAGGTTCTATCAAGAGCCCGATCTGGCGTTCTGGTGGCGTGACCTTCGCTGCGCGTCCGCAGGACCACAGTCAAAAAGTTAACAAGAAGATGTACCGCGGCGCGCTGAAAAGCATTCTGTCCGAACTGGTACGTCAGGATCGTCTGATCGTTGTCGAGAAGTTCTCTGTTGAAGCGCCTAAAACTAAGCTGCTGGCACAGAAACTGAAAGACATGGCTCTGGAAGATGTGCTGATCATCACCGGTGAGCTGGACGAAAACCTGTTCCTGGCCGCACGTAACCTGCACAAGGTTGACGTACGCGATGCGACGGGTATCGACCCGGTTAGCCTGATCGCCTTCGACAAAGTCGTAATGACTGCTGATGCTGTTAAGCAAGTTGAGGAGATGCTGGCATGATTCGTGAAGAACGTCTGCTGAAGGTGCTGCGCGCACCGCACGTTTCTGAAAAAGCGTCTACTGCGATGGAAAAAACTAACACCATCGTTCTCAAAGTTGCTAAAGACGCGACCAAAGCAGAAATCAAAGCTGCTGTGCAGAAACTGTTTGAAGTCGAAGTCGAAGTCGTTAACACCCTGGTCGTTAAAGGGAAAGTTAAACGTCACGGACAGCGTATCGGTCGTCGTAGCGACTGGAAAAAAGCTTACGTCACCCTGAAAGAAGGCCAGAACCTGGACTTCGTTGGCGGCGCTGAGTAAGTCGGAGGAGTAATACAATGGCAGTTGTTAAATGTAAACCGACATCTCCGGGTCGTCGCCACGTAGTTAAAGTGGTTAACCCTGAGCTGCACAAGGGCAAACCTTTTGCTCCGTTGCTGGAAAAAAACAGCAAATCCGGTGGTCGTAACAACAATGGCCGTATCACCACTCGTCACATCGGTGGTGGCCACAAGCAGGCTTATCGTATTGTTGACTTCAAACGCAACAAAGACGGTATCCCGGCAGTTGTTGAGCGTCTTGAGTACGATCCGAACCGTTCCGCGAACATCGCGCTGGTTCTGTACAAAGATGGCGAACGCCGTTACATCCTGGCCCCTAAAGGCCTGAAAGCTGGCGACCAGATCCAATCTGGCGTTGATGCTGCAATCAAACCAGGCAACACCCTGCCGATGCGCAATATCCCGGTTGGTTCTACCGTTCATAACGTAGAAATGAAACCAGGTAAAGGCGGTCAGCTGGCACGTTCCGCAGGGACTTACGTTCAGATCGTTGCGCGCGATGGTGCTTATGTCACCCTGCGTCTGCGTTCTGGTGAAATGCGTAAAGTCGAAGCAGACTGCCGTGCAACTCTGGGCGAAGTTGGCAATGCTGAGCATATGCTGCGCGTTCTGGGTAAAGCAGGTGCTGCACGCTGGCGTGGTGTTCGTCCGACCGTTCGCGGTACCGCGATGAACCCAGTAGACCACCCACATGGTGGTGGTGAAGGTCGTAACTTTGGTAAGCACCCGGTAACCCCGTGGGGCGTTCAGACCAAAGGTAAGAAGACCCGCAGCAACAAGCGTACTGATAAATTCATCGTACGTCGCCGTAGCAAATAATTTTAGAGGATAAGCCATGCCACGTTCTCTCAAGAAAGGTCCTTTTATTGACCTGCACTTGCTGAAGAAGGTAGAGAAAGCGGTGGAAAGCGGAGACAAGAAGCCCCTGCGCACTTGGTCCCGTCGTTCAACGATCTTTCCTAACATGATCGGTTTGACCATCGCTGTCCATAATGGTCGTCAGCACGTTCCGGTATTTGTAACCGATGAAATGGTCGGCCACAAACTGGGTGAATTCGCACCGACTCGTACTTATCGCGGCCACGCTGCTGATAAAAAAGCGAAGAAGAAATAAGGTAGGAGGAAGAGATGGAAACTATCGCTAAACATCGCCATGCTCGTTCTTCTGCTCAGAAGGTCCGCCTTGTTGCTGACCTGATTCGCGGTAAGAAAGTGTCGCAGGCTCTGGATATTCTGACCTACACCAACAAGAAAGCGGCTGTATTGGTCAAGAAGGTTCTGGAATCTGCCATTGCTAACGCTGAACACAACGATGGCGCTGACATTGACGATCTGAAAGTTACGAAAATTTTCGTAGACGAAGGCCCGAGCATGAAGCGCATTATGCCGCGTGCAAAAGGTCGTGCAGATCGCATCCTGAAGCGCACCAGCCACATCACTGTGGTTGTGTCCGATCGCTGAGACTCTGGAGACTAGCAATGGGTCAGAAAGTACATCCTAATGGTATTCGCCTGGGTATTGTAAAACCATGGAACTCTACCTGGTTTGCGAACACCAAAGAATTCGCTGACAACCTGGACAGCGATTTTAAAGTACGTCAGTACCTGACGAAGGAACTGGCTAAAGCGTCCGTATCTCGTATCGTTATCGAGCGTCCGGCTAAGAGCATCCGTGTGACTATTCACACTGCTCGCCCGGGTATCGTTATCGGTAAGAAAGGCGAAGACGTAGAAAAACTGCGTAAGGTCGTAGCGGATATCGCTGGCGTTCCTGCACAGATCAATATCGCCGAAGTTCGTAAACCTGAACTGGACGCAAAACTGGTTGCTGACAGCATCACTTCTCAGCTGGAACGTCGTGTTATGTTCCGCCGTGCGATGAAGCGTGCTGTACAGAACGCAATGCGTCTGGGCGCTAAAGGTATCAAAGTTGAAGTTAGCGGCCGTCTGGGCGGCGCGGAAATCGCACGTACCGAATGGTACCGTGAAGGTCGCGTACCGCTGCACACTCTGCGTGCTGACATCGACTACAACACCTCTGAAGCGCACACCACTTACGGTGTAATCGGCGTTAAGGTATGGATCTTCAAAGGCGAGATCCTGGGTGGTATGGCTGCTGTTGAACAACCGGAAAAACCGGCTGCGCAACCTAAAAAGCAGCAGCGTAAAGGCCGTAAATAAGGAGCGTCGCTGATGTTACAACCAAAGCGTACAAAATTCCGTAAGATGCACAAAGGCCGTAACCGCGGTCTGGCTGCAGGCGCGGATGTTAGCTTCGGCAGCTTCGGTCTGAAAGCTGTTGGCCGTGGTCGTCTGACTGCCCGTCAGATCGAAGCAGCACGTCGTGCTATGACCCGTGCAGTTAAGCGTCAAGGTAAGATCTGGATCCGTGTATTCCCGGACAAACCGATCACTGAAAAGCCGCTGGCAGTGCGTATGGGTAAAGGTAAAGGTAACGTGGAGTATTGGGTTGCCTTGATTCAGCCGGGTAAAGTCCTGTATGAAATGGACGGCGTACCGGAAGAGCTGGCCCGTGAAGCATTCAAGCTGGCAGCAGCGAAACTGCCGATTAAAACCACCTTTGTAACTAAGACGGTGATGTAATGAAAGCAAAAGAGCTGCGTGAGAAGAGCGTTGAAGAGCTGAACACCGAGCTGCTGAACCTGCTGCGTGAGCAGTTCAACCTGCGTATGCAGGCTGCAAGTGGCCAGCTGCAACAGTCTCACCTGTTGAAGCAAGTGCGTCGCGATGTCGCACGCGTTAAGACTTTACTGACTGAGAAGGCGGGTGCGTAATGACCGATAAAATCCGTACTCTGCAAGGTCGCGTTGTTAGCGACAAAATGGAGAAATCCATTGTTGTTGCTATCGAACGTTTTGTGAAACACCCGATCTACGGTAAATTCATCAAGCGTACGACCAAACTGCACGTACATGACGAGAACAACGAATGCGGTATCGGCGACAAGGTTGAAATCCGTGAATGCCGTCCGCTGTCCAAGACTAAGTCCTGGACGCTGGTTCGCGTTGTAGAGAAAGCGGTTCTGTAATACAGTACGCATTCTCAACGAATAAACGGCTCAGCGATGGGCCGTTTATTTTTTCTACCCATATCGTTTGAGCGGTGTTATAATGCCGCGCCCCCGATATGGGGCTTTTTTAACGACCTGATTTCGGGTCTCAGTAGTAGTTGACATTAGCGGAGCACTAAAATGATCCAAGAACAGACTATGCTGAACGTCGCCGACAACTCCGGTGCACGTCGCGTAATGTGTATCAAGGTTCTGGGTGGCTCGCACCGTCGCTACGCAGGCGTAGGCGACATCATCAAGATCACCATCAAAGAAGCAATTCCGCGTGGTAAGGTCAAAAAAGGTGATGTGCTGAAGGCGGTAGTGGTGCGCACCAAGAAGGGTGTTCGTCGCCCGGACGGTTCTGTCATTCGCTTCGATGGTAATGCATGCGTTATTCTGAACAATAACAGCGAGCAGCCTATCGGTACGCGTATTTTTGGGCCGGTAACTCGTGAGCTTCGTACCGAGAAGTTCATGAAAATTATCTCTCTGGCACCAGAAGTACTCTAAGGAGCGAATCATGGCAGCGAAAATCCGTCGTGATGACGAAGTTATCGTGTTAACCGGTAAAGATAAAGGTAAGCGCGGTAAAGTTAAGAATGTCCTGTCTTCCGGCAAGGTCATTGTTGAAGGTATCAACCTGGTTAAGAAACACCAGAAGCCGGTTCCGGCTCTGAACCAACCAGGCGGCATCGTTGAAAAAGAAGCTGCTATTCAGGTTTCTAACGTTGCAATCTTCAATGCGGCAACCGGCAAGGCTGACCGTGTAGGCTTTAGATTCGAAGACGGTAAAAAAGTCCGTTTCTTCAAGTCTAATAGCGAAACTATCAAGTAATTTGGAGTAGTACGATGGCGAAACTGCATGATTACTACAAAGACGAAGTAGTTAAAAAACTCATGACTGAGTTTAACTACAATTCTGTCATGCAAGTCCCTCGGGTCGAGAAGATCACCCTGAACATGGGTGTTGGTGAAGCGATCGCTGACAAGAAACTGCTGGATAACGCAGCAGCTGACCTGACAGCAATCTCCGGTCAAAAACCGCTGATCACCAAAGCACGCAAATCTGTTGCAGGCTTCAAAATCCGTCAGGGCTATCCGATCGGCTGTAAAGTAACTCTGCGTGGCGAACGCATGTGGGAGTTCTTTGAGCGCCTGATCACTATTGCTGTACCGCGTATCCGTGACTTCCGTGGCTTGTCCGCTAAGTCTTTCGATGGTCGTGGTAACTACAGCATGGGTGTCCGTGAGCAGATCATCTTCCCAGAAATCGACTACGATAAAGTCGACCGCGTTCGTGGTTTGGATATTACCATTACCACTACTGCGAAATCTGACGAAGAAGGCCGTGCTCTGCTGGCTGCCTTTGACTTCCCGTTCCGCAAGTAAGGTAGGGTTACTGAATGGCTAAGCAATCAATGAAAGCACGCGAAGTAAAACGCGTAGCTTTAGCTGATAAATACTTCGCGAAACGCGCTGAACTGAAAGCGATCATCTCTGATGTGAACGCTTCCGACGAAGATCGTTGGAACGCTGTTCTTAAGCTGCAGACTCTGCCGCGTGATTCCAGCCCGTCTCGTCAGCGTAACCGCTGCCGTCAAACAGGTCGTCCACATGGCTATGTGGGCAAGTTCGGGTTGAGCCGTATCAAGCTACGTGAAGCCGCAATGCGCGGTGAAGTACCAGGCTTGAAAAAGGCTAGCTGGTAATTGTCACCAATTGAATCACGGGAGTAAAGACAGATGAGCATGCAAGATCCGATCGCGGATATGCTGACCCGTATCCGTAACGGTCAGGCCGCGAACAAAGCTGCGGTCACCATGCCTTCCTCCAAGCTGAAAGTGGCAATCGCCAACGTGCTGAAGGAAGAAGGTTTTATCGAAGATTTTAAAGTTGAAGGCGACACCAAGCCGGAACTGGAACTGACTCTTAAGTATTTCCAGGGTAAAGCTGTTGTAGAAAGCATTCAGCGTGTCAGCCGCCCAGGTCTGCGCATCTACAAACGTAAAGATGAGCTGCCGAAAGTTATGGCGGGTCTGGGTATCGCGGTTGTTTCTACCTCTAAAGGTGTTATGACTGATCGTGCAGCGCGCCAGGCTGGTCTTGGTGGCGAAATTATCTGCTACGTAGCCTAATCGGAGGAAAAAATGTCTCGTGTTGCTAAAGCACCGGTCGTTGTTCCTGCCGGCGTTGATGTAAAAATCAACGGTCAGGTTATTACGATCAAAGGTAAAAACGGCGAGCTGACTCGTACTCTCAACGATGCTGTTGAAGTTAAACATGCAGATAATGCACTGACCTTCGGTCCGCGTGATGGTTACGTAGACGGTTGGGCTCAGGCTGGTACCGCGCGTGCCCTGCTGAACTCAATGGTTATCGGTGTTACCGAAGGCTTCACTAAGAAGCTGCAGCTGGTTGGTGTAGGTTATCGTGCAGCGGTTAAAGGGAATGTAGTAAACCTGTCCTTAGGTTTCTCTCACCCTGTTGACCATCAGCTGCCGGCTGGGATTACTGCAGAGTGCCCGACTCAAACTGAAATCGTGCTGAAAGGCGCTGATAAGCAGGTGATCGGCCAGGTTGCAGCAGATCTGCGCGCCTACCGTCGTCCTGAGCCTTATAAAGGCAAGGGTGTTCGTTACGCCGACGAAGTCGTGCGTACCAAAGAGGCTAAGAAGAAGTAAGGTAACACTATGGATAAGAAATCTGCTCGTATCCGTCGTGCGACCCGCGCACGCCGCAAGCTCCAGGAGCTGGGCGCAACTCGCCTGGTGGTACATCGTACCCCGCGTCACATTTACGCACAGGTAATTGCACCGAACGGTTCTGAAGTTCTGGTAGCTGCTTCTACTGTAGAAAAAGCTATCGCTGAACAACTGAAGTACACCGGTAACAAAGACGCGGCTGCAGCTGTGGGTAAAGCTGTCGCTGAACGCGCTCTGGAAAAAGGCATCAAAGATGTGTCCTTTGACCGTTCCGGGTTCCAATATCATGGTCGTGTCCAGGCACTGGCAGATGCTGCCCGTGAAGCTGGCCTTCAGTTCTAAGGTAGAGGTGTAAGATGGCTCACATCGAAAAACAAGCTGGCGAACTGCAGGAAAAGCTGATCGCGGTAAACCGCGTATCTAAAACCGTTAAAGGTGGTCGTATTTTCTCCTTCACAGCTCTGACTGTAGTTGGCGATGGTAACGGTCGCGTTGGTTTTGGTTACGGTAAAGCGCGTGAAGTTCCAGCAGCGATCCAGAAAGCGATGGAAAAAGCCCGTCGCAATATGATTAACGTCGCGCTGAACAACGGCACCCTGCAACACCCGGTTAAAGGTGTTCACACGGGTTCTCGTGTATTCATGCAGCCAGCTTCCGAAGGTACCGGTATCATCGCCGGTGGTGCAATGCGCGCCGTTCTGGAAGTTGCTGGGGTTCATAACGTTCTGGCTAAAGCATACGGTTCCACCAACCCGATCAACGTGGTTCGTGCAACTATTGATGGCCTGGAAAATATGAATTCTCCAGAAATGGTCGCTGCCAAGCGTGGTAAATCCGTTGAAGAAATTCTGGGGAAATAAACCATGGCAAAGACTATTAAAATTACTCAAACCCGCAGTGCAATCGGTCGTCTGCCGAAACACAAGGCAACGCTGCTTGGCCTGGGTCTGCGTCGTATTGGTCACACCGTAGAACGTGAGGATACTCCTGCCGTTCGTGGTATGGTCAACGCGGTTTCCTTCATGGTTAAAGTTGAGGAGTAAGAGATGCGTTTAAATACTCTGTCTCCGGCCGAAGGCTCCAAAAAGGCGGGTAAACGCCTGGGTCGTGGTATCGGTTCTGGCCTCGGTAAAACCGGTGGTCGTGGTCACAAAGGTCAGAAGTCTCGTTCTGGCGGTGGCGTACGTCGCGGTTTCGAGGGTGGTCAGATGCCTCTGTACCGTCGTCTGCCGAAATTCGGCTTCACTTCTCGTAAAGCAGCGATTACAGCCGAAGTTCGTCTGTCTGACCTGGCGAAAGTAGAAGGCGGCGTTGTAGACCTGAACACGCTGAAAGCGGCTAACATTATCGGTATCCAGATCGAGTTCGCGAAAGTGATCATGTCTGGTGAAGTCACTACTCCGGTAACTGTTCGTGGCCTGCGTGTTACTAAAGGCGCTCGTGCTGCTATCGAAGCTGCTGGCGGTAAAATCGAGGAATAAGTAGCAGATGGCTAAACAACCGGGATTAGATTTTCAAAGTGCCAAAGGTGGCTTAGGCGAGCTGAAACGCAGACTGCTGTTTGTTATCGGTGCGCTGATTGTGTTCCGTATTGGCTCTTTTATTCCGATCCCTGGTATTGATGCCGCTGTACTTGCCAAACTGCTTGAGCAACAGCGAGGCACCATCATTGAGATGTTCAACATGTTCTCTGGTGGTGCTCTCAGCCGTGCTTCTATCTTTGCCCTGGGTATTATGCCGTACATTTCGGCATCGATTATTATCCAGCTGCTGACGGTGGTTCATCCAACGTTGGCGGAAATTAAGAAAGAAGGGGAGTCTGGTCGTCGTAAGATCAGCCAGTACACCCGTTACGGTACTCTGGTGCTGGCAATATTCCAGTCGATCGGTATTGCTACCGGTCTGCCGAATATGCCTGGTATGCAAGGCCTGGTGATGAACCCGGGCTTTGCATTCTATTTCACCGCTGTTGTAAGTCTGGTCACGGGAACCATGTTCCTGATGTGGTTGGGCGAACAGATTACTGAACGAGGTATCGGTAACGGTATCTCAATCATTATCTTCGCCGGTATTGTCGCGGGTCTCCCGCCAGCCATCGCCCATACTATCGAGCAAGCGCGTCAAGGCGACCTGCACTTCCTCGTGTTGCTGTTGGTTGCAGTATTAGTATTTGCAGTGACGTTCTTTGTTGTATTTGTTGAGCGTGGTCAACGCCGCATTGTGGTAAACTACGCGAAACGTCAGCAAGGTCGTCGTGTCTATGCTGCACAGAGCACACATTTACCGCTGAAAGTGAATATGGCGGGGGTTATCCCGGCTATCTTCGCTTCCAGTATTATTCTGTTCCCGGCAACCATCGCGTCATGGTTCGGGGGCGGTACTGGTTGGAACTGGCTGACAACAATTTCGCTGTATTTGCAGCCTGGGCAACCGCTTTATGTGTTACTCTATGCGTCTGCAATCATCTTCTTCTGTTTCTTCTACACGGCGTTGGTCTTCAACCCGCGTGAAACAGCAGATAACCTGAAGAAGTCCGGTGCATTTGTACCAGGAATTCGTCCGGGAGAGCAAACGGCGAAGTATATCGATAAAGTAATGACCCGCCTGACTCTGGTCGGTGCGCTTTATATTACCTTTATCTGCCTGATCCCGGAGTTCATGCGTGATGCAATGAAAGTACCGTTCTACTTTGGTGGGACCTCACTGCTTATCGTTGTTGTCGTGATTATGGACTTTATGGCTCAAGTGCAAACTCTGATGATGTCCAGTCAGTATGAGTCTGCATTGAAGAAGGCGAACCTGAAAGGCTACGGCCGTTAATTGGTCGCCCGAGAAGTTACGGAGAGTAAAAATGAAAGTTCGTGCTTCCGTCAAGAAATTATGCCGTAACTGCAAAATCGTTAAGCGTGATGGTGTCATCCGTGTGATTTGCAGTGCCGAGCCGAAGCATAAACAGCGCCAAGGCTGATTTATTCGCATATTTTTCTTGCAAAGTTGGGTTGAGCTGGCTAGATTAGCCAGCCAATCTTTTGTATGTCTGTACGTTTCCATTTGAGTATCCTGAAAACGGGCTTTTCAGCATGGTGCGTACATATTAAATAGTAGGAGTGCATAGTGGCCCGTATAGCAGGCATTAACATTCCTGATCAGAAACATGCTGTGATCGCATTAACGTCGATCTACGGCATCGGTAAGACCCGTTCTAAAGCCATCCTGGCTGCAGCGGGTATCGCTGAAAATGTTAAGATCAGTGAGCTGTCTGAAGGACAAATCGACACGCTGCGTGACGAAGTTGCCAAATTTGTCGTTGAAGGTGATCTGCGCCGTGAAATCAGCATGAGCATCAAGCGCCTGATGGATCTTGGTTGCTATCGCGGTTTGCGTCATCGTCGTGGTCTCCCGGTTCGCGGTCAGCGTACCAAGACCAACGCACGTACCCGTAAGGGTCCGCGCAAACCGATCAAGAAATAATCGGGGTGATTGAATAATGGCAAAGGCACCAATTCGTGCACGTAAACGTGTAAGAAAACAAGTCTCTGACGGCGTGGCTCATATCCATGCTTCTTTCAACAACACCATCGTGACTATTACCGATCGTCAGGGTAACGCGCTGGGTTGGGCAACAGCCGGTGGTTCCGGTTTCCGTGGTTCTCGCAAATCCACTCCGTTCGCAGCTCAGGTTGCAGCAGAGCGTTGCGCTGACGCCGTTAAAGAATACGGCATCAAGAATCTGGAAGTTATGGTTAAAGGTCCGGGTCCAGGCCGCGAATCTACTATTCGTGCTCTGAACGCCGCTGGTTTCCGCATCACTAATATTACTGATGTGACTCCGATCCCTCATAACGGTTGTCGTCCGCCGAAAAAACGTCGCGTATAACGCTTCGTTTTCCAGGTTTGTTGGAGAAAGAAAATGGCAAGATATTTGGGTCCTAAGCTCAAGCTGAGCCGTCGTGAGGGCACCGACTTATTCCTTAAGTCCGGCGTTCGCGCGATCGATACCAAGTGTAAAATTGAACAAGCTCCTGGCCAGCACGGTGCGCGTAAACCGCGTCTGTCTGACTATGGTGTGCAGTTGCGTGAAAAGCAAAAAGTTCGCCGTATCTACGGTGTGCTGGAGCGTCAGTTCCGTAACTACTACAAAGAAGCAGCACGTCTGAAAGGCAACACCGGTGAAAACCTGTTGGCTCTGCTGGAAGGTCGTCTGGACAACGTTGTATACCGTATGGGCTTCGGCGCCACTCGTGCAGAAGCACGTCAGCTGGTTAGCCATAAAGCTGTTATGGTAAACGGTCGTGTTGTTAACATCGCTTCTTATCAGGTTAGTCCGAATGACGTTGTTAGCATTCGTGAGAAAGCGAAGAAGCAGTCTCGCGTGAAAGCCGCTCTGGAGCTGGCTGAGCAGCGTGAAAAGCCAACCTGGCTGGAAGTTGATGCTGGCAAGATGGAAGGTACGTACAAGCGTAAGCCTGAGCGTTCTGATCTGTCTGCGGACATTAACGAACACCTGATCGTCGAGCTTTACTCCAAGTAAAGCTTAGTACCAAAGAGAGGACACAATGCAGGGTTCTGTGACAGAGTTTCTAAAACCGCGCCTGGTAGATATCGAGCAAGTGAGTTCGACGCACGCCAAGGTGACCCTTGAGCCTTTAGAGCGTGGCTTTGGCCATACTTTAGGTAACGCACTGCGCCGTATTCTGCTCTCATCGATGCCGGGTTGCGCGGTGACCGAGGTTGAGATTGATGGTGTACTACATGAGTACAGCACCAAAGAAGGCGTTCAGGAAGACATCCTGGAAATCCTGCTCAACCTGAAAGGGCTGGCGGTGAGAGTTCAGGGTAAAGATGAAGTTATTCTTACCTTGAATAAATCTGGCATTGGCCCTGTGACTGCAGCCGACATTACCCACGACGGTGATGTCGAAATCGTCAAGCCGCAGCACGTGATCTGCCACCTGACCGATGAGAACGCGTCTATTAGCATGCGTATCAAAGTTCAGCGCGGTCGTGGTTATGTGCCGGCTTCTACCCGAATTCATTCGGAAGAAGATGAGCGCCCAATCGGCCGTCTGCTGGTCGACGCATGCTATAGCCCTGTAGAGCGTATCGCCTACAATGTTGAAGCAGCGCGTGTAGAACAGCGTACCGACCTGGACAAGCTGGTCATCGAAATGGAAACCAACGGCACAATCGATCCTGAAGAGGCGATTCGTCGTGCGGCGACCATTCTGGCTGAACAACTGGAAGCTTTCGTTGACTTACGTGATGTACGTCAGCCGGAAGTGAAAGAAGAGAAACCAGAATTCGATCCGATCCTGCTGCGCCCTGTTGACGATCTGGAATTGACTGTCCGCTCTGCTAACTGCCTCAAAGCAGAAGCTATCCACTATATCGGTGATCTGGTACAGCGTACTGAGGTTGAGCTTCTTAAGACGCCTAACCTTGGTAAAAAATCTCTTACTGAGATTAAAGACGTGCTGGCTTCCCGTGGGCTGTCTCTGGGTATGCGCCTGGAAAACTGGCCACCGGCAAGCATCGCTGACGAGTAACCGGATCGCAGGTTAAGGTTTTACTGAGAAGGATAAGGTCATGCGCCATCGTAAGAGTGGTCGTCAACTGAACCGCAACAGCAGCCATCGCCAGGCTATGTTCCGCAATATGGCAGGTTCACTGGTTCGTCATGAAATCATCAAGACGACCCTGCCTAAAGCGAAAGAGCTGCGCCGCGTAGTTGAGCCGCTGATTACTCTTGCCAAGACTGATAGCGTAGCTAATCGTCGTCTGGCATTCGCCCGCACTCGTGATAACGAGATCGTGGCAAAACTGTTTAACGAGCTGGGCCCGCGTTTCGCGAGCCGCGCCGGTGGTTACACTCGCATTCTGAAGTGTGGCTTCCGTGCAGGCGACAACGCGCCGATGGCTTACATCGAGCTGGTTGATCGCTCTGAGTCGAAAGCAGAAGCTGCTGCAGAGTAATCTGTAGTAACGTAAAAAAACCCGCTCCGGCGGGTTTTTTTATATCCGCAGCATCCCCACTTATCTACAATAATTTGTATTCTTTTTGTTCATCCCCTGGAGCGTTGTATGTGGTTACTGGACCAGTGGGCGGAGCGCCATATCCTTGAAGCGCAGAGTAAAGGCGAATTTGACCATCTGCCCGGACGCGGAGAACCGCTCATTCTGGATGACGACTCGCATGTTCCTGCTGAACTACGCGCTGGCTATCGCTTACTGAAAAATGCAGGCTGTCTTCCCCCTGAACTGGAACAGCGTAAAGAAGCGATTGCGCTGCTGGATTTGCTAAACGGGATTCGACAGGATGATCCTCAGTATCAGGAAGTCAGTCGTCGTTTGTCATTACTGGAGCTCAAGCTCAGACAGGCCGGGGTGAGTACGGAATTTCTTCGCGGTGAATATGCCAAAAAGCTGTCGCATAAAATCAGTGAGCGTTAAAGGAGAAGAGATGTATCGTATTGGAGAGTTAGCAAAGCTGGCCGAGGTTACGCCGGACACTATCCGCTATTATGAGAAGCAGCAGATGATGGAACATGAAGTCCGTACTGAAGGTGGGTTCCGCTTGTATACCGAAAACGATCTTCAACGCCTGAAATTTATCCGCTACGCGCGACAGCTTGGTTTTACACTCGAGTCGATCCGCGAACTGCTGTCGATCCGTATCGATCCTGAGCATCATACCTGCCAGGAATCAAAAGGGATCGTGCAGGAGAGGCTGAAAGAAGTTGAAGCAAGAATAGCGGAACTGCAAACAATGCAGCGCTCCCTGCAACGACTGAATGACGCCTGTTGTGGTACGGCGCACAGTAGCGTTTACTGTTCGATTCTCGAGGCCCTGGAGCAAGGTGCCAGTGGAATAAAGTCAGGCTGTTGATTTAGTCAACCATCAGGATTACACTCGCGCCGTTAAATCCTACAACTGGAGTAATTATGAGCCGTTATCAACATACGAAAGGGCAGATCAAAGACAACGCCATAGAGGCACTACTGCATGACCCACTTTTCAGGCAACGCGTGGAAAAGAACAAGAAAGGCAAAGGCAGTTATTTACGTAAAGGAAAACACGGCAATCGCGGGAACTGGGAGGCCAGTGGCAAGAAAGTGAATCACTTTTTTACCACTGGCCTTCTGCTTTTAGCGAGCAGTTAAGAACGGTTATTTTGTTCTTTGAGCAGGTCACGAATTTCAGTGAGTAGCACTTCTTCTTTTGTCGGAGCGGGTGGCGCCGCCGGCTCTTCTTTTTTCTTACGGTTGAGTTTGTTAATCAACTTGATCGCCATGAAGATAGCAAACGCGACAATCACGAAATCAAAGATGTTCTGAATAAACACACCGTAATGCATCACAACAGCCGGGATGTCGCCCTGCGCCTCACGTAGCGTAAAGGCAAACTGTTTGAAATCGATCCCGCCAATTAATAATCCCAGCGGTGGCATGATGATATCGGCAACCAGTGACGAAACAATCTTACCGAACGCCGCACCAATAATGACACCCACTGCCAAATCGACAACATTCCCGCGCATCGCGAATTCGCGAAACTCTTTAATAATGCTCATTTTTATTCTCCCAAGCAGCTGACGATAATAAGTTTAACAAATGTTAAGGCAATTTCCATTTATGTCATGAGATAAATGTTCGAATTAACCTTGTCAAATCAGTGGATTAAAAAGGGTGCTAATAATGCACCCTTCTCAGTTACAGGAAGAAAGGGCTTGGCTGGAATAAGCGTTCGACGTCGGTAATAAACTTTTTGTCGGTCAAAAACATAATGACATGATCGCCTTGCTCGATGCGCAAATTGTCATTCGCAATCATGACGTCATTGCCACGGACCACGGCGCCAATAATTGTTCCTGGCGGCAGTTTGATTTCATCAATAACCCGGCCCACCACGCGGGAGGTGCTCTCATCCCCGTGCGCCACAGCTTCAATGGCTTCCGCCACGCCACGGCGTAAAGAGGAAACGCCTACAATATCCGCCTTACGGACGTGGCTGAGTAACGCTGATATCGTTGCCTGCTGCGGTGATATGGCGATATCTATGACGCTCCCCTGAACGAGGTCGACATAAGCGCGGCGCTGGATTAGCACCATCACCTTTTTTGCGCCCATCCGTTTAGCCAACATTGCCGACATGATATTCGCTTCATCGTCGTTGGTCACCGCAATAAAGAGATCGACCTGATCAATATGTTCTTCGGTTAACAACTCCTGATCCGACGCATCGCCAAAAAAGACGATCGTATTTTGCAGTTTTTCAGCCAGCTCTGCCGCCCGTTGCTGATCGCGTTCGATCAGCTTCACGCTGTAATCTTTTTCCAGGCGACGTGCCAGGCCTGCGCCGATATTACCGCCGCCAACCAGCATGATGCGTTTGTACGGTTTTTCCAGCCGCTGCAACTCGCTCATTACCGCGCGGATATGCTGAGAAGCCGCAATGAAGAAGACTTCATCCCCGGCTTCGACAATGGTTGATCCCTGTGGGCGGATAGGACGATCGTGACGGAAAATAGCCGCGACTCGCGTATCAATATGCGGCATGTGCTCACGCATGGTTGACAGGGCATTCCCGATCAGCGGACCGCCGTAGTAAGCCTTAACGACAGCCAGGCTGACCTTGCCTTCCGCAAAGTTAACCACCTGCAGTGCGCCGGGATATTCGATCAGCCGGTAAATGCTATCGATAACCAGTTGCTCCGGGGCAATGAGATGATCGATAGGTACGGCCTCAGAATGAAACAGTTTGTCTGCATCGCGAACGTAGTCAGGAGAGCGTATACGCGCGATACGATTCGGTGTGTTGAATAAAGAATAGGCCACCTGGCAGGCGACCATGTTTGTTTCATCGGAACTGGTTACAGCTACCAGCATATCGGCATCGTCAGCCCCGGCCTCACGCAGAACGCGAGGATGTGAACCGTGGCCCTGCACCACGCGCAAATCGAACTTATCCTGTAAGCTTCGCAGACGCTCACCGTTAGTATCGACCACGGTGATATCGTTGTTTTCGCCAACCAGGTTTTCTGCCAGTGTGCCGCCAACCTGCCCTGCGCCCAGAATGATTATTTTCATCAGTCGTGACCCGTTATCTCATCACTTTTTGATTAGCTTAGCGTAAAAGAAGCCATCACCTTCTTCTGCGCCAGGCAGATTTTGCCGGCCAGGTTGTTCAGGCGTACCGGTTTCGCTGAGAATGGCGTCTGCTGTGCGTTGCAGGAAAGCTTTAACCTGCAGACTGTTCTCTTCCGGCAGTACTGAACAGGTTGCGTACACCAGCGTCCCGCCTGATTTCAGATGCGGCCAGATGGCATCCAGTATTTCTGCCTGTAACTTCGCCAGTTCGGCAATGTCCCGATCCCGACGCAGCCATTTTATGTCTGGATGGCGACGGATAACGCCAGTGGCAGAGCAGGGAGCGTCCAGTAAAATACGATCAAACTGCTGCTTGCCGCACCACTGTGCCGGATAACGTCCGTCGCCTTGCTTAACGGTCGCTTTCATCCCGAGACGTTTAAGGTTGTCATAAACGCGAGAGAGCCGCTGTTCATCAACATCCACGGCCAGAACATCGGCTTCGGGGGCCGCTTCGAGGATGTGTGTGGTTTTACCGCCTGGCGCCGCGCATAAATCTAATATATGTTCGCCGTTTTGCGGCGCAAGAAAGGTGACGCAGCCCTGAGCGGAAGCGTCCTGAACGGTGACCCAGCCTTCGTCGAAGCCAGGAAGCGCATGCACTGGTGAAGGCGTTTCCAGGCGTACCGCGTCAGGGTATGCCGGGTGGGTGAAGCCTGTCATGCCTGTTTCTTCCAGTCGTGCCAGCCAGGCGTCTCGTGAATGATGCGTGCGGTTTACCCGCAACCACATCGGTGGGCGCTGGTTGTTGGCCTCGACAAGAGCTTCCCATCGTTCCGGCCAGGCTTTTTGCAGGCGCTTAAGCAGCCAGGAAGGATGCAAAAAACGCGCTTCAGTGTTCGAAAATTCCGCCAGCAGCTCATCCTGCTTACGCTGGAACTGACGTAACACGCCGTTGATAAGGCCTTTCAGTTGAGGGCGCTTGATGGCGACTGCGCCCTCGACCGTTTCGGCCAGCGCGGCGTGAGGGGGAATGCGCGTATGCAGCAGTTGGTAGAATCCGACCATAATCAGGTAATGCACGGTACGCTGCTTGCCCGTCATTGGGCGAGACATGAGCTTGCTGATCAGCCACTCCAGTTGTGGCAGCGTGCGCAGCACCCCAAAGCACAACTCCTGCAGCAGTGCCTTATCTTTGTCGGAAACCTTTTGTTGCATCGGCGGCAGAACATTGCTCAATGATTGTCCTTGCTCGACGACCTGTTCAATGGCTTGCGCCGCCATACTGCGTAAGTTGAGTTTCTTATTCATAACCGCAAAAATAAAAATGCCCGGCGACACCGGGCGGAGTAAGAAGTGACCGTCAGGCCAGACGGTTGCCAGGAATGAACCATTCCCGACGTGAATTTAAAAGATCCTGCGCGCTCATGGCTTTTTTTCCGGCGGGCTGCAACGAGAGCAAATTTAAAATGCCGTCGCCTGTGGCAACCTGAATGCCGTGTTTTGTCGCGTCCAGAATAGTCCCGGGCTGAGCCTGGGTGGCAGCAGCCACAACGGACGCCTGCCAGACTTTCACCGGCTGACCGTCAATTTCCAGCCAGCTCATCGGCCAGGGGTTGAACGCGCGAATGCAGCGTTCCAGTTGCGCTGCGGAAAGCGACCAGTCAATTCGGGCTTCTTCTTTGCTGAGTTTCTCAGCGTGGGTAACCAGCGCATCATCTTGAGCTTCTGGTTTTGTCCGCCCTTCGGCTAATTGTTTCAGCGTTTCGATCAAACCCTGCGGGCCCAACTCTGCCAGCTTGTCGTACAGCGTACCGCTGGTATCTTCTGCAGTAATCGGACAAGCGAGCTTGTAGAGCATATCGCCCGTATCCAGACCAACGTCCATCTGCATAATGGTTACGCCTGTTTCGGCATCGCCAGCCCAAAGCGAACGTTGAATCGGCGCCGCGCCACGCCAGCGTGGGAGCAAGGAACCGTGGACGTTAATGCAACCGAGCCGCGGCATATCCAGCACCGCTTTGGGAAGAATCAGACCATACGCTACGACAACCATAACGTCTGCGTGCAGATCGGCAACCAGGTGCTGGTTTTCCTGCGGGCGTAATGAGGCGGGTTGGAATACGGGAATGCCTTTTTCTTCCGCCAGCACTTTTACCGGGCTGGGCATGAGTTTCTTGCCGCGGCCTGCCGGGCGGTCGGGCTGGGTAAACACGCCGACAACGTTGTGTCCAGAAGACAACAGCGCGTCAAGATGACGCGCTGCAAAGTCAGGTGTACCCGCAAAAATAATACGTAGTGAGTCTGACACGTTGATTCTTGTCCTTAAGCTCGTGCGTTCAGGCGGTCGAGTTTTTCAACTTTCTGACGAATACGTTGCTGCTTCAGCGGCGACAAATAATCGATAAACAATTTACCGACTAAATGATCCATTTCGTGTTGGATACAAATAGCCAGCAGGCCGTCGGCTTCCAGCTCAAATGATTTACCCTCGCGATCGAGCGCGCGAATTTTCACTTTTTCCGCTCGTGGCACCAAAGCGCGCTGTTCCGGAATCGACAGGCACCCTTCTTCGATACCGGTCTCGCCTTCTTTTTCCAGCAGTTCCGGGTTAATGAGTACCAGGCGCTCGTCGCGGTTTTCAGAGACGTCAATCACGATTATCCGCTGATGAATATCAACCTGCGTCGCTGCCAGGCCAATACCTTCTTCTGCGTACATCGTCTCGAACATATCATCGACGATACGCTGAATGTCTGCATTCACTTCTTCAACCGGTTTTGCGACTTTGCGAAGGCGCTCGTCCGGAATATGTAACACTTGCAAAACTGCCATAGTTATCCAGAGTTGTGTTCAGGAGTTGAAAAGATTATTACCTCTATTCTAGACAAATCCCCCTCTGATTGACAGCATCAGTGACCAATCGCAAAGATTGCTGAGACTGCCTGTGGCAGGGGGACAAGGATGAACCGTACAGAGATTTGGCTACGTTTAATGCGGGTGAGTGAATTGTGCGGCGACGAGATGCTGCGCATCGCACACTGGCTTATCGCACAGCCACATATTGATGCCGCGGTGCTTCGCAACGCGGGGTTTTCGCCCTCCTGGATTAAACGCTTTTTCTCGCTTTCGGATGAAGAACGGGAGAAAACGCTGCTTTGGCTTGAGGCGCCTCATCATTATTTATTACTGGCGGATGATGATCATTATCCAACCCAACTTCGTGCTATTGACGATTATCCTGGCGCCCTGTTTGTTTCCGGAAGCCTTGCCTGTCTTCATGACGTACAGCTGGCGGTGGTGGGAAGTCGTACGCCTTCCTGGTACGGAGAACGGTGGGGGCGGATGTTCTGCGAAAAGCTCGCAGGTTGGGGAATTACGATCACCAGCGGACTGGCGCGCGGCATCGATGGAATAGCGCATACTGCGGCAATCCAGGCACAGGGTAAAAGTATCGCTGTGTTGGGCAGCGGTCTCGAGGTTATCTATCCACGTAGTCATGGCTATCTGGCAGAGCGATTGCTCGACGCGGGCGGGGCGCTGGTATCCGAATTTCCGCTGGCAATGCACCCGCTCCCGCGCAATTTTCCCCGACGAAACCGTATCATCAGCAGTCTGAGCAAAGGCGTGCTGGTGGTAGAGGCAGCGCAGCGCAGCGGATCTCTGGTGACTGCACGCTGCGCGATAGAGCAAGGCAGGGAAGTGTTTGCTTTACCGGGGCCAATAGGGAACCCGGGAAGCGAAGGGCCGCATTGGCTCGTGAAGCAGGGCGCCACACTTGTGACTTCGCCAGAGGAAATCGTGGAAAATTTGCAGTATGGCTTACATTGGCTGCCAGATGAGCCTGAAAATTCACTTTATTCACCAGATCGCGAAGCTGCGGCATTGCCATTTCCCGAGCTCCTGGCTAACGTAGGAGATGAGGTAACACCTGTTGACGTCGTCGCTGAACGTGCCGGCCAACCTGTGCCAGCGGTAGTGGCTCAGCTACTCGAACTGGAGTTAGCAGGATGGATCGCAGCTGTACCCGGCGGCTATGTCCGATTGAGGAGGGCATGCCATGTTCGACGTACTAATGTATTTGTTTGAAACGTATATCCACAACGAAGCGGAATTACGTGTGGATCAGGACAAACTTGAACGGGATCTTACCGACGCCGGTTTTGATCGTGAAGACATCTACAATGCACTCCTGTGGCTGGAAAAGCTGGCTGACTATCAGGAAGGGCTTGCTGAGCCAATGCAGCTTGCTTCCGATCCTCTCTCTGTTCGTATTTATACTCCAGAAGAGTGCGATCGTCTGGATGCCAACTGCCGGGGATTTTTGTTATTCCTCGAGCAGATTCAGGTGCTAAACCTCGAAACGCGAGAAATGGTGATTGAACGCGTACTCGCGCTGGATACCGCAGAATTCGACCTGGAAGATCTGAAATGGGTCATATTAATGGTGCTGTTTAACATTCCAGGATGTGAAAATGCCTACCAGCAAATGGAAGAATTACTCTTTGAAGTGAATGAAGGTATGCTGCATTAATCAATCTTAATCCAGCATGAGTTGTTATGGCTAAATCAGCACTGTTTGCGGTGCGTAAAAATGAGCCCTGCCCACAGTGTGGGGCTGAACTGGTTATTCGCTCCGGGAAACACGGTCCGTTTCTCGGATGCTCTCACTATCCGGAATGCGACTATATTCGTCCGCTGAAATCCACGGCGGACGGACATATTGTCAAAGTTCTGGAGGGGAAATTCTGCCCCGATTGCGGCGCCGAGCTGGTGCTACGACAGGGGCGATTTGGTATGTTTATCGGCTGCAGCAATTATCCGGAATGTGATCATACCGAGATGATTGATAAGCCAGACGAAACCGCAATAACCTGCCCTCAATGCCTGACTGGTCACCTGGTTCAGCGGCGTTCTCGTTATGGCAAAACCTTTCATTCCTGCGATCGCTATCCGGAATGCCAGTTTGTCATTAACGCCAAACCGATAGCTGGAGAGTGCCCTGAGTGTCACTATCCGCTCCTTATCGAAAAGAAAACCGCGCAAGGTGTTAAGCACTTCTGCGCCAGTAAACAATGTGGAAAGCCGGTTTCGGCGGAACAAAAAAGTGAATAATAACCTGCCAACAGACTCTATCGCCGCAGCGGTAGAGGAACTTAATAATAAAAATGTCATCGCCTATCCAACGGAAGCTGTATTTGGTGTCGGGTGCGATCCCGACAGCGAAACGGCTGTAAATCGTCTGCTGGCGCTCAAACAACGCCCGGTAGACAAAGGGCTGATTTTGATCGCCGCAAATTTTGAACAACTCAGACCATATATTGACGACAGTATGCTCACCGAAGCACAGCGTGAAGCTGTATTTGCATGTTGGCCAGGGCCGGTAACCTTTGTTTTCCCTGCGCCTGAGAGCACGCCACGCTGGCTAACAGGTCGCTTCAATTCACTGGCGGTACGTGTGACAGATCATCCGCTGGTGGTCGCCCTGTGTAAGGCGTATGGCAAACCGCTGGTATCAACCAGCGCCAACCTTAGCGGACTGCCGCCGTGTCGCACAACGGAAGATGTGCGGGCGCAATTCGGCGACGACTTCCCGATTGTGGAAGGCGAAACGGGCGGTCGTTTGAATCCTTCTGAAATTCGCGATGCATTAACGGGCGAACTGTTTCGACAGGGGTAAGAGAATGGAAACCTATGCTGTTTTCGGCCATCCGATAGCACACAGTAAGTCACCGTTTATTCATCAGCAATTTGCGCAGCAGTTGCAAATCGATCACCCGTATGGTCGCGTACTGGCGCCCGTGGATGACTTTGTTAACACGTTAAACGCTTTTTTTGCCGGGGGAGGCAAAGGGGCGAACGTCACGGTGCCTTTTAAAGAAGAGGCTTTTGCCCGTGCGGATGAATTGACGGAGCGTGCGGCGCTGGCTGGCGCAGTGAATACGATCAAACGACTTGAGGATGGTCGTCTACTCGGAGATAACACTGACGGTATCGGTTTGTTAAGCGATCTTGAACGTTTATCCTTTATTCAACCGGGGCAGCGAATTTTGCTGATCGGCGCTGGCGGGGCAGCGCGTGGGGTTCTGTTACCGTTACTTTCTCTGGATTGTGGCGTGACCATTGTCAACCGAACGGCATCCCGGGCTCAGGAACTGGCGAAGGTCTTTGCGCATACCGGTAGTGTGCAGGCGCTGGGCATGGATGAACTGGCAGACCATCACTTTGATGTGATCATCAATGCCACATCCAGCGGACTCAATGGTGAGATCCCGGCGATCCCTGCGTCGCTGATTTATCCCTCGGTCTGTTGTTACGACATGCTTTACCAGCAGGGACGGACGCCTTTTCTCTTGTGGTGTGAACAACATGGCGCGAAGCGCGTTGCCGATGGCCTGGGAATGCTGGTAGGGCAGGCTGCTCATGCCTTTTTGCTCTGGCATGGTATTTTACCCGAAATCGAACCGGTGATTGCGCGCCTCAAGCAGGAGTTGTCTGCATGAACCAGGCGATTCTGTTTCCTGACAGAGAGGAATGGCGTGTGGATGAATGCGCTGTTTGCTTCCCGGCGCTGGTGAATGGCATGCAGTTAATGTGTGCCATAAAGGGGGAATCGCTGGCGAAACGCTTTGGTGGCGAAACGGCGGAGGAATGGCTGGCTCACTTTTGTGAGCACCGCTGGGATCTGGAAGAAGAGGCTGAAGCCTTGATCCAGTCCCAGCAGGAAGACGATCAGGGATGGATCTGGCTGTCCTGAGTCAGATACTCGTCTTTCCATTTCACGTAGTTGTTGGCGGAATATCGCAACGCCGTTTTCTCATCTTCCGTTAGAGGCCGGATCTGTTTAACCGGGCTTCCCAGATACAGATAGCCGCTTTGCAGACGTTTGTTTTGCGGCACCAGACTGCCGGCGCCAATCATCACGTCATCTTCAATGATCGCGCCATCTAACAGAATCGAGCCCATTCCGACCAGGACGCGGTTGCCAATAATGCAGCCGTGGAGCATTACTTTATGTCCAACAGTGACATCTTCGCCCACGATCAGTGGATTACCTTCAGGGTTGGAAGGCGATTTGTGAGTGACGTGTAAGACGCTGCCATCCTGAATATTGGTGCGTGCGCCAATCTCAACGTAATTTACATCGCCACGGATCGCGACAAGCGGCCAGATCCCGACATCGTCTGCCAGACGAACATCGCCAATGATAACGCTGCTGCGATCGAGCATCACGCGTTGTCCGATCTGCGGAAAAAGATCCTTATAAGGGCGTAATACGTCAGACATGTTTACCTCAGATAAAGAGAACAGTAATGATGACTTTGGTTGCATTTCTGGCCTTGTGCAAGTGATTTAGCTATCAAAAAAGCGTCACATTGCGCAGGAATGAAACGAAAGGAGTGAAAAAGCAGCAAATGGAAAAAAAGATCGAAAAAAGGCTTGTGCAAAAAATTGGGATCCCTATAATGCGCCTCCGTTGAGACGACAAAGTGAAACGCTTCACAAGATGGTCGTCACAATGAAGAGAAAAATCCTGAAATTCAGGGTTGACTCTGAAAGAGGAAAGCGTAATATACGCCACCTCGCGACAGAGCGCTGAAGCGCGTCGCAACTGCTCTTTAACAATTTATCAGACAATCTGTGTGGGCACTCAAAGTGACATGGATTCTTAACGTCGAAAGACGAAAAATGAATACCAAGTCTCTGAGTGAACACGTAATTCATTACGAAGTTTAATTCACGAGCATCAAACTTAAATTGAAGAGTTTGATCATGGCTCAGATTGAACGCTGGCGGCAGGCCTAACACATGCAAGTCGAACGGTAACAGGAAGCAGCTTGCTGCTTCGCTGACGAGTGGCGGACGGGTGAGTAATGTCTGGGAAACTGCCCGGTGGAGGGGGATAACTACTGGAAACGGTAGCTAATACCGCATAACGTCGCAAGACCAAAGAGGGGGACCTTCGGGCCTCTTGCCACCGGATGTGCCCAGATGGGATTAGCTTGTTGGTGAGGTAACGGCTCACCAAGGCGACGATCCCTAGCTGGTCTGAGAGGATGACCAGCCACACTGGAACTGAGACACGGTCCAGACTCCTACGGGAGGCAGCAGTGGGGAATATTGCACAATGGGCGCAAGCCTGATGCAGCCATGCCGCGTGTATGAAGAAGGCCTTCGGGTTGTAAAGTACTTTCAGCGGGGAGGAAGGGATTGTGGTTAATAACCGCAGTCATTGACGTTACCCGCAGAAGAAGCACCGGCTAACTCCGTGCCAGCAGCCGCGGTAATACGGAGGGTGCAAGCGTTAATCGGAATTACTGGGCGTAAAGCGCACGCAGGCGGTCTGTCAAGTCGGATGTGAAATCCCCGGGCTCAACCTGGGAACTGCATTCGAAACTGGCAGGCTTGAGTCTCGTAGAGGGGGGTAGAATTCCAGGTGTAGCGGTGAAATGCGTAGAGATCTGGAGGAATACCGGTGGCGAAGGCGGCCCCCTGGACGAAGACTGACGCTCAGGTGCGAAAGCGTGGGGAGCAAACAGGATTAGATACCCTGGTAGTCCACGCCGTAAACGATGTCTACTTGGAGGCTGTGCCCTTGAGGCGTGGCTTCCGGAGCTAACGCGTTAAGTAGACCGCCTGGGGAGTACGGCCGCAAGGTTAAAACTCAAATGAATTGACGGGGGCCCGCACAAGCGGTGGAGCATGTGGTTTAATTCGATGCAACGCGAAGAACCTTACCTGGTCTTGACATCCACGGAAGACTGCAGAGATGCGGTTGTGCCTTCGGGAACCGTGAGACAGGTGCTGCATGGCTGTCGTCAGCTCGTGTTGTGAAATGTTGGGTTAAGTCCCGCAACGAGCGCAACCCTTATCCTTTGTTGCCAGCGGTCCGGCCGGGAACTCAAAGGAGACTGCCAGTGATAAACTGGAGGAAGGTGGGGATGACGTCAAGTCATCATGGCCCTTACGACCAGGGCTACACACGTGCTACAATGGCATATACAAAGAGAAGCGACCTCGCGAGAGCAAGCGGACCTCATAAAGTATGTCGTAGTCCGGATTGGAGTCTGCAACTCGACTCCATGAAGTCGGAATCGCTAGTAATCGTGGATCAGAATGCCACGGTGAATACGTTCCCGGGCCTTGTACACACCGCCCGTCACACCATGGGAGTGGGTTGCAAAAGAAGTAGGTAGCTTAACCTTCGGGAGGGCGCTTACCACTTTGTGATTCATGACTGGGGTGAAGTCGTAACAAGGTAACCGTAGGGGAACCTGCGGTTGGATCACCTCCTTACCTTAAAGAACCTGCCTTTGTAGTGTCCACACAGATTGTCTGATGAAAAACGAGCAGTAAAACCTCTACAGGCTTGTAGCTCAGGTGGTTAGAGCGCACCCCTGATAAGGGTGAGGTCGGTGGTTCAAGTCCACTCAGGCCTACCAAATTCGCTCCCGTGCTTTGTTGTGGCAAAGCTCGCATACTGATGTATGCTTCGCTTCACCACGCCGCGCCCGGAAACGAATTATCGGTAAAGAGGTTCTGACTACACGATGGGGCTATAGCTCAGCTGGGAGAGCGCCTGCTTTGCACGCAGGAGGTCTGCGGTTCGATCCCGCATAGCTCCACCATTCTGTAGAACGTTTACGTAAGAAAACTTCAGAGTGTACCTGAAAGGGTTCACTGCGAAGTTTTGCTCTTTAAAAATCTGGATCAAGCTGAAAATTGAAACACAGAACAACGAAAGTTGTTCGTGAGTCTCTCAATTATCGCAATCAGAAGTGAAACATCTTCGGGTTGTGAGGTTAAGCGACCAAGCGTACACGGTGGATGCCCTGGCAGTCAGAGGCGATGAAGGACGTGCTAATCTGCGAAAAGCGTCGGCGAGGTGATATGAACCTTTGACCCGGCGATGTCCGAATGGGGAAACCCAGTGTGATTCGTCACACTATCGTTAACTGAATACATAGGTTAACGAGGCGAACCGGGGGAACTGAAACATCTAAGTACCCCGAGGAAAAGAAATCAACCGAGATTCCCCCAGTAGCGGCGAGCGAACGGGGAGCAGCCCAGAGCCTGAATCAGCCAGTGTGGTAGTGGAAGTGTCTGGAAAGGCACGCGATACAGGGTGACAGCCCCGTACACAAAACCACACCGGTTGTGAGCTCGATGAGTAGGGCGGGACACGTGGTATCCTGTCTGAATATGGGGGGACCATCCTCCAAGGCTAAATACTCCTGACTGACCGATAGTGAACCAGTACCGTGAGGGAAAGGCGAAAAGAACCCCGGCGAGGGGAGTGAAAAAGAACCTGAAACCGTGTACGTACAAGCAGTGGGAGCCTCTTTATGGGGTGACTGCGTACCTTTTGTATAATGGGTCAGCGACTTATATTCTGTAGCAAGGTTAACCGAATAGGGGAGCCGCAGGGAAACCGAGTCTTAACTGGGCGTTAAGTTGCAGGGTATAGACCCGAAACCCGGTGATCTAGCCATGGGCAGGTTGAAGGTTGGGTAACACTAACTGGAGGACCGAACCGACTAATGTTGAAAAATTAGCGGATGACCTGTGGCTGGGGGTGAAAGGCCAATCAAACCGGGAGATAGCTGGTTCTCCCCGAAAGCTATTTAGGTAGCGCCTCGTGAACTCATCTCCGGGGGTAGAGCACTGTTTCGGCTAGGGGGCCATCCCGGCTTACCAACCCGATGCAAACTGCGAATACCGGAGAATGTTATCACGGGAGACACACGGCGGGTGCTAACGTCCGTCGTGAAGAGGGAAACAACCCAGACCGCCAGCTAAGGTCCCAAAGTCATGGTTAAGTGGGAAACGATGTGGGAAGGCTCAGACAGCCAGGATGTTGGCTTAGAAGCAGCCATCATTTAAAGAAAGCGTAATAGCTCACTGGTCGAGTCGGCCTGCGCGGAAGATGTAACGGGGCTAAACCATGCACCGAAGCTGCGGCAGCGACACTATGTGTTGTTGGGTAGGGGAGCGTTCTGTAAGCCGTTGAAGGTGTGTCGTGAGGCATGCTGGAGGTATCAGAAGTGCGAATGCTGACATAAGTAACGATAAAGCGGGTGAAAAGCCCGCTCGCCGGAAGACCAAGGGTTCCTGTCCAACGTTAATCGGGGCAGGGTGAGTCGACCCCTAAGGCGAGGCCGAAAGGCGTAGTCGATGGGAAACAGGTTAATATTCCTGTACTTGGTGTTACTGCGAAGGGGGGACGGAGAAGGCTATGTCGGCCGGGCGACGGTTGTCCCGGTTTAAGCGTGTAGGTGTGTGTTCCAGGTAAATCCGGTTCACTTTAACACTGAGGCGTGATGACGAGGCACTACGGTGCTGAAGTGACAAATGCCCTGCTTCCAGGAAAAGCCTCTAAGCATCAGGTAACACGAAATCGTACCCCAAACCGACACAGGTGGTCAGGTAGAGAATACCAAGGCGCTTGAGAGAACTCGGGTGAAGGAACTAGGCAAAATGGTGCCGTAACTTCGGGAGAAGGCACGCTGATATGTAGGTGAAGTGATTTACTCATGGAGCTGAAATCAGTCGAAGATACCAGCTGGCTGCAACTGTTTATTAAAAACACAGCACTGTGCAAACACGAAAGTGGACGTATACGGTGTGACGCCTGCCCGGTGCCGGAAGGTTAATTGATGGGGTTATCCGTAAGGAGAAGCTCTTGATCGAAGCCCCGGTAAACGGCGGCCGTAACTATAACGGTCCTAAGGTAGCGAAATTCCTTGTCGGGTAAGTTCCGACCTGCACGAATGGCGTAATGATGGCCAGGCTGTCTCCACCCGAGACTCAGTGAAATTGAACTCGCTGTGAAGATGCAGTGTACCCGCGGCAAGACGGAAAGACCCCGTGAACCTTTACTATAGCTTGACACTGAACACTGGTCCTTGATGTGTAGGATAGGTGGGAGGCTTTGAAGCGTGGACGCCAGTCTGCGTGGAGCCGCCCTTGAAATACCACCCTTTAATGGCTGGTGTTCTAACGTGGGCCCGTAATCCGGGTTGCGGACAGTGTCTGGTGGGTAGTTTGACTGGGGCGGTCTCCTCCTAAAGAGTAACGGAGGAGCACGAAGGTTGGCTAATCCTGGTCGGACATCAGGAGGTTAGTGCAATGGCATAAGCCAGCTTGACTGCGAGCGTGACGGCGCGAGCAGGTGCGAAAGCAGGTCATAGTGATCCGGTGGTTCTGAATGGAAGGGCCATCGCTCAACGGATAAAAGGTACTCCGGGGATAACAGGCTGATACCGCCCAAGAGTTCATATCGACGGCGGTGTTTGGCACCTCGATGTCGGCTCATCACATCCTGGGGCTGAAGTAGGTCCCAAGGGTATGGCTGTTCGCCATTTAAAGTGGTACGCGAGCTGGGTTTAGAACGTCGTGAGACAGTTCGGTCCCTATCTGCCGTGGGCGCTGGAGAACTGAGGGGGGCTGCTCCTAGTACGAGAGGACCGGAGTGGACGCATCACTGGTGTTCGGGTTGTCATGCCAATGGCACTGCCCGGTAGCTAAATGCGGAAGAGATAAGTGCTGAAAGCATCTAAGCACGAAACTTGCCCCGAGATGAGTTCTCCCTGAGACTATAAGTCTCCTGAAGGAACGTTGAAGACGACGACGTTGATAGGCCGGGTGTGTAAGCGCAGCGATGCGTTGAGCTAACCGGTACTAATGAACCGTGAGGCTTAACCTTACAACGCCGAAGATGTTTTGGCGGAATTGAGAGATTTTCAGCATTGATTCAGAGTTAAGTACGCAATAGTTTACGCAGCCAGCGCCGCTGATGCGATAAAGTATTGCGTACAGAGCACAAAGAATTTGCCTGGCGGCCGTAGCGCGGTGGTCCCACCTGACCCCATGCCGAACTCAGAAGTGAAACGCCGTAGCGCCGATGGTAGTGTGGGGTCTCCCCATGCGAGAGTAGGGAACTGCCAGGCATCAAATTTAGCGTGCTGATATGGCTCAGTTGGTAGAGCGCACCCTTGGTAAGGGTGAGGTCCCCAGTTCGACTCTGGGTATCAGCACCACTTAATTAGGTTAAAGTTCGGCACAGTAGAAAAGAATTTGTCTGGCGGCAGTAGCGCGGTGGTCCCACCTGACCCCATGCCGAACTCAGAAGTGAAACGCCGTAGCGCCGATGGTAGTGTGGGGTCTCCCCATGCGAGAGTAGGGAACTGCCAGACATCAATTAAGTGAGAAGGCCATCCGAAAGGATGGCCTTTTTGCGTTTGGAACCCTATGAATCTATAGGCCCGGTAAGCGTGGCGCCACCGGGCAAAACAAGCGTTTAATGAATGACCTGCGACAGGAACGCTCGCGTACGTTCTGATTTCGGATGCGCGAAGAACTCATCTGGCGGAGCCTGCTCTACAATCTCTCCCCGGTCCATGAAGATCACTCTGTCTGCCACGGTTCTGGCAAACCCCATCTCATGCGTGACGCAAAGCATTGTCATCCCCGACTGTGCCAGGCCAATCATGGTATCCAACACTTCTTTAACCATTTCAGGGTCCAACGCTGAAGTAGGTTCATCAAACAGCATGATTTTCGGTTTCATGCACAGCGAGCGAGCAATCGCTACGCGCTGCTGCTGACCGCCCGAGATCTGGCCCGGGAATTTATGAGCATGCTCCGCTATACGAACGCGTTCGAGATAGTGCATCGCCAGGGCTTCGGCCTCTTTTGTCGGCATTTTACGTACCCAAATGGGAGCCAGCGTACAGTTTTGCAGAACAGTGAGATGCGGAAAGAGATTAAAATGCTGGAACACCATTCCAACCTCCTGCCTGACGCGTTCGACATTACGAATGTCCTCATTCAGCTCGATACCATCCACAACGATACGTCCTTGTTGATGTTCTTCGAGATGATTAATGCAGCGGATCGTCGTTGATTTCCCCGATCCGGAAGGACCACATAAAACAATGCGTTCTCCCTGTCTTACGCTCAGGTTAATATCCTTTAAAACATGGAACTGCCCGTACCATTTATTAACGTTTTCCAGCGTAATCATCGCGTCGGCAGATGGCATTAAAAGTTGGCTCATAGAATCCTCAGTGCGGCGTACGCCCGGTGTTAAAGCGCTTTTCCAGATACTGGCTGTAGCGCGACATGCTGAAGCAAAAAATCCAGTAAATCAGAGCGGCAAAAACATAGCCTTCGGTGGACATACCCAGCCAGGCAGGGTCAACCGTGGCTTGTTGCACGCTACTGAAGAGATCGAACAGGCCGATGATGATGACCAGACTGGTATCTTTAAACAGCGCAATGATGGTGTTGACCAGGCCCGGAATAACCATCTTCAGGGCCTGGGGAATAATGACCAACCCTTGCATTTTCCAGTAGCCAAGAGCTAACGATTCCGCCGCTTCATATTGACCCTTTGGCAGCGCCTGAAGCCCACCACGAACAACTTCCGCGACATAGGCGGACTGAAACAGAATCACCCCTACCAACGCCCGAATGAGTTTATCGATACTTGTTCCTTCTTCCATGAACAATGGCAGCATAACCGATGACATAAACAGGACGGTGATCAGCGGCACGCCTCGCCAGAACTCAATGAAAATAACGGATAAGATCCGGACAACGGGCATATGGGAGCGGCGCCCCAGAGCCAGTAGAATCCCTAAGGGTAACGCCCCAGCGATCCCGACAGAGGCGATGATTAAGGTCAGGGTCAGCCCTCCCCACTGGCGCGTCTCAACCCGCTCCAGCCCCAGCAAACCGCCATACAACAACCACCAGACCACTAACGGGTAGATGACTGCCCAGACAGCAATATAACGTCCGCGCCGGGGCATCCTGTTCCAGAACATCGGAACAATTGAGACCAGCCCGATAAACAGCGCCAGCTTGATCCGCCAGCGTTGCTCGTGCGGATAAAGGCCAAACATAAACTGGCCGAAGCGTTCATGGATGAACACCCAGCATGCGCCTGATTGCGTGCAGTCCGCACGAGCAGAACCGACCCAATTGGCCTGCAAAAACGCCCAGTTTACGAAGGGAGGAATAAGCTCCCACATCAGCCACAGGCATAAGATCGTCAGTAGACTATTCAATACGCTGGAAAAAAGATTTTTACGCACCCAGGCCACGATTCGGCCATGACCATGACTGGCCGGACGCGCGGGATGTGACAGCAGAACTTTTGTCATCATGCTTCCTTAGCGCTCAACGAGGGCGATGCGGCGGTTATAAATATTCATCAGCAGTGAGATGCTCAGGCTGATGATCAGATACACCGACATGGTGATGGCGATCGTTTCAATGGCCTGTCCTGTCTGATTCAGAACCGTTCCCGCGAACAGCGAAACCATATCGGGATAACCAATCGCGGCGGCCAGCGAGGAATTCTTTACAATATTGAGGTACTGGCTCGTTAACGGCGGGATGATCACCCGCAGCGCTTGAGGAATAATGACCTGACGTAGGGTGACCGTGTTTGGAAGCCCCAGCGAACGCGCTGCTTCATGTTGACCATATGGTACCGCCTGAATCCCCGCGCGAATAATTTCCGCAATAAACGCCGAGGTATAAACCGACAGTGCCAGCGTCAACGCCGCCAGTTCGGGGATAAGCACCATACCGCCACGGAAGTTAAAGCCCCGCAATTCGGGGATGTCCCAATGAAGCGCAGCGCCAAAAAGCCAGTGGGCGAACAGTGGCAACAGGACAATCAGCCCCAGCGCAGTAGGCCAGGTTTTACGTAACTGTCCTGTTTTTGTCTGGTGCATTTTATTGAAGCGAAACAGCCCAACGGAAATCGCAACGGCGAGCGCAATTGAGATCGTAAAAGGCAGTATGCCTTCTCCCAATTGCGGAGAGGGAATATAGAGACCCCGGTTACTCAGAAACACGGCATCCAGCGCGCTGACAGCCTGCCGCGGCCCGGGCAAATTGCGTAACACCGCGAAGTACCAGAAAAATATTTGCAAAAGTGGGGGGACGTTGCGAAAGATCTCAATATACACCGTCGACAGTTTGCGCAGTAACCAGTTATCGGAAAGGCGTGCCAGCCCGAGAAAAAAGCCGAGAACGGAGGCAAACACAATACACAATGCGGAAACCAACAAGGTGTTAAGCAAACCAACCAGAAAAACGCGCCCGTAAGTATCACCCTGTTGATAGTCAATCAGGTGCTGGACAATACCAAACCCGGCACTGCGGTCAAGAAACGCAAAACCTGAAGTAATGCCGCGATTGCTCAGGTTATTAATCGTATTGTGAACAAGGTAAATAACCACGGCGACGACCGCAAGAATGGCGATAATTTGAAACAGCCACGCGCGGACCACAGGATGAGAAAAGGAGAGCGATCCTTTTGCGTGAGAGCGGCGATGGAACATAAGAAAGCCTCGGTAACAATGACTCTGGACTGAGCGCCGCCTGTGCGGCGCTCGTTACAGCACAACGGCTTAACGTACGGGTGGTGCGTACTGGATGCCGCCGTTATTCCAGAGATTGTTTTGCCCACGTTTGATCTTCAACGGGCTTTCCGATCCCACGTTACGTTCAAAGATCTCAGCGTAATTACCCACCTGCTTGATGATGTTATATGCCCACTTGTTATCGAGTTTCAGGTCTTTACCGTAATCCCCTTCTTTGCCTAACAGATGAGCCATATCCGGCGTCGCGGGGTTAGCCGCTTTCTCATCAACGTTTTTCGACGTGACGCCCATCTCTTCAGCATTAAGCATCGCAAACAGCGTCCAGCGTACAACAGCAAACCATTCATCATCGCCGCGACGGACAACAGGGCCAAGCGGCTCTTTGGAGATTACCTCCGGCAGGACGATCCATTCGCCTGGGTTACTTAGTTTAATGCGCAGAGCGTAAAGCTGAGACTGGTCGGAGGCGAGGGTATCACAACGTCCTGACTCCAGCGCTTTTGCCGACTCGTCAGAGCGATCAAAGGTCACTGGGGTATACTTCATCTTATTCGCTTTAAAATAGTCAGCCACGTTCAGCTCAGTGTCTGTTCCTGCCTGAATACAAACGGTCGCGCCATCAAGTTCTTTCGCGCTTTTCAGACCCGCTTTGTTGTGTGTCAGAAAACCGATGCCGTCGTAATAGGTTACGCCGGTAAATGACATGCCCATCCCGGCGTCACGCGAGGAGGTCCAGGTCGTATTCCGCGAGAGAAGATCCACTTCGCCGGACTGTAACGCGGTGAAGCGCTCTTTGGCCGTCAGCGGGGTGTATTTCACTTTGCTGTCGTCGCCGAGCACAGCAGCAGCGACACCGCGGCATACGTCGACATCAATGCCCGAGAATTTCCCCTCCGCGTCGGCGTAAGAAAAGCCGGGCAGCCCATCACTGATCCCACATTGTACGAAGCCTTTCTTTTTTACGGCATCCAGGGTTGCACCCGCATGTACCTGATTTGCAACCGTAAGCAGCACGCCGGCAGCAGCCAGCGTGGCGATCATCATCTTTTTCATAATGCATCCTGTGTGGCGAGAATTATTGTTATGGAGAACGTTACGCAACGTTTTAAACCTGTCTGTGGCCTGGCCGTACTCTTATAAGCAAAGGGAGTGCCAGGTTTTGCGTCAGCGTGCACGACGCAATATCCAGAGTGTAGACAGGATTAAATACATGCAGCGCCCTTAAATAGTGCGAAAATGAAACGTAAGCCACATTTTGGAGCAAAATGTTTTTAACATATTCACTAAATCGAAATACTAATTTCGGACGTGAATATCGACAGGGTGAGTAATAGAAAAGTATTTCGTAAATGAGCAGTAGGAAATTTACAGAGCTCACAGAAAAGTAAATCAATGAAGAGAAAAAGATAATTAAAGGTGATACCAGAAATCATTTTCAAACGGCTTAATTATGGTGATACAGGTAAAAGCGTAATGACACCCTGCCGGACAGAACAAAATAATGATTCGATTCATAAAGTAAGAACAAGGCAGGATGTCACAAAGGCGTCCTGAGACGCCTTTGTTGACACGGTTACTGGCGGGTTCGTCCAAAACGTCCTCTGACGACCACGAAGAAGACAGGCACAAAGAAGATTGCCAGCAGGGTTGCTGAAACCATGCCGCCCATCACGCCGATCCCGACCGCATTTTGCGCGCCGCTACCCGCGCCATTACTGATCGCAAGCGGCAATACGCCAAGTATAAAGGCCAGTGACGTCATGAGAATTGGACGTAAACGCATACGTGACGCAGAGAGCGTCGCTTCAATAACGCCATTGCCTTCTTTATCCATTAAGTCTTTCGCGAATTCGACAATCAGGATCGCGTTCTTCGCGGACAGGCCAATGGTGGTTAACAGCCCAACCATAAAGTAAACGTCATTCTTTTGCCCAAATAACGTTGCGGCGAGCAATACCCCTACAATACCTAACGGCACAACCAGCATCACCGAGAAAGGTATCGACCAGCTTTCATACAGTGCGGCCAGGCAAAGGAAGACGACGACAAACGAGATGGCGATTAGCGCTGGCGCCTGGTCTCCGGATAGCCGCTCCTGATACGACATTCCTGTCCAGTCATAGCCAATCCCCACAGGAAGATTGGAAGCCATGCTTTCCATTAAGGCCATCGCCTCACCGGAACTGGTTCCAGGGGCGGCTTCCCCCAGGATCTCCATTGAAGGCAGGCCGTTGTAACGTTCCAGACGCGGCGAACCGTAAATCCAGTGCGACGAACTAAACGTAGAGAACGGCACCATCTCTCCATTTGCGCTCCGCACATACAGATTATCGATGTCCTCTGGCAACATGCGGAACTGGGCGTCGGCCTGAACATAGACTTTCTTCACACGACCACGGTCAATGAAGTCGTTAACGTAGTAGCCGCCCAGCGCCGCAGAGATTGTCTCGTTGATATCGGACAGCGAGACGCCCAGCGCCTGCGCTTTTTCCTGATCGACGTCCAGCTTAAACTGCGCAGTGTCTTCCAGCCCATTCGGGCGAACGCGTACTAACGTTTCAGGATGTTGAGCCACCATTCCTAAAAGCTGGTTTCTCGCCTGGGTTAACGCGTTATGCCCCAGCCCCGCCTGGTCGATAAGCTCAAAGTCGAAGCCCGTTGCGGTACCCAGCTCGACAATTGCTGGCATGTTGAAAGGGAAAACCATGCCATCCCGGATCTGGCTGAAAGCGCGAGTCGCCCGGGCGATAATCGATTCAACGTTGTTTTCTTCGCCGCTACGCTCCTCCCAGGGCTTGAGGCTCACAAAGGCCATCCCCGAGTTTTGTCCCTGACCGCTGAAGCTAAAGCCGTTCACGGTAAAGACGCTTTCAACGTTGGCTTTCTCGGTGTCCAGATAATAATGGGTCACTTGATCCAGCACGTTTTGCGTGCGCTCCTGCGTTGCCCCGGCAGGAAGTTGGATCATGGTCAGAAACACGCCCTGATCCTCTTCAGGCAAGAAGGATGTCGGCAAGCGTACGAACAGGAGCGCCATCCCGACAACAATCAGCAGATAGATTAGCAGGTAACGACCGGTGTTGTGGACAATGCCGCTGACGCTATTGGTGTAATGGTTGACGCTATGATCGAATTTGGCGTTAAACCAGCCGAAGAAACCGCTCTTTTTCTCATGATGCTCAGCGGAGACGGGTTTAAGCAACGTCGCGCAGAGCGCAGGCGTGAGGATCAACGCGACCAGCACCGAGAGCGCCATTGCCGACACAATGGTGATGGAGAACTGGCGGTAGATTGCACCTGTCGATCCGCCAAAGAAGGCCATCGGGATGAACACGGCGGAGAGCACCATTGCGATCCCCACCAGGGCGCCCTGAATCTGCGACATGGACTTCTCAGTGGCTTCCCGTGGAGGCAACTTATCTTCCATCATCACGCGTTCGACGTTTTCAACCACCACTATCGCGTCATCGACCAACAGGCCGATGGCGAGCACCATGCCGAACATGGTCAGGGTGTTTATCGAGTAACCAAATGCCGCCAGTACCGCAAACGTCCCCAACAGGACAACCGGAACGGCAATGGTCGGGATCAGCGTGGCGCGGATGTTCTGCAGGAACAGATACATCACCAGGAATACCAGTACGATTGCTTCGAAAAGTGTTTTCACCACTTCATGAATGGAGATTTTCACAAACGGGGTGGTGTCATACGGGTAAACCACTTTCATTCCCGCCGGGAAGAAGGGCTGTAGCTCGACCAGTTTGGCCTTAATGGCGGTGGCAGTATCAAGGGCGTTGGCGCCGGTAGCCAGTTTAATCCCCAGACCGGATGCCGGTTTACCGTTAATGCGAGCGACAACGTTATAGTTTTCTCCGCCAAGCTCAATGCGCGCGACATCTTTCAACCGCACGACGGAGCCGTCGCTGTTTACGCGCAGCGTGACTTTGCCGAATTCTTCGGGATCTTTCAGACGCGTCTGCGCAATGATCGAGGCGTTAAGCTGTTGTCCCGGCAGGGCGGGCGTCCCGCCAAGCTGACCGGCCGCGATTTGGTCGTTCTGCACTTTCAACTGGTTGATAACATCTACCGGCGTGAGCTGGTATTTGTTCAGGAGATTGGCATCCAGCCAGATGCGCATCGCATACTGCGCGCCAAACAGTTGAACGTCACCGACGCCGTTCAGACGGCTGATGGAGTCTTTAACGTTTGAGGCGACATAGTCGGAGATATCGTCCTGGGTGGTCTGAGGGTTATCGGAAACAAAGCCTGCAACCATCAGGAAGCTACTGCTCGACTTCTCAACGCTAATTCCCTGCTGCTGAACTTCCTGCGGCAGGAGCGGCGTCGCCAGCTGCAGTTTGTTCTGAACCTGAACCTGAACCTGAACCTGAGCGATATCCGGATCGGTACCCGACTCGAAGGTCAGCGTGATGGTTACGCTTCCCGCAGAGTCGCTGGTGGAGGACATATACATCAGGTTATCGATACCGTTCATATTCTGTTCGATAACCTGAGTCACGGTATCTTGTACCGTCTGGGCATCTGCCCCCGGATAGTTTGCGGAAATCGAAACCGCCGGTGGCGCGATGGTGGGGTACTGCGCAACGGGCAGTTGCATAATGGCCAGGGCGCCCGCCAGCATCAGAATGATGGCCAGTACCCAGGCAAAAATAGGACGCCTGATAAAAAAGTTTGCCATGTCCGTTTACCTTATTGCGCCGCTTGTGCAGCAGGGGCTTCGGTATCCGGCGTGGCTTTCACTTTGGTGCCTGGACGCGCTTTTTGCAACCCGCTCACGATCACCCGATCGCCAGGCTGTAACCCTTCGCTTATCAGCCATTTGTCGCCAATTGCCTGCGAAGCGATGACGGGGCGGGATTCCACTTTGCTTTCGTTGTTCACGACCAGTACCGTGGCATCGCCGCGCGGGGTTCGCGTGACGCCTTGCTGTGGTACGAGGATCGCGTTTGGCTGCACGCCTTCATCGATACGCGCGCGTACAAACATGCCCGGCAGCAATGTGTGCTGCGGGTTAGGGAACACGGCGCGTAAGGTGATTGAGCCGGTGCTTTCGTCAACGGTGACATCAGAGAACTGTAAAGCGCCTTTTAGCGGATACGCTTGGCCATTTTCCATGACCAGCTCGACGCTACTGCTGGCGTTATCCTTGTGCAGACTGCCTTGTTCGAGAGATTCTTTCAGACGCATGAAGTCGTTGCTGGATTGAGTCACATCGACGTAAATAGGGTCGAGCTGCTGTACGGTTGCCAGTTCCGTCGCCTGCCCGTTAGTCACCAGTGCGCCTTCGGTGACGCTTGATTTGCCAATCCGTCCGCTTATCGGCGAGGTGACTTTGGTATAAGCGAGATTGATACGCGCGCTTTCCACCGCGGCTTTTGCGGCTGTGACGGCGGCATCAGCCTGGCGCGCATCGGCAATGGCCTGATCGTATTCCTGTTGGCTGATGTACTTTGTACCAACCAGCGGAACATAGCGTTTCACCGTCAAATGGGCGATGGCGGCAGCGGCTTCGCTTTTCGCCAGCTCGCCTTTCGCACTGTCATAGTCGGCCTGATAGGTTGCCGGATCGATCTGGTAAAGCGACTGTCCTGCCTCGACATCGCTACCTTCGGTGAAATTCCGTTTAAGGACAATACCGCTAACCTGCGGGCGAACCTCGGCAATGCGGAAGGCTGTGGTGCGTCCCGGTAATTCTGTGGTCACGGCTAATGGCGCGGTGTTGACCACGTGTACGGTCACTTGCGGCTCGCTGGCATGCGCTTGTTGCTCTCCCTGATCGTTACAACCGGCCAGCAGCGCAGCAGAGATGATAATGAATGAGGGCAGGAGTGAAAACCTGGCATGTTTCGTCATTACTGTTCCTTAAAAACCAATAGCTCGTTATTTACCGGATAACGGTAAGGCGGTAACGTGCGCGAAAAAATAACAGCTTGCTATCCTACAAATTATTGGGTCGCGATGTAAGTAATACTTATTTTTAGGTTGGCGCAACGGCACGTAAAAACAAAAAAAGGAACCCTGGCTTACCGTATTGCCCTGTCGAATTTAGACATTATTTATTGCGAGTTAATATATTTTGAAATATACATTCTTTGTGTGAATAATTTATCTATTAGCATTCGTGCACTCTATTTGTTTGAATGATTTGTGCGTCACAATCAGGCTTTTATTTCGTGTGCGCGGGTATGAGATGTTACAGTCGGCTTTTCCAGAACGGCTTTACTGGCGTAATAATTACTCCGACTCTGATGTGATACTCCATGGCAAAAAAAACCAAGGCTGATGCCCTTAAAACGCGACAACATTTAATTGAAACGGCCATTACACAGTTTGCCGCACGGGGCGTAGGCAACACCACGCTCAATGATATTGCCGACGCCGCCCAGGTCACGCGTGGCGCAATCTACTGGCACTTCAGCAACAAGACGCAGTTGTTTAACGAAGTGTGGCAGCAGCAACCCCCTTTGCGCGATCTTATTCAGGAACGAGTCACTGCGCCGAATGCAGAAAACCCGTTACAACAACTGCGTGAGAAGTTTATCGTCGCATTGCAATATATTGCCGACGTTCCACGACAGCAGGCTTTATTACAAATCTTATATCATAAATGTGAGTTTCAGGATGACATGATATCTGAGCGGGAAATACGTGAGAAGATAGGTTTTAACCAGCAGGCGTTACGCGAGGCATTACAGGCCTGTATGGCGGAGGGCGTGATACCCGGAACCCTTGATCTGGACGTAGCCTTAATCATTATTTGCGGCAGTTTTAGCGGCATCCTTAAAAACTGGTTAATGAACCCTGCCAGTTATAATCTTTATGAGCAGGCGCCTGCGCTGGTGGATAACGTATTAAGCATGTTAAGCCCGGACGGAAATGTCAGGCAATTAATAAAACCAACCAATATTCACGGGGAAATATAATCATTTCCCCAATTCAAAAACGTGACGCTATTGCAGGTCGGCACAGTTGACTAACTTTAGGGGATTCACCGAGTCCATGTTGCGACACTTGTCGGATTCCGTGGTGATAAGCTCGATCCACTGAATCAGTAACGCATCAAAGATAAAAACGGAGACCGCAAAAACAACCAGCCACCAATACTTGCGAATCATTGTCCAATCCTGTGTATTCATGCCCAAGCGTGCTGGAAATATACACGAAAAATGCGCTCTGAAAAGCGGGCTTACAATGCTTTTACTTTGTCACGACGCTGAGCGTTTTGGGCCCCGTCCGGCTCTTTTTCGACAAATTTTTCGTCTTCCTTTTTTTCACTTTCGCAAGCTCATCGCTGGTGAAGTGCGAGGTCACATTCATGCGTCGCAGGCCTATCTTGACGTATTCATCATTTACCTCAATACCAATGAACTTCCGTCCTGTCTCCAGCGCCACCGCGCCGGTGGTAAAGCTGCCTGCGAAAGGATCAAGGACGGTATCGCCAGGGTTTGAGGAGGCCAATACGATCCGCTTTAACAGGGCGACAGGCTTTTGCGTCGGATGGTTTTCATATTCATTCATCAGGTAACGCACACGGGGAAACTCCCAGACGTTTCCCGGGACTTTTTGCGTGTTGTAGGGCTGAGGCGGGTTTTTACGGTAGTCGATCAACGCTCGTTTAGCGCCGGTTTTCGTCTCAACCAGAATCGCTTCGCTATTGAAGGTGTAATTTTTGGCGTCTTTTACCATCATCAGGATCGGTTCGTACATTGAGCCGAAATATTTCTTTGCCTGTACGCCTGAGCTGTCGTAGGACCAGACGATCCGGCTCTTGATGGTAAACAGATTCCGGCACTTGAGATCAATATATGGCATGTTCTCGGTGCTGTTCATGATGTACATCGTGCCCTGCTTTTTCAGTACCCGATGACACTCTTCAATGCATTCGAACAGCCAGGCGAGGAAAACGTCCGCGTCCCAGGCTTCCCGCATGCCGTCAAAATCTTTTCCGATGTTATAGGGCGGATCGGCAAAAATTAAGTCGACGCTTTCAGTGGGTAATTTCTTGAGTTCGGCTAACGCATCTCCGTGAATGACCGACGTCGATTCATTGCCAAAGTAGTGTGGTTCAACTCCCGTTTTCATCTCTACTCCACAAGAAATGCGTATAAAAAAGGCGCTTCCCCATGCCGAGTAGCGCCTTTTATATCAGACAGTTAACTGATTAGTATCAGTTCATGCCGTATTTTTTCAATTTTTTACGCAGCGTACCACGGTTGATGCCCATCATCAGAGCAGCACGGGTCTGGTTACCGCGGGTGTATTGCATCACCATGTCCAACAGGGGCTGTTCAACTTCAGCCAGTACCAGCTCATAGAGGTCATTAACATCCTGACCGTTCAGTTGAGCAAAATAGTTCTTCAGTGCCTGTTTAACCGAGTCACGCAGGGGCTTTTGAGTTACCTGATCCTGAGAGTTAACGGTAGAAACGGTCAGTACGTCAGAATTTACGCGTTGTTCGAACATAGTTCTGTCAGCTCTTTATTTCATTACGCAAAATTTTCGAAGTATGCCTCCAACGCCTCCAGCTGTTCGCTGGCGTCTTCAATGGCGTTGAATGTGCGCCGAAACTGGTCATTTGGAGCGTGCTCCTGGAGATACCAGGAGACGTGTTTACGCGCAATTCGGTACCCTTTTGCCTGGCCATAAAAGTCATGCAATTCCCGAACATGCGCACAAAGCAAGCGCTTAACCTCTGCCAAAGGCAGGGGGGACAGCAGCTCCCCAGTGTCCAGATAATGCTGGATTTCCCGGAAGATCCAGGGTCTTCCCTGAGCTGCGCGGCCTATCATCAGGGCATCAGCCCCCGTATAGTCGAGCACAGCTCTGGCTTTAAGCGGGTCAGTAATGTCGCCATTCGCGATAATCGGAATGGAAACTTTCTGCTTAACTGCCCGAATACTGTCGTACTCAGCATCTCCATTGAACAAACAGGCGCGGGTGCGTCCATGAATGGTCAGAGCCTGAATGCCACAATCTTCAGCCAGTTGGGCAATCTCTACGCAGTTACGGTGTTCCGGAGCCCAGCCGGTGCGAATCTTCAGGGTGACAGGAACGTCCACTGCTCTGACGACCTCGGTTAGTATTGACTTCACTAATTCCGGGTACTGCAAGAGGGCTGAACCTGCGAGCTTGCGATTCACTTTTTTAGCCGGACACCCCATATTGATATCAATAATCTGGGCGCCGCTTTCCACGTTGATACGTGCGGCATCGGCCATCTCAACAGGGTCGCTACCGGCAATTTGCACCGTGCGAATTCCTGGCTCATCAACGTGCACCATCCGTAGCCGGGACTTGTCGCTTTCCCAAACCTGCGGGTTAGAAGACATCATCTCGGATACGGTCAATCCTGCTCCCATCTCGTAGCACAGCGTCCGAAAGGGTCTGTCAGTGATGCCAGCCATTGGCGCTGCGATCAGGCGATTTCTGAGCTGGTATTGTCCGATGCGCATGAGTTAAGAAATGACCATACTGTGACTGCAAGGCGGCGTATATTACGCATTTTTTGCACGAGATGAAAGGCCAAACTTTGACCAATCCTCTGAGATGGATCAAAGAATCACCGTTAAACGAAGGTGACTTGAATAATTAGCTTTATAAATCATTAAATTAAAAAAATGTGTCGAATTTCTGTACGCGTATTATTTTGCGTAACTTCTCATTTTTTCTTCGATACCACAGGAGCTGACAAGATAATCTGCTGAATTAACCAGCAGATTAGCAGGTCATAGTGTGACTATGCTCTCATTACAGGCATGAACGTTTACCGTGTCGTCGTTTACTCAACCACCACGCGGCCATTCAGCGGCTGTGCCGGGCGGCTATTGTCATGGTGCATGGTGTGGCTGAACTTCTCCAGCTGTGCCGCAGAGAGGGTCAGCGGATGCTTAAGAACGATCCAGGTCACGCCTTCAGAGCAGGGCGGTGTGGTCAGAGAGCCGCTGAAACGCCAGTAAGATTTCTCTTTTGGCAACAGCGCGTTCAGGTCCATCTGGGTGGTAATCTTGACGTCCTGAGCGGCTTTTTCCGGCATCGTCGCCCACAGCTTTTCCAGCTCGCTATTGGCGGCGCCTTTGTCGAACATGACGGCGACGACGGTAATCGCCCCTTTCGCATCTTTATGCACCAGATGCATCTCCATGGCGTAATGCTTACCGTGAACGGTGTTTTCGCTCGGCGCATGGAAGTGAAACTGCTGCAACGTGAATGGTTGGCCATCGATCGTTACGGTATCCGCAGTGGTGGATTTTAACCCGGCCTGAATGGTATGCCCGTTGTTGATCAGCGTGACAGGGCCATCAACATAGTGGGTAGCCAGCGGACTCAGATGGGCATTGACCGTATGGTCGATATTAACCGGGGACTGATTCATTCCTGTCTGACAGGTTTTATATTCCTCACTCAGCGTACCCCAGTGCTCCGGGGCGCCTTCGCCTTCATAGGTCCAGTGTGAGGCCAGTGCCGTAAACGGCATGATACTTAGCGCCAGAAGCGCTGCCTTGCTCAAAGAATGGTTCATCGTATTCTTCCAATGAATGTATATGATTTTTATATGTGTAACTTCAATGGGTTACGTCACTATTTTAGCGAATGGAAGGCGATGGGAAAGAGGTAAAAAACCGAAAAAAAGGCCTGCGAACAGGCCATATTGGAAAAAAGGGATTACTGTTTTATTCCGGTGATCCGGCACCACTCCTCTTTTTCCACTACCGGATCGAGGGCGAAGAGATCGGCATAGGCTTCGCAGACGCTTTCCGCCTGGCTGGCGAGGATACCGGAAAGGCCCAGCAAACCGCCTGTAACGGGCAGGACGCTGATTAACGGCGCCAGCTCGCGTAACGGGCCAGCAAGGATATTAGCGACCACCACGTCGGCTTTCAGGGCTTCTGGTTGATCCTGCGGCAGGTAAAGCGCCAGGCGATCGGAAACGCCGTTACGTTCGGCGTTGTCGCGACTGGCCTGAATCGCCTGCGGATCAATGTCCACGCCGATGGCTTTCGCCGCCCCAAGCTTCAGCGCCGCAATCGCCAGAATGCCGGAGCCACAGCCGAAGTCGATCACGGTTTTACCGGTTAAATCGAGGCTGTCCAGCCATTGCAGGCACAGGGAGGTCGTTGGATGTGTGCCGGTACCGAACGCCAGTCCCGGGTCGAGCATGACGTTGACCGCGTTTTCGTCGGGGACTTCACGCCAGCTGGGGCAGATCCACAGGCGTTCGCCAAAGCGCATCGGGTGGAAGTTTTCCATCCATTCGCGCTCCCAGTCTTTATCTTCTAACTGTTCGATTTTATGGGCAAAACCCGCGCCAAGCAGCGGATGATTCTCAAGAATCGCGACCACCTCTTTCATGTCCGTCTCGGCGTCAAACAGGCCGATCACGTCAGTGTCGCCCCACAGGCGGGTTTCGCCCGGCAATGGCTCGAAAACCGGCGTGTCGTGGGTATCCTGGAAGGTAATGGAAACAGCGCCTGCTTCCATTAACGCATCACTCAGATCTTCCGCATTCGCACCGGTGGTATTCAGTTTTAATTGGATCCATGGCATGGCAAAACTCTTTATTTATCAGTAGACAATACGGCGGCCTGTGGTGCGGGGGAACCGAAACGGTTTCCGACCAGAAAGGCCAGCAGACTTAGCAGTAGCGAGGGCACTATCGGGTGAAAGCCCTGATACTGAATATTCAGGGTGGCGAGGATGGCGTATAGCCCACCACCGACGATCATCGCGCTCAACGCCCCGGTTGCGTTTGCGCGCTCCCAGTACAGCCCAAGCACCAGAGGCCACAGGAATACCGCTTCCAGTCCGCCAAACGCCAGCAGATTCAGCCAGATAATCATCTCTGGCGGCTTCCAGGCCGCCAGCAATAACAGCGCTCCCAGGATCAAGGTGATCGCCGCGGACATACGCTTCAGCCGCGTCTCATTTTCCGCGTGATCCGGGCGAATATTGAGGTAGAGATCTTTAATGATCGTAGCGGAACTCTGCAGCAATTGCGCATTGATCGTCGACATAATCGCCGCCATTGGCGCAGCCAGGAAGATCCCGGCAGCGAAAGGCGGCAACACCTTGACCATCAGCGTGGGAATCACCAGATCCGGCACCGTCAGGTCCGGGATCACCGCGCGTCCCAGCGCGCCCGCAAGGTGCATCCCAAACATCAGGATCGCGACCACGATGGTGCCGATGATCATCCCGCGATGCACGGCCTTGCTGTCTTTATACGAAATACAGCGTACTGCCGTATGCGGTAGCCCAATCACGCCAAAGCACACCAACACCCAGAACGAGGTCATAAAGGCGGGAGACAGGATATCATCCGCCCCCTGAGGGGAGATCAGTTGCGGATTAATGGCCTCCAGGGTTGCAACCGCGTGACCTAAACCGCCTGCGGCGTGCACGATACCGACCAGCAGAACGATCGTACCAATAAGCATCACCAACCCTTGCAAGGTGTCGTTCAGCACGCTGGCGCGAAAGCCGCCAAAGGCGGTGTACAGCGCGATACTGACCCCGAAAATCAGCAGCCCGGTTTCGTAAGGAATACCCGCCGCCGTTTCCAGCAGCCGCGCGCCGCCGATGAACTGCACTGTCATCGCCCCGACAAAGGCCACCAGCAGGCTGAGACTCGCCAGCCACACCAGCAGTCGGCTTTGGTAGCGGGCAAACAGCATGTCATTAAGGGTCACGGCATTATAACGGCGCGCGAGAATGGCGAACTTTTTACCGAGGACGCCCAGCGAGAGCCAGACAGCGGGGAGCTGAATCATTGCCAGCAGAACCCAGCCCAGCCCGTATTTATAGGCGGCGCCCGGGCCACCAATAAATGAACTGGCGCTGATATAGGTCGCGGTCAGGGTCATGGCCAGCACAACCCCGCCCATTGAGCGGCTGCCGAGGAAATATTCATTCAGAAATGAGCCGGTCTGCCTTTTACGCATGGCATAAACAGAAATGGCAAATACCACAACCAGGTAGGCAACCAGCGGCAGAATGACTTCAAGCTGCATCGTCATCCTCCAGCGGAATGTCGCGATAGATAAATTTTACCATTGCCCAGCACAGCAGAATGAAGATCAGCGGCGTCAACAGGCAGGCCATCTCAAACCAATGGGGCAGCCCGGTGAAACCCGGCGCTACGCCTGGTAAGTAAGCAGTCACTAACCATGCAGCAAGATAAAGAAGGGTCAGCCACAGCGCCCAGCGCGCTTCTTTATGGGCCTGAACAAAACATTTGTCCATTTTTTGTCCCTTGTGGATGAAGAAAGCGGGGATTGTACATGATGGGGCCTGGCGATCCCCAGAAATAAAAAAGGCCGGGTTGCCCGGCCTTTTCGCATAAACGCTGACTTACTTCTCGTTCAGACCGAGTTTTTTCTCCAGGTAGTGGATGTTCGTGCCACCATTCTGAAAGTGCTCGTCGTTCATAATGCGGGTCTGCAAATCAACGTTGGTTTTGATACCGTCGATGATCAGCTCCTGCAGGGCGTTCTTCATGCGGGCAATCGCCACGTCACGGTTTTCGCCGTAGCAGATGAGCTTGCCGATCATGGAATCATAGTACGGCGGTACGGTGTAACCGGCGTAAATATGGGACTCCCAGCGCACGCCAAAGCCGCCAGGCGCATGGAAACGCGTGATTTTGCCGGGGCTTGGCAGGAAGGTATTCGGGTCTTCGGCGTTGATACGGCATTCCACCGCATGGCCGCGAACCACAACTTCTTCCTGTTTGATGGACAGGGGCTGACCGGCTGCGATACGCAGCTGTTCTTTGATCAGATCGACGCCGGTAATCATTTCGGTAACCGGATGTTCAACCTGAATACGGGTATTCATCTCAATGAAGTAGAACTCGCCGTTTTCGAACAGGAACTCAAAGGTACCCGCCCCGCGATAGCCGATATCGACGCACGCTTTCGCGCAACGCTCGCCGATGTAACGACGCAGTTCCGGGGTAATGCCCGGCGCTGGCGCTTCTTCGACGACTTTCTGGTGACGACGCTGCATGGAGCAGTCACGTTCCGCCAGATAGATCGCGTTCCCCTGACCGTCAGCCAGCACCTGAATTTCGATGTGGCGTGGGTTTTCGAGGTATTTCTCCATGTACACCATGTCATTGCTGAAAGCCGCTTTCGCTTCCGCCTTGGTCATGGAAATGGACTGCGCCAGTTCAGCATCGCTGCGCACCACGCGCATACCGCGACCGCCGCCGCCGCCGGAGGCTTTGATGATCACCGGGTAACCGATGCGTTTCGCATGGGCGCGGTTCGCATCCATATCATCGGTCAGCGGGCCGTCAGAACCCGGTACAGTCGGTACGCCTGCTTTCTTCATGGCGGTAATCGCAGACACTTTGTCGCCCATCAGGCGAATAGTGTCGGCTTTCGGGCCGATGAAGATAAAGCCGGAACGTTCAACCTGCTCGGCAAAGTTGGCGTTCTCAGAGAGGAAGCCGTAACCCGGGTGAATCGCGACCGCGCCGGTGATTTCGGCGGCGCTGATGATCGCCGGGATGTTCAGATAGCTTTTTACGGACGGAGCCGGACCAATACAGACCGTCTCATCCGCCAGCAATACGTGTTTTAAATCGCGATCCGCGCTTGAGTGCACGGCCACGGTCTTGATGCCCAGTTCTTTACAGGCACGAAGAATACGCAGTGCAATCTCGCCACGGTTGGCGATAACAATTTTATCCAGCATGTTCGCCTCGTTACTCGATGACGACCAGCGGCTCGTCAAATTCTACCGGCTGACCACTTTCGACCAGGATCGCTTTCACAGTACCTGATTTGTCTGCTTCGATCTGGTTCATCATTTTCATGGCTTCGACGATGCACAGGGTATCGCCGACGTTGACTTTCTGACCCACTTCGATGAACGCTTTGGCGTCCGGGCTCGGGGTGCGGTAGAAAGTACCAACCATTGGGGAACGTACGATGTGACCACTGATTTCCGCTGCGGCGGCTGCCGGCGCTTCTGCTGCCGGAGCAACTGCGTTAGACAGAGCCGGTTGCTGCTGCATCACTGGCGCAGCGTAAGCCTGTTGCATAACCGGGAAGCTGCCTGCCGGCGCTGCACGACTGATGCGTACAGATTCTTCGCCTTCAGAAATTTCCAGTTCGGAGATGCCTGATTCTTCAACCAGCTCGATCAGTTTTTTAATCTTACGAATATCCATGAGTGGGTTCCGTACTCTTTGTTTAGTGTGATTGTGACAGAGGGGTTACCGCTGTCTGTAAAGCGTGAGTCCCAACGGCAACAGCGCGTTTGCCTGTCAGGACGTCGGTCTATTTCGCCTTTACGCCTCAAGTGAGACTTGTCGGTCAAAATGCTGCGATTTGCGGCAATCCTCCGGCAAAAAACAAAATATACCTTCAAAGCGCGATTGTCACCCTTTCAGCGGCTTAAAAACGCCTTCCGGGAGGTCAGGGTCGCACATTATAACGATTTCGTAGCAATTGGCAGCTAAATACTGGTCTTATCAGGGAAGATAATCAACCGCTAACACGTAAATAACATCTGAGTCTCTGCGTTTTGTAACCGACAGCACACTTCGCTGAACTAGCGCCACCACTGGCGAAACTTCTTGTAACGGCAGGCTAAAAGCGCCAGCGCCAGCAGGGCGTAAATAACGGGTTGCGGGGATAAAACCTTCACTGACCAGAGATAATGTAAAGGGGCGAGGATCGCCACCAGATAGACGACGTTATGCAGTAATTGCCAGCGTTTGCCCAGCTTGCGCTGCGCCGCCTGCGTGGAGGTCAGCGTCAGCGCCAGCAAAATAAGCCAGCTGATAATGCCCAGCGTCAAATACGGGCGCGTAATCAATTCGCGGCCCAGTAAACCCAGATTCTGAATGCCCAGCTCCAGCATCGCATAGCTGGTTAGATGCAGCGTGGCCCAGGCAAAACACCATAGCCCCAGCAAACGCCGCGTGCGTATCAATAAGGGCTGTTTAGCGTAACGCGCCAGCGGCGTGACCAACAAGGTCGCCAGGAGAAATTTCAGAGCGGTCCTACCGGTAAAATGCTGAATATCTTTCACCGGATCGGCGCTTAACCCGCCGCTGTTAATTGCCCAGAACAGCCAAAGCAACGGCACAATTCCCGCCAGGTGAAGGAGGATTTTCAGCCAGGTAATCTGTTTTGCATTCAGCCGCACTTATATGTTCTCCAGCAGATCCAGTCCCCGGTATAACGACGCCACCTGCTCGCCATAGCCGTTGAACAGCAAGGTCGGCTGGCGCTTAACGTCAAGGATCCCGCCCGTACCGATAAATCGCTCCGTGGCCTGCGACCAGCGCGGATGATCGACGTGCGGATTCACGTTGGCGTAAAAACCGTACTCATCCGGGGCAGCGAGATTCCAGGTGGTCGGCGGTCGTTCGCGGGTGAGTTTGATGCTAACGATCGATTTAATGCCTTTGAAGCCATATTTCCACGGCACTGTCAGACGGATAGGCGCGCCGTTTTGCGGCGGTAGCGCTTTACCGTAGACGCCAACGGTGAGCAGGGTAAGCGGGTGCATGGCTTCGTCAAGCCGCAGGCCTTCAACGTAGGGATACTTCAACCCGCCGCCGATAAAACGATCTTTTTGTCCCGGCATATCGTCCGGCGCGTAAAGCGTCTCGAGCGCCACATAACGGGCATTGCTGGTGGGTTCGACAAGTGCGAGCAGCTTATGTAAAGGAAAGCCAATCCACGGTACCACCATTGACCAGGCCTCGACGCAGCGCATCCGGTAAATGCGTTCTTCTAAAGGAAAGCGGGTGGTTAAGGCGTCGTGGTCCAGCGTCAGGGGTTTAGCGACCTCTCCGCTGATTTTCAGCGTCCAGGGATCGGTTTTCATGCTGCCGGCATTGGCCGCCGGATCGGCTTTATCCAGTCCGAATTCATAGAAGTTGTTATAGCCAGTGACCTTATCTTCCGGCGTTAAAGTCAGGCTGTTTTGCCACTCGCTGGGTTTACTGAAGTCGAGCGGCTTTCCGGCAGGCGCGGGGGGGCGATCGTTGCCTTTAAACCATCCCAACAGATCGGCCTGCGCCGTTGTAGGGAGCGAGAGGGCGGCAGCGCTGATGCCCAGGGCTTTAAGCACCTGGCGGCGATGCATAAAAAAAGCCGATTCGGCGGTGACATCGGCTTCAGTAAGTGGACGGCATTTTTTCATAACAGACTCCCGGCATACGCATAACGCGTAGTTACTATGGCAGGGAGTCTGTCAATGCGCTGAGAAATTTCGTTATTTAAATGTAAATTTTTGCAGCGCTACGGCTTATTTAACCTTGACCAGCGTACGGCCATGAACCTGATTGTTCATGATGGCGTCGGCGAATTTCGGCGCGTCGGCCAGCGCGATCTCCGTTGTGGCTTGTGCGTAGAAGCTTTCCGGCAGGTCACGAACCAGTCGTTCCCAGGCCTGGGCGCGGCGGGCGTGCGGCGTCATCACGGAATCCACACCCTGCAAACGCACGTTGCGCAGAATAAACGGCATCACCGTTGTCGGCAGGGCAAAACCGCCCGCCAGACCACAGGCCGCCACGCAACCCCCGTAGTTCATCTGTGCCAGAACTTTTGCCAGCACCTTATCGCCAACGGTATCCACCGCGCCTGCCCACAGCTGTTTTTCCAGCGGGCGAGACTCGGCGAACTCGTCGCGTCCCAAAATGCGCTGGGCGCCAAGTTGTTTCAGATAAGCATGGGTGCTTTCACGACCCGATACGGCAACGACCTGATAACCCAGCTTATGCAGCAGGGCGACAGCCGTACTGCCCACGCCGCCGCTGGCGCCGGTCACCACGATTTCGCCATCTTCAGGGCGGATACCGGCCTCTTCCAGAGCCATTACGCAGAGCATGGCGGTGAAGCCCGCCGTACCGATCACCATTGCCTTACGGCTATCCAGGCCTTTCGGCATCGCCACCAGCCAGTCCGCTTTGACGCGCGCCTGCTCGGCCAGACCGCCCCAATGATTCTCGCCAACGCCCCATCCGGTCAGTAAAACGTCCTGACCGGCATGAAAACGCGGATCCTCGCTTGCGCGCACAGTGCCAGCGAAATCAATTCCAGGAATCATCGGAAAATGACGGATAATTTTTCCCTTTCCGGTGATCGCGAGCGCATCTTTGTAGTTCAGACTGGACCAGTGCACGTCCACGGTAACATCGCCTTCCGGCAACCGGCTTTCTTCAAGCGTCTGCACGAATGCGAGGGTTTTACCGTCCTGCTGTTCCAATATCAAAGCCTGCATAACCTGTCCTCAATGTTGCGTAGTGGATTGGAAAATGATTCCTGAAGACTATACTCGCTAATTGAAACGTGACGTCGATTCAACGCAATAAATTGCCAGATACACCTGATTTGGTAGTATGCACTCACTCTTTGCGCAACCAGGCGGATTTCGCGTTTGGTTATGCATTTTCGTGTCGCAATTTACTGGCGGAGTTAACACAAGGATGCGATTAACGACGAAATTCTCAGCTTTTGTTACGCTACTCACCGGGTTGACCATTTTTGTCACCCTGATCGGCTGCTCGCTGAGTTTTTACAATGCCATCCAGTACAAAATGAGTCATCGCGTGCAGGCGGTCGCCACTGCTATCGATACGCATCTCGTTTCGCGCGATTTCAACGCGCTGTCACCACACATCAACGAACTGATGATGTCTGCGGATATCGTCCGGCTTGATTTGCGCCAGGGTGAAAAAACGATCTTTACCCAGACGCGCGCCAGCAGCTACCGTCCGGTTGGCACCAGTAATATGTTCCGGGAACTGTCGGTACCGCTGTTAAAACATCCGGGCATGACGATGGATCTGGTTTATCAGGATCCGATGGGGAATTATTTTCATTCGCTGATGACCACCGCGCCGCTCACGCTGGCGATCGGTTTTATTATCCTGATGCTGTTTCTGGCTGTGCGCTGGCTGCAGCGCCAACTTTCCGGCCAGGAGCTACTGGAGGTGCGTTCTACGCGGATCCTGAACGGCGAACGCGGACCGAATGTTCGCGGCAGCGTGTATGAATGGCCGGCGCGCACCAGCAGCGCGCTGGACATGCTGCTCTCCGAGATCCAGAGCGCGCAGGAGCAACGCAGCCGACTCGATACGCTTATTCGCTCGTACGCGGCTCAGGACACCAAAACCGGCCTCAGCAACCGTCTCTTTTTTGATAACCAACTGGCGACATTGCTGGACGATCAAGAAAAGGTCGGCGCTCATGGGGTGGTGATGATGATTCGTCTGCCGGACTTCAATTTGCTGCGTGACAGTTGGGGACGCAACCTCGCCGAAGAAGAACTGTTCAGCCTGATCAATTTGTTATCCACCTTTATCCTGCGCTTTCCGGGCGCGCTGCTGGCGCGTTACCATCGCAGTGACTTCGCCGTGCTGTTGCCGCACCGTACCCTGAAAGAGGCGGAGAGCGTCGCCGGGCAACTTCTGAAAGCGGTCGATGCGCTGCCAACCAATAAAATGCTCGATCGCGACGATATGTTCCATATCGGCATTTGCGCTTGGCGTAGCGGCCAGTCGACCGAACAGGTGATGGAACATGCGGAAGCGGCCACCCGCAACGCGGTATTGCAGGGCGGAAATAGTTGGGCGGTGTACGATGATACGCTGCCGGAAAAAGGGCGCGGCAACGTACGCTGGCGCACCCTCATTGAACAAATGCTCAGTCGCGGCGGGCCGCGCATTTATCAAAAGCCTGCGGTCACCCGCGAAGGGCGCGTTCACCACCGGGAACTGATGTGCCGCATTTTTGACGGCCATGAAGAGGTTAGCTCGGCGGAATATATGCCGATGGTGCTTCAGTTCGGCCTGTCGGAAGAGTATGACCGTCTGCAGATCAGCCGGGTCATTCCGCTCCTGGGCTACTGGCCGGAAGAAAATCTGGCGATTCAGGTCACCGTAGAGTCGCTGATTCGTCCGCGTTTTCAACGCTGGCTGCGTGATACCTTGATGCAGTGTGAAAAATCACAACGTAAACGCATAATTATTGAACTTGCAGAGGCAGATGTGGGTCAACACATCAGCCGGTTACAGCCAGTTATTCGTCTGGTGAATGCGTTAGGCGTTCGGGTGGCGGTAACCCAGGCGGGTTTAACGTTGGTCAGCACCAGTTGGATCAAAGAGCTCAATGTGGAATTACTCAAGCTCCATCCGGGATTGGTCAGAAACATTGAGAAGCGAACAGAGAACCAGTTACTGGTGCAAAGCCTGGTGGAAGCCTGTTCGGGCACCCATACCCAGGTTTACGCGACAGGCGTACGGTCGCGTGGCGAGTGGCAGACGCTGACAGCCCGCGGCGTTGCGGGCGGACAGGGGGATTTCTTTGCCTCCTCCCAACCGCTGGATACAAACGTGAAAAAATATTCTCAAAGATACTCGGTTTGACCTGCCGTTTGTTCAGTTTTCACGTAGAATAACGCGCGCTGTGCTTTCATGGGGGTGTGCTTGTCTGCTCGCCAGGGTGTTGCAGCACATATGCAGGTGAATGACCTTAAACAGGTTGCAAATGAAAGCGAGGATTGCTGCTGAAAAGCTCAGCCCTGAGGGACTCAGGTAGAGATTTGTAACAGAGGAAACGAACTGCACTAATTTTCACCGTAGCAGATGATTTTTGCGCCTTGTCGCTGCTGCGTGTGGTTGGTAAAGTAAGCGGATTTTGTTTTCCGCCCCAGCTTTCAGGATTATCCCTTAGTATGTTGAAAAAATTTCGTGGCATGTTTTCCAATGACTTGTCCATTGACCTGGGTACCGCGAATACCCTTATTTATGTAAAAGGACAAGGCATCGTATTGAATGAGCCTTCCGTTGTGGCCATTCGTCAGGATCGTGCCGGTTCGCCGAAAAGCGTGGCTGCAGTAGGTCATGACGCGAAGCAGATGCTGGGCCGTACGTCGGGCAATATTGCTGCGATTCGCCCCATGAAAGACGGCGTGATCGCCGACTTCTTCGTGACTGAAAAAATGCTCCAGCACTTCATCAAGCAAGTGCATAGCAACAGCTTTATGCGTCCAAGCCCGCGCGTGCTGGTGTGTGTGCCGGTTGGCGCGACCCAAGTTGAACGCCGTGCTATTCGTGAATCCGCGCAGGGCGCAGGCGCCCGTGAAGTGTTCCTGATCGAAGAGCCAATGGCTGCCGCTATCGGCGCAGGCCTGCCGGTTTCTGAGGCAACCGGTTCCATGGTGGTGGATATCGGTGGCGGGACGACGGAAGTGGCTGTTATCTCTCTGAACGGCGTCGTTTATTCGTCCTCTGTGCGTATCGGCGGCGACCGCTTCGACGAAGCAATCATCAATTACGTCCGCCGTAACTACGGCTCTCTGATCGGTGAAGCGACCGCAGAACGTATTAAGCACGAAATCGGTTCCGCTTACCCGGGTGATGAAGTGCGCGAAATCGAAGTGCGTGGTCGTAACCTGGCGGAAGGCGTTCCACGCGGCTTTACCCTGAACTCCAATGAAATCCTGGAAGCGCTGCAGGAACCGCTGACCGGTATCGTGAGCGCGGTGATGGTTGCGCTGGAACAGTGCCCGCCGGAACTGGCGTCTGATATCTCCGAGCGCGGCATGGTGCTCACCGGCGGTGGCGCGCTGCTGCGCAATCTTGACCGCCTGTTAATGGAAGAAACCGGTATTCCAGTTGTTGTCGCTGAAGACCCGCTGACCTGTGTGGCGCGTGGCGGCGGCAAAGCGCTGGAAATGATCGACATGCACGGCGGCGACCTGTTCAGCGAAGAGTAATCGGATGCAGGCAGGGGCGTGTCTGGCGCCTCTGCCGAATCTGATACGAGAATACGCAAACTTATGAAGCCAATTTTTAGCCGTGGCCCGTCGCTACAGATTCGCCTTATCCTGGCGGTGCTGGTGGCGCTCGGCGTCATTATCGCCGACAGCCGTCTGGGTACGTTCAGTCAAATCCGCACGTACATGGATACCGCCGTCAGTCCTTTCTACTTTATTTCCAATGGTCCCCGTGAACTGCTTGATGGCGTCTCGCAAACGCTGGCTTCGCGCGACCAGCTTGAGCTTGAAAACCGGGCGCTGCGTCAGGAACTGCTGCTGAAAAACAGCGAGCTGCTGATGCTCGGGCAGTACAAACAGGAGAATGCGCGTCTGCGCGAGCTGCTGGGATCGCCGCTGCGTCAGGATGAACAAAAAATGGTGACGCAGGTCATCTCGACGGTTAACGATCCCTACAGCGATCAGGTGGTTATCGACAAAGGCAGCGTGAACGGCGTTTACGAAGGCCAGCCGGTCATCAGCGATAAAGGCGTTGTCGGCCAGGTGGTCGCGGTGGCGAAGCTGACCAGCCGTGTATTACTGATTTGCGACGCGACCCATGCGCTGCCGATTCAGGTACTGCGTAACGATATCCGTGTGATTGCCGCCGGTAACGGCTGCACCGATGATTTGCAGCTCGAACACCTGCCAGCCAATACCGACATTCGCGTTGGCGATGTGCTGGTGACGTCGGGGCTGGGCGGGCGCTTCCCGGAAGGTTATCCGGTGGCCGTGGTTTCCTCCGTTAAGCTGGATACACAGCGGGCATATACCGTTATACAGGCGCGTCCAACCGCCGGTTTACAGCGTCTGCGCTATCTGCTGCTGTTGTGGGGCGCCGACCGTAACGGATCAAATCCCATGACGCCGGAAGATGTGCATCGCGTGGCGAATGAGCGCCTGACGCAGATGATGCCTCAGGTGCTGCCCTCGCCGGATATGATGGGGCCGCCTGCGCCAATGCCCGCGCCAGCGACCGGGATCGCCACGACGCCCGTAACGCCGCCGCAGCCTGCGTCGCCTCAGCCGCGTCCGTCGGGAGGTCAGTAGTGGCGAGCTATCGTAGCCAGGGTCGCTGGGTTATCTGGCTCTCGTTTCTCATCGCGCTTTTATTACAAATCATGCCCTGGCCGGAGGAGATCATCGTCTTTCGGCCAAACTGGGTGCTGCTCATTTTACTGTACTGGATCCTCGCGCTGCCGCACCGCGTAAATGTGGGCACAGGCTTTGTGATGGGTGCCATACTGGATCTGATTAGCGGTTCCACGCTTGGCGTGCGGGCGCTGTCGATGAGCATCATCGCGTATCTGGTCGCATTAAAATTTCAGTTATTCCGCAATCTGGCGCTCTGGCAGCAGGCTCTGGTGGTGATGTTGCTTTCGCTGGTGGTGGATATTATTGTTTTCTGGTCAGAGTTTTTAGTGATCAACGTCTCTTTCAGACCTGAAGTGTTCTGGAGTAGTGTAGTCAACGGCGTGCTCTGGCCGTGGCTGTTCTTGCTGATGCGTAAAATCCGCCAGCAGTTCGCGGTGCAATAAGTGCAATAAAGGTTTCTATGACGTCTCTATACTTAGCTTCCGGTTCACCCCGCCGCCAGGAACTGCTCACCCAATTGGGCGTTGCGTTCGAGTGTATCGTTACCGGTATCGAAGAGATGCGCGGCGCAGGGGAAAGCGCGCAGCAGTATGTCTCTCGGCTGGCGCGTGAAAAAGCACAGGCGGGCGTGACGCTGTCCCCGCGCGATTTGCCGGTGCTGGGGGCGGACACGATCGTCATCCTTCATGGTGAAGTTTTAGAGAAACCGCGCGATGCAGAACACGCCGCGACAATGCTGCGTAAGCTATCCGGGCAGACGCACCAGGTGATGACCGCCGTGGCGCTGGCCGACAGTCAGTACGTGCTCGACTGTCTGGTGGTGACCGATGTGACGTTCAGAGCGTTGTCGGATGCGGATATCGCTGACTATATCGCCAGCGGTGAACCGATGGATAAAGCAGGTGCATACGGTATTCAGGGGCTGGGTGGCTGTTTTGTCAGGAAGATAAATGGCAGCTATCACGCCGTAGTCGGCTTACCGCTGGTTGAAACGTATGAGTTGCTAAGCAATTTTAACTCACTGCGTGAGAAAAGGGATAAACATGACGGCTGAATTGTTGGTAAACGTAACGCCATCGGAAACGCGTGTGGCGTATATCGACGGCGGGATCCTCCAGGAGATTCACATTGAGCGTGAGGCGCGACGGGGAATCGTAGGCAATATCTACAAAGGTCGGGTAAGTCGCGTACTGCCGGGTATGCAGGCGGCTTTTGTAGATATTGGGCTGGATAAAGCCGCATTTCTTCATGCTTCTGACATCATGCCGCATACCGAATGCGTGGCGGGCGATGAGCAGAAACAGTTTACCGTACGGGACATTTCCGAACTGGTGCGTCAGGGACAGGATTTGATGGTGCAGGTGGTGAAAGATCCCCTCGGCACCAAAGGCGCGCGTCTGACCACCGACATCACCCTGCCTTCCCGTTATCTGGTCTTTATGCCCGGCGCGTCTCACGTTGGGGTGTCTCAGCGTATTGAAAGCGAAGCCGAACGCGAAAGACTGAAAAAGGTGGTGGCGGAATATTGCGACGAGCAGGGGGGATTTATCATTCGCACCGCGGCAGAAGGCGTGTGTGAAGACGATCTGGCTTCCGATGCCGCCTACCTCAAGCGTGTCTGGACGAAAGTCATGGAGCGCAAAAAGCGCCCGCAGACGCGGTATCAGATGTACGGCGAACTGGCGCTGGCGCAGCGCGTATTGCGTGATTTTGCCGATGCGCAGTTGGATCGCATTCGCGTGGATTCCCGTCTGACCTACGAGGCGCTGCTGGAGTTTACCGCCGAGTACATTCCCGAAATGACCAGCAAGCTGGAGCATTACAGCGGGCGTCAGCCGATTTTTGATCTCTTTGATGTGGAAAATGAGATCCAGCGGGCGCTGGAGCGCAAGGTTGAGCTGAAGTCCGGCGGTTATCTGATTATCGATCAGACCGAAGCGATGACGACCGTTGATATCAATACCGGCGCTTTTGTCGGCCATCGCAATCTCGACGACACCATTTTTAACACCAATATCGAAGCCACGCAGGCCATTGCCCGCCAGCTTCGCCTGCGCAATCTGGGCGGCATTATTATCATCGACTTTATCGATATGAATAATGACGATCACCGCCGTCGGGTTCTGCATTCTCTGGAGCAGGCGCTGAGCAAAGACCGTGTGAAAACCAGCATCAATGGCTTTTCACAGTTGGGACTGGTGGAAATGACGCGCAAACGCACGCGTGAAAGCGTGGAACATGTGCTCTGCAACGAGTGTCCAACCTGTCATGGTCGCGGTACGGTGAAAACGGTGGAAACCGTGTGTTATGAAATTATGCGTGAGATCGTACGCGTGCATCATGCATACGATTCCGACCGTTTCCTGGTTTATGCTTCTCCGGCGGTCGCGGAGGCCCTGAAAGGGGAGGAGTCGCACGCGCTGGCGGAAGTGGAAATTTTTGTTGGCAAACAGGTTAAAGTGCAAATCGAACCGCTCTATAACCAGGAGCAGTTTGACGTCGTAATGATGTAATCATTTACGTAGGCCAGATCACGCGTTCACGCCGCCATCTGGCACCCTTTGCTTGCAGTTTGCGAGCCACTTTCAGGCAGACAAGGAGAGACGCGTGAGGCGATTGCCGGGGATATTACTGCTCACTGGAGCCGCGCTCGTCGTCATCGTAGCGCTGCTGGTCAGTGGCCTGCGCCTGGCCCTGCCGCATCTCAACAGCTGGCGTCCTGCCATCCTCGCCAAGATCGAATCCGCGACCGGTTTGCCGACGGAGGCCAGCCAGCTTACCGCCAGTTGGCAAAATTTTGGTCCGACGCTGGAAGCGCGGGACATCCGCGTGCAGCTAACTGACGGCGGCGAGTTTGCGGTGAAGCGCGTCACCCTGGCGCTGGATGTCTGGCAAAGTTTGCTGCATATGCGCTGGCAGTTTCGCGATCTGACGTTCTGGCAGTTGAACCTACGCACCAATACCCCCATTCAACGCAGCGGAGACGCGGATACCCCTGAAGCGGGACGCATCAGCGATCTTTTTCTGCGTCAGTTCGATCACTTCGATCTCCGCGACAGCCAGATCAGCTTTCTGACCCTTTCAGGCCAGCGCGCCCAGTTGGCTATCCCCCAGTTGACCTGGCTTAACAGCCGAAACCGTCACCGCGCGGAGGGGCAGGTCAGCCTGTCGAGCCTGACCGGTCAACATGGCGTAATGCAGGTCCGTATGGACCTGCGCGACGATGATGGACTGCTGAATAATGGCCGCGTCTGGTTGCAGGCGGACGACATTGACGTCAAGCCGTGGTTGGGGCGATGGATGCAGGACAACGTGGCGCTGGAAACCGCGCGCTTTAGTCTTGAGGGCTGGATGAACATCAGCAAGGGAGAGATCGCTGGCGGCGATGTCTGGCTGAAAAAGGGCGGCGCGAGCTGGAAAGGCGAAAACACGACCCACACGCTTGCAGTCGATAACCTGACGGCGCATATCAGTCGCGAACAGCCCGGTTGGCAGTTCGCCATTCCAGATACCCGCATCACCATGGACGGCAAGCGCTGGCCGAGCGGCGCACTGCAGCTTGCCTGGATCCCTGAGCAGGACGTGGGCGGCGCGGACGGTAAACGTAGCGACGAGCTACGCATTCGCGCCAGCCATCTTGATTTAGCCGGCCTTGATGGGCTGCGCCCCGTGGCGGCGAAGCTCTCGCCTGCGCTTGGTGAAGTCTGGCAGGCGACGCAGCCGAGCGGAACGATTGACACGCTGGCGCTGGATATCCCCCTTGATGCGACCGAAAAGACCCGTTTTCAGGCTGCATGGCGCGATCTGGCGTGGAAGCAGTGGAAGTTGTTGCCGGGAGCAGAGCATTTTTCCGGGACCCTTTCAGGAAGCGTTGAGGATGGTCGGCTAACCGCCGCCATGAAGCAGGCGAAAATGCCGTATGAAACGGTTTTCCGCGCGCCGTTAGAAATTGAAGATGGCGTAGCGACCCTGAACTGGCTGAAGAATGAGAAAGGTTTTCAACTGGATGGGCGCGATATCGACGTTAAAGCCAAAGCGGTACATGCCCGCGGCGGTTTCCGCTATCTGCAACCCGCAGGCGACGAGCCGTGGCTGGGCATTCTGGCGGGTATCAGCACCGACGACGGCTCCCAGGCCTGGCGGTATTTTCCGGAAAACCTGATGGGTAAAGCGCTGGTGGATTATCTCAGCGGGGCGATTCAGGGCGGTGAAGCGGATAACGCGACGCTGGTCTATGGCGGAAACCCCCATCTGTTCCCTTATAAACACAACGAAGGCCAGTTTGAAGTGCTGGTGCCGCTGCGTAACGCCAAATTCGCTTTCCAGCCGGACTGGCCTGCGCTGACCAATCTGAATATCGAGCTGGATTTCCTTAACGACGGCTTGTGGATGAAAACCGACGGTGTCGATTTGGGTGGTGTAAAAGCCTCCAATCTGACAGCGGTCATCCCCGACTATTCGAAAGAAAAACTGTTGATTGATGCCGATATCACTGGGCCTGGCGACGCAGTGGGGCCGTATTTTGACGGTACGCCGCTTAAAGAGTCGCTCGGCGCCGCTCTTGAGCAGTTGCAAATTGGCGGCGATGTGAATGCTCGCTTACATCTGGATATTCCCCTCGACGGCGAGCTGGTAACGGCGAAAGGCGACGTCACGTTGCGCGACAACAGTCTGTTGATAAAACCGATCGACAGCACCCTGAAAAACCTTAGCGGTAAATTCAGCTTTACCAATGGCGATCTCAACAGTGGGCCGATGACGGCGAACTGGTTTAATCAACCGTTAAACGTCGATTTCTCCACGACCCAGGGAGCAAAAGCGTATCAGGTCGCGGTGAACCTCAACGGTAACTGGCAGCCCACCCGTACCGGCGTATTGCCTGCCCAGGTGAATGACGCGCTCGGTGGCAGCGTGGCGTGGAAGGGAAAGGTGGGGATTGACCTGCCGTATCGTTCAGGCGCGCATTACCACGTTGAGTTGAACGGCGATCTTAAAAATGTAAGTAGTCGCTTACCTGCGCCGCTGAATAAAAAAGCCGGTGAACCGTTACCCGTTAGCATTACCGCTAACGGCGACCTGCGTAGCTTTGCCCTCACCGGCAACGCAGGCAAAGAGAACCATTTTAACAGCCGCTGGCTGCTGGGTCAGAAGCTTACCCTGGACCGCGCCATCTGGACGGCGGAAAGTCGAACCACACCGCCACTGCCCGAACAGGAAGGTATCGAACTTAATCTGCCCGCGTTGGATGGCGCCGAATGGCTGGCGTTATTCCAGAAAGGTGCGGCGGATAACGTGACCAGCAGCGCGAAGTTTCCTCAGCGCATTACCCTGCGTACGCCAGCGCTGACGCTGGGCGGTCAACAGTGGAACAACATGAGCATTGTCTCACAGCCAGCGCTGAACGGAACGACCGTTGAAGCGCAGGGGCGAGAGATCAATGCGACGCTGGCGATGCGCAATAACGCGCCGTGGCTGGCGAATATCAAATACCTTTATTACAACCCGTCCACAGCGAAACCTGCAGAAAAAAACGACGCTCCCGCGACGCCGTTTGCCAATGTAGATCGCGTCAGTTTCCGCGGCTGGCCTGACATGCAGCTGCGCTGTAGCGAATGCTGGTTATGGGGGCAGAAGTATGGGCGCATCGATGCCGATCTGGCGATCAACGGCGATACGCTGAACCTGAGCAACGGGTTGCTGGACACCGGCTTTGCCCGGCTCACCGCGGACGGCCAGTGGGTCAACGCGCCTGGCCGAGAACGCACTTCGATTAAAGGTAAACTGCGCGGCAACAAGATTGATGCGGCGGCAGGCTTCTTTGGCGTGACCACGCCGATGCGCAACGCGTCGTTTAATGTCGATTACGATCTGCACTGGCGCAATCCGCCGTGGCAACCAGATGAAGCCTCACTCAACGGGATTATTCGTACCCGTCTGGGCAAAGGGGAAATCACCGACTTAAGCACCGGCCACGCCGGGCAGCTCCTGCGCTTGCTCAGCGTAGACGCGCTGCTGCGTAAACTGCGCTTTGATTTTAGCGACACCTTTAGCGAAGGGTTCTACTTTGATTCGATCCGCAGTACCGCGTGGATTAAAGACGGCGTGTTGCATACCGATGATACGCTGGTGGACGGCCTGGAAGCGGATATCGCTATGAAAGGATCGGTTAATCTGGTGCGACGCGAACTGGACATTGAAGCGGTCGTGGCGCCGGAAATCTCTGCCACGGTGGGCGTGGCTGCCGCGTTTGCGGTCAACCCGATCGTCGGCGCGGCGGTATTTGCCGCCAGTAAGGTGCTTGGGCCGCTGTGGAACAAAGTGTCGATTCTGCGCTATCGGATCACCGGTCCGGTCGATCAACCGCAGATCAACGAAGTTCTGCGCCAGCCGCGGAAAGAAAAAACGCAATGATTTGACGGCGACGCGGAATTACCCCACTCTCAGTACATAGTCTTGCCGGAGGGTAACGTAGCGACCTACATTATGACGTTTCCGTAGGTCGCATACACGCAGCGCCATCCGACGTAAATTTTTTAGCATAGCGCTCTCCTACGCAGCAACTAACGAGTAGCAAAACGATGAGTCTGAACCTGGTAAGTGAACAATTGCTGGCAGCAAACGGCCTGAAACATCAGGATCTGTTTGCCATTTTGGGCCAACTGGCCGAACGCCGTCTCGATTACGGCGATCTCTATTTTCAGTCGAGCTATCACGAATCCTGGGTTTTAGAAGATCGCATCATTAAGGATGGTTCTTACAATATTGACCAGGGCGTGGGCGTACGGGCGATCAGCGGCGAAAAAACCGGGTTTGCGTACGCAGACCAGATCAGCCTGCAGGCGCTGAGCCAGAGCGCACAGGCTGCGCGCACCATTGTCAGAGACAGCGGTGACGGGAAAGTGAAAACGCTGGGCGCAGTGGAACACTCCGCGCTTTATACCTCAGTGGACCCGCTCCAGAGCATGACCCGTGAGGAGAAGCTCGATATCCTGCGTCGTGTCGATAGCGTGGCGCGAGACGCTGATACCCGCGTGCAGGAAGTCACCGCGAGCCTGACCGGCGTCTATGAACTGATCCTTGTGGCGGCAACGGACGGAACGCTGGCGGCGGATGTGCGTCCGCTGGTGCGTCTTTCCGTTAGCGTACAGGTGGAAGAAGACGGTAAACGCGAGCGCGGCGCCAGCGGCGGCGGCGGTCGTTTCGGCTATGACTGGTTCCTTGCGGATCTGGACGGGGAGGTTCGCGCAGACGCATGGGCGAAAGAAGCGGTACGTATGGCGCTGGTTAATCTCTCCGCCGTCGCCGCGCCGGCAGGCACGCTGCCGGTGGTGCTTGGCGCGGGCTGGCCGGGCGTGCTGCTCCATGAAGCGGTAGGCCACGGACTGGAAGGCGACTTTAACCGTCGTGGTACGTCGGTGTTCAGTGGACAGGTCGGCGAGCTGGTCGCTTCTGAACTCTGTACGGTGGTGGATGACGGCACGATGGTCGATCGTCGTGGTTCTGTCGCGATTGACGATGAAGGCACGCCGGGCCAGTACAACGTGCTCATCGAAAACGGCATTCTGAAAGGTTACATGCAGGATAAGCTGAATGCGCGCTTAATGGGCGTTGCGCCAACCGGAAACGGTCGTCGTGAGTCTTACGCACATCTGCCGATGCCGCGCATGACCAACACCTATATGTTGCCGGGGAAATCCACCCCGCAGGAGATCATTGAATCCGTCGAATATGGCATCTACGCGCCAAACTTTGGCGGTGGTCAGGTGGATATCACTTCTGGTAAGTTCGTCTTCTCGACTTCGGAAGCCTATCTCATTGAAAACGGTAAAGTGACCAAACCGGTAAAAGGCGCAACGCTGATTGGTTCCGGGATCGAAGCGATGCAGCAGATCTCTATGGTGGGTAATGACCTGAAGCTGGACAACGGCGTCGGCGTCTGCGGCAAAGAAGGACAGAGCCTGCCGGTGGGCGTCGGTCAGCCGACGTTGAAGGTGGATAACCTGACCGTGGGCGGCACCGCGTAAGTTGCGGGTCTGCCGTGCCGGATGGCCGCACGTTGCGAGTTATCCGGCCTGGCGTGTAGTGTTCCTGCGTGCCCGATAAGCGACTGCGCCATCGGGCAATTTAGCCTTTCTCTTTTCCCCGACCGTACATTCCCTGAAATAGCTGCGATACATCGACAAAATAATCGGTCAGGTAGTTAATCACGACCTGCACTTTCAGCGGCAGCTTATCTTTTTCGGTATACAAGGCATAAACCGGACGCGGATCGGACTGATAACGCGGTAATAAGATCTCCAGCTCTCCGCGGTTAATCTCGTTGATCACCCACATCAACGGGACGTAGGCGACGCCCGCGCCGGCGGTCAGCCAGCGGCTCAGGGTCATCGGATCGTTGGTGACAAAGCGTCCCTGTGGGATCAGACGGGTTGAAATCCCTTCTGGCGCGATCAGCTCAAACTCATTGTCCGGACGGACGCTGTACTCCAGCCATGAGTGGTTTGCGAGGTCGGCTGGCTTCTCCGGTATGCCATATTGCGCGAGATAGCGTTTGGCGGCGCAAACCACCATTGGCATCGCCCCCAGGCGGCGGGAAAACAGACTGGAATCCTGTAACGCGCCCACGCGGATCACCACGTCCAGGCCGTCAGCAATCAGGTCGGGTGCGGGAATACCGGTGACCAGATTTACCGTCAGGCCGGGGTACTCTTTCAGCATTTTTGCGGTCAGTCCGGCGAGGACATTTTGTGCCATCGTTGAAGAACAGCCGATCCGCAACGTGCCGATAGGGGTATTGTTAAACGCGTAAAGCTGCTCGTGAACATCCTGCACTTCATGGAGCATTCGACGGCAGCCCTGGTAGTAAATTTTTCCGGCTTCAGTCAGCCCAATGCTGCGCGTACTGCGGTTGAGCAGTTTAACCTGCAGTTCATCTTCCAGTTTTGCAACCGTCTGGCTGATGGATGAAACGCTCATTTGTAGCTGTCTGGCCGCGGCGGTGAAGGAGCCAAATTCCACGACTTTGGCAAACACCGACATCCGTTTTAATCGTTCCATTATTCACTCTGGCTTAAAAGTGATTTAGATCACATATTATAGATAACAGCATAACAGTTACGTTAATATATTATTATTCAAATAACGGCTGCGTCGCTCTCGCCTGGCTTTCCTTGCCCTTCTCCGCGGCGACACGGCTAAAAACTGTATCGCCTGCACTCTCTAAAAAATCAAGGTCAACATGAGTCTGTTTCCCGTTATCGTGGTGTTTGGTCTGTCCTTCCCACCGATATTTTTCGAATTGCTTCTGTCACTGGCGATTTTCTGGCTGGTGCGCCGGGTGCTTGTGCCCACGGGCATCTATGATTTTGTCTGGCATCCGGCTCTGTTCAATACCGCGCTGTATTGCTGTCTCTTTTACTTAATATCGCGCCTGTTCGTTTGAGGTTGAAGTGAAAACACTAACAAGAAAACTCTCCCGTACGGCCATTACCCTCGTTCTGGTCATCCTGGCGTTCATCGCTATTTTTCGCGCCTGGGTCTATTACACCGAATCACCGTGGACGCGTGACGCGCGCTTCAGCGCCGACGTGGTCGCCATTGCGCCCGATGTTTCCGGGCTGATCACTGACGTGAATGTGCATGATAACCAGCTGGTAAAGAAAGATCAGGTGCTGTTTACCATTGACCAGCCGCGCTACAAGAAAGCGCTTGAAGAAGCAGAAGCCGACGTCGCCTATTACCGGGTGCTGTCGCAGGAAAAACGTCAGGAGGCCAGCCGCCGTAACCGTCTTGGCGTACAGGCGATGTCACGAGAGGAAATCGACCAGGCCAATAACGTTCTGCAAACCGTCTTACATCAGCTTGCGAAAGCGCAGGCGACCCGCGACCTGGCAAAATTAGATCTTGAGCGTACCGTGATCCGCGCTCCGGCCGACGGCTGGGTCACTAACCTTAACGTTTATACTGGCGAATTTATTACCCGCGGCTCCACCGCTGTGGCGCTGGTGAAGCAAAACTCGTTCTACGTGCTGGCCTATATGGAAGAGACCAAACTGGAAGGCGTGCGTCCGGGTTACCGCGCCGAGATCACCCCGCTGGGCAGCAACACGGTGCTGAAAGGTACGGTGGACAGCGTGGCGGCGGGGGTGACCAACGCCAGCAGCACGCGTGACGACAAAGGTATGGCCACTATCGATTCTAACCTTGAATGGGTCCGTCTGGCGCAGCGCGTGCCGGTGCGTATTCGTCTTGACGATCAGCAGGAGAACCTGTGGCCTGCCGGGACGACCGCGACTGTGGTTGTCACCGGTAAGCAGGATCGCGACGCCAACAACGACTCGTTCTTCCGTAAAATGGCGCACCGTCTGCGCGAGTTTGGTTAATCGCGATGGGTATTTTTTCCATTGCCAACCAGCACATCCGCTTTGCGGTTAAACTGGCATGCGCCATCGTACTGGCGCTGTTTGTTGGCTTTCATTTTCAGCTTGAGACGCCGCGCTGGGCCGTTCTGACCGCGGCTATCGTCGCGGCGGGACCGGCTTTCGCCGCTGGCGGCGAACCCTATTCCGGCGCTATCCGCTATCGCGGGATGCTGCGTATTATTGGGACTTTCATCGGCTGTATTGCCGCCCTGGTGATCATCACGACGATGATCCGCGCGCCGCTGCTGATGATTATGGTGTGCTGTATCTGGGCGGGGTTTTGTACCTGGGTATCGTCGCTGGTGCGTATCGAAAACTCCTATGCCTGGGGATTGTCGGGCTATACCGCCCTGATTATCGTTATCACCATTCAGCCGGAACCGCTGTTGACGCCGCAGTTCGCCGTTGAACGATGTAGCGAAATCGTCATCGGGATTGTCTGCGCCATCATGGCGGATCTTCTGTTTTCTCCGCGATCCATCAAACAGGAAGTGGATCGCGAACTGGACAGCCTGCTGGTCGCGCAGTACCAATTGATGCAGCTGTGTATCAAACATGGCGACAGCGAAGAAGTGGATCAGGCCTGGGGCGATCTGGTGCGGCGAACCGCCGCGCTGGAGGGAATGCGCAGTAACCTGAACATGGAATCATCGCGTTGGGCGCTTGCCAACCGCCGTCTGAAGGCGATTAACACGCTTTCGCTGACTATGGTGACTCAGTCCTGCGAAACCTATTTGATTCAGAATACGCGACCGGAAGCGATCACCGATACGTTCCGGGAGTTCTTCGATATGCCCGTTGAAACGGCGCAGGACGTGCATAAACAGCTTAAACGCCTGCGTCGGGTGATTGCGTGGACCGGCGAGCGCGAAACGCCGGTGACCTTGTACACCTGGGCCGGGGCGGCGACGCGCTATCTGCTGCTTAAACGGGGAGTAATCGGTAATACCAAAATTAGCGGTACCGAGGAGGAGATCCTGGAGGGCGAGCCGGTGGTGAAAGTGGAATCCGCCGAGCGTCATCATGCGATGGTCAACTTCTGGCGTACCACGATTTCCTGCGTACTGGGCAGCCTGTTCTGGCTGTGGACCGGCTGGACCTCCGGCAACGGGGCAATGGTCATGATCGCGGTGGTGACCTCGCTCGCCATGCGTTTGCCGAATCCGCGGATGGTGGGGATCGATTTTATCTACGGGACGCTCGCGGCGCTGCCGTTGGGGGCGTTTTACTTTCTGGTGATCCTGCCTAATACCCAGCAAAGCATGTTGCTGCTGTGTCTGAGCCTTGCGGTGTTGGGGTTCTTTCTCGGGATCGAAGTACAGAAGCGGCGGCTGGGATCGATGGGGGCGCTTGCCAGTACCATTAACATTATCGTACTGGACAACCCGATGACCTTCCATTTCAGTCAGTTTCTCGACAGCGCGTTAGGGCAAATTGTCGGCTGCGTGCTGGCGTTCCTGGTTATCCTGTTGGTGCGTGATAACTCCCGCGCCCGTACCGGACGTGTGCTGCTGAACCAGTTTGTCTCTGCGGCGGTCTCGGCGATGACCACCAACGTGGTGCGTCGTAAAGAGAATCATCTTCCGGCGCTTTATCAGCAGTTGTTTTTGCTGATGAACAAATTTCCTGGCGACCTGCCGAAATTCCGTCTTGCCCTGACGATGATCATTGCGCATCAGCGCCTGCGCGACGCGCCTGTTCCAGTCAACGAGGATCTGTCAGCGTTTCACCGCCAGCTGCGCCGTACAGCGGATCACGTAATATCGGCCAGCAATGACGATAAGCGTCGACGCTACTTCGCGCAATTGCTGGAGGAGCTGAACGTCTATCAGGAAAAACTGCGAGTCTGGGAAGCGCCGCCGCAGGTGACCGAGCCGGTAAAACGTCTGACCGGCATGCTACACAAGTATCAACATGCGCTCACCGATAGCTGACCTGAAACCGACGCCAAAAGCGTCGGTTTTTTTATGGCTATACTTATTCGATGTGCGCAAAACCATGACATCGAAAGGAGAAACACCATGCAAACGCTCCAGGAGAACGAACTTTTCCAGACGGGATATCTGGTTGATGGATTGTGGAAAACGCTGGATACCACCTTTGATGTCCTGAACCCGGCCACCGGCGAGATAATCGCGAAGGTCGCCAAAGCGGGTAAACAGCAGACCGAGGAGGCGATTGCCGCCGCCAGCAAAGCGTTTCCCGCCTGGCGAGCGAAAACGGCGAAAGCGCGCTCGGCTATTTTGTACCGTTGGTACGAATTGATTATTGAGAATAAACGTTGGCTGGCCCAGTTAATGACCACCGAACAGGGGAAACCGCTGAAAGAAGCGGAAGGCGAAGTGGAGTACGCCGCCAGCTTTATCCAGTGGTTTGCGGAGCAGGCTAAACGCGCTAACGGTGAAATTATTCCGCCGGTCAAACCCGGATCGCGCATTCTGGCGACCCGTGAACCGGTGGGGGTGGTGGCGGCCATAACCCCGTGGAACTTCCCGATGGCGATGTTGACGCGAAAACTTGGCCCGGCGCTGGCCGCTGGCTGCACCGGCGTGATTAAACCCGCCAATAACACACCGCTAAGCGCCTTTGCGCTGCTTACCCTGGCGAAGAAAGCGGGCGTACCGAATGGCGTCCTCAACGCCGTGGCGGGCAATACGCAGGAGATCAGCGACGCGATTATGGCCAGCCATGAAGTGCGCAAAATCTCCTTTACCGGTTCCACTGCCGTCGGGAAAACGCTGGTGCGAAACGCGGCGGAAACGATGAAAAAGGTCTCGATGGAGCTGGGCGGCAACGCGCCTTATATCGTATTTGACGATGCCGATATCAATGCCGCCGTGCAGGGTGCGATCGCCAATAAATTCCGCAATGCCGGTCAGGTATGCGTGAGCGTCAACCGTTTCTATATTCAGGAGAACGTCTACGACGAATTTACCCGCAGGCTGGCGGACGCAGTACAGGCGCTGAAGGTCGGCAACGGACTGGACGAAGGCGTAGTGGTTGGGCCGCTCATAGAGCCGTCTGCGGTCGACAAAGTGCGTGAGCACGTCGACGATGCAGTGGCGAAAGGCGCGAAGGTGTTGGCGGGCGGCAAGGCGCATCCGTCTGGCGGTAACTTCTGGTTACCGACGGTGCTGGGGGAGTGCAGTGATGGCATGAAGCTGGCCAGCGAGGAGACTTTTGGGCCGGTTGCCGCCTGCTTCCGTTTTACCAGCGAAGACGAGGTCATTCAGCGAGCGAATAACACGCCGTTTGGCCTCGCCGCCTACTTCTATACGCAAAACCTGCAGCGGGTTTTCCGCGTCTCGCAGGCCATTGAAAGCGGCATGATCGGCATTAACGAATGTGCGGTTTCCACCGAGCTGGGGCCGTTTGGCGGCGTGAAAGAGTCAGGGTTGGGACGTGAAGGATCGGTGCTGGGGCTGGACGAATTCCTGGAAGTGAAAACCCTGCACATTGGCGGCCTGTAAGTGAGGTGGCGTCGGGAAGGTGGCGACAAATGAACATCTATACATTTGATTTTGATGAAATTGAGGATCAGACCGATTTTTATCGTGAATTTACCCGGATGTTTGGCCTCGCCAGCGAAAACGTGAACGATCTCGATGCGCTGTGGGATATCGTTATGAGCGAAAAGCTGCCGCTGCCGCTGGAGATCGAGTTTGTGCATCTCCCCGACAAGCTGCGCAGACGCTATGGCGCGCTGATTCTGCTGTTTGATGAAGCGGAAGAAGAGCTGGAAGGGCAGTTGCGCTTCAACGTCCGTCATTAAGGCATAAAAAAGCCCCCGACAGTCGGGGGCAAGGTCGTCGGACTAGACGACGAGGGTTTATTTGTACAGTTCGGCAGTGGCATGCCAGTTGTCACCGCTGCGGGCTTCAGTGATCTGATACGCTGATGCGCCTTTTTCTTCGGCTTTTTTGTTCAGCATTTCATGCATGTCCATCGGGTTTGAGCCGATCGCGCTTACGGAGATAGAACCCATTGCTTCGCGATTTTGTGCTTGTTCTGCGGTAATCGAATCTGCGGCGAAAGCGCCGAAAGAAAGAACAGAGAGAACGCTTAATGCTGCAACAGTAGTTTTGATTTTCATGATAAGTACCTCGTCGAATTTTATTATTGGGGGTCTTCGTTTCGTGACCCTCATCACAGAACTGAGTATACACTAATAACGCGATAAATTAATACCACGCTAACTGTTTCGCTGCTTTGTCAGTGATTAAAAACGACATTTTTATAACAATGCGTCATTAAAAATGCAGGCATTTAGTGTCTTTTTCAATAAAATCAAAATGTTATACAATTTAGCGATTTGTGCGTTTTAGAGAAGATGTATTCACTATGTGAATGTCTTTAGGCAGTAAAAGGCACTAACTGTTAAATCAGATGCAGCAGAAAAGCGGGTGAATTGAGGTGCGGGCCGGGTTTTCCCCGCCGCGGAACGCAGCGGGGTGAAGGGGATTAAAGCTCTTGCTCGAACAGCTCCAGAATGGCTTCGTACAGATCTTTCACCGTAAAGCCGTTCGCCGGCGTGGTGAAGATAGTGTCATCACCGGCGATGGTGCCAAGGATACCTTCGGCTTTACCGAGCGAGTCCAGCAGGCGCGCGATCAGCTGCGCGGCGCCGGGGCTGGTGTGGATCACCACCACCGCATCGTTATAGTCGATGTCCAGCACCAGATTCTTCAGCGGACTGGAGGTCGTGGGGACGCCGAGTTCAGCCGGCAGGCAGTAAACCATCTCCATTTTCGCGTTGCGGGTGCGTACCGCGCCGAACTTGGTCAACATGCGGGATACTTTGGACTGGTTGATATTATCAAAGCCCTGATCCTGCAACGCGAGGACGATTTCGCCCTGGGAACTGAATTTTTCTTCTTTGAGCAGCGCTTTAAACGCTTTAACTAACTCTTCTTGCTTAGCGGAGCTTCGCATAAGTCACCCGTAGTATGAGGATGGAAACAACATTATTATGCATACAGATGAATTTTTATGCAAACAGTCTGCCTTAGTGAAGGCTGAAATAATGTTATGAAAGAGCGGAATTTTATCAAATTTCGTTATCAAGAAACATGCCTGTGTCACGCCTCGCAAATAAGCTTAAAAGTAAATTAATTGTTATCAAAATGATGTTGTTTTGGTCGGGCAGTAGGGTATATTGTCACCACCTGTTGGAAAGTTGCTCGACTGCGCTGGCGTCCTCGTATTACGTAAATTAAATGCATAAAAGCTAAATTCGCGTGACTACACATAATTGAGTATGAGTGATTGTATTCATCGTATTTGTGGATTATGGTCGCCGCCGCGGAGCAACAAACACTTAGTTTATCAATATAATAAGGAGTTTAGGATGAAAGTCGCAGTCCTCGGCGCAGCTGGCGGCATCGGCCAGGCGCTTGCACTACTGTTAAAAACCCAACTGCCTTCAGGTTCAGAACTCTCCCTGTACGACATCGCTCCAGTGACTCCCGGTGTGGCCGTTGATCTGAGCCATATCCCAACTGCTGTGAAAATCAAAGGCTTCTCCGGTGAAGACGCGACCCCGGCGCTCGAAGGCGCTGACGTGGTGCTGATCTCCGCAGGCGTTGCACGTAAGCCGGGCATGGACCGTTCCGACCTGTTTAACGTTAACGCAGGTATCGTTAAGAACCTGGTTCAGCAGATCGCGACCACCTGTCCGAAAGCCTGCATCGGTATCATCACCAACCCGGTGAACACCACCGTGGCTATCGCCGCTGAAGTGCTGAAAAAAGCGGGCGTTTACGATAAGAACAAACTGTTTGGCGTCACCACGCTGGACATCATCCGCTCCAACACCTTTGTCGCGGAATTGAAAGGCAAGCTGCCAACCGACGTTGAAGTTCCGGTAATTGGCGGACACTCTGGCGTGACGATTCTGCCGCTGCTGTCGCAGATCCCGGGCGTGAGCTTTACCGAGCAGGAAGTGGCTGACCTGACCAAACGTATCCAGAACGCGGGTACTGAAGTGGTTGAAGCAAAAGCCGGTGGCGGTTCCGCAACCCTGTCGATGGGCCAGGCGGCGGCACGTTTTGGCCTGTCTCTGGTTCGCGCGTTGCAGGGCGAAAAAGGCGTGGTGGAATGTGCCTACGTTGAAGGTGACGGCCAGTATGCGCGTTTCTTCTCTCAGCCGCTGCTGCTGGGTAAAAACGGCGTGGAAGAACGTCAGTCTATCGGCAAACTGAGCGCATTCGAACAGAACGCGCTGGAAGGCATGCTGGACACGCTGAAGAAAGACATTCAGCTTGGCGAAGAGTTCGTTAACAAGTAAGCGAACCGTAGCCAGAAAAGACAAAGCCGGAGCGCAGACTCCGGTTTTTTTGTGATTGGGTTTGGCGATATTCTCTGTACCCCGAATCATTCACGTAGCGTCGGGGCAGCAAGTCAGTGAATCCCCAGAAGCGTAAGAACAGTACGAGACTGGGGAGAATGACCATAGCCAACAAAGCGGCAGCGTGACGGATGCAGCGTATTAATTGGTCGCCGGGTATTCCTGAATGGTGACCTGCAACGTCAGTTGCTTGTCATCACGCATGACCACCACAGGGATCACCGACCCCGGTCGGATCTCCGCCACCTGATCCATCGTTTCCAGCGCGGACACGGCCGGCTTATTGTTCACCGAGATAATCAGATCGTTAACCTGAATTCCCGCCTGCGCCGCCGGGCCATCCGGGGCGACTTCATTTACGACGATCCCCTGGATCTGATCCATCCCGCTGCCTTGTGCGTGCAGCGGCGCAATCTCGCGACCGCCAATGCCAATGTAGCCGCGGATCACGCGCCCGTCGCGGATCAGCTTATCCATAATTTTGGTCGCCAGCTGGAACGGGATGGCAAAGCCGATCCCCTCCGGGGTTTCACCATCGTTGCTCTTGTCAAACGACAGCGTGTTGATTCCCATCAGTTCGCCCAACGAATTCACCAGCGCGCCGCCGGAGTTTCCGTGGTTGATCGAGGCGTCCGTTTGCAGGAAGTTCTGCCGTCCCGTCGGGTTCAGGCCGATGCGCCCCGTCGCGCTGATAATCCCCTGGGTAATGGTCTGCCCGAGGTTGTACGGGTTACCAATAGCCAGCACGACGTCGCCAATGTGTGGCGTGCGACGGGTGTTGATCGGAATGGTTGGCAGGCCGCCGGTGGCGTTAATTTTCAGGACCGCCAGATCGGTCAGCGTGTCGGAGCCGACCAGCAGCGCTTCGAACACCCGACCATCCTGAAGGGCGACGATGATTTGGTCGGCATCGTTGATCACGTGCTTGTTGGTAATGATATAGCCGCGTTGATCCATAATGACGCCCGAACCGAGCGTGCGGATCTCCAGCTGGTTATGCGCGGTGCTGTTCATGCTGCGGTTATAGACGTTGACCACCGCAGGCGCCGCGCGACGTACCGCAGAGTTGTAGCTCGCCGGCGTCTCGTCGGCGCTGTCGTATTGCGGTACGGAAAGGGTGTTGATTTTGCGTAGCGAAGGCATGGCGGCCAGAAGAATGGCGCCGACAATCAAACCAATTGCGACCGAACGTAAGAGCTTCACAAACATGATGGAGGCGTCATTAATAAAGGAAACGGCAGCAGCATACCACGAGTTAACCGGACATCACACGCGGGGCTGATGTCCGGTTAAGTCGCATTAGCGCAGGAGCAGGTAAATACTCTCGTTACCGCGAACCACCTGTAGCGCGATGATTGACGGTTTCGCTTCCAGCACTTTGCGCATTTCGGCGATGGAATGGACGCGATCGCGGTTGACCCCGATAATCACATCATCTTTCTGCAAACCAGCCTGGGCGGCCGGGCTGCTTTTCTCCACGCTGTCAATTTTGATGCCTTTGCTGCCGTCTTTCAGCTGACCGTCGCTCAGCGTCGCGCCCTGAAGCGCCGGGGCGATCATTTCCGCACTCGCAGAGGCGGAAGTACTGGTGTCGAGCGTGACTTCTACGTCCAACGACTTACCGTTACGCAGCAGGCCCAGTTTCACTTTTGTGCCCGGTTCAGTGGTGGCAATACGCGATCGCAGTTCGGCAAAGCTATTGAGCGGCTTACCGTTGAGGCTGGTGATGACGTCGCCGGATTTCACGCCTGCCTTCGCGGAACCGGAGTTCGGCAGCACTTCGCTGACAAACGCGCCGCGCTGAACGTCAAGTTTGAACGCTTTGGCGATGTCAGCGGTCATTTCGGTGCCCTTGATACCGAGCAGGCCGCGTTTGATTTCGCCAAACTGAATCAACTGCTGCGCCAGAATGCGCGCCATATTACTGGGGATGGCAAAGCCAATGCCCACGCTGCCGCCCCCGGGCGCGAGGATGGCGGTGTTGATGCCAATAAGCTCGCCGTTCAGGTTAAGCAGCGCGCCGCCGGAATTCCCGCGGTTAATCGAGGCGTCGGTCTGAATAAAGTTTTCCAGTCCTTCCAGATTCAACCCGCTGCGTCCCAGCGCGGAGACGATACCCGAGGTGGCGGTCTGTCCCAGACCGAACGGGTTGCCTACGGCCACCGCAAAATCGCCGACGCGCAGTTTGTCGGAGTCGGCGATAGCGATTTGCGTCAGCTTGCTGGCGTTCTGAATTTGCAGCAGGGCGATGTCGCTCTGGTCGTCGCTGCCAATCAGCTTCGCGTCAAACTCGCGACCGTCGTTAAGCTGTACGCTGATTTTTTGCGCCTGGTTAATGACGTGATTGTTGGTCAGCACATAACCTTTCGCGGCGTCGATGATCACCCCGGAGCCAAGACCTTCGAACGGCTGTGAGGGCTGATCCGGCAGTTCGTCACCGAAGAACTTTTTGAACTCTTCCGGTACTTTCTGGCTTTGGGTGGCGGTGCCTTCAACCTTCACGCTCACCACGGCAGGCAGCACCTTTTCGAGCATCGGCGCCAGGCTCGGCAGCGCGGGCTGGCCCGGAACCTGGCCGGGAATCGAGGCGACGGCCTGAAACGGTGCCGAGAGAGTTAACCCGACACTTAACGCTAAAGCACTCAACAGCTGGGTGTGTTTTTTCATGGATCCTGCTCTCGTACCTTGAGTGAAAGGAAAGTCGATTCAAAACAGGTTGATGTTATTGAATTTTCAGTCAGCTAACAATGCGGATAATGATTAAATGATAGTCGGGACGGGAGAGAAGAGGCGGGCGCAATGAGCGCGCCCGGAAAATTTCGTGCCGATGTGCGATCAGTCGCGCTTTGCGCCGCTACGCAGCAGGCCGGATGCGCCTTCAGAGTAGTCACGCGGCATTTGCACCGGCGCTTGATCGTTGCTGGCTTCAGACTCCGCCAGGCGGTTACGAAACGGATTCGACTCTGCAGACAGTTCCGGCAGCAGGCTGCTGGAGCTTTTCGCCATGTGCTGATACAGCTGGCGGTAATCATGGGCCATGGTGTCCAGCAGTTCGGCGCTGCGGGCAAAGTGGCTCACCAGTTCTTCACGGTACTCTTCCAGCTCAGCTTTGTTCTTTTCCAGTTCGTACTGCAACGCCTGTTGCTGACGTAATTTGCGATTACCAAAACGCATGGCTACGGCGCCGATGATGATGCCGACGACTAAACCAATTAGCGCATATTCCCAGGTCATGAACATCTCCCGTTGTCTTTTGTTTCCGTAGGGTGTTGGCTTTAGGCTCCATGCCCGCGCCTGATATAGCCACTATAACCGCTAATCCCGCAGAAGTGGAATCCCACGTGTATATCGCGTAGTGTAGAACGGCCTTTTTTTCGACAACCGTGAACGACGGCACACCGATTTTCAAGGAATAACAATAACATCATGCAAAGCATTTCCCCCACATCGCGTTATCTGAAAGCCATTAACGACGGCACCCACCAACCCGACGACGTACAAAAAGAGGCGGTTAACCGCCTGGAGGCGATCTATCAGGCGCTAACGGTAAAGACGCCGCCAGCCGCCCCGGTGAAAGGCTTTATGGCCCGCGTCGGCCAGCTGTTGGGAAAACGAGAAGTGACGCAGCGCGTCCCGGTGCGCGGCTTATATATGTGGGGCGGCGTCGGGCGTGGGAAAACCTGGCTGATGGATCTTTTCTACCATAGTCTGCCGGGCGAACGTAAACAGCGTCTGCACTTTCATCGTTTTATGCTGCGCGTCCATGAAGAACTGACGGCGCTCCAGGGGCAGAGCGATCCGCTGGAAACGATCGCTGACCGTTTTCAGGCCGAAACGGACGTGCTGTGCTTTGACGAATTTTTTGTTTCCGACATTACCGACGCGATGCTGCTCGGCGGGCTGATGAAAGCGCTGTTTGCCCGCGGTATCACGCTGGTGGCGACCTCGAATATTCCGCCTGACGAGCTGTACCGTAATGGCCTGCAGCGCGCACGCTTTCTTCCCGCCATTGATGCCATTAAGCAACATTGCGACGTCATGAACGTGGACGCGGGCGTTGATTATCGCCTGCGAACCCTGACCCAGGCGCACCTGTGGCTTTCACCGCTTAACGATGAAACGCGGCAACAGATGGATATGCTATGGCTGGCGCTGGCAGGGGTGAAGCGCGAGCAGGGGCCGACGCTGGAAATCAATCACCGTCCGCTGCCGACGCTGGGCGCCGAAAACCAAACGCTGGCGGTGTCGTACGACACGCTGTGCGTCGACGCCCGCAGCCAGCATGACTACATTGCCCTGTCGCGCCTTTACCATACGGTAATGCTGTTCGATGTGCCGGTGATGACGCCGCTGATGGAGAGCGAAGCGCGGCGCTTTATCGCGCTGGTGGATGAGTTTTACGAACGCCATGTCAAGCTGGTGATCAGCGCGGCGGTGCCTTTATATGATATTTATCAGGGGGAGCGGCTGAAGTTCGAGTTCCAGCGCTGCTTGTCGCGGTTGCAGGAGATGCAGAGCGAGGAGTACCTCAAGCGGGAGCATATGCCCTGAACGCTCGCCCTCCGGCGCGGATGACCGTTACACAAATCACAAAAAGGGGTCGATCTTTGACCCCGACTTCTCTATAATCCTGCGACCCCACGTTACAAGAAAGTTTTTTTCCCGAAACTTTTTGTGTGCTGGCATTGGCTATTCGAAGGGGTAGGTTTGCCGGACTTTGTCGTGTGAACCTCAACTGACTAAACGTTTGGGTGTTCACCAACGTGTAACTTATTTATTGGGTAAGCTTTTAATGAAAACTTTTACAGCTAAACCAGAAACCGTAAAACGCGACTGGTACGTTGTTGACGCGACCGGTAAAACTCTGGGCCGTCTGGCTACTGAACTGGCTCTTCGCCTGCGCGGTAAGCACAAAGCGGAATACACTCCGCACGTAGATACCGGTGATTACATCATCGTTCTGAACGCTGACAAAGTTGCTGTAACCGGCAACAAGCGTACTGACAAAGTGTACTATCATCACACCGGCCACATCGGTGGTATCAAACAAGCGACCTTTGAAGAGATGATTGCTCGCCGTCCTGAGCGTGTGATTGAAATCGCGGTTAAAGGCATGCTGCCAAAAGGCCCGCTGGGTCGTGCTATGTTCCGTAAACTGAAAGTTTACGCTGGCAACGAGCACAACCACGCGGCACAGCAACCGCAAGTTCTTGACATCTAATCGGGATTATAGGCAATGGCTGAAAATCAATACTACGGCACTGGTCGCCGCAAAAGTTCCGCAGCTCGTGTGTTCATCAAACCGGGCAACGGCAAAATCGTAATCAACCAACGTTCTCTGGAACAGTACTTCGGTCGTGAAACTGCTCGCATGGTAGTTCGTCAGCCGCTGGAACTGGTCGACATGGTTGAGAAACTGGATCTGTACATCACTGTTAAAGGTGGTGGTATCTCTGGTCAGGCTGGTGCGATCCGTCACGGTATCACCCGCGCTCTGATGGAGTACGACGAGTCTCTGCGTTCTGAACTGCGTAAAGCTGGCTTCGTTACTCGTGACGCTCGTCAGGTTGAACGTAAGAAAGTCGGTCTGCGTAAAGCACGTCGTCGTCCGCAGTTCTCCAAACGTTAATGGTTCTCTGCCTCTGGCAGAAGACTCTTGGCGAAAAAACCCGCTTCGGCGGGTTTTTTTATGGATAAATCGGGCGTAATCCCCTGACAACTCCCTCTTTTTCCCCATTTCCGGAATCGACTCACCACAAAGGTCACAAAATCTGGTAAACTATCATCCAATTTTCTGCCCAAATATCGGGTATTGCTCATTTTTTGTTTGCTTTTTGAACGATGATGACCTTTCCGATGTGGGTGACATCACTTCTGGCTGGCCACGCGGTGGCTGGTAGCAGTAAAAATTCTGAATATACCTGGAGGTTTTCATGGCTGTCGCTGCCAACAAACGTTCGGTAATGACGCTGTTTTCTGGTCCTACTGACATCTATAGCCATCAGGTCCGCATTGTGCTGGCTGAGAAAGGTGTGAGTTTTGAGATCGAGCACGTGGAGAAGGACAATCCACCTCAGGATCTGATTGACCTCAACCCGAATCAGAGCGTCCCGACACTGGTGGATCGTGAGCTGACCCTGTGGGAATCTCGCATCATTATGGAATACCTGGATGAGCGTTTCCCTCATCCGCCGCTGATGCCGGTTTACCCGGTCGCACGTGGCGAAAGCCGCCTGTACATGCACCGTATCGAAAAAGACTGGTATACCCTGATGAACGTCATCGTCAACGGGTCTGCCTCGGAAGCGGACGTCGCGCGTAAGCAACTGCGTGAAGAACTGCAGGCGATTGCGCCGGTCTTCGGTCAGAAGCCGTACTTCCTGAGCGATGAATTCAGTCTGGTCGATTGCTACCTGGCGCCGCTGCTGTGGCGTTTACCGATCCTGGGCATTGAGTTCAGCGGTGCGGGCGCGAAAGAGCTGAAAGGCTATATGACCCGCGTCTTTGAACGTGACTCTTTCCTGGCTTCTTTAACCGAAGCTGAACGTGAAATGCGCCTCGGCCGGGGTTAATGCCTATGGATTTGTCACAGCTGACACCACGTCGTCCTTATCTGCTGCGTGCTTTCTATGAGTGGTTGCTCGACAACCAGCTCACGCCGCATCTGGTGGTGGATGTGACGTTGCCTGGCGTGCATGTTCCAATGGAGTATGCGCGCGACGGTCAGATCGTCCTGAATATCGCTCCGCGCGCGGTGGGGAATCTGGAACTGGCCAACGACGAAGTGCGTTTTAATGCGCGTTTTGGCGGCGTACCGCGCCAGGTTTCCGTCCCGCTGGCGGCAGTGCTGGCGATTTATGCGCGTGAAAACGGCGCCGGAACGATGTTTGAACCGGAAGCGGCGTACGACGAAGACGTTGCCAGCCTGAATGATAATGACGCGGCGTCTGGCGCTGAGAGCGAAACCGTCATGTCGGTTATCGACGGCGATAAGCCGGATCGTGATGACGACGACAATCCGGATAACGATCCGCCGCCGCGCGGTGGACGACCAGCGCTTCGCGTGGTGAAGTGATGTCAAACAGGCTCGTCAGAGCCTGTTTTTTTATGCCTGCCGCCCTGTTTCCCCCTTATTTCGATCCTGTGTTAGGATGAAGCTGCTATACATTCCCGTAACGTGCTGATCAGGTCTTATGAAAACATTTGATTCACAAGCTGAAAATTCGTCTGCCCTTATCGGTCGTAGTCTGCGAAAACGTCCGCTGGCGCGGAAAAAGCTCTCTGAGATGGTGGAAGAAGAACTGGAACAAATGATTCGTCGCCGGGAATTTGGCGAGGGCGAACAGCTTCCGTCTGAGCGTGAGCTGATGGCGTTCTTCAACGTGGGACGCCCCTCGGTGCGTGAAGCGCTGGCGGCGCTCAAGCGTAAAGGGCTGGTGCAGATCAACAATGGTGAACGCGCCCGTGTCTCCCGTCCTTCCGCCGACACGATCATCAGCGAATTGTCCGGCATGGCGAAAGATTTCCTCGCCCATCCCGGAGGCATTGCCCACTTCGAACAACTGCGGCTGTTTTTTGAATCGAGTCTGGTGCGCTACGCCGCGGAGCACGCCACTGACGCGCAGATCGATCTACTGGCGAAAGCGCTGGAACTCAACAGCCAGTCGCTGGATGACAACGCGCTGTTTATCCGGTCCGACGTGGATTTTCACCGCGTGCTGGCGGAGATCCCCGGTAATCCGATTTTCATGGCGATCCATGTCGCTTTGCTCGACTGGCTGATCGCCGCGCGTCCAACGGTACCTGATCGCGAGCTTCATGAGCATAATAGCGTTAGCTATCAGCAGCATATCGCGATCGTCGAAGCGATTCGTCAGCGCGATCCTGACGAAGCCGATCGTGCGTTACAAACCCATCTCAATAGCGTCTCCGCCACCTGGCACGCCCTCGGACAACAGTCTCGATCTAAAAAATAACGATCCTTTAGTGAAGCAGATCGCAATATAAGCATGCTGTATTGCACTGCTGCTTATTTGATCTGGTATAACAGGTATAAAGGTATGCAATCAGATAACACAACAGTGACAGAGGTCGGTATGGCAAAAGAGTTACGAGGCGTAATGCCAGCGTTATTAACCCCTTTCGATTCGCAACAGCAGCTGGATATCGACAGTCTGCGCCGTCTGGTGCGCTTTACTGTCTCGCAGGGCATCGATGGGCTTTATGTGGGTGGGTCGACCGGGGAAGCCTTCGTTCAGAGCATCGCGGAGAGAGAGCAGGTACTGGAAGTTGTCGCTGAAGAAGCGAAGGGCGACGTCACGCTGATTGCCCATGTGGGAACGGTGAGTACCGCGGAAAGCCAACAGCTCGCCCGGGCGGCGCATCGCTATGGTTTTGACGCTGTCTCCGCGGTGACGCCGTTTTACTATCCGTTTAGTTTTGAGGAGCATTGCGACCACTATCGGGCAATCATTGATTCGGCAGAGGGATTACCCATGGTGGTTTATAACATCCCGGCGCTCAGCGGCGTGAAGCTCAGCCTGGATCAGATCAACACGTTGGTGACGCTACCGGGCGTCGGCGCGCTGAAGCAAACTTCTGGCGATCTGTATCAGATGGAGCAAATCCGTCGCGCGCATCCGGATCTGGTGCTGTACAACGGCTACGATGAGATTTTTGCTTCCGGCCTGCTGGCGGGGGCGGATGGTGGGATCGGCAGCACCTATAACATTATGGGTTGGCGCTACCAGGGCATTGTAAAGGCGCTCAAGGCAGGTGACATTCAGGCTGCGCAACAACTGCAAACCGAGTGTAATCAGGTTATCGATCTGCTGATAAAAACCGGGGTATTCCGTGGGCTGAAAACGGTACTGCACTATATGGACGTGCTGTCCGTCCCGCTGTGCCGTAAGCCGTTTGCCCCGGTAGACGAACGCTATCTACCGGAACTGAAGGCGCTGGCTCAGCAATTGTTGGCAGAGAAGGCGTAACCGTGAAAAGCCGGGGGCGCTTCGCTTGCCCGGCCTGCAAAACATACTCTGTAGGCCGGATAAGGCAACGCCGCCGTCCGGCATAACAGCAAAAATTATCGGGAGAGTGTTATGAGTAAGTGTACCCAAAGCATCCCGTGGTATCGCCATCTCAATCGCGCCCAATGGCGGGCGTTTTCTGCCGCATGGCTGGGATATTTGTTGGATGGTTTTGACTTTGTGTTAATTGCCCTTGTTCTGACCGAAGTACAAAGCGAATTTGGGCTGACGACGGTACAGGCGGCAAGCCTGATTTCGGCGGCCTTTATTTCCCGCTGGTTTGGCGGGCTGATGCTGGGGGCGATGGGCGATCGCTACGGGCGTCGTCTGGCGATGGTCACCAGCATCATTATGTTCTCTGTGGGAACCCTGGCCTGTGGTTTTGCGCCGGGATACACCACCATGTTTATCGCCCGACTGGTGATCGGCATGGGCATGGCGGGGGAATACGGCTCCAGCGCCACGTACGTCATTGAAAGCTGGCCGAAACATCTGCGTAACAAAGCCAGCGGCTTTCTGATTTCCGGTTTCTCCGTCGGTGCGGTGGTTGCCGCACAGGTTTATAGCCTTGTCGTTCCTGTCTGGGGATGGCGTGCACTGTTTTTTATCGGCATTTTGCCAATCGTCTTTGCCCTTTGGCTGCGTAAAAACATTCCGGAAGCCGAAGACTGGAAAGAGAAGCATGAAGGTAAAGCGCCGGTGCGCACGATGGTCGATATTCTCTATCGGGGCGAGCATCGCGTCGTCAACGTATTGATGACGATCGCGGCGGCAACAGCGCTGTGGTTCTGCTTTGCCGGCAACCTGCAAAATGCGGCGATCGTTGCCGTGCTTGGCCTGTTGTGTGCGGTTATCTTTATCAGCTTCATGGTGCAAAGCAGCGGCAAGCGCTGGCCGACAGGGGTGATGCTGATGGTCGTCGTGCTGTTTGCGTTCCTCTATTCATGGCCTATCCAGGCGCTGTTGCCAACGTATCTGAAAACCGAACTGGCGTACGATCCGTCAACCGTTGCGCGCGTGCTGTTCTTTAGCGGCTTTGGCGCGGCGGTCGGCTGCTGCGTGGGCGGTTTCCTCGGCGACTGGCTTGGCACGCGCAAAGCCTATGTCTGCAGTCTGCTGGCCTCGCAAGTATTGATCATTCCGGTGTTTGCGATTGGCGGCACAAACGTCTGGGTGCTCGGTTTGCTACTGTTTTTCCAGCAGATGTTAGGGCAGGGGATCTCCGGGATCTTGCCGAAACTGATCGGCGGTTATTTTGACACCGATCAGCGTGCAGCGGGCCTGGGCTTCACCTACAACGTGGGGGCATTGGGCGGCGCGTTGGCCCCCATCCTCGGCGCGCTTATCGCCCAGCGTCTGGATCTGGGTACCGCGCTGGGATCGCTCTCGTTTAGCCTGACCTTTGTGGTGATCCTGCTGATTGGCCTGGATATGCCGTCCCGCGTGCAGCGCTGGCTGCGCCCGGAAGCATTACGTACGCACGACGCCATTGATGGCAAACCGTTCAGCGGCGCCGTACCGCTCGGCGGCGATAAAAGCGCGTTAGCGAAAGGTAAAAGTTAAGCCATTTACCCGGTCTCGTACCGGGTAACACTCGGAAGGGAAGAAGTATGTCGTTACTTGCTCAACTGGATAAAAGTATCGCCGCAAACGGCGGCCTGATTGTCTCCTGTCAGCCGGTTCCCGGCAGTCCGCTGGATAAGCCGGACATCGTTGCGGCGATGGCGCTGGCGGCGGAGCAGGCGGGGGCGGTCGCCCTGCGTATTGAAGGCATCGACAATGTACGGGCAACGCGCGCTGTGGTGAACGTGCCGATTATCGGCATCCTCAAGCGCGATCTGGACGACTCTCCTGTGCGCATCACCGCGTTTCTGGACGATGTCGATGCGCTGGCGCAGGCCGGGGCGGATATTATTGCGTTTGATGGTACCGATCGCGTGCGACCGGTACCTGTGGACGCGCTGCTGGCGAGGATCCATCATCATCAGCGTCTGGCGATGGCGGACTGCGCGTCGCGTGAGGACGGACTGGCCTGCCATCAGCGGGGCGCGGATATGATTGGCACCACGCTTTCCGGTTACACGACGCCGGAAACGCCAGAAGAGCCCGATCTGGCGCTGGTCAAAACCCTGAGCGACGCCGGGTGTCGGGTGATTGCCGAAGGGCGCTACAACACGCCAGCGCAGGCCGCGGAGGCGATGCGTCACGGCGCCTGGGCGGTGACGGTGGGGTCTGCGATTACGCGTCTGGAACACATCTGCGGGTGGTACAACGCGGCGCTGAAAAAGGCGGTGCTATGACGACGCTGGCGATTGATATTGGCGGCACCAAACTCGCCGCCGCCCGGGTGGATGAGGATTTACAGATCCGCGAACGAATTGAACGTCCAACGCCCGCCAGTAAAACGCCAGATGCCCTGCGCGAAGCGCTCGCGGAACTGATTGCGCCGCTGCAGGCGCAGGCGCAGCGGGTTGCTGTCGCGTCAACCGGGATAATTCGCGACGGTAGCCTGCTGGCGATTAACCCGCAAAATCTCGGCGGGTTGCTACACTTTCCGCTAGTTGAAACAGTAAAAGCGATCACCGGGTTACCGACCCTGGCGGTCAACGATGCGCAGGCAGCGGCCTGGGCGGAATACCATGCGCTGGCCGATGCGACCCGCGATATGGTGTTTATCACCGTGTCGACCGGTGTGGGCGGCGGGGTGGTGAGCGGCGGCAAATTGCTGACCGGTAGCGGGGGGCTGGCCGGGCATCTCGGACACACCCTGGCGGATCCGAACGGCCCACGGTGCGGCTGCGGTCGGATTGGCTGCGTGGAGGCGATTGCCTCGGGACGCGGCATTGCCGCCGCCGCGCAAGGCGATCTTGCTGGTTGCGACGCCAGAACCCTTTTTGCACGCGCGGCGGAAGGGGATGCGCAGGCGGCACAGCTGGTTACGCGCTCGGCGAAAGTACTGGCGCGGCTGATCGCCGATGTCAAAGCGATCACCGACTGCCAGCGGGTAGTGGTGGGCGGCAGCGTCGGACTGGCGGAAGGTTATTTGACGCAGGTCGGCGATTTTCTGGCCCAACAACCGCCGGTCTATCACGTTGCATTATCCGCCGCGCACTACCGACACGATGCAGGGTTACTGGGCGCAGCGCTGCTGGCTCAAGGAGAACGTCTATGATATTGGGTGAAGTTCGTTCGTTACCGTCCGCAGGTTTGCATCCTGTGCTTCTGGATGCGCTGACGCTCGCGCTGGCGGCAAGGCCGCAGGAAAAAGCGCCTGGTCGCTATGCGCTGCAGAGCGACAATATTTTTATGAATGTGATGGAATTTTTCACGCAGTCGCCGACGGAAAAGAAAGCGGAGCTGCACGAGCAGTATATCGATATCCAGCTGCTGTTAGCGGGGAAAGAGCGCATTCACTTTGGCGTGAACGGCGCGGCGCGACGTTGCGAAGAGATGCATGAAGAAGAGGATTACCAGTTGTGTAGTGAAATCGCAGACGAACAGTCGGTCACCCTGCAACCGGGGATGTTCGCCGTGTTTATGCCGGGAGAGCCGCATAAGCCAGGATGTGTATTTCAGGAGCCAGGCGAAATTAAGAAAGTGGTGGTGAAGGTACGAGCCAGTTTGCTGGCCGTTTAGACCGGATGCATTTACAGGCCGGACAGGGATGACTCCGCTATCCGGCAATATTCTTCAGCACATTACCGCTTAAACGTGACCGCTTCTGGCTGCGTCAGATGCAGCGTTGTCTGGCTGGGAACCGTCTCGGCAATGATCTTTCCGTGGCGGATGGAATAGCGCGCAGGCGTCTGGCGACGAACCGCATCAAAACCATTCTCAGCCGGTAAAATCACCAGGTTCGCCGAATTTCCTACCTTCACGCCGTAATCCTGCAGGTGGAGCGTTTTCGCACTGTGGCTGGTGATCAGATTTAGCCCATCGTTAATCTGTCCGTACCCCATCAGTTGGCAGACGTGTAATCCCATATGCAGCACCTGCAACATGTTTGCGGTGCCCAGCGGATACCACGGATCGAAAACGTCATCATGACCAAAGCAAACGTTGATTTCCGCTTCCAGCATTTCTTTCACCCGCGTCACGCCGCGACGCTTAGGATAGGTGTCGAAACGGCCCTGCAGGTGAATGTTCACCAGCGGATTAGCGACGAAGTTAATGCCCGACATTTTCAGTAAACGGAACAGGCGGGACGCGTACGCGCCGTTATAAGAGTGCATCGCCGTGGTATGACTGGCCGTGACGCGTGGACCCATCCCGTCACGATGCGCCAGCGCGGCGACGGTTTCAACGAAGCGCGACTGCTCATCATCGATTTCGTCACAGTGCACGTCGATCAGCCTGTCGTACTTCTGCGCCAGCGCGAACGTTTTATGCAACGACTCAACGCCATACTCGCGGGTAAATTCAAAGTGGGGGATCGCGCCAATTACGTCCGCGCCCATCCTCACCGCTTCTTCCAGCAATGCCTCGCCGTTGGGGTAAGAAAGAATGCCCTCCTGCGGGAACGCCACGATTTGCAGATCGACCCATGGGGCAACATCCTGCTTCACTTCCAGCATCGCTTTAAGCGCCGTCAGCGTGGGATCGGAGACGTCAACGTGAGTACGGACATGCTGGATACCGTTGGCCATTTGCCACTTCAGCGTCTGCATTGCGCGAGTCTTAACGTCTTCGTGGGTGAGGAGCGCCTTACGCTCTGCCCAGCGTTCAATACCTTCGAATAACGTACCCGACTGGTTCCAGCTCGGTTCACCTGCTGTTTGCGTTGTATCCAGGTGAATATGCGGCTCGACGAAAGGCGGAATCACCAACCCGCCTTCGGCGTCAAGTTGTTGACCTGCAGGCGCTGAGGCGGTTTCCTGTGGTTCAATACGGCTGAATCGTCCGTTTTCAATCGCGATCTGCCATAGCCCTTCTTGCCCCTGCAAGCGGGCCTGACGAATCGTGAGCGTATTATTCTGCATGGGTGGCCTCCGGGGCGTTAGCAAAGGTTCGTCTGGCGAATGGGGTTAACAGGATGTAGCTGAATACGCCGCCGAGGACCGCATTCACCGGCACAATGCCGTGGAGATAGTGCCCGGCTGCCACGCCGAGCGCGACTGACAAGATGGCGACCCAGTTGACCGTCACAAAAGTTGCGTTGTGGAAGTTGGCGTAGCGGCGGCGGTTGATCAGATAATCGGCGATAATCACCCCGCCAACGGGGGGAATCGCTGCCGACAGAAAGGTCAGCCAGCCGACAAAGTTATTGTACAGCCACAGCGCGCAGAGCGTACCGATAATCCCATTTACTACTGACAGCGTGCGGCTGGAGAGCCCAGTAATGTTGGCAAAGCCCAGACCCGATGCGTAGAGCGCGTTGTCATTGGTCGTCCAGATGTTCAGGCCAAGAACGATAATGGCGGGCAGTAGCAGGCCCTGAGCAATCATAACGTCAGAGATATCAGCCTGGCCCACCGCGGCGGCGCCTGCGGCACCGAAAATAAACATCAGCGAGTTGCCAAGGAAAAACGCCACCATCGCGACCAGTACGGCGCCTTTCGCGTTGCGGCCAAAGCGGACGAAATCGGCGGTGAGCGTCCCGGCGCTGATGAACGAGCCGACGACCAGCGCCAGCGCGCCTGAAAAATTGAGCGGTGTCTGCGGCACGATCGCTTTTAAGTGATCCAGACCGCCCACGCCGTCCACTGCCAGCCACACGGAGTAGCTGCCGAGGATGACAATCGCGGGAACGGCGATGATCGATAACACCGTCAGCGCCGAGATGCCAAAGAAAATGGTCATGGTCATCAGCAGGCCGGAAACCGCGATGAGGATATTGACGTCAATTCCCGTTGCTTTACTCACCGGGATTGCGAACATGGCCACGCCAACCCCAAACCAGCCTACCTGCGTCCCGCCTAATAGCAGGGAGGGAAGCCATGAGCCTTTCACACCAAATGAGTAGCGGGCGAGGAGGTGGGTCGAAAGGCCAGTTTTGGCGCCAATGTAACCGAGAAAAGCGGTGTAAATACCGAGGAGAAGATTACCGAAGAGAACTGCCAGGAAGAAATCATGATAGGAAAGACCGGTGCCGAGCGTGCCGCCGGTCCACATACTGGCGGAAAAAAATGTCAATCCCAACATTACAAACGTTAATGGAATGACACCTTTCCGCGCCGTCAGTGGGACGGGTCCCTGGCTATAATTGTTATCTTGCGACACAACGCCTCCTTGAATTTTGGTCAAAAAATCCGCCGCATAATATACATTTTTCTGGTGAATGCAAACGTTTCCGTCCGGATTTACATACGCTGCGGAGGAACCACGAGCCCAGCGTGGGGAGAGTAACGTTGCCGCCGGACAGTATCCGGAGGTGTCCGTATAAAAATGTCGTTAATGGCCCTGGTATAAACGGAAGATGTCCGCAATATTGTTGCCAATTACTTTTTTATTTTCACATTTGCGGCAATCATGACTTTGAATTAATAACCTCGTAACAAATTAAAACATCATTATTATCTTTTTATTTTATTCGGCGATCGGGTATGACGCCCGTTTTATCTCTGCGACGTTATTCCGTGCAATCATGCCAGAAGCATCGCGTTAGTCGTATTAATATAAAATTTATCACCATTAATATTTATGGTGTTAATTTGAAAAACAGCAATGATCAATAAGGGTGATACGCGAACCCCGGGAACAATGATTTCTTTACTTAAGCGAACTTTAAGTTAAATTGAATTAATGTAATAGTCATATATCAGATTTATTTTTTGTGCAGGGTTTGAGCACTGACTGATGCTATTTTAATCTTTTCATGCATCTCTTTTATGGGGATTTCCTTAAATTAAGAAAACAGATCTTTAGTAAGTTATCTACCATTAAAAGTGGTTTGTTTGGGGGTTTTTATGGGTAATAATGCGTGGCGAAAATAAAATTTAGTTATTTTCAGTACGCATTGTACATTTTGCTGAATTCTAAAGTGAAAATCAACAAAAATAATCTTATCTGAGTGAAGAGTATGCACTCTGCATCGGCTTCGATGTTTTTATTGGAGACGCGTGTTAATCATACTCATCTTATTTTAAATGTTTAAAGGATTAAGAATGAAAACTGTAGTGAAAACAATCGCTGCTTCGGCAATGATTATGGGGTTCGTGTCTTTCGCTAATGCGGCGGGTACGAATATGGGTAACGTAACATTTACCGGTACGATTGAAGATTCTCCATGTTCGATTGCGGTGGGCGACGAGCATCAGACCGTTAACCTGGGACATATTGGCACCGGTTCTCTGTTGAAAGGCGGTCAGTCTTCCGCAGTTGATTTCCATATCAAACTGGAAAATTGTGCGTTCACTACCGAGAAAACCATGTCGACGACATTCTCAGCGGCGGGTAATGAATCCACAACGAGTGCAGGCAATATCGCCTTAATGGGCGCGAACGGTGAAATGGCAGGATCAAGTATCGTTTTGGCAACTTATAAAGGCGCACAGATTAAGCTGGATGAAGCTGATAGCCAGCCTCTGGCTGTCGATGCCAGCGGCGTAGGGCTGGCTGATCAGACGCTGAACTTCAAAGCATGGGTAAAAGGGGACGACGCGGCAACGTCGATCGATACTGGTGAATTTAACAGTGTCGTGAACTTCGCAGTGAGCTACCTGTAAGGTATGCCATTCTCTACGGCAGTCGTGCCGTAGAGAAACCAATCAAGATAATTTTATTCGCCATCCATCAGATCGTCTGAGGGTTTATTTCGCTTGCTATCATTAAATTATCAGGGATAGATATCTGATGAGCCGTTATTCATCATTTCGCTCGCATGCGCTAACGTTTCTCGTCGGTATGGCGTTAATTGGCGATCTGGGAAATAGCTTCGCCGAAGATGCTATTCAGTTTAATACTCAGTTTCTCGACGTTAAGGATGGTTCGAAATTCGATCTCAACCGCTTTTCCCGCAAAGGGTACGTCATGCCGGGCAAATACACATTACAGGTGATGGTAAATCAGAGCCAGATTGCCCAGGAACGCATCGTAAATTATATAACAGCGCAGGCTGATAACACGGTTACTTTTCCCTGTTTACCCCCTGAATTGATTGCGCAATTTGGATTAAAAACAGATGTTCTCGACAAATTACGCTGGATAAATTCAGGCGCCTGCCTGATGCCTAATCAACTCGATGGCGTCGAATTTCAAACGGATTTAAGTAAATCGACTCTGGTGGTTATAATCCCGCAAGCCTATCTCCAATATTCAGATAAAGACTGGGACCCGCCATCGCGCTGGGATGAAGGTATTCCCGGAATATTCATCGACTACAATATTAATAGCCAGTGGCAGCACCCTGAGCATACAAAAGGTGACGAATATGACGTCAGCGGGAATGGTACGCTGGGGGCAAACCTGGGGTCGTGGCGTTTGCGCGCCGACTGGCAGGCCAATTACTGGCATCAGGATGCGGACGATCGGGAAAATGACGAGGTTTCTGCTCATTCTGACCGTAACTGGGACTGGAGCCGCTATTACGCCTATCGTGCTATTCCGTCCCTGGGGGCGCAGCTGAAATTTGGCGAAGATTCGCTAACGTCAGATATCTTTGACAGCTTTCGTTATATCGGTGGCAGTCTGAATACCGACGATCAGATGCTGCCGCCGAATCTGCGAGGCTACGCGCCGGATATTTCCGGCGTCGCCCGAACGCACGCCAGGGTCACCGTTACTCAGCAAGGACGGGTGATCCATGAAACGCAGGTACCGGCGGGTCCGTTTCGCATTCAGGATCTCAACGAGGCCGTCTCCGGCGACCTTCACGTACGTATTGAAGAACAGAACGGTCAGGTGCAGGAGTATGACGTCAGCACCGCGTCTGTCCCTTATCTGACACGACCTGGACAGGTGCGTTATAAAGTGGCGATCGGCCGCCCGCAGGACTGGGATCGTCATTTGCAGGGTTCGCTGTTCAGCGTCGGGGAGGCGTCCTGGGGGGTGGCGAACGGCTGGTCATTGTACAGCGGCGGGATTGGCGAAAAAGATTACCAGGCGCTGGCGATCGGCGTCGGGCGGGATATGGCGGTTCTGGGGGCGCTGTCGATCGACCTGACCCATTCGCGAGCGCGTATGCCTGAAGGCAGCGTTTATGGCGAGGGAATCATCCACGGGAACGCCTTTCGGGCCAGCTATGCTAAAGATTTTGACGCGTTGAAAAGTCGTCTGACCTTCGCGGGTTTTCGTTTCTCGGAAGAGAACTATATGACGATGGATGACTATCTGGATGCTCAGTATGCGGATGAGGATCGGGTGCGCAGCGGCCATGATAAAGAGATGTATACGCTGACGTACAGTCAGAACTTTGCCGAGATTAACGTCAACGCCTATCTGAATTTTACTCACCGGACCTACTGGAACCGACCGGACGAAGAAAGCTATAACCTGACGGTTTCCCACTATTTCAACGTTGGCGACATGCGCAATGTCAGCTTATCGATCAATGGTTATCGCAACGACTATGACACTGATACCGACGATGGGGTTTTCGTCTCGCTGAGCGTCCCATGGGGAAGTGACCGCACGCTAAGTTATAACGGCTCCTTCAGCGACGGCAATAACAGCAATCAGGTGGGGTATTACGAGCGCATCGATGATCGTAATAACGTCCAAATCAACGCCGGTCACAGCAACGACGGTGCGACGATGGACGGCTACTATCGCTATGCCGCTAATTTTGCCGATGTGGATGCCAGCGTGAATTATCAGGAAGGGGAATACCTTTCCGGCGGGCTCTCCTTACAGGGAGGAGCAACGTTAACGCCGTACGGAGGCGCATTTCACCGTACTGGCGTGAATGGCGGTACCCGATTATTGGTTAACGTTGACAGTCAGGCGGATATTCCGGTCAGTGGCTACGATACGCCGGTGTACACCAATGGTTTTGGTAAAGCGGTGCTCACCGATGTCAACGATTACTACCGCAATCAAATCCGTATCGATCTGACGGAATTACCCGAAAATGCCGAAGTGATTAATTCGGTAGCGCAGGCGACGCTAACCGAAGGGGCAATAGGCTACCGTCATATGGACGTGATCAGCGGCGAAAAAGCGATGGCGGTTATCAGGTTGCAGAACGGTGATTATCCCCCTTTTGGCGCAGAGGTTCGCAACGAGCATCTCCAGCAGGTGGGCATTGTTGACGGCGACGGCAGCGTCTATTTGATTGGCGTCAATGCGGCAGAGCGGATGCAGGTTATCTGGGACGGACTGCCACAATGTGAAATCGTGCTGCCGACGCCGTTGCCGAAAGCGTTATACAGCGGGCTGCTGCTTCCCTGCCGGAGCGAGGGGGCTGTCATGAAAGAGCCGGCTCTCGACCTGTTCTCCCGATGACACAGCAGAAAACCCGGTTAGCGCCTTCCGTAAAACCGGAAGCGCTTTTAACCCGAAACTGATCACAAAGGATTTATTTTATGAAAGGACATCTTCTGACCGTGTTGGTGAGTTGCGCAATGGGCACAATTGGCGCGACGCAGGCGGCCGTATCCCCGGACCGCACGCGACTGGTATTCAAAGGGGATGATAAATCCATCAGCGTGGATTTAAAAAATGCCAGCGAGAAAATGCCTTACCTTGCTCAGTCGTGGATCGAAGACGAAAAGGGCGTGCGGATCAGCTCGCCGCTGACCGTCGTACCGCCGGTGCAGCGCATTGAAGCGAAAAGTATCGGCCAGGCCAGGATTCAGGGAATGCCGGGTTTAGCTGCGCTGCCCCAGGACAGGGAAAGCTTATTTTTCTACAACGTACGTGAGATCCCGCCCAAAAGCGATGCGCCCAACACGCTGCAAATTGCGCTGCAAACGCGGATCAAGCTGTTCTATCGCCCCGTGTCGCTAGCGAAAGTCGATCCCATGAATCCCTGGCAGTATGACGTGGTGCTGGAGAAAAAAGGGGGTCAGTATCAGGTGAATAACACCACGGGTTATTACGTCATAGTGAGCGATGCCAGTCGCGACGTGGACGGCGAGACGGCGAAAGGGTTTACGCCAATGGTGATTGCACCGCAGACCAGCCAGATGATGGTCGCCGGTATCGCCGAATTGGGTAACACGCCGGTACTTACTTACGTGAATGATTATGGCGCTCGCTTGCCGCTGATTTTTAACTGCTCAGCAGAGAAATGCACAGTCAATAAAGAGAAGAGCAGAAAATCGTGAGTGTCTTCAGCAGGAAGAACGTGGCGCGTATAGGGGCGGCGGCGTTAACGTTATTCATTTGCGCAGGAATAGCCCCGGTTAATGCGAAAAGTAAAACGGTCAATATGAAATTGATCGTGCTGGTGAACGCGGCTCCGCCCTGCACCGTCACGGGCGGGTCGGTTACGTTTGGCGACGTGCTGACGACCGAAGTGGGGAAGGTGGAGTATATCCAGCCGGTTAAGTACTCATTGAACTGTAACGGAAGGGTATCCGATTACCTGAAATTGCAGATCCAGGGCGCACCCGTGACGATAAACGGTGAGTCGGTGTTAAAGACCAGCGCCAGCGGGCTGGGTATTCGTATCCAGACGGCCAGCGACGGAACGCTGGTTCCCCTTGATAACAGCAACTGGCTGAATTTTACCTACGCTTCCACGTCCGGCATACCGCTGGAGGCCGCGTTGGTTAAGGCGAGCGGTAGCGAACTTCAGGCACAGGAATTCAGCGCGGCCGCAACATTAGTGGTGGATTATCAATGAAAAAAATACTCCTGGGCTTCCTGCTAAGCAGCTTTACGCTGTCGGCGGCGGAAAACCTGCAATTCAGCGGGACGCTGATCGCGCCACCCACATGCACCGTTAACAATGAAGAGACAATAGAGATCGGCTTCGGTGATGTCGCCATTGAGAAGATCGATGGCGTCAACTATACGACGCTGATTGGACTTTATGTTTATTGCAACTATCCCGGCAGGAACCACCAAATGACGTTAACCATCGGTGGGGCGATCAGCGATTATAATCCTGCGGCAATTGAAACAGATGTTGATGGTCTGGGTGTCGAAATCAAACAGAATGGTAAACCCTTCCCCATTAATGATGTGCTGTCGGTTGAGGAACTGACTTTCCCGTTGCTGGAAGCGGTGCCGGTGAAAAAGAGCGGGGCAAGCTTAAAGGACGGTTCCTTTGAGGCATGGGCAACGATAAAGGTGGAGTATCAATGAGCGTCGTGAAAGATGCGCTCTGCTTGCTGGCGCTGTGGGGAATGTTGGGACAGACGGTGAACGCAGAGACGAAAATTCATTTTACCGGTCGGTTGCTGTCATCGCCCTGCTCGCTGGTGGTCAATGGCAATACGCTTACAGAAGTCCTTTTTCCCTCATTGAGCGCGCCAGAGCTGGCTACCCGCGGGAGATCGAAGCCTGTCGCATTCAGCTTACAGCTTAAAGACTGCAATACGGTGACAAGCAAGTCTGTTTCCGTGCGTTTTTCCGGAATGGAAGTCAGCGGCATGAGCGGCTTTCTGGCGCTGGAAGGGGGCGCCGACGCCAGCGGCATTGGCATCGGCATTGAGACTGAAGACGGCGCACAGGTGAAGATCAACGGCGCTTCAGGAAATGAATTTATGCTGAGCGATGGGCTGAATACATTGAATTTTAATGCCTGGATTCAGGCGGTGGAAGGCCAGGAGATAACGCCGGGAACCTTCAGTGCGACAACTCTCGTTGCTTTTGAGTACTTATAACGATGAAAAAATTTATCTGCATCAGCGTATTTTTTCTTTGCTTACCCTTATTTTCCCCTTCCGCGACTGCGGCCGGGGATAAGTTGGCGAACTCAAAATTTAATAGTGAAACGATCTACTACGGGCGTAATCGGACAATCAATAGTGGACCGACGACGCTAAATGTTACTGTTGCCACGCCTCAGGGGGTTGCCTATGGGGCTTATCAAATTCCCTATGTGTCACATAAAGGCTCGGTCATTGCGGCAACATCCTGGTCGGGCACGGGAAAGGCGCCCATCCTGACGATAGTCGATTTTGCATCGGCATCGAACTCAAACTGTCCCGGCATAGATACCTCTAAATGGCAATGTGGTCAACTCGTCGTCAGCGTTGAGGTTGAATCGGATAACTTTGGCTGTCCATGGATAGCGACAATATCGGCGACATCGACAATGCGAGCGAATGGCAACTTTTATACGGGGCCAGTGACCCGCGACTCGGTATGCCCGACGGTACCGGTGGACACATTTGATATTTCCTGGGATCCCAACATCGTAAAGCACGAGACCGTTCTCGCTGTTGATGCTACAGGCGGGACGGTGACCTCCTCGCTGCAAACCTATTTAATGGAGAGCGGTTCGCTATGCGATAAAAGCAAGTATGATTCGCGCGGCGCGTACTGCCGTTTTGTGGGGACTGGAGTGACGTTGAGTGTACTGGGATGCGATGACAATCATGTCCAAAGCAGAGCCTCGCCCTTTGCGCTAACAGATAAAGCCTTGCACGATATTACTGTTTCGGTGAACACCAAAAATATAGGCACGGGAATGGTAAAAGCAACCTGTAATTTCCAGTATATTCTTGAACAGCTATAAGACGTTTTTCGCTGTACAGGCTTGCAGATAGCCCCCATCCCTGACTTATCTTCCGGATGGGGGCGGTGGTGTTTAAACCTCCAGGTAGTTCATGATCCCGTCAGCCGCTTTACGGCCTTCGGCAATGGCGGTGACCACCAGATCAGAACCGCGTACGATGTCGCCACCGGCGAAGATTTTCGGATTGCTGGTCTGGAACGCGTTATCGCTGCTTTCCGGAGCGATAATACGGCCCTGTGAGTCCAGCTCGACGCTGTGCGCTTTCAACCATTCCATGCTGTGCGGACGGAAACCAAACGCCATCACGACGGCGTCAGCCGGGACCACGTGTTCTGAACCGGCGACGATCTCCGCGCGACGACGGCCTTTCGCATCCGGCGCGCCCATTTCGGTGCGCGCCATTTTCACGCCGCACACCTTGCCGTTGGCGTTGACTTCAATACCCAGCGGCTGCACGTTGAACTGAAACTCGACGCCTTCTTCACGCGCGTTTTTCACTTCGCGTTTTGAACCCGGCATATTTTCTTCGTCGCGGCGATAGGCGCAGGTGACGTGCGTCGCGCCCTGACGAACAGAGGTACGCACACAGTCCATCGCCGTATCGCCACCGCCCAGCACGACCACGCGTTTGCCTTCCATACTGATGAACGGCGCGTCGGTGGTTTCGCCAAAGCCCATGATCTGCCTGGTGTTGGCGATCAGGAACGGCAGCGCGTCAAACACGCCATCGGCGTCTTCGTTTTCCAGCCCGCCGCGCATGGACTGATAAGTGCCGACGCCGAGGAACACCGCATCGTAATCCTTCAGCAGGTCGTCGAGCTGTATGTCACGACCCACTTCCACGTTGAGTTTGAACTCAATGCCCATGCCAGTGAAGATTTCGCGGCGACGGGTCATCACCTCTTTTTCCAGCTTAAACGCCGGGATGCCGAAGGTCAGCAGGCCGCCGATTTCCGGATGACGATCAAAGACCACCGCCTTTACGCCGTTGCGGGTCAGCACGTCGGCGCAGGCCAGCCCGGCAGGACCTGCGCCGATAATCGCCACGCGTTTGTCGGTCTGACGTACCCCGGTCATATCCGGACGCCAGCCCATCTCGAACGCTTTGTCGTTGATATAGCGCTCGATATTGCCGATAGTCACCGCGCCAAACTCGTCGTTCAGCGTACAGGATCCTTCGCACAGGCGATCCTGAGGGCAGACGCGACCGCACACTTCCGGCAGGGTGTTGGTCTGGTGAGACAGCTCGGCGGCCTCGAAAATACGCCCTTCGTTGGCCAGTTTCAGCCAGTTCGGGATGTAGTTATGTACCGGACACTTCCACTCGCAGTACGGGTTGCCGCAGGACAGGCAGCGGTCTGCCTGTGCTTTGGCCTGACCTTCAGAAAACGGCTCGTAGATTTCGACGAACTCGATTTTGCGAATTTTCAGCGGCTTCTTCGGCGGATCAACGCGCTGCAGGTCGATAAATTGATATACGTTTTGACTCATGACCAGACCCTCTTACTGCGCCTGCACGCGCAGCTCGGCTGCGCTACGACTACGGTGACCCAACAGGGCTTTCACATCACTGGATTTCGGCTTCACCAGCGCGAACTTCGTGGCAAAGGCTGACCAGTTCGCCAGAATTTCTTCGCCACGCTGCGATCCGGTATGCTGCACATGTTCGGTAATCAATCCACGCAAATGCTCCTCGTGAATCGCCAAATCGTCAACGCTCAGCACTTCCACTAATTCCGGATTCACGCGTTTGCGGAACTCACCGTCTTCATCCAGCACGTAAGCAAAACCGCCCGTCATGCCTGCGCCGAAGTTCACGCCGGTTTTGCCGAGAATGCAGACAATACCGCCGGTCATGTATTCGCAGCCGTTGTCGCCAATGCCTTCCACGACGGTGATTGCCCCGGAGTTACGCACCGCAAAACGTTCACCTGCGCGGCCTGCGGCGTACAGGCGACCGCCGGTCGCGCCGTACAGGCAGGTGTTACCAATAATGCTCGCCTCATGACTGCGGAAAGCTGAACCGACCGGTGGACGTACCGCCAGCAGCCCCCCCGCCATGCCTTTACCGACATAGTCGTTAGCATCGCCGGTCAGGTATAACTCAACGCCGCCGGCGTTCCAGACGCCGAAGCTCTGGCCCGCGGTGCCGTTAAAATGCGCTTTGATCGGGTCAGACGCCAGCCCCTGATCGCCATGCGTCTGGGCGATATAGCCCGACAGCGACGCGCCAACGGAACGGTCGGTATTGCGAATGTCAAACCAGAAGGTTTTGCTCTGACGTTCGTCAACGTACGGTTTCGCCTGTTGTAACAATTGCGCGTTCAGCACGCCGTTATCGAACGGCGGGTTGTTTTCCGTGCAGTACAGCGCTTTGCCTGGATGAGGCTCGGCGGTTTCCAGCAGACGGGACAGGGCCAGTTTCTGCTGTTTGGCGGTAAAGCCTTCCAGCTCTTTCAGCAGGTCGGTACGGCCAATCAGATCCACCAGGCGGGTGACGCCCAACTGCGCCATCAGCTCGCGGGTTTCACGGGCGATAAACTCAAAGTAGTTGGTCACTTTGAACGGCAGCCCGTGATAGTGATTCTTACGCAGTTTGTCATCCTGCGTTGCGACGCCCGTCGCGCAGTTATTCAGGTGACAAATACGCAGGTATTTACAGCCCAACGCCACCATCGGGCCGGTACCGAAACCGAAGCTTTCCGCGCCCAGAATCGCGGCTTTGATAATATCAACGCCGGTTTTCAGGCCACCGTCCACCTGCAAGCGGATCTTATGACGCAGACCGTTTGCCACCAGCGCCTGCTGGGTTTCCACCAGACCCAGTTCCCACGGACAGCCCGCGTATTTCACCGAGGAGAGCGGGCTGGCGCCAGTACCACCGTCGTAGCCAGCGATGGTGATCAGATCGGCATAGGCTTTCGCCACGCCGGTCGCAATGGTGCCGACGCCCGGCTCGGAAACCAGCTTCACGGAGATCATCGCTTTCGGGTTAACCTGCTTCAGGTCGAAAATCAGCTGCGCTAAATCCTCGATAGAGTAAATATCGTGGTGCGGCGGCGGGGAGATCAGCGTCACGCCCGGTACCGAGTAGCGCAGTTTGGCGATGTATGGGGTGACTTTATCACCCGGCAACTGGCCGCCTTCGCCCGGCTTCGCGCCCTGCGCGACCTTGATCTGGATAACATCGGCATTGACCAGATACGCTGGCGTTACGCCAAAGCGACCGGATGCCACCTGCTTGATACGCGACACTTTATTGGTGCCGTAGCGCGCCGGGTCTTCACCGCCTTCGCCGGAGTTGGAGTTCCCGCCGAGGCTGTTCATGGCTTCCGCCAGCGCTTCGTGGGCTTCGGGGCTCAGCGCGCCGATGGACATTGCCGCCGTGTCGAAACGCTTGAACAGTTCGCTGGCCGGTTCAACGTCGTCAATACTCACGGCGTCGTCACCCGGTGTGATAGCCAGCAGATCGCGCAGCGTCGTGGCGGGACGTTCGTTGACCAGCTTCGCGTATTCCTGATAGTCGCTGTACTCGCCGCTTTGTACCGCCTGTTGCAGGGTACGCACCACGTCCGGGTTATAGGCGTGGTATTCGCCGCCGTGCACGTACTTCAGCAGGCCGCCCTGGGCGATTGGCTTGCGCGCCAGCCAGGCGCGTTTGGAGAGATTCAGCAGATCCTGCTGGAAGTCGGCGAAGCCTGCCCCGCCGATGCGACTCACCACGCCCTGGAAGCACAGGTTCACCACGTCGTCATGCAGGCCGACCGCTTCAAACAGCTTCGAGCAGCGGTAAGAGGCGATGGTTGATATGCCCATTTTGGACATGATCTTGTACAGCCCTTTGTTGATGCCGTTACGGTAGTTCAGCATCACGGTGCGGTAGTCTTTGGCAATCGCCTGGGTGTCGATCAGACGGCCCAGCGTTTCGTATGCCAGATAGGGATAGATGGCGGTCGCGCCGAAGCCGAGCAGCACCGCAAAATGATGCGGGTCACGGGCGCTGGCGGTTTCAACGATGATGTTCGCGTCGCAGCGCAGGCTTTGTTCCACCAGACGCGTCTGTACCGCGCCCACGGCCATCGGCGCGGGCACCGGCAGACGGTTCTTGCCAATGTTGCGGTCGGAAAGCACCAGCAGGACGGTACCATTACGCACCATCTGTTCGGCAGTGTCGCAGAGCGTTTTCACGGTCTCTTCCAGCGTGGTCTGCGTGGCGTCGAAGGTGATATCAAGCCAGTCGGCGCGATAATGCTCCTCTTTCATCGTCGTCAACTGTTTAAAGTCAGAGTACAACAGGATCGGCGATTTAAAGCTCAGACGATGCGCCTGGCCTTCCGCTTCGCAGAAGACGTTCATTTCGCGACCAATGCTGGTGGCCAGCGACATGACGTGAGCTTCGCGCAGCGGATCGATTGGCGGGTTGGTTACCTGCGCAAACTGTTGGCGGAAGTAGTCGTAAATAATGCGCGGCTGGCTGGAGAGCACGGCAAACGGGGTGTCATCACCCATAGAGCCGACCGCTTCCTGGCCGTTTTCGCCCAGCACACGGATGACGGAGTCCAGCTCTTCCGCGCTGTAGTTAAATTGTTTCTGGTAGCTGGCGAGCGCGTCGTCGTCCAGTTCGCGGCTTCCCACCTGATCGTCAGCCAGCTCTTCAAACGGTACCAGGCGGCGAACGTTTTTCTCCATCCACTCTTTATACGGGTGGCGGCTTTTCAGATCGTCGTCGGTTTCGGCGGAATGCAGAATACGGCCGCCGCGGGTGTCGATCACCATCAGTTCGCCAGGTCCAACGCGGCCTTTTTCCACCACTTCGTCAGGCTGGTAATCCCAGATGCCGACTTCCGAGGCGCAAGTAATGAGCTTATCTTTGGTGATGACGTAGCGCGCCGGACGCAGACCATTACGATCGAGGTTACAGGCAGCGAAGCGACCGTCGGACATGACGATCCCCGCCGGGCCGTCCCAGGGCTCCATGTGCATGGAGTTAAAGTCGAAGAACGCGCGCAGCTCCGGATCCATGTCCGGGTTATTCTGCCAGGCTGGCGGCACCAGCAGGCGCATCGCGCGAACGATGTCCATCCCGCCGGCCAACAGCAGTTCCAGCATGTTATCCATGGAGCTGGAGTCGGAGCCGGTTTCGTTAACAAACGGCGCGGCGTCGTGCAGGTCCGGGATCAGCGGCGTCTGGAATTTATAGGTACGGGCGCGCGCCCACTGACGGTTACCGGTGATGGTATTGATCTCGCCGTTATGCGCCAGATAGCGGAACGGCTGCGCCAGCGGCCAGCGCGGTACGGTGTTGGTGGAGAAGCGCTGATGGAACAGGCAGATGGCCGACTCCAGACGCAAATCCGCCAGGTCCAGGTAGAAGCGCGGCAGATCCGCCGGCATACACAGGCCTTTATAGATGTTTACCAGGTTCGACAGGCTACAGACGTAGAAATCTTTATCATCCTGGAGGCGCTTTTCAATGCGGCGGCGGGCGATGAACAGGCGGCGTTCCATATCGCGCGGACGCCAGCCTGCAGGGGCGTTGACAAAAATTTGCTCAATGCGCGGCAGAGAGGAGAGGGCAATTTCACCGAGAACGCCTTCGTTGGTTGGCACATCACGCCAGCCGACAATTGACAGGGTTTCCTGCTGCAGCTCTTCTTCAACAATACGGCGAGAGGCGGCGGCCAGATCCGGATCTTTATTTAAAAAGATCATCCCGACGGCGTAGTTTTTGGCTAAGCGCCAGCCGCGCTCTTCGGCAACGATACGAAAAAAGCGGTCCGGTTTTTGTAACAGCAAGCCGCAACCGTCGCCGGTTTTACCATCGGCGAGGATCGCGCCACGGTGCTGCATTCGGGCCAGTGCGTGGATTGCGGTACGCACTACCTTGTGGCTAGGTTCGCCTTCTATGTGGGCGATCAGGCCAAAACCACAGTTATCCTTCTCAAGGGATTTATCGTACAACATATCAGTGAACCTCCCCAGGCTCTGCGGGATCCCCTTCCGACACCGTTTGCGCGCGGGCACACCAAGAGCATGGCGACGGGGTTTGCGCATCTTACGCTTACCTCGCATTCGCCCTCTTTATCCTTATCGCGTAGGTCAAACAAGTTTGTGGACTTGCTGTCAGAGGGAATCTCAATTACTGCATAAATATGATGAGCGCAGCGCTCATCCAGAAAGCTTCCAGCGGATTTCCAACTTATCGGGAATCCACACACAGGTCAAATGGCAAGCTTATTTATGCCAAAATGTGCTACGCAGCATGTATCAGAATGAAATTACTGGAATTATTGACATTTTTACATTGCTTTAACGTGGGAGATACGGGATGCGGAGTGTGATCTGTCTCACTGTCATATCCCCCTGTTAACCCTTATCTCAGCTTGATTCCCCGTGAGATGCAGTGTTTTGTGCTGGTTGTCGCTGTGAAGGCGATTCATCATACTGTTTTTGCGCAATCGGCGTCAGAAGATAAAAAAAATGGAAGGAGATAAGGAAAAATAATTGAACAGCTTATGAATGAAATAGCGTTTATTTTGACTGGATATGCAATTGATAAAAGCCCGCCGTGGCGATTGATCCAGGTCATCGCCGAACGGGGCTAAAAATGGCAGGCTTTGGCCTCTTTTTAAGAGGCGGTCTATCAGATTATGCAGTTACAGAAATTAGTCAATATGTTTGGTGGGGATCTTTCGCGTCGTTATGGACAAAAGGTTCATAAACTGACGCTGCACGGCGGGTTTAGCTGCCCTAACCGTGACGGCACCATCGGTCGTGGCGGCTGCACTTTCTGTAACGTCGCCTCTTTTGCCGATGAAGCCCAGCAGCATCGATCGATCGCCGAACAGCTTGCCCATCAGGCGCATCGGGTCAATCGCGCCAAACGTTATCTGGCCTATTTCCAGGCTTATACCAGCACCTTCGCCGAAGTGCAGGTGTTGCGCGCGATGTATCAGCAGGCGATAAGCCAGGCCAACATGGTCGGCCTGTGCGTCGGTACGCGTCCCGACTGCGTGCCGGATGCGGTGCTCGATCTGCTCTGTGAGTATAAAGACCAGGGCTACGAAGTGTGGCTGGAGCTTGGGTTACAGACCGCGCATGATAAAACCCTGCATCGTATTAATCGGGGTCACGATTTCGCCTGCTACCAGCGCACCACCCGGCTGGCGCGCGAGCGCGGACTGAAGGTGTGCGCGCATCTTATCGTCGGCTTGCCGGGCGAAGGCCAGCGTGAGGGCCTGCAAACGCTGGTGCGGGTGGTGGAGACGGGGGTGGATGGCATTAAGCTGCACCCGCTGCATATTGTCACGGGTAGCATTATGGCGAAGGCCTGGGAAGCGGGGCGGCTGACCGGCATTGCGCTGGACGATTATACCTTGACGGCAGGAGAGATGATTCGCCATACGCCGCCGGAAGTGATTTACCATCGTATCTCCGCCAGCGCCCGCCGTCCGACGCTGTTGGCGCCACTGTGGTGTGAAAATCGCTGGACCGGAATGGTCGAGTTGGATCGCTATCTTAACGAACACGGCGTTCAGGGGTCGGCGCTTGGACGCCCCTGGATTTCGCCCGACGCCTGATCTATGACGGGCGCTCGCATTTCTTGCACATTCTTCAACGTCACGCCCAGAATTGAGTATTATTGTGCCAGGTTGTCGTAAAGGAAATTCCTGATGAAGCAAATTCGTATGCTGGCGCAGTACTATGTTGATCTAATGATGAAATTGGGTCTGGTGCGCTTTTCGCTGCTTTTGGCGTTAGCGCTCGTTGTGCTGGCAATTGTCGTGCAGATGGCGGTCACTATGGTGCTGCATGGCCGGGTCGAACAGATCGACGTCATCCGCTCCATCTTCTTTGGTTTATTAATCACTCCCTGGGCCGTCTATTTTCTGTCGGTGGTGGTCGAGCAACTGGAGGAGTCACGCCAGCGGCTTTCCCGGCTGGTGCAAAAGCTGGAGGAGATGCGCGAGCGCGACCTTAAGCTCAACGTTCAGTTAAAAGATAATATCGCGCAGTTGAATCAGGAGATCGCCGATCGCGAAAAGGCGGAAGCTGAACGTCAGTCGACCTTTGAACAGCTGAAAGTGGAGATCAAAGAGCGCGAGGAAGCGCAAATTCAGCTTGAGCAACAGTCTTCTTTTCTGCGGTCATTCCTTGATGCATCTCCGGACCTGGTTTTTTATCGCAACGAAGATAAAGAATTTTCCGGCTGTAACCGGGCGATGGAGCTGCTGACCGGCAAAAGTGAAAAGCAATTGGTGCACTTAAAGCCTGCTGATGTTTATTCGCCGGAAGCGGCAGAAAAAGTCATTGAAACCGATGAAAAAGTGTTCCGCCATAACGTGTCGTTGACCTACGAACAGTGGCTGGACTACCCGGACGGACGGAAAGCCTGTTTTGAAATCCGCAAAGTGCCGTACTACGACCGCGTGGGTAAACGCCACGGTCTGATGGGCTTTGGCCGTGATATTACCGAGCGGAAGCGTTACCAGGATGCCCTTGAGCGCGCCAGCCGCGACAAAACCACCTTTATCTCCACTATTAGCCATGAGCTTCGTACGCCGCTGAACGGCATCGTCGGCCTGAGCCGCATTCTGCTCGACACCGACCTGACCGCCGAGCAGGAAAAATACCTGAAAACGATCCATGTTTCCGCCGTGACGCTTGGGAATATTTTCAACGATATCATTGACATGGATAAGATGGAGCGGCGAAAAGTCCAGCTCGATAATCAGCCCGTGGATTTCACCAGCTTTATGGCCGACCTGGAGAACCTCTCCGGTCTGCAGGCGCAGCAGAAAGGGCTGCGTTTTGTGCTGGAGCCGACGCTGCCGCTGCCGCATAAGGTGGTGACCGACGGTACGCGTCTGCGCCAGATTCTGTGGAATCTGATCAGCAACGCGGTGAAATTTACCCAGCAGGGTCAGGTGACGGTGCGGGTTCGCTATGACGAAGGCGATATCCTGCATTTTGAGGTGCAGGACTCCGGCATCGGTATTCCGCAGGATGAGCAGGATAAAATCTTCGCCATGTATTATCAGGTGAAAGACAGCCACGGCGGTAAACCGGCCACCGGCACAGGGATTGGTCTGGCGGTTTCCCGTCGTCTGGCGAAGAACATGGGCGGCGATATCACCGTGTCCAGCCAGCCGGGGAAAGGTTCCACCTTTACGCTGACCGTGCATGCGCCCGCCGTCGCGGAAGAAGTGGAAGACGCGTTTGAAGAGGACGATCTGCCGCTGCCGGCGCTGCATGTGCTGCTGGTGGAAGATATCGAACTCAACGTCATCGTGGCGCGTTCGGTGCTCGAAAAACTCGGTAACAGCGTAGACGTGGCAATGACGGGCAAAGCGGCGCTGGAGATGTTCACGCCGGGCGAGTATGACCTGGTGCTGCTTGACATCCAACTGCCGGACATGACCGGTCTTGATATCTCCCGTGAGCTGACCAAACGCTATCCGCGTGAAGATCTGCCGCCGCTGGTGGCGCTGACCGCGAACGTTCTGAAAGATAAACAAGAGTATCTGGATGCCGGAATGGATGACGTGTTGAGCAAGCCGCTGTCGGTTCCGGCATTAACCGCGATGATCAAGAAGTACTGGGACACGCAAAACGAGGAGGAGAGCACGGTGACACCTGAAGAAAGCAGTAAATCACAAGCGCTGTTAGATATTCCGATGCTGGAACAGTATATCGAGCTGGTGGGGCCGAAGCTGATTACCGATGGCCTCGCCGTGTTTGAAAAGATGATGCCGGGCTATTTGAGCGTGCTGGAGTCCAATTTGACGGCGCGCGACAAAAAAGGCGTGGTGGAAGAAGGACATAAAATTAAAGGCGCCGCTGGCTCTGTTGGTCTGCGTCATTTGCAACAGTTGGGGCAGCAGATCCAGTCTCCGGATCTCCCGGCCTGGGAGGATAACGTCGGCGAATGGATAGAAGAGATGAAGCAGGAGTGGCAGCACGACGTGGCGGTGCTGAAAGCCTGGGTGGCGGCGAACGGCGGAAAAAAATGACCCCGGCTTGACCGGGGTGCGCGAATACTGCGCCAACACCAGGGAAATCGTGGCTGCGCCGTAAGTTATACTCATTATCTCAAAAGGCGCAGCGCTCATTTTCAGGCCGCACGCAGATAAGATAGCAAATCTTAAATGTTTTGTTACATGAATCAGTTAAATGTGTGAAGCGCGGCAGTGTAATCACAATTATTAATGCGCTTCATACGAAGGGAAAAGGACATTTTGCATGAAGAAAATTGGCGTAGTGCTCAGCGGATGCGGCGTCTATGACGGTGCGGAAATTCATGAAGCGGTGCTGACTTTGCTGGCGATTGCCCGTAGCGGCGCGCAGGCCGTTTGCTTTGCGCCGGATAAGCCCCAGGCCGATGTGGTTAACCATGTGACGGGAGAGTCGATGGCGGAAACCCGCAATGTGCTGATCGAGGCGGCCCGCATTACGCGTGGTGAGATACGCCCGCTTTCGCAAGCCGTTTCTGCTGAACTGGATGCGCTGATCGTTCCTGGCGGCTTTGGCGCGGCTAAAAATTTGAGCACCTTCGCCAGCCAGGGCCGTGAATGTCAGGTTGACGCAGATCTTGCGGCGCTGGCTGTCGCCATGCATCAGTCGGGGAAACCGCTCGGCTTTATGTGCATTGCCCCGGCGATGCTGCCGAAAATCTTCGGCTTCCCGCTGCGGTTGACCATTGGTACCGACATTGATACCGCAGAAGTACTGGAAGATATGGGCGCAGAGCATGTGCCATGCCCGGTTGATGATATTGTCGTCGATGAAGACCATAAAATTGTCACTACACCGGCGTATATGCTGGCGCAGAATATCGCCGAGGCAGCGTCTGGCATTGAAAAACTGGTGTCGCGCGTGCTGGTTCTGACGGAATGAAAAAAGGCATCACCGCGTTTCTGCGGCGTCTGGTTCTGCGCATTATTCTGGTGCTCGCGGTGTTCTGGGGCGGCGGCATTGCGCTGTTCAGCGTGGCGCCGGTGCCGTTTTCCGCGGTTATGGCGGAGCGCCAGATTAGCGCGTGGCTACAGGGGGATTTCGGCTATGTCGCCCATTCTGACTGGGTGAATATGAATGAAATCTCCCCCTGGATGGGGCTGGCGGTGATTGCCGCTGAAGATCAGCACTTCCCGGCGCACTGGGGGTTTGACGTCGCCGCGATTGAAAAAGCGCTGTCGCACAATGAGCGCAACGAGAACCGCATACGCGGCGCCTCTACGCTGTCACAGCAAACGGTCAAGAATCTCTTTTTATGGGACGGGCGAAGCTGGCTGCGTAAAGGTCTGGAGGCGGGTCTGACGCTGGGTGTCGAGACCGTCTGGAGCAAGAAGCGGATCCTGACGGTGTATCTGAATATCGCCGAATTCGGCGAGGGAATATTTGGGGTGGAGGCCGCGGCACAGCGCTATTTCGGCAAGCCCGCCAGCCGGTTGACGCAGTCGGAAGCGGCGCTGCTCGCGGCTGTGTTGCCTAATCCGCTGCGCTATAATGCCGCCGCGCCGTCCGGGTATGTCCGTAGCCGTCAGGCATGGATACTGCGTCAGATGCGGCAGTTGGGTGGCGAGTCGTTTATGACCCGCAACGCGTTGTATTAAACGTTTTAAGCCTCGCGGGAAGAGAGCGCCAGACCTGCGGACTCTTTTGGCGCCGCGCTTCTTTCCAGCGCCAGTGCCAATGCCGGTTGGGCAATAAACCGCTGCCACAAACGTTCCTGTTTGCGCTGGCAAAACCATTTCGACCAGCTGGCCAGCGGGATCAGCGTTCCTTCACCAATGTTATCGCACACGACGGGCACCACCTCGGATTCACTGATGCGATGGCAGAGGATATTCTGCGGCTTCAGCGTCATGGTCACGATATGGTTGTCACGCAGATAGCGCTTCAGCTTCTTCAGTAATTGACGCAAAACGGCAACGTCATCCTCGTAACGACACTGTTTAGCAAATTCAGTGAGCGTCACAGACGGTTTGCCATCGTAATCGGCAATCACATCGTATACATATCCTGTACCGCAGTCGGTCTCCACCGTGCCGTAATAGCGCGGGATCCCGCTCCAGTCCTGCAAATAGCGAGAGAGACGCGCGTAGTATTTCAGTTCGCGCTGTGTCTCTTTATCGCCGCCGTGGCCGCCGTTATAGACAATCTTGATACAGCGCCGGGCATCATCCGGATGCGCATAACATTTACGATGTCGTCCGGTGCCCAGGGGTGTCTGATCGGATAGACGAATCATGAGGGTATCCTGGAAATATTTACTGACAATAATCCAGTATGGACAACCAAAGTAAATGAAACCTAAACGAGCGGCCTTAAGGTTTTCTTAAGGTTATTCTTAGAGAAAAAAGCGCACAAAATGTACAAACGGAGAGCGTGAGAATAAAAAAACGCCGGGCGGCGTTTTCTGTGAAGATCTTAATTGCGGTCAACCGGAGACTTAGTCTTCGTCGAATCCTGAATTGAACAAGGCGATCACCGCAGCCAGCGCCTCGACTTCCTGCGGGCCTGAGGCTTCAATTTCAATCTGGCGGCCTTTCGCCGAGTCCAGCATCAGCAGCGCAATGACGCTGTTGGCTTCGGCTTCGGTGCCTTCATCGTTACGTAACAGAACTTCGGCGTCAAATCCCTGCATTAATTCGAAAAGCTTCATCGCAGGCCGGGCATGCATGCCCAGCTTGTTGGTGACTTCCACAGTTTGCTTCACGGTCATGTTTTGCGTTTTTCCAGCGTACGATGGCGCGACTGTACGTTTTTACCGCGCGAGCGGAAGTAGTCTGCCAGCTGTTCTGCAATATACACCGAACGGTGCTTCCCGCCGGTACAGCCGATGGCTACGGTCAGATAGCTACGGTTGTTGGTTTCCAGCATCGGTAACCATAGCTCAAGATAGCTGCGCGTCTGGTAAATAAAATTGTGTACTTCTGTGTGCCTGTCGAGAAAAGCGGCAACGGGTTTGTCGAGACCGGTCATGGGGCGTAGCTTCGGGTCCCAGTGCGGGTTTGGCAGAAAGCGCACGTCGAAAACATAGTCGGCATCAATCGGGATGCCGTGCTTAAAGCCAAAGGACTCAAACACCATCGTCAGCTCGCGCTCGCGTTTCCCCAGTAATCGGGTGCGTAGCATTTCCGCCAGCTCATGTACCGACATTTCTGAAGTATCGACAATCAGGTCGGCGCGGGAGCGTAGCGGCTCCAGCAGGTCGCTTTCCTGATCGATCGCGCTTTCCAGGGAGAGGTTTTTACTGGAAAGAGGATGCAGACGACGTGTATCGCTGTAACGGCGAATCAGGGTGTTGCGATCGGCGTCAAGGAACAGCAACTGCGGTGAGAACGCATCGGGCAGGTTGTTCATCGCCTGCTCGAAGATCTCCGGGGATTCAGGCATGTTGCGCACGTCAATACTGACAGCTGCCGAGATCTGGCGTTCGGCAAGCGTGCGAGCCAGATCGGGCAACAGCACCACGGGAAGGTTATCCACGCAGTAAAAACCCATATCTTCCAGCGCCCGCAGGGCGACAGATTTACCTGACCCTGAACGACCGCTGACGATCATCAGTACCATGTACTGTTTCTCCTCACCACGTCAAAAGGGGAGTGTTTTACGCGCTTACTCATCATCCTGGCGGCCTTCTGTGTCAGTGATGATTTGATACAGCTCTTCATCGCTTTGCGCAGCGCGAAGCCGGCGACAAATGGTTTTATCCGCCAGACGCTTGGCGACTAAAGACAGCGTGTGCAGATGCGTTTTGGTTTGATCCGCGGGCACCAGCAGTGCAAAGAGCAGATCCACCGGTTGATTATCGATCGCGTCGAAAGCAATCGGCGTTTCCAGTTGCACAAACACGCCTACGGCCCGCAAGGTATCTTCTTCCACTTTGCCGTGTGGGATGGCGATGCCGTTGCCGATGCCGGTACTGCCCATCTTTTCCCGCGTCAGGATCGCTTCAAAAACGATCTGTGGAGGCAAACTTAGCTGCTTTGCCGCCAGTTCACTGATAATCTCCAGCGCGCGTTTTTTGCTCTGGCAATGCACGCCGCTGCGTGTACATTCCTGGTTAAGTACACTGCTCAGTTGTAGAGTTGTATCGTTATTTATCATAATTTCACCTAAGAACCTGCCCCTTCAAGTGAGAAAACAGGTTCGGAGCGCTAACTGTACAAATGGCCCGTTGTTGTACACAACAGGCCGTCCTGCACCCGCTAACTGCCCGGACAATTAGTGTTGTTTCAGTTTATCTTTATGTTTGGTTAGCTGTCTTGCCAGCTTATCGATTAAGCCGTCAATGGCGGCATACATGTCCTGACCTTCCGCACTGGCGTGAATTTCGCCACCGTTGACGTGCAGGGTTGCATCCGAGATGTGGGTGACTTTCTCCACTTTCAACACAATGTAGACCTGATTGATTCTGTCGAAATACTGTTCGAGCTTCGCGAACTTGGTATTGACGAAGTCGCGCAGGGCTTCAGTGATCTCGACGTTGTTTCCAGTGATGTTGAGCTGCATAGTGTCTTCCTTATCGGTTGGGTCAAACCAGCTGTTTACGCTGATTCGACGGCGGAATGGATAAAGACTCTCGGTACTTCGCAACGGTGCGGCGCGCCACCATGATACCCTGTTCCGACAGCAAAGATGTTAACTTGCTGTCGCTCAGCGGTTTCGCGGGGTTTTCGGCCGCAATCAGCTTTTTCACCAGCGCGCGGATAGCCGTGGAGGACGCTTCGCCACCGCCTTCGGTGTTCACATGGCTGGAGAAAAAATACTTCAGTTCAAAAATGCCGCGCGGACTGTGCAGGTATTTCTGCGTGGTCACACGGGAAATGGTTGATTCGTGCATTTCGACGGCTTGGGCGATATCCGCCAGCACCATCGGTTTCATAAATTCTTCGCCCTGCTCAAAGAAGGCCTGCTGTTGCTCGACGATACAGCGGCTGACGCGCAGGAGCGTATCGTTACGGCTCTCCAGGCTTTTAATGAGCCATTTCGCGTCCTGCAAATTGCTGCGAATGTACTGACTGTCGGCATCGTTACGCCCGCCGCTACACATTGCCGCATAGTGCTGATTGATCTGTAGCCGGGGGATGCTGTCGCCATTCAGTTCGACCGTCCAGCGGCCATTGTGCTTACGCACCAGCACATCCGGAATGACGTATTCAGGTTCACTGGTCTGGATCGACTGGCCGGGCCTGGGATCGAGCGACTGGATAAAATTGACCGCCTCTTTGAGCACGTCTTCTTTCAGGCGCGTCACGCGCATCAGGGTGCGGAAGTCATGATTCGCCAGCAGATCAAGGTGATCGCTGACGATCAGCCGGGCTTCGTCGAGAAACGGGGTGGCCTTATCAAACTGGGACAGTTGGATCAGCAGACAGTCACGCAGATCTCTCGCCGCCACGCCAACCGGATCAAAGCGCTGGATGCGTTTCAGGACCGCTTCGACCTCATCAATGTCCACCTCCTCGTCGCCCATGCTGTCGAGAATGTCTTCCAGAGAGACGGTGAGATATCCGGTGTCATCCACGGCATCAACGATGGAAGTGGCTATCGCGCGGTCTGTATCGGAGAAGGGCGTCAGCTCCACCTGCCACATCAGGTAATCCTGAAGGGACTGGGTGGTCTCGCCCTGATAAACGGGAAGCTCGTCGTCGATGTAATCTCCGCTGGTGCCGGATGGCGTACCGGCGGTATAGATCTCATCCCAACTGGCGTCGAGCGGCAGCTCTTCCGGCATCTCTTTTTGTTCGAGCGCGTCGGCGGCGTCCAGCGTTTCGCTGTCCTGCGTTTCGCGGGTTTCCACTTCATCATGAACGTCGGTTTGCTCAAGCAGCGGATTGCTTTCCAGCGCCTGTTGCAGCTCCTGCTGAAGTTCCAGCGTGGACAGCTGCAGCAGACGGATAGCCTGCTGAAGTTGCGGCGTCATCGCCAATTGTTGGCTGAGCCTGAGTTGCAAACCTTGCTTCATGTTCAGAGTCGTTTTCCCCCGCTATAACGTCGCGAACTTCTACCCTATCAGAGTCTGAAGTCTTCCCCAAGGTATACGCGCTTAACGTGTTCATCCTGGAGAATTTCCGTTGGCGTGCCGTGGGCGATCAGATGTCCCTGGCTGACGATATAGGCGCGTTCACATACTGCCAGCGTTTCACGGACGTTATGGTCGGTGATCAGAACGCCCAGGCCGCTGTCGCGCAGGTGCTCAATGATACGTTTGATGTCGATGACGGAGATCGGGTCAACGCCCGCAAACGGTTCATCAAGCAGGATAAATTTCGGGTTTGCGGCCAGCGCGCGGGCGATCTCGACACGGCGGCGTTCGCCCCCGGAAAGCGACTGTCCCATGCTGTCGCGCAGGTGCTCAATGTGAAATTCTTCCATCAGCTCGTTGGCGCGATCTTCGCGTTGCTCGCTGGTAAGATCGTCGCGAATTTGCAGTACCGCCATCAGGTTATCGAACACGCTCAGGCGGCGGAAGATCGATGCTTCCTGCGGCAGATAGCCAATACCGCGGCGCGCGCGGGCGTGCAGCGGCAGCAAACTGATGTCTTCATCATCAATGATGATGTTACCGGCGTCGCGCGGCACAATGCCGACCACCATATAGAACGTGGTGGTTTTACCCGCGCCGTTAGGCCCGAGCAGACCGACAATTTCGCCTGAGTTAACGGTCAGACTGACATCTTCCACGACGCGGCGGCCTTTGTAGGCCTTCGCCAGATTCTTTGCAGTTAATGTTGCCATAACGAATTAGTTACTCTTTTTCTGAGCCGGAGCCTGGTCTTTATTTTTGTCCTGCAGCTGGGACGGTACCAGAACGGTGGTCACGCGCTTGCCTTTCTCGCTGAACGCCTGCATTTTTTGCTCTTTCACCAGATAGGTAATCTTGTCGCCGGTGATGTTACTGTCGAGCTGTTCCAGGTAAGCATTGCCGGTAAGCACGACGAAGTCTTTCGCCAGCTCGTAGTGCATCTTCGAGGCGTGGCCTTTGACCGGCTTCCCGTTGTCCTGCATTTGATAGAAAGTGGCCGGGTTGCCGAAGCCGTCAATGACCTCTTTGCCTTCTTCGCCGCCCGGGCGGGTCACGACAACTTTATCGGCGTTGATTTTAATGGTGCCCTGGGTCACGACGACATTGCCGGTGAAGGTGACGACGTTACCTTGCATATCCAGAGACTGCTGGTCCGACTCGATATGGATCGGCTGCTCGGTATCGCCGGTGACGGCGAACGCTGGAATGCTGGCGGCCAGAAGGGCGCTGGCAAGCACAAGATTAAGGCTGAGTTTGTTTGTTTTGAATTTCATAGGAGGTTCTAACCTTTTCAATCAGCTCGGCGTTCTTGCTGCGTAAGTTGCCGCGCATTTTCAGTCCGCTGGAGTTAAATGTTGTTCCGTATAACGTGACAAGATCCTCAGACGTGACATCCTGCGTCACGAGGTTGATCTGCGCGTTATCGGTGGTAATTTTGCGAAGTTGAGCGTCAGGCACCAGCGCGTTGACTTCAACGTGACCATACAGATACAGCATCCGATCGTCGGTCAGCTTGGCTTTATCCGCCTTGATTGACCACGTAGGGACCTTGTCCTTATCAAAGGTGGTTAATACCGGTTGAGTAAACCACGAAATGGCTTCATCCGAGAAATACTCAACGTTCTGCGCAATTAAACGATAGCTCAGCGCGCCTTCCGGGCTGTACACGACGGTATCGGTATGCTCGCTCTTATAAGTGGGATCGCTCGTGTTCACCACCACCTGCGCGGTATCGTCTTTATCGGCCAGATTAATACCAATCAGCACCAGCACGGCCAACGACAGTAGAATGATAACCCAACGTCTGGCTTTACTCATATCGATTGCCCTTTGGCCTCATCAAGCTTACCCTGCGCCAGCAGGAGTAAATCGCACACTTCCCGTACCGCACCGCGTCCGCCAGCGATTTTCGTGACGTAATCCGCGCGCGGAATCAGTAACGGATGCGCATCCGCGACCGCGACGCTCAGGCCGATTTTTTCCATCACTGGCCAGTCGATCAGGTCATCGCCGACGTACGCCACGTTTTCCGGAGCAATCGCAAGCTTATCCAGCAGATCGTGAAACGCCAGCAGCTTGTCAGACTGGCCCTGATACAGATGGGTGATCCCCAGGGTGGCGCAGCGATCTTCTACCAGTTTAGCCTTTCGCCCGGTAATAATGGCAACGTCGATATCAGACGTCAGCGCACAGCGGATGCCGTAACCGTCGCGTACGTTAAAGGCTTTTAGCTCTTCACCGTTGTTACCCATGTAAATCAGCCCATCCGACAGCACGCCGTCGACGTCAAGAATCAGCAGCCGAATGTTCTCTGCTTTGGCGATGACTTCAGCGCTAACGGGGCCATAACAGGTCGCAAGCGACGCACCTGCTTTACTCATTTCTTTTATCCTTGAATTGCTACACAACGCCTGCACGCAGGAGATCATGCATATGTAACACACCGAGTAACTGGTCGCCATCGGCAACCATTACTGAGGTGATATGGCGGGACTGCATTAAGTTCAGCGCATCGACCGCCAGAATCCCGGGACGCACGCGGATACCGCCCGGCGTCATCACGTCGGCGATACCTAACTGGCGTACGTCAACGCCCATATCAAAGACGCGACGTAAATCGCCGTCGGTGAAGATACCGTCGATCTTCATCGCATCGTCGCAAATCACGGTCATACCGAGATTTTTACGGGTGATTTCCAGCAATGCCTCGCGCAGGCTGGCGTCTTTGCGTACATGGGGGATTTCATCCCCGGTATGCATAATATCGTTAACGCGCAGTAAAAGTTTACGCCCCAGCGCGCCGCCCGGATGAGACAACGCGAAATCCTCGGCGGTAAACCCGCGCGCTTTTAACAATGCCACCGCCAGCGCATCGCCCATGACTAATGTGGCCGTGGTGCTGCTGGTCGGCGCCAGCCCCAACGGGCAGGCCTCTTTCGGTACTTTAACACACAGATGCACATCCGCGGCACGCGCCATGCTGCTTTCTGGCCGGCCAGTGATACAGATAAGCTGCACCTGGAGGCGTTTGAGTACAGGAATTAACGCGGCAATCTCGCTGGATTCGCCGGAGTTGGAGATGGCAATCACCACATCCTGCGAGGTTACCATGCCGAGATCGCCATGGGCGGCTTCACCCGGATGCACAAAAAAGGAGGACGTGCCGGTGCTGGCGAACGTCGCGGCCATTTTGCGTCCGATATGCCCCGATTTTCCCATGCCCATGACTACCACTTTGCCAGTGCAGTTGAACATCTTCTCACAGGCGAGGGTGAAGTCCTGATTGATGTACTGATCAAGCTCCGCCAGGCCTTCACGTTCAATCGCCAGGACCTCTTTACCGGCCTGCTGAAAGTCAAAACCCGGTTGTAACGCTAAGTGCGACATAATCTGTTTCCAGTTATCCAACAAGGAGCGGCGACAGCCAATACAACATCGCCAGCCATATGATAAAACCGCCGGTCAGCAGTACGCCCGCGCCGCGACCGGACTGGCGGGGGCGCCGCCAGCAGAGTAATGCGAAGATGACGCTTACCAGTAGCATCACGCTGTAATCGCGGCTAAACGCCAGCGGGTTGACCTCGCCGGGCGTCAGCAGCGCGGGCAGGCCAAGGACCAGAGCGAGATTAAAAATGTTCGCCCCAATAATATTGCCTACCGCGATATCGTTCTCACCTTTACGCACGCCGGCAATCGCGGTCGCCAACTCCGGCAGGCTGGTGCCGATAGCGATAACCGTCAGGCCGATGGTCAGTTCGCTCATCGCAAAGTAATTGGCAATAACGGTGGCGTTATCAACCACCATGCGAGTGGCCATCGGCATTATGATAAGCGCGATGCCCAGCCATAAAAACGCCACCGGCAGCCCGCCTTCGCGCGGTAGCTCCGCCAGTTGTTCGCGGGTGAGGCTGTCATTGCCCTGGCGTTCGGCCAGACGGGCGATTTTAACAATGAACAGCAGCCATAACACCGCTAACAACAGCAAAAATATGCCATCGCTACGGCTTAGCTGACCGTCGTAAAGTACGGAACCGGCCACTACGCTGACCAGCAACATTAACGGTAATTCGCGACGCAGAATATCGGAATGCACGGTAAAGGGGTGGATCAGCGCGGCAAGCCCCAGAATCAACAGGATATTGGTGATATTGGATCCGATCGCGGTGCCAACGGCGAGATCCAGCTGCCCGTGCAGGGAGGCGGCGAGCGAAACGATGATCTCTGGCAACGACGTGCCGATACTGACCACCGTCATGCCGATGATCAGCGGCGGGACCCCCAACGTTCGGCATAAAATAGACGCGGCGAACACCAGACGGTCGGCGCCGTAGACGACCAGAAGTAAACCAATAATTAACAGCGCCGTTGCTAAAAGCATCTAAAGTCCTTTCTTCAGGTATACTCGCCGGTCACCGGGATCCTCTGGAAACCGTAACGAAGTCTTAATTTTGACTTTATGCGGCTAAAAAGTAAAACAAATGCCAGCTTTAGCTAACCAGGGCAGGTAATATTCTGTAAATATGTTGGGTTCATGGCGCCATTCAACGCCATGCTTTGATCAACACGTAATACAAAGGATGAATGAATGGGTGAGTCTGCGGCGAATTTAGTCGATATGCGCGACGTCAGCTTTACGCGTGGCGACCGCTGCATCTTCGATAATATCTCCCTGACGGTGCCGCGTGGAAAGATCACCGCGATCATGGGACCATCGGGCATCGGTAAAACGACGCTCCTGCGCCTGATCGGCGGTCAAATTTCCCCAGACAAGGGCGAGATCCTGTTTGATGGCGAGAATATTCCCGCCATGTCGCGTTCGCGGCTCTACACGGTACGTAAACGGATGAGTATGCTGTTTCAGTCGGGCGCGCTCTTTACCGACATGAACGTTTTCGATAATGTCGCCTATCCGCTGCGCGAACATACCACGCTGCCCGCGCCGTTACTGAAAAGTACAGTCATGATGAAGCTCGAAGCGGTCGGTCTGCGCGGGGCGGCCAGACTGATGCCGTCCGAACTCTCCGGCGGAATGGCCCGTCGCGCCGCGCTGGCGCGCGCTATCGCGCTGGAACCGGACCTTATCATGTTCGATGAACCGTTCGTGGGGCAGGACCCCATCACGATGGGTGTACTGGTTAAATTGATCTCTGAATTAAACAGCGCGCTGGGCGTCACCTGCGTGGTGGTTTCTCACGATGTGCCTGAAGTCCTGAGCATTGCCGATCACGCCTGGATCATGGCGGACAAGAAAATTGTCGCCCACGGTAGCGCGCAAGGACTGCAGGAGAACGCCGATCCGCGCGTCCGTCAATTCCTGGACGGTATTGCCGACGGGCCGGTCCCGTTCCGCTATCCGGCGGGCGATTATCATTCTGATCTACTCGGAACAGGGAGTTAAGCCACACATGCTGTTAAATGCACTGGCGACGCTGGGACACAAAGGTATCAAAACCGTCAGCTCGTTTGGGCGCGCCGGGTTAATGTTATTCAATGCGCTGGTCGGCAAACCGGAATTTCGTAAACATGCGCCGCTGTTGGTGCGCCAACTCTATAATGTCGGCGTCCTGTCGATGCTTATCATTCTGGTGTCGGGCGTGTTTATCGGCATGGTGCTGGGGCTACAGGGGTATCTGGTGCTCACTACCTACAGCGCGGAAACCAGCCTTGGCATGCTGGTGGCGCTGTCGCTGCTGCGTGAGCTTGGCCCGGTTGTCGCGGCGCTGCTGTTTGCCGGACGCGCGGGTTCCGCGTTAACCGCGGAAATCGGTCTGATGCGCGCCACCGAGCAGCTGTCCAGTATGGAAATGATGGCCGTTGATCCGCTACGCCGGGTGATTTCGCCGCGCTTCTGGGCTGGCGTGATTTCGCTGCCGCTGCTAACCATTCTGTTTGTCGCGGTCGGTATCTGGGGCGGCTCCCTGGTCGGCGTAAGCTGGAAAGGAATCGACCCGGGATTCTTCTGGTCGGCGATGCAAAACGCCGTCGACTGGCGTCTCGACCTGGTGAACTGTTTGATTAAAAGCGTGGTGTTCGCCATCACCGTAACATGGATTGCATTATTCAATGGATATGATGCGATCCCGACCTCGGCAGGGATCAGCCGGGCGACCACACGCACCGTTGTGCACTCGTCGCTGGCCGTTCTGGGCCTGGATTTTGTGCTGACCGCTTTGATGTTTGGGAATTGAGTTCATGCAAACGAAAAAAAATGAAATTTGGGTGGGGATTTTCTTATTAGCGGCGCTGCTGGCGGCGCTGTTTGTCTGCCTGAAAGCGGCAAACGTAACGTCGATGCGCACAGAGCCGACCTACACGATTTATGCGACCTTCGATAATATCGGCGGCCTGAAAGTGCGCTCGCCGGTGCGCATTGGCGGGGTGGTCGTGGGACGCGTCGCGGATATTTCGTTAGATCCGAAAACTTATTTACCGCGCGTCACGCTGGATATCGAAGAACGTTATAACCACATTCCTGACACCAGCTCGTTGAGCATCCGGACCTCCGGTTTGCTGGGCGAACAATATCTGGCGCTGAACGTCGGTTTTGAGGACCCGGAGCTGGGAACGTCTATCCTCAAAGATGGCGGCACGATTCAGGACACTAAATCCGCGATGGTGCTGGAAGATATGATTGGTCAGTTCCTTTACAACAGTAAGGGGGATGACAATAAGAATTCTGGCGATGCGCCAGCGCCGGCCGAAGGCAATAATGACGCTAACGGGCCTGCGGGCACAACGAATTAATCTCAGGAGATTCGACATATGTTTAAACGATTGATGATGGTGGCTCTGCTGGTGATTGCACCACTGACCGCCGCCACTGCAGCCGATCAAACTAACCCGTACAAGCTGATGAACGAAGCGGCGCAAAAAACGTTCGACAGACTGAAAAATGAACAGCCGAAAATCCGTTCGAATCCGGACTACCTGCGCGACGTCGTCGATCAGGAACTGCTGCCGTATGTGCAGGTGAAATATGCGGGCGCGCTGGTGCTGGGCCGTTACTACAAAGAAGCGACCCCCGCGCAGCGCGAAGCCTATTTCGCTGCGTTCCGTGAATACCTGAAGCAGGCTTACGGACAGGCGCTGGCGATGTACCACGGTCAGACTTACCAGATTGCGCCTGAACAACCGCTGGGCGATGCGACGATCGTGCCGATCCGCGTCACCATTATCGATCCTAACGGTCGCCCGCCGGTGCGCCTCGACTTTCAGTGGCGTAAAAACACCCAGACGGGCAACTGGCAGGCCTATGACATGATCGCCGAAGGCGTCAGCATGATCACCACTAAACAAAACGAGTGGAGCGACCTGCTGCGAACCAAAGGGATCGACGGCCTGACCGCGCAACTGAAATCTATCGCACAGCAGAAAATCACGCTGGATGAGAAGAAGTAATGACGCAGTCACTCAGTTGGACGCGTAAAGGCGATACGCTGGCGCTGATGGGAGAGCTGGATCAGGACGTGGTAAATCCGCTATGGGATGCGCGCGTTGAGGCAATGCAAGGCGTCACCTGTATCGACCTGAGCCAGATTTCCCGCGTCGATACCGGTGGGCTGGCGCTGCTGCTCCATCTTATCGATCAGGCAAAAAAGCAGGGCACCCGTGTTTCGTTGCAGGGGGTGAACGATAAAGTTTACACCCTGGCGCAGCTGTATAATCTGCCTGAGGACGTTCTTCCTCGCCTGTAATTTGCGCCGGGTAGCTTACTGGCTATCCGGCCTTTTCCTGTCGTTCTGATCACCGCGTTAGCGTCACCATCAGGCAACTTTACGTTGATCGCCCTTTTGCTTATTTATGACAGCGCAACTTTGCTCTAAGATGTTGGGCTGTTTTCACTATCTGACGAATATAGAGCCCATGGAAAATAATGAAATCCAGAGCGTGCTGATGAACGCACTCTCCCTCCAGGAAGTCCACGTCTCCGGCGATGGCAGTCACTTTCAGGTTATTGCCGTGGGTGAGATGTTTGACGGTATGAGCCGGGTGAAGAAACAGCAGACCATCTATGCCCCGCTGATGGAGTATATTGCGGACAACCGCATTCATGCTCTGTCCATCAAAGCGTATACCCCCGCAGAGTGGGCGCGCGATCGCAAACTTAACGGTTTTTGAGCTACGGGAGAAATACCGGTAGCGACGATGAATTTTAACTGAGAACAACATCATGGATAAATTTCGTGTACAGGGGCCAACGAAGCTCCAGGGCGAAGTCACCATTTCAGGTGCAAAAAACGCCGCACTGCCGATCCTCTTTGCGGCGCTGCTGGCGGAAGAACCGGTCGAGATCCAGAACGTCCCGAAACTGAAAGATGTGGATACGTCCATGAAGCTGCTGAGCCAGCTTGGCGCCAAAGTGACGCGTAACGGCTCTGTGCACATTGATGCGCGCGACGTCAACGTATTCTGCGCGCCGTATGATTTGGTGAAAACCATGCGCGCGTCGATCTGGGCGCTGGGTCCGCTGGTCGCCCGTTTTGGTCAGGGCCAGGTTTCGCTGCCGGGCGGCTGTACTATCGGCGCACGTCCGGTTGACCTGCATATCACCGGTCTTGAGCAACTGGGTGCGACCATTAAGCTGGAAGAAGGTTATGTGAAGGCCTCTGTCGACGGACGACTGAAAGGCGCGCATATCGTGATGGATAAAGTCAGCGTTGGCGCGACGGTCACCATCATGTGCGCAGCGACTCTTGCGGAAGGCACCACCATTATTGAAAACGCCGCGCGTGAGCCGGAAATTGTCGATACGGCGAATTTCCTGGTGACGCTGGGGGCGAAGATCTCCGGTCAGGGGACCGATCGGATTACGATCGAAGGCGTTGAACGTCTGGGCGGCGGCGTGTACCGCGTACTGCCGGACCGTATCGAAACCGGCACCTTCCTGGTCGCGGCGGCTATCTCCCGCGGTAAGATCATCTGCCGCAACGCGCAGCCGGATACGCTGGACGCCGTATTGGCGAAGCTGCGCGACGCCGGTGCGGACATCGAAGTGGGCGAAGACTGGATCAGCCTCGACATGCATGGCAAACGCCCGAAAGCGGTAAACGTGCGTACGGCGCCGCATCCGGCGTTCCCGACCGATATGCAGGCGCAGTTTACGCTGCTGAACCTGGTGGCGGAAGGCACGGGCTTCATTACTGAAACCGTGTTTGAAAACCGTTTTATGCATGTGCCGGAGCTGAGTCGCATGGGCGCGCATGCGGAAATCGAAAGCAATACCGTGATTTGCCACGGCGTCGATAAACTTTCCGGCGCCCAGGTGATGGCAACCGACCTGCGTGCTTCTGCAAGCCTCGTGCTGGCAGGATGTATTGCAGAAGGAACCACAGTGGTTGATCGTATTTATCATATCGATCGCGGTTACGAGCGCATTGAAGATAAACTGCGTGCGCTGGGCGCAAACATCGAGCGCGTAAAAGGCGAGTAATTCGGACGCATTCGTCACGAATAAACAGGTAGCCCCATCGCGAAAGGGGCTACCGTTCTGCCGTGTCACTCGGTGCCTGGCTTCTCCCGACGCGACGCTCTCATCAGGCGCGTTCTGTCGATGAATTCATGCGTTTTGGCGTCGTGATAGCGCGACGGCCAGATCACCCACGGTTCCGTTCCCAGCGCTTTGGCAATAATCAGTTCGCCTTTCGGCCACGGTCGGGTTAAGGCATTGGCCAGCGTCGAAGAACTTAATCCGTTTCTGCGCGATTCAGCCGCCATTGATGTCCCTCTTTTGCGTAATCCCGCGATGATATCAGCGGGATGCCAGTCGATCAGTTTGCTCTCCATTTTTCCCTCGCTCCTTAACTTGTTCATGGGAATTTTGAACAATAAACCTGAGAAACACACTATACGCCGAAAGAACAAATGTTCTAAAAAGTTCATGTAAAGAGAGCGAATATTCAGAATATGCCAGGAGTTATTACAGCTATTGCAAGGGGTTTATGGATGAGCAAATTAATTAAAGAAATTTACTGGAATTTATATGAATCCATCCCGCGCGATACGGGATGGAGAGGATGTGTTTAACGGTCGCGCTGGACGGCGATATGCGCGAGGCCAATCAGCGCGTCGCGCCACGGCGTGTCCGGTAGGATCTGCAGGGCGGCGATGGCCTTATCCGCTTCTTCTTCCGCGCGCTGGCGTGTCCATTCCAGCGAGCCGCAGGCGTTCATCGCATCCAGAACCGGTTCCAGAAGATGTCGGCCGTTTCCTTGTTCAATGGCGGTGCGAATCATTTGCGCTTGTTCAGGCGTACCGTGACGCATCGCATGCAGCAGGGGAAGGGTTGGCTTGCCTTCGTTCAGATCATCACCCACGTTTTTACCAAGTTGCTCGCCGTCGGCGCTGTAATCCAGCAAATCGTCAATCAACTGGAAAGCGGTGCCGAGGTAACGGCCATAGTCCTGTAACCCTTTTTCCTGCGCGCCAGTACAGCCCGCAAGGATACCGGAGCATTGCGCCGCCGCTTCAAACAGGCGCGCGGTCTTGCTGTAGATGACGCGCATGTAGTTTTCTTCGGTGATGTCCGGGTCGTTAACGTTCATCAACTGCAGCACTTCGCCTTCTGCGATGACGTTAACGGCTTCGGACATCACTTCCAGTACCTTCAGCGAGCCAAGGCTGGTCATCATCTGAAACGCGCGGGTATAGATAAAGTCGCCGACCAGAACGCTGGCGGCGTTACCAAACGCGGCGTTGGCGGTGGCTTTGCCACGACGCATGTCGGATTCGTCCACCACATCGTCGTGAAGCAGGGTGGCGGTGTGGATAAACTCGATCAGCGCCGCGATAGTGACATGGGCATTTCCCTGATAACCCACGGCGCGCGCCGCGAGTACCGCAATCATCGGACGGATACGTTTTCCGCCGCCGCTCACAATGTAATAGCCCAACTGGTTGATCAACTGGACGTCGGAATTAAGCTGTTCAAGGATTGTCGCATTGACACCCGCCATATCTTGCGCGGTTAACTCGTTGATTTTTTCTAAATTCATCGCAAAAGCCGGGCTTTTCGCCCTGTTTACCTGACGGTACATCAAGGTAACTTAGGGTTTAGGGTTAGAAATAAATGCTGATTGTACTGAAAAAACGCCGCAGATAAACGTTACCATACACGTTGTGTTTTTTTTCTTCATGTATTGACTGTAGCACTTGTCAAAGGCTCACGTTTTGCGTAATATTCGCGCCCTATTGTGAATATTTATAGCGCACTCTGAATCATTCAAAAGGTGTGCGCGGAAGCGGAGTTTTTTATGTACGCGGTTTTCCAAAGTGGTGGTAAACAACACCGAGTAAGCGAAGGTCAGACCGTTCGCCTGGAAAAGCTGGACATCGCAACTGGCGAAACTGTTGAGTTCGCTGAAGTTCTGATGATCGCAAACGGTGAAGAAGTCAAAATCGGCGTTCCTTTCGTTGATGGCGGCGTAATCAAAGCTGAAGTTGTTGCTCACGGTCGTGGCGAGAAAGTTAAAATCGTTAAGTTTCGTCGTCGTAAACACTATCGTAAGCAGCAGGGCCATCGTCAGTGGTTCACTGATGTGAAAATTACTGGCATCAGCGCCTAAGACCTGAGGAGAGATTTAAATGGCACATAAAAAGGCTGGCGGCTCCACTCGTAACGGTCGCGATTCAGAAGCTAAACGCCTGGGCGTTAAGCGTTTCGGTGGCGAAACCGTTCTGGCGGGTAGCATCATCGTTCGTCAACGTGGTACCAAATTCCACGCTGGTGCTAACGTAGGTTGCGGTCGTGACCACACTCTGTTTGCTAAAGCAGACGGTAAAGTGAAATTTGAAGTTAAAGGCCCGAACAACCGTAAATACATCAGCATCGTTGCTGAGTAAGTTTTTCGTGGTCCGGTAACGGATTAAAGCCCCGCACCTGTTGCGGGGCTTTTTACATTCGACGACCGGTAAATATGCTCGTGAAACCGTTCCTTTTCGGCTCACGAGCCCTTGCAGGGAAACGGGCATGAAGCAGCAGGCTGGCATTGGCATTCTTTTGGCGCTCACCACCGCGATGTGTTGGGGGGCTTTGCCAATTGCGATGAAGCAGGTGCTGGAGGTGATGGAACCTCCTACCGTCGTGTTTTACCGTTTTTTAATGGCCAGCGTTGGCCTGGGGGCGATCCTGGCGGTGAAGCGCAAGCTGCCGCCGCTGCGAATTTTCCGTAAGCCGCGCTGGTTGGTGCTGTTGGCGATTGCCACCGGCGGGCTTTTTGGTAATTTCATTTTGTTCAGCTCTTCCCTGCAATATCTTAGCCCGACAGCCTCGCAGGTTATTGGGCAACTGTCGCCGGTTGGTATGATGGTTGCCAGCGTATTTATTCTCAAAGAGAAAATGCGCGGCACGCAGATCATCGGCGCAATGATGCTGCTGAGTGGGCTGGTGATGTTCTTCAACACCAGCCTGGTCGAAATCTTTACCAAACTGACCGATTACACCTGGGGCGTCATTTTTGGCGTTGGCGCGGCGATGGTCTGGGTGAGTTATGGCGTTGCGCAAAAAGTATTATTGCGGCGTCTGGCGTCACCGCAGATCCTGTTTTTACTGTACACTTTATGTACGATAGCGCTATTGCCGCTGGCGAAGCCAGGGGTGATCGCGCAGCTCAGCGACTGGCAGCTTGCCTGTTTGATTTTCTGCGGGCTGAATACGCTGGTAGGATATGGCGCCCTGGCGGAAGCGATGGCGCGCTGGCAAGCGGCGCAGGTGAGCGCGTTAATCACGCTTACCCCGCTGTTTACCTTGTTATTTTCAGATCTTTTATCTGTGGCCTGGCCCGATTTCTTCGCCAGACCGATGTTAAACCTTTTAGGTTATCTCGGTGCGTTTGTCGTGGTTGCGGGCGCGATGTACTCCGCCATTGGTCATCGAATTTGGGGCGGATTACGCAAGCATGAACCGGTGGTATCGCAACCCCGCTCAGGCGAATGATTTACGGAGAGTAAAATGAAGTTTGTTGATGAAGCAACGATTCTGGTCGTTGCAGGCGATGGTGGTAACGGTTGTGTCAGCTTCCGTCGCGAAAAATACATCCCGAAAGGCGGCCCGGACGGCGGCGATGGCGGTGACGGCGGTGACGTCTGGCTGGAAGCGGACGAAAACCTTAACACCCTGATCGACTACCGTTTTGAGAAATCCTTCCGCGCGGAGCGTGGTCAGAATGGCGCCAGCCGTGACTGTACCGGTAAACGCGGTAAAGATGTCACCATTAAAGTGCCGGTCGGCACACGCGTGATCGATCAGGGCACTGGCGAAACCATGGGCGATATGACCAAACACGGTCAGCGTCTGATGGTGGCGAAAGGCGGCTGGCACGGTCTGGGGAATACCCGTTTTAAATCTTCCGTAAACCGTACCCCGCGTCAGAAGACCATGGGGACGCCGGGTGATAAGCGCGATCTGTTACTGGAGCTGATGCTGCTGGCTGACGTCGGTATGCTCGGTATGCCAAACGCCGGTAAATCGACCTTTATCCGCGCAGTATCGGCGGCGAAACCAAAAGTGGCGGATTATCCGTTTACCACGCTGGTGCCGAGCCTTGGCGTGGTGCGTATGGATAATGAGAAGAGCTTTGTGGTCGCGGATATCCCGGGGCTGATTGAAGGCGCTTCTGAAGGCGCAGGGTTGGGGATTCGCTTCCTGAAGCACCTTGAGCGCTGCCGTGTTCTGCTGCATCTCATCGACATCGATCCGATCGACGGTTCCGATCCGGTGGAAAACGCCCGTATCATCATTGGCGAACTGGAGAAGTACAGCCAGGATCTGGCGTCCAAGCCGCGCTGGTTAGTGTTCAACAAGATCGATCTGCTGGATAAAGCCGAAGCGGAAGAGAAAGCGAAAGCGATCGCTGATGCGTTGGGCTGGGAAGGTAAATATTATCTCATCTCTGCCGCCAGCCAACTGGGCGTGAAAGATCTCTGTTGGGATGTGATGACCTTTATCATCGAGAACCCAATCGTTCAGGCTGAAGAAGCGAAGCAGCCGGAAAAAGTCGAATTCATGTGGGATGACTACCACCGCCAGCAGCTCGCGGAAGTCGAAGACGAAGCGGAAGATGACTGGGATGACGACTGGGACGAAGACGACGAAGAAGGCGTTGAGTTCATTTATAAGCGTTAACCTGTGTAATGCGAAGCGCCGGATGGCGCTTCGCTTCTCCGGCATTACCGCCCGCCTAGTTGTTCTGATAAATATCCTTGTACAACCGGCTTTCGAAACGCACCAGCGGAATTCGGCGGTTACGCTGCTCGGCTGGCGCAACCGCATAGCCTGACAGATACTGTACGAATGCCATACGCTGCCCGCTTGCGGTAGTGATGAACCCTGCCAGGTTATAAACGCCCTGAAGCGAACCGGTTTTCGCCGACACCTTACCATCCACTCCCGCCTGATGCAGACCCGCCCGGTATTGCAGAGATCCGTCATAACCCGCCAGCGGAAGCATAGAGATGAAGTTCAGCTCGTTGTCGTGCTGTGCGATATATTGCAGCACCTGCATCATGGTCGCAGGGGCTATCAGGTTGTGGCGAGAAAGACCGGAACCATCGGCGATAATGGTATTGCCAATATCTACGCCCGCCTGCTGACGAAGGATCTGGCGTACCGCATCGGATCCGGCGCGCCAGGTGCCCGGCACGTTGAAACGGGCATGGCCAATCATGCGAAAGACGGTATCGGCAATCATGTTGTCCGACTTTTTCAGCATAATCTTAAGCAGATCGTGCAACGGGGCGGACTGTTTGCTGGCAACAATGGTTCCCGGTTCATTGACCTGCGTCTGGCGTAATAACGTTCCGCCATAACTGATACCGGCTTGTTTTAACTCGGCTTTTAAAATTGCCCCGGCATAGCTGGCGCCATCCTGGATGGCGAAGGCTAATGGCAGCGGTTCGGCACGCTGCGGCAGGCAGCCGGTTAATGTGAAGCGGTTTAAATCTCCAGGCACCACGTCCAGTTCACAGTATTGCGCCTCAGCGGAGCCGCGAGCGAGCGTACGCACCTGGCTAAAGAAGGTGACAGGATAGTAAGACGCTACGCGAATATACGCCAAATCGTTGGGTTTCTGGGCGCTATAAAGCGAAATGGAGAAGCAGTTTCGGTCCACAATCGCAGCCGCAGGCGGGGCGCTAAAGCATTGAGTCATGTCATTCCACGGCCATCCCGGCGCTTTGTCATGACTGGCAAAAATCGAGGTATCAATGAGGATATTTCCGGTAATCTGCGTGACACCTGATTTTTTCAGGTTCGCGACCATATTCCGAATATCCTGACGTTTTAACGTCGGATCGGCACCGAATCGCGCCACTAAGTCACCCTTCAAAACGCCGCCATCGACCTGGCCTTTGGTCTCCAGCGTTGTCGTAAAACGGAAGTCCGGGCCGAGCTGTATCAGCGCCGCCAGCGCGGTGATGACTTTCTGCGTGCTGGCAGGTAGGGCCATTTGCTGACTATGATAATCAATCGCGGGGGCCGGCGCGCCAACCTTCTGCACCATGAGGGCAAGATTGGCTCCGGCAGGAAGCTGGTTGATGTACTCATCAACGTTCGCGGCCTGGACGCTGAACGCTATACTGGTGGTCAATCCGATGATAAATCTGGAAAATCGCATAATCTCGCGCTAACAACCTGGAAACAAGCCGTCATACTACGGCGCAATGCCCTGGAAAGTAAACGATGACCCATAGGGAACTCCAGGGTAAAATGAGTATCAAATTGAGAATTGTAGCTGACCTGGGTTTTTGCCCGGGTCGGTATTTTTTTGCTTCTGGCTCGGGTATGACGCCATACCGGGGCAGGCTTAACAGCCGGGGTGGACCATTGCCCCCCTACAGGAATGTTTAAGAGGTATAACAAATGCAAGCTATTCCGATGACCTTACGCGGCGCAGAAAAACTGCGCGAAGAGCTGGATTTTCTGAAATCTGTACGCCGCCCTGAAATTATCGCCGCTATCGCTGAAGCGCGTGAACATGGCGATCTCAAAGAGAATGCGGAATATCACGCCGCGCGTGAGCAGCAAGGGTTTTGCGAAGGCCGCATCAAAGATATCGAAGCGAAACTGTCGAATGCGCAGGTGATCGACGTTACAAAAATGCCTAACAACGGTCGCGTGGTTTTCGGTGCGACGGTCACCGTGCTGAATCTTGATAACGATGAAGAGCAGACCTGGCGCATCGTGGGCGATGATGAGGCCGACTTTAAACAAAACCTGATTTCGGTGAATTCGCCGATTGCCCGCGGTCTGATTGGCAAAGAGCAGGATGACGTTGTGGTCATCAAAACGCCGGGCGGCGAAGTGGAGTATGAGATCACCAGGGTCGAATACCTGTAAGAATTTCCCAATACTCAAGATGTTGATGTATTGTAAAGAAAGGAAAAAGGCCGCATAGCGGCCTTTTATCAACGAACAGAGCGTGGCATTTTGCTCTCCTGCCAGCGGAAAATCCCTCGTTTTACACAGAATTTGTGTTCAACGTCAGGATATTCTTAGCGCGGCAGCGAGATTTTACGTTCTTTACTTGGGCGATAAAGCACCAGCATTTTACCGATGACCTGTACGTTACAGGCGCCGGTTTCGCGCACGATAGCGTCCACGATCAAGGTTTTGGTTTCGCGATCTTCTGATGCGATTTTCACCTTGATAAGTTCATGGTGCTCTAACGCTTGTTCAATCTCGGCCAGTACCCCTTCGGTCAAACCATTATTGCCAAGCATAACGACCGGCTTGAGCGGATGTGCCAGACCTTTCAGGTGCTGTTTTTGTTTAGTACTCAGATTCATCGTATATTTTTGCTTACGTTGGGATTGAAAACGGGTCATTCTACCGCCATCTCCCATATATCACCAAATAGTGCGTTGAAATTTACGCCGTATGGCAACGATGTTCTGCCCGGATGGGAAAGTTAAATGACAGGTAAAAAGCGTTCTGCCAGCTCGAGTCGCTGGCTTCAGGAACACTTTAGCGATAAATATGTTCAAGAGGCACAGAAAAAGGGGTTACGTTCCCGTGCCTGGTTTAAACTTGATGAAATACAGCAAAGTGACAAACTCTTTAAGCCGGGAATGACGGTTGTCGATCTCGGTGCCGCGCCAGGGGGCTGGTCACAGTATGTGGTCTCGCAAATTGGCGGCAAAGGCCGCATCATCGCTTGCGATCTTTTACCTATGGATCCTATTGTTGGTGTGGACTTTCTTCAGGGCGACTTTCGTGATGAACTAGTGATGAAAGCGCTGCTGGAACGCGTGGGTGACAGTAAAGTACAAGTTGTCATGTCAGATATGGCACCAAACATGAGCGGAACACCGGCGGTGGACATCCCCCGCGCCATGTACCTGGTGGAACTGGCGTTAGAAATGTGTCGTGATGTGCTAGCGCCGGGTGGAAGTTTTGTAGTGAAGGTGTTCCAGGGCGAAGGTTTCGATGAGTACCTAAGGGAAATTCGCTCCCTGTTTACGAAGGTGAAAGTTCGTAAGCCGGACTCTTCTCGCGCACGTTCGCGTGAAGTGTATATTGTAGCGACCGGGCGTAAACCATAACTGGTCGATTTCAGACGAAAGTTTGAAAGACGCTGGATATAGAGTATCCTGACGCTGTTTTTAACACAGTTGTAATAAGAGGTTAATCCCTTGAGTGACATGGCGAAAAACCTAATACTCTGGCTGGTCATTGCCGTTGTGCTGATGTCAGTATTCCAGAGCTTTGGGCCCAGCGAGTCTAATGGCCGTAAGGTGGATTACTCTACCTTCCTGCAAGAGGTCAACAACGACCAGGTTCGTGAAGCACGTATTAACGGACGTGAGATCAACGTTACCAAGAAAGATAGTAACCGTTACACGACCTACATTCCGGTTAACGATCCGAAGCTGCTTGATAACCTGCTGACGAAAAACGTCAAGGTTGTGGGTGAACCACCGGAAGAGCCGAGCCTGCTGGCTTCCATCTTTATTTCCTGGTTCCCGATGCTGCTGTTGATCGGTGTCTGGATCTTCTTCATGCGTCAGATGCAGGGCGGCGGTGGCAAAGGCGCCATGTCGTTTGGTAAGAGCAAAGCGCGCATGCTGACGGAAGATCAGATCAAAACCACCTTTGCCGACGTAGCAGGTTGTGACGAAGCGAAAGAAGAAGTCGGTGAACTGGTTGAATACCTGCGCGAGCCGAGCCGTTTCCAGAAACTGGGCGGTAAAATCCCGAAAGGCGTTCTGATGGTAGGGCCGCCGGGTACCGGTAAAACCCTGCTGGCGAAAGCCATCGCCGGTGAAGCGAAGGTACCGTTCTTTACCATTTCCGGTTCTGACTTCGTGGAAATGTTTGTTGGTGTCGGTGCGTCTCGCGTACGTGACATGTTCGAACAGGCCAAGAAGGCGGCGCCCTGCATTATCTTCATCGATGAAATCGACGCCGTAGGCCGCCAGCGTGGCGCAGGTCTGGGTGGCGGTCACGATGAACGTGAACAGACGCTGAACCAGATGCTGGTTGAGATGGACGGCTTCGAAGGTAACGAAGGTATTATTGTTATCGCGGCGACAAACCGTCCGGACGTTCTTGACCCGGCGCTGCTGCGTCCAGGCCGTTTTGACCGTCAGGTCGTGGTGGGGCTGCCGGATGTGCGCGGTCGTGAACAGATCCTGAAAGTCCATATGCGTCGCGTGCCGTTGGCGCCGGATATCGATGCGGCCATCATTGCCCGCGGTACGCCTGGCTTCTCCGGTGCGGACCTGGCGAACCTGGTGAACGAAGCGGCCCTGTTTGCTGCGCGTGGCAACAAGCGCGTGGTCTCCATGGTTGAATTCGAAAAAGCGAAAGACAAAATCATGATGGGTGCGGAACGTCGCTCCATGGTGATGACGGAAGCGCAGAAAGAATCGACCGCTTACCACGAAGCTGGCCATGCGATCATTGGTCGTCTGGTGCCGGAGCACGATCCGGTGCATAAAGTGACGATTATTCCGCGCGGTCGTGCGCTGGGGGTGACCTTCTTCCTGCCTGAGGGCGACGCGATTAGCGCCAGCCGCCAGAAACTGGAAAGCCAGATTTCGACGCTTTACGGTGGTCGTCTGGCAGAAGAGATCATCTACGGTGTTGAACACGTTTCTACCGGCGCGTCAAACGACATCAAAGTGGCGACCAACCTGGCGCGTAACATGGTGACCCAATGGGGCTTCTCGGAAAAACTCGGTCCGTTGCTGTATGCGGAAGAAGAGGGTGAAGTGTTCCTTGGTCGAAGCGTCGCGAAAGCCAAACACATGTCCGATGAAACCGCGCGTATCATCGACCAGGAAGTGAAAGCGCTGATTGAACGTAACTACAATCGTGCGCGTCAGCTTCTGAACGATAACATGGACATCCTGCACGCAATGAAAGATGCGCTCATGAAATACGAGACCATCGATGCGCCGCAGATTGATGACCTGATGGCACGCCGTGACGTTCGCCCGCCAGCTGGCTGGGAAGAACCCGGCTCTAACAATTCTGACAACAATGGCACCCCGCGTGCGCCGCGTCCGGTTGATGAACCCCGTACGCCGAACCCGGGCAATACCATGTCAGAGCAGTTAGGCGACAAATAAGTCATACCATTGTTGATGACTGCGCGTTAATGAAAACCCTGGGGCTTGCTCCGGGGTTTTTTATGATTTCATACCAGGGATAACATTATGCAACTCTTCGCCCAGGGCACTTCACTTGATCTTAGCCATCCGCATGTGATGGGCATTCTCAATGTCACCCCAGACTCCTTCTCTGACGGTGGAACGCATAACACGCTGATCGAGGCCGTGAAGCATGCGAATCTGATGATTAACGCCGGTGCCACCATCATTGATGTTGGTGGCGAATCAACGCGTCCTGGCGCGGCTGATGTCAGCGTGGAAGAGGAATTGCAGCGGGTGATTCCGGTTGTTGAGGCGATTGCGCAGCGTTTTGAAGTCTGGATTTCCGTGGATACATCAAAGCCGGAGGTGATCCGCGAATCAGCCAGAGTGGGCGCTCACATCATTAACGACATCCGCTCGCTTTCTGAACCCGGCGCGCTGGAAGCCGCAGCGGAAACCGGTTTGCCCGTTTGCTTAATGCACATGCAGGGGCAACCGAAAACCATGCAGCAGGCGCCGAAATATGACGACGTGTTCGCTGAAGTTAATCGCTACTTTATTGAGCAGATAGCACGTTGTGAAAGGGCGGGTATCGCAAAAGAGAAATTGTTACTCGACCCGGGATTCGGTTTCGGTAAAAATCTCTCCCACAACTATACATTACTGGCGCGTTTATCTGAGTTTCATCATTTTAATCTGCCGCTGTTGGTGGGAATGTCGCGCAAATCGATGGTGGGCCAGTTGCTCAACGTCGGGCCTTCAGAGCGACTGAGCGGCAGCCTGGCCTGCGCGGTAATTGCGGCCATGCAGGGAGCGCAGATCATTCGTGTCCATGACGTCAAAGAAACCATAGAAGCGATGCGTGTGGTCGAAGCCACATTGTCCGCAAAGGAAAACAAACGCTATGAGTAACCGTAAATATTTTGGTACCGATGGAATCCGTGGTCGCGTTGGCGACGCCCCGATCACCCCTGATTTCGTGCTTAAACTGGGATGGGCGGCCGGTAAAGTGCTCGCGCGCCACGGCTCCCGTAAAATCATCATCGGTAAAGATACGCGTATTTCCGGTTACATGCTGGAGTCGGCCCTGGAAGCGGGACTGGCGGCGGCGGGCTTATCCGCCTCATTTACCGGCCCGATGCCGACGCCCGCCGTGGCATACCTGACGCGTACTTTCCGCGCAGAGGCTGGCATTGTGATATCAGCGTCGCACAATCCGTTCTATGACAACGGTATTAAGTTCTTCTCTATTGATGGCACCAAGCTGCCGGATGCGGTGGAAGAAGCCATTGAAGCAGAAATGGAAAAAGAGATCACCTGCGTGGACTCCGCTGAACTGGGTAAAGCCAGCCGTATTGTGGACGCCGCAGGACGCTATATTGAGTTCTGCAAAGGCACATTTCCAAATGAACTGAGCCTGAATGAGTTAAAAATTGTTGTCGATTGCGCGAACGGCGCGACCTACCACATCGCGCCCAACGTGTTGCGCGAGCTGGGCGCGAAGGTCATTGCGATTGGCTGTGAACCGAACGGCGTCAATATTAACGAAGAAGTGGGCGCGACGGATGTGCGTGCTCTGCAGGCGCGCGTTGTCGCGGAAAAAGCCGACCTGGGGATTGCCCTGGACGGTGACGGTGACCGCGTGATCATGGTTGACCATGAAGGCAATAAAGTCGATGGCGATCAGATTATGTATATCATCGCCCGTGAAGCGTTGCGTCAGGGACAATTACGCGGCGGCGCCGTCGGTACGCTGATGAGCAACATGGGGCTGGAGCTGGCGCTCAAACAGCTGGGCATTCCGTTCACCCGTGCCAAAGTAGGCGACCGCTACGTGCTGGAAAAAATGCAGGAAAAAGGCTGGCGTATCGGTGCGGAAAACTCCGGGCACGTCATTCTGTTGGATAAGACCACCACGGGCGACGGCATTGTGGCGGGACTGCAGGTATTAGCGGCAATGGTGCGTAACCATATGAGTCTTCACGATCTCTGCAGCGGCATGAAAATGTTTCCGCAGATCCTCGTTAACGTGCGCTATACCGCCGGCAGCGGCGATCCGTTGGAAAACGAAACCGTGAAGGCGATCACGGCGGATGTGGAAGCGGCGTTGGGCAACCGCGGTCGCGTGCTGTTACGTAAGTCAGGCACCGAGCCGTTAATCCGCGTGATGGTGGAAGGCGAGGACGAAGCCCAGGTCACTGAATTCGCTCACCGTATCGCAGAGGCTGTAAAGGCGGTGTAAAGGTCCTTTTTACTGCATAAAAAGGCGGCAAATGCCGCCTGTTGCAGGTAGAAATGGCATGCTTTTGCTGTTTTTTTCCGCAGTTGATACAATGGCCTAAAATTGCCCTTGCGAAGGACATTCGCTTTGGTTAGTATTCACACCCGCTTCAGTGGGAAACAGTAGCTTATCCCACTTTATTGGTTTGAAGCATTGGTATGCGGCAACTCCGCAAGGAACAGGTTGATTATGTACGAAGCTCTTTTGGTAGTTTTCCTTATTGTGGCAATTGGCCTTGTCGGTCTGATCATGCTGCAGCAAGGTAAAGGCGCTGATATGGGAGCCTCCTTCGGAGCAGGCGCTTCCGCTACGCTGTTTGGTTCAAGTGGTTCTGGTAACTTCATGACCCGAATGACGGCTGTGCTGGCGACGTTGTTCTTCATCATCAGTCTGGTGCTGGGCAATATCAACAGCAATAAAACCAATAAAGGAAGTGAGTGGGAAAATCTGAGCGCGCCGGCGAAAACCGAGCAGACTCAGCCTGCGGCTCCGGCTAAGCCGACCAGCGATATCCCACAATAAGATTTTCGTGCCGAGGTGGTGGAATTGGTAGACACGCTACCTTGAGGTGGTAGTGCCCAATAGGGCTTACGGGTTCAAGTCCCGTCCTCGGTACCAATATTCCGAAAGAAAGACGCTGAAAAGCGTCTTTTTTTTCGTCTTTTATTTATGACTCTTGCCGTCTGTGGTCATTTGCCTGCCGAATAGTGGTTGCGCCGATATTCAACATTATTCACGAAGCCTGATGGCGCCACGCTTATCCGGCATACAGGGTGACGCCACGTATAAAAAAGGCCGCAAACGCGGCCTGGTGGAAAGCATCTTTTCCGATCACTTCGCTTTATTTTCCAGATTCTCTACCTGCGGCAGACCGGTCGCGGAAGAGGCGGTGAGCAAGCCAGACTGCGCATAGCCAAACAGCTTCTCACGGGTGTCGGTGATATCCAGATTACGCATAGTTAACTGACCGATACGATCGTCCGGTGAGAATACAGAGTCACCTTTTTCCATCGTCAGGCGTTCCGGTTTGTAGGTCAGATTCTCTGAAACGGTATTGAGGATGGAATAATCATTACCGCGGCGCAGTTCCAGCGTGACTTCACCGGTGATCTGGCTGGCGACCCAGCGTTGCAGACCGTCACGCAGCATCAGCGCCTGTGAGTCAAACCAGCGGCCCTGATACAGCAGGCGGCCTAACTGACGCCCGTGCGCATGATATTGCTCAATAGTGTCTTCATTATGAATGCCAGTCAGCAAACGTTCGTAGGCGATATGCAGCAGCGCCATCCCCGGGGCTTCATAAATACCGCGACTTTTCGCTTCAATGATACGGTTTTCAATCTGATCGCTCATGCCCAGACCATGACGGCCGCCGATACGGTTCGCTTCCAGCATCATCTCCACATCGTCGCTAAACGTTTTGCCGTTCAGCGCCACCGGATGCCCCTGTTCGAAACGTACGGTGACTTCTTCCGCCGGGATTTTCACGTTTTCGTCCCAGAACTTCACGCCCATGATCGGATTAACGATCTTCACGCTGGAGTTCAGAAACTCGAGGTCTTTGGCTTCGTGCGTCGCGCCGAGCATATTGGAGTCCGTGGAATACGCCTTTTCGACAGACATTTTGTAGTCGAAGCCGCAGGCGATCATAAATTCAGACATCTCGTGACGACCACCCAGCTCATCAATAAAGTCGGTGTCCAGCCACGGTTTGTAAATCTGTAGCTCAGCGTTGGTCAGCAGACCGTAGCGGTAGAAACGCTCAATATCGTTTCCTTTATAGGTGCTGCCGTCACCCCAGATGTTCACGCCGTCTTCTTTCATCGCGGCAACCAGCATGGTGCCGGTTACTGCGCGGCCGAGTGGCGTGGTATTAAAATAGGTCAGGCCGCCAGTGGTGTTATGAAATGCGCCACACTGAATCGCCGCGATACCTTCGGCAACCAGCTGTTTACGGCAGTCAATCAGGCGAGCGTTCTCTGCACCGTATTCCATTGCGCGACGAGGAATCGCATCGTAATCGTCCTCATCTGGCTGACCCAGATTCGCAGTATATGCATATGGGACAGCCCCTTTTTGTCGCATCCACAGCAGTGCTGCGCTGGTGTCCAGTCCGCCGGAAAAAGCGATACCAATACGTTGACCTGCCGGAAGATGCTTGAGAATCGTCGTCATAAAATAAAACCCTGCTTGATAGACTGATGGTGAGATCGGCTTTCTGCTCTTATTGCATTTTTATGCAAAATAAATGAGTTTTCATTTAAACATCTTTTTCGCAAGACAGGAAGTGTTTCATGCGTTTTTCCACCATTCGCGCCGATGGCGTGTCGCGAGAGGATGCTGTTAACAAGGTTGACACAATGGGGGAGTAATCAATATAATAGCTGCAGATTTTACGTCCCGTCCTCGGTACCAAATCCCAGCAGTATTTGCATCTTTTACCCAAAACGAGTAAAATTTGCCACGTTTCAGGCGCGGGGTGGAGCAGCCTGGTAGCTCGTCGGGCTCATAACCCGAAGGTCGTCGGTTCAAATCCGGCCCCCGCAACCACTTTCCCTTAGAGTTCTTTTTCAAATATACTGTGAAGACTTAGGCCTTCGTAGCTGGATTTGAAAAAAATTCTTTCGGAAGGTTCTCCAGACCGCAGTTGCGGTTATAGGGTTCAGTTATCTAAAGCCCCGATTTATCGGGGTTTTTTGTTATCTGACTACAGAATAACTGGGCTTTAGGCCCTTTTTTTATGTCTTGGGGGTGGGCTTGTCCACATTAGAGCAAAAATTAACAGAGATGATTACAGCGCCAGTTGAAGCCTTAGGTTACGAGCTGGTCGGCATCGAATTTATTCGCGGTCGCACATCCACACTGCGCATCTATATTGATAGTGAAGATGGCATCAATGTTGATGATTGTGCTGATGTGAGCCATCAGGTGAGCGCTGTACTGGACGTAGAAGATCCGATCACGGTGGCGTATAACCTGGAAGTCTCCTCACCGGGGCTCGACCGTCCGATGTTCACTGCTGAACACTACGCGCGTTTCCTGGGTGAAGACGTTTCGCTGGTACTCCGCATGGCGGTACAGAACCGCCGTAAATGGCAGGGCGTGATTAAAGCGGTGGATGGTGAAATGATTACCGTCACAGTCGAAGGAAAAGATGAAGTGTTCGCGCTGAGTAATATCCAGAAGGCGAACCTGGTTCCCCACTTTTAACAGTCTGGATTGAGGTGAAAAGCCCGCGATGAACAAAGAAATTTTGGCTGTTGTTGAAGCCGTATCCAACGAAAAGGCGCTGCCACGCGAGAAAATTTTTGAAGCGCTGGAAAGTGCGCTGGCTACAGCAACTAAGAAAAAATATGAACAAGAGATCGACGTTCGCGTAGAAATCGATCGTAAAAGCGGTGATTTCGATACCTTCCGTCGCTGGCTGATTGTTGAAGAAGTAACCCAGCCGACGAAAGAGATTACACTCGAAGCGGCGCGTTTTGAAGACGAAAGCCTGAACCTGGGCGACTACGTTGAAGATCAGATCGAATCTGTCACCTTTGACCGTATCACCACCCAGACGGCAAAACAGGTTATCGTACAGAAAGTACGTGAAGCCGAACGCGCGATGGTTGTCGATCAGTTCCGTGAACACGAAGGTGAAATCATCACCGGCGTAGTGAAGAAAGTGAACCGCGACAACATCTCACTGGATCTCGGAAATAATGCTGAAGCCGTGATCCTGCGTGAAGATATGCTGCCGCGTGAAAACTTCCGTCCGGGCGACCGTATCCGCGGCGTACTGTATGCAGTCCGTCCGGAAGCGCGCGGTGCGCAGCTGTTCGTTACCCGCTCCAAACCGGAAATGCTGGTCGAATTGTTCCGCATTGAAGTGCCGGAAATTGGCGAAGAAGTGATCGAAATTAAAGCGGCGGCTCGCGATCCGGGTTCCCGTGCGAAAATCGCGGTGAAAACCAACGACAAGCGTATCGACCCGGTCGGCGCCTGCGTAGGTATGCGCGGCGCGCGCGTTCAGGCGGTGTCGACCGAACTGGGCGGCGAGCGTATTGATATCGTTCTGTGGGACGATAATCCGGCGCAGTTCGTCATTAACGCAATGGCGCCTGCTGACGTCGCGTCTATCGTGGTGGATGAAGACAAACACACCATGGATATCGCCGTCGAAGCGGGTAATCTGGCGCAAGCGATTGGACGTAACGGTCAGAACGTCCGTCTGGCTTCGCAACTGAGCGGCTGGGAACTCAACGTAATGACCGTTGATGACCTGCAGGCAAAACATCAGGCTGAAGCCCACGCCGCCATCGATACCTTCACCAAATATCTCGATATTGATGAAGAGTTCGCAACAGTTCTGGTTGAAGAAGGTTTCGCAACCCTGGAAGAGCTGGCCTACGTGCCAATGAAAGAACTGCTGGAAATCGACGGCCTTGACGAGCCGACCGTTGAAGCGCTGCGCGAGCGCGCTAAAAACGCACTGACCACTCTGGCACTGGCCCAGGAAGAAAGCCTCGGTGATAACAAACCGACTGACGATCTGCTGAATCTCGACGGTATGGATCGTGAACTGGCCTTCAAACTGGCTGCCCGTGGTGTTTGTACGCTGGAAGATCTCGCCGAACAGGGCATTGATGATCTGGCTGATATCGAAGGGTTGACCGACGAAAAAGCCGGAGAGCTGATTATGGCTGCCCGTAATATTTGCTGGTTCGGTGACGAAGCGTAATAAACTGTAGCAGGAAGGAACAGCATGACAGATGTAACCGTAAAAACGCTGGCCGCAGAGATACAGACCTCCGTGGAACGCCTGGTACAGCAATTTGCTGATGCCGGTATCCCGAAGTCTGCTGATGACTCTGTGTCCGCACAAGAAAAACAGACCTTACTGGCGCACCTGAACCGTGAAAACGGTTCAGGCCCGGATAAGCTGACGCTGCAACGTAAAACGCGTAGCACCCTGAACATTCCTGGTACCGGTGGAAAAAGCAAATCGGTACAAATCGAAGTCCGCAAGAAGCGCACATTTGTGAAACGCGACCCGCAAGAGGCTGAACGTCTCGCCGCGGAGGAGCAAGCGCAGCGTGAAGCGGAAGAGCAAGCCCGTCGTGAGGCAGAAGAAGCAGCCAAACGCGAGGCGCAACAAAAAGCTGAACGTGAGGCCGCAGAACAAGCTAAGCGTGACGCCGCTGAAAAAGCGAAACGTGAAGCTGCGGAAAAAGACAAAGTGAGCAATCAACAGACTGACGATATGACCAAAACCGCCCAGGCCGAAAAAGCCCGCCGTGAAAATGAAGCTGCTGAGCTGAAGCGTAAAGCGGAAGAAGAAGCGCGCCGCAAGCTTGAAGAAGAAGCGCGTCGCGTAGCGGAAGAAGCTCGCCGTATGGCGGAAGAAAACAAATGGACGGATAACACTGAGCCGACTGAAGACACCAGTGATTATCACGTCACCACTTCTCAGCATGCCCGCCAGGCTGAAGACGAGAACGATCGTGAAGTTGAAGGCGGCCGTGGCCGCGGTCGCAACACGAAAGCGGCCCGTCCGGCGAAGAAAGGCAACAAGCACGCTGAGTCTAAAGCCGATCGCGAAGAAGCGCGCGCAGCGGTTCGTGGCGGTAAAGGCGGCAAGCGTAAAGGTTCCGCGCTGCAGCAGAGCTTCCAGAAGCCAGCGCAAGCCGTTAACCGTGACGTTGTGATTGGCGAAACCATCACCGTTGGCGAACTGGCGAACAAGATGGCGGTGAAAGGCTCTCAGGTCATCAAAGCGATGATGAAACTGGGCGCAATGGCCACCATTAACCAGGTCATCGACCAGGAAACCGCGCAGCTGGTTGCCGAAGAGATGGGCCACAAAGTGATCCTGCGTCGTGAAAACGAGCTGGAAGAAGCGGTAATGAGCGACCGTGACACCGGCGCAGCGGCTGAACCGCGCGCACCGGTAGTGACCATCATGGGTCACGTTGACCACGGTAAAACCTCTCTGCTGGACTATATCCGTTCCACGAAAGTGGCCTCTGGCGAAGCGGGCGGCATTACCCAGCACATCGGTGCGTATCACGTTGAAACCGACAACGGCATGATCACCTTCCTGGATACCCCGGGTCACGCCGCGTTTACCTCCATGCGTGCGCGTGGCGCCCAGGCAACGGATATCGTGGTTCTGGTTGTTGCCGCAGACGACGGCGTGATGCCGCAGACCATTGAAGCTATCCAGCACGCGAAAGCGGCGGGTGTGCCGGTGGTGGTTGCAGTGAACAAAATCGATAAGCCGGAAGCGGATCCGGATCGCGTGAAGAATGAACTGTCCCAGTACGGCATTCTGCCGGAAGAGTGGGGCGGTGAAAGCCAGTTCGTCCACGTATCGGCAAAAGCCGGTACGGGCATCGACGAGCTGCTGGATGCGATTCTGCTGCAAGCCGAAGTACTTGAGCTGAAAGCGGTACGTAAAGGCATGGCGAGCGGCGCGGTCATCGAATCCTTCCTGGATAAAGGACGTGGCCCGGTTGCTACCGTTCTGGTTCGCGAAGGTACCTTGCATAAAGGCGATATCGTGCTGTGTGGCTTCGAATATGGCCGCGTTCGTGCGATGCGTAACGAACTGGGTCAGGAAGTGCTGGAAGCGGGTCCGTCGATTCCGGTGGAAATCCTCGGTCTGTCCGGCGTACCGGCTGCGGGTGATGAAGTGACCGTGGTGCGTGACGAGAAGAAAGCGCGTGAAGTTGCACTGTACCGTCAGGGCAAATTCCGTGAAGTCAAACTGGCGCGTCAGCAGAAATCGAAACTCGAGAACATGTTCGCCAACATGACCGAAGGCGAAGTTCACGAAGTGAATATCGTGCTGAAGGCCGACGTACAGGGCTCTGTGGAAGCGATCTCCGACTCCTTGCTGAAACTGTCTACTGACGAAGTGAAAGTGAAGATCATCGGTTCCGGCGTGGGCGGTATCACCGAAACCGACGCGACCCTGGCGGCAGCATCCAACGCAATTCTGGTTGGCTTCAACGTACGTGCCGATGCGTCTGCGCGCAAAGTGATTGAAGCGGAAAACCTGGATCTGCGTTACTACTCCGTCATCTATAACCTGATCGACGAAGTGAAAGCGGCGATGAGCGGTATGCTGTCTCCGGAACTGAAACAGCAGATTATTGGTCTGGCTGAAGTGCGTGATGTGTTCAAATCACCGAAATTCGGTGCGATCGCGGGCTGTATGGTTACCGAAGGGACCATCAAACGTCACAACCCGATCCGCGTTCTGCGCGACAACGTGGTTATCTACGAAGGCGAGCTGGAATCCCTGCGCCGCTTCAAAGATGACGTCAACGAAGTCCGGAACGGTATGGAATGTGGTATCGGCGTGAAGAACTACAATGACGTTCGCGTCGGCGATATGATCGAAGTGTTCGAGATTATCGAGATCCAACGTACCATCGCGTAATCTTCGTCGTCTTTCGGGCCGCAACTGCGTTGGCTACGAGTGTTCACCCCGGTCACATAGTTATCTATGCTCCCGGGGATTCACACTCTTGCCGCCTTGTTGCAACCCAAAATACTTAGAAGATAATTTTGCGTAGGCCGGGTAAGCGAAGCGCCACCCGGCATGAATTTCAAAAGGGGGCTGATTGCTCCCTTTTTTGTCTGGAGAATTGATTATGGCGAAAGAATTTGGTCGCCCGCAGCGCGTGGCGCAGGAAATGCAAAAAGAGATCGCAATTATCCTGCAACGCGAAATTAAAGATCCGCGCCTGGGCATGATGACGACCGTTTCCGGTGTCGAAATGTCCCGCGATCTGGCGTATGCCAAAGTGTACGTCACTTTCCTGAACGACAAAGATGAAGACGCAGTGAAAGCGGGCATCAAAGCGTTGCAGGAAGCCTCCGGTTTTATCCGTTCCCTGCTGGGTAAGGCAATGCGCCTGCGGATCGTGCCGGAACTGACCTTCTTCTACGACAACTCGCTGGTCGAAGGGATGCGCATGTCTAACCTGGTGACCAACGTGGTAAAACATGACGAAGAGCGTCGTGTGAACCCGGACGACAGCAAGGAGGACTAATGAGTCGTCCTCGTCGTCGTGGTCGCGACATTCACGGTGTCCTGCTGCTGGACAAGCCGCAGGGCATGTCCAGCAATGATGTCCTGCAGAAAGTAAAGCGCATTTATAACGCCAACCGCGCCGGACACACCGGTGCGCTGGATCCGCTGGCGACCGGTATGCTGCCGATTTGCCTCGGAGAAGCGACAAAGTTTTCGCAATATCTGCTGGATTCTGACAAGCGCTATCGTGTGATTGCCCGTCTCGGGCAGCGAACGGACACCTCCGATGCCGACGGGCAAATCGTGCAGGAGCGTCCGGTAACGTTTACCCCTGAGCAGCTTGCCGCCGCGCTGGATACCTTCCGTGGCGACATTGAACAGATCCCATCGATGTACTCGGCGCTCAAGTATCAGGGCAAAAAGCTCTACGAATACGCGCGTCAGGGGATAGAAGTACCGCGGGAAGCCCGACCGATAACGGTTTACGAACTGCTGTTTATTCGCCAGGAAGGCAATGAACTGGAGCTGGAAGTGCACTGCTCGAAAGGCACCTACATCCGCACCATCATCGACGATCTTGGCGAAGCGCTGGGCTGCGGGGCGCATGTCACCTATCTGCGCCGCCTGACGGTAAGCAACTATCCGGTTGATCGGATGGTGACGCTGGAACAACTGCGTGAGCGGGTGGCGCAAGCCGAGCAGCAGGGCATTCCGGCGGCGCAGCTGCTGGATCCGCTGCTGATGCCAATGGACAGTCCGGCCTCGGACTACCCGGTCGTTAATCTGCCGTTAACCTCCTCGGTTTACTTTAAAAATGGTAATCCGGTACGCACCGCGGGCGCGCCGCTGGACGGGCTGGTCCGCGTGACGGAAGGGGATGACGGTAAGTTTATTGGCATGGGCGAGATCGACGATGAAGGCCGCGTGGCGCCTCGTCGGTTAGTGGTGGAATACCCAGCCTGATGCGGGTTCGTCTTGCGATAAGCAGGCGCTACGAGTAGAATACTGGCGCTTAACGTCGCGTAAATTTTTTAACAGTTTACGCGATGTACACTGGGACTGCTGAATTAGAGATCGGCGTCCTTTCATTCTTAATACTTTGGAGTTTTAAAATGTCTCTAAGTACTGAAGCTACAGCTAAAATCGTTTCTGAGTTTGGTCGTGACGCAAACGACACCGGTTCTACCGATGTTCAGGTTGCTCTGTTGACTGCACAGATTAACCACCTGCAGGGTCACTTTGCAGAGCACAAAAAAGATCACCACAGCCGTCGTGGTCTGCTGCGCATGGTTTCTCAGCGTCGTAAACTGCTCGACTACCTGAAACGTAAAGATGTTGCACGCTACACCGCGCTGATCGAGCGTCTGGGTCTGCGTCGCTAATTCTTGCGAGTTTCAAAAAAGGGGGCCTTCATGGCCCCTTTTTTCAAGCAGATGGCAGCAATTCACTGGAAACTATTGTATTGTTGCTATGAATGATCTTCCGTTGCAGAGGTTCGCGCGGCTAATGAGAGGCTTTACCCCATATCATGCGGGTTAGGGTTGTCATTAGTCGCGAGGATGCGCAGAAGATCGGGTCTTAACGGCGACTCAGCATAGGGTCGCCAGAATCAGGAAAGGATATTATTTTGCTTAATCCGATCGTTCGTAAATTCCAGTACGGTCAACATACCGTTACGCTGGAAACTGGCATGATGGCGCGTCAGGCCACTGCCGCTGTTATGGTTAGCATGGATGACACTGCGGTATTCGTTACCGTTGTGGGCCAGAAAAAAGCCAAACCAGGTCAGGACTTCTTCCCGCTGACCGTTAACTATCAGGAGCGTACCTACGCTGCTGGTCGTATTCCGGGTAGCTTCTTCCGTCGTGAAGGCCGCCCGAGCGAAGGTGAAACCCTGATCGCGCGTCTGATTGACCGCCCGGTTCGCCCGCTGTTCCCGGAAGGCTTTGTCAACGAAGTCCAGGTTATCGCGACCGTGGTTTCCGTTAACCCGCAGGTTAACCCGGATATCGTTGCGATGATCGGCGCCTCTGCCGCGCTGTCCCTGTCCGGCATTCCGTTCAACGGCCCGATTGGCGCCGCGCGTGTAGGCTACATTAATGACCAGTACGTACTGAACCCGACGCAGGACGAACTGAAAGAGAGCAAGCTGGATCTGGTTGTTGCCGGTACTGAAGCTGCTGTGCTGATGGTTGAATCCGAAGCGGAACTGCTGAGCGAAGACCAGATGCTGGGTGCGGTGGTGTTCGGTCACGAACAGCAGCAGGTGGTTATCCAGGCGATCAACGATCTGGTGAAAGAAGCCGGTAAACCGCGCTGGGACTGGCAGCCGGAAGCCGTAAACGAAGCGCTGAACGCGCGCGTTGCTGCTCTGGCCGAGTCTCGTCTGAGCGACGCTTACCGCATCACCGACAAGCAGGAGCGTTACGCTCAGGTAGACGTGATCAAATCTGAAACCATCGATGCGTTGCTGGCGGAAGACGACACTCTGGACGTTAACGAGCTGGGTGAAATCCTGCACGCCATCGAGAAAAACGTTGTCCGTAGCCGCGTACTGGCAGGCGAACCGCGTATCGATGGTCGTGAAAAAGATATGATTCGTGGTCTGGACGTGCGTACTGGCGTACTGCCGCGTACTCACGGTTCCGCACTGTTCACCCGTGGTGAAACCCAGGCGCTGGTTACCGCGACGCTGGGGACTGCCCGCGACGCGCAGGTGCTTGACGAACTGATGGGCGAGCGCACCGACAGCTTCCTGTTCCACTATAACTTCCCTCCGTACTCCGTCGGCGAAACCGGCATGGTCGGTTCTCCGAAACGTCGTGAAATCGGCCACGGTCGTCTGGCGAAGCGCGGCGTGCTGGCGGTTATGCCGGAAATGGATAAATTCCCGTACACCGTGCGTGTGGTATCGGAAATCACGGAGTCCAACGGTTCTTCCTCCATGGCTTCCGTGTGTGGCGCGTCTCTGGCGCTGATGGACGCAGGCGTGCCGATCAAAGCCGCCGTTGCGGGTATCGCGATGGGTCTGGTGAAAGAAGGCGACAACTTTGTTGTCCTGTCTGACATTCTGGGCGACGAAGATCACCTGGGCGATATGGACTTCAAAGTAGCGGGTTCCCGCGACGGTATCTCTGCGCTGCAGATGGATATCAAAATTGAAGGTATCACCAAAGAGATCATGCAGGTTGCGCTGAACCAGGCTAAGGGTGCGCGTCTGCACATCCTCGGCGTGATGGAACAGGCGATCAATGCGCCGCGCGGCGACATCTCAGAATTCGCTCCGCGTATCCACACCATCAAGATCAACCCGGACAAGATCAAAGATGTGATCGGTAAGGGCGGTTCTGTGATCCGTGCGCTGACCGAAGAGACCGGCACCACCATCGAAATCGAAGACGACGGTACAGTGAAGATCGCCGCGACTGACGGTGACAAAGCGAAACACGCGATTCGCCGCATCGAAGAGATCACCGCTGAAATCGAAGTGGGTCGTATCTACAATGGTAAAGTGACCCGTATCGTTGACTTTGGCGCGTTTGTTGCCATCGGCGGCGGTAAAGAAGGTCTGGTCCACATCTCTCAGATCGCTGATAAGCGCGTTGAGAAAGTGACCGATTACCTGCAGATGGGACAGGAAGTACCGGTTAAAGTTCTGGAAGTTGACCGCCAGGGCCGCGTACGTCTGAGCATCAAAGAAGCCACTGAGCAGTCCCAGCCAGCTGCTGCGCCGGAAGCGCCAGCCAGCGAACAGGGCGAGTAAGGTTGTTTTTGCCCTCCGCTTTGCGGAGGGCGTTTAACCTGGCAGGACGCCTTGTTGAGCCGCCGGTGGACAGGACGTTCAGTTAATCGTTGTCTTCGGGAGTGGGAAATGAAGCCTTTTTTGCGCTGGTGTTTCGTAGCGACAGCACTCACGCTGGCAGGATGCAGTAACTCCGCCTGGCGTAAGAGTGAAGTCCTCGCAGTACCATTGCAACCGACTTTGCAGCAGGAAGTGATTCTGGCACGCATGGAACAAATCCTTGCCAGTCGGGCTTTAACCGATGACGAACGCGCGCAGCTTTTATATGAGCGCGGAGTGTTGTATGATAGTCTCGGTCTGAGGGCATTAGCGCGAAATGATTTTTCACAAGCGCTGGCAATCCGACCGGATATGCCTGAAGTATTCAATTACTTAGGTATATATTTAACGCAGGCAGGCAATTTTGATGCTGCCTATGAAGCGTTTGATTCTGTACTTGAGCTTGATCCAACTTACAACTACGCGCACTTAAATCGCGGTATCGCATTGTATTACGGCGGTCGCGACAAGTTAGCGCAAGATGATCTGCTGGCGTTTTATCAAGACGATCCCAATGATCCTTTCCGCAGCCTGTGGCTTTATCTCGCTGAGCAGAAGCTCGATGAGAAGCAGGCGAAAGAAGCGTTAAAACAGCGCTTCGAGAAATCGGATAAAGAACAATGGGGATGGAACATTGTCGAGTTCTACCTGGGCGACATTAGCGAATCCACGCTAATGGAAAAGCTTAAGGCAGACGCAACGGATAACACCTCGCTCGCTGAGCATCTCAGTGAAACCAACTTCTATTTAGGTAAGTACTACCTAAGTCTGGGGGATTTGGACAGCGCTACGGCTCTGTTCAAACTGGCGGTGGCTAACAACGTTCATAACTTTGTTGAGCACCGATATGCATTGTTGGAATTATCGCTCCTGGGCCAGGACCAAGATGACCTGGCAGAATCGGACCAGCAATAGCTGACGTACACATCAGCCCGTAATCTTATTGATTGCCATCACCTTCACGGGTGAGGGCGTTGTTGTTCGTTAATACACCTACTTTGAGCCGGTTCACACTTTTCAATGAAAATTGCAGATCAATTTCATGATGAGTTATGTAGACTGGCCGCCATTAATTTTGAGGCACACGTACTACATGGCTGAATTCGAAACCACTTTTGCAGATCTGGGCCTGAAGGCTCCTATCCTTGAAGCCCTTAACGATCTGGGTTACGAAAAACCATCTCCAATCCAGGCAGAGTGCATTCCGCATCTGCTGGGTGGTCGCGATGTTCTGGGTATGGCCCAGACCGGTAGCGGCAAAACCGCAGCGTTCTCTTTACCGCTGCTCAACAATCTTGATCCTGAGCTGAAGGCACCTCAGATTCTGGTGCTGGCACCGACCCGCGAACTGGCGGTTCAGGTTGCTGAAGCCATGACAGATTTCTCTAAACATATGCGCGGCGTAAACGTGGTAGCCCTGTATGGCGGCCAGCGTTATGACGTGCAGTTACGCGCCCTGCGTCAGGGGCCGCAGATCGTCGTCGGTACGCCGGGTCGTCTGCTTGATCACTTAAAACGCGGTACCCTTGACCTGTCTCGCCTGAGCGGTCTGGTACTGGACGAAGCCGATGAGATGCTGCGTATGGGCTTCATCGAGGACGTCGAAACTATCATGGCGCAGATCCCGGAAGGTCATCAGACCGCGCTGTTCTCTGCCACCATGCCGGAAGCGATTCGTCGCATTACTCGCCGCTTTATGAAAGAGCCGCAGGAAGTGCGCATTCAGTCCAGCGTGACAACCCGTCCTGACATCAGCCAGAGCTACTGGACCGTCTGGGGCATGCGTAAAAACGAAGCGCTGGTGCGTTTCCTGGAAGCAGAAGATTTTGATGCGGCGATTATCTTCGTTCGTACCAAAAACGCGACCCTGGAAGTGGCGGAAGCGCTGGAGCGTAACGGCTATAACAGTGCCGCGCTGAACGGTGACATGAACCAGGCGCTGCGTGAGCAGACGCTGGAACGCCTGAAAGATGGTCGTCTGGACATCCTGATCGCGACCGACGTTGCCGCCCGTGGCCTGGACGTTGAGCGTATCAGCCTGGTCGTCAACTACGACATCCCGATGGATTCCGAGTCTTACGTTCACCGTATCGGCCGTACGGGCCGCGCCGGTCGTGCGGGTCGCGCGCTGCTGTTCGTTGAGAACCGCGAGCGTCGTCTGCTGCGTAACATCGAACGCACCATGAAGCTGACCATTCCGGAAGTGGAACTGCCGAACGCAGAGCTGCTGGGCAAACGCCGTCTGGAAAAATTCGCCGCGAAAGTACAGCAACAGCTGGAAAGCAGCGACCTGGATCAGTACCGTGCGCTGCTGGCGAAAATCCAGCCGACCGAAGAAGGCGAAGAGCTGGATCTCGAAACGCTGGCCGCTGCGCTGCTGAAAATGGCGCAGGGTGAACGTACCCTGATCGTTCCGCCGGATGCGCCAATGCGTCCTAAGCGTGAGTTCCGCGACCGCGATGACCGTGGTCCGCGTGACCGCAACGATCGTGGTCCGCGTGGCGACCGAGAAGATCGTCCGCGTCGTGAACGTCGCGACGTAGGTGATATGCAGCTGTACCGCATTGAAGTGGGCCGTGATGATGGCGTGGAAGTGCGTCATATCGTGGGTGCGATTGCCAACGAAGGTGATATCAGCAGCCGTTACATTGGTAACATCAAGCTGTTCGCTTCTCACTCCACCATTGAACTGCCGAAAGGCATGCCGGGTGAAGTGCTGCAGCACTTTACGCGTACCCGCATCCTGAACAAGCCGATGAACATGCAGCTGCTGGGCGATGCACAGCCGCACACTGAACGTCGTGGCGGTGGTCGTGGCTTCGGTGGCGAACGCCGTGAAGGTGGTCGTGGCGAAGGTCGCGGTTTCGGCGGCGAGCGTCGCGAAGGCGGTCGCGGAGATGGACGTCGCTTCAGCGGCGAGCGTCGCGAAGGTCGTGCTCCACGTCGTGAAGAGGGTTCAAGCCGTCGCCGTTTTGGTGACGCGTAAATCCCGCGCTGACTAACGTAAAGTAAAAGATACAGGCCCCGATAAAATTATCGGGGCTTTTTTTATTCCCTTTGTACTATTGTACTGGTACAGTGCAGCGTATTAAAATTCAGTCGCAAAAGAATTCACTGGAGATCGGGCTGTATGGCAACACTAACCACCACCCAAACGTCACCGTCGCTGCTTGGCGGCGTGGTGATCATCGGCGGCACTATTATTGGCGCAGGGATGTTCTCTCTGCCGGTGGTTATGGCAGGTAGCTGGTTTTTCTGGTCCATGGCAGCGCTGGTCTTTACCTGGTTTTGCATGCTGCATTCCGGGCTGATGATCCTTGAAGCCAACCTGAACTACCGTATTGGCGCCAGCTTTGACACCATCACCAAAGACCTGCTGGGTAAAGGCTGGAACGTGGTCAACGGCATTTCGATTGCCTTTGTGCTTTATATTCTGACCTATGCCTACATTTCGGCGAGCGGCTCGATTCTGCATCACACCTTCGCTGAAATGTCGCTGAATGTGCCAGCTCAGGCGGCAGGCTTCGGCTTTGCGCTGTTGGTGGCGTTTGTGGTGTGGATGAGTACAAAAGCAGTGAGCCGGATGACGGCAATTGTACTGGGCGCGAAGGTGATCACCTTCTTCCTGACTTTCGGCAGCCTGCTTGGGCACGTCAACCCAACCACGCTGTTTAACGTCGCGGAAAGCAACGCCACCTATACGCCGTACCTGCTGATGACGCTGCCGTTTTGTCTGGCGTCATTTGGCTACCACGGTAACGTGCCGAGCCTGATGAAGTACTACGGCAAAGATCCGCGCACGATTGTGAAGTGTCTGGTCTACGGTACGCTGCTGGCGTTGGTGCTGTACAGCGTCTGGCTGCTGGGGACGATGGGCAATATTCCACGTCCGGAATTTATCGGCATTGCGCAGAAGGGCGGCAATATTGATGTGCTGGTGCAGGCGCTGAGCGGCGTACTGAACAGCCGCAGTCTGGATCTGCTGCTGGTAGTCTTCTCCAACTTCGCGGTGGCGAGTTCGTTCCTCGGCGTCACGCTTGGTCTGTTTGATTATCTTGCGGATCTTTTTGGCTTTGACGACTCAGCGATGGGGCGTTTCAAAACCGCGCTGTTGACCTTTGTTCCGCCGGTGGTGGGCGGCCTGCTGTGGCCGAACGGATTCCTGTACGCGATTGGCTACGCAGGACTGGCGGCGACGATCTGGGCGGCGATTGTCCCGGCGCTGCTGGCGCGTAAATCACGTGAACGCTTCGGTAGCCCAACATTCCGCGTCTGGGGCGGCAAACCGATGATTGCGCTGATCCTGGTGTTCGGCGTGGGCAACGCGCTGGTGCATATCTTGTCGAGCTTTAGTTTATTGCCGGTGTATCAATAGCGATAATGCCCGGCAGGCGTAGCGCCACCGGGCAAACCCCTGTTTACCCCACCAGTTCTTCTTTCACCTGCATGGCAAGATCGAAGGAGTGCAGACGCGCCTGATGATCGAAAATTTGGCCATTAACCATAATCTCATCGGCCTGCGTTTCCCGCAGAATGGATTCCAGACCGTGGCGGACTTTCGCTTTATCCCCCACCAGCGACATGCTCAGCGCCTGTTGTACGCCGTACTGTTCTGACGGCGACCAGAACTGATCCATATTCTGAATGGGCGGCGGAAGCTGGCCTGTTTCGCCACGGCGAAGTTTCACAAACGCCTGCTGCATTGAGGTAAACAGATATTCCGCATCACGGGTGCTGTCGGCGGCGATGATATTAATGCACACCATCGCGTACGGTTTTTCCAGTCGCGCGGAGGGTTTGAACTGAGTACGGTACAGATGTAGCGCCTGGAATAGCATATCCGGCGCGAAGTGCGAGGCGAACGCAAACGGCAGACCAAGCTGCGCCGCCAGCTGCGCGCTGTACAGGCTGGAACCCAACAGCCACACCGGGATCTGTTCGCCGTAGCCGGGCACCGGACGTACTTGCGGGTTGGGGTGGCAGGCGTCAAACCACTCAACCAGCTCCGCCACGTCGCGGGGGAAGTTATCGATATCGCCGCCCATATGACGACGCAGCGCGCGCATTGTGTGCTGATCGCTACCCGGTGCGCGGCCGAGACCCAAATCAATGCGTCCCGGATACAGGGTGTTGAGCGTACCGAACTGCTCGGCAATCACCAGCGGTGAATGGTTGGGTAGCATCACGCCGCCGGACCCCAGATGCAACGTGCTGGTATTCGCCGCCAGGTAACCAATCAGCACCGAAGTTGCCGCACTGGCGATGCCGGTCATGTTGTGGTGTTCCGCCAGCCAGTAGCGATGATAGCCGCGCTTTTCCGCCAGACGCGCGAGGTCCAGCGAGTGTGAGAATGCCTCTTTGGCCGAGGCCCCTTCAGGGATCGGCGCCAGATCCAGCACCGAGAATGGAATGGTTTTGTCAGTCATAACGGCTCACTTTGTTCCGGTTAATCTTTTCATACTGCATTAAAGATTAGCGAATGTTGTTAACAAAGTGAGCTGTTTTATCAGGCTTCCAGCGTCAGCCCGGCGAGCCGCTTCCAGTAGCCGTTGCAATCGCTGTGCGCAGCGAGCGGCAGCGGCGACGCGCCGTTTTCGTTGGCGCGGAAGGCGTCCATCATGGCGAACGTCCCGGTGTCGAGCGGCGACAAACGAACGATATCCACCAGTCCCTGCATCGACGTCAGTTCGTTACCAAGGTTATAGACATAGCCGCTCATGGTCTGAATGCCATTTAGTACAAACACCTGCTGATTCTCCTGGGAGAGCACGTCGCGGCCATTCGGATAGTTGATGCAGCAGGTTTCACACTCATCTTTCGGACGATCTTCCGAACGGGCGGTAAAGCAGCGAGCGGAATATGCCAGCGGCAGATGGCCGTAGCTCAGCACCTCGACTTCAAACTGGTTGCGAATGCCCAGCTCATCGCACTGCTCCAGCAGGTTAGCCAGCCAGTCGCGGGAAAGCTCCACCGGCATACACCAGCGTACCATTCCCTGTTTGAGCAGCAGACGAAGCGTTACCGCGTTATAGCAGTTCAGCGCATGTCCGGCGACAAACGGCAGCTTGCGCTCGGCGCACATGTTTACCACGCCGAGATCGCTCGCTTCCAGCAAAAACTCGCCGTTTTCCACGTAGCGTTTCAGTTCGTTCAGCTCAGACGAGGCCTGCACCAGCGCCAGCGTCGAAAGCACCACCTGCTTGCCGCTGCCGGCGAGCGATTTCGCCATCTCCAGCCAGTCGCCCACTTTAGTGGCGCGGCGTTTGCTGCACACCGCTTCACCCAGATAAATCACGTCAGCGCTGCTTTGCGCCGCCTGTTGATAAAAATCTTCCAGTGTTTCTTTCGGCCAGTAATAAAGCACCGGCCCCAGGGAATATTTCATTGCTTCTCTCACTGCCATTTCCGGTGATACGCGCCAAGCGTGGTCTGGGTGCCTTCGGACATCGCGCCGAGCGTCTCCATCCATGCGCTTTGCGGCACAAAGTTTTGCGGGTCGGCCAGACAGCGGTCGATCGCCTGACGCCACACTTTCGCCACCTGGCTTACGTATGCCGGGCTGCGCTGGCGTCCTTCGATTTTCACCGACGCAATGTTCGCCGCCAGCAGTTCCGGCAGCAGTTCCAGCGTATTCAGGCTGGTGGGTTCTTCCAGCGCGTGATAGCGCTCGCCGCCGACGAGATAGCGGCCTTTACACAGTGTCGGATACCCGGCGTTTTCGCCGTCCTGGTAGCGGTCTATCAGCACATCGTTCAGGCGGGATTCCAGTCCCTGCCCGGTTTGCTGCCAGCGAACAAAACGGGCGGGGGAGCAGGCTCCTACCGTATTCGGCGATTCGCCGGTTAAATACGACGACAGGTAGCAGCGACCCTCCGCCATAATGCACAGGCTACCGAACGCAAAGACCTCGAGTGGTACTGGCGTGGCGCGGGCAAGTTGCTTCACCTGGTGAATGGACAGCACGCGGGGCAGCACCACACGTGCGACGTCGAAGTTGCGATGGTAGAAGTTCACCGCTTCTTCGTTGGTCGCCGATGCCTGAACGGAGACATGGCGCTCAATATGCGGATAACGTTCTGCGGCATACTCAAGCATGGCCAGGTCGGCGAGGATCAGCGCGTCGGCGCCCAGTTGCGCCGCCATATCGACAGCGCGCTGCCAGCGGGCATAGCCGTCCGGATGCGCAAAGGTGTTGATGGCGATATGCAGCTTGCGGCGATGTTGATGGACAAAACTCACCGCTTCCTGCAGTTTCTTCTCGGTAAAGTTAAGGCCGGCGAAGTGACGGGCATTGGTATCATCTTTCAGCCCGATATAGACGGCGTCAGCGCCGTTTTCGATGGCCGCCTTAAGCGCCGGGAGATTTCCGGCAGGGCAGAGCAGCTCCATAATTTATCCTGAAGGTAGCGCCGCCTGGGACGCATAATTGTTAACGAACTGGGATTTTAGTTAACCTTGCTGCGACAATTTTTGATTTAAGGCAGTTAAAGTCGTATTGATATCAGCAATAAAGAGGTACGGTTAACGCATACAATTGTTGATTTACGCCGCTATGTCGTTTATCTGATATGGCAAAATGGCAGGACTACGGAAACAGGGAGTAAAGCTCGTGTTAGATAAACTGCGTTCACGCTTAGTGCATTTTGGTCCGTCTCTGATGAGCGTGCCGGTTAAACTGACGCCCTTTGCGCTGAAGCGCCAGGTTCTGGAACAGGTCCTGAGCTGGCAGTTTCGCCAGGCGCTGGCAGACGGGGAGCTGGCGTTCCTCGATGGCCGTTGGTTAAGCATTACGGTTAGCGATATTGGCCTTCAATGGTATACCTCTGTTGAAAATGACAAGCTGATCGTCAGTCAGCACGCGCAGGCCGACGTCAGTTTTCGCGCCGAAGCCAGCGATCTGCTGATGATCGCCGCGCGTAAGCAGGATCCGGATACGCTCTTTTTCCAGCGTCGGCTGGTCATTGAAGGGGATACGGAGTTAGGGTTGTATGTGAAAAACCTGATGGACGCCATTGAGCTGGAGCAGATGCCAAAAGCCTTACGCGTGCTGCTGCTACAGGTGGCGGATTTTGTTGAGGCGGGACTGAAGCACTCGCCGGAAACCAAACAGACATCGGTAGGTGAACCATGCTGATTCGAGTAGAAATTCCAATTGACGCGCCGGGGATTGATGCCCTGTTGCGTCGTTCATTCGAAAGCGATGCGGAAGCAAAACTGGTTCACGATCTGCGTGAAGATGGTTTTCTGACGCTCGGTCTGGTCGCCACGGACGACGAAGGTCAGGTGGTGGGTTACGTCGCGTTTAGCCCGGTCGATGTACAGGGCGAAGACCTGCAATGGGTGGGGATGGCGCCGCTGGCGGTGGATGAACACTACCGTGGGCAAGGGTTGGCTCGTCAACTGGTCTACGAAGGACTCGATTCCCTCAACGAATTTGGCTATGCCGCCGTCGTCACGCTGGGCGATCCGGCACTGTATAGCCGTTTTGGTTTTGAACTGGCCGCCCATTACGATCTACACTGCCGCTGGCCGGGCACGGAGAGCGCGTTCCAGGTGCATCGTTTAGCTGAAGATGCGCTGAAGGGCGTGACGGGGCGGGTTGAGTATCACGAACACTTTAATCGCTTTTAAGCGCCGTGGTTTGCAGGTCGTTGAGTAACGCTGCAAAACCGTCGCCATTCGCCACCAGGCGCTCTTTTTGACGCTTGGTGAGCTGTTTAATGCGGTATTCCATGCGCAGCGCCAGCGAGCGATCGCCCACCTGCGCGGAAAACGCCAGCGTCAACTCACCCTTTCCCCGCAGCGCCTTCGCGCCTTTTCCACTCTGATGCTGTTGATAGCGGCGCGCCACATCGGTGGTGATACCGGTATACAGCGCATTATCCGCAGTACGGATCAAATAGAGAAACCAGGGTGTCATCGTGACCTTCTGCGTGTTACGTTTCTGGCTCCCAGTATAAAAGAGAACAGCAATGGAAACACTCACTGCGATTAGCCGCTGGCTGGCAAAACAACACGTTGTGACCTGGTGCGTCCAGCATGAAGGGGAACTCTGGTGCGCCAACGCGTTTTACCTTTATGATGCGCAGAAGGTGGTTTTTTACCTGCTGACAGAAGACAAAACCCGCCACGCGCAGATGTCGGGGCCGCGAGCGAAGGTCGCCGGGACGGTAAACGGTCAGCCCAAATCAGTAGCGCTTATTCGCGGCGTGCAATTTACAGGTGAAATTCGCCGACTGGACGGTGAAGAAAGCGACGCGGCGCGTAACGCCTATCATCGCCGCTTTCCGGTTGCCAGAATGCTGTCAGCGCCAGTCTGGGAGATCCGGCTGGATGAACTCAAGTTCACCGACAACACGCTGGGCTTTGGCAAAAAACTTCACTGGTTAAGGCAGTCAGGCGCCGAGGATACGTAACGCCTCGCGGTTAAACGCCGGCAGATCGTCAGGGGTTCGGCTGGTGACCAGTTGGTCTTTATCCACCACCACTTCCTGATCGAAGAATTCCGCCCCGGCGTTCTTCACGTCAATCACAATGGGTTTAACGGCGGTGAGCTTGCGCCCGCGAATGACGTCCGCGCTGATCAGTAACTGTGGGCCGTGGCAAATGGCAAAAACCGGCTTTCCGGTGTTCACAAAGTCGCGTGTGAAGGTGACGAAGCGATCGTCGCCGCGCAGGTAATCCGGTGAATGGCCGCCGGGCAGCAGCAGGGCGTCAAAGTCGGCAGGGCTGACATCATCAATGGCTTTATCGATGGTGACGCTGGCGTCGCCTTTTTTCCCTTTTACCGTTTTCCCCGCCTGCTTCTCAATGGTGATGACCTCGTGTCCGGCCTGACGAAATTCTGCTGCGGGTGAAGTAAATTCGGAATCTTCAAACTCGTCAGTGATTAAAACGGCTATCTTCTTGCTCATGCTTCCTCCGCGGTGTTGGCATTGGATAAGGCAAATTTTCCATGATGAGGGATAATTACCTTGTGAATGAATAAGTCTGGTCGATGAGACTGAGAGTGCAAGTTGGACAATTCTGTAAAGGGGTGAGGATGAGTCAGGTATTGATTACAGGCGCGACGGGGCTGGTAGGCGGTCATCTGCTGAGAATGCTGCTTAATGAACCGAGAATCCATTCGATTGCCGCACCCACGCGTCGTCCGCTGGCTGACATGCCTGGCGTGTACAATCCTCACGATCCGCAACTGACCGATGCGCTGGCGCAGGTGACGGATCCGGTGGATATTGTTTTCTGCTGCCTGGGGACCACCCGGCGCGAGGCGGGAAGCAAAGAGGCGTTTGTCCATGCAGATTATACGCTGGTGGTGGATACCGCGCTGACCGGACGGCGGCTTGGCGCACAGCACATGCTGGTAGTCAGCTCAATGGGCGCTAATGCCCGCTCGCCCTTTTTCTACAATCGGGTAAAAGGGGAGATGGAAGAGGCGCTCATCGCCCAGGACTGGCCGCGGCTGACCATTGCCCGCCCGTCGATGCTGCTGGGGGACCGGGCGAAACATCGAATGAACGAAACCCTTTTTGCGCCGCTGTTCCGGCTGCTTCCGGGTAACTGGAAGTCGATAGAGGCGAGGGATGTGGCGCGGGCGATGCTGGCAGAGGCGCTGGCGCCCGAAAAAGAGGGGGTAACAATTCTTAGTTCTGCGCAGTTGCGGGAAAAAGCGGCGCAATAGGCTTTCGCATCGTGCCGGAAGCCAACGCGTTGCGTCTTATCCGGCATTCGGCATCAGGCAAAAAAACGACATTTCCAAACATTTCCCAAAGGCGTAGTATTCACCGGCAAAATATTCTAACACTCCCTGGGGAATGCTATGACTGGTCAGTCTTCATCTCAGGCGGCAACGCCAATGCAATGGTGGAAACCCGCTCTTTTCTTTCTCGTTGTTATCGTCGGTCTCTGGTATGTGAAATGGCAACCGTATTACGGTAAAGCTTTTACTGCCGCCGAAACTCACAGTATCGGCCAATCCATTCTGGCGCAGGCGGATGCGAATCCGTGGCAGGCAGCCTGGGATTACGCCATGGTCTATTTCATCGCCGTCTGGAAAGCGGCGGCGCTGGGGGTGATACTCGGCTCATTAATCCAGGTGTTGATCCCGCGAGACTGGCTGCTGCGCACGCTGGGGCAATCGCGCTTTCGCGGTACGCTGTTTGGCACGCTGTTTTCTTTGCCCGGAATGATGTGTACCTGCTGCGCCGCGCCAGTGGCGGCAGGAATGCGCCGTCAGCAAGTGTCAATGGGAGGCGCGCTGGCCTTCTGGCTGGGAAACCCACTGCTTAACCCGGCGACGTTGGTCTTTATGGGCTTTGTGCTTGGCTGGCATTTCGCGGCGATTCGCCTGGTTGCCGGGCTGGCAATGGTGCTGGTGGTGGCGACGCTGGTGCAAAAATGGGTGAAAGAGCCTGCGCAAACCGATCTGCCGATCGAGATCGCCGCGCCGCAAGCGCAGGGTGGGTTCTTTGCGCGTTGGGGTAAAGCGCTGTGGACGCTGTTCTGGAACACTATTCCGGTCTATATTCTGGCGGTGCTGGTTCTCGGCGCGGCGCGCGTCTGGTTGTTTCCGCACGCCGATGGCGCCATTGATAACAGCCTGATGTGGATCATCGCGTTGGCGGTAGCCGGATGCCTGTTCGTGATCCCGACGGCGGCGGAAATTCCGATTGTGCAAACGATGATGCTGGCCGGTATGGGCACCGCGCCCGCGCTGGCGCTGTTGATGACGCTTCCGGCAGTGAGCTTGCCGTCGCTGATCATGCTGCGCAAAGCATTCCCGGCAAAAGCGCTGTGGCTGACGGGGGTGTTGGTGGCGATATCGGGGGTTATTGTCGGCTGTCTTGCGCGAGTGTGACGTGGGATTGCTACCCTGCCTACGTGAGCCATCACGTAGGCAGGTTGATGTGTTATTTAATAAAGGTAAACGCGGTGGTGACACGCTTCACGCCGCTCACCCGGCTGGCGATGTCGGCTGCGGCTTTGGCTTCACGTTCAGTCACCAGGCCCAGCAGGAACACTTCGCCGTTTTCGGTGGTCACTTTCACGTTAGAGGATTTCACCTGGTCGCTGGTGAGTAACTGAGAGCGTACTTTGGTGGTGATCCAGGTGTCGTTGGAGGCGGTTCCGAGGCCAATTGGCTGGCCCTGACGGATCTCGTTAAAGACTTCGGTTGTGCCTTCCACGCCCATTGCGATCTGTTTGGCGCGCGATGACAGTTCGCTGTTAGGCGACTGACCCACCAGCAGCACCTTGCCCTGATAAGCCGTCACGTTAATCCGCGCTTCTTTCTTAATTTGTTCGTCTTTCGACAGCGCGCTGTTCACGCGCAGTTCCAGGGTTCCATCATCCACCTGGGTGCCGACGCTACGCGGGTCGGTTGCTGCTTTGGTTCCCACCGCGGCGGTACCGACTACGGCGGCAGCGACACAGCCTTGCAACAGCAGCGCAGAAATAAGGACTGCGATTGGCGATAAAGCCTTCATGTAAACTCCTTAATCATCCTGGTGAGGGAAAAGCGTGTTATCGATCAGATCGCACAAACAATTTACCGTCAGCATATGCATCTCCTGAATGCGCGCGCTATGGTGAGACGGTATGCGGATTTCAACGTCCTGCGGCCCTAACAGCCCGGCCAGCTCTCCTCCGTCATACCCGGTCAGCGCCACAATCGTCATATCACGCGTGACGGCGGCTTCTACGGCTTTTACGATATCGCGACTGTTGCCGCGCGTCGAAATAGCCAATAAAACATCGCCCGCATGTCCCAGCGCCCGGACCTGTTTTGCATAGATTTCATCATGCAGGCGATCGTTGGCAATCGCAGTTAAGACCACGTTATCGGTATTTAGTGCGATAGCGGGTAAACTGGGACGCTCTGTCTCAAAACGGTTGATCATGCTGGCAGCAAAATGCTGTGCATTGGCAGCGGATGTCCCATTACCACAACAGAGGATTTTGTTGCCATTCAGCAGCGAGTGTACCAGCGTCATGGCGGCGCGGGAGATCGCATCCGGGAGCGCTTCAGCCGCAGCTATCTGAGTTTGAATGCTTTCTGTAAAGCAGACTTTAATTCTGTCTAACACGCGAATCCTTAAGTCCCTGCTATAAGGCTATTTTATTTGCCATTTGTCCCTGGCAAGCGCTTACCCTCCGCACGTACGACACGTACACTCCGGGTGTTCCGCGCTGTCCGCCCGGACTGGCGGCAACAATGACGCCTTATAAGCAGGAACTGGTTTAAGTATCATGAGCAGTCGTTAAAGGCATCCCTTAACCACTCAACATCATTTCCGGTGAAGGCTAACACATCGAACCGGCAATCCACAGTATCAAAACTCCCATTGTGGCGCGCGAGCCACAAGCGGGCAGTGTGTAATAATTTGCGTTGTTTGCTCCGGGTCACACTGGCCGCCGCGCCGTCGAAGGCTGCTGAGCGGCGGTAGCGGACCTCAACAAAGACGGTCGTTTTACCTTCACGCATAATCAGATCAATTTCGCCGCCACGTTCGTTGACGTTGGCGGCGATAAACTGCAGTCCCTTGCGCTCGAGCCAGCGTCGCGCGGAGACTTCCCACGCGCCGCCGGTCTGTTTGCTCGTTAACTGGCCGGGACAATCTGCCCTTGCTGGTATTTGAGCCATGATAACTTCCTGTTAATCACACAGTCCTGATTAGCGGTCAGCGCGCCGGTGTTGCCGTTGATTTCAAAGCCCTGAACCTGACGCATCTGCGAGAAATGGTTCGCCAGCGTCCAGGCGTCAACGCCCATCGCGTACATGCGCGCCAGAGAGTAGTCGTTGCGTACCGCGCCGAGCGCCTGTTGCATCAGCGAGGGATTGCCGCCAGCCAGCATTGGGATTTCGCTGTACTGTAAGCCTTCCATTTCCAGACGGAAGTCCGGTCCGGCATTTCCCTGTGCGCTACGGGAGCTGGCGTAAAGCGTTGCGCCGCTCTGGCTGCCGTTGCGCATGGCGATCATCGGCTTAATAAACGCGATCTCGTTCGGCGTCGCCAGTATATAGACCGCGTCGACACGACCGCCGCTACCGGTAATTTGGGCCTCGGTTGGCGGCGCCGGAATGGTCAGATCGCCAATGGTCACCCCAGGCTGCGATGGCGCGCTGGCGGCGACCGGGCTACCGGTTAACGCGATGCCGGCGCCGCCGTTGACGCCCATCCGTAGCTCTGCGGTAGAACCGAATTTTTGCTGTAGCACGGTACCGCCGCCCAGCTTCAGCCATTCTTCAGCAAAAGCGTTGGCCACGCGATCGCCCAGCGCGCTGCGTGGGATCAGCAGCAGCGGCGACTGTTTACCCTCGTCACGAATGTGACGGGCGGCATCGCGCGCTTCATCTTCCGGCGAGAGGGCGAAATAGCAGATATTGACGCGGTTCTGCACTGCTTCCGGCTGGTTTAGCGCCAGCACGTTCAGCGGGGTATTGCTCTTGATCAGCTCATCGACATTGCTTTTCAGCAGCGGGCCTACCACGATGCTCGCGCCATCCTGCTGAACCTGATTCAGGATCTGCGTCAGCGGCTGTGAGCTGGTGTCATAAATTTTGAGTTCCGCGGAGGGATTCGCCGCCGCGCTTGCCGTTACAGGCTGTGCAGACGCTGTTTGCGGGGCGCTGGTCGGCGTGGGTTGCTGTGCTGGCTGCTCGTTGGTCAGATCGTTCACCGACGCCTGAGACGGGCTGGCGACGCCATCGGTTACCTGCGGCTGTTGCTCGGCTGGCGCAGGCGCCTCCACCGGCGCGGGCTGGGCGGCTGGCTGCGCGTCTACGGGCTGCGTGCCCTGGTTTTTCGCCGCTTCAAACCCTTGCTGGATGGTACGGCCAAAAACGGCGGCCTGACCGTTCAGCGGCAGCAGCAGGGCGATTTTACTGGTGGACGCTGGCTTAAAACTTTGCACATTCACCAATTGCGTCGGCAGCATTTTCGCTCCCGGGTTCTGTGGATAGCGTTTTTGCCAGTCTGTAATGCCCGCTTTCATCATGTCCGGATCGCTGCGGTTATCAAACCAGACCCGCTGCAGATCCAGCCAACCCTGCAGTACGTTTTCATCCGCATTGATAACCAGCGCTTTTGCCTGATCCTGACTCATGGAAGTCAGCGCCTGCCAGGTGGCATCGATGTTCGCCTGTTTTTCTTTTGCGCCGAGCAGTGGTTCCTGGGCGATCAGCGCACGCAGGAGCGTCAGGGAAGGCTGTCCCTGTTCCGCGGCGATGCCGATTTGCCAGAAACGCAATTGTTGATTTTTATCCAGCGCGGAAAGATCGATCTCGCCTAACTGTTTTTTCGCGCCGGCAACGTCCTGCTGCACGACCTTCACTTCTGCCCCCAGCAGCGCCTGCTCACGGCGCTGGGCGTCGTTCAGGTTCTGCGGCAGTTGGTTAAACAGTTCGATAGCCTGCTGGTTTTTGCCCTCTTTCAGCAGGGCACGAATGGCGAGTAATTGCCAGTTGGTCTTGCTATCATCTGCGCTCTGCTGCATTTGCTGTAAATAAAAGCCAGAGTCAGCTTGCGCGCTGCCCTGCATGTGCGCAGTGCTTTGATCGGGCGCCTGGGTGCCACAGCCGGCGAAAATCAGTGCTGCCAGAATGACGGGCAGACAGCGCGCGGCTTTTAAACGAGAAAATGTTAAGGGTACCATACTGTATCCAGTGATATTTTTTATACGCAATGCTCAATATTAAATCGGCAATACGGACGACACAATGAAACAACACGAATCGGCGGATAAATCTCCCGGCCAACTCTTTATTGTACCTACTCCCATCGGGAATTTGTCCGATATTACCCAACGTGCGCTCGAAGTTTTGCAAGCCGTTGATTTAATTGCCGCTGAAGACACACGTCATACCGGTTTGCTGTTGCAGCATTTCGCGATTACCGCCCGCCTGTTCGCCCTGCACGACCATAACGAGCAACAAAAAGCCGATACGCTGGTGGCAAAGCTGAAAGAAGGGCAGAACATTGCGCTGGTATCAGATGCCGGAACGCCGTTGATTAACGATCCGGGTTATCACCTGGTGCGCACCTGCCGGGAGCAGGGGATCCGCGTGGTGCCGCTACCGGGGCCCTGCGCGGCCATTGCGGCATTAAGCGCGGCGGGCTTGCCTTCTGATCGCTTCTGCTATGAAGGCTTTTTACCTGCAAAATCAAAGGGTCGGCGTGATGCACTCAAAGCCCTCGAAGCGGAACCGCGGACGCTAATTTTTTATGAATCGACTCACCGCCTGCTCGACAGTCTGGAAGATATGGTGGCGGTATGGGGAGGAGCCCGTTACGTCGTGCTGGCGCGAGAGCTGACCAAAACCTGGGAAACGATTCACGGCGCGCCGGTCGGCGAGCTGCTGGCGTGGGTGAAAGAGGACGAAAACCGCCGCAAGGGCGAGATGGTATTAATTGTCGAAGGGCATAAAGCGCAAGAAGACGAATTGCCCGCTGACGCCCTGCGCACGCTGGCGTTACTCCAGGCGGAGCTGCCGCTGAAGAAAGCCGCCGCGCTGGCGGCTGAAATTCACGGCGTGAAGAAAAACGCGTTGTATAAGTATGCGCTGGAGCAGCAGGACTAACGCTGCTACTTCACCACCACGGTAATGGTGGCGGTCCCCTTAAAACGCCCTCCGGCAAGCGTGCCCCCGGTGAGATTGACCGGGTAAGCCTGTAAATGCGCGGTCCCGCTGCCGGAACTGTCCATCAGAAGTGCGCCGGGGTTAAAAGGAATATCTATGTTTGTGGTGGTGATATCCACCAGGCGGATTCCCACATCCGGCTCGTTGTCAGACTCTCTGCGTCTTGCGACGAGCACATATTGGCTGGCCAAATCGCTGCCCTCGATATACATATACAGGCTGTTCTTTATTTCAGACATATCCCCGCAGTCATAGGTAATGTCGAAGTTAATGGGTGTGTAATGCTCAGGCATTTGGTCCTTAATTGTAAAATGTGCAGCACTGATTGTTCCAAGATTCACCTGGATGACGTCTCCTTGATTAATCTTACAGTGTTGTGGAACCGTAATTCGCCCCTGGATATGCAGCTCAGCAATATTATTGAAGGTTTTTGGATAGGTCGACGAGCTGCTCCATGCCGCCTGGATGTAGGCGACAAGGGTGTCAGGAATAATCATTTCGCCTAAAAACGGTTTGCGGACATACAGCGTAAATGTGGTATCCATACCAATTGAAATCGCTGACGATCTTTGCTCGGCAGGATCGTCATTACAGACGCTGTTACTGGTTTTTGTACTGTAAGAACCGCTGGTATCCTTGATGGGCGAACCAATTTTCGTGGGAACAAGTACGGTACCTGCGTTGGGAATATCGTTAATCTCGGTTTTAATGTCCAGACTGTCGTTTAAACGATAAAAACCACTTAAATGTCCGGTGGTGGTGATTGCGCTGACGGTAGAATAATAAAGGTTTACCTTGGTGTTAGCACTGCAGTCGCATCCTAATTGATAGGCATTGCCCCTGGCTGCCGAAGGGATCTGCCAGACTGAAGCTGTCACATTCTGTTCTTTTGTCCAGTCGGTTGCGATATCTGTCATAAAATTTCCATTCGCTTCGCAAATACCTGTCGCTGACTGAGCCGGTGAGACAGAAGCCAGGGCGATAAGCGCGGTAATCACAGATAAAATATAAATTCTCATCGAATACACCCTTAACGACATACCGTTGTGTCTTTTAGAACAGATGATGCGCTCTGCCGGTTATCTGACAGGCTATAAGTAAACTGACATTGCTGGCTGGCTTCTTTACCCCAGCGAATCGTCCAGGTTTGCGGCAACTCGTTAACCCCAGTGAGATAAAGCACGCCGCCCTCGTCCACGATGCTTTGCGTTCCCGCACTCTGGTTATTCGCCATAGCACCGAAAGGTAAAGGGGTATTCTGCGCATCGGTCACGGTGAGTAAAACTCTGCGCCCCGTCTGCGCACTAAAATAGGCACTCACGGCAGCGCCCTGACCTGGCACGACGATTTTTGCTGTTTCCGTTACGTCAACGTCATCCGGCATGGTGGTCGTGTCCAGCGTAATTCGGTTTTCCTGATACGGCGTGAGAAAAGGGATAACGGCATTGCCAAAATAGTCGGTTGCGATTCCCGGGTAGTTCTTAATCCGTATATTGGCGGCGCCATTGGCGTCAATAAGCGCAAAGGCATTACCAAGCGGCTGGGACAGCGTTACGCCATGAGAATGCGCAACGACGCCGCCAGAAAGGCCATAGCTGAGCTGGCGATTATCTGGACTGTAGTCGTAGCTACTGCTGACGGTACCGTATGCGGAGCGGTAATTTGCGGAAAAACTGCTACTGGTGTTGTCGTTATTTTCGCTTTGCCGTTGCTTAAGGCTATAGCTCAGACGATGGTCATCCAACAGCGAACCATTAATTCCTATCTCATGCTGTGTCGCTTTATTTTTATCTTCCGTAATACGCCATGTCGCCTGCGCATGGGGAAGCCATCGATCCAGCGGTACGCTAATACTGAGCGAAACGGAGCGCTCGCTCTCGCGGTCCGTTGAATCGGTGAATTGTCCGTTAAGGTTATAGCTGACGCCGTAGAGGCTGCCATTCAGTCCTGCGGAGAAGTTGTTATCTTTTTGGCTGTCGTTCCAGTAGGTACGTTGAGAACCGGAAACATAAAAATTGATGCTGTTGAGTAGCGTCTGGCTGATGCTGAATTGTGCTTCACTTTTTTGACGGTAACTATTATTTATATTCTTTGCATTGGCATCAGAAAACGTAAAATAGCCATTGCTGGTATAGCGATAATATCCCAGCGATAAATTCGTGCCAGTTTCTGGCAAATCTTTAATATATTGGGTACGCCAGGTATAGCCTTCAAAGGTATTGCCATCGTCAAATTGCGTCTCTGCCCTGCCAATATCCACTGAAACGGCGCCGAATTCTCCCAGAGTGCCGCCAACGCCGACGGTTTGCGACCGATAATTTTCAGCGGTTAGCATTCCGCCATACACCGTCAGGGCGTTGCTCAGACCATAGATGCCCGTACTTTCAATAAATTGGGGTTCTTTACTCTCTGCTGATTGGGCGGCGCGAAAGCGACCCGCAGTAAGGCTGTATTTCAGATGCCCCAGCCTTTGCATAACGGGAAGCGACGAGAAAGGTTGAACGAAATGGCGAACTGTCCCGTCGGCTTCTTCGATACTGACATCCAAATCGCCTCCGAAGGAGGAGGGATAGAGATCGTTAATCTCAAATGCGCCCGCAGGGACGTTGCTTTGGTAAATGGTATAACCGTTCTGGCGAACCGTGACGATAGCGCTGGAATTGGCGATGCCACGAATGGTTGGCGCAAAGCCTTTTTGACTGTTTGGCAGCATGTTGTCGTCGGAGTAAAGGCGAGCGCCGGTAAACTGGTAGCCCGGAAAAATGGCGCCGTCTGTTGAGCTTTCGCCAATCACCAACTGTGACCTGAGGGACTTTATGTCCCGTTGCAGCCAGCTGTTGATGCTGTCCCAACGAGCGTCATCCTCATTGTGCGTCCAGGTGGAGTAGTTACGTAATCGCCACTCGCCGAAGTTCGCGCCACTTTGCAGGTTCATGTACTGGCGTTCACTTTGTTCGTTATTGTCGTAGCGGCTTCTGGAACCGGTGAAACTGTAGTTGGTGAAAACGACCGGAACACCGTTATCCCAGCGCGAAGGATCGACATAGCCTCTGGCATCGCGATAAAGGGCGATTTGCGGAACGCTTAACTTGAGTTTGCTGTGGTTAAAATCAAATATCGCAACGCTACCGGGAACGGCTTTAGCGAGATCGGGAATGCGCGTACCGTCATCAGCATTGGCAAATGCCGGATTCTCATCGACTTTAAAGCCTAATTCGCGTAGTTGCCCTACTGTAAATTGTGGTTGAAGCTGGTGATTATTTGCGATGACAAAAGGCAGCGTTCGTTGCATCATCTTTTTATTATTGATGTAAATATCGACAGAATATTCACCGGGTTGCTGTGCATTCTTATGAGAAAAAAGTGACAGATCGACGGGGCGTTGACCGCTTTTGGCGGTTTCCAGTAGAGCGGGGTCGAAAAAATAGTCATCGGCAAAAACAGTACCTGAAACCAGGTAACCGCTGGTGATGGTAAACGGCAAAAGGTACCTGATGCAGTGGCGCAAATATTTCTTTGCGTACAGTACATCGATTTTCTCCGTTAAATCCTTTTTCCGCTTATAGCTCATATTTCCCTTATCACTGAAGCGTTGCCTGTTTTATGGAATCAGGCGTGTTTCTGGCGCTGTACTGCCACCAAAATCATTTATTGCCGCCCATTTCACCGTTCTTCCAGTCGTGGCATTGATGGCAATTATTTTTCTTTCTTGCGGCGCGATGTATTCAATTTTGTCGGTGAGGTTGACATTGTCTAAACTTAATCCCGCAAAAACGACATGATATGCCGATGGGTTATAAATAGTCAGTTGGTTCGCTGAGATGCCAAACTCGAGCGCTTTGAAAGCATCTCTGGCTTTACCGTTGAGTCCTTTGGGTCGGTAAAAAAGTTTGATCCGGGTTTTAAACACTAACGTTAATGTATTGGTATTGGCGAGATCGGCTTTGTTCTGTGCAGGAATGGCTCGCACATTGATAAAATACATCGACTCTCTGTCATTAGGCACCTGTCCATCAGCCTTAATAATACGTAGCGTAGAGTCTTCTCCGTCATCAAGTCGAAACAGTGGGGGCGTGACAATAAACGGGCCGCGCGAGCTGTTGTTGCTATTTTCTACCCATGATTGCAGCAGATAAGGCATTTTTTCGCTGTGGTTAGCGAGCGGCAGAGCGGCCTCTTTTTTACTGGCGTCATAAATAACGCGCGTCCTTTCCAGTACGATACCCCCTGCGAAAGCTGTGCTTGCCAGAGTGGTAAGCAAGATAAAAAATGCCAGTGTCGCCAGTCTCTTCATTATTTACTCCCTGAAATGTTAATATCTCTTTATCCCTGTAAAAAGGGATAAAGAGATATGATGAAGGGATTAACGGTAATCAAGAGTGACATCAACCGAAGCGTTTGCTTCACCTGGGGTAATGTCTTTAGACTCTACGGTTGAAACGTAATAAGCCAGTAAATTGATATCCATCGTCGCCCCGGTAATAGGGAAAGACACTTTAGGATCGTTGAGTTTGTTAATGGCCATTTGTGTCCCCTGGTCGTTATCGATACGAATACCGACACCCGTCGCAGGTTCGTCCATACCCGTCACCGCAACCAGTTCGTCATTTGTTCCGGTCGTTCCGCCATTTCGTGTTTCTAACCATAGCTGGAAAGACGCATCTTCAACACCATCAACGTGCTCCCACGGGTCAGTTGGACAATTTTTTAATGGGATAGTGACTGGAATACTTGGCGTTTTATCGCTAACGGTTTTGAACTGAGAAGCGGCGTAATGACCAAGTTCAACATCAACCGTGTCGCCATTAGCAAATTCACAGGTGCTGGTTAATATTTGCCCGGTAAATTCAATCGTTCCATCTGTCGCCCACGCGTGGCTTGCGGAAAGCGTGAGTAAACCCGCAATAATGGATTTCGTATAGCGTTTCATTACTAATTCCTTATCCTTGCTTAAAATACAATGAAATATTTCATTAGGCAATATATCTGCATGCTTTAAGGATTATACAGTTCCTGACGGCTTAGAATGGCGTAATGTTATGTTTTCGGAATATATTTATATTAATAAAGTCTATTTGGCTGGTGGTTAATTGATCTGTCAACAGGGGGGGTTAAAAATTCATACTTAATGCTGTTGCTCATAACTGGTTGATTTTAAGTCATAATGAAAGTGTAAGGTTAAATAAAAGTGAGCAGTCTATTTAAGATAAGTCAAATAAAAATATTCATATTATTGATATGAGGGGGCGATTCATCTCAAAAAAGACTTTTTAATATTATTTTTGTGCAATATCTTTATATAAATTTCTTTCGGGATAAGATACCATCAAGCTAAAGATATAATCTTAAACTAAACAGTATTTTTAATTTGTATAACCGGATAAAAAGTAGACTCGCTGCAGGCAGGCGCAGGCCTGCCTTTATTAAGTGAAGCTCTATACAATAATAAGCTCAACGCCGGTTTTGAGCACCGCCGCTTTATCCTGCTTACTGATGCCATCGTCAGTGATCACGCAGTTGATCTTCTCCATGGGGAGAACCTGGTTGAATCCGCGGCGGTTGAACTTGGTGGCGTCCAGAACGGCGACAACTTTGTGTGCCGCAGCGGCCATCACTCCGCTTATCGAATACCCTTCATTAAAGGTGGTGATCCCGTTGGTGGCGTCGATACCGTCCGCACCGACAAACATCAAGTCTGCGCTGATGCCTTGTAACGAACGTTCGGCGATGGTGCCATGCATGGAATGTGTTTTATGCCTTACCGTGCCGCCGCAAACCACCAGCGTCAGGTCTTTGTTGTCGGACAGGGTAAATGCCGCCGGTAAGCTGTTGGTAATCACGGTAATGTTGCTCTTACGGTTCAACGCTTCGGCGATCAATAACGTGGTGCTGCCGCTATCCAGAATGACGGTCATCCCTTCTTCCACCATCGCCGTCGCTGACTGAGCAATGCGCTTTTTCGGATCGCTGGCAAGCTGGTAACGGTCCTCGAGTATAACTTCCTGATTATCGCCTTCCGCCAGATGACTTCCGGGTTTAGCCGCGCCGCCGTGAAACCGCGTAACCAGACCCTTTTCCTCCAGCAAACGCAGATCGGCACGGATAGTGACTTCAGAAATACCAAAGGTATTCGAAAGATCAAGCACCAACACGCTGCCCTGCGAATTAATCAGGTCGACAATTTTGTTCCTTCGCTCAAATGAGTTCATATTGATTTGCCTGATAATTAACTGTGACTAGTTTAATCGAAGGATTGCGAAAGGTGAACGCTAAATTTCGAAAGTAAATGTGAGCCAGCGCAGGTTGCTGGCTCGTACGATCAGGAGAAGTCCAGGAGAATTTTTCCCTGCATAGGTGCGCCGTTTAGCGCTTTCACGGCTTCTGCGAAACGCTCTGGGTTACCCCGATGGGCAACCAGCGGGGTGAGCTGCAGGCGTTTCTCGGTCAACAAGCGTGCGGCCGTTTCCCACTCTTCTCCTGGCCACGGGCTGGAGTAGTTCATCCAACTGCCCAGCACCGTGAGCTCTTTGCGCAGGATCAGCCCGAAAACGTGACTGGTGAGCGTCAGATCATGATGCAGCGTGCCGACCAGCGCTACCTGCGCACGCGGTCCGGCAATTTCAATTGAGAGTGAGACGGTCTGCGGCGTGCCTGCCGTTTCCAGCACCAACTGGTCGAACTGCGCGTCGTTCTGCGCTGCCTGAATCTCTGCTGCGCTCATCTCCCGGCTGTTATACACCCGCGTGGCTCCCAGCGCTGTTGCCAGCGCCAGTTTCTGTGGATTAATGTCGATGGCGGCGACGCTTTTCGCACCGAGCTCTTTTGCGCACTGAAGCGCGAGCAGGCCGATGGTGCCCGCGCCAACGATGATAACGTTTTTCCCTTCACATCCCCGCGCCAGATGAAACGCATGCAGACCAACGGTGATCGGCTCAATGAACGCGCCGTCTTCGACAGGCATATCGGAAGGTAAGCGGAACAGATTGGCGCGCTTTACGACAACGAACTCCGCATTGCCGCCTTCACTGCGCGAACCGACAAACTGGTACTGTTTACACAACGAGTAAAAACCACGCTCGCACTGGGGACAGTGAAAGCAGGGCAGAAGCGGCACGCAGGCAACCGCGTCGCCCGGCTGCATGTCCTTCACGCCCTTGCCATACGATTCAACGTAGCCGCTAAATTCATGGCCGAGGGTGATAGGGTAATAATGCGCGCCTTTAGCAAAAATACGCGGAATATCAGAACCACACAGACCAGAACTGATGACTTTCACCAGCACGTCGTCGTCGTTTTGCAACTGGGGCATGGGGCGTTCTTCAACGCGCACGTCTCCCTCAGCGTGAATCACCACTGATTTCATAATATTCTCCAGAAAGATAACGGGGAGCGAACGCTCCCCTGAAATTACACGGTGGGCTGACTTTCCGTCAGCGTTGCGTTTTGCTCCGCGGCTGCAAAATGACGCGCCCGACGCCAGGTCAGCAGTACGCCGGTGAAATAGAGGACGGCAATCACCACGAACCCTATAACGTTCTGCCAGGTAAAGAGCTGGATCAGAAGCCAGGTTACCGGCGATCCCCCCTGGTCCATGGAGGCCACCATGCCACCGGCTTTCAGCGCCCCGGCATTGGCGGCAAGCTGGGTATGCAGACCGATGGTTTGCGTGGCGATCCACAGCGTGATGCCCATAATGATGACGCCGGATATCAGCGTGCGGAACAGGTTGCCCTGATGCACCGCCACCGCCATCGCGACAAAGAAACCGATAGTCGCAAGGTCGCCGAACGGCAGCACCTGGTTACCCGGGACCAGCACCGCAATCAGGATCGTCAGCGGGATAAAAATCAGGCTGGCGGAAACCACAGAGGTATGGCCGAGGAGCAGCGCCGGATCCAGTCCAATCAGAAACGCCTGGCCGCCAAATCGGGCTTGCAGACGTTTACGCGCCTGTTTGGCTATCGGCGTTAAGCCATCCATGATCGGTTTGATCACGCGCGGCATTAGTAGCATCACTGCCGCTGTTTTGACTGCCAGTTGCAGGACGGCTTTCACGTCGTAGCCTGCCAACATGCCAATCACCAACCCCATCACAAAACCGACGGTCACCGGCTCGCCAAACGGACCGAAGCGTTTTTGCACATCGTCCGCGCTGAAATGAATGCGGTTAAGGCCCGGTATTTTGTCGATAACCGTATCGACCAGTACCGCGACAGGACCGAGGTAGGCTGAGGTGCCATGCGGGATAGCTATTCCTTCCAGACCGAAGAAGTCGCGGGTATCTTTTGCGAACCAGTCGCCAAGTTTGTAAACAAAGGCAGCATGGACAATCACGCCGAGGATCCCCAGCCAGTACGATCCGGTCGCCAGATGCAGCATCGCACCGGTAAAGGTCATGTGCCAGATATTCCAGATGTCGACGTTCACAACGCGGGTCATACGCGTCACCAGCATCAGAATATTGACGCCAATGGCGACCGGGATGGCGATCAGCGCAATTTGCGAGGCCCAGGTCATGGGTGACGATCCGGGCCAACCAACATCAATGACGTGAAGATTGATTTGAAATTGTTCGGCCATCGCTTTCGCCGCAGGGCCAATAGAGTCAAGCATCAGACCGATCACCAGGCCGATTCCGACAAAGCCAATGCCAATATGCAGACCCGATTTAAAACAGTCCCCGAGCTTCATCCCCAGCAGTTTTGAGAAGATGATGATCACCAGCGGCAGCATTACCGTTGGGCCTAAGTCGAGGATATAACGCATAATTTCGCTAAACATGGCGTCACCCCACGAGGATCGTCAGTATTTTTTGCTGCAACGCTTCGATACCCACCCCGGAAACAAAAGGCATACCGTGAACGACAGGAATATCGCCAAAGGTGCGGTCGACGCGGGCGGTGGTGCAAATGAGATCGGCGCCGTCCATATAGGTTTCGATTTCCGTGACCCGACATTGCACCAGGTCGAGTGTGATATCGTTGGCTTCACATAGCTCTTTAATTTCTTCCGCGGCCAGCGTAGAGGTCGCGACAGCACCGCCACAGGCCACAATCACTTTACGTTTCATAGGGTATTCCTTTTATTATCAGTATATTATCAGGCCTGTTCGCAAGGCTCAGGCATCAGGATAGTTTCCTGAAAACGGGCTGCCAGCGCTGTTTCAGGGGCACTCAGTAACGCTTCAAGGGTGTCCGGGTTTTGCAGTTCGCTAAACAGACGACGCAGGAGTTTCAGCTGCGCCGTCGGGTTTTCAACGATCAGCGCGATGATCAGCGAAACGGCAATTTCGCCGTCGTCATCGGCCTGCTGAAACGCCACCGGAGTATCGGGACGGATGAGGTAGATCGCCGGCGATTTGGCGTGAACCGCTTCGCAGTGTGGAATCGCAATGGCATGGCGTTCCAGCGCGATGCCGGTTGGAAAGTTTGCTTCACGTTCGAGAAGCGCCTGCGGATACGTGTCATGCACCACGCCTTTGGCCAGCATCTCCTCGGCAATGTGCGCGAGCGCCTGCTGGCGCGAGGTAAAATGAATTCCAGTACGGACAAAAAGTTGGCTCATAGCGTCTCCGGTTTTCAGGCTGTTTCTGACGCGCAACCGAACCGGTATGCACGTAAAACATCCTGAATTTTGTCAATAATCAGGCTGTGCGGCGTGGCGGTTAGCGCGCCTTCCGACAGCCGTTCAAACTGTACAGGCATAAACTGGCTGATTAATCCCAGCGGTAATGAGACGCCACTCAGATTGGCGATCAGTTTTTCCACACTTTGCCGAATACGCGGGTGCGGCCAGTAGTAACGGATACGGTCTGACAGGCTGAAATGGATATCGACCATCGCCTGGCTCCAGGTCGGCCGGTAATACTTCTTCCAGTATCCAGGCTCGTTAAGCATCACTTCATCGATCACCTCCAGCACCCGGCTGCGTTGTTCCGGCGAAATCAGGGCGTCTTCCATCTGCGCCAGCGCAAAAACGGCTTCACGCAGAGCGAAAGTCAGGGCCGGGCCGACCTTGAGAATGGCGTAGTGATCACGAACCAGCGCACGGTAGGCTTGTCGGGTCTGGTAGTCTGTGGAGTGCGCTTCGTAAACCATTGGCGTGGCCTTGATCCAGGTAGTGAGCGCTTCGGCAGCCTGAGGCTGGTAGTGGATAATTTGGGTGTGATCGAATTCCACGCCGGGCTGCACGACGATGGCGATAACGCGGGTTAAGGCCTCATCAAGCCCCCGAGCGCGAAAGGCAACCTGATGCGTTTCCAGCGTGCGGGCGGCATCGTCGGCGCGGGTGACGTGAACCGTCCCAATGCTGCTGGCTTCCCCGCCCGGTACCGGAACTTCAGTGCCGATTACATAGGTCAGTCGGCGTTTTTGTTCTTCCGTTGCCGTCGCTTCAGCCGCCTGGCAAAGTACCGCTGCGCGTTCGGCGACCACCATCGGGTCGAGCGGCGTGGGGTCATCGGCGCAGGACATAGAGGCGTCCAGGTGGATTTTACTGAATCCTGCGGCGACGTAGGCCTGAATCAACACCACCGATTTTTCCATCGCATCCGCTGCGGGTTCATCCTGCCAACAGTTCGGGCCCAAATGATCCCCGCCAAGGATTAAACGCTCACGCGGGAAGCCAACCTCCTGGGCAATGCCATAGACAAAATCGCGGAAATCAGCGGGTTTCATGCCGGTATACCCGCCGAACTGATTAACCTGGTTAGAGGTCGCTTCAATCAGCACTTTGTTGTCGCTGTGCAGATCAAAGCGCAGGGCCGCTTCAATGACCAGCGGATGGGCTGAACAGACAGAACAGATCCCGACATGTTCACCGGCTTTATGACGCGAGATAATTTCTTTCACTTCTGACTCCGATATCTTTCGTTTGTATTGAATGCGATTGCGCTATCTGTCAAAGCTTGCCTTCGCAGCCGCAGTCGGCGATGACTTTGCGCACGACGGCTTTCATGGCGGCTTTGGCTGGCACCATGTAATGTCGGGGATCATTGGCCTTGGGGTGCTCACTAAGATAGGTTTTCAGGGCATCGGAAAAGGCAATTTTAAGTTCGGTGGCAACGTTAACCTTGCAGATGCCGAGTGAGATTGCGCGTTGGATATCCCCGGTGGGCAGGCCCGAGGCGCCGTGCAGCACCAGTGGAATATCCACGTGTTGCCGAATCTCCGCCAGGCGCTCAAAATCCAGTCGCGGTTCGGCGGTGTAGAGGCCGTGAGCCGTTCCAATTGCTACGGCCAGAGAATCAATGCCGGTTCCGGCGACAAACTCCCGGGCCTGCTGCGGATGGGTATAAAGCGCGTCTTTTTCGTCAACGCTCAAATCGTCTTCCTGCCCACCCAAACGGCCCAGCTCGGCTTCGACGCTAACGTCGTAACGATGGCAGTAATCGACAACATTTTTCACCAGGGCAATATTGTCGGCAAACGGAAGGTGCGAGCCGTCGATCATGACGGAACGCACGCCAGCAGCGACTTTCTGTTCTATATCTTCACGTTTTTCATGATGATCAAGATGGATCGCGAGAGGGTGGTTCCATGACTTCGCCAGTTGCCCGGCTATGGCGACGATATTGCTCACGCCTGCATAGCGAAACGTGCCTGGCGTCCCCGCAACGATCAACGGTGAACGTAATTCTGCTGCGGTTTCCACGACCACCTGCAGGGTTTCAAGATTGTGGATGTTGAAAGCCGGTACGGCGTAACCCTCGCGCTGGGCCTTCCTGAGCATGGTCTTGCTGGAAATAATAAACATCCTTCCTCCGAAATCTTTCGTTTGTCTTCTTCGAAAGAATGTATAGGCTTTCGTAATGTTTTTATGTGATTTCGATCGGATAAATGAAAGCTACGAAAGTAAAAGAAGGTTTGCGAAAGATTACGGCCGAAAAAAAAGCACGCCCGCCGGGCATGCTTTATGAGAAGAGAAGGGGGGGCGTCACGTCACCGGCGCCGGGTTAAACACTGCCAGTTGGTTATGAAGGCCCCATTGATCCGAGAAGGTTTTCTTCCGTCCGCTGGCTACCTCCAGGATAAACGCAAACAGCTTCTGACCGACCTCTTCAATGGTTTCTTCCCCGGTGGCGATGGTCCCGGCGTTAATATCCATTAAGTCATACCAGCGGTTTGCCAGCTCGGTGCGGGTAGCCATTTTGATCACCGGTACCGCCATCAGCCCATACGGGGTACCGCGCCCGGTAGTAAAGACCTGGACGGTGATCCCTGACGCCACCTGCTGGGTGCCGCAGACAAAGTCGCTGGCGGGGGTTGCCGCGTATATCAGGCCGCGCTTCGTTGGCCGCTGGCCCGGCGACAGCACTTCAACAATCGCGCTCTTACCTGACTTGGCAATGGAGCCGAGCGCTTTTTCGACCACGTTCGCCAGCCCGCCTTTTTTGTTCCCCGGTGACGGGTTGGCGCTGCGGTCGGTTTTCCCCATGTCGAGGTAGTTATCGTACCAGGCCATCTCTTCGAGCAGGCGCTTGCCCACCTCTTCGTTGACCGTGCGCGGGGTCAGCAGATGGATGGCGTCACGCACTTCGGTCACTTCGGAGAACATCACCGTGGCGCCGCAGCGAACCAGCAGGTCCGAGGCATACCCTACCGCCGGGTTCGCCGTGACGCCGGAAAACGCATCGCTGCCGCCGCACTGCATCCCGACGACCAGTTCAGAGGCCGGGCAGGTTTCGCGCTGGCGCTGATTGAGTTTCGCGAGATGACGCTCTGCCACCTGCAAAATCTCATCCACCATCGAGCGGAAACCGACGTGTTTTTCATCCTGCAAGCTCACGATGCTGGCGCTGTCCACCGGGATACTCTGCACATCGTCGGTACCTTCCAGCAGGCGCTCAGGTTGCAGTTTTTCACAGCCGAGGCCGATGACCATCACTTCGCCGCCAAAGTTCGGGTTCAGCGAAATGTTGTGAATCGTGCGAATGGGCACTACCGCTGCCGGGGCGTTGATCGCCACACCGCAGCCGTACAGATGGTTCAGGCCGACGACGCCGTCGACGTTCGGGTAGTCAGGCAGCAGATCGCGCTCAATGATCTTCACCACATAATCGACCACACCCGCCACGCAGTGGACGCTGGTGGTAATGCCGAGCAGATTTTTGGTGCCCACGCTGCCATCGGCATTGCGATAGCCCTCAAAGGTATAACCTTCCAGCGGCGGCAGCGGCTCCGGCACTTTGGTCGCCAGCGGCAACGTGTGCAGTGGCGGCGCCTTCGGCAGTTCCACCATGGACTCATCGATCCAGCTTCCGCGCGCGATATTGCGAACGGCATAACCAATCACCTCGCCATAGCGAACGATTTCACCATGCGCGGGAATATCCACTAGCGCCACTTTGTGCCCCTGTGGAATATGTTCGATCAGTTCAAGCCCGTCCGGGAAACGCGTTCCGGCTTTTAAACCATTGTCGTTAACAATGATTGCCACATTATCGATGTCGTGAACTTTAATATAAAACGCCGTCGGCGATTGCTGTCGGATGTCGATGTTAGCCATTGCTCAGTATTCTCCAGCTAAAAATAATTCGTTCAGTGAACCTGAAAAAAGAGAATGTCATTTTGATAAAATAAGCATGTCAGGCGCGCTGGAATAAGAATGTGATCGCGATCACCCGTTGTGGCGAACGCCACGCCCGCAGGGTGAGCAAAGCGTAAATCTGTGCATCAGCGCCCAGGCTTATGTGCATATGCTCAAAATAATATTTAATGCTCGTTTCTTTAATGAGCGTTTGCACAATGCCTAATACACCGCGGCTGATTATACTGAACCACGAACTTATTACACCCGTCGGTTATTTTAATTAGCATCGGTAAATGTCAAACAATAATAAAATACCGGCTTAAATGTCTGGGTAAATAAATAGTGACCCGTCCGTCGGTTTATAAAACTCTCTATATAACGGTTAAGTGACAAGGTAAACGTGATGAATAACGACATCTTCCCCAACAAATTCAAGGCAGCGCTGGCTGCGCATCAGGTGCAGATCGGCTGCTGGTCGGCGCTGGCAAGCCCCATCAGCACCGAAGTGCTCGGTCTGGCGGGCTTTGACTGGCTGGTGCTGGACGGCGAACATGCGCCGAACGATGTCTCAACCTTTATCCCGCAACTGATGGCATTAAAAGGTAGCGCCAGCGCGCCGGTTGTGCGCGTGCCGACCAACGAGCCGGTGATTATCAAGCGTCTGCTGGATATCGGCTTTTACAATTTCCTCATCCCGTTTGTGGAAACAGAACAAGAAGCCGTAAAGGCCGTGGCGGCGACCCGCTATCCGCCAGAGGGGATTCGCGGCGTATCCGTATCACACCGCGCCAATATGTTTGGCACCGTAGCGGATTACTTTGCGCAGTCGAATAAGAACATCACCATCATTGTGCAGATCGAAAGCCAGCAGGGCGTCGATAACGTGGACGCGATTGCGGCAACCGCAGGCGTTGACGGTATTTTTGTCGGGCCAAGCGATCTGGCTGCCGCGTTAGGCCACCTTGGCAACGCGTCGCATCCTGACGTTCAGAAAGCCATTCAGCACATTTTTGCCCGTGCGAAAGCGAACGGTAAACCCTGCGGCATTCTGGCGCCGGTTGAAGCCGATGCGCGCCGTTATCTGGAGTGGGGAGCGACGTTTGTGGCCGTGGGCAGCGATCTGGGCGTATTCCGTTCCGCCACGCAGAAGCTGGCAGATTCCTTTAAGAAATAACCACCACCGCAACAAGAGAGAATAGTGATATGACGATGAAAGTTGGTTTTATTGGCCTGGGTATCATGGGTAAACCAATGAGTAAAAACCTCCTGAAAGCAGGTTACTCGCTGGTGGTTTCTGACCGTAACCCTGAAGCGATTGCTGAAGTTATTGCTGCCGGGGCAGAAACCGCCTCTACCGCAAAAGCGATCGCTGAGCAGTGTGATGTGATCATCACCATGCTGCCGAACTCCCCGCACGTGAAAGACGTTGCGCTGGGTGAAGGCGGCATTATTGAAGGCGCGAAGCCGGGCACCGTTTTGATCGACATGAGTTCGATCGCGCCGCTGGCAAGCCGTGAAATCAGCGACGCGCTGAAGGCCAAAGGGATTGATATGCTCGACGCGCCGGTCAGCGGCGGCGAACCGAAAGCCATCGACGGCACGTTGTCCGTCATGGTGGGCGGCGACAAAGCGATCTTCGACAAATATTACGATCTGCTGAAGGCGATGGCGGGATCCGTGGTGCATACCGGTGAAATCGGCGCGGGTAACGTCACCAAGCTGGCAAACCAGGTGATTGTGGCGCTGAATATTGCCGCGATGTCAGAAGCGCTGACGCTGGCGACCAAAGCGGGGGTAAACCCGGACCTGGTATATCAGGCGATTCGCGGCGGTCTGGCGGGCAGTACCGTGCTGGATGCGAAAACGCCGATGGTCATGGATCGCAACTTCAAACCGGGCTTCCGTATCGATCTGCATATTAAAGATCTGGCGAACGCGCTGGATACGTCGCACGGTGTCGGCGCGCAGCTGCCGCTGACCGCTGCGGTGATGGAGATGATGCAGGCGCTACGCGCGGACGGGCTGGGGACGGCCGATCACAGCGCGCTGGCATGCTATTACGAAAAACTGGCGAAAGTGGAAGTCACTCGCTAATCACGTCGTGCCTCGTGGCACGCAGCAATCTGGCCTGCCTGTCGCAGGCCGGAACAGTGAAACGCCAATTGGCGTTATGCAGTAACAGGCTACCCCTATGAAAATCGTCATTGCCCCAGACTCTTATAAAGAAAGCCTTTCTGCCAGTGAGGTAGCTCAGGCAATAGAAAAAGGATTCCGGGAAATTTTTCCGGATGCGCAATATGTTTCTGTTCCCGTCGCCGACGGTGGTGAAGGAACAGTTGAAGCCATGATTGCCGCCACGCAGGGAACTGAACATTCCGCTTGGGTTACCGGCCCGTTGGGGGAAAAGGTCAATGCCAACTGGGGCATGTCAGGAGACGGAAAAACCGCGTTTATCGAAATGGCGGCAGCCAGCGGACTGGCGTTGGTTCCCCCGGAAAAACGCAATCCGCTGATCACCACCTCTCGCGGCACGGGCGAGCTGATTTTGCAGGCGCTGGAAAGCGGGGCGCGAAACATCATCATCGGTATTGGCGGCAGCGCCACCAATGACGGCGGCGCGGGTATGATACAGGCGCTGGGCGCGAAACTGTGCGACGCCAATGGCACCGAGATCGGTTATGGCGGAGGCAGCCTGAACAGCCTCAACGCAATTGATATTTCGGGTCTTGATCCGCGATTACGCGCCTGCACAATTCGCGTTGCCTGCGACGTCACCAATCCGCTGGTGGGGGAGAAGGGCGCATCGCGAATTTTTGGACCGCAGAAAGGCGCGACCGAGGCGTTAATTGTCGAACTTGACGCCAATCTTGCCCATTACGCCGATATCATCAAAAAATCGCTACGGGTGGATGTCAGAGAGGTTCCTGGCGCAGGCGCGGCGGGTGGTATGGGCGCGGCGCTGCTGGCCTTTCTCGGCGCGGAGCTGAAAAGCGGTATCGAGATTGTGACCCAGGCGCTGAATCTGGAAGAGCATATCCACGACTGTACGCTGGTGGTGACTGGTGAAGGACGAATTGACAGTCAGAGCATTCACGGAAAAGTACCGGTCGGTGTGGCGAGCGTGGCGAAGAAATACCACAAGCCGGTGATAGGTATTGCCGGCAGCCTGACGCGTGACGTCGCGGTGGTGCACCAGCACGGTATTGATGCCGTGTTTAGCGTATTAAGCAGCATTGGCACGCTGGAAGAAGCCTTCCGGGGCGCATTTGACAATATTTACCGCGCTTCGCGAAATATTGCGGCCACGCTGGCGATGGGAATGCGCAGCGCGGGGTGACAAGGGCGCGTAAACCCTCTATACTTCGCGCCGAAGCTGACCAGACAGTCGCCGCTTCGTCGTCGTCCCTTTCGGGGGAGACAGGCGGAGGGGAGGAAAGTCCGGGCTCCATAGGGCAGGGTGCCAGGTAACGCCTGGGGGGGAAACCCACGACCAGTGCAACAGAGAGCAAACCGCCGATGGCCCACGCACGTGGGATCAGGTAAGGGTGAAAGGGTGCGGTAAGAGCGCACCGCGCGGCTGGTAACAGTCCGTGGCACGGTAAACTCCACCCGGAGCAAGGCCAAATAGGGGTTCATAAGGTACGGCCCGTACTGAACCCGGGTAGGCTGCTTGAGCCAGTGAGCGATTGCTGGCCTAGATGAATGACTGTCCACGACAGAACCCGGCTTATCGGTCAGCTTCAACTCATTACTGAAACCCCGCCTTCAGGCGGGGTTTTTGCTTTTGTGAGGCAGATGAATGCCTGCCCACGACGCTATACCCAAAAGAAAGCGGCTTACCGGTCAGCTTCAACTCATTACTGAAACCCCGCCATCAGGCGGGGTTTTTGCTTTTGTGAGGCAGATGAATGCCTGGCCACGACGCTATACCCAAAAGAAAGCGGCTTACCGGTCAGCTTCAGCTCATTACTGAAACCCCGCCATCAGGCGGGGTTTTTGTTTTTGTGAAGCCGATGAATGCCTGTCCACGAGGATAACCATTCGGCAGGGGAGCGTATCGGACGCAAGAGATTTCCCGTTATGTGACAGTAAACACAAAACGCTGGCTTTGATTGTTTTGGCGACAGAAACAAAAAGCAAACGATCGCCTTCACAAAATTACTTGCTATAAAATCTATAAAAACTAGTGTTAATGGTTTGTTGGTAATGATAATGAATTGTATGCTTATATTTAATTATTGATAAAAGTAATGTTTATTTACAAACAAATACGGCAAAAAAATGTGATATGCCACAATATTTAACGTCATTTATGTTTTATATATAATTATATTTGATAAATTGCACATTAAATTTAATGACATATTTGAACGTTAATTGCACGATAATTGCTTGAAATATCATCATTCGCCGATTGTGAAAATAACCACAAGTTTATCGATGTTATCGCCATAAAATATTGTTATCCCCCCCTATTTTTTTGATTAAAATCAGACTAAAGCGACATTGTAATTATATAACTGCTTGAAAAATATAAATTTAATAATTTATTTGCCAGCTTCATAAAATAATGGCAAGGCAATTTGTGAGTGGTCGCACATATCCCCCTTTACGTAATTTGTTACACTCCACGCCGTCAACAAAGTTATTTTCGCAGGTCGATATGAATACGTTTGCTCTCCCAAAAACTCAGCAGTTGGTGGTCTTTCAGGAAGTAATCAGAAGTGGTTCGATCGGATCTGCGGCGAAAGAATTAGGGTTAACTCAACCGGCGGTCAGTAAAATCATTAACGATATTGAAGCGTATTTCGGCGTTGAGTTGGTGGTACGGAAAAACACCGGCGTCACCTTAACTCACGCAGGGCAGGTTTTACTCTCGTGGTCAGAGTCCATCACTCGCGAGATGAAAAACATGGTGAATGAGATGAACAGCATGACCGACAGCGCGGTGGTGGACGTCTCCTTCGGATTCCCGTCGCTGATTGGATTTACCTTTATGTCCGATATGATCCAGAAGTTCAAAGAGGTCTACCCGAAATCGCAGGTCTCTATGTATGAGGCGCAGCTCTCCTCGTTTCTGCCAGCGATTCGCGACGGACGACTGGACTTTGCTATTGGCACGCTCAGCGATGAAATGAAGTTACAGGATCTCCATGTCGAGCCGTTGTTCGAGTCAGAGTTCGTGCTGGTGGCGAATAAGTCCCGAACATGCACCGGCACCACCACGCTGGAATCGTTGCAAAACGAACAGTGGGTGCTGCCACAAACGAATATGGGCTACTACAGCGAACTCCTCACCACCCTGCAAAGAAATGGCATCAGTATTGAAAACATCGTTAAAACCGACTCCGTCGTCACCATTTATAATCTTGTTCTCAATGCCGATTTTTTAACTGTTATTCCATGTGACATGACCGCGCCTTTTGGTTCAAACCAGTTTATTACGCTCCCTGTAGAAGAATCATTACCCATTGCGCGATATGCTGCAATATGGTCTAAAAATTATCGTATTAAAAAAGCCGCCTCGGTGTTGGTGGAATTAGCGAAAGAGTATTCATCTTATAAAGGTCGCAGACGAAAGCAATTAATTGAAATCGATTAACCCAATTAAATTTAGTTAATCCAATATTAACGCCATCGCGCTGTATTTCAGCCGTTGGTCACGGTCATTTATTACTTTACAATAAGTAAGAGGTTACAATGCACATTACTTACGATCTACCGGTTGCCATTGACGATATCCTCGAAGCCAAAAAACGCCTGGCAGGAAAAATATATAAAACAGGCATGCCGCGTTCGAACTATTTTAGTGAGCGCTGTAAAGGTGAAATATTTCTCAAGTTCGAAAATATGCAGCGTACCGGTTCTTTTAAAATCCGCGGCGCGTTTAACAAGTTAAGTTCGCTGACGGATGCGGAAAAACGCAAGGGCGTGGTGGCCTGTTCCGCGGGCAACCACGCGCAGGGCGTATCGCTCTCCTGCGCGATGCTCGGTATTGACGGCAAAGTGGTGATGCCAAAAGGCGCGCCGAAATCAAAAGTTGCCGCGACCTGCGACTACTCCGCAGAGGTGGTGCTGCACGGGGATAACTTTAACGACACCATCGCCAAGGTCAGCGAAATTGTAGAAACCGAAGGCCGTATTTTTATTCCACCGTATGACGATCCGAAAGTCATCGCCGGGCAAGGCACAATTGGTCTGGAAATCATGGAGGATCTTTATGACGTCGATAACGTCATTGTGCCTATTGGCGGCGGCGGTTTAATTGCCGGGATTGCCATCGCGATTAAATCCATTAACCCGACAATTAAAGTCATCGGCGTTCAGGCTGAAAACGTACACGGTATGGCGGCATCTTATCAGGCCGGAGAAATAACTACGCACCGAACGACCGGCACCCTGGCGGATGGTTGTGACGTTTCCCGCCCGGGTAATTTAACTTACGAAATTGTGCGTGAATTAGTGGATGACATAGTCCTCGTGAGCGAAGACGAAATACGCAACAGCATGATTGCCTTAATTCAGCGCAATAAAGTGGTGACAGAAGGCGCTGGCGCACTGGCTTGTGCCGCTTTATTAAGCGGGAAATTAGATAGCTATATCCAGAACAGAAAAACGGTCAGCATTATTTCTGGCGGCAATATCGATCTTTCTCGTGTATCGCAAATAACGGGTTTAGCAGACGCTTAACACCGGCTATTCATCTTTTCGTTGAGGATAGGATATGAGTACTACTGATAGCATTGTATCCAGCCAGACAAAACAGTCGTCCTGGCGTAAATCGGACACCACCTGGACACTGGGATTATTTGGTACCGCCATCGGCGCCGGAGTGCTGTTCTTCCCCATTCGCGCCGGATTTGGCGGCCTGATCCCCATTCTACTGATGCTGGTGCTGGCGTACCCCATCGCCTTTTACTGCCACCGGGCGCTGGCGCGCCTGTGCCTGTCCGGCTCGAACCCGTCCGGTAACATTACGGAAACGGTAGAAGAGCACTTTGGCAAGACGGGCGGCGTGGTGATCACGTTCCTCTACTTCTTCGCCATTTGTCCGCTGTTGTGGATTTACGGCGTGACCATTACCAACACCTTCATGACCTTCTGGGAAAACCAGTTGCAGTTGCCAGCCCTGAACCGCGGCTTTGTGGCGCTGTTCCTGCTCTTGCTGATGGCGTTTGTCATCTGGTTTGGTAAGGATCTGATGGTAAAAGTGATGAGCTATCTGGTCTGGCCGTTTATCGCCAGCCTGGTGCTGATTTCACTGTCGCTGATCCCGTACTGGAATTCGGCGGTGATCGATCAGGTCGATCTGAGCAACATCGCGCTGACCGGTCACGATGGAATTCTGGTCACCGTATGGCTCGGTATCTCCATTATGGTGTTCTCGTTTAACTTCTCGCCGATCGTCTCCTCGTTCGTGGTGTCGAAGCGCGAAGAGTATGAGAAAGATTTTGGCCGCGACTTTACCGAGCAGAAATGTTCACAGATCATCTCCCGCGCCAGCATGCTGATGGTCGCCGTGGTAATGTTCTTCGCCTTCAGCTGCCTGTTTACGCTCTCGCCGCAAAACATGGCGGATGCGAAAGCGCAGAACATCCCTGTGCTCTCTTACCTGGCGAACCACTTCGCCTCAATGTCCGGTACTAAGTCAACGTTCGCGACCACGCTGGAATACGGCGCGTCGATTATCGCGCTGGTCGCCATTTTCAAATCGTTCTTCGGGCACTATCTGGGCACGCTGGAAGGGCTGAACGGTCTGATCCTTAAGTTTGGCTATAAGGGCGATAAAACTAAAGTCTCGATGGGTAAACTCAATACCCTCAGCATGATCTTTATCATGGGGTCCACCTGGGTTGTGGCCTATGCCAACCCGAATATTCTGGACCTGATTGAAGCGATGGGCGCGCCGATTATCGCCTCGCTGCTCTGCCTGCTGCCGATGTACGCCATTCGTAAAGCGCCTTCGCTGGCGAAATACCGTGGCCGTCTGGATAACGTGTTTGTCACCGTCATTGGTCTGCTGACCATCCTGAACATCGTGTACAAACTGTTTTAAGCCTTAGGCTCAGGATGAGCGGAGTAGTGAAATGACTGAATTTCCTGTAGTTCTGGTAATTAACTGCGGTTCGTCTTCAATTAAGTTTTCAGTGCTGGATGCAACAAACCGCGACGTTTTAATGGCAGGTATTGCTGACGGCATTAACACTGAAAGTGCCTTCTTGTCGGTAAACGGAGGAGAGCCAGCAACGCTGGCTCACCACAGCTACGAAGGGGCATTAAAGGCGATCGCTTTCGAACTGGAAAAACGTAATTTAAACGACAGCGTGGCCTTAATTGGCCACCGCATCGCCCACGGTGGAAATATCTTTACCGCGTCGGCCATTATTACCGATGAAGTCATCGACAATATCCGCCGGGTTTCACCGTTAGCGCCGTTACATAACTATGCGAATCTGAGCGGAATAGAATCCGCACAGCAGTTATTTCCCGGCGTCACGCAGGTCGCTGTTTTTGATACCAGTTTTCATCAGACGATGGCGCCTGAGGCCTACCTGTACGGCCTGCCGTGGGAATATTACGAACAACTCGGCGTGCGGCGTTACGGCTTTCATGGCACGTCACATCGCTATGTGTCTCTGCGGGCGCATGCGCTGCTGGATCTTGCTGATGACGATTCAGGCCTGGTGGTGGCGCATCTTGGCAATGGGGCGTCTGTCTGCGCGGTTCGTAACGGGCAGAGCGTGGACACCTCAATGGGCATGACGCCGCTGGAAGGGCTGATGATGGGCACCCGCAGCGGCGATGTCGACTTCGGGGCGATGGCGTGGGTCGCCAGCGAAACCGGTCAGACCCTGAGCGATCTGGAGCGGGTGGTCAACAAAGAGTCCGGTCTGCTGGGAATTTCGGGTTTATCGTCCGACTTAAGAGTGCTGGAAAAAGCCTGGCATGAAGGACACGCGCGGGCGCAACTGGCGATCAAAACGTTCGTCCACCGTATCGCCCGCCATATCGCCGGGCATGCAGCGTCGTTACATCGCCTGGACGGCATTGTTTTCACCGGCGGTATCGGCGAGAACTCGGTCTTAATTCGTCGCCTGGTAGCAGAGCGTCTGGCGGTGCTGGGCGTTACGCTCGACAGTGACAGAAATAGCCTGCCGAATTCCCACGGCGAACGCATTATTTCCGCCAGCGATGCCCGGGTCATGTGCGCCGTTATTCCGACCAATGAAGAAAAAATGATTGCGCTTGATGCGATCCAGTTAGGCCGTATTCACGCGCCAGTGGAACTCGCTTAATTCATTGTTGTTCTGTAGAGAGATTATTTTTCATGAAGGTAAATATCGATACCAGCGATATGCTGTACGCCGACGCATGGCAGGGTTTTAAAGGTACGGACTGGAAAGAAGAAATTAATGTCCGTGATTTTATTCAGCACAACTATACGCCTTATGAAGGGGATGAATCTTTCCTCGCGGAAGCGACGCCAGCCACAACGGCGCTGTGGGAAAAGGTGATGGCGGGGATTCGCATCGAAAACGCGACCCATGCGCCGGTTGATTTCGACACTAACATCGCCACGACGATTACCGCGCATGACGCCGGCTATATCGAGCATTCGCTGGAAAAAATCGTCGGTCTGCAAACGGACAAACCGCTCAAGCGTGCCCTGCATCCGTTTGGCGGCATCAATATGATCAAAAGCTCGTTTGAGGCTTATGGTCGCGAGATGGACCCACACTTCGAATACCTGTTCACCGAGCTACGAAAAACCCACAACCAGGGGGTTTTCGATGCCTATTCGCCGGACATGCTGCGCTGCCGTAAATCCGGCGTCCTGACCGGTCTGCCGGACGGCTATGGCCGCGGGCGAATTATTGGCGACTACCGCCGCGTGGCGCTGTACGGCATCCGCTATCTGGTGCGCGAGCGTGAACTGCAGTTCGCCGATCTCCAGTCAAACCTGGAGTGGGGGCAAAATCTCGAAGCCACCATCCGACTGCGCGAGGAGCTGGCGGAACACCGCCGCGCGCTGCTGCAAATGCAGGAGATGGCGGCAAAATATGGTTTCGATATCTCGCGTCCAGCGCGCAACGCTCAGGAAGCAGTGCAGTGGCTCTACTTTGCCTACCTGGCGGCAGTGAAGTCGCAAAACGGCGGCGCGATGTCGCTGGGGCGTACCGCGTCGTTCCTCGATATCTACATTGAACGTGACTTCAAGGCGGGGATCCTGACGGAGCAACAGGCGCAGGAGTTGATCGATCATTTCATTATGAAGATCCGCATGGTGCGCTTCCTGCGTACGCCGGAATTCGACACCCTGTTCTCCGGCGATCCGATCTGGGCGACGGAAGTGATCGGCGGGATGGGGCTGGATAGTCGCACGCTGGTGACGAAGAACGCTTTCCGTTACCTGCATACGCTGCACACTATGGGGCCCGCGCCGGAACCAAACCTTACCGTGCTGTGGTCGGAAGCGCTGCCGGTGGCCTTTAAAAAGTACGCTGCGCAAGTATCTATCGTCACGTCGTCGCTGCAATACGAAAATGACGATCTCATGCGTACTGACTTTAACAGCGACGACTACGCGATCGCCTGTTGTGTTAGCCCGATGGTAATCGGTAAGCAGATGCAGTTCTTCGGCGCGCGCGCCAACCTCGCCAAAACGCTGCTGTACGCGATCAATGGCGGCGTGGATGAGAAGCTGAAAATCCAGGTTGGGCCAAAAACCGCGCCGCTGATGGACGATGTGCTGGATTACGACACCGTGATGGAAAGCCTCGACCACTTTATGGACTGGCTGGCGGTGCAGTACATCAGCGCGCTGAACATCATTCACTACATGCACGACAAGTATAGCTATGAAGCCTCGTTAATGGCGCTTCATGACCGCGACGTGTATCGCACCATGGCCTGCGGTATTGCCGGGCTGTCAGTGGCGGCGGATTCCCTTTCCGCCATCAAATACGCGAAGGTAAAACCGGTGCGCGACCATAACGGCCTGGCGGTCGATTTCGTTATCGAAGGCGACTACCCGCAGTACGGTAATAACGACGAGCGCGTCGACAGTATCGCCTGCGATCTGGTCGAACGTTTTATGAAGAAAATTAAGGTGTTGCCGACCTACCGCAATGCGGTGCCGACCCAGTCCATTCTGACCATTACCTCAAACGTGGTGTACGGGCAGAAAACCGGGAATACGCCGGACGGACGCCGTGCCGGTACGCCGTTCGCGCCGGGAGCCAACCCGATGCACGGACGCGACCGCAAAGGCGCGGTCGCCTCGCTGACCTCCGTGGCGAAGCTGCCATTTACCTATGCCAAAGACGGTATTTCGTACACCTTCTCCATTGTGCCAGCGGCGCTGGGCAAAGAAGATCCGGTGCGGAAAACCAACCTGGTCGGGCTACTTGATGGCTACTTCCATCATGAAGCGCATGTGGAAGGCGGTCAGCATCTGAACGTCAACGTCATGAACCGGGAAATGCTGCTGGATGCCATCGAACATCCGGAAAGCTATCCGAACCTGACGATTCGCGTTTCCGGTTATGCGGTGCGCTTTAACGCGCTCACCCGCGAGCAGCAGCAGGATGTCATCTCGCGGACTTTCACCCAGGCGATGTAACATTATCGGGGCGGTCAGCCGATCGCCCCTGGTCATAATGCGTATCAAACCTGGTCTCCACTGAACGGCATTCCGAGGGTGTAGATATGATTAGCGCATTCGATATTTTTAAAATAGGTATTGGTCCTTCCAGTTCCCACACCGTAGGGCCAATGAATGCAGGTAAGCGTTTTATCGATCAACTGGTCAACAGCGGTGACTTGCTGCGTACAACGTGCATCACGGTGGATCTGTATGGGTCGCTGTCGCTGACCGGAAAAGGCCATGCTACCGATACCGCCATCATCATGGGGCTGGCGGGTAACAGTCCGCAAAACGTCAATATTGACGCCATTCCCGGGTTTATAGAGGCGGTCACTCGCAGCGGGCGTCTGCCGCTGGCGGAAGGCGCGCATGTCGTTGATTTTCCGGTGACGAACAGCATTCTGTTTCATGGTGAAACGCTTCCCCGTCACGAAAACGGTATGCGCATCAGCGCCTGGGAACACCAGCGCCAGTTGTTGAGTAAAACCTACTATTCGATTGGCGGTGGGTTTATCGTCGATGAAGAGCATTTTGGTCAGGCCCACGATGTCGAAGCCCCTGTGCCTTACGATTTCCATTCGGCGAGCGAACTGCTCAGGCTGTGTGAGCGCAACGGGCTGTCGGTCTCCGGACTGATGATGCAAAACGAACTGGCGCTGCGCAGTAAGGCGGAAATCGACGACGGATTTGCCCGTATATGGGACGTTATGCACGCCGGAATCGAGCGAGGCATGAATACCGAAGGCGTACTGCCCGGTCCGCTCAACGTACCGCGGCGGGCGGTGGCGCTGCGGCGCTTGCTGGTTTCCAGCGATAACCTTTCCAGCGATCCAATGAACGTTATCGACTGGATCAACATGTTCGCCCTCGCGGTCAGTGAGGAGAACGCCGCGGGCGGACGTGTGGTGACAGCGCCCACTAACGGGGCGTGCGGGATTATCCCGGCGGTGCTGGCCTACTACGATAAGTTTCGCCGTCCGGTGAACGCCAATTCTATCGCCCGCTACCTGCTGGCGGCAGGCGCTATTGGCGCGCTATATAAGATGAATGCGTCGATCTCCGGCGCGGAGGTGGGCTGTCAGGGAGAGATCGGCGTAGCGGCGTCAATGGCGGCGGCAGGGCTGACTGAGCTGCTTGGCGGGAGTCCGGCGCAGGTGTGCATTGCGGCAGAAATCGCCATGGAACATAACCTCGGCTTAACCTGCGATCCAGTGGCCGGACAGGTGCAAATCCCCTGTATTGAACGCAACGCGATCAATGCGGTAAAAGCGGTTAACGCCGCGCGCATGGCCCTGCGTCGCACTTCGCAGCCGCGCGTGTCGCTCGATAAAGTCATTGAAACTATGTACGAAACCGGCAAAGACATGAACGACAAATACCGCGAAACGTCACGCGGCGGGCTGGCGATCAAGGTGGTCTGCAGTTAGCCTACGTCCCGGTCCGGTAAAAAAAAGCACACTTCGGTGTGCTTTTTTTATTGTGATCGCTATCAAATTAAGAAATTAATGCCTTTAAGATGCAGTTAAGGGGAAAATTTTTCTTAACACAGGGAAAATACAGGGGTTTGTTTGTGAAGTTTTTCTCTGCGCCCGGGCGTATGATTTTTTTCATACTAACAACTCGCCTGCGCACCTGTACCGCGTATCGCCCTGATGCGGCACGACAAAAATATAAAAACTTACCCTACATATTGAGCGAGAATTTTATGGAAACGGCAACGAACAGCAGTGTGATACCTGGTGCCTCCAGCCCGGCGCGCCGGGCCGGTATGACCGAAAGCGAATGGCGTGAAGCGATCAAATTCGACAGCACCGACACCGGCTGGGTCATTATGAGTATCGGGATGGCAATTGGCGCGGGGATTGTTTTTCTCCCGGTCCAGGTGGGGCTGATGGGGTTATGGGTCTTCCTGCTCTCTTCGGTCATTGGCTACCCGGCAATGTATCTGTTCCAACGACTGTTTATTAACACTCTGGCGGAATCGCCGGAATGTAAAGATTATCCGAGCGTTATCAGCGGCTACCTCGGCAAAAACTGGGGTATTTTGTTGGGCGCGCTGTATTTTGTGATGCTGGTGATCTGGATGTTTGTTTATTCCACCGCAATCACCAATGACAGCGCCTCTTATCTGCATACCTTTGGCGTCACGGAAGGATTACTCTCCGACAGCCCGTTCTATGGTCTGGTGCTCATCTGCATCCTGGTCGCCATCTCCTCGCGCGGTGAGAAACTGCTGTTCAAAATCTCCACCGGTATGGTGCTGACCAAACTTTTGGTGGTCGCGGCGCTGGGCGTGTCGATGGTGGGGATGTGGCATTTGTACAATATTGGCGCGCTGCCGCCGATGGCGCTGTTGGTGAAAAACGCGATCATCACGCTGCCGTTTACCCTGACCTCAATCCTGTTTATTCAGACCTTAAGCCCGATGGTGATTTCCTATCGCTCCCGCGAAAAATCCATTGAGGTCGCGCGCCACAAAGCGCTGCGCGCGATGAACATCGCCTTCGGCATTTTGTTTGTGACCGTTTTCTTCTACGCCGTCTCCTTTACGCTGGCGATGGGCCACGATGAAGCGGTGAAAGCCTATGAGCAAAACATTTCCGCGCTGGCGATCGCCGCACAGTTTATTAGTGGCGCGGGCGCAGGCTGGGTAAAAGTGGTCAGCGTGATCCTCAATATTTTTGCCGTAATGACCGCGTTCTTTGGCGTTTACCTGGGCTTTCGTGAGGCTACCCAGGGGATTGTGATGAACATCCTGCGCCGCAAAATGCCCGCCGAGAAGATCAACGAAACGCTGGTGCAGCGCGGCATTATGCTGTTCGCCATTTTACTGGCCTGGAGCGCCATTGTGCTCAATGCGCCGGTGCTCAGCTTTACCTCAATCTGTAGCCCCATTTTCGGCATGGTGGGCTGTCTGATCCCGGCCTGGCTGGTTTACAAAGTTCCTGCACTGCACAAATACAAAGGGGCGTCGTTATATCTGATTATCGTCACCGGTTTGCTGCTGTGCGTATCTCCGTTCCTGGCATTCTCCTGATTGACTTTGAAGGTTGTTGTTATGTTTGAGACTACAGAAAATCCGTTGTGGCAGCGTTTTATCCTCGCCGTACAGGAGGAAGTCAAACCGGCGCTGGGCTGTACGGAACCTATTTCACTGGCGCTGGCGGCGGCGGTTGCCGCAGCCGAACTGGATGGCGCGGTTGAACGTATCGACGCCTGGGTCTCGCCAAACCTGATGAAAAACGGGCTGGGCGTAACGGTTCCCGGAACCGGAATGGTAGGACTGCCTATCGCCGCCGCGCTCGGCGCGCTGGGCGGAAACAGTCAGGCCGGGCTGGAGGTGCTGAAAGACGCCTCCGCACAAGCTATCCATGACGCGAAAGCGATGCTGAGCGCCGGAAAGGTATCGGTGATGCTGCAACAGCCCTGCGACGAGATCCTTTTTTCCCGTGCGAAGGTCTACAGCCGCGACGGTTGGGCCTGCGTGACCATCGTCGGCGGGCATACCAACATCGTACGCATCGAAACGCACGCTGGCGTGAAGTTTGCTCAGGACACGCGGACGGACGGCGATGAGCAGGACTCTCCGCTGGCGGTGTTGTCCACGACCTCGCTCGAGGAGATTCTGGCGTTTGTGAATAACGTCCCGTTTGACGACATTCGTTTCATTCTCGACGCTGCCCGGCTCAACGGCGCGCTGTCGCAGGAAGGGCTGCGCGGCAGTTGGGGACTGCACATCGGCGCGACGCTGGAAAAACAGTGCGCACGGGGGCTGCTGGCGAACGATCTCTCTACGGCGATTATTATCCGCACCAGCGCGGCGTCCGATGCGCGCATGGGAGGGGCGACGCTGCCAGCCATGAGCAACTCCGGCTCCGGCAATCAGGGGATTACCGCCACGGTACCGGTGATGGTGGTGGCGGAGCACTTCGGCGCCGACGAGGAAAAACTGGCGCGCGCGCTGATGCTTTCTCACCTGAGCGCGATCTACATCCATCATCAGCTTCCGCGTTTGTCGGCTTTGTGTGCGGCGACTACGGCGGCAATGGGGGCGGCGGCGGGGATGGCGTGGCTGGTGGATGGGCGCTACAGCACCATCTCCATGGCGATCGGCAGCATGATCGGCGACGTTAGTGGGATGATTTGCGACGGTGCGTCAAACAGTTGTGCGATGAAGGTGTCGACCAGCGCGTCGGCAGCGTGGAAAGCCGTGTTGATGGCGCTGGACGACACGGCGGTAACCGGCAACGAAGGCATCGTGGCGCACAACGTGGAACAGTCCATTTCCAACCTGTGCGCGCTGGCGTGTCATTCTATGCAGCAAACGGACAAGCAGATCATCGAGATCATGGCCCGTAAAGCGCAGTAAGGGAGGCAACAGGCGGAAGGGGTCAGGCGGTGGCCTCTTCCTCGGCGAGCCGCACTTCGGCATCGGCGACAATCGCCTCCAGCTCGGTCAGCATCTCCTCGTAGCCAAAACGACGGGAAGCGACCGGGGTTTCTGCTGCCGCGGTAGGTTTCGCGGCAGCCTGTTTTTTGATTTTCTTACTCATAAGCAACTCCATTTACCGGCTACACCGGCAAATCTATCAGCAAAGCGCGCAGCGGCGAATCGGCGACGAGCGTTATGTTAGCTTCATCACGAATAAACGCGCCGTCGCCGCAGGTCAGCGCCTCGCGGGCTTCATCGTGCGTGACCGCGTGAAACGTACCGTGAATCGACTGCAGATAGGCACGGGGACCATGCAGTTGAAAGCGCAGGGATTCTCCCGCTTCCAGTTCAACATGATGCACCCACACCTGTTGACGCAGTTGCAGACTGCCGTTCTCGCCGTCAGGAGAGGCGATCAGCTGTTGCTTCGCTTTTTCAAGCGTGGTTTTCTGCACAGACGCGTTTTCGCGTTCAGGACAGGCGTCAAGCCACAGCTGCATGCGGGTTAACGGCTTGTCCTTACTGATGTTATGTTCGCTGTAGCTAATACCCGGCTGCGTGGCGAGCAACAGCGCTTCGCCCGCTTTGGCCTGGACATGGTTGCCGTCGCTGTCGCGATATTCGGCAACCCCTTCCAGAATCAGGTTTAAAATATCCACCTTCGGGTAGGTGCGCGGCTGAAAAGCGGCGCCGGGCGCCAGCACTTCCTGATTGAGTACGCGCAGTGAGGCGTAGCCCAGCAGTTTCGGGTCGAAGTAGTGTCCAAAGGAAAAAGTGTAACGGGCCTGCAGCCATCCGTAGTCCGCTTGTCCGCATTGTTTGGCTGTTCGGGTAGTAATCATAATTCTTGACCTCTCTTTACTCCCTTTTATGTTAAGGGGCTGGACGCTACATTGTTAGCCAGATATTCTGCCCGGTATGTTCAAATTTCCTGAATGAGAACGATATGGCCAAAGAAAGGGCATTAACGCTCGAAGCGTTGCGCGTGATGGATGCGATAGACCGTCGCGGCAGCTTTGCGGCGGCGGCGGATGAACTGGGGCGCGTGCCGTCTGCGCTCAGTTACACCATGCAGAAGCTGGAAGAGGAACTGGATGTGGTACTGTTTGACCGCTCCGGGCACCGCACAAAATTCACCAATGTCGGACGCATGTTGCTGGAAAGAGGCCGCGTTCTTCTCGAAGCGGCGGATAAACTGACTACCGATGCCGAAGCGTTGGCCCGGGGATGGGAAACGCATTTGACCATTGTAACGGAAGCGCTGGTGCCGACGCCGTCCTTTTTCCCGCTTATCGACAAGCTGGCGGCCAAAGCCAACACGCAGCTATCGGTCATTACCGAAGTGCTGGCAGGTGCCTGGGAACGTCTGGAGCAGGGGCGGGCAGATATCGTTATCGCCCCGGACATGCACTTTCGCTCGTCGTCAGAAATCAATTCGCGCAAATTATACACTCTGATGAATGTTTATGTGGCTGCGCCGGATCACCCTATCCATCAGGAGCCAGAACCGCTTTCTGAAGTGACGCGCGTGAAATATCGCGGCGTGGCGGTGGCGGATACCGCCCGCGAGCGTCCGGTGTTGACCGTACAACTGCTGGATAAGCAGCCGCGTCTTACCGTCAGTACGATTGAGGATAAGCGTCAGGCGCTGCTGGCGGGGCTTGGGGTGGCGACGATGCCTTATCCGTTGGTGGAACATGATATCGCTGAAGGGCGACTGCGGGTTGTCAGTCCTGAATCGACCAGTGAGATCGACATTATTATGGCCTGGCGGCGAGACAGTATGGGCGAGGCGAAAGCCTGGTGTCTGCGTGAGATTCCGAAACTGTTTATTGGAAAGTAATATTTGCTGGAACAATGAAATTCGGGGCAAATATATTGCCCCGAAAAATCTTAATTAATCTCACCCTGCTTAGGGTCTGCGCCGAAACGGTTATTTCCGGCGGTGCCGTTCTGGCACATAAAGACGATAAGCACAATCGCCCCGACAATCGGAATCAGGCTAATCAGCAACCACCAGCCAGAGCGCTCGGTATCGTGCAGACGGCGAACCGCCACGGCAATACTCGGCAGCAGAACGGCGAGGCTATAAATTATCGTGATGTACGGCGTTTCCATGCCGATAACGGCTTGAATAACGTTCAGAATTGCGCTGATGATCATGTTGATCAGCACAAACATCCAGTACTCTTTCCTGCGCGCACGTCCCGTAAAAAGGGCATAATTTTTTAATACACCTATATACCAATCCATTAAATATCCTTATTAGTGCTAAAAAAAGTCGCAGAAATATATCACGCTATATCGCTGAGGTCATTTTTATTATGCAAACTTAGGAATATTTCATGTTAATATTCGTATTAATAATAATATGATTAGATATAAATAAGATGTGAATGGATAAACGCACAGACAACAAAAAGAATATTTACCGTATAAAAATTAAAAAGGCAGCGTTTTTTTCTGCCTTTTTGGGTTCTTATGGCAGGGTTTTCGGATCCGGGCCGAAGCGGTTTTCGCCAGACGTACCGTCCTGACAGTTAAAGATAATAATAACCAGCCAGCCGATGACGGGAATGAGTAACAGTAACAGCCACCATGCAGATCGATCGGTGTCGTGCAGGCGTCGGAACTGAACCGCCCACCACGGCAGAAACACGAGGATCCCATACAGGGTTGTGAGTACGCCTTCTCCGCCTGCGCGTTGCCAGCCCAGGATTTTATCCAGCACGCCCAGAACGAACGTTAAGATGACGTTGACCAGAATAAACATCCAGTACTCTTTGCGCCGGGCGCGACCACCGAACCCGATGTAGTTTCGTAGAACTTTTAAATACCAATCCATTTTCGCCTCAACCTTGGGTCAATCACTTGTTTTTAAAGCAATCAAATTAAGAATAGCTGCGAATGATCGGGGGGTAAATATTTGTGAACGGAATGAGGCCAGGTAGGCAGAAAAAGAAAGAAGCGCCGCCATCCGCGGATGGCGGCAGGGTGTTACGCGAAGCGGGTGTCGCGCCCGTGAGGCTCGCTGAGATCCTGCCACGGACCGATGGAAATGATCCCCGTCGGGTTGATGGTCTTATGGCTTCGGAAGTAGTGCGTGCGAATATGGTCAAAATTCACCGTTTCCGCAATCCCCGGCATCTGGTAAATATCGCGCAGGAAGCCGTAAAGGTTGAGATAGTCGCTGATGCGATGCTTATCGCATTTAAAATGCGTCACGTACACCGGATCAAAACGGATCAGCGTGGTCCACAGACGAATATCCGCCTCAGTTAAGCGATCGCCGGTAAGAAAACGATGCTGACCGAGGATCTGCTCCAGGCGCGCCAGATGGGTAAAGACCTTGTTAACCGCGTCGTCATAGGCCTGCTGGCTGGTGGCGAAACCGGCTTTATAAACGCCGTTATTGACGTTGTCATAAATCCAGCCGTTCAGTTCGTCGATCTTACCGCGGAGATCGGCAGGGTAGTAGTCGCCTGCTTTGGCGCCCTGCGCATCAAACGCCGTATTAAACATGCGGATGATTTCTGCGGATTCATTGCTGACGATAGTGTGGTTCTTTTTATCCCACAGTACCGGTACGGTCACCCGACCGCTGTAATGCGGGTCGGCGTGTAGATACAGTTGATACAGAAATTCGTGTTGATACAGAGTATCACCTGTCGCAGCCGGGAAGTTGTCGTCAAAGGTCCAGCCATTTTCCAGCATTAAGGGATTGACGACGGAAACGGAAATAAACGGCTCCAGCCCTTTTAACTTGCGCAGGATCAGCGTACGGTGCGCCCACGGGCAGGCGAGCGAAACGTACAGATGATAACGATCTTTTTCCGCCGCAAAGCCGCCTTCACCGGAAGGACCGGGTGCGCCATCGGCAGTGAGCCAGTTACGGAATGCCGATACCGAACGCTGAAATTTGCCGCCGGTGGATTGGGTGTCGTACCAGGTGTCATGCCAGACGCCGTCAATCAGTTGTCCCATGTTTCTCTCCTTTACACGCTTCGTTGTAGGCCGACTCGAAGCAACGCGAAATCCATTAGGTATGGATAGCAAAAACGAGGAGAAGGTCTCCTCGTTTTACGTTCATCAAGTATAGTGCGTTTACCACTTTTTATTCAGCACGCGGTCGATACTGAACGCGCCCGGACCGGTGATGGCCAACAGCAGGAAGCCCCCAGCGATGGTCAGGTTTTTCATGAACATCAGCGAGTTCACCCCTTCCGCGAAATTACTGTGGAACAGAAATGCGGTCAGAAGCGTAAAACCGGCAGTAAACAGGGCGGTGGTGCGGGTCAGGAAACCAAACAGAATCGCCAGGCCGCCGCCAAACTCAAGCAGGATTACCAACGGTAACATAAAGCCAGGCACGCCCATGGCTTCCATATACTGTTGTGTACCCGCGTAACCGGTAATCTTTCCCCATCCTGCGGTAATAAACAGGATTGGCATCAGAATACGCGCGACCAGTACACCAACATCTTCTAATTTTTTCATTTTACTCTCCAGGAAACCACTCAGGCTGCTGATTATGTTTTTTAGCGCAATGGCGCGGTACTCCGCGTCATTGCTGTCGATGGAGAGAATCATAAACGTGAGTAATGAGAATTGTTAGCAAGGAAAACTGTCAAATTTCTTCAATAATTTTGATGAATATAAGATTGGGTGCTGAACAGCGACGATGGCGTATTGTGCCAGTGGGGGTTATGCGCTCAATAAGTGGGGAAAAAAGGAGAGGCCCGATAAGCGAAGCGCCATCGGGCAGAAGGCGTTCGGCCTACGCATTCAACGTCTTTTTGAATAACCGCCAGGCCGTCCAGGCACCGAATCCACGTCTTGCCCAGCGTACCAGCATATTTGGATGACGCACGGTCCAGATCGCCATCACGCTGCTGCCCACCAGCGCCCATGAACGCAGACTCAGGAGCGTGTTCCAGCCGCGATCGTAGGCGCCCGTGGCTTCCAGCCAGTCACGGCGACTGGCTGAAAGATCCAGCCTTTGCTGCTGGATCTCGCTAAGTAGTCGGGCCTTACGCTGTGCACGTTCGACTTTACCGCTCACGGCTCTCCTCCTCGAGAATTTGCCTGTCGTTCGCCAGTTCATGCCGCGTATGGCGAAGCAGCGTGGACTGACGCGCTTTGCGTAACGTCCATATGCCGCCAATCAGCGCCAGAACCAGCAGTACGACCGTGGTGGCAATCATCGCGTTGAGCCGGTACTGCGGATCAACGGCCCAGATCACCAGCACCATCAGGCTCATCAAACCAAATGCAGCGAAAAGCATGGTGAGTCCCAGCATCAGCAGCAACTGAAAGAGGTTAGCCTTTTCTTCTTCAAGCTCAACCACCGCCAGACGCAGCCGGGTTTCCACCATCTCTACCAGAATAGAGACGATTCGCTGCCCGATGCCCAGAACGCTTTTACCGGGCCCTTGCGCGTGATGAGTGTCCGCCATAATTAGCGACGCGACAGCAGTACGCCCAGCACTACGCCAACCGCAGCACCAATACCTACGCCAGTCCATGGATTTTCGCGAACATAGTCGTCTGCACGCGCAGCGGCTTCACGGGTCTGCTTCGCGATAGCATCACCGGTTTCACCAAGACGATAGCGGCTCTCTTTCAGCGCACGTTCGGCTTTGCTACGGATCTTACTCAACTCTTCTTTCGATTTTTCGCCAGAGGAGTTCAGCACTTCTTCCAGCGTATCGGTCAAGGATTTCAACTCAGCGCGCAGATGTTCCGAAGTAGTATCTTTCGACATAGTTTTTCTCCAGATGAGTAAGGGGTTAGGGTTGCTTAGTAGTCGCGAGCTTCCAGCTCTTTCAGCTCGGCTTCTGCTTCAGCCAGCTTGCGCTCACGTTTGGCAATTTTGTCCGCATCGCCTTTTTGCTTCGCTTCCACGAGATCCTGTTTACGCTCAGTAATCTCTTCTTTTTGCTCAGCAATCTTTTCCTGATGTTCCGCGCGCAGTTTACTGTCAGTGCAGTTGGCTTTGACTTCACTGAGCGCTTTCTTCAGCCCATCGATACGGTGTTGATTATTGTGTTTCTCGGCATAGCTGATTTCCCGTTGAATATCCTGCTCCTTCTGTTGGCAGAGCGTATTGGCGTAACTGCCAGCACTAAGAGCAAAAAGGGTAATAGCTAAAGCGATGCGGTGTTTCATTCTTGAACCTTCCATTGTGATTCGTTCCCGTGAAGTCAGGAACGAGAATCCAGATGACAACGCGATGGGGTGACCCACCGCTTTATTAATCATAGACATTAAACGGGGAAATCACCAAAGTGGGTGACGGGATTCGGATTCCTGGCGATATTATCCTACCCGATGTGGGGTATCGCGCAAACGCGACAGCCACTGTACGGCCTGGCTGTCATTATCCTGCTGAGCAATGATATAGCCCTGCGGCAGGGTTTTATCGAGCACCGCTTTTGCCGCGGCGCTTTGGGCGCTGGAATCGAACGTGATCAGCAGCGTATCTTTCTGTGGCGTGATGCTTTTAAAGCGAATACCGTTGGCGTCAAGATGATGCCAGATAGAGAAACCGTCGGGCACGCTTGCCCCCTGATGAACGGCGCGGATCGCGAGAGTTGAATCCTGCTGGCGAATGGCCGACCAGACCAGTAGCAGACTGCCCAGCACCAGCAGGAACGCGGTACTCAAGGCCAGTTGCTTCAGCGTTATACGCGGTTTCAGCATCCCTTACCCTCGGTTCCCGTATTTCTTTTTCCACAAGACCACCAGCGAACCGGCAAGGCCAAAGACCAGCAGGACGACCGGCAGCAGCATCAGGCAGGACATCAGTTGGTCTTCATATTTCAGAAAGACCGGTGTTTTGCCCAGCAGATAGCCCAACGTGGTCAGGATAAGCACCCACAGCAGGCCGCTCATCCAGTTGAAAAATTGAAAGCGCGCATTATTAAGGCCGGACAACCCTGCGATGGTGGGCAACAGGGTACGCACAAATGCAATAAAACGGCCAATAAGCAGTGCTGAAAGCCCATGCTTATGGAACAGATGGTGCGCGCGTTGATGATAGTGCGCGGGCAGATGCGAGAGCCAATTTTGCACGGTGCGGGTATTCCCCAGCCAGCGTCCCTGAATATAGCTCAGCCAGCAGCCCAGGCTGGCGGCGGTGGTGAGCAGCAAAATGGTTTGCGGATAGCCCATTGCGCCTTTCGCAATCAGCACGCCGACCAGAACCAGCAGACTGTCGCCGGGTAAAAAGGCGGCAGGCAGCAACCCGTTTTCCAGGAACAGAATCATAAATAAAACAAAATACAGCATGCCAATCATGGAAGGATTGGCCAGAGTTTCAAAATCCTGCGCCCACAGAGCGTGCAGTAATTGGGTCAAAAGTTCCATTCAGTATTCCTGGTGAATCGGTTAACGTCACGCCGGTTTCAGGAGTTTGCTATGCCGCATCATTTATCAACTTTTTTGTATGGTGTGCGAACGGCGCAAAGTCACGGCCTGAACTAATCCCTGTAAAGTGGTGAAGTAAGCAAGCACTAACAAACATAAATTCGATTTGCATCTAATTGTAACAAAGGTCAAGGGAGTCCGTTATAGAAATTACGCGTCCCTGAGGTCTGATTTTGCTTATCGTAGTGGAGTGAGGCGAGAGGATTTACACAGGCTGACACTTTATACCTTTCGCTTACTGTCAGGCGTGCAGACAGGCGCAGCGGCGCGCCTGTCGGAGAAAGAACGTTTATTTTGCCGCGTTGACGGCGGTATCAAGATGAACCACCGGATTTTCAGCAAAAAGATAACGGTCAGCGTTAAATTCGAAATCGTCGCTGGTTTCGTTAAACAGCATGATTTTGGTGTTTTCGAGATGCTGCCACATTGCCAGTTTGGCGGCGTTCGGATCTTTACGAATCAGCGCCTTAAGGATTTGATCGTGATCGTCGCACCAGTTGTCCACGGTGCGCGCATCAATGTGTTCGTGCAGTTTTTTCCAGTAGGGGTTATGGCTGCGCTGGGTCCACATTTTTTCGACAATCGCCGCCAACGCGGAGTTTTGCGTCGCTAATGCCACCTGAATGTGAAACTGCAGATCCCATTCGGAATCGCGAAAGCACTTTTCATTGCGCGCTTTCTCCTGGATCTCCATCAACTTCATGATGTCCTGCTTGGTCACCTGGGTCGCGGCAAATTCAGCAATATTGCTTTCAATCAGCTGACGCGCCTGTAGCAGTTCGAATGGTCCGTAATTGGCGAACTCCAGCGACTCGTCGGCCGCCTGATGATAGCGAGGCTGATTAGAAATGACGTGAATACCCGAACCTTTACGCACTTCCACAAAACCTTCCACTTCCAGCATGATAATGGCTTCACGAACCACGGTGCGGCTGACGTTCTTTTCATCGGCAATAAAACGCTCTGCGGGCAGTTTATCGCCCACCAGGTAAACGCCCTGCTCAATACGCTCTTTCAGGTCAGCGGCAAGTTGTTGATATAAACGACGGGGTTCAGTGATTTCCATATGCGCTCCAGGCATGATACGGCAGACTCTATTTGTTATACCACTTTCGCGAGTTTCGCTCCACTCACAGAGACGAAAAAGCCGCCCTGGAGCAGGCGGCTTAGGTCAGCCGGGCAGGTAAAGCGCTCCGGCACAGGCTCTGGATTGCAGGTTAGCTTTGCGTAGCCGGTTTATTCACCTGCGGACCGGCATCGACATCGCTGGCCGGTTTGTTTTGCAGAACGGTCCAGATGACCAACGCGCCCAGCAGGTCAAACACCGCCAACACAGCAAACAGCGGGCTAAAGCCGATGGTATCCGCCAGCGCGCCTACCACCAGGGCGAACAGGGTGCTCGCCAGCCAGGCGGACATCCCGGTCAGGCCATTCGCGGTGGCCACTTCGTTGCGGCCAAAGACGTCAGAGGAGAGGGTAATCAACGCGCCGGACAACGCCTGGTGAGCAAAACCCCCTACGCACAGCAGCATGATGGCAATGTACGGGCTGGTGAACAGGCCGATCATCCCCGGACCAATCATCAGTACCGCACCGAGGGTGACCACCATTTTACGCGACACGATCAGGTTTACGCCGAACCAGCGCTGGAACAGCGGCGGCAGATAGCCCCCGACGATACAGCCCAGGTCGGCAAACAGCATAGGCATCCAGGCGAACATGGCGATTTCTTTCAGGTTAAAGCCATACACCTTAAACATGAACAGCGGGATCCACGCGTTGAACGTACCCCATGCCGGTTCCGCCAGGAAGCGTGGCAGGGCGATCCCCCAGAACTGGCGGTTGCGCAGGATCTGCAGCAGCGACATTTTCTTTGCGCTGTTGGTCTGATGCTGAGCTTCCTGACCGTTAATAATGTAGTCACGCTCTTCGTCCGTCAGTTTTTTCTGGTCGCGCGGGTGTTTGTAGAAAATCAGCCATGCCATCGCCCAGATAAAGCTCAGGGCGCCGGAGATGATGAACGCCATCTGCCAGCTGTGCATCACAATCGCCCAGACGACCAGCGGCGGGGCAATCATCGCACCGATAGAGGAGCCAACGTTAAAATAACCCACCGCAATGGAGCGCTCTTTCGCCGGAAACCACTCAGAACTGGCTTTCAGGCCAGCCGGGATCATCGCGGCTTCGGCTGCGCCGACCGCGCCACGCGCCAGCGCCAGCCCGCCCCAGCTTCCCGCCAGTGCCGTTGCGCCACAGAAAACGGCCCACAATACGGCAAACATCGCGTAACCCACTTTGGTGCCGAGAACGTCAAGCACGTAACCGGCAACGGGTTGCATAACCGTGTAAGCAGCAGAGTAGGCTGCGATGATATAGGAATACTGTTGGGTGGAGATGTGTAACTCTTCCATCAGAGTCGGCGCAGCTGCCGCCACAGTGTTACGCGTCAGATACCCGAGCACGGTGCCAAGCGTCACCAGTGCGATCATGTACCAACGTAACCCTTTAATTTTACGCATGTAAAACCTCATCGTTTTGTTATTTCCGCCAGGAACGCGGCCATCATCCAGCGTAGGGCGGAGGATGTTCTTCTCACGAAGGGCGTAACCGAAAAAAGCCGGTACTCCCCGAACGTTGCCATTAAGTCGTTGTGCTCATTCGGTTTCCGTACCGGTCAATCCGATGATGAATTCATCGGTAATAATGCATTCCGTCAGCTTATGTATCGCGACGGCAGAAAGATAACTTGTCATACAACTTTAAAAGGTGAGAGCCATCACAAAAGTGCTATTCTTAGCAGGGTCATTATTTCTTTACAGGAAGGCCAGTCGTGGCGCGGCCTGGGACGGTTTTTACCTCCAGAAGGGTAACGTTTTTGTCAGGGTTTATTGATCTGGCTCACGAAAATATCTTCGGACAGTGGAAATTGGTGTGATAACTTTGTCAGCATCGCAACATAAGCAATCTGACGCACTCGATGAGAGGAAGACGATAATGACCCCGTTTATGACTGAAGATTTTCTGCTGGATACCGAATTTGCCCGCCGCCTGTATCATGATTACGCTAAAGAACAGCCGATCTTCGACTACCACTGCCATTTGCCGCCGCAGCAAATCGCCGAAGACTACCGTTTCACGAACCTGTATGACATCTGGCTGAAGGGCGACCACTACAAATGGCGCGCGATGCGAACCAACGGCGTGCCTGAGCGGCTGTGTACCGGCGACGCGTCCGATCGCGAGAAGTTCGACGCCTGGGCGGCAACCGTTCCGCATACCATCGGCAATCCGCTGTATCACTGGACTCACCTCGAACTGCGTCGCCCGTTTGGCATCACCGGTAAGCTGCTGTCACCGTCTACCGCTGATGAGATCTGGAATGAGTGCAACGACCTGCTGGCGCAGGATCGCTTCTCCGCGCGCGGGATCATGCAGCAAATGAACGTGAAAATGGTCGGCACTACCGACGATCCGATCGACTCGCTGGAGCACCATGCGAAGGTGGCGCAGGACAGCAGCTTCGCCATTAAAGTGCTGCCAAGCTGGCGTCCGGACAAAGCTTTCAACATTGAACAGGCGACCTTCAATGATTACATGGCGAAGCTGGGTGAAGTGTCCGATACCGACATCCGCCGCTTTAGCGATCTGCAAAGCGCGCTGACCAAACGTCTGGATCATTTCGCCGCCCACGGCTGTAAAGTCTCTGACCACGCGCTTGATGTGGTGCTGTTTGCGGAGGCGAATGAAGCCGAACTGGACGGCATCCTGGCGCGCCGTCTGGCGGGCGACGCCCTGAGCGAACACGAAGTGGCGCAATTCAAAACGGCGGTGCTGGTGTTCCTCGGCGCGGAATATGCCCGTCGCGGTTGGGTCCAGCAGTATCACATCGGCGCGCTGCGCAATAACAACCTTCGCCAGTTCAAACTACTGGGGCCGGACGTGGGCTTTGACTCCATCAATGACCGTCCGATGGCAGAAGAACTGTCTAAATTACTCAGCAAGCAGAACGAAGAAAACCTGCTGCCAAAAACCATTCTCTACTGCCTGAACCCGCGTGATAACGAAGTGCTGGGAACGATGATCGGTAACTTCCAGGGCGAAGGGATGCCGGGCAAAATGCAGTTCGGTTCCGGCTGGTGGTTTAACGATCAGAAAGACGGGATGGAACGTCAGATGACACAACTGGCGCAGTTGGGCCTGTTAAGCCGCTTCGTGGGCATGCTGACCGACAGCCGCAGCTTCCTGTCGTATACCCGTCATGAATACTTCCGCCGCATTCTGTGCCAGATGATCGGCCGCTGGGTGGACGCGGGCGAAGCCCCGGCAGACATTCAGCTGTTGGGCGAGATGGTAAGAAACATTTGCTTTAACAATGCGCGTGACTACTTCGCCATTGAGCTCAACTAAGGTTCGGGGTTGATATGCAATACATCAAGATCCATGCGCTGGATAACGTTGCGGTAGCGCTGGCCGATTTGGCGCAGGGCACGGAAGTGAACGTTGATAACCACACCGTAACGCTACGTCAGGCTATCGCACGTGGTCATAAATTTGCGTTGAGCAATATTACGCGTGATGAATACGTCATTAAGTACGGGCAGCCTATCGGCCATGCTCTGGCGGACATTGCGGCGGGTGAACACATTCATGCCCATAATACACGCACCAACCTGAGCGACCTGGATGCGTATCGCTATCAACCTGAGTTTCAGGATCTCCCGCCGCAGCCCGCGGATCGCGATGTGCAGATCTACCGTCGCGCCAGCGGGGACGTCGGCGTACGTAACGAGCTGTGGATCCTGCCGACCGTCGGCTGCGTCAACGGGATCGCCCGGCAGATCCAGAGCCGTTTCCTGAAAGAAACCCGCGACGCCGAAGGCACCGACGGCGTTTTCCTGTTCAGTCATACCTACGGCTGTTCCCAACTGGGCGACGATCACATCAACACCCGCACTATGCTGCAAAACATGGTGCGCCACCCGAACGCCGGGGCGGTACTGGTGATTGGCCTCGGCTGTGAAAACAACCAGGTCGATGCGTTTCGCGAAACGCTGGGCGAGTTCGATCCTGAACGCGTGCATTTTATGATCTGCCAGCATCAGGACGATGAAGTGGAAGCGGGGATTGCGCATCTGCATCAGCTTTACGAAGCGATGCGCCACGATAAGCGCGAACCGGGTAAACTGAGCGAACTGAAGTTTGGTCTGGAGTGCGGTGGTTCTGACGGGCTTTCCGGTATTACCGCGAATCCGATGTTAGGACGTTTTTCTGACTATATGATTGCCAATGGCGGCACGACGGTGCTGACCGAAGTGCCGGAGATGTTCGGCGCGGAGCAACTGCTGATGAGCCACTGCCGCGACGAAGAAACCTTCCACAAGCTGGTGACGATGGTCAACGACTTTAAGCAGTATTTTATGGCCCATAACCAGCCCATCTACGAAAACCCCTCGCCGGGCAACAAAGCCGGGGGCATTACCACGCTGGAAGATAAATCGCTGGGCTGTACCCAGAAAGCAGGATCCAGTCAGGTGGTGGACGTGCTGCGTTACGGCGAGCGTCTGAAAACGCACGGGCTGAACCTGCTGAGCGCACCGGGTAATGATGCAGTGGCTACCAGCGCACTGGCCGGGGCGGGGTGTCATATGGTGCTGTTCAGTACCGGACGCGGCACGCCCTATGGCGGTTTTGTGCCGACAGTGAAAATCGCCACCAACAGCGAACTTGCAGCGAAGAAAAAGCACTGGATCGACTTCGACGCGGGTCAGCTCATTCACGGTAAAGCGATGCCGCAGTTGCTGGATGAATTTATCGACACCATTGTTGAGTTCGCCAACGGCAAGCAGACCTGCAATGAACGTAATGATTTCAGAGAGTTGGCGATTTTTAAAAGCGGCGTTACCCTCTAATTACCCTTCGTTTTGAGTCAGGTTGTAAAAACAGGCCGGATACGCGCAGCGCTATCCGGCCTGGGGATGTCACATTAGCTACGCAGTGCGTTGTTGGCCAGACGCTCATCTTCCGCCTGGCAAGCCGCCGCGGTAAACAGTACGTCGGTAGAGGAGTTCAGCGCCGTTTCGCAGGAGTCCTGCAGTACGCCGATGATGAAGCCAACCGCCACAACCTGCATGGCAATATCGTTCGGAATGCCGAACATGTTACAGGCCAGCGGGATAAGCAGCAGTGAACCGCCCGCCACCCCGGATGCGCCACAGGCGCACAGAGAAGCCACCACGCTCAGCAGCAACGCCGTCGGCAGATCCACCGGCACGCCCAGCGTATGTACCGCCGCCAGTGTCAGTACGGTGATGGTGATTGCCGCACCCGCCATATTGATGGTCGCGCCCAGTGGAATTGACACCGAATAGGTATCACGGTCCAGATTCAGCTTTTCACACAGCGCCATGTTTACCGGAATATTGGCCGCGGAACTGCGGGTGAAGAAGGCGTAAACGCCACTTTCACGCAGGCAGGCGAACACCAGCGGATACGGGTTGCGCCGAATTTTCCAGAACACCAACAGCGGGTTGATCACCAGCGCCACCAGCAGCATACAGCCAATCAACACCACTAACAGCTGAGCGTAGCCCCACAGCGTAGAGAAACCGGTGGTGGCCAGCGTAGACGACACCAGGCCAAAAATACCAATCGGCGCAAAACGGATGACCAGCTTCACCATAAAGGTGACGGCATTGGACATATCGTTCACCAGGTTTTTGGTGGTCTCATTACCGTGACGCAGGGCAAAGCCCAGACCGACAGCCCACACCAGAATACCGATATAGTTGGCGTTCAGTAGCGCATCGACAGGGTTAGAGACCATGCTCATCAGCAGGCCGCGCAGGACTTCGACAATGCCGGACGGCGGCACAACGTCATTGGCGCTACTACTTAAATGCAGCGTGGACGGAAAGGCGAAGCTGAACACGACCGCAGCCAGCGCTGCAGAAAAGGTGCCCAGCAGATAGAGGAACAGAATCGGACGGATATTGGTTTTTTGCCCGTGTTGATGGTTGGCGATAGACGCCATGACCAGCATCAGAACCAGGACAGGTGCGACGGCCTTTAACGCGCCGACGAAAAGTGTACCCAGTAACCCTACAGCTTCTGCTGCGGGCTTAGAAATCCATGCCAGTAGAATCCCCAGAACGAGGCCCACTAAAATTTGTTTTACCAGACTCCCTTGCGCCAGGCGCTGGAACAACCCCGGTGTACGTTGCGTAGTCATTTCTCGATCCTTACAGTGTGATGTTGCTCATCCGCTGTGCGCTCTGATGGCGCATCTTTCTGGATGTAACAAAGTGTTTGCATGGTCGAGTATAAGGAAAGATAAAGCTTCGGGAAGCGAAATATGCTGGAATTTTCGCTGTGATCATATTTTATAACTTATCATTAACACAATTGTGACATGATAAACAAAAAGCGATCGCGCCGGGCGGAGGAAAACCGCCACCCGGCATAACAGATTTAAGCCTGCTGCTGCTTATCACGCTGGTGGTTCACCCAGGCATTGATCAGTAGCGTAACAACCAGAATACCAAACACCACACCCAGCGAAATGGCGATCGGGATATGGTAGAAGTCGACGATCAGCATCTTAATGCCGATAAACACCAGTATTACCGCCAGTCCGTATTTGAGCATTGAGAAGCGCTCAGCCACCCCCGCCAACAGGAAGTACATCGCACGCAGACCGAGGATCGCAAACAGGTTCGACGTCAGTACGATGAACGGGTCGGTCGTCACAGCGAAGATCGCCGGGATACTGTCGACCGCGAAAATGACGTCGCTCAGCTCCACGAGGATCAGCACCAGCATCAGCGGCGTCACGTACAGCAGACCATTTTTACGCACAAAGAAATGCTCGTTCTCAATGGTATCGGTCATCCGCAGATGTCCGCGCAGCCAGCGCACCAGCGGCTTGTCGCCAATGCCGGATTCGTCCTCTTTCGCCAGCGCCATCTTCACGCCGGTAAACAGCAGGAACGCGCCGAACACATACAGCATCCATTCGAACTGGGTTATCAACCAGGTCCCTGCAAAAATCATAATCGTACGCAGTACGATCGCGCCCAGCACGCCGTAGACCAGCACCCGACGCTGCAGCGCAGGGGGGACCGAGAAGTAGCTGAACAGCATCAGCCAGACGAAGACGTTATCGACGGCCAGTGATTTTTCAATCAGATAACCGGTGAGGAAGGCGAGCGCCTGTGGGTCTGCGACCGCGCGTCCTTCAGTTTGAACCAGATACCACCAGAATGCGGCATTAAACAATAACGAGAGGGTAACCCAGACGAGGGACCAGGCTGCCGCTTGCTTCATGGTCATCGTGTGTACGCCACGACGCCCCTGAAGCAAGAGGTCGATAGCCAGCATAATCACCACAACGACAGCGAATCCGCCCCATAACAACGGTGTGCCGACAGTATTCATAGACATTCCTTACACATAAAAAAAACGGCCAACGTCGGAAGACGTCAGCCGCTGCTTTTTATATGCATAGACCTCGCCTTCCGGCAAGGTCTCACTTACAACAAAACAGGAATACGTTGTCGCATTCCTGTTTGGTTGCCCGGTGACCGGATGTGGTTTTTCACACATCGTAATGACGATCAACCGACAATGAAGTTACTCCCCTTTGCAGGTTACAAAATATGACAGGCCACGCATTTCGTCAATGGCCTGTAACATCTGTTTTACAATGTTTTACGCAGGGGTCGCGTGGCTGACGTCATCCGCCGGGAAAATCACGCCGGTCTGGCAGCGAATTTCCGTAAGCAGTTTGGCGGTCACGCGACTGACCGACAGCCCGGGATGGTTCACTTCATTGGTTTCTACCAGTGCTGCAAAAACCTCTGCCTCATACAGCATAGTATTGATGTGCTGAGGTTGGGTGAGGTCCTGCGATTTCCCGCCGCGCGGCACGAAGCACACTTTCTGGCATTCGGATATCTTTTCGACAACCAGTGCGCCCGCTTCACCCTGAATTTCACTGTCGATAACGGAATCACTGACTTTCGAATGCTGCAACGTTACGCTGAAATCGCCGTAATCCATCACCACCACGCCGTGCGCATCGACGCCGCTGTCCAGCAGGCTGGCTGTCGCCTGCACGCCGTGCGGTTCGCCCCACAGCGCTACCGCTGACGCCAGGCAATAAAAGCCGATGTCCATGATGGAGCCGTTAGAAAAGGCGGGATTAAAGGTGTTTGGGTTTTCGCCATCCAGATAACGTTGATAGCGCGAGGAGTACTGGCAGTAGTTAAGAAACGCTTTACGCATTTTGCCCACTTTCGGCAACGATTGCTGGAGCAGCAGGAAATTCGGCAGGCTGGCGGTTTTGAACGCCTCGTACAGCACCACCTGATTTTCCCGCGCGCAGGCAATTGCGGCTTCCGCTTCCGCCAGGTTCGACGCCAGCGGTTTTTCGCAAATCACATGTTTCTTATGCCTCAGAAAAAGCTGTGTTTGCGGGAAGTGCAGCGAGTTCGGGCTGGCAATATACACAGCGTCAATGGCATCGCTCTGCGCCATCGCGTCCAGCGAGGTAAAAAGATGCTCGACGAGGTAATCATTGGCGAAGGTTTGCGCCTGCTCGAGGCTGCGGGAATAAACGGCGGTGAGCTTATATTTGCCGGTCTCATGGGCGGCATCGACAAACTGGCGGGTGATCCAGTTCGTGCCAATCACTGCGAAACGTATCATAAACGCGTTCTGGCTCCATAAAAGGTATCTGCCGACAATGTAGCATGCCCACGTGTCAAAGCCAGTGCGCTACCGCGCAGTTTCCCTGATTGAAAGCGCCGTCAGCCAAAGCCGGGTATCGAATTCCAACTGGTGATAGTGCGGCTCCATATGACAGCAGAGCTGGTAAAACGCCTTGCTGTGCTCTTTTTCTTTAAGATGCGCCAGTTCGTGCACCACGATCATGCGCAAAAACGGCTCCGGCGCATGGCGAAACACGGTGGCGACCCGGATTTCCGCTTTCGCTTTCAGTTTACCGCCCTGCACCCGCGACACGGCGGTATGCAGCCCCAGCGCGTTTTTCAGCACATGGATCTTATTGTCATACATTACTTTGTTGATCGGCGGGGCGCTGCGCAGGAACTGGCTTTTCAGATCCTGGGTATACTGCCAGAGCGCCTTATCGGTGGCGAAGTCATGCGTGCCGGGATAACGCTTTTCCAGCACAGCCCCCAGTCGTTGTTCGGCAATCAGCGTGCGCACCTGAGAAAGCAAATGTTCAGGGTAACCCTGGAGATAAGGCAGTTGGTTCATTACGGTCCACGCCATTGAATGAAAATGTTGTATACTCACGCACCCTTTTCAGGGACAAGCCGAAATTTTACCATTCAGGAGGGCCGATGAGCCACACAGACAACGGTTTCCGTTCACTGACATTAAAACGTTTTCCCCAGACGGATGACGTTAACCCACTGCTGGCGTGGGAAGCGGCGGACGAGTATCTGCTGCAACAGTTGGACGATACGGAAATTCGCGGCCCGGTGCTGATCCTGAATGACGCCTTTGGCGCGCTGAGTTGTGCGCTGGCGGCGCACACGCCGTACAGCATTGGCGACTCATATCTGAGCGAGCTGGCGACGCGGGAAAACCTGCGCCATAACGATATCAGCGAAGCCAGCGTTACGTTTCTCGACAGCACCGCGGCGTATCCGCAGGCGCCGGGCGTGGTGCTGATCAAAGTACCGAAAACGCTGGCGCTGCTGGAGCAGCAGCTACGCGCGTTGCGTAAAGTCGTTACCCCACAAACGCGAATTATCGCTGGCGCAAAAGCCCGGGATATTCACACGTCCACGCTGGAACTGTTTGAAAAGGTGTTGGGACCGACCACCACCACGCTGGCATGGAAAAAAGCCCGTCTTATCAACTGCGCCTTCAGCGAACCTGCGCTGACCGACACCCCGGACACCCTGAGCTGGAAGCTGGACGGTACCGACTGGACCATCCATAACCATGCCAACGTTTTCTCGCGTACCGGGCTGGACATCGGCGCGCGCTTTTTTATGCAGCATCTGCCGGAAAACCTGGAAGGGGAGATTGTCGATCTCGGCTGCGGGAATGGGGTGATCGGCTTAACCTTGCTGGCGAAAAATCCGCAGGCGAGCGTGGTGTTTGTTGATGAGTCGCCGATGGCGGTGGCGTCCAGCCGCCTGAACGTAGAAACCAACCTGCCGGATGCGGTCGATCGCAGCGAGTTTATGATCAATAACGCCCTTTCTGGCGTCGAACCGTTTCGTTTTAACGCCATCTTCTGCAACCCGCCGTTCCACCAAAAGCATGCCCTGACCGATAACATCGCCTGGGAGATGTTTCATCACGCCCGCCGTTGCCTGAAGATCAACGGCGAACTGTATATTGTCGCCAACCGGCATCTCGACTATTTCCACAAGCTGAAGAAGATTTTCGGTAACTGCGCCACTGTCGCCACCAACAACAAATTCGTGGTGCTCAAAGCGGTGAAACTGGGACGTCGTCGTTAACGTATTGCCGGATGACGGCCAACGCCTTATCCGGGCCGCATCGGAATGCTATCCCGTCGGCCCGGTAAGCGTAGCGCCTTAAATCGTCAGCGCTAAACGGGTGCCCTGGGCGATGGCGCGGCGAGCGTCCAGTTCCATCGCCACATCGCAGCCGCCAATCAAATGCACCGTTTTACCGGCCGCGTACAGCGGTTCGGCCAGTTCACGCCGCGGCTCCTGCCCGGCACAGATAATGACGTTATCCACTTTCAGGATCTGCGGTTCGCCGCCGATCAGCAGATGCAGCCCGTCATCGTCGATCCGTTGATAACTCACCGCAGGGATCATTTTCACCCCACGCGCGAGCAGCGTGGCGCGATGGATCCAGCCGGTGGTTTTCCCCAGCCCGTCGCCGGGTTTACTGGCTTTACGCTGGAGCATCACGATCTGGCGCGGACTGCGCGGGAGATGCGGCCCTTCCGGACGTAATCCGCCGGCCTGTTTCAGGCTGGTGTCGATGCCCCATTCCACGCAAAAATTGGCAATGTTCTGGCTGGTCGGTTCGCCTGGCTGGCTTAAATACATCGCGGTATCAAAGCCGATACCGCCGCAGCCAACGATCGCAACCCGGTTGCCCACCGGCGCTTTATCACGCAGCACGTCGAGATAGGTTAATACTGAAGGATGATCGATGCCTTCAATTGGCGGTCTGCGCGGTTCGATCCCGCTGGCGAGGATCACCTCGTCAAAGGCCTGAAGGTCGTCCGCGCTGACAACGTGGTTCAGCTGCAGCGTAACGCCTGTAACGTCGATCATCCGCCGGTAATAGCGTAGCGTTTCGTAAAACTCCTCTTTGCCGGGGATCTGTTTGGCAATGTTAAACTGTCCGCCGATCTCGCCCAGGGCATCGAACAGCGTGACGTGATGACCGCGCGACGCCGCGTTGATGGCAAAGGCCAGCCCTGCCGGACCCGCACCGACTACCGCCAGGTTTTTTGCCTGCAGCGCAGGCAGAACCGGCATTTGGGTTTCGTGACACGCGCGTGGGTTGACCAGACACGAGGTGACTTTTCCGGCGAAGATTTGATCCAGACAGGCCTGATTGCAGCCGATGCAGGTGTTGATCTCATCCGCACGTCCCGACTGCGCTTTTGACAGGATCCCGGCATCGGCCAGAAATGGACGCGCCATCGATACCATGTCGGCATCGCCGCGCGCGAGGATCGCATCGGCGACCTGCGGATCGTTAATACGGTTGGTGGTCACCAACGGTACAGAGACATGCCCCTTCAGCTTGCGAGTCACCCAGCTGAAGGCGCCGCGCGGTACCGGCGTGGCGATGGTGGGAATACGCGCTTCGTGCCAGCCAATGCCGGTGTTGATGATTGTCGCGCCCGCGGCTTCAATGGCCTTTGCCAGCTGGACGGTCTCCTCAAAGGTGCTGCCATTTTCCACCAGATCCAGCATTGACAGACGATAGATAATAATAAAATCGTTGCCGACACGCTGGCGTACCGCGCGCACCACCTCCACCGCAAAACGCATGCGGTTGGCGTATTCTCCGCCCCACTGGTCGTCGCGCTGATTGGTGCGCAGGGCGAGAAATTCGTTAATCAGATAGCCTTCCGACCCCATCACCTCTACGCCGTCATAACCCGCTTCGCGCGCCAGCTGCGCGCAGTGCGCAAAGTCCTCAATCAATTGCAGTATCTCATCATGAGACAGCGCATGGGGCGTAAAACGGTTGATCGGCGCCTGAATCGCGGAGGGAGCGACCAGCTGCGGCTGATAGCTGTAGCGCCCGGTGTGCAAAATTTGCAGGGCTATTTTGCCGCCCTCATTGTGCACTGCGTCAGTGACTACGCGATGCTGCGGCAACTGACAGGCATCGTTAAGCGTCGCGCCGCCCTTCAGCGCCACCCCGGACAGGGAGGGCGCAATGCCGCCTGTCACAATCAGCGCAACGCCGTGCCGTGCGCGTTCGGCGTAAAAGGCCGCCAGGCGTTCAGCCCCCTCGGGGTGCTCTTCCAGCCCGGTATGCATCGATCCCATCAGCACGCGGTTTTTCAGCGTGGTAAAGCCAAGATCCAGCGGGGCAAACAGCGACGGGTAGCTCATAGCAGTATCCAGTATGTAAAATTATTGTTATGTGGTCGGATGAGTTACTAATTTAGCCGTCGCGCCGTAAAAGGGAAAAGGGGAATGCGATGATTGTGATGGGATTCAAAAAAGCGCCACCGCAGATAAAAAAAAGCCGGATAGCGCTTATCCGGCCTGGATTGGTTTCTTGCCCGTAAGCCGGGTGGCCATACCGCCCCCCGGCACTGTTGCGTTACACTTCTTCCACGCTTACCCGTAGCGCCGCCAGCGCTTTGCGCGCGGCTTTCAGTACCTGCTCGCACTGCTCGACGGACAGGGTGAGCGGTGGCTCAATGCGGATCGTTTTCGCGTTGTTGAGCGTGCCGGCAACCAGTACGCGCTGTCGGAACATCTCGCTGGCGAAGCTGTAGCCGATCTCATTGTCGACAAACTCGATCGCCATCAGCATCCCCTTGCCGCGCGCGTCATGCACCAGATCCGGATATTCACGGCTCAACTGGCGGAAACCGTCCAGCAGCATATCGCCTTTCTGCTCTGCCTGAGCGGGCAGGTTTTGCTCCAGCAACACGTTGATGGTTGCCAGCGCCGCTGCGCAGGAAAGCGGGTTTCCGCCAAAGGTGGTGGTGTGCAGGAACGGGTTGTCGAACAGTACCGAAAAGACCTCTTCGGTGGCAATCGTTGCGCCAATCGGCATCACGCCACCGCCCAGCGCCTTCGCCAGGCAGAGAATGTCAGGCTGCACGTTTTCATGTTCGCAAGCGAACATCTTGCCGGTGCGCCCCATGCCGGTTTGCACTTCATCCAGAATCAGCAGCGCGCCGAATTCGTCGCACAGTTTACGCACGGCGCTAAGATACCCCTGCGGCGGCAGGATCACGCCGCCTTCTCCCTGAATGGGTTCGAGGATCACCGCCGCCACGTCGTCGCCGGTCTTTTTGCACTCGCTAAGGACCGATCGCATCGCGCTGATATCGCCAAAAGGCACATGACGAAAGCCCGGCAGCAGGGGCATAAACGGTTTGCGGAAGGTCGATTTCGCCGTTGCGGACAAGGAACCTAATGACTTGCCGTGGAACGCGCCGCTGGTGGCGATAAAAGTGAACTTACCGCGCGGCGACTGGTACGCTTTGGCGAGCTTCAGCGCCGCTTCGACGGATTCAGTACCGCTGTTGGAGAAGAAGCTGTATTTCAGTTTGCCTGGCGCCAGGGCGGCGAGCGTTTTTGCCAGCATCGCCCGTAAAGGATCAAGCAGTTCCTGACTGTGCAGGGGTTGTTTCGCGAGTTGATTCTGTACGGCGGAAACCACGACTGGATTACGGTGCCCCACGTTAAAGATGCCGAACCCACCCAGACAGTCGATAAATTCCTGACCCTGGGTGTCGACAAGCGTATTCAGACTCCCCGCTTGCCACTCTACGGCTCCGTAATCCCCGCCGGCGGTAACAGATTTGCGATACTCTAAAAAACCTGGATTCACATGCTCTTTGAAGTAATCAATCACCTCTCGGTTTAGTGCTTTCATTTCCTCATGGTCAAGCGTTCGCTTTTCGATGAGATTCAGGGCGTGTGCGCTGCAGGCTAATGCCGACGCGCTGGAAGGTAACCTGTTCAAAATATGCTCCCGCGGCTCGCGTATCACATGATACCGATTTAAGTATTGCAGGGATTGCGCCATCCCAATGAGGCCGACGAAAATCGGGATAAACATGATGAAATAAGGAAAATGCGCAATATTTAATCTTATTTGTTAACAAAAAGTAGCATATTGAGCAGAATTTAATCAGTTCACAACGAGGAGAGATCCCGCTCGCTGCACAAAAAAGAGGCGGATTTTGCGCTATGGTGGTGCGGGTGGGCTCGCAGGTACGGATAGTTTCATCCCGAAAGTATTCAAAATCAACAAATTGGAATTCGTACAAATAATAAGGTTTAATCGCAAATTGCGATCTAAATCAAATTTAACAACTAAAGATAAATCCGTTAGCGCCGAAATAACATCTGACAAGAAGTTAACAACCAGATAACCTGCACAGGACGCTACTATGTCTTCTCATCTCTACGTTACCCAGCAAAATACACCGCTGGATGACGATACGACGCTCATGTCCACGACCGATCTGCACAGTTACATCACGCACGCTAACGATACTTTCATCACTGTTAGCGGCTACTCGCTCAATGAGCTGTTGGCGCAGCCGCACAACCTTGTACGTCATCCGGACATGCCAAAAGCTGCGTTTGCCGATATGTGGTACACCCTGAAACAGGGCGAGCCGTGGAGCGGCATTGTTAAAAACCGTTGTAAAAACGGCGATCACTATTGGGTTCGCGCCAACGCGGTGCCGATGGTTCGCGGAGGGCAGGTCACTGGCTACATGTCGATTCGTACCCGCGCAACGGAAGAAGAGATCGCCGCGGTGGAGCCTTTATACCAGGCGCTGAACGAAAACCGCTGCGCCCGACGCATTCACAAAGGGCTGGTGGTACGCAAAGGCTGGTTGGGAAAACTCCCTTCTCTGCCGCTGCGCTGGCGGGTACGCGGCGTGATGACGCTGTTGTTCGTGATGGTCGCGGCGGGCCTGTATGCCTCCGACGCGCCCGCGCTGGCGTATCTGATGAGTGCGCTGGCGCTGGGAGCCGGCACCGCGATCTTTGAAGGACAAATAGTTCGTCCGATCGAAAACGTGGCGAAGCAGGCGCTGAAAGTCGCGACCGGGGAGCGTAACAGCGTGATGCATCTTAATCGCAGTGACGAACTGGGACTGACGCTGCGCGCAGTTGGGCAACTTGGGCTGATGTGCCGCTGGCTCATCAACGATGTCTCAAGTCAGGTGTCGAGCGTACGTAACGGCAGCGAAACGCTGGCGAAAGGCAATGACGATCTGAATAAACACACCCGCCAGACGGTTGATAACGTGCAACAAACGGTTGCTACCATGAACCAGATGGCCGCTTCGGTTAAGCAGAACTCCGAAACCGCCTCCGCTGCCGACAAACTGTCGAGCGCCGCCAGCAGCGCAGCGACTCAGGGTGGCGAAGCCATGGATACGGTGATCAAAACGATGGATGACATCGCCAACAGCACCCAGCGGATAGGCACCATCACCACGCTGATAAACGACATCGCTTTCCAGACCAATATCCTCGCGCTTAACGCGGCGGTGGAGGCGGCGCGTGCGGGCGAGCAAGGAAAAGGGTTCGCCGTCGTGGCGGGAGAAGTACGCCATCTGGCCAGCCGCAGCGCCAGTGCGGCGAACGACATCCGTAAGTTAATTGACGCCAGCGCGGACAAAGTTCAATCCGGTTCGCAGCAGGTTCACGCCGCAGGACGCACCATTGATGACATTGTTTCGCAGGTGCAAAACGTCACCCAACTGATTGCGCAAATCAGTCATGCGACGTCGGAACAGGCCGACGGGCTGAGCAGCCTGACCCGCGCGGTGGATGAGCTTAACCACATCACCCAGAAAAATGCCGAGCTGGTTGAAGAAAGCGCGCAGGTATCCGCTATGGTCAAACACCGCGCCAGCCGTCTGGAAGATGCCGTGACGGTACTGCATTAATTTCCTCATTTCTTCACATCTCTGCCTCTTCTTTTTTCTGCCAACGCTTACCGTAATGGGTGAGCGTTTTGTGAATTTAATGTTAAATTTATATTAAATATTAACCCATAAGGGTGAGATAGCTATTTTTATCCTCGTTGTCGCCCGGCGGTTTTTCGCATTTCACGAAAGCATAAAAAAAGCTTATATAACGATCGGTCTACCGTTATTCATCGTTAAAAGCGATTTATCAGAAAGCGTTTAAAATAAAAAGTGATCAATATCATAAAGTTACTGAGATTCCGACCGATAAGAAATGCTATTTGAGAAAAACGATCTCCGGGAGGGGAAATATGTTTTTGCGTAACGTGAAAATTCGTTCAAAGTTATTTATCGCGTTTGGTTTGTTTATTGTGCTGATGATGGTGAGTTCCGGTTTGTCGATATTTAGCCTGGAGCGTGCGAATCGTGGTATGCAAAACATCCTGACCGACGATTATCCGATCACGGTAAAAGCCAACAAACTTATCGACAATTTTCAGGAGTATGTCAGTACGCAACAACTGATGCTGATGGATGAAGAAGGGCGTTGGACAGGGGCTTCGCAGGCCCGGCTCGACGCGATAAGCCAGCAGATTAGCCTTCTGCTGGACGAGCTAAGCGCGGCGCCGCTCGACGATAAATCGAAAACGGTGATAGCAGACATTCGCGACGTGCGTGAGCAGTATCTTGCCTCGCAGCACCGTATCCAGGCGGCGGTGCAAAGTCACAACCGTCAGGCGGCAATGCAGGAGATGATGACCACCACGGTAAACGTGCAGCAGGCGTATAAAGATAAAGTGATGGCGTTGATTGCCATCGAAGACGCGCAGATGCTGAGTGCAGGCGAGCAAGTGGAGAGCGATTTTAAAGCCAACCGGATCCTGCTTGTCGCCCTGGCGTTGGCAGGCATTGTCGCTGGCTGCGTTATGGGGCTGTACATCGTGCGTTCCATTACCCGACCGCTGGACGACGCTGTCCAGTTTGCCGAAGCGATCGCCGAGGGCGACCTGACCCGCACTATCACCTGCGAACAGCGGGACGAAACCGGCGTATTGCTGCAGGCGCTGATGACCATGAAAAACCGCCTGCAAGAGATTGTGCAGGAGGTACAAAACGGCTCGGAGAATATTTCCAGCGCGGCGGCGCAGATTGTGGCTGGCAACCAGGATCTGGCGGCGCGTACCGAAGAGCAGGCCAGCTCGGTTGAACAAACTGCCGCGTCGATGGAACAGATCACCGCGACGGTGAAAAACACAGCGGAGCATACCGGAGAAGCGACGAAGCTCTCTGCGGGGGCGGCGACCGTAGTGAAAAACAACGGTGAAATGATGAATCAGGTCACGCAAAAAATGCGCGTCATAAATGAAACCGCTAACCGCATGTCCGACATCATCAATCTGATTGACTCTATTGCCTTCCAGACCAACATACTGGCGCTGAACGCTGCGGTAGAAGCGGCGCGTGCGGGTGAACACGGGCGTGGGTTCGCGGTAGTGGCGGGTGAAGTGCGGCAGTTGGCGCAGAAAAGCGCTTCGTCCGCCAGCGAGATCCGTAGTCTGATTGAAGATTCCACCGGTCAGACTCAGGAGGGAATGCTGCTGGTCGAAAAAGCGAATGCGCTAATCAATGGTATGGTGAGCAATGTAGAGGAAATGGACGTGATCCTGCGGGAAATCGGCCAGGCCAGTCGCGAACAGACCGACGGAATTTCGCAGATCAACAGCGCGATTGGCCTGATCGACGCCACCACGCAACAGAACTCCTGTCTGGTGGAGGAGTCCGTTGCCGCGGCAGCGTCACTGAATGAGCAGGCGCTTCACTTAAAAGAGCTGGTGAAAGTGTTCCGTGTCAGGGAAGACGACGCGCAGCCTGCTTAATCCAGTTGAGTGATTTCCAGCGCCGCGCGGTCGATCACGCCAGTGATCTGTTTTAACTGCGCGTCGCTGAGATTCCCTTGATTCACTTTCAGGTCCAGCACCGCCTTGAAATTGTCCAGCGCCCGCTTCATCTGCGGATTCTTACGCAGTTCAGCGCCAACATTACGCGCAGTGATCCGCGCCTGAATGTGTCCGAGGTGTTCCTGGTTCTCCTCCAGCCATTGTGCGCCGGACGCGGTAAGGGTGATTTTCTTCCGTCCGCCGTCTTCTTCGCTAATGGTGATAAGCGCCTGCTCCTGTAAAAAATCGAGCGTTGGATAGATCACGCCCGGGCTGGGGGTATAGTTCCCTTGAGTCAAATTTTCGATAGCTTTGATCAGCTCGTAGCCATGACTGGCCTCACGGGAGAGGATATCCAGAATCACCAGACGCAGCTCGCCATGTCCGAAGAAGCGTTGGCGTCTTCCACCGCCTCTGCCATGACGTTGCCCACACCCGCCATGATGATGACCTTCGCCGTTACACCCGCCGTGATGATGATTTTCGCCATTACATCCGCCGTGTTGATGACCTTCGCTGTGACAGCCGCCCTGGTGGCGACCTTCGCCGGAACAGCAGCCCTCATGATGCTCCCCTTCGCCGTTGCAGCAACCCTCGTGATGATGTCGCATAAGTTTCTCCTGATGTTTATTAGATATATCTAATTTATATCTAAATTCTTGATTTTGGCAAGCTGAGCAATGAAAATTTTATAATCTATTGAATTTAATGCTTATTTATGGCGAGTGAGGCAGTATAAAACAGTATCGAAAAATAGCTTGCAATCATCTTGATTAGCAATCATTATCATTTAAAGATTAAATTCGATATATCTGATTATTTCCCGAAGGCAGCGACATGACCGACATCACCTCACGTTATCCTCAACGCGTGCGCAACGAATTGCGTTTTCGCGAACTTACCGTTTTGCGCGCGGAACGTATCAGCGCAGGCTTTCAACGCATTGTACTGGGCGGCGACGCGCTGAAAGGCTTTTGCTCACACGGCTTTGACGATCACACGAAAGTCTTTTTCCCCCAGGCTGGCGCTCCGTTTGTCCCTCCAACGGTCACTGACGAAGGCATTGTCTGGGGAGAGGGCGCACGCCCGGCGTCCCGTGACTACACGCCGCTTTACGATGATGCGCGTCATGAACTGGCGCTGGATTTCTTCATTCACGATGGCGGCGTGGCGAGCCGTTGGGCGATGCAGGCTCGCGAAGGGGACACGCTGACCATCGGCGGGCCGCGTGGTTCGCTGGTGGTGCCGGAGGATTATGCATACCAGGTTTATGTTTGCGATGAGTCAGGCATGCCCGCGCTGCGTCGGCGTCTGGAAGCGCTCAGCCGCTTGCCGGTCAGGCCGTCGGTGAACGCGCTGGTGAGCGTCAAGGATCCTGCTTATCGGGATTACCTGGCGCATCTTGACGGGTTCAACATCGAATGGCTGGCGCACGACGAGCAGGCGATTGATGCGCGACTGGCGCAATTGTCGGTGCCAGCGGCAGATTACTTTATCTGGGTCACCGGAGAAGGAAAGGTGGTCAAAAACCTCAGCCGCCGTTTCGAAAGCGATGCGTTTGACCCGCAGTTGGTGCGCGCGGCGGCCTACTGGCATCGAAAATAAGGCCGTCCGTGGCCCCATTGTTGCAGGCCGGGTAAGGTGTTTTCGCACCACCCGGCAAAAAGCCGATGTCAGAAAATTCGCCAGGATATTTCGTTCTGCCATTAAGATTATCCTAAATAATGGGGGTAATTTAGTCGACCGTTTACCGTAACGTTTTATTATTTTCACATTAACTGGAAAATTTAGGACTTTTCAGTTCCAAAAAACTATAAATCCATCGCGACTGCCGTTAGGATAGCTTTTCCAAAATTACTGACTCGCTATATCATGTTCTACACAAAAGTCTTCATGTTGCTGTGTGCATTAAGCATTGGCACCTTTCTTTTTCTTTCAATTCGCTATTTGCTGACGTCGCCGTTTAGTACGAATAATCTGTTGTCCGAACAGCGAATGCGTGACCAGCGTATTATTGAGGAGATTCTTCACGTTTGGCCCTATGAAGAAACAGTGGGCTGTACGCAGTACTATTTGCATCCGGCGATTATTCATCAAATCTCACATCGCATGGAGCAGGCTGAAAAATTTAACGATAGCGACTATCGCCTGCATGATGAAACGATAGAGCTGGCGAAACGTGAATTCATTTCTTCGATCATCGAACTTAATTATACAATATACGCATTCCTGCTCTCTGAAGGCTCGGAATACAACGACTATCGCGACAAAATAGGCATCAAGTCGCAATTGATGATCGAAAAGTACGACCGCTTTCTTTTCACCTGTAAGCGGAAAAACCACACCGTTTTACTCCCTTCCTGATTTCCCGCATTAACACGCTCACCTCGGCATGGATGCTAACTGATTGGAATAATATTGTTTCTAATTTGTTATTCATCTGAAAACTGATCCGGTTTAATTTTAGTCAGGGATGAACAATACTGATGAATCTCTGCGCACCCTATGGCTTTTTAGTTCAAAATTTCAGCAAGTAAAGGGCTTTTCAGAGTGTTTAAGATCTTTGGTTGAAATATCATGTTCTTGTTTTTATTAGTTTTAGTTCTTCATGGTTACAATCAGAAATCATTTAAGATGAATTAAGGTTATTTTTCTTTCCTCGTTTACCCCGACACCTCAGAATATTCTTCAACCCGTGATGCCAGCGATAGGTAACGCTTACCCTGAATACCCGGGAAAGTGTCTTTTCTGGACGCTGGAAAATGTCATACAGACGTAGTGATGATGACGTTTTTCAACTTTGTTTGTCACGGACAGGTATATGTCGTTATCAGTGTGGGCATTATTTAAGCTCAGGGGAGACTGACCGTTAAATTCAGCGGAATGCGCTGAAAACACATTGATAAGGGCATATCTCATAGCAGGCTTAGTTATTTTCCATATCGCTCTGAAAAAGAAAAGTGTGGAGGCATCGATCAGCCTGAAAAAAGCCATTTTAATTAGGATATGTGTTGTGAGTATGCGTTTTGTTTTTTCATTGGTGACGTTAACCCTTGCACTTTGCGGCGCTTCTGTTTCTTGCTTCGCGGCATTAGCGAATGTTGAAGAGACGAATCTGAAAGAAAGTATTTTATTTGCTTTAGATCGCGACCCGGCAATTAGCCGTCAGGCCGCGCAAATGGGAATCGGCCAGGCAATGACAAAAGAGGCGAAAAGCGGCTGGATGCCGCAAATTGGCTTAACGGCGAGTACCGGTCACAGCCAGACAACGGATTCCAGTGGCTCGTTAAATAATTCTGCAGCCTGGGGAATTACCGTTACGCAATTAGTGTATGACTTTGGTAAAACCAATAGCGCTATTGCCCAGTCGGAAGCGCAATACGAAAGTTATCGCTATCAGTTGATGGCCACCCTTTCGGAAGTGGCGGAAAAAGCCGCGCAGGGTTATGTCGAAGTGAAACGCTATAGCGCCTTAGTGAATGCGGCGCGGGAGAACATCGCCGCGCTGGAGAAAATTCAGCATCTGGCGCAGCTGCGCGCTGGCGCAGGTCTTAGCTCGACCTCTGACGATCTGCAAACCCAGACCCGCATTGCCGGGATGCGAGCGACGCTGGAGCAGTACGACGCCGCGTTGCAAAAAGCGAAAGCGGTGCTGGCGGTACAGACCGGTATCAGCGCCCATCGTTACGCCCGTCTGCCGGAGAACCTGGAAGCCAAACAGGTCGCCGTTGACGATATCGATTATTCCAGAATCCCTGCCGTGCTGTCCGCACGCGCTATGGTGACATCCGCACAGCACGGCATTGATCGGGCGAAAGCCCAACATCTGCCCACGCTCAGCCTGAAAGCGGGACGCACCCGTTATGAATCTGACAATCGCGGCTACTGGGACGATCAAATCCAGCTCAGCGTGGATGCGCCGCTGTATCAGGGGGGGGCGGTTTCCGCGCGCGTTGATCAGGCGCAGGGGGCAAAGGCGATGGCCGCTTCAGAAGAAGAAAAAGCGCGATTCGACATTCTGCAAAAAGCCTCATCGGCAATGGCGGACTGGAAAGGCGCACGCGGTCGTGAAGATGCCGGCAAATTCCAGCTGGTTAACGCCATGCAAACCCGCAGCGTTTACAAAAACGAATACACCCTGAGCAAAAAAAGCATCAACGACCTGCTGAGCGTCGAACAGGACGTCTGGCAGGCGCAATCTTCACGCATTAATGCTGAATACGACGGCTGGAGCGCCGCCATTCAGTACGCCACGGCAGTCGACAACCTGTTGCCCCTTATCGGGATTGAAAAACAGGCATCTAAAAAATTGCCCGATCTCTAATCCATTTTACTCGCAGCACCATGACCTCAGGGACGCGACCCGCAAGCGTAGTACTGATTAACTGACCTTTATGAGCCAGACTATGAATACATTAAAAACCGCAAACATTATCAATCGTCACACCGCGAAAAAAACCGTCCTGTCGGGCGAAGGCAACCTTTCCGTCGCAGTATCCGGCGCTTCCGTGATCGAAATCCTCGGTTCCGCTCAGGATGTGGCCCGCTACGTCCGCCAGGGCAACGACCTGCTGATCTACATGAAAGACGGCAGCGTGATTCGTTGCAGCGGCTATTTCACCGAAGATCCCGAGTCGAAACTGCACTCTGAACTGGTTTTCAATGATGAAACGGGACTGACCCACGTGACCTTTGACGATGTGGGCAATGTTGCCAGCCTGGACGCGGTTGAGCTGACGGCGCATGCGACGCCGATCGACAGCATCGAACCGTTGATGGCGGAAGCCGCCAGCGAAGAGAATGATTTTCCGTGGGCATGGCTGGCTGGTGCCGCGTTGGGCGGCGGCGCGATTGGCGCGCTGCTGGCTAATGATGACGGCGGTGAAACGAAAACAGTCACAGTGACCGAAACTGAAACCGTTGATAACACCAAAAATACGCCAACCTACATGGTCACCGATAATCAGGGCGACAAACAGGGCGGTCTGACCGCCAATGCCACGACCGACGATAACACGCCGACCTTCAGCGGGACCGGCCATCCGGGCGCGACAATTCAAATCAAAGACAGCAACGGCAACACCATCGCCAGTACAATGGTCGATGCAAATGGGGTCTGGACGGTACTGCTGCCCACGCAGACCGACGGCGTACATACCTGGTCTGTCGTGCAAATCAACGGTAGCGAGTCCACCTCAGCGGGCAAAATTACGGTCAATGTCGATACCACGCAGGCAACCCTCACGCTGGCGACAACGGCTAACGATAATGTGATTAACGCCAGTGAACAGTCTGCCGGGTTTACGCTGTCAGGCAGTAGCAGTCATCTGGCGCAGGGCACGCAACTGACCGTCACGCTAAACGGTAAAATCTATCTCACCCGCGTCGACGCGAACGGGGAGTGGCAGATCAACGTCCCGGCGGCGGATGCCGCTGCGTTGGCTGACGGGAGCTGGACGGTGAGCGTTAGCGGTCAGAATGCGGCGGGCAATACGGTGACGGGCACTCAGGTGATCGCTGTCGACACACAGGCGCCGCTGCTGTCGATGGATAGCATCGCCGTTGATCAGATCCTCAATGCCGTTGAGCACAACGCGTCCCTGGCATTAAGCGGAAAAACCACTGCCGAAGCCGGGCAGACGGTCACACTGACGCTGAATGGCCAAACCTATACCGCCCTTGTGACGAACGAGGGGACCTGGGCGCTGACGGTGGACGCCGCAGACGTTCAGGCGCTGGCGAATGGCGATCATTCATTGACGGTTTCAGTGAGCGATAAAGCCGGGAACGCGGCGGATTTCTCCGATCAACTGACTGTCGACACCACCGCGCCGATCCTGACGGTCAATCCCGTAGCTGGCGATAATATCCTTAATGATGATGAGCAGGATGTCGCTCAACTGATTTCAGGAATGGCGAACGGCGCCGCGCCCGGCGACGTCGTGACCGTTCAGTTTGGTGATCAGACCTTTACTGGCGTGGTACAGGCAGACGGCAGCTGGAGCGTGGGCGTTCCGGCCTCGTTGTTTAATTCCATGAGCAACGGGCAGCACACCATTACCGTGACGGTGACCGATGCGGCGGGCAATACCAGCACAGCCACCCACGATGTGACTCTCAACAGCCTGGCCGTCGGGATCACCGTCGATACTATTAGCCAGGACAACGTACTTAACGCCCAGGAGTCGATGCAGCCGCTGACCTTAAGCGGCGCCAGTACTCTCACGGACGGCAGCACCCTGACCGTGATGCTCAACAATATCGCCTATACCGCAACGGTTAACGGTGGCGTCTGGTCTGTTCAGGTGCCGGTTTCTGATGTACTGAACCTTGCCAATACCCTCTATCATGTCACCGTTAGCGGCACGGACGCCACCGGTAACAGCGGCACGACCAGCGCATCCTTCCTCGTCGACACGGCGCTGCCGCAGGTGGTCATTAATCACTTCGCCACCGACAACCTGGTGAACCACGCGGAAACGCAAAGCGACCAGATTTTAAGCGGTCGTGTCATCCATGCCGCGGCGGGCGATACGGTCACCGTTCAGGTCGGCGGAAAAAGCTACAGCGCTACCGTGGAAAATGATCTGAGCTGGAAGGTGACCATTCCGGCCAACGACCTGCAACACTTTGGCGATGGCGACCTCACCTTTACCGCTTCCGTAACCAACAGTCACGGCAATACCGGGACCGGCGATCGCGATATCAGCATTAATGCGTCGCTGCCGGGCCTGCGTATTAATACGCTTTCTGGCGACGACATTGTTAACGCCATCGAACACCATCAGGATCTGGTGGTGAGCGGTAGCAGCAGCCATCTGGCGGCGGGTACGCTGGTCACGGTGTCTATCAATAACGTGAATTATCAAGCGGTGGTGAGCAGCAACGGGGGTTGGCAGATTGGTGTTCCGGCAAGCGACTTGCAAAACTGGAACGCAGGACAACTGACCGTAACGGCCAGCGCACAGGATGGCTGGGGCAACCCCGTGTCCGTTGATCATCCGGTTGAGCTGGATCTTGAACCGGTGGCAATTACGATCAATACCGTTGCCGCAGACGATCTCATTAACGCCGCGGAGAAAGGCGCAGACCTGCTGCTTTCAGGGCAAACTCAGGGCGTGGAAGCGGGTCAAACTGTGGTGGTGAAATTCGCTGACCAGACTTTTACGGCACAGGTTCAGGCGGACGGTTCCTGGCGCGTGACTGTACCGTCATCGGCGATGGATTTACTGACCGACAGCCGCGAACAGATTGGCGTAAGCGTGACTAACGTCAGTGGCAACACGGCCAGTGCGAGCCATACCGTCACCCTGGACTCCCACGCGCCGGTGATCGCCATCAGCACCATCGCGGCAGACGATATCCTGAACGCCACGGAAGCGCAGGCGGATCTGCTGATCGGCGGTACCACTAATGCTCCGGCAGGCCAGGTGGTGACCGTGACGATTGGCGGCACAGGCTACACCACCCAGGTGGAAGCTAACGGCAGCTGGAGCGTGACCGTCCCGGCAGCGGACGTGGCGTCCCTCGCCAGCGGCACCGTAACGGCCAGCGTGGCAGACGCCGCCGGTAACACCGGCTCGGCCAGCCATACCCTGACCGTCGACACCGCCGCGCCGGTGGTGACCATCAACACCGTGGCGACCGACGACATCATCAACAGCGCCGAACACGGCCAGACGCAGCTGGTCAGCGGCGCCGTCACCGGTGCGGCGGCGGGCGATGCGGTCGTCGTCACCATTAACAACAAAACCTACACCACGGTGGTGGACGCGGCGGGTAACTGGAGCGTCGGCGTTCCGGCGGCAGATATCACCGCGCTGAACGACGGCACCACCACCGTGTCAGTGACCGTCACCAGTGCCGCAGGCAACAGCGGCTCGGCCACCCACGATGTGACGGTGAACACCGCCGCACCGGTGGTGACCATCAACAGCGTGACCGCCGACGACGTGATCAACGCCGCCGAGCAGGGCGCGGACCTGACGCTCTCCGGCACCACCACAAACGTGGAAGCCGGCCAGAACGTCACCGTCACCTTTGGCGGCAAAACATATACCGCCAGCGTTGACAGTAACGGAGCATGGACGCTGGTCGTCCCGGCTGCGGATCTGGCTGGTCTGAGCGACGGCAGCGCCCGCGTGGAGGCCAGCGTCAGCAACACCGCAGGTAACTCCGCGTCGGCCACCCACGACTACAGCGTGGATACGGGCGCGCCGGTGATCGCCATCAGCACCATCGCGGCAGACGATATCCTGAACGCCACGGAAGCGCAGGCGGATCTGCTGATCGGCGGTACCACTAATGCTCCGGCAGGCCAGGTGATGACCGTGACGATTGGCGGCACCGGCTACACCACCCAGGTGCAGGCGAACGGCAGCTGGAGCGTGACTGTTCCGGCAGCGGATGTTCCCGCGCTCAGCAGCGGTGCGGTCACCGCGACCGTCTCCGACGCCGCCGGTAACACCGGCTCGGCCAGCCATACCCTGACCGTTGACACTGCCGCCCCGGTGGTGACCATCAACACCGTGGCGACCGACGATATCATCAACAGCGCCGAACACGGCCAGACGCAGCTGGTCAGCGGCGCCGTCAGCGGTGCGGCGGCGGGTGATGCGGTAGTGGTCACCATTAACAACAAAACCTACACCACGGTGGTGGATGCATCCGGCAACTGGAGCGTCGGCGTCCCGGCGGCGGATATCACCGCCCTGAACGACGGTACGGCAACCATCAGCGTGACCGTCACCAGTGCCGCAGGCAACAGCGGTACTGCCACCCATGATGTGACGGTGAACACCGCCGTGCCGGTGGTGACCATTAACAGCGTGACCACCGACGACGTGATCAACGCCGCCGAGCAGGGCGCAGACCTGACGCTCTCCGGCACCACCACAAACGTGGAAGCCGGCCAGAACGTCACCGTCACCTTTGGCGGCAAAACATATACAACCAGCGTTGACAGTAACGGAGTATGGACGCTGGTCGTCCCGGCAGCGGAACTGGCTGGTCTGTCCGACGGCAGCGCCCGCGTGGAGGCCAGCGTCAGCAACACCGCAGGTAACTCTGCGTCGGCCACCCACGACTACAGCATCGACACCGATGCGCCGGTGATCGCCATCAGCACCATCGCGGCTGACGATATCCTGAACGCCACCGAAGCGCAGGCGGATCTGGTCATCAGCGGCACCACCACCGCCCCGGCGGGTCAGACGGTGACCGTGACGATTGGCGGCACCGTCTACACCACCCAGGTGCAGGCCAACGGCAGCTGGAGCGTGACCGTTCCGGCAGCGGATGTGGCCTCCATCACAACGGGGGCAGTGACGGCCAGCGTGGCAGACGCCGCCGGTAACACCGGTTCGGCCAGCCATACCCTGACCGTTGACACTGCCGCCCCGGTGGTGACCATCAACACCGTGGCGACGGACGACATCATCAACAGCGCCGAACACGGCCAGACGCAGATGGTCAGCGGCGCCGTCAGCGGTGCGGCGGCGGGTGATGCGGTCGTCGTCACCATTAACAACAAAACCTACACCACGGTGGTGGACGCGGCGGGTAACTGGAGCATCGGCGTCCCGGCGGCAGATATCACCGCCCTGAACGACGGCACCACCACTGTGTCAGTGACCGTCACCAGTGCCGCAGGCAACAGCGGTACTGCCACCCACGATGTGACGGTGAAAACCGCCGCACCGGCCATCACCATTAACAGCGTGACCGCCGACGACGTGATCAACGCCGCCGAGCAGGGCGCGGACCTGACGCTCTCCGGCGCCACCACAAACGTGGAAGCCGGCCAGAACGTCACCGTCACCTTTGGCAATAAGACATACACCGCCAGCGTTGACAGTAACGGAGCATGGACGCTGGTCGTCCCGGCAGCGGATCTGGCTGGTCTGACTGACGGCAGCGCCCGCGTGGAGGCCAGCGTCAGCAATGTGGCAGGTAACAGCGCATCGGCCACCCGCGACTACAGCATCGACACGGATGCGCCGGTTATCTCCATCAGCACGATCTCCGCGGATGACGTACTGAACGCGGCGGAACAGCAGCAGCCGCTTACCGTGCAGGGCAACACCAGCGCAGAAGCGGGGCAGACCGTAACGGTAACGCTGAATGGCGCTAATTACACCGCGCAGGTGCAGGCGAACGGCACCTGGAGCGTCACCGTGCCTGCCACCGATCTGGCCGGGTTAAGCGACGGTCCGCTGACGGTTTCCGCTGTCGTCAGCGACAAGGCGGGAAATGAAAGTCAGGCTGCCCATAATCTGACAGTGGATGCCAGCGCGCCGGTTATTACCGTCAATACGGTGGCGGGCGACAACATCATCAACAGTGGCGAGCAACGAGCCGGACAGACCCTCAGCGGCACCACAACTGCCGAACCGGGACAGACGGTAACCCTGACCTTTAACGGGCACACGTATCAGACGACGGTAGATACCAGCGGCAACTGGTCGCTATTCGTCCCGGCGGGCGATTTTACCGGCCTGGCGGACGGTAACTATGTCATCTCCGTCACCGTTAACGACGCGGCGGGTAATGCAGGTAACGTCACGCACAACGTTATCCTGAACGGTGATGTGCCGACTATCGCCATTGATGCCATCAGCACCGATGATGTGATCAATGCCGCAGAGCAAGGTGCTCCGTTGACTCTCAGCGGTACGACGGACGCGCCTGCAGGCCAGACGGTGACCATCACGCTTAACGGCAATCGCTATACCGCGGTGGTCGACAGCAACGGACAGTGGAGCTGCGTAGTAAGCAGCGTCGACGTCGCCGCGCTGGCGGACGGCACGGCGTATACGGTAAATGCGCAGGTCAGCAATACCATTGGCAACAGCGCCAGCGCCGATCGGGTAATGAACGTCGATCTGACCGCGCCAGCCCAGATCATCAACATTGATGCCGTGCAGGGCGACAGCGGCCTGAGCGGCAGCGACTTCATGACTAACAGCAATCTGGTGGTACTGGACGGCTCGCTCAGCGCATCGCTCGCCAGTGGCGAAACCGCGCAGATCAGTCTTGATGGCGGGACAACCTGGATCGATCTGTTGGTGAACGGCACACAGTGGTCTTACGCCGACGGTCGTAGCCTGGCGGACGGCGGTTATCTGTACATTGTGCGAGTGATTGATGCGGCGGGTAACGTCGGATCGGTCGACAGCCAGTCGGTGCGGGTAGACACCACGCCGCCAGCCGTAACGCTGATCTCTGTTGATGCGATCACCCAGGATACCGGGCTGTCGACAAGCGATTACATTACGCATGACAACCAGATTTCCCTGCAAGGCTCGCTGAACGCGGCGATCGCCAGCGGTGAACATGTGCAGATCAGCCTTGATGGCGGCAACACCTGGACTGACGTCAGCGTCAGCGGACTGAGTTGGTCGTTTGCCGACGGGCGCACGCTCGCCGACGGCGATTATATTTATCAGCTGCGCGTGATCGACCAGGCGGGTAACGTCAGCGCGACCACCAGCCAGACGGTGACCGTGGATACTTTGGTACCGGACGCGACGAAAACCATCGTCTTTGACAGCATTACGGACGACAGTGGTCTGAGCAGTAGTGACTTTATTACGAAAGACACCTCGCTCAGTCTGCAGGGATCGCTGGGCGCGACGCTGGCACCGGGCGAGATCGTCCAGATCAGCCTCGATGGCGGCGCCACCTGGCAGAACGTTACGGTGATTGGCAATAGCTGGTCGTTTGCCGATGGGCGTACGCTGGGCGAAGGCGTTCATGATTACTGGGTCCGCGTGATCGATACCGCCGGAAACATTGGCGCGACCGCGCACCAGCAGGTGTCCGTCGATCTGACCCCGCCGGACAGCGCGATCACGGTCAGCATCGACAGTATCTCTACGGATACCGGTTACAGCAGCAGCGACTTCCTGACCAACGATACCTCGCTGACCCTCAGCGGCTCCCTTGGCGCGCCGCTTGCCGCAGGCGATCGCGTACAGATTAGCGTCGATAACGGCCTGACCTGGCATGATGTCGTGACGAACGGCAACAGTTGGCATTATGTCGATTCGCGCACGCTGCCGGAAGGCGATCAGACTTACCAGGTCCGCGTTGTCGATGTGGCGGGTAACGTGGGCGCGACAACGAACCAGGTTGTCACCGTCGATCTGACCGCATCCACCAACGCGGCGAATATCCACAGTTATACCGACGACGTTGCCTCTTCACGCGGCGAGTTCGCGGCAGGCACCACAACCGACGATCGTATGCCGGTGCTGAACGGCACGCTGACGACAGGTCTGCTGACCGGGGAAATGGTGCGTATTTACCGCGCCGACGGCACACTGGTCGGCGAAGCGGACGTCAACGGCACCGACTGGACGTTCCAGTTGAACGAACCGTTGGTTGACGGCGAAAAAGGGGAGTTCTATGCGGTTGTCGTCGATGCCGCTGGCAACGAAGGCGCGCAGTCGCCGGTATTTGATTTCACTGTCGACCTCAAAATGTATGCCGATACCCAGAATACGCTGGATACCACGCCGATTATTACAGGGCGCGTGGACTTTGAAATCCTGCCGGGCGAATACGTGGAGGTGACGATCAATAACGTCGTGTACAGCTCACGCAACGGCGCGGTGGTCATTGACCCAAAAAACAGCACCTGGTACGTGCAGCTGCCGGACAGCGACGCGCTGGCGCTGGGCACTTACGACGTGAAGGCCGCGCTGTTTAAAGCCGATGGCACGGAGATTACCCATGACGACACCACTGGTGAGCTGACGGTTTCGCCAACGCCGTCCATCACCTTTACGTCATCCGCGGCCTCTTCGGAAGATACCGGTACCGCGCTAACCCTGGGCGAAGATGGGACGTGGCGTATCCTCAGTAACTCGACGGTCTTTACCCAGAACGCGACGGATTCGACTACCCTGGGCTCGTTTGACTCGGTGGCGATCAGCGGACCAGATCGTCAGCAGCAGTCGTCGTTTATCGACTTCGACCGCGATGGCCTGATGGATATTCTCGGCGCGGACACCAGCTATGCCAACGGACAGCAGTCGTTCAAATACAACGCCGACGGCAGCTATACCGCCTTCCAGGTGGGCGCTTATGGCGTGTCGGGCCAGACTAACGATCCGAACGGCAACGTCTACGGCTGGTACGGCGGCGCAATGGGGATCGATATCAACGGCGACGGCTATGTGGATATGGTCTACGGCGATGAAACGCCGAACGACTCCGAAGGACGGGGCGGCTATGACTCCGGGTTTGTACTCAACACTGACGGCACCGTGATGGGGTTTGATAAGACCGGCGCTTATGTCTATACCAATAACTCGCAGGACGGCGTGGCTTCGACCAATGGCGGTAACCCGACGCCGGACCGTGAAGTATCGGGCGTTGACCTGAACAACGACGGTTACGTGGACATTACCTATCACGCAACCTCAGGCACCAGTACGACTTCGGCCGGAGGCACCAGTAGCTCCAACTCCCGTCTGGCGATCGTAACCAACGGCGTGGATGCTAACGGCAATATGACGCTGACCAATACCCAACTGATCACGGATGTGTTCAACGGGGATAACGCATCCGATAACCATTACACCACGCTAACCTGGTCCGATCTGAATGGCGATGGCTATATGGATCTGTTTGTTGCCGGGTTGACCGCCAAAGGCGGCGCCACCAGCGCCATCTTCTATAACGACGGCACCGGCAAACTCACCGCGGCGGCCAACGGCGCGGGCGTAGGGTCAAACGTGCAGACGCTGGGCGACAGCGTGAACAGTATGTCCTCGCTGGCAGTGGACTGGAACGGCGATGGCCGGATGGATCTGATCGAAATCGCCGGAGCGGCGGGATCGACCATCGCCACCAATACCAGCAACGTGGGACTGCTGTGGACCAACAACGGCGTGAACGGCAGCAACCAGGTTGACTGGTCTTCTCAGACTTTGCTAACCGGCGCGAACCAGGGCAGCACCAACATCACCACTGGCGCGTTGACGCTGGACCTGGATTATGACGGCGACAAGGATCTGGTGGTGTTCCGCGCCGCGGGCGGTAAAACGGAATACATCGAGAACACCAGCACCATCAGCAACGGCACGAGCATGATTTTGCGTATTGCCGATGCCAACGGGATTAACGCCTTCTATGGCAATACCGTGCTGTTGGTGGATGAGAGCACCGGCAAGGTGGTCAGCTCGCAGGTGATTAACCCGCAGGGCGGTGTGAACATGAACGACTCGTCAGGTCTGGTCTACTTCTACGGTCTGGACGCCAGCAAGTCGTACAGCGCGGTGCTGCTGGCGAACGGTCAGGATTACGGCGGCGTGTCGTCGGCGACGTTTGACGCTTCCGGCGTAGTGAACACGGTTGAAAACGTCAACGCTTCCTGGGGCGGCCTGACGGCGGTGGAGAAGAACCATGCGTACGTCCTGACAGCGGAAGACGGCGCGTCAGCGGCGAATAGCGCACTGGCGGCGACCGACGGCAGCAATACCGTGGGAATTGTTGGTACCGGCTACAACGATACGCTGAACGCTACCGCGGGCACCCATATCTATAACGGCGGCGGCGGTAGTCGCGTCGTGTCGGATGTGGACGTCTGGACCGCACAGGGCGGGATGGATGTGGTGGATTACACGCTGGCGGGCAGCGCTGCGCTGAACATCGATCTCAGCAACGGCGCGATGCAGAACACCGGTTTTGGTCAGGCACAGTTCGTCAACATTGAAGGGATTGCCGGAGGCAACGGTGACGATGCCTTTACCGGCAGTACCGGCGAAAACGTCTTCAACGGGCGCGGCGGTAACGATACTTTCAATATTGGCAACGGCGGACACGATACCCTGTTGTACAAGCTGATCAACGCCTCAGACGCCACTGGCGGCAACGGCAGCGACGTGGTCAACGGCTTTACCGTCGGCACCTGGGAAGGGACGGCGGATACCGATCGTATCGACCTGCGCGAACTGTTATCCGGCAGCGGCTACACCGGCAGCGGGTCAGCCACCTACGTCAATAGCGTCGCGACGCTGGATGCCCAGGCGGGGAATATCGAAGACTACGTCCGCGTGGTGCAGAACGGCAGCAACACCGAAATTCATGTGGATCTTGACGGTGCGGGCGGGGTCTCCGCCTCTACCACCGTGGTCACCCTGAACGGCGTACAAACCGACCTCGCCACCCTGCTGGCAAACCATCAGTTGGTGATTATGTAATAACCGACGTCCGGGGGAATCGCTTCCCCCGGCACACTTCGCGGTAAATACGCACTAGACTAAAAAATGAACAGCGCAGAGTGGATAACAGGTTTATCGCGCTGCGGCAGAAACGAGTATGAGCACACAATCCGTTATTCCTCACGCAATTCCGTTACGGCGCAATGTCGCAGAACAGGAACAGAATGCTATGAACACGCAGTCGCAATATGAACCCTGGTTACAGGCTATGATCGGCGTGGCGCAACATTATCGTCTCGACTACTCGCAGGAGCATGTTCGGGTGTCGATAAACTATGAAACTGACTCCCCGCGCGAGCTGGTGTTAAAAGATATGGCGCGCCAGCTGGGGCTGGGTTTGCGCAGGGGCGCAGCGAAAGTCTCGCATCTCGATCCGTGGCGTCTGCCGCTGATTGCGGAATTTAGCGAAGGGCAAATCGCCGTCATTACCCGCATGGACAACGACGGGAATATCAGCCTGCAGTTCAGCGGCGATGAAGGGCTGGAAACCGTATTACCGCGCGATGAATTAAGCGCGCGACTGAAAGCGTTATTTATTTTACGTCCGCTGGAATCCACGCCTGACGCGCGCGTTGATGATTACATTAAGCCGTATAAGAAAAACTGGTTCTGGCAGTTGGCGTTAAAAGACTGGCCTCGCTATATCGACATTATGGTGGTTGCGCTGGTGGCGAACGTGCTGGCGCTCTCTGGCATGATTTTTTCGATGCAGGTTTACGACCGCGTAGTGCCCTCGCAGTCTGAAACTACCCTGTGGGTGCTGTTTGGCGGGGTAATGCTGGCGATCCTGTTTGAATTTATTATGCGTATGCTGCGCGTCTATATTTCTGACGTGGTGGGCAAGCGGGCCGACTTGCGTATTTCAGAGCGCATTTTTGCTCATGCGATGCGGATTAAGAACGGCGCGCGATCCAAATCCACCGGATCGTTTATTGCCCAGATCCGCGAACTGGAGTCGGTGCGTGAGCTGATCACCTCAACCACCATCGCCGCGCTCTCCGATCTGCCCTTCTTCCTGCTGTTTGTCTTCATTTTATGGATGATTGGCGGTCCGCTGGTGCTGGTGGTGCTGATGGCGGTTCCGCTGCTGCTGATCCCCGGCCTGCTGGTGCAGCGTCCGCTGGGGCGGCTGTCCAGCGAGGGGATGCGCGAGTCGGCTATCCGTAACGCCACGCTGGTGGAAGCAGTACAGGGCATTGAAGATATCAAACTGATGCGCGCCGAACAGCGTTTTCAGAACCAGTGGAACAACACCAACTTTGTGGCCGCTGACGTCGGCATGCGCCAGCGCTGGCTGACCAGTCTGTTGCTGACCTGGACCCAGGAAGTGCAGTCCATTGTCTATGCGGTGGTGCTGCTGATTGGCTGTTATCTGGTCATTGCTGGTGATATGACCACGGGCGCGCTGGTCGGGACCTCGATTCTGGCCTCGCGCACTATCGCGCCGCTGTCGCAAATCTCTGGCGTGTTGTCGCGCTGGCAGTCGGCGAAGGTGGCGTTACAGGGGCTGGATGAGCTGATGCAGCGTCCGGTTGATGAGCCGCAGCAGGGCAAGAAAGTACATAAAGCGCACCTGCGCGGGCATTATCAACTGGAAAACGTCGCGTTTTACTACGACGAAGAAGAGAAAGTTAACGTGCTGACGGTGCCTTCGCTGAATATCAACGCCGGGGAGCGCGTGGCGCTGCTCGGTCGCAACGGCTCGGGTAAAAGTACGTTGCTGCAGGTGCTGGCGGGTATGCAGGAACCGCAGCAGGGGTCGGTGCTGCTCGACAATATCGCGCTCAATCACCTTGACCCGGCGGATCTGCGCCGCGATATGCAGTTGCTGAGCCAGCAGGCGCGCCTGTTCTTTGGCTCCATCCACGACAATATTACGCTCGGTAACCCCACGGCGACCGATGACGATATCCAGCAGGCGCTGGCGATCAGCGGCGCGCTCGAATTTGTGCGCAAGCAGAAAACCGGGCTGAACTATGTGATCAGCGAAGGCGGCGCCGGACTGTCGGGCGGACAACGTCAGGCGCTGCTGTTGGCGCGCGCGCTGCTGACGTCGCCGAATATTTTACTGCTGGATGAGCCCACTGCCTGGCTGGATGAAATTGGCGAGAGCCAGTTTATTCAGCACCTGAAGAACTGGCTGGGCAATACGCGAACGATGGTGGTGGCGACGCACCGTTTGCCGATCCTTGAACTGGTGGATCGCATTATCGTGCTCGATAACGGACGTATTGTCATGGACGGCCCGCGTGACGCCATTTTGCATAAACACGGTATGACGCCGCCGACGACAGGCAATGTGACCCGGATGCCGTCGAACAACCCAGGGAGAGCGTAAAATGCGCGATGTAAACCGTTTTAACAGTCGCCTCAGCGAGCCTAAACTGCCGCGCTCTTCCCTGATCGTCTGGTTCCTGTTTGCCCTGCTGGCGGCGTTTGTCGCCTGGGCGAGCTACTTTCATCTGGATGAAGTAACCACCGGTAGCGGCAAAGTGGTGCCATCGTCCCACGAGCAGGAGATCCAGTCGCTGGAAGGCGGCATTATCTACAAACTGCACGTGCGTGAAGGCGACATTGTGGAGAAAGGGCAAGTCCTGGCGCAGCTCGACCGGACGAAAACCGAGTCCGGCGTGCAGGAGAGCGAATCGAAACTGCATGCGGCGCTGGCGACCTCGGCGCGTTTGACGGCGGAAGTGAACGGCACCGAGCCGGTATTCCCGCCGGAGCTGAACAACGAGACGGCGCTGATAAACCAGGAGCGCGCGCTGTTTCTGTCCCGACGTGAAAGCCTGGAAAAAGGGATCCAGGGGCTGAAGCAGGGCATCGCGCTGATTGACGGCGAGCTGGCGCTCACCCAACCGCTGATCAAACAGGGCGCAGCCAGCCAGGTGGAAGTGCTGCGCCTGCGCCGGCAAAAGAATGAGATGGAAAATAAGATCGCCGAGCTGCAAACCCAGTATTACGTGCGCGCCCGTGAAGAGCTGGCGAAGGCCAACGCTGAAATCGAGACCGAGCGGTCAGTGATGCGCGGGCGGGAAGATTCGCTGACCCGCCTGACCTTTAACGCCCCCGTGCGCGGCATTGTGAAAGATATCGACGTCACGACCGTGGGCGGTGTGATCGCCCCAGGCGGCAAGCTGATGAGCCTGGTGCCGTTAGACGATCAGATCCTGATTGAAACGAAAATCCTGCCGCGCGATGTTGCGTTTATCCATCCGGGACAGGAAGCGATGGTAAAGATTACCGCTTACGATTACTCCATTTATGGCGGCATCAACGGCGTGGTGACGCTCATTTCGCCGGATACGATTCAGGATGAAGTCAAACGCGATCTCTACTATTACCGGGTTTACATTCGCACCAACAGCAATCATTTAATTAATAAACAGAAAAAAGCCTTTCCGGTGTTTCCCGGCATGATTGCCACCGTGGATATCAAAACCGGCAATAAAACGGTGCTGGAGTATCTGCTGAAACCGCTGAACAAGGCGAAAGAAGCCATGCGGGAAAGATAACGACAGCCCGCAGTGGACAACGGTCCGCCGGGGAATTTCAGGGCGGACCAGCAGCTTTTTTATGTCAATGCCACTCCGCAGAGAGATGGACAGGCAAACGTGTAAAAATTCCTGTACAACGAGGGCGGTTATTTGTGCGCTTCATCAGATTCTTACCAAAAATTGGCAAATGTGTCTCTTGAAAATTGACTTAAATCAAACTGAAGGCACTTAATTTGCGTCCTTAAAAAATGTTGCCGTTTACGTCTTGTTTACCTTTCCAGCGCGACAAGCAGCAGTGGTAAGACGTCCGGGGGCAGAATATTGTGAGGCTCACTACAAAAATGATGGGGTAAGCATCGTTTAAGTCCCTCTAAAAATTCCGGTTATTCCGCGCAATGTAAACATTTATTTGGGGAGTAACTTATTGGCGAACAGGAATTTTCCACTGTCGGTCCACATTTTATCCATGCCAATTTACACCAGGCCGACGTAGAATAAAGGTCAGGGTGTAAAGGAATCGTGACGAAATAAAGGTTGCCAGTCTTCCCTTTCATTTGAAATAGCGTTCCATTTTGAGGCGATTTATTAACAATTAAATTACCTGGCTGATGAATTTTTGTGCGTTGACTTGTTTTTCCGCTAACTGCATATTCCTCTCCTGTTAAGACCACCCGCCTTCAGGAGATGACAATGCCTTCTCGCGATTATCCCGATCAACGCAAAGCCAGAGGCACGCGTTCTAAAAATATGGTTCTGTTGAGCGCCCGCGTAGAGTCAACCCTTTGGGACTATGTCCGTGCGCTGGCGCTGGAAACGCGAAAAAGTAAGCAGGATATTATTGCCGAAGCGTTAATGCTTCACCGCACCGTCCACGAAGACGATCTTAAGCACGGCGCGGAAAATTAAGCGCTGGTTTTCAGACGTTGCCTTTGCCGCTCTGCCGTTCCGTGGACTGTATTAGCGCTTTTACAAGGGGCCTGACCCTGGCCGTCGTGATGATAACGATAATGATGTGGGGATGTACCGTCATCATATTTCCTTCGCCGATTATCACCACCCATAAAATAGTCACGGATTTATTCTTTCGGAACTTCTGGAATGGCTTCATCACGTTTCGAAAATAATCCAGGCCCGCTTTTTATGACTCCGGTGATTATTTTGCGCGGCAGCGTAATAAGCGCTTTTGTTGATAAAGCTGGGCGACACTGATTAATGCGGCAATCATTAGCGCCAGCGCGCCGCAGAGCGTTGCGCGGGTAATGGCCTCTGTTCCGCTGGCGAAAAAGGTGGTTAATAGCGGGCCGAGGATCTGCCCAATACCGTAAGTCAGCGTGACAAAGCCCAACAGATTGAGATTCCCGGGCACGCTCAACTGACGGGCGAGGGTCATCACCAGCGAAGTGGTGCCCATAAAGGTCGCGCCAAAACCAATACTGCTGAGCACCAGCAGTGTCGGCGAGCCGCTGGCGAGGGTGAGGAGCACACAGGCACCCTGAATCACCAGGTTTGCCGTCAGGCATTGCAGAACGCCCCAGCGTTTTGCGGCCCATAGCCAGCCGAAGCAGCCCGGCACAATCGAAAGGCCCACCAGCGTCCACAGGTGTACCGTTAAAAGCGGCGACCCCGCGTCTTTAGCCATCAACGGCAGATAGGTGGCAACAATAATGTAGCCGAACCCGGCAAGGCCATAGAGTATCGCCAGTAACCACCAGCGCATTGGCTGATGCTTTGCCTTAGCCAGTGGCGCGGGCGGTATCGCATGAGCGCGGGAAGGCAGCAGCAGCGCGAGCAAAACCACCAGCAGGCCGGAGAAGGCGGCGGCCCCTGTCCACAGGGTCTGCGAGGTGAGCGCCAGTTGAAGCCCGGCGATAACATACTCATTGCCCAGCGCGATGCCCACGCCGACCCCGGAAAACAGCGAGGCCACAACGAACGGATGACGGGTATGTTGCAGGATCAGCGTCGAGCCAAAAATCAGCATTCCGGCGCTGGCGACCCCGGCGAGAAAACGCGCCAGCATCACGCCGACCGGATGTGTCAGCGCCGCCATCGCCAGAATCAATATGCCGGTGGCCACGGCAGAGGTGAACAGCAGCGGGCGTAACCGTCCCGGCAGATGGAACAGACCAAAAGAGAACAGCAGGCTTCCCACCAGATAGCCCGCATAGTTGACGCTGGCGATCCACGACAGTTCGCTAAAACTAAAGCGTCCTTCAGCCAGCAGTACTGGCAGCATAGGCGTATACAAAAAGCGGCCTATGCCCATGCCGAGCGCTAAAACCATCATGCCAAACAGAGCGGTGCTAAAAGAAAAACGATCAGCGAGATGATGCGGTTGTTGGCTCATGCCGTACCCTGTGTGATGATTCGCGTGGTAAGAGTGAGAGTAACAAATTTTTAACAACCGGGTAAGGCATAATGTGAATTTAGTGTGCAGGCTCTGGCGTAAAGCGGTAAAACAGATTCGGTTCGCCGACGATAAAGATCGTGCCCTGGTTGTCCATCGCAATCCCTTCCGCCTGCTGGAGAGTCTTTGCCAGCCCGTGGTGGCCCCCGGTCAACGACAGGGAGCCAATCACGTCGCCGTCCCGCGTCACCTCTTTTAGCGTTCGTGACTCATGAGAAAGGATCAACAAGGTATTATTTTGTGAATTAAACTCTGCGCCGGAAATGTCTTTTACCGCCAGATTGCGCTGCAGCGCGAGATCCCGGCTAATCGAGAGCTCATCGTTACGCAGTAATCCCCGAACCGTGTAAATCTCAATCGGTTTACGCTCCTTAAAGAACCAGAAGGTACGATCGTTTTGTGACCAGGCCAGTCCTTCAAAACCGCGGTTGGTCGGCGTGTCATGCACAGCGAACTGCACTTTTTTGACGATTTTCACCTCTGAGCGCTCATTTACGGTGATCACGTAAATGGTGTAGTTTTTCTCATCGCTCACCACGAAGGTGTCGTCGCCGACGTATTCGATCGTTTCCATATCTTGCACAAAATCGAGCGGGATGGTGCGCAGTAAGTCACCTTCTTTGGTCAGCTCAACAAGAGTGGCGGGTCTGTTCAGGGTGCTGAACAGGGTGTCGCTTTTTTCCGACCAGGTGAGCGAAGAGATGTTGTTTTTAATGCCAACAATTTCTTTGCCATCAATCGTGGCGCGATAGTGCTGTAGAGAAGAGTCCGGACGTTCGGCATCGGCCATCGCCCCGGTAAGGAGCGTGTAGCCCATTGCGGCGATAACCCCAGCAAACACGACAAACCCGGCCACGGGGCGTTTTAACAGCCAGACAATCCTTTTCATAAGCGATCTTTCCCTGAACGACGAACAGACGTCCAGTATTAGACAGAGATCTTAACGACTTCTTAACCGCCAAACGGATCGCTTTGAGACGGCATCGCTAGAGGATCTTTTTCAGATCCATCTCCTCCTGAATCCGTTCATTCCACGCAAGGTGAGTGCGGATCGCCTCTTCAATGCCGGCGTTGTAGAAGGCGGGTCCCAATTTATCGATAATAAAATCGATAAAAAACTCAGCGTCGAACTGCTCCAGGTGGAGATCGAACTGATCGCGGCAGTAGCGCTCCAGCTCGTCGCGCAAGCGCTCGCGCTCCGCTGCGGAAAGAGTGAGATCAGCCATAGTATTTCCTTAAAAGCCCATCAGGGCCGGGGCGTGGGATAACAGATAAAGCACCAGCCCAATGGTACCACCGACCAGGGTGCCGTTGACGCGGATAAACTGCAAATCTTTGCCAATATTCAGTTCTATCTGCCGCGACATATCGCGCGGGTCCCAGCTTTTTACCGTGTCGCTGATGTGGCGGGTCAGAAAGCTGGCGAACTCTGGGGCAACCCGATGCGCAGCCTGTTCCAGATGACCATTAAGCGACGCGCGCAGCGCATCGTCGGCAATCAGCGTTTCGCCAAACCACTGGCCAGCGTTGGCGATCCGCTGTTTGACGCGAGAATCGTCGGCGTTGATATCGTTCTTCAGCCACTGGCGCAGATCCGCCCACAGCTCGCCCAGATAGCGGTTAAAGGCTTCATCTTCCTTCAGGTACTCTTTAATGCTTTCGGCGCGATCCGCCATTTCCGGATCGTTTTTCAGCTTATCGATAAGTTTGAATGTGGCGCGATCGAAAGCATGGCGGATCTGGTGAGCGCGATCCTGGCTGATGTCATCCAGTAGCGAATTCACCGCGTCAGAAACCAGTTCGGCGCTGTGCTCGCCGAGCCATTCGGTCGGCAGAATTTTCGCTTTCAGCGGATGCTCGGTTTCCAGCCAGCGCACGATCTGCTGGGCGATAAACCGGCGTGAGCTGTCGCGTTGCAGCAGGGCGATAAGCTGGGCGATCAGCGTGTCGAGCAGCACCTGGTGACGATCGTTTTTGGTCATGCTTTCCAGCATCAGGGCGCTGGTACCGGAGAGATCCACCTTGTCGATGGCTTTATGTACTGCGCGTTTCAGCAGGCGCTGAATGCGGGCGTCGTCGGTCAGTTCCAGAAAACCGCTCATGATCTGCAATAAATGCAGGCCGACCCGCTGGGCATTGTCCGGCTGGCTAAACCACTTGCCGATTAACAGCGCCGGTTCGTGGCGGCGGATCAACGCCACCAGCGACTGAGTATCGAGGAATTTTTCCTGGACGAACTGGCCGAGATTCTCGCCAATGCGATCTTTATTGCGTGGGATGATCGCCGTATGGCGCGAGATAAACGGCAGCGGCACGCGGCGAAACAGCGCCACGACCGCGAACCAGTCCGCCAGCGCGCCGACCATCGCCGCTTCGGCAATGGCCTTGATTCCGCTAACCCAGAAACCGGGAGGCAGAAAAAGCGTGACCACAAAAGTGCTGGCGGCGATCAGCAGCAACGAGAGCGCCAGCATTTTGGCGCGTTTAAGTTCAGCGATTTTATTCATACGCTTAAGGATAGAGGCAGACAGTGGGATTGTGCAACGCGTACTCAGCCCGGGATCCAGTTGTCCCAGGCCGGAAGAGCGCCGAGTTCCGCCACCAGAAAATCGATAAACGATCGTACCTTTGGGTTACTGTATTTGCTGGGGAAATAAAGTGCGTACAGGGTGTGCGTTTCGCAGGCGATCGTACCGTCGAGCATCAGCGGGGTGATCTCTTCTTTCTGGATATGATCGCCAATCAGGTAGGTGGGCAGATACGCCACGCCCTGATCCTCCAGCACCGATTTCAGCAGCACCAGACTGCTGTTGGCCTGAATCGGCATATGCAGTTTGAGCTGATGCAGCCGATCCTGCTCGTCGGCGATCTTTACGGTTGGCGTCAGGCCGGGGTAAACCAGACAGTCATGATCCACCAGATCGGCGCGCCGCAGCGGCATCCCTTTTTTGGCGAGATAGCCCGGTGAGGCGCACCAGGCCCAGCGGATCGGCACCAGCTTGCGCATCGCATAGTTTTGCGGCGGTGCGGTGGAGATGCGCAGCGCAATATCAAAGTCAGTATCGTTCAGGTTGATAAAATTATCGTTGAGATCGATATACAGATTCACGTCGGGAAACTGGGTGCGGTATTTATCCACCAGATTGACCAGCCGGGAATAACCAAAGGCAATAGAGCAGGTAATGCGTAATTCCCCCTGAGGATTGTGATAATAGCCAGAGGTGGTATTCAACGTTTCATCAAATTCTTTCAGTAATTTATTGGCGCGATTAAATAAATAGTGTCCAGCGTCGGTCAGGGTAATACTGCGGGTGGTGCGCTTAATTAAGGTCGTTCCTAATGTATCTTCCATTGCCGCCAGACTTTTACTTACCGCCGACGGCGAAACGTTAAGCTGCGCCGCCGCTTCAGATAAGCCGCCACAGTCGACAATCCGGACAAAAAACTCTAAATGCTTGAGTGAAATGGGCGCGCTCATTGTTTCCTTTAATTCACAAGTGATTTGCAAAAACGGTACGAATATGCCGTTACATTCCTTTCTGAAACATGCAACTATTGAATCACAGGAAACAACGTGCTGACAAAATGAAAAAATAACAACTTAAGTGAGTCAGGTCACAAAATAATAAGGAGGAAAAATCGGAACCCCATCAAATTGTGAATTTACTCTCATTTATATTCTATTTTAATGAAAGGTGCCTCGTATGTGGTCACGACTCGAACCCTATAAATCGTCAATTATCTTATTACTCGCACTGGTGGCCGGCGGCGTATTCGGTATTTATGCCCCCGCGGTTGCCAGTCAACTTCAGCCAATAGGTCAGATTTTCCTGAACCTGCTGTTTATGATTATTGTTCCGCTGGTTGGCATTAGCGTGATGTCTTCTATTGCCAGCATGACCGACCTGAAGCGTCTGGGGCGCATTATGGCGGTTATTTTTATCGTCTCTATTGCGATGGCGTTTATACCCGCGGCAGGGATCGTCGCTCTGGCGCTGTGGTACAACCCGGCGCAGGGCGTCACTATCGATCTGTCTCAGTCCGTGCAGGCGGGCAGCGGCAAGATGGATTTTGTCAGTATGATCACCACCAATGATTTTATCGGCCTGTTTTCCAAGTCGAATATTCTGGCGTTGATCGTCATGGCGATCGTTGCCGGGATCGCTATCGGTCAGTCGGAGCAGGCCGGTAAGCGCATCGCGTCGCTGCTGGAAGACGCCAATACGGTGATCATGAAGATCGTGTCGATCATTATGAAGGTCGCGCCGGTCGGGCTTGGCTGCTACTTTGCGGCGACGATGGCTAGCCAGGACGCCGACTTGCTGCTGACCTTCGCCCGGGCAATTGGCCTGTTTATGGTCGCCACCCTGGTGTATTACGTCTTTGGCTCAATACTCTATTCGTACATCGGCGGGGGCGTTCCGGCGGTAAAAGCCTTCTGGCGCCACGCCATTGAGCCTTCCGTGACCGCGCTGGGCACCTGTTCCTCGCTGGGCACGTTACCGGTAACCCTGCGCGCGGGCAAGGCGATGGGCATGAATCCGGAAATTGTTGATGTCTCCGTGCCGCTGTTGGTCAACCTGAACAAGGGCGGCGTGGCGATGATTGCGGCGCTGAAGATTGTCTTTATCTATTCAGTACTGGGGATGGAATTTACCACCGAGACCTTCTTTTTGACCATGCTGATTGCCGTGCTGTCGGCGATTATCGTTGGCGGCGTGCCGGGTGGGGCGTTTCTCGGCGAGATCTTTATCGTCACCACGCTGGGACTGCCGATGGAGGCAATTCCGATGCTGGTGGTGCTTGGTACCATTACCGATGCTCCGGCAACGCTGATTAACGTCATTCACGATTTAAACGCGACGCAGATTGTTGAGCGCTTCGCGGGAAAGAAACAGGCCAGTGTCGGGATTAACCCTGACACGGCGACGGTATAAGTTTGCGTACGGATGAAGGATAAAAAAATGAAAGATTCAATGAAGCTTGAAACGCAGTTAATCATCGCCGGACGCGATAAGCGCTATACCCAGGGAGCGGTGAACCCGGTGATCCAGCGGGCCTCCTCGCTGGTGTTTGATACCGTCAAGGACAAAAAATTCGCCACTGCCAATCGCGCCAACGGCGAACTGTTTTACGGGCGTCGCGGCACGTATACTCACTTCGCCTTTCAGAAGGCGATGAGCGAACTGGAGGGCGGCGTCGGCTGCGCGCTCTATCCGTGCGGCGCGGCGGCGGTGACCAATGCGATCCTCGCCTTTGTACAGGGGGGCGATCATCTGTTGATGACCGGCGCGGCGTATGAGCCGACCCAGGATTTCTGCAATAAGATCCTCAGTAAATTCAATGTCGAAACCACCTATTACGATCCTATGATCGGCGCGGGAATTGCCGAACTGATCCGACCGGAAACCAAAGTGGTGTTTCTTGAATCACCCAGTTCGATCACCATGGAAGTTCAGGATGTTCCGGGGATGGTAAAAGCGATCCGCGCGGTGAACCCGGAGATCGTCATTATGATCGACAACACCTGGGCGGCTGGCGTGTTGTTTAAGGCGCTGGACTATGGTGTGGACATTTCGATTCAGGCAGGAACCAAGTACACCATCGGTCATTCAGACGGTATGCTGGGTACGGCGGTGTCCAACGCCCGCTGCTGGGAGCGCCTGCGTGAGAATTCATATCTGATGGGGCAGACGCTGGATGCAGATACCGCTTATAACGGCAGCCGCGGCCTGCGTACGCTGTCGGTCCGCCTGAAGCAGCATCAGGAGAGCAGTATTGAGATTGCCCGCTGGCTGTCGGCGCGACCGGAAGTGGCGCGCGTGAACCATCCGGCGTTGGCGGAATGCCCGGGGCACGAGTACTTTGCGCGTGACTTTAGCGGCAGCTCCGGCCTGTTCTCCTTTGTGCTAAAAAAACGCCTGTCGGACACGCAACTGGCCGCGTTCCTTGATAACTTTTCGCTGTTCCATATGGCCTACTCCTGGGGCGGCTTTGAATCGCTGATTCTGGCGAATCAGCCTGAGGAGCTAAACGGCATCCGTCCGGCAGGGGACGTGGACTTCAGCGGAACGCTGGTGCGGGTGCATATCGGTCTGGAAGACGTGGGCGATTTGATTGCCGATCTCGACGCCGGATTTGCGCGCATCGCGTAAAGTGATTCCCTTGCCGGATGGCGCTGATGTTTAACCCACCTGCGAACCCTGCCGGTTGGTTAAGGGGTCTGCACCGCCATCCGGTTTGCTTTATTTCTCAAGCGCCAGCTCGGTTTCGCCATGCTGGCGCACGCGATGGAGCAAACCTCGTAGCGTGAATACGACCACCACGCCTGCCGCTACCGCCAGCAGGTGAAACGGGATTCGCCCGCCGTTAAACCACAACCAGCGGCCAACCTCGACGGAGACGGCCATCACCAGCAGAATCACCATATTCAGCGACGCCGAGACCGTGCCCTTGGGCAGATTGTTGGTAAACAACGTAAAGCGGAACAGCGTCGGGAAGATCATTCCAATACCAAACGCGTACAGGCTGGTGCCGATCACCGACCACAGCCAGACGTGCGGCCAGAGCAGGTTTCCGGCAATCAACACCGCGAGTCCGCTAAGCTGGATAGGCACCGCGCGCCAGATAAAGCGGGGATCGGTGGGATCGTTAACAAAACGCGCGACGATGGCGTTGGCGACGATCACTGCGCCGAACACCGGCACCTGCGCCCAGGCAAACTGCGAGGTGGTCATGCCGCCAGCGTCGATCAGGATCACCGGCGAAACGGCGACCCAGCTCATCATCGGGATATAGCTGAGCGACAGCGTCGCGGCGCCCGCGAGGAACACACGATTGCGGAACACATCGCGGAAGTCGCGCAGCACGCTGACCGCGCTGAATGGCACCGCGCCGCGCTTGACCGTTTCCGGCATGGTCAGCAACAGGCCAATAAATGCAAGAAAGCCCATCACGCCGATAATACCAAACAGCGCTTTCCAGTGGACAAAGTGCATCAGCGCCGCGCCGGAAAGCGGGCCGATAATAGGCGCCACAAGAACGATAGAGGTGATAATCGCCATCAATTTAATGCCTTTCGTCTGGCCGAAGGCTTCCTGAACCGTGACGTAGCCGACCGTCGCGATAAAGCAAATGCTGGTGCCCTGTACCACGCGCGCGATCAGAAACTGCGTCATGGTGGTGGTGAACAGCGTGGCGGTACAGGCGAGGGCGAAGATCAGCGCGCCGGTAATCAGCACCGGCCTGCGGCCAATGCGATCCGAAAGCGGCCCCAGAAACCATTGCAACACCATGCCGCCGGTCAGATAAAGGCTGACCGCCGCGGGCGCAAGGCTGACGTCGGCGTTAAAATCGCGCACGACGTTGATGATGCCAGGCTGAATCAAATCCGTCGACAGATAAGCGGCAAAGTCATACACGATCAGCGCCATCGGAAAAAACAGCGACGTGGCGTGTCGTGAGAAAAAGTGAGAAATCCGTGACATCGTAAACGCACTCCATGTGGAACAACCCATAGCGGGAACAACGAAATTCAATACCGTCACAGGGACGTCAGGCAGAGAACGGGCGCAAACAGACTGCGGATGGACTGAATTTCATGTAATCAAAAGCGCTGTCCGCGCATAAACACAGACAGGAAAACACCACTGACTCACGTCAGAAAGTGTGTCGATTACAGATGACATTCAGCACATCACACCTCGGGAAAAGTAAGTTGAGTGGAAAATATACACATTAAGTGTAATTAAAATTTGACGGTAATCAAAAGAGTTTTGCGGGTTAATTCGGCGTAGCGACAATCAGCGGCCAGATAAACCGTCCGACAATCCCCACGCCAAAAACGCACAAGATGGCGCCAGCGGCCCGCTCAATCCACAGTAACCCGTGGGTGAAGCGCTGCTGGACGGCTGGCAGAGCGATAACCGTGACGATCAGTATATCCCATGCCAGCACCACGCTGGTCATCCAGATGCCGCTTACCGTTTGCTGCACCAGCGTCACCCCGGGGCCAAGCAACGCTGTCATTAGCGCCAGGTAAAACAGCGCGTTCTTTGGGTTGAGCAAAGAGGAGCCCAGCCCCAACAGCAGCTGTTGGTGAAAACCCGGGTAAGCGTTTTCAGCGCCGGAACCGAACAACGTCTGCGGACGGCTTCGCAGCAGCAGGGTGCCAATCCACAGAAGATACACTGCGCCGAGCAGCTCAATGACGGTAAACAGGAGCGGCAGCTGGCGCAGGATCCCCCAGCCGACAATCGCCAGCAGGATGTACAGGCCATTGCCTGCGGCAATCCCGACACATAGTCCGGCGCTACCCCGCAATGGGTAGCGGACCGCATAGCCGACCAGTAAAAAGAAGTCGGGACCCGGACTCAGCAGCGCCACAAAATGTGCCAACGCCAGCGCGGGGAATGCCGACGGAAAGAGAACAGAGAAGCGTTCCATAGTGACCTCAGACAGTAAACCTGAGATCACCCTACCTTTTGTCCGGCGCTAATTATTGTCTGATATTGATCGCCCCGACGCATACTGTCGCGGCGTGGCGGCGGTATAGCTGACAAAGGTGCGATGAAAATGACTCTGATCGGCGAATCCGCTCTGGTAACTGACGTCGGCAATCGTCTCCCCGGCGCGTAAACGCGCGCGGGCGTAACCGATGCGCGCGATGTTCAGGTAACTGCCCGGCGTCAGGCCGACATCCTGTTTAAAGGTGCGGATCAGCGTCTCTTTACGCATTTGGCACTCATGGGCTAACTCATCCAGCGACGGTGGAGAAAGCAAATCGCTTTGCAGGCGTGTCAGTAAATAGCGACTGCTGGCGCGTGGAGTATCTGTCGTGCCAATGTGCAAGGGGAGCTGGCGCAGCAGACGCTGGGCGGCGCTCGCTACCGCCGCCGTCTGCCGGCGCGCCATGAACGTGACCAGCGTAAGGTAATCGGCAAACAGCGACGGGCTGCGAATGACCGGCGCGGGGGCGACAAGGCGCGCGCTGGCGGTCACGCCAATGAATTGCGCACGGCACCAGTCTGCGTCCAGATAGAGCATATGATAGCTGCGACACTGTCCGTCTACCGGGTTGCAGCTGTGTGGCGCATCCGGCGGGATCACAATCAGATCGCCTGCCTGCAGGCGGTACTCCACACCGTGACTGACGCAACGGGTTTCTCCTTCCAGGATCGCGCCAACCGACAGTTGCGGGTGGTAATGGCGCTTGTAGGCCTGATGGCTGCGTCTGGTACTGCGCAATTCCAGCCACGGCAGTTGTTCGTCACGCCAGAATGATTGTGAAATATTTCGGGTGCGGTTCACGGTCAGCCTCTCCTGTTGATAATGATGAGTTATACCACAGGCCGGACGGCGGAAACGTCGTAATCGCCGACGTTGTGTGGTTTTTGCGTAGCGCATTCCGCGAACATGTTGCTGTTACATCTGGGGGGACTTTTTCTCTGGAGGCGTTTCGCAGAGAAGAAAAGTGGCGCATGAAACGGGGGAGGCGGCACGGTAACGTGGCGGTAAATTTTTTAGGTGACGGACCGCCATGAGCAAAACAAACACATCCACCCCGCATGACGCCGTGTTTAAGACCTTTCTACGCCATCCGGATACCGCCCGTGATTTTCTGGATATTCACCTTCCGGCTTCTCTGCGATCGCTGTGCGATTTGCAGACGCTGAAGCTGGAGCCGACCAGTTTTATTGAAGACAATCTGCGGGCGTATTATTCAGATGTGCTGTGGTCGGTACACACCGATGAAGGCGAGGGGTATATCTATGTAGTTATCGAGCATCAAAGCACGCCTGATGCACATATGGCATTCAGGCTGATGCGCTACGCCATCGCGGCGATGCAACAGCATTTAGACGCCGGACATAAGCGGCTGCCGCTGGTGGTGCCGATGCTGTTTTATCACGGCGCGGAAAGCCCTTATCCCTTTTCTCTGAACTGGCTGGATGACTTTGCCGATCCTGCGCTGGCGCGTGAACTGTATAGCGCCGCGTTCCCTCTGGTGGATATCACAGTGATCCCGGACGATGAAATTATGCAGCATCGGCGGATGGCGTTACTGGAGTTGGTCCAAAAGCATATTCGCAGACGCGATCTGTTGGGGCTGGTAGAACAACTGGCATCGCTACTCGTTACCGGTTGCGCTAATGACAGACAGTTGAAAGCGCTGTTTAATTATTTACAAAGACAGCACGGTTATACGCCACGGTTCAGCGTCTTTCTGGAAGAGATGGCGCAGCGGGTGCCTCAACACAAGGAGCGATTAATGACGGTTGCAGAAAGATTTCGTAATGCGATTCTCAGAAAAGGGATCCGCCAGGGCATGGAGCAGGGCAAACAGGAAGGGCTGGCCGAAGGCCAGCGCGCAGCAGCCCGGCGTATTGCCGCAATGATGCTCGCGGAGGGGATTGAACCTCCAACGGTGCAGCGTCTGACCGGGCTCTCTGCGGAAGAGATACAAAACGTGGCGCATTGAGGGGCGCCCGACTGGCAACGCGTAGCGGGTGGCAGAAGCTAGTCCATCGCCACCTTAATCGCCTCGCCAAGCTTTTGCATCACTTCCCGGTGTTTCTCGTCCGGTGGTAGCGCGCAATTGATGCGCACGCAGTTGCGGTATTTACCTGATGCCGAAAACAGGGAGCCGGGCGCAACCTGGATTCTCAGTCGACAGAGTTGTTTCGCCACGCAGACCATATCGACCTGTTCTGGTAATTCAACCCACAGTAAAAAACCGCCTTTCGGCCGCGTGATGCAGATGCCGCCGGGAAAATATTCCCGTGCCCAGCAGGTGTAGACTTCCATGTTGCGTTGGTAAATCTGGCGCATTCGCCGGAGGTGACGGTGATAGTGACCCTCCCGGACAAACGCGGCCGCCGCCAGTTGGGTGACCGGGACGTTGGAGCCGATAACGGCGTACTTCATATGCAGCAGCTTGTCATGGTAACGGCCAGGCGCCACCCAACCGACGCGCAGGCCCGGCGCGACCGATTTGGTAAACGAGCTGCACAGAATCACCCGTCCGTCGATATCCCAGGCGTGAATGGTTTTCGGGCGAGGGTACTCCGAGGCCAGTTCGCCGTAAACATCGTCTTCGAAAATAACGATATCGTGACGCTGGGCGAGCGCCAGTACCGCTTTCTTACGCGCATCCGGCATGATAAACCCAAGCGGATTATTGCAATTTGGCACCAGTATGACCCCTTTGACCGGCCATTGTTCCAGCGCCAGTTCCAGCGCTTCGATACTGATCCCCGTATCCGGATCGGTAGGAATTTCAATTACTTTGATGCCTAAACCGCGCAGAAGCTGCATGGTGCCGTAGTATGCGGGCGATTCCACGGCGACAATATCCCCCGGCTGACACACCGCCAGCAGCGCCAGCGACATGCTGCTCTGGCTGCCGCTGGTTATGATAATATCTTCGGCGGTGACCACGGAACCGCCGTCGAGCATCAGCCGCGCGATTTGCTGACGCAGTTCGCGACAGCCGGATAGCTCATCATAGCCCAGCACCGCGCTCAGATTGTGCTGCGCGACGCGGCTTAACTCGCGCCAGAGCGGCTTTAGGCTTGGCTGGCTGATGTCCGGGATGCCGCTACTAAAGGGAATGATGGACGCGTCGTGATGCCCTTCCAGCATATCCTGCACCTGATCCCACTGGGTGATCTCCACCGGACGCTGTACCGGTCGTGACATCGGAGGGACCGGCGGCTGCGCTTTGCGCGGCGCGACAAAATAGCCCGACCGCGGCTGTGGCGTAATGAGCTGCTGCGATTCCAGGCGCTGATACGCCTGTTGCACAGTGCTGATACTCACGCCATGTTGCTGGCTCAGGCTGCGCACTGACGGCAATTTTTCTCCATGACGATATAAACCTTGCTCAATACGTTCAGCCAGCAGATTGGCCAGATGTTGATAACGCGTCATGCTGTATCCCTTATAAATGCCATACAGATTTCAAAACCAGTACAGACAGGTGCATTTTTTGCAGTTCAGACGTATTTTTAGCCAATCTGTATGTTAAAGAAAAGTGTTTTTTGAATCTGTATTGAATAATCGCACCCCGCCAGAATAAAGCCTCAGGTTAATGCGGAGGTGGAGAATGGAATTTTACGAGAACAGGGCAAAACGGCCATTTGCGGGATTTATGCTGATCTGGCGGGCGTATAAAGCGTGGCGCTTACGGGTTTACTCGCGACGCATTTTGCAACAGATGAATGATGAACGGCTCAAAGATATTGGCTTACGGCGGGATGAACTCTAAAAGCCCGTAAAATCAATAAGGGCGACGCGCACAGCGTCGTTCTAAATACATTCATGATATTTATCAATTCATGCGAATACCCGGCCTGTTTCTTGATACTTATCCTGATAAGTATTATTTTCCCCTCAGCTAAGAGGGGAAGTGCTATGACCGAAGACGAACTGTTTGCCCGCCGTCCGATGGGCATGCGCATGGCGATGGTGGTGCGTCAGTGGCGCGCCATTATTGATACCGCCATCACCGACACCGGCCTGACGCAGTCAAGCTGGACGGTATTGATGCAATTGCATCAACTGGGCGATAACGTCTCGGTAAGCGAGCTGGCTGAAATGCAGGGTATTGAACTGCCGCCGCTCATGCGCACGCTCGCGCAACTGGAAAAACGGGGTTATCTGATACGTTCCATATCGCCCTGGGACAAGCGTATTCGCCTGCTCACCCTGACGGACAACGGTCGCGCGGTACTGCGTGAACTCAACAGGGTGATCGAGACGTATCAGCAGCGCGTGACCTGTACAATCCCGGAAGCGGAACTTGCCCTTTTCAGCGCCACACTTAATCAAATCGCCTGCAATCTGCGGACAATCCGCGAAGAAGATAATCAACGCTAAAAATGATGACGCCAGAACAAAAATTTGCCCGTTGGGTAAGGGTGAGTATTGCCGCTTTCCTGGTGATATTCGCCTGGTTTATTGTTGCCGATATCTGGATCCCACTGACGCCGGACGCCACCGTAATGCGCGTGGTCACGCCGGTTTCTTCCCGGGTATCCGGTTACGTCTCCCACGTTTACGTACACAACAACAGCCAGGTGAAAAAAGGCGATCTGCTGTATGAGCTCGACCCGACACCGTTTATTAATAAAGTTGAGGCTGCGCAGATCGCTCTGGAACAGGCGAAACTGAGCAATCAGCAACTGGATGCGCAGATCGCCGCTGCGCGCGCCAGCCTGCGCACCGCGCAATACACCGCCCACAACGACAGACTTACGCTTAATCGCTACCAGAAGCTGAGCGCGATGCAGAACGTCTCTCAGGCGGATCTCGACAAAGTCCGCACCGCCTGGCAAACCAGCGAACAGTCGGTATCGGCATTGACAGCCAATATTCAGAACCTGCTGATCCAGCGTGGCGAACGCGACGACAGTCGTAACGTCACGCTTCAAAAATACCGTAACGCGCTTGACGAGGCGAAGCTGAACCTGGACTGGACGAAGGTCAGAGCCGAGACCGACGGTACGGTGAGTAATCTGCAGCTAAACCCCGGCCTGTATGCCACTGCCGCCACACCGCTGCTGGCGCTGGTCAGCAATCAGACCGATATCGTGGCCGACTTTCGCGAGAAGAGCCTGCGCCATACTCAGACCAGCACCGATGCCGCCGTGGTCTTTGACGCACTGCCGGGCAACGTGTTTCCCGCTCACGTCACCAGCAGCGATGCCGGGATCCTGGCGGGGCAGGAGGATGTGAATGGCCAACTGTCGCAGCCGGAGCAGTCCACACGCTGGGTACGTGATGCCCAGCGGATGCGCATCCATGTGGCGCTGGACAAGCCGCTGGAAAAACCGTTACCGACCGGGGCGCGCGCCACAGTGCAACTGTATAACAGTGAAGGGCCGTTTGCCCGCACCTTCGCCGGGGCGCAGATCCACCTCGTAAGCTGGCTGCACTATGTTTATTAGCTCTCTGGCCTCGATAAATACGCTGGCACAGGTGTTTACGCCGCACGGGAAGATTGTTTACACGGCCAACGATTTTCGCCAGACCGTACGCATCGCCGTCGCCGGAACGGTTGCCCTCAGTGTTTCCACATTTTACAACGTTCAGTACGGCGTGTTTTTTGTGGTCTATCCGCTGATGCTGATGTCGCTGGTGCCGGTGTTTAACCGTCACGTGGCGACGCAGTTTGTATTCAGCGCAGCGGTGAACTGCGTCGAAATGGTACTGATTGTCGGTTATCTTTCGCAATGGCCGCTTATTATGACGCTGGTGGTATTGGCTCTGTACGTGATGCGCTTTCGCTTTATGAGCAAGGGGCCACTGTTTCTGCTTGGCTCAATGGGGGTGGTTTGCCAGAGTACAATGCTTAACTTTATGAGCTATCCCACCACAAACTGGCATACGCTGATGTTTTCCAATATGGAAGCCTGTGTGATGGCCGTGGCGCTGAGCGCGCTGCTGCACTATCTGATTCCCGATGTGGAACCGCGACAGCCGCCGCCGCGTATTGACAAAGACGCTGCCCGGGTTCGTCATGAGTCGCTGCTTTCCGGCAGCGTGGCGACGATGATCTTTGTGGTTTTCCAGATTTGCGATCTCAGTGACTCCCTGTCGGCGCTGATGGCGGGCATTTTGATTCTCTTTCCCATGCACTATCGTGGCGCGGTGATCAGTTCTATCTGGCGCGTGGTGGGCGTCGTGTTGGCCTGCCTGTACATTCTGGTGGTGCAGCTGATTATTTATGACTTCAGCAACCACATGCTGCTCATGATGCCGTTAATTGGGCTCGGCCTGGCCTTCAGCGCTCGCCTGCATGTGATGGAAAAGGTCGGCGCGGGAGTGGGCTTCGCCAGCATCACTACCATCGGCATTATGTTCGGTCAGAACCTGCACCCGGACAGCGACCTGGTGTTCAGCGATCTGTACCGCATCACCTCGGTCACCGTGGCGCTGATAGTAACGCTGACGATGGTGTTTTTGGTACACCGGGTACTGAACTGCTTTGCGGCAACGCGGTTTGTGGTGGAGTGATTCGGGCTTACATGGGAAGGCGCCGGATGATAGCGTAAACGCTTTCTCCGGCCTGTCGGGCCAGACCCGACAGGCATCGCCATCGGGCAGGGAGGTATTACTTCTTCAGCCCCGCAAATGCGTCTCTGATTTCGTCTTCCGGCAACTGAATACCAATAAACACAAGCTGGCTGTGGGGTGTTTCGTCGCCCCACGGGCGATCCCAGTCGGCGCTGTACAGACGCTGTACGCCCTGGAACAGCAGGCGGTTGGGTTCGCCTTTAATCCATAACATCCCTTTGTAGCGCAGCAGTTTGTCGGCGGTTTCCAGCAGCAGGTTTTCCATCACGCGCGAAACGTCGCCAATATCTACCGGGTAATCCAGTTCCACCACAATGGAAGAAATATCATTCTGCTTATCGGCAATAAAATGGAAGCGTGGTGTCGCGCTGACCACGTTCTCTTCCAGCATAAAGCCGTTAGTATCGAACAGGAGAGAGAGGTCAATATCGCCATGCGTCACGGTATATACCGGGGCGCGGGCGTTGATGCGCGCCAGCCGCTCGCGCAGTTTTTCACTCCCGCCCGCCACGTCGGTTTTGGTCAGCAGGATACGATCGGCGTAACCGACCTGGGACTGGGCGATGGTGAACTGATTCATCTGCTCGTCGGCGTGAACCGCATCGACCAGCGCAATTACGCCGTCCAGCAGATAACGCTGGCAAATGACCTCATGGGAGAAAAAGGTCTGAATGATCGGACCGGGGTCGGCCATGCCGGTGCACTCAATCACCAGCCGGTCAAAGCTGATGTTGCCTTTATCAAGATTATCAAGCAGGTCCAACAGCGCATCCTCCAGCTCATTGGAGCGGGTGCAGCAAATACAGCCGTTAGTCAGGGTTTTTATCTGCGTGGCGCGATCGCCAATGAGTTGGTCATCAACGGAGACTTCGCCGAACTCGTTTTCGATAACAGCGATTTTATAGCCGTGCTGTTCGTTGAGGATATGGCGCAGCAGGGTGGTTTTACCCGCGCCAAGAAATCCGGTGAGTAGGGTGACTGCAATCGGGGTCATTCACTTCTCCTTCTAACAGCAGCGCATGCCGCCTTTACCGTCGCCGCCGTAGCGTGCTTGCTGGCGCTCGCGGAAGAACTCTTCGTAGCTCATGTACGGCTGATCGGGATGATTGGTCTGCATATGCTCGACGTAATTGTCGTAGTCTGGAATGCCAATCAACATCTTCGCCGCCTGGCCGAGGTACTTTTTTGCCTGCCCTAAGTTACCAAACATTGTCTTATACCTGTAATGAATTAAGCCGGATGGCGGCTAACGCCTTATCCGGCCTACTTTACTGCGGCGCTCATCATACGTAGACCGGGTAAGCGCAGCGCCACCCGGTCTCGGTTTTTAATGATGTGAAGATGTCTTCACGCCGCCTTCCGGAACCGGAACGTACGGGGTTTCTTTATCGGTACGTTTGTCCACGTTGCGCACTTTCAGCCAGGTTTTAAAACCGTAGAAAATAATGCTGTACACCACCACCAGGAACAGAATGCTCAGGCCTGCGTTGGTGTAGTTGTTCACAACAATGTGGTTCATGTTGGCGATCTGCTGAGCGGTCAGCTCGCCACCGTTGGCAATCTTCTCTTTGTACTGGTTAGCCATGTAGAAGAAGCCTTCCATCTGCGGGTTGTCACTGAACAGTTTCAGACCCAGCGCCCAGGTGGTGCAGATCAGCAGCCAGACCGCAGGGATCACGGTGACCCAGATGTATTTGGTGCGTTGCATTTTGATCAGCACCACGGTGCCGAGAACCAGCGCCACGGCAGCCAGCATCTGGTTAGAGATACCGAACAGCGGCCACAGGCTCTTCACGCCGCCCAGCGGATCGACCACACCCTGGTACAGCAGGTAGCCCCACAGACCCACACAGCCCGCGGTGCCGATAATGCCGGCGACCAGAGAGTCAGTTTTCTTCAGGAACGGCACGAAGTTACCCAGCAGATCCTGCAGCATGAAGCGGCCAGAACGGGTACCGGCGTCCAGCGCGGTCAGGATGAACAGCGCTTCAAACAGAATACCGAAGTGGTACCAGAAGCCCATATCCGCCATAGGCAGCACCTTGTGGAAGACATGCGCGATACCTACCGCCAGCGTCGGTGCGCCGCCAGCACGGTTCAGCACGGACGGTTCACCGATGTCTTTCGCAGTTTGCAGGATCTGCTCTGGCGAAATCACGAAGCCCCAGGAGCTGACGGTGGCCGCCGCGTGTGCGGTGACGTCTTTCAGTTGCGCCATAATCAGCGGCGCGTTTTCGCCACCCATTTCATGCAGGTTCGGCATGGTGATGCCCAGGCCCGCAGGCGGGGTGTTCATCGCAAAATAGAGACCCGGTTCGATGATGGATGCCGCAACCAGCGCCATGATCGCTACGAAGGATTCCATCAGCATTGCGCCATAACCAATGAAACGCGCGTCGGTTTCACAGGCCAGCAGTTTCGGTGTGGTACCGGACGAGATCAGCGCGTGGAAGCCAGAAACCGCGCCGCAGGCAATGGTAATGAACAGGAACGGGAACAGCGCGCCTTTCCACAGCGGGCCGGTGCCGTCGATGTACTGAGTCATCGCAGGCATTTTCAGTTCCGGATTCAGGATAACGATACCCAGCGCCAGACCGACGATAACGCCGATCTTCAGGAAGGTCGCCAGATAGTCGCGCGGCGCGAGGATCAGCCAGACCGGCAGCAGTGCGGAAACAAACGCGTAGCCGATCAGCGCGAAGGTAATGGTGGTGTCTTTAAAGGTCAGCGCCGGGCCCCAGTACGGGTCGTGCGCGATCACGCCGCCGAAATAGATCGAGGCGACCAGCAGAACGATACCAATCACGGAGACTTCACCCACGCGACCGGGGCGAATAAAGCGCATGTAAATGCCCATAAACAGCGCGATCGGCACCGTTGAGCAGACGGTGAAGACACCCCACGGGCTTTCCGCCAGCGCTTTGACCACGATCAGCGCCAGGACGGCGAGGATGATGATCATGATTAAGAAGCAACCAAAGAGGGCGATGGTCCCCGGCACGGTGCCCATCTCTTCTTTAATCATCTCGCCAAGCGACGCGCCGTTACGGCGTGAAGAAATAAACAGTACCATGAAGTCCTGCACCGCCCCGGCCAGCACCACGCCCGCCAGCAGCCACAGCGTACCCGGCAGGTAGCCCATCTGCGCCGCCAGAACCGGCCCAACCAGTGGACCCGCGCCAGCGATAGCGGCAAAGTGGTGACCAAACAGCACGTAGCGGTTGGTCGGAACATAGTTCAGGCCATCGTTATTGATGACCGCAGGCGTTGAACGTGTAGGGTCAAGCTTCATCACCTTTTGGGCGATGTACAGGCTGTAGTAGCGGTAAGCCACCAGATATACCGACACGGAAGCGACCACGATCCACAGGGCGCTGACGTGTTCACCCCGACGTAAGGCCACTACCGAGAGGCAGAAGGCCCCGATGATCCCGAGGATCACCCAGGGTATGTGCTTGAATATCTTTTTAGTATCCATAGTAAAACCTGGTTTTCTAAGATGAATAATTGGCCGAAGCCGTTGGGTTTGCGTTGCGTTTGAGGAGAAAAAATGACGACTAAGGTGGAGCGATCTTGCCAGAGGTACGCGCGCGTAAAGTAAGGTAAATGGGTAAGCGGTCAAATGTTGAGTTAAGCGGTCAGAAGTGTCAGTAAGCGGTAAAGAAGACCGTTAAGGGATTGATTTTATGTGACTGAGATCACAATGAAAAATACTGTGGCCTCGGGCAATAAGGGTCTACGCTTATTGCCGACACCCTTATAAGGAGAAGAACATGGAAAACGTCACCCTCGCACTCTCTGAGGCCTATGCGCTGTCACGCGAAGTGTTATGTAAAAACGGCTTTAGCGCTGAACATGCAGATGCTATCGCGCGTAACGTCACGGCGGGTGAACGCGACGGATGCGCGTCACATGGCCTGTGGCGGCTGCTGGGGATTGTCGACACCCTGCGTAAGGGAAAAGTCTCTGCGGATGCGCGTCCGGTCATTACCGATCAGGCCCCCGCGATTGTCAAAGCCGACGCGGGTGGCGCGTTTTCGCTGGTGGCCTATGAACAGGCGCTGCCGCTGCTGATTTGCAAAGCCAAAACCTGCGGCATTGCGGCGCTGGCCATTAATCGCTGTGTGCATTTCTCAGCGCTGTTCGCCGATATCGAACCGCTCACCGACGCCGGGCTGGTCGGCTACGCCTGTACGCCAAGCCATGCCTGGGTCGCGCCGGCTGGCGGTACGCGTCCGTTGTTTGGTACGAACCCCATCGCCTTTGGCTGGCCGCGAAAAGACAAGCCGCCGTATATTTTCGATATGGCGACCAGCGCGGCGGCGCGCGGTGAAATTCAGCTTCATCTGCGAGCCGGAAAGCCCATACCCGAAGGCTGGGGAATCGACAGTGAAGGGCAACCGTCTACCGATCCGCAGGCGGTGCTGGATGGCGCGATGCTGACGTTTGGCGGGCATAAAGGCTCCGCCTTCGCCGCGATGGTGGAGCTGCTGGCCGGGCCGCTGATTGGCGATATGACCAGCGCAGAGTCGCTGGCCTGGGACGATGGCGCAGGCGGTTTGCCGTACGGCGGCGAGCTGATCCTGGCGCTTGATCCTGAACGGTTTCTGGGTGCGGAAGCCCATGTACATCTGGATCGTGCTGAAACGCTGTTTGCCTCAATGCAGGCGCAGGGGGCGCGGCTGCCGGGCGAGCGCCGTTTCATCTCGCGGCAAACATGCCAGGATGCAGGCGTGACGATCCCACGCTCGCTGTATGAGGAGATTTCAGCACTGCTGTAACGTACGCGGGCAGCCGCCCGCTGCCCGTTTGCAGAGTGGGTTATCACCGTTATTGCCAGTTAATTAAGCAAATTTCCTGTGATACCGCCCGCGGTTCCATAAAGTTTTCTCATTCCAGGCCGAAAACCAGAGTATCTGTCTAGCGGAAAGAGAAAACATGTTAAAACGTATCAAGATTGTGACCAGCTTATTGCTGGTCCTGGCGCTGTTTGGCCTTTTACAACTCACCTCAGGCGGTCTGTTCTTTAACGCATTGAAGAATGACAAAGAGAATTTCACCGTTTTACAAACCATTCGCCAGCAACAGTCCACGCTAAACGGTAGCTGGGTGGCGCTGTTGCAGACCCGCAATACCCTGAACCGCGCGGGTATCCGTTACATGATGGATCAGAACAACATCGGTAGCGGCGCGACCGTGGCGGATCTGATGCAGATAGCCACGGCGTCGCTGAAACAGGCGGAAAAAAACTGGGCCGATTACGAAGCGTTGCCGCGTGACCCGCGCCAAAGCGAAGCGGCTTCGGCTGAGATCAAACGCAATTACGATATTTACCACAACGCGCTGGCTGAACTTATACAACTGCTCGGCGCGGGTAATATCAACGCGTTTTTCGATCAGCCAACCCAGGGATATCAGGACGCTTTTGAGAAGCAGTATGTGAGCTATCTTGAGCAGAACGACCGACTTTATGACCAGGCGGTCAAGGACAACAACAACTCTTACAATCAGGCGATGTGGGTGCTTGGCTGCGTGCTGCTCGCGGTGCTGGTAGTGATTTTTGCCGTCTGGTTTGGCATTAAGCTGTCGCTGATAGCGCCGATGAACCGGCTGATTGAAAGCATTCGTCATATCGCCAGCGGCGATCTGGTGAAGCGTATTGATGTGGAAGGCTCTAACGAAATGGGCCAACTGGCGGAGAGCCTGCGCCATATGCAGGGCGAGCTGGTGCGTACCGTGGGTGATGTGCGTAACGGCGCGAACGCGATTTACAGCGGCGCCAGTGAAATCGCCATGGGCAACAACGATCTCTCCTCCCGCACCGAACAACAGGCGGCGTCTCTGGAAGAGACCGCGGCGAGCATGGAAGAACTGACCGCTACCGTGAAGCAGAACGCCGAAAACGCCCGTCAGGCCAGCCATCTGGCGCTTAGCGCCTCCGAGACGGCGCAAAAAGGCGGTAAAGTGGTGGACAACGTGGTGCAGACCATGCGCGATATCGCTTCCAGTTCGCAAAAAATCGCCGACATTATTAGCGTGATCGATGGTATTGCCTTCCAGACCAACATCCTGGCGCTTAACGCGGCGGTTGAAGCGGCGCGTGCAGGCGAGCAGGGCCGCGGATTCGCTGTGGTCGCCGGTGAAGTGCGTAATCTGGCGCAACGTAGCGCCCAGGCGGCGCGTGAGATCAAGAGCCTGATCGAAGACTCGGTGAGCCGTGTTGACGTTGGCTCGACGCTGGTGGAAAGCGCGGGCGAAACGATGGATGAGATCGTGAACGCGGTCACGCGCGTAACCGACATTATGGGCGAAATCGCCTCCGCGTCTGACGAACAAAGCCGTGGGATTGATCAGGTCGGCCTGGCCGTGGCGGAGATGGATCGCGTCACGCAGCAGAACGCCTCGCTGGTGGAAGAGTCCGCAGCGGCGGCTGCAGCGCTGGAAGAGCAGGCCAGCCGCCTGACTCAGGCTGTCGCCGTGTTCCGCATCCAACAGGAGCAGCAGCGCGCGCGCGAAACCGCCAGCGTGAAACCGGTGTCGGCGCCCGTTCAGCCGCGCAAGGCCGTTGTGGCGGATACCGGCGAGAACTGGGAAACGTTTTAAGCGGTAAAGCCGGTGGCGAAGGAACGCCGCCGGTTGGCGCTGCGCTTAACCAGCCTACCGGGTAAGCGTCGGCCTGGGAAAGCGTAGCCGCCCTCGGACGTTTACCTCAGACGCAGGCGCATGGCGCAGCGGGAACCACGGGCGATACCCCGCGCCGTTTCTGCTTCTCGCTTCTGACGCAATGCGGCTGGCAGCGAGTCCTCGTCGAGCATCTCAAAGCCCAGCCGGGCATACAGCGGCGCGTTCCACGCCACGTCACGAAACGTGGTCAACGTCATCGCGGTATAGCCCTGTTCATCAGCCCATTGTCTGACAACGTTGAGCAACTGACGACCAATTCCTTTCCCCTGCCAGTCGAGATGCAGCGAAAACTCTGCGATATACAACGAAGACTCCTGTGCTTCTGCGAGCAGGAAGCCAACGGCATGCCTGTCGGTCTCTGCCAGCCAGCTCATTCCGGCTAAGACATATTCCCGATGCTGCTCCACGGTCGTAATGGTGTCGTCAGCGATCCAGGCAAGCTCAGGAACGGCTAAAAAGCGCCGTCCTGCCGAGCGCTCAATGGCGGGCAGGTCGGCGGTATCAGCAAGTGTGGTGGGGCGGCAGTGTATTTTCATCCGCTCAGTATATTGCTTTTCACACCTTACGGGGATCGCTAATTGGCTGGCGAACCAGGAAGATGTAAGCCAGCGCGCCTGCTGCGGTGACGCAGCCGCAAATAATCAACGCCAGGCGGAATGAGTGGGTGGTATCAACGATAAAGCCGGTAATAATCGGCGCGAACGAGGCGCAGATAAAGCTGGCGAAGTTCTGGATACTGCCCACCGACGCGGTCATCCGTGAAGCGACAGCCACGTGGATAAGACCCCAACAGGAAGTCCCGGCGAAATGGATACAGAACAGCGCCATGCCAATCAGCAGAACCGCGCTCATGGAGGTGGTGGCGTTTGGCACCACAAAGGTGAAGGCCGCAGAGCACAGCATCCCGGCGATAATGCAGATTTTACGGCTTTTAATTGGCTGCATTCCGCGTTTTACCAGCCCGTCGGTGACGTAGCCGTTGACCAGCATCCCCGCCGCGCCGAACAGGAAAGGGATCGCCGCCATCAGCCCGGTGCTCTTTAAATCCAGGCTGTAGGCCGTTTGCAGATACCCAGGCAGCCAGGCCAGATACAGCCACGCGGTATAATTAATGCCGCTAAAGCCGAGCATCATGCCCCACATGGTGCGGTTGCGGAACAGGCTGCGCCATTCGGCAAAACTCAACGGGTCGCGACGGGCGTTGACGCTCCCGGCGTTCAGATAAGCCTGTTCGACAGCGGTCAGTTCCACCTGCTCGCGGTTGCGATACAGCATATACCAGCCGATGGCGAGAAAGATGCCCAGCACGCCGATGGTAATAAACATGCCGCGCCAGCCCATGACCAGCATCATTGCCGCCAGAATCGGCGGACTGATGGCTACGCCAATAGTGGATGCCGCGTTAAAAAAGCCCATTGGTCGACCACGTTCTTTGATGTTAAACCAGTCGTTGATGACCTTCACGCCGCACGGGTTCATCGGCGCTTCGCCAATCCCCATGCCGATGCGCACCAGCACAAACTGCGTAAAACTGTGCACCATCCCGGAAAGCGCCTGAAACAGCGACCAGAAGAACATGCCGAGGCCGAGCATAATGCGTGGCCCTTTGCGGTCCAGCAGCGGGCCGCAGGGAAGTTGGGCGATGCCGTAGGCCAGAGAAAAGACCGACAGCAGCGCGCCGATTTCGGTGGCGCTTAGCCCTAACTCTTCCCGGATCGTCAGGTTCGCCACCGACAGCGAACTACGGTCAAGATAATTAATCACCGCCGCGAAAAATAATAAAATCATTGCAGTGGTCTGAATACGTTTTATTCGACTGCTGCGTTGTACCATGCCTTCAGGCGGGACGGTAATATCGGCAGTGGCCGGTTTGTCAAATGAAGAACGCGGTTCGAGGGTAATATTGTCTTTTTCCACGCCGGACTCCCATTACTTGTGTTTATTATTTTCTGCGGGACATCGTGTCGCGCAGCGTTCATGTAAACGATCGGCAAAGGAATATTTTATCCCCGCCGCTCACAATGCTTTTTTAATAACGTCGACAGTTCGTGAGCATAGGTAAGGGATATTTCTTCCGCGTTTTTATTTTGATAAAAGCGTGCGGTGGGTTCCGGAATCCTGTTTTTAATCTGTCTTTAATACGTCTCCTGGACACGCTGATTGATTGAGCGAATCATCGATTGTTTCGCGGTATTCAGATGGTTACGCAGTGCCAGCGTGGCATCGAGATCGCTTCGGCAGATTAATGCGCTGAGGATGGTCATGTGTTCGTCGACGGCGATGATATTGCGCTGCTTCAGGTCACGCTCGTCCCACTGATAGTGGAAATGAAAGATCACGGAGATAATTTCAAGTGACTGATTAAAAAATATATTATCTGCAGCGGAAAGGAGCAACGCGTGAAAATCCCGGTCCAACTGGGAAAACATGCGAAAGCTGCTGCCGATGCTGTCGCGCAGCGTCCGGTGGCGCTCAAGCAAGGTTCGGGCCTGTAACCAGCGCGGGTCGTCATCGGGTAGATTGAGAAAATGCTGCAATGCGTGCGTCTCCAGCATCTCCCGTAGCTCAAAAAGCTGTTCAGCCCACGACTGGTCAAATTGCTTCATACTCCAGTAGCCGCGTTTTTCACTTTGAATGAGGTTATAACGCCCGAATTTTAAAAGGTATTCCCGCACCACGACCGGGCTTACGCCCGCCGCGCGCGCCAGTTGAAGTTCAGAGAAGGTTTCGCCCGCGCGCAGTTGACGCTGGTTGATCATGGTGAAAAACGCCTGCTCAAATATCCGGTTTTGCTCCGCCATCGACGCCGTTGTGCAGGCAAAACCGTCGTCGGCGTCCGGACGGCGGGCGATGACGTAATCACCCGCCACCGGCGTCAGTACGCCGCATGCGCACAGGTGATGAAGGATATGGCGCACGGTCGTTCGGCTGATGTTATACATTTCCGCCAGCGCGCTTTGCGACGGCAGCGGAGAGGGAATATGGCCGCGCGCCATATCGTCGATTACCTGATTAATTACATTGTGGCGTAAATTTTGTGAACGGCTCATTATTTCCTCCTTTTTGCGCATTAAAACCCGATTTAAAACATTTTAATGCGTAGAGTTTCACAAATTAGCTTTCCGGTTACGCCGTTATTTCGCTTTTCATCAATATCTGAAGCAACGAAAAAACCGGAGTGCATGATTATGTCCACAATGACGATGTTGATTTGTCAGGAACCCAAAAAATTAATAGTGAAAAAAACAGAAATTCCGATTCCGGCGCGGTATGAGGCGTTAATTAAAATAAAAACTGTCGGTATTTGCGGTACCGATATTCATGCCTGGGGCGGGAACCAGCCTTTTTTTAACTATCCACGTGTATTAGGCCATGAAATATGTGGGGATATTGTCGCGCTCGGCGAAAAGGTGACTCATCTTAAGGTCGGTCAACAGGTGGCGGTGATCCCTTACGTCTCCTGCCAACAGTGTCCCGCTTGCCTGAGCGGTCGCACAAACTGCTGTGAACATATTTCGGTTATCGGCGTTCACCAGGACGGCGGCTTTGGCGAGTATCTCAGCGTCCCGGAAACGAATTTACTGCTGGCGGAAGATATTGAGCCGGAAGCGGCGGCATTGATTGAGCCTTATGCCATCAGCTCGCATGCGGTTCGACGGGCGGCAATTGCGCCGGGCGAGCAGGTGCTGGTTGTGGGGGCGGGTCCGATCGGGTTGGGCGCAGCGGCGATCGCCAAAGCGGATGGTGCGCAGGTCGTGGTGGCGGATACCAGCCCAGCCCGGCGCGAACATGTCGCCACCCGCCTGGGGCTGCCGGTGGTGGATCCGTCGGCCACAGACTTTGACGCGCAGCTGCGTGCGCAATTTGACGGCGCGCTGGCACAGAAAGTACTGGATGCCACTGGCAGCGCGCACGCGATGAATAACGCAGTTAATCTGATTCGTCACGGCGGCACGATTGTGTTTGTCGGTTTGTTCAAAGGCGATCTTCAGTTTTCCGATCCGGAATTTCACAAGAAAGAGACCACCCTGATGGGCAGCCGTAATGCCACTCCGGAAGATTTTGCCAAAGTGGGGCGCCTGATGGCGGAAGGCAAGCTGACCGCTGAGATGATGCTGACGCATCGCTATCCGTTCAGCCAGCTTGCCGGGATCTTCGAACGTGAAGTGATCAATAACCGGGAACTGATCAAGGGCGTGATAACGTTTTAGCTGTTGCCATACAGCGCCCGGAGCAGTGTGGGGCGCTGTCTTTTTATCCGGCACAGACCAGCAGCGGCGAGTAATAGTTGCTGATGACAACCGCCTCATCAGGCGTTCGTTGAATGTTTAAGAGGCGCTTCTGGTCCTGCGTTATCCCAAGGGCGTATTTTTCGAACACCCCCGCGGGCACGTCATCATGACCGAACCGTTCAACCTGATTGATCTGCAACTGGTAAAAAGCGTCATGGATGTGCTTCCAACTGAAATTCTGCTGGCGCGACACTGTCCAGTGATTCTGCTTATTCATGATATCGCCGTTCAGACTGAAATAACCGGTGCCGTCGGGCGTGAAATGCATCACCACGACGCCTTCAAAGGTAAACGGGTTGTCTGCCCGCCGATCCTTAAAGACCAGGCCTCCCTGACAGGTCATGGCCAACTGCTCACTGTGTTTGATCCACAGCCAGGTGCTCAGAATCACCAGCAGGCTGAGGGCAAGAACGGCGAAGATCCTTTTTTTCTGTTTCACGGTCTACCACTCATAGTAATACAAGGTCTGACAACTGCTGGTGTGTCCGCGAAAGCGCGAGCACTGCGAGAGCACCAGCCGTCCTTGATCGCCATACAGCAGCGGATCCTGAATGTGCACATAAAAGAGCGAGTCGGGCAGACAGCGAAATTCACCGGCTTTTTGTATCTGCGCCAGTAGCGCATCCGCCTGTTCGCGAAAGCCGTCAGGGAAGGGAGTGAAGCTGTAAACCGGACAGGTATCAATGTGGCTGAGCAGAAACAATTCTGCACGCTGACGATGCGCATTCCAGAACAATGCCGCGAGACATAACCCCGTCACGATGAGCGTCACGAGTATCAACGACCCGGTTATGCGCGGGGAGCGGGGGGACGCGGGGGCGCTTTCGCGCGTTTCTGTGTCGAGAGGGATCACGGGCATATCTGCGCTGAGCATAAACCCCACTTTCGGCACCGTGACGATAAACAGGCTGTCGGGCACCAGCGTCGCCAGCATTTTACGCAGGATACTGATGTATTGATTTAGTGAATTACTGGAGCCATGCAGGCCGCGGTTATCCCACACCTCCTGCAGGAACGTCTCGCGTTCAACCACCATGCCGTGGTGGTCGATCAGCAGATTCAGAATGGTCTGCGCGGTGCAGGTTAACGACTGACTTTCCGCAGCGGCGTCATTCTGGAGTGTAAGCGTACCATCCTCGTTGTCGTAAACGAGCATGTCTGCAAGCAGGTATTTCATGGGATTATTGGTAGTCCGGGTGAAAGAGTAGCGGTGTATTTATTTAGTGCGTGAATAATTTTAACGCTAAATGTTATCGGTAACATTGATCCAGACCGGTATTAAACAGATTAATAAGTGAGCGTTACGACAACATCGTCGCTGAACTCACCTGTGCCGGTTAAGGTTTGCGCCGGTACGCTGCCGTACACCGTCACATCCTGAATGCTGCCGTTATGATGGTCCATTTCCAGCGTATTGTTGCCGATCTGGTCTCCCCAGGGGCGGCTCATTGCGGCATCCTGCCAGAGGTTATACGTGAGGCATTGCTGTTGCGAATTGCACATCTGGCGGTTTTGCCCGTGCGCATGTTCTCCGACGCTAAGTCCCAGGGAATAGCGCGTGCCGACAGGACAACGGGCACGGATCGATGCCGTTGAGTTCACCTGGCCGCGTAATGCGGTGCTGTTTACCACGCCAAAGTTGAGCGGCGAGACATTCTGGATGAAACAGCTGTCTGACAGAGTTGCACTGGCGTGTGAGGCGCTGTCGATGGCTTCGCCTTGTGATACGCCGTCCTGACAGGCAGTGAGCGCCTCGGGGCGGGTGGCGCTATTCCACGTTAATCTCAGTCCGAGGGCATAGTTAAAATAACTGCGCACCGGCAGGTTGTTCTGTCCGGCGGGGATCTCCGCGTTTAAGGGAAAACTGCCGCTGCCGACCTGATTGCCGCCCACCGTTAGCGGCGTTTGCAGCGCGCGACCCGCCGTTTGCGCGGTAAGCGGCCGGGTATTGTCCACGGCGCTGTACAGGTTAAACAGCATCGTGTACGCCTTGCCTTCCTCATCGCCGTTGGAGGTCATCTTAAACGGGCTGGCCTCAAGGCTGCTCAGGCAGACGTTGAAGTAGCGCGTTTCGCCGAAATCGGCATAGCAACTGAAATGGACGCTGGCATGCGTCGTACTGGCGCTGCCGGTCACCAGCGTACCAAACGTGACGCCTGCGCCCTGGGTTATCCAGCATTTGCTGGCGCTGGCGTTAAAAGCCGACAGAATAAACAGCAGTAGCGCGAACAGCGGGCGCTGGCTTACAGACACGACAGCTCTCCCAGATTAACCGGACCAGCCTGCGGTTCAGAGGCGGGCAGACGGATCTGGCAGCGTCCTGCCGGCTGTTGTATCTCCAGTTTTCCCGGCATGGGCGGATTTTCCAGCCAGATAAACCCGTCGCGTCCGACAATCGTGGCGCCGTCGGGAGTATTGACCCTGCTGCCCATCGAAAGCGGATGACGCTGTTTATCCACTACCTTTGCCGTGACTAACCGCGAACGGTGGACGTGAAAGTCGACCTTCACCGCTTCGGTGACGCCCGGCGCGGCGTGGATATCCGTCATCGGCGTCACCACGTCCGGCGGCAACCTCAGCGGATCCAGGGTAATTTTGCTCTGGTGGTAGCGAGGCAGATCGGTCAGCAGCAGAAAGCCATTTTCATCGGTTTCGCCCGCAGGCCGGTTTTCGATGGCGATGGGGATATGACCTATGCCGTTAGTGGTGATCAGCGCCATGCCCTGCTGATTGTAGCGCAGCGCATAGGCGTGTTTTTCCAGGAGCATCAGGGAGCCTTCGCCGGTGAGGTAGCGGCTGTTCTCGCGGTTGTCGCGATCCAGACCAACGCGCCATTCGCCATAGCGGCTCAAATGCCCAAGTTCCGCATGCTGCTGCCTGAGCTGACCGTCGCTGCGGGCAAGCTGCCAGGACCAGCCGCCCTGCAGGTCATCGGGTTGATGGCGATAATCCCAGCGAGTTGCGGTCTGGCGGGTCTGGAACGACACCGTGTCCCGCCTTCCCAGTGGCAAAGAGAGCAGAAGCTGAACGGTTTTGTCGCCATTGCTGAGTGAATGGCTATAGCCCAGCGTGGCAGAAATCCGGTTATCAAAGGTACGCGACCAACTGGCATTGATGTAGCGTACGCTGTCCTGCCGCACCCAGCCCGCACCGAGTGTGCCCCAGTCCGGTAACGCCTGGCTGAGCCACAGGCTGTCGCTGCGGCTGACGGGCAGACTTCCGCTGACCCGGGCAATATCAGACCAGTCGTCGCTGCTGCGGCTGGTGTTCAGCGAAAAACCGCTGCCCTGCGCGTTCCACTGATAGCCCAGCCCCCATTTCACGCCGTTGCCCACCTTTCCCTGGCTGGTCGCCAGATGACCGCTGAGCACCCCGGCGCGTGGCGAGGGTAGCCAGTCGCTGGCGATGCCGATATTGTGCGCCTGTCGATGCTGCTCGCTATGGACGCCCAGCGTCAGTTGGTTGCTGACCCCGTAGCGCCATCCCGCATCCAGTAGCGGGGATGCGGCGTAATCGTTTGAGTGTTCGGCATAATTTTCCCGTAGCCAACCGATATCCAGCGAATGGCTGCTCATCCCTTTCGCCAGCATGTCTGGCGTACCGTATACGTCGAGAGTGACCTCTCGCCGCTGTCCATTGATGTCGGTGATCACCACCTGCGCCTGCCCGCGACCAGAAAAGGTCGGCATCGTATCCAGAACGTAGTTGCCCGGCGCGACCCGCTGGCGGCTTTGTCGCAGGCCGTCAATGTACAAATCGACCGTTGACGGCAAAACCACGCTGTCGCTGAATTCTGCCCGTGGCGCGGTATTCAGCCGGGGATCAAGCTGAAAGTTGCGCGACAGATGCAGCCCGGCAAACCGTACCTGGCGGCTCCAGCTTACCCCGGTGGTGATGGCGTCACCGAGCGTCAGGCTGGTTAACGACTGCGGCATATCGTATTGCCAGGCTGTCATCAGACGGGTATGGCGGGTGCGCGCGTCATTCTGCCCCTGCTGAATGCGGCTGTTCATGCTGCTGCTCAGTTGGCCAGGCAGCCATCCGGAGCTTTGCATCCGGCTCTGGACGCTAGCCTGTCGTTCCGTTGCGCTTTCGCTGGCGTACAGTGAATAGTCGAGAGAGAGCGTCCCCATGGTTTCCGCCTGCGGCAGCACCTGTGACGACGGGGGCGGCTGGCTGACCAGATGTTGACGATGGTTTAATGCCGACGGTTTGAGCGTTAGCGACAGATGCTGTTGCAGAGGGTCAAACTCCGCCTTAATGTCCTTGCGAGAAGCGAGATCGATCCAGGGGCGACTGTCATCGTTCAACGCGATCCCCAGAGATTTCGCGTCGCGGCTGGCGAGCCAGAGAGCGTTATCCTCAACGCGTACCGCCCAGAGTCCGTCGTGAACATAATGGTTAACGGTGATGGACAGGTACAGCGTGGTTTTCACAGAGGGTTCAGCGTGGAGTGTCATGGGCAGTAGCCACAGCAGCAGGATGTACCTTAAGCAGGCTGGCTTCAGTATTTTCATTCAGATAGGCGCGCAGGGCGGATAGCAGGCGACGGTGATCGCGTTTAAACGGAAGCATGAACCGCTGTCCTGCCAGTACATAACCCGCCAGACCCGGGAGTGTTTCTATGGGGTGGCCATCGTTCGCCAGCGCCTGAACGTTACTCAGACGAATATGCGATGTTCCGCGGTTTTGGCACCAGATATCCTTCTCTTGCTGCGCGCAGGCGAGCTGCGAAATGTCATCCAGCGCCGCGTTGTGTTCCGCTGCGATAAACAGAGGGATCGAATAGCGCAACAGAAAATGGACGCCGGTATGACTGGCGCCAGCGGCGGAAAGCCCTGGCAGTTCGTCGATCTGCAGGCGAAAGCTCTGTTCATGCGCGTGTAAGCCTGGGTTGAGTACCACGATGCGCACCAGTTGCTGTTGTCCGGGCTCCAGTGAGGCCACCGCCGGGCTGCTGACGATGTCGTCGGTCAGCGTGAGGACGTCTTTACCGTCGTCCTGCGTCCAGTCATAGATTCGCACCTGCGCGTGAATCGGCGTATCGCCTGTGTTGGTGAGATACAGGGCGGCGGCGCGCTGATGTGGGTTAAGATTCAGCGTCACGGGGGCGACCTGTAACGTGGCGGACTCGGCGTAACGGCTTAACAAACCGAGGATAGCCAGACAAAACAGCGTCAACAGAAATAGCCAGCGCATATTAGTACACCAGATTCAGCGTCACATCATCGCTGTATAAACCGGCCCTGGCCTCGGCCAGCGCGCCAGCCTCAATGACGCCGTAGAGGGTTTCTGACTGCGTTTGACCGTTACCCGTGCCTTCGATGCCGCCGCTGGCGTTTACCGGCGTTTTCTTACTTTCGTCGGCATACAGCTTATAGGCGATATTTTTCGCGCCGAGGCTACTGTCTTCTGCTTTCAGCCAGAATGTTCCATCGTTTTCGCTGTCGGCGCTGGCGGCAGAAAGCGAAAACGGCGTACCGTTAGTGCACAGCACGCTGAGCTGCGTACTGGCCTGAATCTCGTTGGTTTCGTCGGAACCGTGGCGAGAAAAATTCAGATCGTTAGCCTGCAGCGTGCAGGACTTCAGCACCTCCAGCGAGACGTGCAGTGTGGCGCTGGCCGTGCTGTCAGCCCACGCCAGCGGCGCGACAAGTGCGGATAAACTGAGACAAAGCGCCGGGAGCGCGCGGGAAGAAATTTTCATGTTTTCGTCCTTACGATGACAGGTAAAGCGAACGGCTTTCCATCAGATGCATTTTTCGATGCAGTTCCGCCAGCGTATGGCAATGAAACTTGACCATCGCGTTGCGTCTATGGGTGTAAATGGTTTTCGGCGATTTGTTCATCATTTCGGCAATTTTCATGGTGGAAAATCCCTTAATGATCAATAAACAAACGCTCACTTCTGTTCGGGTCAGTGGCGCATCTTTCTGGATCGTGCGGCGAAAATCAGGGTGACGGAGATGATTGGCAAACTGCTTTAGCGTCAGAGTGTCACGGATTACGCAGACGTTTTCAGGCGGCAGGATTTGCTGCACTTCGCGCAGACGGTTGTCAGGGGTGACGACCAACCATCTTCTGCTGCTGGCGTCGTTAAGCATCGTTTCGCGTAGCTGAAACAGACTCTTACTGGAGAGATCGTTGTGCCAGGCAATCGACAGTTGTGGTTCGCCCATCTCGCGGATTAAGTGGCGTAACCCTGACCAGAGATAGTAGTTGTCGCTGTATACAATGAGCTGATAACGCTCTGCAAATGAGGGAGTCATAGTGCTGGTTTATTCCACAGATAACCCTGGCCGTAATGCGCCGTAGAGCGGCAGGCTAATTCGTAATCGTTGACGGTCTCAATGCCTTCTATCAGCACTTCTTCCGCAATCTGTCGGCAACGCTGAGCCAGCTTCAACAGCGGAGTTTGCTGTTCGCGACCGGCCCAGAAGGCGTGTTTGTCGATTTTCGCACCGGAAAAGGCGTAGGCCTGTTCGAGCAGGCAGGTGAGAATGTCGTCATGGACATCGTCGGCCCAGACGGCAATGCCCATTTGGCGAAGGGTGGCGATGCGCTCACGTAGCCTGCGGCTTTCGTCAGGGCTGAGCGCGCGGAGACGCTCAAGGTCTGTGAGCTCAATGGCAATCTTTTCCGGCTGATGCACTTCCGCTGCCAGGCGTTCTATGAACCCCTCGCTCAGCAGCACATCCTCACTGGCGTTGAGATAATATTTACCCGTCTGCGTTGTTTGCAGGACGTGAGTGAGCTGAGCAAAAAAGAGGCTGAACCTGTCCTGCAACGATAAGTGACTGAAAAAATGCTCCAGGTCTACCTCATCAGGGGCGGTGGACAACACCTCCCAGGCGATAACGTTTTCACTTTGTAAAACGCGGATAGATTCGAATTTATAACCTGTAAGCATGATAACCGGCGCGTTCGCTTGCCCTGAAAATGAATGTCGGGAAAGCGTAAGGGATTATCTTTCTGCAGGATATTTATAAATATAATTTCTATTTATAAGGTTGTAATGACTGGTTTTTTATTTTTTTATAGGTTTATATTTTGTGTTTAAGGGGTAAAGGCGGAATATTATCCCGCCTGATAATGTTAGCTTTGGCCGTTAACCACTTTGATTTCCACCATCCCAATACCGAGCTTACGCGGTGAGTGGCCGAGGATATTGCCTTCGTTTGTGGAAACCGGTTCAGGCGGAACAATCACCAGCGTATCCGCCTCGGAGGGGTTTTCAAAATGAAGCGTGGTGGTGGTGACGTCGTGACCTAATACCAGCGTCTGCTCTTGCTTGCCAACCCGCACCGGAATTGGGCGGTTAGCGTTGTCGCCGAATGCCTTCGCGGTGATCACCAGGTCAAATTTTTTCGGCAGCGGCTGCTTGTATTCGATTTTCACCTCATCGCCGAGCTGGGCGTTCGACCAGCGTCCCCACGATTCCGGGCGGGAAATCCCGCTGAACTGCTTCACTTCTTCCGGCGCGCCAGCCACGTTGAAGACAAAACTGTCGGCTTTGTAGCGGATGTCGTTATCAACGATCTTCAGCGTGTCGACGTTGCCTTTATAACGTTCCATGTCGATGAGCGTCTCGTTGAATGCCGTTTTGCCTTTCCACTGCGCTTTGTCGACATGTTGTACGATTTGCTGACCGCCAAGCTGTCCTTGCGACACGCACCAGTCAGTCGAAAGCGCCAGTTCCGGCGCCCACAGCTGGCCCATCTTGTAGCAGCGATCGACCCAGACGAAGTTATCTCGCGGGGCGAAATCGGCAAGCTGGAAGCGCAGCGGTGCGGAGTATTCACTTTCCGGCAGCGGCTCGACGCGCTTGTCGGAGACCCGCAGCAGCAGCGGCAGACGGAAATGACTGCCGGAAAAAGCGATCATGTTTTTATCCCGATCGACGGTGAACGTTTTCATCTCTTTCGGGAAGTTCCACAAACGGATAACGTCCGGCTTCATCGACAGGATTTTTTCTTTGCTGTTAAGGAAGATTTCGGACAAGGACCGACCGGATAAGCTGCTGCGGCCAAGACCGATAAAGTTATCGCCGCCGAGAATATCCAGCACCGTTGCGCCGTTATCCATGGTGTTACGCTTGACCGCCAGCGTCTCCTGCTGCGGCTTGTCGCCACGCAGCACAAAGAACAGATTATTACGATCCTGCTTGTTCAGGTATTTCCATGCGGTGTTGTTCATAGCCAGATGGTCAGAAGAGACCACGATAACGGTGTCTTTAAACCATGGTGACGCTTTGATTTTCTGGATAAAGGCGGCAATGTTTTCCTGGCTGCAGCTTACCGCGCTGAATGACTGGTTCGGCTTACCGTCAAAATCGTAGCGCTTACGATTACAGGTGCGCGAAATAAAGCCATCCGGGTGATGGGTATCGACCGTTAGGGTAAACAGTGAGAAACGCTGGCCGGAACGGGACAGTTCTTCAAACTTCTTCCACGCTTCGTCCAGCACCGTATCGTCGTAAAAGCCCCAGTCGTTGCGGTAGGCCGGATCTGCCACCACGTTTTTTAACTCCTCCGCGCCATACAGATGGTCAAAGCCGTGGGATTTCAGAAATACGTCTTTTCCGGCAAAACGCAGGTTAGCGCCCTGGACAAAATAGTTCTGGTAGCCGGAGTTTTTCAGGATATCCCCCAGACAAATATTCTGCGGGAAGAAACTGGAAACGGACGCCGAGGCATTACCTTCAAACGGGGCGAACAGCGGAATGCCGCACTGCGAAGCGACCATTCCGGCGATGGTGTAGTCGGTGCCCGGCAGTTGTTGAGTGTGGCTAAAGTCCAGCCCTTCATTTTTCAGCGCCCCCAGTTCCGGGGTCAGATCCGGAAAAGCGTCGTTATCGAAATACGTACGTTCGAGGCTTTCACCATAGATGTAAACCAGATTCAGCTTCGGGTCAGGAATACGCTTCGCAGGCTCTTTATAGTATGTCGCGAAATCAGGATCGCCATCGCGGGTCTGGGATTTTACCAGTTCGGTGATCTGGCGAAAGGCCGGGCTGGCATCCACTGAACCGAGGGCCAGCAGCAATGCCAGCAGGCTGTAGCCAAAATGGTGCGGGTGGTGGCGACGACGGCGCAGCACCCAGCCCAGCGCGCCAAAGACCGCCACTAACGCCAGCGCAATGCCGACGCCTGGCAGGATGTACTTGCCCACGCCTGCGCCCGTCAGACTGTTGGTCAACGTGTAGAGCACTGCGTCGTTAATGCCGTCACCGGTAAAATAGTCGCTGGCGTAGAGCGTGATATTTAAAATCACAAACAGCCCCAGCACGGTTAATGTTGCGGCAAACCACCAGGTGTTGCGACCCGCTTTCCACGCATAAATGAATACGGAAGCGAGAAACAGAACGATGGAAAGTAACTCAGACAACAGACGATCCTCACGAATAGCCTTCTTGCAGAAAGGCGCTTAACCAGGCGTTGGCTGGCAGTGAATCTTTTTTCAGGAAGTACAATGTAATGGGGTTGTCACTTAGCTGCAATTCTAGTGACATATTAATGCGATGTTATTCAGAATTGGTTTAGAAATAGACTTTTTTGATCGCCGTCACTTCCCGCTATACGGGGGACGAGAGGGGGGAGAAGGATAAAAAGAAGCGGCAAACGCCGCGCCAGCCGGGAGACAGCTGAAACGCGGCTTCTGGCGTCAGGAAATGAAGTTCATTCCCTGCTTTAGCACCAGGTCACAGGCTTTCGTTTTCACTTTTTCCGCCAGCGGCGTGCTGCCGATAGTGTTGAGGTTAAGCTGTTGGCCGTCTTTGGTATTCAGCAGACCCTGAATGCCGTCCAGATAGTGAGTGTCCTGCTTCTGCTCTGTCGCACCCAGCCCGAGTTTATCCAGTACCTGATTTTTCACGTTTTCCGCGTCGGTTACCGAGGCCAGTTTCTGCTTCGCGCAGTACTGTAAAATACCTGCGGCGTTGTTCATATTGTTCGCGCTCAGCGCCTGATTGCCGCCGTTAAGCAGGCTGGTCAGGGAAGAAAGCGACGTTCCGCTCTGGGAAGAAGAGGCGCTTTGCTTGCTCAGTTCATTGGCGGCGCTGGAAAGCGACTCCTGCCAGGAGGCGGCAAAGGTGCTGGTGGCGATAAACACGCTGGCGGTTACCGCGCAGCCCAGAAGGTATTTAGCTGTTTTCATCATACTGACTCATGTAAGGAAGTTATCGGTATGGCGGATTACCCGGCCTGATGACATGAATCGCAGACCGGATAAGCGTAGCGCCATCAGGCACGTTTAGCGCAGTATAGCGCTGTGAAAGGTAAGAATGGTCTTAGAACCCGCCCATCAGGCTATTAATACTCTTTACCGGTGACCCGGCTGCGAAAGCTGTCCCAGTTGAAGATCACCCACAGGCTGTTGCCGAGCCGCATACGATCCATCACCCGCTCGCCCAGCAATTTGGTCATTTCCTCCATGTTGCTGTTAGTGAGCATGCCGGTCGGACGCTTGGAGGAAGAGCGCCGATCGACGATCTGATTAATGATCACTTTTTCGTAGCGTGACTCTGTCTGTACGCCGATCTCGTCGATCACCAGCAGATCGACGTTACTGAGATCGTTTAGCAACTGCTCTTCACTGGTTTCCCGGTTGCTGAAGGTCTCTTTCATCGCGGACATAATATCCGCGACGGTAATGATCAGCACCGATTTGCCGCGCAGCAACAGTTCATTGCAAATGGCTGCCGCCAGATGATTCTTTCCGGTTCCCGGCTTGCCCGAAAAGATAAAGCTGGCGATGTTGCCGTCAAATTCTTCAACGTACTGGCGCGCTTTGCTGAGCGCGTTCATCTGTCCTTCACATTCAACATGATAGTTATCGAAGGAGCAGTTTTGATGCAATGGACGAATGCCGGAACGGTTAAAGGTACGCTGCATTTTCATCGCCCGGTTTTCGCGGGCCAGCGCCGCTGCGCGGATTTCACCTTGCTGTTTCTGCCATGCCAGCAGCTCTTCACCCGTTTTGAATGCAGGTTCGATGTGTGCTGGCATCATTTTTTGCAGACGTTTCATCAGATCGCCAACGTTTTTCATTGTTACCCTCTAAAACCCGGTGGAATTTGATTGTCAGGTTCGCTGACCGTGTTGACGTCGCGCTTCGGTAACCCGCCGTTGCTGGCGCGGCCTATCTGTACGCTGCGCGCCAGTTTTTGCTGCCACTGGACATGATGAAAGACTTTGCCTTCCGCCTGCCAGTAAGCCACGAACGCGGCCAGCTCTTCGGCGGTGACCGGCTCGCGTAGCGCCACGCCCCAAAGCGCGGCCTGACGCTGAAAGTCGTCGTCCGGGCGCCAGTCGGGATACATCGCAAATTTCCCCAGCGGCACGCTAACCGGCACCGGCTGCGGCTCTTCATACAGCTGAGCGTCCAGCGTCACGTCGCAACCCGGACGGGCTAGTTTATCTTCAAGCGCCAGTAGTTGCGCCAGACGCGCCGGAGTGACCGCGTAAAAGGCCGGGGCGTTATTGGCGAACACCGCTACCGCGCCGCCTTCGGATTTTGCCAGCACCGTCTGGTGGTCATGTAATAGGGCGTCAATACCAATGACGTCCGGGGTTAAAATTCTGGATGACATAACGTTTCTCAATACGGACTGCAACCGAGAAGGGACTCTGCTTCTATAGTAACACACCGGGGCGGGCGAGCGGCAGGGAGGAACCTGCCGCTAGGATTATACGCGTGGACGCTTGCGGTAAAGCCACAGGCCGGGTACCGACAGGCCGATCGACAGCGCGCCGACAATCGACGACGCCTTGAGGAAATTGGTCAGCAACGTGATCATCAGCGCCTCGCTGTAACCAAAGTGGCTGATTTTTACCGCGGAAATCATCGCCGTGTAGGCGGAAATGCCGGGGAACATCGGGATCACCGCTGCAACGGTAAATACTTTTGGATGCGCCAGATACCAGCGCGACCATTGAATGCCGATGCTGCCGATCAGCAGTGAGGCGACAAAAGTCGACCACTCAATATTGAAACCCGCGCTCATCATCACCATGCGCGAGCCGTGTCCGAGTGCGCCAAGCAACGCACACCAGGGCAGCGCGCGGTGCGGCACGTTAAACACCATCGCGAAACCCATCGCCGGTATGGCGGAAAGCGCCATGTCCTGCATCAGCGCGAGAATAAAATCGATTATACCCATCCGCGAAGCCCCCACAGTGTTAATGCCATCACCACCCCCACGCAGGTCGCCAGCGTCAGCAGGCTGGCGATAGCCCAGCGCGCCAGCCCGGTGTTGATGTGCCCCTTGAACATATCCGCTACGGCGTTGATCAGTGGAAAACCAGGCACCAGCAGCAGGACGCTGGCGGCCATCGCCACCGTAGGCGTCAGGCGGAAGGCCGGCAGGTGCAGCAATAAACCGGAAATTGTGGTGGCGACAAATGCCGTAATACAAAAGTTGATCTGCGGATGCAGATGGCGGTGCGCCAGCAGCTGTCGGATATACATCGCGACCATGCTGGCGATGAAGGTGATCGCCGCGCCGTCCCAGCCGCCGTTGTTCAGCTTACAGAAACAGGCGCAGGACAGGCCGACCATCAACGAGACCAGCCACCGCGGGTAACGTAAAGGTCTGAGCTGGCTAAAGCGCTTCTCGACGCCTTTGTAATCCAGCAACTTATGTTCAGCGAGGATCACAATATGTTGAACCTCTGTGACCACATGCATGTTGATCCCGCGGTCCTGGTTTTTACGCGTTGAGGTCAGGCATTGCCCGTCTTTGATGGTGGTCAGGACGATGGCGTTTGAGGAGATAGCGCTTTCCACGCTGTCCATGCCCAGTGCCAGGCCGAGGCGGGTGGAGAGTTCATCAACCAGCGCGCTTTCCGCACCGTGTTGCAGTAAAAAAAGCCCGCACTGAATGCACAACCGTGTAACCGTTCGCTGAAATGACTGCTCTTCTTGCATGACTCGCCCTGACTGAAAAGACGCGTTGCGTACTGACTGATGACGAAAGACTTCTTTGTATCATGAAGCGGACGTTTTTTGGCTCCCGCTGAGATCAATCTTTATGTTGAAAAAAGAGCCAGTTCTCTGCAGATGAGAATTTGAACTGCGCCACACTTTTATCAAATCGGTGAAAAGTGCAATTTTTGTCCGCATTTTGACCTTCTTTTTCGTCGCGTGCTTATCAAAAATGCAATTTGAAACTTTTAATCAACATTGTTTAAACAAATAATCAACTATCAGCAGGGGGACGCGATGAAAACTCAGGTCGCCATTATTGGCGCAGGGCCTTCCGGCCTGTTGCTCGGGCAATTGCTGCATAAGGCGGGGATCCGCACGCTTATCATTGAACGCCAGACGCCGGAGTATGTGCTTGGCCGGATCCGCGCGGGCATTCTGGAAAGCGGGACCGTAGATCTTTTGCGCGAAGCGGGAGCCGCCCGACGCATGGACAATGAAGGGCTGGTACATCATGGCGTTGAGTTTATCTTCGACGGTAAACGTATCCCCGTGGCGCTGAGCGAATTAACCGATGGAAAAAGCGTGATGGTTTACGGCCAAACGGAAGTCACGCGGGACTTAATGCAGGAACGTGCCGAATGTGGAGCGCCCACGATTTATGGCGTGCAGCAGGTAGACATTCACGACGCCAAAAGCGATCGCCCGTACGTCACGTTTGAAAAGGAGGGGGAGAAGTGTCGTGTGGATTGTGACTTCATCGCCGGTTGCGATGGTTTTCACGGCGTCTCGCGGCAAAGTATTCCGCGCGAGGCGATCCGCGAGTATGAAAGTCTTTGGCCTTTTGGTTGGCTGGGGCTGCTCTCCGACACGCCACCGGTGAATCCGGAGCTGATTTACGCCCATCATGAACGCGGGTTCGTGCTCTGTAGTCAGCGCTCACTAACAAGAAGCCGTTACTATTTGCAGGTGCCGCTTAGCGAGCAGGTTGAGGCCTGGAGCGATGAGCGCTTCTGGGACGAACTCAAACGGCGGCTGCCGGACGGATTAGCACAAAAGGTAGTGACGGGTCACTCACTGGAAAAAAGTATCGCGCCGCTACGCAGCTACGTCGTGGAACCAATGCAGTATGGTCGGCTGTTCCTGGTTGGCGACGCGGCGCATATCGTTCCGCCCACCGGGGCGAAGGGCCTGAATCTTGCCGCCTCGGATGTGAACTATTTATGGCGTATTCTGACGCAATATTACCAGCATGGGCGGGGCGACCTGCTGGCAAGCTATTCACGCCTGGCCCTTAACCGGGTCTGGAAAGGGGAAAGATTCAGTTGGTTTATGACTCACCTGCTGCATGATTTTCAGGACAAGAGCGATTTCGACCGCAAGATGCAGGAGGCGGATCGGCAATATTATCTTGGGTCTGTCGCCGGACTGACGACCATTGCGGAAAACTACGTCGGGCTGCCTTACGAAAAAGTGGGTTAACGAGAAGGAGAGAAAATGCCGTTCACTGATGGGGTTCCCGTTTTCAAACTGTACGGCGAACAACAGGGGTGGCCGACGCCGGAATTGCTGCACTGTGAGTCGATCCATCAGCGCAGCAGCCTGCATGAATGGCACATCCGGGTGCACCAGCACGCCGAGATTGTCCAGCTTCTCTATTTGCACCGGGGGGAGGCGATGATCGAGGTTGAAGGACTCTCGACGGTCATGCGGGAGCCCTGCCTGCAGGTGGTGCCTGCGCTGTGCGTGCATGGCTTTCGTTTCTCACCGGGAACCCAGGGCTATGTGCTCTCGCTTGCCCTGCCGCTGATAAGCCGCCTAGAGGCGCAGTTTCCACAGCCGCTCTCTTTGCTCAGCGCCCCGCAGTGCGTGCCGGTGGGACACTCCCGTCGCCATATTCACAGCCTGTTTTCGGCGTTACGTAAGGAATACCAGACGGATCACGAGGCGCGGGAAATGATGCTATTTGCCTTGCTGAGCGCGCTACTGGTCTGGCTGCGTCGGCAACATCGCCCGGCAATACAACAGGACGACAAACTGGCGCGCAGACGTAGCGCAATGCGTCTTTTTGCGCGCCAGATCGAAAGTCATTATCGCGAACACCTGCCGCTGGGGGAATATGCGCGTCGGGTGGGTCTCTCCGCGAATTACCTTAATCAGTTATGCCGTGAATTTCATAATTGCAGTGCATTAATCGTTGTGCATCAGCGCATCATGCTGGAAGCCAAACGCAGTCTGCAATATACCAGCATGACCATCAACCAGATCTCAGATTACCTGGGGTTTAGCGATGTGACTTACTTTTCGCGTTTCTTTAAAAAAAATGAAAATATGTCGCCTAAAGCATTTCGTGAATTAATGAAACAAATCCGTTATCTCAAAAAGGATTAGTAATGCTAATTTATAATTTAAGAATATTTTAATGTCTCATTCTGGATTTATGGTTAAATATTGACGGGGCAGGATTGCATTATACTACGTGGATAGTTGTATAATCGCCCATATGAATTCTGAAAGAAAACCAGGGATTAACAATTCATACTGATTATTGTTATGTTTATTTGTATTGCGTTGAATAATGTTTTTCTGCGCAAATTGCAAAAATAACAGGGCGATAACGGCTATGGGATGTGGAGGATATATGTTGCCAGGATGCTGCAAAAACGGAATTATTATCAGCAAAGTACCGGTCATTCAGGCTGGACTGAATGGGGTGATGCATCGGCATTTCCCGGAATATGACGTCTCCACCTGTCGCGCTGTCGACGAACTTACGTTATTACAACTTCGTCGTTCTAACGTTGTCATCGCCGATCTTACCGGAGAGTGCCGCCATCCGCGCACTATCTGTGAACAGTTCTCCACCCTGATCTCTCAGTATCGCGATATTCATTGGGTTTTTCTCGTCTCACGCGCCTGGTATCCGCAGGCGGTGGAATTGCTAATGTGCCCATCCAGTACGCTGCTGTCCGATGTGGAACCGATTGAAAACCTGGTCAACACCTTGCGTGCAGGCAGCAAACATCCTGACAGCGTGAGCAAAACGTTGCTGTCGCCAGAACACGTCGAGCACGCGGAATTTGGTTCGCGTTCTATTATTTTAACGCTCTCCGAGCGAAAAGTGCTGCGCTTGTTAGGCAAGGGATGGGGCATCAATCAGATCGCGATGCTGCTAAAGAAAAGTAATAAAACCATCAGCGCCCAGAAAAATAGCGCGATGCGCCGTTTATCAATCAACAGCAACGCTGAGATGTACGCCTGGATTAACAGTTCTCAAGGAGCGAGAGAGCTGAATTTACCTTCTGTATATGGAGATACGCCAGAATGGAAAACCGAAGCTATGCGGGAAATGTCGCACTCATAGAAAAATGTGTTATGAGCGGTATTGGTATTCAGGATTTATTTAAAACAAATACTGAATATCACTATAAACTGCACCTTTACTCGACACGAGATGAATTTCTACAGGCGATGAACACAACGACATTTTCTGCCGTTATTTTCTCGCTTTCTTCAATCAGAAAAGATCGCCGGATGGGGTTAATGTGTCTGGCTGAACTGGCCACCAATTTTCCCCGTATGCGACGTCTGGTGATTGCCGATGATAACGTCGAAGCGCGATTAATCGGCGCGCTGTCGCCGTCGCCGCTGGACGGCGTTCTCAGTAAAGAGGCGTCGCTGCCGGTATTACAGGAAGCATTATTTACGGCGCTTAGCGGTACCCGCCGAATTAATGAAAGTAATCATAATCTCTGGTATCTCACACAGAGCCGGATGCTCAGCCCTACTGAGCGTGAAATTTTGCGTTTTATGTCCCACGGTTACTCTATGCCTGAAATCGCCGTTGAGCTTGAGCGAAATATTAAAACCATTCGGGCGCATAAATTTAATGTGATGTCGAAACTGGGCGTCAGTTCGGACGCCGGTTTGCTGAACGCGGCGGATATTCTGCTGTAGGCGCGGGAATCGCGCTTCTCTTAAGAGTAATGCGTACGGTTGACCTTCACTGGCAGACATCCACCCAGGTCGCTGAGGTCAGTTCAGCCATCCGTTCTGGTGAAATGCGGATAGCGCTATGGATTGCGCCAGCGGCGGGAAGCACTTCGGTATACGTCTTTAGCGACACATCACAATAAACCGGTAACGGCGTCTCCAGGCCAAACGGGCAAACGCCGCCAACCGGGTGACCCGTCGCGTTCACCACTTCATCACAACTGAGCATTCGGGCCTTCGCGCCAAAGGTACTTTTAAGTTTTTTATTGTCCAGTCGCGCGTCGCCTTTCGCGACGATCAGTACGATCATGTCTTTGACTTTTAGCGACAGGGTTTTTGCGATCTGTCCCGGTTGCACATTGTGCGCTTTTGCCGCGAGATCAACCGTGGCGGTGCTTTGGTCTAATTCAATGATTTCAATATCGGGCGCATGTTCGGCCAGAAACTGCCGTACGGATTGCAAACTCATTCTTTTCTCCTGACACCATTCGACGGTTTTCCAGTGTGTGCAAAACCGCTGGCGTAATTTGTCATAAGACAGGCGCCTCTGTAAATATTTTAATGTAACAAACCAGTAACATAGACGTTTTTTCGATCCTCTTCACATTCACGGAAACCGGTTACCGTAACCGGTTGCAGTACGGGGAAGGGCGATTAATACTGCAGTTGTCACTTCCTCTGTATCACATAAAAAGAGCCACTTATGAAATCTACCAACCATGCAGTCTTTAATGTGATTTTCCGGTTCGTCGAAAACTACGTCAGCCCTGTCGCGGGGCGTATTTCCTCACAACGTCATGTCATGGCTATTCGCGACGGCTTTATTTCTGCGATGCCGTTTATGATTGTTGGATCGTTTCTGTTGGTTTTCGCCTATCCGCCGTTTTCCCCCGACACCACCTGGGGTTTTGCCAGAGGCTGGTTGGATCTGGCAAAGCAGTTTGAAGGACAAATCCTTACCCCGTTCGATATGACGATGGGGATCATGTCTATCTACATCTGCGCGGCGATTGCGTACAACCTCGGAAAACACTATGCGAAGTCACATCAGCTTGATCCCTTTATGTGCGCAATGCTGGCGATTATGGCTTTTTTATTGATCGCCGCGCCAAAAACGAAGGGGACGTTGCCGGTTGACAGTCTTGGCGGTACAGGTATTTTTACGGCGATTCTGGTGGCGATTTATTGCGTTGAGATGATGCGTTTTCTGAAGACGCATAACATCGGGATTCGCTTACCGGATCAGGTGCCGCCGATGATCAAAAACTCCTTCGATCTGTTGATCCCCGTGCTGGTCGTTGTGTTGACGTTGTATCCACTCAGCTTGCTGATCCAGGCGCAGTTCGACATGTTGATCCCGCAGGCGATCATGGCCATCTTTAAACCCCTGGTTTCGGCAGCCGATTCGTTGCCGGCAATTTTATTGGCGGTGCTGATTGGGCATCTGCTGTGGTTTGCGGGCATCCATGGCGCGGCGATCGTCTCCGGGATGCTGCAAATGTTCTGGCTGACCAATCTCGGCATGAACCAGACGGCGCTGGCGCAGGGCGCGCCGTTACCGCACATTTTTATGGAGGCGTTCTGGACCTTCTTCATTGTCATTGGCGGTTCAGGAGCGACGATGGGGCTGGTGATTTGTTACCTTCGCAGCCGTTCCGTACATCTGCGTTCGATTGGTCGTTTAAGCGTGGTGCCCAGCATCTTCAATATCAACGAACCGGTGATATTTGGTACGCCCATCGTGATGAATCCAGTGTTCTTCATTCCTTTTCTGCTGGCGCCAATGGTTAACGCCATCATCGCATGGGCAGCCATGCAGTTTGATCTGATTGGTCGGGTGATTTCGGTGGTGCCGTGGACGGCGCCTGCGCCGGTGGGGGCGGCATGGGCATTAGGCTGGGATTATCGCGCGGCGATCCTGGTGGTGCTGTTGGCGCTGGTCTCCGCCATTATCTACTTCCCCTTCTTTAAGGTATATGAGAAGCAGTTACTGGCGCAGGAAGCGGAAGAAGCGCAGCGAACTGACGCCGAAAGCGAGCAGATTGCGTTATAACGGTCCGGGAGCGAAAGCTCCCGGCTTATTTCAGCGTGCAGTCGCCGCATTGCTGCACGTCGGGCAGGCGGTATCGTTGGCAGCACGTGCGGCGTACCAGTACGCCTTCGCGCGGGACAACGGTCCGCCAGAGTGGGTTATCAGTGCCGCAGGAAAGCTGTTTTTCGAAGAAGCAGGCATGGCGAAGCGCGTGAAGTAACTCTTCGCCAAGCAGCGGTTTCATCTCGTTGAGGTACCAGTGAATAAGGTAACCGGTATTGCTCCAGATGAGTTTACCGTTAATTTCGCCCGTGGCCTCAAGAGCCTGGACGACAGGCGTTAGCGCCTGTTTGATCAGGATTTCAATGCGCATCTGCGGAGAGCATTCCGTCGCCTGACGATCCGGATGAACGTCAATCCAGAAGCACGCGGCGCGACCCGTTTCATGAAACTCCACGTGCACATGCTCGGGAGAGACATCAATGGCCGTTTCCTGCGTTAATAAGGCAAGCATCAGCGGCGGCACCATCAGACCGATATACCACTGCGCCCACAGCGATAGCAGTGGCTTGTTTTCTCGCGGCTGCGTGGGCTGGTTGCGATAAATATGGTCGGAATAGACCGCCAACAATGACTGCAGCTCATTTGGTCGACACCATTGCGCCAGAGTCATAGCAGACTGGGGAGCAGGTTCGTCCAGACGAATGAAATCCAGCAGGTGTTCGCGTGTCTGGGCGATAGTTGCGCGTACGGCCTCCGCCAGCGAAGGGCGCTGCGGCTGCAGAGGCGTTCGCCAGATGACGTTATCAATGACGGATGCGGAACGATAAGCCATAGTCTGGATAATAATCTAAATGATAATGATTGCTAATCCTAGCTATAGGCATAACCGATAGCAAGCGCTTTGTCAGGCTTGCTTCTCACGCCGCACGATTACACCACGCCGCGTCAGGCGATACCGGGATCGCTGCTGGCTAAAATATGGTTACGTCCCAGATGCTTGGCTTTATAAAGCGCTTTGTCCGCACTGCTAATGGCGCTTTCGATCTCTCTGCCTGTCAGCGGCGCGATACCGATACTGATCGTGACGTTGGTCGCGACGCTTTCATTAAACATGTGTGGGATCTTAAGGTCATACACGCTTTGACGAATACGCTCAGCGGCGGCATGCGCCTGCTGCGGATCGGCTGCCGTCAGCAAAACCATAAATTCCTCGCCGCCAAAGCGAGCAACCACATCACGCGAACGTACGGCGTCGCGAATAGCCGCGGATACGCGCATCAGCGCCTGATCGCCCATCATGTGTCCGTAATGGTCGTTGTAGGCTTTGAAATGGTCGATATCGATCAGCAACACGTAATGCTCATCGGTATCCGTCTCAAGAAGGGTCTCCAGACGGTGTTGAAGTCCCCGCCGGTTGTATAACCCCGTTAAAGGATCGAGCATGCTGAGGTCGTTCAACGTCTCTTTTTCCGCCAACAGTTTGTACATCAGCTGCTGGGCGAAATCATCGTAACGTTTTTGGATTGCATGCTGAATCGCCACTCCCGCCATGGGCAACGCCAGGAAATAGAGGATCCGCAGGCCCTGTTCATTGCCGTTTAACCACAGGCAGACCAGTACGGAGGGCAGCGAGTGAAGCGTAAAAGCGACAATATTATTGGCAAATGAAATAGATCCGATGAATAAAACAGTCAGCAGCGCCATCAGCAGGAAAGTGTCGTCCGGAGACGGGAGCTCGGTGTATTTCAACGTAATATGCGCCGCCCATAGCCCGCCAAACGCGAAAGAAACGATCGGTAAATTAATCCTTTTATTGGCGTATCTACCGTGCCACGCGAGGAGGGCCGCGCTCAGCGCCAGAATAACAATACCCGGCACTGAGACGGTTTTAATCTGATAGATCGGATAAGCAATAGCAAACAAAGCGGAAACGGCGTTAAGAAACAAAAACAGACGGAGAGAGAGCTGATATTTTTTAGCGCGCAGGGAAAGCCAGGATTGTGCAGTCATGTCTTAATTCATTATTTATCTAACAATTACACTGTTCAGGCCACGTGAAAAAAGCGAGAAGTCGCTCGCTCAAAGTAAGAGGTATTTACTTTCTATGTTTACCGCTGCGCAATTTATCACCTTAAAGAATTCATGTCATCAATGCTTAAGTAAAGCTGATGTCAGGGTGTGCAACGGTGTGCTGACAAATGAGAAAGTTTATCATATGATATTGGTTATCATTATCATTGTTAGAGGTGAAACCATGTTGCAACGGGCGCTGGGCAGTGGTTGGGGAGTATTACTGCCGGGGATCGTGATTGCCGGACTGGCGTTTGCCGATCTTTCCCTTGAGGTCTGGAAGACCATTATTGTATTAGGGCTATTACTCACTCCGGTGATGCTGTATCACAAACACCTGCGGCATTTTGTTCTGTTGCCATCATGCGTTGCGTTGATCGGTGGAATGATGCTGGTAATGATGAATTTGAATCAGGGATAAACAACAGGGAACAGCAGAAGGAAGGCCGTAAGATAATTGGTGCGAGGGGGGGGACTTGAACCCCCACGTCCGTAAGGACACTAACACCTGAAGCTAGCGCGTCTACCAATTCCGCCACCTTCGCACAGTCATCTTACTTTTTTGATATCGCCTCGTTGGTGCGAGGGGGGGGACTTGAACCCCCACGTCCGTAAGAACACTAACACCTGAAGCTAGCGCGTCTACCAATTCCGCCACCTTCGCCCAGTGCGAGCAATATCAACGTGGATTATGGTGCGAGGGGGGGGACTTGAACCCCCACGTCCGTAAGGACACTAACACCTGAAGCTAGCGCGTCTACCAATTCCGCCACCTTCGCATACCATCGATTCTTGAAAAGAATCGCTACCACGGAGGCGCATTCTAGTGGTTTTCAGCTTTTCGTCAATAGTTAATTGCGCACGCAAGCTCAATTGCTGGAAAAATGGGCGCTAACCGTAGCGTTGAACGCAGGCCGGATAAACAACGCGTTATCCGGCATCTGTAAACCATACCGGACGGTGCGCAGACACCTTAATCCAGCCAGGGATGACCAGACTATTTCTTCGCCTGGCGGGTCATAACGGTACGGTAGACCTTAAAGCGACCGGTCTGAGCGATGACCTCATGGAAGCCAAAGGTGTCGTCCAGCACCTGTGGATAGGGCAGGAAGGCGTTAGCGACGATACGCAACTCGCCGCCGCTGTTCAGGTGGCGCACTGCGCCGCGAATCAGCGCCTGCGCCGCATCCAGGCTGGTCTGCATACCGTCGTGGAACGGTGGGTTGGAGATGATCATGTCAAACCGACCCTTCACTTCAGAAAAGACGTTGCTGGCAAACACCTCACCCTCAATGCCGTTGGCGGCAAGCGTTGCGCGGCTGGCTTCAACCGCGGGTGCGCTAACGTCGCACAGGGTTAAGCGCACCTTCGGCGAGTGGCTGGCCAGCGCGACGGAAAGCACGCCAGCGCCACAGCCGACATCCAGCACTTTACCCTTGGTATGCGGCGTCAGGGTGGAAAGCAGCAACTGGCTGCCCACATCCAGACCATCGCGGCTAAACACCCCCGGCAGGGTTTTGATGGTCAGGCCGTCAACGGCGTATTCGCCCCAGTATTTTTCTGCGTCAAAGACCGGCTGTTTTTCCAGACGGCCATGATACAGACCGCAGCGACGGGCGCTGTCGACTTTGTTCAGCGGCGCAAAGTCCGCCAGCATCTGTTCAGCGCTGCGCACGCCGCTGCGGTTTTCGCCAACGACAAAAATATCGGTGCCCACCGGTAACAGCGACAGCAGATTCATCAGCTGGAACTGGGCTTCCGGTTTGTTTTTCGGCCAGTAGTAGATCAGCGTATCGCTGTCGGCCACATCTTCAGCCTGGGCTACCAGGCTAAAACGGGCGCTGTCGCCCATCTGGCCGCTTAGCTCCTGCCAGTGGTGAAACTGTTGGGTATGCACACGGCTGGCGGCGCTGGCAAAACGCGCGGGCAGGTCATCCTGCAAATCTCCGGCAAACAGAATACGGCTTTGTTCGAAATCATCACTGTGGCGCAGCAAGACTTCACTTGCCGGGGTAAAAGCAGACATGGAAGGCTCCTTAAGTTAATCAGCCGGGGATTATAGAGCGTAATTGGCGCAGTTTCGATGAATTTGCTATATTTGCGCCCTTGACAGACAGGAGCGTTTTACATGACATCGCGGCGAGACTGGCAATTGCAACAGTTGGGTATCACCCAGTGGTCACTGCGTCGCCCTGGCGCTTTACAGGGCGAGATTGCGATTACGCTTCCCCGGCACGTCAGCCTGGTGATCGTTGGCGACGATCTCCCCGCGCTGACGGAACCGCTGATGCGCGATATTCTTCGCGCGCTGCGCCTGACGCCGGATCAGGTATTACCGTTGACGCCCGACCGCGTGGTCATGCTGCCGCAGGGGAGCCGCTGCCACTGCTGGCGTCTCGGCAACGATGCGCCCGTCACGCTGGAAGGGGCGGTGATTTCAACGCCTTCATTTAATGAACTACAAACCAGCGCGCCCGCGCGCGCCGCGTTATGGCGACAAATCTGCACACATGAACACGATTTCTTCCCTCAGCCAGCGTGACTTACCCGCGGCGTTTCAGATTGAAAAGCGCGCCCACGCGTTTCCCTGGAGTGAACAGACATTTACCAGTAATCAGGGGGAACGTTATCTCAACTATCAGTTGACGATAGACGGACGCATGGCCGCATTTGCCATCACGCAGGTGGTAGTCGATGAAGCGACGCTGTTCAATATCGCGGTCGATCCCGACTTTCAGCGTCAGGGCGTAGGGAAAGCGCTGCTGGAACACCTCATTGATGAGCTGGAAAAACGCGGCGTCCTGACGCTGTGGCTGGAGGTTCGCGCCTCCAACGTTGCCGCCATCGCACTGTATGAAAGCTTAGGCTTCAACGAGGCAACGATTCGCCGCAACTACTACCCGACCGCCGACGGTCGCGAGGACGCCATCATAATGGCACTGCCAATCAGTATGTAAGAGAAGGTGTAATGATGAAGTGGGACTGGATTTTCTTTGATGCCGACGAAACGCTGTTTACGTTTGACTCGTTTACCGGCTTACAGCGGATGTTTCTCGACTATAGCATCACCTTTACCGCTGAGGATTTTCAGGACTATCAGGCCGTCAATAAACCACTGTGGGTGGATTACCAAAACGGCGCGATCACCTCATTACAGCTTCAGCATGCCCGGTTTCAAAGCTGGGCGGAACGGCTCAACGTGGCGCCGGGGCAGCTTAATGACGCCTTTATAAATGCGATGGCGGAGATCTGCGCACCGCTACCAGGCGCTGTGTCGCTGCTTAATGCCCTGCGCGGCAATGCCCGGCTTGGCATCATCACCAACGGTTTTACCGCCCTGCAACAGATCCGTTTAGAGCGGACCGGTCTGCGCGATTATTTTGATTTGCTGGTCATCTCGGAAGAAGTTGGCGTGGCGAAGCCGGACCCGAAGATTTTCGATTACGCGCTGGCGCAGGCCGGTAATCCGGACCGTTCCCGGGTACTGATGGTGGGCGATACCCCGGCATCTGATATCCTCGGCGGTATCAATGCCGGGCTGGCGACATGCTGGTTGAATGCGCATCATCGCGAGCAGCCAGAAGGCATACAACCGACCTGGACCGTGACGTCATTAGCCGAACTGGAGCAACTCCTGTGTAAACACTGATTGCCTCCCCCCCGTTGATGGGTAAAATAGCCGCAATTTTTCGTATTCAACATGCGCGGCGCGACGCCGCGCTTACCAAGAAGAATGAATTATGACGTTGTCTCCTTATTTGCAGGAGGTGGCCAAGCGCCGCACTTTTGCCATTATTTCTCACCCGGACGCCGGTAAAACCACCATCACCGAGAAGGTGCTGCTGTTCGGACAGGCTATCCAGACGGCGGGTACCGTTAAAGGCCGTGGTTCCAGCCAGCACGCGAAATCCGACTGGATGGAAATGGAAAAGCAGCGTGGTATCTCTATTACCACCTCAGTAATGCAGTTTCCGTATCACGACTGCCTGGTAAACCTGCTGGACACCCCGGGGCACGAAGACTTCTCGGAAGATACTTACCGCACGCTGACGGCAGTGGACTGCTGTCTGATGGTTATCGACGCCGCGAAAGGCGTCGAGGATCGCACGCGTAAGCTGATGGAGGTCACCCGTCTGCGCGATACGCCGATCCTGACCTTTATGAACAAGCTCGACCGCGACATCCGCGACCCGATGGAACTGCTGGACGAAGTTGAGAACGAGCTGAAAATTGGCTGTGCGCCGATCACCTGGCCGATCGGTTGCGGCAAGCTGTTCAAGGGGGTGTATCACCTCTATAAAGACGAAACGTATCTGTACCAGACAGGGAAAGGCCATACCATTCAGGAAGTGCGCATTGTTAAAGGGCTGAACAACCCGGATCTCGACGCCGCTGTGGGGGACGATCTGGCGCAGCAGCTGCGCGATGAACTGGAACTGGTGCAGGGCGCGTCTAACGAATTCGACAAAGAACTGTTCCTCGCCGGGGAAATCACGCCGGTCTTCTTTGGTACCGCGCTGGGTAACTTTGGCGTTGACCACATGCTGGACGGTCTGGTGGAGTGGGCGCCAGCGCCGATGCCGCGTCAAACCGACACCCGCACCGTGGAAGCCAAAGAAGAGAAGTTCACTGGCTTTGTCTTTAAGATTCAGGCCAACATGGATCCGAAACACCGCGACCGCGTGGCGTTTATGCGCGTCGTTTCCGGAAAATATGAAAAAGGCATGAAAATGCGTCAGGTGCGCATCGGTAAAGACGTGGTGATTTCTGATGCGCTGACCTTCATGGCTGGCGATCGTTCACACGTTGAAGAAGCGTATCCGGGGGATATTCTTGGCCTGCATAACCACGGCACCATTCAGATCGGCGACACCTTTACTCAGGGTGAGATGATGAAGTTCACCGGTATCCCGAACTTCGCGCCGGAACTGTTCCGCCGCATCCGCCTCAAAGATCCGCTCAAGCAGAAACAGCTGTTGAAAGGGCTGGTCCAGCTGTCGGAAGAGGGCGCGGTGCAAGTGTTCCGCCCTATCGCCAACAACGATCTGATCGTCGGCGCGGTCGGTGTGCTGCAGTTTGACGTGGTGGTTGCGCGTCTGAAGAGCGAATACAACGTTGAAGCGATTTATGAATCCGTCAACGTGGCGACTGCTCGCTGGGTGGAATGCGCTGACGCGAAGAAGTTCGAAGAGTTTAAACGTAAAAATGAAGTTCAACTGGCGCTGGATGGCGGTGACAACCTCACCTACATTGCGCCAACGATGGTTAACCTCAACCTGACGCAGGAACGTTATCCTGATGTTCAGTTCCGTAAGACTCGCGAGCACTAATCTCCCTCTCAGAGCGCGGCAATGCTGCGCTCTGCCACTTTCCCTGCCTTTTTAGTCCCTTGCGGAATGTTCTTAAATCCCTCTCTTTTGCTTATGTTTGCCGATTTTTTGCGCAATTCCCCGCGCGATTTCAAAATTGTGATCTATATTTAACAAAGTGATGACATAAATATTGGCTTTAAATACCGTTCAATGCGTGAAGTGGAGTGCTTAAAGCTGATGTTGATTGTAGCCACGATATTAATAACTGAAACGGAAGGGCCTTCGACAGCACTGCTTCACGCGTTGTGAATGTGACCGCTGCCATTGACTTCTGACTGGGTGATGTTTTGTCACCCCATTCAGCAATGCAACCCCGTGTTGCCGGAGCTCAAATTACGAGCAAACATACAGGAATAGATCGATGACTATGACAAGACTGAAGATTTCTAAAACTCTGCTGGCCGTAATGCTGACGTCTGCTGTGGCGACGGGTTCTGCATATGCAGAAAACGCTACCATGGACAAAGCGCAAGCCGGGGCCGAAAGCGCAGGGCAAAAAGTCGATAGCTCTATGAATAAAGTCGGTAATTTCATGGATGACAGCGCCATTACCGCAAAAGTAAAAGCGGCACTGGTGGATCATGAAAATATTAAGAGCACCGATATTTCTGTCAAAACCGATCAGAAAGTGGTGACCCTGAGCGGCTTCGTCGAAAGTCAGGCACAGGCTGAAGAAGCCGTGAAAGTGGCGAAAGGCGTGGAAGGCGTGACCTCGGTGAGCGACAAACTGCACGTTCGCGACGGTAAAGAGAGTTCAGTGAAAGGCTATGCCGGTGATACGGCAACCACCAGTGAAATCAAAGCCAAACTGCTGGCGGATGACATTGTTCCTTCCCGAAAAGTGAAAGTGGAAACCACCGATGGTGTTGTCCAGCTGTCCGGAACCGTAGAGTCGCAGGCGCAAATCGATCGCGCTGAGAGCATCGCAAAAGCCGTTGATGGCGTGAAAAGCGTCAAGAACGATCTGAAAGCTCAGTAATTCTTCGTATTCGACCTCCTGACATTTGTCGGGAGGCGTAATGTGCACCACACTAAAAATATCGCGAATGAGTAGCCTGAGCGCTCATAACAAGCGGTCGACATTAACTATGGTAAAGGAGAGGCTTATGTTTCGTTGGGGCATTATATTTCTGGTTATCGCGTTAATTGCCGCCGCTCTGGGATTTGGTGGACTGGCAGGTACAGCTGCAGGCGCAGCGAAAATTGTTTTCGTCGTCGGTATCATCCTGTTCCTGGTCAGCCTGTTTATGGGCCGTAAACGACCCTAGTGCGTGAAAGCGTAACGCTAACTTGCAACGAAGCCAGTCCAGTGGACTGGCTTTTTCTGTTTTCGCCGCGGTCAATTTGCGTTACTTTGGCTCCCTTAAGCATAACAATAACAGGAAGGCAGAGGTGGGGCAGCGTATACCCGTCACGCTCGGCAATATTGCGCCGTTGTCATTAAGACCGTTCAAGCCGGGCCGCCTGGCGCTGGTGTGTGAAGGCGGAGGACAGCGCGGCATCTTTACCGCAGGCGTGCTGGATGAATTTATGCGCGCGCAGTTTAATCCGTTCGATCTCTACTACGGCACCTCCGCAGGCGCGCAAAATCTTTCAGCCTACCTCTGTAATCAGCCTGGCTATGGGCGCAAAGTCATCATGCGTTACACCACGCGCAAAGAATTTTTTGATCCGTTGCGCTTTGTGCGTGGAGGCAATCTTATCGATCTTGACTGGCTGGTGGAGGCGACCGCCAGCCAGATGCCGCTGCAAATGGATACTGCCGCCCGGCTGTTCGACAGCGGCAAACATTTTTATATGTGCGCCTGCCGTGGCGACGACTATACGCCCGGTTACTTCACGCCGACGAAGCAGAACTGGCTGGATATCATTCGCGCGTCGAGCGCAATCCCCGGTTTTTATCGCACCGGGGTGTCGCTGGAAGGGGTCAGCTACCTGGACGGTGGGATTAGCGATGCGATCCCGGTTCGCGAAGCAGTGAAACAAGGGGCGCAAACGGTGGTGGTGATCCGCACCGTGCCGTCGCAAATGTATTACACGCCGCAATGGTTCAAGCGCATGGAGCGCTGGCTGGGCGAGAGCAGCCTGCAGCCGCTGGTGAATCTGGTGCAGCATCATGAGGCAAGTTACACCGACATCCAGCGTTTCATTGAAAAGCCGCCGGGCAGGATCCGTCTTTTTGAAATTTATCCGCCGAAGCCATTAAAAAGCATGGCGTTGGGCAGCCGCATTCCGGCGTTGCGCGAAGATTATAAAGTCGGGCGGCTATGTGGCCGTTATTTTCTCGCCACGGTCGGTAAAATGCTGGCCGAAGAGCCGCCTTTGCTGCGGCATCTTCCGAAAATTGTCACGCCTGGCCCGGTGGTGGTGCCTCCCGCACCGGTCGCCAACGATACCCATGTGGCGGCGGTGTCAGCAGCGCCGCAGGCCAATGACACACTGTTTACTGATGAGGATCTGGCGTGAGTTTGCGTTTTATCGATACCCATTGTCACTTTGATTTTCCGCCGTTTACCGGCGATGAGCGCGCCAGCCTGCAGCGGGCTTGCGCAGCGGGTATTGAGAAGATCATTGTGCCAGCGACAGAGGCGGCCAATTTTGCCCGCGTACTGGCGCTGGCAGAACGCTTCGTACCGCTATACGCCGCGCTGGGGCTACACCCGATAGTGATCGAACAGCATGCGGATGACGGTCTGGAACGCTTACAGCAGGTTCTGGACGATCGTCCGGCAAAAGTGGTGGCGGTGGGAGAGATCGGCCTGGATCTGTTTCGCGACGACCCGCGGTTCGACAGGCAGGAACAGATCCTGGAGGCGCAGCTAAAGCTGGCAAAACGCTACGATCTGCCAGTGATCCTCCATTCCCGTCGCACCCATGACAAGCTGGCGATGCATCTGAAGCGTCAGAACCTGCCGCGCACCGGCGTAGTCCACGGCTTTGCCGGCAGTTTTCAGCAAGCCGAGCGTTTCGTGCAACTGGGTTACCGGATTGGCGTCGGCGGCACGATCACCTATCCGCGCGCCAGCAAAACCCGCGACGTGATAGCGCAACTGCCGCTGACGGCGCTACTGCTGGAAACCGATGCCCCGGACATGCCGCTTAATGGTTTTCAGGGCCAGCCAAACCGCCCGGAACAGGCGGCTAAGGTGTTTGATGCGCTTTGCGAACTGCGCCCGGAACCTGCGGACGTGATCGCTGACGCGTTGTACCGCAATACCACGGCGTTGTTTGATGTGTAATATCGTTGTCGCTGCTCAGTGTTCAAATGTGCTGAAGAGGTAGAGAAGCACTTCCCGTAGGGTGAACGCAACCTGTTGCTGATGTGACAACGTTGAGAATATCCTGGAGCCAGATGCCGCACGCTATATGCTCCATGCGCCCCCGGCATATTCACAGATATAACGCAGGAAAGCGCAATTTTTCTACGCCGCGCTCGCGCAGGGCATCGGCCAGTTGCTCTACGTCCTCTGGCGTTGCGCTTGCCCATGTCCTGGCTTCGCCATGCGTCCCGTGCGCGTGAAAGGCGTTTAGCCTCACCGGCACATCGCCAAGCTGTCGGATGAACGCGGCGAGCGCATCGACATGCTGCATATAATCCACCCGTCCCGGAATCACCAGCAGCCGCAGTTCCGCCAGCTTTCCACGCTCTGCCAGCCACACGATACTATGCTTAATCTGCGCGTTATCGCGACCGGTAAGCCGCCTGTGGCATTCGCTGCTCCAGGCTTTAAGGTCGAGCATCACGCCTTCACACACTGGCAGCAGTTTCAGCCAGCCGGTTTCGCTAAGCTGCCCGTTGCTGTCCACCAGGCAACTCAGCGATGCCAGTTGCGGATCGCCTTTCATCGCGGTGAACAGTTCAAGGATAAACGGCAGCTGGGTCGTGGCTTCGCCGCCGCTAACGGTAATGCCTTCAATAAACGGCGCGGCCTTGCGGATGTGGGTCAGCATCTGGTCAATGCTCATGCTCTGCGCCATCGGCGTCGCCTGTTGCGGACACATCTTCAGACAGGCGTCGCACTGCTGGCAATGTTCGGCGTGCCAGATGACTTTTCCGTCGCTGACGCTCAGCGCCTGGTGTGGACACTGCGCCACGCACTCGCCGCAGTGGTTACAGCGTCCCATCGTCCATGGATTGTGGCAGTTTTTACAGCGCAGATTACAGCCCTGTAAAAACAGGGCCAGACGACTTCCGGGCCCGTCAACGCAGGAGAAGGGGATCAGCTTACTGACTGAAGCGCATCTGCTGTTCATGACCGATCACCCGGGGTTGTCGTTCCAGAATACGCGTATTGCGCGCGGCCTCTTCACCCAGCCAGGTGGTATTGGTACGGGAACCTTCAGCGCGATACTTTTTCAGATCCGACAGGCGCACCATGTAGCCAGTCACCCGGACCAGATCGTTGCCGCTGACGTTAGCGGTAAATTCGCGCATCCCGGCCTTAAACGCGCCGAGGCACAACTGCACCAGCGCCTGTGGATTGCGTTTGATGGTTTCGTCCAGGGTCAGTATGTCGCTGATCCCGGAATGATAATGGACGTGATGCGGCGCGACGGCTTGCAGATGGCTGATCGGGTCCGGCTCGTCGCCATAGGGCAGACGCGCGCCCGGTGTGGTGCCAACGTCAGAGCTAATCCCTGACTGTGCATGCAGCATTGCGCGCTGCTTCCAGCCATATTTTACCGGCGTATTCTCGACAAATTCCGCCAGTTGAGCGCTGATGCGATAGCCCAGTTCGTTAGCCGCTTCCGCTTTTCCGTAGCGCGCACGCATGCCCGCTTTTTCGCACAGCAGGTTTACCGCTTCCGCCAGACCGTACATACCGAACATGGGCACAAAACGTTGTGGATCGATCAGTCCTTCCTGCACGAGGAAGCTATTCTCAAAGAAATGTGATTTTTCATAGAGGAATTCACATCGGGCATCAATGATGGCGATTTGCTGGCGGCAATAGTAAGGAAGCGCATTTGTGAAGAAGTCATCAACAGAGCTGCTGCGCTCCGCCACGGCCTTCAGGTTAAGACGCACCAGCGTGCTGCCGCCGCCTCCAAGCGGCAGCGAGTTGTAACAGCTCACCACGCCGTACTGCCCTTTTGTGAAAATTTTATCATTCGCCGGGCCATTGGAAATATGCGGCTTACTGCATTCACAAATGTTTTCTGCCACCGCCAACAGCAGATTGTCCGGGGTGACGTCTGGATCGTAGATAAAGGTCAGGTTTGGCGCAACCTGCTTTAGCTCTGCGTCAGCACGTAAAATCGCCCGGGTAATGGGAGTATCGGCAGGACCGATATTGGCATGCATAAACGCGTCTGGCAGGGTTCTGTCGAGATAGCGCCAGAAACGTTTTATTCGAATATCGATCGCGTCTTGTGTTAGAATTTTAACATAAGCTTGCAACAGCGCATCAAGCTGACCGAGGTAAACCGGCATGGAGGTTACCGACGGCACATGATGATAAAGGATGGTCAGTAACGACAGCGCATCGTCCAGATCCTGCGCGCCTTCCAGTTCCAGCCAGGCGGAGCCATTGCGCAGAAAACGGGCGTAATCGGGGAGCACATAGCGGGGCTTGAACGGCGCGTGGCCTTCAAACATATCGCAAATGACCCCGTCGTCCAGCGCCTGGCGCGCCCCGGCGGGCAGCGCGGGATAAGGCAAATTGTTTTCGGCCTCCAGCGCCAGAAAGTGCCGTTTTTGCTCCGGGCTCAGCACCGGGCTGGTGACGATTTGCTGGCAGCGCTGTTGCAGCGCGGTTTCGTTGCTCGTGGTCATCGTGATTCCTTTTTATGCCGAAGGGCGTGCGGGCATTGTAGAAAGAAGTGCTGACGCGGCTTTTGATCCTGATGCGCCTGTGCGAAGAAGATCGCGGCAGAAGAGGTCATTTATTTGAATTTGATCTCATTACAGTAATGCAAATTTGTACGTAGTTTTCATTAACTGTGATGTATATCGAAGTGTAATCGCGGGTGGATGTTAGAATACTAACAAACCCGCAAGGTGAGAATTGATACGGCGATGCCGTTGGAGAATGTTATGAGCGATTTAACAGCAAGCAGCCTGCGTGCCCTGAAACTGATGGATCTGACTACCCTGAATGACGACGACACCAATGAAAAAGTGATCGCGTTGTGTCATCAGGCGAAAACCCCGGTCGGCAATACCGCCGCCATCTGCATCTATCCGCGTTTCATTCCCATTGCGCGTAAGACCCTGAAAGAGCAGGGCACCCCGGAGATCCGCATCGCGACCGTGACCAACTTCCCGCACGGCAACGACGACATTGAGATCGCCGTGGCGGAAACCCGCGCCGCGATCGCGTATGGCGCAGACGAAGTTGACGTGGTGTTCCCGTACCGCGCGCTGATCGCCGGTAATGAGCAGGTCGGCTTTGATTTGGTGAAAGCCTGTAAAGACGCGTGCGCGGCGGCAAACGTGCTGCTGAAAGTGATCATCGAAACCGGTGAACTGAAAGAAGAGGCGCTGATCCGTAAAGCGTCTGAAATCGCTATTAAAGCCGGTGCTGATTTCATTAAAACCTCTACCGGTAAAGTGCCGGTCAACGCAACCCCGGAAAGCGCGCGCATCATGATGGAAGTCATCCGTGATATGGGCGTCGAAAAAACCGTGGGCTTTAAACCTGCGGGCGGCGTACGTACGGCGGAAGACGCGCAGAAATTTCTGGCGATTGCCGACGAGCTGTTTGGCGCTGAGTGGGCGGATTCCCGTCACTACCGCTTCGGCGCGTCGAGCCTGCTGGCCAGCCTGCTGAAAGCGCTGGGTCACGGCGACGGTAAGAGCGCAAGCAGCTACTAAGATTTGAATTGCCGGGCGACGCGTAGCGAGCCCGGCCTGGTTTGAGGAGGTTACCGTGTTTCTCGCACAAGAAATTATTCGTAAAAAACGTGATGGTCTTGCCCTGAGCGACGAAGAGATCCGCTTCTTTATCAACGGCATTCGTGACAACACCGTCTCTGAAGGACAGATTGCTGCCCTGGCGATGACCATTTTCTTCCACGATATGTCGATGCCTGAGCGCGTGTCGCTGACCATGGCGATGCGAGATTCAGGAACCGTTCTGGACTGGAAAAGCCTCAACCTTAACGGCCCGATTGTGGATAAACACTCCACCGGCGGCGTGGGTGACGTGACGTCGCTGATGCTTGGCCCTATGGTCGCAGCCTGCGGCGGCTACATCCCGATGATCTCCGGGCGCGGCCTGGGCCATACCGGCGGTACGCTCGACAAGCTGGAAGCCATTCCGGGCTTCGATATCTTCCCGGATGACAACCGCTTCCGCGAAATTATTAAAGACGTTGGCGTGGCGATTATTGGCCAGACCAGCTCTCTGGCGCCGGCAGACAAGCGTTTCTACGCGACCCGCGATATCACCGCAACCGTTGACTCCATCCCGCTGATCACCGCCTCGATTCTTGCCAAAAAACTGGCGGAAGGTCTGGACGCGCTGGTGATGGATGTGAAGGTGGGCAGCGGCGCGTTTATGCCAACCTATGAACTCTCTGAGGCGCTGGCCGAAGCGATCGTTGGCGTCTCCAACGGCGCGGGCGTGCGCACCACCGCACTGCTGACGGACATGAACCAGGTGCTGGCTTCCAGCGCCGGTAACGCTGTCGAAGTGCGTGAAGCCGTGCAGTTCCTGACGGGCGAGTATCGCAACCCGCGCCTGTTCGACGTGACTATGGCGCTGTGCGTGGAGATGCTGATCTCCGGCAAGCTTGCCAAAGACGATACGGAAGCCCGCGCGAAGCTTCAGGCGGTGCTGGACAACGGCAAAGCGGCGGAAATTTTTGGCCGCATGGTGGCGGCGCAGAAAGGCCCGACCGACTTCGTGGAAAACTACGCGAAATACCTGCCAACCGCGATGCTCAGCAAAGCGGTGTATGCCGATAGCGAAGGCTTCGTCAGCGCGATGGATACCCGCGCGCTTGGCATGGCGGTGGTCTCGATGGGCGGCGGTCGTCGTCAGGCATCCGACACCATTGATTACAGCGTCGGCTTCACCGATATGGTCCGTCTGGGCGACAGCGTTGATGGCCAACGTCCGCTGGCGGTGATTCATGCCAAAGATGAAACCAGCTGGCAGGATGCGGCGAAAGCGGTCAAAGCGGCAATTATCCTTGACGACAACGCGCCTGAAATTACACCAACGGTCTATCGTCGTATTACCGAATAGCGGTATACTGATCTGATCGCTTTTTTACAGCGCAGATGTATGGAGAACATTATGAAACGTGCATTTATTATGGTGCTGGACTCCTTTGGTATTGGTGCAACGGAAGATGCCGATCGCTTTGGCGATGTAGGCGCCGATACTCTGGGACACATCGCAGAAGCCTGTGCTAAAGGCGAAGCGGATAACGGTCGCAAAGGCCCGCTGAATTTACCGAACCTGACCCGCCTGGGTCTGGTGAAAGCCCATGAAGGCTCAACCGGAAAAATCGCGGCCGGAATGGACGCGAATGCGGAAGTCATTGGCGCTTACGCCTGGGCGCACGAACTTTCTTCCGGTAAAGATACGCCGTCTGGTCACTGGGAAATCGCCGGAGTACCGGTGCTGTTCGACTGGGGCTACTTCTCGGATCACGAGAACAGCTTCCCGCAGGAACTGCTCGACAAGCTGGTGAAGCGCGCCAATCTGCCGGGCTACCTCGGTAACTGCCACTCTTCCGGTACGGTGATCCTGGACCAGCTCGGGGAAGAGCACATGAAAACCGGCAAGCCGATTTTCTACACCTCTGCTGACTCCGTGTTCCAGATCGCCTGCCACGAAGAGACGTTTGGTCTGGATAAACTCTACGAGCTGTGCGAGATCGCCCGTGAAGAGCTGACCGAAGGCGGCTACAACATTGGCCGCGTTATCGCGCGTCCGTTTATCGGCGACAAAGCGGGTAATTTCCAGCGTACCGGTAACCGTCACGACCTGGCCGTTGAGCCTCCTGCCCCCACCGTGCTGCAAAAGCTGGTCGACGAGAAAGGCGGTCAGGTAGTGTCTGTGGGTAAAATCGCGGATATCTACGCTAACTGCGGCATCACCAAAAAAGTGAAAGCGACCGGTCTGGACGCGCTGTTCGACGCGACCGTCAAAGAGATGAAAGACGCGGGTGACAACACGATTGTCTTCACCAACTTTGTGGACTTCGACTCCTCCTGGGGCCACCGTCGCGACGTCGCAGGCTACGCTGCGGGTCTGGAACTGTTTGACCGCCGCCTGCCGGAGCTGATGGAACTGGTAGGGGAAGATGACATTCTGATCCTGACCGCGGATCACGGCTGTGACCCAACCTGGACCGGTACTGACCACACCCGTGAGCACATCCCGGTGCTGGTGTACGGCCCGAAAGTGAAACCCGGTTCACTGGGACACCGTGAAACTTTTGCGGATATCGGCCAGACCATTGCGAAATATTTTGGCACGTCTGACATGGAATATGGCAAGGCGATGTTCTGAGGTCATTGCCGGGCGGCGACTGCGCCTTACCCGGCCTACAACACCGTAGGCCCGGATCGCGCCGCGTCACCGGGCAAAAAATCAAATTAAAAGGAACTGAAAGATGGCAACTCCTCACATTAATGCAGAAATGGGTGATTTCGCTGACGTCGTATTGATGCCTGGCGACCCGCTGCGCGCGAAGCACATTGCAGAAACTTTCCTCGAGGACGTGCGTGAAGTGAACAACGTTCGCGGCATGCTGGGCTTCACCGGGACCTATAAGGGCCGCAAAATCTCCGTGATGGGCCACGGTATGGGGATCCCGTCCTGCTCCATCTACACCAAAGAGCTGATCACCGATTTCGGCGTGAAGAAAATCATCCGCGTCGGTTCCTGTGGCGCCGTGCGTCACGATGTCAAACTGCGTGATGTGGTCATCGGTATGGGGGCTTGCACCGATTCCAAAGTGAACCGTATCCGTTTCAAAGATCATGACTTCGCGGCGATTGCCGACTTTGATATGGTGCGTAACGCGGTTGATGCGGCAAAAGCGCTGGGCGTTGACGCGCGCGTAGGCAACCTGTTCTCTGCGGATCTGTTCTACTCCCCGGACGGCGAAATGTTCGACGTGATGGAAAAATACGGCATCCTGGGCGTGGAAATGGAAGCGGCGGGCATTTACGGCGTCGCGGCGGAATTTGGCGCGAAAGCGCTGACCATCTGCACCGTGTCTGACCATATCCGTACTCACGAGCAGACCACCGCCGCTGAGCGTCAGACCACCTTCAACGACATGATTAAAATCGCGCTGGAATCCGTTCTGCTGGGCGATAAAGCGTAATGCTCTTTCCTGCCCTTCTCCTGTAAGGGAGAGGGGCAGGGTGAGGCATCAGAACGCGCTTAACGCACTGCCTGCGCTATCCATGCCGACACGTCCCGTAATTCCTTTTCCTGCTCCGGGAAGTCTCCCCTCAACGCATCGCACTCCTGCTGCAACGTATCCGCCCGATACAAACACCCCTGCAAACGTGCTGCCAGCGCCTCTAATGGCGCGGGATTAAGACTGTCCGTGAACACCTGTGTGCGGGTGATACGACCTTTCTCTACGTCAAAATGCAGTTCCACGCCACCCCAGGTAAAGCGCTCATCCAGCAGATGAGAGAACGCTGGCGCCTGGCCGAAGTTCCACTCCCAACTGCTCTGCCGGGCAAAGGTTTCAGCAAAGTTGGGCAGATCCGGGGTTTTATCCGGCGAGATCACTTCCGCGTCAACGCGTTCGTTATAGTAAGTGAAGAAGGCTTCGCTGACTGCATGACAGACATGCTCATGCGTGATCCCAGGCAGCAGTTCGGTGAGGTTCGCCACGCGGGAGCGAACCGAGGTAATCCCTTTAGCCGCCAGCTTCTTTTTGTCCGGGTTCAGGTAATTTGCCAGACGGCTGAGATCGGCGTTCAGCAGTAGCGTGCCGTGGTGAAAGCCGCGATCTTTGGTTTCGCGATAGGCTGAACCTGAGACTTTACGATCGCCGTCCGGCGTTTTGACCACCAGATCGTTACGCCCGGAGACCTCCGCCGTCACGCCGAGCGCATGGAGGGCGTTAAGAACAATTGAAGTCGAAATCGTTTTATCGTATTCCGGCTTGCCCGCCATAAAGGTAAAACAGGTATTGCCGAGGTCGTGGAACACCGCGCCGCCGCCGCTACTGCGACGCGCCAGGCGCACGTTGTCCTCTTCCATCCGTCGTGTGTTGCACTCTTTCCACGGATTTTGCGCACGGCCAATCACCACCGTATCCGCGTTGCGCCACAGGAAAAGCATGCGTTGGGTGGCGGGCATCTGGCGGAAAATGCACTCTTCTACCGCCAGGTTAAACCACGGATCATAAGAGTCAGAAATAAGCAGGCGAAGTGTAGACATAGCGTTTTCCTTTACAGAATTTATTCTTTTTTCTCGCTCTCTTCCTCTTCCGGTACCGACTTACTGGCGGTGAGCAAGAAAGGGGATTGCTGCCAGCGCGTTCGTTTACCCTGCAGCAATGTTCGGGTCAGCACCACGCCAATCGCCAGCGAGAGCAGCAGCATCAGGCGTAAAATATTGGTGGTGTTATCCACCTGTTTCGCTTCGGTCGCCAGGGTGTGGGTATCCAGCGTCAGGCGCAGATAGCCCAGCGGACCATTTTTTCCCTGAATGGGTTCGACGATTTGCTGGTTAAAATAGCCCCCGGCTTTTTTGCCGTCCAGCGCCAGGCGGTCGCGCACGTTTACGCTTTCACCCGCGCGGGCAATCATGTCGCCCTGTTCATCATAAACCCCGGCGTCAAGGATGCGGCTTTCATGGGTCAATTGCTGCAATATGCTTTTGATACGCTTTTCGTCAGGCGTTTCGGTACGCATAGAAGGCGCGATGTTCAGCGTGACCTGATGCGCCAGTGTGCGAGCCAGTTCTTCAAGCTGCGGATTGCGTTGCTTCTGGTGGTTTTGACTAAACCAGGACGCCCCCTGCATGAGCGCGACAAGCAGTGCGAGACAGAACAATACAATCACTGCACGATGAAGCCGAAATTTCAGTTTTGCGCGAGCCATATTCCACCTGCTGAAAATTTGAGGCTTAATGTTGCCAGAAGCGATGGATACAAGGTAGCCTCATGCGTTATTTTCCCCTGGAACCTTCCCGGCCCGAACGATTTTACAGGAGCTTTAATGCCTAACATTACCTGGTGCGATTTGCCTGAAGATGTCTCTTTATGGCCAGGTTTGCCCCTTTCTTTAAGTGGTGACGAGGTGATGCCACTGGATTACCACGCAGGACGTAGCGGCTGGCTGCTGTATGGTCGCGGGCTGGATAAACAACGACTGACCCAGTACCAGAGCAAGCTGGGCGCGGCAATGGTGATCGTCGCAGCCTGGTGCGTGGAAGACTACCAGGTGATCCGCCTGGCGGGGTCGCTGACACCGCGCGCCACGAAGCTGGCGCATGATGCGCAACTGGACGTCGCGCCACTGGGTAAAATACCGCATCTGCGGACGCCAGGTTTGCTGGTGATGGACATGGACTCCACCGCGATCCAGATCGAGTGCATTGATGAGATCGCAAAACTGGCCGGTACCGGCGAGCAGGTAGCGGAAGTGACCGAGCGCGCGATGCGCGGCGAACTGGACTTTACCGCCAGCCTGCGCAGCCGCGTGGCGACGCTGAAAGGCGCTGACGCTAACATCCTGCAGCAGGTGCGCGACACGCTGCCGCTCATGCCCGGCCTGACGCAACTGGTGCTGAAGCTGGAAACGCTGGGCTGGAAGGTGGCGATCGCCTCCGGCGGCTTCACCTTTTTTGCCGAGTATCTGCGTGAAAAGCTGCGCTTAACCGCCGTGGTGGCGAACGAACTGGAGATCGTAGACGGCAAATTCACCGGACACGTGACGGGGGATATCGTTGACGCGCAATATAAGGCCAATACCCTGACCCGGTTGGCGCAGGAGTATGAGATCCCCATGACGCAAACGGTGGCGATTGGCGACGGCGCGAACGATCTGCCGATGATCAAAACGGCGGGGCTGGGCATAGCCTACCACGCCAAGCCGAAAGTGAATGAGAAAACGGAAATCACCATCCGTCACGCCGATCTGATGGGCGTGTTTTGCATTCTTTCTGGCAGCATGAATCAGAAATAACGAGGTAACCCGTGGCAAAAGCTCCAAAACGCGCCTTTGTATGTAATGAATGCGGGGCGGATTATCCACGCTGGCAGGGGCAATGCAGCGCCTGCCACGCCTGGAACACCATCACTGAGGTGCGTCTCGCCGCATCGCCAACGGTGGCGCGTAACGAGCGGCTCAGCGGTTACGCTGGCAGCGCGGGCGTGGCGAAAGTTCAAAAACTTTCCGATATCAGCCTGGAAGCGCTACCGCGTTTTTCGACCGGCTTTAAAGAGTTCGATCGCGTACTGGGCGGCGGCGTCGTTCCCGGTAGCGCCATCCTCATTGGCGGTAATCCCGGCGCGGGGAAATCAACGCTGCTGCTGCAAACGCTGTGTAAACTCGCCGAGCAGATGAAAACCCTGTACGTCACGGGTGAAGAGTCGTTACAGCAAGTGGCGATGCGCGCGCACCGTCTCGGCCTGCCGACCAACAATCTCAACATGCTGTCGGAAACCAGCATTGAGCAGATATGCCTGATTGCGGAAGAAGAACAGCCGAAGCTGATGGTGATCGACTCCATTCAGGTGATGCACATGGCGGATATTCAGTCCTCGCCCGGCAGCGTGGCGCAGGTGCGTGAAACCGCCGCCTACCTGACGCGCTTTGCCAAAACGCGCGGGGTGGCGATTGTGATGGTCGGGCATGTCACCAAAGACGGTTCGCTGGCGGGGCCGAAAGTGCTGGAGCACTGCATCGACTGTTCAGTACTGCTCGACGGCGACGCGGACTCCCGCTTCCGTACCCTGCGCAGCCATAAAAACCGTTTTGGCGCGGTCAATGAACTTGGCGTTTTCGCGATGACTGAACAGGGGCTCCGGGAAGTCAGCAACCCATCCGCCATCTTTTTAAGCCGCGGCGACGAAATTACCTCCGGCAGTTCGGTGATGGTGGTCTGGGAAGGTACGCGCCCGCTGCTGGTAGAGATTCAGGCGCTGGTGGATCACTCGATGATGGCGAACCCTCGCCGCGTGGCGGTCGGTCTGGAACAAAACCGGCTGGCGATTTTGCTGGCGGTACTGCATCGCCACGGTGGTTTGCAAATGGCGGATCAGGACGTGTTTGTTAACGTAGTGGGCGGGGTGAAGGTCACCGAAACCAGCGCCGACCTCGCGCTGCTGCTGGCGATGGTCTCCAGTCTGCGTGACAGACCGCTGCCCCAGGACCTGGTGGTCTTCGGCGAAGTGGGGCTGGCGGGCGAGATCCGTCCGGTCCCGAGCGGACAGGAACGTATTTCCGAGGCCGCAAAGCACGGCTTCCGTCGGGCGATTGTGCCTGCGGCGAATGTGCCGAAAAAACCGCCGGAAGGGATGCAGGTGTTCGGCGTTAAAAAACTTTCTGACGCGCTAAGCGTGTTTGACGATTTATAATTAAGACCCGTCGTTTTTCCAGCAGGAGGCTCTTGTGTCATCGTTCGACTATCTCAAAACCGCCATCAAGCAGAAGGGCTGTACCCTGCAACAAGTGGCGGATGCCAGCGGCATGACCAAGGGGTATCTCAGCCAGCTTCTTAACGCAAAAATCAAAAGCCCCAGCGCGCAGAAGCTGGAGGCGCTGCACCGCTTTCTCGGTCTGGAATTTCCGCGCCAGCAGAAAAACATCGGCGTGGTGTTTGGCAAGTTCTATCCGCTGCATACCGGGCACATTTATCTGATTCAGCGTGCCTGTAGCCAGGTGGACGAGCTGCATATCATCATGGGTTACGACGATACCCGCGACCGCGAACTGTTTGAAGACAGCGCCATGTCCCAGCAGCCAACGGTGCCGGATCGGCTGCGCTGGCTACTCCAGACCTTTAAATACCAGAAGAACATTCGTATTCATGCGTTCAACGAAGAGGGCATGGAGCCGTATCCCCACGGCTGGGATGTGTGGAGTCGCGGCATCAAAACGTTTATGGCTGATAAGGGCATCCAGCCCAACTGGATCTATACCTCTGAGGAAGCCGACGCGCCGCAGTATCTGGAACATTTGGGCATCGAAACGGTGCTTATCGATCCGAAACGCACTTTTATGAGCATTAGCGGCGCGCAAATCCGTGAAAACCCGTTCCGCTACTGGGAATACATCCCGACGGAAGTAAAGCCGTTTTTCGTCCGCACCGTGGCGGTACTGGGCGGCGAGTCGAGCGGCAAATCGACGCTGGTCAACAAGCTGGCGAATATCTTCAACACCACCAGCGCGTGGGAATACGGGCGTGACTACGTCTTTTCCCATCTTGGCGGCGACGAAATGGCGCTTCAGTATTCCGATTACGACAAGATTGCGCTCGGACATGCACAATACATTGATTTTGCGGTCAAATACGCAAATAAAGTGGCGTTTATCGACACCGATTTCGTCACGACCCAGGCGTTCTGCAAAAAGTACGAAGGGCGGGAGCATCCGTTTGTGCAGGCGCTGATAGACGAGTATCGCTTTGACCTTGTGATCCTGCTGGAAAATAATACCCCGTGGGTGGCCGACGGTTTGCGCAGCCTCGGCAGTTCTGTGGATCGCAAAGAGTTCCAGACCCTGCTGGTGGAGATGCTGCACGAAAATAACATCGCGTTCGTTCACGTTGAAGAGGCCGATTATGATGGCCGCTTCCTGCGCTGCGTTGAACTGGTTAAACAGATGATGGGCGAGCAGGGGTAATGTTCGCGGCGGGGTGAACACGATGTTTAAGCATTTGCAGGATATGGCGCTGTTCGCCCTGGTCGCTGAAAACGGCAGCTTTACCGCGGCGGCGCAGAAGGCGGGGCTACCGAAGTCCAGTGTCAGCCAGCGCATCAGCCAGCTTGAACAGCAGGTCGGCATCCGTTTGCTCAACCGCACCACCCGTAAGCTGAACCTGACTTATGCTGGCGAACACTATCTTGTGCACTGCCGGGAGATCCTCGCTGCCAGCGAACGCGCGGAGTACGCGGTGCAACGTCTGCGCGACAACCCCAGCGGACGGTTGCGCATCACCTCGCCGGCGGGCATCGGCGCGACGCTGCTGGCGCGTCTGAACGCCCGCTTTCAACAGCATTATCCCGACGTGAACCTTGAAGTCTCGATTTCTGACGAAATGCTGGATCTGGTCGACAGCGGGTTCGATGTCGCGTTGCGCACCGGCAGGCCGCAGGATTCGACGCTGATTGGCCGGATGATAGGCCATTGCCCGCGTTACCTGCTGGCGTCGGCGGACTACCTTTCGCGGTTTGCGCAACTGACTCATCCGCGGCAACTGCCGGAACATCAGTGCATTACCCACAAGGCGTGGACGGAGTGGGTATTCCATCGCGGGGACGAAGATTATCAACACGTACCCGATCGCCTGCATCTGACGGATAACCTGGTCTATGCGCGTGAAAGCGCGATTGCCGGGGCGGGGATCACTTTGCTACCGGCATTTATGCGGGAAGATCGCGTCGAAAAAGGCGAGCTAATCCAGGTGCTGCCGGAATGGACGGTGGCGGGAAACGATCTCTGGCTGGTTTACCCCAGCCGTAAGCTGAATTCCCCCGCGCTGATGAGCTATATTGAGTTTGCCATGCAATTTGACGAACTCAGGCATTTTTACACGGGGTCTTAAAGTGCGTCAGTCCTGGCGCAGCACCTTGTGACCGTAGGCCAGCAGGGCGTCGGTTACGTTGCGCATCATCCGGCTTTCCGGCGCAAAGCGGTGCCAGTAAAGCATCCGACGCTGGAACAGTCCCGGCGTGAGGTCGATCAATTCGCCGCTTTCCAGCTCTTTCTCGATCTGCAAATGCGGGATCATGCAGCAGGTGGTGCCTTGACGCGCCAGCTGGACGAAGGCTTCCGAGGAGTTAACGATATGGCACGGCACACTGCCAGGCGGTAAGTCGAAGTTCTGCTGCAGGAAGGCCTGATGCATATCGTCGAGATGGTCAAACGCCACCGCAGGCGCTTTCAGCAGCGCTGAACGGGTAACGCCGTTTGGGAAATAGCGCTCGGCAAAGGGTTTCGAGCCGACAAACAGATAGTCCAGCGCCCCGAGCTTATCGACCAGACAGCTTGGTAGCGCCTGATGTTGAATACTCACCGCGCCCACCACTTCACCGCGACGCAAACGCTCCTGGGTTCGGGTTTCATCTTCCACCTGCAAATTGAGGCGGATAGGAGAGTCGGCCAGCACCGGCGCCAGCGCAGGCAGCAGCCAGGTCGCCAGACTGTCGGCGTTAACCGCCAGCGACAGCAGCAGCGGCGTAGAGCCGATCTGCTCATCGCCGAGCCACTCCTCTTCCAGCAGTTCTACCTGACGCAGCAGCGCCAGCAGTTTCTGCCCCTGCTCGGTCGGACGCGGCGGAACGGTGCGCACCAGTAGCGGCTGTCCGAACATGTTTTCAAGCTGCTTAATGCGTTGTGATACCGCGGATTGGGTGATGCACAGCTTCTGCGCCGCGCGTTCAAACCCGCGTTCACGTATCACCGCATCTAGTGCCTGTAATGTTCTGTAGTCCGGACGTTTCATTGCTCTGACCCACTCCTGAAAATTATTGCTTGTTCTGCACTATGACATAATTTCGCCCCCGGTAAAGACGAAATCCGCAGCGTGAGAGCGGGGCGGGAAGATTTTTCCGCGCAATCGTCTATAATGCGCGTGAATTTTTCCATATCACAGGCGATACGATCATGACGCAGGATGAACTGAAAAAAGCGGTAGGATGGGCGGCACTTCAGTATGTACAGCCAGGTACCATTGTGGGGGTGGGAACCGGTTCAACCGCCGCACACTTTATTGATGCGCTGGGCACCATGAAAGGACAAATTGAAGGCGCGGTTTCCAGCTCGGACGCCTCCACCGAAAAACTCAAAAGCCTCGGCATTCCTGTGTTCGATCTCAACGAAGTGGACAGCCTCGGCGTTTACGTCGACGGTGCGGATGAAATTAACCCGCATATGCAGATGATTAAAGGCGGCGGCGCGGCGCTGACCCGTGAAAAAATCATCGCTTCGGTGGCGAAGACGTTCGTTTGCATCGCCGACGCCTCGAAAGAAGTGGATATTCTTGGCAACTTCCCGCTGCCGGTCGAAGTGATCCCGATGGCGCGCAGCGCGGTCGCGCGTCAACTGGTAAAACTGGGCGGTCGTCCTGAATACCGTCAGGGCGTGGTGACCGACAACGGTAACGTGATCCTTGATGTCCACGGCATGGAGATCCTCGACCCTGTGGCGATGGAAAACGCGATCAACGCTATTCCAGGCGTGGTGACCGTCGGTCTGTTCGCCAATCGTGGCGCGGATGTGGCGTTAATCGGTACTGCCGACGGCGTAAAAACCATTACCAAATGATCTGACAGGGGGCGTCCGTCTCCTGTTAAAAAATTTCCGCAGGGCAAATTTGGTGACTTCTGTCACGTTTTATCGTTTGCCCTGCTGAACTCACCAAAGAAAAAGTTATCTCCAGCATTTTCCTCTGGTATTTCCCGCTGCATGATATTTCTTCAGCAAGTCGACGCAAACGTTCATATTGCCGCAATAATTTTTTTTGATATGTTGAAAGGCGGATGGAAATCCGCACACACAACATCAGATAAAACACAGGGTCGGGGAAATGGCAAAGGTATCGCTGGAGAAAGACAAGATTAAGTTTCTGCTGGTTGAAGGCGTGCACCAGAAGGCGCTGGATAGCCTTCGTACGGCAGGGTATACCAACATCGAATTTCACAAAGGGGCGCTGGATGCTGAACAGCTGAAAGAGTCCATCCGTGATGCCCACTTCATTGGCCTGCGATCCCGTACCCATCTGACTGAAGACGTGATCAACGCAGCGGAAAAACTGGTCGCCATCGGCTGTTTCTGCATCGGCACCAATCAGGTTGATCTGTCCGCGGCGGCGAAGCGCGGTATTCCGGTATTCAACGCACCGTTCTCGAATACCCGTTCGGTTGCGGAACTGGTGATTGGTGAACTCTTGCTGCTTCTGCGCGGCGTGCCGGAAGCCAACGCCAAAGCGCACCGCGGCGTGTGGAACAAACTGGCGGCCGGTTCGTTCGAAGCGCGTGGCAAAAAGCTGGGGATCATTGGTTACGGCCATATCGGTACGCAACTTGGGATCCTGGCGGAATCGCTGGGTATGCATGTCTTCTTTTACGATATTGAAAACAAACTGCCGTTGGGTAACGCGACCCAGGTGCAGCATCTTTCTGACCTGCTGAATATGAGCGACGTGGTCAGCCTGCACGTACCAGAAAACGCCTCCACGAAAAATATGATGGGCGCGAAAGAGATCGCCCTGATGAAGCCCGGATCGCTGTTGATCAACGCCGCGCGCGGTACGGTCGTCGACATTCCGGCGCTGTGCGATGCGCTGGCAACCAAACATCTGGCCGGGGCGGCAATCGATGTCTTCCCGACCGAGCCTGCGACCAACAGCGATCCGTTTACCTCGCCGCTGTGTGAATTCGATAACGTGATCCTGACGCCGCACATCGGCGGTTCCACGCAGGAAGCGCAGGAAAATATCGGTCTTGAAGTGGCGGGTAAGCTGGTGAAATACTCCGATAACGGCTCCACGCTTTCTGCGGTGAACTTCCCGGAAGTCTCGCTGCCGCTGCACGGTGGGCGTCGCCTGATGCATATCCACGAAAACCGTCCGGGCGTACTGACCGCGCTTAACCAGATCTTTGCTGAGCAGGGCGTGAACATCGCTGCGCAGTATCTGCAAACCTCAGCGCAAATGGGCTATGTGGTGATTGATATTGAAGCGGATGAAGACGTGGCGGAAAAAGCGTTGCAGGCGATGAAAGCCATTCCAGGCACCATTCGCGCACGTCTGCTGTACTGATTATCCAGAATGCCCGGTGGCGTTAACGCTGACCGGGCCTGATACAAAGTCAAGCTCCAGGCCGGGTAAGGCGTCGCCGCCCGGTTTTTTACAGGTCCACCAACCCTTCTTCGGTTTTCAGCCAGCGTGGCGCTTTTAGCGTATCGGCAAAAAAGATGACCAGATCCTGCAATAAATCACCGGCTACCCGCTCCATCTCCGCGGAAAGCGTTTTGCTCATCAACAACTGCGTTAACAGCTGGCAGTAGCGTCCGGTCTGATCCGCTTCCGGCGCGAAAAGAGGAAAACGCGTCGGCAAGGTGTCAACCGTCAGGCTGTCTTTCAAATGCGCGGGCACAGGCTCGGTTAGCGTGGGCTGTAACAACGCGAGACAGGCGGACAGACGTGCGCAGATAGCCAGTTTCTCCACCGGGTTATGGCATTCGACCAACGCTTCTGTAAAGCGCTCGCAGTTATCCGCCAGTTCGGTGAAATCCGTGGCATGGTTAAACGGCAGGGTAAATAAAGAGTGTGAAAAAAGCGGGGTAGTGTCCATTAGGGACGTCTCCAGTATGTCGTATTTAAACCACCACTGGAGAGGCTAATCTCGCGGGTGGTGGTGCCGGACGGAGTTAGCCTTACCGGTCATACTGGATACCGGCGCGTCTTGCGACGCCCCCGACCGGCCCACCATTGAGGCGAGACCAGTCGCACGACATAGAAGTATATATCGCCAGTATGATTTTCAGAAGGCTAATTCCGGCACCTGATTTTGCAGGTGCGGCAAGAAGATACCGCTTAACCATGACGCTGACAAGAGGGTATTCTGGAAGGCGACTCGCAAAATTAACCTATTGATATAGCTGATGATTCTTCCCGGAGGCGCTACGTTTACCGGGCCTGGAATAACCGCAAGCCGCAAACCACGAATCATGAACTCCAGGCCGGGTGAGGCATCGCCGCCATCCGGCATTTTGACAAGTCCCCTTTCCTGTCTTCAGCAAGCGCAGCTATTTTTGCCCTTTTCGGGCCTTATTCTGAAAAAAGATGACATAAGCGTGAATAACCCTTTTTTAGTATAACCTGATGTTAAATACAGACAGCGTGTTGAAAGCCTATGACTGTATCAATTCATGCTGCTATTTAATGAATATTATTGAAGGATGGTTATGTATTATAGTGACTCAATCATTACATCAATAGAAGCTGAAAAAATTCTCGCTTTGAAGCTCGAAAGTGCACTGACTGGAGTGAAAAAAAATGTTATCGATACATTGAAACAAATGGGTGATGGTTTTACTCGTGCTACATATTATTCTTCTTGTTTTATGGAAAACTATCAGGACGTTTGCACTCGACTCAAACATGAAGATGTAAGGTTTATTTCTGGTCTTATTCAACTCGTAAAGGAACGCAATATTATTTTTCTAATGATGCGGATCTATATAGAGATTCATTTCAAGAATAAAAAAGAAGGGCAGGTGCAAAATATAGTACGAAAACTTGTAGATGCAGGGGTTCATATTTCAACAACAGGTTTAACCAATAGATTATTGATCTCCTCCGTGGCGGTCGCAATCTGTCAAAGTTTTACTTTTAATGCCCTGGTGTACAGTCGTATATCGAAGTTACGCTCGCTTATGCTAAAAGGCAGTATAACAACAACGGCAATGGCACTGAACATTTATGGGTTAGTTCAACAGGCATCAATAAGTGCGAGTAATTTGAAGAGGTTTAATGTTTACTATTATCAGGCTTTATATGAGTATCATCTGGAAATGATGTATTTATTCATAGAGCCTGTCATTACGAAGAACCCATATTTAAACCCGGCTTTTATTACAGATGATGCGTTAGTTGATTTGATCATCAGGTTAGTGAAGTGATTATATGGGTTACTTTATAAAATGGTTGAAGGAAGAGCTTTTCCTTTTTTTCTGGTCTGCGGGATGGTTGCTGTCGATTGTTGTTTTGAGCATGGTAGCAGTGTCATTTTTTCCTGATTTCGCAATTACACTGATGGGCTTTTATATTCTACTGATCATCGGTATACATATCTTTCTTTGGTTTAAATGGAAATAATTAATTGAGGGTTTTATACTATGTCAAATCCTGCATATTTATGGTTAACAGATGAAAATGGTTCCCCGGTCACGGGTTCTTGTTTGATGCCAACCCGACTCGGTTCTATAGAATTACGATCAGTGAGCCATCATGTCTGGTTACCTACAGATCAGCATACAGGAAGACTGACAGATACCAGACTCCATGCGCCTGTTCTGTTCCAGAAAGAATTTGATAAAACAACGCCACTGTTATTTCGGGCGCTTTGTGAAGGAAGAACGCTCAAATCAGCCACGATAAAAATGTACAAGATTAATGATGCAGGTATCGAAGTTGAGTATTTCAATATGCTCTTAGAGAATGTGAAAATTACTGCAATAACGCCTAATTTGCATCCCAGTGGTATGACTAATATGCATCTCGAAGAAATAAATCTCCGTTATGAAACAATTACATGGAAGCATACGGACGGAAACATTATGTATAAAGACTGCTGGAACGATCGCATAGTAGCGTGAAAAAAGTATGAAATATGAACAATACTATCTTCATGCCGGGTAAGGCGCAGCCGCCACCCGGTTTTTTCACCACTCCCACACTTTCGACGGCGTCACCACCGCAGGTAGCGGAACATCCCACTTCTCAACGGGCAGGGCTTCTACAACCTGGCAATCGTGCGCATACCCCACTGGCGTAAAACCATGCTGCTGCCAGTTTTGCAACGTGCGATCGTAAAAACCGCCGCCCATGCCTAATCGCTGACCCTGTTTGTCAAACGCCACCAGCGGGGTCACCAGCACGTCCAGATCCGCAAGCGGCAGTACGTCGCGTACGTCGAGCTTAGGTTCCTGAATTTTCAGACGGTTTGTCACCAGTTCGCTTTGCGGGTGATAGTGTAAAAACAGGAGATTGCCGGGGCTGAAAGGATGAAGAACCGGCAGATAAACGCGCTTGCCCGCGCGCCAGAGTTGCTCGATCAGCGGCTGTGTGTCGAGTTCGCCATCAAAGGATAAAAACACGGCGACCGTATGCGCCATCACCACCGGAGGATAAGCAAGCATACGGGTAGCGGCGCGCTGACCAGATTCACGTTGATATGATGGCGTCAGGGCGCGGCGGCGTAGCCGAATCATACGGCGAATGTCTTGTCTGGATAAGGAAAGTTCAGAATGTAGCGTCATGGCTGTCGCCAGATTTAAGAAGGGGAATCTCCGAGATGCCGCCGCAGGCTGTAACCCTTGAACCCTTGGTTCAAGGTGAATGTGTCGTCACAGTTTTAAGGCTTCTCGGACGAACCGAGCATGCTCACCAACCGCGGAGCGCCACATTCTTGTGGTATGAAATATCGGCTCAGGGGACTGGCCCGCTTGCAAACATCTCAGAGAAATTTTTTCTTCACGGTCACTGTACCATAGTCAACCGGGAAGTGTTATTCAAAATTTTGGCCCGTTTTTTCGGTTATGCGACCCTGATCAAGCAGTGCCTGTTCGATGGTCTGTTGTAGCATCCGAATACGCTGCTCCATGCTCGCCGCGTAGTCGCGGGTCTTCGCTTTTTCCTGAGTTAATTCGTAGCTGATGTTCAGTGCGGCAATGAAAACCAGCTGCTCAGTATTTGTGACTCTAGTGCGAACTTTTAGATCTTGCAACCGCTGATTCAGATCGTCCGCAGCCTGATTCAACGCATCCCTTTGTTCAGGCGGGCAATTCACTCGCAGTGAACGGCCAAAAATTTGGATATCGACGGGTTGTGCAGACATGCCACCTTCCTGCTGATTGACTGCGCTGCCTTCGTCTCCAGACCCGGGGTCCGCGAAGGGGCGACACTATAGCTACCCTGGTGTGAAGATACAAGCCCTTTTCTGGTATCACCAGGGTCCAAAGTGGTAGCATATCATGAATATCCTCCCTTTGATGACGAATGCGTATGTCTATACAGAACGAAATGCCTGGTTACAACGAAATGAACCAGTATTTGAACCAACAAGGGGCTGGCCTGACACCAGCCGAAATGCACGGTTTAATCAGCGGGATGATTTGCGGCGGCAACAACGACAGCTCATGGCAGCCGCTGCTTCACGACCTGACGAACGAGGGGCTGGCCTTCGGTCATGAACTGGCTCAGGCGTTGCGCAAAATGCACGCGGCCACCAGCGACGCGCTGGAAGATGACGGCTTCCTTTTTCAGCTTTATCTGCCTGAAGGCGATGACGTGAGCGTCTTCGATCGCGCCGATGCGCTGGCGGGATGGGTCAACCATTTCCTGCTCGGTCTGGGCGTGACGCAGCCTAAACTGGATAAGGTCACCGGCGAAACGGGTGAAGCCATCGACGACTTGCGTAATATCGCGCAACTTGGCTACGACGAAGATGAAGACCAGGAGGAACTGGAAATGTCCCTCGAGGAGATCATCGAGTACGTGCGCGTTGCCGCGCTGCTGTGTCACGACACTTTTACCCGACAGCAGCCGACCGCACCGGAAGTGCGAAAACCGACGCTACACTAAAAAGATAACGAAAACGGAGGCCACGTCATGACACCGCAGGAATACCAACGTCGTCGCCAGGCACTGCTGGCGCAGATGCAGCCAGGCAGCGCCGCGCTGATTTTTGCCGCACCCGAAGTCACCCGCAGCGCAGACAGCGAGTACCCGTATCGCCAGAGCAGCGATTTCTGGTATTTCACCGGTTTTAACGAGCCGGAAGCTGTGCTGGTGCTGATCAAAAGCGACGAAACCCATAACCACAGCGTACTGTTCAATCGCGTGCGCGATCTGACCGCAGAAATCTGGTTTGGTCGTCGTCTGGGGCAGGATGCCGCACCGGAAATACTGGGTGTCGATCGCGCGCTGGCCTTCAGCGAAATTAATCAGCAACTGTACCAGTTACTTAACGGGCTGGACGTGGTTTATCACGCGCAGGGCGCGTACGCTTATGCCGATGAGATCGTCTTCTCTGCGCTGGAAAAACTGCGCAAAGGGTCGCGGCAGAATCTGAAAGCACCGGCAACCCTGACCGACTGGCGTCCAATGGTGCATGAAATGCGCCTGTTTAAATCAGAAGAAGAGATCGCCGTCATGCGTCGCGCGGGCGAAATCACCGCGCTGGCGCATACCCGGGCGATGGAAAAGTGCCGTCCCGGTATGTTCGAATACCAGCTTGAAGGTGAAATCCATCACGAATTTAACCGCCACGGCGCACGTTATCCTTCTTACAACACCATTGTTGGCAGCGGTGAAAACGGCTGTATTTTGCATTACACCGAAAACGAAAGCGAAATGCGCGACGGCGATCTGGTGCTGATCGATGCGGGATGTGAATACAAAGGTTACGCGGGGGACATCACACGTACTTTCCCGGTGAATGGCAAATTCACCCCGGCCCAGCGTGAAATTTATGACATCGTGCTCGAGTCGCTGGAAACCAGCCTGCGCCTGTTCCGTCCGGGAACGTCCATACAGGCGGTCACCGGCGAGGTGGTGCGCATTATGATCACCGGACTGGTGAAGCTTGGCATCCTGCATGGCGAGGTGGAGCAATTGATTGCCGACAACGCTCATCGCCCGTTCTTCATGCATGGCCTGAGCCACTGGCTGGGTCTGGATGTGCACGATGTTGGCGAATACGGTCAGGATCGCTCGCGGATTCTGGAACCGGGGATGGTCATCACCGTTGAACCGGGTTTGTATATCGCTCCGGATGCCGATGTGCCTGACGCATACCGTGGCATTGGCATTCGTATTGAAGATGACATCCTGATCACCGAAAACGGCAACGAGAATCTCACCGCCAGCGTCGTGAAAAAAGCGGACGAGATTGAAGCGCTGATGGCGGCGGCGCGTCAGCAATGAGCGTGATTATCGTCGGCGGCGGCATGGTCGGCGCGACGCTGGCGCTGGCTATTTCGCAACTCAGTCATGGGACGCTGCCGGTACATCTGATTGAAGCGACGGCGCCGGAGGCCGATGGCCACCCCGGATTCGACGCCCGGGCGATTGCGCTGGCAGCAGGTACCTGCCAGCAACTGGCGCGAATAGGCGTGTGGCAGGCCATTGCCGACAGCGCGACCGCTATCACAAGCGTTCACGTCAGCGATCGCGGTCATGCCGGATTTGTTACCCTTCATGCTCAGGACTATCGTCTCCCGGCGCTGGGGCAGGTGGTTGAACTGCACGACGTAGGGCTGCGGCTTTTTGCCCTGCTGCGCAAAGCGTCTGGCGTTACGCTGCACTGCCCGGATCGGGTCGCCAGCGTATCGCGTACGGCGAAGCAGGTGAGCGTGACGCTGGAAAACGGTCAGACGGTTACCGGTAGCCTGCTGGTTGCCGCCGACGGCACGCGTTCAGCGCTGGCAAGCGCGTGTGGCGTTGACTGGCAGCAGGAACCGTATGAGCAACTGGCGGTGATAGCGAACGTCGCCACGTCTCTTGCGCATGACGGCCGCGCCTTTGAACGCTTTACCGCGCATGGTCCGCTGGCGATGCTGCCCATGTCTGAAGGCCGCTGTTCGCTGGTGTGGTGTCACCCGCTGGAAAAGCGCGACGAGATTCTGGCTTGGTCAGACGAACGTTTTTGCCGCGAACTGCAGACAGCATTCGGCTGGCGGCTTGGCCGGATCACGCTGGCGGGCAAACGTAATGCTTATCCGCTTGCGTTGACTACGGCGGCGAAAGCGTTTACCCATCGCACCGTACTGGTGGGCAATGCGGCGCAGACGCTACATCCAATCGCCGGACAAGGGTTTAACCTCGGGCTGCGCGATGTGATGAGTCTTGCTGAAACCCTGACGCAGGCGCAGTCTGTGGGGCAGGATATCGGCGATTACAATGTGCTTTCCGCCTATCAGCAGCGCCGCCAGCAAGACCGGAACGCCACGGTCGGCGTGACCGACGGCATGGTGCATCTGTTTGCCAATCGCTGGATACCGCTGGTGGTTGGGCGCAACGTCGGGTTAATGGCTATGGAGCTTTTTCCACCCGCCCGTGACGCTCTGGTGAAGCGCACGCTTGGCTGGGTTGCGCGATAAGTGAACCGCCATCCGGCACGATGCGCGTTAAAATGCCTGAATGAGGGCTTTATCAGGTCTGCAACAGACGAAAGACGTTTTTTTGACCAGGAGTAAACAGTGCAAAGTGTTGATGTAGCAATTGTTGGTGGAGGCATGGTTGGCCTGGCTGTCGCCTGTGGTTTACAGGGCAGCGGACTGCGCGTCGCGGTTCTTGAGCAGCGTGAACCGCAGCCTCTGGCAGCGGATGCGGCGCCAGCGCTTCGCGTGTCGGCCATCAACGCCGCCAGTGAAAAACTTCTGAGCCGTCTCGGCGTATGGTCAGAGATCGTTTCCCACCGTGTGAGCTGTTATCACGGAATGGAAGTCTGGGATAAAGACAGCTTTGGCCGTATCACGTTCGATGACAAAAGTATGGGGTACAGCCATCTCGGTCATATCGTCGAGAATGCTGTCATTCACGACGCGCTGTGGCAAAAGGCCCGACAGTCTTCCGATATCACGCTGCTGGCGCCAGCGGAGTTACAACAGGTGGCGTGGGGTGAAAACGAAGCCTTCCTGACCCTGAAGGACGGAACGATGCTCACCGCGCGTCTGGTCATTGGCGCTGACGGGGCGCATTCGTGGTTGCGTAATAAAGCGGACATTCCGCTAACCTTCTGGGACTATCGTCACCATGCGCTGGTCGCCACCATTCGTACTGAAGAAGCGCACGGCGCAGTGGCCCGTCAGGTGTTTCACAGCGACGGGATTCTCGCGTTCCTGCCGCTTAGCGATCCGCACCTGTGTTCTATCGTCTGGTCGCTTTCGCCTGAAGAGGCGGAACGGATGCAGCAGGCTGATGAGGCCGCGTTTAACCAGGCACTGACCATCGCGTTTGATAACTGCCTCGGCCTGTGCCGTGTGGAAAGCGAGCGTCAGGCGTTTCCGCTGACCGGGCGCTATGCGCGACAGTTTGCTGCGCACCGGCTGGCGCTGGTCGGCGATGCCGCCCATACCATCCACCCGCTGGCCGGTCAGGGCGTGAATCTTGGCTTTATGGATGCCGCAGAACTGATTGAGGAGCTCAAGCGCCTGCATCGTCAGGGCAAAGATATCGGTCAATATCTGTATCTGCGTCGCTACGAGCGCAGCCGCAAGCACAGCGCCGCGCTGATGCTGGCGGGTATGCAGGGTTTCCGCGAACTGTTTGCCGGTGAGAACCCGGCGAAGAAACTGCTGCGGGATATCGGTCTGAAGCTAGCCGATACCCTTCCTGGCGTAAAACCGCAGTTGATTCGTCAGGCGATGGGCCTGAACGATCTTCCCGAATGGCTACGCTGAGAATCGTCCCGATTCACAGAGTTTGAGACCCGTCACACTTCTCTCTCCCGGCGTCTTCGCCGGGGACCTTCGCTCATTTGAAATAAACTAATTTCACCCACGTTTTCGCATTAATTTTTCTAATGAAAGTGTTTTTGTGCTGCGCGATTTTTGACAATTTTTCCGCATTTAATGTTTCATTCTGCGGAGAGGGTGCGCAATTTTAAAAATAAAACACAGACAGAAGGGCATTTAAGCAGTATTTTATTTTTCTGTGCTGCTGGCGATTTTTGGTCATAAGCTAATGTGATGATTAATTTTGCCTTATGGTTAAGCGTCAGTTTCGGTGGTAAGTTCAGAGTCAAAGAGAACGTTTGCGTCGGGGTCGGGACAGGGCTCCGGCGCCAGGTTTCGTGGTGAATATTGTCACGGCGAAATGGTTGTCAGCCCCGCTTATTCAATGAGGACAAGATGGCTCAACAGACTCCTTTGTACGAACAACACACGCTATGTGGCGCGCGCATGGTCGATTTTCATGGCTGGATGATGCCGCTGCATTATGGTTCTCAGCTTGATGAGCACCATGCGGTCCGCACCGATGCCGGCATGTTCGATGTGTCGCACATGACCATCGTCGATTTGCACGGCAGCCGCACCCGGGAGTTTTTGCGCTATCTGTTGGCGAACGATGTGGCAAAGCTCACCAAAACCGGGAAAGCCTTGTATTCCGGTATGCTTAACGCGTCGGGCGGCGTCATCGATGACCTGATTGTGTATTACTTTACCGAAGATTTCTTCCGCCTCGTTGTCAACTCCGCCACCCGCGAAAAAGACCTCTCCTGGATCTCCCAACACGCTGAACCTTACGCCATTGAGATCACCGTTCGTGATGACCTGTCGCTGATTGCCGTTCAGGGGCCGAACGCGCAGGCGAAAGCCGCCACGTTGTTCACCGACGAACAGCGTCAGGCAGTAGAAGGCATGAAACCGTTTTTCGGCGTCCAGACGGGCGATCTGTTTATCGCAACCACCGGCTACACCGGCGAAGCGGGCTATGAAATTGCGATGCCGAATGAAAAGGCCGCCGATTTCTGGCGGGCGCTGGTCGATGCTGGCGTTAAACCGTGCGGCCTCGGCGCGCGCGACACGTTGCGCCTGGAAGCGGGCATGAACCTGTACGGTCAGGAGATGGACGAAGGGATCTCCCCGCTGGCGGCTAATATGGGCTGGACGATCGCCTGGGAACCGGCTGAGCGCGACTTTATCGGTCGTGAAGCGCTGGAGATGCAGCGTGAAAAAGGCGCCGAACAACTGGTCGGTCTGGTAATGACGGAAAAAGGCGTGCTGCGCACTGCGCTGCCGGTCCGCTTTACCGATGCCCAGGGTAATCAACAAGAAGGCATCATCACCAGCGGTACGTTCTCTCCGACGCTGGGCTACAGCATTGCGCTGGCGCGTGTGCCGGAAGGCATTGGCGAGACGGCGATTGTGCAGATCCGTAACCGTGAAATGCCGGTAAAAGTGACTAAACCTGTCTTTGTGCGCAACGGCAAAGCCGTCGCGTGATTCATCCTTTTCTGGAGATTGATTGATGAGCAACGTACCCGCAGAACTGAAATACAGCAAAGAACACGAATGGCTGCGTAAAGAAGCAGATGGCTCCTACACCGTTGGCATCACTGAACACGCTCAGGAGTTGCTGGGCGATATGGTGTTTGTTGACCTGCCGGAAGTGGGCGCGACGGTCAGCGCAGGCGACGACTGCGCGGTGGCCGAGTCCGTGAAAGCGGCGTCTGACATCTACGCGCCAGTGAGCGGCGAGATTGTGGCCGTCAACGACGCGCTGAGCGACTCTCCGGAGCTGGTCAACAGCGAGCCGTATGCCGCGGGCTGGATCTTTAAGATCAAAGCCAGCGATGAGAGCGAACTGGATTCGCTGCTGGACGCCACGGCGTACGAAGCATTGTTAGAAGACGAGTAAAAACGCTGCATCCTTCACGCTGCAGGCGTGGCTTACCCCGGTCATTGACTCACCTAAGCGCCTGGGGATCCTCTGCGTCGCCGCCCTCCTGCAACGCGAATGATTCTGCATATTCGTTTTATACGCCCAGGCCCGGTAAGCGTATCGCCACCGGGCAATTGAGTTAAAGACAATCACGATTCACTGCACGTTTCAGGAACCATCGCCCATGACACAGACGTTAAGCCAGCTTGAAAACAGCGGCGCTTTCATTGAACGCCATATCGGACCGGACGCCGCGCAGCAGCAAGAAATGCTGAATACGGTTGGCGCCGAGTCGTTAAATGCGCTGATCGGCCAGATTGTGCCGAAAGATATTCAGCTTGCCACACCGCCGCAGGTGGGCGAGGCGGCGACAGAATATGCAGCGCTGGCTGAATTAAAAGCCATCGCCGGACGTAACAAGCGCTTCACCTCCTTCATTGGTATGGGTTACACCGCCGTACAGTTACCGCCGGTGATCCTGCGCAATATGCTGGAAAACCCGGGCTGGTACACCGCTTACACGCCATACCAGCCGGAAGTGTCTCAGGGCCGTCTGGAAGCGCTGCTCAACTTCCAGCAGGTAACGCTGGATTTGACCGGTCTGGATATGGCGTCTGCCTCGCTGCTCGATGAAGCGACTGCCGCAGCAGAAGCCATGGCAATGGCGAAGCGGGTGAGCAAACTGAAGAACGCCAACCGTTTCTTCGTCGCCGCTGACGTCCATCCGCAAACGCTGGATGTCGTGCGGACGCGTGCGGAAACCTTCGGTTTTGACGTGATTGTCGATGACGCCGAAAAAGTGCTGGATCATCAGGACGTCTTTGGCGTGCTGTTGCAGCAGGTCGGCACCACCGGCGAAGTGCACGATTACCGCGCGCTGATTAGCGAACTGAAGGGGCGGAAGGTGATTGTCAGCGTCGCGGCCGATTTTATGGCGCTGGTGCTGTTGACGGCGCCGGGCAAACAGGGCGCGGACATTGTGTTCGGCTCCGCCCAGCGCTTTGGCGTGCCGATGGGCTACGGCGGTCCACACGCGGCCTTCTTTGCGGCAAAAGATGAATTTAAACGCTCCATGCCGGGCCGAATCATTGGCGTATCGAAAGATGCTGCGGGTAACACCGCGCTGCGCATGGCGATGCAGACGCGCGAACAGCACATCCGTCGTGAAAAAGCCAACTCCAACATCTGTACCTCACAGGTGCTGCTGGCGAATATTGCCAGCCTGTATGCGGTATATCACGGTCCGGTTGGCCTGAAACGTATCGCAAATCGTATTCACCGCCTGACGGATATTCTGGCGGCAGGTTTGCAGCAAAAAGGGCTGAAACTGCGTCATACGCACTACTTCGATACCCTGTGTGTGGAAGTGGCAGATAAAGCCGCGGTGCTGGCGCGTGCGGAAGCCGCAGAATTTAATCTGCGCAGCGATATCATCAGCGCAGTGGGCATTACTCTGGATGAAACCACAACCCGTGAACACGTAGAGCAACTTTTTACCGTCCTGCTCGGCGACGATCACGGTCTGAACGTAGACGCACTGGACAAAGACGTCGCCCATGACAGCCGCTCTGTTCAGCAAAGTATGCTGCGTGACGACGCGATCCTGAGTCATCCGGTATTTAACCGCTATCACAGCGAAACCGAAATGATGCGCTATATGCATTCGCTGGAGCGCAAAGATCTGGCGCTGAATCAGGCGATGATCCCGCTGGGCTCCTGCACGATGAAGCTGAACGCGGCGGCAGAGATGATCCCAATCACCTGGCCGGAATTCGCTGAACTGCATCCGTTCTGTCCACCGGAGCAGGCGGAAGGTTACCAGCAGATGATCGGCCAGCTTGCCGACTGGCTGGTGAAACTGACCGGCTACGACGCCGTTTGCATGCAACCAAACTCCGGCGCGCAGGGGGAATATGCTGGTCTGCTGGCGATTCGTCATTACCATGAAAGCCGTAACGAAGGGCATCGTGATATTTGCCTGATCCCGGCCTCCGCCCACGGTACTAACCCGGCCTCTGCACAAATGGCAGGGATGCAGGTTGTGGTTGTCGCTTGCGACAAGAACGGTAACATCGATCTTGCCGATCTCCGCGCGAAGGCAGAGCAGGCGGGCGAAAATCTCTCCTGCATCATGGTGACCTACCCCTCCACCCACGGCGTGTATGAAGAGACGATCCGTGAAGTGTGCGAGATCGTCCATCAGTATGGCGGTCAGGTATACCTTGACGGGGCGAATATGAACGCTCAGGTTGGCATTACCTCGCCAGGCTTTATCGGCGCGGATGTTTCGCACCTTAACCTGCATAAAACCTTCTGTATTCCGCACGGCGGCGGCGGCCCGGGCATGGGGCCGATTGGCGTGAAAGCGCACCTGGCGCCGTTTGTGCCGGGCCACAGCGTGGTACAGATTGAAGGAATGCTGACTCGTCAGGGCGCGGTTTCCGCCGCACCGTTTGGCAGTGCGTCTATTCTGCCGATCAGCTGGATGTACATCCGGATGATGGGCGCGGAGGGCTTAAAGCAGGCAAGCCAGGTGGCGATTCTCAATGCCAACTATATCGCCAGCCGTCTGAAAGACGCGTTCCCGGTGCTGTATACCGGCCGCGACGGTCGCGTGGCGCACGAATGTATTCTCGACATTCGTCCACTGAAAGAAGAGACAGGCATCAGCGAACTGGATATTGCCAAGCGCCTGATCGACTACGGCTTCCATGCGCCGACCATGTCGTTCCCGGTAGCGGGCACGTTGATGGTGGAACCAACGGAATCTGAAAGCAAGGTCGAGCTGGATCGCTTTATCAATGCGATGCTGGCGATTCGTGCGGAGATCGATCGCGTGAAAGCGGGTGAGTGGTCGCTGGACGATAACCCGCTGGTGAACGCGCCGCATACCCAGAACGAGCTGGTGGCAGAATGGCATCACAGCTACAGCCGCGAAGTCGCGGTGTTCCCGGCGGGGGTGGCGAATAAGTATTGGCCGACCGTGAAGCGTCTTGATGATGTTTACGGCGACCGTAACCTGTTCTGCTCCTGCGTACCGATGAGCGAATACCAGTAATCATTCCGCTGTGTCAGTGACATTGTAGGCCGGGTGAGCGTCACTGCCGCTCGGCTTTTTTGTGGGGGAAAGAGTATGGGAATTGCACTGGTCACCGGCGCCAGCCGGGGAATTGGCAGGGCCACCGCGCTGAAACTGGCGTGCGAAGGTTATACCGTCGCCGTGAATTTTCATCATAATATCCGCGCGGCAACCGAGGTCGTACAGGCGATAACGGCCGCGGGCGGCAAGGCTTTTGCCTTGCGCGCTGACATTAGCGACGAGGCGCAGGTCGTGGCGATGTTCGCCGCTATCGATAGTGAAAACGAGCCGCTAACCGCGCTGGTCAATAATGCAGGTATCCTGTTTGAACAAAGCACGGTTGAGTATCTGACCGCTGAGCGGATCAACCGCGTGCTGGCAACTAACGTGACGGGGTATTTTCTCTGCTGTCGTGAAGCGGTTAAACGCATGTCGTTCAGGCACGGAGGCAAAGGCGGGGCGATTGTGAATGTGTCCTCTGCGGCGTCACGATTAGGTGCGCCGGGGGAATATGTGGATTATGCGGCGTCAAAAGGCGCCGTCGATTCCCTTACGACGGGATTATCGCTGGAAGTGGCGGCGCAGGGCATCCGCGTCAACTGCGTTCGTCCTGGACTGATTTATACCGATATTCATGCTTCCGGCGGCGAGCCCGGGCGGGTGGATCGGGTGAAGTCAATGCTGCCAATGCAGCGCGGTGGTCAGCCGGAAGAGGTGGCGCAGGCGATCGTCTGGCTATTAAGTGAGAAGGCGTCATACGTGACGGGGAGTTTTCTGGAACTGGCCGGGGGGAAGTAAATCCCACCGCGGCCCTGTCCAGGCCGGGTCAGGCGAAGCCGCCACCCGGCGTAAAGGGTTAAAGTTCTTCGCCGTTACTGGCAATCACTTTTTTATACCACTCAAAACTTTTTTTGCGTGAGCGTGACATATCGCCGGTACCGTCGTCGTGTTTGTTGACGTAAATAAAGCCGTAGCGCTTACTGTACTGACCCGTTGTGAACGAGACGCAGTCGATGCAGCCCCACGGGGTGTAACCCATCAGATCCACGCCATCGTAAGTTACCGCTTTGATCATTTCCGCGATGTGGGCGCGCAGGTAGTCGATGCGATAGTCGTCATGAATGCTGCCGTCTTCCTCGACTTTATCGTAAGCGCCAAAGCCGTTTTCGACGATAAACAACGGTTTCTGATAGCGCTCGTACAGTTCGCAGAGGGAATAACGCAGACCCACCGGATCGATCTGCCAACCCCAGTCAGAGGCTTTCACGTGCGGGTTCGGCACGCTGCCTTCAAAGCCGGAAATGGCGTCGCCGCTGCCGCCTTCCGCTTTCACCGCGTTGGTCATATAGTAGCTGAAGCCTAAATAGTCGCAGGTGCCTTCACGTAAAATGTCCGTGTCGCCTTCTTCCATGTGAATGGTAAAGCCGCGGCGCGCCCATTCGTTCAGCACGTAAGAAGGATAATATCCGCGTAATTGGACGTCGGTGAAAACATAGCGCTCACGCATCGACTCCTGAGCGAACATCACATCTTCCGGCTTACAGGAGAAGGGATACAGCGCCACCATGGCCAGCATACAACCGACCTTCATTTCCGGGTTGATGCGCCGCGCCGCTTTCACCGCCAGCGCACTGGCGACAAACTGATGATGCAGCACCTGGTAGAGGGTTTCTTCCGGATTGTCATGCTCGGTATATACCACGCCGGAGCAACAGTAGCCAAACAGCGGTGCGCGCCAGTTACGCTGGTTGTTGATCTCGTTGAAGGTCATCCAGTATTTGACCTTGTGCTTGTAGCGTTCAAACACCACTTCAGCGAAACGAACAAAGAAATCGACCACCTTACGGTTCGTCCAGCCACCGTATTGCTCTACCAGATGCAGCGGCATTTCAAAGTGGGAGAGGGTGATGACCGGTTCAATGTTGTACTTAAGCAACTCATCGAACATGTCATCGTAAAACTTCAGCCCCTCTTCATTGGGTTGTGTTTCATCGCCCTGTGGAAAAATGCGCGTCCAGGCAATCGATGTGCGAAAACATTTGAAGCCCATTTCGGCAAACAGTTTGATGTCTTCTTTATAGTGACCATAGAAGTCCACCGCGTCGTGATTCGGGTAGTATTTGCCCGGCACCACTTCCCGGGTGATTTCACGCGGTACGCCGTGCGCGCCGCCAGTCAGCACATCACAAATGCTCGGTCCTTTGCCGCCTTTATTCCAGCCGCCTTCCACCTGATGCGCTGCGACTGCGCCGCCCCATAAAAAATCTTTCGGTAAGGTGAGTGTGTTCATCGTCAGGTTATCTCAAATTCATACAAACGGATTTGAGTCTAACAAAGGGAAGGTAAATGTCACGATATAACAAAATAGCGCAGCGGTAATTTGTTACCACCAAAAAACACCCTGTTTTTACGCTAATTTTTTTGCCAGCTTGCGACCAAGCGTCTCAAGAATATAAATCACCGGAATTTGCGTAGTAATATCGTATACGCCGCCAATACGGGTTTGCGGGACGTGCCAGGAGAGATTAAAGTCGGCCAGTTTTGCCAGGCGCGAATGTTCATGGCTGGTGACCGACAGGACCTTACACTTATGCAGGCTGAACTGGCTGGCAAAACGCAGGATCTCCTCGGTTTCGCCCGAAACTGAAAGCACAATCGCCAACGCATTACGTGCCATATCGTTAGTGACCGGAAAATAAGGGTCGTCAATATGGTTACTGAATTTACCCACATTCGAGAAAAAACGCGCGCCGTATTTCGCTAAGGCGCCGGATGTCCCTGCACCGACAAATATAATGCGTTCAGAAGACAATATTATCTCGACGGCCCGATCGAGTAACTGATCAAATTCATCATTATTTACGCCTTTAAAGAAACTAATGATTTCGCTGGCGCCAAAATTTGTCTGTTGCGGTTCATTTTGCTCTACATATAATTTAAAACGTACGCGAAATTCTGAGTAGCCTTCGCAACTGAGTTTGCGGCAGAAGCGTAACACGGTGGTGGTGGAAACCCCTGCCGCGTCGGCCAGCTCGCGGATGGTCATGTAGATCACTTTGTCACGGTTTTTAATGACATAGTTGTAGACCAACATCTCGATATTGTTGAGACTGGCGACGGCAGCGTGGGAGAACATACTCACAATGGCAAAACTCACTCATCTGACTTGATCTTCAGGAAATAATAACATGCAGTCCAATGACATCACTTTTTTTCAGCGCTTCCAGGACGATATTCTGGCAGGCCGGAAAACCATCACCATTCGCGATGCTTCAGAAGCGCACTTTAAAGCAGGCGATGTTCTGCGGGTGGGGCGTTATGAAGATGATGGTTATTTTTGCACGATTAACGTGGTGGGGACGTCGACAGTGACGCTGGACACGCTGACGGAAGAACATGCACGACAGGAAAATATGACGCTTGATGAGCTAAAGCAGGTAATCGCTGACATTTACCCGAATGAGAAGCAGTTTTATGTGATTGATTTTAAATGTGTTTGATTTTACCGAACAGCTGTAAGTTGAAATGATAAATTCAAGTCATTGATATTTATTGATTAAATTTAAAAGTGGAAATATTTTAGCTAACAGGTGTTCACTGGAACTATTCTCAGTTACGCTAGAGGAGCAATCACGAATATGTTCGTTTCTCCGGAGTAAGCTATGGTTCAAAAGCCATTAATCGCACAGGGATATTCACTGACAGAGGAAATCGCCAACAGCATCAGTCATGGTATTGGGCTGGTGTTTGGTATTGTCGGCCTGGTGCTGTTACTGGTTCAGGCGGTGGATATGAACGCCAGCGCCACGGCGATTACCAGCTACAGTCTGTATGGCGGCAGTATGATTCTGCTGTTTCTGGCCTCCACGTTGTATCACGCCATCCCACATCAGCGCGCCAAAGTGTGGCTGAAGAAATTCGACCACTGCGCGATCTATCTGTTGATTGCCGGTACTTATACGCCGTTTTTGCTGGTGGGACTGGACTCACCGCTGGCGCGTGGTCTAATGATTGTGATCTGGAGTCTGGCGCTGCTGGGCATTTTGTTCAAGCTGACAATTGCGCACCGGTTTAAGGTGCTGTCGCTGGTGACCTATCTGACGATGGGCTGGCTGTCGTTGATTGTCGTGTATCAACTGGCGATCAAGCTGGCGGCAGGCGGTGTGACGTTGTTGGCAGTCGGCGGCGTGGTCTACTCGCTGGGCGTTATTTTCTACGTATGTAAGCGCATACCTTATAACCATGCCATCTGGCACGGCTTTGTGCTCGGCGGCAGCGTCTGCCATTTCCTCGCGATTTATCTGTACGTCGGTCAGGCGTAGTTTGTATGCCGGATATCGGTGAGCACCTCATCCGGCTTCTAACCGAGCGGTAGGTCTGGTAAGCGCAGCGCCGTCAGACGCCGCGCCACTGGGTCGGTTTTTACTCCTCCAGCGAATAGGGCAGCGGTTCGATGTGTAGCGTATTGGCATCGTCACGAACGCGGAATACGCTGTCAGCTTCCATGTCGTTGTTCATCACCACCTGCACCAACAGCTGACCATCGTCGAGCTGCGCCGCAGCGAGCACTGTGCCGGTGCGGCGCCAGTTCTCACCCATCTGCAATTCCAGATCGTCACCCGCTTCCGGGACCCGGCTGGCTTTACCGGCCAGATACCACAGCGCGCGCTTATTGGCGCCGCGGAATTTCGCCCGGGCGACCATTTCCTGGCCGGTATAGCAGCCTTTTTTAAAGCTGATGCCGCCCAGCGCCTGAATGTTAGTAGCCTGCGGAATAAACTGCGCGCTGTTTGCCGCGTCAATGACCGGAATACCGGCTTCGATATCCAGCGCCAGCCATTGTTGGCTGTTGTTCAGTTCTGCTTCGCCGCGCAATTTTTCGCTGACGGCTTCCGCGGTTGCGGCATCGGTGATCAACAGAAAACGCTCTGCCGGATGTTCAAACCATAACAGCGTGGTAACGCCATCACGAGCAACCGGCTTTTCGGCGTCCGGCAGTACGCTGAAACTGTTCGCCAGCGCCGCACGCGCCTGAAAACCAGCAACGCCGAGCAGCACGCGCTCGTCATCCGGCGCGATAACCACTTTCGAGAACACGGCATATTTTTTCAGTTCGGTGAGCTGAGCGTCACGCAGACTGCGGCGCTCAATCCAGGCGAAACCGTCGTTGTCACGGAACAAGCGCAAGTTGCTCCACATTTTGCCTTTAGCATCGCAATGCGCCGCCAGAACATGCTGGTGCTCATCCAGTTGGCTCACGTCGGCAGTGACCTGACCCTGGATATATTTTTCGCTGTCGGCGCCGGTAATGGTAGCCAGCGCCCAGTCATCAAGCGTCATCAGCGTCAGCGGCAAACGCGCGGAGGCTGACGGCTGACGGGGAGGAAATGGAGTAAATGCCATAATAATGTCCTGATTTGCTTAACGCAGTAATAATGACTAATGGTAAAAGAGCCAGTGCCTAATGCAAGCGCTTTACTCATCCCATTTGTGCCTTATTTTTCGCATTGCGAGGCGTCATCCAGAAACAATGAACCCATTGTCTCTTTGTGGTTTTAATTAGCGATCGTGCTTCCGAATACTGATATTCCCGTAAATTATGATGAAAAACACGTTACAATAGCCGGGTCGTTCATTTTCGTAAGACAGGAAGAAGAACATGGATATTAACAACAAAGCACGTATTCACTGGGCATGCCGTCGCGGTATGCGTGAACTCGATATTTCCATCATGCCGTTTTTCGAACATGAATACGATACGTTAAGCGATGATGAAAAACGCATTTTTGTCCGTCTGCTGGAATGCGACGATCCCGATTTATTCAACTGGTTAATGAACCACGGTAAACCAGCGGATGTTGAGCTGGAACAGATGGTACGACTCATCCAGACACGGAATCGGGATCGTGGTCCTGTGGCAATCTGATCTCCGCGTCTCGTGGCGCGCGCAGTGGTTGTCGCTGCTCCTGCATGGGCTGGTGGCCGCGGCGATTTTGTTAATGCCCTGGCCGCTGAGCTACACCCCGCTGTGGATGATTTTACTGTCGCTGGTGGTGTTTGACTGCGTCCGCAGTCAGCGTCGAATAAACACCTGTCAGGGCGAGGTGAAACTGCTACTGGACGGTCGGCTTCGCTGGCAAGGGCGTGAATGGACAATCGTCAGCGCGCCCTGGATCATCAAAACCGGCATGATGTTGCGCCTGCGTTCAGAAAGCGGGAAGCGCCAGCATTTGTGGCTTGCAGCGGACAGCATGGATGAAGCGGAGTGGCGGGATTTATGTCGGCTGATGCTGCAACAGTCAATGCAACGGTAACGCTGACGGACAGGCAGAACCCTGTGCCGTCAGACTGAGGCCATTCAGGCGTAGTGTTCCGCCATCTCGCCGAGAATTTGCTCACACCAGGTCTGGATCCGTTCGTCGCTAAGGTCGTACTGGTTGGTTTCATCCAGCGCCAGACCGACAAACAGCTGACCATCGGCAATAACCGGTTTTGGGCTGGTGAACTCATAACCTTCGGTAGGCCAGTAGCCGACGAATTTTACGCCTTTGGTCGCCAGCTTGTCATGCAGCATGCCCAGCGCGTCAAGGAACCATTCGCCGTAGCCTAACTGGTCGCCCATCCCGTAGAGCGCGACAATTTTGCCTTCGAGGTTGAGTGTGTCCAGTTGATCCCAGACGGCTTCCCAGTCCTCCTGAATTTCGCCAAAATCCCAGGTAGGAATACCGAGGATTAACACGTCGTACTGCTCCATCAGGGCAGGCGCGTCGTCTTTCAGGTTATGAAGGGTGACCAGTTCCGGGCCGATGATGTCACGAATTTTCTCCGCGGCCATCTCGGTGTAGCAGGTGCTGGAACCGTAAAAAAGACCCATATTCATCGCGTAAACGTCTCAATATTTGCTTTGATTTTAGGCGTAGTGTACCAGAACCCATACCATTGAGTCATAATGGCGGCTTGCAAAATCAAAGAGGCTGATGTGGAAAAGGATCTCGCGCGCATTGAACACTTTCTTGATGCGCTGTGGCTGGAGAAAAATCTGGCGGAAAATACCCTGAGCGCCTATCGTCGCGATCTCACTATGCTGGTGGAGTGGCTGGCGCACCATAACGCGTCGCTGGAAACCGCTCAGAGCGACGATCTGCAGGCGCTGCTGGCCGAGCGGATGGACGGTGGCTATAAAGCGACCAGTACGGCGCGACTGCTGAGCGCCGTGCGTCGTCTGTTCCAGTATCTGTATCGGGAAAAGATTCGCGCAGACGATCCGAGCGCGGCGCTGGCATCGCCCAAACTTCCGCAGCGCTTGCCGAAGGATCTTAGCGAAGCGCAAGTTGAGAGATTATTACAATCGCCGGTGGTTGACCAACCGCTGGAGTTACGCGATAAAGCGATGCTCGAGATTCTGTATGCCACCGGATTGCGTGTTTCTGAACTTGTGGGGCTGACAATGAGTGACATCAGCCTGCGTCAGGGGGTGGTCCGCGTGATTGGCAAAGGCAACAAAGAACGCCTCGTTCCTTTGGGCGAGGAAGCGGTGTACTGGCTGGAGACTTACCTTGAACATGGGCGTCCATGGCTGCTTAACGGCGCCTCCATTGACGTATTGTTTCCCAGCCAGCGCGCGCAGCAGATGACGCGCCAGACCTTCTGGCACCGCATTAAACATTATGCCGTGCTGGCGGGGATCGACAGCGAGAAACTGTCGCCGCACGTTTTGCGTCACGCATTTGCCACGCATTTGCTCAATCATGGCGCTGACTTACGCGTGGTGCAGATGCTGCTGGGACACAGCGACCTCTCCACCACACAGATTTATACTCACGTCGCGACCGAGCGCTTGCGTCAACTTCATCAACAGCATCACCCCAGAGCGTGATGGCTGAAAGAACAGGAAAAGATATGAAAAAAGGTTTAATGATGTTCACCTTGCTGGCCGCCGCGTTTTCTGGTCTGGCGCAGGCTGACGACGCCGCGATTCGCCAGTCGCTCACAAAACTGGGCGTACAGAGCACCGATATCCAACCCGCACCGGTTGCCGGGATGAAAACGGTGATGACAAACAGCGGCGTACTGTATGTCACCGAAGACGGTAAACACATCATTCAGGGGCCGATGTATGACGTCAGCGGCGCGAGTCCGGTAAACGTGACCAACCAGTTGCTGATGAAGCGCCTGAACGCGCTGGAAAAAGAGATGATTGTCTATAAAGCGCCGCAGGAAAAACACGTTATTACCGTCTTTACTGACATCACCTGCGGCTATTGCCACAAGCTGCATGAAGAGATGAAAGATTACAACGCGCTGGGGATCACTGTGCGTTACCTGGCCTTCCCGCGCCAGGGGCTGGAAAGCCAGGCTGAGCAGGATATGAAATCGATCTGGTGTGCGAAGGACAAAACCAAAGCCTTCGACGAAGCGATGGCAGGCAAGGGCGTGAAAGCGGCAACCTGCGACGTGGATATTGCCGACCATTATGCGCTGGGCGTGCAGTTTGGCGTCAGCGGGACGCCAGCCATTGTGCTGAATAACGGCTATGTGGTTCCCGGCTACCAGGGACCGAAAGAGATGAAGGCGTTCCTCGACGCGCATCAGAAACAGACCAGCGGTAAGTAATTCGCGTGAAACAACAGATACAGCTTCGTCGGCGTGAGGTCGATGAGACGGCGGAACTGCCTTCCGACCTCTCGCCATTGTTGCGCCGCTTGTATGCCAGCCGCGGCGTACGTAGCGCACGGGATCTGGAACGCAGCGTAAAAGGCATGCTGCCCTGGCAGCAGCTAAGCGGCGTCGAAAAAGCAGTGGAGATCCTCTATAACGCGTTTCGCGAGAGGACGCGGATTATCGTGGTCGGCGACTTTGACGCCGATGGCGCGACCAGTACCGCCCTGAGCGTGCTGGGTATGCGCGCCTTGGGTTGCGATAACATCAGCTATCTGGTGCCGAACCGCTTTGAAGATGGCTACGGTCTGAGTCCGGAAGTGGTCGATCAGGCCCACGCTCGCGGCGCACAGCTTATTGTCACTGTTGATAACGGCATCTCCTCTCATGCGGGCGTCGATCACGCCAGCGCGCTGGGGATACCGGTGGTGGTGACCGATCACCATCTCCCGGGCGAGACGCTGCCTGCCGCTCAAGCCATTATCAACCCAAACCTGCGTGACTGCGACTTCCCGTCGAAGTCGCTGGCGGGCGTGGGCGTCGCGTTTTATCTGATGCTCGCGCTGCGCACGTTTTTGCGTGATAAGGGTTGGTTTGACGAACGCGGTATTACGCCGCCGAATCTGGCGGAACTGCTGGATCTCGTGGCGCTCGGCACCGTCGCCGACGTGGTGCCGCTGGACGCCAACAACCGTATTTTGACGTGGCAAGGGCTAAGCCGGATTCGCGCCGGGAAGTGTCGGCCAGGGATCAAAGCGTTGCTGGAAGTCTCGAATCGCGACCCGCAAAAGCTGGCCGCCAGCGATCTGGGTTTTGCACTCGGACCGCGTCTGAATGCCGCGGGTCGGCTGGATGATATGTCCGTCGGCGTGGCGTTACTGCTGTGCGACAACATTGGCGAAGCACGCGTGCTGGCGAATGAACTGGACGCGCTAAACCAGACGCGCAAGGAGATCGAACAGGGAATGCAGGCGGAAGCGCTGGCCTTGTGCGAGAAGCTTGAACGCAGTCGCGACGCCCTGCCGGGCGGCCTGGCGATGTACCATCCCGAATGGCATCAGGGGGTGGTCGGGATCCTGGCGTCACGCATTAAAGAGCGCTTTCACCGTCCGGTCATTGCTTTCGCGCCTGCGGGTGATGGTACGCTGAAAGGTTCTGGCCGCTCGATCCAGGGGCTGCATATGCGCGATGCGCTGGAGCGGTTAGATACGCTGCATCCCGGACTGATGATCAAATTTGGCGGCCATGCGATGGCGGCGGGATTGTCGCTGGAGGAATCGCGGTTTGAGCTGTTTCAGCAACGCTTTGGCGAGCTGGTGACTGACTGGCTGGATCCTTCTCTGCTGCAGGGCGAAGTGGTTTCCGACGGCCCGCTCAGCGCGGCTGAGATGACGATGGAAGTGGCGCAGATGCTGCGCGACGCAGGCCCGTGGGGTCAAATGTTTCCGGAGCCGCTGTTTGACGGGCGTTTTCGTTTGCTCCAGCAGCGTCTGGTGGGGGAACGGCACCTGAAGGTGATGGTGGAGCCGGTTGGCGGCGGGCCGCTGCTGGACGGTATCGCCTTTAACGTCGACACCACCTGCTGGCCGGACAACGGCGTGCGCGAAGTGGAACTGGCCTATAAGCTCGACATCAACGAGTTTCGTGGTAACCGCAGCCTGCAAATTATCATCGACAATATCTGGCCAATTTAGCGTCAGCAATACCTATAAAAAAGAGCGTGGATTCGGTACAATCCCGCTCTTATCACCGCATTTTAACGAGTCCAATAAAAGAAATCAGACCATGTTTGAAATTAACCCGGTAAAAAACCGCATTCAGGACCTCACGGAGCGCTCGGACGTTCTTAGGGGGTATCTTTGACTACGATGCCAAGAAAGAGCGTCTGGAAGAAGTAAACGCCGAGCTGGAACAGCCGGACGTCTGGAACGAACCCGAACGCGCACAGGCGCTGGGTAAAGAACGTTCCTCGCTGGAAGCCATTGTCGACACTCTCGATCAAATGGCTCAGGGTCTGGAAGACGTTTCCGGCCTGCTGGAACTGGCTGTAGAGGCCGACGACGAAGAAACGTTTAACGAAGCCGTAGCTGAACTTGATACGCTGGAAGAAAAACTGGCGCAGCTGGAGTTCCGTCGTATGTTCTCCGGTGAATATGACAGCGCCGACTGTTATCTGGATATCCAGGCCGGTTCCGGCGGTACTGAAGCGCAGGACTGGGCGAGCATGCTGGAGCGTATGTATCTGCGTTGGGCGGAAGCGCGCGGATTCAAGACCGAGATCATTGAAGAGTCTGAAGGGGAAGTGGCCGGTATCAAATCCGTCACCATTAAAATTTCAGGTGAGTACGCCTACGGTTGGCTGCGTACCGAAACCGGTGTTCACCGCCTGGTGCGTAAAAGTCCGTTCGATTCCGGTGGCCGCCGTCACACCTCGTTCAGCTCCGCGTTTGTTTACCCGGAAGTGGACGATGACATTGATATCGAAATCAACCCGGCGGATCTGCGTATTGATGTTTACCGCGCATCCGGCGCGGGTGGTCAGCACGTTAACCGTACCGAATCAGCGGTGCGTATTACCCACATCCCGACCGGGATTGTGACCCAGTGCCAGAACGACCGTTCTCAGCACAAGAACAAAGACCAGGCCATGAAGCAGATGAAAGCAAAGCTTTATGAACTGGAAATGCAAAAGAAAAATGCCGAGAAGCAGGCGATGGAAGACAACAAATCGGACATCGGCTGGGGTAGCCAGATTCGTTCTTACGTCCTTGATGACTCCCGCATTAAAGACTTGCGTACCGGGGTTGAAACCCGTAACACGCAGGCGGTGCTGGACGGCAGCCTGGATCAATTTATCGAAGCAAGTTTGAAAGCAGGGTTATGAGGAACCAACATGTCTGAACAACACGCACAGGGCGCTGACGCGGTAGCCGATCTTAACAATGAACTGAAAACGCGCCGCGAGAAGCTGGCTGGCCTGCGCGAGCAGGGTATCGCCTTCCCGAACGATTTTCGACGCGATCACACCTCAGACCAACTGCACGCTGACTTCGACGCCAAAGAGAACGAAGAACTGGAAGCGCTGAACGTCGAGGTATCCGTCGCAGGCCGTATGATGACTCGTCGTATCATGGGCAAGGCCTCTTTCGTTACGCTGCAGGACGTCGGTGGACGTATTCAGCTGTATGTCGCCCGTGACGATCTGCCGGAAGGCGTTTATAACGAGCAGTTTAAAAAATGGGACCTGGGCGACATCCTTGGCGCTAAAGGCAAGCTGTTTAAGACCAAAACTGGCGAACTGTCTATTCACTGCACAGAGCTACGCCTGCTGACCAAAGCGCTGCGCCCGCTGCCGGACAAGTTCCACGGTTTGCAGGATCAGGAAGCGCGCTATCGCCAGCGCTATCTGGACCTCATCTCTAACGACGAGTCTCGCAACACCTTCAAAATCCGCTCGCAGATCCTGGCGGGGATTCGTCAGTTCATGGTGGGACGCGGCTTTATGGAGGTTGAAACCCCGATGATGCAGGTGATCCCTGGCGGCGCGTCTGCGCGTCCGTTTATCACCCATCACAACGCGCTGGACCTCGACATGTACCTGCGTATTGCGCCGGAACTGTACCTGAAGCGTCTGGTGGTCGGCGGCTTCGAGCGTGTGTTCGAAATCAACCGCAACTTCCGTAACGAAGGGATTTCTGTACGTCACAACCCAGAGTTCACCATGATGGAACTCTACATGGCGTATGCGGACTATAAAGATCTGATCGAACTGACCGAGTCGCTGTTCCGCACTCTGGCGCAGGACGTTCTGGGCACCACCCAGGTACCTTACGGCGACGACGTGTTCGACTTCGGCAAGCCGTTCGAAAAACTGACCATGCGCGAAGCGATCAAGAAATACCGTCCGGAAACCGAGATGGCCGATCTGGATAACTTCGACTCGGCAAAAGCCATTGCTGAGGCTATCGGCATTAAGGTTGAGAAAAGCTGGGGTCTGGGCCGAATCGTGACCGAGATTTTCGAAGAAGTGGCGGAAGCGCATCTGATTCAGCCGACCTTTATTACCGAGTACCCGGCGGAAGTGTCGCCGCTGGCGCGTCGCAACGATGTGAATCCGGAAATCACCGATCGTTTTGAGTTCTTTATCGGTGGACGTGAGATCGGTAACGGATTTAGCGAGCTGAATGACGCAGAAGATCAGGCGCAACGCTTCCAGGATCAGGTTGACGCGAAAGCGGCGGGCGATGACGAAGCGATGTTCTTCGACGAAGATTACGTGACGGCGCTGGAACACGGCCTGCCGCCAACGGCGGGTCTGGGTATCGGTATCGACCGTATGGTCATGCTGTTTACCAACAGCCATACTATTCGTGACGTGATCCTGTTCCCGGCGATGCGTCCGGTTAAGTAAGCATTGAGTTGCCGGATGGCGATTTTGCTTTATCCGGCCTGCGGCATTTGTTCTGTAGGCCGGGTAAGCGTTACGCCATTCGATAACCTTTAGCGCTGGCAGTATTCCCGAAGCAAATGACGCGCTGCGCTGTTTGACGCCTGCATTACCATCCACGGACTGAACGCCCACGGCGTGGCGTCAATGGATGCCAGTATGCTCTCCAGATCGCACCATTGATATTCCATCACTTCATCACTGTTTACCGCCATGTCGCCGACTACCTGCGCGGCGTAGACCGGGCACACTTCATTTTCGACGATCCCGTTCGGGTCGGCGGCGCGATAACGAAAATCAGGATAAACCGGCGTAAGACGGCTGATTTGCGCACCCAGTTCAAAGCGGCAACGACGAACAATCGCCTCCTCTGTGCTTTCACCCTGCTGGGGATGACCACATACCGAATTTGTCCATACGCCTGGCCACGCCTTTTTCAGTAACGAACGGCGAGTGACCAGAAATCGCCCGTCGGTATTAAACAGCCAGGAAGAAAACGCGAGGTGCAGTGGGGTGTGAGCGGTATGGGCGGCGTATTTTTCCAGCGTGCCGGAAGGAATATCCTGCGCATCCAGTAAAATGACATGTTCCCCGGTCATGAAAACTCCTGAAAAGCGATAACGATTCGGCAATGCGCTGAACCTTGTATTCAGAGAACCAGAGTAGCGCAGAATTGCGGGTTAAGTATTACCAAAACACGCCCCGGCAGCCAGAAATATAAGACAATAATGGTCTCGATTGTTCTGTCCTTACGCAATAAATTTGGCATCGGCCTTATGGCTGCTATGATAAAGCGTCTGATTATTTTGCGAGGACGTGTTTTGAGCGCAGGACGCCTGAAGAGAAATGGTCTGGGTATGGCGATGCTGCTGTGTGTGGGATTGCTGCTTGCGGGCTGTTCAGGAAATAAATCATCCGGATCTGGATCGTATTCTGGCGCCGTTTACACCGTTAAACGGGGGGATACGCTTTACCGTATATCACGTTCGACGGGGACCAGCGTTAAAGAGCTGGCGCGCCTGAACGGTATTTCGCCGCCTTATACCATCGAAGTGGGGCAGAAACTCAGGCTTGGCGGTTCGAAAAAGGCTTCCGCCAAAACGAGTAAAAAATCGACCAGCAAAACGGCAGCCGTCAGACCGTCTTCTTCCGTACCCCAGTCATCATGGCCGCCTGTTGGACAGCGCTGCTGGCGTTGGCCTGCCAGCGGGAAAGTAATATTGCCTTACTCAGCGGCTGACGGGGGCAATAAAGGAATTGATATTGCCGCCGCCCGTGGCACGCCCGTTTACGCCGCAGGCGCAGGGAAGGTGGTGTACGTCGGTAACCAACTGCGCGGGTACGGTAATCTCATTATGATCAAGCACAGTGAAGATTACATTACCGCCTATGCGCACAACGACACAATGCTGGTCAATAACGGGCAGAGCGTGAAGGCCGGGCAGAAGATTGCCACAATGGGCAGTACTGACGCGGCGTCGGTGCGACTGCATTTCCAGATCCGCTATCGCGCCACGGCCATCGATCCGCTGCGCTATCTGCCGCCGCAGGGTAGCCCGCCGAAATGCTGACGGCGAATTAATCGCCAGTCAGCAGATTGTCCCTTGCCAACAAGAGCGTAAGGTTTATAATGCCTTACGCTCATCTAAGCGGGCGTAGTTCAATGGTAGAACGAGAGCTTCCCAAGCTCTATACGAGGGTTCGATTCCCTTCGCCCGCTCCAAACTCAAGTCTCCTGAAGTCTACCAAACTCCATTTTCCCTTGATAAATCAGCAGTTATAGCATTCTATTAGTCTATTGAACTCAATTGTACTCCCCCAAGGTCAAGCTCAATGTGGGGGTATGGATGGGGGTATAATTGTACCCCCTGCTGAGAGGTACCCCCAATGAAGCTGACTGCTCGTCAGGTTGAAACTGCGAAACCCAAAGAGAAGCCCTACAAACTGGCCGATGGTGGTGGGCTTTACCTGCTGGTTAATCCCAACGGTAAAAGATACTGGCGTCTCAAATACCGTTCGTTAGGTAAAGAGAAGCTGCTCGCTATTGGCGTTTATCCCGATGTTTCTTTAGCTGAAGCCCGAAGTAAGCGTGAGGATGCTAAAAGAACATTAGCGGCTGGCAACGATCCCTCTCTTGAACGAAAAATTGAGAAACTTAGTCGTCAACAAGACGCTGAAAACTCGTTTGAGGCTATCACACGGGAGTGGTATCAGCGTCGCTATGACCGCTGGTCTGTCTCCTACCGCGAAGAAATGCTGAGAACCTTTGAGAAAGATGTATTTCCTTATATCGGTCACAGGCCAATCAAAGATATCAAGCCGATGGAGTTGCTTGCAGTTCTTTCAAAAATAGAAGCACGAGGAGCAACTGAGAAGGTCCGTAAGGTTCGCCAGCGTTGTGGAGAAGTCTGGAAGTATGCCGTTGTGACTGGCAGGGCCGAGTACAATCCAGCACCAGATCTAGCCAGCGCCGTGACTCCTCATGAGAAAGAGCACTATGCTTTTTTAACCCAGGATGAATTGCCAGAGTTTCTTCGGACTCTGAACACCTATGCCGGTAGTGTGCTTGTTAAGATTGCGATGCAATTACTTATTCTGACAGGAGTAAGGCCTGGGGAGTTGAGGCAAGCGGAGTGGCAGGAATTTGATTTTGAGCGGAAGGTTTGGAACGTGCCAGCAGAGCGAATGAAAATGCGCCGACCTCATCTGGTTCCGTTATCAAGCCAGGCAATTGACCTGCTTAATCAGCTTAAACCCATGACTGGAGCAGGAACGTTGCTGTTCCCAGGACGTAATAATCCTAAGAAACCGATGAGTGATATGGCATTAACTGTGTTGGTAAGGCGTATCGGCTATGCCGGGCGCGTTACAGGGCATGGATTCCGCCACACGATGAGTACCATTTTGCATGAGCAGGGATTCAACTCGGCCTGGATTGAGTTACAACTGGCTCACGTCGATAAGAACTCAATTCGTGGAACGTATAACCATGCTCAATATCTGGAGGGGAGGAAGGAGATGATGCAGTGGTATGCGGATTATATTGAAGCATCTTTGACTAAGGTTGTATAAGTCTGTAAATAGGGAAAACGAGTTTTTAAAGTTTTCCCTAGAAGTACTATCTTTTAACTGTATAAAAAAACAGTATGCAAAACAGTGCATTAGATCACTAAAAGTGATCTTACAAATTTATTTTTTTTGATTTTCGTGATACACATCGCCTTAAATGGTTTAATTTGCATCCACATCCATCACTGGATGACGATGGAAATTTTTAGCTGTTGTAGGAGAGCAGGGTGGCTAAAAATAAAGCGGCAAACGCCGGGGTTGATGCGTTAACTGGTTTTGAGTTTCAAAGAAACTGTGCATTGTATCTTTTGTTAGATAATTTCAATTCTTTTATCAATAAAGAGTTCTTTATTTGTATCGAACATCACGATGATTTTCTATTTTGTTATAAAACTGATTGCTTAAGTTATATAAACGAGATACATGCCTATCAAGCAAAGAAACTTAGCGGGAAAATATGGACTATCGATTCTAGGTTTTCTGAGATGGTATCTAAAATACTATTGGTGGGCGAAAATTTAAGAAATGATGCTTTTGAAAAAAGTGAAGATTATAAACACCAGCTAACATTTATATCAAATACAGAAATAGAATTAAAATACTCACCGCCAAAGGCGTTAAAAAAAGAAGGTATTACTGAGCAGATATTAAGGATTAATGAGCAAAACTCTATCTGTGCTTATGATGAATTACATAAAAACATTCAGAATAAAATTGAAGAGAAAGTTACAGATATTTGTAATGAAGAATCTTCTGTTTTCCATCGTAAAGAACTAAGTAACCTAAAAATTCAGTGGGTAGATTTTCCAAGAACAGCTGCAAAACAAAAAGAATCGCTTATTGGACTTATGTCTAGAAAGTTTTCTCATATAGCTGACTCGAAAGCAGCCATCGAGGTAATACTTGCTCTATTTAGAAATGTGGAAACTGTATATAATCAAGGGCAGGAAATATGTCTACTCGATCCAACAAAAAGGGTTGAAGGCGAAGATGTTAAGAAAGTTATGAATATAATTGATTCACAGCAAAAGGCATTCGACTATTGGCGTGACGAAGCACAGCAATTCTCAATGAAATTCAGAATACCACTTAGCATACAGAAAAATCATGAAAACTATATACTTAACTCTTTTGAACTACTCAAGGATATGAGTAATTACGATTATCAAATTATTAAAGACTTTGTTAGAAATAATGATTACACAACTCAATATTTTTCTCTTCAAGACGCATTAACTGCATATGTTGATAATGTTAGAAAATCTCATTCTATAAACCTAGATAATATTGATACATTTTTTGCAGTTCTGTGTTCATACGTTGAGTGCTACGATTAAGGTAAACCATGAAGACAATTATAAAGTTTGATAGATTGTTTGTTGTCTCTGAAAGTCATAATTTATATTTCGACCAAAAGTTTTCAAATAAAATAAACATAATAAGTGGGTGTAATACCTCAGGTAAAAGTACTTTAATACAGAGTATTTTATTTACCTTTGGAATTAACGATGTTAAAGATGGCTTGAGCGAAATTATTCGATACAACCCTACGTTCAGATTGGATTTCAGCCTCACTAAAGGAGGCGTAGATAAAAAATATATAATAGTAAGAGAGCTTGGTAGCATATATTTAAAAGAGGATGGGGGAAATGTTTTTAGTTTTCATGGAATTGACTCTGATAGTCGAGTTGAACATGTGAAGCTTAAGGAGATGTTATCTCAATTGTTTGATTTTAATATGCTTTTAGAACAGAAGGGTGAGCTAAAAAAAGCATCGATAGAATGCATGTTCCTGCCTTATTATATTTCTCAATCTGTAGGGTGGGTTTATTTAAGAGAGTCATTCTCTAATCTTGGTTTTTATAAAGACTTTAAAGATACGTATCTTGATTATTATCTTGGCATAGAAAATTCTTTTGATAAAGAATATTTTTATAAATTAACAAAAGAGCGGGCACAACTTCAGTCGAAGATCTCCTCATTGAATAAATATAGCGCCGAGCCTCACTTTGTTGTTTCTAAATTACTGGATGAAGAGTTTGGTGATGAGGCTCAGAAGTATATAGATGGTTATATTAAATTAGTAGCATCATTAGATGAAGAACGTGATGTATATACTGTTTTGTGTAATAAGTTATCCTTAACTAAAAATCATGTCAAGATACTAAGAAGAACTAAAAGAAATATTAAAAACCAAAACTATAACAATATTGATCGTTGTCCTGCATGTACGCAAATACTTCCTTATTCCTTAGAAGGGTTATATGGTTATTATCAAAACATCAATGATACTGATAAACTATCGGAGCAAATAAATAATAAAATACAAAAAATACAGTCTGACATTAATAGTTCACTTGCGAAGATTAAAAAGTTAGAAATTGATATATCTTCAAAGTATTCATATTTTCTTGAGAAAAAATCACAAAATTTATCTGTCAACACATGGATCGATAATAAAGCAAACATACGTCTGTTAGGCAATATTCATGAAGAGATAGAAGAATATACAAAAAGGTCTGATGAAATTAAAGGATTAATTGATGGGATGGGAGAGGAGCAGTCTCTTTTTGTCGAGCGGTTTAACAAAGAAAAAGATTTCAAGGAAATATTTAAAAAATATCTTAATGATATGCAGTTGTTCAATGTAACAGAACCTAGATATACAGATCTTTATAAAATAAATTCATTTCCTTTTCAAGGGGTTGAACTTCATAAAACTGTAATGTCATATCATTTTGCATTAAATTCTTTAATAAGAAAAACAGACAATATACATCGACTTCCATTTATGCTTGACGCAATTCTTAAGGAAGATATCGATGACAGAAATTTTGATCTCATACTGTCGTTTGTGGGAAAAAATCTTCCGACTGATACTCAATCATTTATATCAATGTCTGAGTATGCTGAAGATAACCTCTTGAAAGATGGTAAAGAGATAAGTGCATTCCGAAGAGCCAAGGTTAAAGATATTAAAAATCGCTACTTCCCTGATGGTACGAATTTATTCTTTATTGGTGATGGGAAGCATGAGAGAACATTTTTATCAAAACCTTTGGATTTAAACCTCGATATTTTTGTCGATACTTGTCGGCTTACTGAATGATTCCTTTAGTTAATAGCGAACACACAAACTTGTGCGTTCGCTATTTATGCTATACATTTGATTTACCATATGTGATCTTGCAAGGAATCTTTCGCCGAGTATCATAGAGCCAGATAGGTAGGGGAACGACTATGATTTTTACAGCATTACAACTCTTCAAAAACCTCTCCGATGAAACCCGTTTGGGCATTGTGTTGCTGCTTAGAGAGATGGGAGAGCTGTGCGTGTGCGACCTTTGTACTGCGCTAGAACAGTCACAGCCCAAGATCTCCCGCCACCTGGCAATGCTCCGGGAAAGTGGTCTATTGCTGGATCGCAAGCAGGGCAAGTGGGTTCACTACCGCTTATCCCCGCATATTCCTTCCTGGGCTGCTCAGGTGATTGAGCAGGCCTGGTTAAGCCAACAGGACGACGTACAGGCCATCGCCCGTAAGCTGGCATCGGCAAACTGCTCTGGTAGCGGTAAGGCTGTTTGCATCTAAAAATTTGCCTGAACATATATGTTTTTCCAAATGTGAGGTATTCAGAATGAAGACGTTAACGGTGTTTGACCCGGCAATGTGCTGCAGTACCGGCGTATGTGGCTCAGATGTCGATCAGGTTCTGGTTGATTTTTCTGCTGATGTGCAGTGGCTGAAAGGACGTGGTGTACAGGTTGAACGTTACAACCTGGCGCAGCAGCCCATGAGCTTTGTGCAGAATGAGAAAGCGAAAGCATTCCTCGAAGCATCTGGAGCTGAAGGTCTTCCGCTACTGCTGTTGGACGGCGAAACGGTGATGGCAGGGCGATACCCAAAACGCGCTGAGCTGGCTCGCTGGTTCGGCATTCCGCTGGAGAAGGTTGGGTTAGCGCCCACCAGCTGCTGTGGTGGTAATACTTCCTGTTGCTGAATATGTCAGGAGGACATATGAAATTCTTACAGAACATCCCGCCTTACCTGTTTTTTACCGGTAAGGGAGGTGTAGGAAAAACGTCCATTTCCTGCGCGACGGCTATCCGCCTTGCCGAACAGGGGAAGCGGGTTTTGCTGGTCAGTACCGATCCGGCTTCCAATGTCGGCCAGGTATTCGATCAGGCTATCGGTAACAACATTCGTCCTGTGATGGCAGTTCCTGGACTTTCCGCTCTGGAAATTGACCCGCAGGAAGCCGCCCAGCAATACCGCGCCAGAATCGTTGACCCTATCAAAGGCCTTCTGCCTGATGACGTTGTTAACAGTATCAGCGAGCAGCTTTCAGGAGCCTGTACCACTGAGATTGCGGCGTTCGATGAATTTACTGGCTTGCTAACAGACACTTCCCTGCTGACCCGCTTTGAGCACATCATTTTTGATACAGCGCCGACGGGACACACTATTCGCCTTCTCCAGCTTCCTGGTGCCTGGAGTAGCTTTATTGAAAGCAATCCAGATGGTGCTTCCTGTCTTGGCCCAATGGCCGGGCTGGAAAAGCAGCGTGAGCAGTATTCTCATGCGGTAGAGGCGTTATCCGATCCGGAACGTACCCGCCTGGTTCTGGTTGCACGACTGCAAAAATCTACGCTGCAGGAAGTCACCCGTACCCATGAAGAACTCGCCGCAATTGGCCTGAAAAACCAGTACCTGGTGATTAATGGTGTGCTGCCTAAAGCCGAAGCTGAAAATGACGCCCTGGCCGCTGCGATATGGCAACGTGAGCAGGAGGCACTGGCAAATCTTCCTGCCGGTTTATCTGAGCTACCGACAGATACCCTATTACTACAGCCAGTCAATATGGTTGGTGTTTCAGCCTTGAAGGGACTGCTGGATACCGGTTCTGAGGCATTACCACTCCCGGTAACGAACATCCAGTACACGCCTGAAAACTTATCGCTCTCTGGCCTGGTCGATGATATCGCTCGCAGTGAGCACGGCCTGATTATGTTGATGGGCAAAGGTGGCGTAGGTAAAACCACGATGGCAGCGGCTATCGCCGTCAGGCTGGCAGACATGGGATTTGACGTGCATCTCACGACCTCTGATCCTGCAGCGCACCTGAGTACAACGCTGAACGGCAGCCTCAAAAACCTGCAGGTCAGCCGCATCAACCCTCACGATGAAACCGAACGCTATCGCCAGCATGTTCTTGAGACGAAGGGAAGAGATCTGGACGAAGCAGGGAAACGGCTACTGGAAGAGGATTTACGCTCTCCCTGTACAGAAGAAATTGCCGTGTTTCAGGCCTTTTCCAGGGTGATTCGTGAAGCGGGTAGACGGTTTGTTGTCATGGATACCGCCCCTACGGGACACACGCTATTGCTGCTGGATGCGACCGGGGCTTACCACCGAGAGATTGCCAGAAAAATGGGGAGTAAAGGTCATTTTACGACCCCAATGATGCAGCTTCAGGATCCGGATAGAACCAAAGTTCTGCTTGTTACGCTTCCAGAAACCACACCAGTGCTGGAAGCGGCAAACCTGCAGGCTGACCTTGAAAGAGCGGGGATTCATCCGTGGGGCTGGATTATCAATAACAGCCTTTGCATTGCGGATACGCGTTCTCCGTTGCTTTGTCAGCGTGCTCATCAGGAACTGCCTCAGATTGAGGCTGTTAAGAATCAGCATGCTGACCGTATAGCGCTTGTTCCGGTGCTGGCGTCAGAGCCCGCCGGTATTGAAAAGCTCAGAGAGTTGATGAGTTAATTTTTTGGCATATACAGGGCGACAAAGTCGCCCTGTCAGGAGGTTTTATGTTACTGGCAGGCGCTATTTTTGTCCTGACCATTGTTTTGGTTATCTGGCAACCAAAGGGATTAGGGATCGGCTGGAGTGCAATGCTAGGCGCGGGACTGGCTCTGATATCTGGCGTTGTGCATGTGGGCGATATTCCGGTGGTGTGGAATATCGTCTGGAACGCGACGGCGACCTTTATTGCCGTGATTATTATCAGCCTGCTGCTTGATGAATCAGGCTTTTTCGAATGGGCGGCATTGCATGTTTCGCGCTGGGGTAACGGTCGTGGCCGTTTGCTCTTTACGTATATCGTTCTGCTTGGTGCAGCGGTGGCGGCACTGTTTGCCAACGATGGTGCGGCACTTATTCTGACGCCAATAGTCATCGCCATGCTACTGGCATTAGGGTTCAGCAAAGGCACGACACTGGCATTCGTCATGGCTGCCGGGTTTATTGCCGATACAGCCAGCCTGCCACTTATCGTGTCGAACCTGGTGAATATAGTCTCGGCGGACTTCTTTGGACTGGGCTTCACCGAGTATGCGTCGGTAATGGTGTCGGTTGATATTGCAGCCATTGTTGCCACGCTGGTTATGCTGCATCTGTTCTTCCGCAAGGATATCCCACCGACTTACGACCTGGCTCTTCTGAAAGCACCGGCAAAAGCGATTAAAGATCTGGCAACCTTCAGAACCGGCTGGATAGTTTTAATACTTCTGCTGGTTGGGTTCTTTGTCCTTGAGCCGCTCGGTATTCCCGTTAGCGCGATTGCGGCTGTTGGAGCGGTGATCCTGTTTGCAGTAGCTAAACGAGGCCATGCCATTAACACTGGCAAAGTGCTGCGCGGTGCGCCATGGCAGATCGTCATCTTCTCATTGGGGATGTACCTGGTGGTCTACGGTCTGCGCAACGCCGGGCTAACCGAATACATTTCAGGTGTGCTGAATGTACTGGCGGATAAAGGACTCTGGGCTGCGACGCTGGGTACTGGCTTCCTGACGGCTTTCCTGTCTTCCATCATGAACAACATGCCTACCGTGCTGGTTGGCGCTCTTTCTATCGATGGAAGCACCGCAACAGGCGTTATCAAAGAAGCGATGATCTACGCCAACGTGATTGGCTGCGATCTGGGCCCGAAAATTACACCTATTGGTAGCCTCGCAACGCTGCTCTGGCTGCATGTACTTTCACAGAAGAATATGACCATCACCTGGGGATACTATTTCCGCACCGGGATTGTCATGACTCTGCCTGTGCTGTTTGTAACGCTGGCAGCGCTGGCGCTACGTCTCTCTTTCACTTTGTAATGAGATACTGATATGAGCAACATCACCATCTATCACAACCCGGCCTGCGGCACGTCGCGTAATACGCTGGAGATGATCAGCAACAGCGGTACTGAACCGAACGTTATTCTTTATCTTGAAAATCCACCTTCACGCGATGAGCTGGTCAAACTCATTGCAGATATGGGCATTTCAGTCCGGGCTCTGCTGCGCAAAAACGTCGAGACTTATGAAGAACTGGGGCTTGCGGAAGATAAGTTTACTGACGATCAGTTAATCGATTTTATGCTTCAGCATCCGATCCTGATTAACCGTCCGATTGTGGTGACACCGTTGGGTACTAAACTGTGCCGTCCTTCCGAGGTGGTTCTGGATATCCTTCCAGATGCTCAGAAAGCGGCTTTCACCAAGGAAGACGGTGAAAAAGTTGTTGATGAGGCAGGTAAACGACTGAAATAAAGATGAAGGGGCAAATGCCCCTTCATCTTTATTTCGTCAATTATTCCAGTAGGTCAATACCAATTGGTTCTTCACTACGTAACGCTATTACCCCAGCATATCCATCAGCGGATCGTAGAATGTGATGGCGTATGGCAGGTCGCCGGGCATAATGTAAGAAAACATCGTATCTCCTTTATGGAATCAGGGGAGTGAAGATAGTCTGCCTAAATTACTCAGGCTTTGTTCTTCACTCGTCTGCTTTATGAACCCAGGCGGGCATTGCCGTCAGATAACGTTTTGCACGCTTCTGTGCTTCTTCCGGGCCGACTTTTTGCCAGGAATCAAGGAAGCTGGCTAAACCTGATACCGCTTCTTCCCAGGGTTTAAGATTGCCGTTACTGTCACAGCAGTACGCGCAATATTGATCGCTGGCACTGTGTGCATCGGGTGCAGACATCGGCATCCCGCAAGCCTGACAGAACTGTTCATGTTGTGACATATGATGCTCCTTATGGTGACGTGCTGATTAATAAACATACAGAGTATGTATTGTGCATGTGATGCCTCAGATCAAAGCCAAGGCGAAGCCCCCGGTATCTCCAGTCAGAAATACCGGGAACCTGTTGTTACCTGGCGATGAGCGCGAACACGCCCCAGCCAAAGTATTCCCGCGCGTACGTTACGTGGCGTTTCGGCGAGATGTTTAGCTCGGCCCTGACTTCGGCGGCGAAATCGTCGTCAGGATTGGCTTCCAACCAGCGGCGCATGGTCAGCCATTTCGCGGCCTCATACCGATCCCAGCCTTCCTGGTCCGCCAGTACCATTTCCACCACGTCGTAGCCGAGGTCGTCAAACGCGCTGACAAGCCCTGGAAGCGTCAGGAAATCGCTTGTCGAGCTGACGCCGCAGGCCTGGGCTATCTCGTCCGTTGCCGGAAGCTGGCGCCAGTAAGGTTCACCGATGAGCATGATGCCGCCCGGTTTAAGGCTCTGCGCCAGCAGTTCGACTGTCCCGGCAAAGCCTCCGGCAATCCAGGTCGCGCCGACGCAGGCTGCCACGTCACATTTTTCATTGGCGACGTAACCCGCCGCATCATTATGAATAAAATGTACGCGTTCGCTGACGCCGAGTTCTTCCGCGCGGCGTCTGGCCTGCGCGGTGAAGAGCGAACTCATGTCGATGCCAGTCCCCGTAATGCCATGATCCCGGGCCCAGGTGCAGAGCATCTCGCCCGAGCCGCTGCCGAGATCAAGAATGCGGGTGCCCGGCTTCATGCGCAGCACGCGACCCAGCGTGGCATACTTCTCTTCTGTGAACGGGTTGTGGATGCGGTGTTCGCTTTCACTGATGGTAAAAATACGTGGGATATCCAATTTGGAATTCCTTTTATTGCGTTGAGTATTAAGAGAAAGTTCCTCTGAGGCTTTTGCTTTTTCGGCTAGCAGAACAAACAGCTTCCTTTCGAATGTCTCGCTGACTGGCCAGTAGTGGCTTTCAAGAGGAGGAATCAGGGCAAACCCGGCATTGTCGAGCAGGCTGACGTACTCGTCATCGCGCCAGGCCGTCATCTGGCTGCCGAAACGGGTGGTTTGGCCGTTTGCCTCTATGGCCCAGAACTGCGTTGAGCTGGTCTGTGCTTCCTCATCCCAGCCATGTTCCGTCAGCAGTAAGTGTGGGACGCCCAGAAACAACCCGTCCGGACAGCGTTGCCAGCTCGTTTCAGCCATTCCCTGACGTTTAACTTCGTCGAAAGTATGGACTTCAGTGAGCAGCCTTCCACCCGGCTCCAGCCACAGCGCGCATCGGCTGACGAGCGAGCGCGCATCTGCCGTGCTAAATACATTCAGTTCCCCGAATGTCATCATGATGAAATCGAACGATTTATCCGGCCAGTATGCGCGGATATCCTGCTGGACATAGTCGATATTCAATCCGGCATTCTGCGCCTGCTGACGAGCCCAGTTAACAGATGCCGGTGAGAAATCCACGCCGGTGCAGTGAAATCCGCGCTCCGCTAAGCGGTGGGTATAAAAGCCGGGTCCGCAGCCGAGATCGAGGATATGTGCGCCAGGGGATAACTGGCTGGCGATCCACTCGACCTGCAGCTCAATGACCTCCTGCCGGCGGCTGGCCCAGTCGTGATCCTGAGACAAATGGTTCGCCAGCATGCGCTGGCTGAAGGCCGGTTCATCCCAGGGGATTTTACTTTCCTGCGCAGACAGGTGAATGTGCCGGGATGAGGAAATAAGGGTGCTAATATCCATCATGCTCTCCTTAACGATTATCTGGCTGTGCGCGAACGTTATTCAGCCCGGTGGTGTTGATGCGGTACGGCTGACCGTTGACGGACTTGATCAGTTTTTTGGTTTTGAGTTTTTTGAAGGTGGCGAGGGTGCAGTCGATGAGCAACAGCCCTTCGCGGGTGTAGTACAACGGCGGTGACGCGGCCAGACACATCGCGGACATGCGCAATACGGCCACCTTTGGCGAGAACGTGTAAGGTACGTTGTTCCTGACGGGATAAATTCATACTGGAAAACCTGTTTAATCATCATGTGCAAAACGTGCAAACACATAGCGGTGTCCGCATTCGATTTCGGCGCATTGATAATCAGTCCGGCCTGAAAAGGTCGGGTAACTGATTATCGGATGATTACATTCTCCAGCATCAAAGCCTCGGGTTGAGTTGAAAAGTATTTACGGAGCGAATAGTAACACGTAGTTTTAGGAGGGATATGTTTCAGTAGAAAAAGTGTGATGTACTTTGGAAATTGAATGCCAACCCATTTACTGGGAAAGGCTGATGACACTGACGAATGCATGTTGAAGTACGCCAGAAATGGCCTTATCGGCTTTTCCCCTCGGGAGATTATTCTCCTTTTGTTAAATCCAGAACATAAATATGTTCACCCTCTTCGATGCCTGAAAAGTTGAAGCCAATCCTGATAAGTAATTTTATTGAAAGGGTATTTTCCGGATTCACACCGGCTTTGATGAGTGAAAAACCGTTCTCTTTTATCCAGTCGATCGTGGCGGTAATTGCTTCAATTGCATATCCCTGGCGAGCATAAGCGGGACTGATGGTATAGCCGAGCCAAAACACATCGCATTGCTGACGTAAATAGATATCACCAATCAAAACCTGCGTCAGCTTGTTGACAATGGCCAATTGAATACCGCGAGCAAGTGTAAGAACTCCAAGCAACTCTGCTTCATAGTCCTCTTTTGTTAGCCCCTTAAATCCCTGATATTTCATCCACTCCGCATCATTGCGATACACCATAAAACTATCGATTTCGTGTGGCTGAAATGGCCGAATAATGCACCCTGGCGAAATTATCTGCATAAGACTTCCTTTTAAATGATTCATCTGCACCAGTCTCTGCGACCAAAAGAGTTACCGCCTGACGCTACGCCCGACGGCTACTCTCTGACTATGTCCGGTGCGTCGCCGCTTTCATACACAACACGAAAACTGTCAGTTTGATGTTCAACCCTCATCGGCATAGAACACAAACGCCAGCTTATTCCCGTCCGGATCGCGTACATAAGCACTATGGAATCCTTGTCCGTACTGCGGCCTGTGATCCGGCGCACCTTCATCCACACCTCCCAGACTTAGGGCAAGCGCATGCAACTGTCTGATATGTTGAACAGAGCGGGCGTTCAGCGCCACCATCGTGCCATTACCAACCCCGGCGGGCTGCCGATCAAAGGGCATGCCAACGCAGAGTCCGATGGTATGGTTATTGCTGAACGTCCCCCAGGATGCGCCTTCTTCATTACGGCCTGCCTTTGGATGTCCAAGCAATTCCATCAGCGGATCGTAGAACCTTATGGCGCGCCCTAGATCGTTAGTACCCAGCATCACGTAAGAAAACATAAACTCTCCTTACTCACTTTTGTATTTTTGTTGCAGACAGCCTGCCGGTGATACTGACTGGCTCTGATGCTGCCCACGCAGTTTAAGCAGGCGGGCAACTGATATGATGACGGCTATACCGGCCAGCAGAGCCGCGCCGTGGAAAGCAATCCTGCCGCCGGCATGGAAGTAAACCCAGCGGGTTATTTCAATGCTAAGGGCAATTATGCCAAGCGCCAGAATATTCAGCGTGGCAGAAACGGTGCCTTTTGGCAGGTTATGAGAAAAGAGCGTGAAGCGAAACAGCACCGGATAGAGCAGTCCAATACCCAGGGCATAAAAGCTCGTTCCCACTACTGACCATAGCCAGACGTGTGGCCATAGCAGGTTGCCGGCCAGCAAAGCCAGCAAGCCAGCAAACTGTATCGGGACAGTACCCCAGATAAAACGCGGTGACGTCGGGTCTTTGATAACATTCGCTACAATCACACTGGCGATAATGATCCCACTAAACACGGGCACCTGTGTCCAGGCATAGCTACCGGGAGACATACCCCCGTGCTCAATCAGGATCACGGGGGAGAGCGCCACCCAGGTGATGATAGGCAGGTTACCAAAAGCGACTGCCAGTGAGCCGGTCAGCACCACTGGATGGCGAAATGCCGCGATGAAATCTGACAGCACTTCACCCGGTTTGAATTCTCTTCCCTGAGATATAACTGTTTCCGGCATTTTGAACAGTAGTAAGAACCATGCTACCAGACCAAACACACCGATGATGGCAAAGAGCAGTTTCCAGTGTATGAACGCCATCAGCGCAGCGCCGGCCACCGGCCCGATAACCGGGGCGAGCAGAACAATAGAGGTCAGCGCAGCCATGATCCTGATGGAATCCTTTTCATCAAAGGCCTCCTGTATTGATACATAACCCACGGTGGAGATGAAGCAGATACTGGTTCCCTGTATAAAACGGGCAATAAAATACTGTTCGATCGAGGTGACAAACAGCATGCTCAGGCATGCCAGGGCAAAGATCATTGCACCCGTGAGCAGGACGGGGCGGCGGCCAACCCGGTCGGAGAGAGGACCCAGGAGCCACTGGAGCGCCAGTCCGCCTGCCATATACAAACTGACTGATACTGGAGCCAGCGTAACATCCGCCTGTAACTCATTTATAATGTTAATGACGCCCGGCTGAATAAGGTCCGTTGTCAGGTAAGCTGAAAAATCGTATATGATCATCGCCAGTGGAAATAATAGTACGCTGCCATACCTGCTAAGGCGTCCCGAAAATGGCGTCATAAACGGGTTCTCCGTTTTTTATTATTGAATGGTTATTTATCAACTTAGATCGTGCAGTTCCTTATCCATTGCAGGAGTCAGTCTGAGATCAAGAAATGCTACCTCCAACCCCTTGCGCTGAGGTGTACAACACATGATGCCCGTTTTGACAGGGCCCGTAGGGAAATGGCTTAAGCGAAGTAATGGCCAGTGCTGTCCATCTGAGGAGTACTGCAGTCGTAACGCATCTTTTTTACGGGTCAGACGCAGCCAGAATTCCTTCGGATCCCCAGGAAAGAGTCCTGTAGCCCAGTCGGAATTTCTCATCGTGAGTACACTCCCGATTGCAGGTGCTCCATCGTTAAATTCGATGCCAGCTTTGAGCCAGTGCTGTTCGTCAGAGAGCATTATAATTCCGGCCTGGTCATAGAGTGTGGTGAAGTTTGCGCGGATCCTGACCTGAAAAGTAAAATCACCTGTTACATCAGTAGCGTAGATGTGGCCGGTAAAACGCTCAAACCCGTACCAGGTACGGCACCAGAAATCAGTATGCTCATCAGTGATTACCGACAGGGCGTTATTTTCGTAGCACCATACGGCGGGCTCATTGATCCATTCAAACTTGCAACTCATCATTGTTCTCCTGTCATGCGGAATGCAGCATAACGATAGTTTAAAATGTCAGTTCCATTTCAAACTGGCATAACGGTTCAGCCTGATAACCCGCCGCAGTAAATAATGGTGCCAGCGTTTCTGGGATCGCGGCTGATGTACCTATGCCAGGCCATCTGGCATTGATTTTCTGAAGCATTCTTTTAGCCCGTCCCTGGTAACGATACACCGGTTCCACAAACAAACAGCGGAGCTGAGGTTGTCCCATGAACTCCGCGACAGCACACCATGCATGTTCGTTATCCCTGAGGATGTCGCAGGGAATAGACAAGAGCTGCAGGGGGCTGGCCAGCCAGGGAAGATCATCATCTGGTGCAGACCAGACGGTACGCAGGAAGTCATCAGCAGACTTGGATTCCATATCCCCTGAAGGTATTTCCAGACGAGACTGTGGATCTCCCCGGTATTTGCACAGATGTCGGCGAACCTGAAAACCGAGCGCGTGATAGAGAGCGATGGCCCGGGTATTTTTGCGCATCACTTCCAGCCTCACGCTGGATAACTTTTTCTCTTTTAAGGAGGTAAACAGAGGAGTAAGCATCTGTTTTGCCAGTCCCTGGCTCCGGTACTCGGGCAACACACCAAATGCTGCCAGACGCGCTTTGTCCATTCTGCGGGTTACGATGGCTATTGCCGCCGGGTTATCATTGACCAGCCAGACAAACGAGTCTTCAAGGCTGAGTCCTTCGGAAATGAAACGTGAGGCAAACATTTCCGGTGGCAACGCAAACGGTGTCAATGGTTCATTAAAGCTGTCTGCAAGAATACGGCACAGCTCAGTAATGCTGCATTCAAGGGCTGATACCGGTATAACGGTCATAGATAAAGCTCTCCATTGCGGTTACCGGGAGCTACAGGGGAAAATATGCTCCCTGTTTTCTCAGACAGTGAAGCTGATTTCTACAGAGCGGGCACTGCGATCGCCCTCACCATGGTAAACAGCTTCGATGTTGTTACCGTCCGGATCCAGAACAAAAGCGGCATAGTATCCGGGATGATAGGTTCGTTCGGCAGGTGCGCCGTTATCACGTCCGCCATGATTTAGTGCTGCGTGGTAAAACGCGTTCACCGATTCACGGTCTGCGGCCTGAAAGGCCAGATGGTGCCGTCCTGTAGGCACTCCGCCAGACTCCGAACTTTTTACTGACGAAATGACCAGTTCGTCAGCCCAGATATAATCGTCATCGGTAATAACCATGGGGATCTTAAGTTCCGCCAGAACAGCAGTGTAAAACGCTTTGCTTGCGGCAAAGTCGTTTACCACGAGCTGGATATGGTCGATAAGTCTGCCACGATGCAGCGTATAGTTATCCATGGTTCATTTCCTTATTCAGATTCTGTCAGTCAGGTCTTTACCTGTGAAACTCAACAGTGGCACAACTCTACGTAATGATTGTGTTGTTGGAAAAAAATACATTAAGTTTTGTGCTCTGAACCCGACAGATATCAGAAAATCATTCCAGATTTGGTCTTTGTACAGGAATTGCTATTCCGTTATTCGCTTATGACCAGGCTCTCAATTGCCAGTTGTAATATAACGAGCAGGTATGAGATAAGAGCAAGCCATTTTAAGGGGCGTAGTTTACGTTCAGGTATAGAGAGCGTGTGGAGTATGGCATGACGCTTCATTTTATTGAGTGGCATGCTGCCTCCTGAAAAAGAGCCGCCTGCACAGGCTGCTACACAATGAAAAAAGAATCATTCCACAAGCAAGGCACTTATGAGCAAGGTTAGTTGCCCTGGTGCTAACGTAACGGTTAAGGCGGTAAGAACAAGCCACTAGCGGCTAAACGTTTTCCTTCCGGGTTGACAGTTTCCTGCTTGAGAGCTGTTCGTTTGTTAGCCAGAACAGGTTAACGGATAAAAACAGTATATCCATATCAAATGAGGGGTTGTTTAGCATTTATTTAAACAATACTAATCGAATAATGCGCGCTCAAATAATAATCAATCCGGAACTATCCAGAAACGCTAATTGAATCGCCACGGGTTTAACAGACACCTCAGAGTCATTTAAGATGGCTTAAAGAGAGGTGCCCATGAGCGGTAAGCGTTATCCCGAAGAGTTTAAAATTGAAGCAGTCAAACAGGTTGTTGATCGCGGTTATTCTGTTGCCAGCGTTGCAACACGTCTCGATATCACCACCCACAGCCTTTACGCCTGGATAAAGAAGTACGGTCCAGATTCTTCCACTAATAAAGAAGAGTCAGATGCTCAGGCCGAGATCCGCCGTCTCCAGAAAGAGCTGAAGCGGGTTACCGACGAACGGGACATATTAAAAAAAGCCGCGGCGTACTTCGCAAAGCTGTCCGACTGAGGTACGCCTTTATCCGTGACAACACCTGTTGCTGGCCTGTTCGCCTGCTCTGTCGGGTGCTGGATGTTCATCCCAGTGGTTTTTACGCCTGGCTTCAGCAGCCGCATTCACAACGCCATCAGGCAGACCTGAGGCTGACAGGGCAGATTAAACAGTTCTGGCTGGAATCGGGATGCGTCTATGGTTATCGCAAAATCCATTTGGATCTGCGGGACAGCGGGCAACAGTGCGGAGTGAACAGAGTCTGGCGACTGATGAAACGTGTCGGGATAAAGGCTCAGGTCGGATACCGGAGCCCGCGGGCACGTAAAGGCGAGGCCAGTATCGTGTCGCCCAACAGGCTCCAGCGACAGTTCAATCCGGATGCTCCGGATGAGAGTTGGGTAACGGACATAACCTACATCAGGACCCACGAAGGCTGGCTGTATCTTGCCGTGGTTGTTGATCTGTTCTCACGCAAAATTATCGGCTGGTCCATACAATCCCGGATGACAAAGGACATTGTCCTGAACGCACTGCTGATGGCTGTATGGCGGCGTAATCCCCAAAAACAGGTGCTGGTTCATTCGGATCAGGGCAGTCAGTACACAAGCCATGAGTGGCAGTCGTTCCTGAAATCACACGGCCTGGAGGGCAGCATGAGCCGTCGCGGTAACTGCCATGATAATGCGGTTGCAGAAAGCTTTTTCCAGTTGTTGAAACGTGAACGGATAAAGAAAAAAATCTACGGAACGCGGGAAGAAGCCCGCAGCGATATTTTTGATTACATCGAAATGTTTTATAACAGTAAGCGTCGGCATGGTTCTAGCGAACAGATGTCACCGACAGAATATGAAAACCAGTATTATCAACGGCTCGGAAGTGTCTAGATTATCCGTGGCGATTCAAATTCTGGTTACGTCTGTATTACGCCGGAATTACTGAAAGTCATCCCTCTGGCCTGGGAAAGAATGAATGAGACCGACACAGTGCGGCAACCCGATTCTGATGGCTGCACTGAAATCTTATCCGGCATCCCGAATGCCAGGGTCGAATTCGATGCGGGAGAGCAGGTACTGGATATTACGTTGCCGCAAAAATATGTTCATCGCTCTGCGCGTGGTTCCGTGAACCCGGAGCTCTGGGATAGCGGTATACCTGCAGCATTTCTCAGCTACGGGCTGAACGCCTGGACAAGTCAGTCCAGTCATTATGATTATAAATCGATGTTTGCCTCGCTGAATACCGGATTTAATCTTGGCGCATGGTATTTCCGTCATAATGGCTCCTATTCCTGGTTAGATGACGGAAAGAAGGATTATCAGTCTCTGAACACGTATGCTCAGCGGGATATTCCATTTATCAAAGGCCGCTTGCTTGTCGGCCAGTCTAATACCACAGGCAGGGTTTTTGACTCCCTGCCATTTTCCGGTATGCAAATTGCCAGCGATGAGCGCATGTATCCAACTTCGCAGCGGGGCTATGCGCCTGAAATCAGGGGGATGGCCAGAACGAACGCCAAAGTCACTGTACGCCAGAATAACGCCATCATTTATGAGACAACTGTCTCCCCGGGTGAATTCGTCATTAACGATCTTTATCCGACGGGGTTTGGTGGCGACCTGGCCGTGACCGTTCGGGAAGCAGATGGCAATGAAAACTTTTTTCTGGTCCCGTATACCGCGATGCCGCAGTTGATTAGACCGGGGTCGTACCGCTATTCCTTTACGGCAGGTAAATTACGCCAGCTTAACCTTAGAGATAAACCGGAGTTTTATGAGGCAACCTGGCAGCATGGCCTGTCAAATTACCTGACGGGCTATACTGGCTGGCAACAAAGCGACGGTTATTATGCCGCTCAGGCCGGTATGGCAATAGGAACCCAAGCCGGGGCGATTTCTCTGGATATCACCCAGTCGCATGCTTCTTTCTCAGGAAATCCGAACGGCCAGGAATATGGCCATAAAACGTCATCCGGACAGAGCTACCGACTCAGCTATTCAAAATTTATCCCCCGGTCGGGCACCAATCTGACGCTGGCAACCTATCGTTTTTCAACGCAGGGCTATTACGATTTGGCAACAGCCATGATGACAAAAGATATGCTGGCGCGTGGTTACGATGAACAGCGTCTGAAACGTTCTAAAAGCCGCTATACCCTGACTGCCAGCCAGTCTCTTCCAGAAGGCCTGGGACAGTTCTATGCAAGTGCGTCATTACAGAATTACTGGAACAGTAAGGATACCGATAAACAATTCCAGGTCGGTTACAGTAATAGCTGGAATTCCGTCACTTACGGATTAAATGTCAACCGGACATACACCTGGTACGGCAAAAGTGATACCAGCTGGCTTCTGTCCCTGAGCTTCTCCTTGGGTACTGCCGGAGATACACATGTTCCATCCGCGCGTCTGGAAACAGGGCGCAACAATGATGGATCCTGGTCTGAGGCGGCCTCCCTGTCCGGAAGTGCCGGCGAAGACAACCAGTACAGCTATGGGGTAACAGCCCGCAATACCAGCGGCGCAACCGGCAGCAGTCTGTATGTTAACGGGCAGTGGCGAACACCGTATACGTACCTTAATGGCAGCAGCAGCGTTGGTAATCACTATCAGAGCCAGTCATTTGGTGCGAATGGGTCCGTGCTTCTGCATTCCGGTGGCGCAACCCTCAGCCCTTACACCTCAGATACCTGGGCGTTGATTGAAGCCAGAGGAGCCAAAGGCGCCCGGGTTTCCTCTTACCCTGGTATCAGCATTGATAATGCCGGGTATGCAGCGGTGCCTTATCTGAATGCGTATGAAATGAATGAAGTGGCCATCGATCCAAAGAATGCGACGAACAATGTCGGTTTTGATAGCACGTCACGTAAGGTGGCCCCCTACGCCGGTGCTATTGTAAAGGTTAAATATAATACGCAAACAGGGGTCCCCGTACTGATTTCTGCCCGATGGAAAGGACAACCAGTCCCCTTCGGCGCTGATGTCAGCAATGAGAAAGGTAATTATATTGCGACTGTCGGCCAGGCCGGGCAGATATTTGTTCGTCTTGAGCCAGGGACTCATATTCTCAAACTGAAGGCCGGTAATCAGGGGGAGTGCAAAATGAAAGTCATCGTTTCCGAAGAAGATTCAGCAATTAATATGAAGAAAGAGGTCCTGGAATGTTACTGAATGCGGTAGGGTTTCTGTCACGCAGTAGCATGAGAATGTTACTCGCTATTTCATTGTTCATCATGACGCATTTCCCGTCGGTGGCTTTAGCTGCACCTGTTTGTGACGACACGAATATTGGCCACAAGGAGATAGTATTACCTGGAGGTAGTGTTTCACCCGGTGTTGACCTATCCTCGTTGACCACTGTGATAGCCTCTTATTACACTATAATTTCAAATTACAATTATCAGTGTCATGTAACTGCTGGAGATCTTGCAACTTATACGCTATATGTTTTTCTTGAACCATTGAGTTCATATGGTAGTTCTTATAATTTGAATATAGGGGTTAATCCAGCTTACAGTGTCGTTGCAATGAATGCTCCGGCATTTGGAGTCGGATTCACTAATTCTCTTTCTTCTCCACCAGGCATGGCGGTGACTACAGTTCATTATGTAACAATTTCCGGCCTCGCTGGATCTCCTGCCGGTGGTAATGGTTCTGCCAATGGTACTGGTGTATTTTATATAGCATTAGTTAACGGTTCCCTCTTACAGCCAGGCGTTTTATCGGGGAGTGACCTGCCCACCTTCGGCATATACGGCATGATTTATAAGAGTGATGGAACACTCTATGACGGAAAGAAAATAACGATGGGGTCTGTATCTTTTAGCGGCTCAGTGAATGTTATTCCGTTTACATGCCAGACACCTGATGTGGTCGTGCCGATGGGAAACTATAAAACGACGGATTTCACCGGTGTGGGAAGTACCAGTCAATGGGTGGATTTCAACATTGAATTAGATAATTGCCCGGGGAATTATCCAGGATATTTTCAGGCTAAAAACCAAATGAGTTTATTGGTTAATCCCGTTTATGGCAATCCTACCCCTGATTCATTCAGTCTCAAATCAGGTACTGGCAGTGCAACGGGGATAGATATGCAGGTCCGAAAGCAAAATGATACCAGCTTGGTAACAATGGGAACAGGTTTTGACCCTCTTGGCCCCGTAACCGGAAATACGGGAGTGACGCAATTACGCATCCCTCTGCAGGCCAGATATATCCAATCAGGCGGGCGGGTGACTCCTGGGGTGGCGGAGTCGGCGCTGACATTCACTATCAATTATTACTAACGTAAATTTATTAACATAAGATACGCAGTCGCTCATAGACTGGCACAACTGCTCATGGGTAAACTCTCGAAAAGGTACCGCCGGAGGTCAGTAAATTCCTGAAGTAAAAGATGAAATGGCAAGCGGCACTGCAACAACGTGACGTTGAAAAACTTCAGTTGCGTCAAGCCTGACGGCTGTAGAAATGTTTCCTTCTCGACGTCAGGCGCGCCGTGAACAGTGCCATAGCCTTTTGAAGGCGCGCCAGCGCTTCAGCTTGTCCCGCCAACTGGCGTTTAAAACGGATATTTTTAGCGGCGAGTTCATTTTCGCGATCACAGGATGAGGCCGTTGCTGCGCCAGTCATAGGGCTGCGATTTATACAGACTGTTCTCGCGGGCTGCTGCAATACAAAGCGCTCATTGCTCCCGTATTGTTTTTCATCTCAACGGAAAGATTGCCGCACGAACCGGTTGGCTTAAGCTGCGAATCGCAAATGGTCAAGCAGGCACGATAATCTCATGGATGATATAAACGCTGACGACGATGGAACTGGTGGGGGTACCGTTGCTGATGGGCATATACACGCGCTCTGGTCACATTACTGGGGTATCCGCTGAGGGCATAATGAAGGTAATAGTGTTACCGGCAATACGGGTGCTTTCAACTGCTATTGCTGTGCAAGAAAATATCAAAGTAGCTGCAATGACTGTTTTATCGTCCCGTTTTTCAAAATCAGTTGTGCGGTCTGTATGGTAGCGAAAATGCTATGTAGAACAACACATTGCATTATGCTGTTGGTTCGGATTATAAAAATAAAGAAAGTGAACGCGAAGGATAAATCTTGTGGGAGATGAAGGGCGCGGATTTGTCGCACGCAAAAAAGCGCACGCTTGCGGAATAACGTGCGCCTTGTATTGGGTCTGACAACGGAGTAGCGGCAGAATATCAACTTACCTGCCTGCACCTGCTCCGGGAGTCGGTACGGTCATCGCTTACTTGCGAAGAAAAGCCAAAATATCAGCATTAATGACATCCGCATGGGTGGTGTGCATCCCGTGTGGATAGCCCGGATAAATACGCAGTTCACTGTTGCTCAACAATTTATCCTGCATAAGTGCGGCGGTCTTATAGGGCACAACCTGGTCGTCATCGCCCTGCATCACCAGTACCGGAAGCGTGATGGCTTTGAGGTCTTCCGTTTGGTCTGTTTCAGAGAATGCCTTGATGCCTTCGTAATGGGCTTTTGCGCTTCCCATCATGCCCTGGCGCCACCAGTTCTGAATAGTGCCCTGGGAAATGTCAGCCCCTTCACGGTTGAAGCCGTAAAAAGGACCGGAGGCCACATCAAGATAGAACTGAGCACGATTCGCGGCCAGCGCTTTACGGAATCCGTCGAATACTTCTACAGGCGTACCCTCCGGGTTCGCCGCTGTTTTTACCATTAACGGCGGTACCGCACTGATCAGCACCGCTTTCGCCACGCGTCCCTGGGGTTGTCCGAAGCGCGCGACATAGCGGGCAACCTGCCCGCCGCCGGTTGAGTGACCGATATGAATCGCATTTTTCAGATCCAGATGTTCAACAACGGCATTAACATCAGCAGCATAATGATCCATATCATGCCCTTCACTGACCTGATCTGATCGACCATGACCGCGGCGGTCAATGGCAATGACGCGGTAACCTTGTCCCAGGAAGAACAACATCTGATTATCCCAGTCATCGGCGCTAAGTGGCCAACCGTGATGAAACACGATGGGCTGGGCTGTTTTATCTCCCCAATCTTTATAAAAGATCTTTACACTGTCGTCTGTCGTTACAAATGCCATGAGGTCACTCCTGTAGTGATATTCCACAAGATTATAGGACACAGCCCATAATCCGACAGGCAGGCTTTATCGATTCACCGTCTGTCTCTAACGGGGAAAACGCTACGCCCCAATCGCCAGGCTGTACAATAGGAGATGTCAATAGAACGGATAAGCGACACCGTGCAGTAACCCCTGGTGTTTTGCGTGATAATAACGGGTAACTGTCTGTTTACTCAGTAAGATAACGGCGAGAGTCGGCATTCAGCTTATGACGGTGATTGCCGCGCAGAGGCATACGGTTACGAAAAGAAAGCTTGTGGAGAGGAGAGAAACGGAGAGCCTGTGGCGTTTATTTTTGCTAAAGCAACAGAAAATATTACCCCTTGAAAATACAAGGGGCAACAGATTAATTATAGTTATTTGATATTTTTCGTACTTTATTGGTTTTTTATACGCTAAGTGCTTCTAACATTCTGTACCCGGGACGCTAAATGTAAGATAATCCCGTGTGGATTTATCCCTGGTGTTGCGTTGGTCTTTGACCCCCTGACCAGTTAGCATTGCGAGTGCTGTTGGTCAGGTATTTTTTAAGTATAAGGAAGACCCGACATAAAAAAAAGCTGTCCTAAAAGACAGGGGATAATAATTTCAGTGTGTGATTATCAGGAATAACTGGATGAACTCTGTTGTTGAGTTTTTTTTGCATGATTACGATGAATTGCCGCCAGGATTTGCCTCCGAACTCTACCGGCTCAGACGAAGAACATTTCGCGAGCGGCTCGACTGGAAAGTCGAATGCATTAACGGCATGGAAAAGGATCAATTTGACAACGAAAAAACGACTTACCTGCTGGGCATGCATGACGGGCAATTACTTTGCGGCGCGCGATTTATCGATGCGACCCAGCCGACAATGATCAGCGAAATATTCCATGATTACTTTGACGATATTAGTCTTCCTACCGATATTCCCTGCTGTGAAGTCAGCCGACTGTTTTTAGATAAAGAACGACGCGACAACGGAAATTTGCGCAGTATGCCCACCAGTAAGGCGCTGTTTCTGGCAATGATCGTTTACTGTATGAAGAAACAATATCGGGGAATGTATGCTGTTGCCAGCCGCGGCATGTATGCCATTTTTCGTCATGCGAACTGGAAAGTAGAGGTTATTCAGAAGGGACTTTCTGAGAAAGGGGAAACAATCTATTATATTTTTATGCCTGCCAGCGTAAGCGCCGTGGAAGACATCATTCGCAAAGACAAGAACAGCGACTGGCTTCGTGAAATGCTCCAGCAACTGCTTCGTATATAACGGGCGCCGGGGCTCAGTTGTCGAGCAATCTGAGCTCCATCCCCAGTTTTACCGCATGTCTGGCGTTGTTCACCCCGAGTTTTTTCATTGCGTTGCTCATATGGAATTTCACGGTGCGTTCCGTAATGGACAAAATAACCGACACCTCGGCGTATGTTTTTCCGGCGCTAACCCATTTAAGAATTTGCCGTTCACGTGGTGACAAGAAAACGTTCTTTTTCTGATCCACTTTACTATAGAGATTGAGCGTCTTCTGATGCAACTGAATAAGAAAGTGCATAAAATGTGAACGATTTTTTTCCATGTCCACGCCGGAATCTTCCTGGCTGATGATGGATAACACCACCAGATTATTCAGGTAGTCATGCAGTGGAAATGTCTGCCCCTGGTAGATGTTATGTTCAGAACTTTCGTTGAAAATGCGCGTCAGGTTGTATCCGCCAGACAAGATGACCTTGTTCTCCCAAAAGAAATCTTCCACACAGCGTAAAGCCCGAATAATAACAGGGTCTATGAACTGATATTTTCTTTCCAGGTAGATGTCGAACCATGTCGGATTATTATTAATTATCCGCATCTGTGAAGGGTCTTTCTTGTTCATTATCGCGTAGGCGTAGATGATACCGTTGTAGTCCTCAAAGAACTTATTCAGCTCATTCTGGATTAACGCATTGATCCTTGTATCGTTGTAATACGTATCCTTCACGTCAGTTACTGCCTCTGGGATGAATGGGTGGATAAGTATAGTCTGCTTTGTTAGCCTTCAAAAAGATAGAGAATGCATCAATATTGTTTATCTCGCCTCTTTGCCCAAGACAAAATCGCTTTGCGGTCTGAGAGGCCAGGGAATATTCTCAGTTGACATGATGGCGGTGCAGTGAAAACCACACCGCCTGTTTCATGTTATCGGGCAATCAGAGCGAACACGCCCCAGCCAAAATATTCCCGGCTATAGGTGACATGACGCTTAGGGGCGACAGACAGTTCCGCCCGGACCTCCTGCGCGAAATCATCATGGGGGTTTTCCGCCAGCCAGCGACGCAGGGTCAGCCACTTCGCGGCTTCGTACCTGTCCCAGCCTTCCTGGTCCGCCAGCACCATTTCCACAATGTCGTACCCTCTTGCGTCGAAAGAGGCGACAAGGTCGGGCAGGGTGAGGAGATCGGCCACGCTGCCCACGCCGCAGGCGACAGCCACCTCGTCCGATACAGGGTCCTTACGCCAGTAGGGTTCGCCAATGAGCATGATCCCGCCGGGCTTGAGACTTTTTGCCAGCAGGTCAATCGTCCCGGCGACACCGCCCGCGATCCAGGTGGCGCCGACACAGGCCGCCACATCGCATTTTTCGTCGGCAACGTAACCGGATGCGTCGTTATGAATAAATTTCACGCTCTCGCTGACGCCAAGTTCCGCTGCGCGCAGCTTTGCCTGTGCGGTGAAGAGTGGGCTCATGTCAATGCCGAGGCCGGTAATGCCATGATCACGCGCCCAGGTACAGAGCATCTCGCCTGAACCGCTGCCGAGATCGAGAATGTGCGTGCCCGCAGTCATACGTAATACGCGACCTAACGTGGCGTACTTTTCTGCTGTAAACGGATTATGAATGCGATGCTCGCTTTCGCTAATCGTAAAAATACGTGGGATATCCATTAGTTAATTCCTTGTATGTCATGCGTATTCGGTGAAACGTTCGCCGTCGCGTGTGCTTTTTCTGCCAGCAACGCAAAAAGTTTGTCCGCGAAGGTCTCGCTGACTGGCCAGTCGGCGCCGGCAGGTCGCTGAAGCACGTTCAAACCTGCGTCAGCAAGCAGGCTGAAGTACTCCTCATCACGCCAGGCCTTCATTTGATTACCGAAACGGGTCGTCCGACCTGTTTCTTCAATTGCCCAGAACAGGGTTGAGCTGGTCCGTGTCTCTTCATCCCAGTCATTTTCTGTCAACAGAAGATGAGGATCGGCAAGAAACAGTCCCTGCGGGCAACGCTGCCAGCTTGCAGGGGCCATGCCCTGACGTTTCACCTCATCGAAGGTGTGTACTTCCACGAGGAGTTTTCCGCCCGGCGTAAGCCATCGCGCGCACTGACCGATGAGGTGGGTTGCGTCTGCGGCATTAAAGACATTCAGTTCCCCAAACGTCATCATGATGAAATCGAACGATTCTTGCGGGCGATATGTCCGGACATCCTGCTGAACATAATCAATCTTCAGCCCCGCGGCCTGCGCCTGTTGACGAGCCCATTCGATAGAAGCCGGCGAGAAATCCACGCCGGTACAGCTAAAGCCGCGTTCGGCCAGCAAACGGGTGTAAAAACCGGGGCCGCAACCGAGGTCCAGAATGCGTGCGCCTGAGGGGAGCTGACGGGCAATCCACGCAACCTGTTGTTCAATCACCGACAGTCTGCGGCTGGCCCAGTCATGTTCCTGGGACAGATGGTTTTCCAGCATGCGCTGGCTAAAGGCGGGTTCATCCCAGGGGATTTTGCCTTCATCAGGTGAAAGTCGAATGCGTCCTGAAGCGACAATAACAGCGCTGATATTCATCATCCTCTCCTTAGCGATTATCAGGCTGGGCGCGAACGTGGTTCAGCCCGGTGGTGTTGATGCGGTAAGGCTGACCGTTGACGGACTTGATCAGCTTTTTGGTTTTGAGTTTTTTGAAGACGGCGAGCGTACAGTCGGCGAGCAACAACCCTTCGCGGCTGTAGCATTCAACAGAGGTAACGCGGCCAGAAGTATCGCGGACGTGCGTAATACGTCCACCTTTAGCGAGAACGTGTAGGGTACGTTGTTCCTGACGGGATAAATTCATACTGGAAAACCTGTTTAATCATCATGTGCAAAACGTGCAAACACACAGCGGTGTCCGCATTCGATTTCGGCGCATTGATAATCAGTCCGGCCTGAAAGGTCGGGGAGCTGATTATCAGATGATTACATTCTCCAGCATCAAAGCCTCGGGTGACGTTGAAAGGTATTTACGGAGTGAATGTTAACACAGGTTTTTTGTGCGGCTATAGCGAATCCTTTAAAGTGTGATCTCAGTGCGAAACCGCTCAGGCGTTAGCCTGTGCAAACATGTCATTCGCTCCAGGATCCCATGCGGTACCATCATGAATATTGATTGAACGCATATACCCGATGATGACCGCTTTGCTAGTCTCGGCGTATCGCTTTGCCAAAGACAGGGAGTGGCATTGGACATCTTTTTTTAACCCGCTGAAAAATATCAAATAAATATTTTTCGTACACAAAGACATGGTTCGTTCAATACGGATCCGAATTTGTACGGGTTAAAAAAGGTACGTTATGAAAGTTACATGGACTGTCACTCCTGTTGGGCACCAGCGCATTGCAAAACGCTGCCCGTCATGCAACATCAAACGAGAGTTCACGCCCGCCGGGGCATTCAGAATCAATTCGCAAAAAAAGAGACTGGACGTCTGGATTATTTATAAATGTACGCATTGCGAATGTACGTGGAATATCGCTCTGTTCTCGCGGCTCAATGTCAACAAATTAGATCCTGAGCTTTATCGCCGTTTCCTGCTCAATGATGCGGATACGGTTGAAAACTTTGCGCATAACAAAGCGATTCTGAAGCGGAACAATGCGAGGCTGTCGGGCAAACCTGATTTTCATATACAGGAGCAGTGGCCGGTCAGTATTTTCCCTCGACAATGGGTCAGCGTTTGTATCCGGATCCCCCGTGCTTTTCAGGTTAACTTGCTGGCCATCCTGAAAAAGCAGCTCATGCTGAGTTCAGCAGAAATTTATAAGCGAGTCGATTCAGGAGAGATAAACGGGGTGACGAAGAAGATGCTTAAATCAAGGAAGGGGGCATTGGCGGTTTATCACATACACATGCCTCTGGAAACGGTGTATGCCCGCCGCAGAATCGATTTGACGCGTCGTTAACAGACAGAAGCTCACCTTATGACAATCGTCGCCAGGATGACCCGCGCAGCGGATAGGCTGAAAAAGAGGTGGGCTTCATTAATATCATCATGAAAAGGCGGCTATCTCCTTTCGGAGATAGCTCAGCATCCATACTGATTTACGTTGTATTGCCATGAGCTTTCCTCACGCCGTTGATAGCGAAGAAAATCGGCAAAAGGCACTGGCGGCAGGAAGTAATAGCCTTGCAGAAAATGAATGTGATTGTTGACCAGCCAGCGGTGTTGGTACTCATGCTCAACCCCTTCAGCGACCGTGCGTAAACCCAGAATGTTGGCAAGGTGAATGATTGACTCCAGCATCGGAACCCGCTGTTCGCCATCCTTAATATTATTGATAAATGTTTTATCAATTTTGATAATGTCCAGCTCCAGCTCGTTCAGATAGTAAAGATTCGCATAACCGGTGCCGAAGTCGTCGAGGGCGAACAGTACGCCGCGGTTTCGCAGAGAGCGGATGAGTTCTTTAATGGCCGGGGTAATATTCAACGCCTGGTCTTCAGTGATCTCAATCATCAGCTTTATGGGTAAATGTTGGGTTTGCTCCAGAAAATTGAGGCATTCCCAGTAGAAAACAGGGTTGCTTAAGCCGGAAGGACCAATATTAAAAGCGATAAGCAGCTCATTTTTGATGATTCTCTTTGCGGAGATCAGATTGCGGGCGACGGTCGCCATCAGATAGCTGGTCAATTCGAAGATCAGACCGCTGTTGATCGCTAAAGGAATAAACTCTTTTTGCGAAATAGCGTAGTGGTGCCCCTGTGGCCAGCGAGCCAGGATTTCCACACCGCACATATCGCCATTCTGATTAACGATCGGCTGGTAGTAGGGGATGATCTCTTCCTCCACAATAGCCATGCTCAGCCTGCTGGCGTTCAGTTCGTCATAATCAAGACATTGCGCGTTGCCCGGCGAGTCTGTGAAGCCGTTCAATAAGCCGTTTCGGGATAAAAAGATAACTGACTCATTGAAACAACGAAAACCCAGTCGGGCGTTAATTTTATCCCGATACCGGTACAGCGCTTTCGGACTCACAGCATTCGCGACGCAAAAATTATTCAATTCCCCTCGGCTAAAAGAGGCATTGAGCATTTCTTTTTCAAAATGCGTTAAGCGGAAATGGGCAACCGATAGATTTTCGAGACTAAAGGTGGATTCATGGCTCGCTAATGCCTTCTTATGTAATGCATTTATCACGCTATTCACACCCAGTTTCGCATCTATAGTGTCGACATTTTCATAACCGCGATGAAAGCAGTCATGCTTACTCATCTTTAGGACAATACTGTGTATGTGGTTAAATAAGCTGCTGTTTTGTTGGATCCACTTGTTGACGAAAAATAAAGGCAGTCTGTTGTCGATGATCAACAAACAGGACTGATATTGCGGTAAGTATTGCTGTCTTTCATTGGTTACTGACTGAACATCAACCAGTACTAAATTAGGTAACCAGGACTTAATTCCAGAAAAAAGACAGATGTCATAACTTAACAGGAAAATTTTTTTAGTATTCATAGCTATTACCAGCGTGAATTTATTGTATAGCGTCTACCTCGTCTTCCGGGAGAAAGTGATAAAACGCGAATTTTCTCTTTTTAATAAATACAAAGCAGCGATAGAGTCTGACTCTTATCAACAAAATCAGGGCGTTACGAAAATTACAGGCACAAATGAGATATAAAACTCAAAACATAAATTTTTCTTGAGTATAAAAAATATAACCCCTGTGTTTTAGTGTGTTTTAAAAGTTTTACCAAAAGTGCAGTTGACCATACAATTGACTTAAAAATACTCAAGGAGCTTCAGAAAAATCTATAAACTTTTTTTGTTAAAGGGAATGAAAATCATTGTTTAAAATTAACTATTCCGTTATAGAACTTACACACTCAGGTTAATTGCCATGAGATTTTTCATACTGATGCCGCGTAATAAGGGGTTATTACTGCGTCCTCTGGCAAGCCTTACCCACAGGATGATACCTGTTTAAGGCGACGATAAATTTTCTGTTATTTGCTCTCAGCTGAGCGCTGTTGAATGTTTCTCCTGGCAGGAGATAGCGCATTTCAGCCTCATCATCCGTCGAGTGGCAACCCTGATGAAGAATGATTTTAAAAAACGTGTTACCGGTATTTCTCAGTATCCCTCTCTGTTCATCAAGGTGATACTGGAAGTTAATTTTTCGTGGCCGAACGACAAGGATCGTATCAATTGCGACCGCGGGTATCGCTTCGCTCTTCTTGCCATGTTCGCGATCGGTTAACAGGGTAACAGGGAGCTCGCGAAACAGTATGCGGTAATAGCGCTCCGTTTCATCCGCAGGACCACGATAAAAGATCTTGAAGAACTCACCAGACTCGGGCGCCAGTGAGAAATTTAACGGCGTAAAAAGCAGTTCGCCATCGGCAATTGGGCTTCGCTTTTCGCCCCCGGGCCCCGGCTTGTCGATTTTCACCGCGCTAATGCTGTAAACGTTTTGTTTATCACTATCGTTGTAGATCCGCTTGCTGATAAAGGACTTATCGGCAGGCATTTCATAAATAGTCGACTCAAGATAAACAGCATGGACCGGAAAGACCATCAGCATGATTGCCAGCCACAGACCTCGTTTCCCTGTTTGAGCGCGTTTCATGGCGTTACGCCCAGCCAGTTTGCCGTGACTTTAATTTCACCGGTTGCGCTGACCACCCCTTCCCAGTCCGCCCCGGCAACGGTAAGCATTGAACGTGAATCATTCATGGGAAATAACAGTGTCAGACCGGTGGTAAAAAAACTGCCGTCATCAGTATTATTCACATCCCATGGTGTTTGTTGCCACTGTGCGTCGGCCATCGAAATCGGCGCTTCGTTACAGCTGTTACGCTTTTGTATTACCCCGCCCGACTCACTGTTGTATTGCAGGTAGGCGGGAACAGGGACAGAAAGCCCGTCCTGCGCCGACTGAAACAGGCAATACGGCACGCCATTGACCGTGGTGCTGTCGCCGATAACCTGCGCGGTAATGGTATCGGCCTGCCGCGGCCCGGAAACGGTAACGGTGTAATTCATTTCTATAGGATCTGCATCTCCAATCGTGCCGCTGCCCTGTGCCGATGTCGTGTTATCAGTGGAGGTAATGCTGATGCCATATTCTTTCGGTACGATATTGAGCTGTAACGAAGGCGTAAACTGGTAATAGCCAGACTCCGGCGTTAAGCTATTGTAAAAGCCAAACGTGAAGGGTTGGCTATTGGTTATGCTTAACCCTGAGTCGACAAGGCCTTTCAAAAACGTTTTCGACAGAAAAATATAGATATAGTCTCCGGAGGTCGTCAGCACATTGTAATAGGCGGTGGTTGCACTGTAGTTATACCAGTTTGAACCGTTACCTGAATACTTCACCGCTGATGCCGCAGGGGTAAAGCCCAGCATCGCCGAGTCGATATAGGCTCTGAACGTCAGCGACGCTGTGAGGTTCGATGTTTGCTGGAGATCATAGCTCACCATCTTACAAATTACGCCATCGACACTGCTCACCACACCCAGTTCACAATAGCCGGAGTCCTTCGTAATACTCGGCGTGCCATCACTGGCAATCCACAATTCCTGAAACGCGTTTGTCGACTCGAGCGATAAATGACCTATTTTATTAATGGTATAAGGCCGGATATACCAGTTACCGCTGCTTTGGTCTTTACAACGCGCACCGGCGGCATAGTCATAATCCACCGTGGTGCGACAAAAATTCAGTTTCAGCGTTTCCGACGCGCCGACAGTCATTGAGCGAAAATAGTCAAATGCTGAGTCAGTAAATGAAGCAAAACCATAGTATCCGCCAGCGATGCCCGCCCCGGTCGCTTTCGTATGGTAAAAGCCATATTGATCCGTTAAATCAGCCGCAATATAACCAGAAGAAGGGCAATTCGCGCCCGTTGTACAGCGAATGCCGTTAAAGGGTTCACTCACCGGCGAATCGTCAATCCACATATCCCGATAATAGCTGGTACTGCTGACCCAACCCACGATACCCATATAGCCAAGACTGACCTGGTTGTTACCGTATTTCACCCAGGTGTTTGAACCACTTATGCGCGGATCCAGCGAAGATGGCGTTATAAAATATTCGTTATCAATATTGTTTTCGATAAATAAAATATTGCTGCTCACCGCAGCCTGCGTTGATGCTGTTAATGCCCAGAGAGAAGGGGATACTGACGCCAGCGCGCAGCCAAGAATAAGGTGGAGTGTTTTGTTCATCAATTTAGCCTCACCGTTGTGCCATTGAGGTTTGCGCCGTACATTTCACGTCGCCTACCCATGCCGCGCCGCGCGCTTTGTCCAGATCGAGATCGGCTTCACACAGGCTGCCATTCGCCGAAACAAGAGTGATTACTGGATATTTTTTATCGATATCAATGGCGAATTCACCTTTTGCGTCGGTGCGCGTTTTGCCGATATGGTTATGAATATCGGTATTCGTCGCCAGTTGGCCGTCCGGGTAGCGGATGCGGCCAAATACCGTAACCATGCTTTTTATTTCCGGATTGATCACGCCGACGTTGCCCGGATAAAGCGTCAATTCCTGGGTACGCCCGGAAACAATATCGAAGCTGTCTTCTGAATTTCTGTCATTGAGTATTTCCATTCTGTACTGCGCATAGGGCGGCAGGGCGATGAAGTTTGACTTACCGCTCAGGAGATAATGACGATTGTTAATTTTGGCCGCCAGTTGCCCTTCGCCAGCCAAATCGGTGTTGACGATGATCCCTGCGCGCTGGCGTTCCTGGCTCAGCGCCACGTTTTTCCCGCTCCATGCCACCGACCCCTGTGACGAAAAGTTCATATTCGTCGAATTATCCGCTGCGCGCGTAACGGACAGCATTCCGGAATTGTATTTCGTGGCGTAACTCATATTACCGTTAAGCGAATAATTATTATCGTAATGTTGTTCGCCGCTCAGGCGCGTCGAAGCAGACAGCCCAACTGACCGGATGGCGCCTTCAGTAAACTGTTTGCGCGCGCTGAGGTTCCCCTGGGTGCTGCCGTAGCGGTCCCGCGAAACGCCCATACTTAACCAGGAAGCCAGAGGTAATGAAAAATCCAGGCTGACGTAGCGTTCCTGCCGACCATCATCATTTCTATTGTTGTAGTAATAACGCTGGATCCCGGCGCGGAGCCCTACCGTGGCGTATCGGCCAGAATACAGGGTGGTGCTGTAATCCAGGTTCCGGTACTTGTTGCCAGAATAGCGATTTTCCGTCTGGCTTAGCGTTAACGAACCGCCGTGGGGAATAAATTTTCCGAGATTAAGCGTCCCGCCGACAGAATAGTTATCGCGCTCCTGGACCGGTAGCTGGTCGCCAATTTTACTGTCCTCGCGTGACGCCCACAGCGACCCGTAGCCACCGGGGATCGTCACATTGATATTACTGACGTTTCGCCAGGAAGAATCGTTAGCGACAAGCGTCTGATTGCCGAGGCTAACGTACTCATTCACATTGAGCGTCACATCGGTTTCGTTGACCGCATTGTTGCCAAAACCGTAAACGGTCGTTTTCAGATTTAAGCCAGACAAAATGGCCAGCGTCATTGATGCGGCGCCGCCTGCGATCCAGGTTTGCTCACTCCCTTCATCCCGGTAGTGATTGCGTTTATAACTCACGCGATCGTAATCCAGCGAGCCGCCGAAGAGTTGCCAGTTCAACCCCTGTATTCCGGCGGTTTGCTGTCGGGCGAAGATTTTATTCACCCGGCTGACGCGGCTGTTTACCGTTCGGCCATTCACCACCACCTCGACCGTGACGTCATATACGCCGTAAGGAAAACGGCTGGTGTCGATTTCATAGCTGCCCATATTAAAGTTCTGTACGCTCAGCAGTCGCCCTTCTCTTAATACGTGGACTTCACCTGCCGCGGGCAAAAATACGGTAATTGGGGTTAAGGAGAGGGAATTTTTCTCAATAACCGTACTCCCTTTATTGCCGTAGCTAACGCCGTAAATTTTACCGCCATTTAGCGCGTTCAGGCTGGCTACCGACTGCACGTTCCATGTATCAAGCATACCCAATGCCAGCCGATAGCCCTGGTAGTCGCGTTCGTACATCGCACGGTACAGTTTGCTGGTGTTATTGCTGTCGCCAATCCCATAGAACGAGCCATTAATATTTAAATGGTGCTCACGTAATGAGGCCGTATTATCAATAGTAAGATAGCTTCGCGAGCTGTTGCCGGTTCGATAATCGTTGTAATACGTCCCGACGTTGTAGTTCAGCACGTTCGAAAGCGTCTCGACGCTGGAGGGGCCAAGCAGACTGCTTCGGGCAACGATGGCCTCCGTCAGCGCATCCTTACTGACAATCATTTCCAGATGAAAGGAGGCGATATTCAGCTTCAGGCGTGCATCAGCCGACAGATCGATAACGGTGTTATCGCGAAATTTCACATCGCGAAGGCCTTCCACCATGATGCGGGTTTTTCTTGATAACACGGCGTTGTCGGGTAATTCCGCAATAGCAATTGATTTCACGGTAATGCTGCCATCCGTGAGCGAGATGATCGCATCGGCAATTTTCTGCTGACTTTTTTCGTCAGTCTCATTGTAACGAATATAAACCGGAACGGTCATTCCCTGTTCCAGAGAACGCGAGAAAGCGCCTGGGATAATATACTTACCCACTTTCGTCGGCGCTGAATAAACGATAATCGGTGTCAGCACTATTAAAAGGGTAACGCTTCCCCTGACAAAATATTTCATTGTCATTCGCTTCCTTACATTCCGGTGTAGAGTATTTATCCGTATTAATCCGATTACGGTGTATTATTTGACCGTTATAAATCGCTTGCCGTGCCAGATCCCAATATGTGAACGTGAATGGTTTACGTCGGTATATTGCAGTTTTATTTTTGTTCCCGGCATGACGTAATAACGCTCGCGGCAACCTTTGCCATTCTCGCGTGCCTTGTCTTTACAGGCGCCATACGCGATGACCCGAAAGGAGACATTGCCGGTATTGCTAATAACGTCACCGCTGCGGCTGTAATTAAAATTTTCTTTACGCGGCGCGACGACCAGAATGGTGCCAATCTGTGCGGAAGCGGTAGCTACCGCCATTTTATTGGCTTTGGTTTCAGCATTTTCACTGACCGGCTCGTCAACCCATTGCAGACGATAATAGCGTTCGGTGTCGTCCTCCGGACCTTTATAGAAAAAACGAAACACATCCGTCGCCTGTCCAGGGAGGATAAGATTCGCGGGTGTGGACAGCAGTTCGCCGTTATTCGCTGGTTTAATCTCGACGCCATCCGCAAGGGGCGATGACAATTGTTTTACCGAGACGCTAACAAAGCGGGCGGAATCTGTCGTATTGGTGATCTCTTTCGATAATGAACTCTCCGTGGACGTCATTATCGACGTGATATCACCGACATTAATTGCCCAACCTGAAAAGGGTGCTAAAACACCTGTGAAAATAGCGGCGGTAAAATATTTCTTCATGATAATTGTCCCTGAAAAATTCGGGAGAGTACTCTCCCGAATTCGTTATCATCACGATTAAGGCGTCGTGGTCGGCGTCGTCCAGGTTGCGTTGAACTGAACTTTCACATCACCGCTCCAGTAGCCGTCCGGCAGAGTGGAATAGTCGGTTACCGGGGTGGTGCCGTCGACCGTTGCGGAAGCAATGGTAAATTTGAAATTAGACTGGTCGCTGACGCGCTCAGTGCCATTGTATGCGCCATCCGCCAGCAGGTTTTCCAGGCCAGAGGTTTTAGATTTATTGACCAGAACGGTTTCGCTGGCGCTGGAAAGCGCGGTGCCATTCCACGCAACGCCTACGTCAAGCGTTGACGCATCGCCGCTGGCGTTGGTCAGCGTATTGCTAATAACCTGAGCAGTCAGTTCAAAGTCAGTCGCGGTGTCCTGACCCTGAATGGTAATATCAAACGCGCCGTCCTGGGAATTAAACGCATTTAACCCTTCGGCGTACTGAAAGGTCAGGGAATTAAGCGGGGTAACGACCAGCATACTTTTGGTATCTTTCGTTGCCGTAGCATCCCATGAGGCGGTCGCAGAGGCCGTTACATCAGCCGTCGCATTTGCTGCCGCAAAAACAGAAGCCAGAGAGGCAACCAGTAATATTTTTTTCATTTTTGTCTTCTCCTAAGAACTTATTCTCTGCGGGCGTCTGTTTATAAAATGGAAGCCAGCAGATCCTTTATTTGCGAACAACAATTGCCGCGATAAAAATTATCTTTTGAAATATATGTGTACTCAACAGTCGATAAATTTTATGAATAATAAAAAAGCCAGGAATTTTCCATTCAATAACGGCGATAAAGGGTTTTGTGTAGTATCTTTGTTTGGCAGAGAAGTTTGTATTAGGTTTTTTCTCTAAAAATAACACTGAAATAGATTTTTGGCCTGTTTTGACTTTTTGATTAAAATCAAAAAGTCAGTGAGCGCAACGACCAGGAAATTTCTTATAAAACATAATGATACAGATTTATAACGCAAACGTTTTTAAATGCTTATTTTTTGTTAAAAATATGATAAATTTTATTTAAGATAGGAAAATTCTTATGTTTTTCGGGAGATCTGGAGAATATTCCGATATTTGCGCGTGTTTTTATGTCGCAGGCTGTTACTGATCAAGAGATTTATAAACGTCAGAAACAGTTTGAGGTGGGCAGAAAATAACACTCCGTGTCGTGACGGACGGGAATCCTTTAAAGCAGACTCTTTAACCCCAGATAACTATGTAGCGTGACCGTTCGGACGCGATGCAGACTAATGAGTCCAAGGTGTTCAAGCGCTTTTAATGACCGACTCACTGTTTCTATTTTAAGTTCCAGATAACTGGCGATATCTTCACGGGAATAAGGCAGACGCAGCGTCGTTTCCGGACGGCCAATTCGCAAATGCATTTCATAGAATTCCACCAGAAAGGCGGCAAGTTTCGCGTCGGCATGTTTATTGGCGTAGCGCTGAAGCTTTTCCACCATAAAGCCGCTGTCATGGCTGAGAAATTTAATCACCGACGCCGCAACCGTAGGGTCGTTAGCGGCGGTTTCAAGTAAGCGGGAAAGATTGATATGACATATCTCGGCAGCCGTGGCGGCTTTAAGTGTCGAAAGATAGCGTCCATCGTTTATCGCATCGAGCGCCATGATGTCGCCTGGCAGAAAGAAACGACTGACCACCGCCTTGTTATTCATTTCTACCTGAGCGGTGCAGTACCCCTCATGAATAACAAACAGCGACGCTGCCGGTTTTCCCTGTGAGGCGATGATATCGCCTGGCGCAAATCGTCTTCTCTTGTCGATCAACCCTCGTTCATTGTTACGGTCAATCGCGGTGCCTTTAGGACAGAGGGAACAGTGACGGGGAGGGAAAGGATTGCCGAGCGGCATGATGGAAATTCTACGTTCTCGCTTTTCCGGTTTCACGCAACAACTCCTGAGGCAAAGAGGGGGATTTTATCGCATCACCGCGCCGGGACAAGGGAATCGGCATCACTCCAGGAATTTTCATTGCGGGTCGTGATTATCTCACGCGCAAGGTTCGCCACGGATGAGGCCGCAATGGGCCGACGCCTTATGCGTCGGCTTTATCTTCACACACGTCCCGTTCCTCGCGCTTTCGCAGCATCAACGCCTCCAGTTCCATTCCGTTCACCGGCGGGGAAATAAGGTAGCCCTGAAAACGATCGATACCCAGCGCCTTCAGCATCCTGAACTTTTCGTCGCTGTCCACGCCTTCGGCAACGCAGCGGCTGCCAGTCAGCTTGCAGTAATAATGCAGACTTTTAATCAGCGCCAGCGCGTGGGGATCGTGCTGCATCTCGTTAACAATGCTCATATCCAGTTTGTATTCGTTAAAGCGGATCTGTCTGACCGGAAAAAACACGCTACCCTGCGAATAACAGTCGTCCAGCGCAATACGAAAACCGAGCCGCTGTAATTCTGCAATGTTGGCGGCGGCGTGAGCCTGTAACCGGAAATCGATGGTTTCAGCAAATTCCAGTACCAGCCTGTCGACATGTCGGGGCTGGCGCAACTGTTGACGTGCGGTTTCCAGCATGCGGGGAAGATGGATGTGACCGGCAATCGCTCGCGGTATGTTAATGGAGAAATAAAACGAGCCTGGATAGCGATTGATCTTCTGCACGGCCTCCTGCAGAACAAAGGCGGTGAGCACCAGCCAGGCATAGTCGGCCTGTATCTCTGGCAAAAACGCGCCGGGCTGGAGAATCGTCCCGTCGCGCCGCCAGCGCGAGAGGATCTCCATACCCTGTAGCCGCTGTTCGTCATCCACGATGGGCTGGAAAACCGGAAAAAGATCCCGGCAGTGGATTGCATGCACAAACTCACGCTCAAAAGCAGAGAGATCTTCGCCGTCTATTTTATTCTGCGCGGTCACCGGGTGACCGGGAAAATTCGCCGCCAGCTGCGGGTGATGTTCCGCCATCTTTTTCAGTCCTGAAGTTCTCTGGTTATAAAGGGTTTTTTGGCTCACGCCACGGTGCAGCGCCCGTTCCGCAATGTTGGCGCCGTGCAGTAAATCGAGAATGGTGATCAGTTCCGGTTTGCTGAGGCCGGCGGCGGGTTTATGGCGAATCAACGCCTCCTTTTCCGCCAGCGTCGGCAGGGGCGGATACGCCTGTAAAGCGTGACCGCGAAGCAGCGCCGCAATACAGCGGGCGGGCAGGTCGGACGAGGCGGCGCGCACTTCGGACAGCAACGCGCGGTCGGCGACAAGATGAAGAAGCGTGTGCCACAGCCAACCATTCGGACAGCGGCTGAGGATCAGCATCGGCAACGGCGTGGCGGCCTGATCCAGCAGAAGGGCCGCCTGTTGCAGCGTTGTGAGCAGCCAGAGAGGATCCTCCGGTAAAAACACCACTATCCGGCGTGCCGACGCCAGCGCCGGTAGCGGCGTCATCACCAACGTTTGCGGATGCAGACGCGTCAGATGCCCGCGCTCTGGCGTCATCATTCTCGCCACTCCCTCGGCAGCGAACGCACAGGGCGACAGAACATAATCCTGTCGTAACCCGCCTGCGTTACTGATAAACAAACGTCACCCCAATGATTGACTGTACGTTGCCTGCCGTGACCTGTCCGCTGGTGCGTGCGTAGTTGGCGGTGAGACCGAGACTGACGGCGGAGGTGCTTACCGTACCCAAAGAGACCGTACTGTTGGCGGGCACGATGCTGCCGTTGCGGGTAAGCTGAACGCCCACTCCTTTCGCCGGCGTGGCCGAGGCGGTATTGGTGAAGATCGAGTTTGCGGCATCCGCGGTGGCGCCGGAAAGGTAATACGCCAGATTCTGGCTTTGCGCGCAGTAGACCGTTAGCGGGATTGCTACAGAGCCGGGGTAGTCGGGTAGCGTCACCGTCACGTTGCGGGCCGAAACGTCGCAGCCGCCGGTGGGCACCACCACGTTATTGTTGGCGTAGATGTTCCAGACAAACTGAAAGTCGTCGCTGTTTTTGTCGTTTCGCTGGCGAAGGATCAGCTTTGCGATAAGCGTACCCGCGCTGATCGCCACCCCGCCAGCGGAACTGATGGGCGTCAGGTAGAGAATGGTCGGCCACGGCTGATCGGTTTTCGAATTGTAGATGATCCGCGCGGTTTCGCTGGTGGTCGGGAACGGATAGCTGGTGCCATTATATTTGACGGTACCGGAAAAGCTCGACAAAACGCCGCCGTAGGCGGAACCCTGCTGAAGGGTCACATAGTCGGTCATGCTTTCCGGGTAGTCGTTATGACAAAAAATTTGCGTTGAAAGATCCACCACCAGGTTTTGCCCGACGTTGACGGCAGGCGCGAGATTGACATAGACGTTAGCACTGCCGCCGCCAATGGGGATGGTCGTTCCGTTGGCGGTTTTACAGGCGAAGGACCAGGCGTTGAGCGACCAGCCCAACAGCAGCAGGGTGGTAAGTAGGGCGAACACTTTTTTCATCAACTTTTTCTCCTGCTCAGGCATAGGTATAAGTCACGTTAATCACCGCCTGAATCGTCCCCTGGGTCGCGCCGCCGTTCACCGAGAGCGCTCTAACCTGCAGGGGAAAACGGGCGGACTGCGAGGCGTCATCCACCTGTACTGATTTTGTTGCGCCGGTGTTCAGGGTATTGCCGCTGTCGTCCTGTAATTCGAGCTGGATATTGCTGGCGGTGCCCTGGTTTTTGTAATAGCCGGTGCTGTCAGCCGTACCGCTGAAGCTGGCGACCACGCGCGAGGTGCCAACCGGACAGTTGCTGAGATCGAGCGCCACGCTGTGCCATGCTGAAGACGATCCGGCAGACACCAGACTGAAGGTGTAAAGATCGCCAAGATCGACGGTGGCATTGACGGTAGAGACCGTGCAGGGCTTCGCCACCACCTTGCCGTTTACCGTGATGGTCACGTCGGCGGCGTGCGGCGTTGGGGAGACCGCCAGCAGTACCGTTAACAGCCAGCCGGATTGAAACCATTTCATCAGAGCCTCCGCTTACTGAAATTCGAGAGTAAATGTTGCTGTCGCGTTAACGTGTCCCGGCGTTACCGGCACCTGTGTCGCCATCAGACGGGCGTAAAAATTCAGCGTGTTAGGCTGTCCGGGCGTCAATGTGGTCCACGGAATAGCGGAGGAAGCGGCGTTGAGCGGCAGCGACGTCTGCTGGCCATTGAGGATCTGCACGCCCATTCCCGCCGCCGCTGACGCGCCGCTATCAAGCTTTAACAGGCTGGTGTTGTCGTTATCGGCGACGCCGACAAAGCCCACCTTCACCGCGGTTACTGAACTGCCGCAGGGGGACAGCACAATCCGAAACGGCACCAGCGGCGTCGTCGCGCCGACGCTGCTGAACTGCTTCGCGGCGTTATCCAGCAGGTCGACGGTGAAATCTTTTGATTCCCCCGCCACGGCGCAGGCGTTGTCTCTGACGTAGCCGCTGATGGTGATCGTGCTGTCAGCGGCCCGGGTGTTCGCGGCGACCAGCGAAAGCACCGCGACCAGCAGGTAAAAGCGTTTTTTCATCTTCATGTCCTTAACGGCATACCGCCGTGAGCTGGCTGAGCAACTGTTGCTGGCTTTCGGCGGGGAGACGGTAGTCCGCCGCACAACTGGCGTTCGCGCCGTCGCCCCATTTCACCCGCACGCGCCCCGCAAGCGGCATTCCGCTCAGATAAACCTGGCCGTTATCGGCAACGATGCTGCCGCTCTGGTTGCTTTCCGATGTCACCATTGCGCCAAAGGGAACCGGTTTGCCGTTGTGGATCAACGTCATCAGTAGCTTCATCCCGACATGGGCTTTAAATTCCGCACGGACAATCGCACCGTGTGTCGGCACGACGCTGACCACCGCGTCGTCAAGATCGACATTGTCCGCAAGGGTGTTGGTGTCCAGTGCGACGCGGTTTTCCCGGTATTCCGTGGCGTACGGCAGAACGGCATAACCGCGCCAGTCGGTGCGGACACCCGTCTGGTTTTCCACTTTCGCGCCTTCCGCGCCCGGCGCTTTCACCAGCACCACCGTGTCATTTAGCGGCTGGCTGAACGTCACGCCGTTGGCATGCGCCAGCACGCCGCCGCTCATGCCGTAGTAGAGCTGTTTAATGCCGTCGCTACGGCTATAGCCGACGTTGGCGTTGCCGTAGCCGCCGCGATAGCTCAACGCGGCATAGCCGCTGCCGCCGCTGTTGCCCTCGCCGCCGCCCGCGTAGCCGGTCTGCACGCTGTAGCTCAGGTTGTTGTCTTCCAGTAGCGTGCCGTACAGTCCTGCGAGGTTGGTCATCCGACCGTTAAGATCGTCGGACATGCTGTAGCTGGCGCTGGCGTGGCGCCAGACGGATTTGCTGTCGGATCGCAGCCAGTGACTGAACGGGATGTTGACGTTGATGGCCAGCATCTGATCGCGTCCGTCCTGCCAGGCGTTTTTGGTCAGGCTGTAGCTCAGTGTCCAGTTGATGTCGTTAATGGCGGCGTTCAGTCCGGCCTGAAACTGTTCGTCGGCGCTGTCGTTGCCCCAGTAAGTCTGATGGCTGCCGCTCAGATAGAGCGTGGCGGTGCGGCTTAACTGTTGAGTGACACTGACCTGCACCTTGCCGCGCTTGTTATAGGCAAGGTTGTAGTAATCGGTGAACGTGGGCTTCACCCGAATCACGCCATCCTGGGTCTGCACGTCATAGCCGCTCATCCGCTTGTAGGTGGTGTCGGCAAAGCTGTAATACCCTTGCGTGGAATAGCGATAGCCCACCAACTGAATGTTGGTGCCGACATCGGTGAGCGACTTGTTATAGAGAAAACGGACCGACTGACCCTGATGTTTACTGTCATCGGGCAGGGTGGAATTGGCTTGTGTCACGTCAACCGACAGCGCGCCCAACTCTCCCATGTTTTTACCGACCCCGAGATTGAAGGCGCGATAGCGATCCGCCAGTTGGGTGCCGCCATACAGCGTCCAGCCAGCCGGAAGCCCGTGCAGCAGGGTGCTCTGAAAGAATTTAGGTTCTTCCTGCTGATCGTTACCGCTACGGTATTCCCCGGCGGTGAGGGCAAAACGGGTATGGCCTTCACGTTGCAGCACCGGAACCGACGAATAGGGCACGGTGAAATTCTGGCTGCTGCCATCGGCTTCTTTGATCGTGACCTGCAGATCGCCGCCGTTGCCTGCCGCGTAGAGATCGTTAATGGTGAACGGACCCGGCGGCACCGTGCTGTGGTAGATCTCATAACCGTTTTGTTTGACGGATACCTGCGCCGTCCCGCGGGCAATACCGTGGATCACCGGGGCAAACCCTTTTTGGCTGTCCGGCAGCATGTTGTCGTCAGAGGCCAACTGCGCGCCACGGAAGTTAATCCCGTCGAAAATATCGCCGTTGGTGTAGCTGTCGCCAAGCGTCAGTCGTGAACGTAAAGGCGTGATATCCCGCTCCAGCCAGGTGTTGACGTGCTGCCACCTGTTTTCATTACTGGATGCACTTCCGCCGCTGCTGTAGCTCCAGGTGGTGTTATCACGCAAACGCCAGGCGCCAAGATTCAGCCCGCTCTGCAAGTTCAGATACGCGTAATGACTGCTGCCGCCAACATCGTTTTCGACATTATTACCCGTAAAGTTGTAGTTCAGCAGCCCGGCGGTGATGCCGTTATCCCACATTTCCGGCGGGATATAACCGCGCGCCTGGCTTCCCATAAAGGCCTGAGGGATGGTCAGGTACAGCCGCTGTTGCCCCACGTCTAAACGGGCAGTGGCGTCTTTAATCATCCCGGTTAACGGCACGCAGGCGTCAGCCGCCAGCGTGTTGATGTCACTGACGGCTGCGGCGTTCAACCCCATACTGACAAGCTGGCCGCGCGTCAGGCATGGCGCTAACCCATGACCATTTTCGCTGGCATTGAAGGTGACATCGCGGGTGGTCATATACCCATTGTTAAGGTAAATATCCACGCGATACGTGCCCGGCGGCAGTTCCTGCCCCTTTTCGAAGCCGGAAAGATCCGCCACGGCCGCAGGGTCGTCCGCCAGAAAACGCGGGTTAAAATAAAGCTCCGCTTGCGCGGAAAATGAGTGCGAGGCAAGCAAAAGGGCAAAGGGGAGCAGCGCCTGTGCGCCAGCCAAACGCGTGGCGTCATACCGCCTACGCCGGGACCCCAAACGTTCGAGTCCAAATTTCAGATATGACATAGTCCCTCCGGTCCGAAATCGCCCGGCTGTCAGTTCTTTTTTTGTTCAGGGGATCTCGCTGGTTTCCCCGTTCGTTATTGCATTGCGCCTGTCATACGCGGCGTCAGCGCGCCATAATCATTTATGGTCTTGTAAGTAATCTCGCGACCTGCATCGGCCGGTAATTTCACCTGGGCTTCGCCCATCGGCGGGACCAGCGCGTTTTCCAGTACCCTGGTGCCGGCATTGAGTTCGGTGACCGTCAGGTAATAAGGCGTCGGGTTAATCAGCGTCAGCGTGCCCGGCGCGCGGCGAAATCGCAGCTTTGCTGGCGCCTCATCCGGCGACATCGCCAGTTTGGCTGGACGGTAATAGAGCTTGATGCGGCTAATGATCGCCAGTTGCAGGGTGTTCTCGCTGAGCTTCGACTTGTCCATCGACGGAATCGCTTTTACGTTCATCCAGAACAGGCTTTCCCGGTCTTGCGGCAACTGATTATTGGTCGCGTCAAGAATGCGTAAGGTGTTCTCTTTCTTTCCCTGCATGGCAAACAGCGGCGGCGTGACCACAAAGCGTCCGTCCTTCGCGCCGTCGGCGTTTTCCACCCACGACTGGATCAGATACGTGCTGCTGTCGTCATTGTTGGTGACGGCGAGCTGAACCTGTTTCTGGCCCGCCGGATAAATCACCCGGGTCGCGCCCAGCGCCACGCCTGCGTCAGCCTGAGAAGACACGCCCAGGGTGGCGACCAGCAGTAACCCGGCCAGCAGGCCGCGCGTCATAGCCCATGTTTTGTTCATGTTTACCCTTGTTATACTCACCGTCGTTTCCTGTATTCCGTTTCTCTGCGGGTTAATTACTGGTAGGTCAAAGAGAACCAGGCCTGGGCATTCGCGGCCCCCCCGGTTACCTGGCGTCCGGTTGAACGATACTTCGCGATGAAATGCAGCGTCGTTGGCCCGGAATAAAGTCGTGTCCAGCTCAGCGGCGGACTGTTAAGCGGCACCAGACTGCCGTCTTTATCGAATAACGCGATGCCGATCCCGGTCGCGATCCCGGGTCCTTCACCCACGGAGAGCACGTCGGGATTTTTACCATCGGCTACGCCATGAAACGCCACGCCGACACGTTGGCTTACCGAAGTGCTGCAATCCTGAAGATGAATATCAAAAGGCACCGGGTCCGTATCTTCACCTGGCGTATGAAACCGATTACTGCTGATTTGTCCCATCTGTACCGTCATCTGCCTGTCGCCTGCCTCGACGCGGCAGGATTCGGCGATAATGACCCCCTGAAAACGTAAGTTCCCGCCGGGTAACGTCACATTCCATTTGTTCCCGGCCAGCGCGCAAACGGGAAACAGAAGGATCAGCAGACCTGATTTCATCCATTGCATCGTTATCACCTCAGTCCTGTTGCGGATAACGGGCCGTCCTGGCCCTGAATGCGTCCCTGTCAGAGGGATTATTCGTACTGAACTTTGAAGGTTGCGTCGGCGTTTGCGATACCGGCAGTCGCAGCGCCTGTCGCGTAGTAACGCGCCTGGAACGGGATGTTGGTCGGGCCGTCATTCAGGGCTGTCGCCGCGCTAAAGGTTGCGCCGTCCAGCGCCAGCGGGGTGCCCTGGCTGTCGAGGATCTGCACGCCTACGTTGGTTGCGCTACCGGCTGCGGAGTTTTGCAGCGCCAGTACGGTGGTGTTGGTGGCGTCAACCGCTGCGCCAGAGAACGCAACAGACGCTTTGGTGGCGACGCTGGTATCACAATCAACCAACTGAATGTTGAAGCCCACTGCGGAACTGGTGCTCCCCGCCGTCGCCAGTTTTGCTGAACGCACCTGGCCCAGACGAACGGTTTGATCGACAGATCCGGCATCAACGGCGCAGGCTGCGTTAACGACTTCCCCTTTAAAATGTACTGTACCGCCGTTCACCGTGGTGGTATCGGCCAGAGCCGCCGCGGAGGTCAGGGACAGTGCTGACATAGCAACGATTGCCAGTGTTTTAATTTTCATGTTGTTTTCCTTTAAACAAAATCGATGTAACGAACCGAAATGGGCAGTCGTTGTGCCTTCCAGGCATTCCCTATTTCAGCCGAATGGTGCGACTGCCGGTTCTGCACAGTTTTCACCCAATTTATGAGACAATTGGGGCCATTTTGACTCATCGGGATAAATGGCTTTTGGATGGTTTTTTTGTGGTGTTTTTTAATTTTTTGTATTGGTGTTTAATGTTTTTTAAGTGTAAAAAACTGATATTTTAATTTGTTCAGCAAGCGCGAGCAGGAAAGACGTGAGAAGACAAATCGGTGAGAAGCCATCCGTCGGAGAAGAATGTTGTGAAAAAAGACTTAATATAATGATTGGTTAATCAATGAGATAACATGTAATTTGAGATAAATCTTAACTTGTTAGTTGCAATGCTTAACTAAATTTTTTTATGATATAAACAGTTTGGCCCCAATTGACCTGTTCGGTCTACGGTTTTCTTTTCCTTTTCAATGATTTAGCTTATTTCTTTTTCCCTTGTGAAATTTCGTCTATCAGATTGTTTCTCTCCCATAATCCGGCAAAACGCGCGGCATTACTGGCGGTATAACGCACGGTATGGCGAATATTGCGATGGCCGAGATAGTCCTGAATAAGTCGCGTGTCCGTCCCCCTTTCGGCAAGTTCATAACCGCAGGCGTGGCGGAGCATATGGGGATGGGTATGGGTGACGGTACCGGCATCAATTCCGGCCGCGCGAATGATGCGATACGCCTGCTGACGCGACAGTGGCGTACCCCGGCGGGAAATAAACACCGCGTCGGTGCGGCCTGCCCCACGCCAGTTCGCGCGCTGTTGGCTCCAGCGTTCGACGGCTTCGCGTTCATCAAAGCGCAGCGGGTGAATGGTTGAAAAACCATTCTTCAGCCGTCGGATATTAATACGCCCCTCATGAAGATCGAGGTCGCGGTAATGCAGGTCGAGGAGTTCACTGATCCGCATCCCGTGACGGAATGCCAGCAGAATAAGGCAATAATCCCGTTCTCCGGTCGGACCGTGACGAGCGGCCTGCATCATCGCCTGAACTTCTTTGCCGGTAAGATAACGACGTCGATTCACAATACATTACTCCTGAATGGGTTTCTGCTAATGAACACCTGTAAAAAACCATGACGATTAACAAATAATCGACGATGTTAAAGGCGTATTATATGCGGGGAAATAATCACAAAATGGTGATTACATTACTTTTACACATGAGGAAATCATTGCCACATGATAAATCTTATTTTTATTTATTTTAAGGATTACCACAACCGAACCCGATGCCGTTAATGTCAGGTGGTTAAAAATAAAAGGAAAATAGTTCGCGTTGCCGATATTTTCAGCGAAAGAAGATAAGCTGAATGGTTTAACCTTGGGATTAATAAAAATCTGATATCCAGAGTGATTACAAGGATATAATAAGTATCGCAATTATTAATTACATGAACATGCCTGAACGATAATCATAATTAACATAGGGTTAATGTTGATTAAACTTCGGTAAGCAGAAGGTTATTTTTTAACACCATCCATGGCGTTAGCTTTATCAGAGTGAAAGGGCGTTACGTTGTTTAAGTTTTGTGTCGTCCCAGATACCATAAAAACGCCCGGCGTTGCTGGCGGTGTACCAGACGGTGTGGCGGATGTTACGGTGGCCGAGGTAGTCCTGGATCAGGCGGGTGTCGATTCCCATATTGGCTAAGGCGAAGCCGCAGGAGTGGCGAAGCATATGCGGATGGATTTCCAGCGGCAGTCCGGCGTTATCGCCAGATGCGGAAATGATTTGATAAAATTGCTGGCGAGAAAGCGGGTTTCCTTTTCGTGATAAAAATAACCATTCGCTGTCGGAGTGCGGATACGTTCCGCGAATATCCAGCCAGTTTTTCAGCGCCTGGATTTCTTCACCTAATAAAGGATGGGTGGTAGAGAAACCCTTTTTCAGTCGATGGATATAAATACACTTTGATTTGATATCAATGTCTGAAATTTGCAGACGGCAGATTTCGCTGGCACGAAACCCGTGGATAAAACACAGTAGTGTCAGGCAGTAATTGCGGGCAGCGTGAGGTCCGGTATTGGCTGCTTTGAGAAGCGACTCTATTTCATTCTGAGTCAGGAAGTTCCTTTTTTTGTTATCGGCGCTGTTTTTCATTAGGTTCCCTTTTTTTTGCAGGCATGCAACTGTTCTGCTCATCACCATCAATCCAATGGCTCTTCCGGTTTTACTCGTTATTTATAGGCACTTTGTCGGGGGTAAAAATCGCCTGGCCCCTGCTGCGCTGAACCGGATAGTTAAAACGGCGGTTGTTCGTTAGGTCATGACGTATTGCCATTCCCTGGAGAAAGCCTCCTCGGACATCTCGCGGTGTAGTGATGTTTAAGACTGAAAAAAAACGGTTTTCCGGGTGGTTTCCACGTCCTGTTCATTCTTACTCCTCTGGATGATGAACTCAGAAGCCCCTGTGGTTGATATAAACACACCAACCGCGCCAAATGTATTGGCCTTTAATCGGCATACGCAACGACCACGTTTTTCGTGGGCGGAGATCCCGACAACCAGGCAAATAGGGTGCAAGTGACTTCAGTGAATACGAAGAACATTATGGCAGCCTGGCTAGCATTCACTGCAATACTACAACAATGATTAAACCATACTGCAAAAAACAGCCTGAGAATAGTCATAATAAGCACAAGCGGGGGTATTGGCGCAAAAATCATATTTTATCATGACCAGGATGATTCCCGCTTAACGCTAAAAAGTTACCGGATAAACGTGTATTCTTCACCGTCGACAGGGATAAGTTACCCACCATTTCTTGCAGGTTATTTAATCAGGATGTTTGTAATGGCCTATTTTCATTCAAAAAAGTTGTTGGCGTGCGTAACGATTCACCAGGCTGCTTTGTTTGGGGGAATTTTGCGCAGTGGGTATATTTACCCTAACGCAAAGCGCCAGCACAATATAGGTTGTCAGGTTGAAGAAATACTTTGCAACAAAAAGGCACCAGGCGAGTAAATAATAACGCAGGCAACTAATATCGTAGTGAAACTGACTTTACCGGGCACGATCTGACCGCAACATCGCGAGCGTCATATCGGGTGATACATTGCTCTGCTACACCTCTTTATCAGTACTTACTGGAACGCTACCCGCAGGTTAAGGCTGTCATGCCCTGGGCGAACGCAATACAGATAATGCGTATTAGGATTAATCCTAATTTTGAGTATGGCATTACGTTATTGCGCAATTTTTCAGCATGAAGATGATCAGATATAGGGCTATTTGTTGCAACTATGTTTACTTATGCTGAAGGTATTGTTCTTACTGATACAGCAAGAAAAAATATTAACAAAAATATTAATGCTGACTTTTATTTTTCCTTAGCTTGCTAAATTTTATTTTATTGCGTTTTGTATCAAGGCAAAATAATATTTATTTAATCTTAAGTGGGGCTTACCACTGTCTCTATATTAGCGGCAATGTTAATGCATTGTCAGGCTACTGCAATACCTTATACCTCGTATTATCACGAACGGATTGTGAATATTATTAGCAGGACAACGCGAAGGGAGGAATACCGGATATTTAGTGTTCGGTGAAAGTAAACATTAATTATATGTGACAAAAGAGCAAGATAATGAAAAAGACTATTCAAGCAACTGCCGTGTTGGTCAGTATATTCCTCTCTGGCGCAGCCAGCGCCGCAGGAAGTGTACCGACTTTTAAGGGAGCCGGTGGCAATGTTGAATTTACCGGTGAGATTGTTGACAGCTCGTGCAATGTCACCTCGACCTCAAAAAATCTGCATGTCGATCTGGGCCATTGGGCGAAAAGCTATTTCACCAGCGTGGGTGATGAGACGACAAAAAAACCGTTCAGCATCAATGTGGATAATTGCCCGGCATCCGTAACCTCGGTGGCGGTATTATTTGACGGGCAAAAAGATAAAACGGATCCCACGCTGTTGGAAGTGGCCGCCGGTTCTGCAGGAGGCACTGCGGCAACCGGCGTTGCGATAAAACTGTATAACGCCAGTAATGCATCGCAAATTCAGTTGGGTCAGTTATCGGAAGCCGTGGCGCCGGTCAGTGCAAAAGCTCAGCTGGATTTCCTGGCGGATTATCGGGCCACCACGACCACGGTGACCGCCGGTCCCGCAAACGCGACGGCGACGTTTTTGATGGTCTACAACTGATTCCCGTTTGGGCAGGCGTAATGCCTGCCCGGTCAGCGTTCCTGTTCTCTTTTTCCTGATGGTTATTCGCAATGAAACACATTCTTGCCGCTCTGTCGGCATCTTTATTACTGCTTAGCATAACGGCTCAGGCTGGCATCGTGATGGGAGGAACCCGCGTAATTTATCAGGAAGGGAAGCGGGAGGCGTCGATGACGGTAACCAATGCCGATACGCAAACACCGTATCTGGTGCAATCCTTTGTCGATAATGTCGCTGAGGGCGACCCGCGTCCGGTGCCGTTTGTGGTAACGCCGCCGCTGTTTCGGCTTGAGCCTGAGCAGCAGAACGTGCTGCGTATTACTTTTACCGGCGGCGAACTGCCTGCCGATCGGGAATCCGTCTTCTGGTTGAGTATCAAAAGCATTGCGCCGTCGCAAAAAGATGACGTCAATAAGTTGCAGATTAACGTCAAATCCCGTTTCAAACTCTTTTATCGCCCTGCCGGGCTGAAAGGAGAGGCTAACCAGGCCTGGCAAACGTTGACGTTTAGCCAGAACGGAAACCAGTTAGCGGCCACGAATCCCACGCCGTATTACGTCTCTTTTTTCTCTCTGTCGGTGGGCGGGTACGACATTTCTCAGCCGGGAATGATGGCGCCTTTCAGTACCCGGACGTGGAACGTTAACAACCACGGAACGGTGAAATGGCGTGCGATCAACGATTTTGGCGGCGTGACCGACTATGCGCAGCAGTGACGCTAACAACGAACGATGCCGGGCGACAGCACCGTGAAAGAACGCATTTATTCTGCCTCCTGTAACCGGTCTGGCCTGCTGTTGGCCACGCTGCCGACGGTGATCATACTGTTGTTGCATCAGCGGCTGGCCTGGGCCGATGATTATTTTGATCCGGCCGCGCTGGAGTTAAGCGATCCGCAGCAAAAAATGGCGGATCTGCATTACTTTGCCAAAGCGGGGGGACAGCAACCGGGAACGTATCCTGTCGGCATCTGGGTCAACGACCAGCAGATCGCGCAGGAGAACATCACCTTTGTCGAGGATAACGGGACGCTGCGGCCAGTCCTTACTGCCGCACAACTGGAGGAATACGGTGTTAACGTTAGCGCGTTTTCCGCTTTCGACCGACTGCGTGAAGGGGAGACTTTTACCCGCATAGAACAGTACATTCCCGATGCCAGCAGCCGGTTTGAGTTCTCGACCCAGCGCCTTAACCTCAGTATTCCGCAAGCGGCGATGAAGATCATGAGCCGGGGCTACGTTGATCCCGCCCGTTGGGATGACGGGATCCCGGCCGCGTTTGTGGATTACACCTTCAACGGTTCGCAAACCCGTCAATCCGACGCTGATGGACGTTCCAGCTATCTGAATTTACGCAGTGGCGTGAATCTTGGCGCGTGGCGGTTGCGCAATATTTCGTCAATGCAGTATGACAAAACTCGCCGCTGGGACGCGCAGAGCACCTGGCTGCAGCGGGATATTCGTTCGCTGAAAAGCCAATTGCGCATGGGGGATACTTACACCAGCGGCGAGGTATTTGACAGCGTACCGTTTCGTGGGGTGCAACTGATGTCGAAAGACGACATGCAGCCGGACAGCATGAGCGGTTTTGCTCCGGTGATTCGCGGCGTCGCGCACAGTAACGCAAAAGTAACCCTTTCCCAGCACGGCTATGTGATTTACGAAACCTACGTCTCGCCGGGCGCGTTCGCCATAAAAGATCTCTATCCCACCGCGCAAAGCGGCGATCTGGAGATCAACGTTAAAGAGAGCAACGGTACTGAGCGCCGCTGGACGCAGCCGTTCGCGGCGGTGCCGTTTATGCTGCGCGAGGGGTTAACGACGTACAGCCTCAGCGCAGGGCGGTATCATGCCAGCGGCGAGGACAGCCGTTCCCCTCTGTTTATGCAGGGCACGCTTTTTTACGGTCTGCCGGATGAGTTGACGCTGTATGGCGGGACGCAACTGGCGGAGGATTATCATGCGGTTGCCCTTGGCGCCGGTCATGGGTTAGGCATTCTGGGCGCGTTGGGCGCGGATACCACCTGGGCGGCTACCGCAACGCCGTCCGGAAAACGTTACGCTGGTTATTCGGTACGTGCGCAGTACCAGAAGAATTTCACCGGCACTGGCACCTCTTTCAGTCTCGCCAGCTATCGTTACTCTTCCAGCGGCTTTTATGATTTGAGCGAGGCGGTGACGCTGGAGCGTCGCGACGGACCGCGTTGGAACAAGCGCAGTCGCGAGGAAATCACCCTTAACCAGACTCTGGGCGAGGTGGGGAGTCTTTCCCTTTCTGCCTATGCCCAGGCGTACTGGCACAGCGACCAGCGTGAGCAAACAATGCATGCTGGCTATTACAGCGCCTGGAAAAGCATTTCCTGGAGTCTGGGGTATTTTTACACCCGGTCGGCAGGGCATCAGGAGGCTGACCGTTCGTGGTCATTCAATATGACTATTCCGTTGGGCGGCGCATTGTCCGACAACGCTGTTAGTTACAACACCGCGACGGATAATCACGGCGACACCTCGCACCAGTTGGCGATGTATGGTTCGGTGCCAGGACAGGCGAATCTGAATTACGCCCTGCAACAGGGATACGCCAACCAGGGGCAAGGGAACAACAGCAGCGCCTCGCTGGAATACCACGGTGGCTACGCCACCACGCAAATAGGCTATCGTCGCGATCCTGACAGCAGCCAGCTTACCTGGGGCGCGTCGGGGTCTGTTATCGCTCATCCCCATGGCATTACCCTGGGCCAGAATGTCGGTGACAGCTTCGCCATCGTTCGGGCGCCGGGGGCGACGAACGTTGCGATTCAGAACGGCAATAACGTTCATACCGACTGGCGCGGGTATGCCGTGGTGCCCACGCTGACGCCCTATCACAAAAACGTGATCACGCTCGATTCGGCGTCGTTGTCAGACGATGCCGACGTGGAAATGGAGGGGGCGACGGTGATCCCCGGCGGCGGCGCGGTGGTTGAAGCCCGTTATCAAACCCATATTGGCCATCGCGTACTGTTTACGTTACATCACGGTCGGCATTCGCTGCCGTTTGGCGCCAGCGCACAGGTTCAGGGTGATGAAGGGGCGATGAGCGGTATCGTCGCTGAACGCGGCCAGGTTTATCTGAGCGGCGTTCCCAGCAACGGCGTTCTGGAAGCGCGATGGGATGAGGGCGGCGTGGCGCGTCGCTGCGTGCTGCATTTTCATATTGACGAGTCGCAAGCGCATAAAACGGTCAAGGCTATCTCTGGCCCCTGTCTCTGAATTACGAGGACGTTGTCATGTCAGTCATTATTCGCATCATCACCGGACTGTTGCTGCTGGCGGGAACAGTCAGCCAAAACGCATGGGCGGCAACTTGCCAGGCCAGTACCCGTCAGATGACGATTAACTTTAATAATATTCGTTACTTACCGGCGTTAGGCACCCATATGCAAATGAGCGCCACGATGCAGGCTAACGGCGGCGGTATTCACTTCACCTGCGACCGGCAAAATGCGGCATCGTCTTTGAAGAAGATTGTTTATAACCAGAAGGGACAAAGCATTGCCACGATCAACGGACATGCAGTGTTCAGCGCCTCGCTGCCAGGTATTGGTTATTCATTAAGTTTTCAGTGTGACGGCGGGCCGCAAACCTTTATCACCGCCGGTTCGTCGACGGTGGTCTGCGACAGCGCAACGCTACCGGCCATGCTGTCGGCGCGTGAGATCACCGTCACCCCGTTCGTCACGTTTTATAAAACGGGCGATATTCAACTGGTGAGTAATAACCACGCCTCCTCCGGCGCGTTGCCGGGGGTGGGCACTCTGACGCTGAGTGACAACGGTAGTGGCAACGGGACGCTGTCCACGCATGACGTGAGCCTCGATCTGGCGGCGATGAACGTGGACATCGGCAACAGCGGCAGCTGTAGCGTCGCGACCGGCAGTATCAAGGTCAACCTGGGGAAAGTGAAGCGGACGGATTTCACCGGCGAAGGGACGACGGGCGGAACGCCGACGGCGTTTTCCATCCCTGTTTACTGCACTGCGCCTGTTGAACTGCGGATCGGCTTTTTTGGTACGCCAGCGGTAAGCGGCAGCCGCGACGCGCTGGCGGTTGTCCGTACGTCGGGCGGCGCGGAGGGGGTGGGGGTCAGACTCAGCTATGGTAATAACGGTGCTGGCGCTCCGGCTGCCGGTACGTGGGTGACGCTCAACGACGCTGTGTCGCCGATCGTGAAGCATATGACGGCCTCCAGCGCATCGGCGGCGACGCCGGTGAATTTTATCGCCCAGTATGTTCAGACCGGCGCAACGGTGACGGCGGGTTCGGCAAATAGCAGCGCGACCTTCGTGCTGGACTACAACTGAGACGACTGGTTAAAGATGATAAGCCGTGATGGTGCGCACCGTTCCCGTCAGGGTGTCAGACACCTCCACGTCTGTTGTCTGAATGGGCATACCGGACGCGCGCAGGCGCTGAATATCGGCGGCGATACGCTGGATGCCCAGCCAGAAAAGTCCGTCGAGCGCGTTTACCGCCAGTCCGCTTTCCAGCGCCAGACGCAGACGATCTTCAGGCTGTTTTGTCTCGCTGGCCACCTGCTGATAAGGCGCGGTAGTAAGGGTTTGATCGTCCATACGGCGAATGCGGGAGGATAAGCGGTAGCGAAACGCGTCCGGGACGCGACTGAGATCGGCGCTGATGCTATAGACCTGCCCGCGACGCTTTTCATTGATCAGCACGCTTTTCTGGGTAAGCGAAAATTCTTTACGCAGCTTATCGATGAGCTGTGGTGTGCGGGTGAGCAATAAACGAAAGGGCAGTTCGAAGCTGGTGACGTAATCGACATTGAGCAACGCAATCCGGAGCCGTTCTTCAACGCCCGCCTGCTCCTGCTGACACTCTGCCAGAACGTCCTTCCACTGGCTGGCAATACGCGGCGATTCATTGATCTCGGTGAATTGATATTTCTCAATCAGATAATCGATACGCCTGGCCATGTTGCTTTCCTTCCTGTTCGCTACGCATCTCCCCGTGTGGCACAACATAGCATAGAGAAAGCCGCAGAATACAGCGACAAGTCCAGCAAAACGTGTTTAAGAACGCTTAAAAAAATTATTTTATTAATGATTTTTCAATCGGTTAGTTATATCACGCCAGTTAAGACTATTTAATTACGTTATCTGTGGTCCTCCGCATACAATTTGACCATGTCTCGCTAAAGGTGAATTTAACAAGGCAAAAAACTATTTTAATAATGAATTATTAATACGGCAATAAAACTATGGCTATATATATCATAAGCAACGATAATTACTTGCAGGAAGGAATCGTCTTATTAGCAAAAGATGCAGACATGGACATCATGATAGAGACCATACATCATTTGCCTGTTGACCAATTGACGTTTGACGATACGGTTATTTTACATCTTCATTTGAATAATAAATGTTGTGCAAAGGATATTCCTCGGCTGAACAAGACATGCAAGCTTATGATTATTCAAAACGCGCAAAAAAATGCCTTAATTTGTGACGCGGATATGATCATCAACGCCAGAGAGTCGCTTTCGGCCCTGATGATGGCGATAACGCGCCTGGTGAACATGAAGAAAAGTAAAGCCATTAAAAATCATCTACTTAACCGGGTAGAGAAGATTATCATTCGTGAGTCGCTGGAAGGAAAAGATATCAATCTGATCGCCAAATCGCTCTCGCTACCGCCTAAGCGGGTATATACCTATCGCAATATCGCCTGTAAAAAACTTGGCGGTAATAAAATTCACGATCTGTTATTAATCAAAGAAAATCTATTGGAAGAAGGTTTTTTGTTTTAATGGCGTCAGCCCTGTGGACAACAGGGCTGTGCCTGAGTGAGGCTATCGCGCGCAATAAAAGAGCGGGCGCTGACCAATGGTGAACAAAAAGCCATGAACGCCCTGGTTGAGAATGGAGTAGCTCACGTTTTTGTCCGGATAGACGTAAAAATCAGGCAGAATATCGGCCAGGAGTTCATCCGGTAAGGTTTCAATAATTTCAAATTTATTGATTCGGGTTGAGTGGAGGTGATACGAATCCTGGTTTTCATTCCAGTCGTATGCAACATCCCGGCGGATCCGGCCTTTGAGCTTACCGTCTTCTAAATAGGTTCCGCTGACCGCCACAATGCCATTTTTGTTGTCCAGCGAGTACATATAGTTCAGCGTAATGTTCGCGCGGACGTTGTTATAAAATACCACCACAGAGGCAGAACATTCTTGTTTATTGTGATATCTGTACATAAACACGTTATATAACGCGCCGACGAGCATTCCGGCAGCTAAAAACACCGCGCTGATCGTTATTATTGTTTTTTTATTCACTTTCGACTCCTCGGAAAGAGAGAGTGATGCAACCTGCTACCGGAGATTTTACGTACTCCTTCCGGCAGACAAAGACCGACAGACCGGGGGAGGTTTTGGATACCGGGAAGTAAACCCAGGGGAACTTTTTGCAGTCGAGCCCTGAACTCAGGATCAGGGACTTAAATCGTGCATAATTGCTTTTATTGTCGTGGCTGTCGTCTTTGGTATAGAAACGGCAGCCCTGAACCTGCTCGACGAAAGCATAATCTTTAAAAAACGGTTTTGTGTCGGTCACATGCCAGAAAAAATGCACGCCGACCGCGCCAATGAGAAACGCTGCGACGATGAGCAAAATGCTGGCGACGCGCGGCAATCTGGCTGTTTCTTTGGCCTGTACCGCGGGTGCGGATGCGGGTTCTGGCTCGTACGGCGCTACAGCTTCCGTTTTATCGTCAACGTCCAGTTCGTCTTCGCCTGCCAGCGTATCCACGGGCGCTTCTGCCATCTGATTCGCCGCGATGCGGGTGATTTTTACGCTTTTATCAATTTGAAAACCTTTACGCGGCACCGTGGCGACCAGAATACGATCTGTTTCCCCGACGGCGCGCAGGCCGCGACGAACGATAGAGATATTCTGGTAAAGGGTGTTCGCCGGAACCAGCATACCTTCATCTTCCCATACCTTCTTGAAGAACTCCTGCTGGGTAACCACGTCCGGAGACGCTTCGAGCAGCAAAAGCAGACAACGACTGGCGGGCGTTGTCAAAACCACGTTAAGTTCAGGATTTGACACTGAAATTAACTTTTTACTGTCGGGTCTGAATTCAATATTATCGTTGATTATCCAGTACATATATGTTCACGATGGGGGAAGTTAGACAGAAAGATACTTAAGTGTAGATAAAGTCTGAACATAGTATTACATATAAAATATGCGAATACAGTAGTTGATATCATTTATGAAACTAATGTTTTTATCGCTGTTATTTACATATGTCTCTATTATATAAAGCAATTTATTAACATATGGGGTATCCTTTCGTTTATACACATCCATTTCCCATCAGATTATCAACTGCATTTTCTTGACGGAATTGAAATTCTGTTTTAACCACGCGATTTAAGACAAGTTAAAAGGCAGCCAGCGAAGCCTGGGTTTAAAACAGGAATATTGATGAGTTTTTTTGATGGTTTTTTTGCCTTTTATGGCGAGTTTTTTGAATGAGTTGTCCGGGGGAGGCGGCCAAAATTAATCCGTCAGGGGAAAATTTCTTAATTTCTCTGAAATATCAAATAAAACATCTTAAATAATCTTATATTTAGATTTTTGTCTGGAAGGTGCTGTCTGTGGTGAGGACTTACACATTCGAAAATTAGAGAGCAAGTAAGGCTATTTCGGCGCTATGCTTAGCAATAAGACGAATAACGAGGCAATGTCATGGATAAAGATCTTCAAGATGCGGGTTACCGTGTCTACACCGGCGAGAAAATTGATGTCTATTTTAATACGGCCCTCTGCCAACACTCGGGAAATTGCGTCCGCGGCAATAGCAGGCTTTTTAACCTGAAGCGAAAGCCGTGGATTATGCCTGACGAGGTGGATGTCCAGATCGTGACGCAGGTTATCGACACCTGTCCAAGCGGCGCGCTGCAATATCGTCATAAGTAGGGGGAAAGATGGAAATAATTGAGGGTCACAATAAATTTTATGTGAATGATGCGCAGGGTAACCAGGTCGCCGAAATTGTCTTTGTGCCGACTGGAGAGCATTTAAGCATTATCGAACACACCGATGTGGATGCCAGCCTGAAAGGGCAGGGCGTCGGGAAACAGTTGGTGGCAAAAGTCGTGGAGAAAATGCGCCGTGAGAACCGTAAGGTGATCCCACTTTGCCCGTTTGCGAAGCACGAGTTTGAGAAGACGCGGGAGTATGACGATATACGCGCATGAGAGGGGCGCTGTTACGCAGTGATGGCAGGGCGCGTAACGGGCTAACCTGACCGGGGAGGTCTGTGCTACGGTGTTATCGTCGCGGGCTGCGTGTAGTTCCAGTGGTTACCCGCGTCGTTAATGATGTCATATGTCACAGTAGTACACGGCGGATTGCGCCCTGCGAGCGGAAGCGTCAGCGACGATCGCGGCGTTTGTTTTCTGGACATTTTAATGAGCACCAGGCATGCGCTGATGCTCGTGTACAACGGTCAGGCCGTCTGGATAACGCCAAAATAGCCGTGGATCCCCATATACAGCCCGACCAGCGCTATCAGCGCGCTGGAAAAATAAGGCGCTTTTCTTACCAGCGTACCCATTCCGCTCCAGCGCTTTGCTACCTGATGGACGCTAATCGCAGCCCCTACGCCCACTGTTACCAGGGTTAAGGCCAGCCCAAGGCTAAAACTGAGTACCAGCGTCGCGCCGAGCGTAAATGCCTTTAGCTGAATACAAATCAGCAGAACGGTAATAGCCGCCGGACAGGGAATAAGCCCGCCGGTCAGACCAAACAGGATGATCTGCCCATTGCCGACGCTTTTGCCGTGAAAGCGTCGCTCAATGTCTCGGGCATGGGCTCGTTCATGGGCATCCTGGTATTCCTTCGACCCTGCCGTTAACCCTTCCAGTCCGGCGTGATCGTGTTGATGGTCGTGATCATGTTGATGCTCGTGATCATGTTGATGGTCGTGATCATGTTGATGGTCATGATGATGGCGATCGTCAGCGTGCTGCATGTCGGCTAACCAACTGCGTTCACCGGACCACGTCCGCCAGAACATCCAGCCCGCGGTTGATAAAATGATGGCCGAGGAAATTAACTGAAGCCAGGGTTCAACGGCGGACGCGGTGAACGCTTTGCTGAGAGTCATGCCGCCGAGGGCAATAAGCCAGACGACCGCCGTGTAGGAAACCGTTGCCGCCAGTCCCAGCATGATGGCCTGTTTGACGGTTCCTTTAATGGCGACAATAAATGCCGCCATCATCGTTTTGGAGTGTCCCGGCTCCAGCCCGTGCAAAATGCCGAGGAGTATGGCGCTGGGAATAAAAAACCATGCGTTGCCTTGCTGAAGAAGCGTTGTGAATTCACCCATGATAATGATTCTTGGTTGACTATTTTCGACGGATTCTACTCCCCCCCAGTACCAAATACTACCCCCCAGTAAATGCGTAATGCTATAATCTTCCTTGTTTTATGTTAAGGAGGTGTTGCTATGTCGCACACTATTCGTGATAAACAAAAGCTAAAAGCCCGTACCAGTAAAATCCAGGGGCAGGTGGTTGCGCTGAAGAAAATGCTTGATGAGCCGCACGAATGCGCTGCCGTACTCCAGCAGATTGCCGCAATTCGCGGGGCGGTAAATGGTTTAATGCGGGAAGTGATTAAAGGTCATCTCACAGAGCATATTGTGCATCAAAGCGAAGAAGAAAAGCGTGAGGCGGATCTGGACGTGATCCTCAAAGTACTGGACTCTTATATAAAATAGCCGGGAATCCCGTCCCGGCCCGTCATTCAGCCAAACACCGTGTGCTGATTTCGCTGAACAATATAACGTTCAATATGTTTATAGCCGCTGATCGTTTCCAGTGCCTGAAGCAGACAGATAACGCCTTTCGCATCGGCGTGTTGCCGCAGCGCCTCTTCGCAGAGGCGCCGGACCGAGGGCGGAAATGTCAGTTGCTGCAGCGCAGCCGTCAGTTCCTGATAAGCCCGCTCGCCATCCCCCCCATAAAGAAAAATAAGTACCGTGCTCAGCGCGCGCGTTTCTTCTTCGTAATAACTCACTGGTGACTCCCGTCCATTTTCTTCCCTGAGCCTGGACTCAATTACGTCTGTGCAAAGGTCCCGTTGTGCAATCACTCTCTTTCATCAGTACAGAATAGACATTTTTGTCTTCTGAAACGGAATGAGAGTGGATAAACAATGCGTTGATCCGTCCACCCATGCGTTTTTCGATGCGCTGTTTGTAGGCATATACGCTGCGAATATCCATATCAAGCGCCTGGGAAATCTGATGCGGCGTACTGCCCGCGACCATATGGCCCAGGATGGTGAATTCCATCTGCGTCAGGGTATTACCCTTAGTGAACGACAGATGACGCCCGATAAACACCTGACGGATTTTTTCATTCGCCACGTCCAGTCCATCATCATGATAAATGATGGCGGACACCGCAGGATGATATTTCCGCCAATAATTTGCCAGCGACTGCATATTTCTGTCGCTAACAAGGATAATGCCCATGCGGGTACTTGCCAGATATTCAATCCACTCTTTGTCCAAAAACAGGCGTAAAAAGCTGATCGAGAAATCGACAAAAATATACCCACTTAACCTGGCGTTGTGATTATTCGCTAAAATACCTTCAATAATGCCTTTATTAAAATAGACGCTTTCTTCAGGCCACATGCAAAAACAGGCATTGGCGCAATATTGTAAACGTGGCGATTTCTCTGGCATTATTTTACAGTGCAAAGTACAACTACTACATGTAAGCCTTTTTATTTTTTCATCCAGCCCCATATTGAGAGCCCCCCCTATCCGTGATAATTTGATAATTTCATCCGTTTTAAAACATGTCAATACTCTACAAAATGTGTATTCGATAGAGTAAAAATCCTAAACTTACGTTATTGCTATTATTCCTAAAAAAACAGTTTTTAGCTTTAGACATAAAAATGCGTTTAGTCTAATTCTGAGCGGTGTTATCCGGTTGCGTAAAAGACGTGCAAAAAGCCACCCAGGAATTTTGCTACACCCACCAGGAATAGTTATATTGCAAAAATGTTGGTTTTATAGCCGCAGATAGCATTTATCGTTAAAAGTTGAGCATCTGTTACAATGTCTGAAGTATTTGTTACATTGTGCTTGTGTTAAATTATAAAGCCTTGTTTATCAGTCTGTTTGTTTTTTAAACCTGAGGCTATGATATCGGGAGCTTCCGCATTACGCATCTAAAATGGTCTTAATTAAGAATTTGTGATCCAGTTAAAACTTAATGCTCTTGATTTATAACAATTTTACTGGAAATTGCATGATCGTGTTTGCACATCTATTATATATAGGGTGATCTCTTTTTAAGATTTTTGTAGCATGATATTCATCATGTAAATGCGAGTATGCACACGGTGCTTGAGAATTCCACACACACAATATGTTACACTATTAATAACCTGGTTGACTTTCACCCGGGTGACCGCTCCTTAACCAATAAAATCACAGAAAAAAGCGTCACGCTGCAAACACCCGCCTGTTTTATTCTTTTATATTTAATTGAAAATGAAGGGGCGGTTATCCCACAAAACCAACTCGTTGAAGTAGGCTGGGGAGAGAAGAACACAATCACGTCAATGAATACGCTATATCAGACGGTTTTAACGTTACGTAATGCTCTTGCGGAAGTGGGGCTTTCACGCGATCTGATTAAAACCATTGCCCGCCGCGGTATAATGATTTCAGCAAATGTTCAATGCATAGATGTTTCGCCTGCGGAAGGCGTGGGAAATGTTGACAGGGAATTACATGCAGAATCTCCCCCCGACAGAAAACGTTCCTTTTTTAAGCTTACATTCATTACCGGGACGCTTTTGGTGTCGACGCTACTGGCCAGCGTCGGGGTTTCGGTGGCGGTATTTACCCCGGCGGAATCCCTTTTTTCCGCTTATACACTTCTTGATGCAACCTCAATATCTTCGTGCACAGTGTTATTACATGGTAAGAGGGCATTAGATACACGGTATGTGCAGTTTATGGGGCGAAATAAAGATATTTGTCATCATCATAGTTTTGTTTTTATTTCAGGGATGAGCAAGGCGAAAAATATTGGCGCTATCGTTTGTCAAACGGATATTCGACTCGATCCCGCCGCGCAATGCACAACCTGGTACTCCATTCATAATGAAAACTAAAACGATCTCGCTGATGTTGGTTATTCTCCTGGTTCTCGCGACCGGGGCGGCTTATTGGTACTCAGAACTGCGCCAGCCACATATTAACTGTAACGGGCGAGTGGTCTGGGAGGTGAATGATGAAATGTTCAAAGGGGATTTGGACTTTCAAATGCAGGGCGGAGAAGGGGTGGTGATTGTGACCGGCGAACTGGTGATGCACAACGATGCGCATTATAAAGTCAGCCGGATAGCCTATTTCACCTATCAGAATGTGCGCGACAATTACATTCTTCATACGAATAAACTGGTACGCTTTCCCACTGATGAGCTATTGCAGACCGCCGGGATCAGAGCGATGCCGCCCATTTACCTGACCGACGATACGACGTTTTCGCTGGTGATAAAGTCGTGGAAGGAAGGATGGGCGTTCTCCACTATCGGCGCGCCCTCGCTGCTGTGCAGTGATGAGGAATAACGGCCCTTGCGGGCCGTCTGAAGCTAGCCGAAAAACATGACCGACACGCAGAGCAGCCCGACAATCAGGGTGATCAGATTGCCCAGTGAGCGATGGGGTTTTAAGGCCGGGATGAGATATGTCGACAGGGTCGGCATGATAAACAGAATCATGGCGATCAGCGGTCCGCTAATGGCATAAATCATTGAGATCGCATTTGGGTTGATGCAGCAAATCACGAAGGTGATGGCGGAAACCAGAAGAATCGACAGCGCGCGGTTGAAGGCGCGGCTTTTCTTCACACCAACTTGCTGTAAACCGGTTCTGACCACTTCGGTCGCCCCTTCAATCACCCCAAAATAGGTTCCCAGGAAAGACTTCGACATGGCCACCACGGCGACCACGATACCGGAAATCGACAGCCATGCGGGGGCATGGGGCATCATTGATAACGCTGAAAGGATCGTCACGCCTTCTGCTTTCGCCGCTTCTATATAGGAAGGGGGAATAGATAGCAGGCAACTAAAGACAAAGAACAGCACGCTCAGGCAGATGATCAGATACGCGACCTTCATGATTTTTTTGCATTTACCCATGGCCTGCTCGCCATATTTCTCACGTCTGTCGATGGCAAACGTCGAAATAATGGGCGTATGGCTAAAAGCGAAAACCATCACTGGAATGGAGATCCATACCTGATGCAACGTGTGCTGATCAAACGCCATTTGTCCGGTGAGCAGCGAGGGCTGCCAACTGCCGGTCAAATACAACGAGAGAAATAAAAAGTACGCGATAAGCGGGAAAACCAGAAATCCCATTACCCGAATCGTCGCATGACGGCCCATCAGGAAAATCAGGTTCAGGATAAGCACCACGCCAAAACTGACCGCCATCCGCACGCCGGTGTTAATGGCGATATGTTTGGCTAATTGTTCGGTCAGTGAGTTGGTAATGGCGACGGCATAGATCAACACCACGACAAAGAAAGCGATAAAGTACAACGCGGTGATCAGGCTGCCGATCTTCTTACCGTAATAGTGCGTCACCGCGCCGGTAATGCCTTCGCCCGCGGACGTTTTTGAAGAGAGAATGAACTGACACAACGCTTTGTGCGGCCAGTATGTCAACGGCCAGGCGACCAGCGCGGTGATAAACAGAACAATCGCCCCTGCCGAACCGAGCTGGATAGGCAGAAACAATGTTCCAGCGCCCACGGCCGTACCATATAAGGCGAAGCTCCAGAGCGTTTCTTCTTTTGACCAAATTTTCGACATTATTTGAACGTATCAACTATAAATTAAACAAAAAGAAGCGCAATTTACCATAAATGGGCGTAATGAGTGAGCAGAGAAGGGAAGGGGGGATGGCGGCAGAAACTGCCGGAAGCGCAAGGATCCCGGCAATTCAGTGAATAATCAGGCAGTAACGCGCTGCTGGCGACGCTTCACAATCCGCGCGCGCAGGGTGTCATACATCCAGTTGTACAACATGGTATAGGGCAGGAAGAACAGGAAGAAACCGATTTCGAGTGTAAACGCCTGTAGCAGGCTGACGCGCAGAACATACGCGACGATGCTCACGCCGATCACAATAAATCCGCACTCAAAACCCAGCGCGTGGAGCGCCCGCACTTTGGCTGTGCGTTTGAGCAGATGCGCGGGCCAGACGCGATCAAACAAAGCGTTATAAATGATATTCCAGATCATCGCCGTGGTCGCCAGCAGGATCGTCAATCCTCCCATTTCCAGCACCGAACGCTGCATTAACCATGCGGCTGTGGGCGCGAGGATCGCCGTGGCGATCCCCTCAAAACAGACGGCGTGAAAAACGCGCTCCAGTAGCGATCTGCGTTGAATATCGTTGTGTTGCATACTTCACCTTTTGAAAAACGCCCGGAACAGGGAATGGCAAGCATTTTATCGTTTAATGTGATATCTAAAAGATAGAATCCATCGATAAAGTAGATAGTTCATGCGTTACTCCCCTGAAGCACTGACCGCGTTTGTCGAGACGGTTGCCTGCGGATCGTTTTCCGCGGCGGCGCGCAGGCTGCGCAAAAGTCAGTCCACCGTCAGTACAGCGATTGCACATCTTGAGGCCGATCTTGGCATTACGTTGTTCGATCGCACCTCGCGCCAGCCGGTACTTACCGAAGAAGGTAAGAAGGTGCTCGGCTACGTTCAGGCTATCTTGTCCGCCAGCGATCGGCTGGATGAGGTGGCGCTGTCGCTGGCAGGCAAGACCGAAGCGCGCCTGACGTTTGTTCTCTCGGATACCCTGCATCCGGACGTTCTCGAAGCGTTGATGGCGCAGTTTGACCGCCAGTTTCCTCATACGGAATTTGAGTGTCTGATTGGTGAAGATGTCGACGTTATCGACCTGTTGCAAAAAGAACGGGCGCAGGTCGGTTTGACGGAAGCGAAGGATCATTATCCTACCGACATTGGTGCGACCCGCCTGCCGATGCAAACCTGGATGGGCCTTTACGTCGCCGCCTCACATCCCCTGGCCGGTGAGGAAAAAGTTGAGTGGGACAGGTTGCATACCTGGCGCGAGCTGCGGCTTAACACGTATCTGGATAATGGCGCCCAGCTTGCCCGTGGTCCGGTGTGGTCCGCGCCAAACTATTTGTTGTTGCTCAGTATGGCTGTGCAGGGGTTTGGCTGGTGCGCGCTACCTTGTGCGCTTGTTGAAGAGTTTGCGGCGGAAAAACCGCTGGTGCAGTTGGATGTGCCCGGCTGGCCCAGGGCAATCTCAATCGATCTGCTCTGGAATAAAAAATCTCCGCCTGGCGCGGCTGGAAGCTGGTTGAGATACCATCTCCAGCAGGGTGGTATGGGGGAGTGAAAGCGCAGAAGGATTTCATTTGTGATAAAACTCACCTTTCTTAAACAATCAAGATAACTATTTTTAACAATCCTCTACTATTGCGGTGTTCTTTTGCGCAGAGGTCGTAATGAAAGAGGTTGTGATCGTAGGGGCGTTACGCACGCCCATTGGTTGCTTTCAGGGAACGCTGGCGCGTCATTCTGCCGTGGAGCTTGGCAGTATGGTGGTTCGGGCGTTGATCGACAGCAGCGGCGTAAATGCGCATGCCGTTGACGAAGTGATCCTCGGCCAGGTGCTTACCGCAGGGGCTGGGCAAAACCCGGCGCGTCAGTCGGCAATTAAAGGCGGGCTGCCGAACACGGTTTCTGCTATCACGATTAACGACGTCTGCGGCTCCGGGCTGAAGGCGCTGCATCTGGCGACACAGGCGATCCAGTGCGGTGAAGCCGACATTGTGATAGCTGGTGGACAGGAGAATATGAGCCGGGCGCCGCATGTACTCACCGACAGCCGAACGGGCGCGCAACTTGGCAACAGCCAACTGGTGGACAGCCTGGTGCATGATGGTTTGTGGGACGCGTTCAATGATTATCATATGGGCGTCACCGCCGAAAATCTGGCGCGGGAATACGGTATCAGCCGTGAATTGCAGGACGCTTATGCGCTCAGCTCACAACAAAAGGCGCGCGCGGCGATCGACGCCGGGCGTTTTAAAGCCGAGATCGTGCCGGTGGTAACGCAGCGTAACGGGCAAACCGTGGTTGTCGATACCGACGAACAGCCGCGAACCGACGCCAGCGCAGAAGGGTTGGCGAGGCTCGATCCGGCTTTTGATTTACGTGGTTCCGTGACCGCCGGCAACGCTTCATCGATCAATGATGGGGCGGCGGCGGTGATGATGATGAGCGAAGCAAAAGCTCAGGCGTTAAACTTACCGGTGCTGGCGCGTATACGTGCGTTCGCCAGCGTTGGCGTAGACCCTGCGCTGATGGGGATTGCGCCGGTCTATGCCACTCGCCGCTGTCTTGAGCGGGTCGGCTGGCAACTGGCCGATGTGGATTTAATCGAAGCGAACGAAGCGTTTGCGGCGCAGGCGCTTTCCGTCGGGAAAATGCTGGAATGGGATGAGCGGCGGGTTAACGTCAACGGAGGAGCGATTGCGCTGGGGCATCCTATCGGCGCGTCCGGCTGCCGGATTCTGGTGTCGCTGGTCCATGAGATGGTCAAGCGGAACGCCCGGAAAGGCCTGGCGACCCTGTGCATTGGCGGTGGGCAAGGCGTCGCGTTAGCTATTGAGCGCGATTAACGATTAATTTCATTTCTTTTCCCTTTTTTATATTAATCCCTTTAATGCCGTTATATAAAATGTGACGGCATTCACGCGCATTGTTTTGAAATAAGTAAAATCCTATCCGTAAACATCTGCTGTTTTCGAAACCCATCCTTTATTTTTTCAAACAGACCCTGTTCTACAATAATCAATCGGTTGATAGTTATAAATAATAAAGTAACGCAGGTTATTAAGTGTGGGATTCTGTAATCTCTTGTTTTTAATGTTTATTTATTTAAATTAAATTCCAGGGATGGGTTTTAATTAAATTAAAACGTGACCGTAATCGTTATTTATGGCGTTTGAAGGCTTTTTTGTTTGATATTCATCACGCCACGGACGTCCATTTTTTTTGAAACAAATAATTACGATCGCGATCACTAAAATGGTGGTGTTAAAAAAATAAAATGCAATTCCATAAAAAAGAAACATCATTTTAATTTGAGGATAGGATATGTTTAAAAAAACTCTGGGCCTTGCGTCATTAATTGGTGCGTCGTTTGCCGCGCAAGCGGTGACTGTCGACTTGCGTCATGAGTATATTGATAGCGGCACCAACGCCGACCGTGTGGCGGTGTCGCACCGTTTCGATAACGGCGTCGGTTTTTCTGTTGAAGCAAAATGGAAATCTGGCGGAGATAAAGCCGATCAGCCATTCTCTGACGTTGTGGGTAACGGTCACGAAGACTCACTGAGCTGGCGCTGGAAGGCGACTGACAATATTGCCATCACACCGGCGATGACGCTGGAAAGCACCGACAGCCGCACCATTTACAAGCCGAACATTCACGTGCAGTACAGCTTCGAAAATGGATTTTATGTCGCGGCGCGTTACCGTTATGAATACACACGTTATCCGTCAAGCGATAATAAAGACGATGACAAAGTTAACCGTGGCGATGCGTGGATTGGTTGGGTCATGGGCGACTGGCGTACCGAACTAAACTATGTTTACGCCAAAAGTACTGAAGGCGAAATTCGCAATAACAACAAAACCTACTCCAACGAATACAACGCCAAGCTGGCGTATAAATGGGATAAAAACTGGGCGCCTTATGTCGAAGTGGGGAACGTGGGGGTGAAAACCTCTGACGAACGTCAGACCCGCTTCCGTGTGGGCGTCGCTTATTCGTTCTGATTCAGCGGTACCCTCATTGTCTTATTCCCCCGGCGCAGTCAGCCGGGGTTTTTTCGTTATTGCCGGGGGCGCCAGGCATCACCGCGAAATAAACCCATCGAACATTCAGCAAAGTTAGCCATAAAAAAAGCCCTCCAGGAGGAGGGCAAGGCCAGTTACAGAAGCACACAGGTCGCGCCTGCGGAACAGGCGCTCAATCTCACAGTCGCAATAATTCCGGTTGTTCGGGCAGTCTGGCGAGATAAATTGCCGGTTTGCCGTCTTTGTCAGAGCTGAATAATACCGCGCGATCGTCCGGAGTAAACGACGGATGCGGGTGGGTTACCTGGCGGCTGTTAGCGACTGTCGCCCAGGAGGTATCGTGACGGGCAATCCGGAAATAGGCTTTCTTCGCCACGTCAAAGCCGTATAAATAGGGGTCGTTATCAATGGTGTATCCGCCAGTGTCTTTGACGTCTACCGGCGTACCGGAGCCATCGCCGACCAGCAACGTGCCGTCAAAGTTACTCATCAGATGCGAGCAGGCTGGCATTGGCATAATGTCTTCATTGATGCCGGTGTCGGGGTTATAGCTGGAAATTGTGCGTCCCTGCTGCCCTTTCAGATAGGAAACATACACCAACGCGGAGCCGTTTGGCACCCAGAACTCATGGGTGCAGCTTTCGCCTTCTGCATGATCTTTCACTTTGCGGATATTGCTACCCTCTTCGTTAACCAGCCACATCCGCGCGTCGATCAGATCGTGTGGTCCCTCATGGCAAAACGCGACGGTATTGTCGTCAAAGGGGCGATAGATCGGATGGCCCAGCCAGATCTTTTCTTCATGAATGACCGCGCTTTCTCCACTTCTCAGATCCACCCGCAGCAAGCGACAGTGTGGACCTTTATGGAAAAAGTCGTGGAAGATTTTCCAGTCGTTCAGCGGCGTCCAGTCGCGTTTGGCAATCTCAATGCCGACCAGCTTAGTACAGTCGCTATTTGCCACCCAGGTGCCATAACCGACCCATTCATCCGGTACGCGATACACTTCGCGCTCGGCCAGGGTACTGAGATTGACTTCAAACAGCGTACGATCGTTTTTCACGTAATACAGCGCGCTATCATCCGGAGATAAAAAGCCGCCAAAGGTGTTGTCGCCCGCGCCTTCGGTTAACTGAATGGCCTCGGCTTTTGCAATGTCGAGTAAATAGTAGTTCCAGTGGCCGTCAAACTCCCCAGCGAACAGCAGGTGGCTACCGTCATTAAAGAAACATTTTTGATAAAAGTAGTTTCGGTGACACGTTACTTCCGGTGGGGTCAGACGCGTAACTTCCACGCCTGTATCCGGATCGCGACTGACCTCATAGTTCAGTTTGACCCGCATGCCTTTAGCCATGATGCACTCCTTTTTACCGTGGCGGGGGAAAAGACCCGCAGCAGTACCCAGATTTATGATAGGTTTAAAAAGCGAGCATCAAAATATCAAAACGCTGTTTCAATGTATGTGATTGACAGCGCACTTTACTTCGAAAAAGCAAAAATAAAGCGGATGGATTTCACGGACTTAGGGAATCAACGAGGGGGGTATATTTACCACTCCCTATATAGCCTTTTGTTTTTAAATAGGATTTTTCTAAACTGTGACGCAATTTCAGAAAACGAGCGTGATCGCACTTACACTTTTGATAATAACATGCAGAAAAAGTGAAACGATGTTTTATTTGTAATTGAAAAGCCGTTCCCGGAGGGATATCATGAGCCATAATGTAAAACGGAACAGCGTTTCGCTCTCCGTACAGGAATTCCGGCTCGGTTCATACTGGAGGTAAATGTGGACGTAAGACAAAGTATTCACAGCGCGCACGCCAAAACACTGGATACCCAGGGGCTACGCAAAGAGTTTTTAGTTGAGAAAGTGTTCGTGGCTGACGAATACACCATGGTTTATAGCCACATTGACCGCATTATCGTTGGCGGCATCATGCCTGTGGCGAAAACGGTGTCTGTCGGCGGCGAAGTCGGTAAGCAACTGGGTGTGACCTACTTTCTTGAGCGTCGTGAACTGGGCGTGATCAACATTGGCGGCGCGGGAACCATTACCGTTGACGGCCAGTGCTACGAAATCGGCCATCGCGACGCGCTGTATGTCGGCAAAGGGGCGAAGGAAGTGGTTTTCGCCAGCGTCGACAGCGCTACGCCCGCCAAGTTCTACTACAACTGCGCTCCGGCACACACCACATACCCCACCAAAAAAGTGACGCCAGCCGATGTTGCGCCGGTCACGCTCGGTGACAATCTCACCAGCAATCGCCGCACTATTAATAAATATTTCGTGCCGGATGTGCTGGAAACCTGCCAGCTCAGCATGGGGCTTACCGAACTGGCGCCGGGTAACCTGTGGAATACCATGCCGTGTCACACGCATGAACGCCGCATGGAAGTGTACTTCTATTTCAATATGGAAGAAGACACCTGCGTCTTCCATATGATGGGGCAGCCTCAGGAAACTCGCCATATCGTAATGCACAACGAGCAGGCGGTCATTTCTCCGAGCTGGTCGATTCACTCCGGGGTGGGTACCAAAGCCTATACCTTCATTTGGGGAATGGTGGGTGAGAACCAGGTCTTCGATGACATGGATCACGTTGCGGTAAAAGATCTCCGCTAGTCGCGGGCGCGTACAACGCCTGTCCGTGACAGGCATGAATAATATTAAGGATTTACAATGATTTTGAATGCATTCTCACTCGAAGGTAAAGTCGCGGTAGTGACCGGTTGCGACACCGGCCTGGGCCAGGGCATGGCGCTCGGCCTGGCGGAAGCGGGCTGCGATATCGTCGGGATTAACATCGTTGAACCGACGGAAACGATCGAACGCGTTACTGCGCTGGGACGTCGCTTTTTAAGCCTGACCGCTGACCTGCGTCAGATCGACGGCATTCCGGCGCTGCTGGAGCGCGCGGTGGCTGAATTCGGTCATATCGATATTCTGGTAAACAACGCCGGTCTGATCCGTCGCGAAGATGCGATCAACTTCAGCGAGAAAGACTGGGATGACGTGATGAACCTGAACATTAAGAGCGTGTTCTTTATGTCTCAGGCTGCGGCGAAGCACTTCATCGCGCAGGGCAACGGCGGCAAAATCATTAACATCGCTTCGATGCTTTCCTTCCAGGGCGGCATCCGCGTACCGTCTTATACCGCGTCAAAAAGCGGCGTGATGGGCGTAACCCGTCTGATGGCGAACGAGTGGGCGAAGCACAACATCAACGTGAACGCGATCGCTCCTGGCTATATGGCGACCAACAATACCCAGCAGTTGCGCGCTGACGAACAGCGTAGCGCGGAAATTCTCGACCGTATTCCGGCGGGTCGTTGGGGGCTGCCAAGCGATCTGATGGGGCCGGTGGTTTTCCTGGCTTCCAGCGCATCTGATTATATCAACGGCTATACCGTCGCGGTTGACGGCGGCTGGCTGGCGCGTTAATCCGTCTGGCGTGAGCGCTGAAACCCTGCCTTCGGGCAGGGTTTTTTTTTATCACTTCGTGAGCATAGTCCATACTCAGATTAGTCATTAATCCATACGCCACACGGGCAGTTTTCATTGTTATTTATTAAAAGCATTAATAATCATAAAGATATAAAATCCAGCCAGATAAACAAATATTTTTGAAAGTGTAATGTCCATCACATAACGCTACTGCGTAGCCATTTCGTCCATGTTTATGCCGTTTCCTGCCTGACACCTCGCTGACGAATACCGTACTTTTTGATCATGTCTTACTCTGTTGTGGCAGGAAAAAATGGTTTCAATCAATAATGACTCTGCTTTAACGCTGCGCGATACGCGCCGCATGAACCTGTTTGTGTCCGTCTCGGCTGCCGTGGCGGGTTTGCTTTTTGGTCTGGATATTGGGGTGATTGCCGGCGCGTTGCCGTTTATCACCGATCACTTTGTGTTGACCAGTCGCCTGCAGGAGTGGGTGGTCAGCAGCATGATGCTCGGCGCGGCGATTGGCGCGTTGTTCAATGGCTGGCTCTCCTTCCGGCTGGGGCGTAAATACAGCCTGATGGCCGGGGCGATCCTCTTTGTCGTCGGTTCATTGGGATCGGCGTTCGCCACCAGCGTAGAGATACTGATCGTCGCGCGCGTGGTGTTGGGCGTCGCCGTAGGGATCGCCTCGTACACGGCGCCGCTTTATCTGTCTGAAATGGCAAGTGAACATGTACGCGGCAAGATGATCAGCATGTATCAACTGATGGTTACACTGGGCATTGTGCTGGCGTTTTTATCCGATACTGCGTTCAGCTACAGTGGCAACTGGCGCGCAATGCTGGGCGTGCTGGCGCTGCCGGCAGTAGTGCTGATCGTGCTGGTGGTTTTTCTGCCTAACAGTCCGCGCTGGCTGGCGCAAAAAGGTCGTCATATTGAAGCCGAAGAAGTACTGCGTATGCTGCGTGATACGTCGGAAAAAGCCCGCGAGGAGCTAAATGAGATTCGGGAAAGCCTGAAGCTGAAGCAGGGCGGTTGGGCACTGTTCAGGGTCAACCGTAATGTGCGCCGGGCGGTGTTCCTCGGCATGTTATTGCAGGCGATGCAGCAGTTTACCGGTATGAACATCATCATGTATTACGCGCCGCGCATTTTTAAAATGGCGGGTTTTACCACCACCGAACAGCAGATGATCGCCACGCTGGTGGTCGGTCTGACCTTTATGTTCGCTACCTTTATTGCGGTGTTCACCGTTGATAAAGCCGGACGTAAACCGGCGTTGAAAATCGGCTTCAGTGTGATGGCGCTCGGTACGCTGGTGCTGGGTTACTGCCTGATGCAGTTTGATAACGGCACAGCCTCAAGCGGCCTGTCCTGGCTTTCCGTGGGCATGACCATGATGTGTATTGCCGGTTATGCGATGAGCGCCGCGCCGGTGGTATGGATCCTGTGTTCGGAAATTCAGCCGCTGAAATGCCGCGACTTTGGTATTACCTGCTCAACCACCACGAACTGGGTGTCGAACATGATTATCGGCGCAACCTTCCTGACCCTGCTCGACAGCATCGGCGCTGCGGGCACCTTCTGGCTTTATACCGCGCTGAACGTGGCGTTTATCGGCATTACCTTCTGGCTGATTCCGGAAACCAAAAACGTCACCCTGGAACATATTGAACGTAAGCTGATGGCCGGTGAGAAGTTAAGAAATATTGGGGTGTGAGGTTATTGCCCGGTGGCGCTGCGCTTACCGGGCCTACCGATTATTGCAGGCACTGGCGCGCGTTTTACATCAACGCACAATTTGTAGGCCGGGTAGGCGAAGCCGCCACCCGGCAGGTTGATATCAACGCATCGCGCGTTTCAGGATACGTTCGGCCTGGCGCTGGAAGTCCGCTGCCGTTTCTTCCACCGTTTTCTGACCGTAGTCGATATACTGCAAAGAGGTGCCGAACTGCGCAACAATCTGCGGATCGTCAAAGTATGGCGATACGGTCAGTTTCGCCGGCAGAGACTGCGCCAGACGCAGGCCCGCTACCGACGGATCGTCCTCTTTGATAGTGCCATCCTGAGTCAGGATCGCGACTGCCGCTTTGCTCAGCGGCACGCCGCGCTCCAGTCCCAGCGTCTCGACGCCCTCTTTACTGTTCAGTAAGAAGTTGATCAGTTTCGCTGCTGCTTCCGGGTTTTTGGTGGACTTACCGATTGACAGCATCTGCGCCGGTTTAAAGAACAGACCCGCATCGGTCGCGCCCGGCAGCATCGGGTAATTACCCAGCTCCAGCTTCGCCGGTGGCTTCAGGTTGTCAGAGTATTTGGTGATGGTGGAGTTCCACATATAGGTACCGCCCCATTCACCCTGAATCCACGGCTTCATCTCGTACATGTTACTCTTACCAAATGACGCGTAGTATTTGGTGTCCGGCATCACGTGACTGTCGATCAGCTTTTTATAGGTCTGGAAAAATTCCACCCATTGCGCTTTGCTGTAAGAGAATTTTTTGGTTTTCTCATCGACCGCAGGAATGTTGTATTTCTGAATCATATAAGAATTCAGTAGCGCCAGCGTATCCTGATGCTCAAGCACCACCGGATAATATTGCTTACCCAGTTTACTCTCGAACGCTTTCCCCGCCGCCATCAGTTCATCCCAGGTCTTCGGGTATTCGACACCCGCTTTTTTCCAGGTTTCATCATTAAAATAGAATACGCGGGCGGTCACGGAGATCGGAATGCCGTTCAGCTTGCCGTTCACGGTGGTCGAACGTAATTCTTTCGGATCGAACTGGCTGAGGTCGATCACCTCTTTCATTTTGTTCAGATCGTAGAAGCCGTCACCGGTTTTCGAGAAGATCGGCAGCCAGTTCCAGTTGGTCTGCATCACGTCCGGCTCAGTGCCGCCCGCAATCTGCGTCGTCAGACGCGACAGGTGACCGTCCCAGCCGGTATATTCCGCCTTAACGTTGATATCCGGGTTTTGCTTGTGGAACGCCTCGAGGGCTTTCAACGTCACCTGATGGCGGCCATTGCCGCCCCACCAGGACATACGTAAATCGACGTTTTGCGCCATAGAAGGCATAGCAGTCAGACCCAGGGTAGCGGAGATAGCGGCGCTTAAGAGCACTTTTTTCATTTTTATAACTCCAGTCAGAGAGAGATGTTCTGTTCAGTTTTTGCGTCAAAGATATGACACTTATTCATGTCGAACGTGAAATACACTTTACGATGAAGTCCTTTTTCAATCATCGGCTTAGCTTTATCCGAAGGAATGCGGGCGGTCAGCTCGTAGTCAGACACTTTCAGGTAGACGAAGAATTCATGTCCCATGTTTTCCACGCGCACCATCTCACCGCTGCAACTTCCTTCGGTAAACGGCTCGTCAGAAAGCGCGACAAATTCCGGGCGAATACCGTAAAACACGTCCTGCCCCTGGCTGGCGGAAATTTTTTCCTGCAGCGTTTCGCTCAGGGGCAGCGTTTCGTTGCCAATGGTCAGCGCCAGACGTCCCGCTTCATCCACCAGTTTACTGGGGCGAATGTTCATTTCCGGCGCGCCGATAAAGCCCGCCACAAACATGTTTTTCGGCTTGTGGTAAAGGTTATCCGGCGTATCGACCTGCATGATATGCCCGAGCTTCATCACGCAGATGCGGTCGCCCATGGTCATCGCTTCGGTCTGGTCGTGCGTGACATAAACCGTGGTCGCCGGTTTACCTGATTTCTTTAGCTGCTTGTGCAGGTCGGAAATGCGGATGCGCATAGAGGCGCGCAGCTTGGCGTCGAGGTTCGACAGCGGCTCGTCGAACAGGAATACGTCTGGCTTCTTCACAATCGCCCGGCCAACCGCCACACGCTGCGCCTGACCACCGGAAAGCTGGCGCGGCAGACGGTCAAGCAACTCTTCCAGTTCGAGGATCTTCGCGGCTTCATTCACCTGCGCGTCAATCTGATCTTTTGGCATCTTGCTTAGCTTGAGGCCGAAGGCGAGGTTTTCGCGCACCGTCATGTGCGGGTAAAGCGCGTAGTTCTGGAACACCATCGCAATACCGCGCTCTTTTGGCGCCAGATTGTTCACGATCTTATCGCCGATGCGCACTTCACCGCCGCTAATGGTCTCCAGCCCAGCCAGCATTCGCAGGGTGGTGGATTTGGCGCAGCCGGATGGCCCGACGATCACCATAAATTCCCCTTCGGCGATTTTAAGGTCGATAGCATGTACCGCTTTGAAGCCGTTGGAGTACACCTTTTCCAGTTTGTTGAAAATCACTTCAGCCATGGTATTTCCCTCTTAACCTTTAATTCCGCTGCTGGTCACGCCCTGTACGAAGTAGCGCTGTGCCAGGAAGAAGACGATGATGGATGGCAGAATGGAGATACTCGCCATTGCCAGAATTTCGTTCCACGGCGCGCCTTCGGTGACGTCGATGGACATTTTCAGCGCCAGTGCGATCGGATATTTATCCACGCTGTAGACATAGATCAGCGGCCCGATAAAGTCGTTCATCGACCACATGAACTGGAACAGCGCAACCGAGATAATCGCCGGTTTCAGAATGGGCACCACCACGTACCACAGCACCTGGAAGGAGTTACAGCCGTCAATCTGCGCCGCCTCTTCCATATCACGCGGCACCCCGCGCAAAAACTGGATCAGCATGAAGACGAAGAACCCCTGAGTGGCGAAGGCCAGCGGCAGGTACAGCGGCATGTAGCTGTTCAGCATGCCCATTTCGCGGAACATCAGATACTGCGGGATCAGCAATACAGTGCTCGGCAACAGCATGGTGGCGATAAGGGTAGCGAACCAGAATTTCTTCCACGGGATCTCAAAGCGGGCAAAGCCGTAGGCCACGATGGTGGAAGAGATAATGGTCAAAATCACTTTCGGGATGACATACTTAAAGGTATTCAGCATGTAATGGCCAAAGGTGTATTCCGTACCGGTTTTCCAGCCGTTCACAAAACCGTCCCAGGTGGCGTGCGCGGGCCACAGACTCAGGGTGGTGAAGATCTCGTGGTTCGGTTTGAACGACGCCGAAAACATCCACACCAGTGGATACAGCATCAGCAGGCCGACGAAGAGCAGAATGATGTAGCGAACGGTGGCGTTGATTTTCTCACGGCGCAGGGTACGCGCCACTTCACGTTCAGCCACGCTCTGTGCTGATGTAATTTCCTGAATATCAGCCATTTTTGCCTCCCTTATCGGCAGAATAGAACACCCAGTATTTCGACGACTTAAAGGCGATGGCGGCAAACACCGCAACGACCAGGAACAGGATCCAGGCCAGCGCTGCGCCGTAGCCCATATCAAAGTATTTAAACGCGGTGTCGTAGATGTAGAGCGAGAACAGATAGGTGGAGTAGGTCGGACCGCCGCCGGTGATGACATACGGGCCGGTAAACTCCTGGAACGCTTGGGTGGTTTGCATAATAAAGTTGAAGAAAATCACCGGCGTAATCAGCGGTACGGTCACTTTCATAAACATCTGCCATTTTGACGCACCATCGATCATTGCCGCTTCATACTGCGACTGCGGTACGTTCTGTAACGCCGCGAGGAAGATCACCATCGCTGAGCCAAACTGCCAGACGCGCAGCAGGGTAACGGACATCAGCGCCAGCGACGGTTCGCCGAGCCAGTTCACTGGGTCGAATCCAAATACGCCAATAAAGCTATTCAGCAGACCGTCAATAGCAAACAGAGCGCGCCACAATACGGCGATAGCCACGGAGCTGCCGAGAATCGACGGGATATAATAGGCGGTGCGGAAAAAGCCTATGCCGCGTAATTTAAAGTTCAGAACAAATGCAATCCCTAACGCAAAGGCCAGTTTTAAGGGGATCGTTAAAAAGACATAGGCAAAGGTCACGCCCATCGATTTCCAGAACAGCGTGTCTTCGGTAAACATATAGCGATAGTTCTCCACTCCGTTAAACACCGGAGGGCTCATCAAATCGTACTCAGTAAAACTGAGGAAGAAAGATGAAACGAACGGAAAGGCGGTAAAGATAATCAGCCCGATGATATAGGGTGATATCCATGCCAGCCCAAGCATCCTGTTTTCATTCATAGCGACCTACCTGACGATGATTAGTAAAAAATGGAACCGGATGTTACCGACCACGCCCGGTCAAGACGGCGTAGTCGCCTGTGTTCTCTGCGTATTCGTTCTGTCAGCCTTCCTTGTTAGTCACTGATTTAGAATACTTTATTAATCTCAACCTTCAGCGCGGCTCGATTAAATGAACCGCCGTTCTTGATTTGTAAAACATCGTTTTAATTTATTTTATTGCTATTTGTTTCGCCGTCATTCACATAATGGTGGAAATGTGATCAAAGTCGAAACGGTGTTTCAAATAGGTGAGATGCTCATCATAATTGACATAAATACATCATGATTGCCGCTGCGCTATCGACATTTGCGGAAACCGGACACACCTCAAGGTTATAAAAACTAATATTATTAGCAATTATTAGTGAGCTAATTTGTGGGCGAGGAGGCAAAAAAAACCTTCCCGCAGGAAGGTTTGTGAGCTGCGTCGGCTGGTGGACGATGACGGCGCGGGCTTACGCTTTCAGGAAGTCTTCACGCACTGGCGTGAAGGTATCGAGCAATGTGCCAGGCTTGAGACAAACGCAGCCGTGCATTACGTGAGGCTTTTTGTAAAGGGTATCCCCTGCGCTGACGACGTGCTTTTCGTCGCCGATGGTGAATTCAAACTCGCCTGACAGGACATAGGTCAACTGTTCATGGGGATGATTATGCAGCGGGCCCACGGCCCCTTCTTCAAAGTTGACCTCTACAGCCATCATTTTGCCGTCATGGGCGAGAATCCGGCGGGTGACGCCATTGCCCAGATCTTCCAGCGTTGTCTCTTTATGAAAAATAAACATGCACGGATCCTGTTAATGTTTGAAACGGTGTTTCATTTAAATTAGCGCAGCCAGCCGAAAAAGAAAACGGCTGTCGGAACGAAGTGGAAAGTGGATCACAAGTTTGTGCCTCGCCGTTAAGGAGTTCCATGTGCCGGGAAAAGCTAAAATGGCGATTAATTTTGAATAAGTCAGGATATTAACCCACGTAACAGCGAGACTCGTATCGGGCAGGTCAGAAATACACGGGGTGAGCGGCGCTATACATAGTTTGACTTTATTTGAAAGTCAACTTTGAAATACTGCCAATAATGGTGGGGAGGTAGCAAATTTATAAAGATTTTGTTCAGAAAAATCTTATGTTCTTATATGATAAGCGTCGCCAGTGACATTTTATGCTTATATTTCATTTTAATAAGATCAGAAGAACCGATATGTCGACAATGGATATAAAGAAAAATACGGAACTTAATTTTGCCGACTACGCGCCGCCTGCGGTCAGGCAAAACGAGATCGATCTGCTGAGACTCGTAGAAATCCTCTTTTCCGCTAAAAATCATATTATTGCCGTTGTTTTCGCCTGTGCGCTGTTAGGCGCGGCAGTCTCATGGCTTTTACCGCAAAAATGGACCAGCCAGTCTGTTGTCACCCCGGCAGAGCAAACGCAATGGTATGACCTGCGGCAAACGCTGGCAGATTTACAGATACTGGGCGTCGAAATAAACATCTCGCGGGGCGATGTGTTTAATCTGTTTATTAAAAAGCTCCAGTCGCAGTCGTTGCTTGAGGAGTATCTTAAAACTTCGCCTTATGTCATGGGCCAATTGAAAGACGCGGATATTGATCCGTTGGCCTTACATCGCGCCGTGGTCAACGTATCCGAAAAGCTAAAAGTGACGAACAATGCGACGGCAAAAAATGCCGACAAAATGCCATATGACGCCTGGACATTAAGTTTTACTGCGCCCACGGCGAAAGATGCGCAAACCGTCCTTGACGGGTATATCGGTTGGGTTTCCGCGATTGTGCAGAAAGAAACCATGCAAAATGTGCGCAATGCGCTGGAGTTAAAAACGCGGATCATGAAAGAGCAACTGGCGCTGGATCACGTCCGCCTGACGAATGCGCATAACACCAATTTGCAGCGTCTGAGCTATTCGCTGGAGGTGGCCAACGCGGCGGGTATCAAGCAGCCGGTGTTCAGTAACGGCCAGGCGGTAAAAGACGATCCCGATTACTCCGTTACGCTGGGCGCTAACGGTATCGCCAGAAAATTGCAGATTGAAGAATCCCTACAAGATGTCGCGGAGTTGAACGCAGACTTTAAGAACCGTGAGTATCTGCTGGGGCAGTTGCAACAGGTCAGCCTCAATGACGTGAAATTTGCGCCGTTCAGATACCAGATGTCGCCTTCTTTGCCGATCCGAAAAGACGGACCGGGCAGGCTGATGATTATCACGCTCGCCATGCTGCTTGGCGGGATGTTTGCCTGCGGCGGCGTGCTGCTTCGTGAAGCGATCAAATCGCGTTCGGCGCAGATGATGCCGGTACTGGAATAACGTTGCGAGACTTGTCACTATGAAGGCGGCTTAACAGCCGCTTTTTTTATGGTTTACTTTCCCGGTTTTTCTCACTGATAAAGGAGCAGGTTATGAAGACAATTGGACTGTTAGGCGGTATGAGTTGGGAATCAACCATCCCTTATTATCGCTTGATCAATGAAGGGATCAAACAGCGCCTCGGTGGCCTTCATTCCGCCAGCCTGCTGCTGCATAGCGTTGATTTTCACGACATTGAAGCCTGTCAGCAACGCGGTGAATGGGATAAAGCGGGCGAGCTGCTGGCCGATGCGGCGCTGGGTCTGCAAAAAGCGGGCGCAGAAGGGATCGTTTTATGTACCAATACGATGCACAAAGTGGCGGAAGCCATTGAGTCACGCTGTACGCTGCCTTTTTTACATATTGCCGATGCGACCGGACGCGCGATTGCAGCGCAAGGACTGAGTCGCGTGGCGCTGCTGGGGACGCGTTACACGATGGAGCAGGATTTTTACCGTGGACGTCTGGAACAGCAGTTTGCCATCGAATGTCTGGTGCCGGAGGCGGAAGAGCGCGCGAAGATCAACACCATCATTTTTGATGAGCTGTGCCTCGGACAGTTTAGCGACGCATCACGCGACTATTATGTGCAGGTCATTGAGCAGCTGGCGTCTCAGGGCGCGCAGGGCGTGATTTTCGGTTGTACGGAGATTGGCCTGTTGGTCCCCGCCGAAAGAAGCCCCGTTCCGGTGTTTGACACCGCCGCCATTCACGCCGCGGACGCCGTCGCGTTTATGCTGTCATAACCGGCGCGGAAATTTTTTCCAGCGCGCGGGTAAACAGGGCGTGACCGGTTTGCAGATGGCGGCTGAACGCGTCCACCAGCGCTGACGAAGGGCGATGAAGAGGACGAATCAGGCTCACGGTAAACGGCACGCTGATACTGAACCGGCGAACCACCACGCCGCTTGCGGCATAATCCAGCGCGGTAAGCGGGTTGACGATAGACAGACCTGCACCGGCGCGCACCATTGCGCAAACCGACGCCGCGCTGTGCGTTTCCACAACCATGCGTCGTTTAACCTGATGTTCGTTAAACAGCGCGTCGAGTAACTGGCGGTAGCTGTCGGCGCGCGAAAGGCTAATATAGCGCTCGCCGTGGAAGTCCTGCGGCGTTAACACGGGTTTTTCCGCCAGCGGATGCCCCGACGGCAGTACGCACACCTCGTCCAGCGAGAATAATTCCGTCCGCTCGGTGCCCGCCGGGGTGTGCAGGGTTTCCGTTAATCCCAGATCATGGCGTTGGGCAGAGAGCCATTCCTCAAGCAACGGCGACTCCTGCGGCACAATATTCAGGCTTACGTCCGGGTAACGCGCGAGAAACGGTTGGACCAGCGCAGGCAACAGCGACTGGGAAAAGACCGGCAGGCAGACAACCGACAGTTCCCCCTGGCGAAATTCACGCAGGCTTTCCGCCGCGCTGACAATGCGATCCAGCCCATACCAGGAACGCTGCACCTCTTCGAACAATCGCAATCCCTGAACCGTCGGATGCAGACGCCCCCGGGTGCGGTCGAAAAGCTTAAGCCCAAGCACCTTTTCAAAGCGCGCCAGTTCGCGACTGACGGTCGGCTGTGAGGTATGCAATAACCGTGCAGCCTCGGTGAGGTTCCCGGCGGTCATCACCGCATGGAAAATTTCAATGTGACGTAAGTTAACGCTGGCCATAATCATCCCGCTGAAGTGAATCCATATCAGTTTTGCATAGAATACGTATGAAACGATATTTTTTATTGTCTTCAGGATGTGGCGTAATCCGTAAAAACATGATGTCCGGAGCCTGAAATGCCACATTCTCTTAATGCCTCTGATACCGACCTGACCGCTGAAAACCTGCTCAGGCTGCCCGCCGAGTTTGGTTGCCCGGTCTGGGTGTATGACGCGCAGATCGTTCGCCGCCAGATTGCCGCGCTGCAACAGTTTGATGTTGTCCGCTTCGCGCAGAAAGCCTGCTCGAATATTCATATTCTGCGTCTGATGCGTGAGCAGGGCGTGAAGGTGGATTCGGTATCATTAGGCGAGATCGAGCGCGCGCTGGCCGCGGGTTACGATCCGCAGACGCATCCGGACGATATCGTTTTTACCGCCGATGTGATTGATAACGCGACGCTGTCGCGCGTCAGCGAACTCAGCATCCCGGTGAATGCCGGTTCCGTCGACATGCTGGACCAGCTTGGTCAGGTCTCGCCGGGGCATCGCGTCTGGCTGCGTGTTAATCCGGGGTTTGGTCACGGTCACAGCCAAAAAACCAACACTGGCGGCGAAAACAGTAAACACGGTATCTGGCATAGCGATTTGCCCGAGGCGCTGGCCGTCATGCAGCGCCATCAGCTGAAACTGGTCGGCATCCATATGCATATCGGTTCCGGCGTGGATTACGGCCACCTGGAACAGGTGTGTGGAGCGATGGTGCGTCAGGTGATCGATTTTGGCCAGGATCTGCAGGCGATCTCCGCGGGGGGCGGGCTGTCGATTCCGTATCACGATGGCGAAGAAGCTGTGGACACGCAGCACTATTTTGGCCTGTGGAACGCCGCGCGTGAGCAAATCGCCCGTCACCTCGGGCACCCTGTAAAACTGGAGATCGAGCCGGGACGTTTTCTTGTCGCCCAGGCGGGCGTGCTGGTGACCCAGGTGCGCAGTGTGAAACAGATGGGCAGCCGTCATTTTGTGTTGGTGGACGCGGGTTTTAACGATCTCATACGCCCGGCGATGTATGGCAGTTATCATCACATCTCCGCGCTGGCGGCAGACGGACGCTCGCTTGCCAACGCGCCGCAAGTGGAAACGGTGGTCGCCGGGCCGCTGTGTGAATCCGGGGATGTCTTTACCCAACAGGAGGGCGGGAAAGTCGAAACTCGCGCGCTGCCAGCGGTTGTCCCCGGTGATTATCTGGTGTTACATGATACGGGAGCCTATGGCGCGTCGATGTCGTCGAACTACAATAGCCGCCCGCTGCTTCCGGAAGTGTTATTTGATAACGGCCAGGCGCGGCTGATCAGGCGTCGGCAGACAATAGACGAACTGCTGGCGCTGGAACGCATCTGAGGCGCATGCCGGAGGCGGCGCAAGCGCGTTATCCGGCCTGCGGCTGGCTGCCGCCGGTAAAATATGGCCCGGTCGTCACCGAATCGCGCAGCACTAAAGTGCCGGTAAACGGTGGGATAGGGGCCACCGCTTCGCCGTTCGCCATGCGGATCGCCTGGTCAATGGCGGTGGTGATCATGGTGTCGATGGGCAAATAAACTGTGGATAACCCCGGCTCAAGCCATTTTGCGCTCGGGGCATCGTCAAAACCAAACAGCGACACATCCTGAGGGATGCGTAACCCGGCCTGATGCAGCGCCTTGGATGCGCCCAGCGCCATATCGTCGTTACAGGCGAACAGGGCGCTGAATTTAATCCCTTCCGCAAGCAGTTCATGACAGGCGTCGTAGCCGCGGGTCATGCTGGCGTCGCCATACTTCACTTTCGCCGGATCCCAGGCGATACCGTTTTTCTCCAGTGCTTTACGATAGCCACGCAGACGTGACTTCCCGGTCGGCGTATGGCCGGGTACGGTAATGCAGGCGATCTCCCGATGCCCCTGCGAGATCAGATAATCGACCGCCTGAAACGCCGCCTCTTCCTGTTCAAAAAAGATTGCGCGCTCACGGGCCAGGGCCACCTCCCGGTTGATGATCACCAACGGCATCGGGATGGCGTCCGCCAGCGCCAGAATCGATTTCTCGCTCATATAGCGGGTGTAAAGAATAATCGCGTCACACTGGCGGTCGGCCAGCATCCGCACCGCTTCCTGTTCACGCTCCGGCGTATCGTGGCCGTCGGTCACGATGAGCTGTTTGCCGTGGGACTCGGTCTGCCGGGACGCCTGTTGCAGCAGGCGTCCAAAATAGAAACCGTCAAAGGTCGATACCACCAGGCCAATGCTGTTGCTGGTGCGATGCGCCAGCGAACGGGCGAGAAAGTTGGGCCGGTAGTCCAGCGCCTGCATCGCCTTAAAAACTTTCTGTCGGGTGCTCTCTTTAACCTGTCCGGTGCCGTTAAGCACGCGGGACACGGTGGCTTTCGACACGCCAGCGCGGCGGGAAACATCCAGCATTGTTGTCATGACGCTTTCCTGATTACTCGTTTAATGACGGTTGTCCCGCTTCGGCTGGCGAGGCCACAGAATGACGGCGCACCAGCGTGGGGCTGAAGACATGGGTGATATCCGGTAACGGGCGTTTTTCCGCCAGTGCCAGCGCCAGTTCCGCCGCCTGGGTCGCCATGGTGACGATAGGGTAACGCACGGTCGTCAGGCGTGGGCGGACGTAGCGGGACACCAGCACATCGTCGAAACCAATCAGTGAGATCTCCGATGGCACTTCCACGCCGTTGTCGTTGAGTACGCCCATTGCGCCCGCCGCCATCGAGTCGTTATAGCAGGCGACCGCCGTAAAGTTTCGGCCACGACCCAATAGCTCGGTCATCGCCTGCTCGCCGCCGCTCTCGTCGGGCTCGCCGAAGGTGACGAGCCTGTCGTTAACCGGAATTCCGCTCTCTGCGAGGGCGTCGTAATAGCCTTTAAGACGATCTTCGGCGTCTGAAATAGAGTGATTGGAGCAGAGATAGCCGATGCGGGTATGACCCTGCTGAATTAAATGACGCGTCGCCAGCCAGGCGCCGTAGCGGTCGTCAAGGGCGACGCAGCGCTGTTCAAAGCCAGGCAGAATGCGGTTGATCAGCACCATGCCGGGCATCTGTTCCATTAACGAGACCAGATCGGCGTCCGGGATCATCTTGGCGTGTACCACCAGCGCCGCGCAGCGGTGGCGGATAAGCTGTTCAATCGCCTGTCGCTCTTTCTGTTCATTATGGTAGCCGTTGCCGATCAGTAAAAAATTGCCAGTGTTATAGGCGACCTGCTCGACGGCTTTCACCATTGCGCCAAAAAAGGGGTCAGACACGTCGCCGACCACCAGACCCACGGTCTCGGTGGACTGTTGCGCCAGCGCGCGCGCATTTGCATTGGGGTGATAACTGAGCGACGCCATCGCGCTGGTCACCGCCAGGCGCGACGCCTCGCTGGCCTTGGGAGAATCATTGATAACGCGAGAAACGGTGGCGACTGAAACACCAGCCAGTCGGGCTACATCCTTTATGGTCGCCATGACAGTACCTATTGTGGGTAAACGCTTACATTCTGTCAGTGTTACGGAAAACGCCCGACGGTTCAAGCGGTTCGCCCGCGACAACGCCGCAAATGTGAGCACGGCCAGGAGATAGACGACTCAGTGCCGACAATACAAACCTTTAGTTACACTTTGCGAAAGGCTGTTGCGTTTGTTCGCTGGCGAGCGTTCGCCGCGCATTGATACAGTGATGATCCCAGAGGTATTGATAGGTGGAGTCGACTTTCGGGTTGACCACATGACTTACACCAACCTGCGCAGATGTGCAGGTTTTTTTTTGCCCATCAGCCATTCTGTAACAGTAACCGATAATTTACACAACTCGTTGCATTTCCCTTCATTCCTTTGCGTTTTCTTGCTGGCGAAGCGGCCAGCGTCGGACCACAATCAAGATCCCAGAGGTATTGATTGGTGAGATTATTCGGTACGCTCTTCGTACCTGTCTCTTGCACCAACCTGCGCGGATGCGCAGGTTTTTTTTCGTACTGACTTTCTGTGTCGCTCCCATTGCCCTAATCGTGTAATCTGCCACCATTATTTAATCGAATCCTCGGCAAAGGGAGTTGAAATGCTATTTGGATTTTTCCGCAGCTTGTGCCGTGTGCTCTATCGGGTACGCGTCACGGGCGATATGAAGGCGCTGCACGGAGAGCGGGTATTAATCACGCCGAACCATGTTTCGTTTATTGACGGCATCCTACTGGCGCTGTTCTTGCCGGTGCGCCCGGTCTTTGCGGTGTATACCTCGATTAGCCAGCAGTGGTATATGCGCTGGTTGACCTCGCTGATTGATTTCGTGCCTCTCGATCCCACCAAACCGATGGCCATCAAACATCTGGTGCGACTGATTGAGCAGGGACGTCCGGTGGTAATCTTCCCTGAAGGGCGTATCTCGGTGAGCGGTTCGCTGATGAAGATCTACGACGGCGCCGGATTCGTCGCGGCGAAATCCGGCGCCACGCTGGTGCCGGTACGTATTGAAGGCGCGGAACTTACCCATTTCAGCCGCCTGAAAGGGCTGGTCAAACGTCGTTTTTTCCCGCGCATTCAGCTTCATATCCTGCCGCCAACCCAGTTGCCGATGCCGGACGCGCCGCGTGCGCGCGATCGCCGCAGAATCGCTGGCGAAATGCTGCATCAAAAAATGATGGAAGCGCGGATGGCGGTGCGTCCGCGTGAAACCCTGTACGAATCGCTGCTGGCGGCAAAATACCGCTATGGCGCGGGCAAAAAGTGTATTGAAGACATCAACTTCAAGCCGGACAGCTACCGGCAACTGCTCATCAAAACGCTGTTTGTCGGGCGTATTCTGGAAAAATACAGCGCGGAGGGCGAAAGGATCGGCCTGATGCTGCCGAACGCCGCCATCAGCGCGGCGGTGATTTTCGGCGCGGTGTCGCGTCGCCGTGTACCGGCGATGATGAACTACACGGCGGGTGTTAAAGGGCTAAGCAGCGCGATCGCCGCCGCAGAGATTAAAACCATTTTCACCTCCCGCCAGTTCCTCGATAAAGGCAAACTCTGGCACCTGCCGGAGCAGTTGACTCAGGTGCGCTGGGTTTATCTGGAAGACCTGAAAGCGGACGTCACCCCCGCCGACAAGGTGTGGATTTTCGCCCACCTGCTGATGCCGCGTCTGGCGCAGGTGAAACAGCAACCGGAAGAGGCGGCGGTGATCCTTTTCACCTCCGGGTCTGAGGGCCACCCAAAGGGCGTGGTCCATAGCCACAAAAGCCTGCTGGCTAACGTTGAGCAGATCAAAACCATCGCGGATTTTACCGCTAACGACCGCTTTATGTCGGCGCTGCCGCTGTTTCACTCGTTCGGTCTGACCGTGGGGCTGTTCACGCCGCTGCTGACTGGCGCGGAAGTATTCCTTTATCCCAGTCCGTTGCATTACCGTATTGTGCCGGAGCTGGTTTACGACCGGAACTGTACGGTGCTGTTTGGCACCTCGACGTTTCTTGGCAACTATGCGCGCTTTGCGAACCCGTATGATTTTTACCGCCTGCGCTACGTGGTGGCCGGCGCGGAGAAACTGCAGGAGAGCACGAAGCAGCTCTGGCAGGATAAGTTTGGTCTGCGCATCCTTGAGGGCTACGGCGTGACGGAATGCGCGCCGGTGGTTTCCATTAACGTACCGATGGCGGCGAAACCGGGCACCGTGGGGCGGATCCTGCCGGGAATGGACGCGCGCCTGCTTGCGGTGCCTGGCATTGACGGCGGCGGACGGTTACAGCTGAAAGGACCGAATATCATGAACGGTTATCTGCGGGTGGAAAAACCGGGCGTGCTCGAGGTGCCGACAGCGGAAAATGCGCAGGGAGAACTGGAGCGCGGCTGGTACGACACCGGCGATATTGTGCGTTTTGACGAACAGGGGTTTGTGCAGATTCAGGGGCGCGCGAAGCGCTTTGCCAAAATTGCGGGCGAAATGGTGTCGCTGGAGATGGTCGAACAGGTGGCGTTGGGCGTTTCACCGGAGAGAATGCACGCCACGGCAATCAAGAGCGACGCCAGCAAAGGCGAAGCGCTGGTGCTCTTTACTACCGATAGCGAACTGACCCGCGACAAACTCCAGCAGTACGCCCGGGCGCACGGCGTTCCGGAACTGGCGGTACCGCGCGACATCCGCTATCTGAAACAAATGCCGCTGTTGGGAAGCGGTAAGCCGGATTTTGTTACGCTGAAAAGCTGGGTCGATGAAGCGGAACAACAACATGGGTGAGTCAGTGCATACTAACACCTCGATTTGGTCGAAAGGGATGATGTCGGTTATTGCCGCGCAGTTTCTCTCTGCGTTTGGCGATAACGCGCTGTTGTTTGCCACACTGGCGCTGCTGAAAGCGCAGTTTTATCCGGACTGGAGTCAGCCGATCTTGCAAATGGTGTTTGTGGGTGCTTACATTCTGTTTGCGCCCTTTGTCGGGCAGGTAGCTGACAGCTTCGCCAAAGGTCGGGTGATGATGTTCGCCAACGGCCTGAAACTGCTGGGAGCGGCAAGTATTTGTTTCGGCTTCAACCCGTTTATCGGCTATACGCTGGTGGGGATTGGCGCGGCGGCCTATTCACCTGCGAAATATGGCATTCTTGGCGAACTGACTACCGGCGATAAGCTGGTGAAGGCCAATGGCTTAATGGAAGCCTCTACTATTGCCGCGATCCTGCTCGGTTCGGTGGCGGGCGGCGTGCTGGCTGACTGGCATGTGATCGCCGCGCTGGTCGCCTGCGCGCTGGCCTACGCCGGGGCGGTCGTGGCAAACCTGTTCATTCCAAAGCTGGCGGCTGCGCGTCCCGGACAGTCCTGGCATCTGGCGAAGATGACCCGCAGTTTTTTCTGCGCCTGCGCGTCGCTGTGGCGCAATGGCGAAACGCGTTTTTCCCTTGTTGGCACCAGCCTGTTCTGGGGCGCTGGCGTGACGCTGCGTTTTCTGCTGGTGCTGTGGGTGCCGGTCGCGCTGGGGATCGCCGATAACGCCACGCCAACCTACCTGAATGCGATGGTTGCCATCGGTATTGTGGCGGGGGCTGGCGCAGCGGCCAGGCTGGTCACCCTGGAAACCGTCGCGCGCTGCATGCCTGCGGGGATCCTGATCGGCGTGGTCGTACTGATTTTCTCTCTGCAACACGCGCTGCTTCCGGCTTATGGACTGCTGATGCTGATCGGCATTCTGGGCGGTTTTTTTGTGGTGCCGCTGAACGCTCTGCTGCAGGAGCGCGGTAAACGAAGCGTCGGCGCGGGCAACGCCATTGCGGTGCAGAACCTCGGGGAAAACAGCGCGATGCTGCTGATGCTGGGGTTGTACTCACTGGCGGTGTGGGTTGGGATCCCGGTCGTTGCCGTCGGCATTGGGTTTGGCGGTCTGTTCGCACTGGCGATTGCCGCGCTGTGGATTTGGCAGCGTCGCCAGGCGTCGTCGCGCTAAAGATAGCGGCTGTGTTTAATCCTGCCTACTTCGTCCCGGTAGGCAGGATAAGCGTCACGCCGCCGGGCGCTAATCGTCACGGTGCCGGATAGGTATAAACCTGATGCACCGCTTCGATCTCCGTCAGCACCTCTTCGCTTAATTCCAGATGCAGGCTTTCAACATTGGCGTGTAGCTGTTCCATCGTGGTGGCGCCCAGCAGGGTGCTGGCGACAAACGGTTGACGGCGAACGAATGCCAACGCCATTTGCGCCGGATCCAGACCATGACGTTTCGCGATATCCACATAGGCCGCCACGGCTTTTTCGGTCTGCGCGCCGCTGTAGCGGGTAAAGCGGCTGAATAAGGTATTGCGTGCGCCAGCGGGTTTTGCGCCGTTCAGATACTTACCTGTCAGGGCGCCAAAGGCGAGGCAGGAATAGGCCAACAGCTCGACGCCTTCATACTGGCTCACCTCCGCCAGGCCGACTTCAAAGCTGCGGTTAACCAGACTGTACGGGTTCTGAATGGTGACGATGCGCGGCAGGTCGTGTTTATCCGCGAGATGAAGATAGCGCATCACGCCGAAAGCGGTTTCGTTGGAAACGCCGATATAGCGAATCTTTCCGGCGCGCTGAAATTCGGCCAGCGCATCCAGCGTATCCAGCAGCGAGACCACCGGCGCCGCGTCCGTCCAGCTGTAGCCGAGCTTGCCGAAGCAGTTGGTCTGACGCTGGGGCCAGTGCACCTGGTACAGATCCAGATAATCGGTCTGCAGCCGCTTCAGGCTGTCGTGCAGCGCTTCACGAATGTTCTTGCGGTCCAGCGCCTGGTTTGGCCGAATGCCGCTGTCGTTATTGCGCGCCGGACCGCTGACTTTCGAGGCGATAATCAGCTTTTCGCGGCAGCCCTGTTTCGCCAGCCAGTTGCCAACGTAGGTTTCGGTGAGTCCCTGGGTTTCCGGTCGCGGCGGGACCGGGTACATCTCGGCCACGTCGATCAGGTTAATGCCATTCGCGACGGCATAGTTGAGCTGTGCATGTGCATCGGCTTCGCTATTTTGTTCACCAAACGTCATTGTGCCCAGCCCCAGTGTACTGACTTCAAGTGAGCTGTGGGGTATACGGTGATAGTGCATAGCCGTTTCCTTTTTATAATCACGACATAAGGATGATAAAAATGGCTGAGGGAGGGGAAAAAGGGAAGAAAAATTGTTAAGGCCAGCGCGAATGCTGACCTCAACCATCAACGCTCAATGATTTGAGAAACGTCGTCGCGGTTAATTTGCATGGCGTTACCCTGCTGATCGTGGTAGCTCACCAGACCGGTATCATCGTCTATTTCCGGTTTTCCGTCGGTCAGGATCATACGTCCGTCTTTGGTCGCCATGACATAGTCGCTACTGCAGCCGGAAACGGCAAAAGCCAGTCCTACGGCGGAAATTACTACTGCCCATTTTTTCATCCATTTATCCTCACGTGGCATTCGTCTGATAATAGTCTAGTAATAACGTGAAGTTATGCTCAGGGAAAGCAGTAAAATCTTAATCTGTGAAAGGACGGAGAAGGCATTCGCTCCCCGTAGGGAGCGAAAGGGAGGATCACAGCGGGTTCTTTTTGTTTCGCAGCAGGTTCAGGCTCTCTACCGCGATAGAGAAGAACATGGCGAAATAGATGTAGCCCTTCGGTACGTGAACGTCGAAACTTTCCAGAATAAGCGTAAAGCCAACCAGGATAAGGAACGACAGCGCGAGCATCTTCACGGATGGGTGTCTGTCGACAAACTCGCCGATGGGACGCGCGGCAAACATCATCACGCCTACGGCTATCACCACCGCCGCCATCATGATGAACAGATGATCGGACAACCCTACCGCCGTGATCACCGAATCCAGACTGAAGATGATATCCAGCAGCATAATCTGCACGATCGCCCCCAGAAAAGAGGAGACGCGGGTTTTCAGCCCTTCTTCTTCACCTTCAATGGATTCGTGGATCTCCTTGCTCGCTTTCCAGATCAGGAACAGACCGCCGAGCAGCAGAATGAGATCGCGTGCGGAGATTTCCTCGCCAAAAACCTCAAACAGCGGATTCGTCAGGCGTGTCACCCAGGCAATGGAAGCCAGCAGCGCCAGACGCATGATCATCGCCGCGGCGAGACCGAGGCGTCGGGCATGCGCACGCTGCGCGGTAGGAAGTTTTGCAACGACCAGAGAGAGAAAAATAATATTATCGATCCCGAGCACGATCTCCAGCAGCGTCAGCGTACCGAGCGCGAGCCAGGCGTTGGGATCGGTTATCCATGCAAATAACATTGAGCAAAGTCCTGCCAAAAAAAGAAGCGGTAATTATATGCCTCTACCACGGCAGGCGAAAGTCTAACGCTGCTGTAACAAAAAATGGCGTTCCAGCAGGGCGCGAGTGAAGTTCTTTTTCAGATAGAAACCGCGTGGCAACGTCAGGATTGGCTGGCCCTGCGCGCCAATGGCTTCGGTCAGCGCTTTGGCGTTGGCGGCCTTGGGGCGCAATTGTAAAAATTCGCCATGCCGGGCGGTAATTCGTTCCACCTGGCCTAATACAATCATATCCATCAGCTCTTCCCAGTCGAGACGCAACTGGCGCTCCTCGTCCGGGTTCGGACTCCACAGCACAGGGGAGCCGACACGCCGCAAGGAGAGCGGGATGGCGCGGTCGCCCTCTACCGGGATCCATAACACCCGCTTCAGTTTATGCCGCACATGGCTGGTTTCCCACGTAACGCCGCTATTGCCGGTGAGCGGGGCGACACAGACGAAGGTGGTCTCAAGGGGGCGTCCCTGACTGTCCACAGGAATCGTTTTCAGTTCCACACCTAAAGCCGCGAAATCCTGCTCAGGTTTACTGCCCGCGCTGGCTCCCAGCCACAGCTCCAGTAAAACGCCAATCCAGCCTTTATCGCGTTTGAGATCTTTTGGCGTTGTCATCCCGGCAAGCGCGGCCAGTTCACCCAGCGTATAGCCTGAAATCTGCTGCGCCTGCTGGAGTAGCAGCGCTTCTGATTCCGGTGGAAAACGTAACGGCTGGAGAGCGGACATAGCGAGATACCTTAGGTGAAAAAATAGACAACGGATTTATACCGCAGAAAAGAAGTTTATCGTTTTCCGCCCCTTCTGTTCAATCCTATGATTTAACGTGCTTTTTAGATGACAGAGCGGTGAGTTGCGCAACATGAAAACCGGTTTTCCAATTCTGGTCACTGAAAATAAACAGGATCTTACACCATGTTATCCACAGAAAGATGGGATAACTGTGAAAAACCGCGACTACTGTTTCCATTTACAGCCTTGACGTGCGGGGAAAATCGAATTTTCACACAAATTGTGTTTAACTTATTGGCACAATCTGTGGATAAAACCGACGCTGTTCGATCTTTCATCAGCCCGAGGATCGTTGGTGTGATGGCCGTCACTTTTTTATCGGGGAACCGGTAAATAAGTGAAGTAACCGCATGAATAACCGCATTTATTTTTTAACCCCGTCAGGGCGTTTATTCAGACTGTTCTGGGTTTTCCCGGAGTAATTCCATACTTTTTCACAACTCTATCCACAGAAAAGGTGAATAAGATCGGTCAAAAATGCCAGTTTCTGTTTATAACTTCGTTCTTAACTGTGAGTTATTCAATTGTTATTAGATACGCAGGTCGCTAACACAATGGTTTACCGCCTGTCAGGAGTGTGAAACAATCATTCATATATAAGGTTTACGTTGAGGTAGTCCGGTGATTGATGACGATGGCTACCGCCCAAATGTAGGTATCGTAATTTGTAATCGTCAGGGGCAAGTCATGTGGGCCCGGCGATTTGGTCAGCACTCCTGGCAATTCCCGCAAGGCGGAATCAACCCTGGAGAATCAGCAGAACAGGCGATGTACCGGGAACTGTTTGAAGAAGTTGGGTTAAGCCGTAAAGATGTGCGGATCCTGGCTTCTACTCGCAACTGGTTGCGTTACAAGTTACCGAAACGTTTGGTGCGTTGGGACACAAAGCCGGTTTGTATCGGCCAGAAGCAAAAGTGGTTTCTTTTGCAGTTGATGAGCGCGGACGCGGAAATCAACATGCAAACCAGCAGTACACCTGAGTTCGATGGCTGGCGTTGGGTAAGCTACTGGTACCCGGTTCGGCAAGTGGTTTCATTCAAACGTGATGTTTACCGCAGGGTGATGAAAGAGTTCGCAAGTGTCGTGATGGCGCTTCAGGAAGCGACGCCGAAGCCGCAAAGCGCGCCTGCTTATCGACGTAAAAGAGGTTAAGCCACGCAAATTATGCTCACCCGCCTGCGCGAAATAGTCGAAAAGGTGGCCAGTGCTCCACGTCTGAATGAAGCGTTGAACATCCTGGTCACCGACATCTGTCTGGCGATGGATACTGAGGTCTGTTCGGTCTACCTGGCCGATCACGATCGACGTTGTTATTATCTCATGGCGACGCGGGGGCTAAAAAAACCGCGAGGTCGCACGGTTGCGCTCGCCTTCGATGAAGGGATCGTCGGCCTGGTAGGCAGGCTGGCGGAGCCGATCAACCTTGCCGATGCGCAAAAACACCCCAGTTTCAAGTACATTCCCTCAGTTAAAGAAGAGCGCTTTCGCGCGTTTCTTGGCGTGCCGATCATCCAGCGGCGACAACTGCTGGGCGTGCTGGTGGTTCAGCAGCGCGAGCTGCGCCAGTACGACGAAAGCGAAGAATCATTCCTCGTCACGCTCGCCACCCAGATGGCGGCCATTCTTTCACAGTCTCAGCTCACTGCGCTGTTCGGTCAGTACCGTCAGACGCGCATCCGCGCGCTGCCCGCCTCGCCAGGTATTGTCATTGCCGAAGGCTGGCAGGATGCAACGCTGCCGCTGATGGAGCAGGTGTATCAGGCTTCCACTCTGGATCCGGCGCTAGAGCGCGAGCGTCTGACCGGCGCGCTCGAAGAAGCGGCGAACGAATTTCGCCGTTACAGTAAACGCTATGCGGCTGGCGCGCAAAAAGAGACGGCGGCGATATTTGATCTCTATTCGCACCTGCTCTCTGATGCCCGGCTGCGGCGGGAGCTGTTCGCCGAAGTCGATAAAGGCGCGGTGGCGGAATGGGCGGTCAAAACGATCATCGAGAAGTTTGCCGAACAGTTTGCGGCGCTGAGTGACAATTATTTAAAAGAGCGTGCGGGCGATCTGCGCGCGCTCGGCCAGCGCTTGTTGTTCCATCTTGATGACGCCATCCAGGGGCCAAACGCCTGGCCGGAGCGCTTTATTCTGGTTGCCGATGAGCTTTCCGCCGCGACGCTTGCGGAGCTGCCGCAGGACAGACTGGCTGGCGTTGTGGTTCGTGACGGCGCCGCCAACTCACATGCGGCGATTATGGTTCGCGCGCTGGGGATCCCGACCGTCATGGGGGCCGATATTCAGCCTTCGGTACTGCATCGGCGCACGCTGGTGGTGGACGGCTATCGTGGCGAACTACTGGTTGATCCTGAACCGGTATTGATCCAGGAATATCAGCGGCTTGTCAGCGAGGAGATCGCGCTCAGCCGTCTGGCGGAAGATGATGTCAACCAGCCTGCGCAGTTGAAAAGCGGCGAACGGGTTAAGGTGATGCTGAACGCCGGTCTGAGTCCGGAGCATGAAGAAAAACTCGGTAGCCGCATTGACGGTATTGGCCTGTACCGCACCGAAATACCCTTCATGCTGCAAAGCGGCTTTCCGTCTGAAGAGGAGCAGGTCGCGCAGTATCAGGGCATGCTGCAAATGTTTAACGACAAGCCGGTCACGCTGCGTACGCTGGACGTCGGGGCGGACAAACAGCTGCCGTATATGCCGATCAGCGAAGAGAACCCGTGTCTTGGCTGGCGGGGGATCCGCATTACGCTCGATCAGCCGGAGATCTTCCTGATCCAGGTGCGTGCGATGCTCCGCGCCAACGCGGCAACGGGCAACCTGAGCATTTTGCTGCCGATGGTCACCAGCATTGATGAAGTGGATGAAGCGCGGCGGTTGATCGATCGCGCCGGGCGCGAAGTGGAAGAGATGATCGGTTACGCGATCCCTAAACCACGGATCGGCATCATGCTTGAAGTGCCGTCAATGGTGTTTATGCTGCCGCATCTTGCCAGTCGCATCGACTTTATCTCGGTTGGCACGAACGATCTGACCCAGTACATTCTGGCGGTAGATCGCAATAACACGCGCGTCGCCAGTATTTATGACAGCCTGCATCCAGGCATGCTGCGCGCGCTGGCAATGATCGTGCAGGAAGCGGAGCGAAGCGGCATTGATCTGCGCCTGTGCGGTGAAATGGCCGGGGATCCCATGTGCGTACCGATCCTGATTGGTCTTGGGTTCCGCCATCTTTCGATGAACGGCCGTTCGGTAGCGCGAGTGAAATACCTGCTTCGCCATATCGATTTTGAAGACGCGAAGGTGCTCGCCCGGCGCAGTCTGGAGGCGCAGCTGGCGACGGAGGTCCGGCATCAGGTCGCAGCCTTTATGGAGCGGCGTGGGGTCGGCGGTTTGATCCGCGGCGGACTGTGATTACGCAACTGTTTCCAGTGCGTTTGTCCGTTGCCTGACAGAACTTTTACAACCCGACGCAACTGCCGCGCGCCCCTTATGCTATTATTCGCACCTTCGGAGCGCCTGTAACCTGCGGGCGTGCATCTCGCGCGCTGACTTATTTCAGCAAAATTACAAGAACTTGTGGTGACAGATGACCAGTAGCTATCTGCATTTTCCGGAATTCGATCCGGTCATTTTCTCAATTGGACCCGTCGCGCTTCACTGGTACGGCTTAATGTATCTGGTGGGGTTCATTTTTGCGATGTGGCTGGCGACGCGGCGTGCCAACCGCCCGGGCAGCGGCTGGACCAGGAATGAAGTCGAAAATTTACTCTATGCAGGCTTCCTCGGGGTATTCCTCGGCGGACGTATTGGCTACGTGCTGTTCTATAACTTCCCGTTGTTTCTGGAAAATCCCCTGTATCTGTTCCGCGTCTGGGACGGCGGCATGTCCTTCCACGGCGGCCTGATCGGCGTGATTCTGGTGATGATCATTTTTGCCAGACGCACAAAGCGTAACTTCTTCCAGGTTTCTGATTTTATCGCGCCGTTGATCCCGTTTGGCCTGGGCGCGGGCCGTCTGGGCAACTTTATCAACGGCGAACTGTGGGGGCGTGTGGACCCTGATTTCTCTTACGCCATGCTGTTCCCTGGCTCGCGTACCGAGGATATTCTGCTGCTGCAAACGCATCCGCAGTGGCAGTCCATTTTTGACACCTACGGCGTCCTGCCTCGCCACGCTTCCCAGCTCTATGAAATGGTGCTGGAAGGGATAGTCCTGTTTATCATTCTTAACCTGTTTATTCGTAAACCGCGACCGATGGGCTCCGTATCCGGATTGTTTTTGATTGGTTACGGCGCGTTTCGTATCATCGTGGAATTCTTCCGCCAGCCGGATGCGCAGTTTACCGGCGAATGGGTACAGTACATCAGCATGGGGCAGATCCTCTCAATTCCGATGATTGTCGCTGGTGTGATCATGATGGTTTGGGCTTACCGCCGCAGCCCGCAGCAACACGTTTCCTGAGGAACCATGAAACAGTATTTAGAACTGATGCAAAAAGTGCTGGATGAAGGCACACAGAAAAACGACCGCACCGGAACCGGAACGCTTTCCATTTTTGGTCATCAGATGCGTTTTAACCTGCAGGAAGGATTCCCGCTGGTGACGACAAAGCGTTGCCATCTGCGCTCGATCATTCATGAACTGCTGTGGTTCCTGCAGGGTGACACCAACGTCGCTTATCTGCATGAAAATAATGTCTCCATCTGGGATGAATGGGCGGATGAAAATGGCGATCTCGGTCCGGTTTACGGCAAGCAGTGGCGTGCCTGGCCGACGCCTGACGGCCGTCATATCGACCAGATCACCACGGTGATGAATCAGCTGAAAAACGACCCCGATTCGCGCCGTATCATCGTTTCTGCCTGGAATGTCGGCGAACTGGATAAAATGGCGCTGGCGCCCTGCCATGCGTTCTTCCAGTTCTATGTGGCGGACGGCAAGCTCTCCTGCCAGCTTTATCAACGTTCTTGCGACGTGTTCCTCGGCCTGCCTTTCAACATCGCCAGCTACGCCCTGCTGGTGCATATGATGGCGCAACAGTGCGACCTGGAGGTGGGCGATTTCGTCTGGACCGGTGGCGACACCCACCTGTACAGCAACCATATGGAGCAAACGCACTTGCAGTTAAGCCGTGAACCGCGCGCGCTACCGAAACTGGTGATCAAGCGTAAGCCGGCATCGATCTTCGACTATCGCTTTGAAGACTTTGATATTGAGGGCTACGATCCGCATCCCGGCATCAAAGCGCCCGTGGCTATCTGACCCTTGCTATCCTGTCATGACCGACGCCACAGTGCGTCGGTTTTTTTTATCCTGATACCGATCTTTCGGCGCGGATTCCAACGATTCTGCAATCTGCTGCAACGCCGTAAATATTCTTCGTAACGCGCCGAATAATCCGCGTTCTCCCCTCGTTTTTATTTTTCGCCCGGCCATACTGCCGCTATGAAAAAACAGCAGGGTTATACGCTCATCGAAATGCTGGTCGCGATGCTTATTATCGTCAGCCTGAGTGCAACGGGACTGTATGGCTGGCAACGCTGGCAGCAACAGCAGCGCTTATGGCAGACCGCCTGCGAACTGCGGGATTATTTGCTTCAACTGCGTGAAGATGCCAACTGGCATAACCGCGACCATACCATTGCCGTCATCAGGGAGGAGGAAAGAGAGTGTCTTGTCAGTTCGCTTGCCCAACAAACGACCTGTGTGCCACGTTCCGCGCTGGTCTTTACGCCGCGTTGGCACGACATCGCCATCGCGGAGATCACGCCGTCGCTGGCCTTCTTTGGCCTGCGCAACACTGCCTGGGCCGGACATATCCGCCTGAAAAACCCGGCGGGAGAATGGCGTCTGGTTGTGTCGCCGTGGGGGCGCATTCGCTTGTGCGAGCGCGACAACACCGAGGCCTGCCGATGAACGAACGCGGATTTTCATTGCTCGAAGTTTTAATCGCGATGGCCATCGGTAGTGTACTGCTGTTGGGAGCCGCCCGCTTTTTGCCCGCCTTACAGCGCGACATTTTGCAGCATACCCGAAGGCTTTCGCTGGAAGACGATGTGTGGCAGCGGGTGTATACCGTCGCGAAGCATCTTCAGCGAGCCGGGTATTGTTATGGTAGCTGCAAGGGAAAAGGGTTGTTTATTGCCCAACAGGGGCAATGCGTGATCGCGCAGTGGGATGCCAACGGTAACGGTATCTGGGAGCGCGAGCCGCTAAAAGACGCCGAACAGATTGGGTTTCGTCTTAGCGGTAGCGCACTGGAAACATTGCGGGGGGCAAGAAGCTGTACCGACAAAGGTTGGGATAAAATGACCGATCCAGACACCGTTCAGATCACCGGGTTTGTGGTTGAACGGCAAGACACTGCTGGTTTTGCGCCCGAACTGACCCTACGGTTGCGCGGCGAGAGCCGGGCCCGTCCGCGGATGGCGATTGACGTGTTGTATAGCGTGACGGGATTTAATCTGTGAACCGTGAGCGAGGCGTCTCTTCTCTTGCACTGGTACTGTTGCTGTTGGTGCTTGGGAGCCTGCTGTTGCAAGGGCTAAACCAGCAGCAAACGCATTTTTCCCGGCGCGTGGTGCTGGAAAGCCAGGCCTTACAGCGTCAGGCGCTGGTGCAGTCAGCCATAGAGTGGGGCAGAATGCAGCATTGGGGCACAGGCGCTGAAAAACAGTGTCGGTATTATGCGGCGGAAAGGGTTCCCGTCTGCCTGCGTCAGATCGATGGAAAACGCGCGCTGCTTATTGCAAGCTGGCAGGGGACATCATTATGGCGACAAGCGGAACAGCGCGAAGAAAGCGTCGTGTTTTCTCCGTCTGGCTGGAGCGATTTTTGCCCGCTGCGGGAGGTTGCGCTATGCCAGCTTCCCTGAGCCGCCAGCGTGGTTTTAGCCTGCCTGACGTGCTGTTAGCCATGCTGTTGATGGTCATGGTGGTCACCGCGCTTTCCGGGTATCAGCGTGCGCTAATGAACAGTTTTGTCGTGAACGGCCAGTATCTGCAACAGTGGCGACTCGCCTGGCGACAAACGCAACTGCGGCCATTATCGCCACCTGATAACTGGCGGGTTAACCGGATGCAGACAACGCAGGCCGGATGTGTCAGCATCAGCGTTCAGCTGGTTTCACCGCTGGGCAGACAGGGCGCGATGACGCGTCTGCACTGCCCTAATCGTTAGTTGTCAGGAGTCTCTATGTTAAGGGTCTACCACTCAAACCGTCTGGATGTGCTGGAAGCGTTGATGGAGTTTATCGTCGAGCGCGAGCGGCTGGACGATCCGTTCGAGCCAGAAATGATTTTGGTGCAAAGCACCGGTATGGCGCAGTGGTTACAAATGACCCTTTCGCAGAAGTTTGGCATCGCCGCCAATATCGAGTTTCCTCTGCCGGCGAGTTTTATCTGGGACATGTTTGTTCGCGTGTTGCCGGAAATTCCTAAAGAGAGCGCATTTAGCAAACAGAGCATGAGCTGGAAACTTATGACGCTGTTGCCACAGCTTCTGGAGCAAGACGACTTCGCGTTGCTGCGCCACTATCTGACGGACGACAGTGACAAACGCAAACTGTTCCAGCTTTCTTCGCGTGCGGCGGATCTGTTCGACCAGTACCTGGTTTACCGTCCTGACTGGCTGACGCAGTGGGAAACAGGGCGCAGGATTGAGGGGCTGGGCGAGGCTCAACGTTGGCAGGCGCCGCTGTGGAAGGCGCTGGTGGAATACACCGCGGAGTTAGGACAACCGCGCTGGCACCGCGCTAACCTTTACCAGCGTTTCATTCAGACTCTTAACAGCGCCAGTTCCTGTCCGCCCGGACTGCCTTCTCGGGTGTTTATCTGCGGAATTTCCGCGCTACCGCCCGTCTATTTGCAGGCGCTGCAGGCCCTCGGTAAACATATCGACATTCATTTGCTTTTTACCAATCCCTGCCGTTATTACTGGGGTGATATTAAAGATCCTGCCTGGCTGGCAAAGCTGCTGGCGCGTCAACGGCGGCACAGCTTCGAAGAGCGCCATTTACCATTGTTTCGTGATAATGCGAAAGCCGAAAGCTTATTTAACCGCGACGGAGAACAGGACGTTGGCAATCCAATGTTGGCGTCATGGGGGAAGCTGGGACGAGACTACATTTACCTGCTCTCCGAACTGGAAAACAGCCAGGAGCTGGATGCGTTCGTCGACGTCACGCCGGATAACCTGCTGCACGCTATTCAGGCCGATATCCTTGAGCTGGAGAACCGCGCGGTAGCGGGCGTGAATCTGGAAGAATATTCGCGCAGCGACAGTAAGCGTCGGCTTGACCCGAACGATACCAGCGTTACTTTTCACGTGTGTCATAGTCCGCAGCGAGAAGTGGAAGTGCTTCACGATCGCCTGCTGGCAATGCTTGAGGCCGATCCCTCGCTGACTCCGCGCGATATTATCGTGATGGTGGCGGATATCGACAGCTATAGCCCGTTTATTCAGGCGGTATTTGGCAGCGCGCCGCCTGAGCGTTATCTGCCCTATGCCATTTCGGATCGCCGCGCCCGCCAGTCTCACCCGGTTTTGCAGGCGTTTATCAGTCTGCTGTCACTGCCTGACAGCCGCTTTGTTTCTGAAGATGTGCTGGCGTTACTGGATGTGCCGGTGCTGGCGGCGCGTTTTAATATCAGTGAAGAAGGGCTGCGCTATCTGCGGTTGTGGGTTAACGAATCCGGCATCCGTTGGGGGATTGATGACGATAACGTACGGGAGCTGGCGCTTCCGGCGACGGGGCAGCACACCTGGCGATTTGGCCTGACGCGAATGCTGCTCGGCTACGCGATGGAAAGCGCGCAGGGCGAATGGCAGTCCGTCCTGCCGTATGACGAATCCAGCGGGCTGATTGCGGAACTGGTTGGGCATCTTGCGTCTCTGCTGATGCAGCTCAACATCTGGCGACGTGGACTGGCGCAGGAGCGGCCTCTGGAGGAGTGGTTACCCGTTTGCCGGGACATGCTCAACGATTTTTTCCAGCCGGACAGCGAAACGGAAGCCGCCATGACGCTGATAGAGCAGCAGTGGCAGACGATTATTGCCGAAGGAATAGGCGCGGAATATGGCGATGCGGTACCGCTTTCGCTACTGCGTGATGAACTGGCGCAGCGACTGGATCAGGAGCGAATCAGTCAGCGATTCCTGGCCGGTCCGGTGAACATCTGTACCCTGATGCCGATGCGGTCCATCCCGTTCAAAGTGGTTTGTTTGCTGGGAATGAACGACGGCATTTACCCACGCCAGCTGCCCCCGCTTGGTTTTGACCTGATGAGCCAGAAGCCAATGCGTGGCGATCGCAGTCGTCGGGATGATGACCGCTACTTATTCCTGGAAGCATTAATTTCTGCCCAACAGACGTTGTATATCAGCTATATCGGGCGCTCCATTCAGGATAACAGTGAACGCTTTCCTTCGGTACTGGTGCAGGAACTGCTCGACTATATCGGACAAAGCCATTATTTGCCGGGCGACGAGGCGCTGACCTGCGATGAAAGCGAGGCGCGGGTGAAAGCACATATTGCCTGTCTGCATACGCGAATGCCGTTTGACGCGCAGAACTTCCAGCCTGGCGAGTTGCAGAGCTACGCCAGCGAGTGGTTGCCAGCGGCCAGCCGTAGCGGAAAGGCCCATAGCGATTTTGTCCAGCCGCTGGAATTTGCGATGCCGGATACGTTGAATCTCGACACGCTTCAGCGTTTCTGGGCGCATCCGGTACGGGCGTTTTTCCAGATGCGATTGCGGGTTAATTTTCGCGCTGAGGAGAGTGATATTCCGGACACGGAGCCTTTTACTCTGGAAGGTTTAAGCCGTTATCAGCTCAACCAGCAGTTGCTGAACGCGCTGGTCGAGCAGGGCGATGCGGAAAGCCTGTTCCGTCGTTTCCGCGCGGCGGGCGATCTGCCTTACGGGGCGTTTGGCGAAATTCTCTGGGAAGCTCAGCATCAGGAAATGCAGACGCTGGCCGACAAAATTATTGCCTGTCGCCAGCCGAGTCAGAGTCTGGAAATCGATCTCGACTGTCACGGCGTCCAGTTGACTGGCTGGCTGCCGCAGGTGCAGGAGGACGGCCTGTTACGCTGGCGGCCTTCCCTAATCAGTGTTTCGCAGGGCGTGCAACTTTGGCTCGAACACCTTGTCTATTGTGCCTGCGGGGGAAAAGGCGAAAGTCGGCTGTTTTTGCGAAAAGACGGCGAATGGCGCTTCCCGCCGTTGGAAAAAGAGCAGGCGTTAGGCTACCTTGCGCAACTGATTGAAGGCTATCGCGAAGGGATGTCCGCGCCGCTTTTGGTTCTGCCGGAAAGCGGCGGCGCGTGGATAAAAGCCTGTTACGACGCGGCAAATGATGCCATGTTAGAGGACGACGACACGCGCCAGAAGGCCCGCACGAAGTTTTTGCAGGCTTACGAAGGGAATATGGTCGTGCGTGGCGAAGGCGATGATATCTGGTATCAGCGCCTGTGGCGGCAGCTGGAGCCAGACACGCTTGAGATGATACTCGCGCAGTCGCAACGTTACCTGCTTCCGCTTTTCAGATTTAATCAGTCGTCATGATTGTATAAAAATTGCGCAATTTAAAGGCTTCCTTTAAGATGCGTTGCCCTGCCCGGAGTCGCAAACGGCGTGTCTTTGCGCAGAAAGAAAGTTAATGATGAGGTTTTTGAATGCCCCGCAGCACCTGGTTCAAAGCGTTACTGTTGTTCGTCGCCTTTTGGGCGCCCTTAAGTCAGGCAGACACCGGTTGGCAACCCATAGCGGAAACTATCCGGAAAAGCGACAAAGATACCCGTCAGTATCAGGCCGTGCGTCTGGATAATGACATGGTGGTTTTGCTGGTATCCGATCCGCAGGCGGTAAAATCCCTCTCTGCGCTGGTGGTACCCGTTGGTTCGCTTGAAGATCCGGAGGCGCATCAGGGGCTGGCGCACTATCTTGAGCATATGTGTCTGATGGGATCGAAAAAATACCCTCAGGCCGACAGCCTTGCTGAATATCTCAAACTGCACGGCGGCAGCCATAACGCCAGCACCGCGCCGTATCGCACCGCTTTTTATCTGGAAGTCGAAAACGACGCTCTGGCCGGAGCCGTTGATCGATTGTCAGACGCCGTCGCACAACCGCTTCTGGATAAAAAATATGCGGATCGTGAACGCAACGCGGTGAACGCAGAGTTGACGATGGCGCGTACCCGTGACGGGATGCGAATGGCGCAGGTCAGCGCAGAAACCATCAACCCTGCGCACCCGGGCTCACGCTTTTCCGGTGGAAACCTGGAAACCCTGAGCGATAAACCCGGAAACCCGGTGCAACAGGCGCTGGTCGACTTCCATAAAAAATATTACTCCGCCAACCTCATGAAAGCGGTGATATACAGCAATAAGCCGCTGCCGGAGCTGGCGAAGATGGCTGCTGAAACCTATGGTCGGGTGCCGAATAAAAACATCGAAAAACCGGCTATCACCGTCCCGGTGGTCACCGACGCGCAAAAAGGGATTATCATCCACTACGTTCCCGCGCTGCCGCGAAAAGTGCTGCGCGTCGAGTTTCGCATCGACAATAACAGCGCGCAGTTTCGCAGCAAAACGGACGAACTGATCGCATATTTGATCGGTAACCGTACGCCAGGCACGCTTTCTGACTGGCTACAAAAGCAGGGGCTGGTGGAAGGTATTCGCGCGGACTCCGATCCGGTAGTGAATGGCAACAGCGGCGTGCTGGCAATTTCGGCCACGTTGACCGACAAAGGGCTGGCCCAACGCGAAGAGGTTGTCGCCGCTATTTTCAGTTACCTCAATCTGCTGCGTGAAAAGGGAATTGATAAGCGCTACTTTGACGAACTGGCGCATGTACTTGACCTCGACTTCCGTTATCCGTCAATTACCCGCGATATGGACTACGTCGAGTGGCTGGCGGATACCATGATCCGCGTACCGGTGGCGCATACTCTCGACGCTGTAAACATTGCCGATCGTTACGACGCCAAAGCGATAAATGCGCGTCTTGGCATGATGACGCCGCAAAATGCGCGTATCTGGTACATCAGCCCGAAAGAGCCGCACAATAAAACCGCTTACTTTGTCGATGCGCCGTATCAGGTTGATAAAATCAGCGAGCAGACGTTTGCCGCATGGCAGAAAAAAGCGCAGGGCATTACCCTGTCGCTGCCGGAGCTTAACCCCTATATTCCTGACGATTTCACCCTGACTAAACCGCAAAAGTCATACACCCGCCCGGCGCTGATTGTCGATGAGCCGGCGCTGCGTGTGGTTTACGCGCCAAGCCAGCACTTTGCCAGCGAACCCAGGGCGGACGTCAGCGTCATTTTGCGCAACCCTAAAGCGATGGACAGCGCCAGAAATCAGGTGATGTTTGCCCTGAATGATTATCTGGCGGGGATCGCGCTCGATCAGTTAAGCAACCAGGCCTCCGTCGGCGGGATCGGCTTTTCCACGAACGCGAATAATGGTCTGATGCTGAATGCCGACGGTTATACGCAGCGCTTGCCGCAGCTTTTCAAGGCGCTGCTTGAAGGGTATTTCACCTATAGCGCGACGGAAGAACAGCTGGAACAGGCGAAATCCTGGTACAGCCAGATGATGGATTCCGCTGAGAAAGGTAAAGCTTACGAGCAAGCCATCATGCCGGTGCAGATGATCTCGCAGGTGCCTTATTTCACCCGCGATGAGCGTCGCGCGCTGCTGCCGTCAATCACGCTGAAAGAGGTGATGGAGTATCGTGAGGCGTTAAAAACCGGCGCGCGTCCGGAGTTCCTGGCTATCGGCAACATGAGCGAGGCGCAGGTGACGTCAATGGCGCGCGATATCCAGAAACAGCTGGGCGCGAACGGCTCTGAGTGGTGTCGTAATAAAGATGTGGTGGTCGATAAAAAGCAGTCCGTGATTTTTGAAAAAGCGGGCAGCAGTACAGACTCCGCACTGGCGGCGGTCTTTGTGCCCACGGGCTACGACGAGTATGCCAGCTCGGCCTACAGTGCGATGCTCGGTCAGATTGTGCAGCCGTGGTTTTACCATCAGCTTCGTACTGAAGAACAACTGGGTTACGCGGTATTCGCTTTCCCGATGAGCGTAGGGCGTCAATGGGGGATGGGCTTCCTCCTGCAAAGCAGCGACAAACAACCTAAGTATTTGTGGGAGCGTTATAAAGCGTTTTTCCCAACGGCGGAAGCAAAACTACGGGCAATGAAGCCGGAAGAGTTTGTGCAGATCCAGCAGGCGATCATTGCGCAAATGGTGCAGGCGCCGCAGACGCTGGGTGAAGAAGCATCGAAAATCAGCAAAGATTTCGATCGCGGCAATATGCGTTTCGATTCGCGTGATAAAATCGTCGCCCAGATAAAACTGCTGACGCCACAGAAGCTCGCGGATTTCTTCCATCAGGCGGTGGTCGCGCCGCAAGGCATGGCGATACTGTCGCAAATTTCCGGTGGTCAGAGCGGGAAGACGGGTTACGCCCGCCCGGAAGGCTGGAAAGTGTGGGATAACGTCAGCGCGTTGCAGCAAACTTTGCCCCTGATGAGTGATAAGAATGAATGATGTTGCCGAGTCCCTTGATCCCCTGCGCTTGCCCCTTACGGGCGAGCGCCTGATTGAAGCCTCGGCGGGGACCGGCAAAACCTTTACCATCGCAGCGCTTTATTTGCGCCTGTTGCTTGGACTCGGCGGTACAGCCGCCTTTCCTCGTCCGCTCACCGTGGAAGAACTCCTGGTGGTGACCTTCACCGAGGCCGCCACCGAAGAACTCCGCGGCCGTATTCGCAGCAATATTCATGAGCTGCGTATCGCCTGCCTGCGCAAGTCCACCGATAACCCGCTTTATGCCAGCCTGCTGGATGAGATCGCCGATACCGAACAGGCGGCCCAGTGGCTGCTGCTGGCTGAGCGTCAGATGGACGAGGCGGCGGTGTTTACTATCCATGGTTTTTGTCAGCGCATGCTGAGCCTGAATGCCTTTGAGTCCGGCATGCTGTTTGAACAGCAATTGATTGAGGACGAATCCCTGCTGCGCTATCAGGCGTGCGCGGATTTCTGGCGTCGCCACTGCTACCCCTTACCGCGTGAAATCGCTCAGGTGGTATTTGAGACCTGGACAGGTCCTAAGTCGCTGCTCGCCGATATCAATCGTTATTTGCAGGGGGAAGCGCCGGTCATTAAAGCGCCGCCGCCCGATGACGAAACGCTAGCCTCCCGTCATGACGCCATCGTCGGACGGATCAACGCGCTCAAGCAAAAGTGGTGTGAATCAGTCGATCAACTGGAGGGGCTGCTGGAATCCTCTGGCATTGACCGGCGCAAATTTAATCGTGGTAATCAGGGTAAATGGATCGAAAAGATCAGCGCCTGGGCGCAGGAAGAGACCCTGAGCTACCAGCTCCCGGACGCGCTGGAGAAATTTTCGCAGCGTTTTTTGCAGGAACGGACCAAAGCGGGCGGCGTCGTGCCGGAACATCCGCTGTTTGTCGCCATTGATGAACTGCTGGCGGAGCCTCTGACCATCCGGGATTTGGTGATCACGCGCGCGCTGGCGGAAATTCGTGAAACGGTTGCCCGCGAAAAGCGCCGCCGCGGCGAACTCGGGTTTGACGACATGCTCAGCAGGCTGGACGCCGCGCTGCGCAGTGAGAGCGGCGATGCGCTGGCTGCCGCCATTCGTACCCGTTTTCCGGTCGCGATGATCGACGAATTCCAGGACACCGATCCCCAGCAATACCGAATTTTCCGCCGTATCTGGCAGCGGCAGCCGGAGACGGCGCTGTTACTGATCGGCGACCCGAAGCAGGCGATATATGCATTTCGCGGCGCGGACATTTTCACGTATATGAAAGCGCGTAGCGAAGTGAACGCGCACTATACGCTCGATACCAACTGGCGTTCCGCGCCAGGAATGGTCAACAGTGTTAACCGACTGTTCGGCCAGATGGACGATGCCTTTATGTTTCGTGAGATTCCGTTCCAGCCAGTTAAGTCTGCCGAAAAAAACCAGTCGCTGCGCTTTGAGTTTCGTGGCGAAGCACAGCCCGCGATGACAATGTGGCTGATGGACGGGGAAGGCTGCGGCGTGGGGGATTACCAGAGCTACATGGCGCAGGTCTGCGCTGCGCAAATCCGCGACTGGCTGGAAGCCGGGCAGCGTGGCGACGCTCTGCTCATCCGCGGTGAGCGTGCGCAAGCGGTGAGCGCGTCCGATATCAGCGTACTGGTCAGAAGCCGCCAGGAAGCCGCGTTGGTGCGCGATGCCCTGACCCTGCTTGCCATTCCTTCTGTCTATCTATCCAACCGCGACAGCGTGTTCGACACGCTGGAAGCCCAGGAAATGCTCTGGGTGCTGCAGGCGGTCATGAACCCGGAGCGGGAAAATACCTTACGTAGCGCGTTAGCTACTTCGATGATGGGACTGAACGCCCGTGATATCGAAACGCTTAATCAAAGCGAAAGCGCCTGGGATCGGGTGGTGGAAGAGTTTGTCGGTTATCGTCAGATCTGGCAGAAGCGCGGCGTCATGCCGATGCTGCGCGCGCTGATGTCGGCGCGTCATATCGCGGAAAACCTGCTGGCAACGGCGGGTGGCGAACGTCGCCTGACCGATATCCTGCACATCAGCGAGCTATTGCAGGAGGCGGCGTCGCAGCTGGAGAGCGAACATGCGCTGGTACGCTGGCTTTCTCAACATATTCTTGAGCCGGACAACAATGCCGCCAGCCAGCAGATGCGTCTGGAAAGCGATAAGCATCTGGTGCAAATCGTCACCATTCATAAATCGAAAGGGCTGGAATACCCGCTGGTGTGGCTGCCGTTTATCACCCACTTTCGCGTTCAGGATCAGGCGTTTTACCATGACCGTCAGTCCTTTGAAGCGGTACTGGATCTCAGCCATGCGGAAGAGAGCATTGCGCTGGCCGAAGCCGAGCGTCTGGCGGAAGATCTGCGGTTGCTTTACGTGGCGCTGACCCGTTCCGTCTGGCACTGTAGCCTGGGCGTTGCGCCTCTGGTGCGCCGCCGGGGCGACAAAAAGGGCGATACCGATGTGCATCTGAGCGCGCTTGGCCGTCTGCTGCAAAAAGGCGAGCCGAAAGACGCCGCCGGGCTTCGCGCCGCGATTGAAGCGCTGTGCGATGAGCATATTCATTGCCGGACCCCGGACGTGATCCGTCCTGAGTCACTGCCAGCCTTCGCGGAAAGCGAGGCGGCGCTGAGCGTTCGTCATGTACTGCGTACCCCCGGCGATAGCTGGCGTGTGACCAGTTATTCCGGCCTGCAGCAGCGCGGACACGGCATCGCTCAGGATCTTATGCCGCGACTGGATATCGATGCCGCAGGCGTCGGCGAGGTGGTGGACGCCCCTGAACTGACGCCGCACCAGTTTCCGCGCGGCGCGTCGCCGGGCACGTTCCTGCACAGCCTGTTTGAAGATCTCGACTTTACCCAGCCGGTTGATCCCGTCTGGGTACGGGAAAAGCTTGAATTGGGCGGCTATGAGGCGCACTGGGAACCGACGCTTACCCAGTGGATCGCGGCGATTTTACGCACGCCCCTCAATGAAACGGGCGTCAGCCTGAACCAGCTTTCGGCGCGTGAAAAACAGGTCGAGATGGAGTTTTATCTGCCGATCGGCAAGCCGCTGGTCGCTGCGGAACTTGATGCGCTTATTCGTCAATATGATCCGCTCTCGGCGGGCTGTCCGCCGCTGGATTTCGCACAGGTTCGTGGGATGCTGAAAGGCTTTATCGACCTGGTGTTTCGTCATCAAGGCCGCTATTACCTGCTGGACTATAAGTCAAACTGGCTGGGCGACAATAGCCAGGCCTACACGCCGGAAGCGATGGCGGCGGCAATGCAGGCACACCGCTACGATTTACAGTATCAGCTTTATACCCTGGCGCTGCATCGCTACCTGCGACATCGCATTGCGGATTATGACTATACGCGCCACGTTGGCGGCGTGATTTATCTGTTTTTACGCGGAGTGGACAGCGAACAGCCGCAGCAGGGGATTTTCACTACCCGCCCTGACAGCGAGCTGATTACCCGCATGGATGAGATGTTTGCGGGTATGACAGAGGAGGAGACGCGATGACGTTACAGGAGCGACTGCTCGACGCAGTGGAACAAAAACAGCTTCGCCCGCTGGACGCGCAGTTTGCGCTGGCGGTAACTGGCGAGAATGAGCCTGCCGTGGCGCTGGCGGCGGCGCTGTTGAGTCGGGACGCCGGAGAGGGGCACGTCTGTTTACCGCTTGCGCGCCTGACGCAGAAGGATGATCTGCCACCGGTGCTGGCCGCCTGCCTGAGTGAGATCGGCGAGCCAGCAGACTGGCGTGAATGTCTGCTGGCCTCCAGCGCGGTCAGCCGCGGCGAGCGTCCCTCGCCGATGATTCTCTACGGCGATCGTTTGTATCTGAATCGCATGTGGTGTAACGAACGGACGGTAGCGCGGTTCTTTAGCGAAGTAAATCAGCCCATTGCGGTAGATGAAGCCCTACTGTCGCAAACGCTGGAAGCGCTATTTCCGGACGCTGATGACATTAACTGGCAAAAAGTGGCGGCGGCGGTCGCGCTGACCCGACGGATTTCGGTGATTTCCGGCGGGCCGGGGACGGGAAAAACCACAACCGTGGCGCGACTGCTGGCGGCGTTAATTCAACTGGCGGACGGCGAGCGATGCCGCATCCGGCTGGCGGCGCCGACGGGCAAAGCGGCAGCGCGGCTGACCGAATCATTAGGCAAGGCCCTGCGCCAGCTTCCGCTGACAGACGAACAGAAAAAACGCATTCCTGAAGAGGCCAGCACGCTGCACCGGCTGTTGGGCGCCCAACCGGGCAGTCAGCGCTTGCGCCATCACGCGGGTAACCCGTTGCATCTGGACGTGCTGGTGGTTGATGAAGCGTCTATGATTGACCTGCCGATGATGTCGCGCCTGATTGACGCGTTGCCGCCGCATGGGCGGGTGATTTTCCTCGGCGATCGCGACCAGCTGGCGTCGGTAGAAGCAGGGGCGGTGCTCGGTGATATCTGCGCGTATGTGAACGCGGGTTATACGCCGGAGCGGGCGCAACAGTTGACCCGCCTGACCGGTATGCCCGTCCCGGCAGGTACCGGTACTGAAGCCGCTTCTCTGCGGGACAGCCTGTGTCTGTTGCAAAAAAGCTATCGCTTTGGCAGCCATTCCGGCATTGGCCAACTGGCGGCGGCGATCAACCGGGGCGATAAGGCGGCGATAAACACCGTCTTTCAGCAGGATTTTGCAGATATTGAGAAACGGATATTGCAGAGCGGGGAAGACTACAGCGCTATGCTTGATGACGCGCTGCGCGGCTACGGACGCTATCTGCAACTGCTTTCACAGCGTGCGGAACCAGACGTAATCATTGAGGCTTTCAATGAATTCCAGTTGCTCTGCGCGCTCCGTGAAGGGCCGTTTGGCGTCAGCGGACTGAATGAACGTCTTGAGCAGGCTATGCAGCAGAAACGGAAAATTCGCCGTCTGCCGCATTCCCGTTGGTATGAAGGGCGGCCAGTTATGATTGCCCGCAACGACAGCGCGCTGGGGCTGTTTAACGGCGATATTGGCATTGCGCTTGAGCGCGGGGACGGCTTACGGGTTTGGTTCGCGATGCCGGACGGCAGCATCAAAGACATACAGCCCAGCCGCCTGCCGGAGCATGAAACAACGTGGGCAATGACGGTGCATAAATCGCAGGGATCGGAGTTCGACCATGCGGCGCTGGTGTTGCCCACCCAGCGCTCGCCGGTGGTGACCCGCGAACTGGTGTACACTGCTGTAACCCGCGCGCGCCAGCGGCTGTCGCTGTATGCCGATGAGCGCATTCTGAGCAGCGCGGTGGCCACCCGCACTGAACGCCGAAGCGGTTTGTCCGCGTTGTTCAATGGCGAAGGCTAACTGTCTGGCCGGAGAAGCGGTTGCGCGTTCCGGCCCCCGCTTATCCTAAATCCGCCATCAGCACTTTTGATCGCCGCTGGTAGTTGTACATCTCTTTTTTGCTTTCCGGCAACAAATCAATGTCCACCGGCGTAAAGCCGCGCTCCTGGAACCAGTGAATGCTGCGGGTGGTGAGTACGAACAGCTTGCTCAGGCCAATTTGCTTTGCCTGGGCGGCAATGCGTTCCAGCAGAACTTCTCCCCGCGAGGAGCTACGGTAGTCCGGATGCACCGCCACGCAGGCCATCTCGCCGATTTTTTCTTCCGGGAAGGGGTACAGGGCGGCGCAGGCGATGGTCATGTTATCGCGCTGAATAATGGTGAATTTGTCGATCTCCATCTCCAGTTGTTCGCGTGAGCGGCGCACCAGGATCCCCTGCTGCTCCAGTGGGCGAATCAGTTCCAGAATGCCGCCGATATCGTTTATGGTCGCGCGACGAATTTGTTCGGCGCTTTCCATTACGATCTGGGTCCCGATGCCGTCACGGGAGAACAGCTCCTGCAACAGCGCGCCATCTTCCTGATAGCTAATCAGATGACAGCGGCGCACGCCGCTGCGACAGGCTTTCACCGCCCCACGCAGAAAACGCACGGTGCCGGAGTTGTAATCGCCTTTTTCTTCCTGCGCCTCAACCCTGGCCTGCGCTTCATTGGGGAACAGTTCAGAGACGATATCGCCGTCCTCGTTGGTCACGCCCTGAGACGAACAGAAGCCAATCATCTTTTCTGCTTTCAGCTTGATCGCCAGTTGGGTGGCGATTTCTTCCGACGTCAGGTTGAAACTTTCGCCAGTCACCGAGACCGCGACCGGGCCCATCAGTACGATCGCGCCGCTGTCTAACTGTCGGTGGATCGCCTCTTCGTCAATACGGCGAATGCGTCCGCTGTGGCAATAGTCGACCCCATCGTCGACGCCCAGCGGCTGCGCGATAATGAAATTCCCGCTGACCACGTTAATGTGCGCGCCCTGGAGCGGCGTATTGTTCAGGCTCATTGATAAGCGCGCAGTGATATCCAGCTGCAAGGTGCCCGCTGCCTGTTTAACCAGTTCCAGTGTTTTGGCGTCGGTGACACGCGTATTTTTGTGATACATCGGCTCATGATGATGCACGGCCAGGTTGGCGTCGATTTGCGGACGCGCGCCATACACCACCACCAGGCGAATGCCAAGGCTATGGAGAAGGCCAATGTCATTGACAATACTGGAAAAGTTTTCATGCTCAATGGCTTCGCCACCAAGCATAATCACAAACGTTTTTCCCCGATGGGTATTGATATAGGGAACAGAATGGCGGAATCCCTGTACCAGTTCGGTTCTACGTTCCTTCACCACGGCCTACCCTCACTGCATGATTATTCGTAATTATTGTATTTTTATTCTGTTTCTTCGCCATGCGCAAGCGCAAATTTTAATCCGGGCAAAGTTTTTTCTCAGTAATACCGTGAATACCAAAAGAATGTTTACCCTTTTATTGATGACAGATTATGCGTCATTCGCTAAAGTTTCCGGTCAATTTGGACGTTTACTCACTCAACACCGTTAAGATTTACTTTGCTCGGGAGAAGCATGTCGGGATCACATCCACCCATCAGCCGCCGTCGATTACTACAAGGGGCGGGCGCCATGTGGCTATTGAGCGTCAGTCAGGTCGGCCTGGCTGCCACCAGTCAGGTCGTTGCGGTTCGTATTTGGCCAGCGTCGAGTTACACCCGTGTGACGGTGGAGTCGAACCGACAGTTGAAGTACAAACAGTTTGCCCTGAGCAATCCTGAGCGCGTGGTGGTGGATATAGAAGGGGTAAATCTGAACTCGGTGCTGAAAGGCATGGGGGCGCAAATTCGTCCTGATGATCCTTATATTAAGTCGGCGCGGGTAGGACAATTCGACCCGCAGACCGTCCGAATGGTGTTCGAACTAAAGCAAAACGTGAAGCCGCAGCTGTTCGCGCTGGCGCCGGTTGCCGGGTTTAAAGAGCGTCTGGTCATGGATCTTTATCCTGTCAATGCGCAGGATATGCAGGATCCATTGTTGGCGCTACTGGAAGATTACAATAAGGGCGATCTGGATAAACAGGTACCGCCTGCGCAGAGCGGGCCGCAACCGGGGAAAGCCGGGCGCGATCGCCCGATTGTGATCATGCTTGATCCGGGACACGGCGGAGAAGACTCCGGGGCGGTCGGCAAATACAAAACGCGTGAAAAAGACGTGGTGTTGCAAATCGCCCGGCGCTTACGCGCGCTGATCGAAAGAGAAGGCAATATGAAGGTCTATATGACGCGGAACGAAGATATCTTCATTCCGCTGAAGGTGCGTGTGGCGAAGGCCCAGAAACAGCGCGCAGACCTGTTTGTGTCGATTCACGCGGACGCCTTTACCAGCCGCCAGCCCAGCGGGTCATCGGTATTCGCGCTTTCCACCAAAGGGGCGACCAGTACGGCAGCGAAATATCTGGCGCAAACGCAGAACGCCTCGGACTTAATTGGCGGCGTGAGCAAAAGCGGTGACCGCTACGTCGACCATACGATGTTCGATATGGTGCAGTCGCTGACCATCGCCGACAGCCTGAAATTTGGTAAAGCGGTGTTGAACAAGCTCGGCAAGATTAACAATCTGCATAAAAATCAGGTCGAACAGGCCGGGTTTGCGGTGCTGAAAGCGCCGGATATTCCGTCGATTCTCGTCGAAACGGCGTTTATCAGTAATATTGAAGAAGAACGCAAGCTTAAAACCGCAAAGTTCCAGCAGGAAGTGGCCGAGTCGATTCTTGCCGGGATCAAAGCCTATTTTGCCGACGGGGCAACATTGGCGAGAAGAGGATAAACAGAGAGGCCGGAGAAGGCGCAGGTGTCGCCGCCCGGCCGCGTTTGGTCACCAGAAAAATCTTTTACGGACCACAGAAACAAAAAAACACCCGTTAAGGTGTTTAGTATTGGTTGCGGGGGCCGGATTTGAACCGACGACCTTCGGGTTATGAGCCCGACGAGCTACCAGGCTGCTCCACCCCGCGTCCGTCTTCTGCTGTGCAGAAAGCACTTCTGTCAAATTTGATTGGTTGCGGGGGCCGGATTTGAACCGACGACCTTCGGGTTATGAGCCCGACGAGCTACCAGGCTGCTCCACCCCGCGTCCGTCTTCTGCTATACAGAAAGCACTGCTATCAAATTTTAATTGGTTGCGGGGGCCGGATTTGAACCGACGACCTTCGGGTTATGAGCCCGACGAGCTACCAGGCTGCTCCACCCCGCGTCCGTGGATGCGCACTATACTCTGCTAACATTTTCATGCAACCCTTTTTTCACCTGGATCACGGTTTAAGGGCGAAATTGAACAAAAACAAGGCACTTCAGTTTAAATTTTGCGCGGAATTTGCGTCAGGCTAACCCTGCTCGTTTCATTAGCTGGCGGGGTTTGTTATCTTCTTTGCGTATGAATGACAGCGAAAAGATGAGAACAATGAAAGGACGTTGGGTAAGTTACCTTTTTTTGGGGGCGGTGGTTGCTATGCTTGCTGCCTGTTCCTCTAAACCGACCGATCGCGGACAGCAGTATAAAGACGGGAAGTTTACCCAGCCTTTCTCACTGGTGAACCAGCCTGACGCCGTTGGCGCCCCCATCAACGCCGGTGATTTTGCCGAGCAGGTGAGCCAGATCCGCAGTGCTTCTCCGCGCCTGTACGGCAGTCAGAGCAGCGTCTATAACGCCGTTCAGGACTGGCTACGCTCCGGCGGCGATACCCGTACCATGCGCCAGTTTGGAATCGACGCCTGGCAGATGGAAGGAGCCGATAACTACGGCAACGTCCAGTTTACCGGTTATTACACACCAGTTGTTCAGGCGCGCCACACGCGTCAGGGCGAATTCCAGTATCCCATTTACCGTATGCCGCCAAAACGCGGACGCTTGCCGTCTCGCGCAGAAATTTACGCTGGCGCGCTGAGCGACAATTACATTCTTGCCTACAGCAATTCTTTGATGGATAACTTCATTATGGATGTGCAGGGCAGTGGCTATATCGATTTTGGCGACGGCTCCCCGCTTAATTTCTTCAGCTATGCAGGGAAAAACGGGCATGCTTATCGCAGTATCGGTAAGGTCCTGATCGATCGCGGCGAAGTGAAGCGGGAAGACATGTCGATGCAGGCGATCCGTCACTGGGGGGAAACGCACAGCGAAGCGGAAGTCCGCGAACTGCTGGAACAAAACCCGTCGTTTGTTTTCTTTAAGCCGCAGTCTTTCGCACCAGTGAAAGGCGCAAGCGCGGTGCCGCTGATTGGCCGGGCTTCCGTTGCCTCTGACCGCAGCATTATCCCGCCGGGGACAACATTGCTCGCTGAAGTCCCGCTGCTCGACAACAACGGCAAATTCAACGGCCAGTATGAGCTGCGTCTGATGGTGGCGCTGGATGTCGGCGGCGCGATAAAAGGCCAGCACTTCGATATTTATCAGGGAATTGGTCCGGACGCCGGACATCGCGCAGGTTGGTATAACCACTATGGTCGCGTCTGGGTGCTGAAAAGCGCGCCTGGCGCTGGTAACGTGTTTAGCGGCTGAATATGGTATTCTGAGCGCTGTTTCTATGGATCAGACAGGGTGAGGGATAACCTCGCCCTTTTTAATTCTGAGGTGGTATGTCAGTAGTAATAAGTGATGCCTGGCGTCAGCGCTTCGGCGGCACGGCGCGTTTGTACGGTGAAAAAGCGCTGCAACTGTTTGCCGATGCGCATATTTGCGTGGTCGGGATTGGCGGCGTTGGTTCGTGGGCGGCAGAGGCGCTGGCGCGTACGGGCATCGGCGCCATTACCCTTATTGATATGGATGACGTCTGCGTCACCAACACTAACCGCCAGATTCATGCCCTGCGCGATAACGTTGGTCTGGCGAAAGCAGACGTCATGGCAGAACGTATTCGCCAGATCAATCCGGAATGCCGGGTCACCGTGGTCGATGACTTTGTCACGCCGGATAATGTCGCGGAATATCTGCGCGCAGGCTTCAGCTATGTCATTGACGCCATTGACAGCGTGCGACCGAAAGCGGCGCTGATCGCGTACTGTCGTCGCAACAAAATTCCGCTGGTCACCACCGGCGGCGCGGGCGGACAGATCGATCCCACTCAGATCCAGGTGACGGATCTGGCGAAAACGATTCAGGACCCGCTGGCGGCAAAGCTGCGCGAGCGGCTGAAAAGCGACTTTGGGGTGGTGAAAAACAGCAAGGGTAAGCTGGGCGTTGACTGCGTATTCTCCACTGAGGCGCTGGTTTATCCTCAGTCAGACGGCAGCGTCTGCGCGATGAAAGCGACCGCGGAAGGACCCAAACGGATGGACTGCGCATCGGGATTCGGCGCGGCGACGATGGTGACCGCCACGTTTGGCTTTGTCGCGGTCTCTCATGCGTTGAAGAAAATGATGGCGAAGGCGGCGCGTCAGGCTTAGTGGGATCCGAAATGGCGCCGGCAATCAGGGAGATGAAGCTGCGCTTATTTTGCCTACGGTTCGTTAAGATCCGGCGTCCTGGGCCGCGACCATAATCGCCTCGTTCAGCGCGTTCAGTCCCTGACTGCGCGACGCGCTCAGTTGCGCGCGCAACCCCAGTTCATCGAAGAACGCCAGCGGTGACTGCGCCAGCAGCTGCGCCGCGGTTTTCCCTTCGACAGCTGTCAGCAACACCGCCAGCAGTCCACGTACAATCCGCCCCTCGCTATCGCCGTAAAAGTGCAGCGCGCCATTTTCTCCACGGGTGTAACCCAGCCAGACGCGATTTTCGCAGCCCGCGATCTCCTTCGCCTGGGCTTTGAGATCGTCGGGCAGCGTCGGCAGCTGTTTTCCCAGTAATATCAACTGGCGGTATTTATCTTCCCACTGGTTGAGCGGCAGGAAGGTCTTGCGCAGCGTCTCTTCATTCACGGTTGTGCCGAACGGGTGTCCGGCAAACATTGGGCTTGTCATTCATCCACCAATAGCTCAAGCGCCCGATCAACGGCGTTGACCAGCGCATCCACATCACTCTTTGTATTATACGGCGCAAATGAGGCGCGCAGGGTACCCGTTACGCCCATTTCCGCCAGCAGCGGCTGGGCGCAGTGCTGTCCGGCGCGCAGGGCGATACCGTATTCCGCCAACAGCGTGATCATATCGCTGTGGTGAATGCCTGCAAAATCAAAGGCCAGCAGGCTGGCGTCCTGACAGCGGAAGGAGCGAAAACCGGGACGCTTCGCCAGCGCGTCTTCCGCCAGCGTCGCCAGCCCGCGGCTCCAGTTTTCCGCCTGGGCAGTATCGGTATCGGCTAACCATTCCAGCGCCGCGCTCATCCCGATGACGCCTGCGACGTTAGGCGTTCCAGCTTCCAGCTTCCACGGCGCGGCCTGAGTAGTGAAGCCGTCAAAGCTGACGGTGTCGATCATCTTACCGCCGCCAAGCCACGGCGACATAGCCGCCAGCAGTTCTGGTTTGCCGTAGAGCACGCCAATTCCCGTTGGACCGTACAGCTTATGCGCGGAAAACGCGTAGAAGTCGATGTCGAGCCGTTGTACATCGGCGGGAAAATGGACCACGCCCTGCGCGCCATCCACCATGACCACCATGCCTGCACGATGGGCAAGGGTAATGGCGCGGGCTAAGTCCGGACAGCCGCCGGTAACGTTCGACATTTGTCCCAGCGCGAGGATGCGGCTACGCGGCGTTATTCTCTCCGCCAGGCGCTCAACGTCCGGTAAAAATTGCGCATCGAGCGGCAATTTAACCACTTTCGCGCCGGTTTGCTCCGCCACCATCAGCCAGGGAACGAGATTGGCGTGATGTTCGGCGGCGCTGACGATGATTTCATCGCCAGGCTGAAGGCGGGGGCGAGCGTAGCTTTGCGCCACCATGTTAATGGCCTCGGTGGCGCCGCGAGTCCAGACGATGGTTTTGTCATTCGGCGCGTTCAGCAGCCGTGCGACCTGCTCCCGGGCGGCTTCGTAGCGCGCGGTAAGGCGTTGAGCTTCGGCAAACTGGCTGCGATGCACGTTTCCGGCGCTCAGGCTGTAGAATTGCTGCGTCGCGTCAATAACGGCCTGTGGCTTCAGCGCCGTGGCGGCGCTGTCGAGATAAACCCCGGCGTCGGCCAGTGCGGGAAACTGCGCGCGAAACTGCGCGGGATTGAAAGCGTTCATGGTATTCCTCAGTTCAGTCAGCCGATCGTGGCGCAATTTTGCCGCCGTGACAAGGCTTGCCTGTCACCAGGAATCTTCTGGATAACCTGGCGAAATCAGACCAGTGTCTTATGCTGAATAGTGTTAGGCAAATGTTTCTGCCTGTTACGGAGTACGTTTTTAATAGCATAAACAGCTTTAAGGAGAAGAAGATGAAAAAGACTGCCGCAATTATTTCTGCATGTATGCTGACTTTTGCCCTGAGCGCCTGTTCCGGTCCGAACTATGTAATGCACACCAACGATGGTCGCAGCATCGTGTCTGACGGTAAACCGCAGACCGATAACGATACCGGGATGATTTCTTACAAAGACGCTAACGGCAACAAACAGCAGATCAACCGTACTGACGTGAAAGAGATGGTCGCGCTGGAAGACTAATCCGTAGCGGACAGGTAAAAAAAAGCACCGCAATTTGGCGGTGCTACATTAATCACTATGGACAGACAGGGTAAATGTACAGGAAGTGAAAAAGGGTAGCTTCGCTACCGTGGTCTGAATCGCAGACCAATTGCAAACACAACAACACAACATCACAACCGTAAGCCAAAAGCCCACCAGAACACGCATTCCGATAAAACTTTTCGTTCCGGCTCAGGAAGTGCCGCCACTATAGGTATTTGCTGGTAGTTCCTCAACGGACAAATTATAATGGCTCAGATAAAAAAAACTAATAGGTTACAGCTTGTAATCTAATTGTTAAATTGTTTTAACATCAAAGTCTAATAGCCATGTCTAAACGTCTTCCACCTCTGAACGCATTACGTGTTTTTGATGCCGCCGCACGGCATCTCAGCTTCACTCGCGCAGCAGAAGAGCTTTTTGTGACGCAGGCCGCAGTAAGCCACCAAATCAAGTCACTTGAGGATTTTTTGGGACTTAAACTGTTTCGGCGACGCAACCGTTCTCTTCTTCTCACCGAGGAAGGCCAAAGCTACTTCCTCGACATCAAAGAGATTTTTTCGCAATTAACCGAAGCGACGCGTAAACTTCAGGCGCGAAGCGCAAAAGGGGCGCTGACGGTCAGTTTATTGCCCAGTTTTGCGATCCAGTGGCTGGTTCCCCGACTCTCTAGCTTTAACTCAGCTTATCCGGGAATCGACGTCAGGATCCAGGCTGTGGACCGTCAGGAAGACAAGCTGTCGGACGATGTCGACGTGGCGATTTTTTATGGTCGCGGCAACTGGCCGGGCTTGCGCGTCGAAAAATTGTACGCAGAATATCTGTTGCCCGTCTGTTCGCCGCTGCTGCTGACGGGGGATAAGCCATTGAAGTCGCCAGAGGATCTGGCGAAGCACACGCTATTGCATGACGCCTCGCGCCGCGACTGGCAAACCTATACGCGCCAGCTGGGCCTGAATCATATTAACGTCCAGCAGGGGCCGATCTTCAGCCACAGCGCGATGGTGCTGCAGGCGGCGATTCACGGTCAGGGCGTTGCGCTGGCGAATAACGTGATGGCGCAATCGGAAATTGAGGCCGGACGTCTGGTCTGTCCGTTTAACGATGTGTTGGTGAGTAAAAACGCATTTTATCTGGTTTGTCATGACAGTCAGGCAGAACTGGGTAAAATAGCCGCCTTCCGTCAGTGGATCCTGGCGAAAGCGGCGGCTGAACAAGAGAAATTCCGCTTTCGCTACGAACAATAACTTACTTAGGGTATTACCATGACCAGCCGTTTTATGCTGATTTTTGCCGCTGTCAGTGGCTTTATCTATGTTGCTCTGGGCGCTTTCGGGGCGCACGTGCTAAGCAAAACCCTTGGTGTGGTTGAGATGGGCTGGATCCAGACCGGTCTGCAATACCAGGCGTTTCATACGCTGGCGATCTTCGGTCTGGCGGTCGCGATGCAGCGCCGCATCAGCATCTGGTTCTACTGGAGTAGCGTTTTTCTGGCGTTAGGCACTGTGTTGTTTAGCGGCAGCTTATATTGCCTGGCGCTGTCGCATTTGCGCCTGTGGGCGTTTGTGACCCCGGTTGGCGGGGTGAGTTTCCTGGCAGGGTGGGTGTTGATGTTAATCGGCGCCGTTCGTTTGAAGCGTAAGGGCGTTGTTCATGAATAAAGTGGTGTTGTTGTGTCGCCCGGGCTTTGAAAAAGAGTGCGCTGCGGAAATTACCGATAAAGCGGGACGTCGCGAATTGTTTGGCTTTGCGCGCGTTAAAGAAAACGCGGGATATGTCATTTATGAATGTTATCAGGCCGATGATGCGGAAAAAATTATCAGCGAGCTGCCGTTCAGTTCACTGATCTTCACCCGCCAGTGGTTTGTGGTGGGCGAGCTGCTGCAGCATTTGCCGCCGGAAGACAGGATCACGCCGATCGTCGGTATGCTGCAGGGCGTGGTCGAGAAGGGCGGCGATCTGCGGGTTGAAGTGGCGGACACCAATGAAAGCAAAGAACTGATGAAGTTCTGCCGCAAGTTTACGGTGCCGTTGCGCGCCGCGCTGCGTGACGCAGGCATTCTGACGCACTATGAAACGCCGAAGCGTCCGGTGGTCCACGTCTTCTTTATCGCGCCGGGATGCTGTTATACCGGTTATTCGTATGCTTCAAATAACTCCCCGTACTACATGGGCATTCCGCGCCTTAAGTTTCCCGCCGACGCCCCAAGCCGCTCGACGCTCAAGCTGGAAGAAGCGCTGCACGTGTTCATTCCGGAAGATGAGTGGGATGAGCGTCTGGCGAACGGGATGTATGCGGTGGATTTAGGCGCCTGCCCCGGCGGCTGGACTTACCAGCTGGTGAAGCGGAACATGTGGGTTTACTCGGTCGATAACGGTCCGATGGCGCAAAGCCTGATGGATACCGGACAGGTGACCTGGCTGCGGGAAGATGGCTTTAAGTATCGCCCGAACCGTAACAACATCTCATGGATGGTATGCGATATGGTGGAGAAACCGGCGAAAGTGGCGGCGCTGATGGCGCAGTGGCTGGTGAATGGCTGGTGTCGTGAAACCATTTTTAACCTCAAGCTGCCGATGAAAAAACGCTATGAAGAAGTCTCCCAGAACCTGGCGTATATTCAGGCGCAACTGGATGAACATGGCGTGAACGCGCAGATCCAGGCGCGTCAGCTCTATCACGATCGCGAAGAAGTCACGGTGCACGTGCGTCGCCTGTGGGCGGCGGTAGGCGGGCGTCGCGACGAACGCTAAAACTACGCCGGAAGAGGCCTCGTTTGGCGCTATCTTGCCGACACGTCTGAAACAATAGACGTCACCTCATCCAGATGACCCAGCCGGGCCTCTCCCGAACGGTTGAATTTGCTTTTATCGATCAGCAGCAGCGACTGCGCGGCGCGACTCAGCAGTACGGATTTATATTCAGCGTTAAAAGCGCTGGAATCCCACAGCGCGCCGTGGCGGTCGATTCCTTCACAGGAAAAGATAAACAGATCAATTTCCAGCGTTTTCAGTTGAGAAATGAGTGAGGGATTCACATAACAACGGTGTTTACGCTCAAGCGTACCGCCAGAACAAATCAGTTGAATGTGCTCGCGCTTGCCTAGCGCCTGGCAGATTGGCTGACTGTTGGTGAACACCTGAATGTCGATATCCGGTAGCTGCCGCGCCAGATACCAGCAGGTTGAACTGGCATCCAGCGCAATGACCATACCGTTTTCGATCCAGCCGAGCGCCTTTCTGGCAATGTCTGCTTTGTGGGCGTAATGGCTTTTCAGACGAAGAGAAAACGGATCGCCGTTATCTCCGTTTTCCCGCCGAATGCTTTTTGCCCGTCCGTGGCTACGCAACACTTTGCCCTGACTTTGTAACGCGCTGAGATCGCGGCGGATGGTCTCTTTACTGACATTAAGCAGCGCGGCCAGCGCGTCAGTGGTCAGGCTTTGATGCTGACTAAGCAGATGCACTATCGCTTGCTGACGTACCGCTTTCATCGCTGACCCTCTCACCGTCCGGAAAACTCTGCCGCGGGTGAGATTACGGCGTTACGCCTTTTTTTAAAAGAATATTCCCGTATTTGGCGCGCTCGCCGGTGATGACGATCGCAAAAGCCTTTTGCGCGCGTTCGTAAAAAGCGAAGCGATCGATGCGCACAATGTCAGGGCAAGGCATTTGCAACGAAAGGGCATCGCGATAGCGGGTCTCAACATCCGGGTCGAGGGTATCGCCCTCAACCGCCGCCATCATCACCACCGGCGGCGCATAGCTGTCCAGCTCGAACAGCGGAATGATCGCCCGCAATAATTCGCTAACCTGCAGTCCATCGGCGCGGATTGTCTGCGGCCCCATGCTGTGTGCCGGAAAGTGCGCGTCCGAGAAAACGATCTCGTCGCCATGTCCCATTTCCGCCAGCACCTTGAGCAGTTCAGGCGAGATTAATGGAGAAAGTGTTTTAAGCATGAACCACTCCTTTAGTGTGACGGATAGGGTGACTGAGGATGAAAATAACGGTACTGGTAGCGCACCTGCTCGCGCGCCTGCTGCGGACTGGCAAATTCGCCAACGCCATACCAGCCAAACATCGCCGCCCCGGCGACGGTGGTCTCCGCGTCGTCAAGCACCTTAATGGGGAGGTTCAGCACGTTGGCTTTGATTTGATTCCACAACGGGTTGCGGCTTCCTCCCCCCACCAGCAGAAGCTCCGTTGCCCGGAAGTGCCCGATGCTTTCCAGCATATGCAGGTTTTGGCGAAGCTGTTCCGTTAAGCCTTCCAGCGCCGCGCGGTATAAATGCGCGCGAGTGGTGGCGAGCGTTACCCCTTGCCAGCCCGCCAGCGGGGAGGTAAGCAGTTCACACTGCATTCTGACCCCTTCAGCGCCAGGCGGTACACGCTGTGCCTCATCAATTAGCGTTTGCCAGGGCGTGTCGGGCGTCCATAACAGTTTGCGCGTCCATTCAAGTACGCCGGAGGCCAGCCACTGCATGCCGGGGTTATACAATCCGCTCTGGCTGTCCAGTTCACAGGTTGATCCGGCATAGCGGCTTAACGTCGCGGTATCGACCTGGCGACTGCGTACCATCAGGATTTCCCAGGTGCCGGAGGAGAGCACCGGCTCGTCCTGCGCCGCGCCCGCGCCAAACAAGGCAAACTGAGTGTCGTGTCCGGCGGAGATCACCGGAACGCCCGGCGGCAGTCCCAGCAGCGTCGCAGCGGTAGGCTGCAGCAAGCCGATTCGTTCACCCGCTTCTACCAGCCGGGGAAACAGCGCGCGCGTCAAACCGGCGGCCTGCAAAATATCGCCGCTGAAATCGCGCTGGTGAAGATCCAGCAGCTGGCTGGTGCCGGCCATTGTGATATCGGTGGTGAATTCGCCGGTCAGACGCTGATTAATCAGTGAGGAGATAAACAGCCAGGCATGCGCCTGCGCCAGAAGCGCAGGGTGATTCTCTTTCAGCCACACCAGCTTATACAGGGTATTAAAGCTGAATGCGCCCACGCCGGAAATCGCCTGAAGCTGGCGTGGCGGCATAAAACGGCCGATGGCGTCCATGACCGCCGCCGTGCGCGGGCATTTCCAGCTAATTACCGGATACAGCAGTTCGCCGCGCGCATCCACCAGCGCGCCGTCAACGCCAAAGGTGGTCACCGTAATGCCGCGAACCCGGCAGGCGGACAGTTCGCCGCTCAGCATCCGGCAACACCCGGCGAAGCGTTGCAGTATGGCGTCAAGCGACCACTGATGCCACGCGCTGTTTTCAGTGGCCGCCTCGCTGGCGTTAGGCACCGAGGCGCGGGCGACAATCTTGCCCTGCTGATCGACGGCTATCGCCCGCACGTTGGTTGCGCCACAGTCGAGAACCAGAATAACGTCATTTTTCATAAGGACTCCCGTTGCCGGATGGCATTACGCTATCCGGCCCACGTCGAATCTTAACGCTTATACAGCGGCCCGTAGTTCTGGCAGGCGCGGTAATCCTGACCTTCGATATCCATGCCGTGCGCGGCCCAGGCGGAAGGGCGATAAATTTTCGCTTCGTCCACGTTATGCATACAGACCGGAATACGTAGCATTGCAGCGAGGGTAATGAAGTCAGCGCCAACATGTCCCACGGTGAGCACCCCGTGGTTTGCGCCCCAGTTTGCCATGACCGAATAAACGTCAGTGAACGGTCCTTTGCCGGTTAGCCGCGGAGCGAACCAGGTGGTCGGCCAACTGGAGTCAGTACGCTTGTCGAGTGTGTCATGAACCGCTTTCGGTAGCGCCACGCTCCAGCCTTCGGCGATCTGCAATACCGGCCCCAGTCCCTTGATGATATTCACACGGGTCATGGTGAACGGGACGCCGCCTTCGCTCAGGAAGCGTGACGAATAGCCGCCACCGCGAAAATACTCGTGGATCGCCGGGCACCATTCGGTGGCTGCCAGACAGGCGTCGGCTTCCTCTTGCGTCACCTCCCAGTGCGGTTTCAGCGTCGGGTTGCCGTCACTGTCCCGCTGTTTACAGGTGCCGTCGAGCGCGGCGGAACCGGAGTTGATCAAGTGGATGATGCCGTGTTCCGCCGTACCGCTGAGGGTATGGCCGGTGACGCGTTTAACCGCGTCCGGCGACCAGTAGGTACGCACGTCAGCGAAGACCTGCGCCGTGCCGGTCAGTTGATGGCCGAACAACATCGCGACGCCGTTCAGGCTATCGTTTTCAGTGGCGACCACCAGCGGTTCGCGCACTCCGTTCCAGTCAAAGGAGCTGTTTAGCAGCGCTTCGGCGGTATCGCCGTTCGGGTATTGATCGGTCCAGTGGCGCTGTCCCTGAAAACCTGCCGCGATGGCGTTGTAGCCGAGGGACTCTTCCACGCGTCCCCTCTCCGCCAGCTTGCTGTTGCCCTGCATCATGTCGCGGATGCACATTGCCATCAGCAGGCTTTCGCGCAGGATGTGTCGGCTCTGTTCAGCGTTGCGCTGGTACTGTTTCGCATTTTTATCTTCGCCAAAGCGGAAATGGGCATCGGCCCAGGCCAGCGCCATTTCCAGTTCGGCTTCGTCGTAAATGTTATGATCGATACGGCGGCGCAGTTCGGTCATATCGACGGACTGCACCTTCATGCCGAGCCAGGACTCAAAGAAATTATGATCGACTATCGATCCGGCAATACCCATTGAGACACCGCCCAGCGAGAGGTAGCTTTTGCCCTTCATGCTGGCCACCGCCAGTCCTGCCCGCGCAAAGCGCAACAGCTTCTCTTCCACGTCGGCAGGAATGGCGCTGTCGCCTGCATCCTGCACATCCTGACCGTAAATGGAAAACGCCGGGATCCCTTTCTGGCTATGGGCCGCCAACGCCGCAGCCAGATACACCGCTCCCGGGCGTTCAGTGCCGTTAAATCCCCAGATAGCCTTTGGACGCATTGGGTCCATATCGATGGTTTCGCTGCCGTAGCACCAGCACGGGGTAACGGTGATTGTCAGACCGACGTTCAGGCCGCTGAATTTTTCTTCGCAAGCGGCGGCTTCCGCCATCCCGGCAATGCAGCTGTCGGCAATGACGCATTCGACGGGCGCGCCGCAGGCATAGCGCAGCTTTTCCGTCAGCAGAGCGGCGGTAGCTTTCGCCATATTCATGGTTTGGGTTTCCAGTGATTCGCGAACGCCCATACGGCGTCCGTCGATCACCGGACGAATACCGATTTTTGGCAGGGACATTTTCTTCATGCGTGGTTCCTCATCTTCGTTTAGACGCGCTGCGCAGGCGGAAGAGAGGCGCCACCGCGGCAGTCGGCTGAAAAAATGTGTTTTTGCTAACTCGAGTTAGCTTAGGTATTGGCAGGTTTTTTACACAACTTTTTTCTGACGGGATTGTGAGAAACTTCACGAGAAGTGGTTAAAATTCGATCTACGTCAAATAAAAGCGCGTGACGATTTCTATAAAAATCAATCTATTTCAATTGGTTAAAATAAAGAGTCTGCCCGGCGTCACAAATTCACGCCAAATAATTTGGCTATTTGGGGTGGCTAAAATAGCTTTAAAAGGCAAATCGCTAACTCGAGTTAGCAATATTCAGCATTGAGCCAACGTGACGTATCACTGTTTTCAGGAAGAATTCACATTCGCGGTAAGGGGCGGCCCTGAGAACGTACTTCGCCTGATTTACAGCCTGCGGTTTCTGATTATTGAGGAAAGCAGCAATGTCCGAAACATTTTTACAGATGAATCATATTACGAAACGCTTTCCCGGCGTATTAGCGTTGAGTAATGTGAATTTCACGCTCCGTAAAGGCGAAGTCCATGCGCTATTAGGTGAAAATGGCGCGGGTAAATCAACGCTAATGAAAATCTTAGCGGGCGTTTATCAACCGGACGAAGGCGAGATTATCTTTGAGGGAAGACCGATCGCGTTTAGCGATCCGCTTAGCGCGCAAAATGCTGGCATCACCATTATTCATCAGGAATTTAATTTATTTCCTGAATTAACCGTTGAAGAGAATATCTTTATTGGCCGCGAGTATTGTAAAAATAACCGTTGGCGGCTGGATGAAAAACACCAGCGCCAGGCGGCGACGGATATTTTGCAAAAGCTCAATCTAAATATTGCCCCCGATACGCTGGTCTCAGACCTGACGGTCGCGCAGCAGCAAATGGTGGAAATCGCCAAAGCGATCTCGGTTAACGCCAAAATTTTGATTATGGACGAACCCACCGCGGCGCTCACCGAAACGGAGATTGAGAGCCTGTTCCGCGTTACCCGACTGCTCAAGGCGCAGGGGACCGGCATTGTTTACATCTCGCACCGTCTGGAAGAACTGGCGCTGATCGCCGATCGCGCCACCGTGATGCGCGACGGTCAGTACATCGATACCGTGGAGTATGAAACGGTAAAAATCAGCGATCTGATAGCGATGATGGTGGGCCGCGAGTTGGGCAATATCTTTCCCCCTCGCGCGCGAAAGGCGCGCCGGGAGCCGGTGCTGGAGGTCTGCGGGTTAACGCGAAAAGGCGTGCTGAACGATATTCACTTTACCCTTCACCGCGGTGAAATTCTTGGTTTCGCCGGGTTGATGGGGGCTGGACGAACCGAACTGGCGCGGGCGATTTTTGGCGCCGATCCGGTCGATGCCGGGACGATAAAGCTCCACGGCAAAGCGATCGTGATTAACGATATTGCCGATGCCATCGCACAAGGTATTTGCTATTTAACGGAAGACCGCAAGAAGGAAGGGCTGGCGCTCAATCTTTCCGTCGAGCGTAACATTATGCTGGGCAATTACCCTGAGTTTTCTGACCGCTTTGGCAATGTTGATACCCGACGTTGCCAGCAAATCAGCGAGGAGCAGGTAAACGCGCTCAGAATAAAAACGCCGCATCTCGAACAGGCAGCCATTAATTTAAGCGGTGGGAACCAGCAGAAAATTATTATTGCCCGCTGGGTGTGTAAGGATACTGAAATTCTCATTTTTGATGAGCCAACCCGGGGAATTGATGTCGGGGCAAAACTGGAAATCTATGAATTAATGAATCGCCTGGTGGCGAAAGGTAAATCGATAATCATGATTTCCTCTGAATTACCGGAAGTGTTAGGCATGTGCGATCGCATCTTAGTGATGCGCAGCGGTCGTATTACCGGTGAATTAACTGCCGATAACGCCACACAGGAAAAAATCATGCAGTTCGCGACGTTAGAGGATTAAATCATGACCATCTCTGTCACCTCATCTGCTACGAATAATAAGAAATTAAAAGTTAACAAAGCGCTACTGATGCGCCTCGCGCCGCTGTTGAGTCTGATCATTCTGATCATTTTCTTCAGCTTCAGTTCGCCCTTTTTCTTTAATACCGAAAATATCATGACCATCGCGTTACAAACCTCGGTGATTGGCATTATGGCGATTGGCGTGACCTTTGTGATTATCACCGCAGGAATCGACCTTTCATTAGGCTCAGTGGTGGCGTTTTCCGGCGTCGCGGTGGGAATTTGCGCCACCCTCGGGCTGCCGCTGCCCGTCTGTATTCTGGCGGGCGTCATTGCCGGAGGGCTTTGCGGTTACGTCAACGGCCTGCTGGTCACCAAAATGACCATCCCGCCGTTTATTGCCACCCTCGGGCTGATGATGTCCGTTCGCGGGATCAACATGGTGATGACGGATGGCCGCGCAATCTATTTTGCCGATTACCCCACCTTTAAGCTGCTGGCCCAGGGGCGTTTGTTCGACGTACTGCCGTATCCGGTGTTTTATCTCGTTATCGTGGCGCTGGTGGCGGGGTACATTCTCAAGAAAACGGTGATTGGCCGCTATGTCTATGCCGTCGGCAGCAATGAGGTGGCGGCGCATCTCTCCGGTATTAAGGTCCAGCGGGTCAAAATATTCGTTTACGCCTTTTGCGGGCTACTGACCGGCATCGCGGGCGTCATTCTGGCCTCACGCCTGAACTCCGGGCAGCCTACGGTTGGCGTCGGCTATGAACTGGAGGCGATTGCGGCAGTCGTTATCGGCGGCACCAGCCTGATGGGCGGCATTGGCACCATCGGCGGCACTATCATTGGCGCGTTCATCATGAGCGTACTGAAAAATGGCCTGAACCTGATGGGCGTTTCCCAGTTCTGGCAAATGGTGGCGATGGGCATTGTGGTGGTGGCCGCTGTGTACCTTGATACCTTACGCAAAAAAATTCGTTGATTTACGCTCCCGGCAGTCACGGGGCATACAGACCCTGACGTAAAGGGTGAGACACTCACAACGGAGTCACATAATGAAAACCAGGCATCTTGTTTATGCGTTATCCCTGCTGGCGTGCATCTCTTCCGGCGCGCTGGCGAAAGATTTAAATCTTCCGGTGATCAGTAAAGGTTTCCAGCATGAATTCTGGCAAACCGTGAAAATGGGGACCGAAGCGGCGGCGAAGGAGCTGGGCGATAAAACCAGCTATGTCGGCCCTGCCGATGAAACTCAGATCGCCGAGCAAATTCAACTGGTGGAAAATGCAATGGCGAAGAAGCCCAACGGCCTGCTGCTGGCGGCGCTGGACGCTAACGCGCTGGCGCCGCTGGTAGAAACCGCCAATTCACGCGGTATCAAGGTGGTGACCTTTGACTCTGGCGTTAATTCTGATATTCCGGTGAGCTTCGTGGCGACCAATAACCGCAAAGCCGGGGCGGAAGCCGCCGACGCGCTGGCGGCGCAGGTGAATAAGAAAGGCAAGGTTGGCATTATCGCCCACGTAGCGGGGACGTCGTCGGCGATTGAACGTTCGGAAGGATTTATTGCGCGCATGAAGGAGATGTACCCGGATATTCAGGTGCTGCCGGTACAGTACAGCGACGGCGATCCGCAAAAAGCGATGGATAAAACCATCGATATGATCCAGGCGAACCCGGATCTGGCGGGGATCTACGGCACGAATGAGGGATCAACGCTCGGTGTCGCCAACGCCATCGACAGCCAGAACCTGAAAGGCAAAGTGAAAGTCATTGGCTTCGACAGCACTGAGGCGATTATCAATTTCCTGAATGCTGGCGTGATTCAGGGGTTTGTGGTGCAGGATGCGTTTCAAATTGGCTATCAGGGGATCAAAACGCTGAATGCGGCGCTTTCTGGCCAAACGGTGCCGAAAGAGATCGACATTCCGGTGAAATTTGTCAGTGCGCAAAATATCAATACGCCGGAAATTGACAAGCTGTTGCATCCGTTTGGCAAAAAGTAAGGCCGTGGGGGGCGAGGCCTGCGCCCCCGTTTATGCGTAACGCCCGCCGGCTCACGCTTAAGCGACTGATGCGGTAAGACAAAAGTGTAAAATGCTTTTATGATTGTGAATTGACGCTTGGACGGTGACTGGGGCAATGACATGGCTAAGACAGTAGAACAGATAGCCAGCGATCTGAATTTATCGGTAACGACCGTGAGACTGGTGCTAAATGGAAAAGCTGAACAGTATCGCATCAGCCTCAAGACACAAACGCGAATAAACGAATATGTGGAGCGCTATGGATATGTCATTAACCATTCCGCCCGTAGCCTTAAGCTGAATAAAACGTATACCCTGGGACTCATTGTTCCCAATATTTCTAACGTCTTCTTCGCCACGCTGGCAGAAAAGCTGGAACAGCGCTGTCGGCGTTCCGGCTACCAGTTGATGATCAGCTGTACCTATGACGATGTGGATTACGAAAATAAGTTAACGAAAGCGTTAATCGCCCGTAATGTCGATGGTCTGTTTATTGTGCCTTCGACCCTGGAAAATCAGCAGCATCATTTACGCCAGGTGAGAAAACCGATGGTATTGCTGGATCGTGATTTTAAATATACCGATAACGCGCTGGTGGAAAGCCATAATATGTCGGGCGGTGAGCAATTAACCCGGCAATTACTGGACGCAGAAAAATTGCCGGTCTGGTTTCTGGTGGGCGATACCGGTTTACCGAGTATCAGCGACCGTCTTAACGGTTATCTGAACGCACTCAGAGAAAAAGGCATTCACCATCGTGACTGGGTGCGCGAAGGGCCGGTGAACACCCCGGAAGGCGGTTACGAGATCATGCAAACGCTGATGGATGAACAAGGATGCCCGCAAGCGTTTATCGCGTCCTCATTGCCGGTTCTCGAAGGGGCGGTGAGAGCGATCCGCGATCGCGTTGGCGTCGTGCCGCCTGACATCAATATCGGCACCTTTGACGAACATCCGATGCTTGGGTTTTTGTCGAATAACGTCTGGTCGATGCAGCAGGATGAAAACGCCTGGGCTGAAAAGGCGGTGGACATGATGCTCAGTGCAATCGATGAACGACCAGTGAAAGAAACCGTAAAAGTGGAAATGAAATTAATTAAGCGCGTAAGACAAAAATAAGATGCGCAAAAAAATCAGCCATTGAACCGATTACCCGGAGAACAAAGATGGAAAGAACGCAATTATCCCGTGAAATCATTGAAACCTGTTTAGAAATGACCCGACTGGGACTTAATCAGGGAACGGCGGGAAACGTCAGCGCGCGTTATCAGGACGGCATGTTAATTACGCCCAGCGGCATTCCTTATGAACGCATGACGGAAAATATGATCGTCTTTGTCGATAACGACGGCCATTATGAAGACGGGAAATTGCCCTCCAGCGAATGGCGTTTTCATCTGGCGGCGTATCAGACGCGCCCGGACGCGAATGCCGTGGTCCACAACCATGCGATTCATTGCACCGCGGTTTCTATCCTTAACCGCCCGATCCCGGCTATTCATTACATTATTGCCGCAGCGGGGGGGAATACCATTCCTTGTGCGCCTTATGCGACCTTTGGCACCCGTGAGCTTTCCGGGCACGTCGCCGTCGCGCTGAAAAATCGTAAAGCCACGCTGTTGCAGCATCATGGGTTGATCGCCTGCGAAGCGAATCTGCAAAAAGCGCTGTGGCTGGCGCATGAGGTGGAAGTGTTAGCGCAACTGTACATGAGTACGCTGGCGGTGGTTGACCCGGTGCCCGTGTTATCAGATGCAGAGATTGCCGTGGTGCTGGAGAAATTTAAAACTTACGGTTTACGCATAGAGGAATAATTACAATCACTACGCTTTGACCAGCCGTAGCTGCTGCAGGTTGCCGTCGAGTTGTAAATCCGTTTGCAGTCGGGCGATATCGCGACAGAGAAAAGCCATCTCTTTATGCTCATCCAGTTTTTTACGCCACTTTTCCGGCACTTCCGCCAGGTGTGCGTAAAGTCCTTCCAGCGTCTGAAACTGCGCCAACAGCTGCGTGGCGCTTTTCGGACCGATACCGGCGACGCCGGGCACCTTTGAGCTACTGATCCCCGCCAGTCCCCAATAGTCTGGTAACTGTTGGGGCGAGACGCCAAACTCTTTTTCAATGAAGGGGGCATCCAGCCAGCGCTTCTGAAAGTAGTCGCGGATGCGCAGCGTCGGGGAGAGAAGCTGGCAATAACCTTTGTCTGTCGACACGATGGTGGCCTGATGACTGGCCTGAGTGACTTTCACCGCCAGCGTTGCCGCCAGGTCGTCAGCTTCGTGACCGTCAGATACCCAGCAGGCGACGCCGCGCTGTTCAAAGGCGGCACGCAGAGCGGGCATCTCGTCATGCAGGTCATCCGGCATTGGCGGGCGACCCGCTTTGTAATCCGGAAGCCGTTGGTGACGCCATCCGCTGTTTCGCGCTTCATCATCAAATACCGCCACGGCGTGGGTGGGTTGGCTGTGGAGAATCAGCTGATCCAGCGCATGCTGGCAGGTCTGCGCGCACGGCGAACCCTGCACGGCATGAATGCGGCGAATCAAATTGAGCGCGTCGACAATAAGCAGATGGACAGCCACGGTGTTCTCCCTTTACAACCTGCGGGTAGGGTAACATTCACGGCGAAATGAGGCGAGCCTGGCGTGGTTTGCCCGGTAAGCGCTATGCCACCGGGCAGACGGCAGGCGTTAGTCGCAGGTGACGATTTTCATTGCCAGACCGCCGCGAGAGGTTTCGCGGTATTTGGCGTTCATGTCTTTTCCGGTTTCATACATGGTTTCGATCACTTTATCGAGGCAGACGCGCGGTTCGCTGGTGCGACGCAGCGCCATACGCGCCGCGTTGACCGCTTTTACTGAGGCGATCGCGTTACGTTCGATGCACGGCACCTGTACTTGTCCCGCGACCGGGTCGCAGGTCAGACCGAGGTTGTGTTCCATGCCGATTTCCGCTGCAATGCACACCTGCGCCGGGCTGCCGCCCAGCAGTTCCGCCAGACCCGCCGCCGCCATAGAGCACGCCACGCCGACTTCGCCCTGGCAGCCTACTTCCGCACCGGAAATGGAGGCGTTCATTTTGTACAGTGAGCCAATCGCACTGGCAACCAGCATATAGCGGGCCAGCGAGTTCGCATTCACTTCACGGATGAACTTATCGTAGTACGCCAGCACCGCCGGAACGATACCGCAGGCGCCGTTGGTCGGTGCGGTGACTACGCGCCCACCGGCGGCGTTTTCTTCGTTAACCGCCAGCGCGAACATGTTGATCCAGTCCACGACGGCCATTGGATCGGTCGTGGTTTTATCCTGGCTGACCAGCATCCGGCGCAACGCCGCCGCACGGCGCGGCACACGCAATTTTCCGGGCAGAACGCCTTCGGTGGTAATGCCGCGCTCAATACCGCTGCGCATCACTTCCCAGACGTTGGCAAAGTGCTGTTCCAGCTCTTCTTTGCTGTGCAGCGCCAGTTCGTTTTGCATCATCAGGCCGGAAAGCGAGAGCCCGGTTTCTGCGCAATGTCTTTGCAGATCGGCGGCAGATTTGTATGGATAGGGCACTTCGACTGGCGCACTGTTCGGTAAACCGAAATGGTCTTCATCGACGATGAAGCCGCCGCCAATGGAGTAATAAGTCTGGCTGTAGAGGACGGTTTCTCCTGCCAGCGCGGTAATGCGCATTCCGTTCTCGTGCAGGGACAGGTTGTCGGCATGGAAATTCATGCACTTATCCACCGGGAATTCGACCTCATGCTGACCATTTGCCAGCAGCAGACGCCCGTGGGTATTCACATCCTGAATAAAACTCGGAATGGCATCGATGTCGACGCTGTCCGGCAGATTTCCCGCCAGACCCATAATAATCGCGATATCGGTGTGGTGGCCTTTCCCCGTCAAAGACAGAGAGCCATAAACATCCACCACGACGCGGGTGACATCGGTAAGCATGTTGCGGGCAATCAGATCGTCCGTGAACTGTTTGCCAGCCTTCATTGGTCCAACGGTATGAGAACTGGAAGGGCCAATGCCGATTTTGAAGATATCGAAGACGCTAATCATAGGACTTCCATTAAATAAAGCTCGGGAGGACGCGCCGCCCACAGGCGGCGCTGTAAAACTTAGCTGAACAGAGAGTAGAAAATTGCGGAGATAGCGATCAGACCCATGATGACAACGAAGACGTTGCTGATATGGCCGCTGTACTTACGCATTGCCGGTACTTTCTGAATCGCGTACATCGGCATCAGGAACAGAATCATCGCGATGATCGGGCCGCCCAGGGTTTCGATCATACCGAGAATGCTCGGGTTCAGCGTCGCGACAATCCAGGTGGTCACCAGCATGAACAGCGCGGTAATGCGGTTCAGTTTGTTGATCTCGATGGATTTACCTTTACCACGCAGAGATTTGATAACCATGCCGTTGAAGCCTTCACGCGCGCCCAGATAGTGGCCGAGGAAAGACTTCGTGATGGCGATCATCGCAATGATCGGCGCCATCCAGGCGATGATCGGCGCGTTAAAGTGGTTCGCCAGGTAAGACAGAATCGAGATATTCTGCTCTTTCGCCGCGGCGAGATCCGCCGGGGACAGGCTCAGTACGCAGCTGAAGACGAAGAACATGACCGTCAGCACCATCATGATGTGGGCGAACGCCAGAATCTTAGCGCATTTTTTCTCGGCGCCGTCGCCGTACTCTTCACGCTTCGCTACCGCGAAAGAGGAGATGATCGGCGAGTGGTTGAAGGAGAAGACCATCACCGGGATCGCCAGCCACAGGGTCATCCACAGGCCGTTGCCGGTAGAGGCGGCGGTATCAAAGGACAGCGTTTCCAGCGCCGCGCCGTTCCACTGCGGGATCAGGTACAGAGCCAGCAGCATCAGCGCTGCCACAAACGGGAACACCAGGATGCTCATCGCTTTCACGATCATCTGCTCGCCGAAACGCACGATAGTCATCATACCGACAATCAGAATCAGGGACAGAATCGCACGCGGCGGCGGCGTGATAGCCAGCTGATGCGTCAGAAAGCTTTCCACCGTGTTGGTGATCGCCACGCTGTAAACCAGCAGGATAGGGTAAATGGCAAAGAAATAGAGCAGGGTAATCAGCTTACCTGCGCCGATACCGAAGTGCTCTTCAACCACTTCAGTGATGTCTTCGCCCGGGTTTTTACCGGACAGAACAAAGCGGGTCAGGCCGCGGTGGGCAAAAAAGGTCATCGGGAAAGCGATAATCGCCATGATGATCAGCGGAATCATGCCGCCGACGCCTGCGTTGATTGGCAGGAACAGTACGCCCGCACCGATAGCCGTGCCGTAAAGGCCCAGCATCCACATGGTATCTGTCTTGCGCCATGCGCTTCGGGAATCAATCGAAGCAATAGTGCTGGTTTGAGTGGTTTCCATCTATTTCTCCTGGAGGATGCTAAAAGTCAGGTTGCTGGTCTAATCCAATGAAAAAAGTCCCGACCGTAAAACGAAATTTCATCAAAGACGATTTTTATATAATTTTTCGCCGTAATAATTTGCGGGCGGAAAGATACAGATAACCAATGAATCTATCAGTGATCGCGATCCCAAATGCAATAATCCACCTTTAATGTGGATAAAATTGGATCATTAATCTGTCAAAAAATCATCAAAGCGAATTTACGCGCGCGAAGGCTAGCATTAACGATACAGCGACGGGAAGTTTTCCCCGAGAGATGCGGAGGTTACGCTGTAAAAGTGCCATTTATTGGTGGTTTCTGATGCCTAAGCAAAGTTAAGAATGATAAAACGCGGTATCTCAGGGCGGGTAATCGTTTGCGTAGAAAAATAATGAGTATGATTTATAAGTGAAACTAATTAATTAGCGAGGCTATCTTATTGGTATCAATAAAAAAACCGGAAGGGCCTGCAGCCGTTTCCGGTTCGTTCAGGACTTTTCGCCTCAGGCGCAGATTTCGTAGCAGGGAATGTATGCAGAGCCAGGCAGCTTCATACGGTGTTGCGCGACAAACCCTTGCAGTAGATCGTCCATGCGCCGCATCATCGCCTTATCGCCATGGATTTTGTAAGGACCATATTGCTCGATGGCGCGAATGCCGACTTCCTTCACGTTACCCGCGACGATCCCGGAGAACGCGCGACGCAGGTCTGCCGCCAGCACTTCAACGGGCTGGTCAGGGTACAGCTTCAGGTTAGCCATATTTTCATGGGACGGTTCGAACGGCATTTGCAGATCCGGCGCGATGCGAATCGACCAGTTGAAGCTGTAGGCATCGCCAGTGTCACGACGGTTCTCTTTCACCCGCGGCATCGCTTTTTTCATCAGACGCGCCACTTCCGCCGCATCGTCGATAATAATCCGGTAGTGACTGCGCGCCGCTTCACCCAGCGTGTGCACGATAAACTCGTCCAGAACGCGGAAGTAGTCGGCGCTCTCTTTCGGGCCGGTGAGGAGCAGGGGCAGCACCTGATCTTTGTTCGCCGGATTCATCAGGATCCCCAGCAGGTACAGCAGTTCTTCCGCAGTACCGACGCCGCCCGGGAAGATGATAATCCCGTGGGCGATGCGTACGAACGCTTCCAGACGTTTTTCAATGTCCGGCATGATGATCAGTTCGTTGACCAGCGGATTTGGCGGTTCGGCGGCGATGATCGACGGTTCGGTCATGCCGATAAAACGACTGTCTTTGTAACGCTGCTGGGCGTGACCCACTGCCGCGCCCTTCATTGGCGCTTCCATTGCCCCCGGCCCGCAGCCGGTGCAGATGTTCAGTTCACGCAGACCCAGTTGCGTGCCGACGCGGCGGGCGTACAGGTACTCATTTTCGTTAATCGAGTGGCCGCCCCAGCACACCACCATGTTTGGCGCTTCGCCCACGTGTAGCGCTCTGGCGTTACGCAGAATGGAGAACACCAGGTTGGTAATGTGTACCGAACTTTCGAGATCCAGATGCTGGAAACGGCCCGCGTTATGGATCTGGCCGTTGACAAACAGGATGTCGCGCAGCACGGCAAACAGGTTGGCCTGTAGCGCGCGGATAATACGTCCGTCAACGAAAGCGTCTTCCGGTGGGTTGATCAGCTCCAGCTTCACGCCGCGCTCGCGGCGCAGCACGTTGATGTCGAAGGTTTCAAAGCGGGACAGCAGCTCTTTGCTGTTGTCAGTCAGACTGCCGGAGTTTAAGACGGCAAGCGAACAGTTACGAAACAGTTGATACAGGTCGCTGCTGGCCGTGCGTTTAAGCATATCGACTTCCAGTTGCGACAGCATGTCCATTGAGCCAAGCGGGCTAATATGTGTAATCAAGTAAACTCCTTATGGGACGCAAAACGTCATTCCCTGTTGATTACAATAGCCCTGGCTTATGATCTTTCACAACCTTGAGTGCGGAATCAGGCACGCAAAACGGTGAAATAATTTACTGGCGAACCAGTCTGCCGAGCGCAGGAACGAAATCGGTATTGCTCCGCCATGGGTTAATATCCAGTCCGCCACGGCGGGTGTAACGCGCGTAAACGCTGAGGGTTTCCGGCTGGCAGAAGCGCAGCAGGTCATTGAAGATGCGTTCCACGCACTGTTCATGGAACTCGTTATGATGACGGAAGGAAACCAGGTAACGCAGCAGCTTTTCGCGATCTATTTTCCGGCCGCGATACTGGATCTGAATGGAGCCCCAGTCCGGCTGGTGAGTGATCAGACAGTTGGATTTCAGCAGATGGCTGACCAGCGTCTCCTCTACGACTTTTTCGCCGCTGGCGGCATCCTGCAGAGCGTCGGTGGTGAACTGATAGTTGTCGATGCTGATGTCCTGATCGTCAATACAGGCGCCATGAAAATGGGCGATCGGCTGGCCTTCCAGCTCATCCAGGCGGTACAGCGCGACGCTGACTTGTCCTTGCGCGCAAGCGCTGAGATCGTTTTCCAGCGTCTGGCGCACCGCGTCCCAACTGTCAAAACGGGTCTGGTTAAAGCTGTTGAGATAGAGCTTAAAGCTTTTGGATTCAATCAGATTAACGCTGGCGTAATCCAGTTCCACCTGCCCGACCGCGACCTGCGGCAGGCCTTTGGCGTTCAGCCACGACAGTTCGTACAGCGTCCAGATGTCGCCGCCGTGAAAGGGCAGGCGGTCAGCGTGGAGGCCGAGCGGGTCGCGATTGAGGCTGCGGGGAACGCCCTGTAACAGGCTGGCGTCGTAATTATCCCGGTAATCGGTTGATTTACCAAGAGTCAGGCCGTCAAGCGCCTGATGGTTTTCATAAGAAGACATGTTTCACCGTCGTAAACCAGATACACTATGGCTCCAGTGTATCCTGGCTTTTATGATGAGAGAAACCGGTGAACGAACAGACTGCATTGGCCCTGAAGGCTTTTACGACGCGTTATTGCGACGCATGGCATGAAAAACAGCAAAGTTGGCCGATGAGCGAGGAGCTGTATGGCGTGCCTTCTCCCTGCATCATTTCCTCTACTCAGGACGCGGTTTACTGGCAGCCGCAGCCGTTTGAGGGCGAGTCGAATGTAAACGCGGTTGAACGCGCCTTTGATATTGTGATACAACCTGCCCTTCACGCGTTTTACACCACGCAGTTTGCCGGCGATATGCCCGCACAGTTTCACAATGAAACGCTGACGCTGCTGCAAACCTGGAGCGCTGACGATTTCCGTCGGGTTCAGGAAAACCTGATTGGTCATCTGGTTACGCAAAAACGTCTGAAGCTGCCGCCGACGCTGTTCATCGCCACCCAGGAAAATGAACTGGAGGTGATTTCAGTGTGTAATCTGTCTGGTGATGTCATCAAAGAAACGCTGGGAACGCGGCAACGCACCGTTCTGGCTCCCTCCCTTGCGGAATTCCTTACTCAGCTTAAGCCTGTTCTGTAATCCATTTACCTGGTAATGTTGTGAGAGATCTCTTACACGCCCTGTAGGAGATCGCCAGGTGATAAGTGAAGACTTAAGGGCATAAGAATTATCAATATCCTAATAAATCAGATGGTTAACTAATTCGTGTCAACTTTCATATGAAATTTTCCTTAAGGCATTGCCTGTAAGTCCCTTGTAAGACGGCGTAAAAAAGGCGATTCTATGTACGTCGACAGGGAGTCGCACAACAAAGCGAACATCAGGATGATGGCGCTTTGGCAGGACACACCAGGACGGTGTTGCAAGGAAAGGCTTCAGGACGAAGCAAAGTGGAAAACGCAGGAAGGCGTTAAAGGACACCTCCAGGAAGGAGAATGAGAGCCGGTCAGGATGGTCGGTGGGTCAGGAAGGCCAGGACACTTCAGGATGAAGTTTTCACATCGGGGTGGTGTGAGCAGGATGCGCACGTTCAGGATGAACAACGGGTCGCAAGACCGCTGGAAAAGTTGTCAAGGATGAGCAGGGAGCACTAAAAGTAGCTGGAATGCTGCGAAACGAACCGGGAGCACTGTTTTTACAGTGCTCCCTTTTTTTATTTCTTTTTTTACTGGTGGTATTCTTCGCGCCACATTTTTCTTTACTGAGGTGACTTCATGACGACTCATGACCGTGTGCGTCAGCAGCTTCACGCACTGGAAGCGCTGCTGCGCGAGCATCAACACTGGCGGATGGATGAACCCGAAGCCCACCTGTTTACCAGTACGCAGCCTTTTTGCATGGATACCATGGAGCCGCTCGAGTGGCTGCAATGGGTGTTGATCCCCCGGATGCAGGCCCTGCTGGACAGCGCCCAGCCATTGCCTGAGGCTTTTGCCGTCGCGCCGTACTACGAAGTGGCGCTGAGCGCCGATCATCCGCAGCGTGAGGTTCTGATCGCCGCGCTGCAGGCGCTGGATGCGCTGTTTGCGCAAGATAAATCCTGATGCTGGAGATTCTGTATCAGGACGAATGGCTGGTGGCGGTCAATAAACCCTCCGGTTGGCTGGTGCACCGCAGCTGGCTCGATCGCGATGAAAAAGTGGTGGTGATGCAGACCGTGCGCGATCAGATTGGTCAGCACGTTTTTACCGCCCACCGTCTCGACAGGCCCACCTCCGGCGTCCTGCTGATGGGGTTATCCAGCGAAGCCGGACGGCGGCTGGCGCAGCAGTTTGAGCAGCATCAGATCCAAAAGCGCTACCACGCGATTGTACGCGGCTGGCTGATGGACGACGCGGTGCTCGACTATCCGCTGGTAGAAGAACGAGACAAAATCGCCGATAAATTTGCCCGCGAGGATAAAGAGCCGCAGCCAGCGGTGACCCATTATCGTGGTCTGGCGACCGTAGAAATGCCGGTGGCAACCGGGCGGTATCCAACGACGCGTTACGGTCTGGTGGCGTTAGAGCCAAAAACCGGCCGCAAGCATCAGCTCAGGCGTCACCTTGCGCATTTGCGTCATCCGATTATCGGCGACAGCAAGCATGGCGATCTGCGGCAAAACCGCAGCGCAGCGGAACATTTCGGCTGCCATCGTCTCATGCTGCACGCCAGCGCGCTTTCTCTGACTCATCCCTTTACCGGCGAGCCGCTGACGATTCGCGCCGGGCTGGATGCGGTCTGGATGCAGGCGCTGGCGCATTTTGGCTGGCGAGGATGTCTCCCCGACAATGAAAGGGTTGAGTTAAGCGCGTCGGCAGGTCAGGATGAAGGCGTAAATTCGTAACTCAGGGAGTCAGTAAGCATGGCGAAAATAGGCATTTTTGTCGGGACGATGTACGGAAACTCGCTGTTGGTTGCCGAAGAAGCCGAAGCGATCCTCACGGCGCAGGGACATGAGGCGACCGTTTATGAAGATCCTGAACTGAGCGACTGGCAGAACTATCAGGATAACGTCGCACTGGTGGTGACCTCCACAACGGGGCAGGGAGATTTACCTGACAGCATCGTGCCGCTGTTTCAGGGCATAAAGGATAATCTGGGGTTTCAGCCCAATTTGCGCTACGGCGTTATCGCGCTGGGCGACAGCAGTTACGTGAATTTCTGTAACGGCGGCAAACAATTTGATGCCCTGCTGCAGGAACAGCGCGCGCAGCGCGTCGGCGAGATGCTGTTGATTGATGCCAGCGAACATCCGGAACCCGAAAGCGAATCGAATCCCTGGGTGGAACAGTGGGGAACGCTTTTATCGTGAGAGTAAACCCTCCCCCTACCGGGAGGGACTCCCGCTTGCGCCAGTAAGCAAGGGGGACAACCTGAAATCAGTTTAGTCAAAACTGAATCGTGTTAGCATCGGGCAAATGCCTAAAATCCTTTCAGACGAAAGGGTTTTTATTGACGTTTTCATAGGGTCAAGCGACCTGATTCACACTCCTGCCTTTTCTGCCTCTCCTGCCGGGCGAATTCCCTGACTGCTTTTCATTTCCGTGAAGTCGCTTCCATTACCCTGGGCTTTTGCCACAAACCGACGCGTTATCCCCCTGAAATGTTGTGTTGTTGCACGGTGAGCAACCTCCTGGCGCTTTTTATACTTCTCCTGCCAGTTATAAAAAAGCAGTACGCAAGGCGAACGACCTACAAAAAGCTGCCATGTATGAAACGTCACCTCTGATTCCCTACCGGCTGTGCAGTTCAGAGTGAGCGTGACTAACGCAAAATTCAGGAGTGCAACAATGAGTTCATTAAGTCAGGCTGCGAGCAGTGCGGAAAAACGCACTAACGCCCGCTACTGGATAGTGGTGATGCTGTTTATCGTCACATCCTTCAACTACGGCGACCGCGCGACGCTTTCTATCGCTGGTTCCGAGATGGCCAAAGACATTGGCCTCGATCCGGTCGGTATGGGTTACGTTTTCTCTGCGTTCTCATGGGCCTACGTTATCGGTCAAATTCCGGGTGGCTGGCTGCTCGACCGCTTTGGTTCCAAACGCGTCTACTTCTGGTCCATCTTTATCTGGTCGATGTTTACCCTCCTGCAGGGCTTCGTCGATATCTTTAGCGGCTTCGGCATTATCGTCGCGCTGTTTACGCTACGTTTCCTGGTCGGTCTGGCGGAAGCGCCCTCTTTCCCGGGCAATAGCCGTATCGTCGCAGCGTGGTTCCCGGCGCAGGAAAGGGGAACCGCGGTGGCGATTTTTAACTCCGCGCAATACTTTGCCACCGTTATTTTCGCCCCCATCATGGGCTGGCTGACCCACGAAGTAGGCTGGTCGCACGTGTTCTTCTTCATGGGCGGACTGGGTATCGTCATCAGCTTCATTTGGTTGAAGGTGATCCACGAGCCGAACCAGCATCCGGGCGTCAACCAGAAAGAGCTTGAGTACATTGCAGAGGGCGGCGCGCTGATCAACATGGATCAGAAGAGCAACAAAGCTAAAGTGCCGTTCAGCGTGAAATGGGGACAGATCAAGCAACTGCTGGGCTCACGCATGATGATCGGGGTTTATATCGGCCAGTACTGCATCAATGCGTTGACGTACTTCTTTATCACCTGGTTCCCGGTTTATCTGGTGCAGGCGCGGGGCATGTCGATACTGAAAGCGGGTTTTGTGGCCTCGGTTCCCGCCATCTGCGGCTTTGTTGGCGGCGTACTGGGCGGCATTATCTCCGACTGGCTGATGCGCCGTACCGGCTCGCTAAATATCGCCCGTAAAACGCCGATTGTGATGGGGATGCTGCTGTCGATGGTGATGGTGTTCTGTAACTACGTTAACGTCGAGTGGATGATCATCGGCTTTATGGCGCTGGCGTTCTTCGGTAAAGGGATTGGCGCGCTGGGCTGGGCGGTAATGGCGGACACCGCGCCGAAAGAGATCAGCGGTCTGAGCGGCGGTTTGTTCAACATGTTCGGCAACATCTCCGGTATCGTGACGCCTATCGCCATCGGCTACATTGTCGGCACGACCGGCTCCTTCAACGGCGCGCTGATCTACGTGGGGATCCATGCGTTGGTCGCGGTGCTGAGCTACCTGGTGCTGGTGGGTGATATTAAACGTGTCGAACTGAAACCTGTTGCGGGGCAATGATCATGACAACGCAATCGAGTCCTGTTATCACCGACATGAAGGTCATTCCGGTGGCCGGACATGACAGTATGCTGCTGAACATCGGCGGCGCGCATAACGCGTACTTCACCCGAAATATCGTGGTGCTCACCGACAACGCCGGGAATACCGGCGTTGGCGAGGCGCCGGGCGGAGACGTGATTTATCAAACGCTGGTCGATGCCATTCCGATGGTGCTCGGTCAGGAGGTGGCCCGGCTGAATAAAGTGGTTCAGCGGGTGCATAAAGGCAACCAGGCTGCAGACTTTGACACCTTCGGCAAAGGGGCGTGGACGTTTGAACTGCGCGTTAACGCGGTCGCCGCGCTGGAAGCGGCGTTGCTCGACCTGCTGGGCAAAGCGCTGAATGTGCCTGTCTGTGAGCTGTTAGGGCCTGGCAAGCAGCGCGATGCGGTGACGGTGCTGGGTTACCTGTTCTATATCGGCGATCGTACAAAAACCGATCTGCCCTATCTGGAAAACACCCCGGGGAATCACGACTGGTATCATCTGCGCCATCAGGAAGCATTGACCTGCGACGCGGTCGTGCGTCTGGCGGAAGCCTCGCAGGATCGCTACGGCTTTAAAGATTTTAAACTCAAGGGCGGCGTTCTGCCGGGCGAGCAGGAGATTGAAACTGCCCGTGCGCTGAAAACACGTTTTCCGGATGCGCGTATCACCGTTGATCCGAACGGCGCCTGGCGGTTGGATGAAGCCATTGCGTTATGCAAAGGGCTGAACGATGTGCTGACCTACGCGGAAGATCCCTGCGGCGCGGAACAGGGCTTCTCTGGTCGCGAAGTGATGGCGGAATTCCGTCGGGCGACCGGGCTGCCGGTCGCAACCAACATGATCGCGACCAACTGGCGCGAGATGGGCCACGCGGTGATGCTCAACGCCGTTGATATTCCGCTCGCCGATCCGCATTTCTGGACGCTTTCCGGCGCGGTACGCGTGGCGCAACTGTGTGACGACTGGGGCCTGACCTGGGGCTGCCATTCCAACAGTCACTTTGATATCTCTCTGGCGATGTTTACTCACGTTGGCGCGGCCGCGCCAGGCAAACCGACCGCCATTGATACCCACTGGATTTGGCAGGAGGGTGATTGCCGCCTGACCCGACATCCTCTGGAGATCAAAAACGGCAAAATTGCCGTTCCGGACGCGCCCGGGCTGGGCGTTGAGCTGGACTGGGATCAGGTGCATAAGGCGCATGAAGCGTACAAAAAGCTGCCCGGCGGCGCGCGCAATGACGCAGGCCCGATGCAGTATCTGATCCCCGGCTGGACTTTTGACCGCAAACGCCCCGTTTTCGGTCGTCACTGATTTTGAAAAGGACAAGATTATGAGCGCACAATTTACCACTCCCGTTGTTACCGCCATGCAGGTGATACCGGTTGCCGGTCACGACAGCATGCTGATGAACCTGAGCGGCGCGCACGCTCCGTTTTTCACGCGTAACATCGTCATTATCAAAGATAACTCTGGCCACACCGGCGTTGGTGAAATTCCTGGCGGCGAAAAGATCCGTAAGACACTGGAAGATGCGATCCCGCTGGTGGTGGGGAAAACGCTGGGCGAATACAAAAATGTGTTAACCGCGGTGCGGAATGAATTTGCCGATCGCGACGCGGGTGGTCGTGGCTTGCAGACCTTCGACCTGCGTACCACCATTCACGTGGTGACCGGTATCGAAGCGGCGCTGCTTGACCTGTTGGGTCAGCATCTTGGCGTTAACGTGGCGTCACTGCTCGGCGACGGACAGCAACGTAGCGAAGTGGAAATGCTCGGTTATCTGTTCTTCGTCGGTAACCGTAAAGCGACGCCGCTGCCGTACCAGAGCCAGCCGGATGAGCAATGCGACTGGTATCGCTTGCGCCATGAAGAAGCGATGACCCCGGATGCGGTGGTGCGCCTGGCGGAAGCCGCGTATGAAAAATATGGTTTCAATGACTTCAAACTGAAAGGCGGCGTGCTGGCCGGAGAAGAAGAAGCCGAGTCCATCGTGGCGCTGGCGAAACGCTTCCCGCAGGCGCGGGTGACGCTCGACCCGAACGGCGCATGGTCGCTGAATGAGGCGATTAAAATTGGTAAGTACCTGAAAGGCACGCTGGCCTATGCGGAAGATCCATGCGGCGCTGAGCAGGGCTTCTCCGGACGCGAAGTGATGGCGGAGTTCCGTCGCGCTACCGGCTTGCCGACGGCGACCAATATGATCGCAACCGACTGGCGTCAGATGGGCCATACTCTGTCGTTGCAATCCGTGGATATTCCGCTGGCGGATCCGCACTTCTGGACGATGCAAGGTTCTGTGCGCGTGGCGCAGATGTGCCACGAGTTTGGTCTGACCTGGGGCTCGCACTCTAATAACCATTTCGATATTTCACTGGCGATGTTTACCCATGTCGCGGCCGCCGCGCCGGGCAAGATCACCGCTATCGACACTCACTGGATCTGGCAGGAAGGCAACCAGCGTCTGACCAAAGAACCGTTCGAGATCAAAGGCGGTATGGTTCAGGTTCCGGCGAAACCGGGACTGGGCGTTGAGATCGACATGGATCAGGTGATGAAGGCGCATGAGCTGTATCAGAAACACGGCTTAGGCGCGCGTGACGACGCGATGGGCATGCAGTATCTGATTCCGAACTGGACCTTTGATAACAAGCGTCCTTGCATGGTGCGTTAAGACCTGTGCCGGTCCCCTTTCGGACCGGCCATTTTTTTATTTGAAGTATGACGGGTATATGCTTAACAGAGTCAACATGCGTAAGGACGATTTATGAAAATAGTGATCGCACCGGACTCATATAAGGAAAGTTTGAGTGCTCTTGAGGTGGCGAGCGCCATTGAACAGGGGTTTCGCGAGATCTGGCCCGATGCGGATTACGTCAAGCTGCCGGTCGCTGATGGCGGTGAAGGAACGGTTGAAGCCATGGTTGCGGCGACGGCGGGACGCATTGTTGACGTTGAGGTCATGGGGCCTCTGGGCGAGCCGACGCAGGCTTTTTATGGATTATCCGGCGATGCGCGCTCCGCCTTTATTGAAATGGCGGCGGCCAGCGGGCTGGAGCAGGTTCCTCCCCATCGGCGCGATCCGTTAAAAACCACCTCCTGGGGTACCGGAGAGCTTATTCGACATGCTCTGGACGCGGGCGTGGAACATATCATTATCGGGCTTGGCGGCAGCGCGACCAACGACGGCGGCGCGGGTATGGTTCAGGCGTTAGGGGCAAAACTGCTCGACGCCCGGCATGCCGACATCGCCCAGGGCGGCGCGGCGCTGGAAACCCTCGACCGCATTGATATTAGCCAGTTAGACCCGCGTCTGGCCGGATGTCGCATTGAGGTAGCGTGCGACGTCACCAATCCGTTGACCGGTAAGCAGGGCGCTTCAGCGGTGTTCGGGCCGCAAAAAGGGGCGACGCCGGAGATGATTGTGCGCCTGGATCGGGCGCTGGAACATTATGCTCAACTCATCGCCCGCGATCTGGATGTGGATGTCTCTACGCTTGCGGGCGGCGGCGCGGCAGGGGGAATGGGCGCGGCGCTGTATGCATTCTGCGGCGCGCAGCTGCGGCGCGGCATTGAGATTGTGACCGACGCGCTGCATCTCGATGCCTGCGTCGCCGACGCCGATCTGGTGATTACCGGCGAAGGGCGCATCGACAGCCAGACCATTCACGGTAAGGTGCCGGTTGGCGTGGCGAACGTGGCAAAACGCTATAACAAACCAGTGATCGCGATTGCCGGCAGCCTGACCGCGGACGTTGGCGTGGTGCACGAACATGGGCTGGATGCGGTGTTCAGCGTCATTTACTGCATCTGTACTCTGGACGACGCCCTGAAAAATGCGGAAGACAACGTGCGGATGACGGCGCGAAATGTGGCTGCAACGATCAAGATTGGGCGGCTTTCAGGCTAATTTCCCCAATGGCGCAACGCTTATCAGGCCTGCAATTATCCTGTCCGCAGGCCCGGTAAGCCGCTTACATTACTTCCGTCAATAGACAGTCACCCCAGTATCTTCTTCGCTTCGCGCGCCACGTTGTCCATCTCGTCGAGCAGTTCGAGGAATTCAGGTTCCAGTTCGCTTTCGGGCGTACCGTTACGTAACTGGCCTTCCAGCAGCTGACAGAGATTTTTCATCCGTGGAACCCCGCTGTAGCCACAGCTGCCGTGCAGCTTATGAATTAAATCGACTAACCCATCCGGGTTTTCGCCGACCAGTTGTTCTTCGATGCAGTTACGCACTTCCGGCAGGAAATCGATCAGCATTTGCAGCATATCGCGCGCCAGATCCGGTTTTCCTGCCGCCTGGCGCAGCGCCAATTGCCAGTCGAGCGTCGCGTTTGGATTAAAAACCGGCTCGGGCGGCTCAGCCGTCAGCATCCGCGTGGTGACGCCGGTGCCCGGTTTGTAGCGCAGCAGCAGGTTATGCAGCTTTTCTTCTTCAATCGGCTTCGCCAGATAATCATTCATACCGGCGCTCAGCAGCTTCTCCTTCTGACCCGCCATTGCATGTGCGGTCACGGCAATCACCGGCGTTTGCTGTTGGTGAGGAAGCTGGTGGATCAACTCACAGGCGCGAATGCCGTCCATATCCGGCATCTGAATATCCATCAGGATCAAGTCGAACTGCATCTGTCTGGCGCGATCCACCGCCTGTTGGCCGCTGTCGCAAAGCTCAACGTGCTGCACCAGATCGTCCAGTAAGGCGCCGATCAGTTTCAGGTTAGCGGGGTTATCATCTACCGCCATTACCGTCATGGCGATCTTGTTTTCGTCGGATGGCAGGGCGTCATGATGGTGATTCTGGCGGCACAACTCCACCAGCGCGGGCAGCAGGCGCGTTGAGGTCAGCGGTTTTAACAGACAACTCGCCACGCCGTCTTGCTTAAGTTTTTCCGCGTTAACCTGCGCGTGACAAGGCAGCGCCAGCATCAGGAAGTCGGTCATTTCCGTCGCCTGAATCAGGCGTTCATGCTGCATGGTCAGCGGTTCGTTGAAGGTCACGGCGACGCCCAGCAGCATGTAGTCGTAATGCTCTACCGCCAGCGCGGAGAATGAAGGACTGTAAATCACCTCCAGCGGCGTTTCCGCGAGGATATCTAAAGTGCATTGCGCGGCGGCGGCGTTTGGCTCAACGTAAGCGATGCGCTTCCCGGTCAGGCAGCCAGTGGCCGGACCATCGCTGACCACGTTCGGATTCAAATCCAGGTTGATATGGAACCAGAACGTCGAGCCCCGGTTCGGCTGGCTATGGAAGGAGATATCTCCCCCCATTTCATTGACCAGCTTCTGTGTAATCACCAGCCCCAGCCCAGTACCGCCATGGCGACGGGAGATACTGGCATCGGCCTGACGGAAGGCCTGGAACAGGCGTGACTGGTCGCGTTCAGGAATACCGATACCGGTATCACGAATCTGGACCTCTATCTGGACTTTGGTATTACTGATCGCGCGTTTCTCGACCAGAATATCGATGTTGCCGCTTTCGGTAAATTTGATCGCGTTGCCGACCAGGTTGGTAATCACCTGCTGTAAGCGCAGCGGGTCGCCGATGACGTTGTCCGGAACGTCATTTTTAATGTTAAGCGTCAGCTCAAGGCCTTTATCGTGGGACGAGTGCGCCAGCAACGTCACCACTTCATCCAGCGTATTGCGCAGGGCGAAGGGAATGCTTTCCAGAATCAGTTTGCCCGCTTCCAGCTTGGAAAAGTCCAGCACGTCGTTAATGATCGCCAGCAGATTATTTGCCGAACGCTCAATGGTGTTCAGGTGGTCACGCTGGGTGGTGTTCAGCTCTGTTTTCAGCGTCAGGCGAGTAAAGCCGATGACACCGTTAAGCGGCGTGCGTAGCTCATGGGACATATTGGCCAGAAACTCGGACTTGATGCGGGCGGCTTCCTGGGCGCGCTTCTTCGCCAGATCCAGCTCAACGTTCTGGATCTCCATCTGTTCAAGCGTTTCACGCAGATCGGAGGTTGCTTGGTCGATGTTGTGCTGCATCTCTTCGTGATAGGCGGCAAGCGACATCGCCATGGAGTTAATGCCGTTTTTCAGCATATCCAGTTCACCCAGCATGAAACCTTCAACCCGGCTGTCGAGTTGCCCGCGACGAATGCGATCCACCGTGTTGACCATGTTACGAATAGGCCCGGTTACGTCGCGCATCAGGCGCCAGCCAAAAATGAGCGCGATGCCGATGCAGAACAGCATCATCACCGTGGAGATGAAAATTTCTTTATACTGCTGCAGGCGAACAGACTTGAGATCCAGCTCAAGCGCCACATATCCCAGCATATTATGCGCATTTTTCGCGTCGGTTAACGCAGACTCGTCCGGTGAATAGCTTTCCGACACGATCGGCGTTCGCAGGATTAAAATGTCGCCATGGCGTTCCACGCTCAACCTGCGTGGAAACGGCAGACCCGGCGGAAGCTGGAGCTCCGACGGATTAAGATTAAAGTTCGATGTGACGAACAGGCGGTTATTCTCGTCGTAGACCGAAATCGCCCGCACGATCTCTGAATGGCGGCGATGCAGAACGCTAATCAACTGGCCGATAGATTCGCGGTTTTGCAGATTCATACCATATTCAGTGGAGACGGCGAGCGGCTCAATAATGCTCGCGCCGGCATCTTCCAGTTGACGCTGCAGGTCGTGATAGCGATGAACGACAAAGAAGATACTTAGCAATAAACCGATCAGTACGGTCGGCGCCAGGATCAGAATCATCATGCGAGCGCGCAGGCTGTAGTTGGTCATGGAGTTCCGTTATGGGACAATTAGGGTCACACTGTTAATTTGAGAATAATCTCGTCGATGGCGCAATTCTACTCTGCAAAACGGCGCGTGACGACGCGCCAGATCATAACCGTTACAGTCACTGACCTGGATGCCTTTGGTCAGGGCGTGGCGCGGCATAACGGAAAGGCGCTGTTTATCCCAGGATTACTGCCGCAGGAAAGTGCGGAGGTGGTCATTACTGAAGATAAAAAACAGTACGCCAGAGCGCAAGTGAAGCGCCGGTTAAATGAAAGCCCTGAGCGCGTCGCGCCGCGCTGCCCCCATTTTGGCGTTTGCGGCGGCTGCCAGCAGCAGCACGCCAGCGTTGCCCTGCAACAGCGCAGCAAATGCGCCGCGTTAGCGCGCCTGATGAAAAATGAGGTGGCGGAGGTCATCGCCGGGGAGCCGTGGGGTTATCGCCGTCGCGCGCGCTTAAGCCTCCATTACCCGCCGAAAACCCAGCAACTGCAGATGGGCTTTCGCCAGTCGGCGTCCAGCGACATTGTTGACGTCACCCGGTGCCCTGTTCTGGCGCCCCAGCTTGAGGCGCTGTTGCCTGACCTCAGGGCATGTCTGGAGACATTACAGGGAAAACGCCATCTGGGGCACGTCGAACTGGTGCAGGCGGGCAGCGGCACGCTGATGATCTTGCGCCATACGGCGCCATTAAGCGCCCATGACCGGGAAAAACTGGAACGCTTTTCGCATTCACAGAAACTGGCGCTTTATCTGGCGCCCGCTAGCGAGATACTGGCGTCCGTTTCGGGGCAAACGCCCTGGTACGAGTCAAACGGGCTACGCTTAAACTTTAGTCCCCGCGACTTTATCCAGGTCAACGAAGGGGTGAATCAGCAGATGGTCGCCCGGGCGCTGGCGTGGCTTGACGTACAGCCGGACGATCGCGTGCTTGACCTTTTTTGCGGCATGGGCAACTTCACGTTGCCGCTCGCGACGCTGGCGGCGAGCGTAGTGGGCGTCGAAGGCGTACCCGCGCTGGTTGAGAAAGGGCGTGAAAACGCGCGGCAAAATGCATTACAGAATGTGACATTCTTTCATGCCAATCTGGAAGAGGATGTTACCCAACAGCCGTGGGCGAAAAACGGCTTCGACAAGGTCCTGCTGGACCCTGCGCGCGCCGGGGCGGCGGGCGTGATGCAGCATCTTGTAAAATTACAGCCTGACCGCATTGTTTATGTATCCTGTAACCCTGCCACGCTGGCGCGGGACAGTGACGAATTATTACGTGCGGGATACCAAATTCAGCGGCTGGCAATGCTCGACATGTTCCCGCACACTGGGCACCTGGAATCAATGGTTCTGTTTGAGCGCAAGTAATAACTTCCGGCTTGCTGAATTCGGCAGGCCCGGTCCCTTAAGGAGAGGACAATGGTTGCGGTAAGAAGTGCACATCTAAATAAAGCTGGGGAATTTGATCCGAAAAAATGGATCGAAAGTCTTGGGATCGCCAGCCAGCAGTCGTGTGAACGCTTAGCCGAAACCTGGGCGTATTGCCTGCAACAGACACAGGGGCATCCGGACGCGGAACTGCTGCTGTGGCGCGGCGTCGAGATGGTGGAAATCCTTTCGACGCTGAGTATGGATATCGACACGCTGCGGGCGGCGCTGCTGTTCCCGTTAGCCGACGCCAACGTGGTCAGCGAAGACGTTCTGCGCGAAAGCGTGGGCAAATCGATCGTCAACCTGATCCATGGCGTGCGTGACATGGCGGCGATTCGCCAGCTTAAAGCCACGCACACCGACTCCGTTTCGTCCGAGCAGGTCGATAATGTTCGCCGTATGCTACTGGCGATGGTGGACGATTTCCGCTGTGTGGTCATTAAGCTTGCCGAACGTATTGCCCATCTGCGTGAGGTGAAAGACGCGCCGGAAGATGAGCGCGTGCTGGCGGCGAAAGAGTGCACGAACATTTACGCTCCGCTGGCCAACCGTCTGGGTATTGGTCAGTTGAAATGGGAGCTGGAAGATTACTGCTTCCGCTATCTGCATCCGGCGGAATACAAGCGTATCGCCAAACTGCTGCATGAGCGTCGTATCGATCGCGAACACTATATTGAAGAGTTCGTTGGCCATCTGCGCGCCGAAATGAAAACCGAAGGCGTGAAGGCGGAAGTTTACGGACGTCCGAAACATATCTACAGCATCTGGCGCAAGATGCAGAAAAAAGATCTGGCGTTTGACGAGCTGTTTGACGTACGCGCCGTGCGTATCGTCGCCGAGCGTTTGCAGGACTGCTACGCCGCGCTGGGCATTGTGCACACCCACTATCGTCATTTGCCGGATGAGTTTGACGACTACGTCGCTAACCCAAAACCAAACGGTTATCAGTCTATTCATACCGTGGTGCTGGGGCCGGGCGGTAAAACCGTTGAGATTCAAATCCGCACCAAACAGATGCACGAAGATGCCGAGCTGGGCGTCGCCGCGCACTGGAAGTATAAAGAAGGGGCGGCGGCAGGCGGCGCGCGTTCGGGTCATGAGGATCGCATCGCCTGGCTGCGTAAGCTGATCGCCTGGCAGGAAGAGATGGCGGATTCGGGCGAAATGCTCGATGAAGTGCGCAGCCAGGTTTTTGACGACCGGGTGTATGTGTTTACGCCAAAAGGCGATGTGGTCGACTTACCTGCGGGCTCCACGCCGCTTGACTTCGCCTATCACATTCACAGTGACGTGGGGCATCGTTGCATCGGGGCGAAAATTGGCGGGCGTATCGTGCCGTTTACCTATCAGTTGCAGATGGGCGATCAGATCGAAATCATCACCCAGAAGCAGCCGAACCCCAGCCGCGACTGGCTTAACCCGAACCTGGGCTATGTCACCACCAGCCGCGGACGCTCAAAAATCCACGCCTGGTTCCGCAAGCAGGATCGCGACAAGAATATCCTTGCCGGTCGCCAGATCCTTGACGATGAGCTGTCGCATCTGGGGATCAGCCTGAAAGAGGCTGAAAAACTGCTGCTGCCGCGCTACAACTTTAACGAGCTGGAGGAACTGCTGGCGGCGATCGGCGGCGGCGATATCCGCCTTAACCAGATGGTCAACTTCCTGCAGTCGCAGTTCAACAAACCGAGCGCGGCTGAAGAAGATGCCGCCGCGCTGAAACAGCTTCAGCAGAAAACTTACGCGCCGCAGAATCGCCGGAAAGACGACGGTCGGGTTGTGGTGGAAGGGGTTGGCAACCTGATGCACCACATCGCGCGTTGCTGCCAGCCGATTCCGGGCGATGAGATCGTCGGATTCATCACTCAGGGGCGCGGGATTTCCGTTCACCGCGCCGACTGCGAACAACTGGTGGAACTGCGCTCGCATGCGCCGGAGCGGATTGTGGATGCGGTGTGGGGCGAAAGCTATTCGGCCGGTTACTCGCTGGTGGTGCGCGTTCAGGCTAACGACCGCAGCGGGTTATTGCGTGATATCACCACCATTCTGGCGAACGAAAAGGTCAACGTGCTGGGCGTCGCCAGCCGCAGCGACACGAAGCAGCAACTGGCGACCATCGATATGACCATCGAAATCTACAACCTGCAGGTGCTGGGTCGCGTTCTCAGCAAGCTCAACCAGGTGCCGGATGTGATTGACGCGCGTCGTCTGCACGGCAATTAACGATAATACAGGCCGGATCGCGCGGTACGCCGCCATCCGGCTTTTTTTTTGCCCGACAGCGTTTGGCTTGACGGGCCTGGAGGTTCAGGACATACCCATGACACAAATTGATCGCCTGCTTAACATCATGCAGCGCCTGCGCGACCCGGAAAACGGCTGCCCGTGGGACAAAGAACAGACTTTTGCCACCATTGCGCCCTATACGCTGGAAGAAACCTATGAAGTCCTTGACGCGATTGCGCGCGAAGACTTTGACGATCTGCGCGGCGAATTGGGCGATCTGCTGTTTCAGGTGGTGTTTTACGCGCAAATGGCGCAGGAAGAAGGGCGCTTTGATTTCAATGATATTTGCGCTGCCATCAGCGACAAACTCGAACGCCGTCACCCGCACGTTTTTGCGGACGTTTCCGCCAGCAACAGTACGGAAGTCCTGACTCGCTGGGAGCAGATCAAAACCGAAGAACGGGCGCAAAAAGCGCAGCATTCCGCGCTGGATGATATCCCGCGCAGCTTACCCGCGCTGATGCGGGCGCAGAAAATCCAGAAGCGTTGTTCAAACGTCGGGTTTGACTGGACCACGCTCGGGCCGGTCGTCGATAAAGTGTATGAAGAAATCGACGAGGTGATGTATGAAGCCCGACAGGCGGTGGTTGACCAGGCTAAACTCGAGGAAGAAATGGGGGATCTGCTGTTTGCCACCGTCAATATGGCGCGTCATTTGGGGACCAAAGCCGAGATTGCCCTGCAAAAAGCCAACGAGAAATTTGAGCGTCGTTTTCGCGAAGTCGAACGGATTGTTGCGGCGCGCGGCCTGGAAATGACAGGAGTCGATCTGGAAACCATGGAAGACGTGTGGCAGGAAGTAAAACGCCAGGAAACTGATCTCTAACGGAATTTTGCGAACAAGCGCTATTTGTACGGTTTTTTAAATGACAAGCGCTTGATTTGCGTCAAAAACATTTACCCAAAAGGGGCTATTTTCTCACTCCTTATGATAGTCCTGGCCTGGGAAGGAGACGGAGAATGAAAGTTTGTGGCGCTCGCTGTGTTCGGGTATACTACTTTCCCGTCCTGGTTATTCCATCGTTTCACCCTAACTTCTCAGGTTCAGCATGACAACGAACTATATTTTTGTGACCGGCGGGGTCGTATCCTCTCTGGGTAAAGGCATTGCCGCAGCCTCCCTCGCAGCCATTCTTGAAGCCCGTGGCCTCAATGTGACCATGATGAAACTGGATCCGTACATCAACGTCGATCCTGGCACCATGAGCCCAACCCAACACGGGGAAGTGTTCGTTACTGAAGACGGCGCTGAAACCGATCTGGATCTTGGCCACTACGAGCGTTTCATCCGTACCAAAATGACCCGTCGTAACAACTTTACGACTGGCCGTATCTACTCTGATGTTCTGCGTAAAGAGCGCCGTGGTGACTATCTGGGCGCAACCGTGCAGGTTATCCCACACATCACCAACGCCATTAAAGAACGCGTCCTTGCCGGTGGCGAAGGGCATGACGTTGTGCTGGTTGAAATCGGCGGTACCGTAGGGGATATCGAATCCCTGCCTTTCCTCGAAGCGATTCGTCAGCTGGCGGTCGATATTGGTCGTGAACATGCGCTGTTCATGCACCTGACGCTGGTGCCTTACATGGCGGCGGCTGGTGAAGTAAAAACCAAACCGACACAGCACTCCGTTAAAGAGCTGCTTTCCATTGGAATTCAGCCAGACATCCTGGTTTGCCGTTCCGATCGCGCGATTCCGGCAAACGAACGTGCGAAAATTGCATTGTTCTGTAACGTGCCTGAAAAAGCCGTTATTTCAATGAAAGATGTCGATTCCATTTATAAAATTCCGGGCCTGTTGAAATCTCAGGGTCTGGACGATTATATTTGTAAACGATTCAGCTTGAACTGTCCGGAAGCTAACCTGTCTGAATGGGAACAGGTAATTTATGAAGAAGCCAATCCGGGCGGCGAAGTGACTATCGGTATGGTCGGCAAATACATTGAACTGCCGGACGCCTATAAGTCGGTTATCGAAGCGCTGAAACACGGTGGTCTGAAGAATCGCGTCTCCGTCAACATCAAGCTGATTGATTCGCAGGATGTTGAAACGCGCGGCGTCGAAATTCTGAAAGATCTGGACGCTATTCTCATCCCTGGCGGCTTCGGCTACCGTGGTGTTGAAGGCAAGATCGCCACTGCACGCTATGCGCGTGAGAACAATATTCCTTACCTCGGCATTTGCCTGGGTATGCAGGTTGCGCTGATCGAATTTGCGCGCAACGTAGCGGGAATGGAAAACGCGAACTCTACGGAATTTGTGCCAGACTGTAAGTACCCTGTCGTGGCGCTGATTACGGAATGGCGCGACGAAGACGGTAACGTCGAGGTCCGTACCGAGAAAAGCGATCTGGGTGGTACTATGCGTCTTGGCGCACAGGCTTGCCAGTTGTCCGACGATAGCGTGGTTCGCCAGCTGTACGGCCAGCCAGTCATCACCGAGCGCCATCGTCACCGCTATGAAGTCAACAACATGTTGTTGAAACAAATTGAAGCTGCGGGTCTGCGCGTTGCGGGCCGCTCCGGGGACGATCAGTTAGTCGAGATCATCGAGGTGCCTAACCATCCGTGGTTCGTTGCCTGCCAGTTCCACCCGGAATTTACTTCAACGCCGCGTGACGGGCATCCGCTGTTTGCAGGCTTCGTGAAGGCCGCCAGCGAGTATCAGAAGCGTCAGGCGAAGTAAGAAGTAAACAAGTTAGAACGGCAACGCGTACCAAAGGTACGCGTTGTTTGTCTGGAGTTTTAGTTAACTAGTGACTCGAGGAAAACCTAATGTCCAAAATCGTTAAAGTCATCGGTCGTGAAATCATCGACTCCCGTGGTAACCCGACTGTTGAAGCCGAAGTACACCTGGAAGGTGGTTTCGTCGGTATGGCAGCTGCCCCGTCAGGTGCCTCTACGGGTTCCCGCGAAGCGCTGGAACTGCGCGATGGCGACAAATCCCGTTTCCTGGGTAAAGGCGTAACCAAAGCAGTTGGCGCGGTTAACGGTCCGATCGCTCAGGCTATCCTTGGCAAAGACGCCAAAGATCAGGCTGGTATCGACAAGATCATGATCGATCTGGACGGTACTGAAAACAAATCCAACTTCGGTGCGAACGCAATCCTGGCGGTATCTCTGGCTAACGCCAAAGCCGCTGCAGCCTCTAAAGGCATGCCGCTGTACGAGCACATCGCTGAACTGAACGGTACTCCGGGCAAATACTCCATGCCGGTTCCGATGATGAACATCATCAACGGTGGCGAGCACGCTGACAACAACGTCGACATCCAGGAATTCATGATTCAGCCGGTTGGCGCGAAAACCGTTAAAGAAGCCATCCGCATGGGTTCTGAAGTTTTCCATCACCTGGCAAAAGTGCTGAAAGGCAAAGGCATGAACACTGCGGTGGGTGACGAAGGGGGTTACGCGCCGAACCTGGGTTCTAACGCCGAAGCACTGGCTGTTATCGCTGAAGCGGTAAAAGCGGCTGGCTACGAGCTGGGCAAAGACATCACTCTGGCGATGGACTGCGCAGCGTCTGAATTCTACAAAGACGGTAAATACGTTCTGGCTGGCGAAGGCAACAAAGCGTTCACCTCTGAAGAATTCACTCACTTCCTGGAAGAACTGACCAAGCAGTACCCGATCGTCTCTATCGAAGACGGTCTGGACGAGTCTGACTGGGACGGTTTCGCATACCAGACTAAAGTCCTGGGCGACAAAATTCAGCTGGTGGGCGACGACCTGTTCGTGACTAACACCAAGATCCTGAAAGAAGGTATCGAGAAAGGCATCGCTAACTCCATCCTGATCAAATTCAACCAGATCGGTTCTCTGACCGAAACCCTGGCTGCAATCAAGATGGCGAAAGACGCGGGCTACACTGCCGTTATCTCTCACCGTTCTGGCGAAACTGAAGATGCGACCATCGCTGACCTGGCTGTAGGTACCGCTGCTGGCCAGATCAAAACCGGTTCCATGAGCCGTTCTGACCGCGTTGCTAAATACAACCAGCTGATCCGTATCGAAGAAGCGCTGGGCGAAAAAGCACCGTACAACGGTCGTAAAGAGATCAAAGGCCAGGCGTAATCCTGAACTTTCGTTCTTCTAAAAAACCCGCTTCGGCGGGTTTTTTTATGCCTGCGGTAAAGCAGCTCTCGCACATGACCTTAAGGGCAACATCTGCGATACTTAACGTTTATTCCCCTTACAGAGATGACTATGCAGTACCCGATTAACGAGATGTTCCAGACCCTGCAAGGCGAGGGTTATTTTACCGGCGTTCCCGCTATTTTTATTCGCTTACAGGGATGCCCGGTTGGCTGCGCCTGGTGTGATACCAAACATACATGGGATAAGCTCGCGGATCGGGAAGTGTCGCTGTTCAGCATTCTGGCGAAAACTAAAGAGAGCGATAAATGGGGGGCAGGCAGTGCAGAAGATCTGCTTGCCATCATTGGTCGACAGGGCTGGACGGCTCGCCATGTGGTGATCACAGGAGGGGAACCCTGCATTCACGATCTGATGCCGCTAACCGAACTGCTCGAAAAGAATGGCTTTAGTTGCCAGATAGAAACCAGCGGCACTCATGAAGTGCGCTGTTCTCACTCAACATGGGTCACGGTCTCACCAAAAGTGAATATGCGTGGCGGTTACGACGTGCTGTCGCAAGCGCTTGAGCGTGCTGATGAAATCAAACATCCTGTGGGACGTGTGCGTGACATTGAAGCGCTGGACGAACTGTTGGCGACGCTGACGGACGAAAAGCAGCGCGTTATCGCACTCCAACCCATCAGCCAGAAAGACGATGCGACCCGACTGTGCATTGAAACCTGTATCGCCCGCAACTGGCGGTTGTCGATGCAAACGCATAAATATTTGAACATTGCCTGACAACCGCGTCAGACGTCACAGTGCAGGCCGGATAAGGCGCTTCGCGCCGCTATCCGGCACAGGGCGGGGCCGCCATGCCGGATCTGACGGTGTAGCGGGTACGTTATGCGTTAGACCAGCTTTGAATCGAGTCGACGTTATCCAGACTGCCATGCAGCACTTCATACGATTTTTTCAGAATCACATCGGTATGGCTGGTTAAATCGCGGAAGATCCCTTTATTCAATGCATCATAGCGCCTGGCGTGGCTCTCTGTCGGCATGAAGACATCTTTTACCCGCACCATTTTTTCTGTCGCCGTCTCATAGTCCGGATATAATCCAAGCCCTACCGCTGTATTGATAGCGGCCCCAAGACTGGCGCAACCGTTTATCACATTCCGCCTCGTTGGCAGGTTGAACACATCGGCAAAGATTTGCATAAACAGATCGCTGTTTGAACCGCCCCCCGTAATGATGAGATGTCTGGCAAAGCGGCCCATTTCATTACACATCTCGTCGTAGTTATTTTTCAGGGTCAGGGCAACGCTCTCCAGAATGGAGCGATAGATCCAGGCGTAGTCCATACTGGAATCAAAACCAATCATTATGCCGCGCTTGAAGGGTTCCCAGGGATTGGTGAGCCAGTCCAGAACGGTCATCAGGCCGTTGCAGCCAGGTGGAACGCAGGCGGCTTTTTTATTTAACAAATCCTCGGGGGAAAGATCCTGCGCTTTTGCCTCCGCAATCAACGATTCACCCAACATATCGCGCAACCAACTGACCGTCCACATGCCTTTACGGATACCATAGCCTTCATACAGTAAGGTTTCAGGAACAGAAGACATAATCGGCCAGTAAGCGCGCGGTTCTACAGGCAGCGTTTTACCGTTCATCATCAGGGCGATATAAGTGCCCAGAGAAATCACTGCGGTTTCGTCGTCCAGTAATCCCGCGCCCAGCGCCTCTACCGGTTTATCGCTGGTGGTGCAGACGACGGGTAATCCAACTGGGAAATGGGTAGCCAGTGCAGCCTCGCGGGTCAGATGACCGAGCACGGTGCCGGGCATCTGAACATCAAACAGCATATTGCGTGGGATATTGAATTTCCTGATAACCTCTTCATCGTCACTCCATGTCCAGGTCTTATAATCCACCGGCCACTGGCCAAAATAATTGGCGATGTTGTCTTTAAACTCGCCGGTTAAGCGATGAGACAGATAACCTGAAAATGACGTAACGTAGGTCACATCGGGGTTGTTGTGCTCATAGGGACGCGTAACGCGCGCATCCTGCCAGCTTATCAGCGGAGCGGCCGGGGTGCCGTCGGCTTTAAGCAAAGCGCGACAGCAGCGAATGGAGCCAAGCCCAATGCCGACAATGTCCTTTTTATCTCCCGCGAACTGGCTCATTAATTCTCTGCCGGCAAAGCATAAAGAGGTCCATAAATCGTCGTCAGGATGTTCTGCGGTATCAGCATCCGGCGTGTGCATAGGTTGCAGTTGCCCTTTACCTTCACAAACAATATTGCCATTCAGATCGTACATCACAACTTTGGTACTCTGACTTCCACCATCAATTCCAATGATGTATTTCTTCGACATTGCCATTCTCCTTTAATTTTCTCTCTTCACTCGCCGGTGGTATCAGCAGCCAGTGAGGTTAACTTTTCCGGTACGGCGTTGGCGGTACGAATTTTGCGAAACAGTAAGAAGGTAAAAAAGATCACCATGCACAGCGCCGCCAGTCCCATCAGCCACATGTTGCGGTAAGCTTCGGCAGCTGGCAGGGTGTCCTGCCAGTACCCGACGATCGGATAGACAAAGACGTCTGGCAGGAAACCGATCACTGAACAGATCCCTACGGTGGTTCCCATAATGTAAGACGGCGTTCTGGCTTCGCCGGGACAGGCCCAGTACAGCCCACGGGAGGCGTAACAGGTGAAACCGAGGAGCAGAATCAACCCGATCCCCATCACCACGGACTGCGGATTGGTATTGGTCGCCAGCAGTGCGATGAGCGTGAGCGCGCCGACACAGGAGAGCAACTGGATCACCCGCGTAGGGGATTTGATTTTGCTGTAAGTGGTAATGATCCCACCCAACGGTCCGCAGATCGCACGGAAGATTTTATTGATGACGATCCCCATGTAGCTTGCCGCCACCAGCGACATGCCGTACATTTCGGTCAGATAATTGGTGGAGTAGCTGAGAATGGCATAGATGGTAAAGACGCCGAAAATGACCATACTGCAGTACCATGTCGTGCTGATACGCAATACCGCCAGAATATCGCGTAGCTGAAACGTCTGTTTTTCGACCGCCACACTGTCGCGACGGGCGTGGCTGTCGCTAACGAAGAACCAGCATAAAATGCCCAGCAGGATGTACACAACGCTGTAAATCAGAATCACGGCCTTCAGGCTGTTGCTGTCATCCGGCGCGAAGCGGGAAAAGACCCACATAGTGAATACCGCCAGTGACATAACGCCCACGCCGCGAAGCCCTTCCATCCAACCCATTATTTTGCCCTGCTCGCTGTGGTCTCCCAGCAGTGACGCGGCTTTGATTGAGACTGACCACAGCATCAGGATCGTGGTGACTGCAAAAGCGACCTGGATACAGAGCATGACCTACAACGGTGGGTAAGTCATCATCAGCAGACCGAGCATGCCGGTTAATATCATTGCTGAGGTAATCATTTTGCGATGCGAAAATTTATCGGCAATAACCCCGCTGGGAGCATAAAGAATAATAGCGGCAACGCCGAACGTACTCATTATTAGCCCGATTTCGGTATTGCTAAACCCCATAAATTTTGCCATGGGAATCTGATATATATAGCGTAAATAAGCCAGATCGAAACTGACGCCTCCGCTAAAGCTTATAATAGCGAGGGTTATCCAACGACGATATGAGTTCTGGTGCATATCGAATTCCCATTTTTGACAGACAAAAAAAAGAGAAAAGTAAACCGCCTTTTCAGGTGGATTACTTTTCTCAGGTCTCTAGTAATTGCATTCAGAAATAGCATGGAAGGGCTAATAAGTGTGTGAGAATAATCACGCTTCTGGATGTTTGGCTTATTTATAAAATGAAACGGGCAACTGTGATTTCGATCACGTAAGATAGATTAACGCTGTGTTAAAACATATCACAGTTACCAGAGATAATGAGAAAGGTAACTTCCCTGTCGCCGGGGAAGTTACCTTTCTTTTTTTTTGCCTTAAGGAATGTGGAGCTTACTATGTCGATCGAATCTCTCAATGCGTTCTCAATGAATTTTTTCTCGTTGCAAGGAAAAACCGCGATCGTAACGGGCGGCAACAGCGGCCTGGGCCTCGCTTTCGCAACGGCGTTGGCGAAGGCTGGGGCGAATCTGTTTATCCCGAGCTTTATAAAAGACCATGAGGAAAGCAGGGAACTTATTGAAAAACAGGGTGTTGAAGTTGAGTTTATGCATGTGGATATCACGGAAAAAGGGGCGCCGCAGAAGATTATCGCCGCCTGCTGCGAACGTTTCGGCACCGTGGATATTCTGGTGAATAACGCCGGGATTTGTAAGCTGAACAAAGTACTGGACTTTGGCCGCGCGGACTGGGATCCGATGATTGACGTTAACCTGACCGCGGCATTTGAGTTAAGCCATGAGGCCGCCAAAATAATGATCCCGCAACATAGCGGTAAAATTATTAATATCTGTTCTTTGTTCTCTTATCTTGGCGGGCAATGGTCGCCAGCTTATTCCGCAACTAAACATGCGCTTGCCGGGTTGACGAAAGCATATTGTGATGAACTGGGGCAATACAATATCCAGGTTAATGGCATTGCCCCTGGCTATTATGCAACAGATATTACATTAGCGACGCGCAGTAATCCGGAAACAAATCAACGGGTGTTGGATCATATCCCGGCAAATCGTTGGGGAGATACTCAGGATTTAATGGGCGCGGCGATATTCCTTGCCAGTCAGGCTTCTGATTATGTTAACGGTCATTTACTGGTCGTCGATGGTGGTTATCTGGTCCGCTAATTTATGGCGGTGGTTTCTGTTTTTATTCATTATTCCGAATGACTTATCAGGAAGGAAGGGCTATGACTTTATCTCGAGAAGCGATTGTTGACCAGTTAAAAGAAATTGTCGGTTCAGAACGTGTCATTACCGATGAAACGGTGTTAAAGAAAAACAGTATTGATCGCTTTCGCAAATATGCGGATATTCACGGCGTTTATACGCTGCCACTGCCCGCGGCTGTCGTGAAGCTGGGATCGACAGAACAGGTGTCCCGCGTACTGGCGTTTATGAACCAGCATAAAATCAATGGCGTACCGCGTACCGGCGCATCCGCAACCGAAGGCGGGCTGGAAACCGTAGTCAAAAATTCCGTTGTCCTTGATGGCGCAGGGATGAATCAGATCCTGAGCATTGACGTTGAAAATATGCAAGCGACGGCGCAGTGCGGCGTTCCGCTTGAGATTCTGGAGAACGCGCTACGTGAGAAAGGTTATACCACCGGCCATTCGCCGCAATCTAAACCCCTGGCTCAGATGGGTGGGCTGGTAGCGACCCGCAGTATTGGGCAGTTTTCCACCCTGTACGGCGCGATTGAAGATATGGTCGTCGGGCTGGAAGCGGTGCTGGCGGATGGAACTGTCACCCGAATTAAGAACGTCCCGCGCCGCGCTGCCGGGCCGGATATTCGCCATATTATTATCGGTAATGAAGGCGCGCTGTGCTATATCACTGAAGTCACAGTGAAAATTTTTAAATTTACGCCGGAAAACAATCTCTTTTACGGCTATATCCTTGATGATATGAAGGTTGGTTTCGATATCCTCCGCGATGTGATGGTAGAGGGATATCGGCCCTCCATTGCGCGCCTGTATGACGCCGAGGACGGCACCCAGCACTTCACCCATTTTGCCGATGGCAAATGCGTACTCATCTTTATGGCCGAGGGAAACGCGCGGATAGCGAAAGCGACCGGTGAAGGGATTGCTGAGATCGTGGCGCGCTATCCGGAGTGCCAGCGTGTGGACAGCAGGCTTATTGAGAACTGGTTCAATCAACTGAACTGGGGGCCGGAGAAAGTGGCGGCTGAGCGGGTGCAGATCCTGAAAACCGGCAATATGGGATTCACGACAGAAGTGTCGGGCGGTTGGGGATGTATTCACCAGATCTACGAAAATGTGATCAGGCGTATCCGTAATGAGTTTCCCCACGCGGATGATATCACCATGCTCGGCGGTCACTCTTCTCACAGTTATATCAACGGCACCAATATGTATTTTGTCTATGACTACAACGTAGTGGACTGTAAGCCGGAAGAAGAGATCGATAAATACCATAATCCACTGAATAAGATCATCTGCGAAGAGACTATCAGACTGGGCGGCTCAATGGTGCATCACCACGGCATTGGTAAGCATCGCGTTCACTGGAGCAAGCTGGAGCATGGCAGCGCATGGCCGCTTCTGGAAGGTCTCAAACGCCAGTTTGATCCGAACGGCATAATGAATACGGGGACGATTTATCCCATCGAGAAATAACGTAACAGGTGGCTTCCCGCTCGGGAAGCCACTTTTTTTACCGGACAATGAAGGGGTAGAAATGAACACTTCACCGGTGCGCATGGATGACTTACCGTTAAATGCTTTTCACTGCCGTATTGCGGCGTTAACCTTTGGCGCGCATCTTACTGACGGATATGTTCTTGGTGGGGTGGGTTACGCCATTATCCCATTGATGTCAGCAATGCAACTGACGCCTTTTATGGCCGGGATGATTGGCGGAGCCGCGTTGCTCGGGCTTTTTCTCGGTAGCCTTATACTGGGCTGGGTGTCCGATCATATCGGCCGACAGAAGATTTTTACCTTCAGCTTTATGCTGATCACTATCGCTTCATTTTTGCAGTTTTTCGTCTCAACGCCGGAACAGCTGATCGCGTTACGGATCCTCATCGGGATTGGGCTTGGCGGCGATTATTCCGTCGGCCATACGCTGTTGGCTGAATTTGCGCCGCGACGTCATCGGGGAGTTCTGCTCGGAGCATTCAGCGTGGTATGGACTATCGGCTACGTACTGGCGAGTCTGGTTGGACATCATTTCATTTCCGCAAGCCCGGATGCCTGGCGCTGGCTGCTTGCCTCGGCGGCGTTGCCCGCACTGTTGATTACTTTGCTTCGTTGGGGAACGCCGGAATCACCTCGCTGGCTGATACGCCAGGGACGCTTTGCGGAAGCTCATGCGGTGGTTCATCGCTATTTTGGCCCGCACGTCCTGCCCGGCGATGAAATTGCCGCCGCGTCCACTAAACATATTAAAACGCTCTTTTCCGCTCGCTACTGGCGGCGAACTGTTTTTAACAGCGTTTTCTTTGTCTGCCTGGTGATCCCGTGGTTTGTTATCTATACCTGGCTGCCGACGATTGCCCGGACTGTTGGTCTGGAGGATGCGCTTACCGCCAGCCTGCTGCTGAATGCGCTATTAATTGTCGGCGCACTGCTGGGGCTACTATTAACGCATCTGTTGACGCATCGTCGGTTCCTGCTCGGCAGTTTCCTTCTGCTTGCGGCAACGCTGTTCGTGATGGCTTTCTTGCCGCCAGGCAGCGCTTTCACATTGCTGCTGTTTGTTCTGTTCAGCACCACGATTTCTGCTGTCAGCAACCTGGTGGGGATCCTGCCTGCGGAAAGCTTCCCGACTGATATTCGTTCGCTGGGCGTTGGATTTGCGACGGCGATGAGTCGGCTTGGCGCTGCGATAAGCACCGGTCTGTTACCTTTGACGCTGGCGCAATGGGGAATGCAGGTCACGTTGTTGCTATTGGCGGGCGTGTTACTGATTGGATTTATCGTGACCTGGCTATGGGCGCCGGAAACGAAGGCATTGCCGCTGGCGGTGGCCGGGAGGGTGGAGAAAAGACAGGGAGGGGTAAATGAACATTCTGTTAGCGTTTAAAGCAGAGCCGGACTCCGGCATGCTGGCGGAAAAGGACTGGCTGGCTGCGACACAGGATACCTGCGGCCCCGACACCGCTTTGCTGCGCAGCTCGCCTGGCGCCGACGAGCAGGCCGCCGCCGCATTGCTGTTGGCTGAGCGCCGGGCAGGTTGTGAGATGGTCCTGACGGCGCTGAACATCGGCGATGAACGGTCGCTGCACTGGTTACGCTATTTTTCCGCGCTGGGTTTTGATAAGACGGTACTGCTGGAGAACGGGGCGGATCTGCGATTTGCGCCAGCATTCATCGCCGGGCAGATCGCCGACTGGCATTACCGTCACGGGGCCGACCTGATTATCACTGGATGCCAGAGTAGCGAAGGGCAGAACGGGCAAACGCCGTTTCTGCTGGCGGAAATGCTGGGGTGGCCATGCTTTAGCCAGGTGACGCGTTTTGCGCTTGAGGCGCCCTTCATCAGCGTTGATCAGCGAATGGAGTCCGGGCTTCGTCGTTGCCGGGTACGTCTTCCGGCGGTCATCGCCGTCAGACAGTGTGGCGAAGTGGCGCTCCCTGTGCCCGGCATGCGCCAGCGCCTGGCGGCGGCCAAAGCGGAGATTATCCGCCAGCCCGTCGACATTGTGGTGCCTCAGGGGCGCAATTGTCTGGCGCTGACGCGACCGGAACAGCGACGGCGCGCGAAAATTATCGACGGCGCGACGGCGCAAGAAAAGGCCCGGATTTTATGGCGGGACTATTTGCGTCAGAGGTGCGCGCCATGAAAATAGCAATGATTACCACGCCCGGAGAATGTGCGGCAATGGCGGGATGGATCGCGGCAAATGCCCCCGGTGCGGCGGAAGTGGAGCGCTGGGTAATCGATTCCGTACCGGCGGTTGCGGAACAGGTGCTCGACGCGCTGGCCGCCCAATGGGCGATAACGCCTGCCGGGGTGCTGATCTTTCCCTCTGGTTCGTTCGGCGATGAGCTTGCAACACGTCTGGCCTGGCGGCTACGGGGTGATAGCGTATGTCAGGTGGTTACCGCAGACCTGCAACAAGGGCGGGTGAGTAAATCACATTGGGGGGGCGCGCTCTTAGCGTCCCTGCCTGTCTCCGGTTGTCCTGTGTGCCTCTCACTGGCGCGCCAGCCTGATGCGGGCGCGTCAGCGTCGGTTTTGCCAGTTATGACGGAACGACGTATCGTCCCGGCGGAACCACCTGACTGGCTCGAACACCTTGAAAGCGTGAAAAGCGAAAACAGGCACCCTCTGTTACAGGCCAGCCATGTTCTGGTGGTTGGGCAGGGAGGCCGCGAGGTTGAAGAGGATAACATCACCGCTCTGGCCCAGGCGCTACGCGCCGAGGCGGGATACAGCCGGGCGCGGGTGATGAACGGCGGAGTGGATGTGGAACGGATGGTTGGCATCACCGGCCATCTGCTTTCGCCGGATGTCTGTATTGTGGCGGGAGCTTCCGGCGCGGCGGCGTTGATGGCCGGGATTCGCCAGAGTCAGTTTGTCGTGGCGATAAATTGCGATCCCGACGCGCCTGTTTTTTCCCAGGCGGATGTCGGTATCGTCGATGACTGGCCAGAGGTGCTGGAGGAACTCGTGGCGTGTACGAAAACGTAGCCTCAGGGTGTTTGCCCTCCGGCCGCTGAGGCTAATTCAGCTTTTTAGCCAGCGTCCAGACGTCGGTATTGGTGGTGGAAAGCGCCGCCACGCCGGCTTTTATAGCATTGCGCGCGTCTTCCTCATCGCAGACCAGCCCGCCGGCAATCAGCGGCTGGCGTATTTTTTCCGTGACCCAACCCAGCACTTTTGGCATGCAGCCGGGCAAAATCTCAATACAGTCCGGATTTGACTGCGCGACTTGCTTATCAATATTGTGAAAAGAGATGGAGTCGACGATAAACAGGCGATGGATGCAGAAAAAGCCCTCCGCCCGTGCGGCTTTAAGCATCGGGGCTTTGGTGCTGATGATGCCATCTGCCTCGGTGACCAGCTTCAGAAACTGAATGACCACCTCTTTATTCGATGCTCCCTCCAGCAGATCAACGTGGATAAACGCATATTTTCCGGCATTCTTGATCTTCTTCACGATGTTGCTGATGGTGCAGATATTGCCATACAGCACGGAGATGAACAGACATTCGGAGTCAATCGCTAACTGCAGGCTGGCATTATCTTTTACGGCGGCAATGACGGGATTCTGGCGGAGCAGGTGTAACAGGGGCATAGATTATCCTTATAAATATTAGCCGAAGCGGTAAGCGATGCCAGCACCGGACGCGGGATAGCGCCACTGTAGCAACATTTCATCGTCGCACAACAGGCGACAGGCGCCGCACTCCAGACAGCCGCGAAAGTCGATGAGCAATTCGCCTTCCGGTGACAGGGAATACAGCCCGGCAGGGCAGGCGGCGATCAACCGCGCGGCCGTTTCGTGGTCGATCTGCCTGGCGGGAACGATATGGGAAAAACTGGCGGGACGCCAGACGTTGCGGGCTACAGACATCGTATGCTCCTGATAATATCGCCTGCTAAATGACGCAGGCCGTGACGACGGAGATGACGCCAGACAACCTGGCGCAGCGGGGCCACCGGTCCCTCTCCCTGACGCCAGATTTCGCGGGAAACATCATCCATCAGCGCGGGCCATTGACGATACCATCCCGGGCGCTGTAACAGGTCCGGAAGATGACGGTAGCGTTGCAGAACGTCCCACAGCAGACTGTGCTGAATATCCTGATGGTAGGCCGGAAAAAGATTTTGCGGATCGCGTTTCTGGCAGGCGTGAATTAGCGTTTGCGCCGCGGCCTGCGCGCCGAGAAGCGCCATGTCCATTCCTCTGATTGTGAAGCCGGTATTGACGCAGCTACGTAGCGCATCTCCGACCAGCAGCCAGCCTTCCCCTGCATATTGCACGGGCAGACTATGCAGGCCGCCTTCCGGCACCAGATGGGCGCCGTACTCCAGTGTTTCGCTGCCTTTGAGTAAAGGGCGAAGCGCCGGATGCGTTTTCAGCCGCTCCAGCAGTCTGCCTGCCGGAATATCACCCTGCGCCAGCGAGGAGAGGGGACAGACGACGCCAAAAGAGAGCGTGTCCTGATTGGTATACAGGAACGCTCCGCCGGGCCGATCGGCACAAATTTCACCACTGAACAACATCGCTGCGCCTTCTTCAGAAGATAAGCGAAAACGCTCCTCAAGCAATTGTTTGTCCAGCGCCATACTGCTTCGCGATGGCGGCGGCAAAAAACCATAACGTTCCGCCAGAAGGCTGTTTGCGCCTTCCGCCAGGACAACATAGCGGGCGCGCAGCGTCTCGTTGTCAGCAATCACGCCGCAAACCCTGCCCTTTTCACAATGCAGCGCTTCAACCGTCACGCCGCTGATAAACTGAACACCTTCGGCTTCCGCCTGGGCGACAAACCAGGGATCGAAGCGGGCGCGCAACAGGCTCCATGACGCCCCGTCCGAACGCAGGCTGGAGTAGGTTGTCGCGCCGTCATGCGTGAGTAACGTGAGGTTTTCCTGGGTAATTCGTCGTTCCAGCGGGGCGGTGCGTTGGAAGTGGGGGAGAAGTTCGGCGAGCGCATGCGCGTAGAGTCGTCCGCCGGAAAGGTTTTTACTGCCGGGGCGTTCTCCACGCTCAAGCAACAGCACCGACAGTCCGGCGCGGGCGCAACGTAAAGCACAAGCGGTTCCCGCTATCCCTGCCCCGACAAAAATAATATCGAAATCGTCAACCATGCTGTGCTCCTTTATCCAGAGCACATAACCCTATCAGATTGACGGTAAAGGAATGTTGACTCCCGGCACATCCCGGTTATACGCCAGGTAGCTGGGGAAAATGCGGATCATTCGCCGCGATAGACGCAGCCTGCCGTACACGTTTCTTTTACCATCACCGCGCTCAGTAACGGTACTGCGGGTTTTACCTGTTCCCAAATCCACTTCGCCAGCACTTCGCTGGTGGGATTCGACAAACCCGGAATATCATTCAGGTAGTAGTGATCCAGACGGTCATAGGTCGGCTTAAACGCCGCCTTCAGTTCTGCAAAATCAATAATCCAACCCGTGTGCGGATCAACTTCGCCGGTAACCTCCAGGCGCACCATAAAAGAGTGCCCGTGCAGACGACCACATTTATGTCCTTCCGGGACGTGCGGCAAACGGTGAGCGGCTTCGAAGGTGAAATCTTTAAACAGGGTGGTGGTCATCTTAAATTCTCAGTCAGGCAAAAACCGCCGTAGGGTACAGCAAAGTACATTTTTTCGCATTAACTAAAGCGGCCATGACGCGTTGATTACGGAATTGACGCGCTGAATAATGTGTATCTCTATATATTTCAGCGGGTTATTTAATCGCTTTTATTGTTAATAACGATAACTAAAACAGGTTAGTCCATTTGGTTATTTGATATTTCCAACCCTTCTTTAATTGTTATTATCCCCGCCGTTAACCTTACCCTCAGTTTGGGTTTTATCGCTTAAATCCGCTTTGCTTACTGGAACATAACGACGCATGACGACACAGGCCCCACCTTCCGCTTTGCTTCCGCTGAACCCGGAGCAGCTGGCGCGCCTTCAGGCGGCCACAACCGATCTCTCGCCCACGCAGCTTGCCTGGGTCTCTGGCTATTTCTGGGGCATGCTGAATCAGCAGCCGGGCGCAGCCGTGTCACCGCCTGCGCCGGTCGCTGAAATGCCGGGCATCACGCTGATTTCCGCTTCCCAGACCGGCAATGCGCGCCGTGTCGCAGAAGCGCTGCGTGATGATTTGCTGGCGGCTAAACTCAGCGTCACGCTGGTCAACGCAGGCGACTACAAATTCAAACAGATCGGCAATGAAAAGCTGCTGGTTGTTGTGGCTTCCACGCAGGGAGAAGGGGAACCGCCGGAAGAAGCCGTCGCGCTGCACAAGTTCCTGTTTTCGAAAAAAGCGCCGAAGCTGGAAAATACCGCCTTTGCCGTGTTCGGTCTTGGCGATACGTCGTATGAATTCTTCTGCCAGGCCGGGAAAGATTTCGACAGCAGGCTGGCGGAACTGGGCGGTGAGCGTTTACTGGATCGCGTGGATGCCGACGTCGAATACCTGCCCGCCGCCGCAGAATGGCGTGCGCGCGTGGTTGACGTGTTGAAATCCCGTGCGCCGGTCGCTGCCCCTTCGCAGGTCATTGCCAGTGGTGCGGTTAACGAAATTCACTCCAGCCCCTACACCAAAGAAGCGCCGCTCAGCGCATCGCTTTCGGTCAATCAAAAGATTACCGGGCGCAATTCAGAAAAGGACGTGCGCCATATCGAGATCGACCTTGGCGATTCCGGCCTGCGTTACCAGCCTGGCGATGCGCTGGGCGTCTGGTATCAGAACGATCCGGCGCTGGTTAAAGAGATTGTCGAGCTGGTATGGCTGAAAGGCGATGAACCCGTAACGGTCGACGGGAAAAACCTCCCGCTGTCGGAGGCGTTGCAGTGGCATTTTGAGTTAACGGTCAACACCGCCAATATCGTTGAAAACTACGCCACGCTAACGCGCAGTGAATCCCTGTTGCCGCTGGTGGGCGATAAAGCGCAGTTGCAGCACTACGCGGCGACGACGCCGATTGTCGACATGCTGCGCTTCTCACCGGCACAACTGGATGCAGACGCGCTGATCGGCCTGCTGCGTCCGCTTACGCCGCGCCTGTATTCCATTGCCTCATCGCAGGCGGAAGTGGAAAGCGAAGTGCATATTACCGTCGGCGCGGTACGTTATGAGGTGGAAGGCCGTGCCCGTGCCGGTGGTGCGTCCAGTTTCCTCGCCGATCGTGTCGAAGAAGAAGGCGAAGTGCGCGTGTTCATCGAACACAATGATAATTTCCGTCTGCCGGAAAACCCACAAACGCCAGTCATTATGATCGGTCCTGGCACCGGTATCGCCCCCTTCCGCGCCTTTATGCAGCAGCGCGCGGCGGATGAAGCGCCGGGGAAAAACTGGCTGTTTTTTGGCAATCCGCACTTTACCGAAGATTTCCTCTACCAGGTGGAATGGCAGCGCTACGTTAAAGAGGGCGTGCTCACGCGCATCGATCTGGCCTGGTCACGCGATCAAAAAGAAAAAGTCTACGTACAAGACAAACTGCGCGAACAGGGCGCAGAACTGTGGCGCTGGATTAACGACGGCGCGCACATTTATGTCTGCGGCGACGCCAATCGCATGGCGAAGGACGTTGAGCAGGCACTGCTGGACGTGATTGCTGAATTCGGCGGGATGGACGCCGAAGCAGCGGATGAATTTTTAAGTGAGCTGCGCGTAGAGCGCCGTTATCAGCGAGATGTCTACTAATGAGCGAAAAACATCCAGGACCACTGGTGGTCGAAGGTAAACTGTCAGACGCCGAGCGCATGAAGCTGGAAAGCAACTACCTGCGCGGCACCATTGCTGAAGATCTGAATGACGGTCTCACCGGCGGGTTTAAAGGCGACAACTTCCTGTTGATCCGCTTTCACGGTATGTATCAGCAGGACGATCGCGATATCCGCGCCGAGCGCGCCGAGCAGAAGCTGGAGCCGCGTCACGCGATGCTGCTGCGCTGCCGTTTGCCGGGCGGCGTCATCACCACGAAACAGTGGCAGGCGATCGACAAGTTCGCGGCTGAAAACACGATTTACGGCAGCATCCGTCTGACCAACCGTCAGACCTTCCAGTTCCACGGCATTCTGAAGAAAAACGTGAAGCCGGTGCACCAGATGCTGCACTCCGTTGGACTGGATGCGCTGGCGACCGCCAACGACATGAACCGCAACGTGCTCTGCACCTCGAACCCTTATGAGTCTGAGCTGCATGCCGAAGCCTACGCGTGGGCGAAGAAAATCTCTGAGCATCTGCTGCCGCGCACCCGCGCTTATGCGGAGATCTGGCTGGATCAGGAAAAGGTCGCGACCACCGATGAAGAACCGATTCTCGGTCAGACCTATCTGCCGCGTAAGTTCAAAACCACGGTGGTGATCCCGCCGCAGAATGATATCGATCTGCATGCCAACGACATGAACTTTGTCGCCGTGGCGGAAAACGGCAAGCTGGTGGGCTTTAACCTGCTGGTGGGCGGCGGATTGTCCATCGAACACGGTAACAAGAAAACCTATGCCCGCACCGCGAGCGAGTTCGGCTTCCTGCCGCTGGAGCACACGCTGGCGGTGGCTGAAGCGGTGGTCACCACCCAGCGCGACTGGGGTAACCGCACCGACCGTAAAAACGCGAAAACCAAATACACCCTGGAGCGCGTGGGCGTTGAGACATTTAAAGCGGAGGTTGAACGTCGCGCGGGGATCACATTTGCGCCGATTCGCCCGTATGAATTCACCGGTCGCGGCGATCGTATCGGCTGGGTAAAAGGCATCGACAATAACTGGCACCTGACGCTGTTTATTGAAAATGGCCGTATTCTGGATTATCCGGGCCGTCCGCTGAAAACGGGTCTGCTTGAGATTTCGAAGATCCATAAAGGTGAATTCCGCATTACCGCTAACCAGAACCTGATTATTGCCGGCGTGCCGGAGAGCGAAAAAGCGAAAATAGAGAAGATCGCGCAGGAGAGCGGCTTAATGAATGCCGTAACGCCGCAGCGGGAAAACTCAATGGCTTGCGTCTCGTTCCCGACCTGTCCGCTGGCAATGGCAGAGGCTGAACGCTTCCTGCCGACCTTTATTGATAAGGTCGATACGCTGATGGCGAAGCATGGGGTGAGCGATGAGCATATTGTTATGCGCGTGACCGGTTGCCCGAACGGCTGTGGCCGCGCCATGCTGGCGGAAGTGGGGCTGGTCGGGAAAGCGCCGGGGCGTTACAACCTGCATCTGGGCGGCAACCGCATCGGAACGCGTATTCCCCGCATGTTTAAAGAGAATATCACCGAGCCGGAGATTCTGGCCTCGCTGGATGAACTGATCGGGCGCTGGGTGAAAGAGCGCGAAGCGGGTGAAGGCTTCGGCGACTTTACGGTGCGTGCGGGCATTATTCGCCCGGTGCGCGATCCTGCGCGGGATTTTTGGGAATAACCACGCCTTTGCCCGGAGGCGCTTCGCTTACCGGGCCTTTAGGTTTTCAGGCCGGGCAAACGTCATTGCCGCCCGGCAATGCAGGCAAACGAGGTTCTTATGTCCATACTCGATCTAAACGCCCTGAACGATCTGCCAAAAGTTGAACGTGTTATGGCGTTGGCAGAAATCAACAGCCAGCTGGAAAAACGGGATGCAGAAGGCCGCGTGGTCTGGGCGCTGGAAAATCTGCCCGGTGAATACGTGCTGTCGTCCAGCTTTGGCATTCAGGCGGCGGTCAGTTTGCATCTGGTCAATCAGATCCGCCCGGACATTCCGGTGATCCTCACTGATACCGGTTATTTGTTTCCGGAAACCTACCGCTTTATTGATGAGTTAACGGACAAGCTCAAGCTGAACCTGAAGGTGTACCGCGCGACTGAAAGCGCGGCCTGGCAGGAGGCGCGCTACGGCAAACTCTGGGAACAGGGCGTTGAGGGCATTGAGAAGTACAATGAGATCAACAAAGTCGAGCCAATGAACCGTGCGCTGAAAGAGCTGAACGCGCAGACCTGGTTTGCCGGTTTGCGTCGCGAGCAGTCCGGGAGTCGGGCCCATCTGCCGGTGCTGGCCATTCAGCGTGGGGTGTTTAAGGTGTTGCCCATCATCGACTGGGACAACCGCACGGTGTACCAGTACCTGCAAAAACACGGCCTGAAATACCACCCGCTGTGGGATGAAGGCTATCTCTCGGTGGGCGACACGCACACTACCCGCAAGTGGGAGCCGGGGATGGCAGAAGAAGAAACCCGCTTCTTTGGCCTGAAACGCGAATGCGGTTTGCACGAGGGGTAATTTCTTCAGGAAGGTTGAATCACTATAATACTTGCCCTGGTGAAACATAAGAAAGCCTACAGGCCCTTTTATTCCATATTCTAATACCACTCAACCACTGCGTTTTGATGTTATGGAATAATCAGTAAAGCATTCAATGAAAAACTCTTGATACTCCAGTGAGTTATGTGTTGACAGATCCCTGCGAAAGCGGGGATTTAATGACGATAACCATGTTGTTACAGGGCTAAAATTCTGGGACTTTCGTCACGGTATCCCGCCATCATGCGCGCGCTTATTTTCCCGAAAATGTCTGACCTCTTCCAGCCTGTCACGATACTTTAGCAAAAAGTGCTGAAAGTGAAATTTCGTTATCTCATAAAAAGAGAGCAATATTCCTGGAGTGGTTAAGAAAAATCAGCCAAAAAAAGCATCGGCAATTTTATCTAACTGTTTTTGCAATATGTAAAATTTATATTTATTGGCGATAACTCATTTTGGTTAGGATTTTTCCATTAAAAATCACGTTTCGTAATTATATCACCATCTTGCTTAGTTTTATTCTTTTCCATACCATAGCAATTAAGGGATGGTATATATAGGAAGGAACTCCAACCTGCTGATTTTTTTAATGTATCAGTCGCATCATTTTATTTCCCTCCCGCTATCACCCGCTAAAAATCCCCAAGTATTTTACGCAAGAGGGGCGTTTTTTTTATTTTTATCTGTATCACACGCATGGTATTAAATGATGAAGCTTAAAACACAACTGACGACACTTGCATTTCTGACGGCGATATCATTATCGCAATCTTCCTTTGCCGCGACATTTTGCGGTAGCCGCACCAGCGTATCGTATGGCGGCTCTGCAACGGTGACTGGCGATCTTGACGCAAATCGCTGCATCGAAATTGGCGCATATAACTATGGTGGGGTTAATGGCTACGCTGGCACGGCAATGAACGTCAATATGTTGAGCGGTAGCCTGATGAGTGTGCTCGGTTTTATGGAAGATTCTATCGTCAACTCGGGCGCCGAAGTTTACATCACGCAGGTCTCAAAAATAGCGAATGGTGGTTTTGATAGTACAGTACCCGCTACCGCATCCAATATAAAAATTAAAAGTGGCGGCTTAGTACGCGTATATGATGGTGGCACGCTGCAAAATTCTCATCTGGAAGGGGGGACCGCTTATGTTTCTAACAGTGGGAACACCGGGAGTACTGGTAAAGCCATAGATAATAACGTCAGTGATGGCGGGAAATTATTTGTCTACGAAGGTGGCAGCAGCAGCGGTACCGTTATTGATCAAGGCGGCTACGAATATGCTCAGCAGTCTGGAGTCTCCAGTAATGCGCAGATTAACGGCGGCATCCAGTATGTGACCTTATCGGGTATCGCAAATAGCGCGACCATCAATGAAGATGGACGTCAATATGTCTATAACAGCGGCGTAGTGAATGATACAACCATCAAAAGCGGTGGCATTCAGTACTTGTTTATCAACGGTTCGGATACATCAGCCATTGCCGGCGTCGCCAATAATACGACGTTGTTTGGTACCGGGGCGCAGGTATTACAACAGGGCGGTACGGCTAACATCGTCACCCTGAACGATAATGCCGTACAGACGATTTACGCTGGCTCTGCTGCGAATAATGTGACGCTGAACGATGCGGCGATACAGACGGTGTATGGTAATGCGACCACGGAAAATGTCACCATTAACGGCAGCGCGAAATCCTGGTTGGCGAATAGCGCAACAATGACAGGAGCAACGCAGGTTAATGACCGGGGGCAATTGCAGCTTTCTACATCCGCTGATGGCGGGGCGAGGGCAGATAACGTAGCGCTGAATGGCAGCGATTCAACATTGTTGATTATCGCCAACAGCAGTGACAGTGACGCGGCAACCGTAGGTGCCTTGTCTGGACAAGGTAATGTCAGGTATTACACTGGCAGCGATGCCACCAGCGGTGCGGCTATTTACTCCAGACTGAATGTTGACTCACTGTCTGGCAATTTACATTTTTACTTCAATACCTCTTTAGAAGGCGGCAAAGGGGACTACCTGAACATCACCTCGGGTACCGGCAACCATAACGTTACCGTAGCCGATTCAGGTGCGGAGATCACAGAGCCGGATAGACGCAGCCTTGATATTATTTCCGATGCAAGCGGTGGAGCGAGTTTTAGCCTTGCCACGCTCGCCGGTACCAATATTAGTGCCATTGACGGCGGTACCTACATGTATTCGCTTTATGAAAGAGATGAAGACACCGGTAAAATTTGGTATCTGGCAGCAGAAAAAGAGCCTGTAGTCGAAATTCCGGAGCCAGAACCGGGAGAAGAAATTCCGACTCCTGAACCGGGCGAAGAAACCCCGACACCTGTCGATCCTACACCTGATCCGGGTCAGGAAATTCCGTCCATCACGGACAAGCCGAAAACCACGCCCGCGACGGATGCTGTGCTTTCTATGTCAGCGGCGCCCGTTATCATGTTTAAAAACGAGATGCAGAATTTACGCTTCCGGCAAGGCCTGGCGGAGAAAACGGAAGGTGACAATGGCGCATGGGTGCGTTTCACGGGTGGAAACTCAAATATCGACAGCGGGCATACTGACTTTAAACTTGAACAATCGGGAATAGAGTTAGGCGTTGACCAAATAATGGCAACCGAAGGCGCCAAAACACGTGTTGGTCTGTTTACAAGCTATAACAGCGGTAAGGTGAAGCATGCGCGAGGGGGCGTAAGCCGTATTGATAGCCTTAGCATTGGCGCACAGGCCACCTGGTTTCACAACGAGGGATGGTATGTTGATGGCATACTGAAGTACAACCATTTTGATAACGCTTTAAATGCAGTATCGACAAATGGAAGCGGTATTTCGGCCGATTACAGTCAACATGCTCTGGGCGCAGCGATCGAAGTGGGTAAGAGCATCCATTTCCAGAACCATTTTTGGTTTGAGCCGTATGCAAAGGTTGCCGCAATTCAGGTTAAAGGTCAGGATATCAAACTGAATAATGGCATGAAAGGCAGCATTGACGATCAGGATTCGCTGACCACAGAAGCTGGTTTTAATCTTGGACGTACTTTCCTGCTAAACAAAGGGACATCTATTACGCCGTATTTCAAAGCGGCGTGGGTGCATGAATATGTCGACAACAACAGTACGACAATTAACCAGCGCAATACGTTTACCACCAATCTTTCCGGTGACCTGGGAAAAGCGGGTATCGGGGTAAGTGCGTCCTTCAACAAGGAGCTTTCACTGTTTGCCGAACTTGATTATGCAAAAGGGAATAAGCAAGAAGACCCTGTTCAGGCGAATCTTGGATTCCGTTACAGCTTCTAATCATCCATGTTCTCTCTTCTGAACAACAAACCGGTACGTTGTGCCGGTTTGTTTACCAGCTGACCCGATGTTTCAGACGTAACTGCTCTAAGCGTTTTAAATTACCCAGTTTCTTACACAGCGAGTATTGGTAATTATAAACACTCTTAACAGAACAGTTGATTTTTTGTGCGATGAAAGACGTTGAGTGCCCACTTCCAAACATCCTTAAAACTTGCATTTCATTTTCTGTTATTTCAACAATACCTTTAGGTTTGACCTTTTTTCCGCGTAAGATATCTTCTGCGTCCTTCATAAAGGAGGCGCGTTCGTTGCCTGCCACCAGTATAGCAATAATCTCTTTTCTTCTGTTGAACCAGTACCTGGCCATTGACTTCATTGACCGGTCGGTGACCAGTACAATGCTCATCTCAAAATTTTTAAGTTTTTCCAGCCAGGCAATGTCGATGAACAATGGCAGATTCTCAATGCAAAAATCAACAAAGATAACGCCCCTTGGTAATTTGCACGCGTATTTTCTGAAGACTAAATGATGCAGTGATGCCGAGAAAAAATAGTTGTCCTCAGGCCATATGATTATTTTTTTATTTTCACAAAGTACAGCCCAAATGGTTTTTTGATCGCTGGTTGGACAATGTAACCCACAACCTACACAGTGAGTGATATCGGGTATTTCTTTTATTTTCAAAATGTACCTTCACAATTAATTTATTATCGAAGAGAACCATAATGAAGCGAGCATGAACAAACAGTAAACATATTTCTTTATCGAAATATATTTACGTTGACATACAGAAAATAGCGGAAATTTAAGAAAAGCCCGTTTCCAGTTAAGCACCCGATCGCCTAAAAGTTAAAAAAGTGGAAACGAAAAAGCAATGATACTTTGTGATGCCAGGTGTTTTTCCCCACACAGAGCGAGAGCTGCTTTCATTTTCGAAGCATTTTGTGAAACACATTTAACATTTTGTGCTATTTACCTTTACATAAACCCGCGCCATCGCCAGCAATAATCCTAAAATTGTCTGGAAAGAATCTTGGTAAACAGGATAAAAAGCAATATCAGTATCGCATAGCCTCGAGATACTTTTCTGCGAAGCATAAGAATAATCCATCTTTTCCATAATAATAGAGAAGTGAAATATATCTAGAATAGCAACAAATAAAACAATAATATTTAGATAAGGAATGTTATTTCTCCATAATGGACGCATTGTGAACTACCATAAAGATTACCCCATTAAATGCCAAAGCTGTGCCTGGCAATGTAATATGACCGATACTTTTAACGTGCGCATGCTCAATTGCATGGAGAGTCAATATATTATCTGGCCTATAGGGAATTTCCTACTGGAAAAAGGAATAACTCTCTTGCTGAAGGATAATTATTACAATATTCATTCGGGTGGGATGATTTTTGTTGATTTTTCCCATTATTATCTTTCTCTATTTGCTGACGATGCATGGCTGAATCATTTGAAAAAAGTGCCGATGAAGATAATTTTGCTTAGCGATCAAACGATGGAGCCTCTTGCCGGTTACTGGAAACATAAGGAAACGTGTATCGTTGATGTATTGACTGTACGAACCTACAAGCCGTTAGCATTGCGCAAGTCCGGACGTATGGTTTCAATGAACCTGAGCCAAAAGATAACGAGGGCGACGGGTCTTGAAGTAAAGATCCTGCATTTACTCCTTTCCGGTTACAGCACCCAGGAAGTGGCGGAAATAGTCAGAATAAGCAACAAAAGTGTTTTTAACCTAAAGTACTCCTTAGAGCGGAAGATGGGTAAAAAGTTGAAAGAATTGATTATTTTATAAATGCCAGTCTTTCTTATCAGCCTCTTCTCATCTGAGGTGCAGGGTTAAAAATGTCGTCAGGCGTCGAACTGTGATCTGTTTGTCGAAAACTAAAATGAATAATCTGAAAATAATGTCTGAAGCTGTTTTACCCTCTCGTTTGCATTACTCTTGATGACGTTATTGCCGGAGGCAGTAACGTCATTTTAACACTGAGGGAAAAACAGATGAAAAAAATCATTTTTGCTACGGCACTGACGCTGGTGTCCGGCACTTCTTTTGCAGCAATCACCGAAACCTGTCAGCAATATTTTAACGATGTTGATACATTAATTGTTGAAGCGTCAAAATCCAGCGAACAAGCTAAACAACAAATGGAGGCCATGAAACCGCAGTTGGAACAGGCTAAAAAACAACTTGCGGAATTACCGGCGGAAAACCAGGATGCTGGCTGTAAGCAAGGTGCGGCGGCGCTGGTTCAAATGAAACAGTCCATGGGTCTCAAATAACGCCCTGGTTATACCGCGTACCGCAATTACTTCCGGGCCGGATAAATCGTTGACGTTATCCGGCTTTTTGCGGTTTGCTATTCCCGTAGGCAAAATGTACCCTTCACATCACATTACTCGTCATCGATTTACTTTGCGTTAAATTGCTTGTTTTATAACGATTCTTCAAGGTGATTATTGGATTTTCTCTTCTCTCATTTTACAGTGCTGACTATTTCGGTAGAAATTTTCAAATAATAATTCCGTATTCCTGCTACTTAATAACAGTTTTATTTCATGAAAAAATAGTGTGGCGCCAGAGAATTGCGTGAAGGCGATCTGTGGTCATGGAGACTGGCAACTGGCCCTGCGTGCGTCAGGGCCAGGCGATATGGGAAACTTAAGACGCTTTCGCCAGCTCTTTCACCAGCGGCAGCATGATACGCATCACGTCCCGGTTGCGGCGCTCAATGCGTCCGGGAAGCGCTTTATCGATATGCTGCTGGTTATCCAGGCGAACGTCGTGCCAGCTGTTGCCTGCCGGGAAGGACGCTGTTTTCGCGCGCTGCTGATACCCGTCTTTTTTACCGAGGTTCCAGTTCGTGGCCTCAACGGAAAGCACCGCAATTCCGGCTCTGTCGAACACTTCCGCATCGTTACAACAGCCGGTGCCTTTCGGGTAATCCTTATTCATCCCCGGATTGGTGGCCGCGGCAATGCCGTGACGGCGGGCAATGGCGAGCGCCCGGTCGCGGGTTAATTTGCGCACGGCTTCCGGAGTGCGCTGTCCGCTATTAAAGTACAGCTTATCGCCAGTAATCAGGTTATCGAGATTAATCACCAGCAGGGTGTTTTTCTTCTCCGCTGCGCTCATACGCTTGAGAAGATTTTCCGCGCCGAGTTTGCCTTCTTCCTCGCCGCTGGTGGCGATAAAACGAATGCCGTATTCGGTGGGGACATCTTTCAGACGTTCGGCCAGCTCGAGCATCACGCCCAGACCCGCGGCGTTATCGTCCACGCCCTGTAGGGTCAACCCGCCCAGATTCGCGTCGATGTCGGCGTCGCTTTGCGGGGCGTAGGTATCCAGGTGCGCCATGATAATAATTTGCTGCGGCGCTTTGCCTTCATGGGCGGCAATCACGGTGCTACCGGTCACGTTATGCCAGTTCTTGCGGTTATCTTTCGCGGTATAAATATAACGGCTGTTAAAGGTACGAATATCGCTGCGATACCCCATTTGCGCAAACTGCTGACGTAAATAGTCAGCGGAAAGCATTTCAGCCGGGGAACCCGTCATTCGACCGGGAAAGACGGTCGCAATATGCCGGGTTTGTAATGTCGCAAAATCGCCAGGTGACGATGCTGACGCCTGTGCGGGAGCCATAAAGCAGACGCCGAGGGCCAGGATGGCGACAAAACGGCGCGTTGCGGAAAACATAGTGAGTCCTTAAATAGCCTGCCAGGGAGACGCCCTGAATACAAAGCAAAAATTTTAACCCGCCTAGTATGAAACCGCGGCCCGACTAACACAATTTCATTTGCTCTGAAATGCCCGAAAAACCGCTGGCTTAAGCACTTTTTGATATGTGCTTTCCCAGATCGTTATTCCTTTGAGGAACTACTCATTCCAATTCGTAATTTCATTCGTTCTGCTGCGCTCCCTATAGTCGGGTTATCTGACGCGCTCGACAGTAGCGGTATTGTAAAGGAACGGCTATGGACCAAAAACGACTCACCCACCTGCGACAGCTGGAAGCGGAAAGCATCCATATTATTCGCGAGGTGGCGGCAGAATTCTCCAACCCGGTAATGCTCTATTCTATTGGTAAAGACTCCAGCGTCATGCTGCATTTGGCGCGTAAGGCGTTTTACCCGGGAACGCTGCCGTTTCCGCTGCTGCACGTCGACACCGGTTGGAAGTTCCGCGAAATGTACGAATTCCGCGACCGTACCGCGAAAGCTTACGGTTGCGAGTTGCTGGTACATAAAAACCCGGAAGGGGTAGCGATGGGCATTAACCCGTTTGTCCACGGCAGCGCCAAACATACCGACATCATGAAAACCGAAGGCTTGAAGCAGGCATTGAACAAGTACGGGTTTGACGCTGCGTTCGGCGGCGCGCGTCGTGACGAAGAAAAGTCTCGCGCTAAAGAGCGCATTTACTCTTTCCGCGACCGTTTTCATCGCTGGGATCCCAAAAACCAACGCCCGGAACTGTGGCACAACTATAACGGACAGATTAACAAAGGCGAGAGCATCCGCGTCTTCCCGCTTTCTAATTGGACGGAACAGGATATCTGGCAGTACATCTGGCTGGAAAACATCGAGATTGTCCCGCTGTATCTGGCGGCTGAGCGTCCGGTGCTGGAGCGCGACGGCATGCTGATGATGATCGACGACGATCGCATTGACCTGCAACCGGGGGAAATGATCAAAAAACGGATGGTGCGCTTCCGCACCCTCGGCTGCTGGCCGCTGACCGGCGCGGTTGAATCGAACGCCCGGACGTTACCGGAAATTATTGAAGAGATGCTGGTTTCGACCACCAGCGAACGTCAGGGGCGGGTCATCGACCGCGACCAGGCAGGCTCTATGGAGCTGAAGAAACGTCAGGGGTATTTCTAAGGAGCCGCCATGAACACCACACTTGCACAACAAATCGCCAATGAAGGCGGCGTCGAAGCCTGGATGGTCGCCCAACAGCATAAAAGCCTGCTGCGTTTCTTAACCTGCGGCAGCGTGGATGATGGCAAAAGTACCCTGATTGGTCGTTTGCTGCATGACACTCGCCAGATTTACGAAGATCAGCTCTCATCGCTGCATAATGACAGCAAGCGTCACGGGACGCAGGGCGAGAAACTGGATCTGGCGCTGTTGGTGGATGGCCTACAGGCTGAACGCGAGCAGGGGATCACCATTGACGTCGCGTACCGCTATTTCTCCACCGAGAAGCGCAAATTTATCATCGCCGATACGCCTGGGCACGAGCAATATACCCGTAACATGGCGACCGGCGCGTCCACCTGCGATCTGGCGATCCTGCTGATCGATGCGCGAAAAGGCGTGCTGGATCAAACCCGCCGCCATAGCTTTATTTCCACGCTGCTGGGGATCAAGCACCTGGTCGTGGCGATCAACAAAATGGATCTGGTCGGTTTCAGCGAAGAGACTTTTGCGCGCATTCGGGAAGATTACCTGAACTTTGCCGGGCAGTTGCCGGGGGATCTGGATATCCGCTTTGTGCCGCTGTCTGCGCTGGAAGGCGACAACGTGGCTTCCCGAAGCGAGAGCATGCCGTGGTACAGCGGCCCGACACTGCTGGAAGTGCTGGAAACCGTTGAGATCCAGCGGGTGGTGGACAACCAGCCAATGCGCTTCCCGGTGCAGTACGTTAACCGTCCGAACCTTGATTTTCGCGGTTACTCCGGCACTCTGGCCTCCGGGAACGTCCACGTGGGTCAACGCGTTCGGGTGCTGCCGTCCGGCGTGGAGTCCAGTGTGGCCCGCATCGTCACCTTTGACGGCGATTTGGAGCAGGCGTTTGCCGGTGAGGCGATCACCCTCGTTTTAAAAGATGAAATCGATATTAGCCGCGGCGATTTGCTGCTGGATGCGGGCGACACGTTACCTGCCGTACAACGCGCCGCTGTAGATGTGGTGTGGATGGCAGAACAGCCATTGGTGGCGGGTCAGAGCTACGAAGTCAAAATTGCCGGCAAAAAGACCCGCGCGCGCATTGACGGCGTGCAGTATCAGGTGGATATCAACAACCTGACCCAGCGTGAGGTGGAAAACCTGCCGCTGAACGGCATTGGCCTGGTTAATCTGACCTTTGACGAACCGCTGGTGCTGGACACCTATTCGCAGAATCCGGTGACCGGCGGACTGATCTTTATCGACCGTCTCAGCAACGTTACCGTCGGGGCGGGCATGGTGCGTGAGCCCATTGCGCAGGCAGCGACAGCCCCAACTGGTTATAGCGACTTTGAGCTGGAACTGAATGCGCTGGTGCGCCGTCACTTCCCCCACTGGGGCGCGCGCGATCTGCTGGAGGGCAAATAATGGCGCAGCATGACGAAAATGTCGTCTGGCATGCGCATTCCGTTACGCCGCACCAGCGTGAGCAACGCCATGGTCATCGTGGGGTTGTGCTGTGGTTTACCGGGCTTTCTGGGTCGGGAAAATCGACGGTGGCCGGCGCGCTGGAAGAAGCGCTGCACGCGCTCGGCGTCAGCACATATTTGCTTGATGGCGATAACGTGCGCCACGGCCTGTGCAGCGACCTGGGCTTTAGCGATGCCGACCGCAAAGAGAACATTCGTCGGGTCGGCGAGGTAGCGAATCTGATGGTGGATGCCGGGCTGGTGGTGCTGACAGCGTTTATCTCGCCGCACCGGGCGGAGCGGCGGATGGTGCGTGAGCGGGTAGGCGAAGGGCGTTTTATTGAGGTGTTTGTCGATACGCCGCTGGAAATCTGTGAAGCGCGCGATCCAAAGGGGTTATATAAGAAGGCGCGCGCCGGTGAGTTGCGCAACTTTACCGGTATTGATGCGGTTTACGAAGCCCCTGAATCGCCAGAGATTCATCTGAATGGTGAACAATTAGTAACAAATTTGGTGAGTCAATTGTTAGACCTGCTGAGACAGGACGATATTATCAGATCCTGAGACACCTGACCTGTTTGCCCGGTCAGTCAAGGTTACAGGATTCGATATGCGTAATAGCCAGAACATCACCCTCCCGGCGTCCGAAACGTTTTCTGCCGATGACGAAACCACCTGGTCGCTACCCGGCGCCGTGGTGGGATTCGCGTCATGGCTGCTGGCGCTGGGGATCCCTTTTTTGGTGTATGGCCCTAACACCTTGTTTTTCTTCATCTATACCTGGCCATTCTTTCTGGCGCTAATGCCCGTCGCGGTTGTCGTGGGTATCGCCCAACATTCCCTCTTCAACGGAAAATTGCGCTACAGCATTGTCGCCACGCTGCTGACGGTGTGCGCGATGTTCGGCGCGCTGTTTTTGTGGCTGCTGGGCTAAAGCGCGACCGCTGTCCATAATTCAAACCGTAACCAACAATGAGATGATGTTCCCGGGGTGCCGGGTATACGTTATGCAGGGCAAATGTGGTACATTTGCCCGCGTTGTCGCGGCATTCCCGCCCACAGCATAGAGTCGTTTGTGGAAGTATGGGATGATAGTGCCGTTTTTCAGGGGGCAGGATGGGTAAACTAACGCTGCTGTTGCTGGCTTTACTGGTCTGGCTGCAGTATTCGCTGTGGTTCGGTAAGAACGGTATACATGACTACAGTCGCGTCAACGATGACGTGGCGGCGCAGCAGGCGACGAACGCCAAACTTAAAGCGCGTAACGATCAGCTTTTCGCCGAAATTGACGATCTCAATGGCGGTCAGGAAGCTATCGAAGAACGCGCACGCAACGAACTCAGCATGACGAAACCGGGCGAAACGTTTTATCGCCTGGTGCCCGACGCGTCTAAACGCGCGCAAACTGCGGGGCAAAATACTCGATAAACCATCCAGGGATTTAACATGGCAGCCACTTATTTGGATGTTTGCGCCGTGGTGCCGGCGGCCGGCTTTGGCCGCCGTATGCAAACTGAATGTCCTAAGCAGTACCTCTCGATCGGCAATAAAACCATTCTCGAACACTCGGTCCATGCGCTGCTGGCGCACCCTCAGGTCACCCGCGTGATCATTGCCATCAGCCCAGGCGACAGCCGCTTTGCACAACTTCCGCTGGCGCAACATCCGCACATCACCGTGGTGGACGGCGGCAATGAGCGTGCCGATTCCGTTTTGGCCGGGCTTCGCGCCGCAGGCGACGCAGAATGGGTGCTGGTGCACGATGCGGCGCGCCCCTGTCTGCATCAGGATGATCTCGCCCGCCTGCTGGCGATCCGCGAAACCAGCCGCACCGGCGGGATCCTTGCCGCCCCGGTGCGCGACACGATGAAGCGCGCCGAACCGGGCGTTGCGGCCATCGCCCATACCGTCGAACGCACCGATCTATGGCATGCGCTGACGCCGCAATTTTTCCCGCGTGAACTGCTGCATGATTGTCTGACCCGCGCGCTGAACGAAGGCGCGACCATTACCGACGAAGCCTCGGCGCTGGAGTACTGCGGCTTCCATCCACAGCTTGTTGAAGGGCGGGCTGATAATATCAAAGTAACGCGTCCGGAAGATTTAGCGCTGGCTGAATTTTATCTGACCCGAAAAAACCATGAGGAGATAGCGTAATGCGAATTGGACACGGTTTCGACGTACATGCCTTTGGCGGCGAAGGCCCGGTTATCATTGGCGGCGTGCGCATCCCGTATGAGAAGGGCCTGTTAGCGCATTCTGACGGCGACGTCGCGCTCCACGCGCTGACCGATGCGCTGCTCGGCGCAGCCGCGCTGGGGGATATCGGCAAGCTGTTTCCGGATACCGATCCGGCATTTAAAGGCGCGGACAGCCGTGAATTGCTGCGTGAAGCTTGGCGTCGCATTCGGGCCAAAGGCTATACCCTCGGAAACGTTGATGTGACGATTATTGCCCAGGCGCCAAAAATGCTGCCGCACATTCCGCAGATGCGCGTGTTTATCGCGGAGGATCTCGGCTGCCACATGGATGACGTTAACGTGAAAGCCACCACCACGGAAAAACTCGGCTTTACCGGACGGGGGGAAGGGATCGCCTGCGAGGCGGTCGCGTTACTGATAAAGGCGGTGAAATGACAGCGTTTGACGATCTCACCTGGCTCCACGGCAAACCGCAGAGCACCGGGCTGTTGAAAGCCAACCCGGAAGATTTTGTGGTTGTGGAAGATTTAGGTTTTGAGCCCGACGGTGAAGGTGAGCATGTCCTGGTGCGGATCCTCAAAAACGGCTGCAATACCCGTTTTGTCGCGGACGCGCTGGCGAAATTTCTGAAAATTCACGCCCGGGAAGTCAGCTTTGCCGGGCAAAAAGATAAGCATGCCGTCACCGAACAGTGGCTGTGCGCGCGTGTGCCGGGCAAAGCGATGCCGGACCTGAGCGCCTTCCAGTTGGAAGGTTGCAAGGTGCTGGAGTATGCGCGCCACAAGCGTAAGCTGCGTTTAGGCGCCCTGAAGGGGAACGCGTTTACGCTGGTGCTGCGCGACATCAGTCAGCGTGATGAGTTGGAATCCCGTCTGAAGGCGATTAATGAGGCGGGGGTGCCCAACTATTTTGGCGCGCAGCGCTTCGGCATTGGCGGCAGTAACATACAGGGCGCGCTGCGCTGGGCGCAAAGCGATGCGCCGGTGCGCGATCGCAATAAACGCAGTTTTTGGTTGTCGGCGGCCCGTAGTGCGTTGTTTAATCAAATTGTCAGCGAGCGTTTGAAAAAACCAGACTTTAATCAAGTTGTTGACGGCGATGCGCTACAATTAGCGGGACGCGGAAGCTGGTTCGTGGCGACGTTGGAAGAGCGGGCGGAATTACAGGCTCGCGTCGACGCTAAAACGCTGATGATTACGGCTTCGCTTCCCGGTCGCGGTGAATGGGGAACCCAGCGTGATGCGCTGGCGTTTGAACAGGCCGCTATCGCGGAAGAAACGCAGTTACAGTCATTACTGGTGCGTGAAAAAGTAGACGCGGCGCGCCGGGCGATGCTGCTTTATCCGCAACAGATGCGCTGGAACTGGTGGGACGACGTCACCGTCGAACTGCGTTTCTGGTTACCTGCGGGGAGCTTCGCCACCAGCGTAGTGAGGGAACTGATTAACACAATGGGTGATTATGCGCATATTGCTGAGTAACGATGACGGGGTCCACGCACCCGGTATACAAACGCTGGCGAAAGCGCTGCGGGAGTTTGCCGACGTACAGGTCGTCGCCCCGGATCGTAACCGCAGCGGCGCGTCGAACTCATTAACGCTGGAATCTTCGCTTCGCACCTTCACCTTTGATAACGGCGACATTGCGGTCCAAATGGGTACGCCCACTGACTGCGTTTATCTGGGCGTAAATGCGCTGATGCGTCCGCGTCCGGACATCGTGGTGTCCGGGATTAACGCCGGGCCGAATCTCGGCGATGATGTGATTTACTCGGGGACCGTCGCCGCGGCGATGGAAGGACGGCATCTTGGTTTTCCGGCGCTGGCCGTTTCGCTGGACGGCTATCAGCATTACGAGACCGCCGCCGCCATCACCTGCCGTATCCTGCGCGCGTTAAGCCGTGAGCCGCTGCGTACAGGACGGATCCTGAACATCAACGTCCCGGACCTGCCGTTGGACCAGATCAAAGGGATCCGCGTAACCCGCTGCGGCAGCCGCCATCCGGCGGATAAAGTGATCCCGCAGGAAGATCCGCGTGGCAATACGCTGTACTGGATTGGCCCGCCGGGCGACAAGCATGACGCCGGGCCTGACACCGATTTTGCCGCGGTGGAGGACGGTTATGTCTCCATTACGCCGCTGCATGTGGATTTAACCGCGCACAGCGCGCATGATGTGGTTTCTGACTGGTTAGACAGCGTGGGAGTTGACACGCAATGGTAAGCAGACGCGTACAGACGCTTCTTGATCAACTTCGTGGGCAGGGGATCCGCGATGAGCATGTGCTTGAGGCGCTAGCCGCCGTGCCGCGCGAAAAATTCATCGATGAAGCGTTTGAACATAAAGCCTGGGATAACATCGCGCTACCGATAGGACAGGGGCAGACGATCTCGCAGCCCTATATGGTCGCGCGTATGACCGAATTGCTGGAACTGACGCCGCAGTCGCGGGTGCTGGAGATCGGCACGGGTTCCGGGTATCAGACGGCGATACTGGCGCATCTGGTGCACCATGTCTGCTCGGTCGAACGCATCAAAGGGCTGCAATGGCAGGCGCGCCGTCGCCTGAAACAGCTTGATTTACACAATGTTTCAACTCGTCACGGCGATGGATGGCAAGGTTGGCAAGCACGTGCGCCGTTTGACGCTATCATTGTGACGGCAGCACCGCCGGAGATCCCGACTGCGTTAATGACGCAGCTGGACGAGGGCGGCATTCTCGTTTTGCCCGTGGGCGATGAGCATCAGTTTCTGAAACGGGTGCGTCGTCGGGGCGGCGAATTTATTATCGACACCGTGGAAGCCGTGCGTTTTGTTCCCCTGGTCAAGGGCGAACTGGCATAGAAAACGGCCTGAATACCTGGAGTTTTCCTGGTTATTTTGCAACAGGTCAGCGTATTGTGAAGACGTTTTCCAGTGCTTTCATGGTTATTATGTCACTGGTTGTTAACCAATTTTTTCCTGGGGGATAAATGAGCGCGGGAAGCCCAAAATTCACCGTCAGCCGCATCGCGGCATTGTCACTGGTTTCGTTATGGCTGGCAGGCTGTTCAAATTCCTCTAATCCGCCAGCGCCAGTCAGTTCCGTTAATGGCAGCGCCCCTGCGAACACGAATTCTGGGATGCTGATTACGCCCCCGCCGACAATGGGGAGCGCGAATACCGCACAGCAGCAAACGCCGCAAATTCAGCCGGTCCAGCGTCCGGTGAGTCAACCGACGCAAATCCAGCCCGTTGCGGAGCAACCCGTTCAGATGGAAAACGGTCGTATTGTGTACAATCGTCAATATGGGAACATTCCGAAAGGTAGCTATACCGGCGGCAGTACCTACACCGTTAAAAAGGGCGATACGCTATTTTATATCGCGTGGATCACCGGCAACGACTTCCGCGATCTTGCGCAACGGAATAACATTCCGGCCCCGTATGGCCTGAATGTCGGGCAGACCCTCCAGGTCGGCAACGCGTCCGGTGCGCCAATCACGGGCGGAAATGCGATCACCCAGGCCGATGCGGCCGCGCAAGGAGTTGTGACCAACCCTGCACAAAATTCCGCCGTCGCTGTTGCGTCGAAACCGACAATTACGTATTCTGAGAATTCAGGTGAACAAAGTGCTAACAAAATGTTGCCTAACAACAAGCCTGCTGGGACAGTTGTCACAGCGCCTGTAACGGCTCCGGCGGTTAGCACAACCGAATCGACTGCAAGCAGTACGTCTACCAGTTCGCCAATTTCAACATGGCGCTGGCCGACGGAAGGCAAAGTGATCGAAAACTTTGGCGCTACCGAAGGGGGCAATAAAGGGATCGACATTGCAGGCAGCAAAGGACAGGCAATTGTCGCGACCGCAGATGGCCGCGTCGTGTATGCCGGTAACGCGCTGCGCGGTTACGGTAATCTTATTATCATCAAACATAACGATGATTACCTGAGTGCCTACGCCCATAACGATACAATGCTGGTCCGGGAACAACAGGAAGTGAAGGCGGGGCAAAAAATAGCGACCATGGGTAGCACCGGAACCAGTTCTACACGCTTGCATTTTGAAATTCGTTACAAGGGGAAATCCGTAAACCCGCTGCGTTATTTACCGCAGCGATAAATCGACGGAACCTGGCTGACACTTGCTAGTTCCGTCAAGGGATCACGGGTAGGAGCCACCTTATGAGTCAGAATACGCTGAAAGTTCATGATTTAAATGAAGACGCGGAATTTGATGAGAACGGAGTTGAGGTTTTTGACGAAAAAGCCTTAGTTGAAGAGGAACCCAGTGATAACGAGTTGGCTGAAGAGGAGCTGTTATCGCAGGGGGCCACACAGCGTGTGTTGGACGCGACTCAGCTTTACCTTGGTGAAATCGGATATTCGCCACTGCTAACAGCCGAAGAAGAAGTGTATTTCGCGCGTCGCGCACTGCGCGGAGATGTTGCCTCACGCCGTCGGATGATTGAAAGTAACCTGCGTCTGGTGGTGAAAATTGCCCGCCGATACGGCAATCGTGGTCTGGCGTTGCTGGACCTGATCGAAGAGGGCAATCTGGGGCTTATCCGTGCCGTCGAGAAGTTTGACCCGGAACGCGGGTTCCGCTTCTCAACATACGCAACCTGGTGGATTCGCCAGACGATTGAACGGGCGATTATGAACCAAACCCGTACCATTCGACTGCCTATTCACATTGTAAAAGAGCTGAACGTTTACCTGCGTACCGCCCGTGAGTTGTCCCATAAGCTGGACCACGAACCGAGCGCGGAGGAAATCGCAGAGCAACTGGATAAACCGGTTGATGACGTTAGCCGCATGCTTCGTCTTAACGAGCGCATTACCTCGGTGGACACCCCGTTGGGTGGCGACTCTGAAAAAGCGTTGCTGGATATCCTGGCCGATGAAAAAGACAACGGTCCGGAAGACACCACGCAGGATGACGATATGAAGCAGAGTATCGTCAAATGGCTGTTCGAACTGAACGCCAAACAGCGTGAAGTGCTGGCACGTCGTTTCGGTCTGCTGGGTTATGAAGCTGCGACACTGGAAGATGTGGGCCGCGAAATTGGTCTCACGCGTGAACGTGTCCGTCAGATTCAGGTTGAAGGTCTGCGTCGTCTGCGGGAAATTTTGCAGACTCAGGGACTGAATATCGAAGCGCTGTTCCGCGAGTAAGCAAAGTTCCATCAAGAAAGACCAGTCTCTGTGAGGCTGGTCTTTTTTTTGGGGATTGTCCGGCAAGTCCAGGGGAACGGGCTTCAGGCCGGATAAGGCGTGAGCTGCGCCAGGAAAATCATTCCATCATTTTACGCACCAGGCGCGTGAACTGTTCGCGCTCTTCTTCGCTTAGCCGCCCCAGAAACTCCTCATCCACGCGGTTGCCCAGCGGCATCGTCGTTGTCAGCAACGCTTCGCCTTGCGCAGTGAGAAACACAAAGCGTCGACGTTTATCCAGCGGATCGTTTTCTCGCCTCACCAGCCCGCGTTTTTCCATTCGGCTTAGCATCTCCGCCAGCGTAGCTTTCGTACTTACCGCAGCCTCGGTAAGGTCGACCTGCTCAATGCCAGGGCGCTCGGCAATAGCGCGCATGACGGCGTACTGAGGTTTGGTCAGCTCCGGTAATTCATGCTGCCAGCGTGCGGTATGCTGCTGAAAAAGTTGCCGTAACAGGTGAAACGCTGTGTTTCGTAACGCCATGGGAACTCCGGTTTGCGTATCGGCTTCTATCATAGCGGTTTCTTGCCGGTTTTTTAATGCAGCCGTTTTAAGCGATCCGTGCGGTGCAATTTTCAGGATCTTGTTGTTACTTCATCGCTGGCGTATTTTAATGCAAACGTTCGTATACGAACAATATTGAGGCGATGAATGAGACTGATTGTTGGGATGACCGGCGCAACAGGCGCGCCGCTTGGCGTGGCGCTGCTTCAGGTGTTGCGGCAGATGCCGGAGGTGGAAACGCATCTGGTGATGTCAAAGTGGGCCAAAACCACCATTGAGCTGGAAACGCCCTGGCGGGCGCGGGACGTTGCGGCACTGGCTGATTACTGTCATAGCCCGGCGGATCAGGCGGCCACGATCTCCTCGGGATCCTTTCGTACCGACGGCATGATCGTCATTCCGTGCAGTATGAAAACGTTGGCCGGTATTCGCGCAGGCTATGCCGAAGGCCTGGTGGGGCGCGCTGCCGACGTGGTGCTGAAAGAGGGGCGCAAACTGGTGCTGGTGCCGCGCGAAATGCCGCTTAGCACCCTGCATCTGGAGAACATGCTTGCCTTATCCCGCATGGGCGTGGCGATGGTGCCGCCCATGCCCGCGTTCTACAACCATCCACAAACCGTAGATGACATCACTCAGCATATCGTGGCGCGCGTACTCGACCAGTTCGCGCTTGAGCATCCCCACGCCCGCCGCTGGCAGGGGTTGCAGCAGGAGCGGAATTTTTCTCAGGAGAATGAATAATGGCATTTGATGATTTACGCAGCTTTTTACAGGCGCTGGACGAGCAGGGGCAACTGCTGAAGATCGGTGAAGAAGTGAGCGCCGAGCCGGATCTGGCGGCAGCCGCTAACGCCACCGGACGTATTGGCGACGGCGCGCCCGCGCTGTGGTTTGATAACATTCGTGGCTTCACCGACGCGCGCGTGGCGATGAACACCATCGGTTCGTGGCAAAACCACGCGATCTCACTGGGGTTGTCACCGAATACGCCGGTAAAAAAGCAAATAGATGAGTTTATTCGTCGCTGGGATCACTTTCCCGTTGCGCCGGAACGCCGGGCGAATCCTGCATGGGCGGAAAACACCGTCGACGGCGATGCGATCAACCTTTTCGACATCCTGCCGCTGTTTCGACTGAACGACGGTGACGGCGGTTTTTACCTCGATAAAGCCTGCGTGGTCTCCCGCGATCCGCTTGACCCGGACAACTTCGGCAAGCAAAACGTCGGGATTTACCGCATGGAAGTCAAAGGCAAGCGCAAACTTGGTCTGCAACCGGTGCCGATGCATGACATCGCGCTGCATCTGCATAAAGCGGAAGAGCGCGGTGAGGATCTGCCGATTGCGATTACCCTCGGTAATGATCCGATCATCACTCTGATGGGCGCCACACCGCTGAAGTACGATCAGTCGGAGTATGAAATGGCCGGCGCGCTGCGCGAAAGCCCGTATCCCATCGCCACCGCCCCGCTGACCGGCTTTGACGTACCCTGGGGCTCCGAAGTGATCCTCGAGGGCGTCATCGAAAGCCGTAAGCGCGAGATCGAAGGGCCGTTCGGGGAGTTTACCGGCCACTACTCCGGCGGACGCAATATGACGGTGGTGCGTATTGATAAAGTCTCTTACCGCAGCAAACCGATTTTTGAGTCGCTTTATCTCGGGATGCCATGGACTGAAATCGACTATCTGATGGGACCGGCGACCTGCGTACCGCTGTATCAGCAACTGAAAGCGGAATTCCCGGAGGTTCAGGCGGTAAACGCGATGTACACCCACGGCCTGCTGGCGATTATTTCGACCAAAAAGCGCTACGGCGGTTTTGCCCGCGCCGTGGGCCTGCGCGCGATGACCACGCCGCACGGTCTCGGCTACGTGAAGATGGTGATTATGGTTGACGAAGATGTCGATCCGTTCAATCTGCCGCAGGTGATGTGGGCGCTGTCGTCGAAGGTCAATCCAGCGGGAGATTTGGTGCAGTTGCCGAATATGTCGGTGCTGGAGCTGGATCCCGGTTCAAGTCCGGCGGGGATCACCGACAAGCTGATTATTGACGCCACCACGCCGGTTGCGCCGGACAACCGTGGACATTACAGCCAGCCGGTCTGCGATCTCCCGGAAACCAAAGCCTGGGCGGAGAAACTGACCGCCATGCTGGCTAACCGTAAATAAGGAGGAGCAGATGATTTGTCCACGTTGTGCCGATGAGCAGATTGAAGTGATGGCGACCTCGCCGGTGAAGGGGGTCTGGACGGTTTACCAGTGTCAGCATTGCCTGTATACCTGGCGCGATACCGAACCGCTACGCCGTACCCGCCGCGAGCATTATCCCGAGGCGTTTCGCATGACGCAGAAGGATATCGACGACGCGCCGATGGTGCCAGCTATCCCGCCGTTGCTGGCGGAAGATAAACGTTAATACAGAACCGGATAGCAGCGACGCTTTATCGGGCCTACGAATTCTTAACGCCGTAGGCCCGATAAGCGCAACGCCACCGGGCGATAACGGTTACACCAGGCTTTTGAGCCGATAAATCCACTCCAGCGCCTGGCGCGGCGTCAGCGAATCCGGATCGAGATTTTCCAGCGCTTCCACGGCAGGAGAGGTGTCCTCTGGCATCGACAGCAGCGACATCTGCGTGCCATCGAACTGCGTAGCGGCAGCGTTCGGCGAAATGCTTTCCAGCTCGCGCAACTTCTGGCGCGCGCGCTTAATCACCTCTTTCGGCACGCCCGCCAGCGCCGCCACCGCCAGACCATAGCTTTTGCTGGCCGCGCCGTCCTGCACGCTGTGCATAAAGGCGATGGTATCGCCATGTTCCAGCGCATCCAGATGGACATTGGCTACCCCTTCCATTTTTTCCGGTAATTGGGTCAGCTCGAAGTAGTGTGTCGCAAACAGCGTCAGCGCCTTGATCTTATTCGCCAGGTTTTCCGCACAGGCCCATGCCAGCGACAGGCCGTCGTAAGTGGAGGTGCCGCGTCCGATTTCATCCATCAGCACCAGGCTGTTCTCGGTGGCGTTATGCAAAATGTTGGCGGTTTCAGTCATCTCCACCATGAAGGTGGAACGCCCGGAAGCCAGATCGTCTGCCGCGCCGACGCGGGTGAAGATGCGATCAATCGGACCAATCTCCACTTTCTGGGCGGGCACATAGCTGCCAATGTATGCCAGCAGCGCGATCAGCGCGGTCTGACGCATATAGGTGCTTTTACCCCCCATGTTCGGCCCGGTGATAATCAACATCCGCCGCTGCGGCGTGAGATCCAGCGGGTTGGCGATAAACGGCTCATTGAGCACCTGCTCAACCACCGGATGACGGCCTTCGGTAATGCGAATGCCCGGCTTATCGGTGAAGACAGGGCAGGTATAGTTGAGTGTGTAAGCGCGCTCTGCCAGGTTCACCAGCACGTCGAGTTCCGCCAGCGCATTAGCGCTTTGCTGCAGATCTGCCAGATGTGGCAGCAGCAGGTCGAACAGTTCGTCATAAAGCTGTTTTTCCAGCGCCAGCGCTTTGCCCATAGAGGTGAGCACTTTATCTTCGTACTCTTTCAACTCCGGTATAATGTAGCGCTCGGCGTTTTTCAGCGTCTGACGGCGGACGTAGTTGATTGGCGCCAGGTGGCTCTGCCCGCGGCTAATCTGAATGTAGTAACCGTGTACGGCGTTAAAACCGACTTTGAGGGTGTCCAGTCCGGTACGTTCGCGCTCGCGGATCTCCAGCCGGTCGAGATAGTCGGTCGCGCCGTCAGCCAGCGCGCGCCATTCGTCCAGCTCTTCGTTGTAGCCCGGTGCGATAACGCCGCCGTCACGGACCAGCACCGGCGGCGCGTCGATGATGGCGCGCTCCAGCAGATCGCGCAGTTCAGCAAATTCGCCCATCTTTTCGCGCAGCTTCTGCACGGGGGCGCTGTTTACCGACTCCAGTTGCGCGCGCAGTTCCGGAAGCTGCTGGAAGGCGTGACGCATACGGGCGAGATCGCGAGGACGGGCGGTTCGCAGGGCCAGACGCGCGAGGATACGCTCCAGATCACCGACCTGACGCAGCACCGGTTGCAGGTCGCCAGTGGCATCCTGTAATGCGCCGATAGTTTGCTGACGTTCGGTGAGGATGTTGGTGTCGCGCACCGGCATATGCAGCCAGCGTTTGAGCATACGGCTGCCCATCGGGGTCACGGTGCAGTCGAGCACCGAGGCCAGCGTATTGTCCACGCCGCCCGCCAGATTCTGGGTGATTTCCAGATTACGACGCGTAGCGGCATCCATAATGATGCTGTCCTGCTGGCGCTCCATGGTGATGGAACGGATATGCGGCAGAGAGGTGCGTTGGGTATCTTTCACATACTGCAAAAGGCATCCTGCGGCGCAAAGCCCACGCGGCGCGTTTTCGACGCCGAAACCGATCAGATCCCGGGTGCCAAACTGCAAATTAAGCTGTTGGCGAGCGGTATCAATTTCGAATTCCCATAGTGGGCGACGACGCAACCCACGGCGCCCCTCAATCAGCGCCATCTCGGCGAAATCTTCCGCGTACAGTAATTCTGCCGGGTTGGTGCGTTGCAGCTCGGCAGCCATCGTTTCGCGGTCGGCGGGTTCGCTCAGACGAAAGCGCCCGGAGCTGATATCCAGCGTCGCGTAGCCGTAGCCTTTGCTGTCCTGCCAGATGGCGGCCAGCAGGTTGTCCTGGCGCTCCTGCAACAGCGCTTCATCGCTGATGGTGCCTGGTGTGACAATGCGAACCACCTTACGTTCAACCGGACCTTTGCTGGTGGCCGGGTCGCCAATCTGTTCGCAAATAGCGACTGATTCGCCCTGATTGACCAGCTTCGCGAGATAGTTTTCGACGGCATGATGGGGGATGCCCGCCATTGGAATCGGTTCGCCCGCCGACGCGCCGCGTTTGGTCAGCGATATATCGAGCAACTGCGACGCACGTTTCGCATCGTCATAAAACAGTTCGTAAAAGTCACCCATGCGGTAAAAAAGCAGGATCTCAGGATGCTGGGCTTTCAGCTTGAGATACTGCTGCATCATGGGGGTATGGGCGTCGAGATTATGGATTGTACTCATGAAGTTGTGTCCAGTTCCCTGAATTTAAACGGATTGCGATGCTTTTCGTTTTCGTTGTTATCACATAAGGGGCTTATGATAACGGAGATAAGCAACTCAGGGAAAGCGAGGATCGAGACTTCTCGATCCTCATTCCATTTCGGATTAGCCAAACCGTGGCAGGAGGTTAAAGGTGCTGCCGAACCAGCAAAGAATGACCGTAATGCCGAACAATATCACCACCATGGGGATCGCTCTGCCGCCCCATACGGTGAACATTTTATCCGGAAAGCGTTCACGCGATTTCAGCGCAAGGAATGCCGGCACGATAACCGCCCAGATGGTGGCACACAGCCCGGCTCCGCCAATCGCGTAGATAAAACCGTTTGGGAACAGCAGGTACAACGCAGCCGGAGGTAAAAAGGTAAACAGCAGGGTTTTGAATCGCCCGAGGGGGGAATTGTCGATTTTGAACAGATCCGCCAGGTAGTCGAACAGCCCCAGCGTGACGCCAAAGAATGAACTGGCTACCGCGAGGTTAGAAAAGATCAGCAGAAAAAACTCGATAATGCCATGTTGGTTAGTGCCTAAAAATGACTTTACCAGCGAATCAACATTGCCGCCTGAGGCGATGATCTCCTTGAAGTTGCTGCGATGAATATTGCCCATCGTGCAGTACAGCCAGAACAGATAAATCACCAGCGCCAGCAGTGAACCAAAGACGATGCTTTTGATCAGCTTATCCTTTCTCTTGCCGTAACAGATAATCAGGCTGGGAATATTGCCGTGAAAACCGAACGAAGCCAGGCAGACCGGAACCGCCATCAAAATATAGGGCAGATAGGTGCGATTGGCCTGTGGCTCGGCGATGTCCCTGAGAATGGAATAGTCAACCTGAAAGAAGAATGAGCCGAACACCACGATAAAGGCAATGATCTTAATGCCGAGAAAAAAAGAGGTGATGCGACTGGCGGCGAGAGAACTGATCCACAAAATGCTGGCGACGAAGATTGCGCTACCTATGCCCACGATCCTCGGGTTCACATGTGTGCCGGTGTTAATCGCAATGGTTTCGCTAATGATTGCCCCGTTCGCCGAAATATAGGCATAGGTCAAAATATATAACACAAAAGCGACGGTGATGCCGCTGATGATGTTCCACTTCGCGCCTATTAAATCTTTCGTAATCGTGTTAAAGCTGGATCCTACGGGGTAATTAAGGTTGGCTTCTAATAACAATAACCCGGAATGCAACATGGAAAACCAGGAGATAATTAAAATAAACGCCCCCCAGAAAAACCACGCGCCAGCAAGGTCAACCGGTAAAGCAAACATCCCGCCACCAATAACGGTGCCGGCAATCACCATAATTCCCCAGAATGAGGAGTGTTTTTTATTTGCGTCTTCGTCCATGGCGTTCCCTTAATGATAACGGCTAAGTCGGTGTTGTCGTCAGGAATATCAGTAATGCCAGGCTTGAATTCGCCAGCGGCGTTATCAAGGCGATAACGCCGCTGGCGTCAGGGTTAATTACACTTCCGCGAGTCGCGCGGTAAAGTGACGTAAGACTTTTGGCTCGTAGGTGAAGGTTAACCCTTTAATATTATGGGCATTCTCTTTGACGTGTCCGAAGGCTTCAATAATAAAGTCCATATGCGTTTGGGTGTACGTCGCGCGGGGGATGGTTAAGCGCAGCAGCTCGGCCGGACACGGTAGCTGCTTGCCGGTTTTCGGATCGCGGCCAAGCAGGAATGACCCAATCTCGACGGCGCGAATGCCCGCGACTTTATACAGTTCGCAGGCCAATGCCTGGGCCGGGAACTGCTCAGCAGGAATATGCGGCAGCAGCTTACCGGCGTCGACGAATGCCGCATGCCCGCCCGCTTGCTGACAGGTCACGCCGATGGCTTCCAGGCCGTCTACCAGGTACTGAACCTGCGCGATGCGGTAGGATAGCCAGTCCTGGTTCATCCCATCGTAGAGGCCCGCGGCCAGACGCTCCATTGCGCCGCCTTCCAGCCCACCGTATGTCGGGAAGCCTTCCTGCACCACGCAAATCGTCCTGCATTCGGTATACACATCGAGGAAACTGTCGTCTTTAATGCACAGCAGCCCGCCCATTGGCACCATGGCATCCTTCTTCGCTGACATGGCGAGCATATCCGCATACTTATAGGTCTCGCGGGTGATCTCTTCAATGGTCCAGTCCTGATAACCCGGCTCTCGTTGCTGAATAAACCAGGCGTTTTCCGCAAAGCGCGCCGAGTCCATTACCACCGGAATATCGTACTTCTTCGCGATAGCGTACATCGCTTTCAGGTTCGCGAGCGAAACCGGCTGGCCACCCGCCGAGTTACAGGTAATGGTCGCCACGATATAAGGGACATTATTCGGGCCGACGGTTTCAATTTCATGCTCCAGACTCTGCAGATCAAAATCACCCTTAAAGTCATTGCGAACGGCAGTATCAAACGCTTCCTTAATGTAGACGTTGCGAACGGTACAGCCATTAATCTGGCTATGACCCTGGGTGGTGTCGAAGAAATAGTTGGAGAAAGCCACCATTTTGCTGCGATCGAGGCCTTTTTCCTGCTCGCGTTTTTTGATCAGCACCGGAATGTAGATTTGTTCAGCGCCGCGCCCCTGGTGCGTTGGAATGGTGTACTGATAACCAAAAATATCGTTCACCGCTTTGCATAACGCATAATAGCTTCGGCTGCCGCTGTAAGCTTCATCGCCGCGCATCATTGCCGCCTGCATATTTTGCGTGACGGCGCCGGTGCCGCTGTCAGTCAGCAGATCAATAAAGACATCTTCGCTATCCAACAGGAAGGGGTTCATCCCGGCGTTAATAATCGCATTGTCACGATGCTCCCGGGTGGTGCGTTTTACCGGTTCAATAACGCGAATACGAAAAGGTTCTGGCAGATGTTTAAAGTTATTCATGATGTCATCCTTTAATCTTTATTTTGGGCGCGCGATTCCCGGGGTTATTCATGAAATATGAAAACCACTTTTCTGACGCAATACGAATTCGTCTTTATGATTAACCGTAGAACGCCGAAACGACTGACCTTCGCCAATTTATCAGGGCGAGTCAAAACCGCTGCGGTGAAACAGAAATCATAAAAACAAGTATGGGATATCAGTTACTGGCTAAATAAATAGCCTGCAATGATATTGCGGTGGAGGCGTATGTGGCGTTAAGGACGGTGATTGACAATAACGGTGTCAATATTAAACCATTTGGACATTTTATAAGATGTGGTCAGGATGTTCATAATGTACGTTCTCCATTAGTCACGAATATACATTATGTTATTTTCTCTTTTTGTCTAATCTTTGTGCATTCAATTGTGAATTTGGTCACGAACGATGTCATTCAACGATTTTGTCAGCGTAAAAGAGGAGCGCTACGTCGCGTTCCTCTTTATGCCACGAAATCAGACGGGCTGGCGGCTCCGCATTTCAGATCGCCGATCGCGAAGGGATGAATAAATAAACGCGACGATAAAAATCACCGTAAACAGCACAACAATCGTTGGCGCAGGGGCGCTGTCTAAGAAAAAGGATAAATAGACCCCGAGAAACGCGCTGATCGTCGACAGCAACACCGCCAGCAACAGCGCGTGGCCAAAACGGCGGGTGAGCAGAATGGCAATCGCGCCAGGGGCGATCAGCAAAGAAATCGACAAAATAATGCCGACCGATTTTAACGTCGCGACAATGGTCAGGGCGATCATGCACAGCAGACCGTAATGCAGCAGCGTGGTGTTCAGCCCACAGGCTTTCGCCTGATGGGGATCGAAAGCGTGCAGCAGCAAATCTTTCCATTTTACGCCGATAATCAGCGCGATCCCCAGGGCAATAAGCGCGGTTTGCAGAATATCGACCAGCGATACCCCAAGCATGTCGCCGAACAGAATATGGTCCAGATGCACTTCAGACTGAATTGACACGTACAGCACCAGCCCTGCGCCAAACATACCAGAGAATACGATCCCCATGATGGTATCGCGTTTGATGCGGCTGTTATCGTCGAGAAAGCCCGTGGCGACAGCGCAAAACAGCCCGGCGATAAACGCGCCGATAGCCAGCGGAATACCGACGATATACGCCAGCACAATACCCGGAAACACCGCGTGACTCATGGCATCACCCATGAGCGCCCAGCCTTTCAGCACCAGAAAGACCGACAGCAGCGCGCAGGGAATAGCGACAATGACGGAAACGGCAAGGGCGTTCAGCATAAAGTCGAACTGAAAAGGCTCAAGCAGTGTGCTTAAGAACATGACGGCTCCTTAAGACGTGCGCGACGTCGGTTAGCGAGCAGTCCGTGCTTCGGCGCAAAAATAAACGCCAGCAAAAACAGTAATGTTTGCAGGACCACGATAATTCCTCCGGTGGCGCCGTCCAGCCAGTAGCTGAGCCCGGCGCCGAAGAAGCTGGTCAGGCTGCCAATGGCGACAGCGAGAGTCAGTAAACGCGGAAAGCGGTCGGTTAACAGCCAGGCCGTTGCGCCGGGCGTGACCACAAGGCAGATCACCAGAAAGGCTCCAACGGTTTGCAGGGCGGCAACGGTCGACACCGACAGCAGGGTAAAAAACAGCAGCTTCAGACGACCCGGGTTCAGGCCAATCGAACGGGCGTGGTTTTCATCAAAGAAGGTGACCATCAGGTCTTTCCACTTTAACAACAGGATGAGCAAAGAAACCACGCCGATAATTGCTAACTGCAGAATGTCTTCCGGCGCGATAGCCAGCACGTTACCGAGGATTATCGTCTGAATATTCACCGACATCGGGTTTAGCGACACCATAAACAGTCCGATGCCAAAAAATGAGGAAAAAATCAGACCGATAATGGCGTCCTCTTTTAACCGGGAGCGCTGATTAAGAAACAACATACTGCCCGCCGCCAGGCCGCCGGAAAGAAACGCGCCGACAGAGAAGGGAAGACCCAGCATATACGCCCCGGCGACGCCGGGCACGATCGAATGCGACAGCGCATCGCCAATCAGCGACCAACCCTTGAGCATCAAATAGCAGGAGAGAAATGCGCACAGGCCGCCGACCATCGCCGAGACCCACATTGCATTGAGCATATACTGATAGCCAAACGGCTCGGTCAGCCAGTTCATCATTGGCCTCCCTCAACCGTACGGCGGGCGATAAACGGGCGTTCATCATCAGTAATGATATGTTCTTCGCCGCCGCTGAGCGTGACGTGTCGCAAAACGCCGCTGAACGCCAGTTCCAGGTTTTCGGCGGTAAAGGTGGTATCGGTAGGGCCGCTAGCCAGCACCGTGCCTTTGATCATCACGGTGTAATCGCAAAACTCGGTTACCGAGCCGAGATTATGCGTCGACACCAGCATGGTGCGCCCCTCGTCGCGCAGTTCACGCAACAGCGCAATAATGCGGGCTTCGGTTTTAACGTCCACACCGGTGAAAGGTTCATCCAGCAGGATCACCTGACCCTCCTGGGCGATCGCTCTGGCAAGAAATACGCGTTTTTTTTGCCCGCCGGACAGTTCACCAATCTGGCGGTGGCGGTACGCCAGCATATCTACCCGTGCCAGCGCCGCGTCGACGCGCGCATGATCTTCCGCGCTCGCTCGCCGCAGCCAGCCCATGTGACCGTAGCGTCCCATCATCACCACATCTTCCACCAGCACCGGAAAAGACCAGTCCACTTCTTCGGACTGCGGCACATAAGCGATCAGATTGTGCTTCAGCGCCTTGCTCACCGGCTGTTGCAGAATGGCGATATTCCCTGCAGCCAGCCGGACAAAGCCCATTAGCGCCTTAAACAGCGTCGATTTTCCCGAGCCGTTCACCCCGACCAGCGCGGCGATGGAGCCGCCCGGCACCTGAAACGTGGCATCCCGCAGCGCGGTGTGACCGTTGCGATACGTCACCGTCAGCTGATTCACGGTAATCGCAGATGGACTCATGGTTGGCTCCTCAGACCGTCGTTAATCCCTTTGACGATGGTTTCAGTGGTGACGCGCAGCAGCTCGAGATAGGTCGGAACCGGACCGTCTGCCGCGCTCAGGGAGTCGACATACAGCACACCGCCATAGTGTGCGCCGGATTCCCGCGCCACCTGGCGGGCAGGTTTATCCGGGACGGTGCTTTCACTGAATACCGTAGGGATGTGGTGCGCTTTGATGGCGTCGATCACCTTGCGCACCTGCTTTGGCGTGCCCTGCTGATCGGCGTTGATTGGCCAGAGATAAAGCTCTTTCAGCCCGTTATCGCGCGCAAGGTAAGAGAAAGCCCCTTCGCTGGTGACCAACCAGCGTTTGTCGGCGGGGATCTTCGCCAGTTCGGCCTGTAACGGAGCCAGCGCCTTGCGGATTTCCGCTTTATAGGTCTCGGCGTTTTTCTGGTAAACCGCGGCGTTGTCCGGATCGTATTTCACCAGTGCAGCGCGAATATTATCGACATAGATCAAGGCGTTTTCTGCCGACATCCACGCGTGCGGATTAGGCTTCCCGTTATAGGGACCTTCGCTGATGCCCATTGGCTTCACGCCGTTTGAGACCGTGACTTCCGGTACGCCGTCCAAATGCTGGTAAAAGCGGGCAAACCACAGTTCCAGATTCAGGCCATTAGAGAGGATCAACTGCGCGCCCTGCGCCCGTTTAATGTCGCCAGGCGTGGGTTGATACTCATGAATTTCTGCGCCGGGCTTGGTGATGGAGCTGACGTCTGCCGCATCGCCCGCGACATTTCGCGCCATGTCAGCGATCACCGTGAAGGTGGTAATGACTTTGAATTTCTCTTTTGCATACGCAGGCGACAGCGCAAAAACGGCAAGTGCGCCAGTGAACAGGAGCGATGTTAAACGGGGCAGGTGCGGCATAGTATCCCTCATAATAAAGTGGTTAATTATTCATCGAATATAGCCTTTGCTATGTTATATAGCACAAGGTATAGATAAGATACAGTTAAATGAAAATAATTCTTATTTGAATGACCGGTAAGGAACCTGTCACCTTCGGGGGATAGTGTCGTGAATAGTTAAGTTGTAGAATAAATGCATCTTAATGCCGCGGAGGGCACATCATGACCGGCAAGCGTATTGCTCGTGAAAAATTGACGATTAAAAAGATGATCGCGCTATACGAAAGCCAGTGTCCGCAGGCGTCTGACGAATCAGGGCACTATGACGCGCTGTTCGCCTATGCGCAAAAGCGGCTGGACAGATGCGTGTTTGGCGAGGAAAAACCGGCCTGTAAACAGTGTCCGGTGCACTGTTACCAGCCCGCTAAGCGCGAGGAAATGAAGCAGATCATGCGCTGGGCGGGCCCGAGAATGCTCTGGCGGCATCCGATCCTCACCGTTCAGCATTTGATTGACGATAAACGTCCCGTTCCGGCGCTGCCCGAAAAATTTCAGCGTAAGAAGCGCAGGGAAGAGGGCTGAACGGGTAGGACGAATAAGGCGCATGCGCCTTATTCGTCAATGGCCTCTTACACCAGCGCGTCCTTATCAATCCCCAGTCTTTTCATGCGCGACAGCAGGGTGGTGCGCTTCAGGCCCAGACGCTGGGCTGCGCCTTTCGGCCCCGCAACCACGCCGTTGGTCTCTTTTAATACGCGCATAATCAACTGGTACTCATCCTCGCCGTCCTGCGCCACTTCGGTCGCCACCGGCGGCGTGTGAGGCGTGAGCATTCCCATATCCGGTAGCGAGAGCTGGAGCACGTTGCCTCTGGTGAGCAGTACGGCGCGCTCAATAACGTTTTCCAGTTCACGTACGTTACCCGGCCACTCCATACTGCTAAGCGTACGCAGGGTTTCCGCCGGAATGCTGTCGATATTGCGTCCCAGACGGCGGGCGATCTTGAAGGTAAACGCTTTGACCAGCAGTGGAATATCTTCCGGGCGCTCGCGCAACGGCGGCAACTGGATCGGAAAAACGTTCAGCCGGTAGTAAAGATCGCTGCGAAACTCGCGGTCGAGAACCATTTTTTTCAGATCGCGGTTAGTGGCGGCAATCAGGCGCACATCGGTCTGGATCAGTTTGTTGCTGCCCAGCCGTTCAAATTCCTGCTCCTGTAACACGCGCAACAGTTTCGGCTGCAACTCCAGCGGCATGTCGCCCACTTCATCCAGGAACAGGGAACTTTTATCCGCCAGCTCAAAACGGCCTATCCGCTGCGCGCTGGCGCCGGTGAACGCCCCGCGCTCATGACCGAACAGATCGCTTTCCAGCAGTCCGGCGGGCATTGCCGCGCAGTTCATTTTCACCATCCGGCGTGCGTTGCGGCCGCTCAGGTTATGAATCGCTCGGGCAATCAACTCCTTCCCGGTGCCGGTTTCACCGAGGATCAGCACCGTACTGTCGCTTTGCGCGACCATCTCTACCTGCTTCAGCACGCTGTACATTGCCTCGCTGCGACCGATGATCTCGCCGAACTCACTGTCGACGTTGTTGAGCTGTTCGGTCAGCGCCAGGTTCTCGTCCACCAGACGTTCTTTCAGACGGTGGATTTCCTGATACGCCCGCGCGTTATCGACGGCGATCGCCACACGTTCGGCAATCTGGCGCAGCAGCTTCAGGTTGGCGGTGGTAAACACTTTTTCTTCGCACTGCGCCAGTTTCAGCACCCCGACCATGCTATTGCCTGACATCAACGGCAACAGGCACAGCGTCTGGATCTGATTACCCCAGGTTTCAAACAGCATCCGTTCATATGGCGCCAGCGCATCCCGTTCATTGAGGTTGATCAGCAGCATCTCTTTGCTTTTAAACACCCGTTCGGTCAGGGTACCAGCTTCATCGACCTCGCTCTGTTCGTGCGCGGGATGATTCTGATCGAGATAATGCGTGGAATAGATATTGAGTTTGTTTTTCCGGTGGCTGCGCAGAACGATGCTGATGTCGTCAATGTTGAAATAATGATGGATCTCTTTGGCGACTTCGCTCACCAGTTCGTCCATATCCAGACGCGAGAGCACAGCGTTGGTGATGGCGACCAGAATACGGAAGTTATCGCGCTCCCGGCACAGAAGTTCGTAATCGACGTTATTGGTTACCCGGCACTGGATCTGCTCTGCCACCACGCCGACGATCTGGGTGAAGGTTTGCAGGCGTTGGTACTCTTTTTCGCTCCAGGAACTTTCTTCACGGCGGGTAAACTCGCAGCCGCCGAAAATGCGTCCTTCCGCCGCCAGCGGCAGCAGGCAGTAATGCCCGAAGGGCTCATACAGACCGCCGGATGCCAGCTGCGGCCAGGTCTCGCTGAACTCGGTATAGTGACAGTGCAGGGCGTCAGGACGGGAGAGGATCCGACGAATCGGCCCGTGAGCCAGCACCGTCTCATCCTCATAAGCGACGGGTTTACCCTGTTCGCGCGTGGCGTAATACGATGCGCGCTGCGTTTCGGCTTGCCACAACACTATCGCCGCGCTGTCGGCAAGCGCAGAGCGCTTTACCAACTGCGAAAGCGCCTCACTCAGCGATTGCAGGTCGGGCTGCTGTAATAATGTACGAGTGATATCGAACAATCCTTGCTGCCCGAGATCGCTCATCGGTGTATACGACATGTTGCTTTTCCAGGAAAGTACCGCTGCGCGGTGAGAAAAGTGAGTTAAATTATAGGTATTCTTTTGCGTTTATTGCGGGCCACTGGGTCGACCCGCTTGTACTGGCCGGACAAGCATTTAGCGTCATCCGGCAACATAACGAACTTAACAGATCCGCGGCAGCGGCTCGGCGTGCGGGAGATCGAGCGTTCGCTTCACGCCGTACAGACCCGCCAGCCGCACGCCTTTACGCTCGACCACGTCACCAATCAGCGCGGCGTCGCGCCCCAGCGGATGCGCATGCAGCGCCGCCAGCACCGCTTCTGCCGCATCACGTTCCACGGCAATCACCAGTTTGCCTTCGTTGGCAAAGTTGAGCGCGTCCAGCCCCAGCAGCTCGCATACTCCCCGAACGGCAGGCTTTACGGGAAGTGCGGATTCGGACAGCTCAATGCCATAACCACAGGCGGCGGCAAATTCATGGACCACCGCGTTGACGCCGCCGCGGGTGGCGTCGCGCAGCGCCTTCACGCCCGGAATATCCCGCAGGGCCTGAATCAGCGGCGTCAGCACCGCGCAGTCGCTGACCAGTTCGCCGTCCAGCCCGAGCTGTTCGCGCAGGTTGAGGATAGTGGCGCCGTGGTCGCCAAGGGTGCCGCTGACCAGCAGCACATCGCCCGCAGACAGGGTTTGCGCGCCCCAGTGGATGTTGGCTGGAATCGCCCCCATTCCGGCGGTGTTGATAAACAGCTTGTCCGCCGCGCCGCGCTGCACGACTTTGGTGTCGCCGGTGACGATGGCGATATTTGCTTCGCGCGCGGTCGCCGCCATGCTGCTCACCACGGCTTTCAACGTCTCCATCGGCAGGCCTTCTTCAAGAATAAAGCCGCAGGAGAGATAGCGCGGAACAGCGCCGCTGACCGCCACGTCGTTGGCGGTGCCGCAGATCGCCAGCTTGCCGATATTGCCGCCGGGGAAAAACAGCGGGTCAATAACGTAGCTGTCGGTCGAAAAGGCCAGCCGATCGCCTTCGGCCACCAGTTGCGCCAGTTCCAGCCGCGCCTGGTCTTCCTGCTCGGCGAGCCACGGGTTGGCGAAGGCCTCCATAAACAAGCTGTTAATCAGCTGCTGCATGGCCTGTCCGCCGCTACCGTGGGCGAGTTGTACGCTGTTCATGCTTCACACTCCTGCTGACGATACTGATACCAGGCGGCACATGCGCCTTCTGAAGACACCATCAACGCGCCAAATGCGCTTTCCGGGTTACAGGTTTTGCCAAACAACGGACACTGATGCGGCTTACATTTGCCGGTCAGCACTTCGCCACAGCGCGCGCGCGGGTCGTCGTAAACCTGCTGCGGCGCCGGACGGAAGTGGGTTTCAGCATCAAAACGCTGATAATCAGGCGTCAAATGCACGCCGGACGATTCAATCACCCCCAGACCGCGCCACTCGCTGTCGCCGGTCACGCAAAACACCTCGGCGATCGCCTGCTGCGCCAGCAGATTTCCGGCGTCGGGCACCACGCGGCGGTACTGGTTTTCCACCTGGCTGTGGGCCGCTATTTTCTGCTCAACCAGCATCACTACGCCTTGCAGTAGATCAAGCGGTTCGAATCCGGCGACCACCAGCGGACGATCGAACTCACGTGCTATGAAATCATAGGCGTTGGTGCCAATCACCATGCTGACGTGGCCCGGCGCGAGGAACGCGTCGATGCCGTTGTCGGGCTGCTCAAGCAGGCTGCGCAGCGTCGGAATGAGGGTGATGTGCTGACAGAAAAAGTAAAAGTTCTGCACGTCGCGCTGTTTCGCCTGCTGTAAGGTAATGGCTGTGGTTGGCATGGTGGTTTCAAAACCCAGACCGAAGAACACCACTTTGCGCGTCGGGTTTTCCTGCGCCAGTTTAAGGGCATCCATCGGCGAATAAACGATGCGCACATCCGCGCCGCGGGCTTTCGCCTGTAACAGCGATCCCTGTTTGCCGGGTACGCGCATGGCGTCGCCAAAGGTACAAAAAATCACCTCCGGGTGGCTGGCGATTTCAACGCAGCTGTCGATGCGCCCCATTGGCAGTACGCAGACCGGGCAGCCCGGGCCGTGAATGAATTCCACGTTCTCCGGCAGCAACTGGTCGAGACCAAACTTAAAGATTGCGTGGGTATGACCGCCGCAGACTTCCATAATGCGCAGCGGACGTTCAGGGGTGTAAGGCAGCAGCGCGGCGCGTTCGCGCAGGTGCTCAATCAACTGCATCACCTGTTCCGGCGCGCGGTATTCGTCAACAAAACGCATTATTTTTCCTCGCCGTACAGCAAAGCGCCGACGTCCGGCTCAACATCAAACATGTTTTGTAGCGCGTCGAGGGTGTCGCGCGCTTCGGCTTCGTTGATGACGCTCATCGCGAAACCAACGTGCACCAGTACCCATTGACCGAGACGCGGCGCGCCGTTTTCGTCATGGCTGCCGACCAGCGTCAGATCGACGTCGCGCTGGATGCCGCAGACGTCGACTTTGGCCTGGTTACCGTCAATGGCGCGGATTTGGCCGGGAACGCCTATGCACATCGCTGTGCCTCCAGCCAGTTGAGCCATTTCTCCATCCCTTCGCCGCTGGTGGCGGAAATGAGGATGATCTCGATGTCCGGGTTGACTTCCCGGGCGCTGGCCATGCATTTCTCTACGTCAAAATTGAGGTACGGTAGCAGATCGACTTTGTTAAGCAGCATTAACGAGGCGGCGGCAAACATATGCGGGTATTTCAGCGGCTTGTCTTCACCTTCGGTAACGGAAAGCACCGCGACCTTGTGGCGTTCGCCGAGATCGAAGCTGGCCGGACAGACAAGGTTGCCGACGTTTTCGATAAACAGGATGCCGTTATCGTCAAGCGGTAAGCGTGGCGCGGCGTCGGCAATCATCTGTGCGTCGAGATGGCAGCCTTTGCCAGTGTTGACCTGAATCGCTGGCGTGCCGGTCGCGCGAATGCGCGCGGCATCGTTGACCGTTTGCTGGTCGCCCTCAATGACCGCGCACGGAACCCGGTCTTTTAGCTTCATCAGCGTTTCGGTGAGCAGGGTGGTTTTACCGGAACCAGGGCTGGAGACGAGGTTGAGCACCAGGTGTTGACGGGCGGCGAAGCGGGCGCGGTTGCGCTCGGCCAGACGGTTATTTTTATCCAGCACGTCGATTTCTACTTCCAGCATGCGGCGCTGGCTCATGCCCGGCGCGTGGGTGCCGGCTTCGCCGTGTCCGTAATGCAGATCGCCTTCTTCGCTCTGGCTCGGGGTGAAGGCAGACGTTTTAATACCGGTAATATTCAGCGCCGGGCGGGCTGCCGGGGCAAAAGGCGCGCTACGAAACGCCGAATGCGGGTTATGCTCATCACCCTCTATATAAAGGTTGCCTTCAGCGCAACCGCACGTTGTACACATTGCTCACTCCTGGTCTCTTTCTTGTTACAGGCTTTCTGCCGGATAAGGCGCAACCGCCGCCCGGCTTAATCTTCTGTTCCATCAATTTCAATTCGCCGAATCTGTAATCCGTCGTCTGCCACGATGCGTAGCGTATCGCTGTTGCATTGCGGACAACGGCGTACGCGGTGGGTCAGTAACGTGACGTATTCCTGACAGCACTCGCACCAGCATTCGGCTTCTTGCTGTTCGAGGTGCAGTTTACAACCTTCCGCAACAGTGCCACGGCATACCAGATCAAAACAAAAGGAGAGAGCGCTGCTTTCAACGCAAGAAAATGCGCCAATTTTGAGCCAGACCCCAGTTATGCGTTTTGCGCCATGCGCAGCGGCCTGCTGTTCGATCAATTCCAGCGCCCGCTGGCAAAGGGTGATTTCGTGCATGTTGCCTCCCGATGTGATGGCCAGGGTTAAGCAATAAGCGTGCCAGCATGATTATTGTTAAGGCTCGCTGATGACGACGATGACGAAATGACATGTCATTCGCGCGACGAAAGCGATGGATGAATTTTAAAAGTTATTAAAAACAAATAGTTAAAAAGTGGCATGGAATATGCTTATGGCTGGCTATCTCAGTTAAACGGGTAACCTGTCATGACTATTTGGGAAATAAGCGAAAAAGCCGACTACATCGCGCAGCGGCATCGTCGCCTACAGGACCAGTGGCATATTTACTGCAATTCGCTGGTCCAGGGGATCACCCTGTCAAAAGCGCGGCTGCATCATGCGATGAGCTGCGCGCCGGATAAAGACCTGTGCTTCGTCCTGTTCGAACACTTTCGCATCTACGTGACGATGGCGGAGGGCTTTAACAGCCACACCATTGAATACTACGTCGAAACGAAAGACGGTGAAGATAAACAGTTGATTGCGCAAGCCCAGCTCAGCATTGAAGGCAGTGTGGACGGTCGGATCAGCAACCGCGACCGCGAGCAGGTGCTGGAACACTATCTCGACAAAATCGCCAGCGTTTATGACCGTCTGTATGCCGCCGTCGAGAGCGGTTCGCCGATCAATCTGAGCCAACTGGCGGCGGGTGAAAGCCCGGCAGCGTAAGACCGGGACACGACCCGTTTGACATCGTGACGTCGCCGTACGTGTCGTCACGGGAATTTTTAGGGACAGGTGTGTCGATAAGTGTCGAAAGTGACATTTCATCGCCATCTTTTCGTCAAAAATGACTATCACCTGAGGAATGCCTGGTGAATCGTTTTGTAATTGCTGACTCCACGCTCTGTATCGGCTGCCACACCTGTGAAGCCGCCTGTTCAGAGACGCATCGCCAGCACGGCCTGCAGTCTATGCCGCGCCTGAAAGTGATGCTTAACGAAAAAGAATCTGCGCCGCAGCTGTGCCACCATTGTGAAGACGCGCCCTGCGCCACCGTGTGTCCGGTTAACGCCATTAACCGGGTGGATGGCGCCGTACAGCTTAATGAAAGCCTGTGCGTCAGCTGCAAACTGTGCGGCATCGCCTGCCCGTTTGGTGCCATTGAATTTTCCGGCAGCCGACCGCTACACATTCCGGCGAACGCGAATACACCAAAAGCGCCGCCCGCGCCACCCGCGCCGGCTCGCGTCAGTACGCTGCTGGACTGGGTGCCTGGCGTACGGGCTATCGCGGTGAAGTGCGATCTGTGCAGCTTCGACGAACAAGGCCCGGCCTGCGTGCGGATGTGTCCGACCAAAGCCCTGTATCTGGTAAATAACATGGATATCGCCCGCGCCAGCAAACGTAAGCGTGAGCTGACCTTTAACACCGATTTCGGCGATCTCACCTTGTTTCAGCAGGCTCAGAGTGGGGATGCAAAATGAGCGCAATTTCATTAGTCACCAGCGGCGTGGCCTGGTTCGCCGCCGCCGCGGTTCTGGCATTTCTGTTTTCGTTTCATAAAGCGCTGAGCGGCTGGATCGCCGGGGTTGGCGGCGCGGTCGGCAGCCTGTGTGCGGCTGGCGCGGGTTTTACGGTGCTCATCAGCGCAACTGCCGTCAGCGGCCTTATGCCGGCGATCGGTCATAGCGTACAAATCACCCCGCTGAATGCGATCTGGCTGATCACCCTCGGACTGTGCGGACTGTTCGTCAGCCTCTATAACATCGACTGGCATCGTCACCCGCAGGTTAACGCTAACGGCCTGTTGGTGAACCTGCTGATGGCGGCGGCAGTTTGCGCGGTGGTGGCCAGTAACCTCGGCACACTGGTGGTGATGGCGGAAATTATGGCGCTGTGCGCTGTGTTCCTGACCGGATGCAGTAAAGAGGGCAAGCTGTGGTTTGCGCTGGGGCGTCTCGGTACGCTGCTGCTGGCGATCGCCTGCTGGCTGGTGTGGCAGCGCTACGGCACGCTGGAACTGCGTCTGCTGGACGTGCGCACCCAGACGCTACCGCTGGGCTCGGATATCTGGCTGCTTGGCGTCATCGGTTTTGGCCTGCTGGCAGGGATTATTCCGTTGCACGGCTGGGTGTCGCAGGCGCACGCAAACGCCAGCGCGCCAGCCGCGGCGCTGTTCTCTGGCGTGGTCATGAAGGTCGGACTGCTGGGCATCCTGTCGCTGTCGCTGATTGGCGGCAACGCACCGCTGTGGTGGGGCGTTACGCTGCTGGTGCTTGGGATGGTCACTGCTTTTGTCGGTGGTCTGTATGCGCTGATGGAACATAACATCCAGCGTCTGCTGGCTTACCACACGCTGGAAAACATCGGCATTATCCTGCTCGGTCTTGGCGCGGGCGTCACCGGCATTGCACTGAATCAACCGGCGTTAATTGCGCTGGGGCTGACCGGCGGGCTGTATCACCTGGTCAACCACAGCCTGTTTAAAAGCGTACTGTTTTTGGGAGCTGGCAGCATCTGGTTCCGTACCGGTCACCGCGACATTGAAAAGCTGGGCGGCATCGGTAAGCGTATGCCAGTCATTTCTGTCGCGATGCTGGTGGGGTTGATGGCGATGGCCGCGCTGCCGCCGCTGAACGGCTTCGCAGGCGAGTGGGTGATCTATCAATCGTTCTTCAAACTGGGTAACAGCGGGGCCTTTGTGGGTCGCCTGCTGGGGCCGCTGCTGGCGGTTGGCCTGGCGATTACCGGCGCGCTGGCGGTGATGTGTATGGCGAAAGTGTTTGGCGTCGCCTTCCTTGGCGCACCGCGCACTAAAGAAGCGGAAAACGCCTGCTGTGCGCCGATCCTGATGGGCGTAAGCGTGGTGGCGCTGGCGATTTGCTGCGTGCTGGGCGGCGTCGCCGCGCCGTGGCTGCTGCCGATGATCGCCACAGCCGTTCCGCTACCGCTGGAAACGGCGAACACCACGGTTTCACAACCCATGATCGCACTGCTGCTGATCGCCTGTCCGCTGCTGCCGTTCATCATCATGGCAATGTTTAAGGGCAACCGTCTGCCGTCACGTTCGCGCGGTGCGGCGTGGGTCTGCGGTTACGATCATGAGCAGTCGATGGTCATTACCGCGCACGGCTTTGCCATGCCGGTGAAGGAGGCTTTCGCGCCCGTCCTCAAACTGCGCAAATGGCTGAATCCGGTTTCGCTGGTGCCGGGCTGGCAGAACGCGGCGGCGCCGTTGCTGTTCCGTCGCCTGGCGCTGATTGAACTGGCGGTACTGGTGGTGATTGTGGTTTCACGAGGAGCCTGAGAATGAGTGTCTTATATCCGTTAATTCAGGCGCTGGTGTTATTTGCCGCTGCGCCGCTGTTGTCCGGCGTGACCCGCGTGGCGCGCGCCCGTCTGCACAATCGCCGCGGGCCGGGCGTTCTGCAGGAGTACCGCGACATTATCAAACTGCTCGGTCGACAAAGCATCGCCCCTGCCGACTCCGGCTGGGTGTTTCGTCTGACGCCGTTTGTGATGGTTGGCGTGATGCTGACTATCGCCACCGCGCTGCCGGTGGTGACCGTCGGTTCGCCGCTGCCGCAACTGGGCGATCTGATCACCCTGATTTACCTGTTCGCCATCGCCCGTTTCTTTTTCGCCATCGCCGGTCTGGATACCGGCAGTCCGTTCACCGCCATCGGCGCCAGCCGTGAAGCGATGCTCGGCGTGCTGGTGGAGCCGATTCTGCTGCTGGGGCTGTGGGTCGCCGCGCAGGTGGCGGGTTCCACCCACATCAGCAATATCACCGACACGATTTACCACTGGCCTGCGGCCCGCAGTATCCCGCTGATCCTCGCGCTGTGCGCCTGCGCGTTCGCCACCTTTATCGAGATGGGCAAACTGCCGTTTGACCTGGCGGAAGCGGAGCAGGAGCTGCAGGAAGGCCCGCTGACGGAATATAGCGGTAGCGGCTTTGCGGTACTGAAATGGGGCATCAGCCTCAAGCAACTGGTGGTGTTGCAGATGTTCGTCGGCGTGTTCCTGCCGTGGGGGCAAATGGAAACGTTCAGCATGGGCGGTTTGCTGCTGGCGCTGGTGATTGCCGTCGCCAAGTTGTTCATCGGCGTGCTGGCGATCGCCCTGTTCGAAAACAGCATGGCGCGTTTGCGTTTTTGCGCCACTTCCCGCGTGACCTGGGCCGGTTTTGGGTTTGCGTTTTTAGCGTTCGTCTCCTTGCTGGTGGCGTGATTGAAGAGAGTTTGAGCATGTCTGAAGAAAAATTAGGTCAACACTACCTTGCGGCGCTGCACCAGGCTTTTCCTGGCGTGGTGCTGGACGAAGCCTGGCAGACCCGAGATCAGCTCACCCTTACCGTGAAGGTGAATTACCTGCCGGAAGTGGTTGAGTTTCTCTACTATAAACAGGGCGGCTGGCTCTCGGTCTTATTCGGTAATGACGAACGCCAGCTGTGCGGGCATTACGCGGTTTACTACGTGCTGTCGATGGAGCAGGGCCAGAAGTGCTGGATCACTGTGCGTGTGGAAGTGGACCCGAACAAACCGGAATATCCGTCTGTTACGCCGCGCGTGCCCGCTGCCGTCTGGGGCGAGCGCGAAGTGCGCGATATGTACGGGCTGATCCCGGTCGGCCTGCCGGATGAGCGCCGTCTGGTGCTGCCGGACGACTGGCCGGACGAACTCTACCCACTGCGTAAAGACAGCATGGACTATCGCCAGCGCCCCGCGCCGACGACCGACGCTGAAACCTACGAGTTTATCAACGAGTTGGGCGACAAGAAAAACAACGTGGTGCCGATCGGCCCACTGCATGTCACCTCTGACGAGCCGGGACACTTCCGCCTGTTCGTTGACGGTGAAAACATTATCGACGCTGACTACCGTCTGTTCTACGTCCACCGCGGGATGGAAAAGCTGGCGGAAACCCGCATGGGTTACAACGAGGTGACTTTCCTTTCGGATCGCGTGTGCGGTATCTGCGGTTTCGCTCACAGCACCGCCTACACCACTTCCGTTGAAAACGCGATGGGCATTCAGGTGCCGGAACGCGCGCAGATGATCCGCGCCATTCTGCTGGAGGTGGAGCGTCTGCACTCCCATCTTCTGAACCTCGGTCTGGCCTGTCACTTCACCGGGTTTGACTCCGGCTTTATGCAGTTTTTCCGCGTGCGTGAAACCTCCATGAAGATGGCGGAGATCCTCACTGGCGCGCGTAAAACTTACGGTCTTAATCTGATCGGCGGAATTCGTCGTGACCTGCTGAAGGACGACATGATCCAGACCCGTCAACTGGCCCAGCAGATGCGTCGCGACGTACAGGAACTGGTGGATATGCTGCTCAGCACGCCCAACATGGAGCAGCGCACCGTGGGTATCGGTCGTCTTGACCCGGAAATTGCCCGCGACTTCAGCAACGTCGGCCCGATGGTGCGCGCCAGCGGTCATGCCCGTGATACCCGCGCCGATCACCCGTTCGTTGGCTACGGTCTGCTGCCGATGGAAGTCCACAGTGAGCAAGGCTGCGACGTGATTTCTCGTCTGAAAGTGCGTATTAACGAGGTTTACACTTCGTTGAACATGATCGACTTCGGCCTGGACAACCTGCCGGGCGGCCCGCTGATGGTGGAAGGGTTCACCTACATTCCGCACCGCTTCGCGCTGGGCTTCTCGGAAGCGCCACGTGGGGATGATATCCACTGGAGCATGACCGGCGACAACCAGAAGTTGTACCGCTGGCGCTGCCGTGCGGCAACCTACGCCAACTGGCCGACCCTGCGTTACATGCTGCGCGGCAACACCGTTTCCGACGCGCCGCTGATTATCGGTAGCCTCGATCCTTGCTACTCCTGTACCGACCGCATGACCGTGGTTGATGTGCGCAAGAAGAAAAGCAAGGTCGTGCCGTACAAAGAACTTGAGCGCTACAGCATTGAGCGTAAAAACTCGCCGCTGAAATAAGGAGTCGCCATGTTTACCTTTATCAAAAAAGTGATTAAAACCGGCGCGCCGACGTCGTCTTATCCGCTGGAGCCGATTGCGGTTGATAAAAATTTCCGCGGCAAACCGGAGCACAACCCGCAGCAGTGCATTGGCTGCGCGGCCTGTGTTAACGCCTGTCCGTCGAATGCGCTGACCGTTGAAACCGATCTGGCCACCCATGAGCTTGCCTGGCAGTTCAACCTCGGACGCTGCATTTTCTGCGGGCGCTGTGAGGAAGTCTGCCCGACGGCGGCGATCCGGCTTTCTCAGGAATATGAACTGGCGGTGTGGAAAAAAGAGGATTTCCTGCAGCAGTCTCGCTTTGCGCTGTGCAACTGCCGCGTATGCAACCGTCCTTTCGCGGTGCAAAAGGAGATCGACTACGCCATCGCCCTGCTGAAGCATAACGGCGACAGCCGTGCGGAGCATCACCGTGAAAGTTTTGAGACCTGCCCGGACTGCAAGCGTCAGAAATGCCTGGTGCCGTCCGACCGTATTGAACTGACTCGCCATATGAAAGAGGCCAGCTGATGAGCACATTATTAGGCCCACGCGACGCCAACGGCATTCCGGTGCCGATGACGGTGGACGAATCCATCGCCAGCATGAAGGCGTCGTTACTGAAAAACATCAAGCGTTCGGCTTACGTTTACCGCGTGGACTGTGGCGGCTGTAACGGCTGCGAAATAGAAATTTTCGCCACCCTGTCACCGTTGTTTGACGCCGAACGCTTCGGCATCAAGGTAGTTCCGTCGCCGCGCCATGCGGACATACTGCTGTTTACCGGCGCGGTGACCCGCGCGATGCGTTCTCCTGCGCTGCGCGCATGGCAGTCCGCGCCGGACCCGAAGATTTGCATCTCTTATGGCGCTTGCGGCAACAGCGGCGGGATTTTCCACGACCTGTACTGCGTCTGGGGCGGTACCGATAAAATCGTGCCGGTCGATGTCTACATTCCGGGCTGTCCTCCCACCCCTGCGGCAACGCTGTACGGTTTTGCGATGGCGCTGGGGCTGCTGGAGCAAAAAATCCATGCGCGCGCGCCGGGGGAATGTGACGAACAGGCGGCGGAAATTTTGCATCCTGACATGGTGCAGCCGTTGCGTGTGAAGGTGGATCGCGCGGCGCGGCGACTGGCGGGTTACCGTTATGGGCGACAGATCGCCGACGATTATCTCAACCAGTTAGGTAAAGGAGAGCATCAGGTGGCGCGCTGGCTGGAGGCGGAAAACGATCCGCGCCTGACCGAGATCGTTACCCATCTGAACCAGGTTGTTGAGGAGGCTCGCATCCGATGAGTGAAACGGTGGTGTTCAGTCAACTGAGCCGTAAGTTTATTGATGAGAACGATGCAACGCCCGCCGAGGCGCAGCAGGTTGTCTATTACAGCCTGGCGATTGGTCACCACCTGGGGGTCATCGACTGCCTGGAGGCGGCGTTGACCTGCCCATGGGATGCGTATCTTGCATGGATTGCCACGCTGGAAGCAGGCAGCGAAGCTCGGCGGAAAATGGAAGGGGTGCCGAAGTACGGCGAGATCGTGATCGATTTTAATCATGTGCAAATGCTGGCGCGGGCGTTTGACAACGCGCTCGCGCGGCAAACTCCGCAGCAGCAGGCGTGGAGTAAACAAATGCTCGGCATGTTGCATGATATTCACCAGGAAAGCGCCATTTATCTGATGGTGAGGAGGCTGCGTGACTGATGTTTTATTGTGCGTCGGTAACAGTATGATGGGCGACGATGGCGCGGGTCCGCTGCTGGCGGAGAAATGCGCCGCCCAGCCACAGGGAGGTTGGGTCGTGATTGACGGCGGTAGCGCGCCAGAAAACGACATCGTGGCGATCCGCGAGCTGCGACCGGATCGGCTGCTGATCGTCGACGCGACCGATATGGGACTGAATCCCGGAGAGATCCGCGTTATCGATCCTGATGACATCGCCGAAATGTTCATGATGACCACCCACAATATGCCGCTGAACTATCTCATCGACCAGCTCAGAGACGATGTCGGCGAAGTGATATTCTTAGGCATTCAGCCGGATATCGTCGGTTTTTATTATCCGATGACCCAGCCGATCAAGGATGCGGTGGAAACCGTCTATCAACGCCTTGCCGGATGGGAAGGGCACGGCGGTTTCGCTCAGCTTGAGACGCAGGAGGCGTGATTTCAGGCGACTGAAACCGCGAAAGCACATTGCCGGATAGCGCTGTCAGCGCCTGATCCGGCAAACGGTTCTCCATCAATTCAGTGCGTCAGGCGGATAAGCGAAACATCATCAGGCTTCTGTGGTTGTCTCCGCGCTATGCCGTGCTCTTTACTCTTTCGCCTGCTCAATAATCAGTTTTCCGTGCATTACCGCCACATTAACGATCGTTCCGGTGGGAAACCCCGCCTGTTCCAGCCAGTCTCCGTTGATGGTCAACGATGCGTGCCGACTGTAGCGCCGCGTATTACCGGTTTTACGATCTTCATGCCGCTTGCGGACATAGCTGACCTTTAAGCGACGAAACGGTTTACTGATTGCGGCATTATGCGTGTCAGTTTCAAACGTCATAAACGATTCCTTGTTACCACGGTGGATGTGATTACTGTATAAAATGCCAGTAAAAATGCGTCGGGGCAAACCTGAAACTGGAAGGCGGATTCCGTAATTTAAATGCAAGAGATGTAACGAAAGGGAAGGAACTGCCGGATAAGGGTCATCCGGCAATCTGGTTACGCCAGGTCTTCGCCGTTGCTGGCAATCACTTTTTTGTACCACCAGAACGACTTTTTACGGGTTCGTTCGAGGGGGCCGTTTCCGGCGTCGTCGCGGTCGACGTAGACAAAACCGTAGCGCTTGCTCATCTCACCGGTCGACGCAGATACCAGGTCAATGCAGCCCCAGGTGGTGTAGCCCATCAGCGGTACGCCATCCTCAATGGCGTCGGCCATGGCGCGGATATGTTCACGCAGGTAACTAATACGGTAATCGTCGTTAATTTCACCGTTCACACCGATTTCATCTTTGGCGCCGAGGCCGTTTTCCACCAGGAACAGCGGCTTCTGATAGCGGTCATACATCATGTTCATGGTGATGCGCAGACCGAGCGGGTCGATGCCCCAGCCCCAGTCACTGACCTGAAGATAGGGGTTGCGCAGCGATTTAACCACGTTAGCCGCACGGGTGTTTTGCGTGTTCATCTCCGCCGACGCACAACGCGAGGCGTAGTAGCTGAACGACACGAAATCGACGGTATTTTTCAGGATCGCATCATCTTCCGGCGCTTTCTCAATCACCACGCCTTTCTCGCGAAACACGCGAGCGGAATAAGCCGGGTAGGCGCCGCGCGCCTGTACGTCGATAAAGAACAGGTTTTCGCGGTCTTTCTCCAGCGCCATCCATACGTCCTCCGGTTTGCAAGAGTAAGGATAAAAATTACCGCCCGCCAGCATACAGCCCACCTGGTTCTGCGGGTTAATGTCATGGGCGATTTGGGTCGCCAGCGCGCTGGCGATCAGCTCATGATGGGCGGCCTGATATTTCACCTGATCCGGATTCTCGCCTTCTTCAAACACCAGGCCGGCCCCCGAAAATGGACTGTGCAGCATGATGTTAATTTCATTGAAGGTCAGCCAGTATTTCACCAGACCGTCAAACGCTTCAAAGCAGGTGCGCGCGTAGCGGGTGAAGAAGTCCACCATTTTGCGGTTGCGCCACGAGCCGTATTGCGTGACCAGATGCATTGGCACGTCGAAGTGGCAGAGAGTGACCAGCGGTTCGATACCGTACTTTTTACATTCGGCAAAAACGGCGCGGTAAAAGGCAATTCCCTCTGCGTTGGGCGTCAGTTCGTCGCCGTTCGGGTAAACGCGGCTCCAGGCGATCGAGGTGCGAAAAACGGTGAAGCCCATTTCCGCCATGAGCGCAATATCCTCTTTGTAGCGATGGTAAAAGTCGATCGCCTCATGGCTTGGGTAAAACTCGTCATTCCGCAGTTCGAAACGCTTTTCCAGACCCAGCTTAACCGGCATGCGATGCTCGCCGTGCGGGATCATATCCACGGTGGCCAGCCCTTTGCCGCCTTCGCGATACGCCCCTTCAGACTGGTTAGCGGCGAGCGCGCCGCCCCATAAGAATCCTTGCGGAAATACAGACATAGTAAACCTCAGTTAATGCCAGTCAGACGCTGGCCTCTTTTGCAGTGTTCGGTTGGGCGCCGTGGTGTTTCCGCGCCTGCGCGGCAGCGTCTTCAACAGGGAGGTCTTCAAAGCCGAGCAGTAGCGTCAGCACGAATGACAGCACCACCGCCAGCGCCATGACGCCAAACACCCAGACAATGGTCATCGGATTGGTGGGATCAAAGAACTGTACGCTGGTAAACAGGCCCGGCGCCGCCATGGAGTGGCTGGCGAGCCCCGCCATACCGGCGACCGCGCCGCAGATAAAGCCGCTAATGAGGCTTGCGATCAGCGGACGCTTCAAACGTACCGCCACGCCGTACAGCGCCGGTTCGGAAATGCCCGCCATGATGGCGGAGGCGGCAGCGGCCAGCGCGGTCTGGCGCAGCTCCGGGTTTTTAGTTTTCCATGCCACGGCAAGGGAGGAGCCGCCCAATGACAGGTTCGCGCCGATTTCAGAGGGCATCACCATGCCTTCTTTGCCCGTTTCGGCGATGGTCTGAATGATGGTCGGCGTGAAAACGCGGTGCATCCCGGTCATCACCAGCAGCGGCCAGAGCGCCCCCATAATGGCGACGGAGAGCCAGCCAAGATAGCCGTGAATGGTGTAGACCAGCGCAGAGATCGCGCTTCCGATCCAGATCCCAATCGGCCCGATCAGGACGATAGCGAGCGGGGCGGCAATCAGCACGATCAGCATCGGTTTAAGGAAGTTTTTGGTGACCGCAGGCGTAATGCGATCGACCCAGCGTTCGATGTACGACAAGCACCAGGTCATCACCAGCGCCGGGATGACCGTATAGGTATATTTCACCGCCGTGACCGGGATCAGGGCAAACTCCACATGCTCGCCCTGCGCCGCTTTCGCCATCAGGTCGATAAAGCTCGGATGCACCAGCACGCCCGCAATCGCGATGGCCAGCGACATATTGGTTTTGAATTTGATGGCGGCAGACGCGGCGACCATCAGCGGCAGGAAGAAGAACGCGCCGTCGCCAATCACCGTCAGAAGTGTCAGAGTGGAGGAGCCTTTCTCCAGTACGCCAGTCATCTCAAGGATCATGGCCAGCAGTTTCAGCATCGATCCGCCGATAATCGCCGGGATCAGCGGCGACATGGTGCCGATCAGCGCATCAAGGATCCCCGCGCCTATCCGCTTCAGCGTCAGTTTCGGTTTCCCTTCGGGTTCTGCGGGCTGCATTTCGCCCGGCAGCAGGCTGACGACGTCGCGATAAGCCTGGGACACGGTATTGCCGATGATCACCTGGCACTGGTTGTCACTGCGAACAACGCCGAGTACGCCGCTGATGGATTTCAACGTGGCGCCGTCAACCTGCGAATCATCTTTGATCACGAAACGCAGGCGCGTCATGCAGTGCGTCACTGCGCTGATATTGTCGACGCCGCCCAGAGCCGTCACCACGGCGCGCGCCAGCGCTGCATAGTTTTTTGACATAGGATTTTTATCCTGTTTTATCAGTAGGGTACGTTTAATTTATGCCGTACGGTCGGGTGAGCGAGCGTCGGTTACGAATCGCTTATGAGAAACCGGTTCCACAAAATCATGAATAGTTTGTCTTTGTTCGGCAATAGATAAAAATTACTATTTTTCATAAATGTGATTTTTATCACTTATGTTTTTTGCCTCTGTTTTACCATCAGGGACAACCACGCAGCGGTGCAGTACACTGCGTCACATTGCGGGAAAAGGAAGATAAAATATGACGACGATGCTGGAGGTAGCGAAGCGGGCCGGGGTGTCGAAAGCGACGGTTTCGCGGGTGCTTTCAGGGAATGGCTACGTCAGCCAGGAGACAAAAGATCGCGTGTTTCAGGCGGTAGAAGAAAGCGGTTATCGTCCCAATCTTCTGGCGCGCAGTCTGGCGGCGAAATCCACCCAGACGCTCGGCCTGGTGGTGACCAATACCCTTTATTATGGCGTCTATTTTAGCGAGCTATTGTTTCATACCGCGCGGATGGCGGAGGAGAAAGGACGTCAGTTGCTGTTGGCCGATGGTAAACACAGCGCCAGGGAAGAGCGCCAGGCGATTCAGTACCTGCTGGATTTGCGCTGCGACGCGATCATGATTTATCCGCGTTTTCTCAGCGTCGATGAGATCGATGAGATCATCGATAGCCATTCGCAACCGATTATGGTGCTGAACCGCCGGCTGCGTAAAAACAGCAGCCACTGCGTCTGGTGCGATCACAAGCAAACCAGTTTCAACGCGGTGGCGGAACTGATTGCTGCCGGGCACCGGCACATCGCCTTTATTACCGGCTCGATGGATTCGCCCACCGGGGTTGAGCGTTTGTCAGGCTATAAAGACGCGCTGACCCGACACGGTATCGCCGTCGACGAACGACTGATCGTCAAAGGCAAATGGACGCCAGCCTGCGGCGCGGCGGGGGTAAAAACGCTGCTCTCGCGCAATGCGGCCTTTACCGCGCTGGTCGCCAGTAATGACGACATGGCGATCGGCGCGATGAAGCAGCTACACGACAGCGGGCTGGCGGTACCGGCGCAGGTGTCGGTGATCGGTTTCGATGACATTGCGTTGGCGCCGTATACCCTTCCGGCGCTTTCCAGCGTGAAGATCCCGGTGACCGAGATGATTCAGGAAACCATGGGGCGTCTCATCTTTATGCTCGATGGCGGGGCGTTCACGCCGCCGAAAACCTTTACCGGTACGCTTATCCCGCGTGATTCCCTGATTTCCCGCTCGGGTCAGTAAGGGTTGTCATCCGTCATCGTCATTCGTGACGATGACACCTTTCTGGTGGGCTATTTTTTTAAAATTGTTATATATAACAATAAGTTAAAAACTGGCATGATTTGTGAATGCTCAGGCGCACGAACTGTCATTGCTGGAGAAATTGATGAACCGTTTCATCATTGCAGACGCCAATAAATGCATTGGTTGCCGTACCTGTGAAGTGGCCTGCGTGGTCTCCCATCAGGAAAACCAGGACTGCGCGTCCCTGACCCCTGAAACCTTTTTACCCCGCATTCATGTCATTAAAGGCGTAAATGTTTCTACCGCGACGCTGTGCCGCCAGTGCGAAGACGCACCCTGCGCCAATGTCTGCCCGAACGGCGCCATCAGCCGCGACAAAGGCTTTGTTCACGTGATGCAAGAGCGCTGCATTGGTTGTAAAACCTGCGTGGTGGCCTGTCCGTATGGCGCGATGGAAGTGGTCGTACGTCCGGTTGTTCGCAACAGCGGAGCAGGGCTGAATGTTCGAGCGGAAAAAGCGGAAGCCAACAAATGCGACCTGTGCCATCACCGCGAAGCGGGACCGGCGTGTATGGAAGCCTGCCCGACCCATGCGCTGATTTGCGTTGACCGCAATAAGCTCGAGCAGCTCAGTGCGGAAAAACGTCGCCGCGCCGCGCTGGATTCCTCTGCGTCTTTGCTGTTCTGATCGCTGAAAATCCGCGTAAAATAGTTCAGCTTTTATGCCTGATGGCGCTGCGTTTATCAGGCCCGCAAGCGCGACAATAGGTAGGCCGGAGAAGGCGAAGCCGCCTTCCGGTACAGTGCGGATCAAGGTGAGAGAAGACGATGGAAACAATCAACCATGCTGGCGTAGCGCTGCGCATTCGGGGCAAAGTGCAGGGCGTTGGATTTCGCCCTTTTGTCTGGCAACTGGCGCAGCATCTGCAGTTGCATGGCGATGTCTGCAACGATGGCGACGGCGTGGTGGTGCGTTTGCTGGAAGACCCCGCAGTGTTTATCACCGCGCTTCACAAACATTGTCCTCCGCTGGCGCGCATTGACAGCGTAGAGAGAGAGCCGTTTACCTGGTCGCTGCCTCCTGCGGAATTTACCATCCGACAAAGCGCGGGCGGCGCCATGAACACGCAGATCGTGCCCGATGCGGCGACCTGCCCGGAATGTCTGGCGGAAATGAACGCGCCTGGCGAACGGCGCTACCGTTATCCCTTCATCAACTGTACGCACTGCGGTCCGCGCTTTACGATTATTCGCGCGATGCCCTACGACCGTCCTTACACCGTCATGGCGGCCTTTCCGCTGTGTCCAGCATGTGAAAAAGAGTACCGCGATCCCCATGACCGTCGCTTTCACGCCCAGCCGGTGGCGTGTCCGGCCTGCGGTCCGCACCTTGAATGGCGGAGCGGCGAAGAACGTGCAGAAAAAGACGTCGCGCTGATGACGGCGGTCAACGTGCTGAAAGCGGGGGGAATCGTTGCCGTTAAGGGCATTGGCGGATTTCATCTGGCTTGCGACGCACGAAATTCCCGGGCGGTGGCCACGCTACGCATGCGTAAGCGTCGTCCGGCGAAACCGCTGGCGGTGATGTTGCCTGACGATCGCGGTCTGCCGGAAGCGGCGCGCAACGTGTTGCGCACGCCCGCCGCACCGATTGTGCTGATCGACAAACGGCACGTGGCTGCATTATGCGAGGCCATAGCCCCCGGCCTCAACGAAGTGGGAGTCATGCTGCCAGCCAATCCGTTGCAACATCTGCTGTTACAGGAACTGGGTTTTCCGCTGGTCATGACCTCCGGCAACCTTAGCGGCAAGCCGCCAGCCATCACCAATACGCAGGCGCTGGACGATTTGCAGGCCATCGCCGACGGATTCCTGCTGCATAACCGCGACATTGTGCAGCGAATGGACGATTCGGTGGTACGCGAAAGCGGTGAAATGCTGCGGCGTTCGCGCGGGTATGTGCCGGACGCGCTGACGCTGCCGCCGGGATTTCGCGACCTGCCGCCGATGTTGTGCCTGGGGGCGGATCTGAAAAATACCTTCTGTCTGGTGCGTGGCGGGCAGGCGGTTCTCAGCCAACATCTGGGCGATCTGAGCGATGATGGCATCCAGAGCCAGTGGCGCGAGGCGCTGCGCTTGATCCAGAACATCTACGACTTTACGCCCCAGAGGCTGGTTTGCGATGCCCATCCGGGTTATGTCTCCAGCCAGTGGGCTGGCGAGATGGCGTTGCCGACGGAAACGGTGCTTCATCATCACGCCCATGCGGCGGCCTGTCTGGCCGAACACGGCTGGCCGCTGGACGGCGGCGATGTTATCGCCCTGACCCTGGACGGTATCGGCATGGGAGAGGCGGGCGCGCTGTGGGGCGGCGAATGTCTGCGGGTAAATTACCAGGACTGTGAACATCTCGGCGGGCTGCCAGCCGTGGCGCTGCCGGGGGGCGATCTCGCCGCGATTCAACCCTGGCGCAATCTGCTCGCCCAGTGCCTGCAGTTTGTTCCTGACTGGCAGCAGTCGCCAGAAACCGCCGCGGCGCAGCAGCAGAACTGGCCCGTGCTGGCCCGCGCCATTGAGCGGGGGATCAATGCGCCGCTGGCCTCTTCCTGTGGTCGCTTATTTGACGCTGTGGCGGCGGCGTTGGGCTGCGCGCCCACGTCGCTCAGCTATGAAGGCGAAGCCGCCTGTGCGCTGGAAGCGCTGGCCGTTCAGTGCGACGATGTTCCACATCCGGTGACGTTACCGTTGAGCGGAAACCTGTTGGATCTGGCGACCTTCTGGCGGCAATGGCTGGACTGGCAAGCCCCGCTGGCAGAACGCGCATGGGCATTCCATGACGCGCTGGCGCAAGGGTTTGCCACGATGATGCGCAAGCAGGCCACTGCGCGGGGGATCTCCACGTTGGTCTTTAGCGGCGGCGTGATGCACAACCGTTTGTTGCGGGCGCGACTGAGGGTTCACCTGTCTGATTTTAATCTGCTCTTTCCGCAGCAGCTCCCGGCGGGCGACGGCGGACTTTCGTTTGGGCAGGGCGTAATTGCGGCGGCGCGCTGGCTGGCGCGGCATAAATAAAAAAGCCCCGGGACTGCCGGGGCAAAGCAACAAGCAATAATGAACGTCCGTGTTCGTGAGGTTAATAAAGCAGGGGCATTGTGGCCGGAGGGCGCGGCAGGCGTTACGCCGGCAACGATTTCAGCAGGGCGAAGGCCTCTTTCATGCGGTCTTCGCTCACGACAAAGGCGCAAAGTTGCCCTTCCTCGTTCATCCCCTTTGCCACCATTCCGTCGGATTCCGCGCTGATCTGCCAGGCGAGATCGCGTCGCTGGGTTTCTCCGGCAAGATGCAGCGGCAGTTCCGGGGTTTTGACTTTTACCAGCATGGCGGGCAGCTTCAGCGGCGCGTTGCCGCCGAGCAGGTTTTTCGCCAGGTACATTGCGCTAAGCTGTATCGGTTGCAGGAATGGCAGTACCTGACCGTTGATTTCTGCGCAGTCGCCAATGGCATAAATATCCGCGTTGCTGGTTTGCAGACAGGTATCCACGCAGACGCCGCGATTCACGTTCACACCGGCGCGGCGCGCCAGCGCGGTTTCCGGTCGCAGGCCGGTGGCGGCAATCACGGCATCCACTTCAATGCTGCGTTCGCGATCCAGCGCGGCGCGAATACCGGTGGCGGTTTTTTCCAGACGCTGTAACTGTGACTTCAGCAGCAGATGCACGCCCATATCGGTAAGCCGGTGCTGTAAGCGACTGCTCACTTCCGGCGGCATCAGCGAGGCGAGAAGGCTGGCGGCGTTGTCGATCAGCGTGACCGCCTTGCCCGCACGGCAAAAATCCATCGCTAATTCGCTGCCGATAAGACCGCCCCCGACAATCAGCACCCGCTGGGCGTCGCGCAACTGCGTTTCACAGGCGCGGTATTCTTGCTGGCTGTTTAACGTGAGCATTAACTCACGTCCCGGGACGGGCGGAACAAAGGCTGCCGCGCCCGTGGCAAGAACCAGCTTTTCATACTGCCATTGCGTATCCTGACTTTTCACCACGTGGGCGTCGGCATCGATGTCGGTCACCCAGGTATGCGGGAACAGGCGCAGGTTGAACTGTTCGGCAAACTCGCCCGCCGACTGGCGGGTGAGATCGTCGGCGCGTTGCGACTGGCTTATCACATGGCTGAGATCGGGTTTGTTGTACTCGTCCATGCTATCGGCAGCAATCAGGGTTAACGGGATTTCCGCGTCCTGTTTACGGATGTTTTTTACTAACTGGCGGGCGGCAAAGCCCGAACCAATGATAACGATTCCCCGGTTCATTTTGCCTCCGTCGCCAGCTCGTCGAACACGTCCTTACCTAATGAGCATTCCGGGCACAGGAAGTTGTCCGGAACCTCACTCCACGGCGTACCCGGTGCGACGTCCTGCAGCGGCTCACCTTTTTCCGGGTCGTAGATCCACTGGCAGACGCTGCACTGCATGCAGGGGCCGAGATCGGCGGCCGCAGGGGTTTCAACTGGCGCGCTTTCTGCTGCTACCGCTTTCGGCGCGGCTTCCGGCAGCGGTGCGAGCGCCCACTGACGGGCAATGTCGCGCCCGTGCTGACGGCACAGTTCCAGCGCGTCCAGATCCGGACGCCATTTCGCCTTCAGGCTCAGGGACATCTCAAAGCCGGCATCCTGCAGGCGGGTAGAGAGACGATCAACCGCGCCGCCGCTCCAGCCGTGAGAACCAAAAGCGCTGGCGCGCTTGTTACGAAAGCGCAAGCCGGTCATCTCTTCCACCAGTCCGGCGATTTTTGGCATCATCACATTATTCATCGTCGAGGTACCGACCAGTACGCCTTTGGATCGGAAGACGTTGGTCAGGATTTCGTTTTTGTCGCTGCGGGCGACGTTAAAGATTTTTACCGCCACGTTTGGGTCAACTTCGTTAATACCCTGGGCGATGGCATCCGCCATCATGCGGGTATTGTTGGACATGGTGTCATAGAAGATAGTGATGCGATCTTCCTGGTAGTCCGCCGCCCATTTCAGATACAGCTCAACGATTTGCGTGGGATTATCGCGCCAGACCACGCCGTGGGAGGTGGCGATCATATCGACCGGCAGGTTAAAGCCGAGGATTTCAGTGATCTTGGGCGTCACCAGGCGGCTGAACGGCGTCAGGATGTTAGCGTAGTAGCGTTGGCACTGTTCAAACAGTTCGGTTTGATCCACTTCATCATTGAACAGACGTTCGTCGCAGTAGTGCTGGCCGAAGGCGTCGTTACTGAACAACACCGCATCGCCGGTCATGTAGGTCATCATACTGTCCGGCCAATGCAGCATCGGGGTTTCGACGAAGATCAGCTGTTTGCCGTTGCCGATATCCAGTGTGTCGCCAGTTTTCACTACCTTAAAGTTCCATTCCGGATGATGGTGATGGCCGGTGATCGAATCGATGGCGTTGGCGGTGCAGTAGATTGGCGTGTCCGGGATCTGAGTCATTAGCTCCGTCAACGCCCCGGCATGATCTTCTTCCGCGTGGTTAATGATGATGTAATCGATATCCGCAAGGTCAATTTCACCCCGTAAATTCTGTACGAATTCGCGGCTGAATTTATGATCAACGGTGTCGATCAGTACGTTTTTTTCTTCGCGAATCAGATAGCTGTTATAGCTGCTGCCGCGCAGCGTTTTGTATTCGGTGCCGTGAAAATCGCGTACTTCCCAGTCACGTTGGCCAACCCAATGAATGTTATTTTTAACCAGAATAGACATAGCAACCTCAATTAATTCAGCGTTGTTCAAAAGTGTTGCTTTGCTTATTGCAGGTTACGTGCCAACTATTTATCTCTTTGATTTTTAATGATTTGTTAGTTTTTATATTTATAGTGATAGTCAAAAAGACTATGATTAATGATGTCAATATGACATTATGTATTGTCAAAATGACAATGAGGTAGCCATGAGTTTTTCCGTTGACGTACTGGCGGGGATCGCCATCGAATTACAGCGCGGCGTCGGGCATCAGGATCGCTTTCAGCGGCTGATAACCACGCTACGCCAGGTGCTGGAGTGCGATGCTTCCGCGCTGCTGCGCTATGAGGCGCGCCAGTTTATTCCGCTGGCGATCGACGGTCTGGCGCAGGACGTGTTGGGCAGGCGCTTTACCCTGGAAGGTCACCCGCGTCTGGAAGCCATCGCCCGCGCCGGGGACGTGGTGCGTTTTCCCGCAGACAGCGATCTGCCTGACCCCTACGATGGGCTGATTCCCGGTCAGGAGAGTTTAAAAGTGCATGCCTGCATCGGCCTGCCGCTGTTTGCCGGGCAAAACCTGATCGGCGCGCTAACTCTTGATGGTATGGAGCCCGACCAGTTTGACGTTTTCAGCGATGAGGAGCTCCGCCTTATCGCCGCGCTGGCCGCTGGCGCGCTCAGCAATGCGCTGTTGATAGAACAGCTGGAAAGCCAGAATATGCTGCCCGGTTCGACGACCGATTTCGGCCAGGTAAAAGAGACGCAGATGATTGGCCTGTCGCCCGGCATGATGCAGTTGAAAAAAGAGATTGAGATTGTGGCGGCGTCCGATCTCAACGTTCTGATCAGCGGCGAAACGGGTACCGGGAAAGAGCTGGTGGCAAAAGCGATTCATGAAGGTTCGCCGCGCGCGGTAAATCCGCTGGTGTATCTGAACTGTGCCGCGTTGCCGGAAAGCGTGGCGGAGAGCGAACTGTTTGGTCATGTCAAAGGCGCGTTTACCGGGGCCATCAGCAACCGTAGCGGGAAATTTGAAATGGCCGATAACGGCACGCTGTTTCTGGATGAGATCGGCGAGCTGTCGTTGGCGTTGCAGGCCAAACTTTTGCGCGTCTTACAGTACGGCGATATTCAGCGGGTTGGCGACGATCGCAGTCTACGGGTGGACGTACGCGTACTGGCGGCTACCAACCGCGACCTGCGCGAAGAGGTGATGGCAGGGCGCTTTCGTGCTGACTTGTTCCACCGCCTGAGCGTTTTTCCGCTGTCCGTTCCCCCGCTGCGCGAGCGCGGGGAGGATGCGGTGCTGCTGGCGGGCTATTTCTGCGAGCAGTGCCGGTTGCGGCTGGGACTTTCCCGGGTGGCGCTGAGCCCGGGGGCGCGAAATTATCTGCTGAACTATGCCTGGCCGGGTAACGTCCGCGAGCTGGAGCATGCGATTCACCGCGCAGTGGTGCTGGCGCGGGCGACACGGGGCGGGGATGAAGTGGTGCTGGAAGCGCAGCATTTCGCTCGCCTGGACGATGCCCCCGCTTCGCAAACAGACGTTGCGCCGGAGATGCCGCAGGCGGTTAATCTGCGTGATGCTACCGAGTCGTTTCAGCGCGAGACGATCCGCCGTGCGCTGGCGCAGCATCATCACAACTGGGCGGCCAGCGCCCGGGCGTTAGAAATGGACGTCGCCAACCTGCACCGGCTGGCGAAGCGTCTGGGGTTGAAAAGTTAGAGTACGCGCGGGGACGTTCTGGTCCGATTCACATTTTTTATAGTGCTTGTTTAATACAAAAGTGTATCTGGTAGTTATAAGGACTTATTGTATTGCAAGCGACTAACAGGGATGAAGAGATGGATACAGTAGAAGAACTGGGCGGCACATATTTTTATCACGGCAACGAGAACGTAACGCCAACGGAGTTATTCTGGCTTATCTTTGCGGAAGGGCTTGCAAACCATTTGGGAGTATCAGTTGAAACCGCTGCTACTATTTTGGCGGGGCTACCTCTGCTGCCTAAACGGCAGGTTTTGGGGGCGACAGGTTCTCGCACCAGCGTAGCCTCTAAACTAGCCCGTCGGATTTTCAAAGATGCCCGCTTTCCGGATGGATTGAGAGTCGAAACCACTATCGGCATGGGCAGAAAAAGTTATACAAACAAGATTGGCTCAGCAGTAGGCAGAGCCGTTCCATATGTAGGCTATGCTCAGGCAGTCATTATTTTTGCCCTTGTTGCCAAAGAGACGAGAAACAAATACAACCAGATAGCGCGGCCGAAGGATCGGATCGCATGGACCTATTTCTAATGCTATTACCTGATGAACAAGAATTTTTAAGTTACGTCACCGAGAACTACAGCGAGCGCAAACGCCCTGCTCAGAAAGAGTGGACGCTGCAGGAATACTTTAATTTTGTGCCAGAAGATCTCGAAGATATGCTCATTGACCTGTTCACCCGCTATGGCATCGAGCACAGTAATTTTAATTTGGACAACTACTTTATGCCGGAACTGTACTGGTGGCAGTGGAAGCGCAAAAAGGAATGGGTTGGGCGGCAGCTTAAATCGCTCACCCTTGAAATGATCATTGAATCCGCAAAGGCTGGCCGCTGGTTGTATGATTAAGGGGCGTTCTGCCCCATATGCTTAGACTGTCTGTCGGTCATTCCAGGAGTCAGTGAAAATAATGTTTCCGTCGTTGTGCTTCCAGGTGATTTTCTCGTAACGCATTTCCACGGTTTCCATGTGGTTCTCATTTAGGTTATTTCCTGTGGCCATCGCTGGGGAAATAGACACAATACGCACTCCTTCAAGTAACATGTTGAAGTATTCAGCTTCCATTCCGGCATCGTTAATACGGTACCATTTAATTTCTGCGGACTGGAGTTTTTGCCCGGTTGCTACGGCCTTATAGAGATAAGGGCTGGAGCAGTCGAAATCTTTTACGATGAGCATCGGTGAATGCATGCGTGTCCCGGTTACTTTGCCGGTTGCGTTGTCAGTAGGGATCATGAGGTTATGGTGAAATCCTTTAACTTCAATTGTGTAGTCCCTGTCTTTAACATCTACGCCACCTTTAATTAAAGCGCCGCCATCGTCCTTAAGCCACATATAAGCTGGGATTGGCATTTATTTCTCCTTTTTTAACATGCTGGAGTTTGCGTACTTAAAAATATGAATCATATTTATTTTTTATGAAAGAATGTAATTTATTGATGTGAGCAATATTCATTGTTATTACTCAGAAGTGAAAATTAATTCTTCTTATTATAAACATAAGCATTAGATGCAATGCAAATAGATGTTTTCCCACAAATGTATAACCAGGTTAAATTATTTGTTTTAATCTTTTAAGTTCTATTTTATAAAACTGAGGTCAATTTCAGCTAATACCTCAGCGGTAATACTGAGTATGGCCGCGGTATCTCCGCGGCGCACAATAGACTGCTCAAGGACATAACAGGGTAATCCCGGTGAATCATATCCTTTAAGCCCATCAGGACTTGCAAATCGCATACTCTGATGTAATTTGCAGCCTGAAAAATAAAAGCAGCTACAGGATCCCGGCCTGGTAGAAATCCTGCAGGTTGATGGCGCCGGTGAGCTTGCCGTTTTCATCAACCACCGGCGCGGCGGTGATTTTGCGTTTCATCAGGATTTCTTTGGCGTCGATAGCGCGACTGTCGGCCTGAAGCGTAATGCCATTGTGGGTCATCGCTTCGCTGACTGGCGTGGTCAGCGCGCCGCCGCCCACTAACCAGCGGCGCAGGTCGCCGTCGGTAAAGACGCCTTTGACCTGCATTTGCGCGTCACAGACGGCGACCAGGCCGAGTCCGGTACGGCTTAATTCGAGCATGGCATCCATCACGCTGGTGGACAACTGAACCTGCGGCACCGCGTCGTCGCGCCGCATCAAATGATGCACCTTATTCAGCAGACGCGCCCCGAGCGCTCCCGCCGGATGCGAGCGGGCAAAATCCTCTTCATTGAAGCCGCGCGCCTGCATCACCGCCATTGCCAGCGCGTCGCCCATCATCAGAGTGTTCACCGTGCTGGACGTGGGGGCCAGGTGCATCGGGCAGGCTTCCCGTTCGACCGAAATGTCCAGAACGGCTTTGGCCGCCAGACCCAGCGGTGAGTTCGGCTTGCCGGTCATCGCCAGCAGGGTAATGGATTTGTCTTCCAGGCGCGGGATGATCAGATCCAGCTCTTTAGCGCCGCCCGAATAGGAGATAAACAGCATCACGTCCCGGCTTTCTATCATCCCGAGATCGCCGTGTAGCGCTTCCGCCGGATGAACGAAAAAGGCAGGGGTGCCGGTGCTGGCGAGGGTTGCGGCGATTTTTTTGCCGATATGCCCGGACTTGCCAATACCCGAGACAATCACTTTGCCTTCACAGTGGATAATGGTGTTGGCAGCGCGAACAAAATCGTCACCCAGGCGTTCCGGCAGGCGGCTGGCTTCCTGCAGTTCCAGCAGCAGTGTTTGACGGCCAGCGTTCAGTAGTGCATCACTCATTGGTTTCTCCGGTTATGATCACGTCTATTCCTTTTTCTTCCAGCGCCTGACGAAACGCCGGATCGATACCGGCATCGGTAATCAGCTTATCGACGCTCTCCAGACTGCAAACAACGTTGGGACTTTTGCGGCCAAACTTCGACGAGTCGGCCATCAATATGACTTCGCGCGCGGCGTTACACATCGCTTTGCTGACGGTGTAGACCTCGTTAAAGGTGGTGACGCCTGCGTCGAGGTCAATGCCGTCGGTGCCCATAAAGAGTTTATCAAAACTGAACTGCTCAAAGGCGTTCTCTGCCAACTGACCGTGAAATGACGCAGATTTTTTACGAAAGGTGCCGCCGGGCATCAGGATGGTTTGTTCGTTGTCCAGCTCTGACAAGGCGTTAACAATATGGAGGCTGTTGGTCATGACGGTGATATTGCTGAAGCGGGTGAGCATTGGCACCATCTGTAATACGGTGCTTCCGGCATCCAGAATGATCGAATCGCCATCATGGATAAACCTGACAGCCGCTTCGGCGATGCGTTCTTTTTTATGCGTATTGATCAACGTCTTGTGATCGATAGGCGGATCGGATTCTTCTTTGTTTAACACTACGCCGCCATAGGTGCGAATGACGGTACCGGCATTTTCCAGAATGACCAAATCCTTGCGAATGGTGGTGCCCGTGGTGTCAAAGTACTGGGCCAGTTCCTCAACCGAGCATTTCCCCTGCTTTTGCAAATGCTCCAGAATGGCAGCCTGACGCTGACGAGGTTTCATAGGCGTGATTACCCTGAATTGAAGTTTCGAAATGATAATTTCGCAAGCTATTAGCATTCACAACGAAATTATCCATGTTTCAGTTTAAGCGCCAATGATAGTGCATTCTGCGACAGCGGATCATGGGGAAAGATCACATCAGGCTGTAATTCATTAAGATGTTTACCCTGCAAGGCAGGAATTTTTATTGGTCTGGCGAATACTGTCAGTCCTTTCATAAACAACGTATCGGTTACGCGCTGATTTTTGTCGAGCGCGATGGCGACCACGACGCGGGGCTTAAAACGTCCGCCTGAACGTCCTACGCCAACCCGGCCTTGCAGGCATAGCTGGTCAAACGCGCGGTTGAAACGGGCGATTTGCCAGCCGCCCAGTAGCAGTTGAACGCACCAGGCGATAACGGCGACGGTAATCAGTGCGGAAACCATCGTGTGCTCCTTACGTGAATGCCGGATGGCGGTGACGCCTTATCCGGCTAACAGACCCGGGGTTTGCAGGCCCGGTAAGCGTAGCGCCACCGGGCTATGTGACTATCAGAACATCACCTGTCCGCCAGTGACGTTGATTGATTGTCCGGTACAGTATGACGCTTTCGCGCTGGCATAGAACAGCAGCATGTTCAGGACATCCTGATAATCGCAGCCGCGTTTGAGCGGGACTTTATCGATATAATACTGTTCCACCTCGTCCGGCTTAATGCCAAGCTTGGTGGCGTACTGCGGCAGTAGCGACTGAAACATTGGCGACTTCAGCAGGTTGCCCAGCATCAGCGAATGTACGGTAATGCCGTATTCCGCCAGATCCAGCGCCAGCGACTGGGTTAATCCGACGCCGCCGAACTTCGCCGCGCTGTAGCCGGAATTATGCTTACTACCGACTTTACCAGACTTAGAGTTGATCTGAATAATGCGTCCCTGAATACCGTCACGAATCATCAGACGGGAAAATTCACGCGCACAGAGGAAATATCCGACCAGATTCACCTGTAATGAGCGGTCAAAATCGCCCAGCTGGAAGTCACTGATAAACGCCGCTTTCGCGATCCCCGCGCTGTAGACGAGCAGATCCACGCGCCCAAAGATTTCATCCACGCCGCGAGAGAGCGCAAGAACGCTCTGTTCGCTGGTGGCGTCGGCGCCGAAGCCGTAAGCCATACCTTCACCGTATTCGGCGTTGATCTCCTGCGCGACGTTGGCGGCCTTATCACTTTGAATATCGACAACCGCCACGCGATACCCTTCTGCTGCAAGCCCATGGCACAGGAACGCCCCCAGGGTTTGTCCTCCGCCAATGACAACGGCAACCTGATTCATTTTTCTCTCCTTAAGCGACAAACTTCAAAATACAGCCCGGCGCGATATCGTCCGGTACGGGCCCCGCGACGTGCACGGTGCCGGGAAATTCCGCTTCGTTCAGTCCGTCGAAGCGCAGGGTGATATGCCCCAGTTCACGTAAATTCTGTTCCGCCACGCTGCCGACGGCGGTGACCGGATAGCGATGCTGACCCAGTTCACATTGCGCGCCGGGTTGCAGCGTGCCGTTCAGTTCGCCATGGCAATGGATAAAGCAAAACTCTTCGATATCCGCCGGCGCGCCTTCGCGGAAGGTGATCAGCATCTGGTCGCACAGCGCATCCGGCGCGCTCTGGCCAATGCGGGTAATTGTGGTCTGGTAAATGACGGTCATCTCAACACCTCTTATTGATAAATAAAGCCGGATACAAACCAGGCGATCAGTACCGTTGGCGCGCCGGTCAGAAAGCGACTGACCAGTACCGACGGCACGCCGACGCGCACCGTATCCTGACGGGCTTCCGCCAGTGACAGGCCAACCGGGATAAAGTCGCAGGCCGCCTGGGCGTTAATGGCGAACAGCGCTGGCAGCGCCAGGTGCGGCGGAATATTGCCCAGACCAATTTGCACGCCGATCAGGACGCCGATCACCTGGGCGATCACTGCGCCCGGGCCGAGGAACGGCGACAACAGCGGGAAGGAGCAGATCAGCGCCAGTGTCACCAGCCCCAGCGGATGGCTGGCTAGCGGCGCCAGACCGTGGGCGATCCAGTCGCCAAGTCCCGACGCCATGATGATGCCGATGAGGGCGGAGACGAACGCCATAAACGGCAGAATGGTTTTCAGTACCGTGTCGATGGTGTCGCGACCAGACTGAAACAGAACGGCTACCGCTGAGCCCATTCCCATGCCGACTTTCGCCAGTAGGCCGTCGCTCTGTTCGGTGATCTTTTTATGGGGGTCGTAATCACGTCCCGGAGGCGTGGCGCTTGTCGGTTGCGGCGCAGCTTCTGCATCGCCGATCGCGCTAATGTTTTCTTCTTTCACGCCGGAGACGTAAACGTCTTCGACGATGTACTGGGCCAGCGGCCCCGATTTCCCTGTGGAGTGAATGTTTACCGTCGGAATACGGCGTTTCGGGTAAATTCCGCAGCGCAGGGTGCCGCCGCAGTCAATGATCGCCACGCCAATCTCCGCTTCCGGCGGTTCGCCCTCTTTAAAGCCATCGACCGCCTGCCAGCCGGTCAGGCTTGCCAGTTTGTCGACAATCGCCGGGCGCGTGCCCGCGGTGATATAGACGATTTTTTTACCTGCGACGACATCCAGTTCAAGCGGGCCGCCCCAGCCGCCGGTGCCTTTTTCGATACGAATACGCGTCATGATGTTGCTCCTGAAAGATGCACTTTCTGCTCAAGCTGGATACCCATTTTTTTCTCGAAAATCGCGGTGGTGAGATCGGTGACCCAGCCGCGGAAGAAGTTAGTCACCAGGCCAACCAGCAGATAGCTCACCGCAAGCGGGCCGAGGGGCAGGCCAAGCGTGGTTAAACCGCTGGCGATGCCCAGATAAACGAACAGTTCGCCGGGGTTGATATGCGGAAACAGGCCGTTCATGGAGTGGCAACTGTAGGATGCCGCCGCGTAATAGCTGGGCTTGTATTTCTCTGGCATAAAACGACCAAGACTCAGGGTCATAGGGTTACAGAACACAAACGTACCGATGAACGGCAGAATCAGGTAACGGGACAGCGGATTTCCGGCGCAGCGTTGGGCAAAACGTTCTATACGCTGCTGGCCGATAAAGTTGATCAGCGCGTTCATGATGACCAGCAGGCTTATTAGCAGCGGAAGAATGCCGGTCACCATGCCGGTAAACACTTCTCCGCCTTTCTGGAACAGCCCGATGAACCACTCTGCTCCATGTGTAATGGTGTCGATCATTGTTCTCTCCTGTAGGGATTGTTGTTATCTTGCCAATTGGTGATTTATTTTAATCAGATTGAAAGATTTAAAAGTGTTATTTTGATCTCAAAATGAAAGTAAAATATTTTAAATTGAAAGTTTATGTGCGAATCGGAACAGAAAAAGAAGGAGTAAAGGGGGCGAACAGGTAAATTATGTGAAGGAGCGCGTCTCGCGCTTCCTTGTGGGACGGAGGATGCTTTACCATACTTCCCTCTGGCTGAATCTGGTTAATGGATGTCACATGTTCAAGCGTCGTTATGTAGCGTTACTTCCCCTTTTTGTGTTACTGGCTGCCTGTAGCAGCAAACCGAAACCGCAAGAGACTCAAACGACCACCGGGACGCCGTCTGGCGGCTTCCTGCTTAAGCCTCAGCACAATGTCATGCAGATGGGCGGCGATTTTGCCAATAACCCCAATGCGCAGCAGTTCATCGATAAGATGGTCAGCAAACATGGCTTTGATCGCCAACAGTTGCAGGAGATCCTGTCGCAGGCGAAACGCCTGGATTATGTGCTGCGCCTGATGGACAGGCAGGCGCCGACCACGCAGCCGCCAGCCGGCCCTAACGGCGCATGGCTGCGTTATCGCAAACAGTTCATAACGCCGGATAACGTGCAAAACGGCGTGGCATTCTGGAATCAGTATGAAGATGCTCTCAACCGCGCCTGGCAGGTGTATGGCGTGCCGCCGGAAATCATCGTCGGCATTATCGGCGTAGAAACCCGCTGGGGCCGCGTAATGGGGAAAACGCGCATTCTTGACGCGCTGGCGACGCTCTCCTTCAACTATCCGCGCCGCGCGGCGTATTTCTCTGGCGAGCTGGAAACCTTCCTGTTGATGGCGCGCAACGAACAAGACGATCCGCTGGATCTGAAAGGGTCTTTCGCCGGGGCCATGGGTTACGGTCAGTTTATGCCGTCGTCCTATAAAGAGTTCGCGGTGGACTTTAACGGCGATGGCCATATCAATCTTTGGGATCCGGTCGATGCCATCGGCAGCGTAGCGAACTACTTTAAAGCACACGGCTGGGTGAAAGGCGATACGGTGGCGGTGATGGCCAACGGTCAGGCGCCGGGACTGGCCAATGGCTTCAAAACAAAATACAGCGTGTCGCAGCTTGCCGCCGCGGGCTTAACGCCGCAGCAGCCGTTGGGTAACCATCGCGAAGCAAGCTTGTTACGTCTGGATATTGGCACCGGGTATCAGTACTGGTACGGCCTGCCAAACTTCTACGCGATTACCCGTTACAACCATAGTACCCATTATGCGATGGCGGTCTGGCAGTTAGGACAGGCGGTAGCGCTGGCGCGGGTCCAGTAATCGTCCTGGCTGCCGGATGGCGGCCCTGACAACTTATCCGGCTCACCCGGCTTGCTGTTGGCCGGATAAGGCAATGCTGTCTCCGCCTGTTAAACCTGGACGTTTTTTCTGAATCCCCCTCGTAAAATCATCACCTCGTCCCCATCTCGGGTGGGAAAGTGCTATCTTGTCCGGCAGGATTTTTAACTGACAGAGGCCGAAATGACTGACAGTGAACTGATGCAGTTAAGCGAACAGGTCGGAATGGCGTTAAACGCGCGCGGCGCGACGGTGACAACAGCGGAATCCTGTACGGGCGGCTGGGTGGCGAAGGCCATTACGGATATTGCTGGCAGCTCCGCCTGGTTTGAACGCGGTTTTGTCACTTACAGTAATGAAGCGAAAGCGCAAATGATCGGCGTACGGGAAGAGACGCTTGCCCAACATGGCGCGGTCAGTGAACCAGTGGTAGTAGAAATGGCGATAGGCGCGCTGAAAGCCGCCCGCGCTGATTATGCGGTTTCAATCAGCGGCATTGCCGGACCGGATGGCGGCAGCGAAGAGAAGCCCGTCGGCACCGTCTGGTTCGCTTTCGCCAGCGCGCGCGGAGAGGGGATTACCCGGCGGGAATGCTTCAGTGGCGACCGCGATGCCGTGCGGCGACAGGCGACCCTCTATGCGTTACGTACGCTGTGGCAACAATTTCTACAAAACACTTGATACTGTATGAGCATACAGTATAATTGTTTCAACAGTACAGAATTCACTATCCGGTTAAGCGCAAGCGGAACCCGGCATGACAGGAGTAGTTAATGGCTATCGACGAAAACAAACAGAAAGCGTTGGCGGCAGCACTGGGCCAAATTGAAAAGCAATTTGGTAAAGGCTCCATCATGCGTCTGGGTGAAGACCGCTCTATGGATGTGGAAACCATCCCGACCGGATCGCTTTCTCTGGATATCGCACTCGGCGCGGGCGGTCTGCCAATGGGCCGTATCGTCGAAATCTACGGGCCGGAATCTTCCGGTAAAACCACCCTGACGCTGCAGGTGATTGCCGCTGCGCAGCGTGAAGGGAAAACCTGTGCGTTTATCGATGCGGAACATGCGCTGGATCCAATCTATGCGCGCAAGCTGGGCGTTGATATTGACAACCTGCTGTGTTCTCAGCCGGACACCGGCGAACAGGCGCTGGAAATCTGTGATGCGCTGGCGCGCTCTGGCGCTGTAGACGTTATCGTTGTCGACTCCGTCGCGGCCCTGACGCCGAAAGCGGAAATCGAAGGTGAAATCGGCGACTCTCACATGGGCCTCGCGGCGCGTATGATGAGCCAGGCGATGCGTAAGCTGGCGGGTAACCTGAAGCAGTCCAACACGCTGCTGATCTTCATCAACCAGATCCGTATGAAAATTGGCGTTATGTTCGGTAACCCGGAAACCACAACCGGGGGGAACGCGCTGAAATTCTACGCCTCTGTTCGTCTGGACATCCGCCGTATCGGCGCGGTGAAAGAGGGCGATAACGTGGTGGGTAGCGAAACCCGCGTGAAAGTGGTGAAGAACAAAATCGCCGCACCGTTCAAACAGGCAGAGTTCCAGATCCTCTACGGTGAAGGCATCAACTTCTATGGCGAACTGGTTGATCTGGGCGTCAAAGAGAAGCTGATTGAGAAAGCCGGTGCTTGGTACAGCTACAACGGTGAGAAAATCGGGCAGGGTAAAGCGAATGCGACCGCCTGGTTGAAAGAAAATCCGGCTACCGCGAAAGAGATCGAGAAAAAGGTTCGCGAGCTGCTGCTCAACAACCAGGACTCAACGCCAGATTTCTCCGTTGATGACGGTGAAGGTGTTGCAGAAACCAACGAAGATTTTTAATCTTCAGGCGACCGTAAGCCGGATCGCGCGAAACCGCCATTCGGCAAAAGGTTAAGTTACACTCAAGGGCTGCATTTATGCGGCCCTTTTGCATTGCTGAATCTGAAGGGAGTTATGAGCGAACCGACACCACGCCGACCCGTTTATGCCCGCCTGCTCGATCGCGCTGTCCGCATTCTGGCTGTGCGCGATCACAGCGAACAGGAGTTACGCCGCAAACTGGCCGCGCCGGTCATGGGGAAAAACGGCCCCGAGGAGATTGAGGCCACGGCAGAGGATTACGAACGGGTGGTAGCCTGGTGCCATGAGCACGGGTATCTGGATGACAGCCGCTTCGTTTCGCGCTTTATCGCCAGCCGTAGCCGGAAAGGGTATGGCCCGGCGCGCATCCGCCAGGAACTCAACCAGAAAGGCATTGCCCGGGAAGCTATCGAAAAGGCGCTGCGCGAATGTGAAATTGACTGGTGTACCCTCGCGCGCGATCAGGCTACCCGCAAATACGGCGAACCGCTGCCCGCGGCATTTTCAGAAAAGGTAAAAATACAGCGCTTTCTACTCTATCGCGGCTATCTGATGGAGGATATCCAGGAGATATGGCGAAATTTTGACGATTGAGCGCATACGGGATTTTACTTCCCACTAAAGAAAACTTATCTTATTCCCACTTTTTCCGTTCGGGCGTGGGTTGCTTTGCGGTAACCTGCGTTCGCGACGAATATTCCTTAAATACACAACGTCATTCAAGCCGCATCAGGGCGGCAGGCGAGGAAGCTCGCAGCCAGTACAGAGGCGGTTTGAAAGATGACGTGTAGCTTGATTTCAGGATAATTATGAGCAAGAGCACCGCTGAGATCCGTCAGGCGTTTCTCGACTTTTTCCATAGTAAGGGACATCAGGTAGTTGCCAGCAGCTCCCTGGTACCAAACAATGACCCCACTTTGTTGTTTACCAACGCCGGGATGAATCAGTTCAAGGATGTTTTCCTTGGCCTCGACAAGCGTAATTATTCCCGCGCGACCACTTCCCAGCGCTGCGTGCGCGCGGGCGGTAAGCACAATGACCTGGAAAACGTCGGTTACACTGCGCGTCACCACACCTTCTTCGAAATGCTGGGCAACTTCAGCTTCGGCGACTATTTCAAACACGATGCCATCCAGTATGCATGGGAACTGCTGACCGGTGAAAACTGGTTCGCCCTGCCGAAAGAGCGTCTGTGGGTGACCGTCTATGAAACAGACGACGAAGCCTATGAAATCTGGGAAAAAGAAGTCGGTATTCCACGCGAACGCATTATTCGCATTGGCGACAATAAAGGTGCGGCCTATGCGTCCGACAACTTCTGGCAGATGGGTGATACCGGTCCATGCGGTCCGTGCACCGAGATCTTCTACGACCACGGCGATCACATTTGGGGGGGGCCTCCGGGCAGCCCGGAAGAAGACGGCGATCGCTACATTGAGATCTGGAATATCGTCTTTATGCAGTTTAACCGCCAGGCTGACGGCACAATGGAGCCGCTGCCGAAGCCGTCAGTCGATACCGGTATGGGGCTGGAACGTATTGCCGCGGTTCTGCAACACGTTAACTCGAACTATGAAATCGACCTGTTCCGCACGCTGATTGAGGCGGTGGCGAAAGTGACCGGCGCCGCCGACCTGAGCAACAAGTCGCTGCGCGTTATCGCCGACCACATTCGTTCCTGCGCATTCCTGATCGCCGATGGCGTGATGCCGTCGAACGAAAACCGCGGCTACGTGCTGCGCCGCATCATTCGTCGTGCGGTGCGCCATGGCAACATGCTTGGCGCGAAAGAGACGTTCTTCTACAAGCTGGTCGGTCCGCTGATTGACGTCATGGGATCGGCGGGTGAAGAATTGAAGCGCCAGCAGGCTCAGGTTGAGCAGGTGCTGAAAACCGAAGAAGAGCAATTTGCCCGTACTCTGGAGCGCGGTCTGGCGCTGTTGGACGAAGAACTGGCGAAGTTGACGGGCGACACGCTGGACGGTGAAACGGCTTTCCGTCTGTACGATACCTACGGCTTCCCGGTTGACCTGACGGCAGACGTTTGTCGCGAGCGCAACATCAAAGTGGATGAAGCGGGTTTTGAAGCGGCGATGGAAGAACAACGGCGTCGCGCCCGTGAAGCCAGCGGCTTTGGCGCTGACTATAACGCGATGATCCGCGTAGACAGCGCATCTGAGTTTAAAGGCTACGACCATCTGGAACTGAACGGCAAGGTCACCGCACTGTTTGTGGATGGCAAAGCGGTTGACGCAATCAACGCCGGTCAGGACGCGGTTGTGGTTCTGGACCAGACGCCATTCTATGCCGAGTCCGGCGGTCAGGTTGGTGATAAAGGCGAACTGAAAGGCGCAGGCTTTGCCTTTGCTGTCAGCGACACGCAAAAATATGGTCAGGCGATCGGTCATCTCGGCACGTTGTCTGCGGGTTCTCTGAAAGTGGGCGATGCAGTACAGGCTGACGTGGACGAAGCGCGTCGCGATCGTATTCGTCTGAATCACTCGGCGACGCACCTGATGCACGCCGCGCTGCGCCAGGTTTTGGGCACGCACGTTGCGCAGAAAGGTTCGCTGGTGAACGACAAACTGCTGCGTTTTGATTTTTCTCATAACGAAGCGATGAAACCGTCGGAGATTCGTGCGGTCGAAGATCTGGTGAATGCGCAGATCCGCCGTAACCTGCCGGTGGAAACAAATGTGATGGATCTGGACGCCGCTAAAGCGAAAGGCGCGATGGCGCTGTTTGGTGAGAAATATGACGAGCGTGTTCGCGTGCTGAGCATGGGCGATTTCTCTACCGAGCTTTGCGGTGGTACGCACGCCAGTCGCACCGGTGACATTGGCTTGTTCCGTATTGTTTCCGAGTCGGGTACCGCAGCGGGCGTTCGTCGTATCGAAGCGGTAACGGGTGAAGGCGCCATTGCCTCCGTTCACGCTCAAAGCGATCGTTTAAGCGAAATTGCGCATCTGCTGAAGGGCGACAGCCAGAATCTGGGCGATAAAGTTCGTTCCGTACTGGAACGTACCCGTCAACTGGAGAAAGAGCTTCAGCAGCTGAAAGAACAGGCTGCCGCGCAGGAAAGTGCGAATCTTTCCAGCAAGGCGGTTGATATCAATGGCGTTAAGCTGTTGGTGAGTGAGCTTGCCGGCGTCGAGCCGAAAATGTTGCGTACCATGGTTGATGATCTGAAAAATCAGCTGGGTTCCACCATTATCGTGCTGGCTACGGCGGCAGAAGGTAAGGTTTCTCTGATTGCTGGCGTGTCTAAGGACGTGACCGACCGTGTCAAAGCAGGGGAACTGGTAGGTATGGTCGCTCAGCAGGTGGGCGGTAAGGGTGGTGGTCGTCCGGACATGGCGCAAGCCGGTGGTACGGACGCGGCTGCTCTGCCTGCAGCGTTAGCCAGTGTGCAAGCCTGGGTCAGCGCAAAACTATAAAATATATACACAAAATCATTCATGCTACGTCAAGGCGGCAAGTGAATGCGTCCCGGGAGCGAACAGCGAGTAGGCGACCGGGGAAAATGCGCGCTGCCAACGCAGAGGCAGCTTGAAGGATGAGGTGTATAAGCGTTAGCCGATGCCGCGGACAGGTACTCCGCGGCGTTTGCATCAACGTTGTCGACAACGATAAAGTCAGGTTGAAGTTGTGTATATCGGCTAAACTTAGGTTTAACAGAATGTGATGCCGTGACTGCTTACATGTAATGTGTTTGTCATCGCTTACTTTTTGGCGTTATATGATGGATAATGCCGGGATACAGAGAGACCCGACTCTTTTAATCTTTCAAGGAGCAAAGAATGCTGATTCTGACTCGTCGAGTTGGTGAGACCCTCATGATTGGCGATGAGGTCACCGTGACAGTTTTAGGGGTGAAGGGCAACCAGGTACGCATCGGCGTAAACGCCCCGAAAGAAGTTTCTGTCCATCGTGAAGAGATCTACCAGCGTATCCAGGCTGAAAAATCCCAGCAGTCCAGTTACTAAGGTTTCCGCGTCTCATCTGGATGGGTGAGACGCAACCTGTCCTTCCTGTGTTTTCCTTGTTTTCTATCTCTATCATCTGAGCGTGTTCCTGGGGTTGTCGGGGCAGCCAGAGTCCATATAAACCGATTTGTTTGTTGATAAAACACCCTTTTTGCCGTTTTTGCAGACTAATTGAGCGTGAAGTGTGCAAACGATAAAAGCGCAGGAAAAATTGTTTGACTTATAAGTCCCAGAAAGTAATATGTGCGCCACGCAGCGACGATGAGCAGAAACATGTTCTTCGACGCACTCGTAAGAGGCGTGTGGTGAGGTGGCCGAGAGGCTGAAGGCGCTCCCCTGCTAAGGGAGTATGCGGTCAAAAGCTGCATCCGGGGTTCGAATCCCCGCCTCACCGCCATTTGCATCCGTAGCTCAGCTGGATAGAGTACTCGGCTACGAACCGAGCGGTCGGAGGTTCGAATCCTCCCGGATGCACCATCTTCTCCGAGACAATAGTCACGCTGTTGTTTCAGGGGCTGCGGTTTTACCGCAAGCACCAGGGAGGATAACGTTGCCTAAGCAACGGCCCGAAGGGCGAGGTGAAGCCGAGTCATCCTTCCGGATGCACCATCTCTTACTTGATACAACGTCAGTTGTCGTGTCAGTATCGGCAGTAAAGCAAGTATTCCGATGCATCCGTAGCTCAGCTGGATAGAGTACTCGGCTACGAACCGAGCGGTCGGAGGTTCGAATCCTCCCGGATGCACCATCTTCTCCGAAACAATAGCCACGCTGTTGTTTCAGGGACTGCGGATTTACCGCAAGCACCAGAGAGGATAACGTTGCCCAGGCAACGGCCCGAAGGGCGAGGCGAAGCCGAGTCATCCTCCCGGATGCACCATTCCTTGCTTGATATAACGCCAGCCGTCATATCAATATCGGCAGTAAAATAAGTTTTCCGATGCATCCGTAGCTCAGCTGGATAGAGTACTCGGCTACGAACCGAGCGGTCGGAGGTTCGAATCCTCCCGGATGCACCATTCCTTGCTTGATATAACGCCAGCCGTCATATCAATATCGGCAGTAAAATAAGTTTTCCGATGCATCCGTAGCTCAGCTGGATAGAGTACTCGGCTACGAACCGAGCGGTCGGAGGTTCGAATCCTCCCGGATGCACCATTCCTTGCTTGATATAACGCCAGCCGTCATATCAGTATCGGCAGTAAAGCAAGTTTTCCGATGCATCCGTAGCTCAGCTGGATAGAGTACTCGGCTACGAACCGAGCGGTCGGAGGTTCGAATCCTCCCGGATGCACCATCTTCTCCGAAACAATAACCACGCTGTTGTTTCAGGGGCTGCGGATTTACCGTAAGCACCAGGGAGGATAACGTTGCTTAAGCAATGGCCCGAAGGGCGAGGCGCAGCCGAGTCATCCTCCCGGATGCACCATCTTCTCTGAGATAATCCCCATACTTCCCGTTTTAATTGTTTCTTCTTCCCTGAACAATCCTCACTTTCGCCGTCAGCGACAAAATCCCGCCATTACGATAAAATAACGTCTGGTTTCTACGGTTTGCGAGAACACAATGTACGAACGTTATGCGGGTCTGATTTTCGATATGGATGGCACCATCCTGGATACTGAGCCGACACACCGTAAGGCGTGGGACGAAGTATTAGGCCGTTACGGTATGCATTTCGATCTTCAGGCGATGATCGCGCTTAACGGTTCACCGACCTGGCGTATCGCGCAGGCGATCATTGAACTGAACCAGGCGGACCTCGATCCGCACGCATTGGCGCAAGAAAAAACCGCGGCGGTAAAACGCATGTTGCTCGACAGCGTCGAACCCTTGCCGTTGGTCGACGTTGTGAAGGCATGGCATGGTCGTCGTCCGATGGCGGTTGGCACCGGCAGTGAAAGCGCCGTTGCCGAAGCATTGCTGGCGCACCTGGGCCTGCGTCGTTATTTTGACGCCGTGATTGCCGCTGACCACGTACTGCGCCATAAACCGGCGCCGGATACCTTTCTTCTTTGCGCAGAACGCATGGGCGTGCCTCCGGCTCGCTGTGTGGTATTTGAAGACGCTGATTTTGGCGTGCAGGCAGCACGCGCCGCAGGCATGGATGTCGTGGATGTGCGTTTGCTGTGAGTGACGTACTGTCGCTCTTCTCTTTGTTCGCCAGCAGTTTTCTCAGTGCGACGCTGTTGCCTGGCAACTCTGAGGTCGTTCTGGTTGCCATGCTGCTTTCCGGGATTTCTCATCCCTGGGTCTTAGTCATAACAGCAACAATGGGTAATAGCCTTGGAGGGCTAACTAACGTTATCCTTGGGCGTTTCTTTCCGCTACGCAAAACATCGCGCTGGCAGGAGAAAGCAACAGGCTGGCTTAACCGCTATGGCGCGGTGGCACTATTATTAAGCTGGATGCCGGTAGTGGGCGATTTACTGTGCCTGTTAGCGGGGTGGATGCGCCTCCCGTGGGGACCAGTGCTCTTTTTTTTATGCCTTGGCAAAGCGCTGCGCTATATTGTCGTCGCGGCTGCAACCATTCAGGGCTCTTTATGGTGGCACTAATTGTGCCTGGAATAGCCTTCAGGGCAACCACTACAATTATGCTAATTAAAACGATTTTGACAGGCGGGAGGTCAATTTGATCCCGGACGTATCACAGGCTCTGACCTGGCTGGAAAGACATCCTCAGGCTCTAAAAGGCATACAGCGCGGGCTGGAGCGCGAAACGCTGCGCGTGAATGCTGACGGTACCCTGGCGACAACGGGGCATCCGGAAGCGCTGGGCTCGGCGCTGACGCATAAATGGATCACCACGGATTTTGCCGAAGCGCTGCTGGAATTCATTACGCCGGTGGACGGTGACATTCAGCATATGCTGACGTTCATGCGCGATCTGCACCGCTACACCGCCAGAAAACTGGGCGATGAGCGCATGTGGCCGCTGAGTATGCCCTGTTACATCGCGGAAGGGCAGGATATCGAACTGGCGCAATACGGCACCTCGAATGTCGGGCGGATGAAAACACTGTACCGCGAAGGGTTGAAAAACCGTTACGGCGCGCTAATGCAGACGATCTCCGGCGTGCATTATAACTTTTCCCTGCCGATGGCGTTCTGGCAGGCGAAGTGCGGCGAGATGGACGGCGAAGCGGCAAAAGAGAAAATCTCGGCTGGCTATTTTCGCCTGATCCGCAACTACTATCGCTTCGGCTGGGTCATTCCGTACCTGTTTGGCGCGTCGCCGGCGATCTGTTCTTCCTTCCTGCAGGGGAAACCGACCACGCTGCCCTTCGAGAAAACCGACTGCGGCATGTACTACCTGCCGTACGCGACCTCGCTGCGTCTGAGCGATCTCGGCTATACCAATAAATCGCAAAGTAATCTCGGTATTACGTTTAACGATCTGCACGACTATGTGGCAGGATTGAAACGCGCGATCAAAACGCCGTCAGAAGAATACGCGGCCATTGGTATCGAGAAAGACGGTAAGCGACTGCAGATCAACAGCAACGTGCTGCAAATCGAAAATGAGCTGTATGCGCCAATCCGTCCCAAACGCGTGACCCGTAGCGGAGAGTCGCCTTCAGACGCACTGCTGCGCGGCGGCATTGAATACATTGAAGTTCGCTCGCTGGATATCAATCCCTTCTCGCCAATTGGCGTTGACGAGCAACAGGTGCGTTTCCTCGATCTGTTCATGGTCTGGTGCGTGCTGGCCGACGCGCCGGAGATGAGCAGCGGCGAGCTGCAGTGTACGCGTACCAACTGGAATCGGGTGATCCTGGAAGGGCGCAAGCCGGGGCTGACGCTGGGGATTGGCTGCGAAACCGCGCAGTTCCCGCTGACGAAAGTCGGAAAAGATCTGTTCCGCGATCTCAAACGCGTAGCGCAAACGCTGGACAGCATTCACGGTGGAGAGGATTATCAGAAAGTGTGCGACGAACTGGTCGCCTGTTTTGATAACCCGGAACTGACGTTTTCGGCGCGGATCCTGCGTTCGATGATCGACAACGGGATTGGCGGCACCGGTAAAGCGCTGGGCGAAGCCTGGCGTAATGTGCTGCGCGAAGAGCCGCTGGAGATCTTGCAGGAAGAAGAGTTTATCGCTGAACGCGAGGCATCTTTACGGCGTCAACGTGAGGTGGAAGCGGCGGACAGCGAACCCTTTGAACGCTGGCTGGAAAAACAGGCCTGACAGACAAGAAAAAGGCCACTCGTGAGTGGCCAAAATTTCATCTCTGAAATCAGGGATGATGATAACAAATGCGCGTCTTTCATATACTCAGACTCGCCCCGAAACGAAGAGTTCAGTTTATTTTAAAAAATAATATCGGAGGTGGCTAAATGCCGTTGTTAGATAGCTTCACTGTCGATCATACCCGGATGGAAGCACCTGCCGTCCGCGTTGCGAAAACGATGAACACCCCGCACGGCGACGCAATTACCGTGTTTGACCTGCGTTTCTGCATCCCCAACAAAGAGGTGATGCCGGAGAAAGGGATCCACACGCTGGAGCATCTGTTTGCAGGCTTTATGCGTAATCACCTCAACGGTAACGGCGTTGAGATTATCGACATCTCGCCGATGGGCTGCCGCACCGGGTTTTACATGAGTTTGATCGGTACGCCAGACGAGCAGCGCGTGGCGGATGCGTGGAAAGCGGCGATGGCTGACGTACTGAAAGTGCAGGATCAGAATCAGATCCCGGAACTGAACGTCTATCAATGCGGCACGTACCAGATGCATTCCCTGAGCGAAGCGCAGGAGATTGCCCGCCACATTCTGGAGCGCGACGTTCGCGTCAACAGCAACGAAGAACTGGCGCTGCCGAAAGAAAAATTGCAGGAGCTGCATATCTAGTTCCGTTGCCGGATAGCAAGGCTACGCGCCTTACCCGGTCGACCACGGATAAACGCCGCCCGGCATAAAAAAGGCCAGTTCATCTGAACTGGCCTTTTTAATCAGTGCGCGCCGCCGCCACCGCCACCTGCGCCGAAGGGCGGTTTGGCGAACCAGACCAGGCCAAGCAATATCAGGAAGATGCCTGCCGACATCCAGAAAATCTCGTTGGCCGAGATGATCAGTCCCTGGTTAGTGATCTGCTGGGCAATCCAGCCCGACGCCTGCTGCTGCGTCATCCCCATGCCCTGAAGCTGATCGTACATTGCCTGGGCGTTCGGGTTATACGGGTTCACCGACTCGGTCAACTGCGCATGGTGCATTGATTCCCGATTGGTCCACAGGGTTGTGGTGATCGAGGTGCCAATGGAGCCTGCCAGCGTTCGCGTAAAGTTCGACAAACTTGATGCCGCCGCCAGGCGTTCAGGCGGCAGTCCCGACAGCGTGATGGTGGTCAGCGGCATAAAGAAACAGGCCACCGCGAAGCCCTGGATAAACTGCGGCCAGGCCGAAGCGCCAAAGTCCATTCCCGGCTCAAACGTGTAGGCGCGCCAGTAGAAGCAGACGGCGTACATAATGAAGCTGAACGTCACCAGTCTGCGCATATCCAGCTTATGCGCGAAGCGGCCAATAATCGGCGACAGGATCACCGGGATTATCCCAACGGGCGCCGAGGCCAGACCCGCCCACGTCGCAGTATAGCCGTAGACCTCCTGCAAAAGCTGCGGTAGCAACACAATCGCCCCGAAGTAAAGCATGTAGGCAAGGCTGATACACAAACAGCCGATAGTGAAGTTGCGCGACTTAAAGAGCGAGAGATCGACAATGGGGTTATCGTCGGTCAGCTCCCAGACAATCAGGAAGCTAATGGCGACCACCGCCACCACCGTCAGAATGATGATCTCCTGCGAGGCGAACCAGTCCAGCTCTTTGCCCCGGTCGAGCATAATCTGCAAGCTCCCGATACCCACCACCAACAGCGCCAGACCGATGGCGTCAATCCGTCGTTGCTCAGTACGGGTTTCGCGACCGCGCAGGGTTTGCAGCGTCATCAGCACCACCGCGATCCCGATGGGGACGTTGATGAAGAAGATCCAGCCCCAATGGTAGTTGTCACTGATGTAGCCACCCAGAATCGGGCCGCAGATCGGTGCGACGATGACGGTCATCGACCACAGCGCCAGCGCGATAGAACGTTTGGCGGGCGGGTAGTTATTCAGCAGTAAGCTCTGGGAGAGTGGGATCAGCGGCCCGGCGACGATCCCCTGAACCACGCGGAAGAAGATCAGCATGTTCAGGCTGCTGGAGACGCCGCATGCCCACGAGGCGATGGCAAACGCCACCGTAGACCACATGAACAGTTTCACTTCCCCGACGCGCTTTGCCAGCCAGCCCGTAATAGGAATCGAGATGGCGTTCGCCACCCCGAAGGAGGTGATCACCCACGTTCCCTGGCTCAGGGAGGAGCCGAGGTTCCCGGCGATGGTGGGGATCGCCACGTTAGCAATGGTGGAGTCCAGCACCTGCATGAATGTCGCCAGCGACAGCGCAATCGTCATGATGACGAGCTGCGCGCCCTCCAGCGGTTTTTGCTGTTGCATAACACGCACCTCGGAATTAGCCGGCGTTGGCCTGCACAATCTCTTCGATCAGTTTATTTACCGGCGCAAGGTCGATCTCGCGAGCGTTACTTTCCGCAACCGGTGTGCTGCGCACGGTACTTGCCAGTACCTGTCCGTCACGGTTAGCCGTATCGACGGTCACCAGCGTAGATAAACCAATGCGCAGCGGGTGCTGGGCTAACTGCTGCTCGTCCAGTTCGATACGAACCGGTAGACGCTGTACCACTTTGATCCAGTTGCCGGTCGCGTTCTGCGCGGGCAGCAGGGAGAAAGCGCTGCCTGTCCCCATATCGAGACCGACGACCTTACCCGTGTATTTAACGTCATCGCCGTAAATGTCGCTGACCACCGTTGCCGGTTGGCCGATACGCATATGCGCCAGTTGGGTTTCTTTAAAGTTGGCGTCGACCCACAGATTCGTGGCCGGAACAACGGCCATCAACGGCGTTGTCGGGCTGATCTGAGCGCCGGGCTGTACGGCGCGTCGAGAGACATAACCGGTGATCGGGCTAACGATCCGCGTACGTTCAAGCGCCAGCCAGGCATTACGCACTTCGGTCGCCGCCTGCTGAACAGCAGGCTGATCTTCGAGCTTGCTGTTCAGGATCATCGCCTGATTCGCGTTATATTGCTGTATGGCGACGTCAAGCTGCGCCTGGGCGCTGGCAACCGCGTCGCGGGCATGTTGCAGTTCTTCGCGACCAATCAGGTTGGCGTTACCCAGCGGCACGCGACGTTTAAAGTCGCTTTGCGCCTGGGCGAGGGCGGTTTTTTGCACGTCAATGTTCGCCTGCAACTGTTTGCTGTTGATCATCAACTGATGCGTCTGACGAACGCTGGAGGCCAGCGCGGTCTTCGCCTTTTCGAACGCCTGCTTCGCATCCGTCTGGTCGAGGGTGACGAGGACATCGCCCTGTTTGATAAAGTCCGTGTTATCCGCCCAGACTTTCGTCACGCTGCCGGATACCTGCGCCATGATTTGAACCTGGTTCCCTGCCACGTACGCATCATCCGTTTCTTCGAAATGACGCAATACTAAAAACCAATAGATCCCATATGCCACGGCAATAACGATAAAGAGCAAGGTCAGCAGAATCAGCGTACTTTTACGTTTGCTTTTCTTTTTGACCGGTTGCTGCGGGGTTTGCATCTCCGCATTTGCGCTCATGTTGTTCTCCACGATCTTATTTTTTGTCGGCTTGGCCGAACTGTTTATCAGAAAGGCCAGCACGCGCGGGTGCTGGCCAGTCAGTTTTCTTTCTTAATCTGGATTATTGAGCGAGTCGACGCGTTAGCTCAGCGCCTCAAGAATGGCGCCATCCTGGTCCATCTGATCGAGACGCGTCAGAAGCTTACGGGTGATGTGCTCAAGCTGATCTTTTTCTGCGGTGCTAAGGGAGGACCACAGCTGGTGCAGGCAGTGATGCTGCGGCGGTAACACCTCGCGCAGAAATTCGTGGCCTTTTTCGGTCAACTGCAGGTGCAGGCAACGGCGATCGTTGTCGCTTTCGCGGCGTTCTATCCAGCCGCGCTTTTCCAGTTCATCCGCGATACGCGTTGCGTTAGTACGGGACGAACCCAGTGCACAACTCAGTTCAGAAGGCTGAATGCTGTGGTTTTCCTGAGACTCCAGCGTAATCAACGCCATAAACAACGTCTCGTTAATCCCCTGAGCCTTCAGCATTTTATTGCGGTTTTCCAGCAGCTTGCCCTGCATGTGCATGCAAAGACGGGTGAGCAACACTTCCTGATACGGAAAGTCTTCGTGGCGGCTGGCGCGAAACTTTAGCATTTGTTCAATGGGCGTAAACGAACTATCCATTTGGGCATGACCTCATTAATTTCAGCCGATATAGTAACGACAGTGACAAATAAAGTAAATGTATTATTAAAGCAAAATGATTCTTACGGGTTATAAAATCGCCAGCGCCTCTGAGGCTAATCCGTAGCTCAGGGCACCCGACAATGGGGATAGGAAAACGCGGCGGGCAGGTTACTCATGACGGTGGATAAGCTTTCGGTGAATTCTTCCATGCATGGCGCCGGGTTGGGTTCGGAAAGGGGAGTGGGGCTTTCCATAGAAATTTATGCGATATCACCAATGTTAAAATAACCAGGGTAAATGATTGCTATAACCTTAACAGACTGGGGGGCTCCTTAACACCCTAAGGAGCCGAAACAGAGGTAAACGCTCGCTAACCGATTAATTTGCGGCTTCCTGTCGATGAAATCCTCGCCACCAGACCAACAAGTTGAGTACGGCAACGGTGGTTCCCGCCAGGCACACGCCTGCCCATCCGGCATGTTGCCAGGCAGAGGCTGAAACTAACGAACCGGCGGCGCCGCCGATAAAATAGCTGGTCATATAGCCTGCGGTAAGCCGGTTACGGGCATCCGGGTAGAGCCGGTAAATCACCGTCTGGTTGGTAATGTGTACGCCCTGCACCGTGAGATCCAGCACCAGAATCCCGACGATCAATGCCAGTACCGAGGCGTGCCCCAGCCAGATAGCGAGCCAGGAAAGCAGCAGCAACAGCAAACCGTAGGTGGTGGTGAGATGAGAATGTCCCTTATCGGCGAAGCCGCCCGCCGGACGCGCGCCCAGCGCCCCCGCGGCGCCCGCCAGCCCAAACAGGCCTATCATCCCTTCGGAATAGCTGAACGGCGGCGCCGCCAATAAAAAGGCCATTGATGTCCAGAGGATGCTGAAGTTGGCGAAGGTCAGACAACCCAGCAGCGCGCGCGTGCGCAGCAATTTATCGCGGGTAAACAGGCTGAATACCGAACCGAGCAATTGCGGATAATTGAGATGCGTCTCTGACTTCATTTTTGGCAAGCCGCGCCACAGGGCGACAGCCATCAGCGCCATAAGCGCAGAGGCTACCCAGAATACGGTGCGCCAGCCGCCGAGACTGGCAAGTAAGCCCGCCACCGTCCGCGCCAGCAGGATACCGAGCAACAATCCGCTCATAATCGTGCCGACCACCTTACCACGCTTGTCCGGTGTGGCGAGGGTCGCCGCCAACGGCACCAGAATCTGGGCGACCACCGAAAACAGTCCGGTTAGCGCGGTGCCGAGGATCATCATCGTCAGCGACTGGCTACTGGCGGTAATGAGCATTCCTCCTGCGGCCAGCAGCGTCATCGAGACAATCAGCGTCCGGCGCTCAAACATATCGCCAAGCGGCACTAAAAACAGCAGGCCGGCGGCATAGCCCAACTGTGCGGCGGTGACAATAAATCCCGCAGAGCTGGCAGAAAGAGAGAAATTGTTGGCGATGGTGTCGAGCAGCGGCTGCGCATAATAATTGCTGGCAACCGCCAGGCCCGTCGCTACCGACATAAGCACGATCAGCGCCGGGCTAAGCGGGTGAGTATTTTTTGTCATTATGTTTGTTATCGTCAGTCAGGTGATGATTTCCAGGGGAATCAATCATAGCGGAAGTCAATGATTGTTGGCACATCGCGAGGTGATCGATTGTGCGTTTTTCACGAAGCGTAGGGGAAAACCGACAAACTGAAGAAAATCGGTCGCGAAAGCGTTCGGTGGCGGCGCGTCGCTCTGTTACCAATGTTCTTTTTCATCACAGGAGATGACGATGAAACTGAGCACGACGTTGACAGGACTTTCCCTATTGATGACCGCCGCAATAGCGCCCGCGTATGCCGCACCGCAGGCGCATGTGGTATGCGGCTACAGCCACACGCTGGGCGATGACGCCATCATGATGTTTGGCATGCCGAACCAGGCGATGTGGCATGACTTCTTCGGTAATACCCATACCGATGCGGTATCCACTTACCCGACGCTGCGGGCGAAGGAAGAAACCACTTGCGATAATAAAGCGGACAGCTCCGCGTACTGGGCCCCGTCGCTGAAATTGCCGAACGGGACGGTAGTGCCGCCTGCCTATCAAAAAACCTACTATCAGGCCAAAAATACGACAGAGTATCCGCTACATCCGTTTCCGGCGGGACTTTCACTGCTGGCGGGCGATCACCACGGCGCGGCGCCAAATCCCCGCATTACTTTTTTGTGCGCCAACGGGAAAGGCTATACAACCAAAGCCGGAGAAGTATGCGGTCTGCGTAAAGCGGGGGACGCGGTACAGTTCAACATTGGCATCCAGTTTCCAGACTGCTGGGACGGTATTCACCTGAAACCCGGTCATGGTATGCCAAACGCCGCCTATGACAGCAACGGTCAGTGTCCGTCCGGCTATCCGGTGAAAATCCCGACGGTAAACATGAACGTGGCGTATGTGATCCCGGGAATTACGTCGCTGGACACCGCAAAAGCGCAGCTTTCTCTCGACCCGATCATGAACGGCGACGAGCGTGAAGAACGCTGGGGAAGCATCTACACCGCACATGCCGACTTTATGAACGGCTGGACGGAGGACGGCGCGCGCTTTATGACGGAACTGTGCATGAACAACGGTATGGACTGCGGGCTGAACGTACCGTATCGCTATGAAAAGGCAGTGGCGACGTGGATCAGCAGCGAGCAGCCGGAGACAGTAACCAATGCGGCGGAAAAGCTGCTGATTCAGGATAACTGGCAAAACGGCGGGCGCACGCATAACCCGGAAACCATGACGCTGGTGAAATTCGCGATCCCGGCGCTACCGGCGGGGCAGGATCCGTCATTGTTTAAATATCGCATCCGTATTTATGGCGGCAAGGTCGAGAGCAACGGCGCGGATCAAATCTTTTTCTACCCGACCAGTAGCGACTGGGATCCGCACAGTGTCACCTGGCAAAATCGCCCGGCCTGTCACTATCGTTCAGATGCCGTGTTGTATCTTAATAACGCGAAAGAATACCGGATGGTGGACGTGGACAAAGCCGTGCGCAAGGCGCTGGCCGAGGGGAAAACGGAAATCGCGTGGTATATCGGCGGCGATCGCCAGGGGAATCATTATCAGTTCAACAATGCAGACTCACGGGAAAGCCTGGTGCTCATGCTGACGGGCTATAAAAAGACGCCGGAGAGATAATTGCCTGTGCCGGATAAGGGGCCTGAGCACCTTATCCGGCAAGAGGTAAACCTTACTTCTGTGCGGCCAGCGCGTCGTTCACCCAGCCGTCAAACTGCTGCTGGTGGGCTTTGATCCAGCCGTCCACATGACCCTGAACGTCGGCTTCTGAGGCTTTACCCGCATGCATCATCGCGTTTTGCGCGTTGATGTCCGCCAGCGGCAGCTTCATGATCGCGAACAGTTTCGCCGCCGCCGGGTTTTTCTCGGCCCAGGCTTTGTTGGCGACGATGTGCATGGTGTTCACCGGGAAGCCATAGTTCGCACCATTAGGCAATTTGGTATCAATGTCCTTCTGCTCGCCAGGCAGGGAAGAGAACGGCACCTGCAGCCAGACCACATCTTTGCCCGGCTTCATAACGTCGCTCACCCAGTATGGCGTCCAGGTATAATACAGAATCGGTTTGCCCTCTTTAAATCGGGTGATGGTGTCGGCCATCATCGCCGCATAGTTACCGTGGCTGACCTCAACGGTTTTTTCCAGATCGAACGCTGTGTTCTGGTGATTAATTACTGCTTCACAGCCCCAGCCCGGCGAGCAGCCCATCATGTTCGCTTTTCCGTCGCCGTTGGTGTCAAAAATCTTTGCAATCTTCGGATCTTTTAACTGGGCGATATTGGTGATGTTGTACTGCTCGGCGGTTTTCTTATCGATCAGATACCCTTGCGCCGCGCCGGTAACAAAGACTCCCTCGCGATAAAACTTCTTGTCGCCGCCTGCTGCGGCATACATATCATCATGCAGCGGCTGCCAGTTCACGGCGGTAAAGGTGGCATCGCCAGAGGCGATGGAGGTGTAGCCGACGTTATAGTCGACCTCGCTCGGCTTGCTGACGGTGTAACCCAGTTTTTCCAGCGCGCGGCTCACCAGCAGCGTCTGGAAAGTTTCTTCGGTGATGGTGCTCTGTACCGGTTGAACGGTAATGCCTTTGCCCGGCAGGTCAGCCGCGAACGTGCTGGTAGAGACAAGGGTGGCAAACGCTGTGGCAAAAAGTACGCTATGTCGCATCGTTGTTCCTTATTTTGTAAATGGGCGGGTAAGTAACCCGACAGGGCCGGTGGTATACCAGCGACGGTTGCCGCGACTGCGGGAATCGCGACCGACGGCCTGAGTCAGGCGGTCAAGAATAATGGCGAGGATCACAATCCCCACCCCGCCGACGGTCGCCAGCCCCATATCGAGACGGCCAATACCGCGCAGCACCATCTGACCCAGACCGCCGACGGCAATCATCGAGGCGATAACCACCATCGACAGCGCCAGCATCAGCGTCTGGTTGACGCCAGCCATAATGGTCGGCATCGCCAGCGGTAACTGAACCTTAAACAGCATCTGCCGCGGGCTGGCGCCGAACGAACGTGATGCCTCGATCAGGTCCGCCGGCACCTGGTTGATGCCAAGAATCGTCAGACGGACAATAGGCGGCAGCGCAAAGATAATGGTCACTACCACGCCTGGCACGTTGCCGATACCGAACAGCATCACAATCGGCACCAGGTACACGAACGCCGGCGTGGTCTGCATGGCGTCGAGCAGTGGCCGGACGATCTTCGCCGCGCGCGGACTGCGCGCCAGCCAGATCCCCATCGGCAGGCCAATCGCCACGCAGAACAGCAGGGCGGTCAGTACCAACGCCAGGGTAATCATCGCCTGCGACCAGGCGCCGATCGCACCGATCGCGATCAGCGAGATCAGCGTCGCCACGCCCATCCCAACGCCGGAGATCTGCCAGGCGAGCAGGGCGAAAATAACAATCGCTACCGGCGCAGGCATACCCAGCAACAGTTGCTGAAAGCCGTTAAGAATGTAATCCACCGGGACACGTATGCCCTGGAAAACGGGACGGAAATGGGTTACGACCCAGTCGATCCCGTGCGTGACCCAGCTGTCGAGCGGGATCAGGGTTTTATGGAACGGATCCAGAATAGAAAAATGCTCTGGCGCCGGTGCGGGCGCGCTGGTCAGCCAGTCTGCGCCACCGCCGTCGGTCGGCGTGCTGGCCGCCGAGCCCCAGGCGTCGGCGGACTGAGCGGCGCTATCGGCCGCTGGTGCGGTATCCCACGGATTCGATTGATCAGCCATTATTTGCCCCCTCGCGATCTAAAGCCTGTAGCAGCATGCGTTTTGAAATGATGCCGACATACTGTTGTTCTTCATCGACAACCGGCACCGCGCACGGCGCCTGTCCAACATGAGAGAGCAACTCGCTAAGCGGAGTTTGCGCATCAACGGCCAGCGGTTCGTCAATTAACGCGCCTTCGATCCCCTGAGTCTGGCTTAATGCGCTTTTTAATGAGTCGATGGAAACCACACCCACATATTTATTTCCGCGCTCAATTACATAGCCAAATTCCCGGTCTTCATCCTGCAATAATTTCAGTGCCGAACGCGGGCCGAAACCTGGCGTTTTACGAATCAGCCCCACCGGACTGCGACGGGCAATATCTTTCGCGCTAAACACCTGGCTAATATCAACGCCACGGAAGAATGTGCGCACATAATCATTGGCCGGATTATTGAGAATTTCGTCCGGCGTACCGACCTGGACCACTTCGCCATTTTGCATAATGGCGATACGGTCGCCAATGCGCATCGCTTCGTCGAGATCGTGGGAAATAAACACAATTGTGCGCTGATGTTTTGCCTGCAGTTTTACCAGTTCATCCTGCATTTCGGTACGAATTAACGGGTCGAGGGCTGAGAAGGCCTCGTCCATTAATAAAATGTCAGGGTTAATGGCTAAGGCGCGGGCCAGACCAACACGCTGACGCATGCCGCCGGAAAGTTCGTCCGGCCAGGCGTGCGCGTAATTCTCCAGACCGACCTGGCGTAAGGCGTCCAGCGCTTTTTCCCGGCGTTCCTCGGCGGAGACGCCGGCTAATTCCATGCCGAAAGCCGTATTATCCAGCACGGTCATATGCGGCATCAGCGCAAATGACTGGAAGACCATCGCAATCTTTTTTCTGCGCACCTCGCGAAGTTCAGCTTCGGATATTTTTGCAATATCCACGCCGTCGATCAGTACCTGTCCGCGGGTGGGTTCAATCAGGCGATTGAGAAGGCGTACCATTGTGGATTTACCCGAACCGGATAATCCCATGATGACAAATATCTCGCCTTCTTCAATGGCCAGACTGGCGTCTTTTACGCCAAGCGATAGCCCTGTTTTTTCCAGAATTTGCTCTTTCGAAAGTCCTTTTTCAATATACTTGAAGGCGCGTTGCGGATGCTCTCCAAATACCTTGTATAGATTCTTAACTTCTAATTTAATTGCCATGCAATAGAAAGATTCCCGTTATTTATTTATGTCGATATGTTACCTGATAGAAATAGTCACTTTTTTCTACCCTAACATACTGAGAATCTGAGACAACCCTGAATGTGTGAATTGGTGAAATAGCCCCAGGGGGAATTTGCCGGAATTCCCCGTGATATAAGGGCTGATCGCAAGTGTAAAAAAATGATATTTGTTGACACGCACAGGCAAAATTCGCCTGGATGAGGAAGCATTCAGGCGAATAAGGCATCAGTGAATGAGTGTAGTTCACTCGACGATATTTGTGTGATAAAAACGCGATCCGTAAAAAATATTTACCCGAAAACTGTCGGGCTATTTTTAAGATAATTTGCGTTAAAAATTCCAGTCTTCATCTTCGGTTTCGACGGCTTTGCCCATGACGTAGGACGAGCCTGAACCGGAGAAAAAGTCATGGTTTTCATCCGCGTTTGGCGACAGCGCCGCGAGAATCGCCGGGTTAACCTCCGCCATCTCTGCCGGAAACAGCGCGTCATAGCCGAGGTTCATCAGCGCTTTATTGGCGTTGTAGCAGAGAAACGCTTTCACGTCCTCCGCCCAGCCGGTGTCGGCATACAGTTCTTCGGTATAGCGGACTTCGTTGTCGTACAGATCCATCAGTAAATCCAGCGCGAAGTTCTTCAGTTCTTCACGCGTCGGTTCCGGCAGTTTCTCCAGCCCTTTCTGGTACTTATAGCCTATGTAATAGCCATGCACCGCCTCGTCTCGGATGATGAGGCGGATCAGATCGGCGGTGTTGGTCAGTTTGCCGCGGCTGGAGAAATACATTGGCAGCCAGAAGCCGGAATAGAACAGAAAAGACTCAAGAAAAACACTGGCAATCTTCTTTTTCAGCGGCTCGCCGTGGGCGTAATGCGCCAGAATAATCTGCGCTTTGCGCTGGAGCGGCGCGTTTTCTTCACTCCACGCGTAGGCGGCATCGACATCTTTCGTCTGACAGAGCGTCGAGAAGATTGAGCTGTAGGAGCGGGCATGCACGGCTTCCATAAAGCTGATGTTCGACAGCACCGCCTCCTCGTGTGGGGTGAGGGAATCGGCCATCAGCGACGGCGCGCCAGCGATATTCTGAATGGTGTCGAGCAGCGTCAGCCCGGTAAAGACGCGGATAGTGAGCTGTTGCTCCGCCGGGCTTAAACTTTGCCATGCCGGAATATCGTTCGACAGCGGCACCTTTTCCGGCAACCAGAAGTTGCTGGTCAGGCGATTCCACACCTCCAGATCTTTGTCATCCTGAATCTTGTTCCAGTTAATGGCGCTCACGCGTGTTAATGTCATTCCGCTCTCCTTACAGTGCGCACGAGACGCAGCCTTCAATTTCAGTGCCTTCCAGCGCCAGCTGGCGCAGCCGGATGTAATACAGCGACTTAATGCCTTTTCGCCAGGCGTAAATCTGCGCTTTGTTAATGTCGCGAGTGGTCGCAGTGTCCGGGAAAAACAGGGTCAGCGACAGCCCCTGATCCACATGGCGCGTCGCTTCGGCATAGGTGTCGATGATTTTTTCCGGGCCGATCTCATACGCATCCTGATACATCGCCAGGTTTTCATTGGTCATAAACGGGGCAGGGTAGTAAACGCGCCCGGTCTTGCCCTCTTTGCGGATCTCCACCTTCGAGACAATCGGATGAATGCTGGAAGTCGCATGATTAATGTACGAAATCGAGCCGGTGGGCGGCACCGCCTGTAAATTCTGGTTGTAAATGCCGTAGCGCATCACGTCGTCGCACAATTGTTGCCACATTTCGCGCGTCGGCAGGGTAATGCCGCTGCGGGCGAACAGCGCGCGAACTTTCTCTGTTTTCGGCTGCCAGTTGCCCTGCAAATACTGGGTGAAATATTCACCGCTGGCGTAACGCGATTGTGAGAATCCGGCAAAGGTCTGACCGCGCTCTCGCGCCAGCAGCATCGAGGTGTTTAGCGCATGCCAGGTGATGGTGTAGAAGTAAAGATTGGTGAAATCCAGCCCTTCCGGTGAGCCGTAGGCAATGCCTTCGCGCGCCAGATACCCGTGCAGGTTCATTTGCCCAAGCCCGATCGCATGTGACGCGGCGTTGCCCGCCTCTATCGACGGCACGCTACGGATGTGGCTCATATCGGATACCGCTGTCAGGCCGCGGATAGCCGTTTCCACGGTGCGCCCGATGTCTGGCGAATCCATAGTATGAGCGATATTCAGCGAGCCAAGATTGCAGGAAATGTCGTGGCCGACCTGCGCGTAGTCGAGATTTTCATCATAGGTGGAAGCGCTGTTAACCTGCAAAATTTCCGAGCACAGGTTGCTCATATTAATACGGCCAGCAATGGGGTTCGCGCGGTTTACCGTATCCTCAAACATGATGTACGGATAGCCGGATTCGAACTGAATTTCCGCAAGCGTCTGGAAGAAGTCGCGGGCGTTAATGTATGTTTTGCGCACCCGCGCGTCGGCGACCAGCTCATCGTAAAGCTCGCTAACTGCGATATCGCCGAACGGTTTGCCGTAGATGCGCTCCACGTCATAAGGAGAAAACAGCGCCATTTGCGCGTTCTCTTTTGCCAGCCGAAAGGTCACGTCCGGGATCACCACCCCGAGTGAGAGCGTTTTGATGCGAATTTTTTCATCGGCGTTTTCGCGTTTGGTATCGAGAAAGCGCAGGATATCCGGGTGATGCGCATGCAAATACACCGCCCCCGCCCCCTGACGCGCGCCGAGCTGGTTGGCATAAGAAAACGCGTCTTCCAGCATCTTCATTACCGGGATCACCCCTGAGGACTGATTCTCAATGCGCTTAATCGGCGCGCCCGCTTCCCGCAGGTTAGAGAGCAGAAACGCCACGCCGCCGCCGCGTTTTGATAGCTGGAGCGCGGCGTTCACCGCCCGGCCAATCGATTCCATATTGTCTTCGATGCGCAGCAGGAAGCAGGAAACCAGTTCGCCACGCTGCTGCTTTCCACAGTTTAAAAAGGTCGGCGTGGCGGGCTGAAAGCGCCCCGAGAGCATTTCGTCGGTTAGCCGCGTGGCCAGCGTTTCATCCCCCTGAGCGAGCGTCAACGCCACCATCACCACCCGGTCTTCAAAGTCTTCCAGATAGCGTTTGCCATCGAAGGTTTTCAGCGTATAGCTGGTGTAAAACTTCCACGCCCCGAGAAAGGTTTGAAAGCGAAAACCGCTGGCGTGAGCGTGGGCAAACAAATCCAGCACGAACCGGCGATCGTAGCGGCTCAACACGCCGCTATCGTAATAGCCTTCGTTAACAAGCGTGTCGAGTCGTTCCTGCTGGCTGCTGAACGTCACGGCGTTAGGGCGAACGTGGGCGGCGAAAAAAGCATCCACCGCCTCGCTGTCTTTTTCGAACTGAATACGGCCTGCTTTATCGTACAGATTGAGCATCGCGTTCAGCGCGTGGTAGTCCCGTTTTTCCTGCATTACGCGTTCTGCGGTTGTCGTTGCCAAAATTCGCTTACTCCTTTTCGGACGTTCTCAATGTCGGCTGGCGTACCCATTAGCTCAAAGCGATAAAGCCAGGGAACGGCGCATTTTTGGGCGATCACGTCGCCTGCGCGACCGTAGGCTTCACCAAAGTTGCGGTTGCCCGAGGCAATGACGCCGCGAATGAGCGCCCGGTTGTGTTCATCGTTTAAAAAGCGGATCACCTGCCGGGGGACCGCCCCCGCCGTACCGCCGCCCCCGTAGGAGGGCACTACCAGAATGTACGGCTCGTCTACCCGGATACGCTCGCGTTCATTCAGCGGAATGCGAATGGCGGGCAGCCCCAGACGCAGGATAAAACGGTGCGTATTTTCGGAGCTGCTGGAGAAGTAGACGAGCGGGTTCATGCGCTGGCCACGCGCGGTTCCGGATGCAGGCGGTTGATCATGTCCGGGCGGAATCCCGACCAACTGATGTCTCCTGCAATGACGACTGGCAGTTGGCGAAAGCCCTGTGCGCGCAGCGTATCCGCAGCGTCGGGTTCCAGGTCGACATTTACCATCTCAAAGTCAAAGCCCCGGCTTTCCATCGCCCGTTTCGTGGCGTGGCATTGAACACAGTCATTGCGAGTGTAAATAGTAATGCGCATGATTCGTATTTCCATTTAGAATGAAAAGAACGGCGCGATGTGACGCGTCGGTTGAGTGTGAGTTGATAAAGGGAATACTAGATGTAGTTGAAATAAGTTTCAACCATACAAGATATGGGAAATTCCGATTGATGGTGGTCCTGATGATGAGCTCAGCGGGAATGGGCTGCTATGGGCGCAAGTGAGTCGAATGGCGGTATCCAGTGGGTCATTGACGTTAAAGGCGCTCGGTCGCTGGCGTCGATGTTAAAGGGGCAAAAGGGGAGGAGGGCGGTAGAGCAACGGGGGGAAATCTTATCCGGCCCACTGTGCAGGCAGGCCGGACAAGCGTCACGCGGTTAGCGACGCAGGCTTAACAGCGCGCCAACAAAGATCCCAATGGCCGCCGCCGTTCCGACGCTGCACCACGGTTTCTCACGTACAAAGGTATCGGCGCAGCCAACGGCGTCACGTGCAGCTTGCGAAACGCGGGTACGACCCTGCATCCGCGCGCGGGTCTCTTTCAGCAGCGCCTGCGCTTTACGCCGCGCGGCTTCCGCTTCGTCCTTCGCATCGCTACCCCATGACTTCAGCACGGCTTCCAGGCTATCCGCTAACTGGTTGACGTCATTATGAATATCCTGCACGCCTTCATCTACATCGTTGCGGTTCGGTCTGTTAAACATATGATCCTCCAGTGATTTCGATGTCGCTTTTCAGTTTAGTTCATATTTTTAACTTCTGAGACGCATCACGGCGTTATCGCGTGTTTATGGACTTTTCTGAAAGCGTTGCTAATGCTGAATCAGGTAAGGTAAGCCCGCAGTAAAAGATAACGAGGAAAATATATGTATTTACGACCTGACGAGGTGGCGCGCGTACTTGAAAAAGTGGGGTTTACCGTCGATGTGGTGACACAGAAAGCGTACGGTTATCGACGTGGCGAAAATTATGTTTATGTGAATCGTGAAGCGCGCATGGGACGCACGGCGCTGGTGATTCATCCTACCCTGAAAGAGCGCAGTTCATCGCTGGCGGAACCTGCGTCGGAAATAAAAACCTGCGATCATTACCAGCATTTTCCGCTTTATTTAGCCGGCGAGACCCATGAACATTACGGTATTCCGCACGGCTTTAGTTCGCGTATTGCGCTTGAGCGATATTTAAATGGGCTGTTTGGCGAGGCTAAATAATTGAGCGACTGGCAAGGCCAGTCGCTCACGCTTCAGGCTTTGATCTGTTGGTAACGGCTAACCCGAAACAGTCGGCGGCAGTAATCGAGAAAATAGCCATACACCGCCCCCATCATCATCGATACCACGATATTCGAACTCACCGCTGCCGTAATCTGGTGCCAGTCTGCACCCACTGTCAGTAGGATCGCTACGTATACCGGCGACTGAAAGGTTACATACGCCAGCACATCCGCCAGATTTTTCATCCAGCCCGCGGTGCTTAAACGGCGCGCGCCTTTCATAAACAGATCGCGATACATACCGTACGGCCAGGCGATCAGAATATTAACCGGAATAGCGACCAGTCGCGATGACAGAGACTGTTCAAAGGTCATCCCGGAAAGAAAGATCTCAATCAACATGTTCACAACAGAACAATAAACAACCATCGCAAACGTGTCAGCGACGGCATGACGTAAGCGTGACTGCGGTGAGAACATGCTAATGCTCCTGTCAAAAGAGGATAAAATCGATAGCAAACAAGCTTTGCGTAGTGGTTTTGGACGGTGTTTTCGCTTAATGATAGATTATATGGCTGCCTTGTAACTATCAACTAGAGAAATCTTTTTATTTTGTGGCTTTTTGTCGATAAAATACTCTGCGGCGGCGCGTTTAGCGCGTTGCGTGGAGTTTTTGTTGTTCGTAGAGTGGAAATCATTAAAAATCAGTGGGTTATTATAAAATGCCTGACGGCAAAGTTTGTTATAAGCGAAAATTTGACAAAGGTAGCGCCTGAGCTTATTCCGCTAGCGCATACGGCGCGCTAAAAATTAGCCTGAATATAATTCAGAAAGCATTAAAGAATAGGGTGATGGGCACGCCAGAGAATGAGAACGGAATAATACCCGTGGTATTATTACCTCTGGAAAATGATTTTATGATCGAATACACTACCCGGCGTAATACATATGTTTTAGCGTTATAAGGTTTTAATTATTATGAATGTGATGTTACATAACTTAAATAATATTCGCACATTACGCGCAATGGCCCGCGAATTCTCCATTGACGTCCTTGAAGAAATGCTCGAGAAATTCAGGGTGGTCACTAAAGAAAGACGCGAAGAAGAAGAACAGTTACAGCGTGAACGTCAGGAACAGCAGGAGAAAATTAAGACGTGGCTGGAACTGCTGAAAGCCGAGGGAATTAACCCGGAGGAGTTATTTGCCGGTGAAAAAGCGAACGTGCGCGTGACTAAAAAACGTCAACCGCGCCCGGCGAAATATCGCTTTACCGATGTAAATGGCGAAAGTAAAACCTGGACCGGCCAGGGGCGTACGCCGAAACCGATCGCCAAAGCGCTGGCGGAAGGAAAATCCCTCGACGATTTCCTGATCTAATCACAACGGCGGTGAGACAATGCTCACCGCTTATTTCACTCAGGCGCGTGAGCGCGACGATTCCACGGCATTTTATCAAGCAGGCGCGCCATGCCGCAAAAGCCGGTTAATCCGGCAAAGACTAATCCCGCGCCGACAAAGCCGCTCAGCAGAAAAAAGCCGCTGCTCAGGGTATAGCCCAGCACCACGCCTGCCAGCGTCAGCCCGCCTGCGGCGATCTGCACCTGACGCATCAAAGGCAACGGCTGCGATTTATCTTCCACTGTCGGTAATCCGGCGTTTTTCCAGCCCTCGATTCCCCCCTCAAGCAGCCAGGCTTCTGCCGGCGCGGCGACAGCTTCCAGCCTTGCCGCGTTGTTTTGCGTGCGCTTGCCCGACTGGCAGTGAAAGATAATCTGCTCGCTTCGCAGCTGCGCCGGTAAACCGTGTTGCTCCAGCGTGGGCAACGGGGCGAGCGCCGCCTGCGGTATGTGTTCACGCAGATATTCGTCGGCGTCGCGAACGTCAATCAGTTTTGCGCCTGCGGCGATACGCGCCTGCGCTTCACGCGCGGTAAGTGTCCCGATAGCCATGTTCACTCCTTATGGACAATAAAGGTTTTTTAGTGTGGCAATGAGTGCATTCACCGCCGTGTTCTTAATGGAATAGAGAATACGCTGGGCGTCGCGCTGACTGTCGATAAGCCCTTCATCGCGCATTCGCGCCAGATGCTGAGAGGTGGCTGACGCGCTAAGCCCTGTGATGCGCGCCAGCTCGCCCGCGCTGGTGCCAGGTGAACCGCAGAGCATGCACAGGATCAGCAAACGTTTAGGGTTACTCATTGCTTTAAGCAGGGCCGCCGCCTGTTCAGCGCTGGCCTGAAGCTGTTCAAGATCGTTCATGGTTAATTTAGTTTTTGCTAAGTTAAGTAGATTCTAAAGTAATGGTAAAAAGAGCGCCAGTGTAAAGAGCGTAAAAGAGGGTAAAAGCGAAAGGCGAAACTGGCGGGTTGGCGTAAAATTACTATGCTTAGAGATAAAATCTCTTTTTAAACAAAGATTAATTTGCATGTATGGAGTGTGTATGGGTTTCTGGAGAATTGTATTTACCATTATTTTACCGCCGCTTGGCGTTCTGTTAGGTAAGGGGTTTGGCTGGGCCTTTATTCTGAATATTGTGCTGACCCTGCTGGGCTATATCCCGGGTCTGATCCACGCCTTCTGGGTGCAAACCCGTAGCTAAGGTCTTTCTTAACCTGTTACCCGCCCGGGGCATTCTGCCAGCCGGGCTTCGTTTCTTAATGGCTTTCGGAATTTTAAGCGAAACTTTCTGCTACACTTCGGGTGTGTTTATTGCAAACAATCGAGGTGAATATGGGACTTTTCAACTTTGTAAAAGACGCTGGCGAGAAACTTTGGGATGCCGTAACCGGTAATCACGATAAAGACGATTTAGCGAAAAAAGTACAGGATCACCTGAACAAAACCGGTATTCCGGATGCCGATAAAGTGAATGTGCAAATTGCCGACGGTAAAGCGACGGTAACCGGCGACGGCCTGAGTCAGGAAGCGAAAGAAAAAATCCTGATTGCGGTCGGGAATATTTCCGGTATTGGTAGCGTAGAAGATCAGGTGAAAACCGCCGCGCCCGCTGCGGAAAGTCAGTTCTATACGGTGAAATCCGGCGACACTTTAAGCGCTATTTCTAAACAGGTATATGGTAACGCTAATCTGTATAATAAAATCTTCGAAGCGAATAAGCCGATGCTGAGCAGCCCGGATAAAATTTATCCCGGACAGGTTCTGCGTATTCCGGAAGAATAAAAGCAGTCACGGCTTTTCCATTCGCAGCTTGCCGGACATGGCTTGCTGAATAACGGGAATAGGCGTCAGCATATGCTGGCGCATTAATTCACTGGCGCGCCCGGCATCGCGCGCCAGAATCGCCTCTGTCAACGCCTGATGTTGCTCGTGTTTATCCTCAAGCATCTCTACCGACAGTACCGTGGTGCGCAGCCAGATAAAGCGATACCGTGCTGCCAGATCGAACAGCCGCTCGCGCATTTGCAACAGATAGCGCGAACCGCATCCGGCAACAATGGCGGTATGAAACGCCTGATGACGTAAATCCCACTCGTCAAGCAGTTGTTCGCTGGCGTGGCTGGCTTCCAGTTTGCTCAGCATATGCGCCCGCGCCAGGATCTCTGCTTCCCATTCATCATCGCCACGCGCAATGGCCAGCCCGACCAGCATCGCCTCCATATTGGCGCGGGCGTCGAAGATATCGAGCAGTTCCTGCTCGGACATCGACGCGACCCGATAGCCTTTTTGATTTACCACTGTAACCAGTCGCTCAGCCACCAGTTGAGACAGCGCCTCTCTGAGCGGGCCGACGCCCAGCGCATAACGTGACGTGAGTAAGCTCATGCGCAGCTTTTCATCCGGCTGGTACACACCGCGAATAATGTCATTCTTGAGCCAGCGGTATCCATCAATGGCCGTCGGATGCGAAATGGCGGTCATGGTCTTACTCCTGAACAGAACGCCCGGTCTGCGCAGGGATCAGCGCTACCGGGTAGGGTGCATGGGTGACTTATGCCACAATACCAGCTTTTTCCAGCGCGACATAATCGGTACGGTACAAACGATACCGATACCTAACAGACAGGTGGAAATCACCTCCAGCTGCTGCGTGGGCCGAAACAGCATCACCACCAGCACAAAGCAGATAAAACCGATCACCAGCCAGGTGAGCCACGGATACAGCCACATTTTAAGGGTGAGTTCGCCGCCTTCCGCCAGCAGGATTTTACGCATCCGCAGTTGCGACACGGCGATCACCAGATAAACCAGCAGGGCGATGGCGCCGGAACTGTCGATCAGAAATTTAAACACTTTCGCGGGCGCGTAATAATTCACAACCACCGTCAGAAACGCTGCGCCGGTCGACAGCAGCACCGCCACGTAAGGCGTTTTGCTGCGGTTGGTTTTCCCCATTATCGCCGGTGCATCGCCACGGCGGCTCAGGGAATAGAGCATACGGGAAGCGGTATACAGCGCGGAGTTCAGACAGCTGGTCACCGACAGCAGGATCACTGCGTCCATAATCAGTTTGGCGTGCGGAATATTCAGTAACTCCAGCACCGAGCGATACGATCCCGTCTCCTTCAGCCCTGGCGTATTCCACGGGATCAGCGCCACGACCACAAAGATAGAGCAGAGATAAAAGAGTGAGATCCGCCAGATCACCGAGTTAGTGGCGCGAACGATGTGCTTATCCGGCGTGTCCGATTCGGCGGCGGCAATGGTCACGATTTCCGCCCCCATAAAGGAAAACATGGTGATCAGCATTGCGCTCAGCACCGCGCCAAAACCGTTGGGCATAAAGCCGCCGTGATCCCACAGGCGCGAAATGCCGCCAACCTCGGCCCAGGGATAAAAGCCGCTTATCGCCGCCGCGCCCAGCGCAATAAAGGCCAGAATGGCAATCACTTTGCACAGCGCCAGCCAGAACTCAAACTCACCGTAGTTTTTGACGCTCAGCAAATTACTGCCGGTTAATGCCAGCGTGATGACCAGCGAGAACAGCCAGATGGGGATCCCCGGTATCCACGAATGAAGAATGATCGCCGCAATATTGGCTTCAAGCGGAATGACCAGCACCCAGAACCACCAGTACAGCCAGCCGATGGTGTAGCCTGCCCAACGCCCGATGGCCTTGTCGGCATAGGTGGAAAAGGACCCCGTGTCCGGCGTGGCGACGGCCATTTCCGCCAGCATTCGCATTATCATCACCACCAGCAGTCCGGCAAACAGATAGGCCAGTAGCACCGCAGGACCGGCCTGGGCGATGGCGACGCTGGAGCCGACAAACAGACTGGCGCCAATAACCCCGGCGATAGACAGCATGGTGACGTGGCGTGATTTCAGCCCGCCCCCTAAATCATGTGATTGCGACAGTTGCCCCATACTTTTACCCCGTTATTGTTATGTTGCCCGCTTGCCGGATGGCGTGTTGCTGATACAGACTGGGCATCCGGCTTTCAACGATGCCCGTTCCGGACAAAAAAGATCATGACAGACCGATGCACATATATTTGATTTCTAAGTAATCTTCGATGCCATATTTCGATCCTTCACGGCCAAGACCGGAAGCTTTGATCCCGCCAAACGGCGCGACTTCGTTGGAGATAATGCCGGTGTTAATTCCCACAATGCCGTACTCCAGCGCTTCACCGACGCGAAAAACGCGGCTTAAATCGCGAGCGTAGAAGTAAGCGGCAAGGCCAAATTCGGTGTCATTCGCCTGGCGGATGACGTCGGCTTCGTCGCGAAAGCGGAACAGCGGCGCCAGCGGACCGAACGTCTCTTCTTTAGCGACCTTCGCGCTGGCCGGTACGTCTACCAGAATCGTGGGCTGGAAGAAATTGCCTCCCAGCGCGTGCGCCTCGCCGCCGGTGAGCACCCGCGCCCCTTTCGCCAGCGCGTCGGCAATGTGCTCCTGGACTTTACCGACCGCTTTGTCGTCGATCAGCGGCCCGGTGGTCACCTCCGGATCCAGGCCGTCACCGAGGCGCAAGGTTTGCACCGCCTGATGCAATTTTTCTGCAAAGCGTTCATATACCCCCTCCTGCACGTACAGACGGTTGGCGCAGACACAGGTTTGTCCGGCGTTGCGAAACTTCGACGCCAGCGCGCCTTCGACGGCTTTATCGAGATCGGCATCGTCAAAAACGATAAACGGCGCATTGCCGCCCAACTCCAGCGACACTTTCTTAATGTCTCTGGCGCACTGCTGCATGAGCTGTCGACCAATTTCCGTCGAGCCGGTAAACGACAGTTTGCGCACCAGTGGATTGCCGGTGAGTTCGTTGCCTACCGCGCTTGCCGACCCGGTCACCACGCTGAACACGCCCGCTGGAATCCCCGCCCGGTTCGCCAGTTCGGCCAGCGCCAGCGCGGAAAAGGGAGTCTGGCTGGCGGGCTTCAGCACCATTGTGCAGCCTGCCGCCAGCGCCGGACCGGCTTTTCGGGTGATCATTGCCGAAGGAAAATTCCACGGGGTGATGGCGGCCGTCACGCCAATCGGCTGCTTGATGACAATCAGACGTTTGTCGGCCTGATGTCCCGGAATCGTGTCGCCGTAGATCCGCTTGCCCTCTTCGGCAAACCATTCAATAAACGATGCCGCATAGCTGATTTCCCCTTTGGCCTCCGCCGGCGGTTTTCCCTGTTCCAGGGTCATCAGACGGGCGAGATCGTCCTGGTGCTCCAGCATCAAATTGAACCAGCGACGCAAAAATGTCGCCCGCTCTTTGGCGGTGAGCGCGCGCCAGGCGGGCAGGGCACGGTTTGCGGCGTCAATGGCTTCGCGGGTTTCCGCTGCGCCCATCTTTGGCACGCTACCCAGCGTCTGGCCGTTTGCGGGATTGACAACGCTAATCACTTCGCCGCTGCTGGCGTCGCGCCAGCGACCGTCGATAAACGCCTGCTGGCGGAACAAACCAGAATCATTAAGTTGCATAGGGGCTTCCTGTCGTAAAAAGGGTTAACGGGTAAAGGCGGCGTGTAAGGTGTCCACGCTGCGCGCCGCACGCAGTGTGCGCCCGGGGTTGCTTTGGCTGGCCAGCAGGGTTTGCACTTTGCTGACGATGTGCGCGCCGATAGGCATGGCCGACGTCGCTGCCGGCGAAGGCGCGTTGCAGGTGTGAACAGAACGCGGTGTGGTCACAAACAGAAAATCGTCGATCAGCTTGCCGTCCGGCGATACCGCCTGCGCCCTGACGCCCGCAGGCCACGGGTGCAGATCGGCGAGGGTCAGACTCGGACAATATTTCTGCACCAGCCGCAAATAGCCGCTTTTGCATAGCGAATTTTTCATTTCGCCAAGCCCAGAACGAAGGTTTTTTTGCAGCACGCGGCGAACGCCGGCGGAGCCGAAGATCTCCAGCGTATCGGCCAGCGAAAAGTCGCGCTTGCGATAGCCTTCACGCTTAAAGGCCAGCACCGCGTTTGGCCCAACGGTGACGCTGCCGTCGATCATGCGGGTAAGATGAACGCCCAGAAACGGCATCGCCGGATCGGGGATCGGGTAGATGAGATGATTAACGATCTGATTATGCTCTGGCGCCAGGCGAAAATATTCGCCACGGAACGGGCAAATGATAAAACCCGGATCGACGCCCAGCATTTTCACCAGCCGATCAGCCATCAGCCCCGCGCAGCTTATCAGCGTGGCGGCGTGATACTCTTTACCCTGCCGCGTTCGCACCACCACCCCTGCCGCATGCTCATTCAGGGCGCTGACCTCCGCGTGATAGATCACCTCGCCGCCTCTGGCCTGGAAAATTTTCGCCATTGCCGCCGCGACGTCGCGATAGCTGACGATCCCGCTCGACGGCACGAAAATGCCGCCCAGACCGGTGATGTTGGGTTCACGCTCGCGAAGCGCATCGGCGTTCAGCCATTCGCGTTCCAGACCGTTGGCGGCGGTGCGATCCCACAGCGCGCGCATCCGTTCCATTTCCCGTTCCGAGGTCGCGACCAGCATTTTTCCGCAAGTGTTGTAACGGATGCCATTTTGATCGCAAAAGGCTTTGGTGGCGCGGTTTCCGGCAAAGCAAAACTGCGCCTTCAGACTGCCAGGCGTGTAATAAACGCCAGCATGGATCACGCCGCTGTTATGGCCCGTTTGGTGGCTGGCCGGGCCGGACTCTTTTTCCAGCAGCGCAATGCGGGCGTCGGGGTAGACGTCAATCAACTGCATGGCGGTCGACATGCCGATAATGCCGCCGCCGATAATCACAAAATCATACATCCGCTCTTCCTTCCCACTTAGTGATGCGTCTGGTAACGGTGGGCGGAATACGCGAAATAGCCGCGCTGGCGCATTAACTCACGGCGCAGATCCGGGTGCGGGGTAAAACGGTCGCGCCCGTGTAGCCAGAACAGGTTATTGATCAGCAGGAACTTGCCTACCGGAACCGGGACGGAAAGAATATTTTTGCTGGTTTCCAGCGCATCAGAAAGGTCGCTCAGCCAGACGCCTTCCTCAAAATCTTTCGGCTGGACGAACTGGTCAATGTAGCGCATCACCGGGCGACCCTGCGGGTCCACGTCAAACACCGGATGGAACACGTCCTGGCTGACGTTTTTGCTCGGCGGCGCGGCAAAGCGCATTGGGCGACGCGCCAGCGGATGGCGGAAGTATTCTTCCAGATGCTCCCAGTCGTCGAGATGCAGCAGCAGCGAGTTGCCGCCGGTCATATTCTGCTCGTCGATTTTCATCATCAGCACAAAATCGGTGATCTCCTCAACGTAAGTCCCGTCGTTGTGCAGCTCCATCACCCGGTGCGGCTGGCGCAGATAGCTGTCAGAGTTGTCCACGTTTTTGACCACAAAGCGCGCATAGTACTGGCCGCTCATCGCATCGAAATTCGAGCGCCCGATGAGATGCGCCACTGCCGTCGCCAGCTTGACCATGTCGTCGGCCTGACTAACGTTATCGATCCCTTCAGCATTGATCAGTAACGCCCCTTCGGCGCGATCCAGCAATGTTTTCAGCAGCAGCGGTTGCAACTGATTGCCGCACAGATCGTCGAGGATCTTCGCGACCTTAAAGCGCAGGAAGGATTTATACTCCAGCGCCTGCACCGGCCACTGCGCTACCTGCGTGAGGAACGCGTTTGTGGTTGGGGCGGAAAAAGTCAGCTCCAGCAGTCGCGAAGACTGGGCTGAAGGCGTCAGGGTGAACCCGCTATAGCGTTGATCGGTGTCTTCAGGAGTCGGTTTTACGGCGGTCAGTGCGTTCATCGGAAACATTCCTCTCTGTGAGTCGTCGGGGAGTCAGGGTGATGCTCATTTCGTAGCCATAAATTAAAAATATCTACATTTTTAATAAACGCGCACAAAATAATCTCTAATGTGTATTTTTTGTGATCTAAAGCTACAAATATTTAACATTGCGGGTTTCTGATTGACGCCGACGACAGGACAGAGTGTGGAAGAAAAGATTGAGGAATCCGTGAGTTAGCCTAAACTAACGCCGTTTATCGCGCGTCAGGTACGCAGCACAACGGGATTAACGTCATGATTAAACACGGCTTTCGTCGGCTGAAATGGGTAAGCGCCGGACTGATCGCGCTGATTAAGCACGTCTCCCTGACGTTGCTGGCGGTACTGATTCTCTTTCTCGGCGTGCGGGTTTATCAGACCGAACGCGGTCCCGACCTTCAGCTCTGGCATACCTGGCATGGCGAGGAAATGTCCGCGAAGACGCTGGAGAGCGCCACCTTCGCGCAATATCAGGCTCACGAGGCGCGCTTATTCGACGCGCTGAAAGTCGAGATCAGCGACAAGCTCGGCGCCGAACAGCAAACGCCGATCAACCGCTACTGGGCCGGAAGCCGGGTTTATCCTCAGCAGTTTACGCCGAACGGAAATCGTTCATTCGTCCTGCTGCCGCAGGGGGCGCCGCGCGGCGCGGTGGTCATGTTGCATGGTTTAACCGACTCGCCGTACAGCCTGAAGCACGTGGCGCAGCGCTACCGGCAGTGGGGGTATATCGTCGTCGTACCGCGTTTGCCCGGACACGGCACCGCCCCCGGAGCGCTGACTGACGTGGCATGGCAGGACTGGCTGGCAGCGACGCGGCTGGCGATACGGGAAGCGACGCGGCTTGGGGGTCGTGACCTGCCGTTGCATCTGGTGGGTTACTCCAACGGCGGTGCGCTGGCAATGAAATACACGCTCGACAGCCTGGAGGACGCGTCTTTGCGGCGTCCCAGCCAGATAGTGCTGCTGTCGCCGATGATTGGCGTCACCGCTTTCGCCCGTTTTGCCGGACTGGCCGGTCTTCCGGCATGGTTTCCGGCGTTTGCCAAAGCGGCGTGGCTCAACGTGACGCCTGAATACAATCCTTTCAAATACAATTCGTTTCCGGTTAATGCCGCGCGCCAGTCGTATCTGCTGACCCGCGCGTTGCAAACGCAGCTCGTCGACGACGCGAAGCGCCGCCGTTTAACGGCATTGCCGCCGGTGCTGACCTTTCAGTCAGTGATGGACTCCACCGTCAGCACCCACGCGGTAGTGGACTCGCTGTATCGTTATCTTCCGGTAAACGGCAGCGAACTGGTGCTGTTCGATATCAACCAGGCTGCCAGTCTGCGCCCGCTGTTGCGAACGTCTTCTTACACCGCTGCCGCCACGCTGTTGCCGCCAGCGCCGCGCGCTTACCGCGCCACGGTCATCGCTAACGCCGCGGCAGACACGCTGGCGGTTGTGGCGCGCGACACGGCAGCCGGGAATCAGGAAGAAAAGATTCAGCCTTTGCATGAAGTCTGGCCGCAGGAGATGTATTCCCTTTCGCACGTAGCGGTGCCATTTCCCGTGACCGACTCCCTGTATGGCCTGAAACCGGAGCAGATAAACCGCTATGGGCTGAGTATGGGGACGATTGCGTTGCGTGGTGAGACTGGCACACTGCTGGTGGGAGCAGACACACTGATACGCGTCACCTCGAATCCGTTCTTCGGTTATCTTGAAGAACGGATCGAGACAGTTGCCGCGCCGCAGGATTAGCCAACTTCAATCTGCGGCTTTGCCTGACGTTTACGGATGATGCGTAACACGGGAGGGACGATAATCACTGCCACCGCCATCACCAGCAGGGTTTTGGTCACGCCGCTTTCCCACAGAATAGCCATATTGCCGTTGCTGATGGACAGCGCGCGGCGCAGGTTCTGTTCAAGCATTTCGCCGAGGACGAAGCCTAAGATCAGCGGTGACATCGGGAAATGCATCTTGCGCAAAATATAGCCCAGCACCCCAAGCGCCACCATCAGCACCAGATCGAAGGTGGTGCTGTGGACCGCGTACACGCCAACCGCTGAAACAGCGGCGATCGCCGGGACCAGAAACCACAGCGGAATGGTCAGCATGCGAGTAAACAGGCCGATCAGCGGGATATTCATGACCAGCAGCATCACGTTGGCGATCAGTAGCGCGGCGATCAGCCCCCAGACGATGTCCGGTTGTTCGGTAAACATCGCCGGGCCGGGTGTGATGTTGTACAACGTTAGCGCGCCCATCATCACCGCGGTAGTGCCGGAACCGGGAACCCCCAGCGTTAACATCGGAATAAACGAGCCACAGGCCGACGCGTTGTTTGCCGCTTCCGGCGCCGCCACCCCGCGAATATCGCCTTTGCCGAAGCTGTCGCTGTTGCCGCTGATTTTCTTCTCGGTCATGTAGGTGATGGCGCTGGCAATCGTCGCGCCCGCGCCGGGCAGCACGCCGACAAAGAAACCTATCACCGACGAGCGCAGCGTCGTGCCGGCACACTGAACGCCTTCTTTCAGATTAAACATCATCCGTCCGGTTTTACGGACCAGCGTTTGCCCGCTGCTGGTGTGCTCCAGCATCAACAGGATTTCAGACACTGAGAACAGGCCGATCACCACGACAATAAACTGAACGCCGTCGGAAAGGTGAACGCTGTCAAAGGTAAAGCGATACACCCCGGTATTAGCGTCCACGCCGACGGTAGCAAGACCCAGTCCGATCAACGCGGCGAGAAACGATTTCAGCGGGTTTTGCGCCATCATGCTGCCGAGGCAGGCGATGGCAAACACCATCAGCGCGAAATATTCCGCCGGACCAAACGCCAGCGACCATTGCGCTAACAGCGGCGCGAACAGGATGATCCCGCCGATGGCGATCAACGAGCCAAAGAATGAGCTGACCGCGGAAATCGACAGCGCGACGCCGCCGCGCCCCTGTTGCGCCATCGGGTAACCATCAAGGGCGGTCATGATCGCCGCCGCATCGCCGGGTACGTTGAGTAAAATCGACGAGATGCGCCCGCCATATTCACAGCCGATGTACACGGTCGCCAGCAGGATCAGCGCCGACTCGGCGGGCAGGTGCAGGGCAAAAGCCAGCGGCAGCAAAATCGCCACGCCGTTGATTGGCCCAAGTCCGGGCAGCAATCCGACAATGGTGCCGACAAAGCAGCCAATCAGCGCGATCAGCAGATTTTCCGGGGTCATCGCCACCGCGAAACCCTGAGAAAGATATATCCAGGTATCCATCGTTTCTCCGTTAACTCAGCCAGGCGCCGAGCGGTAAGGTGACGTCGAGCAGGCGGTCGAAGGCGTACCAGAGGGCCACACCGAGGATCACGCCGGAGATCCCCGCCGCAGGTAGCGTGGCGCCGAACAGCAGGCCAATGACCAGCGTCAGGATCGCAGTAGCGACGGGAAAGCCCAGCCATTCAAAGCCCCAGGCGTACATCAACAGGATGATGACCATCGTTAACAGTTTTTGCAGCACGTGACGGCGCGGCCAGTCCACCACATCCGGATGGCGCAGCAGTAGCGCCAGCGCGCATAGCGCCATCAGGCCAATGATCCCCAGAGGAAACGGGCGTGGACCGACCGGCTCGTAGCTGTATTCACTCTGGATCTGCCAGGCGATAAACAGCCCGGCGATACAGAGCAGCAGCCAGATCCCGGCGAAAATACGATCGCTCATGGAGGCCTCCGCGTTTATTTAGCCAGGCCGAAGGCTTTGGCCTGATCCCGGTAACCGGTAACTTGTTTTTTGACATACTCGTCAAGGGCTTTGCCGGTCATGTTGAATTCAAACAGGCCGCGCAGATCGCGCTGCTTTTTAAATTCTTCGGTCTGCTGCAGCTTTTCGAACGTCTGCACCCACCACTGGTATTCGGCGTCGCTCACTTTCGGACCAACATAGAAACCGCGAATGATCGGCCAGACCAGATCGTAGCCCTGCTCTTTGGCGGTCGGGACGTTAGCCAACTGCCCCGGCAGGCGATTTTCTGAGAACACCGCGAGCACGCGAATTTTGTCGCCGTTCAGGTATGGCACCATTTCGCTGAGATCGCCGGAGACAACCTGCACGTGGTTGCCCATCAGCGCGGTCACCGGCTCGCCGCCGCCCTCAAAGGCGACATAGCGCATCTTGTGCGGATCGACCTTCGCCTGTTGCGCCAGCAGCGCCGACTTCATCCAGTCCTGGCTGCCGATAGACGCGCCTGCGCCAATTACCACGCTGTTGGGATCTTTTTCCATGGCGGTGAGCAGATCCTTCAGCGACTTCCACGGCGAGTCGGCGCGTACGGCGATCATGCCGTAGTCGGTGCCCACACTCGCCAGCCAGCGCACATCATCAACGCCGTAGCGGCCAAATTTCCCCTGCGACAGGTTTAACAGCGAGCCGCCGGAGAAGGCGACCACTGTCCCGGGCTCGGCCGGACGCTGCGCCACGATGGCGTTATAGGCCACCGCGCCGACGCCGCCGGGCATATAAGTGACGCGCATCGGTTTTTCGATAGCGCCGGTTTCCATCATGCTTACCTGGATCAGTTTGCAGGTAAGATCAAAGCCGCCGCCGGGCTTCGCCGGGGCGATACATTCGGTACGTGACGGCGCGTCCTGCGCCAGTACAGAGGTGCTCATCAGTAAAACGCTTGCAGTAAGAGTACGAAGTAATTGTTTTTTCATTGTTTATCCTCACGCCGGATGCCCGGATAGTAGGGTTCGGAACAACATTTTTTTGATTATGTGAACCTGCATGTAGCAGTTCGGTTGCGTGATTGTTAAAACATTAACCTTTCATTTCCCTTTCAATGCGGCAGAAACTTTACAGGATGTGATATGCGTCTCTTATTGGCGGAAGATAACCGTGAGCTGGCTCACTGGCTGGAAAAAGCGCTGGTGCAGAACGGATTCGCCGTGGACTGCGTGTTCGACGGACTGGCTGCCGACCATCTGTTGCACCGCGAAAGCTATGCGCTGGCGGTGCTGGACATCAATATGCCCGGTATTGACGGGCTGGAAGTGGTGCAGCGTCTGCGCAAACGTGGGCAGACGCTGCCCGTCCTGTTGTTAACAGCACGCAGCGCGGTGGCGGATCGGGTAAAGGGGCTGAACGTCGGCGCAGATGACTACCTGCCCAAGCCGTTTGAGCTGGAGGAGCTTGACGCGCGGCTGCGCGCCCTGCTGCGGCGCAGTGCGGGCCAGGTGCAGGAGCTCCAGCAACTGGGCGATCTGGCGTTTCACGACGAGGGATATTTTTTGCTTAAGCAGCAGCCGCTGGCGCTCACCCCGCGAGAGCTGGCGCTACTGACGGTGCTGATGTACCGGCGAACGCGCCCGGTGTCGCGTCAGCAGTTGTTTGAACAGGTATTCAGTCTGAACGATGAAGTCAGCCCGGAAAGCATCGAACTGTATATTCATCGCCTGCGCAAAAAACTCCACGGCAGCAACGTGCGAATCACAACCCTGCGCGGGTTGGGCTACGTGCTGGAGTGCGGCGATGAGGTGGGTTAAACCGCAGTCGCTGTACCTGCAACTGCTGCTGTTTCTGGGGCTACCGTTGCTCCTGCTGTGGGGATTGTCGGCATTTAACAGCTATGTCAGCGCGCTACAGGCCGCGACCCAGGCCTATGATCGCACGCTGCTTTCTTCTGCACGCACGGTGGCGGAACGGCTGGAAGTGCGTAACGGCAGGCTGGAGGTCAACGTTCCGTGGGTGGTGCTGGACAGCTTTGAGCTCAACATGAACGATCGGCTGTATTACAAAGTGGTGGATCCGGCGGGGCGGGTGATCTCCGGCTATGACGATATGCACGTGATGCCGCCTGCGACCTCGCGAACCCGGCTTTATCCGGCGCTGGCGTGGTTTTATCACACCCAATATCGCGGGCAGGCGATACGCGTCGCGCGTTTGCTGCAGCCGGTGAACGAAGGCGGGATCGTCGGAATGGCGGAAATCTACGTGGCCGAAACGCTACAGTCCCGGCGCTATCTGGCGGGACAACTGCTGTTTTCGTCCTGGGTCACGCAGGGGCTGTTGGTGTTGCTGACGCTGGTGCTGGTCGGCTGGTTGCTGCGTCGGGTGCTCAAACCCATGCGCCAGCTCTCTTCGCTGATGGTCCGCCGTGAGCCGGGGTTGCTCACGCCGTTACCGGAACTGCTGCCGTGGTCGGAAACTCGCCTGCTGATCGTGGCCTTCAACCGTTACCTTGACCGGCTGTGCGTGCTGATCTCGCGTCAGGAACGTTTTAGCGCCGACGCGTCTCATCAGTTAAAAACGCCACTGGCGGTGTTGAAAACCCAGGCGGCGGTGGCGCTGGCGAGCCGGGAGCCGCAGCAATGGTACGAGAGCTTACGGGCGATGAGCACAACGCTGGACAATACCATTCTGCTTACCGAAAGGCTGTTGCAGCTTTCGGCGGTAAAGCGCAAAGAGCAGGGCGAGCGCCAGTTTGCGCCGGTAGATCTGTTCGCCGTAGTGCAGCAAAGCTGTTTTACCCGACTGGCGCAGGCGCGCAGTAAACAGATCGATCTCGGCTACGAGGGCGTACAGGCGTCGGTCTGGATGGAGGGGGATGAGGTCTTACTGGGCGAACTGTGCGGTAATCTCCTGGACAATGCCTTGAAATACACGCCGCCGCAGGGAACGGTGACGGCAAGGCTTGACCGCGAGGGCGAGGCCGTGGTGCTGGTGGTAGAGGACAGCGGGCCGGGAATAGACGACGACCAGATCCCCCAGGCGCTGTTGCCGTTTCACCGGCTGGAAAACGCAGGCTCCCAGCCCGGCGCGGGGATCGGCCTGGCGCTGGTCAATGATATTGCCCGACTACACCGCACCCATCCGCAACTGACACGCAGCGAAACACTGGGCGGGTTACGCGTAAGAGTGCGGTTTCTGGTCATGACGCATTAGGGTTTAACCTGGCGGGAACGCACGAAAATATGTTCTGCGGCCTGAAATAAAAAAAGCCGCTTTCGCGGCTTCAATCAGGGGAGAAGAATTATTCGCTGACCTTTTTCTCAACCGAGGCGGCGCCTTCTTTGGTCTTATTCCAGCCTTTTTCTGCGCCTTCTTTAGTGGCATTCCAGCCTTTCTCGGTGCCTTCTTTGGTTTTATTCCAGGCTTCCTGAGAACCTTCGCTGACTTTACTGCTCAGGTCGTTGCGGGTGCCTTCGGCTGCATGTTTTGCTTTTAGCTGTTGTTCTTCACCCTGGTTTTGCGCCTGATGCAGTTTCTCTTTGGCGGTATTGGCATTTTCGTGCGCGGCGGCTACGTCATTATCGGTGGCGTGTGTGGTCGCGGCAAAAACTGGGGAAGCCAGCAGAAGAGCAGATAAGGCGATCGTTGTTTTTTTCATAATATCCTCGCTTAACGTTATCAGTTAAATGCGTGATTAAGCATGGCAGGTCAACGAAGCGCTGGCTTTAAGAAAAAACTGTAAATGAAAATAATGATTTCTGAACGCTAAATGCATCCATACACAAAATAAAATAATCGCGTTGATGCTAAGAGGATATTTATTGATATCACGATTATTACAATTCGCTTTATTTCTGCGTTGCTGAACGATCGCTCTGTTTCACATCCACTAACCCTTTTTCCGGGTCAAGAAAGAAGCATTGGGTGGGGGACGATTTTGTCTCGGATGCCGCCTCGCATTGCGCGAGGGTACTGTATGCGCCAATCGCTTCACTCTTTGACTCTCCGCCTGCAAGCGCGAAGATCAATGCAAGAACATACATGTTTTTTCCTTAAAATCATTAACGGCGCTGGCTACATGACGGGCGAACGTGCCGCTGTAATGGACTCCAGCAGGATCATTCTTTGTACGGATAATGTTAGCGAATCGTAATATACGTATAAAATTCTTAAAAGCAAGCTGATTATTCTGAAAGTATGTATTCGGACTTTACTAATATTTTTTTAATGATTGCGAAACGAAATTATTAAGCAGTATGGCGGGTGAATTAACCCAGCGCGCACGCAACGGCACGCGCTGGCCGCGCCGCGTTGTACTGATCGCATGACGTAACCAGGGCTTTTCAGCATAACCTTAAGGCAGCCGCTGCGAATGCCGACCAGACTTATCCTTTATGTTTATGAGGAGGTTACGTAATGAAACGCCTGTTTATGTCCATTTTTTCCAGCCCGGAGTCGCTGTTACAGGTGATGAGCCATCAGGAAATAATCGAAGCGGTGGAGGATGGCGACCGCATTATTATCGACCAGGACGGTAATGCCTCGGTTAATTTTAAAAGCAGAGAAGTGCAACACGATTTCCAGCGTCATGTTAACGCGCTGAAGAGGGCATGACATGGGAACGGCGATATTCATGGTGCTGATGGTGTGCGGATACTGGTACACCAGTCGCGATCTGTCCACACGTTTTAAGATCAAACGATCGTTTGGCTGGGATGTCTATTTTCTGGTGGCGCTGTATGGCTGCATTTTTGTGTTGCAGGGCGTCCTTGCTACCGGGCTGCTCTGGCTGCTGTTATTGGCGCTCTCCGCCGCTGACAATACCTTTCAGATCACCTCGCAGAAATATGCCGACTGGCAAATTGAATTTATGAACTGGAGCTTTCTCGGCATCCAGGCGCCGGTGGTGGTGATGCTGGCCTTTGCCATCCTGTTTTGCCTTTATCGTTCTAACTGGGCGGGCAGCGCCAGGCTGGATGGTGAAGACCGGAAAACGCTGTATAAGCGTCTGGCGCGCTCGAGCGGTATCGAACAGCTGCTGTATCAGTGTATGGAACAAGGGGAACTGGCGCTGGTGACGCTCAAATCGCGGCGAATTTATATCGGCATGATCCATACCGCCACGCTGGAATATGAAAAAACAGCCAACATCGTGCTGATTCCAATGCTGAGCGGCTATCGTGACGGGGAAAAAATGAACCTGTGCATTGAGCACAACTACAGCAAATGGTACGCCGAGCATGACATTACGCTGGATTCAGAGCCCAGAAGCGCAATGGACTTCCGCAAGGTGATTATGCTGGATCAGATAGAAAGCCTTTCCCTTTTCGACCCTGCCAGCGCCAGCGCCTTGTCGATGGAACCACGCTAACGTGCGAGCGAAGAACGCGTTTTTTACCGGTTTACGGTCAGGCGCTTCCCTTGTCGCCCAACCGGTAAGCCAGCGCCACGACCAGCGACTGCACCAGGCACAGCGTCGCCGACTGAGAGCGAAACGCATCTACCTGCGCCTCTTTCACCACGAAACAGAGGTCGCTGAACGTCGCCAGTGGACTTATCTGGCTGTCGGTGATGACAATCTGACGCGCGCCGGCCTTCGCCGCGGTTTCGCTCACCATCACCGTCTCTTCCGCATAGGGCGAGAAACTGACGGAAACCACGATATCGCGTGAGCTAATACGGTTGATCTGTTCGCGCAGCATCCCGCCCATCCCGTCGAGCAGTATGGGACGGCAGGCCAGATGGCTCAGGGCGTAGGTGAGATAAGCGGCAACGCTGAACGAGCGACGTAAACCGGCGACATAGATAGTGTCGGCTTCCGCCAGCAGTTGCACCGCTTGTTCCAGCATTGCCGGTTCGGCACGGGCGGCAAGCTGCTGTAGCGCCTGCGCATTTGAGCGGGCGAATTCCTGCAAAATATCCAGCGGCGTTTCCGGCACCGCTTCGCTTTCCATTTCGCGAAACAGGCGGGCGCGGTCACTGTAGCTGGCGGTCTCTTCAACCAGATTCATGCGAAACAGTTGTTTCATTTCATTGAAACCGGTGAAGTCAAAGGCGTTGGCGAAGCGGATGAGCGTGGAGGGCGGCACCCCGGCGCGCTCGGCAATGACAGCGACCGTATCAAAGGCCACGCTATTAGTGTTATCCAGCACATAGCGGGACACCTGCTGCAACCTTTTGCTCAGGCTGTCGTAGCGATCGCGGATTTGCTGTTGCAGTTCGTTCAGGTTGGTTGCGGTACTCATTGATCCCCCTGGGTTAGTTTTCTGATTCTAAACGTAAAGCCGCTTCTTTTAAATGTCGGACGTCCGATTCGCGGCAAAAATGAAACAGAAGATTCACGCTTTTCCCTCTCTGAAATCCCCGAAAGATCGGCTTATCCTGCGTATTGCGGCTGTTAACATAAAAATCCATCCTTGATCACAATAATCACTATTTGTTTTATTTCAACTTAAAATGGAATATTTATTTCATATATAGTGATTTCATAGAGAGCGTTCAGGTAACAATCACGAACCCACAGCGAGAGGTTAAGGATGGAGACGGTAGCGAATTTTATTCACGGCGAATGTGTCACCGGTTCAGGCCAGCGCGTTCAGGCGATCTTCAACCCGGCCACCGGCGAGCAGATCCGCCAGGTGGTGATGAGTACGGCGCAGGAGGCTGAGCAGGCGGTTGCCGCCGCGCAGCAGGCCTTTCCCGCGTGGGCACGTCAGGCTCCGCTTAAGCGTGCGCGGGTGATGTTCCGTTTCAAGGCGCTGCTCGAAGAGCACATGGAAACGCTGGCCCGCATCATCAGCGAAGAGCACGGCAAGGTTTTCTCCGACGCGGTGGGCGAGCTGACCCGCGGCCTGGAAGTGGTGGAATTCGCCTGCGGCATCCCGCACCTGCAAAAGGGTGAGCATTCCGCCAACGTGGGGACCGGCGTCGACAGCCATTCGCTGATGCAACCGCTCGGGGTCTGCGTCGGCATCACCCCGTTTAACTTCCCGGCGATGGTGCCGATGTGGATGTTCCCGATTGCGCTGGCGACCGGCAACACCTTTGTGCTGAAACCGTCGGAAAAAGATCCCTCCCTGGCGCTCGCGCTGGCGCAACTGCTGAAAGAGGCCGGCCTGCCGGACGGCGTGTTTAACGTGGTACAGGGCGACAAAGAGGCGGTTGACGTACTGTTGACCGACCCGCGCGTGCAGGCAGTGAGCTTTGTCGGCTCCACGCCGATTGCGGAATACATTTACCAGACCGCCTCCGCCCACGGCAAACGTTGTCAGGCGCTGGGCGGTGCGAAAAACCACTGCATTTTAATGCCGGATGCCGACATGGAGATGGCGGCCAACGCCATTATGGGGGCGGCCTACGGCGCGGCGGGCGAGCGCTGCATGGCGCTCTCGGTGGTGCTGGCGGTGGGCGATAAAACCGCTGATGACCTTTGCGCCCGGCTGGAAAAACAGATTGCCGCACTGCGCGTTGGGCCGGGTCTGGACCAGACGCCGGAAAACGAAATGGGGCCGCTCATCTCCGCCGCCCACCGCAGCAAGGTGCTGGGCTACATCGACAGCGGGGAAGCGCAGGGGGCGAAACTGTGCGTGGACGGTCGCGGCTTCCACGTGCAGGGCCACGAGCAGGGCTACTTCGTCGGGCCGACGCTGTTCGATAACGTCACCCCGGAGATGTCTATCTATAAAGAAGAAATTTTCGGTCCGGTGCTTTCTGTGGTGCGCGTAGCAGATTACGCCAGCGCGGTGGACCTGATTAACCGCCATGAATATGGTAATGGCTCCGCCATTTTCACCCGCGACGGCGGCTGCGCGCGCCGCTTCTGCGAAGAGGTGCAGGCGGGCATGGTGGGCGTCAACGTGCCGATCCCGGTGCCGATGGCGTTCCACAGCTTCGGCGGCTGGAAGCGCTCGATTTTTGGCGCGCTCAACGTCCACGGCAACGACGGCGTGCGTTTCTACACCCGCATGAAAACCATTACCGCGCGCTGGCCGGAAATGCAGCAGGACAGCGGCGCGGCATTCTCTATGCCGACGCTGGGCTGACAGGAGGTGTTATGCAAACCGAACGTATGACCATGGCCCAGGCGCTGGTCCGGTTCCTTAATCAACAGTACGTCAGCGTTGACGGCAACGAAACGCCCTTCGTGGAGGGCGTGGCGACCATTTTTGGACATGGCAACGTGCTGGGTATCGGCCAGGCACTGGAGCAGGATCCGGGCCATCTGCAGGTAATGCAGGGCTGCAACGAGCAGGGCATCGCCCATATGGCGACGGGGTTCGCCAAACAGCATCGCCGTCAGCGTATTTTCGCCATCACCTCCTCCGTCGGGCCGGGCGCCGCCAATATGGTAACCGCTGCAGCTACGGCCACCGCGAACCGCATCCCGCTGCTGCTACTGCCGGGAGATATCTACGCCAGCCGCCAGCCGGACCCGGTGCTGCAGCAGATCGAGCAGTATCACGATCTCAGCATCAGCACCAACGACTGCTTCCGTCCTGTCTCCCGCTACTGGGACCGCATCAACCGCCCCGAGCAGCTGATGAGCGCCATGCTCAATGCGATGCGAGCACTCACTGACCCCGCGGATACGGGCGCGGTGACCATTTGTTTGCCACAGGACGTACAGGGCGAGGTCTGGGATTATCCGATGAGCTTTTTTGCCCGTCGCGTGCATCACATTGAACGTCGACCGCCCGATTCCCAGCGGCTTGAACACGCGCGGGCGCTGATTGCCCGTAAGCGTCGCCCGCTGGTGGTGTGCGGCGGTGGGGTACGTTATTCCGGCGCGCATGAGGCGTTGCGCGAATTTGTCGAGACGCTGCATCTGCCGTTCGCTGAAACCCAGGCCGGAAAGGGGGCGCTGGTCAGTGACCACTCGCTTAATCTGGGCGGGGTCGGCGTCACCGGCGGGCTGGCGGCCAACAAGCTTGCGCCGCAGGCGGACCTGGTAATTGGCGTCGGCACGCGCCTGACCGACTTTACCACCGGCTCCAAGGCACTGTTTGCCCATCCGGACGTCGAGTTTCTGCTGCTGAACGTGGCCGAATTTGACGCCCTGAAGCTCGACGCCACCGCGTTGATTGCCGATGCCCGGACAGGGCTGCAGGCCCTGACTCATGCGCTGAAGGATTACCGCAGCGGCTGGGGAGAGGAGATTGCTCAGGCGAAAACCGCCTGGCGCAACGAGTGCCGCCGCCTGTGGGATCGCCAGTGGCACCCGGATGAGGCGCCGGAAGTGGCGGGACACCTGGACGCGCAGCTGGCGGAATACGGCGAGGCGCTCAACACCCGCCTGACCCAGACGCGGGTGCTGGGGCTGATTAATCAGCATGTTGAAGACAACGCCATCGTGGTGGGGGCAGCCGGATCGCTGCCGGGGGATTTGCAGCGCCTCTGGCAGGTCAAAACGCCCGATACCTATCATCTGGAGTATGGCTACTCCTGCATGGGCTACGAGATTGCGGCCGCGATTGGCGCGAAGATTGCGAGACCCGAACAGCCGGTATACGCCATGGTGGGGGATGGCTCCTACATGATGCTGCACTCCGAGCTGCAAACCGCGGTGCAGGAGGGGATTAAGGTCACCGTTCTGCTGTTTGATAACGCCAGCTTCGGCTGCATTAACAACCTGCAAATGGGGCACGGTATGGGAAGCTTTGGCACCGAAAATCGCCGACGCAACCCGGAAACCGGGCAACTTGACGGACCGCTGGTGAAGGTCGATTTCGCGCAAAACGCGGAAAGTTACGGCTGTCGCGCGTGGCGGATACACGATGAACCAGGCCTGCTGGCGGCGCTGGCGGCGTCCCGCGCCCATCCTGGCCCGACGCTGCTGGACATTAAGGTGCTGCCGAAGACCATGACCCACGATTACGCCTCGTGGTGGCGAACCGGCGATGCGCAGGTGGCAGACTCGCCCGCGGTGCGCGAAGCCGCCGCGTTGACGCAAGCGCAGGTAAAAAAAGCGCGTCAGTATTAGTTTTCCCGCCGTAACGAAATTTTCATTTCATTTTATCTTCCTGTGTTTTCCGCGCCCTCCCCATCCGGGAGAGGGCGATGTTCTTTCCGTATATCGCCGCTCATGTTGTGAGATTGATAACAAAAATTATCTCGTTCATCTCAAAACTGTTAACCTGCACTCAAAAACATAATTTTCACTATTTATAAAAATGAAATAAATGTTTTATTTAAAGGGTCGTTAGTTCATTGCATTCACCAACACCGGGAGCCGTTATGTTTAACATTGCTTTACTGGGCGCTGGCCGAATCGGCCAGGTACATGCAGCTAACATCGCCAGCCACAGTGCGACCACGCTGTGGTCGGTGGTCGACCCGAATCAGGCATTTGCCACCCGTCTCGCCACGCAGTATCAGGCCCGCCAGCAGAGCCTGGAGGAGGCGATGACCGACCCTGACGTTCATGCCGTACTGATTGCTTCGGCAACGGATACCCACGCGGATCTGATTGAAATGGCCGCCCGCCACGGCAAGGCCATCTTCTGCGAAAAGCCGGTACACCTCGACCTCGCCCGCGTGCGCGACTGCCTGAAAGTGGTCAAAGAGTACGACGTGCCGCTGTTCATCGGCTTTAATCGCCGCTTCGACCCGCAGTTCCGCCGCGTGAAAACCGAGGCGCAGGCCGGGCGCATCGGCAAACCGGAATCGCTGCTGATCATTTCCCGCGATCCGTCTCCGCCGCCTGCGGAGTACGTGCGCGTCTCCGGCGGCATGTTCCGCGACATGACCATTCACGACTTTGACATGGCGCGCTTCATCATGGGCGAAGAGCCGGTGTCGGTGTATGCCCAGGGCAGCAACCTGGTGGATCCGGCGATTGGCGAGGCGGGGGATATCGATACCGCGTTTATCGTTCTGAAATACGCCTCCGGCGCGATGGCGACCATCGTCAACAGCCGCCGCTCCTCGTACGGCTACGACCAGCGCCTGGAGCTGCACGGTTCCGAAGGGCTGCTCTGCGCGGGCAATATCCTTGAAAACCAGGTGCAGCACTACGGAAAACAGGGCTGCACCAGCGCGCTGCCGGAACACTTCTTCCTCCAGCGCTACAAATCCGCTTACGCCGCGGAATGGGAACACTTTGTTGCGGTCCTGCGCGGCGAAGCGGTGCCGGATTGTAGCGGCGATGACGGCGAACGAGCGCTGTACCTCGCGGATAAAGCGCTGGAATCACTGCGCAGCCAGCGCGAGATCGTCCTCTAAACACACCCACCCTACACAGAGAGACATAATAATGAAAAAACTGATCGTAGCCGCCCTCATCGCCGTAACGTCCGGGGCCGCCCTCGCCGAAAACGAGCAAATTGTTTTCAGTACGCCAAATCTGGCGATGCCGTTTGAAGTGCACATGCAGCGCACGGCGGTGAAGGCCGCAAAAGAGATGGGCGTGCAGCTTCAGGTGCTGGACGGGCAGGGCAGCTCGCCGAAACAGGTGGCTGACCTGGAAAACGCCATCACCCGCGGGGCGCAGGGCTTTATCGTCTCCCCGAACGACGTGAACGCGGTCTCCAGCGCGGTGGATGAAATTCAGGAGGCGAAGCTGCCGGTCGTCACCCTTGACCGCTCCGTCGACAGTCAGAAGAAAGTGCCGCACTTTGGCGCCAACAATTACAAAGGCGGCCAGGCGATTGGCGACTTCGTGAAAAGCAAATTCCCCAACGGGGCGGAGATCATACTGCTCACCGGTCAGCCCGGCTCCTCCTCCAATATTGAACGCACCAAAGGGATCCGCGACAGCCTGAAGGCGGGTGGCGATAAATACAAGATCGTCGCCGATCAGACCGGCAACTGGATGCGTTCAGAAGGGATGCGCATCGTTGAAAGCGTCCTGCCTTCTCTGCCGAAACGCCCGCAGGTGATCCTCTCCGCCAACGACGATATGGCGCTGGGGGCGATTGAAGCCCTGCAGAGCCAGGGCGTGAAGCCGGGCGAAATCCTGGTGACCGGCTTTGATGCGGTACCGGAAGCGCTGGCCCGCGTGCGCGAGGGCTGGCTGGCGGTGACGGCGGATCAGCGTCCGGGCTTTGCGGTCAAAACGGCGATGAGCCAGCTGGTGGCCAACGTGCGCGACAAAACCGCCATCACCGGGGCTGACTACCCGCCGACGCTGATCACCAAAGAGAACCTGCAGCAGGCTGAGCGCATCGGCGAGGCCGGTAACTGATCTATCCGCAGCCGCCGCGCGAGCGGCGGCGCACTCTGAAGGAGGAGCAGACCGATGTCGCAACCCTTACTGAAAGTGACCGACCTGGCGAAAAGCTTTTCCGGCGTCTGGGCGCTGAGCAGCGCTCAGCTGACCGTCGGCAGCGGAGAAATTCACGCCCTGCTGGGGGAAAACGGGGCGGGAAAATCCACGCTGCTGAAGGCGCTCGCGGGGGCGCAGCCGCAAACGCGCGGGGAGATCTGGTTCAACGGCGAAACGCTGCCGGTGGATGACTCCCCGGTGGAGCGGCAGAACAAGGGCATTATCACCATCTATCAGGAGTTCAACCTGCTGCCCAACATGACCGTCGCGGAGAACATGTTTCTCGGGCGCGAGCCGCGCAGGCGTAACCTGATCGTCGACGAAAAGGGGGTAAACCAGGAGGCGCAGGTCATCCTCGATTACCTGCAGCTGAACGTCGCCCCGACCACGCCGGTCGCCCGCCTGAGCGTGGCGCAGCAGCAGATGGTGGAGATCGCCCGCGCGTTAACCCTGAACGCGAAGCTGATCGTTATGGACGAACCGTCCGCCGCGCTGAGCGACAGCGAAGTGGAAAGTTTGCACCGCGTGGTGCGGGAACTAAAGGGGCGTGGGGTCAGCATTATTTACGTTACCCACCGTCTGCACGAAGTGTTTCAACTTTGCGATCGCTTCACCGTGTTTCAGGACGGTCGTTTCACCGGTACCGGCGCGGTGGCGGAGACCACCGTCGAACAACTGATTCGCCTGATGGTCGGGCGCGACGTGGCGTTTAACCGTCGTCCCGCCAGCGAAACCCACCATGAAGATAAACCTGTCCGCCTGGCGGTGAAGGGGCTGAGCCGCGAAAAGCCGCCGCTGGATCCGCACGGCATCGCCCTGCACGACATCAGCTTCCACGTCCACGCCGGGGAAGTGTTAGGCATTGCCGGGCTGGTGGGTGCGGGACGCACCGAGGTGGCGCGCTGCCTGTTTGGCGCGGACGCGTTTACCTCGGGCAGCTTTGAGCTGGACGGCGTGCCGTACCAGCCGCGCGATCCGCTGTATGCCCTCGATCAGGGCGTGGCGCTGGTGCCGGAAGATCGCAAAAAAGAGGGGGCGGTACTGGGGCTGTCGATTCGCGACAACCTGTCGCTCTCGTGCCTTTCGTCTCTGCTGCAGTGGCGCTGGTTCGTGAACACCCGCAAAGAGGACGACCTGATTGAGTCCTACCGCCAGGCGCTGCAGATCAAAATGGTCAACAGCGAGCAGGAGGTGCGCAAGCTCTCCGGCGGTAACCAGCAAAAAGTGATCCTCGCGCGCTGCATGGCGCTCAACCCTCGGGTGCTGATCGTCGACGAGCCGACGCGCGGCATCGACGTGGGGACCAAATCGGAAGTGCACCAGGTGCTGTTTGACATGGCGAAAAAGGGCGTGGCGGTGATCGTGATCTCCTCCGATCTGCCTGAAGTGATGGCGGTGTCTGACCGGATCATCACCCTCAGCGAAGGCCGGGTGACCGGCGAGATCCACGGCGACGACGCTAACGAAGAGCGGCTGATGACGATGATGGCCATCAACCACAACGCCCTGAACGCGGCATAACGGAGTTTCTCATGACGCAGATGATTTCTAAAACGCAGGCCCCGGTGAAACGCGCCGGACGCATCGATCCCATCGCCTTCTTCGAGCGCTTCGGGGTGCTGATTTTCATGATCCTGCTGCTGATCTTCTTCCAGTCGCAGAACAGCAACTTTTTCTCTGAACGCAATATTTTCAACATCCTGACCGAGGTCTCCATCTACGGGATCATGGCCGTGGGGATGACCTTCGTCATCCTGACCGCCGGGATCGACCTCTCCGTCGGCTCCATTCTGGCGGTGTGCGCCATGACCGCGGCGTACGTGATCAAGGGCGACAACTTTACCACCGTTGACCCGAACGCCTGGGGCGGCATGAGCTGGCTGATTGGGCTGGGGATTTGCCTGGCGATGGGCACGGCGATTGGCTTTCTGCACGGTCTGGGCGTCACCCGCCTGCGCCTGCCGCCGTTCATCGTCACCCTCGGGGGGATGACCATCTGGCGCGGCCTGACGCTGGTGATTAACGACGGCGCGCCGATCGCCGGTTTCGATCAGGGCTACCGCTGGTGGGGGCGCGGGGAGCTGCTCGGCATCTCCATTCCGATCTGGATCTTCGCCATCGTCGCCGTCGGCGGCTATCTGGCGCTGCACAAAACCCGCTGGGGGCGCTTCGTTTACGCCATCGGCGGCAACCCGGAGGCGGCGCGCCTGGCGGGGGTCAACGTGAAGCGCGTGCTGGTCAGCGTCTACGTGCTGATTGGCTGCCTGGCAGGGCTGGCGGGCTTTATTCTCAGCGCGCGTCTGGGGAGCGCCGAGGCGGTGGCCGGGATCTCCTTTGAGCTGCGCGTCATCGCCTCGGTAGTGATTGGCGGCACCTCGCTGATGGGCGGCTACGGGCGCATCGGCGGCACCATCATCGGCTCCATCATCATGGGTATTCTGATTAACGGCCTGGTGCTGATGAACGTCTCGGCCTACTACCAGCAGATTATCACCGGATTAATTATCGTTCTGGCGGTGGCGTTCGACACCTACGCCAAGAGCCGTCGCGGCGCACTGTGAGGATCGTGATGAAAGAGGTACGTATTGGATTAATCGGCACCGGGTATATCGGCAAGGCGCACGCCATCGCCTACGCCCAGGCCCCGACGGTGTTCAACCTGCGCGGCAGGCTGGTGCGCGAGATGGTGGCCGAGGTGAACCCGGCGCTGGCGGCAGAGCGCGCCCGGGCGTTTGGCTTCAACCGTTCAACGGGAGACTGGCGGGCGCTGGTGGCCGACCCGGCCATTGATGTGGTGGATATTTGCTCGCCCAACCATCTCCATAAAGAGATGGCGCTGGAGGCAATCCGCCACGGCAAGCACGTCTACTCGGAGAAGCCGCTGGCGCTGAACGCCCACGACGCGCGCGAGATGGTCGACGCCGCAAGGCGGGCAGGGGTGAAAACCCTGGTGGGCTTCAACTACATGAAAAACCCGACGGCGCAGCTGGCGAAGGAGATCATCGCCCGCGGCGAGATTGGCGAGGTGATCCACTTCTACGGTACCCACAACGAAGACTACATGGCCGACCCGCTTTCGCCGATTCACTGGCACTGTTTCAAAGAGACTGCCGGGCTGGGGGCGCTGGGCGACCTCGCGGCGCACATCGTCAATATGGCCCAGTACCTGGTGGGGGAGATTGAGCAGGTTTGCGGCGACCTGAAGATTGTGGTCCCGGCACGTCCGGCGAAGGCCGGGTCGTCGGAGATGGTTGCCGTCGAAAACGAGGATCAGGCCCACGCGATGGTGCGCTTCGCGGGCGGGGCGCAGGGCGTCATTGAAACCTCACGCGTCGCCTGCGGCCGCAAGATGGGGCTGTCGTACGTCATCACCGGGACGAAAGGCGCCATCAGCTTCACCCAGGAGCGCATGGCGGAGCTGAAGCTCTATCTGCATGACGATCCGGTCAACCGTCAGGGGTTCCGCACGCTGCTGGTCGGCCCGGCACACCCGGACTACGCAGCGTTCTGCATGGGCGCGGGCCACGGGATCGGCTTTAACGATCAAAAAACGGTGGAGGTGCGCGACCTGGTGGACGGGATTGCCGCCGACGCCCCGATGTGGCCGGACTTCGAAGAGGGCTGGAAGGTGTCGCGCGTGCTGGACGCCATCGCACTCTCGCACCAGCAGGGCCGCTGGCTGAACGTGAACGACATTGTCTGATGAGGTATCAACGTGGAAAAGCAGTTTGATGTGATATGCATGGGCCGCGTGGCGGTAGACCTCTACAGCCAGCAGATTGGCGCCCGTCTGGAGGATGCGTCGAGCTTCGCCAAATATCTCGGCGGATCGTCCGGCAACGTGGCGTACGGTACCGCGCGTCAGGGCCTGCGCTCGTCGATGCTGGCGCGCGTGGGCGATGAACATATGGGTCGGTTCCTGCGGGAAGAGTTAAGCCAGGTGGGCTGCGACACCAGCCATCTGATTACCGATAAAGAACGCCTCACGGCGCTGGTGCTGCTCGGCATTAAAGACCGGGACACCTTTCCTCTGATTTTTTACCGCGATAACTGCGCGGATATGGCGATTACCGCCAGCGATGTGGACGAAAGCTACATCGCTTCCGCACGGTGTCTTGCCATCACCGGGACTCACCTTTCTCACCCTCAGACCCGCGAGGCGGTGCTGACGGCGCTGGGCTATGCCCGCCGTCACGGCGTGCGCACGGTGCTGGACATCGATTACCGCCCGGTGCTGTGGGGACTGACCGCCCTGGGCGACGGCGAAACGCGCTTTATCGCTGCCGATAAGGTCACCCGCGAACTGCAGGAGGTGCTGCACCTCTTCGACGTCATTGTCGGCACCGAAGAGGAGTTCCATATTGCGGGCGGTAGCACGGATACCTTACAGGCGCTGGAACGGGTGCGCGACGTGAGTCAGGCCACGCTGGTCTGCAAGCGCGGCGCGCTCGGCTGCTCGGTCTATACCGGTGCCATTCCGCCACGGCTGGACGACGGCCTGACGGTGACCGGCGTGCGCGTGGAGGTGCTGAACGTCCTCGGCGCGGGGGACGCGTTTATGTCCGGCCTGCTGCGCGGCTACCTGAACGACGAGGGCTGGGAGCAGGCGTGCCGCTACGCCAACGCCTGCGGCGCGCTGGTGGTCTCGCGCCACGGCTGCGCCCCGGCGATGCCGAGCAAAATCGAGCTGGACGATTATCTCTCTCGCGCCGCGCTCGTTCCGCGTCCGGATCTTGATCCGCGCCTGAACCATCTGCACCGGGTCACCACTCGCCGCCGCGAGTGGCCGGAGCTGTGCGTGATGGCCTTCGATCACCGCAGCCAGCTTGAGGATATGGCTATACAGTGCGGCGCGTCGCTCGGGCGCATTCCGGCCCTGAAGCAGCTGATCCTGCAGGCCAGCCGCGAGGCGGCGAGCCGCGCCGGGCTGGAGGGCAAAGCCGGTCTGCTGTGCGACGGCACCTTTGGTCAGGACGCGCTCAACGCCATAACCGGTGAAGGGTGGTGGATCGGGCGGCCCATTGAGCTGCCGGGCTCGCGGCCGCTGGAAATGGAGCACGGCAATATCGGCACCCAGCTCATCAGCTGGCCGCAGGAGCACGTGGTGAAGTGCCTGGTCTTTTTCCATCCGGAAGATGCCCACGGCCTGCGCCTGGAGCAGGAGCAGAAAATTGCCGAAGTCTACCGCGCCTGCTGCCGGTCCGGGCATGAGCTGCTGCTGGAGGTGATCCTGCCCGCGACCATGCCGCGCAGCGATGAACTTTACCTGCGCGCCATCTCCCGCTTCTACAACCTGGGCATTTACCCGGACTGGTGGAAGCTGCCGCCGCTCTCAGCCGACGGCTGGGCGTCGCTCGGCGAAATTATCGAACGCAGGGATCCGCACTGCCGCGGAGTGGTGATCCTCGGGCTGGACGCGCCGGCCGAACAGCTACGCGCCGGGTTTAACGCCGCGGCGGGGCACGATCTGGTGAAGGGGTTTGCCGTGGGGCGCACGCTGTTCGGCGACGCTTCCCGCGCATGGCTGAAGCACGATATCGACGATGCGCAGCTGGTGGCGCGCATTCGGGACAATTACCTGCAGCTTATCGCCTGGTGGCGCGAGCGCGGGCACGCATAATGGAGACGACAATGAGTGTACAACTGGGCATCAACCCGCTGACGTGGACGAACGACGATCTGCCTTCGCTCGGCGCGGAGACGCCGCTGGAGACCTGCCTGAGCGAAGGCAAAGAGGCCGGTTTTGCCGGCTTCGAGCTGGGCAACAAATTCCCGCGCGAAGCGCGCCTGCTTGGCCCCATTCTGCAGCGCCACGACCTGCAGCTGGTCTCCGGCTGGTACTCCGGCCGCCTGCTGGAGCGCAGCGTGGAGGAGGAGATCGCCGCCGTGCAGCCGCACCTGACGCTGCTGCGCGAGCTGGGGGCGAAGGTGCTGGTCTTTGCGGAAGTGAGCGGCTGCATTCACGGCGAGCAGCAGACGCCGGTGCACCTGCGCCCGCGCTTCCCGCAGGATCGCTGGAAGGAGTACGGCGAGAAGCTCACCGAGTTTGCGCGTTATACGCAGCGGCAGGGGGTGCAGATTGCCTACCATCACCATATGGGCACGGTGATTGAGTCCGCCGACGACGTGGACAACCTGATGACCCATACCGGCGAAGAGGTCGGGCTGCTGCTGGACACCGGGCATCTGACCTTTGCCGGGGCCGATCCGCTGGCGGTGGCGCAGCGCTGGGCGTCGCGCATCAACCACGTCCACTGCAAAGACGTGCGCGCCGACGTGCTGGCGGACGTCAAAAACCGCAAAACCAGCTTCCTCGACGCGGTGCTGAGCGGCGTGTTTACCGTGCCGGGGGACGGCTGCGTGGATTACCCGCCAATCATGCAACTGCTGAAAGCGCAGGACTATCACGGCTGGCTGGTGGTGGAAGCTGAGCAGGATCCGGCGATTGCTCACCCGCTGACCTACGCCCGTCTGGGCTATAACAACCTGAGCCGCCTGGCGCGCGACGCCGGGCTTATCTGAGGAGGTGACATGTCACGTCTGCTATCACGCTGGCAACAGCCGAACGCTGAGGGGCGCACCCAGTCCGTCACGCCGGAACGCGCCGGGTGGGGATATGTTGGCTTTGAGGCCTATGAGTTGCAGGAGGGGCAGCAGTTGACGCTGCCCGCGGTCAGCGAAGAGCGCTGTCTGGTGCTGGTCGCCGGGCGCGCCTCCGTCAGCACGCCTTCCGCGCGGTTTAACGATATTGGCGAGCGGATGAGCCCGTTCGAGCGCATCAAGCCGTGGGCGGTTTACGTCACCCCGCAGGAGGCGGTGCAGGTGAAGGCGCTGACGAAGCTCGAACTGGCGGTCTGCGCCGCTCCCGGCAAAGGCACGTATCCGACGCGGCTGATTGCCCCGCAGGATATCGACGGCGAAGCGCGCGGCAAGGGGCATAATCAGCGCTACGTGCACAACATTCTGCCGCAAGACAAGCCCGCCGACAGCCTGCTGGTGGTGGAGGTGTGGACCAGTGAGGGCTGCACCAGCTCGTACCCGAGCCACAAGCACGATACGGATAACCCGCCGCAGGAGACCTACCTGGAGGAGACCTACTACCATCGCCTCAATCCGGAGCAGGGGTTCTGCATGCAGCGGGTTTACACCGACGACAGAACGCTGGATGAGTGTATGGCGGTTTACAACCGCGATGTGGTGATGGTGCCGAAGGGCTACCATCCGGTGGCGACGATGGCCGGGTATGACAGCTATTACCTCAACGTGATGGCCGGGCCGGTGCGCAAATGGATGTTCACCTGGGAAGACGATCACGCGTGGATTAATCGCGATTATCCCGCCAGGTGAACAGGAGAATTACGTCACGATGGTTGTCACCTGTCCCGGAAACACAATCTGAATCACGCCGCCCCAGTTGCACATCAGCTTCGACTGCGCGGTCAGGGCGGGCATGCCGCCCACCAGTATTGTCGGAGAACCGGGCATCCAGGGAGCTATGGTCACGGGAATGCAGGGCATCGGCGTCAGCACCCCGAGCGCCGCGGCGGTCGCGGCAGCCACGGCCGGGTTAGCCATACTGCTGCACATCCCGAACGGCAAAATGTTCACGAACGATTTGTTGTCCATGATATTCGCCATCGGCACGCTGTTTACCAGAGTACGGCTGATGGGCACTACGCACAGCGGGGAAGGCGCGAGGCCAAACGAGCATTGCAGCGTCGCGCCATTACATACTCCTGGACAACTCATGGTAAGACTCCCAGTTGCCGCCACAGTCGGCGGGCGGCCTCATCGCCGCTGATCAGTTCATTAAGCAACTCCGGCAGCGGCGTATTTCCCCACACACAGGCGCGCTGCAACAGGTAGGGCACCGGGCTGTGCGGCTCGGTGCTCTGCAAATAATCCGCGATCTGCCTGAGCATCTGATAGGCTTCTTCGCGGCTGCCGAAAGCCGCTCCATGGACAGGCATCGGTGCGGCTGGTTGCGCGGCTGGCAGTATCTGTTCAGGCAGTGCGCTGCCCAGTGCCTGTTGACAGGTTTTAATCTTTTGCTCCAGGTTAGTAAACGAGGGGGCAGAAGCCTCTGGCCAGTGCTGGCAGACGGCGTTCAGGCGTTGCAGCCATTCCAGGCTTGTCTCCAGCGCCTGCACAATCGGCGCTTGCTTCTCGGGGGAGAGAAATCTGGCAACGTTGCCCTGCTGCCACCCCGTCAACGACACGCTCTCATCCTCGGATAAAAACAGCGGCGCGTCAGCCACCAGCAGCGCGTAGCGCTGCGCCAGCCAGCTAAGCGGCGCGGCGCGATAGTCGTAATCACCCGCTTTAATTTGTGGATGCAACTCTGTCGGATAACGCTCCAGCGCCAGTACGGGCAGCGCCAGCGCATCGGGCAGGGCGAGCAGCCCGCGCAGGCGCAGCCACGCCTCGCCGAGCCAGCCCATGATCACCAGATCTTTACTGCCCGTGACGGTCAGTTCGCTGGCAATGCGGGCGACCGCTTCCCAGTCAGCGCGCCGGGGCGTGCTTTGCCAGACGCCGGTAGGCAGCGTCTCGTCATCCTGCTGGCGTGCGGCGACCAGTTGGTCAAACTCTGGCGAGTAGCGTATCGACTCGCCGCAGGGGCAGTCGGCGCGGACAGGGGCCAGCAGTGCTTCAATATGTTCCATTAATCCTCTCCTGATAATCCTTGTTCGGTGAGCCTTACCCAGGGCAACGGCGCTTTACCTTCCGCATCCAGTAGCGCCACCTGTAAATACACGGTGGTCGTTGCGCGCAGTTGACCGTCGCCCACGGGAAGGGTGAAGCGCAGCGGCAGCGGCTGGGCCAGTGCGCCGCCGACGCGCTGTTGTGCAATCATTCGCAACAGCGACCACGCGCCTTGCCAGCGCCAGCGCCCCGTATCGCCGACAACGGTTATGCCTGGCTGTGATGCGCCCGGCAATGGCCGCCATGCGGAGTTTTTCGCCCAGCGCAGGCTTACGCTCAGAGCGTCGCCGCTGCGCCAGTGCAGATCCACCTCTGCGCCGCCGGGGTAGCTGAGAGTCTGTTGATTTCCGCTCAGCCGCCAGTCGACTATTTGATCTGCGCCGGTCTCGTTATTGCGCGAGGTGCGCCAGAGGACGCGTACCGCAACGCCCTTCGGTGAGACGAGAGCCGCCAGCAGCGGTTTTGCCGCTGCCAGTTGTTGGATCAGCGGCGGCTGTCCGGTCAGAGATTCCGGCGGCAGCGTATCAAGCAGTACGGTAAGTTCGCGGACCCGATCAACATCTGCGTCCGGCGCGTGCGGCACGGCGGTAAACGGGAAATGCCCCGCCAGCCAGACGTTGTACAGGTTGAAGATCTTCTGCGTCGTGCTGACGCTGGCCTGCTGGCGCAACTGACGGCAGTTTTGCTGCGCGGCGCCGACCAGCGCTGTCAGCGACTGGCTGTAAAAATCATTGCCGCCGGAGGCGGTGAACTGCGCCAGTTCGCTCTGGCAGTTTTGCGCGGTCAGGGTCGGCAGCGCGGTTGCGAGGGTGGTCATTTGCGCCGGGGGAGTGGTCGGGTCCTGCTGTAGCAGACGCTGCATGGCGTTCAGGGAATTAACCCAGCGGACGATTTGCTGATTCTCCGCCGCCGACAGCCATGGGCGTTGTCCGTCAAGCCAGGTGACGTCCTGTTGATAGCGGGTGAGCGTGGCGGAGATCTGTTCCGCCTGGGCCGTCGACCAGGCGGCGATCCGTTCGCCACTGGCCTGCGCCTGCTCCGGCGTGGCGTAGGCGATCGCGGGAGGCGCCATGTTTGGCAGCAGCGCGCCGCCCTGCTGGCTCACCCTCGCCATGACCTGCGCTGCGATTTGCTGGCGCAGCCGGGCGGCGAGCTGTGGTCGGGCGAGTTGACTAAAGGCGTCGATTACCCGGTCCGCATCGGCAATGCTGACAGCGCTTCCTTGCGCCGAATCTGGCGCGTCCGCATACAGCGCCAGGTTCATGGCGTTCTCCACCGCGTTCTGCGCCAGCGCGACCAGCTTTGGCCGCCACAGACTGTCAGGCAATTGCTGGACATAGCGCTGGTATCCCTGTAACTAGATATCTATTTGATTGAATTTTCTAGATAACTGCTGTTTCTGACTTTACCTTTGGTTCTATAAAGGAACCATAAATCGTAACGGCATAAACCCCTGAAAATAGTCCGTTAGCGAACTGTATCAAAAAATATCAAACCTTTTGGTTCAACTTCCTGATGGCATCTGAACTCATTTCATTGGTCTTCCTTTAACATGTCGATTACGTTTGCTACATACATTAAGTCTAATGCCTGTTGGAGATCGTTATGAAAAACTGGTCAGTTGAACATACGAGAGAGGTGAAGAAGTGGCTGGATATAGATACATATCGCGGATTCGAAGAGCTTCCGCTTATACACCTCTACCATGAATTGCTGGCAAGGACATTGAATCGCCACGGGTTTAACAGACACCTCAGAGTCATTTAAGATGGCTTAAAGAGAGGTGCCCATGAGCGGTAAGCGTTATCCCGAAGAGTTTAAAATTGAAGCAGTCAAACAGGTTGTTGATCGCGGTTATTCTGTTGCCAGCGTTGCAACACGTCTCGATATCACCACCCACAGCCTTTACGCCTGGATAAAGAAGTACGGTCCAGATTCTTCCACTAATAAAGAAGAGTCAGATGCTCAGGCCGAGATCCGCCGTCTCCAGAAAGAGCTGAAGCGGGTTACCGACGAACGGGACATATTAAAAAAAGCCGCGGCGTACTTCGCAAAGCTGTCCGACTGAGGTACGCCTTTATCCGTGACAACACCTGTTGCTGGCCTGTTCGCCTGCTCTGTCGGGTGCTGGATGTTCATCCCAGTGGTTTTTACGCCTGGCTTCAGCAGCCGCATTCACAACGCCATCAGGCAGACCTGAGGCTGACAGGGCAGATTAAACAGTTCTGGCTGGAATCGGGATGCGTCTATGGTTATCGCAAAATCCATTTGGATCTGCGGGACAGCGGGCAACAGTGCGGAGTGAACAGAGTCTGGCGACTGATGAAACGTGTCGGGATAAAGGCTCAGGTCGGATACCGGAGCCCGCGGGCACGTAAAGGCGAGGCCAGTATCGTGTCGCCCAACAGGCTCCAGCGACAGTTCAATCCGGATGCTCCGGATGAGAGTTGGGTAACGGACATAACCTACATCAGGACCCACGAAGGCTGGCTGTATCTTGCCGTGGTTGTTGATCTGTTCTCACGCAAAATTATCGGCTGGTCCATACAATCCCGGATGACAAAGGACATTGTCCTGAACGCACTGCTGATGGCTGTATGGCGGCGTAATCCCCAAAAACAGGTGCTGGTTCATTCGGATCAGGGCAGTCAGTACACAAGCCATGAGTGGCAGTCGTTCCTGAAATCACACGGCCTGGAGGGCAGCATGAGCCGTCGCGGTAACTGCCATGATAATGCGGTTGCAGAAAGCTTTTTCCAGTTGTTGAAACGTGAACGGATAAAGAAAAAAATCTACGGAACGCGGGAAGAAGCCCGCAGCGATATTTTTGATTACATCGAAATGTTTTATAACAGTAAGCGTCGGCATGGTTCTAGCGAACAGATGTCACCGACAGAATATGAAAACCAGTATTATCAACGGCTCGGAAGTGTCTAGATTATCCGTGGCGATTCATATGTCAATAACATTGGTATTATGTTTGGTAATGTTAAATATGTCTCATGATTGCTAACTGACCATGGTAAAATGTAATCTATATCTTTATATCTATTTGAGTGGTTGAACCAAGCAGTTTTACCATTGCCTAGTAAATGTATAAATTCTGAATTACTATCCTTTGAATATTGGAATGCGTAATTGTTAGAGTGAATATAGCCTAGGTAATCTTTTGAACTAATGTTTGTTTCACTGCTAATGTTTTTTATATCGCTATTCTTGAAATGTTTGAAGTAATCAAAATCCCAAGAGTATTCAAATTTTAGAGCGGGACCTAACCCAATATTAATGAGTGATGGCTTCATGGTAAATTCAACATGATCATTGGTTAAGTCAATTGCTTTTGTTATTTTTCTTCTTGTAAGGTTTGCTTTGGCTCCTTTTAATGTGATTTGAACTTTATTTGATATTCTCCTTTGGATAATACTTTGTCGTACCGCTAAATAAGCCGCAAAGGCGGATAGTGTACTAGCAACAAGGCCACCTACTCCTACCCAAGCTGGATCAGCCATTTTGATATCCCTACTTTAACCATAAAAGAAGGGATTATTTGTCAAGATCAGCCTTTTTTCAATTGAATATTTGTTGTGTTATTGTCGTATTCCTTTAGATAACGTCCGTAGTGACGGAACAACATTTCCGGGCCTTTGTGTCCCATCTGTGTCGCAAGCCAAAACAAGTTTGCACCGCGGCTAATATGACAAGTGGCGAATGTGTGCCTAGTCTGATATGGGTTTCTGTATCGAATACCAGCCTTTCTCAATGTCGGGACCCATGCTTTTTTTCTAATTGCATCAGCACTTGCCCACGGCTTATTGGTCTTTGGGTCTTCAAAGATAGTAGCGTCCTTCATGTACGTGAACGATTTCTGATTTTTCAGAGCCGACATTGCTTCATCTGTCAGTTCAACTTTACGGGTACCTGCTTTTGTCTTAGTCCCTTTGATCACACCAACAACACTGGCGCTCTGGACGTGGGCTGTCTTCCCTACAAAGTCAATATCAGCCCAACGAAGAGCACACAGTTCAGAACTACGCAGCCCGGTTTGGATAGCGAACCGGAAAAGGTTCTCCCACTGCTGATTGCCAGCCGCTGAGAGTAAAGCGTCTACTTCTGCTGGTGACAACGGATCTACCACATAACTACGTGCTGCCTCTGACTTATCACTTTGGTACCGTGAAGCTGTTACCAGAGATACAGGGTTAATTTGAAGCACACCATCTGTCACTGCTTCATCCAACGCAGAACGCAGGAATGACAACTGGTTTCGGATGGTCTTCAATGTCGTTTTCTGGTTCTGGATCCATGTCTTCAATGCAGCCGGCGTCAACTCACTTGCAGGAAAAATATGTAGTGATGACAATGCGCTTCGGCATTTCTTGTACCCGCCTATTGTCGAAGGGGAAAGCTTCCTCGTTTCGCAGATCACCAGATACTCATCCAGATACATCTTCACCGTTTTTCCTGCGGCAGCGTTTCCGAAAATTTTTAATCGGGTAGAACGGGGAAAGTATTCCGCGTAAACAAACGTTCCCCTTTCGATCTTGTTATGGATCTCGCCGAGTGTGCGCTCGGCGTATTTGATATTTTTAGGGGTTACGTCCAGATTAGAAAGAGGCTCACGGCATTTCACCCCTTTATATGTAAAAGTAATATTGATGGTTTGACCGTTGCGATGTTTCCTGATGGTTACACCGCGCGGGAGTTTAGGCGATTCTGTCTGGCCCATTTTGCAACCTCACTAAGATCTATCCATCTCTCCTTAACGCCTTCGACTTTCAGCACTTGAACCCCTTCACGCCACACACCACGCTGTACGCGCTTGTTGATCGCATCAGGAGTTTCACCAGTCTCTTTGCAATAAGTTGAAATAGGTACACAATCGAGGCTCAGCATAAATTTCTCCATTGCCCGGCTGCACCCGGGCAGTAATATTAAATATCAGCGTTGCTGGTCGGAATCAACTTCTGCCAGATTGCGTCCACGTATTTTGCTTGGTGGCGCGCATGTATTGACACCCCACCACCTGCGCGAACCGAAGCTTCACATAATGTGCGTTTGTCGATGTTGCTCATTGGGCTGCTCCCGAGCGAACGGTCCGTAAAAGTTGGTTGAACATCAGCGTTAGGGTGTTACTGCAACCAAAAGGCAGGTCGTTAACGCGGTATGTTGGTACACCTTCACGGACGCCAGACTTCACTATTCGCCCGGTGGTATAGAGTTGAGACAGTGCGCCGGCAACAGCCGGTGTCCTTCTATTCATGCCTCTAGCAATTTCACCGCTGGTGGTATTGGGATGGGCCTGAATGTATTCGAGTATGGTCATTGAGCCTTACCTTTCAGTTGTTCTAACTGAGCTAACGACTCAGTTAATGCGGCATATGTGGCTTCGAGTCTTGTTGCGACTTCTTTCATGATTCGCGCATGCTTTGCTGGTAATTCCGGTACGGTGGCATGAGCTTCCGCAACGAGTTCCTTTATTTTCAGGCGGCACATTGGCGAAGCTCCATCAACTCATTGAACCGGTTAATGAACATCCCGAAAGCCTGGCCGGGTCGTAGAGGGTGGATTTCAAACAAATCTGTCGGCGGTATGCCTTCCAGCATCACCCATGGAATACTGTCGTCGATGTCCAGATCACGGCGTTCGGTTGCCAGCATGGTCAGGTCGGCGTATTTCACAACAGACGACTCTTCAAGAGGCAGATCGAACTTCAGGCGAATGAGCTGTTCAGTACGCTTCTCGATCTGCCGGTATTCGGGCAGCAGAGCTTTTAGCGGGGCGGGGATGTCCTGGCAATATGCTTCTGCGGCGTCATGCATCAGCGCTTCAAAGGCAAACTCTGGCGACACGATCTGGCTGCACAAAACGGAATGCTGGGCCACGCTGTAGAACTCCGGCAGGTGTCCTGCGAAACGGCAGATATTTGAAAGCGCCCCGGCAATATCTTCGACATCAATATCGTCAATGGTGGAGTTAATGTAATCGAACTGCTTACCGGAAAGTGTCTGGATAAAACTCAAGTTATTTCTCCTTAATTGGTGCGCTGCACCGCACAATTTTTGGTTGCACGAATCCCTCGCCGAAAGGCGATAAATAAAGGAATTACGCTTCAATAAATCCCCGCGGCGCCGGGGATTTAATGCAGAGCAATTACGCTTTGAAGTTGCCGATAAATGTTTCTACTGATTCACCGTCGAATTTACTGATTAGCAGATCGCGGAATTCGGTGGCGATGGCTTCTTCCTGGGCCTCCAACTGGACGATACGCAGAACAAAGCAAGGTTCATCGCTGGCCAGCAGGCTGTTACGCAAACTAAAGCGGCGCTCGCCAAGCCCTTCGTACGGTACGCACTTAAACTCAAAGGCCACTGGCATCACGTCTTTGCTGCTGGCTTCAACGCTTTGCATGAGTGAACGTTTACCCGCGAAGTCACCAGTTTCATGATCCTGCTGGGTTGCCTGCTGAATGGTGATACGACGAACGGCCTGCGCAGCCTGGGAAATCTGCATCGCATTGCCATCAGCATCGAACGCCAGCAGATAATCACTCCAGTCTTCCAGCCATTCGGCGATTTGCTTTTGCTTCAGGCGTTGACCATCGATCTGCAATAGCGCGCGGAACGGGGCTGTTTTCTTCAGGGTGATTGCTGCAACGTTATCGGCATGTCCTGGATTGTCCAGGGACCCAATATTGAAAACCGATCGGGCGGTCATGTTGTCAGCATCAATAAAGCAACGGGCGGGTTCTGCGTCGCTGGCGTAGCCCTTCGAGTAACGAGCGAAGTCGTCAATGCTGGTCGTGGTCATTGCGCCGCGGAAGCGGAAACGCTCCAGAGAAAAACGCTCGAGGCTTTCAACGCTGGTTCCTTCGGGCAGCAAAGCGGTAGGGCATGCCAGACCGTGAATATCATTCAGGTGATAGCCAGAAAGGACCAGGTCTTTTACCTGCTTAAATGTACCGCTGTCTAACTGAGACATAAAAATTCCTTATTAACATATGATCGAAGTGGTATCAGTGAATTTGTTGCTGCGGATCACTGAGCCGCTTTAAGCTTTCCGTCCACCGTGCCGGTGATCCCGAATAGCTGCCCCTGATCTTCCTGCAGGATGGTAAGTTTCCCGCCTTTATTAACCCACATTGGGGTTTCGGTGGTGTCCTCTTCGGAGGCTTTACCGCGCGGCGTCGGGGTTATGTAGTTCAGCTTGTGCTTAATCTTGACGCGCTTCTCTTCAACGGAATTACCCATACGCTCAAAATCAAAAGTCAGGACAACCTTGCCTTTATTGCCGTTGTTCAGAACCCCCAGCGCGGTGGTATTAAGCGCGGCGGCGATTTTGTTCATGAACACGCCGGCATCCAGCTCGCCCAGAAAGTCGGGCACGACGGTCATGCGATCATTGCTCATAGCATTTCCTCTCGGTTAAGCGGCTGCCGCCGCTGTAAGTTTCTCCATACACAACAGAGAAGGGCACCTGCATTGGTCGGCAACTGCAATTGCCATCCTCTCGTCCGGGTGGATTGGGTTATGAGCCCGTCGCCCGTTGATGCCCTTGTCTATTGTGTAAAAAGGGCGGTACCGAGGTAGAACATTATCTTCGTCCCTCTTGAATAAGGTTGAAGACCCTGATACCGCCAAGACTACACACAGCAATCTATTGCCTGTCTTTCACCACATCAGGCTCGGTGGATCCCGCTATTCCCCAACAACAAGGATTCGGTTAATCTGGATATCCCCAACAAGAAGAAGAGTATTCAATGTGATCGCTGAACTATCAGCGGCAATGGCCGCTATAAAGGAGACTGCAGGTCTCGCTAAAATTATCAATGACGCGAAAACGGATGCTGAAGTTAAAGCGGCAACAATTGAACTCCAGAGCAAACTGATTACACTGCAGGCAGAGTGTTTTTCTCTCGGAGACGCTATTAGAGCAAAGGAAGATGAAGCTGCTCTTTTACGTTCGAGGCTTGCTGTTTTAGAGGATTTTGAGAAAGCTACGCAGGAATATTCGATATTGAAAACCCCCGGAGGAACGCTTGTATACTCAGCATTAATAGGGGGAAGTAATGATCAATTTACTATTAATGCTTGTCCCCGTTGTTTCCAGCAAAGCCAGTTGTCAATACTTCAGCCAAGTCCAACCACTCATTCTATGGGCGGGTATTTCATTCATTACTGTCCATTGTGTAAAAGTGAATTCAAAATGGATAAAGTTCCGCCCATGCCGCCAGTTCAGGTGCCACGTCGACTTAGACGACCTTTCTAGAAATTTGTTGGTAATATCCAGATTGTTAAAGAGCGAAGCGTCCTATGGGCGCTTTTTTATTGTTTGCGAATCATCCGGTCATTCATGCGCCACCGGCGGCTACTTCATGGGCGTCCTGCCTGTTCGCTATCGATAAATATAATGTAGGATAACTTACATTGACAGGTCAAGAGAAAAAGTTGGATAACTTACATTGAGGGGCGAAAAAAAACCGGGAGGCCCCGGTTTTGTTATAAATCCATTATTACTTGTCTTACTAATCCTACCAATCGGCAGTTACCGTTAACCTCGAGCATCCTGTAATTGGGATTCAGAGGTACAAGGTATTTCAATGGACCATCGATGACGAACTTTTTAATGGTGGCCTCATCACTACCCAAAAGCTGTGCGATTACAATTTTGCCATTAGCTTGGCTGGCATCGCCAAAATCAGGCTCAACAACGACGATCGAACCCTCAGGAATACTCGGGGCACCCGTAGGGTTGGTCATTGAGTCTCCACGTACAATGAGAGCAAATGCGTTCTCGGAGACTGCGGCTGAGGTATATACCCATTCCTTAATATCACGCTCTGTAATAGCACCGCTACAAGCCGTCCATTCCCCAGCTTGAACCCATGTGAGGATAGGAACTGACCTTATTCCGAATCTGTGCTCAGGCTTCACGGCGCGCGGTTGTTGGTTTCCGTCATCCTTTCCGTCCAGTAACCATTGCGGTGACTTATCTAATGCAGCTGCAAGCGCCTGGAGGTTCTCGCCACCAGGTTTGTAGTCACCGGATTCCCAGCCAGTGATAGTGACGCGGTTTACCCCCACGAGCTTTGCCAGGACGGATTGCGTCATCTTTAGTTCTTTGCGTCTGCTTCGGATTCGATCATTCATTTTCATGTAGGCAATCCTACCATTTTATGATGTAGGAATGCTTGACCAATTAATGTAAGTTATCCTACTATTTACGCACTGCATTACCTAACTCCAGAGGAAAAAAATGAAGAAAAATGAAGTTATTTCTTACTTCGGTGGCGTAGGGAAAACCGCTAAGGCGTTAAATATCTCGCACGCTTCCGTATCCGGATGGGATGAGATTATCCCAAAAGGACGGGCCTTTGAGATTCAGGCGCTGACGAAAGGTGATTTGAAAGTGGACCAATCGCTTTATGAAAAGCGTAGCCATTCGACAACATAAATTGAACCACAGAAACGAAGGGGGAGCCGTGGGTAACGAACCTGAATGGAAAGTTGATAAGCAGCCAGCTTGGCTGGTCGCCGCTATCAAAAAGACAATCACTGACCTGCCGGGCGGGTATGCCGAAGCCGCTGAATGGTTGGGGGTGACAGAAAACGCGCTATTTAATCGTCTGCGTACCGATGGAGATCAAATTTTCCCGCTTGGTTGGGTAATGGTTCTGCAAAGTGCTGGTGGAAAAAATCACATCGCCCACGCCGTCAGCAGAGCGTCAGGCGGTACGTTCGTTCCAATGCCAGAGATTGAAGATCTGGACTACGGGGATATAAACCAGCGCCTGCTTGAGGCAATTGAACAGATTAGTGCTTATTCGCAGCAGGTCAGAGAAGCGATCGAGGATGGGGTGATTGAACCTCATGAGCGATCGGCGATTGATGGCGAACTGTACAGCGCAATATCAAAGCTTCAGGAACATACATCGCTCGTTTATCGCGTGTTTTGCGCGCCAGAAAAGAGTGACGCCCGCGAGTGTGCAGCTCCGGGCGCCGTGGCAGATAAATCATTGTGTATGGAGAAATCCGCGTGAGCAATTTAACCGCAAATATTCGTTTGCCGCAACTCAGGTTGATCCCGGTACCGGGCGCTCCTTCGTTTCGGTATGAACGCATGGTATCGGGTCGCTGGTTTTCATGTAACCACAGTCGTACGGCTCGAATTGTGGGGGTATTCAACCGGAGGGCCGCGGCATGGTTCAACAAATAAACGGCGTTAATGTTTCAGCAGCTCCGTTCTTTGCTGGGGTACGCGTAACGATGAGTAGTCGCGATATTGCGGCGCTTACTCAGAAGCAGCACAAACACGTCGTACGCGATATTGAAACCATGCTGCAGCAACTCGGCGAGAAGCCGGAGGGGTATGCCCATTTCTGGACCCACCCCCAGAACAACCAGCAGTATCGGGAATATCGCCTCGATCGCGAGCATACCGAGTGTCTGGTTGCCGGTTACAGCGCGCCTCTGCGGATGGCAATCATCCGCCGTCTGCGTGAACTGGAAGAGCGCGCTGGCGCCATCCCGCAAACTTTGCCGGAAGCATTGCGCCTGGCTGCCGATATGGCCGAGCAGAATGCACGGTTAAACCATAAGGTTCAGCAGGACGCCCCAAAAGTGGCTTTTGTTGAGCAATATGTTGAAGCTGGCGGCGCCAAAAGCCTGCGTGAGACGGCGAAGATCCTGAATATGCCTGAAAAAGCGATGATCGACGTGCTGCTGCGCGACAAAGTTTTGTTCCGCCAGTCTGGCAATTTGCTGCCGCATGCCCTGCGCCAGCGTGAGGGCCTGTTTACCGTCAAAACCGGTACATCTGATTTCGGTCATGCCTATACGCAAACCCGCGTAACACCTCGAGGCGTCCAGTGGATCGCCGAACGGTACGCCTCAGAATTAATGGGGGGTTAACGTGGCAGAGCATATTCAACCTTTGAACCGTTACTATCGCGATCATCACGGCATTGTCGTAAATGTGATCGGTTATGACGCAACTGGTCAACGTGTTATCTACCGCCGCCCCGGCTATGACTGGGAGTGCGTGGCACCGTTGGTCGTGTTTCGTTCCAGATTCGTGAGGGTAGATAAGTGAGCGTTAAATTATCTGCATACGTCTGGGATGGCTGTGCGGCGGCTGGCATGAAGATTTCCAGTGTCGCAATAATGGCACGCTTGGCAGACTTCAGTAACGACGAAGGCGTTTCCTGGCCTTCCATTGAGACTATCGCTCGTCAGATTGGGGCGGGGCCCAGCACTGTCAGAACGGCTATTGCAAAGCTGGAAGCTGAAGGTTGGTTGACCCGTACCGCTCGCCGCCAGGGCAACCGTAATGCATCCAATGTTTACCGACTAAATGTGGCAAAGCTTCAGGCGGCGGCATTCGCCCACCTGTCAGATTCTGACCCGTCAAAATCTGACGCATCAAAATCTGACCCGTCAAAATTTGAGGCGTCAAAATCCGGTAAAAATGGGGGTTTTCACCCGTCAGAATCTGGCGGGGATCCGTCAGTAAAATCAACTACCGATCCATCAGATAAAAAACCTTCTTGTCCGGTTGCGCCGCAACCCGACCCTGCAGTGATGATCACCGATCAGGCTAAACAGGTTTTGACTTTTCTGAACCAAAAAACAGGATCCCGTTATCAGGTGGGGAAAACGTCGCTGGAGAATATTCGCGCCCGGCTGGGGGAAGGGTTTACCACCGAGGAACTCACTCTGGTTGTGGAGTACATGACCGAGAAATGGGGGCAGGATTTTAAAATGTCCGAGTACCTTCGACCTACGACGCTGTTTCTACCAACGAAATTCCCTGGTTACCTGCAGGCCGCGAACAAATGGCACAAAGCCGGTCGCCCTGAGCGCAAAAATGGCGAGTGGGCTAACAACCTCAGTCCTGCTTCGCGGGCAATCTTCAAAGATGTTGATTATTCACTACCAGAAAACTCGGGATTTCGCTCATGAATAGATACTGCCAGGCGCTGGCTGAACTGCGTAGCAAGCCAGCCCATGAGTTAAGAGAAGTTGGCGATCAGTGGCGCACTCCGGATCTGCTGTTCTGGGGCATCAATGCGATGTTTGGCCCGCTGGTTCTCGACCTGTTTGCTGATGATGACAATGCGAAGTGCCCGGTATGGTACACCGCAGAAGATAACGCGCTGACACAGGACTGGTCTGAACGTTTGGCAGAACTGGGTGGTGCTGGTTATGGCAACCCACCGTATAGCCGTTCGCAGTACCACGAGAAGCAGGCGATCACAGGCATGACGCACATCATGAAATACGCAGCAGCCCAGCGCGAGAAGGGCGGTCGCTATGTATTCCTGATAAAAGCCGCGCCGAGTGAAACGTGGTGGCCGGAGGATGCCGATCACATTGTATTCATTCGCGGGCGCATTGGGTTCGATCTGCCAGTGTGGTTTGTCCCTGCCGACGATAAGCAGAAGCCCACTAGTGCTTTCTTCGCTGGTGCTATCGCCGTCTTCGATAAGTCATGGCGTGGCGAGCGGTTCAGCTATATCAGTCGTATGGAACTGGAAGCGAAAGGGCGGGCGTTTATGTCCCTGGCTCAATTTGCCGCGACAAAAGTGGCGCCGCCAGCTCCGGCGGAAGAGGTTACTTCTGCTGCTGTATATCTGCCAGAAGTGGAATCGCGAATCTGGCCTCTTGAGGTTGGCCTGGTGTTTAACCAGGTTGAAGGCGCTGACGCGCTGAGTGAGATCCAGCAGAACAAGCTAAAAGCAAATATCAATCAGCTCTGGCTTGAGCGCATGTCCACCAGCGAAATAATCACTGTTGCCAGTGAACAGATTGGCAGTATGAAACGGGAGGTTGCGTGAGAGCGCTGCTTACCCCTGAAGTTGTGCCACGTCTCGGCGTGGTGCTCCTCAAGCCTGGCAGCGAACTATTTTCCCTATTTACAGGTGGCCGTGTGCTGGTGGAACGTCAGCCTGAGCATATGGCAGGCATGCCTACTGGGCGAGTCCCGGACGCGCGCCAACCGCTAGCCGAAAACAAAAGCCTCCAGTCTTTTTTCTCTGATGCGCGAGTTATTCAGGCCGCTGGGGGAATCAATGCCCTGGAAGAGTGGTTGCTGAGGCGCTTCAAAAAGTGTCAGTACCCCCACGGTGATTATCACCATAACGAGGTGGTCACAATGCGCTACGCATCGTCGGCGATAGCTGTTTGTTGGCACTGTGACCACACACTGAAAGACCAAGCGACGGAAACTCTTGGGGCACTGGCGCTGAATAACGCCACGGAATGGGTGATCGATAGAGTATTACTGGGGCTCGGATACAACAAAGAGCGCGAGCTGTCCCTTGGGGAATTGTGCTGGTGGGCTATTTACTCCGGGATTGGGGATTCAATAACGGAGGGAATGGCGCATCAGGCGCTGCGTCTCCCTGTTGAACCATTTCTGTCGGTTTACAAAGAGGCCGATATCATCCCGGGCGACCCTGTCCCATCGGCGGTTCAACTTCAGCAGAGAGCAAGACGGTTTAAACGGACAGAAGCCCCGGAGCCGGTAGAGCAAAAGCCTGTTATGGCGCTACAAGCGGATCCGGATAGCCCTGAGTCGTTCATGTTACGGCCTAAGCGCCGCCGCTGGGAGAATGAAAAGTATACGCGCTGGGTAAAAAGCCAGCCCTGCGAGTGTTGTCGCCGTCCGGCAGATGATCCACATCATATTATCGGTAATGGGATGGGGGGCACTGCTACCAAAGCCCACGACCTGTTCGTGATCCCTCTGTGCAGAGAGTGCCACGACAAATTGCATGCTGATGTGGCGGCGTTTGAGCAGAAAAATGGCACCCAACTGGAGCTGCTGTTTCGATTCCTGGACCGGGCGCTGGCGATCGGCGTAATTGTTAAAGCGTAAGTGTATGGAGCGCTAATCTGAATGAATTTACAGGCCATTGAATATACCCGTATAGAAGTAAGGCGCGCCCTGGCTAATTTATCTGAAGGGACAAAGGGGCAGTTGCAGGCGTTTAGTGAACATCCACCAGCAGACAAAAATAAAACTCCCCGCTGCGGACAGCCCCTTATCGAACTGGAGGGCGGGGGAGGTTGCGGACGCTCGCTTGTAAGGGCACTAACTACGCCTTTTTATGTGCTGGAAACGAGAAGCCGGCGGCGACCTTTACCGCCAATGCAGGATCTGGAATTTAGTTACGCACCGTGGCGCCGGGTAATCAATTCACTTGATGACTACCAGCAGGCATGGATCCGTTACTGCTATGGTTTCGATCTGAACTTCAGGTATCAGACCCTGATGTGCCAGCACGTCTGGAATGGTTTTCAGAATTGCCGGATAGAGAAGAAGCTGCAGTCACGGGTAGTAAAAAAACTGGTCTCACTTGTCTGGCTGGCAGCGCAGGAGGTAGCAGCGGCCAGAAGCAATGATACCTATAAAGAGTACGCCGGCGCGGCGTTAGCACGCATGATCTCTGTTAATCGTTCAACCTGGTTACGGGTGTATGCCTCGCATTGGGCGAGATTTAAAGCAGCATTCGTTGAACTTGACGCTCAGGCGTTGCAAACGATCCTCATCAGGCGCGAAGCGATGGATGTGGCTAATGCGTTGGAAATGTGACCTAAGTTTCACTATCTACGTCTAACGCGCTTGCAAAATGCAACGAAATAAGACATATTTGAAGCATATTTGATACGTTGCCAAAATTTTAAAACCCGCCAATGAGCGGGTTTTTTATGTCTCAAATTTTGTATGATTTAAGCTTCATTCATTATTTGAGGATTTAAACGTGGCAAAAGGTAGTCATATACCCTACGAAGTCAGGGATGAGGTTGAGAAAGAAATCATTAATCGTTATGGGCATGAAGCCCAAATTGCGTCTGTCAGTGTTGAGTTCAGCACTGATTATTTTCCGCATAAAGGTAGGGCGTTTATTTGGTTTGGTACTAACCCCGATCCGTTTGTATGTAGTTTTGAGTATAAATATGGGGAGATGTCAGAAAAGGTATTTAGCGTCACGAGAGACTGGCGTGATTGATACTAAATTTAATTGTCGAGTCATAAAAATATGACTTATCTGCTGTGAAGAATGGGCGGCTGGTGGGTGTTGGAGCACTCCACCAGCCATTCGCTCATGTTTGAGGTCACAAGCGAACCGAAGCCCACCGCTTTAGCGCTAAAGCATAGTGAGCCTATCAGAGTCCTGCTTACTGATCTATGAAAAATACTGTAAAAATAAACAGTGTTGAGTTGTTCAACGCTGATTGTCTGCACGTTCTTTCCCAAATCCCCGATAATTCGATAGACCTAATCTGTACCGATCCGCCGTATTTCAGAGTTAAACCTGAAAATTGGGATAACCAGTGGCGTCGGGATGCCGATTACTTGGCGTGGCTTGATAAGTGTCTGTCGGAGTTCTGGCGGGTTTTGAAACCGAACGGCAGCATCTACCTGTTTTGCGGTCATCGGCTGGCGGCAGACATTGAACTGTTGATGCGTAACCGTTTCAATATTCTCAACCACATCATCTGGGCGAAGCCGTCCGGTCGCTGGAATGGCTGCCATAAGGAAAGCCTGCGGGCGTATTTCCCTGCAACAGAGCGCATTCTGTTCGCTGAACACTATCAGGGTCCATATCGTCCAAAAGACGTCGGCTATGAGGTGAAGGGCAGGGAACTGAAACAGCATGTGCTGACGCCGCTGATTTCATATTTCCGCGATGCGCGTGCAGCCCTGGGGATAACGGCAAAACAGATTGCCGATGCCACGGGAAAGAAAAACATGGCGTCTCACTGGTTCAGTGCCAGTCAGTGGCAACTGCCGAACGAAGAGGATTACCAGAAGTTACAGGCATTGTTTTTACGTGTCGCAAAGGAAAAAAAGTGCACCGGAAAACGGGAGTATCCACACCACCAGCTGGTGGAGGAATATTCTGTGCTGAGCAGGAAATACGCAGAACTGCTTGGCGAGTATAAAAGCCTTCGGCGATATTTCAGTGTAACAGCGCTGGTCCCCTATACCGATGTCTGGACGCATAAACCCGCTCAGTTTTACCCTGGAAAGCATCCCTGTGAAAAACCGGCAGACATGTTGCGGCAGATTATCAATGCCAGCAGTAGGCCAGGCGATCTGGTGGCAGATTTTTTCATGGGTTCAGGCTCAACCATAAAAGCTGCTATGACGCTTAGACGTCGTGCTATTGGCGTTGAACTGGAGCCGGAGCGTTTTGCGCAGACCGTGAAGGATATTCGGGGGATATCTGAACTGATTCGTTGATATTGCAGGATTTATCCGTTCTGGATAATATTTTGCTTCCGGCCCTTGAGCTCAGTGGTCAGAGCGAGCAGCTCATAACCGCCAGGTCGCCGGTTCAAGCCCGGCAGGGGCCACCATGCCGACTTAGCTCAGCAGGTAGAGCAACTGACTTGTAATCATCAGGTCACCAGTTCGATTCCGGTAGTCGGCACCATGCGCTGTTAGCTCAGTTGGATAGAGCAATTGCCTTCTAAGCAATCGGTCACTGGTTTGAATCCAGTATGGCGCACTATGCGGTCATTGTATAATGGCTATTACCTCAGCCTTCCAAGCTGATGATGCGGGTTCGATTACCGCTGACCGCTCAAGTTTTGAATGGGCGCTGCTTTTTGCAAAATTGCTGTGTAAAAATACTGACCTTTGGGTTCAGCGCTCATCCAAAAGCACTCCGTTAATATCCGTACAACCGTGGGTGGTTTGTTGGATGGAGTGCCTCATATTAATGCCTGTTTGTTTAAACACATCTATTATTCAGTCTGCTATGGTGTTGCCGTACCGCTATACTGTCTACTCTATCAGTGATGAGGTGACCTATGCAGGAAGGGTTCTACTGGATTAAGCACGTTGACTCTGTCCAGGTGGCTTATTTCAAGAGTGAAGAGTTCGAAGATATATCAACCGGCGAAATTGTACCTGGCGTATGGCACTTAACCCGGGATGATGCAATTTGTCACAACAGTGAAGTCAGTATCCTGGCTGGTCCGTTAGAACCACCAGGTTAAAAAACTTATTTTTGATCAGGCTGCCTCCGGGTGGCCTTTTTTATTTCCCCTCAATTCTGAGAGGACTCACAGCAATAAGAGGGGGCTAAATGTCCGATCCGATTTCCGGCACTGGGCTGGCTGGTGGTGCACTGACGGGGGCCAGTATCTATGGACTGCTGACCGGAACCGATTACGGTGTTGTATTTGGCGCATTTGCAGGGGCGGTGTTCTACATTGCAACTGCTGCGGACCTGAGCGCAGCGCGCCGGTTGGCATATTTTCTGGTGTCATACATCGCGGGGATCCTTTGTTCCGGTCTGGTGGGATCAAAGCTGGCGGCCTGGACTGGTTACACCGATAAACCGCTGGATGCCATTGGTGCCGTAATCGTTTCTGCATTGGCCGTCAAATTCCTGACGTTCCTGAGTAACCAGGATGTTGGATCGCTGGTGGCGCTGATAACGCGCCGGGGAGGTTCCGGTGGTACTAAATGACCCGACTGCAACCCTTAACGCTCTGTTATGCGCGGGGGTGGTAATAACGTTAATGTTTTACCGTCGCGGCAATTCCCGGCACCGCCCGTGGATTTCACGTCTGGCATGGCTGATTACCGTCTTGTACAGCGCTGTACCGCTTGCCTACTTGTGCGGTATTTATCCACATTCATCATGGCCTACGATCGGGGCCAACATCATTTTTCTTTCCGTGCTGGTGGCCGTCAGAGGCAACGTTGCACGTCTGGTTGATCACCTGAGGCAATAATGACCAAAGACGAAATATTTAATGCCATCCTCGGCAAAGAGGGCGGGTACGTTAATCACCCCGACGACAAAGGCGGCCCAACAAACTGGGGAATCACTCAAGCGGTAGCTCGCGCCCACGGTTATAACGGTGATATGCGTAACCTTACCCGCCAGCAGGCGCTGGATATCCTGACGGCTGACTACTGGACAGGGCCACGCTTCGACCTTGTTTCTGAGGTATCACCAGCCATCGCCGCCGAATTGTGCGACACCGGCGTTAACATGGGCCCATCGGTTCAGACCAAATGGTTTCAGCGATGGCTGAACGTATTCAACATTCAGGGGACGCTCTATCCCGAGCTGATTGCTGATGGTTTTATCGGTCCACGAACTATCAGCGCGTTAAAAAGCTATCTTGCCCGGCGAGGAAAAGAGGGAGAGCTGGTTATGCTCCGTGCTCTGAATTGCAGCCAGGGTCAGCGTTATCTCGAACTGGCAGAACAGCGCAGCGCGAACGAGACATTTGTTTATGGCTGGGTAAAGGAACGGGTGGTTATATGACGCTTGAGATGATCACCGGACTCGTTGTGGCAGTATTTGCTGCTATTGCTGGAGCTTTTGGCCTGGGCCACCTACGCGGCGCCAGCAAAGCTGAAGCGAAAGCAGATAAGCAGCGCACCGAAGAAAACGCGGCGGCCACCGTTGCGGCGGCAGAACGTAAAGCGGAAGTCACTAAAGAGGCCAGCAATGTACAGCAGACTGTTAACCATATGCCTGATGACGATGTTGATTGCGAGCTGCGCGCAAACTGGACCCGCAAGGGTTGAAGTGGTTGATACGGCTTGCGACTGGGTTAAACCCATCTACGGAACGGATCACGACTGGGATGTACTGGACCGCCAGACGAAGAAAGATATCCTGGCGCATAACAAAGCGTGGCAGGCGAACTGCCAGAACCCCCAAGTCGGATCATTATGACGAAAACTTAGTAAGTATTCCCGGTGGCAGAATGTATCGCTGATATTTCAGTGAAACAGCGATTTATTCTTGTCACTAACAGGATAAATGCTAATAACACCTTTTTATTCGTGTTATTAAAATAAAACAAACTACTCTCATTGTACCTTTGCCAACCAGCACCAGTCTGGCAGAGGTTGCAAGTTATCCGGTCAGGTATAGCTCTTCCGGGTGGCTCCTGAGAGTTGTGTTTCATCTGTTAACTGACAGTAATCAAAGGCCGCATATTCTTGCGGCCTTTATTTTATACATATCTCGCACGCCTTGAAGATAACACTCATAAGACAATAGGCCTTTGTTATAAGACAGAGGAACTATAGTGTGGGGATGTCTAAAGGAGCGTGTTTACCAATTTAACAGAAAGAAAATACTGTACATGCAACTCTTTCATGAACTGAAATCTTTGAAAACTAAGGGCGGGAAGTAAAGGTTTTGGCCAGCGTGACATAAATTTATATTATGGTTGTTTGAAATTTTGCAATTAAAAACAGCAAGATGCGAGCTTACAAACTAAATGTTGCTATGTCGGGTCAATCATGCGTTAATGGGGGTGTGGTTTGTTATGAATTTATCTGAAGCAGTTACTGTAATATTTTTTATTATTTGTTCCTATTGAGATTTCCTTGTTGGTTTTTCTCTCTGATAATTTTTTCAGACCATTCTGCCCAAGGGCTTACTCAAAAAGGTAATAGTTATGTCTAATAAAATGACTGGTTTAGTTAAATGGTTTAATCCTGAAAAAGGTTTTGGGTTTATCACCCCAAAAGATGGCAGTAAGGATGTATTCGTACATTTTTCGGCTATCCAGAGTAATGATTTTAAAACGCTGAATGAGAATCAGGCAGTTGAGTTCGGTGTTGAGCAGGGTCCAAAAGGACCGTCGGCAGTTAATGTCGTAGCGCTTTAAGGTCACTGTTATTATTAATAATATTCACTTTAGATGTCCTTGCTGCCATGGGTCTCAGTACCGTACATCATCTTTTGATGTTACCGTCAGCAATCCTTTTGGTGCGAAATGTATTTTCTGTAAATCTACAATGATTACATTTGATAATATTGCACGTTATATTTGTTCTGGTCAGGCTCCACTTGCTTTCAGAAAGTAAAAAACTAGGCCCCTTTTTGGGGCCTTTTTACATTGTGATATGGCTTCATAATAGGATATTTACGAGACCACTATGAAAAAAGTGTTAGTGTTTTTTAATTCCGAACCGGCAGTTGTGCTATCAGTAATGAAGGGTATTACAACTATAACACGTGAATATCCTAGCGGTGAAAAGGCACATCTATCCGTTATGTCTGCCGGCTTCCCATCACTGACAGGTGATCACAAAATAGTTTATGTTGCTTCTGATCGTAATGTAAGTTCAGAAGAAATCCTTGAGGTCGCATCCAAATTACTGAAATGAAAGTTTCAAGTATCTGTGCTAACTGTATTGAGTGTGGTTTTCCGGCTGTATTTTCAAGGTAAATAATAACCAAGCTATTGATCATTTGATGTGTTCAACCTATCTTTATAGGTAGACAAGGCAAGTATAAAGCTGTGAACACATTGTTATAATGGTTTGTTGATGTCGTAACAGAGTATGAGAGGAGCAAAATGAACGTCGCAGAGTTACAACAAAAAACGGAGACAGAAATTTCTGAGTTTATTACTAAGAAAATTGTCGAGCTCAAAAAAAAGACAGGGAAGGAAGTTTCGGACATCAAGTTTACTGCTCGTGAAAAAATGACCGGGCTGGAGAGCTATGATATTAAGATTACTTTGATCTAGGTCTGCTGAGAAGTTGCTGACTGCGCACTTCATTTAAACAGCCATACGTAGAGACCAGCTCACGCATAGCTGGTCTTTTTATCTTGTTTTATTCTTTTTTGAAGCCTCAATTTTATATACAGTAAGGCATTTTAAGCGCTATTGTCAGGGTATGAGCGGAGGAAAAGTCATTCACAGTTTTTCCTTTGAGTGTCGATTGTATTAAGGGCTTTTCTATAAGCACCATATGCCCCCTGAAAGGATTGCTCAGCCTGCTTAATCGCTGCCTTCTGCAAGTCCGGGTTATCACCCGCTCTGTCCGCCAGGTAAAAAGCCTTGAGTGTGTTAGTTGCAACTGTCGCCAGTTCAGGTGGCGCATAAGTCATCACTTCTGTGGCGCTTTTAATAACTGGCAATATATCTTTTCTCATATCGCTTCGTGTAATAGGGGCTGTTAACGTAGGTGAAAAGCTAAAAGAAGTCACCGATACCATGAACTGATTATATTTCTCCCTCAACAGAGATTCCTGCTTATCCAGACGAATGATACATGCTGTTTTTGAAGCATTGTGTGTTTGTAAATAGTTTCCATACAGACCCAGTAATGCGGTGATACTGACACCCAGTAATGTGCAGATGACTGGGAAAATTACATTGAATTGTTTTATAGCTAGACTTCTTCTCATGGCTGTCGCTCACTTGCTGTGTGGTTCAGTATATTTATTCGGTTAAACCATATTTACTTGCCATGATTTTTACGCCAAGAGCCAGCACATGGTTAGTTATCATTTTTATGGTTTCTCTACTTCCGGCTTTGACCGCCTGTGTTAATTGGCTACCAGCATTTGATGTTAGGCTATCAGGCATGAGTTTCAGACATTCAAGCCCTTTAGGGGTAAGAATTACATCAGTAAAGTATTCACCGTGAAATCCGCTGGAGGTAATAAAATCTGCATTAATAAGCCAGCTAATTGTTGCTTTAACAAATTCAGCGTCTTCGGTTAACTCAGCACCGGTAAAGCCATCGGGATCAAGTGCTGAGTCTCCTTCTGTGTAATCTGCCAACCCTAACGGTTTGGTGAGAGGAAAGGAATTGTACAAATCCGCAAATACCTGACCTGCAATTTCGTCGAACTTATCAATATTGGACATATTTATGGATAACTCCCTGTATCAAAAAGAAGAGGTTAAGGCTGTTCTTATTAAAGAACTGCATGGGGCTATTACAGCACAACTGACAGGAGAAATGGATTGGGTAAGGACGAGAGCTTTTTGGGCCGCCAGATTACCGGGGATTCCCTCAGATCTGCTGGCTGAAGCTCTCGCCTCTGCTATCAGCAAAGGTGCATACATTCTGGCGTCAAAGCGCTAATCAGTGATAGTTCTGTGGGTCCTCCTGACGATTCTGAACACCGAGGGGCCGGGTACACGCGGAAAACGGCTAGTTTTTTGCATTTTATGGGTTTCATCATCATCCGTTTAACCTATTGATATTTCAGTCCTGATCGTTTACAGGATGTCGAAATGACTATTTTTTGTTCACCATCATGGATAACGAACTGAAAAATCTCCGGCTGAATATCACTCAGCTGGCCGCAATCACCGATCTGCACCGTCAGACGGTCGCAAGCAAGCTGGCAAATGTGCAACCCGCCCCCGGCAGCAATCCGAAACTTAAGCTTTATGCAATCACAGATATTTTGCGTGAGCTGCTGACAAGCACCACATCGTCCGAGCTGGTGGACGTCGACAAAATGCTTCCCCCGGATCGTAAAGCCTGGTTTCAGTCAGAGCGCGAAAGGCTCAAGTTCCAGCAGGAAACAGGGGAGCTGATCCCGGCATCCGAAGTCACCAGGGAGTTTTCCTCCATGGCGAAAGCGATGGTTCAGGTGCTGGAAACGTTACCCGATATTCTTGAGCGCGATTGCGCCATGACCCCAGCAGCGGTTGTCAGGGTGCAGCAGGTTATTGACGATCTGCGCGATCAGATAGCCCTCAAAGTTGAGCAGGCCGACTCACCGGAACAGGAGGATATGCCAGAAGAGGAGTAAGTCATGCGACAGGCCACGGCAGCGGAAGTCAGGCGTAACGCTTCCGTCATTCTCAAAGCCCCGCGCCGTATGCCTGTGGCTGAGGCGGTTCAGAAATTTATGCGCGTACCCATGGGGGCCGGTAACTCAGTACCGTGGGACCCTGCCGTCGCCCCGTATGTGATTGAACCGATGAACTGCCTCGCGATGCGTGAATACGATGCGGTGGTGTTTGTTGGTCCGGCACGAACAGGGAAAACGATCGGTCTGGTGGATGGTTGGGTTGTATACAACATTGTCTGCGACCCTTCCGATATGCTCGTCGTTCAGATGACCGAAGAGAAAGCCCGCGAGCACTCAAAAAAGCGACTGGCGCGGACCTTCCGAGTGAGCCCTGAGGTGGCGAAGCGCCTGAGCCTGTTGCGAAACGACAACAATGTGCATGATCGTACTTTTCTGGCGGGCAATTATCTCAAAATCGGCTGGCCATCCATCAACATTATGTCCTCGTCAGATTTCAAATGTGTGGCGCTCACGGATTATGACCGTTTCCCTGAGGACATCGACGGCGAGGGTGACGGTTTTACCCTGGCCTCCAAACGCACAACGACTTTTATGTCCGCCGGGATGACCCTCGTGGAGTGTTCACCGGGGCGGGACATTCGCGACAGCAAATGGCGCCGCAAGTCTCCCCATGAAGCGCCACCAACGACTGGCGCGCTTTCTCTGTACAACCGTGGCGATCGCCGTCGGTGGTACTGGCCGTGCCCGCACTGTGGTGAATATTTTCAGCCAGCGATGGAGGCGATGACCGGCTACCGTGATGAACCGGATCCGGTAAAAGCCAGCGAGTCGGCTCATCTGCTTTGCCCACATTGCAGCAGCATTATTACAGCAGATAAAAAGCGCGAGCTTAACGGTGTGGGAGTCTGGTTGCGTGAAGGTCAGAGTATTGACCGTGATGGCAATATTTCTGGTGAGCCACGCCGTTCTCGCATAGCGTCGTTCTGGATGGAAGGCCCCGCCGCTGCGTATCAGACCTGGGCGCAGCTGGTATACAAACTGCTGACTGCTGAGCAGGAGTATGAGGCCACCGGCAGCGAAGAAACCCTAAAGGCGGTGATCAACACCGACTGGGGGCTGCCGTACCTGCCTCGCTCGGCCAGCGAACAGCGACGTGCCGATGCGCTGATGCTGCGTGCGGAGGATTACGGTAAACGCCTGGTACCGCCTAAGGTACGTTTCCTGCTGGCGGCAGTTGACGTTCAGGGCGGTAAAAAACGCCGTTTCGTCGTGCAGATTATCGGTTATGGCGAGAACGGAGAACGCTGGCTGGTTGACCGCTACAACATCCGTCAGTCGCTGCGCTGCAATGCCCATGGCGAGGCGGAGCCGATCCATCCCGGCGCCTATCCGGAGGACTGGCAACTGCTGGTCTCCGATGTGCTGGAAAAAACGTATGCGCTTCAGTCTGACCCGACGCGGCGTATGCCGGTACTGGCCATGGCCGTCGACAGCGGCGGTGAAGAAGGTGTGACCGATAACGCCTATAAATTCTGGCGCCAGTGCCGCCGGGATGGCCTGGGTAAACGCGTCTATCTGGTTAAGGGCGACAGTACAAAGCGTCAGAAAATCATCACCAAAACCCACCCGAATAATACCGAACGCAGCGACCGTCGCGCCGACGCGCGCGGCGAGGTACCGGTATATCTGCTGCAGACCGACCTGCTCAAGGATCAGTTGAGCAACAATCTGGACCGTGAGACCCCCGGCGCGGGCTATATCCATTTTCCTGACTGGCTGGGGGAGTGGTTCTACGAAGAACTGACCTACGAAGAGCGCGGCGTGGACGGCAAATGGCGTAAGCCAGGCAAGGGACCCAACGAAGCCTTTGACCTGTTCTGCTATGCCCACGCCGTGGCGATTCTGCGCGGCTACGAAAAAATCCGTGACTGGGAAAAACCTCCGGCGTGGGCTGAGCCGCAGGATCTCAACCCAAATATTCATGAAGGGGAACGCCCAAGGGAGATAACCGTGAAAAAAACAAAACCTGTTCAGTCACCTGTTAAGGCTGAACCTGAAAAGGATACAGCTCTCTCCGGCAGCTGGCTGGGGTCTTCCGGTAAGGGAGGCTGGTTGTGACGAAAGACGACATCTGGAAAACGCTGCTGATGGTGCGTCAGGCCTACCAGGATTCCCTGGACGGCAAGAGCATTTCCTTTACCGGCGTAAACGGTCGCGCCATCACTAACCACGATCCGAAAGCGCTGCGCGACGAGCTCGAATACTGGGAGCGTCGCTGGCGGGCGGTCAACAGTCGCGGTGGTTCGTACAAACTCGCACACTTTCTGTAAGGCGTCATATGGGTATTTTTGAAAGAACACTGGGGGCAATTTCACCCGGGTGGGCAGCGGCGCGCGCGCGGGATCGTCTGCGGCTAAATGCTTATGAAGCGGCAAACCCGTCACGGCTGCATAAGGCGAAAAAACAAAGCCAGTCAGCGGACACCTCGGTATTTGCTGCAGGTAAGTCCCTGCGGGAGCAGGCCCGGTGGCTGGATGAAAACCATGACCTGGTGATCGGCCTGTTCGACAAAATGGAAGATCGGGTAATCGGTGCCCACGGGATCCATGTTGAACCCCAGCCCCTCGATCTGGAGGGCAATCTCCATTCCGATTTTGCCGGGCAGCTTTCGGCGCTCTGGGCGGAATGGTCCGTGCGCCCGGAAGTAACCGGCATGTTTACCCGGCCGGAAGCTGAGCGCCTGTTGCTGCGTTCTGCGCTGCGTGACGGGGAGGTGTTCACGCAACTGGTAAGGGGGAATGTGTCGGGTCTGCAACACGCAACGTCAGTACCATTTTCACTGGAAATGCTGGAGGCGGATTTCGTTCCGTTCAACCTGAACAGTACCGCAGGCCAGCAGGTTCGCCAGGGCATCATCGTGAACGACTGGGGGCGTCCCGTAGGCTACCGCGTTTATAAGTACCACCCGGCCAACATGATGCGGTTCAGCGCTGAGTTGAAAACCGTCTCAGCGGAAAACATGCTCCACCTGGCACAGCGAAAGCGCCTGCACCAGTTGCGTGGTATCAGCCTGATCCACGGGGTGATCACCCGTCTTTCAGACATCAAGGATTACGAAGAGAGTGAACGCGTGGCCGCCCGTATTGCCGCTGCGCTCGGTTTCTACATCAAGCGTGGTGATGCGCAGTCCCTTGGCGATGATAGTGAGTTTTCAACACCCGGTGGTCAGCGTCATTACGATATTGCGCCGGGCATGATTTATGACGAACTCCGGCCCGGTGAAGACCTGGGCATGGTGGAATCAAACCGCCCGAATGTTCACCTCTACGAATTCCGGAACGGACAGATGCGCGCCGTGGCCGCAGGTACACGCGGCAGTTATTCCAGCATTGCCCGTGACTACAACGGTACATATAGCTCACAACGTCAGGAACTGGTTGAAAGCTTCGAGGGTTACAACGTTCTGCAACAGTGGTTTGTCGGGCAGCACAGCAGGCCTGTTTATCGTGCATGGCTGGCGATGGCGTTGCTGAGTGGCGTTGAGGTCCCGCCGGATGTGGATCCAAAATCCCTCTATAACGCACTTTATCTCGGCCCGGTTATGCCATGGATTGATCCGGGGAAAGAGGCTAACGCCTGGAAAGCGATTGTGCGTGGCGGTGCGGGTACAGAAGCGGAATGGGCGCGGGCACGTGGGAAAAACCCGCAGGAGGTTAAACGCCAGCGACTGCGTGAAACAGAATTTAACCGTAAACACGGGCTGGTGTTTGATTCCGACGCCGCCAATGACAAAGGAGCGATGCCAGATGCAACGGCAAAAACAAATGATGCCCGGCGTGAACCGGACGATGATGATTAATCCGCGCGCCAGCCTGGCGGGTGTCGATGCGGCAAACGGTCAGTGCTGGTATGAAATCCGCGCGCTGTCCGCAGGCCGTGTCGAAATCTTCCTTTATGACGTGATCGGTGGCTGGGGCATCACTGCCCAGCAGTTTGTCGCTGACTGTAAAGAGGCGGGGGTGTTTGACGCCAGCGCGGTGGACTTGCATATCCACAGCCCCGGCGGCGATGTGATGCAGGGTTTTGCCATTTACAACACCCTGTCGCGGCTGAAAGCGAAAGTGGATATCTGGGTGGACGGCGTGGCGGCAAGCATGGCCTCGATGATTGTCTGCCTGCCCGGCGCAACGGTGCACATGCCGGAAAACGCCTGGATTATGGTCCACAAACCGTGGGGCGGCATCGCCGGCGATTCTGACGATATGCGCGATTACGCCGCCTGGCTTGATCGTAATGAGTCCCTGATGCTCAGCGCTTACATGAACAAAACAGGACTGGAGCAGGAGGAGCTGGAAGCGATGCTGAAAGCAGAGACCTGGCTTAACGGTGCCGAGGCGGTGGAAAAAGGTTTCGCCGACAAACTTGAACCTGAACTGCAGGCCGCGGCCTGTGTGAATCAAAATAAACTGAAGGATTACCAGAATATGCCAGAACAGATTAATTCCCTATTTGCGCCGCGCGCCGAAGCTCCTGTGAATCAGCCGCAGCAGCCTGCTCCGGTACAGGCAAATCTTAACCCGCCAGCACCACAACAGCCTGCGCCTCAGATGTCGAACATCGATATTACCGCGCTTGCCCAGCAGTTGCAGCAGCAGATGCAGACGGCGAACGCGGAGCGCGTGAATTCCGTCTCTGCCGTGTTTGAGGCGTTTCCGACCTTTGCGACGCTAAAGGCGGAGTGCCTGGCCGATTTCTCCTGCAATGCCGAAAAGGCCCGTGACAAACTGTTGCAGGCACTGGCGGCGGGAACCACCCCGAGCGCCGGTCCGGGAGCTATTCATCTTTATGCCGGTAACGGCAATCTGGTCGGTGATTCCATTCGCGCTGCGGTAATGACCCGGGCGGGGTTTGCCCAGGCAGAGAAAGATAATGCCTATAGCGGCTATACCCTGCGTGAGCTGGCGCGCGCGTCGCTGGTCGATCGCGGCATCGGTATCTCCGGTGCAGGCACGGCACAAGCGATGGTCGGCCTGGCCTTCACCCACAGTAGCAGCGATTTCGGCAATATCCTGATGGATGTGGCGCACAAAGCAGCGCTACAGGGGTGGGATGAGGCAAGCGAAACCTTTGATCAGTGGACCCGTAAAGGTACGCTGACCGATTTCAAAACAGCACACCGCGTCGGCCTGGAATCACTCGCATCGCTGCGCAAGGTTCGCGCCGGGGCGGAATATAAATATGTCACTATTAAAGACCGCGGTGAGCCGATTGCGCTGGCGACCTACGGCGAACTTTTCAGCATTGACCGCCAGACCATCATCAACGATGACCTGGATATGCTGACCCGTATCCCGCAGGCAATGGGTCTTGCCGCTCGTGCCACAGTGGGTGATCTGGTGTGGGCAGTTCTGACCAGCAACCCAAAAATGTCCGACGGCAAGCCGCTGTTCCACGCCGATCATAGAAACCTTGTCTCCGCCGATCTGAGTATCGAAGGCCTGGATACGGCACGTAAGGCGATGCTGCTGCAAAAATCAGGCGACCGCAGTCTGAACATTCGCCCGGCCTACATGCTGACGCCAGTGGCCATTGAGTCCCGCGCTAACCAGTTGATCAAATCTGCAAGCGTACCGGGCGCGGACGCGAACAGCGGTATCGTTAACCCGATCCAGAACTTTGTGACGGTGGCCTCTGAGGCTCGCCTGGATGACAGCAGTCCGACGGATTATTACCTGACCGCTGCACAGGGACGCGACACCATTGAGGTGGCGTATCTGGACGGTATCGATACGCCGTATCTGGAGCAGCAACAGGGCTTCACTGTTGACGGTGCCGCGTTCAAGGTGCGTATCGATGCCGGTGTGGCACCGCTTGACTGGCGCGGCATGGTTAAAGTCACCAAAAAATAACGACCGCCGCCTGGCGGTTTTTTTATCCCTGAAGGCGGCGCGGGCCGCCTTATCCTCTTATGGAGAAAAAACATGTCGAATAACTATCAGCAGGACGGCAACACCCTCGATTTTCAGAATACCGGTGCGACCGATATTCACTCAGGCGATGCCGTGCTTTCAGGGGCACTGGTGGGCGTCGCTCACGATGACATCCCGGCAGGGCTGTGGGGCGTGCTGCATACCACGGGCGTGTTCGTTCTGCCAAAGGCAGCGGAAGCGGTCACTGTCGGCCAGAAGCTGTATCTGGCTGATGGTAAACTGACTGCGGAAGCGGGGGAGGAGGCAGCACCGAACCCTCTGGCGGGTACAGCTTGGGCTGCTGCGGCGGCGGATGCAGAATCTGTTCCGGTCCGGCTGGGTTACTGATGAACCGCTTTCGTCAACGCCTGTTAAACGCGGATGTCCGGATCTCCCGGGCATTTGCCGAAGAGGTGCCTGCCGTCCTGTCTATCGACGCTGAGTTGCGTCCTGTTAACGTGATTTTCGAGACGCCTGATGCCCCGGTAGATGTTCCGGGCGGGGGGCAAATTCAGGATCGTTCTCCGGCATTCAGCGCAATGACCTCCGATATCGCGGGACTTGAGAAGCATCACGGTGTGGAGATCAACGGTACGGCTTATCGTGTGACGCATGTCGGGGCTGATGAAGAAGGCCGTACCCGCGTCACACTGGCGTATGGCGCACCGGGTAAGGTGCAGCCGGCTATCAATAAGTGGAGCTGATATGGCGCGTGAGTCCAGACTGCGACGGGATTTGCCTGTCGATATCGATGTGGATGCCATCTGGCGGATAGCGGAGCACATCGGGGCCACCCATAAACAATTCCGGGCCGCGTATTCCCGCGCCCTGACCAGAACGGCAACGACGCTCCGCAAACAAGCGGTAGCTGATCTGAAAAGCGGCCTGGCACCACGCAGTCTTGATCTGGTGCGTCGCCGTCTTCTTTCCTTTCGTCTCGATCGCGCCTCTCAGTCAAAGCTGGATAATTTTCGTCTGTGGTTTGGCCTCAACGCCATCAAAGTTAAAGACCTTAAAGGACGCATTAACGGGCGTGTCAGGCCTCATCACACCCGGCGGGATAAATCCACAGGGCGTTTTATTAAGGCGCGGCGCCAGGCGGAAAACGCCGGATTTACGCCTAAGGGCAGTCTGCTTTCCCCGTGCACATATGAAAACGGAGAAGTGGCGCGCTCCCGACGGGAAAACAGGAGAACGGTGGTAATCCGTGATCCAGACACCCGCCGCACCCGCGAAGCGGAAGTCGACATATATGAGCCGATGCTGAACTACATCGAGGACAACGCGTTTGCGGAGGCGATGGAGATATTTATGCATCACTTTGAAACTGATCTGCGCGGGCGAGTGAAAGCCCGTATATCTGTCTGAGGTGGCTTATGGCCGAGCCTTTATTGCTGGGGCAATATCACGATGCCGTCACCAGCGCGCTGAAAGAAATTGCGTGGGTGCGCGACGCCGATGCCTATCCGGAAAAAAACATACCGCGCTTTTCCGGGCTGTCCACACCTGCGGTGTATTTTTCCATTAATGGCTGGGAGCAGGGGGGCGGTAATGAAGGGCAACTCAACGTAAACCTGTCCTGTGATTTGTTCGTGGTAGTGGATGCCGCCGGCCACGGTGTCAGCCGCCCGGAAATTTTTCTGCGTACTGCGGCTGCGGACATTACGCAGTGGATTGATGGCCAGCAATTTGGCCTGACAAATCTGGAGCCTGCCATTTTTATCGACGCTGCGCGCGATGAGTTTGACCCACGAATGGATGATTACCTTGTCTGGCGCATTTCGTACACACAGGCCGCCGCCTTTGGTGCGGATCCGTTTGCTCAGATGAACGCACCGCTCAAACAGGCGTGGCTCGGCAAGGCGCCGGACATTGGCAGCGCACATGTTGATGACTACCGACTGATTTATGAGGCTGAGCCTGATGAATGATATTGAAGGAGATTTACAGCGCCGGCTGGCGAATATTGTACGGCGCGGCGTCATTCATTCTGTCACGCATGACCGGATCCCTAAATGCCGGGTTGATCTGGGCGACAACATCACCGGCTGGCTGCCTCTCTGCCAGGGCTTTTCTGGTATGAACCGGGCAGACTCCAATCCGTACGCGGTTGGGGATGCTGTGACAGTACTGTCTGAGGCTGGCGAGCTCAACAATGGCCGGGTGTTTCCCGGCTGGAATACCGGCGGGCTGCCGGTACCGGAGGGCAGTAACAGTGAACATATCACACGCTACGGCGATGGTACCGAAATCCGGTATGACCGTGCCGAGCATGCTCTGACCATCACCGTGGCGGAGAACGGTACCTACAAAATCATTGGCAAAGGTACGCTGGACGGCCCGGTGGAGATCACCGATACCCTGACGGTACAGGGAAAAACGCAGATAAACGCCGATACCGCTGTGAAAGGTAACATCGGCGCCTCTCAGGAAATTACGGATAAAACCGGCAGTATGAGCGGGATCCGGAAAACCTTTAACAGTCACGACCACCCCGGAGACAGTGGCGGAACCACTAAGCAACCTAATCAGAAAATGTGACCTGCTACGGCAGGTTTTTTTATGCCTGGAGAAAAAACATGTCTCAGTTACATGGCGTTGAAACAATAGAACTAACCTCAGGGACTGTGGCGGTCACCACCATCCAGACCGCGATTATCGGCCTGGTGGGGACTGCTCCGGATGCGTCAGCCGGTTCCCCGGCAAGTGCCACCACCGGAACCCCTATTATGGATAACGTTGTGGACTTTGCCGCGACGATCGCGGGCAGGTCAGGCAACGTTGTGGTGATTGAGGCTGTAGCCGGGATCCCGGATGCGGAAAATCCAGCCAGGGTGGACACATCTGCGGTCTGGGATGCTACGGCATTAACGCTGACCATCACGTTAGGCTGTGATGATACGGGAAAACTGACGGCAACACCTGCAGAGATTGTCACTGCGGTGGGCGCACTGGCTGATGTGAAAGTGACCGCACAAGGAAGCGGCAGCGGTATTGTCACACCGTTCAGTATCCAGTTGGCTGGTGGTGAAGATGAACCTTTTCCGCTGAATACGCCGGTGGCGATCGCAGGCACGACGATGCTCTCTCGCCTTGGGGACAAAGGCACGCTTAAGCAGGCGCTGACGGAAATCAATGATCAGCGTAACGCCCTGACTGTGGTGGTGCGTGTGGCAGAAGAATCGGATGCGACTAAACAACGTGCTGCGGTACTGGCCGGGACAGGCAAGCTTTCATCTGCAAAATCCGTGACAACGTATCAGCCTCGTATCGTCATCGCGCCGGGATTCAGTGAGGATGATGCGGTGGGCAAGGCGCTGGAAACCGTTGCTGGCAAGCTGCGGGCTGTGGCGTATGTTGACTGTGAGTCCGGCGCCACGCTGCAGGAAGTGGTGCAGCGCCGCCAGTCATATGGTGCCCGCACCGAGCTGCTGCGTCCGCGCGTGCAGGTCAGCAACGCTGATGGCCAGCTGGTCTACCGCCCGTATTCGGCATTTGCTGCCGGGCTGCGTGCGCGCATCGACTTTGAGAAGGGATGGTGGTGGAGCAAATCCAACCAGGACATCAACAATATCCTCGGCGTGGAGCAGATCGACGAGTTTATTCTCGGCGATGAAAACTGCGACGCGAACCTGCTCAACATGCAGAACGTGTCCACCATTATCCGTCGTGCCGGGTTTAAGCACTGGGGCAACCGTCTGTGTGGTACCAACCCGCAGTGGCGCTTTGAATCGGTTCGCCGCACTGCTGACGTCATCGAGGACAGCATACAGGAAACAATGCTGGAATACGTTGACCGCCCGCTGGACCGGGAAAACGCCGACGACATTATCGGCACCATCAATGCCTATATGCGGCAGCTGATTGGACTCGGTGCCATATTCGGCGGTCGCGCCTGGCTGGATGAAGAGTTGAATACCGCAGAAAGCATGGCGGCAGGTGTCCTGTACATCAACTATGACTTTGGTCCGAAATCGCCGACTGAGCTTATCAGCCTGCGCGTCCGGGTGAATAACAACTATGCGCTTGAGGAGATGCTGGCAGCATGAGCGAAAAAAACACATTACGCGTCTGGACCTTCTTCCGGCAGGGGATCCGCATTCAGGGGGCGCATGAGTTTACGCCGCCGTCGTTGGCAGTCGTTAAAACAGATCTTCGTACCGGCGCGCAGGATGCACCGACGCCCGTTGATGACGGAATGGAGGCCCTGACGTGCCAGGTCAAGTTTTACGGCATCGATACGGACATGCTGACAGCGTTCGGTTTTGTCAGCGGCAGTCGCCCACGCTTTACGGCGTATCAGGGCTACCTGGCGAACGGTACCGCGCTCGGTACTATCGAGGAAATTGAAGGTTTTGTGCAAACGGTTACGCCGGATGCGCGCGGGAAGGACAATTTGTCTGAAAACGCCATCACAGTTGATATTGCTGTGAGCTATTACCGTCAGACCAAAGATGGCCGTGAACTCTTTGCCATTGATACTGAGCGCTTTGCGCGCCGGGTGAACGGCGTGGACGTGCTTTCTGGTCTGGCGGCAAAAGTTCGCCTCTGATTTATCCCTCATACTACCAACGGCCTGTGGGCCGTTTTTACTTTAAGGAGTTTTTATGAGCTTTCCCGGTGAAACCCGCGTCATCAAACTTTATTCGCCCGTTCAGCTTGAAAACGGTGATCTTCTTGAACAGGTGATTCTGCGCGAGCCGCTGGTACGTGACCGTATCGCTTTTTCTAAAGACCGCGGCAGCGAAGAAGAAAAAGAAGCACGCATGATTGCGCTCCTCTGCAATATCAGCGAACAGGATATATGGCAACTGACCGCGGCGGATTATGCGCAACTGCTGGATGCTTTTAATGTTTTTATGCTCCCGCCCGCGGAGCGTCCGAAAGAGGTCTGAGGCGGGCGATACGCTTTCTGGGGCGGCGTCTGCATTTCCCCATGACGGAATACCTGGACATGCCATTCAGCGTGTTTTCTGATTTTCTCACCGACGAAGTGGAGGCGGTAAATCGTGGCCGGATTAAGCCAGAATCTTAAGGCCGTCATTACCTTTGGCGGCAATATCGACAGTACCTGGAACCGTTCAGCGAACGGTCTGCAAAAAAGCCTGAAGGACGTCGGGAAGCAATCAGAAAAACTGTCCAAAGACCAGGCGAAGCTGGCGGCGGAGATTAAGAAAGCAAAGCTGTCAGGGCAAAGCCTGGGCGATCTGAAACGCCGTTACAGTGAAGTGTCCCGTGAAATCCGTAAAACGGAGTCCGAACAGCAGAAGCTGAACCAGCAGATGCAAAAGGCACAGCGCCTGGCGGCGTTCACAGGCGCCGGGAAAGGGCTGTTTCGCCGCGGTCTGGGTATCGCCGGACAACTGGGCGGCATGGTGGCGCCGGGGCTGGCGATTGGGGGCGGGGGCGTGGTGGCCTCCGCACTGGGTACCCTGATCGCCCCGGCAGCCACCAACGCGGAAACGGCCCGGCGCGCAGGTGTGGCAAAAAGTTATGGCGTTGATATTCCGACGTTTGATGCCTGGGACACGCTCGCGAAACAGTACGACATGAATGGGGAGAATATAGGCGACCTGTTCGAGGAGTACCTCCATAAAGCGGGGGAGTACAAGCAGAACGGCAAGCAGGGTTCACTGCAGGATGCGTTTGAGACACTGGGATTTAAGGCGGGTGATTTGGCCGGGCTAAGCGATATGGCGCAGTTTGAAAAAATTGTCGAGCGTGCGCTCAGCCTGCAGGATGAGTCGAAAGCCTCATTTGCACTGGATTCGCTGTTTGGCGGTGAGGCCAGCAAACTGCTGATGCTCCTGAAACAATCCGGGAAAAGTTACCGCGACCTGATGGACGAGCAGCGGCGGTATAACCTCGTCACGAAAGAGGGCGCCGAAGGGGCGATGGCGGGCAACCGCGCCGTCACGAACCTGCGCACTGTCTTCTCCTCCGCAGTTGCAGAGATTTCGGGACAACTGGGGAACGAACTGGCCCCGGACATCCGCCGACTGACCGACGATCTGGCAGAGTGGTTTAAGGGCGGTGGGATTAAGCGCATTGTCAGTTTCCTGCGTAATGATCTTTACCCTGGGGTACTGACCTTCGGGCAGGGAGTTGTTTTTGTCGGGAAGGTCGCTTACGCGCTCGCGAAAAAACTTTCCTGGCTACTACCGGATGAGCGAGGCGATCAACGGGACGTGCTCAAATCACTGGCAATGACAGGCTCAGTCGATATTGCCCGTATCACCGCACAGCGTAACGGTCAGGGCGAATGGTTTGAGCAGCAGCTTAAGGAAAAACCGGATCTGCCGGATGATGTGAAAAAATCGTATCGCGATACGCGAGGCTTTTTCCGTGACGACGAGGAGACGTTCAATTCCACACTCGATAAGTATGTGACGCCGGAGAACAGCGGTACACAGTTTGACTGGAACACCTCACTGCAGGGCAACCGTCAGCAACCCGGCACGCAGACGGGGGGCGGGGCAGGTTTCCGGGAGAATGGTGCGCTGACTGCAGTGTCATCCGCCCCATCGGCCATAAGTGTCAACCTGGCTTGGCCTGTCTCTGCAGGGATAGCCGGGCAGACGAGCCATGAACAGGGACAGACTGGAGCAGATAATTGGGACACACTGTTACAGCGATTAGATATGGCTGATAAACACCCCCCACAGCGGCAACTTACCGATAACCGTAAGTTTGAATACCGGTTTGAAATTTACGGTGCGCCAGGACAGGACGAACGGGTAATTGCTGATGAGGTGGGAGCAGTGACGAAAAGCAACCCGGCATTTACGGGTGACAGCAGTATGCTGGACGGAGGGCAAATCTGGTGAGTGAAATCATACCTGTCTTTGAAGATTTTGGGCAGTCCGGATCCAGCGCTGTTCGTGGCGCGCAGGCGGCCAGGGTGATGATGATGCTGGGTGACTTTGCCTTTTCCATCGATACCACGGCTTACAACCAACTGACCCGCGAGGCCAGCTGGCGATGGAGCGAGCAGGAGCGGATCGGCAAACAGGACTTACTTCAGTATACCGGCAAGCCGGGGCGAACCGTCCGGCTCGAGGGGGAATCGCATGCTTTCTTCCGTAAGGGGGTGGATGCTGTTAATGATCTCTACGACCTCGCCGATCAGAAAAAGCCACAGCAACTGGTCAGTGGCGAAGGCGATGTGCTGGGCTGGTGGGTGGTAATCGACTTCTCCGATACAACCAGCCGTTTTCTGCCAGGCGGCGGCCACCGTAACAAAAACTGGACGATGACGCTGAAACATTATGCAGACGATATATCAAACCCGTGACGGTGATGTGCTGGATGCGATTTGTGCAGCGCGTTACGGCACGGAAAACCTCTCTTATATTGTGACGCAGGTACTGGAAGCGAATCCGGGGCTGGCTGACCGCGGGGCAGTTTATCCGTCAGGTCTGCTTATCACATTGCCGGATATGTCTCCGCCCGTTCAGGAATCTGCATTCAGCCTGTGGGATTAAAATGACCGAACAGATTGTTAAACCAGAATATGCGCCCGCATACAGTGTTAGCGCCGAAGGGAAAGACATTACCCGCGCGCTACAGCAAAGCCTAACGGAGCTGACACTCACCGATTACGGCGGCTCCACGGCAAAGGCGGATGAGCTGAAAATCACTCTTCTGTCGGAAACGCTGTCCCTGCCGACAAAAGGGGCACGGCTAAGTGTCGCGCTGGGCTTTAACGACCAGTTAGTGGATAAGGGCTGGTTCGTGGTGTCCGGTGTTGGCAGCAGCGGCCCGCCACGTCGTATCGAGATATATGCCACCGCGGCGCCGATGAACGCGCAGAAACAGCCAGGCGATGTGCTCAGCCATAAAACGCGCAGCTGGGATAATCTGCGGCTGGCGGATCTGGTCAAGACCGTTGCTACTGAAAACGGGCTGAAGCCCAAAGTGGCCTCAGAGCTTGCTGATATTCATATCGATCATATCGACCAGGTGGCAGAATCCGACGCCAATCTGCTGACCCGCCTTGCCAGGACATGGAACGCTGTAAGCAAACCCTCCGGCGGCTACTGGTTGTTTCTCAGGCAAGGCGCTACGGCGAACGCCTCTGGCAGGCAAACTGATGCGCTGGTCATCACCCCGGATGAAGTATCGAACTGGTCATACAGTGAGGGGGAACGGGGAAGTTCTACGGGGAAAGCTACCGGCAGTGGTGGTAAGTCATCGGGCAAAATCGGTGTGCGGTATTACGATGAAGCGGATGGGAAGACCAAAACCACCACGGTTGACCATGATGGTCCCTCGATGGCTAATCCCTATACCCAGCCGGTGAAGGCCACGGCTGACCAGCAGGCTAAATCAAAAAAGACACAGGCCCTACGCAATGAACAGAAAATGACAGTTTCTGGCCCGTGTCGCCCTAAGCATGTTCCTCTCACGGCAGAATCTGGAGTGTCTACCTCCGGTTTTGGTGAGCGGGAGGATCGTACCTGGGTGGTGGAATCGCTGGTGTATTCCCTGACGCCTGCCGGATTCAGCTACACATATAACCTGGTGGTTGATATTCGCAAACCTGCAAAATTCTCTAAAAAATCCGGCAACAAGGATAAAACCGGCCCGGATTACTTCGGCTAACGTTCCGCCACCCGGCGGACCCGATACGGAAAAATACTATGAACGGCGTAAACAGCCGGACGGGTAAACGCCTGTCCGGTATTGACCATTTGCGTCAGTCGGTCAGCGACATCCTCTCCACGCCCGTCGGCAGCCGTCTGCTGGTCCGTGATTATGGCAGCAACCTGTTTTTACTGGTAGACAACCCCCGTGATGACCTGACCAGGCTGCGCATTATCGCAGCGACCGCCTCGGCGCTGGCGCGCTGGGAACCCCGGTTAAAGGTCACGCGCGTGGCCGTCTCTTTCCCGGCAGATGAAACGGGGTGTGTGGTGGATATCGAAGGGATTAACAAAGAAAACAATCTTCCTGTCAGCACCGGAGGCATACCGATTTATGGCAAGCAGCTATGACGTGATTAACCTGTCCGCCCTGGCGGTACCGGATGCCATAGTGGTACCGGATGCCGCAGATATTTTTACCCGCTGGCTGTCGCGCCTGCGCGAACTGGATCCGGCATTTGATGCGCTGGTGGAATCGGATCCGACCTACAAACAGGGAGAGATAACAGCTTATCAGTTAATGCTGGCTTTCCAGCGTGTTAATGACGCTGTCCGGGCAGTATTTCTTGCAAGTTCAAAAGGTGACGATCTCGATCAACTCGGTGCGGCGTTTAATGTTAAACGGCTTGTTATTACGCCGGGTGATCCGAATGCCGTGCCACCCGTCGATCCTGTCTATGAAGACGATGACGCTTTCCGTGAGCGCATCCAGCTTTCATGGGCGCAGCTAAACACCGCCGGTGCGCGAAACGCATACCGCTTCCATGCCAAATCAGCAGACACCGATGTGCTGGACTCGGATGCCTATGGTCCGGAAACCCACAATCGCCCCGGCGAAGTAGATATCTACGTTCTGTCGCGAAAAGGGGACGGTACGGCGGGGGAAACGCTGTTGGAAGCTGTCAGACGCAATCTGAACGCTGATGAAGTCCGCCCGTTAACTGATTATGTGACAGTTAAAAGTGCAGAGATCGTCAGGTATGAAGTGACCGCCAGACTTCAAATACCGGACGGACCGGACGCGCAGACGGTGCTGAAGAATGCGACTGATGTTTTACAGGCATACACCATCCTTTCTCACCGAATAAAAGCCGTCATCCCTCTTTCAGCAATCTATGCTGCGCTGCAGCAGGCCGGTGTTGTAAGGGTGAAACTGATTTCCCCGGTTGCAGATCTGGAAGCCGAAGCCGGCAAAGCACCGTGGTGTACCGCGATTAATGTTACGCGAGAGGAGGAAAGTGGTAATGGCTGAGAAATTTCGCTCCCTGTTGCCGCCCAGTGCTTTCAGGGAAGAACGGGCGCAGGAGCAGGCCGCAACGGAACTGATCATGTCACTGGATACCGATATGGTGCGCAAGGTGAAGAATGCCGACGACTGCCCGGCACATCTTCTTCCGTGGCTGGCATGGGAAAGCGCTGTTGATTTCTGGGACGACAGCTGGACAGAGGCGCAGAAGCGGCAGGTGATAAAAGATGCGCCCTATGTTCACCAGCACCGCGGTACTGCTGGCGCTGTCAGGCGTTCACTGGGATCAATCGATCTACCGACCACAGTTGTGGAGTGGTGGGAGGATACTCCACGTGCAGCACCATATACCTTCCGTATTGAAGTGCAGAGCAGCCAGGGTGTCAGCGATTCGCTCTACCATCAAATCCGTCAACTGACCGACAGGGCAAAGAATTTGCGCAGTTATCTGAGCAAGATCGATGTGCTCGCTAAAGTTGGGATGGACGGGGCCTTTTATATTTCTGGCGCGACGACGGCGCATATTGACGTAGACATTTTTGCCGGGGGATCTCATGGCTGATTATTATTCTATTATCACCAACCGGGGCAAGGAACTGGAAGCAGAGGCCCTTGCCAGCGGTCGTCCGATTGTACTGACGCAGTTTGTAGTGGGTGACAGTAACGGCCAGCAGATCAAACCCGATCCGAAGCAAATCAGGCTGGTGAATGAAACCTTCCGGGGAGTTATCGCTGAATTGATTGTATCCCCGGATCAATCAACACAGTTAATGGCGAAAATTATCCTACCCACAGGAATGGGGGGCTTTACGGTGCGTGAGGTCGGTCTGCTGACAGATGCAGGTGAACTTTATGCTGTTGCGAACTGTCCAGCTATCGACAAACCTGTTGGCGGTGTCAGTGTAAACATGCAGTTTCGCCTGGCAGTATCCGACACTTCAAACATAACCCTGAATGTGGCCACGGGCGATGGTCTGTTCCTGCGTATCGATCAAAACCTGAAAGAAATTAAAGCGCGTGGCGATGATTCGCAGCGAGAAGCCCGGGAGTCGATTGGTATTCTTGATGCAACGACCCAGCGAAAAGGGCTGGTGCAGCTCAACAGCGCTGTTAACAGTACCAGTGAAACGCAGGGGGCCACTCCTGAGGCAGTAAGAATCGCAATGGATAACGCGAATGCACGTCTGGCGAAAGAGCGGAATGGGGCTGATATTCCGAACAAGTCGCTTTTTATTCAGAATGTTGGACTGAAGGAAACGGTAGACAAAGCAGCTGGCGCAGTCCAGAGATCCGGCGATGAAATGACAGGCCAGCTAAAAATAGGTGCAACTGACGCCCTGAGAATTTATGACGACGCATTTGGACTGATTATGCGTCGTTCTGAGGATTTTCTTCATTTCATTCCGACTGTAGAAAATCAGGGGGAGTCTGGTGGACTCGGCCCACTACGTCCATTTTCCATCAATCTAAGATCAGGGAAGGTTTCAGTAAATCATGGCGTTAATATATCTGGCGGTCTGGGGCTTGGCACTGATAACACTCTGGGCGGCAATTCTATTGCCCTCGGTGACAATGATACTGGCCTTAAGCAGAATGGTGACGGTGTTCTGGAGGTTATCGCTAACAATGTTCAGTCGATGCGCATTATAAGAGATGCTGTTCAGGTTGCCAATTGGTCAGGCTCATGGATTAACATGCGTGAGCAACGCTGTTTTACAGGTCAGCAAATTGTGAGCACTAACTCAGCGTCGGCAATCGTTCGGCAGGAACATCAGGATCGTCATTTTTGTTTAGGCGGCTTGGGCAATCACCAGTTCGGAATATATATGATTAATAAAGCCCGAACAGAGAATGGAACTGATGGCCAGGCTTTTCTGAGTGTTGAGGGGAATTTTCAATGCCCGTCAGGACAGTTGATTCCGGGAAACTATGGAAATTTTGATGCCCGGTATCAGGCAAAAGGGAATTATACGCCAGCAGGTCAGGCTTATACTAAATCTGAATCAGATGCGCGTTATCAATTAAAAAATTCTGCGTCTAAAGCAGCCAATGGCTGGCACAAAGATGCCACTACTGGAATAATTACTCAATGGGGGTATGTGAAAAAGGCAGGGGACAGGAATGCTTATATTACTTTCCCTATTGCCTTTCCCTCTGCAGTTTGTTCAGTAGTTATTAATATTGATGGTAGTCCCGGATGGTCTCCGAACCTTGTTCAATTTGTATATAATGTGTCACGTACTGGATGTAGTGTATCGGCACATGACCCTGATAGAAATAGAGGGGTTTATTGGATGGCTATAGGATATTAATTATGTCAGAGGAAATTAAGTACTACTTTAGTGCAAGCAATAATTCATTCTACCCATTATCATTAAAAGATGATTATGATGTTGTAGACTCGTGGCCCAGTGATGCTGTGGCGATATCAGAGAAATGGTATAACTACCTTATGGAAGGACAGATGAAAGGAAAACTCATAATATCAAATGAGTATGGCGAACCAATACTTTCTGAACCCGCTCCGTTAACTAAGCAAGAACTGATTCAATTTGCTGAAAATAAAAAAGAGGAACTTCTTAGAGAAATCAGGGAAAAAACTCAGATTTGGCAAACTCAACTTGCCTTAGGGATTATTAGTGACGAAGACAGACAGCGTTTAATTCAATGGATGTTACATGCGCAACAAGTGGCTGTGACAGATACTTCAGCTAATCCGGTTGACTGGCCAGAGCAACCACGATAAACATTCTGTGCTACTGGTTAACAGTAGCACATCCCATCGCTTAATTCACCAGACGTACTTTTCTTATAGTATGTCGAATTGAACGGCTTTCAACGTACTTATAAAGTAAAGGTGCCATTATCCCCGTTGCTATTATTGCACAAATTTGCCAGGCATAATATCCTGAATCGTATAGGTAATGTTTCGATACTGTTTGTGCAATACCATGAACCAAATAAATGGAAAAACTACAGGTTCCAAGCATTTTAATAGGTAATGAGGTTAGCAAACCAAAATAATCACAACCACATTTTATCGTAAAGAATACAATAAACATATAAAGCGGCGTGGTAGTATTATACGCATGTTTTGTAAAAAATAACGCTGCTAGCAGCAAAACAAGGCATATCACATCTGAAGGTTTTTTATCGTATTTTATTGTTGCGGCTAAAAATCCAGAAAGGAAATACATTATAAAACTTAAATACTGCTCGCTAGCAACAAGGTATTTATAACACAATACCATTAACATTAAAGAAATGATGAATGCTTCTTTATATTTAATTTTTTTCATAATTAAATATAACAATGGAATTGCAAAGTATAAGCGCAACTCCCAAACAAGTGTCCAGAACACCCCAGACGTGGCTATCTGCAGAGAAAAACCGTTAATGTTTGCACCCGGTGGATTAAAAAGAAACGGAAGGGAAGGGAGGAACCATTCCCATACAGGGGTATGCTCGTCCGGATGCATTAACAAAGTTGCAAAATATACTATAAACAATATAGCGACTACTGGCGGGTAAATTCTCACAAATCTGGATATGGCAAAATCCTTAACATTGAAGTCAGATGCCAGCGCTTTTTTAAAGAACAGAAACGCTGAAAGCATAAAGAATATACCAACCGATAATTCACCCGTAAGATAAATGGATTTTTTGATGTGGCTTATGGTTATATAATCCAGAGACCAATACACATCTGACTCACCGCCGGCTCTCCAGTAGAGATGGAAAACCGCAACCAAAGCAGCACAGATTCCACGTAAACCATCAAGGGCTGCGTATTTGTGCTTAGCTGGGGTTATTCCTAGAATTTTGGAAGTTAGCCAGACAGTAGCTATTAACAAACCTAAGTAGAGTCCATATTCTAATAAATATTTCATATCCAATGTACAATCAGTCTGTAGTGAAATTAATCAATACGTGCGCCGATTTCCCTCATTTTGTTTATTACAGCAGTAAGTTCTTTATCGCTTAACGCCAACTGCGCCGCCATGAAAAAGAGGATATGAGGCGACATTGCGCGGGGAGTTTCTCCACCCGTGTACTTGCGCCATTGGCTGTTACTGGCAACACCGGCTAGGTCAGCCATCTGGTTTCCGGTGTAACCGAGACGCGCTTTAAGCTCATGCAGGTCTTCCGGTGTGGGTGCAGTGTAGCTGCTTATCAAGCGCATATGTAACCTTTAAAAAGCTCCCGAAAGAGCTTTTTATTGTTGGAATACAGGACGGGGCATTGCTGCCATAATGCGAGTCAAATTAGCCCTTTCGGTGCTATAGGTCAAGAAAATAATTAAATATTTTGAGCACTTAAGTGAATTCAGTAACAAGCCACATATCGGCTTCTTCAAACATTTCCTCAAGCATACGGTTTAGCTTTTCTCGATCGCTTTTGCTGGCGTCGCTATTCAGGCCGTTTGCCTGCATCGGCTTCACCTTCACTTCTGCATCCGGGAAAATCCGATGTACACGCTTCGTCAGTTCAGCCTGGATGATCTCTCTGGCTCCCGTCAATCCCTCAACATTACGCTTGTCATAAACCAGCTCAACAAACATATTTTATTTCCTTACTCCACTGGTTGGATACACAGTATTTATACTGTGTTTTTATCCAGTGTCAATAGTAGAGTTAACTATGGGCTTTCCCTCTTCGGCAGCTGACTATGTCGAGCGCCACATATCGCTAGATGAAAAGTTTATTGAGCATCCAGCAGCTACATACTTCATGAGTGCAGGGCAGACATACTGGAGAGAAGGCATCATGAATGGTGCTTTGTTAGTGGTAGATAGTTCCTTGATACCTTGCGGTGGCTCTCTGCTCATCTATAGGTTAGATGGTGAGCTAAAGATAAAACGCTTCCGTGTGTACCCAAGACCTCATCTGGTGAACCTGGAGAACGGTAAGCGCAAAGAGATACCAGACTTAACGGGTGACTACAATGTGACTTCTACAGGATTTGGGGTGATCACCTACATCATTAATGATGCTAGGAATGCGTAGTTTTTGATGATTATCCGTCTATATAATAAAAAAAGGCCCTGGGGGAAACCAGGACCTTTGCTTAATGAAGATTAACCACGATACTTAGAAACTGGAATCTTGATCGGAAAGGCTGAAAGGCCTTTCTGATGAGCGAAGATTCGCTTACCCTTTACAGTAATAAAAGGGCGATAAATAGTGATATACTCTTCGTTACTGGCGTTTGTAATACTCATGTATAGGTACCTTTAAAGTTTCGCTGTTGACAAAACCTAAGGTAAGCGTATACTCACAACCGCCAAGTTTTTCGTATTCGCTTACGATAGGAGAAGCCAGCGACAGCGGTTCGCTGGCTTTTTCGTTATCTTTTAACATTTTTTCTCATCCACGTTTCAGCTGCCTGTAAGCTAACCCCGAATGTTATGCTAATGTCCTCAGCATTCATCGCTGGAGAGACTAATCTTGCATCTATAAGGAAATGGCTGGCAAAGACATCTGCTTGCCACTCACTGTCCTCATAAATTTTGTGTCCACCATTACTCTTACTGCGAGCGTATGCTCCTTGATTGCGGTGCATAATCAGATGACCAATTTCGTGTGCAACAGTAAATCGTGCATGATTTTCTCCACTACAGAGGGCATCATAAACAGACTGTTGCAAAACAATCTTGTTTTTGTCTGGGTAAGTCACTGCGTACCGCTTAGGCAACTCGTGATCTTCGACAATTTCAAGGTCGATGCTTTCTGAGGCCATAAGACCTTCTAGCAATACATCCAGTCTCAGATATGTATGATTCGATATCTGAAGAACATCCCTCAAACGCTGCGCATAAGATTTAATCATGTCATTGCTGAGGGGTGAAACGCGATGGCCAAGTTCTCGTTTCGCAATAGTCATCATCTAGTCCTTTAACATTTTGTTGAGTTTATCAAGCTGTTCAGGACTCAGATCTTTGAACTTACGGGCAAAGACAAGCATCAATTCTTTATTCTGATCCTCTGCATCGGACATATCGACTTTCAGCGATGGTTGAGAAATCTCAGCCTGTTTCCTAAGGTCGCTGGCTTCTTGACCACTTAATCCGAATACAGCAGCTACTGAATTTACTAATGAGTCAGGTATGGCTCGCTTACCTAATTCAATGGCTGACAAGTAAGCTGAGCTCACCCCCAACATATCAGCCATATTCTTGAGTACCATACCCCGGTCTATTCTCAGTTTTCTGAGAGCTTTACCAAAGCTAGTTACCATGTTGTGCCTCCTACAAGTCCTGCTTACTTTATACTGAAAGCCTAACTCAAAATCAACAAAATCTGTAGAAATTTTTAAGCTCAACGTGTGCACTTAATTTACAAATTTTTTTCTCAAAGTGCAATGCTTAACCCCAAATAACTATATATTGTATGTACGTTGGTTTTTGTGCCTGCATATAGTTCACTCTCAACCACCATCTTTCAGAACCATGCATTGTGTTTGTAGCAGTTCCGGGGAAGAAGAACGGAGAGGTTGGTGATGTGGATTTGTTTTTGAACAGTTCGGGGTTAGGGGGAATTCATCCTAAGTGTACGATTTTTCAGTTTTGTAGGAAAATGTGACTTATTACTATACCCATGACAATTTTGCTGCCGACGGTATAATCAAAAAAACTAAGGAGGGGGTAGCGTGCAAAAAAACTTGTTACAACTTTGTTATGAAGGGGAGTGTGGCGAAAATTACATTCGTAGTATGAACGAAAAAGGACAACTTTTTGTTTCACTCTCGGACGTTTTGAAGACTCTTTCAGCAGAAAACAGAAAGCTTGATGGTAAAACATCCCAAAGTCTTATCACTGTTCTTAAAGCAGTAATTAAGACGCTAGATCCAGATGAATTCAGAAACGTTCCTCTTATTGTAGATGGCGAGACAATTTCTGAAACTTTCCTCACTGAGCCAGGTTTATACAGGGTCCTTGCTCAAGATACGACGGCAGCAGGGAAAAAATTCCAACGCTGGCTCTTTCATAGTGTTCTGCCCTCAATTCGCGAGTTTGGGATTTATCCGCCCCCTCCCAAGCAGGAGCGTTCGGAACTGAGTGCTTTCGCAAATAGTCTTCAGCAAACAGTTCAAGCTTTAGTGATGGAGATTGAAAGGCGCGAAGAACTCGAGAGCCGGGTAAACCAGGTTGAACTAAAAGTTAACTCGTTAGAAAGTTTAAGGGATTTATCAAAATTCAGGAGTGTTCCGCAACGCCTGTTAGAACTTGAGCTTGAGGGATACTCTGTCGAGGAGATCTGGCAGTGGTGTGAGAAACTACGTAGCGAAACTGGTGCCGAGAAGATTAAATGTCCTTCAGGGATTAATATCAACACTTGCTATCCATTGGCTCTGGTTGATGAAGCAATCACACTGTATCAAAAAGTTATCGAGGCAAGAATTCGGCCTTGAGTTAATGAGTACAAAAAAGCCCGCATAAGCGGGCTTTTTCATCACTCGGGAGCCGCGGCTCCTTTGCGTATCCTTTTTTGTCCCCTCACCGTCTGGTCGGTGTCCTGCTGAGACTGCTAACTACCTGTTATTTCTAGCGATGTCCTATCACTGTCCAATCATGATTGGTGGAGCTGGCGGGAGTTGAACCCGCGTCCGAAATTCCTACATCCTCGGTACTACATGCTTAGTCAGTCTTTACATTCGCCTGGCACCTGCGGACGGACACGCCACTACCAGACTAGCCTGATTAGTTTTAACGTTTCAACCCCAGGCAGGGCCTCCACGCGATCTCTTTTGGGTTTGACCTCTCTTTAATCCCCGTCTTAAGAGCGGAAGCTAGGGAGAGAGGGCTCTGAGCAGGTTATTAAGCTGCTAAAGCGTAGTTTTCGTCGTTTGCGACTATTTTTTTGCGGCTTTTTACGAGGCCAACCGCCCCTCGGCATGCACCTTGGGTTTCGCGAATCCCGTCGAATCCAGAATCAGCCCCAATGTGTGAAGATAAGTATAACAGACTTGTGACAGTCGTGACCAGCCCCTCATTTTGCTGTCCGTCAGGCAGTTAGCGTTCGCGCAGCGCTTCTTTGGCCCGGTTGAACGGTTTGATTAAATAGTCGACGATGGTTTTTTCACCCGTTTTAATGTCTACGGTGGCGATCATCCCGGGAACGATGGAAAAGCGTCGACCCAACTTGTTCTGCAAATAGTCCTGTTCGGTACGGATAAAGACGCGATAGTAGAAGATCTCCGGTTTGACCTCATCCTGAATGGTGTCCGGCGAAATGGTTTCTACAACGCCCTCCAGCCCGCCGTAAATGGCGTAATCGTAGGCGGTAATTTTCACCAGCGCGCGTTGTCCTGGGTGAATAAACGCGATATCGCGCGGCGACAGGCGGGTTTCAATCAACAGGTGATCGTCGACCGGCACAATCTCCATCATCTCGCCGTTTGGTGGGATAACCCCGCCAATGGTGGTGACCTGGATGTTCTTCACGATACCGCGAACCGGCGAGCGCACGGTCAGGCGCGTTACCGAATCTTCCCGCCCTTTGATGATCGCGGCGAGCATCGCGACCTCCGCGTTGGCTTTGGAAAGCGCCTCGCGCGCCTGGACGTAATATTGTGAGCGCAAGTCGGTCAGCTTCAGCCCGATATCGCTTTTTTGCCGCTGCAGGCGCAGTACTTCAACGTGGCTGGCGGCGCCGCTTTTTGCCAACCGTTCGGTAATCGCCAGCTCTTTATTCACCAGCGCCAGCGCCTCTTTCAGGTCTGACTGCGCATCGGCAAGCTGGGCGCGGCGGCTGTTATAAAGCCGCGTTTCCGAGGCGAGCAGTTCCGGCCAGTCTTTCAGCTCGTCGGAAAAGACCAGCGGTTGGTCGCTCACCTCTGCGGTCAGACGCTGGCTCGAGGCCAGCGACGCGCGATAGCGGGCGGCACTTTCGCCAACGTTGGATTCGGAACGTGTCGGGTCAAGGCGCGCCAGCACCTGACCGGCCTGCACCTGATCGCCCTCATGCACAACCAGTTCCGCGAGGATGCCGCCGTCGAGCGACTGCAATACCTGTTCACGGGAACTGGGGATCACTTTCCCGGTGCCGGTCGATACTTCATCCAGCACGCCAAACCATCCCCAAATCGCCAGCATCAGGCACAAAATGCCGGTTAGCCAGATGATCCGGCTGGCCCCTGAAAATTCTCGCTCGCGGCTGTCGTCGAGTGCGTCAAGCGTAGGATCAGGCTGACTGGTTTTCATTTTTCCACTCCCGTGCGTTAGCCTGTGCGGCCATTCGACTCTGTCCCAGCGCCTGGGCTTTAGGCGCATCCATGACCAGTTGCCCTTCTTTGAGCACGATCACCCGCTCCACCAGTTCCAGCACCGGTACGCGATGGGTGGCAACAACCAGCGTGCGATTGCCGAGCCACTGCCCCAGACGTTGAATAAACTCGCGCTCGGCATGCTCGTCCAGCGAGGCGGTGGGTTCATCAAGCAGGACGATATTTGGCGAACGCAGTAGCATCCGTGCGAGCAAAATCGACTGGCGTTGCCCGCCGGAAAGGCCCGTCCCCCCTTCCATAATCGGATGATCCAGTCCTTTTGGCAGACGTTTTACGAAGTTCGCCGCACCGCAGATCGCCAGCGCGGAAAAAATCTCGTCATCGCTGGCGTGCGGCGCGCCCAGCGTCAGGTTCTCACGCAGGGTGCCAAAGAACAGGCGGGCGTTCTGACTGAGCAGGCCAACGTTGCGGCGCAAGTCCGACATATCAATGTGCGGCAGGCTGATGTTGTCGAGACGGGCATCGCCCTCGACCAGATCCACGCCGCCCGCCAGCGCCTGTAGCAGCGTCGACTTCCCCGCGCCGTTGCGCCCCAGCACGGCAATGCGCTCACCGGCGGCAATCTCCAGCCGGTTGATGCGCAGCGGTACCCGCTGATCTTCGCTGTGATAGCGAAACTGCGCGTTCTCAAACAGATAATGGCCGTGGAAGATCTCCTGATGTACCAGCGTCTCGTCACGCTGGGTCTCGGTGGGCAGTTCCATAATGCTGTCCAGCCCCTTTTTGGCGGCCTTAACCTGCTGCCAGCGAGCCAGCACCCCACACAGATTGCCCATCGGGGCGATCCATGCCAGTGGCGGGGCGATGATCGCCAGAACCACAATAAACAGAAAGAAGAAGGGCAGATCGACGATCGTGGAAAGGGTAGAGGAGGTGACCATTTCACGGATCTGTTCCAGCTCGCGCAGTTGAGAAATAAAGCTGCCGGTCGAACGGGGGATCGCGCTGTTGCGCAGGCGCAGCGCGTGGCTGAACACGCGATCAGAAACCCGCATGTCGGCGCGTTTGCCCAGCAGATCCATCACATGTCCGCGCGCGAGTCGCAGCAAAAAACCGAACAGCATTGCGATCAGCACGCCTACCGCCAGCACGTACAGCGATGGCCACGACTGCGCCGGGATCACCCGGTCATAAACCTGCATGGAAAAAACGATCCCGGACAGAGACAAGATGTTGATCAACAGCGCCGCCAGCATCACCAGGCCGTAAGGCCGCAGATCTTTCAGCACCAGGCTTTTCAGCCAGTCGGGACGAAAACGTGAAACATAGGCGTCTACCCGGCTGTCCTTCACTGCCGAAAGCGGACGTAGCGCGATGATAAAGCGGATGGTCGGCAGCAGTTCGCTCAGGGCGAGCCGGTTACGTTGCAGGTCGCCATTAACAAAGCAGACATCGAGCTGGTTATCGCCATCAAACTGTTCCACCAGCACCAGTTCGCCATCCTGAAGCTGAATGACTACCGGCAGTCGCCAGCGGCTGAGGGATTGCCCGGTTGGCGTCAGCGGCTGAAAAGAAAGGCCGGCCTGGCGGGCTAACTGGGTAAGCGCTTGTGGCATCGCTTTATCTTTAAACCACGGCGCGCTGGCCTGTAACGCGCCAGGAGAACAGGCGATCCGATAATGGGCGGCGATATGGCTCATCGCTCGCGCCCAGTTGGCCAGCGCCTCTGCGCTAATCGGCTCATTGGCCGGAATGTCGGCATGGATCATGGCTGGATCTCCACGGACTGAATGGTGCGGTTTTCCAGGCCAAACGCCCGGCGTATCTGTCCGCTGTTGTACAGGCAGTTAAGCTGGAGCTGATGCAGTTGGCTTTCGGTCTGGATCTGCGCAAAGCGGGCCTGATACACCTCCTGTTCGGCATTCAGCACATCGAGCAGGGGGCGTGAACCGAGATCGAGATATTGTTGTTGATACAGTTCCCGCGTCCGCTCGCTCAGCGTCTGTTGGCGCTTTTGGATCTGTAACGATGTCGCCAGATTCATTGCCTCGCTGCGATCGGAAAGCAATTTCTGGCGGACATCCAGTCGGGTACGCTGAATGGCGGACTGGGCGGATTCCACTGCATGGCTGGCGGCGTTGCGACGCGCGGTTAAGCCGCCGCCCTGATAAATCGGCATCTCCACTTTCACCCATGCCGAATATTGGGTGCGGTCGATGGAGGCGCTGCCCGAATAGTTATCGTTCAGGTAATGACGCACTTCCGGCTCCAGCGAGACTGTCGGCGTCATTTGCGCGTTGGCGTAGTCCAGATTCGCCTGAGCGACGTTGGCCTGCGCCCACGCGGCGAGCACTGAGGGCACCAGTTTGTCATCCGGCGTGGCCTGCTCGCAGCTGCGGTTGAGCATCGCCGGGAATTCATTGCTAATGGCGTTGAGGTTTTTCCAGCCCAGCCAGGTTTTCAGCGTCTCCTGCGAACTTTCGAGGTTGGCCTGATACTGGACAAGCTGGGCGCGCGCGCCTTCAATGCGCGCGTCGGTCTGCACCACATCGGAAAGCGAGCTGGCGCCTTCGTCGTTACGCTGGTTCGCCAGTCTGCCGATGCTGCTCAGGGCGTCGAGTTGCTCTTTAGCCACTTCCACCATTTGTTGCCAGGTTTGCACTTGCACGAGGGTGGAGGCGGTCTCAAGGCCGACGTTATCAATGCTCACCAGTACGTTCGCCTGCTCCTGCGCGACGCCTGCGTTTTCCGCCCGCACCTGACTGGCGACTTTGCCGAAGTCGTAGAGCATTTGCGAGAGGGAAAGTACCAGCGACGGGCTGAATCCGCTGTCGGAGTAGCTGTTGGTGTACCCGTTATTCATCCCGGCATTAATCTGCGGATAATATTTGGCTTTGGCGACGTCCACCTGCTGGATTTGGGCATACAGTTTGCCGATCACTTCGGCGATCGACGGATGCCAGGAGACAGCGCGATTGACCGCCTGAGAAAGGGTAAGTTCGCCGGGCGCGGCGCTGTCGCCGGTGAGCGGCATTGGTCCATTCAGCGAGGGCAGTTCCTGCTGCTCAACCCATTGCTGTGGGGCGATGCGGGGCGGTTCCTCGACGGCAATCGCCGGGAACGCGTACAGATGTCCCGCCAGCCACCAACCTGTTAGCTGTCGTTTTCCCATTTTTTTACTTCCCTAAGCTGCTTTTTGCCCCGGGCGGGCGTGCGCCCGGGGTCGTTGTGTTGTCGTTTTTTGTACTTATCAGGTCACAATATGGTTCTGTTCAATCAGCTCATTGAGCGTGGTCTGTACGTTCTCCAGGGTGACGAGTGCCGTTGACTGATACGTGCTCCCCGCGCCGTCGCGGTCGATGGATATCGTGGTGTTGCCGCCGCTGGTGCTGACGTTGAGATAACTGCCGAGCGTGGCGTTATCTCCGTTCCAGCCCACCAACAGGTCGCCAATGTCGATTTTGTCGCTCTGCGTCAGCGAGAAGTTTCTCCACGTATCCGTACCGTTTCCGCCCGTCGCGCTGCTGGCGTTAAGCAGGTTGTAGATCAACGTGTCGCCGTAGGCCGATCCCACCAGGACATCGTTCTGCGTGGTGCTAACGACCTGCGGAGCAATATCTACCGTCAGGGTGGCGGTGTCGGTATGACCACGGGTGTCATCCAGTTTGTAGGTAAAGGTCTCCTTCGTGGACATAGATGAGAGTGCGACGCCGTTGTCCAGCGTGTAGGTATAAGAGCCGTCAGCGCGGATTTGCAGCGAGCCGTACTGCCCCTGGATGGTGGTCGTCCCGCTGGAATACGGATCCAGCGTCGCGGTACTGCCGTTAAAACCGGTTACCGTCAGACGCGTATCGACGGTGTTCAGTTGATCCAGCACGCCAGAGGCGTCGCTGCCGTCAAAGATATTGCCGTTGACGGTATGCGTACCGGAGGTTTCGAAATTATCCAGATCGACTGTGGTACCGGTGATACGCGGCGTAATGGTCGCAGCCCCCACCAGAGTGTTGTTACCGGTGAAGTTCAGCGTATACGTGCCGCCGTCCAGCTCCAGCCCGGTGAGATTGACGGTTACCGTGGCGCCGCCGAGGGTGATATTGGAAACCGGTACGGTGCCGGTGCGAATCACTACGCCATTTTCCAGCACCGTCCAGGTGATGGTCAGGTTGCCGAGTGTGATCAGCGTAGAAACGTTAAAGACTATCGCTGCGCCTTTCAGAATTGTGCCAGCCGCGACGTCAAAGGTCCCGCTGCCGCTGCCGGTTCTGCCAAACGCTCCCCAACTTGCTGTGCCGACAGAACTGTCCAGATAGCTCACCGTATCCTGCACCGACGGCGCAATCAGGGTGTCGCTGACATCGTTCACGGCATCCAGCGCGCGGGCGGTTGGCTGGATATTGAGTGAAGCGGTGTCAGTATCGCCGTTTGGCGCCCGGACCGTATAAACGAAACTGTCCGGCGTGGAGGTGCTGTCGGCTCCGAGGCCGCTTTTCAGGGTGTAGGTGTAGTTCCCCTGCGCATCAATGGTCAGCGTGCCCCAGGCACCCACAATCGTCGTGGTGCCGGTCTGTGCCACCGCGACGCCGTTCACCTGGGTCACCAGCGTTCCGTCTGGCGCGACATCGTCGTTCAGCACGTTGCCCTGAGTGGTGGTGCTCAGGCTTTCTACGCTGTAAACATGATCCTCAAGGATGTTCAGCGTATAGCCAGTCAGCGCCGTGATGCCAAATGACGGGTTCAGCAGGAACAGGTATTCACCGCCCGGGAGGTTGAGGGTCAACGGATTGGACTGACCGCCCAGGAGCGGCGCGTTCAGCCAGTTTCGCTCTACCCGCCACTGTTCAAACTGCTGGGTGACATCATTAAAGCGATAGATATAGAGGTCAAAACTCGACGCCACCGCCACGCCGCCTATCGATGATTGCAGCGTCATGGTACGCGTTGTGCCTTCTTCAACGTCGAAGATTATCGGGTTACTCAGTCTGTCGAGCACCCCAACATCCAGCACGTTGCCGAGGCTAACGTTCACCACGGTAAAACCACCCTGCGAAGACGGACCATTGTTAACGGCGTCCACCAGCGTGTCATAGGGCAGGGTAGCGACGTTATCGACAGCCGTAACGCTGCTGGCCGGAGTCTCATTGCCCAGCGTGATCACCAGTTTCGCCGAGGTTGTATTACCGCCGCCGGTGATAGTGTAGGTGAAGCTTTCGGTTCGACCGACCACCGATGCCGGGCTGTTCGGGTTCAGCGCGTAGCTGTAGCTGCCGTCCGGATTGATGGTCAGTGTCCCGTAGACGCCCTGAAGGACGCTGCTGCCGGAGCCGAGCGTAACGCTGTTGCCGTTGGTGCTGGTAACCGTTGTTACTACGGTGTCCTGCGGCGCGCTGTCGTTGTTCAGTACGTTACCGGTTTGCGTTTCCGCGCTGGTGATGGCGCCTGCGCTGGTCTGCTCGACGTTGACGTTCAGCGCAGTGTAAGAGCCCGTCGCCAGCAGAGCGGTGTTATAGGTCAGCACCCGATAGGTTCCGCCCTCTAATCCGGTGACGTTCACCGTTACGCCGCTGCTGCCCAGCGTCAGCAGGTTGGCGAACTGTGCCTGAGCGGTGTCGATGACCGTTGTCCACGAGTTAGTGGCCGCATCGTATTTCTGGATCGCCACTTCCTGGGTATTGAGCAGCGAGAGCACTACCCCGGTGGTACTGGCGTCGATCACCAGATTGGCGCTTCCGCCGTCCTGGACGGTGAACTCGACCGCCGCCGTATCGTTGCCCAGCACGTTCGCCACGTTGCCGAGCGCGCCTACCAGCAGCAAACCGTAGTCGCTGTAGTCATTGGTGGTCACGGTGGCGTCGGTGGTGATGGTCAGGTTCTCCACGTTATCGCTGGCGGCGATGGGGAGCGTTGGCGCCTGAACCTGGGTGGTGGTTGAAACGTTGCCAACCGCATCAGTGGCGCTGACGCTGATATTTTCCCCGCTGGTCTGTTTGCGGTCGAAAGTCAGGGTGTAATTACCGCTACTGTTGGCAGTGGTGGTGAGCGTCTCGCCGGTACTGAGGGTGATCGTGACCGTACTGCCCGCTTCGGCGGTCCCGCTGATGCTGGCGCCGTCAGCGCTGATGCTGCCGGTGGGCGCAGCCGTCACGGTGTCTATCGTGACGTTAAAGGTGGAAGAAAAGGTGCCGGTGCCGTTAGCGTTGGTTGCCGTGGCGGTCAGCGCGTGCGCCCCGTCAGCCATACCGGCAGGCGGGGTGAACGACCAGCTCCCTTGGGCGTTGGCAGTGGTGGTGCCAATCGCCACGCCGTCGCTGTAGATGGTGATGGTTGAGGATGGCTGTGCGGTGCCGTTGATCAGCGGTGTGGCGTCGTTAGTCGCCTGACCGTTGGCCACCAGCCCGGTGATTGAACCAACCTCATCGGTCAGTGAGACAATCACCGGTGCGCCTGGCAGACCGGTAAACGGCGCTTCGACGCTGCCTGCCGTTCCGATGTTGCCAGCCCGGTCCTGGGCAACCACCTGCAGGGTTTCTCCGCCAACCTGCGCCGGCGTGATGACAATGGAGAAATTGCCGGAGCCGTCTGCGACGCCGGTACCCAGCACCGTGCCGTTGCTGCCGGTGATGGTAATCGTGCTGCCCGCTTCCGCCGTACCGGTTACGCTGGTGCCGTTGGCGACCACCGCCAGGTTCGCTGGCGCGGCAGGCGGCGTGGTGTCGACAACAATGCTGGAGATTGCCGAGGTCGGGCTGACGTTGCCCGCCGCGTCGGTGGCCTGGGCCGTAAAGCTATGCGACCCTTCGCCCAGCGCAGTCGTCGGCGTAAAGCTCCACGCCCCGTTCGCATCCGCCTGAATCGGCGTCGGCGTAAGCAGGGTTGCGCCATCGTAGATATTGATAAACGCCCCCGGCTCACTGGTGCCGCGCAGTTCCGGCAGCGTATCGTTGGTGCTTTGCCCGCTGCCTACTGCGCCAGTGTTGTTGCTGACGTCATCAAGGATCGTGGTGATGACCGGTGCGGCTGGCGTTTGGGTGTCCACCGTCAGGCTGAAGCTGCTGGATGGGCCGACGTTGCCCGCCGTATCAGTGGCGCTCACGGAAAGCGTGTGCGGCCCGTTGCCGAGTGCCGTGGTTGGCGTAAAGCTCCATGTCCCGTTGGCGCTCACGACGACGCTGCCGATGACCGTTCCGTTATCGCTGAAGGTGAGCGTGGTGCCTGCTTCTCCCGTTCCGTTAAGCGTCGGACGGGTGTCGTTAGTGCTCTGATTGGGCGACAGGTTGCCGGTCTGCGGTGCGCTGTCATCCACCACCGAGGTGATCGCTGGCGCCAGCGGAGCGACACTGTCTACTGCCAGGGTGAAACTAGCCGCCGGACCCGTATTGCCCGCAGCGTCCGTTGGGGTAAAGGTTAGCGAATGCGTGCCCTGACCGAGATCGCTGGTTGGGGTAAAGGTCCAGGCGCCGTTGCTGCCTACTGTCGCCGTGCCGATAGGCACGCCGTTATCCGCAACGCTGATGGTGGTACCAGGCTCGCCCGTCCCGGTAAAGGTGGGGCGCGTATCGTTGGTGGACTGACCGCTGGTCAGGCTGCCGGTCACCGGGCCTGCGTCATCGGTCACGCTGCTGATAACCGGTGCGACAGGCGCGGCGGTATCGACCGTCAGGGTAAAGTTTGCCGATGCCGGACCGGTATTGCCCGCGCTGTCGGTGGCTGTCACCCGTAGCGTGTGCGTCCCCTGCGCCAGCCCGTCTGGTCTGTAGCTCCAGCTACCACCTTCGTTGACTACCGCAGTGCCAAGCAGGACGCTGCCGTCGAAGACGTTAATGGTGCTACCCGGCTCGCCCGTCCCGGTGATGACGGGACGAGGATCGTTGGTGGTCTGGCCGTTAGTGAGATCGCCCGTACCCGGCGTGACGTTATCGGTCACGTTGACGATGGCGGGCGCCACGGGCGCGACGGTATCCACCACCAGGCTAAATCCCGCGCCGAGGCTGACGTTGCCTGCGGTATCGGTCGCGGTCACGTTAAAGGTATGCGAACCGCTGGCGAGTGCGGTAGGCGGCGTAAAGGTCCAGGCGCCTGTGCCGTCTGCCTGCACAGTGCCGAGCAGGGTCGTACCGTCAAAAATGTTGACGGTGCTGTTGGCTTCGGCCGTTCCGGACAACGTTGGGCGCGTATCGTTGGTACTTTGTCCGTTTGCCAGTGTGCCGCTGTTGGGGGCGACATCATCGGTGACCGCGCTGATGACCGGCGCCGATGGCGCCTGGGTATCGACGGTCAGAGTGAAGGATGCCGCCGGACCTTCGTTCCCTGCGGCATCCGTCGCCGTAACGGTCAGGTTATGCAGGCCGCTGCTTAACGGACTGTCCGGAGAAAGCGACCAACTGCCGTCTGTGCCAGCGACGACGCTGCCGATTACGGTGGCGCCATCATAGAGGGTGACGGTTGCGCCTGGCTCCGCCGTCCCCTGGAAGGTCGGCTGGCTGTCGTTAGTGCTTTGCCCGTTCGCCAGTACGCCGGTGGCAGGAGCGGTATCGTCAGTAACGCTCTGGATCACCGGCGCGCGCGGCGCGGCGGTGTCCACGGTAACGGTATACCCCGCAGACGGGGCGCTGACGTTACCGATCGCATCGGTAGCGGTGACGGTTATGGTGTGTGTTCCGGCGCTGAGCGCAGGCGGCGTGAAGCTCCAGCTACCGTTGGTCACGGTCGTAGTGCCGATGTTTACACCGTTGTCGTAGAACGTAATGGTACTGCCTTCTTCACCGCTACCGGTAAAGGCTGGCGTGGTGTCGTTTGTGCTGCCGCCGTTGGAGATGATGCCGGTTTGCGGATCGCTGTCATCGGTAGCCGACGTGATCGCTGGCGCCAGCGGCGCGGTGGTGTCCACAACCACCTCAAACGCTGCTGACGGCGCACTGACGTTGCCCGCGGCATCGGTGGCGGTAATGGTCAGACTGTGGCTGCCTTCACCCAGCGCCGTCGTTGGAGTAAAGGACCATACGCCGTTGACCACCTGCGTTACCCCGAGCAGTGTGGCGCCATCGTAAATCGAAATCGTCTCGCCGTCGGTTCCGGTACCGTTGAGGGTCGGGCGCGCATCGTTAGTGGTGTCGCCACTGGTGAGCGTGCCGGTACCCGGCCCGACATCGTCCGTCACGCCGCCGATGACTGGCTGAGCGGGCGGGGTGAGGTCGAGGGTGATGGTAACCACCGCCGAGGCTTTGCTTGAATCTGCACTGTCGACTACCTGGAAGGTATGCTCGCCTTCACCCAGCGCCGTGGTGGCTGTCCAGACCCAGTTCCCGGTGCCGTCAACGGTTACCGTGCCGACATTCACGCCGTCGACCAGAACATTGAGCGTTGAACCTGGCGTAGCGGTACCACGCAGGCCGGGCAGGGTGTCATCGGTGGTCTCTCCGTCACGCACATCACCCAGCACGCCGCCTGCATCGTCGACCACGGCGCTAATCACCGGCAGCCCCGTGCCGGATCCGGCAAAGTCAGCCGGAATACTGAGGTTACCTGCCGCATCCTGCGCGGTGGCTGTCAGGGTGTTGGTGCCGGTTTGCGCCGGGGTGATATCAATGCTGAAGTTGCCGCCCGTCGCCACGCCGGTGCCGATCACGTTGCCGTTATTGTCACGGATGATCACCGTGCTTCCTGCTTCCGCAGTGCCGGTTACCGTTCCGCCGTCGTCAGAAATCAGTACGTTCTGCGGTGTTGCCGGCGGGGTAAGGTCAACGTTTAAGGTGATCGGGGCGGAAGGCTGGCTCGCATTCCCTGCCGGATCGGTGGCGACTGCCGTGAGGGTATAGGAACCTTCGGTAAGCGGCGCGTCAGGGACAATTGTCCAGTTGCCGTCGCCATCAACTAGCGCCGTGCCGACCACGGTTGCGCCGCTGGAGAGGGTGACGGTGCTGCCCGGTTCGCCAGTGCCGCTGACGGGTTGTTCAGGCTGGTTAGTCGCCGCTGGGCTGGTCGGTGAGGTGATAAACGGCGCATCGGGCGCGCGGGTATCGACCGTTAAATCAAACTCAGCCGACGGCGGGCTGATGTTCCCGGCTGCATCGGACGCCGTGACGCTAAAGCTATAGCTGCCCTCGGCAAGCGGAGTGGTCGGCGTGAAGTTCCAGGCGCCGCCAATGACTTCTGCCGTACCGATCGCCACGCCGTTATTCAGTATGGTGACGATACTGCCCGTTTCGCCCGTTCCGCTCAGGGTCGGGGTGGTATCGTTCGTCTGGCCGCCGTTGCTCAGCGGCCCGCTATCCTCGTTAACCGTGAGGGTTGGCGTGGTCGGCGCCTGGGCGTCCACACGCACGATACGATCCGGCGATGTGGTGCTGTTTCCCGCTGGATCGGTGACGGTCAGCGAGATGACGTGGTCACCCGATGTCAGCGGCGTCGTCAGTTGATAGCTCCAGTTACCGGCGTTATCGATGATTAACGGCGGCAGCGCCACGCCGTCAAGGGTAATGATGATGGTGTCGCCTGCGGTGCCGCTTCCGCTCAGCAGCGGCAGCGTATCGTCGGTGAACTGCGCGTTATCCAGCGAGCCCGTCTGGCTGCCGACGTTATCAGTGATCGTCAGGTTCGGCGTTGCTGGCGCGGTTGTATCCACCACGATACCGGTTGGCGCGGAGGGAGCGCTGACGTTGCCTGCCGCATCGGTCACGGTGATGGTAAACACATGCTCACCCTCGCCCAGTACGGCGGAAGGATATTCCCAGGCGCCGTCGGCGATCGTGACGGTGGCCACCTCAACACCCTTGTCGTAAATGGTAACGCGCTCGCCGTTGACTCCCGTTCCGCTGAGAACCGGCTGTGTTTCGTTGGTCGCCTGGCCGTTGCTTAACGGCGCATCATCACCGTCGACCACGGTCAGCGCCGGGGTGGCGGGGGCGGTGGTATCGACGGTAATGACGATTGCGGCGGAGTTCGTGCTGGTATTTCCCAGCGGATCGCTGGCGGTGACGCTGAGGGTATGGCTGCCTTCGCTGAGCGCTGGCGCCGGGGTAAAGCTCCACGTACCGGCGTTGGTGACTTCGGTTGTGCCAATCGCCGTTGTGCCGTCATACACCGTAATGATGTCTCCGGCGGTACCGATTCCGCTCAGCACTGGCTGCGTGGCGTCGGTGACGGCGTTATTGGTCAGCTCGCCCGTAATTTCCCCGGTATTGTCGGTAATGGTCAGAACCGGCGCCGTAGGCGCGGTGGTATCGACCGTAATGACGACGGCATCGGACGCGGGACTGGTCTGGTCCTGTCCGTCGGTTGCCGTGGCGGTGAAGGTGTACTCACCATCAGGGAGAACGTCTGTGGTCAGCGTCCAGTTGCCATCAGGGTCTACGATAGCCGTACCCGACAGCGGCACGCCGCCGTTCAAAATGGTGATGGTCGCTCCCGGTTCACCGGTACCGCTGAAGGTCAGTCGGTTGTCATCGGTGCTTTGCCCGGTATCCAGGTTACCGTTGACCCCGCCGAAGTCATCGGCAATCGATACCACCACCGGCGCTTCCGGCGCGGTGATATCGGGTGCCTGCACGCTGGTGGGCTGACTGGTGTTATTTGATCCATCGGTGGCGGTCACCGTGAGGGTTTCGCCATTAACCACGGCAGGAGTGAGCGAAACGGTAACGGTGCCGTTCGCCGGAACCGGATCAGATACCGCCAGAGTATTGCCTTCGCTGTCTTTAACGGTGATCCGACTGCCCGGCTCGGCGGTGGCGGTCAGGGAACTGCCATCCGCGGACACCTCCACGTTCGATGGCGGCTGCGGCGCGGTGGTGTCGGGCGCGGTAACAGAGGCTGGCGTGCTCTCCAGGTTCGCCGGATCGGTGACCACAGCGGTTAAGGTCTCGCCGTTGGTCTGTGGCGTGTCGAGGTCGACACTGAAATTCCCCTGATCGTCCGTAGTGCCCTGGCCCAACGGATTGCCATCGGGATCGCGAATGGTGACGGTGCTGCCCGGTTCGGCAGTGCCGGTGACCGTGGCGCCGTCATCGGAAACGTCAAGATTACCGGCTGGCTGCGGTGGAGTGATGTCCGGCGCGATGGTCGTCGACGGTGGGCTGGTCAGATTCACCGTGTCGGTGACGACAGCCGTTAAGATCTCGCCGTTAGTTTGCGGTGTGTCGAGCGTGACGGTAAAGGTACCGTCGGGCTGAACCAGCGCGGAACCGAGCGGCGTATTGTCGCTGGCGTAGATGGTCACGGTAGTACCGGCTTCGGCGGTCCCGGTGACGGTGGCGCCGTCGTCCGAAACATCCAGATTACCCGCCGCCAGCGGCGCGGTGGTGTCAGGCGCAGTGGTGGTGGCTGGAGAACTGGTCAGGTTTGCCGGATCGGTGACGATAGCGGTTAAAATTTCGCCGTTAGTCTGCGGTATATTCAGGGTAACGGTGAAAGTACCGTCGGGCTGAACCAGCGCGGAACCGAGTGGCGTATTGTCGCTGGCGTAGATGGTCACGCTAGTACCGGCTTCGGCGGTCCCGGTGACCGTGATGCCATCATCGGAAACGTCCAGGTTACCGGCAGGCTGCGGCGGAGTGGTGTCGGGTGCGGTGGCAGTTGCCGGAAGACTTTCCTGGTTCGCGGGATCGGTGACAATTGCGGTCACAATCTGACCGTTGGTCTGCGGCGTGTTCAGGGTAACGGTGAACGTACCATCATCCTGAACCACTGCGCTACCCAGCGGTGCGCTGTCGCTGCCGTAGATGGTCACGGTGGCGCCTGCTTCGGCTGTACCGGTGACCGTGAGGCCATCATCGGAAACATCAAGATTACCGGCAGGCTGCGGCGCGGTGGTGTCGGGTGCGGTAACAGAGGCTGGTGTGCTCTCCTGGTTCGCCGGATCGGTAACCACAGCGGTTAAGGTCTCGCCGTTGGTCTGCGGCGTGTCGAGGTCGACACTGAAATTCCCCTGATCGTCCGTAGTGCCCTGGCCCAGCGGATTGCCATCGGGATCGCGAATGGTGACGGTGCTGCCCGGTTCGGCTGTACCGGTGACCGTGAGGCCATCATCGGAAACATCCAGGTTACCGGCTGGCAGTGGCGCGGTGGTGTCGGGTGCGGTAACAGAAGCTGGCGTGCTCTCCTGGTTCGCCGGATCGGTGACCACAGCGGTTAAGGTCTCGCCGTTGGTCTGCGGCGTGTCGAGGTCGACACTGAAATTCCCCTGATCGTCCGTAGTGCCCTGGCCCAGCGGATTGCCATCGGGATCGCGAATGGTGACGGTGCTGCCCGGTTCGGCAGTGCCGGTGACGGTGGCGCCGTCATCGGAAACGTCAAGATTACCGGCTGGCTGCGGTGGAGTGATGTCCGGCGCGGTGGCGTTACCTGAAGCGCCTGGATTTCCCGCCTTATCGATGGCAACCGCGGTCAATACTTCGCCATTCACAAAGGCCGGGGAGAGCGGGAATGTGAATTTCCCATCGCTGCCTGCGGTCACGGTACCAAGCGTAGCTCCGTCACTGTTAGCGATCGTCACGGTACTCCCGGCTTCAGCGCTACCGGTCAGGACGCTACCGTCCGGAGAAACCTGTAGATCGCCAGGTGCGTCTGGGGCAGTGATATCAACCGTTATCGAAAACGTCTCTGCATCGCCGCTTGTGCCGTTCGCCGTGGTTTGGGTTGCGGTGTAGGTATGCTGTCCCTCTGTAACATTATTGAGTGGAAGCGACCATGTGCCATTAACCGCGGTTACGCTGCCGATCTCGACGCCATTTTCATAAACTTTTATTACGGCTCCTGATTCGGCGGTACCGGTAAGCGTTGGTGTTGTATCGTTAGTAAACTGACCGTCGGTTAACGTCACGGCGGTGGATTCAGTATCGTCAATGATGCCCGTGATGTCCGGGGCATCCGGAAAACCCGAGTCAGAGCCGAAAAATGGCGTGTTCGGGCCACTGTTGCTTGCTGCGTCGGTAATGGTGGCAACGAGTTGCTCACTGTTGGTCTGGGCAGAGGTGAGGCGAACAGTAAACGTTCCGCTCTCATCAACTGTGAAGGTTGCGAGCGTATTTTGTTGATTGTCGAGCAGGGTAACCGTACTGCCAGCTTCCGCCGTACCGGACACGAAAAGCCCGTCTTCAGAAATGGTTAATCCCGATACCGCAGCGGGGGGGACCGTATCTACAACGAAGCTGAATTCGCCGGACACGACGCTGGTATTGCCCGCCTTGTCTGTTGCGGTAACCGTCAGTTCATGTTCGCCATCGGCGAGCGAAGACGGTGGTGTGAAGCTCCAGTTGCCCGAGGCGTCTACGTTTGTTGTACCGAGAACCTGACCATTGTCATAAACGGTAATAACGGCCCCAACTTCGCCAGTACCGAAGAGCACAGGCTGGTTGTCGTTTGTGGTTTGGCCATTTTGAATGGCGCCGGTGATGCCAGCAACGGCATCCAGCGCGCTGGTGATCAGTGGCGATGCGGGCGGGGTGGTATCAACACTTCCCGGTGGAGGGGGGGGGTGCCTCCGCCACCATTGTCAGTGCCACCACCATTGTCTGTGCCACCCCCGCCAGTATCAGTACCGCCGCCCGGGTTACCGCTGCCATTGTCGTCGTCATCGTCCCCACCACCGCCGCCCGATGCGGCGATTGCCGCGATCCCGCCAGCAGCGACTACGCCGCCGAGTACCCAGGGCCAAATAGCGGCGCCTTCATTTGCGCCGCCTGCGGTGATTAACAGCACATCGATGGATGAGATCTGCTCAAACTGCAGTCCTGCTTCCGGGTTCTCTACCCACCACAAGGCTCCGTTGTCGTCTTCCAGCACCAGCTGGCTCGCGCCCTGATCGTTAGTGACGTAGAAATTTTTAATGGTCACCTTTTCACCGGAATGAAAAGTAATGACCAAATCCTGATTAACGCGAGCAAGCTGGCTGATTTCTTCACGTTGCGCGCTTAACTTCACTATGGAAGGGGTATTAAGTGTGACTTCAGAGGCTTCGACATTGGTGGAAACGCCCGTCAACTTGGATACAACGGCGAGAAGACGCATATATTCACTCCTGATAGCTTGCGCAGTGCGTTATTTTTTAAAATCACCCATCAGGAAAATACGCAGACGAGCGCCCTCGTTCATCGTTATGATGAATTCTCGCGGATGATTTCTGTTTACTGGTCGTTCGGATGGCGGCTTGTTGTGTGCTGAATAACCTTTTGTTTTTATGTACTGGTACTTTCGTATTAGATGATATAGCCAGAAAGATCTCTTTCTGCAACTTAAGTAATATTAACGATTTGCTTAGGTTCACTAAAATATATTCTCCGGGTCGGACTTTACTGGATGGAAAACGGTTAAAGCAAAGCGGCATGATAATTTATGTAATTGTAATATAAGCTTTTAAAGGGAGGGTTGTTGTGCAAGGGGAAGTCATTACAAGCATAAACTGTAATGTTATTCAGACGATTAAGAAGAAGAAAAAATATTTATTTGAAGTATTGGGTTCTTCGGCTATGCAATAACTGTAAATATATCTAAAGATATATTCTTGTTATTTTAACGATTCAGCAAATATATTTATACGATCAGGGAGAATATATTTTTGTGATTTCAGGGAGTCATTAAAGGTGACCAGCCTAAAATGTCGGGCTGGTCACATTCTGCAGGCGTCAGCGCCCGGCATTTTTCATAATGCGGGCTTTATCAAGCTGCCATTCGCGCTCTTTCACATCTGAACGCTTATCGTGCTGTTTCTTACCTTTCGCCACGCCGATTTTGACTTTGCACCAGGCATTTTTCCAGTACAAAGAGAGCGCGACCACGGTATACCCTTCGCGGTTAACACGGCCATACAGCGAGTCGAGTTCGCGCTGATTAAGCAGCAGCTTACGGGTGCGGGTAGGATCGCAAACCACGTGGGTCGATGCGACAGCCATTGGCGTAAAGTTGGCGCCAAACAGGTACGCTTCGCCGTCGCGTAACAAGACATAGCTGTCGCCGATGTTAGCTTTACCGGCACGCAGGGATTTCACTTCCCATCCTTGCAGGGCGAGTCCCGCTTCGAATTCTTCTTCGATGAAGTATTCATGTCGCGCACGTTTGTTAAGCGCGATGGTGGCTGAGCCAGGTTTGTGTGCTTTTTTCTTCGTCATAGTGCCGCTCAGTATAGGTAAACTGGAATCGAAAAACACCCCATTTCGTCCTCAGGGGGTGAAGGGATTATCTTAGCATGAACCGGGGTGTACCCTGTTGCGGGATAGCGTTTTTTTTACCGTAGGATAAATGCTATTATTTGTTCGATTTTTGTTGATGGAAATAGCTATGCCGCAGATTAGTCGAACCGCGTTAGTCCCTTACAGTGCGGAACAGATGTATCAGTTAGTGAATGACGTACAGTCCTATCCCCAGTTTTTACCGGGTTGCACCGGCAGCCGCGTTCTGGAGTCCACGCCGGGGCAGATGACGGCTGCAGTTGATGTCTCCAAAGCAGGGATCAGTAAAACGTTTACCACGCGCAATCAGTTAACCCGTAACCAGAGCATTCTGATGAATCTGGTCGACGGTCCGTTTAAGAAACTGATTGGCGGCTGGAAATTTACCCCACTGAGTCAGGAAGCCTGCCGGGTAGAATTTCATCTCGACTTTGAGTTTACCAATAAACTCATTGAGCTGGCGTTTGGTCGTATCTTTAAAGAGTTGGCCGCCAATATGGTGCAGGCATTCACTGTGCGCGCAAAAGAGGTTTACAGTGCCAGCTAAGATTGTTGTCGAGGTGGCTTATGCGTTACCGGAAAAACAGTATCTGCAGCGCGTCACGCTGCATGACGGGGCGACGGTGGAAGACGCCATTCGCGCTTCCGGTCTGCTCGAGCTACGCACCGATATTGATCTTGCGAAAAACAAAGTGGGTATATACAGCCGCCCGGTGAAGTTGAGCGATACGCTGCAGGAGGGTGATCGAGTTGAAATTTATCGCCCACTGATTGCCGACCCGAAAGAGTTGCGCAGACAGCGGGCGGAGAAGTCTGCCAATAAGTAGGCTATATACGGCGGGGCGCGATACTTTCAGTCGGCAAACGCTGCCAGTGACAAAAAAGGTGCTCATTGAGCACCTTTTAACATTTTGATTTACGTTCTCAAGCCTGGTTTAGGGGTTTTTGGTCAATGCCGGCTTGTTATCAATGTTGGTCAACACGCCGCTGCTGTTAAAGGTCAGCGTTAGCGTTTGTTGCGTTACGCCTTCATGTCCCGGCTGTTGGCGGAACACGTAGAACCAGGTATTTGTGCCAAACGGATCGGACATCATTGGCGTTCCCAGCGCATAGGCAACCTGTTGCTGAGTCATGCCGACGCGCACTTTCGATACGTCGTTAGCGGTCAGGTAGTTCCCCTGGTTGATATCAGGGCGGTAAACCACTCGCTCCAGAGTGGAACAGCCTGCGGTCAACATCAATAATACTGCTGCGGCAGCAGTCAGCGTTTTACAGCGCATAGTGATTTGATTCCTTTTCGGGCCCGAGCAGTACGTGGCTCATATGTAATATGCCGATGATAATAGACCTTTCACCACTTTAAAACCTTTTGCTTACGGGTCTGTCGGCGTTTTTGTTGTCTACTCTGACCGTTAAGGGGCCAAAAAGTTTATGCCGCCAGCAGTTCTTTCGCGTTTGCGAGGGTATTGCGAGTCACTTCGCTACCACCCAACAGTCGCGCCAGTTCCTGCAGGCGCGCGCGTTTGTCCAGCGGCTGCATATGGGTTTCGGTCATTTCACCGTCAGTGTCTTTGCTGACATAGAAATGCTGATGACCACAGCCGGCCACCTGTGGAAGGTGCGTTACGCACATTACCTGGGTGGATTCTCCCAACTGGCGCAGGAGCTTGCCGACGACGGCGGCGGTTGGTCCGCTGATCCCGACATCCACTTCATCAAAAATCAGCGCCGGGGTTTCCATCTTACGGGCGGTGATCACCTGGATCGCCAGCGCGATCCGCGACAATTCGCCGCCGGAGGCGACTTTGGCTATGGGCTGCATGGGCTGCCCGGGGTTCGTCGTGACCCTGAACTCCACGCGATCCGCGCCGTCAAGGCTCAGATGATGTTCGTCAAAATTCACGGCAATAGTGAACTGGCCATGCGGCATAGAGAGTGAGTGCATACTCTCGGTAATCAACGCGCTTAGCTCCTGTGCATAGTGCAAACGCTGTTGATGTAGCGCCTTCGCGGACTCAAGCGCCTGCTGATGATGCTTGTTAACGGCCAGCGTCAGCGTTTCCAGCGAGTCAGCCTGATCGTCAAGCTGCTGCTGTTCTTCCAGCAGAGACTGATAATACTGCGGTAGCGCCTCCGGACTGACGTGATGCTTACGCGCCAGCGAGATTTGTTTTGAAATACGCTGTTCAAGTTCAAACAGGCGATTAGGATCTAAATCCAGACGATCGCAGTAATGGCGTAGCTCGTCGCTGGCCTCGGTTAACTGAATGGTCGCTTCTTCCAGCATATCCAGCACGCCGGAAAGTTTGCTGTCCATGCTGACCAGTTCGCTGACCAGTTGCTTCGCGGTATACAGCTGGCTTTGCAGGTTAACATCATCGCCATCCGCCAGCAGCGCCAGCGCATTCTGGCTGGTAGAGAGAAGCTGGCCGCTGTTGGCCAGCCGTTTGTACTCTTCATCAATTTGCTCAAATTCACCCGCCTGCGGGTTAAATTCGTTAAGCTCTTTGAGTTGATATTGCAACAGCTCGGCGCGTGCGGCGCGTTCCTGGCTCTGCTGTTGATGATGCGCCAGATCGCGGCAGCTTTGATGCCACAACTGGTAGCGCGAAGCCATGTCCTGCACCAACTGGGATTCATTGGCATAGCCGTCAAGCAGCGATTTCTGGTGCTCAGGTTTGATCAGCAACTGATGGGCATGCTGGCCGTGAATCTGAATTAACAATTGGCCCAGCTCGCGAAGCTGAGAGAGGGGAACGGCAGTGCCATTGATAAAGCCGCGGGAGCGTCCGTCGCTGCTAATGACGCGGCGAAGTAAACACTCACGTCCGTCTTCGAGCTGGTTGGCCTCCAGCCAACGCAGGGCGGCAGGCGTATCTTTCAGAGAAAACCGAGCGCAGAGGTCGGCACGTGCGGCGCCGGCTCGCACCATGTCGGCGTCAGCCCGGCCTCCGAGACACAGGCCGAGTGCATCAATCGCAATGGATTTACCCGCCCCGGTTTCCCCGGTAATGACGGTCATTCCGCTCTGGAAATCGATCTCAAGTTCACGAACGATTGCAAAATTGCTGATGGTCAGTTGTGCCAACATAGCCGTTTTCCTGTATGAAAAACCATAACTGTAATTACATACAGTATAAACAGGTTTTTTATCCAGTAAAGAGGCTGACGTGAAATTAAAATAATTTTTTTGACCAACCCAGCTTGGTGCTTAACGTATTGAAATAGCTATAATCTTTTGGGTGTATTAAGTTCAGGTGATAGTCGCAACGCCGAATCAGCACATCTTCGCCTTCCTGGATAGGCAGGGCGATCTGGCTATCACAGCTAATCTCAAGGTCGTTACGACGATGAGAAAAACGCAGCCGAATGGTGCTGCTGCTGTTAATCACCAGCGGACGAGCCGAAAGGGTGTGCGGGAACATCGGCACCAGAGTGATCGCATCTAAAGAGGGGGTCAGAATCGGGCCGCCTGCCGAAAGCGAGTAGGCGGTAGAACCGGTTGGGGTCGAGATGATTAGCCCGTCTGAACGCTGTGAAAAGGCGAAGTTCTCGTCAATATAGACTTCAAACTCAATCATGTGCGCGACTTTACCGGGGTGCAGCACCACTTCGTTGATCGCCGTGCTGATGCGCTTCTGGCAATCCTGCTGGCAGACCTGCGCTTCCAGCAAAAAGCGCTGTTCCGCAATGTAATGGCCTTCCAGCACGTCGGCGAGCTGCTGCTGGGCGTTGTCAGGATCGAGATCCGTTAAAAACCCGAGATTGCCGCGGTTAATGCCAATCACTTTGATGTCATAACGCGCGAGGGTGCGCGCCGCGCCGAGCATGTTGCCGTCACCGCCAACCACTACCGCCAGATCCGCCTGCTGACCAATTTCGGCCAGGGTGCCGGTTTTAACGTTTTTCAACTGCAGCTCGTGCGCGATTTGCTGCTCAACAATGACTTCATAGCCCTTCGTGCATAACCATCGATAGAGCATTTCATGTGTTGTCAGAGCAGTGGGGTGACGTGGATGTCCCACTATGCCAATACACTTGAAATGATTATTCATTTTTCGAGGTCCTTGTAACGAAGATTGATGACAATGTGAGTGCTTCCCTTGAAACCCTGAATCCGATCCCCATAATAAGCGAAGTTAGCGAGATGAATGCGAAAAAAAACGCGGAGAAATTCATGAGTAGTAAAGAACAGAAAACGCCTGAGGGGCAAGCCCCGGAAGAAATTATCATGGAACAGCACGAAGAAGTTGAGGCGGTTGAATCAGACGCTTCTGCTGAGCAGGTGGATCCGCGCGATGAAAAAATTGCGAATCTGGAAGCGCAGCTTGCTGAGGCCCAGACGCGTGAACGCGACAGTCTGTTGCGCATGAAAGCGGAAATGGAAAACCTGCGTCGCCGCACCGAGCTGGACGTTGAGAAGGCGCACAAGTTCGCGCTGGAAAAATTCGTCAACGAGCTGCTGCCGGTGATCGACAGCCTGGATCGTGCGCTGGAAGTGGCTGATAAAGCTAATCCGGACATGGCGGCGATGATCGAAGGCATTGAACTGACGCTCAAATCCATGCTGGATGTGGTGCGCAAGTTTGGTGTTGAAGTGATTGCCGAGACCAACGTCGCGCTGGACCCGAACGTGCATCAGGCCATTGCGATGGTCGAGTCGGAAGAGGTCGCGCCGGGCAACGTGCTGGGTATTATGCAGAAAGGTTATACGCTGAACGGTCGTACGATTCGTGCGGCAATGGTCACGGTAGCGAAAGCCAAAGCGTAATGCGTGATCTGTAGCGCCGGGTGGCGGCTTGCGCCTTACCCGGCCTATCTATCCTGCGTCTTATTCCGCTACGCTCTCCCGCAGGGGCTTCACCGGCACCACTTTGACCTGCTTAATCATATTCTCCTGAACGTCGAGAATATCGATATCATACTGACCGATGCGCACCCGGGTGCCGGCGATCGGGATCTCTTCCAGCGCTTCCAGAATCACGCCATTTACTGTCCGCGCGTCATCTTCCGGCAGATGCCAGTTAAAGGCTTTGTTGATTTCACGGACGTTGGCGCTGCCGTCAATGATGACCGAGCCGTCATTCTGCGGTGTGACCTCTTCGGCCAGCGTTGGCGACATGGAGGTCGTAAAGTCACCGACGATCTCCTCAAGAATGTCCTCCACTGTTACCAACCCCTGAATATCGCCATACTCGTTGACCACCAGACCGACTTTCTTTTTGTTGCGCTGAAATTTAATCAGTTGGGTGCTCAGCGGTGTGCCTTCCGGGACGTAGTAAATCTCATCGGCGGCGCGCAGCATGGTTTCTTTAGTGAACTCTTTTTTCTCGGACATCAGCCGCCAGGCTTCGCGCACCCGCAGCATGCTGATGGTGTCGTCCAGCGAGTCGCGATACAGCACGATGCGTCCGTGCGGCGAGTGCGACAGTTGACGCACAATCGATTTCCAGTCGTCGTTGATGTCAATACCGATAATTTCATTACGCGGGACCATGATGTCATCGACAGTCATTTTTTCCAGGTCGAGCACCGACAACAGCATATCCTGGTTGCGACGAGAAATTTGCGAGCGGGATTCATTCACAATGGTGCGCAGTTCGTCTTTGCTCAGCGAACCGCTGACCACGATATCGGTTTTAATGCCCATCAGACGCATCAGCAACCGGGTAATGGTGTTCAGTAACCAGACCAGCGGCATCATTAATACTTGCAAGGGCGCAAGCAGGAAGCTGCTCGGATAAGCCACTTTTTCCGGATAGAGCGCGGCGATCGTTTTTGGCAGCACTTCGGCAAACACCAGCACGACAAAAGTCAACACGCCGGTGGCAATCGCCACGCCCGCATCGCCATACAACCGCATACCGACAATGGTCCCGAGGGCGGAGGCGAGAATATTGACCAGGTTGTTGCCGATAAGCACCAGGCTAATCAGGCGATCCGGCTTACGCAGCAGTTTTTCCACCCGCTTTGCCGCCCGGTTTCCCTGCTTGGCCATGTGGCGCAGCCGGTAACGGTTAAGGGTCATCATTCCGGTTTCAGAACCGGAAAAATAGGCTGAGATGACCACCATGATGAGTAACGTGATGATCAGCGTGGTGGTTGAGATGTGTTCCAGGGGAGACTCCTTTTAGGGCTTAACTTACGACCTGCTGCAAAATCCGGCTGCCGAAATAGGCCAGCGTCAGAATGCCTGCGCCTGCGACGTTAAACCACACCACGCGGCGGCCGCGCCAGCCCTCATGATAATGTCCCCATAACAAAACAATATAGACAAACCACGCCACAATAGAGAGAACGGCTTTGTCGATGTTTTCCATGCTGAACAGGTTGTGCATGTAAAACAGGCCGGTACACAGCGTGAGCGTCAGCAACACCACGCCGATTTGCGTGATATGAAACATTTTGCGCTCAATGCTCATCAGTGGCGGCATTTCGTTACTGAACGCCAGCTTTTTGTTTTTCAACTGGTAGTCGATCCAGGCCAGCTGCAGCGCGTAAAGAGCGGCGATGATGAGCGTCGCGTAGGAAAACAGCGACAGCCCGATATGGATCATCATGCCCGGAGTGGCTTCAAGATGCGTTATGTATTCGTTTGGCATAAAGGTCGCGAAAGCCAGATTGATGAGCGCGAAAGCGTACACGATCGGCAGCAACAGCCAGCCGCGGTTGCGTGAGGCGACAATCGTCATCACCGTACAGATCATCAGGCTCACCAGCGACCCGACGTTAAGCAGGCTCAGATTTTGTCCGCCTTCACCTGCGGGAAGGATACGGGCTTCCAGCGCAAAAGCGTGGCACACCAGCGCGACGACCGCAGAAAGAATAGCCATACGCCGCCAGCCGCTGTTTTTTTGCAGCAGAGCGGGAACGATCAGCGCGAGGCTGACGGAATAGGCGACAAGGGCGAGCAAAGCAAAAACGGGCATAGTGATGTCGACAATTAGCCAGTGAGAAAGAGAAGCAGTATAACGTTACGTGACCGCTGCTCCAACCGTTGCATAACAACAAAGGCGGCTTCATGTTATACTGCGACAAAATTCTGTTCCTGTGTCGCATGAGCGACCAACCGTTTCCACCCCAGGCGAGAGACAATGTTTGATAATTTAACCGATCGTTTGTCGCGCACGCTGCGCAATATCAGTGGCCGTGGACGCCTTACTGAAGACAACGTTAAAGAGACGCTGCGCGAAGTGCGCATGGCGCTGCTGGAGGCTGACGTTGCGCTGCCGGTAGTGCGTGAGTTTATCAATCGCGTAAAAGAGAAAGCGGTTGGCCACGAAGTCAACAAGAGCCTGACGCCGGGGCAAGAGTTCGTCAAAATTGTTCGTAACGAACTCGTCGCGGCGATGGGCGAAGAAAACCAGTCCCTGAACCTGGCCGCGCAACCGCCCGCCGTGGTGTTGATGGCGGGGTTGCAGGGGGCGGGTAAAACCACCAGCGTCGGCAAACTGGGTAAATTCCTGCGTGAAAAGCACAAAAAGAAAGTGCTGGTCGTTTCTGCGGACGTGTATCGTCCGGCGGCGATCAAACAGCTGGAAACGCTGGCCGAGCAGGTTGGCGTGGATTTCTTCCCGTCTGACGTCGGCCAGAAGCCCGTCGATATCGTTAACGGCGCGCTGAAGGAAGCGAAGCTGAAGTTCTACGACGTGCTGCTGGTGGATACCGCTGGTCGTCTGCACGTTGATGAAGCGATGATGGACGAAATCAAGCAGGTTCACGCCTCTATCAATCCGGTAGAGACCCTGTTTGTGGTCGACGCCATGACCGGTCAGGATGCGGCGAACACCGCGAAGGCGTTTAACGAAGCGCTGCCGCTGACCGGCGTGGTGCTGACTAAAGTCGACGGCGATGCCCGTGGCGGCGCCGCGCTCTCTATTCGTCATATCACCGGTAAGCCGATCAAGTTCCTCGGCGTGGGCGAGAAAACCGACGCGCTGGAGCCTTTCCACCCGGATCGTATTGCTTCACGCATTCTCGGTATGGGCGATGTGCTGTCGCTGATCGAAGATATCGAAAGCAAAGTTGACCGCGCGCAGGCCGAGAAGCTGGCGACCAAGCTGAAAAAAGGCGACGGTTTCGATCTCACCGACTTCCTGGAGCAGCTGCGCCAGATGAAAAATATGGGCGGCATGGCGAGCCTGATGGGCAAGCTGCCGGGCATGGGCCAGATTCCCGATAACGTTAAATCGCAGATGGATGACAAAGTGCTGGTGCGCATGGAGGCGATCATCAACTCGATGACGTTGAAAGAGCGCGCGAAGCCGGAAATCATCAAAGGCTCCCGCAAACGCCGTATCGCAGCCGGCTGCGGCATGCAGGTGCAGGACGTTAACCGCCTGTTGAAACAGTTCGACGACATGCAGCGCATGATGAAGAAGATGAAGAAGGGCGGGATGGCGAAGATGATGAGAAGTATGAAGGGGATGATGCCGCCAGGCTTCCCTGGCCGCTGATCTTTTCCGGCCTGGCTCATTTGCCATTTCGGCGCCGGGGTGTGCTCGCCATCCTCACGTACTGCGTGTACGCTCCGGTGGCTGCGCGCACGCCGGCACCGAACTGGCTGCACCGCCGACGGCCTTTTGCAGCAGAGTGATTAACTGCTGATTGCAATTTCCCCAGAAATCAGTAAAATTTTCGGGCTTTTAATATGACGCCGGGCTCCGTTCCTCGATGGGGCCCGGTTGTTTTATTCACACAAGAGGATGTTATGGTAACTATTCGTTTAGCACGTCACGGCGCTAAAAAGCGTCCGTTCTACCAGGTTGTTGTTACTGACAGCCGTAACGCACGTAACGGTCGCTTCATTGAGCGCGTAGGTTTCTTCAACCCAATCGCCAGCGAAAAAGAAGAAGGCACTCGCCTGGATCTGGATCGCATCGCTCACTGGGTTGGCCAGGGCGCGACCATTTCCGATCGCGTAGCAGCGCTGATCAAAGCAGCAAACAAAGCAGCTTAATCTGTCACGGTGGTCATGATGAGCAAACAACTCACCGCGCAAGCGCCCGCAGACCCTATTGTTTTAGGGAAAATGGGGTCGTCTTACGGTATTCGTGGGTGGCTCAGAGTGTTTTCCTCCACTGAAGACGCTGAAAGCATTTTTGACTATCAGCCCTGGTTTATCCAGAAGGCGGGTCAGTGGCAGCAAGTCCAGCTGGAAAGCTGGAAGCACCACAATCAGGATTTGATCATCAAGCTGAAAGGCGTTGACGATCGCGATGCGGCGAACCTGCTGACCAATTGTGAAATTGTCGTGGATTCTTCGCAATTGCCTGCGCTGGAAGACGGTGACTATTACTGGAAAGACCTGATGGGCTGCCAGGTAGTGACCACCGAAGGCTACGATCTCGGTAAAGTCGTCGATATGATGGAAACCGGATCGAATGACGTCATCGTCATTAAGGCAAACCTGAAAGATGCGTTTGGTATCAAGGAACGCCTCGTGCCGTTCCTCGATGGGCAGGTTATCAAGAAAGTCGATCTCACTACGCGTACTATCGAAGTAGATTGGGATCCTGGTTTTTAAACCACCGGATAAGCGGTAAATGACGGCGTGATGGGGATTGGCTGTGTTTATAGGTATCGTTAGCCTGTTTCCAGAAATGTTTCGTGCAATTACCGATTACGGGGTAACTGGCCGGGCAGTAAAAAATGGCCTGCTGAACATCCAGAGCTGGAGTCCGCGTGACTTCACGCACGACCGGCACCGTACCGTGGACGATCGTCCTTACGGCGGCGGACCGGGGATGTTAATGATGGTGCAACCTTTGCGGGACGCCATTCATGCAGCAAAAAGCGCGGCGGGTGAAGGCGCTAAGGTGATATATCTGTCACCTCAGGGACGCAAGCTTGATCAAGCGGGCGTCAGCGAACTGGCAACGAATCAAAAGCTGATTCTGGTGTGTGGTCGCTACGAAGGCATAGACGAGCGCGTGATCCAAACCGAAATTGACGAAGAGTGGTCAATCGGCGATTACGTTCTCAGCGGTGGAGAGCTACCAGCGATGGTACTGATTGACTCCGTATCTCGGTTCATTCCGGGAGTTCTGGGTCATGAGGCATCGGCAACGGAAGATTCCTTTGCGGATGGATTGCTGGACTGCCCGCACTATACCCGGCCTGAAGTGTTAGAAGAGATGGAAGTACCGGCAGTATTGCTGTCAGGAAACCATGCTGAGATACGTCGCTGGCGTCTGAAGCAGTCGCTGGGCCGCACCTGGCTTAGAAGACCTGAACTTCTGGAAAACCTGGCTCTGACTGAAGAGCAAGCAAGGTTGCTGGCGGAGTTCAAAAAAGAGCACGCACAGGCAACATAAACATGATGGGATGGCATAAGCCCCCGAATATCAGTTTACCCAGGATAAGAGATTAAATTATGAGCAACATTATTAAGCAACTTGAACAAGAGCAGATGAAGCAGGACGTGCCTTCCTTCCGTCCGGGTGACACCGTGGAAGTGAAAGTATGGGTTGTTGAAGGTTCCAAAAAACGTCTGCAGGCATTCGAGGGCGTGGTTATCGCTATTCGTAACCGCGGTCTGCACTCTGCATTCACTGTTCGTAAAATTTCCAACGGCGAAGGCGTTGAGCGTGTCTTCCAGACTCACTCTCCGGTTGTTGACAGCATCACTGTCAAACGTCGTGGTGCCGTTCGTAAAGCTAAACTGTACTACCTGCGTGAGCGTACTGGTAAGGCTGCTCGTATCAAAGAGCGTCTTAACTAAGATATCGCTCAGGCGACATCCTGTTAGAAGGGGCTGGCCAGATGGCTGGCCCTTTTTTTATCCCCGAAAGCTCGTAGCGTTAACCATTAATTCATAAATCATTTACAATGCCTGCCGTGTCTTGCGGGAGGGATCGTGGTTATCGGGCAATTTCGTCAGCCAGGTGTTCAGCGCAACGCGGCATGGCTCGCGCTGTTTGCGATCCTGCTGATACTCATCTCGCCGCCGATCTCCGTCGCGCTGCAAAAAGATCCGATGCGCGCTATGCCGGGCATGCACCATGAAATGGACATGACGGCGAACCACGCGCCGCATCACGATGTTTCGTCTTTCACCCCGCTTACTGTCGATCACGGTGAAGCGTGCGGTTACTGTGTGCTACTGGCGCATGTGCCGGGCCTGCTCCTGGCGCGGGTGATGCTGCCCTGTGGCCTGTTGCTCAGGCAGATGAACCGGCCAACACGCCCATCGGTAAACCACTGGCACTTTTTCCCCTGGCTGTATCCTGATACCCGCGCGCCTCCGTGCTGCTCTACTGCTTCCTGATCCTGAAAAATAAGATTGTGCGCGCAAGCGTCACGACACCTTTTTGCTTTTTCTGAGGAAAAGTATGACAACCTGCACACCGCGCGCGGCATGGCTTACCCTGCTGCGGCGTCTCCATTTCTACATTGGTCTGTTCGTTGGGCCTTTTATCTTTATTGCCGCGCTGACCGGCACGCTTTATGTCGCGACGCCACAGCTGGAAGCGTCGCTCTACGCGCAGGCGCTTACAGGGACTGCGCAAGGTCAGCCGCAGTCGCTGGCGGCGCAAATTGACGCCGCTCAACGGTTCGCCGGAAATGCGCAACCCCTGCACGCCGTCCGTCCCGGACTCGAGCCGGGGAGGACGACACGGGTCATGTTTGCGGATCCGCGCCTTGCCGCCTCGGAGCATCGGGCTATTTTTATCGATCCCGTTACCCTGGTGATAAAAGGGGATATGACGGTTTATGGCACCAGCGGGATTTTACCGCTGCGTCAGTGGATAGATTACGCCCATCGATCATTGCTGCTGGGGGAGGTTGGACGTATTTACAGTGAGCTGGCCGCCTCATGGATGTGGGTAGCGGCACTGGGTGGGGCAATGCTCTGGTATTTCACGCGGCCAAAGCGTCGCCTGAACAATCCGCGTCAGAAATACCGTCGTCTGCACGTTTCGCTCGGATGGCTGCTGTTGGCTGGAATGCTGCTTTTTTCTGCCACTGGCCTGACGTGGTCGCAATGGGCGGGCGGTAACGTGGATCGGATGCGTACGGCGTTTGGCTGGCTGACGCCGCAGGTGAATACGCAGCTTCACGGGCACAGTCCGGCGCAGAATGAACATGCGGGACACCATGGCGCGATGAGCATGTCCGCCGGGCCTGTCGATATCCGCTTGTTTGATCCTGTGCTGCAGGCGGCGCAGGCGGCGGGAATTGACGCCAGCGAAGTGGAAATTCGTCCGGCGAAAGACACGCAGCATGGCTGGACGGTCAGCGAAATCGATCGTCGCTGGCCCACCCAGGTCGATGCCGTTTCCGTCAACCCGACCACATTGCAGATTATCGACAGTATCGACTTCACGCAGTTTCCTCTGATGGCGAAACTGACCCGCTGGGGCGTGGATTTTCATATGGGCATTCTGTTTGGCCTGCCTAATCAACTGCTGCTGATAGGCTTTGGCGTGGGGCTTTGTGTGATGATTGCGCTGGGCTACCGGATGTGGTGGATACGTCGCCCTGCGCGCCCTGCGGTCAGTCCGGCGCAAACGTTGCTGGAAAGCTGGCTAATGCTGAACGGCGGAGGACGCGTCGGGTCAGTGTTGCTGGCGGTTACGTTGGGCATGGCGATGCCGGTTCTGGGGCTAAGTTTGACGCTGTTTATGCTGGTCGACTGGCTACGCTGGTATAGCGCCTCGCGCAGGGTTCTGGCGCAGTCAGCCGACTAAGACTTAAGGCGTGCTGATGACTACGGCGACGCGGCGGTTTTCAGCACGGCCTTTTGCGGTCTTGTTACTGGCGACAGGATATTTTTTGCCTAATCCCTGCGTTGTCAGATGACTACGCGGGATCTGCGCGCCTTCCGCCCATGCATCGGCCACAACGTTGGCGCGTTTCAGGGACAGGGCTTCGTTGTAGCTGTCTTCGCCATAATTATCAGTATGTCCGTCCATGCGCGCATGTTTCAGGCCAACGGAGGCCAGACGGGCAGCCATTGTCTGGATCTGTCGTTGACTTTCAGCACGCAGCTTATAGTCATTTTTATCAAACAGGATGGTGTCCGACATACCCAAAGACCAGCTCCCCGCCGACTCGGTAAACCCGTATGACTGCATGGCAGCGACCTGCTGCGGGGTAAACGTTCCCTGCGGCGCCTGACAGCCAGTCAGGAGGAGAGCAACAACAAAAGGCGATAAAAGACGTTTCAGCATGGGGGAATCCTTATTATTTGATCACGCGTTCGACACGCTGATGTTTGGCCAGATACATATTGCGGTCGGCCAGTTCTTGTAATTTTTCGGCTGAGGCGTGCTCCCACGTCAGGGCATAGCCCATACTCAGCGTCATGCTGGTCAGATGGCCGTTGTGCAGGTCAAAAGGCCGGTTAAATTCCTGCGCCAGCGCGGCGCATATGCGCTGCACTTCGTATTCGGAATGTACGCCGTAGAGGACCATCGCAAACTCGTCCCCGCCAAGACGATAGGGCTGGTGGCGGTTGCCGCCAAATTCCGCGAGTCGCTTAGCCACTTCGATCAAAACCCGGTCTCCCGCCGCATGGCCCCAGGTATCGTTAACGAATTTAAAGTTGTCGCCGTCAAGGAACAGCAGCGCTGAGCTACTGCGGGCGGCGTCATCATTCATGAGCGCGTTGATCGTGCTGCGAAAAGCAGCGCGGTTAGCCAGTCCGGTCAGCGGATCGTGCAGTGCCGTGCGTAGCAGTTGGGCGTTCCTCGCCTGGAGACGCAGTTGCCACTCTTCCATTTCATCCAGCAGGCTGTTGAAGTCCTGGGCAAAACGGTGAAACTCCTCAATTCGCTCCTCTGATACGCGACGGGAAAAATTCCGGTTGGTACGCACATCGTGCACGACGTCGGTGATATTTTGCAGCGCTACGACGACGCCGTTGTGCAGATGGCGCGTCAGGAGGATGGCGATACCGGACGCCAGAAGGATCGAGCCGGTGAGGACGGCCAGCGACAGCCAGAGAAAATGGCTGATTAAGCTGTCACGCGCGGTTATCCGCACTTCGCCAATGATTTCCCCGTTATGCCAGACAGGTTGCGAGACCGGCAATGGAAAAAGCCACTGGCTGATGTAACCACTGAGTTTGTCGTCAGTTTCCTGTGCGTTATAGCGCCAGCTGGCGATGACGTTCTCATTTTTATCGCGTACATCGGCGGCAGAAAACTGACCCTGCTGGCCGAGCGCCGCCAGCGTTTCGGTCGCTGCGGCATCGTCTGCGAACACGAGCGCGGCCTCCAGACTGTGGGTCATGGTGGCGGCGGTCAGTTCCAGATTTTTTTGCGCATACTGTTTCAGCGTCAGCACAGAGGCGACGCTAAGCAACAGCCAGATCAACGTCATGGTCACCACCACGCTGATCATGCTTATGCGTCTCAAGGCTCGCTTAAACGTTGGACGCGTCGTGCGGGAAAGATCCTTATCCATGCTTTTTATTCCGTGCGAGCATCAGTACATCCGGATTGACCCTGACGCCGCTGTGCGCCAGAGAATCCAGATTTACGGCGAATCTGACATCATTATTTTGAATAATAAGACAAAAGGCGCTGCCAATAATGCATTCAGCATTTTGTTCCGCAATTAATAACAAAGCCTTAGAGGGATATTTATTGGCTAATTCAACCTGAGCGGCCGGAGATTCATTGCCGAAATAAACGCCATCACAACGTGCGACCAGTGCCTCTTGTTCGTTACGAATAATAACAGGTTGATAGGGCAGGGAGGTATCGTCACTGTCACCCAATACGCTAACGAAACGGGATGAAGTGAAAATGCATAGCCTGGGCGGCGCGGAGAGCGCAGGCCAGCGCGTATAGCTCACAATGCCTGAGACAATTGCACGCACATTTTTGGCGTCATCGGGTAATTCCTGAGCATAAACCGGCGATCCTGCCAGCAATAGCATCAGCAGCACCAGAAGTCGGTGAGAATAGAACATGAGCGGCGTCCTCACCCGTATCTTTCGTAACGCATTAAATACATCCTTGATTGTTTGCAGCAAAATAACATTATTTTGCATAGGCGTCATTACGCCAAAGATATTTATGTTTTGTCCTTAAGTTAAATCTTATTAATCAATATTGCCGGGACGGTTTTTTTATCTTTCTTGCCGTAATCGTACAATTTTATTTAAGTTTAAAATCCGCGACAGAATTGCGTGTAAAGTAAAGTGTACGAATCTGTGCGTGTCATAATCAGTATTATAGGTGCTTGTACAATAAACTTTACGCATTTTGGATTGATATCTTTACTCTTTGTGTTATCGTTACGTCATCCTCGCTGAGGACAACTATCGCAAACGAGCTAAAACAGGATCGCCATCATGCAAAAAGACGCGCTGAACAACGTACACATCACCGACGAACAGGTTTTGATGACCCCGGAACAACTCAAAGCGGCATTCCCGCTGAGTCAGGCGCAAGAGGCGCAGATCGCCCAGTCGCGCAAAACCATTTCTGACATTATCGCCGGGCGCGATCCGCGTCTGCTGGTGGTGTGTGGTCCATGTTCTATTCACGATCCTGATGCCGCTCTTGAATACGCCCGTCGATTTAAAGCCCTTGCCGCAGAGGTCAGCGATAGCCTCTACCTGGTGATGCGCGTCTATTTTGAAAAACCCCGTACCACCGTCGGCTGGAAAGGGTTAATTAACGATCCTCATATGGATGGCTCTTTCGACGTTGAAGCGGGTTTGAAGATTGCGCGTCAGTTGCTGCTTGAACTCGTTCATATGGGACTGCCGCTGGCGACAGAAGCCCTGGATCCAAACAGTCCGCAGTACCTCGGGGATTTGTTTAGCTGGTCGGCTATTGGCGCGCGCACCACGGAGTCGCAGACTCACCGTGAAATGGCGTCCGGCCTGTCGATGCCGGTCGGGTTTAAAAACGGCACTGACGGCAGTCTGGCGACGGCGATTAACGCCATGCGCGCCGCCGCCCAGTCGCACCGCTTTGTGGGGATCAACCAGGCCGGGCAGGTTGCGCTGCTGCAAACGCAGGGCAACCCGGACGGACATGTGATCCTGCGCGGTGGTAAAGCGCCGAACTACAGTCCGGCCGATGTCGAACAGTGCGAAAAAGAGATGTCGCAGGCGGGACTGCGGCCTTCACTGATGGTAGATTGCAGTCATGGTAACTCCAATAAAGATTACCGCCGTCAGCCTGCCGTGGCGGAGTCTGTGGTTGCGCAAATTAAAGATGGCAACCGTTCCATCATTGGCTTGATGATTGAAAGTAATATTCACGAAGGTAATCAGTCTTCTGAGCAACCGCGCAGCGATATGAAATACGGCGTGTCCGTTACCGATGCCTGCATTAGCTGGGAAACGACGGATGCGCTGCTGCGTGAAATTCACAAAGACCTGAACGGCCAGCTGGCGGCGCGCAAGGCTTAAGAGGTTTGTTATGGTGGCTGAATTGACCGCATTACGCGATCAAATTGATGAAGTGGATAAGGCGCTGCTGGACTTACTGGCGCGTCGCCTGGAACTGGTGGCGGAGGTCGGCGAAGTCAAAAGCCGCTTTGGGCTGCCTATTTATGTCCCCGAGCGCGAGGCCACTATGCTGGCTTCGCGCCGTGCGGAAGCGGAAGCGCTGGGCGTACCGCCAGATCTGATTGAGGATGTGCTGCGCAGGGTGATGCGCGAGTCCTATTCCAGCGAAAACGACAAAGGGTTTAAAACGCTTTGTCCGACGCTGCGTCCGGTGGTCATCGTCGGCGGTGGCGGCCAGATGGGACGACTGTTTGAAAAAATGCTCACCCTGTCGGGCTACAAGGTGCGTATTCTGGAACAGCAGGACTGGGATCGCGCGCCGGAGATCGTCGCGGATGCCGGGATGGTGATTGTCAGCGTGCCTATCCATGTCACTGAACAAGTGATTGCTCGACTGCCGCGTTTACCGTCCGACTGTATTCTGGTGGATCTGGCCTCAGTGAAAAATGGGCCGTTGCAGGCAATGCTTGCCGCCCATGACGGGCCAGTGGTGGGTCTGCACCCGATGTTTGGTCCGGACAGCGGTAGCCTGGCGAAACAGGTGGTAGTCTGGTGTGACGGGCGAAACCCGGAGGCCTATCAATGGTTTCTTGAGCAGATTCAGGTCTGGGGAGCGCGACTGCACCGCATCAGTGCCGTAGAACATGACCAGAATATGGCATTTATCCAGGCGTTGCGCCACTTTGCGACCTTTGCTTACGGGCTGCATCTGGCGGAAGAAAACGTGCAGCTTGAACAACTCCTGGCACTCTCTTCGCCGATCTATCGCCTCGAACTGGCAATGGTCGGGCGGCTGTTTGCCCAGGACCCGCAGCTGTACGCCGACATCATTATGTCGTCGGAAAGTAATCTGGCGCTGATTAAACGCTACTACAAACGCTTTGGTGAGGCGATCGGTCTGCTTGAACAGGGAGATAAACAGGCGTTTATTGACAGCTTCCGCAAAGTCGAGCACTGGTTCGGGGACTACGCGAAACGCTTCCAGCAGGAAAGCCGTACCTTACTGCGACAGGCCAACGATAGCCGACAATAATCCTCACGCTGGTCTGATTCGGGCCAGCGTGTAACGCCCTTTGGCCTAAGAATGCGCTGGTGGTTTTTCCGCATCGTTAGCGCCAGGAGGGTTATACTGAAAAACCAGCGGGACTACCGCTGGTTTTTTTATTTGGGGATTCGTCATGGCTGAACCACGCGTGTTATTTGACTATACCGGACAGTTGCCGGAATGCCCGACCTGGAGTGCGGGCGAGAATGCGCTCTACTGGGCGGATATTCTGGAAGGAGAGATCCATCGCTACCATTTGACGACAGGAGAACACATCGTTCTGGCGTTCCCGGAAGAGGTTGGATGCTTTGCGCTGCGCGAGCGTGGCGGATTTATTGTTGCGTTGCGTAATGCTATCTGGCTGACCGATAAAAACGGTCTGCTTCAGCGAAAAGTGTGCGATAACCCGTCGAACCCGCAGCTGGCGCGTTTCAACGATGGCGGCACCGATCATGACGGACGTTTTTACGCCGGGACCTTCTGGGGACCCGGAGACTATAACGGCGCGATGTTGATGCGCATCGATAACGACCTAACGCCAAAGGTGATTCAGTGTGATATCCATGGGCATAACGGGCTGGCGTTCAGTCCGGATAAGCAATGGATGTATACCTCTGATACGCCAAACGGCGTGATCTGGCGTGCGCCGCTGGACGCGCAGGGCGAGCCGGGAAAACGTGAGGCGTTCCGCCGTTTTCAGGCCGGGGAGGGGATCCCGGACGGTGCGGCAATGGACGTGGAAGGCTGCTACTGGAGCGCGTTGTTCGACGGCTGGCGGATTGCCCGCTTTTCTCCTCAGGGCGAACAGCTTGAGCAATACCGGTTGCCGGTGCGTTGTCCGACAATGGTCTGCTTTGGCGGCGACGACATGAAAACGCTGTTTATCACCACCACGCGGGAAAACATGAGCGAAGAAGAGGTGGCAGAATATCCGCTTTCCGGGGCGATCTTCACCCTGCCGGCGAGGGTGGCAGGGATGAAGAAAAAGCCGTTTATCGAACGTTAAGAAGGATCGACCGGAACAACGTTTTCGCTCGGATAGCAACCCAGCACCTTCATCGAGCGGGTAATTTCGCCCAGCTCTTTCAGCGCCTTTTGCATTTCCGGCGCTTCCAGGTTGGCCTGAATATCAAGATAAAACATCTCTTCCCATGGGTTGCCGTGGATAGGGCGGGACTCCAGGCGAGTCATAATCAGATGATGATTACGCAGAACCAGCAGCGCTTCCACCAGGGCGCCGGCCTGCTGGCCCGTCGCCATCAGGAGCGTGGTTTTCGCCGGAACCTGATCGGACACGTTAATCGCTTTACGTGCCAGTACGATAAAGCGGGTGATATTCTGCGTCTGGTTCGCCTCAATACGTTCCAGCACTTGCAGGCCATGCAGCACGCCGCCCGCCTCGCTGCCCAATGCCGCCACGCGCGGAGAATTCGCCTGCGCAACTTTTTCCATCGCTGCGGAAGTACTTTCGGTGTATTCGATTTTCCAGTGCGGGTAACGATTGAGGAATTTGCTGCACTGCTGGAACGGTTGCGGATGGCTGTACACCGTGTCGATGGTGTCGAGATCGGTGGTGCCGGAGACCAGAACACAATGGTCGATCACAATCGTCATCTCGCCCACAATGGAAAGGCTGGTATGCTGCAGGAGATCGTAGACATCGTTAATGCCGCCTGAACTGGTGTTTTCAATGGGCACCACCGCGTAGTCAGCCTGTCCTGTTTCGACCTGATTAAAGATATCGGCAAACTTCGCGCAACCACTTTCAATGAACTGTTCGAAATGACGCGCGGCGTACTGACGGGCGGCGAGATGGGAGTAAGAGCCTTTTGGTCCCAGAAACGCCACGCGGGCAGAATGGGGATTGATCTTATTCAGATGCTGCTGGAGCAGCGCCTGCTGGGTAAGAACCGAGTCTTCAATAATAAGCTGAAAAAGGCGGGTGATGTAATGGGCATCCAGATGGTGCGCTTTGCCAAGCTGAATCAACCGGTCCAGAAGGTCGCGCTCGCGGTCGATATCGCGTACCGGTCGATGGGATTCAAGCTTCGCTTTACCCACTTCGACCGCCAGCCCGCGCCGTTCGGCCAGTAACGCCAGCAGTTTTGCATCAAGCGCACTGATTTTGTCACGCAGCGCCAGTAATGGATTTTCCGATGTCATAGTGTTGCCTTTCTTGTTATCAATAAAAAAGGCCCCCCGGAGTGGGAGGCCTTGTTATTCGTCTTCGCATTCTTTTTCACACGACGAAAGCCTCCCGTTCAGGGGAAGGTAAAAAAGAAGGCGAAGAAGAACGGCGTAAGTTGCATATCAGTTTCCTTAAGTGACGCTAGTAAAGTACCCGCACTGTTTTCATGCTGTCAACAAAAAACGCGCCCGAAGGCGCGTTGGCGATACACTCAATGTAAGGGACTATTCTTCGTCTGCTTCAGCGAAGTTTGCGTCTTTAACTGACGCGGTTGCGCGACGCGCTTCGCCTTTGTGCTGCACTTTATTGAGCTGCCGTTCCAGCTTGTTGATCAAATCGTTAATCGCGGTATACATATCTTCATGTTTTGCGCTGGCGACCAGATGTCCGTTTGGTGTATTGATGGTGGCATCAGCGGTGAAACCCTGTGGCTCCTTGGACAGAATGATATGTGGGTTAATCAGGTGTGTTTGCCATTTTTCCAGTTTGGCGAGACGGTCTGCGACATGTTGGCGAATTGCCGGAGTAATTTCCATTTGTTTACTGGTAATGTTCATTGTCATAAATTTTACCTCTTGTCTTTCCCGTCTTGGTGATTTCAGCATACCGTTCCTAATGTCAAAATGTGTGATTTGAATCACATTATTTTGTCACTTTTTGTCAAGGAAGCCTTTTTGTGAGGCATCGCAGGAGAAGGTGATATTTCACTTGAGGAAAGGGGAAAAGCGGGCCATAGTTGATGAGTTAGGTTACCGGGAAAACGGGCCTGACGTGATGCGAAACGAATAAAAAAACGGCAGCCCAAGGGCTGCCGTTTTGCTTGCGAAATCGCAGTTCAGGTGTTGCTGCTGTTGGCGGCAATGATTTTTGCCACTTTCTCAGCCTGGGTCGTCATCTGCATTTCGCGGTAGGCGTTTTCCATTAGCGGCAGAGCGTCGCGTGTGGCCTGGGTATCCGGGAAATCACGCAGCATACCTTCCACACGGTTCACCACGGCGACCCATGCGCCACGTTTGGTGTAGTATTCCGCCACGGAATATTCGTATTTCGCCAGACGATCTTTCAGGAACACGAGACGTTTAGTGGCGTCTGTGGTGTACTGGCTGTTCGGGTAGCCGCGCACCAGTTTGGAAAAGTCATTAAACGCAGCGCGTGCGTGCTGCGGGTCGCGGTCACTGCGATCGACGCCGAAGAAGCCCTGTAGCGCGCTGTCATCTAACGCCATATTGGTCAGGCCACGCATATACATGACATAATCAATATTGGGATGTGTCGGATTCAGGCGGATAAAGCGATCGATAGCGGCCTGAGCCAGCGGCAGATCGGCGTTTTTGTAGTAGGCGTAGATGAGATCCAACTGCACCTGCTGGGAATACGGGCCGAATGGATAGCGGTTATCCAACGCTTCTAATTGCGTTATTGCCTGTTTCCAGTTACCGTCCTGCAGCTTTTGCTGAGCAGTCGCGTAGATTTCATTAGGCGGATTATCGGGCACCTCTTCCTTTGAACCAGAGCAACCCGCCAAAAACAGGCTCAACGTGGCTGCTGCCACCAGATATTTCATGCGCGTCATGACGTTTTGACTTTCCTCAAAATGTTTTTGCGGGAGATTCTCTGTTCCTGCTCCCGGTTAAGACCAGCTACAATAGCACACTATATTAAACGGCAAAGCCGTAAAACCCAACGTTAAACAAAGAAGCTGTATATGGCACAACGAGTACAACTCACCGCAACGGTATCCGAAAATCAACTCGGTCAACGCTTAGATCAGGCTTTGGCCGAAATGTTCCCGGATTATTCACGTTCGCGCATAAAAGAATGGATTCTCGATCGGCGCGTGCTGGTCAACGGTAAAATTTGCGACAAACCGAAAGAAAAAGTCTTAGGCGGTGAACAGGTCGCTATCGACGCGGAGATCGATGAAGAAATCCGCTTTGAGCCTCAGGATATCCCACTGGATATCGTTTATGAAGACGATGACATCATTGTTATTAACAAACCTCGCGATCTGGTCGTGCATCCGGGGGCCGGGAATCCCGATGGCACCGTATTAAACGCCTTGCTGCATTACTACCCGCCGATTGCCGACGTGCCGCGCGCGGGTATTGTCCACCGTCTGGATAAAGACACTACCGGTCTGATGGTGGTGGCGAAAACCGTTCCGGCGCAAACGCGTCTGGTTGAGGCGCTTCAGCTGCGCGAGATCACCCGTGAATACGAAGCCGTCGCTATCGGTCATATGACCGCGGGCGGCACGGTGGAAGAGCCTATCAGCCGTCACCCGACCAAACGTACCCACATGGCGGTGCATCCGATGGGAAAACCGGCGGTCACGCACTATCGCATCATGGAACACTTCCGTGTGCACACGCGTCTTAGGTTGCGTCTGGAAACCGGGCGTACCCATCAGATCCGCGTGCACATGGCCCACATTACCCATCCGCTGGTGGGCGACCCGGTATACGGCGGTCGCCCGCGTCCGCCGAAAGGCGCCTCGGAGGCGTTTATCTCCACGTTGCGCAAGTTCGATCGCCAGGCGCTGCATGCCACTATGCTGCGCTTGTATCACCCCATCTCCGGTATCGAAATGGAATGGCATGCGCCAATTCCGCAGGATATGGTTGAGCTTATCGACGCCATGCGCGCGGATTTTGAAGAACATAAGGATGACGTGGCCTGGTTATGAGTATGCTCATTGTCCCGCAGTGGCCACTGCCGGAAGGCGTGGCGGCATGCAGTTCGACCCGTATCGGCGGGGTAAGTTTACCGCCTTATGATGCGATGAACCTGGGCGCCCACTGTGGCGACAACCCGACGCATGTTGAAGAGAACCGTAATCGGCTGTTTGCTGCGGGCAATTTGCCTTCAATGCCCGTCTGGCTGGAACAGGTTCATGGTAAGGATGTGCTGAAACTGACTGGTGGCCCTTACGCATCCAGACGTGCGGATGCCTCATACAGCAACACGCCGGGCGCGGTATGTGCGGTAATGACGGCAGATTGCCTGCCGGTACTGTTTTGCAACCGGGCAGGAACAGAAGTCGCGGCGGCCCATGCGGGCTGGCGCGGATTATGTGCAGGGGTGCTGGAAGAAACGCTCGCCTGCTTTGCGGATAAACCTGAAAATATTATGGCGTGGCTGGGTCCGGCCATCGGCCCGACAGCCTTTGAAGTGGGGGCTGAGGTGCGTGAGGCGTTTTGTATTAAGGACGCGCGTGCGCACGAAGCCTTTGCGCCGCATGGCGAAAAATATCTGGCGAATATTTATCAGCTTGCCCGTCAACGGCTGGCAAATGTCGGCGTTGAGCAAATATTCGGCGGCAATCGCTGTACTTTTAGTGAAAATGAGACTTTCTTCTCTTATCGTCGCGACAAGACCACGGGGCGTATGGCAAGTTTTATTTGGCTGATATAACCTAAAGAATCAAGACGATCCGGTACGCGTAATTTTCTTTTCACATAATTCAGGTCATTAACCTTGAATAATTGAGGGATGACCTCATTTAATCTCCAGTAGCAAATTTGACCTGTTATGGGAGGAGTTATGCGTCTGGATCGTCTTACCAACAAATTCCAGCTTGCTCTTGCCGATGCCCAGTCGCTCGCACTGGGGCACGACAACCAATTCATCGAACCTTTACATTTAATGAGCGCCTTGCTGAATCAGGAAGGGGGCTCGGTTCGTCCTTTATTAACGTCTGCGGGTATTAACGCAGGGCAGTTACGCACCGCCATCGATGAAGCACTGAGCCGTTTACCGCAGGTGGAAGGCACCGGCGGCGACGTGCAACCGTCGCAGGATCTGGTGCGCGTCCTTAACCTTTGCGACAAGCTGGCGCAAAAACGGGGCGATAACTTTATTTCGTCGGAACTGTTCGTTCTGGCGGCGCTTGAGTCTCGCGGCACACTGCCCGATTTATTGAAATCGGCTGGCGCAACAACCGCCAATATCACTCAGGCAATTGAACAGATGCGCGGAGGTGAAAGCGTGAACGATCAAGGGGCGGAAGACCAACGTCAGGCCTTGAAAAAATACACGGTCGATCTGACCGAGCGCGCCGAACAGGGCAAGCTCGATCCGGTGATCGGTCGTGATGAAGAAATTCGCCGTACCATTCAGGTACTGCAACGTCGTACCAAAAACAACCCGGTTTTGATTGGTGAGCCGGGCGTCGGTAAAACCGCAATTGTGGAAGGACTGGCGCAGCGGATCATTAACGGCGAAGTGCCGGAGGGATTAAAAGGTCGTCGCGTACTGGCGCTGGATATGGGCGCGCTGGTGGCAGGGGCGAAATACCGCGGTGAATTTGAAGAACGTTTAAAAGGCGTATTGAACGATCTCGCGAAACAGGAAGGCAACGTCATTCTGTTTATCGACGAACTACACACCATGGTTGGCGCGGGTAAGGCGGACGGCGCAATGGATGCCGGGAACATGCTGAAACCTGCGCTGGCGCGTGGTGAACTGCACTGCGTGGGGGCAACCACGCTTGATGAATACCGTCAGTACATTGAAAAAGATGCCGCGCTGGAGCGTCGTTTCCAGAAGGTGTTTGTTGCAGAGCCTAGCGTTGAAGACACCATCGCGATCCTCCGTGGTCTGAAAGAGCGTTATGAACTGCACCACCATGTGCAGATCACTGACCCGGCTATCGTGGCGGCGGCGACATTGTCACACCGTTATATTGCCGATCGTCAGTTACCGGATAAAGCCATCGACCTGATCGATGAAGCGGCTTCCAGCATTCGTATGCAAATTGACTCCAAACCGGAGGAACTCGACAGACTCGACCGCCGTATCATCCAGCTCAAACTGGAACAGCAGGCGCTGATGAAAGAGTCTGATGAAGCGAGCAAGAAACGTCTCGACATGCTTAATGAAGAACTGGAAGACAAAGAGCGCCAGTATTCTGAGCTGGAAGAGGAATGGAAGGCGGAAAAAGCCTCGCTTTCCGGAACCCAGACGATTAAAGCTGAGTTAGAGCAGGCGAAGATCGCGATTGAGCAGGCGCGTCGCGTGGGCGATCTGGCGCGGATGTCTGAACTGCAGTATGGCAAAATTCCGGAGCTGGAAAAACAGCTTGAGGCGGCCACCCAGTCTGAAGGCAAAACGATGCGTCTGCTGCGTAATAAAGTGACAGATGCGGAAATTGCCGAAGTGCTGGCGCGCTGGACCGGTATTCCTGTTGCGAGAATGCTGGAGGGCGAGCGCGAAAAACTGTTGAGAATGGAACAGGAGCTACACAGCCGCGTTATTGGTCAGAACGAAGCGGTAGAAGCGGTATCGAATGCTATTCGCCGTAGCCGCGCGGGGCTGGCGGATCCGAATCGTCCTATTGGCTCTTTCCTGTTCCTCGGGCCAACCGGGGTGGGTAAAACCGAACTTTGCAAAGCGCTGGCGAACTTTATGTTTGATAGCGACGACGCGATGGTGCGTATCGATATGTCCGAGTTTATGGAGAAACACTCAGTGTCTCGCCTGGTCGGTGCGCCTCCGGGATATGTCGGATATGAAGAGGGCGGGTATCTGACCGAAGCGGTTCGCCGTCGTCCTTACTCCGTCATCTTGTTAGACGAAGTGGAAAAAGCGCATCCGGATGTATTTAACATTCTGTTGCAGGTTCTGGACGATGGACGTCTGACTGACGGGCAGGGGAGAACGGTCGACTTCCGCAATACGGTTGTCATTATGACCTCTAACCTGGGTTCCGATCTGATTCAGGAACGCTTCGGCGATCTGGACTACAGCCATATGAAAGAAATGGTGCTGGGCGTGGTGAGCCATAACTTCCGTCCGGAATTTATTAACCGTATCGATGAGGTGGTGGTATTCCATCCGCTGGGTGAACAGCATATTGCCTCGATTGCTAAAATCCAGCTGCAGCGTCTGTATAAACGTCTGGAAGAGCGTGGATATGAAATCCATATCTCTGATGACGCCCTGAAGCTGCTTAGCGCAAATGGTTATGATCCGGTGTATGGCGCACGTCCGTTGAAACGCGCTATTCAGCAACAGATCGAAAACCCGCTGGCTCAGCAGATTCTGTCCGGCGAGTTAATTCCAGGCAAAACCATTCGTCTGGAAGCGAATGGCGATCGGATCGTGGCAGTGCAGTAAGTCACAAAATACAAAAACGGGCCGCTTGCGGCTCGTTTTTGTTTAAAAACCAGGCGAAAATTCAGGTTTGCGGAATGATTTGCCTGGAAAGTGAGCGGTTAGTAAATAATTTTCACTTTCTCCTTGCAGCTTCAGAATTACTCCCTATAATGCGCCACCACTGACACGGAACAACGGCACGCAAGCCGCCGGGTCAGCGGGGTTCAGACCAGAACCTCACGGAGAAAAGCAAAAATAAATGCTTGACTCTCAAGCGGGAAAGCGTATTATGCACACCCCGCGCCGCTGAGAAAAAGCGAAGCGGCACTGCTCTTTAACAATTTATCAGACAATCTGTGTGGGCACTCAAAGTGACATGGATTCTTAACGTCGCAAGACGAAAAATGAATACCAAGTCTCGAAGAGTGAACACGTAATTCATTACGAAGTTTAATTCACGAGCATCAAACTTAAATTGAAGAGTTTGATCATGGCTCAGATTGAACGCTGGCGGCAGGCCTAACACATGCAAGTCGAACGGTAACAGGAAGCAGCTTGCTGCTTCGCTGACGAGTGGCGGACGGGTGAGTAATGTCTGGGAAACTGCCCGGTGGAGGGGGATAACTACTGGAAACGGTAGCTAATACCGCATAACGTCGCAAGACCAAAGAGGGGGACCTTCGGGCCTCTTGCCACCGGATGTGCCCAGATGGGATTAGCTTGTTGGTGAGGTAACGGCTCACCAAGGCGACGATCCCTAGCTGGTCTGAGAGGATGACCAGCCACACTGGAACTGAGACACGGTCCAGACTCCTACGGGAGGCAGCAGTGGGGAATATTGCACAATGGGCGCAAGCCTGATGCAGCCATGCCGCGTGTATGAAGAAGGCCTTCGGGTTGTAAAGTACTTTCAGCGGGGAGGAAGGGATTGTGGTTAATAACCGCAGTCATTGACGTTACCCGCAGAAGAAGCACCGGCTAACTCCGTGCCAGCAGCCGCGGTAATACGGAGGGTGCAAGCGTTAATCGGAATTACTGGGCGTAAAGCGCACGCAGGCGGTCTGTCAAGTCGGATGTGAAATCCCCGGGCTCAACCTGGGAACTGCATTCGAAACTGGCAGGCTTGAGTCTCGTAGAGGGGGGTAGAATTCCAGGTGTAGCGGTGAAATGCGTAGAGATCTGGAGGAATACCGGTGGCGAAGGCGGCCCCCTGGACGAAGACTGACGCTCAGGTGCGAAAGCGTGGGGAGCAAACAGGATTAGATACCCTGGTAGTCCACGCCGTAAACGATGTCTACTTGGAGGCTGTGCCCTTGAGGCGTGGCTTCCGGAGCTAACGCGTTAAGTAGACCGCCTGGGGAGTACGGCCGCAAGGTTAAAACTCAAATGAATTGACGGGGGCCCGCACAAGCGGTGGAGCATGTGGTTTAATTCGATGCAACGCGAAGAACCTTACCTGGTCTTGACATCCACGGAAGACTGCAGAGATGCGGTTGTGCCTTCGGGAACCGTGAGACAGGTGCTGCATGGCTGTCGTCAGCTCGTGTTGTGAAATGTTGGGTTAAGTCCCGCAACGAGCGCAACCCTTATCCTTTGTTGCCAGCGGTCCGGCCGGGAACTCAAAGGAGACTGCCAGTGATAAACTGGAGGAAGGTGGGGATGACGTCAAGTCATCATGGCCCTTACGACCAGGGCTACACACGTGCTACAATGGCATATACAAAGAGAAGCGACCTCGCGAGAGCAAGCGGACCTCATAAAGTATGTCGTAGTCCGGATTGGAGTCTGCAACTCGACTCCATGAAGTCGGAATCGCTAGTAATCGTGGATCAGAATGCCACGGTGAATACGTTCCCGGGCCTTGTACACACCGCCCGTCACACCATGGGAGTGGGTTGCAAAAGAAGTAGGTAGCTTAACCTTCGGGAGGGCGCTTACCACTTTGTGATTCATGACTGGGGTGAAGTCGTAACAAGGTAACCGTAGGGGAACCTGCGGTTGGATCACCTCCTTACCTTAAAGAACCTGCCTTTGTAGTGCTCACACAGATTGTCTGATAGATGTAGAGAAGCAAGGCGTTTACGCGTTGGGAGTGAGGCTGAATGAAATAAGGCCGCTCGCTTTCTGTTAATGAAAGCTCACCCTACACGAAAATATCACGCAGCGCGTGATAAGCAATTTTCGTGTCCCCTTCGTCTAGAGGCCCAGGACACCGCCCTTTCACGGCGGTAACAGGGGTTCGAATCCCCTAGGGGACGCCACTTGCTGGTTTGTGTGAGTGAAAGTCGCCGGCCGTTATATCTCAAAACTGACTTGCGAGTCATGTTTGAGATATTTGCTCTTTAAAAATCTGGAACAAGCTGAAAATTGAAACACAGAACAACGAAAGTTGTTCGTGAGTCTCTCAATTATCGCAATCAGAAGTGAAACATCTTCGGGTTGTGAGGTTAAGCGACCAAGCGTACACGGTGGATGCCCTGGCAGTCAGAGGCGATGAAGGACGTGCTAATCTGCGAAAAGCGTCGGCGAGGTGATATGAACCTTTGACCCGGCGATGTCCGAATGGGGAAACCCAGTGTGACTCGTCACACTATCGTTAACTGAATACATAGGTTAACGAGGCGAACCGGGGGAACTGAAACATCTAAGTACCCCGAGGAAAAGAAATCAACCGAGATTCCCCCAGTAGCGGCGAGCGAACGGGGAGCAGCCCAGAGCCTGAATCAGCCAGTGTGGTAGTGGAAGTGTCTGGAAAGGCACGCGATACAGGGTGACAGCCCCGTACACAAAACCACACCGGTTGTGAGCTCGATGAGTAGGGCGGGACACGTGGTATCCTGTCTGAATATGGGGGGACCATCCTCCAAGGCTAAATACTCCTGACTGACCGATAGTGAACCAGTACCGTGAGGGAAAGGCGAAAAGAACCCCGGCGAGGGGAGTGAAAAAGAACCTGAAACCGTGTACGTACAAGCAGTGGGAGCCTCTTTATGGGGTGACTGCGTACCTTTTGTATAATGGGTCAGCGACTTATATTCTGTAGCAAGGTTAACCGAATAGGGGAGCCGCAGGGAAACCGAGTCTTAACTGGGCGTTAAGTTGCAGGGTATAGACCCGAAACCCGGTGATCTAGCCATGGGCAGGTTGAAGGTTGGGTAACACTAACTGGAGGACCGAACCGACTAATGTTGAAAAATTAGCGGATGACCTGTGGCTGGGGGTGAAAGGCCAATCAAACCGGGAGATAGCTGGTTCTCCCCGAAAGCTATTTAGGTAGCGCCTCGTGAACTCATCTCCGGGGGTAGAGCACTGTTTCGGCTAGGGGGCCATCCCGGCTTACCAACCCGATGCAAACTGCGAATACCGGAGAATGTTATCACGGGAGACACACGGCGGGTGCTAACGTCCGTCGTGAAGAGGGAAACAACCCAGACCGCCAGCTAAGGTCCCAAAGTCATGGTTAAGTGGGAAACGATGTGGGAAGGCTCAGACAGCCAGGATGTTGGCTTAGAAGCAGCCATCATTTAAAGAAAGCGTAATAGCTCACTGGTCGAGTCGGCCTGCGCGGAAGATGTAACGGGGCTAAACCATGCACCGAAGCTGCGGCAGCGACACTATGTGTTGTTGGGTAGGGGAGCGTTCTGTAAGCCGTTGAAGGTGTGTCGTGAGGCATGCTGGAGGTATCAGAAGTGCGAATGCTGACATAAGTAACGATAAAGCGGGTGAAAAGCCCGCTCGCCGGAAGACCAAGGGTTCCTGTCCAACGTTAATCGGGGCAGGGTGAGTCGACCCCTAAGGCGAGGCCGAAAGGCGTAGTCGATGGGAAACAGGTTAATATTCCTGTACTTGGTGTTACTGCGAAGGGGGGACGGAGAAGGCTATGTCGGCCGGGCGACGGTTGTCCCGGTTTAAGCGTGTAGGTGTGTGTTCCAGGTAAATCCGGTTCACTTTAACACTGAGGCGTGATGACGAGGCACTACGGTGCTGAAGTGACAAATGCCCTGCTTCCAGGAAAAGCCTCTAAGCATCAGGTAACACGAAATCGTACCCCAAACCGACACAGGTGGTCAGGTAGAGAATACCAAGGCGCTTGAGAGAACTCGGGTGAAGGAACTAGGCAAAATGGTGCCGTAACTTCGGGAGAAGGCACGCTGATATGTAGGTGAAGTGATTTACTCATGGAGCTGAAATCAGTCGAAGATACCAGCTGGCTGCAACTGTTTATTAAAAACACAGCACTGTGCAAACACGAAAGTGGACGTATACGGTGTGACGCCTGCCCGGTGCCGGAAGGTTAATTGATGGGGTTATCCGTAAGGAGAAGCTCTTGATCGAAGCCCCGGTAAACGGCGGCCGTAACTATAACGGTCCTAAGGTAGCGAAATTCCTTGTCGGGTAAGTTCCGACCTGCACGAATGGCGTAATGATGGCCAGGCTGTCTCCACCCGAGACTCAGTGAAATTGAACTCGCTGTGAAGATGCAGTGTACCCGCGGCAAGACGGAAAGACCCCGTGAACCTTTACTATAGCTTGACACTGAACACTGGTCCTTGATGTGTAGGATAGGTGGGAGGCTTTGAAGCGTGGACGCCAGTCTGCGTGGAGCCGCCCTTGAAATACCACCCTTTAATGGCTGGTGTTCTAACGTGGGCCCGTAATCCGGGTTGCGGACAGTGTCTGGTGGGTAGTTTGACTGGGGCGGTCTCCTCCTAAAGAGTAACGGAGGAGCACGAAGGTTGGCTAATCCTGGTCGGACATCAGGAGGTTAGTGCAATGGCATAAGCCAGCTTGACTGCGAGCGTGACGGCGCGAGCAGGTGCGAAAGCAGGTCATAGTGATCCGGTGGTTCTGAATGGAAGGGCCATCGCTCAACGGATAAAAGGTACTCCGGGGATAACAGGCTGATACCGCCCAAGAGTTCATATCGACGGCGGTGTTTGGCACCTCGATGTCGGCTCATCACATCCTGGGGCTGAAGTAGGTCCCAAGGGTATGGCTGTTCGCCATTTAAAGTGGTACGCGAGCTGGGTTTAGAACGTCGTGAGACAGTTCGGTCCCTATCTGCCGTGGGCGCTGGAGAACTGAGGGGGGCTGCTCCTAGTACGAGAGGACCGGAGTGGACGCATCACTGGTGTTCGGGTTGTCATGCCAATGGCACTGCCCGGTAGCTAAATGCGGAAGAGATAAGTGCTGAAAGCATCTAAGCACGAAACTTGCCCCGAGATGAGTTCTCCCTGACTCCTTGAGAGTCCTGAAGGAACGTTGAAGACGACGACGTTGATAGGCCGGGTGTGTAAGCGCAGCGATGCGTTGAGCTAACCGGTACTAATGAACCGTGAGGCTTAACCTTACAACGCCGAAGATGTTTTGGCGGATTGAGAGATTTTCAGCTTAGATTCAGAGTTAAGTACGCAATAGTTTACGCAGCCAGCGCCGCTGATGCGATAAAGTATTGCGTACAGAGCACAAAGAATTTGCCTGGCGGCCGTAGCGCGGTGGTCCCACCTGACCCCATGCCGAACTCAGAAGTGAAACGCCGTAGCGCCGATGGTAGTGTGGGGTCTCCCCATGCGAGAGTAGGGAACTGCCAGGCATCAAACAAGTGAAAAGCCCATCCTGACGGATGGGCTTTTTGCGTTTCTGGTACAGGCCATCTCAGCGCAGCGCCATCCGCCGCGAACAAGCATCCTTCTGGCGCCTAAGTTGACCAACTGTTCTGCAGACCGATTGCCGTCAGGCTATGGTAAAAGTCGGGTTCTGTACCCCCCTTACACACTGAGCTTCCTCTGAATTCCTTCTACTGCTAATTAAATCCTCGACCCTTGTCACATAATAATATATAACAATTGAATAACATTTCATTTACCAAAATGACAGCAAACACAACTGATGATCACAATCAGATCTTTGGCAGGAGTACAATTCTAATGACAGAAAGCAGTGTAACTGTGAACGGGTCACTGACCGACAGTGATACCCGTCGCCGCGTATGGGCAATTGTCGGTGCCTCATCCGGGAATCTGGTTGAATGGTTTGATTTCTACGTCTATTCCTTTTGTTCCCTCTACTTTGCGCACATCTTCTTCCCCTCGGGTAACACCACAACTCAACTTCTCCAGACCGCAGGCGTTTTTGCCGCAGGCTTTTTAATGCGCCCTATTGGCGGCTGGCTGTTCGGTCGGATAGCCGATAAACATGGGCGAAAAAAATCCATGCTGTTATCGGTGTGTATGATGTGTATGGGATCGCTGGTGATCGCCTGTCTGCCCGGTTATGAAACCATCGGCACATGGGCGCCAGCGCTGTTACTGCTTGCCCGTCTGTTTCAGGGGCTGTCTGTTGGTGGAGAATATGGCACCAGCGCAACCTATATGAGTGAAGTCGCTGTAGAAGGACGAAAAGGTTTTTATGCCTCGTTTCAGTATGTGACGCTGATTGGTGGGCAATTGCTGGCGCTGCTGGTTGTAGTAGTCTTACAGCACACCATGGAGGATGCAGCGCTCAGAGAGTGGGGGTGGCGTATACCCTTTGCGTTAGGCGCAGTACTGGCCGTGGTCGCGCTCTGGCTGCGTCGTCAGCTTGACGAAACGTCAAAGCAGGAAACCCGAGCTCTGAAAGAAGCAGGCTCGCTGAAAGGACTATGGCGAAACCGCAGAGCATTTATCATGGTGCTTGGATTCACCGCCGCGGGTTCCCTCTGTTTCTATACCTTCACGACTTACATGCAAAAGTATCTGGTGAATACCGCCGGGATGCATGCCAACGTGGCCAGCGGAATTATGACTGCCGCTCTGTTTGTATACATGCTTGTTCAGCCGTTGTTTGGCGCCCTGTCTGATAAAATTGGTCGACGTACCTCGATGCTGTGTTTTGGCGCGCTGGCGACACTGTTTACCGTACCCATTTTAACCGCGCTACAGAACGTGACATCGCCTTACGCAGCCTTTGGGTTGGTCATGTGCGCATTGCTAATTGTCAGCTTCTACACTTCAATCAGTGGGATTCTGAAGGCCGAAATGTTTCCGGCGCAGGTTCGCGCACTGGGTGTTGGTCTTTCCTATGCGGTGGCGAATGCGCTGTTTGGTGGTTCCGCGGAATACGTCGCGCTGTCGCTGAAGTCTGTCGGCATGGAAACCTCTTTCTTCTGGTATGTCACAGTGATGGCGATCGTCGCGTTTTTAGTTTCGCTGATGCTGCACCGCAAGGGTAAAGGGCTACGCCTTTAGTTATGCGCCAGTTGCCAGACGGCATAGCCAGTGGTTGCCCCGGCGACATCCCAGGCGAAATCTTTCCAGCTCCAGCCGCTCCCTTCAGGGCGGCTGTCCCACAGTTCTTTTGACGCGCCAAGGCTGAGCGAAAACATCAAACCAAATGCGGCGCTGCGATCGCGGCTCATACCCTGATGATGCGCATATTCGTTACCTGCGGCTGAAAGCATCGCGGAGGCGATAAAATGCTGAGCCTTATCCTGCCCGTGCCAGCTGTCCTGAGCCAGATGGCTACATCCCGAAAGAACAAAGACGCTCAGAACAAGAAGTATACGCACCGGCACCTCCATACAGAAAACCCCGTACAGGACGGGGTTTTGATTACAGAATACGACTAATAAGCCTGTCGATCCGAATCCGGCGAAGTCGGCGAATAAGTTTACGGACTTTGACCGGATAATCAGCGATGCTTTGAAGGTCGCGATAATGTTTAACGATCGTAGTATGCGTACGGATCAGATCCAGTTCTCTTTCTCTTTGCGCCGCCAGTTCTTGCTGAGGATCGTGAATCAGGATCGCATTTTCCAGATCCAGACGCCAGGCGCGTGGATTGAGGTTATTCCCGGTAAGCAACATCCAGTTGTCATCCACCCACATGCCTTTGAGATGATAAGAATTATCATCGTCTTTCCACAGACGGACGACGAGCTGATCGGTATTCACATAGTATTGCAGACGGCTCAGGAAACGCCGCAGGTTAATCTCGTAGAGATAGGGCAGAGCGCCGATAATTTTAAACGGCTCGTTTTCCGGAATATAAAAATCGTTGGCGGTTTTATCTCCGACGATGATCTCCACCTTTTTACCTTCACGCAGCAACTGAATAATGTTGCGCACCAGAATCGCTGGCAGGTTGAAGTAAGGCGTGCAAATCGTAAGCTTATGTTCCGTGCACGGCATCAAATGAAAGATGGTTTTATTGAGCAGGCTGGATTTACCCAGGCCTACTAATGGCGTCACGGAAAGCTGATCGTTGTTCGCATCGCCCTGAAAATGGTAGGCCGCATCGCGTAACTCCTGGCGATACAGACGAATATCATTTTTGATTTCCGGACTTTTTGGACGTTGAGTATCATCCAGTCGATTAACGCCACGACCCTGCATCAGGTTCTGGGTGACCCATTCGAACATGATGTCAGCCATTTTGGCGTTACGGATCAGGTGATAGCGATCATAACGATATTTATCATGCTGATGCAGGTAGACGTCGTTCAGGCTAGCGCCGCTGTACAGCACGCTGTCATCAATGATAAAGCCTTTGAAATGGAGAACGCCAAGGGCTTCACGAGTGTTGATGGGAACGCCGTAGACCGGTACGTCGACGCCGGGGTTTTCATGTGCCATCCGGCAGTACCAGTCGGCATTGGTATTCGATGCCGCCGCGCCGATTCGTCCACGTTGCGCACGATGCCAGTCGACAAGCACCCGAACGTCGAGTTCCGGCCGCTGCCGTTTCGCCTCATAAAGCGCGTTGAGGATGCCTTTGCCACCGTCATCCTGTTCCAGATACAGGGCGATGATGCAAATGCGTTGCTTCGCGCCGGCTATTTTCTCCAGCAGAGTCTCCCTGAACCTGGCAGGAGCATAAAAGAAATCGACATCATCAACTGATTGAGAAATCTTCGGTAGTTGGGCAAGGTGTTGTTGATGTTTATTACGCTTAAATTTTGACAACATCACAGTGCATTTCTTCTCTGTTCATTGAAGGGTCCTCTGTGCTATGCAGACGACATAAGCGGGCAATGATAACACCGTCCCCGTTAAAGTGGTCAACATTTCCAGTACCTTACTCACGATTCCTCGGGCGGCGCAAGCTCAAGCGTTAGCCCAACGATACCCTCTTCAAGCTGGATATCCACGTGGAAACCGAGCTTACGAGCCAGCGCCACCATGCCGCGATTGTTAGGCATCGTAATCCCATTCAGCCGTCTGAGTCCGTGATCCCGGGTATAGGTAATTAATTTTTCCAGCAATCGACGACCTAATCCTAACCCTTTGAGATCGGAACGCACCAGGACGGCAAATTCCGCATCAACGTTATCCGGATCGGAAATCGCGCGGGTGACGCCGAGAATTTCTTCCGTTTGCTCAACGCGTCTCACTGCGACAAATGCCATTTCCCGATCGTAGTCGATCTGCGTCATGTTAGCTAAATCTTCGTGGGTAAATTCATTGATCTCACTAAAATAGCGGTAATAAAGATCTTCTTTGGTGACCTGGGAAATGAACTGCTGAAGATGAGGCTCATCCTCCGGCAGGATAGGTCGGAACAGGCAGCGCTCGCCATTTTTCATCTCGACCCATTCTTCTAATTGATGAGGATAGGGACGCACGGCAAGGCGACTTTCGTTATCACCTTCAAAGGGCGCGATATCCAGAGTGACATCCAGCGCGGTAAACTCTCCAGCTGAGGCCAGCAGCGGATGGATATCCAGTCGCTGGATCTCCGGGCAGTCGACAATCAGGTTCGACACCTGCACCAGTAACTGGCTCAGACCCGCCACATCCAGCGGACGCAAAGCGCTACGCCCGCGGATCTTCTTACTTTTTATTCCCTGAATAACCAGGTAACGCGCCAGATTCATGTTCAGCGGCGGAAGCGCAACGACAGCCTGTTCTTCAGGGTGCCACTCCACGCCGCCTTCGCCCAACATAATCAATGGGCCAAACACCGGATCGTGCTCCACGACCACGCGCAACTCCTGCGCGCCCGCGCGGTTTGCCATGCTTTGCACCAGCAGACCGTGTATGCGCGCTTGCGGCCAGGCCATTTTTACCCGATCAAAGATGGCATTGGCTGCCTGCTGAACCTCATTCGCCGTGCGCAGATACAGCATGACCCCCTGTACTTCTGATTTATGGGGAATATCCGGCGAACGCAGCTTGAGTGCGACCGGGTAGCCAATCTGCTCGGCGATATGCACTGCTTCGGCGCTGTCGCTGGCAATCCAGGTGGGAAGCGTATGCAACCCATAAGCTTGAAGAATGGGCTGAACTTCATGAGTATCTAATGATGTCGCACCCTCGTGAATCGCCTGCTGAAGCAGGTCATGGGCTTGCGTCGTATTGGCGGTGAGATTGCTGGGCAACGCGGGCGTTTCCCGCAATTGTTTCTGGTTTCGCCGGTATTCCACCATATGCATAAACGCGGTAATGGTGCCTTCCGGGGTGCGATAGGTTGGCAGTCCGGCTTCGCTAAATAACCGTCGGGCTTCCTGAGAGGAAAACTCTCCGCACCAGTTGGTTAACAACGAAACAAACTTGCCGCGCGGATGGTGGCTAACGGTTTCTATCAGCGCCTGAGCGGTCTCGGTACCCGGCGCGGTGGCGCTGGGGGAGTGTATAACCATCAACGCGTCAAAATCCTGACTGGCGAGCAGGCATTCCAGCGTTTTAGTGTAATGCGCAATGCTGGCATCATCGCGAAGATCCAACGGGTTAGCTACTTCAACGTGCGCAGGGAGAAGATCGCGTAGCTTCTGGCACGTCTCTTCACTCAGCGTGGCCAGTTTGCCGTTACGCGACCAAAGTTCATCCAACGCCAGCGCCGCCGGCGCTGCGCCATTGCTGATAATCATTAGCCTGTCGCCGCGCAAAGGACGCATATGACTCAGCGTTTCTACCGCAGAAAACAGTTCGTGAGTATCCTGCACGCGCAGCAAGCCTGCGCGCTGAATAGCGGCATCCCAGGCAGGGTCCATTCCGGCGCTGGTCTGTAATAAACGCTGGGCAGCCGGGCTGCGACCGCTTTTGATCACCAGAATCGGTTTATTGCGCGAGGCGCTGCGGGCGGCAGAGACAAATCGTCTGGCATCGCTTAAGTGTTCCAGATAAAGCAGAATGGCGCTCGTTTTACTGTCACGGGAGAGATAGTCAAGCAATTCGTCGACATCAATGTCGAGGCTATCGCCAAGTGCAATAAAGTAGGAAAAGCCCATTTCGCGCTGCTGCGCCCAATCGAGAATAGTGTTCGACACCGCAGCGGACTGGGAGATAAACGCCAGCTTACCGCGTTTAATCGGTACCGGAGAAAAGCTGGCATTGAGCCCTTGCCAGGGCGCGAGCAGCCCAAGGCTGTTAGGGCCAAGCAGACGCATTTTATAGCGCGCGGCACAGGACAATAATTCAGCATGTAAAGACGCGGGGGCGGAAAGAATAATACAGGTTTTACAGCCCTTTTCTCCCAGCGCTTCCAGCAGCGCCAGATTGCGGCTGGCATTGGTGCACAATACGGCGAGGTCAGGCGTAAAAGGCAGACTGTCGACGTTCGGCCAGGCCAGTACGCCTAATACCGCTTTCCAGGCGGGCGTGACGGGAAGAACCGGGCCGTTAAAGCCGCCTGCCAACAGATTGCGCATCATCAGGTAACCCGCCCGGTTGGGTTTCATCGATGCGCCAATCACGGCTATCGATTTGGGTCGCAGTAGCGCTTCCAGCCCTCGCTGACTCATATCGGTTTCCCTTGCATAGAGATGACCGAATGATTTTAAACGCTTTCTGCTAATTGTGCTGTGACGCTTCCCTGATGTTGGGTTTTTCCTGCGAGATAGCGGGTTTTGAAGCGGCTAAAGTGTTCGCCAAGCGCACCTGCGGCGTCGGTATCACCGGCCAGATCCAGCAGGGCGATAGCCACCTCGGCGGTGCAATATTGCCCTTCGGCATGGATGCCGCGCAGGTGATAGGCCGACAGGCGCGACAGGTCGACGGAAATCACCGGCAGGTGGTCGAGGTAGGGGCTTTTACGGAACATTTTGCGCGCTTCCGGCCAGGTGCCGTCGAGCATAATGAACAGCGGTGGTTTACCGGTGGGGGGCGCCAGGATCAATTCACGTTCTTCGCTGGCATACGAGGCGGGAAAAACCACCATCGGCTGATACGCGGGGTCTTGCACTAAATCCAGCAACGCCTGCGGCGGTTCGGTTCGCGACCACTGAAACGCCGCGGTATCCGGCAACGTATCGGCAATCAGACGTCCGGTATTACTGGGCTTCATCGGTTCGGTATCAAACATCACCAAACAGAAACGACTCTTCGCCCACGAAGGCGACAGGGTCGCGCACAGGCACAGTTTCAGCGGCAGTAAACAGCGCTGGCAGCGACGAATACGATTACCGCGGGCGAGAAAAGGGCGCGTGGCGCGTGCAAGACGTTCAGCACGAAGCTTAAGAACAGCGTTTTCAGTCATTAGGGATTGAGAAGTGCGTCGAAAAACGCCATTGTCGCAGAGGTAAAAACGGGGCACAAGATGCGCCCCGACGAGATTACAGCGATTCGTTCAGCCAACTATCAAATGGCGCTTTTGGCACTGCGCCATTGAGCATATCCACAACCTGACCGTGCTTTAAGATCATAATGGTTGGAATGCTGCGAATGCCGAAGCGGGCGCTGAGTTCTCGCTCTGCTTCAGTATTCACTTTCACGAAACGCACTTTACCGCTGCGTTCTTCGGCGACGTCTTCAAAAATGGGGGCGAAGTTACGGCATGGGCCACACCACGGCGCCCAGAAGTCGATCACAACAGGCAGATCGTCCTTCAGCAGTTTATCCAGCGTTTCACCGGTCGCATTGATCACCTCTCCGTCAAACAGGTCGTGACCACAGCGTCCGCATTTTGCCGCATCCTCAACCCGATCGTCGGGAATGCGGTTGATGGCCTGGCAGCTGGTACAAACGGTATTCATAACTAACCTCTGGATGAGTAGGGATAATGAACGGCACGAACGCCGATATGTTTCCAATATGTTACATATTATCGACGAGACTGTTTTAAACAACAATGTGTTTTATTCAATGAGTACAATAGTCATAAGCTTTTAAATGAAATAATGGCTAACTCAGTGTACATCGGGTAATCTGCGCGCTTCGCGCAGCGCTGGTGGAGAAAAGCATGAACGATGAATTGAAAAACAAAAGCGGCAAGGTCAAAGTGATGTATGTCCGCAGTGATGATGATTCTGATAAACGTACCTATAACCCGCGTACCGGGAAAGGTGGCGGACGTCCAGGAAAATCTCGTGCTGACGGTGGCCGTCGCCCCGCCCGCGATGAACGACCCTCTCAGAACCGCGATCGCAAGCGTGAAGATTCGCCGTGGCGTACTGTGTCCCGGGCCCCCGGTGACGAGACGCCGGAAAAAGCCGATCACGGTGGGATCAGCGGTAAAAGTTTTATCGATCCTGAAGTGTTGCGTCGTCAGCGCGCGGAAGAGACCCGCGTTTACGGCGAAAATGCCTGCCAGGCTCTGTTCCAGAGCCGTCCGGAAGCCATTGTCCGCGCATGGTTCATTCAGAGCGTTACCCCTCGTTTTAAAGAAGCGCTACGCTGGATGGCGGCGAACCGCAAAGCGTATCACGTGGTAGATGAAGCGGAGCTGGCGAAAGCCTCGGGTACTGAACATCACGGCGGCGTTTGTTTCCTCATCAAAAAACGTAACGGCACCACCGTTAAACAATGGGTGAGTCAGGCGGGTGCGCAGGACTGCGTGTTGGCGCTGGAAAAAGAGTCTAACCCGCACAACCTGGGCGGCATGATGCGCAGTTGCGCCCATTTTGGCGTGAAGGCCGTCGTGGTGCAGGATGCAGCATTGCTGGAATCCGGTGCGGCAATTCGTACCGCAGAAGGCGGCGCGGAGCACGTGCAGCCAATCACCGGCGACAGTATTGTGAATGTGCTGGATGATTTCCGTCAGGCGGGGTACACCGTCGTGACCACCTCAAGCGAACAAGGTAAACCGTTGTTCAGCACCGCCTTGCCAGAAAAAGTGGTGCTTGTGCTGGGCCAGGAAGCTGATGGTCTGCCGGACGCTGCGCATGATGCCAGCGATTTGTGCGTGAAGATCGATGGTACCGGGAAGGTCGAAAGTCTGAACGTCTCAGTCGCGACTGGCGTACTGCTTGCCGAATGGTGGCGTCAGAATAAAGCGTAACGACACATTGCCCGGCGGCAAGGGTTCGCCGGGCATGCATTCTCTGATTTACTCGCTCTCTGCCGGTAATACCGGCATCCAGTCAACAGGCTTCTCGCCACGCTGCTCCAGCCATTGATTCGCCAGAACAAAATGATTGCAGCCAAAAAATCCGCGATGCGCCGACAGCGGAGACGGGTGGGGCGCTTTCAGCACATGATGACGTTGCTTATCAATAATTGCCCCTTTTTTCTGGGCGTGCGATCCCCAGAGCAGGAACACCACTCCTTCACGATACTGGTTGATCAGTGCGATCACTTTATCGGTGAAGGTTTCCCACCCAAGACTGGCGTGTGAATGCGCCTGGCCGGCCCGAACGGTTAATACTGTATTAAGCAACAGCACGCCCTGACGCGCCCAGCTTTCAAGATAACCGTGTGAGGGGCGGGTAAAACCCGGGATCGAGCCTTCCAGCTCTTTATACATATTCACCAGCGACGGCGGCGGCGCAATGCCCGGACGAACGGAAAACGCCAGCCCGTGCGCCTGGCCGGGGCCGTGATAGGGATCCTGTCCGAGAATAACGACTTTGACCTCGCCCAGTTCGGTGAAGCGAAACGCGTTAAACACATCTTTTTGCGGCGGATAAATCGTCATTCCTGACTGTCGTTCTGCAGCAACGGTGTGTAGCGTATTCACAAAATAGGGCTGCTGTTTCTCTTCAGCCAGCACATCGTGCCAGGTTAATTCGGTGGCCATCTCGCTCTCCTGCGAATTTTCAATCAACATAGCTTAACTGCTTCTTTGCATGGCGCAAACTGCTGTCGCCCGGCAGCGTGCGCTATGCCTCTAATAAAGTTGAAAATTTATGTAAAAAGTTTATGCCTTTGTCAGGCGTAAGTTGATGTAAAACAATAAATTCATCGTATCACCACTTTTGTGGTGTGGTTTTTATTGATTTAAATCAAAGAATCAAGGGTGTCAGGGGGGTATATATACACTCAAGCAACAATGGTTTTACCAATTGGCCGCGAGACGGCCAACCCTAATCAAATAATTTGCCGGGGAGGCATCACATGATTACAGGTATCCAGATTACTAAAGCCGCTAACGATGACCTGCTGAATTCCTTCTGGTTGCTGGACAGCGAAAAAGGCGAAGCACGCTGCATCGTTGCAAAAGCAGGTTTTGCCGAAGACGAAGTGGTTGCAGTAAACAAACTGGGCGACATTGAATATCGCGAAATTCCGATGGAAGTGAAACCGGAAGTGCGTGTGGAAGGGGGCCAGCACCTGAACGTTAACGTACTGCGTCGCGAAACGCTGGAAGATGCGGTTAAGCATCCGGAAAAATACCCGCAACTGACCATCCGTGTTTCCGGTTACGCCGTGCGTTTCAACTCTCTGACGCCGGAACAGCAGCGCGACGTTATCGCTCGTACCTTTACTGAAAGTCTGTAAGCACACCGCTCAGACTGATTCATCAACCCCGGTCACGCGCTGAGACCGGGGTTTTTTATTGTTTGCATTAATCACCCGCGTGATTAAAAGTTTGGCGATAATTAAACTTTTATTATTCCTCCTCATTCAACACATATATCAGCGACGTTATTTTTCGCGCTGGTAAGTATAGTTTTGTCAGTTTTTTCGTGGTTTAGGTTTGGTTTAAATAAACATGCGGGAAAACGGCTATTATCCGCGCAATTAAGAAATACCCTCCGTTCAACTCTACTTCAATTTTCTGTCTGCTTTAGTCGGACAACGTTATTTCTATAAATTTGTAATAATATCTTTGGGAAAAATATGAGACGCAATAAGGTCGCCTTTTTTTGCCTGTCGGCTATATACGGCACAGCGTTTAACGCCAGTGCTGAATATCTTCAGGACGGTCTGAAGGTTTCTACAGAAGATGTTTCACTGAATGACAGCGGAAAAATTATTAATACGTCCGTTTCTAAATCGAAGACGTTAACGCTTGGCGGTGATATTCAGGCAGAATCCACTCTGCTTGATGTCGGTAATCTGACTGCCGGAGACCGTGTCTCCTTAGCAGACACGACATTGAAGGGGCGCAGTCTCCTGACGCTGAACGATAATACTCTTGCCAATAATACTGTGCTGCAAGGAACCAGCACGACTGTCATTCTAAACAATAACGCGACGGCGACGAATACCACGTTAAACGGCATCAGTTATTTAAATGTTAACGATAATGCGTCAATAAGTAATACTATTATTAATGATAACAGTACAGTGACCTTATCGGGCAAGGCGACGGCGGAATATACCACAACGCATCGTAATATGACGTTAAACGATCATGCCACAGCCACTCACACGCATGTTAAACAACATGGCCGGCTTTATCTCAATGGCGATGCCTCGGCCACTGATACGCTTGTTGATGATGGTGGGTATATTTACACCTACGATAATAGCCAGATAAGTAATACCGTATTAAATGGTACATCGTTATTAACGATGTATGGGAATTCTTATGGTGTCGATACAGTTGTAAATAAAGATAGTAAAATTTTTATCAGAGAGCATTCGCTTCTGGAGAACACCACGGTCACGAACGGGGGATATTTGGGTTTTCATGACAATGCCTCGACCCGAAACACGCGGGTGCAATCTGGCGGGAATATGAATATCTCTGCTTCCGGTTCAGCAGAAGACACTTACGTTGAGCAGGGCGGGCGTTTAAATATGAACTCAACGGCCAGCGCCAGCAAGACAGTCATTAATGGCGGCACGATGCTGATGAGTATGAATGCGGTGGCCAGCGACACGCAAATCGCCGGTAGCGGTACGCTGGATATCAAAGGCAATGCTGCCTTAACGGATACCACGCTGTTTGATACCGCTGCGCTAACCATGACTGAAAACACCGTGGCGAACGGGACGACGCTCAACGGTATGAGCACGATGAGGCTTTCCGGCGCAGCGAGCGCGCGGAACGCCACCCTCAATGACGCCAGTGTGATGACTCTGGCAAGCGGTACCACCGCGCACGACACGGTAGTTAACAGCGGAGCATTTCAGTTGTATACCTCCGCACGGGCGACGGGGAGTACGGTTGTCAACGGGGCTGGCGAGATGATTATGGAAGCCGGCGCATATGCCAGCGACCTGACGCTGAAAGGCGGTACTCTGTCGATTACTGACTTAAACGACAATACCACCAGTGTGCTGCCTGCCCGAATCGATACGCTGTCGTCGGAGCGAGGGATCGTCTCGTTTCTCCGTGACAGCGATGGCGATTATGCGGCGTTATCGATCGGTTCGCTGAGCGGGACAGGATCGTTTCTGTTTAATACGTCATTGGCGGAACGTAACGGGAACTTTGTCACTATTGATAATGGCGTTGGCCAGTTCAATATCATCGTCCATGACTCAGGCCGGGAAATTGCCGATCCAGACAATATGACCGTCAACCTGGTGAATGATAAAGAGGGCAATATTGACTTCACGCTGGTCAGCGCTGCACAACGCCGTGTCGCAATGCTGGATGCGGGGGTGTACATGTACTCGCTTTATCACCAGCAAGGTAAAGATCAACTGGAGGGTAACATCTGGTATCTGGGCCTGGCGAACGGAAATACCGTGCAGCCGGAACCTGAAGAACCGGAGCCGGAAGAACCAGGCACAGAGCAACCGGGTACAGAAATTCCTGGTACTGGCGGTGGAGAGCAGCCCGATACCGGTGGTAATGGCGGTAACGAAAATAAACTGACCACGCCGTCAACGGATGCGATCCTCAACATGGCGTCGGCAATCACGCGCGTGGTGAATGCTGAACTGGATGGCTTCCGCGCCTGGCGCTCAACGCTTTCGGCGGATAATCTTCCGGAAAACAGTGTATGGGGGCATTACACCGGCAGCAACAGCCGCGTTCACAGTAGCAATGGCGCGGCGTATCGTCTGGAGCAAAACGGCATTGAAATCGGTGCGGATAAGACCACACGATTTGAGCGTGGAAACCTGCTAACCGGCGTCTGGATGTCCAGCTCTGGGAATGAGGTAAGACATGCGCGAGGTGGGAAAAGTACCCTGGATAGCTACGGTCTGGGCGCGTATGCCACGTGGTTCGATCGCTCCGGGATTTATGTAGATGGCGTAATGAAAGGCAACCGTCTGAACAGCGACCTGAAGGCGAAAATGACCAACGGAGGTTACACCCGGGGCGACTGGCATCAGTATGCGCTGAGCGGCGTGCTGGAAAGCGGTTATCGTCATTGGCTGACGGCACAAACTTATGCCGAGCCGTATGTCCGTACCAGCGCCGTTCAGGCAAACCGGGCCAACATCACACTCAGCAATGGTATGAAAGCGGACACCGGCAAGCCCCGTTCGCTGATTGCGGAAGCCGGTACGCGCGTCGGTAGCCAGTTCACACTGGGGCGCGCGGAAGTGAAGCCTTACTTCCATGCGGCAGTGGTTCAGGAAACCGCGAAGTCAAACGAAGTCGCCATTAACGGCATACGCTTTGATAATAATGTGAACGGGGCGTCTGGACGCTATGGCGCGGGAGCGTCGCTGGAACTGGCGGAAAATACCACGTTCTATGGCGAGGTTAATTACCGTCAAGGGCGATATATCGAAGAACCGGTACAGGGCGTACTGGGACTGAAAATGCACTTCTGATGGCAACGTAGAGAATAAAAAGCCGGCGCAAATGCCGGCTTTTATCATTAGAAAGAAACAGCGTTTTTATTCTTCGCCGGACTGCTGCGCGACGTCGCTAGCGCTCGGTTTACGGCGCTTACCAATATTTTTGGTATCACGGTGACGTTTTTTCACCCGCGGCTTCCCTTTTTCTTTCTCTTTTTTCTTCTCTGCGCGTTTGGCGAGCACTTTTTTGGACGGTTTCCCGGTCATTTTTTCACTGGGCGCTCGCGTGGTCGGGCGGAGTTCATCAATCACGCGTGATTTTAGCGGTTCCTCAATGTAACGACCGATTTTCAGCAGCAGCAGATGATCGTGCGCTTCAACCAGTGAAATGGCTGTGCCTTTACGCCCTGCGCGGCCTGTACGACCGATACGGTGCAGATAGGTATCCCCGCTGCGCGGCATGTCGAAGTTAATCACGTGACTCACGTCAGGAATATCAATCCCGCGCGCCGCAACGTCGGTGGCGACCAGCACATTCACGCGACCGTCGGTAAGACGTTTGATGCCTTCGTTGCGTTTGATCTGCGCCATCTCGCCTTCAAGATAGCAGTTGTTAATGCCTGCCAGGCGCAGTTGCTCTGCCAGTTCATGAACTCGCTCACGCTTACGCACGAACACGATGGTGCGGGTCGCGTCTTCCTGCTTCAACAAGTGCTTCAGTAGTTCGAATTTATGCTCGTAGTTATCGGCACGGTAGTACCACTGATGAATCTTTTTACGCTCACGCGTGGACGGAGTGGCAGACACTTCAACCGGTTCTTCCAGCAGACGCTCGGCAAAGTCTTTGATCGCCTCGCCTTCGAGGGTCGCGGAAAACAGCATCGTCTGCTTACGCCAGCGTGTTTCTCCGGCAATGTGCTCAATATCCTGAGCAAAACCCATGTCCAGCATGCGATCCGCTTCGTCAAGGATCAAGGTTTCTACCGCGCGGCAGTCAAAGTTCTCTTCTTTTATATACTGCATCAGGCGACCAGTGGTCGCGACCACGATATCCTGGTTTTCGCTGAACACTTCCGCGTGGTTCATGTACGCGACGCCACCGGTAATGGTCGCAATATCCAGATGGGTATGCTTTGCCAACTCGCGAGCGTGATCGGCGACCTGCATTGCCAGTTCGCGCGTCGGCGTAAGGATCAGGATACGCGGCGGGCCGGATTTCTTACGCGGGAAGTCGAGCAGGTGCTGCAACGCTGGCAGCAGATATGCCGCCGTTTTACCGGTGCCTGTCGGCGCAGAACCGAGCACATCACGGCCATCGAGCGCAGGCGGAATGGCGGCAGCCTGAATGGCGGTCGGGCGAGTGAAGCCTTTTTCCTGGAGGGCATCCAGCAGGCTTTCGTCGAGTTCAAGTTCGGAAAAAGTCGTTACAGTCATGTTCTACCTCTGTGTGGGGCGCTGATTATAGACGTTACGGCTGTAATCTTCATCTGTTTGTATGGATATCGCTTCTCAGGTATTGTTTTTACCCGGCGCTGTCGCCGTTTTTTCTGCAAGGTTTGTTATTCATGTCCCAGTCTACATCCGTTCTGCGTCGTAATGGATTTACCTTTAAACAGTTTTTTGTCGCTCACGATCGCTGTGCAATGAAAGTCGGGACGGATGGTATTTTACTTGGCGCATGGGCGCCAGTGGCCGGGGTAAAGCGGATCCTGGATATCGGTACGGGCAGCGGTCTGCTGGCTCTGATGCTCGCCCAACGTACTGATGAAAGCGTCACGGTCGACGCGGTTGAACTGGATGTAGATGCCGCCGAACAGGCGCAGGAGAATATTCTGCAGTCGCCATGGGCCGGACGGCTGACCCTACACCAGGAAGACGTTCAGGGCTGGGCTTCCCGGCAAACCGTTAAGTTTGATTTGATCGTCAGTAACCCGCCTTATTACGAGCAGGGCGTCGACTGTGCGACGCCGCAGCGGGAACGGGCGCGTTATACCACGACGCTGGATCACCCGGCGCTGCTAGCCTGCGCGGCGGAGCTGATTACGGAAGAAGGTTTTCTCTGCGTCGTCCTGCCGGAAAAGACCGGCAGCCTTTTTACGCAGCAGGCGCATGACATGGGCTGGCATTTAAGGCTCAGGACCGACGTTGCGGAAAATGAAGCGCGTTTACCACATCGGGTTCTGTTGGCTTTTTCACCAAAACAGGGAGAATGCTTTAGCGACAGGCTGGTAATACGCGGGCCAGACCAGCGTTACTCAGAAGGTTACACGGCGCTGACCCAGGCGTTTTATTTGTTTATGTGAGTATGTAGTGGCGACAGTACCGACGGTCCGGAAACGGCCAGCAGATCCGGATAATCAAGCGTATAGTGCAAACCGCGGCTCTCTTTGCGCATCATTGCGCAGCGTACGATCAGTTCGGCGACCTGCACCAGATTACGCAGCTCCAGCAAATTATTCGACACGCGGAAGTTGGCGTAATACTCGTCGATCTCCTGCTGCAACATGGTAATACGCCGCAGGGCGCGCTCCAGGCGTCGGGTGGTTCGCACGATGCCGACGTAGTCCCACATAAACAGGCGCAGCTCGTGCCAGTTATGCTGGATAACGACAAGTTCATCGGGATTTTCTACACGGCTTTCATCCCAGGCGGGAAGGGCGCTTACGCCACGGGCGTAAGGCATGCGTCTGTCGATATCTTCTGCCGCCGACCAACCGTAAACCAGGCATTCTAGCAACGAATTCGACGCCATACGGTTAGCGCCGTGCAGGCCGGTATAGCTCACTTCCCCAATGGCGTACAGGCCATCAACGTCAGTGCGTCCATAATCATCCACCATCACGCCGCCGCAGGTATAATGCGCAGCAGGCACCACCGGCACCGGATCTTTTGTCAGATCAATGCCCAACCCCAGCAGTTTTTCATAGATCATCGGAAAGTGCTGGCGGACAAACGCCTCAGGCTTATGGCTGATGTCGAGAAACATACAGTCCGCTCCCAGACGCTTCATTTCATGATCGATCGCGCGGGCGACAATATCCCGTGGCGCCAGCTCGCCGCGCTCATCGAAATCCGGCATAAAGCGCGTGCCGTCGGGACGTTTAAGATGCGCGCCTTCGCCACGCAGCGCTTCGGTAAGCAGGAAATTTCGCGCCTGTGGGTGATACAGGGCGGTAGGATGAAACTGGTTGAATTCAAGATTAGCGACGCGGCAGCCCGCGCGCCAGGCCATCGCAATCCCGTCACCCGAGGAAATGTCCGGATTCGTCGTGTACTGATACACCTTCGACGCCCCGCCGGTAGCCAACACTACCGACTTCGCATGGCAGGTCTCCACGCTTTCCTTATTACGGTTCCAGATCCAGGCGCCGACCACCCGGCGCGTGCCCGGCAGACCGATTTTATCGGAAATAATTAAATCGACAGCATTGCTGCGCTCAAGCACGCGGATGTTGGGATGGTTCTGCGCCTGACTGACCAGCGTGGTTTCGACCTCTTTACCGGTAGCGTCTGCGGCATGGAGGATGCGACGATGACTGTGACCGCCTTCACGGGTTAAATGATAGCTTTCCTGACCGTCAGGCTGGATTTGCGTATCAAACAGCACACCCTGATCGATTAGCCACTGAACGCAGGCGCGGGCATTGCTGGCGACAAATTCTACCGCGTGGCGATCGCATATACCGGCGCCGGCGATAAGCGTATCTTCCACATGGGAATCGATGCTGTCGGTTTCATCGAAAACGGCGGCAATCCCTCCCTGCGCATAGAAGGTGGACCCTTCGCTAACCGGGCCTTTGCTCAGGACAATGACCTGATGTTTCGCTGCAAGACGCAGCGCCAGCGAGAGGCCGGCAGCGCCGCTACCAATAATTAACACGTCACAAGAAAGTTCAGGAGTGGTTTTCATGATCTTTGTTTAATTTACTAAACAGTGTCTGGCGAGCATAGCATCATAACCTGCGTTTCAGCACGTTTTATTTTCAGTTCCGTTGAGCTGGCTAAACAGAAGGCGGGATTGCAAGGAAATGTCTGGTTAAGGATATATTTTGCGTAGCGGGCCGTAAGCGCCAGATTAGAGGATGAAATAAAGTAGCTGTTGGGGTACTCTGCAACCGGTTTATGGGCATTTCTTATGAGATAGTGCATTGTTCAGACTCGGTAGACTTATAATGAGAGATAATGACCGTCTACAACTTGACACTCAAAAAACAGATGCGTAACGGAACTTTACAAAAACGAGACACTCTAACCTGTTGCTTGCTCACAGTGCAGCTAATGGAGTGGCGTTTCGCGAACGCGTGGAAATTTGGTTTGGGGAGACTTTACCTCGGATGAGCGAGCAGTTAACGGACCAGGTCCTGGTTGAACGGGTCCAGAAGGGAGATCAGAAAGCCTTTAACTTACTGGTAGTGCGCTACCAGCATAAAGTGGCGAGTCTGGTTTCCCGCTATGTGCCGTCGGGTGACGTTCCTGATGTGGTGCAAGAGTCATTTATCAAAGCCTATCGTGCGCTGGATTCATTCCGGGGAGATAGCGCTTTTTATACCTGGCTGTATCGTATTGCCGTTAATACGGCGAAGAATTACCTGGTAGCTCAGGGCCGTCGTCCGCCATCCAGTGATGTGGATGCGATTGAAGCAGAAAACTTCGAAAGTGGCGGTGCGCTGAAAGAAATTTCGAACCCTGAGAACTTAATGTTGTCAGAAGAACTGAGACAGATAGTTTTCCGTACTATCGAGTCCCTCCCGGAAGATTTACGTATGGCAATCACCTTACGGGAGCTGGATGGCCTGAGCTATGAAGAAATCGCGGCCATCATGGATTGTCCAGTGGGTACGGTGCGTTCACGTATCTTCAGGGCGCGGGAAGCTATTGATAATAAAGTTCAACCGCTTATCAGGCGTTGACGATAGCGGGATACTGGAAAAGGTATTAGGCATGCAGAAAGAAAAACTTTCCGCTTTAATGGATGGCGAAACGCTGGACAGTGAGCTGCTCAAAGAACTGGCTCACGACCCGGAAATGCAAAAAACCTGGGAAGGCTACCACCTGATCCGCGATTCTATGCGGGGTGACACGCCTGACGTGCTTCATTTCGATATTTCCGCTCGCGTTATGGCCGCCATTGAAGATGAGCCGGTACGCCAGACGGCGCCATTAATTCCAGAGGCCCAGCCCGCACCGCACCAGTGGCAAAAAATGCCGTTCTGGAAAAAAATGCGCCCGTGGGCAGCGCAACTTACCCAAATGGGAGTCGCTGCATGCGTATCGCTTGCAGTTATTGTTGGCGTCCAGCACTATAATGGGCAATCTGAAACGTCCCAGCAGCCCGAAACGCCAGTGTTTAACACACTGCCGATGATGGGCAAAGCCAGCCCGGTTAGCCTGGGAGTACCTTCTGACGCGACCGCAAACGGTGGTCAACAGCAGCAGGTACAGGAGCAGCGTCGTCGAATTAATGCCATGTTGCAGGATTACGAACTGCAACGTCGACTGCACTCCGAACAGCTTCAGTTTGAGCAGGCGCAAACACAGCAAGCCGCTGTTCAGGTGCCAGGAATTCAAACTCTAGGAACGCAATCGCAGTAATGAAGCAACTTTGGTTTGCCATGTCACTTGTGGCGGGTAGCCTGTTCTTTTCTGTAAACGCCTCGGCCAATGCTGCGTCCGGGGCGTTATTGCAGCAGATGAATCTGGCCAGCCAGTCACTCACTTACGAGCTGTCGTTCGTCAGCATCACAAAACAAGGCGTAGAGTCTTTACGCTATCGCCACGCGCGTCTGGACAACCGCCCGCTTGCCCAACTGCTGCAAATGGACGGCCCTCGCCGCGAAGTTGTCCAGCGTGGAAACGAAATCAGCTATTTCGAACCCGGACTTGAGCCGTTCACCCTGAACGGCGACTATATTGTTGATTCTCTGCCATCGCTTATCTATACCGACTTCAAGCGCCTTGCCCCGTACTACGACTTCATTTCCGTGGGCAGAACCCGTATCGCCGATCGCCTGTGCGAAGTGATTCGCGTTGTCGCGCGTGACGGTACCCGTTATAGCTATATCGTCTGGATGGATACTGAAACCAAGCTGCCGATGCGTGTCGATCTGCTTGACCGTGATGGCGAAACGTTAGAACAATTTCGGGTAATCGCTTTCACCGTTAATCAGGACGTGGGAAACAGCATGCAGATGCTGGCGAAAGCCAACCTGCCGCCGTTGCTCTCCGTTCCGGCCGGTGAAAAAGCGAAATTCAACTGGAGTCCAACCTGGCTGCCGAAGGGTTTTAGCGAGGTGTCCAGCGGTCGCCGACCGTTGCCCACGATGGACAACATGCCGATTGAATCGCGTCTTTATTCGGACGGTTTGTTCAGCTTCTCTGTCAACGTCAACCAGGCGACGCCAACCAGTACCGATCAGATGCTGCGAACCGGTCGCCGGACCGTCAGCACCAGCGTACGTGATAACGCCGAAATCACCATTGTGGGTGAACTGCCGCCGCAAACGGCTAAGCGAATTGCCGACACCATTAAGTTTGGGGTGATGCAATGATCAAAGAGTGGGCTACCGTCGTCTCCTGGCAAGATGGTCAGGCGCTGGTAAGCTGCGACGTGAAAGCATCCTGCAACAGCTGCGCGTCACGCGCCGGGTGCGGCAGCCGCGTACTTAATAAGCTGGGGCCGCAGACGACGCACACGCTCGTTGTGCCCAGCGCCACGCCGCTGGAACCCGGCCAGAAAGTGGAACTGGGCATTGCTGAAGCCAGCTTGCTTGGCTCGGCCGTACTGGTGTATATGACGCCGCTGGTGGGGCTGTTTTTGTTCGCTTCCCTTTTTCAGGCGCTGTTTGGTTCCGATCTCGCTGCGCTAAGCGGCGCGGTACTCGGCGGCGTCGGCGGGTTTTTGTTTGCGCGAGGCTTTTCCCGTCAGCTTGCTGAACGTGAATCCTGGCAGCCGGTCATTCTGAATGTCGCGCTCCCGCCTGGCCTTGTTCGCGTCGATGCCACGTCATCAGAAAGTCGCTAATCCTGTCTCTGCCGGAGGGCGGCTTCCCGTTCCCGCTATCCTTACTCTATGAACATTTCCTCGCCTCACCGTTGTAGTGTAGAATGCGGCGTTTCAGTTAAACAGACGTTAAGCTCAGAACAGCGACTTCTCAAAGCCTGCCACGGCGGGCGTTAAGGCACAATAATTACTCTATATGAAGAACATACGTAACTTTTCGATCATTGCTCACATCGACCACGGTAAATCGACGCTGTCTGACCGTATTATCCAGATCTGCGGTGGCCTGTCTGACCGTGAAATGGAAGCGCAGGTTCTCGACTCGATGGATCTGGAGCGTGAGCGCGGCATTACCATCAAAGCGCAGAGCGTAACGCTCGATTACAAAGCCTCAGATGGTGAAACGTACCAGCTTAACTTTATCGACACCCCCGGTCACGTTGACTTCTCGTACGAGGTTTCCCGTTCGCTCGCCGCCTGTGAAGGGGCGCTGCTGGTGGTGGATGCCGGGCAGGGCGTTGAAGCGCAGACGCTGGCGAACTGCTACACCGCCATGGAAATGGATCTCGAAGTGGTGCCGGTTCTGAACAAAATTGACCTGCCCGCTGCCGATCCGGAACGTGTCGCCGAAGAGATTGAAGATATTGTTGGCATTGACGCGACTGACGCTGTGCGCTGCTCGGCGAAAACGGGCGTTGGCGTAACCGACGTGCTGGAACGCCTGGTGCGCGATATCCCGCCGCCGCAGGGCGACCCGGAAGGGCCGCTGCAGGCGTTGATTATCGACTCCTGGTTTGATAACTACCTCGGCGTCGTGTCGCTGGTGCGGATAAAAAACGGCACCATGCGCAAAGGCGACAAAGTGAAGGTCATGAGCACCGGTCAAACCTATAACGCCGATCGCCTGGGCATCTTCACGCCGAAGCAGGTTGACCGTACCGAATTGAAATGCGGCGAGGTAGGTTGGCTGGTCTGCGCCATTAAAGATATCCACGGCGCGCCGGTGGGCGACACCCTGACGCTGGCCCGTAATCCGGCGGACAAAGCGCTTCCGGGCTTTAAAAAGGTCAAACCGCAGGTTTACGCCGGTCTGTTCCCGGTAAGCTCCGACGATTACGAAGGCTTCCGTGATGCCCTTGGCAAACTGAGCCTTAACGATGCGTCCCTGTTCTATGAACCGGAAAGTTCTTCCGCGCTTGGCTTTGGTTTCCGCTGCGGCTTCCTGGGGCTGCTGCATATGGAGATCATTCAGGAACGTCTGGAGCGTGAATACGATCTGGATCTCATCACCACGGCGCCGACCGTTGTTTACGAAGTGGAAACCACGGCAAAAGAGACGATCTACGTCGACAGTCCGTCAAAACTGCCGCCGCTGAACAACATCTATGAACTGCGCGAACCAATCGCAGAGTGTCATATGCTGCTGCCGCAGGCGTATCTGGGGAACGTCATCACGTTGTGCGTTGAAAAACGCGGCGTGCAGACCAACATGGTTTACCACGGTAACCAGGTGGCGCTGACCTATGAAATCCCGATGGCGGAAGTCGTGCTCGACTTCTTTGACCGTCTGAAATCCACATCGCGTGGCTATGCGTCGCTGGATTACAACTTCAAACGCTTCCAGGCTTCCGATATGGTGCGCGTAGACGTTCTGATCAACAACGAACGCGTCGACGCGCTGGCGCTGATCACGCACCGTGACAACTCCCAGAGCCGTGGCCGTGAGCTGGTGGAGAAGATGAAAGATCTGATCCCGCGTCAGCAGTTCGATATCGCGATTCAGGCGGCAATCGGCACACACATTATTGCGCGTTCTACCGTGAAACAGCTGCGTAAGAACGTGTTGGCGAAATGCTATGGCGGCGATATCAGCCGTAAGAAAAAACTGCTGCAGAAGCAGAAAGAAGGTAAGAAGCGTATGAAGCAGATCGGTAACGTCGAACTGCCTCAGGAAGCGTTCCTCGCCATTCTGCATGTCGGTAAAGACAGCAAATAACCCTTAAGGAGTTGGCATGGCCAATATGTTTGCCCTGATTCTGGTGATTGCCACACTGGTGACGGGCATTTTATGGTGCGTGGATAAATTCTTTTTCGCGCCAAAACGTCGGGAGCGTCAGGCCGCAGCGCAGGCCGCTGCTGGTGATTCGCTCGATAAAGCCACCTTGAAGAAAGTGGCGCCGAAACCCGGCTGGCTGGAAACTGGCGCGTCGGTTTTCCCGGTGCTGGCGATTGTGCTGGTCGTGCGTTCGTTTATTTATGAGCCGTTCCAGATCCCGTCAGGTTCAATGATGCCAACGCTGCTGATTGGTGACTTTATCCTGGTGGAGAAATTCGCTTACGGGATTAAAGACCCGATCTACCAGAAAACGTTGATCGAAACCGGTCATCCGAAACGCGGCGATATCGTGGTCTTTAAATATCCGGAAGATCCGAAGCTCGACTACATTAAGCGTGCGGTTGGGCTGCCTGGCGACAAAGTGACTTACGATCCGGTTGCCAAAGAACTCACCATTCAGCCTGGCTGTCGCTCCGGTCAGGCGTGCGAAAATGCTTTACCGGTGACCTACAGCGACGTACAGCCGAGCGACTTCGTACAGACGTTCTCGCGTCGTAATGGCGGCGAGGCGACCAGCGGCTTCTTTGACGTACCGCAGAGTGAAACGAAAGAGAACGGCATTCGACTTGCCGAGCGCAAAGAGACCCTTGGCGACGTCACGCACCGTATTCTGACCGTACCGATTGCGCAGGATCAGGTGGGGATGTATTACCGTCAGCCAGGTCAGCAACTGGCGACCTGGATTGTTCCGCCGGGGCAGTACTTCATGATGGGCGATAACCGGGATAACAGCGCTGACAGCCGTTACTGGGGATTTGTGCCGGAAGCTAATCTGGTGGGGAAAGCAACCGCAATCTGGATGAGTTTTGACAAGCAGGAAGGCGAATGGCCGACCGGCGTCCGTTTGAGCCGTATTGGCGGGATCCACTGATCGCGGTTTAGCGTTCACGTTGTCGTCAATGTGGCGGCAACGTGAATTATTTATTAGATAATTCCCCCCAGGCTAACGACATCCCTTGTCGTTGTGTATAGAATATTCCCCCGAAGTTTAAGGTTGGCGCCTCCTGGTCGCCACGGCACACGAAACAGCGTTGGTTCCCCATATACAGGCAAGTAAAGCTGTCGCTCTGCGGCTGGCTGAATAGCCTGTGTATCAGGTCTGTTTCGTGTGCTGAATTGTTGACGCATTTATTTATTGGTATCGCATGAACCCCATCGTAATTAATCGGCTTCAACGGAAGCTGGGCTACACTTTTACTCATCAGGAGCTGTTGCAGCAGGCATTAACCCATCGCAGCGCCAGCAGCAAACATAACGAGCGTTTAGAGTTTCTTGGCGACTCCATTTTAAGTTTTGTGATTGCGAATGCGCTGTATCACCGTTTTCCGCGCGTAGACGAAGGCGACATGAGCCGTATGCGCGCAACGCTGGTGCGGGGTAATACGCTGGCTGAACTGGCGCGTGAATTCGATCTGGGCGAATGTTTGCGCTTAGGGCCTGGAGAACTGAAGAGCGGCGGTTTTCGTCGTGAGTCGATTCTGGCCGACACCGTTGAAGCGTTGATTGGCGGGGTGTTCCTCGACAGCGATATTCAAACCGTCGAAAAACTGATTCTCAACTGGTACCAGACCCGTCTGGACGAAATCAGTCCGGGCGATAAACAAAAAGATCCGAAAACGCGTTTGCAGGAATATTTACAGGGTCGCCATCTGCCGCTGCCGTCGTACCTGGTTGTGCAGGTTCGCGGCGAAGCGCACGATCAAGAATTTACAATCCACTGCCAGGTCAGCGGCCTGAGTGAGCCGGTGGTAGGCACCGGTTCGAGCCGTCGTAAGGCGGAGCAGGCTGCCGCCGAACAGGCGCTGAAAAAACTGGAGCTGGAATGAGCGAAGATAAAACCTACTGCGGATTTATAGCCATCGTCGGACGTCCGAACGTGGGTAAATCCACTCTGTTAAATAAGCTGCTCGGGCAGAAGATTTCGATCACCTCCCGTAAAGCGCAGACCACGCGTCACCGAATTGTCGGCATCCATACCGAAGGGGCATATCAGGCGATTTACGTCGATACACCCGGTCTGCATATGGAAGAAAAGCGTGCGATCAACCGTCTGATGAATAAAGCGGCCAGCAGCTCTATCGGTGACGTTGAACTGGTGATCTTCGTGGTTGAAGGTACGCGCTGGACGCCAGACGACGAGATGGTGCTGAATAAACTGCGCGACGGCAAAGCACCGGTGATCCTGGCCGTGAACAAGGTGGATAACGTTCAGGAAAAAGCCGATCTGCTGCCGCACCTGCAGTTCCTGGCAAGTCAGATGAACTTTCTCGACATCGTACCGATCTCCGCTGAGACCGGGATGAACGTCGACACCATCGCGGGTATTGTGCGTAAACACTTGCCGGAAGCCATTCATCACTTCCCGGAAGATTACATTACCGATCGCTCCCAGCGCTTTATGGCCTCTGAGATCATCCGTGAAAAGCTGATGCGTTTTCTTGGCGCTGAGCTGCCTTATTCGGTCACCGTCGAAATTGAGCGTTTCGTGACTAACGAGCGCGGCGGCTACGACATCAACGGGCTGATCCTCGTTGAACGTGAAGGGCAGAAAAAGATGGTTATTGGCAACAAAGGCGCCAAGATTAAAACCATCGGCATTGAAGCGCGTAAAGACATGCAGGAGATGTTCGAAGCCCCGGTTCACCTTGAACTGTGGGTGAAAGTGAAATCGGGATGGGCCGACGACGAGCGCGCGCTGCGCAGTCTCGGTTATGTCGACGACCTCTAAACCTGCGTCCTGCACAGACGAGTATGATGGAAGGCTGGCAGCGCGCATTTGTCCTGCATAGTCGTCCCTGGAGCGAAACCAGCCTGATGCTGGACGTCTTCACGGAAGAGTCGGGTCGCGTGCGCCTTGTTGCCAAAGGCGTGCGATCTAAACGTTCGAACCTGAAAGGCGCTCTCCAGCCTTTTACCCCCCTGTTAGTGCGCTTTGGCGGGCGTGGCGAAGTGAAAACGCTACGCAGCGCTGAAGCCGTTTCTCTGGCCCTCCCACTGAGCGGTATCACCTTATACAGTGGTCTGTACGTTAACGAACTGCTGGCTCGCGTGCTTGAGCACGAAACCCGTTTTTCGGCCCTTTTTTTCGACTATCTGCATTGCATACAGGCGCTGGCGGGCGCTACCGGTACGCCCGAACCGACCCTGCGTCGATTCGAACTGGCGCTGCTCGGGCACCTTGGGTATGGCGTGGACTTTTTGCACTGCGCCGGCAGCGGTGAAGCGGTGGATGACACAATGACCTATCGTTACCGCGAGGAAAAAGGCTTTATCGCCAGCGTGGTGATCGACAACAGCACCTTTACCGGTCGGCAGTTGCGGGCGCTGGCGGAGCGCGAGTTTCCCGATGCTGATACCTTGCGCGCCGCGAAACGCTTTACCCGTATGGCGCTGAAGCCGTATCTTGGTGGAAAACCTTTAAAGAGCCGCGAATTATTCCGGCAGTTTATGCCGAAGCGAAAATAAAAAACGAGGATTGTCATGGCTGAATTACTGTTAGGCGTCAATATTGACCACATTGCCACCCTGCGTAACGCGCGCGGCACGGCGTATCCGGATCCGGTGCAGGCGGCGTTCATTGCTGAACAGGCGGGCGCGGATGGTATCACCGTCCATCTGCGCGAAGATCGTCGTCATATCACCGATCGCGACGTTCGTATTCTTCGCCAGACGCTGGACACGCGGATGAATCTGGAAATGGCGGTGACCGAAGAAATGCTGGCGATTGCGGTGGAGACCAAACCGCATTTCTGCTGCCTGGTGCCGGAAAAACGCCAGGAAGTGACCACCGAAGGCGGTCTCGATGTCGCCGGGCAGCGCGACAAAATGCGTGATGCCTGCAAGCGTCTGGCGGAGGCGGGGATCCTCGTGTCGCTGTTCATCGACGCGGATGAAGTACAGATCAAAGCCGCTGCCGAGGTGGGCGCGCCGTACATTGAAATCCATACCGGCTGCTATGCCGATGCGCAAACTGACGCTGACCAGGCGCAGGAGCTGGCGCGCATCGCGAAAGCGGCGACCTTTGCCGCAAGCCTCGGTCTGAAGGTCAATGCGGGCCACGGTTTAACGTACCACAACGTGAAAGCTATTGCCGCGCTGCCGGAAATGCATGAACTGAATATCGGCCATGCGATTATTGGGCGTGCGGTCATGAGCGGCCTGAAAGAGGCGGTAGCGGAAATGAAGCGCCTGATGCTGGAAGCGCGCGGCTAATGGCAATCCTCGGTTTAGGCACCGATATTGTGGAGATCGCCCGCATCGAAGCGGTGATCTCCCGCTCCGGCGACCGCCTTGCCAGACGGGTGCTCAGCGACAACGAGTGGGCGATTTGGCAGACGCACCAGCAGCCGGTGCGTTTTCTTGCCAAGCGCTTTGCGGTGAAAGAGGCGGCGGCAAAAGCGTTGGGTACCGGTATCCGCAATGGCCTGGCGTTTAATCAGTTTGAAGTGTTCAACGATGCGCTGGGGAAACCGCGCCTGCGGCTGTGGGGGGAAGCGTTAGCGCTGGCAGAGAAACTGGGTGTTGTTCATATGCATGTGACGCTGGCCGATGAGCGCCATTACGCCTGCGCCACGGTCATTATTGAAAGTTAAGCAGCGTTGCCGTCATCCGGCATATTCACTTGCCGAACGGCATCCTGTTTTATCTGGCCCGGAGGCGGGTCTCAGGCAGCCGTTACAGCTTATCGGCGTGGTGCATCAGGACAAACTTGTCCCACAGTTGCTCTTCCGTTTCGACATGCGCCGGATCTTTCAAAATGGTATTCGGGATAGGGCACACCTTCTGACAGGTGGGCGTTTCATAATGGCCTACGCACTCGGTGCACTTGTCGCTGTTAATCTCATAAATGCTCTCGCCCATTGAAATCGCCTCATTGGGGCATTCTGGCTCGCACATATCGCAGTTGATGCATTTTTTGGTGATTAACAGGGCCATCAGGAAACTCTCATAACATCACAAACCGGGCGGGCATTATACGCGCATTCTTTGCTCAAACCAGTTTTTTTACCAGCGCCTCGCTGTGGCGTATCCGCTCCGGCGCATGTTCTAAATCCTGCTGTACCAGCGCCATAAACAGCAGATCGGTCAGCAGCGTCTGTGCGTGAGTGGAAGAGATCGCGGCACTGCGCGTGGCCTGCTCTTCCGCAATGGTATAAAGACAGTGGCTGGCCCGCTGCTGCAGGGCGTTAGGGGTGAAACCGGTTATAGCCAGAATCTTGCCACCGACGCGCAGCGTTTCATCCGCCGCCAGATTCAGCTCACGGCGCTCTCCGCTGTAGGAAATGGCAAACAGCAGATCGTCTGGCGTCAACGCCTGAACCGTCGCCAGCAGCGCATGCATATCGCGCTCCACGACCGCGTTGAGGCCGATTTTTCGTAGTTTCCAGGCAAAACTCTGCGCTACCAGACCCGACGCGCCGATGCCGGTCAACACAATGCGCCGGGCGCTGCGCAACAGATTCACGCTTTCGATCAGCTTCTCTTCCGTATTCACGTCCAGCGTGGCATGCATGGCCGCGACGTTCTCTTTGATCAACTTCTCGCCGACGAGACGTAACGGATCGTCGCCGCGGATCTGGTTGTGCACCGGCACAGAGTGCGCGGCTGGCGCGCTCATCAGCGCTTCGCTGAGCGCCAGTTTCAATGCGGGGAAACCTTTATAGCCAAGCTTTTGCGCGAACTTCACGACGCTTGACTGACTCACGCCCGCTTCGGCAGCCAGCTGCTGAGAGCTAAGATGTCTTGCCGTATCCGGCTGCGTGAGCAGATAGTCCGCGAGCTTTTTATCACTCTGCGCAAACCCAGAATATCGCTGACGAATACGAATCAAACAGTTCATAACCTCTCCCGGAAAACGAAATGGCGCAACAGACTGAAATTTTGCTCGCCTTAGTGAATATTCTATTCCATTATTAATGATAAATATGAATTAAAAATTCCTGAGGAGCAAATATGAATCTCGGCGCGTTAGTATCAGAAACCCGCAATCCCCAAACGATGGATCTTGATGCGCTGCCGACGCTTAAATTGGTTGAGCGTTTTAATCAACAGGATGCGCAGGTAGCGGAAGCCGTAAAAGCGACTCTCCCGGAGGTTGCGCGAGCGGTCGACGCCGCGGCTGACGCGTTGAAATCCGGGGGGCGTATTATCTATATGGGGGCAGGGACCAGCGGACGCCTGGGCGTGCTTGATGCCTCGGAATGTCCACCGACATTCGGCGTCCCGCACGGTCTGGTTATCGGGCTGATTGCCGGTGGTCCGGGGGCATTGCTTAAAGCGGTCGAAGGCGCAGAAGATAATCCTCAGTTGGGGGAAGACGATCTTGTCGCGATCAACCTAAAGCCACAGGATCTGGTGGTGGGACTGGCCGCTTCGGGCCGTACACCGTACGTGATCGGGGCGCTGAAGTATGCGCGTGGCGTGGGCTGCACGACGGTGGCTATCTCCTGTAACCCGGATTCACCCATAGCCCGCGAAGCCGATATCGCGATTTCGCCGGTCGTCGGCCCCGAGGCGCTAACGGGCTCAACGCGCCTGAAGTCAGGCACTGCCCAGAAACTGGTGCTCAATATGATCTCCACTGGCGCGATGGTGAAGTTCGGCAAGGTTTACCAGAATCTGATGGTGGATATGCAGGCCACTAACGTCAAACTGGTCGATCGCGCCTGTCGGATGGTGGTTGAGGCGACGGGCATTGCGCGCGACGACGCGGAAGCGCTTCTCAAACAAACCGACTATGACGTTAAGCCCGCTATTCTGATGGCGCTGACCGGTCTTAACGCTACGGCGGCGAGAGAGAAGCTAGCCCAACATCAGGGCTTTTTACGCGCGGCGTTAGCCGACTCGTCTGCGGATCGCCTGGGTAAATGATTGTTGCCGGAAAAGTGACGATCTATCTGTTAGGCTAAGATCAGGAGTTATCGTCAGGTTTCCGTTTCCTGACGACAGACGTTGAATGATCCAGAGGAGTAAGGTTTGACCACTAACGCGCGTCGTGTCGTATTTTTTGATTTGGATGGTACGTTGCACCAGCAGGACATGTTCGGCAGTTTCCTGCGCTATTTGTTGCGTCGCCAGCCTCTCAACGCGCTGCTCGTGCTGCCTCTTTTGCCGGTCATTGCCGGCGCGTTGCTGATAAAAGGGCGCGCAGCGCGCTGGCCAATGAGTTTGCTGCTGTGGGGCTGCACCTTCGGGCACAGCGAAGCGCGGCTGCAGACGCTGCATGCAGACTTTGTGAGCTGGTTTCGGGAAAGCGTGACGGCGTTTCCGCTCGTCCAGGAACGTCTGACAACCTATCTGCTCAGTTCAGATGCCGATATCTGGCTGATTACCGGTTCGCCGCAGTCGCTGGTGGAGCAGGTGTATTTTGATACGCCGTGGCTACCGCGGGTCAATCTTATCGCCAGCCAGATGCGGCGCGGCTATGGCGGCTGGGTGCTGACGATGCGCTGTCTGGGACATGAAAAAGTGGCGCAGCTTGAGCGTCAAATCGGTACGCCGCTGCGTCTGTACAGCGGCTACAGCGACAGTAAACAGGACAACCCGCTGCTCTATTTTTGCCAGCATCGTTGGCGCGTCACGCCTCGCGGAGAGCTCCAGCAACTGGAATAGTTGAAAGCATAGCTACTGTGTATAATGCGGCCCGCTATGATTACCGGAGTATCCCTTTTGTCAGACGTTGAATTTAGCCACGAATACTGGATGCGTCATGCGCTTACCCTCGCAAAGCGTGCCTGGGACGCGAGAGAAGTGCCAGTCGGGGCGGTACTGGTGCATAACAACCGCGTGATTGGCGAAGGCTGGAACCGCCCGATTGGTCACCACGATCCGACCGCGCATGCGGAGATCATGGCGCTCCGCCAGGGCGGACTGGTGTTACAGAACTACCGGCTGATTGACGCCACGCTGTACGTAACGCTGGAGCCGTGCGTCATGTGCGCAGGGGCAATGGTGCATAGCCGTATTAGCCGCGTGGTGTTTGGCGCCCGAGATGCCAAAACCGGCGCTGCCGGTTCACTTATTGACGTGCTGCACCATCCGGGAATGAATCATCGCGTAGAGGTTATTGAAGGCGTGCTGCGCGATGAGTGCGCGACGCTGCTCAGCGACTTCTTTCGCATGCGTCGTCAGGAAATTAAAGCCCTGAAAAACGCATCACGCGCTCACCTTTCATCCGACTAGGACGCGGTCAATTTACTCTGCGTCCTTTTTCTGCGGCAGGCGCAGCAAGGAAGGGGCATCCGCCAGATAGCCGGAGGACGCTTGCGACAGGAAGGAGGAGAGCGGCAGCGACTGTTTGCTGAATTCCGCAGGGGATACCACGGGATATTCTTCCGCCAGTCTCATTTCTTCCGCGACCCGTTTCTCTTTCTCCTGCAAATAGCCCACTAAACTGATCTGATACTTGCGGATATTTTCGACGTAGGCGTACGCTTCGTGACCGCGGGCGTAGCCATAGGTCAGCTTACTGTAATATGGTTTCTGGCTGAGCAGCGGCAGACGCTGCTTCACGTCGGTCCAGCTGTCAGGGTTACCTTTGGTTTTCGCCGTCAGCGTTCGCGCGTCGAGCATATGCGCATAGCCCATATTATACGCCGCCAGCGCAAACCAGATGCGCTCATCCTTTGGCACGGTTTCCGGCACCTTGCTCATCATGTCCTGTAAATACCGCGCGCCGCCGCTGATGCTCTGCTCCGGGTCGGTACGATCGGTAAGACCCAGACTTTGGGCCGTGTTTTTGGTCAGCATCATCATGCCGCGAACGCCGGTCGGCGAGGTAGCCTGCGGATCCCAGTGCGATTCCTGCCAGGCGATCGCGGCGAGCAGACGCCAGTCAATTTCCTGAGCATACTTTTCAAATAAGGGTTTCAGGTCGGGCAGCATGGCCTCAACGGCGCGCAGGAAGGTGCGGGTATCGACATAGTCGAAATCGTCGCCGTGGCCGAGATACTTCTCTTCCAGCCTCGCCAGCGAGCCGTCATCATTGATGCTGTTGAAGAAATCGAGCAGGGCGGCTGATAACGTATTGTCATCGTCCAGTTGGCTAAACCAGGTGACCGGCTGTTCGTCAGTGACATCCAGCGCGACCGCCAGTTCCGGATGTACGCGCTGATAAAGGCTGATGGCGACAGAGTCGGCAATGGTGTAATCCAGCTTACCGGCAAGCACGGCGTCCAACAGCTCCGTGGTGCCTTTTCTGTCTTCAATTCGCCAACTGAGTTGAGGAAATTTTGTCTCTTTCAGCGTCTGTAAATCATTAACCACCACATGGCCGGGAGCGATAGTCAGCTGGCTTTCCGTCACGCTGCCCAGCGTACGCGGACGATACTGGCCCACTTTGTAGACCAGCTGCTGCGAGACGGAGTAATAGGTCGGGCCGGGCTGGTAATTTTTAACCCGTTCGCTGTTATAGACCAGTCCGGCAGCCAGCAGGTCGGCATCGCCGTTATCCAGGTCATCGAACAACTGACTGATGTTCTGGCGTACGGTAATCTTCAGCTTCACCCCAAGATAGTTGGCAAACTGTTCCGCCAGCTCATAATCCAGCCCGTAGGGCTTACCATTAAGCGTTGAATAGGTCAGCGGCGAGTTAATGGTGCTCACGCGCAGCTCTCCCCGCGACTGGATCGCCGCGATACGACTTTCAGCTTTACCGGACCAGGGAATAGAGGGCCAAAGCGCGGCGGCCAACAACAGCGTCAGGATGCCGATGAACAGATAATTAATCTTTAATTTTTTCAATTAGTTAATTCTCTGTACCGTGCGTTGCCTCAGTGTAGGAAAAGGAATAGTAAGACCAGGAGTATTTATCAGTGAGCGGCATTTTGCTTAAACTTGCGTCAGTTGGCAACTAATTAGAACGATTGGCCGCACCGTCTGGCAAAAATTGACGCCAATTTTATTTCGACGCAAACGGTTTCGTCGGCGGCGCAGATTCTTTATAATGACGCCCGTTTCCCCACTTGGGCACACCGAAAGCTTAGAAGACGAGAGACTTATGATGGAAATTCTGCGTGGTTCGCCTGCACTGTCGGCATTCCGTATTAACAAACTGCTGGCGCGCTTTCAGGCTGCCAACCTCCAGGTCCACAACATTTACGCCGAGTACGTCCATTTTGCCGATCTGAACGCGCCGCTGAGCGAAGATGAGCAGGCGCAGCTTGCCCGCCTGCTGAAATATGGCCCGAGCCTGAGCAGCCATACGCCGGAAGGCAAACTGCTGCTGGTAACGCCTCGCCCCGGCACCATCTCCCCCTGGTCTTCCAAAGCGACGGATATCGCCCACAACTGCGGTCTGCAACAAATCGATCGCCTGGAGCGCGGTGTGGCTTACTATGTTGAAGCCTCCACGCTGACCGCTGAACAGTGGCAGCAGGTCGCCGCAGAGCTTCACGATCGCATGATGGAAACGGTTTTTTCCTCATTAAACGATGCGGAAAAATTATTTATCCATCACGAGCCCGCTCCGGTCGCCAGCGTCAATTTGCTGGGCGAAGGCCGCCAGGCGCTGATCGACGCCAACCTGCGTCTCGGCCTGGCGCTGGCGGAAGACGAAATCGACTACCTGCAGGATGCGTTCACAACGCTGGGGCGCAACCCGAACGATATCGAGCTGTACATGTTTGCCCAGGCGAACTCCGAACACTGCCGTCACAAAATTTTTAACGCCGACTGGGTGATTGACGGCGAGCAGCAGCCGAAGTCGCTGTTCAAAATGATTAAAAACACGATGGAACACACCCCCGACCACGTGTTGTCTGCCTATAAAGACAACGCGGCGGTAATGGAAGGTTCTGACGTGGGACGTTATTTTGCCGACCATGCCACCGGGCGCTATGACTTCCACCAGGAAGCGGCGCATATCCTGATGAAGGTCGAAACCCACAACCACCCAACGGCAATCTCGCCATGGCCGGGGGCCGCGACCGGTTCCGGCGGCGAGATTCGCGATGAAGGCGCAACCGGACGCGGCGCGAAACCAAAAGCGGGACTGGTGGGCTTTTCGGTCTCTAACCTGCGCATTCCTGGCTTTGAACAGCCGTGGGAAGAAGATTTCGGCAAGCCTGAGCGCATTGTGACCGCGCTGGATATCATGACCGAAGGCCCGCTGGGCGGCGCGGCGTTCAACAACGAATTTGGTCGTCCGGCGCTGAACGGCTATTTCCGTACCTACGAAGAAAAGGTCAACAGCCATAACGGCGAGGAGTTGCGCGGCTACCATAAACCGATCATGCTGGCGGGCGGGATCGGCAACATCCGCGCGGATCATGTACAGAAAGGCGAGATCAACGTTGGCGCGAAGCTGATCGTTCTCGGCGGCCCGGCAATGAACATCGGCCTCGGCGGTGGAGCGGCGTCGTCAATGGCGTCCGGCCAGTCTGACGCGGATCTCGACTTCGCTTCCGTGCAGCGCGACAACCCAGAGATGGAGCGTCGCTGCCAGGAGGTGATCGACCGCTGCTGGCAACTGGGCGAAGCTAACCCCATTCTCTTTATTCATGACGTTGGCGCGGGCGGTCTTTCTAACGCCATGCCGGAGCTGGTGAGCGACGGCGGGCGCGGCGGTAAGTTCGAGCTGCGTGATATTCTCAGCGACGAGCCGGGCATGAGCCCGCTGGAAATCTGGTGTAACGAATCCCAGGAGCGTTACGTGCTGGCGGTTGCCGCCGACCAGCTTCCGCTATTCGACGAACTGTGCCGTCGCGAACGCGCGCCGTACGCGGTCATTGGTGAAGCGACGGAAGAAAAACACCTGTCGCTGAATGACCGTCACTTTAACAACCAGCCGATCGATCTGCCGCTTGATGTGTTGCTCGGCAAAACACCGAAAATGACCCGCGATGTTCAGTCCCTCAAAGCGAAAGGCGACGCCCTGAATCGCGGCGGCATCACGCTTGCCGACGCCGTGAAGCGCGTTCTGCATTTGCCAGCCGTCGCGGAAAAAACCTTCCTTGTGACCATTGGCGACCGCACCGTTACCGGTATGGTTTCCCGCGATCAGATGGTCGGCCCGTGGCAGGTGCCGGTAGCGAACTGCGCGGTAACGACCGCCAGCCTTGACAGCTACTACGGCGAAGCGATGGCTATCGGCGAACGCGCGCCGGTGGCGTTGCTCGACTTCTCTGCTTCCGCGCGTCTGGCGGTTGGCGAAGCGCTGACCAACATTGCCGCCACGCAGATTGGCGACATCAAACGCATCAAGCTCTCCGCGAACTGGATGGCGGCTGCCGGTCACCCCGGTGAAGACGCCGGTCTGTATGAAGCGGTAAAAGCGGTGGGTGAAGAACTTTGCCCGGCGCTTGGCCTGACCATTCCGGTAGGCAAAGACTCCATGTCGATGAAAACCCGCTGGCAGGAAGGCGGCGAACAGCGCGAAATGACCTCGCCGCTGTCGTTGGTGATCTCCGCTTTTGCCCGCGTAGAGGACGTACGTCATACCGTTACGCCTCAGCTCTCGACCGAAGACAATGCCCTGCTGCTGATTGACCTCGGTAAAGGACACAACGCGCTGGGCGCCACCGCGCTGGCGCAGGTGTATCGTCAGCTTGGCGATAAACCAGCGGATGTGCGCGACGTGGCGCAACTGAAAGGTTTCTACGACGCGATTCAGGCGCTGGTGGCGCAGCGTAAATTGCTGGCCTACCACGACCGCTCCGACGGCGGTCTGCTGGTGACGCTGGCGGAAATGGCCTTTACCGGCCATTGCGGTCTCCAGGCCGATATCGCCACGCTGGGCGGCGACCATTTGGCCGCGTTATTTAACGAAGAACTGGGCGCGGTGATCCAGGTGCGTGCGGCGGAGCGTGAGGCGGTTGAAGCGCTGCTGGCGCAATACGGCCTCGGTGACTGCGTCCATTATGTCGGTCAGGCCGTGTCGGGCGACCGTTTCGTGATTAATGCTAACGGCCAGACGGTGTTTAGCGAAAGCCGGACCACGCTTCGCGTCTGGTGGGCAGAAACCACCTGGCAGATGCAGCGCCTGCGCGACAATCCGGAATGCGCCGACCAGGAGCACGACGCGAAAACCAACGACGCCGATCCGGGCCTGAACGTGACGCTGACGTTTGATCTTAATGACGATATCGCCGCACCGTACATTGCCACCGGCGCGCGTCCGAAGGTCGCCGTCCTGCGCGAGCAGGGGGTGAACTCCCACGTTGAAATGGCCGCCGCGTTCCATCGCGCGGGCTTTGACGCCATCGACGTGCACATGAGCGATCTCCTCGGCGGTCGCACCGGACTGGGCAACTTCCAGGCGCTGGTGGCCTGCGGCGGTTTCTCTTACGGCGACGTGCTGGGCGCAGGGGAAGGCTGGGCGAAATCCATTCTGTTTAATCATCGCGTGCGCGATGAGTTTGAAACTTTCTTCCATCGTCCGCAAACCCTGGCGCTTGGCGTATGTAACGGCTGCCAGATGATGTCGAACCTGCGTGAACTGATCCCGGGCAGCGAGCTGTGGCCGCGCTTTGTGCGTAATCAGTCGGACCGTTTTGAAGCGCGCTTTAGCCTGGTGGAAGTGACGCAAAGCCCGTCGCTGCTGCTACAGGGGATGGTCGGCTCGCAAATGCCTATCGCTGTGTCCCACGGGGAAGGGCGCGTCGAAGTACGCGATGCGGCCCATCTTGCCGCGCTGGAGAGCAAAGGTCTGGTGGCGCTGCGCTATGTCGACAACTTTGGCACGGTGACGGAAACGTACCCGGCAAACCCGAACGGCTCGCCAAACGGCATTACCGCGGTCACGACGGAAAACGGTCGTGTGACCATCATGATGCCGCACCCGGAGCGCGTGTTCCGCACGGTCAGTAACTCCTGGCACCCGGAAAACTGGGGCGAGGACGGCCCATGGATGCGTATCTTCCGCAACGCGCGTAAGCAGCTAGGCTAAGCCGTTGCCTGTTGAATAGCCTCTTCACAAAAAGCCCGGTATATTTACCGGGCTTTTTAGTGAGTGTCGCGAATTTACGACAACACAGCCAGGTGAGTGTCGTCAAAAGGAGACGTTTAACCTATTGATTTTTATAGCGGTATAAAGGTTGTGCTTAAGGTGTTGCTAATCAGCGACACTCGGAGTGAAAAATGAGCAATGCAGGGTGCGGGCTTATTTTACATAAAGATCATGAAATTCAGTGTGTTAAAAAAATGTTTTATTTGTTGGCACAGTTACTGCATAATATTCACCAGTGGCTCATTCACCTTCTTATGTCAGCCCCTTCGGGACGTGCTACATAAACTTCGAATGACGCACAACAAGGTGCCTGCCGTCCAACTTCTGATAATAGCGTTGCTTTATCAACCATCGGGCGAAACGTCGAGTTAGGCACCGCCTTATTCCATAACAAAGCCGGGTTTTACCCGGCTTTGTTGTATCTGACGTTTGCCTCAGTTAGCATCCTCTTATTCCTGTTTGGCGAGAGTAACGCATTGAAGCGCTGGTCTGTTTTCCCCCGTTCATTACGACAGTTGGTAACGCTGGCATTCCTGCTGATCCTGTTACCGCTGCTGGTCCTTGCCTGGCAGGCGTGGCAAAGCCTGAACGCCCTGAGCGCGCAGGCGGCGCTAACCAACCGTACGACGCTTATCGATGCGCGCCGCAGCGAGGCTATGACCAACGTAGCGCTGGAGATGGAGCGCAGCTACCGCCAGTATTGCGTGCTTGACGATCCAACCCTTGCCAGGGTGTACCAGAGCCAGCGCAAACGCTACAGCGAAATGCTCGACGCCCACGCCGGCGTATTGCCAGACGATAAGCTGTATCAGGCGCTGCATCAGGATCTGAACGATCTGGCGCAGTTGCAATGCCGTAACAGCGGGCCGGATACCGCCGCTGCCGCGCGTCTGGAAGCCTTTGCCAGTGCCAATACCGAGATGGTGCAGGCCACGCGTACCGTGGTTTTCTCGCGCGGGCAACAGCTTCAACAGGAGATTGCCGAACGCGGCCAGTTCTTCGGCTGGCAAGCGCTGGTGTTGTTTCTGGTCAGTCTTGCAATGGTATTGCTGTTTACGCGGATGATAATCGGGCCGGTAAAAGGCATAGAGCGAATGATCAACCGGTTGGGGGAAGGGCGGTCGCTTGGCAATACCGTCACTTTTACCGGACCGCGCGAGCTTCGTTCCGTAGGGCAGCGTATCATTTGGCTGAGCGAGCGGCTGTCCTGGCTTGAGTCTCAGCGCCATCAGTTTTTGCGTCATCTTTCCCATGAACTGAAAACGCCGCTCGCCAGCATGCGGGAAGGGACGGAACTGTTGGCCGATCAGGTGGTGGGCCCCTTGACGCCGGAGCAAAAAGAGGTGGTCGGCATCCTCGACGACAGCAGCCGCAACCTGCAAAAACTGATTGAACAACTGCTCGATTATAACCGTAAGCTGGCGGACAGCCCCGTTGAGATGGAAAGCGTTGAGATTGAACCTTTGGTTGATATGGTCGTTTCCGCTCACAGTTTGCCTGCTCGCGCTAAAATGATGCATACCGCGGTTGAGCTGTCAGCTGACCGCTGTCTGGCGGAGCCGATGCTGTTGATGAGCGTGCTGGATAATCTTTATTCCAATGCGGTGCACTACGGAGCCGAATCCGGTAACATTCGTATCAGTAGCCGTTTCCAGGGAAACCGGGTTTACATTGACGTCTGCAATACCGGTACGCCAATTCCCGAAGCGGAAAAGACCATGATTTTCGAGCCTTTTTTCCAGGGAAGTCATCAACGAAAAGGGGCCGTGAAGGGCAGCGGGTTGGGGCTGAGTATCGCCAGAGATTGCATTCGCCGTATGCAGGGCGAATTGTATCTTGTCGAGGACCCTGCGCAAGCGGTTTGCTTCCGAATCGAATTGCCGCTTTCTGCATCGAAAAACGACTAAACAGATAAGTCTGGTAACTATGCCACACGTTTTTTTTCACATTTTTCAACGAATTCTGTCCCGTCGGGTCATCCTGGCGGGAATACCCTGTCTGGCGCTGCTGGGCTGTGTACCGCAGGCGGTAAAACATGACGCGGGCGAAACGGCGCAGGATAACCTGCCTACGACTCAACTGGCGGATTATCTGTCGGTCGACTGTACCGATATCTGGGCGCTGCATGGCCCGGCGACCGATACCAATCCGCTGTACTGGCTGCGCGCCATTGACTGCGCCGATCGTTTGATGCCGGTACAGTCGCGTAATGAAGCCCGAATGCTGAACGACGACAGCTGGCAAAACGCCTTTAAGCGCGGCGTGCTGCTGGCGAACGCCAAAATCACGCCGCTAGAGCGTCGCGACACGATTTCCCGTCTTGACGGCGTCAGTACCCTAATCCCCTCGCAGGTGCGCCCGCTTTATCAAATCTGGCGCGACGGACAGGCGCTCCAGCTTCAGCTTGCTGAAGAGCGCCAGCGCTACAGCAAACTGCAGCAAACCAGCGACAGCGAACTTGATACGCTGCGCCAGCAACAACAGCACATGCAGGCGCAGTTAGATCTGACGACGCGCAAACTGGAAAACCTGACGGACATCGAGCGCCGGCTTTCCAGCCGTAAGCCTGCCGGAAGTTACAATCCTGACGCGGGACACAGCGAAGAGAAAGCTGCCGCGCCGGTTCCGTCCGACGATGAGGTATCGCCATGATAAGCCGTAAACCAGCGCATTTACTGCTGGTCGATGACGATCCGGGCTTGCTTAAACTGTTGGGCATGCGTCTGACCAGTGAAGGCTACAGCGTGGTTACAGCAGAGAGCGGAGCCGAAGGACTGCGCGTGCTAAACCGTGAAAAAGTGGATTTGGTGATTAGTGACTTACGCATGGATGAAATGGACGGGATGCAACTGTTCAGCGAAATCCAGAAGGTGCAGCCCGGCATGCCGGTGATCATCCTTACCGCCCACGGGTCGATCCCGGACGCGGTCGCCGCAACGCAAAAAGGCGTGTTCAGTTTTCTCACCAAACCGGTCGATAAGGACGCGCTGTACCATGCTATTGATGAAGCACTGGAACAGTCCGCCCCGGCGACCGACGACAGTTGGCGTGAGTCAATCGTTACCCGCAGCCCGCTCATGCTGCGTCTGCTGGAGCAGGCGCGGATGGTGGCCCAGTCTGACGTCAGCGTGCTGATCAACGGGCAAAGCGGCACCGGGAAAGAGATCTTCGCCCAGGCGATCCATAATGCCAGCCCGCGCAGCAGTAAACCGTTTATCGCCATTAACTGCGGCGCGTTGCCGGAACAACTGCTCGAGTCGGAGCTGTTTGGTCACGCGCGCGGGGCGTTTACCGGCGCGGTCAGCAACCGCGAAGGGCTGTTTCAGGCCGCAGAAGGCGGGACGCTGTTCCTTGATGAAATTGGCGATATGCCCGCGCCGTTACAGGTGAAGCTGCTGCGCGTGTTGCAGGAGCGCAAAGTCAGGCCGCTCGGCAGCAACCGCGACATCGACATTGATGTGCGCATTATTTCGGCTACCCACCGTGACCTGCCGAAAGCGATGGCGCGCGGCGAGTTTCGTGAGGATCTGTACTACCGCCTCAACGTGGTGAGCCTGAAGATCCCGGCGCTGGCCGAGCGGACGGAAGATATCCCGCTGCTGGCGAATCATTTGCTGCGTCAGTCGGCGGAGCGGCATAAACCGTTTGTGCGCGCCTTTTCCACCGATGCGATGAAGCGCCTGATGACCGCCAGTTGGCCGGGTAACGTCCGGCAACTGGTGAACGTCATTGAGCAGTGCGTGGCGCTGACCTCGTCGCCGGTGATCAGCGACGCACTGGTCGAGCAGGCGCTGGAAGGCGAAAACACTGCGTTACCGACCTTTGTCGAAGCCCGTAATCAGTTCGAACTGAACTATCTGCGTAAACTGCTGCAAATCACCCGAGGCAATGTGACCCATGCGGCGCGCATGGCGGGACGCAACCGGACGGAGTTTTATAAATTGCTCTCCCGTCACGAGCTTGATGCCAACGACTTTAAAGAGTAGCTCCCTACCAGGACGCACGCTATGATACGGTTAGCAACCGGTTACGCGATTAAAACAGGAACACCATGAAAAAGATTGATGCGATTATTAAACCCTTCAAACTGGATGACGTGCGTGAAGCGCTGGCTGAAGTCGGCATCACCGGGATGACGGTAACAGAAGTGAAAGGCTTTGGCCGTCAGAAAGGGCATACCGAGCTGTATCGTGGCGCGGAATATATGGTCGATTTTCTGCCGAAGGTGAAAATCGAAATCGTCGTGCCGGATGACATCGTGGAAACCTGTGTCGATACCATCATCCGTACTGCGCAGACCGGCAAAATTGGCGATGGTAAGATTTTTGTCTTCGACGTGGCGCGGGTTGTACGCATCCGTACTGGCGAGGAAGACGACGCGGCCATTTAAGCCGCGTCTGTCTGTAGGCTGGCGCAGTGCCTGATGGCGCGGCGCCTGTCAGGCCTGCGGGTTTTTCCGCTGTGCGTTACAGCACTTTATGCGGACCAAAACATTCGTAATGAATGTTTTCGTTTTTCACGCCCATTTCCACCAGTTGCTTCGCGGCAAACTGCATAAACCCGACCGGACCGCACAGATAAAACTGCATAGCCGGATGGGTTAGCGACGCTTTCATCGCCGTCAGGTCCATCAGCCCTTCACTGTCAAATGCCGCTTTTGCGCGATCGGCCTCTGTCGGGATGCGATACCAGGTGTGCGCGGTAAAGTGCGGCAGCGTATTTCCCCGTTCACTCACTTCATCGACAAACGCATGCACATCGCCGTTTTCCGCCGCGTGGAACCAGTTAACCTGGGCGGTGTGTTTCGCTGTTGCCAGCGTATCCAGCATCGCCAGCATTGGGGTCTGACCGACGCCTGCGGAGATCAGCGACACCGGCGTGTCCGTTGAGACCTGCATAAAGAAATCACCGGCAGGCGCGGCTAAATGCACCACGTCGCCGACGTTTGCATGGTTATGCAGCCAGTTAGACACCTGCCCGCCGTCTTCGCGCTTCACGGCAATCCGGTAGCCTTTGCCATCTGGCTTGCGGGTCAGCGAGTACTGGCGAATCTCCTGGTGCGGAAAACCTTCCGGCTTCAGCCAGACGCCCAGATATTGACCCGGCTGGTAGTCGGCCACCGCGCCGCCATCGACAGGTTCAAATTCAAAACTGGTAATCAGCGCGCTGCGTGGGGTTTTCGCGACAATACGGAATGGTCGTGTCCCTTCCCAGCCGCCGGTTTTACGGGCATTTTCACGATAGATTTCCGCTTCGCGGTGAATAAACACATTCGCCAGCACGCCATAGGCTTTACCCCACGCATCCAGCACATCCTGACCCGGGCTGAACATTTCATCCAGCGTGGCTAACAGATGCGTGCCGACGATGTTGTACTGCTCCGGTTGGATCTGGAAGCTGGTGTGTTTCTGGGCGATCTTTTCCACAGCAGGCAGCAGCGCGGGTAGATTCTCAAGGTTGCTGGCATAGGCGGCAATGGCGTTAAACAGCGCTTCACGCTGATCGCCATTGCGCTGGTTGCTCATGTTAAAGATTTCTTTGAGTTCGGGATTATGGGCAAACATGCGATCGTAAAAATGGGCGGTCAGTTTGGGACCCGTCTCGACCAGCAGGGGAATGGTGGCTTTTACAGTGGCGATGGTTTGGGCGTCAAGCATACGGTCTTCCTTTATCTGAATCTTTAATGATGTATGTCAAATGCATCTTATAAAAAATACCCCTGCTTTGTAAATGGTTCTTTGTGACTTTGCGTTGCAAAAGTTACAACGTGAAAAATCTGCATCACAAACCTGAAAAGAAATCCGTTGAAAACCGTAAGGTCTTCATTCGGCAAAGCCTTATAGAATGCCGAGGTAATCGTTTGCGTAAAATCCTTTGTCAAGACCTGTTATCACAGAATGATTCAGTTATACTGTTGGCCGTTGTCCAACAGGACCGCCTAATTAAGGCCAAAATTTTATCGTTAGCTGAGTCAGGAGATGCGGATGTTAAAGCGTGAAATGAACATTGCCGATTATGATGCCGAACTGTGGCAGGCTATGGAGCAGGAAAAAGTACGTCAGGAAGAGCACATCGAACTGATCGCCTCCGAAAACTACACCAGCCCGCGCGTCATGCAGGCGCAGGGATCTCAGCTGACCAACAAATATGCTGAAGGGTATCCGGGCAAGCGCTACTACGGCGGTTGTGAATATGTCGATATCGTTGAGCAACTGGCGATCGATCGCGCGAAAGAATTGTTCGGCGCTGACTACGCTAACGTACAGCCGCACTCTGGTTCTCAGGCTAACTTCGCGGTTTACACCGCGCTGCTGCAGCCGGGCGATACCGTACTGGGTATGAACCTGGCGCAGGGCGGCCACCTGACTCACGGCTCCCCGGTTAACTTCTCCGGCAAACTGTACAACATCGTGCCCTACGGTATTGATGAGTCCGGTAAAATTGACTACGAAGAGATGGCGAAGCTGGCGAAAGCGCACAAACCGAAAATGATTATCGGTGGTTTCTCTGCTTACTCCGGTATCGTTGACTGGGCCAAAATGCGTGAAATCGCCGACAGCATCGGCGCGTATCTGTTCGTCGATATGGCGCACGTTGCGGGCCTGATCGCCGCGGGCGTCTATCCTAACCCGGTTCCGCACGCGCACGTTGTGACCACCACCACCCACAAAACGCTGGCGGGTCCTCGCGGCGGCCTGATCCTGGCGAAAGGCGGTGACGAAGAGCTGTACAAAAAACTGAACTCCGCCGTGTTCCCGAGCGCGCAGGGCGGCCCGTTGATGCACGTTATCGCGGCAAAAGCGGTAGCGCTGAAAGAAGCGATGGAGCCAGAATTCAAAGTTTACCAGCAGCAGGTTGCGAAAAATGCTAAAGCGATGGTGGAAGTGTTCCTGAACCGTGGCTACAAGGTAGTCTCCGGCGGGACTGAAAACCACCTGTTCCTGCTGGATCTGGTTGATAAAAACCTGACCGGTAAAGAAGCCGATGCCGCGCTGGGTCGCGCCAACATCACCGTAAACAAAAACAGCGTACCGAACGATCCGAAGAGCCCGTTTGTGACTTCCGGTATCCGTATCGGTTCTCCGGCTGTCACTCGCCGTGGCTTTAAAGAAGCGGAAGTGAAAGAGCTGGCGGGCTGGATGTGTGACGTTCTGGACAATATCAATGACGACGCGGTGATTGAGCGCGTGAAAGGTAACGTTCTGGATATTTGCGCACGCTTCCCGGTTTACGCGTAATTCACTGCGAATGCCGGATGGCGGCGCATGCCTGACCATCCGGTCGCGATGTTATGCCGGGCGTCACTCTGATGCCCGGTTATCTGAATAAAATGCCCTCACGCTTCCCTCGCCGCCGCGGCGCTCCGGGTCAATCTCGCTCAACTGCGATTCAACGTATAAATAGCCAATACCCATAAGCTGCTGCGCGCGGCTCAACGTGCCAAAGCCGATCCGCGTCGCTTTCGCCCGTGGATTATCGCCATGGTCGAAAGGATTAAATCCGGTTTGCTGGCGTAAGGTATTTAGCCAGCTTTCGCCAAAAGCACAGCTACGCCCGTATAGCCAGATCTGGTTAATATTAAGGATATTAAGGAAGTTATAAAGGCTTAATCCGATGGCGTTCGCCGCATGTTCCACCCATGCCTGAATACGCACGTCACCCTGCCGCCATGCTTCAATCAGTCTGTCCGTAGTTAGCGTCTCCGGATCCAGCTCGGGTATGGGTTGCGTTTTCATCCACACCCTCGCCTGTTTTTTCAGCGCGCTCAGCGAGGCCACGGTTTCCAGGCAACCGTAGCGACCACAGTCGCAGGCGACGCCGTCCGGATGAATAATGGTGTGTCCTATCTGTCCACTGCCGTACAGGCTGCCGCGCCAGATGCTGTCATTGATGACAAAGGAAGAACCAATCCCATAATCGACGTTAATCACGCAGAAATCTTCATTGGCCGCCGGGTTTTGCCATTTCTCCGCCAGCGCCAGCATCACGCAGTCATTATCAAGACGAACCTGCACGCCAAGCATTTCTTCCAGGAGATATTTTATCTCTACCGGGGTTTTCCACGGCGCCTGCGGCATGGTTTTCGACGCACCGGTAATCGGGTCAACCTGACCGTGCACGCCCAGCGCCAGATTAAGGGTGATCTCAGGATAGCGCTGCTGGTACACGCGCCAGTGGCGGGCTATAGCGCTGAGCAAGTCTTTCGGCGTGGCGGCATTGATTACCTCGTGCCGCCAGTCGCCGACGGCGACCAGACGGGCGTCCGCCAGTTGGCTGGTGAGGCTGGTCGGCGTCACGTTCATACAGAGCGTCCAGGCCCCGCGTTCGGGCAGGTGAAAGCTTCCGTTGCTCAGACCTCGCTGGCTCAGCGTTTCTCTGGAGTGGCAGAGCCGTCCCTCATCCACTAACTCCTGCAGAATATTGCTCACTGCCGGAATCGACAGGCCGGTCATTTGCGCCAGCTGCGACTTGCTGAGCTGTTTCTCACGCCATAAATGCGCCAGAAAGAGCTGTTTGTTTGCCTGCCGGACCCGCGCATTGTTGTAGCCTAAATGGCGCATACACTTAACTCCCTTAACTATATTGCGTGAGCGTTGCGCATTTTAACGCCAGTTAACTGTACCACAATAGCCTTAAGTCGATATTTTACTTTTATTCATTGAGTGGAGGCAGCATGTACGGTTCAGTTAAGGTCTGGCAGGAAACCTTATCACTTCCGACCTGGACGGTGGGGGAAGAAGATCCAAACCCCATGTTTCTTGAAAAGCGCGTCTACCAGGGCTCTTCCGGCGCCGTGTATCCGTATGGCGTTATTGATACGCTGACCGGCAAACGTGAGATGCGTGAGTATCAGGCCGTGTGGATGGAGAACGATTTTATCCGCGTCATGCTGCTACCGGCGCTGGGTGGACGTATTCATCGCGCTTACGACAAAGTGCGGGCGCGCGATTTTGTCTATTACAACGAAGTGGTGAAACCCGCGCTGGTCGGCTTGCTGGGGCCGTGGATCTCCGGCGGCATTGAGTTTAACTGGCCGCAGCACCACCGTCCCACCACCTTTATGCCGGTGGATTTCACCGTCCAGGCGGGTGAAAACGGCGAACAAACCGTCTGGATGGGCGAGGTGGAGCCGATGCGCGGTTTGCAGGTTATGGCTGGTTTTACGCTGTATCCGGATCGCGCGCTGATTGAAATCACCGGTAAGGTATTCAACGGCAACGCGACACCGCGCCATTTTTTGTGGTGGGCTAACCCGGCGGTGAAGGGGGGGGACGATCATCAGAGCGTATTTCCGCCGGACGTGACGGCGGTATTTGACCACGGCAAGCGCGACGTTTCTGCTTTTCCGATCGCCACCGGCACCTACTATAAAGTCGATTACTCGGCGGGCGTGGATATCTCCCGCTACAAAAACGTGCCGGTTCCGACCTCCTACATGGCGGAAAAGTCAGACTATGACTTTGTCGGCGCCTGGCATCACGGTGAACGTGGTGGCCTGTTGCATGTGGCCGATCATCACGTTTCACCGGGTAAAAAACAGTGGACCTGGGGATACGGCGATTTTGGCGTCGCCTGGGATCGTAACCTGACCGATGATAACGGCCCGTATATCGAACTGATGACCGGCGTTTTCACTGATAACCAGCCGGATTTTACCTGGCTTGCGCCTTATGAAGAAAAGGTGTTCGTCCAGAACTTCCTTCCTTACAGCGAACTGGGCATGGTACAGAATGCCAGCACCGATCTGGCGCTCCGTCTGGTGCGTGAAGACGGCGCTCTGTCGGTTGGCGTTTACGCCATCGCGCCGCTGCATGAGGCGCGAGTGACGCTCAGCGCAGAGGGCGCGCCTTTTTATGAAACCACCCTGACGCTGGCGCCGGGCCAGAGCTGGATGACACGGATCGTGGAAAACGGCCCGGACCGGATCACGATGACGGTAAGCCATCCTGATGGACGGGAATGGCTGAAATACGAAGAACACATCGCCGGGGAGGTTCCCCTGCCGTCGGCAGCAACGGCGCCGGCGATGCCGGAAGCGCTCTCCAATACCGATGAGCTCTACTTTATTGGTCAGCACCTGGAGCAATATAACCATGCCAGCCGTTATGCCGAGGATTACTATCGTCGGGCGCTGGAGGTGGATCCGCTGGATTATCGCAACAACGTCGCGCTGGGTTCGCTGGCGCTAAACCGCGCGGACTGGACGCTGGCGGCACAGTGTGCGAGCGCCGCGTTGGCGCGGGCGCACAAGCTCAACAAAAACCCGCGTGACGGCGAAGCCAGCATGTTGCTTGCCGCCGCGCTGGAGCGGCAGGGGAATTTCGACGCGGCATGGGATCACTACTTTAAAGCGAGCTGGAGCGGGAACTGTCGGGATGCCGCGTTCTGGTCGCTGGCGCGAATAGCGATGCGGCGGGGAAATTACGCGGACGCGCTGGACAAAGTCAATCAAAGCCTGCGCGTTAACGGTAGCAACAACCTGGCGATGGGGTTAAAGGCGCTGGTGTTGGCGAAGCTGGGCCGTGAAGCTGACGCGCTGACCTGGATCGATCAGCAGCTTCGCGATTATCCGCTCAGCTACGCGCTGCACTATGCGCGCTGGGCGGTGAGCCGCGACGAGTCAACGAAAGATGCGTTGATTGCCATCACGGGACGACGCGGTACTAACGCCTGTGAGTTGGCGGGCTGGCTGCTCTCCTGTGGTCAGCAAGACGCTGCGAGCGACGTGCTGGAGCTGTTGGACAGCCAGGAAACGCTGCCGTTGCTTTGGCGCGCATCCCTGAGCGATAACCCGCAGTCGTTGATTGATCGGTCACGCGCCTGTCTGCACAACCGGGTGCGCTTCCCGAATACGCTCGACGAAGTGCAAATGCTGCAAACGCTACCGGACAGCCCGTGGGCGCAATATTTACTCGGCTGCTTCTGGTACAGCAAACGCCGTTACGATGCGGCGCTGGCCTGCTGGCAATTCACGCTTGCGCAGGAAGCGGATTTCGCACCGGTGCATCGTCTGCTAGGCATCTACGCATGGAATAAACAGCAGGATGCCGTACTGGCGCGACAGTACCTTTCGCAGGCGGTGGCGCTGGAGCCGGACAACGCCCGCTTCCTGTTTGAACGGGATTACCTCGACAAACTGCTGGCTACCCCTGCTGCACAGCGTCTGCAACAGCTGGTCTCGCGCCAGTCCGTTGTTTTTCAGCGCGACGATCTCACTGTGGAATTGCTCAGCCTGTGGAACGGACTGGGCGACTACGAGGCGGCGGCGAAGGTCCTGCGCGAGCGGGCATTCCATCCCTGGGAAGGGGGCGAAGGGAAGGCGACCGGCCAGTACCTGATCAACCAGATGCATCGGGCGCTGGCAGCGATCGGCGAAGGCGCGTACCAGAATGCGGTCTACCTGCTGCAACAGGCGCTGAGCTATCCGCATAACCTGGGCGAGGGGCGTTTGCCGGGGCAAACGGATAATGACATTTGGTATCTGCTTGGCTACTGCGCGCAGCAACAGGGGCATCACGACGAGGCGCAGCGCTATTTTGCGCGAGCGACGCGCGGCGGCAGTTCGCTTGATGCCGGCCGCTATTATAACGATCAACCGGTGGATTACTTGTTCTGGCAGGGCATGGCGCTGAAGGCGCTGGGCGAGCATCACGCTGCGGAGCGGTTGTTCCAGAGCTTCCTGCATTGGGTTGAAACTCAGCGTGACAACGTGCCAGAGGTGGACTTCTTCGCCGTTTCGTTGCCGGATCTGGTGGTGCTTGATACGCCCGCGGCGGCGAAGCACCAACAGCACTGTCTGTTTATCACCGCGTTAGGGCATCTGGGGCTGGGCAATCTTACCGCCAGCCAGCAGGCGTTCGACGCATTATTGCAGGCGAATCCGGCGCATGACAAAGCGCTGCTCCTGCGCCACGTCATCCCCCTGGCGTTATGGAACTAAACCCTGAACCGGTGGTGGAAACACCACCGATAACCTCCTGTTCCCTGCGTTTCCCTGAAAGAGGAATCAACATGAATAATGCGCAGACACACCTGAATATCGGCTACGTCTGGACCATTTGTCTGGTTGCGGCCTGCGGCGGTTTATTGTTTGGCTATGACTGGGTGGTCATTGGTGGGGCAAAGCCCTTTTATGAAGCGTACTTTTCCATTACCGATCCGGTGCAGTCCGGCTGGGCAATGAGTTCCGCGCTGGTGGGCTGTATTTTTGGCGCGCTGATTTCCGGCTGGTGCGCCGACAAGTTCGGTCGCAAAATGCCGCTGATCCTCGCGGCCATTCTGTTCAGCGCCTCGGCATGGGGAACCGCCGTTGCCCATAATTTCGATATGTTTGTTATTTACCGCATCGTCGGCGGTATCGGGATCGGCCTGGCCTCAGCCCTGAGTCCACTGTACATCGCCGAGGTCAGTCCGGCGGAAAAGCGCGGTCGCTTTGTGGCGGTTAACCAGTTAACTATTGTGATCGGCGTGCTCGCGGCGCAGCTGATCAACCTGCTGATCGCCGAACCCGTCGCGCCAGGCGCGACGCAACAGGCCATCGTGGAAAGCTGGAACGGTCAGACCGGCTGGCGCTGGATGTTTGGCGCCGAGCTTGTTCCGGCGCTGGCGTTTCTGGTGCTGATGTTTTTTGTGCCGGAGTCGCCGCGCTGGCTGGTGAAGGCGGGGAAACCGGAGCGGGCGCGCGCGATGCTAAAGCGGATTGGCAGTACGGAGTACGCCGGGCAGACGCTGAAAGAGATTGAACACTCCCTGCGTAAAGATAACCATAAAGTCGCCTGGTCGACGCTGCTACAGCCGCAGATCAAGCCGATCGTGGTTATCGGGATGGTGCTTGCGGTGTTCCAGCAGTGGTGCGGGATCAACGTGATCTTCAACTATGCCCAGGAGATCTTCGCCTCTGCGGGCTTCGACATTAACGGTACGCTGAAATCCATCGTCGCCACCGGCATCATTAACCTGGTGTTTACGCTTGCCGCACTGCCGCTGGTCGACAAAATTGGTCGACGCAAACTGATGTTGTTTGGCGCATCCGGTCTGACTGTCATCTATGTGCTGATTGCGGGCGCGTATGGCATGGGGATCATGGGCTGGCCGGTGCTGGTTCTGGTACTGGCGGCGATCGCGATCTATGCCATAACCCTTGCCCCGGTAACCTGGGTGCTGCTTTCCGAGATTTTCCCCAACCGGGTGCGCGGTCTGGCGATGTCGCTGGGGACGCTGGCGCTGTGGATCGCCTGCTTCCTGTTGACGTATACCTTTCCGCTGCTCAATGCCGGACTCGGCGCGGCAGGCAGCTTCCTGCTCTATGGCGTGATTTGCGCGATGGGTTTTCTGTACATCCTGCGTAACGTGCCGGAGACCAAAGGCGTGACGCTGGAAGCGCTGGAAGAACAGTTGGCGGCTAAACAGCTGAAAACCAGCCCGTCGGCGCAGCAGAAAAGCGCACGCTCATGAGCACCGCGCTGACGCTGCAAAACGCGCATCTGCGGATGCGCGTGGATCCGCAAGGAGGCAGGCTGCTGACGCTGTTTTCGTTACCACATCAGCAGCCAGTATTGTATACAGGCGACGGCGCGGGTGGGCTGTTTCCCATGTTGCCGGTGGCTAACCGTGTGGCGGGAAACCGTTTTTCCCAGCGCGACGGCGACGTTCAACTGCCCTTGCATGATGCTGACCCCACGTTCTGGCTGCACGGAGACGGCTGGCGTCAACGCTGGGAGGTGGCCGACGCTGGCGATCAGCACTGCGTTTTGCGTCTGCGAAGCCAGCACCCCTGCGGCTACGATTATTGGGCCACCTTGCGTTACGCTCTCGACGGCGCAACGCTGGCGGCGCAGCTCTCGATAACCCATCAGGGTCAGCGACCGATGCTTTACGGCTGTGGGTTTCATCCCTGGTTTGCTTTTGACGCGCAAAGTACAGCGCAGTTTTCCGCCAGCGGCTACTGGCCGGAAGGGGAACAGCACCTGCCGTTGGCCTGGCGCAGCGACATTCCGCCAGAAGCGGATTTCAGCCGGGCGCATAATGGCGCGGATCGCTGGCTGAATGTGGGCTATTCCGGCTGGGGAGGACGGGCGGTCATCCGACATGGCGTGATGAAGATCACGCTTTCAGCGCAAACTCCCTGGCTGATGCTGTTCAGAATGCCGGGTCGGTCATTCCTCTGCCTTGAGCCGCAGTCGCATCCGGTTAACGCCCACCACATGCCGGGGCAGCCGGGATTACGTGTATTAAGTGCGGGAGAAGCGTGCCGTTTTGCACTGCAAATCCGCGTTGATTAAGGCAAAAAAGAGGTTATCTCGCTGTTAATGTTCGCTTGCGTCAGCCTGCGTTTATCGCCAGACTATCGCCTCCAAACGGGAGGGAATCATGGTCTTGCACTCCACGCGCTGGCTGGCGCTCGGTTACTTCACCTATTTTTTTAGCTACGGTATTTTCTTACCTTTCTGGAGCGTCTGGCTTAATGGCGCCGGGTTAACCCCCGAAACCATCGGTTTGCTGCTGGGCGCCGGACTGATCGCCCGTTTTCTTGGCAGCCTGTTGATTGCCCCCCGGGTCAGCGACCCGTCGCGGTTGATTTCAGCGCTGCGCATCCTGGCGTTGCTGACGCTGGTGCTCGCGCTGGCATTCTGGGCGGGCACCCACGTGGCGTGGCTGATGGTCGTGATGGTCGGCTTTAACCTTTTTTTCTCCCCGCTGGTGCCGTTAACCGATGCGCTGGCAAACACCTGGCAAAAACAGATCACGATGGACTATGGCCGGGTGCGTCTGTGGGGGTCAGTCGCCTTTGTGATCGGCTCGGCGCTAACCGGTAAACTCGTGAGTCTGTTTGATTATCGGGCGATTCTGGTAATGCTCACCCTGGGGATTGCATCCATGCTGCTCGGTATGCTGCTGCGTCCGAGCGTGCCGCCGCAGGGAGAAAGCCGCCAGCAGGAGAGCGCCGGATGGCCGGCGTGGCGAGCGTTGGTGACCCAGAGCTGGCGCTTTCTGGCCTGCGTCTGCCTGCTGCAAGGGGCGCATGCCGCTTATTACGGCTTTAGCGCGATTTACTGGCAGGGGGCCGGGTATTCGGCCTCGGCGGTAGGGTATTTGTGGTCGCTTGGCGTCGTGGCGGAAGTTGTCATCTTCGCCCTTAGCAAAAAGCTGTTCCGCCGCTTTAGCGCCCGCGACCTGTTGCTGCTTTCTGCCGTCTGCGGCGTGATTCGCTGGGCGCTGATGGGCTGGACCACCGCGCTGCCGTGGTTGATTGTGGCGCAGATCCTGCACTGCGGCACGTTTACCGTATGTCACCTGGCCGCGATGCGCTATATCGCCGCGCGGCAGGGGAGTGAAGTGATTCGCCTGCAGGCGGTCTATTCCGCGGTGGCGATGGGCGGCAGTATCGCCATCATGACGGTCTTTGCCGGATTCCTCTATCAGCATCTGGGCAACGGCGTGTTCTGGGTGATGGCGCTGGTGGCTCTGCCCGCGATGGCGCTGCGGCCAAAAGTAACGGCTTCAGCCTGACTCCAGCATTTTGCGGATCTGCTGTTGCTGGTGCGGCGTTAACGCCTCCGCCGCGTGTATCAGCGGCGGTGAAAACAGGGGCAGCGGCGTGGTGTAAGGCGTGACGATCAGCGCGACGCCGCGCGGCGACCCTTCCTGCTGAAATGTCCGCATCGGCACCGGTTTGATATTTAACGGCAGTAGCGTCAGTTCGCGAAGCTGCTGTTCTATCTGCTGCTCCAGCATGCGGTTATCGCCGGTCAGTAAGAGGATCTGCTTTTCGTGTAGATCATTTTCCTGCATCAACCACGCGCCGAAAATCACCGCCACCAGACCCGTCTCTTCTTCGGAAAACGCAACGCCGTATTCCTCTTCAAAACCGCGCAGAGCCTCGCGGGTGGTGCGCATCAGGCGCGGATAAAGACGCGCGAATTCATCCGGCAGGGTGTTATCAATACCGATCGAGAACAGACTGCGGTTCAGCGCCTGGGCAAGGTGAATGTATAACTGATCGTTCAGCCCTTGTTCATCGTTGAACCGCACCGCGCCCAGTTCGCGAAAGCGCAGCACCAGACGGGCGATGGCCAGCCGTAGCCGCCGGTTTTGCTGATGGTTGTCGCGGATCGGATCGGGCAGGCGCACCATCGAAAACAGCAGCGCCATAAACAGCGACTCCGTGAGCGGCGCATCCTGTCGCACGCGTCGCTGCCAGTGGCGCCCAATTTCCTGGGCGAGCTGATATTCGGCGCATGTTTGCACCCAGCGCTGCTGGATCGGATTAAATTCCGGCGCAATGCCCGCGTGATGTTGCAAAAGGCAATATTGCAAATAGAGGCGTAAAAACTGCACGTCGCGACTCTCGAACGGCTTTTGCAGACGGCGGGCGCAGAGGTTGATCAGCGCGTGAAGGTTGGTGTCATCGTAGAGCGTGCGCAGGATCCCCCGCTGCTTCAGCTCGCGCTTGAGGGCGGGCGAGAAGTGCTGGGAAATAAAATGGGGGCATAACCGTAAGCCGCGTCTCAGCCAGTGCAGCAGGCAGAGGCGCTGATCGAGCGCTGTACCTTCGATCCGGTAGCAACCGTCAGGGCCAGAAATGATGCTCAGTCGATGATAGCGCTGGATCTCGCGTCCCGTTTCGGTGACATCTTCGCGGGCAAGCCCATCATCGACGCCATTAAGCGCGCTGAATGTTTCCGCGGTGGCAATTTGCCCTGGCTGGAAAAGCGTCAGCAAAACCTGGCAACGGCGCTGGGGAGCAGAAAGTACAGATGGCGGAGCAAGCGTTGGCATCATCTGTCGAACCTCCCGAATGTATGTTTGATAAGAATAGCTAAAGTTTTTCCATAATAATTACGAATGAAATGCTTTAGGTCAGGATTGCTGAGGAAGGTCACAGAATTTTTCACGTACAGGGCGTCAGGAAGGAGTGAAACGCAGCACCTGAAGCGCATTTTTTGCTTTTTTATCGTTCGGTTGTCTGAAAGACGCCCCGCCGATGCCGGCGGAGCGGGAAACGCTAACGCGTCTGGCGTAACGTTAATCCAACGTCGCCACCGGGATGCACCGACAACAGCGTCTCTTTTGAGTAACCACTTTCGCTCATCAGGCAGGCGCAGGCGGCGTCGAAAATGGCGATGACCAGCATAATCGAAGTGGTCGCCAGCATGTTTAGCGGGTCGGCTTCACGCTTAACGCCTGTTGAAATCACCAGCCGGGCGGCGCGGGCGATGGCGGAGTCAGCGTTTTCGGTGACGCTGATAATCGGTACATTTTTCGCTGCGAGTCCTGGCAGCAGGCGCGTTAGCTCATCTGAGTTCCCGCCGCGAGAGATCATAATGACCAGATCGTCCGCGTCCAAAAAACCCAGGTCGCCGTGCGCGGCGTCGGTGGCGTTAAGGTAGATCGCCGGACGTTCAACGCAGGCCAGCATATGGGCGATTTTTCGCGCTGCGATGCCGGAGGTGCCGACGCCCGTGACGGCGATTTTCCCCCGGCAAGTGCGTAGTGCCGCCATTAACGCCTGCCACTGCGCCTCGCTCAGATGATCGGCCAGTCCGGCCAGCGCCTCGCTATACAGCGTCCAGGTGGCGGTGGCCTGTTGCCATGCGCGGCTCATGACGCCGCCTGCATCAGTTGGCGGTACTTCATATGATCCTGATACATTTCATGAAACACCTGATATTTACGGTCGTAATACTGTTTGATGCGGTTGGTCTGCGGGGTCACCGTTTTGCCAATCCGGCTCATCGCCGACATCGCTTCCGGGAAGCTTTCAAAAACGCCCGCCGCGATCGTGCCCATCATGGCGCCGCCCAACAGCATCGCCTCGCTCTCTTCCGGCAGCAGCATCGCGCAGCCGGTGGCGTTAGCGTGTTCCTGCACGAAGACGGGATTCTTGGTGCCGCCACCGCTGGCCATAATGGTGTCGATACTGTAACCGCTCTGGTTCATGGTCTCGATGATATGGCGTGTTCCCAACGCGATGGCCTGAATGGTGGCCAGATACTGTAGCGCCATATCTTCCGGAGTCCGCGATAGTTTCAGCCCGCTTATCGCCCCGGTGAGGGTGGGGTTGGCGCGCGGCGAACGGTTACCGTGGAAGTAGGGGAGAATATGTATATCGCGGGTTAAAAAGGCGATGTTCTCCGGCTCGCCCGCCATTTTTCGCAGCAGCGCGTTGAGCACTTCATAGATAGTTTGGTCCTGCGACGTAGCCTGCGCCAGCAGCGTTTCGTAGCACGGGTGTGACTGAATAATATGATCGATTAACGCGCCGGTGGCGGATTGTCCGCCTTCGTTAAGCCAGTATTCCGGTAGCACCGCTGAGTAGTACGGTCCCCAGACGCCGCTGATAAAGCGCGGTTCTTTAGAGATCGCCATATGGCCGGTCGAGGTGCCGCCAATCAGGGCGATCCGGCGATCGAAATCGGCCACATCGCCCGACACGCCGCTGGCGCCCAGGGTGCCGAGCGTACCGGCATGGGCGTCGATGATCGACACGCTCACCGCCGTGCCCGGAATCAGTCCCATTTCGCTGGCGGCGCGCTGGCTCAGACCGTGACCCAACGGTTCGCCCATCGTTTTAACATAGCGGCCAATTTTGGCGGCATCGTGTTCCAGCAGATCTTCAAGGCCAATTTCGCGGAAATAGCTGGCATCCCATTTGTCCTCGTGGCCCATATAGGTCCACTTGCAGACCGTGGAGCACAATGAACGGGTGTCGTCGCCGGTGGCGCGCCAGGTCAGGAAATCAGGCAAATCAAAATAATAGCCCGCGTTGGCCCAGGTGTTCGGCATGTGCTGTTTCAGCCACAGCAGCTTTGGGGTTTGCATTTCCGGTGAGATAATACCGCCAACGTAGTCCAGCACGCGGTGGTGCAGGGCGTTGATGCGTTCCGCCTGGGTGATGGCGCGGTGATCCATCCAGACAATTATATTCTGCTCGCTGCGCCCCGACGGGCTAACGGTCAGCGGTTGTCCCTCTTTGTCGAGCACCACCAACGAACAGGTCGCGTCAAAGCCTAACCCCTTGACCTGAATAGGGTTGATATCTGACTGATTAATGGCATCGCGAACGGCGTTGCACACCGCCTGCCAGATATTGTCTGACGACTGTTCGACGAAATCGGCCTGCGGACGATAAATCTCAATCGCACGGCTGGCTTGTCCAACCATTCTGCCGTTGAGATCAAACACCCCTGCGCGGGCGCTACCGGTTCCTACATCCACACCAATAAAATAACTCGCCATCATTTTTCTCCTGAAATCAGGCTTTACGATTCTGTAATGCGATAAAGAGGATGAGCACCGCGCCCCAGAGCGCCATGGTCAGATAGCTACTGATCCCCAGCAAATTAAAGCCGCTCTCCAGCATTTGCAGCACCACCAGCGCCAGCACCAGGCCGATAATGCGCCCAAAGCCGCCGTCCGGGTTAATGCCGCCCAGCACTGAGGCGAGAATGGTCACCAGCAGGTACGACTCGCCGTAGCCGGCTTTCGCCGAATTGAACTTGGCCATCATCAAGATGGCCGCCACCCAGCCGAGCAGAGCGGAAATGACATAGACCGAGATTTGCACCCGCACTGTATTCACGCCGCTGTAGCGGGTCGCCTGCTCGTTGGAGCCCATCAGATAAAGACTGCGCCCCAACGTGGTGTGCTCCAGCAAAACCCATAGCAGGACGGCAACCAGCAGGAACAGCAGCAGGGCGACGGGAATACCGGCGACAGTGGCGTTACCGAGATACTGAATCGCTGTCGGGAAACCAGAAATTACCGTGCCGTTGGAAAGTAGAATGTTCAACCCGGAGATCAGCGTCATGGTACCGAGCGTCGCCAGGATGGGTGAGACGCCGACCCAGGCGATGAGCGCCCCGTTTACGACACCGATCGCTACGGCCACCGCTGCGCCCGCCAGCAGCGCCAGCGCCAGAAACAGCGGGTTATCCGGTTGACTGACGATGATCGCCGCCATGACCAGCGAACAGGCGTTAGCGCCCGCGATAATCGACAGGTTGATGCCGCCAGTAAGCATGGTCATCCCCATGCCAAGCGCCAGCATACCGAGGATCGGCAACTGCGAGCCTATGGACTGGAAATTGGCGGCGCTGAAAAAACGGCTTCCCAGCAGCGCGGAAAAGATCACGGCAACGACAATAATAATGACGCACTGCAGGCGAATGATGGCATCACCGGGTAAAACGCGTGCTATCGTTTTCATCTTAGAGCTCCCTTGCCAGTTTGCGTTTTTCGTTCCAGGCCGTCGCGCTGATGCTGACCAGGATGATGGCGCCGCTGAAAACGGTGTGCCAGTAAGATGAGACGCCCAGCAGCGTCAGGCCGTTTTGCAAAAAGGCCAACAGGATCACCCCGAGCAGCGTACCGGTCAGCGTGCCGCGTCCGCCGCTCATGCTGGTGCCGCCGAGCACTACTGCCGCCAGCACAGTGAGTTCGAAACCGAGCAGCGAGTTTGGCGCTACCGACTGGGTGATTTGCGCCTGCACCACCGCCGCGACGCCCGCCAGAATTCCCATGTAGCCGTAAACGTAGAAATGCAGCTTCAGCAGATTCATACCGAGGCGCGAGGCCGCGTCGCGGTTGCCGCCCATCGCGTAAATTTGTCGGCCCAGGCGGGTAAAGTTCATCAGCACGGCGGTAAAGACAATCACTGCCGCCAGGCACAACAATGGCAGGGTTAGCCCGTAGTCATAACCGTCGGCGGCGGTGAACGAAAACCAGTTAATGCCGTTCATAAACCAGTCCGGGAAGCCGTACAGCCAGGTGCCTTTGGTGGCGTAAACCAGCAGACCGTAATAGACGTTAAGCGTGGCGATGGTAATGATGATCGCCGGTACGCGCAGCCAGTAAACGAGAAAGCCGTTGAGCAAGCCGAGCAGCAGCCCGACGACGCAGGCCAGCGCCAGGGCCAGCAGAAAGTTGCCGCCGTGGGCAATAACCCAGCTTGCCATCGCATACTGCGCAATGGCGGTCATCGCCGGAAACGAAATATCGATACCGCCGGAGATCAGCACCACAAACAGCCCGCAGGCGAGGATGCCGAGGATCGCGTAGCTGGTGGCGACATCCGTCAGGTTACCTAACGACAGAAATTCATCGGTTTTGATGCTCAGCCCGACCGCCAGCGCAATCACCAGCAGGCCGAGCCAAAATTCATGGTGTCCCGCTAAGCGGGAGAGACGATTATTATTCATGGATGACCTCTACCACCTCGGCAATATCCTGTTCAGAGCAGCGATGCGGGTTAAACTCCGCCACCAGCTTTCCGCGACGCATCACCAGCACGCGATGGCTGTTGTAATAGGCTTCCGGGATCTCATCGCAAATCATCAGCACCGCCATTCCCTGCTCCGCCAGGTTGCGGGCGATCTGGTAGATCCCTTCTTTATTGGCGATATCCACGCCCACGGTGGGCGAATCGAGGATCAGAATCCGTGGGTTGGTCGCCACCCATTTGGCAATGGCGATACGCTGGGCGTTTCCGCCGGACAGCGTTTTTACCGGCAGTTGCGGATCGGAAACCTTAATGTTCAGTTCACGGATCAGTCCGGCGACCTGTTTTTGCGCGTGGCGATGGTCCAGCAGACCGCTGCGCGTATGCAGTTTGTCGTAAACCGTGACGATGGTGTTGTCATAGATCGACTGATCCATGATAAGCCCTTGCGTCAGGCGATCCTCCGAGACATAGCCGATCCCATGCCGGATAGCATCCTGGTTATTACGCAGCCGGACCGGCTGACCGTTGATCCGAATTTCACCGCTTTCCGGCTGGGTCATGCCAAACAGGCTCAGGCACAGCTCGGTGCGCCCGGCGCCCAGTAACCCGACAATCGACACGATTTCGCCGCTGCGCAGCGACAAATTGATGTCCTGATATTTTCCACGACGGCTCAGGTTGCGTAGCTCAAGCAGGGGTTCTTGCTCAGGCGACGGTTTTTCCGGGAGCGGGCTGTAATGAAAGCGCTGGCCGGTCATCAGGAACGCCAGCTCGTGGCTGTCGAGCTCGCTTGCCGGATACGTGCCCACCAGCTTGCCGTCACGCATGACGCTGATGCGGTCCGCCACTTCCATCACTTCATCAAGCCGGTGGCTGACAAACACCACGCAGATGCCATCTGCCTTAAGTTCGTTTACCACCCGCAGCAGGCCGTTAACCTCCTGGCGGGTCAACGAAGCGGTAGGTTCATCCATAATGACCAGCCGCGCTTCGGCGGCAATGGCGCGGCAAATAGCCACCAGTTGGCGGTCGGCAATCGACAGCTTTTCGACTTTTTTGTCCGGATCGATGGACACGCCAATGCGCCGCATTGCCGCCAGCGCCTGTTGTTTCATTGCGCCGCGGCGTACCCAGATATCGCCGCCGGGTAGGTAGCGGTTGACGGCAATGTTCTCTGCCACGCTGAAGTTGGGGAACAGGGATAAATCCTGATAGATCACCTGGATGCCATAATGTGAAGAGAGCTGCGGAGAAAGATGGTGGAACAGTTTTCCATCCAACTGGATCTGCGCCCCTTTTTCCGGCTGATAAACGCCCGAAATCACTTTAATGATGGTGCTTTTTCCGCAGCCGTTCTGTCCTGCCAGGCAGTGAACTTCGCCTTTTTTCAGCGTCAGATTCACGTTATCCAGCGCCAGCACGCCCGGGAATTGCTTGCTGATATTCTCAAGAGTGATAAATGCGGTGGTGTCTGTCATGGACAATACCCCTGCGAGCGCCCCGAAGGGCGCTAAGTGTTAATTTTTATTGATAGCGCCGTTCAGACGAACGGCGTTGGGTTTCCCTGGTGTTGGCAAAAAGCCTTAGAAACCGAGCGATTGTGCGTTGTCTTTGGTGACTTCGAGGATCTTATTAAAGCGAATCACTTTCTTTTCCATGTCGACATCGGCTTTCCCTAAACCGTCGATGGTCAGATCCGGCGTCACCTCTTTGCCCTGCAGCAGTTGATCGGCGACCGTGACCAGCGCGTAACCAGCGTCTTTCGGATCCCACAACATCGCTTTCTTGATATCACCGCGCATCAGATACGGCGCGGCCTGTGCTGGCATCGCGATCCCAACCACGGCGATTTTATCTTTCGCCCGTTTTTTCTGTACCGCCTGGCCTGCGCCGATCGGACCCAGCGAGCCAAACCCGATAACGCCTTTCATCTGCGGGTAGGTTTTCATCAGATCCAGCGTTGTGGCGTAGGATTTATCGATGCTCTCCGCCACCGGCAGGCGCGAAGTCACTTCAAACATGTCAGGGTATTTTTCTTTCTGGTACTTAATGGCGTAATCGGCCCAGGCGTTGTGCAACGGTACGGTCAGCGAACCAACGTAAATGGCGTAGCCGCCTTTTCCACCCATGTTTTTCGCCAGTTCGTCAACGTTCGCCTGCGCGTACTTCTCGCTGTCGATGGTTTCAATATCCCACTGACCGATCTGCTGGTCAGGTGACTCGTGGGTCAGGACGACAATCCCCTTATCGCGCGCTTTCTTCAGAACCGGCTCAAGGACTTTCGCGTCATTCGGGACCACAATGATCGCGTTCACGTTCTTGGCAATCAGATCTTCAATCACTTTCACTTGCTGCGCCGGATCGGGCGTTGACGGACCGGTCTGGTAAGCGTTGACGTCGAGCTTTTTCGCCGCTTCATTGACGCCGGTTTCCATGCGGTTGAACCATGGAATCCCCGTCACTTTTGCAACCACAGCGATTTCATATTTTTCTGCCGCAAAGGACGTGCCGGACAACATGCATGCAGAAACCAGAGTGGCACTGAGTAATGCGAGTTTGAATTTCATTGTTGTTCCTTTTGTAGGGACCAGAGCATGTCACGCCACGAGATTAGCAACGAAGGGAAGAGGCAATGAATCATAAGTTTGCTAAATGTGATCAATGCCCTTAATTGTTATTTTTTGGATAATATAAGGTTAAATTAATATTTAATTTGGAGTGAGTTAGCCTTTGGCAGAGACAGTTTGTGTTATTTTTTAGTGTTATTGAAACTATTCATTAACATTTATGCATCATATTGCCGTTGGCGAAGCAAAATTTGGCGTTGGCGTGTTGAACAACGCGGCAGGAAAATATCAAAAATGAGAACTGAATCGAGACACGAAATCCGCGCCCAATTTTACAGATTTCTTTGCTATCCTCTCGGTCAGTTTCGCCACGCTGGTTTTTCGTGGCTTGTAGCCGAATTGAGAGGTAATGATGCCACTGGTTAAACGCAGCGCGCTGGCGTGCCTGATGTTTTTTATGACCTCTATGGCGGTGGCGCATCCTCATAGCTTTATCCGCCTGAAAACAGAAACGGTGAGTGAGGATGGTCGGCTGATCGCGTTAAAAATGCGCTGGACGATGGATGAGTTAACCTCAGCCGACCTGCTTTACGACGCGGGGGAGGCGAAACCCGGCTCGGAAGTCTGGAAGAAACTGGCGGCGGAAGTGATGGCGAACGTGCTGGGACAGCATTATTTCACCGAAATGTGGCATAACGGGCAGCGGGTGAAATTTAAAAATCGTCCCACGGAATACGGTATGGCGCGTGAAGCCCATCAGGCTGTACTGACGTTTACTCTGCCACTCGCTGAACCGCAGTCGCTGAGCGGGCAAACCTTTACCTTTTCTACTTTCGATCCCAGCTATTACGTCGATATGAGTTATGAAGAAGACAGTGACGCCACGCTCTCTCCGGCGATGGCAACGCAGTGCGACATTGCCATGCATACCCCGACCCCCAGCGAAGAATCCCTGAAATTTGCCCAGTCGCTGGATAAAGCGGACGCGCCGCCGGAAGATATGGAACTGGGTAAACAATTTGCGCAGAAGGTCACCCTGAGATGTCGGTAATGTCACCCACTCGTCTTCCTTCACGCCGCTGGATGGCTCTTTGGCCGCTGGCGCTGTTTTTATTGCTGGCTACCGTGGGCGGCGTCTGGCTCTGGCAGGCATGGCCGCAGGTGATGATTAAAAGCGTGCTCTGGCAGCGGGAAGTTAATCAGCAGATGGGCGTTTTGCTGAAGACCGTTGCCGCGAATCCGGCACAAGCGGGCGGCTCGCTGCTGCTGTTCAGCTTTTTGTATGGCGTGCTGCATGCGCTGGGGCCGGGGCATGGCAAGGTGGTGATCGCGACCTGGCTGGCGACCCATCCTTCTAAGCTGAAATCGAGTATCGGCCTGACGCTGGCATCCTCGCTATTGCAAGGGCTGGTGGCGATTGGACTGGTGGTGCTGGTGCTTGGCGTGCTACAGCTTCCGGCAAGGCAACTCCATTTGAGCAGTTTCTGGCTCGAAAAGGGCAGTTACGCATTGGTCGGCGTCCTCGGGCTCCTGCTCTGCTGGCGGGCGTTGAAAAAGCTGCGCGCGCTGCTGCGTAAGCCCAAATTCATCGCCTTCACGCCGCACCATACGCATCATGAAAACTGCGGCTGCGGGCATCAGCATTTACCGGATCCGCAGCAGCTAAGCAACGATGACGACTGGCGCGCCCGGCTGATGATTATTCTGTCAATGGGGATGCGTCCCTGTTCCGGCGCAATCATGGTACTGCTGTTCAGCAAAGTCATCGGCGTTTTTTACTGGGGAATGGCCTCGGCGCTGGCGATGGCGGCAGGGACATCGCTCACTATTACATCGCTGGCGCTGCTGGTGCACAGCTTCCGGACGCTGGCGGCCAGACTGAGCGGCAACAGTGCGCCGGTATTGTGGCGGCAGGTAGGATGGTTGACGCTGGCATTAGCCGGAGGGACGTTCTTAATGATTGCTGCGGTGGTGATGTGGGTGAGTGCGGCGCCGACGGGAAGGGGCCTGAGGTCGTTTTGAATAAATGCCGGAGGCGGGCTCCGGCATTTTGCTTAACGCTTCAGCGCGTCGCTCAGTTCGTCACGCATGCTGGCCAGCATCGCTTTCACTACGCGCGGGTTACCCGCCACGATGTTGCCGGTCGTCATGTAGTTATGGCCGCCGGTGAAGTCGCATACCAGCGCGCCCGCTTCACGGGCGATCAGCTCGCCTGCGGCGAAATCCCACGGACGCAGGCCGATTTCGAAATAACCGTCAACGCGCGCGGCGGCAACATAGGCCAGATCCAGCGCGGCGGAGCCGGTGCGGCGGAAGTCAGCGCACTCGGTAAACATTTTGCCGAGGATATTCATGTAAGAGGTGGCGTGCTGTTTCGCTTTGAACGGGAACCCGGTAGCGATGATGGTGCCATCCAGGTCGCGCGCGTTGCTACCGCGCAGACGGTAACCGTTCAGTTGCGCGCCCTGACCGCGGGTGGCGGTGAACAGTTCATTGCGCATCGGATCGTAAACCACGGCGACTTCGGTACGGCCTTTAATGCGGACCGCAATTGATACCGCGAAGTGCGGCAGACGTTTAACGAAGTTGGTCGTGCCATCCAGTGGATCGATAACCCATTGAACATCCTGATCGGTACCTTCATGTTCACCGCTTTCTTCGGTGATGATGGTGTGCTGTGGGTAAGATTTGCGGATCGTTTCGATAATAATCGCTTCTGCGGCTTTATCGACGTTGGTCACGAAATCATTGCTGCCTTTCTGGCTGGTTTCTACTGAGTCAGGCGTTTCGTAGTGTTTGGCAATTACATTACCCGCCTTGCGCGCTGCGCGCACGGCGATGGTCAGCATCGGATGCATCGGTCTCTCTCACTGGATGTTAAAGAACGGGAAAACGGCGCAGAGTATAGCAGCGAGATCGGAATATGTCTCCGGTTTATGATAATATGGCCGAATAATCTTTAGACGAAGAAAGACAATGCTGCAAAATATTCGAATTGTGCTGGTCGAAACCTCCCACACCGGCAATATGGGGTCTGTCGCCCGCGCGATGAAAACAATGGGGTTAACCAATCTGTGGCTGGTGAATCCGCTGGTGAAGCCGGATTCCCAGGCAATTGCGCTGGCGGCCGGGGCCAGCGATGTGATCGGCAACGCGCAGATCGTCGACACGCTCGACGAGGCGCTTGCCGGATGCAGCCTGGTGGTCGGCACCAGCGCGCGTTCGCGCACGCTGCCGTGGCCAATGCTTGACCCGCGCGAATGCGGTCTGAAAAGCGTGGCGGAAGCGGCGAATACGCCGGTGGCGCTGGTGTTTGGTCGTGAACGCGTCGGCCTGACCAATGATGAACTGCAAAAATGCCATTACCATGTCGCGATTGCCGCTAATCCGGAATACAGCTCGCTGAACCTGGCAATGGCGGTGCAGGTTATCGCCTATGAAGTCCGCATGGCCTGGCTGGCGACGCAGGAAAACCCGGACGCCGCGGAGCATGAAGAAACGCCATACCCGCTGGTTGACGATCTGGAGCGTTTTTACGGTCACCTGGAGCAAACGTTGCTTTCAACAGGTTTTATCCGTGAGAACCATCCGGGGCAGGTGATGAACAAACTGCGCCGTCTGTTTACCCGTGCGCGTCCGGAGAGCCAGGAGCTGAACATTCTGCGCGGTATGCTGGCGTCGATTGAGCAGTTAAAGAAAGAGAAGTAAGCCAGGCCGAAGGCACATACCGTAAGCCGGATAAGCGGAGCGCCATCCGGCAGGTGAAAACGGCACTGAAGGTTAAATACCTGACTAAAACAGTCAAGTAAATAGTTGACCAATTTACTCAGGAATGTCAGACTTGGCCCTGCTATGCAATACCCCCATTTTACAATAAAAACCCCGGGCAGGGGCGAGTTTGAGGTTAAGTAAGACATGAGACTGACATCTAAAGGGCGTTATGCCGTGACCGCAATGTTGGACGTTGCGCTCAACTCCGAAGCGGGCCCGGTACCGTTGGCTGATATTTCCGAGCGTCAGGGTATTTCCCTTTCTTATCTGGAACAGCTGTTCTCCCGTTTGCGTAAAAATGGTCTGGTCTCCAGCGTACGTGGACCAGGCGGTGGTTATCTGCTGGGTAAAGATGCCGGCAGTATTGCAGTAGGTGAAGTGATCAGCGCTGTTGACGAGTCGGTGGATGCGACCCGTTGCCAGGGCAAAGGCGGCTGTCAGGGCGGCGATAAGTGCCTGACTCACGCGCTGTGGCGCGATCTCAGCGACCGCCTGACCGGTTTCCTTAACAACATTACGTTGGGCGAACTGGTGAATAATCAGGAAGTCCTGGATGTGTCCGATCGTCAGCACACCCATGACGCACCGCGCACGAATCGTGCTCAAGACGCGATCGACGTTAAATTACGCGCGTAGTAAGTAGTAAAACGTATTTCAGAATCAGGCCGGGGCAATGATGTATTGCCCCGCTAACTCGGTCGTACATCCAGCCGGTTGCCTGATTCCTTGCATTGAAGCGATGTACGGAGTTTATAGAGCAATGAAATTACCGATTTATCTCGACTACTCCGCAACCACGCCGGTGGACCCGCGTGTTGCCGAGAAAATGATGCAGTTCCTGACGCTGGACGGAACCTTTGGTAACCCGGCCTCCCGTTCACACCGTTTTGGCTGGCAGGCGGAAGAAGCGGTCGATATCGCCCGTAATCAGATTGCCGATCTGGTCGGCGCTGACCCGCGTGAAATTGTCTTTACCTCCGGTGCGACAGAGTCCGATAACCTGGCGATCAAAGGTGCAGCCAACTTTTATCAGAAAAAAGGCAAGCACATCATCACCAGCAAAACCGAACACAAAGCCGTGCTGGATACCTGCCGTCAGCTTGAGCGCGAAGGGTTTGAAGTCACCTACCTGGCGCCGCAGAGCAACGGTATTATCGATCTGAAAGCGCTCGAAGCGGCAATGCGTGATGACACCATCCTCGTGTCTATCATGCACGTAAACAACGAAATCGGCGTGGTGCAGGATATCGCGACTATCGGCGAAATGTGCCGTGCGCGCGGCATCATCTATCACGTGGACGCCACTCAGAGCGTGGGCAAACTGCCTATCGATCTGAGCCAACTGAAAGTGGATCTGATGTCCTTCTCCGGCCACAAAATCTATGGCCCGAAAGGGATCGGCGCGCTGTACGTTCGCCGCAAACCGCGTATTCGTATTGAAGCACAGATGCATGGCGGCGGACACGAGCGCGGTATGCGTTCCGGCACCCTGCCTGTTCACCAGATCGTCGGTATGGGTGAAGCCTATCGTATCGCCAAAGAAGAGATGGAAACCGAAATGGCGCGCCTGCGCGCGCTGCGTAACCGTCTGTGGAACGGCGTGAAAGATATGGAAGAAGTCTACCTGAACGGCGATCTCGAACAGGGCGCGCCGAACATTCTTAACGTCAGCTTTAACTACGTTGAAGGCGAGTCACTGATCATGGCGCTGAAAGACCTGGCGGTATCGTCCGGTTCAGCCTGTACTTCCGCAAGCCTCGAGCCATCCTACGTGCTGCGCGCGCTGGGGATGACCGATGAGCTGGCGCATAGCTCTATCCGTTTCTCTTTAGGTCGTTTTACTACCGAAGAAGAGATTGATTACACCATCGAACTGGTTCGTAAATCCATTGGCCGTCTGCGCGATCTTTCTCCGCTGTGGGAAATGCACAAGCAGGGCGTGGATCTGAACAGCATCGAATGGTCACATCATTAATCGGTACCGATAAGGAGAATTCAACATGGCATACAGCGAAAAAGTCATCGATCATTACGAGAATCCGCGTAACGTGGGTTCCTTCGACAACAGCGACGAGAACGTCGGCAGCGGTATGGTCGGCGCGCCAGCCTGTGGCGACGTAATGAAGTTGCAGATTAAAGTCAACAATGAAGGTATCATTGAAGACGCGCGTTTTAAGACCTACGGCTGCGGTTCCGCCATCGCCTCCAGCTCCCTGGTCACCGAATGGGTCAAAGGGAAGTCGCTGGACGAAGCGCAGGCGATCAAAAACACCGATATTGCCGACGAGCTTGAGCTGCCGCCAGTGAAAATTCACTGCTCTATCCTGGCAGAAGACGCGATCAAAGCCGCCATTGCGGACTACAAAAGTAAACGTGAAGCAAAATAAGAAGAGTTGAGGTTTTGTTATGTCGATTACACTTAGCGACAGTGCAGCAGCGCGAGTTAATACCTTCCTGGCGAACCGCGGTAAAGGGTTCGGCCTGCGTCTGGGTGTAAGAACCTCGGGCTGCTCAGGTATGGCGTATGTACTGGAATTTGTTGATGAACCGGCGGCGGAAGACACCGTGTTTGAAGACAAAGGCGTGAAAGTAGTCGTCGACGGCAAAAGCCTGCAATTTCTGGATGGTACGCAGTTAGATTTCGTCAAAGAAGGTCTTAACGAAGGGTTTAAGTTCACCAACCCGAACGTTAAAGACGAATGTGGCTGCGGCGAAAGCTTCCACGTCTGAGCGCTTACCGATAACCCCACGCGTAATGTCTTACGTGTGGGGTTTGTTCTGACAGGCTACCCCTGAGATAGTTATGGATTACTTCACTCTCTTCGGATTACCCGCGCAATACCCACTTGATCTCCAGGCCCTGACGATGCGTTTTCAGGATCTGCAACGTCAGTATCACCCTGATAAATTCGCCAGTGGCACCCAGGCTGAACAGCTTGCCGCCGTACAGCAATCCGCCACCATCAACCAGGGCTGGCAAACGCTACGCCATCCCTTAACGCGTGCGGAATATCTGCTCTCACTCCACGGATTCGACCTTGCCAGCGAGCAGCATACGGTGCGCGACACCGCTTTTCTCATGGAACAACTGGAACTCCGCGAAGAGCTCGACGAGATTGAACAGGCGAAAGACGAAGCGCGGCTCGACGCCTTTATTAAGCGCGTCCAGTCCATGTTCGACAGCCGCCATCAGCAGATGGTTGAACAGCTTAATCACGAGACGTGGGACGCGGCGGCCGATACCGTGCGTAAACTGCGTTTTCTCGATAAACTGCGAAGCAGTGCAGAACAACTCGAAGAAAAACTGCTCGATTTTTAATTTTCGGAAGCAATTATGGCCTTATTACAAATTAGTGAGCCTGGTCTGAGTGCTGCGCCGCATCAGCGTCGTCTGGCGGCGGGCATTGACCTTGGAACCACCAACTCTCTGGTCGCTACCGTGCGTAGCGGTCAGGCCGAAACGCTGGCTGACCATGACGGTCGTCATCTGTTGCCGTCGGTGGTTCACTATCAGCAGCAGGGCCACACGGTGGGCTACACCGCACGCGAGAACGCCGCGCTGGACACCGCCAACACCATCAGTTCGGTTAAGCGCATGATGGGCCGCTCGCTGGCGGATATCCAGACGCGTTATCCGCATCTGCCGTACCGTTTTCAGGCCAGCGCTAACGGCCTGCCGATGATCGAAACCGCAGCGGGATTGCTGAATCCGGTGCGGGTGTCCGCGGACATTTTGAAAGCGCTGGCCGCGCGTGCCACCGAATCCCTTTCCGGCGAGCTGGACGGCGTGGTGATTACCGTTCCGGCCTACTTCGATGACGCGCAGCGTCAGGGGACAAAAGACGCTGCGCGTCTGGCGGGGCTGCATGTGCTGCGCCTGCTTAACGAGCCGACTGCCGCGGCGATTGCCTACGGTCTGGATTCCGGCAAAGAAGGGGTGATTGCCGTCTACGATCTCGGCGGCGGCACTTTTGATATTTCTATTCTGCGCCTGAGCCGCGGCGTGTTCGAAGTGCTGGCAACCGGCGGCGACTCCGCGCTGGGCGGCGACGATTTCGACCACCTGCTGGCAGACTACATTCGTGAACAGGCCGGGATTGCCGATCGCAGCGATAACCGCGTACAGCGTGAATTGTTGGATGCGGCCATCGCCGCGAAAATCGCCCTCAGTGACGCGGAGTCTGTCACCGTTAACGTGGCGGGCTGGCAGGGGAAAATCACCCGCGACCAGTTCAATGAACTCATTTCCTCGCTGGTTAAGCGTACCTTACTGGCCTGCCGACGCGCGCTGAAAGACGCGGGCGTTGAGCCGCAGGAAGTTCTGGAAGTGGTGATGGTGGGCGGTTCTACGCGCGTGCCGTTGGTGCGTGAGCGCGTTGGCGAATTCTTTGGCCGAACGCCGCTGACCGCGATCGATCCGGATAAAGTGGTCGCCATTGGCGCCGCCATTCAGGCGGATATCCTGGTGGGCAACAAGCCGGACAGCGAAATGCTGCTGCTGGACGTGATTCCACTGTCGCTGGGCCTCGAGACGATGGGCGGCCTGGTGGAAAAAGTGATCCCGCGTAATACCACGATTCCGGTGGCGCGCGCGCAGGACTTCACTACGTTTAAAGACGGTCAAACCGCCATGTCGATCCACGTCATGCAGGGCGAGCGTGAACTGGTGCAGGACTGCCGTTCGCTGGCGCGCTTTGCGCTGCGCGGGATCCCGGCGTTGCCAGCGGGTGGGGCGCATATTCGCGTTACCTTCCAGGTGGACGCTGATGGCCTGCTGAGCGTCACCGCAATGGAAAAATCGACCGGCGTTGAGGCCTCTATTCAGGTCAAACCGTCCTATGGTCTGACCGACAGCGAAATCGCGTCAATGATTCAGGATTCGATGAGCTTTGCCGAGCAGGACGTGAAAGCGCGTATGCTGGCCGAGCAGAAAGTCGAAGCGGCGCGCGTGCTGGAAAGTTTAACCGGCGCGCTCGTTGCGGATGCCGCGCTGCTCAGCGCCGCAGAACGTCAGGTTATCGACGAGGCCGCCGCGCGCCTGAGCGAGGCGGCGCAGGGCGATGACGTTGACGCTATCGAACAAGCCATTAAAAACGTAGACAAACAAACCCAGGAATTCGCCGCTCGCCGCATGGACCAGTCGGTTCGTCGCGCGCTGAAAGGCCATTCCGTGGACGAGGTTTAATATGCCAAAGATTGTTATTCTGCCTCATCAGGACCTCTGTCCGGATGGCGCAGTTCTGGAAGCGAAGACCGGTGAAACCATTCTTGACGTTGCCCTGCGTAACGGCATCGAGATTGAACACGCCTGCGAAAAATCCTGCGCCTGTACCACCTGCCACTGCATCGTGCGTGAAGGTTTTGATTCCCTGCCGGAAAGCACGGAAGAAGAAGACGACATGCTGGATAAAGCCTGGGGGCTGGAGCCGGAGAGTCGCTTAAGCTGCCAGGCGCGCGTCACCGAAGATGATTTAGTGGTCGAAATCCCACGTTACACAATCAACCATGCGCGCGAGCATTAACAGAGGGTAGTATGGGACTTAAGTGGACAGACAGCCGTGAAATTGGCGAAGCGCTGTACGACGCCTTCCCCGATCTCGATCCAAAAACCGTTCGTTTCACCGATCTGCATCAGTGGATCTGCGACCTGGAAGAATTCGACGATGACCCGCAGGCATCGAACGAAAAGATCCTTGAGGCCATTCTGCTGGTCTGGCTGGACGAAGCCGAATAAGACAACGGGCTGCCTACGGGTAGCCCGTTTTCCTGTATGCGCGAAGTTAAGGAAAAATAACAATGACAGAAGCCATGAAAATCACGCTTTCCACTCAGCCTGCCGACGCACGCTGGGGTGAAAAAGCCACATACAGTATTAATAGCGACGGGATTACCCTGCACCTCAACGGTAAAGACGACCTGGGCCTGATTCAGCGCGCCGCGCGTAAAATTGACGGACTGGGTATTAAGCATGTCCAGCTTGCCGGTGACGGATGGGATGCCGATCGCAGTTGGGCCTTCTGGCAGGGCTACAAAGGGCCGAAAGGCAGCCGTAAGGTCGAGTGGCCGCAACTCGACGACGCACAGCGCCAGGAGCTGGACAACCGTTTGACGATCGTCGACTGGGTGCGCGACACCATCAACGCCCCGGCGGAAGAACTGGGGCCGGAGCAGCTGGCGCAGCGCGCCGTTGACCTGCTGTGCAGCGTAGCGTGCGATCATGTTTCTTACCGTATTACGAAAGGCGAAGACCTGCGCGAGCAGAATTACATGGGGCTGCATACCGTTGGCCGCGGCTCTGAGCGTCCGCCAGTGCTGTTGGCGCTCGACTACAACCCGACCGGGAATAAAGATGCGCCGGTTTATGCCTGTCTGGTGGGTAAAGGCATCACCTTCGATTCCGGCGGTTACAGCATCAAACAGAGCGCTTTTATGGATTCGATGAAATCCGATATGGGCGGCGCGGCAACGGTGACCGGCGCGCTGGCGTTTGCCATTACCCGCGGTCTGAACAAGCGCGTGAAGCTGTTCCTTTGCTGTGCCGATAACCTGATCAGCGGCAATGCGTTTAAGCTGGGCGATATTATTCGCTATCGTAACGGTAAAAACGTGGAAGTGATGAACACCGATGCGGAAGGCCGTCTGGTACTGGCGGATGGACTGATTGACGCCTGCGCGCAGAAACCAGAGCTGATCATCGACGCCGCCACTCTGACCGGCGCGGCAAAAACGGCGCTGGGTAATGACTATCATGCGCTGTTCAGCTTTGACGATCGGTTGGCGAACCGCCTTCTGGCCAGCGCGGCGGCGGAAAACGAGCCGTTCTGGCGTCTGCCGCTGGCGGAGTTCCACCGTAACCAACTGCCGTCGAATTTTGCCGAGCTGAATAATACCGGCAGCGCGGCGTATCCGGCCGGTGCGAGCACGGCGGCGGGGTTCCTGTCGCACTTTGTCGAAAATTACCAGCAGGGCTGGCTGCATATTGACTGTTCGGCCACCTACCGCAAAGCGCCGGTTGAGCAGTGGTCCGCCGGGGCGACTGGCCTGGGCGTGCGCACGATTGCGAATCTGCTGACCGCCTAAAATCCGCTTTGTAGGCCGGGCAAGCGAAGCGCCTCCCGGCATTTTGCCTGACGCGACACGTTGCGTCAGGCCTGCAATCATTTTTAATACGATGTGTGATGCCTATGTCCGAAACGAAAAACGAATTAGAAATTCTGCTGGAGAAAGCGGCGACAGAACCCGCGCACCGTCCGGCCTTTTTCCGCACCTTGCTGGAGTCGACTGTCTGGGTGCCCGGCACCGCTGCCGAAGGCGAGGCGATCGTCGAAGACTCTGCGCTGGATCTTCAGCACTGGGAAAAAGAGGACGGCACCTCCGTAATTCCGTTCTTTACTTCTCTGGACGCGCTACAGCAGGCAGTGGAGGAAGAACAAGCGTTTGTGGTGATGCCCGTGCGCACTCTGTTTGAAATGACCCTGGGCGAGACGCTGTTCCTCAACGCCAAACTGCCGACCGGCAAAGAGTTTATGCCGCGTGAAATCAGCCTGTTAATGGGTGAAGAGGGCAATCCTCTGAGTTCGCAGGAGGTGCTGGAGGGAGGGGAATCATTGATCCTTTCTGACGTCGCTGAACCGCCAGCCCAGATGATCGATTCGCTCACCACGTTGTTTAAAACCATCAAGCCGGTGAAGCGGGCGTTTCTGTGTTCCATTAAAGAAAGTGCCGATGCTGAATCTAACCTGTTGATAGGCATTGAGGCTGACGGCGATATTGAGGACATTATTCAGGCGGCGGGCAGCGTGGCGACCGACACTTTACCGGGCGATGAGCCAATTGATATCTGTCAGGTCGTGAAAGGCGAAAAGGGCATCAGCCACTTTATTACCGAGCATATCGCACCGTTCTACGAACGTCGCTGGGGCGGATTCCTGCGTGACTTTAAGCAAAACCGGATTCTCTGATCACAGGAAAGCCGCCCCGTAGGACGGCTACCTGGCTTACTTGTTCTGAACGTTGAGATTTTTGAACACAGCGTGCCGGGAAGGCCGCGAACCGAACCAGCATAAAAAAAGGCGCGGTTGAACGGTTATTGGGGGATAAGCAAGTCCTGTCGGAATTTATTCAGACGGTTCAGGCTCCACCGGTAAATCATCACGCGCGCCCCATTCACTCCATGCGCCGTCATACAGCGCAACGTCCGGAACCCCCAGGGTGGCCAGCGCCAGCACCACCACGGCAGCCGTCACGCCGGAACCGCAACTGGCAATAATGGGCCGATCCAGACTGACCCCGTGGCGAAAGAAAATGGCGTCCAGTTCGTCAGTCGTTTTTAATTCACCGTCCTGAACCAGCTCGGTCCACGGCACGTTTAACGCGCCGGGGACGTGGCCACGTCGCAGGCCGGGACGCGGCTCATCCACTTCTGCATTAAAACGCGCAGCCGGACGGGCGTCGACGATTTGCGCCGTTTTTTCGTGACTGGCTAACAGCACGTCAGTAACACGCACCACGGCTCCGGGGGTAAACGCGGCGTCAAATTCGCCTTCCGGCAGCGTCACGTCGCCTTCTTCCAGTGGCAGCGCAGCGCGCTGCCAGCCCGCCAGCCCGCCGCCCAGGATCGACACGTTCTCCACGCCAAACGTCCGCAGCATCCACCACGCGCGTGGCGCGGAAAACAGATTTCCTTCGTCATAAACAACCAGATGCTTATCCTGATGTATGCCGAGTTCGCGCATGGCGACGGCAAAGGCTTCCGGGCGCGGCATCATATGGGGCAGAGGAGAGGTGTGGTCGGAAAGCGCTTCGATATCGAAAAACACGGCGCCAGGAATATGTCCGGCGCGGAACTCTTGTGCAACGTCGCGGTCTTCCTGTCCCGGCGGCGCCATTCGGGCGTCGATAACGTGAATATGCGGATCGTTAATATGCTCAGCAAGCCAGTCGGCGGCGACAAACCAGGAAGTGGACATAAGCATCTCCATTTTTGCGTCACAGAAAAGAAGAATTCTCGGACGTTTAGGGATAACGGGCAAGTAAAAGCGCCCGAATTGTCCGGTAGCGCCACACTTCTAAAAAAAATTCAGACAGCGCAGAGCGGATACAGACTTACACAACGATAAATCTCACGCATAATGTCTGTCCTACGTTGCTAACGGGCCATGTCGGCCAGGGATGAAAAATGAAACACATACGCGTAGCCGCCTGCATTTTGATGCTGGCGCTGGCTGGGTGCGACAACAACGACAAAACCACAACTGTCGCCAAAAGCGATACGCCAGCGACGCAAACAAAGGCCACACCGCCTGTCCAGAAAGATCCGGCGCAGTTGCAAAAGCTGGCCCAGCAAAGCGAAGGCAAAGCCTTAACGCTGTTGGACGCATCAGAAGTGCAGCTCGATGGCGCCGCCACGCTGGTGCTGACTTTTTCCATTCCGCTCGATCCCGAACAGGATTTCGCCCGCACCGTGCATGTGGTGGATAAGAAAAGCGGCAAAGTCGATGGCGCCTGGGAGCTTTCGCCCAATCTGAAAGAGCTGCGTTTACGCCATCTGGAGCCTAATCGTTCTCTGGTGGTCACGGTTGAACGGGATCTTAAAGCGCTGAACAACGCGACCTTCGACATTACGTACGAAAAAGCGCTCACCACCCGTGACGTGCAACCCAGCGTCGGCTTTGCCAGTCGTGGGTCGCTGCTGCCAGGAAAGGTGGTGGAAGGCCTGCCGGTCATGGCGTTGAATGTGAACAACGTAGACGTAAACTTTTTCCGCGTGAAGCCGGAATCGCTGGCGGCGTTCGTCAGCCAGTGGGAGTATCGCAATTCCCTTTCGAACTGGGAGTCCGACACGCTGCTGAAAATGGCCGATTTAGTCTATTCTGGCCGTTTCGACCTGAATCCGGCGCGCAACACCCGCGAAAAACTTCTCTTACCGCTCAGTGAGATTAAACCGCTGCAGCAGACCGGCGTTTATGTCGCGGTCATGGCGAAAGCCGGTAAGTATGAATACAGCAATGCCGCGACGCTGTTTACCTTAAGCGACATTGGCGTCTCGGCGCATCGCTACCAGAGCCGTCTGGATGTTTTTACCCAAAGTCTGGAAAACGGCGCGGCGCAGCAGGGCGTCAATGTCTCTCTGCTGGATGAGAAAGGCCAGACGCTGGCGCAGGCCACCAGCGACGGGAAAGGCCATCTGCAACTGGAGAACACGAAAAATGCCGCGTTGCTGTTAGCGCGGAAAGACGGTCAAACCACCCTGTTGGATCTCAAACTGCCGGCGCTGGACCTGGCCGAGTTCGATATCGCAGGCGCGCCAGGCTACAGCAAGCAATTCTTTATGTTCGGCCCGCGCGATCTCTATCGTCCGGGCGAAACGGTGATCCTCAATGGACTGCTGCGCGACAGCGACGGCAGGTCGCTGCCCGATCAGCCGGTTAAGCTCGAGGTGGTCAAACCGGACGGCCAGGTGATCCGCAGCGTGGTGAGTCAGGCTCAAAATGGCTTGTACCGCTTTACCTACCCGCTGGACAGCGGCGCGCCGACCGGCATGTGGCATATCCGCGCGAACACGGGCGATAACCAGAGCCGGATGTGGGACTTCCACGTGGAAGATTTTATGCCGGAACGAATGGCGCTGAACCTCAGTGGGCAGAAAACGCCATTAGCGCCTGCGGACAAGGTAAATTTCTCGGTTACCGGCTATTACCTGTATGGCGCGCCCGCAAATGGTAATGCTCTGCATGGCCAGCTGTTCCTCCGACCATTGCGTGAAGCCGTTCCGGCGTTGCCGGGCTTCCAGTTTGGCAACATCGCGGAGGAGAACCTTTCACGTAGCCTGGACGAAGTGCAGTTAACGCTGGATGCGCAAGGGCGCGGCGAGGTCAGTACCGACAGCCAGTGGCGTGACGCCCATTCGCCGTTACAGGTGGTCTTGCAGGCCAGCCTGCTGGAGTCCGGTGGTCGCCCGGTCACACGCCGTGCGGAGCAGGCGATTTGGCCAGCCGACACGCTGCCGGGTATCCGTCCGCAGTTTGCGGTAAAAGCAGTGTATGACTATCGCACCGACACCACCGTCAATCAGCCTGTTGTCGACGAAGACAGCAACGCCGCGTTTGATATTGTTTATACCGATGCTCAGGGCGTGAAAAAAGCGGTATCCGGATTGCAGGTGCGGTTGATCCGTGAACGCCGTGATTACTACTGGAACTGGTCGGAAAGCGAGGGCTGGGAATCGCGCTTCGATCAAAAAGATCTGGTCGAAGGCGAACAGACATTGGATCTCGGCGCCGATGAAACCGGTAAAGTGTCGTTTCCGGTGGAATGGGGCGCTTACCGACTGGAAGTCAAAGCGCCAAACGATGCTGTCAGCAGCGTTCGCTTTTGGGCGGGCTATAGCTGGCAGGACAACAGCGACGGCAGCGGGGCGGTACGTCCGGATCGCGTGACGTTGAAGCTCGATAAGCCCGCTTATCGTCCGGGCGACACCATCAGGCTGCATATTGCCGCGCCGGCGGCAGGCAAAGGTTATGCGATGGTGGAATCCAGCGAAGGCCCGGTGTGGTGGCAAGAAATTGACGTACCGGCGGCTGGATTGGATCTGTCAATTCCGGTAGATAAAGACTGGAATCGCCACGATCTTTATCTGAGTACGCTGGTGGTGCGTCCTGGGGATAAATCGCGTTCGGCGACGCCAAAACGCGCCGTAGGCTTGCTGCATCTGCCGTTAGGCGATGAAAATCGTCGCCTGGCGCTGACGCTGGAGAGCCCGGCGAAAATGCGGCCGAACCAGCCGTTGACGGTGAAAATTAAAGCCAGCGCCAAAAACGGCGCCGCGCCGAAACAGGTAAATGTGCTGGTATCCGCTGTGGACAGCGGCGTGCTGAATATTACCGATTACGTCACGCCGGATCCGTGGCAGGCGTTCTTCGGTCAAAAACGCTATGGCGCGGATATCTACGATATTTATGGTCAGGTCATTGAAGGTCAGGGACGTCTGGCGGCGTTGCGCTTTGGTGGCGATGGCGATGAGCTAAAACGCGGGGGTAAACCCCCGGTTAACCATGTCAATATTGTCGCCCAACAGGCGCAGCCAGTTACGCTAAATGAACAGGGCGAAGGCATCGTGACGTTGCCGATTGGCGATTTCAACGGTGAACTTCGGGTCATGGCGCAAGCGTGGACTGCGGAAGACTTCGGCAGTAGCGAAAGCAAAACCGTTGTGGCGGCGCCGGTTATCGCTGAACTGAATATGCCGCGCTTTATGGCCAGCGGCGACACGTCGCGTCTGGTGCTGGATATCACTAACCTTACGGACCAGCCGCAGACCCTAAACGTGGGGCTGACGACCAGCGGTCTGATTGAGTTGATCAGCGAGCAGCCTGCGCCAGTCACTCTTGCGCCGGGTGTGCGTACGACGCTGTTTATTCCGGTGCGCGCAAAAGAGGGCTTTGGCGATGGTGAGCTGCAGGCTACGCTCACTGGCCTGACGCTGCCGGGCGAAGCGGTGGGGGCGCAGCAAAAACAGTGGAAGATAGGCGTTCGTCCGGCATTCCCGGCGCAAACAACCCATCACGGCATTATGCTGCAATCAGGCGAAAGCTGGTCGGCGCCTGCCGATGTACTGGCCAATTTCTCGCCAGTCACCACTCAGGGACAACTGCTGTTTAGCGGTAAACCGCCGCTGAATCTGGCGCGTTATATCCGCGAACTGAAAGCCTATCCGTATGGCTGCCTGGAACAAACCACCAGCGGCCTGTTCCCGTCGCTTTATACTAACGCTGCGCAGCTTAAGGCGTTGGGCATTGCTGGCGACAGCGATGAAAAGCGCCGTGCGGCGATAGAAACCGGCATTTCACGTCTGCTGCAGATGCAGCGTGATAACGGCGGCTTTGCGCTGTGGGATAAAAACGGTCCGGAAGAATACTGGCTGACCGCGTACGCGATGGACTTTCTTGTCCGTGCGGGCGAGCAGGGCTACAGCGTCCCGGCGGAAAGTATCAACCAGGGGAACGCGCGTCTGCTGCGCTATCTCCAGGATCCGGGCATGATGTCGATTCGCTACGCCGATGACACCCAGGCGAGTAAGTTTGCCGTGCAGGCCTATGCCGCGCTGGTGCTGGCGCGTCAGCAGAAAGCGCCGCTCGGCGCGCTGCGTGAAATCTGGGAGCGTCGCGGTCAGGCGGCGTCCGGTTTACCGCTGCTGCAACTGGGGATTGCCCTGAAAAATATGGGGGATGCGAAGCGTAGCGACGAGGCGATTAGCCTGGCGTTGACGACGTCGCGCGACAGCGATCGTCAATGGATGGCGGATTACGGCAGCCCGCTTCGCGATAACGCGCTGATGCTGTCGCTGCTGGAAGAAAACAAGCTGAAGCCGGAAGCGCAGAACAGCTTGCTGAACACCCTCTCTGAACAGGCATTTGGTCAACGCTGGCTGTCAACGCAGGAGAATAACGCGTTGTTCCTTGCGGCGCGCACTCTTCAGGATCTGCCGGGAACCTGGCAGGCGCAGACGTCGCTTGAGACGCAGCCGTTGGCGGGCGATCGCGCGCAAACCCGCAATTTCGATGCCGATCAACTTGCCGCGCTGCAGGTGACCAACAGCGGCACACAGCCAATGTGGCTGCGCCTGGATGTCAGCGGCTACCCGCAAACCGCGCCAGCGCCAGCCAGCAATGTTTTGCACATTGAGCGCCATATTCTGGGCACTGATGGACAAAGCAAAGCGTTGGATTCGTTACGCAGTGGCGAACTGGTGCTGGTCTGGCTGGAAGTGAAGGCCAGCCAGAACGTGCCCGATGCGCTGGTGGTGGATCTGTTGCCAGCCGGTCTGGAACTGGAAAACCAGAACCTGTCCAATGGCAGCGCCAGCCTGCAGGAAAGCGGCAGCGAAGTGCAGAACCTGATTAACCAGATGCAACAGGCGGACATTCAGCACATGGAGTTCCGCGATGATCGCTTTGTCGCCGCCGTGGCGATCAATGAAGGGCAGCCCGTCACGCTGGTGTATCTGGCGCGCGCGGTGACGCCGGGAACGTACCAGGTGCCGACGCCGCTGGTGGAGTCAATGTATGTACCACAATGGCGGGCGATCGGCGCGGCTGACAATCTGCTGATTGTTAAGCCGTAAATGATCCGATTGTGTCGCAAACGCAGCTGCTGGCTCTGGCTGGCAGTTGCGTCTGTCCTTCTGGTCGCCGCCGTTCTGGCGGCTGATAAAATCTGGCCCTTACCCCTGCGCGAAGTGAATCCGGCCCGTGTCGTCGTGGCGCATGACGGTACACCGTTATGGCGATTCGCCGACGCGGAAGGGATCTGGCGTTATCCGGTTACCGTTGAAGAGGTCTCCCCCCGCTACCTTGAGGCGCTCATCAATTACGAAGATCGCTGGTTCTGGACGCACCCGGGGGTCAATCCGTTCTCTGTGCTTCGCGCGGCGTGGCAGGATCTGAGCGCCGGACGCGTGATTTCCGGCGGCAGCACCTTAACCATGCAGGTTGCCCGACTCCTCGACCCGCATCCGCGAACCTTCGGCGGCAAGTTTCGTCAACTCTGGCGCGCTTTTCAGCTCGAATGGCACCTCTCTAAGCGTGACATCCTGACCCTGTACCTCAATCGTGCGCCGTTTGGCGGGACTTTGCAGGGCGTCGGCGCGGCCAGTTGGGCTTACCTGGGTAAGCCTCCGACGCAGTTGAGTTATTCCGAAGCGGCTTTACTGGCGGTGCTGCCTCAGGCGCCGAGCCGTCTGCGTCCCGACCGGTGGCCGGAACGGGCAGAGGCCGCGCGAAATAAAGTGCTTGCGCGAATGGCGACACAGGGCGTGTGGTCGCCAAAGCAGGTGCAGGAGTCGCGTGAAGAGCCTGTCTGGCTTGCGCCGAGACAAATGCCGCAGTTGGCGCCGTTGTTTTCGCGCATGATGTTGGGCAAAAGCCAGCGCGACAAAATCGTCACCACCCTGGATGCCGGGTTGCAAAGGCAACTGGAAGAGCTGGCGAATAACTGGAACGGAAGGCTTCCGGCGCGCAGTTCCCTGGCGATGATCGTGGTCGACCATACCGACATGAGTGTGCGTGGCTGGGTCGGCTCGGCGGATTTGAATGACGACACGCGATTCGGTCATGTGGATATGGTAAATGCGATCCGTTCACCCGGATCGGTGTTAAAGCCCTTTGTCTACGGCCTTGCGCTGGATGATGGGTTAATTCATCCGGCGTCTTTATTACAGGATGTGCCACGTCGTACCGGGGACTATCGGCCTGGCAATTTTGACAGCGGCTTCCACGGCCCCGTCAGCATGAGTGAGGCGCTGGTCAGATCGCTGAACCTGCCAGCGGTGCAGGTGCTGGAAGCCTACGGACCAAAACGTTTTGCGGCGAAACTGCGCAACGCCGGATTGCCGCTGTATCTGCCTGCGGGCGCCGCGCCGAACCTGTCGCTGATTCTGGGGGGGGCAGGCGCGCGGCTTGAGGAGATGGCGGCGGCGTATAGCGCGTTTGCCCGCCACGGTAAGGCGGGAAAGCTGCGCCTGCAACCGGACGAGCCGCTGATTGAGCGCCCATTGCTTTCGCCGGGCGCGGCATGGATCATCCGGAGAATCATGGCGGATGAAGCGCAGCCGTTACCTGACAGCGCGCTACCCCGCGTCGCGCCGCTGGCCTGGAAAACCGGCACCAGCTACGGCTATCGCGACGCGTGGGCGATTGGCCTGAACGCTCGTTATGTGATCGGCATCTGGACCGGCAGACCGGATGGAACGCCCGTCGCCGGACAGTTTGGATTCGCCAGCGCCATTCCGCTGTTGAATCAGGTAAACAACTTGCTGTTGGCCCGTGGCGCATCGCTGCCGGAAGATCCGCGCCCTTCGTCAGTGACGCGAGGGACGGTTTGCTGGCCTGGCGGACAATCTCTTGCGGATGGCGACGCCAACTGTCGCCGTCGTCTGGCGAGCTGGCTGCTGGAGGGCGCACAGCCGCCGACGTTGCTGTTGCCTGAGCAGGAAGGCGTGAGCGGTATTCGTTTTCCTGTCTGGCTGGACGGCGCGGGAAAACGCGTTGCTGCCGACTGTCCGCAGGCGCGCGAGCGGACGCTGATCGTCTGGCCGCTGCCGCTGGAGCCGTGGTTACCGACCCCGGAGCGTCGTGCTGCAAGGCTGCCGCCGCCCTCCGTACAGTGCCCGCCGCTGGGACAGGACGCCCTTTTACCGCTTCAGCTTTCCGGCATACGTGACGGGGCGATAGTGAAGCGTTTACCGGGTAGTCTTGAGGCGAGCGTCGCGATTCAGAGCAGCGGTGGAAGCGGCGAACGTTGGTGGTTCCTTAATGGCGAACCGTTAAGCGAACGAGGATCTGCGATCACGTTGCGGCTCGTGGAAAACCGAGAATATCAACTGTTGGTGATGGATGGCGCAGGACAAATTGCGGCGGTGAGATTTTCCTTGCTGTAGTCGTCAGCGCCGTTTGTCAGGCCATCCGCCGCGAACGCATGCGTGTTGTTGCTAATACTCATCTTATTTTAAAAAAATGTTACCTTTATCCATAGGCAACAGTCAGGATGCTCTTTATAATCCGCGCCAGGTAAACAACAACAGAACACTTATCAGAGGTTAATAATGGCGATTGAACGTACTTTTTCCATCATCAAGCCAAACGCGGTGGCAAAAAACGTTATTGGTAATATCTTTGCGCGCTTTGAAGCAGCAGGGTTTAAAATTGTCGGCACAAAAATGCTGCACCTGACCGTAGAACAGGCTCGCGGTTTTTATGCTGAGCACGACGGTAAGCCGTTCTTTGACGGTCTGGTGGAGTTTATGACCTCTGGCCCGATCGTGGTCTCTGTTCTGGAAAGCGAAAACGCGGTGCAGCGTCATCGCGATCTGCTGGGCGCAACCAACCCGGCAAACGCCCTGGCGGGTACCCTGCGCGCGGACTACGCGGACAGCTTCACCGAAAACGGCACCCATGGTTCCGACTCCCTGGAATCCGCGAAACGCGAAATCGCCTTCTTCTTCGGAGAAGGCGAGGTGTGCCCGCGTACTCGTTAATAATTTCGTAAATGCCGCGTGCAGACGTGGCATCCTTGCGCCAGAATTTGTACAATGCAGCGCCCCAGGACGAGCACCGCTCACCGGGGCGCTTCTTTTTCAACCCTCCAGGGGCCATAACGTGTAATAACGAGGCCGGAATAGAATATGTCTGAACACATTGTCACGCCTGAAAGCATCACCCCGGTAGTTCCCAATAAAGATGGAAAAATCAACCTGTTGGATCTCAACCGCCAGCAGTTGCGGGAGTTTTTTAAAGAATTAGGTGAAAAACCCTTCCGCGCCGATCAGGTGATGAAGTGGATGTATCACTATTGCTGCGACAACTTTGATGAGATGACCGACATCAACAAAGTTCTGCGCGGTAAGCTGAAAGAGGTGGCGGAAATCCGCGCGCCGGAAGTGGTTGAAGAACAGCGCTCCTCCGACGGCACCATCAAATGGGCGATTGCCGTCGGCGATCAGCGCGTTGAAACGGTATACATCCCGGAAGACGACCGCGCCACGCTGTGCGTCTCTTCTCAGGTAGGTTGTGCGCTGGAATGTAAATTCTGCTCAACGGCCCAGCAGGGATTTAACCGTAACCTGCGCGTTTCTGAAATCATCGGCCAGGTGTGGCGCGCGGCGAAAATCGTTGGCGCGGCGAAAGTCACCGGCCAGCGCCCGATCACTAACGTGGTGATGATGGGGATGGGCGAACCGTTGCTCAACCTGACCAATGTGGTTCCGGCGATGGAAATCATGCTGGATGATTTCGGCTTTGGCTTGTCCAAACGTCGCGTCACGTTGTCCACTTCCGGCGTCGTGCCTGCGCTGGACAAATTAGGCGACATGATCGATGTCGCGCTGGCGATCTCGTTGCACGCGCCGAACGATGAAATTCGAGACGAAATTGTCCCTATCAACAAGAAATACAATATCGAAACGTTCCTCGCCGCGGTGCGCCGCTATCTGGAGAAATCCAACGCTAACCAGGGGCGCGTGACCATCGAATATGTCATGCTCGATCACGTCAATGACGGAACCGAGCACGCGCATCAGTTGGCGGAGTTGCTGAAAGATACGCCATGTAAGATCAACCTGATCCCCTGGAACCCGTTCCCGGGCGCGCCGTATGGCCGCAGCTCCAATAGCCGCATCGATCGTTTCTCGAAAGTGCTCATGGGTTACGGGTTTACCACCATTGTGCGTAAAACCCGCGGCGATGATATCGACGCCGCCTGCGGTCAACTGGCCGGGGATGTTATCGATCGGACCAAGCGTACCCTGCGTAAACGTATGCAGGGCGAGGCTATCGACGTGAAAGCGATCTGATAAATATTGCGTCACTGCCCGTTTTATGTGCAGTGACGCAATGTTATTTGAATGAGGGCCGCGCTTGTACTCGTCTGGTCAATAATAACGGTGCGTTTTTGTCGACTTTAAGGCAGTATGTACGGTGCAACAATAGTTTAGCCCTCCGGCTTGAGCTGTTTTTGTTAAGAGTGACCTGACAGGCTTATACTGTCTGACTAAGGTTAACTGACCAGATGTTTCGCGGTGTGGGTGGGCATTGTGACTCGCCGGCGCCTGAATCCAAATTTACACCAGCAGCTGTAGCGAATGAATACTGAAGCCACTCACGACCAACATGAAGCACAATCCACTGGCGTTCGTCTGCGTAATGCCCGTGAACAACTCGGACTCAGCCAACAGGCTGTCGCTGAGCGACTTTGCCTGAAGGTGTCTACCGTACGTGATATCGAAGACGATAAGGCCCCGGCCGATCTTGCTTCGACCTTCCTGCGCGGGTACATCCGCTCCTATGCGCGTCTGGTGCATATCCCTGAAGAAGAGCTGCTGCCTGGCCTGGAAAAACAGGCGCCTGTCCGTGCGGCGAAAGTGGCGCCGATGCAGAGCTTCTCATTAGGTAAACGGCGCAAAAAGCGCGACGGCTGGTTGATGACGTTTACCTGGCTGGTGCTGTTTGTGGTCGTCGGCCTGACGGGCGCCTGGTGGTGGCAAAACCATAAGGCGCAGCAGGAGGAGATCACGACGATGGCCGATCAGTCCGCTGCTGAGCTGAACGCAAATGGCGCAACGACGCAGAGCGTGCCGCTGGATACCAGCGCCGCAGCAAGTCAGGATAATACTCCTGCGTCGACCGGTCCGGCGGAAACCGCGCAAACGCCAGCGCCAACCACAACGGCGCCAGCGGTTGACCCGCAGCAGAACGCCGTTGTGTCGCCTTCTCAGGCTAACGTGGATACCGCCACGACGTCTCCGGCCACCCCTGCGCCACAGTCCGCGACGGACGGTACAGCAACGCTGCCAACCGATCCGGCAGGCACGGCGACACCTGCTGTCGACCCGAACGCGCTGGTGATGAACTTCACCGCCGACTGCTGGCTGGAAGTGACAGATGCGACCGGCAAAAAGCTGTTCAGCGGTATGCAGCGTAAAGATGGCAATTTAAACCTAACCGGGCAGGCGCCTTATAAGCTTAAAATTGGCGCTCCGGCGGCGGTGCAGATCCAGTATCAAAGAAAACCTGTCGATCTGAGCCGTTTTATCAGAACTAACCAGGTTGCGCGTCTGACCCTCAATGCCGAACAATCACCGGCGCAGTAACAGACGGGTAACGCGGGAGATTTTTCATGCATAACCAGGCTCCAATTCAACGTAGAAAATCAACGCGTATTTACGTTGGGAATGTGCCGATTGGCGATGGCGCCCCCATCGCCGTACAGTCGATGACCAATACGCGGACCACGGACGTGGAAGCGACGGTTAACCAGATAAAAGCGCTGGAACGCGTTGGCGCAGATATTGTTCGCGTCTCCGTCCCCACCATGGATGCCGCAGAAGCCTTTAAGCTCATCAAACAGCAGGTTTCTGTTCCGCTGGTGGCCGACATTCACTTTGACTACCGTATCGCGCTGAAAGTGGCGGAATATGGTGTGGACTGTCTGCGTATCAACCCTGGCAATATCGGTAATGAAGAGCGTATCCGCATGGTGGTGGATTGCGCGCGCGACAAAAATATCCCGATCCGCATCGGCGTTAACGCCGGGTCGCTGGAAAAAGATCTGCAGGAAAAATATGGCGAACCGACGCCGCAGGCGCTGCTGGAATCGGCAATGCGCCATGTCGATCATCTCGATCGTCTCAATTTCGATCAGTTTAAAGTCAGCGTGAAAGCCTCCGATGTCTTCCTCGCCGTTGAGTCTTATCGCCTGTTAGCGCGTCAGATCGCCCAGCCGCTGCACTTAGGCATCACCGAAGCCGGCGGCGCACGCAGCGGCGCGGTGAAATCCGCGATCGGCCTCGGGCTGCTGCTGTCTGAAGGGATCGGCGACACCCTGCGCGTCTCGCTGGCTGCCGATCCGGTGGAAGAGATCAAAGTCGGTTTTGATATTCTCAAATCACTGCGTATTCGCTCACGCGGCATCAATTTTATTGCCTGCCCGACCTGTTCGCGCCAGGAGTTCGACGTGATCGGTACGGTGAACGCGCTGGAGCAGCGGCTGGAAGATATCATCACCCCGATGGACGTTTCTATCATTGGCTGTGTGGTCAACGGGCCGGGTGAAGCGCTGGTCTCCACGCTGGGCGTGACGGGCGGCAACAAGAAAAGTGGTCTCTATGAAGATGGCGTTCGTAAAGATCGTCTGGATAATAACGACATGATTGACCAGCTTGAAGCCCGCATTCGCGCCAAAGCGACAATGCTCGACGAAGCGCAGCGCATCAACGTGCAGCAGGTTGAAAAATAATAACGTGATGGGAAGCGCGTAGCTTCCCGTGTATGATTGAACCCGCATGGCTCCCGTCTCGTTCGGGAAAGCGCTGAGGGTTCATTTTTATATTCAGAAAGAGAATAAACGTGGCAAAAAACATTCAAGCCATTCGCGGCATGAACGATTATCTGCCTGGCGAAACCGCCATCTGGCAGCGCATTGAAGGCACACTCAAAAACGTGCTCGGTAGCTACGGTTACAGTGAAATCCGCCTGCCGATTGTAGAGCAGACCCCGTTATTCAAACGCGCGATTGGTGAAGTTACTGACGTCGTTGAAAAAGAGATGTATACCTTCGAGGACCGCAATGGCGATAGCCTGACCCTGCGTCCTGAAGGAACGGCAGGCTGTGTACGCGCCGGCATCGAGCATGGTCTTCTGTACAATCAGGAACAACGTCTGTGGTACATCGGACCGATGTTTCGCCACGAGCGTCCGCAGAAAGGGCGCTATCGCCAGTTCCACCAGTTGGGCGTCGAAGCCTTTGGCCTGCAGGGGCCGGACATTGACGCTGAGCTTATCATGCTGACAGCACGCTGGTGGCGTGCGCTGGGGATCGCCGGGCACGTTAACCTGGAGCTGAACTCTATTGGTTCTCTGGCGGCGCGCGCCAGTTATCGCGATGCGCTGGTCGCCTTCCTGGAACAGCACGTTGAGAAGCTTGACGAAGACTGCAAACGTCGTATGTATAGCAACCCGCTGCGCGTTCTGGACTCCAAAAATCCGGACGTACAGGCGCTGCTTAACGATGCGCCGCAGCTTGGCGACTATCTCGACGACGATTCCCGCGAACACTTCGCCGGCCTGTGTAAACTGCTGGAAGCCGCGGGCATTGGCTATACCGTTAATCAGCGTCTGGTTCGCGGCCTTGACTACTACAACCGTACCGTTTTTGAATGGGTGACCAGCAGCCTGGGTTCCCAGGGCACCGTTTGCGCTGGCGGCCGCTATGACGGACTGGTGGAACAGCTTGGTGGCCGGGCGACCCCGGCGGTGGGCTTCGCAATGGGGCTTGAGCGCCTTGTTTTACTTGTTCAGGCGGTGAATCCGGAATTTACTGCCGATCCTGTTGTCGATATATACCTGGTGGCTTCAGGCGCGGATACGCAGTCTGCGGCAATGACGCTGGCGGAACGTTTACGGGATGACCTCCCGGGCGTGAAGCTGATGACAAACCACGGCGGCGGCAACTTTAAGAAACAGTTTGCCCGCGCTGATAAGTGGGGCGCCCGCATTGCGCTGGTGCTTGGCGAGTCCGAAGTGGCTGCCGGTACTGTCGTTGTGAAAGATTTGCGCTCCGGTGAGCAAACGGCGGTTGCACAAGATAGCGTTGCAACGCATTTGCGCACGTTAATGGCTTAAGGAGAAGGACTGCGTGGAAATTTACGAGAACGAAAACGACCAGGTTGACGCGATTAAACGCTTCTTTGCCGAAAACGGCAAAGCCCTGGCGGTTGGGGTGATTTTAGGGGTTGGCGCGCTGATTGGCTGGCGCTACTGGACCAGTCACCAGACTGAATCCGCACGCTCTGCTTCTCAGGCTTATCAGACCGTCGTCAGCTCGCTCAGCGCGGATAACGCAGAAAACCTGTCTGCGGCGGAAAAATTTGCTGCTGAGAATAAAAACACCTACGGCGCGTTAGCGTCGATGGAGCTGGCGCAACAGTTTGTCGACCAGAATCAACTTGATAAAGCCGTGTCCCAGCTACAGCAGGGACTGGCGGCCACCAGTGACGAAAATCTTAAAGCGGTTATCTCACTGCGTCTGGCTCGCGTTCAGGTACAGCTTAAACAGGCTGACACTGCGCTGCAAACCCTCGACACCGTAAAAGGTGAAGGCTGGGCGGCGATTGTTGCCGATCTGCGTGGCGAAGCGTTGCTGAGCAAAGGCGACAAGAAAGGTGCGCGCAGTGCATGGGAAGCAGGCGTAAACAGCAAAGCCTCCCCGGCACTGAGCGAAATGTTGCAGATGAAAATCAATAATTTGTCCATCTGAGAGGGACCCGATGCAATTGCGTAAATTACTTCTGCCAGGACTGCTGTCCGTTACCCTGTTGAGCGGCTGTTCACTGTTTAGCGGCGAAGAAGACGTTGTTAAAATGTCCCCATTACCGGTGGTTGAGAACCAGTTTACCCCGTCTACCGTCTGGAGCACCTCTGTGGGCAACGGGATCGGTGATTTCTATTCCAACCTCCATCCTGCGCTGGCAGATAACGTGGTTTACGCCGCCGATCGTGCGGGCGTGGTGAAAGCGTTAAATGCCGACGACGGCAAAGAGATCTGGTCGGTTAACCTCAACGAGAAAGATGGCTGGTTCTCCCGCGCGCCTGCGCTGCTGTCTGGCGGCGTGACGGTGTCTGGCGGTCATGTTTACCTGGGCAGTGAAAAAGCCCAGGTATATGCCCTGAACACCGCGGACGGTACCATTGCGTGGCAGACCAAAGTCGCGGGCGAAGCGCTGTCGCGTCCGGTGGTCAGCGACGGCCTGGTGCTGATTCATACCAGTAACGGCCAGCTGCAGGCGCTGAACGAAGCGGATGGCGCGATCAAGTGGACCGTCAACCTTGATATGCCTTCTCTGTCTCTGCGCGGCGAGTCTGCGCCAGCGACGGCCTTCGGCGCGGCGATTGTCGGCGGTGATAACGGTCGCGTAAGCGCCGTGCTGATGCAGCAGGGCCAGATGATTTGGCAGCAGCGTATTTCTCAGGCGACGGGCTCTACAGAAATCGACCGTCTCAGCGATGTCGATACCACGCCAGTTATCGTTGACGGTATCGTCTATGCGCTGGCGTATAATGGTAACCTGACGGCGCTGGATCTGCGCAGCGGTCAGATCATGTGGAAACGTGAACTGGGGTCAGTGAACGATTTCATCGTTGACGGCAACCGTATTTATCTGGTGGATCAGAATGACCGCATACTGGCGTTGACCACCGACGGCGGCGTAACCCTGTGGACACAGAGCGATCTGCTGCACCGTCTGCTGACCTCTCCGGTGCTGTACAATGGCAATCTGGTGGTGGGCGACAGCGAAGGTTACCTGCACTGGCTCAACGTTGAAGATGGCCGCTTTGTGGCACAGCAGGAAGTTGACAGCTCCGGCTTCCAGACCGAACCGGTGTCTGCCGACGGCAAACTGCTGATCCAGGCGAAAGACGGTACCGTGTACGCGATTACACGTTAATCGTTCTGGTCGTGCGCATTAAAAAACGGCTCCTGGTGCAGGGGCCGTTTTCCTGTTTTTAACAACGGCGCAAAAATCGCGTCTGTTGTCTGATGATTTATAAAATGAGGCTTTAAACATGGTACCTGTGGTCGCGCTTGTCGGGCGCCCTAACGTCGGAAAATCCACGTTATTTAACCGTCTAACCCGTACCCGGGATGCGCTGGTTGCGGATTTCCCGGGTCTGACTCGTGACCGTAAGTACGGTCGTGCGGAAATTGATGGTCGCGAGTTTATCTGTATTGATACTGGCGGTATTGACGGGACGGAAGACGGTGTAGAAACCCGTATGGCGGAACAGTCCCTGCTGGCGATTGAAGAAGCGGACGTTGTACTGTTTATGGTGGACGCCCGCGCGGGCCTGATGCCTGCTGACGAAGCCATCGCTCAGCATCTGCGTTCCCGTGAAAAACCGACCTTCCTCGTCGCCAACAAAACCGACGGCCTCGATCCGGACCAGGCGGTTGTGGATTTCTACTCCCTGGGGCTGGGGGAAATTCACCCGATCGCCGCGTCTCATGGTCGTGGCGTTCTCAGCCTGCTGGAACACGTTCTGCTGCCGTGGATGGACGATGTCGCGCCGCAGGAAGAGGTGGATGAAGACGCCGAATACTGGGCGCAGTATGACGCCGACGAGAACGTGGAAGAAGAGCCGGCAGATGATTTTAACCCGCAGGATCTGCCGATCAAGCTGGCGATAGTCGGACGACCGAACGTGGGTAAGTCTACGCTTACTAACCGCATTCTGGGCGAGGACCGCGTGGTAGTCTACGACATGCCCGGCACCACGCGCGACAGCATTTATATCCCCATGCAGCGTGACGAGCGTGAATATGTGCTGATTGATACCGCAGGGGTGCGTAAGCGCGGCAAGATTACCGACGCGGTGGAAAAGTTCTCGGTAATCAAGACGCTGCAAGCGATAGAAGACGCTAACGTGGTGCTGCTGGTGATTGATGCCCGCGAAGGGATTTCCGATCAGGACCTGTCGCTGCTGGGGTTCATCCTTAATAGTGGGCGCTCACTTGTTATTGTGGTGAACAAGTGGGATGGCCTGACGCAGGAAGTGAAAGAGCAGGTGAAAGAGACGCTGGACTTCCGTCTGGGCTTTATCGACTTTGCTCGCGTACACTTTATCTCCGCACTTCACGGCAGCGGGGTCGGCAACCTGTTTGAATCCGTACGTGAGGCCTATGACAGCTCCACCCGTCGCGTCAGCACCGCGATGCTAACCCGCATCATGACGATGGCGGTGGAAGATCACCAGCCGCCGTTGGTGCGTGGCCGCCGCGTGAAGCTGAAATACGCCCACGCCGGTGGTTACAACCCGCCAATCGTGGTGATTCACGGCAACCAGGTTAAAGACCTGCCGGACTCTTACAAGCGTTATCTGATGAACTACTTCCGTAAGTCGCTGGAAGTGATGGGGACACCGATTCGTATCCAGTTCAAAGAAGGGGAAAACCCGTATGCGAATAAGCGTAATACGCTGACCCCGACGCAGATGCGCAAGCGTAAGCGCCTGATTAAACATATCAAGAAAAGTAAGTAATCACTTAAGCCCTCTCTCAGGAGAGGGCACACATCCAGATAGGGAGACTGCTATGGAACTTCGTTGTCCAGACTGCCAAAATCCGCTGGAACGTAACGGTGAGACTGCGCATTGTGCGACGTGCAATGTCGATTATGCCCTTGCGGCGCTGTGCCCGGACTGCCATAAGCCGCTACAGATCTTAAAAGCCTGTGGCGCGGTGGATTACTTTTGCCAGAATGGCCATGGCCTGATTTCAAAAAAACGCGTTGAGTTTGCCCTGACGCGAACTTAATCGCACACGCAGTCCTCTCCTTTTTGCCAAAGTTCAACGAGCGAAGCGGGCGCGTCATTTTCCGGCACCAGCACGATGATATCGGCGTATCCCGCCTGATCGTGCCGGGTCCAGACGATCTGAATACGAAAATAGCGCTGATCGCCTCGCCCCGGCGAATCCGCCTGACCCGGCGGCGTGCCGACGGACAGGCTTTGCCGCAGGATGTCGGCAACGCGCTGACGCTGGGCCTCAGACAAGGTGGAAAGGGCAATTTTGCGCTGTTGACTCAGCTTTGGGATAAACGCGACGCCGCCTTCGCGTGCCAGTTCCACAACGGCGTCATCAGTGAGTTCAGGGATATCCATTACATCACTCCTGTGGCTTTCCAGGCGTCCTCAATGGCCTGCGCCGTTACTTTACCGCTACGTTTTTCGCCGTGATGAATGGTTAAACGCGCGAAATCAATGAAGTCGGCGTCCTGCGCCAGTTGGCGATCGCACACTGTATCGTACCAGGCATAGCCAGCCTTCTCCCATGCGTAACCGCCGAGCGCCGTCGCGGCGAGGTAAAACGCCCGGTTAGGAATGCCGGAATTAAGGTGCACGCCGCCGTTGTCCTCACGCGTTTTGATAAAATCGCGCATATGACCAGGCTGTGGATCTTTGCCAAGCAGCGGATCGTCATAGGCGGTACCCGGTGCCGACATTGAGCGTAATCCCTTGCCGTTGATACCTTCCGCCAGCAGCCCTTCGCCGATGAGCCAGTCGGCCTGGTCCGCGGTTTGCCCCAGATGGTATTGCTTTACCAGCGCGCCAAACACGTCAGATAGCGATTCATTGAGCGCGCCCGCCTGCTCAAAGTAGATCAGTCCGGCTTCGGATTCCGTGATCCCATGCGCCAGTTCGTGCGCCACCACGTCAGTGGCAATCGTGAAACGGTTAAAAATCTCGCCATCGCCGTCGCCAAACACCATCTGCTGCCCGTTCCAGAAGGCGTTCTGGTACTCGCGTCCGTAATGAACCGTGCCGGTGAGAATTAACCCTTTGTTATCCAACGAGTCGCGCTGCCAGTTTTTCCAGAAAAAGTCATGGGTTATGCCGAGATAATCATAGGCTTCATCTACCGCCACGTCGCCATTCGAAGGATGGCCCTCATAACGGACCTGCGTGCCAGGCAGTTCCTGGGTCTGCTTCGCATCGTAAATGTCGCGTTCCAGTTGGCCAGCCTGACTGACGTGCGGCGCGGCGGGCTTGCCCGGCATATGCGCCATCAGGGTCTGCACGTGGCTCAGCGTTTGTCGTGCGCACCGCTGCTGCGGTTCAGAACCTGTTTCGATAATGCGACGCAGGATATAAGGCGGGATGACGCTGTAAAAGTGGGGCATGCTGTTCTCCTGAATTCTGGCAAGGCCGAATAAATAAGGAATAACAGCAGTATAGTGTGAAAATTAAACGCTTTTACGCTGGCGGGTTTTTTTTACCGTTTTGACGGCTTTCACTTCGCTTTCCACCCAGCCATCGGTGACCCGGGTGGTCAGCAGATCGCCAGCCTTCACCTGTTTAGTGTGTTTCAGCACATTGCCGTCGGCGCTGCTGGTCACGCTGTAGCCGCGTGCCAGAGTGGAGAGCGGACTGACGGCTTCCAGATGAGTGACCGCATTGCCAAAGCGTTCGCGCGTTGCGCTCAGGCGCGCGCGTATTGTATCCGCCAGACGATATTCCAGTTGCTGAACACGGCTTTGCGCCCGGTGAATGCGTGGCTGAGGATTTTGGTGATTGAGGCGCTGTAATAAGCGGAATTGCTGCTGGCCGGAACGCTTAAGCTGGCTGTCAATCGCGATATTCATCCGCTGTTGTAATCGTTCCAGCGCCGTCTGCTGACGCGCCAGTCGCAGCTGCGGATGCTGCTGTTGCAGACGATGATGCAACTGTGTAAAGCGACGGCTGCGGTTTGCGAGAAAATAGTCCATCGCCATGCCCAGGCGCTGCTGGGCAGACTGAAGCTGGCGCACCAGCTCCTGCTGGTTGCGGCTGACCATTTCAGCGGCTGCTGAAGGGGTCGGCGCGCGCAGATCGCCGACAAAATCGGCAATCGTCACGTCCGTTTCGTGTCCGACGGCGCTCACTACCGGAATGCGACTGGCGAAGATTGCCCGCGCCACCCGTTCATCATTGAAGCTCCATAAATCTTCCAGTGAACCGCCGCCGCGTCCGACAATCAGCACGTCACACTCGTTACGCATGTTTGCCAGTTCGATGGCGCGCACGATTTGCCCTGGCGCATCGTCACCCTGTACGGCGGTCGGATAAATAATGACCGGGAGGGACGGATCGCGGCGTTTGAGCACGTGGAGAATATCATGCAGCGCAGCGCCGGTTTTCGAGGTGATCACCCCGACGCAGCGGGCAGGGGAGGGAAGCGGTTTTTTAAACTGCTGGTCGAATAAACCTTCTGCCGAAAGCGTGGCTTTTAGCTGTTCGAATTTTTGCTGGAGCAGACCTTCACCCGCGGGCTGCATGCTCTCGACGATAATCTGGTAATCGCCGCGCGGCTCGTAGAGGGTGATATTGGCGCGCACCAGCACCTGCTGCCCGTGTTGCGGGCGGAAAGTTACCCGGCGGTTGCTGTTGCGAAACATCGCACAGCGCACCTGGGCGGCGTCATCTTTCAGGGTGAAATACCAGTGGCCTGACGCGGGCTGGGAGAAATTCGAAATTTCGCCGCTGATCCAGACCTGCCCCATCTCTTGTTCCAACAGCAGACGAACCGTCTGATTAAGGCGGCTTACGGTAAAAATGGCGGAAGTCTGAGAGGATAACATGTGAGCGGGATCAAATTCTAAATCAGCAGGTTATTCAGTCGATAGTAACCCGCTTACCGGGGATCGCAAGGTTTTTTTGCAAAAAAGTGTAGATGCAATCGGTTACGCTCTGTATAATGCCACGGCAATATTTATCCACCCCAGGTCAGAGATATTGCCCATGCTACGTATCGCTAAAGAAGCTTTGACGTTTGACGACGTCCTCCTCGTTCCCGCTCACTCCACCGTTCTGCCGAATACTGCCGATCTCAGCACGCAGTTGACGAAAACCATTCGTCTGAACATTCCTATGCTCTCCGCAGCAATGGATACCGTGACTGAAGCGCGCCTTGCAATCGCTCTGGCTCAGGAAGGCGGCATTGGTTTTATCCACAAAAACATGTCTATCGAGCGTCAGGCGGAAGAAGTCCGTCGCGTGAAGAAACATGAATCTGGCGTGGTTACCGACCCGCAAACCGTTCTGCCCACGACCACCCTGCGCGAAGTTAAAGAACTGACCGAACGCAATGGTTTCGCAGGCTACCCGGTTGTGACCGAAGACAACGAACTGGTCGGCATCATTACGGGCCGCGACGTGCGTTTTGTGACGGACCTGAGCCAGCCGGTGAGCGTCTATATGACCCCGAAAGAGCGTCTGGTTACCGTGCGTGAAGGTGAAGCGCGTGATGTCGTGCTGGCAAAAATGCACGAAAAGCGCGTCGAGAAAGCGCTGGTTGTTGATGACAGCTTCCACCTGCTCGGCATGATCACCGTTAAAGATTTCCAGAAAGCAGAACGTAAACCGAATTCCTGTAAAGACGAGCACGGTCGCCTGCGCGTCGGCGCAGCGGTTGGCGCGGGGGCGGGCAACGAAGAACGCGTTGATGCGCTGGTTGCTGCGGGCGTTGACGTCCTGTTGATCGACTCCTCTCATGGCCACTCCGAAGGCGTACTGCAGCGTATCCGCGAAACCCGCGCGAAGTACCCGGATCTGCAAATCATCGGCGGCAACGTGGCGACTGGCGCAGGCGCGCGCGCGCTCGCTGACGCTGGCGTAAGCGCGGTGAAAGTGGGGATTGGCCCAGGCTCTATCTGCACCACCCGTATCGTAACCGGCGTGGGGGTTCCGCAGATCACCGCCGTATCTGACGCTGTAGAAGCGCTGGAAGGCACCGGCATTCCGGTTATCGCCGACGGCGGTATCCGTTTCTCTGGCGATATCGCGAAAGCCATTGCCGCAGGCGCAAGCGCGGTGATGGTCGGCTCTATGCTGGCCGGTACCGAGGAATCTCCGGGCGAAATTGAACTGTACCAGGGCCGTTCTTATAAATCCTACCGCGGAATGGGCTCGCTGGGCGCAATGTCTAAAGGCTCTTCTGACCGTTACTTCCAGAGCGATAACGCCGCCGACAAACTGGTGCCGGAAGGTATCGAAGGCCGCGTTGCCTATAAAGGCCGTCTGAAAGAGATCATTCACCAGCAGATGGGCGGCCTGCGCTCCTGTATGGGGCTGACGGGCTGTGGTACTATTGACGCATTGCGTACTAAGGCGGAATTCGTCCGTATCAGCGGTGCGGGTATTCAGGAAAGTCACGTTCATGACGTGACCATCACTAAAGAGTCCCCGAACTACCGTCTGGGCTCCTGATAAGTTTACGCGCCCTGACGGGCGCTTTTTTTGGTTTCATTTGCCTCGGAATTAGCGTCAATGACAGACAATATTCACAAGCATCGCATTCTCATCCTTGATTTCGGATCGCAGTACACTCAGCTGGTTGCGCGTCGCGTACGTGAACTCGGCGTGTACTGCGAACTGTGGGCTTGGGATGTAACTGAAGCACAGATTCGCGAGTTTAATCCTAGCGGTATCATTCTTTCCGGCGGCCCTGAAAGCACCACCGAAGAAAACAGTCCGCGCGCGCCGCAGTACGTTTTTGAAGCGGGCGTACCGGTATTTGGCGTTTGCTACGGCATGCAGACCATGGCGATGCAGCTGGGCGGTCATGTAGAAGGCTCCAGCGAGCGCGAGTTTGGCTACGCCCAGGTTGAAGTGGTTAGCGACAGCGCGCTGGTGCGTGGCATCGAAGATTCCTTGACCGCCGACGGCAAGCCGCTGCTCGACGTCTGGATGAGCCACGGCGATAAAGTCACCGCTATCCCGTCTGACTTTGTGACCGTTGCCAGCACCGAAAGCTGCCCGTTCGCCATCATGGCGAATGAGGAAAAACGTTTCTACGGCGTGCAGTTCCACCCGGAAGTGACGCACACCCGTCAGGGGATGCGTATGCTGGAGCGCTTCGTGCGCGATATCTGCCAGTGTGAAGCGCTGTGGACGCCGGCAAAAATCATTGACGACGCGGTTGAGCGTATCCGTCAGCAGGTCGGTGATGACAAAGTGATCCTCGGTCTGTCCGGTGGGGTTGACTCCTCCGTCACCGCGATGCTGCTGCACCGTGCGATCGGCAAAAATCTGACCTGCGTCTTTGTCGATAACGGTTTGCTGCGTCTGAATGAAGCGCAGCAGGTGATGGATATGTTCGGCGACCATTTCGGTCTGAACATCGTTCATGTTCCGGCGGAAGACCGCTTCCTCAGCGCGCTGGCGGGTGAAAACGATCCGGAAGCAAAACGTAAGATCATTGGCCGCGTTTTCGTGGAGGTGTTCGACGAAGAAGCGCTGAAGCTGGAAGAGGTGAAATGGCTTGCTCAGGGCACTATCTACCCGGACGTCATCGAGTCTGCTGCTTCAGCAACCGGTAAGGCGCACGTCATCAAATCTCACCATAACGTCGGCGGTCTGCCAAAAGAGATGAAGATGGGTCTGGTTGAACCGCTTAAAGAGCTGTTCAAAGACGAAGTACGCAAGATTGGTCTGGAGCTGGGTCTGCCGTACGACATGCTTTACCGTCACCCGTTCCCGGGGCCAGGTCTGGGCGTGCGCGTGCTGGGCGAAGTGAAGAAAGAGTATTGCGATCTGCTGCGTCGTGCGGACGCGATCTTCATCGAGGAACTGCACAAAGCTGACCTGTACAACAAGGTAAGCCAGGCGTTCACCGTGTTCTTGCCGGTTCGTTCGGTTGGCGTGATGGGCGACGGTCGTAAATACGACTGGGTTGTCTCTCTGCGTGCGGTTGAAACCATCGACTTTATGACCGCGCATTGGGCGCACCTGCCGTATGACTTCTTAGGCCGCGTGTCTAACCGCATCATCAATGAAGTGAACGGCATTTCCCGCGTGGTGTATGACATCAGCGGTAAGCCCCCCGCTACCATTGAGTGGGAATGATGAACCGCTAACTTATAGCTAATCATTTCTGTTCGAATATTAATTCAACCCTCTGTTTTTACAGAGGGTTTTTTATTTTTATCTATTCACATTTACAATGACTGCTTAGCGCGAAAAATGAGCCACAATATTTGAAGAAAGACATCATTGCTATTAACGGTTAGCGAGACTGCGGCATGTTCGACGATGGAAGATCGGTTTATCTTATCGCGCTGAGAAACCTTAACGCTGTGCGGGCGTTTCGACAGAGAGTCTGGACTGTTGAACGTCTTTTTTGTCCTGATGATGATGCCAGGCGCCAATAGAAGAGTAGACAAAGCGTCCAAAGAAGAAGAGAAAACTGATAAGCAGTACGATACGGGTCATGCGACTGTTAAATCGATGTCGTTTTCGCATACTGGTAGCCTGACTCACAAAAGGTTCCTTAAGAGATGCCCCTGCGGGCGATAAGCACATTAAGGCATACTGCGCCGCAATGGTCAATTCATGACGTTGTAAAAATGCGTTAGCTTGTTCATGGGTGGTTGTTATGGAAGTTAATAATCTTATTTACATTAATAATATATAAATGATAACACGCCGGAATAAAGGTAATAATTAATTAATGGCGGTGAAATTATTTGATGTATGTCAAAATTTGCTTTCCGCTGGCAACTAAAATCGTTGCCTCACGTGATGATCTTTTCATCGTCTTTTTGCGGTCAGGGGGGATGCCTGTCTGATAAAACCCATCGGGAGTCGGGGTTTCTGCTGAGCATCTATGAGACTGAATAAAAATTATATTGCAATCAGAGATAAGTGGTGGGGGCTTCCTCTGGTTTTGCCGTGTTTAATGCTGCCATTAGTGAGCCACGTCAATACTTATGCGCATATGGCTTCCGGGGATGTGGTGCTTTTATATCTTCCGTTAGCATTAATGATGAGCATGATGCACTTTTTCAGTTGGGCGGCATTACCAGGAATTATTCTTGCCATCTTTTTACGCAAATATCCGCAGGTGGGGCTGGCTGAAACGCTACCGGTAATCGCCCATTTCCTCATCGCTATCGTCCTCAGTTGGGGCGGCTATCGCGTCTTTAATCCGCGTCGGAATTGCGTCTCACACGGCGAGCCGCGACTGGTGTTCCAGCGAATTTTCTGGCAGGTATTTTGCTCCGCTACGCTGTTTCTGGTGCTTTTTCAGTTTGCGGCGTTTGTCGGAATGTATGAAAGCCGACTGAATCTGATGGGCGTCACCCCGTTTAACATCAATGCATTAATTAACTATCAGGGGATCCTGGTCGGAAATTTAATTGGCGTCCCGTTTTTCTATTTTCTCCTTCGCGTGATTCGTAACCCGCTTCATTTACGCGGCTATTATTCCCAGTTAAAACTGCAGTTTGATGCAAAAGCCTCGAAGAAAGAGGTCGCCTTATGGTTATTAATCCTCATTGTATTAATGACCTTGCTATGTATGCCCCTGAATGTAAATAGCTCAATATTCAGCACAAATTATACAATGTCATTATTACTGCCGGTTATGCTCTGGGGCGCGATGCGCTATGGCTATCGCTTCATCTCTCTGCTTTGGGCGCCCGTGCTGATTATTGCGATCCATAATTACCAGAGTTATACCCCCTATTATTCTGGTTATGATGTCCAACTGGCGATCACGTCGTCGAGCTTTCTGGTTTTTTCATTTATCGTCAATTACATGGCGGTATTGGCCACGCGTCAGCGGGTTGTCAACAGCCGCGCGCGCAGGCTGGCTTTCCTCGATCCCGTTGTTCATCTGCCCAATCTCCGCGCGCTCAATCGCGCCCTGAAAAATGCCCCGTGGTCCGCGCTCTGTTTTCTGCATGTTCCTGAGCTCGAAGTGCTGGTGAAGAATTATGGCATTATGCTGCGGATTCAGTATAAGCAGCAGCTTTCACACTGGATAAATGAAAAGCTGTCGCCGGATGAAAACGTCTACCAAATGTCTGGCCCGGACCTGCTGCTGCGCTTAAACACCGAATCACACCAGCAGCGTATTGATCTCCTGGACGAGCACATCAAACGGTTTCGCTTTATCTGGGACGGTATGACCTTCCAGCCGCAGGTGGGCATGAGCTACTGCTACGTGCGGTCTCCGGTGAACCATATTTATCTGCTGCTTGGCGAACTTAGTACCATTGCTGAACTGTCGATTATGACCAACACGCCGGAGAATCTGGAGCGTCGTGGAGCTGTGAATTTGCAGCGCAATGTGAAAGATAAAGTGGCGATGATGAATCGCCTGCAGCACGCGCTCGAACACGATCGCTTCTGCCTGATGGCGCAACCTATCGAAGGCCTGCGTGGCGATGTCTACCATGAGATCCTGCTGCGGTTGAAAGACAGTGACGGCGGACTGATCTCGCCAGAGGTATTTTTGCCCGTTGCGCATGAGTTCGGTCTGGCCTCGCGAATCGATCTCTGGGTCATCGAACATACCTTACGCTTTATGGCCGATAATCGTGCAGATATGCCCGCGCGCCGTTTTGCCCTGAATCTTTCGGCTCCGTCAATTTGTCGGGCGAAGTTTTCACTGGAAGTCAGCAAGCTACTGAGCAAATACCAGATCGAGGCGTGGCAGTTGATCTTCGAAGTCACCGAAAGCTACGCGCTGCTGAATGCCGAGCAGGCGCAGGTAACGCTGCATAATCTGCAACAGCTGGGCTGTCAAATTGCGATTGACGATTTCGGTACCGGCTATGCCAGCTATGCCCGGCTGAAAAATATCAGCGCCAACATTTTAAAAATTGACGGGAGTTTTATCCGCAATATGGTATCGAACAGCCTCGACTACCAGATTGTGGCTTCTATCTGCCATCTGGCGCGCATGAAGAAAATGCAGGTGGTGGCGGAATTTGTTGAAAGCGAGGAGATCCGCAGCGCGGTCGCCTCGCTGGGTATTGACTATATGCAGGGATATTTAATCGGCGAACCCCAACCGCTAAGGGACATACTGAAAGCGCAGGTGCCGGTTACCGGCACCTGAGCGGTCTTCAGGCGGCGATTTCCGGTGAACGTTCTTCCTCTATTTTCAGACGCCAGCCGGTGACCGCTTCCCAGTATTGCTGCTCTTTTTCCAGATCGAGCAGCACCAGCGCGTTCTGGCTGAACCAGTCATAAGGAAAACGGAGCGTCCAGTGGCTGTCGTCCGTGATGAGCGTCAGCGTCGGGGGCGTAGTTGTGGCCTGGCGCTGATTGTTCAGCAGAACCCCAAGGCGCAGCAACTGGATTAGCGGCAGGTATTGCTTCTTCTTGAACAGCGTAAAGCGCGGCAGATCGTCCAGCTTGATCGCTTTGCGGTGATAGCGAACCAGCGTCGCCATCATGGTTTGCTGCTCCTGATTAAAGCCGGGTAAATCACTGTTTTGCAGAATATAGGCTGAATGGCGATGCAGGCCGCTGTGATTGATATTCAGGCCTACCTCGTGCAGCATCGCGGCCCATCTCAGCAGCGCTTCCAACTGCGGATGGGCCAGTTTTGGCTGCTGCGCCTGCCACTGATCGTACATCTGCATGGTGGTATCCAGTACGCGTCTGGCCTGATCGCCGTCAATATTGTACTGATTCGCCAGGCTACTGGCGGTACGGCTACGGACGTCCTGGTGGCGAAAACGGCCTTCCATTTCGTACAGGACGCCTTCACGCAGCGCGCCGTCGGAGAGGCGAAGTTCACGGATGGCCAGCGCATCAAAGACACCGCAAAGAATCGCCAGACCCGGCACAAACACCGCTTTTCGCTCCTCGGATAAACCCGGCAAGCTCAGGGCGTCGAAATTGCGGTAGTGCAGTATCTCTGTCACCAGACGGTCCAGACGTTCCGGGGTAATAAAACCGTCTTTTTCCCCCAACTCCAGCAACACTTCATGTGCGGCTTTAATGGTGCCGGAGGCGCCCAGCGCGACGTTCCAGCCCTGAATGCGAAACTGCCAGGTTAAGGTTTCGAGCTTTTGCGCCGCCGCCATTCTGGCGCGCTGGAAGTTCTCCGGGGTGATCGCGCCGCCGGGAAAATAAAGCTGCGCAAAGCTGACGCACCCCATACGACGGCTTTCAACCAGCGTTGGCTCGAAGTTTTCGCCGATCACCAGTTCCGTTGAGCCGCCGCCGATGTCGATCACCAGCTTACGCCCCTTTTCGGGCTGCGTGTGCTCAACGCCCATAAAAATCAGGCGCGCTTCTTCGTTACCGGAGATGATCTCAATAGGGTAGGGGATAACCTTTTCCGCACGCTTGAGAAAGTCAGTGGCGTTCAACGCCTGACGCAGCGTGTGCGTCCCCACAATACAGACGCTGGAGGGCGAAAACCCCTGCAGACGTTCGGCAAACAGCGACAGACAGCTTAGCCCGCGCTCCATGGCTTCTTCACTCAGCCGGTTATCCGGGCCGAGGCCGTCAGCCAGATGGACACGCTGCTTCAGACGGCCAATTATCTGCATTGCGCCATCCACCACGCGGGCAATGACCATGTGAAAACTGTTTGAGCCGAGGTCGACTGCCGCAAACTCCTGCGGTCGTGGGGACTTATCATGTATTGGCATAGCGTTAGTCTGGTTGCTCGAGTGATTTGATGTAGTCATAAATCGCCAGTTGCGCCTGTACTTTGCGGCGATTCCCGCGCGGCACGTAGCGATTACTCAGTTCTTTGTCGATATAGCGGGCTTTTACCGTGTCGCTGAACAGGATGTCAATAATATCCAGTACCCGTTGCTTCAGGCGTGGATCAAGCAGCGGCGTCGCTACCTCAATGCGGTAGTCGATATTACGCGTCATCCAGTCCGCGGAGGACAGATACACCTGCTTATTGCCGCCATTTTCAAAGATGTAAACACGGTCATGTTCCAGATAGCGGTCAACAATGCTGATGACGCGAATATTATCGCTGATGCCTGGAAGATAAGGAATCAGCGAACACATTCCGCGAACCAGCAGATTTACCGTCACGCCGGAACTGGACGCCGCATACAGGCGGTCAACCAGCCCTTTGTCGACCAAATTATTCAGCTTCAGGGTGATGCCGGAAGGGCGTCCCTGCTGAGCGTTGGCGATTTCACGGTCAATCATTTCATACAGCAGGCGACGCGAGTTCTGTGGCGAAACCAGCAAATAATCAAACGTTACCGGACGGTACGGGTTCTCAATAAAGTTAAACACCCGGCGCACTTCGTTGGTGATCCGCGCATCGGCGGTCAGCAGCGAATAGTCGGTATACAGGCGCGCGGTTTTTTCGTTGAAGTTACCGGTGCCGATATGCGCGTAGCGCACCACGTCGTCGCCTTCTTTACGCGAAATAAGAAACAGCTTGGCGTGAATTTTTAAGCCCGGCGCGGAGAAGATCACATGTACGCCCGCTTCCGTCAGGCGCTTCGCCCAATGAATGTTGGCTTCTTCATCAAAGCGCGCCTGTAGCTCCACCACCACCGTGACTTTTTTGCCGTTGTGGGCAGCATGGATCATCGAGTCGATAATCCGTGAATCTTTCGCCACGCGATAGATGTTAATTTTGATGGCCAGTACGCTCGGGTCGAAGGAGGCCTGACGCAACAGCTCCAGAACGTGTTCAAAGGTGTGATATGGATAGTAGAGCAGCACATCGCGTTCACGGATGGCGTCAAAGCCATTACGAAACTTCTCATTATCAAACCAGATATGGCGCAGGCGCGGCAGTGGTTTATTCACCAGATTCGCTTTGCCGACATTCGGGAAGTTAATGAAATCTTTGAAGTTGTGGTAACGCCCTCCGGGCACGATGGAGTCATAACGCGAGATGGTCAGTTTTTCCCGCAGCACTTCGACCAGCGCGTTGGGCATGTCGCGCTGATAAACAAAACGCACCGGTTCAGCGGTCAAACGCTGTTTGAGGCTGGAGGACATCAGCTCCATCAGGCTGGATTCCATCTCGTGCACCAGATCGTATTCGGCGTCGCGGGTCATCTTCATCGAATAAGCGTTCAGGGCGTCGTAATCAAAAAAGCCTTTGAAGATGTCATCCAGGCAGTAGCGCAGAATGTTGTCCAGCAGGATCATCGGCTTGCGGCGTCGCGGGGCTTCCGGCGGCAGGTTGACGAAGCGCGGCACTTTGTCCGATGGAATTTCCAGCAGCGCGTAGCGTATCGAATCACCACGAATGATCTCCACCGCGAGGTAGGTGTAATCATCTTTCAGAAACTGAACGAGATCCGTTTCGCGGTTGATCAAAATGGGGGTGATATGCTGGCGCAGGTATTGTTTAAAGTAGTGGCGCAGCCAGCTTTGCTGATTCACTGACAGTTGGCGTTCGTTAATCAGGAAGATCTGGTTGCGCGCCATCTCCAGCAACAGTTCGTTATAAAGACCATCAAATTCCTGATCGGCTTTTAACACACGGGACTGGATCTTGCCTAACAGATGGCGAGAATGCGAATTTGAACCCTGTTCTTCGCTAATGATAATGCGGCGCTTCAACTCGGCGAAACGCACTTTATAGAACTCATCAAGGTTATTGGAATAGATGCCTAAGAAACGCATCCTTTCGATTAGCGGGTTAGATTTATCCGCCGCTTCCTGGAGCACGCGTTCGTTAAACGCTAACCAGCTCAGCTCTTTCTCGATGTATAGCTTTTCCTGACCCATTAATACTTATACTCCGTTTGATTCACGGGACACGACCTGATCATTATGGCGAGCAATGCTCTCAGATGTCCAACTGTGCCAGAAAAGTATGACAATAAACTGTTTGATAACATAAAGGCGGGAAGAAAAGTAGGCCGGACAGGGTATTTTGCCGCTATCCGGCGAACGGACGCGTCAGGGCCAGAAGACGGCGCTTCTGGCCTGTGAAGGGACCGAATTAATCGTCAGCCGCATAGCCCTGCGGCGGCAAACGTTGACCATCCAGCCACGCGGCGTTGTCATGCATCTTCAGACGGCCTTCGACGAACCAGCTCACAACCAGGGGATAAATGGCATGTTCCTGGGCCTGAACGCGCGCGGTGATTTCGTCTTCGTCGTCTCCCTCAAAGACGGGTACTTTCGCCTGTAAAATGACCGGACCGCCATCAAGCTCATCGGTGACAAAGTGCACCGACGTGCCGTGTTCCTCGTCGCCATTTTCCAGCGCCTGGCGGTGGGTATGCAGGCCGGGATATTTGGGCAACAGGGAAGGGTGTATATTCAGCAGGCGTCCGTGATAATGAGCGACAAAGGCTGGGCTAAGAATGCGCATAAAACCGGCCAGCACCACCACATCAGGCGCATACGCGTCGATCTCAAGGGTCAGCTCCCGGTCAAACGCTTCACGGCTGGCGAACTGATCGGCCGTCAGCGTATGCACAGGAATGTTCGCTTTTCTGGCGCGTTCAAGGCCGAACGCATCGGCCTTGTTGCTGAATACTGCGCGAAGGGTGCCGTTGATTTTCTTCTCTTTGCAGGCATCAATGATCGCCTGCAAATTGCTTCCGTTGCCGGAAATAAGCACCACAATATTCATTATTCAATAACCACACGCTGTTCGGAATCAGAAGCGTTGATGATACCGATTTTCCACGCGTTTTCACCCTTTGCTTTCAGCAATGCCAGCGCATTGTCCACTTCGCTTGCCGGAAGGGCGATCACCATACCGACGCCGCAGTTAAAGGTACGGTACATTTCGTGCTGGCTAACATTACCGGCGTTTTGCAACCAGTTGAACACGGCAGGCCACTGCCATGAAGATTCGTCGATCACCGCCTGAGTGTTGTCCGGCAGGACGCGTGGAATATTTTCCCAGAAACCGCCGCCGGTGAGGTGGGCGATGGCGTGCACGTCGACGTTCTCGATCAGCGCCAGGATCGATTTCACGTAGATACGGGTCGGCGCAAGCAGATGATCGGCCAGCGGCTTACCGTCAAGCTCGGTGGTTTCCGGGTCGCAGCCGCTAACCTCAACGATTTTGCGCACCAGCGAATAGCCGTTAGAGTGCGGGCCGCTGGATCCCAGCGCAATCAGCACATCGCCGTCGGCAACTTTAGAACCGTCGATGATTTCTGATTTTTCCACCACCCCGACGCAGAAGCCCGCGACGTCATAGTCTTCACCGTGGTACATCCCTGGCATTTCAGCGGTTTCCCCTCCGACCAGCGCGCAGCCGGACTGCAGACAACCTTCCGCAATGCCCTGAATGACGCTGGCTGCGGTGTCCACGTCCAGTTTCCCGGTAGCGTAATAGTCGAGGAAAAACAGCGGCTCAGCGCCCTGAACCACCAGGTCGTTCACGCACATCGCCACCAGGTCAATCCCGATGGTGTCGTGACGCTTAAGATCCATTGCCAGACGCAGTTTGGTCCCTACGCCGTCAGTGCCGGAAACCAGTACCGGTTCACGATATTTTTGCGGCAACGCGCACAGCGCACCGAAGCCACCCAGACCCCCCATCACTTCCGGGCGGCGGGTTTTCTTCACTACGCCTTTGATTCGATCGACCAGAGCATTGCCCGCGTCAATATCAACACCGGCATCTTTGTAGCTAAGAGAGGTTTTATCGGTCACTGCCTGGTTCCCCACGTTATTTCTTGCGGTAAAAGGAAAAATTCGGCGCAATTCTAACAGGGAAAGCAAACGTTTGCGAGCCTGCGTTGCATCCGATTTTATGTGTTGATTTTTGCTGCGATTTTCTCGTACGGCGCCGTTTTTATGACCTGCGCCACGAAAATGAAACCGGGTACATTTCGTTGCTTGAATGCGCCGCTAAGTTTGCTCAGTATCGTACTGAAACCGGTTTCTGTTTTGCTAATGCGAATTAACGAGGGGATCTATGTCGGGATTTAAAGCGAATTTCATGTGGGGTGGGGCGGTCGCGGCGCATCAACTGGAGGGCGGCTGGCAGGAAGGCGGAAAGGGAATCAGCGTGGCCGATGTGATGACCGCGGGCGCGCACGGCGTCGCGCGGGAAATCACCGACGGCGTGCTGCCAGGCAAAAATTATCCCAATCACCACGCCATTGACTTTTACCACCGCTACAAAGAGGACATAAAACTGTTCGCGGAAATGGGCTTCAGGTGTTTCCGCACGTCCATTGCCTGGACACGTATTTTTCCGCAGGGAGACGAAACCCAGCCCAATGAAGCGGGGTTGCAATTTTATGACGACCTCTTTGACGAGTGTCTGAAATATGGCATTGAACCGGTGATCACCTTGTCGCATTTCGAGATGCCGTACCATCTGGTGACGGAATACGGCGGCTGGCGCAACCGTAAGCTCATCGACTTTTTCGTGCGCTTTGCGAAGGTGGCGTTTACGCGCTACCAGCATAAAGTGAAATACTGGATGACGTTTAACGAGATTAACAACCAGGCGAATTATCATGAAGACTTCGCGCCGTTTACTAACTCCGGGTTGAAATACCAGCCGGGCGAAGATCGCGAACCGATAATGTACCAGGCGGCGCACTACGAGTTGGTCGCCAGTGCGCTGGCGGTGAAAGCCGCCCGCGAAATCAACCCGGCGCTACAGGTCGGCTGCATGATCGCCATGTGCCCCATATACCCGCTGACCTGTGCGCCGGACGACATGATGATGGCGATGAACGCTATGCACCGCCGCTACTGGTTTACCGACGTCCAGGTACGCGGTAAATACCCGCAGCACATCCTTAACTATTTCGAACGCCGCGGCTTCGCGCTGGATATCACCGACGCCGATCGCGTCGCGTTGTCTGAGGGCTGCGTTGATTACATTGGCTTTAGCTATTACATGTCGTTTACCACCAAAGCGACGGAGGATAATCCACAGCTTGACTATGACGAAACGAAGCATCTGGTCGCCAACCCCTATGTGCAGAAGTCGGATTGGGGGTGGCAGATCGATCCCGTCGGCCTGCGCTATTCGTTGAACTGGTTCTGGGACCACTATCAGCTGCCGCTGTTTATCGTTGAGAACGGCTTCGGCGCCATTGACGTTCAGCAGCCTGACGGATCGGTGGACGACAGTTACCGTATTGACTACCTGGCCGCGCACATCCGCGAAATGAAAAAAGCGGTGGTGGAGGATGGCGTGGATCTGATGGGGTACACGCCATGGGGATGCATCGATCTGGTTTCCGCTGGCACGGGCGAAATGAAAAAACGCTATGGCTTCATCTACGTCGACAAAAATAATGACGGGAGCGGCACACTGGCCCGGCAGCTTAAAAAATCTTTCGCCTGGTATCAGCAGGTGATTAAAAGCAACGGTGAAACGCTCTGATTTCAGCGACTTGACCCGCCGCCCCGCGCAGAATGCGGGGCGTGTTTTATACTCATCAGCCAAAGGTAAATAACTTTGCTTGATCCAGGTCATGCATACGTTATGTTGCGCCCAGGAGGAAAAGCGGTATAATCCGGCGATTTTTTTGTGGTTGCCACTCGTCTGAGGAAAGGAGAAGAGTATGAAGATCGTGGAAGTCAAACACCCACTCGTCAAACACAAGCTGGGTCTGATGCGTGAAAACGACATCAGCACCAAACGCTTTCGTGAACTCGCCTCGGAAGTAGGCAGTCTGCTGACCTACGAAGCGACTGCGGGCCTGGAAACCGAAAAGGTGACCATTGAAGGCTGGAATGGCCCGGTTGAAGTCGACCAGATTAAAGGGAAAAAAATTACCGTCGTGCCTATCCTGCGCGCAGGTCTGGGGATGATGGAAGGGGTACTGGAAAACGTACCAAGCGCGCGTATCAGCGTGGTCGGGATGTACCGCAACGAAGAAACCCTGGAGCCGGTTCCTTATTTCCAGAAGCTGGTGTCCAACATCGACGAGCGTATGGCGCTGATCGTTGATCCGATGCTGGCGACCGGTGGTTCCGTTATCGCCACCATCGATCTGCTGAAAAAAGCCGGTTGCAGCAGCATCAAGGTGCTGGTGCTGGTTGCCGCGCCGGAAGGCATTGCCGCGCTGGAAAAAGCGCACCCGGACGTGGAACTGTACACCGCGTCGATCGACCAGGGATTGAACGAGCACGGATACATTATTCCGGGGCTTGGCGATGCCGGTGATAAGATCTTTGGGACGAAATAAGTGAATCATTAAATATCAGCCGACTTTAAGAGTCGGCTTTTTTTTGAATAAAACAACTCAACTGCTAATAACAAAACACACAGAGGAAAACACTATGACGCGCCGTGCTATCGGGGTAAGTGAAAGACCGCCGCTTTTACAGACAATCCCGCTTAGTTTGCAACACCTGTTCGCCATGTTTGGCGCAACCGTGCTGGTGCCCGTTCTGTTTCATATTAACCCGGCCACCGTTCTGCTGTTTAACGGCATCGGTACGCTGCTGTATTTGTTTATCTGTAAAGGGAAAATCCCGGCTTATTTAGGGTCGAGTTTTGCCTTTATCTCCCCGGTGCTGCTCCTGCTGCCGTTAGGCTATGAGGTGGCGCTGGGCGGCTTTATTATGTGCGGCGTGCTGTTCTGCCTGGTCTCTTTCATCGTGAAGAAGGCAGGCACTGGCTGGCTGGACGTGATGTTTCCTCCTGCTGCGATGGGCGCCATTGTTGCCGTTATCGGTCTGGAACTGGCGGGGGTCGCTGCTGGCATGGCCGGACTGCTGCCGGCGGAAGGTCAGTCCGCGGATGCGAAGACCATTATTATCTCCATGGTGACGCTGGCGGTGACCGTGTTCGGTTCTGTACTGTTCCGCGGCTTTATGGCGATTATCCCGATCCTCATTGGCGTGCTGGCGGGCTATGCGCTTTCCTTCGCGATGGGCGTTGTCGATACCACACCGATCGCCGAGGCGCACTGGTTTGCGCTGCCGACATTCTACACCCCGCGTTTCGAGTGGTTCGCTATTCTGACCATTCTGCCAGCGGCGCTGGTGGTGATTGCTGAACACGTCGGGCACCTGGTGGTTACGGCGAATATCGTTAAAAAAGATCTGGTACGCGATCCGGGTTTGCATCGCTCTATGTTCGCTAACGGTTTATCAACGGTGATCTCCGGCTTCTTCGGCTCTACACCGAACACCACCTACGGCGAAAATATTGGCGTCATGGCAATTACCCGCGTGTACAGCACCTGGGTGATTGGCGGCGCGGCGATCTTCGCTATCCTGCTCTCCTGCGTAGGCAAACTCGCAGCGGCTATCCAGATCATTCCGCTACCGGTGATGGGTGGGGTATCCCTGTTGCTGTATGGGGTGATCGGCGCGTCCGGTATCCGCGTGCTGATTGAATCGAAGGTGGATTACAACAAAGCGCAGAACCTGATCCTGACCTCCGTTATTCTGATCATTGGCGTCAGTGGCGCGAAGGTTCACATTGGCGCCGCTGAACTGAAAGGCATGGCGCTGGCCACCATCGTCGGGATTGGCCTGAGTCTGATCTTCAAGTTAATCTCAGTATTGCGTCCGGAAGAAGTGGTACTGGATGCGAAAGACGCGGATACGCCGCAGCAGTAACGCAGAAACCGGGCAGGGACGCTGCCCGGTTCTATCACAGCGGAATTCTGTGTTAAACTCATCGCGATTTAATGAAATCTGGGTTGAGGTATCTCTGAACACACCGGCACAGCTCTCCTTGCCACTTTATCTTCCTGACGACGAAACTTTCGCAAGTTTCTGGCCGGGGGATAACGCCTCTTTACTGGCCGCACTGCAAAACGTGTTGCGTCAGGAGCATAGCGGATACATTTATCTCTGGTCGCGTGAAGGCGCGGGCCGCAGTCATTTATTACATGCCGCCTGCGCGGAACTGTCGCAGCGCGGCGACGCGGTCGGCTATGTGCCGCTGGACAAGCGCACCTGGTTTGTTCCGGAAGTGCTCGACGGGATGGAACAGCTTTCGCTGGTCTGTATCGACAACATCGAATGTGTCGCCGGCGATGCGCTGTGGGAAATGGCGATTTTCGATCTCTACAACCGCATCCTCGAGTCTGGAAAAACGCGTCTGCTGATCACCGGCGATCGTCCGCCACGCCAGCTTAATCTCGGCTTGCCCGATCTGGCCTCGCGGCTGGACTGGGGGCAAATTTACAAGCTTCAGCCTCTGTCGGATGAAGACAAACTTCAGGCGCTCCAACTGCGCGCCCGGCTACGTGGCTTTGAGCTACCCGAAGACGTGGGGCGCTTTTTGCTTAAACGGCTGGATCGCGAAATGCGTACGCTGTTTATGACGCTGGACCAGCTCGATCATGCCTCGATTACCGCCCAGCGTAAGCTGACGATTCCGTTCGTCAAAGAGATCCTCAAGCTTTAACCGCAGACTGCTCTGGGTCTGTCTGATGTAATTCTGCTTCGCTGACGCCCGTCACGGTGAGAATGAGTGGCAGGTCGAGCCCGTTTTTCAGCATCTCTTTTGCGATACGTAACGCCGCGAGCTTTTGCCCTTTTTCCAGACCTTCTTCGAGTCCTTCGTTTCTCAGATATTCTGCCAGCGTCATAATTGTGTCCTTATATTCGGTTGGTTGGTTTGCCAGTGTCTGGAAAAAAGCGCGTTGATTTTCTACTTTTCCATTTTTTGATACGTAAAGCAATACTGTTTTAAGCTGCTCGTGGGTGATGTTGTTTTGATTGATTAATATTACTAGTTTATCTGTTAATTCATTTAAATCGCGCAAGCGAATATGTTTTTGCACTATTTCCAGAATCGCCATTCGTCGATGCTGCATAATTTCATCATCGGGTATGATGGTAATATCGACTAAAGGAAAGGCGTGATTATAGAAATTTTCAGCCAGCGACGGCAGCGCAAACGCATCCAGCCAGCGCATTGAGTATGGATAAGGGCTAACCAGACCGTGATAGAACAGAACCGGGATCACCAGCGGTAATGTGTCGTGTCCGGCGTCAAGGTGACGTTGCATGGCGGCAATGGCATAGCGCATCAGGCGAAACGCCATGTGCCGGTCGGGAGAGCTCTGATGTTCAATTAACGCGTAAATATAACCGTTACCTGCGCGCGTCTTTAATGAGTAAAGAATATCCGAATAATAGGCGCGCATCGTCTCCTCAATAAAACTGGCAGACTCCAGACGAAGCGTACTGAGGTCACAAAGTTTATGCAGCGCACGGGGTAAATGACTCTCCAAAAAATCACGCGCGGTTTCGGGATGGGATAAAAATTGTTTAAACACGGCATCATGCGGTGTCGAGGTGTTCTTTTTATTCATGGCATCCTTTTCCTTCTTTAATGAATAGTCCGCAATCTAGCAGAAAGAAAAATAAAGAAGAGAAAGAAGCGGCAAGGATGCGAGTAGCCTCGGAAAATTATTGAGAGCCAAATAATAGAAAAGCGCCGCAATCGATACTGAGGCGGCGCATGGGCGGTTAGCGGACGATGTCCAGCACCTGCTCTGGCGGTCGTCCGATTCGTGCCTGGCCATTCGCCACCACAATCGGGCGCTCCATCAGTTTGGGATTTTCTACCATCGCCTGAATCAGTTGCGCCTCCGTCAGATTGCTGTCTGCCAGATTGAGCGCTTTGTAGAGATCGTCTTTCTGGCGCATCAGTTCGCGGGCGCTGGTCATGCCCAGCATTTTCAGCAGTTGACGCAGTGTTGCCGCATCGGCGGGGGTGTCGAGATAAAGCACCACTTCCGGCTCCACGCCGTTGGACTGCAGCAGGCTCAGCGTTTCGCGACTCTTGGAACAACGCGGATTATGGTAGATTTTTACCGCTTCTGACATGACTTCTCCTTGTATCGCTATCCGGGCAAAGGACAGATAATTACATTTTGGTGTAAGGCTTAAAGCGTTCTTGCAGCTGACGCAACTGGTCGATACGGGCATCGTAACGCGCCTGCTGCTGGCTGCCCAGCTTCGCCTGTGAGCTGGCGCTGCTGAGTAATGAGATCGCCTGATCGAGACGGCCCGCGAGCGCGTAGCCTTCCGCGCGGGCCGCAAGCTCTTGATCGCGATGATTCAGCGCAGCTTGCGCCTGGGCAAGAAGATCCCAGCCATTGCTGTCGTCTTTATAATTAAACGTATAGCGGTTGAGGATCGTTGCGGCTTCCTGCGCCTGTCCACCCTGTAGCAGCGCGTTCGCGAGGTTAAGCTGCAGGACAGGGTTCACCCGCAAATCGCGCGCATTTTTCAGACGCGCGATCGCGTCATGGGTTTTCTTCTGTCCGAGGTCGATGTCGGTGGCCAGATCCAGATACCAGGCGTTCCCCGGCTCCGCCGATAACAGCGGCTGGAGCGCTTTGCGCGCTTCATCATATTTACTGCCTTCCATTGCCTGAAGCGCCCGGCCATATTGCGCGGCGCGCTGCTGGCGGACGTTGCCTTTCGCCAGTTCATCCAGCAGATCGCTGGTTAACTGGTTGCGTCCGGAATTATACATTCCCAGGGTGCGCACTTTCGCTAAATAGAACGCTTCCGATGATTGCACCACCACCGGACGCATCTGGTTTGCCCGGTTACGGGCGTCAGAAAGTCGGCTTTCCGGCAGGGGGTGGGTTAACAGGATTTCCGGCGGACGGGAGGAGTAGCGCGCCTGGTCGAGCAGTTTCTCCAGGAATGTCGGCATAGCTTGTGGATCGAACCCGGCACGCTGAAGCACCTGGATCCCTATACGGTCGGCTTCCTGTTCGTTCTGCTGGGTAAAGCTGATCATTCCCTGACGCGTGCCCGCCAGCGTCCCGGTGAGCGCCGCCATCCCCGCCTGCGGGCTGGCCATTGCTAACAATATGGAGCCCAGTGCGCCAACCCAGGTGAGCGGCGCGCTGCGTTTTTGATCTTCCATCGCCCGCGCCAGGTGGCGTTGGGTAACGTGGGAAATTTCGTGCGCCATGACCGAGGCGAGTTGGCTTTCATTATCAGAGTAGCGAAACAGCGCGGAGTGCAGCACGACGTTACCGCCGAAGAAGGCGAATGCGTTGATTTCGTCGTTATTAATCAAAAAGAAATGGAAGGGCGTTTTGACCGAGTCGGCATGGGAAACCAGGCGCATCCCGAGTCCGTTAATGTACTGAACCAACAACGGGTCGTTAATCAACGGCGCGCTGCCGCGCAGCTGGCGCACATAATAATCGCCCATCTGCAATTCCTGCCCGATGGAAAGGGTGCTTGCAGCCGACGTTCCCATGTCCGGCAATGAGTCCGCAGCGTCTGCGAACGCGGGCGCCGCCTGACCGAGGGGCAGTGCGGCAATGAGGGTAGCCACCAGGTTTTTCTTAAACTGCCTGAACATAACCTCTGTCCTGTTTTCTTTGAGATAGTCATTTGACCGATGCCGGGCAGTATCGTTCCCGCTCTGCCTGCAAGGGCAGTGTAGCGGTGAAACCGGCGGATGAATACCCTGCACAAACGACTTTTCAGTTTCCTGAATCAGTCATAAAAAGCGAAGTCTTTTTTGTGACATTTCGATACAATTCGGGATCGCAATCCCGCTAATGAGGTTCAGGGAAGGTTTTATGCTCGAAATGTTGATGCAATGGTATCGCCGTCGCTTTAGCGACCCGGAGGCGATTGCTTTGCTGGTGATCCTGGTTGCCGGGTTCGGTATCCTTTTCTTTTTTAGCGGATTACTGGCTCCGCTGCTGGTGTCTATCGTGCTGGCCTATTTACTCGAGTGGCCGACCGTCCGCCTGGAGAAGATCGGCTGTTCACGCCGCTGGGCGACGTCGATTGTGCTGGTACTGTTTGTAGGCATTTTACTGCTTATGGCGTTTGTGGTGATGCCGGTGGCCTGGCAGCAGGGGATATACCTGATCCGCGACATGCCCGGCATGTTGAATAAACTCTCTGATTTCGCCGCGACATTGCCGCGTCGTTATCCTGCGTTAATGGATGCGGGCATCATTGACGCCATGGCGGAAAACATGCGTACCCGCATGCTGACGATGGGCGATTCCGTAGTGAAATACTCACTGGCGTCTCTGGTTGGCCTGCTGACCCTGGCGGTTTATCTGGTGCTGGTGCCGCTGATGGTGTTTTTCCTGCTGAAGGACAAAGAGCAGATGCTGAATGCGGTGCGCCGGGTGCTTCCGCGCAACCGTGGGCTGGCGGGGCAGGTCTGGAAAGAGATGAATCAGCAAATCACCAACTACATCCGCGGTAAAGTGCTGGAAATGGTGGTGGTGGGTGTGGCGACCTGGCTGGGCTTCCTGCTGTTTGGCCTCAACTATTCGCTGCTGCTGGCGGTGCTGGTCGGCTTTTCGGTTCTTATCCCCTATATCGGCGCCTTCGTGGTGACGATCCCGGTAGTGGGCGTGGCGCTGTTTCAGTTTGGTCTAGGGACCGAGTTCTGGAGCTGTTTCGCGGTCTATTTGATCATCCAGGCGCTTGACGGCAACCTGCTGGTGCCGGTTTTGTTCTCTGAAGCGGTGAATCTGCACCCGTTGGTGATCATTCTCTCCGTGGTCATTTTTGGCGGCCTGTGGGGTTTCTGGGGCGTTTTCTTCGCGATTCCGTTAGCGACCTTAATTAAAGCCGTGGTCCATGCCTGGCCTGATGCGCAGCGCGTTGACGCAGCGTAACTCTTTTCATCCGGTAACGTTCTGTTACCGGATTGCTTCTCCCCTCTAAATGTTTTCTGAATATACCGCCACGCTGTCGTTTTTCGTCCTTTTTGTCTTTAACGTGACCCGGGTGATGAATTTTTGTCACGCATGGAAAAGACCGACAGGAGAAAAAAATGGGTCACAACACACACACGCAACAGAAACCGGGGTGGGGCGGTTATCTCGCCTTTTTCATTACGATTCTCTTTTTTTCAGGGATGTTTGCGAAAAGCACGGAATGGTGGCGGGTTTTCGATTTTACCGTGCTCAACGGCACGTTTGGTCAGATCAACGCGGCGGGAGATAAAGCCCTCTCGTTTCGCGGGATCGGTGGAACGGGAGCAAAAGACGGATTTCTTTTCGCCCTCGAACTCGCGCCGTCGGTCATTCTGTCGTTAGGGATTATTTCGGTGACGGAAGGGCTGGGTGGCCTGCGCGCCGCCCAACAGTTGATGACGCCCGTTCTGCGTCCTTTACTGGGGATTCCAGGGATTTGCTCGCTGGCGTTGATTGCGAACCTGCAAAATACCGACGCTGCGGCAGGGATGACTAAAGAAATGGCGGAAGAGGGGCTCATTACCGGGCAGGAGCGCGCGATTTTCGCCACCTGGCAAACCAGCGGTAGCGCCTGCATAACCAATTATTTTTCTTCTGGCGCAGCGCTGTTCACCATGATTACCGTGCCGGTCATTACCCCGCTGGCGGTGATACTGGTCTTTAAGTTTGTCGGCGCGAATCTGTTAAGGCTGTGGATATCGCTGCTGGAAAATCGTCGTCTGCAACGGGAGGCCTGAGATGAGCGCGCAGGTACGTAAAAATGTCATGGATATGTTTATCGACGGCGCGCGGCGCGGTTTTACCATCGCCACTACCAGCCTTCTTCCCAACGTGGTGATGGCGTTTGTCATTATCCAGGCGCTGACGGTGACAGGACTGCTTGATATCGTTGGCCGCGTCTGCGAGCCGGTGATGGCGCTCTGGGGCTTGCCAGGCGAGTCTGCCACCGTACTGCTGGCTGCGGTAATGAGCATGGGCGGTGGCGTAGGCGTTTGCGCGAGCCTGGTGGTGGCGGGATCGCTGACGGGGCATGACGCGACCGTCCTTTTACCTGCGATCTACCTGATGGGCAACCCGGTACAAAACGTCGGACGCTGTCTCGGGACAGCGGGTGTCGATCCGCGGTATTATCCGCACATCATCGCCGTGTGCGTGATTAACGCGCTGGTGTCGATCTGGGTCATGCAACTTGTTGTTTAACAAGGAAGGCTATGAACTGTTCAATTCTGAATCTGACGCTGTTTCAGCGTGGACATGTCTACGCCCCTGACGATCTTGGCGTACAGGATATTCTCGTCGCCAGCGGCAAAATCGTGGCGATTGCTCCCACTATCGCGCCGGGCGATTTTCCTGGCTGCCAGTGTATTGATCTGGCAGGCGCCGTTGTCTGCCCGGGTTTTATCGACCAGCATGTGCACCTGATTGGCGGCGGAGGCGAAGCGGGGCCTCATACCCGCACACCGGAAGTGCGTTTGTCGCGGCTGGTGGAGGCCGGGATCACGTCCGTAGTCGGGTTACTGGGGACTGATGGGATAACCCGCCATCCGGAGTCGCTCCTCGCGAAGACCCGCGCGCTGGAAACGGAAGGTATCAGCGCGTGGATGCTCACCGGCGCCTACTCGCTGCCCTCTCCGACCCTCACCGGCAGCGTCGATCGTGACGTGGCGCTGATCGATAAGGTCATTGGGGTGAAGTGCGCGATTTCCGATCACCGCTCGTCTGCCCCGGACGCCGCCGCGCTGGCCAATATGGCCGCACAGGCGCGCGTCGGCGGACTACTGGGGCAGAAAGCGGGCGTGAGCGTGTTTCATATGGGCAGTAGCCCCAGGATGCTCGAGCCGTTGTATGAGATCCTCGCGAATGCCGATGTGCCCATCACAAAACTCCTGCCAACACATGTTAACCGCGCCGAGTCGCTGTTCCATGCGGCGCTGGAATATGCGCACGACGGTGGCTATATCGACATCACCAGCAGCATTGATGAGCCTGTCGATCCCGCCACGGCGATCGTTACCGCGCTACAGAATGATGTTCCGTTGTCGCGTCTCACCCTCAGTTCAGACGGTAACGGCAGCCAGCCGGAGTTTGATGAAAACGGCAATCTGATCGGCATCGGCGTGGCGGGATTCGACTCGCTGGCACAGACGCTGCGCCAGTTAGTCACTATTCATCATCTGCCGCTGGAGCAGGCGTTGTGCCCGCTTACGCGTACGGTGGCCGAATTTCTGGGCCTTGCCCATAAAGGCCGGTTAGCGGTCGGATGCGACGCTGATATTCTGGTGTTTAATGAAGCGCTGGAAGTGACACATCTGTGGGCGAAAGGCAAAGTCATGGTGCGGGATAAAAAAGCGTGCGTAAAAGGCACGTTTGAGTAAAACGCGTGGCAGCCGGCCTACAAAAGATAGCCTGTAGGCCGGAAACGGTCAGGCGTTTTCTTTCAGCCAGTTCAGTACGACATCGTGGTGATTGCTGGTTTTGAAGTCGTCGAAAACGTGTTCAACTTTACCGTCTGCGTCGATCAAAAAGCTGATGCGGTGAATACCGTCATAGGTTTTCCCCATAAAGGATTTCTCACCCCAGACGCCAAACTGTTCGCAAACCTGGTGATCTTCGTCAGACAGCAGGGTAAAGTTCAGCAGTTCTTTTTCGGCAAAACGGGAAAGTTTTTCGGGTTTGTCGGTGCTGATACCCAGCACATCCACGCCCGCCTTTTTCAACTCATCCATGTTATCGCGTAGGCCGCAGGCCTGAACGGTACAGCCCGGCGTCATGGCTTTCGGATAGAAATAGACCAGAACACGCTGTCCCTGGAAGTCGGTCAAATTTACTTGTTCCCCGTCTTGATCCGGCAAGCTAAATTTCGGTGCGATGTCACCGGCTTTCAGTGGATTCATTACTTAACTCCATCCTGTTCATCATGTTGTGAATAATTAACAACGTTAATACTGCCTTGTGCATTGAGTTCTGTACATAGGGCTTTAAACGCCTGCTCGATATTTTCCGCATCGTGTGATGCCGGACTGTGCGCCGTAATCTGCACGTGCAACTGCGCAGGCGTTTCATTTTCAGCGGGTTGCGTGCGCGAAACCAGTTCCGCAATGTTCATTTGATGGCTATCAAACAGGGCTGTAAAACGCTCAATTAAATGAGGTGAATCCGGCACATCGACCTGAACCCATACTGTGGCGGGCATCGGCGGACGAGGACGGGCAGTGGTGCGCTTCATCACTATCAATAAATCCAGCTCTGCGCCTTTTAACGGCAAGGTCGATTCGATCAGGGTGATGGCATTCCAGCTACCGGACAGCAGCATGATAAACGTAAACTCCTCACCCAGCATGGCCAGTCGGCTGTCTTCAATATTGCAGCCACAACTGCTCACATGACGGGTGATCGTGTTCACAATTCCCGGGCGATCGGCACCCAGCGCAGTAATAACCAAATAATGTTGCGATGAAGGTGTCAAACCTGTTCTTCCTTTGATAGGTGGGGTAATCATAAGGAAAGCATAAAAAAAACCGGCATACAACAACCAGAAGGGCTCTGGTCACTTGCTTTTATTACCGTACCAAACGTACCATTGAGACACTTGTTTGCACAGAGGATGGCCCATGTTCACGGGAAGTATTGTCGCGCTTGTTACGCCGATGGATGAGAAAGGTAATGTCTGCCGGTCAAGCCTGAAAAAACTGATTGATTATCATGTCGCCAGCGGCACCTCGGCGATCGTTTCTGTGGGTACCACCGGCGAATCCGCTACGCTGAGCCATGATGAACATGGCGACGTGGTGATGATGACCCTGGAGTTAGCCGATGGCCGTATCCCGGTGATTGCCGGAACGGGCGCCAATGCGACCGCAGAAGCCATTAGTCTGACGCAGCGTTTCAATGACAGCGGAATTGTCGGCTGCCTGACGGTGACGCCGTATTATAACCGTCCGACGCAGGAAGGGTTGTTCCAGCATTTCAAAGCCATCGCGGAACATACTGACCTGCCACAAATTCTGTATAATGTGCCATCCCGTACCGGCTGCGATATGCTGCCGGAAACCGTAGGCCGTCTGGCGGAATTGAAAAATATTGTCGCCATTAAAGAGGCCACGGGGAACTTAAGTCGCGTTCATCAGATCAAAGAGCGGGTTTCTGACGATTTTCTGCTGCTTAGCGGCGACGATGCGACCGCGATGGACTTTATGCAGTTAGGCGGTCATGGCGTAATCTCCGTTACCTCTAACGTCGCCGCGCGCGACATGGCGGAAATGTGCAAGCTGGCGGCGGAAGGGCGTTTTGCCGAGGCGCGGGCGATCAACCAGCGTCTGATGCCGTTACATAACAAACTGTTTGTCGAACCCAACCCGATCCCAGTGAAATGGGCATGTAAGGCGTTGGGCCTTGTGGCGACCGATACGCTGCGCCTGCCAATGACGCCGATCACGGACAAAGGTCGTGACATCGTCGAAGCGGCGCTTAAGCACGCCGGTTTGCTGTAAAGTTTAGGGAGATTTGATGGCTTACTCAGTACAAAAGTCGCGCCTGGCCAGGGTTGCGGGTGTTTCGCTTGTTTTGCTGCTCGCTGCCTGTAGTTCTGATTCGCGCTACAAGCGCCAGGTGAGCGGTGATGAATCCTATCTGGATGCCGCGCCGCTTGCTGAACTCCATGCTCCAGCAGGTATGATTCTGCCGGTGACCACGGGTGACTATAACATTCCGGTGACCAACGGCAGCGGCGCTGTCGGTAAAGCGCTGGACATCCGTCCGCCTGCTCAGCCGCTGGCGCTGGTTAGCGGGGCGCGTACCCAGTTTGCTGGCGATACCGCAACGCTGCTGGTGGAAAACGGACGCGGTAATACGCTGTGGCCGCAGGTCGTTAGCGTGATTCAGTCTAAAAACTACACGATTGAAAAGCGTGACGACGCCAGCCAGACCCTGACAACCGACTGGGTTGAATGGAACCGTCTTGATGAAGACCAGCAGTACCGTGGCCGTTATCAGATTTCGGTGAAACCGCAGGGCTATCAGCAGGCGGTGATGGTGAAACTGGTTAACCTGGAACAGGCGGGTAAGCCGGTTGCTGACGCCGCTTCACTGCAACGTTACAGCGCGGAAATGATGAACGTTATTTCCGCGGGTCTTGATAAGACCGCGAATGACGCCGCGAACGCCGCGCAGAACCGCTCCGCCGCTACTATGGATGTGCAGAGCGCCGCGGATGAGACCGGTTTACCGATGCTGGTCGTGCGTGGTCCGTTCAACGTCGTCTGGCAGCGTCTGCCCGCCGCGCTGGAGAAGGCAGGCATGAAGGTAACCGACAGCACCCGCTCTCAGGGCAGCATGGCGGTGACGTACAAACCGCTGTCTGATAGCGACTGGCGTGAGCTGGGCGCAAGCGATCCTGGCCTGGCGTCCGGCGACTATAAGCTGCAGGTCGGTGACTTAGACAACCGCAGCAGCATGCAGTTTATCGATCCGAAGGGGCATACCCTGACGCAGAGCCAGAACGACGCGCTGGTGGCCGTCTTCCAGGCAGCGTTTAGCAAGTAAAAATACAGGGCTGGAGAAATCCGGCCCTTTTTATTTTCGTGCTACGCAAACGTGTGCGTGGCATAATGTTTCCCGTTTCGACTACAAATTCACACCCAGGAGTATTGAAGATGCAAAAGCAAGCTGAGTTGTATCGTGGTAAAGCGAAGACCGTATACAGCACGGAAAACCCGGATCTGTTGGTGCTCGAATTCCGCAATGATACGTCAGCAGGGGATGGCGCGCGCATTGAACAGTTTGATCGTAAGGGCATGGTGAACAACAAGTTCAACCACTTTATCATGACCAAACTGGCAGAGGCCGGTATCCCGACGCAAATGGAGCGCCTGCTCTCAGACACCGAATGTCTGGTAAAAAAACTGGATATGGTGCCGGTAGAGTGCGTGGTGCGTAACCGTGCTGCTGGCTCTCTGGTCAAACGCCTGGGTATTGAAGAAGGCATCGAACTGAATCCGCCACTGTTCGATCTGTTTCTGAAAAATGATGCGATGCACGATCCGATGGTGAACGATTCTTACTGCGAAACCTTCGGCTGGGTGAGCAAAGAGAACCTGGCGCGCATGAAAGAGTTGACCTACAAAGCCAATGACGTGCTGAAGAAGTTGTTTGATGACGCAGGTCTGATCCTTGTCGACTTCAAGCTGGAGTTTGGTCTGTACAAAGGTGAAGTGGTGCTCGGTGATGAATTCTCGCCGGACGGCAGCCGTCTGTGGGATAAAGAGACCCTCGACAAGATGGACAAGGACCGTTTCCGTCAGAGCCTGGGCGGCCTGATTGAAGCCTACGAAACCGTTGCGCGTCGTCTGGGCGTGAATCTCGACTAACAGACCCGGCGGGCCGGGACTTTTTCTCCGGCTCGCTTGCGCTTTCCAGTGGTAATCTTGTGCTGAACCGCCTACGATCATCATCATAATGAATAGAGAGATGAGGTGATTATGCGCTGGCAAGGGCGACGTGAAAGTGACAATGTGGAAGACCGACGCAGCCGTTCTGGCGGCGGCCCGTCTCTGGGCGGTCCGGGTTTTCGTTTGCCGAGCGGAAAAGGCGGTCTGGTTCTGCTGATTGTCGTTCTGGTCGCAGGCTATTATGGGGTCGACCTGACGGGCTTAATGACCGGGCAGCCGGTTTCGCAGCAACAATCTTCACGCTCCATCAGTCCAAACGACGATGAAGCGGCCAAGTTTACCTCCGTGATTCTGGCGACAACGGAAGACACCTGGGGGCAGCAGTTTGAAAAAATGGGGCGTACCTACCAGCAGCCTAAGCTGGTGATGTACCGCGGCGCTACGCGCACCGGATGCGGCACCGGGCAGTCCATTATGGGTCCGTTCTACTGTCCGGCGGACGGTACGGTCTATATCGATCTTTCCTTCTATGACGAAATGAAAAACAAGCTGGGCGCGGACGGCGATTTCGCCCAGGGCTACGTTATTGCGCACGAAGTCGGTCACCATATCCAGAAACTGTTAGGCATTGAGCCAAAAGTTCGCCAGCTGCAGCAAAATGCCTCGCAGGCGGAAGTTAACCGTCTTTCCGTGAGAATGGAACTGCAGGCTGACTGCTTTGCGGGCGTCTGGGGTCACAACATGCAGCAGCAGGGCGTACTGGAGGCTGGCGATTTGCAAGAAGCGCTGAATGCCGCCGAAGCCATTGGCGACGATCGTCTGCAGCAACAAAGCCAGGGACGCGTGGTACCGGACAGCTTCACTCACGGCACGTCTGAACAGCGCTACACCTGGTTTAAACGCGGCTTCGACAGCGGCGATCCGGCGCAGTGTAATACCTTCGGCAAAGCGCTCTGATTGCAGAGGCAGGGATGTCCGACGTTATGACGCTGAATGCGCTCACCGCGCAGCTGGCGCGCGAGGGGATCCGCCGCCTGCTGGTGCTGAGCGGCGAGAATGACTGGTGCCGGGAACAGGCGTTGCGCCTGCGGGCACAGCTTCCCGGCGACTGGCTCTGGGTTTCGGACGATGCACCCTCGGCGCCCTGCTGTTCGCCGCAGGCGCTGCAAACCCTGCTGGGTCGAGAATTTCGTCATGCGGTTTTTGATGCGCGTCATGGGTTGGATGCGGCGGCGTTCGCAGCCTTAAGCGGTACGCTGCGCGCGGGAAGCTGGCTGGTCCTGTTGGTTCCGCCGCTGGCGCGTTGGTCCACGCAACCGGATGCGGATTCGCTTCGCTGGAGCGACTGCGCTCAGCCCATCCCGACGCCCAATTTTGTTCGCCATTTCTGCCATGTCCTCCTCTCTGACGGGGAGACGCTATGCTGGCAGCAACATCAGCCGTTTACCGTCCCGCATTTTCCGCAGCGTCCTGCGTGGCAGCCTGCCAGCGGTGAGCCGTTGCCGGAACAAGCCGCCCTTCTGGCGAAACTGTCAACGATGCCGGAAGGCATTGCCGCCGCGATCGCCGCCCGCGGTCGCGGCAAGTCCGCCCTGGCGGGCCAGCTGATTGCGCGTATTGCCGGGACGGCGATCGTCACCGCGCCTGCGAAAGCGGCAACGGACGTGCTGGCGCAGTTTGCTGGCGATAAATTCTGCTTTTACTCACCGGATGCGCTGCTGGCAGCCGACGTACGCGCCGACTGGCTGATCGTAGACGAAGCGGCCGCGATCCCCGCGCCGCTCCTGCACCGCCTTGTATCGCGTTTCCCCCGCGTCTTACTGACCACCACCGTTCAGGGCTACGAAGGCACCGGACGCGGATTTTTGCTTAAGTTTTGCGCCCGTTTTCCGACGCTTCAACGCTTCGAACTCCAGCACCCCGTTCGCTGGGCCAAAGGGTGCCCGCTGGAGAAAACCGTCAGCGACGCGCTGGTATTTGACGATGACGATTTTGCCACTTTGCCGCAGGGTGACGTAACCATCACCCCTTTTGAGCAAAAAAGCTGGCGAACGCGCCCGGCGCTACCGCTGGCGGCTTACCGGCTACTTTCCGGCGCGCACTATCGCACCTCGCCGTTGGACCTGCGCCGGATGATGGATGCGCCGGGGCAGCATTTTTTTCAGGCAAACTGCGCCGGACAAACCGTTGGCGCGCTATGGCTGGTGGATGAAGGCGGGCTGAGCGGTGAACTCAGCCAGGCCGTCTGGGCGGGTTACCGTCGGCCTCGCGGAAATCTCGTGGCGCAGTCGCTGGCGGCGCACGGCGGCGATCCGCTGGCCGCCACGCTGACCGGTCGTCGTGTCAGCCGGATAGCCATTCATCCCGGTCGGCAGGGGGAGGGTATTGGTCAGCAACTGATTGCCCAGGCCCATGATGCCCCCTGTGACTACCTTTCCGTTAGCTTTGGCTACACGCCGCTGCTTTGGCGTTTCTGGCAGCGCTGCGGCTTCATTCTGGTCCGCATGGGGAATCACAAAGAAGCCAGCAGCGGCTATTACGCCGCGATGGCGATACTGCCGTTAACGGCGGCTGGAAAACGACTCGCGAATGAGGAACATGGGCGTTTACGCCGCGATGCGGAAGTCCTTAGTCAATGGAATGGCGAGACGATTCCGGTAGACCCCCTCAAAACGTCTACGCTTAATGAAGATGACTGGCGCGCCCTGTCTGGTTTTGCCTTTGCTCACCGGCCATTGCTCACCTCGCTTGGCTGTCTGAACCGCCTGTTGGCCTCCTGTACGCTGCCACTCCCGGCGCTGCGGGGCGGCATACAGGATCGACATAGTGACGCGCAGCTGTGCGGCGCACTGAGGCTTTCGGGGCGCAAAGCGTTATTGAGGCAACAACGGGACGAGGCGGCGCAGGCGCTTGCCGCGTTAGATGATGAACGTTGCCGGCAGTACCGCGATCGCATTGTGCAATGGCAATTTTTTCACTAACTCCTTCAATTTTCTGGCATGGTCATTGCGATTGGGGGGCGTAGAATTGACACCCTAAGCTAAGGAGAATGCCATGAAACATGATCATTTTGTTGTTCAACGTCCGGGTAAACCTGCGCAGCAGCTGTTGCTCCTGTTTCATGGCGTTGGAGATAATCCGGTCGCAATGGGCGAGATCGGCTCATGGTTTGCACCCGTCTTTCCGGACGCGCTGGTGGTGAGCGTGGGCGGCATCGAGCCGAGCGGCACAGCGTCGGGACGGCAATGGTTCTCGGTGGACGGGGTGACCGAGGAAAATCGCCAGGCGCGGATAAATGCCGTGATGCCTGCCTTTATTGACATTGTGCGCGAGTGGCAACAGCAGAGCGGCGTCGGAGCTAACGCCACGGCGCTGATCGGTTTTTCGCAGGGGGCGATCATGGCGCTTGAAAGCATCAAGGCTGAGCCAGGCCTGGCTTCCCGCGTGATTGCGTTCAATGGCCGCTACGCCAGCTTGCCGGAAACGGCCACCACCGCGACGACTATCCATCTGATTCATGGCGGTGAAGATCGGGTAATTGAGCTTTCCCATGCGGTGGCGGCGCAAGACGCGCTGCAACGTGCGGGCGGCGACGTGACGCTGGATATCGTGGACGATCTGGGACATGCGATAGACGATCGCAGCATGCAGTTTGCGCTCGACCATTTACGCTACACCGTGCCGAAGCACTATTTTGATGAAGCACTCAGCGGCGGGACGCCAAAGGATGACGATATCATCGAGATGATGTAAGTCGGAAGCATAGTCAGGAACGGAAAAAAGCGAAATGATGTTTTCCGCCTGGGCGATGAAATGGCCGGAAGGCAACGTCGCCTTTTCCGGCCCCTTTCAGTCCGTAATGGGGTTATTTCTTCGGTTGGTCTTTCTTCGGCCAGTCGTCCTCATCATCCCACTTATCGTTGAAATCACGATGCGGGGGAAGCTCCGGCTTGTTGGCGAGAAATTTTTTATGGTCGACGCGCTTGAGATCTTTTATCACGTTCAGCAGTACGCCTACCAGAAACACCAGTACCAGAATCCACCAATATTTAGCCAGCCAGTCCATGCGCTTTACCTCTTAACGGAACATCGTCAGGCGACGAGTTGTTCCATGATACGTTGATACATACGGGCAAGCAGTTGCAGATCGGCGGCGTTTACACATTCATTGATTTTATGAATCGTGGCATTCACCGGGCCGAGCTCCACCACCTGCGCCCCCATGCGGGCAATAAATCGTCCGTCGGATGTCCCGCCCGTGGTCAGTAACTGCGGTTTAATTTCATTATAGTGCTCAATGGCATTCACCACCGCATCCACCAGCTTCCCGCGTGCCGTCAGGAACGGCTGGCCGGAGAGCCACCAGTCGACGGTATAACGCAACTGATGTTTGTCCAGCAGGGTATGAACCCGCTCTTTGATCATCTCATCGGTCAGCTCAGTGCTGAAGCGGAAGTTAAACTGCACAAACAGCTCGCCGGGGATCACATTGTTGCTGCCGGTTCCCGCCTGGATATTGGCGATCTGCATACTGGTGGCCGGGAAGAAATCATTGCCCCGATCCCATTCAATGCCCACCAGTTCGTTGAGCATCGGCGCGGCGCGGTGCACCGGGTTATCCGCCAGATGCGGATAGGCCACGTGTCCTTGCACGCCATGAATCGTCAGGTTACAGGTCAGAGAACCGCGGCGGCCGTTTTTGACGACGTCGCCTACCACTTCGGTGCTCGACGGCTCGCCCACCAGACAATAGTCGAGGCGCTCATTGCGCGCCATCAGCGCTTCCACCACCTTGACGGTGCCGTTCTTCGCGCTGGCTTCTTCATCGGAGGTGATCAGAAACGCCAGGCGTCCTTTGTGGTTGGGATGCTGCGCAACGAAACGTTCTGCCGCCACCACCATCGCCGCCAGCGAACCTTTCATATCCGCCGCGCCGCGACCAAACAACATGCCGTCACGAATTGTCGGTTCGAAAGGCGGGTTGATCCAGCGGTCGGCTTCACCCGCAGGCACCACATCGGTGTGACCGGCAAACGCTAACGTCTCGCCCTGACCGCGCCATGCCCAAAAATTCTGTGTATCCGCAAAATCCATACGCTCAACGGTAAAACCGATGGCGCGCAGGCGTTCAATCATCAACGCCTGACATCCCGCATCGTCCGGGCTAAGGGAAGGGCGGCGAATAAGCTGCTGTGTCAGCTCAATAACCGGGCACGACATAGACTACACCTCGTCAAAAAACTGCTGATAACTGGATTCACTAAAACCCAGCAGCATAGGCTTCCCGGGCGCGCAGAGCAATGGGCGTTTGATGATTGCCGGCATTTCCAGCATTAACGCGGTGGCTGCTGCGGCATCGGTAATGGCATTGCGTGTGGCTTCATCGAGTTTTCGCCAGGTGGTGCCGCGAGTATTCAACAACGCTTCCCAGCCCAGTTCTTCGATAAACGTAGTAAGTAGCGCGGGATCCAGGCCGTCTACGCGGTAGTCATGAAAGCGATAATCCCGGTTTTGCGCCTCCAGCCAGCGGCGGGCTTTTTTAATGGTATCGCAGTTTTTGATGCCGTAAAGGGTAATCATTTGCATCCTTATTATCGTAAACTGATTTTTTAATCAGTAATACTGTTGTGACTGATAATATGATTTGTCATGTAATGGTGATCAGAAAATATATCATTGTTGAAGGAGTGTGAATAATAATTCTCCTGATCTGCGCCGGATCGATGTTTATCGCGATTCGGAATTTACCTCTTGCATCCGGCTGTTTTTTAATCAAAATAAACGCTGCCGATAATAAGGTATGATTGTTTCAAAATATTGCAGTAAGTCACATAAAATTTATGGGTTCAGCGCCATGATGTTTACATCACTTCACGGTCTCCCCGGAGGATGTAATCGCAGCAATCGGCTAATTTAACTTCACCCGGCGTGAAGGTGTTTTGTAGAATACCCATAATAAGAAGCAGAGGTCGTTATGATTGAACGTGAACTGGGGAAGTGGAAAGACTTTATCGAAGTTATGCTTCGTAAATAAAATTCTGGAAAGGCATCCAAATAACAGAACAGATCGTGTGAGACGCATCACACTGAAAAGGCGACCCGTTGGCAGGTCGCCTTTTTGTTTGTTTATTCCGGACGCGGCTTCAACGGGAAGCGTCGGCGCACCAGCACGAAAAACAGCGGTACGAAGTAGATAGCCAGAATTGTCGCCGAGATCATCCCGCCCATCACGCCGGTACCGACCGCATGCTGACCCCCCGAGCCTGCGCCGTTGCTGATCGCCATCGGCAGTACGCCGAAGATAAAGGCCAGCGAGGTCATCAGGATAGGTCGCAAGCGCTGGCGACAGGCATGCAGCGTGGCCTCCAGCAGATCGTGGCCTTTTTCGTTCATCTCATTGGCGAATTCCACAATAAGAATGGCGTTTTTCGCTGACAAACCAATCACCGTCAACAGTCCTACCTGGAAATAGACATCGTTTTCCAGACCGCGCATCCAGGTGGCGAGCAGGGCGCCAATCACCCCCAGCGGCACCACCAGCATCACCGAGAACGGCACAGACCAGCTTTCATACAGCGCCGCCAGGCACAGGAATACCACCAGCAGCGAAATGGCGTAAAGGGCGGGCGCTTGTGCGCCGGACAGCCGTTCCTGATACGACATCGCGGTCCACTCAAGCCCAAATCCGGTTGGAAGCTGGCGTACCAGCGACTCCATCACGTCCATCGCCGTACCGGTGCTGACGCCAGGCGCCGCCTCGCCGACGATTTCAACGGCGGAGTAGCCATTATAGCGCTCCAGTCGCGGCGAGCCCGTTTCCCAGCGCGAGGTGGCGAAGGCCGAGAAGGGAACCATGCCGCCGCTGTTGTTGCGCACGTACCACAGATTGATGTCTTCCGGCAGCATACGGTATTTCGCCGCCGCCTGAACATACACCTTTTTTACGCGCCCGCGGTCCATAAAGTCGTTGACGTAGCTCGACCCCCAGGCCGTTTGTAACGTATCGTTGATGTCATCAATAGAGACGCCTAGCGCCTGAGCTTTGCGCTGGTCGATATCGATCTGCAACTGCGGGCTGTCGTCCAGACCGTTGTGGCGTACGCGAGTCAACTGGTTGTCGTTCGCCGCAAGCCGCAACAACTGGTCGCGCGCGGCCATCAGGGCATCGTGACCGGCCCCGGCGTGATCCTGCAACTCCATGTCGAAACCCGCAGAGCTGCCCAGGCCGCTGATAGCCGGCGGGCTGCTGGCAAACACCCGCGCCTCTTTAATCTGGTTAAACGCTTTGGTCGCGCGCTCGATAATGGCAAACGATGTGCCGGTGGTGGTGTTGCGCTCGTCCCAGTCTTTTAAACGAATAAACATTCGCGCCACGTTCTGGCCGTTGCCGCCGGGGCCGGAGCCGACGGTGGCAAACACGGACTGGACGTTCTCTTTTTCGTGGGTAAAGAAGTATTTTTCGACCTGCTGTACCACTTTCAGGGTTTGTTGCTGCGTAGAACCGCTCGGCAACTGCACCGAGGTGATGAACATCCCACGATCCTCGAGCGGCAGGAAGGAGGTCGGCAGACGCAGAAACAGCACCACCATTCCCCCGAGCAGCAGCACGTAAATCAACATCCAGCGCAGGCTGCGGTGAAGGATCTTCGCCACGCCTTTTTCGTAGCGCTCGGCGTTACGGTTAAAGGTGCGGTTAAACCAGCCGAAGAAGCCAGTCTGCCCGTGATGCTCCCCTTTATGCAGCGGTTTTAGCAGCGTGGCGCACAGGGCAGGGGTGAGGATCATCGCCACCAGCACCGACAGCACCATCGCCGCGACAATCGTAATGGAGAACTGGCGGTAGATCGCCCCGGTCGTGCCGCCGAAGAATGCCATTGGCACAAATACCGCCGAGAGCACCATCGCGATACCGACCAGCGCCCCCTGAATTTGTCCCATCGACTTACGCGTCGCTTCGCGCGGGGAAAGTCCCTCTTCGCTCATGATGCGTTCGACGTTCTCCACCACCACAATGGCATCATCGACCAGCAGGCCGATAGCCAGCACCATCGCGAACATCGTCAGGGTGTTGATACTGTAGCCAAAGGCGTAAAGTACCGAGAAGGTCCCCATCAACACCACCGGTACGGCGATAGTGGGGATCAGTGTGGCGCGGAAATTTTGCAGGAACAGATACATCACGAGGAACACCAGCGCGATGGCCTCCAGCAGCGTTTTCACTACATCTTCGATTGAGGCCTTCACGAAGGAGGTGGTTTCATAGGCGACCTTGTATTCCAGCCCGTGCGGAAAATACTGCGCCAGTTCATCCAGCCGCGCGAGCACCTGGGTCGCTGTCGCCATTTCATTCGCGCCAGAGGCCAGTTTTACCCCCAGCCCGGAGGCCGCATGGCCGTTAAAGCGGCTGAGATAATCATACTTTTCCGCCCCCATTTCGACGGTGGCGACGTCTCCCAGCGTCACTTCCGAGCCATCCTGATTCACCCGCAGCGTAATGGCGCGGAACTGTTCAGGGGTTTGCAGTAGCGACTGAGCGTTAATGGTGGCGTTCAGCGCCTGAGTATCAATGGAAGGCGTACCGCCGAGCTGACCCACCGCAATCTGCGCGTTTTGCGATTCAATGGCGTCGGTCACATCTTTCGCGGTCATCTGGTAGCTGTTGAGTTTGGCGGGATCCAGCCAGATACGCATTGAATATGGCGAACCGTAAGCATCAATATCGCCCACGCCGTTAACCCGGCTTAGCGGGTCCTGGATATTACTGGCGACGTAGTCCGCGATGTCCTGCTTATCCATTGAGCCGTCGGTGGAGACGAAGGCGATAGTCAGAATGTTGGTGTCCCCGGTTTTACGCACGGTTACGCCCTGATTCTGCACTGCCTGCGGCAGCTTACGCATGGCCGACTGCAGCTGGTTTTGCACCTGCTGAACCGCCTCATCCGGATCGGTTCCGGCGACAAAGCTCAGCGTCACCGAGGCCTGGCCGGTTCCGCTGCTTTGTGATGACATGTACATCAAATTGTCGAGGCCGGTCATGTTCTGCTCAATGACCTGGGTAACGGTGTTCTCAAGCGTTTGCGCGGATGCGCCCGGATAGTTAGCGGTGATGCGCACGTTAGGCGGCGCAAGGTCCGGATACTGCTCAATAGGCAAAGAAAAAATAGCCAGGGTTCCTGTCAGGCACAACAGGATAGCCAGCACCCAGGCAAAAATGGGGCGATCGATAAAGAAATTCGCCATCAGAAAGAGAACCTCATTTTTCTTGATAACTTATCGGTGTGATGTGCTTCACTGTAGCGGCAAGGCACAAACCAAACGTGGAGAAAAAAAGGAGATAATGTAAATTATCATGCCTCTTTGCGGCGTTTGTCAGCTTCCTGCGCGCTTACGTCCGGTTTTGTGAAATTCTACGTCAGATGTGCGGTATCGTCTTGCGAATCTGTCGAACGAAAGCTAATGCTCACTAACGTGCCGCCGCCGGACGGTTGAGAAAAACTCAGCGTGCCGCCAAGCCGTTCCGCACGTTCCCGCATAATATTCAGGCCGTAATGCCCTGCCGGTTCATCCGGTTCGCCAATGCCCACGCCGTTATCGCGAATATAGACCGTATGATCGCCATCCGGCGCGGTCACGCAGCTGACGGCGATTTCACTGGCATTCGCGTGCTTCATCGCGTTAAGAACCGCTTCGCGAATAATTTGCAGTAAATGCACCTGCATCTGCGCGTCAAGCGCCAGCGTCGGCAGGCGGCAGTCCAGCGTCAGTTTCGCGGGCGTCTGAGCTTGCAGGGTTTCCAGCATCTCATGCAGCGCGGAGGGGAGATCGGCCTGCTGCAGCGTCAGGCGGAAGGTCGTCAGCAGTTCACGTAACTGGCGGTATGCATCATTCAGCGCCCGGGAGAAGTCATCCATGATTGACTGCGCAGGGGCGTTATCTTCCGGAATCGAACGCTTCAGCAGCGTCAGTTGGATGCGCAAATAAGAGAGCACCTGCGCAAGCGAGTCGTGAAGTTCGCGGGCGATAGTGGCTCGTTCCTCCATCAACAACAGCTGCTGGAAATGCTTTTGCGCCTGGTTAAAGTACAAGCCGCGCCCAAGCATAGTTGAGACGCTGTTCAACAGGGGGATTGCGCTGTTCACGTTCTGGCTCTGCCAGTGCAGTTCACCGTAAACCGTGTCCTGCATCGTGACCGGCAGGATCTGCATCGGCAATTCGGCTTGTTTTTCGCCTTCGCTGATGCGCCAGTTCTCGCCAACGGTCAGTTCCAGAAACTGGGCGGCTTCGTTTTCGCGCACAATTTGCAGGATATGACGAAAACAGTGAACGTCAATCTGGCTGGTATTCAGCGCTTGCGAACACTGGTAAAGCACCTCAAGGCGACGTCTGGACTCGTGCAGGTCGCGGGTTTTTTCCTCCACGCTGGCTTCAAGCGAACGGTACAACTTGTGCAGCTCGCTCGACATCTGGTTGAAGGTTTTCGCCAGCAACCCCAGTTCGTTCGGCAGATGGGTTTCCAGCGGAGGGGAATCGAACTGGCCGTGTTCAATACGCTGGCTGGCCATCACCAACTGACTTAACGGACGTACTACCTGATGGCGAATACGTCGCAGGGTGAAAAAAACAAGGGTAAAGATACCGATGCCGCCCGCCAGCGACGTGCCGACAACCAGCATGACCTTGCGTTCGGCGTAGTGCTGTAACGCCAATACGAACAGATCGATCTTATCGACATAGGCATTAATGTTGGCCTGATACCAGGGTAAATCGCCGTCAATCAGCCGCTTATTCATCTCCAGCCAGTTGGCGTGCAGTTGCCCGTAGCGGCTTTTTACCGCCTGCGGCACGTACCAGGCGTTCAGATTGCTGAGGGCGGGAGAGTTCAACGCCTGCTGGAAAAGCTGGCGATGGGCGGTCAACTGCGAACTGCGGCTTTGCAGATCGTAACCCAGCCGGTAGCTCTGCATGCGCAGCGAACCGGCGACGTTAATCGCCTCGGCATCGCGCAGGCTGCTCGCCAGCGTTAACAGCGCTACGCCGGTGGACAGAATCGACAGCAGAACAATGTAAAAAAAGGCCCGGGCCAGGCTGGCCGAGACGGGACGTTTGACGATCACTGGCGTGAGTTCCTTTAACCGTGTTCAGGATGAAACGCAGTTTCATTGAAGCTGAAATAAATTGATCTGCTTCAGGTTCTGTAGAAATAGTTGTGCTTCCTGGGCAGATGAACATTGCCGACGCCCTGCTTAGTCGGTAATAACACGTAAAGAATAAGGTTTTTACAACCAAAAAAGAAGGTCGCCATGAACCGTTTTATTATGGCCAACAGCCAACAGTGCCTGGGATGCCATGCCTGCGAAGTGGCTTGCGTTATGGCCCACAATGATGAGCAACACGTCCTGAGTCAACAACATTACCGGCCCCGGATCGCGGTCATCAAACACCAGCATCAGCGCAGTGCCGTCACCTGTCACCACTGCGAGGATGCTCCTTGCGCCCGCAGTTGCCCGAACGGCGCCATCAGCCATATTAACGATAGCGTACAGGTCAATGCGCAAAAATGTATTGGCTGTAAATCCTGCGTGGTGGCATGCCCGTTTGGCGCGATGCAGATTATCCTGACGCCGGTCGCGAAAGATCAGGTTAACGCGACCGCTCACAAGTGCGATCTTTGCGCAGGGCGCGAAAACGGACCAGCCTGCGTGGAAAACTGCCCGGCGGACGCGCTGCAACTGGTGACGGAAGGGAGCTTAGCTCGCCTGGCGAAAGCGCGACGACTGCGTACCGCGCGCCAGGAAATCCAGCCCTGGCATGCGGAAACAGGAGGACAAACATCGCCGGGTATCAGCAAAATCGAGCAGATGCGCGCCACGCCTGCGCGCGGTGAGCCGGATAAGCTGGCCATTGACGCGCGCAAAACCGGCTTTGATGAAATCTACCTGCCGTTTCGCAGCGCGCAGGCAAAGCAGGAAGCGTCGCGTTGCCTGAAATGCGGCGAGCACAGCATTTGTGAGTGGACCTGCCCGTTGCACAATCACATTCCGCAGTGGATTGAACGGGTGAAGGCTGGCGACATTGATGCGGCGGTAGAACTCTCTCATCAAACCAACTGCTTGCCGGAAATCACCGGGCGTGTTTGTCCTCAGGATCGTCTCTGTGAAGGGGCCTGTACGGTGCGGGACGAATATGGTGCGGTGACCATTGGCAATATTGAACGTTACATATCCGATCGCGCGCTGGCAAACGGCTGGCGACCGGACCTCAGCGACGTACGGCAAAGTGATAAACGGGTGGCGATTATCGGCGCGGGTCCGGCGGGCCTGGCCTGTGCGGACGTGCTGGCGCGCCACGGCATCAGCGCCACGGTTTTCGACAGGCATCCGGAGATCGGCGGGCTGCTGACCTTCGGCATTCCGGCGTTTAAACTCGACAAATCGCTGCTGGCGCGCCGCCGGGAAATCTTCAGCGCAATGGGCATTCATTTCGAGCTGAACTGCGAAGTAGGTCGCGACGTCAGTCTGGAGACGCTACTGGACGAATACGACGCGGTGTTTGTCGGCGTAGGGACCTACCGTTCGATGAAAGCCGACTTACCTAATGAAGATGCGCCGGGCGTGTATGACGCGTTGCCGTTCCTTATTGCCAACACCAAACAGCTGATGGGGCTGGATGAACACCCGGATGAACCGTACATCAATACCGCCGGGTTAAACGTCGTGGTGCTTGGCGGGGGAGATACGGCCATGGACTGCGTGCGTACCGCGCTGCGTCACGGCGCAAGCAAAGTGACCTGCGCCTATCGTCGCGACGAAGCCAATATGCCCGGCTCGAAGAAAGAGGTGAAGAACGCGCGCGAAGAGGGGGCTAATTTTGAATTTAACGTTCAGCCTGTTGAGCTGGAACTGAATGCCGAAGGCCGGGTTTGCGGCGTGCGCTTCCTGCGTACCGAGCTTGGCGAGCCGGACGCCCAGGGCCGCCGCCGTCCGGTACCCATCGCCGGCAGCGAGTTTGTGATGCCCGCGGACGCGGTGATCATGGCGTTTGGTTTTCATCCGCACGGCATGCCGTGGCTGGAAACCCACGGCGTGAAGGTGGATAGCTGGGGACGCATAGCGGCAAACGTTGAAAGCGCCTACCGCTACCAGACCACTAACCCGAAAATCTTCGCCGGTGGTGATGCGGTACGCGGCGCAGATCTGGTGGTGACCGCGATGGCCGAAGGGCGTCATGCCGCGCAGGGGATTATCGACTGGCTGGGGGAATAGTCCCTGTGCCTGATGGGGTGTGGTTAAGCAGGCGTCGACTTCGCACTCCTGATGTCGGATAAGACGCTCGGCGTCGTCCGGCATCGCACATAATTCAGCGTAATCCCACGCAGACAAATCCGGATCCGCGGCGTAGTATGTTTTCTCACCTTACGCTGTGGAGCCGGTATGTCGCAAAAAATTACCCTCGTTAAAGACAAAATCCTTTCTGATAACTATTTCATCCTGCGCAATATCACCTACGATCTGACCCGCTCAAGCGGCGAGGTGATTCGTCACAAGCGCGAAGTGTACGACCGCGGCAACGGCGCGACCATTCTGCTGTATAACGCTGAGAAAAAAACGGTGGTGCTGATCCGTCAGTTCCGCGTCGCGACCTGGGTTAACGGCAATGAAAGCGGACAGCTCATTGAAACCTGCGCCGGACTGCTCGACAACGATGAGCCGGAAGCCTGTATCCGCAAAGAGGCCATTGAAGAAACCGGCTATGCCGTCGGCGAAGTGCGTAAATTATTTGAGCTGTATATGTCCCCCGGCGGCGTCACGGAACTGATCCATTTCTTTATTGCTGAGTACAGTGACAGCCAGCGTGCAAATGCGGGCGGCGGCGTCGAAGATGAAGAGATCGACGTGCTGGAGCTTCCCTTTACCCGGGCGCTGGAGATGATTAAAACGGGCGAGATACGAGACGGTAAGACCGTGTTATTGCTTAACTATTTGCATTCTTCGCATTTAATGGATTGATAATTAAAGGTTATATTTCTTTACGAATTATTGACGCAATCCGATAAATCCGATTGAGGATGGCTAACTGCGCAACGAAGATACGACCTGTTGCTCGTTTGACTTCTGGGGTTATCACCGTCCATGCGCTATCGCGTCATTTTCCTTTTCCTGCTCGGCCTGCTTCCGGGTCGACTGTTATGGGCGGCCCCGGCGCAGCAGGCCTTTTCTGACTGGCAGGTGACCTGTAATAACCAAAATTTCTGCATTGCGCGTAATACCGGTGACCATGGCGGTCTGGTGATGACCCTCAGCCGTAGCGCAGGCGCACATACTGACGCCGTTTTGCGTATCGATCTTGGCGGCTTAAAAACGCCAGAGGGCGAAAAAGAGATCGCGCCGCGACTGCTGCTTGACGGTCATCCTCTGGCCCTGAACGGCCAGCGCTGGCGCGCCACGGCGTGGCATCTCATGACTGACGATACGGCGACGATAAGCGAGTTTCTGCAGACGATTCAGGAAAGCGACGCGATTACCCTGCGTAAAGGCAGTCAGCGCATTTCATTAACCGGGCTGAAGGCCGCGCTGCTGTTTATCGACGCGCAGCAAAAGCGCGTGGGAAGCGAAACGGCGTGGATTGATAAAGGCGACGATCCGCCCCTCAGCGTGCCGCCCGCGCCCGCACTGAAAGGCGTGGCGGTAGTTAACCCCACGCCCACGCCGCTGTCCCTTGAAGAACGAAACGATCTGCTCGATTACGGTAACTGGCGAATGAACGGTATTCGCTGTTCGCTTGATCCGTCGCGCCGGGATGTCCGCGTCACTGCGCTCACCGATGATAAAGCCCTGATGATGATTGCCTGCGAAGCAGGCGCGTGGAACACCGTCGATCTGGCGTGGGTTGTGTCGCGCAAAAAACCGTTGGCTTCCCACGCTGTTCGTCTGCGTCTGCCGTTTAAAAACGGGTCGGGGAGCAATGACATGGAGTTGATGAACGCCAGTTTTGATGAGAAATCCCGCGAGTTGATAACCCTGGCGAAGGGGCGGGGAATGACGGATTGCGGTATTCAGACCCGCTGGCGCTTTGACGGTCAACGTTTTCGCCTGGTGCGTTACGCGGAAGAACCGAGCTGCGATGGCTGGCATGGGCCAGATGCCTGGCCCACGCTGTGGATTACGCGCTAAGGTGAAGACAGATATCAGGCCTTCAGCACTTTCTGCGCCTTCGCAACGATATTCTCGACCGTAAAGCCAAAGTACGGGAACAGCTTGTCGGCAGGCGCCGATTCCCCGTAACCCGTCATACCGACAATTGCGCCTTTCAGGCCGACGTATTTGAACCAGTAATCGGCAATACCGGCTTCGACCGCCACGCGCGCCGTCACGTTTGACGGCAGCACCGACTCACGGTATGCCTCGTCCTGGGCATCAAAAATGTCCGTTGAAGGCAACGAAACTACCCGCACGTTACGTCCTTCGCCGGTCAGCTTTTCCGCCGCCTGCAGCGTAATTTCCATCTCCGAACCGGTGGCTATCAGAATGATGTCCGGCTTGCCGCCGCTGTCTTTCAGGATATACCCGCCGCGGGCAATCTCTTTGACCTGCTCCGGCGTGCGCTCAACCTGCGCCAGATTCTGTCGCGAGAGGATAAGCGCCGTTGGACCGTTATGACGTTCCACCGCCAGCTTCCAGCCGACCGCCGCCTCAACCTGATCGCATGGTCGCCAGGTGCTGAAGTTCGGCGTCAGGCGCAGGCTCGCCAGTTGTTCCACCGCCTGGTGGGTCGGGCCATCTTCCCCCAGGCCAATGGAGTCATGGGTATACACCATGATCTGCCGCGCCTTCATCAGCGCCGCCATGCGCGCGGCGTTTCGCGCATACTCGACAAACATCAGGAAGGTAGCGGTGTAGGGGACAAATCCGCCGTGATGAGCAATGCCGTTGGCGATGGCGGTCATGCCGAATTCGCGCACGCCGTAATGGATATAATTTCCCGCCGGGTCCTCTTTCAGCGAGGTGGATCCTTTCCAGATGGTCAGGTTGCTGGGCGCCAGATCCGCCGAGCCGCCAAGCAGCTCCGGCAGCAGCGGTCCATAAACATTGAGCGTGTTTTGCGAGGCTTTGCGGGTGGCGATTTTCGCCGGATTCGCCTGCAGGTCGTTGATGAATTTCTGCGTCGTCTCTTCCCATGCTTCCGGCAGGCCGCCGCTCATTCGGCGGCTAAACTCGGCGGCCAGATCCGGATACGCCTTCTCATAGGCGGCAAATTTTTCTTTCCAGCGCTGTTGCGCTTTTTCGCCTTTCTCACGGGCATCCCAGGCGCGATAAATCTCTTTTGGGATCTCAAACGCCGGATGGCGCCAGCCCAACTTCTGGCGGGTCAGCGCGACTTCTTCTTCGCCCAGCGCTGCGCCGTGCGACTCCTCTTTACCTGCTTTGTTCGGTGAGCCAAAACCAATAACCGTACGGCAGATAATCAGCGACGGCTTGTCCTTCACGCTCTGGGCTTCCTGAATCGCTTTCTTCACCGCTTCCGGATCGTGGCCGTCTATTTCATGCACCACATGCCAGTGGTAGGCTTCAAACCGTTTAGCCGTGTCATCGGTAAACCAGCCTTCGGTTTCGCCATCAATGGAAATGCCGTTGTGATCGTAAAAGCCGATCAGTTTGCCGAGACCCAGCGTGCCCGCCAGCGAACACACTTCGTGTGAAATCCCTTCCATCAGACAGCCGTCGCCCATAAACACATATGTGAAGTGGTCGACGATCTCATGATCCGGCTGGTTGAACTGCGCGGCGAGAGTGCGTTCCGCAATGGCCAGGCCGACGGCGTTCGCCAGCCCCTGACCCAACGGGCCGGTGGTGGTTTCTACACCCGGCGTATAACCGATTTCCGGATGGCCCGGCGTTTTGGAGTGTAGCTGGCGGAAGTTTTTTAACTCCTCCAGCGGCAGGTCGTAGCCGGACAGGTGCAGCAGGCTGTAGAGCAGCATCGAGGCATGACCGTTAGAGAGAATAAAGCGGTCACGGTCGTACCAGGTGGGATCGGTCGGATTATGCTTGAGAAAATCGTTCCATAGCACTTCGGCAATATCGGCCATCCCCATCGGGGCGCCGGGGTGGCCGGAATTGGCTTTCTGCACGGCATCCATACTGAGCGCGCGAATGGCGTTGGCAAGTTCTTTACGGGACATATTTCTCTCCGTGGCAGTGTTTAAAGTTTGGCAGCGAGCAGGTCTTCCAGTTTGCGCTGGTCGACGGCGAACTGGCGGATGCCGTCAGACAGCTTTTCAACCGCCATTGCGTCCTGGTTATGTTCCCAGCGGAATTCGGCTTCGCTCATCGGCGTCGGACGATGGAAGGTTTGCGAAGAGGGCACCAGCTTGCGAATGACCGGTTCTTCTTTTTCCTGCAGCTGTTTCAGCAGGTCAGGGGAGATGGTCAGGCGGTCGCAGCCTGTCAGCGCCAGAATCTGTTCGGTACGGCGGAAGCTGGCCCCCATGACGATGGTTTCATAGCGGTGCTGCTTGTAGTAGTCATAGATGTTCCGCACGGATTTCACCCCCGGATCTTCATCCACCACATACGGATCCATCGGACTGCGCGCCTGATACCAGTCATAGATGCGCCCGACAAAGGGGGAGATCAGATACACGCCCGCTTCAGCGCAGGCGCGGGCCTGGGCGAAAGAGAACAGCAGCGTCAGGTTGCAGTTGATGCCTTCTTTTTCTAACGCTTCCGCCGCGCGAATGCCTTCCCAGGTGGAGGCCAGCTTGATCAAAATGCGTGATTTTTCGATGCCCTGCTGCTGATACAGGTCGACCAGATGACGTGCTTTCTCGATGCTTTTTTCTTTATCGAACGAGAGGCGGGCATCGACTTCGGTCGATACGCGACCGGGGATGCTTTTCAGAATTTCCGCACCAAAATTGACCGCCAGCTTATCGCAGGCTTCCGCGACCTGCTGCTCCTGGGTTTTACCGCGTTTTTTACCCCATTCGAGGGCGTCGTCGATCAGGTGGCTGTAATGGTCAAGACCCGCCGCTTTCAGCAGCAGAGAAGGGTTGGTGGTGGCATCCTGGGGCTGATAATGGCGAATCGACTCAATGTCGCCGCTGTCCGCCACGACAGTAGTGAATTGTTTGATGCCGTCTAACTGGTTCATAGGAAATACTCCTTGAAAAGTAAAGTGTTAGGTGAGTGCGTTAATTCACACTTCTGGAAAATTCATGAACTGCATAACAAAAAAGCATAGCAGACAGGCATGGTATTGCTGGCGCAACCGGGTAACATGGTTGTTATGAGTTGATTACAATTTCATTATTTTGAGTCGTAAGAGTTTGGCGACCTTCAAAGTTTGCGCCCCGCACAGCGGTGATAATGTGCGGCGCACCAGGCTGTTGCGTCTCATTTTTTGATCGTTACGTGAAAAGGAACAACAAGATGGATGACCAGTTAAAACAAAGCGCGCTTGATTTCCACGAATTCCCTGTCCCCGGTAAGATCCAGGTCTCTCCAACCAAGCCTCTGGCGACCCAGCGCGATCTGGCGCTGGCCTACTCGCCGGGCGTCGCGGCCCCTTGTCTGGAAATTGAAAAAGATCCGCTGGCGGCCTACAAATACACTGCGCGCGGCAACCTCGTCGCGGTGATCTCTAACGGTACGGCAGTGCTCGGCTTAGGCAATATCGGCGCGCTGGCCGGTAAGCCGGTGATGGAAGGCAAAGGCGTACTGTTCAAAAAATTTGCCGGTATCGACGTGTTCGATATCGAAGTCGACGAGCTGGATCCGGATAAATTTATCAACGTGGTGGCCGCGCTGGAACCGACCTTCGGCGGCATCAACCTCGAAGACATTAAAGCGCCGGAATGTTTCTATATTGAACAACAGCTGCGTGAACGGATGAACATTCCGGTGTTCCATGACGATCAGCACGGGACCGCCATCATCAGCACAGCCGCTATTCTGAACGGCCTGCGGGTGGTGGAAAAGAACATCTCCGATGTGCGAATGGTCGTTTCCGGCGCGGGCGCGGCGGCTATCGCATGTATGAACCTGCTGGTGGCGCTGGGGATGCAGAAACACAATATTGTGGTCTGCGACTCGAAAGGCGTGATCTACAAAGGTCGTGAGCCGAATATGGCGGAAACCAAAGCGGCCTATGCGGTGGATGATGACGGCAAACGCACGCTGGATGATGTCATTGACGGCGCGGACATCTTCCTCGGCTGCTCCGGCCCGAAAGTGCTGACCCAGGAGATGGTCAAGAAAATGGCCCGTGCGCCAATGATTCTGGCGCTGGCGAACCCGGAACCGGAAATCCTGCCGCCGCTGGCGAAAGAGGTTCGCCCGGACGCGATTATCTGTACCGGACGCTCGGATTATCCGAATCAGGTGAACAATGTCCTGTGCTTCCCGTTCATTTTCCGCGGCGCGCTGGACGTTGGCGCCACCGCAATCAACGAAGAGATGAAGCTGGCGGCGGTACATGCGATAGCCGAACTGGCCCACGCCGAGCAGAGCGAAGTGGTGGCCTCGGCCTATGGCGATCAGGATCTGAGTTTCGGTCCGGAATACATCATTCCGAAACCGTTCGATCCGCGTTTAATCGTTAAAATCGCCCCGGCCGTAGCGAAAGCGGCGATGGACTCCGGCGTGGCGAAACGGCCCATCGCCGACTTTGACGTCTATGTCGATAAGCTGACCGAATTTGTCTATAAAACCAACCTGTTTATGAAGCCGATCTTCTCCCAGGCGCGCAAAGAGCCGAAGCGCGTGGTGCTGCCGGAAGGGGAAGAGGCGCGCGTGCTGCATGCCACCCAGGAGTTAGTGACCCTGGGACTGGCGAAGCCCATCCTGATTGGCCGTCCGGGCGTGATCGAGATGCGCATCCAGAAGCTGGGATTACAGATCAAAGCGGGCGTTGATTTTGAGATCGTCAACAACGAATCCGATCCGCGTTTCAAAGAGTACTGGAGCGAGTATTACCAGATCATGAAGCGCCGAGGGATCACCCAGGAGCAGGCGCAGCGGGCGATGATCGGCAATCATACGGCCATTGGCGCGATCATGGTGCAACGCGGTGAAGCCGATGCGATGATCTGCGGCACTATCGGTGACTACCATGAGCACTTCAGCGTGGTCAAAGAGGTGTTCGGTTACCGTGAAGGCGTGCATGCGGCGGGGGCGATGAACGCGCTGCTGCTGCCGAGCGGTAACACCTTCATTGCCGATACCTATGTCAATGAAGATCCGACGCCGGAAGAGCTGGCGGAGATCACCCTGATGGCGGCGGAGTCGGTGCGTCGCTTTGGTATTGAGCCGAAGGTGGCGCTGCTTTCGCATTCCAACTTTGGGTCATCCAATGCGCCAGCGGCCAGCAAAATGCGCGAAGCGCTGGCGCTGATCAAACAACGGGCTCCGGAACTGATGATCGACGGCGAAATGCACGGTGACGCGGCGCTGGTGGAAAGTATTCGCAATGACCGGATGCCGGACAGTCCGCTGAAAGGTTCCGCCAATATTCTGGTGATGCCGAATATGGAAGCGGCACGTATTAGTTACAACTTACTGCGCGTTTCCAGTTCTGAAGGCGTGACCGTCGGGCCAGTATTAATGGGCGTGGCGAAGCCAGTACATGTATTAACGCCGATCGCCTCTGTGCGGCGGATTGTTAATATGGTGGCGCTGGCGGTCGTCGAAGCACAAACGCAACCGCTGTAATTTCACTTTAATTCATTTCGGCGCGGGTCTCTCCCGCGCTTTTTTATTTCTGCGTAATAGTGATCTCCTTCACCTTTTAAATCACCTTGCCGAATTTTGTTATTTACCCCAGCAAAAAATTGCCACGATAAGACCAGTTTCAACAGGGGCGGTGGCCAATGGATAAAGAACGCATCATTCAGGAATTTGTGCCGGGTAAACAGGTCACGCTGGCGCATCTCATTGCGCATCCAGGTGAAGAACTGGCGAAAAAGATCGGCGTTCCCGAGGCAGGCGCTATCGGCATTATGACGCTGACGCCAGGTGAGACCGCCATGATTGCAGGCGATCTGGCGATGAAAGCCGCCGATGTCCATATCGGCTTTCTCGACCGGTTCAGCGGCGCGCTGGTGATTTATGGAACCGTCGGCGCGGTAGAGGAAGCATTATTGCAAACGGTCAGCGGACTTGGGCGCTTATTAAATTTTACCCTGTGTGAGCTGACCAAAAGCTAATTCGGAGCCGGTATGAAACGTATTGCGTTTGTGGGGGCGGTAGGCGCGGGAAAAACGACGCTTTTTAACGCGCTGCAGGGAAATTATTCCCTCGCCAGGAAAACGCAGGCCGTGGAATTTAATGCCGACGGCGATATTGACACCCCCGGGGAATATTTCAGCCATCCCCGCTGGTACCACGCCTTAATAACCACGCTGCAGGACGTCGACACGTTGATTTATGTCCATGCGGCAAATGACAGAGAAAGTCGCTTACCTGCCGGGCTGTTAGATATTGGCGCCAGTAAACGACACATTGCGGTGATCAGCAAAACGGACAGGCCGGATGCCGACGTGCCTGCTACGCGGGCGTTACTGCGCGGGATGGGCTTTGCAGAGCCGATTTTTGCCCTCAACAGCCAGGATCCGGGCAGCGTACAGCATCTGGTGGACTATCTGAGTGAGCTTAGCCAAAAGGAGGAAGGGGCAGGTGAAAAAACTCATCACAGCGAATGACATACGTGCGGCTCATGCACGCGGCGAACAGGCGATGTCGGTGGTCCTGCGCGCCAGCATTATCACCCCGGAAGCGCGAGAGGTCGCGGAACTGCTGGGCGTGACGATAACGGAATGCGACGAATCTGCCCCGACGACGAGCAGCGTGGACGCGGGCAAATCCGATACCCAGCGCATTCGTGAAACCATCATAGCGCAGTTGCCGGAAGGGCAGTTCACCGAAAGCCTGGTTTCGCAACTGATGGAGAAAGTGCTGAAAGAAAAACAGTCGCTGGAGCAGGCCGGGATGCAGCCGGGCTTTAAATCCGTTACCGGCAAAGGCGGAATCAAGGTTGTTGACGGCAGCAGCGTGAAGTTTGGTCGTTTTGACGGCGCCGAACCGCACTGCGTGGGCTTAACCGATCTGGTGACTGAGCAGGATGGCAGCAGCATGGCCGCCGGATTTATGCAGTGGGACAACGCTTTCTTCCCGTGGACGCTGAACTACGACGAAATCGACATGGTGCTGGAAGGCGAACTGCATGTGCGTCATGAAGGCGAAACCCTGATCGCCAGAGCCGGGGACGTCATGTTTATCCCTAAAGGCTCCAGCATTGAATTTGGCACGCCGACGACCGTGCGCTTCCTGTACGTAGCGTGGCCTGCGAACTGGCAATCGGTATGAACGACTTCATCACCGAAGCATGGCTCAGAGCGAACCATACGCTCAGCGAGGGGGCGGAGATCCATCTTCCCGCTGACGCCCGCCTGACGCCCTCTGCCCGTGAACTGCTGGAAAGTCGCCATTTGCGCATCAAATTTCTTGATGAGCAGGGCCGCCTGTTCGTCGACGACGAGCAACAGCAACTGCAGCCGGTGCACGGCCTGACCAGCAGCGACACCCATCCGCAGGCCTGCTGCGAACTGTGCCGCCAGCCGGTGAAGGAGAAGCCCGACACGCTGACCCATCTGACGGCGGACAAAATGGTCGCGAAAAGCGATCCGCGCTTGGGTTTTCGCGCTGCGCTGGACAGCACTATCGCGTTGACTGTGTGGCTGCAAACAGAACTGCCGGACTTCTGGCAGCCGTGGCTGGCGGATATTCGTTCGCGGCTTGGCAATATTATGCGCGCCGACGCGATGGACGAACCGCTGGCGGCGCAGTCGATTGTCGGCCTGAACGAAGACGATCTGCACCGCCTTTCTCATCAGCCGTTGCGCTATCTCGACCACGACCATCTGGTGCCGGAAGCCCGCCACGGGCGCGATGCGGCGCTGCTTAACCTGCTACGCACCAAAGTGCGCGAAACGGAAACCATTGCCGCGCAGGTCTTTATCAACCGCAGTTTTGAGGTTCTGCGACCGGACATCATGCAGGCGCTGAACCGCCTTTCCAGCGCGGTCTACGTGATGATGATTTTGTCCGTCGCGACGCAGCCGCTTACCGTCAGTCAGATCCAACAGCGACTGGGAGGTGAACAATGATCATTGAACGCGCCCGCCAGTTGGCCTTACAGGCGCCTGCCAGGGTGGTGTTTCCGGATGCGTTAGACCCGCGCGTGTTAAAAGCGGCGCACTACCTGCAACAGCAGGGGCTGGCGCGCCCGGTTCTGGTCGCCAGCCCATTCGCTCTGCGTCAGTTTGCGTTGAGCCACCGCGTGGCCCTGGACGGGATTCAGGTCATCGACCCACAGAGCAATCCCGCAATGCGCGAGGATTTTGCCCGCCGTTGGCTGGCAAAAGCAGGCGAAAAAACGCCGACGGATGCGGTGGAAAAACTGAGCGACCCGCTGATGTTTGCCGCAGCGATGGTCAGCGCGGGGCACGCTGATGTGTGCATTGCGGGCAATCTGTCATCGACAGCCAACGTGCTGCGCGCCGGACTACGCATCATCGGCCTTCAGCCTGGCTGTAAAACCTTGTCGTCCATTTTTTTGATGCTGCCGCAGTACGTTGGGCCAGCGTTAGGGTTTGCCGACTGTAGCGTGGTGCCGCAGCCCACGGCGGCGCAACTGGCGGATATCGCCATCGCCAGCGCGGCGTCATGGCGCGCCATTACCGGCGACGAGCCGCGGGTGGCGATGCTGTCGTTTTCCAGCCACGGCAGCGCCCGTCATCCTAACGTCGCTAACGTGCAGCAGGCGACAGAGATTGTGAGGGAACGCGCGCCCCAACTGCAGGTGGACGGTGAACTGCAGTTTGACGCCGCCTTCGTGCCGGAGGTCGCCGCGCAAAAAGCGCCCGACAGTCCGCTGCGGGGCAACGCCAACGTGATGGTCTTTCCGTCGCTGGAGGCGGGCAATATCGGCTACAAAATCGCCCAGCGTCTGGGCGGATACCGCGCTGTCGGGCCGCTGATTCAGGGGCTGGCCGCGCCGCTACATGACCTGTCACGGGGCTGTAGCGTACAGGAAATTATCGAACTGGCGCTGGTGGCTGCGGTGCCGCGCCAGACTGACGCGAGCCGCGTACGCGATTCGCAAACCCTGGTTGTATAAACGGTCCCGTTCTGGACCCCATGAGAGGAAAACACAATGGAAGCTTTAGGAATGATTGAAACCCGGGGCCTGGTTGCACTGATTGAGGCCTCTGATGCGATGGTGAAAGCCGCGCGCGTGAAACTGGTTGGTGTGAAGCAGATTGGTGGTGGTCTGGTGACCGCGATGGTGCGCGGCGACGTCGCGGCGTGCAAAGCGGCAACGGATGCTGGCGCCGCCGCCGCGCAGCGCATTGGCGAGCTGGTCTCAGTACATGTTATCCCACGTCCGCATGGCGATCTGGAAGAAGTCTTCCCGATCAGCTTCAAAGGCGACAGCAACATCTAAGCATGAAACGTGGTGCCGGATGGCGCTGTGCTTATCCGGCCTACGGGAGACCACCCACGGCGTTCGGATTGTGTAGGCCGGATAAGGCGCCAGGCGCGGTCATCCGGCAACAAGGAGGCGGGTATGAAACTGGCTGTCGTTACAGGACAAATCGTCTGCACCGTCCGCCATCAGGGACTGGCCCACGACAAGCTGCTGATGGTCGAGATGATTGATGCTGCGGGCAACCCGGACGGGCAGTGCGCTGTCGCTATCGACAGTATCGGCGCGGGAACCGGCGAATGGGTACTGCTGGTCAGCGGCAGCTCGGCGCGTCAGGCGCACCGCAGTGAAGCCTCGCCAGTGGATCTGTGCGTCATTGGCATCGTCGATGAAGTGGTGGCGGGCGGTCAGGTGATTTTCCATAAATAGGACTGAACATCATGAATCAACAGGACATTGAACAGGTGGTAAAAGCGGTGCTGCTGAAAATGAAGGACAGCAGCCATCCGGTGGCCGCCGTTCATGAAATGGGCGTTTTTGCCTCCCTGGATGATGCGGTGGCAGCCGCAAAAATCGCCCAGCAGGGGCTGAAAAGCGTGGCGATGCGCCAGCTTGCGATTCACGCCATTCGTGAGGCGGGCGAAAAACACGCCAGAGAACTGGCGGAGTTTGCCGTTAAAGAAACCGGCATGGGCCGTGTCGAAGATAAAGTGGCCAAAAATATCGCCCAGGCGCGCGGCACGCCGGGTGTGGAATGTCTGTCGCCGCAGGTACTGACCGGTGATAACGGACTGACCCTGATTGAAAACGCGCCGTGGGGCGTGGTGGCCTCGGTGACGCCGTCCACCAACCCGGCGGCGACGGTGATTAATAACGCCATCAGCCTGATTGCTGCCGGCAACAGCGTGGTGTTTGCCCCGCATCCGGCGGCGAAAGGCGTTTCACAGCGCGCCATCACCCTGCTCAACCAGGCTGTGGTGGCGGCGGGCGGCCCGGAGAACCTGCTGGTCACGGTGGCGAATCCGGATATCGAAACCGCCCAACGGCTGTTTAAGTACCCGGGCATCGGCCTGCTGGTGGTCACTGGCGGCGAAGCGGTCGTCGAAGCCGCCCGTAAACACACCAACAAGCGGCTGATTGCCGCAGGGGCCGGTAATCCGCCGGTGGTGGTGGATGAGACCGCCGACCTCGCGCGCGCCGCCGAATCCATCGTGAAAGGCGCGTCCTTTGATAACAACATTATTTGCGCCGACGAGAAGGTATTGATTGTCGTCGACAGCGTTGCCGACGAATTGATGCGCCTGATGGAAGGCCAACAGGCGGTGAAACTGACCGCCGCGCAGGCCGAACAGCTTCAGCCGGTACTGCTGAAAAACATTGATGAACGCGGCAAAGGCACCGTCAGCCGTGACTGGGTGGGCCGTGACGCGGCGAAAATCGCGGCAGCCATTGGTCTGAAGGTGCCTGAGCCAACCCGGTTGCTGTTTGTCGAAACGCCCGCCAGCCATCCGTTTGCCGTCACCGAACTGATGATGCCGGTGCTGCCGGTCGTACGGGTGGCAAATGTCGATGAGGCGATCGCGTTGGCGGTTGAGCTGGAAGGCGGCTGTCACCATACGGCGGCTATGCACTCGCGCAATATCGACAACATGAACCAGATGGCCAACGCCATTGATACCAGCATTTTCGTCAAAAACGGGCCGTGCATTGCCGGGCTGGGGCTGGGCGGCGAAGGCTGGACCACGATGACCATCACTACGCCAACCGGGGAAGGGGTCACCAGCGCGCGCACCTTTGTGCGTCTGCGTCGTTGCGTGCTGGTGGATGCGTTCAGAATCGTTTAAGGGATAAAACATGGCGCACGACGAACAACGCTGGCTGACGCCGCGACTGCAAAAAGCCGCGCAGCTCTGTAATCAGACGCCCGCTGACAGCGAGTCTCCGCTGTGGCTGGGCGTGGATTTGGGCACCTGCGACGTAGTGTCGATGGTCGTCGACGGCGACGCGCAGCCCGTCGCGGTGTGCCTCGACTGGGCTGACGTCGTGCGTGACGGCATCGTCTGGGATTTCTTCGGCGCGGTCACCCTGGTGCGCCGTCATCTCGAGACGCTCGAAAAACGGCTCGGCTGCCGCTTCACCCATGCGGCGACCTCATTCCCGCCGGGCACCGATCCGCGCATTTCAATCAACGTGCTGGAGTCGGCCGGGCTGGAGGTGAGCCACGTGCTGGATGAACCGACTGCAGTGGCGGATCTGCTGCAACTCGATAACGCCGGCGTGGTGGATATCGGCGGCGGCACGACCGGCATCGCCATCGTGAAGCGGGGGGACGTGACCTGGTCCGCCGACGAAGCGACCGGTGGTCATCACATTTCACTGACCCTTGCCGGAAACCGGCGCATCTCGCTGGAGGACGCCGAACAGTACAAGCGCAGCAATGCGCAGGAGATTTGGCCGGTGGTTAAGCCGGTGTACGAAAAAATGGCGGAGATTGTCGCCCGGCACATTGAAGGGCAGGGGATTAACGATCTGTGGCTGGCGGGCGGTTCCTGCATGCAGCCGGGGGTGGGCGAACTGTTTCGCCAGCGTTTCCCGACTTTACAGGTGCATCTGCCCCAACACAGCCTGTTTATGACGCCGCTGGCTATCGCTAACAGCGGGAAAGAGAAAGCGGAGGGAATCTATGCAAGCTGACTTGCAGACGGCGCTCTTTCAGGCATTCGATACCCTGAATCTGCAACGCGTGAAAACCTTTAGCGTTCCGCCGGTCACGCTGTGTGGACTCGGCGCGTTGAGCGCTTGCGGACAGGAAGCGCAGACGCGCGAACTCAGCCATCTGTTTGTGATGGTTGACAGTTTTCTGCATCAGGCCGGATTGACCGCGCCGCTTGAGCGCAGCCTGGCGATGAAGGGCGTGGCGATGACGGTCTGGTCGTGTCCACCAGGGGAACCCTGTATTACCGACGTCTGTGCCGCGGTTGCGCAGCTGCGCGAGGCTAAATGCGACGGCGTGGTGGCGTTTGGCGGCGGATCCGTGCTGGATGCGGCAAAAGCGGTCGCGCTGTTGGTCACCAATCCCAGCCTGACGCTGGCAGAGATGACGGAAACCAGCACGCTGCGTCCGCGCCTGCCGCTGATCGCGGTGCCTACCACCGCCGGTACCGGATCGGAAACCACCAACGTCACGGTGATTACCGACGCGGCGAGCGGGCGCAAACAGGTGCTGGCGCATGCCTCTTTGATGCCGGATCTGGCGATTCTTGACGCCGCGCTGACCGAAGGCGTGCCGTCATCGGTCACGGCAATGACCGGTATTGATGCGCTCACTCACGCGGTGGAAGCGTACAGCGCGCTGAATGCCTCCCCGTTTACTGACAGCCTGGCGATTGGCGCGATAGCGATGATCGGCAAATCGCTGCCGAAAGCGGTGGGCTACGGACACGATCTCGCCGCGCGCGAAAGTATGCTGCTTGCCTCCTGTATGGCGGGCATGGCGTTTTCCAGCGCCGGACTGGGGCTGTGCCATGCGATGGCGCACCAGCCGGGGGCGACGCTGCACATCCCTCACGGCCAGGCGAATGCCATGCTGCTGCCAACGGTCATGGGGTTTAACCGAATGGTGTGCCGTGAACGCTTTACGCATATCGGGCGGGCGTTGACCAATAAGAAATCGGACGATCGCGATGCCATCACGGCGGTGAGCGATCTGATCGCCGAAGTGGGCCTGACGACGCGCCTCGGCGACGCAGGCGCGGAAGCAGCACATTACAGCGGCTGGGCGACGGGGGCGCTGGAGGATATTTGTCTGCGCACCAACCCACGCACCGCCAGCCGGGAACAGATTATCGACCTGTACACGGCGGCACATTAACAGCCTGATAAGCGCAGCGCCATCAGGCCCACGAATCACAAAAGACAGGGAGTAGAGGCTATGGGAATTAACGAAATCATCATGTACATCATGATGTTCTTTATGCTGATTGCCGCCGTGGACAGGATCCTGTCACAGTTCGGCGGTTCAGCGCGTTTCCTCGGAAAATTCGGCAAAAGCATTGAAGGGTCCGGTGGACAGTTTGAAGAAGGTTTTATGGCGATGGGCGCGCTGGGGTTGGCCATGGTCGGTATGACCGCGCTGGCGCCGGTGTTAGCGAAATTGCTCGGACCGGTGATTATTCCGCTGTATGAAATGCTCGGTGCGAACCCGTCAATGTTCGCCGGTACGCTGCTGGCCTGCGACATGGGCGGTTTCTTCCTCGCCAAAGAGCTGGCGGGCGGCGATGTGGCGGCGTGGCTATACTCAGGGTTAATTCTCGGCGCGATGATGGGGCCCACCATCGTCTTCTCTATTCCGGTGGCGCTGGGGATCATTGAGCCGTCTGATCGCCGCTGGTTGGCGCTCGGCGTGCTGGCGGGCATCGTGACGATCCCCATCGGCTGTATCGCCGGGGGGCTGGTGGCAATGTATTCCGGCGTTGAGATCAACGGTCAGCCGGTGGAGTTTACCTTCGCGCTGATCCTGATGAACATGATCCCGGTGATCATCGTTGCGGTGCTGGTGGCGCTGGGGTTGAAGTTCATTCCGGAAAAGATGATCAGCGGCTTCCAGATCTTCGCCAAATTCCTCGTGGCGCTAATCACTATCGGCCTGGCGGCGGCGGTGATCAAATTCCTGCTCGGTTGGGATCTGATCCCAGGGCTTGATCCGATCTTCATGGCCCCTGGCGACACGCCCGGCGAGGTGATGCGCGCCATCGAAGTGATCGGTTCTATCTCCTGCGTGCTGCTCGGCGCTTATCCGATGGTGCTGTTGCTGACCCGCTGGTTCGAAAAACCACTGATGCGCGTCGGCGGCCTGCTCAAAATCAACAATATGGCGGCGGGCGGCATGGTGGCGACGCTGGCGAACAATATCCCGATGTTCGGCATGATGAAGCAGATGGATACCCGCGGCAAAGTGATCAACTGCGCATTTGCCGTCTCTGCCGCTTTCGCGCTGGGCGACCACTTAGGCTTCGCGGCAGCCAACATGAACGCGATGATTTTCCCGATGATTGTCGGCAAGCTCATTGGCGGCGTCACGGCGATTGGCGTGGCGATGATGCTGGTGCCAAAGGATGAAAATGTCCCGGCAGAAATCGACGTGGAGGCGCAATCGTGAACACTCGCCAGCTACTGAGCGTTGGTATCGATATTGGCACCACCACCACCCAGGTGATCTTCTCACGACTGGAACTGGTCAACCGCGCGGCGGTGTCGCAGGTGCCTCGTTACGAATTCATTAAACGCGAAATTAGCTGGCAAAGCCCGGTTTTCTTTACGCCTGTCGATAAGCAGGGTGGGTTAAAAGAGGCCGAACTCAGGGCATTAATCCTTGAACAATACCAGGCGGCCGGCATCGCGCCGGAAACCGTGGACTCCGGGGCGATCATCATCACCGGCGAGAGCGCGAAAACCCGTAATGCGCGCGGGGCGGTGATGGCGCTGTCGCAGTCGCTCGGCGACTTTGTCGTCGCCAGCGCCGGTCCCCATCTGGAGTCGGTGATTGCCGGACACGGCGCGGGCGCGCAAACCCTTTCAGAGCAGCGGATGTGTCGGGTGCTCAATATCGACATCGGCGGCGGGACGTCGAACTACGCGCTGTTTGATGCCGGAAAGGTCACCGGTACCGCCTGCCTGAATGTGGGGGGCCGTCTGCTGGAAACCGACGGCCAGGGACGCGTGGTTTACGCTCACCAACCCGGTCAGAAGATCGTCGCAGCGCTGTTCGGCGAAGGAACTGACGCCCGCACACTTACTGTGGCGCAGGTCGTTGAGGTGACGCAGCGGATGGCGGAACTGATTGTGGAAATCATTGACGGCACGCCGTCACCGCTGGCGCAGGCGCTGATGCAAACCGCGCTGCTGCCTGCCGGGGCGAAACCAGATGTGATTACGCTTTCCGGCGGAGTGGGCGAATGCTACCGCAACCTGCCCGCCGATCCGTTCTGTTTTGCTGACATCGGACCGCTGTTAGCGACGGCGCTGCACGAACATCCCCGCCTGCGGGAGATGAACGTGCAGTTTCCGGCGCAGACCGTACGGGCCACGGTGATCGGCGCGGGGGCGCATACGCTGTCGCTGTCCGGCAGTACGATTTGGCTGGACGACGTTCAACTGCCGCTGCGCAATCTGCCAGTGGCGATCCCGCAGGATGACGCGGATCTGTTGCATGCCTGGCAGCAGGCGCTCATTCAACTCGATCTCGATCCCCAAAACGACGCTTACGTGCTGGCGCTGCCCGCCTCGCTTCCGGTGCGTTACGCCGCGTTACTGTCGGTCATCGACGCGCTGACCGCCTTTGTCGCGCGTTTTCCCAATCCGCATCCCCTGCTGGTGGTGGCCGAGCAGGATTTTGGTAAAGCCCTGGGCATGTTGTTGCGCCCGCAGTTACAGCAACTCCCGCTGGCGGTCATCGATGAGGTGGTCGTGCGGGCGGGGGACTATATCGACATTGGTACGCCTCTTTTTGGCGGATCGGTTGTGCCGGTGACGGTGAAATCACTCGCATTTCCTTCCTGAGGGAACGACTTATGAAACTAAAGACCACATTGTTCGGCAATGTATATCAGTTTAAGGATGTTAAAGAGGTGCTGGCAAAGGCCAACGAACTGCGTTCGGGGGATGTGCTGGCAGGCGTCGCAGCGCAAAGTTCGCAGGAGCGCGTGGCGGCGAAACAGGTACTGTCAGAAATGACAGTGGCGGATATTCGCAATAATCCGGTGATTGCCTATGAGGAGGACTGCGTGACGCGTCTGATCCAGGATGACGTCAACGAAACCGCTTATAACCGCATTAAAAACTGGAGCATCAGCGAACTGCGCGAGTACGTGTTGAGCGACGAAACATCCGTTGACGACATCGCTTTTACCCGTAAAGGGCTCACCTCTGAAGTGGTGGCGGCGGTGGCGAAAATTTGTTCCAACGCCGATCTGATTTACGGCGGCAAGAAAATGCCGGTGATTAAAAAAGCCAATACCACGATCGGTATTCCAGGCACCTTTAGCTGCCGCTTACAACCGAACGACACCCGCGACGATGTGCAGAGTATTGCCGCGCAAATCTATGAAGGGCTTTCTTTTGGCGCAGGCGATGCGGTGATTGGCGTCAACCCGGTCACCGACGACGTGGAAAACTTAAGCCGCGTGCTGGATACCGTTTACGGCGTCATCGACAAGTTCAACATCCCGACCCAGGGCTGCGTGCTGGCGCATGTGACGACCCAGATCGAAGCGATCCGTCGCGGCGCGCCGGGCGGGCTGATCTTCCAGAGTATTTGCGGCAGCGAGAAGGGATTAAAAGAGTTTGGCGTCGAGCTGGCGATGCTGGATGAAGCGCGCGCGGTGGGGGCGGAATTCAACCGCATCGCCGGGGAAAACTGCCTGTACTTTGAAACCGGGCAAGGTTCGGCGCTTTCCGCTGGCGCTAACTTTGGCGCGGATCAGGTGACAATGGAAGCGCGTAACTACGGGCTGGCGCGGCACTACGATCCGTTCCTCGTTAATACGGTGGTGGGCTTTATCGGGCCGGAGTACCTCTATAACGATCGCCAGATTATTCGTGCGGGCCTGGAAGATCACTTTATGGGCAAGCTGAGCGGCATTTCGATGGGCTGCGACTGCTGCTACACCAACCATGCCGATGCCGATCAGAACCTCAACGAAAACCTGATGATTTTGCTCGCCACCGCCGGCTGCAACTACATCATGGGCATGCCGCTCGGCGACGACATCATGCTCAACTATCAGACCACCGCCTTCCACGACACCGCAACCGTGCGCCAGCTGCTGAACCTGCGCCCGTCGCCGGAGTTTGAACGCTGGCTGGAAACGATGGGCATTATGGCAAACGGTCGTCTGACCAAACGGGCGGGCGATCCGTCACTGTTCTTCTGATGACGCGGGGATGAGACACCATGGATCAAAAACAGATTGAAGAAATTGTACGTAGCGTGATGGCGTCAATGGGCCAGGATGCGCCACAAACCGCCGCGCCGTCCGCGCAGGGATGCCATAAGCCGCAGTGCGCGACGCCCGTCGCCAGCGAAAGCTGTGAGGTCGATTTAGGATCCGCACAAGCCAAAGCGTGGATTGGCGTTGAGCATCCGCACCGCGCCGACGTGCTCACAGAGCTGCGTCGTAGCACCGCCGCGCGGGTTTGCACGGGGCGCGCCGGGCCGCGCCCACGCACCCAGGCGCTGCTGCGCTTTCTCGCCGATCACTCGCGTTCGAAAGACACGGTGCTGAAAGAGGTGCCGGAAGAGTGGGTGAAAGCCCAGGGGTTGCTGGAGGTGCGTTCGGAAATCAGCGACAAAAACCTGTATCTGACCCGCCCGGACATGGGGCGTCGGCTGAGTCCGGAAGCGGTCGAGGCGCTGAAAGCGCAGTGCGTGATGAGTCCGGACGTGCAGGTGGTGGTATCCGACGGTCTTTCCACTGATGCGATCACTGCCAACTATGAGGAGATTTTGCCGCCGCTTCTCGCCGGGCTGAAGCAGGCGGGGCTGAAGGTCGGCACGCCGTTCTTTGTGCGCTATGGCCGCGTGAAGATAGAAGATCAGATCGGCGAGATCCTCGGTGCGAAGGTGGTTGTTCTGCTGGTCGGCGAACGTCCAGGGCTGGGACAGTCAGAAAGTCTCTCCTGCTACGCGGTCTATTCCCCGCGTGTGGCGACCACCGTGGAAGCCGATCGCACCTGTATTTCGAACATCCACCAGGGCGGCACCCCGCCGGTCGAAGCGGCCGCCGTCATTGTCGATTTGGCCAAACGAATGCTGGAGCAAAAGGCGTCCGGCATCAACATGACCCGTTAAAGGAGGCATCATGCCAGCATTAGATTTGATTCGACCCTCGGTCAGCGCGATGCGCGTGATTGCTTCCGTAAACGACGGGTTTGCGCGCGAACTGAAATTACCGTCGCATATACGTAGCCTCGGTCTCATCACGGCAGACTCTGACGACGTGACGTATATTGCCGCAGACGAAGCGACGAAACAGGCGATGGTGGAAGTGGTGTATGGCCGCTCGCTATACGCCGGCGCTGCCCACGGCCCGTCGCCTACCGCCGGAGAAGTGCTGATTATGCTCGGCGGACCAAACCCGGCGGAGGTTCGCGCCGGACTGGACGCGATGGTCGCCCATATTGAAAGCGGCGCTGCGTTCCAGTGGGCGAACGATGCGGAAGATACGGCATTTCTCGCTCACGTGGTGTCGCGCACCGGTTCGTATCTCTCGTCAACCGCGGGGATTGCGCTGGGCGATCCGATCGCTTATCTGGTTGCGCCGCCGCTGGAGGCGACCTTTGGTATTGATGCGGCGATGAAATCTGCCGATGTTCAACTGGTGACCTACGTGCCGCCGCCGTCGGAAACCAACTATTCCGCTGCGTTTTTAACCGGGAGCCAGGCGGCCTGTAAAGCGGCCTGCAATGCCTTTACCGATGCGGTTCTGGATATCGCCCGTAGTCCCATCCAGCGCGCGTAACGGAGGTTGCCGATGATCAATGCGCTGGGATTACTGGAAGTGGAGGGCATGGTCGCGGCGGTGGATGCCGCGGATGCCATGCTGAAAGCCGCCAACGTTACGCTGCTGAATCACGAAGTGCTTGACCCTGGCAAGGTGACGCTGGTAGTGGAGGGCGATCTGGCGGCCTGTCGGGCGGCGCTGGATGCCGGAAGCGCCGCGGCGCAGCGCACCGGACGCGTCATCAGCCGAAAAGAGATTGGGCGGCCCGAGGATGACACCCAGTGGCTGATCGGCGGGTTTCAGCGTGCATCGGCGCCTCCCGCGCCGAAAACGGCGCCGCAGCCGCCTGGCGTACCGGACAACGCCGATGCGCTGTTGGCAAAACTCGCCGGGGTGCGTCAGGGCATGACGGCGGGCGAGGTCGCCGCGCACTTTGGCTGGCCGCTGGAGCAGGCCCGGGCGGCGCTGGAGCAGCTTTTTACGGACGGGGCGTTGCGTAAACGCAGCAGTCGCTATCGCATAAAAAATTAATCTGTCGGAGGGCCGGGCGTCTCAACAGGCGTCCGGCATAAAGATCATGAAAAAGACCCGTACAGCTAACTTGCACCATCTTTATCATGAAGCATTACCCGAAGACGTAAAACTGACGCCGAAGGTGGAAGTGGACAACGTTCACCAGCGGCGAACCACGGACGTGTATGAGCACGCCCTGACTATTACCGCCTGGCAGCAGATTTACGATCAACTGCATCCCGGCAAATTTCATGGCGAGTTCACGGAAATCCTGCTCGATGATATTCAGGTGTTCCGTGAATACACCGGACTGGCGCTGCGCCAGTCGTGTCTGGTCTGGCCGAACTCTTTCTGGTTTGGTATTCCGGCGACGCGCGGCGAGCAGGGGTTTATTGGCAGCCAGTGCCTCGGCAGCGCGGAGATTGCGACCCGGCCGGGTGGTACCGAGTTTGAACTGAGTACCCCGGACGATTACACCATTCTTGGGGTGGTGATTTCGGAAGATGTGATCTCCCGGCAGGCCAACTTTTTACATAACCCGGAGCGGGTGCTACATATGCTGCGCAGCCAGGCGGCGCTGGAGGTCAAAGAGCAGCACAAAGCGGCGCTGTGGGGCTTTGTTCAGCAGGCGCTGGCGACGTTTAGCGAGAATCCGGAGAATCTCCATCAGCCCGCCGTACGAAAAGTGCTTGGCGATAACCTGCTAATGGCGATGGGGACGATGCTGGAAGAGGCGCAGCCAATTCATACGGCGGAAAGCGTTAGCCATCAGGGCTACCGCAGGCTGCTGTCGCGGGCGCGGGAGTATGTGCTGGAAAACATGTCTGAGCCGCTGACGGTGCTGGATCTGTGCAATCAACTGCACGTCAGCCGTCGCACGTTGCAGAATGCGTTTCACGCTATTTTGGGGATTGGCCCAAACGCGTGGTTGAAAAGGATCCGCCTGAACGCGGTGCGCCGCGAACTGATCAGTCCGTGGTCGCAAAGCGCCACGGTCAAGGACGCCGCGATGCAGTGGGGATTCTGGCACTTGGGCCAGTTCGCCACCGACTACCAGCAGTTGTTTGCCGAGAAGCCGTCGTCGACGTTACATCAACGAATGCGCCAGTGGATGTGAGGCAATGGCGGCTGCGTGATTGCCGCATGGCGCGCCGCTTATCCAGCCTGCGAAGCGGCGCGACTCACACCCAGTCGCGTACCTGAATAAAGTCACTCAATGCGGCTTCCGGGCTACCGTCTTCCGGCTGCCAGTCGTACTCCCAACGCACCAGCGGCGGCATCGACATCAAAATCGATTCGGTGCGTCCGCCTGTCTGTAACCCAAACAGGGTACCGCGATCCCAGACCAGGTTAAATTCCACATAACGCCCGCGACGATACAACTGGAAGTTACGCTCGCGCTCGCCCCAGGGCATCGCTTTGCGACGTTCGACGATCGGCAGGTAGGCGTCGGCATAACCGTTCCCCACCGCCTGCATAAAGGCGAAACAGCGATCGAAATCCGGTGTGTTCAGATCGTCAAAAAACAGCCCGCCGATGCCGCGCTGCTCATTGCGATGCTTCAGGAAAAAGTAGTCGTCACACCATTTTTTATAGCGGGGGTAGAGCTCGTCGCCAAACGGCAGACACAGATCGCGCGCGGTCCGGTGCCAGTGAACGGCATCGTCGGCAAAACCGTAGTAGGGCGTGAGGTCAAAACCGCCGCCGAACCACCAGACCGGATCGGCACCGGGCTTTTCGGCAATAAAAAAGCGCACGTTAGCGTGGCTGGTGGGAACGTACGGGTTGAGCGGGTGCACCACCAGCGAGACGCCCATCGCTTCGAAACTGCGTCCGGCCAGCTCAGGACGATGGGCCGTGGCGGAAGCGGGCATCGCCTCGCCATGGACATGGGAAAAATTTACGCCCGCCTGCTCAAAAATGCCGCCGTTACGCAGTACCCGACTGCGTCCACCGCCGCCAGCTTCACGCTGCCAGCTGTCTTCAATGAATGTCGCGCCGTCAATGGCGCTGAGCTGCTGGCAAAGGGTGTCCTGCAAGGTCAGCAGGAACTGTTTAACGCGTTGTGCATCGGGTTTCATATTCAGCGTTTCTTCGAATGAGCTTTCTGGTTATCGAACCAGTGGAAATAACTGACGACGCCATTGGCGATGGCGGTCGCGATTTTCTGCCGGAACGCCGCAGTGCCCAGCAGTCGCTCTTCTTCCGGATTCGTGATAAAGGAGGTTTCCACCAGCACCGACGGTATTGACGGTGATTTTAGCACCACAAACGCCGCCTGTTCCGTGGAACGGCTGTGCAGCTTGTGCACGGGTTTGATCTTCTTAAGAATGTGCGATCCAAGCGTCAGGCTGTTTTTAATGGTGTCCGTCTGCACCAGGTCGAACAGCACCTGTTGTAACAGGTGATCCCTGTTGGTGGTTTTTTTACCGGCCACCTCGTCGGCGCGGTTTTCGCGGTCGGAAAGGTATTTCGCCATTGCGCTACTGGCGCCGCGATTAGACAATGCGAACACTGACGCGCCTGAGGCGCTTGGGTTTGTAAAACCGTCGGCGTGGATCGACATAAACAGATCGGCGCCGTGCTTATGAGCGATTTCCACGCGATCGTACAGAGGGATAAACGTATCCCCCGAACGCGTCAGGCGGCAGTCGATTCCCTGGCTGCGTAATATTGAACGTACATTTTTGGCGATCGCCAGCACGACATGTTTCTCTTTCGAGCCGTTGCGACCAATCGCGCCGGTATCAATGCCGCCGTGGCCGGGGTCCAGCACCACGATCCGCTTGCCGCCCGATTTTTTTTTCGCGGGCAGGCTGTGTCCGTTGCTGGTTTTCAGGGGAGCTTCTTTTGCTGTGGCGTGGGTCATCCCCGAAATGGTCAGGGCAGCCAGCCCGGCTTTCAGCACCTGGCGGCGCGATGTGAGTGTTTTTAGGGGTTTAAAAGTGCTCATACGGCCTGAGTTGTAAAAATATTTAATCCAGATGTTATATCGTATCGCGTAATCCGTTACGACTGTTGATGTTGAGAATTGTTTTACTTTTCATTTCAATACATGACAGCTCGCTATTATGCCATTTTTTTCACCGCTTCGCGTCAGATATTGGCTGAATCAACGCTTTGCGCCATAATCTTGGTTTTTAGACCCGAAAAGGCGGCAAATACCATGGAGATACGCGTTTTTCGCCAGGAAGATTTCGAAGAGGTGATCACCCTTTGGGAGCGCTGCGATCTGCTGCGTCCGTGGAACGATCCTGAAATGGATATTGAGCGTAAGCTCAATCATGATGTCAGCCTGTTCCTCGTGGCTGAAGTCAGCGGCGAGGTGGTCGGGACGGTGATGGGGGGATACGACGGCCATCGCGGATCCGCTTATTATCTTGGCGTGCACCCGGAGTTCCGGGGACGTGGTATCGCCAACGCGCTGCTCAACCGGCTGGAAAAGAAGCTCATTGCGCGTGGTTGTCCAAAGGTGCAGATCATGGTGCGCGAGGATAACGACGTGGTGCTCGGCATGTACGAACGGCTGGGCTATGAACATACGGACGTGCTCTGTTTGGGTAAGCGCCTGATCGAAGATGAAGAATACTGAGTTTCATCCTGCTGATTACGACGCGCATGGCCATTTGCGCCTGCCTGCGCTGTTCTGGCTGGTATTGTTGCTGCAGGCCCGAACCTGGGTGCTGTTTGTGATTGCCGGTTCCTCCCGGGAACAGGGCAATACGCTGCTGAATTTGTTTTATCCCGATCACGATAATTTCTGGCTTGGATTGCTGCCTGGCGTCCCGGCGGTGCTGGCTTTCCTTCTTAGCGGGCGGCGCTACGCTTTTCCTGCGATCTGGCGAGGGCTTTACGCGGCACTGATCCTGGCGCAGGCGGTGCTGCTGGGCTGGCAGCTTGTGCTATGGCTGCAAGGGGAAGCGGTTAACGGCGTCAGTCTGGCGCTGGTGGTGGCGGATGTCGTGGCGTTGATCTGGCTGATCTCCCATCGTCGGTTACGCGCCTGCTTCACCCTTGAAAAAGAATAACGGCACTTTTTGGCGAACCGGGACTCCAAGCAACGATGATGAATAAAGAAGGAAGTGTGATGAAATCGCTGCGTTTGATGTTATGTGCGATGCCGCTGGCGCTGACCGGGTGTTCGACGCTCTCGTCTGTAAACTGGTCTGCGGCGAATCCGTGGAACTGGTTTGGCTCCTCGACGGAGGTGACCGAGCAGGGCGTTGGCGCATTGACTGCCGCCACGCCGCTTAATGAACAGGCGATAGCCGACGCGCTGGACGGGGATTATCGCCTGCGCAGCGGAATGAAAATCGCCAACGGCAACGTCGTGCGCTTTTTTGAAGCCATGAAGGACGACAAGGTGGCGATGGTCATTAATGGCGAACAAGGCACCCTTAGCCGCATCGATGTTCTCGACAGCGACATTCCTTCCGAAGCCGGGGTCGACGTGGGCACGCCGTTTAGCGATCTCTACAGCAAAGCCTTTGGCAACTGCCAGCCAGCCACTGATGACGACCGCGTCGCGGTGGAGTGTAAAGCGCAAGGCAGTCAGCATATTAGCTATCTCTTTTCCGGCGAATGGCATGGGCCGGAAGGCTTAATGCCGTCTGATGACACGCTTAAAGAATGGAAAGTCAGCAAGATAATCTGGCGTCGTTAATTTGCGTCTGAACAAACCGCTGCGCGTAAAAACAGGGTAAAATAGCCTCCATCAATGCCACGACCGCGTGGCATTCTCATTTTCCAGGAGGAATGATGTCTCAGGTTCAGAGTGGCATTTTGCCAGAACATTGCCGCGCCGCGATTTGGATTGAAGCGAATGTTAAAGGCGACGTTGACGCACTGCGCAGCGCCAGCAAAGTCTTCGCCGATAAGCTGGCGACGTTTGAAGCGAAATTTCCCGAGGCGCATCTGGGCGCGGTCGTGGCTTTTGGACACGACACCTGGCGTGCGCTGAGCGGCGGCGTCGGGGCCGAAGAGCTGAAAAATTTCATCCCTTACGGTAAGGGACTCGCACCGGCCACCCAGTATGACGTCCTGATCCACATTCTTTCCCTGCGTCACGATGTGAATTTCTCCGTAGCCCAGGCGGCGATGGAGGCCTTTGGCGACTGCGTTGACGTTCAGGAAGAAATCCATGGCTTCCGCTGGGTGGAGGAGCGCGATCTCAGTGGTTTTGTTGACGGTACCGAAAACCCGGCGGGTGAAGAAACGCGTCGTGAAGTGGCGGTCATTAAAGACGGTGTGGATGCAGGCGGCAGCTATGTGTTCGTGCAGCGTTGGGAACATAACCTGAAGCAGCTCAACCGCATGAGCGTTCACGATCAGGAAATGATGATTGGCCGTACGAAAGACGCGAATGAAGAGATCGACGGCGACGCGCGTCCGGCCACCTCTCATCTGAGCCGTGTCGATCTTAAAGAAGACGGTAAAGGGCTGAAAATTGTTCGCCAGAGTCTGCCGTACGGCACCGCGAGCGGCACCCATGGCCTGTACTTCTGCGCTTACTGCGCGCGTCTGCATAACATTGAGCAGCAGTTGCTGAGCATGTTCGGTGACACCGACGGTAAACGTGACGCGATGCTGCGCTTCACCAAACCGGTGACTGGCGGCTATTACTTTGCCCCATCACGGGATCGCCTGCTGGCGCTGTAAGCGAATCAACCTGTAACCTGATAAGCGTAACGCCATCAGGAAAGCCGTGCCGGATAAGGCGTTGTTTGAACCCCTATCCGGTACGATGCGGTCATTTTATCGCCGCGTAGACCTGATCCACTACCCACCCATATGTCGCCATCGGCAGCAGGCCACTCTTGAACAGGTTCGGATTCGTTTGGGGATCGGCAACCGGTGAATGAGGTTTATTGCTCAACATCACAATGGCCAGATGGTTTACCGGATCGATAACGGTAAGCGTCCCCGTCCAGCCTGTGTGACCGTAGGCCTGCGCACTGGCCAACGCGCCAAATGTTGGCGTCATGCTGGCATTCCCGTTAACCCGCCAGCCCAGGCCGAACGTGGCGTCCTGCGCCGAGCGTTGGGTAAACATTTTCACCGTCTCCGGGCTGAACAATCTGACGTTGCCGTAGCCGCCGCCGTTGAGCATGGTTTGCATCAGTACGGCGAGATCGCCGGTGGTGGAAAACAGTCCCGCGTGGCCGGAGACCCCTCCCATCGAGTAGTAGGCTTTTTCATCGTGCACTTCGCCCCATAACGTCGTGGTGCGAATGTGCGGGAAATGAATCACGCCATCACGGGTGTTGCCGTTCAGCTCCGTCGCGGCGATCTGCGGTGGACGAAAGCCTTTCTGAAGGGGATTAAACACCGTATGGCTTAAACCCAGCGGACGATAAATGGCGTTTTCGACATAGTGGTCGAGAGGCTGGTCGGTGATGGACTCGACGATAAAGCCCAACAACATATAGTCGACGTCGCTGTAAATATGCTTCGTGCCGGGGCGGTATTCCAGCGGTGTGCGTTTGATCATCGCCAGCGTCGTGGCTTTATCCTGCGAGTACAGTTTCCCGGCGACGGCCTGGTTCGGATACTGCGGGTCAGCAGGGAAGCCGCCGGAGTGATGCAGCAGGTCCGCAATCCGTAACGCATTCTTCCCTTTAATCACATCTTCTGGCGCATCGGCAAAACCAGGAATGTACGTCGAAACGAGATCGTCCGGATGCAGTTTGCCCTCTGACATCAGCTTTTGCAGCGCAAAGTTAGTGGCGTACATTTTGGTGTTGGAGGCGAGGTCGTACAGGGTATCCGTGGTCGCCCTGATAGGCTGAGGCATCAGAACATGACCGTCGTATTTTTTGGCGTCGCCCCAGGCCTTGCGATAGACAATATGGTTATCTTTCACGATGAGCAGATTCACCCCGGGATAGCCCGCCGCCACCTGTTGCGCTATCCAGTTATCCAGCCTGTTCAGACGTTCAGTATCCATTCCGACTTTTTCAGGCGTACTTTCCGTAAGAACCGGAAATGGGGTTGCGCTAAGGCTAAAACTCAGGGCCAGCGCGGACATAAGCAGAAAACGTTTACGCATAATTTAGTCCAGATTGACATTACGGCAGCCAAACAGCGCGGTAAAAATAAAGCCGCCAACGTAAGCCACCAGCATCCCTCCGGCGTACACCGCCATGGCTGGCAGGATCCCTTGCGCAGAGGTCATTAAAGGCAAGGCCACCAGCCCTGACGGACCGAATGCGCTGTTCAGCCCCATAGGCAAACCTGACCAGGCCACCAGACCGATAAACAGCCCGCCTGCGGCGCCGCCCAGACAGGCGGTAATAAATGGTTTCATTCGCGGCAGCGTCACGCCGTAAATAAGCGGTTCACCGACGCCGAGCAGCCCGGGGATTATCGCTCCGCGGATCTGGCTGCGGATGGCGCTGTGTTTTTCCGCGCGCCAGTAGAGCGCCAGCGCCGCGCCGACCTGACCCGCGCCCGCCATAGAAAGAATAGGGAACAGGCTGTTAAATCCCTGACTGCTCATTAACGCCAGATAAACCGGGATAAACCCCTGATGGACGCCAAACACCACCGCAACCAGAAACAGCCCCGCCAGCACGGCGCAGCCTAACGGGTTACTGTTGAGGTGGATAAACAGCCAGGACATTCCTTCGAACAGCCAGCCGCCGAGCGGCATAATCACCAGGTAGGCCAGCGCGGCGGTGACCAGTAAGGTCAGCGTGGCGGTCAGAAGCATATCGAGATCGTCCGGCATAAAGCGGCGAATGACGTTCTCAATTCGCGCACTTGCCCATGCCGCAATCAGTACGCCGATTATGTTCCCGCGAGGATCGATTGTCAGGCCAAAGAAATCCTCAATGCCTGCGTAATAACCGGTGGTCGCGGCGGGGTTATAGCCCAGCAGAAACAGTGAGGCGATGATGGCGCCGTTTACGCCCGTTCCACCAAAGGCCTGTGCGGCGTTATAGCCAATCAGGATCACCAGGAAGGTGAAAAGTCCTTTACTGAAGACCTTCATAAAGTTCAGCGCGTCGGGCAAGGCGCCCTGCGCATCTGCCGGTACGTGCAGCACCGTAGCAAGAAGTGTGGCAATCCCCAGCAGCAGGCCTGCGGCAATAAAACCGGGGATCAGCGGCGTAAAGATAGTGGCAAACCTGGCGAGGAACTGCTGAATGCCGGCGGTCTGTTTTGCTTTGATCTGCTTTTTGGTGTTTGCGGCAATCTCCGCCGCGCCAGCCGTAACGGCAGGGCCGCCGTTTTCAAGGAGGGCATTCATGGCATCCGCTGCCCGCTGCGCTTTGCCGGGGCCAAAAATGACCTGAACCTGATTATCCGACAGCACCACGCCTTTAATGCCCTCCAGCGTTTTGATGCTGGCGTCAATCAGACGACTGTCATGTACCGTCAGGCGTAAACGCGTCATGCAGTTTCCGCACCGGGCAATGTTTTCCGCTCCGCCAACCCGGGAGAGGATTGCCTGCAGGAGATCAACGCTGATTTCTTTTGCCATTCGCTTTATTCCTTCTCCGGTCCCGGGTGAATGCTACCGCCGCCATTTTGTCGAGAGCGCCACAAACTTTACAGCTTAACGGGGCTGCTACTATGGAAAATGAATGGAATCATATATTCTCTGTTTTACATCGCAATGGAATCGTTGAATTGCCGTGTGAAGAATGTGAGGGTAGTCATACTCTGGTAAACAATCGGGTATCCTGCCGGGCAGGCGGTAGAATTGAGAAATCCGTTAACAGGGGAGAGTAAGACGACATGTTTTTTCTGGCGAAAATACGCAGCGCTGAAGCAGAATTTACCGACAATGAACGCAAGATCGCTGAATTTCTGTTGGCTCATCTCAACGAGCTAAAAACCGTCTCCTCCCGTCAGCTCGCGAAGCAGTTGCAGGTTAGCCAGTCGAGTATTGTCAAATTTGCCCAAAAGCTGGGGGCGAAGGGGTTTACTGAATTACGAATGGCGCTGATTGAGGAAAACAGCGCCAGGCGCGAAAAAAAGCAGGATAAAGCGCTACATCTGCACAGCTCAATCACCAGCGAAGACAGCCTGGAGGTCATTGCCCGTAAGCTGAATCGCGAAAAATTATCCGCCCTGGAAGAGACCAGTGGCCTGATGGATTTTGTCCGGCTGAAACAGGTGATTGAAACCATCAGTCGAGCCGGGTTTATTCAGATAACCGGACTGGGCGGGTCGGCGCTGGTGGGACGCGATCTGTCGTTTAAACTGATGAAGATTGGCTATCGCGTGGCCTGTGAAGCGGATACGCATGTGCAGGTGACGGTTGCGCAGGCGTTGCAGAAGGGCGATGTGCAACTGGCGATCTCCTACAGCGGCGCCAAAAAGGAGATCGTACTCTGCGCGCAAGCGGCGCGCGAACGGGGGGCGACGGTGATTGCCATTACTTCGCTTGCTGATTCCCCGCTGCGCCGGCTGGCGCATTACACGCTGGACACGGTTTCGAGTGAGAAGGCATGGCGCAGTTCATCTATGTCGACGCGTACCGCTCAGAACTCGGTCACCGACCTGCTCTTTGTCGGGTTGGTACAGCGCAATGATGTCGAGTCATTACGAATGATCGAACGCAGCAGTGAGTTGATTAATCTGCTCCGGGATTGATTCCGGCGCATTTTTTCCTAAGATTTACCTTAATTAGTGAGCTGTTCCTCAGCACTTATCTGTTTTTAATGTATTTTCGTTGTTAATGGAGTGTAAGACTTCATATTCACAAGGAGAGCATTGAAATGGGTAAACTCACGGGCAAAACAGCATTGATTACGGGCGCATCGAAGGGCATTGGCGAAGGGATCGCCAGAGTGTTTGCTCGCCACGGCGCGAACTTAATCCTGCTGGATATCTCCGATGAGATTGAAAAGCTGGCGGACGAACTGGGTGGACGCGGTCATCGCTGCACGGCCGTGGTGGCGGATGTAACGGATCCGGCGTCTGTCGCCGCAGCGATCAAGCGAGCGAAAGAGGTGGAAGGACGCATCGATATCCTCGTCAACAACGCGGGCGTGTGTCGCCTCGGTGGTTTCCTCGAGATGAGCGATGAAGATCGCGACTTCCATATTGATGTCAACATTAAAGGCGTCTGGAACGTCACGAAAGCCGTATTGCCGGAAATGGTAAAACGTAAAGATGGCCGCATTGTGATGATGTCTTCGGTGACCGGCGATATGGTGGCCGATCCGGGTGAAACTGCTTATGCGTTGTCGAAGGCGGCGATTGTCGGCCTGACCAAATCGCTGGCGGTGGAATTTGCGCAATCGGGGATCCGCGTGAACGCCATTTGCCCGGGCTACGTACGTACGCCAATGGCGGAAAGCATCGCCCGCCAGTCCAACGCGGACGATCCGGAATCGGTGCTGACAGAAATGGCGAAGGCGATACCACTGCGTCGTCTGGCCTGTCCGCTGGAAGTGGGCGAACTGGCGGCGTTCCTGGCCTCCGACGAGTCCAGCTATCTCACGGGCACCCAAAACGTGATTGACGGCGGCAGCACGCTGCCGGAAAGCGTCAGCGTCGGCGTCTGACCGACGTTACACCCCTTCCGCTGACCGGAAGGGGTTCTCTTATTCCCTTTTCAACTTTCAAATCAGCAAACGGTATATAAAACCGTTACTCCTTTCACACTGGTTATAAATATTATGGCTATTAGAAAGTCATTAATTTTATAAGGGTGCGCAATGGCCGTTAACTTACTGAAAAAGAACTCTCTGGCGCTGGTTGCGTCGCTGTTGCTGGTCGGGCAGGCGCAGGCGACGGAACTGCTTAACAGCTCCTATGACGTTTCCCGCGAGCTGTTTGCCGCCCTTAACCCGCCATTTGAACAACAGTGGGCGAAAGATAACGGCGGCGACAAGCTGACCATCAAACAGTCTCATGCCGGTTCTTCAAAACAGGCGCTGGCGATTTTGCAGGGGTTAAAAGCTGATGTGGTCACCTATAACCAGGTCACTGACGTGCAGATCCTGCATGATAAAGGCAAGCTGATCCCGGCGGACTGGCAGAGCCGTTTGCCGAACAATAGCTCGCCATTCTATTCCACGATGGGCTTCCTGGTGCGTAAAGGCAATCCGAAAAACATTCAGGACTGGAACGATCTCGTGCGTTCCGACGTGAAGCTGATCTTCCCAAACCCCAAAACCTCCGGTAACGCGCGCTATACCTATCTGGCGGCCTGGGGCGCGGCAGATAATGCTGACGGTGGCGACAAAGCCAAAACCGAGCAGTTCATGACTCAGTTCCTGAAGAACGTCGAAGTGTTTGATACCGGCGGACGCGGCGCCACCACCACGTTCGCCGAACGCGGGCTGGGCGATGTGCTGATAAGCTTCGAGTCCGAAGTGAACAACATCCGTAAACAGTACGAAGCGCAGGGCTTTGAAGTGGTGATCCCGAAAACCAACATTCTGGCGGAATTCCCGGTCGCGTGGGTCGATAAAAATGTGCAAGCCAACGGGACGGAAAAAGCGGCGAAAGCGTACCTGAACTGGCTGTATAGCCCACAGGCGCAGACCATCATTACCGGTTTTTATTACCGGGTGAATAACCCGGAAGTCATGGATAAGCTGAAGGATCAATTCCCACAGACCGAACTGTTCCGCGTGGAAGATAAGTTTGGCGCCTGGCCGGATGTCATGAAAACCCATTTCGCCAGCGGCGGCGAACTGGACAAACTGCTGGCGGCGGGGCGTAAGTAATGTTTGCTGTCTCCTCCAGACGCGTACTGCCGGGCTTTACCTTAAGCCTGGGCACCAGCCTGCTGTTCGTCTGCCTGATTTTGCTGTTGCCGCTGAGCGCGCTGGTGATGCAGCTCTCGCAGATGAGCTGGGCGCAATACTGGGAGGTCATCACTAACCCGCAGGTGGTCGCAGCCTATAAAGTGACGTTGCTGGCGGCGTTCGTGGCGTCGATTTTTAACGGCGTATTTGGCCTGCTGATGGCGTGGATCTTAACCCGCTACCGTTTCCCGGGGCGCACGCTGCTGGACGCGCTGATGGATCTGCCGTTCGCCTTGCCAACCGCGGTCGCAGGTTTGACGCTGGCTTCACTTTTTTCAGTCAACGGTTTTTACGGCCAGTTTTTGGCGAGCGTCGACATCAAAGTTACGTATACCTGGCTGGGGATTGCGGTGGCGATGGCCTTTACCAGCATTCCGTTTGTGGTACGCACCGTGCAGCCGGTGCTGGAAGAACTGGGCCCGGAATATGAAGAAGCGGCGGAAACGCTGGGCGCAACGCGTCTGCAAAGTTTTCGTAAAGTCGTGTTACCGGAACTGTCGCCTGCGCTGGTGGCGGGAGTTGCCCTGTCTTTTACCCGTAGCCTCGGCGAGTTCGGGGCGGTGATTTTTATCGCCGGGAATATCGCCTGGAAAACGGAAGTGACGTCGCTGATGATTTTCGTGCGGTTGCAGGAATTTGATTACCCCGCCGCCAGCGCGATCGCTTCGGTGATCCTCGCGGCTTCGCTGCTGCTGCTGTTTTCGATTAACACTCTGCAAAGTCGCTTTGGCCGACGCGTGGTAGGTCACTAATGGCGGAAGTTACTCAATTGAAGCGTTATGACGCTCCCCGCATTAACTGGGGAAAATGGTTTCTGATTGGCGTCGGTATGCTGGTTTCAGCGTTCATTTTGCTGGTGCCGATGATTTACATCTTCGTACAGGCGTTCAGCCGTGGGCTGATGCCGGTTATCGAGAATTTATCTGACCCGGACATGCTCCATGCCATCTGGCTGACGGTGCTGATTGCGCTGATCGCGGTGCCGGTGAACCTGGTGTTTGGCGTTCTGCTGGCCTGGCTGGTGACGCGTTTTAACTTTCCCGGTCGCCAGCTTTTGCTCACGCTGCTGGATATTCCGTTTGCGGTATCGCCGGTGGTCGCCGGGCTGGTGTATCTGCTGTTCTATGGTTCCAACGGCCCGCTGGGCGGCTGGCTGGACGAGCATAACCTGCAAATTATGTTCTCCTGGCCGGGGATGGTGCTGGTCACTATCTTTGTCACCTGTCCGTTTGTGGTGCGAGAACTGGTGCCGGTGATGCTCAGTCAGGGCAGTCAGGAGGACGAGGCGGCGATTTTGCTCGGCGCTTCCGGCTGGCAGATGTTCCGCCGCGTAACGCTGCCCAATATCCGCTGGGCGCTGCTGTACGGCGTGGTACTGACCAACGCCCGGGCGATTGGCGAATTTGGCGCGGTGTCGGTGGTGTCCGGCTCAATTCGCGGCGAAACGCTGTCGCTGCCGTTACAGATTGAGCTGTTGGAGCAGGACTATAACACCGTTGGCTCCTTTACCGCCGCCGCGCTGCTGACGCTGATGGCGATTATTACCCTGTTTTTAAAGAGCATGTTGCAATGGCGCCTGGAGAATCAGGAAAAACGCGCGCAACAGGAGGAACATCATGAGCATTGAGATTGCCAATATTAAGAAGTCTTTTGGTCGCACCCAGGTGCTGAACGATATCTCGCTGGATATTCCTTCTGGTCAGATGGTGGCGCTGCTGGGGCCGTCCGGCTCTGGTAAAACCACGCTGCTGCGGATTATCGCCGGGCTTGAGCATCAGACCAGCGGGCATATTCGTTTTCACGGCACTGATGTCAGCCGCCTGCATGCCCGCGACCGTAAGGTCGGGTTTGTGTTTCAGCACTACGCGCTGTTTCGCCATATGACCGTCTTTGACAACATCGCTTTTGGCCTGACGGTGCTGCCGCGTCGTGAACGACCGAATGCGGCCGCTATCAAGACGAAAGTGACCAAACTGCTGGAAATGGTGCAACTTGCGCACCTGGCGGATCGTTTTCCGGCGCAACTTTCCGGCGGGCAGAAACAGCGGGTGGCGCTGGCGCGCGCGCTCGCCGTTGAGCCGCAAATTTTATTGCTCGACGAACCCTTCGGCGCGCTGGATGCCCAGGTGCGTAAAGAGCTCAGGCGCTGGCTGCGTCAGTTGCATGAAGAGCTGAAATTCACCAGCGTGTTTGTGACCCACGATCAGGAAGAAGCGACCGAAGTGGCGGATCGGGTCGTGGTGATGAGCCAGGGCCATATTGAACAGGCCGACGCGCCGGATCAGGTCTGGCGCGAACCGGCCACCCGCTTCGTGCTGGAGTTTATGGGCGAGGTGAACCGACTGCAGGGCACTGTTCGCGGCGCGCAGTTCCACGTCGGCGCGCACCGCTGGCCGCTGGGTTATACCCCTGCGTATCAGGGGCCGGTCGATCTGTTCCTGCGTCCGTGGGAAGTGGACATTAGCCGTCGTACCAGTCTCGACTCGCCATTGCCGGTACAGGTGATCGAAGCCAGCCCGAAAGGCCACTATACCCAGTTAGTCGTGCAGCCGCTGGGATGGTATAACGAACCGCTGACGGTGGTGATGCAGGGCGACGATACCCCGGCGCGCGGAGAACGCCTGTTTGTCGGCCTGCAAAATGCCCGTCTGTATAATGGCGAGCAGCGCATTGAGCGCAATGAAGATGTGGTATTGGCAGAAATAGCGTAATCCCGGGATGATTTTACCCAGGCCCGATAAGCGTAGCGCCATCGGGCATTGAGTTGGACAAAAGACGTGAACACACTAGAACAAACAATCGGCAATACGCCTTTGGTGAAATTGCAGCGGATGGGGCCGGACAACGGCAGTGAAATCTGGCTCAAACTGGAAGGTAACAATCCCGCCGGGTCGGTGAAAGATCGCGCTGCGCTATCGATGATCGTGCAGGCGGAAAAGCGCGGGGAAATTAAACCAGGCGACGTACTCATTGAAGCAACCAGTGGAAATACCGGGATTGCGCTGGCGATGATTGCCGCGCTGAAAGGCTACCGCATGACCCTGCTGATGCCGGACAACATGAGCCAGGAGCGACGCGCGGCAATGCGCGCTTATGGCGCAGAGCTGATTCTGGTCAGCAAAGAGCAGGGCATGGAAGGGGCGCGCGACTTAGCGTTAGCCATGTCAGAACGCGGAGAGGGTAAACTGCTCGATCAGTTTAACAACCCTGATAACCCGCTGGCGCATTACAGCACCACCGGGCCGGAGATCTGGCAGCAAACTGCCGGGCGCATCACCCATTTTGTCTCCAGTATGGGCACGACCGGCACAATCACTGGCGTGTCGCGTTTTCTGCGCGAGCAGGCGAAGCCTGTCACCATCGTTGGCCTGCAACCGGAAGAGGGCAGCAGCATTCCGGGGATCCGCCGTTGGCCTGCGGAATATATGCCGGGAATATTTAACGCCTCGCTGGTTGACGAGGTACTGGATATTCATCAGCAGGCTGCGGAAAACACCATGCGCGAGCTGGCGGTGCGGGAAGGGATTTTCTGCGGTGTCAGTTCCGGTGGCGCGGTGGCCGGGGCGATTCGTGTGGCGCAGGCGACGCCGGGCGCCGTCGTTGTGGCGATTATCTGCGATCGTGGCGATCGTTACCTTTCCACGGGTGTGTTTGGCGAAGAGCATTTCAGCCAGGGGGCGGGGATATAACCAATGCCGGTCAGTGTGTCACTGACCGGTTTGACGTAGATTAGGCTTTTTCTTTTAAATCAGCAGTCAGCAGTCAGCAGTCAGCAGTTCACGAACGAAGTTATCCGTTTTCTCTGCCGCAGGCGCTTTGCGGTCATACGTTCTGGGAAAAACAGCAATGGTCTTTCCCTGCCTTCCTTGCGATAAGAAATCCTTCGTTGTTCTGACAAGGCGTCCTGCGTTTAGTTGCACCCGCGACCGGGGTAATTTTCTGAATGTGCTTGCAGAAGTTTATCCAGAAACCGCCACAGCGTTTCATTCATTTCCTGGTAATTCCATTCGCGCATTTCCTTTACCGAACGGATGAACGTTTTCCCTGCGGCTTCCGCCAGCTCCTGTTGGGAGTGCCTAATTAACCCTTCGACGGACTCGGCGGTAAATTCCATGTGGCACTGGAAGCCGTAAATGAAATGACCAAACTGCACAATTTGTCGCGGACAGCCTTTACTTTCCGCAATGACGGTCGCCTGATCGGTTAATCCCGGCATATCGTTATGCCAGTGACCGACACTCAGTGGAGAATCAAAGTGAGAGAAAAACGGATGCTCTTTGCCTGTTGCGGTCAGCGTAATAGGGAAATGACCGATCTCTTTTTCCGGGCTTTTGCAGACCTTTGCGCCCAATGCTTCGCCAATCAATTGCGCGCCAAGACAGATGCCCACCACAATACGTCCGGCGCTTATCGCCTGATTAATGAGATGCTGTTCCGCCAGCGAGTCAAAGTACGGACATTCTGCAAGCGTTGTTCGCGGCGACTGGGGGCCGCCAAATACAACCAGCATGTCAAAGCCGTCCGCGTTCTTCGGCACGGGTTCTCCGGCATAAACGCGAGACCATGAGAGGGTATAGCCCCGTTGTTCTGCCCATGGCAGATAGGCGCCGGTGGATTCAAATGATTCGTGAACAACAAAATGTACTCGCACGCTCTTCTCCTGTTAGCCATTCAGCGCCTGATAAATATCAGCCGCCAGGGTGTTGATATCGCTGTCGCTCAATGTCGACAGCGTGATACGCAGACCGTGTGCAGGTTCGTTCACGCCAAACGCCTCACCTTCGCGCACCAGCCAGCCTGATTTCGCCAGCATAAAAGCGGTTTTCTGACTGATGTCCTTCAGTGGCAGCCACAGATTCAGACCGTCGCCCGGCGGTACGGCCAGGCCATACTGGCCCAGCGCCCCGGCCAGCTTTTGCTGGCGGGACGCATAAAACTGCCGGGTATGGTTCAGTGAGCGCTGAAAATCACTGTCGTTCAGGCAGGCAGAAGCGAGATCCTGAAGGAGATGACTGACCCACTGGCTGCCCGCGTTCAGGCGCAGACGCAGTTTCTGCGACGTCAGCGGATCGCTGGAAACGATGGCGAGACGCAGGTCCGGGCCGAGCGTTTTCGACATTGAACGCACCACCGCCCAGCGCAGGGTTTCCGCGGCGATAACCGGATGCCAGGCTGATGTCGAGAGCAGGGCGAAATGATCGTCGATAATGACTAACACCTGCGGATAGCGGGCAAGTATGTTTTGTAACGCGGCGGCACGCGTGGCGCTCAGGCTGCATCCGGTTGGATTATGCGCGCGTGGGGTAATAATCACCGCGCGTGCGCCCAGGCGTAAAGCCTGCTCCAGCATGTCCGGTTGCATGCCTTCCTCGTCAACGCGCACGGGCGTGGCGCGAAAACCGCTGTAGCGCAGCATATTAATGCTGCTCAGAAAGCACGGATCTTCCACCGCCACGCTGTCGCCCGGCAGCAGGTGGGCGCTCAGCAGGCGTTCAATGGCATCAATGGCGCCGCTGGTAATATCAATTTCGCCTTCGGCAGGGGTGGCATCCTTCATCCATGTTTGCGCCCACTGTTGTAACGCGGGCGATAACGCTTCATCGCCGTACAAGCGGTGAGTATGCGTGAGCGTTTTTAGATAGCGTCCCAGCTCGGGCAGACGATCCGCTGCGGGATTGCCGCCGGAAAGATCGACAAGCGGAGTGTGCGGATCGCTTCCTTCCAGCGCAACTGGCGCAGAGGCGCCGTTTATCACCGTGCCGTTGCGCCCCTGACTCAGCGCCAGTCCGGAGATGACCAGCCGTTTGTAGGCCGCAGCGACAGTATTTCGGTTGACGTTTAGCGCCTGGGCCAGTTCGCGCACGGGAGGTAAGGTATCCCCCGAACGTAACGCTCCGCTGGTGATATGCTGGCGGATGCTGTCAAAGATTTCGCTGGCGGTTTTTCCGTCGATCATTATTGACCTATGACAAAATGAATTTTAGCATATGACGATAATAGTGAGGCGCCAGCCCGTTGTCCAGTGAGAGGAGATGTTTATGGCGCAGGAGAGTGATATACAGTCAGTGCTTTTTAGCGATAGCCATCGGGCGTTACAAACCGACATCGTCGCCGTTCAGTCACAGGTGGTGTACGGCAGCGTGGGTAACAGCATCGCGGTGCCGGCTATTAAGGCAAAAGGTTTGCGCGTCACGGCGGTACCTACGGTGCTGTTCAGCAATACGCCGCATTACGAGACGTTTTATGGCGGCATTATTCCTGCCGACTGGTTTAACGGCTATTTACAGGCGCTGAGTGAGCGCGACGCCCTGCGCGAGCTGAAGGCGGTGACCACCGGTTACATGGGCAGCGCAGAGCAAATCGTCCTGTTGGCGCAATGGTTGCAGAACGTGCGCCAGCACCACCCCAATATCACCATTTTGGTTGATCCGGTGATAGGGGACGTGGACAGCGGTATGTATGTGAAAGCGGAAATCCCGGAGGCTTACCGTCAGCATCTGCTGCCAGTGGCGCATGGGCTGACGCCAAATGTCTTTGAACTGCACATGCTGAGCGGCAAACCGTGCGATACGCTTGATGAGGCAGTGATTGCGGCGAGGTCGCTGCTCACCGATACGCTGAAGTGGATTGTGATCACCAGTGCTCCCGGACAAAACCGTGACGCTATCAACGTGGCGGTGGTGACGGCTGAATCGGTGGATATTATTGAACATCCACGGGTGGAAACCGATCTGAAAGGCACTGGCGATCTGTTCTGTGCGGAGCTGGTGAGCGGCATTGTACGTGACATGACGTTAACCCGAGCCACGCAACTGGCGGCAGAGAGGGTGCTGGACGTCATGATGTGGACCCAACAATGCGGCTGCGACGAATTAATACTGCCGCCGACAGGGGAGGCGCAATGAAAAGTTATCGCTTAGTGGTTCGTCAACAAGGGCGGGTGGTCGGTCATTTCGACACCAGTGGAGTGGATGCGCTGGCGGATATTTGCGTGGCGCGCGCCATGTTTGGCGTTGCGGGAGGGTATCAGTGCGAATTGTTGGTCGCAGACGCCGAAAAACGGATGCTGGAAAGTGGACCGGACGGCATGAAAATCCTGATGCGCGAGAAGTGCTATCGTCCGGTCACCGCCACGCTGCTGTAAAGGTGAAATTGACGGATAAAAAAATAGCGCCGGAAGGCGCTATTTTTCACTGCAGCAAGAATTACTTCTTGATGCGGATAACCGGAGTTTCACCCACGGTCACGCTACCGGACAGTTTGGTCAGTTCTTTGATCTCGTCCATGTTGGAGATAACGACCGGCGTCAGAGTGGACTTGGCTTTTTCTTCCAGCAGCGGCAGATCGAATTCGATGACCGGGTCACCCACTTTCACGCGCTGGCCTTCTTCCGCGATACGCTTGAAGCCTTCGCCTTTCAGCTCAACGGTGTCGATACCGAAGTGAACGAACAGCTCGATACCGCTATCGGATTCGATAGAGAACGCATGGTTGGTTTCAAAGATTTTGCCGATGGTACCGTCAACAGGCGCGACCATTTTGTTACCGGTTGGTTTGATGGCGATACCATCACCAACGATTTTTTCCGCAAAAACTACATCCGGCACGTCTTCGATGTTGACGATCTCGCCAGAGAGCGGAGCAACAATCTCAATAGTTCCGGTGTCTTTCTTATCATCAGAAACCAGAGATTTCAGTTTATCAAACAAACCCATGATCTTCTCCTAAGCAGTAAATTGGGCCGCATCTCGTGGATTAGCAGATTGTTTTTTCTTCAATGAACTTGTTAACCAGCGTCATTAACTCGTCCGTTGTCGGTTGAGCAAGAGCCTGCTCTGCTAACACCTTCGCATCTTCGAAGTTCGTGTTACGGATAATCTTCTTAATGCGCGGGATAGAAATGGCGCTCATAGAGAATTCGTCCAGACCCATCCCCAGCAACAGAAGTGTAGCACGTTCGTCGCCTGCAAGCTCACCACACATGCCAGTCCATTTACCTTCTGCATGAGAAGCATCAATAACTTGCTTGATCAAGTTCAGCACGGACGGTGACATTGGCTGGTAAAGATGTGAAATCATATCATTACCACGGTCAACTGCCAGCGTGTACTGCGTTAAATCATTGGTGCCGATACTAAAGAAATCAACTTCTTTGGCTAAATGACGCGCAATCGTCGCCGCAGCCGGTGTTTCCACCATCACGCCAATCTCGATTGCTTCGTCAAATGCTTTACCTTCGTCACGCAGTTCCTGTTTGTAGATTTCGATCTCTTTCTTCAGTGCGCGCACTTCTTCAACAGAGATGATCATCGGGAACATAATGCGCAGTTTACCGAAAGCGGACGCGCGCAGGATAGCGCGAACCTGGTCACGCAGGATCTCTTTGCGATCCATGGCGATACGCACAGCGCGCCAGCCCAGGAACGGGTTCTCTTCTTTCGGGAAATTCATGTACGGCAGCTCTTTGTCGCCGCCGATGTCCATAGTACGCACGATAACTGCCTGAGAGCCGCAGGCTTCAGCAACAGCTTTGTACGCCGCAAACTGTTCTTCTTCAGTCGGTAGCGCGTCGCGGTCCATAAACAGGAATTCAGTACGATACAGGCCAACGCCTTCGGCGCCGTTACGCTCTGCGCCTTCGACGTCACGTACGGTACCGATGTTTGCGCACACTTCAACCTGATGGCCATCCAGGGTGATTGCCGGCAGATCTTTCAGTTTCGCCAGTTCCGCTTTCTCGGTGGCAACCTGTTCCTGCACGGCGCGCAGTTTTTCAATTTCTTCGTTAGTCGGGTTGACGTAAACCTGGTTGTTTACGGCATCCAGAATCAGATAGTCGTCGTTTTTAACCTGAGAGGTAACGCTGCCGGTACCCACGATAGCAGGCAGTTCAAGAGAACGCGCCATGATTGAGGTGTGGGAGGTACGGCCGCCCGCGTCGGTGATGAAACCCAGCACTTTTTGCAGGTTCAGCTGTGCGGTTTCGGACGGGGTCAGGTCAGCGGCAACCAGGATAACCTCGTCTTTGATTGCGCTCAGGTCGATGATCGCCAAACCCAGGATGTTGCGCAGCAGGCGCTTACCGATATCACGCACATCAGCCGCACGTTCTTTCAGGTATTCATCATCCAGTTCTTCCAGGGCAGTGGCCTGACCTTCGATAACTTCATGCGCAGCTGCGTCAGCCGTCATGTGCTTATCTTTAATCAGGGCTATGATTTCCTGCTCCAGCTCCTCATCTTCGAGCAGCATGATATGCCCTTCGAAGATGGCTTCTTTTTCTTCACCGAACGTTTCACCAGCTTTGGTTTTGATCGCTTCTAATTGCGCAGATGCCTTGGCACGACCGCTCAGAAAACGTTCAACTTCCTGATCAACCTTGTCGGCAGAAACTTTTTTCCGGTCAATGACGATTTCGTCTTCTTTCAGCAAAAGTGCCTTGCCGAAAGCGATACCCGGGGATGCTAAAATGCCTGAAATCATAACCCTACCTTACTTGTGACTGATTTTTAAAAGAACCCGGAAAAACTTATTCCAGTTCCGCCATCAGCTTGACCAGATGTTCAACCGCTTTCTGCTCGTCTTCACCTTCCGCAGAAATGGTGACAACGGTGCCCTGAGTCAGACCCAGAGTTTGCAGTTTGAACAGGCTTTTTGCGCTTGCGCTTTTGCCGTTGGAAGTCACAGTAATCTCAGACGTGAAGCCTTTCGCTTCTTTAACAAACTGAGCAGCAGGGCGGGTATGCAGACCGTTCGGAGCGGTAATGGTAACTTCTTGCTGGAACATTGTATTTCCCCAACTTATAGGTTTAGTGTTGTGGAACTAAAGTCTAGCCTGGCGGTTCGACTTTAGCCTGTATTGTTAGTGCCGACGTAAACGGACGCGACACACCAGGTGTTATACGCAATCCGTTGCAGGCAACTTCTGGCCGCTGACGTTTCGCTCGTCATTAAACATTATGCCGCGAAATCAAGAATTGAACCAAATCATAAAATCGATTCAGCAAGGAGTTTTCCTGTAACGATTAATTTCGCGCTTCAAAATAATTAGTCAGGTTAAATACCAGACCCAACGGGGTGAATCAATGCCAGGTGGGGTGAAAGTTTGAAGCAGGCCACAAAAAAGCACCTGAAAAGGTGCTTTTTTACGCGTTTTTAACAAGCTGGCATCACTGTTGCAGTTCTTTCTCAGTAAAGAGATCGGCAAACAATGCGGTGCTCAGATAACGCTCACCCGAGGACGGTAGGATAACCACAATATTCTTATTGGTAAAGCTTTCATCTTCCTGCAATTTAAGCGCGGCAGCGACGGCTGCGCCGGAGGAGATGCCCGCCAGAATCCCTTCTTCTTCCATCAGACGGCGTGCGGTAGAAATCGCCTCTTCATTGGTGATGCCAATGACTTTATCAATCAGTTTGAGATCAAGGTTGCCTGGAATAAAGCCCGCGCCGATGCCCTGAATTTTGTGCGGGCCTGGCTTCAGCTCTTCGCCAGCCAGGGCCTGCGCGATAACCGGAGAATCCGTCGGTTCGACGGCGACCGTGATGAGGTCTGCTTTACCCTTTGTGCCTTTGATGTAGCGGGATACGCCAGTCAGCGTACCGCCTGTACCCACGCCAGAAATAAATACATCCACCTGACCATCGGTATCTTCCCAGATTTCCGGGCCGGTGGTTTTTTCATGTATCTCCGGGTTCGCCGGGTTGCTGAACTGCTGAAGCAGCAGGTATTTCGCCGGATCGCTGGCGACAATCTCTTCCGCTTTCTGAATCGCGCCCTTCATGCCTTTCGCGCCTTCGGTCAGCACCAGATTCGCACCCAGCGCTTTCAGCAGTTTGCGGCGCTCGATGCTCATCGTTTCCGGCATGGTTAGCGTCAGCTTATAGCCGCGCGCGGCAGCGACGTAAGCCAGTGCGATACCGGTGTTGCCGCTGGTCGGTTCAACCAGTTCCACGCCCGGTTTCAGTACGCCGCGTTTTTCGGCATCCCAAATCATATTGGCACCGATACGGCACTTCACGCTGAAGCTCGGGTTACGTGACTCCACCTTCGCCAGAATGCGTCCGTTACCGATGCGGTTCAGTCGAACCAGCGGCGTATGACCGATAGTCAGCGAGTTATCTTCAAAAATCTTACTCATGGCCTGTCCTTAACTGTATGAAATTGGGATACCTTCCCAGCATACCCGTCAGACGGATAGGGGGAAGTAAGGATTTCGCATATCTATATGCTATGAGGAAATAATGACGATCAGTATGGAATAAGAAACGGCATATACCAGCGGCTGGCGTCTCATCTTTACATTATTTCCACAAGGCATGCTTCGCGCGATAGCAATCGACCCACATCGCCGTTGCGCCGCACACTGCAACCGGCATGATAAAAAGATTCAGCACCGGGATAAGGGTAAACAGGCTGGTGAGCGCGCCAAACTGCATATTGGTGACCTTGCGCGCGCGCAGGGCAGAACGCATCTCTTTAAACGGCACTTTATGGTTATCGAAAGGATAATCGCAATACTGGATCGCCAGCATCCAGGCACTGAACAAGAACCAGAGCACCGGGGCGACAGTTTGACCAATACCGGGAATGAAATAGAGGATCAGCAGGACGATGGCGCGCGGTAAATACCAGGCGAATTTTTGCCATTCGCGTTTCATGATGCGCGGCAGATCTTTCATGATGCCCAGCACGCCAGTATCTGGCGGCGTGGCCCCGGTCAGACGCGCTTCCAACTGTTCCGCCAACAGACCGTTAAACGGTGCGGCAATCCAGTTGGCGACCGTCGAAAAGAAATAGCCAAAGACCAACACCACCGAGATCACGGCGATCGGCCAGAGCAGATAACTCAGCCACTGCAGCCAGTCCGGGACATGCCGCATTAACGACGGGATCCAGGCATCCAGTTGGGTAAACAGCCACCAGAAGGCGCCGCCCATCAGCACGATATTGACCAGCAGGGGCAAAATAACAAAACGGCGGATCCCAGGTTGCGAGACCAGCTTCCACCCCTGAGCGAAGTAGTACACACCGCTGCGTGGTGCGGTGACGGATGATGACACCATAGTCAGGACAGACTCCTTTTAGTATTAGTCCTAAGTGAACCCGGGTATCTTACCGGGTAATTGCATTCAGGACAGTTCGGAAATGTTCGAAAAAACAGCAAAAAGCACGATTTCCTTCATCTTTATGCCGGGAAAGCTAAGAGTACACTTGCACTTGACGTAATCGGCAAATACTCTTAGTGAGTAAATGTTTGCCGTGGTGGCAAGGTGTTAGAACAACAGAGAATATAATGATGCAGGATTTGCGTCTGATATTAATCATTGTTGGCGCGATCGCCATAATCGCTTTACTGGTACATGGTTTCTGGACCAGCCGTAAAGAACGATCTTCTATGTTCCGCGATCGTCCACTGAAACGCATGAAATCAAAACGCGACGATGAGCCGTTTGACGACGATATCGACGCTGACGAAGGCGTGGGTGAAGTTCGTGTTCACCGCGTGAATCATGCCCCCGGCAGCCCGCAGGAGCATGAAGCCCCTCGCCAGTCGCCGCAACACCAGTACCAGCCGCCTTATGCGTCTGCGCAGCCGCGTCAGCCGGTCGCGCCGCCGCCTGACGCGACGGTGCCGCCGCAGCACGCTCCGCGTCCGGTACAGCCGGTTCAGCCGCAGCCTGCCCCGCAGCAACCCATTCAGCCGCAGGCCGCGCCGCAACAACCTGCGCCTGAGGCGCAGCAAACTGCCGCGCCTCAGGTACAGCCTGTTCAGCAGCCCGCTTCGCCAGCGCCGCAGGCGGCCTCGCAAGCATTCCAGCCGGCTGAGCCAGTAGCAGAGCCGCAACCAGAACCGGTGGTAGAAGAAACGCCGGCCCCTGCGCCAGAAAAACCGCAGCGTAAAGAAGCGGTAATCATCATGAACGTTGCCGCTCATCACGGTAGCGAACTGAATGGCGACGTCCTGCTCAACAGTATCCAGCAAGCGGGCTTTAAATTCGGCGACATGAATATCTTCCACCGCCACCTGAGTCCCGACGGCAGTGGTCCGGCGTTGTTCAGCCTGGCGAATATGGTTAATCCGGGAACCTTTGACCCGGAAATGACCGACTTCACCACGCCTGGCGTGACCATTTTCATGCAGGTGCCGTCTTATGGCGACGAACTGCAAAACTTTAAGCTGATGCTTCAGTCTGCGCAGCATATCGCTGATGAAGTGGGTGGCGTAGTGCTGGACGACCAGCGCCGGATGATGACGCCGCAAAAACTGCGTGAGTATCAGGACCGCATCCGCGAAGTGAAAGACGCTAACGCCTGATACACTAAAGGCACGACACATACTTTTCTGAACCCCCGCCTGTCGGGGGTTTTTTATCATTGATGGTGCGATATGGAATCAATCGAACAACAACTGACAGAACTGCGAACCACGCTTCGCCATCATGAGTATCTTTACCATGTGATGGATGCGCCGGAAGTGCCCGACGCGGAGTACGATCGTCTGATGCGCGAACTGCGCGAGTTGGAAGCCCGGCACCCGGAATTGATCACCCCGGACTCGCCTACCCAGCGGGTTGGGGCGGCGCCGTTGGCCTCGTTCAGCCAGATTCGTCATGAAGTACCGATGCTGTCGCTGGACAACGTGTTTGACGAAGAGAGCTTCCTGGCGTTTAACAAACGCGTTCAGGATCGCTTAAAAAGCACGGATAAACTGACCTGGTGCTGCGAGCTAAAGCTCGATGGTCTGGCGGTCAGCATTCTGTATGAAAACGGCATATTGGTCAGGGCCGCAACCCGTGGCGACGGAACCACCGGAGAAGACATTACCACCAACGTGCGCACCATCCGCGCCATCCCGCTACGTCTGCATGGCGATAACATTCCTGAGCGTCTGGAAGTGCGCGGAGAAGTCTTTCTGCCCCAGGCCGGTTTTGAAAAAATCAACGAAGAGGCGCGTCGTACCGGGAGCAAAGTCTTCGCTAACCCGCGTAATGCGGCCGCGGGTTCGCTACGCCAGCTTGACCCGCGTATTACAGCGAAGCGACCGCTGACTTTCTTCTGTTACGGCGTTGGTATCCTGGAAGGGGGCGAATTGCCCGATACCCACCTGGGCCGACTGATGCAGTTTAAGGCGTGGGGATTGCCGGTGAGTAATCGCGTTACGCTGTGCGACTCTCCGGAAGCGGTTCTGGCGTTCTACCGTCAGGTGGAAGAAGATCGCCCAACGCTGGGCTTCGATATTGACGGCGTGGTGATCAAAGTGAATTCACTGGCGCTGCAGGAACAGCTTGGCTACGTTGCCCGCGCGCCGCGCTGGGCAGTGGCGTTTAAATTCCCGGCCCAGGAACAGATGACCTTTGTCCGCGACGTGGAATTTCAGGTGGGGCGTACGGGCGCTATCACGCCTGTCGCGCGGCTGGAGCCCGTACAGGTGGCTGGCGTGTTGGTCAGTAACGCCACGCTGCACAATGCCGATGAAATCGCCCGTCTTGGGCTGCGGATTGGCGACAAAGTGGTTATTCGCCGGGCGGGCGACGTGATCCCGCAGGTCGTCAATGTGGTGCTCTCCGACCGTCCGGATGATACGCGTCCGGTTGAATTTCCGGCCCAGTGCCCGGTTTGCGGTTCTGACGTCGAGCGCGTGGAAGGCGAAGCCGTTGCCCGCTGTACCGGCGGCTTAATCTGCGGCGCGCAGCGGAAAGAGTCGCTGAAACATTTCGTTTCCCGTCGGGCGATGGACGTTGACGGAATGGGCGACAAAATTATCGACCAGTTGGTTGAGAAAGAGTATGTGCATACGCCTGCGGATCTGTTCCGGCTGACGGCAGGAAAACTGACCGGGCTGGACCGCATGGGGCCGAAGTCGGCGCAAAACGTGGTGGACGCGCTGGAAAAGGCGAAGGAGACAACGTTCGCGCGTTTTCTCTATGCGCTGGGTATTCGCGAAGTCGGTGAAGCGACCGCCGCGGGATTAGCCGCGTACTTCGGTACGCTTGACGCCTTAGAAGCGGCGTCGATAGATGAGTTGCAGAAAGTGCCTGACGTGGGAATTGTGGTGGCGACCCATGTGTTTAATTTCTTTGCGGAAGAGAGCAACCGCGAGGTTATTGGCCAACTACTGGCGGAAGGCGTGCGCTGGCCCGCGCCGGTTGCAATCAATCCCGCAGAGATCGACAGTCCCTTCGCCGGTAAAACGGTGGTTCTGACCGGCAGCCTGAGCCAGATGTCCCGTGATGACGCCAAAGCGCGTCTGGTGGCTCTTGGGGCGAAAGTGGCGGGCAGTGTGTCGAAAAAAACCGATCTGGTGATTGCCGGTGAAGCGGCAGGATCGAAGCTGGCGAAAGCCCAGGAGCTGGGCATCGACGTCATTGACGAAGCGGAAATGCTCCGCCTGCTGGGTGCCTGAAATGGAAAAAGAGCAGCTCATTGAGATCGCCAACACGGTGATGCCGTTCGGGAAATATAAAGGGCGTCGGCTGATTGATGTGCCGGAGGAGTATTTACTGTGGTTTGCCCGCAAGGATGAATTTCCGCCGGGTAAACTGGGCGAACTGATGCAAATTGCGCTGCTCATTAAAACCGAGGGGCTGACGCAGTTGGTTCAGCCCCTGAAACGGCCGCTTTAAACTTTCGCGGCGCGGCTCTCCTGCTGCGCCTGCATTTTTTCGGTCTGCTGCTTGTAGCGGCGTGCCATTACCGCACAGACCATCAGTTGAATCTGGTGGAAGATCATCAGCGGTAATACCATCATGCCGATCACCGACGTTGGAAACAGAATGTTGGCCATGGGGATACCGTTGGCGAGGCTCTTTTTTGAGCCGCAGAATACGATGGTGATTTCATCCGCTTTATTGAAGCCGCATTTGCGGGCGACAAAAACGTTTACCGCAATAACGACAGTTAATAGCACAATACTGACAACGACGATAAACAGCAGCGACCCCCAGCCTACCTTGTGCCAGATACCGTTAACCACCGCTTCGCTGAAGGCAGAGTAAACGACCAGCAGGATGGATGTCTGGTCGGTTTTCGCAATCCATTTCTTATTTTTCGCCACCCATTTACCGATCCATGGTCGGGAAAGATGACCAAGGACAAAGGGCAGCAGCAGTTGCAGCATGATTTTACCGACCTGCTCCAGACTGCCTTCCGCGCCGTGCATGTTCATCACCAGACCGACCAGCAGTGGCGAAAGGAAAATCCCCAGCAGGCTCGACGCCGATGCGGAGCAGACCGCCGCCGCCACGTTGCCGCCGGCCAGCGAAGTAAAGGCGATAGCCGACTGAACGGTGGCAGGCAGAATGCAGAGATACAGGAAACCGGTGTAGAGCATCGGATCGACGTTGACGGGCGCCCACCAGGCAAACAGTACGCCGAGCACAGGGAACAGAATAAAGGTGCTGCACATCACCCACAGGTGTAAGCGCCAGTGGCTTCCGCCCGCGATAATGGCTTCGCGCGAGAGCTTCGCGCCATGCATAAAGAACAACAGCGCAATGGCGGCGGTCGTCACGCCTTCGACGACAGGGACAAAAGCCCCTTCTGCGGGAAAAAACGACGCCAGCAAAACAACGGCGATCAGTGTCAGCGTAAAGGGATCAAGAATACGAAAAAGCGTCATAACGACTCCAGGGATTCAGTACTGACAGTGTGTGTATCGACTACAGAAATAACAAAGGCGTACTGCGTCTGCATATTAATGGAATCGATAGAGTATACACCGCATGTCGCTGATGCCCAGGAAAGAAGCGCTAGCGAGTAAGGGCATAGTATTTTTCCCGGCCGGGTGAAAGGTGCGTTGTGCCTGTGTGGGCGCTCAATCAGATATATACGTTTGTCTGCTGGTTGCCAGCGGCGGCTTTTGCCCCGCAGCCGCAGTTTTGCAAGGAAGGGATGGATATATTACGGGTCATCATAGCGCGCACCTGTTCCGAAATGACGGACCATCAAGATATCGACACAGGAGCGCAAAACTTCAGCGATGCCAGCCTTTGGCAGCCCTGTAGTCAGAAGTTAAATTTCGCCGAGTAGATAACCCCATCCTGAAGGAACGACTCTCCCAGCTTATTATCAGCGTAGCGGTACTGAATGCCTGCCGTCAGGTTCGGGGTTGCGTTCCACCATACCGCCACGGCGCCATTCAATCCATCTTTGCCTCCGTTTCCGGCGGCATAGGCGGGGTCGCGATCAAACTCGTATTCGTTCCAGTTGGTGAGGGTGAATTTCTCGCTTCCGAGAGTAAAACTGTATCCGGCAACCCATCCCATTACGTAACCATTGTCACCGCTATAATATGTCTGGTCGGTATAGCGTTTTGCAATAAATGGCTTTAACCAATAACCCGTGCCGGTAAAGTTATATCCCAGACCATACAAAAACATGTCATCATGGAAATGAATATGATTGGGGGAACCGTAGGTCCCATATGCATGCAAATAAAGATTTAATCCGGTATCGCCAAGATAAATACGATTGGTGTTTTTAAACGTATAGCGCTGTTCACTCCCCGGTTTTTCATTCCGTGAGCGATAAAAATTTTCCCAGTCGAAGAAAGCATATATTTCACCCCAGCTAAAATTAGCGCCACCTTCAAGTTCCAGATAACCAAAGTCGTCTTTGTGGGATTTGCTGCTGGTTCGGTGTGTGGTATCAGACGTCCAGTCCAGGTAGTGAAGACCGATATCGGCAAATCCACCTGTTAACTCCGCGTGGGCAGATTGCGATAACGTTAACGCGGCGGTAAAACTTAAGATAATAATATTTTTATTCATAGGGTATATTCCAGTATCCGGAAATAGATTGTTTTCGAATAATTGTTTTATTATTTTGCTCTTGTCAGCAACAGGTATGGTATTTATGTGATGGGTGAGAAATCCAATACATAATTATTACTAATCGATAGCGAGGCGATCTTAATTGCCCTATGGCGATCGATATCATTTCCATATCGATCGTCATGAGAAAGTGTATTGGAAAGTTGCAATGCTCTCTCGCTATAAAAAGAGGGTGCTGAACACAATTCATTCGATATGTAGATTTTAAGGACATCCCATGACTCATTCCGACCTGTCACAGAATCCGTGGTATTGCGTTGATATCATTCGCGGTTACTCACCTGGTTTTACGCCGCGCGTGGCCTTTATTCTCGGTTCTGGTTTAGGCGCGCTTGCTGAAAAGATCGAAGACGCCGTGGCGATTTCGTACGAGAAGCTGCCGGGGTTCCCGGTAAGCACGGTTCATGGTCATGCCGGTGAACTGGTTCTCGGCTATCTGGCAGGTGTGCCGGTTGCCTGTATGAAAGGGCGCGGGCACTTCTATGAAGGACGGGGGATGACCATTATGACGGACGCAATCCGTACCCTCAGGCTGCTGGGCTGCGAGTTATTGTTCTGTACTAACGCTGCCGGATCGCTGCGCCCGGAAGTGGGACCAGGAAGCCTGGTGGCGCTCAGCGACCATATTAATACCATGCCGGGTACGCCGATGGTGGGGCTGAATGACGAACGTTTTGGCGAGCGTTTCTTCTCGCTGGCCAATGCTTATGACGCCGATTATCGCTCGGTTCTTCAGACGGTGGCGGCGGAAGAGGGCTTTACCCTCAATGAAGGGGTATTTGTTTCTTACCCTGGACCGAACTTTGAAACAGCCGCAGAGATTCGCATGATGCAAATTATTGGCGGTGATGTGGTGGGGATGTCTGTGGTACCTGAGGTGATTACCGCCCGCCATTGCGGACTGAAGGTGGTTGCCGTTTCTGCAATAACTAACCTCGCGGAAGGGTTGGGCGATGTGACGCTCTCCCATGCGCAAACGCTCGCGGCAGCAGAACTTTCCCGGCAAAATTTTATCAACCTCATTTGCGGTTTCCTGCGCAAACTGGCCTGAGGCACATAACAATAAGACCCCGGCTTACGGGGTCGTACTCTACGGCAAGGAAGGAAAAGAATGCGTATTGCGACACGCTTAAAAATCATGTCTTTTTTGCAATATTTTATCTGGGGAAGCTGGTTGGTGACTCTGGGCTCTTACATGATTAACACCTTACATTTTACCGGAGCCAACGTGGGCATGATCTACAGCTCAAAAGGGCTGGCGGCGATTATTATGCCGGGGATTATGGGGATCATCGCGGACAAATGGCTACGCGCAGAACGTGCGTACATGCTGTGTCATCTGGTTTGCGCTGGCGTGTTGCTGTACGCAACGACCGTCACTGATTCGGACACCATGTTCTGGGTAATGCTGGTCAATGCGATGGCCTACATGCCGACAATTGCGCTCTCTAACAGCATTTCTTATTCCTGCCTGGCGCAGGCGGGGCAGGATCCGGCGACGGCATTCCCGCCTGTTCGCGTTTTCGGCACGATTGGTTTTATCGTCGCGATGTGGGCCGTCAGTCTGATGGGGCTGGAACTTAGCAGCGCGCAGTTGTATATCGCTTCTGGCGCATCGCTGCTGCTAACGATGTATGCTTTTACGCTGCCGAAGATCCCGATTGCGGAGAAGAAAGCGACCGCATCTTTAGTCAGTAAGCTGGGGCTGGATGCTTTTGTGCTATTCAAAAAACCGCGTATGGCGATCTTCTTTCTCTTCGCGATGATGCTGGGTGCAGTGCTGCAAATTACCAACGTATTCGGTAACCCGTTCCTGCATGACTTTGCCCGCAACCCGGAATTTGCCGACAGTTTTGTGGTGAAATATCCCTCAATATTGCTTTCGGTTTCCCAGATGGCGGAAGTGGGCTTTATTCTGACGATCCCGTTCTTCCTGAAGCGATTTGGTATTAAAACGGTCATGCTGATGAGCATGCTGGCATGGACGCTGCGCTTTGGCTTCTTTGCTTTTGGCGACCCATCGCCGTTGGGTTTTGTCATGCTGCTGATGTCGATGATTGTCTACGGCTGCGCCTTCGACTTCTTTAACATTTCAGGTTCTGTTTTTGTGGAGCAGGAAGTGGACGCGCGAATTCGCGCCAGCGCCCAGGGGCTGTTTATGACCATGGTCAATGGCGTCGGCGCATGGGTTGGCTCGATACTGAGCGGCCTGGCGGTAGATTATTTTTCGGTTGACGGCGTGAAGGACTGGCAAACTATCTGGTTAGTCTTTGCGGCGTACGCTCTGGTGCTGGCGGTGATATTCGCGCTGTTCTTTAAGTATAAGCATGAGCCAGAAAAGTTAATGGCCAGGTCGCTGGCACATTAATCTCTCTCGCGGCGGGTCATCTACCCGCCGTTTTATCTTATGAGCGGCAATGTGGTAACGTTGCGATGTCTCCCTCTAAACTGGAACGCACTTATCATGGAACGCGCGCATCGCATCGATCTCAAGCTACTGCGGTATTTTCTTGCGGTTGCGGAAGAACTGCATTTTGGCCGGGCGGCAGCGCGTCTGAACATGTCGCAGCCTCCGTTGAGTATTCATATCAAAGAGCTCGAGCAGCAGCTGGGGACGTTGCTGTTTGTGCGTCATTCGCGCAGCGTGGCGCTAACGCATGCGGGTAAAATCCTGATGGAGGAGTCCCGGCGGCTGCTGGCGAGTGCCAATCAGGCAATGGCGCGAGTTGAACAGATCGGGCGGGGCGAGGCGGGGCGAATCGAACTTGGCGTGGTCGGTACCGCAATGTGGGGGAGGATGCGTCCGGCGATGCGCAGTTTTCTAAAAGAAAACCCCAACGTAGAAGTGCTCTTTCGCGAAAAATCACCGGGTATGCAAATGGCGCTGTTAGAGCGTCGGGAACTGGATGCCGGGATCTGGCGAATGGCGATCGAGCCTCCCTCCGGATTTACCAGCCTGCGTCTGCATGAGTCTTCATTTCTGGTCGCCGTCCCTGAGGATCATACGTTGGCCTCTCGTGAGTCAATCCCCCTCGCCGCGTTGCGGAATGAATACTTCGTCACCCTTCCGTCGGTACATTCCGATTGGGCATTTCTCCAGCGCGTATGCCAGCAGGCGGGTTTCTCCCCGATGATCATTCGTGAAGTGGTGGAGCCGCAGACGGTGTTGGCGATGATAAGCATGGGGATGGGGATCACGCTGATGGCGGATGGATACGCGCAGATGAACTGGCCAGGGGTGGCGTTTCGACCTCTGGAAGAGCGGATACCGGCGGACCTGTATGTGGTTTATGAGAAGCAGCAAGCAACGCCCGCACTGGAGCGGATGATTGAGTCGTTAACGGCGTAGCGGCATTTTACCGGATGATGGCATGCTCTTATCCAGTCTACAAAACGGCGCCGTGGCCTTTCCAGTTATTAAATTCTGCATTCTGCATATAGCAAAAAGGCGCCTTTAGGGCGCCTTTTTACATTGGTGGGTCGTGCAGGATGACTCGGCTTCGCCTCGCCCTTCGGGCCGTCGCCGCAAGCGGCTCCGTTGTCTCACTACGTTCGACCCGAACCTGCGGCAGGTTCGAATCATTAAATTCTGCATATAGCAAAAAGGCGCCTTTAGGGCGCCTTTTTACATTGGTGGGTCGTGCAGGATTCGAACCTGCGACCAATTGATTAAAAGTCAACTGCTCTACCAACTGAGCTAACGACCCGAAGTGGTGGGTGATGACGGGATCGAACCGCCGACCCCCTCCTTGTAAGGGAGGTGCTCTCCCAGCTGAGCTAATCACCCACTTCGGTACTTCACAATAAGAAATTTAGCTGGCGAGAAAGTGGTGGGTGATGACGGGATCGAACCGCCGACCCCCTCCTTGTAAGGGAGGTGCTCTCCCAGCTGAGCTAATCACCCACTTCTCAATTTCTTATCTACACGGCGGAGACTACATAAAGTAGTTGGTGGGTGATGACGGGATCGAACCGCCGACCCCCTCCTTGTAAGGGAGGTGCTCTCCCAGCTGAGCTAATCACCCCCGCTGTGTGGAGTCGCATTATAGGGAGAGTTGAAAATGAGTCAACGCATTTTCTAAAGAAATTGTTCGTTCGTCGTAAATTTAAGCAAAACGATCGCAAATCGATCCATCAGGTATGATTTCTATACGAAAATAGCAAAGCCCACGGTTCGGGCCGTAACAACATTGAGGAATCAGGTGGGAGTGATAGAATACCGAACGTCAATTTTTCCCGGATTTGCCGGCTGTCGGCATCTTTATCAACGTAAGGCCATTTCATGAAAATCAAAACTCGCTTCGCGCCAAGCCCGACAGGCTATCTGCACGTCGGTGGTGCGCGTACTGCTCTCTATTCCTGGCTATTTGCACGTCACCACGGCGGTGAGTTTGTGCTGCGTATTGAAGACACCGATCTCGAACGTTCTACCCCGGAAGCTATCGAAGCCATTATGGATGGCATGAACTGGCTGAGCCTGGAATGGGATGAAGGCCCGTATTTCCAGACTAAACGTTTTGATCGTTATAACGCCGTGATTGATGAGATGCTGGAAGCGGGCACCGCCTATAAATGCTATTGCTCGAAAGAGCGTCTGGACGCGCTGCGTGAAGAGCAGATGGCAAAAGGCGAGAAGCCGCGTTATGACGGTCGTTGCCGCCACGGTCACGAGCACCATGCTGACGATGAGCCGTGCGTCGTGCGTTTCGCAAACCCGCAGGACGGCTCTGTCATTTTCGACGATCAGATCCGTGGACCAATCGAGTTCAGCAACCTTGAACTGGACGATCTGATTATCCGTCGTACCGACGGGTCTCCGACTTATAACTTCTGTGTCGTTGTGGACGACTGGGATATGGAAATCACGCATGTTATTCGTGGTGAAGACCATATCAATAACACGCCGCGCCAGATCAACATTTTGAAAGCGCTGAACGCGCCGGTGCCGGTGTATGCGCACGTTTCCATGATCAACGGCGACGACGGAAAAAAACTGTCCAAGCGTCATGGCGCGGTAAGCGTCATGCAGTATCGTGACGACGGCTACTTGCCGGAAGCATTGCTGAACTATCTGGTACGTCTCGGTTGGTCCAGTGGCGATCAGGAAATCTTCACCCGTGAAGAAATGATCAAACTGTTCTCCCTGGGAGCGGTCAGCAAATCCGCCAGCGCGTTTAATACTGAGAAATTGCAGTGGCTGAACCACCACTATATCAATACGCTGGCGCCGGAATATGTGGCTACGCACCTTCAGTGGCATATCGAACAAGAAAATATCGATACCCGTAACGGCCCGCAGCTGGCTGAACTGGTGAAACTGCTGGGCGAACGTTGCAAAACGCTGAAAGAGATGGCTCAAAGCTGCCGTTATTTCTATGAGGATTTCGCTGAGTTCGACGCCGATGCCGCGAAGAAACACCTGCGTCCGGTTGCGCGTCAGCCGCTGGAAGTGGTGCGTGACAAACTGGCGGCAATCAGCGACTGGACGGCTGAGAACGTGCATCATGCGATTCAGGCTACTGCCGATGAGCTGGACGTCGGGATGGGCAAAGTGGGGATGCCGTTGCGCGTCGCCGTCACCGGCGCGGGTCAGTCTCCAGGCTTAGACGTTACGGTACACGCGATCGGTAAAACCCGTAGCATCGAGCGTATCAATAAAGCGCTGGCGTTTATTGCTGAGCGTGAAGCACAACAGTAATCCGTTATGGAACCAGGCCGGAGAGGGCGGTTATGCCTCCCGGCCTGTTATCCGCTGACGTTGCGCTTATTGCGCTTCCGATTCCTCAATGCCCAGACGGGCGAGAAAACGACGAATACCTTCGCGCGAAAGAAATAACGCCAGCTTTTCCTGTTCCGTTTCTGACATATTCTCTACGGCATCAACGATCTGCCGAAAGGCATGACTGCGTGCGCCGGGATGGTAATCGGCCAGCGGTTCTTCGGCCTGATAAAATGCGTAATGATTGCGAAACGCAGGGATGTTCAGAATGAATTCCCGCACGCGGCTGTCGATGTGTACCAGTCTTGCCCGACCGCCTTTCACGCCAGGAAATTTTTCCGTTTCCCATTTTTGCTCACGGATCCAACGATTGACGGTTTGTCTGGCGACCCCGAGGCAGTCCGCCAGCTCTTCGGTGGTCATCTTGCTGCGTAATCTTTTCATAATTATTTGCTGTCGCGGATCCCTAAGCGTTGTAACAAACCGGTAATCCCTTCCCGAAGTAGCAAGGAAGTGATTTTTTTCTGTTCCGCAGGCGTCATTTCTTTCGCCAGCTTGATCAGCAAAGCTTCAAGCGACGCATCGCCAGGGGACGACAATGCGTCCGATAACCCCTCCGCCGAACGCTCTGCGCTGCGGATATATTCACGAACCTGTTCGTTTACGTGCACCAGACGCGCTTTACCGCCCTGAACGCCCGGTTTCGGCGATGTCACCCATCCCTCTTTACGCACCCATTTATTGATGGTCTGTCGGCTGTAACCGGTCAGATTGGCGAGTTCTTCCGGCGTCATCCGCTCCTTGAACATAACAATTCCCTGAATAGTCGTGTGGTTAATTAGTGGTTCATTTTATAGCACCATTTTAGTAGAAACCGTGACGCGTTTAACTACTGAATGCGAGTTGATACGCAATGTTCTTCATTTGTTTGCTTTTTCAGCGATTAGCGTCAGGGGCTTTAATTTGCCGTTGACACGTGCGAAGGGAATTCATATGATGCCGCCCGTCAACTCGACAAGCTTTACGTGACGGGGCTATAGCTCAGCTGGGAGAGCGCTTGCATGGCATGCAAGAGGTCAGCGGTTCGATCCCGCTTAGCTCCACCAAAAATTGCACCCAACAATTTTGGTACGTAAAGAGATCGTGGGGCTATAGCTCAGCTGGGAGAGCGCTTGCATGGCATGCAAGAGGTCAGCGGTTCGATCCCGCTTAGCTCCACCACATTCCGAACCCTCGCTGCGAAGCGGGGGTTTTTTTATCTCAGCAATTCTTCCTGTTTTGTAATACAGTTTCTGATGAGACAGAGCCTGTTTGACACAAGGTTGCCTCGTTTTCTGGTCGCCATAGGTTTGCTTCGCGGTGTGAATAAACTTATCATTTATGTGATTAATCGTGCGTTTCGTGAGAGCAGTCAATCTATGCCAGTTAAGCATAACCTGATAAATAATATAAGAATATTCGCGCTTGCGATAACGCTCTCCATTGCTGCAATTCAGTTTTCACGCCTTATTTCTCCTCTTGCTATCGTTGACGCCAGCTATATTTATCTCTCCTGGTTACCGCTGTGTGTGATGCTGGCCATTCTGCTTATTTTTGGCAGACGCGGCGTGGCGCCGATTGTGCTCGGCATGTTAATCACCAACGAATGGAATTTGCACCTGCCGTTTACCCAAAGTCTGGTGCTGCTCTTTTGCCAGATGCTGTCTGTTCTGGGCGTGTGCGCGCTGGTGCGTTGGCGGCTGGGCTCGCGCTGGCGACATGGTTTACCAAACCGGAATATCTGGCGTCGGGTAATATGGCTAGGTTTTGTCGCCCCGATAGGGATGAAGCTGAGTATGTATCTGGCGGGTTATTACCTCGACTTTCCGGTCGCTGTTTCCACCTTTTTTGGCACCGCAGTGGCGATATTTACCATTGTCGACATCCTGAGCCTGATCTCTGCCGCGCTGATTTTTACGATGCTTTTCTATTATCCGATGCGGATGATAGTGAACCCCCGCTATGCGCGAATCTTCTGGCGCAGAGACATCGCCCCGGCCCTTGAGAAAAAACAGCGCGCGTTCACGCTATGCTGGCTGGCAGTCCTGGCTGCGCTGTTGGCGATCATGTGCGCTCCCTTCGACAATGATTACATCGCGGGGTATATGGTGCCGGTCTTTTTCATTGTCTTTACCATCGGCGTCGGCAAACTCAGCTACCCGCTGTTGAACCTCAGTTGGGCGGTGTCGACGCTGTGCCTGCTGACCTATAACCGAAATTTCCTGCAGGGCGTCGGCTCGGAGTATTCGCTGGCGTTTATTCTTTCCGCGCTGATCTCGTTCAGTATCTGTTTGCTGTATATGACGCGCATTTATCAGCGCAGCAGTTGGCTCAATCGCCGCTGGCACCAGCAGGCGCTGACCGACCCGCTAACCCGCCTGCCGAATTTGCGCGCGCTGGAGCAATTTCTGCAAAACGAGGCGGGGCAGAGCGTGTGCTGCCTGCGGCTGGATAACCTGGAATTTTTGAGCCGGCACTATGGCATGCTGATGCGCGTACACTGTAAACGGACGGTATACCGCACCCTCGAACCTCTGCTGCTGGATAACGAAAAGATCTTCCAGTTACCTGGCAGCGAATTATTACTGGTGCTGAACGGCCCCGAAATGGACGCGCGTTTGCAGCATATGCTCGACCTGCTCAACAGCCGCAAAATTATCTGGAACAATACCGGGCTGGATATGGGGTACGGCGCTTCATGGGGCGGCTGGGACGGAAAGGCGGAGACCTTACAGCCTTTGCTTGGGCAACTAAGCTGGCTGGCCGAGCAGTCCTGTGCGCATCACCGGGTGATGGCGCTCACCAACAGCCTTGAAGTCGCCACCGGACAGACGACCGAACGCGTACTGTTGCTCAATAAAATTCGTAAAGCGCTGGATGACGGCGATCTGCTGCTTTACGCGCAGCCGATCCGCGACTGTGAAGGCAAAGGCTATGATGAAATTCTGGCGCGGCTGAAAAGCGATGACGGGGTTATGACGCCGGATCAGTTTATTCCGCTGATCGCTCAGTTTAACCTCAGCGCACGCTTTGATCTGCTGGTGGTTGAAGCCTTGCTGACGTGGCTTTCAGCGCATCCTTCCAGTGAACCAGGGCCACGCTTCTCGGTTAATTTAATGCCGCTAACGCTGCTGCAAAAAGAGACCGCCCCGCGGATCATTCGCCTGTTTAATCGCTACGGCATCGCGCCGCAAACCGTGATTATCGAGATTACCGAAGAACAAGCGTTCTCTAACTCGGAAGTCAGTATGCAAAATATTGAACAACTGCATAAGTTTGGCTTCAGAATCGCTATCGATGATTTCGGTACCGGATACGCCAACTATGAGCGCCTGAAGCGCCTGCAGGCTGACATCATTAAAATTGATGGCGTGTTTGTGAAGGACATCCTGAACGATTCGCTGGATGCCATGATTGTGAAGTCGATAACCGATCTGGCGAAAGCAAAATCCTTGAGCGTGGTCGCCGAATACGTTGAAACGCCAGCGCAGCGGGATCTGCTGTTAAGTATGGGCGTGAACTATTTGCAGGGCTATTTGATTGGGCGGCCTCTGCCGCTTGACGCGTCGCAGACGTAAAAAAGCCGGAGAAAGCGTCTCCGGCTTTTTCATTACGCTGTTGCCTTACAGAACCAGCGCGGCGATAGACGCAGAGAGCACGCTCACCAGCGTAGAACCGTAGACCAGTTTCAGACCAAAGCGGGAAACAACGTTACCTTGTTCCTCGTTCAGACCTTTGATGGCGCCGGCAATAATCCCGATGGATGAGAAGTTAGCGAAGGACACCAGGAACACCGACAGGATCCCTTCCGCGCGCGGAGAGAGCGTAGAGGCGATTTTCTGCAGATCCATCATTGCGACGAATTCGTTGGAAACCAGTTTGGTCGCCATAATACTGCCCACCTGCAGCGCTTCGTTGGACGGCACCCCCATCACCCACGCAACCGGGTAGAAGATATAGCCCAGGATGCCCTGGAAGGAGATGCTGTAGCCGAACCAGCCGGTCACGGTAGCGAACAGGGCGTTCAGCGCGGCGATCAGGGCGATAAAGCCGATCAGCATGGCCGCAACGATAATCGCGACTTTAAAGCCAGCCAGGATGTACTCACCCAGCATTTCGAAGAAGCTCTGGCCTTCGTGCAGGTTAGACATCTGGATATTCTCTTCGCTGGCATCAACGCGGTACGGGTTGATCAGCGACAGAACGATAAAGGTACTGAACATGTTGAGCACCAGCGCAGCCACCACATACTTCGGCTCCAGCATGGTCATGTACGCGCCAACGATAGACATGGAAACGGTCGACATCGCTGTCGCCGCCATGGTGTACATACGGTTGCGGGACATTTTGCCGAGAATATCTTTATAGGCGATAAAGTTCTCAGACTGGCCGAGGATCAGCGAACTTACCGCGTTGAAGGATTCCAGTTTACCCATGCCGTTGACTTTGGATAACAGGAAGCCGATCGCGCGGATGATCACCGGCAGAACGCGGATGTGCTGAAGAATACCAATCAAAGCGGAGATAAAGACGATTGGGCAGAGCACCTTCAGGAAGAAGAAAGCCAGACCCTGATCGTTCATGCTGCCAAAGACGAAGTTGGTACCTTCATTGGCGAATCCGAGCAGTTTTTCGAACATTTCGGAAAAGCCTTTCACGAAGCCCAGCCCGACGTTGGAGTTCAGGAAGAACCACGCCAGTAAAACTTCGATAACAAGCAACTGAATAACATAACGAATGCGAATTTTTTTACGGTCACTGCTTACCAGCAATGCGAGGATCGCAACAACGGCTAGCGCCAGGACAAAATGAAGGACGCGGTCCATATTTGCTCCAAATATGAGGCAGGTTTAATTTCCGTGCACATTCTATGTAACAGATACAAAGAAAACGAGATCTAACACACACTATAATCAGGACCTGTGACGAGATTCAAAAATAGTGATCACGCATACACTTCTGTTATGTCTAGTACCGAAGTGAATAGTTACGTCCTTGTGCTAATCTTATAACGATTGTTAAACATGCCGCGGGCATTTTCCGTATCCGCAGACCTTATCGTTCCAGCCTATCTGAGAAATCATTATCACCTGTCGCCGTTGCATTTGATAACCATTCTCATTAGGCGTAGCATTAAACATAGCAAAGGCTATATTTCCGGGGCACAAGATGACAGACGATCGCGTTGAGCGTAGCAGTGGAAGGGCAGCGCGCAAGTTAAGGCTCGCATTAATGGGACCTGCGTTCATCGCAGCTATCGGATATATCGATCCGGGCAACTTTGCCACTAACATTCAGGCGGGCGCCAGCTTTGGCTATACGTTGCTGTGGGTGGTGGTTTGGGCAAACCTGATGGCAATGCTGATTCAGGTGTTGTCAGCGAAGCTGGGCATCGCGACCGGCAAGAATCTGGCCGAACAGATTCGCGACCATTATCCCCGTCCGGTGGTGTTGTTTTACTGGGTGCAAGCGGAAATTATTGCGATGGCGACCGATCTCGCAGAGTTTATCGGCGCGGCGATTGGCTTCAAACTGATCCTTGGCGTCTCGCTTCTGCAAGGGGCGGTGCTAACCGGTATTGCCACGTTTCTGATCCTGATGCTGCAGCGTCGGGGGCAAAAGCCGTTGGAAAAAGTGATCGGCGGCCTGCTGCTGTTTGTGGCAGTGGCGTATATTGTCGAACTGATTTTTTCCCAGCCAGGCCTTACGCAATTAAGTAAAGGGATGATCATTCCCAGCTTGCCGAACGGCGAGGCGGTTTTTCTGGCCGCCGGGGTGTTGGGCGCAACGATAATGCCGCACGTCATTTATCTACACTCGTCTCTTACCCAGCATTTACACGGTGGAACGCGCCAGCAGCGCTATGCTGCAACGAAATGGGATGTCGCGATTGCGATGACGATTGCCGGATTCGTCAACCTGGCGATGATGGCGACCGCGGCTGCGGCGTTTCACTTCAGTGGTCATACCGGTGTAGCTGACCTCGATCAGGCCTATCTGACCCTTGAACCTTTGCTCAGTCATGCGGCGGCAACGGTTTTCGGACTGAGTCTGGTCGCTGCAGGACTGTCATCAACGGTTGTGGGAACGCTGGCCGGACAGGTGGTCATGCAGGGTTTTGTGCGTTTCCATATTCCTTTATGGGTTCGCCGTGTCATCACCATGATGCCGTCATTTATTGTCATTTTACTGGGGTTGGATCCGACGCGGATACTGGTGATGAGCCAGGTGCTGTTGAGCTTTGGTATCGCGCTGGCGCTGGTGCCGTTGCTGATCTTTACCAGTGATGGCGCGCTGATGGGTGAGCTGGTGAATACCCGCAGAGTGAAAATAATAGGCTGGATGATTGTCGTGCTGGTTGTGGTGCTGAATATCTGGCTGCTGGTGGGAACGGCGCTGGGACGGTAAAGAATAAGCCGGGTGAAACTACCCGGCTTAGTGAGGTATTGAACGGCTTAATCGTGGTGTCTGTGACCGTGGCCGCGTCCACGTCCGCGATGGTCGTCACGGTCGCGCCAGCCTTCACGGTATCCGCGCTCGTAAGCTTTGCGTTTATCCCAGCCGCGGTGTTTGCCGTTATCATGTCGCCACCAGCGGTCGCCACGCCATTCATAGTGACGATGCCAGTAATCACGGTCGCGCCAGTAGCCACCGTCCCAGTATCTGCCATAGTCGTCGCGATCGCCAATGTGTAATTTTATCGATGGCAACAGGGTGATTTCTCCCGCGTTTGCGGCCAGCGGTGCAAAAGCCAGCAAGGCTGCCGCGAGAATCAGTGACCTGAACATACTTTTTTCTCCTTCACGATCGAAGCCGTAATCGGCCTGTTAACGCAATTTTACGAGGTAGTAAAGTTGCGTTTTATCGCCTTAACTCTTAAATGATGAAGGAGAGCACGAAATGCTAAAGGCGTCGTTAATCTTCGCCCTTCAGTATGCTGTCGATCGCGGCGCACTCCTGCGGGGTGAACGCCCGGTTCGCCAGCATTCCAACGGCATCTTCGATCTGCGCGGGCTTACTGGCGCCAATCAGCACCGAAGTGACGTTATCGTTACGCAGCACCCACGCGAGCGCCATTTGCGACAGCTTTTGTCCACGCTTTTCCGCCAGCGCGTTCAACTGACGCACTTTTTCCAGCTTTGCCTCTGTCAACTGTTCCGGTCTGAGGAAACGGCTTCCGCTCGCCGCGCGGGAGTCGGCTGGAATACCATTAAGATAACGATCGGTGAGTTGTCCGCCTGCGAGCGGTGAAAAGGCGATACTACCCACCCCTTTTTCCTGCAATAGCGCGAGTAATCCGTCTTCAACCCAGCGCTCAAAGAGGGAGTATTTAGGCTGATGAATCAGACACGGTGTGCCTAAATCATTGAGGATATCGATGGCTTCACGGGCGCGGTCGGCAGGGTAGTTCGATAGCCCTACGTACAGCGCTTTGCCCTGACGCACCACATGGTCCAGCGCTTTCATGGTTTCCAGCAGCGGCGTGTCGGGATCCGGACGATGGTGGTAGAAAATGTCCACGTACTCCAGCCCCATGCGTTTCAGGCTTTGATCGAGGCTGGCAATCAGGTATTTGCGGGAACCCCAGTCGCCATACGGGCCGTCCCACATGGTGTAGCCCGCTTTGGTGGAGACGATCAGCTCATCGCGCCAGGGAAGAAAATCTTCCTGCAGAATGCGGCCAAAGTTACGCTCAGCCGACCCCGGCGGAGGACCGTAGTTATTGGCAAGGTCGAAATGCGTGATGCCGAGGTCAAACGCCCGTTGTAGCAGCGCCCGACTGTTCTCCACCTGGGTGGTATCACCGAAGTTATGCCACAGTCCGAGCGATACGGCAGGCAGCTTCAGGCCGCTCTGACCGCAGCGGTGGAACGTCATATTCTGATAGCGATTTTCATCAGGCTGGTAAACCATTGTGTTTCCTCGCGGTGAGTTCAGCTTTACAGTGTATACGTTTACACTGCCTCTTTTTCAAACACATTCTGCGCCGCGCCGCCTGTAAAGGCTGCTTTCCACTCCCATCGCGGATACTTTCTGGACAGGCCACACGGTTATTCAATACTCAACATGTGATGACCTTCAAAAGGAAAGCTGTCATGCAAAATCCCTATAGCGTTGCGGATTACCTGCTTGATCGACTGGCAGGCTGTGGGATTGAACATCTGTTTGGCGTACCGGGCGATTACAATTTGCAGTTCCTTGATCATGTCATTGACCACCCGGCTGTCCGCTGGGTGGGGTGTGCGAATGAACTGAATGCCGCTTACGCCGCCGACGGTTATGCCCGCGTGGCGGGGGCTGGGGCGCTGCTCACTACCTTTGGCGTTGGGGAACTGAGCGCGATTAACGGTCTGGCAGGCAGCTATGCTGAATACGTGCCCGTATTGCACATCGTCGGCGCTCCCTGTAGCGGGGCGCAGCGCCGGGGAGAACTGATGCACCACACGCTGGGGGATGGGGATTTTCAGCACTTTTACCGTATGAGCCAGACTATCTCTGCCGCCAGCGCGGTGCTGGATGAACACAACGCCTGCTATGAAATTGATCGCGTAATGCAAATTATGCTGACCTCTCGTCGTCCTGGCTACCTGATGTTACCCGCAGACGTGGCGAAGCGCCCGGCGTTCCCGCCGACCAGAGCGCTCTCTTTGACGTTGCCAGAATCGCAGGAGAGCGTGGTCACCGCGTTCCGCTATCAGGCTCGCAAGATGCTGATGAACAGCAGTCGTGTGGCGTTGCTGGCTGACTTTCTTGCCTGGCGATTCGATTTACAGCCAATCCTGCAACGCTGGATGGCCGAGACGCCCATGCCTCACGCGACCTTGCTCATGGGCAAAGGGCTGTTTGACGAACAGCAGCCGGGTTTTGTTGGCACCTACAGCGCAGGAGCCAGCAGCGAATATGTTCGTGAGATCATCGAAGGCGCGGATACTACCATTTGCGTGGGGACGCGTTTTGTCGACACGCTTACTGCCGGATTTACCCAACAGTTTGCGGCGCAGCGCACGATAGACATTCAGCCGCAGGGCGCCCGGGTCGGCCAGACCTGGTTCAGCGGTTTATCGATGGAACAGGCCGTGACCACCCTGCGAGAGCTGTGCCTGGAGCTGTCGTTTGCGCCGCTACCCGTGAAGCCCGCGGGCGAATCAGCGAGGGACGAAAAAGGACCGCTGACCCAGGAAAACTTCTGGCATACCGTGCAGCAGGCCCTCCAGCCAGGGGATATCCTTGTGGCGGATCAAGGAACGGCGGCCTTTGGCGCAGCCAGTCTGTCACTGCCGACCGGCGCGGAACTGCTGGTGCAACCGCTGTGGGGATCGATTGGTTATGCGCTCCCGGCGACCTTTGGCGCGCAGTTGGCGGCGCCCGGGCGGCGGGTGATACTGATAACCGGCGATGGCGCGGCACAACTGACGATTCAGGAAATAGGATCGATGTTGCGGGAAGCATTGTCGCCTGTCATTCTGCTGCTTAACAACGACGGATATACCGTTGAACGGGCGATCCACGGTGAAACACAGCGTTATAACGACATTGCGCCGTGGAACTGGACCCAGATACCCCGCGCTTTCAGCCTGAAGGAAGGCGCGGCGTGCTGGCAGGTCAGTCAGGCTATCCAACTGAAAGAGGTGCTGGCGCGCCTGTCGCAGCCACAGCGGCTGTCGTTGGTTGAAGTGATACTGCCAAAAGCCGACGTACCGGCGCTGCTGCGCGCGGTGACCCGGGCGCTGGAGTCACGCAACAGCGGATGACTATTTTTCCCGTCGGTGAGCCAGCATCATCGGCTTGCCGGCCAGCAGCAGCCAGGCCGGCAGCATAACGATGCACAACAGCGGCAGCAGATTGGCGTCGGGCACCACCACGGCGGCCATAAATAAACTGAGCCAGGCGTCGCGGGTAACAACCAGCACCATGCCGAGAATCGCGCAGGAGACGGTAATCGCCGCCGGTACCGCGTCGACATGCGCGTGCAGCATCAATCCTAATGCGACGCCGACAAAGACAGCCGGGAAGATTCGCCCGCCGCGAAATCCGCAGGCGGCCGCCACTACCAGCGCCGCGAGTTTGATCACCGCCAGCAGGAAAAAGTCCGTAGCGCTAAGGGTCTGACTGAACGCCATCTGTTGCATTTCATCCAGGCCTTTAAACAGCGACAGGGGACCGCCAATCACCCCCAGTACGCCGAGCATGAATCCGCCGACGCCAAGAATAAGCACCGGGTTTTTCAGCTGGTGTAGCAAAAAATGCAGACGCGGCAGGCACCATACCGCCACCATCCCTGCGGCTATGGCGATCGCCGCGACCACCGCGCCGCTGAAAATATCCACCAGCCGCATCTGCGTGTAATGGGCAATGGGCAGCGAAAAATGAGGATGGAAGAACAGACTGGTGGTCAAGGACCCTGCCGCTGCGGCCATCAGCGGGGCGAAAAGACGATCCCAGAGCGGAACATCGTCAGAACTGTTCAGCGTTTGCGAAAAGATCAGCGCGGCAGCGACAGGGGTGCCAAACAACGCGCCAATCGTGCCTGCGGAAGCCAGTATCGTCCAGTCGAGTGAGTTTACCCGCGGCATTAAACGACTGCCCAACGCTACCGCCAGCGCAATATTCACGGCCATGATGGGATGTTCCGGCCCGAGGCTAACCCCGCCTGCCAGCCCCAGCACCAGCGCCACAATCAGGCCTGGCAGCGCGCCAGGCGCGACCGGGGCGCTGATCAACGGCTCGGTCGCCGGATCGGGTCCGGCGTGACCCGGGCTGTAGCGGATCACCAGTCCCACCAGTACGCCGGTCAGCGTCAGGATGAGCATTATCCAGGCTGGGGAATCCGGGACAAGTCCGAAACTGCCCGGCAGGCGCTGCCACAGGACAAGCTGCAATACTGAAGCAAATTTCATTACTACAATAAGGACTAAACTTGACGCTATCCCAAGAATTAACGCGGGAAGCGACAATAACAGCATGGTTCTGGCTCGCGGATGGAGCATGGTTTTTTCCTTAATGCCGAATCTCGCGCTCAGTTTGCCGCAGTTGCCTTTCAGCGACGCGGCAAATGGTGCTGAAACGATAAAGTTATTGTGTGACCGGGATCGATATTTTCAGGGGACTCGCCTTTCTGGCGTTGTTGTTATGCCCCTGTGAATTTACAGTGTGGCAAAGACTTATTTTGACTTTAGCGGAGCAGTAGAAGAATGACAAAGTATGCTTTAGTGGGCGATGTGGGCGGCACCAACGCGCGCCTTGCTCTGTGTAACGTCGACAGCGGTGAAATCTCGCAGGCCAAAACGTATTCCGGCCTCGATTATCCCAGCCTCGAAGCCGTTGTCCGGGTTTACCTCGACGAACATCAGGCGAGCGTGGAAGATGGGTGTATCGCGATCGCCTGTCCGATCACCGGCGACTGGGTCGCTATGACCAACCATACCTGGGCATTTTCTATTGCGGAGATGAAAAAGAACCTCGGCTTCAGCCATCTCGAAATCATCAATGATTTCACCGCGGTGTCGATGGCGATCCCGATGCTGAAGAAAGAGGATTTAATCCAGTTTGGCGGGGCGGAGCCGGTTGAAGGTAAGCCTATTGCGGTGTATGGCGCCGGAACCGGGCTGGGCGTGTCGCATCTGGTACACGTCGACAAGCGCTGGATCAGCCTGCCGGGTGAAGGGGGGCATGTGGATTTCGCCCCTAACAGTGAAGAAGAGGGGATCATCCTGGAAGTGCTGCGCGCCGAAATCGGTCACGTTTCCGCCGAACGCGTACTTTCCGGACCGGGTCTGGTGAATCTGTACCGGGCGATTGTCAAAGCAGATGGCCGTCTGCCGGAAAATCTACAGCCAAAAGACATCACCGGGCGGGCGCTGGCGGACAGCTGTATCGACAGCCGTCGCGCGCTGTCGCTTTTCTGCGTGATCATGGGGCGCTTTGGCGGCAACCTGGCGTTGAACCTTGGTACCTTTGGCGGCGTGTACATCGCTGGCGGCATCGTGCCGCGTTTCCTTGAATTTTTCAAAGCCTCCGGCTTCCGCGGCGCTTTTGAAGATAAAGGACGTTTTAAGGCTTATGTGCAGGATATTCCGGTTTATTTGATTATTCATGATAATCCCGGTCTGCTTGGCGCAGGCGCGCATCTGCGCCAGACGTTAGGGCAAATTCTTTAGTTGGATGCCGGACGGCCGCTTGCGCTGTCCGGCGCCGGATACTCCTTTTCTTTGTCAACATGACCTGAATGTTGTCGATTGGCTATATGAAGCTGACATGGGAAAACACGCTTCCTGACACAGATAGCCAGGACATTCTTCTCAACAAACTCTCTCTGGATAGCCGCGAGACCCATACGCATTATGGTCAGCGTATATTTGAAAAATCATCGAACTTGCCCGTGGCCGCCAAAAAAAATATTGATGGCTGGAAGGGCCTGAGGACAATGACCGCGCTAATCGGTTTTACGTCCGACAGGGTATGTTGCGCATTAGAAACACCGTTTTCGAAGGCCTTGTCGTAACCATATCTTCTCCCCCCTGACGCGCCTTAATTTAGTGCTGTGACAGCCCCATCATTTCAATGCGAACAAATATGATTTACCATATGTGTCTGGAAAGGCTTATGGAGCGAGAAATGCGGCAACCTGTTCAACTTTTCAAAATTCTCTCGGACGAAACCCGACTCGCCATTGTCATGCTACTTCGGGAATCCGGGGAGATGTGCGTTTGCGAAATCTGCGCGGCTACCGCCGTCTCACAGCCTAAGATCTCGCGGCATATAGCGATTCTGCGCGAGGCCGGGCTTGTCCTTGACCGTCGTGAAGGTAAATGGATCCACTATCGTCTGTCACCACATATGCCGGCGTGGGCGGCCGAGACGATCGCGATCTCCTGGCAGTGTCTGCGCGACGACGTGCGTGACGGGTTGGCGAAGTCTGCCCGCACCTCCTGTTAAATCAAATATCATATACGTATAAACATATGTTAGAGCCTGAAATGCTGTTGGCAGGGAGTCTTTTTTTACTTACGCTGGTACTGGTTATCTGGCAACCCAGAGGGCTCAGTATCGGCTGGAGCGCGACGATCGGGGCAGTTCTGGCGCTGGGCACGGGCGTCATTCATTTCGATGATATCCCCGTAGTCTGGAATATCGTCTGGAACGCGACCGCCGCTTTTATCGCCGTGATCATTATCAGTTTGTTACTCGATGAGTCCGGTTTCTTTGAATGGGCCGCGCTACACGTCGCCCGATGGGGGAAGGGACGTGGGCGCTTGCTGTTCACCTGGATAGTTTTGCTCGGCGCCAGCGTTGCCGCGCTGTTTGCCAACGACGGCGCCGCGCTGATCCTGACGCCGATCGTTATTGCGATGCTGCTTGCGCTGGGCTTCAGCAAAGGCGCCACGCTGGCCTTTGTCATGGCGGCGGGGTTCATCGCGGATACCGCCAGTCTGCCGCTGATTGTTTCTAACCTGGTGAATATCGTTTCGGCCGATTTCTTCAGTCTGGGCTTTACGCAGTACGCCTCGGTTATGATCCCCGTGGATCTGGCCGCGATTGCCTCGACGCTGGTGATGTTGCACCTTTTCTTTCGCCGGGATATTCCGGCAACGTATGAGATCTCCCGACTCAACGCTCCCGCCAGTGCGATTAAAGATCCGGCGACCTTCAGAGCAGGCTGGATGGTTCTTCTGTCCCTACTTGTCGGTTTCTTTGTTCTGGAACCGTTGGGGATCCCCGTCAGTGCGATAGCGGCAGTGGGCGCGGCAGTGCTGTTTGCGGTGGCGAAAAGAGGCCGTGTGATTAATACTGGCAACGTCCTGCGCGGCGCTCCCTGGCAGATCGTGATTTTCTCGCTGGGCATGTATTTGGTGGTTTACGGACTGCGCAATGCGGGACTGACGCTGTATCTGTCTGGCGTGTTGAATCTGCTGGCGGACAAAGGGATCCTCGCCGCAACCTTTGGGACCGGCTTCCTGACGGCGTTTCTTTCGTCGGTCATGAATAATATGCCGACCGTGCTGATTGGCGCGCTGTCGATTGACGGGAGCGCCGCGAATGGCATCGTCAAAGAAGCGATGATTTATGCCAATGCGATCGGCTGCGATTTAGGGCCGAAAATCACGCCTATTGGCAGCCTGGCGACTCTGCTGTGGCTGCATGTGCTGGCTCAAAAGAATATGACTATCACCTGGGGCTATTACTTCCGCACGGGGATCGTCATGACCCTGCCCGTTCTGTTCGTGACGCTCGCCGCGCTGGCCTGGCGGCTCTCTGTCACTTTTTAATGAGATACTGAAATGAGCAACATTACCCTTTATCACAACCCGGCCTGTGGCACTTCCCGTAACACGCTGGAGATGATCCGTAACAGCGGTCACGAACCGACAATTATTTATTATCTTGATACCCCGCCCACCCGCAATGAACTGAGTAAGCTCATTGCCGATATGGGGATAACGGCGCGTGAGTTATTGCGTCAGAACGTTGAACCGTATGCCCTGTTGGGTCTTGAAGAAGACCGCTTTACCGACGAGCAGTTGATCGATTTTATGCTTCAGTATCCGATCCTGATTAATCGACCGATCGTGGTCACGCCGCTTGGCACCCGCTTGTGCCGGCCTTCGGAACGTGTGCTGGATATTCTTCCTGACGGTCAGAAAGGCGCATTTACCAAAGAAGATGGAGAAAAGGTGATTGACGAGACAGGGAAACGGCTGAAGTAATCTGCCGCCGCGTGACGTTATCCAGGGGAACAAACAACCCGATTTAAGCGGCAATGTCAGCGGCGTTCCTCGTGCTGATTATCGTCATCCCGAAAAATCGGTCTGCGCTACGTCAGCTTGCAGGTATAATCACAAAAACTCCCTAACAGATTCAGACGGCAAGATGACAAAACTTACCTTACAGGAGCAAATGCTCAAAGCGGGACTGGTCAGCAGTAAAAAGATGGCTAAAGTCCAGAGAACGGCGAAGAAATCACGTGTTCAGGCGCGGGAAGCCAGAGAAGCGGTGGAAGAAAATAAAAAAGCCCAGCTTGAGCGTGACAAGCAACTCAGCGAGCAGCAGAAACAGGCCGTTCTGGCGAAGGAACTGAAAGCGCAGGTGAAGCAGCTCATCGAAATGAACAGGATCACCGTGGCCAAAGGCAATATTGGTTTTAACTTCACCGACAATAATCTGATCAAGAAAATCGACGTTGATAAGCTCACTCAGACGCAGCTGATCAATGGTCGTCTGGCCATTGCCCGTTTGGTCAACGACAGCAGCGGCGAAAATGAATACGCGATTATTCCGGCGAGCGTTGCCGATAAGATTGCCCAGCGTGATGCGAGCTGTATTGTCCTGAACAGCGCGTTGAGTGCGGAAGAAGCTGAAGAAGACGATCCGTATGCTGATTTCAAAGTGCCTGATGATTTGATGTGGTAATGAACGGCTATTCATCCCGGCCTTTAGGCTTTACACTGCGCGCGTTAAAATAATCCGGTATGAACAACAGGCGGTAATGGCGATGAACGGAACAATCACAACGTGGTTTAAAGATAAAGGCTTCGGATTTATCAAAGATGAAAATGGCGATAATCGCTACTTTCATGTGATTAAGGTCGCCAATCCGGAGCTGATTAAGAAAGATGCTCAGGTCACCTTCGAACCCACCACCAACAACAAAGGGCTGTCGGCGTATGCGGTGAAGGTCATTCCGGACAGCAAATATATTTACATTGCGGGCGAGCGGCTTAAGCTTACCTCGATCAAATCGTTTGTGGTCTTCAGCGAAGAAGTGCCTGTCGATGCCCCCATCGATAAAGAAAATGCGGTGTTGTCGGTCGGTGTTCTGATGAGCAATATCCGTCCAAAATCTGCCGTGAAGCCGGGCGAGATGCGGACCGTGAAAAAGCTGGCGATCACCACCTTTCAGGGAACGACGTTGATCTTTTCCGAAGATGAGATTGACGTGGACGCCACGGTGAAGTTGCTCGCAATCTAACATTGCGGCGTGCAAACGGGCGCGATGCGCCCGGTTACCCCTTCACAGATGCATAAGCTGTCTGAACTCTTTCACCTTACTTCGGCTCACCGGCACCTCAAATTCCAGATCTTTTAGCCGCAATATATAGGTATTGTTGAACCAGGGTTCGATCTCGCGAATTTTGTTCAGGTTAACGCAGAACGAACGATGGCAGCGGAAGAAATGGGCAGGCGGCAGCTTATTGCAGAACTCCGTGAGGTTGACAGGCATAACGTATGAATCACGCCGCGTATAGACAAACGTCATTTTTTCATGCGCTTCGGCGTAATAAATATCGTTGATCGGCGTGACGATGATCCGCTCGTCTTTAACCAGATTGATGGTGTCATTTTCCCGTATAACCGCGCCCGCCGTTGCCGCGCCGGACTGCTGCAGGTGCCAGGCTGCTTCCAGTTTTTGCAGCATTCCAACAATGCGGGACTCCTGATACGGCTTGAGAATATAGTCAAATGCTTCCAGTTCAAACGCTTCCACCGCATGCTCTTTCCACGCAGTGATGAACACAATAAAGGGCTTATGCGCGAACTGACTGATATTCTGCGCCAGCAGCACGCCGTCGAGGGACGGGATGTTGATATCCAGAAAAATGGCGTCAACGCGGTTATGCTGTAAAAACTTCAACACGTCCAGCCCGTCGTCAAACGTGCCGACAATATCCATCTGGCTATGCTCTTTAATCAGCCAGCTCAGTTCCTGCTGGGCAAGGAATTCATCTTCAACAATGATAACCTTCACTGTATTCCTCCGGATTAAAGCAATAACGTGGCCGGTGAGGCGGCAGTCCGCTGATTGGGAACATAAAAGGCAATCTCGGTGCCCGGTTCCAGACGCCGTATATGCAGACCCTCCCCGTATAACAGCTTAACGCGATGATGGACGTTAAGCAGGCCGATTTTATTGCCAGGCATTTCATTGGACTCGACGCGCGCGATCACTTTCGGGTCGATGCCGTGACCGGTATCGCGCACCGCGATGCGCACCCGATTGCCGCATTCCGCCACGCTGATGGTCACCACGCCTTTCCCTTTACAGGGCTGAATACCGTGGACAATAGCGTTTTCCACCAGCGGCTGAATCAGCAGGCTGGGAATCGCGCAGTTAACCTCTTCGTCGATGTCATATATCACCGTTAACTTATCGCCAAAGCGGGCCTGCTCAATGGCGATATAATCTTTTATCTGATACAGCTCTTTCTTAATGTCGATCTGTTCGTCGTCTTTTAATTCGATGTTATAGCGCAGGTATCGCGACAGGTTAAAAATCAGCTGACGGGCGGTGTCCGGATTCAGTCGGATCGACGACGATATCGCGTTCAGCGCATTAAACAGGAAATGAGGATTAATTTTACTTTGAAGCGCGCGAAGCTCTGCCTTATTTGCCATTTCCCGCAGTTGTTCAGTGCGCGACACTTCCAGTTGGGTCGAAATGATCTGCGACAGTCCCACCGCCATCTCCTGCAGGGATGAAGTGATCTGGTGCGCATGGCAGTAGTAAATCTTCAGCGTACCGGTCACCACACCTTTTTCCCAAAGCGGAATCACCAGCATCGAATGAATTTCCGGCGTTCGGTGCGCTTCATCATTGTTTTTAATAATGATTTTTCCGTAATTGATCGCCTGCCGGGTGGTGGGGCTAATCATGTCGTCGCGATCGCGGTAGTTTGTTTCACCGACGCCTACATAGGCCAGTACATGCTGAGTATTGGTGATCGCCACGGCGTCGGCATGAATATCATGGCGAATGATTTCGCAGATCTGACGTAGCGATTCGCTGTTCACGTGGCGAAACAGGGGCAGGGTTTTGTTAGCGATGTCCAGCGCCAGTTTGGCCTGACGCGCCGCGCTGGCCTCTTTTTCCCCTTCAACGCTTCGCACCAGCAGCACAATAAAGCCAATGCAGACGCTGCCGAGGATCATGGGAATGCCGATCTTGGAAACGATATCCAGCCCCAGAGCGGTCGTCGGCGCCCAGACGATCACCAGAATCATGGTCAGCGTTTCGCACAGCATGCCGCCTAATATCCCCACGCGCCAGTGCTGCGCTTTAGGGACCCGCTGGTTGATCCAGCCTGCGATGCAGCCAGCCAGTATGCTGGTGATAAAGCAGGGGACGGCGGTGACGCCGCCGATATCGATCAGATAGCGGTGGGTACCGGCAATCACGCCGGTGATGATGCCTACCCAGGGACCAAACAGAATCCCGCCGGACATCACGGCGATGATCCGCACATTCACCAGCGAACCTTCTACCGGAACGCCTGACCAGGTGCTGAACAGGGCGAACAGCGAAAAAATCGCGGTGACGGCGAGTAGCTCTTTGGGCGTATGGGCCGACTTATGCAGCAGTTCGCGAAACAGTCGGATGCGGATAAGAAAGAACAAGCAGAAAAGCATCAGCGCTGCCCGATCAAACACCGCCAGCAGCATAGTAAATATTTCGTGCACGGAGGACTCTGGCCAAAAGGGGAAAACACTATGATAGGTAACCGTGGCGCCGATCACCAGCGTACTCATCAACCTTTCTAATGAGGAAAAACCCTGTTTTTAAAAGGGGATAGTTAATAAAGCGGTTTAATGACAGGGCCCTTGCAAAAACAGTGTGCCGATTGGTTATTAGTTTAAGGACAAAATGTTATTAAAAAGTAACCTTCGAAACCAGTAAAACTACGAAGTTTCCCCGTTTAAAATAGTACTTCCCCTTTTTGTGGGTGAAAAAATATTTTCCTTTCCCTCTCGACAGCGAGAAATTATTCAGGCTATTTTCTAAGCGTGCCACCATCGTGGCAGCGTCGCTCGGACGGTCCGGGCGCTAACGTTAATCTGAGGAAATTATGGCTGACTCTCGCCCTGAACGTCGCTTTACGCGTATCGATCGTCTCCCTCCCTATGTGTTTAACATCACAGCTGAACTGAAGATGGCTGCGCGTCGGCGCGGCGAAGACATTATCGATTTCAGTATGGGAAACCCGGACGGCGCGACGCCGCCTCACATTGTCGAAAAATTGTGCACCGTAGCCCAGCGCCCGGATACGCACGGTTATTCCACCTCTCGCGGTATACCGCGCCTGCGCCGGGCGATCTCCCGCTGGTATCAGGAACGGTATGCGGTCGATATCGATCCGGAATCTGAGGCTATTGTTACCATCGGTTCGAAAGAGGGGCTGGCCCACCTGATGCTGGCTACGCTCGATCATGGCGATACCGTGCTGGTACCCAACCCCAGTTATCCCATCCATATTTACGGCGCAGTGATAGCCGGTGCCCAGGTGCGATCGGTGCCGTTGGTGGAAGGCGTCGATTTCTTCAACGAGCTTGAGCGTGCGATCCGCGAAAGTTATCCGAAGCCGAAGATGATGATTCTCGGTTTTCCATCGAACCCAACCGCCCAGTGCGTGGAACTGGAATTTTTTGAGAGGGTCGTGGCGCTGGCGAAGCGCTATGACGTGCTGGTGGTTCACGATCTGGCCTATGCCGACATCGTGTATGACGGCTGGAAAGCGCCGTCGATCATGCAGGTGCCCGGTGCGCGCGACGTGGCGGTGGAGTTTTTCACCTTGTCGAAAAGCTACAACATGGCGGGCTGGCGCATTGGTTTTATGGTCGGCAACAAGACGCTGGTCAGCGCGCTGGCGAGAATTAAAAGTTACCATGATTACGGCACTTTTACGCCGCTGCAGGTCGCGGCGATTGCGGCGCTGGAAGGAGACCAGCAGTGCGTGCGAGACATTGCTGAGCAGTACAAGCGCCGCCGTGACGTTCTGGTGAAAGGGCTGCATGAAGCCGGGTGGATGGTTGATATGCCCAGGGCGTCTATGTATGTATGGGCAAAAATCCCGGAACAGTATGCGGCAATGGGGTCGCTGGAGTTCGCCAAAAAACTGCTGAATGACGCAAAGGTCTGCGTGTCGCCGGGCATCGGTTTCGGTGACTATGGCGATACGCACGTGCGCTTTGCGCTCATTGAGAATCGCGATCGTATTCGTCAGGCTATCAGAGGTATCAAAGCAATGTTCCGCGCGGACGGGCTGTTGCCTGCTGCGGCAAAGTCCGTTTCTGAATCCGCCAGCTAAACCACCGTTTTAGCGGTGTACCGGGCGGGTGGACATTTTGCCTGATGGCGCTGCGTTTATCAGGCCTTTAGCCGTAAACTCATAAAGCAATGACATAACGCCGACAAAAGCAAACAGGAGCCTGGCGGCTCCTGTTTTTTTGCTGCATTGCTGTCTTTAGATCATCAGGGCAAACGTACCGGCCCAAACGATGACCATAAAAGAAATGCCCATAAAGAAATATTTCACGTTTCATCTCTCCGCGTCGTGACTGATACGCCTGAATGAATTTTCATCTCATTTGATTATAGAGAGCCGGTACCCGCAACACGGAAACTCGGAATGTTCCCGAACTGACCTCTGGCACCGCCTCAGAATTCTGTGCTTCTTTGCTCCAGACGGCGCTAATGTACGCCTAAAAATGGAGTGAGACAAGTGGCATTTTCTTATTTACTTTTAGTAACTTACAAGTGTCGTGATTCGGCGACAGTTTAATTTCCGCCAGTAATAAATTGCACTTCAGCGACGCCAATATCAGGGCAGAAGAGACGCAATAAAACCGGAATAAAATCAAGGTTATTCTGGTTGCAGCAATAAAAAAGGCCTTGCGGCCTTTTTAAACGTAGAGGGATGCTTCACCTAACGGACGGGTTTTGAAGCGGCGGTGGATCCAGAGATACTGCTCCGGCGCGCGCATGATCTCTTTTTCGATGATTTTGTTCATGTAGGCTGCCGCCTGGCTTTCATCCGTCGGATAGCCTTCCATTTGTGGGGTGATATACAGACGATAACCGTGGTTGTCGGCCTTTCTCACCATCGTGACGGTGAGCATTGCCGCCCCCGACAGTCGTGACAGCACATAGGTACCATTCGTGGTAGCGACACTCTTCACGGCGAAGAAAGGTGCGAAGGAACTGCCTTTCGGGCCGTAATCCTGATCCGGCGCAAACCACACGGCTTCGCCTTTTTTCAGCGCGCCGACAATACCGCGAAGGTTGTTTCTGCCAATCATCGCTTTGTTGGAACGCATACGGCCCCGGGTTTGCACCCACTCCATCAGCGGATTGTTATGCGGACGGTAGGTCGCCATCATCGGCTGGCAAAGACCCATGACGCGTCCTCCCAGCTCCAGCGACATAAAGTGCACGCCCACAACCATAACGCCGCGGTTCTGCATCTGGGCGCGTTTCAGGTTATCCAGGCCTTCAACGTCAAACCATTTACGCACGCGACGGTCGGGCCAGAACCAGGCCATGCCGGTTTCCAGCAGCGCCATACCGAGCGAGCGGAAATTTTCAACGATCATCGTTTCCCGCTGTTCGGCGGTATAAGACGGAAAGCAAAGCTCAAGATTTTTACGCGCAATGGATTCGCGGCGTTTCAGAAACGGACGGGCGAGCGTACCGGTACGGGTACCAAGCGCGCGCAGGACAGGGTAAGGCAATTGCACCAGTAACCAGAGAACACCCAGACCAAACCAGGTGAGCCAGTAGCGCGGATGCAAAAACGCGCGGGAAAATTTGCATGTTGGGAACATAGAGACCTTCTGCCGATAATAAATGTTGTATCGCAGAAGATGTGGAGTCCAACGCGGTACACTCAATTCTTAGTCCATCATGTACGACAATGGTTCCCGTAAAGAGTGTAAAACTGCTTCAGGATAAAACCACGAGGGGCATGAATGCTGGACACATAATGTACCATCACCCGATCAACGTCAGCTACAAATAATTAATCAAGAAGCGTAAATATTTTTATGGTGAGGATAAAATAATTACGCTGTTTATAATTGGTTGTTTTTAAGGATGTTAAAAAAGAACAATACGGAATATTCGCATAACGTACGGTTGTTAAATAAAAGTTGCAATATTTGCCGGGGCTATCGCTTTGGCATAAGATGGAAAGTGTAAGGAGAGTAAGGGCTTACGCTACGGCTACACGCAAAAGGAGGCACGGCGATGATCTTTTTCTGGGCGTTTCTGGCGGTAAGTATACTGGGCGTTAGCGGCTATGTCGGCCAGGTTTTAGGCTGGGGTTCCGCCGTCTGCGCCTTCATCGGGATGGTTGTGCTCGCCGCTATCATTTACTATCTGACGATGTGGTTGACCGTTGGTGACGAAATGGTCACGGGATTGTTTCTTTTCCTTTCTCCCGCCTGCGGCCTGATGATTCGTTTTATGGTGGGCTACGGAAAACGTTAATTAATCTGAAGGTAATGTACTTTCATTTGTATGCAGCATTGTTATTTTTATTTCACCGGCATTCGCATTCATGCGCATAATAATCTGAGAGTGCGAATGCCATTTTCAGATTGATCGCGAAAATGGAACATAGCCGTGGCTATCTTTTTCAGAATCTGCTTTTTTAATGACAATTATCCTAATAATAATCTTTAGGCCAGTCGCAGGTTCGCTTAAATTAACCTTAAGCTGTACTCAGAAAATTCTTCATTATCGTCATCCACACATACCGGCGCGCCGTTTTCCGTCTTTTTTAGTCTCCCTTTATCCTCATTCTCCATTGAAAAACAGCCTGCCCAGATAGTGTTTGCATCAGCACCGTTGTGTGTGTATTTTTATGCAATAAATGTGCATAAAAACAATGAAGGAGCGTCAGATGTTCAGTAAGTGGATGAAAGCAGGCTGTTTGATGATCGCCCTGACGGGCGCAGCGATGGCGGCGCAAGAGACATACGTCGTGGGTGCTGGCGGAACGTATCGCCCGTTTGAGTTTGAAAACAGCCAGAAACAACTGGAAGGCTTTGATATCGACATCATTAAAGCCATCGCCAAAGCGGAAAATTTTGAGGTCAAACTGGTCAACACGCCGTGGGAAGGCATTTTCGCCACGCTAAATTCCGGGGATCGCGACATTATCATTTCAGGCATCACCATTACCGATAAGCGCAAGCAGATGGTCGATTTTTCCCATCCTTACTTCCCGGCTGAGCAGTCGATCGTAGTTCCTGCTGATTCCACTGTGACCTCTCTGGCATCGCTAAAAGAGGAAAAGGTCGGGGTGGTGAACTCCAGCACCGGCGACATCGTGGTATCCGGTGTACTGGGTAAAAACAGCACGGCGATTAAACGCTTTGACAACACCCCGTTGATGCTACAGGAGCTGTTTGAAGATGGCGTAAGCGCGGCGGTGGGCGATGTTGGCGTGGTGAAGTATTACATCAAGCAGCACCCGGAAAAACAGTTCAAGCTGGTACCCGATGCAAAATTCGAACGTCAGTATTTTGGCATTGCGGTTGCCAAAGGTAATACCGAGCTGCAACAAAAAATCAATGCCGGGCTGAAGAAGATTATCGCTGACGGCACCTACGATAAAATCTACAAAACCTGGTTCGACAGCGAAGTGCCGACGCTTCCCGCTGAGTAACATTTTCATTTTCTTTCTTTTTAGGCTGATACGCAGTGAGTGTCAGCCTTTTTGCAGGGGAATACCATGACGGGATTTCGTTGGGAAATCATCCAGGAGTATGCGCCGCTTTTTATGGAAGGCGCGTGGATGACAATTAAATGCACAATCATTTGCGTCTGTCTCGGCACGCTCTGGGGTCTGACGCTGGGCCTTGGCCGAATGGCGAAGGCCGAACATGGCTTCTGGAAGTATGCATTGCGCTATCTGGTTCAGTTTCCGGTGCGCTTTTACGTCAGCGCGTTTCGCGGCACGCCCCTGTTTGTACAGATCATGGTGGTCCATTTTGCGCTGGTTCCCCTGTTCATTAACCCGCGTGACGGGATACTGGTGACCAGCGGAATCATGAGCGCGGACGTTGCCCGCGAACTGCGGTCGGGCTATGGCGCGTTTTTATCCTGTATCGTCGCCATTACGCTGAACGCAGGCGCTTACGTTTCTGAAATCTTTCGTGCGGGGATCCAGTCGATTGACCCTGGACAAATGGAAGCCTCACGCGCGCTCGGAATGCCATGGTGGAAAACGATGCGCAAAGTGATTCTTCCACAGGCCTTTCGCCGTATTCTTCCGCCACTGGGCAATAACGCTATCGCGATTGTCAAAGACTCCTCTCTGGCGTCGGCCATCGGGCTTGCCGATCTGGCGTATGCGGCGCGTACGGTCTCGGGCGCCTACGCCACTTATTGGGAACCCTATCTGACCATTTCGCTGGTGTATTGGGTGCTCACCTTCCTGCTCGCGCAACTGGTTAATCGTCTGGAAAAGAGGTTCGGTAAAAGTGATCCACATTAAAAATTTACATAAACACTTTGGCGACAACCCTGTGCTGCGCGGCATTGATTGTGACATTCAGCCGCAAGAGGTGGTGTGCATCATTGGGCCTTCAGGGTCAGGCAAAAGTACATTTCTGCGCTGCATGAACGCGCTGGAATCGGTGACGGAAGGCGAAGTGGTGGTGAACGGCTTTGCGGTACACGATCGTAAAACCGATCTCAACAAAATGCGTGAAAGCGTCGGAATGGTGTTCCAGCGTTTTAACCTGTTTCCGCACATGACGGTGCTGGAAAACCTGATCATGGCGCCAGAAATGCTTCAGGGGCTGTCGCGTAAAGAGGCGATCGGCCGGGCTGAAATGCTGCTCGAAAAAGTCGGACTGAGTGATAAACGCGATGCCTGGCCGTCCCGTTTATCCGGTGGACAGCAGCAGCGCGTCGCGATTGCCCGCGCGCTGGCGATGAACCCGTCAATTATGCTTTTTGATGAGCCGACCTCGGCGCTGGACCCGGAACTGGTCGGTGATGTGCTGGAGGTCATGAAAAAACTGGCCGATGAAGGGATGACGATGGTCATCGTGACCCATGAAATCGGCTTCGCCCGGGAGGTCGCGGATCGGGTGATTTTCATCGACCACGGCGTTATTCAGGAAGAAGGCTCGCCGGAGACGCTCTTTACTTCGCCGGCTAATCCCCGCACCGCCGAATTTCTGAGTAAAGTGCTGTAAGGCCGGAAACCTGCGGAACGGCATCAACGCCTTCTGCGTCGTCGCACCACTCAACATGCGGGCTGAGTCAGGGACAGTGATTTTCTGCCCATGCTGCGCCCGCACGCATTTCCGTCATACCATGAATCGGCAAGCCGCGGAGAGAACTATTAGGGCATAAACAGGGAAGGGGGAAGTGAATGAGAAAGTGTCCCCTGCAGGAATCGAACCTGCAACTAGCCCTTAGGAGGGGCTCGTTATATCCATTTAACTAAGGGGACGAAGCGGCACGAGTATAGCGGTTTTTGTTCGCCGGAGTAAGTACGGTGCCGCCTGACTGCTCAAACCATCGCCATTCAGGATTGTTTTTCCTGCTCTTTCTGCTGTTTTTTGAACCGCTCGGCGTGAAGGCGCGCTTCTTCTTTACGCTTGTTGCTCATGTCGTTACGGATCTGCGCGTGGCTCATCAGGGCGAAAATAAAGGTACCGCCGCAGATATTACCCGCCAGTGTCGGCAGGGCAAACGGCCACAAGAAGTCGCTCCAGTGCAGGGTGCCGTTAAAGACGAGGTAAAGGATCTCCACCGATCCCACGACGATATGGGTGGTATCGCCCAGGGCAATCAGCCACGTCATCAGGATGATGACTACAATTTTCGCCGCGCCGGCTGCCGGAAACATCCACACCATGGTCGCGATTAACCAACCGGAAATGATCGCGTTGGCAAACATTTCGGTCGGCGTGTTTTTCATTACGTCCATGCCGATTTTGACAAACGCGTCACGGGTTTCTTCATCAAAAATGGGCATATACTCAAACGCCCAGGCGGCAATGCCGGTACCGAGCACGTTACCCAGCAGCACCACGCCCCACAGACGCATCAGCAGGCCAAAATTGCCCGCCGTGGGATTTTGCATGACGGGCAGAACCGCCGTCACGGTGTTTTCCGTAAACAGCTGCTGGCGAGCCATAATGACAATGATAAAACCAAAGGTATAACCGAGATTCTCAAGTAAAAAACTGCCCGGCACGCCCTCAAGCTGCACGTGGAAGATGCCTTTTGCCAGCAGCGAGGCGCCCATCGACAGTCCGGCCGCGATAGCGGACCACAGCAGCGCCATCGCGTCACGCTCCAGCTCTTTCTCTCCATCCTGGCGGATATGTTCGTGAATGGCCATTGCCCGTGAGGGGAGTCGGTCCTCATCCACTTCTATCTTTTTCCCGCTCTGTTTTTCCTCGCTTTCTACTTCCAGTTCATCGCTATGCTTGTCGATCTTATCGTCTTCGAGATTATCCATAATTCGCCTCCTGGATGCGCGCCTGTCAGATAAAGCGTAGCGGCTTTTCGCTGGATACCTGGGGGAGAAACTCTGAAATCGCAAAAATGGTAACGTTTGTTTTTCTGCTTCCGGCTAGAATAGAAGCGCTACGCGAGTGCATAGCCAGGCTATGATCAATTCAACAGGCGCGGTGATATAGACATCGTTTGACGTGCTGTTACAATCGCTCACACCTTAACAGGCGGATACGTTAGCGTTCCGTCATGGATGGCAATCCGCGATAGCCATAATTAACAGGGAGACATTTATGAAGCTTCGCCTGTCGGCGCTTGCGCTGGGAACCACACTGCTGGTGGGGTGTGCGAGTTCCGGTACAGAACAACAGGGGCGTTCAGATCCGTTAGAAGGGTTTAACCGCACCATGTACAATTTCAACTTTAACGTGTTGGATCCGTATGTCGTTCGACCGGTGGCTGTCGCCTGGCGTGATTATGTCCCACAGCCAGCCCGTAATGGTTTAAGCAACTTCACCGGCAACCTCGAAGAACCTGCGGTCATGGTGAACTATTTTCTGCAGGGCGATCCGTATCAGGGGATGGTGCATTTCACCCGTTTCTTCCTGAACACCCTTCTCGGCATGGGCGGCTTTATTGACGTCGCCGGTATGGCGAACCCGAAACTGCAGCGCGTTGAGCCGCATCGCTTCGGCAGCACCTTAGGACACTACGGCGTAGGCTATGGCCCCTACGTCCAGTTACCGTTCTATGGCAGTTGGACGCTGCGTGAGGATGGCGGCGATATGGCCGATACGCTATATCCAGTCCTTTCATGGCTGACCTGGCCGATGTCGATCGGTAAGTGGACCCTCGAAGGGATTGAAACGCGTGCTCAGTTGCTGGACTCCGACGGCCTGTTGCGTCAGTCTTCCGATCCGTACATTCTGGTGCGTGAGGCTTATTTCCAGCGTCACGACTTCATTGCCAACGGCGGGAAGCTCAAGCCGCAAGAAAACCCGAACGCGCAGGCGATCCAGGACGATTTAAAAGAGATCGACTCAGAATAAATGAATACCGGACCGCGAAGCGTCTGGCAGGCCTGGCGTTCGCGCCGTTATCGGGTACGATGATTTTTTGGATGCATAAAAAAGGGGACGCCAGAAGGCGCCCCCTTTTATTCATCTGACCATGATCAGAATGCGTAGTTCAGGTTCATACCGTACAGCCAGGCTTTCCCTTCAGATTCGAAAGAGTACGGGCCTTCTTCAAACTTCACTTTCTGGCCGTGCATGTAAGACACGCCAACATCCACTGAGGCATCTTTATTGAAGGCATAGGTAGCGCCAGCGCTCAGCCAGAAGCGGTCCTGATCCGGAATAGAAATGGAACGACGGTTGGCCGGAACCGGGCTGTCATCAAAGGCGATACCGGTACGGAACGTCCAGGTATCGTCATAGTAATAGGTTGTACCCAGCGCGATGCGATAAGAGTCTTTAAAGCCCTCTTCTTTATAAAACAGCGTCTGACCGTTGCTGCCTTTCGCCTTCAGCTCTTCGAACTGACTCCAGCTGGTATAAGCCATGCTGTAGTGAACCGCCCACTGTGGCGCGACGCGGTTGTAACCTGAAATTTCCCACATTTCCGGCAGGTTCAGGTTAAGTGAACCGTCGATCGTCCCGCCGTTAGTTCCAGCAGGCAGGCTGGCAAAGACCGGACGCAGTTGCGGCGGAATACGGTCAGTCGATGGCAGGCTACTGCGGTAATCGCCGTCGAAGTCAACTTTGACTTCTGAACGGTAGGTAAAACCGTAACGGTTGTCTTTATCGACTTCATAAAGGATCCCGGCGTTCCAGCCGAAGCCCCATTCGTCGCCCTTCAGGCGCGCAATCTGGGTATCCGCCGGGTATTGCGCCGCCAGTGCCGGAGGAATACGTCCGCCGGAACCTGCCACGATTTGCTGCGGCAGGTCGCCGGCATAACGCTCGAGCTTAGCTTTGGCATAAACGGCGTTAAAACCGAGGCCGAAGCTGAAATGATTGTTCAGACGATAGGCGCCGCTCAGGTTCAGGTTGAGCGTTTCCAGATCGGTTTTTCCGCCCATGGAGCCCGCGGCGTAGTTGTTATTAAACTCCGTCGCCAGGCCGTAGTTAGAGGTGACAGATGCCCCCCAACCAAACTGATCGTTAATCGGGGCTACAAAGTGCAGGTTTGGCACCCACGCCGTCGGCGCAATGTTATCCTGGCTGGCATCGTTACCAATGCGCGAGCGACCGGAGATATCCACGTCCGGATCAACAAAGATTGCGCCGCCCGAGAAGGTTGGGCGGTCGAACATGGTGATCAGCGCCGGGTTACGGCTAACGTTACCCACGTCGTCCGCGATAGCGCCTTCACCTGAATAGGCCCGGCCAAGGCCAGAGGAAGAAAATTCGTTTAGCTGAAAGCCTGCAGACCAGGCCTGGGTAGATATAAGTGCCACTGCAACTGCGAGAGCAGACTTTGTAAACAGGGTTTTCTGGCTCATGACCATAACCTCAATGATTTATTTTTATACAAACTATGTTACATGCTGTAACAGGAGCGCGAAGTGTAGGGTCTGCGGTACGACATAGAAATCAGACCAGTGGCGTGAGTATAGGTCTGACCAGCTGATATGTTGCAAGTATGTTTATAAGTTTTTTCAATTGTGATCTCAGAAACGCGATCCAGCTGGCAATTTTACCGGGGAGCGCACATAGCCGTTTGGGTTGAATTTGTTTTAGATCATTTTTAAGTGTGATTTCGGTCACTTCTCGCATTTCCCACCATTAACGACTGGAGAGGCGAAAGTCGGAGGCGTAAAATATCGCTATCGTTTATCTGGCACCCTGGGTGCGAATACAGAGGAAATCTACAATGAGTAAATGCAGTGCTGATGAAACCCCGGTTTGCTGCTGTATGGACGTTGGTACCATCATGGACAACTCCGATTGCACCGCGTCATACAGCCGTGTGTTCGCTAACCGCGCAGAAGCGGAAGAAACGCTGGCGGCGCTGACCGAAAAAGCGCGGAACGTGGAGTCCGAGCCTTGCCAAATTACTTCGACTTTCACTGAAGAATCTGACGGCGTGCGCCTGGACATCGATTTTGTCTTTGCCTGCGAAGCCGAAACCCTGATCTTCCAGCTCGGTCTGCGTTAATCCCTTCATTATTTATCTGCCCCGACAACCTTTTGTCGGGGCTTTTTCGTTTCATCCCGTCATTATTCACTGTGTCACAGCTCTCACTTTCATCCGCCCCTGCTTGGCTAAATGTAAAAAATTGGTTAAGACTATGATCAGGTCAGACCACTTATTTTATTTTTACAGGGGAGTGTTATGAGTCAGGCTATACCGCTGGTCACCCGCCAGGGCGATCGCATTGCCATTGTGAGCGGGTTACGTACCCCTTTTGCCCGCCAGGCTACCGCCTTTCATGGTATTCCCGCTGTCGATCTTGGCAAAATGGTGGTGGGCGAACTGCTGGCCCGCAGTGAGATCCCCGTAGACGTCATAGAGCAACTGGTCTTTGGTCAGGTTGTCCAGATGCCGGAAGCGCCAAATATCGCCCGTGAAATTGTCCTCGGCACTGGTATGAGTGTGCATACCGACGCTTACAGCGTAAGCCGCGCCTGCGCGACCAGCTTTCAGGCGGTCGCTAACGTAGCGGAAAGCCTGATGGCGGGTACGATCCGCGCGGGGATTGCCGGTGGCGCGGATTCCTCGTCGGTATTGCCCATTGGCGTCAGTAAAAAACTGGCGCGAGTCCTCGTGGATGTGAATAAAGCGAGGACGATGGGGCAACGTCTGAAACTCTTTTCCCGCCTGCGCTTACGCGATCTGATGCCCGTGCCGCCCGCCGTCGCCGAATATTCGACTGGCCTGCGGATGGGAGATACGGCGGAACAGATGGCGAAAACCTACGGAATCACCCGTGAGCAGCAGGATGCGTTGGCCCACCGTTCACATCAGCGCGCGGCGCAGGCGTGGGCGGAAGGAAAGTTAGCCGATGAAGTGATGACCGCCTGGACGCCGCCGTTCAAGGCGCCGCTGTCTGAAGATAACAATATTCGCGGCAACTCGACGCTGGCGGATTACGCCAGACTGCGTCCGGCCTTTGACCGTAAACATGGCACAGTGACCGCCGCCAACAGTACGCCCCTGACAGACGGGGCGGCAGCGGTGATCCTGATGACCGAATCCCGCGCGAAAGAGCTGGGGCTGATTCCGCTCGGCTATTTACGCAGCTACGCCTTTACCGCTATCGATGTCTGGCAGGACATGCTGCTGGGACCGGCCTGGTCAACGCCGCTGGCGCTGGATCGGGCGGGCTTAAGCCTGAGCGATCTGACGCTGATTGATATGCACGAAGCCTTTGCCGCTCAGACGCTGGCGAATCTGCAACTGCTGGGCAGTGAGCGTTTTGCCCGCGAGGTGTTGGGACGCGCCCATGCCACCGGTGAGGTGGATGACAGCAAGTTCAACGTGCTCGGTGGTTCGATTGCTTACGGGCACCCGTTTGCCGCCACCGGCGCCCGGATGATCACCCAGACTCTGCACGAATTGCGCCGTCGGGGAGGCGGCTTCGGTTTAGTCACTGCCTGTGCGGCAGGCGGTCTGGGCGCGGCGATGGTTCTGGAGGCAGAATAATGGAAATGACATCGGCTTTTACGCTTAATCTGCGTCCGGACAATGTGGCGGTTATCTCCATAGATGTACCCGGTGAAAAGATGAACACCCTGAAAGCGGAGTTTGCGAGTCAGGTACGCGCGATCCTGAAACAGCTTCGCGAAAACAGGGAACTGCGCGGCGTCGTTTTTATTTCCGCGAAAGCGGATAATTTTATTGCTGGCGCGGACATCAACATGATTGGCAACTGCGCAAGCGCGCAGGAAGCGGAGGCGCTGGCGCGTCAGGGACAACAACTGATGGCGGAAATCAACGGTCTTCCGGTGCCCGTCATCGCCGCTATTCACGGCGCCTGTCTGGGCGGCGGACTGGAACTGGCGCTGGCCTGTCATGAGCGAATCTGTACCGATGACAGCAAAACGGTATTGGGCCTGCCGGAAGTACAACTGGGGCTGCTGCCGGGTTCCGGCGGCACACAGCGTTTGCCGCGGCTGGTCGGAGTCAGTACGGCGCTGGAGATGATCCTCACCGGCAAACAACTGCGTGCGAAGCAGGCGTTAAAGATGGGGCTGGTGGACGATGTGGTTCCGTTGTCGATTCTGCTCGAGGCTGCGGTTGAACGGGCTAAACAGGATCGGTCAACGTCGCGAACGCTGCCGGTGCGCGAACGCGTTCTGGCGGGGCCGCTGGGGCGCGCGCTGTTGTTCCGTATGGTCAGTAAAAAAACCGAACAGAAAACACACGGTAACTACCCGGCGACAGAACGTATCCTTCAGGTGATCGAAACTGGCCTGGCGCAGGGCAGCAGCAGTGGTTACGACGCGGAAGCCCGCGCTTTTGGCGAGCTGGCGATGACGCCGCAATCGCAGGCGTTACGCAATATCTTCTTTGCCAGTACCGAGGTGAAAAAAGATCCCGGTAGCGATGCCCCGCCGGGGCCGCTTAACAGCGTTGGCGTGCTGGGGGGCGGGCTGATGGGAGGGGGAATTGCCTACGTGACGGCCTGTAAAGGCGGCTTACCGGTTCGCATTAAAGACATTAATGTTCACGGCATCAATCATGCGCTGAAGTACAGTTGGGATCAGCTTGAAACAAAGGTACGTCGTCGCCATATCAAAGCCAGCGAACGGGACAAACAGCTGGCGTTGATTTCAGGCGCCACCGACTATCGCGGATTTTCCCATCGTGACCTGGTCATAGAAGCTGTCTTTGAAGATCTGGCGCTAAAACAGCAGATGGTGGCGGAAGTTGAGCAAAACTGCGCATCCCATACCATTTTTGCCTCTAACACCTCATCTTTACCGATTAGCGACATCGCCGCCCATGCCGCCAGGCCGGGGCAGGTGATTGGTCTGCATTTTTTCAGCCCGGTTGAAAAAATGCCCCTGGTCGAGGTCATTCCCCATGCCGCCACCTCTGAGCAGACCATCGCCACCACCGTTAAGCTGGCGAAGAAACAGGGTAAAACACCTATCGTGGTGCGCGACAAGGCCGGATTCTATGTAAACCGTATTCTCGCACCCTATATCAACGAAGCCATACGCATGCTGACTGAGGGGGAGCGGGTCGACGCTATCGACAGCGCGTTGGTGAAATTTGGTTTTCCGGTGGGGCCTGTCCAACTGCTGGATGAAGTGGGAATCGATACCGGCACGAAAATTATCCCTGTTCTGGAAGCCGCTTATGGCGAGCGTTTTAGCGCCCCTGCAAATGTTGTTTCCTCAATTTTGAACGACGATCGCAAAGGCAGAAAAAATGGTCGCGGTTTCTATCTTTATGGTGCAAAAGGGCGTAAAAGCAAAAAACAGGTCGACCCTGCGATTTATACGCTTATTGGCGTTCAGGGGCAGAGCAGGCTTTCCGCCCGGCAAATTGCTGAACGGTGCGTGATGCTGATGCTCAATGAGGCCGCGCGTTGCTTCGATGAACAGGTGATCCGCAGCGCTCGCGACGGTGATATTGGCGCGGTATTCGGCATTGGATTTCCGCCGTTTCTCGGTGGTCCGTTCCGTTATATGGATTCTCTCGGCGCGGGTGAAGTGGTTGCGGTATTGCAACGCCTGGCTTCGCAGTACGGTCCACGGTTTACGCCGTGCGATGCGTTATTGCAGATGGCGGAGCGGGGTGAAAGTTTCTGGAAAGCAGATGCAACTGGCCTGAATTTTAAAGGTCAAATGTAGGGTGAATCCGCAACGAATGGCCGTGAGTTGGTTAAATTGTAAACACAGATTGACTATACTTACAGCGTTGAGGTAAAAAACAGCGTTTCATTCGGTGAACGGATAAGGCACAATGCCGGCCACCGCATTTCGGCGACCGTTCAGACGGTTTCAGCAATAATGCGGGTGATTCTGGTTAACAAAAGCGGTGCAATATGCAAGTTTTTATCATGCGTCACGGCGACGCGGCCCTCGACGCCGCCAGTGATTCGGTTCGTCCCTTAACCGTCTGTGGTTGTGACGAATCGCGCCTTATGGCGAACTGGCTGAAAGGTCAAAAAGTGGATATCGAACGTGTTCTGGTGAGCCCGTTCCTGCGAGCCGAGCAAACGTTGGACGAAGTAGGGGAGTGCATGAACCTGCCGGGTAACGTTGACGTTCTGCCGGAGTTGACGCCCTGCGGCGATGTCGGCCTCGTCAGCGCGTATCTTCAGGCGCTGGCCAATGAAGGCGTCTCCGGCGTTCTGGTGATCTCCCACCTGCCGTTAGTCGGCTACCTGGTGTCTGAATTGTGCCCGGGAGAAACGCCGCCTATGTTTACCACATCAGCGATCGCCAGCGTCACGCTGGACGAAAGCGGCAAAGGGGTGTTCAACTGGCAGATGAGCCCGTGCAACCTCAAAATGGCAAAAGCGATGTAAACATCCGCTGCCTGATGGCGCTTCGCGTATCCGGCCTACGGCGGTGATGACTGTCTCGTAGGCCAGATATAGCGCTTGCGCCTCCCACCGGCAACCTTACATCATGGCAGTTCGGGCGGTTGCCACTCTTCCACCTCTATCAGCACCAGCAACGCGGCGTCGCCGCCGTACTCTTTTGGGGCCTGATGAAAAGCCATCACGTGTGGGTGCTGCGCCAGCCACAGCGGCGTCTGTTGTTTCAGTACATGCTTACCGTGACCGTGCATGACGCAGGCGCAAAAAACGTGCTCCCGGCGACAGGCGGCAATCAGCGCGCCGAGTTCCTGCTTCGCCTGCAGCTGCGTCAGGCCATGAAGATCGAGAAACAGTTCCGGTGAATAATCTCCGCGCCGCATTTTCTTCAGCTCGAAGTGGCTGACGTCGGAACGTACGTATTTCACCGGGCCTTCGGTATTCAGCAGCGGTTGAAATTCGTCCGAAAAATAGTGGCTGGCGTCCGCCTGTTCCGACAGAAGCCGCTTAACGGGAACGTCGCTGATTTTTTTACGTTGCGGGCGATGGACAATCGTGTCCTGCTTAATCTGCCGGGTGCCGGTCATCAGTTGCCGGAACAGCGCCTGGTCCTCCTCGCTGAGCGATGTTTTCTTTTTCATTCTGCTGTCTCATTTTTCATTTTCCGTTAGTTTACCCGACTCACCGGCGATGCGAATGCGTAAAACGCAATTTTCGCGCCTGTCCCCTGTGTGAATGCTGATTTATCGCTGGCTTCGTGGCAAACTAGCCGCCGAAATTATTGCGTACATGCCCTGGAGGAACAGGTGGATAAAATTTTCGTTGATGAAGCAGTAAGTGATCTGCATACCATTCAGGACATGTTGCGTTGGGCGGTCAGCCGTTTTAGCGCGGCGAATATCTGGTACGGACACGGCACCGACAACCCGTGGGATGAAGCCGTTCAACTGGTGCTGCCGTCACTTTATCTTCCACTGGATATTCCCGAAGACATGCGCACCGCGCGTCTGACGTCCAGCGAACGCCACCGCATTGTTGAGCGGGTGATCCGCCGGGTGAACGAGCGTATTCCGGTGGCCTATCTGACGAATAAAGCCTGGTTCTGCGGCCATGAATTTTACGTCGATGAACGCGTGCTGGTGCCGCGCTCGCCGATTGGCGAGCTGATCAACAACCGTTTTGAAGGGCTGATTCGCCAACAGCCGCAGCATATTCTCGACATGTGTACCGGCAGCGGTTGCATTGCTATCGCCTGCGCCTATGCGTTTCCGGAAGCGGAAGTCGACGCGGTGGATATCTCCGCCGACGCGCTGGCCGTCACTGAGCACAATATTGAAGAGCACGGCCTGCTGCACCATGTCACCCCCATTCGTTCGGACCTGTTCCGCGACCTGCCAAAAGTCCAGTACGATCTGATCGTGACTAACCCGCCGTATGTGGACGCGGAAGATATGTCCGATCTGCCGAATGAGTATCGTCACGAGCCTGAACTGGGGCTGGCGTCAGGGACAGATGGCCTGAAACTGACCCGCCGTATTCTGGGCAACGCGCCGGACTACCTGTCAGATAACGGTATTCTGATTTGTGAAGTCGGGAACAGCATGGTACATCTGATGGAACACTATCCTGATGTGCCGTTTACCTGGCTGGAATTCGACAACGGCGGCGATGGCGTCTTTATGCTGACCAAAGCCGAGTTACTGGCCGCCCGCGAGCATTTCAGCCTCTATAAAGACTAAATCACAACGACGACAACGGAATCGCAATGGCAGGAAATACAATTGGAAAACTCTTTCGGGTAACCACCTTTGGCGAATCGCACGGGCTGGCGCTGGGCTGCATTGTTGACGGGGTGCCGCCGGGCATTCCTCTGACCGAAGCTGACCTGCAGCACGATCTCGACAGGCGGCGTCCTGGCACGTCTCGCTACACGACCCAGCGCCGTGAGCCGGATCAGGTGAAAATTTTGTCTGGCGTGTTTGAAGGCGTCACCACCGGCACCAGCATCGGTCTGCTGATCGAAAATACCGATCAGCGTTCGCAGGATTACAGCGCCATCAAGGACGTGTTTCGTCCGGGACACGCTGACTACACCTACGAGCAGAAATATGGCCTGCGCGATTACCGCGGCGGCGGGCGTTCGTCCGCGCGCGAGACCGCGATGCGCGTGGCGGCGGGCGCGATTGCCAAGAAATACCTTGCGGCAAAATACGGCATCCGCATCCAGGGCTGCCTGACCCAGATGGGCGATATTCCGCTGGCGATCAAAGACTGGGAGCTGGTGGAACAGAACCCTTTTTTCTGCCCGGATCCGGACAAAATCGACGCCCTTGACGAACTGATGCGGGCGCTGAAAAAAGAGGGTGATTCTATCGGCGCTAAGGTAACGGTGGTAGCCAGCGGCGTTCCCGCCGGTCTCGGCGAGCCGGTATTTGATCGTCTTGACGCCGATATCGCCCATGCGCTGATGAGCATTAATGCCGTGAAAGGCGTTGAGATTGGCGACGGTTTTGACGTGGTGGCGCTGCGCGGAAGCCAAAACCGTGACGAAATAACGACGCAGGGCTTCCAGAGCAACCATGCGGGCGGCATTTTGGGTGGGATCAGCAGTGGGCAGCAAATTATTGCCCACATGGCGCTGAAACCAACCTCCAGTATTACCGTTCCGGGTCGTACCATTAATCGCTTTGGCGAAGAAGTCGAGATGATCACCAAAGGCCGTCACGATCCGTGTGTCGGGATCCGCGCGGTGCCGATCGCTGAGGCGATGCTGGCGATCGTGCTCATGGATCACTTGCTGCGCCAGCGGGCGCAAAATGCGGATGTCACAACAGATATTCCACGCTGGTAAGAGATGAAAAAAACCGCGATTACGCTGCTGGCACTGCTTGCCGGCAGCGTCAGCCAGGCGGCGACGCCGTGGCAGAAAATAACCCAGCCCATAGCGGGCAGCGCGCAGTCGATCGGCAGCTTTTCGAACGGCTGTATCGTTGGCGCCGATACGCTTCCGGTCCAGTCGGAACACTATCAGGTCATGCGTACCGACCAACGCCGTTATTTTGGTCACCCCGATCTGGTGCTGTTCATTCAGCGTCTGAGCACCCGGGTGAATAACCTGGGGTTGGGAACGGTGCTGATTGGCGATATGGGCATGCCGGCCGGTGGCCGGTTTAACGGCGGCCACGCCAGCCATCAGAGCGGCCTGGATGTGGACATTTTCCTGCAATTACCAAAGACACGCTGGACTCAGGCGCAGTTGCTGCGACCGCAGGCGCTGGATTTGGTGGCCCGCGACGGAAAGCACGTTGTGCCTTCACTGTGGAAGCCGGAAATCTTTAGCCTGATTAAGCTCGCGGCGGAAGATAATGACGTCACCCGCATTTTCGTGAATCCGGCGATCAAACAACAGCTTTGCCTGGACGCAGGAAACGATCGCGACTGGTTGCGTAAAGTGCGACCCTGGTTCCAGCATCGCGCGCATATGCATGTACGATTACGGTGCCCTGCTGACAGCCTGGAGTGCGAAGATCAACCTTTGCCTCCGCCTGGCGACGGTTGTGGCGCTGAACTGCAAAGCTGGTTTGAACCCCCAAAACCTGGAACAACAAAGCCTGAGAAGAAGACACCGCCACCGTTGCCGCCTTCCTGCCAGGCGCTACTGGATGAGCATGTACTCTAATGGATAATTTCGCCGACCTGTTTATGGTCTCCCCGCTGCTGTTGGTTGTGCTGTTTTTTGTTGCGATGCTGGCTGGTTTTATCGATTCACTGGCGGGGGGCGGCGGACTGCTGACCATCCCCGCGCTGATGGCGGCAGGCATGTCTCCCGCTCAGGCGCTGGCCACCAATAAATTGCAGGCCTGCGGCGGCTCAATTTCCGCCTCTATCTACTTTATTCGCCGTAAGGTGGTGGATCTTGCCGATCAGAAACTGAATATCGCGATGACCTTTATTGGCTCGATGAGCGGCGCGCTGCTGGTGCAGCACGTGCAGGCAGACGTGCTTCGTCAGATCCTCCCGGTGCTGGTGATCTGCATCGGTCTCTATTTTTTGCTGATGCCAAAGCTGGGTGAAGATGATCGCCAGCGTCGCCTGTACGGCTTGCCGTTTGCGCTGGTCGCGGGGGGTTGCGTCGGGTTTTACGACGGCTTCTTTGGCCCTGCCGCCGGGTCGTTTTACGCGCTGGCGTTTGTCACGCTTTGCGGCTACAACCTCGCCAAATCCACCGCCCACGCCAAAGTGCTGAACGCCACGTCGAACATCGGCGGCCTGCTGCTGTTTATGATTGGCGGAAAAGTGATCTGGGCAACCGGGTTCGTTATGTTGATTGGGCAGTTTCTCGGCGCGCGCATGGGCTCACGCCTGGTACTGAGCAAGGGACAAAAGCTGATTCGGCCTATGATCGTCATCGTCTCGGCGGTGATGAGTGCCAAACTACTTTATGATAACCATGGACAGGAGATTCTCCACTGGCTGGGGATGAATTAATGAACAGTACACACCACTATGAACAGTTAATTACCCTGTTCAACGACTGCTTTGCTGACGATTTTAATACCCGTCTGATTAAAGGCGATGACGAACCGATCTATCTTCCTGCTGATGCAGAGGTGCCGTATCACCGGATCGTCTTTGCTCACGGTTTTTACGCCAGCGCCCTGCATGAGATTTCGCACTGGTGTATTGCCGGGAAAGCGCGCCGTGAACAGGTTGATTTTGGTTACTGGTACTGCCCGGACGGACGGGACGCGGCGACCCAAAGCAAGTTCGAAGATGTGGAAGTGAAACCGCAAGCGTTTGACTGGTTGTTTTGCGTGGCGGCGGGGTATCCGTTCAACGTCAGTTGCGACAACCTGGAAGGCGACGTCGAACCGGACCGCGTGGTGTTTCAGCGTCGGGTTCATGCGCAGGTGATGGAGTATCTGGAAAAGGGCATTCCTGAACGGCCGGCTCGCTTTATCAAAGCGTTACAAGATTATTATCACACGCCCGACCTTAAGGCGGAACAGTTCCCGTGGCCGGAAGCGCTAAACTAAAGCCAGCGCCACGTTTACAATGAGGAAAGAAGATGATCGCGGAGTTTGAAGCACGCATTCTGGCATTAATCGACGACATGGTTGAACACGCCAGCGACGATGAGCTGTTTGCCAGTGGGTATTTGCGTGGCCACCTGACGTTAGCCGTGGCGGAGCTGGAAGGGCGTGATGACCATTCCGCGGACGCCGTTTACGCCAACGTCACCAGCAGTCTCGAGAAAGCGATCGGTGCGGGTGAACTGTCACCACGCGATCAGGCGTTAGTCAAAGAGATGTGGGATGCGTTGTTCCAGAAGGCGACCAGCCAATAATCGCGCCTTTGCCGGATGGCGTCGCCATCCGGCATCATTCCATTATTTCACCGTTTTCCCTTTCCGTAATTTCCTGACCCATAAACGATTCGGATTGAGCGCCGCCAGCGTACCCGCATCCAGCGGAAGGGGTTCATTGCTCATTTGCGACGCCAGGATTTCCGCACACAGAGGCGCGGAGCACAAGCCGCGTGATCCCAGCGCGCCGAGCATAAAGAGATCCTCATGTACGGGCGCGTTTGCCGCTGACGAAGGATCCCTGGCCAGACTGGCGTACTGCGTTAGCGTGGCGGCGTAATCCGGTACATTGCCGACCATCGGTAAATGGTCGCGAGTAGCGCAGCGCACGCCGCAGCGCGCCTCTTTCCCGCTGATATCCACCTCTTGCGCCCATTTCGCCGTCGGGAAGCAGTCAATTAACCGCTGCCGGTTCTGCTGCTGATCGTCCTCACGATATTCCGTTGCGTCACTGCCGCGATGATAGCTGGCGCCAATACAATGGTGCTGGTTAGCCGGATTTACCGGAGTAAGATAACCGTCATAGCACAGCACCTGGCGAAGCGCGGAAAGGGCAGGCGTGGCGGGAATATGACTGACCTGACCGCCGACCGGGTAAACGGGTAACGGCTGTGTCTGTGTGAAGTGGTTAATCGCATGGCCGTTCGCCAGCACCACGACGTCGTGTTCAGCCTGCGTGCCGTCGGCAAACCGCAGGGACCAGCCGTGCGCCGTCGCGCTTAGCGCGTCGACCGAATGACGGTAATGGCAACGTAGCCCCTGTTGTTCAGCCAGCGCCAGCACTGCGGCAGTCAATTGCGCCGGACACAGCCAGCCGCCCAGCGGATAGGAAATGCCAGCGCAGTCGATATCAACGCCGGTTAAGGCTTCCATGTGTCCACTTTTTACCGCCTGCGCCAGCGCGTCGGGGAGTTCCAGCGACAACAGTTGCGCGATCTTCTGCTGGCTTTTTTCGTCCCAGCCGGCCTGCGTGACGCCGCACCAGTCATGATCGAAAACAACCGGGAGAGCATCGTACTGACGGCGGGCAAAGGTAAAGGCGGCGGGGAAAAAGAGATTTATCGCCGCATCGTGCTTGCTGAGCAGGGGATAAAGCGCACCCTGACGGTTTCCCGATGCGCCCTGGGCGGGTTTTTCGTCCGCGCAATAGAGCGTGACCCGCCAGCCGCGACGCAGCAGCGCCAGGGACAGCAGGGCGCTGGCGATACCGCCGCCAACAATAGCCGTTTCACGCTTAAGGCTGCCCAGGCGGACAAACCACGGCGCTCTGGCGACAGGCGTAAGCCTTTGAAGCATCGCTCCGCGCAGCATTTCACGCTTGCGGCCAAAACCTTTGTATTTCTGCATGGTGAAACCGGCTTCCTGTAAACCCCGGCGCACAAATCCCGCGGAGGTAAAGGTTGCCAGCGTACCGCCGGGTCGCGCCAGTCGCGCCATAGCGTTAAACAGTCCCGGGGTCCACATGTCCGGGTTTTTGGCGGGCGCGAAGCCGTCGAGAAACCAGGCATCCACTTTCTGATGCAGACTGTCATCCAGTTGGTCGGTAAGTTCGTTAATATCTCCAAACCACAGATCGAGCGTGACGCGTCCTTCATCCAGCAGCAGGCGATGACAGCCCGCCAGCGGCAACGGCCACTGGGCGTGGAGTTGCTTTGCAAGCGCCGCCAGCTCAGGCCAGCGCTGGTGCGCGGCGACCAGATCGTCGTGGTGCAGGGGAAATTTTTCAAAACTGATAAAATGTAATCTTTGTAGCGTAGCCTCAGGGTGCGTGGCGCGAAACGCGGCAAACGCCTGCCAGAGCGTCAGAAAGTTCAGGCCGGTGCCGAAGCCGCTCTCTGCGACCACAAAAAGCGGGTCGGAATGTTCCGGAAAACGCTCAGGGATCCGGTTGCCGCCGAGAAAGACGTAACGTGTCTCTTCAAGGCCATTATCATTAGAAAAGTACACATCGTCGAAATCTCGGGAAACAGGTGTACCCTCAGCGTTGAATTCGAGGTTGGCGGGTTGTATGGCATTTTGTTTCACGTAAGTTACTCGTCTGACGGGCAGTGCCACGATCTTAGCGATGTGTGCCAGGCGGCGCAAATTTCCGGACAAAATGGCTGATCGGACTTGTTCGGCGTACAAGTGTACGCTATTGTGCCAGTCGAAACTTACTATAGTGCGACTTACAGAGGTATTGAATGAAACGTGCAGTGATTACTGGCTTGGGCATCGTTTCCAGCATCGGTAATAACCAGCAGGAAGTCCTGGCATCTCTGCGTGAAGGACGTTCAGGGATCACCTTCTCCGAAGAGTTTAAAGATGCGGGAATGCGTAGCCACGTATGGGGTAACGTCAAGCTGGATACAACCGGTTTGATCGACCGTAAAGTGGTTCGTTTCATGAACGATGCCTCTATTTATGCCTTTCTTTCCATGCAGCAGGCTATCGCTGACGCGGGCCTGAGCGATGAGGTGTATCAGAACAACCCGCGCGTGGGTCTGATTGCCGGTTCCGGCGGCTCCTCCAAAGCGCAGGTATTCGGTGCGGACGCTATGCGTAGCCCGCGCGGCCTGAAAGCAGTGGGGCCGTACGTCGTCACCAAAGCGATGGGCTCTGCGGTTTCCGCTTGCCTCGCGACGCCGTTTAAAATTCACGGCGTAAACTATTCGATCAGCTCCGCCTGTGCGACCTCCGCGCACTGCATTGGGAATGCGGTAGAGCAGATCCAACTGGGCAAACAGGACATCGTGTTTGCCGGCGGCGGCGAAGAGCTGGGCTGGGAAATGGCCTGTGAGTTCGACGCGATGGGCGCGCTGTCCACTAAGTACAACGATCAACCCGCTAAGGCGTCCCGGACTTATGATGCGCACCGTGACGGTTTCGTTATCGCTGGCGGCGGCGGGATGGTTGTGGTTGAAGAACTGGAGCACGCGCTGGCCCGTGGCGCACGCATTTATGCGGAGATCGTCGGCTACGGCGCAACCTCCGATGGCGCAGACATGGTCGCGCCGTCCGGTGAAGGCGCGGTTCGCTGCATGCAGATGGCGATGCACGGCGTGGACACCCCCATCGACTACCTGAACTCCCACGGCACCTCTACGCCGGTTGGTGATGTGAAAGAACTGGGCGCCATTCGTGAAGTGTTTGGCGATAACAGCCCGGCTATTTCTGCGACGAAAGCCATGACCGGCCACTCTCTGGGCGCCGCTGGCGTGCAGGAAGCGATTTATTCTCTGCTGATGCTGGAACACGGTTTTATCGCGCCGAGCATTAACATTGAAGAGATGGACGAGCAGGCTGCCGGACTGAACATCGTGACTGAAACCACCGAGCGCGAACTGACGACCGTCATGTCCAACAGCTTTGGTTTCGGCGGCACCAACGCCACGCTGGTTATGCGCAAGCTGAAAGCGTAAGTGACAGGCCGGATAAGGCGTATCGCCGCTATCCGGCAGAACCTGATGATTTCAAAGGGGAGCTTTCAGGCTCCCTTTTTTGTTCTGCTGCCTGGAGTCATGCATGGCTGTCGTAGCTGAAAAAGAATCCACATCTTCTGCCAATTTCTCACTGTTCCGTATCGCCTTTGCGGTGTTCCTGACCTACATGACGGTTGGATTGCCGCTGCCCGTGATTCCACTTTTTGTCCACCATGAACTGGGTTATGGCAATACGATGGTGGGGATCGCCGTCGGGATCCAGTTTCTCGCCACCGTGTTAACGCGCGGCTATGCCGGACGGCTCGCCGATCAGTATGGCGCCAAGCGCTCGGCGTTGCAGGGCATGTTCGCCTGCGCGCTGGCGGGCGGGGCATGGCTGCTGGCGGCGCTGTTGCCCGTCTCTGCGCCGGTGAAATTTGCGCTGCTGATCGCAGGACGCCTGATCCTCGGCTTTGGAGAAAGCCAGTTGCTTACCGGTACGCTGACCTGGGGGCTGGGTCTGGTGGGGCCAACGCGTTCCGGTAAAGTGATGTCCTGGAATGGGATGGCGATTTACGGCGCGCTGGCGGCAGGGGCGCCGCTGGGTTTACTCATCCACAGTCACTTTGGGTTTGCCGCGCTGGCAGGAACCACCATGGCGCTGCCGCTGCTGGCATGGGCATTTAACGGCACGGTACGTAAAGTGCCCGCGCAGACGGGAGAACGACCTTCTCTGTGGAGCGTGGTCGGGCTTATCTGGAAACCCGGTCTCGGCCTTGCGTTGCAGGGGGTGGGTTTTGCGGTTATCGGCACCTTTATTTCGCTCTATTTCGCCAGCCACGGCTGGGCAATGGCGGGTTTTACCCTCACCGCGTTCGGCGGTGCGTTTGTCCTCATGCGCGTGCTGTTTGGCTGGATGCCGGATCGCTTTGGCGGTGTAAAAGTCGCTATCGCTTCTTTATTGGTCGAGACCGTGGGTCTGGTGCTGCTATGGCTGGCGCCAACGGCGTGGATTGCTCTGCTTGGCGCGGCGTTAACCGGGGCGGGCTGCTCGCTTATTTTCCCCGCGCTGGGCGTTGAGGTGGTCAAGCGTGTCCCGGCACAGGTACGCGGGACGGCGCTGGGGGGATACGCCGCGTTTCAGGATATCTCCTACGCCATCACTGGCCCGCTGGCGGGCGTGTTGGCCACATCCTGTGGCTATCCGTCAGTGTTCCTTGCGGGGGCGATTTCCGCCGTGGTAGGGATTCTGGTGACGATCCTGTCGTTTCGCCGGGGTTAAACCACCAGCCAGAAAATCAGCAGCGCAACCATCAGGGCGAGAAACAGCAGTCCGGGACGGGCGGCGGCCGCTTTGAAGGTTTCGATCACCGGGGTAAACGGGCTGTAGATTGGCTGAATATGAAGCGGATCGCTGAGCGCTTTGTCGCGCTCAACGCGGCGCAGGAAGATCTGATTCAGCAGATCCTGAACCTGGGCGGTGGTCAACACCGTCTGCGGCTGGATCTGCCAGGTGTGCTGGGCATACTCTTTCAGCAATGCCTGTTCTGCCGGCTCCAGTGGTTGCTTCAACGCCGCCTGCAGCGATTGCAGGGTCGGGGCGTGTTGCAGACTGAGCGTTTGCCGCGCCTGAAGCCAGGTCGCCAGATGGGTAAAATGCTTCGCCGGGATCAACTCGCCGCTTTTCACGCCCGACAGTTCCAGCATGGATTGCCAGATAAGCTTACCGGACTCTCCCGTCGCGGCGGCCAGTTTGGTCACCAACTGGTTCAGGGTGTTGTGTTCCGCAGGCAACAGCGGGCGATCGGTTGCCGGGCGCTGTTGTGGTTGCGGAATAGACAATTGCCCCTGCTGGAGCAGCGTCAGTACATTCTTTAGCTGATCCGGCGTGAGCTGGCTGAGCGCCGTTTGTCCATATTGCTGGCGAATAAAATCGCTCACCGCCTGACGGTTATTCCCCTGGCTCAATAATTCCGTTAGCTGCGACAGCACCTGTCGGTTGGCATGATTTTGCTGGGCGACGCTCAGTCTCTGGCTGAGATTGTGCTCTGCGGCGGGGAAATGGCGGGACAACAACGGTGTGTCGCTTTTCACGCCAAGATCGTGTTTCATTCCGGCCCACACTTCCGCACTTTGCTGTTGCGTCAGTGAAATCAGGCGGGTTATCAGTCGCTCCAGTACCGTCCGCTGTTGAGTAGAGAGCGGTTGTTCGCCCGCAGCGGAAGAAGCGGGTTGCCCTTCACCCGGAGGGCGTGCGGGAGTACCGGAAATGGGTTGCATCATCACGTATCCTTAAACCATCAATCTTAGCAAAGTATGCCTGGCGGCCAGATTATGGCACACTTGCCCGGTTAACACTCGTTCTCAAACAGGTACGAAAGACGTGAAAATTCTCGTTGATGAAAATATGCCTTATGCCCGCGAATTGTTTAGCCGACTGGGCGAGGTAAAAGCGGTTCCTGGCCGCCCAATTCCGGTTGCTGAACTGGACGATGCGGACGCCCTCATGGTGCGTTCGGTCACCAAAGTGAATGAAGCGCTGCTGGCGGGGAAACCGGTGAAATTTGTCGGCACGGCAACGGCGGGAACCGATCACGTGGATGACCGCTGGCTTACGCAGGCCGGTATTGGTTTTTCGGCGGCGCCTGGCTGTAACGCGATTGCGGTCGTCGAGTACGTCTTTTCCGCGCTGCTGTTGCTGGCCGAACGCGACGGCTTTGCCCTGCGCGATCGTACCGTAGGTATTGTGGGGGTCGGTAACGTTGGCCGCCGTTTACAGGCGCGGCTGGAAGCGTTCGGCGTGCGTACGCTGCTGTGCGATCCGCCGCGGGCGGATCGGGGCGACGAAGGCGATTTCCGCTCGCTTGACGAGCTGGTGCGGGAGGCGGATATCCTGACCTTCCATACGCCGCTGTTTAAAGACGGTCCGTACAAGACTTTGCATCTGGCGGATGAGGCGCTGATCGCCCGTCTGAAGCCAGGGACGATCCTGATCAACGCCTGTCGTGGCGCGGTTGTGGATAACGCGGCGCTGCTGGCGCGCCTGAACGCGGGACAGCAGTTGAGCGTGGTGCTGGACGTGTGGGAAGGGGAGCCGGACCTGAACGTAGAACTGCTCAGTAAAGTGGATATCGGTACGCCGCATATTGCGGGCTATACGCTGGAAGGCAAAGCGCGCGGAACCACCCAGGTCTTTGAAGCGTTCAGCGCGTTTATCGGGCGCGCCCAACATGTCGCGCTTGACACGCTGCTGCCCGCCCCGGAATTTGGCCGTATCACGCTCCACGGCCCGTTAGATCAGCCAACGCTGAAAAGACTGGCGCATTTGGTGTATGATGTGCGCCGCGACGATGCGCCGCTGCGTCACGTCGCCGGGATACCGGGTGAATTCGATAAACTGCGCAAGACTTACCTTGAGCGCCGCGAATGGTCGTCACTGTATGTGATGTGCGACGACGCCAGCGCCGCCGCGCTATTGCATCAGCTAGGGTTTAACGCCGTTCATCATCCGGCTCGCTAACATTCTTTTTGTCGCTCCCTGCCTGCAGCGGGGAGCTTTGCTATTTCTGGAGTAAACCACCATGTCTGAAGGCTGGAATATTGCCGTTCTCGGCGCGACGGGCGCCGTTGGCGAAGCGTTGCTTGAAACTCTGGCAGAACGCCAGTTCCCGGTCGGTGAGATCTATGCGCTGGCGCGGCCAGAAAGCGCGGGTGAACATCTGCGTTTTGCCGGAAAAACGGTAACGGTGCAGGATGCGGCAGAGTTCGACTGGACGCAGGCGCAGCTGGCGTTTTTTGTCGCGGGCGTAGAGGCTACGGCGGCGTGGGTGGACGACGCCACCAACGCAGGATGCCTGGTGATTGACTCCAGCGGTCTGTTCGCCCTTGAGCCGGACGTGCCGCTGGTGGTGCCGGAAGTGAACCCGTTCGTGCTGGCGGACTACCGTAATCGTAACGTTATCGCCGTCCCGAACAGCCTGACCAGCCAACTGCTGGCGTCGCTGAAGCCGCTGATCGACCAGGGCGGTTTGTCCCGCATCAGTGTGACCAGCCTGCTTTCGGCCTCCGCACAGGGCAAAAAGGCGGTCGATGCTCTCGCCGGGCAGAGCGCGAAGCTGCTGAACGGGATCCCGATCGATGAAGACGATTTCTTTGGTCGCCAGTTGGCCTTCAACATGTTACCGCTGTTGCCGGACAGGGAAGGCAGCGTGCGCGAAGAGCGCTGTATCGTCGATGAAGTGCGCAAAATTATGCAGGATGACGGGCTGATGATCTCCGTAAGCTGCGTGCGGTCGCCGGTGTTTTACGGCCACGCGCAGATGGTCGCGTTTGAAGCTCTGCGTCCGCTGGCGGCAGAAGAGGCCCGTGACGCCTTCGCCCAGGGCGAGGATATCATGCTGTCCGACGAGACGGATTTCCCCACTCAGGTCGGCGATGCGTCTGGCAACGCGCAGCTTTCCGTAGGCTGTGTGCGTAACGACTACGGTATGCCGGAGCAAGTACAGTTCTGGTCGGTGGCCGATAACGTTCGCTTTGGCGGCGCCCTGATGGCGGTAAAAATTGCCGAGAAGCTGGTGCAGGAGTATCTCTACTGATGTCCGACCAGCTACAGCCGCCGGTGCATAAAATTGCGCTGGGCATTGAGTATGACGGCAGCAAATATTATGGCTGGCAGCGTCAGAACGAAGTGCGCAGCGTGCAGGAAAAGCTGGAAAAAGCACTCTCCCAGGTTGCCAATGAGCCGATTACCGTCTTCTGCGCCGGCCGTACCGATGCGGGCGTTCACGGCACCGGGCAGGTCGTCCATTTCGAAACGACCGCACAGCGAAAAGACGCGGCATGGACGTTAGGCGTAAATGCGAATTTACCTGGTGACATTGCCGTGCGTTGGGTGAAAGCTGTACCGGACGATTTTCATGCCCGCTTTAGCGCCACGGCTCGTCGTTATCGTTACATCATCTACAATCATCGGCTGCGTCCGGCGGTTTTAGCCAAAGGCGTCACGCATTACTATGAGCCTCTGGATGCCGAGCGGATGCACCGCGCGGCGCAATGCCTGATTGGCGAGAACGATTTTACCTCGTTTCGCGCCGTTCAGTGCCAGTCGCGCACGCCGTGGCGTAACGTGATGCATATTAGCGTGTCGCGTTATGGCGCATATGTGGTGGTCGATATCAAAGCCAATGCCTTTGTACATCATATGGTCAGGAATATTGTCGGCAGCCTGATGGAAGTGGGCGCCAACAACCAGCCGGAGAGCTGGATAGCAGAGCTGTTAGCGGCAAAGGACAGAACGCTTGCAGCGGCAACGGCGAAAGCGGAAGGGCTGTATCTGGTCGCGGTGGATTATCCGGACCGGTTTGATCTTCCGAAACCGCCTATGGGCCCGCTGTTCCTGGCGGACTAATTCGCGTCGTAAAAGGCATAATTATGGACCTGATTTACTTTCTTATTGATTTCATCCTGCACATCGATGTGCATCTGGCAGAGCTGGTTGCCGAATATGGCATCTGGGTATACGCCATTTTGTTCCTGATTTTGTTTTGTGAAACGGGTCTGGTGGTCACGCCGTTCCTGCCGGGAGATTCCCTGCTGTTCGTTGCCGGGGCGCTGGCGTCGCTGCCCAATAACGATCTCAACGTCCATATGATGGTGGTATTAATGCTGATTGCCGCAATTGTTGGCGACGCGGTTAACTACACCATTGGCCGACTGTTCGGCGATAAGCTTTTCAGCAACCCGGACTCGAAAATTTTCCGCCGCAGTTACCTCGACAAAACCCACCAGTTTTACGAGAAGCATGGCGGCAAAACCATCATTCTCGCCCGCTTTGTGCCGATCGTCAGAACGTTCGCGCCGTTCGTGGCGGGAATGGGGCATATGTCTTATCGTCATTTTGCCGCTTACAACGTGATTGGCGCGCTGTTGTGGGTATTGCTGTTTACCTACGCGGGCTACTTCTTCGGCACTCTCCCGATGATCCAGGATAACCTGAAGCTGTTGATCGTCGGCATTATCGTGGTGTCCATATTGCCCGGCGTTTACGAAATTATTCGTCATAAACGTGCTGCGTCGCGTGTAACAAAATAGAAACTAACACAGCGGTTCGACCACTTTTTTATCCAAAGTTACGGGCTGTTATGTTTTAATGTGCAACATTCATGGTCTGTTGGGGGCAAAAATGGCATCATGCGCCCCTTATAACAAAGCTAACCAGGGTTCAGGCAGAAAGGTCACCAATGAGCTGGATTGAACGAATTAAAAGCAACATTACTCCAACCCGCAAGGCAAGCATTCCTGAAGGGGTGTGGACCAAATGTGATAGCTGCGGTCAGGTTTTATATCGCGCTGAGCTGGAACGTAATCTTGAGGTCTGTCCGAAGTGTGACCATCACATGCGCATGTCGGCGCGCAATCGCCTGCATAGCCTGTTAGATGAAGGTTCTCTTGTGGAGCTGGGTAGCGAACTTGAGCCGAAAGACGTGCTGAAGTTCCGTGACTCCAAGAAGTATAAAGATCGTCTGGCTTCCGCGCAGAAGGAAACCGGCGAAAAAGACGCGCTGGTGGTCATGAAAGGTACGCTTCACGGCATGCCGGTTGTCGCGGCGGCCTTTGAGTTTGCCTTTATGGGCGGTTCCATGGGATCTGTTGTCGGTGCGCGTTTCGTCCGCGCCGTTGAGCAGGCGCTGGAAGATAACTGCCCGCTGATCTGCTTCTCCGCGTCCGGCGGCGCGCGTATGCAGGAAGCGCTGATGTCGTTGATGCAGATGGCGAAAACTTCCGCTGCGCTGGCGAAAATGCAGGAACGTGGTCTGCCGTACATTTCGGTGCTTACTGACCCGACAATGGGTGGCGTATCCGCAAGCTTCGCGATGCTGGGCGATCTTAATGTCGCTGAACCGAAAGCGTTGATTGGCTTCGCCGGTCCGCGCGTGATCGAGCAAACCGTCCGTGAGAAATTGCCGCCGGGATTCCAGCGCAGTGAGTTTCTGATCGAAAAAGGCGCTATCGATATGATTGTCCGCCGTCCGGAAATGCGCCTGAAACTGGCCAGCATTCTGGCGAAGCTAATGAACTTACCCGCGCCGAATCCGGATGCTCCACGTGAAGGCGTGGTGGTACCTCCGGTACCGGATCAGGAACCCGAGGCCTGATAATTTACTTTATGGATTTCGAGTTGCAGGTAGGCGGCAAGAGCGTTCATCCCGATGAGCTTGCACAGGCAAGTGATTCGGGTGAACGAGAGCAGCCAACAAGCCTGCAGCTTGAAAAACGACGAGTACAAAAGGGCAGGGCCAGTTGGCGCTGCCTTTTGCTTTTCTCAATGTAACCAATTTACGGGCATCATGGATAACAAACGCATTCCCCAAGCCGCGTCGCCCCTGGCCTCGTGGCTTTCTTATCTGGAAAATCTCCACGCCAAAACGATTGATATGGGTCTTGAGCGCGTAAGTCAGGTGGCAGCGAAACTGGACGTGTTAAAGCCCGCGCCATTTGTCTTTACCGTCGCCGGAACGAACGGCAAAGGCACAACCTGCCGCACGCTGGAGTCCGTATTGACGGCGGCAGGCTACAGCGTGGGCGTTTACAGTTCGCCGCATCTGGTCCGTTACACTGAGCGCGTGCGCATTGCGGGTAAAGAACTGCCGGAATCGGCCCATACCGCCTCTTTTGCGGAAATTGAAGCTGCGCGCGGTGAGATTTCCCTGACCTATTTTGAGTACGGTACGCTATCCGCACTGTGGTTGTTTAAGCAGGCGAATCTTGATGTCGTTATTCTGGAGGTGGGGTTAGGCGGTCGGCTGGACGCCACCAATATGGTGGATGCTGACGTCGCGGTGATCACCAGTATCGCGCTTGACCACACCGACTGGCTGGGACCGGATCGCGAAAGCATTGGCCGGGAAAAAGCCGGGATCTTCCGCGCTGAAAAACCGGCGATTGTTGGCGAACCGGAAATGCCGTATACCATCGCCGACGTCGCGCAGGAAAAAGGGGCTTTGCTCCAGCGACGCGGCGTAGACTGGCATTATGCGGTGTCTGACGACAGCTGGCGTTTTACCGACGCCAACGGTACGTTAACCGGATTGCCGTTGCCGCAGGTGCCGCAGCCAAACGCGGCGACGGCGCTGGCGGCGCTGCGTGCAAGCGGGCTTACGATCGGCGAGCAGGCGATCCGCGACGGTATTGCCGGGGCGATTCTACCCGGACGTTTTCAGATTGTGAGCGAGTCCCCACGGGTCATTCTTGATGTCGCGCATAATCCCCATGCGGCGGAATACCTGACCGGGCGACTGAAAGGGTTACCGAAACAAGGGCGCGTGCTGGCGGTTATCGGTATGCTACATGATAAGGATATTGCGGGAACGTTAGCCTGGTTGAAAAGCGTGGTCGACGACTGGTATTGTGCTCCGCTGGAAGGGCCGCGCGGCGCGACGGCGGAACAACTGCTGGAACATCTGGGCCAGGGCACTGTCTATGACAGTGTCGCGCAGGCATGGCAGGCGGCGCTGGCGGAGGCGAAACCAGAAGATACCGTACTGGTATGTGGATCATTCCACACGGTGGCACATGTCATGGAAGTGATGGACGCGGGGAGAATCGGTGGCGAGTAAATTTCAGAATCGTTTAGTTGGCACAATTGTGCTGGTCGCACTGGGCGTGATTGTGCTTCCAGGCCTGCTCGACGGGCAAAAAAAGCATTATCAGGATGAGTTTGCCGCTATCCCGCTGGTGCCGAAACCGGGCGATCGCGATGAGCCTGATATGATGCCCGCCGCCACGCAGGCTTTGCCGACCCAGCCGCCGGAAGGCGCTGCGGAAGAAGTGCGCGCAGGCGATGCGGCGGCGCCGTCGCTGGACCCTTCGCGCTATGCGTCGACCAACAATCCGGCGATTGATCCGGCGCCAGCGCCGGTTGAAAAGCCAAAACCAAAACCGGTTGAAAAACCGAAGCCGCAGCCGAAACCACAGCCGGTGGTAGAGCCGACAGCGCCTGCGCCTAAGCCCGCGGCAGAAGAAAAACCGGCACCGACCGGGAAAGCCTATGTTGTTCAGTTAGGGGCGTTGAAAAACGCCGACAAGGTCAATGAGATTGTGGGTAAACTTCGCGGCGCGGGTTACCGGGTATATACTGTGCCGTCGACGCCAGTGCAGGGAAAAATCACCCGCATCCTGGTCGGGCCGGACGCGTCTCGCGACAAGCTGAAAAGCGCGCTTGGTGAACTGAAACAGCTCTCCGGGCTAAGCGGAGTGGTGATGGGATACAGTCCGAACTAAGCCCCCTATCGCCAGGCGCGACGCGGTTTTTCAGGCCGGATAAGGCGTTAACGACGCCATCCGGCAAGGCCAAAAACGGCCAAAAAGTATGATGGCGTTGAATATTTTTTCAGCGCCATTTTTATTTACGCGCGGGAAGGAAATCCCTACGCAAACGTTTTCTTTTTCTGTTAGAATGCGCCCCGAACAGGACGGCAGGGCGTTAAATCGTGGGACACTTATGGTCTGGATTGATTACGCCATTATCGCGGTGATTGGTTTTTCCTGTCTGGTTAGCCTGATCCGTGGCTTTGTACGTGAAGCGTTATCGTTGGTGACATGGGGTTGTGCTTTCTTTGTCGCCAGCCATTACTACACTTATCTGTCTGTCTGGTTTTCGGGCTTTGAAGACGAACTGGTTCGAAACGGGATTGCCATCGCGGTGCTGTTTATCGCGACGCTCATTGTCGGCGCGGTCGTCAACTTTGTTATCGGGCAACTGGTCGAAAAAACCGGGTTGTCCGGTACTGACCGGGTGCTGGGGATCTGTTTTGGGGCTCTGCGTGGTGTACTGATTGTTGCCGCCATTCTGTTCTTTCTCGATACCTTTACCGGTTTGTCGAAAAGTGAGGACTGGAGTCAGTCACGGCTTATCCCGGAGTTCAGTTTCATCATCAGATGGTTTTTTGACTATCTGCAAAGCTCGTCAAGTTTCTTGCCCAGAACCTGACTGGGTTCTGAGATGTGGTTAACGAGGAAAAAGACGTATGTGCGGTATTGTCGGTATCGCCGGTGTTATGCCGGTCAACCAGTCGATTTATGACGCCTTAACGGTGCTCCAGCATCGTGGCCAGGATGCCGCAGGCATCATCACCATTGATGCGAACAACTGCTTTCGCTTGCGTAAAGCGAACGGCCTGGTGAGCGACGTGTTCGAAGCGCGTCACATGCAGCGTATGCAGGGCAACATGGGTATCGGTCATGTGCGCTACCCAACGGCTGGCAGCTCCAGCGCCTCAGAGGCTCAGCCATTCTACGTCAACTCACCGTATGGCATCACGCTTGCCCACAATGGCAATCTGACCAACGCCCACGAGCTGCGTAAAAAGCTGTTCGAAGAAAAGCGTCGCCACATCAACACCACCTCCGATTCAGAGATCCTGCTGAATATCTTTGCCAGCGAGCTGGATAACTTTCGTCACTATCCGCTGGAAGCCGATAACATTTTTGCCGCTATCGCCGCGACTAACCGCCAGATTCGCGGGGCGTATGCCTGCGTGGCGATGATTATCGGCCACGGGATGATCGCCTTTCGCGATCCGAACGGGATCCGTCCGCTGGTGCTGGGCAAACGCGATATTGGCGATGGCCGTACCGAGTACATGGTGGCCTCAGAAAGCGTGGCGCTTGATACGCTGGGCTTCGAATTCCTCCGTGACGTCGCGCCCGGCGAGGCGGTGTACATCACGGAAAAAGGCCAACTGTTTACCCGCCAGTGTGCGGAAAACCCGGTCAGCAACCCGTGTCTGTTTGAGTACGTCTACTTTGCGCGTCCGGACTCCTTCATTGACAAAATTTCCGTCTACAGCGCCCGCGTTAATATGGGGACCAGGCTGGGTGAAAAAATTGCCCGTGAGTGGGAAGACCTGGATATCGACGTGGTGATCCCGATCCCGGAAACGTCCTGCGATATCGCGCTGGAAATTGCCCGTATTCTGGGTAAGCCGTACCGCCAGGGGTTTGTGAAAAACCGCTACGTGGGACGTACCTTTATCATGCCGGGTCAGCAGCTGCGCCGTAAATCGGTGCGCCGCAAGCTGAACGCTAATCGCGCGGAGTTCCGGGATAAAAACGTTCTGCTGGTCGATGACTCTATCGTGCGCGGCACCACCTCTGAGCAGATCATTGAGATGGCGCGTGAAGCCGGGGCGAAAAAGGTCTATCTGGCGTCAGCCGCGCCGGAAATTCGTTTCCCGAACGTGTACGGCATTGACATGCCTACCGCTAACGAACTGATCGCCCACGGTCGTGAAGTGGATGAGATTCGCCAGATTATCGGCGCAGACGGCCTAATCTTCCAGGATCTGAACGATCTTATCGAAGCCGTACGCGCCGAGAACCCGGATATTCAGCAGTTTGAATGCTCGGTATTTAACGGCGTGTACGTCACCAAAGACGTTGACCAGCAGTATCTTGATTTCCTCGATTCCCTGCGCAATGACGATGCCAAAGCGGTGCAGCGGCAGAACGAAGTGGAAAATCTCGAAATGCATAACGAAGGGTAATCTCTTCCTCTCAGGGTGCGGTTTCCGCACCCTGCTTGCAACTCCCCCTGAAATCCTGCAAAGTCAGCCCAGAAGTCAGACAGGGCGATATATCATGAAACGACTCATCGTAGGAATTAGCGGCGCCAGCGGCGCCATTTACGGCGTGCGCGTGTTGCAGGTTTTACGCGACGTGCCGGATGTTGAAACGCACCTGATTATGAGTCAGGCCGCCCGACAGACGTTGTCGCTGGAAACCGACTTATCGCTGCGCGACGTGCAGGCGCTTGCTGATGTCACCCACGACGCGCGTGACATTGCCGCCAGCGTCTCCTCTGGCTCTTTTCAGACCGCGGGAATGGTCATCCTGCCATGCTCGATTAAAACGCTGTCCGGCATTGTGCACAGCTATACCGACGGTCTGCTCACCCGCGCCGCCGACGTGGTGCTGAAAGAGCGCCGTCCGCTGGTGCTCTGTGTGCGGGAAACACCGCTGCATCTGGGGCATCTTCGATTAATGACCCAGGCGGCGGAAATTGGCGCGGTGATTATGCCGCCGGTTCCGGCGTTTTATCATCGTCCGCAGTCGCTGGATGATGTGATAAATCAAACCGTTAACCGCGTTCTTGATCAGTTTGACATTGCGCTACCGCAGGATCTCTTTGCCCGCTGGCAGGGCGCATAGCGCTGCCTGCTTAGCGCGCCTTCTGGCAACCGTTGCCCTGTTATAGGGCAATTTTGTAACCGCGATCATATCCTCGACATTTAATTCGCTAAAAGCCACCGAAACGCTGCGGTTCATCCGCCAGACCTGCTATCTTCAACATCAGGACAATATTGCAACGTTTTATTAACATATTTAACGTCGAATATCCTCATCGACGCGAAAATGGCATAAGACCTGCATGAAAAAGCCTGCAAACACACAACACAACGCAAAACATAATAAAGTCATTCCACTTGAGGGTTATGTATGAAGAAGTCAGTTCTCGCTCTGTCATTACTGATAGGTCTTTCTGTTGGCGCATCCAGCTATGCCGCGTTACCGGAAACGGTTCGTATCGGTACGGACACCACCTACGCGCCATTCTCTTCGAAAGACGCCAAAGGCGATTTTGTCGGCTTTGATATCGATCTGGGCAATGAGATGTGCAAGCGTATGCAGGTCAAATGTACCTGGGTCGCCAGCGATTTCGACGCGCTGATCCCGTCCCTCAAGGCGAAGAAAATCGATGCCATCATCTCTTCGCTTTCCATCACCGATAAGCGTCAGCAGGAAATCGCCTTCTCTGACAAACTCTACGCGGCTGACTCACGACTGATTGCGGCGAAAGGTTCGCCGATCCAACCGACGCTGGATGCGCTGAAAGGCAAACACGTCGGCGTTCTGCAGGGGTCCACCCAGGAAGCGTATGCCAATGACAACTGGCGCAGTAAAGGTGTAGATGTGGTGGCGTACGCCAACCAGGATCTGATTTACTCCGATCTGACGGCGGGCCGCCTTGATGCTGCTCTGCAGGATGAAGTGGCCGCCAGCGAAGGATTCCTGAAACAACCTGCCGGTAAAGACTATGCGTTTGCCGGTCCTTCCGTGAAAGACAAGAAGTACTTTGGCGACGGGACGGGCGTCGGTTTACGTAAGGACGACGCAGAGCTGAAAGCGGCCTTTGACAAGGCGCTGGGCGATCTGCGTAATGACGGTACTTACGACAAGATGGCGAAAAAGTACTTCGACTTTAACGTCTACGGCGACTGATCGCGCCAGTGAGGGGATCTGGCTGCACCGTTTGGATAACCTTTCGCGGTGCAGTCAGGCAGAAATGCACCATAACAGTGCAGTGGTTGGATCGGCTGGCGGAAATATGCATACTTAAGCGCTTTTCATGCAAAATAAACCGGCTATTTGGGTAGAATGCTTTGCCTTGCCGACCCGATTAATGGCACGATAACCGCACTTGGTCCTGTAAAGATCCCCTATAAAGACAGTCTGTTGAGGATAGCTATGAAAAAACTGGTGTTATCTCTTTCCCTGGTGCTGGCCTTCTCCAGCGCTACCGCAGCTTTTGCCGCCATTCCGCAAAAAATTCGCATTGGTACCGATCCTACTTACGCCCCCTTTGAATCGAAAAACACACAGGGTGAACTGGTGGGTTTTGATATCGATCTGGCGAAAGAGCTGTGCAAACGTATCAATACACAATGCACCTTCGTTGAGAACCCGCTGGACGCGCTGATCCCGTCGTTAAAAGCGAAGAAAATCGATGCCATCATGTCTTCGCTTTCCATCACGGAAAAGCGCCAGCAGGAGATCGCTTTCACTGACAAACTGTATGCCGCTGATTCGCGTCTGGTGGTGGCCAAAGATTCCGATATTCAGCCGACCGTCGAGTCGCTGAAAGGCAAGCGCGTCGGCGTACTTCAGGGCACCACTCAGGAGACGTTTGGTAACGAGCATTGGGCGCCGAAGGGCATTGAGATTGTCTCTTACCAGGGGCAGGACAACATCTACTCTGACCTGACTGCGGGACGTATTGATGCGGCATTCCAGGACGAAGTCGCGGCAAGCGAAGGCTTTCTGAAGCAACCCGTTGGCAAAGATTACAAATTCGGCGGCCCGTCTGTGAAAGACGAGAAACTGTTCGGCGTCGGGACCGGTATGGGTCTGCGTAAAGAAGACAACGAACTGCGTGAAGCCCTTAATAAAGCGTTTGCCGATATGCGCGCTGACGGGACTTACGAAAAGCTGGCGAAAAAGTACTTTGATTTTGATGTTTATGGCGGTTAATTCCCGCCGGTGCAGATAAAGCCCGAAACGGCGTGATGATCCTTTTTTCAACCTGATGGCGCAATGTTTATCCGGCCTGCAGACAGTTGTCTTAGGCCAGATAAGGTCAGTGCCGCCATCCGGCATACGAAGGACGTGACGTCAAAAGAGGCGCTTACTCACCACTCACGACAGGACAGGCAGCATGTTGTACGGCTTTTCAGGTGTTATTTTACAGGGCGCGATCGTCACGCTGGAACTGGCGCTCAGTTCCGTCGTGCTGGCGGTGCTGATCGGCCTCGTCGGGGCGGGGGCTAAACTCTCGCAAAACCGGGTGACGGGGCTTATTTTCGAAGGGTATACCACCCTGATTCGCGGTGTGCCGGATCTGGTGCTGATGCTGCTGATCTTCTACGGTCTGCAGATTGCGCTAAATACGGTCACCGACGCGCTGGGGGTCGGCCAAATCGATATTGATCCAATGGTTGCCGGTATTATTACTCTCGGCTTTATTTACGGCGCCTATTTCACGGAAACTTTCCGCGGTGCGTTCATGGCGGTGCCGAGAGGTCATATCGAAGCGGCGACCGCCTTTGGTTTTACGTCATCGCAGACGTTTCGCCGCATAATGTTTCCGGCAATGATGCGCTATGCGCTGCCCGGCATTGGCAACAACTGGCAGGTTATCCTGAAAGCCACGGCGCTGGTCTCGCTGCTCGGTCTGGAAGATGTGGTAAAAGCCACGCAACTGGCCGGTAAGAGCACCTGGGAGCCCTTTTATTTCGCAGTGGTGTGCGGGCTGATTTATCTGGTATTTACGACTGTGTCCAATGGTGTGCTGCTGTTCCTCGAGCGCCGTTACTCCGTGGGTGTAAAGAGGGCTGACCTGTGATCGATATTATTCAGGAGTACTGGAAATCCCTGCTCTGGACCGACGGCTATCGCTTTACCGGCGTGGCGATTACCCTGTGGCTGCTGATCTCATCAGTGGTGATGGGGGGCATCCTGGCGGTGATCCTCGCGATTGGCCGCGTTTCCAGCAATAAGTTTATCCAGTTCCCCATCTGGTTATTTACCTATATCTTTCGCGGGACGCCGCTGTATGTGCAACTCCTGGTGTTCTATTCGGGGATGTATACCCTGGAAATCGTCAAAGGCACCGATTTCCTCAACGCCTTCTTTCGTAGCGGCCTGAACTGTACCGTTCTGGCGTTAACCCTTAACACCTGCGCCTATACTACCGAGATTTTTGCCGGCGCCATTCGCTCGGTGCCGCATGGTGAAATCGAGGCCGCGCGGGCCTATGGCTTTTCTTCGTTTAAAATGTACCGCTGCATTATTTTGCCTTCGGCGCTGCGTATTGCGCTTCCGGCGTACAGCAACGAGGTTATTTTAATGCTGCATTCCACGGCCCTGGCTTTTACCGCGACGGTACCGGATCTGCTTAAAATCGCTCGCGATATCAATTCAGCGACCTATCAGCCCTTTACCGCTTTCGGGCTTGCCGCCGTGCTGTATTTAATCATTTCGTATGTCCTGATCAGTCTGTTCCGCAGGGCGGAAAGGCGCTGGTTGCAGCATGTTTCCTCTAAATAATTCGAGTAACACGATGTCTGAGAATAAATTAAACGTTATCGATTTGCACAAACGCTACGGCGAACATGAAGTGCTGAAAGGGGTATCGCTGCAGGCCAACGCCGGGGATGTGATAAGTATTATCGGCTCATCGGGTTCGGGGAAAAGTACCTTTCTGCGCTGCATTAACTTCCTTGAGAAGCCGAGCGAAGGATCGATTGTGGTCAGCGGCCAAAATATCACGCTGGTACGCGACAAAGACGGTCAACTGAAGGTGGCGGATAAAACCCAGCTCCGCCTGTTGCGCACGCGTCTGACGATGGTGTTTCAGCACTTTAACCTGTGGAGCCACATGACGGTGCTGGAGAACGTCATGGAAGCGCCGGTTCAGGTACTGGGCCTGAGCAAGCAGGAAGCCCGCGAACGGGCGATCAAGTATCTGGCGAAAGTGGGCATTGATGAGCGTGCCCAGGGTAAATATCCGGTGCATCTTTCCGGCGGGCAGCAGCAGCGCGTGTCGATTGCCCGCGCGCTGGCGATGGAACCGGAGGTACTGTTGTTTGATGAGCCGACCTCTGCGCTGGATCCTGAACTGGTGGGTGAAGTGTTGCGCATCATGCAGCAACTGGCGGAAGAGGGCAAAACCATGGTAGTGGTGACCCACGAAATGGGTTTTGCTCGCCATGTGTCAAGCCACGTGATTTTCCTGCATCAGGGGAAGATTGAAGAAGAAGGGGAGCCAGAGCAACTGTTTGGCAATCCGCAAAGCCCGCGATTGCAGCAGTTTCTTAAAGGTTCGTTGAAATAGTCACCGGTTTCGCCGGGTGGCAAATCGCGTTTCTTACAGGTTGGATCAGCGCCGCGCCTTCAGGCGCTTTCCAGCCGGTAACCCCAGTCATCATAGCGAATGCCATTGATCGTAAATGCTTTTTCCAGCACCTGCGTGCGCGCGAATCCGAGCTTTTCCAGCAATCTTACGGACCCCCGGTTTTCTGCCAGCACCCAGGCGTTGATCGCCTGTAGCCCCGCATCGTGAAAGCCATACTCGCACACGGCGCGAACGGCTTCGCTGGCAAAGCCGCGCCCCTGCACATCAGGGAGCAGGCAATAGCCGATATCCGCTTCCTGGGGAAACTGATGGCTGATTTGCAGACCGACGTCCCCTAGCGGGGTTGCGTCATGATGCTGGCGAATAACGAACATATGTTTCGAAACCAGACGACGCGCGAACAGTAAACGGATATCGCGTTCCGGGCAGCGTTCGCCCATATACCGCATAATATCCGGGTTCTCTCGCAGGGCGAGAAAGAAAGGCCAGTCGGTCGCCTGAAAAGGGGAGAGCGTCAGTCGCGGGGTCGTCAGTAAAGCCATAAAATCGCCATTCCGGAAGTCATCCTGATTACCTTACCACCGGAACGGCGAGCATGCACAGGCCGGAGGGTTAGCGAATCACATCTTCCAGCGCTTCTTCGAGGTCATACCAGCGAAAGGCGAAGCCTGCGGCTTCCAGACGTTTCGGCAGCGCGCGCTGGCCACCCAATACCAGCACCGAGGACTCGCCCATCAGCAGGCGAATCGCCGTCGCCGGGACGCGAACGAAAGCAGGGCGCTGTAGCGCATGTCCAAGCGCATGGGCGAACTGCTCGTTACGCACGGGATAGGGCGAAACCATATTGAAGGGGCCGCGCAGATCGTTATCCAGCAGCCAAAGGATGCCGTTCACCATGTCATCAACGTGGATCCACGGTAAATACTGGCGGCCATTGCCAATCGGTCCTCCCAGCCCCAGCCGGAACGGCGGAACCATTTTACCGAGAATACCGCCTTTGGGCGCCAGCACGACGCCGGTACGCAGCAGGCAAACGCGGGTGCGATCGCTTTGGGCGGTGCAGGCGATTTGTTCCCAGCGCGCGCACAGCTTATGCGTGAATTCATTATGCGGCGGCTCTTCCTCGGTCACCACCACTTCACCCAAATCACCGTAATAGCCGGTAGCGGAGCCGGAAATCAGTACCGAGGGCGGCGTCTCGCTGGCATTAATCAGATCCGCCAGTTTCTGCGTGATGCGCCAGCGACTCTGGCAAAGACGCTCCTTTTGTGCGCTCGACCAGCGCTTGTCGGCAATCGGCTCACCCGCAAGATTGATCACCGCGTCGACATCATCAAGCTGCTTTTTATCGTCCAGGGTGGTCCAGAGCGCCACCCGACTGTCGAGCCGATCCCGGGCTTTTTCGGGGCTGCGAGTGAGAACCGTCACCTGATGCCCGAGCGCCAACAGACGCGGGATAAGGTGTCCGCCGATAAGACCTGTTCCTCCGGTAACCAGTATGTTCATGCAGCCTCCCGTAAAGGCGACTAACGCCGCCAGCTTAAGGTCATAGATACCGAATCGGCATAACGTAACGCGTGAAGCTTATCGATTTCCACTTCAGCATAAGTGACCCAGTGGTGTTCGCGTGCGATGTCGAGCACATCCTGCGTTAATTTTTCCAGCAACGAAAAACGGTTGTTTTCGACGTGCTGAAGAATGCTTTTCGTGATGGTACGGTAATTCAACGCATCGTTAATATCTTCGCTGACCCGCGCTTTTTCTGCCGGATAATGAATCGCAACGTTGATCACAATATCCTGGCGGTTAGTGATCTCTTCTTCTTTGATACCGATAAAGGTGCGTAAGCGAAGGTTTTTTATACGAATAATAGCGTCAGGTTGAGACATTGCAGAGTTCTCCATATATGAACCTTCGCATCATACACGAGAACCGCCGCGCGTTATCCTTTCAACGTCTCAGGATTAAGTTGCGCCTGCATCAGCGCACGTTCGGTGGCCGGACGCGAGCGGATACGCTGGAACCAGTTGTTTACCGCCGGGTACATTTCCAGATCGATGCGTTGACGCTGATGGGCATTGACCCACGGCCAGCAGGCAATATCCGCGATGCTGTAATGCTCGCCGCCCAGCCAGGGAGAAGCTTCCAGACGTTTATTGAGCACGTTATACAGCCGCTGCGTTTCCACCTGGTAACGCTCGATAGCATACGGGATGGCCTGCGGCGCGAAATGATTGAAATGATGATTTTGCCCCAGCATTGGCCCAAGCCCGCCAACCTGCCAGAACAGCCACTGCAGCGTAATATGACGCTCGCGCAGCTCGCCGCTCAGTAACATGCCGCTTTTTTCCGCCAGGTAAAGCAAAATTTCGCCAGACTCAAAAAGACTAAGCGGCGCGCCGCCGTCCGCAGGGGCGCGATCAACAATCGCGGGAATTTTATTATTGGGCGATATCGCCAGGAAATCGGGACGAAACTGGTTGCCCTTACTGATATCGACTTTGATCAGTCGGTAGTCCATTTCGGCTTCTTCAAGAAAGAGCGTAATCTTGTGTCCATTGGGCGTAGGGGCGTAATAGAGATCGATCATTTCAGCTCCAGCAAGCGTTTTATCTACGAGACAACCACAAGTATAGAAAGCCTGGCGTGTTGTGTGAGATTTCATCAGGTGACAGCGAACGAAAGACGCTTTATGTTGAAAGAAAAAAAACCATCAACATCGAGGAAGCTATGAGTAAACCTGTGATTACCCTCTGGTCAGACGCCAATTTTTTCTCCCCTTACGTGCTGTCTGCTTACGTCGCGCTCCAGGAAAAGGGGCTTCCTTTTACCCTGAAAACGGTGGATTTGGATCGCGGTGAACATCTCGCGCCTGGCTGGCAGGGTTACGCCCAGACGCGCCGGGTACCGCTGCTGGAGATTGACGGGTTCGAACTTAGCGAGTCGTCAGCTATTGCGGAGTATCTGGAAGATCGCTTTGCGCCGCCGACATGGGAGCGCATCTATCCTCTCGATCTTGAGAAACGTGCCCGGGCGCGGCAGATTCAGGCGTGGCTCCGGAGCGACCTGATGCCTGTCCGCGAGGAGCGCCCGACGGATGTGGTGTTCGGCGGCGTCAAGAAAGGGCCATTAAGCGACGCCGGGAAAGCCAGCGTGGAAAAGCTGTTTGCCACGGCGAGCCATCTGCTGGCTGACGGGACGCCGAACCTGTTCGGCGAATGGTGTCTGGCGGACACCGATCTGGCGCTGATGATCAACCGTCTGGCGCTCAACGGTGACGACGTGCCGACGCCGCTGGCGGAATATGCCGCGTTTCAATGGCAGCGCGCTTCTGTCCAGCGTTATATTGCGCTTTCCGCTAAGCGTACGGGCTGAAAAAGGGTCTACAATCCAGTATCATAGTGCGGTTTTTTTATGATGCGGAGGACGTGATGAAACTGATGTTTGCATCCGATATTCACGGTTCCTTACCGGCCACTGAGCGCGTGCTGGCGCTGTTTGCTCGCAGCGGCGCGCAATGGCTGGTGATACTGGGTGATATACTGAATCATGGGCCGCGTAACGCCTTACCTGAAGGCTACGCGCCTGCTGAGGTCGCCGGGCGGTTGAACGAATATGCGTCGCGGATTATCGCCGTGCGCGGCAACTGCGACAGCGAAGTGGATCAGATGTTGCTCCACTTTCCGCTCACCGCGCCGTGGCAGCAGGCGTTACTGGAAAACCAGCGGCTCTTTTTGACCCACGGTCATCTTTTTGGAGCGGAAAATCTGCCAGCGCTGCAGTCCAACGATGTGCTGGTGTACGGACATACTCATCTGCCGGTGGCAGAAAAGCGGGGCGATATATACCATTTCAATCCTGGCTCCGTGAGCATACCGAAGGGCGGCCATCCGGCGAGCTACGGAATGCTGGACGATAATGTATTGAGCGTAATCGCACTCAATGATCAAAGTATCATTGCGCAGGTGGCGATTAATTCGTAATTTACCCCCACATATGTAAATGCGCCGCAGAGTGCTAAGAAAAAGAAGGTTTCCTGATGGTGGAACAGCGTCGTTTGGCAAGTACGGAATGGGTGGATATTGTGAATGAAGACAACGAAGTCATCGCACAATCCAGCCGGGAACAGATGCGAGCGCAGTGCCTGCGTCATCGTGCAACCTATATCGTGGTACACGATGGGATGGGCAAAATTCTGGTGCAGCGTCGTACCGAGACAAAGGACTTTTTACCTGGCATGTTAGACGCCACGGCCGGTGGCGTCGTTCAGGCAGACGAACAACTGTTAGACTCTGCCCGCCGCGAAGCGGAGGAGGAACTGGGCATTGCGGGCGTTCCGTTCGCTGAACACGGTCAGTTCTACTTTGAAGATGAGCATTGCCGCGTCTGGGGCGCGCTGTTTAGCTGCGTATCGCATGGCCCCTTCGCCTTGCAGGAGGAAGAGGTCAGCGAAGTATGCTGGCTGACGCCGGAGGAAATTACCGCCCGCTGTGACGAATTCACCCCGGACTCGCTAAAAGCGCTGGCGCTGTGGATGACCCGCAACGCCAAAAACGAGTCTGCAAAAGGTGAGCGGCAGCAAGAAGAACAGCAAGAAAAACAGGAAGAGGCGGAATAACGCCTCAGCAACTGTCCCGCAGACATAAACTGGAGGCGATCGGCTGTTGATCGCGCCAGTTTCCATCCTGAATTCTTTCCAGTAAGGCCCGTCCGGCCTCAAGACCGATTTTGCGGTGCGGAACCGCCATCGTGGTCAGCGGAGGCTGACAGACCCGGCTGACGTCGCTGTCGCCAAACCCCACAACCGCCAGGTCGTCAGGGACTTTAATCCGTCGGCGCTGGCATTCATACAGGACGCCGCAGGCCAGTTCATCCGACACGCAGACCAGCGCATCCAGTTCCGGCCATGCCAGGATAAACTCCGGCAGTTGCGAAGCCCCGGTGGAAAAATTGGGCGGCAGGGCGGCGTTAATCACCCGGTTGGGCGACATATGATGGCGCAGCATCGCTTTATACCAGCCCTGCAAATGCTGTTGAAAGATCCACTGTTCCTGATTCGCACACAGCAGGCCAATGTTCTGGTAGCCACGTTGAATCAGCATCTCCGTCAGCTCAAACATGGCGGCCACGTTATCAATCCCGATATTCATATCAATGGGATCGGTACGGATCGCGCCAATCTCCATGACCGGAATCGACGCGTTCTTTAGCCAGTGTCGGACGGTGTCGCTGTGCTCGACGCTGAGCAATATCGCCGCGGCGATATTGGAAGCCAGCAGCGTTTCCAGCAATTTTTCTTCCTGCTCAAGACGGTGACGGGATTCCGCCAGCATGATCTGGTATCCGGCGGGTTGCAGAACATGCTGCAATCCGGCAAACATTTCTGAACATCCTGCTTCGGCAAGATTTGGCACCACCATCGCAATGGTACGTGACGATGCTGACGCCAGCGCGCTGGCGGCGAGATTCGGCATATATCCCAGCTCGTGGACAGCCGCGTCGATTTTCTCCCGCAGTTTATCGGAAACCTGCTCCGGCGTGCGCAAGGCACGCGAGACGGTCATGGTGCCGACACCCGCAAGCTGTGCGACATCGGCGATGGTCACTTTACCGGTACTACGCCGTTTTCGGGTTAGAGACATACAAATTCCTGCGCAATTACAACCAGTTGAGACGCTTTTTTATGATCGTTCTTTGCGTCACGTTTAGCGCAGTATACGCCTTAATTGTCCTTGTTTGCTCTGATTTCACACAGCAATCTGTTTTTGATAGCGCTATCACATATCTGAACGATAGCGTTTGATAGCGCTATCTTTGTGATTGCGATCGCAGATAAGGTGGTTGGGGTTGAATAAAGTTTGCTCATGTTAAGCCAAGAGAGAGGGACGATCGTGCTTGAAACCTGGTTAACGGATAACACGATTCAACTGCGTGAGCAGGTGAGCGACTGGCGGGAAGCGCTTGGGATTTGCGCCGGGCCGCTCCTGAAGGCGGGCGTCATTACGCCTGATTATGTTAGCGCTATCGTCGCACAACATCAGAAGCTGGGGCCGTATTATGTGCTGGCGCCCGGGCTGGCGATGCCGCATGCCCGCCCGGAGGAAGGCGCAAAGGCTATCGGCTTATCGCTACTGAAGCTGACGGACGGCGTGTCGTTTGGCGCAGGAGAAAATGATCCGGTTGATATTATTATTTTATTAGCCGCAGCGGATAAACACAGCCATATCGAAACGATTTCGGCCCTGGCTGAATTATTTTCAAACGATGACGATCTGGCGAAATTACATCAGGCAGCCACCCTGGAGGAGATTAAAAAAATAATTTCACGTTATTAATTTTACGCATGCCCCTGTATTGATGAAACATTACGCCTGCGCGTGATGCGAACAAACTCTACTTAAAAAAGGTAATAACAATGAAAATTATGGCTATTTGTGGCTCCGGCCTGGGCAGCAGTTTTATGGTCGAAATGAATATTAAAAAGGTGCTCAAAAAACTCAATATTGACGCTGAGGTGGAACATTCCGATCTCTCCTCGGCGACGCCGGGCGCCGCCGATCTCTTTGTGATGGCGAAAGATATTGCCGCCAGCGCCAGCGTGCCCGAGGCGCAACTGGTGGTAATCAATAACATTATCGATATCAATGAACTCGAAACACAGCTACGGGCATGGTTCGATAAACAATAATTCTGTCTGCACCCAATCCTTCGCGCTGTCTCACCACAGCGTGACCGCAAATATGCATCGAGGTGGCTATGTTTATCCTTGAAACGCTGAATTTTGTTGTTGATATTCTTAAAGTGCCTTCCGTACTGGTCGGCTTAATTGCGCTTATTGGCCTGGTGGCGCAAAAGAAAGCCTTTTCGGATGTCGTAAAGGGAACCATTAAAACAATTCTGGGGTTTATTGTTCTTGGCGGCGGGGCTACCGTTCTGGTCGGCTCGTTAAATCCGTTAGGCGGTATGTTTGAACACGCTTTTACTATCCAGGGGATTATTCCGAATAATGAAGCGATTGTCTCGATTGCGCTGGAAAAATACGGTGCCGCTACCGCACTGATTATGGCGTTCGGAATGGTGGCGAATATTATTGTCGCGCGCTTTACGCGGCTGAAATACATATTTTTAACCGGGCACCACACCTTTTACATGGCCTGTATGATCGGCGTGATCCTGACCGTCGCCGGTTTTGAGGGAGCGGGGCTGGTCTTTACCGGTTCGCTGATCCTCGGGTTGGTGATGGCCTTCTTCCCGGCATTGGCGCAACGCTACATGAAACGCATCACGGGTAGCGATGACATTGCCTTTGGTCACTTCGGTACCCTGGGGTATGTGCTGTCAGGCTGGATCGGCAGCGTGTGCGGTAAAGGCTCCCGTTCGACCGAAGAAATGAATCTGCCGAAGAATTTAAGCTTCCTGCGCGACAGTTCGATCTCCATTTCGCTGACCATGATGATCATCTATCTGATCATGGCGGTTAGCGCCGGTCGGGAGTATGTGGAAAGCACCTTCAGCGGCGGGCAGAACTATCTGGTCTACGCCATCATCATGGCGATTACCTTTGCCGCCGGGGTGTTCATTATCCTGCAAGGGGTTCGCCTCATCCTTGCGGAAATTGTTCCGGCGTTCACCGGCTTCTCTGAAAAACTGGTGCCCAACGCGCGTCCGGCGCTGGATTGCCCGGTGGTGTATCCCTATGCCCCCAACGCTGTGCTGATCGGCTTTTTGTTTAGCTTCCTCGGTGGGCTGGTGGGGCTGTTTCTGCTCGGGCAAATGAAGCTGGTGCTGATATTGCCAGGCGTCGTGCCGCACTTCTTCACGGGAGCGACGGCGGGGGTGTTCGGTAATGCCACCGGCGGCCGTCGTGGCGCTATGCTCGGCGCGTTCGCCAACGGTCTGTTGATTACCTTCCTCCCGGTGCTGCTCTTGCCGGTACTCGGCGCCATCGGCTTTGCCAACACCACCTTCTCGGATGCCGACTTTGGCGCGATTGGCATTGTGCTCGGTAACCTGGCCCGCTACCTGTCGCCCCTGGCGATAACCGGGCTGGTGGTCGGGCTGTTTGTTGTACTGGTCCTCTGGAATCTGTTCGCAAAGAACAAGACGGCGACAGGTCACTCAGCGGAAAATAACGGAGCCAAACCATGAATGTAAAAGAAGTGACGCAGTTGGCGCGGGATATTCGCGTTGCTACCCTGAAATCACTCACCCATCTGGGCTTCGGCCACTATGGCGGCAGTATGTCGGTGGTGGAAACCCTCGCGGTACTGTACGGCGCGGTAATGAAAATCGATCCGGCCGATCCGGACTGGCCGGAACGCGATAACTTTGTTCTCTCGAAAGGGCACGCGGGACCGGCGCTTTACAGCACGCTGGCGATCAAAGGCTATTTCCCGATCGACGAGTTGAACACGCTGAATCAGAACGGCACCCGGCTGCCCAGTCATCCGGATCGGCTGAAAACCCGTGGCGTGGACGTGACCACGGGATCGTTGGGGCAGGGGATCTCCATCGCCGCCGGAATGGCGCTCTCGCATAAGTTGGCGCAGCGTCCGAACCGGGTCTTCTGTATTGTCGGCGACGGTGAGCTGAACGAAGGACAGTGCTGGGAAGCGTTTCAGTTTATTGCTCATCATTGCCTCAACAACCTGACGGTGTTTGTTGACTGGAATAAGCAGCAACTGGACGGCGAGTTAGATGAAATTATTCGCCCGTTCAGCCTTGATGCAAAATTCCGCGCGTTTGGCTTCGATACCATCACGGTGAAGGGCGATGATATACCGGCGCTACTGGCTGCCGTCCAGCCAGTTCCCGAGGCGCAGGCCCGCCCACGGGTAATCATTCTTGACAGCATTAAAGGGCAAGGGGTGCCATGTCTTGAACAGTTGAGCAATTCTCATCACCTGCGCCTGACAGAGGACATGACGCAAACCCTGAATAACGCCATTCGCCAACTGGAGGTCACGCATGATTAATCTCGCGCCCGCAGGACAAAAAGATCGCGTGGAGATGCGCAAGGTATACGCCGGATTCGTGGCCCGGCAGATAAAAGACGGCAGCCCGATCATCGCGCTGGAAGCAGACCTGATGAGTTCAATGGCGATGGATGGCGTAGCCCGTGATTACCCGCAGCATGTGATTAACTGCGGCATTATGGAAGCTAACGTGATTGGCACCGCCGCGGGATTGGCGTTAACCGGGCGCAAGCCGTTCGTGCATACCTTCACCGCGTTTGCCAGCCGCCGCTGTTTCGATCAACTGTTTATGTCGCTGGACTACCAGCGAAATAACGTCAAGGTGATCGCCTCGGATGCGGGCGTCACCGCCTGTCATAACGGCGGTACGCACATGTCGTTTGAAGATATGGGGATCGTGCGTGGACTGGCGCACGCCATTGTGCTGGAGGTGACGGATGCGGTGATGTTTGAGGATATCCTGCGTCAGCTCATCGACCTTGAGGGATTCTACTGGGTCCGCACCATTCGTAAACAGGCGCCGAGTATCTACGCGTCCGGCTCGACGTTTACCATCGGTAAAGGCAACGTGCTGCGGGAAGGTAATGATATCACCCTGATTGCTAACGGAATCATGGTGGCCGAAGCGCTGGAGGCGGCGCGGCAGCTGGAGAGAAACGGGGTCAGCGCCGCGGTGATCGACATGTTCACCCTGAAACCTATCGATCGGATGCTGGTGAAAAACTACGCCGAGAAAACGGGACGCATCGTGACCTGCGAGAACCACAGTATTCACAACGGACTGGGGTCGGCGGTGGCGGAAGTGCTGGTGGAAACCTGTCCGGTGCCCATGCGTCGGGTCGGCGTAAAAGAACGTTACGGCCAGGTTGGCACGCAGGATTTTTTGCAGGAGGAATACGGGCTGACTGCCGCCGCGATTGTCGAAGCTGCAAAATCACTGCTGTGATGGCGTGAGGTTGATGCCGGATGACGACAGCGCCATCCGGCATGTTTCCTTACTGGTAGCCCATGATCTGCGCACCAACCACCAGCACGCTGGAGAAGGCAAACAGCAGACCAGCCAGGGCCAGCGCGGGCTTAATCCAACTGCGGAAATCGACCCGGCAAACGCCAAGCGTCGCCATTAACGATGCCGAGGTAGGATAAATAATATTGCTGAACCCGTCGCCTAACTGAAACGCCAGCACGGCCACCTGGCGATTAACGCCGACCAGATCGCTGAGCGGAGCCATCAGCGGCATGGTCAGCGCCGCCTGGCCTGAACCTGAGGTGACGAAGAAGTTGAACAGCGTCTGGAACAGCAGCATAAACCAGGCGGCGACCGCGGTGTGCAGCTCGCCAATGCCGCCAGCGATGGCGTTGAGGAGAGTATTCAACACGCTCGGCGTGCTGGCGTCGCCGTTACCCAGCAACAGCATAATGCCTTTGGCGAAGCCGACCAGCAGCGCGGGGGCAATCATGATTTTCGCCCCTTCGGTGAAGGCGTTCGCCATATCGTTTAGCGTCATGCCGTTCAGACGAAACACCACGCCGATCAGGCCGATAACGATGCCCATCGTGAAGAACTGACTGGCGATTTCAGGAATAAACCAGGCGTGGACGATAACGCCCCATATCACCCAGCCGATAGCGGCGGTTAGGATCGCTAATACCAGCCAGTCTCCCGCGCCCAGCTTGCGCTGTGTAATCTGCTGCTGCTGTTCGCGGAAAAAACGGTCAGACTGCCAGCAGGCAGAGCGCTCCGGCGATTTACGGATCCGTGACGCGTAAAGCAGCGTGAAGGCCATCGCCAGCAGTGTCGCCAGCAGCCAGATGATAATGCGCAGCCCCGAGCCGGAAAGTACGGGAACACCGGCAATCCCCTGCGCAATGACCACGCTGAACGGGTTCATCCATGACGTGGCGAAGCCGACCTGGGTTGCGACATAGGTCACCAGTACCGTGGTAATACTGTCATACCCTAAGCAAACCATCAGCGGGGCGATGATAATAGCGAAGGCGACCGCCTCTTCTCCCATACCGAACACTGCGCCACCGAGGGAAAAGAGCATAAACAGCACCGGTATGAACAGGATTTCATTGCCTTTGGTCCGGTTAATTAGCGCGAGGATACCGTTATCGATGGTGCCTGTGCGCATGACGATGCCAAAAGCGCCGCCAATCACCAGCATAAACATGATAATACCAATGGCGGAACCGTATTTATCGCCTGCCGTGAGCCCTTCAAAGGGAAAGTTCATGAGTCCCGCTCCGGCGTCGCCGGTCGAGAAGAACTGCACCCGGTTATACTGCGCTTCACCTGACGCGTCGGTCACGATGCGAAACGACGCAGGATCGACAACCTGGCGGCTTTTCTCAACGCCTTCCACCTGATAGTGAATTTTCTGCGTGTCAAATTGCCCGGCTGGGATCAGCCAAGTCAGGAGGCTGGTAAAAATCGCCACGAAAAAAATGATCACCAGCGTATCGGGCATAGCGAATTTTCTGCGTTGCGTGGGGTGAGAGGATGAAACCGAGGACATAGCATACCTTCCATGTAGCGTTTTAATGGAATAAGTATGCATTTTGATGAATATAAATGCAATTTGTAAGCGCGTTTTTTATGCCGGTTTCAGAATTTGCTACCGCACAGTGGGGGATTTTTAGGCAAAAAAAATCCGGATGCTTGCACATCCGGACGGTATTAACCCCCTTACTCGCTTAAGTGGCGAGAGGGGGAAAACGATTAGCCCTGCTGGGAAGACTGAATCGCGGTCAGTGCGATAGTGTAGACGATATCGTCTACCAGCGCGCCACGAGACAGGTCGTTCACCGGCTTGCGCATACCCTGCAGCATCGGCCCGATGGAGATCAGGTCGGCTGAACGCTGTACCGCTTTGTAGGTGGTGTTACCCGTGTTCAGATCCGGGAAGATAAACACGGTAGCGCGACCGGCAACCGGGGAGTTCGGCGCTTTGGATTTCGCCACGTCAGCCATTACCGCCGCGTCGTACTGCAGCGGACCGTCGATCATCAGGTCAGGACGTTTTTCCTGCGCAATGCGGGTTGCTTCACGGACTTTCTCTACGTCGCTACCTGCACCAGAGGTACCGGTAGAGTAGGAGAGCATCGCCACGCGCGGTTCGATACCGAAAGCAATTGCCGATTCAGCGGACTGAATGGCGATCTCAGCCAGTTGCTCAGCGGTCGGATCCGGGTTGATCGCGCAGTCGCCGTAAACATATACCTGTTCCGGCAGCAGCATAAAGAACACGGAAGAAACCAGGGAGCTACCCGGTGCGGTTTTGATCAGCTGCAGAGGCGGACGGATAGTGTTCGCGGTGGTGTGAACCGCACCGGACACCAGACCGTCAACTTCATCCTGCTCCAGCATCAGCGTACCGAGCACCACGTTGTCTTCCAGCTGTTCGCGGGCAACGGTTTCGGTCATGCCTTTGCTCTTACGCAGTTCGACCAGACGAGCGACATAGCTTTCGCGAACCACTTCCGGGTCAACGATTTCAATGCCGGCACCCAACTCAACGCCCTGAGAAGCGGCAACGCGGTTGATTTCATCCGGGTTACCTAACAGTACGCAGGTTGCGATACCGCGTTCAGCGCAGATCGCCGCCGCTTTCACGGTACGCGGCTCGTCGCCTTCCGGCAGGACCACACGCTTACCGGCTTTACGCGCCAGTTCGGTCAGCTGATAGCGGAACGCCGGCGGAGACAGACGGCGGCTACGCTCGGAGGTCGCGGTCAGAGAGTCAATCCAGTCAGCGTTGATGTAGTTAGCCACGTACTCCTGAACTTTCTCGATGCGCTCGTGATCGTCAACCGGCACTTCCAGGTTGAAGCTCTGCAGGCTCAGGGAGGTCTGCCAGGTGTTGGTGTTCACCATGAATACCGGCAGGCCGGTCGCAAATGCGCGCTCGCACAGTTTAGAAATGCGCGCGTCCATTTCGTAGCCGCCGGTCAGCAGCAGGGCGCCGATTTCCACGCCGTTCATCGCGGCCAGGCAGGCGGCAACCAGCACGTCAGGGCGGTCTGCGGATGTGACCAGCAGAGAACCGGCGCGGAAGTGCTCCAGCATGTGCGGAATGCTGCGCGCGCAGAAGGTCACAGATTTCACGCGACGGGTGTTGATATCGCCTTCGTTAACGATTGTCGCGTTCAGGTGACGCGCCATGTCGATCGCACGGGTGGCGATCAGATCAAAGCTCCACGGCACCGCGCCAAGAACCGGCAGCGGGCTGGATTCTTGCAGTTTAGCCGGATCAACTTTGATCACCTGCGCTTTTGACGAGTCGTCAAAAATCTCGGACAGGTCCGGACGGGTACGGCCCTGTTCATCCACCGGCGCGTTCAGTTTATTAACGATAACGCCCGTGATGTTGGTGTTTTTAGCGCCGCCGAAGCTGCTGCGCGTCAGTTCGATACGCTCGTTCAGCTGTTCCGGGGTGTCGGTACCCTGAGACATGACGAAAACGATTTCCGCGTTCAGCGTTTTTGCGATTTCGTAGTTCAGAGACTGCGCGAACTGGTGTTTACGGGTCGGAACCAGACCTTCAACCAGCACGACTTCCGCGTCTTTGGTGTTCGCGTGGTAGTTCGCGATGATCTCTTCCATCAGCACATCTTTCTGATTGCTGGACAGCAGAGATTCAACGTGGCTCATCTTCAACGGTTCAGCCGCTGGCAGATTGGAGTTCGCGCGAACGATAGTGGTGGTCTGGTCTGGCGCATCGCCGCCAGCACGCGGCTGAGCGATGGGCTTAAAGACGCTCAGACGAACGCCTTTGCGTTCCATAGCACGGATGACGCCGAGGCTGACGCTGGTCAGGCCGACGCTGGTTCCGGTAGGGATCAGCATAATAATTCGGGACACGATTTATCCTCTTTCGTTACCGCCGACATCGGCGGGTGACAAAACAGCACCGCCAGCATGGTGGCTGGCGGTGTGGTATCAGGCAGTCAGACGGCTCGCGTCTTGCGCGATAACCAGTTCTTCGTTGGTTGGGATCACCACTGCAGGACGGGTGCCTTCTTTGTTGATGAAGCCAGATTTACCGAAGCGTGCGGCCAGGTTACGTTCGTGATCGACTTCAAAGCCCAGCACGCCCAGTTTGCCCAGAGACAGTTCGCGAACCATCGCGGCGTTTTCACCAATGCCCCCGGTGAAGACGACAGCGTCCAGACGACCTTCCATCAGCGCGGTGTAGGAGCCGATGTATTTCGCCAGGCGGTGGCAGTAAACGTCCATCGCGCGCTTAGCGTCTTCTTTGGTCGCGTAGTTGTCTTCGACATAACGGCAATCGCTGGTCACTTCGGTCAGACCCAGCAGGCCGGACTCTTTGGTCAGCATCTTGTTGATCTGGTCAACGCTCATGCCCAGGGTGTCGTGCAGGTGGAAGATAATCGCCGGATCGATATCGCCGGAACGGGTACCCATCACCAGACCTTCCAGCGGAGTCAGACCCATAGAGGTATCAACGCACTTGCCGTTACGGATAGCGGAAACGGAACCGCCGTTGCCCAGGTGGCAGGTGATGATGTTCAGTTCTTCAACCGGCTTGTTCAGCATTTTTGCCGCTTCCTGAGTTACGAAGAAGTGGCTGGTGCCGTGTGCGCCATAACGACGAACGCCGTGTTCTTTGTACAGGCTGTACGGCAGGGCATACAGGTAAGATTCTTCCGGCATCGTTTGGTGGAACGCGGTGTCAAACACGGCGACGTTCTTGTCTTTCAGCTGCGGGAAGGATTTCAGTGCTTCGGCGATACCGATCAGGTGGGCCGGGTTATGCAGCGGTGCAAAAGAGGCGGAATCTTTGATACCCTGAATCACGGAGTCATCAATAACGACGGAGCTGGTGTACTTCTCGCCGCCGTGTACGATACGGTGACCGATTGCAGTCAACTGCGCAGACAGTTCTGGTTTTTGTGCCAGAATAGTATTAACGATAAAGTTCAGCGCTTCACTGTGAGCGGCGCCTGCGCCTAAAGCCGCTTCTTGTTTACTGCCGTCCATTTTCCATTTGATACGGGCTTCTGGAAGATGGAAACATTCGGCTAAACCAGAAAGGTATTCTTCACCATTAACTGCATCGATGATTGCAAATTTCAGTGAGGAGCTACCGCAGTTCAGAACCAGTACTAACTTACTCGACATGGAAGTACCTATTATTGATACGTGGCTAAAAAAACGTCAGGGAGCCATAGAGCGTAGCGCAGTGTGACGCTGACATTTATGATTAACATCATGCGCAGTTGTCTTTTTTGGCATGATGGAAGAAATACCTATGAGTCTATGCCATTTTGCGTATTTTTCAGCCAATGGCATACTATATGTCAATTTGACGACTCAATACTTTTGGACTACAGGCCAATGACAGGCCGCTACAGGATACCTGATAGTGGGTAGCAATGACAAAATGTTTTGAACGTTGTCCCTCATAGTTGTTGTTTTGCACAATTTTTTGAATTTTTATATGTGAAGTTGAGGTAAGCCATGTCGACGCCGGATCACCGCTCCGTAAATTTTTTCAGCCTTTTTCGCCGGGGGCAGCACTACTCGAAGACGTGGCCGATGGAAAAGCGCCTTGCGCCCGTCTTTGTGGAGAATCGCGTTATTCGGATGACCCGCTACGCCATCCGCTTTATGCCGCCGATTGCCGTTTTTACCCTGTGCTGGCAAATCGCCCTCGGCGGTCAATTGGGACCGGCCGTCGCCACCGCGCTGTTCGCGCTCAGTTTACCCATGCAGGGGCTGTGGTGGCTGGGTAAACGTTCCGTTACGCCGCTACCGCCTACAATTTTGAACTGGTTTTACGAAGTCAGGGGCAAATTACAGGAAGCCGGACAGGCGCTGGCCCCGGTTGAAGGCAAGCCGGACTACCAGGCGCTGGCTGACACGCTTAAGCGCGCCTTCAAACAACTGGATAAAACTTTCCTTGATGATTTGTAATTGACCCCGGATTACGCATATAAAAGAAGGCATATTGATGCCTTCTTTTTTTTCACTTTTTTCACCGCAGTAGAGTGATACAGGAGTCCCAAATGGAAATGACCAACGCTCAACGTCTTATTTTGTCTAACCAGTACAAAATGATGACCATGCTCGACCCGACCAACGCCGAGCGTTATCGTCGCCTGCAAACCATTATTGAACGCGGCTATGGCCTGCAAATGCGCGAACTGGATCGCGAGTTTGGCGAGCTTAAAGAAGAGACCTGCCGCACGGTGATCGACATCATGGAGATGTACCACGCGCTGCATGTTTCCTGGGCTAACCTGAAAGATGCGCAAAGCATCGACGAACGTCGCGTGACCTTCCTCGGCTTCGACGCCGCCACAGAGGCGCGTTACCTCGGCTATGTTCGTTTTATGGTCAATGTCGAAGGACGCTATACCCATTTTGACGCCGGCACGCACGGCTTCAACGCGCAAACCCCCATGTGGGAGAAGTACCAGCGCATGCTGAGCGCATGGCACGCCTGCCCGCGTCAATACCACCTGAGCGCCAACGAAATTAACCAAATTATCAACGCCTGAGGAGGTACACGTGCAGTGTAAAGGCTTTCTGTTTGATCTGGATGGAACGCTGGTCGATTCACTCCCCGCCGTCGAGCGAGCATGGTGTAACTGGGCCGATCGTTTTGGCCTGGCGCACGATGAGGTGCTCGGTTTTATTCATGGCAAGCAGGCGATTACCTCGCTGCGTCATTTTATGGCAGGTAAGCCTGAAGCGGAAATCGCCGCTGAGTTTACGCGTCTGGAGCAAATTGAAGCCACGGAAACGGCCGGTATCACTGCGCTGCCGGGGGCGATTGCCTTGCTCAACCATCTGAATAAATCCGGGATCCCGTGGGCGATTGTCACCTCTGGCTCTATGCCCGTTGCCCGCGCCCGCCATCAGGTGGCAGGGCTCCCCGCACCGGAGGTTTTTGTGACCGCCGAGCGCGTCAAACGCGGCAAGCCGGAACCGGACGCTTATCTGCTGGGCGCGCAGCTGTTGGGCCTGGCGCCCCATGAATGTGCGGTGGTGGAAGACGCGCCTGCGGGCGTGTTATCGGGCTTAGCGGCTGGCTGCCATGTTATCGCCGTTAATGCTCCGGCAGACACCCCACGTCTGGCGGACGTCGATTTTGCGCTGACCAGCCTCGAGCAGCTTTCGGTGACGAAACAGCCGAAGGGCAATGTGGTTGTACTCAGCAATACCTGATCATGATTTCGCCCCGGCTTGTCGGGGCTTTTTTATGGCAGAATCATGCCATCTTCTCATCTGACAAGGATAGGTTGTGAACGGTGAATTGATTTGGGTTCTTTCATTACTGGCTATTGCCGTAGTGTTATTTGCGACGGGCAGAGTGCGTATGGACGCGGTTGCTTTGCTGGTCATCGTGGCGTTTGTTCTGAGTGGAACGCTGACCCTCAGCGAAGCCTTTTCTGGCTTTAGCGATCCGAACGTGGTGTTGATTGCCGCGCTGTTTATTATCGGCGATGGGCTGGTGCGTACCGGCGTCGCCACTGTTATGGGCACCTGGCTGGTTAAAATGGCTGGCAGCAGCGAAATCAAAATGCTGGTGTTATTGATGCTGACCGTGGCCGGGCTGGGCGCCTTTATGAGTTCCACCGGAGTGGTTGCCATTTTTATCCCGGTGGTGTTAAGCGTCTCCATGCGTATGCAAACCTCGCCGTCGCGCCTGATGATGCCGCTCAGTTTTGCCGGGCTTATCAGCGGCATGATGACGCTGGTGGCGACGCCGCCAAACCTGGTGGTGAACAGCGAACTTCTGCGTGAAGGGTTTAGCGGATTCAGTTTTTTCAGCGTCACCCCCATTGGGCTGGTGGTCCTGGTGCTGGGTATTTTCTATATGCTGCTGATGCGCTTCATGCTGAAAGGCGATCCACAGGCGCAGCAGCGTGATGGCTGGAAACGCCGCACCTTCCGCGATCTGATCAAAGAGTACCGTCTGACCGGGCGAGCGCGCCGGCTGGCGATCCGCCCCGGGTCGCCGATGATTGGTCAGCGCCTTGACGATCTCAAACTGTGCGAACGCTACGGCGCTAACGTGATTGGCGTCGAGCGTTGGCGGCGTTTTCGCCGGGTGATCGTCAACGTCAATGGGGTATCTGAATTTCGTGCGCGTGACGTTTTGTTAATTGATATGTCCGCCGCCGATGTCGATCTGCGGGAGTTCTGTAGTGAACAACTTCTGGAGCCGATGGTGCTGCGCGGCGAATATTTCTCCGATCAGGCGCTGGACGTTGGCATGGCGGAGATCTCGCTGATTCCAGAATCGGAGCTGATCGGCAAGTCGGTACGAGAGATCGGCTTTCGTACTCGCTATGGGCTGAACGTGGTTGGCCTGAAGCGTGACGGCGTGGCAATCGAAGGATCGCTGGTCGACGAACCGCTGCTGATGGGCGACATTATTCTGGTGGTCGGTAACTGGAAACTGATCGGGATGCTGGCAAAGCAGGGACGAGACTTTGTGGCGCTGAACCTGCCGGAAGAGGTGAGCGAAGCATCGCCCGCGCACAGCCAGGCGCCGCACGCTATTTTCTGTCTGGTGCTGATGGTCGCACTGATGCTGACCGATGAAATCCCGAACCCCATCGCGGCGATTATCGCCTGTCTGCTGATGGGCAAATTTCGCTGTATTGACGCCGAAAGCGCCTATAAAGCGATTCACTGGCCAAGCATTATCCTGATTGTCGGCATGATGCCTTTCGCGCTGGCGCTGCAAAAAACCGGCGGCGTCGATCTGGTGGTGAAAGGATTGATGGACGTGGGCGGCGGCTACGGGCCGTATATGATGTTGGGCTGCTTGTTTGTGCTGTGCGCCACCATTGGCCTGTTTATCTCGAATACGGCAACCGCGGTGCTGATGGCGCCTATCGCGCTGGCAGCGGCGAAATCAATGGGCGTATCACCCTATCCGTTTGCGATGGTGGTGGCGATGGCGGCATCCGCGGCGTTTATGACGCCGGTCTCTTCGCCGGTCAACACGCTGGTGTTAGGACCGGGGAACTATAGCTTCAGCGATTTCGTGAAGCTTGGCGTACCGTTTACCGTTATCGTTATGGCGGTGTGCGTGGTGATGATCCCCATGCTGTTCCCGTTTTAACGGCAAGCCCGTCATGCCGGATGGCGGTCAATAACCGCGCCATCCGGCAAACCTTACAACGGTGAATCCTGACTGATCTCATCCAGCGACAAATGGAAACTCGGCACGAAGACCGCCATAAAATAATCCATTTCCGGGCTGCGACGGGACGCAAGCGTTTTTTCCAGCCGCGTTTTCGCCAGCAGAAACTCATTATTTCCCGCCGACAGTTCTTCCAGACATTTCAGGTAGGCGCAAAGGGCGTCGGCCTGCTTAACTATCGATTTTTCTTCATCGCTGTAAGCGTGTTCGTCAATCAGCGGCGCGAAGATATCCCGCAATTCGTCGGGCACCATATCCACCAGTTTCTGCTGGGCAATTTTTTCAATGGCTTTATATTCCTGCGCAATCTGCGAGTTGAAATATTTAACCGGCGTCGGCAGATCGCCAGTGAGTACCTCTGACGCATCATGGTACATCGCCAGCAGCGCAATACGTTCGGCATTCACCTGACCGGCAAATTTGCGATTTTTGATCGCCGCCAGCGCATGCGCCACCATCGCGACCTGTAGACTGTGCTCAGAGACGTTTTCCGTACGCACATTGCGCATCAAAGGCCAGCGGTTAATAAGTTTGAGGCGGGAGAGGTGGGCAAAAAAATGACTCTGCTTCATAGCGACCTTTTCGAGTTAACAACCTGAACGTCATTGTGTGCAGAGAAAGGGGGCGGATGCAAATACTCTTCAACGAGGCATTGCATCCGGCCCGGGGCAGATTACAGCTGGTGATAACCTGACAGGAAGCGGGCAAATTTATTTAGCGACATTTCGATGTCATCGATGCGCGGCAGGGTGACAATACGCACGTGATCCGGCCACGGCCAGTTAAATGCGGTCCCCTGCACCAGCAGCACTTTTTCCTGCAGCAGGAAATCGAGCACCATTTTTTGGTCGTCATGAATATTGAAACGTTTTGCGTCGATTTTCGGGAACATGTACAGCGCGCCGCGCGGCTTCACGCAGGAGACGCCTGGAATGTCGTTGATCAGTTCCCATGCGCGGTTGCGCTGCTCATAAAGACGACCTCCGGGCATGATAAATTCGCTGATGCTCTGATAACCGCCCAGCGCGGTTTGAATGGCGTGCTGGGCCGGAACGTTGGCGCAAAGACGCATCGAGGCCAGCATTTCCAGTCCTTCAATGTACCCTTTAGCGTGCTTTTTCGGCCCGTTGAGCACCATCCAGCCCTGACGGAAACCGGCAACGCGGTAGGTTTTGGACAGGCCGTTAAAGGTGACAGTCAGCAGATCCGGCGCCATGGCGGCAATGGAGTGATGCTCTGCATCGTCATAGAGAATTTTGTCGTAGATCTCATCGGCAAAAATGATCAGGTTGTTCTGGCGGGCGATCTCGACGATCTCCATCAACAACGCTTTCGAATAGACAGCGCCGGTGGGGTTGTTTGGGTTAATGATGACGATGCCTCGGGTGCGCGGGGTGATTTTCGCGCGGATGTCGTCAAGATCCGGGAACCAGTCAGAAGATTCATCACAAAGATAATGCACGGCGTTACCGCCGGAGAGCGCGACCGCCGCCGTCCACAGCGGATAATCCGGCGCGGGCACCAGCATTTCATCCCCGCTATTCAACAGCGCCTGCATCGCCTGAACAATCAATTCAGAGACGCCGTTACCGATGTAGATATCTTCAACAGTAACGTCACGCATCCCGCGCGCCTGATAATGCTGCATGATGGCTTTACGCGCGGAGTAAAGGCCTTTCGAGTCGGAATAGCCCTGTGCGGTAGGCAAATTGCGGATCACGTCGACCAGAATTTCATCGGGCGCGTCAAAACCAAAAGGGGCGGGGTTGCCAATGTTCAGTTTAAGAACCTTATTGCCTTCTTCTTCAAGACGTTTCGCTTCTTTCAGAACCGGACCGCGGATGTCGTAACAGACATTATCTAATTTGCTGGATTTTTCTATGGGGGACATGAATCTTGACCTTTAAGCTGTTATCGCCACTCCCTGCCGTGGAAGTCAGCTTGAAACAATGTACTCCCCCAGCGGTGCGTTTTGAAGGCTTTGCAGAAGAAGATTTTGCAAAATTGTGAAGTGATAATCTACTGTTAATGACTGAAATTAACTGTTTGTGTGGTTTTATATTCTGAATTTTTATTTGTATGTGGTTTTATAAGCTAAATTGTTGGCGTTAATGGGGCTGATTCTGTTGTTTGAAAAATAACGCGACGGCGTGAAGAGGAAAAACGTTGCGTCTCTGTTATTTGCATAATTCGTAAATAGTGAACGATTAATCCTGAAGCGTGTTTATGGCCAGCGGGTGATACCGTTAGCTGTAAAACTAATGTTAAGCAAGGTTTATGATTGCCTCCAATTCATATTAATTATTATTTAATATTTAAAAAGGCTTTACGTAACGCGTTATTATTAATGAGGTAGTTTGCCGAACCTAACAAATCTTTGCATCAGATTATTCGCATTAAGGCTTATAAATAAAGTGGTTTTAGGTTAAGATACAAGGGACGAATGACGTGCGGTCCGCATTATTTGCTAATATTCAGGACGGATAAATGTGGCTAACTTACTGCCATATATGCTTATTTCTCGTTGATGTATGCTCGGCTCTTTTCTTGTTCTTACCATTTTGGCATCAGCTCGGGTAGAAATCCGCGTTCACTTAATAGGTGAGGCCGTTCTTGATGAAATATCCTGAGAAATTGCGTCAGGTATTATTACTGAAGAAAGGGAGTAGCATTTCACCCGTCACATGATATACATATTTACTTTCACCCTGTTACATCGGGATATCCTGCTAAGGAAGCGCATTACAAAAGGAATTGCTTGTTTTTGTATGCACAGCATTAACGAGCTCAAAATGAGCCGCCAGTAAGTGAAAAATTATGATAAACGCAAATCGTCCGATAATTAACCTCGACCTCGATCTGCTGAGAACATTTGTTGCTGTTGCCGATCTGAACACTTTTGCAGCAGCAGCTGCTGCGGTGTGTCGTACGCAGTCGGCGGTGAGCCAGCAAATGCAGCGTCTTGAGCAACTCGTAGGGAAAGAACTTTTCGCTCGTCACGGTCGTAACAAACTGTTGACGGAACACGGCATTCAGCTTCTGGGTTATGCCCGGAAAATCTTACGTTTCAACGATGAGGCGTGCTCATCTTTGATGTTCAGCAATCTTCAGGGGGTATTAACAATCGGCGCCTCTGATGAATCTGCCGACACCATTCTGCCTTTTCTTCTGAATCGCATTAGTTCGGTTTATCCGAAATTAGCGCTGGATGTCAGGGTGAAGCGTAATGCCTATGTCGTCGACATGCTGCAATCGCAGGAAGTCGATCTGATCGTGACCACCAATCGTCCCACTTCTGTGGACTTTCTGACGTTACGCACTTCACCTACCCACTGGTATTGCGCGGCGGAATATGTGTTGCAAAAAGGCGAACCGGTACCGCTGGTGCTACTGGACGATCCCAGCCCTTTTCGCGACGTGGTGCTAAAGACCCTGAACGCCGCGAACATTCCCTGGCGTCTGGCTTATGTGGCCTCTACGCTGCCGGCGGTTCGCGCGGCGGTGAAGGCCGGTCTTGGCGTAACGGCGCGTCCGGTTGAAATGATGAGCCCGGATCTGCGTGTACTTGGCGCCGTGGACGGTTTACCGCCGCTGCCCGACACCGAGTATCTGCTCTGTCGCGATCCGGCCAGTCAGAATGAGCTGGCGCAGGTTATCTTTCAGGCGATGGATTCCTGGCAAAATCCCTGGCAATACAGTTCGATTACCCCGGAAGGGGGAGATGACTCGGTGCTGGTCGAAGGGGACTTCGAGTAACGCTTTGCGTTCATCGGTTAAAAATTGTGTTTGTAAAAAAGAGCCACTGATGATGAAAAAACATCCAGTGGTTCTTTTTTTGTACTAATATCGTTAACGGGCAGGAGAAAAAGGGCAAAATTCCTCAAAAATCAGCGAGTAGAAATCACGCTTAACCATTGCGCAAAAAACACGCTAAAACCGAACCGCTGTTTTTGCATGTTAAAAAAAGCGAGAAATTGTTGCTGTTTTTTATGGTGAATTAACAAAAGCGTGTCACAGATCAAGAAAATACTCCCTTTTAGGGGAAGGCATTTGCCCTAATTCCTGTCAAAATAGGCGCGCTTTTTTCCTTTACCTCACTACGGACACGATTCAACAACCGCGATTTTAGGCAGTGAGTCGATCGACACGGCGCTAAAACGCATTAAATGTTAAGGTTGTTGTGGTCATGTAAATTAATGTGAGGAAACTTTTGTTAAAGTTGACAAAAGGTTATAGAAAGGAGTAAAAAACCCCATCAATTGGCTGTGTAAAACGATTTTCTACAGTGATTGTAAGGTTTTTTTTATTCCTCCCCATGAATCGATGTGGCGTTCATCTGCCGATAAGAGCAGAGAATTTGGCGCTACTTTTGATGAGTAAGCAATGAGTATGTCAACATCCACTGAAGTCATCGCTCATCACTGGGCATTCGCTATCTTTCTTATTGTTGCCATTGGCCTGTGCTGCCTGATGCTCATCGGCGGTTGGTTTTTAGGCGGTCGCGCACGCGCGAGGTCAAAAAACACCCCGTTTGAATCAGGTATCGACTCGGTCGGCACCGCCCGCTTACGCCTGTCCGCCAAGTTTTATCTGGTGGCCATGTTCTTCGTTATCTTCGACGTTGAAGCGCTGTATCTGTTCGCATGGTCAACTTCTATTCGCGAAAGCGGCTGGGTTGGCTTTGTGGAAGCCGCAATTTTTATTTTTGTGTTACTGGCAGGTCTGGTTTATCTGGTGCGTATTGGCGCGCTGGACTGGACGCCCGCGCGTTCACGCCGCGAGCGTATGAACCCGGAAACGAACAGTATCGCTAATCGTCAACGCTAACCGCGAGGCATTAAGATGGATTATACGCTCACCCGCATAGATCCTAACGGTGAGAATGACCGTTACCCCCTGCAAAAACAGGAGATCGTAACCGACCCCCTGGAGCAAGAAGTCAACAAAAACGTGTTCATGGGCAAACTGCATGACATGGTTAACTGGGGGCGTAAAAACTCTATTTGGCCGTACAACTTCGGCCTTTCCTGCTGCTACGTTGAAATGGTGACCTCGTTTACCGCCGTGCATGACGTGGCGCGTTTTGGCGCGGAAGTATTGCGTGCGTCGCCGCGTCAGGCTGACCTGATGGTAGTGGCAGGCACCTGCTTTACCAAAATGGCGCCGGTGATTCAGCGCCTTTATGACCAGATGCTGGAGCCGAAATGGGTGATCTCCATGGGCGCATGCGCTAACTCCGGCGGTATGTACGATATTTATTCGGTTGTGCAGGGGGTCGACAAATTTATCCCTGTGGATGTTTACATCCCGGGTTGCCCGCCTCGTCCGGAAGCGTACATGCAGGCGTTAATGCTGTTACAGGATTCGATCGGCAAAGAGCGCCGTCCGCTCTCCTGGGTGGTGGGCGATCAGGGCGTTTATCGCGCCAACATGCAGTCAGAGCGCGAGCGTAAGCGCGGCGAACGCATTGCAGTAACCAATCTGCGTACACCAGACGAGATTTAATTTGCGCCTGTCGGCAGCAGCGTATGACTTCGCTAATTATTAGATAGACACAAAATCGTTCAGGTCTGAAAGATGAGTGGATAAATCGCGCGAAGCTCTGTCGACAGTCACCACGGACCATTTGCAATGGTGAACAATATGACCGACTTAACCGCGCAAGACGCCGTATGGCAGACCCGGGACCACCTTGATGACCCGGTCATTGGCGAACTGCGCAACCGTTTTGGGCCGGATGCCTTTACCGTTCAGGCGACTCGCACCGGGGTACCCGTTGTTTGGATCAAGCGTGAACAATTACTGGAAGTGGGCGATTTCTTAAAGAAACTGCCGAAACCTTACGTCATGCTGTTTGACTTACACGGCATGGACGAACGTCTGCGCACGCACCGCGAAGGGTTACCCGCCGCGGATTTTTCCGTTTTCTACCACCTGATTTCCATTGAACGCAACCGCGACATCATGCTCAAGGTGGCCTTGTCTGAAAACGACCTGCACGTGCCGACATTTACCAAAGTGTTCCCGAACGCGAACTGGTACGAGCGTGAAACCTGGGACATGTTTGGTATTGAGTTTGACGGTCACCCACACCTGACACGTCTGCTGATGCCGCCGACCTGGCAAGGGCACCCGCTGCGTAAAGATTACCCGGCGCGCGCCACCGAATTCGATCCGTTTGAGCTGACCAAAGCGAAACAGGATCTGGAGATGGAAGCGCTGACCTTCAAACCGGAAGACTGGGGCATGCAGCGTGGTACCGAAAACGAGGACTTCATGTTCCTCAACCTCGGTCCAAACCACCCGTCTTCTCACGGTGCTTTCCGTATCGTTCTGCAACTCGACGGTGAAGAGATCGTCGACTGCGTGCCGGACATCGGCTACCACCACCGTGGCGCTGAAAAAATGGGCGAACGCCAGTCCTGGCACAGCTACATTCCGTATACCGACCGTATCGAATACCTCGGCGGCTGCGTCAACGAAATGCCTTACGTGCTGGCGGTAGAAAAACTGGCGGGCATCACCGTGCCGGATCGCGTCAATGTGATCCGTGTGATGCTCTCAGAGCTGTTCCGCATTAACAGCCATCTGCTGTATATCTCGACGTTTATTCAGGACGTCGGCGCAATGACGCCGGTCTTCTTTGCCTTTACCGATCGTCAGAAAATCTATGACGTGGTTGAAGCGATCACCGGTTACCGCATGCATCCGGCGTGGTTCCGCATCGGCGGCGTTGCGCACGATCTGCCGCGCGGGTGGGAAAAACTGCTGCGTGAATTCCTTGACTGGATGCCGAAGCGCCTGGCCTCGTACGAAAAAGCCGCGCTGCGTAACACCATTCTGAAAGGCCGTTCCCAGGGCGTTGCCGCCTATGGGGCGAAAGAGGCGCTGGACTGGGGCTGTACGGGCGCTGCCCTGCGCGCCACCGGTATCGATTTCGATGTGCGTAAAGCGCGTCCGTACTCTGGCTATGAAAACTTCGACTTTGAAGTGCCGGTGGGCGGCGGGGTCTCCGACTGCTATACCCGCGTAATGCTGAAAGTGGAAGAGTTGCGCCAGAGCCTGCGTATCCTTGAGCAGTGTCTCAATAACATGCCGGAAGGCCCGTTCAAAGCGGATCATCCGCTGACAACGCCGCCGCCGAAAGAGCGCACGCTGCAGCATATCGAAACCCTGATCACCCACTTCCTGCAGGTGTCCTGGGGGCCGGTCATGCCAGCGAATGAATCTTTCCAGATGATCGAAGCGACCAAAGGTATTAACAGTTATTACCTGACCAGCGATGGCAGCACCATGAGCTATCGTACCCGTATCCGTACCCCGAGCTATGCGCACCTGCAGCAGATCCCGGTGGCGGTGCGCGGCAGCCTGGTGTCCGACCTGATCGTCCATCTGGGTAGTATCGATTTTGTTATGTCAGATGTGGACCGCTAATTATGCACGAGAATCAACAACCACAAACCGAGGCTTTTGAGCTGAGTGCGGCAGAGCGTGAGGCGATTGAGCACGAAAAGCACCACTACGAAGACCCGCGTGCGGCGTCCATTGAAGCGCTGAAAATCGTCCAGAAACAGCGTGGCTGGGTGCCGGACGGCGCGATCTACGCGATCGCCGACGTACTGGGGATCCCGGCGAGCGATGTCGAAGGCGTGGCGACGTTTTACAGCCAGATCTTCCGCCAGCCGGTTGGCCGACACGTGATCCGCTATTGCGACAGCGTGGTATGTCACATTACCGGTTACCAGGGGATCCAGGCGGCGCTGGAGAAAAAACTCAACATCAAGCCGGGGCAAACCACGTTCGATGGTCGCTTCACCCTGCTGCCGACCTGTTGCCTGGGGAACTGCGATAAAGGGCCGAACATGATGATTGATGAGGACACTCACAGCCATCTGACCCCGGAAGCGATTCCAGAACTGCTGGAGCGGTATAAATGAAAAACATTATCCGTACTCCCGAAACGCATCCGCTGACCTGGCGTCTGCGTGATGATAAACAGCCGGTTTGGCTGGACGAATACCGTAGCAAAAACGGTTACGAAGGCGCGCGTAAGGCGCTGACCGGTCTGTCTCCGGACGAGATCGTCAACCAGGTGAAAGACGCTGGCCTGAAGGGGCGCGGCGGCGCGGGCTTTTCTACCGGCCTGAAATGGAGCCTGATGCCGAAAGACGAATCCATGAACATCCGTTACCTGCTGTGTAACGCTGACGAAATGGAGCCGGGCACCTATAAAGACCGTCTGCTGATGGAACAACTGCCGCACCTGTTGGTGGAAGGCATGCTGATCTCCGCGTTTGCGCTGAAAGCGTACCGTGGCTACATCTTCCTGCGCGGTGAATATATTGAAGCGGCGGTTCACCTGCGTCGCGCCATTGCCGAGGCAACCGAAGCCGGTCTGCTCGGCAAAAATATCATGGGCACCGGTTTTGACTTCGAACTGTTTGTGCACACCGGGGCAGGGCGCTACATCTGCGGTGAAGAGACCGCGCTGATTAACTCCCTCGAAGGCCGCCGCGCGAACCCGCGTTCCAAGCCGCCATTCCCGGCGACCTCTGGCGTCTGGGGCAAGCCGACCTGCGTGAACAACGTTGAAACGCTGTGTAACGTCCCGGCGATTCTCGCTAACGGCGTTGAGTGGTATCAGAACATTTCGAAGAGCAAAGACGCTGGCACCAAGCTGATGGGCTTTTCCGGTCGCGTGAAAAATCCAGGCCTGTGGGAACTGCCGTTTGGCACTACCGCGCGTGAGATCCTTGAGGATTATGCGGGCGGTATGCGCGATGGCCTGAAATTCAAAGCCTGGCAGCCTGGCGGCGCGGGAACTGACTTCCTGACCGAAGCGCATCTCGACCTGCCGATGGAGTTCGAAAGTATCGGTAAAGCAGGCAGCCGTCTGGGGACGGCGCTGGCGATGGCGGTGGACCATGAAATTGGCATGGTGTCGCTGGTGCGCAACCTGGAAGAGTTCTTTGCCCGTGAGTCCTGCGGCTGGTGTACGCCGTGTCGCGATGGGTTACCGTGGAGCGTAAAAATTCTGCGCGCGCTGGAGCGTAGCGAAGGCCAGCCGGGGGATATCGAGACGCTTGAGCAACTGTGTCGGTTCCTGGGCCCGGGTAAAACCTTCTGTGCACACGCACCGGGCGCGGTGGAACCGCTGCAGAGCGCAATTAAATATTTCCGCGAAGAATTCGAAGCTGGCATCAAGCAGCCGTTCAGCAATACCCACGGAATTGGTGGTATTCAGCCGAACCTGCTGAAAGAGCGTTGGTGAGTTAAATTTTTTAATTTGGAAGCATGCTAATGGCTACGATTCATGTAGACGGCAAAGAATATGAGGTGAACGGAGCGGACAACCTGCTTGAAGCGTGTCTGTCTCTCGGCCTTGATATTCCGTACTTTTGCTGGCACCCGGCGCTGGGAAGCGTCGGTGCTTGCCGCCAGTGTGCGGTGAAGCAATACCAGAACGCGGAAGACACGCGTGGTCGCCTGGTCATGTCCTGTATGACACCGGCCTCCGACGGCACCTTTATTTCTATTGACGACGAAGAAGCGAAACAGTTCCGCGAAAGCGTGGTGGAGTGGTTAATGACCAACCACCCGCACGACTGTCCGGTCTGTGAGGAAGGGGGGAACTGCCACCTTCAGGATATGACCGTGATGACCGGCCACAGCTTCCGTCGTTACCGTTTCACTAAACGTACGCACCGTAACCAGGATCTGGGGCCGTTCATCTCTCACGAAATGAACCGCTGCATCGCCTGCTATCGCTGTGTTCGTTACTACAAAGACTATGCGGACGGTACGGATCTGGGCGTGTATGGCGCGCACGACAACGTCTACTTTGGTCGCCCGGAAGATGGCGTACTGGAAAGCGAGTTCTCCGGTAACCTGGTGGAAATCTGTCCGACCGGCGTCTTTACCGATAAAACGCACTCCGAGCGTTATAACCGTAAATGGGATATGCAGTTTGCCCCGAGCATCTGCCAGCAGTGCTCTATTGGTTGTAACACCAGCCCGGGTGAACGCTACGGCGAACTCCGCCGTATCGAAAACCGTTACAACGGTACCGTGAACCACTATTTCCTCTGCGACCGCGGTCGTTTCGGCTATGGCTACGTCAATCTGAAAGATCGTCCGCGTCAGCCGGTACAGCGTCGTGGAAACGATCTGATTACCCTCAATGCCGAACAGGCCATGCAGGGCGCGGCGGATATTCTACGTCAGTCGAAGAAAGTCATTGGGATCGGGTCTCCGCGCGCCAGCGTGGAAAGCAACTTTGCGCTGCGTGAGTTGGTTGGTGCGGAAAACTTCTACACCGGAATCGCGCAGTCGGAACAAGAACGTCTGCAACTGGCGCTAAAAGTGCTGCGTGAAAGCGGCGTTCATACCCCTGCGCTGCGCGATATCGAATCTTACGACGCCGTGCTGGTGCTCGGTGAAGACATCACCCAGACCGGCGCGCGCGTTGCGCTGGCGGTTCGTCAGGCGGTGAAAGGGAAAGCGCGCGAAATGGCGGCGGCGCAGAAAGTGGCTGACTGGCAGATTGCGGCAATCCTTAACATTGGCCAGCGCGCTAAACATCCGCTGTTCGTCACCAACGTCGACAACACTCGTCTGGACGATATTGCCGCATGGACCTACCGCGCGCCGGTAGAAGACCAGGCGCGTTTGGGCTTTGCCATCGCCCATGCGCTCGACGCCGCCGCGCCTGCGGTGGACGGTCTGAGCAGCGACCTGAAAAGCAAAATCGACGTGATTGTTCAGGCTCTGGCTGGCGCGAAAAAACCCCTGATTATCTCTGGCACCAACGCCGGGAGCAGTGACGTGATCCAGGCGGCGGCTAACGTCGCGAAAGCGCTGAAAGGTCGCGGCGCGGATGTCGGTATCACCATGATTGCCCGTTCCGTAAACAGTATGGGTCTCGGCATTATGGGCGGGGGTTCGCTTGACGACGCGCTGACCGAGCTGGAAACCGGGCGTGCTGACGCTGTCGTGGTGCTGGAAAACGATCTGCATCGTCATGCTTCCGCCACCCGCGTTAACGCTGCGCTGGCAAAAGCGCCGCTGGTGATGGTGGTTGACCATCAACGCACCGCGATCATGGAAAACGCCCATCTGGTCCTTTCCGCCGCCAGCTTTGCTGAAAGCGACGGTACGGTCATTAACAACGAAGGCCGCGCACAGCGTTTCTTCCAGGTTTATGACCCGGCGTACTATGACAGCAACGCCGTGATGCTGGAAAGCTGGCGCTGGCTACACTCGCTGCACAGCACCGTGCAGAACCGCCAGGTCGACTGGACGCAGCTTGACCACGTCATTGACGCCGTCGTGGCCGCGATGCCAGAGCTGGCCGGTATTAAAGACGCCGCGCCGGATGCTTCTTTCCGCATTCGCGGTCAGAAACTGGCCCGTGAACCGCACCGCTATAGCGGTCGTACCGCGATGCGCGCCAATATCAGCGTGCATGAGCCACGTCAGCCGCAGGATAAAGACACCATGTTCGCCTTCTCAATGGAAGGGAACAACCAGCCGTCGGCGCCGCGTTCACAGATTCCGTTTGCCTGGGCGCCAGGCTGGAACTCGCCACAGGCGTGGAACAAGTTCCAGGATGAAGTGGGCGGTAAACTGCGTCACGGCGATCCGGGCGTGCGTTTGATTGAAGCGTCCGAAGGGGGGCTGGATTATTTCACCACCGTTCCGGCGAGCTTCCAGCCGCAGGACGGTCAGTGGCGTATCGCGCCGTACTACCATCTGTTTGGTAGCGACGAGCTGTCCCAGCGTGCGCCGGTGTTCCAGAGCCGGATGCCGCAGCCGTACATCAAGCTCAACCCGGCCGATGCCGCGAAGCTGGGCGTCAATGCCGGTACCCGCGTCTCCTTTAGCTACGATGGCAACACGGTGACGCTGCCGGTTGAAATCGCGGAAGGGTTAACGGCAGGGCAGGTCGGTCTGCCGATGGGTATGCCAGGCATTGCGCCAGTGCTGGCCGGTGCGCATCTTGAGGATCTGCAGGAGGCACAACAATGAGTTGGATTACACCGGATTTGATCGATATCCTGCTGACGATCCTCAAAGCGGTGGTGATCCTGCTGGTCGTGGTGACCTGCGGGGCCTTCATGAGCTTTGGCGAACGTCGCCTGCTGGGTCTGTTCCAGAACCGTTATGGACCAAACCGCGTCGGCTGGGGCGGTTCGCTCCAGCTGGTGGCGGACATGATCAAGATGTTCTTTAAAGAGGACTGGATCCCGAAATTCTCGGATCGCGTCATCTTTACGCTGGCGCCAATGATCGCCTTTACCTCGCTGCTGCTGGCCTTCGCGATTGTGCCGGTTAGCCCGGGTTGGGTGGTTGCGGACCTGAACATCGGCATCCTGTTTTTCCTGATGATGGCGGGTCTGGCGGTGTATGCGGTGTTGTTCGCCGGTTGGTCGAGCAATAACAAATACTCGCTGCTCGGCGCGATGCGCGCCTCTGCGCAAACGCTGAGCTATGAAGTGTTCCTCGGACTGTCCCTGATGGGCGTGGTGGCGCAGGCCGGATCGTTCAACATGACCGACATTGTGAACAACCAGGCTGACATCTGGAACGTTATCCCGCAGTTCTTTGGTTTTGTCACCTTCGCTATCGCGGGCGTGGCAGTGTGTCACCGTCACCCGTTTGACCAGCCGGAAGCCGAGCAGGAACTGGCCGATGGTTACCACATTGAATATTCCGGCATGAAGTTCGGTCTGTTCTTTGTGGGTGAGTACATCGGTATCGTCACCATTTCCGCGCTGATGGTTACCCTGTTCTTCGGCGGCTGGCAAGGCCCGTTCTTACCGCCATTCATCTGGTTCGCGCTGAAAACCGCGTTCTTCATGATGATGTTCATTTTGATTCGTGCGTCGTTGCCGCGTCCGCGTTATGACCAGGTAATGTCCTTCGGCTGGAAAATCTGCCTGCCGCTGACGCTCATCAACTTGCTGGTAACGGCGGCTGTCATTCTCTGGCAGGCGCAATAAGGGGCACTAAGACCATGACCTTAAAAGAGTTGTTAGTAGGTTTCGGCACCCAGGTACGCAGTATCTGGATGATCGGCCTGCATGCGTTCGCAAAACGCGAAACAAAGATGTATCCGGAAGAGCCGGTCTACCTGCCGCCCCGTTTTCGTGGTCGTATCGTCCTGACGCGCGACCCGGACGGCGAAGAGCGCTGCGTTGCCTGTAACCTGTGTGCGGTAGCGTGCCCGGTAGGCTGTATTTCTCTGCAAAAAGCGGAGACCAAAGACGGTCGCTGGTATCCGGAGTTTTTCCGTATCAACTTCTCACGCTGCATCTTCTGCGGTCTGTGCGAGGAAGCCTGTCCGACAACGGCGATCCAGCTTACCCCGGACTTTGAACTGGGTGAGTATAAGCGCCAGGATCTGGTTTTCGAGAAAGAGGATCTGCTGATCTCCGGTCCGGGTAAATATCCGGAATATAACTTCTACCGGATGGCAGGTATGGCAATCGACGGCAAAGATAAGGGCGAAGCGGAAAACGAAGCTAAGCCTATCGACGTCAAGAGCCTGTTACCGTAAGGAGAGGGGCAATGGAGTTCGCTTTTTATATCTGTGGCCTGATAGCCATTCTCGCAACCTTGCGAGTGATCACCCATACCAATCCGGTGCATGCGCTGCTGTACCTGATTATTTCGCTGCTGGCGATTTCCGGGGTGTTCTTCTCGCTGGGCGCTTACTTCGCCGGTGCGCTGGAAATCATCGTCTACGCGGGCGCCATCATGGTGCTGTTCGTGTTCGTGGTGATGATGCTCAACCTGGGCGGGTCTGAAATTGAACAGGAACGCCAATGGCTGAAGCCGCAGGTGTGGATTGGCCCGGCGGTTCTGTCGGCCATCATGCTGGTGGTGATTGTCTACGCCATTCTTGGCGTTAACGACCAGGGCATTGACGGTGAGCCGATTAGCGCGAAAGCCGTCGGTATCACCCTGTTCGGACCTTACGTTCTGGCGGTGGAGCTGGCGTCTATGCTACTGCTGGCCGGTCTGGTTGTCGCTTTCCACGTGGGGCGTGAAGAACGCGCCGGGGAAGTGCTGAGCAACCGTAAGGACGACAGCGCGAAAAGAAAAACGGAGGAGCACGCATGATCCCCTTACAACACGGACTGATCCTCGCGGCAATCTTATTTGTTCTGGGCTTAACCGGTCTGGTTATCCGCCGCAATCTGCTGTTTATGCTGATTGGGCTGGAGATCATGATCAACGCTTCCGCGCTGGCTTTTGTGGTCGCCGGAAGCTACTGGGGCCAGACCGATGGTCAGGTGATGTACATTCTCGCCATCAGCCTTGCGGCGGCTGAAGCGAGCATCGGCCTTGCGCTGCTGTTGCAACTTCATCGCCGTCGCCAGAACCTGAACATCGATTCAGTAAGTGAGATGCGTGGATGAACATGCTTGCCTTAACCATTATTCTGCCATTGATTGGCTTTGTACTGCTGGCGTTCTCTCGCGGACGCTGGTCGGAAAATCTCTCCGCGACCGTGGGCGTTGGCTCCATCGGTCTGGCGGCGCTGGTGACCGCGTTTGTCGGTATGGACTTCTTCGCGAACGGCAAGCAGGCGTACAGCCAGCCGCTGTGGACGTGGATGTCGGTCGGTGATTTCAATATCGGCTTCAACCTGGTGCTGGACGGCCTGTCGCTGACCATGCTTTCCGTGGTTACCGGCGTGGGTTTCCTGATCCACATGTTCGCTTCCTGGTACATGCGCGGCGAAGAGGGTTACTCCCGCTTCTTCGCCTACACCAACCTGTTTATCGCCAGCATGGTTGTTCTGGTGCTGTCCGATAACCTGCTGTTGATGTACCTCGGCTGGGAAGGCGTGGGCCTGTGCTCTTACTTACTGATCGGCTTCTATTACAGCGATCCGAAGAATGGCGCCGCGGCGATGAAAGCGTTCGTCGTGACCCGCGTGGGTGACGTATTCCTCGCCTTCGCGCTGTTCATCCTCTACAACGAGCTGGGTACCCTGAACTTCCGCGAAATGGTTGAACTGGCGCCAGCGCATTTCGACGCGGGCAACAACATGCTGACCTGGGCGACACTGATGTTGCTGGGGGGAGCGGTAGGGAAATCCGCACAGCTGCCGTTGCAGACCTGGCTTGCCGACGCGATGGCTGGCCCGACGCCTGTCTCCGCGCTGATCCACGCCGCGACCATGGTTACCGCCGGCGTCTATCTGATCGCACGTACGCACGGCCTGTTCCTGATGACCCCAGAAATCCTGCATCTGGTTGGGATCGTGGGCGCAATCACGCTGGTGATGGCCGGTTTCGCCGCGCTGGTGCAAACCGACATCAAACGTGTGCTGGCATACTCCACCATGAGTCAGATTGGCTACATGTTCCTGGCGCTCGGCGTGCAGGCGTGGGATGCGGCGATTTTCCACCTGATGACGCACGCCTTCTTTAAAGCGCTGCTGTTCCTGGCGTCTGGCTCCGTTATCCTGGCCTGCCATCATGAACAGAACATCTTCAAGATGGGCGGCCTGCGTAAGTCCATTCCGCTGGTGTATCTCTGCTTCCTGGTGGGCGGCGCGGCGCTGTCGGCGCTGCCGCTGGTGACCGCAGGCTTCTTCAGTAAGGATGAGATTCTGGCTGGCGCGATGGCGAACGGTCATATCAATCTGATGGTGGCAGGTCTGGTCGGTGCATTCATGACCTCTCTGTATACCTTCCGAATGATTTTCATCGTATTCCACGGTAAAGAACAAATTCACGCACATGCAGGGAAGGGGATCACCCACCATCTGCCGCTGATTGTCCTGATGGTGCTGTCCACCTTTGTCGGCGCGCTGATTGTGCCGCCGCTGCAGGGGGTTCTGCCGCAGACTACCGAACTTGAACATGGCCGCGTAATGACGCTGGAAATTACCTCTGGTGTCGTGGCGATCGCGGGCATCCTGATTGCCGCATGGCTGTGGCTGGGCAAACGCACGCTGGTGACGTCCATCGCCAACAGTGCGCCGGGCCGTCTGCTGGGCACCTGGTGGTACAACGCCTGGGGCTTTGACTGGCTGTACGACAACGTGTTCGTGAAGCCGTTCCTTGGTGTGGCCTGGCTGCTGAAGCGCGATCCGCTGAATGCGCTGATGAACGTACCGGCAATCCTTTCCCGCTTTGCAGGTAAAGGCCTGCTGTTCAGCGAGAACGGCTATCTGCGCTGGTATGTGGCATCCATGAGCATCGGTGCGGTTGTGGTGCTGGCGTTGTTGATGGTTTTACGTTGATTTGAGATCGCGGTTTTGCCCGGTGGCGCTGCGCTTACCGGGCCTACAAGACCGTAGGTCGGGTAAGCAAAGCGCCACCCGACACAACAAACCGCACTCAAACGTGAATTTGTTGAAATTCGTTGAAAATCAGGTCCGACAGGACAGGCGTTATCGGCGAAGTCAGAGTGGACACCGCCTGCGCACAGCAACCGAAGGGTACTTGAGTACGTGAGGATTGCGAGCACAGCCGGCGTCGCTATGACGAGCAAGATAGCCTGAACCGGACTTAAACAAGGAACAAATACTGCCATGTTATTACCCTGGCTAATACTTATTCCCTTCATTGGTGGGTTTCTGTGCTGGCAGACCGAACGCTTTGGCGTGAAGGTGCCGCGCTGGATCGCGCTGATCACCATGGGACTGACGCTTGCGCTTGGCCTGCAGCTGTGGTTGCAGGGCGGCTATTCACTGACGCAATCCGCTGGCATTCCGCAGTGGCAGTCTGAATTTGTCCTGCCGTGGATCCCGCGCTTTGGCATCTCTATTCATCTGGCTATCGACGGTCTGTCGCTGCTGATGGTGGTGCTGACCGGCCTGCTCGGCGTTCTGGCGGTACTTTGCTCCTGGCGAGAAATCGAAAAATACCAGGGCTTCTTCCACCTGAACCTGATGTGGATCCTGGGCGGTGTGATCGGCGTGTTCCTCGCCATCGACATGTTCCTGTTCTTCTTCTTCTGGGAAATGATGCTGGTGCCGATGTACTTCCTGATCGCGCTGTGGGGCCATAAGGCGTCCGACGGTAAAACGCGTATCACGGCGGCAACCAAGTTCTTCATTTACACCCAGGCGAGCGGTCTGGTGATGCTGATTGCGATCCTGGCGCTGGTGTTCGTGCATTACAATGCAACCGGCGTCTGGACCTTCAACTATGAAGCGTTGCTGAATACCCCGATGTCCCACGGCGTCGAATACTTGCTGATGCTGGGCTTCTTCATCGCCTTCGCGGTGAAAATGCCGGTGGTTCCGCTGCACGGCTGGCTGCCGGATGCGCACTCTCAGGCGCCGACCGCCGGTTCCGTTGACCTTGCGGGGATTCTGCTGAAAACCGCGGCCTACGGTTTGCTGCGTTTCTCTCTGCCGCTGTTTCCGAACGCCTCTGCGGAGTTCGCGCCGATTGCCATGTGGCTGGGTGTGATCGGCATCTTCTACGGTGCGTGGATGGCGTTTACCCAGTACGACATCAAGCGTCTGATTGCCTACACCTCCGTCTCCCATATGGGCTTCGTGCTGATTGCTATCTACACCGGCAGCCAGCTGGCGTACCAGGGGGCGGTGATCCAGATGATCGCGCACGGTCTGTCCGCGGCGGGGCTGTTTATCCTTTGCGGCCAGCTGTACGAACGTCTGCATACGCGTGATATGCGCATGATGGGCGGCCTGTGGGGCAAAATGAAGTGGCTGCCTGCGCTGTCGATGTTCTTCGCAGTGGCAACGCTGGGTATGCCTGGCACCGGTAACTTCGTCGGTGAATTTATGATCCTGTTCGGCAGCTACCAGGTTGTTCCGGTGATCACCGTCATCTCCACCTTTGGTCTGGTGTTTGCCTCTGTTTATTCGCTGGCGATGCTGCATCGCGCCTACTTCGGTAAGGCGAAAAGCCAGATTGCGAATCAGGAACTGGCAGGGATGTCGCTGCGCGAGCTGTTTATCATCCTGTTGCTGGTCGTGCTTCTGGTACTGCTTGGCTTCTATCCGCAGCCGATTCTGGATACGTCGCATTCCGCGATGAGCAACATCCAGCAGTGGTTTGTTAATTCCGTTTCTACTACAAGGCCGTAAATCGCCATGACAATAACTCCACAACACCTGATTGCGCTGCTACCGCTGCTGATCGTCGGCTTGACGGTGGTGGTTGTGATGCTCTCCATTGCGTGGCGACGCAATCACTTTCTCAATGCCACGCTGTCGGTCATTGGGCTTAACGCTGCGCTGGTTTCGCTCTGGTTTGTTGGCCAGGCGGGCGCCATGGACGTCACGCCGCTGATGCGGGTTGACGGTTTCGCCATGCTCTACACCGGGCTGGTTCTGCTGGCGAGCCTGGCGACCTGTACGTTTGCCTACCCGTGGCTGGAAGGCTATGACGACAACCGGGAAGAGTTCTACCTGCTGGTGCTGATTGCCGCTCTGGGCGGGATCCTGCTGGCGAACGCTAACCATCTGGCCGCGCTGTTCCTCGGTATCGAACTGATCTCCCTGCCGCTGTTTGGTCTGGTAGGCTATGCCTTCCGCCAGAAGCGCTCGCTGGAAGCCAGTATCAAATACACTATCCTGTCCGCCGCCGCGTCTTCCTTCCTGCTGTTTGGTATGGCGCTGGTGTACGCACAGTCCGGCAACCTGTCGTTCGTGGCCCTCGGCAAGAGCCTCGGCGACGGTATGCTGAGCGAACCGCTGTTGCTGGCGGGCTTCGGGATGATGATTGTCGGCCTCGGCTTTAAACTGTCCCTGGTGCCGTTCCACCTGTGGACGCCTGACGTCTACCAGGGCGCGCCTGCGCCGGTATCGACCTTCCTGGCGACGGCGAGCAAAATCGCTATCTTCGGTGTGGTGATGCGTTTGTTCCTCTATGCGCCAGTAGGGGACAGCGAAGCGGTACGCGTGGTGCTGGGCATTATCGCCTTTGCCTCCATCATCTTCGGTAACCTGATGGCGCTGAGCCAGACCAACATTAAGCGTCTGCTCGGTTACTCCTCCATCTCTCACCTCGGCTATCTGCTGGTGGCGCTGATTGCCCTGCAGAGCGGCGAGATGTCGATGGAAGCGGTAGGCGTCTACCTGGCCGGCTATCTCTTTAGCAGCCTTGGCGCGTTTGGTGTGGTCAGTCTGATGTCCAGCCCGTACCGTGGGCCGGATGCTGACTCACTGTTCTCCTATCGCGGTCTGTTCTGGCATCGTCCTGTTCTCGCCGCGGTCATGACGGTAATGATGCTGTCGCTGGCGGGTATTCCGATGACGCTCGGCTTTATCGGCAAGTTCTACGTGCTGGCGGTCGGCGTGCAGGCCAGCCTGTGGTGGCTGGTTGCCGCCGTGGTGGTCGGTTCCGCGATTGGTTTGTACTACTACCTGCGCGTTGCGGTCAGCCTGTACCTGAGCGCGCCGCAGCAGCTTAACCGCGATGCGCCGTCGAACTGGCAGTACAGCGCGGGCGGCATTGTGGTGCTGATCTCCGCGTTGCTGGTGCTGGTGCTCGGCGTCTGGCCGCAGCCGCTGATCAGCATTGTGCAGTTAGCGATGCCGCTGATGTAAGCGAAACGCAGACCTAAAAAAACCCGCTTCGGCGGGTTTTTTTGTGGGCTGGCATAACGCCCAGCCTCTCTGGCGTTATTAGGATCCGCTTAACAGCTGTCTGCTCACCAGCGGGCCGTCAATTCTGTTCACCGCGCGCGTCATCACTTCCTGAATAACTGATGACAGCTCGTTGATTTCAAACTTCGCCACATAGCCGTCAGCTTTCACTTTGCGTACGTGATCTTCGTTGGCGCTGCCAGACAAAGAGGAGTGGATCACCACTGGAATGTGCTTCAGGCGTTCATCGGTTTTAATCTTACGGGTAAGGGTGAATCCGTCCATCTCTGGCATTTCCAGGTCGGTAAGCACCAGGGCGATTTTTTCGCTGATGGCTTTGCCTTCCGCTTCGGCCTCTTTCGCCAGGTGCTGGATTTTCTCCCACGCATCTTTTCCGGTAACGTGCATCTGGTGCGGAATGTCCATTGCGTTCAAGCCCTTTTCCAGCATCGCCCGGGCCACGCGAGAGTCTTCGGCGACAATGGCCACCGCTCCGGGGGTAATGTTGAATTTACTGGTTTTCAGTTCCGTGGCGCGTAGGTCATGGTTTGCGGGCACGATGTCATACAGGATCTGCTCAACGTCCAGCACCAGCGCCAGGTTGTTGGTCTCTTTGTCCTCGTCCAGGCAGGCGATACTGGTGATGTAACGTCCATTTACCGCTTTCTCGGCGGTATGCACCTGCTGCCAGTCCAGACGCATGATGTTTTCCACTGACTCGACGGCGAAGGCCTGGACGCTGCGGGCGTATTCAGTGATCAGCAGGATATTCAACCCTTTTTCCGGTTGACACCCGGCGACGGCGGGGAGGTCGATCACCGGGATCACCTGATCGCGAATATTCACCATCCCCAGCAGCGGCGCCTTCATGCCTGCCGGACGCGTAAACGTCGGCATTGGCACAATTTCTCGCAACTTAAAGACGTTAATGCCAAACAGCTCAGACTTTTGCTCGTGCAGGGAGGTTCCCAAACGAAACAGCAGCAGCTCAAAGCGGTTGGACAGGGTGAGATTCGCCCTGTCATCGATATCTTTCTGGAAATTGTCCATTCTGTCCTCAGTGTGAATACTGCCTTTTTACTGTTATCGGCACCGGGGACAAAAAGTGGAGCGTTAAACCGTGAAAACGGCGAAATCCGCAGCCAGTTCCGTGTGCGGAAAAATGGCCCGACACTCCGCCAGAAGGCGCTGGCAGCCGGTTTCATCGTAACGTGAACTGATATGCGTCATGATGAGCTTGCCGACTCCTGCCTCTTTCGCCAGCATCGCCGCCTGACGGGTGGAGCTGTGACCCCGGCTGTTGGCCTTCTCTTCCATCGAGGCATCCAGGGTGGTTTCGTGAATCATCACGTCAACCCCTTTCGCCAGCGCAAGGGCGCCGACGCAGGGCGCCGTGTCGCCAAAAATGGCCACCGCTTTGCCCGGGGTTGCCGGAGCAAGGTAGTCCGCGCCGTTGATGGTGCGGCCATCATCAAGGGTAATTGTCTTTCCGGCTTTCAAGTCCTGAAACCAGGGACCCGGCGTAACCCCCGCGGCTTTCAGCGCGTTGGCGTCAAGCGCACCCGGTTTGTCGTGTTCTTCAACGCGGTAGCCGTAGCATTCCAGCGGGTGTTCAAGCGGGTAGGCGGTCACCTTGCGCAAGCCGTCGTCAAGGATTTCACCGGCGGTAATCTCGATGATATCCAGTGGATAATCGGTCCACGAACCGCTCAGGCGCAGGCTGGTTTCGGTGAATTCACGAAGCCCTTTGGGTCCATAAAGGGTCAGCGGATGTGGATTGCCTGCCATTGAGCGGCTACACAACAGACCCGGTAAACCAAACAGATGATCGCCATGCAGGTGGCTGATAAAAATGCGTTCAATCTTGCCGGGATGAAACGCCGTCTCCAGCATCTGCTGCTGCGTGCCTTCCCCGCAGTCAAACAGCCACAGCGCGGGCTGAGTAGGATGGTGCAGATGCAACAATATCGCCGTGACGTTGCGCGCGCGGGTAGGGACGCCCGCCGAGGTACCTAAAAAGATAAATTCCATTATTTCATTACACTTTTTCAACTTATTCTGGCTAGTATAAAACGTTTGAGCAAAAGGAGGGCGCGATGATTACCTGGCAAGATCTGCATCATTCACAATTAACGGTTCCCGCGTTGTATGCGCTACTTAAACTGCGCTGCGCGGTGTTTGTCGTCGAACAGCACTGCCCTTATCTGGATATTGACGGCGACGATCTGGTGGGTGAAAACCGCCATATCCTCGGCTGGCATAACGATGAGCTGGTGGCGTACGCGAGGATTCTGAAAAGTGACAACGCGCTGGAGCCGGTGGTCATTGGCCGGGTGATCGTCAGCGAAGCCCTGCGTGGCGAAAAGCTTGGCCAACATCTGATGTCCCGGACGCTCGCCGCCTGCCAGCAGCACTGGCCGCAAAAAGCGCTGTATCTCGGCGCGCAGGCGCATCTGCAAAACTTCTACGCGCGATTCGGTTTTACGCCCGTGACCGATGTCTATGATGAAGACGGCATTGCCCATATCGGTATGGCCCGTGAGGCAATTCAGGCGTAAATCCGCGTCGTTGTCTATAGTTAGGAACAGGTTTTACTAAAATGGAGAACGAGAATGTCTTATCAGTTTGGTGATTCGCGTATTGATGACGACCTGACGTTGCTGAGCGAGACGCTGGAAGAGGTGCTGCGCTCTTCGGGTGACCCTGCCGATCAAAAGTATATCGAACTCAAAGCGCGCGCAGAACAAGCGCTGGAAGATGTAAAAAATCGCGTCAGCCATGCGTCCGACAGCTATTACTATCGCGCAAAACAGGCGGTATATCGCGCTGATGACTATGTGCATGAAAAACCGTGGCAGGGGATCGGCGTGGGCGCAGCGGTAGGTATGGTACTGGGCTTGCTGCTCGCACGGCGTTAACCCTCACCGGAAACGCATCGACTCCCTAAACTGGGGTACTGCATTTTTTCTGTAGTACCCCGTATAATGTGAGGTTTTTAACAGGGAGAGGTCCGCGTGAATTCACTCACTACTGCGCTGGAAAGCCTGACGCGCCTTTTATCGCAGGAATTACCCGCCGCGCCGGGCATGCGGGTTTTCGATGTCCCTTTCCCCCTCAATGACGCTTTCGACGCGTTAAGCTGGCTTGCGAGCCAGCCTGTTTACCCACAATTTTACTGGCAGCAGCGCAACGGCGATGAAGAAGCCGCCGTGCTCGGTTCGGTTTCCCGCTTTTCCTCGCTTGATGCCGCGCAGCGTTTTCTTCGCGACCACCCACAGCAAAGCGACCTGCGAGTCTGGGGACTGAACGCCTTCGACCCGAAAACGGGCGAACTCTTTTTGCCCCGTCTGGAATGGCGGCGCTGTGCGGGCGTGGCGGTGCTGCGGTTGCATGTCTGGAGCGACAGATCGCTGCGTGAGGATGCCGACCGGGCGCTGTCGTTTATCGCTTCACTGGCGAGCGTCAAACCGCTGGCGGCGCTGCGGCTCACCCTGATTGGCGAGCAGCACTGGCCGGAAAAAGCAGGCTGGGTGACGCTGATTCAGCAGGCAACGCGCACGATTGCCGAAGACCAACTGGAAAAAGTGGTGCTGGCGCGCGCCAGCGATCTGCAATTTTCTCGTCCGGTGAATGCGGCCGCGATGATGGCGGCAAGCCGTCGTCTGAATCTGAACTGCTATCATTTCTACATGGCCTTTTGCGCGAACAGCGCTTTTCTTGGCTCATCCCCGGAGCGACTCTGGCGGCGGCGGGATACCGCGCTCCGGACCGAGGCGCTGGCGGGTACAGTCGCTAACGATCCTGATGACTACAAAGCCTGGCAACTGGGCGAGTGGTTAATGAAGGACGATAAAAATCAGCGCGAAAACATGCTGGTGGTCGAAGATATCTGCCAGCGATTACAACAACATACCCACTCGCTGGACGTGCTGCCGCCAAAAGTGCTGAGGCTGCGAAAGGTCCAGCATTTGCGCCGCTGCATCTGGACGGCGCTGAATCAGCCTGACGATACGCTGTGCTTACTGCAACTCCAGCCGACGGCGGCGGTGGCGGGGATCCCCCGGGATCGCGCGCGGATGTTCATTCATCAACATGAACCGTTCGAACGCGAATGGTACGCCGGGTCGGCGGGTTATCTGTCGTTACAGCAAAGCGAGTTTTGCGTGTCGCTGCGCTCAGCGAAAATCACCGACAACGTGGTCAGACTGTATGCCGGAGCGGGCATTGTTCGCGGTTCCGATCCCGAACAGGAATGGCAGGAAATCAACAATAAAGCCGCAGGTCTGCGAACTTTGTTACAGATGGACGGATAATGAGTCACTTAATTCCGATTCATATCAATAATCCATTTTTTCCATTCTTTATACTGAGTCGCAATATTGATACCGGACAAACTCATGTCAGTAAGCGCATTTAACCGACGCTGGGCGGCGGTCATTCTGGAAGCATTAACTCGCCACGGTGTCAGGCATGTCTGCATTGCCCCTGGCTCGCGTTCCACGCCCCTCACGCTGGCGGCGGCGGAAAACGCGGCATTTATTCACCACACGCATTTCGATGAGCGTGGACTTGGTCATCTGGCGCTGGGACTGGCAAAGGCGAGCAAACAACCGGTGGCGGTAATCGTCACGTCCGGTACGGCGGTGGCTAACCTCTATCCGGCGCTGATTGAAGCGGGGCTGACCGGTGAAAAGCTGATTCTGCTGACGGCCGATCGCCCCCCTGAACTGATCGACTGCGGTGCGAATCAGGCCATTCGCCAGGCAGGGATGTTTGCGTCCCATCCGTCGCAAACGATCTCGCTGCCGCGTCCGACGCAGGATATTCCGGCAAGCTGGTTGGTTTCGACCATCGATAACGCGCTGGCGTCACTGCATGCTGGCGCCGTGCACATCAACTGTCCCTTTGCCGAACCGTTGTATGGCGATATGGACGACACGGGACTGGCCTGGCAGCAGCACCTCGGCGACTGGTGGCAGGATGACAAGCCCTGGCTGCGCGAAGCGCGTCGGCTGGAAAGTGAAAAGCAGCGCGACTGGTTTTTCTGGCGCCAGAAGCGAGGAGTGGTCGTTGCCGGGCGCATGAGCGCGGAAGAGGGTAAAAGGGTTGCCGAGTGGGCGCAAACGCTGGGCTGGCCGCTGATTGGCGATGTGCTGTCGCAAACCGGACAACCGCTGCCCTGTGCCGATCTGTGGCTCGGGAACGCGAAGGCGGTCACCGAACTGCAACAGGCGCAGATTGTCGTACAGTTGGGCAGCAGCCTGACCGGGAAACGGTTGCTGCAGTGGCAGGCAACCTGCACGCCGGACGAATACTGGATTGTCGATAATATCGAAGGGCGGCTGGATCCGGCCCATCATCGCGGTCGCCGTCTGGTGGCGAAAATTGGCGACTGGCTGGCATTGCATCCGGCGGAAAAACGCAAGCCTTGGTGCGTGGCGATCCCGCGTCTGGCTGAGCAGGCCTGGCAGGCGGTGGCGGCGCGTCGTGACGCGTTTGGCGAAGCGCAACTGGCGCACCGCATCCGCGACTATTTGCCCGAACAGGGACAGTTGTTCGTCGGTAACAGCCTGGTGGTGCGCCTGATCGATGCGTTTTCACAGTTACCCGCGGGATATCCGGTATACAGCAACCGTGGGGCGAGCGGCATTGACGGCTTATTGTCAACCGCCGCGGGCGTACAGCGCGCCAGCGCCAAATCAACGCTGGCGATTGTCGGCGATCTTTCGGCGCTCTACGATCTGAACGCGCTGGCGCTGCTGCGCCAGGTATCCGCGCCGTTCGTACTGATTGTCGTCAACAATAACGGTGGACAGATTTTCTCACTACTGCCGACGCCGCAGAGCGAACGTGAGCGATTTTATCTGATGCCGCAAAATGTCCATTTTGAACACGCTGCCGCGATGTTCGAGCTGAAATATTATCGTCCGGAAACCTGGGATGAACTGGACGCGGCGATAGCCGGCGCGTGGCGAACACCCGCGACGACGGTGATTGAACTGGTAGTTAACGATACCGACGGCACCCGGACGTTGCAGCAACTGCTGGCGCAGGTAAGCCATCTATGAACCTGCACGCGCAGGCGAAACCCGCTCAGCCCGGCGCGCCCTGGCTGGTTTTTCTGCACGGTTTTTCCGGCGACTGCCGGGAATGGCAGGCGGTCGGCGAGCAGTTGACGGCGTTTTCCCGTCTGTATGTCGATCTGCCCGGCCACGGCGGTTCCGCTGAGATTCGCGTAAGCGGATTTGCGCAGGTGATCGAATTACTGCGCAGTACTTTAATTAGTTACAACATACTGGACTACTGGCTGGTGGGTTACTCGCTCGGCGGCAGAGTGGCGATGACGGCAGCCTGTCAGGGGATGACCGGGCTGTGTGGCCTGGTGGTTGAAGGCGGTCATCCGGGGCTACAAAGTGAGGCGGCGCGCGACGCGCGCCGTCGTTCCGATGCTCACTGGGCGCAGCGTTTTCGCCAGGAAGCGCTGCGAGACGTTTTCAGCGACTGGTATCAACAACCCGTTTTTGCCTCGTTAAATGCCGGGCAAAGGGCCGAACTGGTTGCCCTGCGAAGCGACAATAACGGCGGCACGCTGGCGGCGATGCTCGAAGCCACCTCGCTTGCGGCGCAGCCCGATTTACGCGCGGCGCTCACCGCGCGGACATTTCCGTTTTATTATTTATGTGGTGAACGTGACAGCAAATTCCGCGCGCTTGCGGCGGAATTAGCGGCGGAAAGCCATGTGATTCGTAACGCCGGACACAACGCGCACCGGGAAAATCCCGCTGGCGTGGTGGCATGTCTGGCGCAGATTCTGCGTCTCTGACTAAAGGACACACTATGATCTATCCTGATGAAACAATGCTTTACGCACCGGTTGAATGGCACGACTGCTCTGAAGGCTACACCGATATTCGCTATGAGAAGTCCAGCGACGGTATTGCAAAAATCACCATTAACCGTCCACAGGTGCGCAACGCTTTCCGTCCTTTGACCGTTAAAGAGATGATCCAGGCGCTGGCGGATGCCCGTTATGACGACAACGTGGGGGTGATTATCCTCACTGGGGAAGGTGACAAAGCCTTTTGCGCGGGTGGCGACCAGAAAGTGCGCGGCGACTACGGCGGTTACCAGGACGACTCCGGCGTACATCACCTGAACGTGCTGGATTTCCAGCGCCAGATCCGCACCTGTCCGAAGCCGGTAGTGGCGATGGTGGCCGGTTATTCCATCGGCGGCGGCCACGTGCTGCATATGATGTGCGATCTGACCATCGCAGCGGAAAATGCTATTTTCGGTCAGACCGGCCCGAAAGTCGGTTCGTTTGACGGCGGCTGGGGCGCATCTTACATGGCGCGGATCGTTGGACAAAAGAAAGCGCGTGAAATTTGGTTCCTGTGCCGTCAGTATGATGCGCAGCAGGCGCTGGATATGGGGCTGGTTAACACCGTAGTTCCGCTGGCGGATCTGGAAAAAGAGACCGTGCGTTGGTGTCGCGAAATGCTGCAAAACAGCCCGATGGCGCTGCGCTGCCTGAAAGCCGCGCTGAACGCCGACTGTGACGGGCAGGCGGGTCTGCAGGAACTGGCGGGAAATGCCACCATGCTGTTCTATATGACGGAAGAAGGTCAGGAAGGCCGTAACGCCTTCAACCAGAAACGTCAGCCTGATTTCAGCAAATTCAAACGGAATCCGTAATGCGTAGCGCGCAGGTATACCGCTGGCAGATCCCCATGGACGCGGGGGTGGTTCTGCGTGACAGGCGGTTAAAAACCCGCGACGGGCTGTATGTCTGTCTGCGTGACGGCGAACGGGAAGGGTGGGGAGAAATCTCCCCGCTGCCAGGCTTTAGCCTCGAAACCGTTGAAGATGCGCAGGTGGCTCTGCTGGCCTGGGTTAACGACTGGCTGCTGGGCGGCGAGTTACTGCCGGATATGCCGTCGGTGGCGTTTGGCGTCAGCTGCGCGCAGGCGGAACTGACGGGAATGCTGCCCGCGGCGGCGGACTATCGCGCCGCGCCGCTGTGTACCGGCGATCCGGACGATCTGGTGCTGCAACTGGCCGACATGCCTGGTGAAAAAGTGGCGAAGATAAAAGTCGGCCTGTACGAAGCGGTACGCGACGGCATGGTGGTTAACCTGCTGCTGGAGGCGATACCGGAGCTGCATCTGCGTCTGGATGCCAACCGTGCCTGGACACCGCTGAAAGCGCAACAATTTGCGAAGTACGTCAACCCGGACTATCGCCATCGCATCGCTTTCCTGGAAGAACCGTGTAAAACCCGCGACGATTCCCGGGCATTTGCCCGTGAGACCGGTATTGCCATCGCCTGGGATGAAAGCCTGCGCGATGCCGACTTCGCCTTCGAGGCGGAAGAGGGCGTCCGCGCGGTGGTGATCAAGCCGACGCTGACCGGCTCGCTGGACAAGGTTCGTCAACAGGTTGAGTCCGCACATGCGCTGGGGCTGACGGCGGTGATCAGTTCGTCCATTGAATCGAGCCTGGGTTTAACGCAGTTGGCGCGTATTGCCGCGTGGCTGACGCCGCAGACCATTCCCGGTCTCGACACCCTGAACCTGATGCAGACGCAGCAGCTTCGCCGCTGGCCGGGCAGTACGCTACCGTGTACAGAACTTGATGCGCTGGAACGGGTGCAATGAGCTTTTCTGACTGGCCGTGGCGTCACTGGCGGCAGGTAAGAGGGGATGCGCCCGCTCTGCGCCTGAATGATGAGGTACTCACCTGGCAAGCGCTCTGCCAGCGCATTAACGCGCTGGCGGGCGGTTTTGCCGCGCAGGGCGTGGTGGAAGGCAGTGGGGTAATGCTGCGCGCCTGGAACCATCCTCAGACGCTGTTGGCGTGGCTGGCGCTATTGCAGTGCGGCGCGCGTGTTCTGCCGATCAACCCGCAGCTTCCGCAGTCGCTTCTGTCCACGCTGCTGCCGGATCTGACGTTACAGTTTGCGCTGGATCGCGAAGGCGACAATCCCTTTGCTTTTTTGACGACGCTGACGATGCGGGAAGAGGCGGGCGATCATGGCGTGGCCTGGCAACCACAGCGTCTGAGTTCAATGACGCTGACGTCCGGCTCTACCGGTTTGCCTAAGGCCGCCGTGCATACCTGCCAGGCGCATCTCGCCAGCGCCGAAGGCGTCCTCTCGCTGATACCCTTCGGCAAAGACGACGACTGGCTGCTTTCCCTGCCGCTGTTTCACGTCTCCGGTCAGGGCATCTTATGGCGCTGGCTGTTTGCCGGCGCGCGGATGACCGTACGGGAAAAACAGCCGCTGGAGCAGATGCTGGCCGGATGCACCCATGCGTCGCTGGTGCCAACGCAACTGTGGCGGTTGCTGATGAACCAGACGCCCGTTTCGCTGAAGGCGGTGCTGCTCGGCGGCGCGGCGATCCCGGTTGCGTTAACGGAGCAGGCGCGTGCGCAGGGCATTCGCTGTTGGTGCGGCTACGGACTGACCGAATTTGCCTCGACGGTATGCGCCAAAGAGGCCGATGGGCAGGCGGACGTCGGGGGGCCGTTACCGGGACGCGAAGTCAACGTTGTTAATGACGAAGTGTGGCTGCGTGCGGCGAGCATGGCGGCAGGTTACTGGCGAAACGGCAGACTGGCGCCGCTGGTTAACGACGAAGGATGGTTTGCTACACGCGATCGCGGTGTGCTGTCTAATAATAAATTAACCCTTCTCGGGCGGCTGGATAATCTCTTTTTTAGCGGTGGCGAAGGGATCCAACCGGAAGAGGTTGAGCGGGTGATTGCCGCCCATCCGCAGGTGCAACAGGTCTTTATTGTTCCCGTGGCGGATGCCGAGTTCGGCCAACGTCCCGTTGCGGTCGTGGAATATGACGCCAGCGAAGCGGTTCCGGACCTTCGCGAATGGGTGAAAGACAAGCTGGCGCGTTTCCAGCAGCCGGTGGGGTGGTTGATCCTGCCGGATACGCTTAAAAACGGCGGCATCAAAATTTCACGCCGGGCGTTGACCGACTGGGTGCGACAGATTTACGCAGATCGATAATGAATACGCGGGGGGAGCAATCTCCCCGAAAAATGTCATTAAACTCTTCGGGAAATAATTATTAAATAGCGGGTAATGCAATATTAGCAGGTGAATATTAATTTAACCTTAAGAAATAAAATAAAGACGAAAAAGGGATTATTCGCCTGAATAACCTTTGCTTTTATTCAGGTTTTAAGGCATGTTCACGACACGAATTTTCGACTGGTATACCGAAAGGTAGACCGTATTTTATTTATTTTTATTGCGTGGAAAGTGACGTGTCAGCTTTTTTCCAGTATTTTTCTCATTCCCGAAAATATGCCGCTATTCTGATCGTCAGTCTGGTTGTTCTGATTGGTGTTAGCGGCAAGGTGGCGTGGAGCAGTAACGGTTTGCCGCGCATCAATACCCCGACGCTCGCCTTGCTGGCAAAGCAGCACCCCATCATCGTTCTGTTTCGCCATGCTGAGCGCTGCGATCGTTCCGAACATCCCTGTCTGTCAGATAAAACCGGTATTACCGCATACGGCGCGCATCAGGCCAGGGCGCGTGGAGAGACGTTCGCCGCACAAATTAACGATTATTCATTATTTGCCAGTCCTGCCGTACGCACTATTCAGTCGGCGACGTGGTTTTCCGGCGGTAAGAAACTCACCGTGGATAACGCGATGCGTACATGTGGAGGCGGAACGCAACGGGCTATTCTACGCCTCGCCAAACAGTCACAGGGTAAAAATACGGTTATTTTTACGCATAATCATTGTCTGACGTGGCTGGCGGAAAATATGCGCGGCGTTAAATACGATCCGGGATATCTGGACGCTTTAGTGATGCATGCCGATCACGGTAAGCTTTATTTAGATGGTCAATTGATGATTCAATAATAAAAGCTTATCTCATCAGCGTCTCAATGACAGCCATAAAGGCTGTCATGTTCTGTTAAAGTAATCCTTTCAGCCCCAACGTTTTTCGCGTGGCGATATTCAGATCATATTTCGGTAAATCTTCCGGTTTGACCCAGGCGAAGGCCTGAAACTCTTCGTTAATATGCACTTCACGGTTAGCGGCAATGCAGTCAAAGATCAGGTAAATCATGTAGATCTCTTCCTGACTACCGTCCGGATAGGTTTTAGTACGGATATCATCGCTGAACGTCCAGGGTTTAATATCACTGAGTATCAATTCATCTCCGAGCTCTTCGCGGATCTCACGACGCAGGGCGTCTTCAATTAGCTCCCCCGGCTCCACGCCACCGCCTGATAAGGCCCATTGACCCGGAAAAACACCGCGATCGTCGGCCATCTGGCACAACAGGTAACTGCCATTATTCTGTATTAAGGGGCAAACAATAGTCCTTTGACGCACGATAATGTTCCTTAAAGCAGAGGTAAATGTGCCAGCGAAAAGCATATCGCCTGACAACACGAGTAAAAAACGTCTCTTTTCCAGACAAAACCGGGAATTAATGTAAGGAAGATTGATCAATAAAAAATTGATCCTGGGCAAGCCCCTATTGGCTATACGGATTTCGTTACCGTTTCCCCTTACCAGACCGATCTTATTTAGTTACAAAACCCTGAACTAACCATTTTTTAACACCTTGATTCCTGCGTTAATGACAGTACAATCCGGCGGTTTTGGGACGTTTTGCGCAATTGCTTGCTGGAAAGGGTAAAAATGAAAAAAAGCGTAATAGTTGGACTGGCTGGAATGCTGTTCGTGTCTGCGACCGTGAATGCGATGAGTATCAGCGGTCAGGCGGGGGAAGATTACACCAATCTCGGTGTTGGATTTGGTACGGAGTCCAGCGGCCTGGCGCTGAGCGGTAACTGGATGCACAACGATGACGACGGCGACGCCGCAGGTCTGGGTCTGGGGTTAAATATTCCTCTTGGACCCATGCTGGCAACGGTCGGCGGCAAAGGCATTTATACCAATCCCAAGGATGGTGAAGAAGGTTACGCGGCGGCGGTCGGCGGCGGGCTGCAGTGGCCGATTGGCGACAGCTTCCGTCTGTTTGGCGAGTACTATTACTCACCGGACTCGCTGTCCAGCGGTATTGACAGCTACGAAGAAGCTAACGCTGGCGCACGCTGGACCCTTCTGCGTCCGCTGAGCATTGAAGCGGGCTATCGCTATCTGAATCTGGCGGGCAAAGACGGCAACCGCGACAACGCAATTGCTGACGGTCCGTATGTTGGGGTTAACGCCAGCTTCTAATCGCTTCGGCGCGGCGTCCTGCCGCGCCTGTTTTTTTCTCCTCCTCCTTCTTCATGCGTTATAGTGTTTGCATCATAAAAGCAGGAGAACACGATGTTACACGTGGAGATGCTATCCACCGGGGATGAAGTGTTGCATGGGCAAATTGTCGACACTAACGCCGCCTGGCTGGCCGATTTTTTCTTTAATCAGGGATTACCCTTAACGCGTCGCAACACGGTGGGCGACAATCTTGACGACCTGGTCGCCGTTTTGCGCGAGCGCAGCCAGCACGCAGATGTTCTGATCGTCAATGGTGGGCTGGGTCCCACCAGCGATGATCTGAGCGCCCTGGCGGCGGCGACGGCAAAGGGGGAGGGGCTGGTGTTACATGAACCCTGGCTTGCTGAAATGGCGCGTTTTTTCCGCGAGCGCGGTCGGGCGATGGCGCCCAGCAACCGCAAACAGGCGGAGCTGCCGGCCAGCGCCGAGTTTATCAACAATCCGGTCGGGACCGCCTGTGGCTTTGCGGTTCAGTTGAATCGCTGCCTGATGTTTTTCACGCCGGGCGTGCCGTCTGAATTTAAGGTGATGATTGAGCACGAGATCCTGCCGCGCCTGCGTGAACGCTTCGCGCTGAGCGAAGCACCGCTGTGTCTGCGTCTGACGACCTTCGGACGTTCGGAAAGCGATCTTGCCCAAAGCCTCGACTCGCTGACGCTGCCGGAAGGTGTGACGCTGGGGTACCGTTCGTCAATGCCGATCATCGAGCTGAAGCTCACTGGCCCATACGCCCAGCGTGAAGCGATGCAAACCCTGTGGCAGGAGGTGAAGCGCGTTGCCGGACAAAGCCTGATCTTTGAAGGCACGGAAGGCCTGCCTGCGCAAATTGCCCGTGAACTGCAGAAAAGACAGCTTAGCCTGACGCTCAGCGAGCAGTACACCGCAGGGCTGGTGGCATTGCAACTTTCAAGGGCGGGCGCGCCGCTTCTGGCTAGTGAAGTGGTGCCTTCTCAGGAAGAAACGCTGGCGCAAACCGCGCACTGGACGAATGAGCGTCGCGGTAACCATTATGCCGGTCTGGCGCTGGCGGTATCCGGCCTGGAAAACGAGCATCTTAATTTTGCCCTGGCCACGCCAGACGGCACCTGGGCGCTACGGGTTCATTTTAGCGTCACACGGCATAGCCTACAGGTGCGTCAGGAAGTCTGCGCGATGATGGCGCTGAATATGCTGCGCCGCTGGCTTAACCATCAGGAGATCGCGACAGAGCACGGCTGGATTGAGGTGGTCGAGTCGTTTACGCTCTGATTGCGCTGACTCGCTTGTAAAAAGTATCCGGCACACTGCCCGGTTGCGTTACGGCATACCGGGCCTGGGCGATAGCGCTTTTTAAGATGCCCACCGTGGCGTCAGTCGCCATCCGGCAATAAGCCGTCATGCTTGTCCAACCTGCTGTACTCCCGCCGAAAAAATCCGTGCGTTTATTCACATTTTTCCTCATTTTTTTTCCATTCTGCTGGAAGTGAGGCGCGATTTGATGTGCTTCACAAATTTCCCCCTGCGTACCGATCACACTGATTCCAGTATCTCAGACTGGAGTCCAGTATGTTGGAATCAAGTAAAGTGCCGGCGCTTACCCGCGCCATCGACATCCTTAATCTGATCGCGAGGATTGGCCCGTGCAGCGCGGCGACGATCATTGAGACGCTGGGCATTCCCAAGAGCACCGCGTATCTGCTGCTCAACGAACTGAAGCGCCAGCGGTTTATCAGCGTCGACCATCAGGAGAATTTTTGCCTGTGGACCAAACTGGTGGAGCTTTCCGGGCATGCGCTTAGCAAAATGGATCTGCGTGAACTGGCACGCCCGCGCCTGACACAGTTGATGGATGAAACCGGCATGCTCTGCCATTTGGGGATCATCGATCATGAGAGTGCTTACTACATCCTGAAAGTGGAATCTTCCTCCACCATCAGCGTTCGCTCCCACGAAGGTAAAAGCCTTTCGCTCTATCGTTCCGGTATCGGCAAATGTCTGCTGGCCTGGCAACCGGCGCCGGTGCGCAAAGCCATAATTGCGCAACTGGTATGGGAAAAGGCGACGCCGACGACCATTACCGACCCGCAACAGCTTAGCGACGAACTGGAGCGCATCCGCCAGCGCGGATGGAGCTTTGACAACGGTGAAGATTACCCGGACGTGCGTTGCGTCGCCGCGCCAGTTTTTAATGCCAACAATGAACCCGCCGCCGCCATTTCGGTGGTCGGCACCCGATTACAAATCAACGATGAGAACCGTGATTATCTGGCCGGGAAGGCGATTGCCTGCGCGAAGGATATTTCACGCCTTCTGGGATGGAAAAGTCCCTTCGATTCACTCGCATCATAAATGGAGAACATCATGACCCTACCTAAAATTAAACATGTTCGCGCCTGGTTTACCGGCGGCGCTACGGCTGAAAAAGGCGCTGGCGGCGGTGACTATCACGATCAGGGGGCCAATCACTGGATTGACGATCACATCGCTACGCCGATGAGTAAATATCGCGAGTACGAACAGTCGCGTCAGTCTTTCGGGATCAACGTACTGGGCACGCTGATTGTGGAAGTCGAAGCCGATAACGGCCAGACGGGCTTTGCCGTCTCCACGGCGGGCGAGATGGGCTGTTTTATCGTTGAAAAGCATCTCAATCGGTTTATCGAAGGGAAATGTGTCAGCGACATCAAACTGATACACGATCAAATGCTTAGCGCGACCATGTACTATTCCGGTTCCGGCGGTCTGGTCATGAACACGATTTCCTGCGTCGATCTGGCGTTGTGGGATCTGTTCGGTAAAGTCGTTGGCCTGCCGGTTTACAAACTGCTTGGCGGCGCAGTGCGGGACGAAATTCAGTTCTATGCCACTGGCGCCCGTCCGGATCTGGCGAAAGGGATGGGCTTTATCGGCGGGAAAATGCCGACCCACTGGGGGCCGCATGACGGCGATGCGGGGATCCGTAAAGACGCGGCAATGGTCGCCGATATGCGCGAGAAATGCGGCCCGGACTTCTGGCTGATGCTCGACTGCTGGATGAGCCAGGACGTGAACTATGCCACCAAACTGGCCCACGCCTGTGCGCCTTACAATCTGAAATGGATTGAAGAGTGTCTGCCGCCGCAGCAGTACGAAGGCTACTGCGAACTGAAGCGCAACGCGCCGGCGGGGATGATGGTCACCAGCGGTGAGCATCACGGCACCCTCCAGTCTTTCCGCACCTTGTCGGAAACCGGCATCGACATTATGCAGCCGGATGTGGGCTGGTGCGGCGGCCTGACCACGCTGGTCGAGATCGCCGCTATCGCCAAAGCGCGCGGACAGCTGGTGGTGCCACACGGTTCCTCGGTCTATTCGCATCACGCGGTCATTACCTTCACGAATACGCCATTCAGCGAATTCCTGATGACCAGCCCGGACTGTTCAACGATGCGCCCGCAGTTTGACCCGATCCTGCTCGATGAGCCGGTGCCGGTGAACGGACGCATTCATAAATCTGTACTGGATAAGCCTGGATTTGGCGTCGAGCTTAACCGCGACTGCAACCTGAAACGCCCTTATAGCCACTAATGACCTGTGCGTTGCCGTTCATCCGGCAACGCCCTCCCTGTTGAGGATCTTGCTATGAGTACCACTTTGCTTGACCGCGTCGTAAAGAAAAACCGCGCGCGTTTGATCCCGTTCATGCTCACGCTGTACGTACTGGCGTTTCTGGATCGTTCGAATATTGGCTTCGCCAAAGAGACCTATCAAATTGATACCGGGCTAAGCAATGAAGCCTATGCGCTGGGGGCGGGGATTTTCTTCGTGGTCTACGCCTTTCTCGGGGTGCCTGCCAACCTGCTGATGCGCAAACTGGGGGCGAGAACCTGGATCGGCACCACCACGCTGCTGTGGGGCTTTCTCTCCGCGGCGATGGCGTGGGCGGATACAGAGGCGAAATTCCTGATTATTCGTACCCTGCTGGGGGCGGCGGAAGCCGGTTTCTTCCCCGGCATGATCTATCTGACCTCGCAGTGGTTCCCGCAGCGCACCCGCGCAAGCATTATGGGGCTGTTCTATATGGGCGCGCCGCTGGCGCTGACGCTGGGGTCGCCGCTTTCCGGCGCGCTGCTGGAAATGCACGGCTTCATGGGGCATCCGGGATGGTTCTGGATGTTCGTTATCGAAGGTTTATTGGCGGTTGGCGCAGGCGTGTTCACGTTTTTCTGGCTGGACGACACGCCGCAACAGGCACGTTTCCTGAGCGCAGAAGAAAAGGCCGCGCTGATAAGCCAACTGGCGAGCGAAGAAGAGAAGAAAGTCACGTCAAAACTCACCGATGCCCTGCGTAACGGACGCGTCTGGCAACTGGCGATTATTTACCTGACGATCCAGGTGGCGGTGTACGGGCTGATCTTCTTTCTGCCGACGCAGGTGGCGGCGTTGTTGGGCACCAAAGTGGGGTTCACCGCGTCGGTGGTCACCGCCATTCCGTGGGTCGCCGCGCTGTTTGGCACCTGGCTCATCCCGCGCTATTCCGACCGCACCGGCGATCGCCGAAACGTCGCCGCGCTGACGCTGTTAGCGGCTGGCATTGGTATTGGGCTTTCCGGGCTGGTTTCTCCGGTGCTGGCGATACTGGCGCTTTGCGTCGCGGCGGTGGGCTTTATTGCGGTACAACCGGTGTTCTGGACCATGCCGACGCAGCTGCTTTCGGGTACGGCGCTGGCGGCGGGGATCGGCTTTGTTAACCTGTTTGGCGCGGTAGGGGGATTTATCGCGCCGATCCTGCGCGTGAAGGCGGAAACGATGTTCGCCAGCGACGCGGCGGGTCTGCTGACTCTGGCCGGGGTCGCCATCATTGGCGCGTTAATCATCTTCACTCTGAGCGTGAACCGTGCCGCGTCGCAACCGGGTGCTGCGCATCAATAATTTTATCCACGTTGTAAGGATCATTATGAACGCATTGTTAGCAAACCCTTTTAAGGAAGGTTTACAAAAAGGGGAAGTGCAAATTGGGCTGTGGCTGAGTTCAACCACGTCTTATATGGCGGAAATTGCCGCGACCTCCGGTTATGACTGGCTGCTGATCGACGGTGAACACGCACCGAATACGGTGCAGGATCTGTATCATCAATTACAGGCTATCGCGCCGTATGCCAGCCAGCCGGTGATCCGGCCGGTTGAGGGAAGCAAAGCGCTGATTAAACAGGTGCTGGATATCGGTGCGCAAACGCTGCTAATCCCGATGGTCGATACCGCCAAACAGGCGCGTCAGGTGGTTGCCGCCACCCGTTACCCACCGCTTGGCGAGCGCGGCGTCGGCGCCAGCGTCGCGCGGGCGGCACGCTGGGGACGTATCGACAACTACATGGCGCAGGCCAACGAATCGCTGTGCCTGCTGGTACAGGTCGAAAGCAAAACGGCGCTCGACAATCTCGACGCTATTCTCGACGTGGACGGCATTGACGGCGTGTTTATTGGCCCGGCGGATCTCTCTGCGTCGCTGGGTTATCCGGATAACGCCGGACACCCGGACGTGCAGCGCATCATTCAGGAAAGCATTGCTCGCATACGCGCCGCCGGTAAAGCGGCAGGGTTCCTCGCGGTTGACCCGGCCATGGCGAAAAAATGCCTGCAGTGGGGGGCTAACTTCGTCGCCGTGGGCGTCGATACCATGCTTTATACCGAGGCGCTGGATCGCCGACTGGCGATGTTTAAAGCTGTCGGTTCAGCGACCCCGGTAAAAAGTAGCTACTGAGTAAACGTGCCGGATGGCGACGCTTCGCTTATCCGGCCTGCTTATGGCATCAGTGGTGGCTGGCTATGACCTCATCAACAGAGATACCGGTGATGGTCAGCACCAAATCACGTTCGATCCCTTTCTCGATCATCATTCGCGCAATGCGCAGCGCCTCTTCTCTGGTGCCTGTTCGCTTACCTTCGTGTAATCCTTGTTCAAGCCCTTGCTGAAGGCCTTTTTGCAGCCCCTCCTGCAATCCATGACGGTGGCCTTCCTGCCGCAGTCGTTCTGCAATCGTCATCAGTCTCTCCTTATGATGGGGGGAACGTTCGGCGACCTCGCGGATAAACTCGCTAAAGCGCGTCGCATCGCCGTACTGCACCAGATAATTAAACAGCGTTTGCAGCTGGCTGTCATTAGCAATACCGGTAACTAACAGCGTCACCAGCCGGTCAACCAGACCCATCAGATCGCGATCCCGGATATGCTTTTGCATAAGCTCAAGCAGAGCAACGCGCTGGTGTTGCATGATTTCATCGTCAGGCACCACCGTTATGTCCACCAGCGGAAAGGCCTCCGTATAGAGCTGCCGCGCCAGCTGCGGATTATCAAATTCGTCCAGCCAGTTTAGCGACCAGGGATACGGACTTTGCACGCCGTGGTAAAACAGCATCGGGATCACCAGCGGCAGCGTTTTATGCCCGGCATCCAGATGATGTTGCATGGCGGCGGTGGCATAGCGCATGAGCCGAAAGGCCATATGCGGCACGGCAGTGCTCTGATGTTCAATGACGCAATAGATATAGCCTTCGCCTTCTTTTGTTTTCAGCGACCACACGACGTCAGAATAATATGCGCGGAGATCCTGTTCGATAAACGTGGTGGCTTCCAGCCTGAGCGTTGTTAAATCGCACATTTCGCGCAATGGCGCGGGAAGGTGGATAGTGAGAAAGTCCCGTGCCACTTCAGGACTGGAAATCAGCTTTTTAAACACCGCATCGTGCGGAGTGGATGTGGTTGAATGCGTCATGGTAGTCCGTCACCTTAACATTGTGTTGTCGTGACGTTACAGGCTGATGGCGCGGGTTGCATTAGTTGAATACAGGCTTTGCGCGGCGGGACGAGGGAAAGTTGCTTGCGGTTGCAACGTATACAGTTTTATGGAAAGAATCACGCAAAAATGCCGGATGCAATCCGGCATGGATGTGGTGTTCAGGCTCTGCGTTTTGCGCCGTCAGGTAAGTGCGTTAACCGAGCGCCTGCGCTAACAGCGTTATCGGATGTTCGCAGCGTTTGCTGGTGGACATCTCAATTTGCCATTTGCAGGTTTCGCAGTCGGTGACCACCAGATCGGCGCCGCTCTCTTCAATCTGCTTAAACAGCGGCGCGCCAATGGACTGCGAGGTGGGGTAGTTCTCTTTCTTAAAGCCATAGGTTCCGGCGATTCCGCAGCACTGAGAGTCCAGCACCGTTAGCTCCAGACCCGGTATCCGGCGCAGCAGTTCAAGGGTATACAGCGTCCAGCCCATTTTTTCCATGTGGCACGGCGTGTGATAAACCACTTTCAGCGGCAGCGTTTTCAACGGCAACGTTTTGCCTTCATCAAGCCTGCGCCACAGCCAGCGGGTCGCCAGTTCGATGTGCTCTCGCAGACCGCGGTTGTCGACATCCAGCACTTCCGGATACTCGTCGCGCAGGGCGAAGGTACAGGTGGAGGAGGTGGCGATAACGGGGATGCCTTTTACCGCAATCGCTTCGCGCAGCGATTCGACGTTCGTCACCGCCTGCTTACGCGCTTTGTCGGTGAAACCGTTGGCGATAAGCGGTACCCCGCAACACTTCTCTTTGCTCAACAACTGGACGCCGGTGCCCATGGCGTTCAGCACCTTAATTAAGTCCTTTCCGAGTTGCGGATGGTTGTAATTGACAAAACAACCATGAAAGAAGGCGACCTGATCCTTATACTGCGCCTGCTGCTGCGCCACGCTGCGATACCAGCGACGGAAGGTGCCAAACGAGTATTTGGGCAGGGTGCGACGATGGTCGATTTTTAGCGCGTAATCAAGCAACTGGCGCACCGGTTTTAGCGATGTTGCGGTATTCACCACCGGGGCGAACGGCGTGGAGACGCTTCCCATCAGATCCGTATGGCTGAGGATGAAATTGCGTAGCGACGGGCGCGAAGTGTCATATTTTGCCCGCGCGCGCTGAATGATATCGCCAATCTTCACATCAGACGGACACGCCACTTCGCAGCGCTTGCAGTTAATGCAATATTTCAGCGCCTCATCGTATAGCGCACCGTCTTTCAGACGCAGACGCTCGCCGTCGGGTCCGGCCTGTTTGGGGCCGGGATAGCCGGGATTGACGCGGCTGACCGGACAGGCGGTGGTGCACACTGTGCACTTGATGCAACTTTCAAAACGGGTATCGCTCATTGCTCACCTCCTGCACGTTTTGCGATCTCATGGGCGGCGTGTAAGGCGGTGACGGCGCAGACGCCGCCGCCGCATCCCTGGGTTATCGGGTCGAATCCGCCGAGCACCGAACCAATGGCATACAGGTTTTCTACCGTTTGCCCGGCCAGCGATGGACGTAACGCTGCGTCGGTGGTGACGCCAAACTGCTGCCAGGGTTGGGCGTCAAAGAAATCTTGTCGGTACCACCCGGCACGGTTGGCCGTTTGCTGAACATCCAGTCCAAGAATCGGTTCGCGAATGCCCTGACGGTCAGCCACCAGCCCACTGCTGAAGAAGCTGCCGCTGGCCAGTACCGCGAAGCGCGGACGGAGTGGAATATCAGCATGATTGCGGGTCCAGATTTCGCTCACCGCGCCGTTTTTGCAGGTCACTTTCTTCACTTCATCGCCTGGCATCCAGATCCCGCCCTGACGTACGAACTGGCGCTGAAGCTGATTATGCAGACGAATGCCCAGCACAGACGGCGGCAGAGTCGGCAGTAGCGTCAGCGGACACGGCAGGCGCGCGTTGAGCCAGCGCCATAGGCGCTCATCCGCGAGGCCAAAGCAGGCGGGCATCATCACCATCTCGCAGCTTTTCGCCACGGGTAACAGCGCGTCGAACAGCAGCGGCCATTTGTCTTCGTTGTCAAGAAAACGCGCAATGTTCACCGCGCGAAACTCCGTGGCGTTGTCGCGTAGCACGTCCAGTTCGGGCAGGTCGATCTCCGCCGTGTCAACCGTCAAACCGGCCTGCTGCAGAGAGGCGGCGGCAAGATGCGCCTGAAAATCGAGCAGACCGGTGATGCCGACTACGCACAAGTGTTTTGCGGTAAGCGGCCAGACCGGAATTTCCGGCGCGCAAAGCCAGGTTGTCCGCAGCGTGCCCAGCGGGGTGACGCGCTGATGCGATTGCCTTACGTCGCCCTGCATCTGCGCGCCGGATGCCTGCAGCACTGCCTGTGCTTGCTGTGCAAGCTGTAGCACATGTTCTGTTCCCAGTTGTGAATAAGGGTGGGCAGGCGCCTGTTTTTGCAGTGCGTCCAGACCGGCAGCGATATCCGTTACCGGTTGTCCATCCGGTAATGCGCTGAGCAGATCCAGCGAACCGGAGGAGAAGTGCAGCGCGCTCTGCCCGCGGGTGACGATCGCACAGCGCTGGCCATGTTTTTGCAACTGCAAACCGCAGAGGAGTCCGGCCAGACCGCCGCCCATAATGACTGTATCAAATCTCATCGCGCGGCTCCTTTTCCAGACCACATAAGCCCTGGTATACCCAGCGGGTGAATTCGCTTTCGCGCAGCGCGTCGCCCCAGGCGATAGGCTGCACGCCTTTCCAGCGTTCATTTAAGAAATCAGAGAGTTGGCTGATGGATTGTGTGGCGGTGGTGATATTAAAACGTTGCAGCAATCCGGCGGCACGGCAGGCGCACAGTTCACCCTGGCAGGTGCCCATGCCTACGCGGGTACGGCGGCGCAGGTCAAGCAGGCTGTTCACGTTTAAATTTTCCACCGCGTACTGGACTTCGCCAGCGGTGACGGCTTCACATTCGCAAACCACGCTGCGATGCTGACGTCCCTGGCTTAACCACGCCGGCGTGCGATCGCCGTGGCGATAAACGGCGGAGCCGCGCAACGGCGCGGGCAGGGAGATCACGCGCTTAAGGGTGGTTTCTGTCGGTTCGTGCGAACCAGGCAGCGGCGTGTCGGCGGTCATGCAGGGGCGAGTATTACCCAGTTTGCGACAGACCGCATCGGTGGCCCACTCCGCCATCAGGCGGTAGGTCATCAGTTTGCCGCCGGTAATGGTGATAAATCCGTCCAGACCATCGCGTTCCGCATGGTCGAACAGCACAATACCGCGGCTGACGTTGCGTCCGCTCGGATCGTCGTCGCTGGCGACCAGCGGCCTTACTCCGGAGTATGCGCGCAGGATACGGGTCTTCGCCATCACGGGCGCCAGTTTTTCCCCTTCACGCAGCAGAATATCCACTTCCTCGGCGGTGACGCGGTTGCTGTCGATATCGTTGTAATCAATGTGGGTTGAGGTGGTGCCAATGAGTGAAATGGTGTCGCCCGGCACCAGAATATCGGCATCGGACGGCTTACGGCAGCGGTTTATCACATGTTGATTAATACGGTGATCCAGAATCAGCAGCGATCCTTTCGCCGGGAACATGCGGATGCTCAGGTCGGCGTATTCCGCGATTCGTTGCCCCCAGATCCCGGCAGCATTGACCACCACTGGCGCATGCAGCGTCTGCGTTTCGCCAGTCAGCGCATTGCGTACATGCACGCCGCTGACCGTTGCCCCTTCGCGGATCAGGCCGGTCACTTCATGAGCGGTCAGAATAACTGCGCCATGCTCCTTCGCATCAAGCATATTCGCCGCCGTGAGGCGGAACGGATCGACCGTGCCGTCAGGGACTTTTACCGCGCCAGTCAGCTGTGGATTGACTGAAGGTTCAATTATGCGCGCCTGCTGCGGATCGATCGCCTCTGCGCGGATCCCGGCCTCTTCGCAGGCGCGAATAAACGTGGCCTGGAATGCGAGGTCGTCTTCGGGCAGGGTAATAAACAGACCGTCCGTCGGTTCAACGCAGTGACGGGCGATACGTTTTAAAATCTGGTTTTCGCTGATGCACTCGCGGGCGGACTCTGCGTCAGTGACCGCATAGCGCGCGCCGCTGTGCAGCAGACCATGGTTGCGCCCGGTCGCGCCGGTGGCGATGTCGTGGCGTTCAACTAACATAACGCGCAGGCCGCGTAGCGCGCAGTCACGGGCAATACCGGCCCCCGTGGCGCCTCCACCAATGATAATCACGTCAGCAGTTTGCGAGTCGCGAGTTTTCATTGTTTTCCCTCACAGTTCGTTTTTTATCATTTAGCCACATAAAACGCATGGTTTGTTTGATTTCGCGCATATTCGCTCATGATTCGAAAATGAAACGTGATTTCGTGCGCCTTTCTGAACATTTGTCATAAAACTGTAACAATATGTGCTGTAATTCACATTAACCGCATGTATCTTTACTTAACATCGCGGCCACACTGGAAGCAGCGGGGTTGTTTGTACGAACTGCGGTGTTGACCACTTATAAAGAGACGGGCCACGGAGGCTACATTATGTTGAGTATTTTTAAACCAGCCGCGCATAAAGCGCGCTTGCCGCAAGCGGAGATTGATCCGACCTATCGTCGGCTCCGTTGGCAGATTTTCCTGGGGATATTCTTTGGCTATGCCGCGTATTACCTGGTGCGCAAGAACTTCGCGCTGGCCATGCCGTATCTGGTGGAGCAAGGGTTTTCGCGCGGCGATCTCGGTTTTGCGCTGTCAGGGATTTCCATCGCTTACGGATTTTCGAAATTCATCATGGGGTCGGTTTCCGACCGCTCGAATCCGCGCGTTTTCCTTCCCGCCGGTCTGATTCTCGCGGCGGCGGTTATGCTGTTCATGGGCTTTGTGCCGTGGGCGACATCGAGCATTGCCATTATGTTTGTCCTGTTGTTCCTGTGTGGCTGGTTCCAGGGGATGGGGTGGCCGCCGTGTGGTCGTACTATGGTACACTGGTGGTCGCAGAAAGAGCGCGGCGGTATCGTGTCGGTATGGAACTGCGCGCATAACGTCGGCGGCGGGATCCCTCCACTGCTGTTCCTGCTTGGTATGGCATGGTTTAACGACTGGAAAGCCGCGCTGTATATGCCTGCGTTTGGCGCAATCATCGTTGCGCTCTTTGCTTTCGCCATGATGCGCGACACGCCGCAGTCCTGCGGCCTGCCGCCGATCGAAGAGTACAAAAACGATTATCCGGACGACTACAACGAAAAAGCGGAAGAAGAGCTGACCGCGAAGCAGATTTTCATGCAGTACGTGTTGCCGAACAAACTGCTGTGGTACATCGCTATCGCTAACGTCTTTGTTTATCTGCTGCGCTACGGCATCCTCGACTGGTCGCCGACCTATCTGAAGGAAGTGAAGCATTTTGCGCTGGATAAATCGTCCTGGGCTTATTTCTTGTATGAATATGCAGGCATTCCGGGCACCCTGTTGTGCGGTTGGATGTCGGATAAAGTGTTCCGCGGCAACCGTGGCGCCACTGGCGTATTCTTTATGACCCTGGTGACCATTGCGACCATCGTCTACTGGATGAACCCGGCGGGCAACCCGACTGTCGACATGATTTGCATGATCGTCATCGGCTTCCTGATTTACGGTCCGGTTATGTTGATTGGCCTGCATGCGCTGGAACTGGCGCCGAAAAAAGCGGCAGGGACTGCGGCAGGCTTTACCGGTCTGTTTGGCTACCTCGGCGGTTCTGTGGCGGCGAGCGCGATAGTGGGTTACACCGTTGACTTCTTCGGCTGGGACGGCGGCTTCATGGTGATGATTGGCGGCAGCATTCTGGCGGTGATCCTGCTGGTTATCGTCATGTTCGGCGAGAAACGCCATCACCAGGAGATGATGCTGAAACGCAACGGAGGCTAATGTAATGAAAACGACGTTTAAGAACCTGAGCCTGGCGCTGATGATGAGCGGGATGGTGCTGGGAAGCAGCGCGCTGGCTGCCAGCGATAACGACAAAGTGGTGATTGCGCACCGCGGCGCAAGCGGCTATCTGCCGGAGCATACACTGCCTGCGAAGGCGATGGCCTACGCCCAGGGAGCGGATTACCTGGAGCAGGATCTGGTGATGACGAAGGACGACCGGCTGGTCGTCCTCCATGACCACTATCTTGATCGCGTCACTGATGTCGCTGAGCGCTTCCCGGATCGCGCGCGGAAAGACGGACGCTATTACGCTATCGACTTCACCCTTGAGGAGATCAAATCCCTGAAGTTTACCGAAGGGTTCGACCTGGAAAACGGCAAGAAGGTGCAAACCTATCCGGGCCGTTTCCCGATGGGAAAATCGGATTTCCGCGTGCATACTTTTGAAGAAGAGATTGAGTTTGTGCAGGGGCTGAATCACTCTACCGGCAAAAACATCGGCATCTATCCGGAAATTAAAGCGCCGTGGTTCCACCATCAGGAAGGAAAGGACATTGCGGCAACCACGCTGGACGTGCTGAAAAAGTACGGCTACAGCGACAAGCAGGATAAGGTTTATCTGCAAAGTTTTGACGTCGCGGAACTCAAGCGCATCAAAAACGAGCTGGAGCCAAAGATGGGGATGGATCTCAACCTGGTGCAGCTCATTGCGTATACCGACTGGAATGAGACTCAGGAAAAACAGCCGGACGGAAAATGGGTGAACTACAGCTATGACTGGATGTTCAAGCCCGGGGCGATGAAGCAGATTGCCGAATACGCCGATGGCATTGGCCCTGACTATCATATGCTGATTGATGAGACGTCGAAAAAAGACAACATCATCCTGACCGACATGGTGAAAGACGCGCACCAGAATAAGATGACGGTTCATCCTTATACGGTACGCGCGGATCAACTGCCGGAATACGCCGCGAATGTCGACCAGCTTTATGACATTCTTTACAACCAGGCGGGTGTTGACGGGCTGTTTACTGATTTCCCCGATAAAGCGGTAGTGTTCCTGCGTAAAGAGTAAACCGCGCCGTATCAACCTTACCACTGCACCCAAAAGCGGTTTTTCGCGCACCCGGGTGCAGTTTTTATTTTTACCCTCCTGGCCGCGCAGCCGAGCGTGAAGTCCGCAACCGAACATCACCTTCTCAAGTATTTCTTATGTAAGCGATCTATATTTCCTGTCTAAATCGTTTTCCACGTGACTATAACGGATGGTGAAAGATGGCGCAGGACGTTCTACAGTCAACCTTTTATGACTGGTGGGCCACGGAAGGGGATTGGGTGGAAGAACCTAACTCCCGACGCAAAGGCATGAGCGGAGTACAGTGTATTGAGCGGGACGGAACCCGGCTGTACGTGAAGCGGATGACGCAACATCTATTTTACTCGCTGCGTTATCCGTGGGGGCGCCCGACGATTGTGCGTGAAATCGCGGTGATCAAAGAACTGGCGCGAGCTGGCGTTATCGTACCGAAAATCGTATATGGCGACGCGATGAAAGTTAACGGCGAGTGGCGCGCGTTACTTGTTACTGAGGACATGAGCGGCTTTGTCAGCATTGCCGACTGGTATCACCAGCACGCGCTAACGCCCTATCCTGATGATCTGCGGCAGGACATGCTCAAAGCCGTGGCGCTGGCCTTCAAAAAGATGCATGCCGTGAACCGTCAGCACGGTTGTTGCTATATGCGTCACATCTACGTAAAAACGGAAGGTGAAGTGGAAGCGGATTTCTCGATCTGGAAAAAAGCCATCGCCGCTTTCGTCGGCGTAAAGCCGCGCAGCACGACTTTTCCCAGTTAGAGAAAAACCTGCACCCGATTCCGCAAGCGGACTGGGAGGCGGTTAAAGCGTATTATGCCGCGTTGTAATACGCGTTACATCTCAATCTCAATATCGCCTTTTGCCCTGCAACAGCAGGGTAAAATTTCGTCAGGCTGCACAAAGGCCAGCGGTTCGGTGAGCCAGTCAACCTGACCGGCGACCAGACGGATGCGACACGAGCCGCAGTAGCCTTCGCGGCACTGATATTCCACTTCCACGTTGTGCGATTCGAGCGCGGCGAGCAGGGAAGGGTGCTCATCCTGGCACAGCAGCTGTGTGCCAGTAATGCGCAGCGTAACGCGTCCCATCAGAGCTGGAAATTGCTCAGATCGTCGGTATCGACTTCAGAGTCGATCTGACCGACCAGGTAAGAACTGACTTCCACTTCCTGCGGCGCGACCTGCACGTTGTCCGATACCAGCCAGGTGTTGATCCACGGGATCGGGTTGGAGCGCGTCTGGAAGGGGAGATCAAGGCCAACCGCCTGCATGCGGATGTTGGTGATATATTCCACGTACTGGCAAAGAATGTCTTTGTTCAGACCGATCATTGAGCCGTCGCGGAACAGATAATCTGCCCACTCTTTTTCCTGCTGCGCCGCCTGGACAAACAGGTCATAGCACTCTTGCTTGCACTCTTCGGCAATCTCCGCCATTTCCGGATCGTCGCTGCCGGAACGCAGCAGGTTCAGCATGTGCTGAGTGCCGGTCAGGTGCAGCGCTTCGTCGCGGGCAATCAGGCGAATGATTTTGGCGTTGCCTTCCATCAGTTCGCGCTCGGCGAAGGCGAACGAGCAGGCAAAGCTGACGTAGAAGCGAATGGCTTCCAGCGCGTTAACGCTCATCAGGCACAGGTACAGCTTTTTCTTCAGTTCACGCAGGTTCACGGTGACGGTTTTGCCATTTACCGTGTGCGTGCCTTCGCCCAGCAGATGCCAGTAGCTGGTCATCTCAATCAGTTCGTCATAATAGCTGGCGATGCCTTCAGCGCGTTTCTGAATTTGCTCGTTGGTCACGATATCATCAAACACCACCGCCGGATCGTTGACGATATTACGAATGATATGGGTGTATGAGCGGGAGTGAATTGTTTCTGAAAACGCCCAGGTTTCGACCCAGGTCTCCAGCTCCGGAATGGAGATCAGCGGCAGCAGCGCCACGTTCGGGCTGCGTCCCTGAATGGAATCCAGTAGCGTCTGATACTTCAGATTGCTGATAAAAATATGTTTTTCATGCTCCGGCAGCGCCTGGTAATCGATGCGGTCGCGGGAAACGTCCACTTCTTCCGGACGCCAGAAGAAGGAGAGCTGTTTTTCAATCAGCTTTTCGAAGATGTCATATTTTTGCTGATCGTAACGCGCAACGTTCACCGGCTGGCCGAAAAACATCGGTTCCAGCAACTGGTCATTTTTCGTCTGTGAAAAAGTGGTGTATGCCATTGAAGTGAGTCCTTTGTGGGATGAGCGCCGGATAGGGGCAAGCACCGTATCCGGCCTACAAACCGTGCAATCGTAGGCCGGGTAAGCGTAGCGCCACCCGGCATCTTTCATCAGATCTTACATGCGCCGCTTTCGCAGCCATCGTCCTGAATGGATGGCACCAGATCGTCCTGGGCATCTTCCGCACCATCGCGGGTGTTCTGATAATACAGCGTCTTGACGCCGAATTTATAGGCGGTGAGCAGGTCTTTCAGCAACTGCTGCATCGGCACTTTTCCTGACGGGAAGCGTGTCGGGTCATAGTTGGTGTTAGCCGAAATCGACTGATCGATAAATTTCTGCATGATGCCAACTAACTGCAGATACCCATCGTTACCCGGCATTTCCCACAGCAGTTCGTAGGCCTTGCCCAGATGCTCATAGTCCGGTACCACCTGACGCAGAATGCCGTCCTTCGACGCTTTAATGCTGACGTAACCGCGCGGCGGCTCAATACCGTTGGTCGCGTTCGAGATCTGTGAAGAGGTCTCGGACGGCATCAGCGCAGAGAGCGTGGAGTTACGCAGGCCGTGGGTCTTGATGGATTCACGCAACGCTTCCCAGTCGTGATGCAGCGGCTCGTTGGCAATCGCGTCGAGGTCTTTCTTATAAGTATCGATCGGCAGAATGCCCTGCGCATAGGTGGTCTCGTTAAACCATGGGCAGGCGCCTTGCTCGATCGCCAGTTCGTTAGAGGCTTTCAGCAGATAGTACTGGATCGCTTCAAACGTTTTGTGCGTCAGGTTGTTGGCGCTGCCGTCGGAGTAGCGAACGCCGTGTTTCGCCAGATAGTAGGCGAAGTTAATGACGCCGATACCCAGCGTGCGGCGACCCATGGCGCCTCGTTTAGCTGCCGGGATAGGGTAGTCCTGGTAATCCAGCAGCGCGTCGAGGGCGCGAACCGCCAGCACCGCCAGCTCTTCCAGTTCGTCAAGGCTGTTGATCGCGCCGAGGTTAAACGCAGACAGCGTACACAGCGCGATTTCACCGTTTTCGTCGTTAACGTCCATCAGCGGCCTGGTCGGCAGGGCGATTTCCAGGCACAGGTTGGACTGACGTACCGGCGCGACCTGCGGGTCGAACGGGCTATGGGTGTTGCAATGGTCAACGTTCTGAATGTAGATACGGCCCGTGGACGCACGTTCCTGCATCATCAGAGAGAACAGATCTACCGCTTTCACGCGCTGTTTACGGATACTGTCGTCTTTTTCGTATTTGGTATACAGACGTTCGAACTCATCCTGATCGGCGAAGAACGCGTCATACAGGCCCGGGACGTCAGACGGGCTGAACAGGGTGATCTCTTCCCCTTTCAGCAGGCGGGTGTACATCAGTTTGTTGATCTGTACGCCATAGTCCATGTGACGCACGCGGTTGCCTTCCACGCCGCGGTTGTTTTTCAGCACCAGCAGGCTTTCGACTTCCAGATGCCACATCGGGTAGAACAAGGTTGCTGCGCCGCCGCGCACGCCGCCCTGCGAGCAGGATTTCACCGCCGTCTGGAAGTGTTTGTAGAACGGGATGCAGCCGGTGTGGAACGCTTCGCCGCCGCGAATCGGGCTGCCCAGCGCGCGGATGCGACCGGCGTTGATGCCGATACCGGCGCGCTGGGAGACGTATTTCACGATGGCGCTGGAGGTCGCGTTAATCGAGTCCAGGCTGTCGCCGCACTCGATCAGCACGCAAGAGCTGAACTGGCGCGTCGGGGTGCGCACGCCGGACATAATTGGCGTCGGCAGGGAAATCTTGAACGTAGAAACGGCATCGTAAAAACGCTTAACGTAATCGAGACGGGTTTCACGCGGATAGTTCGAGAACAGGCAGGCGGCCACCAGAATATACAGGAACTGGGCGCTCTCGTAGATCTCGCCGGTGACGCGGTTCTGCACCAGGTATTTGCCTTCCAGCTGTTTCACGGCAGCATAGGAGAAGGTCATATCGCGATCGTGCACGATGAACGAATCCATCTGCTTGAACTCTTCTTCCGTGTAGTCTTCCAGCAGATGATTGTCGTATTTGCCCATCTCAACCATTTTCACCACATGGTCGTACAGCGCGGGCGGCTCGAACTCGCCGTAGGCTTTTTTACGCAGATGGAAAATCGCCAGGCGAGCGGCCAGGTACTGGTAGTCCGGCGCGTCGCGGGAGATCAGATCGGCGGCGGCTTTGATGATCGTTTCATGGATATCGGATGTCTTGATACCGTCATAAAACTGGATGTGGGAGCGCAGTTCGACCTGAGAAATCGAGACGTTGTTCAGTCCTTCTGCCGCCCAATCCAGAACCCGATGGATTTTGTCGAGATTGATGCGCTCTGTACTACCATCACGCTTTGTCACCAGCAGACTCTGATTCATGTGGTTTTTACCTGTCCGTGAAAGAAAAAATATCCCCCGCATTATCCACAGCGCCACCTTGTGACTAACTCTGTGGATAAATACTATATGTAGGGGGTGGGTGTTAAAGTAAACGCTATATGGTGAGTATTCTAGTAGGGAATCTTTTCAGTACAAGAGTTGATTTTAAGGTTAAATTGAGGTTGCAAAAGGGTAAGAAAGGCTAAGTACGCGTCTTATAAGGCCTGGCGGGGATGTCAATAATTCATAAAAAAAATAGATAATTTGATCGAGTGCTGATTTCTTCAACGAAGGTGAAGAAAGTTCTTATGACCTGGCACAATTTTTTCGGATTTTTATTTTTTCCGCAGGCCGGACAGGACGCCGTAGCGTCTCATCCGGCGACGGGATTACTCAGCTTTAGCCGTGGTATGCACCATGTAGTTGACGTCAACGCCCGGGCCCAGCTTGAAGCTGTTGGTGAGCGGGTTATAGTGCAGGCCGGTGATATGGCGTTCTTTCAGGGCCGTCTCGTCCACCCAGCCTAACAGCTCGGCGGGCTTGATAAATTTTTTCACATCATGCGTACCCTTGGGCACCATTCGCAGAATGTATTCTGCGCCGACGACCGCCATCAGCCAGGACTTACCGTTACGGTTAATCGTCGAGAAAAAGACTTCGCCGCCGGGTTTGACTAACTGTGCGCAGGCGCGAACCACCGACTGCGGATCCGGGACATGCTCCAGCATCTCCATGCAGGTCACCACATCATACTGTCCGGCATGCTTCGCCGCGTGTTCCTCCACGGTTTCCTGCACGTAATCGACGTGAATACCGCTTTCCAGCGCATGCAGTTTTGCCACCTGCAGCGGCTCGAAGCCCATATCCAGCCCGGTAACGCTGGCGCCTTCGCGGGCCATACTTTCAGCCAGAATGCCGCCGCCGCAGCCGACGTCGAGCACCTTTTTCCCAAACAGCCCCCCGGAACGCTCCGCGATGTAACCGAGGCGCAGCGGGTTAATGCGGTGCAGCGGCTTAAATTCGCCTTCCAGATCCCACCAGCGCGACGCGACTGCTTCAAATTTGGCAATTTCTTCGTGGTCAACGTTCTGGTTTACCGGCTGTTTTTCGGCATTCATCGGGGCTATTACTCCTTATTTGGCATGACGAATGAGTATATCAGGCATTCACGCTGAATAAAGCGCAGATCCCGGTCATACAGCAGGTCGCCGCCAGCTTAAGTATTTAGGGGATAGGTTTACCTCAATCAGCGCGGTTGTGTTATAATTTGCGACCTTTGAATCCGGGATACAGTAGAGGGATAGCGGTTAGATGAGCGACCTTGCGAGAGAAATTACACCGGTCAACATTGAGGAGGAGCTGAAAAGCTCTTATCTGGATTACGCGATGTCGGTCATTGTTGGCCGTGCGCTGCCGGATGTCCGAGATGGCCTGAAGCCGGTACACCGTCGCGTACTTTACGCCATGAACGTATTGGGCAATGACTGGAATAAAGCCTATAAAAAATCTGCCCGTGTCGTTGGTGACGTAATCGGTAAATACCATCCTCACGGCGATTCCGCGGTGTATGACACCATTGTTCGTATGGCGCAGCCGTTTTCGCTGCGCTATATGCTGGTGGATGGTCAGGGTAACTTCGGTTCTATCGACGGCGACTCTGCTGCGGCGATGCGTTATACGGAAATCCGTCTGGCGAAGATTGCCCATGAACTGATGGCCGATCTGGAAAAAGAGACGGTAGATTTCGTTGATAACTATGACGGCACGGAGAAAATCCCTGACGTTATGCCAACGAAGATCCCGAACCTGCTGGTAAACGGTTCGTCCGGTATCGCGGTAGGTATGGCGACCAACATCCCGCCGCACAACCTGACGGAAGTGATCAACGGTTGCCTGGCCTATATCGACGATGAAGACATCAGCATTGAAGGGCTGATGGAACACATCCCGGGTCCGGACTTCCCGACTGCGGCGATCATTAATGGTCGTCGCGGCATTGAAGAAGCCTACCGTACCGGTCGCGGCAAAGTGTACATTCGCGCGCGCGCCGAAGTGGAAGCGGACGCGAAAACCGGTCGCGAAACCATTATCGTTCATGAAATCCCGTACCAGGTGAACAAAGCGCGCCTGATCGAGAAAATCGCTGAGCTGGTAAAAGATAAGCGCGTTGAAGGCATCAGCGCACTGCGTGACGAGTCCGATAAAGACGGTATGCGCATTGTGATTGAAGTGAAACGCGATGCGGTTGGGGAAGTGGTTCTGAACAACCTCTATTCCCAGACGCAGCTGCAGGTCTCCTTCGGTATTAACATGGTGGCGTTGCACCACGGCCAGCCGAAGATCATGAACCTGAAAGATATCATTTCCGCGTTCGTGCGCCATCGCCGTGAAGTGGTGACTCGCCGTACCATTTTCGAACTGCGTAAAGCCCGCGATCGCGCGCATATCCTTGAAGCGTTGGCGATTGCGCTGGCGAACATCGATCCGATCATTGAACTGATCCGCCGCGCGCCGACCCCGGCAGAAGCGAAAGCCGCGCTGATCGCGCGTCCGTGGGATCTGGGCAACGTGGCGGCGATGCTGGAGCGTGCGGGCGATGACGCTGCGCGTCCGGAATGGCTGGAACCGGAATTCGGTGTGCGTGATGGTCAGTACTATCTGACTGAACAGCAGGCGCAGGCGATTCTGGATCTGCGCTTACAGAAGCTGACCGGTCTTGAGCATGAAAAACTGCTCGATGAGTACAAAGAGCTGCTGGAGCAGATCGCTGAACTGCTGCATATTCTGGGCAGCGCCGATCGTCTGATGGAAGTGATCCGCGAGGAGCTGGAGCTGATCCGCGATCAGTTCGGCGATGCGCGTCGCACCGAAATCACCGCCAACAGCGCGGACATCAACATCGAAGACCTGATCAACCAGGAAGACGTTGTGGTGACTCTGTCGCACCAGGGTTACGTGAAGTATCAGCCGTTGACCGACTACGAAGCCCAGCGCCGTGGCGGAAAAGGCAAATCAGCGGCACGCATTAAAGAAGAAGACTTTATCGACCGCCTGCTGGTGGCCAACACCCACGACACCATCCTCTGCTTCTCCAGCCGTGGACGCCTGTACTGGATGAAAGTTTACCAGTTGCCGGAAGCGAGTCGCGGCGCGCGTGGTCGTCCGATCGTTAACCTGCTGCCGTTAGAAGCTGATGAACGTATCACCGCTATCCTGCCGGTACGCGAGTACGAAGAGGGCGTGAACGTCTTTATGGCGACCGCCAGCGGTACGGTGAAGAAAACCGCGCTGACCGAGTTCAGCCGCCCGCGTTCCGCCGGTATCATTGCGGTGAACCTGAACGAGGGCGACGAGCTGATTGGCGTCGATCTCACCTCTGGCTCCGATGAAGTCATGCTGTTCTCTGCCGCCGGTAAAGTGGTGCGCTTTAAAGAGGATGCCGTCCGTGCGATGGGCCGTACCGCGACCGGCGTGCGCGGCATCAAGCTGGCGGGCGAAGACAAGGTGGTTTCGCTGATTATTCCTCGTGGCGAAGGCGCGATCCTGACCGTGACGCAAAACGGTTACGGTAAGCGTACCGCGGCGGACGAATATCCGACCAAGTCACGTGCGACGCAGGGTGTTATCTCTATCAAAGTGACCGAGCGTAACGGTTCCGTTGTTGGCGCGGTGCAGGTAGACGATTGTGACCAGATCATGATGATTACCGATGCCGGTACGCTGGTGCGTACCCGCGTGTCGGAAATCAGCGTGGTGGGTCGTAACACCCAGGGCGTGATCCTCATCCGTACTGCGGAAGATGAAAACGTCGTGGGCCTGCAGCGTGTTGCTGAACCGGTGGATGACGAAGAGCTGGATTCTATCGACGGCAGCGTCGCGGAAGGGGATGATGACATCGCTCCGGAAGCGGAAACCGACGACGATGCGGCGGATGACGCAGACGAGTAATTGACTCACCGCTGAGTGCGAAGGGCCGGATATTCTCCGGCCCTTTTTATTTAGTTCATCCTTTCCACGATCATGGCAATTCCCTGCCCGCCGCCAATACACAGCGTCGCCAGTCCCAGCGTTTTATCTCTCGCTGAAAGCGCGTGCAGTAACGTCACCAGGATACGTGCGCCGCTGGCGCCGATAGGATGGCCCAGCGCAATCGCGCCGCCGTTGACGTTGACTTTTTGCGGATCAAACTCCAGCGTTTTACCGACCGCTAAAAATTGCGCGGCAAAGGCTTCATTCGCTTCAATCAAGTCAATATCTGACAGCGCTAGTCCACATTGCTGTAACGCTTTTTGGGTGGCGGGAACGGGGCCCATCCCCATTAACGCGGGGGCGACGCCGCCGCTGGCATAGGCTTTGATCCGCGCCAGCGGCTTAAGCCCCGCCGCCAGCGCCGCCGATTCGTCCATGACGATAAGCGCCGCCGCGCCGTCGTTGATCCCAGAAGCATTACCGGCCGTTACCGTACCCGCCTTGTCGAAGGCGGGACGCAGCCCGGCCAGACCTTCCGCCGTACAGTCCGCTTTAGGAAATTCGTCGCGTTCCACCACCGCCGTTTTCTTCCGCGACGTGACGCTAACAGGGACGATTTCAGCCTCGAACGCGCCGGCGTTAATCGCGGCAACCGCCTTCTGCTGAGAGAACAGCGCCAGTTCGTCCTGCATTTCGCGGCTGATGCCATATTCGCGGGCCATGTTTTCCGCCGTAATTCCCATGTGATAGCCGTGCGTGGCGCAAAGTAAGCCATCGCGCAGGATCACGTCAGAAAGCTGGCCGTCGCCGAGGCGATAACCCCAGCGGGCCTTTGTATCCAGGAGATACGGTGCCTGGCTCATGTTTTCCATTCCCCCAGCGATAATCGCCTGAGCCTGCCCGGCCTGAATCGCCTGAGCAGCAAGCGCGACGCTCTTAAGGCCTGAGCCGCAAACCTTGTTGACGGTAAAGCCGCAAACCGTTTCATTTAGCCCCGCTTTAAGCAGCGCCTGACGGGCCGGGTTTTGCCCGAGACCAGCCTGCAACACGTTCCCCATAATCACTTCATCCACGCGAGTAGGATCAAGCTGTGCGCGTTCCAGGGCTGCTTTAATGACTGTCGCCCCCAGTTCGATTGCGCTGGTAGTGGCCAGCGCGCCATTGAAGCTGCCGATAGCGGTACGTGCTGCGCTGACGATGACACAATTTTTCATCTTCTGTTCCTTAAACGTGAGGGTTGCCGTCAGAACAACGTCAAACCAATAACAAAAATGATTCCGGAGAACAGCAGGGCGGTGATGCAGTAACCCATGATGTCGCGGACCCCAAGCCCGGCGATAGCCAGAGCGGGCAGCGCCCAGAACGGTTGCGCCATGTTCATCCACTGCTCGCCATAGGCGATAGCCATGACCGATTTACCGAGGTCGGCTCCCAGTGCTTGTGCGGCGGGTATGACAAACGGACCCTGGATCACCCAGTGACCGCCCCCTGACGGCACCGCGAAGTTGATCAGTGCAGAGCTAAAAAAGGTCATGATCGGGAACGTGTCTTTGTTGGCGACGTTGATGAAAAACTCAGTGATCAATCCACCGAGTCCGGAGTGTTCCATCATCAACTGGATCCCCGCATAAAACGGGAACTGCACCAGAATCCCGGCGGTGCTGCGCGCTGCGGCGCTAATGGCGCGCATGTAGGCCATCGGTGTTTTATGCAGTAGCAGACCGGCAATCATAAACATGAGATTGACGGTGTTAATGGTGATGTTGAACCCTTTCTCGGCAAAGTAGATCCCAAGATAGGCGATACCCAGCGCACCGATGATCAGCGCCAGAATCCGGCTCTCTTCCAGCTTTTCTGACGGTGGCGCATCTGCCGGCAGGGTCTTCTGGAAATCAGGTTCTTCCATCAGCAGTTTTGGGTCAACGCTGACCACATCAGAGGGTTTCGGCGTCATCATGCGAGTAATAAAAGGCATGACCACAATGAGACCAAGCGTAATGAAGATGTTGAAGCCGGTGAACAAGGTGTCGCTGACCGGGATTAACCCGGCAATATGTTCGACCGGATTGCCTGGTGTCGCCGCCAGCAGGGGCATCGAACCGGAGAAACCGCCTCCCCAGGTCAGAAACCCAATATAGGCGCAGGCGATCAGCAGCGGATAGTCAGAGCCGGGTACGCGACGGGCCACTTCCCTGGCAAACATGGCGCCTACCACCAGGCCGAAGCCCCAGTTGATCACGCAGGCGACAGAGCCAAAAAAGGTCACCAGCATAACGCCCTGAGCGGGCGTTTTAGCCGCGGACGCGGCGGTCCTCAGCAGCTTTTTCACCGGACCCGAGCTGGCCAGCGCGTGGCCTGTGACGATAATCAGCGCCATCTGCATGCCGAACGCCAGCAGATTCCAGAAACCGTCACCCCAAAAGCGCACCATGGCGACCGGCGTTTGCGGCGTAAGCCACAGCGCGATGCCGAACGTTAACAGTGTCAGCAGCATGGCAAAAATAAGCGGATCGGGAAGCCAGCGACTGACGAAGCGCGTCATAAAACGCGAGATACGGCCAATCATGCATCACCTCGCTGGATCAACAAGTCGGCGGCCACGTCAAAGTGCGCTTCGGTTTTCGATCTCAGCGTTTGCAGGTCGCAGTCTTCAGCGATTTCACACAACCACATTTTGCCATCGGTAAAACGGAATACCGCCAGTTCGGTGACCAGCATATGTACCGCATGTTGGGCGGTAAGCGGCATCGTGCAGTGGCGGAGAATTTTCGCCGATCCGTCTTTCGCGCAGTGTTCCATCGCAATAATGACTTTACGCGCGCCAGTGACCAGGTCCATCGCGCCTCCCATGCCGGGCACCATTTTGCCCGGCACCACCCAGTTCGCGAGGTTGGCCTGCTCGTCAACCTGAAGGCCGCCAAGCACGCAGGCATCCACATGCCCGCCGCGAATTAGCGCGAATGACATTGCGCTGTCGAACATCGCCGCCCCGGGTAAAATTCCGCAAGGTTGGCCTCCGGCATTCACCAGATCCGGATGCGCGGTTGTCACCGGTCCGAGTCCGAGAAATCCATTTTCCGATTGCAGGGTGATATGAATATCTGCAGGCAAGTAATTGGCGACCATCGTTGGCAGGCCTATACCTAAGTTCACAATGTCGCCATCACGAAGTTCGTGCGCCACACGGCGCGCAATACGTTGTTTCGCATCCATTATTTGCTCTCCTGTGGCATGACGATATAGTCAATGACGGCGCCGGGCGTAACGATGTGGTCCGGCAGCAGATCGCCTGTCGCAACCAGTTCGTCGGGTTCCACCAACGTGATGTCAGCGGCAAGGGCGATCAGCGGGTTAAAATTGCGGGCGCTGAGTTGATAGGTCAGGTTGCCAAGGGGATCGGCCCGATGCGCGCGTATCAGCGCTAAATCGGCGCGCAGTGGGCGCTCAAGCAGCCAGGTCTTACCGTCGAGCGTCAGGCTTTGTTTGCCCTCTTCGACAACCGTACCGACGCCGGTAGGGGTCAGGAATCCGCCGAGACCGGCACCGCCGCAGCGAATTTGTTCAATCAGGGTGCCTTGCGGGACCAACTGAACATCCATCTCTTTAGCAATCATTCGCCGTCCGGTTTCCGGGTTAGTGCCAATGTGCGAGGCAATGACTTTTTTCACCCGACCATTGACAATCAGAGGGCCGATACCGGTATCGACAAAAGCGGTATCGTTGGCGATAAGGGTCAAATCCCTGACGCCGGATTCCAGTAGGGTGTCGATAAGGCGAGGGGGCGTGCCAACCCCCATAAAACCGCCAACCATGATGGTCATGCCGTCACGAAAGAATTCGGCGGCGTCCTGTAAGGTAATCAGTTTTGTTTTCATTATGTTTCCCTTTTGCATACTCCATTTTGGGTACGAAGCGGGAATTGCAAACAGGATGCCAGAGTTGCGAGGAGAGGGGTTTTGAAATTAACTGACTGAATAAAAAAGAAAAATAGCAAAAGCACCGTGTGCTGTAAGGCACGAAGCTATGCAGAAAATTGCGCACTGTGCAAAATTCTGCATAGCAAATTCCGGGACTAAAGATCCGTCGGATCGATACCGTACTCCTGAAGTTTATACATCAGGGCGCGGCGGCTAATGCCTAACATCAGGGCTGCACGGGTGCGGTTACCGTCTTGTTGTTCAAGGACTTCCATAATGATCCGCTTCTCTTCGCGCTTAATCTCTTCTTTTAAATTTCGTTCGCCGGGCTGCGCGGTTTTGACCTCCGCTATGCTGCTTACCGGCTGGCGTAGCGGGGCGGGCAGATCGTCGGCAAAAATTACCGCTCCAGTATTCATCACCACTGCGCGTTCAATAACGTTTGAGAGTTCACGTATATTGCCAGGCCACGGCCAGGCGGTCAGCATCGACATGGCCGTGGGGTCAATCTCAATGATGTCGCGCTGATTTTCAGTACTGAATTTTTGCAGAAAATGGTTGGCAAGCAGCGCAATGTCCTCCCGCCGCTCGCGCAGCGGAGGCAACTGCAAATGGATGACGTTTAGCCGGTAAAAGAGATCTTCGCGGAAGTCGCCTTCCTTCACCATTGCCGGAAGGTCCCGGTTGGTGGCGGCAATAATACGGATATCGACCTGAATGGTCTGATGTCCGCCCACCCGTTCGAATTCTCGCTCCTGGAGAATCCGCAACAATTTTGCCTGCAACACTAGCGGCATTTCGCCAATTTCATCCAGAAGCAATGTTCCCGTATGAGCACGCTCAAACAGTCCCTGGCGCAGGGACTGGGCGCCGGTAAAAGCCCCTTTCTCATGGCCAAATAACTCGCTTTCCAGCAGTGACTCTGGCAGCGCGGCACAGTTGATTTTGATAAACGGACCGTTGGCGCGCCGCGAGTTATAGTGAATGGCGCGGGCTATCAATTCTTTTCCGGTACCGCTTTCTCCGCTAATCAACACATTGGCCTGGGACATGGCAATTTTGGCGGTGTCTTTGCAGATATCCATCATTCGCGGACTGTTGGTCAGAATATGTCCCCATTGCCAGCTGGTACTCAGCGCCTGATGCAGACGTCGAATCTCTTGCCTCATCGCCTGAAGCTGCAGCGCCCGCTGAATTAATAAATGCAGTTCATCAAGGTCGAAGGGCTTTATGACATAGTCAAACGCGCCGCTGCGCAGCGCTTCTACTGCGGTTTCGACTTCGGCATATGCCGTCATCAAAATAACGGGGATACGTGGTTGGCGGGCGCGCATCGCCTTTAATGCGTCGAGCCCGTTCATTTCCGGCATGCGGATATCCATCAACACCACGTCCGGCGGCACGTCGGCAAATTGCTGCAAGGCTTTCTCGCCATTACTGGCGCAGTGGGTTTCATGTCCCTGGAGGGAAAACGCGGTGGTGAGCATACGACGAACGTTGTCTTCATCATCCACGATAAGGATTCGGTAGCGGGTTTTCATACTAACAAGTTTCCCTGCGGATTAATCGGTAAAATGAGGGTGAAGGTCGCGCCGCATCCCGGCATGCTGCTGATGCGAATGTCTCCCTGGTGGGCATTGATGATGCGCTGGCTAAGCGCAAGTCCAAGACCGGTTCCTGACGCTTTGGTGGTGAAGAACGGATCAAAGATTTTTTTCTGTAGCGCGATATCAATCCCGCAGCCGTTATCTTCAATCGATAGTGCCTGCTGCGAAGGGGCGTATTGCCAGGTACGAATCCGGATTTCACCGCGCGCGTTAATCGCCTGCACGGCATTGATGAGAATATTGAGGATGACCTGTTTCAGTAGTTCACGGTCAGCAATGATGGCGGGCAGTTCCCGGTTAAGTTCACAATTAAAGGCAATCCGCGCCTGTACACCGGAGGTTTTGACCAGAATTAACATCTCTTCAATCAACGTGTTGAGCTGAACCCGCTGCCACTGGCTTTGTCTCGGTCGGGAAAAATCGAGAAGTTGCTGAATCACTTTATTAATAGAATCAATCTCTTTTAGCACAACGGACAAATATTCCTGGTGTACGGGGAGGGTGAGCTGCTGGCGAATAATCTGTACATAACCACGAATAGCGGTAAGCGGGTTACGGACCTCATGCGCCACGCCGGCCATTAACTCGCCCAGCGTGGCCAGCCGTTCGGTTTGTGCAAGGCGGCGCTGGGACTCTTTGCGGGCGGTCAGGTCGGAAAAAATCACTAACGCGCCAATCAGTTCACCATTGGCATTATGAATGCGACTGGTGGTGACGCTGAGCTCAATGGTACGGTCACGCGCCGGGAAACTCACTTCCTGCGCCAGATGTTCTGTGCCGTGCGCCAAAGTATCAAGCACCGGGCTGGCGAAGTACGGGTCGGAGAAGAGTGTCGCATAGGGCCGACCGACAAGTTCACTGAGTGTATAACCGGTAATGGCTTCTGCCGCAGGGTTCATTGTGGTGACATCCCCCTGACGATCAATGGCGATGACTCCGTCGGCGGCGTTTTCAATAATCAGATCGTTGAGCGTTTCGGTTTCGCGTAACGTTTGCGCGAGTGCGTTAACGCTGCGGCTAATTTGCCCCAGTTCGCCGGGGAGATTAGGAAGTTGGGTGGGCGTTTTATGCGCCAGCGTCGACAGACCATCGGTAATGATGTCGATATTGGCGCCGAGACGTCGGGAGAAGAGGACTATCAGCAGCAGACTGCAGAGCAGCCCCGCCACCAGTACCGCAATAATGCGCATGTCCATCTTCCAAGCCTGACGTCGGATATCTTCTGTGAGCTCATTGGCCCAGATATAACCCAGAACTTCGCCGTCTCGTCGGATAGGGATCATTGAATTGAGAATATCCCCACGAACCTGGCGGCCGGAAAAGACCACAGGGGTGTTGCTACGCATTACGTCACGACCGGGATGATCGGCAGAAATGGTCACGCCAACATTGTTCTGATACAGCGCGGAAGGGGCATAAGTAATGATCGCATCCAGTGCTTTGTGATAATAGCCCGCGCCGATGCCGGGAAACGCTTGCGTGATTCGCTCGGTAATCGGGCCAAGTTCCGCATTCAGCGCCTGGATGCGTGCATCGCGCGGCAATGTGCTGAAGTGGAAAAAACGTTCTTCCAGCGCCTGGTCGAGCAGATGAACGACGGCGGACAATTTTTTCTCTTTTTCCGCTAAGACCGCTGAACGTCCTTCGGTTTCGACGATATAACCAATCGACAGCGTCGGCACGATGACCATCAGGATAGCCATCAGAATCATTTGATTGCGCAAGCGTCGCGGATAGAAACCCCTTAAAAAACGCATTCTGGCATCCCTGTTACCCTTTTCAGGTAAACGCCAATTATCCGCAGTTGCGCAAAAGGTTTCTCAGCGGTGTATCATATTCCGGCAAAGAGGGGCGTGAGGATTGCGACATCGCACTTTTACCGCTACCTTAACCACACTCTATTTATCGCCTCAGGCGGAGCTTTGCCCCTTTGAAATACCTGGCTTCCTTTCGTACAACCCTGAAAATCTCGCGCTACCTGTTCAGAGCGCTGGCGCTGTTGATATGGCTGTTAATCGCCTTTGCTTCGGTGTTCTACATTGTCAACGCGCTGCATCAGCGGGAGTCCGAGATTCGTCAGGAATTTAATCTCAGTTCCGATCAGGCCCAGCGCTATATTCAGCGTACGTCGGACGTGATGAAGGAGCTAAAGTACATTGCCGAGAATCGTTTGACGGCGGAGAACGGGGTGCTTTCTTCACGCACCCGCGATGATAAAACCGTCGTGCCAACCTTTGAGCCCTTGTTTGCCGACTCGGACTGCGCGGCGATGGGCAACGCCTGGCGCGGATCGCTGGAGTCGCTGGCCTGGTTTATGCGCTACTGGCGGGATAACTTCTCTGCGGCGTACGATCTTAACCGCGTGTTTCTGATTGGCAGCGATAATCTGTGCATGGCGAATTTTGGCCTGCGCGATATGCCGGTTGAGCGCGACAATGCGCTGAAAACGCTGCATGAACGGATCATGAAATACCGCAGCGCGCCGAAGGATGATTCCGGGAATAACCTTTACTGGGTGGGACAGGGGCCGCGTCCGGGTATCGGCTACTTTTACGCGCTGACGCCCGTATATCTGGCTAACCGGCTGCAGGCCCTGCTGGGCGTAGAGCAGGCGATCCGGATGGAAAATTTCTTTACCCCCGGCAGCCTGCCGATGGGCGTGACCATTCTTGATGAAAATGGTCATGCGCTCATCTCACTGACGGGGCCGGAAACCACCATTAAAGCTGAACCTCGCTGGATGCAGGAACGCTCCTGGTTTGGCTATACGCCCGGTTTTCGTGAGCTGGTGCTGAAGAAAAACCTGCCGCTTTCCTCGCTCAGCATCGTCTATTCGGTACCGGTCGATCTGGTGCTGGAGGGGATTCGGATGTTAATTCTGAATGCCATTCTGCTGAACGTTTTGGTTGGCGCCGCGCTGTTTACCCTCGCCAGAATGTATGAGCGGCGAATTTTTATCCCGGCGGAAAGCGACGCCCAGCGGCTGGAGGAGCACGAACAGTTCAACCGTAAAATTGTGGCTTCGGCACCGGTTGGGATCTGTATCCTGCGTACCGTCGACGGCGTCAACATTCTCAGTAACGAGCTGGCGCACACCTATCTGAACATGCTCACCCATGAGGATCGGCAGCGGCTGACGCAAATCATCTGCGGACAGCAGGTGAATTTTGTCGATGTGTTGACCAGCAATAACACCAATTTGCAAATCAGCTTCGTTCATTCCCGCTATCGTAACGAGAACGTGGCGATATGCGTGCTGGTGGACGTCTCCGCACGCGTCAAAATGGAAGAGTCCTTACAGGAGATGGCGCAGGCGGCGGAGCAGGCAAGCCAGTCGAAGTCTATGTTCCTCGCAACCGTCAGCCATGAACTGCGCACCCCGCTGTACGGTATCATTGGTAACCTCGATCTCCTGCAAACCAAGGCGTTGCCGAAAGGGGTTGATCGCCTGGTGACGGCGATGAATAACTCTTCCAGCCTGTTGTTGAAGATTATCAGTGATATTCTCGACTTCTCGAAGATTGAGTCCGAGCAGCTGAAAATCGAGCCGCGAGAGTTCTCCCCGCGTGAGGTGATGAGCCACATCACCGCCAACTATTTGCCGCTGGTGGTGCGCAAGCAACTCGGACTTTATTGCTTTATCGAGCCGGACGTGCCGGTAGCGATGAATGGCGATCCAATGCGGTTGCAGCAGGTTATCTCCAATCTTCTGAGCAACGCGATTAAGTTCACCGATATCGGCTGCATTGTGCTGCACGTGCAGCGTGATCATGACTATCTGAGTATTCGGGTGCGCGATACCGGCGTTGGTATTCCGGCGAAAGAGGTCGTACGTCTGTTCGACCCGTTCTTCCAGGTTGGCACCGGGGTGCAGCGCAATTTCCAGGGAACCGGGCTGGGGCTGGCGATTTGTGAAAAGCTGATCAGCATGATGGACGGCGATATCTCGGTGGATTCAGAGCCGGGGATGGGGAGCCAGTTTACGGTGCGTATTCCGCTCTACGGCGCGCAGTATCCGGCGAAGAAGAGCCTCGACGGGCTGGTCAACACGCGCTGCTGGCTGGCGGTGCGGAACGCCTCGCTGTGCCACTTTGTTGAGAACAGCCTGACGCGCGGCGGGATGGACGTGATCCGTTATGAAGGTCAGACGCCCGCTGCCGACGACCTGCTGATCACCGACGATGCGCTGGAGCAGCCGTGGCAGGGAAGAGCGGCGGTGATGTTCTGCCGTCGTCACATTGGTATTCCGCTCGAAAGAGCGCCGGGGGAATGGGTGCACAGCGTGGCCTCCCCGCATGAACTGCCCGCGCTGCTGGCCCGTATCTACAGCGTTGAGCTGGACAATGAAGAACTGACAGCCTCGTTACCGGCGCCAGAAAAGGTGGCGATCGCCAACGACGATATGATGATCCTGGTGGTGGACGATCATCCGATCAACCGTCGCCTGCTGGCCGATCAGTTGGGATCGCTGGGCTATCAGTGCAAAACGGCCAATGACGGTGTGGATGCGCTGAATGTGTTGAGCAAAAACCACATTGATATTGTGCTGAGCGACGTCAACATGCCGAATATGGACGGTTACCGTCTGACCCAACGTATTCGTCAGCTTGGCCTGACGCTGCCGGTGGTCGGGGTGACGGCGAACGCGCTGGCGGAAGAGAAGCAGCGCTGCCTGGAATCGGGCATGGACAGCTGTTTGTCTAAGCCGGTGACGCTGGACGTGCTGAAACAAACCCTTGCGGTCTATGCCGAACGGGTGCGCAAAACGCGGACATAAAAAATGCCGGATAAGCGTAGCGCTATCCGGCATTTTGCACAGGAAAGGAATTACTCTTTGTCAGCCGGACTCAGGGTCACAGAAGACAGGTAGTTCAGCAGTGCGATATCGTTCTCGACGCCCAGTTTCATCATCGCTGATTTCTTCTGGCTGCTGATGGTTTTAATGCTGCGGTTCAGCTTCTTGGCGATTTCGGTCACCAGGAAACCTTCGGCAAACAGACGCAGCACTTCACTCTCTTTTGGTGAGAGGCGCTTGTCTCCATAACCGCCCGCGCTGATTTTCTCCAGCAAACGGGAAACGCTTTCCGGCGTAAATTTTTTCCCTTTCTGCAGCGCCGCGAGCGCTTTCGGCAGGTCGGTCGGCGCGCCCTGTTTCAGGACGATCCCTTCGATATCCAGATCCAGTACCGCGCTCAGAATCGCCGGGTTGTTGTTCATGGTAAGAACAATAATCGACAGGCTCGGGAAATGACGCTTGATGTATTTGATTAACGTGATCCCATCACCGTACTTGTCGCCCGGCATAGAGAGATCGGTAATCAATACGTGTGCATCCAGTTTTGGCAGATTGTTAATCAGTGCTGTGGAGTCTTCAAATTCGCCGACAACATTCACCCACTCGATTTGTTCAAGTGACTTGCGAATACCGAACAGTACAATCGGATGGTCATCGGCAATAATTACGTTCATATTGTTCATGTATAAGGCTACCTTGCTACAGCAAGCTCTTGACGTAGGCGTCAATGTCGCTGATGTATTTTTCTATTCCTGGAGCATCTTTCTCGCGAATAAGATGTTCCAGCGTTTCACATAACTGCTTGCCGGGTACCAGATTTAGCATGGCAAACACGCCTTTCAGGCGGTGAGCCGTTTGGGCTAGCGCAGCAAAATCGCTGGTTGCCGCCTCAGTATACAACCTCTTAACATCATCCGGTACTGTGTCTACAAATAGCGCGTAATAACCGCTGGCATGAAGTTCGGCATTTTCATCGCCGCCCAGGGGGGATTCAGGAATATCTTCCTGCGCCAGCTGTTCTTCTATTAGTTGTAGTACAGCTTCCTGCATAGCATTACTCATATTAAAGTTGACGCGAAGCTGGCCGGGGCCTATTTTCCGCACGCCTGACTCATCATCGCTTAAAAGCAAGCCGGAAGCAGTAAGATTAGACGGATTATCCGTTAAAAAGAGATCATATTCTTGACTTATGAGTCTTTCGTCCGGCGTGATGCAGGTGGCTCCCCAGTTTTCTAACTGGCGAAGCACGATGGTGCGAATCTCGTTAGAGGTCACGTCAATCATTACGCTGACATCATCCAGCAGACGCTCCTCGTCTTCTACATGCTGATCCAACGGCGTCATTTTAACATGGACCGTATAGCGTGTACCCAGCGTATCTCGCGCTTTGATATTCAAATGTCCGCCCAGCTTGCGCGCCAGTTGATCGCACAACCAGAAGGTGAGGGGATTCGCTTTACCATACCGGTCTTTCTGCGTTTCGCTGATAAACGGGAAATGCAGATTGTCGATTTCGCTCAGCGTCACGCCTTCACCGGTGTCCAGGATGCGGAAGGTTAAGCGCTCCGCCACGGATTCATCCTGATCAACTTCAAGCGTGATTTTGCCGATCTGGGTGGTGGTGACAGCATACTGCATCAGCAGCATTAATATACGGCGCAACGCGTTACGGTCGCCATGGCGCTCGTCGTTAGCGTTCAGACGGTTGTTGATCAGCAGTTGCAGCCCTTTCCGCTTCATTGCCGGCAGGACTTCCGGCACCACTTCATCAATCAGCGTCTGCACCGAGAATCGGGTCGGTTCACTTTTCCAGGCATCGTTTTCCAGCATGTTCGCCAGCTGGATTTCATCAATCATGCGAACCAGCACGTCAGCCTGAGTGGCCAGCTTCTGCGAGTCGGGCGCTGCGACCTGAGCAATCTCGTCGGCCAGGGTTTTGACCGGCTCTTTCAGCGTATCGCTGATATTTTGCATGAAGGCGATGCGCCCCTGCTGATTTTTTTCATACAAGCGCTGCGCCTGTTTCAGTTTTTTATTCACCAGCACTTCACGATCCTGATCGCGGATGATGAAGATTTGGGTACGCGGCGCAACCTGACTGCGGAACAGACGGATTTCGTACAGTTCGTTATTGATCGTCGCCTGGATCACCCCCTGATGCTGCTCTGCCATGCTGGTGATATTCTGCAGGTTCAGATGCGGCAGCAGATGGTCGGCAATTTTGTTGCTGATCACCGTTCGGTTGGCCTCCTGGTCGTGCACCAGCAATCCCAGCGGCAGCAGGGAAACGATCTCTTCATTGATGGCGCGCAGGATCCGCAGCTCATTATTCGCCGCCGTGTTGGGCGCAACCTCTGTTGAACGTCCCGGCTGATGACGGAAAGTGGTATAGCCAAACAGCGCCAGCGCAAGCAGGCCGATATTCAGCAACAGCGGCAACAGAATATTTTGCAGGGTGTCGAGCAGCAATGTACCGAACGGCACCTGCCAGACTAGGCGCATATCCGTTGAATTCAGCGCAGATGAAATTTCAATTTTTGAACTGTTAAAGCTGATGCTGACGCTGTCCGGCGACTCTTTCTCATTATTTCGCGTGGTCGCGGGCGTGGTATCCGGCTCAAGGCGGAAACTGTCCAGCGGCATACCGGGCGGGATGAGATCGTTGATCGGCAGGTCAAACGCGACCACGGTCGCCAGATGTCCCGGCTGGTTGAACGTGGTACGCAGGGTAAAATAGTGCCCGTTCTGCCATGCCAGACGCCGCAGCGAGGAGAAGCTCTCCCGCTCGTCCAGCGCGTTGGCCTGCTGAAGCATCTCCGCCCGACGGGAGTCGACGATATTGCCAATAGTGGATTCTTTAAATCCGGAGGAGAGATCTTTCAGCGGCAGCGTGGAGATGAGGATCAGACTGTTATCCTGACCATTGAGATAGTACATTGACCACGGCACCGTTTCCGCCCCCCAGAGGGTGTCGAGATAGGTCGAAATGCGCTGGGTCATTTCCAGCGTGGCGCTGTCGTGCGAGCCAAAGATCAGCGCTTCCGTTTTACGGCGCGGTTTCTCGAGATAGTAAACATCCTGCTTCAGCCGTGTTTCCTGCAATCCTTCGCCAGTGGAAGGGCTGGTGGAGGCGGCAATGTTGTCATAGATTTGCCAGGTCACGTACCGCCAGGTATCCACCCTTTTATGGATGGCATGGGTAATGTCGACAATCTGATAGCTCTTATCTTTCAGCCATGCGTTCACCGCGCTCTGCACCATTACCCCCATCGTCACCAACAGTACGATGATCAGTAATAAAAAGAAGCGGGTGATGCTTCCTGGCAGGAGGGAGAAGCGGGATGTAGCCGTGGTTTCAGACTGACTCATTCGTGGTTATGACCTGTAAAGCAACGCAAAAGGTGATAGGGCAGTATAAAGGCTACGCCGTAGATTTCCACACTCTCGTCGCGTCGGATGAACAGCGCTATTCACGGAATATACGGGAAACGAACGGCTTGCGTTAAACGTGTACAACCCGACAGGCGTCGTACAAATATCACCCGATGCTGTGCGATAAATAGCACTAATTAACAAGAAAATGTTTATGAATATCATTCAGGAAATAAACGAAGCGGAATGATTGATAGTGGTGATTGTTTTTATGCGGTAGCACATAAACAGAAAGAGAGTGTAAAGAAAAGTAAAAAAAAACCGAATGCGAAGCATCCGGTTGAAATAGGGGTAAACAGACATTCAGAAATGAATGACGGTAATAAATAAAGTTAATGATGATAGCGAGATTATTTTAGTTGTGAGTGACGATTTTGTTTTGTCATTCAGTGCTATGTTTTATTTGTCTTTATTTTATTGTATTTAAAGGGTTTTTATTATTTCTTGTACATTCGTGCTTATTTCTTGACTTTCAGAGCGATATAAAAAGTTCCTTCTTGTTAATGTTTTGAAACATCTATGTGGATATCTGAAACATCTTAAAAGTTTTAGTATCATATTCGTGTTGGATTATTCTGCATTTTTGCGGAGAATGAACTTGCCGACTGGTTAATGAGGGTTAATCAGTATGCAGTGGCATAAAAAAGCAAATAAAGGCATATAACAGAGGGTTAATAACATGAAAGTTAAAGTACTGTCCCTCCTGGTACCGGCTCTGCTGGTAGCAGGCGCAGCAAATGCGGCTGAAATTTATAATAAAGACGGCAACAAATTAGACCTGTTTGGTAAAGTAGACGGTCTGCACTATTTCTCCGATGACAACAGCGCTGACGGCGACCAGACCTACATGCGTATCGGCTTCAAAGGCGAAACGCAGGTAAACGATCAGATCACCGGCTACGGCCAGTGGGAGTATCAGATCCAGGGTAACGCGCCTGAAAGCGAAAACAACTCCTGGACTCGTGTGGCGTTCGCTGGGGTTAAATTTGGCGATGCGGGTTCTTTCGACTACGGTCGTAACTACGGCGTGGCGTATGACGTCACCTCCTGGACTGACGTACTGCCGGAATTCGGCGGTGACACCTACGGTTCTGACAACTTCATGCAGCAACGTGGTAACGGCTTCGCGACCTACCGTAACACTGACTTTTTCGGTCTGGTTGATGGCCTGAACGTTGCGGTTCAGTACCAGGGTAAAAACGGCAGCCCGTCCGGCGAAGGTATGACCGGCATTACTAACAATGGTCGTGAAGCCCTGCGCCAGAACGGCGACGGCGTTGGCGGTTCTGTCACTTACGATCTGGGCGAAGGCTTCGGTCTGGGTGCGGCAGTAACCAGCTCCAAACGTACGGATGAGCAGAACAACGGCATTTACATTGGTAACGGCGATCGCGCTGAAACCTACACTGGCGGCCTGAAATACGACGCCAACAACATCTACCTGGCGGCACAGTACACCCAGACTTACAACGCAACGCGTGCGGGCGACATTGGCTGGGCAAACAAAGCGCAGAACTTTGAAGTGGTTGCGCAGTATCAGTTTGACTTCGGCCTGCGTCCGTCCGTGGCTTACCTGCAGTCCAAAGGCAAAAACCTGGGAACTGTTAACGGCCGTAACTACGACGACGAAGATCTGCTGAAATACGTTGATGTGGGCGCGACTTACTACTTCAACAAAAACATGTCCACCTATGTTGATTACAAAATCAACCTGCTGGACGACAATGACTTCACCCGCGCTGCTGGTATCGGTACTGACGATATCGTCGCACTGGGTCTGGTTTACCAGTTCTAAGGTCATTTCATGACGACAAAAGGCCCTGCGGGGCCTTTTTTTATGGTCTTTTCGCGGCGTACAGTCGGGCGTTTTTAGTGTAACCTTGCGCAATTTCGCAGAAGGACAATCACCAATGGAAATTTCTTTTGCGCGGATGGCCCTCCTTGCCGCCACGCTTTTTTTTACCGGGTGCGATAGCGCGCCTGACGCGACGCAGGTTCCCGCATCGGCGCCGGTGATGCTTGAAGGTAAAACCATGGGCACCTTCTGGCGTGTGAGCGTGGTTGATATAGACGCCGCGCGCGCAGAGAAACTGCGTAACCGGATCCAGGCGCAGCTGGATGCTGACGATCGGCTTCTCTCGACGTATAAAAATGATTCCGCATTGATGCGCTTTAACCACACCAAAAGCCTCACGCCCTGGCCAGTTAGCGAGGCGATGGCGGACATCATCACCACTTCGCTGCGTATTGGCGACAAAACCCACGGGGCGATGGACATTACCGTTGGTCCGCTGGTGAATCTCTGGGGATTTGGTCCGGACAAACAGCCGGTGCAGGTACCCACTCAGGCGCAGATCGATGCGGCGAAGGCGAAAACGGGACTCCAGCACCTGACGGTGATTAATCAGGCGCATCAGCAGTACCTGCAAAAAGATCTGCCGGATCTGTATGTTGATTTGTCCACGGTGGGGGAGGGCTATGCGGCGGATCATCTCGCGCGGCTCATGGAGCAGGAAGGCATCGCGCGTTATCTGGTTTCCGTTGGCGGAGCGTTAAACAGTCGCGGTATGAACGCCGAAGGGCGTCCGTGGCGGGTAGCGATCCAGAAACCGACCGATCGCGAAAACGCCGTTCAGGCGGTGGTGGACATTAATGGTCATGGCATCAGCACCTCCGGCAGTTATCGCAACTATTATGAAGTGGACGGTAAGCGGCTTTCGCATGTTATCGATCCGCAGACCGGCCGCCCCATTGAACATAATCTGGTTTCGGTCACGGTTATCGCCCCGACGGCGCTGGAAGCGGACGGCTGGGACACCGGGTTGATGGTGCTCGGCGCCGAGAAAGCGAAAGAAGTCGTGCGCCGCGAAGGGCTGGCGGTGTACATGATCACCAAAGAGGGCGAGGACTTTAAAACCTGGATGTCGCCACAGTTTTCCGCCTTTCTGATCGGTGAACAAAATTAAACAGCAAGATTGCGGGTTTTTGCGAAAGGGGTTTCGAACATACTGTCGTTAAGCAGGCACTATGCCAGGAGCCTGGCCCAATAGACGATGTCATTTGCCATTTTGCCTCCGGCAGTGCTCAGAATCCTCCCGTACGCCGTGTACGCTCCGGTTCTTCCGCGCTGTCCGTGTTGAAACTCTGCCACAATGACGTCTCTTAGGTTAGGCTCTTATTTAAGGAGTCCCGTATGAAACCGAATCTGTCGAACAATCCTGATGAATGCTGGCAGGCTGTGCTCGCACGCAGCGCTGCCGCTGACGGCCAGTTTGTCTTTGCGGTACAAACCACCGGCATTTTTTGTCGGCCATCCTGCAGCGCTAAGCACGCGTTGCGTAAAAACGTGCGCTTTTTTCCCGATGCGCAGGCCGCGTTATCCGCAGGGTTTCGTCCCTGTAAGCGCTGTCAGCCGGATAAAGCCCATCCCCGGCAGCACCGACTGGATAACATCACCCGCGCCTGCCAGTTGCTGGAGCAGGATAACCCCATCACGCTGGCGGCGCTGGCACAGCAAGTGGCAATGAGCCCGTACCATTTTCACCGCCTGTTCAAGGCCGCCACCGGCATGACGCCGAAAGCCTGGCAGCAGGCCTGGCGCGCGCGTCGGTTACGCGACGCGCTGGGCAAAGGGGAGAGCGTCACGCAGGCGATTCTCGACGCCGGTTTCCCTGACAGTAGCAGCTATTACCGTCACGCCGATACGGCGCTGGGGATGACGGCAACGCAGTTTCGCCGCGGCGGTGAACGGCTGACGGTTCGCTATACGCTTGCAGACTGCGCGCTGGGGCGCTGCCTGGTGGCGGAAAGCGAACGCGGGATCTGCGCAATCTTGCTGGGTGATGACGACGCAGGTTTGATCGCCGAACTGCGCGCGCTGTTCCCGTCGGCGCGCGGCGAACCGGCTGATGAGGCGTTTCACCAGCGTGTGCGTCAGGTGATCGCCAGTATTGACGGGCGCGATGTGCCGCTATCGCTGCCGCTGGATATTCAGGGCACGGCTTTTCAGCAGCAGGTCTGGCAGGCGCTGCGCGCCATTCCTTGTGGTGAAACGGTCAGTTATCAGCAACTGGCCGCCGCGCTCGGCAAACCGAAAGCGGTACGCGCCGTTGCCAGCGCCTGCGGGGCGAACAAACTGGCGATCGTCATTCCTTGCCATCGGGTGGTGCGGGGCGATGGCGCGCTTTCGGGCTATCGCTGGGGGGTAACGCGCAAAGCGCAACTGCTGCGGCGGGAGTCATCAGATAAGGAGTCATAATGCTCGATCTGTTTGCCGATTCACAACCCTGGCAGGAGCCGCTGGCGCCCGGCGCGACAATCCTGCGCCGTTTTGCCTTCAGCGCGGCGCAGACGTTAATGCTGGATATCGACGCGGTGGCCAGCCGTTCGCCGTTTCGCCAGATGGTCACGCCCGGCGGTTACACCATGTCGGTGGCGATGACCAACTGCGGACAACTGGGCTGGACCACCGATCGACGCGGCTATGTCTATTCCCCTGTTGATCCACTCACTGGTCACGCCTGGCCGCCCTTTCCGGCATCGTTTGTCGAACTTTGCCGGCGGGCGGCGACGGCGGCGGGCTATACGGATTTCCAGCCGGACGCCTGCCTGATCAACCGCTACGCGCCTGGCGCGAAGCTGTCGCTGCATCAGGATAAAGACGAGCCGGATTTGCGCGCGCCGATTGTCTCGGTGTCGCTGGGCCTGCCTGCCATTTTTCAGTTCGGCGGCCTGAAGCGCAGCGATCCGCTGAAACGCCTCATGCTGGAACATGGTGATGTGGTGGTATGGGGGGGCGAATCGCGGCTGTTTTATCATGGCATTCAACCGCTGAAGGACGGGCTTCACCCGTTAACCGGAAACTGCCGCTACAATCTCACCTTTCGTCAGGCGGGTAAAAAAGAATAAAAATAAGAATTATTATTGCCGATCGCGTTGAGATGTTTAAACTGCGGGCAGTTATTCCTTGTCCGGGTAGTCTCAATGGAACTCCTTCTTCTTGTCTGGCGGCAGTATCGCTGGCCATTTATCGGCGTGATGGCGCTCAGCCTCGCCAGCGCCGCGTTAGGTATCGGGCTGATTGCCTTTATTAATCAGCGGCTGATCGAAACGGCGGATACGTCGCTCCTGGTGTTACCGGAATTCCTCGGTTTATTACTGTTGCTGATGGCGGTAACGCTGGGTTCGCAGCTGGCGTTAACCACCCTCGGCCATCACTTTGTCTATCGTCTGCGCAGTGAGTTCATCAAGCGTATTCTGGATACCCACGTCGAGCGCATCGAACAGCTCGGTAGCGCGTCGTTGCTGGCCGGACTGACCAGCGATATCCGTAACATTACTATCGCTTTTGTGCGTCTGCCGGAGCTGGTACAGGGGATTATCCTCACCGTGGGGTCCGCGGCATATCTGGCAACGCTGTCGACCAAAATGCTGCTGGTGACCGCAATCTGGATGGCGATCACCATCTGGGGCGGATTCGTGCTTGTTGCGCGGGTCTACCGACATATGGCGACGCTGCGTGAGACGGAAGATAAGCTGTACAACGACTATCAGACGGTGCTGGAAGGGCGCAAGGAGCTGACCCTTAACCGCGAGCGGGCCGAACAGATCTTTAATCATCTGTACGTGCCGGACGCGCGGGAGTATCGCCACCATATTATTCGCGCCGATACGTTCCATCTGAGTGCAGTGAACTGGTCGAATATTATGATGCTCGGCGCCATTGGCCTGGTATTCTGGATGGCGAATAGTCTTGGCTGGGCGGATACCAACGTCGCGGCCACGTATTCGCTGACGCTGCTGTTCCTGCGTACGCCGCTGCTGTCGGCGGTAGGGGCATTGCCGACGCTGCTGACGGCTCAGGTGGCCTTTAACAAGCTGAACACATTCGCGCTGGCGCCGTTCAGAGCGGAATTTCCCCGCCCGCAGGCGTTCGCGGACTGGAAAACCCTCGAACTGCGCGACGTCACCTTTCACTATCAGGACAACGCCTTTGCCGTGGGGCCAGTGAACCTTACCCTTCATCGCGGCGAACTGCTGTTTTTGATCGGCGGTAACGGCAGCGGCAAGTCGACGCTGGCGATGTTGCTGACGGGGCTGTACCAGCCGCAGTCCGGCGAAATTCTGCTCGACGGCAAGCCACTATCCGCAGAGAAACCGGAAGATTACCGTAAGCTGTTTTCGGCGGTATTTACCGACGTCTGGTTGTTTGATCAACTGCTTGGTCCGGAAGGCAAACCGGCAGATCCGGCGCTGGTTGAGAAGTGGCTCGCGCACCTGAAAATGGCGCACAAGCTGGAATTGCGCGACGGGCGGATCCTGAATCTTAAACTGTCAAAAGGGCAAAAAAAGCGCGTGGCGCTGCTGCTGGCGCTGGCGGAAGAGCGGGACATCATTCTGCTTGATGAATGGGCGGCTGACCAGGACCCGCACTTTCGCCGCGAATTTTATCAGGTGCTGCTGCCGCTGATGCAGGAGATGGGGAAAACCATTTTCGCCATTAGCCACGACGATCACTACTTTGTACACGCCGACCGCCTGCTGGAAATGCGTAACGGTCAACTGAGCGAGCTGGTGGGCGCTGAGCGCGACGCTGCGTCGCGTGATGCGGTGGCGCGTACCGCCTGAAGCTGACAACCGTTCGCCCGATGGCCCTGCGCACATCGGGTGAGCGGATTGTCGTCTGCCGTTTTTTTATCCGTCCGCTAATGCCGTTTATTGTTATTTACATCATCTCGCACCATGCTTAATGGCAACTCATATCATGGATTTATGATTAATGTCTGTAAAAACCAAAAACAGCGCAAGGCTGCGCGATGAAGAACGTGCGCGCCTGATCTGGCTTCTCACGACCGACAAAGCGGTCGTTTCCACCTTACTGGGCAAACTCACCCTGGCTGAGCAATATGATGTCGGTACGCTTGCCGACGATATTGCTGAGGTAGGCGCTCTGGTCGCCCATCTGCCGCCGCCGGATTTGGCGGATACCCTTGAAGCGCTGCCATCAGAGGAACGCCACGCGCTGTGGCACCTGGTTGATAAGGCAAAGCGCGGTTACGTGCTGCTCGAAGCGTCGGAAAGCGTCTGGGATGACCTGATCGACGAAATGACCGACAGGGAACTGCTCGATGCCCTGCAATATCTGGACATTGACGAACAGATCTATCTGGTGCAACACCTGCCGAGAAACCTGACCGGACGACTGCTGGCGTCATTACCGGCGGACGAGCGCGCCCGCGTGCGCCAGGTGATGCATTACGAAAAGAACCGCGTCGGCGCGATCATGGAGTTCGAGGTCATTACCGTGCGTCCCGACGTGACTCTGCAGGCGGTGCAGCGTTATTTGCGTCGGCTGGGCAAGATGCCTGAGAACACCGACAAACTGTTCGTCACCCGTCGCGATAAAACGCTGGTTGGGGAGTTGTCCCTGACCTGCATTTTACTCAACGACGTACAGCGCCAGGTCAGCGAGGTCATGGATAACGATCCCCTGACCTTTGAGCCGGAAGATATCGCGGAAAACGCGGCGCGCACGTTTGAACGTGACAACCTGGTCAGCGCGGCGGTGGTGGATCCCGCCGGCAAGCTGATGGGGCGCTTAACCATTGATGAGATCGTCGACGTGGTGTACGAAGAAACCGACAGCGATCTCCGGCGGATGGGGGGGCTGAGCGCCGAGGAAGATGTCTTTGCCCCAGTGCCGAAAGCGGTAAAAACGCGCTGGGCGTGGTTGGCTGTCAACCTCTGTACGGCGTTCATCGCCTCGCGGGTCATCGATGGGTTTGAACATACCATCTCGCAGCTGGTGGCGCTGGCCTCGCTGATGCCTATCGTTGCCGGGATAGGCGGTAATACCGGCAATCAGACCATCACCATGATCGTCCGCGCGCTGGCGTTGCAGAACATTCAGCCCGGTAACCTGAGCTTTTTGATCCTGCGTGAAATGGGCGTCGCGCTGGTGAATGGTCTCGTCTGGGGCGGGATTATGGGCGGCATCACCTGGTGGTTGTATGACGACATGGCGCTCGGCGGCGTGATGACCCTGGCGATGGTGCTCAACCTGCTGGTGGCGGCGCTGATGGGGGTCATCATCCCTATGACGATGGTCAGGCTCGGGCGCGACCCGGCGGTCGGCTCGAGCGTCATGATTACCGCGATTACCGATACCGGCGGCTTCTTTATTTTTCTTGGGCTGGCGACGCTGTTTCTTCTGTAGCGCGTTTTTTACTTCTGATAACGCGCGGAAACAGGCCCATCGCCAGCACACCGGCAACCACGCCAATCGCCAGGTTGTCGGTAGAAACCGTTGCGCCCACGGTGACCAGCATCACCAGCGTTTCTGTGACGGGCAGAGTTGACAGCGTGCTGGGCTGAATGCTGTGCCAGCTAAAGGTTTTTACCGCCACAATCACCATGATCCCCGCCAGCACCGACATGGGGATTTTTGCCATCACCTCGCTCAGAGCCGTAACCAGCAGAAGCAACACCACACCCGCGGCGAAAGTCGATACGCGGCTGCGTCCTTTCCCCATCTCAACGTTGACAATGGTCTGGCCGATCATCGCGCAGCCTGCGATCCCGCCGTAAAAACCGGCGCAGATATTGGCGATGCCCAGACCGGCGCTTTCGCGATTTTTGTTTGACGGCGTGACCGTCAGGTCGTCGACCAGCTTCGCGGTCAGCAGCGACTCCATCAGACCGACAAACGCGATGCTCAGCGCGCACGGCCAGATAATGGTCAGCGTATCCAGATTCAGCGGCACCCGCAGTTGCGTCAGTCCGGGGAGTCCGCCGCTCATTGAGCCTTCATCGCCCACCGTCGGCAGGATCTGACCGGTGGTCACCGTAAACACCGTCAATAACACAATGGCGATCAGCGGCGCGGGAACGCTTTTGATAAACCGCGGCGCCCACAGCACGATCAACAGCGTCAGGGCAAACAATCCCCAGATTAACGGGCTTTTACTCCAGAAATGGGGAACCTGGGCGAAGAAAATTAAAATACCGAGGGCGTTGACAAAGCCGGTCATCACCGCAGAGGGGATAAAGCGCATCAGACGCGCCATACCGGTCACGCCGAACAGGATTTGAATCAACCCGGCCAGAATGACCGCAGGCAGGATGTATCCCACGCCGTGCTGATGCACCATCGGACCAATTACCAGCGCCACGGAGCCCGCGGCGGCGGTTACCATCGCCGGCCGACCGCCGAGTACCGACATCGCCAGGCATAGCACCACCGAGGCGATCAGGCTGACTTTCGGATCAACGCCAGCGATAACGGAAAAGGAAATCACTTCGGGGATCAGCGCCAGCGCGGTGATCACGCCCGCCAGCGTTTCGCGCGCCAGCAGGCGTGGCGAGCGCATGACACCGCTGACGGTGTTGTCTGCCGCGACGGCAGAAGAAGGGGTTACAGACATAAATACTCTCAGGTCGGAAATGGCCTGATAACAGCAGACCGACTGGCGTCCGTGCGATGGAAACAAAGCGTCGCATAGTACCTGCCTGGCGCGCGAGTTTCCAGAAAATCTTGTGAATATCCTTATAAAAAATCAACGTATTAATAACATCTTTAAAATCTTAATATAATTTATAAACAATATTTAAATCTTATTGTTGAAATGTTAACGTTGATGCCGCTCGATTTTCACCTGCAAAAAGCAAAAAAACGATACTAAAAGTAAGGCATTACAATATGAAAAAAGTGACTGCCATGCTCTTCTCAATGGCCGTGGGGCTGAATGCTGTCTCTATGGCGGCAAAAGCGAAAGCGACGGAAGAGCAGGAAACGGACGTGCTGCTGATTGGCGGCGGCATCATGAGCGCCACATTAGGAACCTATCTGCAAGAACTGGAACCTGACTGGTCGATGACCATGGTGGAACGCCTTGACGGCGTGGCGCAGGAAAGCTCGAACGGCTGGAATAACGCCGGCACCGGGCACTCGGCGCTGATGGAGTTGAACTATACGCCTAAGAAAGCCGACGGCAGCATCAGTACCGAAAAGGCAGTCGAAATTAATGAGGCCTTCCAGATTTCCCGTCAGTTCTGGGCGCATCAGGTGAAGAACAACGTTCTGCACGATCCGCGCTCCTTTATCACCACCGTCCCGCACATGAGCTTTGTCTGGGGAGATGAGAACGTCAACTTCCTGCGTGCCCGCTACGCCGCGCTACAGCAGAGCACGCTGTTCCGTGGAATGCGCTATTCCGAAGATCATGCGCAGATTAAAGAGTGGGCGCCGCTGGTGATGGAAGGGCGCGACCCGAACCAGAAAGTGGCCGCCACGCGTACCGAAATTGGTACGGACGTCAACTATGGTGAAATCACGCGACAGCTGGTGGCCTCGCTGCAGAAAAAGCCTAACTTTGCGCTGGAGCTGAATACAGAAGTGCGCGGCTTTAAACGCAACAGCGACAACACCTGGACGGTTACCGTCGCGGATCTGAAAAAGGGTGAAGCGGAACATCAGATTAAAGCGAAGTTTGTCTTTATTGGCGCAGGCGGTGCGGCGCTGAAGCTGCTGCAGGAAACCGGTATTCCTGAAGCTAAAGACTATGCTGGTTTCCCGGTGGGCGGCCAGTTCCTGGTTGCGGAGAATCCGGACGTGGTGAATCGCCACCTGGCGAAAGTATACGGTCAGGCTTCCGTTGGCGCACCGCCGATGTCCGTCCCGCATATCGATACCCGCGTGCTGGACGGTAAGCGCGTTGTGCTGTTCGGGCCGTTCGCCACTTTCTCGACAAAATTCCTGAAAAACGGCTCGCTGTGGGATCTGCTAAGCTCCACCACCACCTCGAACTTTATGCCGATGGTGAACGTTGGAATGGATAACTTCGATCTGGTGAAATACCTGATTAGCCAGGTGATGCTGAGCGATGACGATCGATTTGAGGCACTAAAAGCGTATTATCCGCAGGCTAAAAAAGAAGACTGGCGTCTGTGGCAGGCGGGCCAGCGCGTGCAGATCATCAAGCGTGATGAAGACAAAGGTGGCGTGCTGCGTCTGGGCACCGAAGTGGTGAGCGATAAAGAAGGAACCGTTGCGGCGCTGTTAGGCGCATCGCCGGGCGCCTCCACCGCAGCACCGATCATGCTGCACCTGATGGAAACGGTATTTAAAGACAAGGTGGCGACTCCGGAATGGCAGGCGAAGCTGAAGACGATTATTCCGTCTTATGGCACGAAACTGAACGGAAATGTGGCGGCAACGGAGCAGGAATTGCAGTACACCAGCGAAGTGCTTGGTCTGAAATACGATACGCCGCAGGCCGCGGACGTCGCGCCGAAACCCCAGCTAAAACCGCAGGCGCAACCGCAGCCCGCGCGTAAAGAAGTGGCGGATATCGCGCTTTAATCCCGAGTCGCGGTTGGCGGCACCGCCTCATCCGGCCTGCAACGAAAATCCGTAGGCCGGATGAGGCGGTGCCGCCAGCCGATAAACCGTGCCTTAACGCGCTACCGCATCCTGAATTTTCTCTTCCGCTTTCCAGATACGGTACTTCACGTCGACGTTCGCCGGGGTATAGACCACGATCGGCAGTTTGCTGTTATAGCGCAGCATCCCGTCGTCGCCCAGATAAGCGGTAACAAATTTTTTCTCTTTCTTACCGTCCGGGCAGGCCATCATAGTGGAAACCGGCGAGGTGAGTTTATCAAACACATAATAGTCATAGCCCCAGCCTTCCAGCGTCTTGCTGTCCAGTTCGCCGCCCAGGCGGTGCTGATTGCAGTCGACTTCCAGCGTCTGGCCAATCAGCAGTTCTACTTTCAGGGTAGATTCGTCTTCCTGATGGGGTAGCTGAATCACCTGGCGCTTCATGCCTTTTTCCGCCAGTGGATACGGCGCGATTTTTTCCAGTGGCTGTGGGCTGCTCTCCGTTGAGGCCGCCCAGGTGGCGGTACTGGCGAAGGCAGCGAACAGAACGGCAGGGACCATTGTCTTCATTTTTAAGTTCACAGGAGTTCCTTTTATGTCTTATGAACGGTTTTATGGTCAGGCTAACACATTTCTTTAATCAATAACTTCAGCTTTACGTATTTTTAAAGTGTATTAACTCTTTGTTTAGTTTTAGAGTGGTGATTTATTCTGATTAATTCAGTGTGTATACGATAAATCGCTATCATGAATTGTTGTTGTATAAAGTATTATATAACCCTTTGATTTGTGCGCAGAAGCACATTCTGACAAGCTTCTTTAACACTCTTTTGATCCGACCACCTGTTTTACCCCGATTGGGGTATGCACCTCTGACACATCCTTTAATATCTTAGCCAACATAATAATGACGTAGTTGTAATGCGGTTTTTATTGTCGTTCACCCCGCCTGGGGGAGCGTCGTTTATGGAAGGGCGATGCCATGGTTGATCTATCCCGTCGAGGCATACTGACAGGCAGTTGGCGCAGCGCCAGCAGCGGGATCCGTCCGCCGTGGAGCAGGGAAGAATCTCATTTTCTGTCTCATTGCACCCGCTGCGATGCCTGTGTCCAGGCGTGTGAAAACGACGTCCTGCATCGCGGCGCGGGCGGCTATCCGAGCGTTAATTTCAAACAAAACGAATGCAGCTTCTGCTATGCGTGCGCGCAGGCCTGCCCCGAATCTCTCTTTCTTCCGCGCCACACCAGGGCATGGGATCTGATTTTCACTCTCGGGCAAGGCTGTCTGGCGTACCAGTCGGTAGAATGCCGCCGCTGTCAGGATAGCTGCGAGCCTCAGGCGATTACCTTTCACCCGACGCTGTCCGGCATATATCAACCGCAGCTCGACAATCTGGCCTGTAACGGATGCGGCGCGTGTGCCGCCAGTTGTCCGGTGTCAGCCATTACCGCGGAGTACAACCATGCACACTAACTGGCAGGTCTGCAGCCTGATTGTTCAGGCCAAAGGCGAACATTTACAGGATATCAGCGCGCGGGTGAATGCCTTTTCGGGTTGCGAAGTGGCGGTCAGTGACACCGAAAGCGGTCAGCTGATTGTGGTCGTCGAAGCAGAACACAGTGAAACGCTGATGCAAACAATTGAGTCGGTACGCAACGTTGCGGGCGTGCTGGCGGTGTCGCTGGTTTATCACCAGCAGGAAGAGCAAGGTGAGGAAACACCATGAAACTCAGTCGTCGTAGCTTTATGAAAGCTAACGCCGTTGCGGCCGCTGCGGCGGCTGCCGGGCTAAGCGTGCCGGGCGTCGCCCGCGCAGTTGTGGGTCAGCAGGAAGCCATTAAATGGGATAAAGCGCCCTGCCGTTTTTGCGGTACGGGCTGTGGCGTTCTGGTGGGAACCCAGCAGGGGCGTATCGTCGCCTGTCAGGGCGACCCGGACGCGCCGGTTAACCGTGGTCTGAACTGCATCAAGGGCTACTTTCTGCCCAAAATCATGTACGGCGATGATCGTTTAACGCAGCCGTTGCTGCGCATGAAAGACGGAAAATACAGCAAAGACGGCGAATTTACGCCGATCAGCTGGGATCAGGCTTTCGATGTGATGGAAGAAAAATTCAAAACCTCACTGAAAGAGAAAGGTCCGGAGTCTATCGGTATGTTTGGTTCCGGTCAGTGGACCATCTGGGAAGGCTACGCCGCGGCGAAACTGTTTAAAGCCGGTTTCCGCTCGAACAACATCGATCCAAACGCCCGCCATTGTATGGCGTCGGCGGTGGTTGGTTTTATGCGCACCTTCGGGATGGATGAACCGATGGGCTGCTACGACGATATTGAGCACACCGACGCTTTCGTGCTGTGGGGCGCCAACATGGCGGAGATGCACCCGATCCTCTGGTCACGCATCACCAACCGTCGTCTGTCCGATCCGAACGTGACCGTCGCCGTACTGTCCACCTTCCAGCATCGTAGCTTTGAGCTGGCGGACAACGGCATGATCTTCACTCCGCAGACTGACCTGGTGATCCTCAACTACATCGCGAACTACATCATTCAGAACAACGCGATTAACCAGGATTTCTTCAGTAAACACGTCAACGTGCGCAAAGGGGTGACCGATATTGGTTACGGCCTGCGTCCGACCCATCCGCTGGAGAAAGCGGCGAAGAACCCCGGCTCCGACGCCTCCGAACCGATGAGCTTTGAAGATTACAAAGCCTTTGTTGCGGAATACACGCTGGACAAGACCGCCGAAATGACCGGCGTGCCCAAAGATCAGCTGGAAAAACTGGCGCAGCTGTACGCCGATCCGAATAAAAAAGTGATCTCCTACTGGACGATGGGCTTCAACCAGCATACCCGCGGCGTGTGGGCCAACAACCTGGTGTACAACATTCACCTGTTGACCGGCAAAATCGCCCAGCCGGGTTGCGGACCGTTCTCGCTGACCGGTCAGCCTTCCGCCTGTGGTACCGCGCGTGAAGTGGGGACGTTCTCTCACCGTCTACCGGCGGACATGGTGGTGACCAACGAAAAACACCGCGATATCTGTGAGAAGCACTGGAATATCCCGGCGGGGACGATTCCGGCGAAGGTGGGGCTTCACGCTGTCGCTCAGGACCGGGCGTTGAAAGACGGTAAGCTTAACGTCTACTGGACAATGTGTACCAACAATATGCAGGCCGGTCCGAACATCAATGAAGAGCGTATGCCTGGCTGGCGCGATCCGCGCAACTTTATCATTGTCTCCGATCCGTATCCGACCGTCAGTGCGCTGGCCGCCGACCTGATCCTGCCCACTGCGATGTGGGTGGAAAAAGAGGGGGCTTACGGCAACGCCGAGCGTCGCACCCAGTTCTGGCGTCAGCAAATTAAAGCGCCGGGAGAGGCCAAATCCGACCTGTGGCAACTGGTGCAGTTCTCGCGCCGTTTCAAAACCGAGGAGGTGTGGCCGGAAGAACTGCTGGCGAAGAAACCGGAACTGCGCGGTAAAACGCTGTACGACGTGCTGTTTGCCACCCCGGCGGTCACGAAGTTCCCGGTGGCGGAGCTGAAAGAGGATCAGCTTAACGATGAGTCCCGCGAGCTGGGCTTCTATCTGCAAAAAGGGCTGTTCGAAGAATACGCGTGGTTTGGACGCGGTCACGGTCACGATCTGGCCCCGTTCGACGATTATCACAAGGCGCGGGGGCTGCGCTGGCCGGTAGTGGACGGCAAAGAGACGCAGTGGCGCTACAGCGAAGGCCATGACCCGTACGTGAAGGCGGGCGAGGGCTACAAATTCTATGGCAAGCCAGACGGCAAAGCGGTGATCTTCGCGCTGCCGTTTGAGCCAGCCGCCGAATCGCCTGACAAAGAGTATGACCTGTGGCTCTCAACCGGCCGCGTACTGGAGCACTGGCATACCGGCAGTATGACCCGCCGCGTGCCGGAATTGCACCGCGCGTTCCCGGAAGCGGTGCTGTTTATCCATCCGTTGGATGCGAAAGCCCGCGATCTGCGTCGTGGCGACAAAGTGAAGGTGATCTCCCGTCGTGGCGAGGTTGTCTCGATTGTCGAAACCCGTGGACGTAACCGTCCGCCGCAGGGGCTGGTGTACATGCCGTTCTTCGACGCCGCGCAGCTGGTGAACAACCTGACGCTGGATGCGACGGATCCGCTCTCTAAAGAGACGGATTTCAAGAAGTGCGCCGTGAAACTGGCGAAGGTGTAAGCCATCATGTCCCGGTCAGCGAAACCGCAAAATGGCCGCCGCCGCTTTCTGCGCGACGTGGTTCGCACAGCGGGCGGGCTGGCAGCTGTAGGCGTGGCGCTGGGGCTGCAACAGCAGACCGCGCGAGCCACAGGCGTGCGGCTGCGCCCGCCCGGCGTGCTGAGCGAAAACGCGTTCGCCAGCGCCTGCGTGCGCTGCGGGCAGTGCGTACAGGCGTGTCCGTACGACACCTTAAAGCTGGCGACGCTGGCGTCGGGTTTGTCGGCGGGAACACCCTATTTTGTTGCCCGCGATATTCCCTGCGAAATGTGCGAAGACATTCCGTGCGCCAGGGTCTGCCCCAGTGGAGCGCTGGATAAAGACATCGAATCCATTGATGACTCGCGCATGGGGCTGGCGGTGCTGTTGGATCAGGAAAACTGCCTGAACTTTCAGGGACTGCGTTGCGACGTCTGTTATCGCGAGTGCCCGAAAATCGACGAGGCCATCACGCTGGAGCTGGATCGCAATATGCGTACCGGCAAGCATGCGCGATTTCTTCCCACCGTTCACAGCGACGCCTGTACCGGCTGCGGTAAGTGCGAAAAAGTCTGCGTCCTGGAACAGCCCGCCATCAAGGTGCTGCCGCTGTCGTTGGCGAAAGGGGAGTTAGGCCACCATTACCGCTTCGGTTGGCTGGAGGGGAACGATGGCAAATCGTAAACGTGACGCCGGGCGCGAAGCGCTGGCGAAAAAAGGCTGGTGGCGCAGTCACCGTTGGCTGGTGCTTCGCCGCCTCAGCCAGTTTGCGGTGCTGGGCATGTTTCTTAGCGGACCGTGGTTTGGGGTGTGGATCCTGCATGGCAACTACTCCGGTAGCCTGTTGCTGGACACCATCCCGCTGACCGATCCGCTGATGACCCTGCAAAGCCTGGCGAGCGGTCATCTGCCCGCAGCGCTGGCGCTGACCGGGGCGGTGATTATTGCCCTGCTGTACGCCCTGGCAGGAAAGCGATTGTTTTGCAGTTGGGTCTGTCCGCTGAATCCCGTGACCGATTTTGCGGCCTGGCTGCGCAGAAGATTTGACCTGAATCAGTCCGCAACGCTGCCGCGTCATATACGGTACGTGCTGCTGGTTGTGGTCCTGGTTGGATCGGCCCTGACCGGAACGCTGCTGTGGGAATGGATCAACCCCGTCTCCCTGATGGGGCGTAGCCTGGTGATGGGCTTTGGTAGCGGCGCACTGCTGATTATCGCTCTGTTTTTGTTTGATTTACTGGTCGTTGAACACGGCTGGTGCGGACATCTCTGTCCTTTAGGCGCGCTGTATGGCGTGCTGGGTAGCAAAGGCGCATTAACCGTTGCGGCGACTGACCGACAGAAATGTAACCGCTGTATGGACTGTTTTCATGTTTGCCCGGAACCGCATGTGCTACGTGCCCCGGTGCTGGATGAGCAAAGCCCGGTGCAGGTCACCAGTCGCGATTGCATGACCTGCGGTCGCTGCGTGGATGTCTGTTCTGAGGATGTATTTACAATAACTACACGATGGAGTTCGGGAGCGAAATCATGAAAAGCCATGACCTGAAGAAAGCGCTGTGTCAATGGACGGCCCTGCTTGCCCTGGTAGTCAGCGGCGCGGTCTGGGCGGCAAACGGAGTGGATTTTAGCCAGTCGCCGGAAGTGTCCGGTACGCAGGAAGGGGCGATTCGCATGCCGAAAGAGCAGGAGCGTATGCCGCTGAATTATGTCAACCAGCCGCCGATGATTCCCCATAGCGTCGAGGGTTATCAGGTGACCACTAACACTAACCGCTGTCTGCAATGCCACGGCGTAGAAAGCTATCGCACCACTGGCGCGCCGCGCATCAGCCCGACGCACTTTATGGACAGCGACGGTAAAGTGCTGGCGGAAGTGGCGCCGCGTCGTTATTTCTGCTTGCAGTGTCACGTCCCGCAGGCCGATGCCGCGCCGATTGTTGGCAACAGCTTTACGCCATCCAAAGGTTACGGAAAATAAGAGGTCGTTATGGAAAATGCTAACCGTAAACCTGGCCGGATTAAGCGCCTCTGGCAATGGTGGCGTCGCCCCAGTCGCCTGGCGCTGGGCACGCTGCTGTTAATCGGGTTCGTTGGCGGCATTATTTTCTGGGGTGGATTCAACACCGGGATGGAAAAAGCCAACACCGAAGCGTTCTGCATCAGCTGCCACGAAATGCGTAACACAGTGTACCAGGAATACATGGAAACCGTGCACTACAACAACCGCAGCGGTGTGCGCGCAACCTGTCCGGACTGCCATGTGCCGCACGAATGGGGACCGAAGATGATCCGCAAGATCAAGGCCAGCAAAGAGCTGTATGCCAAAGCGCTCGGCCTGATCGATACGCCGCAGAAATTCGAAGATCATCGTCTCACTATGGCGCAAAACGAATGGCGAAGAATGAAAGACAATAATTCGCAGGAGTGTCGCAATTGTCACAACTTCGAATTCATGGACTTAACTGCCCAAAAAGGCGTCGCGGCGAAAATGCACGACCAGGCGGTGAAAGACGGCCAAACCTGTATTGACTGCCATAAAGGGATTGCCCACAAGCTTCCCGATATGCGCGACGTTAAGCCGGGCTTCTGACGGGATGGTAATGAGTGGGTAGTATGCTTGAAGCCAGAAAGTTGCTCTGCGAACGGGATGAGCGGATCTTATTCAGCGATTTGTCATTCCGGGTCAACGCGGGTGAGTGGATACAAATCACCGGGCGCAACGGCGCGGGGAAAACAACCCTGCTGCGGTTGCTGACGGGGCTTGCTCGCCCCGACGCCGGGGAGGTGTGCTGGCAAGGGCAACCGCTGCATCGTGTGCGGGACAGCTACCATCAAAATTTGTTGTGGATTGGACATCAGCCGGGCATAAAAACCCGGCTGACGGCGTTGGAGAACCTGCGCTTTTTCCATCAGGACGGCGACACCGCGCAGTGCCTGGCGGCATTGGCGCAGGCTGGTCTTGCCGGATACGAAGATCTTCCCGTTAATCAACTTTCTGCCGGTCAGCAGCGCCGGGTGGCGTTAGCGCGCTTGTGGTTGACCCACGCCCGGCTGTGGATCCTCGACGAACCTTTTACCGCGATCGATGTGAACGGCGTTGAACGCCTGACGCAGCGCATGGCGCAACATACCGACCAGGGGGGGATGGTTCTCCTCACCACTCACCAGCCGCTGAACGTCGCCGCAGATCGCATTCGTCGCATCGCGCTTAACGCCGTGAGGGAAGCGTTATGATGTGGCGTATTTTCCGGCAAGAGCTGCGCGTCGCGTTTCGCCATAGCGCGGAAATCGCCAACCCGCTGTGGTTCTTCCTGATCGTTATCACGCTGTTTCCCCTGAGCATCGGCCCCGAGCCACAGCTGCTGGCGCGTATTGCCCCTGGCATTATCTGGGTCGCCGCACTGCTGGCCTCACTGCTGGCGCTGGAGCGACTGTTTCGCGACGACCTGCAGGACGGCAGCCTTGAACAACTGATGTTGCTGCCGCTCCCCCTGCCAGTGGTGGTGCTGGCGAAAGTGCTGGCCCACTGGGTGGTGACGGGCTTACCGCTGTTGATCCTTTCTCCGTTAGTGGCGCTGCTGCTGGGCATGGACATTTACGGCTGGAAAATTATGGCGCTGACGCTCTTGCTGGGAACGCCGACGCTGAGCTTTCTCGGTGCGCCGGGGGTGGGGCTCACGGTCGGGCTGAAGCGCGGCGGCGTGTTGCTGAGCGTGCTGGTGCTGCCCTTGACCATTCCCCTGCTGATTTTTGCGACCGCCGCTATGGACGCGGCGTCAATGCATTTACCGGTCGACGGTTACATGGCGATTTTAGGCGCGCTATTGGCGGGAAGCGCGACGTTGAGTCCGTTTGCGACAGCGGCGGCGTTACGTATCAGCGTGCAGTAGACCGGTACAGGCTGTAGGCCGGAGAAGGCGAAGCCGCCCCCCGGCGCCACGGAATTTCATTGGTTTAGAGAGGTCTGGTGACTTATATGTGGAAAACACTTCATCAACTGGCAATGCCCCCACGGCTGTATCAGATCTGCGGCTGGTTCGTCCCGTGGCTGGCCGTCGCCAGCGTCATCGTCCTGGCGACCGGCTGGATTTGGGGATTCGGCTTTGCCCCTGCGGATTATCAACAGGGGCAGAGCTACCGCATTATTTATCTGCACGTTCCGGCGGCGATCTGGTCGATGGGGATATACGCCGCCATGGCGGTAGCGGCGTTTATCGGTCTGGTCTGGCAGTTGAAAATGGCAAACCTGGCGCTGGCCGCGATGGCGCCGATTGGCGCGGTGTTCACCTTTATCGCCTTGGTGACTGGCTCCGCGTGGGGCAAACCCATGTGGGGCACCTGGTGGGTGTGGGACGCGCGGCTGACCTCTGAACTGGTGCTGCTGTTTCTCTATGTCGGCGCCATTGCGCTCTGGCACGCTTTTGACGATCGCAAGATGGCCGGGCGCGCGGCGGGGATCCTGGTGCTGATCGGCGTCGTTAACCTGCCCATCATCCATTACTCCGTGGAGTGGTGGAATACCTTACACCAGGGCTCGACCCGGATGCAGCAAAGCATTGACCCGGCGATGCGTACGCCGCTGCGCCTGGCAATTGTCGGCTATCTGCTGCTGTTTATCACGCTGACGCTGATGCGCATGCGTAACCTGATTCTGATGATGGAAAAACGCCGCCCGTGGGTGAGCGAACTGATTTTAAAAAGGGGCCGCCAATGACCACTGCATTTGCATCCTGGAGTGAATTTTTCGCCATGGGCGGCTACGCCTTTTATGTCTGGCTGGCCGTGGCGATGAGCGTGATTCCGCTGGCAGTATTGGTTGCGCATACCGCTACCCGGCAGCGAGCCATTTTGCGCGAGGTTGCCCAACAGCGGGCGCGTGAAGCGCGGATGCGCGCCGCCCAGACTCAGCAGGAGGCCGCGTGAATATTCGACGTCGAAACCGCTTATGGATAGCCTGCGGTGTGCTGGCAGGGCTGGCGCTGACCATTACGCTGGTGCTGTATGCGCTGCGTTCCAATATCGATCTGTTTTATACCCCCGGCGAGATCCTTTATGGCAAGCGAGAAACCCAGGAGATGCCGGAAGTTGGTCAGCGCCTGCGCGTCGGCGGCATGGTGATGCCCGGCAGCGTGAAGCGCGATCCGGACACCCTGAAGGTTAATTTCAGTATTTATGACGCTGAAGGCGTGGTGGATGTGAGCTACGAAGGCATACTCCCGGATCTGTTCCGTGAAGGGCAGGGCGTCGTGGTGCAGGGGGAACTCGGCGAGAAAAACCATATCCAGGCGAAAGAGGTGCTGGCGAAACATGACGAAAACTACACGCCGCCGGAAGTGGAGAAAGCGATGCAGGAAAACCATCGCCGCCCGGAAAGCGTGTATAAGGATGCGTCGTCATGATGCCTGAAATCGGCAATGCGCTGCTCTGCCTGGCGCTGGGTGTCGCGCTCCTGCTTTCCATATATCCATTATGGGGCGTGGCGCGTGGCGACGCGCGGATGATGGCCTCGGCGAGACCCTTTGCCTGGCTGCTGTTTATTCTGGTAATGGGCGCATTTTTGGTGCTGGTTAACGCTTTCGTGGTCAATGATTTCACCGTGATTTACGTTGCCAGCAACTCGAATACCCAACTGCCGGTGTGGTACCGGGTTGCCGCGACCTGGGGCGCCCACGAAGGCTCTCTGCTGCTGTGGGTGCTGCTGATGAGCGGCTGGACCTTCGCCGTGGCGCTGTTTTCGCAACGCATGCCGCTGGATATCGTCGCCCGCGTACTGGCGGTAATGGGGATGGTCAGCGTTGGCTTCCTGTTGTTTATACTCTTCACCTCCAACCCGTTTGCCCGCACGCTGCCCGATTTCCCCATTGAAGGGCGCGACCTGAACCCGCTGCTGCAAGATCCGGGGCTTATTTTCCATCCGCCGCTGTTGTATATGGGCTACGTCGGCTTCTCGGTGGCCTTTGCTTTTACCATTGCCGCGTTGTTGAGTGGCCGTCTGGACAGCACTTTCGCCCGCTTCTCGCGCCCGTGGACGCTCGCGGCGTGGGTGTTCCTGACGCTCGGCATTGTGCTCGGTTCGGCCTGGGCTTACTACGAACTTGGCTGGGGCGGCTGGTGGTTCTGGGACCCGGTAGAAAATGCGTCGTTTATGCCGTGGCTGGTGGGAACGGCGCTGATGCACTCGCTGGCGGTGACTGAACAGCGCGCCAGCTTTAAAGCGTGGACGCTGCTGCTTTCCATCAGCGCCTTTTCGCTCTGTTTGCTCGGCACCTTCCTTGTGCGCTCCGGGGTGCTGGTATCGGTACACGCCTTTGCCTCCGATCCGTCACGCGGTATGTTTATCCTCGCCTTTATGGTGCTGGTGATTGGCGGATCGCTGCTGCTGTTTGCTACCCGGGGGCACAAGGTTCGTTCACGGGTGAACAATGCGCTCTGGTCGCGTGAGTCGCTGCTGCTCGGTAACAACGTGCTGCTGATTGCCGCGATGTTAGTGGTGCTGTTAGGGACGCTGTTGCCGCTGGTGCATAAGCAACTGGGGCTGGGCAGTATTTCCATCGGCGAGCCGTTCTTTAATACCATGTTTACCTGGCTGATGGCGCCGTTTGCGCTGCTGCTGGGCATTGGACCGCTGGTGCGCTGGGGGCGGGATCGCCCGCGTAATCTGCAACGCCTGTTGGTCGTCGCCCTTGTCAGTACGTTGGCGCTCTCTTTCCTGCTGCCGTGGCTGTTTGAGGACAACATCGTCGCGATGACGGTGGTCGGGCTGGTGATGGCCTGCTGGGTGTTCGTGCTGGCGATCGCCGAGGTGGCGCAGCGCGTTACCCGCGGCACGAAAATGACGCCGGGCTACTGGGGGATGGTATTAGGGCACGTTGGCCTGGCGGTGACTATCGTGGGTATCGCGTTTAGCCAGAACTACAGCGTTGAGCGCGATGTACGCATGAAGGCGGGCGATAGCGTTGATATTCATGAATATCGCTTTACCTTCCGCGAAGTGAAAGAGATCACCGGACCAAACTACCGGGGCGGCGTAGCGATTATCGGCGTTACGCGGAACGGGAAGGCGGAAGCGACGCTGCATGCGGAAAAACGTTTTTACAACAGCACCCGTTCGATGATGACGGAAGCGGCAATTGACGGCGGGATCACCCGCGATCTTTACGCAGCGCTGGGTGAAGAGCTGGAAAACGGCGCATGGGCGGTACGCCTGTATTACAAACCGTTTATCCGCTGGATTTGGGCGGGCGGGCTGCTGATGGCGCTGGGCGGGCTGTTCTGCCTGTTCGATCCGCGCTACCGCAAGCGCAAGCAACCGCAAAACACGGCGCCGGAGGCAGTATGAAGCGCAACGTACTTTTAATCCCATTGATAATTTTTCTGCTGATTGCGGCGGCGTTGCTGTGGCAACTGGCGCGTAACGCCGAAGGGGATACGCCAACCAACCTTGAGTCGGCGCTGGTGGGTAAACCGGTGCCCACCTTCCGCCTTGAGTCGCTGGAGAACCCCGGCAAGCACTATGAAGCGGATGTCCTGACCCAGGGCAAACCGGTGCTGCTTAACGTCTGGGCAACATGGTGTCCGACTTGTCGCGCCGAGCATCAGTATCTGAATCAGCTGTCAGCGCAGGGTATTCGCGTGGTGGGCATGAACTATAAAGACGACCGACAGAAAGCGATCGCCTGGCTGAAAGAATTAGGAAATCCTTATGCCCTGAGCCTGTTTGACGGCGACGGGATGCTGGGACTGGATCTGGGCGTGTATGGCGCGCCGGAAACCTTCCTCATCGACGGTAACGGCATTATTCGCTATCGCCACGCCGGTGATTTGAACGCCCGGGTATGGGAAAGTGAGATCAAGCCGCTGTGGGAGAAGTACAGCAAGGAGGCCGCGCAATGAGGACTCTGTTAGGCGCGCTGATGCTGCTGCTTTCAGCGAACGCGCTGGCCACTATTGATGTCATGCAGTTTAAGGACGAGGCGCAGGAACAACAGTTTCGCCAGCTCACCGAGCAGCTTCGCTGTCCAAAATGCCAGAATAACAGCATTGCCGATTCCAACTCGATGATCGCGACCGATCTGCGCCAGAAGGTATATGAGCTGATGCAGGAAGGAAAAAGCCAGAAAGAGATCGTTGACTACATGGTGGCGCGCTACGGCAATTTTGTGACTTACGATCCGCCGCTGACGCCGTTGACCATCCTGCTGTGGGTGCTTCCTGTCGCGGCGATCGGCGCCGGAGGCTGGATAATTTACGCGCGCTCGCGTCGCCGGGTAAGGGTGAAACAGGACGCTTTTCCTGACGAGCAGCCTGCACAGGCGGGTAAGCGCGCCGGGTTTGGCGCGTATCTGCCGGGCATAGTGATTGCCCTGGCGGTTGGCGGCGTTAGCTATTATCAGACCGGAAACTTTCGTCAGGTACAAATCTGGCAGCAGGCGACGGCGCAAACGCCGGCACTGCTGGAACGTGCGCTGGATCCGAACGCCCAGCCTCTGAATGAAGAGGAGATGACCCGCCTGGCGCTGGGCCTGAGAACCCGCCTGCAGGATGATGGGGCAAATGTGGAAGGCTGGATCATGCTGGGGCGGATTGGCATGGTGTTAGGCAACGCCAGCACCGCGACCGAGGCCTATGCCAACGCGTATCGGCTGGATCCGAAGAACAGCGATGCCGCGCTTGGCTACGCCGAGGCGCTGACTCGTTCTTCCGATCCTGACGATAATCTGCGCGGCGGGGAACTGCTTCGACAGCTGGTGCGCAGCGACCATGCCAATGTTCGGGTACTGAGTATGTATGCCTTTAACGCCTTCGAGCAGCAGCGCTTTGGCGAAGCGGTGGCGGCCTGGGAAATGATGCTGAAACTGTTGCCCGCCAACGATACCCGCCGCGCGGTTATCGAACGCAGTATTGCGCAGGCGTTACAGCAGCTTTCGCCGCCGAAGGAGTAACCTTACGGCTGCCCGATGGCGTTACGCTTATCGGGCCTGAATGCCTGTGAGTGGTGGTCCGGATAAGACGCGTTGCGTTGTTATCCGGTAGCAGATAGCTGTGTGACTTTATTGCATCCCGCGCGTTTGCAGGAAAAGGATGGTGGCCGCAACGCGCGAACGCACGTTGAGCTTACGCAGCAGATTGCGGATATGCACTTTTACCGTTTGTTCGGAAATGTTCAGCGCCGAGGCGATCTGTTTATTCGACAGCCCCTGCGCCAGTTCGTGCAGAACGTCCAGTTCCCGCTCGGTCAGTACGCTAAAGGGATCGTCCTGCTCGCCGAACAGTTCCCGTTCGCGCAGGTATTCGCTTACCCGTTCACTGAAGACCTGACCGCCGTTAGCGCCCTTGCGAATGGCTTCCAGTAAGACTTCCGGATCGCTGTCCTTCAGCAGATAGCCGTCTGCGCCTGCATCGATCAGCGCATACACATCGCTGGCGGAATCCGACACGGTGAGAATAATAATTTGCGCCGTTACGCCGTCCCGACGCAGGGCGTTAAGGGTATCCAGACCGCTCAGACCTTTCATATTCAGATCGAGCAGGATCAAATCCAGGTCGAGACGGTTCGCCAGATCAATCGCCGTTGCGCCATCGCCCGCTTCGGCAACCACGTCAAATGCGGGGTCCAGTTCCAGTAATTGACGAATACCGCGCCGCATAAGGGGGTGGTCGTCTACAACCAGCACCTGAAAAGGCGTTGCTTCAGGCATAGTTATCTCCCGAGATTTTCTTAGCATCATTATTGTTATTAGCGCATAAATCGTCCAGATTCATCGCCTCGAAAAGCAGGGTAATTTTACCCCAATTTACGCATGGGTAAGTAGTAAAACCGTGGGGAAATAAGGTCTGCCTCCCACAGATGCGGGAGGCGAAAGCTCAGGGGTGCAACGAGAGAGTCGTGACGTCGCCTGCAGGAATGGCGGTATAGTACCAATATTCGTCATTGATCTGCGCAGACGCAAAGCCGCTTAACGGCAGGTCTCTCTCTTTTGCGTTCACCGAGATATGCAGCGTGCCGGTTACGGGACGAGAGCTGACCAGCATCACGTCGCCATCGCGATTGTAGTGCGCCACCACCCCTCCAGGTAACGACATCATTTTGCCGGATGCCAGTACGGAGTAATCGAAATGAACTTTTTTCTTTTCGACACTTCCGGCGCCGAAATAGCGGCCATAGATTTGCGGATCGTGGAAGAAACCGAAATGGCCGCCGCTGTTTTGCATTTTGAGGAAATGAAAGTCCGGGACAGTAAAGTCACGCTGGTGGCGGCTCAACTGTGTGTGGATGATATTCACCCGTACCTGATCCTGCTGGTAAACGCGGGTATAAGCCGCATACATCAGCGAGAACGACCAGACGAATACGCCTGCCATGAGTCCCGTGATGGCGTAAACGCCAATCCTGACGCCTTTACTGGTGTAAATAACCAACTCTTTAAGCAGAAAAGAGAGCGCTAGCAGGAAAAACAGGAATGTCGACATCATCACCCGGTCCGGATAAGACGGGGAGGCCACCATAATAAAAGAGGTGCCCAGCCCGACCAGCAGCATCAACACAACCATGGCGAGATTGCCGCTTTTAACGCGCGGGCCGTTGCGTCTGGCGAAATACAGAATCGCCGCCAGCAAAACCAGCACGACGTAGGCGATCCAAACCAGCGCTAAATGGCTGAAGAAACGATCGCTCAGGTGAATGACGAGGCGCTCAATAATCGATTTCTCATACCAGACTTTATGCGCCCCCTGTGCGCGAATAAAATTACCCGGTGAAAAGATCAGAATAGCCGCGCCCGCCAGGGCAGATAAAAAATAGGCGACTTTGTTGCCGTACAGACGCTTGTCCTGCCAGAGATCGTAAATGATGGCCAGCAGCGCCAGGCCAACCACAAACGGCGCAACGCTCTCGTTAGAGCAGCCTGCCAGCACCCCCAGCAGTAGCATGACGACACGCGTGTTTTTTTCCCGCCGCATCTGGATGCGGTACAGGTTCCACAGCCAGGCGGCGACAAACAGATTGGTCCACAGATAATTGGCGCTGCCGACAACCCAGAATACGGTCTGTCCTATATTAGGATTGGCGACCCAGAAAGTCAGAAAAATAAGGGTGAAGGTTACCGCGTCATATTTCTTCCACTTCAGCGTGCCGTCGGGCGTTTTGACAATCAAATAGCAGAACGCGACCACGGCGATCCCGGTCATCATCGAGATAAAAATACGTGATTCCGAGGCCAGCAAAAGCGCGCTGGTGTAGTCAGCGACCAGGCGTCCGCTCCAGGTTAAATAGTGATGCAGATGGGCATCAAATGAGAGGCCAATTAAGGCGTAGCGATAATCATCAGAATGAATTGGGGTATACCATTCAAGGATGAAAACGGCAAAAAAAGCGACAAGAATGATGCTTTTATTCACATACTTAACCATCAGCTATCCTTTCCTGAATTCTGTTCCACAGTGTGTCGTTTTTTGAGCAAGTAACGAGGACGTTGCTTGGTCTCAATGTAAATCCGCCCTATGTATTCCCCCAGTACGCCAATGCCAATCAACTGGACGCCGCCTAAAAACAGGATCGATACAATCAGCGAGGCATAGCCGCGAACCGGATTCCCCCACAGGAGAGTGTCAATAAGCATTCCCGCGCCGTAGGTGAATGAGATAAGCGCAACGGCGAGGCCAATATAGGTCCAGATACGCAGGGGGAACGTCGAGAATGAGGTGATTCCCTCCAGCGCGAGGTTCCAGAGCTTCCAGCCGTTGAATTTGCTTTTTCCGGCACAGCGATTCGCCCGGGCGTAAAGCACCACCTCCGTTTTGCCGCCTACCCAGGATAAAATGCCTTTCATAAACAGGTTACGTTCCGGCATCTGCTTGATGTTTTCCACCACTTCCCGACTCATCAGACGAAAATCGCCAACGTTTTCTTCGATGTGCGGCGTGCTGATTTTATTGTGCAGCGCATAAAACCATGCGGCGGTTTTGCGCTTCAGTCGACCGTCCACCGAGCGGTCTGAACGTTTTGCCAGCACAATGTCCGCACCGTCCTGCCACTTACGGATGAGGTGCGGTATCACTTCTACCGGATCCTGAAGATCGACATCAATAGGGATCACCGCATCGCCCGTCGCGTTATCAAGTCCGGCGAACAGGGCGGGTTCCTTACCGAAATTTCTCGTTAACGACAACGCGACAACCAGCGGGTCGGCAACCGCCAGCGCAGTAATGATCGACTCCGTTGCATCGGTACTGCCATCGTTGATAAAGACAATTTCGACGTCATACGCTTTTAGCGCGTCATATTCGCGCACCGTTTTGTAAAAGATGCCGATGGTCTCTTCTTCGTTGAAAACCGGAACGACCAGCGAGATTTTCATTGAACGTCCTTAAACACAATCAGTCTGGAATAGATAAACCCGCAGATGAGGCTAATTGCTGAGAAAGCGACCAGCGTAACGAGAGGGGGCAGGCCGCACCGTTCGGCCGCCCAGCCGGTCAGGAAACTCAGCAACCCCATAAAACCGACGTAAAGGAAATAGCGCCGTGGCGTAGTGGTTTGCCGGAAGGTAAACCGGGCGTTGGCATAAAAGGAGAAGCTCACCGCGAGGCTGAAGCCAAGAAAATTGGCCAGCGCCTGGTGGATATGAAAGGCGTAAACGCAGACCGCGAAAACCAGCCAGTGGATCAAGGTGTTGATCACGCCTACGGATGTGTACTTAATAAAGTAATGCCACATTATCAAAGAAGTCGGTTATGCAAAGGCGGAAGTGTAACATTATTTTCTACCGCTGCCCGAGTCTGAAATGCCTTTGACCGGCAAAAGTTTGCTGACAAACCGCATTAACCTCCCCTGGCGTACATCTGCGGGTTTTGTCCTGCATCCTGCCTGCGGTTTGTCGAAAACATGATGGCGCGGGACCCACCCTGAAGTCCTGCGGGAATTCTGCCGATAGCGTAAATTTATATCCCGCCTGTTGGTTCCACGCGTTGTGTTTGTCGCGGAGCAGATCTTTTTATTGCGGAAGGCCAAGCGTATTCTCCAGGAATTTTCATTGCCTGTCGCAGGCCGGGCATGATTTTCAGAAAAAGACAGTGCGGACAGCGCATTTATAGTTCATTTCACAACAGGTGAACTGAAAAAAAGATTTTTGACCTGATGTCGGGGCGAATACAGGTGGGTTTGCCTTATTTTCTGTTCGGTTATTCGTTTTATAAATACTTGCTATTCGAATTATTAAAGTTATGCATAAGGAATTATCTTAGATAATCCCTCCCGTCGTCTCTCATTTGCGAAGCAGCACTGCTGCTTTTTTTTTGCTGAAACTCATATTGTTATGAAAAAGCAAATCCTGACCCCCTGTAAATAATGATCTAAGTCAATAAATAACAAAAATTCAAGCATATCTCTGCTATTTAGCTGGTGGGCAGGGATTTCCCCTGTCTTTCATGTGAATTATCGGTCAAAATTTTGTAATGAAGGTGGTTGAGTAGCGATCTCTGTTGTTTTGATTTGGAGGAAAATTCTTAAGTATAGTCTAAATATGGACTTAAGATCTGATTAATTGATCTTGAATGGTGTTTTGTACTAACATGCTTTTGTAAAGAAATGCCGTTTCATTAACAATCATTCCTTAAGGAAAGGGACTACTATGGCTGATTCATTCCAGAATGAAGTGCCGAAGGCACGTATAAATCTCAGGCTGGCGCTGCATACAGGTGGCGCGCAGAAGAAAGTCGAACTGCCGCTGAAACTGCTCACCGTCGGTGATTTCAGTAATGGCAAAGAAACCCGCCCATTATCTGAAAGAGAAAAAATCAACGTCAATAAAAATAACTTCAATAGCGTACTTTCAGAATTTAACCCGGAAGTAAACCTCACTGTCGAGAATACGCTGGCGGGCGATGGCTCTGAAGATAATGTGAAGCTGAGCTTTTCCGATATTAAAGATTTCGAACCGGAACAGGTTGCCCGCCAAATCCCCCAGCTTCGCGCCATGCTGGCAATGCGTAATTTATTACGCGACCTCAAGTCCAATCTTCTTGATAACGCCACTTTCAGAAAAGAACTCGAGAAAATTCTCAAAGACCCGGCGCTGTCTCAGGAATTACGCGACGAAATGAGTGCACTGGCCCCGAAATAACGGCGTGCGTCTTTTAATGGATTAACCGGGAATATGCTGATGTCTGTAAATACTGAAACCGCCTCTGCCCAGGGGCAGACCACCGTACTGGAAAAAGAAGGCGTTTACGCCTCCCTGTTTGAAAAAATCAACCTGACCCCGGCTTCCAGCCTGGGCGACATTAACGCGTTTATGGACGATGCCGCGCTCTCCGACGCGCCGGCGGGCGAGCGCCTGACGGCGGCGATGCAGGTGTTTATGGACTGTATCCGTAAATCCGGTCAGCAGGTGGAGAAACTCGACAAAACCTTAATCGACCACCATATCGCGGAGCTGGATTATCAAATCAGCCGCCAGCTGGACGCGGTGATGCACCATCAGGAATTCCAGAAAGTGGAATCCCTGTGGCGCGGTCTGAAGCAACTGGTGGACAACACCGACTACCGCCAGAACGTGAAAACCGAAATCCTGGACGTCTCCAAAGACGACCTGCGCCAGGACTTTGAGGACGCGCCGGAGCTTATTCAGAGCGGCCTCTACTGGCACACTTACACCGCCGAATACGACACCCCGGGCGGTGAGCCGATTGGCTCGGTCATTTCTGCTTACGAATTTGACGCCAGCCCGCAGGACGTGGCGCTGTTGCGTAATATCTCGAAAGTCTCCGCCGCCGCGCATATGCCCTTTATCGGCGCCGTCGGCCCGACATTCTTCCTGAAAGAGACGATGGAGGAGGTGGCGGCCATTAAGGATATCGGCAACTACTTCGACCGCGCCGAGTACATCAAGTGGAAATCGTTCCGCGACACCGACGACTCGCGCTATATCGGGCTGGTGATGCCGCGCGTGCTGGGCCGTCTGCCATACGGCCCGGACACTGTGCCGGTACGCAGTTTCAACTACGTGGAGCAGGTTAAAGGTCCGGATCACGAGAAATACCTGTGGACCAGCGCGTCATTTGCCTTCGCGTCCAACATGGTGAAAAGCTTCATTAACAACGGCTGGTGCGTGCAAATTCGCGGTCCGCAGGCGGGCGGAGCGGTGAAAGATCTGCCCATTCATCTGTATGACCTCGGCACCGGCAACCAGGTGAAAATCCCGTCGGAAGTGATGATTCCGGAAACCCGCGAGTTTGAGTTCGCGAATCTCGGCTTTATCCCGCTGTCGTACTACAAAAACCGCGACTACGCCTGCTTCTTCTCAGCGAACTCGGCGCAGAAACCGGCGCTGTATGACACCGCCGATGCGACGGCCAACAGCCGCATCAACGCGCGCCTGCCGTATATCTTCCTGCTGTCGCGCATTGCCCACTACCTGAAGCTGATTCAGCGTGAAAACATCGGTACGACGAAAGACCGCCGTCTGCTGGAGCTGGAACTCAACACCTGGGTTCGCGGCCTGGTCACTGAAATGACCGATCCGGGCGACGAGCTGCAGGCATCTCATCCGCTGCGCGATGCGAAGGTGGTGGTGGAAGATATCGAGGACAACCCGGGCTTCTTCCGCGTGAGGCTGTATGCGGTGCCGCACTTCCAGGTGGAAGGCATGGACGTGAACCTGTCTCTGGTTTCGCAGATGCCGAAAGCGAAAGCGTAAGGCGGGAACAGGGATGAAAATTTATCGTCCGTTATGGAGTGACGGGGCGTTTCTGGCCCCGCAACAGTTCCAGCAGCAGGCCCGCTGGGATGCGCATGTTGCAGATACTGTCGCACGAATGGCGCTGGCGCATCCCTGGGGGGTGCTGAGTGCTGAGTTTGACGACAGCGCGCTCACACTTTCCCGGCTTAATGCCACCCGGCTGGCGGTGCGCTTTGCGGACGGGACGCTGATAGACACGGATCTGGCGGATAACCTGCCGCCGGTCTGCGATGTCTCCTCCGTGAGGCAGGAGAGTGTGGAGGTGCTGCTGTGCCTGCCCTTGCTCAGCGCGAACGGCGGTAACCTGGATGACGGGCGCGACAGTGCCCGGCCCCGCCGCTGGCTGTCTGAACGGGTGACGGTGCAGGAGCTTGCCGGCCATGAGCGCAGCGATCTGGCTGTACTGCGTCATTCGCTGACGCTGCGCCTGTCCACCCAGGAGAACAGCGCGTACCTGACCTGCCCGGTGGCGAGGCTTATCCGTAACGCACAGGGACAGTGGGTTCGCGATGCCGGTTTTATCCCGCCGCTGCTGTCGCTGGACGCCAGTCCAGTACTGACCGGCGAACTCAGGGAGCTTCTGCACCGCCTGTCGGCGCGGCGTAAGCGCCTGATGGCGATGCGACGCGAAAGCAATGAGCGGATGGCCGACTTTGCGGTGGCGGACGTATCGCTGTTCTGGCTGCTCAATGCCCTGAGCAGCGCCGGACCCGTGCTGGCGGAACTGCACCAGACACCGTCACGTCATCCCGAGCTGCTGTACCGTGAGCTGGCAAGGCTTGCCGGCAGCCTGCTGACGTTTTCCCTTGATCACGACGTCGACGATATTCCCGCTTACCGGCATGACATGCCGGAACAGGTTTTTCCGCCGCTGTTTAGCCTGCTGGACCAGCTTCTGGAGGCCAGCCTGCCGTCGCGGGTGATCGCCATTGCCCTGGAGCAGGGCGAGGACCGGGAGATCTGGCGTGGCAGGCTGCACGATGCGCGCCTGCGGGAAGGGGCGGATTTCTATCTCTCCGTGCGTTCCTCCATGCCAAATCATGAACTGCAGACCCGCTTCCCGCAGCTGTGTAAAGCCGGCAGTCATGATGATGTCTCTGAAGTGGTGAACATTGCCCTGAGCGGGATGGTGATTAAACCGCTGAGCCATGTCCCTGCGGCTATCCCGCTGCGTCTGGAAAACCAGTATTTTGCGCTGGATCTGTCCACTGATGCCGCCCGTGCGATGCTGGAGGCCGGCAACTGTACCTTCTATACGCCGCAGTCGCTGGGCGAAGTGAAACTTGAACTGTTTGCGGTGCTGCGCTCATGAACACGTCTGATACTGACCTGATAAATAAAATTTTCTATCCGGGCTGGCTGATGGTCAGCCAGTTACGCAGCGGCCAGGAAATCAGGGAGGGGGATGCCCTCTACCGCCGCGCCTGCCGCTGGGTGAGTGACGCCCGCGAATCGCTGACGCAGGCGGGGTACAGTGAAACGAGCTGTGAGCGGATGTTATATGCGTACTGTGCGCTGCTGGATGAGAGCGTACTTAACCGTGATAAACAGGATGACGGCTGGCGCAAATGGCGCAAGGACCCGCTCCAGGCGCGTTTTTTCAGCACACTGAATGCCGGTGAGGAGTTGTGGGAACGTATTCGTACCATTCTGCGCGAACCCGCGCCGGATGTGGCGGTGCTGACCTGTCTTTACCGGACCCTGCAACTGGGTTTTGTCGGCCAGTATCGCGCGCAGGATGATGAACGGCGCGAGGATGTGGTGCGTGCGCTCAGCGAGCGGGTGCCACCGTTTACCCTGACGCAGGATTCGCCTGTGGTGGTCAGGGCACCCGGTCTGCGCAGCGGACGCCGGATGTACTGGCTGGGCTGGGCGGCAGGTGTTGTGGTGCTGGCGGCGCTGTGGTTCACCTTCTCCTCTGTACTGGCGCAGATGGTATCGCAGATAGCAGGACGGGGATAAGGAATGCGTGAATTTCCCCGTGTGATGCTGACCGCGCTTGCCGCTGTGCTGGCGCTGTGGCTGGTGCTGGGGTACTGGCCGCTTTCCGGTGGAAGCCGGTTTGCGCTCTGCCTGTGCATTTCACTGATTTGCGGTGCGGTGCTGTGGAGGCAATGGCGACGGTTTCAGTGCGGCAGGAAAGTCAGTGAACAGCCTGACGAAAGCTGTCTGCCGCCGGAAGGGTTTCAGGGCGCGGTGGTGCTGGTCTGTGGCGACACCGAATCCCTGTTTCCTGCGGGGGCGGCATATCGTGAAACGGGTCCGGGATGGTATCTGCGGGCAGAGAATGCTGAGCAGTTGCCGTTACAGGCGCAACTGCTGGCAAACGCCCGACCGGCGCTGGTGCCGCAGGTTTCTGTACTACTGGCGGTAATGCCGGAACAGCATCATTCTGCGGAGGTGCTGGCTCAGTCTCTGCGCGGTTGGCGCTGGAGTATTGCGCAGTGCCGGACCTGGCTGAATGGCCTGCCTCCGGTCTGGTGCGCGGTGTGGGTAACGCCGCCGGACAGTGAACGCCAGGAAGAGGTCCGCTGGTTTACTGTCACGCCTGACCTGCCGGGTATCCGGGTCTGCCAGAGCCGTCATGTCGCGCTGCCGGTTGATGACTGGCAGCGGGAGGCCGGAAGCAACGCCTCGCGCCTCTGTCATGCGCTCTGGCTGGACAGCGTACTGGCTCTGACGGAGCGGCAGATTACCGGGCCGTTGAATACCCGGCAGGGAGAACTGGCCGCCCTGAAACTCTGCGCCAGCGGCATCTGCCTGGCGCCGGTTATGGGCGTGGCGGATAATCTCTGGCAGCAGCAGGTCGCTGCTGTTACCACGCTTTCTCCGGCGAGCCCGCAAGCGCCGGAGATGCCACCCCTTCCGGATGTTCTGCTTGCGCACTTGCCGCGCCGCCAGGGCATCAGCCGCCGGATGCAGGATATCCGCCTGGCGGGCGGCGTCTGTTTTCTGTTCCTTGCGCTGGCGATGCTGGCGTCCTTTATCAATAACCAGCGCCTGGTCCGCAGCGTCGGCGACCACCTTGCGGTCTATCACCGTCTCAGTGGCACGCCGCCGGCGCCGAAGCAGCAGGCGCAGCAGCGTCTGCGTGCCGACAGCCGAAGGCTTGATGACTGGCAGCGACGCGGCGAACCGCTGCGCTACGGTCTCGGGTTGTACCAGGGGATGCGGCTGATACCGCCCGTGGAAGCGGCCATTAATAGCTGGACGCCGCCGCCTCCGCCTCCTCCGGTAATAAAGAAAATCGTGCAGGGGCCGCAGACGGTGCGCCTCGACAGCATGTCGCTGTTCGACACCGGCAAATGGGCGCTGAAACCCGGCTCGACAAAGCTGCTGGTGAACTCGCTGGTGGGGATTAAGGCGAAGCCGGGCTGGCTGATTGTGGTGGCGGGCCATACCGACAGCACGGGGGATGACAAATCCAACCAGGCGCTGTCGCTTAAGCGTGCGGAATCAGTGCGCGACTGGATGCGCGACACCGGCGACGTGCCGGAGAGCTGTTTTGCGGTGCAGGGCTACGGCGAAAGCCGTCCTGTCGCCACCAACGACACGGCGGAAGGCCGGGCGCTGAACCGTCGTGTCGAGATCAGTCTGGTGCCGCAGGCTGATGCCTGTCGTCTGCCAGGCATAAAACCCGCGTCACAGGATGAACGTGACGTTTTAACTCAAGAAATGGAGAAGTAAACATGGCAATTCCAGTTTATCTGTGGCTGAAAGACGATGGCGGCGCGGACATTAAAGGTTCCGTGGACGTGAAGGACCGCGAGGGAAGCATCGAAGTTGTTGCGCAGGAGCATAACCTGTACATCCCGACCGACAACAACACCGGCAAGCTGACCGGCACGCGTATCCACACGCCGTTTCTGTTCACCAAGGAAATCGACTCTTCCAGCCCGTACTTGTACAAGGCGGTGACCACCGGCCAGACCCTGAAGTCTGCTGAATTTAAGTGGTACAAAATCAACGACGCCGGCCAGGAAGTGGAGTACTTCAACACGAAGCTTGAAAACGTGAAGCTGGTGAAGGTCAATCCGAAGATGCACGACATCAAGGACCCGGCTTTCGAGAAGCATAACCACCTTGAGCAGATTGAGCTGCGCTACGAAAAAATCACCTGGACTTACAAGGACGGCAACATCATTCATTCCGACTCCTGGAACGAACGTACCACCGCGTAAATCCTGTGCGGGCAGTTCTGCTGTCCGCCGTTTTTGCTGAGCGCCTGAGAACGGGCGTTGAGCAAAAAAACAATCTGCCTGCCTGACCTGATGCGCTTTGGGTTCCTGAACCACAGGAAAAGCGACGGGCGGTAGCGTGCCCGGAAGCCAACAAGAGAGAGAAAAATGGAAAATCCCGCCATCCTGTTACGCCGTCTGAATCCTTACTGCGCCCGCGCGATGGAAGGCGCCGCCTCCCTGTGCCAGACCCGGGCCCATGCGGAAATTCTGCCCGAGCACTGGCTGCTGAAACTGCTGGAGCAGGGCGAGGGCGACCTGACGGTGCTGGCGCGGCGCTACGAATGGGATATGGACGCCATCTGGCAGGATTTGCTGGCATTTCTCGACACGCTGCCCCGCTCGGTGCGCAGCCGCCCGCAGTTATCGGACAGCATTCAGACCCTGATGCAGGACGCCTGGCTGCGCGCCTCACTGGCGGGGGAAGCGCATATCCGCAGTATTCACCTGCTGATGGTTATGGTGGAGAAACCAACGCTGGTGCGCTGCGACGGCCTGTGGCCGCTGTTAACGCTGGCGCAGAGCCAGCTTGAGCGTCTGCGTCCGCTGCTTGATGCGCAGTCGGACGAGCGCCCGGAGGTGCAGCAGGACGAGGAACTGACGCACGGCGGGGAGGTGGCGTTCGTCGGCCGTCCGGTGAATGCGGAGGTTAAAGAAGGCGAACTGAACCCGGCGTTACAGAACGCGCTGGACAAATTCACCCTTGACGTCACCGCCCGTGCCCGGGAGGGTAACATCGACCCGGTGTTTGGCCGCGACAACGAAATCCGCCAGATGGTGGATATTCTTTCAAGACGCCGCAAGAACAACCCGATACTGGTGGGTGAGCCGGGTGTCGGCAAAACCGCGCTGGTCGAGGGACTGGCGCTGCGAATCGCCGAAGGCAACGTCCCGGACGCGCTGAAATCGGTCTCTGTGCGCACTCTTGACCTTGGCCTGCTGCAGGCGGGCGCGGGCGTGAAGGGCGAATTCGAGCAGCGGCTGAAAAACATCATCGACGCGGTGCAGCAGTCGCCACTGCCGGTGCTGCTGTTTATCGATGAGGCGCATACCATTATCGGCGCGGGTAATCAGGCGGGCGGCGCGGATGCGGCAAACCTGCTGAAACCGGCGCTGGCGCGTGGCGAACTCAGAACCATCGCCGCCACCACCTGGAGCGAGTACAAACAGTACTTCGAGCGCGACGCCGCGCTGGAGCGCCGCTTCCAGATGGTCAAAGTGGATGAGCCGGACGACGACACCGCCTGCCTGATGCTGCGCGGACTCAAATCCCGCTACGCACAGCACCACGGGGTGCACATTACCGATGAAGCGGTGAAAGCCGCCGTCACGCTTTCACGACGCTATCTCACCGGCCGCCAGTTGCCGGATAAAGCCGTGGACCTGCTGGATACCGCCTCCGCCCGTGTCCGTATGAGCCTCGACACCGTGCCGGAGCCGCTGACCCGGCTGAAGGCGCAGATGACGGCCCTTGAAATGGAAAAGCAGGCGCTGCTGGAAGATATCGCGGTCGGCAGTCAGACGCACGGCGAACGTCTGGCCGTTATTGAACAGGACGAAATCCGCATCATCCTGGAACTCGACGCGCTGGAAACCCAGTACGGCCAGGAGCTGAAACTGACGGAAGAACTGCTGGCCTGCCGCAGCGATATCTCCCGCCAGGCGGAAATTGCTGATTTGCAAAACCAGCTTACCGCCGTGCAGCGGACTAACCCGCTGCTGGGGCTGGACGTGGACACTCGCACCGTCGCCACGGTAATTGCCGACTGGACCGGTGTGCCGCTCTCCTCATTAATGAAGGATGAGCAGACGGAATTACTGAGTCTTGAGCACAACCTGTCAAAACGCGTTGTTGGTCAGGACGCGGCGCTGAACGCCATTGCACAGCGCCTCCGGGCCTCCAAAACCGGCCTGACGCCGGAGAACGGCCCGCAGGGCGTGTTTTTACTGGTGGGGCCGAGCGGCACCGGCAAGACCGAAACCGCGCTCACACTGGCGGACGCGCTGTTCGGCGGGGAAAAATCGCTTATCACCATCAACCTCTCCGAGTACCAGGAGCCGCACACCGTTTCCCAGCTCAAAGGCTCCCCGCCGGGCTACGTCGGCTACGGCCAGGGCGGCATCCTCACTGAAGCCGTCAGAAAGCGCCCGTACAGCGTGGTGCTGCTCGACGAAGTGGAGAAGGCGCACCGGGACGTGATGAACCTGTTCTACCAGGTGTTTGACCGTGGCTTTATGCGGGACGGGGAAGGGCGTGAAATTGATTTCCGCAATACCGTGATTCTGATGACCTCAAATCTCGGCAGCGACCCCATCATGCAGATGCTGGAGGAACAGCCGGACGCCACAGAGTCTGACCTGCATGAACTGCTGCGCCCGCTGCTGCGCGACCACTTCCAGCCCGCATTGCTGGCGCGCTTCCAGACAGTGATTTATCGCCCGCTCACACAGACGGCGATGCGCACGATTGTGGAGATGAAGCTGAATCAGGTGAGTAAACGTCTCAACCGTCACTACGGAATGAAAACCACCATCGATGAATCCCTGTACGACGCGCTGACGGCCGCCTGCCTGCTGCCGGATACCGGCGCCCGTAACGTGGACAGCCTGCTGAACCAGCAGATCCTGCCGGTCCTGAGTCAGCAGTTGCTTAGCCATATGGCGGCGGGGGTGAAGCCACACGCTCTGACGCTGGGCTGGGATGAGAACGAGAGTATTGAGATCGTGTTTGAGGATTGATCGAGACAGATGATATGGATACGGTTGAAGAACTGAACGGGACCTACTTTTTTGATGGTATGAATAACCTGACCGCCTGGGAGCTACTTTTCTGGGTTCTGGTTGATGAAACAGAAAAACAGCTGGGCATACAGGATATTGCAGGCATCGCTGCGTTAATCCTGGGTAATAATATTATTGAAATTCCCGGTAAACCGGAAACGGCAACCAGAGGAACTTCGCCGGCCTCAATATTTTTTCGCAAACATATTAGTTATAAATTCCGCAAAAGGGTTTTACCGACGCTGACGAAAAAATCATTTTCACTAAAGGGAATAAAGATTTTCTGGGTTAATAATCTTGGCGCTTTCGTCGGCAGAGCCGTGCCCGTGCTGGGATGGGTGATTCTGGCGCACGACGTCTCGGTTATCAGCTACCGGACCGTCACCCGGTATAATACTGTCGCCCGTGAAGAGGATAAAATCTGGTGAGAGAGACAATCGATGACAAAGTCAGGGCGTTTATCCTGGCCGAATTACCGCGGGTGACAACTCTCTTTCTGAAGCCAGTGCCTGTGGAGGATGATGCCGCATTGCAGGAGCTTCATGAGGCTGATGATGTGGCTGAAATGGCCGAAAAATATTTCCGGCATTTCCAGGTCCGGGCGGATGATTTCTCTGTTGATGATTATTATCCCTGGCGGACGAAGTCAGTATTTTCCTGCAAAACGGTCACGCAAAAGAAATCGCCTCTGACAATCCGCATGTTTATTGAATCTGCCAGGGCAGGACGCTGGTTATATAAATAATTTCAGACTGCCCGTTGCGGCGCAGTCAGGTAAAACAGATTATCACCACGGAGTCATTATTATGAGTCTGACGGATACGTTGCAGAATACCCTTTCCGGTTTGATGAATACTACCCTGAATCGCTATCAGCTTGACATTCCCTCCTGCACCTCGCCGCTGGATGTTGAAGATTTTTGCGGGACAGAAACGCTGAGCCAGCTCTACCGCTATGACATCAGTTTCACCAGTACGGACAGGAACGTGGAGGCCAGCCAGTTACTGAGTAAACCGGCGACGCTGACGATGGGCGGCGGCATATTACAGAGCCTGACTGAACATAAGCGGGTACATGGCGTGGTCACGCATTTTGAGCGAATCAGCAGTTCTGCTGACCAGACAGAATACATGATAACCCTCGAACCCTTCCTCTCTTTACTGGATAAACAGTTCCGCACCCACCGTTTCTTCGTTGATAAATCGGTGCCGGAGGTGGTGGAGCAGGTTTTACAGGAACACGGTCTGCACGGCTGGGAATATGAATTTAACCTTAAACAGAGTTACCCGAAGCGTGAGCAGATAAACCAGTATCAGGAGAGCGACCTGGTGTTTATCCGGCGCCTGCTGGCGGAGGTGGGAATATTTTATTTTTTCTCCTTACAGGAAGATGCGCAGAGCGAAGTGGTACATTTTGCCGATGCGCAGTCCGCGCTGATGTTTGGCAAAACGCTTCCGGTGAACAGCCCGTCCGGGATGAGCGACAGCGGAGCCGACTCGGTATGGGGGCTGAATGTGACGCACAACGTGGTGGAGGCGAGTGTCACCGCCCGGGATTACAACCACCGCGACGCTCAGAGCGTCTTGCAGTCTGCGCCTGCAGATATGACCCGGGGAGACGGCGAAGGGGTAACCTATGGTGATGTGTATCACTATCAGCTTCGTCATCTGGCGCGCGGCGACAAAATCGACCCGACAGCTGAAACCGCCAACTTCTACGCCCGTCTCGACCACGAGCGTTTTTTGGCCAACCGGACGCTGATAACCGGCAGCAGTACCGCGGCATGGCTTGCGCCCGCTCAGGTGTTGACCCTCACCGATGGCCTGCCGCCGTCCCTGCCTGCGCCATTGCAGGAGCCGGTATTAATCACCGGCACCGGATTTACCGCCAGCCGCAGGGAGGCGCTGCGGGTGACCCTGCTGGCGGTGCCTTACAGCGAAACGGTGTGCTGGCGTCCACCGCTGCTGCCGCGCCCGAAAGTCACCGGGACGATGACCGCCCGCGTCACCAGCGCCAAAGCCAATGATATCTATGCGTGGCAGGATGCGTCCGGCTTGTACCGGGTGAAATTTGACGCCGACCGTGACGGGAAGAGCCTGGGCCAGGAGAGCATGCCGGTGCGCCTCGCCAAACCCTACGGCGGCGACGTGTACGGCTTTCACTTCCCACTGATCCAGGGAACGGAAGTGGCGATAGCGTTCCATGAAGGCGACCCTGACCGCCCCTATATCGCCCATGCGCTGCACGACTCGCGGCATGTTGACCATGTGACGGAGAAGAACAGCACCCGCAATGTGATCCGCACGCCGACGAACAACAAGCTGCGGATGGAGGACAAGCGCGGCGAGGAGCATATCAAGCTCAGTACGGAGTACGGGGGGAAGACGCAGCTGAATTTAGGCCACAATGTGGATGATGATAGGCTGCTGCGGGGCGAAGGTGCGGAACTGCGAACGGATGACTGGGTGAGTATCCGGGGTGGTAAAGGAGTATTCATTTCGGCAGATGCGCAACAAGCTGCACAGGGGCGCATGATGGATATGGAAGAGGCAATACAACAGCTTAAAAACGCGCTATCGCTGGCAAAAAGCTTAAGCAAAATAGTTCAAAAAGCTGAAGCAACACGAGGTGATTTAGGTTCTCAGGAAGAACTTAATAATGCGCTGGAAGATTTGAAACAAGCAGGGATTTTGGCTCATGCTCCTAATGGCATTGGTATTGTTAGCCCTAAATCGGTGCGTATGGCCTCAGGCGGTGCAAGTGTTGGTCTGATGTCAGATAAAAACACAGATATTAGTGCCGGAGAATCAATTACGCTTGCTGCTGTCAAAAAAGTAAGTGTATTTTCCCAAAGCGAAGGGATGCAATTATTTGCCGGACGAGGGAAAATGGATATACAGGCACAGAATGATGCTTTGAATCTACAGGCCCAAAAAGATATTACAATAAGCAGTTCCGAAGGGAAAGTCACAGTAAGCGCCAGCCAGGAGTTGCTTCTGACCTGTGGCGGCGCTTATATCAAACTTAGTGGTGGTAATATTGAATTGGGAGCCCCGGGAAATATTTTTTTGAAAGCCGCAAATGTTCAGAAAATGGGGGCGAATAGTGTGAGTACGCCACCTAAGGAATTCCCGAAAGGATATAGCGGGGGATTTACATTAAGAGAACCTGAGAGCGGAGAAATTCAACCGTTTACTTTCTTCAAGATAACAACTGGTGAAGGTGAGATCTATGAGGGGGTTTCTGATGAGAAGGGAAAAACGATGCCCATATTTACAGCGATGCCGTCGGCTTTGAAAATTGAATTCCCAGATGAAAAGAAAGTGACTGCGTTACACTGGACTTATGGTGAAAATGAGGTACCTGTCAGTGGATTGTCGAGACATTATACTGATTTGAATTTACATGCAGAGACGGAAAACTATCAGCCAGGTGAGTTTGTTGATATCAATATAGATAAGGGGGACGGGATTATAAAGAGTTATCAGATTCAAGTTAAAGCGGATGGTGTCGCTGTTGCCAAAAATATCTTTAAGGATGAAATGATTAATTTTGATGAGGAGGTATAGTTAGTGGCAACTATTAGTGCAAGCGTCGGACAAACAATGACTTCTTTAATTGTTACAAGACCTGCATGGTCTTATGTATATACTGGATACCCTAAAACAACTGGCGGTGTAGACGTTGAGGGGGATTTGTCGGCAGAGACTGTATTCACTGATGTTTTTGGTGTTGGATATGATACGACTATTTATTCTAATGCTTGTGGAACTCGAGTATCATTGGCATTGCTTGCTGGAGGAATGAAACGAGTTGGTATTCGGAATATTATGGTATCCGTTAAAACACATCCATGTTATGGAAAATACATTGAACCTGGGGCTGCTAAGCTAAGAGATTTTCTTGAAAACAAATGGGGTTCACCTGAAAATATAATTAAATCTCCTGTGACGTTCAATAAGGTCAAAATTGAATTAAATGGCAAAAAAGGTATCTATATTATGATACCAAAATCCCCGCGAGTTTTCGGTGCGTCTGGGCATGCTACATTATGGACGGGTAAACGGGTTATTGGTGATAACCATTATATTAGCGAGAATACTTTTGCAGTCTATTTTTGGGAGTTGAAATAATGAAAAAATTTTTCTTCATACTTAGTATGTTGATTCCAATACTAAATGCTTGCGCGAGTGAAAAAGCAATAATTGTTTCTGAAAAAATCTTGAATAATTACAAGGTATACTCACTTGCTCGATGTATCTCTAATAATTATATAGAAATGGGAGTGAGCTTTAATAAACTACCATTAAAAGATTATACAACAGGTTTTATTGATATAGAGGAAGGCTTTGCTTTTAGTGTTAATAAAGGTAACACGTTGGATTTATTTATTAGAAATAAAACAGGAAAATTTTATCAACCTAAACAAAAGAGTGGGGACCTGGCATCTGTTAATTTGGTTATTTATGATTGTGTGGATTTCTATAAATCGAAAGAACTGCAGGACTTTTTGATAGGGTTAATTCAAAAGTCTGAAACTAACTCAGACACTCCCTGACAAGGAAGCAGTTAAGGAAATATATTCTCCTGATGAAGAACGCCAGATAACAAGGAAGAACAATCATGAGTACATTGACTACATCTCTTGAGTGTAAATACCCGGACACTTATACCGGCAAACAAAAGAAGTACTGGGTTGAGATTCAACTCCTGGATGAACTCGAAGACCCTATTCCCAATATGCCATATGTGGCTGAGAATGCAGCGACTCGTAGTCAGTGTGCCTCTTATACCGGCAAAAGCGACGCCAGTGGTATAATTCGAATAGAGGGGTTGCACCCCCTTGAACTGATTTTGCATATTGAAGCAAAACCGCTTGCAGATGAGATGGAAAAAAGGGCATTGCGTCCCTTTGGGCGTACTGAGGATGATTCAACCGTAAAACCCAAAGCGGTTCTTGAAGGATACGAATATCGTTATCTAAAAATTGGCCAGTTGTGCGATACCCTTCCTGAGATGATGCCGGAATGGAAAGATAAAGCGAATCCACCGGAATATCATTTCCCTGACGCCAGGTTCGCCGGTCAGACGATAAAAAAGCTTAACTGTCGTTACGTTTTTGAAGTGTGCCCATTTCGCGCATGGTCATTAATATTGCACCATCAAACGGATTATTCAATAGTCAATGCCTATAATCTAGGGATAATGGCCGATCTGTCATATGCTGACGAAAAAAAGATTATTGAGTATTTCGAACAGGAATGTCTCGACCTTTCCGCAGCCCCAAAATTAAGCGATGAGCATGACTATTACGCCGTAGTTAAAGACGTTCCCTTTGGCCAGCGCTACATCAATCCGCGCTTCGTCACCACCGCTGGGAATATTATTCAGCATGATACTCAGTTATTCTATGTTTCGAACGATGAACATGTCATTGTCGCCTGGCGCGGTACTATGGAAGTGAGAGACTGGATAACTGACATTACCTTTAGCCCACAGGTGTGTCCGTCCTATCTTGCTCCGGCGGGTAAAATTCATAAGGGTTTTTTGGATGCTTTTGAATGTGCTAAAAATAAGGCTCCAGCGAATTTTGATGAATTAGAAACTTTAATTAATGAGAAAGAATATTTTCTTTGTGGTCATAGTTTAGGGGGGGCGCTGGCATTGATATACGCCGCAGAATTAAAATTAAAGAACCCCTTACTTTACACCTATGGCATGCCAAGGGTTTTTACCGCTGACGCCATTTTGCGGCTTACGGACATTACTCACTACAGGCACGTCAATGACTCGGACTCCGTCACTAGCGTTCCACCGGATGTTAACCTGTATAACTGGTTTTATGAGATTTATGGCCCGGTGGGCAGCGTGCTGGGTACAACATGGTCTGTAGCGGAACTGCTCTCACAGAAAATCTCCGGTGTTACCGTGGGGGACTGCTTCTGGCATCATGGTGATATTGCGTTGTTCTATTATACCACCCAGGTGGTGGAAAGCATGCAATGTGAAGGCTCAATGAGTGCCCCAAACTGTCGCAAAATAAAGTACCGGTTGCCGAAAAAAACAAAATATTATTTAATTCCCTCTCTGGCTGAAGAGAAAAGCATTGCGGCGAAAAATCAGGATGTGCAGTTTGTTCGTTCTTTAACACCCGATAGTATGAGGAAATATTTCCCCAAAAATACCAACCCGGACTTGGACTCCATACTTACCAATCCGCTCAATCATTTTATGCCTTCAGCTTATCTGCCATATATCAATAATCAACTGGTAGAGCTTGTCTGCCCTGATATAGCGCTGAAGCGCAAAGAGAGCAGGGCTGCATTTGAGAAACAGATGTCAGATTCCGGCATCCCGGATAATGAACAGGAAAGGAACCGGCTGTTTGCTGCGTTGCAACGCTTGCTAGTTGAAACCCTGAAAGTCACGGAGCAGATGCCTGAAGGTGGGCCTGCCCTGGAGCGTTTCCGTAAGACAAAACAGGAATACGATGAATGAAAATGACTAATGTATTATACCTGCTACCGTTATTAGCTCTTAGTGGCTGTGCGCTAAGCGAAGATCTTTCTCCGCCAGCGGATGGTAAGACTGTAAAAGTTTCCGTCGTTAAACCCGCTGATGTCGATATTCTGCCGATGGATGTGATTTATCGCTCGGAAAAATGCAGGGACAAAGTATTCACCTCAACGGGAGCAATAACTTCCCGGGCGGGTTATCATCTGCTTACTGTTCCTTTTAAGCCAGAAACGGGCAGTGGCATCGTGAGTAACCGTGTTGCCTTGGACGGCGGCGGTCAGTGTGAATGGAAACTCAGTAATATCCGTTTTCAGTTTAAGTTCAGTGACATGACGAAATTTGGGGCTGATATTAAAAATAACATTCCTAATGATATAGTTTATGTTTTTGACAACAACCCTCCTCCTCGTGGGAATGGACATTATGAAGATGTCTATGGGGATATAAAAATAGAAAATGATTATTATCCCTTGGTTATATATGACCGCATTATTGATCATGCAAAAACTCTTAGCATTGAAAGTGAAAAGATGCTGGCTTATAGGGTTCATGACGGGAGAAGTATTTTTTTTGAGCCTCACGTATATTCTGATAAACTTGTGAGAATATTAGGTCCAGAAAAAATTGGCGATAATACACTTTCAATTTATCCAGATGGCACGCAAACCCTCAAGAAAAAAGGTTCTTACCCTCTCGATTTTAAAAAACTTAAAGAAATAAAATAAATTGATTTATGTGTGAACTCTATGTGTATAAGCTGGTTTTGGCCTTTTTATATTGTTCAGTACATTATTATTGAGAATTTAAGTGGCTGAAATAATTAAACTGATGCCTGCCCTGGAGCGTTTCCGTAGGACAAAACAGGAATATGATGAATGAAAAAGGTTAATGTATTATACCTGCTACCGTTATTAGCTCTTAGTGGTTGCGCGCTAAGCGAAGATCTTTCTCCGCCAGCGGATGGTAAGACTGTAAAAGTTTCCGTCGTTAAACCCGCTGATGTCGATATTTTACCGATGGAGGTGATTTATCGCTCGGAAAAATGCAGGGACAAAGTATTCACCTCAACGGGAGCAATAACTTCCCGGGCGGGTTATCATCTGCTTACTGTTCCTTTTCAGCCTGAAACCGACAGCGATACTGTGAGCAACCGTGTTGCGCTTGATGGGGGGGGGGAGTGCGTATGGAAACTCAGTAATATAAGATTCCAGTTTAAGTTTAGTAATATGATGCAGTTTGGGGCTGATATTAAGAGAAATATTCCTACTGATATTGTTTTTGTTTTTGATAGAAATGCACCACCACGCGGTGATGGCCATTATGAAGATATATATGGGAATGTTATAATAAATAAGGACTATTATCCTTTAATTAAAAAGAAATTTACAAGCGATGGCATGTCAGTACTTAATATACAAGGTCAATCTATGCTGACCTATCGCATGCATGATACCGACAGTATCGTATTTGCTCCTATTTTTCATGTGAATTTGCTTGTTGATGTATTGCCTCCAGAAAAAAAAGGTGATGGATATACGCTTATATATCCTAATGGAGATAAAATAATAGATCGTCATTTCCCAAATTCAGAGAAAACGAAATATGAATTTGTAAAACAGAAATCTCGCTAAAAATTAATAGCAATGGGAAGAGTGAATATGTCTAAAGGGTTTGTATTACTCGGCGATAAAACCACGCATGGTGGTGCTGTTATTTCCGCATCCTCCACCATGATTGTAAACGGAAAACCCGTAGCGCTGCTGGGGGATAAAGTCAGCTGCCCGATTCCGGGACATGGCACTAATGCCATTATCGAGGGATCGCCGGAATGGTCTTCGGATGGTAAAGCCATCGTGGTCGATGGCTGTAAATGTCAGTGTGGTTGTCAGGTCATCTCCGGCGCACCGGAATGCGCGATAGGATAAAAATGGGCTGGGTACGAACAAAAGTATTGACCACTGAGCAGCCTCCGGCACCTTCACTGCCCCGTTGGTTGCTTGCCGGTGTACTGATGGTGATTATCGGAGTTCTGCTCTTTGTCCTCCATGCCTCCGGCACCGTAAAAATGCTCTCATCGATGAATATCTGGTGGGTATCCCTGATGCCTGCAGGATGCTGGTTGCTCATTTTTTGCCTGCGTTGCTACCTGTGGGACAGGGATCTGAAAGCGCATCAGTTCTTACTGAAAGAGGCTGAATACGGACAACAGCAGTGGGAAGACTGGGCTGGGCGCTGGCTGGCCATACTGGGCAGTGGAGTGCTGTTGCCGGATAATATTACGGCGGCGCATTGGGGGAGTGAGCGGCCTCAGCAATATGGACTTACCCGCAGGATTAATTACCTTCCGGCAGAAGAGCCTGTGCAGTTGAGTGCGATGCATGCACTGCTTGCCGCTACAGAAGCGCACGTGCAGTGCCTGCCGGCAGAACTGCCGATGCATGTCACGCTGGTCACGGATAATCCCTCGCCTGAGCTGACCAGCAGTTTTAGTCACCTCTGGAAAGAACACATTCCTGGCCGCGCCGTGCCTGATGACATTACCGTTACCGACTCATTCTCATTGTCGGAAGTTGAAGAACGCCTGAAGCAGCCTGTACTGACGGTCAGTCTACTTCTGATCATCCAGCTCAACGGCGGTACAGCATACTCCGACGGGCTGGCCGCGCTGTTGCTGACCAGCGATGATGTGGCGCGAAAATACCATCTGCCGCACTCATCACGGCTGTTGCGTCCGATGCCCTTAGATATGACGAACTTTGAAGACGATATCATCCTGTTTCTGGAAACGCAGACTGTTGCCTGCCGGACGCCTTCTGTTATCGGGGACGCAAAAAAGTGGACGGAAAAGAGTGCTGAGCTCATTACCCTGGGCGGCAGGGCGAATGCCCCATGGAAGGCTGAAGAGATCACATTACTGGAAAAATGGTGCGGTATGCCGGGACCCGCTGCGCCCTGGCTTCTGACCGCGCTGGCAGCCGATCTGGTCAGCCTTCGTAAACAACCCCTGCTGGCGCTGTTCAGCACGAAAACAGAACATTTTATCAGTACCATCACCCCAGGGAGTGAAGATGAATATACCGGGTAATAGCCTGGGCCGGTTTGGCCTGGCCGGACTTACGTTGGCCGGAATGGCCGTTATTTGGTGGGGGATTACCCGCTATGGCGGCATACTGAATATTGATACGCGGGGTGAGCAGATCCTGGCGTTTGTCCTGCTGTGCCTGGCGCTGGTTCTGATTCGTTATCTGCCGGCCCTGTCCCGCTATGTTAAAGAAAGTTATCACCGTCGCCAGGCCCAGAAGAATAATGTCTTACCTGACGAAGAAGGCCGCATGGCGCTGACGCCTCCACGTCATATTACGGTGGGCGAGATTCGCCAGACGATGCACCATCTGTACGGGCGTACCTGGTTCCGTAAAATCCGCATCCTGCTGGTAACCGGTTCAGTCAGCGATGTGGAACGACTGACCCCAAAGCTTACACAGGAAATCTGGCAGGAAGACCAGGGAACGTTACTGCTGTGGGGCGGAGACCCTGCGACACCGCCAGACGTCACTTGGTTCACTGCGCTGCGTAAACTGCGACATCGTCCGGCTGACGGCATGGTGTGGGTGACATCAGCACTGGACGGTCTGCCGGGCGTGGAAGATGCAGGCCTGATGTGCGCACCTACACCGGATGCTATGGACGCGCTGGCCCATGCCCTGAACAGCCGCTTTAACGCGCTTGGCTGGAAGTTGCCGCTGTATGTCTGGTCGCTGCATCCGCGTGCCGGAGAGCAGACCGGGCGTGTCACTCAGCCAGTAGGTTGTCTGTTGCCGTCTGGCAGCACGCCGCAAACGCTCGCCGGACAGCTTGCCGGACTGATACCGCAACTGACCGCGCAGGGGATACAGCAGGTATGTGGTGGTAGCCCACAACACAATTTTTTACTCGCACTGGCCGACCAGTTGACCCGTAAACCGGAAACGGTAGCGGAGCCATTATCGGTGCTGCTTAATCCGTACCGTCCGTTGCCGCTGGCTGGCGTGGTGTTCAGCGTTCCTCCGGCAGAGGCCGGACGCAGTGTCAGCCATCACTGGGGGCGGGATAACTGCTGGGATGCGATTCCCGCGTCGGCACAGTCGCTGCCGGCGGGGCTGCGTCCGCGCAAACCCGACTTTAGCTGGCTGCAGGTTGCAGCCTTAACTGTCGGCGCTCTGCTTTTCCTCTGGGGCGCAGCTATGACCGTCTCCTTTATCGCCAACCGCAACCTGGTGGCGACGGCACAGGAACAGGTGCAGCAGGCCTCGATGGAGCAACAACCACTGGTCGCGCGGCTGCATGCCCTTTCTGAACTGCAGAAGACTCTTGCCCGTCTTGAGTACCGCTTACTGCACGGCGCACCCTGGTACGCCCGTGGCGGCCTCAGCCAGAACAGCGCCCTGCTGGCAGCACTCTATCCGCGCTACGGGGAACTGGCGCAGCCGCTGCTGCGCGATACGGCGGCTGCGCAGCTGACGCAGCAGCTACAGGCATTTGTGCAGTTGCCGCCGGACAGTCCGCTGCGTGAACGGCTGGCAAAAACCGCCTATGACCAGTTAAAGCTTTATCTGATGCTCGCGCGCCCGGAGAAACTGGATGCCGCCTGGTTCTCCGCCACGCTGATGCGTGAGTGGCCGCAACGGGCCGGAGTGAGCGATGGTACCTGGCAGGGCAGCGGTCCGTCGCTGCTGGCGTTTTACGGCGCCAGCCTGGCGTCACATCCACAGTGGCGTCTGCCTGCCGATGATACACTGGTCAGTCAGGCGCGCACCCTGCTGGTGCGCCAGATGGGGATGCGCAACAGCGAGTCCACGCTCTATCAGAAAATGCTCGCACAGGTGGCGAACCAGTACGCGGATATGCGTCTGGAAGATATGACCGGCGATACTGACGCGTCCAGGCTGTTTATCACCGGCGAGGTGGTGCCGGGGATGTTCACCCGCCAGGCCTGGGAGCAGGCGGTGCAGCCAGCCATTGAGAAGGTGGTCACGGAACGCCGCGATGAAATGGACTGGGTACTGAGCGACAGCCAGCAGCGCGCCACGCAACAGGTCCCGCCGGAAGCCCTGGCACAGCGTCTGACGGCCCGCTATTTCGCTGACTACAGCGGTGCATGGCTGGATTTTCTCAACAGTCTGCGGCTTCAGAAAGCGGCAACCCTGTCCGATGCTATTGACCAACTCACCCTGATGGCGGATATCCGCCAGTCACCGCTGGTGGCGCTGATGAACACCCTGAACATACAGGGACGAACCGGAGAAACCGGCGAGGCGATATCCGATTCGCTGGTGAAATCCGCCAGAAATCTGCTCGGCAGCGATAAACTGCCTGCGATTGACCAGAGCGGGGGCAGACACGGCCCGCTGGATGCGACTTTCGGACCTGTGTTGGCATTAATGGATAACCGGGAGGGGGGAACACAGGCCAGTAACCTGAATCTGCAGACTTTCCTGACCCGCGTCACTCAGGTACGTCTGCGCCTTCAGCAGGTGACCAACGCCACTGACCCGCAGGCGATGACACAGCTACTTGCGCAGACGGTGTTTCAGGGCAAGGCGGTGGACTTAACCGAAACCCGCGACTACGGCAGCCTGGTGGCGGCGGGGCTGGGCCAGGAGTGGAGTGGCTTCGGGCAGACGGTGTTTGTCCGCCCCATGGAGCAGGCCTGGCAACAGGTGTTGACGCCCGCGGCGGAAAGCCTCAACGCCCGGTGGCAGAGCGCGGTGGTGGATGACTGGAACAGCGCGTTTGGCGGACGCTATCCGTTTAAAAATGTGAGCAGTGAAGTCTCCTTACCTCTGCTGGCGAAATACCTTAACGCCGATTCCGGACGCATCACCCGCTTTTTGCAGACCCGTCTGACTGGCGTGCTGCATAAAGAGGGAAGCCACTGGGTGCCGGACAGCATTAACGCGCAGGGACTGACCTTTAATCCGGCGTTTTTACAGGCGCTGGATATCCTCAGCCATATTTCCGATGTGGTGTTCACTGACGGGGAAGCGGGGCTGTCCTTTGAGCTCCGCCCCGGTACGGCCGACGGCATTATGCAGACCCGGCTTGTGATTGACGGCCAGACGCTGACTTATATGAACCAGATGCCCACCTGGAAGCGGATTACCTGGCCGGCAGATACCGAAGCGCCGGGCGCGGCGCTGAGCTGGATAAGCACCCAGGCCGGCACGCGGCAGTACGCCGATATGTCCGGCGCCTGGGGCTGGATACGCTTGCTGGATAAGGCGTCGGTCAGCGCATATCCGGGGGCCGGCAGCAGCTGGATCCTGAGCTGGAAGGCGCAGGACGGTAGGTCGCTGAACTATACCCTGCGCACGGAGGCCGGAGAGGGGCCGCTGGCGCTGCTGAAGCTGCGTAATTTTACCCTGCCGGCGACGATCTTCACCGTCACCGCTCCCACCACGGAGCCGCTGGCGGATAATGATAACACCGGAGAGGAGCCGTACTGATGGCATCCCTGCACACCCTGATTAGCGCCTGTCAAATGACCCCCGGGGCGCTGGAAAAAAAGGCGCATCAGCGCCTTTCCCTGTGGGAAAACTGGCTGCTGCCGCTGTCTCCTGATAATCCGGTCGGCGACGACCCGGCTTATGATGATGATTTTCAACTGATGCGTGAGGAGGTGAATAAGCTTTCCGGTGCCGACACCGAACTTGTTTGCCGGCTGGCCGAAAAGCTGCTCATCTCCACAACAAAAGATATCCGCGTGGCCTCATATTATGCCTGGGCGCGGCTGCACCGCGACGGTGAAGCAGGTCTGGCGGATGGCCTCGAACTGCTGGCAGGGTTAATGCAGCGTTACGGCGCACAACTGCATCCACAGCGTGACCGTAGCCGCCAGGGGGCGCTGCAATGGCTGGCCAGTTCCCGGATGCTCGACAGTCTGTCGCGTTATCCTGAAGTCAACAAGGCCGACAATGAACGTATTACGGGGGCATTGATTCTGCTGGAGCAGGGAGCGGAAACGCTTTTACCCGCTGCGCTTTATGCTGCGCTAGAGGCCCGGCTGCAAAAATCCGGCGGTCCGGAGGCCGTGGTGCCGCAAAATGTCAGTGAGAGGGTGCATACCCCGGCTCCCGTCGCCGGCGTGCCGTCGCTCACGGGCATCGCCTCAGGTCAGGAGCTTCTTGCGCAGGCGCGGGTGCTGGCGGATTACCTGCGAAACCAGCCGGACGGCTGGCTTGCTGCACACCGGCTGATAAAAAACCTGCGTCATGACACGCTTCACCGGTTACCGGCACTCCTCGCTGACGGCAAGACCCGCATTGAACCGCCAAAACCCGACCAGCGGGCGCTGCTTAAGCGCCTGTACCTGCAACAAAGCTGGCGGGAGCTGATGGAGGAGGCGGACAGCCTGCTGTCGCGCGGGGCAAACCATCTGTGGCTGGATGTGCAGTGGTACCTGCACCAGGCGCTGGTCAAATCCGGTCATGAAAATGAGGCGGCCATTATTCAGTCCGATCTCAAGGGGCTACTGTCGCGCCTGACGGGGCTGGAGACGCTGGCCTTTAACGACGGCACGCCGTTTGCCGATGAGGTGACCCTGAACTGGATCCAGCTGCAGGTCCTGGATAATCCGGCGGGCCGGACAGAGGAACATACCGTCAGTTCTGCCACTGTGGCCGGGGATGATGACATTCTGCAACTGGAGCCGGAAGCCCTGGCGCTTGCCGACAGCGAAGGGGCGGAGGCCGCGCTGGCATGGTTGCAGAACCGTCCCGGCATCACGTCGACCCGTAGCCGCTGGCTGCTGCGCCTCCTGATGGCGCGTATTGCCGAACAGACGGGTAAAAATGAGCTGGCGCTGCACCTGCTGGGCGAACTGGACGGCGGCGCTGACGCCCTCACGCTGACGCACTGGGAGCCCGGACTGCTGTTTGAGGTGAAGGCCCGCCGCCTGAAGCTGCTGCGCATGAAAGCCGGGCGCAGCGAGGCGGACAAAGCACGCCTGAATCCGGAAATGGAACACCTGCTGGCCGGGCTGGTTGCGACAGACCCGGTGAAAGCCGCTGTGCTGTGCGGCTGATTCACACTGAACGCTGAGAAGAGAAATGGACGATTTAACCCTGCGTTATTTTGACGCTGAAATGCGTTACCTGCGCGAAGCGGCGAAGGAGTTTGCGCAAACCCACCCCGACCGGGCGGCGATGCTGGATCTCGACAAAGCCGGTACCCCGGACCCGTACGTTGAGCGCCTGTTTGAAGGCTTTGCTTTTTCCATGGGGCGTCTGCGCGAAAAAATCGACGATGACCTGCCGGAACTGACCGAAGGGCTGGTCAGCATGCTGTGGCCGCATTATATGCGCACCATTCCGTCGCTGTCGGTGGTGGCGTTCAGTCCGGACGTACCGTCGATGAAAATGGGGGAAGTGGTGCCTGCCGGGCTGGAAATCGCTTCCCGTCCGGTGGGGCCGAAAAATACCGTCTGCCGCTACCGGACAACCCGCGACGTGACGCTGAACCCGCTGGCGGTGTCAGACGTGGTGATGACCACGGAGTCGGACGGCCGTTCGGCTCTGCGGATACGATTTACCGGCAGCCCACAAGCGGACTGGTCGCAGGTGAGCCTGAAGCGCCTGCCGCTCTACCTCGGGGAGGACGCCGTCACGGGCACGGCCCTGCACCTGTGGCTGACAAAGCGTCAGGCCGCGCTGTACCTGCGCCTGCCCGGACAAACTGACCGCACCCGGCTTGACGGCTGGTTCTCGCCGGGTGGCTTTGAGGAAGAGGACCGTCTCTGGCCGAAGGGAGAGAGCGCCTTCAGCGGCTACCAGTTGTTGCTGGAATATTTCACCTTCCGGGAAAAATTTATGTTTGTCCATCTTAACGGTCTGGACAGCGTCACGCTGCCGCCGGGAACGGCGCATTTCGATATTGAGGTGGTGTTCAGTGAGGTCTGGCAAAGCGATTTGCCGGTCACCCGTGATGCCCTGCGCCTGCACTGTGTGCCAGTGATTAACCTGTTCACGCTTGAGGCTGACCCGCTGACCATCAGCGGGCTGGAGAGCGAGTACCTGCTGCGTCCAAAGCGGCTGCAGGACGGGCATACCGAGATTTATTCCGTTGACAGCGTCATCGGCTCCGGGCGCACCGGAAATGCGCGCTACGTGCCGTTCACCAGCTTTCGCCATCAGGGCGGGATGATGCGCCGCCACGCGCCGGAACGTTATTACCACACCCGCGTGAAGCGGGGGGTGACCGGGATGCACGACACCTGGCTGATTCTGGGCGGCGGGCACCAGGAGGCTGACCGGGGCATTGAGCGGGAAGCGGTCTCCCTGCGCATCACCGGCACCAACGGACAACTGCCGCGCCGGGCGCTGCAGAGCACGCTGCTGGACTGCTGCGAACAGGTGTCCGGAACGCCTCTCACTGTCCGCAATCTGTGCAAACCGACGCTCCCGGCGTACCCGCCAGCGGAGGACCGCTTTCACTGGCGGGTGATGAGTCATCTTGGCACCCGCTTTCTCAACATGATGAGCAGCGCAGATGTGCTGCGCGGAACGCTCGCCCTTTACAATTGGCGGGAGGATGAACTGAACAACCGCCGTCTGGACGCCATTCAGGCGGTCAGGCACCATCGTATTCAGCGGTTTGAAGAGGGGTTTTTACTGCGAGGGCTGGACGTGGAGGTCACTATCGACAGCAAGGGGTTTACCGGCGAGGGGGATGTCCATCTGTTCGGCGAAATGCTCAGTCGTTTTTTCGCCCTGTATGCCGATATGAACCAGTTTAACCAGCTCACGCTGATTGTTCAGCCAGAAGGGAAATGTATCCGGTGGAAAGAAAATCACAATCCTCGCCTGCCCGGCTGATAAACAGGTTACGGCATCAACTGCCGTACATGAACTTTTACCGCCTCTGCCGGCTGCTTGAGCAGAGTCAGCCAGAGGCGCCGGTGCCCGGCAGCGACTGGCGGGTTCGTCAGGAGCCGGTGCGTTTTCGTCCGCATCCGGGGATGGGGTTCCCGGCCAGTGAAATCCGCGGGATGGGCGATCCGGAGCCGGAGCACACGCATCTGCCGCCGTCGGTGTATGTCACTTTTACGGGACTGTACGGTGTCGAATCGCCGTTGCCGACGCACTATATTGATGATATTGCGCAACGGCGGGACGGTCATGAGGCGACGCGGGATTTTCTCGATATCTTCAACCACCGACTGATTACCCAGTATTACCGTATCTGGCGCAAGTATTCCTATCCTGCAACGTATGAAGCGGGGGGGACCGATAACACTTCACAATACCTGCTGGGACTGGCGGGGCTGGGGATCCCCGGCTGTGCGGAAAATACCGCGGCGCCGCTGTCGCGTTTTCTGGCGCTGCTGCCGGTGATGTTGCTGCCCGGGCGCACGGCTGAGGGGATAACCGCTCTCGTACAGCTGCTCGCGCCGGACACGCTTGCGACGGTGTATCACCATGACCCCTGCCGCATCCCACTGAAAAATCAGCTCACCATGAGTACGCAACGCCCCGCCAGCCTCAGGCATCAGCCCGTTATGGGAACGCACGGTATCGATGTTAACGGCCAGGTGCTGGTGCGGCTGGCTTCCGGCAATCCTGAGGAGGTCCGGGGCTGGCTGCCCGGAGGCGAACTGCACGGTGACCTGATGGCGCTACTGCACGTGTATCTGGGTTCACATCTGGACGTGAGGTTACAACTGTGCGTGGCCAGACACCTGCTGCCGGATGCGCGGATGGTTTGCGGCGAAAACCAGGCGGTACAGCTCGGGCGCACGGCAGTACTGCGTCCCCTCAGTTCGCGCCAAAACCAAAATGACATTTTCACCATTCACCTGGGCCGTTATCAGCGCGTTCAGGAAAACATTCACCGAAGGGAGAGCGATGAAGATGGCGATTACCGCTGGTAACATTTCCGCCACGCTGCTGGCATGCATTGTGGTCACGGCGCTGACTGGCTGTGGCCTGACGCAAGGCATCAGAGACGGCGCTGTATCCATGACCCACGCTGTTTTTTACAAGCAGGTAAAAACCCTGCATCTGGATATCCGGGCCCGTGAGGGCGTCAATAACAACGCGAAAGGGATGTCGCTGGCAACGGTGGTGCGTATTTACCAGCTGAAAGATCGTAAGGCTTTCGACAGCACCGACTATCCGTCGCTGTTTGCTGACGACAGCCAGGCCATTAACGCTGACCTTGTGGCGCAAAAGGATATCCGCCTGCGCCCGGGCGAATCCGTGGCGCTGGATATGCCGATGGAAGAGGCGGCGCAGTTTGTTGCGGTGGCGGGCATGTTTATGGCCCCCGACCAGGCGAACGACACCTGGCGTCTGGTGCTGACCCGTGACGACCTCGACCCGGACAAACCGCGCATTATTGAAGCCAGCCACAACCGCCTGACCCTGCTACCCCTGAAGGAGGACTGATAATGCCGCGGCCTTCACTCTATGAAACCCTGTTTGGCAACTTCTCTGGTGGTCTCGACCTGCACAACGTCAGCGAGGAAAACCAGCTTATCCTGTCGGTGCTGGACAACATGCAGCGTATTCTCAACTGCCGCGCGGGCACGCTGGCGCACCTCCCGGATTACGGTCTGCCGGATATGACCAAAATCCTCCAGGGGATGCCGGGCACCGCGCACCAGCTCATCACCACGCTGTCAGCGGTGCTGCTGAAGTATGAGCCGCGGCTGAGCAAAATTACGGTGGTGATGCTGGAGCAGACGCAGCCCGGTGAACTGCGCTACGCCATCGACGCGGAGCTGAAGGGGATCGGGCTGGTGCGCTATGGCACCGAATTTATGCCTGAAGGCAGAGTGCTCATCCGCCATCTGAAGCAACAGCAGTACCTGGATGCCCGCGCGGCGATTTAATTCCTCTCTTTGAATGAAGCCCTGACGATGACAACCCTTTCTGAACGCCACCTTAACACCGGCGGTGACCCGCGCACGCTTGCGGATTACGCCGCACTCCGCGATGAAATGAACAAACTGACCCACCCGGCGCGCCCCGACGTCAACTGGCCACATGCAGAAACACTCTGCCTGTCGCTGTTTGAGCATAATGGCGTGGAGTTGCAGACCGCTGCCTGGTACACGCTCGCGCGCACCCATCTGGCCGGGCTGTACGGCATGAATGAGGGGCTGGCGATACTGGACGCGCTTCTCTCCCGACAGTGGGGCAATCTGTGGCCGCAACCCGTGCATGCGCGGATGGAAATTCTCAGTGCGCTCAGTAAACGGCTACAGCAGGTGATGCGTACCCTGACGCTGCGCTATGCCGATCTCAGCCAGCTGTACCAGGCGGAGGAACATCTGAACGCGCTGGGTGGTGTGTTACAGCGGCTGGAACTGAAACACGCCAGTCAGCTCGATGCCCTGCGTACTCAACTGCATAACGTCGCGGTGCGGCTGGAAAACAGCGATGGCGATACCGAAAACGCGCCGTCCGCCGGCGTGTGCGTACCGGGTGATGCCGTAAGGTCGTCCGGCCTGACGACGCCTGCTGAAGGCGTAAAATGGGTTTATGTCGCGCAGCCTGAACCGCTGCCGAATGTGCAGGTGGTGACAGACTCTCCGCTACCGGTAAAACTCTGGAAGCCATTCGCCGCCGGGATGCTGACGATGATGGCGCTGGCTGGCGCGGCGGTCTGGGGATGGCAAATGATGCATAATGCGGACCCGGCGAAGGGGCAGTTTGCGGCAACGCTTGCGCCTTTACCTGCCGCGCTTTCGGATGAACAATTACAGTCTTTCCGGCAGTCCTCTCCGTCACCGGAAACGGGTATCAAACAGACGCAGCAGCAACTTGCACGGCTTGCGCAGTTAAAACCAGACTGGGTTATCCGCTACGGCGACAGTCTGGTGCAACAGGCGCTTATCCTGTGGCCGGAACAGGCAAAGCCGCTGGCGCAGCAGTGGCAGCAGCAACTTACCGCGTCGGCGCTTCCTGGAGAAAATCTCAACGGCTGGCATCAGGGAATGACGCAGTTACAACAGTTGGCGAACCGGTTGAACGCGCTGGACGAGCAGAAAGGGAAGTACATGACGGTCAGCGAACTGAAGTCGGCTGTCTTTACCATGACGCAGTCATTTAACCGCGCTGTGCCGCTCGAGGAAAAACTGCGCCAGCTTGCACTCCTGCCGGAAGGGCAACCCTGGCCTGCGGCGCAGCAAAGCCAGGCGGAACAGCATTTACAGCAGCTTATGACTCGTTACGCGCTGATGAAAGAACACAAACCGTAGTAACCGGATCATCATTCAGCCAAAAAAACAGCGAGTGATTACACTCGCTGTTTTTTCGTGGGGTAATGAACACAGGTACATCTGTTATGTGTTCAAAAATTTGATTGGTCGGCACGAGAGGATTTGAACCTCCGACCCCCGACACCCCATGACGGTGCGCTACCAGGCTGCGCTACGTGCCGACTCGTGGGTGCTAATACTACCGCTTTCCACACCGAATGCAAGGGGACATCCCGCTAACTGATTAATTATAAATCAGTTAGCGATAAAACGTTTCTCATCCGTGAGGACCTGTAGCAGCAGGCTTAGCTGCGGCTTCTGATCTTTGATCTTCTCGCCGCGTAAATCATACGTCTGATACTTGCCATTACTGTTCAGCACCAATGTCATGTCCGCCGTGGTGATCGCCAGCGTATTGCCATCCGCTGCGGTTACCCAGTAGTGGCGACGGTTGGCGTTAAACAGATCCTGCCCCTGGGAATATTCATTGGCAGGGGTGCTTACGTGCAGCAGTCGCTGCATCAGCGTGGTCATCACATCCGTATGATCGGTCAGGCTGTTAATCCGTTGGGCGGGGGTGCCCGGCCAGTGAATGATTAACGGAACCTGCAGATGTCCACGCGACCAGTCGAAGTTGCGCTGTTCCTCGCTCAACGGAACACCCCGACCCGCAGTGATAATGACGACCGTGTTGTCCAGTTTACCGGACTCGCGCAGGGCGCCGAGTACCCGGTTTATCTGTTTATCGACATCACCAGCGGCACGGGCGTAACGGCGGACAAAATTCTTTTGATTATCTTCATCCACGTTGGTGCCGTTAAACGAAACCCACGAGAACCAGCGGTTATCTTCCTGGGCGTAACGCCCTAACCAGTTGATCCATTGGCTGGCGGTTTGCTCGTCGGACTGCGTTTGCACGCTCGGCATTGAAAAGTCTGACAGCAGCGCCTGGCGATACAGCGGACTGGTAAAACCGTCGGAGGAGAACAGTCCCAACTGGTAGCCCTGCTGATTGAGCGCCGTGATCAGCGCGGCTGGCGTGCGGGTGGATAAAATGCCGTCCATATAACTCGGCGAGACGCCGTAGAACAGGCCAAAGATACCGTTGTCAGTAGCGTTGCCGGAACTCATATGGCGCGTGAAGGCAATGTTTTGTTCGGCAAATCCGGCAAGGGCTGGCATCTGCTTTTCATAACGCGAATAGTTCAGGCCGTCGACGGTGATCAACAGCACGTTTTGTCCGGTCCCCATGTCGCGGTAACGCAATTCGCTCAGCGGATACTGAACGGAAACGGCTTCCGGATTACCCTGCTCAACCAGACGGCGCTGATACTCCTGCGCGTCCAGCAGGCCGTGTTTTTCCAGAAAACGGCGCGCTGTCATCGGATAAGACAGCGGCAGGTTGGCGCGCTGCATGGTTATCGGGCGATAAAAATTCGCGTCGGCCCAGATATACACCACGTGCGAGGCAATAAACGACACGAAAAAGAAGGCGGCCAGCGGCCTGGCGAAATGCCGGCGTCGCGTCAGGCTGCGCAGCTTCTGCCAGCTCCAGGTGGCGAACAGCATCTCAATCAGCAGGATCACGGGCACGCTGATAAACATTAGCTGCCAGTCCCGCGCCATCTCATTCTGGTCAGGGTTAATCACCAGTTCCCAGACGATGGGATTAAGATGCAAGTGGAAACGGGTAAAGACTTCGCTGTCGATCAACAACAGCGTCATCCCGGCGGTCGCCAGAATGGCTGACAGGAAACGCATCAGCCTCTGGGACATGACGATAAACGTCAACGGGAACAGGATCAGCAGATAGGCGGCAAACACCAGAAAGCTGAAATGCCCGACGATACTCACATACGAGTAAACGCGACCGGCCAGCGTTGTCGGCCAGTCGGCGACAAACAGGTAACGGCTGCCGAGCGCAATAGCCAGCAGGATATTGAACAGTGCAAACCAGTGTCCCCAGCTAACCATCTGGGAGACTTTTTCACGGTAGCGCTGACGATGAGTTACCATAACGTGTCGTTCGTTTCCCCGAAGTCGGCTTTAGTGCGCTTTGTCGTCGTTGATCGAAGACTGCAACGCGCGGGCAAAAGAGTTGGCTATCGCCTGGCGCTGAGCCGGGGCAATGCTGGTGTTGATAAGGTTAGTGACCATGTTTCCCAACACCATCAGGGAAAGGTCAGTCGGCGCCTTATGTTTTTCCAGTACGTTGAGCATCTCGGTGAGCATCTGTTCAACGTGTTCGTCACTGTAGCGGGAGATTTGTGGCATAAATCGAAATCAGTTTGTTCATGAAAGGGCAACATATTACCGTAGCAGCAGTTTTTTTTCCGCTTTTTTATCCGCAAATAATTCGCATTACTGTGCTAAAGGCAAAACGGCGCGGCATCTTCTGTTGCGTCGCTTCGCGGGTGGTGGTTGAATACCGCCCGGTCTTAAAGGAGAGTTTATCATGAGTCTGGATATCAACCAGATTGCCCTGCACCAGCTTATCAAACGCGATGAGCAAAACCTTGAGCTGGTCTTGCGCGATTCATTACTGGAACCGACAAACACCGTTGTTGAGATGGTGGCCGAGTTGCACCGGGTCTATAGCGCGAAAAATAAAGCGTATGGCCTGTTCAGCGAAGAAAGTGAACTGGCGCAAGCGCTGCGGTTGCAGCGTCAGGGGGAGGAGGATTTTCTCGCCTTTAGCCGTGCGGCGACCGGCCGTTTACGCGATGAGTTAGCGAAGTATCCTTTCGCGGACGGCGGTATCGTCCTGTTCTGCCACTATCGCTATCTGGCGGTAGAGTACCTGCTGGTGGCGGTGCTGAACAATTTAAGCAGCATGCGTGTAAATGAAAACCTGGATATCAACCCGACGCACTATCTGGATATTAACCATGCGGATATTGTGGCGCGTATTGATCTCACCGAATGGGAAACCAACCCGGAGTCCACCCGTTATCTGACCTTCCTGAAAGGGCGGGTAGGGCGCAAAGTCGCCGATTTCTTTATGGATTTTCTTGGCGCCAGCGAAGGGCTGAACGCCAAAGCGCAAAACCGCGGACTGCTGCAGGCCGTCGATGACTTCACCGCAGAGGCGCAGCTTGACAAAGCCGAACGCCAGAATGTGCGTCAGCAGGTTTACAGCTACTGCAGTGAACAACTGCAGGCCGGAGAAGAGATCGAGCTGGAGTCGCTGTCAAAAGAGCTTTCCGGCGTCAGTGAAGTGAGCTTCAGCGAGTTTACCGCCGAAAAAGGTTACGCGCTGGAAGAGAGTTTCCCGGCGGATCGCAGCACCCTGCGCCAGTTGACCAAATATGCCGGCAGCGGCGGCGGGTTGACCATTAATTTTGACGCGATGTTATTAGGCGAGCGAATTTTCTGGGATCCGGCTACCGATACGCTGACCATTAAAGGTACGCCGCCGAACCTGCGCGACCAGTTGCAGCGCCGCACATCGGGTGGGAATTAACAGACATAAAAAAACCCCGCCGCGGCGGGGTTTCTCTTCGACGTGTTGGCGATTACGCGCGAACGAAGTCGATGTGAGTCAGCTTCGGCTTGAACGCGTGGCGCTGTACAGCCTGAGCTTTAACTTTTACTTCTTTACCGTCAACAACGATGGTCAGAACTTCGCTGTAGAATTCAGCTTTAGCTTGCATGTTCATAACCTGATCGTGGTCCAGTTCGATAGCGATCGGGGCTTCTTTGCCACCGTAGATGATCGCCGGGAACTTGTTAGCGGCACGCAGGCGGCGGCTCGCACCCTTACCCTGCTCTTTACGTACTTCAGCGTTGATAGTAAACATTTAAATCTCTCTTTAATAATTCCTGCTACAGGCGACCCAGCAACAGGTAAGTGATCTGCTTTGCGTATGCAAAAGCGGGCGAGATTCTATACTCAAACGCCCGACACATCAATCAAAACTACGATTAACCGCGCAATTCATGCGCCCGGCGAAAGCGTCCTTCGTAATCGAACACTTTTTCACGTACCTGCCAGTACTGGCCTTTCATCCGCGCGACGACAAAATCGGGGTGGCGCAGCAGCGGCTGCTGCGCCAGGATATCCGCGGCGGTGATCCAGCGTAGCGGAACGCCCGGCGTGCGGGTATGCGGACGGATAAACAGCTGCTCAAAGGCGGTGCGCTGGGCGGGCGTTTGCAGACGAAAACGTTCGCTAACGTCTGCGCCGTCTTCGTCATAGTAAGTGATTTTCAGCCACTCGCCTTTCTCATCCTGACCGTGCTGCAAGGCCATACCGCTACAGCGCAACACCAGCGCGTCTTTCAGCTTTAGCGCCGCCTTCAGCATATCGTCGGGATCGACCAGCACGGCGTCGCATTCGCGGCAGCGGCGGGCGGCAATGTCATTTTCGGCGTTGCAATGCGGGCAGTTTTTGAAACGAAAGCGGAAGTCACACTGTTCGCGAAGCCCTTCATCATCCTCGAACCAGCCCTGGCAACGGCGGCCAAAATGCTCGATCAGCGTACCGTCTGCGGTGGTTTTCCCCCAGAAAGTATTGGCGAATCCGCAGGCGGGGCAGAACACCTGCACCGGCACGTTGTCACTTTTGCCTTTTGGACTTCCAACCTCCGGGGAATACAGGTCGTGCGGGTTTCCGGCGTAATCCAGAATCAGGCAGTCGGTTTTTCCTGGCGCAAGGCGCAAACCGCGCCCGACGATCTGCTGATACAGGCTGACCGACTCGGTTGGGCGAAGAATGGCGATCAGATCGACATGCGGCGCATCAAAACCGGTGGTTAAGACGGAAACATTCACCAGGTAGCGAAAACGCTGCGCTTTGAAAGCATCAATGAGCGCATCGCGATCCGCGCCTGGCGTGTCGCCGGTAATCAGTGCGGCGTCCGTAGCGGGCAGCAATCCGACGATCTCTTTGGCGTGCTCTACGGTGGCGGCGAAAATCATCACGCCTTTACGGTGTTGGGCAAATTCGACGATCTGGCTGATGATATGCGGCGTAATGCGCTGCTGCTTTTTTAGCTCGCGGTTCAGGTCGGCTTCGCTAAACAGACCGTTGCTCTGCGCCTGCAGACGGCTGAAGTCATACTGTACGACAGGCATATCCAGACGCTCCGGCGGCGTCAGATAACCGTGTTTGATCATATAGCGCAGCGGTAACTCATAAATGCAGTCGCGAAACAGCGCCTTTTCGTTGCCGCGCACCATGCCGTGATAATGGAACTGATAAATCCAGCCTTTACCCAGGCGAAACGGGGTGGCGGTCAGCCCCAGCAGGCGCAGGTGAGGGTTCACTTCTGTCAGGTGGGCCAGAATTTGCTGATACTGGCTTTCTTCATCGTCGCCGATCCGATGGCATTCATCGACGATCAACAGCGAAAATTCGCCCTGGAAAGCGTCAAGATTGCGCGCGACGGATTGTACGCTGCCGAACACCACTTTCCCCTGACTCTCTTTGCGCTTCAGCCCGGCGGCGAAAATATCGGCCTCCAGCCCCAGCGCGCGGTATTTAGCGTGGTTCTGCGCGACCAGTTCTTTGACGTGGGCCAACACCAGCACGCGCCCTTTGGCGACACGGGCCAGTTCGGCGATCACCAGACTTTTGCCCGCGCCGGTAGGGAGGACGATGACCGCTGGCGTACCGTGGCGGCGGAAATGGTTGAGCGTGGCGTCCACGGCTTCCTGTTGGTAGGGACGAAGTGTAAAAATCATGGTCTCACAATGCGTAACGAACTCGGGTATAGTATGCCACGAATCGTTTTCCCTTGAGGGATGTTGTTAGCCCGCTATACTGGGCAAATAACAACGCCACTTTCGGGCACATTGCCCGTTTCCCGTATTTTTACAGGCAAAATCAAACTCATGCGACTTGATAAATTTATCGCTCAGCAACTCGGCGTCAGCCGCGCTATTGCCGGGCGTGAGATCCGCGCTAACCGTATTACCGTGGATGGTGAGATTGTCCGCAACGCTGCGTTCAAACTGCTGCCGGAGCACAATGTTGAATATGACGGCAACACGCTGGTCCAGCAGCACGGACCCCGTTACTTCATGCTCAATAAACCGCAGGGCTATGTTTGCTCGACAGACGATCCGGATCATCCGACCGTGCTCTACTTCCTCGATGAGCCGGTTGCGTACAAGTTACATGCCGCAGGACGGCTGGACATAGACACTACCGGTCTGGTGCTGATGACCGACGATGGTCAATGGTCGCACCGCATCACTTCTCCTCGCCATCATTGCGAAAAAACGTACCTTGTCACCCTTGAATCGCCGGTGGCCGACGACACCGCGGATCAATTCGCCAAAGGCGTGCAGTTGCATAACGAGAAAGATCTGACGAAACCGGCAACGCTTGAGATTATTACGCCGACCCAGGTACGTCTGACCATCAGCGAAGGGCGTTATCATCAGGTGAAACGCATGTTCGCCGCGGTCGGTAATCATGTGGTGGCGCTGCATCGTGAGCGGATCGGCGCTATCGCCCTTGATGCTGACCTTGCGCCAGGCGAGTATCGCCCCTTGACTGAAGAAGAAATTGCCAGCGTGGGTTAAGCCCCCGCATTGATATATTCAGGAGCTAATTTGTGACCACCCGGCAGCGTTCGTCCCTTGCCATCGTCTTTATTCTCGGCCTGCTGGCCATGCTGATGCCACTGTCGATTGACATGTATCTTCCGGCGCTTCCGGTGATCTCGGAACAGTTTGGCGTGCCTGCGGGCAGCGCGCAGATGACGCTGAGCACCTATATCCTTGGTTTTGCGCTGGGTCAGTTGCTGTATGGACCCATGGCGGACAGTCTGGGGCGCAAGCCGGTGATCCTGGGCGGGACGCTGGTGTTCGCGGCAGCGGCGGTGGCCTGTGCGCTGGCGCAAACCATCGATCAGCTCATCGTGATGCGTTTCTTTCACGGTCTGGCGGCAGCCGCGGCCAGCGTGGTGATCAACGCGCTGATGCGCGATATGTATCCAAAAGATGAATTCTCCCGCATGATGTCCTTTGTGATGCTGGTGACCACTATCGCCCCGTTAATGGCGCCGATTATCGGCGGTTGGGTGCTGGTGTGGTTGAGCTGGCATTCTATTTTCTGGATCCTCGCGGTGGCGGCGGTGCTGGCATCGGTAATGATCGCGGTGTTGATCAAAGAGACGCTACCGGTTGAAAAGCGCCAGCCGTTTCATATTCGCACCACGATTGGCAACTTTGCGTCGCTGTTTCGGCATAAGCGTGTGCTGAGCTATATGCTGGCGAGCGGCTTTAGCTTTGCCGGCATGTTCTCCTTCCTGAGCGCCGGGCCTTTCGTTTATATCGAGATTAACCACGTCTCCCCGCAGCACTTTGGCTACTACTTCGCTCTGAATATCGTCTTTTTGTTTATCATGACGATCATTAACAGCCGCTTCGTGCGACGTATCGGCGCGCTGAATATGTTCCGAACGGGATTGTGGATCCAACTGGCAATGGCGGTGTGGATGGTGGTTAGCGCGCTGGCAGGGGTCGGGTTCTGGTCGCTGGTGCTGGGCGTGGCTGTCTTTGTCGGCTGCGTATCGATGATCTCTTCCAATGCTATGGCGGTTATTCTTGACGAGTTTCCTCACATGGCGGGAACCGCGTCGTCGCTGGCGGGGACCTTCCGTTTTGGCATTGGCGCGGTGGTAGGCGCATTGCTCTCTCTGGCCACGTTTAACTCGGCGTGGCCGATGATTTGGTCGATCGCGTTTTGTGCGACCTGTTCAATTTTGTTTTACCTCTATGCAAGCCGTCCGAAAAAACGGTGATCGCAGACACAACATGGAAGCCTGCTGGCTTCCTTTGTTGATGTACGTCAACGACAAATCCATCATTTCCCCGATATATGTTTATTTTATGTAAAATCAATTTATGTAAAAAGTCACATCATTGTAGTTAAAAAGGTTGAGTTAGATCGCAGAAACGGGTACATATAGCCCGCGAATGTGTCCCGACACAAAAATTTATTTCACAAAAGCCAAACAGGCCGGGCGGGACAAGGATCGCAACATTGTGCATCTGTTTAAGGACGGATTGTCAATGATGTGTTAATATGGATGTAAATAAATTGTGAAGTAATTGTACTTCCGGGGAAAGAAAGTGACATCATTACAGCTCTCAATCGTACATCGCTTGCCACAGAACTATCGTTGGTCTGCGGGTTTTGCAGGTTCGAAAGTTGAACCGATTCCGCAAAATGGCCAGGCCGTCGAGAATAGCCTGGTGGCGCTCAAACTGCTGAGCCCGGACGGCGACAGCGCATGGCCGGTCATGCATAAACTGAGTCAGGCGCTCAGCGATATCGAAGTGCCATGTTCGGTACTGGAATGTGAAGGCGAGCCGTGCCTGTTCGTGAATCGCCAGGATGAGTTTGCCGCAACCTGCCGCCTGAAAAACTTCGGCGTGGCGATTGCCGAACCGTTTTCTAACAACAATCCGTTTTGAGCGTCAGCTTAGCGCGAGAAGCTGACGCGTATACGCCTGCTGCGGCGCGCTAAAGACGTGCTCGCATTGCCCCTGCTCCACAACCTCTCCCTGTCTCAGCACAATTACCTGATGGCATAACGCGCGAACGACGTGCAGATCGTGGCTGATAAAAATATAGGCCAGGCGATGTTTTGCCTGTAGCGATTTTAGCAGCGCGAGAATTTGCGCCTGTACGGTGCGGTCAAGAGACGAGGTCGGCTCATCAAGAATGATCAGCGACGGTTTCAGTATCAGCGCGCGGGCTATCGCAATACGCTGACGCTGACCGCCGGAAAATTCTGCCGGATAACGATGACGCGTCTCCGCGTCCAGCCCCACCTCGGCCATTACCGTCATCACCTGTTGCTCACGCTGGTCGGCAGACAGGGCAGGCTGGTGGACGCGCAATCCTTCTTCAATGATTTGCAGCACGTTGAGACGGGGATTCAGCGAGGAGTTCGGATCCTGAAACACTACCTGAATGCGATGCCGCACCGGCAACAGCTCGCGACGCTTTAGAAACTGCAACTGCTGACCGTCAAACTCAATGCTGCCCTGCGAAGAAATCAGGCGCAGCAGCGCAAGGCCGGTGGTGCTTTTGCCTGAACCTGACTCGCCCACCAGTCCCAGCGTTTCGCCCGGGCGCAGGCTAAAGCTGACGCCTTTTACCACATTATTGCGGGCTACCACGCGTTTGAGGACCCCTTTGCGGATCGGAAACGAAACCCGCAGACCGTCCACTTTCAGCAACGGAGACCGTTCAGCGGGCAACGGGACGGGATCCCCCACCGGTTCACTGTTGAGCAAGGTTTGTGTGTAAGGATGCACTGGCGCGTTAAGCAGGATGTCCGCGCGGTTCTGCTCAACGCAGCGACCGTTTTGCATCACCGCCACGCTGTCGGCGAGCTTTTTCACAATGCTCAGGTTATGGGTGATAAACAACATCCCCATATTCAGTTCGTGCTGCAGTTCGCGCAGCAGTTGCAGGATCTGCGCCTGGACCGAAACATCCAGCGCGGTGGTCGGCTCGTCGGCAATCAACAGCTCCGGTCGCGTCAGCAGCGCCATCGCGATCATCACGCGCTGGCGTTCGCCGCCGGAAAGTTGATGCGGGTAATCACCCAGCCGCTTTGCCGCCTGGCGAATACCGACGCGGTCGAGACAGCTTAAGATCTCGGCGCGGGCAGCTTCCCGGCGCATACCGCGGTGCAATGACAGCACTTCATAAAGCTGTTTTTCCAGATTATGCAACGGGTTCAGCGAAACCATCGGCTCCTGAAAAATCATCGCGATCCGGTTGCCGCGCACGCCGCGCAGCGTCTTTTCGTTGGCGTGAAGCAGAGACTCGCCGTGAAAGCGGATGTCGCCGGAAAGATAAACCGTCGGGGGGGAGGGTAACAGGCGAAGAATGGACAGCGCCGTCACGCTCTTGCCGGACCCGGATTCGCCCACCAGCGCCAGCGTTTCACCGGCGTTCACCGTCAGCGAAACGTCGTTCACCACGGTGCGAACGTTCTCCTCGCGGCGAAAGCCAACGGTCAGATTGTCAATCGACAGTAACGGTTGCGTCATGTTATATCGCCTTATTCGGATCGAAGGCATCACGGACGGCCTCACCGATGAAGATCAGCAGCGAGAGTAAAATCGCCACCGACAAAAAGGCGGTGATCCCAAGCCAGGGCGCCTGGAGATTATTTTTGCCCTGCAAAAGTAGCTCGCCCAACGAAGGCGATCCCAGCGGTAAACCGAAGCCGAGAAAGTCCAGCGAGGTCAGGGTGGTAATGGAACTGCACAAAATGAACGGCAAAAATGTTAGCGTGGCCACCATCGCGTTGGGCAGCATGTGGCGGAAAATAATACTGCGGTCGCTGACGCCTAGCGCCTGGGCAGCGCGAATGTAGTCGAAATTACGGGTACGTAAAAACTCTGCGCGCACCACGCCCACCAGGCTCATCCAGCCAAACAGCACCGTAATCGCTAACAGCCACCAGAAGTTAGGCTGTACGACGCTTGATAGCAGTATGATCAGAAACAGCGTCGGCATCCCCGACCAGACTTCGATAAACCGCTGTCCCCACAGGTCGACTTTTCCGCCGTAATAGCCCTGTAGCGCACCGGCCAACACACCCATTACGCTTGAGCACAAGGTCAGCATCAGGCCAAACAGAATAGAGATACGGGTGCCGTAGAGGATCCGCGCCAGCACGTCGCCGCCATTAGCGTCTGTACCCAACCAGTTTTGCGCCGACGGTGGCGAAGGGAAGGGGGTGTCGGTGGCGAAGTTAATGCTGTTTGCGCCAAAGCGAACGGGCGCCCAGAGGATCCACCCGCGATGTTCCAGTTGTTGCTTCAGCCATGGGTCCTGGTAGTCCGCTTTTGTCGCCAGCGGCCCGCCGAAATCACTCTCGCTGTAGTTTTTGACCAGCGGGAAGTACCAGCTTCCGTCATAGCGCACCAATAGCGGTTTATCATTCGCCACCAATTCAGCGCACAGGCTCAGCGCAAACAGGACAAGAAAGATCCATAACGACCAGTAGCCGCGGCGGTTGTGACGAAAACGCGCCCAGCGGGCCTGATTAACGGGGCTTAAACGCGCCATTAGCGTCCCTCAAAATCAATACGCGGATCGACCAGCGTATAGCTGATATCGCTAAGGATATTCAGCAGCAGGCCAATCAGGGTGAAGATGTACAGCGTGCCGAACATCACCGGATAGTCGCGGGACACCGTGGCCTCGTAGCCTAAGAGTCCCAGACCATTCAGTGAAAACATCACTTCAATCAGCAGCGAGCCGGTAAAAAACATGCTGATGAAGGTGGCGGGAAAGCCGGCAATCACCAGCAACATGGCATTACGGAAAACATGCTTCCAGAGAATGTTTTTTTCGCTCACCCCTTTTGCCCTGGCGGTGACCACGTACTGTTTGCGGACTTCATCAAGAAACGAATTTTTTGTCAGCATGGTAAGCGCGGCAAAGCCGCCAATCACCGTGGCCAGTACCGGCAGGGTAATGTGCCACAGATAGTCGGTTATCTTCTGATACCAGGGCAGGGTGTCGAAATTCGCCGAGACCAGCCCACGCAGTGGAAACAGATCGTAGTAGCTGCCGCCGGCAAAGAACACGATCAGCAAAATGGCGAAAAGAAACGCCGGAATGGCGTAGCCGATGATAATGAACGCGCTACTCCAGACGTCAAAGCGGCTGCCGTTATGTACCGCTTTGCGGATCCCCAGCGGAATGGAGACCAGATATATGATCAGCGTGCTCCACAACCCAAGCGTCACCGAAACCGGCAAACTGTCTTTAATGAGTGTCAGCACGGAAGCGCTGCGAAACAGGCTGTCGCCAAAATCGAAGCGGAGATAGTTCCAGAGCATGGTGAAATAGCGTTCATGCAGGGGTTTATCAAAGCCGTAGCGTTGGGTGATTTCAGCGATAACTTCCGGGTCGAGCCCGCGGCCGCCCCGGTAGTGACTGTCGCTGATATTGCCGATGCCGGTTTGCGCATGGCTGGCCCGAACGCCCTCGCTCCCCGCGCCAGGGAGCGCCCCAGCCTGGCCAAACTCAATGGCGGCAATCGCCTGGTCGACCGGACCGCCAGGGGCGATCTGCACGATAAAAAAGTTAATGGTGATAATGGCCCACAGCGTCGGGATAACCAGCAGCAGCCGGCGAATCAGATAGGCGCCCATTTACTCTCCCTGTCGTCTGGAGGCGGGCAGTTTTGCCGCGCGATTCACGTCATACCACCAGGTATCCAGGCCCAGAGTATATATGGGGCGGATGGCGGGACGGGAGAACTTATCCCACCAGGCCAGTCTGTCTTCCGCCATATACCACATTGGCAGCATGTAGTAATTCCATGTCAGCACCCGGTCCAGCGCGCGACCAAGTGGAATAAGTTTTTCTTTGTTTCCCTGCGCGGCGATGATTTGCGCGATCAGGCGATCAATTACCGGACTCTTTACGCCGGGCGCATTATAACTGGAGTCAATGTATTCAGAGGCCCATGAGATTTGCAGATCGGAACTTGGCCACGGCATCGCCCGCCACAGTCGCGGCATCATATCGTAGTCGCGGCTACGCATACGGTTGGTGATTTGGGAATTATCGACCTGGCGAATATTCATCGTGATGCCCAGGCGCTGAAGATTATGCTGGAACGGTAAAACCCACTGACTGTTGCTGCCTGCGGAGATGAGCAGTTCAAAGATGAGCGGTTTCCCGGTCGCGTTGTTGATCCGCTGCTGGCCTTTCAATACCCATCCCGCCTCTTTCAGGAGCGTGTCCGCTTTCAGCAAATTCTCTCGATCGTAGCCGTCGCCTTTGGAAACGGGGGGCTGATAGATCTGGCTAAAGATCTCCGGTGGCAGATCCTTTTTCATTGGCGCGAGCAGCACCAGTTCGTCCGCGTCGGGATACGCCCTGGCCGCATACTCGGTATTCTGGAAATAGCTGTTTGCCCGGCTCCAGGCGTTGTAAAACAGCGCTTTGTTCATCCATTCAAAATCAAAGGCCAGCGTGATGGCTTCGCGGACGCGGCGGTCGCTGAACACCGGACGCTGGATATTAAACGCCAGCCAGCGCGTGTCCTGCGCTGATTCATTCTTCTGCTCGTCTTTGACGATGTACTGTTTATCAAAGTTTTTTCCCACGTAACGCGTCGCCCAGTTTTTGGCGTCGCCTTCCAGACGCAGGTCAAATGCCCCGGCTTTAAACGCTTCGAAAGCCACATTGTCGTCGAGATAATAGTCGTAGCGGATAGTGTCAAAATTCCAGCGCCCGCGATTCACCGGCAGGTTAGCCGCCCAGTACTCTTTCACCCGCGTATAAACAATGTATTGACCCATTTTCCACTGGCTGATGCGGTAAGGTCCGCTGCTTAACGGCGGCGTCGATAATGGATCGCTGAGCTTATGATCTTTCCAGTAAGACGCCGGCATCACCGGCAGCGAGAACAGGCTGAGCATATCTTCTTTACCTGGCTTCGCTAACACCATCCGCACGGTCAGCGGCGCAATGGCTTTTACGGTCGTGCCTTTGTAAACCAGGCGGAACTGAGGAACGCCTTCGGTCATAAACTTGTGGAAGGTAAAGGCGACGTCTTTTGCCGTAATGGGGGTGCCGTCGTGAAAGCGGGCGCGCGGGTTAATCGTCACTTCCACCCAGGAATAGTCGTCGGCATAGCGTGCGCTCTCGGCAATTAATGGGTAGTAGCAGCCTGGCTCATCGTCCGACGTGGTGAACAGCGTGTCGTAAAGCTGCTCGGTACGCGCGCCGGGGTTGCCGCGCAGGGCATAACGATTGAAGTTGTCAAAGGTGCCAATGGCGGAAAGGGTGATCTGTCCCCCTTTCGGCGCGGCCGGATTAACGTAATCAAAATGATCGAAATTAAAGGCGTATCGTGGCTCGCCCAGAACGGAAAAAGCATAGCTCTCTTTAATTGTCTGGGCCTGGATGCTAAAGGCCATTGACAGAACAATCAGCAGCAATACGCGAACAATCATTTGCAACGGGATTCCTTATCGTGACTGCCTGTCAGCGCAGGCAAGGGAATAATAGGGCAGGCTGTGCGTATTGTGAATCCGAGTTTGCGTATTACCTCTTCAGCGTAGGGGGCTCTGACACCCAGCGCACAAAATCGTCGAGCGGCAGCGGTCGGCTGATCCAGTAGCCCTGGAGGAAGCGAACGCCTCTGTCACGCAGCCATTTCGCCTGCTCGGGTGTTTCCACGCCTTCGGCCACTGTCATCATATTAAGGCGCTTCGCAAGGGTGAGCACGGCGTCAAGCACCGGTGAAGTGACCGTTTCCATACCGATCGCGTGAATAAAGCCGCGATCGATCTTCAGATAATCCAGGGTGTAACGCTCCAGATAAATAAGCGCGCTGTGTCCGGTACCAAAGTCGTCGATTGCGATTTCAAAGCCTGCGTTGTGCAGCCATTCAAACAATTGCGCGGCTTCGTGCTGCTGGAGCATGTCGCGTTCGGTAATTTCAAGCACCAGCTGAAAATGATTTGGCGGCATCGCGGCAGCCAGCTGGCGCACATCGTCTTTAAAACTGCTGCTGTGCAGATGGTCTGGCGCGATATTGATGCCAAATTTCGCCCCCACGGGCAAAACGGCTTGTAAGGCAGGCGCGTCGCGTGCGATCAGCCTGAACAGATGCTGCGTCAGCGGCACGATCATCTGCTGCGCTTCAGCGTAATTGATAAACGCATCGGGGGGGATCTCCCCGGCGGTTGGATGCTTCCAGCGGAGCAGTACTTCGAGGCCGGTCACGCGCAGGGTTTGCGTATCGACCACCGGTTGATACACCACGTAGAACTGATCGCGTTTAATGCCGATCAGGATCTCCCTGCCGGGGCGCAGGCGCAGAGACAGAATGTAATAACAGAGCAAACCGGCGATGCTGCCGCCCATGCCGCCAAGCAGCAGGGCATACCACAATTCCGGCCAGGTCCAGTTGGTTGCGTACAGACGAATCGTCATCGGCACACCGTCGATTTTGGCTTCACGTATCGGGTTATCGCCCAGCTCGTTAAGGGTCAGCAAATGGTCGGAAAAGGTGGAAAGCGCATTGTTGCCGACGATAATCGCCACACCGTCAAATTCCTCCTGTCTTGCGGTATAGAGCAGGTAAGGGGTGAGATTGATATTCAGTGAGGTGAATACGCCGCTGTTAACCAACAAAGGATTACGATACCAGATCGCCATGGCCGGTTTATTGGGCATCATGGGCGTGCCCGGCAGAAGCGCCATATCAATGTCTTTGCTGATATCAATTGCGGGCACCAGTTCGTTCAGCAGCGTATCCATCGCGCCGGTCGCCGAGGAGCAAAAGGCTTTTTTTTCCTTCACCAGAAGAAATGCACGTACGTTCAGACTAAACGCGGCGCGGGAGGTCAGCTCTGAGCCCACCTGCTCACAGGTGTTCAGGGTGAACGGCTGAAGGACATCAGACGTGGTTTTCAGGTCAGCAAAATAGCTGTCAAGATAATGCTGAATGTCGGAAATTAAGGTGTCGTATTTAACTTCTCGTTTATGCCACGCCATCAGAAATTGCAGGCTGCTGATAAACAGGGCAACGATGACCCCGGTAACCAGACAGGTCAAGATAATTTTTCGACCAGACGTTAAGACGCGAGTGAACATGATACCGGGTTTGACCTTACGGTTGCCGCTGATGGCGAAAATGACGTAATTACAAGACTATAGCCTGGATTGCTTCGGCGAGACATATTTTTCCCCAATACGGGCGGGGGACTGGGCAAAAAAAAGCACCGCCGAAGCGGTGCCTGCAATGTATTCCGGAGTCTCGTCAGGATAGCCAAGGGATAGCAACCTCACGATTAACTGCGGGTAAGAACCCGACGCGCTTCGTTGTAGCGCTTTTTCCAGTACGGCTCGTTCATGCTGGAGATGATGACGCCGCTGCTGGTGGATGCATGGACAAACTGGTTATTACCAATGTAGATCCCCACATGACGACCTGTTGATCCTGCGCGAAACAGAACCAGATCGCCGGTACGCAGATTGCTGCGTGACACCGATTTACCGGTTTCCTGCTGTTCGTAGGTGGAGCGTGGAAGCTCTAAACCAAACTGTTCCCGGAATGTACGCTGTACAAAACTGGAACAATCAATGCCTTTCTTGGAGGTGCCGCCGAGACGATAACGCACGCCTTTCCAGTCGGCATACTGATCCATAATCCGCGATTTTACATCGAGGTTACGCACCATACTCTCAAATTCATCCTGAGAAGCTTGCAGTGAAGAAGTCTCCTGACTCACACCAAGCGTCTCAGAATGCACATTCTTTGCGGTGTTGGATGGCGTACTACATGCCGAAAGCAGTACCGCTACTGCTACCGCGGGGATCCCGCGCAAGATATATCTCAAGAACGGTTGAGATTTGACCATTTTGTGTGTTTTCCCTTGAAGTCCTTAACGATAAATATCGTTATAAAAAATGCCAAACGTGACGAGACTAATTACCAGCGCACAATGAGACAATTCTTTAAGCACAAAAGTGTGGCAGAACGCACAAATTTATTCGCGGCAAGAATAATTCCCTGGCGAGGCAAAACGAGTCCGAGGTTACCGTAATGCAACAGGCTTTGCGAGCGATTTTATCTGAATTTTTATAAGAAATTGTGATAGGGAAAGTGAATAAACGGGATTGGTTAAATTAAGTACAAAAAGAGGGCAATATACGCAACTTACTCATTCATAACAGGAATAGTGTGACAGGAAAATGACAATAATAAAGATAAATTTACCTTGCACATCAGCAGAGGGATAAGCAAACCCCCTGATGATGTTAATCACTTTAATTTATTTGTTTAAAACTTGTTTGTTTTGACCGGGAAGATAATGGTCGAAAAGTCCAATCAGCCGATCGCTTAATGGTGTCATCAGGCACCAGGGCAGCCCAATCAACACCACGGTCAATGATCCAACGACGATATCAGTCAGCCAGTGGGCGCCAATCATCACGCGCGGAAAAGCAAAAACCAGCGCAATAAGCAGGCCGATCGCGCCAGCGGTTTTGCCGAAATAGCGCAGCATAAAGGCGGCGAAAATAAGCAGCATCATGCCGTGATCGCCAGGAAAACTGTCGCGCGATGCATCTTTCGTCGGAATATGCAGCAGCTCGCTGACGCGATAAGTGTGTTCAAAGCTGAGCGTTGGGCTGGCGCGTTTGACGGGCAGCAGCGCCTGGCCCAATTGATTGAGAATCACGGCGGTAAGCAGCATCACCAGACCTGTCATGACGATGCGACGGCGACCCGCAGGGGTCTCTTTCAGCCAAAAACTGAGCATCAGACAGCCCATCGCCAGCAGCGAACAGCCGTCAAACGCGCGGTTATTGGTGAGCGCGACCAGCCACAGAAATGCGCGGCTTTCTACCAGCTTCTGATTAAAGAAGTGGAAAATGCTGGAATCGGCGGTGGACCAGATTCCGTGCTGAGCAGGAAGATACCAGCTCATGAATAAGGCCAGGCCTGCCGCGTTCAGCAGAAGTATCAGGGACAACCGGGTTTTCATAGTGACATCTTTTCGCTGTTTATTGGCGGCAGACAACCTTACGCGTGGTCAGCTAAACGAAGCTTCAACAATGCGGACTGCAGCGCATTCCAGTCGGCATCACGACTGGAAATCAGCTCAATGCGGCTATCCGGCGGGGCAACGTTTTGCGTTTCAATATGCAGATCGTCACCCTGGCGATTAATACGCACCAGCCCTTCCGGGATGCGCATCACCCCTTTCACCCGTCCAACCGGCGCCAGCCGCGCCCATTCCAGCAGGCCAATGGTGTCGAAAACGGTATCGGCATCGAAAATCCAGCCGCAGGCCTGGTGCCCCTGTCCACTGTTGAGGCTGCGTCGCCACCGCTGCTGGGCGGGCAGACTCAGCGCCGCGAGCCCTCTTTTTTCCGGATGGCTGTGCGAGTGCGCTTCGCTGGCGGGGAGCGCTTTCAGGTTAAGGCGGGGTAAATCCAGCAACTGAGCGTCAATTTGTCCGTGATCGGCGTGAACGAGCTGGCGATTGTCGCCATTTTGCCGCCACCAGGCGTTCAGCGCGCGCGTGCTCTCTGCGCTTGCACGATCGCTTTTATTCGCCACCACGATATCCGCTGCGGCCAACTGGTCGCGGAAATTCTCATTGGCAACGGTTTTTTCATCCAGTAGCAGGCGTGGGTCGAGAAGACATAAGGTGGCGCGTAAGTCGATCCACGGCTCGTATACCGGCGCGGTAAGCAGGTCGAGGATCTGTTTTGGATGACCCAGCCCCGTTGGTTCAATCAGCAGACGATCCGGCTTTCCCTGACGCAGCAGGGTATTCAGGCCAACCTGCATCGGTAAGCCGTTAACGCAACACATGCAGCCGCCGGGAATTTCTTTCAGCAATGCGCCGCTGTCGGCGAGTAGCGCGCCGTCGATACCGACCTCGCCGAACTCATTAACCAGCACCGCCCATTTTTCTGCGGGATCTTTGTGCGCTAACAGATGAAGGATGGAGGTGGTTTTTCCGCTTCCCAGAAAACCAGTGATGAGGTTAGTTTTGGTCACGCCTGCTCCAGAACGATATGCCGTAACGATTTGCATTAATCCTGGCGAAAAAAAGCGGAAAAGAGAAGGGCGGGGCGAACGAACGCGGCATTCGTTCGCCTTAATGGCAGAAATTGTTAAATTTTTAACGTACTGATGACCGCCTGATGCGCGCCGTGTCGGGCAAGATGCTGCCAGGCTGTTTCAATAGCCTGCACAAAAGCAGGGTTTTTCGGCAGATCGCTACCAAAAACTTCCTGTAAAGTGAGCAGGTTTGCCACCTTCTCGTTTTCACCCACGTTGGCGACGAGCAGACGAATTTTGTCGCTCAGCGGATCGCGAACGTCAATTGGCGCGCCCGCGTCGTCAACGCCGCACACATAGCGCATCCAACCCGCGATGCCCAGCGCCAGCAGCGGCCATGCGCTGCCGCGTTCAAGGTGAATTCGAACCCCCGCCAGCATGCGTTGCGGCAGTTTTTGACTGCCGTCCATCGCGATTTGCCAGGTTTTGTGCTTCAGCGCCGGATTGGCGAAACGGGCGATCAGGCTTCCGGCATAGCGCTGCAGATCGACATCGGTAATGCTCAGCGTGGGCGCCTGTTCGCGCATCATCAGTTGATATGCGGCTTCACGGAAGGCCTCGTCCTGCATACATTCGCTGATATGCTGAAATCCGGACAGGTAACCCAGATACGCGAGGAATGAGTGGCTGCCGTTCAGCATTCGCAGCTTCATCTCTTCCCAGGGCCGGACATCGGTGACCAACTGAACGCCCGCGGTTTCCCATGCCGGGCGCCCGGCGACGAAGCGATCTTCAATGACCCACTGGATAAACGGCTCGCAGCTGATGCCGCACGGGTCGGCAACGCCCAGCGCCCGGGAGATTTCATCCAGCGTTTCGTCTGTGGCGGCGGGGACAATCCGGTCAACCATCGTCCCGGGAAAGCTGACATGCTCGCGGATCCACATTGCCAGCGCCGGATCGCGCTTTTCGGCCATTCCCAGCACCGCGTTTTTTACCACATGACCGTTGTCAGGAATGTTATCGCAGGACAGTACGGTAAAAGGGAGTAGCCCCCGCTCCCGACGGCGGGACAACGCTTCGACAAGAATGCCCGGCGCGGAATGCGGCTCATCCGGTGAGTCAATGTCGTGCCGGATACGCGGATGGGTCAGATCGAGCGTGCCGGTAGCGGGGTCAATGCAGTAGCCTTTCTCAGTGATAGTCAGCGAGACAATCGCCACCTGCGGCTCGCAAAATTTTTCAATAATCGCGGTCAGAGAGTCGAGCTTTGCGTTCAGACATTCATGGACAGCGCCGATAACGATCGCCTGGTTGCCGTTCGCGCCTTTCTCCAGCACGGTATATAAATGATCCTGAGCGCGGAGCTGACTCATCAGCCTGTCGCCGCTGAACAAGCTGATCTCACAAATGCCCCAGTCACCGCCTTGCGCATTCAGTACCCGGTCGGTAAGTAGCGCCTGATGGGCGCGATGAAACGCGCCGAAACCGAAATGGACGATACGCGAGGCGAGTCGGCTGCGGTCATACTGCGGCGTCCGGACGCTATCTGGCAGGATGGCTGAGGCAATAGTAGTCATTTTTTATACACCTGATTAACGATAAATTAACAGTCTCAGTGTAAAGTTATATGACAACAAATTGAATTGGTAAGCCGAATTATTCCAGGGAATGTGAGCTGGATCAATCAATGATGCGGCCCTGATTGATCGGGGATGAGAAGCCTGTATGGTAGTCGTCATTCAATGACCCTATTTTGGTATAACAACTTGTGAGGTGAACAATGGAACAAACCTGGCGTTGGTACGGACCAAACGATCCGGTATCGCTTGATGATGTGCGTCAGGCGGGCGCAACGGGCGTTGTGACGGCATTGCACCACATTCCAAACGGTGAAGTGTGGCCGGTCGAAGAGATCAAAAAGCGTCAGGCGGTTCTGGCGGAGAAAGGGCTTACCTGGTCCGTGGTCGAAAGCATTCCGGTGCATGAAGATATCAAAACCCGTTCCGGTCAGTATCAGACCTGGATTGCTAACTACCAGCAGAGCATCCGCAATCTGGCTACCTGCGGTATCGATACCGTCTGCTACAACTTTATGCCGATCCTCGACTGGACGCGTACCGATCTGGAATACACGCTGCCGGACGGTTCAAAAGCGCTGCGTTTTGATCAGATCGCCTTTGCCGCTTTTGAGCTGTACATTCTGAAGCGTGCAGGTGCTGAAGCGGATTATACCGATGAAGAACAGCGTCAGGCGCAGGCGTATTTCAACGCCATGCGCGCGGCGGATATCGAAAAGCTGACCCGTAATATTATCGCCGGCCTGCCGGGCGCGGAGGAGGGTTATACTCTCGATCAGTTCCGCGCGCGCCTGGCGGAGTATGACGGCATCAGCAAAGACGATTTGCGTGAGAATATGGCCGTATTTCTGCGCGCGATTGTGCCGGTGGCTGAAGAAGTGGGCGTCCGTCTTGCCGTTCATCCGGACGATCCGCCGCGCCCGATCCTCGGTTTGCCGCGCATCGTCTCGACCATTGAGGACATGCAATGGCTGAAGGAGACGGTGGACAGCATTCACAACGGCTTCACCATGTGTACAGGATCTTACGGCGTGCGCGCGGACAACGACCTGGTGAAAATGATCGAAACCTTTGGCGATCGTATTCACTTTACGCATCTGCGCTCCACCTGCCGTGAAGACAATCCGAAAACCTTCCACGAAGGCGCGCACCTGCAGGGCGATGTCGACATGGTTGCCGTGGTGACGGCTATTTTGCGTGAAGAGCAGCGTCGTAAACAGGCGGGAGATCTCCGCCCCATTCCAATGCGTCCCGATCACGGGCATCAGATGCTGGACGATCTGCATAAGAAAACCAATCCAGGGTACTCGGCGATTGGCCGTCTGAAAGGGCTGGCGGAAGTGCGCGGCGTTGAACTGGCGTTGAAACAGACTCAGTTCCGCGATCTGCTGTAATGACGCGTTATTGACGTAAAGAGGCCTGATGGCGCTGCGCTCATCAGGCCTACAGCGAAGAGAGCACTGGCCGGATAAAAGGTTTACACCGCCATCCGGCTACCTCTTCTGTTAATCCGCGCGTCCCATATAGCGACGTTCTTCGATATGAATGCGGATTTTCTCTCCGGCGCTCAGGTATTCCGGTACCAGAATCACCAGACCGGTACTCAGGGTCGCAGGTTTGTTACGTGCGCTGGCAGAGGCGCCTTTAATCCCTGGCGCGGTTTCCACGATTTCCAGATCCACGGTCTGCGGCAATTCAAGCGCCAACAGTTGTCCGTCCCAGAGCAGGACCTGCATGTCCGGCATGCCGCCTTCAGGAATAAACTGCAATTCCTCTTCGATTTGATCCTGGGTAAAGGTATAAGGCGTATAGTCTTCTTTATCCATGAAGACATATTCATTGCCGTCGATATAAGAGAAATCGACGCCACGACGGTTCAGGGTCACGGTATCAACGATATCATCGCCCTTAAAGCGCTCTTCAACTTTCAGACCGGTACGGACGTCGGAGAAACGCATTTTATACAGCGTCGCCGCGCCGCGGGCGGTAGGAGACTGAATATCGATATCTTTCACAATCAGCAACTTGCCGTTGTAGTTCAGTACCATACCTTTTTTGATTTCGTTCGCTCTTGGCATCGAAAAGATCCTGTTGTGGAGATTAGCTAAATTATCGCGTCAAACTACTCGCGCCGGGGCTTTCAGGCAAGCGGAATTCGCACTTTTACTGGTGTACAAAAGGTGGTACTGTCCGGACGTCAAAAAAAGAGAGCCCGTTATGGAATGCCGTCCGGATTGCGGGGCGTGTTGCACCGCCCCCTCGATTTCCAGCCCCATCCCCGGCATGCCCAACGGCAAGCCCGCCAATACGCCGTGCGTCCAGTTGGACGCGCGCCTGCGCTGCAAAATTTTTGGTTCGCCGCAGCGTCCTAAAGTTTGTGCCGGACTGCAACCGGACGCCGAAATGTGCGGACGCAGTCGCGAACAGGCGATGACGTACCTCATCGAACTGGAAGCGATGACCGCGCCTTAAACGTCTTTGATTCGTGCCAGACAGGCCATGGTGGCGATAATCATCACCAGCGCAAACCAGAACACCGCGTGGTAATTCCAGATCTCCGCGGCAATGCCTGCCAGCGAACCGGCGATGATCCAGCCCACGCGAATGGTGTTGGTATATAAGGTGGTGGCGGAACCCGCCTGGCCCGGCATCAGATCCTGAAAATAGAGCATGCCGATACCGCCAAGAATGCCGATATAGATAGCGTTCAGCAATTGCAGACCCAACAACACCGCCGGGGAGTGGGCGACCAACATTCCCGCATAAAAGCAGAGGCCCGCCGCGACGGCGATGCACATCAGCAACCGTTTACCCAGACGTTTCGCGAAGTAGCCCGCAATCAGCATCGTTGGGATTTCCAGCCCGGCAGCGGTTCCCATCATCACGCCAGCCAGCTTCTCCGGAAGATGTAACTCGTTGATAATAAACAGCGGCATATTAATGATATACAGGCTGTTAGTTCCCCACATCAACGTACAGATCGCGAAAAGCAGCAGGGTATCGCGACGGTTGCGGCGCGGCGCTTCCAGCGCGCCGGTCGCCAGCGTGGTCTCTTTACGCATAGAGGGCAAAAAGAACCACACCATCGCGCCGCAGACCACAAACGCCACTGCGGCGCTCAGGTACATTACCGTAAAGCTGAAGCCCATCGCCAGCGCATAGGCCAGCGGCGGACCAATCACCCAGGCCAGCGATACCTGGGCGCGTAGGATCGAGCTGAACATTACGGCTTCCCGCCCGGTACGGTCGGCGTGCTCGCGGGCCAGCGCAAACATCTGCGGGTTGGCTGTCGAGCCAAAGCTGCTCAGGAACACCCCGATAAACAGCAGAACAAAGTAGTTGCGGTTCCAGGCGAATAACACGCAGGCCAGCATCCCCAGCGCGCAGCAAAAAACAATCAGCGTTTTACGATCGCCCTTTTTATCTGAACGTCCCGCCAGAAACTGGCTTACCAGTATGCCGATCACGGCGCTGCCGGTAAAAAAGAAGCCGACCATACCCGGTCGCGCATGCACTTCATCGGTGAGAAAAAGGCTCAGTGTCGGGGTCTGAAGCGCGCCGGCAATGCCGGTAAGAAAGGCGACAATAAGGAAGGCCGTAGACGTCAGGTCAAACGTTTTTGGCGCGGCGGCAGCGGGACTGTTATGCATGTTTCAGTATCAGTGAGGTGACGAGACGCGGAGTTTACGCCGCTTGTCAGAAAATAAACAGGTACCTGAATCAAATTCGACACGAAAAATCAAAATGGCATTTCATTATGCAAAGCGGGTGCTGACGCTGCTGAACCTTAAACGAAACGCGGCCCGATTTGCTTCAGCAAGGCAAAAGCGATGGCGGAAAAATGTGCATTACATCTAAATTTTGCGATCAAAAATACAACTTTTCTTGCGTGCTGAAGCAGAAAGCGCAAGACTTCTTGAAACGTTTCAGCGCTGTCGTGTTTCACTCAACGAAGCCCGTTAGCGCCTTTTTTCTCATGTAAGCTGAATCGTTTCAATTCAGCAGGAGAGGAGAACCATGTTCCAGTTATCCGTTCAGGACATTCATCCGGGCGAACAGGCCGGAGATAAACAAGAGGCCATTCGTCAGGTAGCCGCCGCGTTAGTACAGGCGGGCAACGTGGCGGAAGGCTATGTTGACGGCATGCTCGCGCGCGAGCAACAGACGTCTACCTTTCTCGGCAACGGGATCGCTATTCCTCATGGCACGACCGACACGCGTGACCAGGTGCTGAAAACCGGCGTACAGGTTTTTCAGTTTCCGCAGGGCGTCACCTGGGGGGAAGGTCAGGTTGCCTATGTGGCAATCGGTATCGCCGCCAGCTCCGACGAACACCTCGGACTGCTGCGTCAGCTGACGCATGTCCTTAGTGATGATTCCGTTGCTGAACAGCTGAAATCCGCCACCACCGCAGAGGAACTGCGCGCGCTGCTGATGGGAGAAAAACAGAGCGAACAACTGAAGCTGGACAACGACACGCTGTCGCTTGATGTGGCGGCCCAATCTCTGGTTACGCTCCAGGCGCTGAACGCAGCGCGGCTGAAAGAAGCGGGCGCCGTGGATGCGGCGTTTGTCGCCAAAGCCATCAACGAACTGCCGATGAACCTGGGACAAGGCGTCTGGCTGAGCGACAGCGCGGAAGGCAACCTGCGTAGCGCCGTTGCTGTCAGCCGTGCGGCGAAGGCCTTCGATGTTGGCGGCGAAAAAGCGTCGCTGCTGGTCACCGTTGCGATGGCTGACGATCAGCCGATGTCCGTGCTGAAGCGTCTGGGCGATCTGCTGCTAGACAATAAAGCTGACCGACTGCTGAACGCGGATGCGGCGACAGTGCTGGCCTTGCTGACCAGCGATGAGGCATTGACTGAGGATCTGCTGAGCGCAGAGTTTGTCGTGCGCAACGAACACGGGCTGCATGCCCGTCCGGGGACCATGCTGGTCAATACGATTAAACAATTTAGCAGTGAAATTACCGTGGCAAATCTTGATGGAACCGGCAAACCGGCTAATGGACGCAGTTTAATGAAAGTGGTAGCGCTGGGCGTGAAAAAAGGACACCGTCTGCGCTTTACCGCGCAGGGGGCAGATGCTGAACAGGCGCTGAAGGCGATAGGCGATGCTATCGCTGCCGGTCTTGGGGAGGGCGCGTAATGAGCAGACGCGTTGCCACTATCACTCTTAACCCGGCTTATGATCTGGTGGGCTTCTGCCCAGAAATTGAGCGCGGCGAAGTCAATCTGGTGAAAACGACCGGCCTGCACGCGGCGGGCAAGGGCATCAACGTCGCCAAGGTGCTGAAAGATCTGGGCATTGACGTCACCGTAGGCGGTTTCCTCGGCAAAGACAACCAGGACGGTTTTCAGCAGTTGTTCAGCGAACTGGGCATTGCTAACCGTTTTCAGGTGGTGCAGGGGCGTACCCGTATCAACGTCAAGCTGACGGAAAAAGATGGCGAAGTCACCGACTTTAACTTCTCTGGTTTCGACGTGACCCCTGCCGACTGGGAGCGTTTTGTTAACGATTCCCTGAGCTGGCTCGGTCAGTTCGATATGGTTTGCGTCAGCGGAAGCCTGCCGGCCGGCGTTAGCCCGGAAGCCTTTACCGACTGGATGACCCGCCTGCGCAGCCAGTGTCCGTGCATTATCTTTGATAGTAGTCGTGAAGCGCTGGTCGCGGGCCTGAAAGCGGCGCCGTGGCTGGTTAAACCGAACCGTCGCGAACTGGAGATCTGGGCAGGTCGCAAGCTGCCAGAGATGAAAGATGTGATCGAAGCCGCCCACGCCCTGCGTGAGCAGGGCATCGCACACGTGGTGATCTCCCTCGGGGAAGAAGGCGCCCTGTGGGTGAACGCGTCGGGCGAATGGATCGCCAGACCGCCTTCGGTGGACGTTGTGAGCACCGTGGGCGCAGGCGATTCGATGGTTGGCGGCCTGATCTATGGCCTGCTGATGCGCGAATCCAGCGAGCATACGCTGCGCCTGGCGACCGCTGTCGCCGCGCTGGCGGTTAGCCAAAGCAATGTCGGCATTACCGATCGTCCTCAGTTGGCCGCAATGATGGCGCGCGTCGACTTACAACCGTTTAACTGACAGCAGGAGAGGCATAATGAAAACGCTGCTGATTATTGACGCTAACCTCGGGCAGGCTCGCGCGTATATGGCGAAAACCTTGCTTGGCGCGGCGGCACAAAAAGCACATCTGGAGATTATCGATAACCCAAACGATGCTGAGCTGGCTATCGTCCTGGGCGACCGTATCCCGGAAGACAGCGCGCTGAACGGCAAAAAAGTCTGGCTGGGCGACATTGCCCGGGCGGTGGCGCATCCTGAACTGTTCCTGAGCGAAGCGAAAGGTCACGCAAAACCCTATAGCGCGCCAACCGCAACGACGGTGGCGCCTGCAACCAGCGGGCCGAAGCGCGTGGTGGCGGTCACCGCCTGTCCGACGGGCGTCGCCCATACTTTTATGGCGGCAGAAGCGATTGAAACCGAAGCGAAAAAACGCGGCTGGTGGGTGAAGGTCGAAACCCGCGGTTCGGTTGGCGCAGGCAATGCCATCACGCCGGAAGAAGTGGCTGAAGCGGATCTGGTGATTGTTGCGGCAGATATCGAAGTGGATCTGGCGAAGTTTGCCGGTAAGCCGATGTACCGTACTTCTACCGGGCTGGCCCTGAAGAAAACGGCACAGGAGCTGGACAAAGCGGTAGCGGAAGCGACGCCGTATCAACCAACGGCCAAAACGCAGTCTGCGGCGGCGGAAGGGAAGAAAGAGAGTGCTGGCGCTTACCGTCATCTGCTGACGGGCGTTTCCTATATGTTGCCGATGGTGGTGGCTGGCGGGCTGTGTATCGCGCTCTCCTTTGCCTTTGGTATAGAAGCGTTCAAAGTAGAAGGCACGCTGGCGGCAGCGCTGATGCAGATTGGCGGCGGCTCGGCGTTCGAGCTGATGGTGCCGGTTCTGGCGGGCTATATTGCCTTCTCGATTGCTGACCGTCCGGGTCTGACGCCGGGCCTTATCGGCGGTATGCTGGCTGTCAGCACCGGTTCTGGCTTTATCGGCGGGATTATCGCCGGTTTCCTTGCCGGGTATGTGGCGAAGGGGATCAGCACCCGGCTGAAACTGCCGCAGAGTATGGAAGCGCTGAAGCCGATCCTGATTATTCCGTTGATCTCCAGCCTGGTGGTGGGCCTGGCGATGATTTACCTCATCGGCAAACCCGTAGCCGGTATCCTGGAAGGTCTGACCCACTGGCTGCAAACCATGGGTACCGCGAATGCGGTACTGTTGGGCGCGATCCTCGGCGGGATGATGTGTACCGATATGGGGGGGCCGGTCAACAAAGCGGCATACGCGTTCGGCGTGGGTCTGCTCAGTACGCAAACCTACGCGCCAATGGCAGCGATAATGGCGGCAGGCATGGTGCCACCGCTGGCGCTGGGTCTGGCTACGCTGGTTGCGCGTCGTAAGTTTGATAAAGCGCAGCAGGAAGGCGGCAAAGCGGCGCTGGTGCTCGGCCTGTGCTTTATCACCGAAGGGGCGATTCCGTTCGCCGCGCGTGATCCCATGCGCGTTCTGCCGTGCTGTATCGTTGGCGGTGCGCTGACCGGCGCGATCTCCATGGCCGTCGGCGCGAAGCTGATGGCGCCGCACGGCGGCCTGTTTGTGCTGCTGATCCCTGGCGCTATCAGCCCGGTGTTGGGATACCTGCTGGCGATTGTCGCCGGTACGCTGGTGGCGGGGCTGGCCTATGCGTTCCTGAAACGTCCGGAAGCCGAGATCGCCGCGAAAGCGGTATAAACCGAATTACCTCAAGGGCAGAGAGATCTCTGCCCTTTTTTTATCTCTGTTTTGTGTTCTTCCTCTCAAGTTTTTCCTCCCTAATAAACTGTCACGATAAAAAATTGTGATTCTGTTCATATCTGTCACTTTTTGCACTTGTCAGCCCGTTTACTTTCGTCAAAAGAGGTTTACCATAAACACATGTTTGAATATGAACATGTGCTCAAATAGTTTTTACTAAGGCGAAGTCAGGCCTTACTCTCGCTATCGTAATGGTATTTTCTTACCAGAGGGCGTGCTATGCGCGAAAAGGAATACATAATTACCATTGGTTCCGCCAATATGGATGTCGCCGGATATTCGCATGCGTCATTAAATTATGCGGATTCGAATCCAGGGAAAATAAAATTCACGCCCGGCGGCGTAGGGCGCAATATCGCGCATAACCTTGCTTTATTGGGTAAGCACTCCTGGCTAATGACCGCGGTTGGCGAAGATTTTTACGGTCGCTCGTTGCTGGCGCAAACAAACCAGTCGGGTGTGCATGTTGACAAATGTTTGATCGTTCCCGGCGAAAATACGTCGAGTTATTTATCGCTGCTTGATAATACCGGTGAAATGCTGGTGGCGATAAATGACATGAGTATTACCGACCATATTTCCGCAGCGTTTCTTGCGCAGCATCGTGATTTTATCCACGGAGCGAAGGTGATTGTCGCCGACTGCAATATCAGTGAAGACGCGCTGGCGTGGCTGTTGGATAACGCCGGTGGGGTGCCGGTGTTTGTCGACCCGGTCTCGGCGTGGAAATGCGTCAAAATTCGCGACCGCCTGTCCCGTATTCATACCCTTAAACCCAATCGTCTGGAAGCCGAAACCCTGAGCGGTATTGCGCTTGCCGGACGTGATGATGTGGAAAACGTGGCCGCCTGGTTCCACGCGCGTGGGCTACATCGTCTGGTGCTGAGCATGGGTGGCGACGGGGTGTATTACAGCGAAAAACAGGGCGACAGCGGTTGGTCGCCACCGATTAAAACGCAGGTGATCAACGTCACCGGGGCGGGTGACGCCATGATGGCCGGACTTGCCGCCTGCTGGATGGAAGACATGCCATTAATGGATTCCATTCGATTTGCCCAGGGTTGTTCTGCTATGGCGCTGGCCAGTGAATATACCAATAACCCTGAATTATCCGTTGCGAACGTCAGAACTCTTGTGGAGAACACCGAATGTCTGAATTAACGATTTCCTCTGAATTATTACAAATTTCACCAGAAGTACAGGAAGCCTTAAATAACAAAAAACCTGTTGTTGCACTGGAGTCGACAATTATTTCTCACGGTATGCCTTTTCCACAAAATGCGCAAACCGCAATTGAGGTTGAAGAAACGATTCGTAAACACGGCGCCGTGCCGGCAACGATCGCCATTATTGGCGGCGTAATGAAAGTAGGACTGAGCAAAGACGAAATCGAATTATTAGGTCGCGAAGGACATAACGTCACAAAAGTCAGCCGTCGCGATTTACCTTTTGTGGTCGCCGCCGGAAAACATGGCGCTACGACCGTCGCCTCTACCATGATTATTGCCGCACTGGCCGGTATTCATGTTTTTGCCACTGGTGGAATTGGCGGCGTTCATCGCGGAGCTGAGCATACGTTTGATATTTCCGCCGATTTGCAGGAGCTGGCGCATACCAATGTGACAGTCGTGTGCGCGGGCGCAAAATCTATTCTCGACCTCGGCTTGACCACTGAATATTTAGAAACCTTCGGTGTACCGTTAATTGGTTATCAGACTACCGCGCTACCGGCGTTTTTCTGCCGCTCCAGTCCGTTTGAGGTCAGCATTCGCCTCGACAGCGCGAAAGAGATAGCCCGCGCGATGGCGGTGAAGTGGCAAGCCGGTCTGAACGGCGGTCTGGTGGTCGCTAACCCGATTCCGCACGCGTATGCGATGGCGGAAGAAAAAATCAATGCCGCCATTGACCAGGCGGTCCGGGAAGCCGAAGAGCAGGGCGTAGTGGGCAAAGAAAGCACGCCGTTCCTGCTGGCGCGCGTGGCGGAGCTGACCGGAGGCGACAGCCTGAAGTCGAATATTCAGCTGGTGTTCAATAACGCCGTTCTGGCCTGTGAGATTGCTAAAGAGTATCAGCGTCTCGCCTGATCACACACGGGCAGGATGCGGTCGCCCGAAATAACCAAAACCTGGCTTCGCGCCGGGTTTCCTGGCATGAAGGGAAATCATTATGGACATCATGAGAAGTCTCGTGGGTATGGCGGTACTGCTGGCGATCGCATACTTACTGTCAGTGAATAAAAAACGCATCAGTTTACGCACCGTGGGCGCAGCGCTGGTTTTGCAAATCGCCATTGGCGGTATCATGCTCTATTTTCCCCCCGGGAAATGGCTGGTGGAGCAGGCCGCGCTGGGTGTGCACAAGGTCATGTCTTACAGCGACGCGGGCAGCGCATTTATCTTTGGCTCTCTGGTTGGGCCAAAAATGGATGTGCTGTTTGACGGCGCAGGGTTTATTTTCGCCTTCCGCGTGCTGCCCGCCATTATCTTTGTCACCGCGCTGATCAGTCTGCTGTACTACATCGGCGTCATGGGCCTGTTGATCCGCATTCTGGGCGGTATTTTCCAGAAAGCGCTGAATATCAGCAAGATTGAGTCGTTTGTGGCGGTTACCACCATTTTCCTCGGGCAAAATGAGATCCCGGCGATTGTAAAGCCGTTTATCGATCGCCTTAACCGCAACGAACTGTTCACCGCAATCTGTAGCGGGATGGCCTCCATTGCCGGTTCGATGATGATTGGCTACGCCGGAATGGGCGTACCGATTGATTATCTGTTGGCGGCATCGTTAATGGCGATCCCCGGAGGGATCCTGTTCGCCCGTATTCTCAGTCCGGCAACGGAAGAATCCCGGGTTAGCTTTGAGAATCTTTCATTCACCGAGACGCCGCCCAAAAGTATTATTGAGGCCGCCGCCAGCGGCGCAATGACCGGACTGAAAATTGCCGCCGGGGTGGCGACGGTCGTGATGGCGTTTGTGGCGATAATCGCGCTGATTAACGGCATTATCGGCGGCATCAGCGGCTGGGCGGGTTTTGGTCCGGCAACGCTGGAGGGCATTTTCGGCTACATTCTTGCACCGCTGGCGTGGATTATGGGCGTTGACTGGAGCGATGCGACGCTGGCCGGCAGCCTGATCGGGCAGAAGCTGGCGATCAATGAGTTTGTCGCGTATCTGAACTTCTCGCCATATTTGCAGGCCGGGAGCACGCTGGATGTGAAAACCATCGCCATTATCTCTTTCGCGCTCTGCGGGTTTGCTAACTTTGGCTCGATTGGCGTGGTTGTCGGGGCGTTTTCGGCCATTTCTCCCCAGCGCGCGCCGGAGATTGCGCAGTTAGGTATGCGGGCGCTGGCGGCGGCCACACTCTCTAACCTGATGAGCGCGACAATCGCCGGGTTCTTTATCGGGCTGGCGTAGCGAACAGAGCCGGACAGCAACGCTTCGCGTCCTGTCCGGCCAGAAAGAAGCACCGCGCCATCAGGCGCTGTGCTCTAACAAATACGCGGCGTTATCGGCAGACAGGGTAGGATTGTTGATGCTGACGCTGGCGCGCGAAAGCGCCGCACAGGCCATAGCAAACTGCGCGCTTTCGCGGAAATCGTTGCCCTCAAGGAAGCTGTAAATCAGCCCGGCCATAAAACCGTCATCAGCGCCGAAGCTGTCGACGACCGTGTGCGCAGGCGGTGTGAGCAGGAACTGCTCGCCGTCTTTCTGGCTGCAAAATACCGACTCATCTTCCAGACAGACGAAAATCTGCTGAACGCCCTGTTGATGCAGCGCATTAACGGCGGCAATCCGATCCGCTTCGTTGTGAACAGGGTGGCCCCACAATATTTCCAGCTCTTTTTGCGTGGGTTTCAGCGTATGAATGCGCGTGAACCAGGTTTTCACTTTTGTGGCCTTAAACTCTGACACCGTATCGATAAACACCGGAATATCGTCGGCCGCCGTAAAGACCCACTCAATGGCTTCCGGGGTCAGGTTGCAATCGGCAAGCACCACGCCGGAATGGCGGATTAAGTCGCGGGAACTGTTCAGCAACTGCGGCGTCAGCTGTTGCAGGATATGGGTATCGTTTATCGCCAGCACCGTCTCTTCCTGCTGGTTGGCAATGGAGAGATAGGTGGAGGTGTTATGCCCGTGCAACCGGATACAGCTGGAAATATTCACCCCAGCCTGGCGCGTTTGCTCCAGCAGCGTTTCACCGTAAAAATCACTGCCGACGGCGGAAATCAGATGCACGTCGCGCCCTAACAGCGCGAGGTTATGGGCGATATTGCGCCCCACGCCGCCCGCGGAGCACTGGATGCTGCCGGGATTTGACGCCGCCTGGGGATAATGGATATCCGCCACGCCGCGAATATCCATGTTGATCGCCCCGACCACCACACAGTACGCCTGCTCGGTGAGGATATACCCTTTGCCTTTAATCACCCCTTTTCGCATTAAATCCATGATATGCGCGGCAACGCGGGAGCGGCTGATCTGCAGGATATCCGCGATTTCATTTTGCTGAATCAGAGGATTGCGGCGCAGGATTTTAAGGATCTGTTTTTCCCTGTCGTTCATGACAACGCTTCCGCCTGTTCAGTTTGCTGCGCCTTTAGCCAGGCGATCTCCTCGGCCCAGATATCCGGGTTGATGGTTTCAAGGATCAGCGGAATGCCGTCAAAGCGCGGATCCTGCATGATCCAGCGGAACGCATCGTGGCCAATGTTGCCTTCCCCTAAGCTATGATGGCGGTCAACGCGGCTGCCGAAGGCGCTTTTCGCATCGTTAAGGTGCATGCCGCGCAAATAGCGAAAGCCGACGATTCGCTCAAATTCGGCGAAGGTTTTCTCGCACGCGTCTGCGGAACGTAAATCGTAGCCTGCCGCGAAAGCGTGACAGGTGTCGATGCATACCCCGACGCGTGACTTGTCTTCCACGCCATCGATAATCGCCGCGAGGTGTTCAAATTTAAACCCGAGGTTGCTGCCCTGACCGGCGGTATTTTCAATGACCGCGGTCACGCCATCGGTACGCGAGAGGGCGATGTTGATTGACTCGGCAATCTTTGCCAGACACGCCTCTTCCGCAATCTGCTGGAGATGGCTGCCCGGGTGGAAGTTCAGTAGCGACAACCCCAACTGCTCGCAGCGCTGCATTTCATCGAGAAACGCGTCGCGGGATTTTTCCAGCGCGTCGCTGACCGGGTGACCGAGATTAATCAGATAGCTGTCGTGCGGCAGAATTTGCGCGGAGGTGTAGTGGTACTTCTCGCAGGCGGCTTTGAAGTCATCAATGATTTGCGCGGTAAGCGGGGCGGCGCGCCACTGGCGCTGATTCTTGGTAAATAAAGCAAAGGCCGTCGCGTCGATTTCTGCGGCGCGAATCGCGGCATTTGCCAGGCCGCCAGCCGCGCTGACGTGCGCTCCGATGTATTTCATAAGGGACTCCTGTTAACCCGCCTACGCAACCATGATAAAACGTAAAGGACGTTGCGTATCTGATAAAGACAATCTCCAATCATAACGGGTTAACAGGGGGGGAATGTAGCAGTTTATGCAATAACGTGATGAACCAGGATGTTAATCACGCCGCCGCCTACAATCAGCCAGGCAAACAGCACCAGCGCCATCAGCAGCGGCTTCGCTCCCGCTTTTTTCAGCGCGCTCACGTGGGTGGTAAGCCCCAGCGCCGCCATCGCCATCGCCAGCAGTACCGTGTCCAGCGTGATCAACATATCGACCACCGCCTTCGGTAACAGGTGGAACGAGTTGAAAATCGCCACCACGATGAACAGAATCGCAAACCATGGAATGGTAATTTTGCTTTTTTCCGCACCGCTTGCCGGGGAAAGCTGTTTTACCCGCGCCGCCAGGAAAATCAGGAACGGCGCCAGCATCATCACGCGCAGCATTTTAGCAATCACCGCCGCGTTTTCCGCATCCGGATTAATTGCATGTCCGGCGGCAACCACCTGCGCCACTTCATGCATGGTTGACCCTATGTAAATGCCGTAGGTTTCCGGGCTGAACCAGTGCGCCAGCAGCGGATACATCGCCGGGTAGAGGAAGATCGCCAGCGTACCGAAGATCACCACCGTCGCCACCGCAACCGTCACTTTGCTCGCTTCTGCCTTGACGACAGGTTCGGTCGCCAGTACGGCGGCCGCGCCGCAGATACTGCTGCCCGCGCCAATCAACCAACTGGTATGACGGTCCAGACCAAAGACCTTCTGCCCGAGGAAGCAGGCCAGCATAAAGGTGCTGGAAAGGGTCAGAATATCGATCAGGATCCCACTTACCCCGACGTCGGCAATTTGCGCGAAGGTCAGGCGAAAGCCGTAGAGAATGATCCCCAGACGTAACAGATGCTGCTTGGCAAACAGCACGCCGCCGTCACAACTTTTCCAGATGTGCGGGTATACGGTGTTACCTATCACCATGCCCAACAGAATAGCTAAGGTGAGGGCGCTGAACCCGGCCCCCGCTACGGCGGGAATGGAACCACCCCACAGGGCCACCCCGGTAATCACTGCACTCAGGGCGAGCCCCGGAATAAAATGCCACACAGTACGACGATGATTCGTTAAGGTGAGTTCTGTCATAACCTTCTCCTTTATCTGGGCAAAAGATTACGGCGATCTGGTTTAAAAATAAAATTGATTATATATTTATAATTAATCTTTATAAGTGGTAAGCGACCATGCACATCACCCTGCGACAACTGGAAGTATTCACCGAAGTTTTAAAAAGCGGCTCGACAACCCAGGCATCGGTGATGCTGGCGCTGTCGCAATCGGCGGTCAGCGCGGCGCTCACCGACCTGGAAGGACAGCTTGGCGTTCAGCTATTTGACCGGGTGGGAAAGCGGCTGGTGGTGAACGAACACGGGCGATTGTTGTACCCACGGGCGCTGGCGCTGCTGGAGCAGGCCTCGGAAATTGAACAACTGTTTCGCGAAGATAACGGCGCTCTTCGGGTCTATGCGAGCAGCACCATTGGTAACTATATTCTTCCTGCGGTTATTGCCCGTTATCGTCATGACTTCCCGGATTTACCGCTGGAGCTGAGCGTGGGTAACAGTCAGGATGTGATCACCGCGGTGCTCGATTTTCGCGTCGATATCGGCCTGATCGAAGGGCCATGTCACAGTACGGAAATCATTTCGGAGCCGTGGCTTGAGGATGAGCTGGTGGTGTTTGCCGCGCCCTCTTCGCCGCTGGCGCAAAAACCGGTGACGCTGGAGCAGCTTGCCGCCGCCCCCTGGATCTTGCGCGAACGGGGTTCCGGCACGCGGGAAATCGTGGACTACCTGCTGTTGTCGCATTTACCCAAATTTGAAATGGCGATGGAGCTGGGAAATTCGGAAGCCATTAAGCACGCCGTACGCCACGGACTGGGCATCAGTTGCCTGTCGCGGCGGGTGATTGAAGAACAGTTGCACGCCGGCACGCTGAGCGAAGTAGCGGTACCGCTGCCGCGGCTGGTGCGTACCCTGTGGCGCATTCACCATCGCCAGAAACACCTGTCAAACGCGCTGCTGCGCTTTTTACGCTACTGCGAATAACTTCCGCAAGCGGGAGGCGGTCTCTCCTCTATCCGACATCCTCTTCGCGTCCTTAACGAACCGGGACGCGAAATCGTCCTGTCCGGCCTACACTTTAGTGCTTTACTTATAATCCGCGGCCAGTCATGAAGGTCTCTTATAACTGCGCATTTGTGCCGGAAGGATGGCGTTTCGTCTGCTACAATCGCGCCTCATTTTTTGGATGGACAGCATTTTCACATGGTTTCCAAAACTAAAACCACAGAAGCGCCCGCGCTACGTCGCGAACTGAAGGCGCGCCACCTGACGATGATCGCCATCGGCGGCTCTATCGGTACGGGGCTTTTCGTTGCATCTGGCGCAACCATTTCAGCAGCGGGTCCAGGCGGCGCGCTGTTTTCCTATATCCTGATTGGCCTGATGGTCTACTTCCTGATGACCAGTCTTGGCGAACTGGCGGCGTATATGCCGGTTTCAGGTTCGTTTGCCACCTATGGCCAGAACTATGTTGAAGAAGGCTTTGGCTTTGCGCTGGGCTGGAACTACTGGTACAACTGGGCGGTGACGATCGCTGTTGACCTGGTCGCCGCGCAACTGGTGATGAGCTGGTGGTTCCCGGACACGCCCGGCTGGATCTGGAGCGCGCTGTTCCTTGGGGTGATTTTCCTGTTGAACTACATCTCGGTACGCGGGTTTGGTGAAGCGGAATACTGGTTCTCGCTGATCAAAGTGGCGACGGTAATCATCTTTATCATCGTGGGCCTCATGATGATTGTCGGTATTTTCAAAGGCACGCAGCCGGTGGGCTGGAGCAACTGGACAACCGGCGATGCGCCGTTTGCGGGCGGCTTTGCGGCGATGATCGGCGTGGCGATGATTGTCGGCTTCTCCTTCCAGGGGACTGAGCTTATCGGTATCGCCGCCGGTGAGTCTGAAGATCCGGAAAAAAACATTCCGCGCGCGGTACGTCAGGTGTTCTGGCGAATCCTGTTGTTCTACGTCTTCGCGATCCTGATTATCAGCCTGATCATTCCGTATACCGATCCGAGCCTGCTGCGTAACGATGTGAAAGACATCAGCGTCAGTCCGTTCACGCTGGTGTTCCAGCATGCGGGTCTGCTTTCGGCGGCGGCGGTAATGAATGCGGTGATCCTGACGGCGGTACTGTCGGCGGGTAACTCCGGGATGTATGCGTCAACCCGTATGCTTTACACCCTGGCCTGCGACGGTAAAGCGCCGCGTATTTTCGCGAAGCTGTCCCGCGGCGGGGTACCGCGTAACGCGCTGTATGCCACCACCGTGATTGCCGGTCTGTGCTTCCTGACCTCCATGTTCGGAAACCAGACGGTCTATTTGTGGTTGCTCAACACCTCGGGGATGACCGGTTTTATCGCCTGGCTGGGGATTGCGATCAGCCATTATCGCTTCCGTCGCGGCTATGTTATGCAGGGCAACGATATTAACGACCTGCCGTATCGTTCAGGCTTCTTCCCGCTGGGACCCATCTTCGCTTTTGTGCTGTGCCTGATCATTACGCTCGGCCAGAACTACGAAGCATTCCTGAAAGACACCATTGACTGGGGCGGCGTCGCGGCAACCTACATCGGTATCCCGCTGTTCCTGATTATCTGGTTTGGCTACAAGCTGGTAAAAGGCTCTCGTTTTGTTCGCTACAGCGAAATGCAGTTCCCCGAACGCCTGAAGAAACCGCGCTAAGCGCTTACCTGTAGGCTGGAAAAGACCGTTGCGTCGCCTTCCGGCAAACAAAAAACCCCGACATAAATCATGCCGGGGTTTTTTTATGCTCTCAGCCTCAGAAGTTATACGTCAGCCCCACCGTATAGCGACGGCCATCCAGTACCGTGTCATACGTGTCGTAATCGATCTGTTTATCCAGAACGTTATACACCCCGGCGGTCACCAGCAGGTTTTTATTCGCGTTATAGCGCAGGCCAACATCCACCTGGGTATACGACGGCGTGCCCTGCGACATCGAGGTTCGGCTCAGGTATTCAGAGGTTTTACCGCGGAAGTTCACCCGGCTCCAGAAACCCACGTCCTGTGTGGCCTGCCAGTCCAGCGTGGTGTTGAACATATGCTTAGGCATTTTGTTTAACGGCTTGCCAGAAAACTGTCCGCTCTTTTGTTCTGATTCGGTATAGGTATAGTTCGCCGTCCAGTTGATATCGGGGGTGATTTTCCAGCCGAAGGTGGATTCCACGCCGCGCATAGTGGCTTCATCAACGTTGACGCGATCGCTGACAAAATCATACTGGGTGCTGCCGATGGTGCAGGCCGGGTCGGCGCTACTGTTACAGCGGCGCACTTCGGTGATTTTATCTTTGAAATCGGTATTGAACAGGGTGACGCCTGCGTTAAGGTTTTCACCGTTATCCCACAGCAACGCCAGCTCTTCGCTCAGGCTTTTTTCCGGTTTCAGGTCCGGGTTGCCTACGATGATTCCGTTCAGACGGCCCCCGCCGGTGACTTGCCCCCAGCTTGCAGAGGACTGACGCAGATCCGGAGCGCGATAGCCCGCAGATACACCGCCCTTCAACGTCCATTGATCGTTCAGATGCCAGACGCCGTAACCGCGCGGTGTCCAGTTATCGCCGTAGTTTTCGTCTTTATCCATCCGAATGCCGCCAGTCAGCGTGAAGCTGTCGGTCATCGCCCATTCGTCTTCCGCAAACAGCGCCCAGCTCCAGCGGGTGAGTTTGTTCAGACCGTCTGCCGCTTCCAGTTGGTTGCCGTTGTCCGTCAGTTTTTCATAGCGATACTGGCCGCCCAGCGTCAGCGTATGCGCCCCGAGGAAAATCTGGTTCTGGTTATTGAAGATGGTGTTATAGGACTTCATCTCACGGCCAGGATTGTTGGTTTCTTCCTGCTGGATGTAGCTGGTGCTGTTGACGTCTTCATAGTAGCCGCTGTGAGTCAATGAATATGTCGTATGCTCATAGCGGTTTTCGCTTTTGCTGTTCGGCTTGCAGGTGCCATTGCGGCAGGTTTCCGCCGCCATGGATTTACCCGGCGTACTGTTGCGATCCTGAAGCTCGCGGGCAATATCAAAATCGAAATCGTTTTTATCGTCTGGCGTGAAGTTCAGAGTCAGGCCGCCGTTGCGCAGGCGCTGTTCATTATAGCCGTTGACGATCTGGTCTTCCGCGCGGCGAGAGAGCAGGCCGGTCACTTTCGCCCCCAGCAGGCCGTCGATCAGCGGACCGGAGGCATAGGCGTTGGTCTGGAACAGATCGCCGGAATCACTGTCTTCCTGGAAGGTGGCGTCGCCATGCAGCGAGCCGCTCCAGCCTTTAGTGTTGGAGACTTTTTTGGTGATCACGTTAATCACGCCGCCCATGGCATCGGAACCGTACAGCGAGGACATCGGGCCGCGAATCACTTCGATACGTTCGATAGACTCCAGCGGCGGCAGCCAGCCTTGTTCGATACCGGAATTGTCGCTGTTCGGGCGGGTTCCGCGGGTGCTAATGCGTTTGCCGTTGACGAGGAACAGCGTGTACTGCGACGCCATCCCGCGGATGCTGATGTCGCTGCTGCTTCCGCCGCCGGTGACCACGACACCGGGGACGTCTTTCAGCGCATCGGTCACGTCGCGATACGCTTTATCTTCAAGTTGCTGTTTGGTGATAACCGAAATCGACGCAGGCGCGTTCTGAATTTTCTGCTCAAATCCGGTTGCTGTCACCACAACGGTATCCTGATCGGCAGCCTGAACGAGCGATGGGAGGCATGCCGCGCCGACGGCGACAGCGAGAGCCTTAACGTGAGGTATGGTCATTTTGTCATTCCATTAAACGAGTAAAATCCGCTTGTCATGTAAAAGGCCATGACAACTGTATGTATTTGTCTTTTAAGGACTCTTTGCGGTAAAGAAGCGGAAGAATTGTACAAAATAATCAATATTTGTAAACACAAATGATAATTGAAATCATTTGTGTTTAGTTGATTTATAAAGAAAAAGCTTGCAAGTCAACAGGATACGTAAACGTAAATGTGACGAAAAAATGAAGAAAAAAAGGAGATATGACGGAAAAATTGGAGAGGCGCGGCAAGCCCGATAAACAGGAGAGGGCGCGTGCCCCCACCGACGTTGTGCCCGGCGACAGAGCCGGGCATGCGCATTATTTCATCAGATGTTCGGCGTGGAACCGCAGATGATCCTCTATAAAGGAGGCGATAAAGTAATAGCTGTGATCGTAGCCCGGCTGAATACGCAGTGTCATGGGCCACGCGGTCTGCCGGGCGGCTTCCGCCAGAACGGCAGGCTGGAGCTGATCGGCGAGGAACTGATCGCTGTCGCCCTGATCGATAAGCGTCGGTATGGCCTCTTCCGGCTTGCTGGCATACATCAGCGCGCAGCTGTCCCATTGTGCCCAGTCGGCTTTATCCTCACCCAGATAAGCGGAAAAAGCTTTTTCGCCCCAGGGCACGCGACAGGGGTTAACGATCGGCGCAAAGGCGGAAACGCTGGTATATTTGCCGGGGTTCTTTAACGCCAGTACCAACGCGCCGTGTCCGCCCATTGAATGGCCGCTGATCGCACAGCGATCGCTGACGTTGAATTGCGCCTGGATCAGCGCAGGCAGCTCGTCGCGAATATAGTCGTACATGCGGAAATGCGCGGCCCAGGGCTGCTGCGTGGCATTGAGGTAGAAACCGGCGCCCTGGCCGAGATCGTAACCGTCATCGTTGGCGACCGCGTCACCGCGCGGGCTGGTGTCCGGCATGACCAGTACCATCCCCAGTTCTGCGGCAATCCGCTGCGCGCCCGCTTTGGTGGTAAAGTTTTCGTCATTACAGGTTAAGCCCGAGAGCCAGTACAGGACCGGAGGCGGCGTGTTGTCGCGGGGCGGCGGAAGAAAAATGCTGAACGTCATTGTACAGTTCAGCGTGGTGGAGTCGTGTCGCCAGCGTTGCTGCCAACCTTCAAAACAGCGGTGCTCCTCAAGCATTTCCATGCGTGGCTCCTTGTTATGTGATCGGAATGTGTTCGCAAACGCCCCATAATACAGATAATTCATGGTGCTGTGAGTAACTTTCACTTCCGCATTCAGCAAAGATGCCTCATCATTTGCACAACGTATAATTAACAGATTTCCGCAGTCTGTTCTGACGGCGGAACGAAAGGCAACGACGATTTCAATAATTATCGTTGTGAATACTGGATTATGTGCACGGCCTCACGCACAATAATCGGGCTGTCACACAGCCGACAAACTTTGCCCCACGCAGGGCAGAGGCGCCACACCTGCAGGAGAAAAATTGATGTCATCACTGAGTAAAGAAGCGGCTCTGGTACATGAAGCGCTGGTCGCGCGAGGGCTGGAAACACCGTTGCGCCCGCCCGTGCATGAGATGGATAACGAAACGCGCAAACGTCTTATCGCCGGCCATATGACCGAAATTATGCAGCTGCTTAATCTCGACCTGAGCGATGACAGCCTGATGGAAACGCCGCATCGCATTGCGAAAATGTATGTCGATGAAATTTTCTCTGGTCTGGATTACGCCAACTTCCCGAAAATTACCGTCATAGAAAACAAAATGAAGGTGGATGAAATGGTGACGGTGCGCGATATCACGCTGACCAGTACCTGTGAGCACCATTTTGTGACTATCGACGGTAAAGCGACGGTCGCCTATATCCCGAAAGATTCGGTGATCGGCCTGTCAAAAATCAATCGCATCGTGCAGTTCTTCGCACAGCGTCCGCAGGTGCAGGAGCGCTTAACCCAGCAGATCCTGACCGCCTTACAGACCCTGCTCGGCACGAACAATGTCGCGGTATCGATTGATGCTGTGCATTATTGCGTGAAAGCGCGCGGTATCCGCGATGCGACCAGCGCCACCACCACCACTTCGCTCGGCGGTCTGTTCAAGTCCAGCCAGAATACGCGTCAGGAATTCTTGCGCGCAGTGCGTCACCATAACTGATCGGGGCAGAGGCTATGGCGCGAAATGTCACGCTGGATGTTGTTCGTGGCGTCGCCGTTCTGGGCATTCTGCTTCTGAATATCAGCGCCTTTGGTTTACCAAAGGCGGCTTACCTTAATCCTGCCTGGTATGGCGAGATTACCGCGCAGGATGCCTGGACCTGGGCTGTACTCGATGTGTTCGCCCAGGCCAAATTCCTCACGCTTTTTGCCTTGTTGTTTGGAGCGGGACTGCAAATGCTGCTGCCGCGCGGAAAACGCTGGATCCAGGCGCGACTGACCCTGCTGGCTTTGCTGGGTTTTTTGCATGCCCTGTTGTTCTGGGATGGCGATATTTTGCTGGCTTATGGCCTGGTCGGGCTGATTTGCTGGCGGCTGGTGCGCGATGCGCCTTCGGTAAAAAGCCTGATGAATACGGGCATTCTGCTGTATCTGGTCGGTATTGGCGTATTACTGCTGCTCGGCGCGATCTCTGACAGCCAAACCAGTCGCGCGTGGACGCCAGACGACGCGGCGCTTCTGTATGAAAAATACTGGAAGGTGAACGGGGGTATGGAAGCCATCAGCAACCGGGTTGACGCGTTGTCTAACAGTCTGCTGGCGCTGGGCGCGCAGTATGGCTGGCAACTGGCCGGGATGATGCTGGTCGGGGCATCGCTGATGCGCAGCGGTTGGCTGAAAGGGCAGTATAGCCTTGCCCACTATCGACGCACCGGTTTCCTGCTGATTGCCGTTGGCCTGCTGATTAATCTGCCTGCCGTGGTTGCGCAGTGGCAACTGGCGTGGAGCTACCGTTGGTGCGCGTTTTTGTTACAAGCGCCGCGCGAGCTGAGCGCGCCGTTACAGACGATCGGCTATGCCGCGCTGCTGTTCGGCTACTGGCCGCAGCTAAGTCGTCTAAAACTCGTATTTGCCATCGCCTGCGTTGGGCGGATGGCGCTGACCAACTACCTGCTACAAACGCTCCTCTGTACCACGCTGTTTTATCAGTTTGGCTTATTTATGCAGTTTGACCGTAGCACGCTATTGCTGTTCGTCATCCCCGTCTGGCTGGTAAACCTGCTGTTCTCGGTTTTCTGGTTGCGCTTCCTGCCGCAGGGGCCGGTAGAATGGGTATGGCGTCAGTTAACCCTGCGGGCATCAGGAGCGCGCATCTCTCATACATCCGGATAACGATCTGGATCACAATCATTAACAAAACGGATGTAAGCGCTTTCATCCCTGTGACCTTACTCACGTAGCGCTTTTCCTACCGCTGACAAAATAGCCGCCAGTTGTGCAGTGAACCACTGCATTGTCAAACAGGGTAGTGAATATGATCACCATACGTGATGTGGCGCGTCAGGCTGGCGTATCCGTGGCGACGGTTTCCCGGGTTTTAAACAACAGCGCGCTGGTCAGTCCCGATACGCGCGAGGCGGTAATGAAAGCGGTGACGCTGCTGGGCTATCGCCCCAACGCCAATGCGCAGGCGCTGGCGACGCAGGTGAGTGAAACCATTGGCGTGGTGGTGATGGATGTCTCTGATGCCTTTTTTGGCGCACTGGTGAAAGCGGTCGATATGGTCGCCCAACAGCATCAGAAATATGTCCTGATCGGCAACAGCTATCATGAGGCGGAAAAAGAGCGGCATGCGATTGAAGTGCTGATCCGTCAGCGATGTAACGCGCTGATCGTCCATTCAAAGGCGCTGAGCGATCGTGAACTGGGCGAATTTATGGATCAAATCCCCGGCATGGTGCTGATTAACCGTATCGTGCCTGGCTATGCTCATCGCTGCGTCTGCCTGGACAACATCAGCGGCGCGAAAATGGCGACCCGGATGCTGCTGAACAACGGTCACCAGCGGATTGGTTATTTGGCCTCCAGCCACGGTATTGAAGATGACGATATGCGCAGGGAAGGGTGGCTGAGCGCGCTTGGCGAGCAGGGGATAACGCCGCCGGAAAGCTGGACAGGCGTGGGCTCGCCGGACATGCAGGGCGGGGAGTCTGCAATGGTCGAACTACTGGGGCGCAACCTGCAACTGACCGCCGTCTTCGCCTATAACGACAGCATGGCCGCCGGCGCGCTGACGGCACTCAAGGATAACGGCATTGCCATCCCGCTGCATCTTTCGATCATTGGTTTCGATGATATTCCCATTGCCCGTTACACCGATCCACAACTGACAACGGTGCGTTATCCCATCGCGTCGATGGCGAAACTGGCAACCGAGCTGGCATTACAGGGCGCGGCGGGGACGCTGGACGCAACGGCGACCCACTGTTTTATGCCGACGCTGGTCAGGCGACATTCCGTCGCCGCCCGGCAGAATGCGGTGGTGATCACTAACTCATGACGTCGGTAGATGTAACCGTTTTCAATATGTGAGTAAATTCACAGTATATTAACATTGCCGTCGCTATGATGGCACCGCTTAGCGCAGTGTAACTACGATGTAACCGTGAGTAATCACTTTTAACGAATGAAAGCTGCTTTAAGCAAAATTAAAACCTATTTCTGGAGCGTTACCGGGCAAGGAAGAACGATTTTTTAAAAAGAGCCTCGGCGTTCAATTAACACTTCATTAACGTTATGTCCCGCCGGGCATTTATCTGAAGCACTACCCTGCATAATAAAACCGGAGTTACCATGAATAAGAAGGTGTTGACCCTTTCTGCTGTAATGGCAGGCATGTTGTTCGGCGCGGCTGCGCACGCCGCGGATACTCGCATCGGTGTGACAATCTATAAATATGACGATAACTTTATGTCCGTGGTGCGTAAGGCTATCGAAGCAGACGCGAAAGCGGCGCCGGACGTCCAGTTGCTGATGAACGACTCGCAAAACGACCAGTCCAAACAGAACGATCAGATAGACGTCCTGCTGGCGAAGGGGGTGAAAGCGCTGGCGATCAACCTGGTCGACCCGGCGGCGGCTGGCACCGTTATTGAAAAAGCCCGCGGCCAGAACGTGCCGGTGGTTTTCTTCAACAAAGAACCTTCCCGTAAAGCGCTGGACAGTTATGACAAAGCCTATTACGTCGGCACTGACTCCAAAGAATCCGGTATTATCCAGGGCGATCTGATCGCGAAACACTGGGCGGCGAATCAGGGCTGGGATCTGAATAAAGACGGTCAGATTCAGTTCGTACTGCTGAAAGGCGAGCCGGGTCACCCGGACGCGGAAGCGCGTACCACTTATGTGGCTAAAGAATTGAACGACAAAGGCATCAAGACCGAACAGCTTCAGTTAGATACCGCCATGTGGGATACCGCTCAGGCGAAAGACAAAATGGACGCGTGGTTGTCCGGCCCGAACGCTAACAAAATTGAAGTGGTTATCGCTAACAACGATGCGATGGCAATGGGGGCGGTAGAAGCGCTGAAAGCGCACAACAAAACCAGCATTCCGGTCTTTGGCGTGGATGCGCTGCCAGAAGCGCTGGCGCTGGTGAAATCCGGAGCGATGGCCGGTACTGTGCTGAATGACGCCAACAACCAGGCGAAAGCGACATTCGATCTGGCGAAAAACCTGGCGGATGGTAAAGGCGCCGCAGACGGCACCAGCTGGAAAATTGAAAACAAAATTGTGCGCGTTCCTTACGTGGGCGTAGATAAAGATAACCTGGCCGAGTTCTCCAAAAAGTAAGACTGTTGGGCGCGATCGCGCCCTTTAATCACGCACTCTGCGAGGCCGACAAGGTATAATTATGGTCAGCACAACGACACCGTCCTCAGGCGAATACTTGTTGGAAATGAGCGGTATCAACAAGTCTTTTCCCGGCGTTAAGGCACTTGATAATGTTAATTTAAAAGTCCGTCCACACTCTATTCATGCATTGATGGGAGAAAACGGCGCGGGGAAATCGACACTATTGAAATGTCTTTTTGGCATCTATCAAAAAGATTCTGGCAGCATATTATTTCAGGGGAAAGAGATCGATTTCCATTCAGCGAAAGAAGCGCTGGAAAACGGTATTTCAATGGTTCATCAGGAATTAAACCTGGTATTACAACGCTCCGTGATGGACAACATGTGGCTCGGGCGTTATCCCACCAAAGGCATGTTTGTCGATCAGGACAAAATGTATCGCGACACAAAAGCGATATTTGACGAACTGGATATTGATATCGACCCGCGGGCGCGCGTCGGGACGCTTTCCGTTTCGCAAATGCAGATGATCGAAATTGCCAAGGCGTTTTCCTATAACGCCAAAATCGTCATCATGGATGAGCCGACTTCGTCGTTAACCGAAAAAGAGGTTAATCATCTGTTTACGATTATTCGTAAGCTGAAAGAACGCGGCTGCGGCATTGTATATATCTCGCATAAAATGGAAGAGATTTTCCAGCTCTGCGATGAGGTCACGGTGCTGCGCGACGGCCAGTGGATTGCCACTCAGCCGCTCGAAGGGCTGGATATGGACAAGATCATCGCCATGATGGTTGGACGCTCGCTGAACCAGCGTTTCCCGGATAAAGAGAACAAACCCGGCGAAGTGATACTGGAAGTGCGTAATCTGACGTCGCTGCGCCAGCCGTCGATTCGTGACGTCTCTTTTGATCTGCATAAAGGTGAAATTCTCGGTATTGCCGGGCTGGTAGGCGCAAAACGTACCGACATCGTCGAAACGCTGTTTGGTATTCGTGAGAAATCTTCCGGCACCATTACCCTGCACGGCAAAAAAATCAATAACCATAATGCGAACGAAGCCATCAACCACGGCTTTGCGTTGGTTACCGAGGAGCGACGCTCTACCGGTATTTATGCCTATCTGGATATTGGGTTTAATTCCTTAATCTCCAATATCCATAATTATAAAAACAAGGTCGGTCTGTTAGACAATTCGCGGATGAAAAGCGACACCCAGTGGGTTATTGACTCCATGCGGGTAAAAACCCCTGGCCACCGCACGCAAATTGGTTCGCTTTCCGGAGGCAACCAGCAGAAAGTGATTATTGGTCGCTGGCTGCTGACCCAGCCGGAGATATTAATGCTCGACGAACCCACGCGTGGGATTGACGTTGGCGCCAAATTTGAAATCTATCAGTTAATTGCGGAACTGGCCAAAAAAGGAAAAGGGATCATCATTATCTCCTCCGAAATGCCGGAATTGTTAGGGATAACCGATCGTATTCTGGTCATGAGCAACGGACTTGTGTCTGGAATTGTTGATACTAAAACGACCACGCAAAATGAAATTTTGCGTCTTGCGTCTTTGCACCTTTAAGATCAGGGGCTCCTCATGAGTGCGTTAAATAAGAAAAGTTTTCTCACTTATCTGAAAGAGGGCGGTATTTACGTCGTTCTTTTAGTTTTACTGGCAATTATTATTTTTCAGGATCCCACGTTCTTAAGTCTGCTTAACCTGAGTAACATTCTGACTCAGTCCTCGGTGCGCATTATTATCGCCCTCGGTGTGGCGGGGCTGATCGTCACCCAGGGGACAGACCTGTCAGCCGGGCGTCAGGTCGGGCTGGCGGCGGTGGTTGCGGCAACACTATTGCAGTCGATGGAGAACGCCAATAAGGTCTTTCCGGAAATGGCGACCATGCCGATTGCGCTGGTGATCCTGATTGTCTGCGCTATTGGCGCGATTATCGGCCTGATCAACGGCATCATTATCGCCTATCTGAACGTGACGCCGTTTATTACCACGCTGGGTACGATGATTATCGTGTACGGTATTAACTCCCTGTATTACGACTTCGTTGGGGCATCGCCGATTTCCGGCTTTGACAGCGGTTTCTCGACCTTCGCGCAGGGCTTTATCGCGTTAGGCAGCTTCCGGCTTTCCTATATCACGTTCTACGCACTGATCGCCGTGGCGTTCGTGTGGGTGTTGTGGAACAAAACCCGCTTCGGTAAAAACATTTTCGCTATCGGCGGCAACCCGGAAGCGGCGAAAGTGTCTGGCGTCAACGTCGCGCTGAACCTGCTGATGATCTATGCCCTCTCCGGCGTGTTCTACGCGTTTGGCGGTTTGCTGGAAGCGGGGCGTATCGGCTCCGCCACCAACAACCTCGGCTTTATGTATGAACTGGATGCGATTGCCGCGTGTGTCGTAGGCGGCGTATCGTTTAGCGGCGGCGTTGGGACGGTGTTGGGCGTGGTGACCGGGGTCATTATCTTTACGGTTATCAACTACGGCCTGACCTATATCGGCGTTAACCCGTACTGGCAGTACATTATCAAGGGCGGCATTATCATTTTCGCCGTTGCGCTGGACTCCCTGAAGTACGCACGTAAGAAGTAACCGGCAGGACAAAAAAACCGGCGCAGAGCCTCTGCGCCGGTTTTTTATTTAAAGAACACTAACCAGACGCCGACAACCAGCGCGCCAACGGCAACGCCAAAATAGGCGATAACGTAGCTCCAGTAGACGCCCGGCTGTCCGGTCCGCTGAATGATAAGTGGCGTCTGCGAGCCTTTTACCGTTTTTTCAACACTGCCTGCGCGTAGCGCTTTGAGCCCTTCACGAAAGGTCCACAGGACGATCATCAGTACGCCAATGACGATAAAAATCGTTTTATCTTCCATGTTATTTTCCCAGTTTCTTTTGCAATTCCAGCAACTGCTCTGGCGTAACCGCCGGGTAACCCTGCGCGTCATCGGGGATCTGATGCTGTGTCGGGATAGGCACCAGCGGGCCGAGGAAACGCGGTTCACGCTTAAACAGGTACAGGTCCGCCAGCGCGCCAAAGCGTGCGCCAAACTCGCGAACCCGAACCGTCAGCATATCCTTCGGCGACGGGACGGCGTAGCACTGCGCCTGAATGCCCATGTGCAGAGCGATAAACAGCGCGCGCTCGCAGTGGAAGCGCTGAGTGATGATAATAAAGTCGTTGGTGTCAAAAACCTTGCGGGTGCGGACAATTGAATCCAGCGTGCGGAACCCGGCATAATCCAGCACGATGTCCGCCGGATCGACGCCTGCGGCAATCAGATCCTTACGCATGGTTCTCGGTTCGTTATAACTCTGCAGGGCGTTGTCGCCGCTAAGCAGCAAATAGTTCACTTTCCCGCTGTTATAGGCGTTGAGCGCGCCCTGAATGCGGTAACGGTAGTACTGGTTGATGACGCCAGCGCGATAATATTTCGCGGTGCCGAGCACCACGCCGACCTGACGATAGGGAAGGTCCTGCAGTTCATCATAAATATAGGGCGCGGTTTTCCAGCTCATCCAGCGGTCAAGGCCGAGCACGGTCAACAGCAGCAAGCCGATCAGGACTAACAGGCTGTAAAAAACGCGCTTTAGCATGAAGAAAACTCGGTAACGGGGTGAAATTTCAATCAGGCTACTTTACCCGCCTGCGAAGCGCAAGAAACGGCAGTCTGATTGAAGGGATTTTCAGCAATACGCCCGGGAAAAAACGCGTAACATCCAGGCAGGAAAAGGCAACGGCAATTGCGCGGGAGGGGAACGTTGCTCACGCCGGCCTGGATGATGACAGGTTTATGCTAACAATACGCGGTCGATATTATTGCAGCCCAATGCCTTCAGCGTTGCGGCGGTGGCATCCCACTGAATCAACGAGGCATCCGCTTTTTCCGCCAGCACCGCCCGCTGAATATCGGCAAAATCATATCCGTTGAGATTCAATAAATTCAGCGCGCCCTGAAGCGGCGGCAGAGTCGGGTTAAACGCCGCATTTTCGGCGTAGCTTCCGCTAAAAATGTTGCCGTCTTTGCACGCCAGCGCCACGCCGCTTGGTGACTGGCTGTAAGGCATATGTGAGCGGTTCGCCGCGGCAATGGCCGCTTGCGCCAGCGCGTCGCCTTCGGCGGAGAAGCCATGATCCTGCTCGTCCATCAAGAGCGTCTTAATGTCCAGATCTTTAGGGCCGAAGGCGTCCGGCAGATAGTCGCGCAGGGTATGCGGTTCGCGTCCTGGCAGATGAATGCGCAGATCCAGCCCGCTGTTCAGTTCATTCATAAACTGACGACAGTGACCACATGGCGTGTAGTTGACAGTGATCGCCGCAAGGCCTTTTTCACCGCGCAGCCACGCGTGACTGATAGCGCTTTGCTCGGCATGGACGGTTTGCTGCATGGTGGCGCCCAGATATTCCATATTGCCGCCGAAATACCAGGTGCCGCTGACGCCGCGCGCAATCGCGCCGACGTTAAAATGGGAGAGCGGGGTACAGGCGCAGGCCGCAGCCAGGGGCAGCAGCGCAAATGCCAGCGCGTCTTCGTCAAGTCCCGTGGCGCTTTTCAGCCACGCGACCTGCTCTGCGGTCAGCAAGGCGGGGAAATGCGTTTCCGCCAGGATCGGCGCCAGCGCTGATTGCAAATTATCCGCAAGTTGGCCAAAGGCAGTGTGAAAACGTGGGTGCATGGCGTTGCCTCAAAATAATGTAATGGGATCGTAGTGTACGGGCCTGTCAGGGCTTTATATGTGATATGAATCTCATTATTTGTGCAACTTATGAAACTTAAATGAAAAATGCGCGACGTATCGCAAATTTTAGCCGGCTACCGCCAGAATGAGCGGAAACAAAAACGGCGCGATCAGGGAGGTGATGATCCCGCAGATCACCAGCGCCAGCGAACTGAACGCCCCTTCCTGATAATCCAGCTCCGCGCAGCGGGCGGTGCCGAGGGCGTGAGAAGCCGTTCCCATCGCCAGGCCACGCGCGGCTTTAGTACGAATACGCATGGCATTTAACAGGGTGTGGCCAAAGACGGCGCCGAGAATACCGACAAATATCACACAAACCGCGCTCACTGCCGGGATGCCGCCAATGCTGCCGCCCACCGCCATTGCGATTGGCGTGGTGACGGATTTTGGCAACACCGACGCGGCAATTTCCGGGGTTGCCCCCATCAGCAGCGCAACCGAGGTGCCGGTCACCATCGCCACAACGCTGCCGACAAAGCAGATGGTGATGATGGATTTCCAGCGGGCGCGGATTTGGTGCAATTGTTCATATAGCGGATAGGCCAGCGCCACGACCGCCGGTTGCAGCAGATCGTTTAACACTTCACTGCCTTTGAAATAGTGATCGTAGGGAATCCCCGTAAGCAGCAAAAACGGAATGATGACTACCATCGCCACCAGTAGCGGGTTCAGCAACGGAAACTTAAAGCGCGCCGCCAGCTTCCGCGCGGCAAAAAAGACCGCTAAGGTCAGCGGCAGCGACCACCAGATATAGGCCATCATTCTTTTGATCCTTTCTGTCCAACCACTTTACGTTCACCGTGAACCAGGTGTGAACTCCAGCTGACCACCAGAAAAACCACCAGCGTACTGATGGCGCACGAGACCACCACCGGGCCAAACTGCGCGCGCAGTAAGTCAAAATACTGCATTACGCCTACGCCAATTGGCACAAACAGCAGCGCCATATAGCGAATCAGGACATAGCAGCCAGGATTGACCCATTTAGCGGGGATGATTTGTAGCGCCAGCAGGACAAACAGGATCAGCATGCCGATAATGCTGCCGGAAATGGCGACAGGAAGCAGAGTTGCAATAAAAATGCCCGCATACAGGCAGGCATAGATCAGCACGAAAGCGCGTAAATATTGCCAGATGATATTCAGTGTCTTACTCATGGGATACGCCTTAAATGAGATGGATTCATCATACAATTAAACGTTAAAACGTGCTACCGATCACATCATGAATTCTTAGCATACTGAGGATAGACAACGGGAACATCGTGCCATGTTCTCCTTTCGTCGTGCTAGACCTGCGTCAGAAAGTGCAGAAAGCGGCTGAGCGCCGCCGAAGGCGTTTCGTTGTTGCGCCAGAACACGCCGACGCTGCCTTTCTGCTCTATCTTCGGCAGGTTCAGGATCACCAGTTGCCCCTGGCTGGCATAGCGCTGCGCCAGCCGTAAAGAAAGAATAGAGATCATGTCGCTGCTTTGCAGCAGGTTAGTGCTGACGTTCATGGATGCCGATTCAATGGTGTTTTCTGGCAGCATCACGCCGTTATCGACCAGCGCGTTATCAATGCTGATGCGGATGGGCGTCCCCGTGGGCCAGACGATCCAGCGCCAGCTGGCAAGATCGTTCCAGGAGAGGCTGGCATGGCTGGCCAGCGGGTGATCCGGCCGCGCAACAAAGCAGACGGGTTCGGTATACAGGACCTGATAGTTCAGCGGAAGCTGGAGCGCCCGCCCGCCAACCCGGCCAACCACCACATCCACTGACCCCGCCAGCAGATCGTGCAGCAGCGGCGTCATCACTTTTTCTTCGATGTTGAGGTGCAGCGTCGGCATTTCGCTAAGCAAACCGAGGATCGCCTGTGACACACAGTCAGTCGCCACCGGCGAGCAACCGATTTTCAGGCTGCCGACCAGACCACCGGCCTTAAAGCGGGCAATTTCATACTGGGATCGCTCCATGTCGTTGATTAAGCGCTGAGCATGCTGCAACAACAATTTGCCGCCTTCGGACGGGCGCAGGCCTTTACTGTGACGTTCGAAGAGCGTGATCCCTATCTCATCTTCGAGCTGTGACAACCATTTCGACAGCGCGGGCTGGCTGATATTCATCATTCGCGCCACCTGCGTGAGATTGCCCTGCTCGCCCAGCGCCATCAGCGTTTGCAGGTGATGAAGTTTCAATTTCTGCGCCCAGTTAGCCATCCGCGATAACCTCCAGGTTATGTCTCTGCATGAAAAGCCATTGTACATTTTATCGCCCAATCTACAAACTCGTAACATACCAAAAACAAAAGAACCTCTTACCTTACCTGCACCGAGGCATACACAATGACTCAACGACGTGAACTACAGGCTCTGATCGATGCCGCCCCCGTCGGCAAAACCCAGTGGCGGGTGATCATCTGCTGCTTTCTGGTGGTGATGCTGGACGGCTTTGATACTGCCGCGATTGGCTTTATTGCACCCGACATTCGCAGCCACTGGCAACTGACCGCCGGTGACCTCGCGCCGCTGTTTGGCGCGGGACTGCTGGGGCTGACGGCGGGCGCGCTGCTTTGCGGCCCACTTTCCGACCGCTTTGGCCGCAAACGGGTTATCGAGCTTTGCGTGGCGCTGTTCGGCGCTCTGAGTCTGATCTCGGCGTTTTCGCCGGATCTGCAAACGCTGGTATTCCTGCGCTTTTTGACCGGGCTTGGGCTGGGCGGCGCGATGCCGAACACCATCACCATGACCTCTGAATATCTACCTGCGCGGCGGCGCGGCGCGCTGGTGACCCTGATGTTCTGCGGCTTTACCCTCGGTTCGGCGATGGGGGGGATCGTCAGCGCCCAACTGGTGGCGGTCATTGGCTGGCACGGCATTCTGATCCTTGGCGGGGTGCTGCCGTTAATGCTGTTCGCCGCGCTGCTGTTCGTGCTGCCGGAATCTCCGCGCTGGCAGGTTCGTCGCCAGCTGCCGCAGGCCACCATTGCCCGCACGGTCAGCGCCATTACCCGTCAGCGTTACGAGGACACGCATTTTTACCTTAACGAAGCGGCGGCGATCGCCAAAGGCAGCATTCGTCAGCTTTTCGTGGGTCGCCAGTTGCCCATTACCCTGATGTTATGGGTGGTGTTCTTCATGAGCCTGCTGATTATTTATCTGCTTTCAAGCTGGATGCCCACGCTGCTCAACCACCGCGGCATTGACCTCCAGCAGGCCTCCTGGGTGACGGCGGCTTTCCAGATTGGCGGTACGCTGGGGGCGCTGGCGCTGGGCGTACTGATGGATAAACACAACCCGTTCCGGGTTCTGGCGGTGAGCTATGCGCTGGGCGCGGTGTGCATCATCATGATTGGCCTGAGCGAAAACGGCCTGTGGCTGATGGCGCTGGCGATTTTTGGTACCGGGGTAGGGATCAGCGGATCGCAGGTGGGACTGAACGCCTTAACCGCCACGCTCTACCCGACGCAAAGCCGCGCGACAGGCGTCAGTTGGTCAAACGCGGTGGGTCGCTGCGGCGCCATCGTCGGATCGCTGTCCGGCGGCGTGATGATGGCGATGAATTTCTCATTCGATACGCTGTTTTTCATTATCGCTGTCCCGGCGGCGATCAGCGCGGTGATGTTAACCCTGCTGATCGTGGTTGTCCGTCAGTCAGCCTCTGTCCCTGATAACGTGCCGCGCACTGGCGGTATGGTAAATGAATAAGGAGAATCCCTATGTCTGAACATAACCAGGATGTCAAAAACAGCCGTCAGCAGTTCTATCAGCATATTTCGGGGCAAAACCTGACCCCGCTGTGGGAGTCGCTGCATCACCTGGTGCCGCAAACCCCGAACGCCAACTGCGCGCCGGCTTACTGGAACTACCAGGAAATTCGTCCGCTGCTGCTGGAGAGCGGCAACCTGATTGGCGCAAAAGAGGCGGTGCGCCGCGTGCTGGTGCTGGAAAACCCGATGCTGCGCGGACAATCCTCTATCACCTCGACGCTGTATGCCGGGCTTCAGCTGATCATGCCGGGAGAGGTCGCCCCAAGCCACCGCCATAACCAGTCGGCGCTGCGGTTTATTGTGGAAGGGAAAGGGGCGTTCACTGCCGTGGATGGCGAGCGCACGCAGATGCACGTCGGTGACTTTATTCTGACGCCACAATGGCAGTGGCATGACCATGGTAACCCGGGCGATGAGCCGGTTGTCTGGCTTGACGGGCTGGACCTGCCGCTGGTGAATCTTCTCGGCTGCGGCTTTGCCGAGGATTACCCGGAAGATCAGCAGCCGGTGACGCGCAAAGAGGGCGATTACCTGCCGCGCTATGCCGCTAACATGCTGCCGCTGCGTCAGCAAAAGGGGAATTCATCACCGATCTTCAACTATCGCTACGATCGCAGTCGCGAAGCGCTGCACGATCTGACCCGTTTCGGCGAGGCCGACGAGTGGGACGGCTACAAAATGCGCTACGTCAACCCGGTCACCGGCGGGTACCCGATGCCATCGATGGGCACTTTCCTGCAGCTGTTGCCGAAAGGCTTTGTCTCGCGGATGGCGCGCACCACCGACAGCACCATTTACCACGTGGTGGAGGGCAGCGGCGAAGTGACCATCGGCAATGAAACCTTCACCTTTACCGCCAAAGACATTTTCGTGGTGCCGACCTGGCACGGCGTGTCGTTTACATCCTCCGATGACACCGTGTTATTCAGTTTTTCAGACCGGCCGGTACAGGAAGCCCTCGGGTTATTCCGCGAAGCACGTTATTAATAAGGGAGAAAACAATGACTCAGTATGTATTTGAACCGCAAGCGCCCGTTACCGTACCGGTGGTCGGCAGCGATGAACGCTTCCCCGTCCGCCGCGTGTATTGCGTCGGACGCAACTACGCCGCCCATGCCCGGGAAATGGGCTTCGACCCGGATCGCGAGCCGCCGTTCTTCTTCTGCAAGCCCGCCGATGCCGTAGTGCCGGTGCCGGCAGGTGAAACGCTCGAACTGCCGTATCCGGCGCAAACCGACAATTACCACTATGAAATTGAGCTGGTGGTGGCGATAGGCAAAAAAGGCAGTGATATCCCGTTAGAAAACGCCCATGAATATGTCTGGGGCTATGCCACCGGACTGGATATGACCCGCCGCGATCGGCAGATGGAGATGCGCCAGATGGGCCGTCCGTGGGAGATTGGCAAAGCGTTCGATCTCTCTGCGCCTATCGCGCCGCTGCATAAAGCCAGCCAGGCGCCGGACGTTAATGCCGCGCCTATCTGGCTCCAGGTCAACGGCGAAGATCATCAGCGCAGCGACATCCGCCACCTCATCTGGTCGGTGAACGAAACCATTAGCTATCTGTCCGGCTTCTTCGAACTGCAACCGGGGGATCTCATTTTTACCGGCACGCCGGAAGGGGTGGGGGCAGTGGTGAAGGGCGATGTGATCACCGGTAACGTGGACGGGTTAACCCCCCTCGCCGTGAAGATTGTCTGAGGTGAGACATGAAGCTGTACAGTTTTTTCAATAGTTCGGCCTCGTACCGCGTGCGCATTGCACTGGCGCTGAAAGGTATCGACTACCAGACGGTGGGCGTCAATATCCGCATCGGTCAGCAAAATGAACTGGCCTACCGGCGGATGAATCCGGTGGGGCTGGTGCCAACGCTGGTGACCGATGACGGCGACGCGCTTGGCCAGTCGCTGGCGATTATCGACTGGCTGGACCGGCATTTCCCGCAGTCGCCACTGCTGCCGGCCAGCGATCCGGCGCGCAGCCAGGTGCTGGAGATTGTCTACGCCATCGCCTGTGATATTCACCCAGTGAATAATCTGCGGGTGCTGCGCTATCTCACTGACGAACTGAAGATCAGCGAAGAGGATAAAAAACGCTGGTACGCGCACTGGATCCAACAGGGGCTGAGCGCTGTTGAACAGTTGTTGCGTCAAAGCCAGTCTCAGTCGTACTGCGTCGGAAACCGTCCAACGCTTGCCGACTGTTGCTTGATCCCGCAATGGGCGAACGCGCTGCGTATGGGGTGTGACTTAAGCGCCTTTCCGCGCTGCAATGCGGTGTATGAAGCCTGCACACAGCTTCCGGCGTTTATCGCCGCCGCGCCCGAAAATCAACAAGATAAACTCTCAGCCTGAGAAGGAGAACGACAATGGCTAAAGTGAAGAGCGCAATTATCGTTGGCGGCGGCATCGGCGGGGCAGCAACCGCGCTTTCGCTGGCGCGCCAGGGGATCAAGGTGATGCTGCTGGAAAAGGCGCACGAGATTGGCGAGATTGGCGCAGGCATCCAGCTTGGCCCAAATGCCTTTTCGGCGCTGGACAGCCTCGGTGTTGGCGACGTAGCGCGCCAGCGGGCGGTATTTACCGACCATATCACCATGATGGATGCGGTAAACGCGGAGGAAGTTGTCCGCATTGAAACCGGCCAGGCGTTTCGCGACCATTTCGGCGGGCCGTATGCCGTGATTCACCGCGTCGACATTCATGCCTCGGTCTGGGAAGCGGTGCTGACCCATCCTGATGTTGAATACCGGACGTCCACCAATGTGGTGGATATTCGCCAGACGCCGGACGACGTCACGGTATTTGATGAGCAGGGAAACAGCTGGACAGCCGATATTCTGGTGGGCTGTGACGGCGTGAAGTCGGTTGTGCGCCAGAGTCTGCTGGGGGATTCCCCGCGGGTGACCGGACATGTGGTCTACCGGGCGGTGATTGACTGTGACGATATGCCGGAAGATTTGCGCATTAACGCGCCGGTACTGTGGGCGGGGCCGCACTGTCACCTTGTTCACTATCCGCTACGCGGCGGCAAGCAGTACAACCTGGTGGTGACGTTCCATAGCCGTCAGCAGGAGGAGTGGGGTGTGAAGGACGGCAGTAAAGAAGAGGTGCTCTCGTATTTTGCCGGTATCCATCCTCGTCCACGTCAGATGCTCGACAAACCCACCTCCTGGCGTCGCTGGTCCACCGCCGATCGCGAACCGGTGGAAAAATGGGGAACGGAGCGCATTACGCTGGTCGGTGACGCCGCGCACCCGGTCGCGCAGTATATGGCCCAGGGCGCATGCATGGCGCTGGAAGATGCGGTGACCCTCGGCAAAGCGCTGGAAAAATGCGAGGGCGATGCGGCAAGCGCCTTTGCGCTGTATGAGTCGGTGCGTATTCCGCGCACGGCGCGAATTGTCTGGTCGACCCGTGAAATGGGGCGCGTCTACCACGCTGCGGGCGTCGAACGTCAGGTACGTAATCTGCTGTGGAAAGGCAAATCGCAGGCGGAATTTTATCGCGGCATGGAGTGGTTATACGGCTGGAAAGAGGATAACTGTCTGCTGCCGCGCTAGCGCTGTGCTTCATCATCGGCCTGAGCAGCCGTTTTTGCCGCCATCCGGCAAAAGGTTTTGATCCTCGCAGAGAGGCGCTATGATAGCGCCTCTTTTTTTGCGGATAACCTTATGCGTGTTTTACTGGCGCCGATGGAAGGCGTACTCGACTCCCTGGTACGCGAGCTTCTGACGGAAGTGAATGACTACGATTTATGCATCACCGAATTTGTGCGCGTGGTGGATCAACTTCTGCCGGTAAAAGTGTTTCATCGCCTGTGTCCGGAACTGATGAATGGCAGCCGAACGCCTTCCGGGACGCTGGTGCGCGTGCAACTGCTGGGCCAATATCCACAGTGGCTGGCGGAGAACGCCGCCCGCGCCGTTGAGCTGGGATCCTACGGCGTCGATCTCAACTGCGGCTGCCCGTCGAAAATGGTTAACGGCAGCGGTGGCGGCGCGACGCTTCTGAAAGATCCGGAGCTGATTTATCAGGGCGCCAAAGCGATGCGTGAGGCGGTGCCTGCCCACCTGCCGGTGACGGTAAAAGTCCGTCTCGGCTGGGACAGCGGCGATAAAAAATTTGAGATCGCCGACGCCGTGCAGCAGGCCGGGGCCAGTGAGCTGGTGGTGCATGGCCGCACGAAAGAGCAGGGCTACAAAGCCGAACATATCAACTGGCAGGCCATCGGCGAGATTCGCCAGCGTCTGACCATTCCGGTGATCGCCAACGGGGAAATCTGGGACTGGCAAAGCGCGCAGGCCTGCATGGCGGTAAGCGGCTGTGATGCGATAATGATTGGCCGTGGCGCGCTGAATATTCCCAACCTCAGCCGGGTGGTGAAATACAACCAGCCGCGGATGCCGTGGCCGGAGGTGGTGGCGCTACTGCAAAAATATACCCGTCTGGAAAAGCAGGGAGATACCGGGCTTTATCACGTGGCGCGCATCAAGCAGTGGCTGGGGTATTTGCGTAAAGAATATGATGAAGCCACCGTTCTCTTTCAGCACATCCGCGCGTTAAATCATTCACCGGACATTGCACGGGCGATCCAGGCGATAACCCTCTGATAACTGGCCGGGTAAGCGAAGCGTCGCTACCCGGCGCAGCCGTTAAAAAATCATCTTAAACACGCCGGTGACCACCAACAGCCCAATCAGAAAAATAATCAAAATCACCCACAGTAAAATCTTCATTGCCGTTCCCTTATTGGTAAGTTCAGATTAAGTATAGGAAATCTTCTGCAACCTGCCGCCGGGATATCGTCCGTAAATAACAAACACATAAATCAGATAAATGAATCCAATTAATGATATTTATTTGAAAAATACATTGCCGGATATGACGGTTATTTGCCAAAGATGTTATGCCACGCGTAACTAAAAAACCGCATTCAACAACGGGTAAGCTCCGCGCACCCTTTCTAAGCAGAACTTCTTCATGAATCGTAACTCTTTTCACGCTGTGAAAGCGTGCTTCCCCTTTGCACTTTTGCTGGCGGGATGCGCCCCCATGCATGACAGTCATCAGACGCTGGCGCAGCAAACCCCCGCGACTCACGTTGACGCCTCACTGCCTGCGTCACTCAAAAAAGGGTGGCCGGAAAGCCAATGGTGGCAGGTATATCACGATCCCCAGCTCAACGGTCTGATTGAGCACGCCCTGCTGCACTCGCCGGATATGCAGGTGGCTGAACAACGCATTCAACTGGCGGAAGCGCAGGCGAAAGCGGTTGAAACCCAGGACGGTCCGCAACTGGATTTTTCAGCGGATCTCGAGCGGCAGAAAATGTCAGCGGAAGGGTTAATGGGGCCGTTCGCACTGACCGATCCTGCGGCAGGCACCACGGGACCGTGGTATACCAACGGTACGTTTGGCTTAACCGCCGGTTGGGATCTGGATTTATGGGGGAAAAATCGTGCGGAAGTGACGGCGCGAATCGGCGCGGTGAAAGCGCGGGAAGCGGAACGTGAGCAGACCCGCCAGTTGCTGGCAAGCAGCGTCACGCGGTTGTACTGGGAATGGCAAACGCAGGCGGCGTTAAGCACACTGCTCCAGCAAATCGAAGACGAACAGCGCAATATTATTAACAGCGATCGCCAGCTGTACCAGAACGGGATAACGTCTTCGGTCGAGGGTGTTGAAACCGATATCGATGACAGCAAAACACAACAGCAACTGAATGATGCTGCCGGAAAGATGAAGGTCATAGAGGCGCGGCTCAGCGCGCTCATTAATGCCCAGTCGACCTCGCTGGCGCTTCACCCGGTGGCGCTGCCGAACGTGGAAAGCCGGCTGCCGGATCGCCTGGGCTATGAATTGCTGGCGCGCAGGGCAGATTTGCAGGCGGCGCACTGGTATATCGAATCGTCGCTCAGCAGCGTGGAGGCGGCGAAAGCGGCGTTTTATCCTGATATCAACCTGATGGCTTTTCTGCAACAGGATGCGCTGCATTTAAGCGATCTGTTCCGCAGTTCCGCGCAGCAGATGGGCGTTACCGCCGGGCTGACGCTACCGATTTTCGACAGCGGAAGACTGAACGCGAATCTGGATATCGCCCAGGCGCAAAGCGATTTGTCGATCGCGAATTATAACAAAGCGGTGGTGGAGGCGGTAAATGACGTCGCACGCGCCGCCAGTCAGGTGGCAATGCTGGCGCAAAAAAATGCCCATCAGCAGCAGATTGAGCACGATGCCCGGCGGGTGGTAACGTTGGCTGAAGCGCGCTTCAGGGCGGGGATTATTGCCGGTTCCCGCGTTAGCGAGGCGAAAATTCCGGCGCTGCGCGAACAGGGTAACGGCCTGATTTTACAAGGCCAGTGGCTGGACGCGTCAGTACAGCTCACCAGCGCGCTCGGCGGCGGCTACCCGCACTCCTGATCTTTCCGGCTCTCTCAGACTGAGCTTCTATACTTAGAGCCTGATGAGACAGATTCTTAAGGTTCAGTTTGATTCAACCGGAGATATTATGAGAAAAGTGGCCATTGTCACCGCGTCTGATTCAGGTATCGGCAAAGCCTGCGCCCTGCATCTGGCGCAGCAGGGATTTGATATTGGCATCACCTGGCATTCCGATGAACAGGGCGCGCGCGCGACAGCGCAAGAGGTGATGAAGCACGGCGTTCGCGCTGAGACCGTCCAGTTAGATCTCAGCCAGCTACCTGCGGGGGTACAGGCGCTTGAGCAACTGATTACCCGGCTGGGCCGGATTGACGTGCTGGTGAATAATGCGGGCACAATGCGCAAAGCCGCGTTTCTTGAGATGCCCTTCGACGACTGGCGACAGATTTTCACGGTGGACGTCGACGGCGCATTTCTCTGTTCCCAACTGGCTGCTCGCCAGATGGTAAAACAGGGGGAGGGCGGCCGTATTATCAATATCACCTCGGTACATGAGCATACGCCGCTGCCCGAGGCCAGCGCTTATACCGCCGCGAAACACGCCCTTGGCGGGCTGACCAAATCCATGGCGCTTGAGCTGGTCAAACACAATATTCTGGTCAACGCCGTGGCGCCGGGAGCCATCGCCACCCCGATGAATGATATGGACGACAGCGACGTGAAGCCTGGCGCTGAACCGTCGATCCCTCTGGGCAGAATGGGGGCGACGCGCGAAATTGCCAGCCTGGTGGCGTGGCTGTGTTCGGACGGGGCAAGCTACACCACCGGCCAGTCGCTGATCGTCGACGGCGGATTTATGCTCGCCAACCCACAGTTTACACCGCAGTAGCGTTCGTATTAGTCGGCTTTGCGGCGGCTGCGGCGTTTTAGCCACCCGCGAACGCCGAGCACCAGCGCAATGGCAAGAAACAGCCAGACCAGATGTTTTATATGGTGATCAAGGCTGTGCAGCCAGGGGGCAATGACTTCACCACCCGCGTAGCCGAGTGTGGTGAAGATCAGCGCCCAGATCAGCGCCCCGAGAATATTCAGCGGCAGAAAAATTTTTGGCGGCAGATGGCTTGCGCCAATCAGCAGCGGGCCAATGACGCGAAAACCGTACATAAAGCGCGTGCCGATGACGAACAGATATGGACGACGCTGGATCATCTTTTGCGCCTGGCGGATTTTGTCACGATGACGGGAAAAACGGCGCAGGAGCGGGTCACCGTAGCGGCGCCCGAGCAAATACAATACCTGATCGCCAATCATGCCGCCTACGGCGACGGCCAATACCACCAAAGGAAACTTCAGTAATCCCTGATGAGCGGCGACGCCGCCCAGCAGGGTTACAGTTTCGCCTTCCGCCAGACTACCGATGACCAGCGCGGCATAACCGTATTGTGCAATAAGACTGTTTATATCCATATGTCAGAATGACCTCCGCACGGTTAAGCATACACCTTGTGAATTTATGTTGCTGAATGAAAAAAGGAGGGAGGGGAGCGTCTGCCCTGACATTTCCTGAACTGTACATAAAATAATCGAAAAGCGAATTATACTTGAGGTGTTAGGGGCCGGAACTGACACAAGGGGGCGGTATGAACCATGTCTGGGGGTTGTTTTCCCATCCCGATCGTGAAATGCAGGTGATCAAAAGCGAGAATGAAACGGTATCGCATCACTACACCCATCATGTACTGCTGATGGCGGCGATTCCGGTTATCTGCGCGTTTATTGGCACTACGCAAATCGGCTGGAATTTTGGCGACGGCAACGTGCTGAAGCTGTCGCCGGTAACGGGGCTTGCGCTGGCTGTGCTGTTCTACGCCGTCATGCTCGCTGGCGTGGCGGTGATGGGACGGGTGATCTGGTGGATGGCGCGTAGCTTTCCGCAGCGCCCGTCGCTGGCGCACTGTATGGTGTTTGCCGGTTATGTTGCGACCCCGCTGTTTCTGAGTGGGGTGGTGGCGTTGTATCCGCTGGTCTGGCTGTGCGCGCTGGTGGGCACGGTGGCGCTGTTTTATACCGGTTACTTACTGTATCTCGGTATACCGACCTTCCTGAACATTAATAAGGAGGAGGGGCTAAGCTTCTCCAGTTCGACGCTGGCGATTGGCGTGCTGGTGCTGGAAGTGCTGCTCGCGCTGACCGTTATTCTGTGGGGATACGGTTACCGGGTCTTCTGAGGTCATTCTCTGCATTGTTGGTGTAAAAGCCAGCAATGCAGCCTTTCCTGACGATTCTCTTATGGCGACAACGTTATTAGCTCGCTATGATTCTTTCGCTAGCTTAAGTAAATTCTCACTCAAGCGGTGCGTGTTATCACACGTGTGAATCATTTTCTGAAATCTCATCATGCTGACATTCCGAGTTTCTGTTCTTAGCCTGGCGTTAATGCTGGCGGTGCCTTTTGCACCGCAGGCGATGGCCAAAGCGGCGGCGACGACCGCGGCCTCCCAACCGGAAATCGCCTCCGGTAGCGCGATGATCGTCGATCTGAACACCAATAAGGTGATCTATTCGAACCATCCGGATCGGGTGCGCCCGATCGCCTCGATAACCAAATTAATGACCGCGATGGTCGTGCTGGACGCGCGACTGCCGCTGGACGAGAAGCTGAAGATCGATATCAGCCAGACGCCAGAAATGAAGGGCGTCTATTCCCGCGTGCGGCTGAACAGTGAGATCAGTCGTAAAAACATGCTGTTGCTGGCGCTGATGTCCTCGGAAAACCGCGCGGCGGCAAGCCTGGCGCACCATTATCCGGGAGGCTATAACGCCTTTATTAAGGCGATGAATGCGAAGGCGAAAGCGCTCGGCATGACCCATACGCGTTTTGTCGAGCCGACCGGGTTATCCATTCACAACGTATCTACCGCGCGCGATCTCACCAAAATGCTGATTGCCAGCAAGCAGTATCCGCTGATTGGACAACTGAGTACGACGCGTGAGGATATGGCGACCTTCTCGAACCCGGCGTATACCCTGCCGTTTCGCAATACCAACCATCTGGTGTACCGCGACAACTGGGACATTCAGTTGACGAAAACGGGCTTCACGAACGCGGCGGGGCACTGCCTGGTGATGCGCACGGTAATTAATCACAAACCGGTGGCGCTGGTCGTGATGGACGCCTTTGGCAAATATACCCATTTTGCCGACGCCAGCCGTTTACGTACCTGGATTGAGACCGGCAAAGTGATGCCGGTTCCGGCGGCGGCATTAAGCTATAAAAAGCAAAAAGCCACGCAGATGGCGCAGCAGACCGCGCAAAACGATTGAGCTGAAAGCCGGATAAGGCGGTTCTCCGCCATCCGGCGACATCAACGTTATTCCGGCAGCGTCCAGTCACCCTCGTTAAGCGGGCGCTGCATAATCAATGTGTCCCGCCAGTCGCCTTTCTTGTAGCCGACGCTGCGAAGCTGTCCGGCAATTTCAAAACCATGTTTTTTATGTAACCGTAATGAGCCAGGGTTATTGTGCCCGTCGCCGATCACCGCCACCATTTGCCGCCATGGGCCTGCTTCACAGCGACTGATGAGCGTGGACATTAACAGGCTACCGATACCGCGCCCGGTCATGCTGGCGTCAACGTATATCGACTCTTCCAGGGTATAACGGTAGGCGGGGCGAGGGCGGTACTGAGTGGCATAGCAATAGCCCACCACCACGCCGCGATACAAAGCCACCAGCCAGGGCAGGCCATACTGCGCGACCTTGAGCATTCGCTGGCGCATCTCATCTACCGTCGGGGGGATCTCTTCGAAAGAGGCGCGACCATTCAGCACATGCCAGGCGTACAGCGCGGAAATGGCCTCCACGTCGCCGGGCGAAGCGTCGCGCACCACAATATCATCATCAGAAAGCGTATCGGCAGCAGACATGGTTATCACCTTCAGGATAAAAAGCCGGAGTCATTGCTCCGGCACATGTCGTTACTTTTGCACGATATTTCGAGCAGATCCAGCCTGCACGGCGGGTCTGCTTACGCGGTTTGCCCGGTAGAGGGGTCTTTCCAGAATTTCTGCTTGCTGGTTTTGCCAATTCCGGGATTCATACTGTTGGTCGGGTCATTTTCGCGATAAAAACGGGTCAACGCCTCCGGCGCTTTGTACAGATGCCCGACGTTGTGCTCGGCGGGATACTGCGCGCCGCGCTGGTGAAGCAGTTCAAGCATCTGCGCTTTCAACGCATGTACGTCAACGCCTTTTTTAACGATGTAATCCTGATGGAAGACGTAGCACATAAAGTGTCCGTAATAGAGCTTATGCACTAACTGGCTGTCAAGTTCCGGCGGCAGATGTTCATACCACTCAGTGTCATTACGACGCAAGGCGATGTCCAGCGCCAGAATATCCTCCACGTCATCGGCATGCACTGCCTGATAGCGGATTGCCGCGCCCGCCGCCGCGAAACGGTGCAGGAATGCTTTGCTGCCTTCCTCCGGCGTACAGGCGAAGAAGTCGCCTTCCGCGGTTTTAAAGAATTCGCTCAGCCAGCTTTGCGCTTCCGCCACGCCGTCCCCGGCCATTTTTAACAGCAGATGATGCTCGTATTTATCGCGCCAGCTTTTCATTCGCGGCGGCAAATGACTGGGGAACAGATGACCAAACTTCTGCATTGCGCGATCAGTGAAGTGCGGACGGAAAAATTTCACTTTCTCCAGCATTGCATCGGTACGGCCCTTCAGGGTAAAGAAGAACGGCATTTTGTCGGTACCGAGCTTGTCGATCATCAGGAACGTATCTTTACCGTACTGCTCCGCGATATCGTAAATATCACGATGCATGTACTCGCCCGCGACTGGCAGATTCTCAAAGTTTGCCAGAATATGGCGGCGGATTTCGGTCAGCACGTCAGGCTGATTGGTGCCGATGTAAAACACCTGCTGGTTTTTTTCCGCTTCAAAAGTGTCGAGGCGTACCGCAAACACCGCCAGCTTTCCGGCGCAGCCGGAGGCTTCAAACAGGCGGTCCGGGTCGGCGTTATAACGCGCCGGCGTGTCAGCCTCGATATCGCGCACGCGGGTTACGTAGTCGTGATCGTGGGCGTGACGCCCGTCGTGACGCACGTTTTCTTCTTTGATGCGCTCATCGTCCAGTTGACTGAGGATCTGCTCCGGCGTTTGACCAAGGTCGATGCCGAGATGGTTGACCAACTGGAGCTTGCCGTTTTCATCAATACGCGCAAACAGCGACATTTCGGTATAGGCAGGGCCGCGCTGAACCAGCGAGCCGCCGGAGTTATTACAGATACCGCCAATCACCGAGGCGCCAATGCACGACGAACCAATGACCGAATGCGGTTCGCGCCCCAACGGTTTCAGCGCTTTTTCCAGTGAATACAGTGTGGTGCCCGGCCAGGCCAGCACCTGCTCGCCTTTGCCAAGGAGATGCAGCTTGTCGAGGCGCAGAGTGCTGATAATCACAATATCGCGATCGTAGTCGTTGCCGTTCGGCGTTGAACCTTCGGTCAGGCCCGTGTTGGCGGCCTGCATCAGAATAATTTTGTCGGCATTCACGCAGGCGTTAAGGACGCGCCAGAGTTCAAGCAGCGAGCCGGGAAAGACCACCGCCAGCGCATCGCCCTGGCCGGAACGGAAGCCCTTGCGATAGCGGGAGGTTTTCTCAGGTTCAGTCAGCAGGTGTGAATGACCCACGAGACGGGCGAGTTCATTCAGAAAGGCTTTATTATCAGTTGTTGTCAGGGAAGACATTTTCCACTCCTTGTGGTGGGACAAAATATCACGTTCAAGCATAGCGCTTTGTCTGCCCCTGCGCTTACTCATTTACCCTGTCTGTGAATCAGCGGCGGTGAAAATTAAGAGAATAACCTTCGCTTTCTGCGTGGCTGCCAATTAGGCTTATGGCAACGTGCGGTTTTTGTTATATTTTCGCAGCCACGTCGGGCTAATGAGAAAGAGAGAAACAACATGAAATGGCTATGTTCTGTAGGTGTCGCGGTGAGTCTGGCGTTGCAGCCAGCGCTGGCGGAAGATCTGTTTGGTAACCACCCGCTGACGCCGGAAGCGCGGGATGCGTTTGTGACTGAACTCCTGACCAAAATGACCGTTGATGAGAAGATTGGTCAGCTTCGCTTGATTAGCGTCGGCCCGGATAACCCGAAAGAAGCGATCCGTGAAATGATCAAGGACGGACAGGTTGGGGCGATCTTCAATACCGTCACCCGCCAGGATATCCGCAAAATGCAGGATCAGGTGATGGAACTGAGCCGCCTGAAGATCCCTCTCTTTTTCGCGTATGACGTGTTGCACGGTCAGCGTACCGTTTTCCCCATCAGCCTGGGCCTGGCTTCCTCTTTTAACCTTGAGGCGGTGAAAACCGTCGGGCGCGTGTCGGCATATGAAGCGGCAGATGACGGCCTGAATATGACCTGGGCGCCGATGGTCGACGTTTCCCGCGACCCGCGCTGGGGACGCGCTTCCGAAGGCTTTGGCGAGGACACCTATCTCACATCGATCATGGGCAAGACGATGGTGGAAGCGATGCAGGGTAAAAGCCCGGCGGACCGCTATTCGGTGATGACCAGCGTGAAGCACTTCGCCGCCTACGGCGCGGTGGAAGGCGGCAAAGAGTACAACACCGTCGACATGAGTCCACAGCGTCTGTTTAACGACTATATGCCGCCGTACAAAGCGGGGCTGGACGCGGGCAGCGGCGCCGTCATGGTGGCGCTGAACTCGCTGAACGGAACCCCCGCCACGTCTGATGCCTGGCTGCTAAAAGATATTCTGCGCGACAAATGGGGCTTTAAGGGGATTACCGTTTCCGACCACGGCGCGATCAAAGAGCTGATAAAACACGGCACTGCCGCCGATCCCGAGGATGCGGTGCGCGTGGCGCTCAAGTCCGGCATTAACATGAGCATGAGCGACGAGTATTACAGCAAATACCTGCCGGGGCTGATCAAATCCGGCAAGGTGACGATGGAAGAACTGGACGACGCCGCCCGTCATGTGCTGAACGTCAAATATGATATGGGGCTGTTCAACGATCCGTACAGCCATCTGGGGCCGAAAGAGTCTGACCCGGCGGACACCAACGCCGAAAGCCGCCTGCATCGTAAAGAGGCGCGAGAAGTGGCGCGCGAAAGTCTGGTACTGCTGAAAAACCGTCTGGAAACCCTACCGTTAAAAAAATCCGGCACCATTGCGGTGGTAGGCCCCCTGGCAGATAGCAAACGTGACGTGATGGGCAGTTGGTCCGCGGCGGGCGTGGCGGATCAGTCAGTGACCGTACTGACCGGCATTCAGAACGCCGTGGGTGATAAAGCAAAAATCGTTTACGCCAAAGGCGCGAATGTCACTGACGATAAAGACATCGTCACGTTCCTCAACCAGTACGAAGAAGCGGTGAAGGTGGATCCACGCACGCCGAAAGCGATGATCGACGAAGCGGTGAACGCGGCGAAACAGTCCGACGTGGTGGTTGCCGTCGTCGGTGAAGCGCAGGGCATGGCGCACGAAGCCTCCAGCCGGACCGATATCACTATTCCGCAGAGCCAGCGCGATCTGATCGCGGCGCTGAAAGCGACCGGCAAGCCGCTGGTGCTGGTGCTGATGAATGGCCGTCCGCTGGCGCTGGTGAAAGAAAATCAACAGGCCGACGCGATCCTGGAGACCTGGTTTGCCGGTACCGAAGGCGGTAACGCCATTGCCGACGTGCTGTTTGGCGACTACAACCCGTCCGGTAAACTGCCGATGTCTTTCCCGCGTTCCGTCGGGCAGATCCCGGTCTACTACAGCCACCTTAATACCGGTCGTCCGTATAACGCCGATAAACCCAATAAATACACGTCACGCTACTTTGACGAGGCTAACGGCCCGCTGTATCCGTTTGGCTACGGTCTGAGCTACACCACGTTTACCGTGTCTGACGTCAAACTTTCCGCCCCGAGCATGACGCGTGACGGCAGCGTAACCGCGAGCGTGCAGGTGACGAACACCGGTAAACGGGAAGGCGCGACGGTGATTCAGATGTACCTGCAGGACGTGACGGCGTCTGTGAGTCGTCCCGTGAAAGCGCTGAAGGGCTTTAAGAAGGTGACCCTGAAACCAGGGGAAACCCAGACCGTCAGTTTCCCGATTGACGTCGAGGCGCTGAAGTTCTGGAATCAACAAATGCAGTATGATGCCGAACCGGGCAAGTTTAACGTCTTTATCGGCGTAGACTCAGCGCGGGTCAAGCAAGGGGAATTTGAGCTGCTGTAACAGAGACGAGAGGCGGGCGTAATCCCGTCTCTCTTTTTTGCGCTGGCGCGAAAAAACTGAATTCCCCGGTTAAAGAGACACTTTTCGACTATGCTTTTTGCTCAAGTCGCTGAAAAGGGCGGCAAAAGGATGAGGAAAGCATAATGACACTCTCAAAGATCTGTGCGGGCTCGCTGGCGCTGTTAGCGGCGGTGAGTTTACCCCTGCAGGCGGCGTCGCCGGTGACGGTGGGGTCGAAAATCGACACCGAAGGGGCTCTGCTCGGCAATATCATTTTGCAGGTGCTGGAAAGCCACGGCGTTAAAACGGTCAATAAAGTCCAACTGGGCACGACTCCGGTTGTGCGCGGGGCAATCACCTCCGGCGAACTGGATATTTATCCGGAATACACCGGCAACGGGGCTTTCTTCTTTAAAGATGAAAACGACCCGGCGTGGAAAAACGCCAACGCGGGCTATGAGAAAGTCAAAAAGCTCGATGCCGAACAGCATAAGCTGGTGTGGTTAACGCCAGCGCCCGCCAATAATACCTGGACCATCGCAGTGCGTAGCGATGTCGCTGAGAAAAATAAACTCACTTCGCTGGCCGATCTCGGACGCTACCTGAAAGCGGGCGGAACCTTTAAGCTGGCCGCCTCGGCCGAATTTATTGAGCGCGCCGATGCGCTTCCCGCTTTTGAAAAAGCCTACGATTTTAAACTGAGTCAGGATCAACTGCTTTCGCTGGCGGGCGGCGACACCGCGGTAACGATCAAAGCGGCAGCACAGCAAACGTCCGGCGTAAACGCGGCGATGGCTTACGGTACGGACGGTCCGGTGGCCGCGTTGGGGTTGCAAACCCTGAGCGATCCGAAAGGCGTTCAGCCGATCTATGCCCCTGCGCCGGTAGTGCGTGAAGCAGTGCTGAAAGACTATCCTCAAATGGCCGAATGGCTGCAGCCGGTATTCGCCAGCCTTGATGCGAAAACCCTGCAGCAGTTAAACGCCAGTATTGCCGTGGAAGGGCTGGACGCGAAAAAAGTCGCCGCAGATTACCTGAAGCAAAAGGGATGGGTGAAGTAAAAGGACTGAAATAAGGCTGGGTGACGTGGCAAAAGTCAGTATTAACCGCGTGCTGTTGCTGCTGGTGGCGCTCACCGCAGTTGCCGCCGCGCTGCCGTTCGTAAACTATGCTCCTAACCGACTGGTTTCTGGCGAGGGGCGTCCGATCTGGGCAGTCTGGCCCGGTTCGGTTTCGCTGCTGGTGGGCGCCGGGTGCGCCTTGCTCACGCTGTGCTTCGTGCCGGGAAGACGAGGCGCTGCGCTCACGCTTGCTGTTGCGCAACTGTTGGTGATCCTGATGCTCTGGAGCGCGGGAAAAGCCGCCAGCCATCTGGCTGAAACGGGCTCGCCGTTGGCGCGGACCAGCCTGGGAAGCGGTCTGTGGCTGGCGCTGGCGTTAGGGCTGCTGGCCTGTAGCGACGCGATTCGCAGAATCACCGTCCAGCCGCTCTGGCGCTGGGTTCTGCATGCCCAGATCGCCATCGTGCCGCTGGCGCTGCTGTTTTCCGGCGCGTTCGACGCGCTTTCTCTGCTTAAAGAATACGCCAACCGGCAGGACGTCTTTGACGACGCGCTGGCGCAGCATCTGACGCTGCTGCTGGGAACCGTTTTGCCTGCGCTGGCGATTGGCGTGCCGCTGGGCATCTGGTGCCACTTTTCCGCTGCCCGTCAGGGACCGGTGTTTACCGTGTTAAACGTGATCCAAACCATTCCGTCGGTGGCGCTGTTTGGTCTGTTAATTGCGCCGCTCGCCGGGCTGGTAAAGGCCTTCCCGTGGCTTTCATCGTTGGGCGTCGCGGGAACCGGTCTGACGCCGGCGCTGATCGCGCTGGTGCTGTACGCGCTGCTGCCGCTGGTGCGCGGCGTGGTCGCCGGGCTGGACCAGGTGCCGCGTGACGTGCTGGAAAGCGCGCGCGCGATGGGCATGGGCGCCGCCCAGCGCTTTTTTCACGTCCAGTTGCCGCTGGCGTTACCGGTATTTTTGCGCAGCCTGCGCGTGGTCATGGTACAAACAGTCGGGATGGCCGTGATTGCCGCGTTGATTGGCGCGGGCGGCTTCGGCGCGTTGGTTTTTCAGGGACTGCTCAGCAGCGCCATCGATTTAGTGTTGCTTGGCGTGATCCCGGTGATTGTGCTGGCGGTAGTGATTGACGCGCTGTTTGACTTAGGGAGCGCTTTGCTGAAGGTAACCCATCATGATTGAATTTAACCACGTGAGTAAAACCTTCGGTGAGCAGAGAGCGGTTAACGATCTCAATCTGCATTTTAAAGAAGGCAGTTTTTCGGTGCTGATTGGCACCTCCGGTTCGGGAAAATCAACCACGCTGAAGATGATCAACCGCCTGGTGGAACATGACAGCGGACGAATTCGCTTTGCCGGTGAGGAGATCCGCTCTCTGCCGCTGCTCGAACTTCGCCGACGTATGGGATACGCCATTCAGTCGATCGGTCTGTTTCCACACTGGACCGTGGCGCAAAACATTGCCACCGTGCCGCAGTTGCTCAAGTGGTCGCGACAGAAACGAGACGATCGTATCGATGAACTGATGGCGCTGCTGGGGCTGGAGCCGGGGCTGCGGGAACGCTATCCGCATCAGTTGTCCGGCGGGCAACAGCAGCGGGTGGGCGTAGCGCGCGCGCTGGCCGCCGACCCGCAGGTGCTGCTGATGGATGAGCCGTTTGGCGCGCTGGATCCGGTTACCCGTGGCGCATTACAGCAGGAGATGACCCGTATTCACCGCCTGCTCGGGCGAACCATTGTGCTGGTGACCCACGATATTGACGAGGCGTTACGCCTGGCGGAACATCTGGTACTGATGGACGGCGGCGAAGTGGTGCAGCAGGGCACGCCGCTCCAGATGTTGACCGCGCCGACCGATGATTTTGTTCGCCAGTTTTTTGGACGTAGCGAACTGGGCGTACGTCTGCTGTCGCTGCGTAACGTCGCCGACTATGTGCGGCGTGATGAGCACACTGACGGCGATGAGTTAACGGAAACGATGACGCTACGCGACGCGCTCTCCCTGTTTGTGGCGCATAACCGGGAAATCTTACCGGTGGTTAACCAGCATGGCGTTGCCTGCGGTACGCTGCACTTTCGCGATCTGCTTTCGGAGACGTTGCGTGATGAAACGACTGACTGATCCGCTGTTCTGGCTTATCGTCGTATTTGTGCTGATGCTGGTAGGCTTGCCGCATAGCGAAGCGCTGTTCGCTCGCCTGTTTCCTGAACTGCCGCGTCCGGTCTACCAACAGGAGAGCTTTGTCGCGCTGGCGCTGGCCCACTTCTGGCTGGTCGGCGTGTCGAGCCTGATTGCGGTGCTGATTGGCGTCGGGGCGGGGATCGCGGTCACGCGACCTGCCGGGGCGGAATTTCGCCCGCTGGTGGAAACCATTGCCGCAGTAGGACAAACCTTTCCGCCCGTCGCCGTGCTGGCAATCGCGGTGCCGGTGATGGGGTTTGGCCAGCAGCCGGCGATTATTGCGCTGATCCTTTACGGCGTGCTGCCGGTGCTACAGGCGACGCTGGCGGGGCTGGGGTCTGTCCCGGCAAGCGTACGGGAAATCGCCAGCGGGATGGGAATGAGCCGCGGCCAGCAGCTGCGAAAGGTCGAACTGCCGCTGGCTGCGCCTGTCATTCTGGCGGGGATCCGCACCTCGGTAATCATCAATATTGGCACGGCGACCATTGCCTCTACGGTTGGGGCGAGTACGCTGGGTACGCCGATCATTATCGGCCTGAGCGGCTTTAATACCGCCTATGTCATTCAGGGGGCGTTACTGGTCGCGCTGGCGGCGATCGTCATTGACCGCCTGTTCGAACGATTAGTTCAGCGGCTTAGCCAGCACGCAAAATGAAGGTATAACCCGCGAGCATGACGCCGCCGATACCGCCGATAGCCATGAGTAAAAAGAGGGCGATAACGCCGATTTTCGTTGCGCTCATGATGTTCTCCTTATGTTAACCAAGAGATTATACAGAGAAGCGCTCCTGTTAATGAATCATTAAATGCCAAGTGGGTAAATATCGTATCCCTGGGCACGCCAGGTCGCCAGTTGCTGTTGCTGCGCCGGTGTCTGGTTTTCGCCGCACCACACCAGGAGGGTGCGGCCTTCAAACTGCTCCGGGCGAAGCTGGTTCAGGGAGTGCGCCAGTACGTCAACGCGCCAGCCCTGCTGGCTGGCGATCCAGCCCTCAAGCCATAATCGGGTGGTGTCGTGAATATTCCAGCCTACCACCAGCGCGTCTTTACCCTGTTTCTTTCTCGCCGAGGCGAGACAAATCGCAATGTAGTTAATTAACACGCCGTCGAGAATGCCCAGCAGCGCCTGAAGCGTCGGCTGCGGGCACTGGAGACGGCGGCGTAGCGGAATAAACAGATGGCTGGTGAGCGTTTGCGCCGGATAATCCTGGCCGCGCTCTTTAAGCCAGACTCTGATGCTGTGCAGATTATTGTTTTGCAGGTAATGCAGGAGCGTTTCCTGATGCTCGCGCCAGCCGTTTTGCCGATCGAACGTGTCATTGTTCAACAGCACTTTGACTTTGCTGACCTGGACGCCGTTGTCGATCCAGCGTTTGATCTCGCGGATGCGGTCGATATCCGAGTCGTTGAAAAGACGATGTCCGCCGTCTGTTCGCTGCGGTTTCAGTAATCCATAACGCCGCTGCCACGCGCGAAGCGTGACAGGGTTGATATCACAAAGCAGAGCCACTTCACCTATGGTGTAAAGCGCCATCTTTTAATCCTTGCTCGCGAGGTCCCAGTTTAACTTTAGACGCTCTTTTTCGAACCAGGTAGTTTTGTCTGTTTTTTAATCAATTTAGCGGTAAAAATCTGAGAGTCGGCGGCGACATTGAGTGATCGTACTCACGATTTCATCTTTTTTTGCAACAGTTCAAAGAAAGATCAACGCAGTCGATGTATGTTACGCGGTTTTAATAGAAGTGTGGTCTGCGGGTATGTACGAGTTTAATCTGGTGTTGCTGCTGCTTCAGCAGATGTGCGTGTTTTTGGTTATCGCATGGCTGATGAGCAAAACGCGTCTGTTCATCCCCTTAATGCAGGTCACTGTCCGCTTACCGCACAAGCTGTTGTGCTACGTCACCTTCTCCATCTTTTGCATTCTCGGCACCTATTTTGGCCTGCATATCGACGATTCTATCGCCAACACCCGGGCGATAGGCGCGGTGATGGGCGGGCTGCTCGGTGGGCCGGTGGTCGGCGGATTGGTTGGGCTAACCGGCGGCCTTCATCGCTACTCCATGGGCGGGATGACCGCCCTGAGCTGCATGATCTCCACCATCGTCGAAGGTTTGCTCGGCGGGCTGGTACACAGCGTTCTGACGCGGCGGGGGCGGACCGACAAAGTCTTTAATCCGCTGACCGCAGGCGCGATTACCTTTGTCGCCGAGCTGGTGCAGATGCTGATCATTTTGCTGATCGCCCGGCCTTTTGACGATGCGTACCGACTGGTCAGTAATATCGCCGCGCCGATGATGGTGACCAACACCGTCGGGGCGGCGCTGTTCATGCGCATTCTGCTCGACAAGCGCGCCATGTTCGAAAAATACACTTCGGCGTTTTCCGCTACCGCCCTGAAGGTGGCGGCCTCGACGGAGGGGATTTTGCGCCAAGGCTTTAACGAAGTGAACAGCATGAAGGTCGCGCAGGTGCTGTACCAGGAGCTGGATATCGGCGCGGTGGCGATTACCGACCGGGAGAAGCTGCTGGCTTTTACCGGCATTGGCGATGACCATCACCTGCCGGGCAAGCCGATCTCATCGAGCTATACGCTGCGGGCGATTGAAACCGGCGAGGTGGTTTACGCCGACGGTAACGAAGTGCCGTACCGCTGCTCGCTGCATCCCCAGTGCAAACTGGGATCAACGCTGGTGATCCCGCTGCGCGGCGAAAACCAGCGGGTGATGGGCACCATTAAGCTGTATGAAGCCAAGAACCGCTTGTTCAGCTCCATCAACAGGACGCTCGGGGAGGGGATTGCCCAGCTGTTGTCCGCCCAGATTCTGGCCGGACAGTACGAGCGCCAGAAAGCGATGCTGACCCAGTCGGAAATCAAGCTGCTGCACGCCCAGGTGAATCCGCATTTTCTGTTCAATGCGCTCAATACCATTAAAGCGGTGGTGCGCCGCGACAGCGAGCAGGCGGGCCAACTGGTGCAGTATCTGTCCACCTTCTTTCGCAAAAACCTGAAGCGACCCTCAGAAATTGTGACGCTTGCCGATGAAATTGAGCACGTCAACGCCTATCTGCAAATTGAAAAGGCGCGATTTCAGTCGCGCTTAAAGGTGAATCTGAACGTGCCGGAGGCGCTGGCTCACCAGCAACTTCCGGCGTTTACCCTTCAACCCATTGTAGAAAACGCCATCAAACACGGCACATCGCAACTGCTGGAGACGGGCGAAGTGTCCATTACCGCCCGTCAGGAGGGACAACACCTGATGCTGGACATAGAAGATAACGCCGGGCTGTATCAACCGACGACCAATGCCAGCGGCCTGGGAATGAATCTGGTGGACAAACGCCTGCGTGAGCGTTTTGGCGATGACTATGGCATTAGCGTGGCCTGTGAGCCTGACCGCTTTACCCGAATAACCCTACGACTTCCGCTGGAGGAGAACGCATGATTAAAGTGCTGATTGTGGATGATGAACCGCTAGCGCGGGAAAATCTGCGGATCCTGCTACAGGAACAGAGCGATATTGAGATTGTCGGGGAGTGCGCGAATGCGGTAGAAGCGATTGGCGCGGTGCATAAATTACGCCCGGACGTGCTGTTCCTCGACATTCAGATGCCGCGCATCAGCGGACTGGAGATGGTCGGTATGCTCGACCCGGAACACCGTCCATATATCGTTTTTCTGACCGCTTTTGATGAGTACGCCATCAAAGCCTTTGAAGAACACGCCTTTGATTATCTGTTAAAGCCCATTGAAGAGGAGCGTCTGGAGAAAACCCTTAACCGCTTGCGCCAGGAGCGCAGCAAACAGGACGTTTCCGTGCTGCCGGAAAACCAGCAGGCGCTGAAGTTTATTCCCTGTAGCGGACACAGCCGGATTTATCTGTTGCAGATGGATGATGTCGCTTTCGTCAGCAGCCGAATGAGCGGCGTTTTTGTCACCAGCAGCGAAGGTAAAGAAGGCTTTACCGAACTGACGCTCAGAACACTGGAAAGCCGTACGCCGCTGCTGCGCTGCCACCGGCAATATCTTGTGAACATGGCGCATCTTCAGGAGATTCGGCTGGAAGATAATGGCCAGGCGGAGCTGATTTTACGCAACGGATTAACCGTGCCGGTGAGCCGTCGCTATCTGAAAAGTTTGAAAGAGGCGATTGGCCTGTAAAACTGGTACACTGCGCGCCATTGCATCATCGACAGTTGAAGGCTCTATGCTTAGTAATGATATTCTTCGTAGCTTGCGCTACACCCTGAAAGCCAATAATAACGACATGGTACGCATTCTTGCGCTTGCCGGTATGGAATCGACCTCTGCGGGTTTTGATACCTGGATGACCAAAGAGGATGAAGACGGTTTTGTGCGCTGCCCGGATATTGTCCTGAGCGGATTCCTCAACGGCCTGATTTATGACAAGCGCGGAAAAGACGACTCTGCGCCGGAATTGGCCCTCGAACGCCGCGTGAATAACAACACGGTGCTGAAGAAACTGCGCATCGCGTTTTCTCTGAAAACGGACGATATCCTCGCCATCATGACCGAACAGAATTTCCGCGTATCAATGCCGGAAATTACCGCGATGATGCGCGCGCCGGACCATAAGAACTACCGCGAGTGTGGCGATCAGTTTATGCGTTATTTTTTACGCGGGCTGACGAACCGGGAACATAGCGCGAAGCCGCCACAGGGCAAGAAGGCGTAAAAAAAAGCCGGAGACGATCTCCGGCTTTTTGGTTATTTAACCTGCTGACCCGGCTTTGCGCCTTCGTCAGGGGTTAACAGAAAGATATCTTTCCCGCCCGGGCCTGCGGCCATCACCATCCCTTCCGAGATGCCGAAGCGCATTTTACGCGGCGCGAGGTTAGCAACCATTACCGTGTGGCGGCCAATCAGCGCCTGCGGGTCAGGGTACGCGGAACGAATGCCGGAGAAGACGTTACGCTTCTCGCCGCCGAGATCCAGCGTCAGGCGCAGCAGCTTGTCGGAACCTTCCACAAACTCGGCGTTTTCAATCAACGCCACGCGCAGATCGACTTTGGCGAAGTCGTCAAAAGTGATGGTTTCCTGAATCGGATCGTCCGCCAGCGGACCGGTGACCGGCGCTGTCGCCGCCTTTACTTCCTCTTTCGACGCTTCAACCAGCGCTTCGACCTGCTTCATGTCGATGCGGTTATACAGCGCTTTGAAGGTATTTACCTTATGGCCCAGCAATGGCTGCTGGATAGCATCCCAGGTCAGTTCGGTGTTGAGGAAAGCCTCCACGCGTTCGGACAGGGTCGGAAGAACCGGCTTCAGATACGTCATCAGCACGCGGAACAGGTTGATGCCCATTGAGCAGATCGCCTGCAGGTCGGCGTCACGGCCTTCCTGTTTAGCCACAACCCACGGCGCCTGTTCGTCCACGTAACGGTTTGCCAGGTCGGCCAGCGCCATGATTTCACGGATCGCTTTGCCAAATTCGCGGCTTTCCCACGCGTCGCCAATAACCGCTGCCGCGTCGGTGAAGGTTTTATACAGCTCAGGGTCAGCCAGCTCCGCCGCCAGTACGCCGTCGAAACGTTTATTGATAAAACCCGCGTTACGCGACGCCAGGTTAACCACCTTATTAACGATATCGGCGTTGACGCGCTGCACGAAGTCTTCCAGGTTCAGGTCAATATCGTCGATGCGGGAAGAGAGCTTGGCGGTGTAGTAGTAGCGCAGGCTGTCGGCGTCGAAGTGGTTCAGCCAGGTGCTGGCTTTAATGAACGTTCCGCGAGACTTGGACATCTTGGCGCCGTTCACCGTCACGTAGCCGTGTACAAACAGGTTGGTCGGCTTACGGAAGTGACTGCCTTCCAGCATCGCGGGCCAGAACAGGCTGTGGAAGTAAACAATGTCTTTGCCGATAAAGTGATACAGCTCGGCGCTGGAGTCTTTTTTCCAGTATTCGTCGAAGCTTACGCTGTCGCCGCGCTTGTCGCACAGGTTCTTGAACGACCCCATGTAGCCAATTGGCGCATCCAGCCAGACGTAGAAGTATTTGCCCGGCGCGTTCGGAATTTCAAAGCCGAAGTAAGGCGCGTCGCGGGAGATATCCCACTGTTGCAGGCCGGATTCGAACCATTCCTGCATTTTGTTCGCGACCTGCTCCTGCAACGCGCCGCTGCGGGTCCACGCCTGTAGCATTTCGCTGAACGACGGCAGATCAAAGAAGAAATGTTCAGAGTCGCGCATCACCGGCGTCGCGCCGGAAACCACGGATTTCGGCTCGATCAGCTCCGTCGGGCTGTAAGTCGCGCCGCACACCTCGCAGTTGTCGCCGTATTGGTCGGGCGATTTACATTTCGGGCAGGTGCCTTTCACAAAACGGTCCGGCAGGAACATGCCTTTTTCCGGATCGTACAGCTGAGAAATGGTGCGATTTTTAATGAAGCCGTTTTCTTTCAGACGGGTGTAGATAAGCTCTGACAGCTCACGGTTTTCCTCGCTGTGCGTGGAGTGATAGTTGTCGTAGCTAATGTTGAACCCGGCGAAATCGGTCTGGTGCTCCTGACTCATCTCGCCAATCATCTGCTCCGGCGTAATGCCAAGCTGCTGCGCTTTCAGCATGATCGGCGTGCCGTGGGCGTCGTCGGCGCAGATGAAGTTGACCTCGTGGCCGCGCATTCGCTGGTAACGGACCCAGACATCAGCCTGGATGTGCTCCAGCATATGGCCGAGGTGGATTGAGCCGTTGGCGTACGGCAGCGCGCACGTTACCAGAATTTTCTTCGCGACTTGAGTCATAGTAGGTATTACTTCTTCTCTGTTAAAAGGGGGTTTTGATGTTACCTGAAAGGTAATAACTACGCCAAGAAATAAGGGCATCAAACCATAAATGATTAATCATTACCGCTGGAGTACACTAGGTCGCTACACTTGTACTTTTCAGAACAACAAAAAGGAGTCGGGATGAACGCACAATCCCAGGCCAAATCACCAGAGACCCTGCGCGCGATGGTCGCCGGGACGCTGGCGAATTTTCAGCACCCCACTTTGAAGCATAATCTGACGACCCTGAAAGCGCTGCACCATGTCGCGTGGATGGATGACACGCTGCACGTTGAGCTGGTGATGCCATTCGTCTGGCATAGCGCGTTTGAGGTGCTAAAAGAGCAATGCAGCGCTGATCTGCTGCGTATCACGGGTGCGAAAGCGATTGACTGGAAACTGTCGCATAACATCGCCACCCTGAAGCGGGTGAAAAATCAGCCGGGCGTGAACGGGGTGAAAAATATCATCGCGGTCAGTTCCGGGAAGGGCGGGGTCGGTAAGTCTTCTACCGCAGTTAACCTGGCGCTGGCATTAACGGCGGAAGGGGCAAAAGTCGGTATTCTTGACGCCGATATCTATGGCCCGTCGATCCCCACCATGCTGGGGGCGGAAAATCAGCGCCCGACGTCGCCGGACGGAACCCACATGGCGCCGATTATGTCGCATGGCCTGGCAACCAATTCCATTGGCTATCTGGTAACCGACGATAACGCGATGGTATGGCGCGGCCCGATGGCCAGCAAAGCGCTGTTGCAGATGCTGCAGGAGACGCTGTGGCCGGATCTGGATTACCTGGTACTGGATATGCCGCCGGGCACCGGTGACATTCAGCTGACGCTGGCGCAGAACATCCCGGTAACCGGTGCTGTGGTGGTGACCACGCCGCAGGATATCGCGCTGATCGACGCCAAAAAAGGCATCGTCATGTTTGAAAAAGTCGAGGTGCCGGTACTCGGTATCGTCGAGAATATGAGCATGCACATTTGCAGCAACTGCGGCCACCATGAGCCCATCTTTGGTACCGGCGGCGCGGAGAAGCTGGCTGCGCAATATCACACCCAACTGCTGGGGCAGATGCCGCTGCATATTAGCCTGCGCGAAGACCTTGACCGCGGTACGCCAACGGTAACCAGCCGTCCGGAAAGCGAATTTACCGCAATGTACCGTGAGCTGGCGGGACGTGTTGCCGCGCAATTGTACTGGCAAGGGGAAGTGATCCCCGGAGAAATCGCCTTCCGCGCCGTGTAATACCGCCTGACCGCCTGACATGGATACGTTCACCGCATCAGTGCTATATTGATGTGGTGAATGATTTGAGTGGTTCACTTCAGGTAAATTCCCCTCGCGCCTTCCCTTTGGCGTTGACTGCAAAAACAACGCGTTCTTTACTCACCCTGAATAACGTTATATTTACGCCTGTAACGTAATACAGATCATTTAAATGAATGATTTGTATTTTTATATTCCTCAATAAAATAAAAAGCCTCTTAAACGCGTATTAATTCATTAATTCTAAATATACCTTTAAGCTTAATTCATTTGTTGCAATTATATTGCGCAATGTAAATTGTTTTAAATCAATAAAACAACGCGTTCACATTGCGATAACTTTCTGAGAGTGTAAATTTCACTGCGTTGGAAACACACTGTAATAAACGGAAATATCTTTAATAGGGAAAAGACTATGAACAATTCTATTATTGCTGCTGCAGTACTGTCGGGTATTTTTATGAGTGCAGGGGCGTTTGCTGCAAATGAGGATATGGGGGAATTAAAAATCAAAGGCGAAATTGTGGGTACATCCTGTACTTTCGAAGGAGAAAATAACGCGACTATTGAACTGTCCCAGGTCGGTGCCGACAGATTAACGGGTTTAAACGCAGGTGACGTTTACAGCGGATATACAAGCCCGGAAGTTAGCTTACAAGTTAAATGTGCAGATAATAATAATCCGCGTATTAGTTTTAACCCTTCACAGTTTGTGGATGGGTTAAAGGTGACCAGAAATAACGCCGACGATAATGGGGCCGGTTTCGCGGTTTATCTTAATGGGAGCCAGGTAAAACCCGATGAAGCGGGTAATTTCCCTCTCAACAAAGATGATGCTGTCAATGGCGTTTATACTATGAAATTTTTTGCCCGCTATGCGGCGGTGACAACGAGTGTCACTCCCGGCCCTGTTGAATCCGTTCTGACGATGACAGTCCTGACCGACTAAATATTTTGGGCGGCTAAATTTAGCCGCCTGCCTTACATGTAAAAGGTTAACTGCCATGAAAAGAATTATAGCGTTATGGCTGGTCTGCGCCGCTATGCCAGCGTGGAGCGGCATTTATATTTATGGAACACGCGTTATTTATCCCGCACAGAATAAAGATATTACAGTGCAATTAATGAATGATGACAAGCGAAGCGCTCTGATTCAGGCATGGATAGATGATGGCGATACCAGTCTGCCGCCGGAGAAAATACATGTTCCCTTTATGGTGACGCCGCCCGTCATCAGGGTCGCGACCAATTCAGGTCAGCAGCTGAAAATTAAGCAGCTTGCTCATCATTTACCGTCGGATCGTGAGAGTATGTTCTATCTGAACGTTCTGGATATTCCTCCAAACTCAGAAAGCAGCAAAGATAAAAATGTCATTAAATTTGCTTTGCAAAACCGAATAAAATTAATTTACCGACCACAAGGTATCAGGAGAGTTGATAAAAATACGTTTTCTCGCTTGCAGATTATCCGTACGCATACCGGGATAAAGCTAAAAAATAATTCAGCGAATTGGATTACCATTCCGGAAATTAAAGCGAAAGATAAAGTCAACAAACAAACGCTGCTGCTTGCCCCAGGAACGTCCCAGGCAATAACTTGCACGTCAATTGCGAATGACTTTACCGTGACGTTAATCGATGATTCAGGAAATTATTTGAGTGAATTAATAAAAGCAATAAATTAAAAATGGAAATAACATCTAAGGATAGGTAATGGAAAAGTTTAACACCATCACTCTGTCGATACTTTCAGCATTGCTCATTTCGCCCGCGTGGGCAGAAGAAGAATCATTCGATACGCATTTTATGTTCGGCGGAATAAAAGGCGAAAAAGTATCCCGATATCAGATCGACAGTAATAAACCTATGGCCGGGGTCTATGAGATGGATGTCTATGTCAATAAAGAGTGGCGCGGTACTTATAATATTGACATTCAGGATAAGACGGAAAATACCTGCATTCACCGGGAACTGATCGCCAGCCTGGGAATCAAATATCCGTCTCCAGTTGAAAGTTTAAGAAACGACTGCGTTCCTCTCAATAGTGTGGTGCAAGGTGGTAGCGTATTCTATGATACGGGTTCTTTTAACCTTTATCTTAGTGTGCCGCAGGCGTTTGTGCTGGAATATGAAGCTGGGTATTCGCCGCCGGAAACATGGGATCGCGGGATTAACGCTTTTTATACCTCTTACTATGCCAGTGAATATTATAGCCATTATAAAAAGGGTGGCAGCGAGAAAAATACGTACGCGAACTTTGTCAGTGGGGTAAATCTACTGGGCTGGCAATTACATTCAAACGCGAATTTTTCCAAAAACGAGAACGCGAAAGGCAAATGGCAAAGCAATACCTTATATCTGGAGCGTGATTTCCCTTCGGTGATGGGAACGATGCGAATTGGCGAGCAGTACAGCAGCGGGGATATGTTCGAAACGGTACGCTTTCGCGGCGTGCGCTTCTGGCGGGATATGCAGATGTTGCCGCATTCTAAGCAAAATTTCGCTCCGGTTGTACGTGGTGTGGCGCAAAGCAATGCATTGGTAACGATTGAGCAAAACGGCTTTATTGTCTATCAAAAAGAAGTGCCCCCGGGGCCTTTTATGTTTGAGGATCTTCAGCTCGCCGGGGGCGGCGCCGATCTTGACGTGAGCGTTAAAGAGACAAATGGTTCCGTTTCTCGTTATATTGTTCCTTATTCTTCGGTTACCAATATGGTTCAACCAGGCGTGGCGAAGTATGAATTTGTCGCCGGGAAAAGTGATATTGAGGGAGCATCCGAGCAAACCGATTTTTTGCAAGGAACCTACCAGTACGGGATCAATAACCTGTTGACGCTATATGGCGGAACAATACTTGCCAACGATTATCGCTCGTTCACCCTTGGGTCAGGGTGGAATACATTTATTGGTGCGGTCTCTGTCGACGGAACACTCTCGTATAGCAAGCAGGACAATGGCGATGCATTGGACGGGCAAAGCTACCAGGTCGCCTGGAATAAATATTTACCGCAGTCGGCTACCCATTTTTCTCTTGCGGCTTATCGTTATTCATCACGTAACTATCGGTCTTTTAACGATCATATTTGGGCCAATAATCGGGATCATTATCAACGTGATGAGGATGATATATATGATATTGCAGACTATTACAAAAATGATTTTGGGCGTAAAAATACGTTCACGCTCAATATCAACCAGTCTTTGCCGGATGGCTGGGGTTATTTTACCGCCAGCGCGTTATGGCGAGACTATTGGGGACGTAGCGGTAGTGGAAAGGACTACCAGTTAAGTTACAGCACCGCATGGCAACGCGTGAGCTTTACCTTATCCGCCACTCAGACGTATGACAGTAACAACCGGGAAGACAAACGTTTTAATCTCTATTTCTCAGTCCCTTTTTCGTGGGGAGAAGCGGGGTCTGGCGTGCATCGCGAAAGCCATTTTTCGAATTCCACCACCTTTGACGAAAAAGGTTATGCGTCAAATAACGCCAGCTTAAGTGGTACCTTTGGCCAACGCGATCAGTTTAATTACACCACGAATCTAAGCAATCAGCGGCAGGAGCACCAAACGACATTTGGCGGAGCGCTAACCTGGAATACACCGTTAGCGACCGTCGCAGGCAGTTACAGCCAGTCCAGTCATTATCATCAGGTTGGCGGTAATATCCAGGGGGGGCTAGTGGCCTGGTCCGACGGCGTCCATTTAGCGCCGCGTCTTAATGATACTATTGCGATTATTAAGGCGCCGCACCTTAACGATGCGACCGTGCAGGGACGATCATATTTACGCACCAATGCGAAGGGTTACGCTGTCTATGAAGCATTAACCCCCTATCGGCAAAATTTCATTTCACTGGACGTCTCTGATACTGACAGTGAGGTCGCCCTGGTGGGTAACCGGAAAGTCACTGTACCTTACCGTGGGGCAGTCGTGTTAATGGTATTTGAAACGGAAAAAAGTAAACCGTTTTATTTTCAGGCCCGGCGTCTGAATGGCGAACCGTTACCCTTTGGGTATGAGGTTGAAGATCATCACGGAAATAATGTTGGGCTGGTAGGTCAGGGAAGCCGGATATTCATTCGTACTGAAACCGTCCCCTCGTGGGTTAAAATCGCTACAGATAAACAACAAGGTCTTTTCTGTCAGATCACATTTGATAAGCAGATAGATGAAAACAACATTTATATTTGTCGTTAATATGCAGGTGATGCTATGAAAAGACTGTTATTTTTGTTTATGTTATCGTTATTGTCTCAGTTTAGTTATGCAGCATGCAGTGCGACAATAACGAATGCCAAAGATTATACTATTATTTCCGATAGCCTGATGCTGGGCGGTGAGGAGACAGTTATTATTGCTAACACTTTTAATGATACTAACTGTACTGGTAATGATACCGTCTCTAAATTAGAAGCATCTGAACATATTATAGGCATGGGTCCAAATGATAGCGTTGAATTGAAAGTGAAAGTGGAATGGCAAAGCAGTGCTTCGATAAGTATGCGTAACAAAAATGGTGTAATCGATTCGCCTTTTAAAATTACGCTATCTGAAATAAATACCACGGAAGCTGTGACGTATTCTGCGCAGGGGGGGTACTCTGCCACATTAGATAATATCGCCGTATTGTCAGGTGCAACAAATCAAAGAAGTTTAGGGGAATGGTTATACATCGGTTTACGGTACCTTGCGTGTCTGGGTAATCGTGAGTGTATAGCCGGAATTTTAGCTTCGCTGAATGGACAGGGAGTTTATAAGTCTAATTTAACAATAACGTATCATCGGAAAGAAACCACCTGTGCTCCGCAAAATTTAACTATTTCGTTGGATCCGATCCCTGTCACCAAACTTCGTACTAAAGGAGAAGTGAATGAATTTATGCAACAAGGCGATATTCTCTTAGACTGTAAAAACCAGGTGCGTAACGCGGCGTTGGCATCCCGGCAGATTTCCGTCAATCTGCGAAGCGACTTTGTCTGGGATGAAAATGAAGCAGTACTGACCCCCGATACAGAAAACGGGGTAGGATTTATACTCAGGGATGCCGGTCGTCAACCGCTCAAAATAAATAAAGGGACCACACTAAACAGTACGTTCAAAACGTTTAGCAAAGGCAGCGCCGTCAACGCGGTAGAATCCATTCCTGTTTTTGCCACCTACTACGTAATTGATCCCAAAAAAGTTAAAGCAGGCGCCTTGCAATCCAAAGCGTTAATCATTGTGACTTATAACTGAGCATCTTCTTGCCGCACTCTCCTGGAGGAGAGTGCGTATAGCGTCACCGATGATAAAAAATTTCGCCGTCGTAGGCTTTGATGATCTTACCGTCAGCGTCGTTGATCAGCACATACGCGCCGCCCATGTAGGTCCAGTGGGTTCCGGCATCGGGTGCGGGCAGATTACGTAATTTCCACTGTTTGATGTTGTACTCATCGGTGCGGTACATCTCGGGAACCGTATCGCCGGGTTTAAAATGGGTGAAGTCAGCCACGAAGCTGCTGAGCTCATATTGATCAATCCCCTTTGCGGCGACGGTTGTAGCAGGTGCGGCCCAGACCGCGCTGGAAGCGAGCAGCAATGCGCCCAGCAACATAGTATTTTTTATACCCATACACACTCCACTCTTCGGGTTATCCATCAAGGTCGTACATGATTCAACCGCAGAGCCAGGTCAGGCAAGCGCCTTTTTGTGAGATTCCCGGCTTTTGAGTAAAAATTGTAACCTTCCTCTCCGGCGTTTCACAAACAGAGATTACTTCCGCCGCATCTCATTGCGACATGAGATATGTCTTATCTGAACAGACTGACTGGAGGAAAGCGTTCGAGGAAAACCCCGCGCCGGGCGGGGGAATGGTTATTTCTGCACCACCTGAAGGATACCGTGTACGCGGCTATGCGCTTTACTGTAAGAGGCCGTTTCAACCCCTTCATCATTAAGCGAGATGGAGAGGATATATCCGTTACCGCTGACTTCGTAGTAAGCGGCATTGACGCGTTTGACGGTCGCTTTTTTGTGATTAATATGTGCAACGGTAAATCCGTTGTTAATTCTGGCGTTCATCCCCGGCCCGCTGAATTCTGCCATTCGCAATGGATCGGCAACATGACTGGCGTTCGCTGCCTGTGCATGTTGCGCTATATCGTTAACATTTTTTTGCCCACCGTATTTTGCCATGCTGTCGGCTGGCGACGCACATGCCGCCAGCGCGACGACAACAGGAATCAGACATAACCTCGTTACGTTTTTCACATCATCACCATTACATTTAACCCCATACACAAAAGCTTAGTCGCTGGGCGTACATCGCCCCGGCGAAAAAGCCACAAAGCAGAAACAGAAAATACATACTGACCTGCAAAATAAAAAATTTTAAGTCTTTCAAGGTAATTAACGTACACGTTGGCCAGACTGAATTTGGAATCAAGCGCGGAATGAGAGAAACATTGTATTAATGTCAGCAATCGGCCTGTTGAATATAAAGACTATGTTTTAAATAAGCCCGCATGACGTTGATGCAGATCATATGAAATGCCTCCTGGAAAATAAATGCCAAAAAATAAAATGATGACATTACGTTAATGTGGCGATTGCGTAAATAATTAGCATGGGTTATTTGAGAACAGGAGGCGGCGACGGGGAAAATAATCTGATATAAGGTGATGCTTATCCTTCCTGCCTCCAGTTTAAAACCATCTTGCAAAGCGCAGAGGCTTACCTTACCCTTTTAACCTTGCATAACGCATTTATGCACATTGACTCGGGGTGCCCTTCCACGTGAAGGCTGAGAAATACCCGTACCACCTGATCTGGATAATGCCAGCGTAGGGAAGTCAGACACTGCTCGTGTCCCTTCTTCGCGCGGGCAGGAGCGTAACTATGCAGCCTGACCTGCTCAGCCCCGCACTTGCGGTGCGTACTCTGCAACATTTTCGACAACACTCTCCGTTAACCCACTGCATGACCAATGATGTGGTTCAGAGCTTTACCGCCAATACGCTGCTGGCGCTCGGCGCTTCCCCCGCGATGGTGATTGAACCTGACGAAGCGTGTCAGTTCGCCGCGATTGCCAGCGCGCTGTTGATCAACGTCGGCACGCTAACCCAGCCGCGCGCAGTAGCGATGCGGGCGGCGGTTGAACGGGCGAACAGCGCGCATACGCCGTGGGCGCTCGACCCCGTCGCGGTGGGAGCGCTCGACTATCGCCGTGAGTTCTGCCTGGACATATTGAACCTGAAACCCGCCGCCATTCGCGGCAATGCCTCTGAAATTCTCGCCTTAGCCGGTGAGCGAGCCGGCGGTCGCGGAGTGGATACCACCGACGCTGCCGCCGCTGCGTTGCCCGCGGCGAAGCGGCTGGCCTTACGGGTGGGGGCCGTTGTCGTGGTCACCGGGGAAATAGATTATGTTACCGATGGCGAACGTACCCTGATCGTCGCCGGCGGCGATCCGTTAATGACCCGCGTTGTGGGCACCGGCTGCGCGCTCTCGGCAGCAGTAGCGGCTGTCTGCGCGCTGCCGGGCAGTCGGACAGAAAATGTCGCATCCGCCTGCTGGTGGATGAAACGCGCCGGACAACGTGCCAGCGAAGTCTGTCGCGGTCCGGGGAGTTTTATCCCGGCATTCCTCGACGCGCTGTATCAACTCGACCAGGAGGCGATAGCATGAAACGGATCAACGCATTAACTATCGCCGGGACGGACCCCAGCGGCGGCGCGGGCATTCAGGCCGATCTGAAAACCTTTTCTGCGCTTGGCGCGTATGGCTGCTCGGTCATCACCGCGCTGGTGGCGCAAAACACCCGTGGCGTGCAGTCGGTTTATCGTATTGAGCCTGATTTTGTCGCCGCACAGCTGGACTCGGTGTTCAGCGATGTGCGTATCGATACCACCAAAATCGGTATGCTCGCCGAAACCGATATTGTGGAAGCGGTAGCTGAACGTCTTCGGCGCCATCAGGTGAAAAATGTGGTGCTGGATACGGTTATGCTGGCGAAAAGCGGCGATCCGCTGCTATCGCCTTCGGCTGTCGCCACCCTGCGGACGCGTTTACTGCCGCAGGTTTCGCTGATTACGCCCAATCTGCCCGAGGCCGCGGCGCTTTTGTCATGTCCGCATGCCCGTACGGAAAAAGAGATGCTGGAGCAGGGACGTGCGTTGCTGGCGCTGGGATGTGGCGCGGTGCTGATGAAGGGCGGACATCTGGACGATACGCAAAGCCCGGACTGGCTGTTTACGCCGACGGGCGAGCAGCGTTTTACCGCGCCGCGGGTGATGACCAAAAATACCCACGGTACGGGCTGTACGCTCTCTGCGGCGCTCGCGGCGCTGCGCCCGCGCCATACCGACTGGACCGAAACGGTGCAGGAGGCGAAAAGCTGGCTTTCTGCGGCGCTGGCCCAGGCGGATACGCTGGAGGTTGGGGAGGGGATAGGACCGGTTCATCATTTCCATGCCTGGTGGTAGCGTATATACTGGCAAAAGACTTGCTGTCAGGAAAAACGTCCATGGAACAAGCGCATACCCGGCTTATCGCACAGCTCAACGAACGTATCGCAGCGGTGGACAATACACCGTTGTACATTAAGTTCGCCGAAACGGTAAAAAACGCCGTGCGCAGCGGCGTGCTGGAGCATGGCAATATTCTGCCCGGCGAGCGCGATCTGAGTCAGTTGACCGGCGTTTCGCGCATAACGGTGCGTAAGGCGATGCAGGCGCTTGAGGATGAAGGCGTGGTGACGCGCGCGCGTGGATACGGTACGCAAATTAACAACATTTTTGAGTACTCCCTGAAAGAGGCGCGCGGTTTCTCTCAGCAGGTGGTCCTGCGTGGGAAAAAACCGGACACCCTGTGGGTCAACAAGCGGGTGGTAAAATGCCCGGATGACGTGGCACAACAGCTGGCGGTCGAAACCGGAAGCGACGTCTTTTTACTTAAGCGGATCCGCTATGTTGATGAAGAGGCGGTATCCATCGAGGAATCCTGGGTGCCTGCGCATCTTATTCATGATGCGGATGATATCGGCGTATCATTATATGATTATTTCCGTAGTCAGCATATTCATCCGCAGCGAACCCGTTCACGGGTGAGCGCAAAAATGCCGGACGCCGAATTCCAGTCCCATATTCAGCTGGATGCTAAAATCCCCGTGCTGGTCATTAAACAGGTCGCGCTCGACCAGCAGCAGCGGCCCATTGAGTACAGTATTAGCTATTGCCGTAGCGATTTATATGTCTTTGTTTGCGAGGAGTAGCGCTTTTGCAGACCGGTCGTCTGCATGAGGCAGAAGCCGCACTGGTTTGCGCCGATGCGGCTTTATGATTTATCTCTTGAGCGAAACCAGCAACTGTTCACGGAACGGCGCACAGTCGCCGCCCCGGTGTCCCACGACCCACGACGCGACGGCGTTACCAAGCAGCACCGCGTCCGCAACTGACCAGCCAGAGGCCAGACCGGCCAGCAATCCCCCGGCATGACTGTCGCCCGCGCCAATGGTATCAACCACCGTTGTCGGGAAGGCGGGGACGCAGCCAGCGGCATCGTCAGTGAAATACCATGCTCCGTCTTTGTCATGACGCACTACCAGTGGCGCAGCGAAACGCCTGACCCATTCTGCGCCAAATGTCCGGATTTCCTTGCTTAGCGTAAAGCGATCGCTGACGATGTCCGCCTCCTGGCGATTAAGCGACACCAGCGGACGACAGGCCAGAATACGGGCCATCAGCGCATCGGGGATATCGCCAATCCGCGGACCAAAATCGATAACGGGCGTCACGTCCGTGAGGTTTTCAAGCCAGTGCGCCAGCAATTCGCCGCACGGCGACGCAAGTTGATAGCCGGACAGATAAATCAGGCTACCTCGCGGCACCGAGAGCTGAGCCAGCCAGTCGGCGTTCCAGGCATTTTCCACGCCGCTAAAAGACATAAAGGTGCGTTCACCGTCCGGCTCAACCAGGGCGAGACACCAGCCGTTATCACCCTGAGCATGATCAATCGGGCTGTATAAGCCCTCTTTGGCCATCCGGTTGCGGATAATCTCCGCCCATACGCCCTGGCCGAGCGGCAGGGCATTAGTCGCCGTAATCCCAAGGCGCTTAAGCGCGACGGCGATGTTTAGCGCGCAGCCGCCGACGTTAACGCTTTGCTGCTTAAGCTCGATGTCGCAGCCGCGCCAGGGCAGAGCGTAAGCGTCGGCGATAACATCGATGACCGCCGCGCCGACTACCGTGACCGGCTGGCGGGAGTCGAGATCCGCAAGCATCCCGTACAGGCGTGAAGCGTTCATATTCCCTCCCGTCGCTGACGCAGACGCGCCAGCTCTGTAGCATAGCGGGTGAAATCGAGGCGGTTCACCGTATCCAGCTCTCGTTTCAGTGTGGAATCGATGGCATCAATGCCGTGCAGTGCGCCGCAAATGGCGGTCGCCATCGCGCCGATGGTATCGGTATCGCCGCCCAGGTTAGCGCAAAGTATCGCGCAGCGGTTCGGATCGGTCTGCGCCAGCTCGACCATAGCGATGGCGCAGGCGACCGACTCCAGCGTGCTGGTGCCCGCGCCCACGACCTGATACAGCTGTTCACTGGCGGCTTCAGGGCCATCGGCCTGGCGAACGATTTTTAACGCCAATTCCAGCCGTGCAGCCAGCGAGGCGCTGAAAGTGGTGATGCGTTTTTCCTGAGCGTATCGGGCAATGGCGGGCAGTGATGCCACGATGTCGGACCACGCGTCGCCGTCTACCGCCCGGGAAATGGCCCAGGCCACCACTACCGCGCCGGCAATGGCCAGATCCGACTTGTGGGTGGGGCTGGACGCCAGCGCCACGTCATCAATAAAGGCGCCGAGATCGCGCGGCGGCAACAGGCATCCCAACGGCGACACGCGCATCGCCGCGCCGTTAGTGACGCCGTTGTTTTCCAGTTCCGCTACCGGTTTACCGTCGCGTATGGCGTTAAGTGCAATCTTCGACGTCGGCCCGAGAACATTTTTATTGAAAGCGTCAAAGCCCTGCGCCCAGTCGAGAATCGTGTGGCCAATCAGGTCGGGATCAATGTCGCCGTCGCGCGCCAGTAGCGCATCTGCCAGACAGAGCGCCATCGAAGTATCATCGGTAAACTCCGCACGCTTAAAATAACAGGCCGCGCTGTTCTCCTGCGGACCTGGCAGAAAGCGGTCGATCCAACCGAAGTGCGCTTTCACGCGGCTTCTCGGCCACAGCTCAGAGGGCATCCCCATCGCATCCCCTAACGCCTGCCCGTAAAGAGCACCGAGAATACGCTCTGCTTTCATTTTACTTCTCCTTGTGTCAACGCAGAATCGCGAACCTCAATAGCGGTGATCTCTTTGTCTGATTCGCGAAAGAAAATCATAAACAGTACGGCAATGACAGCGATCATCACCGCGCCGAACGTCCACATTCCCGCCCAGTTGAAGGTGAGACCGTTAACCGGTTCCTGATAAGCAAACATTTTTTCCATCATCACGCCGCCAAGACGATAGCCCAGCAGGCTGCCGAAGCCCTGACAGCACAAGGTGATCAGCCCCTGGGCCGCGGTGCGCATATGCACTGGCGCTTTTTTATCCACGTAGATATAGGCGGTCACGTAGTAGAAGTCGTAACTGACGCCGTGCAGCAAAATGCCAAGGAACAGCAACGCATAGGTGAAGTATTCTTCTGCGCCGCCGTAGATAAAGAACGCGTACCGGATCGCCGCGGTGATAAGACCAAGTAATAATACCTTCTTAATACCAAAACGTTTGGTAAAAAACGGCAGCGCCAGCATAAAGAAAATTTCGGAGAACTGACCGAGCGTCATCCAGCCGGTGGCGTTTTTCATGCCGACTTCCGTCAGATACCCGTTGGCGAAGATGTAATAAAACGCCAGCGGCATCGCGAACAAAAACGAACAGAAGAAAAAAACGAGGAAGTTGCGGTCGCGCAGCAGGATCAGCGCGTCCAGCCCGAGCATGACCCGGAAGTCCATTTTCCCCGTGCTTTTTGGCGGGGTGTCCGGCAAAAAGAAAGCGAACACGCCCAGCAGCGCGGAACTGGCGGCGGTAATCAGCAACGGAATATTGGTCGGCGAGATATCGTTATAACCCAGCATCTGCGGCAGAAACCCGCAGGCAAGACCCGACGCAATCCAGCCAATCGTCCCCATTACGCGGATGCGCGGAAAATCACGTTCCACGTCCGGCACGTTGGCGAAAGCGATACTGTTGGTCAGGGCGATAGTGGGCATATAGGTCAGCGAATAGGCCAGCAGCAACGGAAAGAACCCGGCAAAGGTCGTTTGTCGGGCGGCAAAATACATCAGCGCCGCGCCTGCGAACATCAGCACAGCGAGCACCTTTTGCGCCGAGAAAAAGCGGTCGGTCAGCGAACCCACAAGGATCGGCGAGAGGATCGCCGCTATCGCCGTACAGGCGTAAGACCAGCCAATCTCACCGGCAGTAAAGCCGCTTTTGCTTAACCAGAGCCACAGCGGAACGAACCAGGCTCCCCAGATAAACCACTCAACGAACATCATGAATGACAGTTTCACTGTAGTTTTCATCATTAAATCCTTCATGACAGGTAAGGTACGTCATGACAGTACCATTAAATAATACCTTTTAAATACCTTTGCGGCGAAATCTTGACCGTCATAACACTTTTTCGTCAGTGAATCGTGCCAGCAGATAGCGCTGAAAAGTGCGCTGAAAATGGAAAAAATGGCCGGTCGGTACCAGGCTTAATGCTGCCCGCAAAAGCGGGTCAGGACAATCCACATTCCGAATCCCTCGGAACTTACGGGAGCATAGCTATGACTGATATTGCGCAGTTGCTTGGCAAAGACGCCGACAGCCTGTTACAGCATCGTTGTATGACCATACCTTCTGACCAACTTTATCTGCCAGGACATGACTACGTTGACCGCGTGATGGTGGACAATAACCGTCCGCCTGCGGTGCTGCGTAACATGCAGACGCTGTATAATACCGGACGTCTGGCGGGAACCGGTTATCTGTCTATTTTACCGGTTGACCAGGGCGTGGAACACTCGGCAGGCGCGTCGTTTGCCGCCAACCCGCTCTATTTTGATCCAAAGAATATTGTTGAGCTGGCGATTGAAGCCGGCTGTAACTGTGTGGCATCCACATACGGCGTGTTGGCTTCCGTCTCGCGCCGCTACGCCCACCGTATTCCGTTCCTGGTGAAGTTGAACCACAACGAAACGTTAAGCTACCCAACGGAATACGATCAGACCCTGTATGCCAGCGTCGAGCAGGCGTTCAATATGGGGGCGGTCGCCGTCGGCGCGACGATCTACTTCGGTTCCGAGCAGTCCCGTCGGCAAATTGAAGAGATTTCCGCGGCCTTTGAACGGGCGCATGAGCTGGGGATGGTCACCGTGCTGTGGGCGTATTTGCGTAATTCGGCGTTTAAGAAAGAGGGGACCGATTACCACGTTTCTGCGGATCTCACCGGGCAGGCTAACCATCTGGCGGCGACCATCGGCGCGGATATCGTGAAGCAGAAAATGGCGGAAAATAATGGCGGCTATAAAGCGGTTAATTTCGGCTACACCGACGATCGCGTCTACAGCAAACTGACCAGCGACAACCCGATCGATCTGGTGCGTTACCAGTTGGCGAACTGCTATATGGGACGTGCGGGTCTGATTAACTCCGGCGGCGCGGCGGGCGGCGAGACCGATTTGACCGACGCGGTACGTACGGCGGTCATCAACAAACGTGCTGGCGGTATGGGGCTGATCCTGGGCCGCAAAGCCTTCAAAAAGTCGATGGCGGACGGCGTGAAGCTGATCAACGCTGTACAGGATGTCTACCTCGACAATAAGGTCACTATCGCCTGACCAGCAGGGCTGCGGCGCGTGGTCGCAGCCTTTTCATCACGACCAGAAGGAAGCATTAACGCAACAACGGACAGTCCGGTGGTAAACGGCAGCGTAGCGCGGCGGGGAGGGTTTTAATATGAAAAGACTGACCGCTCAGCGGTTCGCCGTCCAGGTTAAAGGTAATGTCATGCGGCGCGCGTATCTCGAACCACGAGGAGGCGCCGTCGACGATATTGGGATTTTCTTCCGGCGGCTTGAGGGTGGAAAACAGCGCGGGCAGGATCTCCTCGCCGGTAAAGATTCGCAGTTGCAGTAAACCGTCATTAATCAGCGCGTCCGGGCAGAGCTGCTGTCCGCCACCCGCCTGGCGACCGTTGCCAATGCCGATCACCAGCGCGTCACCCTGCCACTGAAAGTTCTCGCCGCGAATTTCGCAGCGGTCAGGTTTCAGCGTATCCATGCGCATCAGACCGTGGATGATATACGACACGCCCCCCAGCGCGGCCTTCAGCTTTTCCGGCGTTTCGGTGGTAATACGGGTACCGAATCCGCCGGTCGCCATATTGATAAAGCAGGTTTTGTCGTTCACTTTTGCGATATCAATCGTGACGGCGTTCCCGGCGATGGCCAGCTTCAGCGCTTTATCCAGCGCGTCTGGTATGCCGACACTGGTAGCGAAATCGTTGGCTGTGCCGAGCGGCAGAATACCCAGCGCCGGAACGGCCTGGCCTTCGCACTGAATTAACGCGGTCGCCACTTCATTAATTGTTCCGTCGCCGCCGCCGGCAATCACCGTTTCCACGCCGAGACGGCGGGCTTCTTCAACATAGCGCTGCGCATCGCCTTTTTCCCACGTAACGCGAACATGAATTTCTACGCCTTCGTCACGAAGCAGCCCAATCGCTTCACGAAGCGTGGGGTTATCGGCCCCCTTGCCGTTCAGAATCAGTAAACTGGCGGGAAAATTAGCCATTCTCGTTTTTGCCTTATTGTTTTATCAGAACACAAGAAGTGTATAGCAGAATGAAAAACAGCGCGGACAGAACTGACTGAAAAAGGGTTCCGCTTTTCGCAGAATGGCGTCTGGAAATAAAAAAACAGCCGCCCAAAAAAATAAGCCTGCGTAAGGGAGATTACGCAGGCTAAGGAGGTGGTTCCTGGTACAGCTAGCATTTATGGGTTATGTTTTTCAGCACGGCGGATAATACCCTTAAAGAACGAAGCGGTATGTGATCGGTTTCTAAGAATCATCCTGGCATGAAAAAATAACCCTGATTAACTATTTACCGTGCGGATTACGCGTTGATTCACCGGAAAAATTGCGCATCAGCAGAGCATAATCCAGCGTAAGATCCTGCGGTACAGGGATCCATACGGTATAGCCGTCGCCCGGTGCGACCGGCATCGCTTCGCCTTTGCCGTTTTCCATTTGTTCCAGGGTAAAGTTGACGTTGCCCTGCGGCGTCATCAGCTCAAGGCTGTCGCCGACAGAAAACTTGTTCTTCACCGCAACGGCGGCTAACTCACCTTTACGCTCGCCGGTGAATTCCCCCACGAACTGCTGGCGCTCAGACACCGAATAACCATAGTCATAGTTCTGGTAGTCGTCGTGGGTATGACGACGCAGGAAGCCTTCGGTGTAGCCACGGTGCGCCAGACCTTCCAGGGTTTCCAGCAACTGCGGATCGAACGGTTTACCGGCGGCGGCGTCGTCAATGGCTTTCCGGTACACCTGCGCGGTGCGGGCGCAATAGTAGAAAGATTTGGTGCGGCCTTCAATTTTCAGCGAGTGCACGCCCATGTGGGTCAGGCGCTCAACGTGAGCGATGGCGCGCAGATCTTTTGAGTTCATGATATAGGTGCCGTGCTCATCCTCGAACGCGGTCATGTACTCGCCGGGCCGCTGGGCTTCTTCTATCATGAACACTTTATCGGTAGGCGTGCCAATACCCAGCGTCGGCTCGACGTTTTGCACCGGAATCGGTTCGTATTTGTGAACAATATTGCCGACCACATCCTCTTTGCCTTCCTGGACGTTGTACTCCCAGCGGCAGGCGTTAGTGCAGGTGCCCTGATTCGGGTCACGTTTATTGATGTAGCCAGAGAGCAGGCAACGGCCGGAGTAGGCCATGCACAGCGCGCCGTGCACGAAAATTTCGATCTCCATGTCCGGCACCTGATTGCGGATCTCCTCTATTTCTTCCAGCGACAGTTCGCGGGAAAGGATCACGCGCGTTAACCCCATCTGATGCCAGAATTTTACCGTTGCCCAGTTGACGGCGTTGGCCTGTACGGAGAGATGAATCGGCATATCGGGGAAGTTTTCCCGCACCAGCATGATAAGCCCGGGGTCAGACATGATCAGGGCATCCGGACCCATTTCCACCACCGGTTTGAGGTCGCGGATAAAGGTTTTCAGCTTTGCGTTGTGCGGCGCGATGTTCACCACCACGTAGAATTTTTTCCCCAGCGCATGGGCTTCATTGATGCCAAGCTGAAGGTTTTCGTGGTTGAATTCATTATTGCGCACGCGCAGGGAGTAGCGCGGTTGGCCCGCATACACGGCGTCAGCGCCATAGGCGAAAGCGTAACGCATGTTTTTCAGCGTTCCCGCCGGGGAAAGGAGTTCCGGTTTAAACATAGTGTTCTCGTTCTGATGACAGGTCAGATCCGCTTCACCTGATGAAGCGGCAGGAGGAGAGTCCTCACGTTAAGGGCGGGCATTGTAGCGCCGCAGAGAAGGCAGGTAAAGTAAAGGGAAACGCCTTATCCGACCTGAAGGAGGATAAACAGGCCGGATAAGCGTGGCGTCATCAGGCCATCCTGCAGGCGTCCGCTTCCCAGCGGTAGCCTACGCCGTACACCGCGCGGATAAACGACTGCTCTTCGTCCAGCGCTTCCAGCTTACGGCGCAGGTTTTTGATATGGCTGTCAATGGTGCGGTCGGTGACGACGCGATAATCATCATACAAACGGTTGAGCAACTGTTCGCGGGAAAACACTTTTCCCGGTTCGTGCGAAAGGGTTTTAAGCAGACGAAATTCCGCCGGGGTCAGGTCGAGCATCTTCCCGCGCCAGGAGGCCTGGAAACGGCCTTCGTCGACAATCAGCGGGCTTTCGGCGTCCAACTGTTGTAGCTCGCGCTGCGGCTTGCAACGGCGCAGGATGGTCTTCACGCGGGCGACCACTTCTCGCGGGCTGTACGGTTTGCAGATGTAATCATCCGCGCCAATCTCCAGCCCCAGCAGACGGTCGATCTCTTCAATCTTGGCCGTGACCATCACAATCGGCACGTCAGAGAAGCGGCGTATTTCACGGCTCAGGGTCAGGCCGTCAGTCCCCGGCAGCATCAGATCCAGCAGGATCAGGTCGGGCGGCGTCTGGCGCACATAGGGCAGCACCTTGTCGCCATGGCTAATCAGCGTCGGGGCATAGCTCGCGGCGCGCAGATAGTCGATCAGTAACTGCCCCAGCTTGGGTTCATCTTCCACGATTAGAATACGCGGTGTGTTTTCATCAATGGGTAACTCAGTCATACGTCTCTCTGTATATCGCGTTCCAGCGGAAATTCTACTGTAATGCTAACCCCGCCAAAAGGCGAATGGGCAGCGTGGATGCGGCCATTGTGCGCTTCAACAATGTTGACGCAAATCGCCAGCCCCAGTCCGGAGCCGCCGCTGGCGCGGTTGCGGGAGCCTTCGGCGCGGTAAAAGCGCTCAAACAGTTTATGTAACTGCTCATCGCTGACGCCCGGCGCAGAATCGGCAAAAACGAGAAGCACCCGTTTGTCGCGCTGTTCGGCGCTGATGTGCAATTTTCCGCCGCTGTCGGTGTAGCGCAGGCTGTTTTCCAGCAGGTTGTTAAAAAGCTGCATCAGACGATCCCGATCGCCAAACATCTGGATGCTGTCCGGCAGGGAAAGCTGTAACGTCAGGTCACGGCTGGCAAAGCGTTCCCGGAACGCGCCTCCCGCCACTTCCAGCAGCGGGATTAAATCCACGGACGTTTTTTGATAGGCCAGCGCGCCTTCGTCGGACATGGAAAGCTGGTGCAGATCGTCCACCAGCTTGGTCAGCGTCGCCACTTCAGCCTGTAATGATGCCACCGACTCCGGCGTGAACTGGCGAACGCCGTCCTGAATCGCCTCCAGTTCTCCGCGCAGTACCGCCAGCGGCGTGCGCAGTTCATGAGAGATATCGGCCATGAAATCGCGGCGCATCTGCTGGTTCTTTTCCAGCGTACTGGCCAGTTGGTTAAAGTCCTGCGCCAGTTTGCCCAGCTCGTCAGCGCTGGTGGCGGTCACCCGGGTAGTAAAATCGCCCGCCGCCAGCTTGTGAGTCCCGTCAACCAGGCGTTTGACCGGGGCCAGCAGCCCACGCGCCAGCAGGAAGGTCGCCAGGGCCGCGAGAAGCGTGGCGAGCGCGACGATAAGCCAACTGGTACGCCGCTGCTGCTTGTCGAAATTAATGTCGGTATTGCGGGTCAGGCGCTCTACAGGAGAGGCGATCACTGCGCCAACCTCCACGCCATTGACGATAATCGGCCGCCGTGAGCCGTCGTGCGGCACCGGACCGCGTGGGCCGACCAGGACTCTGGCGTTTTGATCGACCACCCAGAACTGAGTGCGCCAGCCATGCGGCGGCATGCCGGGCCCGGGCTTGTCGTCATCTCTCTCATGCTCGAACGAGCGCAGGATCTGGAACACAAAGCGGTCGTTATTTCGCAAAAAGCGCCAGTTGCCGTGCAGCGCATACTGTTCGCCCAGCGCGTCGCCCAGCAGGGTTAAGCGCTGCTCGTTGCCGTGCTTGATGTAGTCGATAAATCCGCGCTCAAAGCTGACGCGAACCGCCCAATGCATACTGATAAGCAGTACGATGCAGGTGGCGAAAATCGCCAGAAACAGTTTGCCGGTAATGCCGGGCCGCCAGAGCTTCATCTGGTTCTCCTTTTGCGCCGCGCAATGACGACATTTTTATGCGTGTCATTGGGGACACGGGCAAAGACAACGGCGGGCAGAGCGATGATCACCGCCATGCAAAGCCAGGTGTATATAAAAACGGTGTGGGTTGCGCCGCTGTCGGCGGTGATGTGCTGCTGTCCGAACATACCCAACAGCAGGCCAGCCACGGTCACGCCGATACTCATCGACAGTTGCATAATCATCGACAATAAACTGTTGCCGCTGCTGGCCAACTCATCCGGCAGATCTTTCAGCGTCAGGGTGTTCATGGATGAGAAACGCGTCGAGTTAATCATCCCCTGCAACAGCAGAACAAACGGCAGCACGTAGTACCAGCCCAGCAGGGCGGCGGACATAAACAGCAGCGTTACGCCTGCGAGCCCCAGCGTGGTGCATACCAGTACCCGACGATAGCCAAAGCGGTTAACCACCTGCACCACAATGCGCTTCATGCCCATGCTGCCAAGGACCATCGGGATCATCATCAGCCCGGCGTGAAACGGCGAGAAGCCAAGGCCAATCTGCAAAAAGACCGGGGTCATAAAGGGCAGCATACCGCTGCCGATGCGTCCGGCAAAGCTGCCCAGCAAACCGAGCGAAAAGGTCGGCGTGTGAAACAGGGTCAGGCTGAACAGGGCGCGTGGATTGTTTCTGGCATGGTTGAGGTACAGCAAAATCGCCGCGATGCCGCATACCACCAGCGCGCCGAGGGCGAAGTGAGTCATTCCCGTCTCTTTGCTGCCGTCCAGCGCAATGGTCAGCAGCGCCATGCCGGCGGCCAGCAGCAAAAAACCCGACAGGTCGAAACGCCGGGTTTGCAGGGTGTAGTTGGGCATCAGCATCAGCGTGGCAATGGCGCCGACGATGCCAACCGGCAGATTAATCAGAAAGATCCAGTGCCAGGAGGCGTATTCCACGAGGATCCCGCCCAGCGCGGGTCCCAGCAGCGGGCCGACCTGACCCGGCAGCGTGACGAAAGTCATCGCCGCCATGTACTGCGCGCGCGGAACGATCTTCATCACCGTCAGCCTGCCAACCGGCACCATCATTGCGCCGCCCACGCCCTGTAATACGCGCGCCATCACCAGTTCGTTTAGCGTGCTGGACCACGCGCAGAACAGCGATCCCAGCGTAAACAGCGTAATCGCCGTAAAAAAGATATTCCGCACGCCCACCCGATCCGCCAGCCAGCCGCTGGCGGGGAGCATCACCGCCACGGTCAGTACATATGACACAATCACCCTATGCATGTGAAGCGGGCTTTCCCCGAGGCTTGTCGCCATCGAGGGAAGCGCGGTATTCACGATGGTGGTATCCAGCGACTGCATAAAAAAGCCGAAGGCCACAATCCACAGTTGCCAGCGGGTGCTGTTAGGAAGTTCTGTCATAGGTCAGTTATCGGGTCACCTTTATTCCGGGAAAAACGCAGCCGCAGGCGGTCGAAAAAGAGATACACCACCGGTGTGGTATAGAGCGTTAACAGCTGGCTCATCACCAGACCGCCGACAATGGTGATCCCCAGCGGCTGGCGCAGTTCGGAGCCGTCGCCGCCGGAAAGCACCAGCGGCAGCGCGCCAAATAACGCGGCCAGCGTGGTCATCATTATCGGGCGAAAACGCAGCAGGCAGGCCTGAAAAATCGCCTGCTCCGGCGTGAGCGCGCCGTTCCTTTGCGCTTCCAGCGCAAAGTCGACCATCATAATGGCATTTTTCTTTACAATACCAATTAACAGCATGATGCCAATCAGCGCAATCAGGCTGAACGGGGCGTTGAAAATTTCCAGCGCCAGCAATGCCCCAACGCCCGCTGAAGGCAGGGTGGAGAGAATCGTGAGCGGGTGAACATAGCTTTCATACAATATTCCGAGCACGATATAAACCGTGGCAATGGCGGCGATAATCAGGATCACCTGTGAATTCATGGTTTCCTGGAACACCTGCGCGGTGCCGGCGAAACTGCCGCGTACGGTCGACGGCACGCCAAGCTGGGTCATCGCGCGGGTGATAGCCTCGCTGGCCTCAGACAGCGACGAACCGGTCGGCAGGTTAAAGGAAACGGTCGAGGCCGCAGACAGCCCCTGATGATTCACCGACAGCGGCGCGTTAGCCGGTCGCCATTTAGCGAAATAGGAGAGCGGAATTGCCTTGCCATCGCTGTTTATCACGAACATTTTCTCCAGCGCGCTGATGTCCTGGGTATAGCGCGGATCGACTTCCATCACCACTTTGTACTGGTTCATCGGCTGGTAAATGGTGGAGATTTGCCGCTGGCCAAAGGCGTTGTTCAACAGGCTGTTCGCCGCCTGCACGTCGATACCGAGGCGCGACATGGTTTCGCGATCGTAAACCAGATTCATCTCGGCGCCGTTATCCTGTTGATCCGAGTTGACATCCGCCAGTTGGGGCAGGGCTGCCAGCGCTTTACGGATCTTCGGCTCCCATTCCCGCAGGGCGGTCAGATCGTCCGACAGCAGCGTGTACTGATAGCTGGCGTTCGACTGGCGTCCGCCGACACGAATATCCTGCACCGCCATCAGGAACAGGTTTGCTCCCGGCTCTTTTGCTAGCTTCACGCGCAGGCGGTCAATCACCTGCTGCGCCGTTTCATTACTCTCGCCGCGAGGTTTTAGGGTAATGAACATCATCCCGCTGTTAACGCGCGAACCGCCAGTGAAACCCGTAACATTATCCACGGCCGGGTCGTCACGAATGATTTTCATGAAGTCCTGGAGTTTCCCGCGCATTGCCTGGAAGGAGATACTCTGGTCGGCCTGGATCCCGCCCATCAGCACGCCGGTATCCTGTTCCGGAAAAAAGGTTTTCGGAATCGAAATATACAGCCAGACGTTAAGGGCAATGGTGCCGAGCAGCACCACGCCCACCAGGCGGGTATGATTCAATACCCATTTTAGCGATTTGCCGTATCCCTGCTGCAGGGCAACCAGCATCCGGCCAAAGCCGCGCAGCCGTTTTTGTTCGCGCGGTTTGCTGGATTTCAGCATCCAGCCGCACATCATCGGCGTCAGCGTCAGGGACACCAGCAGCGAAATGCCAATGGCGACCGACAGCGTGACGGCAAATTCGCGCAGCAGGCGTCCCGGTAAGCCGCCCATCAGCAGCAGCGGTAAAAACACCGCCACCAGCGACAGGCTCATCGAGAGGACGGTAAAGCCCACCTCGCGCGTTCCCTGCAGCGCCGCCTGCAACGGTTTCATCCCTGCTTCCAGATGACGCGAGATATTTTCCAGCACGACGATGGCGTCATCGACGACAAAGCCGGTAGCAATCGTCAGGGCCATCAGAGACAGGTTGTTCAGGCTAAAGCCGCAGAGATACATCGCGGCGAAGGTGCCTATCAGCGAAACGGGTACCGCCACGGCGGGGATCAGCGTTGCCCGCCCGGAGCGCAGGAACAAAAAGACCACCAGAATCACCAGCGCGACGGAAATCACCAGCGTTTGCTCGACTTCTTCCAGTGAGGCGCGGATGGTGGGAGAGCGGTCCTGGGCGATTTGCAGATCGATTGCCGCCGGAATGGTGGACTGTAGCTCCGGCAGCTTTGCCCGAATGCTGTCGACCGTCTGGATAATATTGGCTTCCGGCAGCTTGCGGATCATCAGCAAAATAGCCGGTTTAGCGTTGGTCATCCCGGCGTTGCGCACATCCTGCACAGCGTCGGTCACGGTTGCGACGTCCCCCAGGCGTACCGCGCCGCCGTTGTTATAGTGGATCACCAGCGGCTGATAGTCTGTTGCGGTTTTCAGTTCGTCGTTGGTCTGGATCTGCCAGCGATGGCTGGCGTCCTCCAGCGCGCCCTGCGGTTTTCGCACGTTGGCATTGCTGATGGCGGTGCGCACGTCGTCAAGCGACACGCCCTGATTAAACAGCGCCTGCGGATTTAATCCCACGCGCACGGCGGGCAGCGAACTGCCGCCCACGTCAACATCGCCGACGCCGTCGATCTGCGCGATAGTCTGCGCCAGCTGCGTGGAGGCGAAGTCATACAGCTCGCCCTGCGAATACGTGTCCGAGGTGAGCGTCAGGATCATGATCGGCGCATCGGACGGGTTGGCTTTACGGTAAGTGGGGCGGCTCGGCATCCCGCTGGGCAGCAGGCTTTGCGCGGCATTGATTGCCGCCTGTACGTCGCGCGCCGCACCGTTAATGTCGCGATCAAAATTAAACTGCAGAATGATCCGCGTGCTGCCAAGCGAACTGCTTGAGGTCATTTCGCTGACGCCGGCGATGCGACCCAGCGATCGCTCCAGCGGCGTCGCCACCGACGACGCCATGGTTTCCGGCGACGCGCCCGGTAGCGAGGCGCTGACCATAATCACGGGAAAATCCACCTGCGGCAGCGGGGCGACGGGTAGCAGACGAAACCCCAACACGCCGCACAAGGTAATGGCGACGGAAATCAAAATCGTCGCCACCGGGCGATAGATGAACAGGGCGAAAAATTTCATTTACGCTTCCTCATCCTGACGCGGGAAGCGGCTTTTTACGTACAGCGACAGCCGATCAAACAGCAGATAAATAACCGGCGTGGTAAACAACGTCAGCACCTGGCTCACCAGCAGACCGCCGACCATGCCAATCCCCAGCGGACGGCGCAGCTCTGCGCCAACGCCGGTGCTGAGCATCAGCGGCAGAGCGCCCAGCAGCGCGGCAAGGGTGGTCATCAGGATCGGGCGAAAACGCAGCAGGCAGGCCTGATAAATCGCGTCGCGCGGCGCCATGCCCTGTTCGCGTTCGGCGGCAAGGGCAAAGTCGATCATCATGATGGCGTTTTTCTTGACGATGCCGATCAGCAAAATGATGCCGATGATCGCTATCACATCCAGTTCGCTTCCGGCGATCATCAGCGCCAGCAGCGCGCCGACGCCAGCGGTTGGCAGGGTGGACAGGATGGTGATCGGATGAATAAAGCTCTCGTACAGCACGCCGAGCACGATGTACATCGCCACCACCGCCGCGACAATCAGCCACACCGTACTGCCCAGCGCAGCCTGGAAGGCGAGGGTGCTTCCCTGGAACTGGGTGGTGATGTCCACAGGCAGATTAAGCGTTTTTTCCGCGTCGAGAATCGCCTGCACCGCATCGCCCAGCGAATAGCCGTCCGGCACGTTAAACGACAGGGTGGCGACCGGAAACTGATCCAGATGGTTAATGGAGAGCGGCGCAAAGCGCTGTTCAACGCTGGCGATAGCGCTCAGCGGCACGATGCCGCCGTCGCTGCTGGTCAGGCGAATGGTGTCCAGCGCCGCCAGTCCTGGCGTGCTTTCGGTATTATGCTCCAGGACTACGCGGTACTGATTAGCCTGAGTATAAATCGTTGAAATCAGCCGCTGGCCAAAAGCGTTATACAGGGCGTTATCGACATCCGCCATGCTGATGCCTAACCGGCTGGCGCTGTCGCGATCGACCTTCACATACGCCACCAGTCCCTTGTCCTGCCAGTCGCTGCTGACATCGGAAAGCTGTGGCAACTGCTGCAGTTTGTCCATCAACTGAGGCACCCAGGCGCTGAGGGCGTCCAGTGACGTGGCCTGAAGCGTAAACTGATACTGGGTGCGGCTCACCTGGGTGTCGATGGTCAGATCCTGCGTCGGCTGAAGATAGAGGTTAACCCCGGGAACGCGCGCCACCGCCTCCTGCAGACGGGCGATCACCTTCTGCACCCGATCGTCACGATCGTCGAGCGGCTTAAGGTTGATTTGCAGCCGCGCGCTGTTCAGCGACGGGTTAGTGCCATCGACGCCAACAAACGCCGTTAAGCTCTCCACCGCCGGGTCTTTGAGGATCACGTCGGACACCTGCCGCTGACGCTGGGCCATGCTGACAAACGAGCTGGACTGCGGCGCCTGCAGGGTGCCCTGAATAATGCCGTTATCCTGCACAGGGAAGAAGCCTTTCGGGATGACCACCCACAGCACCACGCTTAACAGCAGCGTGCCTAACGCCACGCTGAGCGTCAACCACGGGTGGTTAAGCACTTTCGCCAGCCAGCGGCCATACCCGGCGATCACCCGCTCAAACAGACGTTCCGAGGCCCGGGAAAAGCGATTTTGTTTGCGCAAGGATGCCTGGCTCAGCATTCGGGCGCACATCATCGGCGTCAGGGTAAGCGACACCACGGCAGAAATAAGTATTGCCACCGCCAGCGTGACGGCAAACTCGCGAAACAGGCGTCCAACGATATCGCCCATAAACAGCAGCGGAATCAGTACCGCAATCAGCGAGAGGGTGAGGGAGATAATGGTAAAACCGATTTCGCCCGCCCCTTTCAGTGCGGCGGCCAGCGGTTTTTCGCCCTTTTCGATATAACGCGAAATATTCTCAATCACCACGATGGCGTCGTCGACCACAAAACCGGTCGCGATGGTCAGCGCCATCAGCGTCAGGTTATTGATCGAGAAATCCAGAAACACCATCACCGCGAAGGTGCCCACCAGCGACAGCGGAACGGCGACGCCGGGAATAATGGTGGCGGGAACGTTACGCAGGAAAAGATAAATAATCATCACGACCAGCGCGATCGCCAGCATCAGTTCAAACTGGGTGTCGCTGACCGAAGCGCGAATGTTCGTGGTGCGGTCGGACAGCACCGTCACGTTTACCGACTTCGGCAGGCTTTCTTTAAGTTGCGGCAGCATCTGTTGAATGCTGTCGGCGGTCGCGATGATATTGGCGCCGGGCTGGCGCTGAACGTTCATCACAATCGCCTGTTCTTTATTGGCCCAGGCGCCGAGCCAGCTATTCTCCGCCCCTTGTTCGACGGTAGCGACGTCGCCCAGCCGCACCGGCGCGCCGTTTTGATAGGCGATGATCAGTTGACGGTATTCCTCGGCGGACTGCATCTGGTCGTTGGCAGAGAGCGTCACCGCACGAGTCGGGCCGTCAAGGCTCCCCTTCGCCGAGTTAACGTTGGCGCCGGTGATGGCGTTGCGTACCGTTTCGCTGGTCAGTCCCAACGCGGCGATCGCCTGGGCGTTGAGCTTCACCCGCACCGCCGGACGCTGCCCGCCGGAGAGGGTCACCAGACCGACGCCGGATACCTGGGAAATTTTCTGCGCGACGCGCGTTTCCACCATATCTTCAACCTGCGTCATCGGCATGGCGCTGGAGGTGACGGCAAGCGTCATGATGGGCGGATCCGCCGGGTTGACTTTGCTGTACACCGGTGGGTTCGGCAGATCGTTTGGCAGCAGGTTGGTCGCCGCGTTAATCGCCGCCTGCACCTCCTGTTCGGCCACGTCCAGCGGCAGGGTGAGCTGGAACTGAAGCGTGACCACCGAAGCGCCGCCGGAACTTTGCGACGACATTTGCTTGAGGCCGGACATCTGGCCGAACTGGCGTTCCAACGGGGCGGTGACGGCGGAGGTCATCACATCCGGACTGGCGCCGGGATAGAGCGTGACCACCTGAATGGTTGGATAGTCCACCTCCGGCAGTGCGGAGACGGGCAGAAAACGATAGCCGATGATCCCGGCCAGCAGTATCGCCACCATCAACAGGGTGGTGGCGACAGGACGCATAATAAACAGACGCGACGGGCCGCCGGTGCTGCCTGGAGGTAATACCTGCATCAGGAGCGCGCTCCTTTCTTGGCGTATTCGCGCGCGGTGGCTTTTGCTTCAGGCGCGGTGGCGCTTTGCGCTTCCACCACCTCCACTTTCGCCCCTTCGGTAAGACGGTCAATACCGTCGGTAACCACGCGGTCGCCAGCGGAAATCCCGGCGCTGATCACCACCTTCTGGCTGTCCTGAATACCGGTTTGTACCCGATGCTTACTGACTTTGTTTTCGTCATTTAACACCCAGACAAAGTGACCTTCGTTGCCCATCTGCAGGGCGGCGGTGGGTATAACCACCGCGTTCTGTTCGGTATCCACCAGCATTCTCGCGTTAACAAACTGATTGGGGAACAGCGTGTCATCCTGGTTCGTGAAGCGGGCTTTCACTTTGATGGTGCCGGTGGTGGGGTCAATCTGATTGTCGAGGCTCAGCAGCACGCCTTCGCTCAGCTTCTGCGCGTTGGTGCGATCCCAGGCTTCCACCACCAGCGGCTTACCGGTTTTTTTCGCCTGCATCACCGTGGCGATATCGCTTTCCGGCAGGGTAAAAATGAGATCGATCGGATGCGTCTGGGTGATCACCACAATACCTGTGGTGTCGCCGCTGGAAATCTGGTTCCCCACATCCACCTGTTTCAGCCCCACGCGACCGTCCACTGGCGCGGTGATGCGGCTCCAGTCAAGCTGCAATTGCGCGCTGGCAACGCTGGCTTCATCGGCTTTAATCGTGCCTTCGGTTTCACTGACCAGCGCCTGTTGGGCGTCCAGCTCCTGGCGAGAAACTAAGTTGCTTTTGACCAGTTGCTGGTAACGGGCCAGATCGCGGCGGGCGTTCGCCAGCGTCGCTTTATCTTTCGCCAGTTGGCCCTGCGCCTGTGCCAGCGCGACTTTAAACTGGCTGGGGTCGATTTCAGCGAGCAGGTCGCCCGCTTTTACCTGTTGACCTTCTTCGAAGTGCAGCGCCAGTAACTGCCCGTCGACGCGACTGCGCACCGTCACGGTATTGGCGGCGGTAATCGTTCCTAATCCGCTGAGATAACGCGGCACCGCCTGTTCTACGGCGGTCGCCGCCTGTACGGGCGCCAGCGGACCGGCGCGCATCCCGCGACGACCCGCGCCCGCAGGCGCTTTCGCCTGCCCGGTCGCGCCCGGGGCCGCGCTCTGCGGCTCGCTATGGTTTTGCCAGAACCAGACTGCGGCGATGGCCGCCACGACCACCGCGAGAGCTATCACCCAGCGGGATTTGTTACTGCCTTTCATCGTTATGAGTTTCTCATCCTGAAACGTTTCACGGAATGATACTAGTTTAGACAGCCATCAAGGGAGAAAAATGGAGGAATTATGAAACCCGGTACGGATTCATCCTAATGGCGGCGCGCTTTGCAAGACGTTACGCAACAATCGATAACGAAAAAAGCGCTGGCGGAAAATGGCGTTAGAGTGGCGGCAAGGCGATGAAGGAGGTAAGCCACGGATTTCAGCGTGACGCTGAAAAGGGAAAGCCCCTCCCGAGGAAGGGGCCAGAATAAGGAAAGGGTTATGATGAAGTCAGTCATCATACTGGTGAGACTCTTAGTCATGAGCTTCCAGGCTTACTCAGACACCAGGGGGAGGGGCGACCCTCCCTTACCCTCACTCCTGAAACTAAGCCACACCACGCTCATGTCAATGCGTTTGCTTGCAGCCTGCGAGGCGGTTAGCGGAAAACAACTTCCGCCCAGCGCGCCAGTCCGGCGGTTACCGAACCAAAGTCATCGCCGCCGGCAATCGGAATGCCCGGCAATTGCCTCGCCAGCGCTTTTTTAATCAGCGGCGAGCGGGCGCTGCCGCCGGTCAGGTAGATCACATCTGGTTTCTCCTGAGCGTTATCCAGCGCCAGTCGCACCTGTTCCAGAATGCGCGTTAGCGGTTGATCCAGCGCTGTTTCCAGCCCCTGCTGGCTGATGGCGGTCGCCAGTTCATCGCTAATAAACGGCAGTGTGGCGGTAAATTCTGGCTGGTCGGACAGGGCGATTTTGCACTCCTCGGCGCGGCGCGCCAGACGATGGCTCAGCCGCTGACGCCAGACTTTCACCAGCAACGCCACTTTTTCCGGTTCGCGGGCATCGCGTACCAGCGTGTCCAACAGGCGACCGTTGGCACTGCTGTAAAAATCGCTCTGGGCCGGAACGTCGTTGATGGCCACGGCGTTCCACCACGGCAGCACCGGCAGGGCAATGCCTTTTTCGGTCTCGCCGCCCATGCCGAGTAGCGGCATCAGGTTTTTGAACGCCAGCGCGATGTCCAGGTCGTTGCCGCCAACGCGGCAGCCGCTGTGTCCGAGCAGGCTGGAACCACGGTCGGCGCGATGGTGCCATTGGGGTCCCATCAGCAGCAGCGAACAGTCGGTGGTTCCGCCGCCGATGTCCACGACCAGTACGCGTTTTTCTTCCTGCAGGGTGGCTTCATAATCCAGCCCTGCCGCGACCGGCTCGTACTGAAAGACCACATCCTGGAATCCGGCGCGGGTAGCGGCCCGCTGCAGAATGCCCTGCGCCTGACGGTTGGCTTCGTCACCGCCCAGCCCCTGAAAGTTGATCGGGCGACCAATGACGGCCTGGGTAATCGCGTCGGCAAGCTGATGTTGCGCCTGATTTCGGATGTGCAGCATCATGGCGCAAACCAAATCTTCAAACAGCGCAACCTGCTGTGGTTTGAGTCCGTTGGCGCCCAAAAAAGACTTGGGCGACTTAACGAAGTAGACCTCTTCCGGATCGTCAACGTATTGCGCCAGCGAAGACAGGCCGAACTGGACGCTGCCGCCGTGAACCTCGATATCTTCATCGCGGTTGAAGCGGATCGCCCGGCGCAGCAGCGCCTGCGTCTCTTCATCCGGCGTTGGTACAGCGTGATGGCGGAACAGCCATTCGCTCACGGCTTCCCGGGTGGGCGCGCAGAGCATTGACGGTAACAGCGTGCTGTCGTTTTCCATTTTCAGTAACTGCGGCGCGCCGTCGCGCATGATCGCGACCGAGCAGTTCGCGGTACCGTAATCAAAGCCAATAAACACCTAATAAATCCCCATGCCAGTGAAGAAGGGGCGTGACTTTAGCGAAATGTCATCGCGCCGACAACTGGAATATGAAAGCAAGGCGTAACAATGGAATAGGGGTTATGCTCAGGGTTTGCAGAAAAAGGAGTGGGTGATGTTTTTCCTGAACTGGCAGCCGCCTTATGACTGGTCCTGGATGTTGGGTTTTCTCGCCGCTCGTGCGGTGAGCGGTGTGGAAAGGGTCGGTGATATGCGCTATACGCGCAGCCTGGTGGTAGGGGAGCATCGGGGGATAGTCACCGTGGTGCCCGATGAACGGACGCATACGCTGGCGGTCACCTTAACCGGGGGGCTGCTGCCGGTAGCGGATGTCTGTCTGGAAAAAATGGCGCGGTTGTTCGATCTCGGCTGCGAGCCGACGAAAATCACCCGGGCCCTTGGCGATCTGGGCGCGGCGCGTCCGGGGTTGCGCCTGCCCGGTTCGGTAGATGCCTTTGAGCAGGGTGTACGGGCAATCCTGGGGCAGTTAGTCAGCGTGGCGATGGCGGCAAAGCTCACTGCAAAAGTGGCGCAGCGCTATGGCGAACCGCTGGCCGACGCGCCAGGCTACGTCTGTTTCCCCGGCCCTGACATCCTTGCCGGCGCCGATCCGCTGGATCTGAAAGCGCTGGGGATGCCGCTTAAACGCGCTGAGGCGCTGATCCACCTCGCGCTGGCCGCGCGTGACGGGATACTGCCCACCAGCGCGCCTGACGATGTTGAGTCTGGGGTGAAAGCGCTACAGGCGTTTCCGGGGATTGGACGCTGGACGGCGAACTATTTCGCACTCAGAGGCTGGCAGGCGAAAGACGTGTTTTTGCCGGATGATTACCTGATCAAACAGCGATTTGCGGGCATGACGTCGGCGCAGATCCGGCGCTACGCGGAGCGCTGGAAACCCTGGCGCTCCTACGCCCTGTTGCACATTTGGTATACCGACGGCTGGCAACCGTCAGTTGATGGCAAAGTAACTGGTATTCAGTAGCAGATCCAGCGGCTGGGCTTCGGTAATGATGTCGCCATAGATCTGGTCGATGCCGATACCCGACAGCGTATCCATGACTACCGCCGTCTGCACCGGGCCGGCGATAGTTTTGCATCCCAGACGCTGGGCGTGACCGTGGATGATCGATACCAGCATTTCATCCATCAGGTTACTGTGGATGCTGGCGCTAAGCTCGCTGTCGAGCAGCAGGTAGTCGGCCATATTGGGGGCCAGCAGATTAAAGATTTGCAGGTCGCGCCCAATCTGGCTGAGGATAATGCGACAGCCCGCCTGACGAAGGGTCTGCAAGGCGGGCGCGGCTTCTTGCGCGTGGAGCAGCAGTGCTTCCGCCGGAATAATCAGGTGCAGCAGACGCCCCGGCAGCGGACTTTTTTCCAGTTGTTGCAACAGTTCGTCTATCAGTGTCGCGCTGGTTAATCCGGCGACGGACAGCGGCAGGGCGATGCTCAGTCCTTTGTGCGCGACCGCCGGGGCGGCATGATGGAAAAAGGCATGAAAGACCCGCCGATCCAACGCATGATTGAGCGCCGGGTCTGCCAGTCCGGCGCGAAACGCCTGTTCTTCCATAACCTCGCCCTCGCTGGTCCACAGACGAAGTGAGATGAGCCACAGGCTGCGCGCTTCCGGAATACGCGGCGACGCGACGCCGCGGGCTAACATCAGCAGATGGTTTTCTTTAATCATGTGCCACTGTTCATCCAGCGACATCATGGCGCGCGGGTGCTGCGCCATTTCCTGCTGCGGCTCGTAGACGGTGACCTGACCGCGACCGCTATTTTTCGAGGCGTAACAGGCGATATCGGCCTGTGACATCACTTCCACCGGCTGGCAGTTGTCGTCGTCAATGAGCGTGATGCCCGCGCTGGCCCCAACCCGGTGCAGACGGCCTTCCCACATAAAAGGGTACTCGTTAACCGCAGTGATGAGCCGGGTGGCGATAACGCGCGCGCTTTCAAGATGACAGTCCGGCAACAACAGGCCAAACTCATCACCGCCCAGACGCGCCAGTACGTCGCCAGGACGAAGCAAACCGAGCATCAGTTGGGCGAGTTCGCGCAGTAACGCGTCGCCCGCAGCGTGACCGGCGCTGTCATTGACAGCTTTAAAACGGTCGAGATCGATAAATACCAGCGCATGATGCTGGTGGGTACTGCGCACCGTTTGCAGCAACTGCTTTAGCCGGGTCTCAAAGCTGGGGCGATTAGTCAGCTGTGTGAGCGCATCATGCGTGGCGCTGTAGCTCAGTTGGCGCAGCATCTTGCGTGACTCGGTGACATCCTGGATCACAAGAACCGAACCAATGTTCCCGCCGTCCAGCGTCGTGAGCGGAGTGATGCTGTAGTGAATATCGTAGCTGCCGCCGTTGCGACAGTGCAGCACCACGTCCTGTTCGATGGCCGAGCGGGACATATCCGCGCTGTAGATGTTTTCCATCAGCGGACCGTTATTGCCTAAGGTAATGTGCAGCACTGTCAGTAAGGGTACGCCGATGGCGTTCTCTTGATGCCAGCCGCTCATTTTTTCAGCGACCGGGTTCATAAAGGTGATTTTCATATCGACGTCTACACAGATTACCGCCTCGCCGATGGAGTCGAGGGTAATGTGCAGCCGCTCTTTTTCCTGAAACAGCGCTTCATTGAGGCGCTTATTTACCCATTCCGTGTGTTTAAGATCGTTAATGTCTTCAATCTGAGCAATAAAGTAGAGCGGCGTGCCGTCAGTATGACGAACCAGAGAAACCGCCAGCAGCGCCCACACCACTTCACCGCTGCGGGTGTAATAGCGCTTCTCCAGCGAATAGCTGTTGATGTCGCCGCGCACCAGCATGTCGAGCTGTTCCAGATCGTTATGCAGATCTTCCGGCCAGGTCAGTTGCTGAAACGTGAGCGTGCGCAGTTCGTCCTGCGGGTAGCCAAGAAACTGACACAACGCTTTGTTGACCTGTAACCACTGTCCTTCGGTACCGACCAACGCCATGCCGATGGCGGAATATTCCATGGCGTTACGGAAGCGTTCTTCGCTTTCCGTAATGTGTTTACGTTCCGCGCGAAACGCATACATCACCATGGTCATGATATTCGCCGGTAGCAGGATCATCAGGAACGGCAGCCACGGCAGATGCGTCAGCAGATTCACCTTCGGCGTAACCAGCAGCGACGGGTCGGCGGCCAGCATCAGTGAAACCACCATCACCGTGGCGAGAAAGACTAAAAAAGCTTCCATGCGCGGCAGGCGCACCGCGCTCCACATCAGCAGCACGATGACGCAGGTAAACGGCCAGGGGACAAACTTCATCGCCAGCCAGCTTAGCACCAGCGTGACGATCAGCGTCAGCAGCGTTTCCAGCAGCAGGCGAGGGTTGCGGTGGCGCAGCAGATAGTGTGGCTTAAACAGCAAGCCCAATGGCACCAGCGCCAGCGCGCCGATGGATTCTGACAGCACCCAGAACAGAAACGCCCGCAGCGGGGTATCGTGCGGAGACAACATCCAGACCAGCATCCCGCCGAGCAGCGGGGGGATCACCGCACTGCCGAAGGCCAGACGGATCCAGTCGTTCAGATTCTGTAACGGGTTATACCCAGGCAGGAGCTTGCGCAGCAACAGCGCGCCTGTTGCCGCTTCAATAATGTTTATCGCCGTATAGGTAAAGTTGAGCGCGCCCGGGGGAAACAGCACCAGCGAGGCGCCAATACTGCCCAGAGAACAGGCGAGGGCGATGCCCGGCCACATGCGACCGGCATGGCGGTAAAAAGCCACCATCATAATGGAGGTAGGAAACCACAGAGGCGCTAACGCATTGCCGAACTGGGATAATTCCAGTGAAAAGAGCGTAAAAACAAACGCCGCCAGACCTAAACTGACGAAGCGCAGCAGAGGGTGCGGTAAGGGAACTAAAACATGTTGGGTTGGTTTACTCATTACCCTATCCGAATAGCCGGGAACGTCGAAGCACGCCAGGACGCGTCAGTGTGAGTCTGTGTTTATGCTAGTACAAACTTTTTACCTTTTATATCCCGGCTGCGCATAATTTGCCGTCAATCCAGAAGTCATCAGGGCGCAGGGACGGGGCTGGCGTGACGTTTCGCCGCGATGCATCTTGTCTGAATTTGTGTATAATTGCCGGCGTTTGACGCTCCGGCGTCTCCCTTCCTTACAGGTTATTCAGGTCGCTAAATTTATGACTGATCAGTCTCATCAGTGCGTCATTATCGGTATTGCTGGCGCATCGGCTTCTGGCAAAAGTCTTATTGCCAGTACTCTTTATCGTGAATTACGTGAACAAGTCGGTGACGAACATATCGGCGTGATCCCCGAAGACAGCTACTATAAAGATCAAAGCCATCTGTCGATGGAAGAACGCGTAAAAACCAACTATGACCATCCCAACGCGATGGATCACAGCCTGTTGTTTCAACATCTGCAAGCGCTTAAGCGCGGCTGCGCGATTGAACTACCGGTCTACAGCTACGTCGAACACACCCGCATGAAAGAAACCGTGCGCGTGGAGCCGAAGAAAGTCATTATTCTGGAAGGCATTTTGCTGCTCACCGACGCCCGTTTGCGCGAAGAGATGAACTTCTCTATTTTTGTCGATACGCCGCTGGATATCTGCCTGATGCGCCGCATCAAGCGCGACGTTAACGAGCGCGGGCGTTCCATGGATTCCGTGATGGCGCAATACCAGAAAACGGTGCGTCCGATGTTCCTGCAGTTTATCGAGCCGTCCAAGCAGTATGCGGATATTATCGTGCCGCGCGGCGGGAAAAACCGCATCGCCATCGATATTCTGAAAGCGAAAATCAGTCAGTTCTTTGAATAAGCCCTGCGAATTGTGTACCGTTCAGTGATAACCTGGTTTGCCCTTGCGACACAATGCGTTAAGGGCCTGCTGCACGAAAGGAGAAAGTGCCATGCGTCTGTGTGACCGAGATATTGAAGCCTGGCTTGATGAAGGCCGTTTGTCGATCAACCCGCGTCCGCCTGTGGAGCGTATTAATGGCGCGACGGTGGATGTGCGCCTTGGCAATAAATTCCGTACCTTCAGCGGCCACACCGCAGCATTTATCGATTTAAGTGGGCCAAAAGATGAAGTCAGCGCCGCGCTCGACCGCGTAATGAGCGACGAGATTGCGCTGGCCGACGGCGAAGCGTTTTATCTCCATCCGGGCGAACTGGCGCTGGCGGTGACCTATGAGTCGGTGACTTTACCCGCGGATTTAGTCGGTTGGCTGGATGGCCGCTCCTCCCTGGCGCGTCTTGGCTTGATGGTGCACGTGACCGCCCACCGTATCGATCCCGGCTGGTCCGGCTGTATCGTGCTGGAATTTTATAACTCCGGTAAACTGCCGCTGGCGCTGCGCCCCGGCATGTTGATCGGCGCGCTGAGCTTTGAACCGCTTTCCGGTCCGGCGCTTCGCCCCTATAACCGTCGCGAAGATGCCAAATATCGCGATCAGCAGGGCGCGGTCGCCAGCCGGATTGATAAAGACTGAGTCTGATCCACTGAGGATAGCATGAGACGATTTCTGACGACGCTGATGATTTTGCTGGTCGTTCTGGTGGCCGGCTTTTCTGCGTTAGTAATGCTGGTCAACCCGAACGACTTCCGTACCTATATGGTGCAACAGGTCGCGGCGCGTAGCGGCTATCAGCTACAGCTGGATGGCCCACTGCGCTGGCACGTCTGGCCTCAGCTCAGTATCCTCTCCGGACGCATGGCGTTGACGGCGAAAGGCGCCAGTGAACCGCTGGTGCGCGCCGATAACATGCGGCTTGACGTTGCGCTGTGGCCGCTGCTTAGCCATCAGTTGAGCGTCAAGCAGGTGATGCTCAAAGGCGCGGTGATTCAGCTCACCCCGCAAACGGAAGCGGCGCGCAACGAAAACGCGCCGGTGCCTCCTAAAGACAATAACTTACCGGACGTCGCGGAAGATCGCGGCTGGTCGTTTGATATCGCCAGCCTGCGGGTGGCCGACAGCGTGCTGGTGTTCCAGCATGAAAATGATGAGCAGGTCACCGTTCGCGATATCCGCCTGCAAATGGAGCAGGATGCGCAGCATCGCGGCGCTTTTGAGTTTTCCGGGCGGATTAACCGCGATCAGCGTGATTTGAATCTGGCCTTAAATGGTACGGTGGATGCGTCCGACTATCCGCATAACCTCTCTGCCGGGATCCAGCAGCTTAGCTGGCAGCTCCAGGGCGCCGATCTGCCGAAACAGGGGATTCAGGGACAAGGACAGCTTCAGGCGCAGTGGCAGGAAGACGCGAAATTACTCTCGTTCAGCCAGCTTGATCTGACCGCGAACGACAGTACGCTGACCGGAAGCGCCCAGGTGACGTTGACGGAGCAACCGGCCTGGCGCATTAACCTGAATTTCGGCAAGCTGAATCTGGATTCCATTATTCCGCTGTCGGAAAACAGCAGCGGCGCTAACGGCGGTGGCGAGCAGGGCGTGACGTCATCGTCTCTGGCCCGACCGGTCATCGCCAGCCGGGTCGATGAACCGGCCTACCAGGGGCTGAAGGGGTTTTCCGCGGAGATCGCGCTGAATGCGGAGAGCGTATTATGGCGCGGGATGAATTTCTCGGCCGTTTCGACGCGAATGACGAATCAGGCCGGCGTGCTGAAAATCGCGCAGCTCGAGGGCAAGCTTGATGGCGGCACGATTTCACTGCCCGGCACGCTGGATGCCAGCGCTGACACTCCGCGCGTGGTGTTCCAGCCGCGTCTTAATGATGTGGAGATAGGCACGATTCTGAAAGCGTTCCATTATCCCATTGCCCTGACCGGTAAAATGTCGCTGACGGGCGATTTCTCCGGCGCGGACATTGATGCCCAGGCGTTTCGCCATAACTGGCAAGGCCAGGCGCGCGTCGAGATGCGCGATACGCGGATGGATGGCATGAACTTTCAGCAGTTGGTTCAGCAGGCGGTGGAGCGCAGCGGCGGCGACGTTGAGGCGATGCGTAATTACGATAACGCCACACGTCTCGATCGTTTCGTCACCGACCTGACGCTCGACCACGGTAAGCTGGGGCTGAACAGCATGGAAGGCGAATCCTCTGTGCTGGCCCTGACCGGTAACGGTACGCTCGATCTGGTCGGAGAGTCGTGCGACACGCAGTTTAACGTGCGGGTGCTCGGCGGCTGGAAAGGGGAAAGTAAGTTGATCGATTTCCTGAAAAACACGCCGGTGCCGCTGCGGGTTTACGGCAAGTGGCAGGCGCTGAATTATAACCTGCAGGTTGACCAGGTGCTGCGTAAGCATGTCCAGGATGAAGCGAAACGTCGTCTCAACGACTGGGCGGAGCGGAACAAAGATACCCGCGACGGCAAAGACGTCAGGAAGCTGCTGGATAAGCTGTAAACCGCCTGTGGCGAGTCCCTTTTTGTAAGGCCGGACAGGGCGCGAAGCGCCGCTGTCCGGCGATTGCCACTACGCGTCGTATTCCCCGTCTTCGTCCGCGCGTAACGGAATCAGTTGCACCTTCTGTACGCGATGACTTTCTACCTGTAGCGTTTTCAGCAAGTAGTCGCCCACCTGAACCTCCTCACCCTCTTTCGGTATACGCTGCAGATATTCCATCAACAGGCCGGCGATGGTGTGATACTCGCGTTTCTCATCGAGCGGCAGGGGAACATACTGCACCAGATCGTCCAGCGGCATATGACCGTTTGCCGTCCACGAACCGTCCTGATTTTTCTGAATATCATGGCGGGCGTCGATCTCTTCCACTTCGTTCGGCAAATTACCGGCAATGGTTTCCATCACGTCGCTCAGCGTCACAATCCCTTCGACAGACCCAAACTCGTCAACCACAAAGGCAAAATGCGTGCGGGCGTTGCGGAACTGCTCCAGCGCCGGCAGCAGCGGGAGCGTTTCCGGGAACACCAGCGGCTGGCGCACCAGTACCCGCAGGTTGAGCGGCTCTCCGCGCAGCGACTGCTGGAGCAGATCGATAACGTGCACCACGCCAAGCAGATCCTCCTGGTCATCTTCGCCGGTGACCACCAGTCGCGTATGCTGGTTTTTTTCGAGCAGGGCGCGGATATCCGCCTCGGGTGCGCAGAGATCGATATGCTCGATATCATGGCGCGAGGTCATAATGCTGCTGACGGTGCGCTGGTTCAGGTTGAGTACGCGCTCAATCATCCGCCGCTCCTGCGGGTTGAAAATTTGCGTGTCGTCATGATCCACCAGCATCGAGGCTGTTTCCGCATCCAGTTCGGCGTCCTCTTTCTTCCCACTTAACAGGCGCATCACTGCTTCGGTCGTTCGCTGGCGCAGCGTATGGTTTGCGGAAAGAAAGCGGCGGCGGTTAAAGATAGCCAACTGGTTCAGGGCTTCAATCATCACCGAGAAGCCGATGGCGGCGTACAGGTAGCCCTTCGGAATGTGGAAACCAAAACCTTCCGCCACCAGGCTAAAGCCGATCATTAACAGGAAACTCAGACAGAGAATGACGATGGTCGGGTGGCTGTTGACAAAACGGGTCAGTGATTTGCTGGCGAGCAGCATCAGCGTAATCGCGATAATCACCGCCGCCATCATCACCGCCAGGTGATCCACCATACCGACGGCGGTAATGACCGAATCAAGCGAGAAGATGGCGTCCAGCACCACGATTTGCGCCACCACGCCCCAGAATTTAGCCCCTTTGCGCTGGGTGGGGTTGTCGCTGTCTTTCCCTTCCAGCCGCTCGTTAAGCTCCATCGTGGCTTTAAACAGCAGGAAGAACCCGCCGAACAGCATGATCAGGTCGCGCGCGCTAAAGCTTAAGCTCTGAACGCTAAAGAGCGGCTTCGTCAGGGTGACCAGCCAGGAGATTGACGCCAGCAAGAGCAGGCGCATCAGCATCGCCAGAATCAGGCCGGTGATGCGCGCGCGGTCTCGTTGCGCGGGTGGCAGTTTTTCGGCGAGGATGGCAATAAAGACTAAATTATCAATGCCGAGGACCAGCTCGATCACCACCAGCGTGACGAGACCGGCCCAGATTGACGGATCGGCAATCCATTCCATAGTAAGCGTAAAACCCTTCGTTATATGACAATTGTCACAATTCGATCATGGATAAAGCTGGCGGAAAATGCAATGCCAGAGCGGGATTTATCCTGCTTTTGTATTTCGTCCCACCCGTAATAATAACCTTAATGTTTCTGTCGGGAATAAATTCTGGATTAAAAACAATTTCGGATATATCGCAGGTTCGGTGGAATATATGCATTTTGTCAACATCAAGTAATTCCTAAAAATGCTGCTTTATATGACTTAATATTAATCTTAAAAAGACAAAATAGCAGGCTTGTTGCCTTGCCTGCTAATACGTTAGCTGTAACAATTCTTCCAGCGTTAATGAGGTGTGAAGAAATATATTGACCGGCATCGTTAATCATTAACCGCCGACATTCTTATTACCTTACGTATTTCTCTGTTGTGGCGGGAGAAAAATCACGAGGTTTGCAAAAATCTAACTTAATCAGTGTATTGGTAGCTAAAAAGCCAAGGGCGGTAGCGTGCCTGAACGCCTGATGACGAGTCTGCATTATTCTGTCAATAGCTTACGGATGAATTCAAATTTTTTAGGACTGATGCCAGTTAAATTTCTTTTCAATTAACTGCAATGTAAATGTGTACGGCGAAGTCGCTATTTAAATTGCACAGGATAATTACTCTGCCAAAGTGATAAATAATCAATGATGAAATCCAAAATGAAATTGATGCCATTATTGGTGTCGGTAACCTTGATAAGCGGTTGCACAGTACTTCCGGGCAGCAATATGTCTACGATGGGTAAAGACGTGATTAAACAGCAGGACGCTGATTTTGATCTCGACCGGATGGTGAATGTGTATCCACTCACCCCGCGACTGGTTGAGCAATTGCGTCCGCGGCCAAACGTGGCGCAGCCGAATATGTCGCTGGACCAGGAGCTTGCCAGCTATCAGTACCGCGTCGGGGCAGGGGATGTTCTGAACGTGACGGTATGGGACCACCCTGAGCTGACAACGCCAGCGGGGCAGTACCGCAGCTCCAGCGACACCGGCAACTGGGTGCAGCCTGACGGCACGATGTTTTATCCCTATATCGGCAAGGTTAGCGTGGTGGGGAAAACACTCGCAGAGATCCGCAGTGATATTACCGGGCGCTTAGCGAAGTACATCGCTGACCCGCAGGTGGACGTTAATATCGCCGCGTTCCGTTCGCAAAAAGCCTATATCTCCGGCCAGGTGAACAAATCCGGCCAGCAGGCGATCACCAACGTGCCGCTCACCGTACTGGATGCGATCAACGCCGCAGGCGGCCTGACCGAAGACGCCGACTGGCGCAACGTGGTGCTGACCCATAACGGCAAAGAACAACGGATTTCCCTGCAGGCGCTGATGCAAAACGGCGATCTCAGCCAGAACCGCCTGCTGTATCCGGGCGACATTCTTTATGTTCCGCGCAATGACGATCTGAAAGTGTTTGTGATGGGTGAAGTGAAGAAACAGAGCACGCTCAAAATGGACTTCAGCGGCATGACGCTGACCGAAGCGCTGGGCAACGCCGAAGGTATTGATCTGACCACCTCCAACGCCAGCGGCATCTTCGTGATCCGTCCGCTGAAAGGCAAAGGTCCGGGCGGCAAGATTGCCAATATTTATCAGCTCGATATGTCTGATGCGACCTCTCTGGTCATGGCGACGGAATTCCGTCTGCAGCCTTATGACGTGGTGTATGTCACCACCGCACCGGTTGCGCGCTGGAACCGTCTGATCAATCAGTTGCTGCCGACCATCAGCGGTGTCCGTTATATGACGGATACGGCCAGCGACATTCACGCCTGGTAATCGTCATGTTTAACAAAATATTAGTTGTTTGCGTGGGGAACATTTGCCGTTCCCCAACGGCAGAACGCTTATTGAAGCGCTACCACCCGGCGCTGACCGTCGAGTCGGCGGGGCTTGGCGCGCTGGTGGGAAAGGGCGCAGACGCGTCTGCCCTTAGCGTGGCGGCCGATCACGGCCTGTCGCTGGAAGGACACTGCGCGCGGCAGATCACCGGACGGCTGTGCCGGGACTATGACCTGATCCTGGCAATGGAGAAAAGACACATTGCGTCTCTGCATGAGCTGGCGCCGGAAATGCGCGGCAAAGTCATGTTGTTTGGTCACTGGGACGATGAGCGCGACATTCCCGACCCGTATCGTAAAAGCCGCGAGGCGTTTGAAGCGGTGTACGCATTACTTGAACGGTCTGCCCGCCAGTGGGCGCAGGCATTGAACGCAGAGCAGGTAAAATAATGACAGAAAAAGTAAGACAGTCTGCCGCTCCGGTAACGGGCAATGATGAAATCGATATCGGCCGCCTGGTGGGCACCGTCATTGAAGCACGCTGGTGGGTGCTGGGGATTACGGCATTATTCGCACTTTGCGCAGTGATTTACACGCTCTTCGCCACGCCAATCTACAGTGCGGATGCGCTGGTGCAGATTGAACAGAACGCTGGCAGCTCGCTGGTGCAGGATATTAACTCGGCGTTGTCCGATAAACCCCCCGCCTCTGAGGCCGAAATTCAGCTGATTCGCTCGCGTCTGGTGTTAGGCAAAACGGTGGATGACCTGGACCTGGATATCTCCGTCAGCAAAAACACCTTCCCGCTGTTTGGCGCAGGCTGGGAACGGCTGATGGGACGCCAGAATGAGACGGTGAAAGTCACCACCTTTACCTTGCCGAAGGGAATGAACGACCAGGTTTTCACGCTGAACGTGTTGGACGATAAGTCCTACGCGCTGACCAGCGACGGCGGGTTTAGCGCCCGTGGGCAGATCGGTCAAACCCTGAACAAAGACGGCGTGACGATGGTGGTGAGCGAGATCCATGCCCGCCCGGACACCGAATTTACCGTCAATAAATTCTCCACGCTCGGGATGATCAACACCCTGCAAAACAACCTGACGGTAACCGAAACCGGCAAAGACACCGGCGTGTTAAGCCTGACGTTTACCGGTGAGGATCGCGAACAAATCCGCGAAATTCTCGACAGCATTACCCGCAACTACCTTGAACAGAACGTGGCGCGTAAATCGGAAGAGGCAGCGAAAAGCCTGGCATTCCTGGCAAAACAACTGCCGGAAGTGCGCAGCCGTCTGGACGTCGCGGAGAACAAACTCAACGCCTTCCGCCAGGATAAAGACTCCGTTGACCTGCCGCTGGAAGCAAAAGCGGTGCTGGACTCAATGGTCAATATCGACGCCCAGTTGAATGAGCTGACCTTTAAAGAAGCGGAAATCTCCAAGCTGTACACCAAAGCGCACCCGGCTTACCGCACGCTGCTGGAAAAACGCCAGGCGCTGGAGGATGAAAAAGCGAAACTCAACGGGCGCGTGACGGCAATGCCGAAAACGCAGCAGGAGATCGTGCGCCTGACCCGTGACGTGGAGTCCGGTCAGCAGGTCTACATGCAACTGCTGAATAAGCAACAGGAACTGCAGATCAACGAGGCCAGCACCGTCGGCGACGTGCGGATTGTTGACCCGGCGATTGCCCAACCGGGTGTACTGAAGCCGAAGAAGGGGCTGATCATACTGGGCAGCATTATTCTTGGCCTGATGTTGTCAATCGTCGGCGTCCTGCTGCGTTCGTTGTTCAATCGCGGTATCGAAAGCCCGCAGGTGCTTGAAGAGAACGGGATCAGCGTTTACGCCAGCATTCCGCTGTCGGAATGGCAGAAAGCGCGCGATAACGTGAAAAGCATCAAAGGCGTGAAGCGTTACAAGCAGAGCCAGTTGCTGGCGGTAGGGAACCCGACCGATCTGGCGATTGAAGCGGTGCGTAGTCTGCGTACCAGCCTGCACTTCGCCATGATGCAGGCGCAGAACAACGTGCTGATGCTGACCGGGGTCAGCCCTTCAATCGGTAAAACTTTTGTCTGCGCCAACCTGGCGGCGGTCATCAGCCAGACCAACAAGCGCGTGTTGTTGATCGACTGCGACATGCGCAAGGGGTACACCCACGAGTTGCTCGGCACCAACAACGTGAACGGCCTGTCCGATATTCTGGTCGGCAAGGGAGATATTTCCGCCTGCGCCAGACCAACCTCTATCCCAAACTTCGATCTCGTTCCCCGCGGCCAGGTGCCGCCAAATCCGTCGGAACTGCTGATGAGTGAACGTTTTGGCGAGTTAATCAAGTGGGCCAGCAGTCACTATGACCTGGTGCTGATCGATACGCCGCCGATTCTGGCCGTGACTGACGCGGCGATTGTCGGTCGCCACGCGGGAACCACCCTGATGGTGGCGCGTTACGCCGTGAATACTCTGAAAGAGGTGGAGACCAGCCTCAGCCGCTTCGGGCAAAACGGCATTCAGGTGAAAGGGGTGATCCTCAACTCTATCTTCCGTCGCGCCACCGGATACCAGGATTACGGGTATTACGAGTACGAATATAAGTCAGATTCCAAATAAAAAACGAGAATGCCGGATGGCAGCGAAACGCCATCCTGCGAAAACGCTTTGGGGAACGAGCATGAATAAAGACAACCCGCTGATTTCAATCTATATGCCCACCTGGAACAGGCAACAGCTGGCGATTCGGGCCATCAAATCGGTACTGCGCCAGGACTATACCCACTGGGAAATGATCATTGTCGATGATTGCTCCAGCGCCTATGAACAGCTGCAACAGTTCGTCGAAGGGTTAAACGATCCACGGGTGCGTTATACCCATAACGACGTCAATTCCGGCGCCTGCGCGGTGCGTAACCAGGCGATCCGACAGGCGAACGGGCAGTACATCACCGGTATTGACGATGACGATGAATGGACGCCAAATCGCCTGAGCGTGTTTCTCGCCCATAAGCATCAGTTGGTCACTCATGCGTTCCTTTACGCGAACGATTATGTCTGTGAAGGCGAAGTCTATTCGCAACCGGCCAGTCTGCCGCTGTACCCGAAGTCCCCGTACTCTCGCCGCCTGTTCTACAAGCGCAACATCATCGGCAACCAGGTGTTTACCTGGGCGTGGCGTTTTAAAGAGTGCCTGTTCGACACTGAACTGAAGGCGGCGCAGGATTACGATATTTTCCTGCGCATGGTGGTGGAGTACGGCGAACCGTGGAAGGTGGAAGACGCGACGCAGATCCTGCATATCAACCACGGCGAAATGCAGATCACCTCGTCGCCGAAAAAATTCTCCGGCTATTTCCATTTTTATCGCAAGCACAAAGATAAATTCGACCGCGCGAGCAAGAAATATCAGCTGTTCACCCTTTACCAGATCCGCAATAAACGGATGACCTGGCGCACGTTGCTCACGCTGCTGTCCGTTCGTAACGGCAAACGGCTGGCTGACGGACTGCGAGGGCGTTAAGCATGCTGGAAGATATTCGCGCCAACAGCTGGAGTCTGCGCCCGTGCTGCATGGTGCTGGCTTATCGCGTCGCCCACTTTTGTTCCGTCTGGCGCAAAAAAAATGTCCTTAACAACCTGTGGGCCGCGCCGGTGCTGGTGCTGTATCGCCTGATCACCGAATGCCTGTTTGGCTACGAGATACAGGCGGCAGCGACCATTGGCCGACGTTTCACTATTCATCACGGTTATGCCGTGGTGATAAATAAGAACGTGGTCGCCGGGGACGATTTTACGATTCGTCATGGTGTCACTATTGGCAACCGCGGCGCCGACAGCCTCGCCTGCCCGGTGATTGGCAACGGTGTGGAGCTGGGCGCGAACGTCATTGTGCTGGGTGATATCGCTATTGGTAATAACGTGACCATTGGCGCCGGGAGCGTGGTGCTTGACGCCGTGCCGGACAATGCGCTGGTGGTAGGCGAGAAGGCACGAGTGAAGGGAATAAAATGAACATTCTGCAATTTAATGTGCGGCTGGCGGAAGGCGGTGCGGCTGGAGTGGCATTAGATCTGCATCAGCGCGCGCTGCAAAAAGGACTGGCTTCACGTTTCGTGTACGGCTACGGCAAAGGCGGAAAGAAAAGCGTCAGCCACAATCATTATCCGCATGTGAGTAAGCAGACGCCACGGTTGACGTCGGTGGCGAATATCGCCCTGTTTCGTCTGTTTAACCGCGACCTGTTTGGCAATCTCAATAATGTATACCGCAGCGTCACCCGCACGCCGGGGCCGCTGGTGCTGCATTTTCACGTCCTGCACAGCTACTGGCTGAATCTGGCCGAGGTGGTGGCGTTTTGCGAAAAGGTGAAAAACCACAAGCCGGACGTCACGCTGGTCTGGACGCTGCACGACCACTGGAGCGTAACTGGCCGCTGCGCCTTTACCGACGGTTGCGAAGGCTGGAAGTCGGACTGCCGGAAATGCCCGACGCTGAACAATTACCCACCGGTGAAGGTCGACCGCGCCCATGCGCTGGTGCACGGTAAGCGCCAGCTTTTCCGTGACATGCTGGCGCTCGGCTGTCAGTTTATCTCACCAAGCCAGCACGTCGCCGAAGCCTTTAACAGCCTGTACGGGGCAGGGCGTTGCCGCATCATCAATAACGGTATCGACGTGGCGACCGAAGCGATTCTCGCGGAGCTGACCCCGGTCAGCGCGACGGAAGGAAAACCGAAAATCGCGGTGGTGGCCCACGATCTGCGCTATGACGGTAAAACCAACCAGCGGCTGGTGCGCGAAATGATGGCGCTGGGCGAGGCGATCGAATTACATACCTTCGGTAAGTTTTCGCCGTTTGACGGAACGAACGTGGTCAATCACGGATTTGAAACCGACAAGCGTAAGCTGATGAGCGCACTGAACCAGATGGACGCGCTGGTGTTCAGTTCACGGGTGGATAACTATCCGTTGATTCTCTGCGAAGCATTGTCGATTGGCGTGCCGGTTATCGCCACCCATAGCGAGGCGGCGCAGGAGGTCCTGCAAAAATCCGGCGGTAAAACCTTCGACGACAGCGACGTACTTCGCCTGGTGCAGTTAAGCAAAGCCGATATCGCGCAGGCCGTCTTTGGCACTTCGCTCGACGCCTTTCGCGAGCGCAGCCGGGCGGCTTACAGTGGACAACAGATGCTGGAGGAATATGTCTCGTTCTATCAGAATCTGTAGCTATCTGCTGCTGCCGCTGATCTACCTGCTGGTCAACGTCAAAATTGCCCAGTTGGGCGAAAGTTTTCCCATCACCATCGTCACCTTTTTGCCGGTTTTGCTGCTGCTTTATGTGGAGCGCATCAACCTGAAAAAACTGATGATTGCATTGGGGATCGGCGCCGGGCTGACGGCGTTTAACTACCTTTTCGGCCAGTCGCTGGACGCCAGCAAGTACGTCACTTCCACCATGCTGTTTGTTTACATTGTGATCATTATCGGCATGGTCTGGAGTATTCGCTTTAAAACCATTTCGCCGCACAACCACCGCAAGATCCTGCGCTTTTTTTATCTGGTGGTAGGGCTGGTGGTACTGCTCGCCGCTGCCGAGATGGCGCAAATTATCCTCACCGGCGGCAGCAGCTTAATGGAAGCGATTTCGAAATATCTTATTTACAGTAACAGTTATGTACTGAACTTTATTAAATTTGGTGGCAAGCGAACCACCGCACTCTATTTCGAACCGGCCTTTTTTGCTCTGGCGTTAATCTCAATTTGGCTCAGCATCAAACAGTTTGGTATCAAAACACCTAAAACCGATGCTATGATTCTGGCAGGGATAGTATTATCAGGATCGTTTTCAGGGGTAATGACATTTATCTTGTTTTACCTGCTGGAATGGGCATTTCAGTATCTGAATAAGGATGCGATTAAGAAAAAACTGCCGCTGGCGATAATTTCATTAACCGTATTTCTGGTGGGGGTGATGTTCGCATTTCCTTATATCTCCACGCGCCTCGGTGATTTAGGCAAAGAAGGGTCATCGTCTTATTATCGTATCGTCGGCCCGCTGGTTATGGTCGGCTATTCTTTGACCCATATTGACGGCGTTGTCAGATTTGGCTCACTTTACGAATATGTCGCATCATTCGGAATCTTTAACGGTGCGGATGTCGGAAAAACAATAGACAATGGTTTGTATCTGCTGATTATTTATTTCTCCTGGTTCGCGGTACTCATGACTCTGTGGTACATGGGGAAAGTGGTAAAAATGACGCTTAATGCGTTTGGTGATAATCAGAATTTTCGGGTGCAGCTTTATCTTTTTACCCCGGTGTCACTGTTTTTTACCGGTTCAATATTTAGCCCGGAATATGCGTTTCTAATTGTCTGTCCGTTTATTTTGCGCAAAGCGCTCAATATTACAAAAGTATGATGAGGTTATTCCTATGCTGCTCAGCATTATCACCGTCGCGTTTCGCAATCTGGACGGCATTGTCAAAACCCATGCGTCACTTGCGCACCTGGCCCTGGCAAATGATATCAGCTTCGAGTGGATTGTGGTGGATGGCGGCTCGAACGACGGAACCCGCGAGTTTCTCGAAAACCTCAATGGCGAGTACGACTTACGCTTTGTGAGCGAACCGGATAATGGCATCTATGATGCGATGAATAAAGGCATAGAGATGGCGCAGGGAACGTTTGCGCTGTTCCTCAACTCCGGTGATATTTTTCATCCGGATGCTGCCCGATTCGTGCGTCAGCTGAAGACACAAAAAGATGACGCCATGATGACCGGTGATGCGCTGCTGGATTTTGGCAATGGTCATAAAATTAAACGCAGCGCGAAACCCAGCTGGTATATCTATCACAGTCTGCCAGCCAGCCATCAGGCGATCTTTTTCCCGGTCAGAGGGTTAAAAATCTGGCATTACGATTTGCAATATAAAGTGTCATCCGACTATGCGCTGGCCGCCAGAATGTATAAAGCAGGTTATCGTTTTAAAAAATTAAATGGCCTGGTGTCTGAATTTTCTATGGGCGGCGTGTCGACAACGAATAATCTTGAACTCTGCGAAGATGCGAAAAAGGTCCAGCGTAACATATTACGTGTCCCTGGTTTCTGGGCGGAGTTGTCCTGGCATTTACGCCAGCGCACGACGGGTAAAACGAAAGCCTTATATAACAAATCATAAATATAAGGAAATAATATGCAGGATTTACGCGGTTTTTCCGTGCCGAAAGGTTTTCGTGGCGCGAATGGCATAAAAGTTCAATTGTGGTGGGCGGTACAGGCGACATTATTTGCCTGGTCTCCGCAGGTCCTTTATCGCTGGCGCGCATTTTTGCTTCGTTTATTTGGCGCAAAAATAGGAAAAAACGTAGTCATCCGACCTTCGGTAAAAATTACCTATCCGTGGAAATTAACGTTAGGGGATTACGCCTGGGTCGGCGATGAGGTCAATTTATACACCCTCGGCGAGATTATTATCGGCGCAAACTCGGTGGTCTCGCAAAAAAGTTATTTATGTACCGGCAGTCACGATCACGCCAGCGCGCATTTTGATATTACCGCCACGCCGATTGTGATTGGCGAGAAGTGCTGGCTGGCAACCGATGTCTTCGTTGCACCCGGTGTGACGATTGGCGATGGCACGGTCGTTGGCGCCCGCAGCAGCGTTTTTAAATCGCTACCGGCAAATACGATTTGCCGTGGCAATCCCGCAGTGGTGATACGCGAACGCGTTGAAACGAAGAGCCCGGTTCAGAATGGCAAGACAGATAGCCTTATGAGCAGGGTTTGAAAACTTTGATAAGTACAGAGGAAAATAAACATGTCTAAAGTCGCTCTCATCACCGGCGTTACCGGACAAGATGGTTCTTACCTGGCAGAGCTGCTACTGGAAAAAGGGTATGAAGTGCACGGTATTAAACGTCGTGCCTCTTCTTTTAACACGGAACGTGTTGATCATATTTATCAGGATCCGCACGCCAGCAACCCCAAATTCCATCTGCATTACGGTGACCTGACGGACTCTTCCAACCTGACCCGTATCCTGCAGGAAGTGCAGCCGGATGAAGTGTATAACCTGGGCGCGATGAGTCACGTTGCGGTCTCCTTCGAGTCGCCGGAATACACCGCCGATGTTGACGCCATGGGGACCCTGCGTCTGCTGGAAGCGATTCGTTTCCTGGGCCTCGAAAAGAAAACCCGTTTCTATCAGGCGTCCACCTCTGAGCTGTACGGTCTGGTGCAGGAAATTCCGCAGAAAGAGACCACGCCGTTCTATCCGCGTTCACCGTATGCCGTGGCGAAACTGTATGCCTACTGGATCACCGTTAACTACCGCGAGTCTTATGGCATTTACGCCTGTAACGGCATTCTGTTCAACCACGAATCCCCACGCCGCGGCGAAACCTTTGTCACCCGCAAAATTACCCGCGCGATCGCTAACATCGCGCAGGGCCTGGAGTCATGCCTGTACCTCGGCAACATGGATTCCCTGCGTGACTGGGGCCATGCGAAAGATTACGTCAAGATGCAGTGGATGATGCTGCAGCAGGAACAGCCGGAAGACTTCGTTATCGCCACCGGCGTGCAGTACTCAGTGCGTCAGTTCGTTGAGATGGCCGCGGCACAGCTGGGCATCAAACTGCGCTTTGAAGGCGAAGGCGTAAATGAGAAAGGCATTGTCGTCTCCGTCACGGGCCACGACGCGCCAGGCGTGAAGGCAGGCGATGTGATTGTTGCCGTCGACCCGCGTTATTTCCGTCCTGCGGAAGTGGAAACCCTGCTGGGCGATCCGAGCAAAGCGCACGAGAAGCTGGGCTGGAAACCGGAAATTACCCTGCAGGAAATGGTTTCCGAAATGGTCGCGAAAGATCTGGAAGCGGCGAAGAAACACTCCCTGCTGAAGTCTCACGGCTACGAGGTTGCCATCGCGCTGGAGTCCTGAGAATGAGCAAACAACGAATTTTCATTGCCGGCCATCGCGGGATGGTCGGTTCCGCGATAAAACGCCAGCTTGAACAGCGCGGCGACGTGGAACTGATCGTGCGCACTCGTGAGGAACTGAACCTGCTGGACAGTCGTGCCGTTCATGACTTCTTCGCCAGTGAACGCATCGATCAGGTGTATCTGGCGGCGGCGAAAGTGGGCGGCATTGTCGCGAATAACACCTACCCGGCGGATTTCATCTTTGAGAACATGATGATGGAAAGCAACATCATCCATGCCGCGCACCTGAATAACGTCAATAAGCTGTTGTTCCTCGGGTCATCGTGCATCTACCCGAAGCTGGCGAAACAGCCGATGGCTGAGAGCGAGCTGTTGCAGGGAACGCTTGAGCCAACCAATGAGCCTTACGCCATTGCCAAAATTGCCGGGATCAAGCTGTGCGAGTCCTACAACCGTCAGTATGACCGCGACTATCGCTCGGTGATGCCGACCAACCTGTACGGGCCGCACGACAACTTCCACCCGAGCAATTCCCATGTGATCCCGGCGCTGCTGCGTCGTTTTCATGAGGCGACCGTGGAAAACGCGCCGGATGTGGTGGTGTGGGGCAGCGGTACGCCGATGCGTGAATTCCTCCACGTTGACGACATGGCCGCCGCCAGCATTCACGTGATGGAGCTGGATCGCGAAGTCTGGCAGGAAAACACCCAGCCGATGCTGTCGCACATTAATGTCGGTACCGGCATTGACTGCACCATCCGCGAGCTGGCGCAGACGATCGCGCAGGTGGTGGGCTACAAGGGCCGCGTGGTGTTCGACGCCACCAAACCGGACGGCACGCCGCGCAAACTGCTCGACGTCACCCGCCTGCATCAACTGGGCTGGTATCACGAGATCGCGCTGGACGCAGGCCTTGCCAGCACCTACCAGTGGTTCCTTGAGAATCAGCACCGGTTCCGGGGGTAAGCATGTTTTTACGTCAGGAAGATTTTGCCGCGATCGTTCGTTCCACGCCGCTGATCTCCATTGATTTGATTGTGGAAAACGAACGCGGCGAGTTCCTGCTGGGAAAACGAACGAATCGTCCTGCACAGGGCTTCTGGTTCGTGCCCGGCGGGCGTGTGCAGAAGGATGAGACGCTCAGCGATGCCTTTGCGCGCCTTACTCTGGCGGAACTGGGTCTGCGGCTGACGATGGCAGCGGGCCAGTTTTACGGGGTCTGGCAGCACTTCTATGACGATAACTTTTCGGGCAGCGACTTCACCACGCACTACATCGTGCTGGGGTTCCGTCTGAAGGTGAGAGAGGCAGACCTGCCTCTGCCTGATTCTCAGCATGACGCCTACCGCTGGCTGACGCCAGAGGCGCTGCTTGCCAGCGACAACGTGCACGACAACAGTCGTGCCTATTTCCTGGCCGATCGTCAGTCCGGAGTGCCGGGCTTATGAAAATTTTGGTGTATGGAATCAATTACTCGCCGGAGCTGACCGGCATCGGCAAATACACTGGCGAGATGGTCGAGTGGATGGCGCGCCAGGGGCATGAGGTGCGGGTCATTACCGCGCCGCCGTACTACCCGCAGTGGAAGGTGGGCGAGCGCTATTCCGCCTGGCGCTACCGCCGGGAAGAGGGCGATGCCACCGTCTGGCGTTGCCCGCTGTATGTGCCGAAGCAGCCCTCGACGCTGAAACGATTATTGCATCTCGGCAGTTTCGCGCTGAGCAGCTTTTTCCCGCTGATGGCCCAGCGCCGCTGGAAGCCGGATCGCATTATCGGCGTAGTGCCGACGCTGTTTTGCACACCTGGCATGCGCCTGCTGGCGAAGCTGTCTGGCGCGCGCACCTTACTGCATATTCAGGATTATGAAGTGGACGCGATGCTTGGACTCGGTCTGGCCGGAAAGGGCAAGGGCGGCAAGGTGGCAAAGCTGGCCTCCGCCTTTGAGCGCAGCGGCCTGCATAACGTCGACAACGTTTCCACCATTTCGCGTTCAATGATGAATAAAGCGCAGGAAAAAGGCGTCCCGGCGGAAAAAGTGATTTTCTTTCCGAACTGGTCGGAAGTGGCGCGCTTTCAGAACGTCAATGACGCGGATGTGCTTGCGCTGCGCAATCAGCTTGGTCTGCCGGATGACAAAAGAATCGTGCTTTATTCCGGCAATATCGGCGAAAAGCAGGGGCTGGAAAACGTCATCGAAGCCGCGGCTAAGTTGCGCGATAAGCCGCTGGTGTTCGCCATTGTCGGGCAGGGCGGCGGCAAAGCGCGACTGGAAAAAATGGCCCGTGAGCACGGCCTCGATAACATCAGGTTTTATCCGTTGCAGCCTTACGAAGCGCTGCCTGCGCTGCTGAAAATGGGCGATTGCCATCTGGTGGTGCAAAAGCGCGGCGCGGCGGATGCGGTTTTACCGTCCAAGTTAACCAACATTCTGGCGGTCGGCGGCAACGCGGTCATCACCGCCGAACCGGAAACGGAACTGGGCCAGCTGTGCAGCAACGCGCCGGGTATCGCCGTTTGCGTTGAGCCGGAATCGGTCCCGGCGCTGGTCGCGGGGATTACCACCGCACTCGCCATGCCAAAACACAACACGGTGGCACGTGAATATGCCGAACGCACGCTCGATAAAGAGAACGTGTTACGTCAATTTATTACAGATATTCGGGGATGAATCATGGGGCAAAATAAACTCTATCCGGTTGTGATGGCTGGTGGCTCCGGTAGCCGTTTGTGGCCGCTTTCCCGCGTACTTTATCCAAAGCAGTTTTTATGCCTGAAGGGCGATCTGACCATGCTGCAAACGACCATTTGTCGTCTGAACGGCGTGGAGTGCGAAAGCCCGGTGGTGATCTGCAACGAGCAGCACCGTTTTATCGTCGCCGAACAGCTGCGACAGCTCAATAAACTCACGGAAAACATCATTCTCGAACCGGCGGGTCGTAACACCGCGCCGGCGATCGCGCTGGCTGCGCTGGCGGCAAAACGCCACAGTCCGGACAGCGATCCGCTGATGCTGGTGCTGGCGGCCGATCATGTGATTGCCAACGAAGACGCTTTCCGTGAGGCCGTACGTAACGCCATGCCGTACGCTGAGGCGGGTAAGCTGGTGACTTTTGGCATCGTGCCGGATCTGCCGGAAACCGGCTATGGCTATATTCGTCGCGGCGAGGTGGTGCCGGGCGAGAAAGACGCGGTGGCCTTTGAGGTGGCGCAGTTTGTCGAAAAACCGAATCTGGAAACCGCTCAGGCGTATGTGGCAACCGGCGATTACTACTGGAACAGCGGTATGTTCCTGTTCCGCGCCGGTCGTTATCTGGAAGAACTGCAAAAATACCGTCCCGATATTCTGTCGGCCTGCGAAAAAGCGATGAGCGTCGTTGACCCGGATCTGGACTTCATTCGGGTGGATGAAGAGGCGTTTCTCGCCTGTCCGGAAGAATCGGTGGATTACGCGGTGATGGAACGCACGGCGGATGCGGTAGTGATGCCGATGGACGCGGGCTGGAGCGACGTGGGTTCCTGGTCCTCGCTATGGGAGATTAGCGCGCATACCGCCGAAGGTAACGTACACCACGGCGATGTGATCAGCCACAAAACCGAGAACAGCTACGTCTATGCCGAGTCTGGCCTGGTGACGACCGTTGGCGTTAAAGACCTGGTGGTGGTGCAGACCAAAGACGCGGTGCTGATTGCCGATCGCAACGCGGTGCAGGATGTCAAAAAAGTGGTTGAGCAAATCAAAGCCGACGGGCGTCATGAACACCATATTCACCGTGAAGTGTACCGTCCGTGGGGCAAATACGACTCTATCGACGCCGGTGACCGCTACCAGGTGAAACGCATTACCGTTAAACCGGGCGAGGGGCTGTCGGTGCAGATGCACCACCACCGCGCCGAACACTGGGTGGTGGTGGCGGGCACCGCCAAAGTCACCATCAACGGCGAGATCAAACTGCTTGGTGAAAACGAGTCTGTTTATATTCCGCTGGGCGCGACCCACTGTCTGGAAAACCCGGGAAAAATTCCGCTCGACTTAATTGAGGTGCGCTCCGGCGCCTATCTGGAAGAGGACGACATCGTTCGCTTCGAGGATCGCTACGGCCGCGTCTGACCATCATCTTTCGCGGCGCAGGGGCGCAGGCTTCCTGTAACGCGAAACCGAATGGGTATCCGAAATGATTATTCTCCTTCCGGGAGAGGGCTAACTGTTGCCTGAAGAAGGGTAAAAAAACATGACAAAATTAACCTGTTTCAAAGCCTACGATATTCGCGGCAGGCTGGGCGAAGAATTAAACGAAGATATTGCGTGGCGGATTGGCCGCGCCTACGGCGAATTTCTCAAACCGAAAACCATTGTACTCGGCGGCGACGTGCGTCTGACCAGTGAGGCGCTGAAGCTGGCGCTGGCGAAGGGGTTACAGGACGCGGGCGTCGATGTGCTGGATATCGGCCTTTCCGGCACCGAAGAGATCTATTTCGCCACCTTCCACCTCGGCGTTGACGGTGGCATTGAAGTCACCGCCAGCCATAACCCGATGGACTACAACGGCATGAAGCTGGTGCGTGAGGGCGCGCGCCCAATCAGCGGCGACACCGGCCTGCGCGACGTCCAGCGCCTGGCGGAAGCCAACGACTTCCCGCCGGTCAATATGGCTAAGCGCGGCAGCTATAAACAGATCACCCTGCGCGACGCCTATATCGATCATCTGTTTGGCTACATCAACGTCAACAACCTCACCCCGCTGAAGCTGGTGATCAACTCGGGTAACGGCGCGGCGGGTCCGGTCGTGGACGCTATTGAAGCGCGCTTTAAGGCCCGGGGCGTACCGGTGGAGTTCATCAAGGTGCATAACACCCCGGACGGCAACTTCCCGAACGGTATTCCTAATCCGCTGCTGCCGGAATGTCGCGACGATACCCGCAATGCGGTGATTGAGCACGGCGCGGACATGGGGATTGCTTTTGACGGCGATTTCGACCGCTGCTTCCTGTTCGACGAAAAAGGGCAGTTTATTGAGGGCTACTACATCGTCGGCCTGCTGGCGGAAGCGTTCCTCGAAAAACACCCGGGCGCGAAGATCATCCACGACCCGCGCCTGTCCTGGAACACCGTCGATGTGGTGAAGGCCGCAGGCGGCACGCCGGTGATGTCGAAAACCGGTCATGCGTTCATCAAAGAGCGGATGCGTGCGGAAGATGCTATTTACGGCGGCGAAATGAGCGCCCACCACTACTTCCGTGATTTCGCCTACTGCGACAGCGGGATGATCCCATGGCTGCTGGTGGCGGAGCTGGTATGCCTGAAAGGGCAGTCGCTGGGCGAGCTGGTCCGCGACCGGATGGCGGCGTTCCCGGCGAGCGGTGAAATCAACAGCCAACTGGCGGAACCGGCGACGGCGATTGCCCGCGTGGAGGCGCATTTCGCGAAAGAAGCGCTGTCGGTGGATCGCACTGACGGCATCAGCATGTCGTTTGCCGACTGGCGCTTTAACCTGCGTTCGTCAAACACCGAGCCGGTGGTACGCCTGAACGTCGAATCGCGCGGTGATATCCCGCTGATGGAAGCGCGAACGCGCACTCTGCTGACGCTGCTGAATCAGTAAGGTCAGGTCTTCCCTTACCCGGTCGCGGGTAAGGGGCTAATAACAGGAACAACGATGACAAATCTAAAAAAGCGCGAACGAGCGAAAACCAATGCATCGTTAATCTCTATGGTGCAACGCTTTTCAGATATCACCATCATGTTTGGCGGGCTGTGGCTGGTCTGCGAAGTGAGTGGACGGCCCTTCCTGTATATGCACCTGTTGGTGGCGCTGATTACGCTGGTTGTTTTTCAGATGCTGGGCGGCATGACCGATTTTTACCGATCCTGGCGCGGCGTCAAAATTTCCACAGAACTGACGCTCCTGCTGCAAAACTGGACGCTGAGCCTCGTTTTTTGCGCGGGTCTGGTGGCGTTTAACCAGGATTTCGATAATCGCCTGGGCACCTGGCTGGCGTGGTATCTGTTGAGCAGCATTGGCCTTGTGATCTGCCGTTCGTTTATCCGCTACGGCGCGGGCTGGTTGCGCAACCGCGGCTATAACAAACGCCTGGTGGCGGTAGCGGGCGACCTGCCAGCCGGACAGGCGCTGCTCGACAGTTTTCGCAACGAACCGTGGCTGGGCTTTGAGGTGGTCGGCGTCTATCACGACCCGAAACCGGGCGGTGTATCTTCCGACTGGGCCGGAAATTTTGAACAATTGATTGAGGATGCCAAAGCCTCACGCATCCATAACGTCTATATCGCCATGTCGATGAGCGACGGCGCGCAGGTCAAAAAGCTGGTGCGCGAACTGGCGGATACCACCTGTTCGGTGATCCTTATCCCGGACGTCTTTACCTTCAACATCCTGCATTCGCGCATTGAAGAAGTGAGCGGCGTGCCGGTGGTGCCTCTGTATGACACGCCGCTGTCGGGCATTAACCGACTGCTGAAACGCGCGGAGGATATTGTGCTCGCCTCGCTGATCCTGCTGCTGATTTCACCGGTACTGTGCGGTATCGCGCTGGCGGTGAAGTTGACCTCGCCAGGTCCGGTGATCTTCCGCCAGACCCGCTACGGTATGGACGGCAAGCCGATCAACGTGTGGAAGTTCCGCTCAATGAAGGTGATGGAAAACGACAAGGTGGTTACGCAGGCGACGCAGAACGATCCGCGCGTGACGAAAGTGGGTAATTTCCTGCGCCGCACTTCGCTTGATGAGCTGCCACAGTTTATCAATGTGTTGACCGGCGGGATGTCGATTGTCGGCCCGCGTCCACATGCGGTGGCGCACAACGAACAGTATCGACAACTGATTGAAGGCTACATGCTGCGCCACAAGGTAAAGCCAGGCATTACCGGTTGGGCGCAGATCAACGGCTGGCGCGGCGAAACCGACACGCTGGAGAAAATGGAAAAACGCGTCGAATTCGACCTGGAATACATCCGCGAATGGAGCATCTGGTTCGACATCAAAATCGTTTTTCTGACCGTTTTCAAAGGCTTCGTTAACAAAGCGGCGTATTAAGATGAGCTTACGAGAAAAAACCATCAGCGGCGCCAAATGGTCGGCCATCGCCACGGTCATTATCATCAGTCTTGGGCTGATTCAGATGACCGTGCTTGCGCGGATTATCGATAATCATCAGTTCGGCCTGCTGACCGTCTCGCTGGTCATCATCGCATTGGCGGATACCCTGTGCGACTTTGGCATTGCCAACTCGATTATCCAGCGCAAAACGATCAGTCACCTCGAGCTTACCACCCTGTACTGGCTGAACGTGGGGCTGGGGATTGTGGTGTGCGTGGCGGTATATCTGCTGAGCGATGTTATCGCAGGCGTGTTGCATAATCCGGATCTGACGCCGCTGATAAAAACCCTTTCGCTGGTGTTTGTCGTGATCCCGCATGGGCAGCAGTTCCGCGCGCTGATGCAAAAAGAGCTGGAGTTCAACAAGATCGGTATGATCGAAACCAGCGCGGTGCTGGCGGGCTTTACTTTCACGGTAGTCAGCGCCCATTTCTGGCCGTTGGCGTTAACCGCGATTCTGGGGTATCTGGTCAACAGTGTCGTGCGCACCCTGCTGTTCGGTTATTTTGGCCGCAAGATTTATCGCCCGGGTCTGCATTTTTCCCTGAAGTCCGTCTCGTCAAACCTGCGCTTTGGCGCCTGGCTGACGGCGGACAGCATCGTCAACTACGTCAATACCAACCTTTCCACGCTGGTACTGGCGCGCATTCTCGGCGCCAGCGTCGCGGGTGGTTACAATCTGGCTTATAACGTGGCGGTGGTGCCGCCAATGAAGCTTAACCCGATCATCACCCGCGTGCTGTTCCCGGCGTTTGCCAAGATTCAGGACGACACGGAAAAGCTGCGCGTGAACTTTTACAAACTGCTGTCCGTTGTGGGAATCATTAACTTTCCGGCGCTGCTCGGGCTGATGGTGGTTTCGGATAACTTCGTGCCGCTGGTGTTTGGCGAAAAGTGGAACAGTATTATCCCGGTGCTGCAACTGCTGTGCATCGTCGGTCTGCTGCGCTCGGTGGGTAACCCGATTGGTTCCTTACTGATGGCGAAAGCGCGGGTGGATATCAGTTTTAAATTCAATGTGTTCAAAACTTTTCTCTTTATTCCGGCAATCATTATCGGCGGGCAGATGGGGGGGGCGATTGGCGTAACGCTGGGCTTCCTGCTGGTGCAGATCGTGAATACCGTACTGAGCTATTTCATCATGATTAAGCCGGTGCTCGGTTCCAGCTACCGCCAGTACATTCTGAGTCTGTGGCTGCCGTTTTATCTCTCGTTGCCCACATTTATCACCGCCTACGGCGCAGGGAAGTTATTTGACAAAGCCTTGCCGCTGTCCGGTGTCTTCACTTTACAGGTCGTGGTCGGAATAGTGAGTTTTATTTTAATGCTTATTTTTTCACGCAACGCGCTGGTCATGGAAATGAAAAGACAGCTGTTCGGCAGTGCAAGAATGAAAAAATTATTACGTGTCGGATGACAGGTAAATAAATCGATAAGAGGCAACTTATGAAATTATTAGTATTAGGCAACCACACCTGTGGGAACCGTGGTGATAGCGCCATTATGCGCGGTTTACTCGATGCCATCCGCCAACAAGAACCTGAAGTCGACATGGATGTGATGAGCCGTTTCCCGGTCAGTTCCGCCTGGTTACAGGGACGGCCAATTATTGCCGATCCGCTGTATCAACTAAGCCAGAAACAGCAGCAGATGACCGGGCTGAATGGCCGGGTCAAAAAAGTGTTGCGCCGTCGATTTCAGCACAAAATTTTACTGGCGAAGGTTGCGCAGGAAGGATCGCTGCGTAACTTTGCGCTTGCGCCGGAATTTGCCGACTTTGCCCGGTTTATCGCCCAGTATGATGCGGTCATTCAGGTTGGCGGCTCTAACTATGTTGACCTGTACGGCCTGACCCATTTTGAGTATCCCTTATGCGCGTTTATGGCGAACAAACCGATTTATATGGTCGGCCATAGCGTCGGGCCTTTCCAGAACCCGGACTTTAATCAGTTGGCTCATTACGTTTTTAGGCGCACTGATGCGCTGATCCTGCGTGAAACGGTCAGCCGCGATTTGATGACCGCCGCCCAAATCGACACCCGTAAAGTGGAACAAGGCGTGGATACCGCATGGCTGGTAGAACGCCGCCATGATGATTTTGTCGCCAGTTATGCGGTACAGCATTGGCTGGATGTCACCGCGCGAAGAAAAACCGTGGCCATCACCTTGCGCGATCTCGAGCCCTTCGACAAACGTCTGGGCACGACTCAGCAAGCGTATGAGCAGGCTTTTGCGGACGTTGTGAACAGACTGATTGACGATGGCTATCAGGTGCTGGTGCTTTCAACCTGTACCAGTATTGACCGCTATAACCGCGATGACCGCATGGTGGCGCTCCGGATGGCGAAATTTGTGAAGCCATCGGCGCATTTCCATATCGTGATGGATGAACTGAACGATGTGGAACTGGGCAAGATACTTGCATCCTGTGTTTTAACCATCGGCACCCGTCTGCATTCCGCCATCATTTCGATGAACTTTGGCACGCCCGCTATCGCGATTAACTACGAGCACAAATCCGCCGGGATCATGCAGCAGTTAGGCCTGCCAGAGCTGGCGATTGATATTCGTCACCTGCTGAACGGGTCGCTGCAAGGCGTGGTCGCAGATACGCTGGCGCAACTGCCCGCGCTCAGTGAAAAAGTGGATAACGCCGTCACGCAGGAGCGAACCAAGGGGTTTGCCATGATTAAATCCGTTCTCGACAGAATTCGGGAGGGGCGATGAAGGTCAGCTTTTTTCTGCTGAAATTCCCACTCTCATCAGAGACGTTTGTTCTTAATCAGATCACGGCGTTTATTGATATGGGATTTGATGTGGACATCGTCGCCCTGCAAAAAGGTGATACGCAAAACACCCATGCCGCCTGGGAAAAATACAACCTGGCGGCGAAGACCCGCTGGCTGCAGGATGAACCGCAGGGTCGGCTGGCGAAACTGCGTTACCGGGCGTTGAAAACGCTGCCGGGACTGCACCGGGCGGCGACGTGGAAATCACTGAATTTCTCCCGCTATGGCGACGAATCACGCAATTTGATCCTGTCGTCTATTTGCGCGCAGGTGAGCACGCCTTTGCAGGCCGATGTTTTCATCGCGCATTTTGGTCCTGCCGGCGTGACGGCGACCAAGCTGCGTGAACTGGGGGTGATCAAGGGCAAAATTGCGACCATTTTCCACGGCATTGATATCTCCAGCCGGGAGGTTCTGAATCACTACGCCCCTGAATACCAACAGTTGTTTCAGCGTGGCGACCTGATGCTGCCTATTAGCGACCTGTGGGCTAAGCGCCTGAAAAGCATGGGCTGCCCGGCGGAAAAAATCGCCGTCTCGCGGATGGGGGTGGACATGGCGCGCTTCAGCCATCGCCCGGTGAAAGCGCCCGGCACGCCGCTGGAGATGATCTCTGTGGCGCGTCTGACCGAGAAAAAAGGGCTGCACGTGGCGATAGAAGCCTGTCGCCAGCTCAAAGAGCAGGGCGTCGCGTTTCGTTACCGTATCCTCGGGATGGGGCCATGGGAACGGCGTTTGCGGACGCTTATCGAACAGTATCAGCTTGATGACGTGATTGAGATGCCGGGCTTCAAACCGAGCCACGAAGTGAAGGCGATGCTCGACGAGGCGGATCTCTTTTTGCTGCCCTCCATTACCGGCGCGGATGGCGATATGGAAGGCATTCCGGTCGCGCTAATGGAGGCGATGGCGGTGGGGATCCCCGTTGTTTCCACCGTCCACAGCGGTATTCCGGAACTGGTCGAAGCCGGAAAGTCAGGCTGGCTGGTGCCGGAAAACGATGCGCAGGCGCTGGCGGCGCAGCTTGCCGGGTTTAGCCAGATCGATCGCGCAACGCTTGAGCCAGTGGTGAAGCACGCACGTGAAAAAGTTGAACACGATTTTAACCAGCAGGTGATCAACCGTCAGTTAGCCAGCCTGCTGCAAACGATGTAAAACGAGGTTGTATGCCAGAAACGACGCTCTCCCGACGCACCTTCCTGGCGGCAGGCTCCGTGCTTGCCGCGCTTCCTGCACTCCATTCTCCTTTTGCCCGCGCCGTGACCGCGGGTAACACTGTCAACATCCAGGACTATAACCCCAAAGACTGGATCGCTTCCTTCAGGCAGGCCTTTACCGACGCACAAACCGTGCGGGTTCCGGCGGGTCTGGTTTGCGACAACATCAACGCCGCTATTTTTATTCCGCCGGGTAAGACATTACGGGTGGAAGGGGCGTTGCGCGGCAATGGACGTGGGCGTTTTGTTCTTCAGGACAGCAGCCAGGTCACCGGTGAGAAGGGCGGCAGCCTGCACAATATCACGCTGGACGTGCGCGGCTCTGACTGTGTCATCAGGGATATTGCGATGAGCGGCTTCGGCCCGGTGACGCAAATTTATATCGGTGGGAAAAAACCGCAAGTGATGCGTAATCTGGTTATCGACAACATCACCGTGACCCAGGCGAACTATGCCATCCTGCGCCAGGGTTTTCATAATCAGGTTGACGGCGCGAGGATCACCAACGGGACATTCACTGACTTACAGGGAGATGCCATTGAGTGGAATGTGGCGATTAATGACCGCAACATTCTCATTTCTGACCATGTGATTGAGCGTATTAACTGTACCAACGGCAAGATCAACTGGGGTATTGGGATTGGCCTGGCGGGCAGCACTTACGACAACACCTATCCAGAAACGCAGACGGTTAAAAATTTTGTCGTCGCCAACATCACCGGTTCCGACTGCCGCCAACTGGTACACGTCGAGAACGGCAAGCATTTTGTTATTCGCAACGTAAAGGCGAAAAATATCACTCCCGATTTCAGTAAAAAGGCCGGGATTGATAACGCAACGGTGGCTATTTATGGTTGTGATAATTTCGTCATTGATAATATCGATATGGTAAATAGCGCCGGCATGTTGATTGGCTACGGGGTGGTAAAAGGCAACTACCTGTCGATTCCGCAAAATTTTAAATTGAATAATATCCGCCTGGATAATACCCAACTTGCGTATAAACTGCGCGGAATACAAATTTCATCCGGCAACGCGACCTCGTTTGTCGCCCTCACCAACATCGACATGAAGCGGGCAACGCTGGAGTTACACAACAAGCCTCAGCACCTTTTCTTACGCAATATCAAGGTGATGCAGGAATCCACCGTTGGCCCGGCGCTGAAGATGCATTTTGACCTGCGCAAAGACGTGCGCGGGAAGTTTATGGCCAAAAACGACACCCTGCTGTCGCTGGCGAACATTCAGGCGGTAAACGAAAAAGGCCAAAGCTCGGTCGACATTGACCGGATAAATCATCAGGTCGTGAATGTGGACGCGATTAACTTCCGGTTGCCGGAGGGGAGGGGGTAGCGCAAGCTACCATAATCTCACTGGATCTCATGTGTTAAAAGATTATAATTGCCCGATTACCGTTAAAGCTGGGGCTGGGCAGCATTGACTACTCAGGGAAGGATCTCATCTTTATCTTATGTTCTTGTTTGATAACCAGATTAAGTGATTTATGAACAATAACGTTTTGCTTATCGGGGCTTCAGGATTTGTTGGGACTCGTCTTCTGGAAACAGCAGTAGCTGACTTTAACATCAAAAATCTGGATAAGCAGCAGAGTCATTTCTATCCAGAAATTACGCAGATTGGAGATGTCCGCGATCAGCATGCGCTTGATCAGGCGCTCGCCGGTTTTGACACCATAGTGCTGCTGGCTGCAGAACATCGTGACGATGTCAGTCCAACGTCGCTTTATTATGATGTAAATGTTCAGGGAACACGCAACGTCCTTGCTGCTATGGAAAGAAATGGTGTAAAAAACATCATCTTTACCAGTTCCGTTGCGGTCTATGGATTGAACAAAAAAAATCCAGACGAAACGCACCCGCATGATCCCTTCAACCATTATGGGAAAAGTAAATGGCAAGCGGAGGAAGAGCTTCGTGAATGGCATGCAAAAGAGCCTGATGAGCGCTCTCTCACGATCATTCGTCCCACCGTCATTTTCGGCGAACGTAACCGGGGTAACGTTTACAACCTGCTTAAACAGATAGCTGGGGGTAAATTCATGATGGTAGGTTCTGGTACGAACTATAAGTCTATGGCTTACGTTGGTAACATCGTCGAATTCATCAAATACAAACTCAAAAACGTTAAAGCTGGTTACGAAGTCTACAACTACGTGGATAAACCCGATCTCAACATGAACCAGTTGGTTACTGAGGTTGAGCAAAGTTTAGGTAAAAAAATCCCTTCAGTACATCTGCCATACCCGCTGGGTATGCTGGGCGGCTACTGTTTTGATGTGCTGAGTAAGCTTTCTGGTAAGAAATTTGCTGTCAGTTCGGTACGTGTCAAAAAGTTCTGCGCGACTACGCAATTTGATGCCACAAAAGTGCATGCATCCGGTTTTGTAGCACCTTATTCTTTGTCGCAAGGACTGGATCGGACGCTGAAGTATGAATTTGTTCATGACAAGAAAGACGACATAACGTTTGTTTCTGAGTAATACTATAACGTTATGGTGTCGCTACCTGCGATAATTCGGAAAGCGCTTTGGTAATCATCTTAGTCCGGGTTTTCCGAGAAGTCTGAGTAAATCTGCCGCTGATGGAGTGTAGTGTTAAAAGACACTTTTGACTCGCTTGTGTGACGTAAAACACAAAAGACGAGAAATGAGCCAGTTTCTGGCTATCATGTGGTTAAGGCCTATACTTTATCAGCCATTTCAGGGTAGGAAAAAGAATGACGAATTTAAAAGCAGTTATCCCAGTAGCCGGGCTCGGTATGCATATGTTACCGGCAACAAAGGCCATACCAAAAGAGATGCTACCCATTGTCGACAAGCCGATGATTCAATACATCGTTGACGAGATCGTGGCTGCAGGGATCAAAGAAATCCTTCTGGTGACTCATGCGTCCAAGAACGCCGTTGAGAACCACTTCGACACCTCCTATGAATTAGAGTCGCTTCTCGAGCAGCGCGTGAAGCGCCAACTGCTGGCGGAAGTGCAATCCATTTGCCCGCCGGGCGTAACGATCATGAACGTCCGTCAGGCGCAGCCGCTGGGGTTGGGCCATTCCATTCTCTGTGCCCGACCGGTGATCGGCGATAACCCGTTTGTCGTCGTCCTGCCGGACATCATCATTGATAATGCCAGTGCCGATCCGCTGCGCTATAACCTCGCGGCGATGGTGGCGCGTTTCAATGAAACCGGCCGCAGCCAGGTATTGGCGAAACGTATGAAGGGTGACCTTTCTGAATACTCCGTAATCCAGACCAAAGAACCGCTGGATAACGAAGGTAAAGTCAGCCGCATTGTCGAATTTATTGAGAAACCGGATCAGCCGCAGACCCTGGATTCCGATCTGATGGCGGTAGGGCGTTATGTGCTTTCCGCAGATATCTGGGCAGAACTTGAGCGCACCGAACCGGGCGCCTGGGGACGTATCCAGTTGACCGACGCCATTGCAGAACTGGCGAAAAAACAGTCTGTTGACGCGATGCTGATGACCGGCGACAGCTATGACTGCGGTAAAAAAATGGGCTACATGCAAGCGTTTGTGAAATATGGACTGCGTAACCTGAAAGAAGGTCCGAAGTTCCGTAAGAGCATTGAGAAGTTGCTTAGCGAATAAGCAGTGATAACGTTGGTCTGACCAACGCGAAACAGATAACGGCAGTAAACATTCAAGGCATATTTAACCTGTGCTGGGTATGTTTACTGCCGTTTTTGTTGAAATAAGAAAATACGTATCTTATCAAAGCGTTATCTACTGAAATTTAAACCATTTTTTGCGGGATTTCTGCTTGTTTCTAACATCATTTGGTAAGACAATTAGCGTTTGAGTTTAGAAGGCCTGTGCGTAAAGGCGGGTTTTGACATACCTTTGAAAGAGCGCAGTGCACTGGTAGCTGTAAAGCCAGGGGCGGTAGCATTCTTGAAAAAGAAAGCTAACACATTTCAGTTGCAGCGAAATTTTTGTATAAGTTTGAAGTAGCTTGCGTCAGCAAATGATTTTGACGAATGCTGTTTTGACATTAATAATTTGTAATGAATTAGGTCTGAATTATGGATAATATTCTTGAACTCATTGGGCGTAATAAAAAGTTGTTCAGTGATGATATATCTGAAAATGAAAAAGAATTAAAACGAATTGTATCTGCATCCCGTTTTTTGGTCTTGGGTGGGGCGGGTTCTATTGGTCAGGCTGTAACAAAAGAAATATTCAAGCGTAATCCACAAAAACTACATGTTGTCGATATTAGCGAAAATAATATGGTTGAGCTGGTAAGGGATATACGTAGTTCTTTTGGTTATATTGATGGCGACTTCCAGACTTTCGCACTTGATATAGGTTCAATTGAATATGATGCTTTTATCAATGCTGATGGTAAATATGACTATGTATTAAACCTATCAGCACTCAAACATGTTCGTAGTGAGAAAGATCCTTATACTTTGATGCGAATGATCGAGGTGAATGTTCTCAATACTAACAAGACGATTGAACAGTCTGTTGCGGCTGGGGTAAAAAAATTCTTCTGTGTTTCCACTGACAAAGCCGCTAACCCGGTGAATATGATGGGGGCCTCGAAGCGGATCATGGAAATGTTTCTGATGCGTAAAAGTGAAGAGATTGCCATTTCAACTGCACGTTTTGCAAATGTCGCATTCTCTGATGGCTCTCTTCTGCATGGTTTCAATCAGCGTATTCAGAAACAACAGCCGCTGGTCGCACCTAATGATATCAAACGTTACTTCGTCACGCCGCAGGAGTCGGGTCAGCTTTGTTTGATGTCATGCATTTTTGGTGAAAACCGTGATATTTTCTTTCCAAAGCTCAGCGAAGCACTGCACCTGATCTCCTTTGCTGATATTGCCGTTCTGTATCTTAAACAGCTTGGCTATGAGCCTCATTTATGCAGTACTGAAGAAGAGGCTCGCGAACTCGCGAAAACGTTGCCTCAGCAAGGCAAATGGCCGTGTCTGTTCACGTCAAGTGATACCACAGGTGAAAAAGATTTTGAAGAGTTTTTCACCGATAAAGAAACACTGGATATGGCGCGTTTTCATAATCTCGGTGTTATCAAAAATGAGCCGCTTTATGATCAGGCCCTTTTGTCCCATTTTGAAGAAGAAATTCAGAGAATGAAAACATCTCTCCAATGGAGCAAAGAAGACATTGTTAAACTCTTTTTCGAAATGATTCCTGATTTTGGCCATAAAGAAACAGGTAAATACCTCGACAGTAAAATGTAAGCAAGGCATCCTCGAATGAATATTAGCTCGATAATCGAATTTGTCCGCGACGTATACAAAACTAATGAATTTATTCCTTTGCATGCGCCTGTATTTGATGGAAATGAAAAAAAATATGTAATGGATACGCTTGAAAGCACGTTTGTCTCAAGCGTAGGCAAATATGTCGATGATTTTGAACGTAAGATGGAAGCCTATACAGGAACTGCGCGTGCGGTTGCAACGGTTAATGGTACCGCAGCATTAAGCGCAGCGCTGTATCTGGCTGGCGTGAAGCGCGGTGATTTAGTCGTTACTCAGGCTCTGACTTTTGTTGCAACCTGTAATGCGCTGTATCATTTGGGGGCAGAGCCCGTATTTATAGACGTTTCATCCGTGAGTCTGGGCCTTTGCCCCGTTGCGCTTGATAACTGGCTCTCTAAAAACACAGAGTTGACTGAACAGGGTTGCCAGCATCGTACCACACGCCAGATTGTCCGCGCTGTAGTACCAATGCATACCTTTGGTCATCCTGTTGAAATGGATGAGTTGATGGCGGTCTGCCGGAAATGGCGCATCGTTTTGGTAGAAGATGCCGCTGAGAGTCTGGGATCTTTTTATAAAGGCCACCATACGGGCACGCTTGGTGAATATGGTGCTCTGAGCTTTAATGGTAATAAAATCATCACTACCGGCGGTGGCGGAATGGTCTTTTGTCGTTCATCAGAGAATGGTGTGCGAGCCAAACATGTCACCACAACTGCCAAGGTTCCACATCCGTATGAGTTTTACCATGATGAACCTGGTTTTAACTACCGTATGCCAAATCTGAATGCTGCGCTTGGATGCGGACAGATGGAACGCCTGGACGTATTTTTGAAGCAAAAGCGGGTGCTTGCCCAACGTTATGAAACCTTTTTCGAAGGCTCCGAGTTTAAATTTGTCAAAGAACCTGAATACGCGCAGTCTAACTACTGGCTGAATGCAGTCATATGCGAAAACCTTGATTCTCGCGATGCAATACTTGCGAAAATGAACGAAGCGAAAGTCATGACACGCCCAATATGGAAACTCATGCATCGGTTGCCAATGTTCGAGCATGCTATGCGAGATGACCTCAAAAATTCAGAGATGATTGAGGCGCGCCTGGTTAACTTACCGAGCTCGCCGGTGGAATGAGCATAATGACGTCAGCAAAACGTAAAGTCGCCGTTTTCACCGGTACGCGCGCAGAATATGGATTACTTTATTGGCTAATGAAAGATATCCAGAATGACGAGGATTTGGCGTTGCAAGTCCTCGTTAGTGGCATGCATCTTTCCCCAGAATTTGGTAATACCTGGCAGCAAATTGAAGAAGATGGTTTTTTCATCGATGAAAAAATTGAAATTTTACTTTCATCTGATTCGCCTGTCGGTACTGCGAAAAGTGTGGGGTTAGGGATTCTGGGATTTGCGGATGCGTTATCACGATTGAGACCGGATGTGCTGGTGATTCTTGGTGATCGCTTTGAAGCGCTTGCGGCAGCGCAAACAGCGATGTTTCTTCGTATTCCCGTCTTTCATTTGCACGGAGGGGAAATTACTGAAGGTGCCTACGATGATGCTATTCGACATGCCATCACCAAGTTTAGCTATTTACACGGTACTTCGACAGAGGAACATAAAAACCGGGTAATTCAGTTAGGAGAAGATCCATCACGTGTTGCTAATGTCGGTGCTATAGGGTTAGATCACCTCAAGCGTGGCAAATTTATGTCCCTCGAAGAACTCTCAGTTTCTTTGAATTTTCCATTAAAAAAACCGTATGTCGTTGTCACTTACCATCCTGTCACGCTAGGGAATGAACCACCTGAAGAGAGTTTTAACGCTCTGTTGGATGCTCTTGATGAATTCCCCGATCTCCAAATCATTATTACATACCCAAATGCTGATGATGGTGGAAGAAAAATCATCCCTCTCCTTGAAGCATATGCTGCTAAAATGCCAGCGCGAGTAAAGGCCATCCCATCGATGGGACAGGTACGTTATCTCAGCGCGGTTAAACATGCGTTGGCCGTAGTCGGAAATTCATCCAGCGGCATAATTGAAGTGCCTGCCTTTGACGTGCCTACGGTAAATATTGGGGTACGTCAAAAAGGACGTATTTCCGCACAGAGCGTGCTTAATTGCGACGCAACAAGAGAGTCCATTTCAAAAGCGCTATCGCGAGCAATTTCACGAAGCTATATAAGTGAAGGAGCAAAGATTTCTAACCCTTATGGGCAAGGGGATACAAGTGCAAAGGTCATCAAAATGATCAAATCAATGCATTTTGTACCGAGTAAGACCTTTTACAATATCAAGTGAATCAATATGACGCTTATCATTGCTGAGGCCGGAGTTAACCACAACGGCGACGAAAAATTGGCTTTTAAACTTGTTGATGCTGCTTATAAAGCGGGTGCTGATATTGTCAAGTTTCAAACCTTCAAGGCGAAGAACCTGGTAACAGCTGAAGCGGTACAGGCTGACTACCAGATAGCAAATACGAAGAAGCAAGAATCACAGTTGGAGATGTTAAGTCGCCTGGAGCTTTCATGGGAAGCACACCATAAATTGGTAAGCTATTGTGATAATCTTGGCATTGAGTTTCTGTCTACCGCTTTTGATTCTGAGAGCCTGAATTTTCTGGTAAATGAGCTTGGTATTAAAAGGCTAAAGCTTCCATCTGGGGAATTGACGAATGCGCCACTGGTATTAGAGCATGCTCGTACTGGTTGCGACATTATTGTTTCTACGGGAATGGCAACGCTGGCAGAAATTGAATCTGCATTAGGCGTTATCGCTTTTGGCTATACCACACCTACAGATGCTAAGCCTGGTATCGAAGCCTTTCAGCGAGCATACTCATCTGAAGCAGGTCAGAAGGCCCTCAAGGAAAAGGTCATCGTCCTCCATTGTACTACTGAATATCCGGCGCCTGTGGAAGAGATTAATCTGCGAGCTATGGATACGCTGCATCAGGCGTTTGGATTACCTGTCGGGTATTCCGATCATAGTGAAGGGATAATGATCCCTGTCGCTGCCGTTGCGCGTGGCGCAATTGTGATTGAAAAACATTTTACGCTTGATAAAAATATGGACGGTCCCGATCATCAGGCATCGCTGGAACCTCTGGAACTGGAAGCAATGGTTAGCTCGATCCGCAAGGTTGAAAAGGCGTTAGGCAATAGTATTAAAGCTCCAACAGTGTCAGAAATTAAAAATAAAAGCGTTGCACGAAAAAGTCTGGTGGCTGCCACAACAATTGCAGCAGGTGAGAACTTTACGTTTGATAACCTTGCAATAAAACGTCCGGGGACGGGGATGTCTCCTTACCTATACTGGGATCTGATCGATAAAATTTCTGATAACGATTATTCTCCTGGAGATATGATTTGTGAATGATAAGGCGCTTAACAAGCCTCTCGTCATTATAGGTGGTGGCGGACACGCCAGTGTTATTGTTGATATCCTCAAGCAACAAAATCGGGATATTATCGCCATCATCAGTCCAGATGATATTAGCAAACGGAATATTTTTGAAGGGCTAAATGTTTTTTCAAATGATATTGATATAGCAAAGTTTAAACCTGATGAGGTTAGGCTGATTAATGGCATAGGCGTATTACCTGGTTCTGAAATAAAATATAAAGTTACTCTTTTTTTTAAAAGTATGGGCTACATATTTGAAACGGTTGTTGCAAATGACGCTTATGTATCGCCTTTTGCCTCCCTGGATGAGGGGGTGCAGATATTTCCTGGTGTTATTGTCCAGCCAGGTTCACATATTGGGGCTCATACGGTTATAAATACCAGGGCTACTATAGAGCATGATGTTATTCTTGGCGCATATAATGCAATCTCTCCAGGGGCTATAATATGTGGACAATGTAAAACTGAGGATCATGTCTTCATTGGTGCTGGAGCGACAGTTATTCAAAATGTTGAAATTGGAAGCAAAGCAACAATCATGGCGAATGCGTTAGTAACAGACAATGTAAAATCACAACAGAAAGTTTACGCGCCGCGCGCCCTGATCAGATAACCTTCTGGAAGGTATAAAATGACTCAACAATGGAAGAAAGTATTAATCTCTCCTGATAGTTCTATTCTTGATGCACTTGAAATTATTAATAAAGAAGCCTTGCGTATAGCACTGGTTGTTAATGAAAAAAATGAATTATTGGGTGTCATTACTGATGGTGACATTCGTAGAGGGTTGTTAAAAAATTTACCGCTCTCTACGGCTGTGCGCTTTGTGATGAATGAAAACCCTATAACCGCGATGTCAAGCACATCAAAAAAAGAACTTACAGAGATCATGTCTGTAAATGGAATATTATCAATACCAATCATTGATGCCGGTATTATTATAGGTCTTGAGACGATTGCAAGTGTAACAACGTCTACGAAATATGATAATCCTATTTTCATAATGGCAGGAGGATTTGGTACCCGACTAAGGCCGTTGACGGATAATTGTCCAAAACCAATGTTGAAAGTCGGTGATAAACCTATTCTTGAAACAGTTATTAAAAGCTTCGTCAGAGCTGGATTTAGTAATTTTTATATTTCAACACACTTTTTACCTGAAGTAATACAAAATCACTTTGGTGATGGTAAAGCCTTCAACGCTAATATAACATATATTCACGAGGAGATCCCATTAGGAACGGGAGGAGCTTTAGGCTTATTACCAGAAAATTTATCAGAATCTTTGCCGCTGATTATGATTAATGGTGATGTTCTGACTAATATTGATTTCCAACGTCTGCTTGCCTTTCATAATAGTAATAATGCAGACGCTACGATTTGCGTTCGTGAATATGATTATCAAATACCTTATGGTGTCATTACGGGAGAGGGCAATAAAATTACCAGTATGGTGGAGAAACCTGTCCATCATTTTTTTGTTAACGCAGGTATTTATGTTGTATCCCCGTCAATCTTCAAATCTGTACCTAAAAATCATCGGATTGATATGCCAACCTTATTGGAACAGCATATGAAAAACAACCGGGATATCCTGATGTTCCCGGTACATGAGTATTGGTTAGATATTGGTCGTATGGATGATTTTAAACGAGCGCAAGTAGATATCCATTCTCTGGGGCTTGATTAAATGGAAAAAATAGCTGTCATAGGTCTGGGTAATATTGCTGTACGACATCGGCGAAATGTAAAATTATTATTTCCTGAGGCTTCTGTTTACGCTATGTCATCAAGTGAGCGAGCGGTCACTGATTTAGTTAGTGATTGTGATGGCTACTTTATAAATATTGATGCTGTGATTAGAGAACAGGTCGATATGGTCATTGTTGCCTCTCCTTCTACTTGTCATTTAAAGCATAGTGCAGAATTAATTAAGGCAGGTATCCCCGTTTTAATTGAAAAGCCAGTAACTGCAACTTTTGAAGATGCTACGAAGCTAATGAATATTGCTGAACAATATAATACACCAGTAGCTGTGGGTTATTGTCTGCGTTATCTTCCTTCAGCAAAGAAAATGAAAAAATTGCTTGAAGAAGATTATGTTGGGCAAATTTATAATGTCAGTATTGATATCGGCCAATACCTTCCGGACTGGCGACCCTCTAAATCCTATCGCGACAGTGTATCCGCAAATAGACACTTAGGAGGGGGGGCATTACTTGAGTTAAGTCATGAAATTGATTATGCGAACTGGATGTTTGGTGATCTTTGTCGGCGATATTCCATAATCAGATCATCAGATGAACTTGAAATGAACGTTGAGTCTCTTGCTGATATTACAGCTGTTAGCTCTTCAGGCGCACTTGTAAGTATTCATCTGGATTTTCTTCAAAAACAAGCTTGGAGACAGTGTCATATAATTGGCAAGAAAGGAAGATTGATGTGGGACCTCATTCGTAACGAGATCCTATTTTATGATGCCGTTGGTATTCATATTATTTACAGTGAACCTGACTGGGATAAAAATGGCATGTATATAGCCATGCTAAATGATTTTATTAATAAAATTAATAATCGAGACAATCAATGTGTTTCTCTGGAAGAATCTGTAAAAATTATTGATTTTATAGAACAAATAAAAAAAGAAGCTAATTTCGGGGGATCTTGCAGTGAAAATTAATGCGTTTATCTTTGCCCGTGGTGGTTCTAAGGGATTACCAGGGAAAAATATCAAGCTGTTAAATAATAAACCACTTTTGCAATACTCTATTGAGACTGCAAAGGAATGCCCATCAATAAGCACAATCTATGTGTCAACGGATGACGATGGGATAGCGAGTGTCGCAGAAGAGAACGGTGCTACGGTGATTCGAAGACCCGCTGAACTTGCAAGTGATACCAGTGCCGAATGGTTAGCCTGGAGGCATGCTATTGAATGGGTAAATGAAAAAGTCGGGGAATTTGATGGGTTTGTCAGTTTGCCTGCAACAAGTCCGCTTCGCAGCGTTGAGGATGTTGAGAAGGCTATTGCTAAACGTGTCGAGTCAAAAGCCGATGTATGTATTTCAGTAACCCCTGCAAGTCGAAGTCCATATTTTAATATGGTGAAATTTATCGATGATGATTATGTCAGGCTTGTTAATGAAGCTGCCGGAGAGGTTCAAAGACGGCAGGATGCGCCTTCGGTGTATGATATAACAACAGTTGTATATGCAACAACACCGGCATTCGTACTTAACAATTATGGGTTGTTTTCCGGAAAGGTTACAAGCATTATCGTTCCTAAAGAACGTGCAGTTGATATTGACGATATTTACGATTTTTATATGGCGGAAATTCTCTTAAGGGAGACTGCAAATGGCTGAAGTTTTAAAAGGAAAAAAAATACTTATTGCGGGTGCGGGTGGGCTGTTAGGTACGCAATTAGTAAAAAAAATTATTGATGAAGGTGGATATGTAATATCAGGAGATAATAATCCTGATGTCACCCAGGAAAAATTCATTAAACTTGGCATTAGCAAAAATTATGAGCTTCATTATCTTGATATCACCTGCAAAGATTCTGTTCTTGACCTCTTTGCATGTTCTTCTGAACTGGATGGCGCAGTCAATGTGACCTATCCGAGGAATAAAACCTATGGTACTCATTTTTTTGATGTGACACTTGATAGTTTCAATGAAAATTTGTCGCTACACCTTGGCAGTTCATTTTTGTTCTCACAACAGTGCGCCTCCTATTTTCAGAAGAACCAACGACCTTTCTCTTTGGTAAATATTTCATCCATTTATGGCGTTGTAGCTCCAAAGTTCAATATTTATAATAATACCCATATGACAATGCCTGTTGAGTATGCTGCTATTAAATCCGCATTATTACATCTTAATAAATACATTGTTGCCTATGTTAATGATAGCCGTTTCAAAATTAATGCTGTAAGCCCTGGTGGTATTTTTGATCATCAGCCTGATGCCTTTCTGGAAGCATATAAAAAAGAAACCCATGGTGCAGGAATGCTTCATGTAAAAGAAATACTAGGTAGTATCGTATTCTTACTTTCTGACGAATCACGATATGTAACGGGGCAGAATATTATTGTTGATGATGGATTCACGTTATGATATCCATCCTGCAAAAAATTAAATTTTGGGTCACATGTAATCGATTAGGGCCTGACATACCGCTTACTCATTTTTTATTATACTCCACACGATTAGGAAAGATGATTTGTAAGAGGAAGTTTAAAAAATTTGGTAATAACTCTTTTTTTAGACCCTTTGCCTATGCTATTGAGACTCAGAAGATTACTATCGGCGATAATGTCGTTATCCGACCAGGCACGATGCTTTTTGCATCCCCATTAGGAAGTAGCGAGGATGTACACATTAAAATTTCTGATGATGTATTGATCGGGTCTGGTGTCAATATCTATGTATCAAATCACTCCTTCAGTGATGCGACTTTACCTATATCTTTACAAGGGCATTCAGATATCCAGCCAGTAATATTAGAACGAGGTTGCTGGATAGGTGCTAATGTAACAATTTTACCTGGAGTGACAATCGGTGAAAATTCTGTGGTTGGTGCCAACAGCCTTGTAACTAAAAGCGTACCAGCTTTTCATGTCGCGGTTGGGAATCCCGCTAAAGTTATTAAAAAAGTCAATGAATAATAGACCATATATAAGTTAATATCACTTCAGAACATTTATTATCTCTACTCAATAATATTTTGGTTTCCCATTATGAGCTTATTTAAGCGATCGGGGATTTATTTATTATCTAATATTTTAAATGCCCTTATACCCTTCTTATTATTACCCGTTCTAACTCGTAACTTAAGTACGGGTGAATACGGACAAATCGCTATGTTTCAGACCCTGATAACAGGGCTTGCTGCGCTGGTTGGTTTAAATACTATTGGTGCTGCTAACAGGAAGTTTTATGATGGTGAGTATGATTCTCTTCCTGAGTATAATGGAGCATGTGTACATATATTATTCATATCTATTTTAGTTTTAGGTGCGTTCTTAGGTTTATTTGCAAATTACATCAGTTCCTGGTTAAGTATACCTGTATTCTGGATATATTTAGCATTAGCAATTTCATTCGCAAATTTCATTATACAATTTAGGCTTGGACAGTGGCAAATTCGAGAGCAAGCGTTAAAGTTCGGTGCTATGCAAGTCAGTCAGAGTATTCTAAACTTCGTTTTTTCAGTTGTCCTTGTGGTAATATTTAAGTATGGTGCTCAAGGTCGAGTTGATGCGATCCTCGGTACAACAGTATTATATGCTCTATTCAGCATACTTCTTCTCTATAAGAATCAGCTAATCAAGCTTACGATTATTCGGAAAGATTACATATCTGATGCCTTATCGTTTGGCCTTCCTTTAGTTCCGCATGTTGTCGGAATGTTTTTGCTAAATTCACTTGACCGTTTTTTTATAAACAAGGAACTTGGTATTGATGAAGCAGGGGTTTATATGTTCGCTGTGCAATTAAGTCTTGGTGTTGCTGTTGTCTTTGATGCGATAAACAAGGCTATGATTACGTGGTTATTCAAAAGTCTGGCAGATAATCGAGTTGAACAACTTAAACGTGTCGTTAGGTTTACCTATCTTTTCTTTGTTATTGTATTTTTGCTGGGATGTCTGTCATTTTTTATAGGGCCATTAGTCGTGAGTATTGTTGGTGGTTATAAGTTTGAAAAAGCGACTGAGATAATCGGCTGGTTGTGCCTTGGTCAATGTTTTGGCGGTATGTATCTCATGGTCACCAATTATCTTTTTTATGCCAAGAAGACAGGGCGTTTATCAGTTGTAACTATCGCTACAGGTATATTAAATATAATTCTACTGCTTATTCTTCTTCAGGTTTACGGTATTGTCGGTGTTGCTATGTCCTTTGCTATCTCAATGTGCATCAGGTTCTTTGCCACCTGGTGGATAACATCAAGATTGGATTTAGTTTCGTGGAAAATTTTTCAATAGATAAGATTTGGAATTCCTTTCGTAGGTATATGAAAATATTGCATATTCGTTAGATATATTCTGTACTACTTAATTGGTATATAAATTACTCTAACTTGTTTATCATTATTTAACCTGCATGCGCAAGCCGCTGTACGTTATTAATAATAATGAAGGATAACTCGGTGAACGTCAGCAAGTTTACAATTTCAAGAATAATAATGTTGTTATTGGCATTATTGTTATTAATATTGAATAATTTTAGTGATGTTAATTTATTAGGTTTGCTTCTGCTTTTGGTCTATCTGGGAAGTATATTTATTTTTAAGCCTGTAGAATATGCTAATAATCTTCTTTTCTTTATCATATTAATACCTATGCTAGTGGGTGGCGTACTGGTTGAAAGAGGCACATACTTATTCGAAATTGATAAATATTCCTATTGGAATGGGACATTTATTATAAATCTGTTTTTTTCAATGATATTTGTTGAATTCTTAATTTATCCTGTAAAATCAAAAGATAAAAAGGTTTCAGTAGTATTTAGTCGACGAATTTTCGATTGTTTAGTTATTGGTGTGTTAATCGTATTATATGGAACTTTCCTCAAAACTGGAGTTCCGTTATTTAACAATATACACAGATCTATCTATTTTGGATCCATAGTGCCAGAATATATTAACCTTATTAAAGGCCGGTTAAGTTTCGTATGCCTGGCGTTGGGTTATTATTACTTTAATTACAAATCTAAAAGATATTTAATATATTTTAGTCTTATTGTAATTTATCATATCCTTTGCTCAATAAAAGGTGGTGAGTTATTAATAGTGATATATTGTTTCACTCTCCCAATGACATTGTTTTTTACGGCAAAGAAAAATATATTATTTGGTAATAAACTGAATAAAAGAATACGATCTTTATTATTGCTACTAATTTTTAGTGTTTTTAGTATTATTTTTATTAACTATCAAACTGTTGAAAATTACGACGCCAAAACGACCGCTTTGGAGAAAATCCAAAAACGCGTTGAAGCGGCAGGGCAGATTTGGTGGTCAATAAATGATAATAATCAAGTTCCCGAAAAGGATCGTTGGGATTTGTTTCTGAAAAACTTTTATGAAAGCAGTGATAAATATGAGCGCGGGATGAATCAGTTGATGAATGTTGTTGCGCCACCTAAGTATCTAAATGCCTGGCGTTCTGAAGATTCACGTGGACAAAGCCTGGCTAATGGTTTTCCTGCTATAGGCTATTATTATTTTGGATATACAGGTATCGTAATTTTAATCTTGGTAGTTGGAACTATAATCATTCTAATTAAAAAGGATATATTATCATCGTTTGAGAGTGGGGATATTTTATCATTCTTATTCTTGGGGCCTTTATTAGAGGTGATTATAAGGGTAACTGCTCAAGGTGATATTTATTTACTTTTTGAAAAAAGAACTCTAGTAATAGTAATTGCATACATATTATATAGTTTATTAAAAAGTTTGATCTATAGAGCAAAACCATTATGAAACTGAATTATTATTTTTTATGGAGTTATAATAAATTACCTTTTGTTTACTCTATAATGAATGCACACGAAAAGAATATCTTAATAATCAATACTCGTGATTCAAGTGATATTCAGGATAAGTTATCACATTTATCCGGTCTAGATAAAGTTGACAAGGTTATTTTATATAGAAATGATCTAAAAGAATATATATTAAGTATATTATATCGGATGTTTGTTTATCCGTTTAAAAATAAAAGAGAGAAAATTACTTTTTATCTGGATGGTTGCTTTGGTCGTTATCCAATATTGTTGGCCAATTGTGGTAAGCCTGATAATGTTATTTTCTATGAGGAAGGTGAAGGTACATATCGTAAAGATGTACTTTTTAAAAAGTTGGCTAACAATAATATTAAATATAAAGTTAATGAGTTGATTAAAAAGATGTTATTTATCAACAAAAATTCAATTGAAAATATAACATGCTTTTATATCCGTAATAAGGAAAGGCTTTTAAAGTCTTTTTCTCAACAGGGATACAGGGATATCAATTTCGAAATTATAGAGGTTAACGATATTGAGTGCCTCAGAAAGATATCTTTTTCTGATAAAGAATTATTAAAAAAGATTTTTTTTGATAAATTTACCTGCGATTTCACACTAAGACCCAATGAGAAACGAGCAGTTGTGCTTACGCAGCCTACCTATTTATATGGTATTCATACAAAAGAAGAACTCGCCAGTCTTTTCAACTCAAGGATCGAAGCGTTAAAAAAAGAAAATTATAAAGTGTATTTGAAAATGCACCCAATAGAGCGTGAGGATATATATATCAAAGATGATGTGCAAAGATTAAATGGATGTTTTCCTTTTGAGTTACTATCCTTATTTGATGTCGTATTTGATAAAGGCTTGACCTTTAACTCAACCGCTATTAACTCCTCGTTGATAAAGGAAAAATGTATTATTCAGGATGAAATCTCTGAGTAACTAGTTAGCGATGAACTAAAATGCCTGAGTATCAATAATAGCTTTATCTTATTTTTATTCTGATAATAATTTAATACTTAGGCAAAATGCAGATGTCGAAAATTTATCACCATGGTGGGGAAATGAGAATTGCAATGATTTTGCCTAGTCTTGAAAAAAGTGGACCAGGCATTCATGTCGAAGCATTATCCAGAGCACTTGTTGCTATAGGGTGCTATGTTGAGGTATTTTATCTCCGTAGTTGCGAAAAAAAATGCTTGCTTTTCAATTTTACAAAATGTACAAAATTTTCTTTTAGTATTAAAAATATTAGGTATCTCTCTGGCTTTGATATAATACATACACATGGTTTTTTCCCGGATTTATATGGGGTAATTTTAACGAAAATTTTTGTTAATTCAATTCATGTGTCTACAATGCATAATTTTTTAGAACAAGATTTGTCCAGCCGTTACAATGGATGGAAAAGGACTTTTTATATTTTTTTATGGACTAACGTAATAAAAAAAATTTCTCATAAAGTCGTATTTACGGAACTTGCAAAAGATTATTATCAACGTTTAGTCGGTGGGCATATTAATGTCGTGGGGAGTGGCATTGATGTATTTTCTGTATTAGAGGAATTGTCAACAAGAAGTTATTTGAATTCAAGTGTTGTGGATGTTTTACATGAAGTAAAGAAAAATAAAAAAATAATAGGTTCAACCTCAATAATAACAGAAATCAAAAGCCTTGATCTTATTGTTAGAGCTTTACCTGACTTGCCTGATTATGCTGCTGTCTTTGTTGGAGGTGGCCCCTTGGAAAATGATTTGATTATAATGGCTGAAAAGTTGGGAGTAGCGGAGCGCTGTATTTTTATTGGATTTACAGGTAATCCTTTGCCTTATCTTTCATTCTTTGATGTTTATGCTATGCCCAGTAAGAGTGAATCTTTTGGGCTAAGTCTTTTTGAAGCTATTGCAGCTAAGTTACCCATAGTATGTCGTGATCTTCCTGTATTTCAAGAATTATTGCCAGATGTAGGATTGCATAAATTTGATGGTACTCTTCTTAGTTTTGTTGATACAATAAGAAATATAAATGGAAAAAAATCTACTGAACTGGCGTTTGAAAAATTATTGGACAAGTATGATATGAAGAATGTGGCTTGCCGTTATGTTAAATTCTATCAGGAAATTGCAGAACAATGATAGAATTCAGCGTATTGATGTCTCTCTATATTAAAGAAAATCCATTATATTTAGAGTCATGCCTCGAAAGCTTATCGAGACAAACTCTTCAACCGAACGAAATAGTGATGGTCCTTGATGGCCCTATAAGTCAGGAATTAAATGACGTCCTGCTAAGATGGAATAACCTACTACCTCTCAAAATTTATCCAATTACAAACAATGTAGGCTTAGGTAAAGCTTTAAATTATGGGCTTGAAAAGTGTGCTTATAATATTATAGCCAGAATGGATACGGATGACATTTGTCATTGTAAACGTTTTGAGTGGCAAATTAGCGAATTTGTAAATGAACCCAAGTTGGTGTTACTTGGTGGGGCTATTAGCGAATTTGAAGATAACGTTGAGAATATTACTGGGACAAGAAAAGTACCACAGGGGCATAAAGATATTCTTTTAAGCGCAAGAATGCGCAATCCTTTTAATCATATGACTGTGATGTATAAAAGAAATGTTATACAAGAAGTCGGTGGTTATATTCACCATCATTTTATGGAGGATTATAACCTGTGGTTGAGGGTTCTTAGCGGAGATCACTTGACGAAAAATTTGTCTGAAACATTAGTGTATGCGAGAGTTGGCAATGCTATGCTATCAAGAAGGAGAGGCATGCATTACATAAAAAGTGAATATCAATTGGCTATACTTAAGTATCAACTTGGTTTCACAGGGAGGTCGCAAACGATTTATATTTTTCTGGCAAGATGTTTGCCCAGGATTATTCCTTTTTTATAATAAAAAGAATATATAAATTCTTGCGCAAGTAAAAATTGAATTTTAAAATATTCCTTATAAATATATTGTTCGTATCTACAGACAGTGTTTAATTATGCATAAAATACCTTGCATATATCGAGAAAAATTAATTTTCAGTTTATGTCTCTGTTGCTGGTAGTAAACAGATGCAAATCTGTAACTTTCTTTATCGTAGAATTAAAGCATTTTTGACTATTGCAGGCATATGCAAACAAATCTTTGTCATGCCATTTAATCATGAGTTAACATCTAAGCCACTTTCAAGCCGCGCATACGTCGCGCGGTGACCACACCTGACAGGAGTATGTAATGTCCAAGCAACAGATCGGCGTCGTCGGTATGGCAGTGATGGGGCGCAACCTGGCGCTCAACATCGAGAGCCGTGGTTATACCGTCTCCGTTTTCAACCGCTCCCGTGAAAAGACCGAAGAAGTGATTGCCGAAAATCCTGGCAAAAAACTGGTGCCTTATTACACGGTTAAAGAGTTTGTTGAATCCCTTGAAACGCCTCGTCGCATCCTGTTAATGGTGAAAGCTGGTGCGGGCACGGATGCAGCCATCGATTCGCTGAAACCTTATCTTGATAAGGGCGACATCATCATTGACGGCGGTAACACTTTCTTCCAGGACACCATTCGCCGTAACCGCGAACTGTCCGCAGAAGGGTTTAACTTTATCGGTACCGGTGTCTCCGGCGGTGAAGAGGGCGCGTTGAAAGGGCCATCTATCATGCCTGGCGGCCAGAAAGAAGCGTACGAACTGGTTGCCCCGATTCTGACGAAAATCGCTGCTGTAGCGGAAGATGGCGAACCTTGTGTGACCTATATCGGTGCTGACGGGGCAGGCCACTATGTGAAGATGGTCCATAACGGTATTGAATACGGCGATATGCAACTGATTGCTGAGGCCTATTCACTGCTGAAGGGTGGTCTGAATCTCAGCAATGAAGAACTGGCCAGCACCTTTACGGAATGGAACAACGGTGAGCTGAGCAGCTACCTGATCGACATCACCAAAGACATCTTCACCAAAAAAGATGAAGACGGTAAATACCTTGTTGATGTCATCCTGGATGAAGCGGCCAACAAAGGTACCGGTAAATGGACCAGCCAGAGCTCGCTGGATCTCGGCGAACCGCTGTCCTTGATCACCGAATCGGTCTTTGCGCGTTATATTTCTTCGCTAAAAGAGCAGCGCGTTGCTGCTTCAAAAGTATTAACGGGGCCGAAAGCGCAGCCGGCAGGGGATAAAGCGGAATTTATCGAGAAAGTGCGCCGCGCGCTGTACCTCGGTAAAATCGTTTCTTATGCTCAGGGCTTTTCGCAACTGCGCGCTGCGTCTGATGAGTACAACTGGGATCTCAACTACGGTGAAATCGCGAAGATTTTCCGTGCAGGTTGCATCATTCGTGCGCAGTTCCTGCAGAAGATCACGGATGCCTACGCGCAAAATGCCGGTATCGCCAACCTGTTGCTGGATCCGTACTTCAAAAACATTGCGGATGAATATCAGCAGGCACTGCGTGATGTCGTGGCTTACGCGGTGCAGAACGGTATCCCTGTACCTACGTTCTCTGCGGCAGTCGCCTACTACGACAGTTACCGTGCGGAAGTCCTGCCTGCTAACCTGATCCAGGCGCAGCGTGACTACTTTGGCGCACATACCTATAAGCGTACTGATAAAGAAGGTGTTTTCCACACCGAATGGTTGGATTAATTCCTTTTAGCTTACAAAGCCCGGTTTTTTAACCGGGCTTTTTTTTATCCGAATTCTTATTGCTTTATTTCTGTTGCTTCATATTAACTTAATATTATTGCTTTAGTCTGATAAAGAAAATCTTAATTGTGTCAGGCTTCGTTGACACTCTATTCGTTCGGACGTTAAAACAATAATAACGCGTCAGGGCTTTAACAAGTCATGACATCATTATGAGTTAATTCTGAGAGCATGAAATGAAAATCACCATTTCCGGTACCGGGTATGTTGGCCTGTCTAACGGTCTGCTTATCGCACAGCGTCATGATGTTATTGCGTTAGACATCGTTTCTTCCCGGATAGAAATGTTAAATGATCGGATATCTCCGATTGTCGATAAAGAAATACAACAATTTTTGCAGTCTGAAAAAATTAACTTTCAGGCGACATTAGATAAAAACGAAGCCTATAAAAACGCGGATTACGTTATCATCGCCACGCCGACAGATTACGATCCTAAAACGAACTACTTCAATACCACCAGCGTTGAATCTGTCATTCAGGATGTTCTTAAAATCAATCCCGATGCGGTAATGGTTATAAAATCTACCGTTCCGGTAGGCTTTACCGCCTCGATGAGCAATAAGTTCAACACCCAAAATATCATTTTCTCACCGGAATTCCTGCGAGAAGGGAAGGCGCTTTATGACAACCTGCATCCTTCCCGAATCGTGATCGGCGAGCGCTCCGAACGGGCCGAGCGCTTTGCAGCGCTTCTTCAGGAAGGCGCCGTTAAGCAAGATATCCCGACCTTGTTCACTGACTCCACGGAAGCGGAAGCAATCAAGCTTTTTGCTAATACCTATCTGGCCATGCGGGTTGCGTATTTTAATGAACTGGATAGCTATGCCGAAAGTCTGGGACTGAACACGCGTCAGATCATCGAAGGCGTATGTCTGGACCCGCGAATTGGCAATCACTATAACAACCCGTCGTTTGGCTATGGTGGTTACTGTCTGCCAAAAGATACCAAGCAGCTCCTGGCGAACTACCAGTCCGTTCCCAACAATATTATCTCCGCGATTGTCGATGCTAACAGAACGAGAAAGGACTTTATCGCCGACGCTATTTTGGCCAGAAAGCCAAAAGTCGTGGGCATTTATCGCTTGATCATGAAAAGCGGATCGGACAACTTCCGCGCCTCTTCCATCCAGGGGATCATGAAGCGCATTAAAGCGAAAGGGGTGGAAGTGGTCATTTATGAACCGGTGATGAAAGAGCACACCTTTTTTAATTCGCGCATAGAACGCGATTTAACCCGGTTTAAGCAACAAACAGATGTCATTATCTCTAACCGTATGGCTGAAGAATTAAAGGATGTGGTAGAAAAAGTCTACACCCGCGATCTGTTTGGCAGTGATTAAATGTTTTTTAAACAGGGAAAGGAATCCCTCTGAAAATCTCGTAAAATTACGTTTTTTATCAAATTTCTTATAGCATCCCGGCATTTTATCGTTACACTGTACCACCATAAGTCTTTTCCTATTCAGGGTATTGATATAAGTGGAAAATAACAGCCTCACCGGTCGCAATAACGAACCGGAACAGATTGATTTAATTGATTTAGTTGTGCAGTTATGGCGCGGTAAGGTCATTATCATCGCTTGTGTCATCATCGCCATCTTACTGGCTGTCGGTTATCTGGCCGTGTCGAAAGAGAAGTGGACGTCGACTGCCATCATCACACAACCTGATGCGGGCCAGTTAGCGACCTATTCCAATGCGATGAACGTGCTGTACGGCGGCAACGCACCACGGATTAACGAATTGCAGTCAAACATGATTGGCCGGTTCAGTTCTGCATTTTCAGCTTTATCTGAAACACTGGAAAATCAGGAAAAACCCGAAAAGCTTACCATTGACGCCTCTGTGAAAGGTCAGCCGTTACCGCTGAAAGTGACGTATCAGGCGCCGACTGCGGAAGATGCGCAGAAAACGCTGGCGAAGTATATTCAGCAGGTGGATGAAACCATCTCCAAAGAAGTCAATGTGGACCTGGCGAAAAATATCACTACCCGCACTTCAGACTTTGAACAATCGCTTGAAGCGCAGGAAAAAGTCGCCCAGGAACAAAAAGCGCTGCGTATCGCGCAGATAAGCCAGGCGCTGTCCGTCGCCAAAGAAGCGAACATCAAATTGCCGCAGGTTCAGCAGGCCGATCAGGTTTCGCAGGATACGATGTTTATGCTGGGCAGCGACGCGCTTTCCTCAATGGTGCAGAACGAAGCGACCCGGCCGTTAGCCCTTTCGGATGGTTACTACCAGACGCGCCAGAATCTGCTGGCGGTGAAAGCGCTGAAAATCGAACCGGACAGTGTTCACGCCTATCGCTATGTGATGAAACCGACGCTGCCGATTCGCCGCGACAGCCCGAAAAAAGCCATCACCCTGGTGCTGGCGGTGCTGCTGGGCGGTATGATTGGCGCGGGTGTGGTGCTTGGACGGAACGCGCTGCGTAATTATAAGCCGAAAGCGCAGTAAACGTGATTTTGCCAGAGGGGGGCAACTTCTCAGGCCAGTAAATACAAAGCCGGGCTTTGCGCCCGGTTTTTTACATATGAAGTTTACTGATGACGCTTACGCAGGTTTTCGATCACCGTCGTCAGGTCCAGTTCCTGATCCTGCAACAGCACCAGCAGGTGGTACATCAGATCAGAAGCCTCGTTGGTCAATTCATCGCGGTCATGCACCGTGGCGGCAAGCGCCGTTTCAACGCCTTCTTCGCCGACTTTCTGCGCAATACGCTTAGTGCCGCTGGCGTACAGTTTTGCCGTGTAGGAACTGGCCGGATCGGCAGTTTTACGCCCGGCTAACAGTTGTTCAAGTTGATACAGGAACAGCCACTGGTGGCTGGCTTCGCCAAAGCAACTGCTGGTGCCTTTATGGCAGGTTGGACCAATAGGGTTAACCAGCGCCAACAGGGTATCGTTGTCGCAGTCAGGCGCGATGCTCACCACCTTCAGAAAGTGGCCGGAGGTTTCACCTTTGGTCCACAGCCGCTGTTTCGTGCGTGAATAAAAGGTCACGTTGCCGGTCTCAAGGGTTTTATCCAGCGCTTCCGGGTTCATATAGCCCAGCATCAACACTTCGCCGGATACCGCGTGCTGTACGACCACCGGCATAAGTCCGTTGGTTTTTTCCCAGTCCAGCTCGCGGCGCTGTTGCTCTGTTAACATATCCTGATCTCCACGCCCTGTGTTGCCAGGTACGTTTTTAACTCACCAATATTGATAATTTGTTTGTGAAAGACCGAGGCGGCCAGCGCCCCGTCGACGTCCGCGTCACGGAAGGCCTCAAGGAAGTGCTCCATGGTACCGGCGCCGCCGGAGGCAATCAGCGGGACATGACAAACGTCGCGCACTTTTTTCAACTGCTCGAGGTCGTAGCCGTTACGTACACCGTCCTGGTTCATCATATTCAGGACGATTTCACCGGCGCCGCGTCTTTGCACCTCCCGCACCCAATCCAGCGTTTCCCACTGGGTGACGCGGGTACGGCTTTCATCGCCGGTATACTGATTCACGTGATATTTCCCCGTTTCGGCGTCGTACCAGGTATCAATGCCGACCACGATGCACTGTACGCCAAAACGATCCGCCAGGCGGGTAATCAGCGTCGGATCCGCCAGCGCAGGGGAGTTGATGGATATTTTGTCTGCGCCAAAGGAGAGGATCTGCGCGGCGTCTTCCGCCGATTTAATCCCACCCGCCACGCAAAAAGGAATGTCGATCACTTCCGCGACGCGTGTCACCCAGCTCTTGTCGACAACGCGTCCGTCGCTGGAGGCTGTGATATCATAGAACACCAGTTCGTCGGCGCCTTCGTCCGCATAACGCTTCGCCAGCGGTACAATGTCGCCGATGATTTCATGGTTGCGGAACTGCACGCCTTTCACTACCTGGCCATCACGAACGTCGAGGCACGGGATTATGCGTTTTGCCAGCATTGGATAGCCTCCTTCACGGTAAATTTCCCTTCCAGCAGCGCGCGTCCAACAATCACGCCGCTGACACCGGTGCCGCGCAGGGCGGCCACGTCTTCAATGCCGCCAATTCCGCCAGAGGACTGAAACGCCACCTGCGGATATTTCGCGCACACTTCACGGTATAACGAGACGTTAGACCCTGCCAGCGTACCGTCACGAGAAATATCGGTGCACAGCACGTGCTTCAGGCCGACGGGCAGATAAGTTTCAACCAGCTCTTCCAGCGAAACGCCGGAATCTTCCTGCCAGCCGCTGACCGCCACCTGCTTATTGCCTGCGTCATCAATACGCACGTCGAGCGCCAGCACCAGCGCGTCCGCGCCAAAGCGCTCAAACCAGCCTTTCACCACCTCCGGTGACTTCACTGCGGTTGAGCCGACCACTACGCGGGCAACCCCCGCCGCCAGCAGGGCGGCAACGTCTTCTTCGCTACGCACACCGCCGCCAACCTGGACGGGAACGTTAACGCCCGCCACCAGCGTTTTGATCAGCGGGATCTGGCGTTTTGCCGGATCTTTCGCCCCGGTTAAGTCAACCAGGTGAAGTACCTCCGCGCCCTGCGCCGCGTAATCCTGCAAACGTGGTAACGGATCGTTGCCATAGTCGCGCTGTTTTGCGTAGTCGCCCTGGTGGAGACGTACCACGGTGCCGTCGATTAAATCTAATGCCGGAATAATCATCACATCTCCAGGAAGTTTTTCAGTAACTGCGCGCCTGCAGCACCCGAACGCTCAGGGTGAAATTGTACGCCGTAGAAGTTGTCTTTTTGCACCGCGGCGGTAAACGGTTCGCCGTAATTGCACTGTGCGATAGTCCACGGGTTCACCGGCATGGCATAGCTGTGCACGAAGTAAAAGTACGCGCCGTCCTCAATCCCCTGGAACAGCCGGTTTCCGGCCTGCGGATAAACCCTATTCCAGCCCATATGCGGCAGCGGCAGTCCGAAATCGGTCATTTTCGGCACGTCCTGCTCAATAATTCCCAGCAGATCCACGCCCTGCGTCTCGTCGCTGCGACGTCCCAGAATTTGCATCCCCAGGCATATGCCCAGCACCGGTTGCGTACAGGCTTTGATCAGCTCGATAAGTTCGCGCTCGCGCAGCTGGTCCATCGCCGCCTGGGCGGTGCCGACGCCGGGCAAAAACAGTTTGTCCGCCATCAGCACCACGTCCGGGTCGCGGCTGACCTGCGGGTTGTATCCATGCCGCGCCACGGCGGATTTCACCGAATGGAGGTTGGCGCAGCCGGTATCCAGAATCACTACGTTCATCACAACACTCCTTTGGAGGAGGGGAGCGTATCACCTTCCACGCGGATAGCCTGGCGCAGCGTGCGGCCAAAGGCTTTAAACAGGCTTTCCACACGATGATGGTCGTTTTTGCCCTTGGTTTTCAGGTGCAACGTCACGCCCATGGTGTAAGAGAGCGAGCGGAAGAAGTGTTCAATCATCTCGGTGCTCAGATCCCCCACGCGCTGATAAGCGAATTCGGCTTTATATTCCAGGTGCGGACGCCCGGAAATATCCAGCGCGCAGCGTGCCAGGCATTCATCCATCGGCAGGACAAAACCAAAACGGCAGATCCCGCGCTTGTCGCCGAGCGCCAGCTTTAATGCTTCACCCAACGCCAGGCCGGTGTCTTCAACGGTGTGGTGATCGTCAATATAGAGATCGCCCTTGACCAATATCTCCATGCGAAAACCACCGTGGGTGGCGATCTGGTCCAGCATGTGGTCGAAAAAGCCGACGCCGGTGTTGATTTTGCTGTCGCCTTCACGATCCAGCCACACCTTCACATCAATCTGCGTCTCTTTGGTCTTACGTTCCACGTGGGCGTAACGGTCGCGTTTCGTCAACTGCTCACCGATCATGGCCCAGTTTAGGGTTTCCCGGTTGTAGCGTAAGCCGCGAATGCCCATGTTGTCGGCAAGCTGAAGATCGGTTTCCCGGTCGCCGATAACATAGCTGTTGGCGCTGTCCATTGCCTGACTGGCAAGATAACGCTCAACCAGCCGGGTTTTCGGCTTCCGGCAGTCGCACGCGTCGGCTGGCAGGTGCGGACAAATCAGCACCTCGTCAAACTGCACGCCCTGCGAGGTGAAAATCTGCATCATCAGGTTATGTGGACCCTCGAAGTCGGCCTGAGGGAAACTCTGGGTTCCCAGACCGTCCTGGTTGGTGATCATCACCAGCGTATAGCCCGCTTTTTGCAGTTTCAGCAGGACCGGCACCACCTCTGGCTCAAAGGCCAGTTTGTCGAAGCGATCCACCTGAAAATCGCTGGGCGGTTCGGTGATCAGGGTTCCGTCACGATCGATAAAGAGATACTTCTGGCTCATACTTGCTCCGCACGTAAAGCGTCAATGACGCGCTGGCTTTCTTCCCGTGTTCCAACCGTAATGCGCAGACAGCCGCTTAATGAAGGTTGTTTGTTCTGGTCTCGTAAGATAATGCCCTGATCCCACAAAGATTTAAATACGCGGCTGGAGGCCGTAAAACGCGCGAGAATATAGTTGGTTTGCGAATCGAACACCTGCTCCACGCAGGCGATATCGCGCAGGGCATTAACCAGGTACTGACGCTCCAGCAGAATCTGCGCCACGCGCTCGCGCATCGCGTTTATTCCCTGCGGACTAAGCGCCTGAGCGGCAATGTCGGCGACCGGCGTTGAAAGCGGGTACGGGGCGATCACTTTCAACAGCAGGTTGATGACCTCTTCATTGGCCAGCGTAAAGCCGCAGCGCAGTCCGGCCAGCGCGAACGCTTTCGACAGGGTGCGCAGAATGACAAGGTGAGGGTACTCAGACAGCCAGCCTGCCAGCGTCGCCTGTGGGCAAAACTCAATATAGGCTTCGTCGGCGACGACAATCGCTTTGCCACGCGTCAGTTCCAGCAGCGTGCGCAAGTCCTGCGGATGGATCAACTGGCCGGTCGGATTATTTGGGCTGCACACGTAAACCACTTTAACACCGTCGAGTTTGTCCGAAATGCCCTGCATATCGAGCTGCCAGTCGGCAAGCGACGGTACGGTACGGCATTCGACGCCGATTGTCTCCGCGCTGACGCTATACATACCGTAGGTCGGCGGACAGTAGAGGATCGCGTCTTTACCCGGCTCGCAGAAGGCGCGAATTAACAGTTCAATGCCTTCGTCCGCCCCGCGGCTAACCAGCACCTGTTCTGGCTTAACGCCCGCGTACTGGGCGTAGTTTTCAATCACCGCTTTGGGCTGGCATTCCGGATAGCGGTTGAGCGTTTGCTGCGTCAGTTGAAACTCGACTGCCGTCGGGAATTCGTTGGCATTTAACCAGACATCACCGTTGCCACCCAGGCGACGGGCAGACTGATACGGCGTAAGATTGCGGACATTATCACGGGCTAACTCGCTGACGCTAAAACGGTTTTCAGTGCTCATGCTTGCTCCTTAAGGGCGTTGACGCGCAGGGTGACGGCATTTTTGTGAGCGGTCAGGCGTTCTGCCGCCGCCAGCGTTTCGATGGTGGACGCCAGAGCGGAAAAGCCCGCTTTCGACAGCTCCTGCACCGTCATACGCTTCTGAAAATCCGCCAGTCCAAGGCTGGAACAGGTCGCGGTATAACCGTAGGTTGGCAGCACGTGATTGGTGCCAGAAGCGTAATCCCCGGCTGACTCTGGCGACCAGTCGCCAAGGAAAACCGAACCGGCGCTGGTGATATCATCCACCAGATCGCGGGCGTTACGTGTCTGCACGATAAGGTGCTCCGGACCATACTGATTCGAAATCTCGACACACTGGGCCAGATCGCGGGTGACAATCAGGCGGCTGGCGCTGAGCGCCTGGCGTGCGGTTTCCGCGCGCGGCAGTTCCGCCAACTGGCGTTCTACCGCGTCGGCAACGCGTCTGGCGATGTCTGCGTCCGGGGTCAGTAAAATTACCTGTGAATCCGGGCCGTGTTCCGCCTGCGAAAGCAGGTCGGAGGCGACAAAATCCGGCGTTGCGCCGCTATCGGCAATCACCAGCACTTCAGACGGACCGGCAGGCATATCGATCGCCGCGCCATCCAGACGCTGGCTGACCTGCCGCTTCGCTTCCGTGACAAACGCATTACCCGGACCGAAAATTTTATCCACCTTTGGCACCGACTCGCTGCCAAACGCCAGCGCGGCAATGGCCTGCGCGCCGCCGACGTTGAATATTTCCTGCACCCCACACAGTTGCGCCGCATACAGAATTTCGTCGGCGATCGGCGGCGGCGAGCAGAGCACCACTTTTTTGCAGCCCGCAATGCGCGCCGGCGTTGCCAGCATCAGTACGGTTGAAAACAGCGGCGCGGACCCGCCCGGAATATATAAGCCGACTGAGGCGACCGGGCGCGTGACCTGCTGGCAACGTACGCCGGGTTGGGTTTCCACATCCACGGTCTGCAGTTGCTGCGCAGTGTGGAACGTCTCAATATTTTTCACCGCGACTGCCATCGCCTGTTTTAAATCGTCGCCCAGTCGGGCGCCGGCAGCGGCAATTTCATCAGCGGACACGTTCAGCGCGCCAACGTCGGTTTTATCAAATTTCGCGCTGTATTCACGCAGGGCAGCGTCACCGCGCGCCTTTACGTTATCCAGGATCTCGCTCACGGTGCGGGTAATACTGTCCGACGCGGAGATCGCCGGGCGCATCAGTAAGTTGCGCTGTTCTTCAACGCTGCATGCGTTCCAGTCAATGATTGTGCTAAAGCTCATGGCCATCACTCCATCATCTTCTCAATCGGCAGCACCAGGATCGAACTGGCGCCAAGCGCTTTCAGTTTTTCCATGGTTTCCCAGAACAGCGTTTCGCTGCTGACCATGTGCATAGCCACGCGCTGCTGGTCGCCTGCCAGCGGCAGAATCGTTGGGCGCTCTGCGCCCGGCAGCAGGGCGATCACTTCTTCCAGGCGTTCGCTTGGCGCGTGCATCATGATGTATTTCGATTCGCGTGCCTGAATCACGCCCTGAATACGGGTGAGCAGCTTGTCGATTAACTGCTGTTTGGCGTCGGCCATGTCGCCGTCGCGTTGGATCAGGCAGGCTTTTGAGCGGTAAATGACTTCCACTTCGCGCAGTCCGTTAGCTTCCAGCGTGGCGCCGGTAGAGACCAGGTCGCAAATGGCATCGGCGAGGCCCGCGCGCGGCGCGACTTCCACAGAACCGTTTAACAGACAGGATTTAAAGGAGACGCCTTTCTGGTCGAGATAACGCTTCAGCAGGTGCGGGTAAGAGGTGGCGATGCGTTTACCGTCGAGAGCGGCCGGGCCGTCCCAGGCTTCGTCAACCGGGGTCGCCAGGGAAAGGCGGCAGCCGCCAAAGTCGAGGCGACGGAGGGTAAAGTAACGCGGATCCTCACCCTGAGCGCGGCGGTTGAGCAGTTCCTCTTCCAGCACGTTCTCGCCAATAATGCCAAGATCGACCACGCCATCCATCACCAGACCCGGGATATCGTCGTCACGCACGCGCAGAATATCGATCGGCATATTCTCGGCCATCGCAATCAGACGCTGGGTGTGTAAGTTAATTTTAATGCCGCAGCGTGCCAGCAGTTCGCGTGAATCATCACTCAAACGGCCTGATTTCTGAATAGCTATGCGTAAACGGGTGTTATCTAACATTCTTATTTCCTCTTTATCCTGTCTGAACCGGTCTGAAACGCGCGCCAAAAAAAAGCCCCCGGAAGATGATCTTCCGGGGGCTTTCTCATGCGTTCATGCACCACTGGAAGATCTGAATGTCTCCCAGCACACATCGCCTGAAAGACTAGTCAGGATGATGGTGATGATGGTGGTGTTTAAACTGAACGCGTGTCATAAAATTCTCGATGAATGCTTATTCATTTGATGTCTTTTAACCTAAACCACTTTGGCGTGATAAAGCAAGCGCTTTTTTACATTCCTATTTATAGTATGAATTGTCAGTCTGAATACGCAGGCGTAGCCTTATATAAATAGTGCCGGAGTCAGGAGAAAACGGATGAAAAAGGTCGCAATTGTCGGTTTAGGATGGTTGGGCATGCCGCTGGCAATGTCGCTGACGGCCAGAGGCTGGCAGGTGAAGGGGAGCAAAACCACCCTGGATGGGGTGGAAGCGGCCAGAATGAGCGGTATTGAAGGGTATCCACTGCGTCTGGAGCCCGAGCTGGTCTGCGAGGCGGACGATCTGGAGGCGTTGATGGACGTCGACGCGCTGGTGATCACGTTACCGGCTCGTCGTAGCGGTCCTGGAGAAGAATTCTATTTACAGGCAATGCAGGAACTGGTCGACAGCGCGCTGGCCTGGCGCATTCCGCGCATTATCTTTACCAGTTCGACCTCGGTGTATGGCGATACATCGGGAACGGTGAAAGAAAACACGCCGCGTCATCCGGTCACAGCCAGCGGGCGAGTATTGAAGGAGCTGGAGGACTGGCTGCATCATCTGCCGGGCACCTCAGTGGATATTCTGCGCCTGGCGGGGCTGGTCGGACCCGGGCGGCATCCGGGGCGTTTCTTCGCCGGAAAAACCGCGCCAAATGGCGAACACGGCGTCAATCTCGTCCATCTTGAAGATGTCATTGCCGCCATCACGCTTCTGCTTCAGGCGCCGAAAGGGGGGCACATCTATAATATCTGTGCCCCCGTCCACCCTGCGCGAAAAGTGTTTTATCCGCAAATGGCGCGACTGCTGGGCACCGAGCCGCCGCAATTCCTGGACTCGCCGGACAACGGTAAAGGCAAAATTATTGACGGTAGCCGGATCTGCAATGAGCTAGGATTTGAATATCAGTATCCCGACCCGCTGCTGATGCCGATGGAGTAATGCATATCGCCAGCGGTCTTTTGCCATCCATCGCAAGGGGGCGTGTATGAAACCACTGCTGGACGTGCTGATCATTCTTGATGCGCTGGAAAAAGAGGGCAGTTTTGCCGCAGCGTCGGCGCGGTTATATAAGACGCCGTCGGCGCTCAGCTATACCGTTCACCGCCTCGAAAGCGACCTGAATATTCAGATTCTCGATCGCAGCGGCCATCGCGCCCGCTTCACCCGCACCGGACAGATGCTGCTGGAAAAAGGGCGTGAAGTGCTGCATACCGTGCGGGAGCTGGAAAAACAGGCGGTGAAACTGCACGAAGGCTGGGAAAATGAGCTGGTCATTGGCGTAGACGACACTTTTCCGTTTTCCCTGCTTGCCCCGCTGATCGAGTTATTTTATCAACATCACAGCGTCACGCGGCTGAAATTTGTTAACGGGGTGCTGGGCGGCTCGTGGGATGCGCTGACCCAGGGACGGGCGGATATTATTGTCGGCGCCATGCATCAACCGCCGTCATCCAGCGAATTTGGCTATACGCGTCTTGGCGATCTGGAACACGTTTTCGCGGTTGCGCCTCATCATCCGCTTTCGGAAGAAAGCGAACCGCTGAGCCGCGGCACCATCAGACGCCACCGGGCGATTGTGGTCGGTGACGGCGCACATCCCGCCTGTTCAACGGCAACGCAGCTACTGGACGATCAGGACGCGATAACCGTTTTCGATTTTAAAACCAAACTGGAGCTGCAAATCAGCGGCCTGGGTTGCGGTTATCTGCCGCGCTATCTGGCCCAGCGATTCCTTGAAAGCGGCGCGCTCATCGAAAAGAAAGTGGACGCGCAGGTACTGTCTGAACCTGTGTGGGTTGGCTGGAATGTGCGCACCGCCGGGCTGGCCAGCGCCTGGTGGCGGGACGAGATTTTAGCAAATAGTGCTATCGCTGGTGTTTACACAAGCGGCGAGTCCAGCAAATCAAGCAGTTAAGAAAAAATTTTTTATGACAAGGCTCTCATTCTCTTGTCATTTCGCCTCAATTTAAGGCACAATGCGCCGCTTGCAAAAAATGACATTAACCGACGTTTTACTACGCGTCGGTTATTTTTTTGCATCAAACCAATCATTCATACCAAGAGGCCGGGCTTCGTACCGGATAGATATTTACTAAAAACCGACAGTTGTTGTCGCTGAGGAATCCAGAAAATGGGGCAATTTTTTGCTTACGCGACGGCATTCGCCGTAAAGGGGAATGACCATGTCGCATAACGTTACTCCAAACACCTCTCGCGTGGAATTACGTAAAACCCTTACGTTGATTCCGGTTGTAATGATGGGTCTTGCCTATATGCAGCCGATGACGCTGTTCGATACATTCGGTATCGTTTCGGGCCTCACTGACGGTCACGTGGCAACGGCGTATGCCTTTGCGCTGGTCGCGATTCTTTTTACAGCGTTGAGCTACGGTAAACTGGTTCGCCGTTTCCCGTCCGCTGGCTCGGCGTACACCTATGCCCAGAAATCCATTAGCCCGACCGTTGGCTTTATGGTGGGTTGGTCATCTCTGCTGGACTACCTGTTCATGCCGATGATCAACATCCTGTTGGCAAAAATCTATTTCGAAGCGCTGGTGCCGTCAGTACCGTCATGGATCTTTGTTGTCGCGCTGGTGGCCTTTATGACCATCTCTAACCTGCGCAGCATCAAAACGGTAGCGAACTTCAATACCTTGATCGTGATCCTGCAGATGGGCATCGTGGCGGTGATTGTCGGCCTGATTATCTACGGTGTTTCCCACGGTGAAGGCGCGGGTACGCTGGTAAGCTCACGTCCGTTCTGGTCTGAAGGCGCGCACGTGGTGCCGATGATCACTGGCGCGACCATTCTGTGCTTCTCGTTCCTCGGCTTTGACGGCATCTCTTCGCTGTCTGAAGAGACCAAAGACGCAGAGCGCGTGATCCCGAAGGCGATCTTCCTGACCGCGCTGATTGGCGGCCTGATCTTCATTGGCGCCTCTTACTTCCTGCAGCTGTACTTCCCGGATATCTCCCGCTTCAAAGATCCGGATGCGTCTCAGCCGGAAATCATGCTGTACGTGGCGGGTAAAACCTTCCAGTGGGGCGTGCTGATCTTCTCCAGCGTAACCGTACTGGCCTCCGGTATGGCGGCGCACGCGGGCGTGTCTCGTCTGATGTACGTCATGGGCCGTGACGGCGTGTTCCCGACGCGCTTCTTTGGCTACGTACACCCGAAATGGCGTACCCCGGCATGGAACGTGCTGCTGGTCGGCGCCATCGCGCTGCTGGCGATCAATTTTGACCTGGTGACGGCGACGGCGCTGATCAACTTCGGCGCGCTGGTGGCGTTTACCTTTGTGAACCTGTCTGTGATTTCACAGTTCTGGATCCGCGAAAAACGTAACAAGACGCTGAAAGACCACTTCAATTACCTGATTCTGCCGACCTGCGGCGCGCTGACCGTGGGTGCTCTGTGGATTAACCTGGAAGAAAGCTCGATGGTTCTGGGGCTGATCTGGGCCGGCATTGGTCTGGTGTATCTGGCTTGCGTGACCAAAAGCTTCCGCAACCCGGTTCCGCAATACGAAGATATCGCTTAATCGTGTAATCCAATCAAACCGGAGACCTGTTCTCCGGTTTTTTTATGCCTGCGTTTTATTTCCTGTCTGGCTTAATAACCTTTCGTTCTAATTTAGAGAATTTGGTTATTGGTTATGAACAACCGCGTCATGAATAATTTCCTGACAAATGTTCTTCAGGCTAATTAATTTATGCTTTCAATGATAATAAGCGGACTGTTCTGCGGTGCGCTGCTGGGTTTTGTCATGCAGCGCGGACGGTTCTGTCTGACCGGCGGATTCCGCGATATGTACATCGCAAAAAACAACCGTATGTTTTATGCCTTGCTGATTGCGATCTGCGTTCAGAGCGTGGGCGTGTTTACGCTGATCCAGACCGGGGTTGTCAGCTATGACGCGGGGACGTTTCCGTGGCTCGGCACCGTGGTGGGCGGCTACATTTTTGGCATTGGTATTGTCTATGCGGGCGGTTGCGCCACCGGTACATGGTATCGCGCGGGCGAGGGGTTGATCGGCAGCTGGATTGCGCTGTTTACCTATATGGTAATGAGTGCGGTAATGCGTTCACCGCACGCCAGCGGACTTAACCAGACGCTGAAAACCTACAGCACTGAACACAATTCGATTGCCGACACGCTCAACCTTTCCGTGTGGCCGTTGATTGCCTTATTGCTGGTGCTGACGCTGTGGGTGGTGGCGAAAGAGCTGAAAAAGCCGAAGCTGAAGGTAGCGACGCTACCGCCGCGCCGTCGCGGGTTGGCGCACATTCTGTTTGAAAAGCGCTGGCATCCGTTTGTCACCGCAGTCCTTATCGGGCTGATCGCGCTGCTGGCATGGCCGCTGAGCGAAGCGACCGGCAGGATGTTTGGCCTGGGCATTACCTCGCCGACCGCCAATATTTTGCAATTCCTGGTGGCAGGCGACAGCAAATTCCTTAACTGGGGCGTGTTCCTGGTGCTCGGTATCTTTCTTGGCTCGTTTATTGCCGCAAAAGCCAGCCGGGAATTTCGCGTACGCGCTGCCGATGCGCCAACCACGCTACGCAGCGGGTTTGGCGGTATCCTGATGGGCGTTGGCGCCAGCATCGCCGGAGGATGCTCGATCGGTAACGGCCTGGTGATGACGGCGATGATGACCTGGCAGGGCTGGATTGGTCTGGCCTTTATGATCCTTGGAGTGTGGACCGCATCCTGGATAGTGTATGTACGACCGCAGCGTAAAGCCCGACTGGCGACCGCTGCGGCGAATTAAACGTAAGGATAAATGATGGCGATTAAAAAACTGGACGTGGTAACGCAGGTTTGCCCGTTCCCCCTGATTGAAGCAAAAGCGGCGCTGGCGGAAATGGCGAGCGGCGACGAACTGGTGATCGAGTTTGACTGCACCCAGGCCACGGAAGCCATCCCGCAGTGGGCGGCGGAAGAGGGGCATACTATTACCGATTACCAACAGGTTGGCGATGCCGCCTGGAGCATCACCGTACAGAAAGCGTGACCCATGCTTCCCTCTGCGTTCGCGCAGAGGGAAACCTTCAGACGATCTCTTGCGCGTACTGCCACAACGACTTCAGTAACGCCTGCTTCTCACTATCATTCGCATATTCCTGATACAGCATCTGTAACTCTTCGGCATAGCATTGCAAAAATTCCGGCGTAAAGACCTGGCGACGATGATCAAGCCAGCGTTGCTGCTCCGCTTCATCCAGCGTGCCGGGGAAATTGCGCGCGCGGTAATTGAACAGCAGCTTCTTAATACGCGGGTCGACAAAGGTGATGTCCAGCGCAGGTAAATTTTGTGGGTCCGTTTCCAGCACAATCTTCATGGCCGCGCGATCGGCATCGCTGAAGAAGCCATTGTACAACTGGGTATCGACGTTATCGGAAACTGCGAACGGTTCCGCTTCGGCAAAAATAGCCACCACTTTGTCACGCACCTGCGGGTTGTCGCGCAGCACTTTCAGGTTATCGAGGCAGTGCTGACGATTAATCCCTAACCGGTCGGCATCTTCCGGACGCAGCGTATTCGCCTGCGCCAGCACCGGACATTTATTGATGTGCACCAGTTTCACCGGCACGGCGGCGTTATCGCCGAGATCGGCTTTGGCGGTGTACAGCCGCTCACGAAGGGCGTCGCTGTCGAGTTCGAGGAGCGGTGAAATATCCCCCGCCAGATCCACCATAATCACTGCGTTGCGGTTCTCGGGATGCCATGCCAGCGGCGCGACCCAACTGGTGTTGCCGCGCCATGCGCCAAACATACCAGAGACATGCACCAGTGGTTTCATTTGCGGCACATCGATCAGCGCCGCCAGCTTGTGCTTGCTGCGGTGCGTGTAGAGGTAGTCAAACAATCGCGGCTGCCGCGCCTTCACTAACTGCGCCATCGCTATCGTCGCATACACGTCCGCCATGGCGTCGTGGGCGTTGCTGTGCTCAATCCCGTTTGCTTTTGTCAGGTGTTCCAGGCGAAAGCTCGGCAGGCCTTCCTCGTTTTCCGGCCAGACGATCCCTTCCGGGCGCAGGGCGTAACAGGCGCGCATCACGTCCAGCAAATCCCAGCGCGAATTATCATGCTGCCAGCTCCAGGCGTAGGGATCGTAGAAATTGCGGTACAGGACGTTACGCGTGACTTCGTCGTCGAAGCGCACGTTGTTATAGCCAATAATGCAGGTTTTTGGCACGGTGAACAGCGCGTGGATGCGGGCGGCAAACGCCGCCTCGTTTTCGCCTTTCTCCCGCGCTTCCTGTGGCGTAATACCCGTAACCATCACGGCCCCTGGCTGCGGCAGATAGTCGTCTGCAGGCTTGCAGTAAAACACCTCAGGTTCGCCGATAACGTTAAACTCGCTGTCTGTGCGAAGAGCGGCAAATTGCGCGGGTCTGTCGAGCGCCGGATGCGTGCCGAAGGTTTCGTAGTCGTGAAAGAGAAAGGTGGGTTGCTGCTGACCGTCATTCATAAAAAAATGTATTCCGTGGCTGAAAGTTGCGCGCTGCCTGAACGCAACAGAGTAGCAAAATTCGGCGGAGCGATCAGCCAGAGCTGTTGTCAGGAGGCGAATAAAATGGCGGGAGGTAAAAATGCGGACCCCGCCTGAGTGGAAAAATGTGTCTTACGTCACATTTTCTTGCAATTAATCCCTGTTCGTTTATCAGATTTTCCGTAAAAAGGACGGCTCTTTTGTCACACCTGAGGATATGCTGTTGAAACGCCGTCTGTTTATTGCCGCTTCGCTACTCGCTACGCACCTTTCTTCCGCGCTTGCGTCAAGCACTGTCGACTTCGCGCCGCAGCCACCTGCGGTAGAGGCCGCTTCATGGGTGCTGATGGACTACACCACCGGGCAAATCCTTACCGCCGGAAATGAACATCAGCAGCGCAACCCGGCGAGTCTGACCAAGCTGATGACTGGCTACGTGGTTGACCGGGCCATCGACAGCAAGCGCATTTCTCCTGACGACATGGTTACGGTTGGGCGCGACGCATGGGCCAAAGATAACCCGGTGTTTGTCGGCTCCTCGCTGATGTTTCTCAAACAAGGTGAACGCGTCTCGGTGCGCGATCTCAGCCGTGGTTTGATTGTTGATTCCGGTAATGACGCCTGCGTTGCGCTGGCGGACTATGTGGCTGGCGGGCAGCCGCAGTTCGTGGCGATGATGAACAGCTATGTCAGGAAGCTGCATTTGCAGGACACCCATTTCGAGACGGTTCACGGCCTGGATGCGCCGGGACAACACAGCTCCGCGTACGATCTGGCCGTGCTTTCACGGGCGATCATTCACGGCGAACCTGAGTTTTATCACATGTACAGCGAGAAAAGCCTGACCTGGAACGGCATCACCCAGTACAACCGCAACGGTCTGCTGTGGGATAAATCGCTGAACGTCGACGGCCTGAAAACCGGACATACTTCTGGCGCGGGCTTTAACCTGATTGCTTCCGCGGTGGATGGCAAGCGGCGTCTTATTGCGGTCATTATGGGGGCAGAAAGCCCGAAGGGGCGGGAGGAACAGGCGCGTAAACTGCTGCATTGGGGACAGCAGAATTTCGATACGGTGCAGATCCTGCGCAGCGGTAAGCAGGTAGGCGCTGAGCGGATCTGGTATGGCGATAAAGAGAAGATTGCGCTGGGCACCGAGCAGGATTTCTGGATGGCCTTACCAAAAGCGGAAATTCCTCACATCAAAGCGAAATATGTGTTGGATAAAGCAGAGCTTGAAGCGCCGCTCACCGCCCATCAGCGGGTCGGGGAAATCGAGCTGTATGATCGCGACAAGCTGATTGCCCACTGGCCTTTGGTGACGCTGGAAGCGGTTGACAAGGGCGGCCTGTTCTCGCGACTGAGCGACTACTTCCACCATAAAGCCTGACAGGAGACTGGCAGGAGTTCGCCTCTGCTCACATAATAATCACAAATAACTTGTGGCTGTTATTTCGACTTCGTTACACTGTATATAAATACAGTGTAACAATGGAGGCAACATGAACTACGAGATCAGACAAGTCGATAAGCGAACCGTAGCGGGTTTCCACCTGGTGGGACCCTGGGAACAAACGGTGAAGCAGGGCTTTGAGCAACTGATGATGTGGGTGGACGGCAAACAGATCGTAACGGATGAATGGATCGCCGTGTATTTTGACAATCCGGACGACGTTCCCGCAGAGAAACTGCGCTGCAGTACGGTGGTGTCCGTCCCGACCGATTTCGTTATCCCGGAAAACAGCGAAGGCGTTACGCTGAGCGAAATCGAGGGCGGGCAATACGCTACGGCGGTTGCCCGTGTAACGGACACGGATTTCGCCACGCCGTGGTATCAGTTCTTCAATAGTTTGTTGCAGGACAAAGCGTATGAGATGGCCTGCAAACCGTGCTTTGAAGTCTATCTTAACGATGGCTGCAAAGACGGCTACTGGGACATTGAGATGTATATCGCCATACAACCTGCCGTCAAATAAGCGCGAAAACCTGGCGGACTGGCGCTAAGTGAGACTACGCTTAGCGAGATGTCCTGTCCGCTACGGTGAAATTTTCAGTGTAAAAGCAGGTACAATCCGTTTATTGTTTTTCTGACGGAGTGCATGAGTGCGTGCCGACAAGTCGCTGAGTCCCTTCGAAATCCGCCTGTATCGCCATTACCGTGTCGTGCATGGCATCCGTATTGCGCTGGCCTTTATCCTGACCTTTCTCCTCGTCCGGTTGTTTAACATTCCGGAAGGCACCTGGCCTTTGATCACGCTGGTGGTGATCATGGGGCCGATCTCCTTTTGGGGAAACGTGGTTCCCCGCGCCTTCGAGCGAATTGGCGGCACAATTCTTGGTTCGGTACTCGGGCTGGTGGCGCTGCGTCTTGAGCTGTTTTCCTTACCGCTGATGCTGTTATGGTGCGCAGCGGCGATGTTTCTCTGCGGCTGGCTGGCGCTGGGGAAAAAACCGTATCAGGCGCTGTTGATCGGCATTACGCTTGCCGTGGTGGTTGGCGCGCCAGCCGGGGATATGGAGACCGCGCTGTGGCGCGGCGGCGATGTCATTCTCGGCTCGCTTCTGGCGATGTTGTTTACCGGCATCTGGCCGCAGCGGGCCTTCATTCACTGGCGTATCCAGTTGGCGCACTGCGTGACAGCATACAACCGGGTTTATCAGGCGGCGCTGTCGCCCAATCTGCTGGAACGTCCGAGGCTGGAGAAGCACCTGCAACAGCTGCTGAGCGATGTGGTGAAAATGCGCGGGCTTATCACGCCGGCCAGCAAAGAGACGCGCATTCAGAAATCGATTTTCGAAGCCATTCAGACCGTGAATCGCAATCTGGTCTGCATGCTGGAGCTGCAAATCAACGCCCTGTGGGCAACGCGCGCGAGCCACTTTGTGATGCTCAACGCCCACACGTTGCGGGAAACTCAGCAGATGACGCAGCAGGCGCTGCTGACCATCACCCACGCACTGTTTGAAGGGAACCCGCAGCCGATCCTTGCCAATACCGAAAAACTGAATGATACCGTTAATGAACTGCGGACGCTTATCCGCCAGCATGATGAGCGCAATGTAGCGGAAACGCCGATCCACGGTTATGTGTGGTTGAGTCTGGAAACCGCACGCCAGCTGGAGCTGCTTTCACATCTTATCTGCCGGGCGCTGCGCAAATAATCAGCAGATGAGGAGAATGAACCGGGTGCTGCTTCGATTCAGCAACGAATAAGGGTATGATGAAAACAAGGACGTCGCCATTGTCATTTATGGCTACGAAAAGTAATGTAAGCCCTATAGTTTAAACGAATCCGAATCTCACATTATCAGGGGTGTAAAAATGGAAACTACCAAGCCATCTTTCCAGGACGTGCTGGAATTTGTCCGTCTGTTCCGTCGCAAAAATAAACTGCAACGTGAAATCCAGGACGTTGAGAAAAAGATCCGTGACAACCAGAAACGCGTTCTGCTGTTGGACAACCTGAGCGACTACATCAAGCCAGGTATGAGCGTTGAAGCCATTCAGGGCATCATCGCCAGCATGAAAAGCGACTATGAAGATCGCGTTGATGACTACATCATCAAAAATGCTGAAATCTCTAAAGAGCGCCGCGATATTTCTAAAAAGCTGAAAGCGATGGGCGAACTCAAAAACGGCGAAGCGAAAGCAGAGTAACGTCTTGACGCAGTGAGGATCGTCTGGTCCTCACTGACATGTCACGCCACCGCGCACCATCCGTAGCAAATGCTGTTCCGGCCAGTGTTCAGCTAATCTCTTTTTCTTCAGCAGCCACGTCACGTATTCGACGTCATGTTTATGCCTGTCGAGCATCAACCCGACTACGCTGCCGCTGTGTGCGACGTTCACGCCATACAAATCACACTCTTCCATGAGCGACAATAGCGCGTCAAAGTCGGGCTTCGGCAGCAGCGCCTGGCTGGCGATGGCGCTCAACGTTGCCGCTTCGCCCATCCGGTACGGATTTTGCTCCACACAGGCTTGCTGAACCTTCTCCCAGGCTCTTTTCAACGCTGGCGCGCCAGCGTCCAGCCCCGCCTGACGTGGGATACGGTGATAATCCGCCGTGCGCAGCGTCTGCGGGCTTTCCAGTACAAGGAGGTCCAGTTCCGGTTGGCATTCACAACCGATGCGCACTGACGCATCGTTATGATCAAACAGGGTTAACTGGTGAAAAACGGTACTGTCGGTGGGTTCCAGCGACACGCAAAGCTGCGCAAGGGTGGTCTCGTCCAGTGCGCGCCCCAGATAGCGCGCAGTCGCTACGGCAGTGGCGGCGATGTCTGCTGTACTGCTTGCCATCCCCTTGGCGATGGGGATCGTGGAATGAATATCAATGCGAATGTCCTGACTGAGTTCGTCCGGGTATTGCCAGTGCGCAAGCAGGGTATTCACCATGGCCCGTGACAGAGGGCGCTCATCCGCCAGCGGCGAACCGGCGCTGATTTCAACGGTGCTGTACCAGTCAACAGGGCAGGAGACTAGTTTCTCGCTGCCCATAATCCAGCCCTGAATGAGTTCTCCGCACGAAGCGGGGCATTGCGCAACAGCCACATTTTCACCTTTCTGCTCTGTCATCCCCGGCGCATAGTGTCATGGCGATTGCGCTATTACCATGATTTACCGCAATGTGCGCGGCGCGCCTCAGGCGGAAACCGCCAGCGTGGACGTTTCGGCGAGGGCAATCCGCATGACGTCCTGCGCTATCATCAACTCTTCGTTGGTATTGATGACCGCGACCTTTACCAGCGCATTTTCAGCCTGAATGAATGTGGCGTTGCGCTGGTTTTTCTCCTCATCAATATTCAGACCGAGGAAGTGAAGGTTGTGACAAATCGCCGCCCGGGCGCGCGCCGAGTTTTCGCCAATACCGCCGGTAAACACCAGCGCATCCAGACCGCCCATCTGCATAATATAGCTGCCGATGGTCGCACGAATACGTTCGGCGAATAACGTGAGCGCCAGTGCCGCCCGTTGATTTCCGCTGTCGGCGGCTTGCTCAACGTCGCGGTAATCGTGGGATACGCCGGAAACGCCAAGCAGACCGGATTCATTATTCAGCAACTGGTTAAGCTGCTGCGGCGTTTTGCCTTCCCGCTGGGCTATCCAGGGCAAAATGGACGGATCAATATCGCCGCTGCGGGTTCCCATCATCACACCGGACTGCGGGGTAAAGCCCATCGACGTATTGACCGACTTACCGCCTTTGATGGCGCAGAGGCTGCTGCCGTTGCCAAGATGACAACACACCACCCGCAGGGCGCTGAGCGGCACGCCGAGTTTCTCAGCCAGCGCGGCGCTGACATACTTGTGGCTGGTCCCGTGAAAGCCGTAGCGGCGGATACCAAACTCTTCATAGTAGCGCCACGGAAGCGGATAAATATAAGCGGATTCGTCCAGCGTTTGATGAAAGGCGGTATCAAAAACGGCTACCGCAGGTACGTTCGGTAGCAACTGGCGAAACACATTAATACCCAGCACATTGACCGGATTGTGCAGCGGCGCCAGTTCAGCCAGTCGTTCAATTTCCGCGATGGAATCATCCGTGATCCGCACGGCGTCTTTAAAGGCTTCACCGCCGTGCGCCACGCGATGGCCTACGCCATCGATATCCTCAATGCTGCGGATCACGGCGTGGCTGATTAACATTTCCAGTAACAGGGTCACCGCGTCGCGGTGGTCGGCCACCGGCGCAGTCTGCTGCCATTTTTGCTCTTTCGCCTTCAGCGTGATCCGGGCATCGGGCATACCGATGCGTTCAATTAATCCCTGACACAACAGGTCGCCCTGCGGCATATCCAGCAACTGGAATTTGAGCGACGAACTTCCCGCGTTAATCGCCATTATTTTGTGAGACATGAAAGTTCCTTTTGATTCAGAAAGGCAAACAGTTCATCAAGTCCGCTGTTGTTTACGGCACTGGTGACAAATACCGCTTGCGCGCCCGCCAGCGTCAGCCACTGCGTGACGCGGGTGATGCGCTGCGGGTTAGCTAAATCGGCTTTAGTAAGAATGCCGATCACCGGGCGGTTCATCGGTCCGGTAAATCCGGGCGAGAAGGGTGACCATCCCGCATCGCTGTTCAGCACCAGGGCGATGACGTCAGCCTCGCAGGCGCTGGCCAGCAGTGCGCTGTACAGACAGCGGTTTTCCAGGTATTCCCCGGGCGTGTCGATGGTCTCTGCGGACCAGACAATAGCCTGGGTTTTCTGGTACTGAAGCGCTTCCCCTCGTAACGCCTGGGTGAGGGATGTTTTCCCGCACTGACTCGGGCCGATTAACATCATGCGTTTCATAACGTCAGGTCCGGGTGATCGGGCAGGCCGTGAAGCGCATCAGTTCGCCGAGGGTGCGCGTCACCTGTTTCAGCGCATATTCAACCGCTGAAACGTCGCCGGTTATCACGACTGCCCCGGTAAAGCGGTCAAGAAAACCAATCTCCACCGCCCCGGATTTGGTGGCGATATCGCAGGCGATAATGGATGCTTCGCTGGGTGTTATCGTGAGAATGCCGATGGCGGAAACGCCATCCTGTAATCCCAGCTTTTTGAACAGATCTTTACCAGGGTTTGCAATCAAATGCGCCAGCGTGACCTGTTTACCCGGCACGTACTCCTGGATCATGCGTTCTGTGGTCGGCTGTCTTTCCATCATCCCTCCACCATCTGACGCCACATGGCTTCATGCGGCCGCGGGATAACCGAGCGGTAAACCAGCAGTCCTTTTTCCCCCGCGCTTTCGCTGGCTACCGTCACCGCGTTGTTCACATCAGAAACGTCGCCCGCCACCACCATGTAACATTTACCGCCGATGCCGAACGCCATATGGACGCGAACCAGCGTCACGTTTGAGGCTTTCACCGCGCGGTCGGCGGCGCTGATGCAGGCCGCGACGCTCCAGGTTTCGACAATGCCGACAGCCTGACGGCGATCGACGCTGTTGAGGCCGCTAATGGCAGGCAGCACGCTGGCATGAATGTTTGGCAACACCAGGCTGTCTACCAGCATTTCGCCTGCGAGCGATGTCCCGGTTTCGATAGCCTGCTGTACCGCTCCGACATCGCCACCGAGCATCAGCAGAAATTTACCCGGACAAATCGTTTTGCTGACCAGCAGATCCACGCTGGCGCTTTTCAGCATTGCGTCGCCGGTTTCCATTCCTTTGGCAATGCTGGTGAGTTCTAAAATACCTATGGCCTGAGACATGGTTAACCTCTTACAACGATGATGGCCTGCTCTGTGATTTCAGAGACAATACCGTCCATACTGGCGTGAATGCGGGCGCCTGGCGCGCCTTGCGGAACATCGGCAACGCACTGGCCGCGCGTTACGCGTTCGCCTTTTTGCACGCAAGGCACCGCGCTGGCGCCGATATGCTGACGCAGCAAAAGCGTGGTTTTTTCTGTGACCGGTTCGTCTTCACGTAGCGGCGCTTCCCGATACCAGGACGTCAGCCCGAGTTTGGCGATGAGGCGTTTCACCGGCACCAGGCGATACTTCGCCATTTCATCCGCCGGATTAAGCGGACCTTCATACCGCTGGTTTTGCGCGCGCAGTTCGCGCTTGAGCATCCGGTTAATGCGCATCGGTGAAATACCAACCGGACAGGCCACGCTTTCGCAGACATTACATTCCGAGCAGGTCAGGGCGCTGAGCAGTAACTGCGGCGTCGCCGCCTGGTGAAAATTCACGGCGCGCACCAGCAGATGTGGAGACAGTTCATGACCAATGAGGTGTCTCGGACAGAGATCGGTGCATAAGCGACACTGTTCGCACACGGTTCTCGCTACCGACAAGACGGTGCGCTCGTCCTGCATACGACGCTGAATCAGCGGATGGGTTTTCGGCAAAACCAGCAGGCCGCCAGTAGTTTTGGTTACCGGCGTGTCCAGCGAGGTCAGCAGGCCGCCCATCATCGGCCCGCCATTAATAAAACCCGGGTCGTCAATTGTGGCGCCGCCCGCCAGCGCCAGCACGTCGCGCAGCGACATGCCGATGGGGACGGTCAGCGTTTGCGGATGGGCCACTGCGCCGTTAACGGTGAGCGTGCGGCGCGTCACCGGGTACTGCTGTTCTACCGCACGGGCAATATTCAACACGGTCTGAACGTTATTAACCACCACCCCGACGCTGACGGGCAGCGCCGCCGGAGGTACGCGTCGACCCGTCGCCATCCAGATGGTCAGCACCTCATCCCCTGCCGGATAAACGTCCGGCAATATGTGTAAACGCATCGCCGGAGGTAAAAGCGGGCGTAGAGCCGCAATAGCAGGCTGGTACTTCTCTTTCAGGGCGATAATTCCTTCCCGCGCGCCCGTCGCTTTCATCGCGTACTGCACCCCGCGCACCAGACGAGCCGCCTGCTGCGCCATTAACTGCTGGTCAACTTTCAGCATCGGTTCGCATTCCGCGGCGTTCACCAGGAAAATTTCTACCTGCGCCTGAAGCTTAACGTGCGTTGGAAAGCCCGCGCCGCCTGCGCCAACGATTCCCGCTGCGCGCACGCGTTCGCGAACAGTATGCGCATCCACTTCATTCATGTCGGCCATCTGCGCGGTGTTCATAGCATCTCCTCAAGCAGTGCCTGAATGGCGCGGGCATCGGCTGCTTTCGGGTTTGTTTTCAGCGTGACGTCTGCCAGCGCGGCCTGCACCATTGCCGGGATCCGCCGGGCCCAGTTCTGTTTCTCTTCTTTCAGCGCATCGGCGAGAGAAGGGATCGCGCACGCTTTTTTTAACTGCTCAATGTGCTGCGCCAGCGCATTGATGCAGGCGGCGTCATTGGCGCTGTCCGGACAGAGATGGCAGGCTCTGGCAAAGCGCGCGTAGCGTTTCGCCGCCCGCGGATCGTGGGCGTTAAACCGGATGACCGCGGTAAGCAGGAGCGCATTCGCTAATCCATGCGGCAGGTGGAACTGCCCGCCAAACTGATGTGCGATGGCGTGGTTAAGGCCCAGTCCCGCCTGGCTAAAGGCCATGCCGGCAAGCGTTGAGGCGTTATGCATTTTGCCGCGCGTGGCAAGGCAGTCCCCTTTACGCACCGCGACCGGCAGATACCGGAAAACGCTCTGCGCCGCTTTTTCGGCCAGCGCATCGGTGAAGTCGCTGGCACGCGTTGAAACATAGGCTTCCAGCGCGTGGGTCAGGACATCCATGCCGGTATTGGCGGTAATTGCTGGCGGTACGCTGACCACCAGTACCGGGTCGAGGATCGCCATATCCGGATAGAGCGCATTGTCAAACAGCGGATACTTAATGCCCTTGTCCGGATCGCCGATCACGCAGGCGCTGGTCACTTCCGAACCGGTGCCGCTGGTGGTCGGGATCGCCACGCAGGTTTCTATTTCGATGTCGAACTGACGGCTGAACCAGACAATGGCCTTGGCGGCATCCAGCGCCGAGCCGCCGCCGAAACCAATCACAATGTCTGGACGCAACGACTGCATATGGGCGATGCCCTGCGCCACGGTGGCGATGGTGGGATCGGGGGTGATCTCACTGAACACGCTAATACGGTTGTTCGCCGGTATCGCGTCGCGCAGAGCTTCAATCAGCGGCGAACGCGCCAGAAAACCGTCACAGATAATCCAGATGTGCTTATGGGTAAATCGACCGAGCACCTTCAGGCTTCCCGGCCCGCTGTATAAACGCGTTTGCAGCGAAAAGGTTTTCATCACCACCTCATTAGCGGATTGAGAAGCCATTGGTGAGTACGCACCGACGAGAACGAGCGAAGGTGCGCGCCGAAGTCGTGCCTTCGCCGGTTGGCGTGGCAATCGTGAAGGTGGTGAACCCTTCGCCACCGACGCCAATCCCCGCGTAGGACGGGCCATTTTTCACGAAAATGGAGGTCTGCAGCGTCCGCGCGGCGAGATTCAGTCGCGACACGTTTTGCGAGTGCATAATGGCGGTGTGGTGCAGTCCTTCTTCCACTTTCAGAGCCAGCGATAATGCGGCGTCAAAATCCTTAACCTTTACGATCGGCAGCATCGGCATCAATTGTTCGCAGGTGACCCAACTGTCATCCGCGCTAACGACGCCTGTCAGCAGTCGCGGCGCTTTAGCCGGAACGGCGATACCGGCGGCTTCCAGCATCGCCGACGGGCTCTTGCCGACCAGTTTTTTATTGGCAACGCCTTCCGGCAGGCAGACAGCGCGCAGTTTTTCGATCTCTGACGGACTGAGCAGCAGCGCGCCAAAACTCTGCATCTGCTGAATAAGCTGTTCAGCGACCGACTCAACCACGATCAGGCTTTTCTCGGCAATGCAGGGAAGGTTGTAGTCAAACGAGGCGCCGTTGATGATATCTTCCGCGGCTTTAACAATATCCGCGGTTTCATCCACGATGCACGGCGGGTTGCCCGCACCGGCGCCGATGACTTTTTTCCCGCTCTTCATGCCCATTGCCACAATGCCAGGACCGCCGGTGATCGCCAGGACGGCGATCTTAGGGTGCGCCATCATTTGCTGAGTGGCTTCAAAGGTCGGTTCGGCAACGGTAACCACCAGGTTGCGAATACCGCAGCTGCGAAACACGATCTCTTCAATCATGGCGATCAGCTTCAACGATACGGTTTTTGCGCCGGGATGTGGGCTGAAGTAGACGCTGTTGCCCGCCGCCAGCATACTGATGCTGTTGTTGATAATAGTTTCGGTTGGATTCGTGCTTGGGGCGACGGAACCGATCACGCCAAATGGCGAGTATTCGAACAGCACCATGCCGCCGTCGCCAGTGAGCGCGGTGGTGGTGAGATCTTCAATCCCCGGCGTATTTTCCAGCGCCGCTTTGTTTTTAAGGAATTTATCTTCTTTATTACCCATCCCCGTCTCTGCGGCGCTTTCTGCCGCCAGGTCCGCAAGATGCGGCGTAAGCTCTTCCCGTATCGCGCTAATAATGGCGCTGCGCGTTTTCAGCGGAGACTGCTGATAACGTAAAAAGGCCTGGTGGGCGGCGTCGATGGCTTCACCCACGGACTGAAAAATACCGTTGCCCTTTATGTCGGTTTTCGCAGGCGTCAGTTGTTCAGTCAGAATGGTCCGGATGAGGGTTTCCAGTTCAGAAGTATTCATTGATGTGTTCTCACGTTAATTGCCGCAATTGCAGCCTGTGCAATGTCCATGTCCTGTTCAACGCTGCCTCCGCTGATCCCAAGACCCCCAATAAGTTTTCCGTCACGCCATAGCGGAAAACCGCCGCCAAAGGTGACCACTTTTCCCTGCATATGCGTTTCCAGTCCGTAAAGCGGCGCGCCGGGCTGGACTGCGGCGGCAAGCGCGTGCGTTGCGCTTTTCATCGCGACCGCTGTCCAGGCCTTTTTCGGCGCCAGTTCATTGCTCACCAGCAATGCATCCGGCATCCGCCACGTCACGGTTTCGGTCCCGTTGGCATCGACTATGCTAATCACCACCGGGACGTTGATTTCTTCTGCCCGCGCCACGGCGGCGCGGGTTAACTGATGAAGATCGCCAAACGAAAGCGACATAACATGTTCCTTTTGGGCAGGCGGCTGAGCCGACGCCAGATAGCGCTTCGTCACCTCCTGGATAATTTTTGTCTGATGCGCGTCGTGATCTTCGGCGCGGGCCAGCGCGTATAAACAATCCGACAGGCGATTGATGTAGCGCATCAGCACGTGCCTGACGGTGAATGCTGCGGAAAGCTCAACCAGACGACGTTCCGCCCGGCGCGCCAGCGTGCGCGCGAAGTGAAGTCGGCTGGCGGCTTCGCAACGGCCGGGCAAAATAAAACTGCGCAGCGGCGCGACACGTCCCATCGCGGTGTCGATGGCGGCTTCCAGCGCGGCGATTTCTTCCGTGCTGATGTAGCGCTGCTGCGCAGGCGGTTCATCACTTTCGCTTGCCAGCTCCGCGCTGAACCAGAATATTTGTTGCTGGATTGCCTCCAGCAGGGCGCGGTGCTGTACGCTCTGGCTGGCGCAAATGCACAGGCTGAGCGCGGCGTTAAGCTCGTCTAAGGTGCCGTATGCCTCCACGCGCGGGTGTGTTTTACTGACACGTTGCCCGGTAAACAGCGCGGTAGTGCCTGCGTCGCCAGTACGGGTATAAATCGCCATGCCGTCTCCTTAACGCGAAAGCGTGTCGACAATGCCGACGACGGCGAGGTCAATGGCCTCGTTCGGGCCGGAAAAAACATGTCTGGCGCTGGAACCGCTGCTCAGCAGCACCAGTTCGCCAACCCCTGCGCCAACGGAGTCAACGGCAACTTCATCTCCCGCCGTTGGATTCGCAGGCAGTTCGCCGTCGGCGCTTACCCGGCGCACCAGCAGAAGTTTTTTCCCGACCAGAGAAGGCGATTTTTGCGTGGATACCACCGCGCCTGTTACGCGTGCCAGATGCATGGTTCACTCCTGCTTAATGAATTGGATGTTGCGAGAGCTCGCGGCATCGCGAGCCAGCGCGGTGACAACACATTTTCGACACAGCACGAATACGCCACCGGAGAAGCGGACGACATCGGCATAGCTGACCAGCCGGGTCGGATGCAGCACGATGCGCACACCTTGCTCGTCACAGAACGTCAGCGGTAATCGGGCGAGTTTTTTCACCGGCAGGGCAGGCAATAGCGCCCGGCGTAGCGAGAGTCGCACCTGCAGACCAAACGCCAGCGCGTCGTGAAGGATGACGGCTGCGCTATCCGTTGCGTCGTTTTCGGCAATCTTCTCCAGCAGGGGCAGGTCGACCTGCAAAACATGCAGAGAGGAATACCGGGAAAACAGCGTTCGGGAAGGCGTTTCCCGCAGTTGCGCGACGCTCAACGTCAGCGTGCTTTCGGCACGACGCTGCAGGCGGGTGACCACCTCCTCGACGATTCGCTGCAACAGCTCGCCGTTCATCGCGGCGTAACCAGCGTGGCGTACGCGTTGGGGCTGTCGGCCCCGGCGGCGTTGGCTTCGTCGGTATCGATATGCATTTCCAGACGCATATCGGGCGACACGCGAATCGCGACGTTATCGAAAATGAGCCGACGCTCACTGCCTTCGATCGCCACGCAGACGTTGTCGCCATGTGCGACGCGCAGGATCAGCGCATCCAGCGGCGACATGTGAATATGACGCTGGGCGACAATAACGCCGGCAGCGAGCTCAATCTCGGCGAAGGGGCTCACAAGGCGGATACCCGGAGTGCCGTTGAGGTTTCCGGACATCCGCAGTGGTGCGGCGATCCCCAGCGTTCTTGCGTCTGTTCGCGATATTTCAACCTGACTGGTGCGGCGAAGTGGTCCCAGTAGACGCACATTCTTAATCTGACCTTTAGGACCCACCAGCGTGACGGTCTGTTCAGCGGCGTACTGCCCCGGTTGCAGCAGCGCTTTCTTCTCGCTTATCGGCTGTCCCGGAAAAAGACGGGCATAGTCTTCGGCGCTCAGATGAATATGACGATTAGACACGCCCAACGGAATTGGGCGCTCCCGCATCTCATCCAGCACTTTGCTGACCGTCGTCTCCAGAAGGTGTTTATCCATTACGCTTAACCTCGTTTACCTGAATGCAGGCAGAGCGACCGGGGTTCGCCTTTCTGACGCGGACAGGCCGGGTCGAGGCACAAATTGCAACTGATGATTCCGTCGTCAGATGCGGTTACCGGTGCAGACTCTTCTGCAACAACGTCAGTTTCGGGTTCCTCGATGATCGCTGGCGCGGGGGCAGGTGCGGCTACCGTCGCACGGGCAAGAATGCCCTCGCCAGGTCTGGCGATAACTTTGTGCGCCACCAGACCATCGCGCTGTTCGGCAAAGCTGGCACCGGTGATAATGGCGGACTGAACCGAGGCCACATCACCGGTGATTTTGATCACCGTCCAGCCTGAACCGTTGGTTTTCTCAAGGCCAACCAGCGTGATGGAAGCGGCTTTCGCCATGACATCCGCGCAACTGATGGCTAATGCCAGACCACTAACTTCAAGTAATCCCAGTGATTGCTTCACGCTGTGCTCCTTTTCGGCAGTGCTTAGGCAGACTTCGGTAAAATGGCCTCAACGTCGCTGTGCGGACGCGGGATAACGTGGCAGGATTTGACCTCGCCGACGGCGCTTGCTGCTGCGCTGCCTGCGTCAACCGCCGCTTTAACCGCGCCAACGTCGCCGCGCACCATGACAGTCACGAGGCCGGAGCCGATTTTCTCGTAGCCGACCAGTTGTACGTTGGCGGATTTCACCATCGCATCTGCGGCTTCAATGGCGCCGACCAACCCTTTTGTTTCAACCAGCCCTAATGCGTTATTCATACTGCGATTCTCCTGTGGATTAAGCATTGAGATCCCGGAAGGGGATCCCTTTGACTAACCTTGCCGCGTTGTTTCCAGTACTTCGCCGGTCAAGGCTGTTTTGGCGATACGTCAGCGTAAACAGCGGCGCTGAAGTGGGTAAATTCTTGTAATGCACCACCAGTTTTTCCCGGTCGCAGGCGATGCCGACGAGCAGTGGCGACAGGCATGCCGCCTGCCAGGCGCTGTGGACGACGTCTCCGACACTCTGGGGCTGAATGACAAACGGAATGCCTTCTTCTTCAATACCGAGCAGCACCTCTTGCCAGACGGTAAGACAGTCGCCGATGGGGGCGATCACAATGGCTGGCGTGCTGATGTTACTGTCCACGGGCGAACTCCTTATGCCAGGAAAGGATCAGGCCCGTGGCGACGGCATTTCGCGGACCTTCAGTTCCGCGAATGTTGCCGCGCCCGGCGACTAACCGGTAATGCGCCAGCGCATCAGTTACCAGTTGCGGTACCTCGAAGTCCAGAGACGATCCGCCCACCAGCACCACAAATGGAATATCGCGAATGTTGCCGGTAGGGCTGACCTGACGCAGCGCACGAAGGGCGTTGGTGACAAAAACACGCTCTTTAGCGCTGCGGCGAATCGCACGCACTTTTTCCAGGGCCAGTTCACCCGGCAGCGGCACCAGTTCGTCGGGTTTGACAACGCAAACGCGGGCAAACACGGCTGGAGGGAGCGGGGAAGGGAAGAACTGGACGCTGCCATCTTCGTGACGCAGATGGAACAGGCTTTCCACTTTCGCCAGCGGATATTTTTTGATCTCTTCCGCCAGGTAACGGTCTTCGAGTCCAAGCTCTCTGGCAATGATCATCGTCACCATATCGCCTGCGCCGGCGAGGTGGGTGGCGATAATTTCCCCTTTCGGATTAATGATCGAAGCGTCGGTAGATCCCGCGCCTAAATCGAGAATGGCCAGCGGACGAGTGGTGCCTGGCGTGGTTAACGCGCCAAGAATGGCGGCTTCGGCTTCTGCGCCGCCAACCTGAACGTCAACGTTTAGCTTTCCTTTGATCTCCCGGGCGATCATCGCCATTTGCAGACGGTCGGATTTCACCATAGAGGCAATGCCAACGGCCTGTTCCAGCGAAAACTCGCCGGCCAGTCCGCCCGTGACGCTAACCGGCACGGAGGTGTCGACGGCGAGCAAATCCTGAATGAAAATTTCGTTGCTGGGTTTGTTGGTCAGTTCCGCCATGGTCTGGCGAACGTGTTCAAGCATACCGCCAATATTGGTGCCAGCTTCACCGGTGACGTTATCCAGTTTCGGGCAGTCGCCAACCGCTTTCATAATGGCGTCAGCCCCTGCGGCGACGTCAACGCGCACTGTACGGCCTTGCGAATGCAGCTCAATATTCCCGGCGGGAATGGCGCGTGCCTTCACGTCTCCCGAGGGGGTTTTAACGACGACGGCGGAGCGGTTGCCAATCAGGGCGCGCGCCATCGGTACAATGTTTTTAGTTTCGTCCGCGTTCAGGTTGAAGACGGTGGCAATGCCGTACGGGTTAGACAGGGTTTCGATGACTTTGCCCGGTACGGCGACTTCGATAGCCGCCAGCATGCCGAGTGGAATTCGGTCGATGTACAGCACTTCGTCAACGATAGGCAGCGGTTTTTCCAGTCGGTTACTGACCAGTACGCCATCATCCTGCTGTAAAATGACGCCGGTTAACTGATAGCCCGCGCGAACAGCGGCGTTGATCATGGTGGCGACATCGGCGAAGTCGAATGCCGACGATACCACCAGAATGTAAGGTGCATCTGCCGCGCGTGTCAGAAGCTCTTCCGGCGTGATAGTCATACCCACCCCCAGACCAACGCCGCCTGGCGTCTTGGGGTTATGACCGATCATAGTGGACTCGGTGATGATGGTTTCCGTAATGGTTTCCATCGCCACATCGCCAATCACCGGCGTGGCTTCGTTTATGCGAATGAGCGAAATATCGCTGACAGTGATGCCGGCGTTTTTGGCCGCAAGCGTAAGCGCCTCCTGAATGCCAAACACATTACGTAATGTGCCTTTTATTCCGGTGGTTTCCGCCAGCGCACTGCCGGTAATGGTCAGCGTGCCAGTATCATCGAGGGTCGCCAGAGCGACTTCTGTTGATGAGTTGCCGATATCAATGCCAGCTATATATCGCATCGCGTTTCCTTAACGTTAATCGTCGCCTTTCAGTTTTTTACGCTCGACGTACAGCGTCGCGGCCTCGCGCACAAAGGCGGCGCAGATCTTCGCCTGATAGCGGTTTTCGAGATCGTCCGCGATGGCCATCAGCTCATCTTTCGTTGAGCGGTAAGGACGCAGTGCGTTGTAAATCTCAAGAATGCGATCGTCAGGTACGGCGGTCAGTTCGGCAGCGCGTTCAAAGTTCATCGCCAGGCGGTCGCGTCCGGCATCCCGGGCGATAGCGGCCTGAATACGCAGCGTTTCCGGTGTGATACGCATATCCTGGGCGGTGACTTTATTGCTGAGGACGTTTTCCAGGGTGAAATCATCCAGCGTTTTATTGGTGGCCGTTTTCACCCATTCCGGATGTTTGTTCGCCAGCGGGTAATCGGTCACTTTAACGGTCTGAGTTGAATGGCTTACCGCCGCCGCCGGGGCAGGCGCGTCGCCCTGCAGGCTGTTCATGCGGCTCAACACGTCCCGAACCATCGATTCAATTGCATCGGTATTCATAAAGGGATCCTTATTAAAGCGCCACGCGCAGTTCCTGCGGGTTTTTGCCTGTTACGACGTACTTCGTCTCTTTAATATGCAGAATGGCCGACTTCGCCTGATACTTCGGACGCGCCATCTGGTCGTTCAGCGTCGGCACCGGTTGCGGCGATTCACGCTTGGCATAGCGCGCGGCGTTTTTACCGATCTGCCGGTAGGTCGCCAGCGTCAACAGCGGCGCCTGCGGGAACAGCTCCAGGTTAGAAAGCGGCGGCAACCCCTGCTGGTGGATCACGGTGGTGCCTTTCGACTGAATGCCGATAGAGATACCGGAGCCGCTCAGTCTGTTGCCTTCGACCGCGACAAACGCCACGTCGGAGGATTTAAAGCAGCGAATCACGCGCGCTTTGATGCCTTCTTCTTCAATGCCGGCAATCACTTCGCGCAGGATGCTCTTATGCGGCAAGCCAACAATGTTGACTGTCTGAGAGAGACCGAACGCCGGACCGACCGCAATGACCACTTCGTCCTGTTGCGTGCCCTGTTTCGCCTCGCCGATTTCGGTCAGAAAGCTGTCTCCTGTTGGAGCGGCAGAAGCGGCAGCGCTACCCGGCGCGCGAAAGGAGACCGGCTTATCGCTGGTCTGCATTTCAGACAGCACGTCTTCGATAATCTGGCGCAGCAGTTTTTCATTGATTTCCATTGTTCACCCCTTAGCCAAGCTCGTTGGGATCAAGTGCGCCAGGGATGTTTTTAATCTCTTCCCAGCGTTCGCCCTGCAGGCGATAACCTGTTGCCGGACCGGCATAATCGTTGACGTCATTGACCGCAGAGAGCACTTGTCCGTCGCCGACGATGATGGCGGAGGTGTGCAGATAGTCCCCGGTTAACTTCGCTTTCTGGATGTTAAGCATGTCCTGCGCCACGTCGGTAAAGCCGCCCTGAGCCAGCGCTTTCACGACTTCCAGACCATTTCGGTTCTTATTGATGATCTCCTGAGCGAACTTAATGTCTTCAACGATGTTACGTTCCGGCATATCCTTCGAGCCGTGCGCGTAGGTGGCGGCTTCCACTTCTTCATCGGTGATCGGCGGCAGGCCCATCCCGGCGAATACTGCCTGCAGCGCGCGCGCCGCTTTGTTACGAATGGCGATAACGTCTTCTTCGCGGACCGGACGCAGACCGCCGTCGACCTTCAGGTCACGTTGAATAACGTTGTAGTCATCGAAGTCCTCTGCGTCTTCGTTGGAGCCGGCAAACATGTTGTCGTAGTTCGGCACCGCGGAATAACCGGACGAGATAAAGTCCGTTCCCGGCAGAAACTGCATCAGCAGGCGGGCGGTCCGGCGCATATCGGAGTGGGTAAAGGTCTGGTCATTACTGGAGGCGCATTCCAGATCCAGTGACGAACAGATCAGGTTTTCAGCCAGTACCGCACGGATCCCGGAAGGAACGGCGGACGGAACGCCGATGCAGCTCACCGAACCGTTTTGCAGTCCCTGAACGCCAGCCGCTTTGGTGATGTAAATGCAGCGCGCTTCGAGATAAAGCATGGATTTCCCTTCCGCGTAGCCCATCTGCACTTCTGAGCCGGAACCGGAGGTGAAGCGCATTTTCAGTCCGCGAGAGGCATAAGAGGAAGCGAGAAACCCTTTCGACCACGGCGTATCGTCACCGTCGGTAAATACCGGTTCGGTACCATAAACAGAGATGGTTTCGGCGTAGCAGGTGTGGCCCAGCATACCGAGCTTTAACTCTGTGGCTTCTTCCAGTGAACACTGGGTGAGAACCCCAGGACGCCCCACCTGCGAACCTACGAGCAGAGCGATAGCGTTGAACGGCGCATAGCGCGCGACGGCAACGGTGGTTTCCTGTTCGTCAAAACCGCGCCATGCCCCTTCGGCGGCGTCAGCGGCGATCTGTACCGGGTTATCTTTAACGTTGGTGACGTGGGCCTGCTGAGACGGCGTGCGACGGGCGCGCATTTTCTGCATTGCCATCATCATCTCAACCACGTTCATGTGGGAGACCACTTCGACAATTTTCGCTGGGGTCATTGCGGTGGTGAGCGGCACAATATCGCTGCGCTTCACGTTTGGATCGCACAGCATATTGGCGAGCTTGACGGAGTCCATCGCCATCACCTCTTCCGCGCGCGCCAGGTTAATGCCGTAGCGGGCAATGAAGTGGTCGATCAGGTCAAACTCGCTGACGGATTTGCCATCCAGTTCGGTTACTGCGCCGTTAACGATTTTAATCGAGGGTTTCGGATCGTTCGGGCTTTCCATCGCAATGAAGCCTTCTTCGATCCACTCCTTAACGAACCCGTCCTGGTTAACAGGGCGTTTCGCCAGTGCTTCAAATCTTTTCGATCTCATGAATGAGCCTCACGGATATCAGATATAGGACGGGCGATCGTTTTTCGGTTCGCTACCGAGTGTCGCCAGCACGGTTTTGCCGATTTCACGCGCGGAGATAACCGCCTGACGCACCGCGCCGGAGTCGCCGGAAATCACCAGAATCGCTTCGTTACTGAAGCTGGTGCCATGCGCTGGCGAGCTGTACGCGACAACGTCGACATTGGCGGATTTCAGGGCGGTATCCGCCATCAGTACGCCGACCGATGCCGGCGCGCCGACAATCACGCCGCAGGCGCGGCCAACAGGAGCGCCGAAGGCTTTTTCCAGCGCATAGCTGGCGCGGGCGGTATACTGAAGCTCGATGTGCCCGGCCTCGTTGCCATAGACATCGCCAAAAGTGCGGTCGAGTTCTTTTAATGCGACTTCGATCCCCCGCTTGACGTCAGAAACGTCATTCCCGCCCAAAATGATCAGCGAACCGTGACCGGCGCCGCCTTTGGTGTCGCGCGGCAGTTCAATGCTGACCACTTCGGTGTTGGTGGCTTTTACCGCTTCGTCTGCCGCCATAATGTGCGGACCCGCGCCGGTACGCGCCCCCAGAATGCCGATGGAGCGATAGCGCTTTTCAAGCTTCATTGCTTCAAGTAGAGCGCTGTCGACGTTAGCGATAACCAGACCGACGGTGTCGCCAATCGCGGTGCCTACAAATTCCGTTAAACTGCAGCTTTTCTCTGCCATAGCCGTCTCTCGTTTTGGATGGGGTGTATCAGGGGTACCCGTTTGCGCAGGCGTCGCCACACGGGCGATTACCTGTGCCATGATCTGTTCAACCAGTTCATTGCTGCTCATGGGTTAATTCCCTTCGGTAAGATTTTTTCAACATCGGTATGCGGGCGCGGAATCACGTGTACGGCTTTCACTTCTCCCACGTTGCCTGCCGCGGCAGCACCGGCATCGGTCGCCGCTTTTACGGCGCCGACGTCACCGCGAACGATGACGGTTACCAGGCCTGAGCCAATTTTTTCGTAGCCGACCAGCATGACATTGGCCGATTTCACCATGGCGTCTGCGGCCTCTATGGCGGCAGTCAAGCCTTTGGTTTCTACCATTCCTAATGCTTCTTGTTGCATAAAGACCTCGCGTGGGTTGTCCCGATATTCATGACTATAAAAAGAAGCGAAGAAAAAGAATGGCTGACTTGACAGTATGCGTGGAAAAATAGTTGGCGCTGAATGTGATTAATTTGGTGTGAATTGTTTTATGTGACTGTTTTTAAAGGGTGTTGATATTTTTATGAATAGTAAAAATTGGTTTTTGTGATTCCATTTTTACATTTTCAGGCGTGACATAAATAATTTATTTTGTTATGGGCGGGAAAGGGAAGTGTGACCTTTATAGAAAAAAGGAAACCTGCAAATAACGAATTTTTATTATCTTTAAGTTTGCGGTTTAAATGCCTGACTGCGTGGTTAATGCCTGTTTGTGAATAATGCAATGGCAAAAATTTGTTATCTCAACACGATTTTTCAGAGCCCCGGCAGGTTCAGTTTGCCAACAATTTTCAGCCAGCCGTTTTTATAGTAAGTGTCGTTGTACTCTACGGCCAGCAAGGGTCCGCTGGTCAGACACGAACGCTTCTAAGAAGGTGTCACAATGAATGATTCACTGAAAGCGCAATGTATTGCCGAGTTTTTGGGCACCGGGCTGTTTCTGTTTTTTGGCATCGGCTGTCTTAGCGCTCTGAAAGTCGCTGGCGCCAGCCTCGGTCTCTGGGAAATTTGCATCATTTGGGGTCTGGGTATTTCCCTGGCGGTGTACCTGACAGCGGGGATCTCCGGGGCGCATCTCAACCCGGCGATTACCGTCGCGCTCTGGCTTTTTGCCTGTTTTCCGGGGCGCAAAGTGTTGCCTTACACCGTTGCCCAAGTGGCAGGGGCGTTTGGCGGCGCAGTATTGGCCTATCTGCTGTATGGCAGTTTGTTCACCGAGTATGAAACCGCCCACAACATGGTGCGCGGTAGCGTCGACAGTCTGTACCTGGCCAGTATTTTCAGTACTTATCCGGCGGCTGCGCTGAACGTGTGGCAGGCGGCTGGCGTCGAAGTGGTTATCACCTCGATTCTGATGGGACTGATTATGGCGTTGACGGACGACGGCAACGGTGTGCCAAAAGGGCCGTTGGCGCCGCTGCTTATTGGGATCCTGGTTGCCGTTATCGGCGCGTCCACCGGGCCGCTGACTGGCTTTGCGATGAATCCAGCCCGTGATTTTGGCCCTAAGCTGTTCACCTGGATGGCTGGCTGGGGGGATATTGCGATGACCGGCGGGCGGGATATTCCTTACTTTATTGTGCCGATTATTGCGCCGGTGATTGGCGCATGCGGCGGCGCAGCCATTTATCGCTTTTTCATTGGCAAAAATTTGCCCTGCAATGCCTGTAAAATTGAGGAAACGAACGCCTCTTCCTGAGCAACAAGGTTATTATCACGAAATCAATAACGATTTCGTGATCTGCTTTCCCGAACTGACTAAAAAGTCTCCCCAGCCCGGGAGACTTTTGTTATTGTCATTTGGCTTTCAGTCATTAACTAAGGACAGCCGATGACAAAAAGTAAATGTAAAAAATATGTTTTAATTATAACAATGGATTAACTGAGGGATTTTATCATGATTTCTGCGAGTACCCTGAACTCAGAACTCATTAATAAAATCGCACAGGATTTTGCGCAAGCCACAAGCCTGGCCGTTGTGGTTGTCAATATTCACGGTGATGAGATTTCTGAGCTATTTAATTTCACGCCTTTTTGTCAGCTGATGCGTCAACATCCTCAGCACAGCACCCGCTGCCGGATGAGCGATCGCTGCGGAGGGCTGGAAGCCTCGAAATCGGATCAGCCCTGTATCTACCGTTGCCATGCCGGGTTAACCGATTTTTCTATCCCCCTGGTTATCGCCGGGCATCTGGTTGGGTTCGTATTGTGTGGTCAGGTGCGTCTGCGTAACGATGAGGGGGTTGATTTGGTCGATATTCTCAACGTTGACGACCGCTGGCAGGCCGACCCGGAACTGCTCAATGAATTTCGCAACGTCCCGGAAATGGACTACTCGCGAGTGATGGCATCTGCGGATTTGTTGAAGCTAATTGTCGAAAACTGTCTGAAAAAACAGCTGAATTTTGTGGTAATCAAAGACAGCGAACAGAGCGCGGAACCGTCGCGTCCGGCGCGTGCGCCCAGCCCGCATGACAGCAAAATGAAAAAAGCGCTGCGCTATATTGATGCCCATTTGTCCGACGATTTACGCCTTGAAGATGTGGCTTCACACGTCTACCTCAGCCCGTACTATTTCAGCAAGTTGTTCAAAAAATATCAGGGGATCGGCTTTAACGCATGGGTGAATCAACAGCGTATGGCCAGCGCGCGGGAACTGCTTTGCCACAGTGACTGGAGCATTGCCAGTATTGCCCGCAATTTAGGTTTTTCTCAAACCAGTTATTTCTGCAAAGTATTTCGTCAGACTTATCAGGTGACGCCGCAGGCATATCGGCAGCAGGCCGCAGAAAATTTACCGGTAGAATCAGCGTAAATAGCAATATTTTGCTATTGCCGATTTTTGATATTTCCCGTGAACGAGGCATTATTCGTGGTTTATTTTATTTGGCGCAGCAATAAATTGTCATAGCGCAATAAAATATCAAAATTTGCAGCGTAAACTTCGCCAGTTTTTATTTTTGTGATGAGATACAGTTTCATTGTGAAGGGTTTTCATTATTCTTCTGCGTGTCTTTTCAGAAAGAAGCGTGTTAATCCGGCATTGTTTTGCCGTTGAGGGTTGCAATACCCGCGCGAAAAAGAATGCGTTAAAAAAGAGTTTAAGATGATGAGCAGATGCCAGTCTGTTCATCATTGAAGCCGACAGGTTAGACACATTTGTGTCAGGGAAGGGGGTGAAAATCCCCCGCAGCCCCCGCTGCTGTGATGCTGACGACCCCGTAAAGACCACTGATCGCAAGATTGGGAAGGACGGGAGAGGATGACGCTAAGCCAGAAGACCTGCCTGTCGGATACATTCAACAACTTCGGTGGGAAGTGGGTTGCTTTAAAACAGACAGTCGAAAGACTGGATGTCAGTACATCCCTACCACCCTGAACAGGATCAGGGTCATGGCGGCACAGCAGTATGCGTTTGTTCTGGCAGGTACCGGGAGTGGCTGTGGAAAAACCACAGTTACGTTGGGTCTGCTTAGCGCGCTAAAACAACGAGGGCTTCGCGTCCAGCCCTGTAAAGTCGGCCCTGACTACCTGGATACTGCCTGGCATACGGCGGTCTGCGGTACACCTTCCCGTAATCTCGACAGCTTTATGCTTCCCGAACCCGTCCTCAATGCGCTGTTTTGCGAGCAGATGCAGGGGGCGGATATCGCCGTTATCGAAGGAGTGATGGGACTCTACGACGGATACGGCACCGATCCCGGCTATTGCAGTACCGCGGCGATGGCGAAACAGCTGGGGTGTCCGGTGATCCTGCTGGTGGATGGCAAGGCCGTTTCGACCTCCATTGCCGCGACGGTAATGGGATTTCAGCAATTCGACCCGACGCTTAACCTCGCGGGCGTGATGGTGAATCGCGTCAACAGCGAAGCGCATTTTCACTTGCTTAAAACGGCGATTGAGCGCTATTGCGCAGTGCCCGTGCTGGGTTATGTGCCGCACGTTGAGGGCGTTACGCTGCCGGAGCGCCATCTTGGACTGGTGACTGCCCGCGAGTCGGTGGTGACACAGCAACCCTGGCTGGATTTTGCCGCTACGCTGGAGCAGACGCTCAATATCGACCACCTTTTAGCGCTAAGCGAAATAGCAACCTTACCACAGGGCGCATGGCCGGAATTGCCCGCACAGGACGCCGGAAAGGGACTCACGCTGGCGATGGCCGACGACGAAGCGTTTAATTTTTACTATCCCGATAACGTGACGTTGCTGGAGCGTACCGGCGTGAAGATCGTCCGCTTCAGCCCGCTGCATGACCGGGTTTTACCCGACTGTCAGATGGTCTGGCTGGGTGGCGGTTATCCTGAACTGCATGCCAGCGCGCTGGCGGCTAACGGCACGATGCTGGGGAGTCTGCGCGAAGCGCACCAGCGTGGCGTCGCCATTTATGCCGAGTGCGGCGGGTTAATGTACCTCGGTACGCAACTGGAGGACGCCGGTGGATTCGTGCATTACATGGCGGATATCCTTCCCGGTTACAGCAAAATGGGGGAACGGTTGACCCGCTTTGGCTACTGCGAAGCGCAGGCGCTGCAGCCAACCCTGCTGGCGGCGGAAGGTGAAATCCTGCGCGGCCATGAATTTCACTACTCCGATTTTTTCCCGCAAATTTCCGCCGTGATGGCCTGTCGCAAGGTGCGCGACGGTAAAACGCTGCAGCAGTGGTCCGGCGGCTGGCAGGCAGGTAATACTTTCGCCAGTTATCTGCATGTCCATTTTGCCCAACGTCCGCTCATGCTGACCCGCTGGCTGCAGGCGGCGAGGGAGGCGTTATGACACTGCTTGCGTGGTGTGTCGCCTGGCTCCTCGACGTTATGATTGGCGACCCGCAGCACTGGCCGCACCCGGTGCGCTGGATAGGCAACCTGATTACCGTCGTACAGCGGACGGTTCGTCGTCATTGCCACATCGAGCGTGCGCTGCGCATCGGTGGCGGCGTGATGTGGCTGGTGGTGGTGGGGGTGACGTGGGCAGTGGCCTGGGGCGCGTTGACCGCCGCCCGGCTGATCCATCCGTGGCTGGGCGGGTTGGTGGAGGTGTGGATGATTTTCACCGTGCTGGCCGGTCGCTGTCTGGCCAATGCCGCCAGAGACGTGGAGCGCCCGCTGCGCGCGGGGGATCTCGCCGCCAGCCGGGAAAAATTGTCGTGGATTGTCGGTCGTGACACCTCGCAGCTGGCTCCACAACAAATAAACCGGGCGGTGGTGGAAACCGTCGCAGAAAATACCGTCGACGGCATTATTGCGCCGCTGTTCTTTCTTATGCTGGGCGGCGCGCCGCTGGCGATGGCCTATAAAGCGGTCAACACCCTGGACTCGATGGTGGGCTACAAGCACGAAAAGTACCGGGCGATCGGCATGGTCAGCGCCCGTCTTGATGACCTCGCAAACTTCTTTCCCGCCCGGTTGAGCTGGCTGCTGCTGAGCGCCGCGGCATTTTTGTGCCGCAACGACGGCGCGCGCGCCCTGCGTATTGGTTGGCGCGATCGCTATAACCACAGCAGCCCCAACTGCGCGTGGGCGGAAGCGCCCGTGGCCGGCGCGCTGGGCATTCGCCTCGGCGGTCCAAATGACTATTTTGGCGAGCGCGTTGAAAAGCCGTGGATTGGCGACGCGCAGCGCGAGATTACCGTAAATGACATTCCCCAAACGATTCGACTGATGTGGGTTGCGTCCACGCTGGCTCTGGCGCTGTTTATGTTGACGCGCTGGCTGGTGGTTGGCATGGCCTGAGGATTAAACAATGCATTACATCCAACAACCGATGGCGATAGAGGCCAAAAGCTTCGACATCATTGGCGAGATCATCCATGAAACGCGCCCGGAATACCGCTTCGCCAGCCCACTGCATGAGGCCATTATCAAGCGTGTCATCCACACCACCGCCGATTTTGACTGGCTCGATATTCTCTGGTTTTCCGATGATGCACTCTCCCGACTTTGTGCGGCGCTGCGTCGTCCGTCAGTGATCTACACCGATACCACGATGGCGCTGTCGGGGATCAACAAAACGCTACTGGCGAAATTCGGCGGTGAGTGCCGTTGCTACATCAGCGATCCGCGGGTGGTGGCGCAGGCGAAAGCACAGGGGATCACTCGCTCAATGGCGGCCGTGGATATTGCCGTGACGGAAGAGAGCGAGAAAGTGTTTGTTTTCGGCAATGCCCCCACCGCGTTATTTCGTCTGCTTGAACATGATGCGGCGGTGAACGGGGTGGTCGGCGTACCGGTTGGATTCGTCGGAGCGGCGGAATCAAAAGAGGCGCTGACGCGCAGCCCATTACCCGCGATTGCCGCCCTCGGTCGTAAAGGCGGCAGCAACGTCGCAGCGGCAATTATCAACGCCATCCTTTATCACCTTGAGGGGGCGCGATGAGCGATCAGACGTTTGATGCTCCCGTCTGGCACAACGGTAAAGCGCTGCGAAAAGGTTATACCACCGGTTCGTGCGCCACGGCGGCGGCAAAAGTCGCGGCGCTGATGGTGCTGCGCCAGCATTTGATCCATCAGATTTCCATCGTTACGCCGTCCGGCGTCACGCTGTGCCTCAATGTGGAATCACCGCACATTGAAGGCCAGCAGGCGATTGCCGCGATCCGCAAAGACGGCGGGGATGATGTCGACGCTACACACGGCATGTTGATTTTCGCCCGCGTGACGCTGAACGACAGCGGTGAAATAACGCTGCTGGGCGGGGAGGGGGTTGGCACCGTTACGCGTAAAGGTATTGGTCTGCCGATTGGCAGCGCCGCTATTAACCGCACGCCACGCCATACCATTGAATCGGCGGTGCGAGAGGCGATAGGCCCGGCGCGCGGCGCGGAAATTGAAATATTCGCGCCGGAAGGCGAAGTGCGGGCGCAAAAAACCTACAACTCGCGGTTGGGGATCGTTGGCGGCATTTCCATTATCGGCACCACCGGCATCGTGACGCCAATGTCGGAGGAAAGCTGGAAGCGATCACTGTCGCTGGAGCTGGAGATTAAGCGCGCCGAGGGGCTTGAACGGGTGGTGCTGGTGCCGGGCAATCATGGCGAGCGCTTCGTGCGCGAGCAAATGGGGATTGACAGCAAAGTGGTGGTCACCATGAGTAACTTCGTCGGTTACATGATTGAAGAAGCGGTGCGGCTCGGTTTCCGCCACATCGTTCTGGTCGGTCATCCGGGGAAGCTAATCAAAATCGCCGCCGGGATCTTCCATACCCATAGCCATATTGCCGATGCGCGAATGGAAACGCTGGTGGCGCACCTGGCGCTGCTCGGCGCACCGCTGGCGCTGTTGAGAGAGGTCAGCGACTGCGACACTACCGAGGCGGCGATGGAACATATCGACGCGTATGGCTATCAGCGCATTTATGACCATCTTGCGGAACGCATCTGCCTGCGCGTGAAGCAGATGCTGCGCTTTACCAAAACCCCGCCGACCTGCGACGCCATTATGTTCTCGTTCGATAACCAGGTACTGGGAAGCAACCGTCCTCTCGGGGCGATAGCTCAGGAGTTGCAATGTTAACGGTGGCAGGAATGGGGCCTGCGGGCTTGCATCTGATGACGCCTGCCGCGCGGGACGCGGTGGCGAATGCCGACGTGCTGGTGGGGGGTAAACGTCATTTGCAGCAGTTTCCGGCGTTTCAGGGGGCAAGGTTTACGCTCGGCGCCAATATTCCGGCGCTGCTGGCATGGATTGAGACGCAGCAGGATAAAAATGTGGTGGTCCTCGCCTCTGGCGATCCGTTGTTTTATGGCATCGGTACGCGGCTGGTCGCGCACTTTGGCATTGAGCGGGTACGCATTATTCCCGGGATCAGCGCCGTGCAGTATCTCTGCGCCCGGTCAGGTATCGACATGAACGACATGTGGTTAACCAGCAGCCACGGGCGCAGCGTCTGTTTCGATACGCTGGCGGCGCATCGCAAAGTGGCGATGGTCACCGACGCGCAGTGCGGGCCGCGGGATATCGCCGCGCAGCTGGTGGCGCGCGGCAAAGGCGATAGCTGGATGGTGATTGGCGAGAACCTGGCGATGGACAATGAACGGATCCACTGGCTGCGCGCCAGTGAGGTTCAGGCCGACTACGAGATGAATGCGGTGGTGATCTTAGATGAAAGATGAGCTTTTTCTGCGCGGCGGAAACGTGCCGATGACCAAAGAGGCGGTACGGGCGATTGCGCTGGCAAAACTGGAGCTACACCGGGCCAGTCACCTGATTGATATTGGCGCGGGAACGGGCAGCGTCTCTATAGAGGCGGCGTTACGCTATCCCTCTTTGCACGTGACGGCCATCGAACGTAACCCGGCGGCGCTACGGCTGCTGGACGAGAATCGTCAACATTTTGCCTGTCCGAATATCGATATCCTGCCGGGGGAAGCCCCCATGATGTTGACCGAAAAAGCCGACGCGGTGTTTATGGGCGGCAGCGGCGGCCATTTGACCGGGCTTATTGACTGGTCGCTGCGTCAGTTGCACCCGCGCGGACGTCTGGTAATGACCTTCATCTTGCAGGAAAACCTCAACGCCGCGCTGGCGCATTTGCAGCAGTTGGACATACACGACGTTGACTGCCTGCAACTGCAAGTGTCGTCCCTGACCGCGCTCGGCAGAGGCCATTTTTTCAAACCGAACAACCCTGTGTTTGTCATCGCCTGTCAGAAGGAAGAACGCTATGTCTGAGACATTTGATCCCCGCTGTGTGTGGTTCGTTGGTGCCGGTCCGGGCGACCGCGAGCTGATTACTCTCAAGGGCTACCGCTTACTGCAACAGGCGCAGGTGGTGATTTATGCCGGTTCGCTGATCAACACCGAACTGCTTGAGTATTGTCCTGAGGGAGCCGAGTGCCATGACAGCGCGGCGTTGCACCTTGAGCAGATCCTCGATCTCATGGAAGCGGGCGTGAAGGCCGGGAAAACGGTGGTACGTCTGCAAACCGGGGACGTTTCGTTATATGGCTCGGTGCGTGAGCAGGGTGAGGAACTGACCAAACGCGATATTCCCTGGCAAGTGGTGCCGGGCGTCAGCGCGTTTCTTGGCGCGGCGGCGGAACTGGGCGTTGAGTACACCGTGCCGGAGGTGTCCCAGAGTCTGATCATCACCCGGCTTGAAGGACGTACGCCAGTGCCGGAGCGGGAGCAGCTTGAGTCCTTCGCCAGCCACCGTACCTCAATGGCGATTTATCTTTCGGTACAGCGCATTCATCGGGTGGCGGAACGGCTGATTGACGGCGGCTACCCGGCGACCACCCCTGTGGCGGTGATTTACAAAGCCACCTGGCCGGAAAGTCAGACCGTGCGCGGCACCTTAGCGGACATCGCAGACCGCGTGCGTGACGCCGGGATCCGCAAAACGGCGCTGATTCTGGTCGGGGATTTCCTGGGTGAGGAGTACCACTACTCAAAACTGTATGCGGCGGACTTTAGCCATGAATACCGTAAAGCCTGAATCCATTGCCCTGTTTTGCCTGACGCCCGGCGGGGTGCAACTGGCGAAACGGCTGGCGGCGATGCTGCCGCTGACCTGTTTTACCAGCGAGAAGCTGCTTGAGGACGGTTTTTTGCCGTTTGACGGCGGTTTCGCCCAGGCGGCGTGTGACGCGTTTAGTCATTATTCAGCGCTGATTTTTATTGGCGCGACCGGCATTGCGGTCCGCGTACTGGCGCCGCTTGTGAACGACAAGTTCAGCGATCCGGCGGTGGTGGTTATTGACGAACGCGGCCAGCACGTTATCAGCCTTCTTTCCGGCCATGCGGGCGGAGCAAATGCGCTGACCCGCTATCTGGCGGGGATGCTGGGCGCGGATCCGGTGATTACCACGGCGACCGACGTTAATGACATGGCGGCGCTGGATACCCTCGCTTTTCAACTTAACGCGCGCATGAATGATTTCCGCGCGGCGGTCAAAGTGGTCAACCAGATGCTGGTGAGCAATCAGCGGGTCGGTTTGTGGTGGGATACCGAACTGGACGAAGACGTGCGCCACTGCGACCGCCGCGGATTTATCACCGTGACCGATCTCAGGCAGTTACCCGAGCTGGATGCGATGGTGTGTATCACCTTGCGTGACGAACTGCCTGATATTCCAGTGCGTCACTGGAAGCTGGTGCCGCAGCGTGTGGTGGCCGGAATCGGCTGTCGTCGGGATACGCCGTTTCCGCTGCTGGCGGCGCTGCTGGCGCGTCAGCTCGCCGCGCAGCGTTTTGACCCGCTCGCCCTGAAAGCCATTGGCAGCGTGTCGCTAAAAAAAGATGAAGAAGGGTTGATTCAGCTCGCGTCATGCTGGCGCGTGCCGTTTGAAACCTTTAGCGCTGACGTGTTGCGTGAACATGAGCACCGCTTTCCGGCATCGTCGTTTGTTCGCCAGACGGTCGGCGTCGGAAGTGTGTCGGGGCCGGCAGCCTGGCTGCTGAGTCATGGGCAGTTGTTAGGCGAAACCCTGCGGGAACAGGGCGTCACTATTACTTTAGGAGTTTCACACTGATGTTAAGCGTAATTGGAATCGGCCCTGGCTCACAAGCCATGATGACCATGGAGGCGGTGGAGGCGTTGCAGGCGGCGGAGATCGTCGTGGGCTACAAAACCTACACCCATCTGGTGAAAGCTTTTACCGGCGACAAGCAGGTCATCAAAACCGGAATGTGCAAGGAGATTGAACGCTGCCAGGCGGCGATTGAGCTGGCGCAGGCCGGACATAATGTGGCGCTGATCAGTAGCGGCGACGCGGGCATTTATGGCATGGCGGGACTGGTGCTGGAACTGGTCAGCAAGCAGCAACTGGACGTAGAGGTGCGTCTGATCCCAGGGATGACCGCCAGCATTGCCGCTGCTTCGCTGCTTGGCGCGCCGCTGATGCATGATTTCTGCCACATCAGTCTGAGCGACTTGCTTACGCCGTGGGAGGTGATTGAAAAGCGCATCGTCGCCGCCGGGGAAGCTGACTTTGTTATTTGCTTCTATAACCCACGCAGCCGGGGCCGTGAGGGGCATCTGGCGCGGGCGTTTGAACTGCTTTCCGCCAGCAAAAGCGCGCAAACGCCGGTCGGGGTCGTGAAGTCAGCGGGCCGCAAAAAACAGGAGAAATGGTTGACCACGCTCGGTGAAATGGATTTTACGCCGGTGGACATGACCAGCCTGGTGATTGTGGGCAACAAAGCCACCTATGTGCGGGAGGGGCTGATGATCACGCCAAGGGGCTACGCACTGTGAGTGGCGGCGAGGTGCTGGTGGTAGGGGGAACCAGTGACGCCCGGGCGATCTGCCAGCAACTGGATGCCGCCAACGTGGCGTACACCCTGTCAGTGGCGACACCGACCGGGAAACAGTTGGCGGGGGATATCAAAGGTCAGGTGCGCTGCGGACGGCTGGAGCAGGAACAGATGGTCAACTGGCTGAAGGAAAACGGCACGCGCTGGGTGATAGACGCTTCTCATCCGTATGCCGAAATAGTGAGCCGCAACATCATGCGCGCCTGCGAGCAGGCTGGCGTCTTGCTGAGTCGGTATCAGCGTCCCGAACAGCTCCGTGACTTAACGCATCCGCTGCTTTACACCGTAAACAGTATCGCCGACGCCTGTGAAGTGGCAGGACGGTTGGGCGAGCGCGTTTTGCTGACGACCGGCAGTAAAGATTTGGCGAACTGGCGTGCGGGGTTACCGGAGAAAACCCTGCTTGCCCGGGTACTGCCGGTGCCTGAAGTGATAGCGCAATGCGCAGAACTTGGCTTTGGCGTCGGGGAAATATTCGCGCTTTGTGGCCCATTCAGCGCAGAGTTTAACGCCGCATTTTACCGCCAGTGTCAGGCTGACGTCGTGATAACCAAAGCCTCAGGCGCTGAGGGGGGGTATCAGGAAAAAGTTCAACCCTGTCTGGATGCAGGGATCCCTTGCATCGTCATTACCCGCCCGGCGCCGCTGGTGACGGGAGAAGAATTACTGGAAAGTCAGGCCGCATTTGCTCAGCGTCTGTCACGCTGGCTGGCCGCTGCTAAAGGAGTCATACAATGAAAAAAGCGCTTCTGGTGGTCAGCTTTGGCACCAGCTATCACGATACCTGCGAGAAAAACATTGTCTCCTGCGAACGCGATCTTGCCGCAAGTTGTCCCGATCGGGATCTGTTTCGCGCGTTTACCTCGGGATTGATTATTCGCAAATTGCGCCAGCGGGACGGCATCGACATCGACACGCCGTTGCAGGCGCTGCAAAAGCTTGCCGAACAGGGCTATCAGGACGTGGCGATTCAGTCGCTGCACATTATTAACGGCGACGAATACGAGAAAATTGTTCGCGAAGTGCAGACGATGCGGCCACTGTTTTCCCGTCTGACGCTGGGGGTGCCGCTGCTGAGCAGTCATGACGACTACACGCAGTTGATGTGCGCCTTGCAGCAGCAGATGCCCACGCTGGGCGAGGGTGAAAAGGTGGTATTTATGGGCCACGGCGCCAGTCATCATGCCTTTGCCGCCTATGCCTGCCTTGACCATATGATGACCGCGCAGGGCTTTCCGGCCCGCGTCGGCGCGGTAGAAAGCTATCCGGAAGTGGGGGTGCTGATCGACAGTCTGCGTAAAGAAGGCATCCGTGCCGTTCATCTCATGCCGCTGATGCTGGTGGCGGGGGACCATGCGATTAACGACATGGCTTCTGACGAAGAGGATTCATGGAAAACCCTGTTCAATGCGGCCGGTATCCCGGCGACACCGTGGCTGAGTGGACTTGGCGAAAATCCGGCGGTACGTGCGATGTTTGTCGCGCATCTGCACCAGGCGCTGAACATGGCGATGGAGGCGGCAGCATGAGCGGAAAACTTTACGCGCTGAGCACCGGGCCGGGCGCCGCGGATCTGATTACCGTTCGCGCCGCCCGTATTCTGGGGTCGCTGGATATCCTCTATGCTCCGGCGGGGCGGAAGGGCGGTGACAGCCTGGCGCTTTCCATTGTTCGCGAATATGTCGGCGCGAAAACTGAAATCCGCTGTTGTCACTTTCCCATGAGCGCGGACAGCGCGGAAAAAGAGGCGGTCTGGGACGACGTCGCCGCTGAGCTGGTTCAGGCGGTGACCGCCGGAAAACAGGTGGGTTTCATTACCCTTGGCGACGCTATGCTGTTCAGCACCTGGGTCTTTTTGCTCCAGCGCATCGGCTGCCCGGACTGGCTCGACATTGTTCCCGGCGTCACGTCATTCGCCGCCATCGCCGCGCGGTCGAAAACCCCGCTGGCGATGGAGCAGCAGTCGCTGGCGGTAGTTTCGTGCACGGCGCCGGAAGCGGACATTCTCCGCGCCTTACATCAGCATGACAGCCTGGTACTGATGAAGGTATATGGTCGCTTCGCACGCATTAAGGCGCTACTGAAGCAGGCCGGGTTGCTGGAGTGCGCGCTGATGATGTCGGAAGCCACCCTGCCTGGCGAACAGTGTTGGCGATATCTCAATGAGGTTAACGACGACCAGCCGTTGCCTTATTTCTCGACCATTCTGGTCAACAAACAGTGGGAGAATGCACAATGAAACGTGAACAACAGCTGAAAAAGCTGTCATTCAGTGGTCTGGCTGCGGCGCTATTGCTGATGCTCGTGCCCGAGCAAGCGTTCGCGATGCACATTATGGAAGGCTTTTTACCGCCGATGTGGGCGCTCGCCTGGTGGCTGCTGTTTTTACCATGTCTGTGGTACGGGCTGGTGCGCCTGCGTCAGATTGTGATGGAAGACAGCCATCAGAAGGTTCTGTTGGCGCTGTGCGGCGCGTTTATTTTTGTGCTGTCCGCACTGAAGATCCCCTCTGTGACAGGCAGTTGTTCTCATCCTACCGGCGTCGGGCTGGCGGTGATCCTCTTTGGTCCGGGGGTGGTAGCCGTGCTTGGCGCCATTGTGCTGCTGTTCCAGGCGCTGCTGCTGGCGCACGGCGGCCTGACGACGCTCGGCGCAAACGGCATGTCGATGGCGGTGATTGGCCCGGTTGTTGGCTATCTGGTGTGGAAAATGGCCTGTCGCGCCGGGCTGCGTCGTGATGTCTGCGTCTTTCTTTGCGCCATGCTGGCGGATCTGGTGACGTATTTTGTCACGTCGGTCCAGCTTGGCGTGGCTTTCCCGGATCAGCAGGTGGGGGCCACCGGATCGGTCATTAAATTCATGGGGATCTTCTGCCTGACGCAAATCCCGATTGCTATCGCTGAAGGGCTGTTGACCGTCATGATTTATGACCAGTTGACGAAACGGCAACTCATAACCGCACAAGGACATTAAGATGAAAAAGACGCTGATACTGCTGGCGATGGTCGTTGCCCTCGTTATTCTGCCGTTTTTTATCAACCACGGCGGAGAATACGGCGGCTCGGATGGCGAAGCGGAAAGCCAGATTCAGGTCGTCGCGCCGCACTATGAGCCGTGGTTCCAGCCGCTGTACGAGCCGGCCAGCGGTGAAATTGAAAGCCTGCTGTTTACGTTGCAGGGGTCACTTGGCGCGGCGGTGATTTTTTATATTCTTGGTTATACCAAAGGCAGACAACGCCGTGATGACCGGGCTTGACAGACTAAGCTACCAAAGCCGTTGGCTTCATATAGCACCGGAGCGTAAGTTTGTGCTCTGGTTGCTGATGATGGTGCTGGCCTTTACCCTGCCGCCCTGGGGGCAGGGTATTGAACTGGCGCTGATAGCCGGTTTAACCTGCTGGCTGCTGCGTATTTCGTTTGGTCGTTGGTGTCGCTGGATGGCGCTGCCGTTTGGTTTTTTAGCGGTGGGTGTGATTACCATTCTCCTCAGCATTAGCCGCGATCCGCAGACGTTGCTGGCGGCGTTTCCGGTTGGCGACTTCTGGCTTGGGGTCAGCGCCCAGGGCTTACAGACGGCGAATGAGACGTTCTGGCGCAGCCTGGCTGCGCTGGCCGCTACCTTCTGGCTGGTGCTGAATCTGCCGTTTCCCCAGTTGATCACGTTACTCAGGCGGGCGCATGTCCCCCGCCTGCTGACCGAGCAGATCCTGCTGACCTGGCGCTTCATTTTTATTCTGTTAGACGAAGCGCTGGCGATTCATCGCGCGCAAACGCTGCGTTTTGGTTATAAAAGTTTGCCAAAAGGCTACCGTTCGCTGGCGATGCTGGTGGGGTTACTGTTTACCCGGGTGCTGATTCGTTATCAGCAAATGACTGCGACGCTGGATATCAAACTGTATCAGGGTGATTTTCACCTGTAAGGAATCACATGCTTGCCACCGCCGATCTCTGGTTTCGCTACCAGGAAACGCAGGTACTTAAAGGACTGACGCTGGATTTTTCAGCACACGCTGTCACCGGGCTGGTGGGGGCGAACGGTTGCGGGAAATCGACGTTATTCATGAACCTGAGCGGCCTGCTGCGGCCGCAGCAGGGGGCGGTACTTTGGCAGGGGAAACCGCTGGACTACAGCAAACGCGGCCTGCTGGCGCTGCGTCAGCAGGTGGCGACAGTGTTTCAGGACCCCGATCAACAAATCTTTTATACCGATATCGACAGCGATATCGCCTTCAGCCTGCGTAATCTTGGCGTCGCGGAAGATGAGATCGCCCGCCGGGTTGATGATGCGCTAACGTTGGTGGATGCCCGGCATTTTCGCCAGCAGCCGATCCAGTGTTTAAGCCACGGGCAGAAGAAGCGCGTGGCAATCGCCGGAGCACTGGTGCTGCGCGCGAAATATCTGTTGCTGGATGAGCCGACGGCGGGGCTGGATCCCTCTGGTCGTCGCCAGATGATCGCCATCATTAAACGTATCGTGGCGCAGGGGAATCATGTGGTGATTTCGAGTCATGATATCGATCTCATTTATGAAGTTAGCGATGCCGTCTATGTGCTTAACCGTGGTGAAGTGCTGGCGTACGGTGCGCCGGGCGACGTTTTTGCCCAAAGCGCGTTAATTGAACTCGCCGGATTAACCCCGCCCTGGCTGGTCAAACTGCACGCGCAGTTGGGGCTGCCGCTGTGCAAAACCGAAGATGAATTTTTTAGCCGCATGCGGCAACACACTTTTCATTCCATCAAGGAGGCGTCATGACGCAGGCGATTATGTTGCAGGGGACGGCGTCTGACGTCGGTAAAAGCGTGCTGGTAGCGGGACTGTGCCGCATCTTTTATCAGGACGGTCTGCGCGCCGCGCCGTTTAAATCGCAGAATATGGCGCTAAATTCCGGCATCACGCCGGACGGTAAAGAGATGGGCCGCGCACAAATTTTCCAGGCGGAAGCTGCTGGCATTTCCCCTGATGTACGGATGAACCCGGTGCTGTTAAAACCGACCAGCGATCGCAAGGCCCAGATAGTGTTGATGGGGCAGGTGGCGACTGACATGGATGCCGTAAGCTATCACGACTATAAACCGCGCCTGCGCGAGCAGATCCTCTCGGTGTATACCAGTCTGGCGCAGGAATTTGACGTCCTGGTGTTGGAAGGCGCGGGCAGTCCGGCGGAAATTAATCTCCGTGACCGGGATATCGTCAATATGGGCATGGCGGAGATGGCGAAGTGCCCGGTGATCCTTGTTGCGGATATCGACCGGGGCGGGGTTTTCGCCTCAATCTTTGGCACGCTGGCGCTGCTGCGCGAACATGAGCGCGCGCGGGTGAAAGGGGTGATCATTAATAAATTTCGCGGCGATGTGGCGCTACTTTATTCCGGCATTGAGCAGATCGAAAACCTGACCGGCGTCCCTGTGCTGGGCGTGATGCCATGGCTGGATGTCGATCTGGAAGATGAGGACGGTGTGGCGCTGCAAAAAGGAAAGTATCTGCGTACCGACAGACGCGACATCAACATTGCGGTGATTCAGGTACCGCACATCTCCAATTTTACCGATTTTAATGCGCTGGCGGCGCAGCCGGACGTCAGAGTGCGCTACGTTCGTCAGCCGGAGGAACTGGCTGATGCTGACTTGCTGATCCTGCCTGGCAGCAAAAACACGCTCGGCGATTTAGTGTGGTTACGGGAAAGCGGCATGGCGCACGCGGTGATGCAGGCGCACCGGAGAAATGTACCGGTCTTCGGGATCTGCGGCGGTTACCAGATGCTTGGGGAAAGCATTATTGACGAGGTGGAGTCGGGGCTGGGCACCCTTCCGGGGCTGGGACTGCTTGGCACTGTGACCCATTTTGCCTGGCATAAAACCACCACCCAGGTGGACGCGACACTGTCGGCCTCGCTGCCCGGGTGGCTGTCAGCAGCGGCGGGGCTGCCGCTGCGCGGTTATGAAATTCATATGGGCGAAACGACGCTGACCGGAGACAGCCAGCCGGTGATGCAACTGCATAAGAACGGGGAGCACGTGGCGGATGGCGCAGTAACCGCTGACGGGCTGGCGTTTGGCACATACCTGCACGGCCTTTTTGACAGCGATGATTTTACCCGCGCGCTGATTAATGGGTTGCGTATGCGTAAAGGGCTGGAACCGCTGGATTCCACCTTTCAGTACGCGCAATATAAATCGCAGCAGTTTGATCTGCTGGCGGATGCGATGCGGCAACACATCGATATTGAGAAAATCTATACCATCATGCAAAACCATCAGGAGCCCGTATGATTCTCGTCACCGGCGGCGCGCGCAGCGGGAAAAGCCGTCATGCGGAAGCCTTGATCGCCGAATGCCCCCACGTATTGTACATCGCCACCTCGCAAATCGTTGACGAGGAGATGGCGACTCGCATTCAGCATCATCGCGACGGGCGTCCAGCGCACTGGCGTACGGCCGAACGCTGGCAGCGTCTGGATGAGCTGATTGGCGCAGATAACGCGCCTGACGACGCTATTTTGCTGGAGTGCATTACGACCATGGTCACCAATCTGCTTTTTGCCTGTGGCGGCGACAGCGATCCCGACGGCTGGGATTATGCCGCGCTGGAAAAGGCGATTGACGCGGAGATCCAGACGCTCATTAGCGCCTGTCAGCGCTCACCTGCAACGGTTGTGCTGGTGACGAACGAAGTGGGGATGGGGATCGTTCCGGAAAACCGGCTGGCGCGCCATTTTCGGGATATTGCCGGGCGCGTTAATCAGCGTCTTGCGGCTGCGGCGGATGAAGTCTGGCTGGTGGTATCAGGCATTGGAGTCAAAATTAAATGAGTAAGTTGTTCTGGGCGATGCTCTCTTTTATCACCCGTTTACCGGTTCCGGCGCGCTGGTCGTCAGGGCTGGAGTTTGAGCACTATTCGCGCGGGATTATCACCTTCCCGGTCATTGGCCTGTTGCTTGGGGGACTGAGCGGTGCGGTGTTTTTGCTGTTTGAGAAATGGTGCGGTATTCCGTTGGCGGCGCTGTTCAGCGTGTTAGCGCTGGCGTTGATGACCGGCGGCTTTCATCTTGACGGTCTGGCGGATACCTGTGACGGCGTTTTCTCCGCGCGCAGCCGCGAGCGGATGCTGGAAATCATGCGTGACAGCCGCCTCGGCACCCACGGCGGGCTGGCGCTGATTTTTGTTCTGCTGGCGAAAGTGCTGGTGGTCAGTGAGCTGGCGCTACGGGGCACGCCGATGCTGGCGGCGCTGGCGGCTGCCTGTGCGGTGGGACGAGGTTCAGCCGTTCTGCTGATGTACCGCCACCGCTATGCCCGGGAAGAAGGCTTGGGGAATGTGTTTATCGGCCACGTCACCGGGACCCAGACCTGTATCACTCTCGGCCTGTCAGTGATTTTTGCCGCTGTTCTGCTCCCGGGAATGCACGGCGTTGGGGCAATGATTGTGGCTGCCGCGGCTATTTTCCTGCTTGGACAACTGTTGAAACGCACGCTGGGCGGGCAAACCGGCGACACGCTTGGGGCAGCCATCGAACTGGGTGAGCTGGTCTTCCTGCTGGCTCTGCTGTGAGTCAGCCAACATAACGAGAACCCTTATGCAGACGTTAACCTCTTTACTTCACCACATTCCGCCGACAGACCGTGATGCAATGGCGCGTGCCCAGCAGCATATCGATGGCCTGCTTAAGCCGCCGGGCAGCCTTGGTCGCCTGGAGGCCCTCGCTGTGCAACTGGCGGGGATGCCAGGCCTTAAGGGCGTACCGCACGTCGCGGATAAAGCGATGCTGGTGATGTGTGCCGATCATGGTGTCTGGGACGAAGGGGTAGCGGTTTCGCCAAAAGCGGTGACCGCTATTCAGGCGGCTAATATGACGCGGGGTACCACGGGCGTGTGTGTGCTGGCGGCGCAGGCAGGGGCGAAGGTACATGTGATTGACGTGGGTATTGACGCCGACCCGATCCCCGGCGTGGTAAATATGCGCGTGGCGCGCGGATGCGGCAACATCGCCAGCGGCCCGGCAATGAGTCGCGGCCAGGCAGAGGAACTGTTGTTGGAGGTGATTCGTTACACCCGGGAGCTGGCGCAAAACGGCGTGACCTTATTTGGCGTCGGCGAACTGGGAATGGCAAACACCACGCCTGCCGCGGCGATTGTCAGCGTGATAACAGGTAGCGAGGCCGAAGCTGTGGTGGGCATTGGCGCGAATTTGCCGCTTTCGCGCATTGGCAATAAGGTGGCGGTGGTTCGCCGCGCCATTGCCGTTAATCAGCCCGATCCGCGAGATGGCATCGACGTATTAGCCAAAGTCGGCGGCTTTGACCTTGTCGGCATGGCGGGAGTGATGCTGGGGGCGGCGTCCTGTGGATTACCGGTGCTGCTGGACGGCTTCCTTTCCTATTCCGCCGCGCTGGCTGTTTGCCAGATCGCCCCACAGAGTAAGCCCTATCTGATCCCTTCGCATTTTTCGGCTGAAAAGGGGGCGCGGATAGCACTGGGGCATCTGGAGCTGGAACCTTATCTTAATATGGGAATGCGGCTGGGCGAAGGCAGCGGCGCGGCGCTGGCGATGCCGATTGTCGAAGCTGCCTGCGCGATGTACAGCAATATGGGACAGTTAGCTGCCAGCAATATTGTTTTACCCGACGGCAGATAATCTGCTCTGCGCCAGCATTGACGTTCTCCGGCCTGAACATCTGTGGTGTCAGGCCTTTCTAATGTCGATCAACAAAACACTCCCGCGAGCCATATCGCAAAGATTCTGTACTTTTGTATCGGGGCGCTGGCCGTGCGGGATCGCCAGGAATTAGATAATACAGTTATAAAAGCTATAATTTCCCGATATCTGTCGTGATTGAGGAAAGGGAAATGAGACCTCGAGTGAAAGGCTTCTGTTCGTTATTACTGCTGCTGGTCGGGCAGAGCGCGCTGGCGGTGACTTATCCGTTGCCGCCGGAAGGCAGCAGACTGGTGGGCACACCGCTGACGATAACGGTGCCGGAGAATAATACCCAACCGTTGGAGGCGTTTGCCGCTCAGTATGGGCAGGGCTTAAGCAACATGCTGGAAGCGAATCCGGATGTTGACGTCTTCCTGCCGACGTCTGGCTCTACGCTGGTGGTGCCGCAGCAGCTCATTCTGCCCGCCACGGTGCGTCAGGGGATTGTGGTTAACGTTGCGGAAATGCGGCTGTACTATTATCCGCAGGACAGCAATACGGTTGAAGTCCTTCCGATTGGCATTGGTCAGGCGGGACGTGAGACGCCGCGTAATTGGGTGACCACCGTGCAGCGTAAGCAGGAAGCGCCGAGCTGGACGCCGACGGCGAATACCCGGCGCGAATACGCAAAGCGAGGGGAAACGCTGCCAGCGTTCGTGCCAGCCGGGCCGGACAATCCGATGGGGCTGTATGCGATCTATATCGGTAAGCTGTATGCCATTCATGGCACAAATGCGAATTTCGGTATTGGTCTGCGCGTGAGTCAGGGCTGCATTCGCTTACGTAATGACGATATTAAGTATCTGTTTGATAATGTTCCGGTTGGCACACGGGTACAAATTATCGATCAGCCGATAAAAATGACGGCTGAACCGGATGGAAGCCGTTGGGTTGAGGTGCATGAACCGCTTTCGCGTAATCGTGTGGAATTCGAGTCTGACAAAAAAGTTCCGCTGCCTGTCACCCCTGCCATGCGCACCTTTATGGCGGGCGAGGGCGTGGATGTACATCGGGTCAGCGAGACGCTTGAACGCCGCTCAGGTATGCCGGTGAAGATCACTCACGAACACGTCGGTATCTGAAGCTAAACAGACGAAAACGGAAAAAGCAAAAAGCCCGCTAAAAAGCGGGCTTTTTTAAATTTGGCTCCTCTGACTGGACTCGAACCAGTGACATACGGATTAACAGTCCGCCGTTCTACCGACTGAACTACAGAGGAATCGTGTGAACGGGGCGCATATTAGCGACGCTGAATGTTAATGTCAAAGCCTGAATACGCTTTTGCGTTTGTTTGCCGAAATATTCTTCATTTCGCTGTTTATTCCGCCGCGACCGGCGTTTTTGTCGCCTTTTCGCGTTCCGGACGTGGGTATTTCCATAGCCAGCGACCGCTGACCATACGCCAGTAAAACAGCGCTGCGCGTACTGCCCAGTCAAAAAACATCCCCATCCACACACCGACCACGCCCCAGCCCAATACGATCCCAAGCGTATAGCCCGCCACAACGCGACAGCCCCACATTCCCAGCATCGATACCCACATAGCAAAGCGTGCGTCGCGTGCTCCTTTAAATCCGGAGGGTAACACCCACGATGCTGCCCAGATAGGCATAAACGCCGCGTTGAGCCAGATAAGAACCACGACAACGTCTTTGACGTCCTGATCGTGGGTATAAAATGATGCCATAAGTCCAGCAAACGGGGCGCTCAGCCAGGCGATGGCGGTTAAGCCAATGGTTGAAAGCCAGAACACGTGGCGCAACTGGATTTCCGCCTGCGCGATCTGACCATTTCCCAGACGTCTGCCGGTAATAATCGTCGATGCTGACCCCAGCGCGTTACCGGGCAGGTTGATCAGCGCGGCAATAGAAAAGGCAATAAAATTACCCGCGATGACGCTGGTGCCCATGCCAGCAACAAACATTTGCGTTAGCAGTTTGCCGCCGTTAAACAACACTGACTCAATGCTGGCAGGGATGCCAATCCCCATCACTTCCCAGATAATGGCGAAGTTAAGCGGTTTGAAATAGCTTTTGAGCGGAATGCGTAGCGCAGGATTAAAGCCAATCATCAGCACCCAGATAATGGCCGCCGCGCCAATATAGCGTGAGATCGTTAATCCGAGCCCCGCACCGACAAAGCCAAGACCTTGCCATGAAAAAATACCGTAAATAAGGATGCTGCTGATAATGATATTGAGGATGTTCATCCCGCCATTAATCAGCAGTGGGATTTTTGTGTTGCCCGCGCCGCGTAGCGCGCCGCTGCCAATGAGGGCAATGGCAGCGGCAGGGTAGCTGAGGACGGTTAATTCAAGGTACGTCAGCGCCAGCGCTTTAACTTCCGTTGTCGCCTCTCCGGCGACGACATTGATAATCTGCTCGCCAAAATAGTGAATCACCGCCGCCAGTATCACCGCGAACAGCGTCATGATGACCAGCGACTGCCTGGCTGCTGCCCGGGCGCGTCGGCGGTCGCGCTTACCGAGGCTAAACGCCACTACAACCGTCGTACCCAGGTCGATAGCCGCGAAAAACGCCATAATGACCATATTGAAACTGTCGGCAAGGCCGACGCCCGCCATGGCTTCTTTACCCAGCCAGCTAACGAGGAACGTACTGAGTACGCCCATGAGCAGTACGCAGGTATTTTCAAGAAAAATGGGGACGGCAAGCGGGGTAATTTCTCGCCAAAAAAGCACCTTATAACTCTTGCGTTTAGCGTACCAGGGCGTGCGGGCGACGGCCTGGCGTAGAGCAGTGGAGACGTTCAAAATTGACCTTAGAGAAGAAAGTTGAAACCACATTTCAAATGATGAGGGAGAAAGTAAAAAGCTGCAAAGTTTTTTCCCTGGAAAATGGCCGTAATTGCAACAAATTGTTGAGAGAAACGGCAACTGAACGTTGTTGTTGGAAATGGGGTTTGACAAAAGATTTTTCGCCGTTAAGATAAGCCTCCACAACGATTCCTCTGTAGTTCAGTCGGTAGAACGGCGGACTGTTAATCCGTATGTCACTGGTTCGAGTCCAGTCAGAGGAGCCAGATTTAAAGAAGCCCGCTTTTTAGCGGGCTTTTTGCTTTTCAGATTCAGAAGAAAATCAACGGAACGGTGGTTCGTTGAAGGTACGCAGCTTGCGTGAGTGCAGGCGGTCGCCTTCCGCGCGCAACAGGTCAATGGCGCGAATGCCGATTTGCAGGTGCTCTGAGATCGCGCCCTCATAGAAACGGTTCGCCTGGCCGGGCAGTTTGATCTCGCCATGCAGCGGTTTATCTGACACGCACAGCAGCGTTCCATACGGCACCCGGAAGCGATAACCCTGTGCGGCGATGGTCGCGCTTTCCATATCAATCGCGACTGCGCGGCTCAGGTTAAATCGCAGCGCCGAGGCTGAATAACGCAGCTCCCAGTTGCGATCGGAAGTGGTGACCACGGTACCGGTACGCAGCCGCTGTTTCACCTCTTCACCCGGCATACCGCTGACCAGCTTCGTGGCGTCATACAGCGCGCGCTGGACTTCCGCGATGCTTGGGATTGGAATATCCGGGGGCAGTACCGCATCCAGCACCTGATCGTCGCGCAGGTAAGCATGCGCGAGCACATAATCGCCTATAGCCTGACTTTCGCGCAGACCACCGCAGTGGCCAATCATCAACCAGACGTCAGGGCGCAGCACCGCCAGGTGATCGCAAATGGTCTTGGCGTTTGACGGACCCACCCCAATATTCACCAGCGTAATGCCTTGCCCATCGGCGGTGATAAGGTGCCAGGCGGGCATCTGATGCTTTTTCCACGCCAGATCCGAAATCGCTTCTTCGGGCGCTTCTGTTTCTGCCGTAATCCAGATACCGCCCGCGCAGGAAAGAGCAATATAAGGACTGTCCGGATCGAGGATCTGACTGCATCCCCATCGGACAAACTCATCAACATAACGGGTGTAGTTGGTGAACAAGACAAACGGCTGAAAATGCTCCACCGGGGTACCCGTATAATGGCGTAGCCGCGCGAGGGAAAAATCGACCCGGCGCGCATCAAAATGCGACAGCGGCGAAAATTCTGCCGGATGATAAATACCGTCTGCCGTTTCATCACCAATCTGCGCCAGCTCAGTGGTGGGGAAGTGTCGGGTTAACCCGGCGCTCATGGAACGGTCCAGCGTCAGCTCGGATCCGTCAATCACGTAGGGGTAGGGGATCTCATGCTGTGAAGGCTCTACGGTGATATGCGCGTCGTAATCCTGATAAAGCAGTGTAAGCTGTTCTTCAAGATAGCGACGAAACAGCGTCGGGCGAGTGACGGTAGTTGAGTAACATCCCGCGTGAGTGAAGCGACCATAGGCGCGCGTTTTTGGCGGGTTGGTGGCATTACCGTCCCAGCTCACGGAAAGCGACGGATAAACAAAAAGACCTTTATTGCGGGCGGTGATATCGGGAAGCTCCCCGGTTTCAATGTACTGGCCAATGGCACTGCGCAACGCCTGAACCGACTGCTCATATAGCGCGTCAAGTTTTTCCAACGCTTGCGCTGGCGTCAGGCTGGAGCCCTTACTCTTCATCTGTGTCTCCTTGTTTTACAGGTGTACTGCTTACCCGATAGTATGTCAGGCGTTTATGAAACAAAAGTGAGAGTTTTTGAGAGGATGCGAGAGCCGAATGGCCCTCGCAATACGATCAGGCGTGTTGCTTATCTTTCATAAATAATGCGGTGAGGGCTGAAATCAGGCAACCTGCCAGTAAATAGAGGGCGACACTGTGCCAGCTCCCACCAAAGAAGGCGACCAGCGCAGCGGCGATGAAAGGCGTAAAGCCGCCGCCCACCACGCTCGCCACCTGGTAACCGACTCCCGCCCCGCTGTAGCGATAACCTGCGCCAAACATGCCGGTAAACATCGGCTGCTGTACGCAAACCACCATGTCATGCGCGATGTTGGCAAGCATGATGGAAAAGAACACGATCCAGAACAGAGATTGCGCTTCAAGCGCCATAAAGAAGGGAAACGCGCTGAGCGTCCCTATCAACGCTCCGGTAATATAGACGCGACGACGACCAAAACGATCGGCCATCCAGGCGAACAGAGGGATGGTCAGGCAGCTTAATCCACCGACCAGCAGGCCGATATTCAAAAAAAGCTCACGTGGCAGACCGAGATTCTGCGTCGAATAGTTCAGCGCAAACGCGGTAACGATATACATCGTCAGAAGCTCACACAGGCGCAGAGCGATAATTTTCAAAAACGCGCCAGGATGTTGTGCGAGCGCTTCGAGAACCGGCAGCCGCTTTTTCGCCTCGGGCGCTTGTTCTCTTTGTTGCTCAAATTCGGCGGATTCTTCCATTCCGTTTCGCACCCACAGCGCGCCCAGCACCAGAACGATGCTGAACAGGAAGGGAATACGCCAGCCCCAACTCAGAAACTGCTCATCGGTAGTCAGATAGCTGATTAACGACACCAGCCCCGTCGAGAGCAACAGACCGACGCCGTATCCCACTTGTACGCCACTGCTGTAAAACGCTTTTTTGTGTTCTGGCGCACTTTCAACGGAGAGTAACGCCGCGCCGCCCCATTCGCCTCCCACGGCAAAGCCCTGAATCGCGCGCAGCACGACCAGCATAACTGGCGCCCACCAGCCGATAGTGGCGAATGAAGGCAGGATACCGATTAGCGCAGTGGCAATCCCCATCATCCAGACGGTGAGCATCAGCATCCGTTTGCGCCCCAGACGATCGCCGAAGTGGCCGAAAATCACCCCACCAAGCGGGCGGAACAGGAACCCGACGCCAAAGGTCGCAAAGGCAGCGAGCGTACCCATCGCCGGACTGACCTGAGGGAAAAATTCGCTATTAAAGACCAGCGCGGCGGTGATGCCATAAAGCAGAAAGTCATACCAGTCGACAACCGCGCCGGCAAAACTGCCCAGCGCAGCGCGCCGGGCACGATGAAGTGAAGGTGTTTGCTCCTGCGCGGAAGCGGAGATGAGGGTGGAATCCATAGTAATCCTGTCAGTACTGTTTTTATTATTAGTATGGGAATCAAGGTCACACACATTGCGGCCGACGTATAAGTGGCTGTTATGAGACTACCGCGACAGGCTGAAAGAGAAAACGATTTTTATTCTTGTTTGGCGAAGAACAGGAAAATATAGGCTTTATGGCGAGAAGGAAAGCAAAAAGCCCGCTAAAAGCGGGCTTTTTTAAATTTGGCTCCTCTGACTGGACTCGAACCAGTGACATACGGATTAACAGTCCGCCGTTCTACCGACTGAACTACAGAGGAATCGTGTGAACGGGGCGCATATTAACGAGGGTGCCCGATGTTGTCAAAGGGGGAAATACGATTGTGCGTTTGTTTGTCGACAAAACCAGCAAAGCGGCGAACTTCTGATCGTTGATCTTTGCCCTTTTCTGGTGCAGTGCTACCCCGAATGGGGCAGATCAAAAAGTGCTGACGGCACAGGGCCATAAGCGGAACAATCATAAGCGCTTATTTTTTGGGAGGTTAAGACGCGCGAAAACCTTGATAAGAAACTGGCAAGTATCTTGCAGTTCTCTCCTGACATCACTGCCAGCATAGGTTCTGGCATTCCCGACAGGAGGCAAAATGAACTTCAGACGACTGAAATATTTCGTGAAAATTGTCGATATTGGTAGCCTGACCCAGGCCGCTGAAGTATTGCACATCGCCCAGCCTGCTTTGAGTCAACAGGTCGCCACGCTGGAGGGTGAACTGAACCAACAGTTATTGATACGCACCAAGCGGGGTGTAACCCCGACCGAAGCGGGGAAGATCCTTTATACTCATGCCCGCGCGATCCTGCGTCAATGCGAGCAGGCGCAACTGGCGGTCTATAACGTGGGCCAGACCCTGACGGGGCAGGTGTCGATTGGACTGGCGCCGGGAACGGCGGCCTCGTCGGTGACCATGCCGCTGCTCCAGGCCGTACGCGCGGAACTGCCTGAAGTACTGGTTTATTTACATGAAAACAGCGGCGCAGTGCTCAACGATAAGTTACTCAGCGGTCATCTTGATATGGCTGTATTGTATGAGCGTTCACCGCTGGCGGGTATTTCCAGCCAGCCACTGCTGAAAGAAGATCTGTTTCTGGTCGGCACCCGAGATTGCCCTGGCCCGAGTGTCGACCTCACCGCCGTCGCTCAGATGAATCTGTTCCTGCCGCGCGACTACAGTGCCGTGCGTTTGCGGGTCGATGAGGCTTTTTCACTGCGTCGCTTAACCGCGAAGGTCATCGGAGAGATAGAATCGATCGCCACCCTGACCGCCGCGATTGCCAGTGGAATGGGGGTCACCGTATTGCCGGAATCCGCTGCACGTTCATTATGCGGTGCGGCAAATGGCTGGATGGCGCGGATCACAGCGCCGTCCATGAATCTGTCCTTGTCGCTGAATATATCGGCACGAGGCAGTTTGTCGCCACAGGCGCAGGCGGTGAAAGAGATCCTGCTGTCATTGGTCAGTAGCCCGGCACTGGCAAATCGCGAGCTGCAACTGGTCAGTTAGGCCTTATTCCCTGACGGAATAAGTTGCGGGTTTTTATTATTTGTTATGCCGGACGTCAGACTTTAACAATAGCGTAATGTCTGATGTTTCCGGAGCAACACGTGAATTTCCAGCAGCTAAAAATTATTCGGGAGGCGGCCCGTCGGGATTTCAACCTGACCGACGTTGCCAATATGCTGTATACCTCGCAGTCAGGCGTCAGCCGACATATTCGGGAACTGGAGGATGAGTTAGGCATCGAAATCTTTATCCGCAGGGGAAAGCGTCTTCTAGGCATGACCGAACCGGGTAAGGCGCTGTTAGCGATCGCTGAGCGGATCCTTAATGAAGCCAGTAACGTCCGGCGTCTGGCGGATCTGTTTACCAACGACACGTCCGGTGTGCTTACTGTCGCCACAACCCATACCCAGGCGCGCTATAGTCTGCCAGACGTGATCAAAGCGTTCCGCGATATTTTTCCGGAAGTTCGTCTGGAGTTGATTCAGGGCACGCCACAGGAAATTGAAACCTTACTGCACAATGGTGAGGCGGACATTGGTATCGCCAGCGAGCGGCTGAGTAACGATCCGCTATTGGTCGCATTTCCGTGGTTTCGCTGGTATCACAGTCTGCTCGTGCCTGTCGAACATCCGCTGACGCAGTCCTCTCCGCTCACGCTTGAAGCCATCGCACAGTGGCCGTTGATTACTTACCGTCAGGGCATTACCGGGCGTTCGCGTATTGATGAGGCGTTCGCACGTAAGGGGCTGCTGACGGATATCGTGCTTAGCGCGCAGGATTCCGACGTAATTAAAACCTACGTCGCACTGGGGCTGGGCATTGGTCTCGTGGCGGAACAGTCCAGCGGCGAGCGGGAAGAGGGGACGTTGGTGCGCCTGGATACCCGGCATCTCTTCGACGCGAATACCGTTTGGCTGGGGTTGAAACGTGGGCAGTTACAGCGCAATTACGTCTGGCGATTTATTGAGTTATGTAACGCGGGCCTGTCGGTTGAGGAGATTAAACGGCAGGTGATGGAACCGGACGAGGTAGTGATTGATTACCAGATATAAAGCAAAAAGCCCGCTAAAAAGCGGGCTTTTTTAAATCTGGCTCCTCTGACTGGACTCGAACCAGTGACATACGGATTAACAGTCCGCCGTTCTACCGACTGAACTACAGAGGAATCGTGTGAACGAGGCGCATAATACTGGCCGCACTACAGCGTGTCAACTGTAAAATTAACACGCTTTTTCAATTGGTTAATTAATCTTCAAATCAATGAATTAATGAACCTGCGAAGGTGGAGGCGCGTCCTCTTCCTGGCTGTCGCGTAGCCGTTGCAGCGGGTCCTGCTGATAGAACTGGCAAAACCGTTGCCAAAGTGCAGGGAAGCGTGGGGCGAAAAGCTCCGGCGCGCTGAAAAAGTACTCCGACAAAACAGCAAAACACTCGGCGGGATCGCTCGCTGCGTAAGCGTCGATGCTTGATGCTGTTTCGCCCACCAGATCAATTTCATCCTGAATATTGTTCATTGCCGCGTGCAGGTCATGCTCCCAACTGGCCACTTCGCGCAGTGGGATGAGCGGAATGCCACTGGCGCGATCGCCATTACGCATGTCCAGCTTGTGCGCCACTTCGTGAATGATCAGATTGAAACCGGAAGCATCGAATGAGTCTTGAATATCCAGCCAGTTCAGAATAATCGGCCCTTGCTGCCAGCTTTGTCCAGACTGCACGACCCGCTGGTTATGCACCAGACCAATGTCGTCTTCCCATTCATCATCGACGACAAACGGAGCAGGGTAGATGAGCACCTCATGGAAACCATCGAGCCATTCGATGCCCAATTCCAGTACCGGAAGACAAAAAAGCAGGGCAATACGCGCGCTTTTCAATGCGTCGAGTTCGAATCCCTGAAGTGCGACCAGCCTTTTTTGCTGTAAGAATCGTTCCGCCAGCGCGATCAGTCTGGCCTGTTCCTGCGCGGTTAGGGTCATCAGCAAGGGGATAGCGAGGGCTTCCTCCCACTGAGCGGACGCATTTTGCGCGTTATCTTGTGCTTTCCAGGGCCACTTTATCATCGTTTTGCTCGCAAACTCGTCACTTGAACAAAATTGAAGGGACAGGGTCTGTTAAAATGCCAAATTACCTGGCATCATGGCAACCATCAAAACGGAGAGATGCCGGAGCGGCTGAACGGACCGGTCTCGAAAACCGGAGTAGGGGCAACTCTACCGGGGGTTCAAATCCCCCTCTCTCCGCCACTATTCAAGCACTTACCCCACCCGCTGTCAGTGACGCAACTCTCGTTGAGCAAAATGAATTGACGAACTAACGTTTTTTACGCCTTGATGTGCGTCATGTTTTTCTACCGTGTCTGGACAATTTCGGACATATCAAAGACGTGAGACTGGTATAGCAGGCAACAAAAAGCCCGCCAGAGGCGGGCTTGGGCGAGGCGGTGGGATTAGAACTGATACACTAAGCCCACTGCAACGATATCATCGGTTGCGATACCGTTATCCGCGTAGAAATTATCGTCTTCGTCCAGCAGGTTGATTTTGTAGTCAACGTAGGTGGACATGTTTTTGTTGAAGTAGTAAGTCATACCCACGTCAACATATTTCACCAGATCTTTGTCGACATAGCGCCAGTGACCACGATGAATATCCTGGCCGCCTAAGTCGACGCCTTTAGATTGCAGGTACGCGATAGACGGACGTAGACCGAAGTCGAACTGATACTGTGCGACAACTTCGACGTTTTGGGTCTTGTTAGCGATGCCGCCTTCAAAATCTTCACCACTTCCGTAAGAAGTCATATTGCGGGTTTCTGCATACATGGCTGCCAGATAAACGTTGTTAGCATCGTATTTCGCGCCAACGGTCCAGGCTTCAGCCGTTTCGCCGCCAGCATATTTGTTAGCCTGACTGCGATCGCCATAACCGCGACGAACCTGATTATCGGTACGATCGGAAGTAGAGTAAGCAGCCCCCAGGCTCAGCCCGAAGTCAAAGTCGTAAGACGCGGACATACCGAAACCGTCGCCATTCTCACGTGCCAGTTTACGATCGCCGCCATTACCTGTGCCTTCACCTGAACCCGGGTTTTCATTGTTACCCTGATACTGCAGCGCAAAATTCAGACCGTCTACCTGTCCAAAGAAACCGTTATTACGGTAGGTGGCAACGCCGTTGGTACGACCGGTCATGTAGACATCGGTCTGCGTCCAGGTATCACCGCCGAACTCCGGCAGCATATCGGTCCATGCTTCAACGTCGTAAACCACACCGTAATTGCGACCGTAGTCGAAGGTGCCATTCTGACCGAAGCCTAAACCCGCGAAACCCAGACGGGTCCAGGAGTTAGCGCCTTCGCCTTCAGTGGTATTTGCCTGGATATTGTATTCCCACTGACCGAAGCCCGTTAACATGTCGTTAATCTGCGTTTCGCCTTTGAAGCCTAAACGCGCATAAGACATATCGCCGTCGTTACCCGTGTCATCAGAGAAATAGTGCAGACCATCAACTTTGCCGTACAGGTCCAGTTTATTACCGTCTTTATTATAGATTTCCGCTGCATTTGCTGCGCCCGCAACCAATAATGCCGGGACAAGCATTGCCAATACTTTTCTTTTCATTATGTATTCCCTTATGATAATAACCATCATGAATAAGTGCTTTTTTCACGAAAGCACATTTGGATACTATTCTAAAGAGTTCATTTTATTTTAAATATTACATGTAACAAATGTATTTAAAATATTTCAATATGTGTCTATTAGGGAATTTAAAATTCATGATATATGAGTCGATTACAATGTATTCATGATTGTTATCTATTTATATCAGATAGTTATTGGTTTTTGAGGTTGATTTTTACAATGAATATTTTATGCCTTCTCAAACACGATGTTTCAGGGGGTAAGCATAAAAAAAACCGACATAAATGCCGGTTGTAAATGAGGGGGGTAAATAAACGATAAAAAGGCTAATAACCTAATGATAATGCCATGTTTGATCTAAAGTGAAAAGGGAGGGGATAAAACACAATTATTATTATTGTCATCAATGTATTCACTCGGAATAAACCTGACAAAAGCGGTAAAATAGGGTTGATATGCGAGATTTTCAGGCGCAAGGGTAATTTGCGCCGGATCAAAACATATGCAAAATAAATGGTTGGTTTTTAGACAATCACCTCCACACCCGCATAATGTGACTATACTCACAAACAGTTAAGTGAAATTTTTTCTGCATCAGATCACAAAACTGGAGATTTCTTTGAGTCGTCTGGAAGTAAACGCAAGCCGTAGCCTGGGGGGCAAACTGGCGCTGTGGGTATTTTATGTCTTTTGCCTCTATTTCATCTGGGCAATGTTGCATTATGTATGGGTTATCAGTCATGTCGAATCTGCTCCGGTTGCCGGATTCGACAGCAGCCCCGGTTCAACCAGCGGGAAATGGCTGGGGGCGTTGCTCGGCTTTGTGGTGCTAAGCGTCGTGGGTGCCATTCTCGGCGCTATCGCCTGGTATACGCGCCCACGCACCTCGTCAGAGTGAACGCGGCGCTAAAAATTGCTACTGTAGCGGTTTCAAACGCACGGGAGGCAATGTGGATCTTCAGCACTGGCAGTCACAATTTGAAGCGTGGTTAGCCAACCACCATAACCAACAGGACGCCGCCCACGATATCTTCCATTTCCGCCGGGTCTGGGCGACTTCTCGTCAGCTCAGTCGTGGGCTGGCTGTGGATGAACTCGTGGTACTGACGGCTTGTTATTTCCATGACATTGTCAGTCTTGCTAAAAATCATCCTGAACGCCACCGCTCGTCTGTCCTTGCTGCCGCTAAAGCGCGCCGTATTCTTATTCATGACTTTCCCGGCTTCCCGGCAGCACGGTTAGCGGCGGTTTGTCACGCCATTGAAGCTCATAGCTTCAGCGCCAATATAGCCCCCGTTACCCTGGAAGCGAAAATCGTACAGGACGCCGACCGGCTTGAAGCGCTGGGGGCGATTGGCCTGGCGCGTGTCTTCGCCGTTTCGGGATCGTTAGGCGCGGCGCTATTCGATGCGGAAGATCCGCTTGCCCGGCGGCGAGCGCTCAACGATAAACAGTTCGCGCTCGATCACTTCCAGACCAAACTGCTGGCGCTGCCCAACACCATGCAAACCGCCCGGGGGAGGGAACTGGCGCGACACAACGCAGATTTCCTGGTGACCTACATGGCGAAGCTCAGCGCCGAGCTGAAAGGCGAGTATGCGTCGCTGGACGCCACGGTGATTGCTGCGTTTAGCCCCAACCACGCGTGACGCCAAATTTATGTTACTCTCACATCACTCTTTTTTGGCCGGTTAAAGATATGCAGCACACTCTCTCAGTAGCGGACTCGCTGATTCCTGCGACAGACAATAGCGCGGAGTCGATACAGGCGATGCTGGCGAAGTTAATGGAAATCTATGATGTCAAAACGCTGGTGGCGCAGCTGAACGGGGTTGGCGAACACCACTGGAGCCCGGCCATCTTAAAGCGTGCGGTGGCGAACGCCTCGGTCTGGCACCGGCTGAGTGAACGTGAAGCGGCGCATCTGCGTACGTTGCTTCCCGCGCCGCCAGCGCATCATCCCCATTATGCTTTTCGCTTTATCGATCTTTTTGCGGGCATAGGCGGGATCCGCCGCGGGTTTGAAGCGATCGGCGGGCAGTGTGTTTTTACCAGCGAATGGAATAAACATGCGGTACGCACGTATAAAGCTAACTACTACTGCGACCCGGACAGCCATCACTTTAATGAAGATATCCGCGATGTCACGCTGAGCCACCGCGAAGGCGTGAATGACGCTCAGGCGGCAGAGCACATTCGCCAGCATGTGCCGGAACACGATGTACTCCTGGCGGGCTTCCCCTGTCAGCCGTTTTCTCTGGCTGGCGTGTCGAAGAAGAATGCGCTCGGTCGCGCTCACGGTTTCGCCTGCGATACGCAGGGCACGCTGTTCTTTGATGTCGTGCGCATCATTGACGCGCGGCGTCCGCCGATCTTTGTGCTGGAAAACGTGAAAAACCTGAAAAGCCACGATCAGGGTAAAACGTTCCGCATCATTATGCAGACGCTTGACGAGCTGGGTTATGACGTGGCGGATGCAGAGGACAATGGCCCTGACGATCCGAAGATCATTGATGGCAAACATTTTCTGCCTCAGCACCGCGAACGCATTGTGCTGGTTGGGTTTCGCCGCGATCTCAACCTCAAGGGCGATTTTACCCTGCGGGACATCACCACGCGTTATCCGCAGCGGCGTATCACCCTTGGCGAACTTCTTGAACCTGTCGTTGAGGCGAAATATGTTCTGACGCCTGTGCTGTGGAAGTATCTCTACCGCTATGCGAAAAAACATCAGGCGAAGGGGAACGGTTTTGGTTATGGCATGGTATACCCGGCCAACCCGGACAGCGTCACGCGAACGCTGTCCGCTCGTTACTACAAAGACGGCGCGGAAATTCTGATCGATCGCGGCTGGGATATGGCGAAAGGCGAAGCCCATTTCGACGATCCGCAAAACCAGCAGCATCGTCCGCGTCGCTTAACGCCCAGAGAGTGCGCACGGCTGATGGGCTTTGAATCGCCGCAGGGATACCAGTTCCGCATTCCGGTTTCCGACACCCAGGCCTATCGTCAGTTTGGCAACTCGGTCATCGTGCCGGCCTTTGCCGCGGTGGCGAGTCTGCTGGAGGAGAAAATCAAAGCCGCTGTCGCCCTGCGTCAGCAAGGGATGGCCAGTGGCGGACGTTCACGATAAGGCCACGCGCAGTAAAAACATGCGGGCCATAGCGACCCGCGATACCGCTATTGAAAAACGTCTTGCCGCGCTGCTGACGGAACAGGGGATCGCCTATCGCGTGCAGGATGCCGGGCTGCCGGGGCGGCCTGACTTTGTGATCGACGATTATCGCTGCGTCATTTTCACCCACGGCTGCTTCTGGCATCAGCACCACTGCTATCTGTTTAAGGTGCCGGCGACGCGGACCGCGTTCTGGCTGGAAAAAATTGGCAAAAACGTAGAGCGCGATCGTCGTGATGTTCAGCGTCTAAAGGCGCTCGGCTGGCGGGTATTGGTGGTCTGGGAGTGCGCCCTGCGCGGGCGGGAAAAACTCAGCGACGCCGCTCTGTCCGAACGTCTTGAAGAGTGGATCTGCGGGGATGGCGCCCCCGCGCAGATCGACACGCAGGGAATACACCTACTGTAGCGTTTTATCTTTTACCGTCGTCGCCACAACCGGTTTAGCCGGGAACAGATACTTACCCAGCGTTACCAGCACGACCGCAAAGACGATAACCCCCAGCGCCAGCCATTCAATCGGCGCCAGACGTTCGCCGCCAAGTCCGGTGCCCAGCAATACCGCCACTACCGGGTTCACATAGGCATAGCTGGTTGCCAGCGCCGGGCTGACGTTGCGGATAAGATACATGTAGGCGTTAATCGCGATGATTGACCCAAACACCGCCAGGTAACCGACGGCGAAGAAGCCGGAAAGCGAGGGCAGCGCGGTAAGCTTTTCACCACTAAGAAACGACGCGCACATCAGCACCACGCCAGCGGCCAGCATTTCAATGGCGCCCGCCATCATGCCCACCGGTAGCGTAATACGCGAGCCGTAAACGGAGCCGAACGCCCAGCTAATGGAGCCAATCAAAATCAACATCGCCCCCCACGGATTACCGCTTAAATTGCCGCCGCTGTTAAGCATGACAATCCCCGCCAGACCAATCGCAATCCCCATCCACTCGAGCTTACGGGTCCTGATGCCGAAGAAATGGCTGAAACACAGGGTGAACAACGGGACTGTCGCCACGACTACGGCGGCGATACCCGAAGGGACATTCTGATGTTCAGCCACGGTAACCAGTCCGTTGCCGACGGCTAACAGGAGAATGCCAATCAGCGCGGCGTTGAGCAGGGGCCGTAGCGGCGGGAGTTGATGTCCCCGAAGCAGTAAAAAGGCGGTTAACAGCACGCCAGCGGCCAGGAAGCGCACGCCGGCCATCATCAGCGGCGGCCAGCTCTCCACGCCGATACGGATAACGAAATACGTGGAACCCCAAATGATATACAGGGCGAATAACGCACTGAAAAGCGGTAACAACTGCCGAAAACGCATAATCCCTCACGGGCGAAAGAGTCAGAATCAATAGAGTAAACGCGAAAATACCTGCCTGGCGAGCACTATACTCGCAGCATGTTGTTAAATAAATGTTGACGAGCAACATCTGTTTCCGCTCTGCGTGTTTTACTCCATACTTAATGCTTCAAGAAGAAAAATCGAGGGACTTATTTTGGCAGGAAGTAGTTTACTGACGTTACTTGATGATATCGCCACGCTGCTTGACGATATCTCTATGATGGGAAAACTGGCCGCAAAAAAAACCGCGGGCGTACTGGGCGACGATCTGTCGCTTAACGCCCAGCAGGTCACTGGCGTCAGAGCGAACCGCGAGCTGCCGGTGGTCTGGAGCGTGGCGAAAGGGTCATTTATCAACAAAGTGATTCTGGTGCCGCTGGCGCTGCTGATCAGCGCCTTCATCCCCTGGGCGATCACCCCTTTGCTGATGATCGGCGGCGCTTTCCTGTGCTTTGAAGGGGTAGAGAAGGTGCTTCATACTCTTGAGTCACGCAAACACAAGGAAGATCCGGCTGAGCGTAAGAAGCGGCTGGAAGCGTTGGCGGCGCAGGATCCACTGGCCTTTGAGAAGGATAAAATCAAAGGTGCGATCCGAACCGATTTTATCCTGTCGGCTGAAATTGTAGCGATTACGCTTGGGATCGTGGCTGACGCGCCGTTGCTGAATCAGGTGCTGGTACTTTCCGGCATCGCGTTAGTGGTGACGGTGGGCGTTTATGGCCTGGTGGGGATCATCGTTAAGCTGGACGATATGGGCTACTGGCTGGCAGAAAAATCCAGCGCGCTGGCGCGGGCGGTCGGGAAAGGGCTGCTGATTGTCGCGCCGTGGCTGATGAAATCGCTGTCGGTGATTGGCACGCTGGCCATGTTCCTGGTCGGGGGCGGCATTGTGGTGCATGGCGTCGCGCCGTTGCATCACGCCATCGAACATTTTGCCAGCCAGCAGAGTGCCGCGATAGCGTTAATGTTGCCAACGTTGGCGAACCTGGTGCTGGGCTTTATTATCGGCGCCATTGTGGTTGCGTTGGTGAAGATGGTGGCAAAAGTGCGTGGCGTCGCGCACTAATTATCTTCTGTCCAACCAGGCAAAACTCGCCATTCTCGTCTAAGGTGAAAAAGTTTCACATGATACAGGAGGCAGGTATGCACTTTTTGGTCAGTGATGAAGTTACCGTGAAAGGGGGCGGACCACGCATGATTGTCACCGGGTATTCCAGCGGAATGGTGGAGTGTCGGTGGTATGACGGCTTCGGCGTTAAGCGGGAGGCATTCCATGAGAATGAGCTGGTTCCCGGTGACGCAAGGCGCCAGCGTGAAAATGCCAGATAATAAAACGCCCGGTGAATGCCGGGCGTTTTATTAGGCAGAAAAAAAAGCATCGCGTCAGCGATACGTAACGTACTGAATTATGCCAGGATTAGGAAAGCAATTGCGAGTAGGGAGTGGTCAGCGTGCCGCACGAAACAACGATCGAAAACTGGGGCTGGCTGAAAATGTTAGCGCGGCGATTCGGGCCCGGTCACGTCGTCAACCTCTGTTTTCTGATCGTGATGATTTTTTCCACTCTGCTGACCTGGCGGGAAGTGGTCGTGCTGGAAGAAGCCTATATTTCCAGCCAGCGCAATCACCTGGAGAATGTCGCCAACGGGCTGGATAAGCAACTGCAGTATAACGTCGATAAACTGCTTTTTCTGCGTAACGGTATGCAGGAAGCGCTGGCAATGCCGCTTGACTTTCCCGCGCTCCGGGACGCCGTCTCCCGTTTCGAACAGCAAAGGGATTCGCGATTCTGGCAGCTTGAACTGGATAAGCGTCGAACCTTGCCGCTGAACGGCGTGTCTGACTCTTTTGTTAACCAAACCCACATTCTTTCCCGTGACAGCGACACGCTGGATAATGAGCTGACCGCCGCGCTGGAGGTGGGGTATTTGTTGCGTTTAGCCCAGACCCGTTCTTCACTGACGCAGCAGGCGATGTACGTCTCCCGCGCCGGGTTTTATGTTTCCACCCAACCCTCCGCCCTCTCCAGCGAAATTACCGCCCGTTATTATGATTATGTCATCCAGCCGTGGTTTAAAGAGCAGTCGCAGCGGCAGAACCGGATGCGCGGGGTACGCTGGTACACCGGCCAGACCACGCAGTTGCGCGATGAGCTGCAACGGGTCACCGTCAGCGTTCCGCTGGATAACGGTCAGTACTGGTATGGCGTGCTGGCGATGACGATCCCCGTCTCCTCGGTGGAACGGTTTATGGAAGACGCCATCGACAAGGATGTGGAAGGGGAATACCAGCTGTATGACAGTAAATTGAAGATGCTGGCGGCATCGACGCCGGCATTGCGCAACATCAACACCTTTGACGCGCGTGAGCAGGCGACGCTTGCCCACGAGATTGAACAGGACACCGAAGGCGGCTTGCGAATGGGAAGTCGCTACATCAGCTGGCAGCGGCTGGACCACTTCGACGGCGTGCTGGTCCGCGTTCATACGCTCAGTGAAGGGGTGCAGGGAGACTTCGGCAGTATCAGTATTGCGCTGGCCCTGCTGTGGGCGCTGTTTACCAGTATGTTAATCATCTCGTGGATTGTCATCCGCCACATGGTGAGCAACATGTTTGTGTTGCAAAGCTCGCTACAGTGGCAGGCCTGGCACGACACGCTAACCCGTTTGTACAACCGTGGCGCATTGTTTGAAAAAGCCCGCCAACTGGTACAGCGCTGCCGGGCGCAAAAGCAGTCGCTGTCGGTGATTCAAATCGATCTTGATCACTTTAAAAGCATTAACGACCGCTTTGGCCACCAGGCGGGCGATCGGGTGCTGGCTCACGCCGCGAGCTTAATCAGCGGCACTCTGCGGGCGAACGACGTCGCCGGGCGCGTCGGGGGAGAGGAGTTCTGTGTGGTACTCCCGGACACGACGCTGGCGCAGGCGGAACGTATCGCAGAGCGGATCCGCCTGCGCCTGAATGAAAAAGAGCTACTGATAGCGAAAAGCACCACGCTGCGGATCAGCGCCTCGCTGGGGGTGAGTGGCACGCAGGAAACCCATGAATACGATTTTGAACAGCTGCAGTCGCTGGCCGATCGCAGGTTATACCTGGCGAAACAGGCTGGCCGCAACCGGGTTTGTGCGAGCGAGAGGGGCTAGTCAGGGGTAAACAGATGCGACATGCCTTCACTCCAGCCTGCCGGACCTTCTGAACGGGTGCGGTAGACGTAGGGCGAAGCCTGATCGGGTAACACCACCCCTTCGCGGCTCAGTCCTTTCACCACCACGGCGTAATTCATGACCTTAAGCAGCGGCGCATCGTTTGGGCCATCGCCCAGGCCGACAGTAACAGGGCGTTGCCCCCACTGGCGCTGATAACGTGCGATTAACCCGTTTGCCGCCTGATCTTTTCCCGCGCTGGCGTCAAGTACGTGCCAGAAGCGTGCGCCGTGAACAAACTGCAACCCCAACGCGTTTAGCTGTTGGCTGAACGCCGCCATGCGCGCATCGCTGTCACGCCAGATCAGAGTGACAGAGGCTTCATGCAGGCGGCTTAAGCTGACCTGGGCGTGGGGCAGGCCTGTCCATTCGCTAATGGTCGCCTCATCGACATCGTCGAAGGTTGTGAATTTATACTGTCCTTTTTCGCGAAGCTTATTGAGCACCGCGCTAACTTCATCGTGCGGCACGCCGCTCATCAGACGCGGAGAGTCAGATTCAGTTTGCCAGCGACTGTCATATTCGATGACGGCGCCGTTTTCGGCAATCAGCGGAAGGCCGTGCAGATTGAGTGATTTCTGGATGTAAAGCATTTCTGCGGCGGTTTTGCTGCTACATAGAATGACGGGAATCTCGTGCTCACGCAGACGGGCGAGCCAGCCAGCGGCAGGTTGCCAGTCATAGGTTTGATTGTCCAGTAACGTGCCATCCAGATCGGTAAAAACCAGCACCGGATCGTTCAGTGAAAGCATAATGATTTCCCGTGTTGTAAAAAGCTATTACCAGGAAAAATCCTAAAGCCAGGAGGCGTAGTCCACGCTGAAGACGGGATCGGTCCCGTCGCCATGAGGCCTGCAGCCGTGTTCACCTTAACCATTAGTAGTATTAATCATTCATCGCAAAAATATTTGCTTGTCATACAAAAAAATTGCAGATAAGGTTTAACGCACATCAGATTTCCTGGTGTAACGAATTTTCAAGTGCTTCTTGCATAAGCAAGTTTCATCCCGACCCAACTGGGTCGGGATTTTTTTCCTCTGCGGGTTAGCGGTTGATTTCCGTCACGCTGAAATCGTGTATATCCAGCTCAAAGGCTTCCGCTAATTCATGCCAGGTATGGTATTCACGCCCATCAACGCTGACCTTTTCCGGATCGCTTCCACTGCGATGAATTTCGCTCTCACTGATTTCATTGATTGCGGCCAGCAGCGCGTCGACATCGACGCTGACTTCGCGTTTCGCGGTATCGCTGTAGTCTTTTGCGGTCTTCATCATTAACCTCTCCCGTTAGCGTGCTTCAGCCTAAGTATAGACCGTTGAGAAAAGCCGCAATCGCGCCGGGTGAACGCTGCCAGGAATGGATTTTTGTTCTACACTGGCACAAAGCCACAGGAGGAGAAAAATGAACGTAAATGATCGGGTTACAGTCAAGACGGATGGCGGTCCTCGTCGTCCTGGCGTGGTACTGGCGGTAGAGGAGTTTAACGAAGGCACAATGTACCTGGTATCGCTGGAAGACTACCCGCTCGGCATCTGGTTCTTCAATGAGTCGGGGCACCAGGACGGCATTTTTGTGGAAAAGGCGGAATAGGGCGGCAACGGGGTTGTTATCCCGGCTGGTGGACGCCCCACCAGTCGGGAGGTCTTAGCGCATGTTAACAAATATGCCGTTGGTCACGTTATCGGTCAGGCGAACAACATGATAGATAACTTGTTTGTTATGCGTTTTTATCTTTCGTTTTATATTCCCCTTATGGGAGGAGACGGTTTTCGCTTTGATGTTCATCCGATCCGAAATTTGAATCGTTCCTTGTCCTTCCATCCACATGCGTAACATGCTTGATTCCGTTCGACTCAACGATAACGTTGGTAAATTTATTACGCTGGCAGTATCGGTCTCTTTTTTCAGAATATCGCCAAGAAGATCGTCCAGTGATTGGGGTTTTATAGATTTAGAACTGATCAATAAGTTTTTTCTGACTAATAAATATTCATCAAAATGGACATTAGCAATGGCCATGAAAACAATAAATAACGTATTGGGATGCTGATTAATGATTTGCTTTATATGTTGACTGTCGTCAGGATCGTGGATGAAACAGTCCTCATTAATAAACACCACAGAAGGTCGGTGGGTCTCACACGCGATGTCGAGTTCGTCAACGGTCTCGATGTCGTTGATTTCCCTTTTTTTCACCCCTCTGCTTACAAGATACCCGGTCAAACCCAGCCGGGTGTAACTGCATAAATCCATAATAATCGTTGACATGGCATACCCTCACTCAATGCGTAACGATAATTCCCCTTACCCGAATATCTCATCACAACTTAACGGAACGTAACTTTCACCCAACGAGACGCTAATGCGATTTCCAGGCGGACTTACTATCCCGTAAAGTTACGTATAATTTGCCTGGAATTGTCTTAAAGTAAAGTAAATGTTGCGTTATGTGAGTGAGATAAAAACAAATAACGCGCGTCAGAGTTATCCTGGTAGATGTTTTTGACTGGTCAATTTAGGATAATCCTTAGAATAACTGGATAAACATTATGGAATATTATTTGCGGGTAATTCACTAACGATATCAGCTAATAAATTGAAAATTTCACTAAATAAATGTTCGCAAAAAGGGGCGATAAGCGGCATTAAGGCCGCAATTAATGTCATACCGACCGTCAACGTTAACGGGAAACCAATAACAAATACTGATAGCTGAGGCGCCATTCGATTCAATAATCCTAGCGCCAGGTTCAGCGTTAATAACATCGTGATCACCGGCAGCGCCAGCATTAAGCCGTTCAGAAAGATCAGACCGCCCGCTCTGGCAAGCGCCAGAAACGCATTGCTGTTAACCGGATTGCCGCCGATGGGCAGGGTATGGAACGTATCGACCAGCAGTGAAATCAGCCACAGATGACCGTTAAACGTTAAAAACAGCAGCATCGCCAGCATATCAATGATGCGGGCCAGCACCGGCATGTTGAGATGACTGCCTGGATCGACAAAGGTGGCGAAGGACAAACCCATTTGCAGACCAATGATCTCCCCGGCAGTCCGCACCGCCGCGAAGGCAAACTGCATGGTAAAGCCCAGCGCGATGCCGATCAGAATTTGTTGCATCGCTATCCATAAGGCGTCAAACGAAAAAATCGGCACGTTATGCGTTGGAAGCGACGGCGCGATCACCACGGTAATGAGGAGCCCCAGTCCCAGCTTAATCCGTTTTGGGATCGCGCGTTCGCTGAGTATGGGGGCGGTAGAGATCAGCGCCAGCACGCGCAGCAGCGGCCAAAAATACAGGTTAAGCCACTGAAGCCATTGATCGCTGGTTACCTGCAGCATCCCTGTTATCCGATGATATATGGCAGGTTAGTGAACAGCGTACGCACGTAATCCAGCAGCAGATTCAGCATCCAGGGGCCAGCGATAATGATGGCGGCAAACACCGCCACAATTTTCGGAATAAACGACAGCGTCATTTCGTTAATCTGCGTGGCGGCCTGCAATATGCTGATGATCAGACCCGTCACCAGCGCGACCAGCAGCAGCGGGGCAGCAAGCGCCAGGGCAACCTTCATCGCCTCGGTGCCAATCATCATGACCGATTCAGGTGTCATTTCTGGCCTCTAACTGTAAAAGCTTTGCGCAAGCGAGCCGACCAGCAGTTGCCAGCCGTCGACCAGCACAAACAACATGAGTTTAAACGGCAGGGCGATAGTAGCAGGCGGAACCATCATCATCCCGAGCGCCATCAGCACGCTGGCGATAACCAGATCGATGATCAAAAATGGAATGAAAATGGTAAAGCCGATCTGAAAAGCGGTTTTCAGCTCGCTGGTGACATAAGCGGGCAGCAGAATACGCATCGGAACCGCTTCCGGTCCCTGTAACGGCCCGCTGTTCGCCAGACGCGCAAACAGGGCGAGATCGGCTTCGCGGGTCTGGCGCATCATAAACTCGCGCAGCGGCTGCGCCCCTTTTTCCAGCGCTTCCTGCATGGATATTTTTTCTTCGCTGAACGGCTGATAGGCGTCAACGTAGATTTTATCGATCACTGGCGACATGATGAAAAAGGTCAGAAACAGCGCCAGCCCGAGCAGAACCTGGTTGGGTGGGGCAGACGGCGTGCCGAGCGCGTTACGCAGCAGGCCGAAAACGATGATGATGCGGGTAAAGCTGGTCATCATCAGCAAAATCGCCGGAATAAAGGTCAGTGAGGTGATAAACACCAGCGTCTGAACGGAAAGCGACCAGCTCTGGCCGCCGCCGGGCAACGGCTGAGTGACCAGACCGGGCAGTTGCGCCAGCGCGGCTGGGCTGAAAAGCCATAAACCGGCAAGTGTAAGGGACAACAAACGGCGCATCAGGATCTCCCGGAACGCTTTAACAAATTCGCCATCAGGCTGTGAAAGTTTTCAGGCGTGGAAGAGGTCTCTTCAGGCACGACGGGGGACGGCGGCAGGGTGTGCAGCACGTTGATGTGTGATGCGGTGACGCCGAGCACCAGACGCGCGTCCTCTACATCGACAATCACCACCCGCTCACGGGGACCCAGTGAGGTGCTGGCTGACACTTTCAGCCCGCGCGTGTTGCCGCTTTTGGGCGCAAGGCCCAGACGTTTAATGACCCAGGCGGCCGCCAGAATCAGCACAATAATTCCCAGCAACGCGCCGCTGACCTGAAGCAAAGGGGAGCCGGGAACCGCGGAGGGCTGTTGAACGGAAGCCTGGGTTTGCATGTTTAGCGGCTCAGGCGACGCATACGTTCAGACGGCGTAATGATGTCGGTAATGCGCACGCCGTACTTGTCGGCAACGACCACAACTTCGCCTTGGGCGATCAGATAACCGTTGATCAGAATGTCCAGCGGCTCGCCTGCCAGACCGTCCAGCGCGACCACGGAACCTTGCGTCAGGCGCAACAGTTCTTTGATGGTCATACGTGTGCGGCCTAATTCCACGGTCAGTTTAACCGGGATATCCATAATCAGATCGATATCCTGCAGCGTGCCGCTGACGTCGCCACCGCCTAGCTGCTGGAATACCGCGTCCGCCGGGCTTTTCGCCGTCGTCGTTTTTTGCTCGTTTAACGCGTCAGCCCACAGATCGTCCAATGCGCCAGTGTTCTCATCAGACGGATTATTCATGTCACTCATTTGGGCTGTTCCTCATTCAGCGAATTCAAAATCGGGTTAATCAGATGTTCTACGCGTAACGCGTACTGACCGTTAACGGTGCCATACTGGCTGGTCAGGACAGGCACACCGTCCACATGAGCAATAATGCGGTCTGGTTTTTCAATCGGCAGCACATCGCCGGGTTGCAGTTTTAAAATCTGCGAAAGACGCAGCGGAATGTCGGCGAAATTCGCTACCAGCTCCAGCTCGGAATGCTGAACCTGACGCACCAGGTTGTCGCGCCAGTTCTGATCCTCATGGCGGGAGTTTTCCAGCGGCGGGTTGACCAACAGTTCGCGCAGCGGTTCGATCATGCTGAACGGCAGGCAGATGTTGAATTCGCCGGTCAGGTTGCCAATTTCGACGTGGAACGGCGTGTTCACCACGATATCGTTCGGTGAGGTGGTGATATTGGTAAACTTCACCTGCATCTCGGAACGCACATACTCGACTTCCAGCGGATTAATCGCTTTCCACGCGTCGCTGTAGCCTTCAAGCGCCAGCTTCAGCATGCGGTTGATCACCCGCTGCTCGGTATGCGTGAACTCACGGCCTTCCACTTTGGTCGGGAAACGACCGTCGCCGCCGAACAGGTTATCGACGGCGATAAACACCAGACTCGGCGAAAAAACCACCAGACCCGTTCCACGCAGCGGCTTCAGGTGGATCAGGTTGAGGTTGGTGGGCACCGGCAGGTTGCGCGCAAATTCATGGTACGGCTGAATGCGGATCGCCCCGACGGTAATATCCGGGCTACGTCGCAGCAGGTTAAACAGCCCCATCCGGAACTGGCGCGCGAAACGCTCGTTGATGATCTCCAGCGCCTGAAGACGCTCGCGTACCACGCGACGCTGGGTATTCGGATCGTAGGGACGAATATCGCTTTCACCCGCGATCCCCGCTTTCGGTTCGTCTTTCGTTTCGCTGTCACCGTTGAGCAGCGCATCGATTTCAGCCTGAGAGAGAATACTGTCGCCCATGTCGTTACCGCAGAATGAAAGCTGTGTACAGCACGTCGGTCACGTCCTGTTTAGGTTGTCCGGCAACAAGCGGAGGGGAAAGCGTCTCTTTAATCGCCGCGATCAGCTTTTGTTTACCGTCTTCGGTAGACAGCACTGCGGCATCCTGACGTGAGAACAGCAGCAGCAGGCGGCTACGGACTTCCGGTAAATATTCGTTAAGACGCGCGCGCGTCGCCTCATCTTTCAGACGCAGCGTCACGCCGATATACAACACGCGATCGGCATCACCGAGATTCACCGTAAAGGTGTCGAGGGCAAAAAAGACCGGCGCAGGCGGAGGCGGCGGTTCGTTCGCCGCGGTTGTCGGCTTCTGCTGCATACGCCAATAGCTATAACCCGCAGTGGCGCAGGCGGCGAGGGTAATGATTACCAGCAGTGGGATCCAAATTGAGCGCTTGCTCTTTTTGTTAAGTGCGGAATCAGTCATCTGATACGGGCTTCCTGTTTCGGTACAGCTTATGGGCTGATTATCCCGTGTCCTGACCACGGCAAAGCGTGGAAAAGACGCGGATAATCGTGCTACCTCTGGCGTTAGGCGAAGATATCGACGGCGCCATTACCGCGCGCGGCAGACTGCAGCGAGGCCGGAACCGCCAGTTCGCTCTCATCATCGCCCAGCGCCAGCGCCTGTCCCGGTGTACGAGATGCATGCTGCTGCGAGGAAGAGTGCTGCTGACCGGCGAAGCTTTCGCTGCTGATGTTGCTTTGGCCCAGTTGAATCCCGCTTTCCGCCAGTTGGGTGCGCAGAACCGGCAGGGCGGCTTCCAGCGCGGCGCGAACGTGGCTGTGCGCGGAAACCATCTGCAACTGCGCGTGGTTATCATCCAGCTTAAGCGAGATCTGCACCTGGCCCAGATCTTCAGGATGCAAACGTAACTCCGCGCTCAGCTGACCCTGGCGGGTGAACAGCGTGATGTGCTGGCTCAGCGATTGCTGCCATTCGTGGCTGCCGAGCGGGGCGCTCAGCACTGGCGCGGGGCTGCCAGGCTGCGCTGTTTGCGGGGTGGATGGCGCGTTGGCGCTCATTGCCAGACCCGGCGCGACGGGCGTCGGCGTGCTCTCTGCGTCAACATGAGCCGTTGCGCCACCTGTTATGACTGGCGCGGCAACCGCCTGGCTTTTGGCGTTATCCGCCGCTATGCCCGGTATTGCAGCCTCTTTTTTAGCGTCTTTTAGCGTATCGCCATCGAAAGGAGTGGCGCGCTCTTGCGACAGAGAACGGGGATCTACCCGCAGGGATGTCCCTGGTGCGCTGAGCTGCGCATCTGTCGGGGCGGTGGTGAATCCGGGCTGGCCGGGCAGCATCGCGAACAGCGCGCTCAGGCTGGCGAGATCGTCGTCGCTGAGTGCGCTTTTCTTCTCACCTTTTTGTTCTGCCTGACTCAGGACGGCCAGCGCGCTGGTTTTCTGTGACGGCGACAGGGCCGAAAACAGCGCTCCGGCGTCGTTTAGCCCTTTGAGCGACTCATCGGTTTGCGCATCTTTGGCGGCGAGGAGCGCCGTCAACTTATCGCGCGGCAACGCGTCGCCGTCCTGCGCCAGCAGCGCTTTCTGCAGTTTGCCGCCCGCAGCCCGCAGGTCGGCAAGCGTAAGCGGCGCGCCCTGACCCTGCGTGTCGCCAGCGCCAAGCGCGCCCGCCAGCAGAGCCAGGAAATCCTGCGCAGAATCCGCCGCTTTCCCGGACGGCAAGCCGGTGGTCAGATCGGTGTCGGTGGTGACCAGTTGGGGCAAGGTGATCATTCGGGTTTCCTCATTGCTGCACGCTGAGCAAATTCATCCATTTTTTTCTGATCCAGGCGGTTTTCAGCCAGTAGCGCCGCCGCGTTTTGTCTGTCCTGCAACGTCTGCCAGGCCTGCAGGCGTTGCTTTTTTTCCCGCCAGTTGTTCAGCGCCACGTCGACCTTTTGCGTCCATTGCGTTAACTGCTGACGGTGCTGTTCAACGGCTTTTTCCAGCGTCTGAATAAACTGCTGATAGTTGATCCAGCGATTACTGGCGATCCCCTGGCTCATGTCGTTATTCAGGTTGCTGCGATACTCATTCTGGTAGTCAATCAGCATCTTGAGTTGTTCTTCCGCCTGCTGAAATCCGCGACGCATTTCCCCTAACAGTTGGGCAGCGTCATCGACCTCTTTTTCAGCGAGATCTTTGAGTGTTGCCAGTGCACCGTGTTCTGCCATGACGCATCTCCTCCTGCGTTATCATCCCGCCGGGAAAAGTAGATCCAGCGCCTGCAGGGAATCCTCCCAGTCGGCCCGTTCAAAAATACCTTGCTGAAGAAACGCCTCCAGCTGTGGCCAGAGTGCGATCGCTTTGTCGAGCATCGGGTCGCTGCCCTTAGCATAAGCCCCGACGCTAACGAGATCGCGGTTACGCTGGAAGCTCGACAATAACTGCTTAAACTGGCGTACTTTGGCGTAATGCTGCTCGCTAATCAGCGCCGTCATGGCGCGGCTGATGGAGGCTTCGATATCGATAGCAGGGTAGTGTCCGGCTTCCGCCAGCCGCCGCGACAGCACAATGTGTCCGTCAAGGATTGCACGCGCCGAGTCGGCAATCGGATCCTGCTGGTCGTCGCCTTCGGTCAGTACCGTATAAAACGCAGTGATCGAACCGCCGCCGTGGATACCATTGCCCGCGCGTTCCACCAGCGCAGGCAACTTGGCGAATACCGATGGCGGATAGCCTTTGGTCGCGGGCGGTTCGCCTATAGCCAGCGCGATTTCACGCTGCGCCATCGCATAACGGGTCAGGGAGTCCATGATCAGCAGAACATGCTGACCCCGGTCGCGAAAGTCCTCTGCGATCCGGGTGGCATAGGCGGCGCCCTGCATCCGCAGTAGCGGCGACACGTCCGCCGGCGCGGCAATGACCACCGAACGCGCGCGTCCGTCTGCGCCAAGAATGTTTTCGATAAAATCTTTTACTTCGCGGCCACGTTCGCCGATCAGCCCGACCACGATCACATCGGCGCGGGTATAGCGCGCCATCATGCCGAGCAGCACGCTTTTACCGACGCCGGAACCGGCAAACAGGCCCATACGTTGGCCGCGTCCGACGGTTAACAGCGCGTTGATAGGACGCACGCCGGTATCCAGAACATGCTCAATCGGCGTGCGCTGTAGCGGGTTAAACGGCGCGGTGATCAGCGCGCCGGTTTCGGTGGTGTCGGGGGAGGGCAGACCATCGAGCGGCTTACCGCTGCCGTCCAGCACGCGACCCAGCAGCGGCGGACCAAGCGGTAACTGTTTGCCGCTCTGCAGTCCCTCTCCGGCAATGTTCCTGGCGTAAACGCGCGCGCCGGGCAAAATGCCTTCGACCTCTTCAAGCGGCATCAGAAACAGGCGCTGGCCGTTAAAGCCGACGACTTCACTTTCCACTTCATGGGTTTCGGTCCCTTCCTGACGTTCAATGACGCAGGTGGCGCCCAGCGGAAGCTGCAGACCGGTCGCCTCCAGCACCAGTCCGGTGGCGCGCGTCAGCCGGCCATAACGGCGCACTGCCGGAAGCTGCGCCATTTTGGCTTCGAAATTATCCAGCGTCGTCAGCCAGCGGGTGAGACGGGTCGTCATCAGACAACTCCCGGCGCAGCCAGGCGGCAAAGTTCCTGCCAGCGGGTGGCGACGCTGGCGTCCAGATCGCCTTCATCCGCAGAAACCTTGCAGCCGCCATGATGCAGCGTCGGATCGCCGCGCAGTCGCCAGCCGTGGAGGCTGAGGGTTGCGCCGAGCATCTCTTCCACGCGCTGTAAATCATCCGGATGCACGCGAAGCTGCGGTTTGCCGCTGAACAACGGTTCCTGTTGCAACAGGTGTTGAATTTGTTTAATCAACGCCGAGTTGTCTACGGCTGGCGTCTGTCCGATCACCTGGCGGGCGGCTTCCAGCGCCATCTGCATCAGACGTGACGCAATGACGCTATCCAGCGCATCCAGCGTATTCTGAAACTCATTGACCAGTTGTTGCATCCGCGCGTGAAGGGGCGCCTGCTGACTGCGTGCCTGCGCCTGGCCCTGTTCCAGACCTTGCGCCAGACCCTCCTGGTAGCCCTGCTCATGACCCGCTTTGCGGCCTTCCGCAAGACCGGCGTTATACCCCTGTTCGTGCGCCTGGATCTTCAGTTGCGCCAGCTGCTGTTCAAGCTGTTGTTCCGCGCTCAGTTCCGGTTCGCCGCCGTCTTCAGACGGCAGTGCTTCGCAGTGATCCACGGGCGTAAACTCCGCCAGCGGCGGGGCGAGGTCGTCTGGCGTCCAGACTTTCCACGGCAGCGCATCAGACATAGGTATCCTCGCCGCTGCCGATCACCATTTCGCCGGTTTCCGCCAGACGACGCACAATAAGCAGAATCGCTTTCTGTTCGTTCTCCACCTGCGACAGACGCACCGGACCACGGTTGGCCAGGTCGTCGCGCAGGATGTCGGCGGCGCGCTGGGACATGTTGCGCAGGAACTTCTCGCGCAGCGGCTGCTCCGCTCCTTTCAGGGCGATCAGCAGCGACTCGGAATCCACTTCCTGCAGCAGGCGCTGAATGCTGCGGTCGTCCACATCCACCAGGTTTTCGAACAGGAACATCTCGTCGATAATTTTTTGCGCCAGCTCGCCGTCGAATTCACGCACGGCGGTAATGACAGCCTCTTCCTGCTGCGTTTTCATCAGGTTGATGATTTCCGCCGCCGTTCTTACGCCGCCCATTTTGCTGCGTTTGAGGTTCTGGCCGTCGAGCAGACCATTGAGCACTTCGGTCAATTCCGCCAGCGCGGCAGGCTGGACGCCGCTGAAGGTGGCGATACGCAACATCACATCGTGGCGCAGGCGTTCGTCGAACAGCGCCAGAATGTCGGCGGCCTGGCCGCGTTTGAGGTGCACGAGAATGGTGGCGATAATCTGCGGGTGTTCGTCGCGGATAAGATCGGCGGCGCTTTGCGGCTCCATAAAGTTGAGCGTCTCAATGCCGCTGGCGGTATCGCGGGTTTCGAGAATATCTTCCAGCAGGCTCGCGGCGCGCTCTTCGCCCAGCGCTTTGACCAGCACGGAGCGCAGGTACTCGTTGGCGTTAATGTTGAGCGCCGCAAACTGCTCGGCCTCTTGCTCAAATTCCGCCAGCACTTCCGTAAGCTGCTGATTGGAGATTTGGCGAACGTTCGCCATCGCCGCGCTCAGGGTCTGTACTTCCCGTTGGGAGAGGTGCTTGAACACCTCAGCCGCGCGATCTTCGCCAATGGTCATCAGCAGGATGACGCTTTTATCGGTACCGGTAAGGGCATTACTCATGATCGTTACTCATCCACTGACGAATGACCAGCGCCACCACGCGCGGATCGTTATCTGACATTTCGCGAATACGTTGACTCATCACTTCCGCGCCCAGACGCTGGTTCGCGCGACGCTGCTGAGTCTGTTCATCCTTGCTGAGACGAACTTCAACGGCTTCCTGCGTTTCCTGACGCAGTTGTTCACGTTCCTGAGCGGCTTTGGCCTCCTCAGCGCGACGCGTCAACTGTGGACGCACCGCTTTACGCCAGAGGATCCAGGCAACCAGCAGCACCAGCAGCCAGCGACCCGCCGACATTAACTGTTCGATAAAGGCCTGTTGTTTCCAGAACGGCAGCTCGGCGCTGTCGTCATCGGTGGCGGTAAACGGTGAGTTAACGACGTTCAGGGTGTCGCCGCGTTTATCCGAGAAGCCCATTGCCTCGCGAGTCAGATCTTCCAGCTGTTTCATCTGTTCAGCGGTGAGCGGCAGCGGCTTGCCATCCGGCAGGGTTTTGTAATTCACGACCACCGCCACGGAAAGACGCTGGATGTCGCCGACGTTCATTTTGGTATGGCGAATGGTGCGGTCGACTTCGTAGTTACTGGTTTCGTTACGCTGGATGCTGCGCGGCCCGGCGTTGGAATTGGTGGTCGTCTGCTGGGCGTTTTGCCCGTTTTGCGCATTCTGCTGATTAGCCGGCGGTGTGGTAATTGGCGCGGCGTTCGCTGGCGCAGGCTGGTTGGACAGCGCGCCCGGTACGCCGCCTGGCAGACCGGAACCGATTTGTTCGCTTTCATTCACCTGACGTGAACGCAGCACCGCCTGCGACGCGTCGCCGTTCGGACGGTACTGCTCTTCCGTCTGTTCTTTATTGGCGAAGTCCAGTTGCGCGGTCACCTGTGCGTGAACATTACCGTTACCGACGATCGGCGAGAGGATCGATTCGATGCGGCGCTGAATACGGCCTTCCACGTCGCTGGCGTATTTCAATTGCGCGTCGTTGAGGTCGCGTCCGCTGGTGTTCGACTGGGTAAGCAAATGCCCGCCCTGATCGACCAGCGTTACATTACCCGGCGGCAGCCCGGCGACAGCGCTGGAAACCAGATGCACCACCGCGCTGATTTGCCCTTCGTCCAGGGCGCGGCCCGGTTCCAGATTCACCGTGACGGAGGCGGAAGGGGATTTTTGTTCACGCACGAACAGCGACGGTTTGGGCATCGCCAGATGCACGCGGGCGCGCTTGACCGGACCGAGGGTTTCGATGGTGCGCGCCAGTTCGCCTTCCAGCGCGCGCTGGTAGTTCACCTGCTCGCTGAACTGGCTGATGCCGAATTTTTCCTGATCCAACAGTTCAAAGCCTACCGCGCCGCCTTTCGGCAGCCCCTGCTGAGCCAGACGCAGGCGCAATTCATGCACTTTATCCGCCGGAACTTCGATCGCGCCGCTGCCTTCCGTAAAACGGTAGGGGATATTCATCTGGGTTAGCTGGGTGACGATCGCGCCGCCGTCCTGATCGGACAAATTGCTGAACAACGTGCGATAGTCCGGCGACTTCGCCCAGAGCACCATCGCCACGATAATCGCGACGGCGGCGGAGCCAGCGACAATCAAAGGAATTTTAGGGTTCGCGCGCAGGCGATTAAGCCACTCGAGAGGTTTAGGTTGGGTTGCAGCCGATGCAGTCGCGTTCATCTCGCACCTCGTGACTGTTCGTGGACGGCTTTATTTGCAAAGTGGAACAAGACTCACTCCCGGGTCAGCAAAATCGAAAAATTGACGGTCTCATTATTTGTGCTTTCGTTTTTTTCTATGCGGCAAAAACCGTGGTTTTTTAGCGTTATTTAACGCCTTTATCTTATTGACAAACTGGTAATCTCTGCTGCGTAAAAAATCATCCAGAGGATTATCATGTCAGCGATACAGGGGATTGAAGGGGTCATCAGCCAACTGCAGGCGACCGCGATGGGCGCGCGTGCGCAGGAGGCTTCGCCGCAGTCGACCGTCAGTTTTGCCGGCCAACTCCACGCGGCGCTGGACCGCATCAGCGACAGGCAAACCGCCGCACGCGTTCAGGCCGAAAAATTCACCCTCGGCGAGCCGGGCATCGCGCTGAACGATGTGATGACCGATATGCAAAAGGCGTCCGTGTCCATGCAGATGGGCATTCAGGTGCGTAACAAGCTGGTGGCGGCGTATCAGGAAGTCATGTCGATGCAGGTGTAGGTTTGATGCCTGAGGGTGAGAGGTGTCAGGCCGGACGGTGACGCTTGCGCCGCCATCCGGCAACGTTTTATTTCTGAATTAAATAACGGATTGTGGGACCGTCCTGCTGAATGTCCAGTACCGTGTAGCCATGGTTACGCGCATCCAGCGGGATGTTATTGATCGATTGCGGACAGTCGCTCACCACTTCCAGAATTTCCCCTTTTTTTAACTGCGGCATCGCCTCAAGCGTGGCGACGGCAGGGTAGGGGCAGGGTTCACCAACCATATCAAGACGGTAATCAGGTACGATATTTTTCATGCGGTTTCCTTAGCGGGGGTTAACCCGGCGCGACGGAAGAAACGTTTTTCCCAACCGATAATCAGCATCAGCGCGGTAAACAGCAGCAGATAAGTCACCAACAGACCGCCAAGCGGACCAAAGGTTGTGAGCAGATTAATTTTGTCCCAGTTGGTTGCCAGCGCCGGGGCGAAGTCATCCCAGTAGTACGCCAGAATTGTAGAGCCGATGACATTACCCAGCCCAACCCACCAGTAGTGCACCTGGCCTTCCACGGCGCGGTACATCCAGCCGGTTTCGCAACCGCCGGCCAGCACGATGCCAAAACCGAACAGCAGCCCGCCGATCACGGCGTTCGGGCCAGCCCACATGATCTTCGCTTCCACGCCCAACTGCACGTAGCTGAATATCCCGATAGCGCTTACCGCCATCCCAAAGATGATCGCTTTCGCCATATGGGTACGTCCGGTGATCCACAGATCGCGAAACGCCGAAGTAAAGCAAATCTGCGCGCGTTCAATCAGCAGCCCAAATCCCACGCCGAACAGCATCGCCAGACCCAGCTTCGGTTGGTTCATCGCCGTTAACAGCGCCCAGCCAATCATGCCGATAAACACCAGCATCCCTAAGCGGAAGCGGCGACGCGCCTGATCCGGCTTTTGCGTCAGCGGCGAGGCGGCGGAGACTTTTTGCATTTTGACCGGAATGCGGAAGATTGGCAGTAGCGTAAAGCGAGCGCCGAACCAGGAGCCGATGGCGGTCGCCAATGCAAAGAACCAGGCATGAAGAGAGAACTGCGGGATGCCGGTAAAGAAGGCCGCCAGATTACAGCCCATCGCCAGACGCGCGCCGAAACCGGCGATCATCCCGCCAATGATTGCCTGCATGATGCGCACCCGGCTGCGTGGAATACGCAGCTTAACGTTGTTGGCCCACAGCGCGGCGGCGAAGCAGCCACCGAACATGCCGAGGATCATCATTCCGTCGATGCGCGTCAGCGGAGAACCGTCGAGATGAATCAGCTTGTAATAGCCCCATTCTTCGGCATGGACGCCAAACAGTTGCAGGATTTGTCCGCCCCAGCGGGTAAATTCGCCGGTGACGGCCCAGAAGGTGCCGGTGATGCCAAAATAGTAAGTGGAGAGAATACCCGCCGCGATGACCGCGGGAACGGGCGCCCAGAATTTAATTAACCAGGCGTGTTTGAAATGTTGCCATGACATGTGTTTTGCCTCTGAACTCAGAAGGTATGAAACAAGAGTGCGGATAGTACACCACAACCGTTTTTTTGCCTGGTACTATTAAGCGGTAATACCGACTGGATCAAACTTCGCCGTTCTGTGGGAAAGGCTGGCGACATCAGGGCTTTAATGCCACAATCCCCTTTTCTTCGCATGCAGGATGAATGATGAAAAAAGTAGCAATCATTGGGGCGTTACTGATGTTAGCGGGATGCGCCGAGGTGGAAAATTACCATAACGTGGTGAAAACGCCCGCGCCGGCCGGACTGGAAGGGTACTGGCAGACGAAAGGCCCGCAGCGCAGTCTGGTGAGTCCGGAAGCGATTGGCAGCCTGGTGATTACCCACGCCGGGGATACCCTCGACTGCCGTCAATGGCAGCGCGTGATTGCGCTACCGGGTAAACTGACGATGTTATCGGGTGAGTTAACCAACGTGACGGTAAACCGCGATCTTTACGCGATCGAGCGCGAAGGCAGCACGTTAGAATATGATGGAATGACCCTGCAGCGCGTCACGCGTCCCACCGCAGAGTGCGCCGCCGCGCTGGAAAAATCGCCGCTGCCGACCCCGCTGCCCTGAACACTCCCCCGACAGGTCGCCCTGCCGGGGTATTTTTATATCGCTTCTTCTATCACCCACACGCTCACGCTGCCGCCGTTGCAGTAAAAGGTCGCTACGCCATTTGCGTCGGTTGTCACGGTTTCCTGACGATTTCCTAAAAAGTCGCGCCAGGTTTTGTTGCCGTAGTTTTCACCCAGCGTGAGCGTTTTTTCGCCGTCGTCGCCGTTCGACAGCACCACCACACAGCCGGGATCCTCTTCAGTGCCGCTGCGGCTGAAAGCGATACAGTTTGGATGGTCGAAGTAGAGTGTCTGCACGCCGTGGGCGAAACGCTGGCGCGCCAGAATAAGCTGATCGAGCTGATTAATGATCGGCATGTCGATGGGGTAGGTTCCGCCGTCGTTGCCGGTATCTTCGTAATGCGCGCCGTAGAGATCGGGATAAAAAACGGAAGGGACGCCGTTTTCCCGCAGCAGGATCAACGCATAGGCCAGCGGTTTAAACCACGGCTCGACCGGGGCTTCCAGCGCCTGCAACGGCTGGGTATCGTGGTTGGCAACCAGCGTAACGGCATGAAAAGGATCGGCCTCCACCAGCGTACCGGTAAAGATCTGGCTCATATCATAGTCGCTCCCCTGACGGGACGCTTCATGAAATTTCATTTGCAGCGGGGCGTCAAACAGCATCGTCTTGCCGTCAACCTGATTGATGTAGTTTTGCAGCGTATCAACGTCGTGCGACCAGTATTCCGCCACGATAAACAGCGGCTTCGGCGCGACCTCCTGTACGTGCTCAATCCACTCTTTATAAAACCAGGCCGGAATATGTTTTACCGCGTCCAGCCGGAAACCGTCGCAGTGGGTTTGTTCCATCACCCAGCGCGCCCAATATTTGATCTCCTCGGTCACGGCATGATTGCGGAAGTCGATATTTTCGCCCATCAGATAATCAAAATTGCCCATTTCGTCATCGACCTGGTCGTTCCAGCCGTCGCCGGTATAGTCGTTGACGATTTTGAAAATCCCGTCCTCGGTGGGGTTTTCAATGTGGTCGATACCGCTGAAACATTTAAAGTCCCAGATAAACTGCGAATATTGCCCGGCGCGGGCAGGGAAGGTGTAGCGGGTCCAGCCTTCGCATTCGATGATTTCGTCATCTATTTGCGTGCGGTCGTCTTCATTCACCCGCTGAACGCGAATCGACTCTTTTTCGTCTGCGCCCATTTTATGGTTCACCACCACGTCGAGCAGAACCGCAATTTCGTTCTTTTGCAGCGCGTCGATGGCCGCCAGCAGCTGCGTCTTGTCGCCATATTTGGTGGCGATCGATCCTTTTTGATCGAACTCGCCGAGATCAAATAAATCGTAACAGTCATAACCGACGGAATAGCCGCCCGATGCGCCTTTATACGCCGGGGGAAGCCAGACCATGTTTATCCCGATATCGTTAAGGCCGTCCGCGCGCGCTGCGACTTCCTGCCAGAGTTTGCCACCGTCGGGGTAATACCAGTGGAAGAACTGCAAAAGGGTAGGATTTTTCATCTTCCGTGCTCCAGAAATCAAAAGACAACTTCTGGAGTATGGAAGATATTTTTAAACGTGGCGGGAATTATTGCGGCGCGCTGGGAGCGTCCGGCACCAGAAGCATGCCGGAAAGGCGACCGTAAGCATTGTTGAGGGACTGCTGTCGCGTGCTCTGGCCAATCAGACCGCTCAGCTCATCGAGTCTTTTTTGCAGCAAAACCTTGAGGTGCTGTTCGTTATCCAGCGTTTGTTTAATGTATCCGGCAACAATATCCTGAATACTGCGCGTAATGTCCGGTGGAGTTTGCGTTTCAACGACCGTTTCAATACTTTGCAGATAGGTGACTTCCTGTTCCAGTAAAAGGTCCCATTCACCTCGCTGCGCAAGTTCGAGCAGCGACTGGCTTAGCAGCGCAATGCGCTGCCAACGGTTGATAAACTCCACGGCTGAGGTCATTAACGAGACTCCTGGGATGATGCTTTCGGTGAAATCTGTTTCCAGGCATCCGCGATGTTGCCGAGTAACCCTTCCACTTCTTCGATGGCCTGACTGTCATTGCGCAGATTAGCGAGCAGTAAGCGGCGGATCATATAGTCATAGAGATCGGAAAGATTGGCGGCGATGTCACCGCCATTCTCCAGGTCCAGACCAGCCTTCAGCCCGTTATCGATGATATTGATGGCTTTGCTGAGCGCTTCGCCCTTGGCGACAAGGTCGCCTTGCTCGAGAAAAAGACGAGCGCGTACCAGGGCGCTGTTAGCCCCATCAAACAACATTTCTATCAGCTGGTGCGGATTCGCACTCATTACGCCGCTTTCCACGCTAACTTGCGCGTAGGCTTTGGTACCGCTCGCGGTATACATGTTTACCTCGTGTTATCAGGAGCTGCTCATCGCAGTAAATTGCTGGCTCAGGTAGCTGCTGGTGCTATTGAGCTTGCTCATCATGGTGTCCAGTTGCGTAAACTGTGCCTGGTAGCGGGCGATGGTATCGTCGATGCTGTTGCTCACGGCTAAATATTGTTTCGTCAGCTTTTTCAGCGTGGCGTTAATGTTGTCCTGTGCGCTATCGATAATGCCATCATCGGCAAGATAATCTTTTACCTGAGCGGCAATTTTCGTTGTAATACCTGTTTCTTTGCCGTCGCCGACCAGCAGTTCGCGGGTACCTGCCGTGTTTTCATCCAGCGCTTTCTTGAGCTTGGTTTCATCAATCTTGAGTTTACCGGTCGCGCCATCTGAGGTAATGCCAATCTCATTCAGGGTCTTAAACGCTCCCGTGCTGCCTGCATTGGCGAACTGAGCGCGAATACCCGTCTGGATGGTGCGGACCACGCTGTCACCCAACAGGGCACCGTTGTTTTTATCCTGCTCTTCCGCGCCCGGATCGACTTCCGTATATTTGGTCAGCGTAGAAAAGGTATCCAGCAGCGAGTTGTAGGCGTCTACCCAACCTTTGATCGCCTCTGTTGCTTTGCTGTTGTCTTTGGTCACCGTCAAACGCGCATCGGTTACTTCTTTCGTCAATGTCAGCGTGACGCCCTGCGGCGCATCGGTGATCGTGTTGCTCGGACGCTCAATATCAATACCGTTGACGGTGAGCTGTGCATTCTGAGCGCTTACCAACTGCTTCATTTTTCCGCTGCCGGCGGTGCTGTCATACGCTAATAAATCGTTTAGCTTGCTGTCTCCTTCAACCGAAATGGTCATTTTATTTTCGGTTCCGGAGTCAGCGGTGAGCACCAACTGATAATCGCCTTCTTTCACTTTAACGATGCTGGCAGAAATACCGCTGTCCGCATCATTAATGGCGTCACGAATCCCTTCCAGCGAGGTTTGATCTTTCGAAAGCTTAATTTCCAGCGGCTCTTTGCGTCCGGCCTGCTCAATTTTAATGGTACGGCTTTCGGCAGAAGTATCACCCAGCGCATCTTTTGTTGAACTGATATCAACGGTGGTACTTAAGGACTGCGCCTGCGCCAGCTGTTTCACGGTGACGGTATAAGTGCCTGCGGCAGCGCCGGCCGTGGTTGAAGCTGTTAAATCTTCCGTGCTGCTGGTAATCGTTGTGCTTTTGAAAAGATCGGCGCTGTTCAGCGTGGTGTTCGCTGTCTGGAATTTTTCCAGCGCACTTTTCAGCGTGCCATAAGCGGTCAGACGCGCGGTATTGGCACTCTGCTGTTGAGTGATCGGGTTTAAGCGCTTTTTCTCAGCAGTGGTCAGGTTCGTCAGCAATGTGTCCAGCGGTAAGTTTGAGCCTACGCCCAGGGATGTAAACGAAGCCATGCCTTATTCCTTTTGATTGCAAACAGTAGTTACACGCGTTATCGGCAATCCTGAGGCAAAGTTTAATAATAGTTTTCGAAAAATAATGCGCGGAATAATGGCGTATAAAGAGGGTATTTCAGTGGCTAAGAAAAAATCCCGATTCACTAAAAATTTTCTAAAGTTCGAAATTCAGGTGCCGATACAAGGGTTACGGTGAGAAACCGTGGGCAACAGCCCAATAACATCAAGTTGTAATTGATAAGGAAAAGATCATGGCACAAGTCATTAATACAAACAGCCTGTCGCTGTTGACCCAGAATAACCTTAACAAATCTCAGTCCTCCCTGAGCTCCGCGATTGAACGTCTGTCCTCTGGTCTGCGCATCAACAGCGCGAAAGACGACGCAGCGGGTCAGGCGATCGCTAACCGCTTTACGTCCAACATCAAAGGCCTGACTCAGGCTTCCCGTAACGCCAACGACGGTATCTCCATTGCGCAGACCACCGAGGGTGCGCTGAACGAAATCAACAACAACCTGCAGCGTGTACGTGAACTGACCGTTCAGGCAACTAACGGTACTAACTCCGACAGCGACCTGACCTCCATCCAGAACGAAATCACTCAACGTCTGAGCGAAATCGACCGCGTGTCCGGTCAGACTCAGTTTAACGGCGTGAAAGTGCTGGCTCAGGACAACACCCTGAAAATCCAGGTAGGCGCGAACGACGGCGAAACTATCTCCATCGATCTGAAGAAAATCGACACTCAGAGCTTGGGTGTAGCAGACTTCCGTGTAAACGGCGCAGAGAAAGCGACGGCAAGCGATCTGGTGTCCAAGTTTGGTGCGACCGGTACTGATAACTACACCGCTATGGTTAGTGACGGTGCAACCTCAACATCTTCCGATAAGATTACTGTTGATGTAAAAACTCAGACAGTACAGGTTGACGGCGCAGCATTATACGTTAGCGCAAAAGACGGTGCTCTAACTGATAAAGCAACTGTAACTAATACTGCTGTCAGTGACTACAGCTCCGCCGCTGGTGGAGCACAAAATGATCGTGCGGAAGATTTGGCTGCATTGGGCGCAAGCGCGAAAGTCGGCGATAAATTTACCTATGACGGTCTGGAATTTACTAAACAGTCGTCTACTGATGCCGGCACTCAGTTCGGTAATGGTACATATAGTGCAGTAGTAGACGGGAAAACGGTAACTTTTACGATTACTGACAAAGATGCTAATGCAGATACTGCTAAGGTGATGACCTCAAGCAATATCTATACCTCTCAGAATGGCACGTTTACCACTAATTCAACTACAGCAAATAAAGCAGCAACAGTCGCTGATTTGCAACAAGCGAATGCAACCAAAACAGGTAGCACTTTGAAAGTTAGCGGTGCAACTTATAACGTTGATGTTGACGGAGTTGTTACTAATGATGCTGACGATAAAGTGATGTACCTGACTACCGACACCAACGGTAGCGCGAAACTGGTTAACGAAGATGTCGCGAAAGCGAGCACCAGCACTGAAGATCCGCTGGCTGTTATCGATAAAGCGCTGGCACAGGTTGACGCGCTGCGTTCTGACCTGGGTGCGGTACAAAACCGTTTCGATTCCACCATCACTAACCTCGGCAACACTGTAAACAACCTGACTTCTGCTCGTAGCCGTATCGAAGACGCTGACTACGCGACTGAAGTGTCCAACATGTCACGTGCGCAGATCCTGCAGCAGGCGGGTACCTCTGTTCTGGCGCAGGCGAACCAGGTTCCGCAGAACGTTCTGTCTCTGCTGCGTTAATTTACGCGTCCTTCTCAAACCCCGCTACGGCGGGGTTTTTTCTCTCTGGCTGTCCCGGTAACCCCTAAATAACCCCTCATTTCACCCATTATTCATCCAATTAAAACCCCTGCAGAAACGGATAATCATGCCGATAACTCATTTAACGCAGGGCTGTTTATCGTGAATTCACTGTATACCGCTGAAGGTGTAATGGATAAACACTCGCTGTGGCAGCGTTATGTACCGCTGGTGCGTCACGAAGCGTTGCGCCTGCAGGTGCGTTTGCCCGCGAGCGTGGAACTGGACGATCTGCTACAGGCGGGCGGCATCGGGTTATTGAATGCAGTTGACCGATATGACGCTCTGCAAGGAACGGCATTTACCACTTACGCAGTGCAGCGTATTCGTGGCGCAATGCTGGATGAACTACGCAGCCGTGACTGGGTGCCGCGTAGCGTCCGGCGTAACGCCCGCGAAGTGGCGCAGGCGATGGGGCAACTGGAGCAGGAATTAGGACGCAACGCGACGGAAACGGAAGTGGCGGAGCGTCTGGGGATCCCTGTCGAAGAATACCGTCAGATGTTGCTTGATACCAATAATAGCCAGCTTTTCTCGTACGACGAATGGCGGGAAGAACATGGCGACAGTATTGAGTTGGTGACTGAAGAGCATCAGCAGGAAAACCCGTTACAGCAGCTCCTCGAGAGCAATTTGCGCCAGCGCGTGATGGATGCCATTGAAGCCCTTCCGGAGCGTGAACAACTGGTTCTGACACTCTATTACCAGGAAGAGCTGAATCTCAAAGAGATTGGCGCGGTTCTGGAAGTCGGGGAGTCGCGGGTGAGCCAGTTGCACAGTCAGGCTATCAAACGGTTACGCACTAAGCTGGGTAAGTTATAGGAGGCGACCATACTGCCTCTGCAAAATGCCGCACAACCTACTGACTACCAGGAGTTCTCATGACGGTGCAGCAATCTAAAAGACGGCCATTAAGCCGCTACCTCAAAGACTTTAAACACAGCCAGACGCATTGCGCCCATTGCCACAAATTACTCGACCGCATCACGCTGGTGCGTAAAGGGCAAATCGTCAATAAAATCGCCATATCCCGACTGGACACGCTGATGGACGAGGCTGCCTGGGAGCAAGAGCGGAAAGAGTGGGTCGCGCTGTGCCGCTTCTGCGGCGATCTGCACTGCAAAGCGCAGAGCGACTTCTTTGACATCATCGGTTTTAAGCAGTTTTTATTTGAACAAACTGAGATGAGCCACGGCACTGTGCGCGAATACGTTGTTCGCTTGCGCCGCCTCGGCAATCACCTTAGCGAGCAGAAGATTTCTCATGATCTGCTGCAGGATGGTTTTCTTGATGAAAATCTGGCGCCGTGGCTGCCGGAAACCAGTACCAACAACTACCGCATTGCGCTGCGCAAGTATGAACAGTACAAAGCGCAGGTCCACCCCGGGCAGATGCAGAAATCCTCCTTCAGAGCGACTTCTGATATATATTAAAAATGAATAAGATGTAGCAGAGTGGATTATGGCGTGACGCGTAATCGCTCTACACTACGGTCATTCATAATAACATTCGGGGTAAGTATGAAATTAGCACTTCTGGGTCGTCAGGCGCTGATGGGCGTGATGGCTGTTGCACTGGTCGCTGGGATGAGCGCAAAAACGTTTGCGGATGAAGGATTGCTTAAGAAGGTCAAAGATCGCGGAACCCTGCTGGTGGGGCTGGAAGGCACTTATCCGCCGTTCAGCTATCAGGGTGACGACGGTAAATTAACCGGCTTTGAAGTGGAATTTGCCGAAGAGCTGGCGAAACATCTTGGGGTGAAAGCCTCACTGAAACCGACCAAATGGGACGGGATGCTGGCCTCGCTGGATTCAAAACGCATTGACGTGGTGATCAATCAGGTGACCATCTCTGACGAGCGTAAGAAGAAATACGATTTCTCTACCCCGTATACGGTGTCTGGTATTCAGGCGCTGGTGAAAAAGGGCAATGAAGGGGCGATCAAGACCGCGGCCGATCTGAAAGATAAGAAAGTCGGCGTCGGCCTGGGCACCAACTACGAAGAGTGGCTGCGTCAGAACGTACAGGGCGTGGATATCCGCACCTACGATGACGATCCGACCAAATACCAGGATCTGCGCGTAGGGCGTATTGATGCGATCCTCGTCGACCGTCTGGCCGCGCTGGATCTGGTGAAGAAAACCAAAGACTCGCTGGCGGTGACTGGCGAAGCGTTCTCCCGTCAGGAAGCGGGCGTTGCGGTACGTAAAGGCAACGAAGATCTGCTGAAAGCGGTAGACGCTGCTATCGCTGAGATGCAAAAAGACGGTACGCTGAAGGCGCTTTCTGAGAAGTGGTTTGGCGCTGACGTGACGAAATAATCAGCTAAATAGCAAAAAAAGGCGCTTTAATCAGCGCCTTTTTTATTTCATCCGCCTGAACGTGCATAATAAAAAGAACATCACAACAACAAAAAACGGAGGCTTTATGCCACTGCACAACCTGACGCGCTTCCCACGCCTGGAATTTATCGGCGCGCCCACGCCGCTCGAATACCTCCCACGTTTATCTGATCATCTTGGACGCGACATTTTTATAAAGCGGGACGACGTCACGCCAATGGCGATGGGCGGCAATAAGCTGCGTAAACTGGAGTTTCTAGCCGCTGACGCGCTGCGCGAAGGGGCGGATACGCTAATTACCGCTGGCGCTATTCAGTCCAACCATGTGCGTCAGACGGCGGCGGTGGCGGCGAAGCTCGGTCTGCATTGCGTCGCGCTGCTGGAGAACCCGATCGGCACCACGGCGGAAAACTATCTGAGCAACGGCAACCGGCTACTGCTGGATCTGTTCAACGTGCAAATCGAAATGTGCGACGCGTTAACCGATCCGGACGCCCAGCTACAGGAATTAGCCACCCGGCTCGAAGCGCAGGGCTTCCGGCCTTACGTTATCCCGGTGGGCGGTTCAAACGCCCTCGGCGCGTTAGGTTACGTTGAAAGCGCGCTGGAGATCGCCCAGCAGTGTGAAGGGGCGGTACAGCTCTCTTCGGTGGTGGTGGCTTCCGGCAGCGCTGGCACTCATGCCGGTCTGGCGGTGGGCCTTGAACAACTGATGCCAGAAGTGGAGCTGATTGGCGTCACGGTATCGCGTAGCGTCGCCGAACAAAAACCAAAGGTGGCGGCGCTGCAGCAGACCCTTGCCAAAACCCTGGAACTGACCGCGTCGGCAGACATTGCGCTGTGGGATGACTATTTTGCGCCCGGTTATGGCATGCCGAATGAAGAGGGGATGGAAGCGGTAAAACTGCTGGCGCGCCTGGAAGGCATTCTTCTCGATCCGGTGTATACCGGGAAAGCGATGGCCGGGCTAATCGACGGCATCAGCCAGAAGCGTTTTAAAGACGAAGGTCCCGTTCTCTTTATTCATACCGGCGGTGCGCCTGCGCTCTTTGCCTACCATCCCCACGTGTAATATCGGATAAGCTTATGCAAGAAAGTATCCAACTGGTTATTGATTCCCTGCCGTATTTGCTTAAAGGCGCGGTGTTCACGCTGCAGTTAAGCATCGGCGGGATGTTTTTCGGCCTGCTGCTGGGATTTATCCTTGCGCTGATGCGCCTGTCGCCGCTGCTGCCGCTTCGCTGGCTGGCGCGGTTTTATATCTCTATTTTTCGCGGTACGCCGCTTATCGCCCAACTGTTTATGATCTACTACGGCCTGCCGCAGTTCGGTATTGAACTGGATCCGATCCCGGCGGCGATGATCGGTCTGTCGCTTAATACCGCCGCCTATGCCGCGGAAACCCTGCGGGCGGCGATCTCGTCCATTGATAAAGGTCAGTGGGAAGCGGCGGCCAGTATTGGCATGACGCCGTGGCAAACGATGCGGCGCGCGATTTTGCCGCAAGCTTCGCGGGTGGCGCTGCCGCCGCTCAGCAACAGCTTTATCAGTCTGGTGAAAGACACCTCGCTGGCGGCGACCATTCAGGTGCCGGAGCTGTTCCGTCAGGCGCAACTGATCACCTCGCGCACGCTGGAAGTGTTCACCATGTATCTGGCGGCCTCGCTTATCTACTGGGTGATGGCGACCGTGCTGTCAACGTTACAGAACTACTTTGAAAATCAACTCAACCGCCAGGAGAGAGAGCCGAAATGAGCGCGATCGAAGTGAAAAACCTGGTCAAAAAGTTTCATGGTCAGACCGTCCTGCACGGTATCGATCTGGAGGTTAAACCCGGCGAAGTGGTCGCCATCATCGGCCCCAGCGGGTCGGGTAAAACCACGCTGTTGCGCAGTATAAACCTGCTTGAACAGCCGGAGGCCGGGACAATCAAAGTGGGCGAGATCACCATTGATACCGCACGCTCGTTGAATCAGCAAAAATCGCTGATTCGCCAGCTACGACAGCATGTCGGCTTCGTGTTTCAGAATTTCAATTTGTTTCCTCACCGGACGGTGCTGGAAAACATTATTGAAGGGCCGGTTATTGTGAAAGGCGAACCTAAAGACGCCGCAACGGCGCTGGCGCGGGAACTGCTGGCGAAGGTGGGCCTCGCTGGCAAAGAGACCAGCTATCCGCGACGTCTCTCCGGCGGTCAGCAGCAGCGTGTGGCCATTGCCCGGGCGCTGGCGATGCGCCCGGAGGTGATCCTGTTTGATGAGCCGACCTCGGCGCTCGATCCCGAACTGGTGGGTGAGGTGCTTAACACCATTCGCCAGCTGGCGCAGGAAAAACGCACAATGGTCATCGTCACCCATGAAATGAGTTTTGCCCGCGACGTGGCGGACCGGGCGATATTTATGGATCAAGGGCGAATAGTAGAGCAAGGGCCGGCGAAATCGTTATTCAGCGAACCGCAGCAGCCGAGAACGCGTCAGTTCCTTGAGAAGTTTCTCCTGCAATAATTCTCTCGCCAGGCACGCAATGATTCACGCCGGTCGGCGCGTGCCATTTTGCATAATTATTTATGGTTATTGCATGACGGGATTCTTATTTCTTTCGCCCTGTTCTGAATAACACTTTACGGTTCAAGTAATTTGCGTTCTGACCGATATTTCATTAATGAAACATGTCATTATGTGTTAGCTTATTTCATACATTAATAATGATTATCAATCACAAGAGCCCAGCGACTGAGTATGCAGGATACCGATTTCTTTACCTGGCGGCGGACGATGCTGTTACGCTTCCAGGAAATGACCCGCGCAGAAGACGTTTACAACGAATTACAGCTTCAGACGCAACGCCTGGAATTTGATTATTACGCGCTGTGTGTCAGACATCCCGTTCCGTTTACCCGGCCCAAAATTACCCTTCATACCACTTACCCGGCGGCGTGGGTTTCGCACTATCAGTCCGAGAACTATTTCGCCATCGATCCGGTGCTCAAGGCGGAGAACTTCATCCAAGGGCATCTGCCGTGGAATGACGCCTTATTCAGTCATGCCCAGACGATGTGGGACGCGGCGCGCGCGCATGGTCTGCGCAAAGGCGTTACACAGTGCTTAATGCTGCCCAACCGGGCGCTGGGTTTTCTCTCCGTTTCTCGTGCAAGCCTGCGCCACACGCCTTTCGACACCGATGAAGTAGAACTTAAGCTACAACTGCTGGTGCGGGAAAGCCTGACGGCGCTGACTCGTCTGGAGGATGACATGGTGATGGCGCCGGAAATGCGCTTTAGCAAGCGGGAAAAAGAGATCCTGAAATGGACCGCAGAAGGCAAAACGTCGGCTGAAATCGCGATGATCCTGTCGATATCGGAGAATACCGTCAACTTTCACCAGAAGAATATGCAGAAGAAATTCAACGCCCCCAATAAAACGCAGATTGCCTGCTATGCCGCCGCGACGGGGCTCATCTGAAACGTTGAGCGTTCTGCGTGTCAGACGATAAACCGGCTGAAAGCTGTGCTCTCAGCCGGTTTTGTTTTACTGGCGGTAAGCTTGTTTAATCTGCTTAACCGTACTGGAAAATACGGCGGCCTGGGTTTCGTCTTCGACCAGTGCGATCTGTTTTTCCATCTTAAGAATCACACGGCCCGCATCGGCCTGGCCCATCGCCTGGAGCATCAGCGTTAACAGCGCCTTCAGGCAGGTGACTTCGGTAGCCAGTTCTTGATTATTTTCGGCAGTGGAAAAATCAGGCGTACTCATTTATTTTCCTCGTTATGTCTCAGTAAAAATGTGCGATGGTAAATGGTGAGGCCGCGGAGTATACCATAAGCCAGGCAAAAAATAGCAGCGGTTGTTTTTTGATCAAAAAAAAGGGGTTGGGGTTAATTTAAACCACAACCTCAGCCGCGTATATTTACGCGCATTATTGTTTATTAGGCGTATTTGACCCGTTAATTATTGTTACAAACTTGCTGTGTAATTAGCATCTTTTTGCGCCGTATCGTTTTCTGTCGCCATTCTGAAACGACTTTCCGAAATAAGACATGTAACAGATTGTTAGTACATGGAGTTTCCACTCCACGTACACACTAATTTCCAAAAACGAGAGCAAAATCGGTCGCGGAGCGTTTTTTACGTTTCAAAGTTGAGATAAAACCCGCTAATATAGGGATGTTTTATTATCAGTAGCGTTATCCCTATTCTGGAGAAATTCCTTTGATCAACGTTCTTCTTGTTGATGACCACGAACTGGTGCGCGCAGGGATACGACGCATTCTTGAAGATATTAAGGGTATAAAAGTCGTCGGTGAGGCGAACTGCGGTGAGGATGCCGTCAAATGGTGCCGCACAAACACCGTCGACGTCGTGTTGATGGACATGAACATGCCCGGTATTGGCGGTCTGGAAGCCACGCGTAAAATTGCGCGTTCAACGGCTGATATAAAAGTCATCATGTTAACCGTCCATACGGAAAACCCGTTACCTGCGAAAGTGATGCAGGCGGGAGCCGCTGGCTATCTCAGCAAAGGCGCGGCGCCGCAGGAAGTGGTTAATGCAATTCGTTCGGTGTACACCGGTCAACGCTACATTGCTTCAGACATTGCCCAGCAGATGGCGTTGAGTCAGATTGAGCCGGAAAAAACGGAAACGCCCTTTGCCAGTTTGTCTGAACGGGAATTGCAGATTATGCTGATGATCACCAAAGGTCAGAAGGTTAATGAGATTTCAGAGCAGCTGAATCTCAGTCCTAAAACGGTGAACAGCTATCGCTATCGTATGTTCAGTAAATTAAACATTCATGGTGATGTCGAGCTGACTCACCTGGCAATTCGCCATGGCCTGTGTAATGCGGAGACGTTAACAAGCCAGTGAGTGTTCAGTTTGATTCAAAAGCATTTTTAAAAACCGTCACCAGCCAGCCCGGCGTGTACCGGATGTATGATGCCGGTGGTACGGTAATTTATGTGGGAAAAGCGAAAGACCTGAAAAAACGGCTTTCCAGCTATTTCCGCAGCAATCTGGCGTCGCGTAAAACGGAAGCGCTGGTGGCGCTCATCCAGCAAATAGACGTGACGGTGACCCACACCGAAACGGAAGCGCTGCTGCTTGAGCACAACTACATCAAGCTTTATCAGCCGCGTTACAACGTACTGCTGCGCGACGACAAATCCTATCCCTTTATTTTCCTCAGCGGCGACACGCATCCCCGACTGGCGATGCACCGTGGCGCCAAACACGCCAAAGGCGAGTATTTTGGACCTTTCCCGAATGGCTATGCGGTACGTGAAACGCTGGCGCTGCTGCAGAAAATCTTTCCGATTCGTCAGTGTGAAAACAGCGTATACCGCAACCGCTCGCGTCCCTGCCTGCAGTATCAGATTGGTCGCTGCCTCGGCCCCTGCGTCGAAGGGCTGGTGAGTGAAGAAGAATATGCGCAGCAGGTGGAGTACGTGCGCCTGTTTTTATCCGGCAAAGACGATCAGGTGCTGACGCAATTGATCGCACGGATGGAAAAAGCCAGCGAGAATCTTGCCTTTGAAGAAGCCGCGCGCATTCGCGATCAGATCCAGGCTGTGCGCCGCGTGACGGAAAAACAGTTCGTCTCGAATACCGGGGACGATCTTGACGTCATCGGCGTGGCGTTCGACGCCGGTATGGCTTGTGTGCATGTGCTTTTCATCCGGCAAGGAAAGGTGCTGGGTAGCCGCAGTTATTTCCCGAAAGTCCCTGGCGGTACGGAACTGGGCGAAGTCGTGGAAACCTTCGTCGGCCAGTTCTATTTACAGGGTAGTCAGATGCGTACCTTGCCGGGCGAGATCCTGCTTGATTTTAACCTTAGCGATAAAACGCTGTTGGCCGACTCGCTATCTGAACTGGCGGGGCGTCGTATTCATGTACAGACGCGCCCCCGAGGCGATCGCGCGCGCTACCTCAAGCTGGCGCGCACAAATGCCGCGACCGCGTTGACCACCCGGTTGTCTCAGCAGTCGACCATTAACCAGCGTCTGACCGCGCTGGCGACGGTGCTGAACCTTCCAGCTATCAAGCGCATGGAGTGTTTCGACATCAGCCATACGATGGGCGAGCAGACGATGGCCTCCTGCGTGGTGTTCGATACCAACGGGCCGCTGCGCGCGGAGTATCGCCGTTACAACATTACCGGTATCACGCCGGGTGATGATTATGCGGCGATGAATCAGGTGTTACGTCGCCGCTACGGGAAGGCTATCGAAGAGAGTAAGATTCCGGACGTGATCCTGATCGATGGCGGCAAAGGACAACTGGGCCAGGCGAAAGCGGTTTTTGCCGGGCTGGACGTGACCTGGGATAAAAATCACCCGCTACTGCTGGGCGTGGCGAAAGGCGCTGACCGTAAAGCCGGACTGGAAACCCTGTTCTTTGAGCCGGAAGGCGAGGGCTTTAGCCTGCCGCCGGACTCGCCAGCGCTGCATGTGATCCAGCATATTCGCGACGAATCGCACGATCATGCCATCGGCGGACACCGTAAAAAACGGGCGAAGGTGAAAAATACCAGCACGCTGGAGACGATTGAAGGCGTGGGGCCAAAACGTCGCCAGGTTTTGTTGAAATATATGGGCGGTTTACAAGGATTACGTAATGCCAGCGTAGAAGAAATTGCAAAAGTGCCGGGTATTTCGCAAGGTCTGGCAGAAAAGATCTTCTGGTCGTTGAAACATTGAGGTCTCTGTAGCAACATAGGGGTAATTTCTCTGACAACAGATAGTTACCCGTCACTATGCAATTTAATATCCCAACGTTGCTAACGCTGTTCCGTGTCATCCTCATTCCATTCTTTGTCGTGGTGTTTTATCTGCCGTTTAGCTGGTCGCCCTTCGTGGCGGCGCTGATCTTTGTGGTGGCTGCCGTCACCGACTGGTTTGACGGCTTCCTGGCGCGCCGCTGGAACCAGAGCACCCGGTTTGGCGCTTTTCTCGACCCGGTGGCGGATAAAGTGCTGGTTGCCATCGCGATGGTGCTGGTGACCGAACACTATCACAGCTGGTGGGTGACGCTGCCTGCGGCAATCATGATCGCGCGCGAAATTATTATTTCTGCGCTGCGTGAATGGATGGCTGAACTGGGTAAACGCAGTAGCGTGGCGGTTTCATGGATTGGTAAAGTTAAAACCACCTCGCAAATGGCGGCCCTGGCGTGGCTGCTGTGGCGACCCAATATTTGGGTCGAGTATGCGGGCATTGCGCTGTTTTTCGTCGCGGCAGTCCTGACGTTGTGGTCAATGTTTCAGTATCTGAACGCTGCGCGCGGGGATTTGCTTGATCAGTGATCGTTTCGCCGCAAATTTCAGCAAACGAGCGGAAGTGGCGAAAAATATCGTTGACTCATTGCGTCAGGTAAGTAGAATGCAACGCATCGAACGGCAGCACGGTTTGCCAGACGATAGCAAAATCAAGTGATTAACAACGTACTTGATTATGCGGGAATAGCTCAGTTGGTAGAGCACGACCTTGCCAAGGTCGGGGTCGCGAGTTCGAGTCTCGTTTCCCGCTCCAGATTAACGGCACCGGCGATAGCGGGTGCGGGTCGAAAGACAAAGAATTAAGGCGCGTTAGCAAAGCGGTTATGTAGCGGATTGCAAATCCGTCTAGTCCGGTTCGACTCCGGAACGCGCCTCCACTTTTTCCCGAGCCCGGATGGTGGAATCGGTAGACACAAGGGATTTAAAATCCCTCGGCGTTCGCGCTGTGCGGGTTCAAGTCCCGCTCCGGGTACCATGGGAACAGAAGAATAATCAAAGCAATAAGCAGTGTCGTGAAACCGCCCTTCAGGCGGTTTTTTTATTTCTACGGCATGGCTGACACGTGCTGAACATTTCCTCCTGCGTAGAAATAACGTCTCATAATGTATTCCGCCTGATTATGACGGAACACAAGATTACGGCGACATTATCCTTTTCGTTTCAGTAAACCGTATGGACAGATAGCAATCACGCACAGATGAGCTAAATGACAATATTTAGGATGATTTTCATCATTGCCTGGGCATAAGCTATTTGTTTTCATCGCATTCCATAATTCTTTATTGTAGCGTGTCACATTATAGACGGTAATGGGATAGGGTTTGTGGTCTATTAATACACCGTCCTGAAACGGCTCAATAATGCTGCCGCTGGATAAAAATATATCTGCCTGATACCAGATCGTTAATTTTAAATTTTTCAGACTACAAATGCATGAGAAACACATACCCGTTGTCGGGCTGACAACGGTGTCAATGACAGTCCATTCCATACTCACCTTCACGTCAATATTAAATACATTTTTTAAGGCCAGATTTAGCCTAGTAGAAAATGCAAGTGACGCATAACTTATTGAAAATGATCAACTTTTTAATTAACCTACTGAAGGTGTTGTTTTTTAATAAATTATTAAGTTTGTATGATGTTTTTATTTACATTATATTACATTTTAGTCTTATAGATGCATAGCTATTATTGATCGCGAGCAATTGTTATACATTTCAATTATTAAAAAATGCTAATGCATACTGCCTGACTGCAATGCTTACGGATTATTCTTCACTCCCGCGCGGAACGTGACAGATTACGCCAGTAAATTGTGTCAGAAGCGTTTTCTTTTCTTGCGCGCGCAGGGTGTATCCGCCGCTCCTTTCAACCTGTAAGATAGCCACAGTTAAGCATTCAACGAGGACAAGCATGATGAAAACGGGACCGTTAAACGAAAGCGAACTGGAGTGGCTGGACGATATATTGACCCAATACAACACCGATCATGCCATACTGGACGTCGCAGAGCTGGATGGGCTGATCACCGCTGTTCTCAGTTCGCCGCGCGAAATTGAGCCAGATGAGTGGCTGGTTGCCGTGTGGGGCGGTGCGCAATATGTGCCGCGCTGGTCTTCAGAAAAAGAGATGACGCGTTTTATGAATCTCGCTTTCCAGCACATGGCGGATACCGCTGACCGACTCAATGCGTTTCCAGAGCAGTTCGAGCCGCTGTTTGGCCTGCGGGAAGTCGATGGCCATGAGCTCACCATCGTAGAAGAATGGTGCTTCGGTTATATGCGGGGCGTGGCGCTGTCTGACTGGTCAGCGTTGCCTGACACGCTGAAACCGGCCCTGGATGCCATTGCGCTTCACGGTACGGAAGAGAATTTCAGCAAAGTCGAGAAACTTAGCCCGGAAGCGTTTGAAGAGAGTGTCGATGCCATTCGCCTTGCGGCGCTGGATCTTCATGCTTACTGGATGGCGCATCCGCAGGAAACGCCGGTGCAGGTGAAAGCAGAGGTGAAACCAGGACGTAACGATCCATGTCCGTGCGGCAGCGGCAAAAAATATAAGCAGTGCTGCCTGCATTAAAATTTACGGCCTGGCGACGTTTCGCCCGTCAGGCCGTTTGTCGTCTCTCTGACCGACCTATCCCACCTCAGGCAACAGCCCGGCGGCAATACAGAACTGCACCCCGATGACGGCAATACCGCAGAGAAACACCAGGGCCAGCGCAGGACGCCCGCCCGACACGCGGTAGTCAGCTTGCGGATTTTGTTTTCTGCTCTGCCATGCGAGCAGCGAGGGCACGATCAGCGCCAGCACCGCCAGTGCGACGCCGGCATAACCCAGCGCCATCACAAAACCACGCGGATAGAAGAGGGCGAATGCCAGCGGAGGCAGAAAGGTAATCGCCCCGGTTTGCAGTCGGCCTGACGCCGTATTGCGGCGCTGGAACAGATCCGCCAGATAATCAAACAACCCGAGGGCCACCCCGAGGAACGAGGTCGCCAGCGCCAGATCAGCAAACAGATGCACAGCCAGCTCAACGTGCGCCGAGGCCACCACTTCCCGCAGGGCCTGCAGCAGGCCGTTCAAACCCGCATGATCCGCCAGCAGCCCCATAAACGTTGTCGAGTCGATGCTGCCAAGCGTGGCCAGTTGCCAGAAAATGTAGGCCACCAACGGAATCGCGCTGCCGATAATAAATACCCGCCGCAATTTACGAGTATTGCCGTTCATATAGCTGACAATGCTGGGAACGCTGCCGTGAAACCCGAAGGAGGTAAAGATCACCGGAATGGCGGAAAGGGCAAGGCCCTGTTCCAGCGGCAGGGTTAACAGGTTAACTTTGTGAATATGGGGCATCAGCAGCGCCAGCATGACGACCAGGAAAATGATTTTGGCGCTGAAGAGAAAACGGTTAAACAGATCGACCAGCGAGGTGCCGACACATACCACGCCACCGGCAACAAAGGTGAACAGCAAGACACCCGCGGTGGGGGACATTTGCTTTCCGCTCCAGTCGCTGATACTGGCTGCCAACAGTTCGCCAGCGCCGCTAATGTACGCTGCAGTGAGGGCATACATCAAAAACATCATACTGAAGCCAGTCGCCCACTGACCGTATCGGCCAAGATAACGCTTCGCCAGCGATCCGAGGCCGGTATCCGCCGGAACGTGTTGATAAACTTCAAGCAGTAGCAGCGCGGTATAACACATTAAGGCCCACAGACCCATCAGCAGCGCAAAAGTCACGCCAAAACCGACGCCAGCGGCCGCCAGCGGCATGGCCAGCATCCCGGCGCCAATCGTGGTGCCAGCCACGATAAAAACACTTCCCAGAGTTCTATTTTTCACGCTTTACACTGTCCTGCAGATAAACAACGGTAAGATCTGCGGCGCAGGGTAAGGCAAAACGTTATTTTCGTCAAATCACCGTTACAATCTGTGTAAACATAATTATACATCCATTCCCGCATTGAATCTGCGCTAGCGCAAGGCGAAGAACGCGCGTGCCGCTTAGGCTATCCGTTTTGATTCAGGAGGACATATGACATCCATTCATGGGCACGAAGTGTTGAATATGATGATAGAGTCGGGCGAACCGTATTCAACGGCAAGTCTGGAAGCGGCGATAAAAAATCGCTTCGGCGAACAGGCGCGTTTTCATACCTGTTCCGCGTCAGATATGACCGCGGGGGAACTGGTGGCGTTTCTGGCAGCGAAAGGAAAATTTGTTGCCCAGGATGACGGCTTTTCCACTCATGAAAGTAAGATCTGCCGTCATTAACAGAACGGTGAGGATAACCTCACCGTCAGACATTAATTTGCGGTATCAAGAGTCGAAAGTTCTTTATCAATAAAATACAACCCTTCGCCGCTTTTGCCCGCCAGGGTTAATTTATCAATAACGGATTTAAACAGTTTTTCTTCTTCATGCTGTTCAGCGACGTACCATTGCAGGAAATTAAAGGTCGGATAATCCTGGCTGGTCATTGCGGCATGAGCCAGTTCATTTATTTTCTGCGTAATTAATTGTTCGTGCTCATACGTGGCGTGGAATAATTCGTCCAGCGATGCGTACTCCGCAAAAGGCGAGGAGACGGTATTAATGCGCGGCAGGCTGCCGGTATCGGTCAGATAGTCGAACAGGCGCTGCATATGGGTCATCTCTTCCTGCGCATGGCGACGCAGAAACGCGGCGGCGCCTTCAAAACTGTGGTAACTACACCAGGCGCTCATCTGCTGATAGAGCAGCGAAGAATATAACTCCAGATTCATTTGCTCATTGAGTTTATCGATCATTTCTGTTTTCAGCATGGTTACGCTCCACAAAGGTGAGAATTATTTTGATGTGGCGTCACTATAATTTGTTATTTAAATATTTGCAAAAGGTAAAATAATAAATTTAATTATTAAAAATACGAATGGGAATAAAACGCATTTACGCTATATGCCCGATATAATAGGGATAAAGGCCAGCGGTACCCTGGCCGTTATTTTAATAAGTAGGGGAACGCGTTTGTGACAAGGCGACACCCTGGCACTGGTATGAAAGGATAACCTGACTGTTAATACAGAGCGAACCTGCAAATACACGACAGGTTTTAACCGGCTGCCCGAAGCGTACGGCATTGGCATAGCCTGTCTGTTGACACGCTTTCGTCGCGGTGCCGTGGGCGATATACTCATCGGTTACCGCATTTTGTAACATGGCTTCACCGTAGCTCAGACGTACCACACCCGTGGTCGCGCTGACCTCGCTCACCTCAGCGTGCCTGTTTATCGTACATCCTGTCAGTGCCGTCAATGAAAGGGCAAGTAAAAGCGTCTTCATGGTTTCACTCTGATAGATCGGGGATAGGCTATCCTACTCTATGCCCGCGAATTTCAATGGCCGGAATAGCTTACAGATCCGCTATCACTAATTTCTACGGCCAGGGTTGCGCCTTTCGTTCTGCAAAAATGTGAAGCTTACTCTGTTTTTTAAAATCGTTTTTCACAAAATTTGAAAGTGCGTTTGGGAAGTAGTACTGTTCCTGAAACGTCATTGACTCATGGCGGGACAACCCGCACGCATTTCAGGAGAAGACAGAATGAAAATTGCACTCATGATGGAAAACAGCCAGGCCAGCAAAAACGCCATCATTCATAACGAGCTTAAAGCGGTTGCGGATGAAAAAGGCTTTCCGGTATTCAACGTTGGTATGAGCGATGAAAACGATCATCATCTGACCTACATCCATCTGGGTATCATGGCCAGCATTCTGCTGAATGCCAAAGCAGTTGACTTTGTCGTGACTGGCTGTGGTACCGGTCAGGGCGCGCTGATGTCGCTGAACATCCATCCGGGCGTGGTGTGCGGTTACTGCATCGATCCGGCTGACGCCTTCCTGTTTGCGCAAATCAACAACGGTAATGCGCTGTCTCTGCCGTTTGCTAAAGGATTTGGCTGGGGCGCAGAACTGAACGTACGCTTCATTTTCGAGAAAGCCTTTACCGGTCGTAACGGGGAAGGATACCCGCCGGAGCGTAAAGAGCCGCAGGTACGTAACGCAGGTATTCTGAACCAGGTGAAAGCGGCAGTTGTGAAAGACAACTACCTCGACACCTTGCGGGCGATCGACCCGGAACTGGTCAAAACCGCCGTGTCTGGCCCGCGCTTCCAGCAGTGCTTCTTTGAGAACTGCCAGAACAAAGAGATCGAAGCCTTTGTTCGCGAAATCCTGGGCTAATCACCGCGACGAAACCGGATGGCCCTGCGCCGTCCGGTAACTACCCTGATTTCTTTGCCGACACCGCACTTCCCGCATCGTTCGCCAGCCTCAACGTATCCACCATCCCCACCAGACAGATCGCCGCAATCGTCACAAACGCCAGGCGAAAGCTGATGCCGGGCGTCGCGCTTATTTCCAGCCATTCGCTGATGCTTGCGCCGATCCGGATCCCAATTGCGCCCAGCGAAATGCCCAACCCAACGGCCAACTGAGTGGCGGTACTGAATAGCGTATTGGCATAACTCATCTGTTCAGCAGGAACGTCCGCAAAGGCGAGGGTGCTGATGCCGGTGAACTGTACCGAACGGAATACGCCGCCAAGGTAAAGCACCAGTAATAGCAACCAGACGGGGGTGTCGGGCGTCAGGCACGCACAGGCGAGCAGCGCCAGCACATTGAGCGCGCCATTAATCAACAACAGCTTTTTAAAGCCAAGCCAGCGGATCAGCGGAGTGGTGGCGGGTTTGATCGTTAAATTACCGACAAAAACCGCCAGTACCAGCGAGCCCGCCTGAAAAGCATTCATGCCAAAACCAACCTGAAACATCAGCGGCAGCAAAAACGGAACGGCGCTAATCGAGGCGCGAAACAAAGAGCCACCGTACATCGTGACGCGAAACGTCGGCACCTGCATAGCGTCCAGACGAATCATCGGATGTGCGGCTTGCTGAAAATGACGCAGTGAATACGCCAGGGTGATCCCGCCCAGTAGCAGCAGCGTGAGGGGCAAGCCCGGCGCAAATTGCTGCGCGCCCATCAGTTCCATCGCGTAAACCAGACTGACCATCGCAATGGCGGTAGCCATAAAACCCGGCACATCGAAAGGACGGCGAACCTCCTCTTTTATGTCGGGGATAAAACGCAGCGCCAGCGTCATTGCCAGCAGCCCTGCCGGTACGTTAATAAAGAAAATCCATCGCCAACTGGCATAGCTGGTAATAAATCCACCCAGCGGCGGGCCGATGATGGGCGCGACCAGGGCGGGCCAGGTTAAGGTGGCGATGGCGGTAATGAGCTGATGCTTCGGCGTGGTGCGCAGTACGGCCAGACGTCCGACGGGCACCATCAGCGCGCCGCCGACGCCCTGAAAAATACGCATCGCCAGAAAGCCTTCCAGCGTGGTGGCAAGGCCGCAAAGCACTGAGGCCAGCGTAAAAATGGCCAGGGCAAGGGTAAACACTTTGCGCGCGCCAAAGCGGTCGGCTATCCAGCCGCTGGCGGGTATCAGTACCGCCAGGGTTATCAGATACGCGCTGATACCGATATTCAGATCCACGGCCTGAACACCGAAAGTACTGGCCATATCCGGCAGGGCAGTCACGATCACCGTGCCGTCAATGAACTCCATAAAAAATGCGCCAGCAACAAGCAAAGCGGCAGGAGAGATGCCCCGTTTGCTTTCTGTGACCCAATCGTCTCGCATGTGGTCCTTGCCTTCAAAAAAATTTTAAATTTTTACTGGAACTGAACGTGATACAGGCCTTTGAAAAGACAGCAATAAGGGCAAATTTGGAAAGAAAATGTTAATTTAATTATGTGATGCGCATCACATAATGGTTGATTTTTGTGATGAGTGTCATATTATACGCGCATAGGCAATAACACCTGCATAACAATACCTTTGGAGTCATGCCATGAAACTGCGTAAAATCCTCAAAAGCATGTTTGAAAATTATTGCAAAACATTCAAAGACGTACCGCCTGGCGCGATGTTCTGATAAAAAACCTGCTTCGGCAGGTTTTTTTATGCCCGCGATCCGGGTACCCGTATGACTATCGTTTCTGCGACGTAATCGGTACTATGGCGGCCTTTCTTTTTTCAGGAGCCCAAGCAATGTCCCAACCGATGAATGCCGATCAGGAACTGGTATCTGATGTTGTCGCCTGCCAACTGGTGATCAAACAAATCCTTGATGTACTTGATGTGATCGCGCCCGTTGAAGTACGTGAAAAAATGTCCAGCCAGCTAAAGAATATCGATTTCACCACGCATCCGGCGGCAGCCGACCCTATCACTCTGCGCGCCATTCAAAAGGCAATCGCGCTCATTGAGCTCAAATTCACGCCGCAGGGCGAAGCACATTAAAATAAACCGTTGTTTCAGAATTTAGAAATGTTTTTTGCGATGCCTCCTGTTTATGGGAGGCATCCGGGAACACGGACTTGCGTAATGGCCTGCGGGGAAGGAAACGGCAGGCCAGTGCGGGGATATTAATGCTGCTGATAATTCACCACGTTAAGGACATGCTGGTCGGTCTGGGCTGGACATAGTCCCGCGCGTTTCGCGTTGCGCACTTCCTCAAAGATGGTCTGCAATAACAATCCGTCCTGCTGCTGTTCTTTCTCCAGATCGTGCAGGAAAGTGAGCGTCTGTGCGTCGTTCAACGCCTGCGCTTCATCGGCCAGACGCGACAGCGTACTGGCGCGCTGTTGGTACTCTTCGAGTGTTTTTTGAAACAATTCTTCCAGGGAATGCAAATCACTGCCCGGCACGTCAACCGCCTTCACGATCGGGTTCGCGCCGGCGTTTTTCATAAAATTAAACATCCGCATCATATGGGTGACGTTACTTTGCGCCTGGGTGCGAAGAAATGTTGCCGTTCCCATCAAACTTTGCTCTGAGCACCATTCGCTCAAATGGAGATAAAAATTCGAGGCGTAAAACTCAAGGTTCATTTGGGTGTTGAGTTTGTGAGCCATGCCTGCTGCAGCCATAACAATATCCTTATTTACTGAAAGAGACGGTGTGCGGGATAAACGGCACACTTAACTGTTAGCAGAATAAAACCCCTTCTGCCGGTCCATGAGTGATCGTAGTATCAATTCAGTTGCTGATCGAAATAAGCATAGCGCCGAATGCAAATTAAGAAAATCCTTAATGCTGTATGTTTATAAATTTTTACATGTTGCTGAAAGCAATGTCCGAATGCCTAAAATATTACCCCGCGTGATTAAAATGTATCCTTTTTATTATCAATGGTTTAAATTTTGAATGTATTTTTGAAATGACGTTTCAGATCACAAAAGAGATCCCTCGGCCATGGTAGGATCGGATTATTGATAATTCTTTTTTACGTTGGCGCATTAATTTACGAATGACACTGTTTAGTCAGAAATTATCGGCTCGCCATTTTTGCGCCAGATCAGTTTCACTAAAAACTATTTTATTTTACCGAATGATAACGTCGTTATTTCGGTTCATTTGGCATCATTGGCATGAGGTTGTGGAAATGAAAAAAGTTGCTGTCCTGTTGGCGCCTGGCTTTGAAGAAGCGGAAGCGATTGTCACCATTGATATTTTACGCCGTCTGCACATTGAGGTGGACACGCTGGCCTGCGCGGAGTCGCGGGCGGTGGTAAGCTATCACGATGTTCCGATGGTGGCGGATCAAACCCTGGCAGAAAGTCTGGAAACACTCTATGACGCCGTGGTGCTGCCGGGTGGACCGCAGGGTAGCGTCAATCTGGCGGCCAGTCCCCAGGTTGTGGCGTTCATCGCTCGCCATGACGCGGCGGGTAAATTGATCTGCCCGATTTGTTCGGCGGCGGCACGAGTGTTGGGTGGCAATGGGTTACTGAAAGGACGTCGCTACGTCTGTTCCGGCGATCTCTACGAGACAGTCACCGATGGCGTGTATGTCGACGCCCCGGTAGTGGAAGACGGAAATCTGCTGAGCGGAAAAGGGCTGGGACACATCTTCGACTTTGCGCTGGCGCTGTCGGCCCGTTTACTCGGCGATGACGCGCCGGTACGCGACCACGCCGACCATATTTATTATCGCTGGTAATTTTCGTGTCCCCAAATATGCCGTATTTGGGGACTAGGATTTGCTGGCTGGCGTTATGGATTAATTGGCTATCTTGTTTTTTATTTGTCAGACAATACTCCCCATTCTTATGTCATTTTCCGCTGAATTTATGTACGCAATTACTGTAATTCTGCGGTGTGATGCCGCTCTCCTATGGAGAATCAATTTCCCGCTACAACTATTCCAGAACCGGCATTTACCAGGCGAATAAATGGTAATGCCTTGTTTTACGTCTGAATTACAAAGAATCGTTCGATTTTACCCTACATAAAATGACGCTAAAGCTGGAGTTAACCATGCACAAATTCACTAAAGCGCTGGCGGCCATCGGTCTGGCTGCCGTTATGTCACAATCCGCTATTGCTGAAACCATGAAGTTAGGTTTTCTGGTCAAACAACCCGAAGAGCCCTGGTTTCAGACAGAATGGAAATTTGCCGATAAGGCCGGGAAAGATCTGGGCTTTGAGGTAATAAAAATAGCGGTCCCGGACGGGGAAAAAACCCTGAATGCGATCGACAGTCTGGCGGCCAGCGGCGCGAAAGGGTTCGTCATTTGCACGCCTGACCCGAAACTCGGTTCGGCGATTGTCGCCAAGGCGCGCGGGTATGACATGAAAGTCATTGCCGTCGATGACCAGTTCGTTAATGCCAAAGGTAAACCCATGGACAGCGTCCCGCTGGTGATGATGGCGGCGACCAAAATCGGCGAGCGTCAGGGCCAGGAACTGTTTAAAGAGATGCAGAAACGCGGCTGGGACGTCAAAGAGACCGCGGTGATGGCGATTACCGCCAACGAGCTGGATACGGCGCGCCGTCGTACCTCCGGATCCATGGAAGCGCTGAAAGTCGCCGGCTTCCCGGAAAAACAAATTTATCAGGTGCCCACCAAATCAAACGATATCCCGGGCGCGTTTGACGCCGCCAACTCAATGCTGGTGCAGCATCCGGAAGTCAAACACTGGTTGATCGTCGGCATGAACGATAACACGGTGCTCGGCGGCGTCCGGGCGACAGAAGGCCAGGGCTTTAAGGCGCCGGACGTTATCGGTATCGGCATTAACGGGGTTGATGCGGTAAGCGAGCTGTCGAAAGCGCAGGCCACCGGCTTTTACGGTTCGCTACTGCCAAGCCCGGACGTTCACGGCTATAAGTCCAGCGAAATGCTTTACAACTGGGTGACTAAAGATGCAGAACCGCCAAAATTCACTGAGGTCACAGACGTGGTGCTGATCACCCGCGACAACTTCAAAGAAGAACTGGCGAAAAAAGGCCTGGGCGGTAAATAACCTGACAGACAGCGAATGCCGGACAAGGCGCAGCGGCCCTCCGGCATTCGCTGTGAACGAGGAGTCGTTATGCAACAGTCTACCCCGTATCTCTCATTTCGCGGCATCGGTAAAACGTTCCCCGGCGTCAGGGCGCTCTCGGACATCAGTTTTGACTGCCATGCCGGTCAGGTGCATGCGTTGATGGGAGAAAATGGCGCCGGGAAATCCACTCTCCTGAAAATTCTCAGCGGCAACTATGCGCCTACCACGGGCTCTTTGGCGATTCGCGGTCAGGAGATGTCGTTTTCTGACACCACCGCCGCACTGAACGCCGGTGTCGCGATTATTTACCAGGAATTGCATCTCGTCCCGGAAATGACCGTGGCGGAGAACATTTATCTCGGCCAGCTTCCGCACAAGGGCGGAATCGTAAACCGCAGCCTGCTTAACGACGAAGCGGGGCTGCAACTGAAGCATCTTGGAATGGATATTGATCCCGATACCCCGCTGAAATACTTGTCCATCGGCCAGTGGCAAATGGTGGAGATTGCCAAAGCGCTGGCGCGCAACGCCAAAATTATCGCCTTTGATGAGCCGACCAGTTCGCTTTCAGCGAGGGAGATTGAGAATTTGTTTCGGGTGATCCGCGAACTGCGCAAAGAAGGCCGCGTCATTTTGTACGTTTCACACCGCATGGAAGAAATTTTTGCCCTTAGCGACGCCATTACTGTGTTTAAGGATGGACGCTATGTCACCACCTTCACCGATATGACGCAGGTGAACCATGACATGCTGGTTCAGGCGATGGTGGGGCGCGATCTCGGCGATATCTATGGTTGGCAACCGCGGCAGTATGGTGCGGAGCGTCTGCGTTTGCATGAGGTAAAAGCGCCTGGCGTGCGTATGCCAGTCAGCCTGACGGTGCGCAGCGGAGAAATCGTCGGTCTGTTTGGTCTGGTCGGCGCAGGCCGAAGCGAACTGATGAAAGGGCTGTTTGGCGGCACGCGGATCAGTAACGGGCAGGTGTATATCGACGGTCAACAGATTGATATTCGCAAACCCGCGAACGCCATTGCCGCCGGTATGATGCTGTGCCCCGAGGACCGCAAAGCCGAAGGAATCATTCCAGTGCATTCCGTTCGTGACAATATCAATATCAGCGCCCGCCGCAAGCATGTGCTTGGCGGCTGCCTGATCAATAACGGCTGGGAGGAAACCAACGCCGATCACCACATTCGTTCCCTGAACATCAAAACGCCTGGCGCGGAGCAACTGATCATGAACCTTTCCGGCGGGAACCAGCAGAAGGCGATTCTGGGGCGCTGGCTGTCGGAGGAGATGAAGGTCATTTTGCTCGACGAGCCGACGCGCGGCATTGATGTTGGCGCGAAGCACGAAATTTACAACGTAATCTATGCCCTGGCCGCCCGCGGCGTCGCGGTGCTTTTCGCCTCCAGCGATCTGCCGGAAGTGCTCGGTGTCGCAGACCGCATCATCGTCATGCGGGAAGGGGAAATTGCCGGGGAACTGCTTCATGAACAGGCGGATGAGCGCCAGGCGCTGAGCCTCGCTATGCCTAAAGTCAGCCAGGCAGTCGCCTGAGAAAGGAGAGAAAGATGTCTTCCGTAACAACGTCTGGTTCTGGCGCGCCGAAGTCGCCGTCGTCGTTTAGTCTGGGTCGCATCTGGGATCAGTATGGCATGCTGGTGGTCTTCGCCGTTCTGTTCCTCGCCTGCGCGATTTTTGTGCCTAACTTTGCCACCTTCATCAACATGAAAGGGCTGGGGCTGGCTATCTCTATGTCGGGGATGGTGGCATGCGGCATGTTATTCTGCCTGGCGTCAGGGGATTTTGACCTCTCTGTCGCCTCGGTGATCGCCTGTGCCGGGGTAACCACGGCAGTGGTGATCAACATGAGCGAAAGCCTGTGGATTGGCGTCGGCGCGGGGTTGCTGCTTGGCGTGCTGTGCGGGCTGGTTAATGGCTTTGTAATCGCCAGGCTGAAGATTAACGCGCTGATTACCACGCTGGCGACGATGCAGATTGTCCGCGGGCTGGCCTATATCATCTCTGACGGTAAAGCCGTAGGGATTGAGGATGAACGCTTTTTCACCCTCGGCTACGCCAACTGGTTCGGCCTACCGGCCCCCATCTGGCTGACGGTCGCCTGCCTGATCATTTTTGGTTTACTGCTGAATAAAACCACCTTTGGACGCAATACGCTGGCGATTGGGGGAAATGAAGAGGCGGCGCGTCTGGCAGGGGTACCGGTCGTTCGGACCAAAATCATCATCTTCGTGCTGTCGGGGCTGGTGTCTGCGGCGGCCGGGATTATCCTCGCGTCGCGCATGACCAGCGGACAGCCAATGACCTCTATCGGTTACGAGCTGATCGTCATTTCCGCCTGCGTGTTAGGCGGCGTTTCCCTCAAAGGCGGCATCGGAAAAATCTCATATGTGGTCGCCGGAGTCCTTATTTTAGGCACCGTTGAGAACGCCATGAACCTGCTGAATATTTCGCCTTTCGCCCAGTACGTGGTACGCGGCTTAATCCTGCTGGCAGCAGTGATCTTCGACCGTTACAAGCAAAAAGCGAAGCGCACCGTTTGATAAAAATATCCTCAACTTTTTAGTCTAGTTCCTCCCTTTTGCCAGCCGCTACCCCGGCTGGCAACTGTCTTTCTAAATGGCGAGCAGGGTCACACTGTCTATACTTACATGACTATGGGGCGCGATCCGCGCGTTGCCGGAAATAATGATAAGGAGGAGAACCGGGTGGCAGAACCGTTAACCGCAATCCCTGAACAATCCGCTCTCTACGCTTACTTTTTTGATCTTGATGGCACCCTGGCGGAGATCAAACCGCATCCTGACCAGGTCGTTGTGCCACCAACGATTCTTCAGATGCTTCACCGTCTTGCCGAGAACAGCGCTGGAGCATTGGCACTGGTTTCAGGGCGTTCCATGGCGGAACTTGATGCGCTGGCGAAACCCTGGCGTTTTCCGCTGGCGGGGGTCCACGGCGCCGAGCGGCGCGACATTCATGGCCGGACGCATATCGTTCATCTTCCGCAAGCCATAGAGCGTGAGGTGAGCCTGCAACTGCATACCGCGCTGGCGAATCTGCCAGGCACTGAACTCGAGACCAAAGGCATGGCCTTTGCGCTGCACTATCGTCAGGCACCAGAGCATGAGGCGACCCTTCAGGCGATAGCGAGCCGCATTACCCAGACCTGGCCGCAACTGGCCATTCAGCAGGGTAAATGCGTTGTAGAGATAAAACCGAAGGGGACCAACAAAGGAGAGGCGATCTCTGCGTTTATGCAGGAAGCGCCGTTTGCCGGGCGAATCCCGGTATTTTTGGGAGATGACTTGACCGATGAAACAGGATTTGCCGTGGTGAACAACGCGGGGGGTATGTCAATCAAAGTGGGTGAGGGAGAAACCCTGGCGAAATGGCGTCTCGCAAGCGTTCCCGACGTATGGCGTTGGATCGAAACTATTCACACTTCACAACAACAAGAAAAAAACACGAATGACAGGAGAGATGGCTATGAGTCGTTTAGTCGTAGTATCTAATCGAATTGCTCCCCCGGACAATAAAACCAGCGCAGGCGGACTGGCCGTCGGCGTGCTGGGCGCGCTGAAAGCCGCAGGAGGATTATGGTTCGGTTGGAGTGGCGAACTGGGGAACGAGGATCAGCCGTTAAAAAAGGTGACCCGGGGCAACATTACCTGGGCGTCGTTTAATCTGAGCGAGCAGGATCATGAAGAGTATTACAACCAGTTTTCCAATGCCGTGTTATGGCCGGCCTTTCACTACCGTCTGGATCTGGTGAATTTCCAGCGTTCGGCGTGGGAAGGTTATCAGCGGGTCAATGCGCTGTTAGCGGACAAGCTGCTGCCGCTGCTAAAAGAGGATGACATCATCTGGATCCACGATTATCACCTGCTGCCGTTCGCCAGCGAGCTGCGTAAGCGTGGGGTAAATAATCGCATCGGCTTCTTCCTGCATATTCCGTTCCCGACGCCAGAAATTTTTAACGCGCTGCCGTGTTCAGAAGAGCTACTGGAACAACTGTGCGACTTCGATCTGTTGGGATTCCAGACGGAAAATGACCGACTGGCGTTCCTGGACAGCTTGTCCAGCCTGACGAGAGTCGCGACCCGTGAAAGCCGAAGCCACATCGCGTGGGGCAAAAGCTTCCGTACCGAGGTGTATCCTATCGGCATCGAGCCAGATGAGATCGCTCAGCAGGCCTCGGGTCCGCTGCCGCCGAAACTGGCGCAGCTTAAGGCTGAACTCAAAAATCTGAAGAATATTTTTTCTGTCGAGCGCCTCGACTACTCGAAAGGGTTGCCGGAGCGTTTTCAGGCTTATGAAGCGCTGCTGGAGAAATACCCGCAGCACCACGGCAAAATTCGCTATACCCAGATAGCCCCCACCTCCCGTGGCGATGTTCAGGCCTATCAGGACATCCGTCATCAGCTTGAGACCGAAGCAGGACGCATCAACGGTAAATATGGTCAACTGGGCTGGACGCCGCTGTTCTACCTGAATCAGCATTTTGATCGCAAGCTGTTGATGAAAGTCTTTCGCTACTCTGACGTAGGGCTGGTGACGCCGCTGCGTGATGGTATGAACCTGGTGGCGAAAGAGTTCGTGGCCGCGCAGGACCCGGCGAACCCCGGCGTGCTGGTGCTTTCACAATTCGCCGGCGCGGCGAACGAGTTGACGTCTGCGCTGATCGTCAATCCTTACGATCGTGACGAAGTGGCCGCGGCGCTGGATCGCGCGTTAACGATGCCGCTGGCGGAGCGCATATCCCGCCACGCGGAAATGCTGGAGGTGATTGTTAAAAATGACATTAACCACTGGCAGGAGCGCTTTATCTGCGATTTAAAGCAGATCGCGCCGCGCAGTGCTGACAGCCTGCAGCAGAACAAAGTGGCGACCTTCCCGAAACTGGCCTGATGGCGGCTGCGAGGCGGTTATTCGCCATCCAGCGGGACGAGCAGGACGTCCACCAGGCTTGAACTGACAACGCTTTTCGCCGAGCAGGACGCTCGCGAAAAGAAACTTTGATTATGATTGCCGCAAACCACCAGATCGACGTCGTGTTTGCGGCACACGTCCAGAATATGCTCGCTCAGTTCGCCGTAAGTGATAAAAGTTTGGGCGATCGGGTAACCGGCATCTTTTCCTAACTTTTTCAGAAAATCATGGGTTTCTTCATGCATCACGGCGCGTAAATCTTCCAGCATCGGCGCAGCGAACTGATTATACAGTTCCGGATCGGAGGCAAGGGTGATAAGGCTGATACGCGCATTGACGGGTTGGGCAATCGAAACCGCTTTTGCCAGAAGCTGCTGGCTTTCCGGGGTGACCGCGACGGCAACCAGGATGTGACGGTAACTCATAACTCGCTCCTTATTGCAAGAATATGAGAGGGTTCTTCAGCATTACTCCGAAATGAGGACAACTGCAATGCTTTACGATGACAATAATGTGAAGGCAATCATAATTATTCATTAAGTTTTCTTATAAATATTCTGAAGGAATAACCAAAATTATGTCCGAAATGGGATGACTTAAATCAAATTTCGCGCGCATCAATTTTTCCTCTTAACAAATTTACGAAAGTTATTAATTTCTTTATAGGCATAAATAGCACGCATTGATAAAAATTAGAAAACAATTAACTCATTGTTTATAAACGATAAAAATATCCATCCCTTTATGGTGAAATTAATGGAAATCGAGTATTTTCTCACCGTTATTTTAACTTCTGTGTCGTAATATTTTTGTCTGTATCCGGCTCTTTTTTTAATGACCCTGGAAACAAAAAGGGGTTTTGCTGGCTAATTATTCATCAAAATAAAAGCTCAACTGATGGATTTATGTTATCGAATAAGTTAATTTATGTGATGTGCATCACATATTTTCCAAATTCGCAGCGTGGCTTTGTTGTATGTCTTGGGAGTGACGAGTACAGTTGCGTCGATTTAGGAAAAATCTTAGGCATTTGTAAGAAATCATGTTCGTCTGTAAGCGCCTGACAAGGTTGTCATGACGTTCGCAGCGTGCATATTTCTGTCTGAGATCTGCTATGTATTTGACCTATTTGCTTTTATTTACCGGGATTTCCCGGCGACATCACGGGGTGCGGTTACGCCGCATAAAAAATAAAGTTGGTTATTCTGGATGGGAATAATGCATACATCCGAGTTGCTGAAACACATTTATGACATCAATTTGTCATATTTACTCCTTGCACAGCGTCTGATCGTTCAGGACAAAGCGTCCGCCATGTTTCGTCTCGGGATCACGGAAGAGATGGCGACCTCGCTGGGTGCCCTGACCTTGCCACAGATGGTCAAACTGGCGGAAACAAACCAACTGGTATGTCACTTCCGCTTCGACAATCATCAGACCATCACCCGGCTGACTCAGGACTCACGGGTAGACGATCTCCAGCAAATTCATACCGGTATCATGTTGTCCACGCGTCTGTTGAGTGATGTCGAACAGGCTGATGAAACCGCACGGAAAAAAAGGGCCTGACGATGAGTGAAAAAAGCATTGTTCAGGAAGCTCGCGATATCCAGTTAGCGATGGAATTGATCACTCTGGGCGCCCGTTTGCAAATGCTGGAAAGCGAGACGCAGTTAAGTCGCGGCCGCCTCATCAAATTGTACAAAGAACTCCGCGGTAGCCCCCCGCCTAAAGGCATGCTGCCGTTTTCTACTGACTGGTTTATGACCTGGGAGCAAAATATTCATGCTTCCATGTTCTGTAATGCCTGGCAGTTTTTACTCAAAACCGGTCTGTGCAGCGGTGTGGATGCGGTGATCAAGGCCTACCGGTTGTACCTCGAACAGTGTCCGCAAGGGGAAGACGGTCCGCTGTTGGCGCTGACCCGCGCCTGGACGCTGGTGCGTTTCGTCGAAAGCGGATTGCTGCAACTGTCGAGCTGTAGCTGTTGCGGCGGGAATTTTATTACCCATGCGCATCAGCCTGCCGGGAGTTTTGCCTGCAGTTTGTGCCAGCCGCCTTCCCGCGCGGTAAAAAGACGTAAACTTTCCCAGGATGCTGCCGATATTATTCCACAACTGCTGGATGAACAGGTCGAACAGGCTGTTTAACCGATACGGTGTGGACAAGACACTCCAGCAGCGGTAAGCGATTACCGCTGCTTTTTTTTGCCTCGCCGACGCGTTAACGCCCCCCGACTGCGCATCCTGTCATAGTCAACAGCGGAAGGATGATGTCGTGCTTATCTTATTAGGTTACCTGGTTGTTATCGGTACAGTTTTCGGCGGTTATATGATGACCGGCGGGCACCTTGGGGCACTCTATCAACCGGCTGAATTTGTGATCATCGGCGGCGCGGGGGTCGGGGCGTTTATTGTCGGCAACAACGGTAAAGCGATTAAGGGAACGCTGAAGGCGCTGCCGCTGCTGTTTCGCCGATCCAAATACACCAAAGCGATGTACATGGATCTGCTGGCGCTGCTCTACCGCCTGATGGCTAAGTCACGCCAGCAGGGGATGTTCTCCCTTGAGCGTGACATTGAGAACCCGAAAGAGAGTGAAATTTTTACCAGCTATCCGCGCATTCTTGCCGATGCGGTCATGCTGGATTTTATTGTCGATTACCTGCGTCTGATTATTAGCGGCAATATGAATACTTTCGAAATTGAAGCGCTGATGGACGAGGAGATCGAAACCCACGAAAGCGAAGCGGAAGTTCCGGCGAACAGCCTGGCGCTGATGGGCGATTCGCTACCGGCGTTTGGTATCGTCGCCGCGGTGATGGGGGTGGTTCACGCGCTGGCTTCCGCCGACAGGCCCGCTGCCGAACTGGGGGCGCTGATCGCCCACGCGATGGTCGGCACCTTCCTCGGTATTTTACTTGCCTATGGTTTCATCTCGCCGCTGGCCAGCGTGCTGCGTCAGAAAAGCGCCGAGACCACCAAGATGATGCAGTGCGTCAAGATTACGCTGCTTTCAAATCTGAATGGCTATGCCCCACCGATCGCCGTCGAATTTGGCCGCAAAACCCTCTATTCCAGCGAGCGCCCGTCATTCATTGAACTGGAAGAGCACGTGCGGGCGGTCAGAAACCCTAATCAGCAGACGACGACTGAGGACGCATGAAGAATCAGTCCCATCCTATCGTCGTCGTCAAACGACGCAAACATAAAGGGCACGGCGGCGGCGCTCACGGTTCGTGGAAGATTGCCTACGCTGATTTTATGACAGCCATGATGGCCTTTTTTCTGGTGATGTGGCTCATTTCCATCTCCAGCCCTAAAGAACTGATTCAAATTGCCGAATATTTCCGTACGCCGCTGGCGACGGCGATCACCGGCGGCAACCGGATCGCCAACAGCCAGAGCCCGATTCCCGGCGGTGGTGATGACTTCACCCAACAACAGGGAGAAGTGAATAAACAGCCTGACATCGAGGCATTACGGAAGCGGATGGAGCAAAACCGGTTGAGCAAACTGCGTGGCGACCTCGATCAGCTGATTGAATCCGACCCGAAACTGCGGGCGTTGCGTCCGCATCTGAAGATCGATCTGGTGCAGGAAGGGCTGCGTATTCAGATTATCGACAGTCAGAATCGCCCGATGTTTAAAACCGGCAGTGCCGAGGTCGAGCCGTATATGCGCGACATTCTGCGGGCGATCGCGCCCGTGCTGAACGGGATTCCAAACCGAATCAGCTTGTCCGGGCATACGGATGATTTTCCCTATGCCAACGGGGAGAAAGGCTACAGCAACTGGGAATTGTCCGCCGACCGCGCGAATGCGTCGCGGCGTGAACTGGTGCAGGGCGGTCTGGATGATGGAAAAGTGTTACGGGTGGTGGGGATGGCCGCCACGATGCGCCTGAGCGATCGCGGCCCCGATGACGCCATTAACCGCCGGATCAGCCTGCTGGTACTGAATAAACAGGCTGAACAGTCAATTTTGCATGAAAACGCTGAAAGCCAGAACGAGCCGGTAAGTGTATTACAACAGCCTGCGGCGGCACCGCAGGTAAGCGTTCCCACATCGCCACCAGCCAATCCGAGGTGATAGCGTGAGCATGGATATTAGCGATTTTTATCAGACCTTTTTTGATGAAGCTGACGAGTTGTTGGCTGACATGGAGCAACACCTGCTTGACCTTGCGCCCGACGCGCCGGACGCCGAGCAGTTGAATGCCATTTTCCGCGCCGCGCATTCCATTAAAGGCGGCGCCGGAACCTTCGGCTTCACCATTTTGCAGGAAACGACTCATCTGATGGAGAACCTGCTGGATGAAGCGCGCCGTGGTGAAATGCAGCTCAACACCGACATTATCAACCTGTTTTTGGAAACGAAAGATATTATGCAGGAACAGCTCGACGCCTATAAAAGCTCCCAGGAGCCGGATGCCGCTAGCTTCGAATATATCTGCAATGCATTGCGCCAGCTGGCGCTGGAAGCGAAGGGCGAAACCGCGCCTGCGGTGGTGGCAAACGCCCGGCTGAGCGTCGTGGACACAACGCCTGATGAGGGCGGCGCGCCGACAGTAGAAGAAAAATTGCGCATTAATCTGTCCCGCCTGAAAGCCAGTGAGATTGATCTGCTGGAGGAAGAACTGGGCAATTTGAGCACCTTAACCGACGTGGTGAAAGGCGCCGATTCGCTTGCCGCCACCCTGGACGGCGGTGTCGCCGAAGAGGATGTGGTGGCAGTGCTGTGCTTTGTGATCGAAGCCGATCAGATTTCCTTCGAAAAAGTCGTCGCGCCGAACGCCCCTGCGGTCGCGGCTGAACCGCCCGCCGCTGTTGCGCAGCCTGTCGCTGTGGTCCCGGCCGTTAAATCGCCCGCTGCCGACGCGCATGCCGGACGTGCGGAGCGCGAAAAGCCCGCGCGCGCCAGCGAATCGACCAGCATTCGCGTGGCAGTGGAGAAGGTCGATCAGCTCATCAACCTGGTGGGTGAACTGGTGATCACTCAGTCGATGCTGGCCCAACGTTCGAACGAACTTGACCCGGTTAATCATGGCGATCTCATCACCAGCATGGGGCAGTTACAACGTAACGCCCGCGATTTGCAGGAGTCGGTGATGTCGATTCGCATGATGCCGATGGAATACGTTTTCAGCCGCTTCCCGCGTCTGGTGCGGGATCTGGCGGGCAAGCTCGGCAAACAAGTGGAACTGACGCTGGTGGGCAGCTCCACCGAACTCGATAAAAGTCTGATTGAACGCATTATCGATCCGCTGACGCATCTGGTGCGCAATAGTCTCGACCACGGCATCGAGCTGCCGGAAAAACGCCTTGAGGCCGGTAAAAATGCGGTCGGAAATCTGATCCTGTCCGCAGAACATCAGGGCGGCAACATTTGCATTGAAGTGACCGACGACGGCGCGGGGTTAAACCGCGAGCGGATCCTCGCAAAAGCGATCGCCCAGGGGATGGCGGTAAACGAAAATATGACCGATGACGAAGTCGGTATGCTGATTTTTGCCCCTGGCTTCTCTACCGCCGAACAGGTGACTGACGTTTCCGGTCGCGGCGTGGGCATGGATGTGGTGAAACGTAACATCCAGGAGATGGGCGGCCATGTGGAGATCCAGTCGAAACAGGGCGCCGGTACCACCATCCGTATTTTGCTGCCGCTGACGCTGGCGATTCTCGACGGCATGTCCGTTCGCGTCGCTGATGAAGTCTTTATTTTGCCGCTGAATGCGGTAATGGAATCGCTGCAACCGCGCGAGGACGATCTGCATCCGCTGGCCGGTGGCGAGCGCGTGCTGGAAGTGCGTGGAGAATACCTGCCGCTGGTGGAACTGTGGAAAGTCTTCGACGTTGAAGGGGCGAAAACGGAGGCCACCCAGGGCATTGTGGTGATCCTGCAAAGCGGCGGTCGCCGTTACGCGCTGCTGGTTGATCAACTGATTGGTCAGCACCAGGTGGTGGTAAAGAACCTGGAAAGCAACTATCGCAAAGTGCCGGGGATTTCCGCCGCGACGATCCTCGGCGATGGTAGCGTCGCGCTGATTGTGGATGTCTCTGCCCTGCAGAGTTTAAATCGCGAACAACGTATGGCGATCACCGCCGCCTGATTGAGTGAGAAAGGAAAAATATGACCGGTATGACTAATGTAACCAAACTGGCCGGCGAGCCGTCAGGTCAGGAGTTCCTGGTGTTTACGCTGGGAGACGAAGAATACGGTATTGATATTCTGAAAGTGCAGGAAATCCGCGGCTATGATCAGGTTACCCGGATAGCCAACACCCCTGCGTTTATCAAAGGAGTGACCAACCTGCGCGGTGTGATCGTGCCAATCGTCGATCTGCGCGTGAAGTTCTGCGAGGGTGACGTTGAGTACAACGATAACACGGTCGTGATCGTGCTTAACCTGGGGCAGCGCGTGGTCGGCATTGTCGTTGATGGCGTTTCCGACGTGCTGTCGCTGACCGCGGAACAGATTCGTCCTGCGCCGGAGTTTGCCGTCACCTTGTCAACGGAATACCTGACGGGACTGGGCGCGCTGGGCGAACGTATGCTGATTCTGGTGAATATTGAAAAACTGCTGAACAGTGACGAAATGGCGCTGCTGGATATTGCCGCTTCGCATATGGCGTAAGGCGCGCAGGCCCGGCGGCGATGCCGCTTCCGGGCCTGCGTATCAACGGTATCCGTCAGCATAAACCGTTACGCGTTAACTTCCTGCTCTGCCACTTCTTTTTCGCTTTCCGTCAGTAATCCTTCATCCTGCGCCAGCATCGCGGTGGCAATGCCGTTACCTAACACATTGATGGCGGAACGCCCCATGTCGAGGAAATGGTCGATACCCATCAGTAACAAAATGCCCGCCACCGGGATATTGAAGCTCGGAATGGTTGCCGCCAGCACTACCAGCGCCGAACGCGGAACGCCGGCAATCCCTTTTGAGGCCAGCATCAGGGTCAGCATCAGCACGCTGATCTCAGCCAACGACAGGTGAATATTGTACGCCTGGGCGATAAACATCGACGCAAACGAGCAGTACACCATCGAACCGACCAGATTAAAGGAATACCCGATCGGCAAAACGAAAGAAACAATATTGCGCGAGCAGCCGAATTTGGTCAGCAACTCCAGGGTTTTCGGGTAAGCGGCTTCAGAACTGCTGGTGGTAAAGGCGACCAGCACAGGTTCCTTCAGCAGACTGACCAGCCGGAACACCTCTTTTTTCAGCACCAGATAACCCGCGGCCAACAGCACCAGGCAGGTCATCAGAATGGCGACGTAATAGCCGCCGATAAACGAGGCGTAGTTGAGTAAAATCCCCACTCCTTCGGTGGCGATCACCGAAGAAATCGCGGCAAATATCGCCAGTGGAGCCACATACATCACGTAGCCCGTCACCTTCAGCATAATATGCGAAACCACATCCAGCGCGGCAACCAGTGGGGTGTTGAGTTTCTCGCCCAGCGACGCGCCGCCGATACCAAAGAACATTGAGAACACCACGATCTGCAAAATTTCATTATTCGCCATCGCTTCGGCAATGCTGGTGGGGATCGTATGTGACAGAAAGCCTTTCAGGCTCATACCGCCCACCGCCAGACCGGTTTCCACCGCGTCTTTTGGAATGGTCAGGTTCAGGCCGCTGCCGGGCTGTTCAAGGGTAACAATAAACAGCCCTACCAGAATCGACAGTATCGAGGAGCTGATAAACCAGATCATCGCCTTACCGCCCACGCGCCCGATGGTGGCGGTCTCGCCCAGACGCATAATGCCAACGGTCAGCGTACTGAAGACTAACGGCGCAATGACCATTTTTATCAGGCGCAAAAAGATATCGGTAAGAAGGGTGATGTTCTCTGCCCAGGCGGTAATCACGCTTTCGGATGTCCAGGAGTGAATAACCGCGCCTGACACAATGCCTGCCAGCATGAAAATCACGATGAATATCGTGAGTTTATTTGCATTTGCCACTGAAAATCCCTCGGGCTGAATTTAACAATTTGTTATCAGCGATATATTTGTTTTGTGAATTTATTGGTGAAGATTTATTTACTACCTAAATTGGCGTATTCCCGCCCGGCTTACAACTATTTTTTATTAATTACGCATTTTGTTGTGTTCTTCGAAGGGTGTTTTCGTGACCTGGATCGCATAAGAATGAATATATCCTTCGACGGAGCAGGGTAAATGAGATGTAATGAAAGTTAATGGACTGATATATATGCTGTTTTTACGTCAATCACCCCTCTGTATGAACAAGCGTAACGCCAGTGGTTGTTTTCCGCGCCGTAAACTAAATTTCTGATTATCGGTTTGTTTTCTGAACGTGTGCGAACTTTCTCGCTACGTCGGTGCTGGCTTTCGTCAACGTGACGGTATTTCGGAGGTGGAGTCATGAACACATTTTCTCGGTTCCTGGGTATAGCTGGCATTTTTCTTGTTCCCTTGCCTTCGACGATGGCGGTAACCAGCAGCGGCACGGTCGGGGTGTCACTGACGTTAACCAATGGCTGCCTGATAAACGGCTCGCCCAGTCAGAACGGTATCAACTTTGGTACGTTGAATTTCGGGACGCATCCCGCCACCTTTTCTGAACTGACCACCCAGCTCACCGGCGCCGCAGGGGGCAACAGTTTTGGTATCCAGTGCACCACCACCGACTACACCGTACAGATTACCGGTAATACCAATTCTTCCGCGCCGGGCTCGGTGGTCGGTACGCCGGGAACGCCAGCCCGTTATCTGGTGAACGCCGCGAATACCACTCAGGGCGTGGCGTACAGCCTCTACAGCGACAGCGGCTTCAATAACGTGATCGCTAACAATACTCCTATTCCTAAAGTCTCCACTACAGCCGGGGTCGATAACTATACGATCTTCGGTCGGATCCAGGGCGGTGGTAACAGCGTGACCGTGGTTCCCGGTACGTACACGGACACCATCAACGTCAGCGTTATTTACTGATACGTCTCTTTAAATGAGAACACGGTTCAGGCGCTTCCTGTGGGGAGGCGGGGGAAAGCGACGACTTTTTTTGACGGTTCTCGCGCTGATGGCTTTCCCGGCCTATGCCATTACCACGCAATCCTTTCAGGTGAATGCCACCATCGTGCCGGGCTGTTCGGTTACCACGGGGAGCGGAGCGGCGATGGGGAATCTGAACTTTGGCAGCTACAGCGGCGTGGAGAACCGCCAGGTGAACGCCCAGTTTGTGCCAAACGCCGCGCTGGCGCTGGCCTGTACGCCAGGCGTGGCGCTGAGCATGACGGTGGATGGCGGACGCTATTACGGTACGGTGCGTAATATGCAGCGTGACGGCGGGACGCAGCGCGTGGGGTACCGTTTGTACCGTACCGCCTCGCTGGCGGCGAACAGTGAGATTGGCGTCAACCAGCCGGTCTCTGTCACCTATACCAACAGTAACAATATTGCGCTACCGCTGTTTGGCGTCGCGTTTTTAACGGGTTTTAGCCCGGCAGGTAATTATTCAGATCAGCTTACGGTGACCTTGTCATGGTAGCGAAGGGAGAAGTGAAATGAAGGTGCGAACGTCGTTCGGACTGTTGTCGGTACTCACGGCAGCACTGGCCTCACCCGGGGCCAACAGCGCCGCCACAATACTGCTGTGGCCCATCGATCCCTGGCTGGCGGCGGAGAATAATGCCACCGAACTGTGGATCCAGAATCAGGGCGACACGCCCACGACGATGCAGGTACGCATTGTGCGCTGGCAGCAGGAAAATGGATATGAACGCTATAAGGCCCAGCAGGAGGTGGTCGCCAGCCCGCCGATTGTCCGTATCGAAAAAGGCAGTAAGCAGCTCATTCGACTGATTAAACAGACGACCGTTCCTGCCGGTGTGGAGCAGGCTTACCGGATCATCGTGGACGAGATCCCCCAGCCGGACCCCGTCAGTACACCCCAGATGGGACTGAAGGTGCAGATGCGCTATTCGCTACCGCTGTTTGTTTACGGACAGGGGGTGCAGACCTGGGCACAAGGGGAACATCACGCGCAGGTGAAGCCTTCGCAACTGCACTGGCGGGTGGTGCGCAGCGAAGGGCAACCACAGCTGGAAGTGCGCAATGACAGTGACGTGCATGTCCGGCTGAGCAAAGTGTCACTGCAACAGGGCGGGTCTCAACACACGATGGCCGAGGGGCTGCTCGGGTATGTGTTGCCGGGGAGTTTCCGCCGCTGGCCGTTACCCACTGGCGCAACCCGTCCGGACCGATTAACCGCGGCAATCAACGCGCAGGACGGCAAATGGTTGTCTGGTCCCGCCAACTAAGCGGCGTGTTTGTGACGGCCATACTGACCACCAGCGGGCTTTGCCGCGCCGGGAGCGGCGATGATGTATTGCCGCCGCCACCGGATGCGCGCGCGCTCGATCGGCAAACGGTTTTTCATCTGGCGCTGGTTGTTAACCATTACGAGACGCAAAAGGTGGTGGCGGTAACCCGGCGCGGCGGCGACTTCTTTGTCGCCAGCGCCGATCTGCAACAGGCTGGCCTGCCTGCCGAACAGCTGGCGGCGGGGGAGGTGAATCTCTCCCGGATGACGCAGGTGAAAGTGGATTACGACAGCAGCGGTCAGCGACTGCTGCTCAGCGTGCCGCGCGAATGGTTACCGGTACGCAGCACGCCGTTTGGCGGTGAATCCCCGACGTCTGTGGCGAGAAACGGCAGCGGGGCGTTGCTGAATTACGACGTATACGCCAGCAGTACCCAGGATGGCGACAGCCAGGCCTCCGTCTGGCATGAGCTGCGCTTTTTTAACGATGCGGGTTCGCTCTCTTCAACCGGGTACGTGCGACAAAATCTGGCGGGGGACGATGACTGGCAGGATGGCTATGTGCGTTACGATACGGTTTTTACCGCAACCCATGAGGAAAATGCGACCCAGTGGCAGGTGGGGGATGTGATTACTGACGCCCTGAGCTGGAGCAACAGCGTCCGCGTCGGCGGGATCTCCTGGGGACGCGACTTCTCGCTGCGTCCGGATCTGGTGACCTGGCCGCTACCGGCATTCTCCGGTGAAGCCGCGGTGCCGACCGCTGTGGATCTATTCATCAACGGTTATCGCGCGGGGTCGACTGAGCTGCAGCCCGGGCCGTTTACGCTGACGAACCTTCCTTATATAAACGGTGCGGGAGACGCGGTGCTGGTCACCCGTGACGCGCTTGGCAGACAGGTCAGCACCACCTTACCGTTTTATGTCGCCAGCAATTTGTTGAAATCGGGCGTCAGCGACGGCGCCGTTACGCTCGGCAGCCTGCGGCGCAACTACGGCATTGATAATTTTGATTACGGCCCGGCGGTGGGCAGCGCGAGCTATCGCTATGGCTTCAATGACGCTCTGACGCTCGAAGGTCATGGCGAAGGCGCCGAAGAACTGGCGCTGGGCGGGGTGGGCGCACTGGTGAAAGTGGGCCGCTTTGGCGTTGTGAACGGCGCATGGACGGAAAGCAAAATGCGCGGTCACCACGGTAATCAGCTTAACTGGGGGTATCAGTACAGTACCGCAGCCTTTAGCGTCGCCACGCAACATTCCCGCCGCGAGCGCGGTTTCGGCAACCTGGCGTTATATGACCAGACCGCGCTGGTGGATGACGACAACCGCCCGCTGGCCTCTTTAAGTCAGCGCAGCGATCAGTATTCGTTAACCGTTAATATGGGAACCTTCGGCAATATTGGCGCGGCGTGGATTGGCATCCGCAGCTTCGACGCGCAAAAAACGGAGCTGCTCAATCTCTCCTGGAGCCGCAATTTATGGGGAAGCAGCAGTATCTATCTGGCTGCCAGTCGTGACAACCAGCAGGGTGACTGGACGCTGGCAATGTCGGTGCAAATTCCACTGGGCGATCGCGACAGCGTGGCGCTGAGCGCCGAGAAAACGCCGGATGCCGGGCAGACGCAGCGTATCAACTATAACCACTCGATGCCGACGGACGGCGGGTTCAACTGGAATCTGGCGTGGGCGCGACAGACCCAGGCGCGAAACTACCAGCAGGCGACGCTGGGCTGGCGCAATAATAACGTTGAATTACAGGGGGGCGCTTACGGCGAAAGCAACGCCATGACCTGGTGGGGAGAGGCGATGGGATCGCTGGTGTTGATGGAAAATCAGCTGTTCGCCGCCAATAAAATCAACGATGCATTTGTGGTGGTCAGTACTGACGGTCAGCCTGAAGTGCCGGTGAACTATGAGAACCAACCGGTCGGCAAAACCAATGAGAACGGCTTTTTGCTGATAAGCGGCGTATCCGCTTATTATCCTGCGAGCTACAGCATTAATACCCTCAACCTGCCCGCGGATACCCGCCTGAAGGAGACCGAGCGCAAAGTCGCGCTACGTCGTCAGAGCGGTTATCTGGTCGATTTCCCAATGGAACAGGAGCGGGTGGCCAGCGTGATTTTGCACGACGCAGAGGGGCAGCCGCTGCCGCTGGCAAGCCAGGTGCTGCGCGACAACAGTGCGCCTGCGGTGGTGGGATATGAGGGTATCGTCTGGCTGGAAAATCTTGCCGAGGTGAACCGACTCCGGGCGATAACCCCGGCCGGAGAGCATTGCACGGCCATATTCACTCTTGCGCCTAATCCCGGGCATAAGCTGCAAACCTACGGGCCGCTGGTCTGCCGTAAGGGGGCGCCATGATGGGACGGGCGTTGTGGGGGATCCTGTTTCTGCTGGTTACGCCGGGGGCCTGGGCCGCCTGTGCCGTCACCACCACCAGCGGCGCGTTTGGCAGCGTGTCATCTTTTACCGTGAACAGCAGCGAGCAGGCCACCAGCGCTAATCTCGTGGTCCAGTGCGACGTGGTGTTGGGATTGTTGAACAACGATACCATCACTCTGACCTATACTGGCGCGACGCTTTCGGTCAGCAACAGAGCGGCTCTCAGGCGAAGCGATAACGCAGCGGTGACGGATGCCATTCCGGTACGCATGTGCGCGCAGTCCGGTTGCGCCAGCAACAGTGAGATCCCGATTGGCGGCAGCTACACCTGGAGCGGCAGTTCATTGCTGGCGCTGTTAGGCTCTTCACGCTTTACCCTGCCGCTTTACTTCCGCACCCTTACGGGCCAGAACGTTAGCGCCGGGCCGTATCAGGTGACGCTTAACTTCAGCGTCTATTTTAATGTCTGCCAGGTGGGGGCGCTTGGCTTATGCGTTACCGCGCAAACCGGCACGGTGGCGGCTAACCTGCAGGTAAACCTGACCGTCACCAATGACTGTATTACCCTTACTGCGCCGAACGTGAACTTTGGCAGCGCGCCGCTGGTGAACAATTTTCCCGCCGTCTCGCAGGCGGTGGCGATCACCTGTACCAAAGGCAGCGCCTACACGGTAGGCATCAATAATGGCAGCTATGCCAACGGCAATGTACGCAACATGGCAAGCGGTAATAACCGTCTGAGCTATGAAATTTATAAGGCAGGCACCACCAGCCGCTGGGGAAGCGTCGGCGGCGATCGCTGGGCCAGCAGCGCGTCGTCTTCTCTTAGCAGCGACGGCCTGCTGCGCACCTACAACTACACCGCCAGAGTGTTAACCACGCAGACCACACCGCCCGCCGGGACCTACACCGACACGGTGGTTGTGGATATCGCCTTCTGATCTGTTTTTCCCTTTCGCAAACGTAAAGTTCTCAACCGGGTTGCCGATAACGTTGATAACTCGTTTTAAGGAAGGTGCCTTATGTTTAACCGTATCCGCGTTGTCACAATGCTGATGATGGTGCTTGGGGTTTTCGCACTGCTACAGCTTGTATCCGGGGGGCTGCTGTTTTCATCTTTACAGCAGAACCAGACCAGTTTTGTTATCTCAAACGATCTGCGCCAGCAGCAAAGCGAACTGACCTCAACATGGGATCTGATGCTGCAAACGCGTATTAACCTTAGCCGCTCTTCCGCTCGCATGATGATGGATGCGGCGAACCAGCAAAGCAGCGCCAAAACCGAATTGCTGAAGAATGCGAAAAATACCCTCGCGCAGGCCGCGGTGCACTATAAGGCATTTAAAGCGATCAGTCCGCTGCCTGACATGGAAGAAGCCAGTCTTGAGGTGGAGGCGAAGTACCAGGCCTACTTTGCGGCGTTAACCGAACTGGTGCAGTTTCTGGAAAGCGGCAACATGGACGCCTACTTTGCCCAGCCGACTCAGGGAATGCAAAACGCGCTCGGCGAAGCGCTGGGCAAGTATGCCAGCGTCAGCGAAAAACTTTACCGCCAGGCCTTTAATGAAAGCGCCCGCGATTATCAGTTCGCCCAGTGGCAGCTTGCCATTCTCGCGGTCGTGCTGGCGCTGATTCTGGTGGTGGTGTGGTACGGCATCCGTCACACCTTGTTGAATCCGCTGGGGCGCGTCATTGCGCATATCCGTGATATCGCCAGCGGCAATTTAACCACTACCCTGACCGTGGCTGGACGCAATGAGATTGGCGAACTGGCCGACAGCGTCGATCACATGCAGCGTTCGCTGGTTGAAACCGTCACGCAGGTGCGGGAAGGGTCCGACGCCATCTATGCTGGCACCAGCGAGATTGCCACTGGCAATACCGACCTCTCTTCGCGAACCGAACAGCAGGCTTCGGCGCTGGAAGAGACCGCCGCCAGCATGGAACAACTGACCGCCACCGTGAAACAGAACGCCGACAATGCCCGCCAGGCGTCGCAACTGGCGCAGAGCGCCTCGGAAACGGCCCAGCACGGCGGCAAAGTGGTGGATAACGTTGTTAAAACGATGCACGACATTGCCGACAGTTCGAAGAAAATCGCCGACATCATTAGCGTGATCGACGGTATTGCGTTCCAGACCAATATCCTGGCGCTGAACGCGGCGGTTGAAGCGGCGCGCGCCGGTGAGCAAGGCCGTGGGTTTGCCGTGGTTGCCGGAGAGGTGCGTAATCTCGCCAGCCGCAGCGCGCAGGCGGCAAAAGAAATCAAAGCGCTGATCGAAGATTCAGTGGCGCGTGTGGATACCGGCTCGGTGCTGGTCGAAAGCGCGGGTGACACGATGAATGACATTGTTAACGCGGTGACCCGGGTGACTGACATCATGGGGGAAATCGCCTCGGCGTCCGACGAGCAAAGCCGCGGTATCGATCAGGTGGCGCTGGCGGTGTCGGAAATGGATCGCGTGACGCAGCAAAACGCCGCACTGGTACAGGAGTCCGCCGCTGCCGCCGCCGCGCTGGAAGACCAGGCCAGTCGCTTAACCAGAGCGGTGTCGGCGTTTCGTCTCGCCGCTCGCCCATATACCACGCAAAAAACCGAAGAACGCGCCTCTGCGCCGTCGCCTCGCGAGCCGCAGAAGGCATCGCCCGGCGCTGAACCCGACACCCACTGGGAAACATTTTGACGGCAAATAAACACGTTGTAACACACCAAGAATCGGCGCCGCAGCAGGCGGCGCCCGTTGTATCCTGAATGTGATTGAGAAGGCGCTATGACATCATCTCTGCCCAACGGGCAAACGTCATTATTGTTACAGATGACACAGCGCCTCGCGCTGTCCGACGCGCACTTTCGTCGAATATGTCAGTTAATCTATCAGCGCGCGGGGATCGTGCTGGCGGACCATAAGCGGGATATGGTTTATAACCGCCTGGTTCGCCGTCTGCGTACGCTGGGGCTGGATGATTTTGGTCGCTATCTCAGCATGCTGGAAGCGAATCAAAACAGCGCGGAATGGCAGGCTTTTATCAACTCGTTGACCACCAACCTGACCGCCTTTTTTCGCGAAGGTCATCACTTTCCGGTGCTGGCTGAGCACGCCCGCCGTCGCAATGGCGAATACCGGGTGTGGAGCGCGGCGGCGTCAACCGGTGAAGAACCTTACAGTATCGCCATTACGCTGGCCGATACGTTAGGCACAGCGCCAGGGCGCTGGCGGGTCTTTGCCAGTGATATCGACACCGAAGTGCTGGAAAAAGCCCGCAGCGGCATCTATCGGCTTGATGAGTTAAAAACCCTGTCGCCACAGCAACTGCAGCGCTATTTCATGCGCGGCACCGGCCCCCATGAAGGGTTGGTGCGCGTGCGCCAGGAGCTGGCAAGTCACGTGGAGTTCGCCGGGATAAACCTGCTTGACAAACAGTACAACGTACCGGGGCCGTTTGATGCGATTTTCTGCCGCAATGTGATGATCTATTTCGATAAAACGACGCAGCAGGACATTCTGCGCCGTTTTGTTCCCCTCCTTAAGCCTGACGGCCTGCTGTTCGCCGGGCATTCAGAGAACTTTAGCAACCTCGTGCGCGACTTTAGCCTGCGCGGACAGACGGTGTATGCGCTGAGTAAGGATAAAGCATGAGTAAAATCAGGGTGTTATCGGTTGATGATTCCGCGCTAATGCGCCAAATCATGACTGAAATTATCAACAGCCATAGCGATATGGAGATGGTGGCAACCGCACCCGATCCGCTCGTTGCCCGTGATTTAATCAAAAAATACAACCCGGACGTTTTGACGCTGGACGTCGAAATGCCGCGGATGGACGGCCTCGATTTTCTTGAAAAATTGATGCGCTTGCGTCCGATGCCGGTGGTGATGGTGTCATCGCTGACGGGGAAAGGCTCCGAAGTGACGTTGCGCGCGCTGGAGCTGGGGGCCATTGATTTTGTCACCAAGCCCCAGTTAGGGATCCGCGAAGGGATGCTGGCCTACAGCGAGATGATTGCCGAAAAAGTGCGCACCGCGTCGCGCGCGCGGTTGGGCGCGCATAAGCCACTGGCCGCGCCAGCGACCCTGAAAGCCGGGCCGTTGCTCAGTTCAGAAAAGCTGATCGCCATTGGCGCGTCGACGGGCGGCACCGAAGCGATTCGTCACGTGTTGCAGCCGCTGCCGCTTTCCTGCCCGGCAGTGATTATTACGCAGCATATGCCGCCGGGTTTTACCCGTTCGTTTGCCGAGCGTCTGAACAAACTGTGTCAGATCAGCGTGAAAGAAGCGGAGGACGGCGAGCGCGTGCTGCCAGGACATGCCTACATCGCGCCCGGCGATAAGCACATGGAGCTGGCGCGCAGCGGGGCAAACTATCAAATCAAAATTCATGACGGGCCGCCGGTTAACCGGCACCGGCCGTCTGTGGATGTGCTGTTTCATTCGGTGGCGAAACACGCGGGGCGCAACGCCGTGGGGGTGATCCTGACGGGGATGGGCAACGACGGCGCCGCCGGAATGCTGGCGATGCACCAGGCGGGCGCCTGGACGATTGCGCAGAATGAAGCAAGTTGTGTGGTGTTCGGCATGCCGCGCGAGGCCATCAATATGGGTGGCGTGAGCGAAGTGGTCGATCTCAGCCAGGTAAGCCAGCAGATGCTGGCGAAAATCAGTGCCGGACAGGCAATACGTATTTGACTCAGGAGTAATTTTTTATGGCGGACAAAGAGCTTAAGTTTCTGGTTGTGGATGACTTTTCCACCATGCGTCGCATCGTGCGTAACCTGCTTAAGGAACTGGGATTTAACAACGTCGAAGAGGCCGAAGACGGCGTGGACGCATTGAATAAACTGCAGATGGGCGGCTTTGGTTTTGTCATTTCTGACTGGAACATGCCGAATATGGACGGTCTGGAACTGTTGAAAACCATTCGCGCAGACGGCGGCATGTCTTCATTGCCGGTACTAATGGTGACGGCGGAAGCGAAGAAAGAGAACATTATCGCCGCGGCGCAGGCCGGTGCCAGCGGCTACGTGGTGAAGCCGTTTACCGCCGCGACATTGGAAGAGAAACTCAACAAAATCTTTGAGAAACTGGGCATGTAAGGGGCGGACAATGATGCAACCAACCATGAAACCCGTAGATGAACACTCTGCCGGGGATATTATTGCGCGCATTGGCAGCCTGACCCGTATGCTGCGCGACAGCCTGCGGGAGCTGGGTCTGGACCAGGCCATCGCCGAAGCGGCAGAAGCCATTCCGGACGCCCGCGACCGTCTGGACTATGTGGTGCAGATGACCGCCCAGGCCGCCGAGCGCGCGCTGAACAGCGTCGAAGCTTCACAGCCGCACCAGGACGAAATGGAGAAAGGGGCGAAAGCGTTAAGCAAGCGCTGGGACGCGTGGTTTGAAAACCCGATCGAGCTGGCAGACGCCCGGGAACTGGTGACCGACACGCGCAAATACCTGAGCGATGTGCCGGAACACACCAGCTTCACTAATGCGCAGTTGCTCGACATTATGATGGCGCAAGATTTCCAGGATCTGACCGGTCAGGTGATCAAGCGCATGATGGATGTCATCCAGGAAATTGAACGTCAACTGTTGATGGTGCTGCTGGAGAATATTCCGGAGCAGGGCGCGCGACCGAAGCGTGAAAACGACAGTCTGCTCAACGGTCCGCAGGTGGATACGACCCGGGCGGGCGTGGTCGCCAGCCAGGATCAAGTAGACGACCTGCTGGACAGCCTCGGTTTTTAACCAGGTCGCCCGATGGCGTCACGCCATCGGGCTTAATGACAGATTAGCTGCGACTGCATTGCTATCCGCTTATCCTCCTTAACGGCATAAACCCGACCTTTTTTGCCGTTTACTCTGCCCATTGGCGGCAGGCGCTTCTGGCATCATTCTCGCTCATAAGCCCATCCAGGATCTGATGCGTGTCTGAAGAGAACGACGACAAAACAGAAGCCCCCACACCCCACCGACTGGAAAAAGCGCGGGAGGAAGGGCAAATCCCCCGATCCCGGGAGCTGACTTCTCTGCTGATTTTGTTAGTGGGGGTCTGCATTCTCTGGATTGGCGGCGCGTCGTTGGCAAGGCGCCTGTCGGGAATGCTGTCGGCGGGGCTGCGATTTGATCACAGCATGGTCAACGACCCCAATCTGATCCTCGGGCAAATCATCCTGTTAATAAAAGAAGCGATGATCGCGCTGCTGCCGCTTATCACCGGCGTGGTGCTGGTGGCGCTGATCTCGCCGGTGCTACTCGGCGGGCTGGTGTTCAGCGGCAAATCGCTACAGCCGAAATTTTCCAAACTTAACCCGCTGCCGGGCATTAAGCGTATGTTCTCCGCGCAGACCGGCGCGGAGTTGCTGAAGGCGATACTGAAATCGTCGCTGGTGGGCGGCGTGACAGCGCTTTATTTGTGGCATAAGTGGCCGGAGATGATGCGCCTGATGGCGGAATCGCCGATTACGGCGATGGGTAACGCGCTGGATCTCGTCGGACTCTGCGCATTGCTGGTGGTGCTCGGTGTGATCCCGATGGTCGCCTTTGACGTGATCTTTCAGATCTTCAGTCACCTGAAAAAGCTGCGCATGTCGCGTCAGGACATCCGCGATGAATTCAAACAGAACGAAGGCGACCCGCACGTGAAAGGGCGTATCCGTCAGATGCAGCGAGCGGCGGCGCGCCAGCGCATGATGAGCGACGTACCCAAAGCGGATGTCATTGTCACCAACCCCACCCACTATTCGGTGGCGTTACAGTATGACGAAAACAAAATGAGCGCGCCGAAAGTGGTCGCCAAAGGGGCGGGACTGGTGGCGCTGCGCATTCGCGAGATTGGCGCGGAAAACAAAATCCCCACGCTTGAAGCGCCGCCGCTGGCGCGCGCGCTCTATCGCCATGCTGAAATTGGTCAGCAAATACCCGGTCAACTGTACGCCGCCGTGGCGGAAGTGCTGGCCTGGGTCTGGCAGCTTAAACGCTGGCGTCTTGCTGGCGGGGAACGTCCACCACAACCTGCAAATCTTCCGGTGCCTGAGTCACTGGATTTTATGAACGAGAAGACTACCGATGGCTAATCTGGTCGCGATGTTGCGCCTGCCCAACAACATGAAAACCACGCAATGGCAGATCCTTGCCGGGCCGATCCTCATCCTGTTAATTCTGTCGATGATGGTACTGCCGCTACCCGCGTTTATCCTCGATCTGCTGTTTACCTTTAACATTGCGCTGTCGATCATGGTGTTACTGGTGGCGATGTTTACCCAGCGTACGCTGGAGTTCGCCGCCTTCCCGACCATCCTGCTGTTCACTACCTTACTGCGTCTGGCGCTGAACGTGGCGTCCACCCGTATCATTCTGATGGAAGGACACACCGGCGCGGCGGCGGCAGGGAAGGTGGTCGAAGCGTTCGGGCATTTCCTGGTGGGGGGCAATTTCGCCATTGGGATCGTGGTGTTCGTCATTCTGGTCATCATCAACTTTATGGTGATTACCAAGGGCGCCGGGCGTATCGCTGAGGTTGGCGCGCGCTTCGTGCTAGACGGCATGCCGGGTAAACAGATGGCGATTGACGCCGACCTCAACGCCGGACTGATTGGCGAAGATGAAGCGAAAAAACGTCGCGCCGAAGTGACCCAGGAAGCGGACTTCTATGGTTCTATGGACGGGGCGAGTAAATTCGTTCGCGGCGATGCCATCGCCGGTATTTTGATCATGGTGATCAACGTGGTCGGCGGTCTGCTGGTCGGTGTGTTGCAGCATGGCATGAGCATGGGCGATGCGGCGGAAAGTTATACGTTGCTGACTATCGGTGACGGCCTGGTGGCGCAGATCCCGGCGCTGGTCATTTCGACCGCTGCGGGCGTGATCGTCACCCGCGTCAGTACCGATCAGGACGTGGGCGAGCAGATGGTGGGGCAGCTTTTCAGCAACCCCAGCGTCATGCTGCTCAGCGCAGGGGTTCTGGGCCTGCTCGGGCTGGTGCCGGGCATGCCAAACCTCGTTTTCCTGTTGTTTACGGCGGCGCTGTTGGGGCTGGCCTGGTGGATCCGTGGCCGGGAACAAAAAGCGCCCAGCGAACCGCAACCCGTAAAAATGCCGGAAAACAATTCGGTGGTGGAAGCGACGTGGAACGACGTCCAGCTTGAAGATTCGCTCGGTATGGAGGTGGGCTACCGCCTGATTCCGATGGTCGATTTCCAGCAGGATGGCGAGTTGCTCGGGCGCATCCGCAGTATCCGCAAGAAATTCGCCCAGGACATGGGCTTCCTGCCGCCAGTGGTGCACATTCGCGACAATATGGATCTGCAACCGGCGCACTATCGTATTCTGATGAAAGGGGTGGAGATTGGCAGCGGCGACGCGTATCCGGGGCGCTGGCTGGCAATCAACCCGGGAACGGCCGCGGGTACGCTGCCAGGCGAGCAAACCGTGGATCCGGCGTTTGGCCTGGATGCAATCTGGATCGAAAGCGCGCTGAAAGAACAGGCGCAGATCCAGGGCTTTACGGTGGTGGAAGCCAGTACCGTCGTGGCGACGCACCTCAACCATTTGATCGGCAAATATGCCGCCGAACTGTTTGGCCGTCAGGAAGCGCAGCAGTTGTTGGATCGCGTCTCCCAGGAGATGCCGAAACTGACTGAAGATTTGGTCCCCGGCGTGGTCACCCTGACCACGCTGCATAAAGTGCTGCAGAATCTGCTGGATGAAAAAGTGCCGATCCGCGATATGCGCACCATTCTTGAAACGCTGGCGGAACATGCGCCGCTGCAAAATGATCCCCATGAACTTACCGCCGTGGTGCGCGTGGCGCTGGGGCGCGCAATTACACAGCAGTGGTTCCCCGGTAGCGATGAAGTCAGCGTTATTGGCCTGGATACGGCGCTCGAACGCTTGTTGTTGCAGGCGTTGCAGGGCGGCGGCGGTCTGGAGCCTGGGCTGGCCGATCGCCTGCTGGCGCAAACGCAAGAGGCGCTGTCTCGTCAGGAGATGCTTGGCGCGCCGCCAGTGTTGTTGGTCAACCATGCGCTGCGCCCATTGCTGTCGCGCTTTCTGCGTCGCAGTCTGCCGCAGCTGGTTGTCCTGTCGAACATGGAGCTTTCCGACAATCGTAACATTCGCATGACCGCAACCATTGGAGGTAAATAATGCGCAGACTTCTTTGGCTGTTGCTGTTCCCGCTGGCGGCGCAGGCCGCCGGGGAAGGCGCATGGCAGGCCAGCAGCATCGGCATTACTTTAAACCATCGCGGTGAATCCGCCTCCTCGGCGCCGCTTTCCGCTGGTCAGCCGGTGTCCGGGCTGATGACCCTGGTGGCCTGGCGTTATGAGCTGAATGGCCCGACGCCCGCCGGTTTGCGGGTGCGCTTATGCTCCCAGTCGCGCTGCGTCGAGCTTGATGGACAAAGTGGGACAACCACCGCTTTTAGCAACGTGCCTGCCGTGGAGCCGCTGCGTTTTATCTGGGAAGTACCCGGTGGCGGCCGTCTGATTCCCGCCCTAAAAGTACAGCGCAATCAGGTAATTGTGAACTACCGCTAACGGTTATTTCCTCATCAGGCGGCAACGTAATGTGCTGCCTGACTCGCATTTTTGACCCCCTCTTTTGATTCAAAAGAAACGCTGTTTTATAAATCGGTGACACGCGTTGCCGGTCTCTTTGCGTTTTTGCCATTTCGCCAGGACAGGTGGCAAAAACGAAAAGGTATCCCGCCTGGTAAGCTTTTACTGTAGCCGTGTAAGTACTCCCTCTGGCGTAGCCACAGGTCGGAGTCCCCCAACTGATTGCAGGGTTAACGGCAATGAAAACACGTAAAATTGGATTGGCGAATTATTTAGCCTACGGTTCAGGCGATTTTTTAGGTGCAGGCACCACGGCGCTCACAGCCGCCTGGTTACTGTATTTTTATACGACGTTTTGCGGTCTTTCGCCCATCGAGGCGACGTTTATCTTTGCGGCGGCGAGGGTGCTGGACGCAGTCGTCAGCCCACTGATGGGCTTTCTGACGGACAACTTCGGCTCAACCTGGCTGGGTAAACACTTTGGCCGCCGTAAATTCTTTATTTTGCTGGGGATCCCATGTGTCTTTAGCTACTCATTAATGTGGGTGGGGGATATGGGGTTCTGGTACTACCTGCTGACCTACCTGATTTTCGATATCGTCTACACCATGATCCTGGTGCCATATGAAACGCTGGTGCCGGAAATGACCGATGATTTCAAACAGAAAACCAAATTTTCCGGCGCGCGTATTTCCATGGCGCAGATGTCCGCGATCCTCGCTTCCTTCCTGCCGGGTATCCTGTTGACCGCGTTTGGCAAAGACAACCCCATCTCCTTTTTCTACGCCAGCCTGGTGTTCTCGGTGCTGTGCGCCCTGATGCTGACGTTCGTCTGGTTCTTCACCTGGGAGCGTCCACGCGAGGAATGGACGGAAGCAGCGCTACGCGCGGAAGAAGAGAAAAAGAGCCTGACGTTCAGCCAGAGCATGCGCCGCCTGTTTGTTGAGCTGAGCTCTACGTTGCGGATTAAAATTTTCCGCCAGCATCTCGGCATGTATCTGGGCGGCTACATCGCGCAGGATGTTTTCAACGCGGTCTTTACCTATTACGTGGTGTTCGTCCTGATGCAGGAAGCGTCGATGGCGTCAAACCTGCTTGGCACCATGGCGATTTTCCAGTTTATCGCGGTTATCGGCATGATCCCGCTGTGCATCCGCTTCGGACCTGCGCCTTCTTACCGGATGGTGGTGGTGCTGTTTGGTCTTAGCTCACTCTCTTATGCCCTGCTGTATTACGCCGGATTAAGCGATATTTATTCCCTGTTGCTGCTGGTGTCCGCCATTGCTGGTCTGGGGCGTGGGGGGATTAACTATGTGCCGTGGAACACCTACACCTACATTGCCGATGTGGATGAAGTGATTACCGGTCAGCGTCGTGAAGGGATCTTCGCCGGGATCATGACCCTGACGCGCAAAGCCTCGCAAGCTGGAGCGGTCATGCTGGTGGGGATTGTCATGCAAACGTCTGGTTTCGTTTCCGGGCAAAGCACCCAGCCGGAGGCGGTCAGCCACACCATACTGTTAATCCTCAGCTGCGGTACGCTGCTGGTGCTGGCCTGCGGTTTCCTGGTCTCTCTGCGTTTCAAACTGAATTTGCAAACCCACAGCACGCTACGCGAAGAAACAGCGAAAATGCGTGAGTCGGGCCGGGCGATGCCGGAGAACATCACGCCGCAGGCGCGCGCCACCGTCGAGATGCTGTCGGGTCTGCCGTATGAATCACTTTGGGGTAACAACAATATTGGTTACCTGAATCGTAATAAACCTGCTGCACCCTCGCTCAAGCGGGCAGCAACGTTGAATTCGACTTATAACAGAGGTTAGAAATATGAAAGTTTGGCCCGTCAAACATAGCGCGTTACTACGACAGCCGGAGCGTTTTATCTCCCGGGAAGAGCTGAAGGGTTTGATTCAGACGGTGACGAACAATCTGGTCAACATCAAGGACGAGACTGGCCAATTCCTGCTACGCCTGGATGACGGACGTGTGATTGACACAAAAGGGTGGGCAGGATGGGAATGGACGCACGGCGTCGGTCTGTATGGAATGTATCAGTATTATCAGCAGACCGGTGATGAGTCGATGCGCGACATTATCGACAATTGGTTCGCCGACCGCTTTGCGGAAGGCGCCACCACCAAGAACGTAAACACCATGGCGCCGTTCTTAACGCTGGCGTATCGCTATGAGGAGACGCGTAATCCGGCGTACCTGCCCTGGCTGGACAGCTGGGCGGAATGGGCGATGAATGAAATGCCGCGTACCGACCATGGCGGAATGCAGCATATCACGCTGGCGGAAGAGAACCACCAGCAGATGTGGGACGATACGCTGATGATGACGGTGTTACCGCTGGCGAAAATTGGCAAGTTGCTCAACCGGCCGGAATATGTCGAAGAGGCAACCTATCAGTTCCTGCTACACGTCCAAAACCTGATGGACAGGGAAACCGGCCTGTGGTTCCACGGCTGGAATTATGACGGGCACCATAACTTTGCCAACGCCCGCTGGGCGCGCGGCAACAGCTGGTTGACCATTGTGATCCCGGATTTCCTGGAACTGGTCGATCTGCCGGAAAACAATGCGGTGCGTCGTTATCTGGTGCAGGTTCTGAAGGCGCAAATCGCCGCGCTGGCAAAATGCCAGGATGAAAGCGGACTGTGGCATACGTTGCTGGACGATCCGCAGTCCTACCTGGAAGCGTCTGCGACAGCGGGTTTTGCCTACGGCATACTGAAAGCGGTACGTAAACGTTATGTTGGCGCGGAATATGCCGGGGTTGCGGAAAAAGCCATTCGCGGCATTGTGCAGAATATCTCGCCGGAAGGGGAGTTGTTGCAGACCTCCTTCGGGACCGGAATGGGCAGCAATCTCGATTTCTATCGTGCGATCCCGCTCACCTCTATGCCGTATGGCCAGGCGATGGCGATGCTGTGCCTGACGGAATATCTGCGGAAATATTTCTGATTCAGAAGTAAAAACAAAACCCGGCGATAGCCGGGTTTATTCTGCTGGTAACCTTTTATTTTGCCAGTGTCATTCTCGTAAGGAATTACATCCGCTCTACGGTTTCGATACCCAGCGTATCGAGACCCAGCTTCAGGGTTTTAGCGGTCAGCAGCGCCAGTTTTAGCCGGCTGTTGCGCACATCGTCGTTCTCTGCGCTCAGAATCGGGCAATGTTCGTAGAAACCGGAGAACAGACCTGCGACATCATACAGATACGCGCACATGACGTGTGGCGTCCCTTCACGCGCGACAACGGTCAGCGTCTCTTCAAACTGCAACAGACGCGCGGCCAGCTGCGCTTCGCGATCTTCGCTAAGCACCACTCTCGCGCTGGCAAGGGCGCGCTCATCCAGACCAGATTTACGGAACACCGACAGTACGCGGGTATAGGCATACTGCATATACGGCGCAGTGTTACCCTCAAAGGCCAGCATGTTGTCCCAGTCAAAGATATAGTCGGTGGTGCGGTTTTTCGACAGATCGGCGTATTTCACCGCACCGATACCGACGGCGTTCGCCAGTTTCTCCAGCTCGTCGGCGGGCATATCCGGGTTCTTTTCCGCCACCAGACGGCGGGCGCGCTCAAGCGCTTCATCCAACAGATCGGCCAGCTTGACGGTGCCGCCAGCGCGGGTTTTGAACGGCTTGCCGTCTTTACCCAACATCATACCGAACATGTGGTGCTCCAGCGGGACGGAATCCGGAACGTAGCCCGCTTTACGGACGATAGTCCATGCCTGCATCAGATGCTGATGCTGACGGGAGTCGATGTAATACAGCACGCGGTCAGCATGCAGGGTCTCATAACGGTATTTGGCGCAGGCGATATCCGTGGTGGTGTACAAATAACCGCCATCTTTCTTCTGAATGATAACCCCCATCGGTTCGCCTTCCTTGTTTTTATACTCATCAAGGAATACCACGGTGGCGCCTTCGCTTTCGACGGCCAGACCTTTGGCTTTCAGATCGGCCACGATGCCCGGCAGCATGGGGTTGTACAGGCTTTCACCCATCACATCATCGCGGGTCAGCGTGACGTTCAGGCGATCGTAGGTGATCTGGTTCTGCGACATGGTGATGTCGACCAGCTTGCGCCACATTTGCAGGAAATAGTCGTCGCCGCCCTGCAGTTTTACCACGTAGCTGCGCGCGCGCTCGGCAAAGGCTTCATCTTCGTCGTAGTGTTTTTTGGCTTCGCGATAAAAACCTTCGAGGTCCGCCAGCGCCATTTCACCGGCGTTTTCCTGTTGCTGTTTTTCCAGATAAGCGATCAGCATCCCGAACTGAGTGCCCCAGTCGCCTACGTGGTTCGCACGAATCACATGATGACCAAGAAACTCAAGGGTACGCACCGCGGCGTCGCCGATGATGGTGGAACGCAGGTGGCCGACATGCATCTCTTTCGCGACATTTGGCGCGGAGTAATCGACCACCACGGTCTGTTTCTCCGGCTTCGCTACGCCGAGGCGATCTGAGGTCAGCGCTTGCTCCACGCTTTCAGCGAGAAACGCGGGGTCGAGGAAAATATTAATAAAGCCCGGGCCAGCGATTTCAACCTTACTGGCGATACCGCTGAGATCCAGATGAGTCAGCACCTGCTCGGCCAGTTGTCGCGGCGCCATGCCCAGTTTTTTCGCCACCGCCATCATGCCGTTGGCCTGATAGTCGCCGAACTGTACTTTTGCTGACTGACGAACCTGCGGTTCGCAATCCGCAGGCGCGCCTGCGGCAATCATGGCCTGACTGACTTTTTCTGAGAGAAGAGCCTGAATATTCACCTGAATACCTTACGTTGATGAAGCGGGTTGAAATTTACCGCCGCAGTTTAAGAATCAAGGGCGGGAGTATACTGCAAATGGCCCCTTGCGTCAGCACTGCGCGGCCTGAACAACGTGCAGAAAATAAGCGATAAAAGCGTGCATAACCATGCATTCGGCAAATCCCGCAATCTGCGGTTGGTTGTGTCGGACCAACAGAGTAAATTAGCGGCTTTGAAACCTGTTAAGAGCTGACATTATGGCGAACTGGCAAACCCTCGACGAACTGCATGATATTTCCGCCGACCTCCCGCGATTCACGCGGGCGTTCACGGAACTTTCCACTCGCCTCGGTCTGGATATTACGCCGCTTGATGCCGACCATATCTCTTTGCGTTGTCATCAAAACGCCACTGCGGAACGCTGGCGGCGAGGCTTTGAACAATGCGGCAAACTGTTGTCGGAAAATATCATCAATGGCCGACCGATTTGTCTGTTTAAACTGGATGAGCCCGTCTGCGTCGCGCACTGGGCATTTAGCGTTGTTGAGCTGCCCTGGCCGGGCGATAAGCGCTATCCCCACGAAGGATGGGAGCATATCGAAATCGTTTTGCCGGGAGAGCCGGATACCCTGAACGCGCGTGCGTTGGCGCTGCTCGCCGATGACGGACTGAGCCAGCCGGGGATTGTCGTTAAAACCAGTTCACCGAAAGGCGCGCATGAGCGTCTACCGAATCCGACTCTGGCGGTTACCGACGGTCACGTCACCGTTAAATTCCACCCGTGGTCAATTGAAGCGATCGTGGCAAGCGAACAGCAGGAGTGACAATGGCATTACTTGAGATCTGTTGTTACAGCATGGAATGCGCGCGCATCGCGCAGCAAAACGGCGCGGATCGTATTGAGCTTTGCGCCGCGCCGAAAGAAGGGGGCTTAACGCCTTCGCTGGGCGTGCTGAGTACGGTTCGCCAGCAGGTGACGATCCCTGTTCATCCTATCATCCGTCCGCGCGGCGGCGATTTTTGTTATTCCGCAGGGGAGTTCGCCGCCATGCTTGAAGACGTGCGACAGGTGAGGGAGATGGGATTCCCGGGGCTGGTGATCGGTGTGCTGGATGCGGACGGCCACGTCGACATGCCGCGCATGCAGCAAATTATGCAGGCGGCAGGGCCGCTGGCCGTGACATTTCATCGCGCCTTCGACATGTGTGCTAATCCATTAAAAGCACTTAACAATCTCGCGGAACTGGGCGTCGCCAGAGTGCTGACTTCGGGACAAAAATCAGATGCGGCGCAAGGTTTATCAATAATTTTGGAACTTATTGCCCACGCCGATGTTCCAATCATTATGGCCGGAGCTGGGGTTCGTGCAGCAAATCTGCAGCGCTTCCTCGATGCCGGGGTACGGGAAGTACACAGCTCAGCCGGAACGACACAGCCCTCGCCGATGCGTTATCGCAACCCAGGGTTGTCAATGTCAGCCGATAAGCAGGCGGACGAATACTCCCGCTATGTGGTTGACGGCGCCGCGGTTGCTGAAATGAAAGGAATCATTGCTCGCCATCAGGCCAAATGATTTTTACCGTTGCATCATGTCGCCCAATATGATGCTTGCTCGTACCAGGCCCCTGCCATTAACAGGGGCCTTTTTTTCTCCTGCATATTTCAGGCTGCCGCTGTGTTGGCCGCCTTGCTGCAACCTGAACTATTTTGGCGAAAACATGCTACGAGTAGGCCGGGTAAGGCGTAGACGCCACCCGGCAAAATACTACGGCTTCGTGGCAATCAACACCGCACGCATCGGCGCCGGATAGCCTTCCACGGTTTTGCTGTGGTCGGTTGGGTCGAGGAACTGCTCCAGCGATTCGGTGATCATCCAGTCGGTGCGGCGCTGCTCTTCTGTGGTGGTGACGCAGACGTCAGCGATGCGCACGTCGACAAAACCACACTTCTCTAACCAGTTTTTCAACGCCAGCGCAGACGGAATAAAGTAGACGTTGCGCATCTGCGCGTAGCGATCACCCGGTACCAGCACGGTGTTCTCGTCACCGTCGACCACCAGCGTTTCCAGCACCAGTTCACCGTCTTTCACCAGCTGATCTTTTAACTGCCAGAGATGCTCCAGCGGCGAGCGGCGATGATACAGCACGCCCATGGAAAAGACGGTATCGAAGGCGTTAAGCGCGGGCAACTGTTCAATACCGAGCGGCAGCAAGTGGGCGCGCTGATCGTTGCCCAGCAGTTTACGAACCGCTTCGAACTGGCACAGGAACAGCTGCGTCGGGTCAATGCCGACTGCCAGATGCGCGCCTGCGCCAATCATGCGCCACATGTGATAACCGCTGCCGCAGCCCACGTCGAGAATAGTCCGCCCGGTCAGGTCGGACAGGTGCGGCAGAACGCGATCCCATTTCCAGTCTGAACGCCACTCGGTGTCAATGTTCACGCCATACAAAGAGAATGGACCTTTGCGCCATGGCATCAGGTTGCGCAGCAGGGTATCGATACGCTTGAGCTGGCCCGGGGAAAGCGGTGTTTCGCTTTCTGCCGTAACGCTGTGCAGCAGATCCAGCCGGTCAGGCGTCAGGGCCGGAAGAAACGCCACCGCGTTGGCCCATTGCTTATACAGGCCGTGTTGTTCGCGCTGCCAGGCGGCAATCTGCGCGGGCAAGGTTTCCAGCCAGTGGGAAAGCGCGTTTTTGGCAATCAGTTGATAAAAGTTACCAAAGTCGATCATGCCGGAACCTCAGCTTTCAGCGCCACCAGGGAACCAAAGTTAAAGCACTGGAACCAGAGTTCACTGTGTTCGAAACCCGCCTGGCGCAGACGCGCCTTATGGGTTTCGACCGAGTCGGTGAGCATCACGTTTTCCAGCATGCTGCGCTTCTGGCTGATCTCCAGCTCGCTGTAGCCATTCGCGCGCTTAAAGTCATGGTGCATGTTAAACAGCAACTCGCCGACTTTCGCATCTTCGAAGCTGAATTTTTCCGACAGCACCAGCGCGCCGCCCGGCATCAGCCCCTGGTAAATCTTATCCAACAACGCCTGGCGCTCAACTGGCGCAAGGAACTGCAGGGTAAAATTCAGTACCACCATTGAGGCATTTTCGATGGCGATGGTGCGGATGTCGCCCTCCACCACGTCCACAGGCGTCGGCGCTTTATACGCGTCAATATGACGGCGACAGCGTTCAATCATTGCCGGAGAGTTGTCGACGGCGATGATTTTGCAATTTTGATGTTGAATATTACGCCGCACAGAGAGCGTCGCCGCGCCAAGAGAGCAGCCCAGGTCGTAAACCTGCGTGTCAGGCTGCACAAAACGTTCGGCGAGCATGCCAATCATCGAAATGATATTGGAATAGCCGGGAACGGAGCGCTGGATCATATCCGGGAAGACTTCAGCTACCCGTTCATCAAAGGTCCAGTCGCCCAGACTGGCGATTGGCGCAGAAAAAAGCGTGTCGCGGTGAGACATAACGTAAAAATCCGGGAAAAATAAAGGGGCGTATTGTGCGCTAATGCAGGGAGAAAACCAACTCCCACGGCATATACCACAGGTTCGCCAGCACCATTAGCAACAGCGCGCACCAGGTGGCGCTCATGCCTGACCGACGCCAGCGGAACAGCCGCTGATGGAAACCGTAGTAATGCATCAGCCGACCGGCAAGCAGAATGATGCCGCACAGGTGCACCATCCACGTTTCTGCGCCGTTCATTTCCATAAACAGCAGGAGCACCATCGCGATCGGAATATATTCTACCGCATTGCCATGGATACGAATGGCGCTCTGCAGTTCGCTAAAACCACCGTCGCCATAGGCAACGCGGTACTGCATTCGCAGACGGACGACATCAAATGAAAACTTAATTAACAGCAACGCACCTAATACGGCATATAGCGCGCTTACCATACAATGTCCCTTTTTGGCAGATGGCACGCCCTTATGATAGGGGGCAATTTCAGAAAAGAGAAGATTGCTGTGGGATGGAGGGTGCTGATCCGATCACTGGCAACACCGCGCGCAAATCTTCCCACAGGGTGTCGACCAGCTCCGGCGCCTGCGCGATATCCGGGGTGTGCAAAAAAAGATACGGCGTGGTGGTTTGCTCCCAGCGTGGCAGTTTCGTCAGCCAGTCGGCGAAAAACGATTGATTCTGCGCCATATCATCGCTGCCGATGAATCTCACCATCGGAGTGTTTGCCGTCACCAGCGCATGAACCGGCACTTTCGGCTTCTTGCGTTGGGCGTCGCGTATGGCTTCGGTGTGCGGGCGCGCCGCGTGGACCGGTCGGCTGTCGAGAATAACCCGGTTAACGCCGCGCTGATGCAGACCGCTGTTCAGCAACTGTTCCGCGTCGCCTTTGGCGAAAAATTCCGGATGACGAACCTCCACGCCGTAAGTGAAGCCCTTTGGCAGCGCGTCGAGAAACGACCAGAGGGCAGGAAGGTCCTGCGGGCCAAAGGTCGCGGGAAGCTGCAGCCAGTACTGCCCGATGCGCGTCTCCAGCGGGGACAGGCGGCTAAAAAACGCATGCGCCAGATCATCACAGTGGCGAAGAGCCGCCTGATGCGAAATGGTCGCCGGAAACTTAAAGCAGAAGCGAAAATCATCCGTGGTTTGCGCGTACCAGCGTTCGACAATCTCCGCCCTGGGAAGCGCGTACAGGGTGGTATTGCCCTCCACGCAATTAAAGTGGCGGGCATACTCTTCCAGACCGTTGATCCCCAGCCGCACCCACTTGGGGTGCGACCATTGCGGCAGGCCGATGTATATCATAAGGCGCGAACGATCTCGTCCACGCTACGCACACGGGCGATACGCGGGAAGATGTGGGTCATGCTGCCCTGATGCTGTTCGGCGTTGGCCGCGCTGCAGGCGTCTTCGGCGATGATCAGGCTGAAACCCAGTTCCCAGGCGTTGCGGGCAGTTGATTCTACGCCGATATTGGTGGAGATACCGCACAGCACGACAGTGTCGATACCCCGACGGCGCAGTTGCAGTTCAAGGTCGGTCCCGTAAAAAGCGCCCCACTGGCGTTTGGTCACTTCCAGATCGCTTTCGGCTTTACCCAGCGCCTGCGGGTACGTCCACCAGTTTTCCGGCAGCGGGTGCGCGGGCGCCACGGCGTCAACGGGCTGTTTAAGCGCTTCGGCATAATCGTCGGACCAGCCAACGCGAACCATCACCACCGGCGAACCGTTGGCGCGAAACGCCTCCGCCAGGCGGGCAGCGCGCGTCACGACGTCAGTGGCGGAATGCGGGCCGCCAGCGAAGGGTAAAATCCCTTCCTGCAGGTCAATGACCACCAGGGCGGTGGTTTTAGCGTTCAGTTGCAGCATGATAACTCCCGTCGAAATTCAAAATTCCGTTACACCTTAATCGCGATTGCCCGTGTGACGGACGACAATTTTTGTTATTTTTTGTGAGAATACGCAATACCCGCGTACGAAACACGCGTACAGTCTGTAGCGGACTTATCGTCAGGCGGAATTTCCAGTATAATAGCCGCCTTTTTTCATCCAGTTGTGACATACAGTTAAAGCTGCGACAAAACAGCCTGCGGCTTATTAAGGGATATCTCATGCGTACAGAATATTGCGGACAGCTCCGTCAGTCCCACGTGGGGCAGCAGGTGACTCTGTGTGGTTGGGTCAACCGTCGTCGTGATCTTGGCAGCCTGATCTTTATCGATATGCGCGATCGTGAAGGCATCGTGCAGGTCTTTTTCGACCCGGATCGTGCGGACGCATTAAAGCTGGCCTCTGAACTGCGTAATGAGTTCTGCATTCAGGTGACGGGCACCGTGCGTGCGCGTGACGAGAAAAACATCAACAGCGAGATGGCCACCGGCGAGATTGAAGTGCTGGCCTCCGATCTGACTATCATCAACCGCGCAGAATCGCTGCCGCTTGATTCAAACCACGTCAACACAGAAGAAGCGCGTCTGAAGTACCGTTATCTGGATCTGCGCCGTCCGGAAATGGCGCAGCGTCTGAAGACCCGCGCGAAAATCACCAGTCTGGTGCGCCGCTTTATGGACGATCACGGCTTCCTCGATATTGAGACGCCGATGCTGACCAAAGCCACGCCGGAAGGCGCGCGCGACTACCTGGTCCCGTCCCGCGTGCATAAAGGCAAATTCTACGCGCTGCCGCAGTCGCCGCAGTTGTTTAAGCAGTTGCTGATGATGTCCGGCTTTGACCGCTATTACCAGATCGTGAAATGCTTCCGCGACGAAGACCTGCGCGCTGACCGTCAGCCGGAATTTACCCAGATCGATGTGGAAACCTCCTTCATGACCGCCGAACAGGTGCGTGAAGTGATGGAAGCATTGGTACGTAGCCTGTGGCTGGACGTGAAAGGCGTGGATCTGGGCGATTTCCCCATTATGACCTTTGCGGAAGCCGAGCGCCGCTACGGTTCCGACAAGCCGGATCTGCGCAACCCGATGGAGCTGGTGGACGTTGCCGATCTGCTGAAGTCCGTCGAATTCGCGGTATTCTCCGGCCCGGCGAACGATCCGAAAGGGCGCGTAGCCGCGCTGCGCGTACCCGGCGGCGCGGCGCTGAGCCGTAAGCAGATCGACGACTACGGTAACTTCATCAAGATCTATGGCGCAAAAGGTCTGGCCTACATTAAGGTCAATGAGCGCGCGAAGGGACTTGAAGGCATCAACAGCCCGGTCGCGAAATTCCTCAACGCGGAAATTGTTGACGCGATCCTCGAGCGCACCGCCGCTCAGGATGGCGATATGATCTTCTTCGGCGCGGACAACAAGAAAGTGGTGGCCGATGCGCTGGGCGCGCTGCGTCTGAAGCTGGGTAAAGATCTGAATCTCACCGACGAAAGCAAGTGGGCGCCGCTGTGGGTGATCGACTTCCCGATGTTTGAAGACGACGGTGAAGGCGGTCTGACCGCAATGCACCACCCGTTCACCTCGCCGAAAGACATGTCCGCCGCTGAGCTAAAAGCCGCGCCGGAAAATGCGGTCGCCAATGCCTACGACATGGTCATTAACGGTTACGAAGTGGGCGGCGGTTCCGTACGTATTCATAACGGTGAAATGCAGCAGACCGTGTTTGGCATTCTGGGGATTAACGAACAGGAACAGCGTGAGAAGTTCGGCTTCCTGCTGGATGCGCTGAAATACGGCACGCCGCCACATGCGGGTCTGGCATTTGGTCTGGATCGTTTGACCATGCTGCTGACCGGTACCGATAATATTCGTGACGTTATTGCCTTCCCGAAAACGACCGCCGCAGCCTGTCTGATGACCGAAGCGCCGAGCTTCGCGAACCCGGCAGCGCTGGCTGAGCTGGGTATCGACGTGGTCAAAAAGGCTGAGAAAAACTGATATGGCATACAAACAGCCTGTCTCGGTGTTAGTCGTAATCTATGCAAAAGACACCGGGAAAGTGCTGATGTTGCAGCGACGCGACGACCCGGATTTCTGGCAGTCGGTAACCGGAAGCCTTGAAGACGGTGAAACCGCGTCGCAAGCCGCCGTGCGTGAAGTAAAGGAAGAGGTCGCCATTGACGTTGCCGCTGAGCAACTGACCTTAATCGACTGTCAGCGCACGGTGGAGTTTGAGATTTTTTCACATTTACGTCATCGCTATGCGCCGGGCGTGGCGCGCAATACAGAATCCTGGTTCTGCCTTGCGTTGCCGCATGAGCGGCAGATTGTGTTCACCGAACACCTGACCTACCAGTGGCTTGATGCGCCCGCGGCGGCGGCGCTCACCAAGTCGTGGAGCAACCGGCAGGCGATTGAAGAATTTGTAATTAACATCGCCTGAAAAGGCATGCTTTTTGAGGAAATATTTATGGCAGGTCATAGTAAATGGGCCAACACCAGACATCGTAAAGCGGCGCAGGATGCTAAGCGCGGTAAAATCTTCACCAAAATCATTCGTGAACTGGTGACGGCTGCCAAACTGGGCGGTGGCGATCCGGACGCTAACCCACGTCTGCGCGCAGCGGTTGATAAAGCGCTGTCCAATAACATGACCCGTGACACCCTGAACCGCGCGATTGCCCGCGGTGTGGGCGGTGATGATGATGCCAACATGGAAACCATCATCTATGAAGGTTACGGTCCTGGCGGTACGGCAATCATGGTGGAATGCCTGTCTGACAACCGTAATCGTACTGTTGCGGAAGTGCGTCATGCGTTCAGCAAATGCGGCGGTAACCTGGGTACCGACGGTTCCGTGGCCTATCTGTTCAGCAAAAAAGGCGTGATCTCCTTTGAGCAGGGCGATGAAGACACCATTATGGAAGCGGCGCTGGAAGCGGGTGCGGAAGATGTGGTGACCTTCGACGACGGCGCGATTGACGTCTACACCGCGTGGGAAGATATGGGTAAAGTGCGTGACGCGCTGGAAGCCGTTGGTCTGAAAGCAGACAGCGCGGAAGTGTCTATGATCCCGTCAACCAAAGCGGACATGGATGCGGAAACCGCGCCAAAACTGCTGCGTCTGATCGACATGCTTGAAGATTGTGACGACGTGCAGGAAGTTTACCACAACGGTGAAATCTCTGATGAGGTTGCAGCTACCTTAGAATGATGTGGCTTAATCCCGTTACCACCGGAGGCGCGTGATGTCCATCATACTGGGTATTGACCCGGGCTCTCGCGTGACCGGCTATGGCGTAATTCGCCAGGTCGGCAGACAGCTGACCTATCTCGGTAGCGGCTGCATCCGTACGAAAGTGGACGACCTTCCGTCGCGCCTGAAGCTGATATACGCGGGCGTGACGGAAATCATCACCCAGTTTCAGCCAGACTACTTCGCTATTGAGCAGGTGTTTATGGCGAAGAATGCGGATTCCGCGCTCAAGCTGGGGCAGGCGCGCGGCGTGGCGATTGTCGCAGCGGTCAACCAGGCGCTGCCGGTATTTGAGTATGCGGCGCGCCAGGTGAAGCAGACCGTGGTGGGCATCGGTAGCGCTGAGAAAAGCCAGGTGCAGCATATGGTGCGCACCTTGCTGAAACTCCCGGCCAATCCACAGGCCGATGCGGCGGATGCGCTGGCAATTGCCATCACTCACTGCCACGTCAGTCAGAATGCGATGCAAATGAGCGAGTCGCGTCTCAATCTTGCGCGAGGTCGCTTGCGATAATGACAAATGAGGCTGGATATCTATCCAGCCTTTTTTTATGATACAGCTTTATTTTTCGGCCCCAACGCAGGAGCGTAATGTGATAGGCAGACTCAGAGGCATTATTCTGGAAAAACAACCCCCGCTGGTGTTGCTTGAAGTGGGCGGCGTCGGTTACGAAGTGCATATGCCGATGACCTGTTTTTATGAGCTCCCGGAATCCGGAAAAGAAGCGACGGTCTTTACCCATTTTGTGGTGCGCGAAGACGCGCAACTGCTGTACGGTTTCAACAACAAGCAAGAGCGTACTCTGTTCAAAGAGTTGATTAAAACCAACGGCGTGGGGCCAAAACTGGCGCTGGCAATTCTCTCCGGGATGTCCGCACAGCAGTTCGTTAACGCCGTCGAGCGTGAAGATCCCGCCGCGCTGGTGAAGCTGCCCGGCATTGGCAAAAAAACCGCCGAACGCCTGATCGTCGAAATGAAGGACCGTTTCAAAGGTCTGCACGGCGATCTGTTTACCCCTGCGGCCGATCTGGTGCTGACCTCTCCGGCCAGCCCGGCGGTGGAAGACGCCGAGCAGGAAGCGGTTGCGGCGCTGGTGGCGCTGGGCTATAAACCTCAGGAAGCCAGCCGTATGGTGAGTAAAGTCGCTCGCCCGGACGCCAGCAGTGAAACACTGATCCGCGAAGCCCTGCGCGCCGCGTTATGAGGTAAAGGATGATAGAAGCAGATCGCCTGATTTCGGCAGGCGCCACCATTGCAGAAGAGGTGGCCGATCGTGCCATTCGCCCGAAATTACTGGATGAATATATCGGTCAACCGCAGGTGCGTTCGCAAATGGAGATATTTATCCAGGCGGCGAAACTGCGCGGCGACGCGCTTGACCATCTGCTGATTTTTGGACCGCCGGGGCTTGGCAAAACCACGCTTGCGAATATCGTGGCAAATGAAATGGGCGTGAACCTGCGTACCACATCAGGCCCGGTGTTGGAGAAAGCCGGTGACCTGGCGGCGATGCTCACCAACCTGGAACCGCATGACGTACTGTTTATCGATGAGATCCATCGACTGTCGCCGGTGGTGGAAGAGGTGCTGTACCCGGCGATGGAAGACTATCAGCTGGACATTATGATCGGTGAAGGACCTGCAGCGCGCTCTATCAAAATCGATTTACCGCCGTTTACGCTGATTGGCGCGACGACCCGCGCCGGATCGTTGACTTCGCCGCTGCGCGACCGCTTTGGTATCGTCCAGCGCCTTGAGTTTTATCAGGTGCCCGATCTTCAGCATATTGTGGGCCGCAGCGCTCGCTTTATGGGGCTTGAGATGAGCGATGACGGGGCGCTGGAAGTCGCGCGACGCGCGCGCGGTACGCCGCGTATTGCCAACCGCTTGCTCAGACGCGTCCGTGATTTCGCCGAAGTGAAGCATGATGGCACGATTTCAGCGGATATTGCCGCCCAGGCGCTGGACATGCTGAATGTCGATGCGGAAGGGTTTGATTATATGGACCGCAAGCTGTTGCTGGCGGTGATTGATAAGTTCTTTGGCGGTCCGGTCGGTCTCGATAACCTGGCGGCGGCAATCGGTGAAGAGCGCGAAACCATTGAAGATGTGCTGGAGCCGTATTTAATTCAGCAGGGCTTTTTGCAACGTACGCCACGCGGAAGAATGGCGACGGTGCGGGCCTGGAACCATTTTGGAATCACCCCGCCGGAAATGCCTTAAATCTGCTGAGTGACGCCTGATGGCGTCACCCTTATCAGGTCTGGAACGGCGAAATAAAGCCTGTGCTTTTGTGCGGTGTTTTTCCTGAAGATGGCGGGAGCTTACTGCGCCCGTTGTCGACCCCCGGTCGGGGGTTCTCATCCCCCCGGAGTGTGCAATATGCGAAAAAAAAGCCCGTACTTTCGTACGCGCTCTTTCTCAAATATGGCGGTGAGGGGGGATTGACTCGCTTCGCTCGCCCTGCGGGCAGCCCGTTCGCTGCGCGTCCGGTCTGTCCAACGGGCTGCGCCCGTTGTCGACCCCGGTCGGGGGTTCTCATCCCCCCGGAATGTGCAATATGCGAAAAAAAAGCCCATACTTTCGTACGGGCTCTTTCTCAAATATGGCGGTGAGGGGGGGATTCGAACCCCCGATACGTTGCCGTATACACACTTTCCAGGCGTGCTCCTTCAGCCACTCGGACACCTCACCAAATTGTCGCTCCGCGTTACCGGAACGGGCGCTAATTTAGGGAAATACCGCGCCTGCGTCAATCAACTTTTCGCAAAAACCGTGCGTTTACACAAACTTCCACCAACATGCAGCTTAATTGAGCGGAAACTGCTTTTTTTGCCAGCGTCCGGGAATTTGCTATGCTGAACGTCCTTTTGAAAACGATGATAATAAGTGCGCCCGATGCCGCACAACAACCCGCAGGAGTCAGTATGGATATCATTTTTTATCACCCTACGTTTGATACCCCCTGGTGGATCACCGCACTGGAAAACGCTATCCCAAACGCAAAAGTGAGGGCATGGAAACCGGGCGATAACGATCCGGCGGACTACGCCCTGGTCTGGCATCCGCCTGTCGAAATGCTTGAAGGTCGCAGACTGAAGGCGGTATTTGCACTCGGTGCGGGAGTGGACTCGATACTCAGCAAACTCAAAGCCCATCCCAACATGCTTGACCCGGCAATCCCGCTATTTCGCCTGGAAGATACCGGAATGGGCCTGCAAATGCAGGAATATGCGGTCAGTCAGGTGCTGCACTGGTTCCGACGTTTTGACGATTACCAGGCGCTAAAAAATCAGCGCCAGTGGCAACCGCTACCGGAATACAGCCGCGAGGAATTTACCGTCGGCATCATGGGGGCGGGCGTGCTGGGGGCGAAAGTCGCCGAAAGCCTGCAGGTCTGGGGATTTCCGCTACGCTGCTGGAGCCGCAGCCGCAAATCCTGGCCAGGCGTGGAGAGCTTTGCCGGAACAGAAGAGCTCGGCGCGTTTCTCAGCCAGACGCGCGTGTTAATCAACCTGTTGCCCAATACCGCAGAAACGGTCGGCATTATTAATGGCGAACTGCTGGATCAATTGCAGGACGGCGCTTATGTACTTAACCTCGCGCGGGGCGTGCATGTCAATGAAGACGATTTGTTAGACGCGCTGAACCGCGAAAAATTGAAAGGCGCCATGCTCGATGTGTTCAGTCGTGAACCGCTACCTGCCGATAGCCCGCTATGGGCGCATCCCCGGGTGGCAATGACGCCGCATGTGGCTGCAGTGACACGTCCGGCGGAAGCCGTCGCGTATATCTCGCGCACTATTCAGCACCTCGAAAATGGCGAAGCGGTCAGCGGACAGGTCGATCGCACGCGAGGTTATTAACGCCAGCCCGGCTTGCGCCGGGTTAACGCTAATAAACGTGGGCGATTCCTGCTATCCTTGTCGAAAAATGACTACAGGAGAGAGACATGTATCCCGTTGACCTGCATATGCATACCGTTGCCAGCACCCATGCCTACAGTACCCTCAGTGATTATATCGCGCAGGCGAAACGCCAGGGGCTGAAGCTGTTTGCGATCACCGATCATGGCCCGGATATGGCGGATGCGCCGCACCACTGGCATTTTATCAACATGCGTATCTGGCCGCGGCTGGTGGATGGGGTAGGGATCCTGCGAGGCATTGAAGCGAATATCAAGAATGTCGACGGTGAAATTGACTGCACCGGCCCCATGCTCACTTCACTGGATCTGATCATCGCCGGGTTTCATGAGCCGGTTTTTGCGCCACATGATGAAGCCACGCATACCCAGGCAATGATCAACACCATGGCCAGCGGCGTGGTGCATATCATTAGTCACCCGGGTAACCCGAAATATCCGGTCGATATCACCGCCATCGCCGAAGCCGCGGCAAAGTATCAGGTGGCGCTGGAAATTAACAACTCCTCCTTCCTGCACTCCCGGAAGGGCAGCGAAGCCAACTGTCGCGCCGTGGCTGCTGCGGTACGCGATGCCGGAGGTTGGGTTGCGCTGGGGTCCGATTCCCATACCGCTTTTACCATGGGCGACTTCGGTGAGTGCCGTAAGATCCTGGATGATGTGGGCTTCCCTGAAGAGCGCATTTTAAACGTGACGCCGAGACGGTTGCTGAATTTCCTTGAGACCCGCGGAATGGCGCCCATTCCAGAGTTTGCAGACCTTTAATCACCACTGACTGGACGATTTTGATGAACGAGTTTTCTATCCTGTGCCGCGTGCTGGGATCGTTGTATTACCGCCAACCCCAGGATCCGTTGCTGGTTCCGCTTTTTACCCTTATTCGCGAGGGCAAGCTGTCGTCTAACTGGCCGCTTGAGCAGGACGAACTGTTAAGCCGTTTGCAGAAGAGTTGCGACATGTCGCAGCTGGCGGCGGATTATAACGCGCTGTTTGTCGGCTCGGAGTGTTCGGTGCCGCCATACCGTAGCGCATGGGTGGAAGGGGCAACGGAAGCGGAAGTGCGCGCATTTTTGTCTGCGCGCGGGATGCCGCTTGCCGATACGCCCGCCGATCATATTGGAACTCTGCTGCTGGCGGCCTCATGGCTGGAAGATCAATCAGCGGAAGATGAAAGCGAAGCGCTGGAAACCTTGTTCGCTGATTACATCCTGCCGTGGTGCGGCACTTTTCTGGGGAAAGTGGAAGCCCATGCGGTTACCCCGTTTTGGCGGACAATGGCGCCCCTTACCCGTGACGCTATCGGTGCGATGTGGGATGAATTAGAGGAAGAGTCTGACGAGTAATGTGATCTAAATCACTTGGTTTTGTAACATATGAATCTCGTTGCATGATTTGTGTGCGCGATCTCATTCATCATGTCGTTTTCTGCTATGATGCGCGGCATGAACATACTTCTCTGTATTGCAATTACGACGGGCATCCTCTCCGGGATTTGGGGATGGGTGGCCGTTTCTCTTGGTTTACTGAGCTGGGCCGGTTTTTTGGGCTGTACAGCCTATTTTGCCTGCCCGCAGGGCGGACTGAAAGGCCTCGTTATCTCGGCCTCAACGCTGTTAAGCGGGGTGGTGTGGGCGTTGATCATTATTCACGGCAGCGCACTGACGCCGCATCTTGAGATCGTTGGCTACGTCATGACTGGCGTCGTGGCGTTTCTGATGTGCATCCAGGCGAGGCAAGTGCTGTTATCGTTTGTGCCGGGTACCTTTATTGGCGCTTGCGCCACGTTTGCCGGACAGGGCGACTGGCGACTGGTATTGCCCTCGCTGGCGGTGGGGCTGCTGTTTGGCTTCGCGATGAAAAACAGTGGATTGTGGCTGGCTTCGCGCCGCGAAAGGCAGAATGTGCAAACGGTCATCAGTAAATGAGCAGCGCCTGATGGCGCTGCGCTGTCATCCATCAGTGAAATGTTCATCATGACTCTGGCGGTACCGACATATGTCGATATTTCACCAGAATATCATTCTGCCTCTCCGCTTTATTCTGCAAATCCCAAAGCCCACGGTCGATGCCATCGTTTATCAGGAAAATGACGCCGGTCTCTATAGCTGACATCAGACACAGCATCACCGGTTCATTGGAGGTATAGCCGATTTCGCCCTCCAGCAACCGCTGATAGTCAATGAAGCGGAATACGCCCGCCTGGACTTCATAAGACAAAATCGTCTTGCTGGTATTAACAGAAGAGAGGATCTCGCCGGTGCTGACGTTAACCACCCGCAGATTCACGGCAATCTGATCCAACTGATACTGCGTATCGGCGCCAATACCAAAATAGCGCGCCCCCGCGCCGCCCGACTTCACGTTACTCTCATAGCCGATAATCGAACCTTCAACCATAATATTCGCGGCGGTTAACGACTGAAGCGGGATCCGGTTATTGATCGCGACGGTACCGTTTTCCTGTGCGGCGCGAATGATCTTGCGTTCGTTAAGCAGATTCTGCAGCCCCTGGCGCTCAAGCGGGATAAACCAGCGGGAATCCTTTAAGGCCGTTACCAGCATTGCAGTGGCGCTCTGGGGGACCGCGGTGGAAAAGTTACTGGCCGGGTAGGGTTTAAACTGACCGGTTTCATCCTGAATGTTATAGACCGAGACGTAAATTTTGCCGGTGGGCACAGGTAAATGCGTTAAGTCCTTATAGCTCTGCGCACGGGGCATTAATGTCGGCTTCGCCGCTTCTTTGGGCGGCGCGGTTAAACACCCGCTGAGCAATGTCACGGCGATCAAAATTATTAAGCGCTGCATGATGAATTCCTTACGCGGCTAATGCCTAGAAGTCGGTGGATTGCGACTGTAAACCTGACACTTCGATGGTCGAGGTTTTGCCTGTTTTTCGGTCCGTGACGTTTAGCTGCAATTGCCCATCCCGGTTGGCGATATCCACAATAAAATCGTTGGTCACCATTCTTCCGGGCTTACCGGTATTGATATTGGTAAGTAAGCCACCTAAAATTTGCGACTGAATTGCCTGCGTGAAATTATCCAGCGCGGACGGCGTTTCTATTCCGAAATCATCATCATAACTTGGGTCTTTGTATGAATTCTGCGCCTGTGCGCTGTTCAGTAAAAAAGAACCGTTATTAGGGTTTCCACCAAAATTGGGATTACGGAATTGAAATGTCATATTTCCGGCCCAACTTAAGGGTGAAATAAGCATGAGTGCAACTACTGCATGTTTGACAGACATGACAGCCTCCGGACAAGAAAGTTATTTAGAATTCATCGTGTGTTAAATCGCTGGTGCTCAATAGCGTTTTATCTATTTGCCGACGGTTTAACGCTTCTTCCGTTTGCGCAAGGGCAAAGACCACCGTTTTTTCAAAATCTCTTTTCGTTGGAAATAAAAAAGTCTGAAAAATAACGTCCTGATTAACCGTTATGGTGATCCAGCTTCCCCAGCGCGCGCTGGGACGCTCGTTAATGGTTAAATTGCCTGTATACTCGCTTTCCCATTTTTCGCTGAATGCGCGATAAAAATCGTGCCCGACAGACGAAACGGTATGGTCCGTGATCAGGCCGGGCACTTCCACTTCAACAGCCTGTAGGTTCGCGTTAGCAAGCAAAAGTTGTGCGATAATCAGCCAGCTTATTGCGCGTTTCATGGGCTAGCGCCTGAGGTTATCGTTTGCCCACGACACCGCCTGAGTCCGGTTTTTAACAGCTATCTTTTTGAAAAGATTATAAAGATGCGTTTTCACCGTGTTTTCACTGATGAACAATGAGCGGGCGATTTCGATATTAGAAGCGCCAATTCGCAGCTTGTTGAGGATCTCTTTTTCACGATGCGTTAGCAGCGTTGACTCGGTACCGTTATAGCGGTAATGACCGGAATGGGTAATGAGGTAACTGGCCAGTTTCTGCGAAAAATAGCATTCGCCCCGAAGAATACATTGCAGACCGTGCACCACGCGTTCTTGATCGTCGGAGATGTAAAACACACCGTTAATATGCGGCCAGCTTTCGATATCCCGGAAAGGATATTCGTCAGGCGTGTTTAATAAGAGCGTTTTTATCGCGTTGTTTTTCCTGCTTAAATTATCCTGCCAATAGTGAATAAGCTTCTTATCCGCTTCCATCATATCCACTAACACAATACCGTTAGACGAAATATCTTCCAGAGAACGCTGTATATTATGCAGTTTCCCGTTTATCGCCAGCGACTGCTTTAAATGTTGCAATAAAGCTGTTGCCTGCAGGGACGGTTTGGTTATTAACAATAATGTAGGACTATGAATACTATGGACTTCATTAAACATGATGAAACCCCACTTTTATTAGTCGCACATCTGACAGCTGCCTGATAAAAATTGAAGGCACCAGAAGTACTGACAGATGTTGCACTGCTGTGTGTAGAAAAAGAGTAGAATCAGCCCGAATGGGACAAAATAGTAATACCAATGAATGACTGCTGGATTTCAATCTAGCTATTACAAATCTTAAAGCAAGTGTTAAACGTGTAACAGGATGTAAAATTATATATTAATTTATGATCTACTGCTGAATTATACGTTCAGAATTGAGAGGAAAGTTGTACAGGGGAAAATAATTGCACACATTTAAAAAATCATACAAATTAGCTTAATCCGTTGTTTTTTAGTGATATGAACTCGGATATGACGGATTGTTTCTTTCTGCGTCAATTCCAATTTGACGATCGCGCTTGCCGATTAACGTAAACCACAGAAAAACGGCGGGCCTGTAACGACTTGTTCAGCTTTTTCTGTGCCTAACGGTTTACAACGCCAGTAATGGGATCACCAGAGCGATGAATGCCAGCACCATTCAGGGTGCCGAAATGAAGCAAAAAATAATCTACGAAGCAAAACACCCGACGCAATGCGAATTCATACTTTGGTGTGAGCGAGGATAACAAAATACAACTGGTGGGTGAGTTATTTAAAATGTTTCCCCGGACATACTCTTCATCGTAACGCGGCGTTAACAAATTAGGTTTGGCGTTAACAATAATCCCTGCGGGTATTATTGAATTGATATAACGCCAGGTCCAGGGTGATAACATGAAGAAGACAGTCTTATTTGCGATATTAACAATGCTGGGCGCGCCTGGGATTGCCACCGCGACCAGTTATGACTTAGCTGGTTCGGAATATAACTTTGCGGTGAATGAATTAAGCAAATCTTCATTTAATCAGGCTGCCATAATTGGTCAGGTCGGTACGGAGAACAATGCAAAGATACGCCAGCAGGGATCTAAACTTTTATCGGTTATTTCGCAAGAAGGCGGAAATAACCGCGCAAAGGTGGAACAGTCCGGAGCGTATAACATTGCTTATATCGATCAGACGGGACAGGGCAATGATGCCAGTATTTCGCAAAATCAATACGGCAATAGCGCGATGATTATCCAGAAAGGCTCGGGTAATAAAGCGAATATTACGCAATACGGTACGCAGAAATCAGCAGTTGTTGTGCAGAGACAGTCGCATATGGCTATTCGCGTGACTCAACGCTAATACCTGAGCGACAATTAAATCAATCCGATGGGGGTTTACCATGAAACTTGTACAAGTGGCAGCATTTGCAGCAATCGTCGTTTCTGGCAGTGCGCTGGCGGGTTCCGTTCCACAATGGGGTGGCGGCGGTAATCACGGCGGCGGCAACGGTAACAGCTCTGGCCCGGAATCGACCCTGAGCATATATCAGTCCGGGGTGAATAACGCTGCGCTTGCTCTGCAAAGCGATGCGCGTAAATCGGATACCACCATTCATCAAAATGGCGTTGCTAACGGCGCCGACGTCGGCCAGGGGGCTGACAACAGCACCATCGATCTGACCCAGAGTGGATTCCGTAACAACGCGACCATCGATCAGTGGAACGCCAAAAACTCGGATATTACTGTCAGCCAGTATGGTGGGCAGAACGCTGCGCTGGTGAACCAGACGGCGTCTGATTCCAGCGTGCTGGTGTCACAGGCTGGCTTTGGCAACAACGCGACGGCCAACCAATACTGATTCAGCCAGTCGCTGAACAATAAACAGGGCGTAAGCCCTGTTTTTTTTGCGAGGTCTCTATGCAAACGGTTCTTCTTCTGGCCGCCTTGTCCAGCCAGATCACCTTTTCCACCCATCAACAGGGCGAGATGTACACCATTATTCCGCAGGTCACATTGACGCAACCCTGTCTCTGCCAGATACAAATTCTGACCCTTCGGGAAGGCCTCGCCGGGCGAAGCCAGTCAACGCAAAAAAAGACGCTTTCTTTACCAGCTAATCAAGCCATTGATTTGACGAAACTGAGCTTAACTATTTCACCACAGGACACCGTTAAAATAGTTGTTACTGTTTCTGACGGACAGTCACTGCATTTATCACAACAATGGCCGCCCTCTGCGACATCGTCATAAATTGCTGATTATTTGTACATTTTTGAGTGGCGGAGGTGAATTTGCTGGACTATGAATAGAGTAACGCAGATGGCGTTACTCCCGTACCCGGCAATCGCAGCAGTAAGGGAAAACATAACCCTCAAGGATGAATGATCATTGAGGAAATCACAATGCAGCTTTCTGTCACTGTACTAAAAACCGTTTTAACTCTTAGTCTCTTTTCTCTCTTTTCCGCCGTCGCGATCGCTGATGCAGACCACCAGGGGGGCGTCATACGTTTTACCGGTCAGATTGTCGAGCCGCCATGCGAGGTGGATCGCGTTCAACACCGCTTTGCGCTGTCCTGCAATCGCGGAGGGCAAATCCACACTCAGTACTATTCACCACAGGAATTGATCAACGCCCCTCACCATTTTAAACAGATCGCGTCTGTCAACATGCAGTACATTGATAAAAACAAAACGCTCGCGGTGATGAACATCAATTACCGTTAACAATGACAACGGAATCTCTGCACGAAAAAGGCGATTTCACTGGGTGGCCTGCTGTACACTTGAAAAAGAACGTTCTGCAAGGAGAACCTATGGAATCGCGTATTCATGTTATTCACGGCGATATCACCACCGTCGCTGTTGATGTGATCGTTAACGCCGCTAACGCGTCGCTGATGGGCGGCGGCGGGGTTGATGGGGCCATTCACCGTGCAGCCGGTCCGGAACTGCTGGAGGCCTGCATGAAGGTCCGGCAACAGCAGGGCGATTGTCCAACCGGACACGCGGTCATTACCGCTGCAGGACGTCTACCGGCGAAGGCGGTGATACATACGGTCGGCCCGGTCTGGCGCGGCGGTGAGCATAATGAAGCGCAACTGCTGCATGACGCTTACTTCAACAGTCTGAATCTGGCGCTGGCGAATGGGTATCAGTCGATTGCCTTTCCGGCCATCAGCACTGGCGTCTATGGCTATCCGCGGGCGGCGGCGGCAGAAATTGCGGTGAACACAGTTTCAGACTTCATCACCCGTCGCGCTTCACCGGAGCAGATATACTTTGTCTGTTATGACGAAGAAACTACCCGACTTTACCAGCGTTTACTCACCCAACAAGGCGACGAATGAGTTGACCCGGCTCGCGCATGCCATTATCCCTGTATGTGAGCGTCATCCGGGGAAGTGCGGCATCCTGGCGCTGGACGACAGCCTTGATGCGTTTGCGGCCCGTTATCGGCTGGCCGAAATGGCGGAGCGCACGCTCGATATCCAGTATTACATCTGGGAAAATGATATGTCAGGGCGACTCCTGTTCGCAGTCCTGCTGGCGGCGGCGAGACGCGGGGTTCACGTCCGCCTGCTGCTGGACGATAACAACACGCCTGGCCTTGACGATACGCTGCAACTGCTTGACGGCCATCCGAATATTGAAGTCCGCCTGTTTAATCCTTTCTCCTTTCGCATGCTGCGGGCGCTGGGCTATCTGACCGATTTCGCCAGACTTAACCGCCGGATGCATAATAAAAGCTTCACCGTGGATGGCGTTGTGACGCTGGTCGGCGGGCGTAACGTTGGCGATGCCTATTTTGGTGCCGGGCAGGAACCGCTGTTTTCCGATCTCGACGTAATGGCTATTGGCCCGGTGGTGCAGGATGTTGCCGATGATTTCGAGCGCTACTGGCGCTGCGGATCGGTTTCGACGCTCAAGTCTGTGCTTTCGCTTTCCGAGCAAGAGATCACTGAACGGATAGAGCTTCCGGAATCCTGGTATAACGATGAGATCACGCGCCGTTATCTGCATAAGCTGGAAACCAGCCAGTTTATGTCGCAGCTTGAACACGCCTCGCTCCCGCTGATTTGGGCGAAAACCCGGCTGCTTAGCGATGATCCGGCAAAAGGAGAGGGAAAAGCGCAGCGTCACTCGCTGTTGCCGCAGCGATTATTCGACGTGATGGGATCGCCCGAGGAGCGGATTGACATTATATCCGCCTATTTTGTGCCGACCCGGGCGGGTGTCGCCCAACTGCTGCAACTGGTGAGAAAAGGCGTCAGGATAGCGATTCTGACGAACTCGCTGGCGGCCAATGATGTTGCCGTGGTCCATGCCGGTTACGCCCGCTGGCGGAAAAAACTGTTGCGCTATGGCGTCGAATTGTACGAACTCAAGCCTACGCGGGAGCACGAAACGGTGGTGCACGATCGGGGGTTGACCGGTAATTCCGGCTCCAGCCTGCACGCTAAAACCTTCAGTATTGACGGGCGCAACGTGTTCATCGGCTCTCTCAATTTTGACCCGCGCTCGACGCTGCTGAATACCGAGATGGGGTTTGTTATCGAAAGCGAGTCGCTGGCGACCCTGATTCATAAACGCTTTACTGAAAGCCAGCGCAACGCCGCCTGGCAGTTGCGCCTCGATCGCTGGGGGCGCATTAACTGGGTCGACCACCAGAACGACCGGGAAGTCGTGCTAAAAAAAGAACCCGCAACCGGGTTCTGGAAGCGGGTTCTGGTGCGACTGGCGACCATTTTGCCTGTCGAATGGCTGCTGTAACCGGGCGGGTTTTAATTCGCCACGCTGGCGTTTTTACTCTGTTTTACCGCAGGCTTACCCGAAAAAAGGAACTTCAGCAGCGGTATGCGTAAATGAATTTCGTAGAGCGCCAGCGCAATACCTATCACAAATACCAGACCGCAAAGGAACCCGAGCAGATTGGAGGTGATATGCGGGGTAATATACGCGCCAAAGAACAGGGTCAACGGATGATGCACCAGATAGATAAACAACGAAGCATTAACAAAGTAAGTCACACGGGCGGATTGAAAATTGAGTAAGCGATGCCCTAATGAAAACACCACGTTAACCATCCACAGTCCCATCACCATGGTGATCACGTACTCCGTTTCGTACATCCAGGCGTCGCCGCTGCCGTAGCGCTGGTTCAACAGATAGGCCGCGAAGGCGAAGGCTGCGCCCAGCGTGCAGCCCCGAGACGGCCTGGTGAACAGCGCTTTGAGTTCCGGCGAAATAAACGTCAGCGCGCCGAGGAGAAAGAAAGGCACATAAAATAGCGTTTGCATGACGACGAAATTGAACATGCCATCACTGAGAATCGACGGATAAACACTAAAAATCGTTCGTCTGATTGCCGCATAACCGACTCCGGTGAATAAAAAGATCAGCGTCAGTTTTGACATCGAAAGGGTGGTGAGGCGATTTTTATTCGCCGCTGTCCATTTATTGCGCAGCAGGCTAAATAGCCACAGGCTTACGGTTGTTAATATTATCAGAACCAGTAAAAACCACAGGTGGGAAATTAACTCCCAGGCCAGCGTATTATATTTGTCATACAAAGAGAGCGAGTGCCAATTTTCCGCTTTCCCTTTCACATATTGCAACATAATAAATTGCGGCAGCGTCAGCAACGGAATAGCGGTCAGCATGGGAATGCCGACCCGCTCAACGCGCACTTTCCACCAGCGTTTAAGCGGATAACGCAAAAATAACATGTATGAAAAATACCCTGAAATAACGAAAAAAACCTGCATACGGAATGCATGGATAAAATCGTTAAACACGGTGAGCCACCATGACGAGTCGGCGCTGTTCACGTGCCAGGTGTGGCTGGAATAGATTAACGAGATATGGAAAGGGATACCCAACAACATCAGCCAGGCGCGGATGGAGTCAAGAAAATATTCACGCTGCGCGGGTACGGAATTCATAGAGGTTTCGTATTCTCAGATTCTCAGACTAATCGCCTTATCCCTAAGACGAATAATAGTTACATTCGGGGGCAACCCTACACGAAGGACAGCAGCCTGTCTCCAGGATAAGCACGCAAAGTGAAAAAGGCTCAGACGGATGCTTAAAGCATGAGCCAGCGTGCTGAACAATACAGGGATTCAGTTGTCCTAATGCCTGATTATCCATTAAAATAGATCGGATCGATATAAGCACACAAAGGGGGAAGTGCTTACTTATTATGAAACATAAACCACAAATGATGAAAATGCGTTGGTTGGGTGCAGCCGTCATGTTCGCGTTGTCCACCACGTCTGGTTGGGCTTTCACCATCGATGACGTCGCAAAACAAGCGCAATCCTTAGCCGGTAAAGGCTATGAGGCGCCAAAAAGCAACTTGCCCTCCGTTTTCCGCGATATGAAATACGCGGACTATCAGCAGATCCAGTTTAATCGCGATAAAGCCTACTGGAGCAATATCAAGACCCCATTCAAGCTCGAGTTCTACCACCAGGGTATGTACTTCGACACCCCAGTCAAAATCAACGAAGTGACCGCGACGACGGTTAAAAGAATCAAATACAGCCCGGATTACTTCAATTTTGGCAACGTACAGCATGACAAAGACACGGTAAAGGATCTCGGATTCGCCGGTTTTAAAGTGCTGTACCCGATCAACAGCAAAGACAAAAACGATGAAATCGTCAGCATGCTTGGCGCGAGCTATTTCCGCGTACTGGGCGCCGGACAGGTTTATGGCCTGTCTGCCCGTGGGCTGGCGATTGATACCGCGCTGCCTTCAGGCGAAGAATTTCCCCGTTTCCGTGAGTTCTGGATCGAACGTCCAAAACCGACGGACAAACGCCTGACCATTTACGCGCTGCTGGACTCCCCGCGTGCGACCGGCGCCTATCGTTTTGTCATCATTCCTGGGCGCGACACCGTGGTCGACGTCCAGTCAAAAGTATATCTGCGCGACAAAGTCGGCAAACTGGGCGTTGCGCCGTTAACCAGTATGTTCCTGTTTGGGCCGAACCAGCCGTCGCCGACCACCAACTACCGCCCGGAACTGCATGATTCTAACGGATTGTCGATCCACGCGGGTAACGGCGAATGGATCTGGCGTCCGCTGAACAACCCTAAACATCTGGCGGTGAGCAGCTTCGCGATGGAGAACCCGCAGGGCTTTGGCCTGCTGCAGCGCGGTCGCCAGTTCTCCCGTTTTGAAGATCTCGACGACCGCTACGATCTGCGTCCGAGCGCCTGGATTACGCCGAAAGGCGAATGGGGCAAAGGGAAAATTGAGCTGGTTGAAATTCCGACCAACGATGAAACCAACGATAACATCGTGGCGTACTGGACTCCGGATCAACTGCCTGAAGCGGGCAAAGAGATGAACTTCAAATACACCCTGACGTTCAGCCGCGATGAAGACAAACTTCATGCGCCGGATAACGCGTGGGTGCAGCAGACGCGCCGTTCTACCGGCGACGTCAAACAGTCGAATCTCATTCGCCAGCCTGACGGCACCATCGCGTTTATCGTGGATTTTGCCGGCACCGACATGAAAAAGCTGCCGCAGGATACCCCGGTTACCGCGCAAACCAGCATCGGCGACAACGGCGAGATCGTAGAAAATACCGTGCGTTATAACCCGGTCACCAAGGGGTGGCGTCTGACGCTGCGCGTAAAAGTGAAAGACGCGAAGAAAACCACGGAAATGCGTGCGGCGTTGGTCAACGCCGACCAGACGCTGAGTGAAACCTGGAGCTACCAGTTACCTGCCAATGAATAAGACAACTGAGTACATTGATGCAATGCCGCTCTCGGACATCGAGAAAGCGGCGCTGCCGAACACTGACATCCGCGCAGTGCATGAAGCGCTGGATGCCGAGCATCGCCGTTACTCGCGAGAAGACGATTCACCGCAGGGGTCTGTGAAAGCGCGCCTGGAGCAGGCCTGGCCGAATTCGCTGCCGGAAGGGCAACTGATCAAAGACGATGAAGGACGCGATCAGCTCCAGGCCATGCCGAAAGCCAAACGTTCGTCTATGTTTCCCGACCCGTGGCGCACTAACCCGGTTGGACGCTTCTGGGATCGTCTGCGTGGCCGTGACGTCACGCCGCGCTACCTTTCTCGTCTGACCAACGAGGAGCAGGAAAGCGAGCAGAAATGGCGTACCGTCGGTACGATTCGTCGCTACATTTTGCTACTGCTGACCCTGGCGCAGACCGTCGTCGCCACCTGGTATATGAAGACCATTCTTCCTTATCAGGGCTGGGCGCTGATCAATCCGATGGATATGGTCGGGCAGGACCTGTGGGTTTCCTTTATGCAGCTGCTGCCGTATGTGCTGCAAACCGGGATCCTGATCCTGTTCGCGGTGCTGTTCTGTTGGGTATCTGCGGGTTTCTGGACCGCGCTGATGGGGTTCCTGCAACTGTTAATTGGCCGCGATAAGTACAGTATTTCCGCGTCCACAGTTGGCGATGAGCCGCTGAACCCTGAACACCGTACCGCGCTGATTATGCCGATCTGTAACGAAGACGTGGACCGCGTCTTTGCCGGTCTGCGGGCGACGTGGGAGTCGGTAAAGGCGACCGGCAACGCGGCGCATTTCGATGTTTACATTCTGAGCGACAGCTACAACCCCGATATCTGCGTGGCAGAGCAAAAGGCGTGGATGGAGCTGATTGCCGAAGTGCAGGGCGAAGGGCAGATCTTCTATCGTCGCCGTCGTCGTCGTGTGAAGCGTAAAAGCGGTAACATTGACGACTTCTGCCGTCGCTGGGGAAGCCAGTACAGCTATATGGTGGTGCTGGATGCTGACTCGGTCATGACCGGGGAGTGTCTCAGCGGGCTGGTGCGTCTGATGGAAGCGAACCCGAATGCCGGGATCATCCAGTCATCGCCGAAAGCCTCCGGAATGGATACCCTGTACGCCCGCTGCCAGCAGTTTGCGACGCGCGTCTACGGACCGCTGTTTACCGCCGGTCTGCACTTCTGGCAACTGGGGGAATCGCACTACTGGGGCCACAATGCCATTATTCGCGTGAAGCCGTTTATCGAGCATTGCGCGCTGGCGCCGTTGCCGGGCGAAGGGTCGTTTGCGGGCTCCATTCTGTCTCACGACTTCGTGGAAGCGGCGCTAATGCGTCGTGCAGGCTGGGGCGTGTGGATCGCCTACGATTTACCCGGTTCGTATGAAGAGCTGCCGCCGAACCTGCTTGACGAACTGAAACGTGACCGCCGCTGGTGTCACGGCAACCTGATGAACTTCCGTCTGTTCCTGGTAAAAGGGATGCACCCGGTGCATCGCGCCGTGTTCCTGACCGGGGTGATGTCGTATCTGTCGGCGCCGCTGTGGTTTATGTTCCTGGCGCTGTCAACGGCCCTTCAGGTGGTGCACGCGTTGACGGAACCGCAATACTTCCTGCAACCGCGTCAGCTGTTCCCGGTGTGGCCGCAGTGGCGTCCGGAACTGGCGATTGCGCTGTTTGCCTCCACGATGGTGCTGCTGTTCTTACCGAAGCTGCTGAGTATTCTGCTTATCTGGTGTAAAGGCACCAAAGAATACGGCGGGTTTATTCGGGTCACGCTGTCGCTGCTGCTTGAGGTGCTGTTTTCGGTGCTGCTGGCGCCGGTGCGTATGCTGTTCCATACCGTGTTTGTGGTCAGCGCCTTCCTGGGATGGGAAGTGGTCTGGAACTCGCCGCAGCGTGATGATGACTCTACCCCGTGGGGCGAGGCGTTTATGCGCCACGGTTCGCAACTGCTGCTCGGTCTGGTCTGGGCGGTGGGCATGGCGTGGCTGGATCTGCGCTTCCTGTTCTGGCTGGCGCCGATTGTGTTCTCGCTGATCCTGTCGCCGTTCGTGTCGGTGATATCCAGCCGTTCGACGGTCGGTCTGCGCACCAAACGCTGGAAGCTGTTCCTGATCCCCGAAGAGTATTCACCGCCGCAGGTGCTGGTCGATACCGATAAGTACCTGGTGATGAACCGTAACCGTTCGCTGGATGATGGCTTTATGCATGCGGTGTTTAACCCGTCGTTTAACGCCCTCGCCACCGCTATGGCGACCGCGCGTCACCGCGCCAGCCAGGTGCTGGAGATCGCCCGTGACCGCCACGTTGAGCAGGCGCTGAACGAAACGCCGGAAAAACTCAACCGTGACCGCCGTCTGGTGCTGTTGAGCGATCCGGTGACGATGGCGCGCCTGCATTATCGGGTGTGGAATTCACCTGAGCGATATTCCTCTTGGGTAAATTATTATCAGGGGATTACGCTTAACCCGCAGGCGCTACGTAAACCGTAATGCGCTGTTGCCGGATGCTGCTTCGCGTATCCGGCATCATGCAGTGTTAAATACCGGCTTGCGCCGGTATTTTTTTCCACGAAGAATAAGGGTGGGGAGGGAGATTATGCGCGTCATTGCGGTGGCTATGATGGTGATGCTGTTGTCTGGATGCGGTAGCGTCATCAGCCGGACCATCCCCGGACAGGGGCACGGTAACCAGTACTATCCGGGTGTTCAATGGGACGTGCGGGATTCAGCCTGGCGCTACCTTACCATACTCGATCTGCCGTTCTCGCTGGTGTTTGACACCCTGCTGCTCCCGCTCGACATGCATCACGGTCCCTATGACTAATTAACGCGCGTTCCACTCATCGGCCGCAGCCTGACCTTCTTCGGTATCCAGCGGCGGTTCAAGCTGAAACTCACCCTCATCCCATTCGTGAAGCGTATTTTCTTCCAGCCATTCCTGACGGATTTCAATCTCATCATAATCGCCGTCAAAAACACTTTGCGCGGCTTCACCGCTGAGCAACGGCAGACATTCCCCTTCTTCGCCTTCGTCGGCAAAAAATTCAACCTGCCACATGATGTCGCCATCCTGAAGCACATATTTTTGCACGTTGAACTGTTGGACACTGGCGTCATCTTGTTCCAGGCCTGGATTGTCAGCCAGAAACTCTTCACGGGCGGCGTCAATGGCTTCTTCCAGCGTTGCGTACATAGTCATCATGTTTCTCCCTTTAATGCGATGAAGTATTCAGGGAAAGAATAGCTGATTCTGGGATTTTGCAAGGATGAATCCTGAAAAATCATCCAGTCACGCGCGACACGGCGCGACGGCGCAAACTGTACCAGGAATAAACGGCATTAAACAGCACCACGCCCGCCGTGACCAGAAAGACAGCGCGAAAACCGTAGCTGGCGGAGATCGCCGCGCCCATTAATGGCCCGGTCACGTTTCCGATATCACGAAATGACTGATTGTAGCTGAAGATGCGCCCGGCGATTTGATTGGTCGAATTATAGACAAGCAACGTTTGTACTGCGGGTAACAGCGCGCCGTCTGCGGCGCCGAGTAAAAAGCGCAGGATCGCTAACTGCCACGGCGTCTGTACGAACGACATTGGGATCAGCAGCAAAACGGAGATAATTAACGCGACGATCAGGATTTTTTCCGGACCGATACGGTCGCCCAGTTTACCCAGGCGCGGAGCGCTGAGCAGAGCCGCAACGCCTGGCACCGAGGCGATCATCCCGCTGATAAACGCGATATTACTGACGTTGCCCGCCAGTTCGCGTACGTATAGCGTCAGAATTGGCGCAATTGAGCCGGTCGCGACCTGAATAATCAGCGTGGTGACGAACAGGCTGAGCACCAGTCTGGGATTCTTCAGCGAGGCGACAACCTCACGAACGTGAAGCATCTCTTTCCTGCTGACGGGCGTGAAGTTTTCACGAATAAAAAACAGCGTCAGTAGAAAGCAGACCAGCAGGACGCTGGCGGTGATAAAAAACACCGGACGCAGGCCATACTGATCGGCAAGGAGACCGCCCGCCAGCGGGCCGAGCAGCGCGCCGCTGACGCCGCCGGTTGACAGCGTGCCCAGCGCCCAACCGCTTTTGTTGCGCGGCACCTGGGTGGCAATCAGCGCGTTGGCGTTAGGAATAAACCCGCCAAGCAGACCCAGAAGGGCGCGCAGTGCCAAAAACTGCCAGATATTTTGCGCCATGCCCATCAGCAGCATGACGATCGCCATGCCCAGCGCAGAACGCAGCAGCATCATCTTCCTGCCCTTGCGATCGGCGAGTCTTCCCCAGAACGGCGAGGCGATGGCGGAAAACAAAAAGGTGATGCTGAACACCAGGCCGGACCACATATTCAGCGCACTATGGCCCGTTACGCCGAGCTGTTCGACGTAGAGCGGCAGAAAGGGCATCACCAGGCTGAAGGCGGCGCCGGTCAGGAAGCAGCCGAGCCAGGCGACGGTGAGATTGCGTTTCCAGTTTATTGGTGTATCTGAGGGTGACATAGCGATCCGCAGTTTGTTGCGCGGCAGCGCAGGATGAAAAAACAATTTATTCTAACGTGACTTAAGTATGCTCCGGACCCGGAAACCCTGCAATGTGAGGCGCTTTTAAAGCTAAAAGAGGGGGGGAAGGCAGCCCATAGCGGGCTGCGAAAAGAACACTCAATAACGGGAAGGGACACCTTCAGGGCGCGTTTTAAAGCGGCGATGCAGCCACATATATTGTTCAGGCGCCATCATGATGCACTTTTCCACAATTTTGTTCATCCAGGCGGCGGTGGTTTCCGCATCATCCAGCGGCGGCGAGCATTCCGGCGGCAGCATGATAAGCTGATACCCTTTACCGTCAGGTTTCCGTCGCGGCACAAACGGCACCAGGCAGGCGTTGGACATGCGCGAAAGCATCCAGGTGCCCGAAGTGGTGGCGGCCTGGTCGACGGCGAACAGCGGCACAAACACGCTGGCGCGCGGGCCGTAGTCGTGATCCGGGGCGTACCAGACCACTTCCCCTTTCTTCAGCGCTTTGATCATGCCTTTCAGATCTTTGCGATCGAGCATAGATTTATTGGAGCGCATCCTGCCCCAGGTTTGCAGCCAGTCAATCAGCGGATTATCGTTTGGTCGGTAAACGCCAATTCCTGGCTCCTGTAGACCAAACTGCCGCGCGCCCAGCTCCAGCGTCAGAAAGTGCAGCCCCACCAGCAGAATGCCACGTTGCTGTGCCTGAACGTCGCGAATATGTTCCATACCGATCACTTCCGTCCAGCGTGATACGCGGCGATCGGGCCAGAACCACGCCATGCCGGTTTCCATCACACCCATGCCGACTGATTCAAAGTTTTTGACCACCATCTCGTGGCGTTCCTGTTCGCTCATCTGCGGAAAGCAGAGCTCAAGATTGCGATACGCAATTTTCGCACGGCGCTTCATCAGGCGAAGCGCCAGACGTCCCATCGCGTGTCCTGTACGATAGATCAGCGGGTAGGGCAACTGCACGACCAACCAAAGTGCGCCAATACCGAGCCAGGTTAACCAGTACCGTGGATGCAGTAATGCAGCGGAGAACTTAGGTAAATTCGTCATCTTATTCCTGTTGTGAACGTAAAACGGGCAATTATCTGTATTGTCGCACTTTTTCGCGTCCAGCAAAAATTTGCGCCCTGAGAGTGGTGACAAAAAGAACAAATGTTGTGAATTTTTTAGCGTGAAGCATGAAATGTAGCGCAAAATGTGTGGATGTAAATTGGCAGCGATTGCTATATGATGCCGCCCGATTTTGTTTTTCACCTATTGCAGGAACCGTACACCATGCCAGTGTTACACAACCGCATTTCCAATGATGTGCTCAGAGCCAGGATGCTGGCGGAAACTGAACCCCGCACGACGATCTCATTCTATAAATATTTTACCATTGAAAACCCCCAGGCCACCCGTGATGCGCTGTATCAAACCTTAACGTCGTTGAACGTTTTTGGTCGCGTCTATCTGGCGCACGAGGGGATCAATGCCCAGATCAGCGTGCCGCAAAGTCAGGTTGAGCGCTTCCGCCAGCAGTTGTACGCCTTCGATCCCGCGCTGGAGGGGCTGCGTCTGAACATCGCACTGGATGATGACGGCAAATCCTTTTGGGTTCTGCGCATGAAAGTGCGTGACCGCATTGTGGCTGATGGCATTGAGGATCCGGACTTTGACGCCAGCAACGTTGGAGACTACCTCAAGGCCGCCGAGGTGAACGCCATGCTTGACGATCCGGACGCTGTGTTTATCGACATGCGTAATCACTATGAGTACGAAGTGGGCCACTTTGAGAACGCACTGGAAATCCCGGCTGACACGTTCCGCGAGCAGTTGCCAAAAGCGGTTGAGATGATGCAGGGGCACAAAGATAAAAAGATTGTGATGTACTGCACCGGTGGGATTCGCTGTGAAAAGGCCAGCGCCTGGATGAAGCATAATGGCTTTAATAAGGTGTGGCACATTGAAGGCGGTATTATCGAATATGCGCGTAAAGCCCGCGAGCAGGGGTTACCGGTGCGCTTTATCGGTAAAAACTTCGTGTTTGACGAGCGTATGGGTGAGCGTATTTCCGATGAGGTGATTGCGCACTGTCACCAGTGCGGCGCGCCTTGCGACAGCCACACCAACTGCAAAAACGACGGTTGTCACCTGTTGTTCATTCAGTGCCCGGATTGCGCAGAGAAGTTTAAGGGGTGCTGCAGCGAGCTGTGCTGTGAAGAGAGCGCACTGCCGGAAGACGAACAACGTCGCCGCCGCGCGGGGCGTGAAAATGGCAATAAGATTTTCAATAAGTCTCGTGGCCGTTTGAATACCGCTCTCGGTATTTCAGACCCTGCCGAATGACCCTGGCCGGATGGCGATGAAACGCCTCATCCGGCCGACCCTGGATTGCCATTTTTCAGGCCCGACAAGTGTAACCCCATCGGGCTTCTCGCCAGGTTTATTTTTGCTGCACGCCCTCCACGGAGATAATCAAATCTACCTCCTGTGATGCCGGACCCAAGTCCTTAGTAATATTGAAGTCTTTCAGCTTAATTTTGCCTTCCGCTTCAAAGCCCGCGCGTTTCCCCCCCCACGGATCATCCCCCTGACCGATCAGCTTCGCTTCCAGGGTGACGGGTTTGGTAACGCCGTTTAAGGTCAGATTACCGGTGATATCCAGTTCATCGCCGTCTTTCTTCACGCTGGTGGAGGTAAAGGTGGCCTGCGGGAACTTCGCCACGTTCAGGAAATCAGCGCTGCGCAGGTGCTTATCACGCTCGGCGTGGTTGGTATCAACGCTATTGGTGTTAATGGTGACATTGACTTTATCCGCAGTAGGATCCTTCTCATCGAAGGTAAAGGTGCCGTCAAAGTCTTTAAACGTCCCGTACAACCAGCTGTAGCCTAAATGCTGAATACGGAAATTAACAAAGGCATGTTGTCCTTCTTTGTCAATCTTATAGTCGGCCGCCACGGCGGAACCGGTAGTAAACAGCAAAGAGGCGAGGGTTAAACCCAGCAGGCTTTTTTTCATTTTTGAGCTCCATAGTCAGATGACGATTTCCCCAACATGCGTTTCAGGGTGTCGTCTTTATCGATAAAGTGGTGTTTGAAGGCCATCAGGCCATGCAGAACGGAAAGAATGACAACCGTCCAGGCCAGCCAGAGGTGTACGCTACCGGCGAGGTCAGCCTGGACGCCTGCGTCGGCGAAGGTCGCCGGAATCTCAAACCAGCCGAATACGCTGATCGGCTTGCCGTCAGCGGTTGAGATCAAATAACCGCTGATGACAATGGCAAACAGCAGCAGATACAGCGTGATATGACCCAGCGTTGCGCCAATACGGGTGAGAGTAGAGTAGCTTTTCAGCGCGGCAGGCGGCGGCGAGATAACACGCCACACGACGCGCACCAGCAGACCGAACATCAGCAAAATGCCGATACTTTTGTGCAGTTCCGGCCCCTGGTGATACCAGCTATCGTAATAACTGAGCGACACCATCCACAATCCAAGGCCAAACATCCCGTAGACCACCACGGCGGTGAGCCAGTGCAGCGCAACGGAGAGATAACCATAACGTTGAGGAGTATTTGATAACTGCATAAACACACCATTTAATATTTCGGGATTGAATGAAAATGGCGTGGAATAGACATTATTGCAACTAAAAAATAACAACTCTGGCGTTATTTTAAATTCAATCAATAATTTTGATTTAACTTTTAAGAATCAATCAAGGAATTCGCGCAGAATGCTTTTTTATAACCGCAGAGCTGCGTCATGAGAGAAAGGATATCATTCAAAAAATCCCAATGAGAATCCGCTTCACTTCAGTTTTTGTCAAAAATTGTCAAGCATCGCGCTTAGAAGAACAGGATATAAATAATATCCAGAACGAGCAGTAGCGACCACAAAATAACGTAGAGCACCAGGTGTTCGCGAATATTGTTAGCAAGGTAATGAATCAGACGACGCATAATGTTGTTCACCACATAAAAATGGCCTCAGGGTGAGGCCATGGGGGAATTATGCCGTAAAGCGAGACAGCCGGAATGGCGTAAGGTCAAAACAGGATGGTTTATCCTGCGCGAAATCGGCGGCGATCTCGCCGAGGACCGGGGCAAATTTAAAACCATGTCCGCTAAGACCGGTGACAATCAGCGTGTTGTCGTGACCAGGCAGGGTGTCGATGATGAAGTCTTCATCCGGCGAGTTGTCATAAGTACAGGCGGCGCCATGCAAACAACAACCAATGCCGGGCAGCACGTTACGCAGAAACGGAAACGCCTCTGCGCCATCGCTGGCGACGCTGGCAAACGGTGTACGCTCATCTTCTGACTGGATACGCTGACCACCGTTGTGCTTGCCGATCTTCAGCGCGTCGTTTTCTGCCGGGAAACCGTAATACTGGTCGCCGTTCGGCAGTTCCCCGGTAAACGCCGGAAAGTTGTTTTTGCCGCTGTAGCGTCCGTCAGCCTGGTACCAGGCGAAGACTTTGCGCACCGGTTGGATCGGCAGTTCGGGGAGCAGCGAGCGCACCCAGGTGCCAGTGCTGACCAGCGCTTTTTTCGCGCGGTACTCGCCGTCGGCTGTTTCAACCGTGACGCCGCCGTCTTCGTCATGACGGATTGCCGTGACCGGGCAGTTGAACAGCTGTGCGCAGCCAGCTTCTTTCGCCAGGCGTATCCAGGTGGCGATAGCCAGCTCGCTACGGACAAATCCGGAGTCTGCTTCAAACAGACCAATATAGTCATCCGGAACGCGGATTTCCGGCCAGCGCGCCATGACAGCGGCAGCGTCCATACGCTCGACGTTAAGCTGCCACTGTTTCGCACTGTGGGCGACGTTTGCTAAAAATGGGGAATCGACCGGGCCAAGATTAATGACGCCGGAACGGACAAAGATCGGCTCGTCGCTATGGGTGGAAAGCGCATCCCAAAGCGCCTGGGCGCGCAGCACCAGCGGCACGTACTTCTCGCCTTCGCCGTAAGCGTGTCGGATCAGTCGCGTGTCGCCGTGGTGGCTGCCTTGCTGATGCGGCGGCATATGGGCATCCGTCATCAGCACGTTTAGCCCGGCGCGAGTGGCATAATAACCGGCGGCCGCACCGACGGAGCCGCTGCCAATGATGATTAAATCGTAATTCATGGGGTTCTCTCTGCTGTCGCGATAGGGGCAGGGTAATTAAGTGAACGCCGTTATACAACCCATGTGATACAAACCAGAAACGGCAAAGGCACCATGAAGGTGCCTTTTGTGAGTGGTCATCACCGTCTCGTTAATGACGACGGTACTCATTTTCCTGGTAATCGCCAGATTCTATTTTGGCGATACCCGCTTCTAAGATCGAAATGAATTGTCTGGCAACATCGGTGGTTAACCAGAGCGTTTGGCCTATTTCCGTTCCGTCCGTTTCAGGGCGATTTGGGGTCTGGTAGTGCAAACGCAGCATCAGCGCATCATAGCTATCCACGGTGCTGATGTCCCATCCCACAAGCGGATGAGTCTGAATGACTTCATTATTCTTTTCCATCATGCCCCCTAATTCGTGTTACAAGACAACGGTTTTCGAGGTTCAATGCGTTTTTATCTGAAGCAACTTCAGTATATCAATAAATAAGGGTATTCACGGTAAATTTAAAGGGGGAAAAGGATAAATTTCTCCTTTTTAGGAATATTGTGGGGAATTAATCACCATCTTGTTCATTAATTTTAAGTAAGTTGTCCAATTATTTTGAGTATAGGTGAAATTATAACCGTTTATCGGTTCAGGAAAGATAGCGTGGTAAAAAAAGCCGGGGCGACCCGGCAAACACACAACAGCACAGCTTTTTTAGTCGGTAATAAACCAGTCGTCCGCGCTCTCCCAGGTTTCCTGGAGGATTTCGCTGATACGCTGTTTATCTTCTTTTGTCGCGCCAATCACGGACAAATTATTCGCGGCGGCATAACGCACGGTGACGTTTCCGTCGTTATCGGGAAAATGATGGGTGATACGGCGGGAGAGTTCGCCAGCCAGCGCGTCGATAGCGCCTGCTGGCAACGGAGAAGTTTTTGCAATAGTGACTTCAATACGCATAATGACCCCCTGTTGAATACACTGGTTATTTATACAGTTAAAATAACCCACTGACAACAGGCGGCGCTGATTTTTTTATGCTTTAACGGACCAGCGTACTGTTTCACCCCCGAGGAACGGCACCAGCGTGTCATCCGCAACACGGATGCTTTCCGGCACTAACCGTTCTTCGCGTACCAGTTCAACAAAAGTGTCGTTAACCGGCAGCCCGTAAAAGCGCGGTCCGTTCAATGAACAAAATGCCTCAAAATGCGCTAGCGCGTTCATCTCTTCAAAGACAGTGGCATAGCTCGCCAGCGCCATCGGCGCGTTAAAGCAGCCTGCGCAGCCGCAGCTCGACTCTTTGCGGTGCCGTGCGTGGGGAGCGGAGTCGGTTCCAAGGAATGCGCGCGCAAAGCCGCTGGCAACCAGTTCACGCAGCGCCTGCTGATGAACGTTACGTTTCAGGATGGGCAGGCAGTACAGGTGAGGGCGAATCCCACCCACCAGCATATGATTGCGGTTGAACATAAGATGTTGGGGAGTAATTGTCGCCGCCAGCAGTTCGTTGCCCTCGCGGACATAGTCGGCGGCATCTTTGGTGGTGATATGTTCAAAGACTACCTTCAGCGCGGGCAGCCGCTGCCGCAGCGGTTCCATGACGGTCTCGATAAAACGCGCTTCGCGGTCGAAAATATCAATATCCGCGTGGGTGACTTCACCGTGGACCAGCAGCGGCATACCGAGTTTTTCCATCCGTTCCAGCACCGGCATAATGGCGTCGACGGAGGTCACCCCGTGGCTGGAGTTGGTGGTGGCATTTGCCGGATACAGTTTTGCCGCGGTGAACACCCCTTCGCGGAAGCCGCGTTCCAGCTCATCCGGATCCAGTGTGTCCGTTAAATAGCAGGTCATCAGCGGGGTAAATGAATGCCCGGCAGGCACCGCATCAAGAATGCGCTGACGGTAGGCGATAGCCGCATCCACCGTGGTGACCGGCGGCGCGAGATTCGGCATCACAATGGCGCGAGCATAAATTTCACTGGTGTACGGCACGACCGTTTTCAACATGTCGCCATCGCGAAGGTGAAGGTGCCAGTCGTCTGGGCGGCGGATTTTTAAAACCTGGGAGGGTGCTGTCATCAATATGCTCCGGCTGGGGAATGTCATTTTTGCCGGACACAAAGGATAAGCGGAAACGTTTTCGTTTGCACGTAAAAAAAGGCGCCGGAGCGCCCTTGTCGTTTAGTCCGTGAACGGGATAATGATTTCGCCCGGTTTCACCTCAATGCCTTTGGCATATTTTTTCGCCATCGCCTCGCCTTTGCTGGCGTCTTCACGCAGTACATAAGCCGGCTGCTGATTAAAATAGTTGCGCAGCGACTGATTCAGATAGGGCATCAACGTTTGCATGACGCTCTGCATTTTCTCCGGCGTGACGGTAGCATCCACCACTTCCATCTCCTGCAGGAAGATGGCGCCTTTATCCTTGTTGAATACCGGTAGCGCTTTCAGTTTCAACTTGATGGTCGCTTTCTGACTGCCAAACAGCGAATTCATGTCCAGGTTCGCATCGCCGGTGAGGGTGACTTTATTCGGTTCTTCGCGACCGATCTGGCTCGCCAGATTATTCAGCACGATATGGGCGTCGGCGACGCCAGGTAAGCCAATATCTTTAGAAAAATTGTTATGTTTTTCAAGTGCCTGATTAATTTCCTGTTCGCTTACCGTGTACTGCGTGAGCTGGTTACAGCCGACCAGCAGGCCGCCAACCATCAGCGCAGCGGCAAAAAAAATCGTCTTCATGAGGTTCCTCGACATGTTGCCATTGTCAAAATCCTGACCTGAGCAGCATGTGTTACCGGCACAAACCGCGCCAGTAGAAAAAACTGAAAATAGCGGCGACATGCGAAACGATGCCGCCGCCAGCGAAGGTTATATCGCCATGGATGATAACAGATTGACCTGTGTCTGTTTTGCCATATTGTCGCGATAGTCCGCCACACGCGTCGGCCAGTTCACGCCTGCCACCAGCGTCAGGTTGCGCAGCAGGGGAAAAAGCTGAATATCGTCTTCGGACAGTTCGCCGTTGACGGCGTTGGGCTGAACGATCAGCTTATCCAGCGCCCGGAGGTCGTCGCTGATTTTTTTCGTCAGCCCCGCAGAGTGAGCCAGATGGTCGGCAAAACTGCCGATCATTGCCTCTTTCTTTTGCGTAAAGTACTGACGGGCTGATGGCGTGGAAAATTCGTCAAAGGCTGATTTAGCAAAGCGCGGCAGGAGCAGATGGTTAGCGTAGCTGTTCACTTTACGCAGCCATTCGTCAATAGCCGGATCCTTCTTGCCGGTCAGCAGCGGCTTGCCATCAATGTTGTCGACGTAATGCACAATGTCCATGCTTTCCGCCATATAGCGGCTGTCGTCTTTTTGCAGAATCGGCACCATTTTCTGACCAACCATACGGGTCGGCGTGGCATCGTCATCGTTGGCCAGGACGTTCAGTTCGACGGGAATGTTTTTGAGGCCGAAAATCATGCGGGCTTTGACGCAGAAAGGGCAGTGATCGTAAATATAAAGCTTCACGTTTCTCCTCCATTTTACTGTCGGTTCTTTGTCAGTATGGAGGAGACGCGAGCAGGTATCAAATCAGGCGCCCGGTTCGAGCATACCTCGCGGTGTGCGTTTATGGCTGAACTGCCAGCCTAACGCGAGGAAGGTGATACCGCCAATAATGCCGAGCATCATCCACGGCAGCTCCGGCTGCTGGAGCAATTTTCCCATATCAAACAGCCAGCCGCCGCCGATATAGCCTATCGCGCCGCCAATGGCTAAACCAAGACGGCTAAAGCCCATGTAACTGCCGCGCGCCCGGGCATCCGCCAGCGACGCGCTCAGCGTTTCCCGCGCCGGTTCAGCGATTATCGAACCAATGTAAAAGGTGCAAATCAGGGTGAACAACTGCTGCAAATCGCTCACCAGGCCGACAGGCAGCATGCTGAGCGACATCAGCAGCAGCCCGGCCATCAACCGGTGCTCAAGACGAAAACGTTTTTCGCTCCAGCGGGCGATGGGGTAGAGCAACGTCAGCGACAGGCAGGCTTCAATGGCGTACATCCATTTTACCGCTGCCGGTGAACCGGCTATGTCATTGACCATTATCGGCAGCATGAGCATGACCTGAACCGCCAGCATATAATAGCCCGCCAGTGTGAGCACATAGGTGACAAAGCGCTTGTCATTAAGTACGCGGCGCATCCCTTCACGCACCGGAATACGCACAGTCGACAGCTTCCACGCGGGCAGCAGCCAGGCATTAAAGCCCGCGCATAAAACAAACAGCACCGCGCCTACCACGCACACCAGACGAAAATCATACTGTAACAGCCAGCTACCTAACAGCGCGCCAATTACCGCGCCTGCGCTGTCCTGCATCATCAGCAGTGAAAAAAAACGACCGCGTTGCTGCGGGCGGATCAGTTTAACCACCAACGCAGAGCGGGGCGGATCGAAAAGTGTCCCGCCGAGACCGGAGAGAAAGCAGGAAAACCACAGCAGCCAGGGTTCATGGGCGATTCCCATAGTGGCGAACCCGGCGGCGCGCATCAGCATACCGGTGACGATCATGGGCTTGGCGCCAAAACGGTCGGCAATCGCGCCGCCAAAAATGCCCAGTCCCTGCTGAATGAACTGACGCAGACCCAGGGCAATCCCGACCATGACGGCGGCCCAGCCCATTTGGTCAACAAAGCGAATGGAGATCAGCGGGAACACGACGAAAAAGCCTAACACGACCAGCATGTTATCGATGAGCAGGAAATATTTACCCAGGTTCCTGGCCTGCGAGGTGCGCGACATTTTCCCCTCCCGGGAAAATACTCTCAATATTCCGAGTAGACAGAGCGAAGAGGATCCTATTTTGCGGCTTTGCTCTCTTTTTGCCCACCCCTGACCGGGACAATATTTTTTTATCAAAAGTCCGTCTTGATAGAGAGTTTTTATCAAAATGCAGGAATAATTCAAATAATGGCAAATCGTGCTTTTCACAGGGCGGTTTTGCACAGGTATAGTAAGTGAATCAGGGTGTCATGACGATTCGGGAAGGAGTTGAAATATCTATGTTTGGCTATCGCAGTAACGTGCCAAAAGTGCGCTTAACCACTGACCGTCTGGTCGTGCGTTTAGTGCATGAGCGTGATGCCTGGCGTCTGGCGGACTATTACGCGGAAAATCGTCATTTTTTAAAGCCCTGGGAACCGATTCGCGATGAAAGCCACTGCTATCCTTCCGGATGGCAGGCACGGCTGAGTATGATTAGCGAATTTCATAAGCAGGGCTCGGCCTTTTACTTTGCGCTGCTTGACCCGGAAGAAAAAGAGATCATCGGCGTGGCAAACTTTTCAAACGTAGTCCGCGGTTCATTTCATGCCTGTTATCTGGGCTATTCGATTGCGCAAAAATGGCAGGGACAAGGGCTGATGTTTGAAGCGCTCAGCGCCGCTATTCGCTATATGCAGCGCACGCAACATATTCATCGCATTATGGCAAACTACATGCCGCACAATAAACGCAGCGGTGATTTACTGGCGCGACTCGGCTTTGAGAAAGAGGGCTACGCCAAAGATTATCTGTTGATTGACGGGCAGTGGCGCGACCACGTGCTGACGGCGTTAACGACAACGGAATGGACCCCCGGACGGTGAGGAGAAAATAATGAAATACGAATTAACCGCCACGGAAGCCCGCGTGATTGGCTGCCTGCTGGAAAAACAGGTCACGACACCAGAACAGTATCCGCTTTCCGTGAACGGCGTGGTCACCGCCTGTAACCAGAAGACCAACCGCGAACCGGTGATGAACCTGTCGGAACACGAGGTGCAGGAACAGCTTGATAATCTGGTTAAACGTCACTTCCTGCGCACGGTGAGCGGTTTTGGCAATCGCGTCACCAAATATGAACAGCGCTTCTGTAATTCCGAATTCGGTAACCTGAAGCTGAGCCCGGCGGAAGTGGCGCTGGTCACGACGTTGCTGCTGCGCGGGGCGCAAACGCCAGGGGAATTGCGTAGCCGCGCCTCGCGGATGTATGAGTTTAGCGACATGGCTGAAGTGGACGCTACGCTGGAACAACTGGCGACGCGCGAGGATGGCCCTTACGTTGTTCGTCTGGCGCGTGAACCGGGTAAGCGCGAAAGCCGTTTCATGCATTTGTTTTGCGGCGAAGTGGATGAACTGGCATTGGCAAGCGACGCGGGCGTCTCCGCGGCGTCAGGCGATCTGCTGGCGCGGGTAGAGGCGCTGGAAAGTGAGGTTGCGGAGCTCAGGCAACGACTCGAGTCACTGTTGGCGCACCTGGGGGAGTAACGTGAAAAAATTACGCATCGGGGTGGTTGGATTGGGCGGTATCGCGCAAAAAGCCTGGTTGCCGGTTTTAGGCGCATCCGCAGACTGGACGCTCCAGGCTGCGTGGTCGCCATCGCGCGAAAAAGCAGAGAAAATCTGTGCAAGCTGGCGCATCCCTTACGCGGGCTCGCTGACCAGCCTGGCAAGCGACTGCGACGCGGTTTTCGTCCACTCAAGCACCGCAAGCCATTATGCGGTCGTCAGTGAATTGCTGAATGCGGGGGTGCATGTTTGTGTCGACAAGCCGCTGGCTGAGAACCTGCGTGATGCTGAGCGACTGGTGGCGCTGGCGGCGGAGAAAAAGCTCACGTTGATGGTTGGCTTTAACCGCCGCTTTGCACCGCTGTACCGCGAACTGAAAGCGGAGCTCGGCAACGCCGCTTCGCTGCGCATGGATAAACACCGTACCGACAGCGTGGGACCACACGACCTGCGGTTCACCCTGCTCGATGATTATCTGCACGTTGTCGACACCGCGCTGTGGCTGGCGGGCGGGACTGCCGCGCTCAGCAGCGGGAGTCTGCAAACCAACGACGCAGGCGAAATGCTGTATGCGGAACACCATTTCGCCACCAGCCGACTCCACATCACCACCAGTATGCACCGTCGGGCGGGAAGCCTGCGGGAATGGGTGCAGGCGGTGACCGACGGCGGCCTGATTGATGTTACCGATATGCGCGAATGGCGCGAGGAGCGCGGGCAGGGGGTGGTGCATAAACCGATTCCCGGCTGGCAGAGCATCCTTGAACAGCGCGGTTTCGCCAGTTGCGCGCGTCATTTTATCGAATGCGTGCAGAATCAGACGGTTCCGGAAACCGCTGGCGAGCAGGCGATCCTGGCCCAGCGGGTAGTGGAAAAGCTCTGGCGCGAGGCGATGAGCGAATAATCATCTGTCACAACTGCCGGTAGTAATTCAGCATAATCACGGTAGACTAAGCGCCTCTTCCAACGCCTGCACTGCAGGCGTTTTGCCGTAGGGTGTGGAATAACAAGAAATGAACTTATTGAAATCGCTGGCGGCCGTCAGCTCAATGACCATGTTTTCGCGCGTGCTTGGCTTTGCGCGTGATGCGATTGTCGCCAGAATCTTTGGCGCAGGTATGGCGACCGACGCCTTTTTTGTGGCATTCAAATTACCTAATCTGTTACGCCGCATTTTTGCCGAAGGCGCATTTTCTCAGGCTTTTGTGCCGATCCTGGCGGAATACAAAAGTAAGCAGGGCGAAGATGCGACCCGGGTATTTGTCTCGTATGTGTCGGGACTGCTGACGCTGGCACTGGCGGTGGTGACAATCCTCGGGATGCTGGCCGCGCCGTGGGTGATCATGGTGACCGCGCCTGGCTTTGCCGATACTGCCGATAAATTCGCGCTGACCACCAAACTGCTGCAGATCACCTTTCCCTATATTTTGCTGATTTCACTGGCCTCGCTGGTGGGGGCGATCCTCAATACCTGGAACCGCTTCTCGATCCCGGCGTTTGCGCCGACCTTTCTGAACATCAGCATGATCGGCTTCGCACTGTTCGCGGCGCCTTATTTTAACCCACCGGTACTGGCGCTGGCGTGGGCGGTGACTGCAGGCGGGGTGCTGCAACTGGTGTACCAACTGCCTCACCTGAAGAAAATCGGCATGCTGGTACTGCCGCGCATTAATTTCCGCGATGCGGGGGCGATGCGGGTAGTCAAACAAATGGGGCCGGCGATCCTGGGGGTGTCGGTCAGCCAAATCTCTCTGATTATCAACACCATTTTCGCCTCGTTTCTGACGTCGGGATCGGTATCGTGGATGTACTACGCGGATCGTCTTATGGAGTTTCCGTCCGGCGTACTGGGCGTGGCGCTGGGGACCATCCTGCTGCCGTCGCTGTCGAAAAGTTTTGCCAGCGGCAATCATGACGAGTATTGCCGCCTGATGGACTGGGGGCTGCGTCTGTGCTTTCTGCTGGCGCTGCCAAGCGCGGTGGCACTGGGGATCCTCTCCGGGCCGCTGACCGTCTCGCTGTTTCAGTACGGTAAATTTACCGCCTTTGACGCGCTGATGACGCAAAAAGCGTTGATAGCCTATTCGGTGGGGCTGATGGGATTAATCGTGGTAAAAGTGCTGGCGCCGGGCTTCTACTCTCGTCAGGACATCAAAACGCCGGTTAAAATCGCGATTGTGACGTTGATCATGACCCAGTTAATGAACCTGGCGTTTATTGGCCCGCTGAAGCACGCGGGGCTGTCTCTTTCGATCGGTCTTGCCGCCTGCCTCAATGCTTCCCTGCTGTACTGGCAGTTACGCAAGCAGGACATTTTTACGCCGCAGCCGGGCTGGCTGGGCTTTTTCTCGCGTCTGGTCATTGCGGTGCTGGTGATGTCCGCTGTGCTGGTGGGAATGCTGCACATCATGCCGGAATGGTCCCAGGGCACGATGCCGTGGCGTCTGCTACGCCTGATGGCGGTGGTGGTGGCTGGCGCTGCCGCTTACTTTGCCGCGCTGGCGGTGCTGGGCTTTAAAGTGAAAGAGTTTGCGCGCCGGACGGCGTAATGGTGGTCATTGCCGGAGGGCGGCGTTCCGCCTTTTCCGGCCTGTGCCGATCGTCATTGCGAATGCCTGAAACGTCGGGCGACATCGGGCAGCGCTAAATAGAGAATTTTTTCCCACCGCGGTGGGCTGAGGCAGTTTGACCGTTCGCGCCGTAAAGCGTCGGTTCCTGATACGGTTTCAGCACGTCGAGCGCCTGTCGGTTGCGAACAATCTGATCCTCCAGCAGCCAGCCGTTATGCTGGTTCAGGTCGCGCAGATGCTGTGTTTTTTCGGTAATCGCCTGCCAGCGCGCGCTGATATCATCATCGCCGCCATGCCCGGCATTCTGCTCAATGCGTCGCTGCTGTTCAAGGTAGTCAAGGGTCGCCAGCAGAGAACTTTTTTCTTCTGTAATCCGCTGCAGCTGGCTACCGTTAATATGGCCGACGGAAAGCTGTTGTTGTTCGGCATCCATTACCCTTTTCAGGTCATTGAGTACCGCCGTCATGTGGTCAAGTATTTCTGCCAGACGAGTCATACGTTTATTTACTCTGGAGATAGCTCTGCGCCTCGCGGATCAGCGCGTCGGCAATATTGCCAGTGTCCATTTTCAGCTCGCCGTTGCGAATCGCCGTTTTTAACGCTTCAACGCGCTCCATGTTGATATCGCTGGCGCCGGGCTGCATCAGTTTGGCCTGAGCATCGCTTAACGTCACGCTGGTGCTGTTTGCCGTCGAGGTTTTTTCCTGACGGGTCTTTTGTACCGGCGTATCGCTGGTTTCACGCGGTTGCACGGTGCTAACGGGTTTCAATGGTGAGGTACGGTCAATGCTCATTTTATCATCCTCATCGAGGGGCTACGCTGTCGCGGCCAGCTATCATCAAATGTTTCTTCACTATCGGCAGCCGCCACAAAATCTTTAACTGATTACAGGTTAATAAGAATATTCCCATCAGGACCAACGGTACCGCTGACGACCTGACCCGATAACATCCTCACTCGCGCATTCTGGGCTACCGCAGCGTTGTTCAGCGCCTGCCCTTCGGCATTAACGCTAAATCCCTCGCCGCTGGCAACCACCAGCACGCGCTGACCGGCCTTGATTCGCCAGGCCTGGCGCAGCATCGTAAGCTGAATCGGTTGTCCAGGCGCGAGATCGCGCAGGCTGACCGCGTCCTGAATCTGATTGATATCCAGCACGGTGCGCGGAGGCAACTGATCCAGCCGTCCACGCTTTAACGTGACGCTGGCAGGTCCGAGCTTGCCGCCACGCGCAACGGGCCCCGCGGCGGCCACATAGTTTCCCGTCGCCTGCACATTGACTTGCAAATAACGCTTTTCGTTGGCGCATCGCGTGAGCACGTTAACGTTTCCCCATAGCTTCGCGCTGCCGGTTACGCTAAAGGCGGGGGATTCACAACGTGGCAACAGATTCGGCGCGGTACGAAGTGTCACAACCACCTCATCGCTAAACCCGGCCAGCCGCTGGGTAAACCAGTCAGTCAACTGGGCGTTTAAATCCTGCGCCAGCGTCAGGGGACTGAACAACAGCGCCGCCAGGGCTATTCCACGCTTTAACGTTTGCATTGTCATCTCCCGCTGTTTCAGCAATGACAGGATTCTACCCGTGTGACGCAACCATCAACGCAATAAATAGCGACGCATTTTGCGTTTATTCCGGCGATAACGCGCGCGTAATGGGATTTAAGCTGTCGGCTGAATTTTGTCATCCGCGGGGGAGATATGCTCGATAAGCTCGATGCCGCTTTACGTTTTCAACAGGAAGCGCTGAATCTGCGCGCGCAGCGGCAGGAGGTACTGGCTGCCAACATCGCGAACGCGGACACGCCGGGTTACCAGGCGCGCGATATGGATTTTGCCAGTGAGTTAAAAAAAGTCATGGTACGGGGAAGGCCGGAAACCAGCGGCATTTCCCTGGCATTGACCTCTGCGCAGCACATTCCCGCCCAGACCTTCTCGTCACCGTCTACGGAATTGCTTTACCGCGTTCCCGACCAGCCGTCGCTGGATGGCAATACCGTTGATATGGACCGCGAGCGCACGCAGTTTGCAGATAACAGCCTGAAATACCAGATGAGCCTGACCGCATTGAGCGGACAGATTAAAGGCATGATGAACGTGCTACAGGGAGGGAACTAATCCGTGGCGCTGCTGAATATTTTTGATATCGCCGGTTCGGCCTTAACGGCGCAATCCCAGCGCCTCAACGTGGCGGCCAGTAATCTGGCGAACGCCGACAGCGTGACGGGACCGGACGGTCAGCCGTATCGCGCGAAGCAGGTGGTTTTTCAGGTGGATGCGGCGCCCGGTGCGCCGACGGGCGGCGTGAAGGTGTCCAACGTGATTGAAAGCCAGGCGCCGGACAAGCTGGTCTATGAGCCGGGTAATCCTCTGGCGGACGCCAATGGCTACGTGAAAATGCCGAACGTGGATGTGGTGGGCGAAATGGTCAACACCATGTCCGCCTCCCGCAGCTATCAGGCAAACGTAGAAGTTCTCAACACCGTTAAAAGCATGATGCTTAAAACGCTGACACTTGGCCAGTAAAGGAGACGGCAATGTCTATCGCGGTAAACGTTAACGATCCGACTAACACCGGTGTGAAGAGTACCGGTAGCGGCAGCTCGCTGACCGGCAGCAACGCTTCCGATCTGCAAAGCAGCTTTCTGACGCTGCTGGTGGCGCAACTGAAAAACCAGGATCCCACCAATCCGATGCAGAACAACGAGCTGACCACTCAGCTTGCGCAGATCAGTACCGTCAGCGGTATCGAAAAGCTTAACACCACGCTGGGCGCTATTTCGGGCCAAATCGATAACAGCCAGTCGCTGCAGGCCAGCGCGCTGATTGGTCACGGGGTGATGATCCCCGGCACCACGATTCTGGCGGGCAAGGGAACGGAAGAGGGCGCGACCACCACGACCACGCCGTTTGGCGTTGAGCTACAGCAGCCCGCCGATAAAGTCACCGCCACGATCACCGATAAAGACGGCAAAGTGGTGCGCACTATTGAGATCGGCGCGCTGAAAGCGGGCGTTCATACCTTTACCTGGGACGGCACACTGACCGACGGCACCACGGCGCCAAACGGTTCGTATAACGTGGCGATCAACGCCAGCAACGGCGCGACGCAACTGGTGGCGCAGCCGTTGCAGTTTGCGCTGGTGCAAGGGGTGATCCGCAGTAACGGCGGCAATACGCTCGATCTCGGCACTTACGGAACCACCACCCTCGACGATGTACGGCAGATCATTTAAGCCTTCTCACTTATCAGGAGTCAACATGGCCTTTTCACAAGCGGTTAGCGGTCTGAATGCCGCAGCCACCAACCTCGATGTCATTGGTAACAATATCGCTAACTCCGCCACGTACGGTTTTAAATCGGGTACCGCCTCGTTTGCGGATATGTTCGCCGGTTCCAAAGTCGGGCTGGGGGTAAAAGTGGCGGGTATCACCCAGGACTTTACCGACGGCACCACCACCAATACCGGACGCGGCCTTGATGTCGCCATCAGCCAGAACGGTTTTTTCCGTCTGGTGGACAGCAACGGCGCCGTTTTCTACAGCCGCAACGGCCAGTTCAAACTGGACGAAAACCGTAATCTGGTGAATATGCAGGGGATGCAACTGACAGGTTACCCGGCAGCCGGCACGCCGCCGACCATTCAGCAAGGGGCGAACCCGGGGCCGATTACTATCCCGAACACGCTGATGGGCGCGAAAAGTACCGATACCGCGGCGATGCAGATTAACCTCAACTCGTCAGATAAAGTGCCCGCTAACAAGCCGTTTTCACCGACCGATGCTGACAGCTATAACAAGCGCGCGCCGCTGACCGTGTTCGACAGCCAGGGCAACCAGCACGACATCAACGTGTTTTACGTGAAAACCGGCGATAACACCTGGGACGTCTGGACTCAGGATTCCAGCGTAGCCAACTCGCCGCTGGTGAAAGCCGCCCAGATGAAGTTCGACGAGAACGGCGCACTGGATAACGTAGAAGAATATACCCCAGACGCTGGCGTACCGGCCCAGGACTGGGTGCTGAGCGGCACGCCGAATGCCACGCCAACCTTCCGGATCACCTCCGGCACGGTTAACGGCGCGGAACCGGCGGAATTCACCTTAAGCCTGCAGAACTCCATGCAGCAGAACACCGGTGCGAACAACGTCATTGCCACCACCCAGAACGGCTACAAGCCGGGGGACCTGGTCAGCTACCAGATTAACGACGACGGTACCGTGGTGGGCAACTACTCCAACGAGCAAAAGCAGGTGCTGGGGCAGATCGTGCTGGCGAACTTCGCCAACAACGAAGGGCTGTCGTCACAGGGCGATAACGTTTGGGCGGCGACCCAGGCATCCGGCGTTGAGCTGCTGGGTACGGCGGGCACGGGTAACTTCGGCAAACTGACCAACGGCGCGCTGGAGTCCTCGAACGTGGATCTCAGTAAAGAACTGGTGAACATGATCGTCGCGCAACGTAACTATCAGTCGAACGCGCAGACCATCAAAACCCAGGATCAGATCCTCAATACGCTGGTTAACCTGCGCTAAGCGCCTGACGGGATAGCTTAATGGATCACGCAATCTATACCGCAATGGGGGCAGCGAGCCAGACCCTGAATCAGCAGGCGGTAACGGCCAGCAACCTGGCAAATGCCTCGACGCCGGGCTTCCGCGCCCAGCTTACCGCACTGCGAGCGGTTCCGGTTGAAGGGCTGTCGCTGCCCACCCGGACGCTGGTAACGGCCTCCACGCCGGGGGCGAACATGACGCCGGGCCAAATGGACTACACCTCGCGTCCGCTGGACGTGGCGCTGCAGCAGGACGGCTGGCTGGCGGTGCAAACCGCCGACGGCGGCGAAGGGTATACCCGCAACGGCAATATTCAGGTGGGCCCCACCGGTCAGTTGACTATTCAGGGGCATCCGGTAATTGGCGAAGCCGGGCCGATAGCGGTGCCTGAAGGGTCGGAGATAACCATTGCCGCCGACGGCACTATCTCGGCGCTGAATCCGGGCGATCCGGCGAACACGGTGGCCCCGGTAGGACGTCTGAAGCTGGTAAAGGCTGAAGGGAATGAAGTACAGCGCGGCGACGACGGAATGTTCCGTCTGACCGCCGCGACTCAGGCCGCCCGTGGTCCGGTATTGCAGGCTGACCCGACGATCCGCGTCATGTCAGGGGTACTGGAAGGCAGTAACGTCAATGCGGTGGCCGCGATGAGCGACATGATCGCCAACGCCAGACGTTTTGAAATGCAGATGAAGGTTATCACCAGCGTGGATGACAACGCCGGGCGCGCTAACCAACTGCTGTCGATGAGTTAATACAGGACATTTTATGATCAGTTCATTATGGATCGCCAAAACCGGCCTGGACGCGCAGCAAACCAATATGGATGTGATTGCCAACAACCTGGCAAACGTCAGCACGAATGGTTTTAAACGCCAGCGCGCGGTATTTGAAGATCTGCTCTACCAGACGATTCGCCAGCCTGGCGCACAGTCTTCCGAGCAGACTACCCTGCCTTCGGGTCTGCAAATCGGTACCGGCGTACGACCTGTCGCGACCGAACGCCTGCACAGCCAGGGCAACCTGTCGCAGACTAATAACAGTAAAGATGTGGCGATTAAAGGTCAGGGCTTCTTTCAGGTAATGCTGCCGGACGGCACGTCGGCGTACACCCGCGACGGTTCGTTCCAGGTTGACCAGAATGGTCAACTGGTGACGGCGGGCGGCTTCCAGGTTCAACCTGCGATCACCATTCCGGCGAACGCGCTGAGCATTACTATTGGTCGCGACGGCGTTGTCAGCGTGACCCAGCAGGGACAGGCAGCCCCGGTGCAGGTGGGGCAGCTCAACCTGACCACCTTTATGAATGACACCGGCCTGGAGAGTATCGGCGAAAACCTGTACACCGAAACCCAGTCTTCCGGCGCGCCGAATGAGAGCACGCCGGGGCTGAACGGCGCGGGCTTGCTGTATCAGGGCTATGTCGAAACCTCAAACGTTAACGTCGCGGAAGAACTGGTCAACATGATCCAGGTTCAGCGCGCTTACGAAATCAACAGCAAAGCGGTCTCAACGACCGATCAGATGCTGCAAAAACTGACGCAACTCTAAGGTGATGCCCGGTGAGGCGAAAGCGTCACCGGCTCCCGGTTTCAGAAGATAAAGGCAATGCAAAAAAACGCTGCGCACGCTTACCCGATCATGGCCCTGCTGGTGGTTTCGCTGTCAGGATGCGCCTGGATCCCTTCCACGCCGCTGGTACAGGGCGCGACCTCGGCCCAGCCTGTTCCGGGACCGACGCCGGTGGCGAATGGTTCGATTTTTCAGTCCGCGCAGCCCATCAACTATGGCTATCAGCCACTGTTTGAAGACCGTCGCCCGCGCAATATTGGCGACACGCTGACCATCGTATTGCAGGAAAACGTCAGCGCCAGTAAAAGCTCGTCGGCGAACGCCAGCCGCGACGGCAAAACCAACTTTGGTTTTGACACCGTGCCGCGTTATCTGCAAGGACTGTTTGGCAATGCCCGTGCCGACGTAGAAGCGTCCGGCGGTAACACCTTTAACGGTAAAGGGGGGGCAAACGCCAGCAACACCTTCAGCGGCACGCTGACCGTGACCGTCGATCAGGTACTGGTCAACGGTAATTTACATGTCGTGGGTGAAAAACAGATCGCCATCAATCAGGGGACTGAATTCATCCGCTTCTCCGGCGTGGTTAATCCACGCACCATTAGCGGCAGTAACTCCGTTCCGTCAACCCAGGTGGCGGATGCCCGTATCGAATATGTCGGAAACGGCTATATCAACGAAGCGCAAAATATGGGCTGGCTCCAGCGTTTCTTCCTTAACCTGTCCCCGATGTAAGCGAGGTCTTCCATGTTTAAATCTGTAGTTGGACTGGTCCTGGTTCTCGCCGCCACGCTGGCCCATGCCGATCGTATTCGCGATCTCACCAGCGTACAGGGCGTACGTGAAAACTCGCTCATTGGCTACGGGCTGGTGGTAGGGCTGGACGGTACTGGTGACCAGACCACCCAGACGCCGTTCACCACCCAAACGCTGAACAACATGCTTTCCCAGCTCGGCATCACGGTGCCAACCGGCACCAATATGCAACTGAAAAATGTGGCGGCAGTTATGGTGACCGCCACCTTCCCGGCGTTTGGTCGTCAGGGGCAAACCATCGACGTGGTGGTGTCTTCGCTGGGTAACGCCAAAAGTCTGCGGGGCGGCACGCTGCTGATGACCCCCTTAAAAGGGGTCGACAGCCAGGTGTATGCGCTGGCGCAAGGGAACATTCTGGTCGGCGGCGCGGGCGCCTCTGCGGGTGGCAGCAGCGTGCAGGTGAACCAGCTTAACGGCGGGCGCATCACTAACGGGGCGATTATCGAGCGCGAGCTGCCCAGTCAGTTTGGGGCGGGCAATACCCTGAATCTGCAGCTTAATAATGAAGATTTCACCATGGCCCAGCAGATCGCGGACACCATCAACCGCGCCCGTGGCTTTGGCAGCGCCACCGCGCTGGATGCGCGAACCATTCAGGTGCGGGTGCCGAGCGGCGGCAGTTCGCAGGTCCGCTTCCTCGCCGATATTCAGAACATGGAGGTCAACGTCACCCCGCAGGATGCGAAGGTGGTGATCAATTCACGTACCGGCTCGGTGGTGATGAATCGTGAAGTGACCCTCGACAGCTGCGCCGTGGCTCAGGGGAATCTCTCTGTAACGGTTAACCGTCAGGCGAACGTCAGCCAGCCGGATACACCGTTCGGCGGCGGGCAAACGGTAGTGACGCCGCAGACGCAGATCGACCTGCGCCAGAGCGGCGGCTCGTTGCAAAGCGTGCGGTCCAGCGCCAACCTGAACAACGTGGTGCGGGCACTCAACGCGCTGGGCGCGACGCCAATGGATCTGATGTCGATCCTCCAGTCGATGCAGAGCGCGGGCTGCCTGCGCGCCAAACTGGAAATTATCTGATGATTAGCGACAGCAAACTGCTGGCCAGCGCCGCCTGGGACGCGCAGTCCCTGAACGATCTGAAGGCCAAAGCGGGCCAGGACCCGGCGGCGAACATGCGTCCGGTGGCGCGTCAGGTGGAGGGGATGTTTGTACAAATGATGCTGAAAAGCATGCGTGAAGCGCTGCCGAAGGATGGCCTGTTCAGCAGCGATCAGACGCGTTTGTATACCAGCATGTACGACCAGCAGATCGCCCAACAGATGACCGCCGGTAAAGGGCTGGGTCTGGCGGAAATGATGGTTAAACAGATGACCCAGGGGCAGGCGCAACCGGTGGAAGAGGTGCCGCAGGTACCGATGAAATTCCCGCTGGAAACGGTGACCCGCTATCAACATCAGGCCTTGACCCAACTGGTGAGCAAGGCAATGCCGAAAGCGCCGGTCAGCAGCGACGAACCGCTCTCCGGCGACAGCAAAGATTTTCTGGCGCAGCTTTCGCTGCCGGCGCGACTGGCCAGCGAGCAAAGCGGCGTGCCGCATCATCTGATTCTGGCGCAGGCGGCGCTGGAGTCTGGCTGGGGGCAGCGGCAAATTCGCCGCGAGAACGGCGAGCCGAGCTTCAACCTGTTTGGCGTGAAGGCGTCCGCCAGCTGGAAAGGGCCGGTGACAGAAATCACCACCACCGAATACGAGAATGGCGAAGCGAAAAAGGTGAAGGCGAAGTTTCGCGTTTACAGTTCGTATCTGGAGGCGCTGTCGGATTATGTCGGTCTGCTCACCCGCAATCCGCGCTATGCCGCCGTTACGACGGCCGCCACGGCCGAGCAGGGCGCTCAGGCGCTGCAGAAAGCCGGTTATGCGACCGACCCCCACTACGCGCGTAAACTGACCACCATGATCCAACAGCTGAAGTCGATGAGCGAGAAGGTAAGCAACGCCTACAGCGCAAATCTCGACAATCTCTTCTAAATGGCTCAAGTCCCGCGACCTGCTGCCGATAATGGTTTGTAACTGAAGGATTAAAAGGAACCTCCATGTCCAGCTTGATTAATAACGCCATGAGCGGGTTGAATGCAGCCCAGGCGGCGCTGAATACTGCCAGTAATAATATTTCCAGATATAACGTGGCGGGATATACCCGACAAACCACGATTATGGCGCAGGCCAACAGCACGCTGGGCGCTGGCGGCTGGGTAGGTAACGGCGTGTATGTGTCCGGCGTACAGCGCGAATACGATGCGTTTATTACTAATCAGTTGCGCGCCGCGCAGAACCAGAGCAGTGGCCTGACGACCCGTTACGAGCAGATGTCGAAAATCGATAACCTGCTGGCGAGCAAAACCAGCTCCATTTCGACCTCAATGCAGGACTTTTTCACCAGTCTGCAAACGCTGGTGAGCAACGCCGAAGATCCGGCGGCGCGCCAGACGCTGATTGGCAAGGCGAACGGTCTGGTGAATCAGTTTAAGACCACCGACCAGTATCTGCGCGACCAGGACAAACAGATCAATATTTCGCTTACCTCCAGCGTCGATCAGATCAATAACTACAGTAAGCAAATCGCCAGTCTGAACGACCAGATTTCGCGTCTGACCGGCGTGGGCGGCGGGGCATCGCCGAACGATCTGCTGGACCAGCGCGACCAGTTGGTCAGCGAACTGAATAAACTGGTTGGCGTGGAAGTCAGCGTGCAGGATGGCGGCACCTATAACATCACAATGGCGAACGGCTATTCGCTGGTACAGGGCAGTAATGCGCGTCAACTGGCGGCGGTTCCGTCCCATGCCGATCCGTCGCGTATTACCGTGGCGTATGTTGACGAGCAGGCCGGGAATATTGAAATTCCGGAAAAACTGATTTCAACAGGTTCGCTGGGGGGACTGCTCAGCTTCCGTACCGAAGAACTCGACAAGACGCGTAACACGCTGGGACAGCTGGCGCTGGCGTTTGCGGACGCATTTAACCAGCAGCACCGCAAGGGCTATGACGCCAACGGCAATACCAATACGGATTTCTTTACCATCGGTAGCCCGGCAGTACTGAAAAACGACAAGAATACCGGTAGCGCAGCCGTGAGCGCTGCGGTGACCGATGCCTCAGCGGTACAGGCAACCGACTATAAAATGGTCTACGACGGGGCAAAATGGCAAATCACTCGCCTGGCCGATAATACCCGCTTTGAAGCGACCGCCACCAATGGAAAACTGACCTTTGACGGTCTGGAAGTGACGGTGGGAACCGGGGCGAATGCTAACGACAGTTTCACGCTGAAGCCAGTCGGCGACGCCATAATGAATATGAGCGTTAAGGTGACCAATGAATCGCAAATCGCCATGGCGCAAGACGCCACGTCAGGGGCGAGCGATAACCGTAACGGCCAGGCGCTGTTAGATCTGCAAAACGACGGCACCACCGTGGGCGGGTCAAAATCGTTTAACGACGCTTATGCCACCCTGGTGAGCGATGTTGGCAGTAAAACTGCGACGCTGAAAACCAGCAGCACCACTCAGAACGATGTGGTTACGCAGTTGACCCGACAACAGCAATCGATCTCCGGGGTCAACCTTGACGAAGAGTATGGCAACCTGCAGCGCTTTCAGCAGTACTATCTTGCCAATGCCCAGGTGCTGCAAACGGCGAACTCATTGTTTGATGCTCTGTTGAACATCCGCTAAGGGAGAAGGAACTCATGCGTATCAGTACCCAAATGATGTACCAGCAGAACATGCGTGGTATCACCAATGCTCAGGCCGAATGGATGAAATACGGTGAGCAGATGTCGTCGGGGAAGCGGGTTATTAATCCTTCAGATGATCCTATTGCGGCATCCCAGGCCGTGGTGCTTTCACAGGCGCAGGCGCAAAACAGCCAGTTCGCGCTGGCCCGTACTTTTGCCACGCAGAAGGTCTCGCTGGAAGAAAACGTGCTGAATCAGGTGACAACGGCGATTCAGACGGCACAGGAGAAAATTGTCAGCGCGGGAAACGGCACCTTAAGCGACGACGACCGTGCCTCGCTGGCGACCGATCTGCAGGGGATCCGCGATCAGCTTATGAACCTGGCGAACAGCACCGACGGCAATGGTCGCTATATTTTTGCTGGCTATAAAACCGAAACGCCCCCGTTCGCTCAGGCGGACGGGACCTATAACGGCGGCACCGAAAGCATTAAGCAGCAGGTGGACTCGGCGCGCTCGATGGTCATTGGTCATATTGGCAGCGACATCTTCAATTCCATTACCAGCAACGCGGTACCGGAGCCTGACGGTAAACCATCCGAAACGAACCTGTTCAGAATGCTGGACTCAGCCATCGACTCGCTCAATACCGCGGTAGGCGACGATGAAGCGTTGAAAGAGCAAGCTCAGGCGGTGATTGATAAAACCAACCGCGGGCTGAAAAATTCACTGAACAATGTGCTGAGCGTACGGGCGGAGCTGGGTACGCAACTGAGCGAACTCAGTTCTCTCGACACGCTAGGCAGCGACCGCGCGCTGGGACAAAAGCAGCAGATGAGTAATCTGGTCGACGTTGACTGGAACGAGGCGATCTCCTCGTACGTCATGCAACAGGCGGCGCTGCAGGCCTCGTATAAAGCCTTTACAGACATGCAGGGAATGTCGCTGTTTCAGCTCAACCGTTAACCGCTCGTTTTGAAACATATCAAGAAACTGGGTATGTTTTGTCTGCCCGCTCCAGTACACCCCGGGGCGGGCATTTTTTTAGCGTTCTGTCTGCGGCTGTGCAGGCTGGCGTTTTGCCGTCATGCGGATAGCCAGCGCAACGGCACCGCATAGCGTTGCCAGCGTCACGACACCTGGCCAGTTTGCCCGCGCGTAAACCTGACTGCCGACCACCGACCCCAGCGCCATACCGATAAACACGACCGTGAACAGCAGGGCGTTGAGGCGACCCCGGGCCTGAGGCTCAAGGCTGTACACCAGATTCTGATGCGCCACCAGGCTTGACTGCAGCCCCAGATCGAACCCGACGGCGCAAAGCGCGATCAGAACCCATTGACCCGGCGCGGACAGAAACGGTAAGGCATACATTACGGCGAAAGAGAGTGTCACCAACAGTGCGCCGAGTTGCGCAACTTTCTCCACGCCCATTTTATCCGCCAGATGGCCTGCCAGCGGGGCCGCCAGCGCGCCTGCCGCGCCGGCGATGCCGAACGCGCCCGCCGCAGCGCTGCCCATCCGGTAGTGTTCCGCCAACATCACGGCAAGCGTTGACCAGAAGGCGCTAAAGGCGACAGAAAGCGCACCCTGCGCCAGCGCCGCCCGGCGCAGGGCTGGGTAACGCCGCCATAGCTGCGCCATGGTGCCTAACAGCGCCGGATAGTTCAGGGTGGAGTGGGCGGCAAACGGCGGCAGCGCTTTCCATAGCAGCAGACCTGCCAGCGCGATGCTGACAGCGGCAAGCTGATACATCTCACGCCAGCCAAACGCTTCGCCCACCAGGCCGCTGACGGTACGTGACAGCAGGATCCCCAACAACAGGCCGGTCATCACTGTGCCTACGGTCTTTCCCTGTTTCCCTTCCGGCGCCAGGATCGCCGCCGCCGGAACAATATCCTGCGCCATGGTGGCCGCCATGCCAATGAGAAGGCTGACCAGCAGCAGGAAAGAGGCGGATTCGCTCACGCTACAGATCAGTAGCAGCAGGGCAAGGACGACGCTCTTTATCAGAATCAACATCCGGCGGTCAAAACGGTCGCCCAGCGGCAATAAAAACAGAATGCCTGACGCGTAACCGGCTTGCGTCAGGGTGGGAACCAACCCCATGCCGGTGATGCTCATGCCAGGATCTTCCCCCATTAACGGCAACAGCGGCTGGGAATAATAAATGGCGGCAACGCTAAATCCGGCGCCCAGCGCCAGTACTAAAATAAGCCAACGGGAAGGTGTGTTCATACTGCTGTCCTCAATGACGGGTGTGAGGCTATTTTTCTCTCATACACCGTGGTCGGGTAGCAGGCGAAATGGTAAAACAGTTATACGTTTAACGTATGGGTAAAAGCACATGCTAAAAAATGAACGTATAGACAGGGTGGAGCTGATGCGGACGTTTGTGCGTATTGTCGAAGCCGGATCGCTCTCGGCAGCGGCAAGACAGTTAAATACCACCCAGGCCACTATCAGCCGTCGTTTACAGTCGCTTGAAGCCATGCTGGGCGTCAAACTGTTGTTACGCACCACTCATGCAATGAAGCTGACAGACGACGGCGAGCGCGGTTATCAGCACGCGAAACACATCATTGACGCCTGGCTGGCGCTTGAGGACGGGCTTAACGCGGCGGAAGACGAACCCGTAGGTACGCTGCGGGTACGCGCGCCGCATGCTTTCGGCCAGCAGCAGCTCCTGACGCCGTTACTCCATTTTTTGGCCCGTTACCCGAATCTGTCAGTGGAGTGGATGCTCAACGACAAAACGGTCGACTTCCTGAGCGACAACATTGATTGCGCTATTCGGGTGGGGGCAGAGGTTGATCCGGACACGGTGTCGGTGCTGCTGGCGGAAGTGCCGCGTAGCGTGGTGGCGACGCCAGAGTTACTGGCGGAATTTGATCCTGTCAGCGAACCGCATCAGTTGTTTGCGCTGCCCTGGATCGCGCTCAACACTTTCTATCAACATAACGTCTCGCTGAGCCATCAGATTAGTCGCCAACCGGTGAGCTTCCCGATTACGCCACGGCTGAGTACTGACAGTATTTACGTCGCACGCAATGCGGCGCTGGCGGGGCTGGGCGTTGCGATTGTCTCCAGCTGGACGGTGGAAGAAGATATCGCCAGCGGGCGTCTGGTTGAACTGGTTGCCGACTGGCAGGCTGCGCCGTTACCGGTACATCTGGTCTATCCGTGGGCGCGTTATTATCCTTCCCGACTGCGCCGTTTCCTGGAATTAATGAAAGAGGTGATGCCAGAACTGGCGGGAATGCGCCAACCGCAGGGGGAATAAAAAAGCCGACCCGGAGGTCGGCTTTCTCAGACAGTCCGCCTGTTATTCGACAGGCTGAGGGCGGGTCGGACCCGCAGACGCGTGATGCGTCGCGCTGTGGCCGCCAGCGGCGCCTTTACCTTCAAAGGCGAAGGCAGGACGCTGCCAGTCGCTGTGGCGCGGTGCTTCCGGCACGTACTCCGGCGCAGGCGCGCGGGTCATCGGTGCGGTAGCGTGGCTGTGCTCAACCGGCGCGGCGACAACGGCAGGTTTTTCCTCTTTTGCCGCTTCAACCTGGACGGCAACAGGCGCGGGGGAAACGACCACTTCCACTTCGTCCTGTGCTTCAACGTCCTGTTCGTTAACCGGTTCGGCAATGACTTCAGGCTCAACGACCACGACATCGGCGGGTTGTTCTGCGACCGGCGCAGTCTCCTGCGTTTCGGCGACCGGCTCTGCTTCGGCGGCGACGTTTTCAGCAACGGGCGCATCGGCGTCGGCAATGATTTGCGGCTGTTCGTCAACCGGGGCGGCAATCACCTCCGGATGCGTCGTTTCCACGGTATCCTGCGGCTGAACAGGCGCGTCGGCAATCGTCTCCGCCATGGCCTGAACCGGCTCAACGGCAGCGGCTACGGCCTGCGCTTCAGTTACCGCTGGCTGCGCCTGAACCTGCTCGAGTTCCTGCTCTTGCTGCTCAATATCCTGAGGACGGGCCACCGGGTAGCGGATCCACACTTTACCGGACGCCATCTCCGGCGATGCGCAGGCAACGGTCAACGGCATGGGTGACTGGAGCGGATAGCGTTCGTCACGGTAGCGACGACGGCGTTGACCGCTTACACGCAGATGACGTGGAGAACGACGGGAGCGACGCGGCATACCGGCGTTATCACGCGCGTCGCCATTATCTTCCTGCTCCTGAGCAACCTCGGCAACGACTGGCAGCGGGACTTTTGCCAGCTCGGTGCTCTGCGCAGGCGCGGTCTCTGCCACGACCGGCGCGGCAACGGTATCTTCGTTTGCTGCCGTACTTACCGCATCCGCTTCCATCGCATTGTCGGTGTAACGCACTTTTTGACTCAGCTGGCGTTGTTTACGGCGCGGCTGCGCCTGACGAACACGTTCTTCCTGCTCGGTATCCTGAGTCTGCTGCTCGTCCAGATTCAGCGCTTTCACTTCCTGCTGGGCCTGGCGTTTTTCTTCGCTACGGCGACGATTACGTTCGCGACGCTGCGGCTGTTGCGGCTCATCACCTGCCTTCGCTTTTTCCGCCACGTCACTGGACTGCTGACGGCTATCGCGTTCGGTATTCTGCTGGGCCTGACGACGATTACGGCGGTTCTCGTCACGGCTTTCACCGTTTTCTGAACGGTCGCCGCGTTCGCTGCGATTATCGCGGTTGTCACGGCGCTCGCTGCGATCGTTACGGTCGCGGCGGTTGTTCTGACGTTTACGACGATCCTGCTGGCGTTCCGGTTTTTCTGCCGCTTTTGGCGCGGGTTGCTCTGCAGGCTTCGCTTCTTCACTGCCGCTGAACAGCGACTTCAGCGCGCCAAAGAAGCGGCTGAGCAGACCCGGTTCTGCAGGCGTAGCCGGTGCGGCTGCGGCTTTCGGCGCGGCAGTTTTGACCACCGGTTCGGCAGCCGCCGGCGCTGGCGCAGGCGGAACATCCGGCATTGCAAAAGTCGCAAGGGCAGGTTGTTCCGGACGTTTACGCTCGGCGTATTCTTCTTCAGACGGCAACGCCATCGCTTCTTCATGCAGTTTTGGCAGCATGTAGCTCAGGGTTGGTGTCTCTTCGCCTTTACGTACGCGCAGTACGGAGTAATGCGGCGTTTCCATCTGATCGTTAGGGACGATCACACAGCGCACACCGTTCTGACGCGTTTCAATTGCGTTAACGGCAGTACGTTTTTCGTTAAGCAGGTAGGACGCAATCGGCACTGGAACAATCGCATGAACTTCCTGAGTGTTCTCTTTCAGCGCTTCTTCTTCGATCAGGCGCAGAATGGACAGCGACAGCGACTCGTTGTCACGAACGGTGCCGGTACCGCTACAGCGCGGACAAACGTGATGGCTGGATTCGCCCAGTGACGGACTCAGGCGCTGACGGGACATTTCCAGCAGGCCAAAGCGCGAAATATGGCTGATCTGAATGCGGGCCCGGTCCTGACGCACCGCTTCACGCAGACGGTTTTCCACCGCGCGCTGGTGGCGAACCGGCGTCATGTCGATGAAGTCGATAACAATCAAGCCGCCAAGATCGCGCAGACGCAACTGGCGAGCGATTTCATCGGCCGCTTCAAGGTTGGTGTTAAACGCGGTTTCTTCGATATCGCCGCCGCGGGTGGCGCGAGCGGAGTTGATGTCGATAGCGGTTAACGCTTCGGTGCTGTCGATTACAATGGAACCGCCGGACGGCAAGCGCACTTCACGCTGGAATGCGGACTCAATTTGCGACTCGATCTGGTAATGGCTGAACAGGGGAATTTCACCGGTGTACAGTTTAATTTTGCTGCTGAAGTCCGGACGACCCAACGCGGCGATATGCTGGCGCGCCAGTTCAAGCACTTTCGGGTTATCGATGAGAATTTCACCGATATCCTGACGCAGGTAGTCGCGAAACGCGCGAACAATCACGTTGCTTTCCTGATGGATCAGGAATGGCGCCGGGCGGCTTTCCGCTGCTTTCTGGATGGCTTCCCAGTGCTTCAGACGGAAGCTTAAGTCCCACTGCAACGCGTCGGCAGACTTGCCGACGCCTGCGGTGCGCACAATAAGTCCCATGCCGTCGGGCAGCTCAAGGCTTGCCAGCGCTTCTTTCAGTTCGGTGCGATCGTCGCCTTCAATACGACGAGAGATGCCGCCCGCGCGCGGGTTGTTTGGCATCAGCACCAGATAACTTCCCGCCAGGCTGATAAAGGTGGTCAGCGCAGCGCCTTTGTTGCCGCGTTCTTCTTTATCAATCTGAACAATGACTTCCTGACCTTCGCGCAACACATCTTTAATGTTGGGACGACCATGCGCGTTGTAACTGGCGGGGAAATATTCGCGGGCAATTTCTTTTAACGGGAGGAAACCGTGACGTTCAGCGCCGTAATCAACAAAAGCCGCTTCCAGACTCGGTTCAATACGGGTAATTTTGCCTTTATAGATGTTCGCTTTTTTCTGCTCGTGTCCAGGACTTTCAATATCCAGATCGTACAGACGCTGCCCATCTACAAGGGCAACACGCAACTCTTCCTGCTGAGTTGCGTTGATTAACATTCTTTTCATCGTAACTTACTCATTATTCTTACATTGACGACTAAGCTGCGGGCAGAGTATCGCCTTTCCGGGTGTGAACCGATGGCCTCGTGTCTATTCGCGTCGCCAACCTCACGGTTATCGTCAGCTCAAAGAGGCGCAGAGTGTCGGTTGCCTGTATTTCATACGGAAACACAGCGCAATTATCAGGGGAACTGCCTGGGTGTTACTCTCCAGAGAAGATCCGATCTACCGGTAAGGACTGCAACCCGCAGCCCGCTAACTGCCTGAAAGATCAATACGTCTTACGCCATTGCTGCGTGGATGATCGTTCGGGCAAAATGGGTCATTCCGTAAAATTGCTTGTTCTAACAAGTTTTGACACGGAAACGGTGACATTATTCCACTGCTAACCTTGTTATAGCAAGATGACTTTTACCATTTATCTCCCACTTACTCACAGTTTTTTCACTTATCCGCGGTGATTGGTTTAATAACCACCAAATCTGTGATGAATACGCTGTGCGGCGGCAGATAAAGATAAATATAAGCATAGAAAAATGAGTGGCGCGAATCCTTGCCGCTATTTAGAATCGGCCCCCATGAAAACAGAGACTCCATCCGTAAAAATTGTTGCTATTTCCGCTGACGAAGCAGGGCAACGCATCGATAACTTTTTGCGTACGCAGTTAAAAGGCGTGCCGAAAAGTATGATTTATCGCATTTTGCGCAAAGGCGAAGTGCGGGTGAATAAAAAACGCATCAAGCCCGAATATAAACTCGAAGCGGGCGATGAAGTGCGTATTCCGCCTGTTCGCGTGGCCGAGCGGGAAGACGACGCCGTGTCGCCACACCTGCAAAAGGTGGCGGCGCTGGCCGATGTCATCCTGTACGAAGATGACCATATCCTGGTGCTCAATAAGCCCTCGGGCACGGCGGTGCATGGCGGCAGCGGCCTGAGCTTCGGCGTGATTGAAGGATTGCGCGCTCTGCGTCCGGAGGCGCGGTTCCTCGAACTGGTGCACCGCCTCGACCGCGACACCTCTGGTGTGCTGCTGGTGGCGAAAAAGCGCTCGGCGCTACGTTCGCTGCATGAGCAACTGCGTGAGAAAGGGATGCAGAAAGACTATCTGGCGCTGGTTCGCGGCCAGTGGCAATCGCACGTGAAAAACGTGCAGGCGCCGCTATTAAAGAACATCCTGCAAAGCGGCGAGCGTATCGTACGTGTGAGTCAGGAAGGTAAGCCTTCAGAAACCCGCTTTAAGGTCGAAGAGCGTTATGCGTTTGCCACGCTGGTGCGCTGTAGCCCGGTTACCGGCCGTACGCACCAGATCCGCGTGCATACCCAGTATGCCGGGCATCCGATTGCGTTTGACGATCGCTACGGCGACCGCGAATTTGACAAGCAACTGGCGGGAACCGGGCTTTCGCGCCTCTTCCTGCATGCTGCCGCGCTGAAGTTTACCCATCCGGGAACGGGGGAGATACTGCGCATTGAGGCGCCGATGGATGAGCAGTTAAAAAGATGTCTCCAGACATTGCGTAAATGATTCTGATCGCGTCGCTGACGTGTTTTATCAGACGACGCTTGCCTCCTGCGCCTTTCCGCGGGTCTGAAAGTGAAGCGCCATCAGGCGCTTCACTGCGTTAGGCTTTCAGCGGGTTCATCTCTTCCCGACGCAACATCTGGCACAGGGCGATCAGTGGTAAGCCAATCAGCGTATTGGGGTCCCGACCCTCTAAGCGCTCAAACAGCGCAATGCCCAGTCCTTCGCTTTTAAAACTCCCGGCACAATGCAGCGGACGCTCTTTGCGCACGTAGTCTTCTATCTCTGCTTCGCTCAGATGACGAAAATGGACGTCAAACGGTTCCACTTCCGTCTGTAAATGGCCGGTCGCGGAATTATACAGCGCCAGCCCCGTATAGAAGGTGATGATGTTGCCGCTGGCTTTCGCCAACTGCTGGCAGGCTTTTTCTTCTGTTAACGGCTTGCCGGCGATTTCGCCATCCAGCACGCATACCTGATCGGAGCCAATAATCAGGTGAGCAGGGAAGCGGTGGGCCAGCGACTGCGCCTTTTCTTTCGCCAGACGACTGACCAGGTGACGGGGACTCTCGCCAGGCATCGGCGTTTCGTCAACGTCCGGCGCGGCGCATTCAAAGGGGATCGCCAGTTTTTCCAGCAGGGTGCGACGCCAGGGCGAAGTAGAAGCGAGAATAAGATTAGGCATATTTTTTCTACCAGATATAGCGTATTGATGAGACCCATTTTAAACTATGTCTTTCGTCATTCAGACGCGCAAGCAGGGCGTCTGCTGAGCGAAAATAAGTCTGTTAACCGCAATGTGTGCGAATTATTGGCAAAAGGCAACCGCAGGCTGCCTTTTTCTTTGACTATATGACGTTACAAAGTTAATATGCGCGCCCTATGCAAAAGGTAAAATTACCCCTGACTCTGGATCCGGTTCGTACGGCTCAAAAACGCCTCGATTATGAAGGTATCTATACTTCCGATCTGGTAGAGCGCGTCGCCGATTCTGTGGTCAGTGTGGACAGTGATGTGGAATGCTCGATGTCGTTCGCTATCGACAACCAACGTCTCGCCGTAATTACCGGCGACGCTGCGGTTTCGGTCACGCTCGAATGTCAGCGTTGCGGTAAGCCGTTTACCCATCAGGTTCACACAACGTATTGTTTTAGTCCGGTTCGTTCTGACGAACAGGCTGAAGCACTCCCGGAAGCGTATGAGCCGATTGAGGTTAACGAATTCGGTGAAATCGATCTGCTTGCAATGGTTGAAGATGAAATCATCCTCTCCTTGCCGGTAGTTCCGGTGCATGATTCTGAACACTGTGAAGTGTCCGAGGCGGACATGGTCTTTGGGGAACTGCCTGATGAAGCGCAAAAACCAAACCCATTTGCCGTATTAGCCAGCTTAAAGCGTAAGTAATTGAGGAGTAAGGTCCATGGCCGTACAACAGAATAAACCAACCCGTTCCAAACGTGGCATGCGTCGTTCCCATGACGCGCTGACCGCAGTCACCAGCCTGTCTGTAGACAAAACCTCTGGTGAAAAACACCTGCGTCACCACATCACCGCCGACGGTTACTACCGCGGTCGCAAGGTCATCGCTAAGTAATCACGCGTTATTCGCGTGATGAAGCTTAGTGAGGAATTTCCCCGTTCAGGCGGGGAATGACCAAACCAGGCGGCGAAGATACCTTGACACGTCTAACCCTGGCGTTAGATGTCATGGGGGGAGATTTCGGCCCTTCCGTGACAGTGCCTGCAGCATTGCAGGCACTGAATTCTAATTCACAACTCACACTTCTTTTAGTCGGGGATCCCGATACAATCACGCCATTACTTGCTAAAGCTGACTTTGAACAACGTTCGCGTCTGCAGATTATCCCTGCGCAGTCAGTTATCGCCAGTGATGCCCGGCCTTCGCAGGCTATCCGCGCCAGTCGCGGTAGTTCCATGCGGGTGGCGCTGGAACTCGTGAAAGAAGGGCGAGCGCAGGCCTGTGTGAGCGCCGGTAATACTGGGGCGCTGATGGGGCTGGCAAAATTATTGCTCAAGCCGCTGGACGGCATTGAGCGTCCCGCGCTGGTCACGGTGTTGCCGCATCAGCAAAAAGGGAAGACGGTAGTCCTGGATTTAGGGGCTAACGTCGATTGCGACAGCACGATGCTGGTGCAGTTTGCGATTATGGGCTCGGTGCTCGCGGAAGAAGTGGTTGGCATTGATAACCCTCGCGTGGCCTTGCTCAACATCGGCGAAGAAGAAACTAAGGGTCTCGACAGTATTCGGGACGCTTCGGCTGTGCTAAAAACGATCTCCTCCATCAATTACATCGGCTATCTCGAGGCCAATGAATTATTGACGGGAAAAACGGATGTGCTGGTATGTGACGGTTTTACAGGCAATGTCACATTAAAGACGATGGAAGGGGTTGTCAGAATGTTCCTTTCACTGCTGAAATCACAGGGTGAGGGTAAAAAACGGTCGTGGTGGCTGCTGATAGTAAAACGTTGGTTACAAAAAAGCCTGACGAGGCGATTCAGTCACCTCAACCCCGACCAGTATAATGGCGCCTGTCTGTTAGGATTGCGCGGCACGGTGATTAAGAGTCATGGTGCGGCCAATCAGCGAGCCTTCACAGTCGCGATTGAACAGGCAGTGCAGGCGGTGCAGCGACAAGTTCCTCAGCGAATTGCCGCTCGCCTGGAATCTGTATACCCGACTGGATTCGAACGGCGGGACGTGGGTCATGGCGACACATCGCAGCCACACTGACAGCGATGTGGCTAACGCGCCCAAGCCTCTTCGTCGTTGTTGATCCGCGGTATATAACCAAAAAGTGACTGAGCGTACATGTATACGAAGATTATTGGTACTGGCAGCTATCTGCCTGAACACGTGCGGACTAACGCCGATCTGGAAAAAATGGTCGATACCTCTGACGAGTGGATTGTCACTCGCACAGGTATCCGTGAGCGCCATATTGCCGCCCCGGATGAAACCGTCTCAACGATGGGATACACCGCAGCGCAGCGGGCGCTGGAAATGGCGGGCATTGATAAAGATCAGATTGGCTTGATAGTGGTGGCGACCACCTCAGCGACTCATGCTTTCCCCAGCGCGGCATGCCAGATCCAGAGCATGCTGGGCATTAAAGGATGCCCGGCGTTTGACGTCGCGGCGGCCTGTGCGGGCTTCACCTATGCGCTCAGCGTGGCCGATATGTACGTGAAATCCGGCGCCGTTGACTATGCGCTGGTCGTCGGGTCCGACGTGCTGGCTCGCACCTGCGATCCGACCGATCGCGGCACTATTATTATTTTTGGCGATGGCGCAGGCGCGGTTGTGCTCGGCGCATCCGAAGAGCCGGGCATTATCTCCACCCATCTACATGCGGATGGCAGCTACGGTGAATTACTGACGCTGCCCAATGCCGATCGTGTGAATCCGGACAACCCGATTCACCTGACGATGGCGGGTAACGAAGTGTTCAAAGTGGCGGTAACCGAGCTGGCGCATATCGTTGACGAGACGCTGGCGGCCAATAATCTGGACCGTTCGCAGCTCGACTGGCTGGTTCCTCACCAGGCTAACCTGCGTATTATCAGCGCGACGGCGAAGAAACTGGGTATGTCGATGGACAACGTTGTGGTCACGCTGGACCGTCACGGCAACACGTCTGCGGCTTCCGTACCGTGCGCGCTGGATGAAGCCGTGCGCGACGGGCGTATCAAAGCCGGGCAACTGGTTCTGCTTGAAGCCTTCGGCGGTGGTTTCACCTGGGGCTCCGCGCTGGTTCGTTTCTAGTATAAGGATTTAAACATGACGCAATTCGCATTTGTGTTCCCTGGACAGGGTTCGCAGACCGTTGGGATGCTGGCCGATATGGCGGCAAGCTATCCGGTTATAGAAGAAACGTTTGCTGAAGCTTCAGCGGCGCTGGGCTACGACCTGTGGGCGCTGACTCAACAGGGGCCAGCGGAAGAATTGAACAAAACCTGGCAGACTCAGCCTGCGCTGTTAGCGGCGTCTGTCGCACTGTACCGCGTCTGGCAGCAGCAGGGCGGTAAAGCGCCTGCGCTGATGGCGGGTCATAGCCTGGGCGAATACTCTGCGCTGGTGTGCGCGGGCGTCATCAATTTTGCTGATGCGGTGCGTCTCGTGGAACTGCGTGGTAAATTCATGCAGGAAGCGGTACCGGAAGGCACAGGCGGCATGTCTGCTATTATCGGTCTGGATGATGCTTCTATCGCTAAAGCCTGCGAAGACGCGGCGGAAGGCCAGGTGGTTTCGCCAGTGAATTTTAACTCGCCGGGACAGGTGGTTATCGCCGGGCACAAAGAGGCGGTAGAGCGCGCGGGCGCCGCTTGTAAAGCTGCCGGCGCGAAACGTGCGTTGCCGCTGCCGGTAAGCGTACCGTCGCACTGTGCGTTGATGAAACCCGCTGCGGAAAAACTGGCCGTTGAATTAGCGAAAATCACCTTCAGCGCGCCGACAGTGCCGGTAGTGAACAACGTGGATGTGAAATGTGAAACCGAGGCTGACGCGATTCGTGATGCGCTGGTTCGCCAGCTGTACAGCCCGGTTCAGTGGACCCGTAGCGTTGAGTTTATGGCCGCGCAGGGCGTGGAACACCTTTACGAAGTCGGTCCGGGTAAAGTCCTCACCGGTCTGACGAAACGCATTGTCGATACCCTGACCGCCTCGGCGCTGAATGAACCGGCGGCGGTATCTGCGGCGCTTGAGCAATAAAAGAGGAAAACCATGAGTTTTGAAGGAAAAATCGCGCTGGTTACCGGTGCAAGTCGCGGTATTGGCCGCGCTATTGCAGAGACGCTCGTTGCCCGTGGCGCGACCGTTATCGGTACAGCGACCAGCGAAAATGGCGCTCAGGCCATTAGCGATTACTTAGGTGCGAAAGGCAAAGGTCTGATGTTGAACGTGACCGATCCTGCATCTATCGAATCCGTTCTGGAAAAAATTCGCGCAGAATTTGGTGAAGTCGATATCCTGGTCAATAATGCCGGTATCACTCGCGACAATCTGCTGATGCGAATGAAAGATGATGAGTGGAACGATATTCTCGAAACCAATCTTTCATCTGTTTTCCGCCTGTCAAAAGCGGTAATGCGCGCTATGATGAAAAAGCGTCATGGACGTATTATCACTGTCGGTTCTGTGGTTGGTACCATGGGAAATGCGGGTCAGACCAATTACGCTGCGGCGAAAGCAGGTCTGATTGGCTTCAGTAAATCGCTGGCGCGCGAAGTTGCGTCACGCGGCATTACTGTAAACGTTGTTGCTCCGGGCTTTATTGAAACGGACATGACGCGTGCGCTGACCGATGAGCAGCGTGCGGGTACGCTGGCGGCAGTACCTGCGGGTCGTTTAGGCGATCCAAAAGAAATTGCCAGCGCGGTTGCATTTTTAGCTTCTGACGAGGCGGGTTACATCACTGGTGAAACCCTGCACGTCAATGGCGGAATGTATATGGTTTGACCACGAGCTACGCAAATTCGGCCAGGCTGGAGCAGTCTGAAGGAAAATGCGTAGAAAAATATTTGCGTTATTTGGGTGAAAAGCCGCAAAATAGCGTAAAATCGTGGTAAGACCTGCCGGGATTTAGTTGCAAATTTTTCAACATTTTATACACTACGAAAACCATCGCGAAAGCGAGTTTTGATAGGAAATTTAAGAGTATGAGCACTATCGAAGAACGCGTTAAGAAAATTATCGGCGAACAGCTGGGCGTTAAGCAGGAAGAAGTTACCAACAATGCTTCTTTCGTTGAAGACCTGGGCGCAGATTCTCTTGACACCGTTGAGCTGGTAATGGCTCTGGAAGAAGAGTTTGATACTGAGATTCCGGACGAAGAAGCTGAGAAAATCACCACCGTTCAGGCTGCCATTGATTACATCAACGGCCACCAGGCGTAAGTGAACATCTCCAGGCGGTCATTCGACCGCCTGAGTTTTATCTTTTTGTCCCACTAGAATTTTTTTCCCTCCCTGGAGGACAACCGTGTCTAAGCGTCGTGTAGTTGTGACCGGACTGGGCATGTTGTCTCCTGTCGGCAATACCGTAGAGTCTACCTGGAAAGCTCTCCTTGCCGGTCAGAGTGGCATCAGCCTGATCGACCATTTCGATACTAGCGCCTATGCAACGAAATTTGCTGGCTTAGTAAAGGATTTTAACTGTGATGACATCATCTCGCGTAAAGAACAGCGCAAGATGGATGCCTTCATTCAATATGGAATTGTCGCTGGCGTCCAGGCCATGCAGGATTCTGGCCTTGAAGTAACGGAAGAGAACGCAACCCGTATTGGCGCCGCTATTGGTTCCGGTATCGGTGGTCTCGGTCTGATTGAGGAAAACCACAGTTCTCTGGTGAACGGTGGACCGCGTAAGATCAGCCCATTCTTCGTTCCGTCGACGATTGTTAACATGGTGGCAGGCCACCTGACCATCATGTATGGCCTGCGTGGGCCAAGCATTTCTATCGCAACCGCCTGTACCTCAGGCGTACACAACATCGGTCATGCCGCGCGTATCATTGCTTACGGCGACGCGGACGCGATGGTTGCGGGCGGTGCTGAAAAAGCCAGTACGCCGCTGGGCGTGGGGGGCTTTGGCGCAGCGCGTGCGTTGTCCACACGTAACGACAACCCGCAAGCGGCAAGCCGCCCGTGGGATAAAGAGCGTGACGGTTTTGTGCTCGGCGACGGTGCCGGGATGGTTGTACTCGAAGAGTATGAACATGCGAAAAAACGCGGCGCGAAAATTTATGCTGAAGTCGTTGGCTTCGGGATGAGCAGCGATGCATACCATATGACGTCGCCGCCGGAAAATGGCGCAGGCGCGGCGTTGGCGATGGTCAACGCACTGCGTGATGCGGCGATTGAACCGGGCCAGATTGGCTATGTCAACGCGCACGGGACCTCTACCCCGGCAGGCGATAAAGCTGAAGCGCAGGCGGTTAAGTCTGTCTTTGGCGAAGCGGCAAGCCGTGTGATGGTCAGCTCTACCAAATCCATGACCGGCCACTTGTTGGGTGCGGCAGGCGCGGTAGAATCCATCTACTCCATCCTGGCGCTGCGCGATCAGGCTGTTCCGCCAACCATTAACCTGGATAATCCGGATGAGGGTTGCGATCTGGACTTCGTTCCGCACGAAGCGCGTCAGGTCAGTGGAATGGAGTATGCGCTGTGTAACTCCTTCGGTTTTGGCGGCACGAACGGTTCTTTGATCTTCAAAAAGATCTAACCGCCTGTCCGTTGTTGCTTAAAGGTCCGCTCGTCGGGCCTTTTTTATTGCGTTTTCTTCCCTTGTCCTGCACTCGTCATCCTGCCACACTAACGGGCCACCGATGAGGAGCCACTATGTTCTTGATAAATGGTCGTGAACAGAAATCGCTTGCTGCAAGCGATCGCGCAATACAGTTTGGCGATGGCTGCTTTACTACCGTACGTATTTTCGACGGTCAGCTTTGCCATCTGGCTGCGCATCTCCGGCGTTTGCGGGATGCCTGTAATAAACTGCTGATCGCCTTTGAGTTCTGGGATGAGCTTGAACGTGAAATGAACACGCTTGCCATGGGGCATTCCCGTGGCGTGCTGAAGGTGATCATCAGCCGCGGCAGCGGCGGTCGAGGCTACAGTGCGGCAAACTGCTCGCAGCCTACCCGAATTCTGACCGTTTCGCCGTATCCGACGCATTTCGATGACTGGCGAAATCGAGGAATCACGCTAACCCTCAGCCCGGTTCGTCTTGGTCGCAACCCGCTGCTTGCCGGGATCAAACATCTTAACCGTCTTGAACAGGTCCTGATTCGTTCTCATCTTGAGCAGACGGAGGCGGATGAGGCGCTGGTTCTTGACAGCGAAGGTTGGGTTACGGAATGCTGTGCGGCTAATGTGTTCTGGCGAAAAGACAATGTGGTCTATACACCGCGTCTCGATCTGGCAGGTGTCAACGGCATAATGCGACAATTCTGTTTGCAGCAGCTGGCACAATCGTCTTTTCGGGTTGTCGAAACCAGTGCCCGTGAAGAAGATGTCCGCCGCGCTGACGAAATCGTGGTTTGTAACGCGCTGATGCCGGTTATTCCTGTGGGCGCTTTTGACGCTGTGCCGTTCTCTTCACGCGCGCTCTATGAATTCCTGGCCCCACTGTGTGAGTATCCGAATTAGTCATGAAAAAATTGTTATACGCTGTCCTCTTATTGGGTGTGGTATTAGGCATTGCTGGGGGAGTGGGCTTGTGGAAGGTTCGCCAACTGGCGGACAGCAAGATCCTGATTAAAGAAGAAACCATTTTTACCCTCAAACCGGGAACGGGTCGTCTGGCGCTCGGTGAGCAACTGTATGCCGACCGGGTTGTGAACCGCCCCCGGGTATTTCAGTGGCTGCTGCGCGTTGAACCGGCGCTTTCGCACTTCAAAGCGGGCACGTATCGCTTAACGCCAGGAATGACCGTGCGGGAGATGCTGCAACTGCTGGAAAGCGGAAAAGAGGCACAATTTCCGCTGCGCTTTGTGGAAGGGATGCGGCTTAGCGACTATCTCAAACAGCTGCGCGATGCGCCTTACGTCAAGCATACCCTGACCGACGATAGCTACGCGAGCGTGGCGAAGGCGCTCGAACTGAAAGAAACCGACGGTCTCGAAGGCTGGTTCTGGCCTGATACCTGGATGTACACCGCCAACACAACCGATGTGGCCTTGCTTAAGCGCGCGCGTCAAAAAATGGTGAAAGTGGTTAATGAGGTTTGGGAAGGCCGCGCGGAGGGGTTACCGTATAAAGATCAGAATCAACTGGTCACCATGGCCTCGATCATCGAAAAAGAGACGGCGGTTGCCAGCGAACGCGATCAGGTTGCGTCGGTATTTATCAACCGACTGCGCGTCGGAATGCGACTGCAGACCGATCCTACGGTGATTTACGGGATGGGTGAGCGCTATAATGGCAAGATCTCACGTGCAGATCTGGAAACCCCGACGGCCTATAACACCTATACCATCACCGGGCTGCCGCCGGGACCGATCGCCATGCCGGGCGAAGCCTCGCTGAAGGCGGCGGCGCATCCGGCCAAAACGCCGTATCTCTATTTTGTCGCCGACGGCAAAGGGGGCCATACGTTTAATACCAATCTTGCCAGCCATAACCGGTCTGTGCAGGACTACCTGAAAGTGCTTAAGGAAAAAAATGCGCAGTAAGTATATCGTCATCGAGGGGCTGGAAGGCGCCGGTAAAACGACCGCGAGAAATATCGTGGTTGAGACGCTCGAACAGCTCGGCATCCGCGACATGGTTTTTACCCGCGAGCCGGGCGGCACGCAACTGGCGGAAAAACTGCGCAGTCTGGTGCTGGACATCAAATCTGTCGGCGATGAGATCATCACCGATAAAGCCGAAGTGCTGATGTTTTATGCAGCGCGCGTCCAGCTTGTGGAAACGGTCATCAAACCCGCGCTGGCAAAGGGGACGTGGGTGATTGGCGACCGTCACGATCTTTCCACCCAGGCGTACCAGGGCGGCGGACGCGGTATCGATCAGCAGATGCTTGCCACACTGCGTGACGCAGTACTCGGCGATTTCCGGCCGGATTTGACGCTTTATCTGGATGTTACGCCTGAAGTTGGGCTGAAACGCGCGCGCGCGCGCGGCGAGCTGGACCGTATTGAGCAGGAGTCTTTTGACTTCTTTAATCGCACCCGCGCCCGCTATCTGGAGTTGGCGGCCCAGGATGCAAGCATTCGCACGATTGATGCGACGCAGCCGCTGGACGTTGTAATGAATGCTATTCGTACCACTGTGACCGGGTGGGTGAAGGAGCAGGGCGCATGAAATGGTATCCATGGTTACGACCGGACTTTGAAAAACTGGTAGCAAGCTATCAGGAAGGACGGGGTCACCATGCGCTACTGATCCAGGCACTGCCGGGAATGGGCGATGATGCCCTGATCTACGCGCTCAGCCGATTTCTGCTCTGTCAGCAGCCGGACGGTCATAAAAGCTGTGGCCACTGCCGCGGCTGCCAGTTGATGCAGGCGGGCACGCATCCGGACTATTATTCCCTGTTGCCGGAAAAAGGGAAAAACGTGCTGGGCATCGACGCGGTTCGCGAAGTGGGGGAGAAACTCTACGAGCGGGCGCGTCTTGGCGGGGCGAAAGTGGTGTGGATCCCCGACGCGGCGCTGTTGACCGATGCCGCGGCGAACGCCTTGCTTAAAACCCTGGAGGAACCGCCTGAGCAAACGTGGTTCTTTCTCGCTACGCGGGAGCCTGCGCGTCTTCTGGCGACGTTGCGCAGCCGCTGTCGTTTGCATCACCTTGCGCCACCTGCGGAAAACTATGCGGTCACGTGGCTCGCGCGAGAAGTGACGGTGTCACAAACGTCGCTGTTGACCGCGCTGCGCCTGAGCGCAGGCTCGCCGGGCGCGGCGCTGGCGTTACTGCAATCCGACGGTTGGGCGCAACGCGAAGCGCTGTGCCAGTCGCTTTCAGGCAGCGTGTCTGGCGGTGACTGGTACAGCCTGCTGCCGGTGTTGAATCATGAGCATGCGCCCGCGAGACTACACTGGTTGGCGACCCTGCTGATGGATGCGCTGAAGCGCCAGCATGGGGCGACATGGTTAACCAATGCGGATGCCGGAGAGCTGGTGGCAATGCTTGCCGGGCAATTGTCTACAAACCGGATCCAGGCGATCCTGAGCGCCGTCTGCCATTGCCGTGAACAGTTGCTCAGTGTGACGGCAATAAACCGTGAACTGGTCTTAACCGATCTCCTTTTACAAATTGAGCATTACCTGCAACCTGGCGCTGTATTGCCAGTTTCCCATCTTTAAGAGAGACATTATGTTTTTAGTCGACTCGCACTGCCATCTTGATGGCCTGGATTATCAATCTCTGCATAAGGACGTGGACGATGTGCTGACGAAAGCCGCCGCACGCGATGTGAAGTTCTGTCTGGCGGTGGCGACCACGCTGCCAGGCTACCGCGCGATGCGCGAGCTGGTGGGTGAGCGCGATAACGTGGTGTTCTCCTGCGGCGTACATCCGCTTAACCAGGATGAGCCGTTCGAAGTGGAAGAACTGCGGCGACTGGCGGCAGAAGAGGGCGTTGTGGCGATGGGGGAAACCGGGCTGGACTATTATTACACCCCCGAAACGAAGGTTCGTCAGCAGGCGTCATTTATTCATCATATTCAGATTGGCCGTGAGCTGAACAAACCGGTGATTGTGCACACTCGTGACGCCCGCGCCGACACGCTGGCGATTCTGCGTAATGAAAAGGTGACGGATTGCGGTGGCGTACTACACTGTTTTACTGAAGACAGAGAAACGGCGGGTAAATTACTGGATTTAGGCTTTTATATCTCCTTTTCCGGTATTGTGACCTTCCGTAACGCCGAGCAGTTACGCGATGCCGCACGCTACGTGCCGTTGGATCGCCTGTTGGTGGAGACGGATTCTCCTTATCTCGCTCCGGTTCCGCACCGTGGCAAAGAGAACCAGCCGGCAATGGTACGTGATGTTGCGGAATACATGGCCGTATTGAAGGGTGTTGCCGTTGAAGAACTGGCGCAAATCACCACCGATAACTTTGCCCGCCTGTTCCATATCGACGCGTCCCGCCTGCAATCCGCCTCTTAAGCGAGTTTTTTTAAAGCTCGTAATTAATCAGCAAAGCGAGTAAAGTTCACCGCCACAAACTGGGCGGTGAATGAACAGCTTGACACATTATGAAACGATTTTTGTCAAAATGTGCAACTTATGGCACCGGGCGGAGTTGAAACGTGATGGTCGTCAAACAAAAATAAGCTGATTTATTTTACTCTGTGTAATAAATAAAGGGCGCTTAGATGCCCTGTCCACGGCGAGGCTCTCCCCCCTTGCTAATGCGTGAAAACGTAGAAAAACACCAATACTCAGGAGCACTCCTAATTATGTTTAAGAATGCATTTGCTAACCTGCAAAAGGTCGGTAAATCGCTGATGCTGCCGGTATCCGTATTGCCTATCGCAGGTATCCTGCTGGGCGTCGGTTCCGCAAACTTCAGCTGGCTGCCAGCCGTTGTCTCGCATGTCATGGCAGAAGCAGGCGGTTCTGTTTTTGCAAACATGCCGCTTATTTTCGCTATCGGTGTCGCGCTTGGTTTTACCAACAACGACGGCGTGTCCGCTCTGGCGGCGGTGGTTGCCTATGGCATCATGGTGAAAACCATGGCCGTGGTTGCGCCGCTGGTTCTGCATTTACCGGCTGAAGAGATCGCAGCAAAACACCTTGCGGATACCGGTGTTCTCGGGGGGATTATCTCCGGTGCGATTGCGGCGTACATGTTCAACCGTTTCTACCGCATCAAGCTGCCTGAGTATCTTGGCTTCTTTGCTGGTAAGCGCTTTGTGCCAATCATCTCCGGCCTGGCGGCAATCTTTACCGGCGTGATCCTCTCCTTTATCTGGCCGCCTATCGGCACGGCTATCCAGACGTTCTCGCAGTGGGCGGCTTACCAGAACCCGGTTGTGGCGTTTGGTATCTACGGCTTCATTGAGCGTTGCCTGGTGCCGTTTGGTCTGCACCATATCTGGAACGTTCCTTTCCAGATGCAGATCGGCGAATACACCAACGCGGCAGGTCAGGTCTTCCACGGCGATATTCCTCGCTATATGGCGGGCGACCCGACGGCGGGCAAACTGTCCGGCGGCTTCCTGTTCAAAATGTATGGTCTGCCGGCGGCGGCTATCGCCATCTGGCACTCGGCTAAACCGGAAAACCGCGCGAAAGTGGGCGGTATCATGATCTCCGCAGCGCTGACCTCGTTCCTGACCGGTATCACCGAGCCGATCGAGTTCTCCTTCATGTTCGTTGCGCCGATCCTTTACATTATCCACGCGATCCTGGCTGGTCTGGCGTTCCCAATCTGTATCCTGCTGGGTATGCGTGACGGTACTTCCTTCTCGCACGGTCTGATCGACTTTATCGTCCTGTCCGGTAACAGCAGCAAACTGTGGCTGTTCCCGATTGTCGGCGCAGGTTATGCGATCGTTTACTACACCGTCTTCCGCGTTCTGATCAAGGCGCTGGACCTGAAAACGCCGGGTCGTGAAGACAGCACTGACGACGCGAAAGCGGGCGCGACCAGCGAAATGGCTCCGGCACTGGTGGCGGCATTTGGTGGTAAAGAAAACATCACCAACCTGGACGCGTGTATTACCCGTCTGCGTGTCAGCGTGGCTGACGTCGCGAAAGTGGATCAGGCTGGCCTGAAGAAACTGGGTGCGGCAGGCGTGGTTGTTGCGGGTTCTGGCGTTCAGGCGATTTTCGGTACAAAATCCGATAACCTGAAAACGGAAATGGATGAATATATCCGTAACAGCTAAGCAGTAAGACGTTGGGGAGAACTAAGGCAGCCGCATGGCTGCCTTTTTTACATCCTGATCGGTGCGTATGAAAAGCCGAACAGGGTCCGGCAGCTACATCAGAACTGATACGTGGCGGTGATGCTCACGTTACGCGGTTCGCCGTACACGATAGACCCTTCGATGTTGGTGTCGTAGGTTTTATCAAACAGATTGTTCACGTTACCCTGCAACGAAAAGTTTTTGGTCACCTGGTAGCGGGTGAAAAGATCCACCAGCGCATAGCTGCCCTGTTCCGCGCGGAAAGTGCCGTATGGCGTGACAGTATCGCTGTAGACGCGGTTCTGCCAGTTAACGCCGCCGCCAACGGTCAGTTCTGGCATCGCCGGCAGGCGATAACGGGTGAACAGTTTGACCGACGTGCGCGGCAGATACGGATTCACCGCATTGCCTTCGTTATCGTCAGCGAGGTAGCGCGTTGCGCCAAAGGTCATCTGCCAGTTATCGGTGATCGCGCCGTTGATCTCAAATTCGACCCCTTTGCTGACGGTGCCGTTCGCGGCTTTATACGCGGTCTCTCCGTTGCTCCCGGCGATAGGTGAACCGGTGGACTGAGCAAGGTTGTCCTGCTCGATGCGGAACAGAGACAGGGTGGTGGTCAGACGGCTATTCATCCAGTCAGATTTCAGGCCCACCTCATAGTTATTTCCGGTGATGGGGGAAAGGTATTTACCCGAGCTGTCGCGCTTGTTCTGCGGCTGGAAGATCGATGTGTAGCTGGCATAGGTAGACCAGTTATCGTTAATGTCATAAACCAGACCGGCATACGGCGTGGTATGGTTTTTCTCCATGCTGTAGGTCAGGGTGTCGATACGCCAGTTAGTGTAGCGCGCGCCGAGGATCAGATGCAGCGGGTCAGCCAGAGAAACACGGGTCGCGGCATACAACGACTTCATATGCGTGGTGTCATCCTGGGCCAGCGACTGCGGCGTCCATTGAGTTTGTGGGAAATGGCCGTCGAAGTCAGCGAAATTGCCAATTTCGTCCGGGAAAACATTCGCCCACGAGCTGAAATAGCGGTTATTTTGCTTACTGTAGCTACCACCGAACATCAGGTTATGCTGACGACCAAACAGGTCGTAGCCGCCGTCGGCAAACAGATCCACCGCGTCGACCTTACGCTTACCGCTGTTCCAGCCGGTACCGCCTACGTAGTCAAAACCGGGGCCATAGCTGGCGTAAGGGCCAACCAGCGTACCGTCGGCTTTATTGACTAACGCATCGATATACATTGTCTTACTGTCGAATTTCACTTCAGAGTGAGTGGCATTCATTGTTGCCTGCCAGGTATCGGCAAAGCGCTGCTTGAGTGTGACGAAAACCTTGTTGATCTCTTTATCGTTGTAAGCCCAGTCCGGCGCTGTGCTACGGGCGCGATCGTAGCTGTTTTTGCTGCCGTCGGTGTTCCAGCGCGGCAGGCCGCCCCATGTCGGGCTGTTCACATCGATTTTTTGATATTCATAACCTGCCGCCAGGCTGGTGCTCTCGCCCAAATCCGCGTCGAGAATACCGGAGAAGAAGGTTTTTTCGCTATTGTAGCGATCCAGCCATGAGTCATTATTTTGATAACCGGCCACGACGCGCGCGCGAACATTTCCGTCATCCGTAAGCGGACTTTGCAGATCCATCACGTAACGCTGTTTATTCCAGCTGCCGTATTCCGCAGAAACATCTCCCGTAAACTCCCGACGGGTGGCATGCTTGCGGATCATATTGATGGAGGCCGACGGGTTGCCGGTTCCTGTCATCAGACCGTTGGCGCCGCGCACCACTTCCACGCGTTCAAAAAGCGCGGTGTCGGACAACGCGTCACCGAGGTTCCAGCGCGATTCAAAGTACGTAGGAATACCGTCGACCATATAATTGTCGATCTCAAACCCGCGCGAATAATAGCTGCTGCGGTCTGAATCCGCCTGGCTTCGGCTAATTCCCAGCGTGTTATCCATCACGTCGCCGAGAGTGTGCAGTTGTTGGTCTTCCATACGCTGCTGGCTGACGATGCTTACCGATTGCGGAATATCGCGCTGCGTCATTGCCATTTTCGTGGCGGCGTTGGTGGTTTTTACGCTGTAATCGTGTTCATCGCTGGCATCAGAAATGTCCGGGACGGAACCGTCCACAATGACGGTATCTTCGGTAACGGAAGCTGCGAAACTTGCGGAGGGCATCATTGCCACTGCGATACAGGCTGCCAGCAACGATGGGGTTGCGGCAGGTTGGCGCTGTTCGTCCCTACGGTGTGTGATGAAAGACATGAGAAAACCCTTAATAGTGAAGATAGTGATTCAGGCTGCGCGGGGCGGCGATGAACCCTTTTTTATTGTCTGGCTTATCATTGCGCATGAAAATGCAAATGCGAAATATACGCATTCATATTCACTGTGTAAACAGAGGTTACAGGCTTTCTGAAATCTTGTTTCAGAACTTTTAGACGACGCGGGGAGGGGAAAGCAGAGAACCTGTACGGCGATGCGCGTTTTTTGCTTAAGAAATCGTGGCTTAAGGTTGAAAGAGCGGCTTTAAGTCGATCATACTCTATACTGGCAGTGTGGCTCAGCGTAGCATGGCATCACGCATGGCAATTTTAAGAAAAGGAAAACGTCGTGGCAGAAGAAACTATATTCAGCAAAATTATTCGTCGTGAAATCCCGTCAGACATTGTCTACCAGGATGAACTGGTTACCGCATTCCGGGATATTTCACCGCAGGCGCCCACCCACATCCTGATTATCCCCAATATTCTGATCCCGACGGTCAATGATGTCACTGCCGAGCATGAACAGGCGCTGGGACGGATGATCACCGTAGCGGCGAAAATTGCTGCGCAGGAAGGCATCGCAGAAGATGGCTATCGCTTGATTATGAATACTAACCGTCACGGCGGCCAGGAGGTGTATCACATCCACATGCACCTGCTGGGGGGCCGCGCGCTGGGGCCTATGCTTGCGCATAAAGGGCTGTAATGATGAAAAAAGGATGCCTTGCGCTTTCGCTGGGACTGCTGCTGCTGGCGGGGTGTCGTTCGCATCCTGAAATACCGGTCAGCGACGAGCAGTCTCTGGTGATGGAATCAACGCTGCTGGCTGCGGGGATCACGGCGCAGCCGCCGTCGTTGAGGACCTCTGATCTTCAGCCTTCCGCGTCCTCAGTGCTGTACAACGAAAGGCAAGAGCCCGTTACCGTTCATTATCGTTTTTACTGGTATGACGCCAGAGGATTAGAAATGCATCCTCTGGAAGCGCCACGCAGCGTGACAGTTCCGGCGCGTTCGTCGGTCACGCTCTATGGCAGCGCCAATTATCTGGGGGCGCACAAAGTCAGACTTTATCTTTTTTTGTAAGGGGTGAATCTTGAAGAGTAAATTGAGTCGCTATGCGCTGTTAGTCGGGCTGGCGATAGTGCTTTCCGGCTGTGTGGCGCAGCGAGAGCCTGCGCCAGTGGAAGAAGTCAAACCGGTGCCGGAGCAGCCCGCGCAGCCTCAGCAGCCTGCGCCTGTCGTACCTTCTGTGCCGGAAATCCCGGGTCAGCCTGGTCCAATTGAGCATGAAGATCAGACGGCGGCGCCTGCGCCCCGCGTTCGTCACTACGACTGGAATGGTGCCATGCAGCCGATGGTGGCTAAAATGCTGCAGGCCGATGGCGTAACCTCGGGCAGCGTGCTGCTGGTGGACAGCGTCAACAACCGGACAAACGGGTCGTTGAACGCGAGCGACGCCACGGAAACCCTGCGCAACGCGCTGGCTAACAACGGCAAGTTTACGCTGGTCTCCGCCCAGCAGTTGTCGATGGCGAAACAGCAGCTAGGCCTTTCTCCGCAGGACAGCCTGGGAACGCGCAGTAAAGCCATCGGTATTGCCCGCAACGTTGGCGCGCACTATGTGCTGTATTCCAGCGCCGCCGGCAACGTCAATGCGCCATCGCTGCAAATGCAATTAATGCTGGTACAAACTGGCGAGATAATCTGGTCAGGTAAAGGTGCCGTTCAGCAACAATAACGCGCTGTCGCGCGACGAGGTCTTGTCGCGCTTCTTTCCGCATTATCGCCCCGTTGCTGACGGTCAGACCGGTCTCAGCGGCGGGAGCGTTATCCTGGCCCGCGCCGAAACGCGTCTGGTGCTTCGCCGCCATCACGATCCCGATGCGCGCGGATACCCATTTTTGCGCCAGTACCGTGCTCTTAATCGCCTACCTGAACGTCTTGCGCCGAAGCCGCGTCTGTATATTCCCGGCTGGATGGCGGTGGACTATCTGCGCGGCGAGGTAAGATCGCAATTGCCGGATACCGACGAACTCGCGGGCTTGCTGTATCATCTGCATCAGCAGCCGCGCTTCGGTTGGCGTATTCACCTTCTGCCGCTGCTTGAACAGTACTGGCGAGGCAGCGATCCGTCACGCAGAACGCCGCGCTGGCTGAGGCGGTTAAAACGTTTGCGTCAGCAAGGGGAGCCACAACCGCTGCGTCTGGCGCCACTGCACATGGATGTCCACGCCGGGAACATCGTACACACTGAGTCGGGGCTGAAGTTAATCGACTGGGAGTACGCCGGGGACGGCGATATCGCGCTTGAGCTGGCGGCGGTGTGGATGGACGATGTGGCCCGGCGCCGGCAACTGGTGAACGACTATGCGGTGCGCGGCAATATGTCGCCGGAAAGCCTGTGGCAGCAGGTCCGACGCTGGGATCCGTGGGTACAGATGCTGAAGGCAGGATGGTATGAATACCGCTGGCGACAGACCGGCGAACAACACTTTATCGGGCTGGCCGACGCAACCTGGCGGCAGCTTTTAACGAAGGATTAAGGAGAGCAGTGTGGGTCCAGTTATGTTGGATGTCGAAGGGTTTGAACTGGATGCGGAAGAACGGGAAATTTTGGCCCATCCGCTGGTCGGTGGTTTGATCCTCTTCACGCGTAATTATCACGATCCGGCGCAGCTGCGCGAACTGGTGCGTCAGATCCGCGCGGCGTCGCGCAATCATCTGGTGGTGGCGGTGGATCAGGAAGGCGGCCGCGTACAGCGCTTTCGCGAAGGCTTTACCCGACTGCCTGCCGCTCAGTCTTTTGCCGCGCTACACGGGATGGAAGAGGGCGGCAAACTGGCGGAAGACGCAGGCTGGCTGATGGCCAGCGAAATGATAGCAATGGATATCGACATCAGTTTTGCGCCGGTACTTGATGTCGGGCATATCAGCGCCGCGATTGGCGAGCGATCCTATCATGCCGATCCGGCAAAAGCGCTGGCGATGGCGACGCGCTTTATCGACGGGATGCATGCCGCGGGCATGAAAACCACCGGTAAACATTTTCCGGGTCACGGCGCGGTGACCGCCGATTCGCATAAAGAGACGCCGACCGATCCGCGTCCGGAAGCGGAAATTCGCGCTAAAGATATGTCCGTGTTCCGTTCGCTGATTACCGACAACAAACTTGATGCGATTATGCCTGCGCATGTGATTTACAGCGAGGTTGATCCGCGTCCGGCAAGCGGCTCGTCGCACTGGCTGAAAACGGTCCTGCGTCAGGAGCTGGGTTTTGACGGGGTGATTTTCTCCGACGATCTCTCGATGGAAGGGGCGGCGATCATGGGCAGCTATGCCGAGCGCGGCCAGGCGTCGCTGGATGCAGGTTGCGATATGATCCTGGTCTGCAATAATCGTAAAGGTGCGGTCAGCGTGCTGGATAATCTGTCGCCGATCAAAGCAGAACGTGTTACACGTTTGTATCATAAAGGTTCATTTTCTCGTCAGGAACTGATGGACTCGGCACGCTGGAAACAGGTCAGCGCGCAGCTCAACCAGTTACACGAACGCTGGCAGGAAGAAAAAGCAGGTCATTAACGCAAGTTTGGTGAGGGTGCGATGATTATCTATTTACACGGTTTTGACTCTAACAGCCCGGGTAACCACGAAAAAGTGTTGCAGTTGCAGTTTATCGACCCGGACGTCAGGCTGATCAGCTACAGTACGCGGCATCCGAAACATGACATGCAACATCTGCTGAAGGAAGTGGACAAAATGTTGCAGCTTAACGTTGACGATCGTCCGCTGATTTGCGGTGTGGGTCTGGGAGGCTACTGGGCCGAGCGCATCGGCTTTCTGTGCGACATCCGTCAGGTGGTGTTTAATCCGAACCTGTTCCCGTATGAGAACATGGAAGGCAAAATCGACCGCCCGGAAGAATACGCCGATATCGCCACCAAATGCGTGACGAACTTCCGTGAAAAGAACCGCGACCGCTGCCTGGTGATTCTTTCCCGTCATGACGAAGCGCTTGACAGTCAGCGCTCTTCTGAAGAACTGCACCATTTTTACGAAATTGTATGGGATGAAGAACAGACGCATAAGTTCAAGAATATTTCACCCCATCTGCAGCGCATCAAAGCGTTCAAAACGCTGGGTTGACCGTCAACCACTGCGTATGCGCGTCCTGACCGCCAGCCTTCGGGCTGGTTTTTTTTTGGCGAAATGGCAGAAGGTGTCTATCTTTTCAGCATCAAAACTTGATGCACATCAATTTTGGTATGACCAATGCACCGCATGTGTTATTCTCACTCTCGAAGAACATTTTCATTGTCGTAACCTGTTGTTAATTAAAGGCTATGTTAATAACTTTTAATTAACAAATGGTTAATCATTTAAGGGGGTCGCGTTGACTACACCATTGAAAAAGATCGTGATTGTCGGCGGGGGTGCTGGCGGGCTGGAAATGGCTACGCAACTGGGGCACAAACTGGGCCGCAAGAAAAAAGCGAAGATTACGCTGGTTGACAGAAATCATAGCCATCTGTGGAAACCCCTGCTGCACGAAGTGGCGACGGGGTCTCTTGATGAAGGCGTGGATGCGCTGAGCTACCTGGCGCACGCGCGGAATCACGGCTTCCAGTTCCAGTTGGGGTCGGTAATGGATATCGATCGCGAGGCCAAAACAATTACCATTGCCGAACTGCGCGACGAGAAAGGCGAACTGTTGGTGCCGGAGCGCAAAATCGCATACGACACGCTGGTGATGGCGCTGGGCAGTACTTCTAACGATTTCAACACGCCGGGCGTGAAAGAGCATTGCATCTTCCTCGACAACCCGCATCAGGCGCGCCGTTTCCATCAGGAAATGCTTAACCTGTTCCTGAAGTATTCCGCTAACCTCGGCGCGAACGGCAAGGTGAATATCGCCATTGTCGGCGGTGGGGCAACCGGCGTTGAGCTTTCGGCTGAACTGCATAACGCAGTGAAACAATTGCACAGCTATGGCTACAAAGGGCTGACCAACGAAGCGCTGAACGTCACGCTGGTGGAAGCGGGCGAGCGCATCCTGCCTGCGCTGCCGCCACGCATTTCTGGCGCGGCGCATAATGAACTGAGCAAACTGGGCGTCCGCGTACTGACCCAGACAATGGTGACCAGCGCCGACGCGGGCGGTTTACACACGAAAGACGGCGAATACATTGAAGCCGACCTGATGGTCTGGGCGGCAGGGATTAAAGCGCCGGACTTCATGAAGGAGATCGGCGGGCTCGAAACCAACCGTATTAATCAACTGGTGGTGGAGCCCACGCTGCAAACCACCCGCGATCCTGACGTGTATGCGATTGGCGACTGTGCTTCCTGCGCGCGTCCGGAAGGCGGATTTGTTCCACCGCGCGCCCAGGCTGCGCATCAGATGGCGACCTGCGCGATGAATAACATTCTGGCGCAAATGAACGGTAAACCGCTGAAGGCATACCAGTATAAAGACCATGGCTCGCTGGTTTCGTTGTCTAACTTTTCTACCGTTGGCAGTCTGATGGGGAACCTGACCAAAGGTTCGATGATGATCGAGGGGCGCATTGCCCGCTTCGTGTACATCTCTTTGTACCGGATGCACCAGATTGCACTGCACGGTTACTTCAAAACCGGGTTGATGATGCTGGTGGGCAGTATTAACCGCGTTATCCGTCCGCGTCTGAAGCTGCATTAATTACCTTCCTCCCAGTGTCGCCAATGGCGGCGCTGGGCGTCTGCGCCGTTCTGCACACTGGATATTCCTGTTGCTCTCCTCAGAGTTCTCTGAATCATGCTGTTTTAAGGTCAACCCACGATATTTTCATCCGCAATCTGATGGGCTTCTGCTTGCTTTAGTTGCAATATTGTTACCAATAGCAAAGAAGGAGGATTTCCCGTGAATAAATCAATGTTGGCGGGTATAGGGATTGGCGTAGCTGCTGCGCTGGGCGTGGCGGCGGTGGCCAGTCTGAACGTCTTTGATCGCGGCCCGCAGTATGCGCAAGTGGTTTCTGCAACACCTATCAAAGAAACCATTAAGACCCCACGTCAGGAGTGCCGTAACGTCACGGTGACCCACCGCAGACCTGTCCAGGATGAAAACCGTATCGCCGGTTCTGTTCTTGGCGCAGTGGCTGGCGGAGTGATTGGTCATCAGTTTGGCGGGGGCCGTGGCAAAGATGTCGCCACTGTTGTCGGGGCGCTGGGCGGTGGTTACGCGGGTAACCAGATCCAGGGATCAATGCAGGAAAACGACACCTACACCTCTACGCAGCAGCGTTGCAAAACCGTCTATGACAAATCGGAAAAAATGCTCGGCTACGACGTGACCTACAAGATCGGCGATCAGCAGGGCAAAATCCGGATGGATAAAGATCCGGGTACACAAATTCCGCTGGATAACAACGGCCAGTTGATTCTGAATAACAAAGCATAAAAAAGCTGTACTCTGCTGATTAGCCCCTCATTCGCTCAGGCTGAGGGGCTTTTTTTATCAGAAAGTTAACGCGTAGTTCAGGCCAAAGGTCCGCCCGCGGCCCTTGTATTTATACTGCGATGGGCTGCCGTAGGTTGGGCTGTACAGCAGCGGCGCGCGCTGTCCCCAGAGGGTGGTGTAGTCTTCGTCCAGCAGGTTTTCGATGCTGAAGGTCAGTTTACCCAGCGGGAGCTGATAACTGCTGATAACGTCAACGGTATTGTATCCATCCAGTTTATTACCGCTGGCATCCGTCAGATCGAAAGACTGTTGGGTTTGCACCCGCAATGACCACGGCTCTGGCGCCCAACCCACCCAGGCGGTGGCTTTTGACGGCGAGGCCAGCGTCACATCCCATTTTTCCCATTTCCCGTTTTGCTTCACTTCAGACTTCAGTACGTTGAAGTTTGCGCCGAGGCTCCAGTCGCTGTCAGGAATGAAATAGTCCACAGCGCCTTCCACGCCGTAAATCCGGCGGTCGTCAGGTTCCACGCGAATGGTCATATCGCTGCGGTTAATCACAATGGATTTGTCGGAAGTAGAGTAATAGGCCGCCAGTTGCGTGCGCAGACTGTCGCCGGTATAGCGCCATCCCAGTTCATAGGAGTTGACTTTGATCCCTTCCAGACGCGAGTCAGCGACGTTTACGCTGCGCTGAAGCTGGTAATGATCGCCTACCAACTGATAGGTGCCGTTACCATAGTATTTCCCCGGATCCGGCAATTCGACGCCCTGGGAAAAGTTGAACCACGCCTGCTGGCGTTCGGTCAGATGCGCAAGCAGCCCGGCGTTGAACAGGACGTTATCGTAATCGGTTTTGCCGCCCGGTATCGCATCGGCAGAACTCGCCAGCCCATTGGCGATCCCCTGCTGCTGCGCGTAGCCGATGAAATCATCAACCCGGTTTTCAGTCCATTGATAGCGGATGCCGCCGCTCAGGGTGAAAATATCGTTGATGTCATAACTGCTTTGCAGGAACGGCGCGAAATTAGTGATGCTGTAGCCGGGGTAACGTCCGGTGGTATAGGCCGTACGGTTGTCCATGCCGCCGGAGGGAAGCGACCATGCGAGGTCGAAAAATTTCTGAGTAGCGTCGAAGGTCTCGTGATCCGCATCGATACCCCAGGTCAGTTCCCAGTTATCCATCAACTGACTGTTGAGGGTAATTTTGGCGCCGTACTGATCGGTGTCCTGCTGCGAGGCAGAAAAGCTGGTGACCTGACCCCTGGTCAGCGACGGGAAGGGGTAAAATTTCAGCGATTCATCACGGTAATAAATTTGGCTGACCAGATTTTGACCGAAGAAGTCGGCGTCTGAATATTGCAGGCTAATCAGATGACGCTCTGTTCCGGGGATGCGATCGGCGCTGAGTCCGCTACGGGTGCTGGCTTTACCGTCACCAGTGACGGCAGACATATTTTCGCCCAGATACAGGCCGTAATCGTCATCGCCCTGGCTTTTATAATATTGGGTCACCAGCTGTAGCTGACGGTTGTCGTCAATCTCAATAGTGCCCGTACCCATCACATCCAGACGATCGGAGTGCTGCAAGCCGGTTTGCGTATTGTCGAGCATTAGCGCATCGCCGTTGCCATCGTACCAGCCGCCGAAGCGCTGCCAGGCGACAGAGAGACGGCCAGAGGCGCGATCCGTCCCCCCGCTGACCGCGGCGGCAACGCGCTCGTCACGATCGTTACTGTTATTGAAGCCCGATTTAGCACCCAGTTCTAGTTCCACTTCGCGTTCCGGCTGGCCTTTTTTGGTCACGATGTTGATCAGGCCGCCAGTACTGCCGCCGCCATAGAGCGACGTCGCGCCGGAAATCACTTCAATGTGGGCAATGTTGAACGGATCGATGGCGTCCAGCTGTCGGCTGTCGGTACGCGAAGAGTTAAGGCGTACGCCATCAATCAGCACGACCAGCGCGCGCCCGCGCATATTCATACCATAGTTGGTTCGTCCCTGGCTGCTGACATCAATACCGGGGATCAACTGCGCCAGCACATCTTTAAACTCTTTGCCGCCCTGAACCTGTTGTTCAATTTCCTGACCCTCGATCACCCAGGTGGTCTGCGCCATTTCCGCCACCGTTTTTTGACTCCGGTTAGCGCTGACGATGAGGTTTTCTTCTTCTGTTTGCGTCGCTGCCGTTGCAGGCAGGGTTAACGCAAGCAGGACTGGGTTGAGCACCCAAAGACGCTTATTCATTCGCATTCCCTTCTGAAAATATCTGTAAAAGTGGTGTTCTTCTTGCCGGGCAGGCTCCGGCTGTTACATTGTGAAACAGATAGAAAATCAAATGCGAATATTGCTGATAATGGTTTCTATTATCAAATAATATTTTAAGAAATTTGAGTCTAACCCGGTGAAAACATTACTTTTTGTAGGGGAAAGGTGAGAGAAGGACCGGGAAACGCATTCCCCGGCCAGCAGGATCAATCAGGCTTTTACCAGCTCGGGCCACAGGCGAAGAGTGGTACGGGTGATCTGCATCAGTGTGTCAAACGACGCGCCTTCGCGGGCGCTGATCGACATCCCCTGTAAGATGCAGTTCAGGTATTCGGCAAGGTGCTGTACGTTGCACTGCGCCGGGATCTCTGCGCGCATCTGGCGCTGTTGCAGGAAACGGGTCAACGTTTGCTCCTGCATGGCGTGGCGTGATTTCACCGTATGCGCAATATCCCGTGACGCGGCAGCAAGCGTCGCGGAAGTGTTGATCATAAAACAACCCGCCGGGGTGTCTTTACTGGTAAAACAGGTCGCCACGGCGGTGAAGTAATCCTCCAGCGCGGCCTCCACGCTTTTTTCTTCGCAAAATAGCTGCGCTTCATGCTTTGCGGCGAAACGGGCGATGTACCTGTCGAGCACCGCGCGAAATAGACCTTCTTTATTGGTGAATTCTGCGTAAAGCGTGGGGGCTTTCGCCCCTGTCGCTTCAACAAGATCAGAGAGCGACGTCGCCTCATAACCGTGCTGCCAGAAGAGTGTCATGGCCTTATCAAGCGCGGCTTCCCTGTCGAACACTTTTGGTCGGCCACGGCTTTTTTTTACACAACCTGTCGAGTCAGTTGTCATGATGCCGGTGTACCTGTCTGGGTTTAATGAATAACCATTATAAAAATAAAACCGTCCAGTCTCCAGCGCATTCCTGTGAAAAATAATTACGTTGCATTGTCATGAAAGATAAGTGCTTTTTAATTTATATAACGACCGTTATAAAAAAGAGTTGACGTGTGACCTGGATCACATCTATCATTTACCTATCGATCGTTAAGTAAATGCTTACGACCCCGTTCATCTGCAAAAGGTTACTATTATGAAAAACGTCAAAGCCCTCATCGCTGCTGCTGTACTCAGCTCTCTTTCATTCGCCAGCTTCGCTGCCGTTGAAGTGCAATCTACGCCTGACGGCCAGCAAAAAGTTGGGACCATCTCTGCCAGCGCAGGTACTAACCTGGGTTCTCTGGAAGAACAACTGGCGCAAAAAGCAGATGAAATGGGGGCGAAATCTTTCCGCATTACCTCGGTTACTGGCCCGAACACGCTGCACGGTACCGCGGTAATTTATAAATAAGCATTAACCCCTCATTAATGCCTGATTAAGATTTGCCACTGCACAAAAAAGCCCCGCTGAACTAGGGTTCAGCGGGGCTTTTTCGTTCAGGCTTACAGGGATTGCTGTTTAACGTCGTGATGTCGAGTGACGTCGACCGGCATGCCGGAGCGGACATCCATTACGTGCTGCATCAGTGGCGCATCGGTTTGCGCGGCATCTTTAAATGCCTGCAATGTGCTGTTCAGGACGATAGGCAAAACCTGCGGGTCATCATCAATATTTTTTGACAGCGGCTGATGTACCTCAACCAGACGTACGCCGCCTGGCTCGACTGAGGCTTTGATCGGCGTATTAATAATGTTGACTTTGGTTCCCAGGGTAACCTGCTTAAACAGCGTTTCAATATCGCCATCACGCAGGCGAATGCAGCCGGAACTGACCCGCATTCCGATGCCGAAATCGGCGTTGGTGCCGTGCAGCAGATACACGCCGCCGTAGGCGGCTAAACGAATCGCGTGGTGACCCATCGGGTTATCCGGCCCGGCAGGGACAACCGCAGGCAAATCGATCCCCTGTGCTTTATAGCGGGCGCGAATATTGGCCGTCGGCGTCCAGGTCGGATTCGCACGCTTGTCGGAAACGGTGGTTACCATGGTGGGCGTCAGCGTATCGCCTCCCAGTTGACCAATGCCGATAGGGTAAACCGTGACCACGTTTTTACCCGGTGGATAATAATAAAGGCGCAGTTCAGCAAGGTTAATGACGATACCTTCGCGCGGCGCATCCGGCAGGAGGGTTTGCAGCGGAATGGTCAAGACGCTGCCAGCGCGCGGCACGTAGGGGTCAACGCCGGGATTTGCCTGTAACAGCGCCAGGAATCCAACGTTGTATTTCTTCGCAATGGCCTCCAGGGAACCGCCGTTGTTTTCGACAACGTGATATTTATTTTCGCCCACCAGTTTGCTGCCGGGCGGCGGAAGTGGCCAGGTATTCGCCTGCGCAGGTAGCGCAAGCGCCATGCCGGCGGCAAAGGTGACAAACGCCAGCCAGCGGGAAAGTCGCAGAGTTTTCATTATCATCATAAATCAAAGGGTTATTGGAATAAAAAACGCCAACGATCATTATGGCGGGTTGGCATGTCCTGAAATGCAAGGGAAGTGCAAAGAGTTGTAAAGATCTGCGAGGCGGGGGAGATCATGCCGGACGGCGGTTTCGCCTTATCCGGCATCGGGTTATTACGCGACCGCGTTTTCTTCCAGTTGCGCCATAAACTGACGCACCCAGTCCATACGCGTTTTCCGCTCCGTCAGATCCTGCATAAACTTCAGGCGGGTCGGACCGTCGAGGCGGAAGTGCTGAGGCTGCTTTTGCAGCAGACCGATAAGCCAGCCCGGGTTCACGTGATTTTTCTCGGCGAATTCAATGGTGCCGCCTTTCTCGTTACCTTCGAGTTTGCGGATCCCCAGCTTTTGCGCCTGCTGACGCAAACGGGCGATATCCAGCAGATTACGCGCGGGATCCGGCAGAAGACCAAAGCGATCGATAAGCTCCACTTTGATCTCTTCCAGCTCGTTTTCGCTTTTGGCGCTGGCGATTCGCTTGTAGAACGACAGGCGCGTATTGACGTCGGGGATATAATCATCCGGTAGCAGCGACGGCATTCGCAGTTCGACTTCTGTCTGCTGGCTGGTAAGATCTTCCAGCGACGGTTCCCGTCCGGCTTTTAGCGCATCGACGGCGTTTTCCAGCAGTTCCATATACAGCGAGAAGCCAATGGTTTCCATCTGCCCGCTCTGGTCTTCGCCAAGCAGTTCGCCCGCGCCGCGAATTTCCAGATCGTGTGTCGCCAGCGCAAAGCCCGCGCCCAAATCTTCCAGTGACGCAATCGCCTCCAGACGCTTTTGCGCGTCGGTGGTCATCGCTTTCGGATGCGGCGTCAACAGCCAGGCGTACGCCTGATGATGCGATCGGCCCACGCGTCCGCGCAACTGATGCAACTGCGCCAGTCCAAAGTGATCCGCGCGTTCGATGATAATGGTGTTGGCGGTCGGGATGTCGATCCCGGTCTCGATAATCGTGGTACACACCAGCACGTTAAAGCGCTGATGGTGGAAGTCGTTCATTACCCGTTCCAGTTCGCGCTCGCGCATCTGCCCATGACCAATCGCGATGCGCGCTTCCGGCACCAGTTCCGCCAGGCGGTCGGCGGCTTTCTGAATGTTTTCGACGTCGTTATACAGGTAATAGACCTGGCCGCCGCGCAGGATTTCACGCAGGATCGCCTCGCGCACGACCAGGTTATCGTATTCACGGACGAAGGTTTTCACCGCCAGCCGTCGCGCCGGTGGGGTGGCAATGATCGACAGATCGCGCATCCCGCTCATCGCCATATTGAGCGTGCGCGGGATGGGCGTGGCGGTCAGGGTCAGAATATCGACGTCGGCGCGCATCGCTTTGATACGCTCTTTATGACGCACGCCGAAACGGTGCTCTTCGTCGACAATCAATAAGCCCAGATCTTTCAGTTTGACATCGCTTTGTAACAGCTTGTGCGTGCCGATCAGGATATCGATTTTCCCTTCAGCCGCCTGTTCGAGGATCTGCGCCTGTTCTTTGGCGCTACGGAAGCGGGACAGCATTTCGATACGCACCGGCCAGTTGGCAAAGCGGTCGCGGAAGTTGTCGAAGTGCTGCTGGGCGAGCAGGGTGGTCGGCACCAGAACGGCCACCTGCTTATGGTTTTCAACGGCGAGAAACGCCGCGCGCATTGCCACTTCGGTTTTGCCGAAGCCCACGTCGCCGCAGACCAGACGATCCATCGCCAGCGGCTGACACATGTCGCTGAGTACAGCGTTAATGGCCTGGGCCTGGTCGGGCGTGGTCTCGAACGGGAAGCTGTCGCAAAATAGCTGGTACTGCTCGCGGTCGTGCTTAAAGGCAAAGCCTTCTTTCGCCGCACGTTGGGCATAAATATCCAACAGTTCCGCCGCCACGTCGCGGACTTTTTCCGCTGCTTTTTGCCGCGCGCGGGACCAGGCGTCGCCGCCAAGCTTATGCAGCGGCGCGTTTTCCTCGGCTCCGCCTGCATAGCGGCTGATGAGATGCAACGAGGAGACCGGCACATACAGTTTGGCGTCGTTGGCGTAGGTGAGCATCAGATATTCACCCTTGATGCCGCCCGCTTCCAGGGTCGTCATTCCGGCATAACGACCAACGCCGTGTTCCAGATGAACCACCGGCTGACCCGGATGCAGTTCGGCCAGGTTACGGATCAACGTGTCCGGATTAATGGTGCGGCGTGAATCCTGGCGGCGACGCGCCACGCGCTCGCCGAGCAGGTCGCTTTCGCAAATCAGCGCCAGGTTGCGCTGGGTATCGACAAACCCGCGTTCCGCGGCGCCGATCATCAGATAGCGCCCGTTACCACTTGCTTCATCAAGACGCAGAATGCGCTTCGGCGCGAGCTTAATTCGCGCGAGCAGTTCGCCGAGCGCCTCGCGGCGGCCTTCGCTCTCCACGGAAAAGACAACCGGACCCGTGAACGACTCGAGGAATTTGCGCAAAGCGTCAAGCGGCGCTTTTTGCTGCGCCTGTACCGCCAGATCGGGCAATTGCTGGAAACCCAGATTGGTATTGGCCGCTTTGTCCGGCAGGTGCTCCGTTTTAAGCTGAATGCGCGGCCAGCGCTTCAGTTCCGAGAACAGCGCGTCAACGCGCAGCCAGAGCGATTCTGGCGGCAGGAGCGGGCGCATCGGGTCAACGCCCCGGTTCTCGAAACGCGCCAGCGTGTCGGCCTGGAAGCGTTCGGCGCTGGCTTCCAGATCGCCGGTATTGACAAGTAAGGTGTTGGCCGGGAAGTAACTGAACAGTGGGGGCAGCGGTTCGCTGAAAAACAGCGGTTGCCAGTATTCAATCCCCGCAGGCAGCGTGCCTTTACTGACCTGCTGATAAATATGTTCAGCGTCGCGTTTCACTTCAAATGTATCGCGCCACTGGCTGCGGAACAGCTCGATGGCGGTTTTATCCGTCGGAAACTCATGCGCTGGCAGCAGGTTGATGGCTTCCACTTCTTCCAGCGTGCGCTGGGTATCCGCATCAAACAGGCGAAGGCTGTCAATTTCGTCGTCAAAGAAATCCAGACGGTAGGGTTGTTCGCTACCCATCGGGAAGAGATCCAGCAGCGCGCCGCGCGTCGCGTATTCGCCGTGTTCCATTACCTGATCAACGTGCCGATAGCCTGCGCTGTCGAGCTGCGCGCGCAGGGCGTCGCGCGATAATCGCTGACCTTTTTTCATTACCAGCGCATGGCCGTGCAAGTAACTGTGCGGGCAGACGCGCTGCATCAGCGTATTCACCGGCACAATCAACACGCCGCGTTGCATAGAAGGCAACTGATACAGGGTTGAAAGGCGTGATGAGATGATTTCCTGATGCGGCGAGAAGCTGTCGTAAGGAAGCGTTTCCCAGTCCGCGAGGTTCATCACCATCTGGTCGGTAAACTGGCGGATTTCGTCGTGCAGGCGCAGGGCGTTTTGCATATCCGGGGCGATGAGTACGACGGGGCCGGGATGGCGTTCAGCAATGTCCGCCACCAGCGTGGCGCAGGCAGCCCCGGTCAGTTCGCCCAGCAGGCGCTGATCGCCCGCTTTGACGGGCAGCGTGTAACGTTGTTGTTCAGGCATTCGGTTGTCAGAATCTCTTTTAGGTATACGTCTGATAAGCAATGCTCTTTATTATCCGCGATCGTTTCTCTTTAGCAAATTGAATCGCCCTCGGTATCGTCATGCGTAATATTCTTCATTTGGATGATTCAGGAGAAAGATCAGAACGGTAAGCGCGCCGGGGAAAGAATATATTTAGCATATCGATTTCTCATCCCCTCTCGCGGGTACGCTGACGAACACTTACGGTTCAGACGTTTACCCATTCCGCTTTCGCTTATATACTCGTGACTTTGCTAATCGCAACCAGACGGATTTCATGTACCAACCTGTCGCTCTATTCATCGGCCTGCGCTACATGCGTGGGCGTGCAGCAGACCGCTTCGGTCGCTTCGTCTCCTGGCTTTCCACCATCGGCATTACCCTTGGGGTGATGGCGTTGGTCACGGTTTTGTCAGTGATGAACGGCTTTGAACGTGAACTGCAAAATAACATTCTGGGCCTGATGCCGCAGGCCATTCTTTCCGCTGAGCAAGGCTCGCTGAATCCCGGCCAGTTACCGGAAAACGCCATCAAGCTCAACGGCGTGAGCCGTGTCGCGCCGCTGACCACCGGCGATGTGGTTCTGCAAAGCGCGCGCAGCGTGGCGGTGGGCGTAATGCTGGGTATCGATCCGGCGCAAAACGATCCGCTGACGCCGTATCTGGTCAATGTCAGACAAACCGATCTCCAGCCGGGTAAGTATAATGTCATCCTCGGCGAACAGCTTGCGGGGCAGCTTGGTGTTAATCGCGGCGACCAAATCCGCGTGATGGTGCCCTCAGCCAGCCAGTTCACGCCGATGGGGCGTTTGCCGAGCCAGCGTCTGTTTACCGTCATTGGCACGTTTGCGGCGAACAGTGAAGTCGACGGCTATCAGATGCTGACCAACATTCAGGATGCGTCGCGTCTGATGCGCTATCCGGCGGGAAACATTACCGGCTGGCGTTTATGGCTTAACGAGCCGCTGAAGGTGGACTCCCTCAGTCAGCAGACGCTGCCGGAAGGCACGAAATGGCAGGACTGGCGCGAGCGCAAGGGCGAACTGTTCCAGGCCGTAAGGATGGAAAAGAACATGATGGGACTGCTGCTTAGCCTGATCGTGGCGGTGGCGGCGTTCAATATTATTACCTCGCTGGGTTTGATGGTGATGGAGAAGCAGGGCGAAGTGGCGATTCTGCAAACGCAAGGGCTGACGCCGCGCCAGATCATGATGGTCTTTATGGTGCAGGGAGCCAGCGCCGGGATTATCGGCGCAGTGTTGGGGGCGGCGCTTGGCGCGTTGCTTGCCAGTCAGTTAAACAACCTGATGCCGGTTATCGGTGTGCTGCTGGATGGCGCTTCGCTGCCGGTGGCGATCGAGCCGCTACAGGTGATTGTGATTGCGCTGGTGGCCATGGCCATCGCGCTGCTTTCTACGCTTTATCCTTCCTGGCGCGCTGCCGCCACTCAACCCGCTGAGGCTTTACGTTATGAATAAGATCCTGTTGCAATGCGACAAATTGTGCAAACGCTATCAGGAAGGCGCCGTGCAGACCGACGTGCTGCACGATGTCAGCTTCAGCGTGGGCGAAGGAGAGATGATGGCGATTGTCGGTAGCTCCGGCTCCGGCAAAAGTACGCTGCTGCATCTGCTGGGCGGGCTGGATACGCCGACCTCTGGCGATGTGATTTTCAGCGGTCAGCCGATGAGCACACTTTCCCCGGCGGCGAAAGCGGAACTGCGAAACCAAAAACTTGGCTTCATTTATCAGTTTCACCACCTGCTGCCGGACTTCACCGCGCTGGAAAACGTAGCGATGCCGCTGCTGATCGGCAAGAAAAAACCGTCGGAGATCGACCAGCGGGCGCGTGAGATGCTAAAAGCGGTAGGGCTGGATCATCGTGCGAACCATCGTCCGTCTGAACTTTCCGGCGGTGAGCGTCAGCGCGTGGCTATCGCGCGCGCGTTGGTGAATAACCCGCGTCTGGTGCTGGCGGATGAACCGACCGGTAACCTCGATGCGCGCAATGCGGACAGCATTTTCCAGTTGCTCGGGGAACTGAATCGTTCGCAGGGCACCGCGTTTCTGGTGGTGACGCACGATCTGCACCTGGCAAAGCGCATGAGTCGCCAACTGGAAATGCGTGACGGACGCCTGACCGCGGAACTGAGCCTGATGGGGGCGGAGTAATGGCGTCGCCTTTATCGTTATTGATTGGTTTGCGCTTTAGCCGGGGACGTCGGCGTGGCGGTATGGTGTCATTGATTTCGGTGATCTCCACCATCGGCATTGCGCTGGGCGTGGCTGTGCTTATCGTTGGCTTAAGCGCGATGAACGGCTTCGAGCGTGAGCTGAATAACCGCATTCTGGCGGTGGTGCCGCACGGTGAAATCGAGGCCGTCAATAAGCCATGGAACAACTGGCGCGACGCGCTGGAAAAAGTTCAGAAGGTGCCGGGCATCACGGCGGCGGCCCCTTATATCAACTTTACCGGTCTGGTGGAAAGCGGAGCCAATCTGCGCGCCATCCAGGTCAAAGGCGTCGATCCGCAGCAGGAGCAGCGGCTGAGCGCGCTACCGTCCTTTGTGCTGAATAACGCCTGGACCGGCTTTAAGGCCGGAGAGCAACAGATCATCATTGGCAAAGGCGTCGCCGATGCGCTGAAAGTGAAGCAGGGGGATTGGGTGTCGATCATGATCCCCAACGCCAGTGCCGATCATAAACTGATGCAGCCAAAACGCGTCCGCCTGCATGTTGCCGGCATCCTGCAACTGAGCGGTCAGTTGGATCACAGCTTTGCAATGATCCCGATGGCGGATGCCCAGCAGTATCTCGACATGCCTGACACGGTTTCCGGTATTGCGCTGAAGGTTAACGACGTCTTTAACGCGAACAAATTGGTTCGCGCCGCGGGCGAAGTCACCAACAGCTACGTTTACATCAAGAGCTGGATTGGCACTTACGGCTATATGTACCGCGATATCCAGATGATCCGCGCGATTATGTATCTGGCGATGGTGCTGGTGATCGGCGTGGCTTGTTTTAACATTGTTTCAACATTAGTGATGGCGGTTAAAGACAAGAGCGGCGATATTGCGGTATTAAGAACGCTGGGGGCGAAAGATGGTCTTATTCGCGCCATTTTTGTCTGGTACGGCCTGCTGGCGGGACTGTTTGGTAGCCTGATTGGCGTGGTGATTGGCGTGGTGGTTTCGCTTCAGTTGACCCCAATTATCAACGGCATTGAGAAACTGATCGGCCATCAGTTCCTCTCCGGCGATATCTATTTTATTGACTTCCTGCCATCGGAGTTGCACTGGCTGGATGTGATTTACGTGCTGGTCACGGCATTGTTGCTGAGCCTGTTAGCAAGCTGGTATCCGGCGCGGCGCGCCAGCAATATTGACCCGGCAAGAGTGCTCAGCGGCCAGTAACGCCAAAAGAAAAAAGACAAGGAGCGGCAATGTATTACGGGTTTGATATTGGCGGTACAAAAATTGCGTTAGGCGTGTTTGACAACCAGCGCAAACTCCAGTGGGAAAAACGTATACCTACGCCACGCGACGGTTACGCGGCCTTTTTAGACGCCGTATGTCAGTTGGTGGCGGAAGCTGACCAGCGCTTTGGCGTCAAAGGATCGGTCGGTATTGGTATTCCGGGCATGCCGGAAACTGAAGATGGCACCCTGTATGCCGCGAACGTTCCTGCCGCCAGTGGCAAACCCTTGCGTGCCGACCTTAGCGCGAGTCTTGACCGTGATGTTCGCCTCGATAACGATGCGAACTGCTTTGCGCTATCTGAAGCCTGGGACGATGAATTCACCCAATATCCGTTGGTGATGGGGTTGATCCTCGGCACCGGCGTAGGCGGTGGTTTGATCCTTAACGGAAAACCGATCACTGGCCGCAGTTATATTACCGGCGAATTTGGGCATATGCGTCTGCCGGTTGATGCCCTCACGCTGATGGGGTTCGACTTTCCGTTGCGTCGCTGCGGCTGCGGTCAACTGGGCTGCATTGAAAATTATCTTTCCGGGCGGGGATTTGCCTGGCTGTATCAGCATTATTATCATCAACCGCTGGAGGCGCCTGAAATCATTGCGCTGTGGGAGCAGGGCGACGAACAGGCGCGGGCGCATGTTGAACGTTATCTGGACTTACTGGCCGTTTGTCTGGGAAATATCCTGACGATTGTCGATCCGGATCTGGTGGTTATTGGCGGCGGCCTGTCGAATTTTACCGCCGTCACCACGCAGCTGGCAGACAGACTGCCGCGCCACTTATTGCCTGTCGCACGCGTACCGCGTATTGAACGTGCGCGTCACGGCGACGCGGGCGGAATGCGCGGTGCTGCCTTCTTACATCTTACCGATTAATCAATAGAGGTTGCTATGCTGTCGCGTCGGGGTCATCGGTTAAGTCGATTTCGTAAAAACAAACGCCATCTACGCGAACGTCTGCGTCAGCGGATCTTTTTCAGAGACAGAGTGGTGCCGGAAGTGATGGAAAAACCGAGAGTATTAGTGCTTACAGGGGCTGGCATTTCTGCGGAGTCCGGAATTCGCACCTTCCGCGCGGCGGACGGTTTATGGGAAGAACATCGCGTCGAAGACGTAGCGACGCCGGAAGGCTTCGCCCGTAACCCGGAGCTGGTGCAGTCATTCTATAATGCGCGTCGTCGACAGCTGCAACAACCTGAAATTCAGCCGAATCCCGCGCATCTCGCACTGGCGAAGCTGGAAGAGGCGCTGGGCGATCGTTTTATGCTGGTAACGCAAAATATCGATAACCTGCATGAACGGGCGGGTAATCATAATATTATTCATATGCACGGCGAGCTGTTGAAGGTGCATTGTTCGCAGAGCGGGCAGATTCTGGCGTGGACCGGTGACGTTACGCCGGACGATAAATGCCATTGCTGCCAGTTTCCGGCGCCGCTGCGCCCGCATGTCGTCTGGTTTGGTGAAATGCCGATTGGCATGGATGAGATCTATATGGCGCTGGCCATGGCGGATGTCTTTATCGCCATTGGCACTTCCGGGCACGTTTATCCGGCGGCCGGTTTTGTCCACGAAGCGAAACTGCACGGCGCGCACACGGTTGAGCTGAACCTTGAGCCCAGTCAGGTCGGCAGCGAATTCGATGAGAAGTATTACGGCCCCGCAAGCCAGGTGGTGCCTGAGTTCGTCGAGAAGTTACTGAAAGGACTGTGACGCGTTACTGCCCGGAGAGAATGCCGGGCAGCATTTCTCCGTTTTAGCGCAACAGCACCTTGCCCGTCAGATAGGTCGTTGCCTGCCCACCGATGTAAACCCGATCCCCCTTTAGCTGGCAGCGTAGTTCGCCGCCGCGTTCACTCCCCTGATACGCGAGCATCTGCGTTTTATGCAATTTTTCAGCCCAGTAAGGGATGAGCATGGTGTGCGCTGAACCGGTGACCGGATCTTCTGCAACCGCTTCACCGGGGCAGAAGAAACGGCTCACAAAGTCGTATTCCCCGGCACCGGGCGCGGTGACGCACACCATTTTCCCAAGAGGCAGCATGGCGCTGATATCCGGGCACAGCGCTTCCACCTCGCGTTGATGTTCCAGGACAACCAGATAATCTCGTGCGGCGCGCACTTCTGTGTACTGCGTAATGCCTAATGCCTCGAGCAATAAAGGCGGTGGCGTGACGGGGTCCGTCTGCCAGGCCGGAAAATCCAGCGTCAACCACTCGCCGCTGCGGGTGACGGTCAGCGGCCCGACAAATCGGGTATCGAAATGAATGGTCGCATAAGGATAATTCAGATGTTCGAAGATGACGTGCGCCGCCGCAAGGGTGGCATGTCCACACAGATTAATTTCCCCCTGAGTGGTAAACCAGCGCAGCGTAAAACCCTTGTCGTTGACCACAAAGAAAGCGGTTTCCGATTGATTATGCTGCTTCGCCATTTTTAAAAGTGTCTCATCGGGCAGCCATTCGGTAAGCGGGCAGACCGCCGCGGCATTACCGCCAAAGGTGGTGTTGGCAAAGGCATCTATCATGTAGAAATCAATTTGTTGCATAGCGTCAACCTCACGGCATATCCGGAAAACTCACACCTTATCATGACACGGCAGTGCGCAGTTTGATTCTCTTTCCCGAGACCGAAGCGCGGCCTGCAATTTAAGGTAGGTATTGTTTCAGTTGCTTTGCCTTTGCATACATACCGATAACATTCTGACTTCCGGGAGTGGGGGCTGGTGCGTGAATCACTGGCATGGCGCTGCTCCTGAGATGGCCATGTCGCATATCGCCATTGCCGGGGCGCAGGAAGGCAAGGGTGTTGACTGGATGGAACACGGGGCCAGCGAAATGGACATACATGTGAAAAATGAAGCGAAGCGTCAGCATGACGTGTAATGTGTGTATGTCGCTTTATTCCGTTGACAGATAATTTGTATTCCCACGGGGACCAACACAATGAAGATGGATGCGTTTGCTTTTGGCACAACGAACTGGAACGAAGTTGAAAGAACAGAGTACCCTGGAGAAACGGGCATCGCTTACTGGCGTACACAATACTTTGGTAACAAACCCAATCAAATCCGTGTACGTATGGTTGAGTATACGCCTGGCTACCTTGCGGACCATTGGTGTCAAAAAGGGCATATCCTTTTCTGCATTGAAGGCGAGTTAAAAACCGTGCTGGAAGATGGACGAGAATTTGTCCTGAAGCCCGGAATGAGTTATCAGGTTGGCGATAACGCTGAGCGGCATCAATCCAGCACAACGACAGGCGCAACGCTGTTTATTGTTGATTAACGTGCCTGCAAACCTGGTTGCCATAAAACGTGCTTTCGCTTAAAAGGGCTGAATATAACTTACTGATATATTTACCGATTGAATGAAACTGCCATCCCTCACGTTGTGTTCTGTCAGGGCAATCATCCAAAAAAATCCACGCTAAGGCGTGGATTTTGCAGAGTGTGAATGAACAGGAATTAGCGCTTCCTGATGCATCAATGCCGTTAGACGTTAAACAAGAAGTTCATCACATCACCGTCTTTAACGATGTAATCTTTACCTTCGGCGCGCATCTTACCGGCTTCTTTCGCGCCCTGTTCGCCCTTATAGGTAATGAAATCATCAAACGCAATAGTCTGCGCGCGAATAAACCCTTTTTCGAAGTCAGTATGGATTTTTCCTGCCGCCTGCGGGGCCGTTGCGCCGACAGGGATAGTCCAGGCACGGACTTCTTTTACGCCAGCGGTGAAATAGGTCTGCAGGTTAAGCAGGCGATAGCCCGCGCGAATCACGCGGTTCAGACCCGGTTCTTCCAGCCCCAGTTCCTGCATGAACTCGTCACGTTCTTCATCGTCCAGCTCAGCGATATCGGCTTCAACAGCGGCACAAACCGGAACAACCACAGAGCCTTCTTTCGCTGCGATTTCACGAACCTGATCCAGGTATGGGTTGTTCTCGAAACCGTCCTCGTTGACGTTGGCGATGTACATGGTAGGTTTCAGGGTCAGGAAGCTCAGGTAACGGATTGCCGCTTTATCTTCGTCGGTCAGATCCAGAGAGCGCAGCATCCCCGCTTCGGCCAGGTGCGGCAGACATTTTTCCAGCGCCGCCAGTTCGGCTTTAGCGTCTTTATCACCGCCTTTCGCTTTTTTCTGCACACGGTGAATCGCACGTTCACAGGTATCGAGGTCCGCCAGCGCCAGCTCGGTATTGATAACGTCGATATCTTCCGCCGGGTTAACTTTACCTGCAACGTGAATGATGTTGTCGTTCTCGAAGCAGCGCACGACGTGGCCGATCGCTTCGGTCTCACGAATGTTGGTCAGGAACTGGTTACCCAGACCTTCACCTTTGGACGCGCCTTTTACCAGACCCGCGATATCCACGAACTCCATGGTCGTCGGCAGAATTCGTTGCGGTTTAACGATCTCAGCCAGTTGATCCAGACGCGGGTCAGGCATCGGTACGACGCCGGTATTCGGTTCGATCGTACAGAACGGGAAGTTGGCCGCTTCAATACCGGCTTTGGTCAGCGCGTTGAACAGGGTGGATTTCCCGACGTTGGGTAAACCAACGATACCGCATTTGAATCCCATGATTTAAATCACCTTAATAACTTGATAATCAACCTGTTACAGAAAACAGATTGTAGAAATGAAAACAACTTTGCCTATTATACACAGCGTACGGCAAAAATGCCGCACATCCCGGTTTATTGTGCCTTAAAGGTATGCAAGCGGCTTGTCGCTTTGGTCAGACCGTCTTTAAACCAAATCTCCGTACAGCGAGCCGCTTCGTCAATCGCGTCGTCAATCAGCTTCTGTTCAGAGACCGGTGGCTTTCCTAACACAAAGCCTACAACTTTATTTTTATCGCCCGGATGGCCAATTCCGATGCGTAAGCGATGAAAGTTAGGGTTATTGCCAAGTTTGCTGATAATGTCCTTCAGGCCGTTATGACCGCCATGCCCACCACCCAGCTTAAATTTGGCAACCCCTGGCGGCAGATCCAGCTCATCATGCGCCACTAAAATCTCATCAGGATTAATGCGATAGAAACCGGCCATCGCGCTGACCGCTTTCCCGCTCAGGTTCATAAACGTGGTAGGGACCAGCAGGCGAACATCTTCACCCTCAACGGTTACCCGGGACGTATAGCCAAAGAACTTCGGCTCTTCGCGTAACGGCGCTCGCAGCCGCTCAGCCAGTAAATCGACGTACCATGCGCCCGCATTGTGTCGTGTTGCTGCATACTCCGCGCCGGGGTTTGCCAGGCCGACAATCAGTTTAATCGTCACGTTTTCTATCCTGCATAGGTCAATCACTGGCGCGTAGTGTACTGTCTGCAGCCCCGCTTGACAAAAAACAGCGTCAGAGGAGAGGGAAATGAATAGTTGCCGCTGTCGACTATTAGAAAGTCAAGGGCTTCAGGGGCTTATTTGTAAAGTTTTGTTGAATGCGACGTTGTATTTGTGATCGCACCCGCACTCAGAATGGTGCGTGTTGTCTATACTTTACACATAAGGATTAGGGGTATTCCCTGAAACAACCCAAAAGTTCCGGAGGTGACATATGAAACGCAAAAACGCTTCGTTACTCGGTAATGTGCTAATGGGGTTGGGGTTAGTGGTGATGGTTGTTGGCGTTGGTTATTCAATTTTAAACCAACTGCCGCAATTTAACCTGCCACAATTTTTCGCACATGGTGCAGTGCTGAGTATTTTCGTCGGTGCCATTCTCTGGCTTGCAGGGGCACGTGTTGGCGGGCATGAACAAGTTTGTGACCGCTACTGGTGGGTACGCCACTACGATAAACGTTGCCGCCGTAACGACAATCGCCGTCATAGTTAACGCTGATTGCCGGATAGCGAGCCAAATGTCGTCTCCGGTCTGACAGTTGGCAAGAAAGGGAGGCCCGGTAAGCGTGAACGCTACCGGGCTTTTGCTTATTTATGTCAAATCCGCCAGGGCGGCGTCGCGATTCGGGAAAAACGCCAGGCGTCCCGGAATCGGCTGGATGCCGGCGCGCGCCATGGTGCGCAGCGGCTGAAATTCAAGATTGCTCACCCGCAGTTCGCATCCCTCCGGCAGCCTTTTGACAAAGCGCTGGAACGCATCCAGTCCGCCCGCATCCAGCACAGGTACTGCATCCCACTTCAGTACGACAACGCGCTTGCCTTCAATACGTGATTCCAGATCGGTAAACAGCCCTTCAGCGGCGGCAAAAAACAGCGGGCCAATTACGCGCAGCACCAATACATCCTCCGGCACGTCCACGTTAACCGCCGCCAGGCGCGTCATACGCGCGATACGCCGCATAAACAGCAGGGATGCCAGCACAATGCCCACGCTGATGGCGATCACCATATCAAACAGTACCGTCAGCGACATACACATCAGCATCACGATAATGTCGTCTTTCGGCGCGTGGCGCAGCAGGTCCACCACTTTATGCGCTTCGCTCATATTCCACGCCACCATCAGTAGCAGCGCGGCCATCGCCGACAGCGGCAACCAGGAGAGCAGCGGCGCCAGCACCAGCAGCGCGAGGATCACCAGAATCGCGTGAATGACGGCGGAGATCGGCGACGTCGCGCCAGCGCGTACGTTTGCGGCGGAACGGGCAATCGCGGCGGTGGCGGTGATCCCGCCAAAGAACGGCGCGACAATGTTGCCAAGTCCTTGTCCGATCAATTCGCTATTGGCTTTGTGCTTGGTGCCGGTCATTCCGTCAAGCACCACGGCGCACAGCAGCGACTCGATAGCCCCGAGCATCGCCATTGAAAAAGCCGCAGGCAGCAGGGCGCGCAGCGAGTCCCAGCTTAACGTAAAATCGGAATCCGGCAGGTTCCATGGCAGCACCAGCTGAGGTAACAACTGTGGGATCCCGTTGCCCTGCGAACCGTCGGCGAGGATGTAATGAAACTGCGAACCGATGGTCGCGACATGACCGCCGAACAGGTTAACTATCCCCATCACCGCGCAGCCCAGCAGCAGGGCCGGAAGGTGACCGGGCAGACGAATACCCAGCCGTGGCCAGAAAATCAGAGTGCCCAGCGTCACGATGCCAATGGCGGCGTCGCCGAGGTTGATCGTTGGCAGCGCCATAAACAGCGCGCCCACTTTCTGCAGATAATGCTCGGGAACGTGCGCCATCTGCAGACCCAGAAAGTCCTTGATTTGCATGGTACCAATGGTGATACCAATCCCTGACGTAAAGCCTAACGTCACGGAAACCGGAATGTATTCGATCAGGCGGCCAAAGCGGGCCAGGCCAAAGAGGATCAGAAATATGCCGGACATCAGGGTCGCGACCAGCAGGCCTGCCAGCCCAAACTGTTGCGACACCGGGTAGAGGATCACCACAAAGGCGGCGGTAGGGCCAGAGACGCTAAAGCGCGAGCCGCCGGTTAAGGCTATGACAATACCCGCAACCGCCGCGGTGTAGAGACCGTATTGGGGAGCGACGCCGCTGCCTATAGCCAGCGCCATTGCGAGCGGAATCGCAATAATCCCGACCGTTATCCCGGCGATGAGATCACGGGTAAACCGTGAAGCGGTATATTTTTCTTTCCAACAAGCGTCGATGAGGGCGCGGAAAGGCATCACATGTGAGGAAAAGATTCTGTTCACAATAATGTTTCATCCATGAGCGCATCATCTGTCAACTAAATGGCAGGTGAAGGAGGCATAAGTCATACAAATAGTGGTTAAAGATAAAAAAACCGCCGTAGCGGAAGTTCTGAAATGACAGGCCGTGTGCATCGCCCAAAAACGTTGCCGCTTACCGGGCTGATTCATCATCAAAAAAACCCGCCGCAGCGGGTTTTTGCGCCGGGTTCGATTAATGTTCGAACATGGCAGAGATGGATTCTTCATTGCTGATACGACGAATCGCTTCGGCCAGCATACCCGACAGGGTCAACGTACGTACGTTCGGCAGCGCTTTGATTTCATCGGTCAGCGGAATGGTATCGCAGACGACGACTTCATCAATCACGGAATTACGCAGGTTGTTAGCCGCATTGCCAGAGAAGATCGGATGCGTTGCGTAAGCGAATACGCGTTTTGCGCCACGCTCTTTCAGGGCTTCTGCGGCTTTGCACAGCGTACCGCCGGTGTCGATCATATCGTCAACCAGCACGCAGTCACGGCCCGCAACGTCACCGATGATATGCATCACCTGAGAAACGTTTGCACGCGGACGACGTTTGTCGATGATCGCCATGTCGGTGTCATTCAGCAGCTTAGCGATAGCGCGGGCACGCACGACGCCACCGATATCCGGAGAAACCACAATCGGGTTATCCAGATTCAGCTGCAGCATATCTTCTAACAGAATTGGGCTACCGAATACGTTATCAACCGGTACGTCGAAGAAGCCCTGGATCTGTTCAGCATGCAGGTCAACGGTCAGGACGCGGTCCACGCCGACGCTGGACAGGAAGTCCGCGACAACTTTAGCCGTGATTGGCACACGCGCGGAACGGACGCGACGGTCCTGGCGCGCATAGCCAAAGTAAGGGATAACGGCGGTGATGCGGCCTGCGGAAGCACGGCGCAGGGCATCAACCATAACGACCAATTCCATCAGGTTGTCGTTAGTGGGGGCACAAGTGGACTGGATGATGAAAATATCACCACCGCGTACATTTTCGTTGATTTGTACGCTGACTTCGCCGTCGCTAAAGCGACCTACAGCGGCGTCGCCGAGAGAAGTGTACAGGCGGTTGGCAATACGTTGTGCTAGTTCCGGGGTGGCGTTACCAGCAAAAAGCTTCATATCAGGCACGAGAAGAACCTCAGGCATGCGTCCATTGGTGGAAAGAATCTGCCAAAAACTGTGCGGGCCAGGCAGGATTCTCTCCATGCGGTGTATTAAAGAGCGCGATGCAACGTCTGGAACAGGGTGACGTTGTCACCGAAACTCAGCTTGCCCGGCTTACTCGCCATCATTCCTCTCTCATGTATGTTGGCTCTAATGCTTCACACCCGTCACATACTGAAGTACGCGGCTGGTGATTCGTCATCTCGCCATCTTCCTGAAACGTGGATGATTTAGAGTAACGCCCGATGCAAAGGGGAGAGGTTGACGCCTTTCGCCACAAAGCCTTCGAGCCATTCCGGGGCTTGCTCAAGCACCTGGCGAGCACGAGACTCTGTATCGAATTCAGCAAAGACACAGGCCCCTGTACCAGTCAGGCGCGACGGCGCGTATTCTAACAGCCAGGAAAGCGCGGCATCAACCTCGCGAAAACGTTTTCTTGCGATAACCTCGCAATCATTGCTGAATTCACAATTTAATAACGTTTCTATTGACCTTTTTGGCGTGTTACGGGGCAAATCCGGATCGTTGAAGATCGCCGGAGTCGGAATACTGACGCCCGGATGCGCCACCAGATACCATTTTTCGGGCGGATTAACCGGCGTGAGGATTTCTCCCACGCCTTCGGCGAAGGCGGCATGGCCACGAACAAATACCGGGACGTCCGCGCCAAGCTGGATCCCCAGTTCCGCCAGTTCATCCACCGACAGGCCGCATTGCCAGAGGTGGTTAAGCGCCACAAGGATCGTCGCAGCGTTAGAGGAACCGCCGCCGAGTCCGCCGCCCATCGGCAGGCGCTTGTCGATGCGAATATCCGCGCCGCTGCCGGTCGGCAGACGACCGTGTTGCGCGGCTGTTTTCATCAGCAAACGCGCGGCGCGAACGATCAGGTTATCCTCATGCGCCACGCCGTCTACCGGCGTCAGCAGACGAATCTCGCCGTCGCTGCGCGGCGTAATGTCGATCGTGTCGCCGTAATCGAGGAACTGAAACAGGGTTTGCAGCGTGTGATAACCGTCCGCGCGCTGGCCGGTAATGTATAAAAACAGATTCAGTTTTGCCGGGGATGGCCAGTGGGTCATCATTTCACAATCCAGTTATCCATTTTCAACTTGATGCGCAGGTCGCCATCCGAAAGTTCCATATTGGCAGGCATGGCCGGTTGCGTTTTACTGTCATAGGCGCTGTAAACGACCTTCCAGTTTTTGCCATCCTGACGATAATTCACTTCGCGCAGGCGGTACTGATCGTCAAGTTTATAGTCGGTAGCGTCACCCGGCAGGCCCAGAATCCACTGGCGCAGGCTGTTCAGCGGAATCGGCATCCCGGTCAGCTTGCCGATCATCTCTTCGCCGTCTTCGGCGGTATAGCGCTGGCCCTTGTTATCCACCAGTTGAACGTGACGTGGCTGCGCGTTCAGCTCCAGCTCAGTGCTGCCCAGCGGGTTCGTCAGCAGCAGGCGATAGCGGTCCTGGCCGGTTTGCTGCCAGAAGAAGCGGGCATAGACCTTCTGATCGTCAGAAATAAAGGCAAACGCCCCGCGGGTCTGATACTGATTTAACTGAAGCACAGCCTGCTGGTGCTGTCGCCACTGCGGGGAATCGGGACTTTTGCCCGGTCCTTTTGGCGCGTTGATCGTACAGGCGGTGAGTACCAGGCTTGCCAGCGGAAGCAGGCGGATCAGGCGAAAGTCAGGCAGGGTCATAGTGATGACGAATCCTTGTGATACGTTGCAATAATAACCCTTAATGCTAGCGCCGCGCGGGTATATCGTCTACGTTCACGTTATCTTAATTTAAGCGTTAAGCGATTACTCCAAAAGGGGGCGCTCTCTTTTATTGATTACGCGCATCCTGTATGATGCGAGCAGACTAACCATATCAACGCTGGTACTACTCCCGCAGACATGACCCTTTTAGCGCTCGGCATTAACCATAAAACGGCACCTGTATCGCTGCGAGAACGTGTAACGTTTTCGCCGGACACGCTCGATCAGGCGCTGGACAGCCTGCTCGCGCAGCCTATGGTGCAGGGGGGGGTGGTGCTGTCGACCTGTAACCGTACAGAGCTGTATCTCAGCGTTGAAGAGCAGGACAATTTGCAGGAGGCGCTGATTCGTTGGTTATGCGACTACCATAACCTTAACGAAGACGATCTGCGCAGCAGCCTCTACTGGCATCAGGATAACGCCGCCGTTAGCCATCTGATGCGCGTCGCCAGCGGGCTCGACTCGCTGGTACTCGGCGAACCGCAAATCCTCGGCCAGGTGAAAAAAGCCTTTGCCGATTCGCAGAAAGGCCACCTCAACGCCAGCGCGCTGGAACGCATGTTCCAGAAATCCTTCTCCGTCGCGAAACGCGTGCGCACTGAAACCGACATCGGCGCCAGCGCGGTATCCGTCGCCTTCGCCGCCTGTACGTTGGCGCGCCAGATCTTCGAATCACTGTCTACTGTCACCGTACTGCTGGTCGGCGCAGGAGAAACCATCGAGCTGGTGGCGCGTCATCTGCGCGAACACAAGGTGCAGAAGATGATCATCGCTAACCGTACTCGCGAACGGGCGCAGGTGCTGGCCGATGAAGTCGGCGCCGAGGTCATCGCGCTGAGCGACATCGACGCGCGTTTGCAGGAGGCGGACATTATTATCAGTTCCACCGCCAGCCCGCTGCCGATCATTGGCAAAGGGATGGTGGAGCGCGCGCTGAAAAGCCGCCGCAACCAGCCGATGCTGCTGGTGGATATCGCTGTCCCGCGCGATGTCGAGCCGGAAGTCGGCAAGCTGGCGAATGCCTATCTCTACAGCGTTGACGATCTGCAAAGCATCATTTCGCATAACCTGGCGCAGCGTAAAGCCGCGGCCGTGGAAGCCGAAACCATCGTGGCGCAGGAAACCAGCGAATTTATGGCCTGGCTGCGCGCGCAAGGCGCCAGCGAGACCATCCGCGAATACCGCAGTCAGTCTGAACAGGTGCGCGACGAGCTGACCGCCAAAGCGCTGGCTGCGCTGGAGCAGGGCGGCGATGCCCAGGCGATTATGCAGGATCTGGCCTGGAAGCTGACCAACCGCTTGATCCACGCCCCAACCAAATCTCTACAGCAGGCTGCCCGTGACGGGGACGACGAACGCCTGAATATTCTGCGCGACAGCCTCGGGCTGGAGTAGCAGCACACCCCTCTTTTTTTACAAGGTGCATTTACGCCTATGAAGCCTTCTATCGTTGCCAAACTGGAAGCCCTGCATGAACGCCATGAGGAAGTTCAGGCGTTGCTGGGTGATGCGGGAACCATCGCAGACCAGGAACGTTTTCGCGCGCTGTCGCGTGAGTATGCACAATTAAGCGATGTTTCTCGCTGTTTTACGGACTGGCAACAGGTTCAGGAAGATATCGAAACGGCACAGATGATGCTCGACGATCCTGAAATGCGTGAAATGGCGCAGGAAGAACTGCGCGAAGCAAAAGACAAAAGTGAACAACTGGAACAGCAGCTCCAGCTTTTGCTGCTGCCCAAAGATCCGGACGACGAGCGCAACGCGTTCCTCGAAGTGCGCGCCGGCACCGGCGGCGACGAAGCGGCGCTGTTTGCCGGCGATCTGTTCCGCATGTACAGTCGCTACGCCGAAACCCGTCGCTGGCGGGTAGAGATCATGAGCATGAGCGAAGGCGAACACGGCGGTTATAAAGAGATCATCGCCAAAATCAGCGGCGACGGGGTTTATGGGCGACTGAAGTTTGAGTCCGGCGGTCATCGCGTCCAGCGCGTACCGGCAACGGAGTCACAAGGACGTATCCATACCTCCGCCTGCACCGTCGCGGTGATGCCGGAACTGCCGGAAGCAGAACTACCGGATATTAACCCGGCCGATCTGCGCATTGATACCTTCCGCTCCTCGGGGGCGGGTGGTCAGCACGTTAACACCACCGACTCGGCGATCCGTATTACTCACCTGCCGACCGGCATTGTGGTGGAGTGCCAGGACGAACGTTCGCAGCACAAAAACAAAGCGAAAGCGCTCTCTGTGCTCGGCGCGCGTATTCGCGCGGCGGAAGTGGCGAAGCGCCAGCAGGAAGAGGCCTCCACCCGCCGAAACCTGTTAGGCAGCGGCGATCGCAGCGACCGTAACCGTACCTACAATTTTCCACAGGGGCGGGTCACCGACCACCGTATCAACCTGACGCTGTATCGCCTGGACGAAGCGATGGAAGGCAAGCTGGATATGCTGATCGAGCCCATCGTGCAGGAATACCAGGCTGACCAACTGGCGGCGCTGTCCGAGCAGGAATAATGAATTTTCAACACTGGTTGCGTGAGGCCATAAGCCAGCTACAGGAAAGCGATTCGCCACGTCGTGACGCCGAGATCCTGCTTGAATATGTCACCGGCAAGGGGCGCACCTGGATTCTGGCGTTTGGCGAAACGGAATTAACCGACGCCCAGCGCCAGCAACTGGCTGCGCTGCTGGCGCGCCGTCGCCGTGGCGAACCGATCGCCCATCTGATCGGCGAACGGGAATTCTGGTCGCTGCCGCTGTTTGTCTCGCCAGCTACTCTGATCCCGCGCCCGGATACCGAATGTCTGGTTGAACAGGCTCTGGCGCGTCTGCCCGCTGCGTCATGCCGGATCCTGGATCTGGGCACCGGTACCGGGGCGATTGCGCTGGCGCTGGCTTCCGAGCGCCCTGACTGCGATGTCACGGCAGTGGACCGGATGCCGGAGGCCGTTGCACTGGCGCAGCGAAATGCCACCCGACACGCCATCACAAACGTCAGAATCCTGCAAAGCGACTGGTTCAGCGCCTTAGCCGGGAACCAGTTTGAGATGATTGTCAGCAACCCGCCGTACATCGATGAGCTGGATCCGCATCTTTCGCAGGGCGACGTTCGCTTTGAGCCGCTGACGGCGCTGGTCGCGGGCGATCACGGGATGGCGGACATCAAGCACATCATCGACCGTGCGCGCGGCGTTCTGATGCCGGAGGGCATGTTGCTACTGGAACACGGCTGGCAGCAGGGGACCGCGGTGCGCGACGCTTTTGTCCGCGCGGGCTATCACGACGTGGAGACCTGCCGGGACTACGGCGATAACGAGCGGGTGACGCTGGGACGCTGGCGGCCGTGAGTAGCTTTACGCTTTTGCTTACCCTCCACTTGCTGAGCATCGCCCTCTCAGTCAGCCTGTTTGTGCTGCGTTTCTGGTGGCGGGAAAGCCATTCTCCGCAGGCTGATGCCCGCTGGACGCGAGTTGTACCGCCCGTTGTTGATACGTTCCTGTTACTCAGCGGTATCGGCTTAATCGCTAAAACGCACATCCTGCCATTCACCGAACAGGGCTCATGGCTGACTGAGAAGCTGTTTGGCGTTATCATTTACATCGTTTTGGGTTTTATCGCGCTTGATTACCGTCGGGCGCGCAGTCGGCAGACGCGGTGGATCGCGTTTCCGCTGGCGTTGGTGGCGCTGTACATCATCGTTAAACTCGCCACCACAAAAATATCGTTACTGGGGTAAGTCATGAGATCGTTAGCTGATTTCGAATTTAATAAAGCGCCACTGTGCGACGGAATGATTCTGGCGTCGGAAGCTATCCGCCTGGATTTTCCCTCACAAACTGTCTACGACGAGCTGGAACGTCTGGTCAGCCTGGCGCAAGAAGAAATTAGCCAGCTCCTGTCTCAGGATGAGCAACTGGAAAAATTGCTGGCACTTTTTTACGGCGAATGGGGCTTTACTGACAGCCGCGGCGTCTACCGTTTGTCCGATGCATTATGGCTTGACCAGGTCCTGAAAAACCGTCAGGGCAGCGCGGTGTCGCTGGGCGCGATCTTACTGTGGGTCGCCAACCGCCTGTCATTACCGCTGGTGCCGGTCATTTTCCCGACGCAGCTTATTTTGCGCATTGAGTCGCTGGAAGGGGAAATGTGGCTGATTAACCCCTTCAACGGTGAAACGCTGAATGAGCATACGCTGGAAGTCTGGCTGAAAGGCAATATCAGTCCGGTCGCGGAACTGTTTAACGAAGATCTGGACGAAGCCGATAACGCGGAAGTCATTCGCAAACTGCTCGACACGCTGAAATCCTCTCTGATGGAAGAACAGCAGATGGAACTGGCGCTGCGGACCAGTGAAGCGTTGCTGCAATTTAATCCGGAAGATCCGTATGAAATACGCGACCGGGGATTAATCTATGCGCAACTGGAATGTGAACACGTGGCGTTGACCGATTTAAACTATTTCGTTGAACAGTGTCCGGAAGACCCGATCAGCGAAATGATTCGTGCGCAGATTAATAACATCTCGCACAAGCAAATTGTTCTGCATTAATTTATCGACACTCTTACTCACCATTAAGGCGATCCTATGAAACAAAAAGTGGTTAACATTGGCGACATCAAGGTAGCGAACGATCTGCCGTTCGTGCTGTTTGGCGGCATGAACGTGCTGGAATCCCGCGATCTGGCGATGCGCATTTGTGAGCACTACGTAACCGTGACCCAAAAGCTGGGTATCCCTTACGTGTTCAAAGCCTCTTTTGATAAAGCCAACCGTTCCTCTATCCACTCTTACCGTGGTCCTGGCCTGGAAGAAGGGATGAAAATTTTCCAGGAACTGAAGCAGACCTTTGGCGTAAAAGTGATCACCGATGTTCACGAAGCGAGCCAGGCGCAGCCTGTTGCTGATGTGGTGGATGTCATTCAGCTGCCGGCGTTCCTCGCCCGTCAGACCGATCTGGTGGAAGCGATGGCGAAAACCGGCGCGGTGATTAACGTGAAAAAACCGCAGTTTGTTAGCCCGGGCCAGATGGGAAATATCGTGGATAAGTTCCACGAAGGCGGTAACGATAACGTTATTCTTTGCGATCGCGGCGCTAACTTCGGCTATGACAACCTGGTCGTGGATATGCTGGGCTTCAGCGTGATGAAAAAAGTGTCCGGTAACAGCCCGGTGATTTTTGACGTGACGCACGCGCTGCAGTGCCGCGACCCGTTTGGCGCGGCAAGCGGCGGTCGTCGCGGTCAGGTGACCGAACTGGCGCGTGCCGGTATGGCAGTGGGTCTGGCCGGTCTGTTTATTGAAGCGCATCCGGATCCGGACAACGCTAAATGTGACGGTCCGTCCGCGCTGCCGCTGGCGAAGCTGGAACAGTTCCTGGTACAGATGAAGGCGATTGACTCCCTGGTGAAAAGTTTCGACGAACTGGATACCGAGAGCTGAGTTTCGCTGAGAGAAAACCGCAAGCGCAATGCCGTTCCGCTGACGTGAACGGCATTGCGGTATTCAGTACGGGCGCCGTCAGAAGGCTATCGCCACGTTGAGCTGGCCCGCGACGCCATCATCGCTGTGCGTATCGGCGGTGAGATAATCCACCCGAGTGCCGACGGTGATAGTGTTAAAGGTCGCGCTCAGTTGCAGGCCCGCTTTATAAAGCGCTTTGCTGCCGAAGGCCGAGGTTTGATCGACGCCCAGCCCATAGAGCGTGGCATGACTGCTCGTCGATTTATCATTCAGCATCCGCTCATAGCCCAGCGCAATGCCCGGTTTCAGCGTCCAGTTTCCCACCTGCTGCGGCAATATCCCGATCCCTAAGTCAGCCGTCAGGCTGGTTTGCGTCTGGTTCACCCCATCCACGTCGAGCGCCGCTTCACTGCCGCGTTCACGAAAGCCGTCGAGGGTTAAATGCGTCACCTGCACGCCGATGGCCGGGTCGAGAGTCAGCGTTGAAACGGTACTGAACCAGCCGAGAGAGGCTCGTCCGCTGTAGAACTGGCCGTGGGTATCGCCCGATGCGGCGCCCAGCCCGCCGCCGAGACGGCGGTCGCTCTGGTAGTCGATATACCCGGCGCTGCCCTGCAGACCGACCCAGGGGCCGCTGTCCAGCGAGGAGAGCGCGTAGCGTGCGCCGAGTCCCAGCGTCGGGGTATGGGTTTTCACCTTGCCGCCTGCCGAAGAGATACTGCCGTCGCCATAGCCAATCGAGGCGTTTGCTGCGCTGCGCGCGTTGAAGCGATGAGTGACGCCGACCAGCGTTCCCCAGCTGTGTTCGCTGCTGGAGCTGGCTTCACTGCTCGCATCCGTTCCCAGATAGGTCGCCAGCCCCTGCAACCAGACCTGAGACTCTTCGTCCTGAAGGCCGCGGGCGGAAATCACCGGGGCGAGCGCATCGTACAGGCGTGACGGCTGGCGCAGCAGATAGCTGCTGGCGTCGGCGAAAACCTGTCCGCCAATCTGTTTTTCAACCCCGCCGAGGGAGCCTTGATCGATAGCGCTTTGCAGATAGTAGTTATATGCCGTGTCACGTCCCGACAGCGGGGAGTCCTGCAGGGCGTTCAGCAGCGACGCCCCCTGCGCGGCGTTGCCGCTGAAGCCGGATTCGCCGGGCAGCGTCTGATAGCGCACCATTTTGCCGCGCAGTACATAGATCGTCGCCTGATCGAGGCCTAGGCCCTTTTTCAGATAGTTGTCCATCGACCCGTAGCTGGCGATAACGCTATCCAGCCCGGCCTGCAGCCAGCTGGCGCGAACGCCCATCAGCGCGCCGTAAGTATCGCGCATGGATGTCGGCATCGTGGCAAGCGTCGCACTGATACGATCGGCGGTGTAGTCGTTGGTCGCCAGATAGTTTGCCATGATATCCCTGTCGCTGACGCCTGCGATGGTTTGCAGCACGGCGCTGACCCAGCCGGTACGATCTTTGCCCGCGGTGCAGTGGAACAGGGCGGCGTCATCTGCGGCGGCAAGCTCGCGGAAAACCTTGCCCAGTCCCTGACGGGCGTAGTCGCTGGTAACGAAGCTGCGCTCGCCGTCCTGCATCATTTCGTCGATGTCGCTGACGTTCATATTGTTGAGATCGATGACGAAGGCGCCGTTATTACCGATTAAATCGACGGCGACATAACGGCTGCCCGCCGGCAGTGTGTCGGCCTGAGCGGTGATTTCTGCCGGGGAGCGCAAATCAACGACCGTGGTGACCTGCAGATCCTCCAGTGCCGCCAAATCGTTTCCTGTCGGCGTCAGGGCGTTTGAGCGATAGAATACACCCGCGCGCATTACGCCGTTATGGGCGGTGGTATAGGCGGTGGTTAGCCCGGCGATATCGCGGAAGTTGTCGATACCGCTTAGACGTGGGGTATTGAGTAAAAGATCTGCAGCCTGCGCGTTGACGCAGGTGAAAAGAACAAGTGCTGTAAGCGGGCTCAGGGATGCTTTCATGACCAAACTCCTTGTCTGTTAACGTTAACAGGCGCGGAGTATAGGGAGCATGCGTGAACAATTTGTGACGGTTCGGCAATTTAACTGCGAAAATAGATTAATGATTACAGTCGGTTAATGGGTGATACAGCAGTCGTTAACCCTCAGGCCAGGCGATATCGCGAAACATCGGCCCGGCCGTCGCTGGGCTGTCAGGCGAAAATCGTCATCAGATAGGCGGCAAACAGCGCCAGGTGCGCCGCGCCGTTCAGCACATTCGTTCTTCCCGTTGAGAACGAGATTTGGCACAGCAGCAAAGAGGCCACCATCACCACCATTTCCGGAGCGCCTAAGCCGAACAGCAGCTCGTTACCTGTTGCCCACGCAATCAGCGTCACGACGGGTACCGTCAGTGAAATGGTCGCCAGCACCGAGCCGAAGAACAGGTTCATCGCCCGCTGTACCTGATTATTCAGCACCGCTTTCAGCGCGCCAAGCCCTTCCGGGGAGAGGATCAGAAGCGCCACGAGGAAGCCGGTAAACGCCACCGGGGCATTCATTTCCGTCAGCAAGGTTTCCAGCGGATTCGCGTTCATTTTGGTCACGGCGATCACGGCAACCAGATGTACAATCAGCCACGCCGCATGCCATATGTTGCTGTGTGCGGACGGTTTACCATGGTGCGGATCGTCGTCATCGCCTTCGTCTTCATGCTCATAAACAAACAGGCTCTGGTGCGTCTTGGTCTGAATCAGCAGGAACACGCCGTACATCGCCGCGGAAATCAGGGCCACGAGCAGCGCCTGACTGGTGGAGAAGTTGGCGCCGGGCAACGCCATGGGAAAGACCAGCACAATAATGGCCAGCGGAAACAGAGCAATCAGATACTGCTTGATGCCATAGAGATTCATATACTGCGTGGCGAATTTACGTCCGCCGAGCAGCAGAGAAAAACCGACCAGGCCGCCGGTGACGATCATAATGATGGAATAAAGCGTATCGCGCATCAGCGTTGGCGCAGCGTCGCCGGTGGCCATTAATGCCGATATCAGGCTGACTTCAAGAATAACTACCGACAGGCTTAAGATAAGCGAGCCGTAAGGCTCACCGAGGCGGTGGGCTAATACATCGGCGTGACGAACCACGCTAAACGCGCTACTCAAAATCCCAATCAGGGCAAGAATATTAATACCGATCACCGCTGGTAGTGACTGGCTGCTCCCCCACAGGAACAGCACTACCAGCGCCAGAACCGGGAAAATAAGCGATGTCTCCTTGTGGCGGGTTTTCACCGCCTCCTGTGCATGTGTCATTCATACTCTCCATTAAAGTGATGCAGGCAAACTGTCGTTATAAATGTAATAAAGATGATAAAAAATAACAGAAAACGTAAGGTTGTAGGGGCATTTTTACGAAATTTTACCCCAACTCTCCGTTTAAATTGTGAAACGATAAAAAGAAGCGCTTTTGTTTATAGAATAATTCAATAACAGTAAGTTAGATAAAGTGTTTTAGCAAAACATCCACCTGGGTGGCGAAATAAAGGGGCGTTGACCACACTTAAGGTTTAGCCGAAAGAGGAGGCAACCATGCCGTATAAATCGAAAAAAGATTTGCCGGACAGCGTACAGAATGTGTTACCCGCTCATGCTCAGGATATTTATAAAGAGGCTTTTAACAGCGCCTGGGATCAGTACAAAGACAAAGCGGATCGGCGGGATGACGCCAGCCGCGAAGAGACAGCGCATAAGGTTGCGTGGGCGGCGGTCAAAAATGATTATGAAAAGGGCGATGATGATAAATGGCATAAAAAATCATAAGCGCTTCAAATGTAAGGTTTAACAAAATGACCGTGTTCAGTCGCTTCGCGAATCGTGCTGCCTGACCCTGTCGCCGCCTTGCAAGCGGCCCGCGAATTGCATATTGTCCTGCTGTTGGTTTCAAAATGAGCAGTTAGAAGGCCCGGAAGGCGTCAAAAGTTGTCGCAGGGAAGTAGGCAGTGGCGGAGGTGTAAGGTGTTAACGCGTGATTTCTTGATGAATGCCGATTGCAAAACGGCATTTGGCGCTATTGAAGAATCACTCTTATGGTCGGCAGAGCAACGTGCGGCGTCCCTTGCGGCGACGCTGGCCTGCCGACCGGACGACGGACCGGTGTGGATCTTCGGGTATGGATCATTGATGTGGAACCCGGCGTTGGAGTTCGATGAGTCGTGTACCGGTACGCTGGTGGGCTGGCACCGGGCCTTTTGCCTGAAGCTGACCGCCGGACGCGGGACTGCCTGCCAGCCTGGGCGGATGCTTGCACTGAAAGAGGGCGGACGCACCACTGGCGTGGCCTATCGCCTGTCGGATATCTCGCTTGAACAAGAATTGACTCTGCTATGGAAGCGCGAAATGATCACCGGCTGTTACCTGCCAACCTGGTGTCAGCTGGCGCTGGACGATGGTCGCACGGTGAACGCGCTGGTGTTTATTATGGATCCGCGTCATCCGTTGTATGAGTCGGACACTCGCGCGCAGGTGGTTGCGCCGCTGATCGCCAAAGCCAGCGGTCCGCTTGGCACCAATGCGCAGTATCTGTTTTCGCTGGAACTTGAGCTGAAGAAGCTGGGCATGCAGGATGATTGTCTGATCGATCTGGTGGCGAACGTGCGGGGGCTGTTAGAGGAAACGCTGCCCGAAGGGGTAATGCGTCCCGGCTTCGCGTAGCGCCAGGTTATTTTGCCCGGTCAGCGTCAGCGCGGCCGGGCTTATAATTATCAGGCTGCGATATAGCTGATGGAATGTTCCAGCGACTGGCTGTGGCTGTCGATTAGCACATTCCAGACGCCGGTGTAAGGGACGGTCAACCATGCGTTATCACGATCCTGCACGCTTAAAATGTCGGTCTGCGTGTCTTTGACGTGTTTTTTCTCGCTCATCAGGTGGATGTGACAACGCTCCGAGCAGCGCACCACTACGGTATCCCCACCAAATAACTTCAGACTTGCTTTCACTAATGCCATTTTTCACCCCGTTATTGAAAACAACCTACTTCCTCGCGGAAGTATTGCGTGATGTTGTTCACATTTCACTCAGTGCATAACACCAAAGAGTGAGTTGGGGAATGCTGATTTTGATCAAAAAATGGCATAACGATTAAACAAAAATGACAAAATCGGGCGAAAAAGCGTGATCGGGCGCACTTACTTTTGCGGGAAATGCGCCACGGGAAGATTAAATTCGGCAATTCCCGGTCGTTACAGCAAGCCGGGCTGCGCAACCGTCAGAAGGTGAGTACTTTATCGGCAGCCAGCGTCCACTGCGCCAGCTCCACCAGCGTGCCGACTTCCACGCCGTCGATCAGCGGCAGATCGGTGATCCCGCGCCCGTCGGCGCAGGTTTTGCACAGCTTCACCGGTACGTTCTGGGCGGTGAGGATCTCAATCATCTGCTGAATATTATACCCTTCCGCCGGTTTCTGGCTGCGCAGTCCTGCCGTGACGGCATCTGACATCAAAAACAGTCGGAGGTCGAGTTCGGGCGACTGTTCACGTAACGCAATGGCGAGACGCAGGCTGTTAAACAGGGACTCACTTCCGTAGGCCGCACCGTTGGCGACGATCGCTATCTTTTGCATTTTAACTCCTGTTGTCTGAAGGGGCATGGATATTGCTTACTCCTGAATAAATCTGTTATCCGGGAGAGCTGACATGATGACAAACGTGGAAACGCCAGGGGCGACGCAATGGTTCCGCTACGCGCGCCAGCTTGAAAACACGCAGCTTCGGCAACTGGCGCAGTCCGGAAAACTGGTCTCGCGCATCAGCCATCTGGTGCATATGCTACAGTGCGAACGCGGGGCTTCCAACATTTGGTTATGCTCGCAAGGCACGCTGTATGTGGCAGAAATCCGTGCCAGCCGGGCGCTGGTGGATGAGGAACACCGGCGGTTGCAGCACCTGTTACAGGACTATTTGCCGACAGCCAACAGCGCGCTGTGTCATCGCATTGCCAGCGCGGTATGGTGTCTTGAGCAATTACCGGCGCTGCGCGATAGCGTCAGCGGACGCAATCAGCCCGCGCTACAGGCGATGGAACAGTACAGCCGACTGTTACGCCATTTACTGAGTATCGTGCCGGAGCTTAACGACAGTATCGATCAGCCGCACGTCGCCGGAGGTTTAGTCGCCCTGTACAGCTTTATGCAGGGAAAAGAGCTGGTTGGCCAGGAGCGGGCGCTGGGGGCGATAGGCTTCACCCAAGGTGAATTTAGCCCGCAGATGCGTCAGGAGCTGGTTGATCGCATCGATGGTCAGCAGCTCTGCTTTGACACCTTTCTTTCACTGGCGTCCCCGGCGGTGGTGCATCAATTCCACCAGTATGGCGAGGCGGAAGGGGCGGTCGAACAACTGCGACGCCATGCCTGTACCCGCCAGCCTGACGCCGACAACGGCACAAGCGCGTTACGCTGGTTTACCCTTCAGACTCAGCGCCTCGAGCAGTTGCGCGCTATCGAAGAAATGCTGATTGCTGAGTTGATGAACGCGGTAGAGCGTCGACTGAACCAGCAAGAGTGCGCACTGCCGCTGGAAAGCTGGCTCAACGACGCCGCCGCGGATACCTTCTCGCTGCGGCGCGATAAACAGTTACTGCTGGTGGTGCGCCAGCAGGCGCGACAGCTGGAGCAGCTCAGTGGGCAGTTGGCTTCGCTACAGGATTCGCTGGAAGAGCGCAAGGTGATTGATAAAGCGAAAAGCGTGTTAATGAATCACCAGCAGCTCAGCGAAGAACAGGCCTGGCAAACGCTGCGCAAAATGGCGATGGATAAAAACCAGCGAATGGTGGATATCGCCCGCGCAGTGCTCACCGTGAAATCGCTGATGCAAAGCGCGCGCTAAGACACGCTGCACGGTGAATGGGCAAACGTTGCCTGTTTGCGGTGCAGCGCGGCGACACACTACACCGTTTGTCCGCCAGACAGGCCTCTGCAAAGTTGGCATCTGAATTGCAAATCGTATTACAGACATTTTAGCGACGGACCAACGGCGGTCTGTTCGTTTTGAGGATAAAGGCGTCCTGCAATGCGTTGGCATTGCCGGGCGCTTTTTTTTTGCCATGGGGAGCGGATATGGAGAACAACACGGTTTCGTTAACGCGCAGGCGACTGCTTCAGGCCAGCGCTGTGCTGGGCGCAACCTGCCTGCTGCCGGGGGCGATGTCAGCGGTCTGGGCGGCAGGGTCGGACAAGCCCGAGCAGGCGACAGTGAGAGTGGGATTTATTCCGCTGACTGACTGCGCGCCGGTGATTATCGCCGCCCTGAAGGGCTTTGATAAAAAGTACGGTATTACCCTCGTACCCACCAAAGAAGCCAGCTGGGCAGCTGTACGCGACAAGTTGGTTTCCGGCGAACTGGACGCCGCCCACGTGCTGTATGGCCTGCTGTACGGGCTTGAACTGGGAATAGCCGGCAAAGCGCAACCGATGGCGAACCTGATGACGCTGAATCAGAACGGTCAGGCGATCACGCTTTCTGCGGAATTACAGGCGCAGGGCGTCACCGATGCGGCGGCGCTGAAAAAGAGGATCGCCGCGCAGGCGCCCGGTACGTTTACCTTCGCGCATACCTTCCCGACAGGCACCCACGCCATGTGGCTGTACTACTGGCTTGCCAGCGCGGAGATTAATCCGTTTACCGATGTCCGGACTGTGGTTGTTCCACCGCCGCAAATGGTGATGAACATGCGCATCGGAAACATGAGCGGTTTTTGCGTCGGCGAACCGTGGAACGCACGGGCGATTAACGATCGGATCGGGTTTACCGCCGCCACCTCGCAGGCGATCTGGCCCGATCATCCGGAAAAAGTGCTTGGCGCGCGCCGCGCATGGGTGCAACAGAACCCACATACCGCGCGGGCGCTGGTCAGCGCGGTGCTGGAGGCTTCGCGCTGGATTGACGCGTCGGAAGGGAATAAACGCGAAACGGCGCAGATCCTCTCTCGTCGGGCGTGGCTGAATACCAAAGAACAGTATCTGACCGGGCGCATGCTGGGGGAATACGACAACGGCGCAGGGCGTCGCTGGCAGGATCCGCATCCGATGCGTTTCTTCCGGGAGGGTGAAGTGAGCTTTCCCTGGCACTCCGACGGCATGTGGTTTCTGACCCAATTCCGTCGCTGGGGATTGCTGAAGGACGCGCCCGACTACGCCGCCATTGCCGCGCGCGTCAACCGTACCGACATCTGGCGCGACGCCGCCACCGCCATTGGCGGCGGCATAACCGCGCCTTCTGGCCTGTTGCGCAGCAGCACGCTGCTGGACGGTTCCGTCTGGGACGGGCGCGAGCCGGAAACCTACGCCACCCGCTTCTCGCTTAACCGTATGGGAGTCTGATATGCAGAACAACACACAAAAGAAAGTGGCTGAACCCGTCGTGGCCGACGTGGTCGTCCTGCCGCCAGTACAGGTCCGCAGGCGCGCGTCTCCGCTTTCCGGCTGGTTGCGTCATGGGGTGCAGCGAACGGTGCCGGCGGGGCTGGGTATCGGCCTTCTGCTGTTCTGCTGGCAACTGGCGGCCATCAACAGTAAAGGCTTTCCCACGCCGCTCAGCACCCTTGACTCGGCGCTGACGCTATTCGCCGACCCCTTTTACAATGGCGGACCCAACGACATGGGGATTGGCTGGAACGTGCTGGCGTCGTTACAGCGGGTGGCGACGGGCTTTGGCCTTGCCGCGCTGGTCGGGATCCCGCTGGGCTTTCTGATTGGCCGCTTCACCTTCTTCTCAAACATGTTTTCGCCGCTTATCGCGCTGCTGCGCCCGGTCAGTCCGCTGGCCTGGCTGCCTATCGGCTTGTTGTTGTTTCAGAAAGCGGAACCCGCCTCAAGCTGGACCATTTTTATCTGCTCGATCTGGCCGATGGTCATCAACACCGCAGAAGGCGTGCGGCGCATTCCCGCTGACTATCTCAATGTCGCCCGGGTGCTACAGCTTTCCGAGTGGACGATCATGCGCCGCATTCTGTTCCCCGCCGTTGTGCCTGCCGTTCTGACCGGCGTTCGACTGTCTATCGGCATCGCCTGGCTGGTGATTGTCGCCGCCGAAATGCTGACCGGGGGGCTGGGTATCGGCTTCTGGATCTGGAACGAGTGGAACAACCTCAATGTGGAAAACATTCTCATCGCTATCGTGATCATCGGCGTGGTTGGCCTGCTGCTGGAGCAGGGTCTGATGCTGATGGCGCGGCGTTTTAGCTGGCAGGATAAATAGGAGGCAAGCATGAAACCGTTAATACAGATACAGGCGGTCAGCCAACGCTTTTCAACCGCCAGCGGCGAGTTTCTGGCGCTGCAAAATGTCTCCTTTGACATTCACGAAGGGGAAACCGTCAGTTTGATCGGCCACTCCGGCTGCGGTAAATCCACGCTGCTGAACCTTATTGCCGGCATCACATTGCCCAGTGAAGGCGGGTTGATTTGCGATAACCGCGAAATTGCCGGACCAGGGCCGGAGCGGGCGGTGGTGTTTCAGAATCATTCACTGCTGCCGTGGCTGACCTGTTTCGACAACGTGGCGCTGGCGGTGGATCAGGTTTTTCGTCGCACCATGAGCAAAGCCGAGCGGCGCGACTGGATCGAACACAATCTGGCCCGCGTTCAGATGGGCCACGCCATGCGCAAACACCCCGGCGAAATTTCCGGCGGCATGAAGCAGCGCGTGGGGATCGCAAGGGCGCTGGCGATGAAGCCGAAAGTGCTGCTTATGGATGAGCCGTTCGGCGCGCTTGACGCACTGACCCGCGCGCATCTGCAGGACACGGTGATGCACATCCAGCAGTCGCTCAACACCACTATCGTGCTGATTACCCATGACGTCGACGAGGCGGTACTGCTGTCTGACCGTGTGCTGATGATGACCAACGGTCCGGCGGCGACGGTAGGCGAGATTTTAGCGGTGGATCTGCCGCGTCCGCGCCATCGCGTGCAGCTGGCGGACGACAGCCGTTATCACAGCCTGCGTCAGCGGGTGCTCCATTTCCTCTACGAAAAACAGCCGAAGGCGGCGTAAGGAGGAGCAGATGACGCGACTGGTGATTATCGGCAACGGTATGGCGGCCACCCGACTGGTGGAAATACTCGTTGCCGACGAACGGCGTCGGTATCGCATTACTCTGATTGGCGATGAGCCGCAGCCTGCTTACAACCGTATCCTGCTGTCGCCGGTGCTCGGTGGCGAAAAGCCCTTTGCCGAAACGGTGCTGCACGCGCCGCAATGGTATCGCGACCACGGTATTACGGTACTGAACGGGGAGGCGGTGATCGCCGTCGATGTCCACGCCAGAACGCTTACCACCACCCGGCGCAGCCTGGGCTGGGATGAGCTGGTTTTTGCCACCGGTTCCGACCCTTTTATCCCGCCGGTTGAGGGGGCTGACCAGGCGCATGTCATGGCGTTCCGCACCGTCCAGGATGTAGAAAAGATCCGTCAGGCAGGTGGCCCCGCGATAGTACTGGGCGGCGGGGTGCTAGGGGTAGAAGCCGCCGCGGCGTTACGCTATTCGTGTGACAACGTCACGTTGGTGCACCGGGCAGATCGTCTTATGGAACAACAGCTTGACCATCAGGCCAGTGCGCTACTGGAAGCGCAGCTCACCACCCGCGGGATCCACTGTTTCCTTTCATCCGGCATCGCGCGTATTGCAAAACAGACCGTGACGCTACAGGACGGGCGAGTATTGGCGGCAAATCGGGTGATTATCGCCACCGGCGTGAAGCCCAATATTCGTCTGGCGCAGGAAAGCGGCATTGCGTGTCAGCGCGGCATTGTTGTTGATGCGCAGTTACGTACCAACATAGCGAATGTCAGCGCCATGGGCGAGTGCTGTGAAATCAACGGTCAGACATGGGGGCTGGTCGCGCCATGTCTGGCGCAGGCGGCGGTGCTGGCGGCCCGTCTTTGTGGCGCGCCGCAGGACGATTTTCGCTGGCAGGAGTCGGGAACCCGCCTGAAAGTGACCGGCATTGACCTGTTCAGCGCAGGCGCGGTGGATACCCTTCCCGGCGACGAGGTGTATTCCAGCCTTGATCCACTCAGCGGACATTATCGGCGTCTGCTTATTCGTGGCGGCAAACTTGCCGGCGCGTTACTGATGGGCGATTGCCGCAGCGCCGCGCCGTTTACCGAACTGCTGGCGCAGCGCGCGACGGCACATCCTGACTGGTTATTCGACCACTTTGACACGCAACCGACGGTTGCAGGACTGAAGACGATGACAAAACCGACGCTGGCCGTTGTGGGACACGGAATGGTAGGCCACCATTTCCTTGAGCAGTGCGTAAGCCGCAATCTGCATGAGCAGTATCAGATTGTGGTATTCGGTGAAGAGCGCCACGCCGCCTATGACCGGGTACATTTGTCGGAATACTTTGCCGGACGTAGCGCGCAGTCGCTGTCACTGGTGGAGGAGGGCTTTTTTATCCGCTACGGCATTGAGTTACGACTGTCGCAGCGCGTCGTCGCTATCGACAGGGAGAGGCGGATAATTCGTACCGCCAGCGGTCATGAAACCCACTGGGATAAGCTGGTGCTGGCTACCGGATCGTATCCGTTCGTGCCGCCGGTCATGGGCAATGATTCGCCTGGCTGCTTTGTTTACCGCACGCTGGACGATCTGGACGCCATTGCGGCGAAGGCCAAAGCGGCGCGTCGTGGGGTTGTGATCGGCGGCGGGTTGTTGGGGCTGGAAGCGACAAACGCGCTGCGCCAGCTTGGGCTGGAAACGCACGTTGTTGAATTTGCGCCAAACCTGATGGCGGTACAGCTGGATGACGCTGGCGCGGCGATGTTGCGCGAAAAAATCGACGCGCTGGGCGTAGGCGTGCACACCGCGAAAGCCACCACCGGGATTGTGACCACGGCGGACGGTCTGATCCTGCATTTTGCCGATGGCGAGTGTCTGGAAACCGATATGGTGGTCTTTTCTGCCGGGATCCGCCCGCAGGATGCGCTGGCGCGCGACGCCGGATTAGCCGTCGGTGAACGCGGGGGGATCCGCATAGACAGCCGGTGTTTGACCTCTGATGACGCCATCTACGCCATTGGCGAATGCGCGCTCTGGGAAGGGCGGATTTATGGACTTGTTGCGCCGGGGTATCAGATGGCGCGAGTGGTTGCCGCCGGACTGGCGCAGGAGTCGGCGTGTTTTAGCGGCGCGGACATGAGCACCAAACTGAAACTTCTGGGCGTGGATGTCGCCTCGTTTGGCGACGCGCAGGCCCGCACGCCAGGCGCAAAAAGCTACCAGTGGACCGACGGTCCTGAGCAAATCTATAAAAAAATCGTCGTTAGCGCCGACGGCAAAACGTTGCTCGGCGGTGTGCTGGTGGGGGACGTGGGCGACTACGCCACGCTGTTGCCGATGATGCTGAACGGGATTGCGCTTCCCGCCCGGCCGGAGTCGCTGATTTTACCTGCGCTTTCCGCTGGCGCGCCTGCTGCCCTCGGCGTGGCGGCGCTTCCGGACAGCGCGCAGGTTTGCTCCTGTCATAACGTCAGCAAAGCGGATATCTGCCAGGCGGTCAGCGCGGGCGCAACCGATATCCCCGCGCTTAAGCAGTGCACCAAGGCGGCGACTGGCTGCGGCGGCTGTAGCGCGCTGGTTAAACAGGTGATGGAACATCAGCTTGCCGCTCAGGGCGTGGAGGTCAAAAAGGATATCTGCGAACACTTTTCGTATTCGCGTCAGGAGATCTACCACCTGGTGCGGGTTAACCGGATCCATACCTTTGAGCAATTGATTAGTCGCTACGGACAGGGCCACGGCTGCGAAATTTGTAAGCCGCTGGTCGGTTCGGTGCTGGCCTCGTGCTGGAACGACTATCTGCTGAAGCCTGCGCACAGGCCGCTACAGGATACCAACGATCGTTTTTTCGCCAATATTCAGAAAGACGGTACCTATTCAGTTGTGCCAAGAATGGCGGCGGGAGAAGTGACGGCTGACGGGTTGATCGCGATGGGCGAGATCGCCAAACGCTATCGGCTGTACAGCAAAATCACGGGCGGTCAGCGCATCGATCTCTTTGGCGCGCGACTGGAGCAACTGCCGGATATCTGGCGCGACCTGATTGCCGCCGGATTTGAAACCGGGCACGCCTACGGCAAGTCGCTGCGGACGGTGAAATCCTGTGTTGGCTCGACCTGGTGTCGCTACGGCGTACAGGACTCCACCGGACTGGCGGTGAGGCTGGAGCATCGCTATAAAGGGCTGCGCGCGCCGCATAAAATCAAAATGGCGGTGTCCGGCTGTACCCGAGAATGCGCCGAAGCACAGGGCAAAGATGTCGGGGTTATTGCTACCGATAAGGGCTGGAACCTGTACCTGTGCGGCAATGGCGGCATGAAGCCGCGTCACGCCGATCTGTTTGCCAGCGATATGGACAGCGACACGCTGATACGCACCATCGATCGCTTTCTGATGTTCTACATTCGCACGGCCGACCGCTTACAGCGTACCAGTACCTGGATGGATAATCTCGAAGGCGGCATTGCTTACCTCCGCGAGGTGATCCTCAACGATAGCCTCGGCATTGCCGACGAGCTGGAGCAGGAGATGGCGCGCGTGGTGGAAAGCTACCAGTGTGAGTGGCAAACCACGTTGAACGACCCGCAGCAGTTGGCGTTGTTCCGGTCAACCCTCATCAGCCAGCCGCAGGAGGAAAACCAGCGACCCTGGCAGGCGGTGTGCGACGTTGAGGCGATCCCGGAACGCCTGGGCGTCGGCGCGCGACTGGGTGAGCGGCAGATTGCGCTGTTCCGCTTTGGCGAAACGGTGTTCGCGCTGGACGATCGCGAGCCGGGCAGCGACGCCAACGTGCTTTCCCGCGGCATTCTGGGCGACGCCGGCGGCGAACCGATCGTCATTTCACCACTGTATAAACAGCGTATTCGCCTGCGCGATGGCCGTCAGTGCGACAGCGGCGAACCGATGGTACGCGCGTGGCCGGTGAAAGTGGAAGGCGGGACGGTATGGGTCGGCAATCAGGCGCTGCTGCTGCGCGCGGAGGCATCATGAGCGAAACCCGAACCACCTGTCCCTACTGCGGCGTCGGCTGCGGGGTAATTGCCGAGGTAAGCGAAAAGGGCGTCACCGTAAGAGGCGATCCGTCGCATCCGGCAAACTATGGGCGGCTGTGCGTGAAAGGCGCAGCACTCGGCGAAACCACCGGGCTGGCGGAACGTTTACTGCACCCGACTGTGGACGGTGAAGTCACCGACTGGCAGCAGGCGCTGGATACCGCAGGCCATCGGCTGCAGGCGATTATTGACCGTTACGGTCCGAAGGCGGTCGCGTTCTATGCCTCAGGTCAGTTGCTCACCGAAGACTATTACGCGGCGAACAAGCTGATGAAAGGTTTTATCGGCGCCGCCAATATCGACACCAACTCCCGACTTTGCATGTCGTCGGCGGTAACCGCCTACAAACGCGCCTTTGGCGCCGACGTGGTGCCGTGCAGTTACGAGGACGTCGAGCAGAGCGAACTGGTGATCCTGGTCGGCTCAAACGCCGCCTGGACGCATCCGGTACTCTACCAGCGCCTGGCGCAGGCAAAGGCCGACAACCCGTCGATGCGGGTGGTGGTGATCGATCCGCGCCGTACGCCCACCTGTGACATCGCCGACCTTCATCTTCCTCTCGCGCCGGGCAGCGACGGCGGGCTGTTTGTCGGTCTGCTCCACGCGCTTCAGCAAAGTGGGCTGGCGAACAGCGACTTTGTCGATGGTCAGGCGGCGCTGGCGCTGGCTGACGAATGGCCGCTGGCGCGGGTGGCGGAATATTGCGAGCTGGAACGGCAGACCGTCGCCACCTTCTATGACTGGTTTCTCAGCGCCCGGACCGCCATCACGCTTTACTCCATGGGCATTAACCAGTCGGCCAGCGGCAGCAACAAGTGTAATGCTATTATCAACGTTCACCTCGCCAGCGGAAAGGTCAACCGCGCAGGCTGCGGCCCCTTTTCGCTGACCGGACAGCCAAACGCGATGGGCGGTCGCGAGGTCGGCGGACTGGCGACCCAGCTTGCCGCTCATATGGATTTTGAACCCGCTGACGTGTCGCGCGTCGCCCGTTTCTGGGGGACGGAACGCCTGGCGCAAACGCCGGGGCTGATGGCGGTCGATTTGTTTGCGGCTATCGCCAGCGGCGAGGTCAAAGCGGTGTGGATCATGGGCACCAATCCTGCGGTGTCGCTACCGGACAGCCATGCGGTATGTCAGGCGCTGGCGGCGTGCCCACTGGTGATTGTCTCTGAGGTAATGGAAAAGACGGATACCAGCCGTTATGCGCATATCCGTTTTCCGGCGCTGGCGTGGGGGGAAAAAGACGGCACGGTAACCAACTCCGAACGGCGGATCTCGCGCCAGCGGGCGTTTTTACCCGCGCCCGGCGAAGCGCGCGCCGACTGGTGGATTGTGGCGCAAATGGCGAAACGACTGGGATTCGCCAGCGCATTTGCCTGGCAGGACGCGTGGCAGGTCTTTCGCGAACATGCGGCGCTTTCCGGGTTTGAAAATAACGGTGAGCGGGCATTTGATATCGGCGCGCTGGCGGCACTCAGCCGTGAACAGTGGCAGGATCTGACGCCTGTACGCTGGCCGGTAAGCCGCACGCAAGACGTGCCGCCGGCATGGCGGCGTCAGCGGATGGTGCCGGTTGCGCCGCAGGGCATGAATACCTGCGGCGATCCGCTGTATCCGCTGGTGCTCAATACCGGGCGCATTCGCGACCAATGGCATACGCTGACCCGCACCGGAAATGTCCCACGCCTGATGCAGCATATCAGCGAACCGACCGTCGAGCTGTCGCCGCAGGATGGCGCGCGACTTCAGCTTGTTGACGGCGCTCTGTGCCGGATCCATTCGCCGCGCGGCGTGATGGTCGCAAGGGTGATGATACACCCCGGTCAGCGCGAGGGGAGCGCTTTTGCACCTATGCACTGGAACAATCAGTTTGCCCGTCAGGGGAGGGTGAACGCGCTGGTCGCGCCGGTGTGTGACCCGCATTCCGGTCAGCCGGAAAGCAAACAGACGGCGGTGCGTATCACCCCGTGGCAGCCGCGCTGGCAGGGGGAGTTGTTCTGCCGCGATCCGCTGACGCTACCGCCTTATGTTCACCGCTGGCGAAAAGCCACGCGATGCGGGCTGCGCTATACGCTGGCTGCCGATCGTCCCGTTACCGACTGGCTGGAAAATCACTACACTGAGCAGGGCTGGCAGATACAGCGGGCCACGACGCCGTACGGGCAGCATCTGCTCGCCTGGCATCAGGGAAGGCTGATGTCCGGGTTCTGGTCAGGAACGGTACTGCCTGCGCTTGATGAGGCGCTGATCGTCTCCGCTTTTCGCCAGCCGCCGGAAACCGCCAGGGCGCGCCATGCGCTGCTGAGCGGAAACGCTGACGGCGAGCAAGCCGATCCGGGGGCGATCGTCTGCAGTTGCTTTAGCGTCGGGGAGAAAACCATTGCTCAGGCCATAGGTCAGGGTTGCGACTCGGTGGCGGCGTTGGGGTTAAGCCTGCGTTGCGGTACGCACTGCGGCTCCTGCGTACCGGAGCTAAAAGCGATTCTGGCGCGGATGCTTCCCTGCAAAGCGTAAGGATTATCCTGAAAGTGTGAGAAAGCCTGCAAAACGGCGAAAAATCGGATAGGCTTTTACCGTGTTTTATTGATCGATAGACGTAAGAAGCCGCCGCTGATTTGAGCCGTTTTGTTTCTCATCCCACGCTGTTCTCCCTGTTCCTGCTGCTGGCGGGCGGTCACGCCTGCGCGCAATCTACGTTTATCCATCAGGCCGAGAATCCGTTCGATAATAATCAGGATGGTTTGCCCGACCTGGGAATGACCCCAACGTCAAACGAGGGGGAAAAGCATTTCGCGGAAATGATGAAGGCCTTTGGCGAAGCAAGTATGACCGATAACGGCCTGGATGCGGGAGAGCAGGCGAAACAGTTCGCCTTCGAACAGGTGCGCGACGCCCTCAGCGAGCAGGTGAACCAGCAACTGGAAACCTGGCTGTCGCCGTGGGGCAATGCCAGCGTCAATGTCCAGGTCGACAACGAAGGCAATTTCAACGGTAGCCGCGGAAGCTGGTTTATCCCCTGGCAGGATAACACCCGCTACCTCACCTGGAGTCAACTGGGCCTGACGCAACAGGACGATGGGCTGGTGAGCAATGTCGGTATCGGACAGCGTTGGGCGCGCGACGGCTGGTTGCTGGGCTATAACACCTTTTACGACAATCTTCTCGATGAAAACCTGCAGCGCGCAGGGCTGGGAGCGGAAGCGTGGGGGGAATATTTACGTCTGTCCGCGAATTATTATCAGCCGTTCGCCTCCTGGCAGACGCACACGGATACGCTGGAACAGCGGATGGCGCGCGGATATGACCTCAGCGCGGAAATGCGTATGCCTTTCTACCAGCACCTCAATACCCGGGTCAGTGTGGAACAATATTTTGGCGACAGCGTCGATCTGTTTGACTCCGGGACGGGCTACCATAATCCGGTGGCGGTGAGTCTGGGGCTCAATTACACCCCGGTGCCGCTGGTCACGGTGACCGCCCAGCACAAGCAGGGCGAGAGCGGCGTCAGCCAGAACAATCTTGGTCTGAACCTCAACTATCGCTTCGGCGTACCGCTGAAAAAGCAATTGTCTGCCAGCGAAGTGGCGGCCAGTCAATCACTGCGCGGCAGTCGCTATGACAATCCACAGCGTAACAACCTGCCTACCATGGAATATCGCCAGCGCAAAACGTTGAGCGCGTTTCTGGCGACGCCGCCGTGGGATCTGCATGCCGGAGAAACGGTAGCGCTGAAACTCCAGGTGCGCAGTCTGCACGGAGTGCGCCACCTGACCTGGCAGGGCGATACCCAGGCGCTGAGCCTGACCTCCGGGCCTGATCCTGACAGCATTGATGGCTGGACGATCATTATGCCAGCATGGGACAACAGCGAAGGGGCGACCAACCGCTGGCGGCTGTCGGTGGTGGTGGAAGACGAAAAAGGTCAGCGTGTCTCCTCCAATGAGATCACGCTTGCGCTAACGGAGCCGTTTATGGCGATGCCGGATGGCGATCCGCGCTGGCGACTGCTCCCGGAGGAGTAATCAGAAGATGCGTTCCTGATGCACCCATACCGCGGCTTCTACACGCGATTTCAGCTTCATTTTTTTCAGCATATGTTTGACGTGAACTTTTACCGTGCTTTCGGTGATGTCCAGACGGCGGGCGATCATTTTATTTGGCAGACCCTGGGCGATGAGCTTCAGGATATCGCGCTCGCGCGGGGTAAGCTGGGTCACGTCGCGGTCAGAAGTGGCGCGGTTGGCGCGCAGGCTGGCGGCCAGCACTGGCGTTAACGCTTCGCTCAGCACCATTTCGCCGGCGGCGGCCTGCTGTAAGGACTTCAACAGATCTTCCGGCTCCATATCTTTTAGCAGGTAGCCATCCGCGCCGCGTTTGAGCGCGGTGACCACGTCTTCTTCATGGTTTGAGACGCTGAACACCACGATACGGCCGGACAACGCCTTTTCACGTAGCTTGTCGAGGGTTTCCAGACCGTTCATGCCAGGCATATTCAGGTCCAGCAGGATCAGGTCCGGGTCAAGCGATTCCGCCAGTTCAATACCCTGTTCGCCATTGCTGGCCTCGCCGACCACGGTAATGTCCGCAGCCATGCTGACAAGCTGTTTGACGCCGGTCCGCAGCATCGGATGATCGTCGATGAGCAGGATGGTTGCCTGTTCCGGATTATTCATGGGTATCTCCTTGCACTTCAGTGAAGTATTTTTCGGGAATAAAGGTGACAGCGACTTCAGTGCCTCCCGTCTCGCGACGGCGCACCCGGCAATCACCGCGCAGGCTCTGGGCCCGGTCACGCATAATGATCATGCCATAGTGATTGCTGCGTTCGGCGTTTTCAGGCACGCCGCAGCCGTTGTCCTGGACGGTTAATCTCACCTGCTTACCTTTTAGCGCCGCAGTGACGACCACTTCATCGGCCTGCGAATGTTTGAGCGCGTTGCTTAACGCTTCGCGGGCAATTTGCAGCAGGTGAATAGCCTGATGCGACGGCACCAGGCGGGGCGGCAACTGGTAATCCAGTTTTACCGTAAAGCCAAAGCGGGCACTGTATTCCTGGCAACTGGCTTCCAGCGCAGGACGCAGTCCAGGCTCGGTCAGCTGTAGCCGGAAAGTGGTTAACAGTTCGCGCAATTGCGCCCACGAGGCGTTCAGTTCTTTGCGGATCTGGCTCAGCAACTCGCTGCTGCTTTCCGGTAACATGTCACCCTGCATTTGCAAACAACTGACCTGCATCTTCATACAGGACAGCGATTGGGCAATGGAATCATGCAGTTCGCGCGCAATGGTTGCACGCTCTTCCATGACAATCAACTGCTGCTGGCGTTCCTGATGACGATCCAACGCCAGCGTAGCGGTAAGCTGTTCGACTAACGTGTCGACCAGTTGCTGCTGATCGTGGCTCAGGTGTCCGCCCGGCGGCAGGGTTGCCAGCAGAATGCCGTACTGGGTGTGGGTGTCGGTCAGACGCCATTTCAGGGTCATGCCGCCGTCACTCTCCGGCAATGTTCCGCGCGGACACAAATGGCAGCCCTTGTCGTCGCAGCTACTGTCAGACTGACAGGTAAATTCCTGATGATTATCTTCATCTTCCTGGTCATAAACTCGCAGCTCAATGTCGTGCAGCAGCGTTAAGTTTTGCAGTCCGTTCAGCACTGGCGAGAGACGCTCGCACAGCGGCGCCTGCGAGTGCAGACGGCGGTTTGCCTGCCAGAGGAACGAAAGGATTTGATTCTTTTGCTCCAGCCCGGCGGTTTTCTCTTTTACCCGCTGCTCGAGAACTGAATAGCTTTCCGCCAGTTCGTCAGACATGTTGTTCAGCGCATCGCCGAGCATTGCCATCTCGTTACGTCCGCTGATGCGTGCGCGCTGGGTAAAGTCACGATGGCTGACGGCGCGGGCCATCGACAGCAGCTGTTTCCAGGGTTGAAGCAAGCGCGCGCGTAACCAGATGATGGTAAAGACCAGCAGCAGCGCCATAAAAATCGCCATCATCCGATGTACCATCACCACGCGTTCGATACGCATTTCCGTGGTATGGTCAAACGCCGAAACCAGATTATCCAGACCGGTAACGAAGCGTCCGACGTCAGCGGCGACCGCCTCGCGGCTGTTGGCCTGTTGCAGACCGGGCAACAGCTCGCTGCGCCAGTACGCCTGTAAGGCCTTAAGCTGCGCCTGCTGGCCGTCGCGCTGCGCGGCGCGGGTGAGCTCCGGGCTAAATGCCGTCTGTTCCATCTCGTCCAGCAATTTCTGATCGTTACCCTGTAGCGGCACCGCGGCGAGCAGGCGATAGCTCTGCATGCGCAACGAACCGGCTTTGTTGATGGCGTGGGCGCTGCCCTGAACGCCCTGTACCAGCCAGCCGGAAACAGCCATTCCCGCCATCCCAAGAGCCGTGGAGAGCATGACGATAAGCGCTACCTGGTTGACCAGCGTGAGCGGAGAGAGACAACGTTTAAGCATAAAACCTTCTTCCTTCAGGTCACTGGCTGCGGGGAGTCGTGACCCCAATGAATGACGATACTGCGGTTGAGGGCGGGCAGTGGCGTTATTCTCGGCTATCACCTGGAGTATACCCATACCTAAAACGAGTTACCTCTTAATTGCCGCGAGTGGCAGGGGTTTTGCGAAGGAGGGAGTAGGGTGACTCAGTATGGTGAAAAACCACATATTTTTTACCGATACGCGCTACTCACTTAGGGTGATCATCATTTTTTGGGCCGCAGAATGACGGCTTTTCCTTTGATTTATATCAACTTACCAAATCCCGTAAACCCTAAGGTGGCAGACATTAAATCGAGTATCAGAGGTGTCTATGAGTCATTCATCCGTCCCTGAAAGGGCATCTGGAGCAGTAATTACAGAATGGCGTCCGGAAGATCCGGCATTCTGGGCGCAACGGGGTCATCGCATCGCCAGTCGCAACCTGTGGATTTCCGTCCCTTGTCTGCTACTGGCGTTTTGCGTATGGATGTTGTTCAGTGCTGTGGCGGTCAATTTGCCGAAGGTAGGATTTAACTTCACCACCGATCAGCTGTTTATGCTGACTGCGCTGCCGTCAGTTTCCGGCGCGCTGCTGCGTGTGCCGTACTCTTTCATGGTGCCGGTATTTGGCGGACGCCGCTGGACCGCCTTCAGCACCGGGATTTTGATTGTGCCATGCGTATGGTTAGGATTTGCGGTACAGGATACCTCCACGCCGTTCAGCACTTTTATTCTGATCTCTCTGCTGTGCGGTTTTGCCGGGGCTAACTTTGCCTCCAGTATGGCGAACATCAGCTTTTTCTTTCCAAAACAGAAGCAAGGTGGCGCGCTGGGTCTGAACGGTGGTCTCGGCAACATGGGCGTGAGCGTCATGCAACTGGTTGCGCCGCTGGTGGTTTCGCTGTCCATTTTTGCCCTCTTCGGCAGTCACGGTGTTGAACAACCCGACGGTTCGCAGCTGTACCTGGCGAACGCCGCGTGGATTTGGGTGCCGTTCCTGGCCATTTTCACCCTGGCCGCATGGTTTGGTATGAATGAACTGGCGACTTCCAAAGCGTCTCTGAAAGAGCAGCTACCGGTCCTGAAACGCGGCCACTTGTGGATCATGAGCCTGCTGTATCTGGCGACGTTTGGCTCGTTCATCGGCTTTTCTGCCGGGTTTGCGATGCTGTCGAAAACTCAGTTCCCTGATGTACAGATTCTGCATTACGCCTTCTTTGGGCCGTTTATTGGCGCGCTGGCGCGCTCGGCGGGCGGGGCTATTTCCGACCGTCTCGGCGGTACCCGCGTCACGCTGGTGAACTTCGTGCTGATGGCGATATTCAGCGGTCTGTTGTTCCTGACACTGCCCACAAACGGTACCGGCGGCAGCTTTATCGCCTTCTTTGTGGTGTTCCTCGCCTTGTTCATGACCGCCGGGCTGGGGAGCGGTTCAACGTTTCAGATGATCTCGGTGATTTTCCGTAAGCTGACGATGGACCGCGTAAAAGCGGAAGGCGGTTCGGAAGAGAAAGCGATGCGAGAAGCGGCTACCGACACGGCGGCAGCGCTGGGCTTTATCTCGGCCATTGGCGCGATTGGCGGTTTCTTTATCCCGAAAGCGTTCGGCACATCGCTGGCGTTAACCGGTTCGCCGGTTGGTGCAATGAAAGTGTTCCTGTTCTTCTATATCGCCTGCGTGGTTATCACCTGGCTGGTATATGGGCGCCATTCCAATAAATAAAAAAGTCGTTATTGATTATCCTTTGCGCGGTGTTAGACCGCGCTTTTTTTATCCTGCAATTAGTTACAACATACTGATAAATTTTTTGACGTTTAGCCTGTCGGTTACATCGGCGTAAAGGGGTCATGCAGGGGGCATACCCCTTAATACCCACCCCGGTAAAATTTAACATTTAGCGTATCAATGCCTGAAAATATTTTCATTAAAAACAGTGGCTTATTTATCTTTGTTAAATCCCCCCAAAGGGGTATAACCAAATTTACCCGTCGTTTTGTTCCCGGTCTGCCTTGATCGTTATCAATTCCCACGTCCTTTCAGCGCGTTACCGTCAGCAGCAATTAAGCAATGTCGATTTATCAGAGAGCCGTCAGGCTCCCACAGGAGAGAACCGATGAGTAAATTCCTGGATCGGTTTCGCTACTTCAAGCAGAAGGGCGAAACCTTTGCCGATGGGCACGGCCAGCTTCTCGAAACTAACCGGGACTGGGAAGATGGATACAGAAGCCGCTGGCAGCACGATAAAATCGTGCGTTCGACGCACGGGGTAAACTGCACCGGCTCATGCAGCTGGAAAATCTACGTCAAGAACGGTCTGGTGACCTGGGAAACCCAGCAAACCGATTACCCGCGTACCCGTCCCGACATGCCGAACCACGAGCCGCGAGGCTGCCCGCGTGGGGCGAGCTACTCCTGGTATCTCTACAGCGCTAACCGACTGAAATATCCGCTGATGCGTAAACGTCTGATGAAGATGTGGCGTGAGGCGAAAAAACTGCACAGCGATCCGGTTGATGCCTGGGCATCCATCATTGAAGACGCCGACAAAGCAAAAAGCTTCAAGCAGGCGCGCGGTCGCGGTGGCTTCGTGCGTTCTTCCTGGCAGGAAGTGAATGAACTGATTGCTGCCTCGAACGTCTATACCGTTAAAACCTACGGCCCGGACCGCGTTGCGGGCTTCTCGCCGATCCCGGCGATGTCGATGGTCTCTTATGCCTCTGGCGCGCGTTATCTCTCTTTGATAGGCGGCACCTGCCTGAGCTTCTACGACTGGTATTGCGACCTGCCTCCGGCGTCTCCGCAGACCTGGGGCGAGCAGACCGACGTGCCGGAATCCGCCGACTGGTATAACTCCAGCTACATCATCGCCTGGGGATCCAACGTTCCGCAGACCCGTACTCCGGATGCTCACTTCTTTACAGAAGTGCGCTACAAAGGCACCAAGACCGTTGCGGTCACGCCGGACTATGCCGAGATCGCCAAGCTGTGCGACCTGTGGCTGGCGCCGAAGCAGGGTACCGATGCGGCGATGGCGCTGGCGATGGGCCACGTTATGCTGCGCGAATTCCATCTCGACAACCCGAGCCAGTATTTTACTGACTATGTGCGTCGCTACACCGACATGCCGATGCTGGTGATGCTGGAAGAGCGCGACGGTTATTACGCCGCAGGCCGTATGCTGCGCGCCGCCGACCTCGTCGATGCGCTGGGCCAGGAAAACAATCCGCAGTGGAAAACAGTCGCCATGAACAGCAACGGCGACATGGTGGCGCCGAACGGCTCAATTGGTTTCCGCTGGGGCGAAAAAGGCAAATGGAACCTCGAGCAGCGCGATGGGACGACCGGCGCTGAGACAGAATTGCAGCTGAGCCTGCTGGGCAGCCAGGACGAGATCGCCGAAGTTGGCTTCCCGTACTTTGGCGGGGAAGGCACAGAACATTTCAACAAAGTTGAACTGGAAAACGTTCTGTTGCATAAACTGCCGGCCAAACGTCTGCAACTGGCGGACGGCACCTCTGCGCTGGTCACCACCGTGTACGACCTGACGATGGCCAACTATGGTCTGGAGCGTGGCCTGAACGACGCCAACTGCGCAACCAGCTACGACGACATTAAAGCGTACACTCCGGCGTGGGCTGAGCAAATCACCGGTGTCCCACGCGCGCACATCGTGCGCATCGCCCGTGAATTTGCCGATAACGCCGATAAAACCCACGGTCGTTCAATGATCATTGTTGGCGCCGGGCTGAACCACTGGTATCACCTCGATATGAACTATCGCGGTTTGATCAATATGCTGGTGTTCTGCGGTTGTATCGGCCAGAGCGGCGGCGGTTGGGCGCACTATGTCGGCCAGGAAAAACTGCGTCCGCAGACCGGCTGGCAGCCGCTGGCCTTTGCACTCGACTGGCAGCGTCCTGCGCGCCATATGAACAGTACCTCTTATTTCTACAATCACTCCAGCCAGTGGCGCTACGAGACGGTCACCGCGCAGGAATTGCTGTCGCCGTTGGCGGACAAATCCCGCTATAGCGGGCATCTGATCGACTTCAACGTGCGCGCTGAGCGTATGGGGTGGCTGCCGTCGGCACCGCAGTTGGGCACCAACCCGCTGACCATCGCAGAAGAAGCCAAAAAAGCAGGCATGACGCCGGTCGATTACACCGTTAAATCGCTTAAAGACGGCTCAATCCGCTTTGCGGCTGAACAGCCGGAAAACGGTAAAAACCATCCGCGTAACCTGTTTATCTGGCGCTCCAACCTGCTGGGGTCCTCCGGTAAGGGCCATGAGTACATGCTCAAGTATCTGCTCGGTACCGAAAACGGGATTCAGGGGAAAGATCTGGGACAGCAGGGCGGCGTGAAGCCGGAAGAAGTCGAATGGCGGGACAATGGCCTCGACGGCAAGCTGGATCTGGTGGTGACGCTGGATTTCCGTCTGTCGAGCACCTGTCTGTACTCCGACATCGTGTTGCCGACCGCGACCTGGTACGAAAAAGACGACATGAATACCTCGGATATGCATCCGTTTATTCATCCGCTTTCCGCCGCCGTCGACCCGGCCTGGGAATCGAAAAGCGACTGGGAAATCTATAAAGGCATCGCGAAAAAATTCTCTGAGGTCTGCGTCGGCCATCTCGGCCAGGAAACAGACGTCGTCACGCTGCCGATCCAGCATGACTCAGCCGCCGAGCTGGCGCAGCCGCTGGACGTGAAGGACTGGAAAAAAGGCGAATGCGACCTGATTCCGGGCGTCACCGCGCCGCACATCATGACCGTGGAGCGCGACTATCCGGCAACCTATGAGCGTTTCACCTCTATCGGCCCGCTGATGGAGAAAATCGGTAACGGCGGTAAAGGCATCGCGTGGAATACCCAAAGCGAAATGGATCTGCTGCGCAAACTCAATTACACCAAGGCAGAGGGACCGGCGAAAGGCCAGCCGATGCTCAACACGGCGATTGATGCGGCAGAGATGATCCTGACGCTGGCACCGGAAACCAACGGTCAGGTGGCGGTTAAAGCCTGGGCGGCGCTCAGCGAGTTTACCGGGCGTGACCATACGCATCTGGCGACGAATAAAGAGGAAGAGAAAATTCGCTTCCGCGATATTCAGGCGCAGCCGCGTAAGATCATCTCCAGCCCGACCTGGTCTGGCCTGGAAGATGAGCACGTGTCCTATAACGCCGGTTACACCAACGTTCACGAGCTGATTCCGTGGCGAACCCTGTCTGGTCGCCAGTCGCTGTATCAGGATCACCAGTGGATGCGTGATTTTGGCGAAAGCCTGCTGGTTTACCGTCCGCCAATCGACACCCGTTCGGTGAAAGCGGTCATGGGCGAGAAATCCAACGGTAACCCGGAAAAAGCGCTCAACTTCCTGACGCCGCACCAGAAGTGGGGTATCCACTCCACCTACAGCGACAACCTGCTGATGCTGACGCTTTCACGCGGCGGTCCGATTGTCTGGATGAGCGAAATCGATGCGAAAGATCTGGGGATTGAAGATAACGACTGGATCGAAGTGTTTAACAGCAACGGTGCGCTGACCGCGCGCGCAGTCGTTAGCCAGCGCGTGCCTGCGGGGATGACCATGATGTACCACGCGCAGGAACGTATCGTGAACCTGCCAGGCTCGGAAATCACGCAGCAGCGCGGAGGGATCCACAACTCGGTTACCCGTATTACGCCGAAACCAACCCATATGATCGGGGGTTATGCGCAACTGGCCTACGGTTTTAACTACTACGGCACTGTCGGCTCTAACCGCGATGAATTTGTGGTGGTACGTAAGATGAAGAACATTAACTGGTTGGATGGCGAAGGCAATGACCAGGTACAGGAGAGCGTAAAATGAAAATTCGTTCACAAGTCGGCATGGTGCTGAATCTCGATAAGTGCATCGGCTGCCACACCTGTTCAGTGACCTGTAAAAACGTCTGGACCAGTCGTGAAGGCATGGAATACGCCTGGTTCAACAATGTGGAAAGCAAACCGGGCGTCGGCTTCCCGAACGACTGGGAAAACCAGGAGAAATGGAAGGGCGGCTGGATCCGTAAAATCAACGGCAAACTGCAGCCGCGCATGGGTAACCGTGCGATGCTGCTCGGTAAAATTTTCGCCAACCCGCATCTGCCGGGCATTGATGATTACTACGAGCCGTTTGACTACGACTATCAGAATCTGCATACCGCGCCGGAAAGTAAACACCAGCCGATCGCCCGTCCGCGCTCGCTGATCACCGGCCAGCGGATGGACAAGATCACCAGCGGCCCGAACTGGGAGGAGATTCTGGGCGGCGAGTTTGAAAAACGCGCCAAAGACCAGAACTTCGAAAACATGCAGAAGGCGATGTACGGCCAGTTCGAAAACACCTTCATGATGTATCTGCCGCGCCTGTGCGAACACTGCCTGAACCCGGCATGTGTGGCGACCTGTCCGAGCGGCGCCATTTATAAGCGTGAAGAAGACGGCATCGTGCTGATCGACCAGGACAAGTGCCGCGGCTGGCGTATGTGCATCACCGGCTGCCCGTACAAAAAAATCTACTTCAACTGGAAGAGCGGCAAGTCAGAGAAGTGCATCTTCTGTTACCCGCGTATCGAAGCCGGTCAGCCGACCGTGTGCTCTGAAACCTGTGTCGGTCGTATCCGCTACCTCGGCGTGCTGTTGTACGATGCCGATGCGATTGAGAATGCCGCCAGCACCGAAAACGAGAAGGACCTGTATCAGCGTCAGCTTGATGTGTTCCTCGATCCGAACGATCCGGCAGTGATCGAACAGGCGCTGAAAGACGGCGTGCCACAGAGCGTGATTGACGCGGCGCAGCAGTCGCCGGTGTACAAAATGGCGATGGACTGGAAGCTGGCGCTGCCGCTGCATCCGGAATACCGTACGCTGCCGATGGTCTGGTATGTGCCGCCGCTGTCGCCGATTCAGTCTGCCGCGGATGCGGGCGAACTGGGCAGCAACGGTATTCTGCCGGACGTGGAGAGTCTGCGTATTCCGGTTCAGTACCTGGCGAATCTGCTGACGGCAGGGGATACCCAGCCGGTGCTGCTGGCGCTGAAACGTATGTTGGCGATGCGTCATTACAAACGTGCGGAAACCGTAGACGGCAAAGCGGATACCCGCGCGCTGGAAGAAGTGGGCTTAAGTGAAGCGCAGGCTCAGGAGATGTATCGTTATCTGGCGATCGCTAACTACGAAGATCGTTTTGTGGTGCCGAGCAGCCACCGTGAACTGGCGCGTGATGCGTTCCCGGAGAAAAGCGGCTGTGGCTTTACCTTCGGCGACGGCTGCCACGGTTCTGACAGCAAGTTCAACCTGTTCAACAGTCGCCGCATTGATGCCATCGATGTGACCAGCAAAACGGAGTCGCACCAATGATTGAACTCGTCATTGTTTCGCGTCTGCTCGAGTACCCTGATGCTGCCCTGTGGCAGCATCAGCAGGAGCTTTACGAAGCACTCGCGTCATCGGAAAACCTCGATAAAGAGGATGCGCATCAGCTCAGCGTTTTCCTGCGTGATTTAACCGCACAGGACATGCTGGATGTGCAGGCCAGGTACAGCGAACTGTTTGACCGCGGGCGCGCCACGTCGCTGCTGCTGTTTGAACATGTGCACGGCGAGTCACGCGATCGTGGTCAGGCGATGGTTGACCTGATGGCGCAGTATGAGCAGCACGGGTTGCAACTCGACAGCCGCGAATTGCCGGATCATCTGCCGCTGTATCTCGAATACCTGGCGCAGTTGCCGAAAAACGAGGCGCTGGGCGGTTTGCAGGATATCGCGCCGATTCTGGCGTTGCTGAGCGCGCGCTTGCAACAGCGTGAAAGCCGCTATGCGGTGCTGTTCGACCTGCTGCTGAAGCTGGCGAAGACCACCATCGACAGCGACAAAGTCGCCGAAAAAATTGCGGATGAAGTGCGCGACGATACGCCGCAGGCGCTTGATGCGGTCTGGGAAGAAGAGCAGGTGAAATTCTTTGCCGATCAGGGCTGCGGCGAGTCGGAAATCGCTGCTCACCAACGTCGTTTTGCTGGCGCCGTCGCGCCGCAATACCTGAATATCACCACCGGAGGACAGCAATAATGCACTTCCTGAATATGTTCTTCTTTGATATCTACCCGTACATCGCCGGGTCGGTCTTTCTGATTGGCAGTTGGCTACGCTATGACTATGGTCAGTACACCTGGCGTGCCGCATCCAGCCAGATGCTGGATCGCAAGGGGATGAACCTGGCGTCTAACCTGTTCCATTTCGGCATTTTGGGGATCTTTGCCGGTCACTTTCTCGGTATGTTAACGCCTCACTGGATGTATGAATCCTTCCTGCCCGTCGACGTAAAGCAAAAGATGGCGATGATCGGTGGCGGGGCGGCGGGCCTGATGACCCTGGTCGGCGGCGTACTGCTGCTGAAACGCCGTCTGTTCAGTCCACGCGTACGGGCAACGACCACTGGCGCAGATATTCTGATCCTGTCGCTGCTGGTGATTCAGTGCGCGCTGGGGCTGCTGACGATACCGTTCTCCGCTCAGCATATGGACGGTAGCGAGATGATGAAGCTGGTCGGCTGGGCGCAGTCTGTCGTGACTTTCCACGGTGGCGCCTCGGCGCATCTTGACGGCGTGGCGTTTATTTTCCGTCTGCACCTGGTACTCGGGATGACGCTATTCCTGCTGTTCCCGTTCTCCCGTCTCGTGCATATCTGGAGCGCGCCGGTAGAGTACCTGACGCGCAAATACCAGATTGTGCGTGCACGTCGCTGATGTGCTAATTTCTCGTACTGAACCCTGCTCCGGCAGGGTTTTTTGTTTTCAGTGAAAGCGTCGGATGGCGGCTGCGCCTCGCCCTTCGGGTCGTTGCCTGCGGCAACGCTTTCTCGCTGCGCTCGAATCGAACCTTAGTCGAAGCTTCTCATCCTTCCCGCAATGGAAGAACATAAGGCATTGTGCTTTAGGGTAGTATTGGGATATTTGGAAGTGATGGTGGTGGGGGAAGGATGATCCGGCGCATAGCGCCTCGCCCTTCGGGTCGTTGCCTGCGGCAACGCTTTCTCGCTACGCTCGAATCGAACCTTAGTCGAAGCTTCTCATCCTTCCCCGCAATGGAAGAACATAAGGCATTGTGCTTTAGGGTAGTATTGGGATATCTGGAAGTGATGGTGGTGGGGGAAGGATGACTCGGCGCATAGCGCCTCGCCCTTCGGGTCGTTGCCTGCGGCAACGCTTTCTCGCTACGCTCGAATCGAACCTTAGTCGACGCTTCTCATCCTTCCCCGCAATGGGAGAACATAAGGCATTGTGCTTTAGGGTAGTATTGGGATATTTGGAAGTGATGGTGGTGGGGGAAGGATTCGAACCTTCGAAGTCTGTGACGGCAGATTTACAGTCTGCTCCCTTTGGCCGCTCGGGAACCCCACCAGGGGTAATTCATCGTTTGAGGTACAGCTCGGAAATGGTGGTGGGGGAAGGATTCGAACCTTCGAAGTCGATGACGGCAGATTTACAGTCTGCTCCCTTTGGCCGCTCGGGAACCCCACCACGGGGTAAAGCGTTTACTGGCCTGCTTCCTTTTGGGAAGCGGGGCGCATCATATCAAATGACGCGCCACTGTAAAGCATTCCGGTGACAAAAATGAACTGGTTGCCTGATTTTTGCCCGTAAAGACGCAAAGGTAACCAATTCATTTCGCTGCCGATTAAAGAATGATCGTTCGGTTACCGTACACAAAGACGCGCTGGGCCAGCACCTGATATAACGCGCGGCTCAGCACGTTCTTCTCTACGTCACGACCCGCGCGCATCATATCCTCCGCGGTATAGGTATGATCCACGTGGATTACGTCCTGCATGATAATAGGGCCTTCATCCAGATTGTCGTTGACATAGTGCGCTGTCGCGCCAATGATTTTTACGCCGCGCTCGTAGGCCTGATGGTACGGACGCGCGCCGATAAAGGCAGGCAGGAACGAGTGATGAATATTGATGATCTTGTTCGGGAAACGCGCAACGAACGCTGGCGTCAGTACCCGCATGTATTTTGCCAGCACGACGTAGTCCGGCTGGTGCGCGTCAATGGCGTCCGCCATCTGCTTATCATGCTCTTCACGAGTCAGGCCCTCATGGCTGACCAGCTCGAAAGGAATCTCAAAACGCTCCACTAAAGAACGCAGGGTCTCGTGGTTGCCTATCACAGCGGCAATTTCAACATCCAGTCCGCCATAATTGGCTTTCATTAGCAGATCGCCCAGACAATGCGCTTCTTTCGTGACCAGAATCACCACACGACGACGTCCTGCCGGATTCAACTCGCGAATGGAGCCTTCAGGCAATGCGCTGTCGAGATCGGCCAACAGCGTGGCGTCGTTAAAAATGCCTTCCAGTTCGGTACGCATAAAAAAACGTCCGGTGCGGTGGTCTACGAACTCATTGTTCTGCACAATGTTCAGTTCGTGCTTGTAGCAAATATTAGTAATACGCGCGATAAGGCCCTTTTGATCCGGGCAAATAGTACGAAGCACTTTGCGTTGTAATGAATGCATTTGCAGCGGTAATCCTGTTGAGAATGTTTGCATAAGGAATGCTGTCGGGCGTTACTGACCGCAGCATTTTTTGAATTTTTTACCTGATCCGCAGGGGCAGGCGTCATTTCGTCCAATTTGTGGGCGTGTGCCGTCTATATAGTACCACCGACCGTTTTCTTTTAAAAAACGAGAACGTTCAAGGATGACGCCCGCTTTGCCGTTTTCACGAAAACGGGCGACAAAGCTGACGTAGCCGGGTTCATCGCTTTCGGCGCCGCTCTGTTCAAACACGGTTAAGCCGAGCCATTCGGTACTGGCGAACCCGGCGCTTATCTCTTCGCGGAACGCCGCGGCATTGCAGTCCGGATGCCAGGTTTTGATTAAATAATCTGCGTCTTTCATCACAAAAGCGCAGTAGCGAGAACGCATGAGATGTGACGGATCGGGCGCAACTTGCTCGCCAGACACATATTGGTGGCAACATAGGCTATACTCGACAGCGCTACCGCAGGGACAAAGCTGTGACACGAATAGTCTCCCTGATAAAAAAACAGCGGATAAAAAGTCCAGGTGGCGCTATGTTAACTGAGCGATGGAGATGTTGCTACGCTCGAAAGCCAGGGGAAGTTTGTAGGTCACATGAGAAAGATGAAAATAGGTCTGGCGCTGGGGTCTGGTGCGGCGCGGGGCTGGTCACATATTGGTGTCATCAAAGCGCTCAGGCACATGGGCATTGATATTGACATCGTCGCCGGCTGTTCCATCGGTTCGTTAGTCGGCGCGGCGTATGCCAGTGATAAATTACCTGCGCTGGAAAAGTGGGTTTGCTCGTTCAGCTACTGGGATGTCCTTCGCCTGATGGATCTCTCATGGCGACGGGGAGGACTGCTGCGCGGCGAGCGCGTGTTCAATCACTATCGTAATATCATGCCGGTGGAGACTATCGAACAGTGCTCGCGGCGTTTCGCCACAGTCGCCACTAACCTCAGTACCGGTCGCGAACTGTGGTTTACCGAAGGCGATCTGCATCTTGCGGTACGGGCCTCCTGCAGTATTCCTGGTCTGATGTCTCCTGTCGCACATAAGGGATACTGGCTGGTGGACGGCGGTGTGGTGAATCCCGTTCCTGTTTCACTGACCCGCGCCATGGGCGCCGATATCGTGATTGCCGTTGATCTGCAGCACGATGCGCACCTGATGCAACAAGATCTCCTCTCACCCAATGTCAACGGCGACGGCGCTGAGACTGACGTTGAAGGCCTGTCCTGGCGTGCGCGCTTAAAAGAACGTTTGGGCAGTATGACGGCACGACGAGTAGTGTCCGCGCCAACCGCGATGGAAATCATGACGACGTCTATCCAGATTCTGGAAAATCGTCTTAAGCGTAACCGCATGGCGGGCGATCCGCCTGACATATTAATACAACCGTTCTGTCCACAAATATCCACACTGGATTTTCATCGTGCCCATGCCGCCATTGAAGCAGGGCGGCATGCGGTGGAAAAAAAGATGGACGAACTATTACCTCTGGTGCGTGCTGAAGTTTGACGCATCTTTTTTATCTACACTTAAGCAAATTCTGACAGGCAGGTGTGGCAATACCATGCCACTATTGATCAAAGCCAGTCAGGGGAGAGAACATGACGCAGCCATTGGTCGGGAAACAGATTCTTATCGTTGAGGATGAGCCGGTATTTCGCTCGCTTCTGGATTCGTGGTTTTCCTCATTGGGAGCGACAACGGCACTGGCGAGTGATGGGGTTGAGGCACTGGAGCGTTTTGATGAATTCACGCCCGATCTCATGATATGCGATCTTGCGATGCCGAGAATGAACGGACTCAAACTTGTCGAGCAATTACGTAACCGTGGGGACCAGACGCCGATACTGGTTATCTCCGCGACGGAAAATATGGCCGATATTGCTAAGGCGTTACGGTTGGGGGTCGATGACGTATTGCTAAAGCCGGTAAAGGATCTCAATCGTCTTCGCGAAACCGTCTTCGCCTGTCTTTATCCCAATATGTTCAATTCGCGGGTGGAAGAAGAAGAAAGGCTGTTCCGCGACTGGGATGCGATGGTTGGCGATCCGACTGCCGCCAGAAAATTACTGCAGGAGCTGCAGCCGCCGGTGCAGCAGGTTATTTCTCGCTGCCGGGTGAATTACCGGCAGTTAGTCTCAGCGGATAAACCGGGGCTGGTTCTGGATATCGCACCGCTGTCGGACAACGATTTGGCGTTTTATTGTCTGGACGTAACACGCGCAGGGGATAATGGCGTACTGGCGGCATTACTCCTGCGGGCCTTATTTAATGGTCTGTTGCAGGAGCAGCTCGGGCATCAGAATCAACGCCTGCCTGAATTGGGCGCAGTGCTAAAACAGGTCAACCATCTGCTCCGCCAGGCCAATTTACCCGGTCAATTTCCGCTGCTGGTGGGGTATTACCATAGCGGGATTAAAAATCTGATACTGGTTTCTGCCGGGTTGAACGCAACATTAAATACCGGCTCACATAATGTACAAATCAGTAATGGCGTTCCGCTTGGGACGTTAGGAAATACTTATCTCAACCAAATTAGCCAGCGCTGCGAGTCGTGGCAATGTCAAATTTGGGGAGCAGGCGGCAGGTTGCGTCTTATGTTGTCTGCGGAATGAACAATCGGGCAGGCGCAAGCAAATTGCTTTACCCTGCCTTTCTCTGCCGGTGTTACTATCGGCGCCAGTTTTATACGTATTTGTCTTAATTATACGCATGCGCATCCTTTTCGGACCTGAGGCTTCTGTCAGTGCTGATATACTCGATGCGGTACAGATTGATGAACACGTTCAATACATGAACAGTCCAGGAGAATTTAAATGGCTGCCATTAACTCGAAAGTCAAAAAAGCCGTTATCCCGGTAGCGGGATTAGGAACCAGGATGTTACCGGCGACAAAAGCGATCCCGAAAGAGATGTTGCCGCTGGTTGATAAGCCATTAATTCAGTATGTCGTTAACGAATGTATTGCTGCGGGCATCACTGAAATTGTGCTGGTGACTCACTCTTCGAAAAATTCGATCGAAAACCATTTTGATACCAGTTTTGAACTGGAAGCGATGCTGGAAAAACGTGTTAAGCGTCAGCTGCTCGAAGAGGTACAGTCTATTTGCCCACCGCACGTCACGATTATGCAGGTACGTCAGGGGCTGGCAAAAGGGTTAGGCCATGCCGTATTGTGCGCGCATCCCGTCGTGGGCAACGAGCCTGTCGCGGTTATTCTGCCGGACGTTATTCTGGATGAGTACGAATCCGATCTCTCTCAGGATAACCTGGCCGAAATGATTCGCCGTTTTGACGAAACCGGTAATAGCCAGATTATGGTGGAACCGGTCGATGACGTAACCGCTTATGGTGTCGTAGACTGCAAAGGCGTTGAATTAACCCCGGGCGAGAGCGTTCCGATGGTTGGCGTGGTAGAGAAGCCGAAAGCGGACGTCGCGCCGTCTAATCTGGCGATTGTGGGCCGTTATGTCCTGAGCGCAGATATCTGGCCACTGCTGGCGAAAACGCCTCCGGGAGCCGGTGACGAGATTCAGCTGACCGATGCAATCGACATGCTGATCGAAAAAGAAACCGTTGAAGCTTACCATATGAAAGGCAAGAGCCATGACTGTGGCAATAAATTAGGCTACATGCAGGCGTTTGTGGAATATGGTATCCGCCATAATTCTCTGGGTAGCGAATTTAAGGCCTGGCTTGAAGACGAAGTGGGTATTAAGCGGTAACCGGACGTTATAATTAACGTGATTAAGCGGCGCGGCACTCCAGCGCCGTTTTTTATGCGCCGCGTCTGGGGATTTTGGGAAATTACAGGCAAAAAAAATCCCGCGAGACGCGGGATTTCAGGCAAGTAAATACCGATTATTCCTTGATCAGGAAGTCTTCCAGCTGTTTACCTTGCTCTTCCATTGCTTTTTTGATCACTGCCGGAGTACGGCCCTGGCCGGTCCAGGTTTTGGTTTCGCCGTTTTCGTCTACGTAGCTATATTTAGCCGGACGTGCTGCACGTTTAGCTTTAGTGCCGGATTTAACCGCAGCCATGCTATTCAGCAGTTCATTCGGGTCAATGCCATCAGCAATCAGCATTTCGCGGTATTGCTGCAGTTTACGAGTGCGTTCTTCAACTTCAGCCGCTGCCGCGCTTTCTTCTTCACGACGCTCGTTAACAACAACTTCTAATTTTTCCAGCATTTCTTCCAGCGTTTCCAGGGTGCATTCTCTTGCCTGCGCACGAAGAGTACGGATGTTGTTCAGAATTTTAAGTGCTTCGCTCATTTTAGTAATCTCAAACTTATATTGGGGTGGTTTGTTGAGCTAATAATAGAGCGTTAAATTCAGATGTGCAATAGCCAGGAATGTAAGGAATTCAAAATTGCGCTTTATTTTTTGCCCCCAATTAATATCCGAACTTAAAATTTTCTTGAAGGAACGCACAAAAAAGAGCTTATTGGCAGAGCGGTTACTCCTTTTTTTACCCGACGGCGGACGGATTCAGCTCACATTTTATGTGGCGAAATAGTTACGCAATTCAGTGATTTCAACCTTTTGTATTAGTTTCCCACGGGGCTATACGCTATTACTTTGCAAGAGTTATGTAGAACAGTAACAATAAGTACAGGGTTTCCATTTAGCTGGCGTTGATAAGCGCTATTGATGTATATCGCGTCTGCAATATCGCAACAATGGGATTTGTCGCCTGATGTTTGTTCAATTGTTAATTCGTATTTTCCTTACGGTCGCCGTCGCAACGTGAACGCGCGGAAGGCGGAAGCGCGCATTCCGCATCCCGTTAACGCGCTATCCGACGCTGAACAACGGGAAATTATGGTACACTCGGCCCCGTCTTTATTCACTCTGGTGAGGGTCTGTGGCCGATGGCGCAGCTATATTTCTACTATTCAGCAATGAATGCAGGTAAGTCGACTGCCTTACTGCAATCTTCCTACAATTATCAGGAACGTGGGATGCGCACCGTCGTATATACCGCGGAAATAGACGACCGTTTTGGCGCAGGAAAAGTCAGTTCGCGTATAGGGTTGTCATCTCCTGCCAAATTGTTTAATCAACAATCATCTTTGTATGCAGAGATTGCCGCTGATAATACGCGCGAGCCGATACACTGTGTGCTGGTTGATGAATGTCAGTTTTTAACTCGCCAGCAGGTTTATGAATTATCGGAAGTTGTTGACCAACTCGACATTCCGGTGCTGTGTTACGGCTTGCGCACCGATTTTCGCGGTGAACTGTTTACGGGCAGTCAGTATCTGCTTGCATGGTCAGATAAGCTGGTTGAATTAAAAACGATCTGCTTCTGTGGTCGTAAGGCGAGCAGGGTATTACGCCTTGACCAGGCGGGCAGACCGTATAATGAAGGGGAGCAGGTGGTGATTGGCGGCAATGAGCGCTATGTCTCCGTTTGCCGTAAGCATTATAAAGAGGCGCTGGAAGAAGGCTCTCTGACGGCGATACAGGAACGTCACTGCCACCGTTAAGCTGCCCGCAGAGGGCGACTGAGGAGCCCTGACGGCATTCTTGTGAGCATGCGTGTGCAGTTGTGGATCAGCCATAAAAAAGCGGCCTCATCAGAGGCCGCTTTTAGTATGCTTTCGCAGAACTGCAATTAGGCGGATTTCTTCGCTTTTTTGTCAGCTTTTGGAGCCACAACGGCTTCAGCTTTTGCGGTTACGCCTTCGCTGAACTCACGACCGTAGTAGGTATCCAGCAGGATCTGTTTCAGCTCGGAGATCAGCGGGTAGCGCGGGTTAGCGCCGGTGCACTGGTCGTCGAAGGCATCTTCAGACAGCTTGTCAACGTGAGCCAGGAAGTCTGCTTCCTGAACGCCGGCTTCGCGGATAGACTTCGGAATACCCAGTTCAGCTTTCAGGCTTTCCAGCCAGGCCAACAGTTTCTCGATCTTCGCCGCTGTACGGTCGCCCGGTGCGCTCAGACCCAGATGGTCAGCGATTTCAGCATAACGACGACGCGCCTGCGGACGGTCGTACTGGCTGAATGCCGTCTGCTTGGTCGGGTTGTCGTTGGCGTTATAACGGATAACGTTGCTGATCAACAGGGCGTTCGCCAGACCGTGTGGAATGTGGAACTGGGAGCCCAGTTTGTGCGCCATGGAGTGGCACACGCCGAGGAAGGCGTTAGCAAACGCGATACCGGCAATGGTCGCGGCGCTGTGTACGCGTTCACGGGCAACCGGGTTTTTCGAACCTTCGTTGTAAGACGCCGGCAGGTTTTCTTTCAGCAGTTTCAGCGCCTGCAGCGCCTGACCGTCAGAGAACTCAGACGCCAGCACGGAAACGTAGGCTTCCAAGGCGTGAGTCACCGCATCCAGACCACCGAACGCACACAGTGACTTCGGCATATCCATCACCAGGTTAGCGTCGACAATCGCCATATCCGGCGTCAGCGCGTAGTCTGCCAGCGGATATTTCTGACCGGTCGCGTCGTCGGTTACCACCGCAAACGGCGTCACTTCTGAACCGGTACCGGACGTGGTGGTGACAGCGATCATTTTCGCTTTCACACCCATTTTCGGGAACTTATAGATACGTTTACGGATATCCATAAAGCGCAGCGCCAGTTCTTCGAAGTGGGTTTCCGGATGTTCGTACATTACCCACATGATTTTCGCCGCATCCATCGGGGAGCCGCCGCCCAGCGCGATGATCACGTCTGGTTTGAAAGAGTTGGCCAGTTCAGCGCCTTTACGTACAACGCTCAGGGTTGGGTCAGCTTCCACTTCAAAGAACACTTCGGTTTCAACGCCAGCCGCTTTCAGCACAGAGGTGATCTGGTCTGCATAGCCGTTGTTGAACAGGAAGCGGTCGGTCACGATGAGCGCACGTTTGTGGCCATCGGTAATCACTTCATCCAGCGCGATCGGCAGGGAGCCACGGCGGAAGTAGATAGATTTCGGAAGTTTGTGCCACAACATGTTTTCAGCTCGCTTAGCAACGGTTTTCTTGTTGATCAGGTGTTTTGGACCAACGTTTTCAGAGATGGAGTTACCACCCCATGAACCACAACCCAGCGTCAGGGACGGTGCGAGTTTAAAGTTGTACAGGTCGCCGATACCGCCCTGAGAAGCCGGGGTGTTGATCAGGATACGGGCGGTTTTCATCATCTGACCGAAGTAAGCGACGCGTTCCGGCTGGTTGTCCTGGTCGGTGTACAGGCAGGAGGTATGACCGATACCGCCCATTGCCACCAGCTTCTCGGCTTTGTCCACCGCATCTTCGAAATCTTTCGCGCGGTACATTGCCAGGGTCGGGGACAGTTTTTCGTGTGCGAACGGCTCGCTTTCGTCAACCACTTTGACTTCGCCAATCAGGATTTTGGTGGTTGCCGGTACGGAGAAGCCTGCCAGTTCAGCGATTTTATACGCTGGCTGACCCACGATAGCGGCGTTCAGCGCGCCATTTTTCAGGATAACGTCCTGAACGGCTTTCAGCTCTTTGCCCTGCAGCAGGTAGCCGCCGTGGCTGGCGAAGCGTTCGCGAACCGCATCATAAACAGAATCAACAACAACGACTGACTGCTCAGACGCACAGATTACGCCGTTATCAAAGGTTTTGGACATCAGCACGGACGCAACGGCACGTTTGATGTCGGCGGTTTCGTCGATAACAACAGGCGTGTTACCCGCGCCCACGCCGATGGCCGGTTTACCGGAGCTGTAGGCCGCTTTCACCATACCCGGACCGCCGGTCGCGAGAATCAGGTTGATGTCCGGGTGGTGCATCAGGGCGTTGGACAGCTCTACCGAAGGCTGGTCGATCCAGCCGATCAGATCTTTTGGCGCACCGGCAGCGATGGCCGCCTGCAGTACGATATCCGCCGCTTTGTTGGTGGCGTCTTTGGCACGCGGGTGCGGAGAGAAGATGATGGCGTTACGGGTCTTCAGGCTGATCAGCGATTTGAAGATAGCTGTGGAGGTCGGGTTAGTGGTCGGTACGATACCGCAGATGATACCGATCGGTTCAGCGATGGTAATCGTCCCGAAAGTGTCGTCTTCAGACAGCACACCACAGGTCTTTTCATCTTTATAGGCATTGTAGATGTATTCGGAAGCAAAGTGGTTTTTGATCACTTTATCTTCAACGATACCCATGCCGGATTCGGCTACGGCCATTTTGGCGAGGGGGATACGGGCATCTGCGGCTGCCAGAGCGGCGGCGCGGAAGATTTTGTCGACCTGTTCTTGAGTGAAACTGGCATATTCACGCTGGGCTTTTTTGACGCGCTCGACGAGTGCGTTAAGTTCAGCGACATTAGTAACAGCCATAATGCTCTCCTGATAATGTTAAACTTTTTTAGTAAATCATCTGCGCGATACGTGAGTATAGACAGAGGGCATAAGTTTGTATAACAACCGAAAAATCAAATGGTTACTTAACGTCCAGTTCGCTCTGATTTACTAAAAGAGCTTATACGTCAGCGTCATCTAACTCTAACGCGTTACTTCCAGGTGGCGTAAGCAAGGTTACTCACTTCTGAGTAGCGATTACGTGATCCAGATCAAAATTTCGCAAAGCTGACACCTTTCAGCAGGGCATTTTAGCGCTAAACGTTAAGTGTTGATTAATTGTATAGGTGAATGCTCTTTAAGTTAGCATAATTAATACATATTAATAACACTCAGGAAAGGGAGCAATTTTGCGTGAAGCAGGTGAAAAGTGCTGTGAAAAGGCGTATCTTCAGCACGGTTTTTACCCTTTACTCTTTGATTAACTTTTTACGGCTAACGCTGCGGAGCTAACCGTGACTCAAACGCTGTTTGATTTTCCTGTTTATTTTAAATTTTTCATAGGGTTATTTGCGTTAGTGAACCCAGTCGGGATTATCCCCGTTTTTATCAGCATGACCAGCTACCAGACGGCGGCGGCACGTAATAAGACCAACCTGACGGCGAACCTGTCCGTTGCCATCATTTTGTGGACCTCTTTGTTCCTTGGCGATGGCATTCTCCAGGTCTTTGGCATTTCTATCGACTCATTCCGTATTGCTGGCGGCATTCTGGTCGTGACCATCGCCATGTCGATGATCAGCGGTAAGCTGGGGGAAGATAAACAGAACAAACAGGAAAAATCAGAAACGGCGATTCGGGAAAGCGTGGGCGTAGTGCCGCTGGCGCTGCCGTTAATGGCGGGGCCGGGGGCGATCAGTTCCACTATCGTCTGGGGAACCCGCTACCATAGCCTGATGTATTTGTTTGGCTTCTTTATTGCCATTGCGCTCTTCGCGCTTTGCTGCTGGGGATTGTTTCGCATGGCGCCGTGGCTGGTGCGCGTCCTCGGGCAAACCGGAATTAACGTGATTACGCGTATTATGGGTCTGCTGCTCATGGCGTTGGGCATCGAATTTATCGTTACCGGTATTAAGGCGATATTCCCCGGTCTGTTAAGTTAATACCTTTCAAATGAAAGAATAGGCGGAGCATTAATGGCTCCGTTTTTCTCCCGTCATTATTTTCACTTTCCGTTGCGCTTGTACTGCAGTCGTTCGTCTGCGGTATAGATACCATTTATTTATTGCATTGATTTAGCAGAGATTCTCTACAAAAGGCTGGTGCACAAGGTGTAAATTTTTTCACATCACAATCCGGGACTTGATGAAGGATTATTGAAATGTTATTAGTTATTTCAATGACCTCTCAGATGAATGTGCTAAATAATAAACAATTGTTAATTTTTTGTGCATTTGAGTTCATGGGTGAAAGCGCAGGATGTCAAAATCAGTTAATTATAGATTACGTGTTATTTAACAGTAAGTTATGCGTTAATTCGCGGTTTTGATACGTTCTCTTGGGGCGGTTTTTTTTCTACAAAAGAGAATTGCTTAACAAATCTGTAAATTGTATTGGCGGACGAGAAACGCATTTGTTACTTTCCGACACTCTATTTCTCAGCAGAATGTGCGTTGATGAGAATTAATATCAACACGCTTTTTGCCCGAATACGGCGCGCGTTTCTGACAGGGGAGGCGCGCAAAAAGAATCGACGTAAGGCGGTCGTTCGAATCGCCAGAATAAATAAAGTCGGTGATAGCAGGCAGTAAAGCACCTGACAGCAGAAAGTCTCCGGGGCTGATCAGGGATCCTTAGCGGGATTAACAGGCTGGTAATAAAACCAGTAATTATAATGAGGGAGTACAAACACAATGACCAACACGAAAAAAAGTTTAGTGGCCGCAGGGGTTCTCTCTGCGCTCCTCGCCGGTAATGCGGCAATGGCTGCGGTCGTTCCCGCAGGCGTGCAGCTGGCGGAAAAGCAAACGCTGGTGCGCAATAATGGCTCGGAAGTTCAGTCTCTCGATCCGCATAAAATCGAAGGGGTACCGGAATCCAACATCAGCCGCGACCTGTTCGAAGGGCTGATAATAAGCGACGTAGAGGGCAAACCCTCTCCCGGCGTGGCGGAAAAGTGGGACAATAAAGACTTTAAAGTCTGGACGTTCCATCTACGTAAAGATGCAAAATGGTCCGACGGCTCCCCAGTGACCGCTCAGGATTTCGTTTATAGCTGGCAGCGTCTGGCCGATCCCAACACCGCTTCGCCTTATGCCAGTTATCTGCAGTACGGACATATCGTGAATATTGACGATATCGTCGCCGGTAAAAAACCGGTGACCGATCTGGGCGTTAAAGCCCTCGACGATCATACTTTTGAAGTGACGCTGAGCGAGCCGGTGCCTTATTTCTATAAGCTGCTGGTGCATTCGTCCGTTTCTCCGGTACCGAAGGCGGTGGTTGAAAAATTCGGTGATAAGTGGACGCAGCCAGCGAATATAGTCAGTAACGGCGCTTACAAACTGAAGGACTGGGTGGTTAACGAGCGTATCGTCCTTGAGCGTAACCCCCAGTACTGGGATAACGCCAAAACCGTTATTAATCAGGTCACCTACCTGCCGATCTCCTCAGAAGTCACTGATGTTAACCGCTACCGTAGCGGTGAAATCGACATGACCTACAACAACATGCCGATTGAACTGTTTCAGAAGCTGAAGAAAGAGATCCCGAACGAAGTACACGTTGACCCGTATTTGTGCACCTACTATTACGAAATCAATAACCAGAAAGCCCCGTTTACGGATGTGCGCGTGCGTACCGCGCTCAAGCTGGCGCTGGATCGCGATATCATCGTCAACAAAGTGAAAAACCAGGGCGACTTGCCAGCCTACAGCTTTACGCCGCCGTATACCGACGGGGCAAAACTGGTGGAGCCGGAATGGTTTGGCTGGACGCAGGAAAAGCGTAACGAAGAAGCGAAAAAACTGCTGGCTGAAGCCGGTTATACCGCCGATAAACCGCTGACCTTTAACTTGCTGTACAACACCTCCGATCTCCATAAGAAACTGGCCATTGCCGCCGCATCTATCTGGAAGAAAAATTTAGGCGTCAACGTGAAACTGGAAAACCAGGAGTGGAAAACCTTCCTGGATACGCGTCATCAGGGGAATTATGACGTTTCCCGCGCCGCCTGGTGTGCGGATTACAACGAGCCGACCTCTTTCCTGAATATGGTGCTGTCTGACAGTTCGAACAACACCACGCATTATAAGAGCCCGGCGTTTGACAAGATCATTGCCGATACGCTGAATGCACAAGATGACGCGCAGCGTTCTGAACTTTATGCTCAAGCCGAGCAGCAGTTGGATAAAGACTCTGCAATAGTGCCGGTGTTCTATTATGTCAACGCTCGCCTGGTTAAACCGTGGGTAGGGGGTTACACCGGTAAAGACCCGATGGATAATATTCACGTTAAAGACTTGTATATTATCAAGCATTAATGGCAAAGGGTGGGGCAGAATAGCGTGCCCCACTGTGTCTTTTATCGTCGACTATTACTACCTCGCTGCACACGTTCAGCATGGCGAGGTATAAAGGCACACGCCAGAAGGTACGGGCAATGTTGAAATTTATCTTACGCCGCTGTCTGGAAGCGATTCCGACGCTATTTATTCTTATTACCATTTCGTTCTTTATGATGCGTCTGGCGCCGGGGAGTCCTTTCACCGGCGAGCGCGCATTGCCGGCAGAAGTGCTGGCGAATATTGAAGCGAAATATCATCTCAACGATCCCATCATGACCCAATATTTCAGCTATCTGAAACAACTGGCGCATGGGGATTTTGGTCCTTCATTTAAATACAAAGATTACACCGTTAACGATCTGGTGGCGTCGAGTTTCCCGGTTTCGGCGAAACTGGGCGCGGCGGCGTTCCTGTTAGCGGTGATCCTCGGCGTTAGCGCGGGCGTTATCGCGGCGCTTAAGCAAAATACGCGCTGGGATTACATGGTGATGGGGGTGGCAATGACCGGCGTCGTCATCCCGAGCTTTGTGGTCGCGCCGCTTCTGGTGATGATATTTGCCATCACGCTGCACTGGCTGCCGGGCGGCGGCTGGAATGGCGGGGCGCTGAAATTTATGATCCTGCCAATGGTCGCCTTATCGCTGGCCTATATCGCCAGCATCGCCCGTATTACCCGCGGTTCGATGATTGAAGTTCTGCACTCCAACTTCATTCGCACCGCACGGGCGAAAGGGCTGCCGATGCGACGCATCATTTTTCGCCATGCGCTGAAACCGGCGCTGTTACCGGTGCTTTCATACATGGGACCGGCCTTTGTCGGCATCATTACCGGCTCAATGGTCATCGAAACTATCTATGGCCTGCCTGGCATCGGCCAGCTTTTTGTGAATGGCGCGCTGAACCGTGACTATTCGCTGGTGCTAAGCCTGACGATTCTGGTAGGGACGTTAACCATCGTATTCAATGCGATTGTCGATGTGCTGTATGCCGTGATCGACCCGAAAATCCGTTACTGAGACTGGAGCTCGCGATGATGTTAAGTAAGAAAAACAGCGAGGCGCTGGAGAATTTCAGTGAAAAGCTGGAGGTCGAAGGGCGCAGCCTGTGGCAGGATGCCCGCCGACGCTTTATGCATAACCGTGCGGCGGTTGCCAGTCTGGTTGTTCTGGTCATTATTGCCTTGTTCGTCACGCTGGCGCCAATGCTGTCATCGTTCACCTATTTTGATACCGACTGGGGAATGATGTCGAGCGCGCCGGACGTTGAGTCCGGACACTATTTCGGCACTGACTCGTCCGGTCGCGACCTGTTAGTGCGCGTGGCGATTGGCGGACGTATTTCTCTGATGGTGGGGATCGCCGCTGCGCTGGTGGCGGTGATTGTGGGGACGCTATACGGCTCGCTTTCCGGCTATCTCGGCGGCAAAGTGGATTCGGTGATGATGCGCCTGCTGGAAATCCTCAACTCCTTCCCGTTTATGTTCTTCGTGATCCTGCTGGTCACCTTCTTTGGACAAAATATCCTGCTGATTTTTGTGGCTATCGGCATGGTCTCCTGGCTGGACATGGCGCGTATCGTGCGCGGTCAGACGCTGAGCCTGAAGCGTAAAGAGTTTATCGAGGCCGCTCAGGTGGGCGGCGTTTCCACGCCGAATATCGTTATCCGCCACATTGTGCCCAACGTGCTTGGGGTGGTGGTGGTCTACGCGTCGTTGCTGGTGCCAAGCATGATCCTGTTTGAATCTTTCCTCAGTTTCCTGGGATTGGGAACCCAGGAGCCGCTGAGCAGTTGGGGCGCGTTATTAAGCGACGGCGCGAACTCAATGGAAGTTTCGCCGTGGTTGCTGCTGTTTCCGGCAGGATTCCTGGTGGTGACGTTGTTTTGTTTTAACTTTATTGGCGATGGCTTGCGTGATGCCCTCGACCCGAAAGACCGTTAAGGAGCGCAGCCATGAGCGTAATTGAAACAGCAACCGCGCCGCTCGCGGAGCAACGGGCTAACGCACTGCTGGACGTACAGGATCTCCGCGTGACCTTCAGTACGCCGGACGGTGACGTCACTGCCGTAAACGATCTGAACTTTACCCTGCGTGCCGGGGAAACCTTAGGAATTGTCGGCGAGTCCGGCTCAGGCAAATCGCAGACCGCGTTTGCGCTGATGGGGCTGCTGGCCCCCAATGGCCGGATTGGCGGATCGGCAAAGTTCAATGGCAGTGAGATCCTTAATCTACCCGAACGGGAACTGAACAGACTGCGCGCCGAGCAAATTTCGATGATCTTTCAGGACCCAATGACCTCGCTGAACCCTTATATGCGCGTTGGGGAGCAGCTAATGGAAGTGCTGATGCTGCATAAAGGAATGCGCAAAGCTGAGGCATTTGAAGAGTCGGTGCGAATGCTGGATGCCGTCAAAATGCCGGAAGCCCGCAAGCGCATGAGAATGTTTCCCCATGAGTTTTCCGGCGGCATGCGTCAGCGCGTCATGATCGCGATGGCGTTGCTGTGTCGACCAAAACTGCTGATTGCCGATGAACCGACCACCGCGCTGGACGTGACCGTGCAGGCGCAAATCATGACCCTGCTCAATGATCTGAAGCGGGAATTCAATACGGCAATCATTATGATTACCCACGATCTTGGCGTTGTGGCGGGTATTTGCGACAAAGTGCTGGTGATGTATGCGGGGCGCACTATGGAGTACGGCGCAGCGCGCGACGTCTTTTACCGTCCCGTTCACCCCTATTCCATCGGCTTGCTTAACGCGGTGCCGCGTCTGGATGGCGAAGGCGAAGAGATGTTAACGATTCCCGGCAACCCGCCAAACCTGTTGCGTTTGCCGAAAGGCTGCCCGTTTCAGCCGCGCTGTCCCTACGCGATGGAGATATGCAGCAGCGCGCCGCCGCTCGACGAGTTCAGCCCGGGTCGCCTGCGCGCCTGCTTTAAACCGGTGGAGGAACTGGTATGAATGCTGTAGATGAAAAACGTAAAGTCCTCCTCGAAATTGCCGATCTGAAGGTTCATTTCGCGATTAAAGACGGCAAGCAGTGGTTCTGGCAGCCGTCAAAAACGCTGAAGGCGGTGGATGGCGTGACGCTGCGGCTGTACGAAGGCGAAACGCTGGGCGTCGTGGGGGAGTCGGGCTGTGGAAAATCGACCTTCGCAAGGGCGATTATTGGTCTCGTGAAAGCGACCGACGGCAAAGTGGCCTGGCTGGGAAAAGATCTGCTGGGTATGAAAGCGGAAGAGTGGCGCAACGTGCGCAGCGATATCCAGATGATTTTTCAGGATCCACTGGCGTCGCTGAACCCACGCATGACCATCGGAGAAATTATCGCTGAACCGCTGCGCACCTATCATCCGGCGCTACCGCGGCAGGACGTACGCGAACGGGTCAAGGCGATGATGATGAAAGTGGGGTTGCTGCCAAATCTCATCAACCGCTACCCGCACGAGTTTTCCGGCGGTCAGTGCCAGCGTATCGGTATTGCGCGTGCGCTGATCCTGGAGCCGAAGCTCATTATCTGCGACGAGCCGGTTTCGGCACTCGACGTCTCCATCCAGGCGCAGGTGGTGAATCTGCTGCAACAATTGCAGCGTGAAATGGGGTTGTCGCTGATATTTATCGCCCATGACCTGGCGGTGGTGAAGCATATCTCCGACCGCGTACTGGTGATGTATCTGGGGCATGCGGTAGAGCTGGGGACCTACGATGAGGTGTATCACAACCCGCTGCACCCCTATACTAAAGCGTTGATGTCTGCCGTGCCGATCCCCGATCCCGATCGGGAAAAAAACAAGACCATCCAACTGCTGGAAGGGGAATTGCCTTCGCCAATTAACCCGCCTTCCGGCTGTGTATTTCGCACCCGTTGCCCGATCGCCGGGCCGGAGTGCGCAAAAACACGCCCGGTGCTGGAAGGCAGTTTCCGACATGCTGTTTCCTGCCTGAAAGTAGACCCGTTATAATTGCCAGGGCTGATATCACGTCAGCCCTGTTTTTTATTGTGAGGTTACCGTGTCACTTTCTTTATCGTCGATTCGGCGTCGTCTTTACCACACCTTATTTGATCTGAATACCCGCTCGGGGCGGCGCTTTGAAGGTCTGTGCGCGCTGTTTGCGCTGATCAGCGTGGTCATTATTTTTGTCGAATCGGGACTGGGAACCCAGTATCACCTGACCTATGACGAATGGCATCTTTTTGTCTGGCTGGAACTGTTCGTCACGCTCATTTTCACCGTCGAATATTTGCTGCGTCTGATCAGTTGGCCGAACCCGGCAAAATATGTGTTCAGTTTTTGGGGAATAATTGATTTAGCCACCATACTGCCGCTCTACGTTATGTGGCTATGGCCGGAGATCAGCCTGAATTATGTCTTTGCCTGGCGCGCCATGCGGGCGATCCGCGTATTGCGTATCTTAAAGCTGCTGCGCTTTATGCCTTCTTTGCGCGTATTCTGGCAGGCAATTGTCAGCGCGCGGCATCAGTTGATTCTGTTTTATTCTTTTATCGCCATCGTCATGATTATTTTCGGCACGCTGATGTATCTCATCGAGGGGCCGAAATACGGTTTTACTACGCTGAACGCTTCTGTCTACTGGGCGATAGTGACGGTCACCACCGTCGGATATGGCGATATCACGCCACATACGCCGCTTGGGCGGATTGTTGCCTCGCTGTTGATCCTGATTGGCTATTCGGTGATTGCTATCCCAACCGGCTTAATTACTACCCATATGAGTACCGCGTTTCAAAAGGATAATCAGCCGCGCAAGTGTCCGCACTGCCAGCAAAGCAAGCACGAAAACAGCGCGCGGTATTGCAACCACTGTGGCAGTAAATTACCGGAGTAAGGGAGGAACGCCGGAAAGCGGGCGGCTTTCCGGCATGACGGAGGGTTATTCGCGCCAGAGAATATGGCAGAGCTTATGGTCTTTTTCGCGACACAGGAGAACGCGGGCAAAAATATCGTTAATCTCGCCGTCTTCACTGTCGGCAAGCCCAATCACTACCTCGGCAAAGAAATCAGGATTCAGGTCGTAATCGACGTGTTCCTGCCAGTCTTCAGACGGATCAAACAATTCCGCTCCACCGCGTTCTTCGAACTGTAAATTGAACAGAATAATGTCTGCCGGGTCGAGGTTATCGGCCGCCAGTTCGAGAAAAATATCGTAAGCCTGCTCAAGCGTTTCATCTTCAGTCAGGCGATTGTTCAGATCCATATCCATAATGACTACCTGTTTACCCACTATTGGGCACGTTTTACAGCAATGGACTGAAGAAGTAAAACAGTCGCTCGGCAATCCGCTGCCAGAGTGGGCGTTTTACCCACAAACGGGCATCCAGCAACCGCGAGCGGGAGATATAGTCGTCCTGCACCGCGGCGAGATCGCCGCCGAATCCGGCATCATCGATCACCAGCGTGATTTCGAAATTCAGCCACAGGCTGCGCATATCCAGATTGACCGTACCGACAAGACTCAGCTCACCGTCCACCAGGACGCTTTTGGTATGTAACAGGCCGCCTTCGAACTGATAGATTTTGACGCCTGCCGCCAGCAGTTCGCTAAAGAACGCGCGGCTGGCCCAGCCAACCAGCAGGGAATCGTTCTTGCGGGGAAGAATTATGCTGACGTCCACGCCGCGCTGGGCGGCGGTACAGATGGCGTGCAGCAAATCGTCGCTGGGCACGAAGTAGGGCGTCGTCATGATCAAATATTCACGCGCGGAATACGCGGCGGTCAGCAGCGCCTGATGAATCAGATCCTCCGGGAAGCCGGGGCCGGATGCAATGGTGTGGATCGTGTGACCGCTGGCCTGCTCGAAAGGCATAATATTGACGTCCGGCGGCGGGGGCAAAATGCGCTTGCCGGTTTCGATCTCCCAGTCGCAGGAGTAGACGATGCCCATCGCAGTCGCAACCGGACCTTCCATGCGCGCCATTAAGTCCACCCACTGGCCGACGCCGGCGTCTTGTTTGAAGTAGCGCGGATCCACCATATTCATGCTGCCGGTATAGGCAATGTAGTTGTCAATCATCACCATTTTACGGTGCTGACGCAGGTCCATGCGCCGCAGGAAGACGCGAAGCAGGTTAACCTTGAGCGCTTCAACCACTTCTATCCCGGCGTTACGCATCATCGCCGCCCATGGGCTGCGGAAGAACGCCACGCTGCCAGCGGAGTCGAGCATCAGACGGCAGTGAATGCCGCGACGCGCGGCCGCCATCAGCGACTCCGCAACCTGATCGGCCATGCCGCCCGGCTGCCAGATATAAAAGACCATCTCGATGTTATGCCGCGCCAGCTGGATGTCCCGGATCAGCGCCTGCATCACATCGTCGGTGTCGGTCAGCAACTGGAGCTGGTTGCCCTTGACGCCGGCAATGCCCTGGCGACGTTCGCAAAGTTTAAACAGCGAGGACGCCACGCTGCTGTTTTCTTCGGCGAAAATGTGTTTGCAGGATTTGAGATCGTTTAACCATTTGGCCGTGGAAGGCCACATTGCCCGTGCGCGTTCAGCACGACGTTTGCCTAAGTGAAGTTCTCCAACGGAAAGATAAGCGATGATCCCGACCAGCGGCAGTATATAAATGATCAGCAGCCAGGCCATGGCGGAAGGCACCGCGCGTCGTTTCATTAATATACGTAATGTTACACCGGCAATGAGCACCCAGTAGCCCAGAATGACCAGCCAACTCACCACCGTGTAGAAGGTTGTCATAGTTTAAAAATCCTTTTGAAAGCGCATTGTTAAGAGTTTACGCGTCAGGATTAATCTGGCAAATAAAAACGCGGGAAAAGCGCTAGCCTGCCTGGCGACGAGGCGTATAATGCAGACTCTTGCACTGTAAGAGTAAGTCACATGAAGCGGAGTAGAACGGAAGTGGGACGCTGGCGTATGCTGCGTCAGGCCAGTCGCCGAAAAGCGCGTTGGCTTGAAGGGCAGTCACGTCGCAATATGCGGATCCACTCAATCAGAAAGTGTATCCTCAACCATCAGCGTAACGCGCTGCTGTTTGCGATCCACAGCGTCTGAGCAACACGGGCACCGCCTGCGGTGCCCAAAGAACCGCGGTTTAAAACGTTTTCTTATAGGGCTTAACCGACACCTGGGCATACACCCCGGCGGCCACATACGGATCGGCTTCCGCCCACTTTTGCGCGTCTTCCAGTGAATCAAATTCTGCAATGACCGTTGAGCCGGTAAAACCCGCCGCACCCGGATCGTTGCTGTCGACCGCGGGCATTGGACCTGCGGTCAACAAACGACCTTCATCGCGAAGCAACTGCAGACGCGCCAGATGAGCAGGGCGGACGGAAAGGCGTTTTTCCAGCGAATCGGCGTGATCCTGAGCATAGATAACATAAAGCACGTATAAGGCTCCTTAATCAGAAACGTCATGGGACGCAAACAGGCAAATCGAGTGTGTAAATACGTTATTGGAAAGGTCACCTGACTGCAACGCAAAGATGTCAGCTTTGTTAAGGCCACAGCGTTAGCAAGGTTTTTTTCGCCAGAATTTGGTTTTTAAATGCCGCCGACTGTGATGCCTTATTGAATATGATTGCTATTTGCATTTAAAATTGAGGTCTGGTTTTTCAACTGAAACGATTATGACTTCAATGACCCTTGATTTACCTCGTCGCTTCCCCTGGCCGACGCTGCTCTCTGTTGCCATTCATGGCGCGCTGGTTGCGGGACTCTTATATACCTCGGTACATCAGGTTATTGAACTGCCCGCGCCTGCGCAGCCTATCTCCGTAACGATGGTCTCTCCGGCAGACCTGGAACCGCCTCAGGCGGTTCAGCCGCCGCCGCAACCGGTCGTTGAGCCTGAACCCGAGCCGGAACCTGAAATTACCCCCGAACCGCCAAAAGAAGCGCCGGTGGTGATCGAAAAACCGAAACCCAAGCCAAAGCCAAAACCGAAACCCAAACCGAAGCCGGTGAAAAAGGTCGAGGAACAGCCGAAACGGGACGTTAAGCCCGCAGAGCCGCGTCCGGCATCACCGTTTGACACTAACGCGTCTGCGCGTCCGACGACCCGTACCGCGGCGGCAACCAGCAAACCTGCCGTCGCCGTGCCGTCAGGACCGCGCGCCCTGCGCCGTAATCAGCCACAGTATCCGGCGCGCGCGCAGGCGTTACGTATTGAAGGGCGGGTGAAGGTGAAATTTGATGTGACTGCAGACGGTCGGGTGGACAATGTGCAAATTCTTTCTGCCCAACCTGCCAATATGTTCGAGCGTGAAGTGAAGAATGCGATGCGCAGATGGCGCTACGAAGCGGGTAAACCCGGTTCCGGGCTGGTGGTCAATATTGTCTTCCGTCTGAACGGCACCACACAGATCGAGTAATGAATCGTATAAATCCGCAGCCGGAGGACAGTACACCGTCCTCCGGCACTGTTGAGGCAGGTTTCCGATATCAGTCCTGAACCGGCAGCGGGCGCGGCTTTCCGTCCGGATCAACCGCAACATAGATAAACAGCGCTTCGGTTGCTTTGTAGCGCTGGCCAATGGGCTCTGACGCCACTTTTTTCACCCAGACTTCAATATTAATACTCACCGAGGTGGTTCCGCGCTTCACGCAGCGCGCGTAACAGCACACGACATCGCCCACGGCTACCGGGCGCAGAAAGCTCATTCCTTCCACGCGGACGGTTACCACGCGGCCATGAGCAATCTCTTTCGCCTGAATCGCGCCGCCAATATCCATTTGTGACATCAGCCAGCCGCCAAAAATATCGCCATTGGCGTTTGTGTCGGCGGGCATGGCCAGTGTGCGTAAAACCAGTTCGCCCTGAGGGACGTTAGTTGTTGTTGTCATGGTAAAACCGAGTAGAGAGAAAAAATTCCAGCCGCGATGCTACTATGATTTTCGCATGGATAACAGAGGGGAAACGCCCGCGAGGCGGGCGTTGGAGAGATTAAAATGACATGGTGACGCCAGCGTAATATGCCCGGCCTGGTTCGTTGTAGGTCGACGCGCCGTCGTTTTCACGATAAATCTGCTTATCGAACAGGTTACTGATGCCCGCATTGAGTCGCAGATTCTTTGTCATCTGATAATTCGCGCCAATGCCGACAATCGCGTAGGCGCCGATTTCTTTATCCGACATTGCGCCGGTTTCGTTACGCGTTTCGGCGTACTCACGCGGTTTCTGACGGCCATACTGCGTCCACTGGAGGTTTGTCGAGAATTTATCGTTAACCTGCCAGTCCAGCATGGTATTGATCGTGTACTTAGGAATAACCGACAGTGGGTTACCGGTGTCCTTATTTTCCGATTTGATCATGTAGGTCGCATTGGTGCGCCAGCTCAGGGTGTCCGGCAGCAGCGGGATCACCACGTTACCTTCCAGACCTTCGACTATTGCTTTGCCGCCGTTTTCCCACTGCAGAATGTTGTTGCCGTTAGAGGCGTAGCCGATGATGTCGGTTCCCGAAACAATCTTATTTTTGTAGTCGTTACGGAACCAGGTTATGCCCGCATCCCAGCCGTCATAGTTAAATTCAAGACCGATCTCTTTATTGATGCTGATTTCCGGATCCAGGTCCGGGTTGCCCAGCAGGTAGCAACTGCCCGTGGCGATATTATTCGGGCAGCCGTTGCCGCGTGTGGACAGCAGATAGCCTTCGCTGGACTGATACAGGTTTGGCGCTTTGAAGACCCGCGCAATCCCGGCTTTTAGCTTAAACATGTCGCCAAGCTCCTGGGACATGTTCAGGCTGGGGCTCCAGTTACTGCCGAAGTCATTGTGATAGTCAAAGCGGAGCCCCGGGATGATGTCCGTTCCTGGGCGCGCCTGGATGTTATCTTCAAGATAAATACCGGTCAGGGTGGCGCTGTTTTTCGTGCTACGGTCAGAAGCGTCGCCGGAGACATTGCCAATCTGCACGCCGGATGCGCTGGTCGCCTGCATCGATGCCGGATCGTTTAGTTCATCGCGGCTCCATTCGGCCCCAAGGGTCAGGGTTTGATCGAACAGCCAGAAGACCGGAATGTTCAGTTCGCCAGAAGAACGATACGACTCCAGGCGGCTGGTGGAGTAATCGGTATTATTGATCATTCCCTCCACTTTCCCGGTCGAGCCTTCCTGCATCCGCGTATTATTGGTTTTTTCGTAATAGACGCCGAATTTTGACTGTCCCCAGTCCCAGATCCCGTTATGGGTTAAGCCCCATGACTGACGGTACATCCGGTTAGTTTCTTCACCGTATAGCGTGTTGACCAGACCATTAGGGCTGACGTTACTGTTACTGTACTGAGTGTCGCCTGCGTAAATATTCCCCTGGCGGCTGTAGCTGTAGTCAAAATCGACAATCTGCTGCGGCGTCAGTTTCCAGGAGAGCAGGGCATTAATATCTTTGTTGCGTACCCCTTCACGTCCGGCGGCATAGGAGCCGTTTTGTTGGGTATTGATGTCCGCGGCGTCGGCGTCGGTTTTGTTAATGTTTCCGTACAGGCGCATCGTCAGTACATCGTCAATGAGCGGCCCACTCAGGTTGAAGTTTGCGCGCTTGGTCGCGCCTTCTTTATTGTTCTCGGGCTGGTTGGTATAGAGAGAAAGCGAGCCGTGCCAGTCGTTTGTTGGCTGTTTGGTGATGATATTCACCACGCCGCCAGCGGCGCCAGAGCCGTAGCGTGCCGCCGCCGGGCCGCGCAGAACCTCAATACGCTCAACCATTTCCGCAGGCACCCAGTTGGTATCACCCCGGGTGTCCCGCTCGCCGCGCCAGCTATAGCGTACCGAGTTTCTGGACGTTACCGGTACGCCGTCAATCAAAATAAGGGTGTTTTCCGGACCCATACCGCGAATGTCTATCTGACGGTTATTGCCCCGGCTGCCGCTGGCGCTGTTACCCGTCAGGTTAACCCCCGGCATAGTGCGAATAATATCGGAGAGATCGTTAACAGGAGGGTGTTTTTCAATGTCTTTGGCGGTAATGACAGACACCCCTGGCTGTTGCTTAAGGGCTTCTTCGGCGGTGGCCTGAACGACCATGGTTTCACCGTCATTCATCGCGTCGTCTGCAGCGAACGCATTTCCACTCAATGCTGCGGCAATCAAGAGCGCCAGAGGGCGCGGAGAGCTTTTTATTATCGAAATCATCAACGGACATCCCTATTGTTAAAAATGCGATACGGAATATCAATGATAAGCATTCTCATTACAATATCAGGAAGGCAATCTCCACAATATCTTCATGATTCACCCAATTTATGGATCGATAACAAAGGAAAAGTGCAGAACAGGTGATACCGGGAGGGGAGAAAAAAAGCCAGGTTTTCAGGCCTGGCATCGAAAGCGGTTCAGGATTTGTCTTCCTGCGGCATATGTCGATAAATATAGACGCCGCTGAGCAGGGTAAAAATCAGCGTCAGCGCGGTCAGGCCAAACACTTTAAAGTTCACCCAGATATTTTGCGGTAGCCAGAACGCGATATAAATATTCGCGAGGCCGCACAGAATAAAGAACACCGCCCATGCGAGGTTGAGCTTCGACCACACTGCTTGCGGCAGCGTCAGTTCTTTACCCAACATGCGCTGAATCAGCGGTTTTTTCATTACCCACTGGCTGATCAGCAACGCGCTGGCAAACAGGCCATAAATGACCGTGACTTTCCACTTAATAAACTCATCGTTATGGAAGAAGATCGTCAGCCCACCAAACACGGCGACCAGAATAAAAGTAATCAGCGCCATTTTCTCTACCTTGCGGTAGCGAACCCAACTGTAGATAAGCACGATGGCCGTTGCCACAATCAGCGCGGAGGTGGCGGCATAGATGTCATAGACTTTGTAAAAAACAAAGAAGACCACCAGCGGTAAAAAATCGAGAAACTGCTTCATTGTTCATTTCCGTAATCAAAAGCGTCGGGCGAAAAGGCCTGCGACGCGTAAGGGGTTATTGGCGAATCAACATATACAAACGGAACAGGTAGATGAGCAATACGGCAGAGATCAAATTGCTCAACGTATTTGCGATCACCGCGCCAACGTTCGGGTCAAAGGCGGCAAAGCTCGATGCGAACAGTAACAGCAGCGTTTTTGCCAACAGCCAACCGATGACGGCCGGGGCCACCAGTCGCATGTTCGCCCACGCCAGACGCATGCTGTTACGCATGGTCTCAAATATGCCCATCTTATCCTGCACCAGCATCACCGGGGCCAGAGCCAATACGATGGCCAGCAGAATGCCGGGCACCACAATCAGCATAATCCCGAGTTGCACCAGCAGCGTGGTCAGCAAAATTAGAATGAACAGCTTTGGCAGCGCCGGCGCGCTGGCGCCAATAGCACGCAGCGCGCTCACGCGGTGGCCTGCGGAAATGAGCTGGATCATTAACAACACGCCACCGGCGAGGACGGCATTACCGATAAGGCCGGAGAACGTGGACGCCGCCGACGCACGCAGGAGGATCTGCTGCTGCTCTGGCGTCATATTTTGCACCAGCTCGAACAAGCCAGCGCTCCCGGCCAGATGATCCCCTTCACTCAACTGCGCGATTTGCGCATCGCTGGGTGAGAAGGCATGCCCTAATACCACCGTGATAAACGCGCACAGCAGCGAGATCAGCAGGATGGTTAAAAATTGATTACGGAAAAAATTCCCGGTGTCACGGTATACGGACTTCGCCGTGATAGACATGCACTCTCCTTGAGTTTTGCAGGTGTTATTAAGCGGGCAATTGTACCCTGGATAAAGGCGCAGTGGCAGCATCAACGGTTGTATGGAAAAGCATATCTTTGTAAAGCAGGAAGCAATAAACAGGCGCTGGCTTTGACGATTGCTCAAAAGATATTCACTTTATGAAAATATTTCAAATTTGATCTGAATGACAATAACCAGGATTTTGAATGCTACTTCTAAATTAATCTGGATCAATAAATGTTAAATTACACGACGTAATGTGATCCAGGTTAGATCACTTATTACTCCAATGTGGGTATATTCGTCACGCAGTTATAACCATAACGATGGAGCGGATATGAAAAAGTTAACAGTGGCGGCGTTGGCAGTAAGTACACTTCTCTCTGGCGGCGTCTATGCGCATGAAGCTGGCGAGTTTTTTATTCGGGCAGGCTCGGCGACGGTTCGTCCGACAGAAGGCGCAGACGGCACATTAGGCCATCTGGGCGGTTTTAATGTCAGTAACGATACCCAACTCGGCCTGACCTTTACCTATATGGCGACCGACAACATTGGTATTGAACTGCTTGGCGCGACGCCGTTCCGCCATAAAGTCGGAACCAAAGCAACCGGCGATATCGCGACCGTGCACCACCTACCGCCAACACTGATGGCGCAATGGTATTTTGGCGATTCCAGCAGCAAGCTGCGTCCTTATGTCGGGGTAGGCGTAAACTACACAACCTTCTTTGATAATGACGTCAATGAAAATGGGAAAAATACCGGGGTTTCCGATCTTAGCCTGAAAGATTCCTGGGGCGCGGCGGGGCAGGTTGGGATGGATTATCTCATCAACCGTGACTGGCTAATTAACATGTCCGTCTGGTATATGGACATCGATACTACCGCAGACTATAAGCTCGCCGGTGTCAAACAGCATGATGACATTCGTCTCGACCCGTGGGTATTTATGTTCTCCGCCGGTTATCGTTTCTGATGCCATAAAAAAAGACCCCGTATTTACGGGGTCAATAAGGACATGACACACACGGAATTATTTCTTCACGCTATTACTGCTTTTCCTGCGGCTCGCCTTGACCGAGTTCTGCACTGGTGAGCGGGTCGGCCGACGGATCGGACTTGGTTCTTTCCGCCATCGCTTTTAACAGCGTTTGCTGCTGTTTCGTCAGTTTGACGGTAGCCAGACCGTCACCGCCGTCAACGGCTGGCATCGGTTCGGCAACATATTCAAAGTTCTCGTCACTGTTCCAGCTACCGCGCGGATCGTCGCCCTGAGACATGTTGTAGTACACGTTGGTGTACTGCTCGACAGGCGGCAATTTACCCGGCGGGAAGTTATTGCGAATTGAGTACAGCGCCTTTTCAAACGACAACTGGTGCGCAGCTTCACGGGTCATCAGAAACGCCAGCGCGTCTTTAACGCCGGGATCGTCTGTGACGTTAATCAGCCGCTCGTAAATAATTTTTGCCCGTGCTTCAGCGGCGATGTTGGATCGCAGATCGGCGGTCACTTCGCCGATTGTGTCGATATAAGCCGCTGTCCACGGCACGCCTGCGGAGTTGGTCAGGGCAGGGCCGCCGCCATAGAGCAGGGAAGTAATGTGGCTATCGTTGCCGTTAGCGGTAAGGGAACGATACAGTTCGGCTTCGTTTTCCGTACCTTCAGCCAGCGCGCCCTTTGCGCCTTTATTCAGCATGCCTACCAGCGAACCGATGATTTCCAGATGACTCAGTTCCTCGGTCGCTATGTCCATCAGCATCTCTTTGCGTCCTGCATCATCATCACCCAGACCCTGGGTAAAGTAACGACATGCAGCAGCCAGTTCGCCCTGAGGGCCGCCAAATTGCTCCAGCAAAAGATTTGCTAAACCAGGATTAGGCTCACTGACTCGCACCGTATATTGAAGTTGTTTAACGTGTCGAAACATGCTGCCTCCTGATAATAATTTATTTTTTCGCTTCTACGCCGTCTGCTTCAGAGCGCAGCAGGAATTGTTCTGTTGTGTCAGGAATATGTTTAATCAGCCAGTCAGCCATTTGTTTTTCCTCATTAAGGATGGATTCAATGGCAGGAATAGACGCGGTATCGCCTGCTTTTTGCGCAGCTGCGAGCAGGGAGGTATAGCAGGCAATTTCGAATTGCTCAAAAACGTAGCCGCTAATTGACCCTTTCACGATCTCGTCGGAAGGGAACATACCGCCGATAGACTGACCAAGCGCGGCCATTTTACTCATTGAATCTTTGATAACCGAGCGGGAAATATTATTGCGGTCGAGAATACCTTCCAGAACCGTAATTTGATGCTTGGTTTCGCTAATATGTTGTTCAATTCTTGCACGCAAGTCAGGGTAATTATCGATGCGGCTCGCCATTGATTCGAGCATGGATTCGGCTTGTTTTTCCATAGCATGGGCGTCACGAAGCCAGTCATGATAATGTTCAATCGCATTCATTGGTTATGTCCTCAGAAAATAATTAAAAGCAGTGTGGGTTAAAAACAGGAAATAAAATTATCAGGATTTATTTCCGGCTTTTTTATTCACATTAGCAATTGCTAAATCGGTAAGTTTTAAATCAGTGGCTTTTTCTTCTTCCAGCGTTTCTTTAAGCAGTTTGACCGCTTTGGTATAGCCCAGTTGTTCGGCAAGCGTTACCAGAGTGCCGTAGCTTGCAATTTCGTAGTGTTCAACTTTTTGCGCAGCAGCAATCAGGGCGGCGTCACGCACTTCGTTTTTCTCAGTGCTTTCAATGACCTCATTCGCTTCTTCAATCAGGCCTTCCATCGCCACGCACTTCATGCGCTTCACTTTAATACCGGCTTCAGATTCAACGACCTGATCGATACGCTCAATCTGACCCTGCGTTTCTTCAAGGTGAGCCTGAAACGCCTGGATTAATTTTTCGTTAGAGGCGGCTCTGGATAATTTCGACAGAGCACGAGTCAATTGTTTTTCTGCGCTGTAGGTGTCTGAAAGTAGATGGATAAAAACGTCTTCAACAGTCTTCATATTCATTGGTATTCTCCTGAGATTAATACTGCGAGCCCGAAGACTCGCAGCATGCTTCGAGAAATCATGTTGTTGTGGAAACAATTAAATCATGATTTGTCGGATTTATTTCCGCCGTGGCTATTCTGGCCACCTTTTTTACCTGCTTCAGAAGCACGTTGCGGGTCATTTTTAAAATTCCCGCCGCTATGCTGACCGCCTTTGCGGCCTGCTTCTGATGCTTTTTCACGATCTTCGGCGAAATTTCCTGAACCACCACGATGTTCGGCCATGTTATTTCTCCTGTTTCGTTAATATATATAAATGTTAATTTGTGACCGTTGTCGTCACCCTTCTAAAATTAGTCGCTATCAGCAGATAGTCAAATTTAAGCGGCTGTTCTGGTTGCGGTGAAAATAATTTTGCTGCGATATTAATTATTTAATAGTAGCCCGTTAAAAATGAGTGGCTTAGCGACATATCGTTAACCTTTCAACTAATAACTTACGTTACCATAATGTGTGGTTATGTTAATGATAAACGTAATGCTGACATTAACTTACGTTAACTGCGGCTAACTGACGTTTAAGCGTTGACTGGACTCAGGGCTTTAGGATTAATCCTGGCAAACTGTGAGTGTTCAAAATCCATGAAGGAAAATTTTCTATTGATGCAGATTTTTTGAGGGTGCAGGTCGTATAAACGCGGCTGCAGGCAGCAGACGGGTGGCGTAACCAACCAAAAAAACCTGCTATTACAGCAGACTGAAGGAAAAGTTATGGAAACCTGTTCATGGCTTGAGTGCGTTGACGTCACGCAACGGAGCAGGCCGCCAGCATGAATCTGGCGGCCTGGGATGTGTTAACGGCGGGTGGCCGCTTTCATATCGCTGACGAAGGTTTTTAGTTCGCTGAGCATCTGCTCAGGAGTGTCGATATTTTTCTCGATGATTTTTACAATCGCTGAACCCGATATCGCACCTGCCGCACCGGCGTCAATGGCGGCGGATACTTGTTCCGGCGCCGAGATACCGAAACCTTGCAGGGAAGGCGCAGCGTGATATTCCTTCAGCTTTTCTACCAGATGGTGCAATGGCAGCGCCGCCCGGTTCTCGGCCCCGGTCACCCCTGCGCGAGACACCAGGTAAGTGTAGGCGCGACCGTAGGAGGCAATCTGGCGCAGCAGGTCATCGTCCGCATTGGGCGGGCAGATGAAAATTGGCGCGACATTGTGGCGTAGCGCAGCCTGACGGAAGGGGGCGGATTCTTCTACCGGCACATCGGCAACCAGTACCGAATCCACGCCGACCTTTTCACACTGCGCATAAAATTCATCAATGCCCTTACTGAATACCAGATTCGCGTACATCAGCAGACCAATCGGGATCGTTGGATGCTTAGCGCGAATGGCCGCCAGCATCTCAAAACACTGGCCTGGCGTAACGCCTGCGGCAAAAGCGCGCAGGGTTGCGCTCTGAATAGTCGGGCCATCGGCTAACGGATCGGAGAAAGGGATCCCCAGCTCCAGCGCGTCAGCGCCAGCCTCTATCAGGGTATCGATAATGCTGAGCGACTGTTCCACGCCGGGGTCGCCGAGAGTCACGAAGGGGACAAAGGCGCCTTCCTTGCGATCGTTCAGTTGTGCAAACAGCGTTTCGTAGCGTTCCATCAGATTTCCCCTCGCGCTTTCAGAATATCGTGTACCGTAAAGATGTCTTTGTCGCCGCGTCCGGAGAGGTTTACCACCAACAGTTGCTCTTTCTCCGTGTTCTCACGCATCATTTTCAGCGCATGGGCCAATGCGTGGGAGGATTCCAGCGCCGGGATAATCCCTTCATGACGGCACAGCGTTTTGAACGCATCCAGCGCTTCGTCGTCGGTAATCGACACATAATCGGCACGCCCGGTGCTGTTCAGATAAGCGTGCTGCGGCCCCACCGACGGGAAATCCAGACCCGCGGAAATTGAGTAAGACTCTTCGATTTGACCCTCTTCAGTCTGCATCATTGGCGCTTTCATACCGAAGTAAATCCCGACGCGGCCATGCTTAAGCGGGGCGCCATGTTCGCCTGTTTCTATTCCGTGACCGCCTGGTTCAACGCCAATCAACCCGACGCTGGTTTCATTAATAAAGTCAGCAAACATCCCGATAGCGTTGGAACCGCCACCGACGCAGGCAATAACGGCGTCCGGCAAACGTCCTTCTTTTTCAAGGAGTTGCGCTTTGGTTTCTTCGCCGATCATGCGCTGGAATTCGCGTACAATGGTCGGGAAAGGATGCGGGCCTGCCGCAGTGCCGAGCATATAGTGGGCGGATTCGTAGCTGCCAGACCAGTCGCGCAGCGCCTCATTACAGGCATCTTTCAGCGTCGCGGAACCGCTGTGAACGGGAATGACCTCAGCACCCATCAGACGCATACGAAACACGTTGGGCGACTGGCGCTCAACGTCCTTCGCGCCCATGTAGATACGGCATTTCAGGCCGAGCAACGCGCTGGCCAGCGCCGACGCAACGCCATGCTGTCCGGCGCCGGTTTCCGCGATGATCTCGGTTTTGCCCATTCGCTTTGCCAGTAGCGCCTGGCCTAATACCTGGTTGGTTTTATGCGCGCCGCCGTGCAGCAAATCCTCGCGCTTCAGATACAGCGTGGTGCGGGTGCCCGCCGTAATGTTCTGGCACTTCGTTAGCGCGGTGGGACGACCCGCATAGTTTTTCAGCAGGTCGGTAAACTGGGCCTGAAACGCCGGGTCTTTCTGCGCGCTGACGAACGCCTCTTCCAGTTGGCGCAGCGCGGGCATCAGTATCTGCGGCACGTACATGCCGCCAAATTCACCAAAATAGGGATTAAGTAATGTTGTCATGTCCTTTTCCTTAATATGCGCGCAGTGTCGAAAATACCGATGCCAGAAGGCGTGCATCTTTGATGCCCGGCTGTGACTCTACACCTGAATTGAAATCGAGACCGGCGCAGCCGGCTTTCGCGGCCTCGACGCAGTTATCTGCGCCAAGCCCACCTGCTAACAGAACGTTATCCAGCGCCTGTCCCTGCAATAGCGACCAGTCGAAACGCTGGCCGCTGCCGCCCTGGCCGTTATCCAGCACGTATTTGTCGACAGACCGATAATCCCGCGCCGGGAGCGTTTCGCCAACGCTCAGCGCCTTCCAGATCTGCACCTGTGCAGGCAGCGCGGCGCGTAGCGCATCAACGTAAGCCTGGTCTTCGCCGCCATGCAACTGGACGGCAGCCAGCATCAGTCGACTCGCTTTGTCGCAAACGTCGGCGATTTCAGCGTTGCGGAACACGCCCACATACTGCAACGGCGCGGCGGCTTTCACCTGCTGTGCCTGTTCGTCAGTAACGAAGCGGGGGGAGGTAGGAACGAAAATCAGCCCGCCGTAGATCGCGCCCGATTCATAAGCCGTTTTCGCATCTTCCGGGCGCGTCAGCCCACAGACTTTATTTTCCCCCAGCAGGACGCGACGTACAGCGGCGTTGAGATCGTCATATGCCATTAACGCAGAGCCAATCAGAAAACCGTTAGCAAAGTGGCTGAGCTCGCGGACCTGACCGTAGGTGTTGATACCCGATTCGCTGATGACCGTCACGCCGTGACCCAGTTTCGGCGCAAGCTGGCGAGTACGGTTTAAATCAATCGACAGATCGCGCAGATCGCGGTTATTAATGCCGACCACTTTCGCCCCGAGCGCAATGGCGCGCTCCAGCTCTTCTTCGTTGCTCACTTCCGTCAGCACCCCCATTTTCAGGCTGTGGGCGACGGCGGCAAGCTGGCGATACTGTTCATCATCGAGTACCGACAGCATCAGCAGGCAGGCGTCGGCCTGATAGTGGCGCGCAAGGTAGATCTGGTACGGATCGATGATAAAGTCTTTGCACAGAATCGGCTGCGGTGCGACCTGGCTGACGAGCGGCAGGAAATCGAAGCTGCCCTGGAAATATTTCTCGTCAGTGAGGACGGAAATCGCCGACGCATAGTGCTTGTACACATCGGCAATGCGCGCCGGATCAAAATCGTCGCGGATCACGCCCTTCGACGGAGAGGCCTTTTTACATTCCAGAATAAAGGCTGTGCGCGCCCCCTGTAACGCGTCGTAGAAATGACGCGTGCTCGGCTGGACATCCTGTTGGAATGTATCCAGCGGCTGTTGTTGTTTGCGGGCTTCTACCCAAATCGCCTTGTCTGCGACGATTTTCGCTAAAACGGTTTGCATCATTTACCCTCTTGCCGCCAGTGCGGTGACTCGGTCATAAGCGGAACCACTGCGCAGAACGTTCAGTACAGTTTGCGCATTAGCTTTCAGATCTTCTTCACCATGCAGTCGCATCAGCATCGCGACATTTGCGGCGACAGCAGCCTCGTGCGCGGCTTCGCCTTTACCTTGTAGCAAGCGTGTCAGAATGTCACGGTTTTCTTCCGGCGTTCCCCCCGCCAGCTGTTCCTGATGGTACGGCGTCAGGCCGAAGTCTTCCGCGGTGAGCTGATAACTTTTGATTTCGCCGTCATGGAGTTCCGCCACAATCGTCGGCGCATGCAGGGACACTTCGTCCATGCCGCCGCTGTGCACCACCGCCGCGCGCTGATAACCCAACACGCGCAGCGTTTCGGCGATCGGCAGCACCAGTTCCGCGCTGTAGACGCCGATCAGCGCCAGGGGCGGATGCGCCGGGTTAATCAGCGGGCCGAGCACGTTAAACAGCGTACGGGTTTTCAACTGCTGGCGTACCGGCATTGCATGGCGGAAACCGGTGTGGTATTTCGGCGCGAACAGAAAGCAGACGCCGAGCTCGTCCAGCGCCTGGCGCGATTTGTCGGCATTCATGTCGAGGTTGATGCCGAAGGCGGCCAGCAGATCCGACGACCCGGATTTACTGGATACGCTGCGGTTCCCGTGTTTAGCAACTTTCAGGCCACACGCCGCCGCGACAAACGCGCTGGCGGTAGAAATATTAATGCTGTTGCTACCGTCGCCGCCGGTCCCCACGATATCCGCGAACGGATAGTTCGGGCGCGGGAACGGGGCGGCGTTTTCCAGCAGGGCTGTGGCCGCGCCGGCAATCTCCAGCGGATGTTCGCCGCGAATTTTCATACTGACCAGCGCCGCCGCCAGCTGTTCTGGTTTCAGTTCACCGCGGACGACCGCAGAGAAAAGCTGATGGCTTTCCTGCTGGCTCAGGGTTTGCGCCTGATACAGTTTTTCCAGAACAGGCTGCAGCGTATTGGTTGGCTCCAGCTTCTGTTGCGCCCAGGCCAACGTTTGCTCGAGCAGCAACGCGCCCTGGGTGGTGAGGATCGACTCCGGGTGGAACTGAAAACCGCAGACCCGGTCAGCATCGTGACGGACCGCCATCACCATGCCGTTAAAATGCGCGTTAATGGTCAGCCCCGCCGGGACATTACTGCCCACCAGCGAATGGTAGCGCGCCACTGGCAGCGGGTTGCTCAGGCCGGCAAACATCGCCTGCCCGTCGTGCTCAATGCTCGACGCTTTACCGTGAAGAATCTCACCGGCCTGACCGACATAGCCGCCGTAGGCTTCCACAATCGCCTGATGCCCAAGGCAGATGCCAATGATCGGCAGTTTACCGCGCAGACGCGTCAGCAGTTCTGGCATGCAGCCCGCTTCGCTCGGCGCGCCCGGCCCCGGAGAGAGCATCAGCACCGGATTTTTCATGGTGGCGAGGCGGTCGATCAGGGTCTGAGCCGGGATATGGTTACGGTAAATCACTACGTTATGGCCGTTGGTACGCAGCTGATCTGCCAGGTTATAGGTAAATGAATCAATGTTATCGAGCAGCAGAATATCAGCCATCAGAACGTCTCCTGTGCGTGATGCGCGGTCGCGATGGCACGCAGAACCGCGCGCGCTTTATTACGGGTTTCATCGGCTTCAGACTGCGGAACCGAATCCAGCACGATGCCGGCACCCGCCTGCACGGTGGCGATCCCGTCTTCAACCAGGGCCGAACGAATCACGATGCAGGTATCCAGATCGCCGTGAGCGGTAAAATAGCCTACGGCGCCGCCGTAGCTGCCGCGTCGCTGTCCCTCGGCGTCGGCAATCAGCTGCATGGCCCGTACCTTCGGCGCGCCGCTCAGGGTACCCATGTTCATACAGGCGCGATAGGCATGCAGCACGTCGAGATCGCGGCGTAGCTCGCCGACGACGCGGGAAACCAGGTGCATCACGTATGAATAGCGATCGACTTTAGTCAGGTCGGCAACATAGCGGCTGCCCGGCGTACAAATGCGAGCGAGGTCATTACGCGCCAGATCCACCAGCATCAGGTGTTCGGAAAGCTCTTTATGATCGGTGCGCATTTCAAGCTCAATACGGCTGTCGAGGTCGCGGTCCAGCGAACCGTCGGCGCGACGGCCACGCGGACGTGTACCGGCAATCGGGTAAATTTCAATCTGACGACTGGTAGCGTCATATTTCAGTGAGCTTTCAGGTGAGGCGCCAAACAGGGTGAAATCATTGTCCTGCATAAAGAACATATACGGGCTGGGGTTGCTTTTCTTCAGCACGTAGTAGGCTGCCAGCGGCGACGGGCAGGGCAGCGAAAAACGACGGGAGGGCACGACCTGGAAAATTTCGCCAGCGCGAATGGCTTTTTGCATCGTGCGCACCACGGCGCCAAATTCTTCATCGCTCTGATTACACTCGCAGCGCATTTGCGCCACGGAGACCACCGGTAACGGCGGCGCGGGTTCGTTGAGCTGCTGGCTCAGATGCGCCAGACGCGCGTTAAGCCGCTGCCGTTCGTTGTCATCGCTGGTGAACAGGTTGGCCTGAATGCGGGTGCTCTTTTTCTGATGGTCGATCACCATCAATGTTTCCGCCAGATAGAAGCAGTAGTCCGGGCAGCGGTTATTTGCCTCAAGCTGCGGTAAATCTTCAAACCCCGCGACCAGATCGTAAGCAAAGAGGCCGCCGAAGAACATGGCTTCGCGTTCTTCTGCCGGAACGGTCACCAGCGTCTGCAGAATGCGAAACGCGTCAAAGACCGACAGTGAGCACAGCCTGGCGTCTTCATCGAGTAAGGGGCTGACGGAAGGGAAGCGAAGCAGGCGGCCATCCGGCAGCGAGGCATTCTCCACGCCTGCGGGCAGGGCGGTATCCATCAGGTTCAGCAACGCGGCGCCGTTCGCGGATAATGCCTGTAACGTGACAGTGTCACCCATTGCGGTGATGCGTAGCGCGCTGTCAACCAGTAGCAGGCTTTTTAAATCGTTTTTGCTGTCAATATCCGCGGATTCCAGCAGCAGCGTCGCTGGCCGGTTGCCGCAAACCTGATGAAACAACGCCGTGGGGTTCTCGCGGTACGCGGCGTCGCAGGTAATCAGCTCAAGTGTAGGTTTTGATGTCTGCATTGTTGTTCTCATTAATTTTGCTCAAAAAAAAGCCCGCTTGCAGGCGGGCCGGGTATCTGGGTGCGGTTAGCATGCACAAGTACACTGCCCGAAATCAGGAAGTGCGCCACCAACCGTGAAGAATGAAACATGCTTGCATTGTGATACCCTTTTCTAAGTGAACTTTCGTACTAGTTAACTAGTTCGATGGCATATTGTCAATACCTGATTTCAGTTAATTTGCTGAAACCGTTATGATGCGCAGGCAAGTCCATTTATATGAAGACGGGAGTTCGCCTTGAGCGACACGAATTACGCAGTGATTTACGATCTGCACAGCCATACCACGGCGTCCGACGGACGATTGACGCCGGAAGAATTAGTCCACCGGGCTGTCGAGATGCGCGTTGGCACGCTGGCGATTACCGACCATGACACCACAGCCGCGATCCCGGCGGCAAGCGAAGAAATTTCACGATCAGCCCTGCCGCTGACCCTGATCCCCGGCGTTGAGATCTCCACGCTGTGGGAGAATCATGAGATCCATATTGTTGGCCTGAATATTGACATCGCCCACCCGGCGATGTGCGCGTTTCTGGCGGAACAAACCGAACGCCGTCAGCAGCGGGCAAAGCGCATTGCCGAGCGTCTGGAGAAAGCCCACATTCCCGGCGCATGGGAAGGGGCGCTGCGCCTTGCTGACGGTGGCGCGGTGACTCGGGGGCATTTTGCCCGCTTCCTCGTGGAGTGCGGCAAAGCGACGACCATGGCCGATGTCTTCAAAAAGTATCTTGCGCGAGGGAAAACCGGATACGTTCCGCCGCAGTGGTGTACAATAGAACAAGCTATTGATGTCATTCATCATTCCGGCGGTAAGGCGGTGCTGGCTCATCCGGGGCGGTATAACCTTAGCGCCAAGTGGCTGAAAAGACTGGTGGCGCATTTTGCTGACCATCGCGGCGACGCGATGGAGGTTGCGCAGTGTCAGCAGTCTCCCAACGAGCGAACGCAACTGGCCACCCTTGCCCGTCAGCATCAGCTATGGGCATCGCAAGGGTCTGATTTTCATCAGCCGTGCCCGTGGATAGAGCTGGGACGTAAGCTCTGGCTGCCGGCTGGCGTGGAAGGCGTCTGGCAGTTGTGGGAACAGCCACAGAACACCACAGTGAGGGAAGTATGAGTCAGTTTTTTTATATTCATCCTGATAACCCGCAGCAGCGCCTGATTAACCAGGCCGTTGAAATTGTCCGCAAAGGCGGGGTGATTGTTTATCCTACCGATTCCGGCTACGCGCTTGGTTGTAAAATTGAAGACAAAGGGGCGATGGAGCGCATTTGCCGAATTCGCCAGCTGCCGGACGGCCATAACTTTACTCTGATGTGTCGCGACCTGTCGGAATTGTCGACCTATTCGTTTGTCGATAACGTGGCGTTTCGCCTGATAAAGAACAACACGCCGGGGAACTACACCTTTATTCTGAAAGGAACGAAAGAGGTGCCGCGGCGCCTGCTGCAGGAAAAACGCAAAACCATCGGTTTGCGCGTGCCGTCGAACCCCATCGCACTTGAGCTGCTGGAGGCGCTCGGCGAGCCGATGCTCTCTACCTCGTTGATGCTGCCTGGCAGCGAATTTACCGAGTCCGATCCGGAAGAGATCAAAGACCGCCTCGAAAAACAGGTGGACCTGATTATTCACGGCGGTTATCTGGGACAGCAGCCGACCACGGTGATTGATTTAACCGACGATGCGCCCGTGGTGTTGCGTGAAGGGGTTGGAGACGTTAAACCTTTCTTATAAGGTCGCAACTCTGTATACTACGCGGCCTTTAAATGGCGCTTAACGGCGCCGTTAATTCTCCTGTTCGACGCCTGTGAAGGCGACACCTGAAGGAAGCTCTATGAGCGAAAAGTTACAAAAAGTGCTGGCGCGTGCCGGCCACGGCTCTCGCCGTGAAATCGAATCCATTATCGAAGCAGGCCGCGTGAGTGTTGACGGCAAGATCGCGACGCTTGGCGATCGCGTTGACGTCACCCCGGGTTTGAAGATCCGTATCGATGGGCACCTGATTTCGGTAAAAGAGTCTGCGGAACAAATCTGCCGTGTGCTGGCTTACTACAAGCCGGAAGGCGAACTCTGTACCCGCAACGATCCGGAAGGGCGTCCGACCGTGTTCGACCGTTTACCCAAGCTGCGCGGCGCGCGCTGGATTGCGGTAGGACGACTGGACGTGAACACCTGCGGTTTGCTGCTGTTTACGACCGACGGTGAACTGGCGAACCGTTTGATGCACCCGAGCCGTGAAGTCGAGCGTGAATATGCGGTCCGCGTCTTTGGCCAGATCGATGACGCGAAAATTCGCGATCTCAGCCGCGGCGTTCAGTTGGAAGACGGTCCGGCAGCGTTCAAAACCATCAAGTTCAGCGGGGGCGAAGGCATTAACCAGTGGTATAACGTCACCCTGACCGAAGGACGCAACCGTGAAGTGCGCCGCCTGTGGGAAGCAGTGGGTGTGCAGGTAAGCCGTCTTATCCGCGTACGCTACGGTGATATTCCGCTGCCAAAAGGCCTGCCGCGTGGCGGCTGGACCGAGCTGGATCTGGCGCAAACAAACTATCTGCGTGAGCTGGTAGAACTGCCGCCGGAAACCACTTCAAAAGTGGCGGTAGAAAAAGACCGTCGTCGCATGAAGGCCAATCAGATTCGTCGTGCGGTGAAGCGTCATAGCCAAATGAGCGGCGGTCGTCGTTCAGGTGGACGGAACAATAACGGCTGATTGCCTGTCGCTATGCCGGAGGGCGTCTACGCCGCCTTCCGGTTCCTTTACCTAGTAATCAATACCCATCTGAGCTTTGACGCCCGCTTCGAAGGCGTGCTTCACCGGACGGAGTTCGCTGACGGTATCGGCCAGTTCGAGAATATCCCGATGACAGCCGCGCCCGGTAATGATCACCGTCTGCTGATGGGGTCGGTCATTCAGCGCCGTAATCACCTCATCCAGTGGTAGATAATCATAGGCCACCATATAGGTCAGCTCGTCGAGAACTACCATATCCAGCGTAGGGTCCGCCAGCATTCGCTTACCGTGTTCCCATACCGCCAGACAGGCGGCGGTATCTGATTCGCGGTTTTGCGTTTCCCAGGTAAACCCGGTCGCCATCACCTGAAACTCGACGCCATGAGGTTCAAGCAGATTACGTTCGCCGTTCGGCCAGGTGCCTTTGATAAACTGTACAACGCCCACCTTTTTACCATGCCCGACGGCGCGGGTTGCCGTACCGAACGCGGCGGTGGTTTTCCCCTTACCATTACCGGTAAACACGATAATAATGCCGCGCTCTTCCTGCGCCTGGGCGACGCGTGCGTCAACGTTGTCTTTTACCCGCTGCTGGCGCTGCTGATAGCGTTCTTCACTCATTGCGCGATTCCTGGTTTACGGCCCGGTTGGGCGTCGAAGGTCATGCCGGTTTTACGACGGCTGTCGTCGCCCATCAGCCACAAATACAGCGGCATAATGTCGGCGGGAGTTTTGAGTTTTTGCGGATCTTCCGTCGGGAAAGCGCTGGCGCGCATGCTTGTGCGGGTACCGCCAGGATTGATGCAGTTAACGCGCAGGGAACGGTTTTGATATTCATCAGCCAGCACCTGCATCATCCCTTCGGTGGCGAATTTGGACGTGGCATAGGCCCCCCAGTTCGCTCGTCCCTGGCGGCCCACGCTGGACGAGGTGAAAACCAGCGATCCGGAATCCGACTTGAGTAATAAAGGAAGCAACGCCTGGGTGAGCATAAACGTCGCGTTGACATTGACCTGCATAACCTGCTGCCAGACCTGTGGGTCCTGTTCGCTCATGGGACAGATGTCCCCCAACAATCCCGCGTTATGCAGCACACCATCCAGTCGCGGATACTGTCCGGCAATGCGCTGTGCAAGCTGGTGACAGTCTGCGGCGGTACAGGTTAACAGATCGAGCGTGAACCACTGCGGCTGGCTGCCCGTTTCAGTGGCAATCAGGCCTGCGACGTGGCGTAATTTCTCCTCATTGCGGCCAAGCAGGATAACGCTTGCGCCGAAACGGGCGTAGGTCAGGGCGGCTTCACGGCCAATGCCATCGCTGGCCCCGGTGACCAGAATAATGCGGCCCTGAAGAAGATCGTGTTTGGGTTGATAATGCATGGCTACTCCTCGGCGACATGCGTGGCCGCTCTGCTTCTCGTTGACTTTTCGGGTTTATGCCTGAATCTCCGCCATAATTCAATCAGCCTGGGGCGATAACGCCTTAAAATGAACACTTTGTCATACTTTTTCCCTCGCGACATCCAACGAGACGACGCATGACGCCTGTTGTACACTGAGCCGAAGCAAAGTTATTTAACCAAGGTGGGTCGTGTGGAATTGTTGTCTGAATATGGGCTATTTCTTGCCAAAATCATCACCATTGTTGTTGCTGTCGCCGCTATTGCCGCCATTATTGTGAACGTTGCCCAGCGCAAACGTCAGCGTGGCGAATTGCGGGTGACCAATCTAAGCGAGCAGTATCAGGAGATGAAGGATGACCTGGCGATGGCGCTGCTCGACGGTCATCAGCAAAAGCTGTGGCATAAAGCGCAAAAGAAAAAGCGCAAGCAGGAAGCGAAAGCGGCAAAGGCGAGAGCAAAACAAGGCGAAACGCGGGACACCGACAAGCCGCGCGTTTGGGTGCTTGATTTCAAAGGCAGTATGGATGCTCACGAAGTTAACGCCTTGCGTGAAGAGGTGACGGCGGTGCTGGCAGTGGTAAAACCGCAGGATCAGGTGGTTTTGCGCCTGGAAAGCCCTGGCGGCGTGGTGCACGGCTACGGCCTGGCCGCGTCGCAATTACAGCGCTTGCGCGATAAAAACATCCCGTTGACGATCGCGGTCGACAAAGTGGCAGCAAGCGGCGGCTATATGATGGCCTGCGTGGCGGACAGGATCGTCTCTGCGCCGTTTGCCATCATAGGATCTATTGGGGTGGTCGCGCAGATCCCTAACTTTAACCGTTTTCTGAAAAGCAAAGACATTGATATTGAACTGCACACCGCGGGGCAGTATAAGCGCACCCTGACGCTGTTAGGAGAAAACACCGAAGAAGGGCGACAGAAATTCCGTGAAGACTTAAACGAAACACACCAGTTGTTTAAGGCGTTTGTCCATCGTATGCGTCCGACTCTGGACATTGAACAGGTGGCCACCGGTGAGCACTGGTACGGTGAGCAGGCGCTGGAGAAGGGGCTTATTGATGAAATCAATACCAGCGATGACGTGATCCTGAACCTGATGGAAGGACGCGACGTGCTGAACGTGCGCTATCTGCAACGCAAAAAGCTAATGGACCGTTTCACCGGCAGCGCGGCGGAAAGCGCTGACCGCTTACTGATGCGCTGGTGGCAGCGCGGACAAAAACCCCTGATGTAAACATCCCGTACCGGCTGGCGCTGTTTCGCCCTGAATGGCGATATGCGCAGCGCCAACCGGCCGCACTGCGCCAGGGTTAATCAATCAGGTGATATTTCTCAGAAAGCACATGGGCCAGATGTTTAAACATATTAAACACGGCGGTGCTTTTCGGCGTCGGTAAGCCTTGTTCGTCTAAAAAATACTCCCCGCTGAAGACTAACACGCCATTTCGCTGCGTTACGCCGGTGGCTTCAATCCCCGCCAGCGTGTCCTCATGCTCACGAATGATTTTATTGGCTTCTTTCAGCAGCGTTTCGCGATCGATCGGTTGCGTCTCTTTATGCATTTTTTACTCCTTAAACAAGAACATTAGTCTACGCCGGGCGCCGCTTATGGGCAAATATTCGCTGATAAAGTCCAGGGTCTTGTCAACCTTCGCTGACTGGCGAGTTTTGGTTTTGCATGCTAATAAAGTTGCGTAACGAATTTTATCAGGTACAGTGTGACGCTTTCGTCAATCTGGCAACAGATTTGCTTGACATTCGACCGAAATTCCGTCGTGCTATAGCGCTTATGTGCGAAAAAACCTGTTAACTCAGTCACCTGACTATTTAGTGCACAGAGTCAGTACAAGGGGTTGATATCCGCAGACGCAGGGACCATATCCGTGTCTCGTCGCCAGTGGAAGGTGAATCAACGTGCGACGCATTCCTGGAAGAATCAAATTAGGTAAAGGTGAATATGGGTAAAGCTCTTGTCATCGTTGAGTCCCCGGCAAAAGCCAAAACGATCAACAAGTATCTGGGTAGTGACTACGTGGTTAAGTCCAGCGTGGGTCATATCCGTGATTTGCCGACCAGTGGCTCAGCAGCTAAAAAGAGCGCCGACTCTACCTCCACCAAAACGGCTAAGAAGCCTAAAAAGGATGAACGTGGCGCGCTCGTCAATCGCATGGGCGTTGACCCGTGGCACAACTGGGACGCGCATTACGAAGTGCTGCCTGGTAAAGAGAAGGTCGTCTCTGAATTAAAACAACTGGCTGAAAAAGCCGACCACATCTATCTCGCAACCGACCTTGACCGCGAAGGGGAAGCCATTGCCTGGCACCTGCGGGAAGTTATCGGTGGCGACGACGCGCGCTACAGTCGCGTGGTGTTTAACGAAATTACCAAAAATGCGATCCGTCAGGCGTTTGAGAAGCCCGGCGAACTGAATATCGATCGTGTTAACGCCCAGCAGGCGCGTCGCTTTATGGACCGCGTGGTGGGGTATATGGTGTCCCCGCTGTTGTGGAAAAAGATCGCCCGCGGCCTTTCTGCCGGTCGCGTACAGTCTGTCGCAGTGCGTCTGGTTGTCGAGCGTGAACGCGAAATCAAAGCGTTTGTTCCGGAAGAGTTCTGGGAGATCGACGCCAATACCAACACGCCATCCGGCGATGCGCTACCGTTACAGGTGACTCACCAGAGCGACAAACCATTCCGCCCGGTTAACCGTGAGCAGACGCATGCCGCGGTTAGCCTGCTGGAAAAAGCGCGTTATACCGTTCTCGAACGTGAAGACAAACCGACCAGCAGTAAACCCGGCGCGCCGTTTATCACCTCCACCCTGCAACAGGCGGCAAGTACCCGTCTGGGCTTTGGGGTGAAGAAAACCATGATGATGGCCCAGCGCCTGTATGAAGCCGGTTACATCACCTACATGCGTACTGACTCTACCAACCTGAGCCAGGACGCAGTGAACATGGTTCGCGGTTATATCAGCGACAACTTTGGCAACAAATATCTGCCTGAGAAACCGAATCAGTACGCCAGTAAAGAAAACTCACAGGAAGCGCATGAAGCGATTCGTCCTTCCGATGTGTCGGTTCTGGCCGACACGCTGAAGGATATGGAATCTGACGCGCAGAAGCTGTATCAGCTGATCTGGCGTCAGTTTGTCGCCTGTCAAATGACGCCAGCCCAGTATGATTCCACCACGCTGACCGTCGGCGCCGGTGACTTCCGCCTGAAAGCGCGTGGACGTATCCTGCGCTTCGACGGCTGGACAAAAGTGATGCCGGCGCTGCGTAAAGGTGATGAAGACCGTACGTTGCCAGCGGTGAACAAAGGTGACGAATTGTCTCTGGTTGAACTGGTTCCGGCTCAGCATTTTACTAAGCCACCGGCCCGCTTTAGCGAAGCCTCGTTGGTTAAAGAGCTGGAAAAACGCGGTATTGGTCGTCCTTCTACGTATGCGTCGATCATTTCAACCATTCAGGATCGCGGCTATGTGCGCGTTGAAAACCGCCGTTTCTACGCGGAAAAAATGGGTGAAATCGTTACCGATCGTCTGGAAGAAAACTTCCGCGAACTGATGAACTACGACTTTACCGCGCAAATGGAAGACAGCCTGGATCAGGTGGCTAACCATGAAGCGGAATGGAAAGCGGTGCTGGACCACTTCTTCAGTGATTTTACTCAGCAGTTAGACAAAGCGGAGAAAGATCCGGAAGAAGGGGGTATGCGTCCGAACCAGATGGTGTTGACCAGCATCGACTGCCCGACCTGTGGCCGCAAAATGGGGATCCGTACGGCCAGTACTGGCGTTTTCCTCGGCTGCTCCGGTTACGCGCTGTCACCGAAAGAGCGCTGCAAAACGACCATTAACCTGGTGCCGGAAAACGAAGTGCTGAACGTGCTGGAAGGCGATGACGCGGAAACGAATGCGTTACGCGCCAAACGTCGCTGTAAGAAGTGCGGCACGGCGATGGACAGCTACTTGATCGATCCGAAGCGTAAGCTGCACGTCTGCGGTAATAACCCGACCTGCGACGGCTATGAGATTGAAGAGGGCGAGTTCCGCATCAAAGGCTATGACGGCCCGATCGTCGAGTGTGAGAAATGTGGTTCCGAAATGCACCTGAAGATGGGGCGTTTTGGTAAGTACATGGCCTGCACCAACGATGAGTGTAAGAATACGCGTAAAATTCTGCGTAATGGTGAAGTGGCGCCGCCGAAAGAAGATCCGGTTCCGCTGCCTGAACTACCGTGTGAAAAGTCGGATGCGTATTTTGTGTTGCGTGACGGCGCGGCCGGGGTTTTCCTTGCTGCCAATACGTTCCCGAAATCCCGCGAAACGCGCGCGCCGCTGGTGGAAGAGTTGTATCGTTTCCGCGATCGCCTGCCGGAAAAACTGCGCTATCTGGCCGACGCGCCGCAGCAGGATCCGGAAGGCAACAAAACGCTGGTACGCTTTAGCCGCAAAACCAGGCAGCAGTATGTTGCGGCGGAAAAAGACGGGAAGGCGACCGGCTGGTCTGCGTTCTTCGTTGACGGTAAATGGGTTGAAGGGAAGAAGTAATTCCCTGTTAATTGCCCGGTAGCGCTGATGTTTACCGGGCCTGCAAGCGGGTCACGTTCCACAGGTCTGTTACGCAGCTGCGCAACGGATAAACCTCCGGGACAGCCATCTATAACAGGGTCGTGTTTGCGACCCTGTTTTTTTATTCCTTTCTTATTAATTTTTCTTCCTGTCTATACACCAATGCTATAAATGATATAGTGGTTATAGTTAACGGCTTTTTTATTATTAAATCGTATTAGCAGTGCGTGTCGCTGCGTAAAGACGATGACCTGATGGCGCTAATCTGGATGGTTTAACATGAAATTACAGCAGCTTCGCTACATTGTTGAGGTGGTTAATCACAACCTGAACGTCTCTTCAACTGCGGAAGGACTTTATACTTCACAACCGGGTATCAGTAAGCAGGTGCGGATGCTGGAAGACGAGCTGGGCATCCAGATTTTTGCCCGTAGCGGCAAGCATCTGACCCAGGTGACGCCAGCGGGGCAGGAAATTATCCGCATCGCACGTGAAGTGCTCTCGAAGGTTGACGCCATCAAGTCGGTTGCCGGTGAACATACCTGGCCGGATAAAGGCTCGCTCTATATCGCCACCACCCATACCCAGGCACGCTACGCGCTACCCGGGGTGATAAAAGGGTTTATCGAGCGTTATCCACGCGTATCGCTGCATATGCATCAGGGATCGCCGACTCAGATTGCGGAAGCCGTCTCTAAAGGTAACGCCGATTTCGCCATCGCTACCGAAGCCCTCCATCTGTATGACGATCTGGTGATGCTGCCTTGCTACCACTGGAACCGTTCTATTGTGGTGACGCCTGAACACCCGCTGGCGAATAAAGCTTCGGTCTCGATTGAAGAGCTGGCGCAGTATCCGCTTGTCACCTATACCTTCGGCTTTACCGGACGCTCCGAGCTGGATACCGCATTTAACCGGGCAGGGCTGACGCCGCGGATCGTCTTTACTGCCACCGATGCCGACGTCATTAAAACCTACGTTCGTCTGGGGCTGGGCGTTGGGGTGATTGCCAGCATGGCGGTGGATCCGATTTCCGACCCGGATCTCGTGCGCGTCGATGCGCATGATGTCTTTAGCCACAGCACGACAAAGATCGGTTTCCGTCGCAGCACCTTCCTGCGCAGCTACATGTATGATTTCATTCAACGCTTTGCGCCGCACCTGACGCGTGACGTCGTTGATACCGCGGTGGCATTACGTTCTAATGAAGAGATTGAAGCCATGTTTAAAGATATAAAGCTGCCGGAGAAGTAATCAAACGGGATATTGGTTTCGGGATTTTTTATCAGCAAGAAACAGCGAAAGTTTTAATTAAATCACATTTTTCTTTTATTCTTAATTTCGGGAATTATTAACCCTGGTATTGCCAGGGTTAATGCCTCATAAAGTAGTGTCTTATTACCCGCCCCGCAAACTTCGTATTTCAATTATTTATTTTTGATCAAAAGATTGATTTATTCACGGCAAACGATTCGTAAATTCACTGGATTTTTGACTAAAGTTTGATTAGGATTTGTCTCATCTGATGATTAATTGTACCGATTGTTTGGTGCCAGAATGATAAGTGATGTCGATTGTATGAGGTTAGCAATGCCGTCTGAAAACCAGGAACCACGTCGGGACCCTGAACTGAAACGCAAAGCGTGGCTTGCGGTTTTTCTGGGCTCAGCGCTGTTCTGGCTGGTCGTCGGCCTGCTGATCTGGAACGCCTGGGGGTAAAGATGAGGGTTCGCGGACAGCAACACACGTCGCTACCGACATGTCAGCCTTGTGACAATACCCGGAAAAGCAAAAGCGTGCGTGTGAAGACAAGCCCTGAAAACTGGAAACTCACGCAACAGCAGCAGGCATTTATTGATTCCTTTGCTGAAGACGATAAACGAAAACAATAATCGACACCATTCTTAATTAGCGCGCAATTTTAAGCACGCTATTAACAGGCGCAATGCCTTTTCTTTTACACCACAGCAATAAGACGTTGAGAATGACTCAACATAACGTGTCAGATAAAAGTTGGTGTAGCCTATGCTTACTTCAAACATGAAATACTGGTCCTGGATGGGCGCATTTTCCGTATCGCTGCTCTTCTGGGCTGAACTGATCTGGATCGTTGCCCGTTAACGATAACGCCAGAGACGCTAAACGCTATCTGGCATCCCTGTTCGATCATGGCCATAAACCTCGCTGCGGCGAGGTTTTTGTTTTCTGCAGCGTCGCCTCTCTGCAAGGTTTCTCCTCTTTTATCCATTTGGGTTGTTATCAAAACGTTACAGCTTGTTTGTGTTATCTTTAATATTCACCCTGAGGAGATTCAGGGCATCGCAACCCCGTCATAAAGGAGGAGCTATGTCGTCAACCCTACGAGAAGCCAGTAAGGACACGTTGCAGGCCAAAGACAAAACCTACCATTATTACAGTCTGCCGCTGGCTGCAAAATCACTGGGCGATATCACCCGTCTGCCCAAGTCGCTCAAAGTTTTGCTGGAAAACCTGCTGCGCTGGCAGGATGGTGATTCTGTTACCGAAGAAGATATCCAGGCGCTGGCAGGTTGGCTGAAAAATGCCCATGCTGACCGCGAAATTGCTTATCGTCCGGCGCGCGTGCTGATGCAGGATTTCACCGGCGTGCCCGCCGTCGTGGATCTCGCGGCAATGCGCGAAGCGGTTAAACGCCTTGGCGGCGATACCGCGAAAGTGAATCCGCTGTCACCTGTCGATCTGGTGATTGACCACTCCGTCACCGTTGACCATTTCGGCGACGATGACGCATTTGAAGAAAACGTGCGCCTTGAAATGGAGCGTAACCATGAACGCTATATGTTCCTCAAGTGGGGGCAACAGGCGTTTAGCCGCTTCAGCGTGGTGCCGCCGGGAACGGGGATCTGCCATCAGGTGAACCTGGAGTATCTCGGCAAAGCGGTCTGGAGCGAGCTGCAAAACGGTGAATGGGTCGCTTACCCGGATACGCTGGTCGGTACGGATTCCCACACCACCATGATCAACGGTCTCGGCGTGCTCGGTTGGGGCGTCGGCGGTATCGAAGCCGAAGCCGCGATGCTCGGACAACCGGTGTCGATGCTGATCCCGGATGTCGTGGGCTTTAAGCTCACCGGCAAACTGCGTGAAGGGATCACGGCGACCGACCTGGTGTTAACCGTCACGCAGATGCTGCGTAAACACGGTGTGGTCGGTAAATTTGTCGAATTCTATGGCGACGGTCTGGATTCCCTGCCGCTGGCGGACCGCGCCACCATCGCCAACATGTCGCCAGAATATGGCGCCACCTGCGGCTTCTTCCCGATTGATGCCGTCACGCTTGACTACATGCGTCTGAGCGGTCGGACGGAAGATCAGGTTGAGCTGGTAGAGAAATACGCCAGGGCGCAGGGCATGTGGCGTAATCCTGGCGACGAGCCGGTATTCACTAGCACGCTGGCGCTGGATATGAACGACGTGGAAGCCAGCCTTGCCGGGCCGAAACGGCCTCAGGATCGTGTCGCTCTCGGCGATGTCCCAAAAGCGTTTGCCGCCAGCAGCGAGCTGGAACTGAACACTGCGCAAAAAGACCGCAAGCCAGTCGAATATGTGCTGAACGGTCAGCAATATCAGTTACCGGACGGCGCGGTAGTTATTTCAGCGATCACTTCCTGTACTAACACCTCCAACCCGAGCGTGCTGATGGCCGCTGGCCTGTTGGCGAAAAAAGCGGTTACGCTGGGGTTGAAACGCCAGCCGTGGGTAAAAGCGTCGCTGGCGCCCGGGTCGAAAGTGGTGTCGGATTATCTGGCGAAGGCGAAACTGACGCCGTATCTGGACGAACTGGGTTTTAATCTGGTGGGGTACGGCTGTACGACCTGCATTGGTAACTCGGGGCCGCTGCCGGAGCCTATCGAAACGGCCATCAAGCAAGGCGATTTAACCGTAGGCGCTGTGCTTTCCGGCAACCGTAACTTTGAGGGGCGTATCCATCCGCTGGTGAAGACCAACTGGCTGGCCTCGCCGCCGCTGGTGGTGGCTTACGCATTGGCGGGCAATATGAATATCAATCTTGCTACCGATCCGCTGGGCCACGATCGCAAAGGCGATCCGGTGTATCTGAAAGATATCTGGCCGTCGGCGCAGGAAATCGCTCGTGCGGTGGAACTGGTGTCCTCGGAAATGTTCCGTAAAGAGTATGCGGAAGTGTTTGAAGGAACGGAAGAGTGGAAGGGGATCCCTGTCGAACGCTCTGACACCTACGGCTGGCAGGATGACTCTACCTATATCCGGCTCTCGCCCTTCTTTGACGAGATGCTGGCGGAACCGGCGCCGGTCACCGACATTCACGGCGCACGGATTCTGGCCATGCTCGGCGATTCCGTGACCACTGACCATATTTCCCCGGCGGGGAGCATTAAAGCGGACAGCCCGGCAGGTCGTTATCTGCAAAACCATGGGGTTGAGCGGAAAGACTTCAACTCCTACGGATCGCGACGCGGAAACCATGAAGTGATGATGCGCGGCACGTTTGCCAATATTCGTATCCGCAATGAAATGGTGCCCGGGGTGGAAGGCGGAATGACGCGGCATCTGCTTGGAACGGATGTGATGTCTATCTATGATGCGGCGATGCTGTATCAAAAAGAGAACACGCCGTTGGCGGTGATTGCGGGTAAAGAGTATGGTTCCGGATCCAGCCGTGACTGGGCGGCGAAGGGGCCGCGTTTGCTGGGGATCCGCGTGGTGATCGCTGAGTCCTTCGAGCGAATTCACCGTTCTAACCTGATCGGGATGGGGATTCTGCCGCTGGAATTCCCGCAGGGCGTCACGCGTAAAACCCTGGGACTGACTGGGGAAGAGGCGATCGACATCGCTGATCTGCAGAACCTGAAACCGGGCGCTACGGTGCCAGTGACGCTCACGCGTCCGGACGGTAAACAAGAAGTCATACCGTGTCGCTGCCGTATCGATACCGCCACCGAGTTAACCTACTACCAGAACGACGGCATCTTGCATTATGTTATTCGTAACATGCTGATGTAAAAACTAAAAAGCCTGCATGTGACGTGCAGGCTTTTTCAATGTGCGTCACCCGCGGCTACCCGCAAGGCAGTGACAACGCATCGGGTTATTTATCCAGCAAATGCCCCATCTTGGCAGCTTTGGTGTCCAGATAATGGGCATTATTCGGGTTACGCCCCACGATCAGCGGTACGCGTTCCACAATATTGATTCCCGCTTCGGTGAGGATTTCCACTTTCTTCGGGTTATTGGTGAGCAGACGAACCTCATCGACGCCAAGCAGCTTGAACATATCCGCACAAAGGGTGAAATCACGTTCGTCGGCGGCAAAGCCCAGCTGGTGGTTGGCTTCTACGGTGTCATAGCCCTGATCCTGCAGCGCATAGGCGCGAATTTTATTCAGCAAACCAATATTACGTCCTTCCTGACGGTGATAAAGGAGGATCCCACGGCCTTCTTCCGCAATATGCGCCAACGCCGCTTCCAGCTGGAAACCACAGTCGCAGCGCAGACTGAACAGAGCATCGCCTGTCAGGCATTCTGAATGGACACGCGCCAGAACCGGCGTCTGGCCTGAAATATCACCATACACTAACGCTACGTGATCGTGTCCGGTTGCCAGTTCTTCAAAACCCACCATCAGGAAATCGCCCCATGGGGTTGGCAGTTTGGCTTCTGCCACTCGTTTAAGCTGCATGTGTTTCTCCAGATAATGCTGGCACGTAATGGCGTGCCGTTGCCTGTTGGCTTATGCGTTTATTTTGCCATAAGGCGACGGCGTTCACCTAATCGCTGCCGTGTAATCGGGCGGGGAATGGCACAAATCTGTCAATTTTCCCGTACTGAGCTTTTTTCAGTTATGATTATGAAACTTATCGTTAAAAGAGGTGTTCATGCTGTCGATTGCAAAACGTACTGCAACTGGTGCGGGATTATTGCTGGTTATGCCCATCGCCGTATGGATTTCTGGATGGCGCTGGCAGCCGGATCACAGTGGCGGGTGGTTGAAAACGCTGTACTGGATAACCGAAACGGTAACTCAACCCTGGGGAATCATCACGCACGTTATTCTCTGCGCCTGGTTTCTGTGGTGCCTGCGTTTTCGTCTTAAGGCAGCGGTGATGCTCTTTGCTATTCTCGCAGCGGCGATCCTGGTGGGGCAGGGTGTTAAGTCGTGGGTTAAAGAGAAAGCCCAGGAGCCGCGTCCTTTCGTTATCTGGCTGGAAAAAACGCACAATATACCGGTCGATGAGTTCTACACTTTAAAACGTAAGGATCGTGGGAATCTGGTGAAGGAGCAGCTCGCGACGCAGGAGAATATTCCGCTGTTTTTGCGTCAGCACTGGCAAAAAGAGACCGGCTTCGCATTTCCTTCCGGACATACCATGTTTGCCGCAAGCTGGGCGCTGCTGGCTGTGGGCCTGTTGTGGCCGCGCAGACGTACCGTCACGATTGCGATACTGCTGGTCTGGGCAACCGGGGTAATGGGGAGCCGCCTGCTGTTGGGGATGCACTGGCCGCGTGATTTGGTGGTTGCAACGCTGATTTCATGGGCGCTGGTAACCGTCGCGACCTGGCTTGCGCAGCGGATTTGCGGCCCGCTTACGCCGCCGCCGGAAGAAGAGCAGGAGATTGCGCAACGTGAGCAGGAAAGCTGATCGCGGTTGAATTTCCGTCATTAGCCCTCAAATCCCTGTATGGCCTGACGCTTTTCCATTTCGCACACGCCGTGAAAATGGTAATTTAAAAGGCTAAATGCGAAACGTTGAACACGATTTATTCGCTTAAACCACATAACGGGAAGTAATGTGAAATATTTACTCATTTTCTTACTGGTGTTGGCGATTTTTGTTATCTCGGTAACATTAGGCGCGCAGAATGATCAGCAGGTGACGTTTAATTACCTGCTGGCGCAGGGGGAGTACCGTATCTCTACCTTGCTGGCTGTGTTGTTCGCCGCTGGTTTCGCTATCGGTTGGTTGGTCTGCGGCCTTTTCTGGCTGCGGGTTCGTGTTTCCTTAGCGCGCGCTGAACGTAAAATTAAACGCCTGGAAAACCAGCTTACGCCTGCCACTGACGTGGTGGTCGCGCCGGGTACACCGGTCGTGAAGGAATAATCGTTTATGCTGGAGTTGTTGTTTCTGCTGTTGCCTGTCGCGGCCGTCTATGGCTGGTACATGGGCCGCAGAAGTGCGCAACAAACAAAACAGGAGGAGGCTAACCGTCTGTCTCGCGATTATGTCGCGGGGGTTAACTTCCTTCTGAGCAACCAACAGGATAAAGCGGTGGATCTGTTCCTCGATATGTTGAAAGAGGATACCGGCACCGTTGAAGCGCATCTCACCCTCGGAAACCTGTTCCGCTCCCGTGGCGAAGTCGACCGCGCTATTCGTATCCACCAGACGCTCATGGAAAGCGCCTCGCTGACCTATGAACAGCGCTTGCTGGCCGTTCAGCAGTTGGGCCGCGACTACATGGCCGCCGGGTTGTACGACCGGGCGGAGGATATGTTCAATCAGTTGACCGACGAAACGGATTTTCGTGTCAGCGCGCTGCAACAACTCCTGCAGATTTATCAGGCCACCAGCGACTGGCAGAAGGCAATCGACGTTGCAGAGCGTCTGGTGAAGCTGGGCAAGGATAAACAGCGGATCGAAATTGCCCATTTCTATTGTGAACTGGCGTTGCAGCAAATGGGCAGCGACGACATGGATCGGGCGATGGCGCTGTTGAAAAAGGGCGCCGCTGCGGACAAAAACAGCGCCAGGGTGTCTATCATGATGGGGCGCATCTGGATGGCGAAGGGCGACTACGCCAGGGCGGTGGAGTCACTCCAGCGGGTCATTGCGCAGGATAAAGAACTGGTCAGCGAAACGCTGGAAATGCTGCAGACATGCTACCAGCAACTGGGCAAAAATGACGAATGGGCGGAATTTTTGCGTCGCGCAGTTGAAGAAAACACCGGCGCTGCTGCCGAGCTGATGCTTGCCGATATTCTTGAAGCCCGGGAAGGTCACGATACCGCGCAGGTCTATATTACCCGTCAACTGCAGCGCCATCCGACAATGCGCGTTTTCCATAAGCTTATGGACTACCATCTTAATGAGGCGGAAGAGGGGCGCGCAAAAGAGAGCCTGATGGTGCTGCGCGACATGGTGGGCGAGCAGGTGCGCAGTAAGCCGCGCTACCGCTGTTCGAAGTGTGGGTTTACCGCGTATACGCTGTACTGGCACTGCCCGTCCTGTCGCGCCTGGTCAACGATCAAGCCAATACGCGGCCTTGACGGTCTGTAATTATTAAAAAAAATCGACTTTAGTTACAACATACTTTTCTGCTTTTACTTGCCACTCCTCCGGCATCGCTGCGCTGAGGCGTTACAGAGGAGTAAAGGCGTCTGTTAATTTCGCCTTTCGGCAGGTAGAATGCACGCCGTTTACCCATTTTCCCCCTCGCAAAAGGTCTGGTTATGACGGTTACTGCATCATCTACATCCCGCGCTGTTACTGATTCTCCCGTGGTTGTCGCTCTCGATTATAATAACCGTGACAAAGCCCTGGCATTTGTTGACCGTATCGATCCGCGCGACTGTCGCCTGAAGGTCGGTAAAGAAATGTTCACGCTGTTTGGCCCTCAGTTGGTTCGCGACCTTCAGCAGCGTGGCTTCGATATCTTCCTCGACCTGAAATTTCATGATATCCCGAACACCACCGCTCATGCGGTTGCCGCTGCGGCAGATCTGGGCGTGTGGATGGTAAACGTCCATGCGTCGGGCGGTGCGAGAATGATGACCGCCGCTCGCGAGGCGCTGTTGCCGTTGGGCAAAGATGCGCCATTGCTCATCGCCGTGACTGTGCTGACCAGTATGGAAGCCAGCGATCTGGCCGATATTGGCGTGACGCTGTCGCCCGCCGAGCACGCGGAGCGTCTGGCGGCGTTGACCCAGAAATGCGGTCTGGATGGCGTGGTGTGTTCCGCGCAGGAAGCGGTGCGCTTCAAACAGGCGTTTGGCGGCGCGTTTAAACTGGTCACGCCGGGGATTCGGCCGCAGGGTAGCGACGCAGGCGATCAGCGCCGCATTATGACGCCAGAACAGGCTTTAGCCGCAGGGGTGGATTTTATGGTTATCGGTCGTCCTGTTACTCAGTCCGCCGATCCGGCGCAGGCACTAAAGGCGATCAATGCATCACTGAAGGCGGGGGAGTAAATGAACGATTCGAACAGCCGGCTGGTCTATTCAACAGACAGTGGGCGGATTGCTGAGCCGAAAACCGCACCCGTACGTCCAAAAGGCGATGGCATTGTTCGTATCCAGCGCCAGACCAGTGGCCGGAAGGGCAAAGGGGTTTGTCTGATTACCGGCATTGATCTGGATGATGCATCTCTGAACAAACTGGCCGCTGAGCTAAAGAAAAAGTGTGGCTGTGGCGGGGCGGTTAAAGAGGGCGTTATAGAAATTCAGGGCGACAAACGTGATTTAATTAAAACGCTGCTGGAAGCCAAAGGCATGAAGGTCAAACTGGCAGGCGGATAATGAAAAAGCCACGACAGAAATATCGTGGCTTTATAATTAATCGTTTACTAATGTGTAGCTCAGACCAGAAAAGATAATCGTATTATTATATCGAGCCGGTCAACCGTAGATATTTTACGATTATTTACCTACCTGATGGCCGATAACACCACCGACTGCGGCGCCGCCCAGCGTGCCCAGCGTGCTGCCATCAGTTAACACTGCGCCGCCTAATGCGCCGGCACCCGCACCGATAGCGGTGTTACGGTCGCGTTTGGACCAGTTAGAGCAGGCGCTCAGAGACATTGCCAGAGTAATTGCCAGAACCGCGGCGGTCATTTTTTTGCTCGTTACTAACATAATACTTTCTCCTGAATTAACGATTCACGAAAGTTAGTTCTTTTTAACTATAGTTTACATATCCAGTTTTCGAAGAACATTCGTGAAACTTTATTGCGCAGGGTAATATCACGCAGGTGATAGTCACTTCCTGTTATATCGCTAATAATAATTTTACCTCGTCTGCCCGCAGGCAACAGGTAAATAGTCTTAATTCAGGTGTCGGAATTGTCTCAAGCGCAAATGATTTGCAGCGACAAATCATTTGCCCACCGATGCGCTAAGCCTCAACAATATTTACACGCAACCCTTTTTGTTCCATCAGCAGGCGATCGTCCTCGCTGATGCCGGAATCAGTGATGACCCGACTAAAGCGCTCAACGGGTCCCAGAGTATAGGGATGGACCACACCGAATTTCGAACTGTCGGTCAGAACAATGGCTTCCGAGCCTTTTTCCAGTACAGCATTGACTACATCCGCACGCATCATATCGCGTCCGGTAAACCCGATATCTGCCAGCCAGCCATCGATGCCGATAAACGCTTTACTGAAATGGACCTGCTGGATGAACTGGCGGGTCAGAGGGCCGACCATGCTTTCGCTTTTTTTCTGGTAAATGCCGCCAAGCAAAATGACCTCGCAAGGCGTCGCCTTTAACAGGTGAGCGATATAACTGCTTACCGTAATGATGGTGACATTTTTTTGCTCGGCCAGCGTTCTTGCTAACAGGGCATTACTGCTGCCGTTTTCAATAAACACCGTTTCGCCGGGATTTACCAGTGAAGCGGCAAACTCGGCAAGCTGACGCTTAAGGGTGAAGTTGGTCATCATTCTTGTTTCGACGTCTTCACTGTCCAGTGAAACCGCGAAGCCGTGGGCACGACGCAAATAGCTTTGCTTTTCCAGGGTATTGAGATCCTGGCGAATGGTCACTTCAGAAACACCGGTGATTTTTGCCAGTTCGGAAACGCTCATCTGGCCTTTATCGATCACCATCTGCAAAATCGATTGTTGTCGGGAATTCATAGTATTCGTTTTAATTGAGGTATGTATACCGGGGTTTAAAAACAGGCGGCGATGGCTCGCTCAGGTCGCCACTGCTTTCACAACGCGCGTAAAGGTCAGATCTCCCACGGCGCTTTGGGTTTGCCTGGTGATAACCCGGTTTCATCCTGCGCCAGGCTAAGTAATTCCGCTTTAAGTATTTCAAGATTGTGGATGGCGGAGTGGTAGTCGCCGGCGACCAGGATATCCAGCACGGTATCAATACGTTCGGCAACCCGTTTGGCGTCGATATCTGACATGGGGGATCCTTCGTGAGTAAGAGTATGGATTCAATGATGCAAAAAATGGCGACAAAAGAGAAGGGAAAATTACGCCGCTGCAGGATAACCGATATCAAGATATATTCTGCCATAACAGGCAGATACGGCGTGATTTCCTGCCGGTCAGCGCTGTGTTTTGTTGCGCCAGCGTTTGTACCAGCGTTCAAATGCCGCGGCGGGCATCGGCTTTGCAAATAAAAATCCTTGTCTTTCATTGATACCGTTTTTAGTCAGGAACGCGTCCTCTTTGGCGCTTTCCACCCCTTCGGCGATGACCTGAAGGTTGAGCGCCTGCGCCACGGCGACGATGGCGCGTACCATGGACTGGGAAGCGGTTTTTTTATGAATATCTCTGACGAACATGTGATCCAGCTTGATAGCGTCAATCGGAAAACGCGTCAGTTGTGAAAGCGACGAGTAGCCGGTACCGAAATCATCAAGATGTACCTGAGCGCCCAGCTGGCTAAACTGCTCAATGACCGACAGGGCCAGCGTCTCGTTTTCAATCAGGCAGCTTTCCGTTAACTCAACGTCGATCGGGCAGTATTCGAAATTCAGCTCGTGTAAAACCTGTCTGAGGTCGGTGAAAATCGTCTGGTCAGCAAGCTGACGCGCCGAAATATTAACCGCCACGCGCAGGTGAATGCCTTTATCGCGCCATTTTGCCACCTGGCGCACCACGTCGAGCAGTACCCACCGTCCAAGCGGTACAATCAGTCCCGACTCCTCGGCATAGGAGATAAATTCTCCTGGCGAAATCAAACCGCGCTCCGGCGACTGCCAGCGCACCAGCGCTTCAAGGCTGCGTACTTCACCGCGCCAGGTAATCTTTGGCTGATAATGGATCAGTAGATGATCGTTTTCGAGCGCTTTGCGCAGATGCGTATCGAGCCAGAGGTATTCAAAGACCCGCTCATTCATTTCCGGTGAGAAGACGCAGAACTGACCGCGGCCCCCTTCTTTAGCCGTGTACATGGCGGTGTCGGCATTGCGGATCAGACTGTCGCTGTCCTCGCCATGCAAGGGCGCCATCGCGATGCCCACGGAGCAGCCGGTAAAGACCTCGATCAGACCGATGCGAAAGGGCTGGCGAAGGCGGGTCAGAATACGCGACGCGACGGCCTCAAGCGCCCCCTGAGAGGTGTGGGTGGCAAGCAGAATGAATTCGTCGCCGCCCAGCCGCGCCAGCAACTGGTTTTCTTCCATACAGCTCAGCAGAGCCAGGGAGACCGCCTGTAATAGCTGGTCGCCGAACATATGCCCATAAGCGTCGTTCACCTTTTTAAAATTATCCAGATCAAAATACACGATCCCGACCTGACCTGCGTGCGCATCCCCGATAGCGTCGTTGATCAGCTCATGGATGGCGTTGCGGTTAGGCAGTCCGGTGATAGTGTCAGTATTCGCCAGTACCCGCAGACGCTCCTGGGCGCGCCGCTCTTCGGTAATGTCGGTACCTGAACAAATGAGAAATATTTCATTCTTCCCGCTACCGCTATGGACGAACTTATTGCGAAATAAAAACAGACGCTGACCCTGGCGGGTTTTTACCCACCGTTCGACCTCATAAGAATTTCCGTTACGAAAAAAACCGCTGATATTGCGTCGCGAAGCAGCGGCTTCACGGCGGCTCATAAACAACCTGAAGACGCTCTGACCAATGACATCCTGCTCTTTAAGTCCGGTATATTCTTCGCACAGGCGGTTGAAGCGCTGAATATTGCCGCGGCTGTCAAGGATCACGATGACCGAATTCGCTTCTGAAACCACCTGTTCGGCGAAGGACAGCCCCTTAGCCAGATCGCGCGCGACGGAGGGCGTGTCATGCCAGGCTGAGGCACTGCCTGCCCACTCGTGCTTATTGATTTTCCGACCCACCAGATGTACCTGCACCTCGCTGCTCTCGAGGGGTAACGTAATCAGCAGGCTGGACGTGATAACGGTCATTTCGCGAATTCGTGCGGCCTGCCCGGGGGCGAGCGCAAGCGCCTCATCATGTTCTGCGGCTTCGGTAAGTGATAAATGCAGAACGTCGGCATCATCTGACAAGCGCCAGTAAGGACAGTGTGTGCCCAGAAAACGATACAACGTCGCGGATTCCCGACTCTCTTTCATGTTGCGCACCATCCCGTTTGACCGCCCGAACTTCGCAATGGAAAGGTTAACCGCGATAAATACAGGGTTTACCGTCTCTGCAGATCTTGTTTTATCTATCTCTTCATTTGTAATTCAGAACCGGGAAAAAGCACAGGCGGGGCGGAAAATATATCCCGAAAGCGTTGATCGCGTGGCACAGGAAAGGTGTTAAGAGGGGAAGGCGAAAACCAGCACACGGCCTTTCTTATTCAGAAAGGCCGTGTGAAAACTCAGGGTCAGGCGGCCGGACGGGCGATGATGCTGCGCGTTTCCATCCGCACTTCGGCGATGGTCACATCGATCACGTCCGTGACTTTATACACGGTCTCGCCTTTAATCTGTACGGTGCCGTTTTCCTGGCTGCAAACCATTTCGTCGCGGACGGCATGGAGGAACGGCGCCGGAATAAAGGCAACCGCGCCGTTATCCACCAGACGAACGCGCATACCGCCACGGCTGACATCAATGATTTCAGCCGCAAAACGGATGTCCGTGCCGGCTTTGTCGTTCAGGAAACGGGCGTACAACCAGTCGCCAACGTCGCGTTCCGCCATACGGTTCAGGCGACGGCGTTCCGCCATCTGCACGGTGGTGTCGTCGTGCGGACGGGCAATGGTTTCACCTTTAATGACCGCTTTCAGCAGGCGATGGTTGATCATATCGCCATACTTACGAATCGGCGAGGTCCAGGTCGCATACGCTTCAAGACCCAGACCAAAGTGCGGACCCGGCTCAATACTGATTTCGGCGAAGGACTGGAAGCGACGAATGCGGCTGTCGAGGAAGCCGGACGGCTGTGCATCCAGTTCGCGACGCAATTTGCAGAAACCTTCAAGGGTCAACACTTCTTGCGGATCGACATGGACGTCATGATTTTTCAGCAGCGCCGACAGCGCTTCCGTATTCGCCGGATCAAAACCGGTATGCACGTTGTAAATGCCAAAGCCCAGTTTGTCACGCAGAACACGGGCGGCGCATATATTGGCGGCGATCATCGCTTCTTCAACGATACGGTTGGCGATGCGGCGCGGCTCTGCCACGATATCCAGCACTTCACCTTTTTCACCCAGGATAAAGCGATAATCAGGACGGTCCTTGAAGACCAGCGCGTGGTGATGGCGCCACTCGCCGCGACGCAGGCAAATTTGCTGCAGCAGACGAATTTGATGCGCGATATCGTCGCTTTCTGGCTGCCAGCTACCGGTGTTTTCCAGCCAGTCAGAGACGCTGTCATAGGCCAGTTTGGCTTTTGACTCGATGGTCGCCGCGAAGAAAACCATATCGTCTTCAAGGGCGCCATCCGCCGCAATGGTCATACGGCAGGCCAGCACCGGACGGACTTCGCGCGGACGCAACGAGCAGAGATCGTCAGAGAGTTCACGCGGTAACATCGGGATGTTGAACCCCGGAAGATAGTTGGTGAACGCGCGTATTTTCGCAGCGTTATCCAGTTTGCTACCTTCAGCGATCCACGCGGTTGGGTCGGCAATCGCAACGGTCAGCTGTAATTTACCGTCAGCCAGTTCTTCGGCATACAGCGCGTCATCCATATCTTCGGTGCTGGCGCTGTCTATAGTGACGAAATTCAGGGCGGTCAGATCCTGACGCGTTAAGCCTTCGTCGAGCATTTCAGTGGCCACGCCGTCCGGGGCTTCTTTTTCCAGATTGTGGCGCGCCAGCGTTACCCACCACGGCACAAAGTGGTCATCTGCGTAGGTGATGTACTGGGTTAACTCGGCATAGAAGGTGCGATCGCCTTTTAACGGATGGCGGCGCATCTCGGCGACCGCCCAGTCACCTTCTTTAAAGTCATGCTCTACGCCACGCGCGGCGCGACAGGGGATAGCATCTTTCAGCAGCGGGTGATCCGGAACAATAGACAGGCGATCGTTTTTGCCCTGAACTTTTCCGACAAAGCGGGTCAGGAAGGGTTCAACCAGTTCTTCCGGCTCAGCGGACTCGCGATCTTTTTCGCTGTGGATCACCGCGACAATCCGGTCGCCATGCATCACTTTTTTCATCTGCGGCGGCGGGATGAAGTAACTTTTTTGCGCATCGACTTCCAGGAAGCCAAAGCCTTTTTCCGTGGCTTTTACCACCCCTTCAGCGCGCGGCGTCTGGGAATGCAGTTGCTGTTTAAGCTGCGCTAGCAGCGGGTTGTCCTGAAACATATTTGTCTATTTTCGTGGCCAAAAGAGCGGCTGACAGTTTTACGCGAAACTACCTGGTGCGGCAAGCGCTCTTTATCTCTTTGCCGAGGTTAATGTGTCTCACCCAACGCGATTTTCAGGCGATTCAGCCATCCGCATAAACCGCACCACCCCAACAGGTTGATAGCCTCAATGACGGACGCGCCGCGCTCGACGAGCGGGGTGAAATGTGCGGCGCTAAAGCGGTCTGGCGCGCGCGTCAGTAATTGTAGCGCCTGAGACAAGGGTCGCTCAATCGGATGTTGTCGCTCCCAGCGTTCAATCTCATGTTCGCTCTGGCGCAGCATGGTGAGAGTCTCTGGCGAGATGCGCGGCGGCAACGCCTGCTCATTGAAGCAGCTTGCGCTACCGTTTATCCTCGCGGCCAGCAGCGCCGCGAAGTTATGCTCTGCGGTATCCGCACGGAGCGTACTGTGCAGCAATTTGCCGAGCAGTGTCAGCAGTACCGGCTGGTGCGCCAGAGCAGGGGCGAGCATCTGTAGCGCGGGCTGTGGTCGATCATGCGACGGATATTCATCTTGCTCCGCGCTGGCGTAGCGCAGTTTCACCAGATCCGGGTTTGCGACCCACACGCTCTCTTCCCGCTGAAACAGGTCTTCAGCGGCAAAGGCCTGAGTATTGAGGTCGGGTATCCAGCGCACAGCCTGACCGGACCAGGCCTGAAAAATCGCCACCATGCGCGCCTGGAAACCGACAAAGCCAATGATCTGATTAAACAGAGCCACATCCCAGGCGGACAGACCGACGTCGGCTAAATGCTGGCGGGCACGCTGGTCGATCACCGAAGGTGAGCAGGCGAGTTGACGCGCATACTGCGTGATCTGCGCCAGCCGATGATTGCTTTCACGCGACGAATCCGGACCCGGCAGCGGCGTCAGGCGCGCGGCGTAATGATTACATAGGCGCTGTACGCCACACGCCTGCGCCACGGTTAAGGCGGTGCTCATGCGTTCATAAGCGCTAAAGGTATGCAGGCGGGTAAGTGGAACGTGATCGGGAAACAGTTCGTTCGCCAACTGGCGGGCGGGTTGCAGCCAGGAGTGAAAAGAATGCAGCATCTCGTCGGGAATCGTCAAATCCAGCAAAAAGCGGTCTTCTACGTGAGCCGCTTCCGGCACCAGTGGCAAAACGTCCTGCGGCCAGGTGCTGGACTGGGTCTCATGATACCACTGGTTTTTGCCGTTGAATTGGCGTTGTTCCATGGGCGTTCCTTGGTCTGTATGTGGCGACCCGGACTCGTCGTGGCTACCTCACGCCGGATCGTTTTTGCTGCTTTATCCTGGCGTAAGCGGGGGAAGGGGAAAAAGATTGTTACGTGATAACAAAGATCAAAAAGGTATATTGCCGGGCAGAACGTGTTCATGGGCGGCAGAACGCCGCCCACAGGAAGGCTGAAAGCTTATTTCAGTTCCAGTTCGTTCATCGCGGCGATGCTGAAACCGCCGTCAACGTGAACGACTTCACCGGAGATACCACCGGACAGGTCGGAGCACAGGAATGCGGCGGAGTTACCGACATCTTCAATGGTGACGGTACGACGAATCGGGGTAACCGCTTCGCAATGCGCCAGCATTTTACGGAAGTCTTTAATGCCGGAAGCCGCCAGTGTACGGATCGGACCCGCAGAGATGGCGTTTACGCGCACGCCTTCCGGACCCATTGCATTCGCCATGTAACGCACGTTGGCTTCCAGAGAGGCTTTCGCCAGGCCCATCACGTTGTAGTTCGGGATCGCGCGCTCTGCGCCAAGGTAGGAAAGGGTCAGCAGGGCAGAACCCGGATTCAGCATAGCGCGGCACGCTTTCGCCATCGCCACGAAGCTGTAGGAGCTGATGTCATGGGCGATTTTAAAGCCTTCACGGGTTACCGCATTGACATAGTCGCCGTCCAACTGGTCGCCCGGAGCGAAACCGATGGAATGAACAAAACCGTCAAATTTCGGCCATGCTTTACTCAGTTCAGCGAACATGGCATTGATGCTTTCATCTTCCGCCACATCGCACTGCAGGACGATGTTCGAACCCAGTTGTGCGGCAAATTCTTCCACGCGGCCTTTCAGTTTGTCGTTCTGGTAGGTGAACGCCAGCTCAGCGCCTTCGCGATGCATCGCCTGAGCGATACCGTAGGCGATGGACAATTTGCTGGCAAGACCGGTGACCAGAATACGCTTACCGGAAAGAAAACCCATAGCTTAAATCCTTATGTTATTGTTGTGGCGCCCAGCCGCGTAAAGGGACGGGGCGTCGTTAAAACGCGGCGATTCTAACACGAGACGCCGGGAGAGTTAATCCGACCACTGCATGAAGCCGTTTTAGCGGTCTTTTCGCCACGCATCCGCGGTGAGCGCTTCGCCAAAATGACCGGCAATCAGTCGCTTTGTCAGGTCGTGGAGCGGTGAAGCCAGCACATCAGCGGTACTGCCGCGCTCCACCACTTCTCCCTGATGCATCACTAAAACCTGGTCGCTGATGTGCTTCATCATGCCAAGATGCTGGGTGACGTAAATATAAGAGATACCCTGTTTCTCCTGCAATTCCAGCATCAGGTTTATTAACTGCGAGCGCATCGACATATCGAGCGACGCCAGCGCCTCATCGGCAATGATCACTTTCGGGCGTAATATCAGCGCGCGCGCCAGTCCCAGACGCTGCTTTTGCCCTGGCGCCAGCATGTGCGGGTAATAACTGACGTGATCGGGCAGCAGACCGACCATGCGCATGGTTTCAATGATCTGTTTACGCCGCTGTTCCGCCTCCAGATTCGTATTCAGACGCAGTGGGAAATCGAGAATTTGCGAAATCCGCTGACGCGGGTTAAGCGACGTTGACGGATCCTGGAAAATCATGCGGATGCGCTGGCTGCGAAACGAATAATCGCCGAATTTCAGCGGGTGATCATCGATCAGCAGTTCGCCGCCGCTCGGCTCGACCATCCCCGCCAGCATTTTCGCCAGCGTCGACTTACCGGAACCGTTCTCGCCGATAATCGCCAGCGTCTGGCGTTCACGCAGGGTAAAACTGAGTGGCTTTACCGCTTCTACCGTCTGGCGACGAAACCAGCCGGTGCGGTAGCGAAAGGTTTTACTCAGGTTGCGCACTTCGAGCAGGGTCTCAACCATGTCACTCTCTCTCCATGTTCAGCGGGAAATGACAAGCGTAGAGATGGTTTTTCGCTCCGGTCAGACGCGGTGTTTCAATACATTCTCGCTGCGCATACGGGCAGCGCGGCCCCAGACGGCAGCCTATCGGTAATTGTTCCAGCAACGGAATCGCCCCGGGCATGGTGTTCAAACGACTTTTATGCGGCATCGCGCTGCCAAAGTCAGGAATGGCGCGGATCAGCGCCTGGGTGTAAGGATGATGGGGAATAGTCACCAGTTCTTTACTTGGCGCCGTTTCCACCGTCTGCCCACAATACAGCACGTTAATTCTGTCTGCCCACTGGCTGAGCATCTGCAGGTCATGGCTGATCAGCAAAATGGTGGTATTGCTGTTCTGGTTCAGACGCGTCAGCAAACGGAAAATTTGCGCCTGGGTGGTCGGCTCCATCGCGTTTGTCGGTTCGTCGGCAATCAGCAGGCGCGGCTGGTTAGCCAGCGCGATGGCAATCATGACCTTCTGACACTCGCCGTCGGTCAGCTCATACGGGAAGCTGCGCATGGCGTCTTTATGATCTTTGATCCCAACGCGGTGCAGCAGTTCAATGGCGCGACGCTTGCGCCAGCCGACACGTTGCCACCAGCGGCCTTTATAGGTCCAGGCCGGAATATTTTGCATCAACTGCCGACCGACGCGTTCTGACGGATCCAGACACGACTGCGGCTCCTGAAAAATCATCGAGACGTTATGTCCCACCAGCTTGCGCCGTTCGCGCGGAGAGAGGCGCAGCAGGTCGATATCGTCGAAGCGCATACGATCAGCGGTCACGCGCCAGTTATCTTTGGCGACGCCGCAGATCGCTTTGGCGATCAGACTCTTACCGGAGCCAGATTCACCCACCAGCCCGCGGATCTCGCCTTCACTTAAGGTCATGCTCACGCGGTCGACGGCTTTTACCCATTCATCACCGGTTTTGAATTCAATGGTCAGGTTGCGGATATCCAGTAACGGCATTATTCGACCCCCGCAATAATCGCCCGGCGTACGCCGTCACCAAGCAGGTTGACCAACAGAACGCTAATCATGATCGCCGCGCCGGGCAGCATGACTGTCCACGGCGCAACGTAAATCAGCTCCAGCGCATCGCCAAGCATCGCGCCCCATTCAGGAGAGGGGAGTTGCGCGCCAAGGTCGAGAAAACCGAGCGCGGCAATATCCAGAATCGCCATCGACAACGCGCGGGTGATTTCCGTCACCAACCCGGCGGTGATATTAGGCAGTACGGCAAACCAGAGAATGTTCAGCGTGGATGCGCCATCGAGGCGGGCGGCAATAACGTACTCTTTTTCCAGTTCGTCGTGCACCATGCTGTAAACCGAACGTACCATTCTGGGCAGCAACGCCAGCCAGACGGCAAACATGGCGTGAACCAGATGCGGTCCTGCAAACGCCACGACGATAATGGCCAGCAGCAGTGACGGAATCGACAACAGCGTATCAAGAATATGGTTCAGCACGGCGGAGCGCAGGCCGTGGGTCGCCCCCGCAATCACCCCCAGCAGCAGGCCGCAAAGCGTCGCCGCCACGGTGACGATAAACGCGCCGCCCACTGTCGGCGCCGCGCCGCTTAACAGGCGACTTAGCACGTCCCGCCCTAAGTCGTCGGTGCCGAGGAAGAACGACACCTCGCCGTAGCGGGACCAGGACGGCGGCAACAGCTGATAGCCGAGGAATTGCTGGTCGATGCCATACGGCGCAAACCAACCGCCAAAGACGCACAGCAGCGCCAGACCCGCACAACCGTACAGGCCTACCATCGCCGTGGTATCGCCATAAAATTTCCGCCATGCGGTGCGCAGCGTACCTGGCGGGCGCTTTTCGCTATAAACGCTATCGTAAGGCATACCATTCCTTATGTTTCAGAGGGTTAGCCATAGCACCCAAAATATCAGAAATCACGTTGACGATAATGACCAGCGATCCTATCACCATTACTCCTGCGGAGATCGCCGCGTAGTCCTGCTGGCGTATCGCATTGATCAGCCAGCGCCCGAGCCCCGGCCAGCTAAAGACCATCTCGGTAATCATTGCCAGCGTCAGCATGGTGGAAAACTGGAGGCCAAGGCGAGGAATCACCGGCGGCAGCGCGTTGTGCAATACATGACGGCGCAAGATCGTGAAGCGGGAAAGACCGCGCGTGGCGGCGGCTTTGACGTAGTTCTGGTCGAATACCTCGATGGTGCTGATGCGCATTAAGCGGATCACTTCCGTGGTTGGCGCGACCGCCAGGGTTAACACCGGCAGCACCATATGGCGCAACGCGCTCATGATCATCTCGTCGCGCCAGGGCGAATCAGAAATCCAGGCGTCGACAATCGCCAGCCCGGTGACGGGCTTCACTTCGTATAGCAGATCAAAACGACCAGATACCGGCAGCCAGCCGAGGGTCAGCGAAAAGAACAGCGTCAGCAACAGCGCCAGCCAGAAGACGGGAATGGAAAAGCCGAGCAGGGCGAGCGCGCTAATCAGTCGATCCTGCCATTTATTGCGCGTGATGCCCGCCAGCATCCCTACCGGGATCCCCACCATCAGCGCGAAGCCAAACGCCAGCGTACACAGCTCCATCGTGGCGGGAAACACCTCTTTAAGCTGTTCAGAGATCAGCTGTCCGTTAATGCTCGATACGCCAAAATCCCAGTGAAGAAGACCGCTGAACCAGAAGACCCACGCATTCCACAACGACGCGCCCTGAAGCGGCGCGTGTGGAGTAAAGTAGCTCAGGCTGAAGCCGATAAAGGTCAGGAAAAAAAGCGTGACCATCAGCAACAGGATGCGGCGTAAGGTGAAAATAATCATGGTTTACTCACCTCAACGGTTTTTTCACGCGAAACGCCCGCGAACGAGGCGTTGCCAAACGGACTCAGCACCAGCCCTTTAATATCGTACCGGTAGGCCTGCAGACGCAACGAAGAGGCCAGCGGCAGAATCGGCAGCTCTTTGGCGAGAATTGTTTGCGCCTCATCGTAGGCGTCAATGCGGGCGGAAAGCTGTTGCGATGACAGGGCCTTACGCAGTACCCCGTCAAACGTCGGATCACACCAGTGGGCGAAATTGGTTTGCGACTGGATTGCCGCACAGCTTAACAGCGGACGGAAAAAACTGTCCGGGTCGTTACTGTCGGTCGCCCAGCCGGACAATGTCAGATCATGGTTCATGTCCATCAACCGCGCCTCCTGGAAACGCCCTTCAACCGGCACAATCACCACTTTCACGCCGACCTGCGCCATATCCGCCTGAATCAGTTCGGCGGTTTTCAGCGGGCTGGGGTTCCATGCCTGAGAGCTGGTCGGCACCCACAGATGCAGGGTGAGGTTTTCCAGTCCCAGCGCTTTCAACTGCTCGCGAGATTTCGCTGGATTGTATTCGGTAATTTTAGCCTCGTTGTCATAGGCCCACGAGGCGCGCGGCAAAATAGAAGCCGCCGTTTCCGCTGTGCCGTAATAAATTGACTGCATCAGACGTTGATTATTGATCGACAACGCCAGCGCATGGCGGACCGCGGGGTTATTCAGCGGCGGTTTATCGGTATTAAACGCCAGATAGGCGATATTCATTCCCGGACGCAGGGTCAGGCGCAGACGGGGGTCATCGCGCAGAATTGTCAGTTGACTGGCGGCGGGCCAGGCCAACACATCACATTCGCCGGTGAGCAGCTTCGACAGGCGGCCAGTACCGCCGGACCCTAAATCCACGACTACCTGTGGCATCAACGGTTTGCCGCGCCAGAAACTGTCGTGCCGTTGCAGACGAATGAACTGGCCGGCGCGGTATTCCGACAGCTGAAACGGCCCGGTGCCGACCGGCTGCCTGTCGAGCAACTCCTGACGATCCTGCTTCGTTAACTGCGCCGCATATTCCGCGGACATCACCGACGCATAATGGGTAGCGAGGTGCCATAAAAACGAGGCGTCCGGCTGCGCCAGGCGAAACTCCACGGTATTACCGTCGATTTTGCGGACGCTCTGGACGTTATCCGCAAACTGCAGACTGTCGAAATAAGGGAAGTTGCCGCCGTTGACGTTATGCCATGGATGCTGGCGATCAAAAATGCGCTGGAAGGTAAACACCACGTCATCGGCGTTCAGCTTACGGGTTGGCGTAAACCAGGCTGTTTTCTGAAACGGGACGTCGCGGCGCAGATGAAAACGGTAGGTTGCGCCGTTATCCAGCACCTCCCAACGTTCCGCCAGCTCCGGCACCAGGCGATAGGTATAAGGATCGACATCCAGCAGTCGGTCATATAACTGCGCGGCAAGCGTGTCGACGATCAGTCCACTGCTCGCTTTTTGAGGGTTGAAGGTGTTGACCTGCCCACTGACACAATAAACGAAGCCGCTGTCGCGGATATCTTCATGCGAAGGCGCTTCAGGCGCAGCAGCAGCCTGACCACGCAGGAGTCCAGCCATCACGATCAGAGACGATATAACCAGGCGCATAATTTTTAAGGTTTTTAGATTCGATTTACAAAGTGTATCGCACTTCGGCCCGTCAGGTAAAAATGGCTGTAGGTAACTGACGCAAAACTGCGCAAATTCGCCGTGAAAACGCTAAATCTGATGCTTTTTAAGCAACGCGCGCAGCTGGTGGTAGGTCAGACCGAGCAGTTCAGCCGCCCGTTTCTGATTAAATTTCGCCTGTTGCAGGCTCAGTTGCAGCAGGTTTTTTTCCTGCTGTTGCTGATATTCGCGCAAATCCAGGGGCAGGGAGGGGACCGACGCGGGAGCGTCAGTCTGTGACGGGAGGCGGCTTTCCTCACGTTTGAACGGATCGAGAACGATCTCATCGAGCGGCGCGTCGCTGGTGCCATGACGGTATACAGAACGTTCAACGACGTTTTTTAATTCACGGATGTTGCCGGGCCAGGCGTAGGTCATCAGCGTTTCTCTGGCGCGGTCGGTGAAACCAGGGAATAACGGCAGGCGTATTTCACGGCACATCTGAATGGCAAAATGTTCCGCCATCAGCATGATATCGGCCTGCCGTTCGCGCAGAGGCGGCAATTGCACAACATCAAACGCCAGGCGATCCAGCAGGTCTGCGCGGAATGTGCCTTCTTTCACCATCGCCGGTAGGTCGGCGTTGGTCGCACAGACCAGCCGCACGTTCACCTGTAATGGCTGGCTGCCGCCGACACGCTCCAGTTCACCGTATTCAATGACGCGGAGCAGCTTTTCCTGCACCAGCATCGGCGCGGTGGCGAGTTCATCGAGAAATAATGTCCCGCCATCGGCGCGTTCAAAGCGACCGGGATGCCGTTTTTGCGCACCGGTAAATGCGCCAGCTTCGTGACCGAACAGTTCACTGTCGAGCAAGTTTTCATTAAGCGCGGCGCAATTGAGAGAAATAAACGGCCCCTGCCAACGGGAAGAGAGATAATGCAGGCGGTTAGCGATAAGCTCTTTTCCGGTGCCGCGTTCACCGATGATCAGGACCGGTTTATCCAGTGGCGCCAGACGTGAAACCTGTTCGAGAACTTCGAGAAAACTGTTGGCCTCGCCTAAAAGATTGTCTTTGTATTCTGCCATGATGAATTTCGCCACTTGTTGGTGTATTTCACCACTTTACGCTGTTTTTGTGCCGAGGTAAAACTGTACGTTACTTGATATTTCAGTGAGTTAAAAAATTGGCACGAGGATTGTATTACACATTCAGCAGGGCATCGCCCGACATCAAAAAATGTGAGGACTGAATTATGGGTATTTTTTCTCGTTTTGCCGACATCGTGAACGCCAACATCAACGCGCTGCTTGAAAAAGCGGAAGATCCGCAGAAGCTGGTTCGCCTGATGATTCAGGAGATGGAAGACACACTGGTTGAAGTTCGTTCCAATTCCGCTCGCGCGCTGGCAGAAAAGAAACAGCTATCCCGCCGTATTGAGCAGGCCACCGCGCAGCAGAACGAGTGGCAGGAAAAAGCGGAGCTGGCGCTGCGTAAAGATAAAGACGACCTGGCGCGTGCCGCGCTGATCGAAAAACAGAAGTTGACCGATCTGATCGTGACGCTCGAGCAGGAAGTGGTGCTGGTGGAAGATACGCTGACGCGCATGAAGAAAGAGATTGGCGAGCTGGAAAATAAACTCAGCGAAACCCGCGCCCGCCAGCAGGCGTTGATGTTGCGCCATCAGGCGGCCAGTTCTTCCCGCGATGTGCGCCGCCAGCTCGACAGCGGCAAGATCGATGAAGCAATGGCGCGCTTTGAATCTTTTGAACGTCGCATCGATCAAATGGAAGCTGAAGCGGAAAGCCACAGCTTTGGGAAGAAACCGACGCTGGACCAGCAGTTCGCTGACCTGAAAGCCGATGATGAGATCGGCGAGCAACTGGCGCAACTGAAAGCCAAAATGCAGCAAGACAAGCAATAATAATACCTGGCGGCGCCCGAACGCGCCGCCGCTCATCACCTGTAAGGAGTACACATGAGCGCGCTATTTCTGGCCATTCCGCTAACCATTTTCGTGCTGTTTGTGCTGCCGATTTGGTTATGGCTGCATTACAGCAACCGTTCCGGTCGCGGCGAACTCTCGCAGAGCGAGCAACAGCGTTTAGTCCAACTTACCGACGACGCCAGGCGAATGCGTGAACGTATTCAGGCGCTGGAAGCGATTCTTGACGCGGAACATCCGAACTGGAGGGAACGTTAATGGGAGGCATTAACCTGAACAAAAAATTATGGCGCATCCCCCAACAAGGGATGGTACGCGGCGTGTGCGCGGGCATCGCGCAATACCTCGACGTGCCGGTGAAACTGGTGCGCATTCTGGTGGTGCTGTCGATCTTTTTTGGTCTGGCATTCTTTACTCTGGTTGCCTACATCGTGCTGTCTTTTGTGCTTGATCCGATGCCGGACAACCTGGCCGCAGGCGAAAACCAGCCTACCAGCGGAGAGCTGCTGGATGCGGTTGATAAAGAGCTGGCGGCGGGGGAGAAGCGCCTGCGTGAGATGGAGCGCTATGTCACCTCGGATACGTTTACGTTACGTAGCCGTTTCCGTCAGCTGTAATGAATTCAGTGAGGGCTAAGATGAATAATCGCTGGCAACGCGCCGGGCAAAAGGTGAAACCCGGTATGAAAATAGCAGGTAAGCTGGTACTTCTGACGGCGCTGCGTTACGGTCCGGCAGGTGTGGCGGGCTGGGCAGTGAAGTCCGTCGCCCGTCGTCCGCTGAAAATGTTGCTGGCGCTCGCGCTTGAACCCTTATTAAGCCGGATGGCTGCAAAAATATCAAAACGTTATTCCAAAAATTAATCCTGTCGATTACGGGCCGCCCGGTCCGTAACAAATAAATCACAATTTAAAAATTAATTTGCGGCAGCTCACAAATACGATTTTTGGGCTGCCAAAATGGTTTTTTTTCGCCGCGAAAACCCCGTGCCCTGCATTGACAGCTAATTTTACCGGGAGTAGTCTCTTGCGTCATGGGACCGCTACCACGGAAAAATCAAGTGAAGCACAAAATTCAGGAATGCCTCAGCTTTGTCTATGAAGATTCATGGACGCATCGTCATGATGAAATGCTCAACGCGCGAATAGATAACGCGCGAAAGGTTATTACGAAAAAGCGTAAGCCACACTGGGATGAAAGTGATGTGGTGTTGATTACTTACGCCGACCAATTTCACAGTGAAAAAGAAAAACCACTGCCTACATTTAATCGGTTCTATTCCCGGTGGTTGGTGTCAATATTCTCCCATGTCCATCTGCTGCCCTTTTATCCCTGGTCTTCTGACGATGGTTTCTCGGTCATCGATTATTATAAGGTCGCCGAAGAAACAGGGGACTGGCAGGATATCGCGGCGTTAAATAAATCCTGTCAATTGATGTTTGATTTTGTCTGTAATCATATGTCGGCGAAAAGCAAATGGTTCGCACATTATTTACAGCAGACGCCGGGATTTGAACAATTCTTTATTGAAATGGATCCGCAGACCGATCTGAGCGCGGTCACGCGTCCGCGCGCATTACCGCTGCTGACGCCGTTTACTCTGAAAGATAATAGCGTGCGTCATTTATGGACCACCTTCAGCGAAGATCAGATCGACCTCAACTATGCCAATCCGGATGTATTGCTGGCGATGGTCGACGTGCTGCTGACTTACCTTGAACACGGGGCTGATTATGTGCGTCTCGACGCAGTGGGCTTTATGTGGAAAACGCCGGGCACAAGCTGCATTCATCTGGAAAAGACCCACCGGTTGATTAAGCTGTTTCGCGCTATCGCCGATGACGTCGCGCCTGGCACGGCAATTATCACGGAAACCAACGTTCCGCATAAAGACAACATTTCCTATCTGGGCAACGGGCTGGACGAAGCTCACATGGTCTATCAGTTTTCGCTGCCGCCGCTTGTTCTGCACGCCGTGCACCGCCAGGACACGCGCGCGCTCAGCCAGTGGGCGCAGTCGTTGACGCTGCCGTCACAGCAGACCACTTGGTTTAATTTTCTTGCCTCTCACGATGGCATTGGTCTGAATCCGCTACGCGGATTGCTGCCGGAAGACGATATTTTAGCGTTAGTCGCCGATCTGCAAAAAGAAGGGGCGTTGGTTAACTGGAAGAATAACCCGGACGGTACGCGCAGCCCGTATGAAATCAATGTCACCTACATGGATGCGTTAAGTTCGCGCGACAGCAGCGATTCACAACGTCTGGCGAAATTTATTCTGGCTCATGCGCTGTTATTGACCTTTCCGGGTGTACCGGCCATCTATATTCAAAGTATTCTCGGCTCACGTAATGATTACGAGGGTGTGGAAAAATTAGGTTATAACCGGGCGATTAACCGTAAGAAATATCAGCGCGAAGCGATTGAAAATGAATTAATGGAAGAGGATTCGCTGCGTCATCAGGTATATCAATCTTTATCGCGGCTGGTGAAGATTCGCCGAAATAATCACGCCTTCCATCCGGAAAGTGATTTTACCATTTGCAGTATTACGCCTGCGGTAATGAAAATCGTTCGCGCGGCGAATACCGACGAAAAAATCACGGCTTTATTTAACTTCAGTGATTGCATTCAGACCGTTGACGCGGGGGTAAACTCCGGCATCGATTTAATGACGGAAACCCTGGTTTCCGGCGAAACATTAACGCTGCAACCCTGGCAGGTTATGTGGATTAAAAAATAAAAGGAACATCTGATGCTTAAAACAAAAATTGTGCTGTTATCAGCACTGGTTTCCTGCGCCCTGATTTCAGGCTGTAAGGAAGATAAACCCGACCATGTGACGATTGAATTTATGCACTCGTCTGTCGAACAGGAGCGTCAGGCCGTTATTACTATGCTTATTGAACGGTTTGAAAAAGCGAATCCTGAGATCACCGTGAAGCAGGTTCCGGTGGAAGAAGACGCCTATAACACTAAGGTCATTACGCTTGCGAGAAGCGGGTCACTGCCGGAAGTGATCGAAACCAGCCATGACTACGCGAAAGTGATGGACAAAGAGCAGCTCATTGACCGGGAAGCGGTGACGAATGTCATCCAGAGCGTGGGCGAAAATGCTTTTTATGACGGGGTGCTGCGGATTGTCCGCACCGAAGACGGCAGCGCGTGGGCCGGGGTGCCGGTGAGCGCCTGGATCGGCGGCATCTGGTATCGCAAAGACGTGCTGGCTAACGCCGGACTCAACGAACCGAAAAACTGGCAGGATCTGCTGAATGTCGCCCAGACCCTGAACGATCCGGCGCATAAGAAATATGGCATCGCGTTGCCCACCGCGGAAAGCGTGCTGACCGAGCAGTCTTTCTCCCAGTTCGCACTCTCAAATAAAGCGAATGTGTTTAACGCTGAGGGACACATCACGCTCAACACGCCGGAGATGACCCGCGCGCTGAGCTATTACCGCGATCTGGCAGCCAATACCATGCCAGGCTCCAACGACATCATGGAGGTGAAAGACGCTTTCATGAACGGCACCGCGCCAATGGCGATGTATTCGACGTATATTCTGCCAGCCATCATGAAGGAGGGCGATCCGCAGAACATCGGGTTTGTGGTGCCAACCGAAGAGACGTCGGCGGTTTACGGCATGTTGACTTCGCTGACCATTACCAGCGGCCAGAAAGAAGAAGAAACCGAAGCGGCCGAGAAATTTGTCGCGTTCATGGAACAAGCCGACAACATCGCCGACTGGGTGATGATGTCGCCGGGCGCGGCGCTGCCGGTGAACAAAGCGGTGGTGGGCACCAAAACCTGGCAGGACAACGGCGTCATCAAAGCGCTGGGCGAGCTGCCGGGGCAACTGATTGCGGAACTGCCGAACATTCAGGTGTTTGGCGCGGTAGGGGACAAAAACTTTACCCGTATGGGCGATGTGACGGGATCCGGTGTCGTCAGTTCGATGGTGCATAACGTGACAGTCGGCAAAGCTGATCTGTCCTCAACGCTTCAGGAAAGCCAGAAAAAACTGGATACCCTGATTGAGCAGCGTTAATGGCTAAGAGGAACGCAGTTATGACCCGATTATTTTCAGGTCGATCCGATATGCCTTTTGCGCTGCTGCTCCTGGCGCCCAGCCTGTTGCTGCTGGGCGGCCTGGTGGCCTGGCCGATGATATCGAACATCGAAATCAGCTTTTTGCGCTTGCCGCTAAACCCGCGCATCGACGCCACCTTTGTGGGGTTGAGCAACTACATTCGCATCCTTTCCGATCCCGGATTTTGGCACTCGCTGTGGATGACGGTGTGGTACACCGCGCTGGTGGTGGCAGGCAGTACCGTGCTCGGGCTGGGCGTAGCGATGTTCTTCAACCGTGAATTCCGCCTGCGCAAGACGGCGCGTTCACTGGTGATCCTCTCCTACGTGACGCCGTCGATTTCGCTGGTGTTCGCCTGGAAGTACATGTTCAACAACGGCTACGGCATTGTGAACTATCTCGGCGTGGATCTGCTGCATCTCTACGATCAGGCGCCGCTGTGGTTCGACAATCCCGGCAGCAGTTTCGTGCTGGTGGTGTTGTTCGCCATCTGGCGCTACTTCCCGTATGCGTTTATCTCGTTTCTGGCGATTTTGCAGACCATTGATAAGTCACTGTACGAAGCGGCGGAAATGGACGGCGCTAATGCCTGGCAACGTTTTCGCATTGTCACGCTGCCAGCGATTATGCCCGTACTGGCGACGGTGATTACGCTGCGCACCATCTGGATGTTCTACATGTTCGCCGACGTGTATCTGTTGACCACCAAGGTCGATATTCTCGGGGTCTATCTCTACAAAACGGCCTTTGCCTTTAATGGCTTAGGGAAAGCGGCAGCGATCTCGGTGGTGCTTTTCATCATTATCTTCGCCGTCATTTTGCTGACCAGAAAACGGGTGAACCTCAATGGCAACAAATAAACGCAAACTCGGACGTGTCGTTTTTTACTGCGGCCTGATCGTCTTTCTTATTATCACGCTGTTTCCTTTTTTCGTGATGCTGATGACGTCGTTCAAAAGCGCGAAAGAGGCGATTTCGCTGCATCCGACGCTGTTGCCGCAGCAGTGGACGCTGGAACACTATGTCGACATTTTTAACCCGCTGATTTTTCCTTTTGTCGATTACTTCCGCAACAGCCTGGTGGTGTCGGTGGTGTCGTCGGTCGTGGCCGTGTTTCTGGGGACGCTGGGCGCGTATGCGCTCTCCCGCCTGCGCTTTAAAGGACGGATGACCATCAACGCCAGCTTTTACACAGTGTACATGTTCTCCGGCATTTTGCTGGTGGTGCCGCTGTTCAAGATCATCACCGCGCTCGGGATTTACGACACCGAAATGGCGTTGATCGTCACAATGGTGACCCAGACCCTGCCGACCGCCGTGTTCATGCTGAAAAGCTACTTCGACACCATTCCGGATGAGATCGAAGAAGCGGCGATGATGGATGGGTTGAACCGTCTGCAAATTATTTTCCGTATTACCGTTCCGCTGGCGATGTCGGGGCTGGTGTCGGTCTTTGTCTACTGCTTCATGGTGGCGTGGAACGACTATCTGTTTGCCTCCATTTTCCTCTCCAGCGCCAGCAACTTCACGTTGCCGGTGGGACTGAACACCCTGTTCAGCACGCCAGATTACATCTGGGGACGCATGATGGCGGCGTCGCTGGTGACGGCACTGCCTGTCGTCATTATGTATGCGCTTTCCGAACGTTTTATTAAGAGTGGTTTGACCGCTGGTGGCGTGAAGGGCTAAGGCGGCCAGTTTTTAATCAAGGAGTTGAAGATGAAAAAGTTAGTCGCAACAGCGCCGCGCGTGGCGGCCCTGGTGGAATATGAAGACCGGGCTATTGAGGCTCATGAGGTGCGGATCCGCGTGCGCTTTGGCGCGCCGAAGCACGGTACGGAAGTGGTCGACTTTCGCGCCGCCAGCCCGTTTATTGACGAAGATTTCAACGGTGAGTGGCAAATGTTTATGCCGCGTCCGGAAGGCGCGCCGCGAGGTATCGAATTTGGCAAGTTCCAGCTTGGCAATATGATCGTTGGCGACGTTATCGAATGCGGCAGCAGCGTCACCGACTATGCGGTGGGCGACAGCGTCTGCGGCTACGGTCCGTTGTCCGAAACGGTCATCATCAATGCAGTGAATAATTACAAGCTGCGCAAAATGCCGGCAGGTCGTTCGTGGAAAAACGCCGTGTGTTACGACCCGGCGCAGTTTGCGATGAGCGGCGTGCGCGATGCGAACGTGCGCGTGGGCGACTTCGTGGTGATCGTCGGGCTCGGCGCCATTGGTCAGATCGCGGTGCAACTGGCGAAAAAAGCGGGCGCGTCCGTGGTGATTGGCGTTGACCCGATCGCCCATCGTTGTGATATCGCCCGTCGTCATGGCGCAGATTTCTGCCTTAACCCAATCGGCACCGACGTGGGGATGGAGATCAAAAAGCTGACCGGTAAGCAGGGCGCTGATGTGATCATCGAAACCAGCGGTTATGCTGACGCGTTGCAGTCCGCGCTGCGCGGACTGGCCTACGGTGGCACTATCTCCTACGTCGCTTTCGCGAAACCATTCGCCGAAGGGTTCAACCTCGGTCGCGAAGCGCACTTCAACAACGCCAAAATCGTCTTCTCGCGCGCCTGTAGCGAACCGAATCCGGACTATCCGCGCTGGAGCCGTAAACGTATCGAAGAAACCTGCTGGGAACTGCTGATGAATGGGTATCTGAACTGCGAAGACCTGATCGACCCGGTGGTGACGTTCGCAGACAGCCCGGAAAGCTATATGCAGTACGTCGACAGACATCCGGAAAAGAGCATCAAAATGGGCGTAACGTTTTAAGGGACAGGACGACAAAAATGAAAATTGGAACGCAGAACCAGGCATTTTTTCCGGAAAACATTCTGGAGAAGTTTCGTTATATCAAAGAAATGGGCTTCGACGGCTTCGAAATCGACGGCAAATTACTGGTTAACCACCTCGACGAAGTCAAAGCGGCAATCAAAGAAACCGGCCTGCCGGTGACCACGGCCTGCGGCGGCTACGACGGCTGGATTGGCGACTTTATTGAAGAGCGTCGTCTGAACGGTCTTAAGCAGATTGAGCGCATTCTGGAAGCGCTGGCTGAAGTCGGCGGGCAAGGGATCATCGTCCCGGCAGCCTGGGGAATGTTCACCTTCCGTCTGCCGCCGATGACCTCGCCGCGCAGCCTGGAAGGCGACCGCAAAATGGTCAGCGATTCACTGCGTTATCTCGACAAAGTGGCAGAACGCACCGGGACGGTCGTTTATCTGGAGCCGCTTAACCGCTATCAGGATCACATGATCAACACGCTGGCGGATGCACGTCGTTACATCGTGGAGAACGACCTGAAGCACGTGCAGATCATCGGTGATTTCTACCACATGAATATTGAAGAAGACGATATGGCGAAGGCGCTGCACGATAACCGCGACCTGCTGGGGCACGTGCATATTGCTGACAACCACCGCTATCAACCGGGGACCGGCACGCTGAATTTCAAAATGCTGTTCGACCAACTGCGCGCGGATCACTATCAGGGCTATGTGGTGTACGAAGGGCGCGTCCGGGCGGATAACCTGCCGGAAGCCTACCGTCAGTCTTTGGCCTGGTTGCGTACCTGCTAAGAGGTTTCCGTGAAAAGTGCAATGACAAGCTCCCCGCTGCGTGTGGCCATTATTGGCGCAGGACAGGTAGCGGATAAGGTTCATGCTTCGTACTACTGCACCCGCGAGGATCTGGAACTGGTGGCTGTCTGTGACAGCCGCCTGTCTCAGGCGCAATCGCTGGCAGAAAAATACGGTCATGCGCAGGTCTGGGACGATCCGCAGCGCATGCTGCAAAGCGTAAAGCCGGATATCGTGAGTATCTGTTCGCCAAACCGTTTTCACTATGAACATACCATGATGGCGCTGGAAGCCGGTTGCCACGTGATGTGCGAAAAACCCCCGGCCATGACCCCGGAACAGGCGCTGGAAATGTGCAATACCGCGCGCCGGATGGGCAAAGTACTGGCGTATGATTTCCATCACCGTTTTGCTCTCGACACGCAACTGTTACGCGAGCAGGTGACGGCAGGCATGCTCGGCGAAATTTATGTCACCAATGCCAGAGCGCTGCGCCGCTGCGCCGCTGCGGCGTGCCCGGCTGGGGCGTCTTTACGAATAAAGCGCTCCAGGGCGGCGGCCCGTTGATCGACCTTGGCGTACATATGCTGGATGCGGCAATGTACGTTCTGGGATTCCCGCTGGTGAAACGCGTTACCGCGCACAGCTTTCAGAAGATCGGCACCCGGAAAAATAACGGTCAGTTCGGCGAATGGGATCCCACGACCTATACCGTGGAAGATTCGCTGTTCGGCACCATTGAATTTCATAACGGCAGTATTCTGCGCCTCGAAACCTCTTTTGCACTGAATATTCCTGAACAATCAATAATGAATGTGAATTTTTGCGGCGATAAAGCAGGCGCAACGCTGTTCCCGGCGCAGGTCTACACCGATCACAACGGCGAACTGGCCATTCTGACGCAGCGGGAGCGCGCCGATGATCAACGCCATTATCGCAGTATGGAAGCTTTCGTGAACCACGTTCAGGGTGAACCGGTCACCATCGCCGACGCCGAGCAGGGCTTTGTGATCCAAGAGCTGGTCGCGGCGCTGTATGAATCTGCCGAAACAGGGATGTGCGTTGAATTATGAGTAAACCAGTGATGTTATCCGATCCGGGTTTTTGCCCGCACAGCCTGAATAAATACGCCTCGCTGATGGCGACAGGCAACGGTTATCTGGGGATCCGCGCCAGCCACGAAGAAGGCTACACGCAGCAGACGCGCGGGATGTATCTTGCCGGACTTTATCACCGGGCCGGCAAGGGGGAAATCAATGAACTGGTGAACCTGCCGGATGTGATTGGCGTCGATATTCAGCTCAACGGGGACATTTTCTCCCTGCTTAGCGGCACGGTTGAAAGCTGGCGGCGCGAACTGGATGTTAGCTGTGGCGAGCTGACGCGCACACTGGTCTGGCGCGCGCCCGGCGGCGCGCGTTTCGCCATCGAGAGCCGCCGCTTCGCTTCCGTGACGCAACTGCCGCTGGTGGCGATGCGACTGTCCATCACGCCGCTGGACGCGGCGGCGACGGTATCTGTGTCCACCGGCATCGACGCCACTCAGACCAACCATGGCCGCCAGCATCTGGATGAAACGCAGGTGCGGGTGTTTGGCCAGCATCTTCTGCAAGGCATTTATTCCACCCAGGATGGCCGCAGCGATATTTCTGTCTCGACCTGGTGTCGCGTGCAGGGCGAGGTGCAGTCCTGTTTTACGGCGAAAGAGCGTCGCCTGTTGCAGCATAACACCGCGCAGGTCGCCCAGGGCGAACGGTTGACGCTGGAAAAGTTCACCTGGATTGAGTGGACCAGCAGTCGCAATCTGTCACTGGATACCTGGGCCCGCCAGGGACGACGCGCGCTGGAGAATTGCGCGCTGCAGGGTTATGAGGCCTTACTGACGGAGTCCGCCGCCAACTGGGGCGACTGGTGGCAGCGCTGTCGGGTCGAGGTCGCCAGCCATGACAATGCGGATCAGCGGGCGCTGGATTTTGCGCTCTATCATCTGCGAAGCATGACGCCAGCCCATGACGAGCGCAGCAGCATCGGTGCGAAAGGCATGACCGGCGAAGGCTACAAAGGCCATGTGTTCTGGGATACCGAAGTCTTTTTACTGCCGTTCCACCTGTTTACCGAGCCGGAAGTGGCGTGCAATCTTCTGCGCTACCGCTGGCACAACCTGCCGGGCGCCCGTGCAAAAGCGCGGCGCAATGGCTGGCATGGCGCGCTGTTTCCCTGGGAGAGCGCCCGCAGCGGCGAAGAAGAGACACCAGAATACGCGGCCATTAACATCCGGACCGGGCTGCGTCAGAAGGTGGCTTCCGCGCTGGCGGAACATCACCTGGTCGCTGATATCGCATGGGCGGTGGTCGCTTACTGGCAGGCAACGGGCGATGACCAGTTTATGGCACGCGAAGGGCTGACGCTGCTCCAGGAAACAGCGCGGTTCTGGATGAGTCGTGCGACAGACGTCAACGGACGGCTGGAAATTCATGACGTGATTGGCCCGGATGAATATACCGAGCACGTCAACAACAACGCGTTCACCAACTACATGGCGCATTACAACGTCGCCCAGGCGCTGCGTTTTTCCCGCCGCTTTGGCTGCACGGATGAGGCGTTTCTTCATCGCGCCGCGCATTTTCTCGCGCACCTTTGGCTGCCGGAAGCTGGGGAGGACGGAGTACTGCCGCAGGATGACACCTTCCTGAGTAAGCCCGTCATCGATCTCACGACATATAAGGCGAAAGCGGGCAAGCAGACTATTCTGCTCGATTACTCGCGGGCGGAAGTCAACGAGATGCAGATCCTCAAGCAGGCCGATGTAGTGATGTTGACCTACATGCTGCCTGAGCGGTTTTCGGCCGACGTCTGCCTGCGCAACCTTAACTTCTATGAACCGCGAACGATTCACGATTCCTCATTGAGCAAATCGATTCACGGTATTGTGTCCGCGCGCTGTGGTGATGCCGAACAAGGTTACCGTTTCTGGCGAGAAGGGACGCTAATCGATCTTGGTGACGATCCGCACAGCTGCGATGACGGCATTCATGCGGCGGCAACGGGAGCGATCTGGCTTGGTGCGATCCAGGGCTTCGCCGGATTAAGCGTACGCGAAGGCGAGTTGCACCTTAACCCTGCGTTACCAGACGCCTGGCGGCAACTGACCTTCCCACTTCGGTGGCAGGGAAGCGAACTGCGCATTTCGCTGTCGAGACAGGAAGCGCGTATCAGTAGCACTCGTCCGGTGACCCTATGGCTGAACGGGACGGCGCTGACCGTTAACGGTGAGCAGACCTGTTCGCTCGCTGACTTTATTTTGCCCACCAATGGGACCGCTACCACACAAAAGGAAGGTGAATGAAACTACAGGCAATAGTGTTCGATCTCGATGGGGTGATCACCGACACCGCGCATCTGCATTTCCTTGCCTGGCAACAGGTCGCCGCAGACATCGGGATCGCGATCGACGAGGAATTTAACGACACCCTGAAAGGGATAAGCCGGGGGGAGTCATTGCTGCGTATTTTACGTCACGGCGGGAAAGAGGGGGAATTCAGCGAGCAGGCGCGCGAGGCGCTGGCGGCACGTAAGAATGCGCTTTACGTTCACTCTCTGCGCGATTTAACCGCCGATTCCATCCTGCCGGGGATCCGTGAACTGCTCGGCGAACTGCGCGCGCGACAGATAGCAATTGGCCTGGCATCAGTCTCCCTGAACGCCCCCACCATTCTCAGGGCGCTGGAAATTGAACACTTTTTTGATTATTGCGCCGATGCCGGAAAAGTAGCCCGTTCCAAACCGGACCCGGCGATTTTCCTCGCCGCATGTCAGGGGCTGGGCATACCGCCGCAGGCCTGTATCGGAATCGAAGACGCACAGGCTGGAATCGATGCGATCAATGCCAGCGGCATGCGCTCGGTAGGCATTGGCTCGGGCTTGACGGGCGCAGGTTTGCTGCTTCCGGCGACAGACTCTCTGACGTGGCCGTGCTTATCGGCTTTCTGGCAACACGACAAGTAAAGGAATCACTATGGCACAGCTCTCGTTGCAACATATTCAGAAGATTTACGACAACCAGGTTCACGTAGTGAAAGATTTTAACCTGGAGATCGAAGACAAAGAGTTCATCGTTTTTGTCGGTCCGTCAGGCTGTGGTAAATCAACCACGCTGCGCATGATTGCCGGACTGGAAGAGATCAGTGCTGGCGATCTGCTGATCGACGGCAAACGGATGAACGATGTTCCGGCAAAATCGCGCAATATCGCGATGGTCTTTCAGAACTACGCGCTGTATCCGCATATGTCCGTGTACGACAACATGGCGTTTGGGCTGAAAATGCAGAAGATTGACCCGACTATTATTGATGAACGCGTCAACTGGGCGGCGCAGATCCTTGGCTTGCGGGACTATCTGAAGCGCAAACCGGGCGCGTTATCCGGCGGTCAGCGTCAGCGCGTAGCGTTAGGACGCGCTATTGTGCGTGAAGCCGGGGTGTTCCTGATGGATGAGCCCTTATCGAACCTCGATGCCAAACTGCGTGTGCAGATGCGCGCGGAAATCAGCAAGCTGCACCAGAAGCTGAACACCACCATGATCTACGTGACGCACGACCAGACGGAAGCGATGACCATGGCGACGCGTATCGTCATTATGAAAGACGGGATAGTACAGCAGGTGGGCGCGCCGAAAACGGTCTATAACCACCCGGCAAATATGTTTGTCGCGGGATTTATTGGCTCACCGGCAATGAATTTTATTCGCGGCGCGATCGACGGCAATCAGTTTGTAACCGAAACCCTGAAATTAACCATTCCGGAAGACAAATTACAGGGGCTGAGAGCAAAAGGCTACGAACATAAAGCGGTGGTGATGGGTATTCGTCCTGAGGATATTCATCCCGAGTCGCAACAGGAAAATAGCGTGGCGGCAAAAATAAGCGTCGCAGAACTGACCGGCGCGGAATTTATGCTGTACACCACCATTGGGGGGCACGAGTTGGTGGTCCGTGCCGGAGCGGTTAATGATTATCACGCAGGAGACAATATCACCATTCATTTTGATATGGCGAAATGCCATTTCTTTGACGCAGAAACTGAATTCGCTATTTAACGAGAAAACTTGCCAGGAGAACCTGTTCTCCTGGCTTTAGCTCATTTTATTTATCTGTATTTATACAAGGAATAATAATGAAAACCTTACTGTCCTCTACTGCGCTGCTGATGTGCGCAGGAATGGCCTGCGCGCAGGCTGCAGAAAATAATGACTGGCATTTTAATGTCGGCGCCATGTATGAAATCGAAAACGTCGAAGGCCAGGGTGAAGATATGGACGGACTGGCTGAGCCCTCCGTCTATTTCAACGCCGCCAACGGGCCGTGGAAAATCTCGCTGGCGTATTATCAGGAAGGGCCGGTTGATTACAGCGCGGGTAAGCGCGGCACCTGGTTTGACCGCCCGGAACTGGAAGTGCGTTATCAGTTTCTGGAAAGCGACGACGTCAATTTTGGTCTGACCGGCGGTTTCCGTAATTACGGCTATCACTACGTTAATGAACCGGGTAAAGACACCGCGAATATGCAGCGCTGGAAAGTGTCGCCGGACTGGGATATTAAGATTAGCGATAACGTGCGCTTTGGAGGCTGGTTGTCCCTGTATCAGTTCGTTAATGATTTATCGACAACCGGTTATTCCGACAGCCGCGTCGAAACGGAGACGGGTTTTACATGGAATATTAACGAAACGTTCTCCCTGGTGACCAATTATTACCTTGAACGCGGTTTCAATATCGACAAGTCGCGGAACAACGGTGAATTCTCGACGCAGGAAATTCGCGCCTATCTACCGGTGGCATTAGGCAACACCACGCTGACGCCATACACCCGTATTGGTCTTGATCGCTGGAGCAACTGGGACTGGCAGGACGATATCGAACGCGAAGGTCATGATTTCAACCGTCTCGGTATGCTGTACGCCTATGATTTCCAGAATGGATTATCCATGACGCTGGAATATGCGTTTGAATGGCAGGATCACGATGAAGGCGAGCGGGATCATTTCCACTACGCCGGTGTCGGCGTGAATTACGCTTTCTAATTGTCAACGCACGGCCGGATGGCGGCGCAGCGCTGACAGGCGTTATGGATAACGCACACACTCACGGGGCAGAATACGCCCCGTTTTTACGCCAGCGATCCCGCAAGAGCGATTTGGGTCGCGACGGTGATATGTTGCAGACCCTTTTTGCCGCGAATTAATTTAAACAGCAAGGCGCAACTTTCTTCCCCTAGTTCCTGCGTTGGCACATCAATACCGCCCGGCGGCGGCGTCAGAATAAACGACAGCATTTCATTATTGTAGCCCACCACGGCGAGCTGCTGCGGAATGGCAATATTCAATTCCGCTGCCGCACGATAAAGGCTCATTAATTTCAGGCTGTCCGTGGCGAAGACGGCATCCGGTAATGTGCTCTGGCTCAGCAAGGCTCTGGCGGCGCATAGCGCGGACTCATGGGTGTAACCGCCGTCGATAATCCACTCATCGCGGATCGTCAACTGGTGCGCCTGAAGGCTGGACTTATAGCCATTCACCCGGTCAACGGAGACGTGATAATCCAGCGGCGCGTGCAGGCAGGCGATAAGCCGGTGGCCGCTGTTGATCAACGCATCGGTTAGCGCAATGCTGTCGCGGTAATTATCGGTATCGACAGAATAGACATGATTGTACTGACCCTCCACTTTGCCAATAACCACCACCGGAATATCGTATTTATCCAGCCGCGCGAAAAAGGACTCATCCGCAGGCGAGCTGAGCATAATAATGCCCTTGATCATTTTCTGCTTAATTTTGCTCTCACATTTTTGCAGGTCGTCTTCACTGCTGCGTGACGTCTGCAAAATCACGTCGAAACCTTCTTCTTCGGCCTTGGCGGTAATGGCATGCAGCACTTCAGAGAAGAACGGATTTCCGGCGGTGGTTTTGGTGGAGCGGGTGGAAATGACCATAATGGCGTCAAAGCCAGAGGAGGTCAGGGCGCGGGCCAGTTTGTTGGGCTGATACTGTAATTCGTCGATGGCGCGCAGGACTTTTTCCCGCGCTTCGGGCGATATATTGGTTTGCTTATTAAGTACTCGGGAAACCGTCGACTTCGACACACCCGCAACGCGGGCAATATCATAAATAGTGGGCGACATAATTCAGGAACTCCATCAGAGAGTTAATGCCACCCATCTTATGGAGTTAGCCAGTCGTTGACAACATAACGTGTTGGATAATCAACAACCTGACCTGAAACAGGAAGGTTTTACGCCCGGTGTTTATGACGGCGCTGCGTTGAGGCCGGATATTGCAACAGGGCCGCTGCGGGACGTACCGGACGTCGAACCAATTCCCCCCCGCAGTTCGGGCAACTGCCGTGAAGCCGCTGAGTCACGCAATCACTGCAAAAGGTACATTCGAACGAACAGATAAAGGCTTCCGTTGATTCTGGCGGCAGATCGCGATCGCAGCATTCGCAGTCAGGGCGAAGTTCGAGCATGGTGTTCTCCGGGTTAAGGGAAAAATCATCGAAAGTATAGATGACCCACAGCCCACGCAGAGTAAAACCTGCCATTACACCAGGATCACCATGAAAAGGATACCACGATCTGTTTATAGCGTTTGCGGGCACCACCTTCTACATCGCTCCGATGCTTAGTGAAAAAGGTGCCTGCGCTGGATTTTGAGGGTTATTTTATAATCAACCATCCGGTTGGAAATGCTGCTGCCTAACTCATTTTGGATCAGAGATTTGCAACGTTATGATAAACTTTTTGAACATCATCGTCATCTTCAAGGGCATCAACAAGCCCTTCAAAAATTGCTAAATCTTCTGGTGAAAGTTCAATTTCTGATTGAGCGATCATTTCTAATGATGTTGTTGTGAATTCAGTGATTCCAGCCGCTTTTAACGCTGCAATGCCTTTGTGAAGGTCTGTGGATTCAGTATAAATAACGATGTTACCGTCTTCTTCGGTGACATCACGAACATCAACTTCAGCATCAAGCAAAATTTCAAAAATACGGTCAGGGTCTGTTCCTTTAAATACAATCACGCCGGTATTGTCAAACATATAACTGACAGAACCTGCCGCCCCGATATTCCCGCCATTTTTATTGAAAATTGTGCGGACATTCGCAATCGTACGATTAACATTTGACGTCAACGTTTCAGCGATAATCATTGAACCATTGGGTCCAAAGCCTTCATAACGTCCCTGGACGAACGTTTCATCTCCGCCACCTTTGGCTTTATCAATGGCTTTATCGATAACGTGTTTTGGAACCTGCGCTTGTTTCGCACGTTCAATAACGAATTTTAGAGATGAGTTTAATTCTGGGTCGGGTTCACCTTGTTTCGCTGCAGCATAGATTTCCACACCGAATTTTGCGTATACTTTAGACGTTGCACCGTCTTTAGCCGTTTTTTTTGCAACGATATTGGCCCATTTACGTCCCACTGGAATTCGCTCCTCGAAAATTTATTTACATTACTTGCAGATTAATAATCTGCGTTTTTTCTACCGTATTATATCATGATATGTAAATATTCGTCTATGAATATTAAAATATGCCGTGTATACGGAGTGTTACTTTTCTTTTGCCAACAGTAAATATGGTGTGAATATTATTTGATAATGTTCTTCTGAATGTTTTTTCTGTTCTTAATACTTAAGCCGTAATAAGAACAGATAAGACACGAACTGATACGAAGCCGACGCCCCGTCCACAGCCGCTTGATAATCAACAACCTGCCCCCATCATAACCGGTATACGTTATAATTTTTTCTGGCCTTCAGGCATAACGGGATGGCGATGAAGAGACTCACCAATGAACTCAATGCGCTGGTCAATCGCGGCGTCGACCGGCATTTACGCCTGGCGGTTACCGGACTGAGCCGGAGCGGAAAGACAGCGTTTATCACCGCGCTGGTTAACCAACTGCTCAACATTCATGCCGGGGCGCGTTTGCCCTTGCTCAGTGCGGTGCGTGAAGAACGCCTGCTTGGCGTAAAACGGGTGCCGCAGCGTGATTTCGGCATTCCGCGTTTCACCTACGATGAAGGGCTGGCGCAGCTGTATGGCGAGCCGCCGACCTGGCCGACGCCAACCCGTGGCGTCAGTGAAATTCGCCTCGCGCTGCGCTACAAATCCAATGACTCGTTACTGCGTCATTTCAAAGACATATCAACGCTGTATCTGGAAATTGTCGATTACCCGGGGGAGTGGCTGCTCGACTTGCCGATGCTGGCGCAGGATTACCTCAGTTGGTCGCGGCAAATGACCGGGCTGCTTCAGGGGCAGCGCGCAGAATGGTCGGCGACGTGGCGCAAGCTCAGCGAAGGGCTGGATCCCCTGGCGCAGGCCGATGAAAATCGGCTGGCGGAGATTGCCGCCGCCTGGACTGATTACCTTCACCAGTGCAAGCAGGAAGGGCTACATTTTATCCAGCCCGGCCGTTTCGTGCTGCCCGGTGATATGGCCGGCGCGCCGGCGTTGCAGTTTTTCCCGTGGCCGGACGTCGATGCCTGGGGAGAGTCAAAACTGGCGCAGGCGGATAAACACACCAACGCCGGCATGCTGCGCGAACGCTTCAATTATTACTGCGAAAAGGTCGTAAAGGGGTTTTATAAAAATCATTTCCTGCGTTTCGATCGCCAGATTGTCCTGGTTGATTGTCTGCAACCGCTGAACAGCGGGCCACACGCATTCAATGATATGCGTCTGGCCCTAACGCAATTGATGCAAAGCTTCCATTACGGTCAACGCACGCTGTTCCGGCGGCTGTTTTCGCCGGTGATTGATAAGCTGCTGTTTGCGGCGACCAAAGCGGACCACGTGACACTCGACCAGCACGCCAATATGGTCTCGCTCCTGCAACAGCTGATTCAGGACGCCTGGCAGAACGCGGCCTTTGAGGGGATCAGCATGGACTGTCTGGGGCTGGCTTCCGTTCAGGCAACCACCAGCGGGCTGATTGACGTGAACGGCGAAAAAATCCCGGCCCTGCGGGGAAATCGCTTAAGCGATGGCGCGCCGCTAACTGTCTACCCGGGTGAGGTGCCCGCACGTCTGCCCGGGCAGGCTTTCTGGGACAGTCAGGGCTTTCAGTTTGAGGCGTTTCGTCCGCAAAAAATGGATGTCGACAAACCGCTGCCGCATATTCGCCTGGATGCCGCGCTGGAATTTTTAATAGGAGATAAATTGCGATGAGCGAGCCGTTAAAACCGCGTATCGATTTCGCCGGTCCGCTTGAGCCGGAGCAGGATCCGGTGTTCAGGGCGCAACAGACGTTTAGTGAGGCGCAGGCGCAAAGCTTCGCTCCGGCTAACATCGACGAACCGCTGGAAGAAGAAGGGCAAGCCGAAGCGGTGATTGACGCAGCATTGCGCCCAAAACGCAGCCTGTGGCGCAAAATGGTCATGGGCGGGCTGGCGCTGTTTGGTGCCAGCGTCGTGGGCCAGGGTGTCCAGTGGACGCTCAATGCCTGGCAAACTCAGGACTGGGTGGCGCTGGGTGGGTGTGCTGCCGGCGCATTGATTATCGGCGCGGGCGTGGGTTCTGTGGCGACGGAATGGCGACGTCTGTGGCGCTTACGCCAGCGCGCCCACGAACGCGACGACGCCCGGGAACTGCTGCACAGCCACGGAACCGGGAAAGCCCGCGCGTTTTGTGAAAAGCTGGCCCGGCAGGCGGGAATCGATCAATCACACCCGGCGCTACAGCGGTGGTACGCCTCGATACACGAGACCCAGAACGATCGTGAGATCGTCAGCCTGTATGCGCATCTGGTGCAACCGGTGCTGGATGCGCAGGCAAGACGTGAAATCAGCCGTTCGGCGGCGGAGTCTACGCTGATGATCGCCGTCAGTCCGCTGGCGCTGGTGGATATGGCGTTTATCGCCTGGCGTAACCTGCGGTTGATTAACCGTATCGCCGCGCTGTACGGCATTGAGTTGGGCTATTACAGCCGTTTGCGTCTGTTCCGTCTGGTCCTGCTGAACATCGCCTTTGCCGGCGCCAGCGAACTGGTGCGAGAGGTCGGTATGGACTGGATGTCGCAGGATCTTGCCGCCCGCTTATCCACGCGCGCCGCGCAGGGGATTGGCGCCGGACTGCTGACCGCGCGTCTGGGCATCAAAGCGATGGAACTTTGCCGCCCGCTGCCGTGGATGGAGGATGATAAACCGCGACTGGGCGATTTTCGTCGTCAGCTTATTGGGCAGGTGAAAGAGACCTTGCAGAAAAACGCCGCTGCCCGGGAAAAATCCTGACCAGACAGGCGTTGACCGCGTATCTTTACGCCGAAACGCCTGTTTTTCCATCATGCTGTCAATATTTGTTGACAGAATCCTTCCTGCTATCCGAATCCTGGCTTATCATCTTATTTAACGTTCTTTATTCAGGTGAAGGTTCTCCCCATGCGTCTGGAAGTCTTTTGTGAAGACCGTCTTGGTCTGACCCGTGAATTACTCGACCTGCTGGTGCTGCGCGGCATTGATTTACGCGGTATAGAGATAGATCCGATTGGGCGAATTTACCTCAATTTTGCCGAACTGGAGTTCAATCACTTCAGCAGCCTGATGGCGGAGATTCGCCGTATATCCGGCGTGACGGACGTGCGAACGGTGCCGTGGATGCCTTCTGAGCGAGAGCATCTGGCGCTGAGCGCGCTGCTTGAAGCCCTGCCGGAACCGGTTCTGTCGCTCGATCTGAAAAGCAAAATCGACATGGCGAACCCGGCAAGCTGTCAACTTTTTGCGCTCAACCTGGAGCGGATGCGCAATCATACCGCTGCCCAACTGATCAACGGTTTTAACTTTCAGCGCTGGCTGGAGGGAAATCCGCAAAATTCGCATAACGAGCACGTGGTCATTAACGGCCAGAATTTCCTGATGGAAATCACCCCGGTGTATCTGCAGGGCGACACCGAGCAGCAGATGCTGACCGGCGCGGTAGTGATGCTACGCTCGACCATCCGTATGGGCCGCCAGCTGCAAAACCTGGCGACGCAGGACGTCAGCGCGTTCAGCCAGATCATCGCCGTCAGCGCTAAGATGAAGCATGTGGTAGAGCAGGCGCGTAAGCTGGCGACCCTCAGCGCGCCGCTGCTGATTACCGGCGATACCGGTACGGGAAAAGATCTGTTTGCCTATGCTTGCCATCAGGCCAGCCCGCGCGCGGGGAAACCCTATCTGGCGCTCAACTGCGCGTCGATCCCCGAGGACGCCGTTGAAAGTGAGCTGTTTGGTCACGCGCCGGAAGGCAAAAAAGGCTTTTTCGAACAGGCGAACGGTGGTTCGGTGCTGCTTGACGAGATTGGCGAGATGTCGCCGCGGATGCAGACTAAACTGCTGCGCTTCCTGAACGACGGCACGTTCCGCCGTGTCGGAGAAGATCACGAAGTGCACGTTGATGTACGTGTGATCTGCGCTACCCAGAAAAACCTTGTTGAGCTGGTGCAGAAAGGGGTGTTCCGGGAAGATCTTTACTATCGTCTTAACGTGTTGACCCTGAATCTGCTGCCGCTGCGCGATTGCCCGCAGGACATCATGCCGTTGACCGAACTGTTCGTGGCGCGTTTTGCCGACGAGCAGGGCGTACCGCGTCCTAAACTCTCTGCCGACTTAAGCACGGTCCTGACCCGTTACGGTTGGCCGGGCAATGTGCGACAGCTAAAAAATGCCGTTTATCGCGCGCTGACCCAGCTTGAGGGTTATGAGCTGCGGCCGCAGGATATTTTATTGCCGGATTACGACGCCTCCGCCGTGGCGGTAGGCGAAGACGCAATGGAAGGTTCGCTGGATGAAATCACTAGCCGCTTTGAACGTTCGGTGTTAACCCAGCTTTATCGTAACTATCCGAGCACGCGCAAACTGGCAAAACGGTTGGGCGTGTCGCATACGGCTATCGCCAATAAGCTGCGGGAATATGGGCTGAGCCAGAAGAAGGGTGAAGAATAAAGGGGAAGGGGAATCGCTCTGGAAGGCCTGATTGCGTTATCCGCATCAGGCCTGTGGGGGCGCCGGTAGGCCGGATTAAGTATCAGCCGCTATCCGGCGCACCCGTTGGCAATTATGCTTTCAGCACGTCCAGCGCCGCAGCATAATCAGGCTCGTGAGTGATTTCGTTTACCAGTTGGCTGAAAATCACGTTGTCGTTCTCATCAATCACCACCACGGCACGCGCAGCCAGGCCTTTCAGCGGGCCATCGGTGATTTCTACACCGTAGTTTTTCAGGAACTCAGGGTTGCGCAGGGTAGAAAGCGTAACAACGTTGCTCAGGCCTTCCGCGCCGCAGAAGCGAGACTGGGCGAACGGCAGGTCCGCAGACACGCACAGCACAACGGTATTCTCGATCTCGGTGGCCAGTTGGTTAAACTTACGTACCGATGCCGCGCAAACGCCGGTATCGATGCTCGGGAAAATGTTCAGCACTTTACGCTTGCCCGCATACTGGCTCAGCGCGACGTCGGACAGATCTTTTGCCACGAGGGTAAAAGGCTGCGCCTTGCTACCCGCTTGTGGAATGGCGTTGGCGACTGCAACCGGGTTGCCCTGGAAATGTACGGTTTGTGACATGGTTATCTTCCTGTTTACATATAGTTAACGTCGTAGCTAGTTTATGCCAACAGCCGATAACACGGCAAACGCTATTTCTGCGTAACGCACAAACGACCACGTTTTCGCATGAGGAGAAAAGATGAGAGCAGTAAAGGTATACGAGGAAGCCTGGCCGTTACACACTCCCTTTGTGATTGCCCGCGGCAGCCGAAGTGAAGCGCGGGTGGTGGTGGTTGAACTGGAAGAAAATGGCGTGAGAGGGATCGGGGAATGCACGCCGTATCCGCGCTACGGCGAAAGCGACGCGTCTGTCCTTGCGCAAATCATGAGTATCGTTCCGCAACTGGAAAAGGGACTGACCCGGCAAGCACTTCAGCAGGTGCTTCCTGCTGGCGCGGCGCGTAATGCCGTTGACTGCGCGTTATGGGATCTTAGCGCTCGCCAGCAGCAGCAAACGCTTGCCGACGCTGTCGGCGTCACGCTGGACGCGGAGATCACCACGGCGCAAACGGTGGTGATCGGTACGCCAGAACAGATGGCCGCCAGCGCGGCGGCACTGTGGGAAACGGGCGCGCGACTGTTAAAGGTGAAACTGGATGACAGGTTGATTAGCGAGCGGATGGTGGCGATTCGTTCGGCTGTGCCGGAGGCGACGCTTATTGTCGATGCCAATGAGTCCTGGCGTGCGGAAGGCCTGGCGGCGCGCTGCCAGCTGTTAGCGGATCTCGGTGTGGCCATGCTTGAACAGCCGCTCCCGGCCCAGGATGACGTTGCGCTGGAGAATTTTATCCATCCTTTACCCCTCTGTGCCGACGAGAGTTGCCATACCCGCAGCAGTCTCAAGGCGCTGCGCGGACGCTATGAAATGATCAACATAAAACTGGATAAAACCGGAGGGCTGACCGAGGCGCTGGCGCTGGCGACAGAGGCTCGCGCGCAGGGTTTTTCGCTGATGCTGGGCTGTATGCTCTGTACATCGCGGGCGATCGGCGCGGCGCTACCGCTCACGCCGCAGGTCACGTATGCCGATCTCGATGGCCCCACCTGGCTGGCCGTTGACGTGGAGCCGTCGCTGCACTTTACGACAGGACAATTGCATCTTTAGGGTGCCAGCGCAGCAGACTGGACATCGCCTGGAGGTAAATCTCGCTGGCCTCATCTGCTGAGATCGGCGGGAATTCCGCAGTGATGCAATGCAAATTCAGGTCCGCGCACCAACTGCCGAAAGACCCGGGCGTTTCATAGCCCACGCTGGTCACCAGCGGCAGGGAAAATGCCTCCGCCAGCCATTCCCCCAGCTCGCTGCTGGCAGGATCTTCAATACAGGCCAGCGGGTCGTGAAACGACACCACCCACGCGGGATGAATCTGATGAATGAGCTGGCAAAGCGCCTGCGTTTCCGGCTCTGAACCCGGATGGTCTCCCGTTAATAGCACCACATCGCGCTCAGAGGCGGCGCTGTTCCAGCGATAGACCGTTTCCCCGGCTTTCCAGTTCGCGGCGGGAAAATTGCGGTTCAGGTCGACGCCGTTGGCGTTGGCGCGCAGCCCTAACTGACAGCCGTCCGGATTCACCGCAAGGATCACATGATGGCGGCGCAGCGACGGCGTCAGCGTACGCAGCGCGCAGGAAAGGGTAACCACCGACGAATTTTCGTCACCGTGCGTTCCCGCAATGATTAAACCGCTTTCACGATCTGCCGCCGGAGCCGGAAACCAGATCAGCGGGGCCCCTAACAGCGATCGACCATAATGTTCAGTGCCGGGCGGAAATGCGCCGCGCTCGGCGCGTGGGCGGGTAACGGTCATAAGCGTCTCGGATTGCTGAGGATAGTCTTCGCAGTGTTGTGCAATTTTTGCCGATAATCAAATTGATTTCACGCGTCCGGATATTTGGTCGTGATATCAATTTTTTGCCGGAAGGTATTTGCATTTCCCTATGGCGAAACAAATAATTACGCCATTAATGATAAGCCGTTTTGAGGGAATCGTATGAAGCACTCTGTTGCAGTCACCTGTTGTGCGCTGATGGTAAGCAGCATCTCTTACTCCTGGGCTGCGGAGGTTCCCGGCGGTACGGTACTGGCAGAGAAACAGGAGCTGGTTCGCCATATCAAAGACGAACCGGCAACGCTCGATCCGGCGAAAGCAGTAGGGCTGCCGGAGATCCAGGTCATCCGCGATCTTTATGAAGGGCTGGTGAATCAGAACGAAAAGGGGGAAATCATCCCCGGCGTCGCCACTCAATGGAAAAGCAACGATAACCGCATCTGGACATTTACCCTGCGTGAGAACGCCCGCTGGGCTGACGGCACACCTGTCACCGCGCAGGATTTTGTCTACAGCTGGCAACGGCTGGTTGACCCGAAGACCCTTTCTCCTTTCGCATGGTTCGCGGCGCTGGCAGGCATCAACAACGCGCAGGCGATTATTGATGGCAACGCGACGCCGGACAAACTCGGCGTTAGCGCCGTGGATGCCCGTACGCTGAAAGTCCAGCTGGATAAACCGCTGCCGTGGTTCGCCAATCTGACGGCTAACTTTGCGTTTTATCCGGTGCAAAAAGCCAACGTCGAAAGTGGGAAGGACTGGACCAAACCGGGTCATCTTATCGGCAATGGCGCTTACGTGCTGAAGGACAGGGTGGTGAACGAAAAGCTGGTGGTCGTGCCGAATACGCAATACTGGGACAATGCGAAAACGGTCCTGCAAAAGGTCACTTTTCTGCCAATCAATCAGGAATCCGCCGCCACAAAACGCTATCTGGCAGGGGATATTGATATCACCGAGTCCTTTCCGAAAAACATGTATCAAAAGCTGCTCAAGGACATTCCCGGTCAGGTTTATACACCACCGCAACTGGGGACCTACTATTACGCGTTCAATACACAAAAAGGCCCTACGGCGGATTCCCGCGTGCGTCTGGCGCTGAGCTTGACCATTGACCGTCGTATTATGGCCGGGAAAGTGTTAGGAACGGGCGAAAAACCGGCCTGGCGTTTCACGCCGGATGTCACCGCAGGCTTTACACCTGAGCCGTCGCCATTCGAACAAATGAGCCAGGAAGAGCTGAATGCGCAGGCGAAAACGCTGTTGCGCGCGGCGGGTTACGGACCGCAGAAGCCGCTCAAGCTGACGCTGTTGTATAACACCTCCGAAAATCATCAGAAGATTGCCATCGCAGTGGCCTCGATGTGGAAGAAAAATCTCGGCGTAGAGGTAAAATTGCAAAATCAGGAATGGAAAACCTATATCGACAGCCGCAACACCGGCAATTTTGACGTTATTCGCGCCTCCTGGGTTGGCGATTACAACGAACCGTCGACATTTTTGTCGCTGCTAACGTCGACCCATTCCGGCAATATTTCGCGCTTCAATAACCCGGCGTATGACAAAGTGCTTACCCAGGCCACGCTGGAAAATACGGCCCAGGCGCGTAACGCCGATTACAATGCGGCAGAAAAAATTCTTATGGAACAAGCGCCCATCGCCCCGATTTATCAGTACACCAACGGACGGCTGATCAAACCCTGGTTGAAGGGGTATCCGATCGCCAACCCGGAAGATGTGGCCTACAGCCGGACGATGTATATCGTGAAGCACTGAATGTAAACATGGCATTTCTGACTGGTCACTCAGGGGCTATTCAGGTACCCGCCCCGGCAGGGAGATGCCATGCCAGTCGCGGCACAGATTGCCCATGCCGCGCAACAGAGAATGGCGCAAACGCTCGCTCCTGTTTCTACAGACAGGTAACACAGTCGTGCAACGCGCCGCACTCCTTCATTATCAAATGAATTCGTTTGCAGAGTTAACGATGCAAGAAAAATAATGCCGACAGCGCAAACAGAAGAAGTTTCCGTTAATCGCTCGCCAGCTAAGCGTAATAAACGCGTCGTAAGAGCACAAAAGAATAACAGTTTAATAATGAACTTCATCTATTTTCAGGCGCGGAAAAAAGAGGCGTTCATATTTGGATGACATGCAAGCACGCCTCAGTGAAAAATCACTGAGGCGGTATATTAATGATAGTGACACCAGTGCCTGACTAGACTCACTTTATTACGCAGTCCCATTTTGCGCATCGCCAGACTTTTATAGGTATAAACCGTTTTACTGTCCAGTTGCATTACGCCTGCGATTCCCCTGACGGAAATGCCGCTGATATACAGTGAAATGATCATGAATTCCTTCCAGTTGAGCATCCTTTGTGGCTCTTTGGGGCTTCTCACCTTGCACAAAGGGATAGCAATTTTTCTTTTACGTAACAGCAGAGACAGTCTGGCTTCAATGGTTACAAGGGGCATATTGATCTCACAATAGAACATCTTGCGATCGTCCACTTTCAGTGACAAAAAATTTAACAGCTGAGGATTGCCAATAATTAAAATACGTTCCGCATTACACGTGGTCAGCGCTTTCAGTTCTGATACGTCAATCCACGATTTTTCAAAGATGAAAACCGCTATGCTGGCACCGGGATTTAACGCTTTTGAATTATGATTTATTATTTTTGCCACCAAATGCTCAACGGCTACTCGGGCGTAATGATCGTCGCCCTGAATAAAAATCTCCGCCATACCCAATCACCCATAGACATAAATAAGATTACATGTGAGACAACTTTAATGAAAAGTTCACCCCGATAGTGATTATTCTGGAGGGTAGAAAATAGGATAGCAATGCTTTAATTATCCAATTATGGACAGACTGTTTGTAACCAAACTGAATATTTGACAGGGATGTAATGTAAAGAGACGGAACATGACAGCAGACTTTAGCACAATGTCATGGTATTGTTACGCACAAGTAACGGAGCTTTCACTTACAGAAGGAGATCGTCATGATCATGAGAAAGCTTAAGACGGCGAGAGGAAAAAAATTCCTGCTTTGCCTGCTTGGCGTATTCATCATCGCTGCGACTGTCGTCACGCGTGCAACCATTGGCGGGGTGATTGAGCAGTACGACATACCACTGGCGGACTGGACGACATCAATGTACGTCATCCAGTCATCGATGATTTGTGTCTACAGCCTGGTCTTTACGATTTTACTGGCGATACCGCTGGGGATTTACTTCCTCGGTGGGGATGACAAACCGTAAAAGAAAAGGCCCGACATTCGGGCCTTTCGCTTATAAATCTTACGGTTAATCGTCTTCGTCGTCGTCGAGTTCTACCGGAGTCTGATACTGGTCGGGTTTGATGACCAGCAGGTCACAGCGCAGATGATCGATAACCTGTTCCGCGGTATTGCCAAGAAACGCGGCGGAGATACCGGTACGCCCCACGGTGCCCAGCACCACAATCCCCGCCTGTAAATGTTCAGCCAGATCCGGGATCACCTCTTCCGGTAATCCTTTCTCTACGTGGGTGACTTTTTCATCGATACTGAATTTCTGGCGCAAAGACTTCATCGCCAACAGGTGCTGACCGCGAATCGCATCGTTATACACGCTGGGGTCGAACTCGGGCAGTTCAATAGCAATGTTGATGGGAGTGACCGGATAGGCGCCAACCAGATGCACTTCAGTATGGTTGACCTGCTCGGCCAGTTGCAGGGTTTCTTTAACCAGTTTCTCGTTCAGCGCATTGTGATAAGGTTCTTCGCTGGCAAGGTTCACCGCCACCAGCGCTTTCCCGCCTTCTGGCCACGGCTGGTCTTTGACCATCCATACCGGGCTCGGACATTTACGCAATAAATGCCAGTCGGTCGGCGTGAAGATCACCGCTTCCAGTTTATCGTGCTGGTGGGCCATTTTTAGCACCAGATCGTGTCCGCCGCTGATGACCTCCTGAATGATGGCTTCAAAGGGACGGTTGTGCCAGACCACTTTAATGTCAATCGGAACGCCTGCTTCGAGATAGTATTTCGCCTGTTCGCGGATCCATGCGGTCCGCTGGCTGATGACGCCCTGACGCATTGCCGTACGCTCGTCTGGCGACAGCAGGGTCGTCATTTCGTATGAAAAGTCATAGATCGGCAGGAAGGCTTTTATGGTGCCACCAATCCGTTGATGCAAATAAACCGCACGCCGTAACGCAGGTTGATCGTCCTGATTCGGATCGATAACCACCAGCATGTTTTGATACATAGCCATACAGGGTCTCCTTACAACTGTCACCGCAGTCTGTAACTAAAAGAGTAACCCAATAACGAGAAATGAAACAGGGAAGAACCTTCTGTCAGATCAATAAATCAGGAAAATTTAGCGATTCGACAGAAGGGTTTCTGGAGAAGTTGCGGAAAGATTAAGCGACGTTACGCGTGTGACCGGCAAGCACCGCCAGCGCCTCGCTGTTCTCGATGGTAATGTATTTGCCTTTTACTGCCAGCATGCCGCTTTTCTGGAAACGCCCCAGCAGACGGCTGATGGTTTCGACAGTCAGACCGAGGTAGTTACCGATATCGCCGCGGGTCATGGTCAGACGAAACTCGCGCGGTGAGAAGCCACGCTGGGCAAAACGACGAGAAAGGTTATAGATAAATGCCGCCAGGCGCTCTTCCGCGTTTTTCTTTGACAGCAGCAGGATCATATCCTGGTCGCCTTTGATTTCGCCGCTCATCAGGCGCATCATCTGCTGACGCAGATTGGGCATTTTGCCTGACAGATCGTCCAGCGTTTCAAACGGGATTTCACAGACCATTGAGGTTTCCAGCGCCTGTGCAAAGCTTGGGTGATGGCCACTGCCGATAGCGTCGAAGCCAACCAGATCGCCCGCGAGGTGGAAGCCGGTAATCTGTTCGTCACCTTGTTCGGTAATGGTGTAGCTCTTGATCGTACCGGAACGAATGGCGTAGAGCGATTTCAGCTCATCACCTGCTTTAAACAGGGTTTGCCCTTTCTGGATCGGCTTTTTACGCTCGATAATATTATCAAGCTGATCAAGCTCATGCTCGTTAAGTGTGAACGGGATGCAAAGCTGGCTGATACTGCAATCCTGGCAATGGATAGCACAACCGCCAGACTGAATGCGCCGTATAATTCGCTTTTCCGGGATCATAGGTCTGCTCAAGCCGTAATTGATATTTGTCAATTTTAACATCTTTTTGGTGGGCACGTAAGTCTGAGCAGAGCGCAATAGCGGATAATTCCGGAAAGTGAGCGGAAAATATTTCTATCTTGTTGAAAAACCTCACCTTGAGTGAGGCATCTTTACGCAAAAGTGTGAGCAAGAAGGCACGAATTGCCTGGACTTAGAGTAACAAATAGCCTTCGTGACGCAGTAACCACTCTTTGCGCTGTACACCGCCAGCGTAGCCGGTCAGGGCGCCATTTCGGCCAATGACGCGATGGCAAGGCACCACAATACTGATGGGATTCGAGCCATTGGCTGCGCCCACCGCGCGCGCCGCGCCGGGGCGACCAAGCTGTTCCGCCATCTGACCATAGTGCATCACCTGTCCTTTTGGAATGGTGCGTAACATCTGCCAGACGTCGCGCTGGAAGGGCGTTCCGCCGGTTGCGGTGGGGAGAGTGTCAATCACATCGATATTCCCGGCAAAATAGTCAGCCAGTTTATCGGCCAGCCCGCCGGGGTTTTTCGCCGAAATGCGGGAATACCCCCCGGCCCGATAATGAATATCCAGCAGTTGTTCCATTCGGTCGCCATGCTGTTCCCATTCCACGGCGCGCAGGTGGAACTGTTCGTCGCAGAGGATCCACAATGGTCCCAGCGGGGTCGCAATTTTATCTTCCAGTAGTGTCAGCATTCGACGCCTCGTATCAGTACCGCTAATTAGCCGTCATCAATCTAGCATGGCGAACTTCCATGCCGCTATACCCCTGATTTGGGATAAAAAAAGAGTCTGTCGACATCGCCAGACTCTGCAGTACACACAGCAGTATTTCCTTAAGTAATCCCGGATGTTTTCCTGAATGCGGGTAATGACTTATAGCAAGAGCGGTGTTGGGGGTCCAGCCGGTATTAGTGATTGATTTTAAAAAATCATAAGTTAAATCAGATAGTTTAATTGCGGATAAACTGGGAGTGTATCACCCGTTAAAATTCTGCGCTGATAGCACGGACAAACAGGGATTCATCGTCGCTTACTGGAAACTTCTGTAAACCATTGTCGCTATTCAGGGGGACGGTTATGATAACGGTTGTCTTAAAAACGGGAGGATGAAGCATGAACCTTGACGACAAAGCGCTGTTTCTTGACGCCATGGAGGATGTCCAGCCTCTCAAACGTTGTACAGACGTTCACTGGCAGCCGGTGCGCAACGCGCGTAAGCCGCAGCGTATCGACACGCTGCAGCTTGATAATTTCCTCACCACCGGTTTTCTGGACATTGTCCCGCTGGCGCAGCCGCTGGAATTTCGCCGCGAGGGGCTACAGCAGGGCGTGCTCGACAAACTGCGTGGCGGAAAATACGGTCAGCAGGCCAGCCTGAACTTATTGCGCCAGCCGGTGGAAGTCTGTCGCCAGCAATTGTTCCGCTTTATTCTCCAGTCTTTGCAGGATGGCTTACGTAATGTGCTCATCATTCACGGTAAAGGGCGGGACGATCACTCGCACGCGAATATCGTGCGCAGCTATGTGGCGCGCTGGCTGACCGAATTTGATGATGTGCAGGCGTACTGTACGGCGCTGCCGCACCACGGCGGCAGCGGTGCCTGTTACGTGGCGCTACGTAAAACCGCACAGGCAAAACAGGAGAACTGGGAACGCCACGCCAAACGCAGCCGTTAATGTAGCAACAGCGACAGCTCCTGCGCGGCTTTTTGCAGTTCAGGCAGTACCCGGGTCCGCAGTTCCTCCGCGGAAACCTGTCCGGCATGGACGCCCACATTCAACGCTGCCTGTACCTGTCCCTGGGCGTTAATTAACGGTACGGCAATTGACCGTAGTCCCATCTCCAGTTCCTGATCGTTAAGCGCGTAGCCCTGTTGCCGCACTTTTTTTAGCTCCGCGCGCAGGGCCGAAACAGAATCGACGGTTTGCGAGGTGTAGCGAATCATGGTGATTCTTCCCAGCATATCATTCAGTTTATCTTCCGAAAGGTGGCTTAACAGTACGCGGCCCATTGAGGTAGACCACGCGGGCAGGCGGCTGCCAATGTCCAGATCGATGGTCATGATCCGCGAACTGGAGGCGCGGGCAATATAGAGAATATCGTCGCCGTCCAGCGTGGCGATGGAGCAGGATTCATTGAGCATATCGCTCAGATGCTTGAGTACCGGCTGCGTGGCGCGCGCCAGCGGCGTCGAGGCGAGGTAAGCATGCCCCAGCGCCAGGATCCGGGGGCGCAGTTCAAAATTTTTACCGTCTTCAGCATAGACAAACCCCAGTTTACCCAACGTATACAGACAGCGGCGTACCGCTGCGCGCGGAATGCCGGTCTTCTGACTGATCTGCGATATCGACATCACCCGGCGCTGCGGCGTAAACGCCTGAATCACCTCCAGCCCGCGTGCCAGCGAGGCCATAAAATTCGGGTCGCCCTTAAACGGGTCGGCTTCGTTGCTCAGACGATCGTCCGGATGTTTTTCCACTGTTTTCCCCTCATTGTTCGCCATCGATCACATTCTTCGCACAAATATACACATCGTTCGATTATCGCACCATATTTCGATTATCGCCCTTGCCTGGCTTCGTTAAGTGGGTCACATTTTGTGCGAACAACGCAAAAAGGTGCGAAATACGCACAACAAGGAGCGACCAGATGATTGATAAGAGTGTGCCTTCGCTGGAGGAGGCCATTGCCGGGATCCCGGATGGCGCCACCATCATGATTGGTGGATTTGGTACGGCGGGGCAGCCCACCCGGCTGATTGACGCTCTGATAGATCAGGGGGCCCGGGATCTCACTATCATCAACAACAATGCGGGTAACGGCGAAGTGGGGCTCGCAGCGCTGCTGAAAGCGAAACGGGTGCGTAAAATGATCTGTTCTTTTCCGCGCCAGGTGGACTCGCAGATTTTTGACGGACTGTACCGTAACGGAGAGGTGACGCTGGAGCTGGTGCCGCAGGGAAATCTGGCGGCGCGGATCCAGGCAGCCGGTGCCGGAATTGGCGCAATTTATACCCCAACGGGCTATGGCACCCCGCTGGCGGAGGGTAAAGAAACCCGCTGCATTGATGGTAAAAACTATGTGCTTGAATATCCGATAAAAGCCGATTTCGCGCTGATTAAAGCGCACCGGGCTGACCGCTGGGGAAACCTGGTGTACCGCAAAGCGGCGCGGAATTTTGGACCGATCATGGCGACGGCCGCGCACACCACTATCGTCGAAGTGAATCAACTGGTTCCGCTGGGCGAACTCGATCCTGAACATATCATTACGCCGGGCATTTTTGTCCAGCGCGTATTTTCGCTGGAAAACCTGGCAGAAACAGCGCTGCGTGCCTGAGGAGGAAAAATGAAAAGATTATCACGGGGTGAAATGGCGAAACGCGTGGCGCAGGATATTCCCGAAGGGGCTTACGTCAATCTTGGTATTGGCCTGCCTACGCGGATCGCCAACTACCTGCCCGCAGATAAAGAAATCTTCCTGCACAGCGAAAACGGTCTGCTCGGCATGGGACCGAAGCCCGCGGAGGGTGAGGAGGATCCCGAACTGATCAATGCCGGAAAAGAGTATGTCACCCTGATGCAGGGCGGCTGTTATTTCCATCATGGCGATTCGTTCGCCATGATGCGCGGCGGTCACCTTGATATCTGCGTACTGGGGGCATATCAGGTTTCTGCGTCAGGGGACCTCGCGAACTGGAGCACCGGCGCGCCCGATGCGATCCCGGCGGTAGGGGGGGCGATGGATCTGGCGATCGGCGCGCGTCAGGTGTTCGTGATGATGGATCACTTAACCCGCGAGGGAGAATGTAAGCTGGTAGAGCACTGTTCCTATCCGTTAACCGGAATGAGATGTGTCAGTCGTATTTACACCGATCTGGCGGTGATCGACATTACCGAAAAAGGCCCCGTGGCGCGGGAAATTTTCAACGGACTCTCTTTTGAAGAGCTGCAGCGTATCACGCCGGTGACGCTGGGGTTTGAACAGCTGGCGCAAAGCGCATAAGGAACTAAGATGAATCAGGCATTTATCTGCGATGCGGTGCGCACGCCGTTTGGTCGCTTCGGCGGGACGCTGGCGAGCGTACGGGCGGACGATCTGGCGGCCATTCCGTTGAAAGCTCTGCTGGCGCGCCATCCGAATCTCGATCCGGCGGCGATTGATGATGTGATCTACGGCTGTGCGAATCAGGCAGGGGAAGATAACCGTAACGTGGCACGAATGGCGTTGCTGCTGGCGGGGTTGCCGGAAAGCGTGCCGGGCAGCACGGTGAACCGGCTTTGCGGCTCCAGTCTTGATGCGATAGGCATTGCCGCGCGGGCGATCAAGAGCGGAGAGACGCAGCTGATGATTGCTGGCGGCGTCGAGAGCATGTCGCGCGCGCCGTTTGTTATGGGGAAGGCGGAAAGCGCCTTTAGCCGCAGCATGAAAATGGAAGATACCACCATTGGCTGGCGTTTTATCAATGCGCAAATGCAGGCGCGATATGGCGTGGATTCGATGCCAGAAACGGCAGAAAACGTCGCACAACAATTTGCCATTTCGCGAGCCGATCAGGATGCGTTTGCCCTGCGCAGCCAGCAACGTACAGCGGCGGCTCAGGAGCAGGGGCTTTTTGACCGTGAGCTGGTTTCTGTGACAGTGTCACAACGAAAGGGCGAGCCGCGGATATTCAGCGCCGACGAACACCCACGCGCCACCTCGGCTGATGCGCTGGCAAAACTGAAGGGCGTCGTGCGGCCTGATGGCTCGGTGACGGCAGGCAATGCCTCCGGGGTTAATGATGGCGCTTGCGCGCTGCTTATTGCCAGCGAACAGGCAATGGCGCAGCAGGGATTGCAGCCGCTGGCGCGCATTGTTGGCGTAGCGACGGCAGGCGTCGCGCCGCGTATTATGGGCTTTGGTCCCGCGCCCGCGGTACGTAAGGTGCTGGCGCTGACCGGATTAACGCTTGCACAAATGGACGTCATTGAGCTTAACGAAGCGTTTGCCGCTCAGGCGCTGGCGGTCATGCGCGATCTGGGTTTGCCTGATGAGGCCGCGCAGGTGAATCCGAATGGCGGCGCGATTGCGCTGGGGCATCCGCTGGGAGCATCCGGGGGAAGGCTGGCGATGGCCGCAGCGTATCAGCTACAGCGAACCGGTGGGCGTTATGGTCTCTGCACGATGTGTATCGGCGTTGGACAAGGCATCGCGCTGATAATCGAAAGGGTTTAAGGAGCAGAAATGCATTTGTTAACCCCGTTAATGCGCGGAACGGCGCTGACGGCAGAATTCTCAGAGCAGCAAGTGATCCAGGGGATGCTCGACTTTGAAGCCGCGCTGGCAAGGGCGCAGGCGGCTTGCGGCGTGATCCCTGCCGCCGCCGCCGGGCCGATCGTCCGTGCCTGTCGCGCAGAACGTATTGATGCGGACACGCTGGCAGAGTCGGCGCGTGCGGCGGGAAATCTGGCAATCCCCTTAGTCAAACAGTTAACCGCACAGGTAAAAGCCGATGATCCTGACGCGGCGCGCTACGTACATTGGGGCGCTACCAGTCAGGACGTTATTGACACCGGGATGGTGCTGCAACTGCGCGCGGCGCTGAACGCAACCCGTGCGCATCTCGCACGGTTAGTGGATACCGTTGCCAGCCAGGCATCGCGTTATCAGCAAACCGTCATGCCGGGACGGACCTGGATGCAGCAGGCGTTGCCGGTGACGTGGGGTCTGAAACTTGCCGGAACGCTCGACGCGTTATTACGCTGGCAGGAGCGCTTACAGCAATTGCTTCCGCGTGTGCTGGTGGTCCAGTTCGGCGGCGCGGCGGGCACGCTGGCGTCGCTCAGGCAGGACGCGCTGCCGGTGGCGTCGCGTCTGGCGCAGGAGCTGGCCCTTACGCTGCCGGATACGCCCTGGCATACGCAGCGCGATCGTATGCTGGAAGTGGCCGCGTGGTATGCCGGGATCGGCGGAACGCTGGGCAAATTCGCTCAGGATTTCGCACTGCTGATGCAGACCGAAGTGGCGGAGGTGAGCGAACCCGTTACCGCCGGACGTGGCGGTTCCTCCACTATGCCGCATAAGCGTAACCCGGTCAGCTGCGCCGCCATTCTGACTGCGATGCAACGAACGCCGGGGCTGATGGCAACCCTCTACAGCAGTCAGCTTCAACAACATGAACGGGCGCTCGGCGGCTGGCAGGCCGAATGGGAAGTCTTGCCGGAAATCATCATGCTGGTCGGTCACGCGATGCAGGAAACGCAACACTTGGTTGAAGGGATGCAGGTCTGCCCGCCAAAGATGCTTGAGAACCTGGAGATCACGCATGGCCTGATGATGGCGGAGTCGGTGACCCTGGCGCTCGCAGCGTTTGTCGGTAAACAAGAAGCGCATCATTTGATGGAAGATCTTTGCCATCGTGCAATCGAAAAGCGGTGTTCTCTGCTGTCGGTGTTGGTCGATGAACCACGCGTGACCGCGCACGTTGATAAATCTCGTTTAACAGCGCTGCTTGACCCGACGCAGGCCACTGGCAGCGCAGAACACTTTGTCCAGCGCGTACTTTCGCGCTATGAGGAGCGGCGGCATGGAACTGAACTTTCAGATTGAAGGGCCGGATAACGCCCCGGTGGTGGTGTTATCGAATTCACTGGGTACGACGCTGACCATGTGGGAACCACAGATGGCGGCGTTAACCGCGCATTACAGGGTGCTGCGTTACGACACGCATGGACACGGCGAAACGCGTAAACGGGGAGAAACGGACCTCGCGCGGCTCGGGCAGGATGTGATTGCGCTTCTGGACCATCTGGACATCCCGACAGCACATTTTTGCGGTATTTCAATGGGCGGGCTGACCGGTTTATGGCTCGCATGCCATCAGCCGCAACGAATGCGCAGTGTGACCGTGATAAACAGCGCGGCGCGGATAGGTAATGAAGCCGGCTGGCGCGACCGGGCGCAGCAGGTCCGCGCCAGCGGTCTCTCCGCGATTGCCGCCAGCGCGCCTGAGCGCTGGTTTAGTCTGCCGTTTCGTCTGGCGTCAGCAGAGACCGTGGCCGACCTGTGTCAGCAGCTCGTAGAATCGTCCGCGCAAGGCTATGCCGCCTGTTGTGATGCGCTGGCGACCGCCGATATGCGTGACGAGATAGCCGACATTCAGCGCCCGGTTTTGCTTATTGCCGGAGATGACGATCCGGTGACCACCGTGGCCGATGCGCAGTATATGCACCAGCGCATTGCGGGTTCAACGATGGTCGTGGTGAAGGCGTCGCATTTATCCACGATTGAAGCGCCAGACGCGGTGAACGCGGCGCTGCTGTCATTCCTGGGAGGACAGAATGCAGGATGAAGACCGTTTTGAACAAGGCATGAAGGTGCGTCGCAGCGTACTGGGCGATGCGCATGTCGATCGCACCGTGAAAAACCTGACCTCGCTTAACGCCGATTTTCAGGATTTTATTACCCGCTATGCCTGGGGAGACATCTGGAGCCGTCCCGGGCTGGAACGCCATACGCGCAGCCTCATCACCATCGCGATGCTGATAGCGCTCAACCGGGAAGCGGAGTTGAAGATGCATTTGCATGCTGCTTTTAATAACGGGGTGACGCGAGAAGAACTGAAAGAACTGATCATGCATTCCGCGCTCTATTGTGGTCTACCTGCCGCCAACGCTACGCTGCATCTGGCGCAGCAGGTTTTCGATGAGCGTGATGCCGCCGGTCTGTAAGACACGCTGCCGGCGACCTGAAGCGTCGCCGGAAATGTCTCTGTCAGGCTGCGAGTACCCGATTGCGCCCTGCGTTTTTGGCCCGGTATAAGGCAGCATCAACGCGTTTAAACAGGTCATCAAGGCTTTCATTTGGTTCATGTTGCGCCACGCCAATACTGACCGTAAATCGTGGCAGGCCCAACAGCGTGAGCTTTGCCACCGACGCGCGAATCGCTTCCGCCAGTAAAAGCGCATCATCCAGCGGCGTGCGTGGCAACAGCAGAATAAACTCCTCGCCGCCCCAACGGAAAACCCGATCGCCCTGGCGCGCGCTCTGCTGAAGGCAGTTCGCCAGCGCGCAGAGTACTTCATCACCCTTTAAATGCCCGTACATATCGTTAATGCTCTTAAACCTGTCAGTATCAATGAGCAGGAGACTGTAATCCTGCGCCAGGGAAAATGGGGTTCTCTGTTCGGGGTCAGTCAGGAGATAAAGCTGGCGGCGATTAAGTAAACCGGTCAGCGCATCGTGTAATGCCGCATAGTGCAGCGCCTCTTCCAGCCGTTTTTGTTCGGTAATGTCGTGGACAATGCACAGCATCAAGCGATCGCCGTAGATTTCGATTGGCCCCGCATAGGTCTGGACATGACGGGGAGAGCCGTCCGCCATCTTGTGCACAAAATGTAATGGCTTATGGCCGCCGGGCAACCGGGCAATTTCATGCATGATGGGTAAGATTTGTCGTCCCAGCATATTAATTTCCCAGGTATGCTTTTGACACATCGCCTCAAGGCTGTAACCGTAGAAATTGAGCGCCGCGAGATTGGCATCGACAATCAGCCCATCGCGCGAGGGATCAATCAGCAGAATAGGCGCCGTGTTGGTCAGAAAAAAACGGGCATAAAATCCCTGTTTCTTGCGCTGGTAGGCCACAGAACGACTCGCTTTTAACCCCTGAACGGTCGAGATATCTATCCCTTCAAACAGAATCACCTCGCGATCGTCAGGCAGTTGTCTCAACGAAAGACGGCACGAGAGGGTGCCCGGCGTATTGTCCCGGCTTACGGTCAGGATTTCGATAATATCCCGGCGGCTGCGTAAATCGGTGATGTAATCTGCGAGCTGGCGGTGCGCATGAACCGAATACGCGCCCTGACGCAGTTGATTGAAGTCATTTTCCGGCATAAGCGCAGCGGCGGCGCGATTAGCAAACAACATTTCCCCCGTGAGCGGAAAGACGATCCAGACAGGCAGGGTCAATAAATCCAGAGCGTTAAAGTTGTGGGTCATTTTTATGGATCCTGTTTTTTAATCATGACATGTTGCGTAAGCGCAAAAAAACAGAACAAGAAGCAAGCGTGGCGAGACGGCGGCAATATGCGAGCCAGATAAGTGCGCAAGTTTTAATCTAGCAGGGTTTCACTCTTACGCATGAGGAAACGGCGTGGCAACGCTTAAAAAAAGCAGCGCTGAAATGGCCGTACGAGGATCGCTGTCTGCAGGCAAAAACAGAAGAGGAATAAAAAATAGTAAAAACTAAACAGTTAAGCGCTGATGAAATTATCTGCGCAGAGATATTGCGTGGCTTAAGTATAAAACAACGAAAAGGAGTAAATAGCAGATTGTCCGTGTTTTATGCGTCCTTACTGCAAATTAAGGTGATGGGGGAGTGGTGTTAAGTGAAATTATCCATCGCATATCGTAAATGTTGGCGCAATGTAAAAAGCGGATGAAAATAGTGTTTCCTGATGCTATATAACTATTCACCCGCAATGTATTTTCTCCCGGAACTGAAATGTTAAAAAACATGAGTGTCAGAACGTTTATTATTGGCTTCCTGGTAGGCGTTTTCCTGTTATTCAATATTGTTCATATACTTTTCTCATCAAATATCCGCTTGGTTGTTTTAACGAATGTGATCTCGCTGACAGCGTTATTGTTTTTATGGTGGTATATGACAATATATCTTGTCACGCCGATCAACACGGTTAAGCGAAGTATTGCCGAAGTTACCGCCGGAAATCTGGGGGTGATAATCCCTGCGTTTGGTAATAACTGTGCGGGAAGACTCATTCCCGGAATTAACAGCCTGTCGGGTAATATCGCGACGCTGGTGCGTGAGATCCGCCATTCTTCTCACACCGCGCTGTCGCTGTCTGAACAGCTCGCCGCCCGCAGTGCGGAACTTTCGGTGAAAACCGAGCAGCAGTCGTCCTCACTGATTCAGACCGCGGCCAGTATGGAAGAAATGGCGGCGAGCACCCGTAATAATGCTGATAACACCCGTCTGGCCAATCATCAGGCCGATACGTCAAAACAGTGCGCGTATCACGGCAGCGAATTAATGGCGCAGGTTTCACATAATATGGAATCCATCGCGCACTGCGCGCAGCAGATGACGGAAATCATTACGCTGATTGACGATATTGCTTTTCAGACCAATATTCTGGCGTTAAATGCTGCCGTAGAAGCGGCACGCGCGGGTGAACACGGAAAAGGATTTTCCGTGGTGGCGACAGAGGTCCGGAATCTGGCGCACCGAAGCGCAGAAGCGGCGAAAAATATAAAAATGCTGATTGAAGAAACCCATAAAAATGTTCGGCAGGGAGCGGAGGTGGTCAGCGAAACAGAAAAAAATATGCAGATCATCGTCCAGGGCGCAGGGCAATTAAGCCAGCTCATGCATGAAATTTCTGCCACTACCGTGGAGCAGGAAAAAGGCATCAACCAGATATCGCAGGCCATGAGCGAACTGGAAAGTGTTACCCAGAGCAATGCGCTGATGGTAGAGGAATTAACGGGTTCTTCTGCAGTATTGAAACGGCAGGTGGTTAAGTTGCAGTCTAAGACGCAGCAGTTTCGTTTATCTGCCACCACTACGTCGGCGCAACAGCACGGGCAGCCCAGGTTTTCATGATAAATATCAGCATTATGGGATAACGAGAAGTTGCTTAACCTACGCCGATAGCTAGACTAACCAGAAAAGCGCGACGTAGGGGAGGCGAAATGGAAGCCATAAAAGGGTCGGAAGTGAGTGTGCCGGATGCGGTGTTTGCCTGGTTGCTGGATGGCAAAGGCGGGGTGAAGCCGCTGGAGGATAACGATCTTATCGACAGCGCGCATCCCTGCTGGTTACATCTTAACTATACGCACCCCGACAGCGCGCAGTGGCTGGCCACAACGCCGTTACTGCCAAACAATGTTCGGGACGCGCTGGCAGGGGAAAGCCTACGCCCACGCGTCAGCCGTCTGGGAGAAGGAACGCTCATAACCCTGCGCTGCATTAACGGCAGCACCGATGAACGTCCGGACCAGCTGGTGGCGATGCGTCTGTACATGGATGAACGGCTGATTGTCTCCACCCGCCAGCGTAAAGTGCTGGCGCTGGATGACGTGGTGAGCGATCTGCAGGAAGGCACCGGTCCCGTTGACTGCGGCGGTTGGCTGGTGGACGTTTGTGATGCGTTAACCGACCATGCCAGCGAATTTATTGAACAGTTGCACGACAGGATCATCGACCTCGAAGACAACCTGCTCGATCAGCAAATACCGCCGCGGGGATTTCTTGCGCTGCTGCGTAAGCAATTGATTGTCATGCGACGCTACATGGCCCCCCAGCGTGACGTCTATGCGCGGCTCGCCAGCGAGCGTTTGCCGTGGATGAGCGATGACCAGCGGCGCCGGATGCAGGATATCGCTGACCGGCTGGGCCGCGGACTGGATGAGATCGACGCCTGTATCGCCCGTACCGGCGTAATGGCGGATGAGATCGCGCAGGTCATGCAAGAGTCACTGGCCCGTCGGACCTATACGATGTCGCTGATGGCAATGGTATTCTTGCCCAGTACCTTTCTGACCGGGCTATTTGGCGTCAATCTGGGGGGTATTCCTGGGGGAGAATGGCGTTTTGGTTTTTCGATCTTTTGCATTCTGTTAGTGGTTGTGATTGGTGGTGTTACTTTATGGTTGCATCGTAGTAAATGGTTGTAAAAACGGGGCTTTTAAGAGATTTCTTCTGCTAAAACGGCTTTAAAATTGAGCGAAGTCAATAAACATCGCGCCCGTTCGCGGCAATATCATTCTCGCAGGTGAATGCAACGTCAAGCGATGGGCGTTGCGCTCCATATTGTCTTACTTCCTTTTTTGAATTACTGCATAGCACAATTGATTCGTACGACGCCGACTTAAATAAGTCGGCTTTTTTTTGCCAGCAGGTTATCAACGACTACCCTAAAAGGGAGCCCACGATCTACCGGAGGCAAAAATGACTCGTCTGATGGTGTCCCTGAAACTGGAAATTCGTTTTTCCGACCCTGTACCGACCGATCCGGTTCCTGTTCCTGACCCGGTGCCGCGTCCGCAGCCCATGCCTGACCCACCGCCCGATGAAGAACCGATTAAATTGTCGCATCACAGGCGCAGATCTGCGAGGATACGCGCCTGCTGACTGTGAGTCGTTACCGCGAGATTAAATTGTGACCGCTTTTTCAACCCTGAACGTTCTGCCCGCCGCCCAGCTCGATAACCTCAACGAGTTGGGCTATTTGTCGATGACGCCTGTTCAGGCCGCCGCGCTACCGGCGATTCTGGCCGGGCAGGATGTTCGGGTTCAGGCCAAAACCGGCAGCGGTAAAACGGCGGCGTTTGGCCTTGGGCTTTTACAGCATATCGACGCCGCTCTGTTTAAAACCCAGTCGCTGGTGTTATGCCCGACGCGTGAACTGGCCGACCAGGTCGCGGGGGAATTGCGCCGTCTGGCACGCTTCCTGCCGAATACCAAGATATTGACCCTGTGCGGCGGCCAACCCTTTGGTGCGCAGCGCGACTCTCTCCAGCACGCGCCGCACATCATTGTGGCGACACCTGGACGGCTACTGGACCATCTGCAAAAAGGCACGGTTTCGCTGGATGCGCTTTCGACGCTGGTGATGGATGAAGCGGATCGGATGCTGGACATGGGGTTTAGCGACGCCATTGATGAGGTGATTCGCTTTGCCCCTGCGTCACGCCAGACGCTGCTGTTTTCGGCGACCTGGCCCGAGGCGATTGCCGCGATCAGCAGCCGCGTTCAGCGAAATCCGGTAACCATTGAGATCGATACGGTTGATGCGCTTCCGGCCATTGAACAGCAGTTCTTCGAAACGGCTCCCCAGGACAAAATTCCGCTGTTGCAAATAATACTCAGCCAACATCAGCCAAAGTCTTGCGTGGTGTTCTGTAACACCAGGAAAGATTGTCAGGCGGTATGCGATGCGCTGAACGCAGCGGGGCAAAGCGCGCTGGCGCTGCATGGCGATCTGGAACAGCGGGATCGCGATCAGACGCTGGTGCGTTTTGCTAATAGCAGCGCACGCGTGCTGGTCGCCACGGACGTGGCAGCGCGCGGACTGGATATTAAGTCTCTGGAACTGGTCGTCAATTACGAGCTGGCGTGGGACCCGGAGGTCCATGTGCACCGTATTGGTCGAACGGCCCGCGCCGGGAATAGCGGTCTGGCGATCAGCTTTTGCGCGCCGGCAGAGGCGCAGCGAGCCAATATCCTTTCGGAAATGTTGCAGTTAACGCTGAACTGGCAGGATGCGCCAACGAACGTGACGCTAATGCCGCTCGAGGCGGATATGACCACGCTGTGCATTGACGGTGGGAAGAAAGCCAAAATGCGTCCTGGCGACGTGCTGGGCGCTTTAACTGGCGAGTTGGGACTGGACGGCGCGGACATTGGAAAAATTACCGTGCACCCGGCGCATGTCTACGTCGCGGTGCGTCAGGCGGTGGCGCATAAGGCGTGGAAGCAGTTACAGAACGGGAAAATTAAAGGGAAGTCCTGTCGGGTTCGCCTGTTGAAGTAAGCCCTTTGGCGTTAACGCCGGATACGGCAAAGCCGTTATCCGGCAGGGTAAAAGCGTCAAACGACGCTTACTTCACCTCAACCACATTCAGCCGTAGCTCAGCAAGCTGATGTTCATCTTCTTCTGGCTGCCAGCCTACAGGCTGTAGCGGGATATCTTCGCGATCGAACGCCAGATCGCCACCGTCTACCACCTCTGCGCCGTGTCTGATCCCTTTGAAGTCAAACAGGTTAATGTCGCTCAGGTGAGACGGCACCACGTTCTGCATGGCGCTGAACATGGTCTCAATGCGACCCGGGTAGCGTTTATCCCAGTCGCGCAGCATGTCGGCAATCACCTGGCGCTGTAAGTTCGGCTGTGAACCACACAGGTTACAAGGAATGATAGGGAACGCTTTCGCCTCGGCAAAACGTTCAATATCTTTTTCCCGGCAGTAGGCCAGCGGACGGATCACGATATGTTTACCGTCGTCGCTCATCAGCTTTGGCGGCATGCCTTTCATCTTTCCGCCGTAGAACATGTTAAGAAACAGGGTTTGCAGAATATCGTCGCGATGGTGTCCAAGCGCAATCTTGGTGGCGCCCAGCTCCGTAGCGGTACGGTAAAGAATACCGCGGCGCAAACGCGAGCACAGAGAGCAGGTGGTTTTGCCTTCCGGAATTTTCTCTTTTACGATCCCGTAGGTGTTTTCCTCAACAATCTTGTACTCAACGCCGAGTTGTTCGAGGTATTCAGGCAGAATATGCTCAGGAAAACCGGGCTGTTTTTGATCGAGGTTCACCGCCACCAGCGAGAACTGGATCGGTGCGCTTTGTTGTAAATTGCGCAAAATCTCCAGCATGGTATAGCTGTCTTTGCCACCTGAAAGACAAACCATGATGCGATCGCCGTCTTCAATCATGTTGAAATCGGCAATGGCTTCGCCCACGTTTCGGCGCAAACGCTTCTGTAATTTATTGATGTTGTACTGCTCTTTTTTACTCATTTCTTGATTTTGCGACATGTAATAGAGGCTCAATTCATTGTGTGGCATCAGAGGGGGCGACATCACGCCGAAGGATCCGCGGACGCTGTCTGATATAAAAACCGTGGAGCGTATGGTACGGATTAGCGAGAAAAATGTCAGCACATTTAACAGGCAAAACGCAGGGGGCAGGTATAGAGAAGAAAAAGCCCGCAGCGGGGTGCGGGCTGAAAGGATTAGCGAACCACCAGTACCGAACATTCAGCGTGACGCACGACAGCCGCCGCGTTCGACCCTAACAGGTAGGTGGTGATATCCGGACGGTGCGAGGCAATAATGACCATATCCGCCGGCAATTTCTTCGCCATTTCCAGAATCTTGTCTTTTGGCGAACCCTCAGCAATATGTACCTGGACTCTGTCCGTCGGGATATTGAACTGCTTTATCATCTCTTCCAACTGAGATTTGGCTTCAGCTTTCAGATCGTCCATGGCGGGCAACTCTGCGGAGTAGGCCAGGCCCAGCGATGCGTAATAAGGCAGTGACGGAATCACGGTCAGAAAATGCACCTGCGCATCGTCAATCCTTGCTTCGGCTTCAACGTGGGAAATCACCCGTTGAGTTAATTCTGAGTCTGAAATATCGATAGGTACCAGAATCGTTCTGCTCATAAAAACCTCCTGTTAATGTATCCATATAAAGTGTAACGCCTTTTAGCTCGGTAAGTATAACGACGACGGTCACATTTTGGCATCACATATTTATGATTTTAATTATATGGTATGCATGTGTCAGCACAGCAAAGCGCGCAACAGAGAAGGAGAGAGGGATTCAGCGCAGAGAATAGCCCGCCGTCGCCAGCGGGCTGAAGAGCTTAGAACTGGTAAACCAGACCCAGCGCTACAACGTCATCGGTGTTGATACCGTTGTTAGCATAGAAGTTGTCGTCTTCGTCCAGCAGGTTGATTTTATAATCAACATAGGTCGACATATTTTTATTGAAGTAGTAGGTCGCGCCGACGTCAGCGTATTTAACCAGATCTTTACTGGTGTCGTTACCCTGGCCGCTCAGGTCTTTACCTTTAGACATCAGGAAAGACACCGCCGGACGCAGGCCAAAGTCGAACTGGTACTGCGCAGTCACTTCCACGTTTTGCGTTTTGTTCGCTACGCCGTCATCGCCGTACGGGGTCATGTTGCGGGTTTCAGAATACATCGTCGCCAGGTAGATGTTGTTGGCATCGTATTTCAGACCCGCAGTCCAGGCATCCGCGTTTTCGCCGCCAGCCACTTTGCCGCCAGCGTTAACCTGCTCGTTGGTCCGGTCAGAGGTTGTGTAAGCAGCGCCAGCGCTGAAGCCCATGCCCATATCATAAGTCGTCGAAATACCGAAACCGTCGCCGTTGGAGTGTTGAAGATCGCGGCCGTTGTTATTGGTGCCTTCCTGACCGTTCTGGTTTTCGTTGTTGCCCTGATACTGAAGCGCAAAGTTCAGTCCGTTTACCAGGCCGAAGAAGTCCGTGTTACGGTAGGTTGCGACGCCGTTTGTACGACCGGTCATAAAGTTGTCAGCCTGGGTGTATGAGTCGCCGCCAAATTCCGGCAGCATATCGGTCCAGCCTTCCACATCGTACAGTACGCCATAGTTACGACCGTAGTCGAATGAACCGTAGTCGCCGAATTTTACGCCCGCGAATGCCAGACGGGTCCAGGAATTTGAACCTTCGCCTTCTGTAGTATTCGCCTGAACGTTATATTCCCACTGGCCGTAACCGGTCAGTTGGTCGTTAATTTGGGTTTCGCCTTTGAAGCCAACACGAACATACGTTTGATCGCCGTCAGACTTATTGTTGTCAGAGAAATAATGCAGACCATCTACTTTGCCATAGAGATCTAATTTATTGCCGTCTTTATTATAGACTTCAGCGGCATGCGCTGCGCCAGCGGCTAACAGGGCAGGGATTACGAGAGCCAGTACTTTTCTTTTCATCGAAATAATCCTTTCGTTTATTATTTACCTGTGACTCCCTCTTAAGGGGAGTAAAAGCATGCTAAAGGAGAAGTTCCGTAAAGAGATAAGTATGAATTGTTACGTCTTAAGTAAAACCTTAATTAAATAATTCTATGGTAACAGTAATAATTAGCGTGAATGTATTAACCAGGAATATATAAAATAAAAATTATACAAGTTAAATTTGATGCGATATTCTGCGCGGGTTATATGCCTTTATTGTCAAACTCTGCTTTTTGTTGGTCCATTGCGAAACGTACTGATTTACCAGCAAACATACTGACAAGCCCGAAACGATGTTCGGGCTTTTTTTTATTTCCGGGTGAATCCCGCCAGGCCGTTATTCACTGTTCGCTTTTTCTGCTTTCCCCGCCAGTTGCGCCAGGAAGTCATAGCGTTTTTGCAGGTCCACGGCGGCATCTTTCCATAGTTGCTCCGCGACCTCGGGCTGCTGCGCATTAAGACGGCGGAAGCGCTGCTCATTAAGCAGGGTTTCCGCCAGCGCATCTGACGGTGGACGAGAGTCAAGCGCCAGCGGCACTTTGCCTTCCTCCGCGCGACGCGGATCGAAACGATAAAGCGGCCAGAAGCCAGTCGCCGTCAGTTGACGCATCTGGTCGTGGCTCAGCGCCAGATCGTAGCCGTGCTCTTCACATGGGCTGTAGGCAATGATCAGCGACGGTCCTGGATACGCCTCCGCTTCCTGTATGGCTTTCACCGTCTGGTTTAGCTGCGCCCCAAGCGAGATCTGCGCGACGTAAACGTGACCATACATCATCATGCTGACGCCGAGATCTTTACGCGCCTTGCGCTTGCCGTGTTCGCCAAATTTTGTGACAGCCCCAAGCGGCGTGGCTTTTGACGCCTGGCCGCCGGTATTGGAATAACACTGCGTGTCCAGCACCAGAATGTTGACGTTTTCGGTCAGGCTCAGCACATGATCGAGACCACCGAAGCCAATATCGTAAGCCCATCCGTCTCCGCCGATAAGCCAGATTGATTTCTCAACCAGCGCATCGGCATCGGCGACCAGCTCGCGCGCACCGTCGACATCTTTCAGATGCTGGCGCAGGGCGGCAACCTGTTCGCGGCGCACGTCCGGTGTCGCTTCGGCGTGCAATGCCTCGTAGAGCGCCGTTGGGATTTGTTCGGCAAACTGCGACAGCAGGCGCATCACCCGCACGCGATGCTGGTCGACCGTCAGACGGAATCCCAGACCGAATTCGGCGTTATCCTCAAACAGCGAGTTAGCCCATGCCGGGCCCCGTCCGTTCGCATCGGTGGTGTACGGCGTTGAAGGCAGGTTACCGCCGTAAATCGACGAGCACCCGGTGGCGTTGGCAATCAACATGCGATCGCCGTACAGCTGGGTCAGCAACTTGATATACGGCGTTTCGCCGCAGCCGGAACAGGCGCCGGAATATTCGAACAGCGGGGTGATCAACTGCGAAGTACGAATATCAATGCGTTCAAGTTTGCTGCGATCAATTTCTGGCAGAGCGAGGAAAAAGTCGTAGTTCACTTTTTCTTCTTCCACATGCTCAAGGCGGGACATCATATTAATCGCCTTGATTTCCGGGTTCTGGCGATCTTTCGCCGGGCACACCTCGACGCACAGGTTGCAGCCGGTGCAATCTTCCGGAGCGACCTGCAGCACATATTTCTGGCCACGCATATCACGAGATTTCACGTCCAGCGAATGCAGACTGGCTGGGGCGTTCTCCATCTCCTGTGGCGACACGACTTTGGCGCGAATCGCCGAATGCGGGCAGGCGGCGACACAATGGTTACACTGAGTGCACAGTTCCTCTTTCCAGATTGGAATTTCTTCGGCTATATTGCGTTTTTCCCAGCGCGTGGTGCCCATCGGCCATGTACCGTCCGGCGGTAAGGCGGATACCGGAAGCGCGTCACCGAGTCCGGCGAGCATCGCGGCGGTGACCGTTTTGACAAAATCAGGGGCTGCGTCCGAAACGACCGGTGGACGGTGGGCGCTTTGCGGATTCACCGACTGTAGCGGCACTTCAACAACCGATTCGCGGGCCAGCGCCAGCGCCTGCCAGTTGCGCTCCACCAGATCCTGTCCTTTGCTGCTGTAGCTTTTGGCGATCGCGCCCTGAAGTTCAGCCAGCGCGCTGTCGCCAGGCAAAATGCGCGTCAGATGGAAAAAGGCCATCTGCATGACGGTGTTGATGCGTGCGGCCAGACCGCATTCGCGAGCGATTTTCGCGGCGTTAATGACGTAGAAACGCGCCTTTTTCTGGTTCAACACCGCCTGGACTTCCTGTGGCAAACGCGCCCAGACCTCATCGGCGTTATAGGGGGTATTGAGCAGGAAAATCCCGCCAGGTTTGAGACGTTCTGCCATCGGGTATTTGTCGATAAACTGCAACTGATGACAGCCAACAAAGTCGGCCTGCGAAACAAGGTAGGCGGAACGGATCGGCTGTTCGCTGACGCGAAGATGCGAAACCGTCAAACCTCCGGCCTTTTTCGAATCGTAGACGAAGTAACCCTGCGCGTACCAGGGGGTCGAGTTACCGATAATCTTGATGTTGTTTTTGGTCGCCGAGACGCTGCCGTCGCTGCCCAGTCCGTAAAACAGCGCTTCCAGCCGGGCGCTGGAGGGGAGGGTGTTTTCCGGTAACGGCAATGACAAATTGGTCACATCGTCGTAAATACCCACAGTAAAACGCGATTTTGGTTGCGTGCTGCTCAGTTCAGTGAACACCGCCAGCACGCAGTCGGGGCCGAACTCTTTCGAAGAAAGGCCGTAGCGTCCGCCGATAACAAGCGGCAGTGTCTCACGCTCGCCGCGGTTAAAGGCTTCCGCCAGCGCGGTCATGACGTCCAGATACAACGGCTCTGCCTGGGATCCCGGCTCTTTGGTACGATCGAGTACGGCGACCGAACGTACCGACGCTGGCAGAGCGCGCAGCAGGTGTTGTGCGGAGAACGGGCGGAACAGACGTACTTTCAGCACGCCAACGTTTTCACCGCGCGTCAGCAGTTCGTCGACCACCTCTTCGCAGGTGCCGATACCCGACCCCATCAGGATAATCACGCGTTCAGCCTGTGGGTGACCGTAGTATTCAAAGGGGCGATATTGACGACCCGTCGCCGCGGCAAAATCATTCATCGCTTGCTCAACATGGTCGTAAACCGCGTTGTACCAGGGGTTTGTCGCTTCGCGCGACTGGAAGTACGTATCCGGGTTTGCCGACGTGCCGCGAATCACCGGATGCTCCGGATTAAGCGCTCTGGCGCGATGGGCGTCGATTTCTGCCTGTGGCATCAGGTTTAGCAGCGTATCGTCAGCCAGCGGCACGATTTTGTTGATTTCATGCGAAGTACGGAAACCATCAAAAAAGTGAATAAAGGGCACCCGGCTTTTCAATGTGGCGATTTGGGCGATCAGCGCGAAGTCCTGCGCTTCCTGAACGCTGGCCGCGCACAGCATGGCGCAGCCGGTCTGGCGGACGGCCATTACGTCGGAATGATCGCCGAAAATAGACAGCGCATGTGTCGCCACGGTACGGGCGGCGACGTGCAGTACGAACGGAGTAAGCTGTCCCGCCAGTTTATACAACGTCGGGATCATCAATAGCAGACCCTGGGAGGACGTAAAGGAGGTCGACAGAGCCCCGGTTTGCAACGCACCGTGCACGGTAGCGATCGCGCCGCCTTCAGACTGCATTTCGACCACGCGCGGGGTATCTCCCCAGACGTTTTTAAGCCCGTTCCCCGCCCAGGCGTCCGCCTGTTCAGCCATTGTTGAACTGGGCGTTATGGGGTAGATGGCGATAACTTCACTGGTGCGGAACGCTACGGAGGCCACCGCGCCATTACCGTCAATTGTGATCATATGACACCCTTACATTGCGCAAAATGAAAGACGCTCTCTACAGCATGGCGTCCCGATAGTTATCTTTTCAGTATAGGACTTTCCTGTATTCCCTTGAAGTTATGCGGCTTTCGAGTGCACAAATTGACACACAGATCGCGAAACAAGATCGGAAATTTAATATTTATTTAACCCCGATGATGCCCACGTTTTTATTTTTTCGGGACAAGGTGTGCAATATATTTTTACGTTGCCATCAAAAAGCCGATTGTTTATTAACGTGGATTTAACAGCTTTATCTTATTTTTTAAGTGAGGTCCAAAATTGGACCGTAATTTTCTTTGAGAAATTTCTTAAGAAAATTATTATCCTTGCCGTTCTCTTGGGATATGACTGTTCTTAATAAGATGATTTAAGTTTGGCTTCAGGTCTACTGTCTCTACACTGGGTGCAGAACAGGGCAGGAAAGCCTTGTTATTTTTTGCTGTTAGCATAGTGATAATAACCAGCCAGTTGCGGATACACGCAGTTTAAACATATTATTTACACGTAATAACGTGAATCTTCTTTGTGCGCAAAAAGTCAGGATGTGATAATGTAATTACTTGTTTTGATTAAATTATGATTCGTTTATTTTTGCTTGCTTTACTTATATCTACCTCATCATCGTCTTTTGCGTTTGTTAAAATTCAGGCTAAAGACTGGGGCTTCAATACCTTTTCTACGTTGTCTTATGCTGATAATTCCGTAAACCGGTCGTCAGCTCAGCGTAACAACAAACAGCTTAAACAACGCATTATGCGTGAATTCGCACAGTGGCAGGGTACACATTACCGCTGGGGCGGGGACAGCCGCCGTGGCATTGATTGCTCCGCCTTTACGCGTCGTATTATTGCCTCGACGATTCATAAACACTTGCCGCGGACTGCCCGTGAGCAAAGTCATATCGGTCGTCGGATACATCAGAATGAACTTAACGTCGGTGATTTGGTGTTTTTCGAAACGAAACCAAACGTTCATCATGTTGGGGTTTATATCGGAAATGATGCGTTTATTCATGCATCCAGTTCGGAAGGTGTGACGTTGTCACATCTTTCAAACCGATACTGGCAGTCGCGTTATGTGACCGCTCGTCGGGTGAGTGTTTAAGGCTCGTGGGGCCGGGTGAGATCAAAAACCGCACGGATAACGCGATAAAATGCGGCTGCGGCGCATAAATGCGCGCGTTGACTCTCGACGCGACAGCTTCGCATGCCTATTATTAGTGCGGTTCGTTTGGCTTTCAGAAGATAAGGGGAGAGAAATGCGCGCAGCGTTTTGGGTAGGATGTGCCGCGTTATTATTGTCGGCGTGCAGCAGTGACAATGAACCTGTTCAGCAGGCGACGGCGGCGCATGTCGCTCCGGGGTTAAGAGCGGCGATGACCAGCTCCGGCGAGGCCAATTGCGCCATGATAGGGGGATCGCTCTCTGTCGCCCGTCAACTGGACGGTTCTGCCATTGGCATGTGCGCGCTTCCCAACGGCAAACGCTGTAGCGAACAATCTCTCGCCGCGGGAAGCTGTGGTAGTTATTGATACTACTGCATTAAGTCGGCCAGTTTATAGCTCAGAGTATGTTCCGCCGTCGCCAGCGTAAGCTGGTTAGCGGTCAGGTCTACCTGTGCACCCTTGCTGAGCATGGCGCTCAGCGTGGCGTCCAGTTGATTAAGTTGCGGGTCGGCGCACATCATCCGCGTCATTGCCAGATTTTTGGCTTTCAGCTCGCCATCTGACAGCGTGGCCTGACCGGTGAAGCGATTACACATCTTGCCTGAGATCGTCATCTTTTCACCGAAGCTCAGCTCGGGAGCCTGCTGGCTTGCCGCGATCGGTTTTCCGTCCACGCTTTCCAGCACGAAGCGATGATGCTGTAGCTGCTCGCGGCTGACAGACACTTTTCCATTACTCACACAACCTGCCATCAGCAGGCTCAGCGCAACCAGCGCGACTACCTTCTTCATATCAACTCTCTGAATCTTATCAATCAATAACAGAATAACGATCTTACCGAATATGGCTTTGGGGAAAATCTGAAAACCCCTCCCAAACGCGGGAGGGATAAGCGTTAAAACAGGGCGTTAGGGCACGATTCACCGTTCATTAACTGCTGCAAATTGTGCAACGTAGTTTCTGAAATGCTGGTCAGCGCTTCCGCCGTGAGGAAGGCCTGATGCCCGGTAAACAGGACGTTGTGGCAGGCGGAAAGCCGACGGAACACATCATCCTGAATGACGTCATTAGACTTATCTTCAAAAAACAAATCGCGTTCGTTCTCGTAAACATCCATACCCAGCGAACCAATTTTCTGATTTTTCAGCGCTTCAATAGCCGCCTGGGAGTCGATCAGCGCTCCACGACTGGTATTGATCACCATCACGCCATCCTTCATCTGGTCAAAGGCCGCGTGGTTAAGCAGATGATAGTTCTCTGGCGTTAATGGGCAGTGCAGGGAGATCACATCCGACTCGGCAAACAACGTGGCGAGATCGACATATTCCACTCCCAGCTCAAGCGCGGTGGCGCTCGGGTAGGGATCGAACGCCAGCAGTCGCATACCAAAACCTTTCAGGATGCGCAGAGCGGCAATACCAATTTTACCGGTACCAATGATCCCGGCTGTTTTACCGTGCATAGTGAAACCGGTTAAGCCCTCGAGCGAGAAGTTAGCATCGCGGGTGCGCTGATAAGCGCGGTGAATGCGACGGTTCAGCGTCATCATCATACCAACGGCGTGCTCAGCGACGGCTTCCGGCGAATAGGCCGGAACGCGCACGACCTGTAAACCCAGCTCCTTTGCCGCGTCAAGATCGACGTTGTTGAAACCCGCGCAGCGCAGCGCGATGAACTTAACGCCTTGTTTCTTCAGCTCTTCAAGTACCGGTCGACTTCCGTCATCGTTTACGAAAATACAGACGGCCTCGCAGCCATGGGCGGTTTTCGCTGTCTTTTCCGTCAGCAAAAAGTCAAAAAATTCAAGATCAAAGCCAAAAGCCTCGTTAACCTGTTGCAGGTACTTCTTGTCGTACTGTTTAGTGCTGTATACGGCGAGTTTCATAAGACTTTCTCCAGTGATGTTGAATCACACGTATTGAATTCAAATTATTTTACAAAATATAAAAAAGTATTGAAAGTGATACATATAATGAATAATTCTAGAGCATCTATCCTTAAACTGGGCATGTTTCGGCAAACATGACACAATAGTGGCCTTATTCGGCTTAATTTAATGCTAAATCAGGATATTAACTGCCCATGAAGGGTAAATACAAAGCCGTTCTGGCGATCGCTTTGCTGGTTATCCTCATACCGCTGACGCTGGTGATGACGCTTGGGTGGTGGGTCCCAACGCTGGCGGGCATTTGGCTGCCGCTCGGGACGCGTATAGCCTTTGATCAAAGCCCACGCCTGACGCGTCAGGGATTGCATATTCCTGAGATGACATATTTAGTCGGCGAATGTCCTTTGGCGCGCGTCACCCAGGCGGACATTTCCCATCCCAGCCGTTGGCAGCTTACGATTAAAACCCTTCAGCTTGATTCCGCCTGCCTGGCTAAACTCCCGCAAAGCGAGTCGTCGCCCGCCGCGCCGCGCACCCTTGCCGAGTGGCAGGCGATGTTGCCGAATACCTGGATCACTATCGACAATGTGGCGCTTTCTCCCTGGCAGGTATGGCAGGGAAAACTGAACCTTTCGCTTACCCCGTCGGTTCAACAAGTGCGCTATCAGGGGGAAAAGGTCACCCTTCGGGCGCAACTGCGCGGCCAGATGCTGTCCGTGAGTGAACTGGACGTGACGGCGTTTGAAGGGCAGCCGCCCGTCAGACTGGTTGGTGAATTCACGATGCCGCTGGTACCGGATGGGCTGCCGACAAGTGGTCATAGCGTTGCGACGTTGACTCTGCCGCAGGCGCCTTCGCTGGTGGATGCGGAACTGGACTGGCGTGACAATACGGGGCAACTGATCGTGATGGCGCGCGGGCAGCATGAGCCGTTGCTCGACCTGCCGTGGACCCTTACGTCTCAGCAACTCTCCATCAGCGACGGCCGCTGGACGTGGCCGTATGAGGATTTTCCCTTAAGCGGGCGTCTGGGCATTAAGGTTGATAACTGGCAGGAGGGGACAGAAAGGGCGCTGATTAGCGGTCGCCTTAATGTCCTTACCCAGGGCGACGCGGGCAAAGGAAACGCGGTGCTGACCTTTGGCCCGGGCAAACTCAGCATGGATAATAGCGCGATGCCGCTTCAGTTAACCGGCGAAGCGAAGCAGGACGATTTGATTTTTTACGCCAGGCTACCCGCCCAACTGAGCGGAAGCCTGAGCGATCCGCAACTGGCCTTTGAGCCTGGCGCGCTGCTGCGTTCGCGCGGGCGGGTCATCGACTCGCTGGACATTGATGAGATTCGCTGGCCGCTGGCAGGGGTGACGGTGACGCAGCGCGGCGTGGACGGTCGTCTGCAGGCCATACTGCGCGCGCATGAAAATCAAATGGGTGACTTTGTGCTGCATCTCGACGGTCTGGCGAACGATTTCCTGCCGGATGCAGGGCGCTGGCAGTGGCGCTACTGGGGGAAGGGCCGTTTTACCCCTATGCATGCCGCCTGGGATGTGGCGGGTAAAGGGGAATGGCGCGATAAGGTCATCACCCTGACCGATCTCTCCACTGGCTTTAATCAGCTTCAATACGGCACCATGACGATCGACTCCCCGCGGCTGATACTCGACAAGCCGGTTCAGTGGGTGCGCGATGAAGCCCAGCCGCGGTTTAGCGGCGCGCTCTCGCTCGACGCTGGCGAAACCCATTTTTCGGGCGGCAGCGTGTTGCCGCCGTCGACGCTCAAGTTCAGCGTTGACGGTAGCGATCCGACGTTGTTCCAGTTCAAAGGCGATTTACATGCCGGGGCGATTGGGCCGGTTCGGGTTAACGGACGCTGGGACGGCATTCGTCTGCGCGGACAGGCCTGGTGGCCGCAGCAGTCGCTAACGGTGTTTCAACCTTTGGTGCCGCCAGACTGGAAAATGACTCTGCGCGAAGGCGAGCTCTACGCCCAGGTCGCGTTCTCTGCCGCGCCGGAACAAGGGTTTGAAGCGGGCGGCCACGGTGTGCTCAAAGGCGGCAGCGCATGGATGCCCGACAACCAGATCAACGGTGTGGATTTCGTGTTGCCATTCCGTTTTGGCAACGGTACGTGGCAACTGGGCACGCGCGGTCCGGTTTCGCTGCGGATCGCCGAAGTGGTCAATCAGGTGACAGCTACCAACCTCAGCGCCGATCTGCAGGGCGCGTACCCCTGGCGTGAAGAGGATCCGCTGTTACTCACCGACGTCAGCGTCGACGTGCTGGGCGGTAAGGTGAGGATGCAGCAGTTGCGTATGCCGCAGCATGACCCGGCGTTGATTCGTGTGGAAAATATTTCGTCCAGCGAGCTGATAAGCGCAGTGAATCCCAAGCAATTTGCCCTGTCCGGCCCGGTCAGCGGCGCGCTCCCACTGTGGCTGAATAATGAAAAATGGATCATTAAAGACGGCTGGTTAACGAATCCGGGTCCAATGACCCTGCGCATCGACAAAGACACCGCCGATGCGGTGGTGAAGGATAATATGGCGGCGGGCGCGGCGATCAACTGGCTGCGTTACATGGAGATCGCCCATTCCTGGACCAAAATCAATTTAGACAATCTCGGCGTACTGACCATGCAGGCGGCCATCACCGGCAACAGTCGCGTAGAAGGTAAGTCGGGGACGGTCAATCTCAACTACACCCACGAAGAAAACGTATTTGCGCTCTGGCGCAGTCTGCGCTTTGGCGACAACCTACAGGCATGGCTTGAACAGAACGCAACGCTGCCCCTGAAACACTGCCCGGAAGGCAAGGAATGTGAGGACTCCCAATGAAAATGATGACAGCCATGCTGGCGCTACTCCTGTCAGGGGTATTGACGGGCTGTACGCCGCGCATTGAAGTCGCGGCGCCAAAAGAGCCAATCACTATCAACATGAATGTCAGGATTGAGCATGAGATCCACATCAAAGTGGATAAAGACTTAGAAAGCCTGCTCAAATCACGTAGCGACTTGTTCTGAGGTTAGGATGAAACGAACATTACTTCTGACGACGCTGATTCTCAGTCTGCTGAGTGGAAATGCGCTGGCGCTGACCCTCAATGAGGCCAGAACGCAAGGACGGGTTGGGGAAACCCTGAATGGCTACCTCGTGGCGCTGAAAGAGGATGCCGAAACCCGGACGCTGGTGAAAGAGATCAACCAGGCGCGAAGCGTTAGCTACCAGCAGCTTGCTGAAAGCCACAATATTCCGGTAGAGGAGGTCGCGAAAATGGCCGGGCAAAAGCTGGTTGAGCGCGCCCGTCCGGGCGAGTACGTGCAGGGAATCAACGGTAAGTGGCTGCGGAAATAACTGATAAATTCTGAAATGTTGTCTGATAGCAGGGGGCGATGGCGCATCAATCGATAAAGTCAGGCATTATTACGCGACTTTTTAATTATCAGGGAATGATAATGACCCTCTATCAAATTAAGCCCGCTTTTCAGGCGCTTTTGCGTCCCCTCATGTTTTGGCTGCACCGACACCGCGTGACGGCTAATCACATTACCCTTGCCGCGATGGCGCTCTCATTCCTGACGGGCGGCGTGTTGGTGTGTTTCCCCCGTCTGGAACTGCTGGTCCTCCTGCCTGTCGTGCTCTTTGTGCGCATGGCGCTTAATGCGCTGGATGGCATGCTGGCGCGAGAGTGCAATCAGCAGTCAAGGCTGGGTGCGATTCTCAACGAAACCGGCGATGTCCTCTCCGACCTCGCGCTTTATCTGCCGTTTATGCTGATCCCGGACAGTAACCCGATGCTGGTTGTGGCGATGCTGTTCTGTGCGGCAATGACGGAATTTTGCGGCGTGCTGGCGCAAACCATTAACGGTGTGCGCAGCTACGCGGGTCCGTTAGGCAAAAGCGATCGCGCGCTGCTGTTTGGCTGCTGGGGATTGCTTTTGACGCTGTGGCCACAGCTGGCGACATGGAATAACGCCGTCTGGTGTGGCGCCATCCTTCTGCTGCTGTGGACGGCGGGTAATCGCTGTCGCAGCGCGTTGCGGGTCGAGGTGGCGAAGTGATGATGCTGGAGAAATCCCTGGCGGCGGTATTCGCGCTGCTGTTGGCGGCGAGCGTGGTCAATGTGCTACTGGTTACGCTGCGTCCGGAGAAAGACTGGCGCGAATTAACGCTACGCATTCGCACATGGTGGGTCATCGTGGTGCTGTTTTCGCTGGCGATCCTGAGTCCTGCCTGGCTGGCGCTGACCTTTTTCGGGCTGGTCAGCTTTATGGCGTTGAAAGAGTTTCTGACCCTGGCGCCGTCCCGTCAGGCTGACCGTATGCCGCTGTTGTGGATGTTTATCGCTATTCCGGTTAACTACGGGTTTATCGGCAGTGGCTGGTACGGCATGTTTGTGGTGTTTATTCCGGTATATGTCTTTTTATTCCTTCCCGCGCGAATGGTGATCGCCGGCGACACGCAGGGCTTTTTGCGTACCGCTTCCCAACTGCACTGGAGTTTAATGACCACCGTGTTTGCGTTCAGCCATGTGGCTTTTCTGCTGGTGCTTCCTGCTGATGGCAAACAGACCGGCGCGCTACTGGTGCTGTTTCTGGTCGGTCTGACGGAATTTAACGACGTTGCGCAGTACATCTGGGGTAAGTCGTTCGGGCGCATTAAGGTCACGCCGACGGTCAGTCCGAATAAAACGCTGGCAGGATTGCTGGGCGGCGTGGCGACAACAGCATTGGTTGCCCTGCTGTTAGGGCCGTTACTGACACCAATGAGCGGGGCGATGGCGCTGCTTGCCGGGGTGATTATCGGCGTTACGGGGTTTTGTGGTGACGTGGTGATGTTGGCGATCAAACGGGATTGTGGCGTCAAAGACAGCGGTACTCTCTTGCCCGGACACGGTGGTATTCTCGACAGGCTGGACTCGCTTATCTTCACTGCGCCGGTCTTCTTTCATTTCATCCGCTATTTTTACTTTTAACTACCATGACGCGACTACTTCGTACTCTGTTTACTCTTTGTGTTGTCTGGCCGGTCATTTGGCTATGGCTGGGGTTGCGTGTCCGGCACCGGGAACGTCTGCCGACACACGGTCCGGCGATTATTGTGGCGAATCACAACAGCCATATGGACGTGTTTGCGCTGCTTTCGCTGTTTTCATTACGTCGTCAGGGTCAGGTGCATCCGGTTGCCGCGGCGGATTATTTTCTGCGTAATAAGTGGATGGCCTGGTTTGCGCTGAATATTCTCAACATTATTCCGGTGATGCGTAAAGGCGGCGACGCTAACCCGTTGGCCCGTTGCGAACAGGCGCTGCGAGAAGGCAAGACGCTGATCCTGTTTCCGGAAGGTACCCGCGGCGAGCCTGGAAAGCTGGCCCCGCTGAAGTCCGGGTTATGGCATCTGAGCCAGCGTTTTCCGGAGGTGCCGATTATTCCTGTCTGGCTGACCGGAACCGAACGGGTAATGGCGAAGGGCAACCGGATACCGCTGCCGCTGTTTATCGATGTGACCATTGGCGGGGCGATGTATGCGGATCCCGACAAGCGCGCGTTCATGGATAATCTCCGGGCGCAGCTGTTGGCGCTTTCGCAATAAAGCAAATTGGCTGATAGCGCACCGTTTTGCGCTATCAGGCACGTTGTCTTGAGCGTTTGTTTCTATACTGTCCACTGCAACGGCGTTATCGACTCATTGCGGGACAACATGATGACAAAAAAATATTCTGCTCAGTGCCACTGCGGCGCGGTCACCTTTACCGTTCAGCTTAGCGACGGGTTTCACACCGTACGCCGCTGTAACTGTTCGTTTTGCCGGATGCGCGGCGCCGTGGTGGTTTCTGCGCCGCTCGACGGTATCGACGTCCTCACCGGGCGCGATAAGCTCACGGAGTACCGGTTTAATACTGGCGAAGCGAAGCATTATTTTTGTTCAGTCTGCGGGATCTACACCTTTCACCAGCGCCGTTCCAGTCCGGATCAGTATGGCGTGAACGTGGCCTGTATTGAAGACGTCTCGCCTTTTGACTTTTCACCGGTTGAGGTAACCGACGGGGTGAATCATCCCAGTGATGGCGCGAGTCGTGGTGTGGTGGGGTATCTGAGTTATCAGCCAAAATGAACACCTCCCGCCGCAGCGGGAGGTGAGCGCTTACGCGGCTACCACGCTGTCGATAGCGGCTTTCGCGTCGGACTGCGCTTTTGATGCCACTTCCGGTCCGTAGGCGATTCCTTCGGCGAACACAAAGTTCACGTCGGTGATCCCAATGAATCCAAGGAACACTTTCAGGTATGGCGCGATCAGATCGGTCGGGGTATCTTTGTGAATACCGCCGCGGCTGGAGAGGATCACGGCGCGTTTACCGGTGACCAGACCTTCCGGCCCTTTCTCGGTATAGCGGAACGTGACGCCAGCGCGTGCGATCAGATCGAAGTAGTTTTTCAGCTGTGTCGGGATGTTAAAGTTGTACATCGGGGCGGCAATGACAATTACGTCGTGGGCTTTCAGTTCAGCAATCAGCTCATCAGACAGCGCCAGCGCTTCCTGTTGACGCGGCGTCAGCGGCGCATCGCTCGGGCGCAGAGCGCCGACCAGTTCGCCATCCAGAACCGGAACAGGGTTTGCCGCCAGGTCGCGTACGGTTACGGCATCAGCGGGATGTTTTTCACGCCATTGTTCAACAAAATAATCAGACAACTGACCAGACTGAGAGTACCCTGCCAGAATACTGGATTTAAGAACTAATACCTTGCTCATGGGTGTTTCCTTATAGGTGTTTGAATGGGCTGTGCCCCGTTGCGTGTTGACACTTTATTCACAATCCTGCCACAGAGATAGCGCAATATATCGAAGCCTATGTTCGAATTTATTGAACGACACACAACATGCGCTGATGTGGTACTCTATACCTATCAATTTAAAGAGATTTAACCAGGCAGAGCACTGCCATCTAACCTTATGACAGAACAACAAAAATTAACCTTCCACCTCCTGCAACAGCAGTTAGATGCGTTGATGCTGCGCGATCGCCAGCGTTTTGCTCGCCGCCTCCACGGCGTGAAGAAGGTTAAAAATCCTGATGCACAACAGGCCATTTACCAGGAAATGGCGAAAGAGATCGAACAGGCAGCCGGTAAAGTCGTGCTACGCGAAGCGTCACGTCCGGCGATCGTGTATCCGGAAAACCTGCCGGTTAGCCAGAAAAAACAGGCCATTCTTGAAGCGGTTCGCGATCACCAGGTGGTGATTGTGGCCGGGGAAACCGGGTCGGGAAAAACCACCCAGCTACCGAAAATTTGCATGGAGTTGGGGCGCGGGGTTAAAGGGCTGATTGGCCATACGCAACCGCGCCGTCTGGCTGCGCGTACCGTGGCGAACCGTATTGCTGAAGAATTGCAAACGGAGCCGGGCGGCTGCATCGGTTATAAGGTGCGTTTCAACGACCACGTCAGCGATAACACGATGGTTAAGCTGATGACCGACGGTATTCTGCTGGCGGAAATCCAGCAGGATCGTCTGCTGATGCAGTACGACACCATCATTATCGATGAAGCGCACGAGCGCAGCCTGAACATCGATTTTCTTCTGGGGTATCTGAAAGAGCTGTTGCCTCGTCGCCCGGACCTGAAAGTTATCATTACTTCCGCGACTATCGATCCGGAGCGATTCTCAAAACATTTCAACAATGCGCCGATTATAGAGGTGTCAGGACGGACCTATCCGGTGGAAGTGCGCTATCGCCCGATTGTAGAAGAGGCGGACGATACCGAACGCGACCAGCTACAGGCTATTTTCGATGCGGTAGAGGAACTGGGACGTGAAAGCCCCGGCGATATTCTGATCTTTATGAGCGGTGAACGCGAAATCCGCGACACCGCCGACGCGCTTAATAAGCTCAATTTACGCCATACGGAAGTGCTGCCGCTGTACGCCCGGCTCTCCAATAGCGAACAGAACCGGGTGTTCCAGTCCCACAGCGGACGGCGCATTGTGCTGGCGACCAACGTGGCGGAAACCTCGCTCACCGTGCCGGGTATTAAGTACGTCATTGACCCCGGCACCGCGCGCATTAGTCGTTACAGCTACCGTACAAAGGTACAACGTCTGCCTATCGAGCCGGTTTCTCAGGCTTCCGCTAACCAGCGTAAGGGGCGTTGCGGTCGCGTCTCGGAAGGGATCTGTATTCGTCTTTATTCCGAGGACGATTTCCTGTCGCGCCCGGAGTTTACCGATCCGGAGATTCTGCGTACCAACCTGGCGTCGGTTATTCTGCAAATGACCGCGCTGGGACTGGGCGATATCGCCGCGTTCCCGTTTGTCGAAGCGCCGGACAAGCGCAATATCCAGGACGGCGTGCGCCTGCTGGAAGAACTGGGCGCGATTACGACTGACGAACAGGCGAACGCCTATAAGCTAACGCCGCTGGGTCGCCAGCTCAGCCAGCTGCCGGTGGATCCGCGCCTGGCGCGCATGGTGCTGGAAGCGCAAAAACACGGCTGCGTGCGCGAGGCGATGATCATCACCTCCGCACTCTCCATTCAGGACCCGCGCGAAAGGCCAATGGACAAGCAGCAGGCGTCGGATGAAAAACATCGTCGTTTCCACGATAAAGAGTCCGATTTTCTGGCATTCGTAAACCTGTGGAATTATCTCGGCGAGCAGCAGAAGGCGCTGTCATCGAACCAGTTCCGCCGCCAGTGCCGCGTGGATTTCCTCAACTACCTGCGGGTGCGCGAGTGGCAGGATATTTACACCCAACTGCGTCAGGTGGTGAAAGAGCTGGGCATTCCGGTCAATAGCGAACCGGCGGAATACCGTGAAATTCATATCGCGCTGCTTACCGGGCTGCTGTCGCATATCGGGATGAAGGATGCCGACAAGCAGGAATATACCGGCGCACGCAACGCGCGTTTCTCCATCTTCCCCGGCTCTGGTTTATTCAAGAAACCGCCAAAATGGACGATGGTGGCAGAACTGGTGGAAACCAGCCGTCTGTGGGGCCGTATTGCGGCGCGAATCGATCCGGACTGGGTGGAGCCTGTTGCCCAGCACCTGATTAAACGTTCTTACAGTGAACCGCACTGGGAGCGGGCGCAGGGCGCAGTGATGGCGACTGAAAAGGTCACCCTGTACGGTTTACCGATTGTCGCCGCCCGCAAGGTGAACTACAGCCAGATCGATCCGGCGTTATGTCGCGAGCTGTTTATCCGCCACGCGCTGGTCGAAGGCGACTGGCAAACGCGGCACGCATTCTTCCGCGATAACCTGAAGCTGCGTGCTGAGGTCGAAGAGCTGGAGCATAAGTCACGCCGTCGCGATATTCTGGTGGATGACGAGACGCTGTTTGAGTTTTACGACCAGCGCATCAGCCACGATGTAATTTCCGCGCGTCATTTCGACAGTTGGTGGAAAAAGGTCAGCAGGGAAACGCCAGACCTGCTCAATTTTGAAAAGAGCATGCTGATCAAAGAGGGGGCGGAAAAGATCAGCAAGCTGGACTATCCCAACTTCTGGCATCAGGGCAATCTGAAGCTGCGCCTGAGCTACCAGTTTGAACCGGGCGCGGATGCCGACGGCGTGACGGTACACATCCCTCTGCCGCTGCTGAACCAGGTGGACGAGAGCGGTTTTGAATGGCAGATCCCCGGCCTGCGCCGTGAGCTGGTGATTGCGCTGATCAAGTCGCTGCCGAAGCCAGTACGGCGCAACTTTGTCCCTGCGCCAAATTATGCTGAGGCGTTTTTAGGCCGTGTAACCCCGCTCGAACTGCCGCTACTGGAGGCCCTTGAGCGTGAGCTGCGCCGCATGACCGGCGTGACGGTTGACCGCGAAGACTGGCACTGGGAACAGGTGCCCGATCATCTGAAAGTCACGTTCCGCGTTGTCGACGAGAAGAACAAAAAACTGCAGGAAGGACGTTCGTTAACGGCGCTGAAAGAGGCGCTGAAGGGCAAGGTTCAGGAAACCTTGTCTGCCGTGGCGGACGACGGTATCGAACAGAGCGGCCTGCATATCTGGAGTTTTGGCCAGCTTCCGGAAAGCTACGAGCAGAAACGCGGCAATTATAAGGTCAAAGCCTGGCCAGCGTTGGTGGACGAGCGCGACAGTGTGGCGATCAAACTGTTCGATAACCCGCTGGAACAGCGGCAGGCAATGTGGTCCGGCCTGCGGCGTTTGCTGCTGCTGAACATACCGTCGCCCATTAAGTACCTGCACGAGAAGCTGCCGAACAAAGCTAAGCTGGGTCTGTACTTCAACCCGTATGGGAAGGTGCTGGAACTGATAGACGACTGTATCTCCTGTGGCGTAGACAAATTGATCGACGCCAACGGCGGCCCGGTCTGGACAGAGGAAGGTTTTACCGCGTTACACGAAAAGGTGCGTGCCGAACTGAACGACACCGTGGTGGAGATAGCAAAGCAGGTTGAGCAGATCCTGACTGCCGTGTTTGCCATCAACAAGCGGTTGAAAGGGCGCGTGGACATGACGATGGCGTTGGGGCTGTCGGATATAAAAGCGCAAATGAGCGGGCTGGTGTATCGCGGCTTTGTCACCGGAAACGGCTTCAAACGTCTCGGTGACACGCTGCGCTATTTACAGGCGATCGAAAAACGGCTTGAGAAGCTGGCGGTCGATCCGCACCGCGACCGCGCCCAAATGCTGAAAGTAGAGAGCGTGCAGCAGGCGTGGCAGCAGTGGCTCAATAAATTGCCCCCTGCGCGACGTGAAGATGAAGATGTGAAGGCGATCCGCTGGATGATAGAGGAGCTGCGCGTCAGTTACTTCGCGCAGCAGCTCGGTACGCCTTATCCGATTTCAGATAAGCGTATTTTACAGGCGATGGAGCAGATAAACGGGTAATTGTTTGCACTGTGACGTGAACGTAGCGCCTCACCCGGCGAATACCGGGTGAGGCTTATGACTATTACAGTTCGTTCGGCTGAGCGTGAATAGCAGAAGACCGTTTTACCCGACTCGCAAAGAAGATGGCGGTGAGGGAGATAGCGACAGTGACGATCAAATACCACGCCACCGGCACCCAGTCGCCGTTATATTTCGCCAGCAGGCCCGTCGCGATAAGCGGGGCAGTGCCGCCAGCCAGTGCCGCGCCAATCTGGTAACCCAGGGTGATCCCGGTATAACGAACGTTAGCGCTGAAAATTTCAGAGCAGAGCGTGCCGAGAACCGCGGTGACGGGGGCCCAGAGAATGCCGAACATCACCACCGTCGCCAGTACGATTCCCCAGGTCGTGCCGGTATTGAGCAGTAGAAACCACGGCACGATAAACAGACCGAGCAGGCAGACGCTGACGGCATACATCCGTTTACGGCCCACTTTATCCGACAACAGGCCCATCAGCGGGATCATTACCGTAGCCACCAGCGCGCCAAGGGTAACGGCTTCCAGCGCTTGCGACTTTTGGTAGGTGAGCGTTGTCGTCGCGTAACTGACCACAAAGGTCGAAAAAATATAAAATGGCGCGGTTTCTACCACTTTGAGTCCTGCGGCGATCAGCACTTCACGCCAGTGATGGGTGAGCGTCTCGCGAAGCGGCGCTTTGGCGACCTGTCCGGATTGCTTCACTTTCTGAAAATCCGGCGTTTCGTCAATATCGCGGCGGATCCATAGCCCCAGCAGCACCAGTACGGAACTGAGCAGGAACGGGATGCGCCAGCCCCAGGAGAGGAAATCCTCTTCGCTGAACAGCGTCATTAACGACACGATAAAGGTCGCCATCAGCATGCCGATGGTGACCCCCGCCTGGGGAATACTGCCAAAAAAGCCTTTACGTTTTTCCGGCGCGTATTCATAGGCCAGCAGCAGCGCGCCGCCCCATTCGCCACCTATCCCCATGCCCTGAATGATACGCATCAGAATCAACAAAATGGGCGCCCAGATACCAATCATCTCGTAGGTTGGCAACAGGCCAATCATCACTGTCGCGCCGCCCATCAGCGACAGCGTTAAGACCAGCGTTTTCTTACGGCCAATCCGGTCGCCGATATGGGCAAAAACAACACCACCGATCGGGCGAATGAAAAAGGTCAGAGAGAAAGACAGATACGAGAGGATCAGACCGATAACCGGGTCAACCATCGGAAAGAAAATCTTGTTAAACACCAGCGCGGCGGCGGTGCCATACAGGAAGTAATCGAACCACTCAATCGCACTGCCGGTCAGGCTGGCGATGAGGACTTTTTTGTTTTTCTTCAGAATGGCAGTGCTACTTTCATGCGTTGTCATTGACGTTAAACCTCAGCCAGAGAGTAGAAAAAGGTGACACCTGGCGGTGCGGAAGGTGCAACCTGAAACAGTCGGTTGGTTGTGAAATTGTTAATCAAACTAGGTAGATTGGTTACATTTGACAAGAGGGAGGCGAAAGACATGCGCCAAAAATAAGGCAATTTACCAGGCGAATTTTCTGTGAGAGCAGAAGATATGACAGGGATGATTTATTAAACGGCTTAAAAACAGGATAATCGACAGGTGCAACCGATACGTTTTTAGACGTTTCTGGTTATTTCATGAATGTGACAAAAAAAGCGGCGAAATTTAACGCTTAACCTTTCAGAGAGATCTGCTGTTTATCCTGTCGGGCTGCGGTAGGCTGCTGAGAAAGAGGAGGAGCCCACTATGCGAACGTTCCTGAACATTTCCGACGCCTCCCTTGAGGCGATTAATACTGTAGGGCAGTGGCTGGCGCAGGATGACTTTCACGGCGGTGCGGCTTATCCGGCCGACTGCGTCGTGCTTGCCGGTAATGCCGTGATCCCCACCATTGATGCCGCCTGCCGCATCGCGAAAGAGCAATCTGTTCCGCTGTTGATTACCGGCGGGATCGGGCACTCAACGACCTTTCTGTATGCCGCCATTGCGCAGCATCCCCGTTACAATACGATTCGTACCACCGGACGCACCGAAGCGGCTATCCTTGCAGATATCGCACGCCAGTTCTGGCAGATCCCGGCGGATAAAATCTGGCTGGAAGAACGTTCCACTAACTGCGGTGAAAATGCCCGTTTTAGCGTCAGCCTGCTTACCGAGGTCACCGATCCCATCAATACGGCGATTGTGGTTCAGGATCCCACCATGCAGCGGCGCACTGTTGCGACGTTTCGCCGGGTAACCCGTGACAACCCGGATGCGCCGCGTTGGTTAAGTCATCCTGGCTTCACACCGCTGCTTTGCCGGCATGACGACGGTCTTGCTTTTTCCAACATTGATGATCGCGTATGGACTATTGAGCGTTATTTAGCGCTGGTGGCGGGCGAAATACCACGCCTGCGTAACGACGAATCGGGCTACGGACCTTGCGGACGCGACTTTATAGTTCACGTTGATTTTCCGGCGGACGTGGAAGCCGCATGGCAAACGTTGCACGACGATGAAGCACTCTATGCGGCCCTCAGCGATCGCGCTTTGCGTTGAACCCTGCCCGTTTAGCCTTGTTTTCTCCCAAACGGGCATTTTTGCTGCCCTTGCCAGCGGCGTTCTTTGCCCCTGAGCGGCCTCTTTTATGAGGCCGCTCACATTATCAAAACACCAGTTGGAATACTGACGGCATGATTGATGTTTATTAACAACAATTTCACTTGTTAAAAACATTTCAATCACAGGAGTAGCGCATGTCAGTACCCGTACAACATCCTATGTATATCGACGGACAGTTTGTGACCTGGCACGGAGAAGCCTGGATTGATGTCATCAACCCGGCGACGGAAGAGGTGATTTCCCGTATCCCGGACGGGCGGGCGGAAGATGCGCGTAAAGCGATTGAGGCGGCAGAACGGGCGCAAATCGGTTGGGAAGCGCTGCCGGCCATTGAACGCGCAGGATGGTTACGCAAAATATCCGCTGGCATCCGCGAGCGAGCTAATGAGATCAGCGCGCTGATTGTTGCCGAGGGCGGCAAGATCCAACAGCTGGCGGAGGTGGAAGTGTCATTTACCGCCGATTATCTTGACTATATGGCCGAGTGGGCGCGCCGTTACGAGGGCGAGATTCTGCAAAGCGATCGTCCCGGCGAGAATATACTGCTGTTTAAGCGCGCGCTGGGCGTGACCACCGGTATCCTGCCGTGGAATTTCCCGTTCTTCCTGATCGCGCGAAAACTGGCGCCCGCGTTGCTCACGGGCAATACCATCGTGATCAAGCCGAGCGAGTTTACGCCGAATAATGCCATCGCCTTTGCGAAGATCGTCGATGATATTGGTCTGCCGCGCGGCGTCTTTAACCTTGTGCTCGGTCGTGGTGAAACAGTCGGACAGGAGCTGGCGGGGAATCCTAAGGTGGCGATGGTCAGCATGACCGGCAGCGTGACGGCGGGAGAAAAAATTATGGCCACCGCCGCGAAGAACATCACCAAAGTATGCCTTGAACTGGGGGGCAAAGCGCCTGCTATCGTTATGGACGATGCGGATCTGGCGCTGGCGGTGAAGGCGATTGTTGATTCTCGCGTCATTAATAGCGGGCAGGTCTGTAACTGTGCCGAGCGGGTGTATGTCCAGAAAGGCATTTACGATCGGTTTGTCACGCGTCTGGCTGACGCGATGAAAGCGGTTCAGTTTGGCAATCCCGCCGAGCGTAACGACATTGCGATGGGACCGTTGATTAATGCGGCTGCGCTGGAACGTGTGGCGCAAAAAGTGACGCGTGCGGTTGAAGAAGGCGCGAAAGTGGTGCTTGGGGGTAACGCGGTGGAAGGGAAAGGCTACTTCTATCCACCGACGCTGTTGGTGGATGTGCGCCAGGAGATGGCGATCATGCATGAAGAGACTTTTGGTCCGGTGCTGCCCGTCGTCGTCTTTGATACGCTGGATGACGCGCTGGCTATGGCGAACGACAGCGACTATGGCCTGACTTCGTCGATTTATACGCAGAATCTCAATGTGGCGATGAAAGCTATCAAGGGACTCAGATTCGGCGAAACCTACATCAACCGTGAGAACTTTGAAGCCATGCAGGGTTTCCACGCGGGCTGGCGCAAGTCAGGTATCGGTGGCGCGGACGGTAAGCACGGACTGAACGAGTATCTGCAAACGCAGGTGGTTTATCTCCAGTCGTAGCGTAAAGGCCGGGGTATTCACAGCGCGGGCGAGCAGAAGAAAAAAGGGCGGAGGAGCCTCTCCGCCTTGTTGTTAAAGCGTAACGTATTTTTCCAGCGTACGAACGAGTTGGGTGACGAATCCGTACTCGTTATCATACCAGGCCACGGTTTTCACCAGTTGCAGATCGCCCACCTCAGTAATCTCTGTTTGAGTGGCGTCAAACACGGAGCCAAAGTGCGAGCCGATAACATCCGATGAGACGATTTCGTCGTCGGTGTAACCAAAAGATTCGTTGTTATCGGTGGCCTGTTTCAGTGCGTTGTTCACCTCTTCGGCGGTAACTTTTTTATTCAGAATGGAGACCAGTTCCGTAACGGAGCCCGTCTTCACCGGGACACGCTGAGCATGGCCCTTCAGCTTGCCACTCAGTGCCGGGATCACCAGACCAATGGCTTTCGCCGCGCCGGTGGTATGGGGAATAATGTTTTCTGCTGCCGCGCGGGAGGCGCGCAGATCTTTTCCTCGGGGACCATCGACCAGTGACTGGGTGCCGGTATAGGCGTGAATGGTGGTCATGGTGCCCACCTGAATGCCAAAGCTGTCGTGGAGCGCTTTAGCCATTGGCGCCAGACAGTTAGTTGTGCAGGATGCGACCGAGACAATCACATCGCTTGCCTGCAGCGTGTCATCGTTAACGTTATAGACGATGGTTTTCATGTCACCAGCGGGGGCGGAAATCAGCACTTTTTTCGCCCCGGCATCAATGTGCGCCTGAGATTTCTCCTTCGAGGTGTAAAATCCGGTGCATTCAATGATAATTTCCGCGCCTTTGGCCTTCCATGGGATATTTTTCGCATCTTTTTCCGCATACACGGCAATCTCTTTGCCATCGACAATCAGCGCATCCTCGGTGAAGTCAACGCTCCACGGGAAAGGACCATAGTTGGAATCATGCTTCAGCAAATAAGCGAGGATTTTCGGCGAGGTGAGATCGTTAATGGCGACGACATCGACGTCGCTTTTGACCTCCAGTAAACGACGCAGTACCAGACGACCAATACGACCAAAACCGTTAATGCCAATTTTACTCATGGTTTACTCCTGTCAGGATGTAGCAGTGCGGTCTCTTTTTCCTTTCCAGGCTTAGTTCACTCTGGCGGGATGAGCAATCGCACTTCTTGCCGTTAAGCCTAACTGACTGAAAAACGATGAAGAAAAGTTAATGAATTTTTAACAAAAGCTCGCTATGTTGACGCTTTACGAATTTACTCAGGACGTATTATGGGCAATAAGTATTCAGGCCTGCAGATTGGAATTCACTGGCTGGTATTCTTACTGGTGATTGTGGCGTACTGCGCGATGGAGTTTCGTGGGCTTTTCCCTCGCAGCTACCGTCCGGTTATCAATATGGTGCATGTTTCATGTGGGATGAGCATACTGGCGCTGATGGTCGCGCGGCTCGTCGTTCGACTGAAATTCCCCGCGCCGCCGATTGAGCCAAAGCCTAAGCCGATGATGACCGGCCTGGCGCATCTTGGGCATCTGATCATTTACCTGTTGTTTATCGCATTGCCGGTGATAGGCCTGATGATGATGTATAACCGCGGAAATCCGTGGTTCGCGTTTGGGATGGTGATGCCGCATGCGGCTCAGGCCAATGCAGATGCCGTGGCTATGCTGAAATCCTGGCATATTGTGCTGGCGAATCTGGGCTACCTGGTCATTGCGTTACACGCCGCCGCCGCGCTGATGCATCACTATATGTGGAAGGACAATACGTTGCTGCGCATGATGCCCCGTAAGCGGGGATAAAAACGGACGCTGATCGTCGAACGCGCGGGGCTGGCGCGCTATGTAAGATGCTGGCTTTGATATTGTCTGCTGTACTTTTCGGCCCCGGTGGAGAAAAAGATCAACCGGGGCCTATGTCTTTCAGGGATCTCTTTATTTCAATGATGGCCTGTACCTGTTACTATACCCCCCTATAGTATGCAGGAGGGCCTATGCCGCATTCACCTGAAGATAAAAAACGGATCCTGACCCGCGTCAGGCGCATACGAGGGCAGGTAGATGCGCTCGAACGCGCGCTGGAGTCTGGCGAACCTTGTCTGGCAATTTTGCAACAGATTGCCGCTGTCCGCGGTGCGTCTAATGGTCTGATGGGCGAAATGGTTGAAATCCATCTCAAAGATGAACTGGTGAGTGGAGAAACCACGCCGGACCAGCGTGCTGTGCGAATGGCGGAAATCGGTCACCTTCTTCGCGCTTATCTAAAATAAACACATCACCTCGCAATAATAGGGAAGAGAGATATGAAATCACGTGCTGCCGTTGCTTTTGGCCCTGGTCAACCGCTTAAAATTGTTGAAATTGACGTTGCGCCGCCCAAAAAAGGCGAAGTACTGGTGAAGATTACCCATACCGGGGTTTGCCATACCGATGCGTTTACCCTGTCTGGCGACGATCCTGAAGGCGTGTTCCCGGCCGTGCTCGGCCATGAAGGCGGCGGTGTGGTGGTCGAGGTGGGGGAAGGCGTCACCAGCCTGAAACCCGGCGATCACGTTATTCCGCTTTACACCGCAGAATGTGGCGAATGTAAATTCTGTAAATCCGGAAAAACCAACCTGTGCCAGGCTGTACGCGCCACGCAGGGTAAAGGTCTGATGCCGGATGGTACTACCCGTTTCTCTTATAAAGGTGAACCCATTTATCACTATATGGGCACCAGCACCTTCAGTGAATACACCGTGTGCGCCGAGATTTCGCTGGCGAAGGTTAATCCCCAGGCACCGCTGGACAAAGTCTGCCTGTTGGGTTGTGGCGTGACCACCGGTATCGGTGCCGTACATAACACGGCGAAGGTAAAAGAAGGCGATACCGTTGCGGTCTTTGGGCTTGGCGGAATTGGTCTGGCTGTCATTCAGGGGGCGGTTCAGGCGAAAGCCGGGCGCATTATTGCCGTTGACACGAATCCGGAGAAATTCACCCTGGCGGGCGAGCTGGGTGCGACCGACTTTATTAACCCGAAGGACTACGATAAACCGATCCAGGACGTGATTGTTGACCTGACCGACGGGGGGGTGGATTTCAGCTTCGAATGTATCGGTAATGTCGATGTCATGCGCGCCGCGCTGGAATGCTGCCACAAAGGCTGGGGCGAGAGCATCATCATTGGCGTAGCCGGTGTGGGTCAGGAGATCAAAACGCGTCCGTTCCAGCTGGTGACTGGCCGTGTCTGGCGCGGTTCCGCGTTTGGCGGTGTAAAAGGGCGTACGCAGCTACCGGGGATGGTAGAAGAGGCGATGGCGGGTAAGATCCAGCTGGATCCGTTTATTACGCACCGTCTGCCGCTGGAACAAATCAACGAGGCCTTTGACCTGATGCATAAAGGCAAATCGATTCGTACCGTTATCCATTTCGGCGATAAGTAATCCCTTTGCCAGCGGAGCCTCCGCTGGCATTTTTCCTTTCTTTAGCAAAAATGTTGTCAAAGTGTGACGAGGTCAGCGCTTTTTGCGATAAGTAAACCTTCCTGAATGCCGATGACTATCTAACGGGCGTGTATCACGCATAAATCCAATAAGAGAGTCGACGGTCATGGACAACACATCATCGATGCAAGCACCGCATAAGCTGGGCTTCCTGCATCAAATCAGGCTGGTTCCGCTGTTTTCCTCCATTCTCGGTGGCATCCTTTTACTTTTCGCGCTGAGCTCCGGCCTGGCCGGTTATTTTCTGATGCAGGCTGACCGCGATCAGCGCGACGTCACGGATGAAATTCAGGTGCGAATGGGGTTATCAAACAGTTCTAACCATCTGCGTACCGCACGGATCAACATGATCCATGCCGGTGCGGCAAGCCGTATTGCCGAAATGGACGACATGAAGGCGAATATCGCGGCGGCGGAAAAGCGGATTAAACAGTCTGAAGATGGGTTTAATACCTATATGGCGCGGGCGGTGAAAACCCCTGCTGATGAAGCGCTGGATGGCGATCTGAACAGCAGTTTTCAGGCATACCTGGCCGGTCTACAGCCTATGCTGAAATACGCCAAAAACGGCATGTTCGAAGCTATCATTAATCACGAAAGCGAACAGGCGCGGCAGCTTGACGCCAACTACAACAAAATCCTTCTGAAGGCCATTGAGATACGCACGGCGCGCGCTACACACTTAAGCGAGCAGGCGCATCAACGCACCCGTTTAGGGGTAATGTTTATGATTGGCGCCTTTGCGCTGGCGTTACTGCTGACGCTGATGACCTTTATCGTCCTGCGTCGCACCGTGATTCGTCCGTTACAACATGCCGCCCAGCGCATTGAGCAAATCGCGGCGGGCGATCTCACCATGCAGGATGAGCCGACAGGTCGCAGCGAGATTGGCCGTCTGAGCCGCCATTTGCAGCAGATGCAGCGTTCGCTGGTAAACACCGTCGGCGCGGTGCGTCAGGGGGCAGAGGAAATCTATCGCGGCACGAGCGAGATCTCCGCAGGCAATACCGACTTGTCGTCGCGTACCGAGGAGCAGGCGGCGGCAATCGAACAGACCGCCGCCAGCATGGAACAACTGACCGCGACGGTAAAACAAAACGCCGACAATGCGCACCACGCCAGTAAACTGGCGGAAGACGCGTCTGGTAAAGCCAGCCGTGGCGGCCAGATGGTGTCCGGCGTCGTGCAGACAATGGGCAATATTTCCACCAGTTCGAAGAAGATTTCCGAAATTACCGCCGTGATTAACAGCATTGCGTTCCAGACGAATATCCTGGCGCTCAACGCGGCGGTTGAAGCCGCCCGCGCCGGTGAGCAGGGACGCGGGTTCGCCGTTGTCGCCAGCGAAGTGCGTACACTCGCCAGCCGTAGCGCCCAGGCGGCAAAAGAGATAGAAGGCTTGATCAGCGAATCGGTGCGTCTTATCGATCAGGGGTCTGGCGAAGTGGTGGCGGCGGGGAACACCATGACCGATATTGTCGACGCGGTGAAACGGGTGACCGATATCATGCTGGAGATTGCGGCGGCGTCGGATGAACAAAGTCGCGGCATCGTCCAGGTAAGCCAGGCGATTTCCGAGATGGATAAAGTCACTCAGCAGAATGCGTCACTGGTGGAAGAAGCTTCTGCCGCCGCCGCGTCACTGGAAGAGCAGGCCGCACGACTGACGGAAGCCGTAGGCGCGTTTCGTTTACAGAGCGGAAGCGGCGTCACGCGGACGATAACGGCCCGCCGCGCGCCGGAACCTGTTCCGACGCCGGTCACGGCTGGCACAGACAACTGGGAAACCTTCTGACGGTTATCAACCACGGGCCGGATAGGGCGCATTCACGCCGCCATCCGGCCAGGCGGTTGCGTTCATAGCGGCATGGATTTACGAATCGCGCCTATCAGCGTTTGCGCGCCGGAAGAAAGCGGTGAGTCCACGCGGGTAAGAATACCAATGGGCTCGCCCGCGCCCTGGGTCGGCACCGGCAGGGAGACCAGTGTCGCCTGGCGCAGATCTTCTTTCACCGCCCCGGATGGCACAAACCACACGTAGTCGTAGTCGACGGTAAGCTGGCGCGACAGCGAGGCCGAAAGCGTTTCGATACAGCCGGTGGGCAACTTGCAGCCCTGGCTTTGCAATAACGCCTCGGCGTTTTGCCGTGGCACGGTGCCTTTCGGCGACACCACCACGGGCCATTCCATGACCCGACTGAGAGTGACATTTTCCTGCAATAGCGGATGGCCGGGGCGGACAACCAGCTTTAATGACTCGAGAAACAGCAGTTCGTAGTTCAGGCCGCTCATCAGTTCCGGATCGGACATCCGGCCAATGCCGATGTCAATCTCGCCGGATTTCAGTCCCGCCAGCAGCATAGTGTTATTCATGGTGGCCACCTGCAGGGTGGTCTCTTTTTGCTGTTGATGAAACGGGCCAATCACCGCAGGCAGGATACCCAGCGCAGCGGTGGGCAGCGCGCCGATTCTCACTACATCATTGTTTAGACCTTCTTTACGGTTTAGCGCCTGTCCGGCCGTATTAAGCGCATCAAGCACTTTTACCGCATGGGTCAGAAACTGCTCCCCCGGAAGGGTCAGTTGGGCGCCAAGTCGTCCGCGTTCAAACAGGCGGGTTCCGGTCAACTGCTCCAGCTCGTTCAGCGTTTTTGACAGCGCGGGCTGGCTGAGGTTAAGGGTTTCGGCTGCACGCCCCAGTGTTCCTTGTTGAGCGACAGCGACAAATGTATGAAGATGGCGCAATCGGATGCGCTGACTGAACAAACTATTTTTTTCCATAAGCGATGTTAAAAACAGAGCCGTGCCGGTGACAAGTAAAGTTGTTTGTTTTTGATAACTTGATTGCAAAATATAATTAACATTTAACTCATTTAAGTAACAGCGATTTCTCTGCGGAGGGGAAAATGATTCATGTCATAGGCCACCTTAATCCAGACAGCGATGCGATATGCTCGGCGTATATGACCGCGTGCTGGCTTCAGATGCGCGGCTTACCGGCCACGGCCTGGCGTCTCGGCGAACCGAATCGCGAAACCCGCTTTATCTTCGAACAGGCGGGGCTGGACATGCCGCCGTTGTTGACCCTGCCGCTCACCGGGCTTGACGTCTGGCTGGTAGACTTTACGGAGCCATCACAAGGGCCGGAAACCCTTCAGTCCAGCAATGTTGTTGGCATTATTGACCATCACCGACTGGGCGGGCTAATGACCCGCCTGCCGCCGGAGGTGTGGATTAAACCGGTTGGTAGCAGCGCCACATTGCTGTGGCAGTTAATGACGCCACAGCACAGGGCGCAGGTCACTTCCGCGCAAGCGCAATTACTGCTGGGCGCCCTGTTAAGTGACACTGTCACGCTAAGATCGCCCACGACCACTGACGACGATCGTCAGGCGGTAGCCGAACTGACGGAACAGGCAGGCGTGACGTTAAGCGCCTTTAGTGAGGGATTATTAAGCGCGAAAACCAGCGTGGAAGGCTTAACCGCCAGCGCGCTTCTGCAAAAGGATATCAAGCGCTTCACTCTTCATGGGTTACAGGTCAGCGTCGCGCAGATCGAGCTTTACTCTCTGGATCAGGTATCCGGCGTGCTGGAAGCCCTGCGAGGCGAGATGGCGGAATACGCTACCCGCAGCGGCGCGGATCTGGTGGCGCTGATGCTGACCGATATTAACGCCGGGCATTCGCAGCTGTGGTTTGCCGGTTCACATCAGCCGGCGCTGTCGCAGCCCGTGACGGTCGAGGGTATGCTGAGTCGCAAGAAACAGATGTTGCCCTGGCTGGAGAAGCATCTGGCCTGATGCAAAACGTCAGCGGGCTGAAGCCCCAGCCCGCTGCTACCGTTAAACGTCAAAAAAGACCGTTTCTTTTTCACCCTGCAGATGAATATCAAAGGTATAGACCGTCTCGTCGCCGCGCTGAACACGCCGGGCAATGAGCGTCTGGCGGCGAACTTCCCATTCGATCAGGTTTAGCACCGGGTCGCGCTGGTTCGCCTCAGGTTCATCGGCAAAGTACATCCGGGTGTGCAGGCCAATATTGATGCCCCGGGCGACAATCCACAGGTTAACGTGCGGCGCCATGACCCTGCCGTCACGCCCGACGACGCATCCCGGTTTGATGGTTTCAAAGCGCCAGACGCCGCTGTCGAAGTCGGAACAGGCGCGTCCCCAACCGCGGAAATCAGGGTCAAGTTTCTTATCTTCCTGATGGTCGGCTGGATGGTTATACCGTCCGTGGGCATTGGCCTGCCAGATTTCCAGCAGCACATCGCGCACCGGTGTGCCGGAACCGTCGATCACCCGGCCTTCAAGGGTAATGCGCTCACCTTCGGTATGGCTATTGGTCAGCGTGGCGCTGACGTTTTTCTCAAAGATATGAAAGCCTGCCGCGTCCGGCGCTAACCCAATATGCACATACGGTCCCGCCGTTTGTGAGGCGGTTTCCGGTAAATAATCTTTCATCGTGCGACCCTCTGAGTCCGGTTTTCAAACAGTGTGGCGCGCTGGCCTCGCAGCACCAGATCGAAACGGTACGCCAGACAGTCCAGCGGAACGGCGGCGTGTGTGTCCAGTTCGGCAATCAGGGTGCGAACAGCGTCGTCGTTGTTGAGGGTTCTGACAATGGGACACTGCCTGATAAGCGGGTCGCCTTCAAAATACATCTGGGTGATCAGACGCTGGGCGAAGGCATCGCCGGACAGTGAAAAATGAATATGCGAAGGACGCCAGTCGCTGGCCTGATTACGCCACGGATAGGGACCTGGTTTGATGGTGCGGAAAAAATAGTAGCCGTTTTCATCGGTTAACACGCGTCCGCAGCCGCCAAAATTGGGGTCGATAGGCGCGAGATACTGATCTTTCTTGTGGCGGTAGCGGCCACCCGCATTCGCCTGCCAGACCTCAACCAGCGTATTTTTCATCGGACGACCGAAGCCGTCACGAACATAGCCATGGACAATAATACGTTCGCCAATCGGTAAACCGTCTTTGGCGTAATTCATGATCAGGTCGTTGTCCAGCGGACCCAGATCGCTATCGCTGAATACCGGACCGGTGATTTCCGATAATGAGTTTTGCAAAGAGATCAGCGCATTGCGCGGCGAACGCAGCACGCTGGTTTTGTAGCCAGGGGCAAAGGCCGGCGGATGGCTGTTGTAGTCGCGATGAATGACCTCGCGGGCGAAACGGTTATCTTGCATAGCGGGCTCCTGTACGGGTAAGAGAATTATTGTTTTCAGGTCGCCTGTCAGAGTTTCTGTAAATACAATGTTAATTAAAAGTGAATTTATGTCGATTATTACATAGCCGTGAGTTATAGAAGGGGGGGCGCAACGCGACGGGCCGAGTTTCGGCGGGATCACACTTTGTAAATTCTTCCCCACGGAATGAACGGCCTTTTCTACACTCCAGGTAACATTCACTGGAGACATGACATTATGGCGAACAGCATCACGGCAGATGAGATTCGGGAACATTTTTCGCAAGCAATGTCAGCGATGTACCAGCAGGAAGTTCCGCAGTACGGCACGCTGCTCGAACTGGTCGCTGATGTCAATCTGGCGGTACTGGAAAATAACCCCACCTTGCACGAAAAACTGGCTAACGCCGACGAACTGGCCCGCCTGAACGTAGAACGGCACGGGGCGATACGCGTCGGGACGGCAGAGGAACTTTCCACGCTACGGCGCATGTTTGCGATCATGGGCATGTTTCCGGTCAGCTATTACGATCTTTCTCAGGCTGGCGTACCGGTGCATTCGACGGCGTTCCGGCCCGTCGATGACGCCTCGTTATCGCGAAACCCTTTCCGGGTCTTTACTTCGCTGCTTCGCCTGGAGCTGATTGAAAATGCGGCGTTACGTCAGCGCGCGGCGGAAATCCTCGCCCAACGTGATATTTTTACGCCGCGTTGCCGGGAACTGCTTGATGTCTGGGACAAGCAAAACGGTTTCGACGCGGCACAGGCGCAGGAGTTCGTCGAGGAAGCGCTGGAAACGTTCCGCTGGCACCGTCATGCTACCGTTGACGCGCAAACCTATCTGGCGCTGCATAATGAGCACCGACTGATTGCCGACGTGGTCTGTTTTCCTGGCTGTCATATTAATCATCTCACGCCGCGCACGCTGGATATTGACCGTGTACAGGCGATGATGCCGGAATGCGGTATCGAACCCAAGATACTGATTGAAGGCCCGCCGCGTCGCGACGTGCCGATCCTGCTGCGCCAGACCAGCTTTAAAGCGCTGGAAGAACCCGTGTTGTTTGCTGGCGAAAAGCAGGGCACACATACCGCGCGCTTTGGCGAAATTGAGCAGCGTGGGGTGGCGCTGACCGTCAAAGGACGGCAGCTTTATGACGCGCTACTCCAGCGCGCCGGGACCGGGAAAGACAATTTGACGCATCAATTGCATTTGCAGGAGGTGTTTAAAGCATTTCCCGACAGCGAATTCCTGTTGCGCCAGCAAGGGCTGGCCTGGTTTCGCTATCGACTGACGCCGACGGGCGAAGCACATCGTCATGCCATTCACCCTGGTGACGACCCGCAGCCCCACATTGAACGCGGTTGGGTGGCGGCGCAGCCCATTACCTACGAAGATTTTTTACCGGTCAGCGCAGCGGGCATTTTTCAGTCAAACCTGGGAAATGAAACCCAGGCGCGCCGTCATGGTAATGCCAGCCGCGACGCTTTTGAGCAGGCGCTGGGATGCCCGGTGTTGGATGAGTTTACGCTGTACCAGGAGGCGGAGGAGCGCAGTAAACGGCGTTGCGGCCTGCTTTAATCAAGGTATGCTGTAGGAATTTGCAATTACCGGGTAAACATGGACATGGTAAATCCCACTATTCCGCTGGCCGATACCGTACAGGGAAAACTGATCGGTGTCGTTGAGAAAGACATTCATATCTGGCGCGGTATTCCCTATGCCGCGCCGCCGGTCGGCGAACGGCGCTGGCGCGCGCCGCAGCCGGTCACCCCCTGGTCCGGTACGCGTCAGGCTGATACGTTTTCCCGTGCCAGCTGGCAGGACATCGAATACTGTAAAGCGCTGGGCGGCGGCGATCCGGGCGCGTTCTCTGAAGACTGTCTTTACCTAAACGTCTGGTCTCCTGCCGGGCGGCGCGCACCGCTGCCAGTGATGGTCTGGCTTCATGGCGGCGGCTATACCCTGGGCGCTGCAAGCCTTCCACCGTATGACGGCCTTGCGCTGGCGAAGCGCGAGGTTGTGGTCGTCACCGTCAATTACCGTCTGGGTCACCTGGGCTTTTTCGCCCATCCGGCGCTGGAAGGGGAAAGCGATGAGCGCGTGAATAATTTTGCGCTGCTCGATCAAATCGCCGCGCTGCGTTGGGTACAGGAAAATATCGCTGCGTTTGGCGGCGATCCGCAGAACGTGACGCTGTTTGGTGAATCCGCAGGCGCGCGCAGCGTACTTTCCCTTTTGGCGTCGCCTAAGGGCAACGGCCTGTTTCACAAAGCGATTGTGCAGAGCGGTTACACCTTACCGGATACGCCGCGCGAGATTGCCCTTGAAAACGGCATTGCGCTGGCGGGGCACTTCGGATTGCAAAACGCGACGGCTGAACAGCTGCGTGCGATTCCGGCAGAGGCTTTCTGGCCGCTCGGCGCGCCGTACAAAATCGCCCCGACGCCGATCTCTGGCGACGCCGTGTTGCCCGAACCGATGCTGGATGTCTTTTTTGCGGCGAAGCAGCATCCGGTCCCGCTGATGATCGGTTCCAACAGTGACGAAGCGAGTGTGATGGCCGTTTTCGGCGTCGATCTGGCTGAACAAATCCAGAAACTGCGCCGCGAACGCAGGCTGGGTCTCGGCCTGATTAAATTGCTCTATCCCGGCGTGAAAGGGGACGAAGAGTTGGGGCGTCAGGTGTGTCGCGACATGGCCTTTACCGCGCTCGGCTATGTGGTGATGCAGGCGCAGCAGCGGGTAGGAGAACCCTGCTGGCGCTACTGGTTCGATTATGTGGCGGAAGCCGAGCACGATACCTACGCCAACGGCGCGTGGCATGGCAACGAGGTGCCTTATGTGTTTGATACCCTCACGCTCGCCGAGCCTGCGCGAGACTACGTGAATGAAAACGATCTGGCCTTCGCCGCGCAGGTCGCCGACTACTGGGTCAACTTTGCCCGTCACGCCAGCCGTACCTGCGATACGCTTCACGGCCCGGTACGCTGGCCTGCCTGTATCAAAGGGCGCGACCGGCTGCTGCGAATCGGCCTGAACAAGCGAGCGGGTTTCAAGATTGAAAACCGGTTTATGCGCGCGCGTCTGGCGCTGTTTAAGCGAGTCATGACCCAACACGTCAGTCTCGACTAGCTTTGCAAAAGTTGAAGGTCGCGAGAAGCAAGTTTACATGGGAATCAGTCAGTTCCGATCGACAGAAAATATTTTACGTTTTGCTCAGATAATCAGCGGCCAACAATTGGATTATTAATGAAATTTGTCTAGAGTGAGCGGTCAGAATTATGCTTCCTCTTGCCGCTGTCGAGCGCCAGCGCGGGACCATTCACGAGACCAGAAGGACTGATTTTCAGGTATGAATCGCAGACGATTTATTAAAGGTTCAATGGCAATGGCCGCCGTGTGCGGTACCGGCGGTATTGCTTCACTCTTTACCCGCGCCGCATACGCAGCCGAATCAGATATCGCCGACGGGCAAACCGTGCGGTTTGATTATTCGGTGCTGCAATCCATGGCCCACGATCTCGCGCAGAAACCGTGGGGCGGCGCGCCACGCGCGTTGCCGGACACCCTGGCGAATCTGACGCCTCAGGCTTACAACAGCATTCAGTATGACGCCGCCCAGTCGCTGTGGAATAACGTCGAGGGCCGCCAACTGGATGCCCAGTTCTTCCATGTGGGGATGGGTTTCCGTCGCCGGGTGCGCATGTTCTCTGTCGACGCCGCCACGCATATGGCGCGTGAAATCCACTTCCGCCCGGAGCTGTTCAAATATAACGACGCGGGCGTGGACACTAAACAGCTTGAGGGCCAAACCGACCTCGGTTTTGCCGGTTTCCGCGTATTCAAAGCGCCGGAACTGGCGCGACGTGACGTCGTGTCATTCCTTGGCGCCAGCTATTTCCGCGCGGTGGACGATACCTATCAGTACGGCCTGTCTGCCCGTGGTCTGGCGATTGACACCTACACCGACACGAAAGAGGAGTTCCCGGACTTTACCGCTTTCTGGTTTGATACAGTGAAGCCGGGGGCCACCACGTTTACCGTGTATGCGCTGTTAGACAGCCCAAGCATTACCGGCGCCTATAAATTCGTGATCCACTGTGAGAAGAGCCAGGTGATCATGGACGTGGAAAATCGCCTGTACGCCCGCAAGGACATCAAACAACTGGGTATTGCGCCGATGACCAGCATGTTCAGCTGCGGCAATAACGAACGCCGCATGTGCGATACCATTCATCCGCAGATCCACGACTCTGACCGACTGGCGATGTGGCGCGGCAACGGCGAATGGATCTGTCGCCCGCTGAACAACCCGCAAAAATTGCAGTTTAACGCCTATACCGACAACAACCCGAAAGGCTTCGGTCTGCTGCAGCTGGATCGGGACTTTAGCCACTATCAGGACATTATGGGCTGGTACAACAAGCGTCCGAGCCTGTGGGTGGAGCCCCGTAACCAGTGGGGCAAGGGCACCATCGGGCTGATGGAGATCCCGACCACGGGCGAAACGCTGGATAACGTGGTCTGTTTCTGGCAGCCGGAAAAATCGATCAAGGCGGGAGATGAACTGACGTACAAATACCGACTGTACTGGAGCGCGCAGCCGCCGGTTCGTTCGCCGCTGGCGCGCGTGATGGCTACCCGTACCGGTATGGGCGGATTTCCGGAAGGCTGGGCGCCGGGCGAGCATTATCCGGAAAAATGGGCGCGTCGTTTTGCCATTGATTTCGTTGGCGGCGATCTGAAAGCTGCGGCGCCTAAAGGCATTGAGCCGGTGATTACGCTTTCCAGCGGCGAAGCGAAGCAGATTGAAATTCTCTACGTCGAACCGTTCGACGGCTACCGCATCCAGTTTGACTGGTATCCTACCTCTGATTCGACCGAACCGGTGGATATGCGCATGTTCCTGCGTTGCCAGGGCGAGGCGATTAGCGAAACCTGGCTGTATCAGTATTTTCCTCCCGCGCCGGACAAGCGTCGCTATGTCGATGATCGCGTGATGCGTTGATCCTCGCGACGCCCTTTGCAAGGCAAGGGGCGTCAGCGTTTCCCCGAAATATCTGTACAAGAACTAAACACGATCCCGTTCGCATTTTTCCCTGACTCAAATGAGTAAGCTGAAGATGTGTATTTCTTATACACGCGTTTGTTCACTAACAGGGAGAGCGTATGTTTCCAGAATACAGAGATCTGATTTCCCGACTGAAAACCGAGAACCCTCGCTTTCTGTCTCTTTTCGAAAAGCACAATAACCTTGATCACGAAATAGCCAGGCTGGAAGGCGCCGATGGTCGGGGATACAATCTCGAAGTCGTTCGCCTTAAAAAACAGAAACTCCAGCTAAAGGACGATATGCTCAAAATATTACAGAAAGAGAGTGCTAACGAGAGTCAGGTATAACCGCTCCCGTTCTCTGAAAAGGGCTTCCCACGCATCGGGAGGCCCTTCTTGTTTTGGCTAAGTGTTTGCATTACCGCTGAAAAATCTGCTAAACAGAATGCTGGGCGGCGGTACGGCAAAACAGGAGTCAATATGACAGAAACAATCAACGCGGGCGAGAACCTGCAACTGCAGGCGGTTGCGGAGCATCATATTGCGCCACTGCATCAGCTGGTACGCAAAAACAGCGCCTGGCTGCAGCAGTCGCTGAACTGGCCTGCGTCAGTGCGCGAGGAAGAAGACACGCGTAAAAGCGTGCAGGGGAATATCCTGTTGCATCAACGCGGCTATGCGAAAATGTACATGATTATGGCCGGCGATGAACTGGTGGGCGTGCTGTCGTTTAATCAGATTGAGCCATTAAATAAAGCGGCTTATATCGGTTACTGGCTGGATGAGTCGCATCAGGGAAAAGGCACGATGTCACGCGCGCTTCAGGCGCTAATGCGCCACTACGCTGAGCGCGGCGAGGTGAGGCGCTTTGTGATTAAATGTCGGGTGGCCAATCACGCCAGTAATCAGGTTGCCCGGCGCAACGGCTTTGAACTGGAAGGCTGTCTGAAACAGGCTGAATACCTGAACGGCCGCTATGACGACGTGAACCTTTATGCCCGTATTATCAGCGCGTCATCAGACTGAGCCAACCAGCGGGGTGCGGGTGATATACTGCTCGCCGTGGTAGACTTTGGGGCCACGCAGATGAATGGCCTCATCGCCTGAAGCCTCGATAATGGTTGAACCGCCAATATCCACGTGATTTTCGATCACTACTTCGCCGTTAATACGCGCATCGCCCTCAATCAACACGTGATCGTCAAGTAATATCGGGCCGCCGCACAGTCGCGCCTTTCCACCCACCATCACGTGATGTTTGAGCACGCAGTTGCCTTCTACCGTCGCCTGTTCGGCAACCTGCGAACTGTAGCGTAGCGTGGGGATCGCGTCTTCCTCGAAACCCGCGATAACGCGCGCGTGACCGTATACTTTGGCGCAATCACACAACCAGACGTTATTTTCAGCGTTGCCTTCAACAAGCGCGAAATCAAACACTTCGGCCCGGTGTTCGATAAACGCATGGGTGACAATGGCGTCCCCATAGATTTGCGCCTGATGTACAATCTGCGAATGAGCAACCGTTGCACGATCGTAAATCTGTAAACGTTGATCGCATTCGGTCGTCATTCCCCGCGCGGCAAAAATTTCTGACTGGTGCAGAATGCGTGCATCGCCGGACAACCGACACTCACCGCGTACGGTGGACGCCTGAACAGTGACGTTGTCACTTATTTCAGCGCCGTGACTTATCTCCGCGTGGTCTATCCAGACATTATCGCCAATACGTGCGCCGTCGCGAATGACGCAGGGCTGGGTGATGCGGGCGTTTCCGCTGATTTTAGCGCCAGAAAAAACCAGCGAATTTTCATCATAGATCCAGCACGTGCCCTCCTGAGACAATGCGCTTTCGTGATCGAGCCAGCCGCCGACATCGCCGGCTTTGACATCGTTGAAGTCAATCAGGGCGATAATCTGGCGCAAAAGGACATGCTGTTTCCGATCGTTTTCCTGATAGCTGAAGGCGCGCGGGATCTCATCAAGGCGGTATTTTTGCATACAAGGTATCCGTGGTTTCGCTCACTATAACCGTAGCAAATTTTACGCCGCTGGCTAAACGCAGAGAAATTACATAAAATGCATTTCAAATATACTTTATAAATTAAACAAAATGCGTAAAGAAAAAGCAGGTGATTGTGTTCTGAATTTGCCCGCCGGCTATTTTGGCATGGTGCTGGGGACTATTGGGATGGGCTTTGCCTGGCGCTATGCCAGTCATATTTGGGCCGTCAGCCACTGGATTGGCGACGCGCTGGTGATCCTGGCGATGGTGATATGGGGACTGCTGACGCTGGCATTTATGACCCGGCTGGTGCGTTTTCCGCACAGCGTGATTGCGGAAATTCGCCATCCGGTCATGAGCAGTTTTGTCAGCCTGTTTCCGGCGACCACAATGCTGGTCGCTATCGGGTTTGTTCCCTGGAGCCGGCCGCTGGCGGTGGCGCTGTTCAGCATAGGCGTGGTGATCCAACTGGCCTATGCCGCCTGGCAAACGGCGGGGCTGTGGCGCGGCGTACATCCACAAGAGGCCACCACGCCGGGGTTGTATCTGCCGACCGTCGCCAATAATTTTATCAGCGCGATGGCCTGCGGCGCGCTGGGCTATACCGATGCCGGTCTGGTCTTTCTGGGCGCGGGGGTCTTTTCGTGGCTCAGCCTTGAGCCGGTGATCCTGCAGCGCCTGCGTAGCGCCGGAGAACTCCCCACCGTACTGCGGACATCTCTTGGCATTCAACTGGCGCCCGCGCTGGTGGCCTGTAGCGCCTGGCTTAGCGTTAACGGCGGCGAAAGCGATACGCTGGCGAAAATGCTGTTTGGCTATGGCCTGCTTCAGTTGCTTTTTATGCTGCGGCTGATGCCGTGGTATTTGTCACAGCCCTTTAATGCCTCCTTCTGGAGTTTCTCGTTCGGCGTGTCAGCGCTGGCCACGACAGGGCTGCATCTCGGTCATGCCAGCGAGTCCGGTTTTTTCCACAGCCTCGCCGTGCCTTTATTCATCTTTACGAATGTTATTATTGCATTATTGCTGGTCCGTACGTTCGCGTTACTGGTGGAAGGTAAACTGCTTATCCGCACTGAACGTTCGGCGCTGTTAAAAACTGAGGATAAAAAATGACCCTTCGCGACGAACATTACTTTACTGAAAAATATGATTTAACCCGCACCCATTCTGAAGTGCTGGATGCTGTCAGGGTGGTTAAGCCGGGTAAAACGTTGGATTTGGGCTGCGGCAATGGCCGTAATAGTCTGTATCTGGCGGCGAACGGTTTTGATGTGACCGCATGGGATAAAAACCCGATGAGCATCAAGAATGTTGAGCGTATTAAAGCGGCCGAAGGGCTGGAGAATCTGCAAACCAACGTGGTGGATCTTAATGCTCTACGTTTTGACGGCGAGTACGATTTTATCCTCTCGACCGTGGTATTGATGTTCCTTGAGGCCAACACGATCCCGGGGCTCATCGCTAACATGCAGCGTTGTACTAAACCGGGTGGGTATAACCTGATCGTCGCGGCGATGGATACGGCAGACTATCCCTGCACCGTTGGTTTTCCGTTTGCCTTCAGGGAAGGGGAACTGCGCGACTACTACGCAGGTTGGGAGCAGCTGAAATACAATGAAGATGTCGGTGAGCTACATCGTACCGATGCGAACGGCAACCGGATTAAGCTGCGTTTTGCCACCCTGTTAGCACGCAAAATGGCGTGATGCCGGAAGGATGAGTACGCCATTTATTTCTGGACAAAAAAGGGTCGGTAAAGTGTGGTTTGCTTACCATTTTTAATGCAACATAAATGATTTCCCTTTGCTATTATTGCGCATGCATATGTGCACATTTAAGGGATCGTTTCATGCGTACTCGTACTTTTTTCAGCGTTGCTATGCTTGCAGGGTTACTGACCTTATCCGGTTGTGCGTCAAAAATCACACAACCGGAAAAATATTCTGGCTTTTTAAAGGATTACTCCAGCCTCGAGGAAACGACTTCGGCATCAGGACAGCCGGTGCTGCGTTGGGTTGATCCTGACTATAATGCCGCCAATTACGACAGCGTTGTCTGGACGCCCATCACGTATTACCCGGTACCCAAGCCGAACACGCAGGTCGGTCAGAAGGTCCTCGACGAGTTGTTGAATTACACCAACACCAAAATGAAAGGCGCCATTGCGCAGCGTAAACCTCTGGTGACCACGCCTGGCCCGCGTAGCCTGATCTTCCGTGGCGCCATTACCGGTGTTGACGCCAGCAAAGAAGGGTTGCAGTTCTATGAAGTGGTGCCGGTTGCGCTGCTGGTGGCCGGAACGCAAATGGCGACGGGACACCGTACCATGGACACCCATCTCTACTTTGAAGGCGAATTAATCGACGCGGCGACCAACAAGCCTGTTATTAAAGTGGTTCGCCAGGGCGAAGGGAAAGATCTGAACAACGAAAGTACGCCGATGGCGTTTGAAACGCTTAAGCAGGTCGTGGATAACATGGCCACCGACGCCACCATGTTTGAAGTTCGCCAGAAATAACGCCGTTCTTCTCGCGCCATCGCCCGATGGCGCTGTGACTACGCCAGCCGCCGACGCAAAAGCGCTGGCGGTTTTGCGAACATCACCAGATTGCCCAGTAAGATCAGCGCCAGCCCCACGACCGCATTCATCTGCCAGACATAGCCTTCGTAGAAAGTGGAGATCGACAGCGCGACCAGCGGAAACAGCAGCGTACTGTAAGCGGCGTTGCCGGGGCCGATACGCCCGACCAGGGTGAAATAAGCGCCAAAAGCAATCACCGAACCAAAAACCGCCAGATACAGCAGGGCGCCCAGGTAACTGACGGTCCACTGCGGCATAAAACTGTCGCCGCGCAGCAGGGCGATGATGGCAATCAAAAGCGTGCCGTACAGCATTGCCCAACTGTTCGTGGTCATGATTTCCAGCCCGTTCTTTTGATGTCGCAGGCTGATCATATTACCGAGTGAAAAGCCGAAGGTGCCCAGTGCGCTAAGTCCAATTCCCCAGAGCAGTTCCTGGCTAAAGCCGCTGCCGACCAGATCCTGCCAGAACAGCGTCACGATCCCCGTCAGCCCCAGCGCGGCAGCGGCAAAGAAGCGAGCTGGCGGCTTTTGTGCGAAGAAAATAAAGCTGTTCACCGCGTTAAACAGCACCGCCATAGAGAAAATCACCGATTCCAGCCCCGTGTTGATCCACGCGGCGGCGGTATAAAAACACCAGAAGTTAAAACAAAAGACACATGCGCCCTGCAACAGACAGAACAGATGGTCGCGGGGCGTCAGTTTGCGCAGTTTGCCCCGCACCAGAAGAATGACCATCATCAGCGCCGTCGCTACGGCAAAACGCCAGAAGATAGACACCGGGGCGGCCACGGGGCCCTGTTGCAGATAAATGGCGATCCACGTCGTGCCCCAAATCATTACCACCAGACAGTACAACAATGCATTCATCACGTTTTACCTCTTATCAAACGATGACTCACTGTCACAAAGTTGCCGGGAATGCGCTTTCATCCCCTTGCGCACACTTGCAAAATCTTGCGCTTTTTTCCTTTGAGGGCATGGTAAGCGCGGCAACCTGCGATAGACTGAGTATCTGCTAAATGTTGTCGATATGGTGATATGTCCCGGTCCTACGATGCGTTTGAAAACCTGCGCAAACATAATGCTGTGCTGCATGAGTCAGTCGCGCTGCATTCTGGCGTCCAGCTGGCGGCCTGGTCGAACAAGCGCGATACCATTACGCAATATTGCGATCATCACACCCTCAGTCTGTACATTGAGGATGGCTATGAGAGTTATCACAAAACGTCCAGCGGCTGGGAAAACGGCGGCGGGCCGGATCGGTTTTGTCTGATGCCAAAAGAGAGCGAATCGACGTGGGATATTCGTGACGACTTATCCTTTGTGCATCTTTACTGCACCGATGCGCACCTGCGCGAAGTGGGCGAAAAAGTGTGGGACAAGAGTCCTTACCGTTTCACTCTTGAAGAACGGTTATTTGGCAACGACCCGGGTATCACCGCCGTCTATCGCCAGTTTTTTCTCGGTAACGACTGGCAGCAGCCCGCCAATCACCTGACGCTGAGCGCGGCCTCGTCGCTGTTGATGACTCACTTGATCCAGCACTACAGCAACGTCCAGTGGCGCCTGCCTACCGTAACCGGCGGACTGGCGCCCGTGACGCTGCGCAACGTGCTGGCGTACATCGATGCCCATCTGGCGGAACCGCTGACACTTGCCGACTTAGCACGCGAGGCGGCGCTCAGCGAATTTCATTTCGCCCGTATGTTTCGCCAGTCGATGAAAATGGCGCCGCATCAGTATGTGATGCAGCGACGCATGGCGCTGGCGAAGCAACTGGTGTGTCACACCCGTCAACCGTTAACCGACATTGCGCTGGCCTGCGGGTTCAGCTCTCCGAGCCATTTCAGCAACCGCTTTAAGCAGGTGACGGGGAAAACACCCTCGCAGCTACGCGCGGCGGGAGAAGGTTAACGTGGCGAAGCAGACACCACCCGCCATCAGCCCCCAGAATGCCGAGCCGATACCCCACAGCGTCACACCGCTGGCGGTGACCAGGAACGTGACGATAGCCGCATCGCGTTCCGCGTCATGGTTCAGCGCCTGATACAGACTGCCGGAGAGGGTGCTTAACAGCGCTAATCCTGCCAGCATCTGCACGCCGCTCACCGGTAGCGCCGCCATTATGCCGGTAATCGAACTGCCGAAAATCCCCGCCAGAAGATAAAACACCCCGGCTGACGCTGCCGCCAGCCAGCGCTTTGACGCATCCGGGTGCGCATCCGGACTTTGACAGATTGCCGCTGTGATGGCGGCAATGCAGATGGAATACACGCCAAATGGCGATAACAGCAATGCCAGCAGGCCCGTCACCACAATCAGCGGTGAAACAGGCACGTCATAGCCGCTGGCCTTCATTGTCGCCACGCCGGGCGCATTCTGTGACGCCATTGTGACCAGAAATAGCGGTACCGCCACGCCTAACGCGTGCGCCAGAGAAAATGAAGGCGCAATAAACGTCGGTATAACCGGAGCGACGCTCAACGTACGGGTCACCACTTCGCCCTCAAGCCATGCCACCAGTGCGCCCGCGAACAGTGCGGCAATGACGGCATAGCGCGGAGCAACTCGCTTTAACGCCAGCCAGGCCAGCAACATACTGCCGCACAGCATCAAATGGCCCTCCAGATTGGTGAAGGCCTGCAAACCAAAACGCAGCAGAATGCCAGCCAGCATCGCGGCGGCGAGCGAGTGGGGGATAATCCTCATCATGCGCGCAAACAGACCTGTTATTCCGCAGATGACAATCAGCGCGTTGGCGACGATAAACACGCCAACCGCTTCCGTCAGCGTTACCCCCTGCAAGCCCGTGACCAACAGCGCCGCGCCAGGTGTAGACCATGCCGTCAATACCGGAGCGCGATACCACAGTGACAGGCCCAGCGTACTGACGCCCATTGCGATGCCGAGCGCGGTCATCCAGCCGGCGATCTGTTCGGCGCTGGCGCCTGCGGCCACGGCGGCCTGCCAGATAATAGCCGCCGAGCTGGCATAGCCGATGAGGACCGCCACAAAACCTGACAGAAGCGTCGGTAGCGGAAGCGAGAAAGCGCGCATAGCAACCTCTTGTGCGTTATAACGGTCGATTGAATCTACCATTTGAGCGTTATAGCGCACAAGTGGTAAACTGATGTTTTTGGGAGAACGCGTATGGACAATCTCACACAGTATCTGGCGAGCACGCTGAAAACGTTGCGCACCCAGCGCGGCTGGAGCCTGTCGCGCCTGGCGGACGCGACAGGGGTGTCGAAAGCCATGCTTGGGCAGATCGAACGGAACGAATCCAGCCCGACCGTGGCGACCCTGTGGAAGATCGCCACTGGGCTGAATGTCCCGTTTTCTACGTTTATTTCACCGCCGGAATCGACGCCTTTGCCGACGTTTGATCCTCAGCAGCAGGAAATGGTGGTGACGCCGCTGTTTCCGTGGGATCCGGAACTTTGCTTCGACCATTTTTCCATTCTTCTGGCGCCCGGCGCGCTCAGCGAATCCACGCCGCACGAGTCGGGGGTAATTGAGCACGTCGTGGTGATCTATGGCGAGCTGGAGATGTGTATTAACGCGCAGTGGCGGACGATCAAAACCGGAGAAGGTGTTCGTTTCGCCGGTGATCACGCCCATGCCTATCGCAACACCAGCGCGCACACTGTCCATTTTCATTCGCTGATTCATTACCCGCGCAGTTAAGCGGGAAAACTATTTCGCAATGCCGCGCTTCTGACTACAATAGCCGCCATTTTGCTGCTACTGGATAAAAACAACGCTATGCGCCAGCACCCACATCGCCTTGAATTGTTAAGCCCGGCACGTGACACCGCCATCGCCCGCGAAGCCATTTTACACGGCGCGGACGCCGTTTATATTGGCGGTCCCGGCTTCGGCGCGCGTCATAACGCCAGCAACAGCCTGAAAGATATCGCCGAACTGGTGCCGTTTGCCCATCGCTTTGGCGCGAAAATCTTTGTTACGCTGAACACCATTCTTCATGACGATGAGCTGGAGCCCGCCCAGCGCCTGATTACCGATCTTTACCAGACCGGCGTCGACGCGCTGATCGTTCAGGATATGGGGATCCTTGAACTTGACATTCCGCCGATTGAACTGCATGCCAGCACGCAATGCGACATCCGTAGCGTCGAAAAAGCGAAATTTTTGGCTGACGTCGGTTTCACCCAGATTGTGCTGGCGCGCGAGCTGAGCCTTGCGCAAATTCAGGCGATTCATCAGGCGACCGATGCCACTCTCGAATTTTTCGTGCATGGCGCGCTCTGCGTCGCATATTCCGGCCAGTGTTATATTTCTCACGCCCAGACCGGACGTAGCGCCAACCGCGGCGACTGCTCCCAGGCGTGCCGTTTACCGTACACCCTGAAGGACGATCAGGGCCGGGTTGTGTCTTATGAGAAACATCTGCTGTCGATGAAAGACAACGATCAAACCGCTAACCTCGGCGCGTTAATTGATGCAGGTGTACGCTCCTTCAAAATTGAAGGGCGTTATAAGGACATGAGTTACGTAAAAAATATCACCGCCCACTATCGGCAAATGCTGGATGCGATCATTGAAGAGCGCAGCGATCTGGCGCGCGCGTCTTCCGGTCGCACCGAGCATTTCTTTATCCCGTCCACGGATAAAACGTTCCATCGCGGCAGCACCGATTATTTTGTCAATGCGCGCAAAGGCGATATTGGCGCCTTTGACTCACCAAAATTCATCGGCTTACCCGTTGGCGAAGTGCTGAAAGTGGCGAAAGATCACCTTGATGTTGAAGCCAGTGAACCACTGGCGAACGGCGATGGCCTGAACGTACTGATCAAACGTGAGGTGGTTGGTTTTCGTGCCAATACTGTCGAAAAAACCGGGGAAAACAGTTATCGCGTCTGGCCGAACGAGATGCCTGCCGACCTGCACAAAGTGCGCCCGCGACATCCACTAAACCGTAATCTCGATCATAACTGGCAGCAGGCGTTAACCAAAACCTCCAGCGAGCGGCGGGTAGCGGTGGATATCGAACTCGGCGGCTGGCAGGAACAGCTGATCCTGACGTTAACCAGCGAGGAAGGGGTAAGCGTGACGCACACGCTGGACGGTCAGTTTGACGACGCCAACAACGCTGAAAAAGCGCTGAGTAACCTCAAGGATGGGCTGGCGAAGCTGGGGCAGACGCTCTACTACGCGCGTGACATTCAGGTTAACCTACCCGGTGCGCTGTTTGTGCCAAACGGGCTGCTCAACGCGTTCCGTCGGGAAGCCATTGAGATGCTGGATAAGGCGCGACTTGCCCGCTACAAACGCGGCGTGCGCAAACCGGTCTCAGATCCCGCGCCGGTCTACCCGCAGACGCATCTGAGTTTTCTGGCAAACGTCTATAACCAGAAGGCGCGTGAGTTCTACCATCGTTATGGCGTACAGTTGATCGACGCGGCGTATGAAGCGCATCAAGAAAAGGGCGATGTGCCTGTGATGATCACCAAGCATTGCCTGCGTTTTGCCTTTAATCTGTGTCCGAAACAGGCGAAAGGTAACATCAAAAGCTGGAAAGCGACGCCAATGCAACTGGTCAACGGTGATGAGGTGCTGACGCTGAAATTTGACTGTCGCCCGTGTGAAATGCACGTTATCGGCAAGATTAAAAATCACATTCTTAAAATGCCGCTGCCGGGCAGCGTGGTGGGTTCCGTCAGTCCGGAAGATCTGATGAAAACGCTGCCGAAGCGTAAACCTTAATCCTTTGCGACATCAGCCCGGTGGCGTTTACCGGGCCTTTGTGTCGGTATTTATTTTCGCCGGTTAACGCCTGGCCCAAAGCCGACATCCGGCGAGGTGTCCGCTTAATGCGCTTTAAACCCCGCCGCGGTCATGAGCAGGCGAAAAAACATGCCCACCGCCGCCAGCGCCAGCACGCTGCCGCCCCAAAGGATGACCAGCCACATCAGGCGTTTCCAGAGAGAATGTTGCATCAGTGATACCCCTCGCCATGTTGCACTTTGCCGCGAAACACATAGTAACTCCAGAAGGTGTACACCAAAATCACCGGAATGATGAGCAGCGCACCGACCAGCATAAACCCCTGACTCTGGGCGGGGGCGGCTGCCTGCCAGAGGGTAACCGAAGGCGGAATAATGTGCGGCCAGATACTGATGCCCAGGCCGCTGAAACCAAGGAAGATTAGCCCGAGCGTCAGCACAAACGGGAACGTGTGGTTTTCCGGACGACCCAGTGTGCGCCATAACCAGACGCTGAACGCGATCACCAGCACCGGCACCGGCAGCAGATAGCCCAGGTTGGGAAGCGTAAACCAACGGTCGGCGATCGCCGGATGCGCTAACGGTGTCCAGAGGCTGATTATCGCGATTGACAACAGCAGGGCCAGCAGCAGTTTTTTCGCGACGCTGCGCATTTTATCCTGCAGCGGATTTTCGCTTTTCATCACCAGCCAGGTTGCGCCTAAGAGCGCATAGGCAACGACCAGTCCGACGCCACAGAACAGAGTGAAGGGGGTTAACCAGTCGAACGGCCCGCCGCTGTAGCGGCGACCGGTCACCGGGAAACCGTTGATCACTGCGCCAACCACGATCCCCTGGGCGAAGGTAGCCAGAATCGACCCGCCGAGAAAAGCATGGTCCCAAAATGGGCGGTGGGCTGGCGTGGCCTTGAAGCGAAACTCGAAGGCCACGCCGCGAAAAATCAGTCCGATCAGCATCAGCGTCAACGGAATGGTCAGCGCATCGATAATAACCGCATAGGCCAGCGGGAAAGCCCCAAACAGCCCCGCGCCGCCCAGCACCAGCCAGGTTTCATTACCGTCCCACACCGGCGCGACGCTATTGACCATCACATCACGATCCTCTGCGTCTCGTGTGACAGGAAACAGAATGCCAATACCCAAATCGAATCCATCCATCACGATATACATTAGCGTGGCGAAGACGATGATCACAAACCAGATAACCGATAAATCAATACCCATTAGCGATGTGCCTCATGTTGAGAATCGAGGACGGCGGCGGAAAGCGGCCTGGCGGGTGTGCCCGGCGGCGGCGCGGAATCATCTTCCAGCGGCCCTTTGCGGATCAGGCGAATCATATAGCTGTAGCCGACGCCAAAGACTGAGCTGTAGACAACAAAGAAAGCGAGCAACGAAATGCTCATATGTAAATCGCCGTGGGCCGACACCGCGTCGGCAGTACGCTGTAAACCGTACACCACCCACGGCTGGCGTCCGACCTCAGTGGTCACCCAGCCCGCGAGAATGGCGATGAGCCCCGAGGGTCCCATCCATAGCGCAAAGCGCAGGAACGGGCGCGAGGTGTAGAGGCGCTGCCTGTAGCGCAGCCAGAGCGCACAGAGCCCCAACAGGATCATTAACATGCCCAGGCCGGCCATGATGCGAAACGACCAGAACACGATCGTCGAGTGAGGGCGATCCTCTTTGGCGAATTCTTTTAGCGCCGGAACCTGTTTATCCAGACTGTGCGTCAGGATCAGGCTTCCCAGCGCCGGGATCGCCAGTCCATAGCGGGTGCGTTCCTGTTCCATATCCGGCCAGCCAAACAGCAGCAGCGGCGTCGGCTCACCCGGCGGGTTTTCCCAGTGACCTTCAATCGCGGCGATTTTGGCTGGCTGATGTTTCAGGGTGTTCAGCCCATGCATATCGCCGATTAACGCCTGCACCGGCGCGACAATAAGCGTCATCCACAACGCCATGGAAAACATCGTGCGAATGGCTGGCGTTGTGTTGCCGCGCAGCAGATGCCAGGCTGCCGAAGCGCCGACAAACAGCGCGCTACTGAGAAATGCGGCGACGGACATATGCAGCAGGCGATAAGGGAACGAAGGATTGAAGATAACGGCGAACCAGTCCACGGGCACAACCTGGCCGTTGACGATCTCAAACCCCTGCGGCGTTTGCATCCAACTGTTAGACGCCAGGATCCAGAAGGTGGAAATGAGGGTGCCAAGCGCCACCATGCAGGTTGAGAAGAAATGCAAACCCGGGCCGACTTTATTCCAGCCAAACAGCATCACCCCGAGGAATCCGGCTTCAAGGAAGAAAGCGGTCAGCACTTCATAGGTAAGCAACGGCCCGGTAATACTGCCTGCGAATTCCGAAAAACCGCTCCAGTTGGTGCCGAACTGATAGGCCATCACCAGACCGGAAACCACGCCCATGCCGAAATTGACGGCGAATATTTTCGACCAGAAGTGGTACAACGAGCGCCAGACCGGATTTTTGCTTTTTAGCCAAAGGCCTTCCAGCACCGCCAGATAACTGGCAAGCCCAATGGTGATCGCCGGAAAGATAATGTGAAAAGAAACCGTAAAGGCGAACTGGACCCTTGCCAGGTGAAACGCATCAAGACCAAACATGCCTGACTCCGCACTAAAAATTGATTCAGCGCAATTCTAGGCGTGTGAAGCTATGAGGGGCAGAAACAGAACAGGCATATTTAACCATAACAGTTTGCAAATCATTGTGAATTTTATTCACTGTTATACACTGCGAGGCTCACCTGCATTGACCGACGAGAAACCAGAATGAAAAAATACCAGCGTCTGGCTGAACAACTTTGCGAACAGATCGCCTCTGGCGTCTGGCAACCCGGCGATCGTCTGCCGTCTCTGCGCGAACAGGTCGCCAGCAGCGGCATGAGCTTCATGACCGTCGGACATGCTTACCAACTGCTGGAAAGTCAGGGGCGAATTATTGCGCGTCCGCAGTCCGGCTATTACGTCGCGCCACGCCCGATTCTCCAGCCGACCGTGCAGCCAGCCCAGGTGATGCGTGACGAGGCTGTCGACATCAATACCTCTATTTTTGAGATGTTACAGGCCAGCCGTGATGCCTCGGTCATGCCGTTCGCCTCGGCGTTTCCCGATCCGCGCCTGTTTCCGCTCCAGCAACTTAACCGCTCGCTGGCGCAGGTGAGCAAAACCGCGACCGCCATGAGCGTGCTCGAAAATCTGCCGCCTGGCAACGCAGAGCTGCGTCATGCCATCGCCCGTCGCTATGCCCAGCAGGGCATAACCGTCTCGCCGGATGACATTGTCATCACCGCCGGTGCGTTAGAAGCGCTTAATCTGAGCTTACAGGCGGTCACCGAGCCCGGCGACTGGGTGATTGTGGAAAACCCCTGTTTCTATGGCGCGCTGCAAGCGCTGGAGCGATTACGGCTTAAAGCGCTGTCAGTGGCGACCGACGTGAAAGAGGGGATCGATCTCGCGGCGCTGGAACAGGCGTTACAGGATTATCCAGTAAAAGCGTGCTGGTTAATGACCAACAGTCAGAACCCGCTTGGCTTTACGCTTAGTCCGGCGAAAAAAGCGCGGCTAGTCGCGCTCCTTGACAAGCATAATGTGATGCTGATTGAAGATGACGTGTACAGCGAACTCTACTTTGGCCGCGAAAAACCGTTACCCGCCAAAGCCTGGGATCGCAGCGACCGGATCCTGCACTGTTCTTCATTCTCGAAGTGTCTGGTTCCGGGCTTTCGCATTGGCTGGGTGGCTGCCGGCAAGCACGCCCGCACTATTCAGCGCCTTCAATTAATGAGCACGCTGTCGACCAGTTCGCCCATGCAGCTGGCGCTGGTCGATTACCTGTCTACCCGTCGCTATGACGCCCATCTTAGACGCTTGCGCCGTCAGCTTGCTGAGCGCAAACAACAGGCCTGGCAATCGCTGCTGCGTCACCTGCCTGCCGACGTGAAGATCCATCATAACAACAGCGGCTATTTTCTCTGGCTCGAACTGCCGGAATCAATGGATGCAGGAGAACTGACCGCGCAGGCGCTGGCGCACCAAATCAGTATCGCTCCCGGGAAAATGTTTTCCACCTCGGACACCTGGAAACGCTTTTTCCGCTTCAACACCGCCTGGCAGTGGGGGGAAAGAGAGGAGAGCGCCGTTAAACAACTCGGTCAGCTTATTCGCGAACAGCTGAAATAGCGCGTCGTAATGTGTAAAGCAGGTTCTGATTATCCATGAGCCTGCTTTTGCCTGTCATTCATAGGAAATATCAATACCCGTCAATTTTGCTTTTGCTCGCTAACGCCTTGTCTATATTAGGGAAGAGAGACTCTTTACCCTTGTCCGCGACGTAATGCGCGTTACGTCACATCCTGGTCAAATTTCTTCTTTCCGGGCGGTGGGCTTTCTGTGCGCCGACTATTCTCTGGAAAGAACAACATTCCGCGGTACGACTGTCGTGACAGCGTCGCCGGAAACGGTAAATAAACAATGACATGGGAAAATGCTATGCAACATCTCTTACTGATTAACGGCGAGCTGGTCTGCGGTGAAGGCGAGAGGCAGCCCGTCTATAATCCGGCGACGGGCAAGGTGCTTCTGGAAATAGCCGAAGCCTCTCCTGCGCAGGTTGACGCCGCCGTTCGCGCAGCCGACAGGGCGTTCAGCGAATGGGGACAAACGACGCCTAAAACGCGCAGTGAACGGTTGCTGGCGCTGGCTGACGCGATAGAGCAGAACGCGCAGGTCTTTGCCGAACTGGAATCCCGCAACTGTGGGAAACCGCTGCATTGCGCGCTCAATGATGAGATCCCGGCGATTGTCGATGTGTTCCGTTTCTTTGCCGGCGCCGCTCGTTGTCTCAACGGTATGGCTGCCGGGGAATATCTGGAAGGACACACCTCTATGATCCGGCGCGATCCGGTGGGTGTCGTCGCCTCAATTGCGCCGTGGAACTATCCTCTGATGATGGCCGCGTGGAAACTGGCGCCTGCGCTGGCAGCCGGTAACTGCGTGGTGATAAAACCCTCCGAAATCACGCCGCTGACCGCGCTGAAACTTGCCGAACTGGCCAAAGATATCTTCCCGGCGGGCGTGCTGAATGTGCTGTTTGGTCGTGGTAAAACGGTTGGCGATCTGCTGACCGGGCATAAAAAAGTGCGCATGGTGTCGTTAACCGGTTCGATTGCCACCGGCGAACACATTATCCGTCATACCGCGCCCGCCATTAAGCGTACACACATGGAACTGGGCGGCAAAGCGCCGGTTATCGTGTTTGATGATGCCGACATTGACGCCGTGGTCGAGGGCGTGCGTACGTTCGGCTTTTATAACGCCGGACAAGACTGTACCGCCGCCTGCCGAATCTATGCGCAAAAGGGGATCTATGACGCGCTGGTGGAAAAACTTGGGGCGGCGGTTGCCAGCCTGAAAACGGGGGCGCCGGAGGAAGACTCTACTGAACTGGGGCCACTGAGTTCACTGGCGCACCTTGAGCGGGTCGCAAAAGCGGTCGAACGGGCCAAAGCGCTTGGACACATTAAGGTGGTTACCGGCGGACAGAAGGTGGACGGTCCCGGCTATTATTTTGCGCCGACGCTGCTGGCGGGGGCCAAACAGGAGGACGAAATCGTGCAGCGGGAAGTCTTCGGCCCGGTAGTGAGCGTGACGCCGTTTGACGACGAGGAACAGGTGTTGACGTGGGCCAACGACTCGGAGTACGGTCTGGCCTCGTCGGTGTGGACACAGGATGTTGGGCGCGCGCACCGGGTCAGCGCCAGGCTCCAGTATGGCTGTACGTGGGTAAACACCCATTTTACGCTGGTCAGCGAAATGCCGCACGGTGGGCAGAAAATGTCAGGTTATGGGAAAGACATGTCGCTTTATGGGCTGGAAGATTACACCGTTATTCGTCACGTCATGGTTAAACATTCATAGCCTTTATGATCAGTGCGGGATCGAACGGGGCGGGAAAAGATCGTACGTTGCAGGCAGAGAGAAAAATCTCTCTGCCAGTCTGCGCCGCAGGGATGTAGAAATTAAATAAACCAACCAAATCTCAATGAGATAAGCGTTACCAGTCCGACGGCAGCAAAAAGATTGATCACTACGACAGTTCTGCTTGAGACATTCATTTAGGCCACCCTGAGTTATTACCCCTTTGTGTATAGTTCGGGATCGCAAATTGCGCAATAGGACAACCCGGGGTTATTCATCGGCAGCGACAAAATCGGAACAGCGCCAGACCAGAGCGATAAAACTTGATGTACATCAAAAAAAAGAGCATATTGCGCGCGTTTCACTTCTCTGGCCGGATGTCCCGTCAATGTCTTTGTATCAAAAAATGCTCGTTTTTTATGCGGTAATGGCCGCGCTGACTTTTCTCATCACCTGGTTTTTATCGCACGATAAAAAACGTATCCGTTTTTTGAGCGCCTTTCTGGTGGGAGCGACCTGGCCTATGAGCTTCCCGGTCGCATTGCTGTTTTCGCTGTTTTAACACGGCTGAACAGGAGGGCGGTGATGCACCTCCTGCCTGTTATTGTCCCCCACTCAACAGCGTGTTCAGCGCGTTTTTATCCTCTGGCGTCACTTCATGTGGTTGGCTGAATCCATTGTTCTCCTGGGCGCGCGTATACAGCGCCACCAGCCAGTCATAGACGTAGCGGCTGGCGGCATGTACCGGCCGGTCGTTTAACGCTGTCAGGCGTGCCATAGGTGGACGTTTTGCCGCGCTGAAAATCGTCTCGCCTTTGGCCATTCGACTGGCAGGGCGTTCGCTTTCCTCAACGTCGGCATAACCGAGCCAGGCGACAAAGTTGGCGATGTTGGCGTGCAACTGCGCGCCGCAGTTCTCGTCCTGTTGCACAATTTGCTGTAACTGCTGCGCAAGCTGCAAGCGGTAGCTGGCGGCGATCAGTATTGCGACCACCTGCCTGAGCGTGGCGGGCTTCAGGCCTAAACGTGTGGCATTGCTGTCGTCGCGGCTCCACTGGCGAAGATGGTTGATCCACAATTTGTGCGCCCGGTCGCCGGTATCATTACCCTCAACCGTTTGAGGCGCGTCGTGAACCTCCGCAAAAAGATCGACAGCGTCGTTGAACAGCCCGCTAACCTGTTCTTCCCTCGGCTGACGTATCTGGAGCAGGCTCTCAAACTGTTGCACCTCGGGAACAAGGCCATCCAGCAGATCGCCGTGATGTGCTGCCTGTTGCTGTAATTCACGGACAACCGTTTCGGCGCTGGACAGGTTGTCAGGCAGCAGGCACAGCAGTTCACGCAGATACTGCCGATGCCGGGCATAAAGCGCCTCAATGCGTGCTTGCCGCTGGGGGAACGACGTGGCGTGGGACAGCCATTCGATCAATCGTTGCAGACTGTTTTTATCCAGTGCCTGAAGGGTGCCCCAGTGCTGACCGGGATTGCCCATCAGTTGCTGGACGGTTTCATCCAGATTCTCTCCGCTTACAAAGCGCGCGTCCTGCGGGGTGATCGCCCATACCACGCCCGGTAGCGCTGTGTCGCGTAAGGGTTGGGTTTCGTGGACCCAGTTCAGTAGCCGCCTGGCGGTAGCGGGTGTTTGCGTGCGGTTAGCGGTGGCATTGCAGATGACTAACACGTCAGGCTGTCGCTGCTGACGATAGTGCTCTAGCAGCCAGCCGAGTTTAGCCTGCCATAAGGGCTGTGGAGAGGTGACGGGCGCCAGCGGAATATCCAGCAGATCGACCTCGTCAAGTACGCCGTCCTCCACGCTCAGCACCAGCTCGCGGGTAAGCAGCGCAAGGGGATCTTGCGGCAGGCTCACGGCCGCCAGCAACGCGCCTTCCACCACGGGATGCACCACCACGTCATTTTGCGCTTCCGGTGAGGCATGGGCTTCCTGGGTGATAAAACGCTCGGACGGTAAACCAAACTGATCGACCAGTAGGCTGAGCGGCGCAGCAACTTCGCCAACGTTACCGGTCTGTTGCAGCACATGCGCCAGCGCCAGCCACTGCTGCGTTAGTTCCGGCTGTTCGCCCCACAGCAGCGACCAGATGCTGGCGCGGGTAGTGAGATCAACATACGGAAGCACAAGCGCGAACTGATGCCAGAGCGCATCGTCAATCTGTTGTTGAGAAGCCGGTCGGCACTGACGACAGAAGCGGGCGACGGTGGCGACTTCCGCCGCCGTAACGCCGGGGACGGGATGACGCTGGCGCAGCGACCGCCATTTTTCGAGACGCGATTCAATCATCGCTTTTTCTGCCTGGCGGCATGCTGGCTGCGTGTGGGCCATCGTAATAAAGATTTGCACCAGTTCGGCTTCAGCGATCAGCCGCAGACGTAACGGCCACTCGTCATCGGGCGAACTGGCCTGCCGCGTAAAGCGTAGCGCCATGTTGGCGGCGGCATGGCCGGGGTTAATATGGCTGAAATAGTCGAAATAGCGGTCCGGCATCACCACATTCATCCTGCCGTTTCCACTGCTGCACAGGGCGGAAAGTAAATGGGCTTTCGCTGACTGGGAATAACCGTACAGCCCGATACAGGCGCGTGACTGACGGGCGGTCTCCAGCGCAATCTCCGTGGCGTTCGCGGCGTGAAGCTGCGTCAACAGCGCGTCTGCTTCGGCATCCAGCGTGACGGCGTAGCGGCGGGTGCGCTCTACCCAGGCAATAGCGGCCTGAGAAAGGGTTAACGTTTTGCTCATTTCAGGTACACGCTCCCGCTGTCGATCCAGTAATGACTGCCGCTGTGTCGACGGTCAGCCAGGGTATTTAATTTTAAGGTCAGGGCATCCGCCGGAACGGGTGTGCCGTCCTGTAACCAGGCGTCGCTGAGGACAAACGATTCGGGACCGTTTTCTTTGCTGCCGCCGCGCAACTGAAGCCGCACGCTCAGCACACCGTCACCGGCAATATTTTTAGCCAGTTCGGCGGAGTTGATGCTCAGCGTATAGAGCGGCGTTGCGGGCCAGCGGCTGTTCGCCAGTTGGCGGAAACCGAGCGTCACGTTACCACGCAACGGAAAGTGGACGCGGGTATCCAGCTTTTCACCGGGTTTATCCAGATCGATATCGCGATACCAGACATTTTCGTCGCGCAGGATGTTGACGGTGTTATCCAGCACGCCGAGATAGCGTACCGTTGACCAGGCGCCGATATCGGCTGCTTTAAAGTTAAAGCGCGGCAGACGCAGATCCAGCGCCAGACTGCACAACATCGCACCGACGGCGGCAGTGGATTTCGGGTTGCCGATCCGTCCCTGCTGGTTGAACGGATACCATTCATGCACCCGGTAGTTATCCATCCATACGATCCGGTTGACCGGAACAGGTTGAAGATGGCGGATCAGCGCCTGCACCGCAGGCAGACAGGCGGGCCTGCCGGTCACCAGCAGCACGTCGCAGCAATAGTGCGAAATGGCTTCGCACACCGCATGCAGCGGCGACGTAAGGGTGAATTGCCCGGCCAGCATCGCCTCTTGCAGCTGGCTGAACTGCACCTGTAACGGCACGCTAAGCACATCGAACGCTGGCGTGCCGGGCGGCAGCGCATGGTCGACGGCCTGCTGAATGTAGTTCATGACGTTGCGGGTTGGGCGCTGAGGTAACAGCTCGCCAAAGGTGGCATGCACCCCGGCCAGCGGATCGTTGATGTCGCACTTTTCCCATGCGGAAAGCACCGCGTGCCCCAGCGGCATAAACAGCTGAAGCGCCGTTTGCTGGCGCAGCACCGCCTGGGTATCTATGCGCCCGGAATCGCCAAACAGCGTGGCGAGCAGGGCGGCGGCATCGGTGACGCCTGCCTGCTGCAGCCGGGTTTGCAGCGCCGGTAAGATGCATCTCTGAATGACATCCAGAAGCATGTCATCGCCTGCGACCTTAAATCCTTCGCGAAACAGCAGGCGCGGGGTGATTTTAACATTTGTACCGACGCCGTCGTCCAACTGATAGTGAACAATCGCCATGTCAGTGGTGCCGCCGCCAATATCAATCGAGGCAACGCGCAGCGCCCGGCCTTTGCTTTCGCCCGGCTCGGGCTGGCGGTCCGGACGCGCCATTGCGCGGAAAAAGGCTTCGCTACGTCCGGCGTAATGGGAGATTGCTTCGTTATACAGCCACACCAGTTGCCCGCAGCTGGCTTCGTCCCATTCCATCTGGATCTCAGGCACTGGCACCCGGCTTTTTTCCTGCTGTTTACGGCTGCTAAAGTCGTCGTCCTGCGGATGCCACCCCATGGCTTTCCAGACAAGGGCAATGGCTTCAAACATACGCTGGCGGAAGATCTCCCGCTCCTGCTTTGGCATTGCCGAGGGCAGGGTGAGGATCAGCGTACGCAACTGGCGCGGCGATGCGGGAAACCCCAGCCGCAGACGGGTCGCCACACTGTTGATCTGCCCCAGCGCCTGGGCGAGGATCTCGCAAAGCATATGGGTCATCAGGGTGCTGCGGCTGTACTGCGGGGAGAATACCGGCAGGCGTTCATCCTGCGGCAGCGCGTACAGCGGCTGGCCGTCGTCATTCATCAGATTCATCAGCGGAAAGGCGGTCGCGAGCGGTTCACGCTGGGTTTTGCTGTTCATCTGGCTGAAACGCCAGTCGTGCAGTACCGGCGTTTCATCCCACAGGTAGCGGCGGGGACTGGAAATACCGCTATTGCCGTCGGTTCCGGTTCGTTGCATCGCCAGTTTACGCGCTTCGTCGCCGACCCTGACAATCGACGGCCAGATAAACGCGTCTTCGCGTCCGCTTTCGACGGAAAAATGCTGCTTGCCGAAGCGGGCTTCCGAGAACTCAAGGCGACTGGTGAACAGCGGATCGTTCAAAAACTGCGGCTCGCTCAGCGATCGCACCTGCAGTTCTGCCGTCTGGCGCAGGCCGTCGTTGGCATCGCCGTGATCCTCAATCAACACGCCGCAGGTGTGGGTATTGCCAACGTCAAGGATCAAATCGACCGGAATCGCGGGAGTGCTCAGCGTCTCTGTGACCAGCCTGACCTCTGGCACCGTTAGCTGTTCGCCGAGTAACGCCAGCAGATTCAGCCAGTGCGCCTGATATTCAAAACTGCGCAGCGCCTGACTGATGGCCTGTTCCGGGCGGTTTTCCACCTGGCTGACATGATGTAAAAACACCTCGCGCAGCCAGCCATCAATCCACGTCTGATCGAGAAAATCAGCCACTTCGTCATCGCGCCAGGCCAGCGCAAAGCGGGTACCGTTCAGTACATCGTTTTCACTGGGGGCGAGCGCGGAGGGAGTCGCGTCGCTCAACTGACTGTCGAGCGCGAGCGTAACGCGGTGGGTATGACCTGCGCTGTCAGGTAAGGCGAGTTTGCGAACCTGCACGCGCGCCCAGTTATCCGGACCTTCAACAAAGGTGCGCGGCGGGTTGAAGCGCAGGAACGGCAGCGGTAGCCAGACGCCGTCCAGTACCGCAAGCGAATACTGTAGCGACTGTGTGCTTTCGGGTTTAACCACTTCTGGCTGCATTCCCGGACGCGCCGGCAGCGTGTAGCGACCGTTTACCAGATCGTAGTCCAGACGCAGCAGCGGGCCGTTAGCGGTTTTCCGCACAAAACGGCCATGATGTGCCGACTCCTGCGGCGTCAGGCCGAAGTCAAGAAACTGAACGCCGCTGTTTGCGATGAGCGTGACGCTCTGTTTGTAATCACACAAATTCACCAGCATAAGATCAGGCACCTATCTTTTTAAACGTCAACGGGATCTCCGCTTGCCCGTCGAAGCGTGCGGTACAGGCGGCGACGTCATTTGTCCCGGCTTTACAGGTGATTTCCGGCATCGGATAGCGGGAGCCATCGGCGCAGCGCGCATTTCCACGGCTTTTGATCATGAGCTCGCCGCTCTGATGCAGACCGGAAAAAAGCTCGGCGCGACAAACAATGCTGTCGCCATGCACCAGCCGCGCTGTCCCTTTGTTATTCTGGATCTGATAGCGCAACGAGGGCGCTTTCCCGGTCGCGGGGTCTTTCACCTCCATTACTACGCGCCAGCGACCGTTGAGAAAACGGGTCGTACCGGCCTTCACCTGATTAGCCTCCATGACCAGCGCGTCTTTCGGTATCGCAGCAATGACCACCGGCGCGTCGGCGGGCGGGGTCTTTTTCTCCTCCGGAATAACGTGCGCCTGCTGCAGCGGTAGCGTGGCGGTCAGTTCCGGCAGAGCAGGCATTGCGGGTTGCGGCGCACTGACGCTTTCCGTCGCGACCGCGGGGGGGGGCGCGTGCCAGAGCAGCGGCGCGGCAAGCGCGGCAATGGTGACGGCGGCAACCGGCACGCTCCACAGCGGCAGTCGGCGCGCCGGTTTCGCGGACGCTTTTTCCTCCGCCACGACGGACGGCGCGACGGGCGGGCTGATGGTTTCAGAGACGGGCGGAGTTACCGGCACGACGGGGACTGACAATAGCGGTTCATCCGCCTGGGGAAAAGCGTTCTCTGGCGCGGTTTCTTCTGCAGGGACGGGGTCAGCGTGAATGTCCGCTTCGGGCGAATCTTCGAGATACAGGCATGCCAGCACATCGTCACGCACGTTTTCGTTAAGGTTGATAAACCCCCAGAAGGTGATAACCGGTTTCCCATCCACCAGGAAGACGTGGTTTTCACCGGGAAATTGTACGGCTTTTTCGAGCAAGGAGCCGAAAAGCTGTAACGCCGTTTTTCCGGATTGCAGGCTCTTGCGGCTCAGGGCGGCGGCGCTGTCCAGCGTCGCGGAAAGCGTGCGGAGGGCGCGACGGCGCGCATCAACGTCAGCCGCTTTCCACGCAACGGCCTGGCCTTCTACAGGAGAATACCAGTCCACCCGGTCACCGCTGTCGTTAATTTGCGGAATGGCGAGACAATCGACCATCGCCAGTTGCTTTCGCAGCCGGAGTGTTTCACGAATTTGCAGCGCTGAATCAAAGACGGCCTGGCCGCCACCGCCGACGGCCTGATAGTCATCAAGATTGCCGCTGCGCAAGAGAGTTTTTGCCACGTTAGGGTCCTTAAGACTTTTTCACGCATCTACTTTACGGCGACATAACGCGAGCAAACGGTGGAAGAAAGGCATAAAGGGGCGAATTATCCCGCCATAGAGGGGTTGACGTTGTGAAAAAGACTTAAGGGAAACTGACGGATATGCATTACGGATTAAATGCCGCAAGCGAACGGATTTCAGCGTATGATGAAGGTTTCATCAGTCTGTTGAAAAGGAGAAGCTATGTCGCACCTGGATGAGGTTAGCGCCCGCGTTGATGCCGCGATTGCGGAAAGCGTTATTGCCCAGATGAACACGCTGTTGATCGCCCTGAGCGACGATGGCGAATTAAGTCGCGAAGATCGTTACACCCAGCAGCAACGGTTGAGAACCGCCATCGCGCATCATGGCCGGCAGCATAAAGAAGACGCCGAAGCGCGCCGCGAGCAGTTGACAAAAGGCGGCACGATCCTGTGATGGGCCAGATGGCGGCAGGGCGGTCGTTAAAACGAACGTCTTGCCACCAGCCATGCGCCCACCACCAGCATCACCGCGCCACAAACCGGACCAATCAGCGCCCTCAGCGGTACCCCGTGGCTGCGCAGGAGATCCAGCGCCAGTCCGCCGATAAGCTGACTGGCGACCAGCACGGCAATCGTGGTCGCCGCCCCCACATGCTGATAGCCGCTGATGCTGGCAAACACGAAAAACGAACCCAGCAGGCCAGGAATTAACGTCCACCAGCGAACGCTGGAGGCCAGTTCGCCAAATCCCGCCATACCCTGCCTAAACCACAATAGAGTGACAAACAGCACGATGCCGACCAGCGAATTCAGCAGCATGGCGATCAGAATAGTGGAAGAGGTCTGGGTGATGCGCACCATCAGGGTGTTTTGCACCACCAGGCCGATACCCGCGGCGATCAGAAAGGCGAGCGTCAGCGATGTGTTCATCCGCGCGCGTCCGGCTGCAGACGATCGTCAAGCTGAAGCTGCATGAATGTCAAATCCAGCCAGCGGCCAAATTTGGTCCCTACCTGCGGCATTTGCGCGGTGATTTTGAACCCGAGCGTGCTATGAAGATGCAGCGAAGCCTGATTTTGCGACTCGATGCCCGCGACCATCACGTGCTTGCCGCAGGCGCGCGCTTCCTCAATCAAGCGGCTCAATAGCTGGCGTCCCACTCCTTTCCCCTGATGATCCGGGTGAACGTACACCGAATGTTCCACCGTGTGGCGAAATCCGTCAAAGTTGCGCCAGTCGCCAAAGGAGGCGTACCCCGTCACCTTACCGTTCTCTTCAGCTACCAGCACCGGATACCCCAGCAACTGACGCGCTTCGAACCAGGCCATGCGGTTATCGGCGTCTACGGTTTGATCGTTCCAGATCGCCGCCGTGTGTAACACGGCGTGGTTGTAGATCGCTGCGATATCCCCGCAATCCTCTTTGCTCGCGAATCGAATAAGCATCTTGAACCTCAGGAAATGTTCACTATAGTATTACGATATGAATACTATTGAAGACAGCATAAATCAACGCATCAGTGCAAGAATTCGCATTGAGCGAGAATCCCGCGGCTGGTCGCTGACTGAACTGGCTGAACGCGCGGGCGTTTCACGGGCGATGATCCATAAAATCGAACGTGCGGAAAGCAGCCCGACGGCGACGCTGCTCGGCAGGCTTTCCGGCGCCTTTGGCATCAGTATGTCAACGCTGATTGCGCGCGCCGAAATGCAAGAAGGCAAACTGCTGCGTGCGGCGGATCAGCCCGTCTGGCACGATCCGCAGAGCCAGTATTTGCGCCGCCACGTTTCGCCACACAGCGACTTGCCTCTCGATCTGGTGCAAATTGAGCTTCCCGCTGGAAGTGATATCCCGATGCCCGCCTCAGCCTATGTACAGGCGCGGCAGTTGATCTGGCTTCAGCACGGGGAACTGGTGTTCGTTGAGGGTGAAACCCGCCACGAGATGAAAGCGGGCGATTGTCTTGAGCTGGGGCCGCCCAATGATTGCCGTTTTATCAATGAAACAGCGCAAACCTGCGTTTACCTCGTTGTGCGTTTAAATCTCGCGGGACGTTAAAGACAGGCGCGGCCTGCTACTATTGATGGATTCATGCCAAACGCTGAGGAGAACATCATGGGTCAACAAGAACACCGTAATCGTCGCTGGGTTTTAGCCTCCCGACCCCATGGCGCGCCCGTGGCGGACAATTTCCGTCTTGAAGAGGATGAGGTCGCCACCCCGGGCGAAGGCCAGGTTTTGTTACGCACGGTTTACCTTTCCCTCGATCCGTATATGCGCGGACGAATGAGCGACGAACCGTCGTACGCGCCGCCGGTCGCGCTGGGTGAGGTCATGGTTGGCGGAACGGTGAGCCGCGTCGTGTCGTCAAACCATCCAGACTACAAGCCTGGTGAATGGGTACTGAGCTACAGCGGCTGGCAGGATTATGATATTTCCGACGGCGCGGGGCTGGTGAAGCTCGGCAACGATCCTGAACAGCCATCCTGGGCGCTCGGCGTATTGGGGATGCCCGGTTTTACCGCTTACATGGGCTTGCTGGATATAGGTCAGCCGAAAGAGGGGGAAACGCTGGTGGTTGCCGCCGCAACCGGTCCAGTCGGGGCGACGGTGGGGCAGATTGGCAAGATCAAAGGCTGCCGTGTGGTCGGCGTTGCCGGCGGCGCGGAAAAATGTCGTCATGCCACTGAAGTGCTGGGTTTTGACGTTTGTCTGGACCACCATGCGGATGACTTTGCAGAGCAACTGGCAAATGCCTGTCCACAGGGGATTGATGTCTATTATGAAAACGTCGGCGGTAAAGTCTTCGACGCTGTACTTCCGCTGTTGAATACCTGCGCGCGGATCCCGCTTTGCGGCCTAGTCAGCGGCTATAACGCGACAGAACTCCCCGCCGGGCCGGACAGACTGCCGCTGCTGATGGCGACGATACTGAAGAAACGCATTCGTCTGCAGGGTTTTATCATTGCGCAGGATTATGGTCACCGTATTCATGAGTTCCAGCAGCAGATGGGACGTTGGGTTAAAGAAGGTAAGATTCATTACCGTGAACAGGTGACGGAAGGACTGGAAAACGCCCCAGAGGTCTTCATCGGTCTGTTGAGTGGTAAAAACTTTGGCAAAGTCGTGATTCGCGTCGCGGAAGATGACTGACAAACATGGCGGCCCTGGCCGCCATAAAAAAATGGGCAGTTTTTAAATTTCCGGCTTTAATTAAATCACCGCGTGCAAGGCAAATTAAATTGCCAGGGCCGTTAAAATAACGCGGGTAAATGATCACGGTTGTCGTTTTATTTTTTCACCAGGCGAAATCTTAAACAATTAAATCTTTCAGGTTTAATTGCGATTGGCTATATGATGAGGTGAAGAAATAGAATGCCTGGTACGGAAAAGTCGCAGCACATCAGTCTGACAACACACGTTGAAAGAGGATTAAAAGATCGATTAAGTCTTGGCGAGCTGAAGCCTGGCGCCAGATTAATTACCAAAAATATTGCTGAGGAGTTGGGGATCAGTATCACGCCGGTGCGTGAGGCGCTGTTACGTCTGGTGTCTGCCAGCGCGTTAACCATTGCGCCCGCGCAAGCCTTCATGGTGCCGGAAATCAATATGGCGCGATTCGCGGAAATCATCCGTATTCGCTGTGAACTGGAAGGGATGGCGGTTATGGAAGCCACGGGGCGGATTACGCCGGAACGGATGGAACTCCTGGAGGCGCTGCTTGCGACGTATCAGCAGGCGCATGAAAGAGGCTCGGTAGCCGAGCGACTGCGGGCAAACCGGGCGTTACGCTTCAAAATTTATCACTTCGCCAACATGCCGACGCTGTGCGAAATGATCGAACAGCTGTGGGTACAAATGGGGCCAAGCCTGCATTTTCTCTATGATCTGGAAAAAGAGGGCGCGTATCCACACAGTGTCGATCATTACCATCAATTATTTAAGGTTATTGCCCAAGGAAATAAAGAGGCCAGTCGCGACTGTTTAATCGACATCATCAATAAAAATGTCGCCATCGTTAAACGACAATACCTTAATTAAGTACTGCTTAAATTTAGCGGGGAATCTCCCCGCTATGACTACCCTTATTACGCAGGTTATTCAAAACGCCATGCGAGGTTAACACCCACGCCGAAATTTCGCCCCGGAGCAGGTTCGTAGTATCTGCCGTTCGATTCATTCACAATGACCGAGCCAACATACGCTTTGTCAAAGAGGTTGTCGACCCGCCCGAACACATCCACCGTCAGATTACTGTAGTTGATTTTATATCCGGTATTCAGCCCTACGACAGTATAAGAGGGCGCTTTGGCGGTGTTTTCATCGTCAGCCATAATATCCCCCATGTAGCGGGCATCAGCCCCGGCATACCATCCTTCATCCGGCACATAACCCAGGGACGCAAAACCCATGTTGCGGGCGATCCCCGGCATCCTGTTACCGTTGCAGTTCTGGTCGTTGCAGACGTTGCTACGGTAGGTGGCGTCCAGCCAGGTCCAGGAGGCGTTGACGCGCCAGTTTTCGCCAAAACGCTGATCCCACCCCAGTTCTATCCCCTGACGCCGGGTCTTGCCCGCATTCTTATACGTTGTCCGTCCGCCGCTGCTGGAATCCACCACCAGTTCGTCGTCCGTGTCGGTCTGGAACAGCGCCGCCGTCAGCAGTCCGTTGCCGATACGGGTTTTGCTGCCAATTTCTATCGTATCGTTAGTGGAAGGTTTAAGATCGAAATTCATCCCGCTTTGCCCATCCGCACGGTAGGAAAGCTCGTTTATGGTCGGCGTTTCAAAACCGCGGCCCGCTGCCAGATAGAGGTTCCAGGCGTCCGTCACGGCATACTTCAGCGATCCGGCTGGCAACCATTTATGATAGCTGGCATCGCCGCTGTCGTCGCCGTTGCCCGGCGTCACGTAGTGATCGTTAGAGTCGAACCAGACCGAACTGTAGCGCACGCCTGCATCAAGGGAGAGTTTGTCGGTCAGTTGCCACTGCGTCTGCAGGTAGGGGTCGACGTTCCACATCAGGTTGCGCTCGTCCCGGCGGCGCTCGCCTTTTTGGCCGTACTCCGGTACGCCGTCAGTGAGACGGTAATTTGTGTAGCCCTTACGGTTCTCACTCATATTTTCGTAGTTCAGCCCGGCAGTAAACGTCATGGGTACAATCAGTTCCCCACGGTGCGTCCAGCGACTGTCGATGCCCTGGTAATGACGCTGCAGCGAGATAACGCCGCCCGCATGGGACGGTCTGAGCTGAGGGGCCATCGGGATCGACTGATACTGGGTGGTTTCACGTTGCCCGGCATACATCATCACGCTCATGTCGTCCTGGGCGCTAAGCTGTCGTTCATAGCGCAGCCCGGCCTGCGTCTGCTTGATGGTTTTACGCGTGTGATACTGCTCCGCGCGCGGCGACTGTTGCGGGTTATCGCGCCATTCGGCTTCGGTCAGGCCGCCGGGATCGTCAGCTTTAATATCGACGCTGTTAAAAATCAGACTCAGCTTGCTTGCCTCGTCGAGACGCACGCCCAGTTTCGCATTGGCGAGATTCTTTTGCGCGCCGCTACGATCGCGGTAGCCGTGGGTAGTAAAACGGGTTGTCGACACCGTGTAGTCCACATCGCCAGCCTGGGTGCCGTCACCCAACGCGCCGGTCGCTTTTAACCCGTAGCGCCAGCTGCCGTAACTTCCATAATAGCTGCTTGCCTCGATTGTCGGCGGCTGTTGTCCGGTTTGTGTCGTCACGTTCATGACCCCGCCGGAAGCATTGCCGTAAAGCGCGGAGAAGGGACCGCGCAGTACTTCAACGTTTTGCACGCTGCTGAGATCGATATTTGACGTCTGCCCCTGGCCGTCCGGCATCGTTGCCGGGATGCCGTCAACATACAAACGAATGCCGCGCACGCCATAAGTTGAACGCGACCCAAAGCCACGGATAGAAAGCTGAAGGTCCTGAGCATAGTTTTGTCGGTTCTGCACCTGCAGGCCCGGCACGCGGGTCAGGGATTCGGAAAGATTGATGCGCGGCGCCGCCCGGCGCATATCTTCGCCCTCGACCACGCTGACGGCGGCGGGGGTATCCAGTTCAGAAACGGCCTGGGGTGAGGCGCTGACAATCAGCGTTTGTTCATCGGCTTCGCTGTCCGCTGCGGCCAGCGGAGAGAACACGAGTGGAAAGAGCAGAGCGGGAACTGCGGTATAGCGTATGGAAATAATCTTCATGAAAAAAGGCCAGTTAAAGTGAACGTACCCATAGGTATGTAAGTTACATGTTAATTCGTTTGTAAAATTTTGAAAATTTTAACGGCACAATGCGTTAAGAATTAATGGAGAAATTAAGAAGATTGTAGACAGGATGCGAAGAAGTGCTCCACTTTCTGACAAATAATGATTACCATTCCCATTTATAAAAGAGAGCAAAACCATGATCTTGCTCAGCGAAGCGATGTGAAGCAGCAAAATAGCGATATATCAAAGGGAGTCGTCATGCATTTTCGTCATCAGTTTTCCCCGCGCCTGCGTGGTGCTTTACTGTTAGGTTCACTGCTGGTTGCCTCATCGTTCAGCACTCAGGCGGCAGAAGAGATGCTGCGTAAAGGCGTGGGCAAGGGCGCTTACGAAATGGCCTACAGCCAACAGGAAAACGCGCTGTGGCTCGCCACCTCGCAAAGTCGCAAGCTGGATAAAGGCGGTATTGTTTATCGTCTCGATCCGGTCACGCTGGACGTGACGCAGATCATTCACAACGATCTCAAACCGTTTGGCGCCACCATTAATAACGCGACCCAGACGCTGTGGTTTGGTAACACGGTGAATAGCGCGGTCACTGCCATCGATGCGAAGACCAGCGAAGTGAAAGGACGACTGGTGCTGGACGCCCGCAAACGCTCCGAAGATGTCCGTCCGCTGCAGCCGCGTGAGCTGGTTGCCGATGAAGCAACGAATACGGTGTATATCAGCGGGATTGGCAAAGAGAGCGCGATTTGGGTGGTGGACGGCGAAAAGATCGCCCTGAAAGCAACCATTGAAAACACCGGTAAAATGAGCACGGGTCTGGCTATCGACAGCGGCGCGAAGCGTCTTTACACCACCAATGCGGACGGCGAGCTGATCACCATCGATACCGCCACGAACAACATCATCAGCCGTAAGAAACTGCTTGATGACGGTAAAGAGCACTTCTTTATTAATCTGAGCCTGGACACCGCCGGTCACCGCGCGTTTATTACCGACTCGAAAGCGGCGGAAGTGCTGGTTGTCGACACCCGCAACGGCAACGTGCTGGCGAAAGTCGCTGCGCCGGAATCGCTGGCCGTGCTGTTTAACCCGGCGCGTAATGAAGCCTACGTCACCCACCGTCAGGCCGGTAAAGTGAGCGTGATTGACGCGAAAAGCTACAAGGTAGTGAAAACCTTCGATACGCCGACCTTCCCGAACAGTCTGGCGCTGTCGGCAGACGGCAAGACCCTGTACGTGAGTGTGAAGCAGAAGTCGACACGCGAAAAAGAAGCCACGCAGCCAGACGACGTGATTCGTATTGCGCTGTAAACCCGCAGGAGGGGGAAACCCCTCCATTCACGTTCCCATACCCGCCGATACGCCTCGTTACATCCCGCTGATAGCCTGAATAAGCCCAGGGAATTACACTGTCCCGCTTCGGTTAAATGAATCACTTGGGAATGCTATGAAAAAGCCACTGTTCTGCCTTTGCGCTGGCGTGATGCTGTTCGCGCTGGCAGGTTGCTCCACGAATTACGTTATGACTACCAAAAGCGGGCAAACCATCGTCACGCAGGGAAAACCGCAGCTTGATAAAGAGACGGGAATGACCCGCTATACCGATCAGGACGGGAATGCACGGGAAATCAACAGGAATGACGTGGCGCAGCTTATCGAAGCGGATTAGTCGACGCCGTTGAAAAGCAGGCCTGATCGGCGTCGTCGGTCAGGCCTTTGTCATTTTTTATGGCGCAGTGCGATGGATTTCCGCAACGCGTTTACGAACGCCAAACCAACCGGCAACCAGCAGAATGGCGATCAGCGGCAGGGAAGCGATGGTATAGGTGCCGTTCGGATAGTCAAACGCCATCAGCACCAGTACGCTTAACAGGAAAAGCAGCGTCAGCCAGGAGGTGAACGGCGCGCCCGGCAGCTTGAAGCTGACATCGGCGGCTTTGCCCTCTTTGATTGCCTTGCGCAGGCGCAACTGGCACACCACAATGAATCCCCACGACGCGATAATGCCCAGCGAGGCGAAGTTGAGGACGATCTCAAAAACCTGAGAAGGCACCAGGTAGTTGAGGAAGACGCCCACAACATACACCGCCAGCGTCGCCATAATGCCCGCCCAGGGCACATGCTGGCGGCTCATCTTACTCATAAATTTCGGGGCGGAGCCGCCCATCGCCATTGAGCGCAGAATCCGTCCGGTGCAGTACAGGCCGGAGTTCAGACTGGAGAGCGCGGCGGTCAACACCACAATGTTCATGATGCTGCCAATATAGGGCACGCCAAGTTTTGAGAAGAACGTGACGAACGGGCTTTGTCCGGCCTGGTAGGCATTCCACGGCAGCAGCAGAACCAGCAGCACCACGGAACCCACGTAGAACAGGCCAATACGCCAGATCACGCTGTTAATGGCTTTAGGCACCATGGTCTGCGGATCTTTACACTCACCGGCGGCGGTGCCGACCAGTTCGATAGAGGCAAACGCAAAGACGACACCCTGCACCAGAACCAGCGCGGGCAGCAGGCCGTGAGGGAAGAATCCGCCGTTATCGGTGATCAAATGAAAACCGGTGGCGTTGCCGTCCAGCGGTTTGCCGGACCCCAGAAAGACCGTGCCCACCACCAGAAAGATCACAATTGCCAGCACTTTCACCAGCGCGAACCAGAACTCCATTTCGGCAAACCATTTTACGCCAATCATGTTCATGGTGCCGACGATGGCCAGCGCGCCGAGAGCAAAGACCCATTGCGGTACGTCGCCAAACGCGCCCCAGTAGTGCATATACAGGGCCACGGCGGTGATATCGACAATTCCCGTCATCGCCCAGTTGACGAAATACATCCACCCGGCCACATAAGCGGCTTTTTCACCGAGAAATTCGCGGGCATAAGAGACAAAGCTGCCGCTGGAAGGGCGATGGAGGACCAGTTCGCCCAGCGCGCGAAGGATAAAGAACGAGAAAATCCCGCAAACGAGATAAACCAGCGCCAGCGCCGGACCGGCCATTTGCAGGCGTGCGCCCGCGCCTAAAAATAACCCGGTGCCAATGGCGCCGCCAATGGCGATCATCTGAACCTGACGGTTGCCCATTGCTTTGTGATAGCCTTCCTCATGGGCATTCAACCAGCGTCGCTTCGCCGCGTGCTGCGCCGACGCCGTGGTGTCTTGTGTATTCATTCCGTTTCCTGTTACCTGTCTAAGTGAGAATACTGTTGTCGCGACAGCCGCCGCGACGCGGTTAATTTTTCCCGTCATTCTGTGTACGGATAAAACCACCGGCGAAGCATCCTACCTGCAAATAATAAACGGCGCAAAATATACGAATACGAATGGTCAGTCTGCGTAATAAATAAGCAATGCGCACCTGCAACGCGCCGGATCGGGCTACGGGCGGCATCTGCCAGGTTACTCTACACTTACTCTTTTAACCGGGTGGAGGCAGTATGATTAAGATCTACGGCGCGCCGGGCTGGGGTTCGGCGATTAGCGAGCTGATGCTTACGCTGGCGGACATTCCCTATCAGTTCGTTGATGTCAGCGGATTTGACCGCGACGGGCCGCAGCGCGATTTACTGTTAAAGCTGAATCCGCTGTGTCAGGTGCCGACGCTAACGCTGGAAAACGGCGAGGTAATGAGCGAAACGGCGGCCATCGCGCTTATGGTCCTCGACCGCCGTCCCGAACTGGCTCCCCCTGTTGGCAGTGCGGAACGACAGCAGTTTCAACGTTTGCTGATCTGGCTGGTCGCTAACGTCTATCCGACCTATACCTTTGCCGATTACCCTGAACGTTGGTCGCCGCAAGCGCCAGAAGCACTGAAAAAAAACGTTATCGAATACCGTAAATCGCTCTATCTGTGGCTAAATGACCAGCTCAGCGCTGAGCCGTATGCGTTTGGCGAGCAGTTAACCCTGCTGGACTGCTACCTCTGCGTGATGCGCACATGGGGACCGGGACACGACTGGTTTCAGGATAACACGCCCAATATCAGCGCGATAGCGGATGCGGTGTGCCAGTTACCGACGTTACGTCAGGTGCTTAAGCGCAATGAAATTGTATAAGTGCGGAAACGGAGAAAACGATGCCCGGCAGTGAGCCGGGCATACGCTGATTACGGGGTGACAATATTGAACCAGAATTCGAACTTATCCATATAGCCGAGCAGTTCGTTGAGTTTTTCCGCATTGCCGGTGATTTTAACGTCACCTTTGTCCGTGGCCTCTTTCAGCGTTTCCTCTTTTAGCACAATGCGATTCAGTGCGTCGCGCGACAGGCTGATCGTCGCGTCTGCCTGCGGATCTTCAACGTTTGCGGTATGGTTCAGGACGCCGTTTTCCAGCTCCACTTTGTATTTCCCGCCGTCTTCCCCAAAGTCAATATTAAGCACTGCTTTCGCATCCGCCGCCTTTTCACCGTTGATGTGAACCGCGAGATAATCAAAGAACATTTCCGGCGTCATTGCCCGCACGGTATCCGGGCTGGCGGTGTTAGGCGTAGGCATTTTTTGCACGCCATTACGCAACTCCTGTGCGCCAGTCAGATAAAAGTTACGCCACGGACCCGATTCCGCCTGGTAACCCAACTGTTCGAGCGCATCCGCCTCCAGGTTCCTTGCCGCCTGATTATTCGGATCGGCAAAAACCACTTTGCTTACCACTTGCGCAACCCAACGGTAATTCCCCTGATCGTAATCCTGCTTCGCTTTTTGCAGAATGGCATCCGCGCCGCCCATGTATTCGACAAATTTCTTCGCCGCTTCTTCCGGCGGCAGCTCATCAAGGGTAGCCGGATTGCCATCAAACCAGCCGAGATAGAGCACATAAGTGGCTTTGACGTCGTGGCTGACGGAACCATAGTAGCCTCGGTTCGCCCAGGTGTGGGCAAGCGACGGCGGCAGTGTAAAGTTAGCGGCGATCTCGTCGCGGGTGAGCCCCTGATTCGCCATGCGCAGGGTCTGATCGTTGATATAGCGGTACAGGTCGCGCTGGCTCTTCAGCAGTTTCACGACATTGTCGTTACCCCATGTCGGCCAGTGATGCTGGGCGAGGATAATTTCGGCTTTATCACCCCATAAATTGAGCGCTTCATTAATGTATTTTGACCACGGCAACGGCTGGCGAATTTTGGCGCCGCGCAAAGAATACGTGTTATGCAGCGTGTGGGTGACATCCTCGGCGGTCTCGATGATTTTCTTCTCTTCGATATACCACAACATTTCGGAAGGGGCTTCTGAGCCTGGCGCCATCATGAAATCGTAGGTCAGGCCGTCAATCACCTCTTTTTGCCCTGTTTTGGTGATGTAGTGGGTCGGGGCGATCAACGTGACGGTACCGGCAGACGTCGTGGTGCCCAGTCCCGCGCCTACCTGGCCTTTGACGTCAGGCTTTAGCAGGTTGCCGTACATATAACTGGCCCGGCGGCTCATCACATTACCAGCCATGATATTTTCCGACACCGCTTCTTCCATAAAACCTGCGGGCGCGTAGATTTTCACTTTGCCGGACTTCACATCCGCTTCATCCACCACGCCGCGCACGCCGCCATAGTGGTCAACGTGGCTGTGGGTATAAATGACGGCCACAACTGGTTTGTTTCCGCGATTCTTATAGTACAAATCCATGCCGACCTTTGCCGTTTCCGCTGAAACCAGTGGGTCAACAACGGTAATACCTTCTTTTCCTTCGATAATCGTCATATTGGACAGATCGAGGTTGCGGATCTGATATACCCCGTCAGTCACTTCAAACAGGCCGCTAATGTTAATCAGTTGCGCCTGACGCCAGAGGCTTGGGTTGACTGAATCCGGCGCTTTATCGCCTTCTTTAATAAACGCGTACTGTTGGGGGTTCCAGATCACATTGCCTTGTTCACCCTTGATTACCTCCTGCGGTATCGGGGCGATAAAGCCCTTATGCGCATCGGTAAAGTCTGTGTTATCCGAGAAGGGCAGTTGATTATAAAGCGCGTTATTGGCCTGTTGGGTGGCGGCTGTGGCGTCTTTCGGCGCTTCAACAGCCAGAAGGGGCAGGGAATATGACGTCAGCATCCCAGCGAGGATGAAGCCTCTGGCGATGGTATTGAGTTGCATTGAATAACCTCTCTTTAGAATGGCGGATAGGCTTTTAGGTATGTCATGCACAACGGAGGGTTGGCGTGGAAATTTGAGGTAATGCAACATTAACTATAGTGGGCTTCGCAAGGACGGCAAGGCGGTGCAGATACCGGCAGGTGATTGATATCTGCACAATTTATCATCAGGCCTGCGGAATAGCCTCCAGAGTGGTGTAGACGTTCAGTCCCAGTTGGCGGGCGATCTCGATATCTTTATCCGCGCCTCGGGAAGCGCCGGGAATACGATAAATGGCGTTACAGCGGGTGATCAACCGATGTGCGACCGGATAGAGCATCGCTTCGCTGATGTCATCGCCCAGCGAGGTTGAACCCGCCGCTTTCGCCAGCGGCAAGGCGAGCCATTCGCCAATCACCGGGATATGCCCGCGCTGGTAGACGGCAAGCGCGGCGGCTTCCAGACGGTGCAAATTCGCATCAATCAATGCCTGTTTACCGTCTGTACCGCTGCGATACGGTCCGGCGATCAAGATAAGTTGTGCTGTCATCATGTCCTCACTAAAGAAAAAGAGTGCGCAGAATTGCGTATTTCTGCACGTTTTTGTTGCCTGAGAGGCCCTGCGTTTGTAGAGTAGGCATCATAAACAGCAAATTCGTGCATGATCAAGATCAATCGTGCAAAACCAGGAATAAACCGATGCTTACCGATCAGCGTAAAAAATTGATTCTCGATCTGCTCGCCGCAGAAGGACAGGTATTGTCAAAATCGCTCAGCAGCCGTTTTGCGGTTTCGGAGGACACCATTCGCCGTGACCTGCGGGAGCTGGCGGCAGAAGGGCGTTTACAGCGGGTTCACGGCGGCGCGCTGCCTGCCTCTTCCGCCGTTGGAACGTTTGTGGAGCGAAAAACGCTTAAAACCGATGCTAAAAAACGACTGGCGCAGAAAGGCGCGACGCTTATCTCAAACGGCCAGGTGGTCATAGTGGATGGTGGTACGACCACCACCGAGCTGATTGCCTGTCTGCCGGACGATCTCAACATTACGGTAGTCACGCACAGTCCGGGCATTGCGCTGGGGCTGGTGAATCATCCTCTCATCGAAATCATTCTGATTGGCGGTCGGGTGTATAAACACTCCATCGTTACCGTTGGCGCGGCGGCGGTGGAAGGTATCCGCAATATTCAGGCCGATCTGTTTTTTATGGGGGCAACAGGGATCCACCCGGAAGTGGGATTAACCACGGGCGATTACGAAGAAGCGTGCATCAAACGCGCATTTTCCGCCAGGGCGGCGGAAACCATCGTTCTGGCTTCACCGGAAAAAATCAATACGGCCTCGCCCTTCGCCATTGGCGATGTGTCGTTGATCAACACCGTCGTGGTGGAAGATAACACCGATAACGGCTGGATCACCGCCATGCGGGCGAAAGGCGTGACGGTAATAAAGGCGTGATTAGCCCGCAGTGACGCGTTTACCGCTGGTCACAAACGTACCCGCGCCGAGGTGGTGCAGGGTATTACGTTTATCGTCATCGAACTGCCAGCGGCCTTCCGTGAACGCCCGCGTATCCGCAGCGGCAGAAACCACTTCACCAAACAGAGTATCGTATTTTTCCTGGGCGGCGGTGGCGGGAAGCAGGCGGCATTCCATCCACGCAAGGCATTTTTCTTCGACTAACGGCAGGCCAAGCACCGGGCCGTTTACCACCGGAATACCATAACAGTTGAACTTGTCCTCGTCGCGCCCGGAAACGCTGCCGACAGCCCATGTCCAGTTGGTCGCCGCTACGCCGGGTATGACGATGCCGAACAGGCCGCTGCGCTCAATCAGCTCGCGTGACCAGGTTGATTTATCCACCACTATCGCGATACGAGGCGGCTCAAATTCAACCGGCATTGACCAGGCGGCGGCCATGATATTGCGTCTTGCGCTGGCGTCGTCGCGACTGGTGATCAACACCGTGGGACCGTGATTGAGCAGGCGGCTGGCGTGGCGTAATTCGACAGGGCGGAATCGACTCATCGGATTGTCTCGCAAAGTGTTTTCTGAGTATTAATGATAAGTGGCCGGGCGCCAATTTGCACAATAAGTGGCGTCTCTTTCGGGATCCATCGTTTATACTCTTTCGCACCTTACCGGATCACCGCAGGAACCCCGATGACCCCCATCCTGAATGCCTACTTCGCCCGCCTGAACTGGTCCGGGCCGACCGACGTCACGCTTGAGACGCTGCGGGCGCTGCACTTACAGCATAACTGTACCATTCCCTTTGAAAACCTGGACGTTCTGTTGCCGCGCGAAATGCAGCTGGACGAGCAATCGCTGGCGGAGAAACTGATCGGCGCCCGCCGTGGCGGCTACTGTTTTGAGCAAAATGGCGTATTCGAGCGGGTCTTACGCGAACTGGGGTTTACCGTTCGCAGCTTGCTGGGGCGGGTTGTGCTGTCGAATCCGCCGAGTCTGCCGCCGCGAACCCATCGTCTGCTGTTAGTTGAAGTGGACGGCGAAGCGTGGATCGCGGATGTTGGTTTTGGCGGACAGACGTTGACTGCGCCGATTCGCCTGCTTGCGGACATCCCACAGCAGACGCCGCACGGTGAGTACCGACTGTTGCAGGAAGGCGAAGACTGGATTTTGCAATTCCGTCATCACACGCACTGGCAGTCGATGTACCGTTTCGATCTGGTTACTCAGCATCAGAGCGATTATGTGATGGGCAACTTCTGGTCCGCGCACTGGCCGCAGTCGCATTTCCGCCATCATTTGCTGATGTGCCGTCATTTGCCTGATGGCGGCAAGCTGACGCTCACCAATTTCCACTTTACCCATTATGAACACGGGCACGCGGTTGAGCAGATTCACTGTCCGGACGTCGCGTCACTGTATGTCTTACTCCAGGATCGTTTTGGGCTCGGGGTAGACGATGCAAAGCATGGGATCAGTGAAGCTGAACTGGCAAGGGTGATGGCGGCGTTTGATACACATCCGGAGGCGGGGAAGTAAGTCACAGGCCCGGAAGCATTGCGCCACCGGGCCGTATTTATCAGAACGACGCTTTAATGCCGAGCATCGCCGAGGTGTCGCTGTAGCCTTTATCACCGACCTGCTGGGCGACGTTGCCCCACAGGGAGACGTTCTTCGTCAGCTGGCCTTCCACACCGGCCTTCAGCTCGCCGATATTGCGGGTGCCGTCCAGATCCACGTTGTCACCGTTCATCGACACGCCAAAGTCTTTGCTGTTGTGGATCCAGTTCGCTTCCACAAACGGCTGGAAGGTGCGGTCTTTACCGTCATCCAGCTTGTTGTGGCCCTTGCCGAACAGACGCACGCCGACGCGGGTCTGCACGTTGCCGTCGCCGTGACCTTCCACGCGGGTGCCGTTGGCTTCGCGGTGTTCGTCCGCCTTCACGCCCATCCAGGTGACCTGCGCTTTCGGCTGGATGTACAGCGCGTTACGCTCGCTGATGTCCGCCAGTTTCCAGGTGTAGCCGGATTCCACCGACGCGGTGAAGCCTTTTGAGTCGTACTCTTCGGATTCGACGCCGCGACCGGAAACGGTGTTGTCAAACCAGCTGTACTGCGCCCAGGTATCGACATACGCGCCTTCGTGGGTGGCGTTATCCTGTAACCAGGTGCCGTACAGACCGACGCTGTAACCGCTGATGCGGCTGTCGGCGCGGTTGCCGTTACGCTGGTTTTCCGCCCGTGCCTTCTGGTTGGCGTAGCCCGCCATCAGACCAAGGTGGAAACGGTCGGTGTTGTCGGAAGACCACTGGGCGATGTCGCCGCCAAGCTGCATCACATAGCGGTTGGCCTGCATATCCAGCTGGCCGCTGCCGTCCTGCTGGCGGGTGTGACCACCTACGTTGCGCAGCCACAGGCTGGTCACCGCTTTCTCGCCGGTCAGGGCGTCGACGTAGTGGGTTTCGCCCAGGCGGTCGTGCAGACGGGTGTTAAACATCGTGTTCGCCGCCTGCAGGTTCATGCCGTACAGACCGGCTTCCGGACGCACCGCGTTTTCGCGCGGGGTTGGGGAAGGCTCTACCGGATCAACAGGCGCCAGCGGCTCTTGCGGCTCTGGTTGCGGTTCTGTCGATAGCGCGCTGGTCAGATACCAGTTCTTGTCGTTCTGGCCTTCACCACGCGCCAGGGTGTAGTCATAGGCACCCGCCACGATACGTCCGTTTTGGGTAAACACGCCGTCAGAATTACCCGCCACACTGATCAGTTCGATACCGTTCGTTGTCAGGCCGCCTGCGCCGCCCGCGTTCAGCACCGTCACGTTCGTGTTACCGGAGGTATTGCCCTGCACAACCAGCTTGTCGGTGGGTGATGCATCATCGCCCAGTTGGGTGTTCATCACGAGATTACCGTTATTACCGGCGTAATCACCGTTCACCGTCAGGGTTTTGAACGTTGCCGCGTCGCGGGTCAACGTGCGGGAGGCGGTGTCGCCAGGCATGAAATTCAACGTGGCGTCGTTCAGGGTCAGCGTGGTCAGTGTAGAGTTGGCAATCATATCCCAGCGGCTGTTGCTACCATTCAGTTCCATATTGATGGAACCTTGTTCTTCAATAGCCGTGTCGCCATAAATGTAGGAGTTATCGCCAGACACAATGTTAATCGCATGGTCGCCGCGGACCAGCATTTTACCCCATGCAACCAGCTTATTATTGTTAGTGATATCCGTTGAACCCCAGCGTCCATAAATGGAGTACAGCGTATCGGCGACAGACTCGTAGGCGTTCCGATCGCCTAAAATGACATCGCCAGTAAACAGGGCGTCCGCCTGATAAAGCAGATATGACTCTTTACCCCCCTCAGAGGTAATGGCAATGTTGCCGACGATCGTATCGGCGTCCCATTGCACGATACCGTCATCCTGATTCACGTTGGCGCTAAAAAAGCCCCACAGCGTTGCCTTCTCATTGCCGGATAACGTTATTTTCGCATCGTTGATACGATGCGTAGCCGTCTCAGCAGGATCGTCACCCCACAAATAAATACCACGGACAATATCATTTCCCGAGCTATCAATATCAATTTTATTGATAATCAGATCGGTATGTTTACCGTTGCCGCCGAGGTATGTCAGGCCATCAGCGTAGCCTTCCTCGGTGGTGCTTTTAATTTTGATGCTGACATCGTTGAAGACACGCTTACCGCTCAGGGAGGAACTGGTGAACGAGTCGAAAATAAGAATGCCTGTGACATCAGAGTAGCGGTCAGTTGAATTACTGGTTAACTGAATATCCGTATGTCCGGCCAACTCCAGGTCGGTATACGTGCGAATCCCTTCCAGATAAAAGGTGGGGGAGACAATATTAATGGTGGTGTTACCGGTGACGGTGACTTTCCCGCCCCATAAAGCCATGCCGGTATCGGTTGAGTCGCCAGATTCACGGATGCCGGGACGGGTATACGCGATATCAATATTCTCGGCGTTTAAAATCCCCTGCGATCCGGCGCTGATACCGCCGCCTCTGATGGTGGTCAGGCCTTTCAGGTCGGCCCGGGCATTATCGCCAACGTACAGCCCGTCCGATTCTTCGCTGTCATTCATGTTAATGAAGGTGTAATTTTCGGCGGTCAGTTTGCCGGTGCCGTACAGGGCAATACCATCGGAAGTCGAATAGGTCCCATTCGTGCGCGGGTCGAAGTTAAGGGTAAAATGATTACCCAGATTTATTTCACCGGCTTTAAGGTAAGCGAACCAGACGTTTCGGGAACCTGTTGCGTTTACTACGCCGGTACTGTTCATTGTGATATTGTCGGCGAAATCAACGCGACCATCAGCAACGTTAATATCAATTCTTGAGATTTCATCCCCATTGGTGATATTCACCGTGCGTTGGTCGCTGGGCGTGCTGGCGTCGAGAGTATATTTTACTGGCGCGGAAAAAGCAGAAAAGGTTGTAGTGGCTAATAATGCACTTAATAATAAAGCAATTTTTTTGGGTTTAATTTGGGGTGATAAGGCAGGTATCTTCATAGATAAATTCCAGTATCCTTGAGTAATGCGTAGATAAGACACCAGTCCTGGCGTCTGTTATTTATTTCATAGAAAGGTAGAACGGCAGGAAAATTGTCTAATTCTGCTTAAGCGAAGGCAAATGAAATGATTTTAACTCGTCGCCAGCATTAATGGCTCAGGCGGGCGCTGAGTGCTGGTCAGAGATGCGGTATTTAAAGTATTTAAGAGAATTTTCAACTGTGGCACACCAATCTTCGTCATTTCTTAAATACAGCGCCGCCGTGTTAAGGAAACAGAAAATGATACTTAAGGAAATAAACCCGGCAGGCGAGGCGCTACCGGGCGAAAAAACTTATCGGCGAGAACGGACTATCTGGTATCGGCGGGTAAAATACTCAAACGGCGCGCTCCAGACGTGTACCAGACGGGTGAACGGGAACAGCAGAAAAATGGTCATCCCCAACACCAGATGGACGCGGAAAACAAAGGCAACGCCATTAAGCATTTCTGACGAGCCGCCACGGAAGGTGACAATACTCTGTGCCCAGCCAACCAGCTTCATCATTTCACTGCCGTCAGGATATTGGGCTGAAAACGGAATAGTACTCAGCCCAAGCAGGCACTGGATCAGCAGGATGCTCATGATGATAATGTCAGGCGTGGTCGAGGTGGCGCGGACGCGCTGGTTGGTGAGACGACGCCAGAGCAAACCAGCGCCGCCAATGAGCGTCAGTACACCGCACACGCCGCCGAGAACCATCGCCATTTGCTGTTTGACCGCGATCGGCAAAAACCAGGCGTACATCCAGTGCGGTGTCAACATGCCGAAAAGATGGCCGAAGAAAATGCCGAGTATGCCGATGTGGAACAGGTTCGACCAGACCACCATGCCGCGCTTATCCAGCATCTGGCTGGACGAGGCGCGCCAGGTGTACTGACCATAATCATACCGCAGCCAACTACCGAGAAAAAAAACGGTCGCGCAGATGTAAGGGTAGATATCGTAAAAAAAGACGTTCAGGTACTGTATCATTTCGGGCCTCCCGCACTGACGTCGACGTACTGCGGCGCCACGTCCTGGCTAAAGCGTCGTTGATATTGCTGTAACGGTGAGCTGTCACAGGCTGTGGCGTTATCTTCAATAAACTTCACCTGTTCTTCTTCCCAGACGGCATCAAGCGCCTGACGAGTGTCATCACGGCTTTCTTGCGTTACCTGTGGCGTGACGCTGTCACTTGAAAGCGGGCTTCCGGCGAGGTTCAGCAGGGCATCGAATAATTGATACCACGGGGCGCCGCGCTGTTTCAGCCTCCCTCCCAGTAACGCCAGAATCGGCGCGACGTTTTGCAGACCTTCGCGCGCATCGGCTTCCGACAAAATGCTGAGATATTCGAGATACAGCGGCAAATGGTCGGGAAGTTCGCGACAGTCGAGTTGCAGACCCACTTTCTCGTACTGGGTCATCAGATCGACCATCGCCTGGCCGCGATCGCGGGACTCGGCGTGGACATGTTCAAACAGCAACAGCGACGTGGCGCGGCCCCGGTCAAAGACCTCACACCATTCGGCCTGCTTATCCAGCAGCGGGGCGTTGAGCATGTCCGTGGCGAAGCCGTTGAGCGCAGGCGCGTCGTGACGCACCATCGCCAGCACTTCGTCTTTGCATTCCCAGAGAAACTCATCCGGGTATTCCATCAACAGACCGATCGCTTTGAGGATTTGCATTATTCTCCCTCCGCTTTATCACGCACTTCGGTGATGTTGATGGCGTCAATGCGGCTACTGTTGAACAGGTTGAACTTGGTGTCGGAACCGTGGCAGCCGTCGCCAAAGGTAAAGCCGCAGCCGTTGCGCTCAGGGAAGGCGTCGCGCGCCATCTCGCGATGGCTGGTCGGGATCACGAAACGGTCTTCGTAGTTGGCGATCGCCAGATAGCGATACATCTCCTCGACCTGTTCGACGCTCAGGCCCACTTCCTCAATGGCGCGGGTATCCGTCACGCCTTCCACTGTTTGCGAACGCATGTAATGACGCATGGCCATCATGCGCTTCAGGGCGCGCAGCACCGGGCCGGTATCGCCTGCGCTGAGCATATTCGCAAGGTACTGCACCGGAATGCGCAGGCTTTCGATCGCCGGCAGTACGCCATTTGACGGCGGCAGCCCTCCGGCGTCGGCGTAAGACTGAATCGGCGACAGCGGCGGGACGTACCAGACCATCGGCAAGGTGCGGTATTCCGGATGCAGCGGCAACGCCAGTTTCCAGTCCATCGCCATTTTATAGACAGGGGAACGCTGCGCCGCGTCGATCACGTTCTGCGGAATACCCTGTTTCAAGGCCTCTTCAATCACCGCCGGGTCGTTCGGGTTCAGGAACACGTCGCACTGACGCTCGTACAGATCGGTTTCATGCTCGGTGCTGGCGGCTTCTTCGATGCGGTCTGCGTCATACAACAACACGCCGAGGTAGCGAATGCGCCCAACACAGGTTTCAGAACACACGGTTGGCTGCCCGGACTCAATGCGCGGATAGCAGAAGATGCATTTCTCAGACTTGCCGCTTTTCCAGTTGAAGTAGATTTTTTTGTACGGGCAGCCGCTAATGCACAGACGCCAGCCGCGGCACTTGTCCTGGTCGATCAGCACGATGCCATCTTCTTCACGCTTATAGATCGCGCCGCTCGGGCAAGTGGCGACGCAGCTTGGGTTCAGACAATGTTCGCAAAGGCGGGGCAGATACATCATGAAGGTGTTTTCAAACTGCCCGTACATTTCCTTCTGGATCTTGTCGAAGTTACGGTCACGGGCGCGCTTTTCAAACTCGCCGCCAAGCAGTTCTTCCCAGTTTGGCCCCCAGATGATTTTGTCCATCCGCTTACCGTCAATCAACGAGCGCGGGCGGGCAGTCGGCTGGTGTTTACCCTCCGGCGCGCTGTGCAGGTGCTGATAGTCAAAAGTAAAGGGCTCATAGTAGTCGTCTATCTGCGGTACAACCGGGTTTGCGAAGATTTTGGTGATGACGCCCATTTTTCCGCCCATGCGCGGACGTATTTTACCGTTCACGTCGCGAACCCAGCCGCCTTGCCACTCCTCCTGGTCTTCCCAGTTTTTCGGATACCCGATACCCGGTTTGGTTTCGACGTTGTTAAACCATGCGTATTCCATCCCTTCACGTCCGGTCCAGACGTTTTTACAGGTGACAGAGCAGGTGTGGCAGCCAATGCATTTATCAAGGTTAAGCACCATCCCAACCTGTGAGCGTATTTTCATTTTTTCGCCTCCTGTACCTGATTGCGACCTTCATCATCCAGCCAGTCGATATTTTTCATTTTTCGAATCATGATGAACTCGTCGCGGTTAGAGCCGACGGTGCCATAGTAGTTAAAGCCATAGGCCAGTTGAGCGTAGCCGCCGATCATGTGTGTGGGTTTCGGACAGACGCGGGTTACCGAGTTATGAATACCGCCACGCATCCCGGTAATTTCTGACCCCGGAATATTCATGATGCGTTCCTGGGCGTGATACATCATGGTCATCCCCGGCGGTACACGCTGGCTGACCACCGCGCGAGCGGTCAGTGCGCCGTTGGCGTTGAAGGCTTCAATCCAGTCGTTGTCTTCAATGCCCAGCTCGCGGGCGTCGGTTTCGCTGATCCAGACAATCGGTCCCCCACGTGACAGCGTCAGCATGAGCAGGTTTTCGCTATACGTAGAGTGGATGCCCCATTTCTGATGGGGCGTCAGGAAGTTGAGCGCTTTTTCCGGGAAGCCGTTGGGCGGGATCTCGCGCATTTCGCTGACGCTGCGGGTGTCTATCGGCGGTCGATAGGCGACAAGGCTTTCACCGAATGCGCGCATCCACTGATGATCCTGATACAACTGCTGGCGGCCAGAAAGGGTGCGCCAGGGGATCAGTTCGTGGACGTTGGTGTAACCCGCGTTATAAGAGACATGTTCGCTTTCCAGACCGGACCAGGTGGGGCTGGAGATGATTTTGCGCGGCTGCGCCTGAATATCACGAAAACGGATCTTCTCATCTTCTTTATTCAGCGCCAGATGGGTATGTTCGCGCCCGGTCATCGCGCCGAGCGCTTCCCACGCTTTCACTGCCACCTGACCGTTGGTTTCCGGCGCCAGCGCAAGGATCACTTCGGACGCGTCCAGCGCGGTGTCGATCCGCGGTCGGCCTTTAGCCGGGCCTTCGCGCTTGGTATAGTTCAGTTTACCGAGGAATTCGACTTCCGCCTCGGTATTCCAGGTGATGCCCTTGCCGCCGTTGCCCAGTTTATCCATCAGCGGGCCGAGCGAGGTGAAGCGCTCGTAAGTGGCGGGGTAGTCGCGTTCCACGACCACCAGGTTGGGCGCGGTTTTGCCGGGGATCAGATCGCACTCGTTTTTGCGCCAGTCGAGGATATCAAACGGTTGCGACAATTCTGCCGGGGAGTCGTGCTGCAACGGCTGCAACACCACGTCGGTTTCCTGACCCAGATGGCCGACACACACCTCGGAAAAGACCTTAGCGATGCCCTTGTAGATCTCCCAGTCGCTGCGCGATTCCCACGCGGGATCCACCGCCGCCGACAGCGGGTGAATAAACGGGTGCATATCCGACGTGTTCATATCATCTTTTTCGTACCAGGTGGCGGTCGGCAACACGATATCGGAGAACAGGCAGGTGCTGGACATTCGAAAGTCGAGCGTGACCAGCAGATCCAGCTTGCCTTCAATGGCGGCAGACTGCCATTCCACTTCTTCCGGTTTAATCCCCTCGCTAGAGCCGAGCGCTTCACCCTGAATGCCGCTTTCGGTCCCGAGCAAATATTTGAGCATGTATTCATGCCCTTTGCCGGATGAGCCGAGGAGGTTCGAGCGCCAGACAAACAGGTTGCGCGGGTGGTTATTGCCGCTGTCCGGCTGTTCGCAGGCAAAGCGGATATCGCCCGATTTCAGCGCCTGCACGGTGTAATCCACGGGTGACAGACCGGCTTTTTCCGCACGGGTTTTTAGCGTCAGCGGGTTAAGATTGAGCTGCGGCGCGGACGGCAGCCAGCCCATACGCTCAGCCCGCACGTTGAAGTCAATTAAATGGCCGGTAAATTTCGCCGGGTCGGCTAACGGTGAGAGAAGCTCCTGCGCAGTGAGTTTCTCATAACGCCACTGGCTGGCGTGATTATAGAAGAATGAGGTGCTGTTCATCTGGCGCGGCGGACGGTTCCAGTCCAGCGCGAAGGCCAGCGGCAGCCAGCCAGTCTGCGGACGCAGTTTTTCCTGGCCGACGTAGTGCGCCCAGCCGCCGCCGCTTTGTCCGACACAGCCGCAGAACACGAGGATGTTGATCATTCCGCGGTAGTTCATGTCCATGTGATACCAGTGGTTAACGCCGGCACCGAGGATAATCATCGAACGCCCGTGGGTTTTATGCGCCGTATCGGCAAATTCGCGGGCAATGGTTTCAATATGGTAACGCGGTACGCCGGTGATCTGTTCCGCCCAGGCGGGCGTATAGGCTTTCACTTCCGCATAATCTTTCGCGCCGTACGCATCGTCCAGCCCACGATCGAGGCCGTAGTTGGCGAGCACCAGATCATAGACGCTTACCACCGGACAACTGCTGCCGTCAGCAAGCGTCAGGCGTTTCACTGGCAACTGACGGACCAACACCGGTTCCTGCTTCACGCTACGGAAATGCGGGTTTTCATTCCCCCCGAAATAGGGGAACGCCACCCCCAGGACCTCGTCATGTTGACCGAGCAGCGACAGCGTCAGTTCAGTTTCGTGGCCTGCCGCCAGCGACTCGAGGTTCCATTTGCCTTTTTCACCCCAGCGGAAGCCAATTGAGCCGTTGGGCGCAACTAACTCACCGGCGCTGTTGTATGCCACGGTTTTCCATTCCGGATTGTTGGCTTCGCCAAGACCGCCGACCAAATCGGACGCACGCATCATGCGGCCCGGAACGAAGCTGCCATCTTCGCGCGCATCCAGCAAAACCAGCATCGGCATGTCGGTATAGCGGCGGCAATAGTTGAGGAAGTAGTCGCTGGGGTTATCGAGATGGAACTCTTTGAGAATGACGTGGCCCATCGCCATCGCCAGCGCGCTGTCGGTGCCTTGCTTCGGCGCCAGCCACTGGTCGCTCAGCTTGGCGACCTCCGAAAAGTCAGGCGTAATGGCAACGGTTTTCGTGCCTTTGTAGCGGACTTCGGTAAAGAAGTGGGCGTCCGGGGTTCGGGTCTGGGGGACGTTTGACCCCCAGGCAATGATGTAGCTGGAGTTGTACCAGTCGGCGGATTCCGGCACATCGGTCTGTTCGCCCCATGTCATTGGCGATGCAGGCGGCAGGTCGCAATACCAGTCGTAGAAGCTCAGGCAGGTCCCGCCGAGCAGCGAGAGATAACGGGTTCCGGCGGCATAGGACACCATCGACATGGCCGGGATCGGCGAAAATCCGGCAACGCGGTCCGGACCGTAGGTTTTTATCGTCCAGACGTTGGCCGCCGCGATCAGTTGATTCAACTCTTTCCAGTTGGACCGGATAAATCCGCCACGCCCGCGCACCTGTTTGTAACTCATGGATTTCTGCGGGTCGTTCATGATCGATTCCCAGGCCAGTACCGGGTCGCTGCACTGGGTCAACGCTTCGCGCCACAGTTCGATCAGGCGCTTGCGCACTAACGGGTACTTCAGACGATTGGCACTGTATAAATACCACGAATAGCTGGCCCCGCGTGGGCAACCGCGCGGTTCGTGGTTGGGCAGATCCGGACGGGTACGCGGATAGTCGGTCTGCTGGACTTCCCAGGTGACCAGGCCGTTTTTCACATAAATTTTCCAGCTACAGGAGCCGGTACAGTTCACCCCGTGGGTGGAACGCACAATCTTGTCGAACTGCCAGCGTTGACGATAACTGTCTTCCCAGTCGCGGTTGGTGTGCATCACCTGACCGTGACCGTCAGCGAAGGTGTCGCCCTTAGATTTAAAATAGCGGAAGCGATCCAACAGCTTGCTCATGACATTTCTCCTGCTTCGATAATGTTGCCGTCGTTCTGCAAGCCGGAGGATGGGGCAAGCGCCTTCTCCGGCCTGATAACAGCGATGAATATGTTGTTATTGTTGTGTGGGTTTGCGGCGACCGTAGACCAGCCAGGTCACCAGTACGCAGACGATGTAGAACACCAGAAAAATTTTCATGGCGCCGACGGGGGAGCCGGTCATTGCCAGTGACGTACCAAAGGCTTTCGGGATAAAGAAGCCGCCGACCGCGCCGATGGCGGAAATAAAGCCCAATGCCGCCGCGGTATCGGTCACCGCTTCACGCTGCGCCTGCTCATCTGTGCCGCCGCGAAGTTTAACTTTGTAAAGGGTGAGCTGGCGGAAGATCACGGCAATCATCTGGAAGGTGGAGCCGCTGCCCAGGCCCGCCGTGAAAAATAGCCCCATAAAGACGAGGTAGAAGGCGATAAAACTTCCTGAACCTGTACCGGGCAATGTCAGGAACAGCAGCGCGGAAAACAGCGCCATAAAAATGAAGTTGATCAGCGTCACGCGAACGCCGCCGAACTTATCGGAAATCACACCGCCAGCAGAGCGCGCCAGTGCGCCGATAAACGGGCCGAAAAACGCCAGATTCAGAATGTCGACCTCCGGAAACTGCGTTTTGGACAGCATGGCAAAGCCTGCTGAAAAACCGATAAACGAGCCGAAGGTCGCCAGATACAGCAGGCTGAGCAGCCAAAGATGAAAACGCTTGAGCACCGGTAACTGCGAGGCGATGGAGGCTTTTGAACTGGCGATATCGTTGGTGCCTACCCAGGCGGCGACAGTGGCGATAGCCAGTAGCGGCACCCAGATCCACGCGGCATTCGCCAGGGAGAGCAGACTGCCGTCAGGCTGCGGAACGCCCTGCACGCCGAGGAAGGTGAAAAGGGGCAAGAAGATCACCAGCGGCGCGACCAACTGCATTACGCTCACCCCGAGGTTGCCCAACCCTCCGTTAACGCCCAGCGCGCTTCCCTGTTTCGCCTTTGGAAAAAAGAAGCTGATATTGCCCATGCTGGAAGCAAAGTTGGCCCCGGCAAAACCACAGAGCAGCGCAATAATAATAAACACCCCGAAAGGGGTATTCGGGTTCTGAACGGCAAAACCGAGCCAGACGCAGGGAATAATCAGGATCGCGGTGCTGAAAACCGTCCAGCGACGTCCGCCAAATATAGGCACCATAAAGGAGTAGGGGACGCGTAATATTGCGCCAGAGAGAGAGGGTAATGCCGTTAATAAAAACAATTGATCGGTGGTGAAATTAAAACCAATTTTATTAAGATTGACCGCTACCGCGCTAAAAAGCATCCAGACACAGAAGGCAAGTAACAGACAAGCCACTGAAATCCAGAGATTTCGTCGTGCGATGTGTTTTCCTTTATGTTCCCAGAAAGCGGGATTTTCAGGCTTCCAGTCACTCAAGAGATAACGATTATTTTTCTCATTTTGTAGCGCCATATTGCCCCTCGCATGCACATGTCGTTCATAAAAAAATAAAAAAGCAGGCCAAAGGGCGCATAACGCACGCTGTGCATTCGCCCTTTTTAGAATTTATTGATGTTTTTAGGAATATTGATGAAAGGATAGATAGAAAACGCGCAACCGGGCGGCGCGAAGGGGAAGAAAAGGTTGCTTAAGTGTTACTAAATGTAAATAAAAGATGTACTGTTTTTACATCTACGGTTCAGGAAAACAGCTCCAGGCTGATCATACGATCCAGATGACGTTCAAAAGCGGGATCCGCCATTTCCTGAAGACCAAGCACATACATGCCATCCAGGCCGCACACCAGGGCAATCAAACGCCAGGCAATATCCGCAGGGCCATCTGCCGTCGAGAATTCCCCTTCTGCCAGTCCACCTTCAATAATGGCCGTGGTCTTTTCATGCCACATGCGCATAGTGAGCAGGTAGGCGCTTTTGATATCCGCGTCCTGGTCGGCAAGGATCTGCGCTTCACGCCAGAGTTTGATATAAGGTTCGAAACCGCCGTCGTCGCTGCCAAGCATAGCATGCAGGCGCGCGCGCCAGCTGGCATCTTCGCCCGGGACGTCTGCGTCAAGCAACGTACTGATAATGCGCACAAATGCTTGCGATTTCAGATCGCCGGCAGAGGTAAAGTGATGATGTACCTGACCAGCGGCGACTTTCGCCTCGGTGGCAATACGTCGGACCGTCATGGCTTTAAACCCATCTTCCAGCCCCACGCGCATTGCCGCCTGCAAAATCACTTCACGACGCTCATCTTTATGCAGATAGCCCATATGTACCTGTATCTTCCTGAAAAATGGCAGTGTAACAAAAAGCTGGACGCCTGTTCAATTACGGCAGTTTATAGCTTAAGCGACAGCTCCATCGCAGCGCGACGCAAGGGCGCGAGGGCTTTTAGCTTTAGTGCGTCGGCGCTCATCGATGAAGCCGGTACGCCGACGTTTAACGCGGCGACAAGGGTGCCGCTACGCGAAAGCAGCGGTACCGCCAGCGAGCATAAGCCCACTTCGATCTGACGATCGGCGAGCGCGTACCCCTGCATCCGCACCCGTCTGATTTCATCGCGTAGCGCAGAACGATCGCAAAGGGTATACGGGGTATAACGCAGTAAACTTGCTCGTGACAGTGTCACCTCTAACTGCTCTTCCGGCAGCGCGCTTAGCAGTACCCGTCCCATTGACGTAGCCCACGCCGGTAAACGACTCCCGCGCCCGATATCGACGCTGAGCAAATTGTTCATGGCTGCCCGGGCGATGTAAAGCACGTTGTCGCCGTCCAGCGTGGCCGCAGAGCACGACTCGCCGAGCGTTCTGGCAAGGTCATCTAATGTCGCCTGCGCCACTTTCGCCAGCGGCGTACCGGCCAGATAGGCATGGCCTACGGCCAGAACGCGCGGAAGCAGCTCATAGCTGCGGCCATCAGGCGTGTGCACCATGCCAAGTGCGGCGAGAGTGTACAGACAACGCCTGACCGCGGCGCGTGAAATCTGCGTCTTTTGACTGAGTTGTGAGATGGTCAGGCGCTGACGCTGCGGGGTGAAGGCGTTCAGTACCGCCAGACCGCGCGCCAGCGACAGCATGAAATTCGGGTCCGATGCGGCCTGTCGCGTGCCGATCGTGGGCTGATGTTCATCGCTCATTGAATTCCTCTCCGCTGCAATTCGAAGCCATAACGCACTCACTATACCTCGCGTGTGGGGACGGAAGGCGGAATATCCCCGTTTTCCCACGGGGATCACATTATTAACTTCAATGTAACATTCGCGCCGATAATCGCACACCATTTCGATTATCGCCGTTGACCCACTTCCCGGCTGACCCCTATTGTCAAAAGCACCGTCACCGTTCGTTATTGATGACGATCGCAAAAGTTATGACACGCATTCTCAGGAAGAAATGATGAGCGCAACCGTTGAAGAGATTGAAAGCTGGCTGGTCGATGTTCCGACCATCCGCCCCCATAAATTATCGATGACCACGATGGGCTGTCAGAGTCTGGTTATCGTGCGTATCACCCGTTCGGACGGCATTCAGGGCCTGGGAGAGGCGACAACCATCGGCGGGCTGAGCTACGGCGTAGAGAGTCCAGAGGCAATCCAGTCTGCGATTAGCCATTATCTGACTCCGCTGCTCAAAGGTCAGCCCGCAGATAATCTCAATGTGCTGACGGCGCGGATGAACGCAGCCGTGAAGGGCAATACTTTTGCGAAATCGGCCCTCGAAACGGCGCTACTGGACGCGCAGGGAAAAGCGCTTGGGTTGCCCGTTTCTGCGCTACTGGGCGGCGCGCTGAACACTGCGCTGCCCGTACTCTGGACGCTGGCAAGCGGGAATACCGCAAACGACATTGCCGAAGGGCAGCGACTGCTGGAGGAAGGTCGACACATGGCGTTTAAGCTGAAAATTGGCGCCAATGCGCTGGATGACGATCTTGGCCACACGCGGGCCATTGTCGAGGCGCTTGGCGATCGCGCCAGCATTCGGGTAGATGTCAATCAGGCATGGGACGCGACCGTCGCCGCGAAAGGCTGTCGGGAACTGGCGGCGATGGGGGTCGATCTGATTGAGCAACCGGTCAGCGCGCAGGACAGCGCGGCGCTGGTACGCCTGAGTCAGCAAACTGACGCCGCCATTCTGGCCGACGAGTCCGTCGCCAGCCATTTTGACGGTTACCGTCTGGCACAGCAGGGGTTTAGCGGCGCCTGGGCGTTAAAAATCGCCAAAGCGGGTGGTCCCGCCAGCGTGTTGAAACTGGCGCACGTCGCGCAGGCTGCCGGAATCAGTTTGTATGGCGGCACCATGCTGGAAGGAACGATTGGCACTGTCGCGTCGCTGCACGCCTGGTCGACGTTGTCATTACCGTGGGGAACGGAGATGTTTGGGCCGCTGCTCCTGAAGGATGACATTGTCTGCGTACCGCTGTCTTTCGCGAATGGCCACGTGGCGCTGCCGCAAACGCCAGGACTGGGCGTGGAACTGGATGAGGATAAATTACGCTTTTATGCCCGCGCACAGCGGGAATAACAGGAGGTCAACATGCTATTTAAAGTGGAAATGACCGTCAATATTCCGTACGGACTGCCGGTTAAAGAACAAGAAGAGATGAAAGCCCGCGAAAAAGCGTATTCCCAACGGTTACAACGGGAAGGGAAATGGCGCCATATCTGGCGCGTCGCAGGGCTGTACGCCAATATCAGCGTTTTCGATGTTCAGGATGCTGAAGAATTACATCAAATACTTATGGGGTTGCCGCTTTATCCTTTCATGGAGATTCATGTGGAAGCGCTGTGTCGCCACCCGTCGTCGATTCATGACAGCGATAAATAATCCTTACGCCGAACGCCGGAAATCGTTCTGGTATGACCCTACAGAAAATAAGAAGCGAGAAATATTATGAGCCATTCATTTATCAACCAACACACTGTTCAGGATTTATTGCGTGAAAGCGCCGGATTAAACTCGACCGATGGAAACGAACGTTTTAAATCGATTATTCATCGCTTGCTCACGAATATCTGTACATTAATTGACGACTACAATGTGACACAGGAAGAATTCTGGCATGCGGTGAATTATCTGCATGAACTTGGCGGACGTAAGGAAGCGGCGTTATTGGCGGCCGGATTGGGTCTGGAGCATTTTCTCGATCTGCGCCAGGAAGCGATCGAAGCCAGCCAGTCATCCGAAACGGGAACCCCACGCACCATTGAAGGGCCACTGTATGTTGCAAACGCGCCGCTGGCTGACGGGCATGACCGGATGGATGACGGTCTGGACGACGGAGAAGTCATGTGGCTGTACGGTGAAGTAAAAGACGTGCAGGGACACCCCGTCGCAGGCGCGATCGTGGACATCTGGCACGCCAATACGCTCGGCAACTATTCATTTTTCGACCCCAGCCAGAGCGAATATAACCTGCGTCGCCGTATTCGCACCGACGCGGAAGGACGCTACAGCGTGCGGAGTATTTTGCCTTCCGGCTACGGTTGTCCTCCTGATGGCCCTACCCAGGCGTTACTCGATCGTCTGGGCCGCCACGGTAACCGACCTGCTCATATCCATTTCTTTGTCTCTGCGCCGGGCTTTAAGCACCTTACCAGCCAGATTAACCTTAATGGCGATCGCTACCTGTGGGACGATTTTGCGTTTGCCACTCGCGATGGTCTGATCGCCGATCCGGTGAAGGTTACCGATCCCGCATTAATTGCGCAGCGTCAACTGGCAGGAGAACATACCGAGGTGCGATTCGACTTTACGCTCTGCAAGGCGCAGCGCGCCGAAGAAGAACAGCGTATTACTCGCCTGCGCGCGCTGGAATAATTCACCGCCCAATAAAGATTCACTGAACGCTTAATCCTGAATGATGCAGGAGGACCAGACACATGCAAAAAACGCTCTCGGCATTAAAAGATAAAATTTCCCAGGCCTTAATTGTCGATCGGGAAAACCATATTTATCGCTGTCATCGCTCTATCTTTACCGATAGCCAATTATTTGATTTTGAAATGAAGCATATATTCGAAGGCAACTGGGTATTTCTGGCGCATGAAAGTCAGATCGCGCAACCCGGCGATTATTATACTCTGACGCTGGGCCGCCAGCCCGTTATTATTACGCGCGACAAGCAGCAGACCCTCCATGCGTTAATTAATAGCTGTGCGCACCGCGGCGCGATGTTATGCCGACGTAAAACCGGAAATAAAAACTCGTTTACCTGTCCGTTTCATGGCTGGACGTTCAGTAATAACGGCAAGCTGCTTAAGGCGAAAGATGAAAGTACCGGCGGGTATCCAGACTCTTTTAAGCAGGACGGATCGCATGATTTAAAAGCCCTGCCACGCTTTGCGTCTTATCGTGGATTTTTATTCGGTAGCCTCAATGACGAGGTACAACCGCTGGAGGAGTATCTTGGCGAGACACGGAAAATCATCGATCTGATTGTCGACCAGGCGCCGGAAGGGCTGGAAGTGCTGAAGGGGTCTTCCAGCTATGTCTACGAAGGGAACTGGAAGCTGGGAGCGGAAAACGGCGCCGACGGCTACCATGTCAGCGTCGTGCACTGGAACTATGCCTCGACGATGTCGCGACGCAACTATGAAGCGGACGGTACGCGCGCGGTGGACGCCAACGGCTGGTCAAAAAGCCTCGGTGGCGGCTATGGCTTTAAAAATGGCCACATGCTGCTCTGGACGCGCGCCATCAACCCGGAAGTGCGCCCGGTTTATGATCATCGGGCGCGGCTTCAGGCGACATTCGGAGAACGGCGAGCGGACCAGATGGTCAACGAAACCCGCAATTTATGCCTGTATCCCAACGTCTATCTGATGGATCAATTTTCGACACAAATTCGCGTTATTCGTCCTCTGGCGGTAGACAAAACGGAAGTCACGATCTGGTGTTTCGCGCCAAAAGGGGAATCTGATCAAGCGCGGGCGCTACGTATTCGTCAATACGAGGATTTCTTTAATGTCAGCGGTATGGGAACCCCTGACGATCTCGAAGAGTTCAGCGCCTGCCAGCGTGGATACCTGGGGGAAAATCTGGCCTGGAGCGATCTGAGCCGCGGCGCGCTGCACTGGGTCGACGGTCCGGACGAGCACGCCCGTCATGCCGGTTTTACGCCTCTGTTGAGCGGGGTGAAGTCCGAAGACGAGGCGCTGTACATCGCGCATCACCATCACTGGCAAAACGTGATGCTCGCGGCAGTCGAAAAAGAGCGGCAACGTTACGAGCAGTCGATCACCCAACGCGTGGAGGTAGTCTGATGTTGACCCTGGAACAGGTGCGTCAGTTTCTGTATTACGAAGCGCGGTTGCTGGATGATCGCCAGTGGGATGCGTGGCTGAACTGCTATAGCCCCGGCGTGGTGTTCTGGATGCCCGCGTGGGGAGATGATGATAAACCGACCCGCGATCCGCAACGTGAAATCTCGCTTATTTATTACCCGAACCGCGAGGGGCTGGAAGATCGGGTGTATCGCATCAAAACGGAACGGTCCGGCGCCAGCACGCCGGAACCGCGTACCACCCATATGATCGCGAATGTCGAACTGTTGGGCGAAACGGCGGAAGGCCTGGCGGTGCGCTACAACTGGGTGACCTACAGCCACCGGTATCAGCATACCGATGCGTATTTTGGCACGACGCACTGCACGCTGATTGAAGAAAGCGGCGTCCCGCAAATTGTGCGTAAAACAGTGCGGCTGAACAATGACTATATCCGTCAGGTGATTGACGTGTACCACATTTAAGAGGTGCTTATGAGTTTTACGATTGCCCTTAATTTTGAGGACGGCATCACCCGTTTTATTCAGTGCAACGCGGGCGAAAAGGTGCTTGATGCGGCTTACCGGCAGAAGGTTAATCTGCCAATGGATTGCTCAGATGGCGTTTGCGGCACCTGTAAATGTCATTGCGCCAGTGGGGAATATGCCCTCGGTGACGATTTCATCGAAGACGCTTTGAGCGACGATGAAGCCCAGGCAAGACAGGTACTGACCTGCCAGATGGTGCCGTGCAGCGACTGCGTGATCGATGTGCCCGTTGCCGCCGCGCAGTGTAAAACCGGGCTTACGACGCTGGACGCGACGGTACGGGCAGTGGACGCGCTGTCGGCTACGGCGTTTGAACTGGTGATATACGCCGATGAACCGCTGGCATTTTTGCCGGGACAGTACGTCAATATTCAGGTTCCCGGCACGAACCAGGTGCGCGCCTATTCATTCAGTTCTCTGCCGGATAACCGCGAATGCCGGTTTTTGATCCGCAATGTGCCGGGCGGGCTGATGAGCCAGTGGCTGACCCAGCGCGCACGTTCTGGCGACCGTCTGACCCTCAGCGGCCCGATGGGCAGTTTTTATCTGCGCGGCGGCGAGCGTCCGTTGTTGATGCTGGCGGGCGGAACCGGGCTGGCGCCCATGCTCTCCATGCTGGAAGCGCTGGCGGCGCAGGGAAGTCAGCGTCCGGTGACGCTGTTGTATGGCGTGACTTATGACATTGATCTTGTCAAAACGGCCCGGCTGGAGGCTTTTCGCGAGGGGCTGGTCAATTTCCACTGGCTACCGGTGGTTGCGGATGCCGACAGCGCCTGTCCGCAGCGGGGTTATGTCACCGCGTATCTCAATGACGCCCTGCTGAATCAGGGGGATGTGGATATTTACCTGTGCGGGCCGCCGCCGATGGTCAACGCGGTCGCTGCTACGCTGCGGGAAAGGGGAATCGATCCCGCCGGATTCTGGTATGAGAAGTTTATCGCCAGTCAAAGCGCCGCGGCATAAGGAGAACAGGATGCGATTTCACACTAAAGTCGTCGCGATTACCGGCGCGGCGCAAGGGATTGGTCGCCAGACCGCAGAGCAGGCGGCAAAAGAGGGCGCTACGCTGTTACTGATCGATCGTTCCCGTCACGTTCATGAACTGGCTGCGACACTCACCGCTGAGGGCGTTCAGGTGCTGGCGCTGGAGGCCGATCTTGAGCAGTGGGAAAGTACCGAACAGGCCTTCGGAGCAGGCGTTGCACATTTCGGTCGTATAGACGTATTGATTAATAACGTCGGCGGGACGATCTGGGCGCGGCCTTTTGCCGACTATCAGCCAGATCAGATCGAAAAGGAGATCCGCCGCTCTCTGTTTCCTACGCTGTGGGGCTGTCGTGCAGTGCTGCCGTGGATGCTGAAACAGGGGGCTGGCAGCATTGTCAATGTGTCGTCCGTGGCGACATCTGGGGTGAATCGGGTGCCTTATTCGGCAGCGAAAGGCGGGGTCAACGCCTTAACCCGCTCCATTGCCATGGAATACAGCCACCAGGGGATCCGGATAAACGCCGTGGCGCCGGGAGGAACAGAGGCGCCAGAGCGTGTCACGCCGCGTAATACCGAAACGCCCACCGCGCAGGAAAAAATCTGGTATCAGCAGGTTGTGGATCAGACCCTGGACAGCAGCCTGATGCACCGCTATGGCACGCTTGAAGAACAGGCGCAGGCGATATTGTTTCTGGCAAGCGACCAGGCGAGCTATATCACCGGTGTGACCCTGCCGGTGGCCGGGGGCGACCTGGGCTGAGTTTATTCTCGCCATCCGGCTGGCTGGTCGGATGGCGCTGTTTTCCTGTCTTGCTTTCCCTGATACCCACGAATTCAGATAATCACGGCGCTCAATAAAAAGTTGGACATATGTTCAATTTTCCGTAGGATCGGTAAATCTGGACGCGTGTCCAGTTTGTCTTAAGGGAAGCGTTATGTTTCGTCAGTGGTTAACATTAGTGATTATTGTGTTGGTCTACATTCCGGTTGCTATCGACGCGACGGTGCTGCATGTGGCCGCTCCCACGCTGAGTATGACGCTGGGCGCCAGCGGCAACGAGCTGCTGTGGATCATTGATATTTACTCGCTGGTGATGGCAGGGATGGTATTGCCGATGGGCGCGCTGGGCGATCGCATCGGTTTTAAACGTTTGCTGTTACTTGGCGGGGGCCTGTTTGGTCTGGCTTCGCTGGCTGCCGCATTCGCACACAGCGCCAGTTGGCTGATCGCCTCGCGCGCCATTCTGGCGATCGGTGCGGCGATGATCGTTCCGGCAACGCTTGCCGGGATCCGCGCGACCTTCAGCGACGCACGCCATCGTAATATGGCGCTGGGCGTCTGGGCGGCGGTAGGTTCCGGCGGCGCTGCGTTCGGGCCGCTGGTGGGGGGAATACTGCTGGAGCACTTTTATTGGGGCTCGGTATTTTTGATCAACGTGCCTGTCGTACTGGTTGTGCTGACCCTTACCGCGCGCTATGTGCCGCGTCAGACGGGACGCCGCGATCAGTCATTGAATTTGGGGCACGCCATCATGCTGATTATGGCCATCTTACTGCTGGTTTACAGCGCGAAGACCGCGTTGAAAGGGCATATCGCCATTGGCGCAATTGCCTTAACCGTCATTAGCGGCGCGCTGCTGCTGATACAGTTTATCCGTATCCAGCTTGCGGCCTCGCGTCCGATGATCGACCTGCGGCTGTTTACGCATCGCATCATTTTAAGCGGCGTGGTGATGGCGATGACCGCCATGATCACGCTGGTCGGTTTTGAGCTATTAATGGCGCAGGAATTGCAGTTTGTGCATGGCTTCACACCGTATCAGGCGGGGCTGTTCATGTTACCTGTCATGCTTGCCAGCGGCTTCAGCGGCCCCATCGCCGGTATGTTGGTGTCCCGATTTGGACTACGCACCGTGGCGACGGGGGGGATGGCATTGAGTGCGCTGAGTTTTTATGGCCTGGCGATGACTGATTTCAGCACACAGCAACTGCAGGCCTGGGCACTGATGGCGCTGCTGGGATTTAGCGCTGCCAGCGCGCTGCTGGCGTCAACGGCAGCCATTATGGCCGCGGCGCCGGGCGAGAAAGCGGCAGCGGCAGGGGCGATAGAGACAATGGCCTATGAGCTGGGCGCTGGACTGGGCATCGCCATTTTCGGTCTGTTGCTGAGTCGTAGCTTTTCTGCCTCGATTAGCTTGCCGGAAGGGCTGAACGCCGAAGAAATGACCCGCGCATCGTCGTCGATGGGGGAAGCGGTGCAACTGGCGCAGACGCTGCCTGACGCGCTGGGAGAACACATTATTGATGCCGCGAAACAGGCGTTTACCTGGTCACACAGCGTGGCGCTAAGCAGCGCCGGCAGTATGCTGATTCTGCTGGCGGTGGGTATGTGGTTTAGCCTCGCAAACGTCAACCGCGACTAGCTTAGTGGGTTAACTGGCACAGGCTGTCCAGCGCTTCGACCTCTTTGCCGCTTAACCGGGCGTACTGTCCGGTCAGCCGCCAGAACGCGGGCTGGGTTTCGGTGTAGATTTCAGCGGCGAGGATCAAACGACGGCGATCGCCTTCGTTCAGTTCAAGCAGCGTCCAGGGGATAAAATAGCGCAGCGTATCGGTGAGCTTAAACCACAGCGGACAGCCGCAGCCGGAACAGAAGTAGCGTTCCCCCCGCGAGGAGGAGGTAAAAAAGGCCGGTTCAGGCGCGTCGGGATCCATCATCGGATGACCGCTGGCCTCCAGGTACATTGCAATGCCGCCTGACCATTTCTGGCACAGCGTGCAGTGACAGGCGTAAACATCGAGCGATTCGATATCAACGGTAAAATGGCTCTGCCCACAGAGACAACGTCCTGTATAGGTTTGCACGGCATACTCCTTATGACCGGTTTATGCATCGGTAAAAAAAGCCAGCCCGACGTGGGCTGGCTTCTATACCGCTCAATTCTAAATGAATTAGAACTGGTAGGTCAGACCCACAGCAACGATGTTGTCAGTGGAGATACCAGCAGCGCGGGTGAAGTTGTTTTCGTCAACCAGATTGATTTTGTAATCAACGTAGGTGGACATGTTTTTGTTGAAGTAGTAGCTCGCGCCAACGTCAACGTATTCAACCAGATCCTGGTCGCCGTAACCGCCGATGTCTTTACCTTTGGATTTCAGGTAAGCCAGGGACGGACGCAGACCGAAGTCGAACTGGTACTGTGCTACCACTTCGAAGTTCTGCGCTTTGTTAGCAATACCGTTTACATCACCAAAGGTGGTCATGTTGCGGGTTTCTGCATAGGTTGCCGCCAGGTACAGGTTGTTCGCGTCATATTTCAGACCCGCAGCCCACACTTCTGCGTTCTTGCCGCGAGCGTAGAACACGTTGTCACCCGCAGTCTGAGAATCGGTACGGTCAGATTTCGCGTAAGCGGCGCTTGCGGCGAAGCCTTCGTACTCGTAGCTGGTAGACAGACCAAAGCCGTCGCCATTCTGTTCGGTGAGCTTAGAACGACCGTTGTTCGTTTCGTCGCTGGCGCCATTTTTACCCTGGTACTGAACGGCAAAGTTCCAGCCGTCAACCAGACCGAAGAAGTCGGTGTTACGGTAGGTCGCCACGCCAGAAGCACGCTGGGTCATGAACACGTCGGTCTGGGTCCAGGTGTCGCCACCGAACTCAGGCAGAACGTCGGTCCATGCGCCAACGTCATACGCGACGCCATAGTTACGGCCATAGTCAAAAGAACCGTACTCACCAAATTTCAGACCGGCAAACGCCAGACGGGTTTTATTACCTTTGGTGCCGTTAGATTCGGAGTTATTGCCTTTGAATTCGTATTCCCACTGGCCGAAACCGGTCAGTTGGTCATTGATTTGTGTTTCACCTTTGAAACCCAGACGTGCGTAAGTTTTGTCGCCATCATCGCCGTTATTGTCAGAGAAGTAGTGCAGAGCGGTAACTTTGCCGTACAGATCCAGTTTGTTGCCGTCTTTGTTATACACTTCTGCTGCATTAACAACGCCTGCTGCCAACAGGCTGGTCACTGCCACTGCGACTAATTTAAGTTTCATTTTAGATAATCCTTATAATTTTCTTAATGTGTTTCCTAAACCATTGCTAAACGAGGCTTCTCATCAATGGCAAGCTATTTTTAAATTACGCAGTAGCACCAATTCAATAATAAGTTTCATCTTATTGCTGGATATTTACAGATGTGTGATCCAGATCTCCTTAATATCCTGAAATAAATTAGTTACAAATGGGATTAGGCTTAAGTGAAATATTTATTAGGCTAACAATGTGCGATGAAGTGGTTATTTTGCGGTAAATTACGCAGGCTAACTATATCGGGATAAATGAATTTGACAGGCAGGAGTTTAATAGTTAAGCATCATTTTAGTATCATTAATTTAACAGATTGCTAAATTCGAGGAAATATTTTGGTTTAATCTTAATAAAGACTAAACCAAATTCAAAAAGGTTGCCAGACAGAGAAAAAGCGGTCGCCAGTTGGGATGACGGTCACGCCCGGCGGGTCGCCCACCAGCACAGCAACGATCCCACACAGACCATCACTGCACCTTGCCAAAAAGAGAAAGAGAGCGGAGCGCTCAGCAGTACGGCTGCGAGCGCAGAGGAAAGCACCGGCGTGAAATAGGAGCCCACCGCCATAATGGTGACATTTCCGTGCAGAATACCCACGTTCCAGGCGGCATAAGCAAAACCTAACGTCAGGGCGGCGGAAAACAGTTTTATCACTACCGGCGTGGTAAAGACCATCACAGGCTGCGGCGTCATAAAATAATGCGCCCATAAGCTCAACGCTGTGAGCAAAACAAAAACCGTAATGCCGTTAAAGCCACGTGCATATTTATTGGTCACTGTGCAGTAGGTTGCCCAGATAAACGCACCGAGAAAGGCGAGAAAATAGCTCAGCGGACTGGTTGTGACATTGTTGATAATTTCGGCGGGATTCAGTCCATTCTCACCGCCCAGTACCCAGCAGACGCCGACCAATGCCAGCAGCAACCCGGGAACAATCACCCAGTTGGTTTTTTGTCCGTTAAATAAAATGGCGAACAAAATAGTCAGGCTGGGCCACAAATAATTGACCATGCCGACTTCAATCGCCTGATGACGTGACGCAGCATAGCCAAGCGAAAGCGCAAGGCAAATTTCATAACTGACAAACAGAACGCTACCGGCAATCAAATAGCGCACAGGAAAACGGCGAATATTAGGAAAACCGACGGTAAAAATCAGCAGCAACCCGCTGAGGGAATAGATTGCCGCCGCGCCACCCACTGGCCCCAGCCCTTCACTTACGCCGCGAATCAACCCCACCATTGTGCTCCACAGCACGATCGCGATAAGTCCAATGAGCGTTGCTTTTTGTCTTGTCATTCTGTTTGCCGTTTCCCTAACCCTGCAAAAAAATAAGCTGAAATATATAGCACTTTTTTAGCGGAGGATGCCAGGTCAATGCGCATGAGGGTTACCACTAAGGTGGTATATAAAACCGGCAAAAGGCACTATTTAGTAGCGGAAGCGTTTCGTTATTGATTTGACGCAATATGCGTAAGGTTATTGCTGTTAGTTTCCTCGCGGAAGTTTATACGCGACATTTTTCACCCTGCTTTCGTGCAGGAAGAAAGATGGCGGGTATCTCACTCTGGAAAAAAGAGGAAAGCAATGGACGTCAGCCGCAGAAAGTTTTTTAAAATCTGCGCGGGCGGTATGGCCGGAACCACAGTGGCAGCGCTGGGATTCACCCCAAAAATGGCACTGGCTCAGGCGCGAAATTATAAGCTATTGCGCGCGAAAGAGATCCGAAACACCTGCACATACTGTTCCGTGGGTTGCGGGCTATTAATGTATAGCCTGGGGGATGGAGCTAAAAACGCGAAGGAAGCGATTTATCACATTGAGGGGGACCCGGATCATCCGGTAAGCCGTGGTGCGCTGTGTCCAAAAGGCGCAGGCCTGCTGGATTATGTTCACAGTGAGAACCGTCTGCGCTATCCGGAATACCGTGCGCCGGGTTCCGATAAATGGCAACGCATCAGTTGGGATGAAGCGTTTACCCGCATTGCAAAACTGATGAAAGCTGACCGCGACGCCAACTTTATTGAAAAGAACGAGCAGGGCGTTACGGTTAACCGTTGGCTTTCAACAGGGATGCTGTGCGCCTCAGCCGCCAGTAATGAAACCGGCATGCTGACGCAGAAGTTTGTGCGCTCGCTCGGCATGCTGGCTGTCGACAACCAGGCGCGCGTCTGACACGGACCAACGGTAGCAAGTCTTGCTCCAACATTTGGTCGCGGTGCGATGACCAACCACTGGGTCGATATTAAAAACGCTAACGTCGTGATGGTGATGGGCGGTAACGCCGCTGAAGCCCATCCGGTGGGATTCCGCTGGGCGATGGAAGCGAAAAACAACAATGACGCCACGCTGATTGTTGTTGACCCACGCTTTACGCGTACAGCCTCGGTAGCGGATATTTACGCGCCGATTCGTTCCGGTACGGACATTACGTTCCTGTCCGGCGTGTTGCTGTACCTGATCGAAAATAACAAAATCAACGCGGAGTACGTTAAGCATTACACCAACGCCAGCCTGCTGGTGCGTGATGATTTTGCTTTTGAAGACGGACTGTTCAGCGGTTACGACGCGCAAAAACGGCAGTACGATAAGTCGTCCTGGAACTACCAGTTCGATGAAAACGGCTATGCCAGACGCGACGACACGCTGACGCATCCGCGCTGCGTATGGAACCTGTTGAAACAGCATGTTTCCCGCTATACGCCGGACGTGGTGGAAAACATCTGCGGTACGCCGAAAGCTGACTTCCTGAAGGTTTGTGAAGTGCTGGCTTCCACCAGTGCCGCCGACAGAACCACCACGTTCCTGTACGCGCTGGGCTGGACGCAGCATACCGTTGGCGCACAGAACATCCGTACGATGGCGATGATTCAGCTGCTGCTCGGCAACATGGGGATGGCAGGCGGCGGGGTTAACGCCCTGCGCGGTCACTCCAACATTCAGGGCTTAACCGATCTCGGTCTGCTGTCTACCAGCCTGCCTGGCTATCTGACGCTGCCGTCCGAAAAGCACGGCGACTGGCAGAGCTGGCTTGACGCCAACACGCCTAAAGCGACCCAGGCCGATCAGGTGAACTACTGGAGCAACTATCCGAAGTTTGCCGTCAGTCTGATGAAAGCATTCTATGGCGACGACGCGCAAAAAGAGAATAGCTGGGGCTTCGACTGGTTGCCGAAGTGGGACCAGGCTTATGACGTCATCAAATATTTCAATATGATGGATAGCGGAAAAGTCACCGGCTACATTTGCCAGGGCTTTAACCCGGTTGCGTCCTTCCCGGACAAAAACAAAGTGGTCCGCAGCCTGAGCAAGCTGAAGTACATGGTGGTGATCGATCCGCTGGTGACCGAAACCTCGACTTTCTGGCAGAACCACGGCGAGTCGAACGACGTCGATCCGGCAGCGATTCAGACTGAAGTGTTCCGTTTGCCATCCACCTGCTTTGCGGAAGAAGATGGTTCGATTGCCAACTCCGGTCGCTGGCTGCAGTGGCACTGGAAAGGGCAGGACGCGCCGGGTGAAGCGCGTAACGACGGCGAAATTCTGGCGGGTATTTACCACCGTCTGCGCGAGATGTATCGCACAGAAGGCGGTAAAGGCGCAGAACCGCTGCTCAAAATGCGCTGGAGCTACAAACAGCCTGATCATCCGGAATCGGAAGAAGTGGCGAAAGAGAACAACGGCTACGCGCTGGCCGATCTCTATGACGCCAACGGCGCGCTGATTGCAAAGAAAGGGCAACTGTTGAGCAGTTTCGCGCAGTTGCGTGACGACGGCACCACGTCATCCTCCTGCTGGATCTACACCGGTAGCTGGACCGAGCAGGGCAACCAGATGGCCAACCGCGATAACGCCGATCCGTCCGGGTTGGGTAATACGTTGGGCTGGGCATGGGCGTGGCCGCTGAACCGCCGCGTACTGTATAACCGCGCATCGGCGGACATCAACGGTAAACCGTGGGATCCGAAGCGAATGCTGATCCAGTGGAACGGGACGAAGTGGACGGGGAACGATATCCCGGACTTCAACACCGCGCCGCCGGGAAGCAAAACCGGTCCGTTCATTATGCAGCCGGAGGGCGTTGGGCGTCTGTTCGCGCTGGATAAACTGGCGGAAGGGCCGTTCCCGGAACACTACGAGCCAATGGAAACGCCGCTGGGGACCAACCCGCTGCATCCGAACGTGGTTTCCAGCCCGGTGGTTCGCATCTATGAAGACGACGTACTGCGTTTAGGCAAGAAGGATAAATTCCCGTATGTGGGAACAACCTATCGTCTGACCGAACACTTCCACACCTGGACCAAACACGCGCTGCTGAATGCCATCGCGCAGCCGGAACAGTTCGTGGAGATCAGCGAAACGCTGGCGGCGGCCAAAGGCATCGCCAATGGCGATCGCGTCACGGTGAGCAGCAAGCGTGGGTTTATCCGTGCGGTAGCAGTTGTTACCCGCCGCCTGCGTACGCTGAACGTGAACGGTCAGCAGGTTGAAACCGTTGGGATCCCACTGCACTGGGGCTTTGAAGGGGTGGCGCGTAAAGGTTATATCGCCAATACCCTGACGCCAAACGTCGGTGATTCAAACTCGCAAACGCCGGAATACAAAGCGTTTTTAGTTAACATCGAGAAGGCGTAAGGGGGCTAGCATATGTCTTTGGAAACGCAGGACATTATCAAACAGTCCGCAACCAACTCCATCACGCCGCCCCCACGGGCGCGTGATTACAAGGCTGAAGTCGCCAAGCTCATTGACGTCTCCTCCTGCGTAGGCTGTAAAGCCTGCCAGGTGGCGTGTTCAGAGTGGAACGACATTCGTGATGAGGTGGGCCATTGCGTCGGGGTGTACGACAACCCCGCCGATCTCAGCGCCAAGTCGTGGACGGTGATGCGCTTTAGCGAAACCGAGCAGAACGGCAAACTGGAATGGCTGATCCGCAAAGACGGCTGTATGCACTGTGAAGATCCGGGCTGTCTGAAGGCGTGCCCGTCTGCCGGCGCGATCATCCAGTACGCCAACGGGATCGTCGATTTCCAGTCAGAGCACTGTATCGGCTGTGGCTACTGCATCGCCGGGTGTCCATTTAACGTGCCGCGCCTCAATAAAGAGGATAACCGCGTCTATAAATGTACGCTTTGCGTCGATCGGGTGAGCGTGGGTCAGGAACCGGCCTGTGTGAAAACCTGTCCGACCGGGGCAATCCACTTCGGCACCAAGAAAGAGATGCTGGATCTGGGCGAGCAGCGCGTCGAGAAGCTGAAAGCGCGCGGCTATGAACACGCAGGCGTCTACAATCCGCAGGGCGTCGGCGGGACGCACGTAATGTACGTGCTGCACCACGCGAACCAGCCGGAGCTGTATCATGGTCTGCCGAATGAGCCGAAGGTCGACACCTCAATCAATCTGTGGAAAGGGGCGCTGAAACCGTTAGCCGCCGCTGGCTTTATCGCCACCTTTGCCGGGCTTATCTATCACTACATTGGTATTGGCCCGAACAAAGAAGTGGACGATGACGAGGAGGAGCATCATGAGTAAGTCGAAAATGATTGTGCGCACGAAGTTTATCGACCGCGCCTGTCACTGGACGGTGGTCATTTGCTTCTTCCTGGTGGCGCTGTCGGGGATTTCGTTTTTCTTTCCGACCCTGCAATGGCTGACGCAGACCTTCGGGACGCCGCAGATGGGACGCATTCTGCACCCGTTCTTCGGCGTGGCGATCTTTATCGCCCTGATGTTCATGTTTGTGCGTTTTGTCCACCACAACATCCCGGATAAGAAAGATATTCCGTGGCTGAAAAACATTGTGGAAGTGCTGAAAGGCAACGAACACAAAGTGGCGGATGTCGGCAAATACAACGCCGGGCAGAAGATGATGTTCTGGTCGATCATGAGCATGATTTTTGTGCTGCTGGTCACCGGCGTGATCATCTGGCGCCCGTACTTCGCGCAGTATTTCCCGATGCAGGTGGTGCGTTACAGTCTGCTGATCCATGCCGCTGCCGGCATCATCCTGATGCACGCGATCCTTATCCATATGTATATGGCATTTTGGGTGAAAGGGTCGATCAAGGGGATGATTGAAGGAAAGGTGAGTCGTCGCTGGGCGAAGAAACACCATCCGCGCTGGTATCGCCAGATCGAGAAAGCCGAGGCGAAAAAAGAGAGTGAGGAAGGGTTACGTTAATCCCCTCATAGTCCAACAGGCGTGACTGCGGTCGCGCCTTTTTTTATCTGTAGAAAATTTCTGAAGGCAAAAGCGTAAGCCCGGTAAGCGCAAGCGCCACCGGGCAAAACATCAGATAGAGGTGCGGCGATAGTCGCGGTATTCCGCGCGCCAGAAATTGTCGTCGATAGCCTGTTGCAGCGCTTCGGCAGAGGTTTTCACCGCCACGCCTTGCTGCTGCGCCATTTTGCCGACAGCAAAAGCGATGGCGCGGGATACCGTCTGGATATCTTTGAGTTCCGGCAGCACCAGACCTTCACCGTTAAGCACCAGCGGCGAGTACTGCGCCAACGTCTCGCTGGCCGACATCAGCATTTCATCGGTAATACGCGACGCGCCTGAGGCGATAACCCCCAGACCAATGCCAGGGAAGATATAAGCGTTGTTGCACTGGGCGATAGGGAAGACTTTATCTTTCCAGACGACCGGCGCGAAAGGACTGCCGGTCGCGACCAGCGCGTTACCTTCGGTCCACGTAATGATGTCCTGCGGCGTGGCTTCCACCCGTGAAGTCGGGTTTGACAGCGGCATGACGATGGGGCGCGGACAGTGCTTGTGCATCTCGCGAATGATCTCTTCGGTAAACAGACCGGTTTGCCCGGAGACGCCAATCAGAATATCCGGTTTAACGTTACGCACCACATCCAGCAGCGACAGCACTTCACTGTCGGTGTCCCACGTCTTCAGATTCTCACGCTTCTGCACCAGTTTGGTCTGGAAGGAGAGCAGGTTCGGCATCTGATCGGTAAGCAGACCAAAACGATCCACCATAAACACTTTCTGCCGCGCGGCTTCTTCGCTAAGGCCTTCGCGCTGGGTCTGGGCAATGATCTGCTCGGCAATGCCGCAACCGGCGGAGCCTGCGCCGAGGAAGACGATTTTCTGTTCGCTGAGCTGGCTGCCTGCCGCACGGCTGGCGGCAATCAGCGTCCCGACGGTCACCGCCGCAGTACCCTGAATATCGTCGTTAAAGGAACATATTTCATTACGATAGCGGTTCAGCAGCGGCATTGCGTTTTTCTGCGCGAAATCCTCAAACTGCAACAGCACGTCCGGCCAGCGGTGCTTAACGGCCTGGATGAATTCGTCGACAAATTCATAATAGTCTTCGTCGGTGATGCGCGGGTTACGCCAGCCCATATACAGCGGATCGTTGAGCAACTGCGGGTTGTTGGTACCCACATCAAGCACGACAGGCAGGGTATACGCCGGACTGATGCCGCCGCAGGCGGTGTACAGCGACAGCTTACCGATAGGAATGCCCATCCCTCCGATCCCCTGATCACCCAGGCCCAGAATCCGCTCGCCGTCGGTCACCACAATAACTTTGATATTGTGGTTTGGTACGTTTTGCAGGATGTCGTCCATGTTGTGACGGTTCTGGTACGAGATAAAAACGCCGCGGGCGCGACGGTAAATCTCGGAAAAGCGTTCACATGCCGCGCCGACTGTCGGGGTATAAATAACCGGCATCATCTCATCAAGATGATTGTTTACCAGACGGTAGAATAGGGTTTCGTTGGTATCCTGAATGTTGCGCAGGTAGATGTGCTTGTCGATTTCGGTTTTGAATCCCTGATACTGGATCCACGCGCGTTCAGCCTGTTCTTCGATCGTCTCGACCACTTCCGGCAGTAACCCCAGCAGGTTGAAGTTACGACGTTCTTCCATGCTGAAAGCACTCCCTTTATTTAACAGGGGGAACTCCAGCAGTACCGGGCCAGCGTAAGGAATATAAAGGGAACGCATTTTTTTGCTTTTGGTTTCCATGTCACTCACTCTTTTTGAATTTCCGTCCCTGGCTCCTTTTATAATACTGTGCCGTTCAACCAGGGCATCGGACACCGAGTATAAAGCATCATGCCCCCTGGAAACAAAAACACCATCGCTTTTGCGATGGTGTTTATCATCAGATTCTGACTACGCGGTTACTTTTTGCTATCCGGACGACGCTTTCTGCCGGTAGGGTTGTTCACCACGCTGGACGTGTCGCCTTCCGTCACCAGTTTGCGCTGATTGGAAATTTTATGGTCCAGTCCAAGAATATGACGGGCCTGACGGTTCGATTTCATTTTAACTCCTCAATCCTGTTCCAAGTTTTAAGGACAAATTCGCCAATGCGAAAGAAACGTAACCCCTTAGGTTGCGGTATCAGCATAGCACCTTATGCAGAAGCGTGCTGGCCGCTGACCACATAATTGATCGTTTGCTGGTAGATGTCACTGAGGATGTCATTGTCGGTGGCTTCCACCCATTTGGTCAGTTCCATTAAAATGTCATCTTCGGTGACAGCGCCATGTTCTGCGCGGAGACCTTGCTCAATAGCATGAACCAAAGCCGGTTGTGCGTTTGAGGTATTTGCTGAGTAATAAGTAAACATAGGATGCCTCCGTGTCGGTGTATTTATAAGTACGGCTCGCAGAAATTTAATTCACATTCAGAATGGCAAATATTTTTATCGCTGTAGCTCAGAAAAGTCCTGGAAGATAATAAAACTATTTTAACTCTCTGATTTGCCGGTGTTTAAAAGGGTTTTAATTCGCGTTCATCACGCTTTAATATATATTTAATATGCCTGTAAATATAATCTATAGGGTATTGGGGTAAGCGTTATTTTTCATTTTAATCGTATTCTGAATTTTATTGAATAGTCCATCAGACCTGCCAGCCATGGTCTATACTTGCATTTTTGAGCCAACAGGAGAGCAGCAATGACAATCCATAAAAAAGGTCAGGCACACTGGGAAGGCGACATTAAACGTGGAAAAGGCACTGTTTCTACCGAAAGCGGTGTCCTGAATCAACAGCCTTATGGCTTCAATACCCGTTTTGAAGGCGAAAAGGGCACGAATCCGGAGGAGCTGATTGGCGCGGCGCATGCGGCGTGCTTTTCTATGGCGCTTTCGTTGATGCTGGGTGAAGCGGGCTTTACGCCAGAGGCGATTGATACCACCGCCGATGTGTCACTGGACAAAATGGATAACGGGTTTGCAATTACCAAAATCGCGTTGCACAGCGAAGTGCGCGTGCCAGGGATTGATGCGGAAACTTTTGACGGCATTATCCAGAAAGCCAAAGCGGGATGCCCGGTGTCTCAGGTGCTGAAAGCGGAAATCACCCTCGATTATCAGCTGAAAGCCTGACAAGCCCTGTTACCGGGTGACGGGGCGTCACCCGGTAAACAAAACGTCTCCGGGCGACGCCAAACCGCATTACTGCGCCACCCACCCTCCATCCATATTCCACGCCGCGCCGCGAACCTGGGCCGCGCCTTCGGAACATAAAAACAGAGCCAGTTCCCCTAATTGCTCGGGTGTGACAAACGCCCGCGAAGGTTGTTTTTCCGCTAATAACGCTTCCCGCGCGTCACTGGGGTCTGCGCCTTCCGCGATGCGTTTGTCGATCTGCTGTTGTACCAGCGGAGTCAGCACCCATCCTGGACAGAGCGCGTTACAGGTTATGCCGGTCTGCGCGGTTTCCAGAGCGGTGGTCTTCGTGAACCCCACCACGCCGTGCTTGGCCGCGACGTAGGCCGCTTTGTCTTTTGAGGCCACCAGCCCATGCACCGAGGCGATATTGATGATGCGGCCCCAGTTTTGGGCGCGCATAGAGGGTAACGCCAGACGCGTGGTGTGAAAAACCGAGGAGAGGTTAATGGCGAGAATCGCATTCCACTTCTCTACGGGAAAATGTTCAATCGGCGAGACGTGCTGGATCCCGGCGTTGTTAATCAGGATATCCACGCCGCCGAATTCCCGTTCGGCATAGCGCATCATCTCTTCAATTTGTCCGGCATCGCTGAGATCTGCGCCGTGGTAGCCCGCGCTCACGCCACAGGCGTCAATGGCGTCTTTGGCGGCCTCAACGTCACCAAAGCCGTTCAGGATAATCCGCGCGCCGGCTTTTGCCAGGCTCTGCGCAATGCCCAACCCGATGCCGCTGGTGGAGCCGGTAATCAGCGCCGTTTTTCCGTTCAAAGTCATCGCATTCTCCTCAGACAATTCCGGTGGTATAGAACACACCAATCACAAACAGTACCGCCAGGCTTTTGATGATCGTAATGGCGAATATTCCGCCGTAGGCCTGACGGTGGCTCAGCCCGGTAATGGCGAGCAGGGTAATGACCGCGCCATTGTGCGGCAGGGTGTCCATTCCGCCGCTGGCCATTGACGCCACGCGGTGAAGCACTTCCAGCGGAATGTTGGCGGCGTTTGCCGCCGCAATAAAGGTATCTGACATCGCCGCCAGCGCAATACTCATCCCGCCGGAAGCGGAACCGGTGATCCCGGCGAGGGTGGTGATGCTGATTGCCTCATTCAACAGCGGATCGGGGATGGCCGCCAGCGCGTTAGACAGCACCAGAAAACCGGGAAGGGCGGCGATCACCGCGCCAAAGCCATATTCGGACGCGGTGTTCATGGCCGCCAGGATCGCGCCGCCTACTGCGGTTCGGCTGCCTTCCGCCAGACGCCCCTGTATATTGCGATAGCCGAAAATCACCACCATCAGGATCCCTGAGACCAGCGCCGCCTCAACGGCCCAGATGGCGGTTATCTTGCTGATTTCGGTCGTCACCGGCGTAGCCAGTCCGGGCAGGTCAAGCTGGTGAGTGCTGCCATACCAGACCGGGATCCAGCGGGTAAACAGCAGATTGAGCACGCCCACCAGGATCAGCGGTGAAATGGCGACGAAGGGATTGGGCAAATTGATATTGTCCGGTGTTTCCGGTTCGTTTTGCAGCTCGGTACCATAACCTTCATTCCTGGCTAACGCTTTTCGCCGCTGGCGTTCAAGGTACAAAAGCCCGACAAAAATGATGAACAGCGAGCCGATCAACCCAAGCCACGGCGCGGCCCATGCATTGGTGCCAAAAAAGCTGGTCGGAATGATGTTCTGGATCTGCGGCGTTCCCGGCAGCGCGTCCATGGTGAAAGAGAATGCGCCCAGCGCCACCGTCGCGGGGATCAGTCGCTTGGGTATCTGGCTCTGGCGAAACAGTTCGGCGGCAAAAGGATACACGGCGAAAGCCACCACAAACAGCGACACGCCGCCGTAGGTCAGCAGGGCGCAGACCAGCACGATCACCGGGATCGCATGACGCCGTCCAAGCAGATTGATCGCCGCGGCAACGATTGAACGCGAAAAACCGGACAGTTCAATCAGCTTGCCAAACACCGCCCCCAGTAAGAAAACGGGGAAATACAGCTTTACAAAGCCAACCATCTTTTCCATAAACAGGCCCGTAAAGGCCGGGCCGACAGCGGCAGGCTCGGTCAGTAAGACCGCCCCTAATGCCGCGATAGGCGCAAACAGGATAACGCTGTAACCGCGGTAGGCTGCCAGCATCAGCAGACCCAACGCGGCCAGGGCAATTAACACACTCATCATGACTCCTCGGTATCGTTGTTATAGTGGGGTACAGAAAGAGAAGTTACGGTTTCAGGGCAAAACGCAGCTGATGCCGTCTGCGTTCGCGGATACTGTCTTTTCGCGTCTCGTCCCAACGGTAAAACCCCTGGCCGCTGCGCATCCCGGTGTCACCGTTGGCGACGATGTCCGCGACCAGCGACATCATGTCGCTGCCGCTGGCCAGTTCCGGCAGCAGATGGCGGCAGATATCCTGAACGGTGTTGAGTCCGGTCATGTCCGCCGCTTCCAGCGGGCCGACCATGCCATAACGTCGACCCAATGAGGCGCGCATCACCCGATCCACCACGTCCGGGCTGGCGATGCCGCTTTTGACGATATGCAGCGCTTCGCGCAACAGCGCAAACTGCAGACGGTTGCCGACAAAGCCCGGCGCGGCGCGATCGAGGATCACGGCTTCCAGTTGCATACCGCTCAGCAGCGCCTGAACCTCCTGCATATACCGTGGCGCAGTTGCGCTGCCCGGTACAATCTCAACCAGCGGGATAAAATGCGGCGGATGCCAGAAGTGGGCGATCAATAAGCGCTGTGGATGGCGAAGCTTTTCCGCCAGCGCGTCCGGCGGCAACCCGCTGGTGTTGCTGGCGATGATGGCCTGCGGATCGATAACCTGCTCCAGCTGCGCATACAGCGCGTGCTTAAGTTCAAGGCGCTCGGGAATGGCTTCGATCAGTAGCGATGAAGCGGCAATATCGGCAAGCGATGTGGTCCCCTGCAGCCGGGACAGGACAGTGGCTTTATCTGCCGCGGAAAACTGCCCGGCCGCGATCAATTCCTCCAGGATCTCGCCAGCAACGGACGTTATTTCCGCAGTACGTGCTCTGTCGGTGTCGTACAGCCAAATCTCATGCCCGGAACGGGCAAAATGGCAGGCGATACCTACGCCCATCAGTCCTGCGCCCAGGACAGCGAAACGGTTAGTTTGCATGGCGATCCCCCCGGGTGCGTTCCACCGCCAGCGCCACCCCCTGACCACCGCCGACGCACAAGGTTGCGAGTCCTTTGCCGACGTTGCGTCGCGCCATCTCGTGCAGCAGTGTGACCAGAATGCGGCAGCCGGACGCGCCAATCGGATGACCGAGCGCGATAGCGCCGCCGTTAACGTTAACTTTGCTTTCGTCCCAGTCGAGTGCCTGACCGACCGCCAGCGCCTGTGCGGCAAAGGCCTCGTTCGCTTCGATCAGATCGACTTGCGCCAGCGTCCAGCCCGCGCGTTGCAGGCATTGCTGTGAGGCCTCAACAGGACCGATCCCCATGACCGCCGGATCGACGCCAGAAACGGCGTAGCCAGCAATGCGCGCCAGCGCCGGTAAATTCAGCGCCGCGGCGCGGCTGGCGCTCATCAGCATCACGGCGGCGGCGCCATCGTTAATCGACGAGGCGTTCCCGGCGGTAACCGTCCCGTCTCCCGGACGAAAGGCCGGTTTTAGTTGGGCCAGTTTCTCAGCCTGTGTGTCCGCACGCGGCTGTTCGTCTCGCTCAACCCGTCGCGGCGGTTTCTTACCCTGCGGAACGTTTAGCGGTGTGATTTCGGCGCTAAAGTAACCAGCCTCGAGCGCCAGCGTCGCTTTTCGCTGTGAGCGAAGGGCAAACGCATCCTGTTGCTCACGGCTAATGACAAACCTCTCTGCCAGATTCTCGGCAGTGATGCCCATGTGGTAGTCATTAAACGCGTCCCAAAGGCCGTCATGTACCACGCTGTCCTTCATGCTGGCGTGGCCGAGGCGCAGACCCGTCCGTGCGCCGTCCAGAAGGTAGGGGGCGTTGCTCATACTTTCCTGTCCGCCTGCAATAACAATCTCCGCATCACCGCAGCGAATGGCCTGAGCCGCTTGCAGCACCGCTTTTAATCCCGATCCACAAACCAGATTCAGCGTCACCGCCGGCGTCGTGACCGGCAGTCCGGCGCGGAGGGCTGTTTGCCGCGCCGGGTTTTGTCCACAGCCTGCGGTCAGTACCTGCCCGAAAATAACTTCGTCGATCGCATCGGCTGGCAGGGCGGTTTTCTCCAGCAATGCGCGAATGACGCACGCGCCGAGTTCTACCGCCGGAAGCGGGGCTAAAGCGCCGTGAAAGCTGCCTATGGGCGTGCGGGTGGCCGCAACGATAACAACATCCTGCATGGTCATCTCCTCAGGTGAACTGCATTTCAGGCACGTTTTCCGCCACAACCAGCTTGCCGGCGGTTTTCGCGACGATCTCCTCGACGCTCACGCCTGGCGCACGTTCGCGCAGGATGAAGCGGCCATCGGCAATGTCCAGCAGCGCCAGGTCGGTGAGGACACGTTTGATACAACTCACGCCGGTGAGCGGTAATGTGCAGGCCGGAAGCAGCTTGGATTCGCCGCTTTTAGACGCGTGGGTCATGACCACGATGATGTTTTCCGCCCCCGCGACAAGATCCATCGCGCCGCCCATCCCTTTCACCATCTTGCCGGGGATCATCCATGAGGCGATGTTGCCGTTAACGTCAACTTCAAACGCGCCCAGCACGGTCAGGTCAACGTGTCCGCCGCGGATCATGGCGAACGACTGCGCTGAGTCGAAAATCGCCGCGCCCTTGCGTGCGGTGACGGTCTGTTTTCCGGCGTTGATCATATCGGCATCCAGTTCGTCCTCCGTCGGGAACGCCCCCATTCCCAGCAGTCCATTTTCCGATTGCAGCATCACGTCCATGCCCTCGGGGATGTAGTTGGCGACAAGGGTGGGGATGCCAATCCCCAGGTTGACGTAATAGCCGTCGCGCAGTTCCCGGGCGACGCGCATAGCCATTTGTTCGCGGGTTAACATGTTCTGTCTCCTTAGCGGCGTAATGTGCGTTGCTCAATGCGTTTTTCGAAATGGCCCTGAATCAGGCGATCGACGAAGATGCCAGGGGTATGAATCGCGGCAGGATCAAGTTCGCCAGGGGGGACGATTTCTTCGACTTCAACCACCGTGATGCGTCCGGCGGCAGCCATTAGCGGATTGAAATTTTGCGCGGTATGGCGATAGATAACGTTACCGTACCAGTCGGCCTTCCAGCCTTTAACCAGCGCGAAATCACCGGTAATCGCGCGTTCCATAATGTACGGGCGACCGTTGAACTCCCGCACGTCTTTACCCTCGGCCACTGGCGTACCGTAACCGGCGGCGGTGAAGAAAGCAGGGATCCCCGCGCCGCCTGCGCGTAACTGTTCCGCAAGCGTGCCCTGGGGCGTCAGCGTCGCTTCCAGTTCGCCGCTCAGTACCTGTTGTTCAAAGAGGGCGTTTTCACCGACGTAAGAGGCCACCACTTTGCGTACCTGGCGTGTTTCCAGCAGTACGCCCAGACCGAAGCCATCGACGCCGCAATTGTTTGACACCACTGTCAGTCCCTGAACCCCGCGACGGCGAACCTCGGCAATCAGGTTTTCCGGTATACCACAGAGTCCAAAGCCGCCCGCCAGCAGCGTCATGTTGTCGGTGATCCCGTCCAGCGCCTCTTGATACGTAGCGACGCGTTTATCCAGTCCAGACATATCATTGCCCCTCCAGTTGTCCTTGCCGACATCATTAGGGGCGGAAAATGATTTGTTAATTTTAAATTTGTGACTCACTCATTTGGTTTTTTTATCAATTTGATGTTAATTAAATGTATTCAAACAGTTAATGGGGCGCAAAATGAGAATGAGCATCAAACAGTTACGCGCATTTTTAGCGGTAGCTCACACTCTGAATTTCGCCCACGCCAGCGAACGGCTGAATATATCCCAGCCCGCGCTGAGTTTGACGATCAAAGGCCTGGAGGAATCGCTGGGGGGGCCATTACTGTTGCGAACCACGCGGAGAGTCACGCTGACCCAGGAGGGGGAAACGTTGCTGACGATGGCGCGTCAGCTTATTGCCGACTGGGATAACACTGAAGAAGCCATGCGCCAGCGCTTTACACTCCAGCGGGGAAAAGTGTCGGTAGCGGCGATGCCGTCCTTTGCGGCGAACGTCCTGCCGCCGGTGCTGAAAGCCTTTCGTGACCGCTACGCCGGGATCAACGTTACCGTTCATGATGTGATCAATGAACAGGTGATTGAAATGGTAAGTGAAGGGCGGGTGGAAATGGGGATTGCCTTCGAGCCGGATTATTCCGGGCATCTGCACTTTACCCCGCTCGGTCTGGACCGCTTTGTGGCGATAGTCCCGCCGGATTCCCGCCTCGCGACGCGGGAACGGCTTTGCTGGCGCGAGCTGTTGAGCCTGGATTTTATCGCTCTCCAGCGTCCTTCGGCTGTGCGTCTGATGCTGGAAGAACAACTGGCGCAAAGCGGCCGCCCGCTGGAGGTGGCGCTGGAAAGTCATCAACTGGTTACCGTGGGGCGTCTGGTGGCAAACGGCCTCGGCGGTAGCGCGGTGCCCGCGCTCTGCCGTACGCAGATGACCGAGCTTGGCGCGGTGTGCCTGGAACTGGACGGTCCGGTGATTGAACGCAGAGTGGGCGTGCTGCGATCGGCCCATCATAAGCTCTCTACCGCCGCCCAGGCATTGTTAGATACGTTGAAGAAGGCATATGGATAAGCGTCAGGCTATACCCGGTTGCCCGGCGGGGTAGTTCACGGAGAGCCGCCTCTTTGCAAACAGCAGGATTAGCATCCAAAAATATAAAAAATAGCCATAACATCAGAGCGCATATTTATTTCATGTTCGTGAAGGGTATTATTTCTTTCGTTCTACATTAACGGTTTAAGCGCGCATGTAGAGATTATTGATCTCATAAATGGAGTAAGAATAATGAACACATTTTCCTTCGCGACTGCAGGTATTTTAGCGGCAGCGCTGTTAACCAGTCTCAGCGTCAATGCGGCGACCAGTAACACAAAAACAGACGTTACCCCCAGGGGGATGAGCTGCCAGGAGTTTGTTGACCTGAACCCGCAAACCATGGCGCCCGTGGCTTTCTGGGTATTGAACGAAGATGAAGATTTTAAAGGCGGGGATTACGTGACCTTTGACGAAACCGTCACCACGGCGGTGCCGCTTGCTGTCGAAATATGCAAAAAACATCCTCAGAGCGAATTAACAAAAATCAAAGACGAAATCAAAAAAGAATTAAGCAAATAAATCTGAGTCGTTATTTAAACCCAGCCAGAGTGCTGGGTTTTGTTATTTGTGACAACGTCACATGTCAATCATCTTCATCACGGAAATAAATAATAAAGCTCTTCTCCGGCGTGCCGATACTGAATACAAATTAGCCTGAATGATAAGGAAGTTTGTATGGACTGGTATCCGTCACGTATTTCCACGCGCCTGACGCTCGGCGGGATCGTGCTGCTGATTGTTACGACGCTGGTGATTGTGGTGATTATGCTCTGGCGAGGTCAGCCTCGCGTTGTGGAGATTAACACTGCGCTAATAGAGGAGACAGGACATGGCCTGACGCGCCAGCTCAGTACCGTCCTGTCACGGGTAGAGGGGGAAACTGTCAGCCTGGCGCGTCTGGCAGAGGTCTTGCCCAATGATGAAAATCTGTATCGCACCGTTGCTCCGCAGTTACTGGGCATCGACAGCGACAGCATTATTACCGGAGGCGGTATCTGGCCGGAGCCGAACGCTTTTACGCCTGGCCTGGAGCGACGCAGTTTTTTCTGGGCGCGTAATACCGATAATAAGCTGGTGTATTCGGATGAATATAACGCTGCTACCGGTAATGGTTACCATAACGAAAGCTGGTATCAACAGGCGAAAGGACGGTCTGCGGAAAACTGCCTGTGGTCTGACGTTTATCAGGACGCCATTTCCGGAATTAACATGGTGACCTGCAGTGTGCCTTATCTGCTGTCGGGTCAGTTTGCCGGGGTTGCCACCACGGATATACGCCTTGATAACGTCGCCCGCTTTATGCAGAAAGAGGGCGGTCACACCGGTGGTTACGCCTTTGTGGTGGATAAGCAGGGGCAGATCCTCTATTTCCCACCGATCGAGCAGCAACAATTTAAAACCGTCAGTGAGCTGGTCAACGCCTCGCCATGGCTCGCGCCTGTCGCCAGCCAGTTACGCGCGCTCAGCGTAGCGAAGACCAGCACTGCGTCCGTCGCGCTGGAGCACGACGGCATTCTTAACGCCGCTTCGCGGGTCATGCTGTTTCCAATGGCGGATACCGGCTGGGTGGTCGGACTGGTTACGCCAGAAGCACGGATTGTCGGGCTGGCAAAGGAAATGATGCGTGACGTTCTGGTGGTATTGATCCCGCTGATGGCGTTGCTGCTGTTGGGCGCGTGGCTGCTGGTGCGCCGGTTGATTGCCCGACTGGATGATACCCGCAAAGCGCTGGATGATATTGCGCAAGGGGAAGGCGATCTTACGCGTCGTCTGGCGGTAAAAGGTAAAGACGAGATTTCCGCTATCGCTGAAGCCTTTAATCTCTTTGTCGATAAAATCGCCGCAATCCTTGTCACGGTACGCGGAAGCAGCGAAGTGGTCGCCAGTACAGCCACAAGCCTCGCTGACAGCAACACCGAACTGTCCACCCGCGTCACGCAACAGGCGGCGGCGCTGGAAGAGAGCGCTGCCGCAATGGAGCAGCTTAACGCCACGGTACAGCAGAATGCCGCCAATACCGCACTGGCGGATGAGCTTTCGGAAAATACCGCGCAGACCGCCAACCGCTGTGGCGATGTGATGCACGAGGTGATTTCCACTATGGATAACGTCAGCGCGTCGTCCGGGCGGATGGTAGAAATTGTGTCGGTAATCGACAGTATCGCTTTCCAGACCAATATTCTGGCGCTCAATGCGGCGGTGGAAGCGGCGAGAGCCGGGGATGCGGGACGGGGCTTTGCCGTCGTTGCCTCGGAAGTTCGCACGCTGGCACAGCGTAGCGCAACGGCGGCTCAGGAGATCAAAGCCCTGATAGACGAGTCGGTTTCACATGTTGACAGCAGCAGCCAGCAAATCCATCACGCGGGAGATCGGCTACAGGAGCTGGTGGGGCACGTCCGTCAGGTTCGTCAGTTGATGGGCGAAATTCGCGTGGCCGGGGAAGAACAGCGTAAGGGCGTGGCGGAAGTGACGCTGGCGGTGACCGAAATGGACGGAACCGTGCAGCAAAACGCGTCGCTGATTGACGATGCCGCCGCGCGTACTCAAATCCTGAAAGCCGAGGCGGATCAACTGGCGAAGCAGGTCTCTTCTTTTACGCTGCCTTAAGTCTGTGCAGTGCTTCAGGCCCGGCGGAAAACGTGCCGCCGGGTCGCATCAGAGGCTGACGGGAAGCGTACTGTTCATCCACCCTGGGATCTCCTCTGCCGCAACCGGACGCGAGAAGTAATATCCCTGAATCACTGGGCATTTGACCGAGCGTAAAAATTCAAACTGTTCTTTGGTTTCCACCCCTTCCGCGATCACCACCAGATTTAAGCTTTGTCCGATACGGGTAATGGCTTCCAGCAGCGACTGGATCCGTGTTTCCGTCAGGCAGCGGTCAACAAACGATTTATCAATTTTCAGCTCGGTCACGGGTAGACTGACCAACCGTGACAGACCGGAAAAGCCGGTGCCAAAATCATCAACCGACAGCCCAACGCCCATATCACGTAGCACCGTGATGCGTTTGAGGATCTCTTCATCCTGCTCCATCATCATGCTTTCCGTGATTTCCACCGTCAGCTGTTCGCCCGGTATGGCGAATTCCAGCATCGCTTCCGACACCTGGTTGGGCAATTGATTGCTGCGAAAATGCAGGGCCGAGAGGTTAACCGATAAGGTGGGTATGGTCAGCGACTGCGCGCGCCATTCGGCCAACTGACGGCAGGCTTCCCGAACCACCCAGCGTCCGATGTTTTCGATTTCCCCAATTTCTTCCGCCAGCGGAATAAAGCGGCCTGGAGGAACATTACCGTGCTTCGGGTCGCTCCAGCGGGCCAGCGCCTCGAAACCGTAAAGCTCACCGGTTTCGGCGAAAATCTGCGGCTGATAGACCAGACGCAGATGGTTGTTGGCAATGGCGCTTTTTAACGCTGCGCCCATCCGCAGGCGTTCTCTAACCGCGCGGTTCATCTCCGGGTCAAAGAATTGCCAGCCGTTACCGCCTGCCTTGCGGATAAAGTCCATCGCATTGTGCGCCGTCGACAGCAGGTAATCACGGTTTTTACCCGCTTCATAGCTGATGCCAATACTAAACGTCAACGGGAAGGGCTTATCGTCAAACAGCGTCGCTTCATTACCAATGCTAATAAGCTCGTCGGCGAAGTGCGTAATGTTGCTCATTTCACTGTCATGGCTGACCAGCACAAACTGGGTGCCTTCAATTCGGCTGAGGTACTGATCGGGTCTTAGCCGTTCACGGATCTTATTGATGATCTGCAATAGCACCTGGTCGGCCACGGCGTAGCCCAGACTGTCTATCACGTCCTGGAAATGATCCACGCCTATCAGAAAAACCACCGGCGAGCGCTGAGGCTCTTCGCGGGTGGTTTCATCGAGATAAGCATGCAGATGGTTACGATTAGGCAGACCGGTGAACGGGTCAAACTGCAGCAAATGCTCAATCTGCTGTCGGCTTTTCTCCTGCTCAAGCGCCAGCGCGGCCAGATGCTGGCTGATATCGGCAACCCGCTGGATGAAGGCGCTGGTCTCTTTTCCTTTAACGGTTTTAATTAACAGCGTACCGGCGGGAGAGCCGTCGCGCTGGCGGATCGTCAGCGACCAGACGTCGAGGTTTTTGCGCGCCGCTTTTCCAGAAGATGACGCCCAGAAATGCCGGGCGCCATCTTTTAGAGCATACAGCGAGACGTGGGTGTCTCTGAGAACGGCTTCAATATTGCGGCAGATGATTTCTCCCATTTCCTGGAACGGCGGGCTGGCGCACATCGCCGCAAGAATATTGCCTTCCAGTTGGCGAATTTGCCGTTCTTCCGTGACGTCAGAGAAGGTCATCACCAGATTGGGCAGATCGGTTTCTTTGCCATATACCGGGCTGATGGAGGCTTTGATCCAGATTTCCTCGCCGGAACGGGTAATGACCAGGAACTCGTCCTGGTCGCGGGTGGTTTTCCAGAGCAACTGTTGCAGCCGCAGACGATTATCTGACGGCGTTTCGGGAATGTGGAGCAGGCTGTCCGGCAACTGTCCTGACGCCTCCTGAATGTTGTATCCGAACATTTCGCTGAAGGCGCGATTGCACTGGACGATGCGCCGCTCATGGTCAAGAACGATAACGGGACGATCAAGGTGGTCGACGGCTAACAGCAGCAGACGCGTTTGCTCCTTTTGTTCCATTTCGACGCTGGCGTCACGGGCAAACGCCAGATAAAAGATCCGGCCCTCCACGCTAATTTTCGACAGCGCAAAGCGGGTCCACACTTTGCTGCCGTCTTTGCGTTCCAGCAGCAGTTCCCGGCTCATGCCGACGACGCGCGGCTGCCCGCCTTCGCGGTTATGGCGAATATAGTCCGGATGCACCGCGCGCAAATCCCGGGGAATAAGCATCGAAATGCCTTTCCCGAGCACTTCATCACGGCTGTATCCCCACAGCTTTTCCGCCGCCGGATTAAAAAACAGCACTTCGTCGTTGTCGTTGATCAGCACGGCGCCCATCATGCTTTGCTCAAGCGCGGGAATGAAAATGCTGTCTCCGGTGCTTTTAACGTCGGTTAGCTTCATGTGTTACCTCTGCGTCCGGAAAACACTCAGGCGCCTGGTTTCCAGAGTTCAACACGGTTTCTGCCGTGCCTTTTCGCAATGTATAACGCCTCGTCAGCAATCTGAATTAAGCGTTCATAATCGGGGTGGCCGTTAAACATCGCCGCGCCAATGGAAAGCGAAAGCGGGATCGCTTCACCATCGGGGGACTTAATTTTGGTTTTCTCAACGCGGCTGCGAATACGCTCCGCGATGCGCAGGGTATCGGTCTGGGTGGCTTCGGTCAGCACAATAATAAATTCATCGCCGCCGTAGCGAAAAACATAGTCACTGCTGCGCACGTTGTCGTAGAAGGCCTGGGAAACGCGCCGCAGGATCTCGTCACCGGTATTGTGTCCCCAGGTGTCATTAATCTCTTTAAATTTATCCACATCAATAATCAGAATGGAAAGCGGCGTTCCGGCACGGTTGGCGTGGGCGATTTCGCGTTTAAAAATGGTGGGCAGAAACCGGCGATTGAGTAGCTTCGTCAATACATCCATTCCCACTTCATGGCGCGAAACTTCTTCAAACAGTTCGCGAAGCAGAGTGATGATTTGCGAAACGGTATTGCGGATTTGCAGAAGGAACTTTACCCGCGAGGCTTTATTGTTCAGCGCTTTTGCGGTTCCCCGGGTTTGATGAAACAGGCCGTCAAAATCCTGGATCAGTCGGGAAATATGGCCCACTTCAGCGATGCCGCTAAAATAGTGACGCCCTTTATGGTTAAACCACAGCCCAAAATCCGCCTGACTTAACGGCAGACTGTTGCCAAAGTCGGCGTCGAGCATAATTTTATAGATAATATCCATTTCCCAGGCGAGCAGTGAGGCAATCTGGCGCTCTTTTTCTTCTTCGGCATTTTCCAGCAGGGAAAAAATACGATAGTTTTCATCTTCTTTTGCCGCGCTGCTTTCGCTAAAAGAGAAGGCCCGGGACATGACTTCCATCGCCAGATCGATGCTGTTAATAGAAAAATGGTAGATCAGGAGTTTCTCAGTCGCCTCATGGTGACTGTCTATGATGATCGGGTAGAGCAATTTTTTCAGAACCCGAAAACCCATTTCCACCAGTTCGACGGGAATCCCGATTCGGGCATGAACTTCAGCGACCGTATGCTGCACTTTGATTAACTCATCAACATCACCGCTAGTGCAGGAGAGCACATCGACAATCCACTTTTCCAGCGCGTGTTTTAGCTGCCGCTCCACCTGTTCATTACTTAAAAATTCTTCAGCATGCGGGTCGGCAAGCACAATACGATAAAACTCGATGCTCAGGGTGTGCGCGTGGTGAATCGCAATCTCAGAAGCCAGTTTACGAATATGCGGGTCCGTTTGTTCAACCAACGCGACCCATTCGTCTTTCATTCTTTTAAGATACATCTCCATCAGGCAGATCCTTACGGTCGTTCGCGAAAGACACGGGACAGGCGTCTTCGCAGTTTTATGGATAGTAGATCGAATTAAATAATACGTCACACCTGTAATGTAGCATCATCATATGAAAGAAAGAGTGTCATGACTTAAGGGATATTTTTATACAAATCTGCAGGCAAAGCCTGAAAATCCGGCGTTATCACCATAAGCAATAAAAAGCCCGTTCTTTTAGTCTGTTTTTAGATGAATAACCTTTTGCGCCTGCGTGAATAAAAGAGAAAATGAAAACCAAAAGCCATCATGGTTTATACGTATTTATTTTAGTCTATCCCTCGCGTATTGATTTCAGGAAATAACGTTCGTCATTATTCATTGAAAGAAATATCAAACACCTGCGTAAACCCCGTTTATCGATCCGCTTTTCAGGGGGGCGCGAGTCAGAAAAAGCGCTTCAGACGTGACACTGTCACCTCGCAATCGTCAGAGCTGGTCTATGCTTGTTCTGCGTATGCTGTTTCATACAGCAACGGTAGGGGTATTTGCTGCATAAAACTCACCCGAGGATGAAACGGGTCTAATGGGGCGACAGTATGAGTTCAAAATCCTTTATCAGAAGTTGGGGGTGTGAATTTGTGGCCGCGGATGTCGTTCGCTTTCGCATTTGGGCGACGAGTCAGGAAAAGATGTATCTCCGTATTCACGATCGAAACCATGAAATGACGGCCAGCGGAGAGGGATGGTTTGAGTGCCAGGTTAACGGCGTCAAGGCGGGAACGCCTTATCAGTTTGTATTGAACGACGGGACGGCAATTCCCGATCCGGCCTCGCGTGCGCAGTGTGACGATGTGAACGGCGCGTCGCGCGTCGTCGATCCCGAGGCCTATTGCTGGCAACACACTGACTGGCAGGGATGTCGCTGGGAAGAAGCGGTGTTCTATGAGCTGCATCTCGGCGCCTTTACGCCTGAAGGGACATTCCAGGCGGCAATCGCCAGACTTCCGTATATCGCGGAACTGGGCGTTACCGTCATTGAACTGATGCCGGTTTCGCAGTTTGGCGGTCAACGCGGCTGGGGTTATGACGGCACGTTGCTGTATGCGCCGCATTCCGCCTACGGTTCACCAGACGATTTTAAAGCCTTTGTTGATGCCGCACACGGTTACGGTTTGTCGGTGGTTCTTGATATCGTGCTCAACCACTTTGGGCCGGAAGGTAACTACCTGCCGCTGTTATCTGAGAACTTTTTCGACGCCGCGCGCATGACGCCGTGGGGTAACGGCATCGCCTATGAAAACGACGCGGTACGCCGCTATATTGCTGACGCGCCGCTGTACTGGCTGGTGGAGTATCAGCTTGACGGATTGCGCTTTGACGCCATCGATCAGATCAAAGATGACGCTCAACCGCATCTGCTGGTAGAGATAGCCGAACGTATCCGTCGTGAGATTAGCGACCGGCCGATACATCTCACCACCGAAGACAACCGTAATGTCTTGTTTTTACATCCGCGTTCTGAAGATGGCGCGACGCCACTCTTTTCCGGTGAGTGGAACGACGATTTCCATAACGCCATTCACGTCATGGCGACCGGGGAAAATCATGGGTATTACGCCGACTTCGCCACTCAGCCCGAACGCTATGTTGCCCGCGCACTGAGCGAAGGGTTCGCCTGGCAAGGGGAAATGTCCGCCGTTAGCGGAGAAGCGCGCGGCGTTAGCAGCCGACAGCAGCCACCGACTACCTTTGTCGATTTTATTCAGAATCACGATCAGATCGGTAACCGTGCGCAGGGCGAACGGCTGATTACGCTGGCGGGAGCCGAGAAAACACGGGTACTGCTTGCCACGCTCCTGATGTCGCCACATATTCCGCTGCTGTTTATGGGTGAGGAATACGGCGAAACGCATCCCTTTTTATTTTTTACGGATTTCCATGGCGATCTTGCGCGCGCGGTGCGTGAAGGCAGGGCGAAGGAATTTGCCGGACACGCCGGACATGAAGGCGAGAACGTACCAGATCCCAATGCGCCTGAGACGTTCCAGCGCGCGAAACTCGACTGGCAAAAAATGCAGCATGAAGAAGGAAAAGCGTGGCTGACCTTCACCCGGGATCTGTTGAGCAGACGCCGGCGCGTTATCGTCCCGCTGCTGAAAACCGCACGCGGCGGTGAAGGCGAAGTGGTGCAGACTGCCCCTGGTTTTGTTGCTGTGCGCTGGCGTTTCCCGACAGGCGTTTTGTCGCTGGCGTTCAATATTGGCGATGTGCCAGTGGTGCTGCCGGAAATGCCGGGGAAAACGGTTTTCGCCTGGCCGGAAGCCAGCGAGCGTCTTAATCCAAATGCCATTGTCGTCCGATTCGCACAGGGAGAAACCTTACCATGATCCCTTCATCGACCTACCGAATTCAGTTTCGCAACGGCATGACTTTTGACGCCGTTAGCGAACGGATACCGTACCTGAAAAAGCTCGGGATCAGCCATTTGTATGCCTCGCCAATCTTTACGGCGACAGCGGGCTCGACCCACGGTTATGACGTCACAGACTGTAATGAGATCGATCCTGCCATCGGCGGGCGGGAAGGATTTGATCGCATGGTGCAAGCGCTTCACGCTGCGCAAATGGGTCTGATCCTCGATATCGTCCCTAACCATATGGCCAGTTCGCTGGAAAATCGCTGGTGGCGTGACGTTATTGAACACGGAGAGAAAAGCGCTTACGCCAGCCATTTCGATATCGACTGGTCACAGCGACTGACATTACCGTTCCTTGGCGACACTTTTGAGAAAGTCCTGGAAAAAGGGGAGATCAGCATCAAAGCGGAACCGCAAACGGGTAAACCGACGCTGGCCTATTATGACGCCTTTTACCCACTGGATCCGTCAACCTGGCAGGGAAATGAAGCGGATGTGCTGGCGATGACCGATAAACAGGCTATTGCCGACTTGCACCAACGGCAACCCTGGCGGTTGATGTCCTGGCGCGAGGCCGCGACAAATCTGAGCTATCGCCGTTTCTTTGAAGTCACTGGACTGGTTGGCGTTCGCGTGGAGGACAATCGGGTATTTGATGACACCCATCAACTGATCCTTGAACTGGTGGCAAACGGCGCTGTGGACGGATTGCGTATCGACCATATTGACGGCCTTGCCGATCCGCAGGCCTATCTTCAGCGTTTACGTCAAAAGGTCGGTGAGGCGTGCTATATCACCGTTGAAAAAATTCTTGCCCGCGGGGAGGAATTACCGCAGGAATGGCCGATTTCGGGTACCACCGGCTATGAGTTTATTGCGGCTCTGGCCGAAGTGCTGGTGGACGATCGCGCGCTGGGGGATCTCCGACGCGTCTGGCAGGATGCAGTCGGTCAGCAGGTGGATATGCGCGCTGAACTGCGTAAGGCGCGGGTCCTGATGATAGAGCGTAATTTTGCCGGCGAATTTGCCCGCTTGTTGAAACTGGCAAGCGAACTGGCCCGTCAACAGCGTGTCGATATTGATGACGAGACGCTGCGCGGCGCGCTGCGAGAACTGCTGATTGCCTTTCCGGTGTACAGAACGTATGGCACCGCGCAGGGATTCAGCACGGCGGATCGCGAGCTGCTGCGACGTGTCACCGCACAGCTGAGCGCCAGTGAATTTGCCCCGGACGCTCAGGCGCTTGGTTTTCTCTCTCGGTTGTTGGTCGGTGCCGATGACGCCTGCCTGACCACCACGGCGGCGACCTTCCGCACGCGCTTCCAGCAGCTCACCGGCCCGCTAATGGCCAAATCGGTAGAGGACACGCTGTTCTTTCGCCAGAACATGGATCTGGCGCTAAATGAAGTTGGCGCAGAGCCCGTTCAACGCTTTTTTTCGCTCACGCGCTTTCATCAGGAGATGCAGTCCCGTATGCGGCTACAGCCGGATGCGCTGTCCAGCACGTCGACTCACGACACCAAACGCGGCGAAGACGCCCGCGCCCGGTTATACACGTTGACCGAGGCGCCGGCGCGTTGGGCGGAGCATCTGGCGCGATGGCGGCAAATGAACCAGACCCATGTCCGGTTTCTCAATGACGGAACCGCGCCCAAAGCGGCGGATACCTGGATGCTCTATCAGGCGCTGGCGGGGGTATGGCCCGCGGTATTCCGTCCGGATGACGCGAACGGTTTGCAGGCGCTTGAGGAGCGATTCCTTGAATTTGTGGAAAAAGCGCTACGCGAAGCCAAGCTGCGGACGGACTGGGTGGATACCAACGAGGCCTACGAAACGGCGGTTCTGGATTATGCCCGGCATATGCTGTCACCAGAAAACACGCTGTTTTTGCAGGATTTTCACGCTGCGTTGCAGCCGTTTATTCGTGCCGGACTGGTGAATAGCCTGACCCAGACGTTGATTAAACTGACCGCCCCAGGCGTGCCGGATATCTACCAGGGCAGCGAGGCGCTCAATTTCAGTCTGGTTGACCCGGATAATCGTCGCCTGCCGGACTTTGCCCTGTTGGCCCGCCAGCTCGCACAAGCAGATAGCCGCGTATTTACGCAGGAAGCGTGTTGGATGAATGGTCAAGTGAATCAGTATGTGACCGCCGTTCTGCTGCATCTGCGACAAAGGTTTCCCACGCTGTTTCGCAAGGGCGACTATCTGCCGCTCGACGCCGAGGGGGACAACGCGGAGCACGTCATTGCTTATGCCAGAGCAGATGAAAAAAACGCGCTGGTGGTGGTGGCGCCACGCTGGGTATTCCATCGCATAGAGGGCGAACTCTCCTCTGCTGGCGGCACGCTGTGGGCAGACACCCGTATCGCGTTGCCCGCACGGCTGGCGAATCGTCAGTATGAAGACGTCTTTCATCACGAGACGGTCGATGTCGGCGCCACGCTTGACGTCGCGCAACTCCCCGGTCATCCACTTATTGCTGTTTTACGCGAACACCCGTCTGAACAGACGGGTGCAGAAAGGGAAAATGGATAATGGCAAAAGCAAAAGGTAAACAATTTGATATCACAGCAGGGCACAGCCAGCAGTTAGGGGCAAACTACGACGGACAGGGGGTTAATTTTGCGCTTTTCTCCGCCCATGCCGAGCGCGTAGAACTGTGTCTGTATGATCCGAGCGGACAAAACGAAATTGCCCGCCTGACCTTACCGGAATTTACGCATGAGATCTGGCACGGCTACGTGCCGGGTCTGGAACCCGGGGCGCTGTACGGCTATCGGGTTCACGGGCCTTTTGATCCGGAGAACGGGCACCGTTTCAATCCCCATAAATTGTTGATAGACCCTTATGCCCGGGAACTGGTGGGGGATATCGCCTGGAATGAGGCGCATTTCGCTTACGATCTGGAAAGCGAAGAAAAGGATCTTAGCTTTGACACCCGCGACAGCGCCCCGTTTACGCCAAAATGTAAGGTTGTCGACCCGAATGCGTTCGACTGGCAGGATCACCGTCGCCCGGATATTCCCTGGCCCAGCGCCATTGTCTATGAAACTCACGTCAAAGGTTTCACTTGGCTGAATCCCGCGATACCGCAAGAATTGCGCGGCACGTTTGAAGGAATGGGCCATGCGGCAAGCGTGGATTACATTAAAAGTCTTGGCATTACCTCCGTCGAACTGCTGCCGGTTCACTGGTTTCCGGACGATCAGCATCTGCTGGACAAAGGTCTGAAAAACTTCTGGGGATATAACACGCTGGGCTTTTTCGCTCCGGCGACGCGCTACTACGGTCCGCGCGGCATACAGGGCTTTCGCGACATGGTGCGCGCCTATCATGATGCGGGTATCGAGGTCATTCTGGATGTGGTGTATAACCACACCGCGGAAGGTAACGAGCTGGGGCCGACGCTGTCATTTAAGGGTATTGATAACTTCTCCTATTACCGCACGCTGGCGGATCAGCATCGTTATTATATTAATGACACGGGGACGGGGAATACCGTTAATACCTCTCATCCCCGCGTGCTGCAGATGGTGATGGACTCGCTGCGCTATTGGGCGGAAGCGATGCACGTTGATGGTTTCCGTTTTGATCTCGGGACGATCCTCGGTCGCGAACCGGAGGGGTTTGATCAGCGCGGCGGCTTCTTTGACGCGATGATGCAGGATCCGGTGCTGTCGAAACTCAAGCTGATCGGTGAACCCTGGGACATTGGGCCGGGCGGGTATCAGGTAGGCGGTTTCCCGCCTGGGTGGGGAGAATGGAATGATAAATACCGCGATACGGTGCGCGAATACTGGAAGGGCGACAACGTTTCTACCGATTTTGCCGCACGCCTGCTTGGCTCCGGCGATCTCTATGACCTGCGAGGGCGGCGGCCATGGGCGAGCGTCAATTTTGTTACCGCGCATGACGGTTTCACCCTGAACGATCTGGTGTCCTATAACGAGAAGCACAACGAGGCGAATGGCGAGGACAATAACGACGGACATAACGATAACCGGTCATGCAATTATGGCGCGGAAGGTCCCACGGATGATGCCGTCATTAACGCCACGCGCGAACAGCAAAAGCGTAATTTCCTCGCCACGCTGCTGCTGTCCCACGGTACGCCGATGCTGCTGGCCGGTGATGAGTTTGGCCGCAGCCAGAACGGGAATAACAACGGCTACTGCCAGGACAGCGACATTTCCTGGGTCCACTGGGAGAATTTACCGGAGTCAGCGCAACAATTGCGGGAATTTACGCGCCACCTTATTGAACTGCGGAAACAGCAGCCGTTGCTGCGTCGGGAAAACTGGCGCGATGGCATGGTTATCCAGTGGTTTAATGCCGGGGGCGGGCTACAGCAGCCGGAGCAGTGGGATGAAGGCTCCACGCTTGGCGTGTATATCGGTCGTCCCGATCTCGAGACCGAAGACGGGATCTGGCACGAGGTTCTGCTTCTGTTGAATCCCTTCGAATGTAGCGTGCCGTTCAGCATCCCGCAAACGGGGGATGGCGGTTGGGTACTGGAACTGAACACGGCTAATGACCCTGAACAGGGACTGATTATCGAAAATGAAACGGATTATGAACTTGCCGGACGCAGCATCGCATTATTCAGGAGGCCATAAGTGAAAAAAGGGTTATGCATTGCAGCATCGGTTGCGTTATTAACGGCCTGCGGGGCGAACACGACCCCGCCGAAGACGCCGATACCCGGTAAAGAAACGTCCGCAAGCCTGCGTACGCTGGAAGTCGGGGCGGAAGTGATACAGTCCCGGCCGCCGATCGAGGCCATCAGCGCCTATCTGGATGGCTTCCATTTCTACAGTGGCGATAAAAATGGTCAGATGGAAGCGCATCATTATGTCACTGTACTTAATGATGAAGTGATGCAGGCGGTGATCTACGACGGGAATACCAAAGACGCGCGTCTGATGGGCGTTGAATACATCATTAGCGAGCGGTTATTCAATACGCTGCCGCCAGAGGAAAAAAAACTCTGGCATAGCCATCAGTATGAAGTGAAGTCCGGCAGCCTGGTGGCGCCGGGTCTTCCCGCCGTCGCGGACAAAGCGTTGATGAGCAAAATCGTCAACACCTACGGCAAAACCTGGCATACGTGGCATACCGATCGCGATAAAACGCTTCCAATGGGGATCCCCGCGTTGATGATGGGCTTTACCGGCGACGGGCAGTTGGACCCGGCGCTATTAGCCGATCGGGACCGTCGACTGGCTATCAAAACGCAAGAAATTAAACAACAGCGGCGGGATATTGTGGCGCATCCGGTAGCACAAGGCGCCAACGCCTGGGAGAAAGGGCAAGTGATACAGTTAAAAAGGGTCAGCGGCGCGGGGGAGCATGGTCATGGCATGACGCGCTCTTTTGGTAAGGCTGAGCAAAATCAACAAAAGCCGTAATGTTGACAGCCCATCCTGCAACGGGACAGCGTGTCAGGATGGGCCAGAAAGACAGAGGGTAAACCTTAAATATCATCCATGGTGTAGCCAACGACAATTTCCAGTGTTTTCCGTAACACATCAGCCTGTACCACGCTGTCCGTAGTTTCCAGCGCCTGGACCAGCCATAAAATAATCGCTTTATTGGTGATATGCCCATCAGAAGCCATAATGCTGCTGATAGCGGTCGCCAGTACCGCTGACTCCTCGGCAAGACGGTCGCCTGCGTTGCGGAAAAATTCGGACATTGCTGTATCTGGAAGAACTGCGTAAAAATCGGTCTGCTTAAGCATCGCTTGTCTCATGTGCTTTCACCGTTAAGTTGTAAAATGGCGTTGGTTAGTGCATTTTTTTTGTGCTGTCTGACTGGCGACTGCCAAACAGCTCAAGCACGTTGCCCCGTCGTACTGCATGTGAATCTGGTCGGCGCGCGCGTTGACGCTTTCTGGCCGCCATGGCGGTGACTTCGGTCATGACGCTTTGTATGGCCTCTTGTCGTTTACTGTCTCCCGCGTTGGCCTTCATATTTCCCAGCGTCACGATCAGTGCCTGGGTGCTAATGGGACCATGGCTTTTCAGCAGCGTTAATACCGCTTCACCGATAATTTCATCCGTCAGTCGTTCATATTCTTCACTTCTGTTCATAACCGCATCTCTGGTTGCCAACGCTGACACTGGCGTTGGCGTGAACCTCCACTAACGATCAAACAGCAGACCAATCAGCGTGTGATAGTGGTGTTCCTCCGCTTCGCTATTCGCTTTTTCAAGGCGGCTCAGCAATTTAGTACAAAGCGACTTCCTGTTCAGGCTCTTGCCGTCGGTGAGGATTTCCACCACAAGTTGACCCAGGGTTTCCTGCTGAGTCGGCAGGCTAGCTTTATTGAAGTACTGGGCAATCGCATTCGCTGAATCGGACATGTTGATGTTGTGATGCATGTGTGACTCCCATTTGTTTCAATAATCTACAAAGTTGTAATTTAAGTTATACAAATATAGAAAATGTGTACATAGGATGCGTACAAAATAGCATGCTAATTTTTAGCTTTTTGTGCTAACCGTTTAAAATCAATAAATTAAAATCAATAATTTACAATTTGTGTCATCAATAGCTGTACAACATTTTTAGGCGGGAATTGGGTAAATTATGCCAATATTTAGACAATAGAAATGTAACATTTTCCTTTGTGAACATATTGTTAGCGTAAAGTGAGTTTTCTGGAGACGGGAAGGCACGGTTCTGGTAGGGTATTTATGTTCCCTCCTATATATCTGGACTCATCATGCTCACAACGGTTATCTACCGTAGTCATATTTGCGACACTTTTTCTCTGATCTCTCTTGAAAAAATGGTGGCAGCAGCAAAGGTAAAAAACGAACAGGCCAACGTCACCGGGATCCTGTTGTTTAACGGAAAACATTTTTTTCAACTGCTTGAAGGGCCAGAGGAGGGCGTTCAGCAGATCTATCAACACATCATCAACGATGAGAGGCATCATAATCTGGTAGAGTTATTGCGTGACTACGGGCCGTCACGCCGCTTTGGTAAAGTGGGAATGGAGCTTTTCGACCTGCGCGAATTTGCCAGAAATGACGTTTTGCAACACGTACTCGATAAAGGTACCACCCGGTATCAATTGGCGTTTAACGACCGACCGCTGAAATTCTTTCGCACTTTTATAGAAGCGACCGAAAAGGAAAATTATTTTGCCATTCCACCGGCAAATACCTGGGAATTTATTGCCGAAGGTGTAAGCAGGGAAAAGAGTGTGCAAGAAGATACCCACGCAGAATGTTGCTTTGCCTTTCAACCATTAATCGATCCTTTCGCCCGGGAGATTGTCGCGCTGGAAGCCTTGCTGCGAACGCCAGACGGACAGGGGCCAGAACGTTATTTCGCCGGGCTTACCGGGACGGCACTTTACGAAGCGGATCTGCACAGTAAAACGCAGGCCTTTGCGCTGGCGGGCAGGCTGAATTTGCAGCGATATTCACTGTCGGTGAATGTGTTGCCTATGACGCTGGTCTACATTCCCCACGCGGTACAAACGTTGCTGGACGCCATTGAGCGTTCCGGCCTGGTGCCGGAACAAGTGACGGTTGAATTCACAGAACGCGAAGTGATCTCGGGGCTTGAGCAATTTACCGCCTCTGTCAGACTACTCAAAAGCGCCGGAATTAGCGTGGCGATTGACCACTTTGGCGCCGGGTCTGCGGGCTTGTTATTGCTGTCGCAGTTCCAGCCGGATCGCATAAAAATTAACCGGGAACTCATTATGGATGTCCACAAAAGTGGGCCCCGGCAGGCCATTGTACAAGCGATCGTCAAATGCTGCTCGTCGCTGGAAATAGCGATTTCTGCGGTTGGCGTTGAAAAGGCGGAAGAGTGGATGTGGCTGGAGTCAGCCGGTATCAGTCAGTTCCAGGGCTATCTGTTCGCCCGTCCATCTTTAGGAGGTGTCTCGCCGATTGCATGGCCGGAAAGGGCTGCCGATCTTTAATGCCAGGTTAAAAAATTGTTGCTCCATCTTACTGAGAATTGGGAATAAATTCACAAATCCCTGCTTGTACAGGAAAATTTGATTTGTACAGCGCAGGGGGTTTGGTTAACTTATACATGGAAGTACAGCTTTGCAGTAAGAGGGATGCTATGGCTTTTTACAGTATTGGTGATGTGGCCGAACGATGCGGAATCAACCCGGTTACGTTGCGTGCCTGGCAAAGACGCTATGGATTATTAAAACCTCAGCGCAGCGAAGGCGGTCACCGTCAATTCGACGAAGATGACATCAGACGTATCGAAGAGATTAAACGCTGGATCAAAAGCGGCGTGCCGGTGAGTAAGGTTAAAGCGCTGATTGAAGGCAGCCAGACTGCGCAACACGACGGCTGGTTATCGCTTCAGGAAGAGATGATGGTCACGCTGCGTCGTGTCAGTCCCGACAAACTGCGCGTACGCATTGATGAACTGGGCGCCAGCTATCCGGTTGATGATGTGATCGATCATATTTTTGTTCCGATGCGTCAACGACTTAATCTTGAGCAGGCTACCGCACGCGTCATGGGCAGTCTGCTGGATGGGGTGCTGATCGACTATGCGATCACGCGCCTGAATGCCTTACGCGCTCAGGCTGATAAAGAGGCTTATCTGCTGTCATGGGAGTGTGAAGACCGGACACGTCTTTGGCTGGAAGGCTGGCGTTTGTCGCAGCAGGGCTGGAATATTCACGTGCTGCCGGAGCCGCTGGAATCGCCGCGCCCGGAAATGTTCCCCGGTCAGGATATTTTCGTCTGGATTGGGAAAGCGCCCACCACGCGCCAGCAAGAACAACTGGCGAGCTGGCGAGAGCAGGGGTATAGCATTGCCCTGCATTCATCGCCGTCCTGAATCGCTACATCTTTTCTTTATTTGACGGGTGACCACTCAGGTTTGCCCAACGCTGTCGTAAATAATGAACGGCCTGCTGCGTTTGCGGCTGATTAAGGTTGTTTTCCCTGAACAGTATTGTGCCGTTGATTTGCGGAACCGAGTCGTTCAGGTCGAGCTGTTTTTTCAGTTCCGGCACGCCGCCGTTTACCGTCCAGTCCGGCTCGTTACGCGAGGGTTCGCCCACCTTATACAACGCCACGCCAATATAAAGTTGGGTTTTCGTAGGCTTCACTACATCCGCCCACCATTTAGCGAGCACATCATAGCGCGCGGCGTCGCGAGAGAAGGGCCAGTACAGCTGCGGCGCGATGTAGTCCAGCAAACCTTGCTGCACCCAACGGCGCGTGTCCGCGTAAGACTCATCATACGCCGCGGCGCCCCGGGTGTCTGAACCGGCGGGATCGTGTGAGCGGTTACGCCAGACCCCTGCCGGACTCACTCCAAATTCTACGTCCGGGTTAATGTGTCGGAGGGTGCGCGACACCTGTTCAATTAACTGCTGCGTATTGTGCCGTCGCCAGTCAGCCTTGGTATGAAACCCTTCACCGTAGCGCCTGAAGGTCACGCTGTCATTAAGCGCAGATCCCGGTGATTCAGCATAGAAATAGTCGTCGAACTGAACGCCATCAACCGGGTATTTTTTCACGACCTCCGCCACAATACTGGTTATCCAGTCGCGAACCTCCGGGATCCCTGGGTCAAGAACATAGCGGTCGCCAGCTGTACGGATCCAGTCACGGTGAAGGACAAAAACGCTGGCGGGCTGCAGTGACACGGTGCGGTTCAGTTCGGCAACCGTAGAAGGTCGGGTATTAACCGAGACGCGATACGGATTGAACCATGCGTGAACCCGCATCCCACGCTTATGCGCTTCGTCAAGCATAAACTGCAGCGGATCGTAACCGGGGTCCTGGCCAATTTTTCCGGTAAGCATGTCTGACCAGGGCAATATCGCTGAGGGCCAAAGCGCGGTACCGTCAGGTTTTACCTGAAAAAATACGGTATTGATGCCGAGCCGCTGTAAATTATCGAGCTTATCGGTTAGCGCTTTTTGCTGCATGGCGATACGCGAACGCGCGTCGCTGACAGTGACTGACGCGACGGGAGGCCAGTCGAGACGGGAAACCGTCGCCAGCCAAACGCCGCGAACGGGTTCGTTCAACTTTTGCTGTTTCACGGGCGAAGCAGGCGTTGCTGATGGCGGCGTTACCAGCGAGGCGGGCGGTGTAGAAGAGCAGCTAGCCAGCAGAAGCGCCGACGCGATTGCAGCCGTGTAAGTCCTGATACGAAATAAAGGAAGAAAACGAGGAGAACTGATATCCATATACGTCCGTTGCCGGTTAGCGCGAAAGTGAAATTATTGTGGTCTGATTCGAGGGTAAGTCAAGATAACGGCGCGAATGATTTGATAGGTGAGGCGGGAACAAGGCTTTGACGGGATCTTAAAAGTTCTTTAACGGTATTTGTTGTATAGCCATTATCATTGCCATTGCTTTTCTGCCCCTGTTAGCGCATGGGCTTTTTTTACCCCACTTGCCATGTGGTAACGAATTCGTTACCATCAATCAAATACGGAGGGGTATCAATGGATATCAAGTATTACACGGACGAGAACGACGTCAGCCCGCTTGAAAAATGGCTGGCTAAAAACCGCGCCGCAATTCCAAAAGTTTTTACGGCGGTTGAGCGATTACGGAGCGGGAACACATCGTCAGTGAAATGGTTATCTGGCCGACCGGGTATCGGTGAATACAGGATAAACTGGGGCGCCGGTTTGCGTGTGTATCTGATGCAGGACGGCGACGAAATTGTCATTTTACTGTGTGCCGGTTTCAAGGATCGGCAAAATAACGATCTGGACGCCGCCGAAAAATACCGCGCTGACTATCTGAGGAGTAAAAAACATGGCCGCGCATGACATCGAAAAAATGTGGGAAAACCTGCTTAAAGAGGACATCGGGTCGCGTGTTCAGATTATCCAGGAGATACACGAATTAATACTGTCCGGTGAAATCGAAGTCGCCAAAGGTATGCTGCGCACGCTGATTAAGGTCACGTGCGGTTATCCTGCGATTTCTGACGAGGTCGGCAGAAATTCCAAATCAATTATGCGCATGTTGTCGCCTGATGTGGATCCGGGTGTTAAAGCGTTTATGGCCGTTGTCAGAGCAGCCGAACGTCAGTCAGAGAAAGCAGCGGCCCAGGGGAAAATCCACTGAGTCGAAACGCGACGCAACGAACCGGTCACAATGGCCGGTTTTTTACGCCTGCGCGGTGTGCTGCGTGAAATCCTGTGCAGGATAACGGGGGCAAATCTGCAGAATTCGCGCAGCGTCACGACAGGGAAGGGATCAAACGGGTTGCAATGTCATTACCACTTGCGCAGTGCTATACATCACAAAGCAATGTAGTAATACATGTGTAGAGTTTTTTTAACATGCACCAATCCAGGCGCGTTAACACGTCTTTTAACAGGTTCCGATTGATTTAACATAATATACATTATGCGTACCAATGTTTTGTTAGCTCAATACTAGCGTCTATATGTGGGTCATTTATCCTACCAGGTCGATAACTCACTTTTCCTGATGAGGAGTTTCTGTGGCTATACATGACGCCGGGATATTCATCATGAAAGAAATTTCTCGTAGATACTTTTCGCTTCAGGACGTTCAGAAGCGACGTTCCTGTCTGCTTAGGGCTGCCAGCACACTAACAGCCTCTGGGATAACCTCCGCTGGCGTATTTCCATAGCCGATAACCAACCCTGCGGCGGCATCGTTGCTGACGCTGTATGAAGAAAAGGCCTGAACGCCTATGCCATGCTGACGTGCGAGTGAGACAATTTTCTTATCGTCGGTGCCAGGTGCAAGCAAAAGCGTCAGATGCATACCTGATTTCCCGCCAAGCACTTGTTCCGGTGAAAAATGTTCTGTCAGGGCCTGCCGCAAGATCCGCTGACGCTCACGGTAAAGTCGGCGCATACGGCCCAGGTGACGACCAAACTCACCACTTTTCATAAAGTTTGCCAGGGCAAGTTGCTGAAGCTGCTGACCACTGCGCATAATTTCATTCAGCACCGTGCTGGCCTGCTTCATCACATTCGCCGGAAATACCACATAACCGAGCTTCAGCGACGGAAACATTGTCTTACTGAACGAGCCGATATAAAACACGGGTGCGTCTTCCGTAAGGCCCTGCATGCTGGCAATTGGGCCACCGGAGTGCCTGAAGTCTCCGTCATAGTCATCTTCAATTAGCCAGGCGTTCTTCCTGGCTGCTTGTGTAATCAGCGACAGCCTTCGTGAAACAGATAAGACGGCGCCGGTGGGATACTGATGAGCAGGTGTAAGGTAGATAAGTTTTGGCGCACGGTTCTGCCAGGCATCCTCCGGTATACATACCCCTTCCCCATCCACCTTCATCATCTCCATGTGCAGATTACCTGCAGAAAATGCCGCTTTAGCGCCCCGGTAGCCAGGTTCCTCCATCCAGACCGTGTCTCCCGGATCTGTGAGCAGGGTCACGCAGAGTTCCAGCGCCTGCCTGGCACCTTCTGTAATGACGATCCGGTGCGGATCGCAGCGGACTCCTCGCGCAACATGAAGATGCGTCGCTATAGCGTCACGCAAGGCGTACTCGCCAGTTGGAGCGCCATAACCCAGCATGCGAGGCATAAACTGCCGGTTTGCCCGCTCGATGGCGCGACGCCAGACAGTAATCGGAAATTCTTTTATCGCGGGCATACCGGGAGATAGCAACGCATCAGACTCCGGTTGCAATGGATTAGTGATAAAGGGAGTCAGACGGGTAGCAAGCTGAACGGTATCGGGTCTGGATTGCATTGGTGCAGTGGCCTTACTGGCCAGGCCGGATACAGGCGCCACGCGCGTGCCTTGCCTGTCAGCCAGAATATACCCTTCAGCCGCAAGGTGCTCATAGACATTCACCACGGTATTTCGCGATATGCCGAGCTCTTTCGCCAGCGCGCGGGAGGACATCAGCCTGGTGTCTGCAGGCAAGTAACCGCTCAGTATCGCCTGCTGTATACGTTCGGTCAGTTGCTTCTGCAGGGATACCGGCCTGCCGTCCGGGCTAATGGCATCTGGCTTCAGGGGCTCGGTAATATCAAGCATGTATCGTGGACCTGTAAAAAATAGATCTTGTGGACCTTTCAAGAGTACCACAAGAACGTCATGATCCCGCGACGGTAATATTTATTGGTTGAGGAGCAGACAATAGTCATGACACAGAGACTAAATACTTTTAATCAACCGGTAGGCGTGGAGCTTACGGGTTGGAAAGGTGCCATTTTCCCTGACGAAAGACGCCTTGAAGGACGCTACTGCCGACTTGAGCGTATCAACACCGCCCGCCATGCGGCAGAGCTTTATGCGGCCTATCGCGAAGCGCCTGACTGGCGTGACTGGACCTATCTTCCTTCAGGGCCTTTTGAAACGTTTGATTCTTATCGCGATTATTTGCTGAATATTGAAAAAAAGACGGATCCGATGCATTACGCCGTGATTGATTCCACCAGTGGCAAGGCGGTGGGTACGGTTGCCCTTATGCGGATTGACGCTTGCAACGGTGTAATTGAGATAGGCAGCGTGACGTATTCACGACACATGCAGCGCACGCGCATTTCTACCGAGGTGATGGCGCTTTTTTTGCGCCACGTGTTTAAGGACCTCGGCTACCGTCGTTTTGAGTGGAAATGTGACTCGCTGAATGCCCCGTCCCGGGCGGCTGCGGAGCGTTTTGGCTTCCGGTTTGAAGGTATTTTCCGGCAGGCGTTGGTTTACCACGGACGTAACCGTGATACTGCCTGGTACTCAGTCATTGACAGCGAATACCCTGCGCTGCGCGTTGCCTATGAAAAGTGGCTCGCACCCACCAGTTTCGATGAAAATGGGTGCCAGCGGGAAAAGCTCAGCCAGCTTATTAATGAGGCACGCGCCAGGGATAGCGTCTGAAAATTTTTCAGATCATCTCTTTCTGTCATCTTAACGCCGATTATTTTTAACAAGCGTATAAAATTACAGAATGAAGGGCTGACAATTTCAGATAAAGGTCCAGGGTTTAAGTGTAGGAACAAAAATCATTCACTCATCTACAGGAGATTGCCAATGTCCGACTGGAGTCCTTCGCTCTATATGCAATATGGCGCCGAACGTTCGCGGCCTGCGGCAGAGCTGTTGACGAGAGTAACGCATGAGCACGTCCAGTCAGTTGTCGATTTGGGATGTGGACCGGGCAATAGCACCGCTCTACTCCGCCATCGCTGGCCAGATGCCGTGATCGTTGGCGTGGATAGCTCACCATCGATGCTGAACGAAGCGCGAAAAGCGTTGCCGGATTGTCATTTTATCGAAGCCGATATTCGCGACTTTCATGCTGCCACAGCGCCTGATGTGCTGTATGCCAACGCTTCGCTTCAGTGGATCGACGATCACTACACGCTGTTCCCCCGCCTCGTTTCTTTGCTTAATTCACATGGCGTCCTGGCCGTGCAAATGCCCGATAATACGTTGGAGCCATCGCATGTTCTGATGCGCGAAGTGGCTTATGAGCAAAATTATCCCAACCGCGGACGCGAGCCGCTTCCTGGCGTTCACGCTTATTACGATATCCTAAGCGAAGCCGGTTGCGAGGTGGATATCTGGCGCACAACCTACTACCACCAAATGCCATCCCATCAGGCGATAATCGACTGGGTCAGTGCGACCGGGCTGCGGCCCTGGTTACAGGATCTTAATGAGCCAGCGCAAAAACGCTATCTTGCCCGCTATCACGCGCTGTTACAGGAGCAGTACCCGCTTCAGGAAGATGGGCAGATACTGCTGGCATTCCCACGATTGTTCATGGTCGCCCGTCGCCTGACATAACGATCGAGCGCGCGCCGCGTTTAACAACGATACAGCCAGGAAGGTTATGTCAGTTGATAGTGCTTGTCCGGAACGTGCTTCGCCGGAATGGCTGTTTCATTGTTCATTTGAAGCAGATCGATCTCGATGGCATTACAGATAGCATCAAGCGGCAAGTCGTTGTTTTCCGTACCGAACGGATCTTCCAGTTCTTCCGCCAGCGCATCCAGGGAGATAAAGGTATAGGAGATCAGTACCGAGATAAACGGCGTCATGTAATGCAGGTCAACAACCAGCGCAAACGGTAGCATGATGCAAAACAGGTACACCGTGCGATGCAGGATCAACGTATACGCAAATGGCACCGGCGTATTGGCGATTCTCTCGCATCCTGCCAGCACCGCTGACATATCGTTTAACCGATTGTTTAAACTGTGAAATAATATATCAGACAAACGTCCGTCGCGCCGACGAACAGCCAGCCACTCCCCCATCAGCAGCAGAATGCGGTTTGCCGGAGAGTGCGCGGCGAAGACCTGTTTCAGATCTTCCGCATTGAGGTATTTCGCCAGAGGTTCGGCCTGCGGTTTTCGCCGCAGCGTCATGCGCAAACAATGGGCAAAGGCAATTTGCAGGCGAACAAATTCTCCAGACTGCGTGTCGTCCGGGAGCGTGGTTTTGACTTCCCGCAACAGCGACCGTGAGGCAATCATTAACTGCCCCCACAGTTGTCTCGCTTCGACGTAACGTGCGTAGCAGGCGTTGTTGCGAAACCCTAAAAATATCGCGATGGCCACACCAAGGATGCTGAACGGCGCAAGCGTGAACTTGATACCGAGCATGGTGTACCACGGAAGCATGATGATAACAGCGATGGAAAGCAGGAAATTCAGCAGTAAACGGGAAAAGATTTTAGCTAAAACGGAGCCATGCCAGACGAATATCAGGCGTAGCCAATGCTGTTGAGGACGAACAATCATGACGGTTTTCAGAAAAGAAGCGAATCCCGTTATTAAACGTGATCTGGATCAAACTTACAACTTTCTTGAAACGGGCCCTGATATATCTGTCAGACTGTTAACGGCTCAGGAGTCACAGAGCGACAGGTATAAAAATAGATTGTATGTTGTAACTAATGAGCATAAACAATAAACCCGGCCTTCGCCGGGTCAATCTTATCGCACACTTATTTTAGCATAGCAGTTTTACCGCTTCGCGCATGCCTTTGCTCAGGATGTTGTCGAGATCGCTGGTCACCTGCTCCACCAGTCCAGGGACATTGGTCAGGTCCTGCTCCCAGTGTTCCTCTGCGGCCAGAACGGCGCTAACCAGTTGCTGCGTACTCACTTGGCGATCGCCATGCTGGCTCCAGAGCTGCTTGAAACGGGTGATCCAGCGCGCGTCATCCTGCACCGGATACGCTTCACCGCTACGTTCCCCGCGGTAGAAGGCAATCAGCGCGGCTAAAGCAAACGTCAAACGCGCCGGTAATTTACCGTTGGCCCTCAGCCCTGCCAGCAGTTGCGGAAGAATACGGGTGCGGAATTTCGTCATGCCGTTCAGAGCGATCGACAGTAACTGATGCTTAATGTACGGGTTACGGAAACGTCCGGTGACCGCGCTGGCGAACGATTCCAGTTCATCACGCGGCAAATCAAGCACAGGAATGATTTCCTGATAGACAGCCTTTTCCACAAAAGCGCAGATGTCGCTATCATTCATCGCCTCGCCGACCGTATCCAGACCCGCCTGGAACGCGACCGGAACCAGCGCGGTGTGCGCGCCGTTCAGAATGGCTACCTTACGCTCTTTATAAGGCTTGATATCATCGACGATCAAAACATTCAGCGGGTATTTGTCGAGGCGTAGCTCGGAAGCCAGGGTCTTCGGTCCCTGGATAACAAACAGGTAGAAATGCTCGGCGGTATCCAGGAAGCCATCGTGATAACCCAGTTCTGCTTCCAGTTGTGCCACTTCATCTCGTGGGTAACCCGTCACAATACGGTCCACCAGCGTCGAGCAAAACACATTAGCCTCATCCAGCCAGGTAACAAAGGCCGCCGGCAGTGACCATTCCTGCGCATAGCGCAGCACCAGTTCACGCAGAGCGTCGCCGTTATAGTCGATCAGCTCACAAGGAATAATAATCCAGCCTTTATCCTGCGCGCCGTTGAAATGACTAAAGCGCTCAAACAACAGGCGCGTCAGCTTCGCCGGATAGCTCACCGCCGGGGCATCATCGAACTTATCGCCCGCATGGTAGCTGATGCCCGCTTCGGTGGTGTTAGAGAAGACAAAACGCATGTCCGGGTTGTGCGCCAGCTTCAGGAACGCATCGTACTCACCATAAACACTGATCTCACGGTTCACTGAACGAATCAAACGCGCATCGCTGACGGCCTCGCCCTGCTCATTCAAGCCGCGAATGATTGTTGTATAAAGCCCATCCTGCGTGCTGAGCGATGGCGGGAAAGCGCTGTCGATGGGACGGACAATCACCACACCGGCGTTCAGATCGGTATGTTCATTGAGCAGATCGATCTGCCAGTCAACAAAGGCGCGCAGAAAGTTACCTTCACCAAACTGAATGATGCGTTCAGGATAGTGGGCACCGGGAAAATCGCTACGGTTTAGAGTTTTCACAATGGGTTCCCTTTCGATTAGTCATACAACCTGATTAAATTGGTAGAACAGGTTAGCAAAACTTTACGCCAGTAAAACCCCGTTTTGATCAAGTGATAGCGATAAATCAAAGCGCTTTGTAGAAAACTGTGGTGCCGGTCAGCGTTCCATCAGGCATTAGCGCATAATCAGGTATCACACCCGCTTTTTGCCACCCGCACGAGTGGTAGAACAACTCGGCGTCGCTACCGGTGGCGGTGTCCAGCACCAGTTGTGTTTTACGCTGTTCCCGTGCGCACGTTTCAAGCGCCTGCATCAGATGGCGGGCCAGTCCCTGCTGCCGCGCCGAAGAGTGAACGAGCAGTTTAGCGACATCCGCCCGATGAGGCTGGTTTTCGGGTTGCCGGGTAATAAGCTGCACGGTGCCGACAATCACGCCCTGCTGATTTTCAATAACGAGAACCTGTCGCTCGCCTCTGCCCACGCTTTGGGCGACATCGTTCCAGAAAACATTCGCTTTTTGCCGATCGAAGGGGGAAAGAAAACTGACCGACGCGCCGCGATTGACGCAGTCAGTCAGAAGATCACTGAGTTCATCCTGTCGCGCGAGAAGCGTCTCAGCGCTCAATAACATACAGGGGGGTAATGGCATTATAAGGGCTCCTTGAGTAGACCTTGATACCATGCACTTAACATTGTGATAACACAACATGCCGGTCATAGCAGTTTGTTATGACGTCTTACGCCAGATCGCTTTCCGACAGTATCGCCAGGTCAGCCTGGCGAGCGCTGGTACGATTACGCCCCTCTCTCTTCGAGCGGTACAGACACTCATCCGCTTCCACCATCAGCGTGTTGAAAAGCTCCGTCAGCGTGCGTCCTGCCACCCTGCCGTTCCCCAGACCAATACTGACCGTCAGATAGACGCTTTGCTGTTGCCAGTTGAAAGGTTGTAGCGCCACGGCTTTACGGAGAGTTTCAGCGATACGCATTCCTTCTTCAGGATGCAGTGTCGGCATGACCACAGCAAATTCTTCGCCGCCCATGCGGGCAATGAGTCCTTTGCCGCCAACAATTTTTTGCAGTTGCTGAGCAAACACCCGCAGCACCCGATCGCCACATTCATGGCCGTGGCTGTCATTGATGCTCTTGAAGAAATCGATGTCCAGAAGCATAACGGTAAAATGCTGCGTTTCTGGCGCATCCTGCCGCTTCAGCGCCTCGTAAAGGCCCGAGCGCGAGTAAACCTGAGTCAGAAAATCAAAATCGGCGCGTAAAGAAACCTGCTTCATCAGGGAATTAATTGCCGCTACGCTAACTGAAACCATAATGGGGCAAATGGCCATGGTGGCAATCCCCAGCCTCGCGGAAAACATTTGCGGGATCGAGAATGGCGACGCAACGGCGATATCGATAATTGAATTTGCCACCAGCACGATTTCCACCGCACCGGTAATAAAAGTTAACAGACAGGTCACCTGAGGCGTATAGCGTACGGCGCACCAGATAAGCGCAGGAAGGGGAAACGCAAGGCTCCCTGCTCCGCCAATGATCACCGAGGCCAACACCGAGACGATCAGCGCGATAACCGGCATCATCTGTTCCGGCTTGAAGCGTGTAACGACGCCCGGCATGCCGAGAGTCAACATACAGGGGATAATTAACACGCCCGTTGAAAATTGCTCGCTAAACCAGTCAGCAAACAACGGCCAGAAAGAAAGACGATCAATGCCTACCGATCCTGTCGCGCCGACCAGGGCACAGATCAATGCGGCGATCAGACAGTAATTAAATAAGCGTAAAGCGCTAATCGGCTGATATTTATTTTTCCCCAGTCGTTTATCACGAATGACCAGTTGGGCGACAATAACAATAAACACCATATTGGAGAGATTAATCACCAACGACACCCAACCCCATTGCGTGGTGAGCGCATCATAGCCAAGCATCGCAACATAACTTACCGCGTAGTAATGCGGTCGGTTTAACCAGACGAAGCGTGCAAAAATCCCGGCCAGTACGCCATTTAGCGGCCAGAACAGCGACAGTTCATGAATCAGGCGCAGCTCTGCGCCGATAAAATAGAACAGTGTGGTGAACGCAAATACCGCGACCGCATTACGCAGTGGACGATCTTCCTGAAACAGGCGGAAAGAAGGAATGGGAAGTGATTGCATTAACTCTCTGTCCATATCACTGCCGGGGGCAATTATCTCTGCGGCGTAATGGTAATATTTTGAGAATAGCATGAATTATTCTCAAAGATAGTCATTACCGGCAGCGTTAACCTGTTATTTTCCCGGCTGGAATAAAATAAACCCTGGCAATTTCACGGTTTTACACTACGCCGTTAATTATCAGGTTTTATTCATTTGAATAACCAGCCAGTGATGAATAACCGCAACAATATAACGTTGTTGCTCTTCAGTCAGCGCGTCGCCTTGCGGGATCGCATGCCATTTAGCAAGACAGCCGCGACAGCAGGTCGCCGTGGCATGCTGGGCAATAAAAACGGGATGCCCGCGCATCGGGGTTTGTTTGCCGTCGTTCAGCGGAATGGCGGGCGCAAGTCGTTTTGCCACAAAGTCTGCGGCGTGCTGGTCAATAACCTCTGCGCCTTTATCCCAGCAGTACTGCCGCTCTTTCGGCCCGAGACGAAAACGGGAGCGAAACGTTGAACGGGAAAGTCGTGCAAACAGGGAATCAAATGTATTCATCAGTACACCGAACGACCTAACCGCTTTGTCAGTTGCTCCAGCGCGGCGATGCCCGCCAGCGAATTACCGGTCGGGTCCAGCTCAGGACTCCAGACGGCTATTGCCATTTCGTGGGGAACGATCGCCACGATCCCGCCGCCGACGCCCGACTTCGCCGGTAGGCCGACGCGCCAGGCAAATTCGCCGGCGTTCTGATACATTCCACTGGTCGCCATCAGCGCATTGATCTGCCTGGCCTGTAAAGGCGTCACCACCGGTTCATCAAGGTGAAACGCCTTTCCCTGATTAGCAAGAAAGACAAAGGTCCGCGCGAGCTCAACGCAATTCATCTTTAGCGCGCAGTAATGGAAGTAATTTTGCAGCACCGTCGTGACGTCATGATGGAAGTTGCCGAAGGACTTCATCAGCCAGGCGATAGCGGCGTTACGGGCGGAATGCTCGAATTCGGAACGAGCGACCACCGTATCGTAACCGACGTCCGAAACGCCGCTCAGCGCACGGACAATTTCCAGCATGCGCTGACGCGGCGCGCTCAGCCGCCCCTGTAACATATCGCAGACCACCAGCGCGCCCGCGTTGATAAACGGATTGCGCGGGATCCCCTGCTCCATCTCCAGTTGCACCAGCGAGTTAAACGGCGAACCGGAAGGATCTTTTCCGACGCGCTGCCAGATCTCATCTTCCGCATAGTGGCGCATCGCGACCACCAGACTGAGCACCTTAGAGATAGATTGAATAGAAAAGCGTTCAGTCGCGTCCCCCGCCTGCCAGCGCTGACCGTCAACGGTACAAATCGCAATGCCCAGCCGGGCGCCGTCAACGGAGGCGAGCGCAGGGATGTAGTCAGCCACTTTTCCCTGGCCGATCAGTGGACGAACCTCAGCCAGAATGGTCTCTAAAATTGAATTGTCCAGGGCGATTGCCACCGTCTGCTCCTTGCCTGCCAGTCAGAAAAGGCCTGGGAGTATAGCAGAGCGAAATGTGTCACGTCAGGCCGGAAGACGAAATCGCGCCACGGCGTTGATCAACTGATGTGACTCCGCATGCAATTGCTGTGAGGATGCCGACGCGGTATCCACCAGCTCCCGCGTATCGCTCGCCGCCCGGTTAAGCGCCTGCAACTGACGCGTCATCTCATGAATGCGGCTACCCTGATGCAGCGTGGCTGTAGAAATATCCTTTAACGACGCGCCCAGGTTATCCACCAGAGCCATCACCTGCTGAAGGTTTTTTTCCAGATGGTTTACCGCATCGGAACCCTCTTCAATCCCCTCCAGCGAATGATGGATCAGCGCCTGGATATCCTGCGTTGACTGACTGCTCTTACGCGCCAGCACCCCCACTTCCCTGGCGACGACCGCAAAGCCTCGCCCCTGCTCCCCGGCATGTGCCGCCTCAATTGCCGCATTCAGCGCCAGAATATTGGTCTGGAACGCAACGTTATCGATAAGCGCGACAATCCCGCGCATTTCTGAAGAGCGATCGACAATCGCCTGCATCGAACGGTTGACCGTATCCATCATTCTGTCGCCGCCGGCAGCAATCGTCCGCGCGTCTTCCGCGCGCTGATTTGCCCGCTGCGCGATCCCGCTGTTATCTTCAACGTGATTTTCCAGTACAGACACCTGCGCCGTGACGTTGTTCAGTTCTTCGCTTTGCCGGGCGGACTGCTGGTACAGCCGCTGATTGTTCTGCGCCAGTCGATCGATGTTATCCGCCATTGCCGCCGTCGCATCGCTCACCTGTTGAACAAGCTCCCGAAGTCCCTGCTGCATTGCGCCAATACGTTTCGAAAGCTGTGACACTTCACGATTAAACTGCGGCACCGCGGGTACTGTCAGAGAAAGATCGCCTGCCGCCAGAATATTAATATGCCCGATAAGCTGACGCAGCGGCGTTATAACCCAACGTGACATTCCCCACCACACGGCCACCGCAATCACCAGCAGCATGACAGGCAGCGCCCAGAACAGGCGCTGAAGGTTAAGCAAGCGATCAAGCAACTGCTGGCGTCCTTGCTCTCTCGCTTGTGCGTTAACCTTTTGCACCCGACTATAGTTTTCATTGAAATCGGCCTGGAATGCCTGTACCGGCACCGCAAAGAAGGCATCGATCGATTGTGTTTCGCTTAATCCCTCCACCTGCTCCGCTATCCCGCCGCTGAAGCGCTGATAGCTTTCCACCAGATCGGTATCCGCACGCGGATCCATCTTTCGCCAGGCGTCCCACGCCGCGCCGGACTGCTGAAGCGCCAGCCTTGCCTCATCAATAAGCGCTTGCCAGCTTCCTTCTGAGCCTGTCGCGGCATCCTGCATAAAGTACACTCCCGCGCGGTTAAGCAGGTCGCTTGCCGTCAGCAACGCGATACGCGACGCCTCCAGCGTTGCCTGCTGGCGTAGCGCCAGTTGATTGTGCTGTTCGTTCTCCCGCGCCTGACTGACGGAAAATGACAGCATCAGCGTGGAGGTCACCTGCAGCACGCTGAATAGCGCAATAATGCAAAAAATGCCGGTAAGCAGGCCAAACTGACGGCGGACAACACGGCGTAAAATTTGAGTTAAGTTCATAATATTCTTCAGTATCAACACGTTATACGCGAGTCTACGAAGCGTAAATGACAAAACTATGGCAGAAATATGACAGGTCGAATTGGATTATGCAGACGCCGGGTAGACAGTGCTACCCGGCTGAGACAGGTTAGCTAACGCAGCGGGATTAAATGCGGTTCTTCCACACCGTCTGGACGTTGCAAAACTCATGCAGGCCAAAGTGAGAAAGCTCGCGACCAAAACCGCTCTTTTTCACGCCTCCAAACGCCACGCGGGCATCGCTGGCGCTGAAGCCATTAATAAAGACGCCGCCGCATTCAAGGCGAGCGGCCATTTCCCTGGCGCGACCCTCATCCGCCGTAAAAAGGGTCGCAGACAGGCCAAAATCGCTATCATTGGCCAGTTCCAGCGCGTGTTCAGCATTTTTCGCTACGGTAATGGCGGCAACCGGCCCGAACAATTCCTCACGGAACGCGGTCATTTCAGGCGTGACGTTAGCCAGCACCGTCACCGGGTAATAATTCCCCTTTCCGGCCATTTTCTCACCACCCAGCAGCAGTTGCGCCCCCTGCGCAAGCGTGGCCTGTACTTGCTCATGCAACTCGTCACGCAGATCGAAACGCGCCATCGGGCCAAGATCGTTGTGCTCGTCAAGCGGATTCCCCATTTTCAGCGCCGCGGCAGCGGCCACAAAACGTTCGGTAAACGTATCGGCAATCCCTTCTTCGATAATAAAACGTTTCGCTGCCGCGCAAACCTGCCCGGTATTCTGGTAACGTCCGGCCACCGCCGCTTTCACCGCCAAATCCAGATCGGCGTCGTTAAGGACAATAAACGGATCGGAACCGCCCAGTTCAAGCACACATTTTTTCAGCGCCGCCCCGGCCTGAGCGCCGATTGCCGCGCCGGCGCGAACGCTTCCCGTGACGGTCACAGCGGCAATTCGTCGGTCCTGGATGACAGCGCTGACGCCAGCGTTATCGGCGTTCAACCAGCCATAAACGCCCGTCGGGATCTCCGCTTCCGCAAACACTTGCGCGATGATTTGCGCGCAGCCCGTCACGCATGGCGCGGGTTTTAACAGGTAGCCATTCCCCGCCAGCAAAATCGGCACCGCCCCGCGCAGCACCTGCCAGAGCGGAAAGTTCCAGGGCATCACCGCCAGAATGGTGCCGAGCGGTCGGTACTCAATCACCGCCTGCTGATTTTCCACCAGCGTCGGCTCGGTCGCCAACATCGCCGGACCGTGCTCTGCATACCAGTCGCAAAGCGCCGCGGACTTAGCGACTTCGGCGCGCGCCTGTTTAACAGGTTTGCCCATTTCACGGGTAATGCACTGTGCCATTTCTTCACCATGGACACGCAGCGCCTGACCGAGATCACGCAGCTTTTGCGCGCGAAACGCCACACTGGTGCGCTTCCATGTCGCGAAGCCCTGCTCAGCAAGCGATAAAGCCCGCTCGATATCGTGCTGGCTGGCCCACGGTAACGCGGACAGCTGTTCGCCAGTATCGGGATTAACAGAAATGGCATGTGTTGCAGATGAAATCGTCACAGGGTTTCTCCATTGTTGGTTTTATCATCATCATGGACGCGTTTACTCTTTCCTTAAAATGAATAATATTGAGCAGGGTATTCACAAAATGAGAAAACTATGGACCTGACGCAACTGGAAATGTTTAACGCAGTGGCCGAAACGGGCAGTATCACGCAGGCTGCAGCCAGGGTGCATCGCGTGCCGTCGAACCTGACCACCCGGATACGCCAGCTTGAAGCCGATCTTGGCGTCGATCTGTTTATTCGCGAAAACCAGCGCCTGCGCCTTTCTCCCGCCGGGCATAACTTTTTGCGCTACAGTCAGCAGATCCTGGCGCTGGTCGACGAGGCGCGAATGGTAGTGGCAGGCGATGAACCGCAGGGCCTTTTTACCCTCGGTTCGCTGGAAAGCACCGCCGCGGTACGCATTCCGGCGACGCTGGCGGAATTTAACCAGCGTTACCCTAAAATTCAGTTCTCGCTGGCGACCGGCCCTTCCGGAAAAATGCTTGACGGCGTACTGGAAGGTCACCTTAACGCCGCGTTTATTGACGGTCCCGTTCCCCACCCGGGGCTGGAAGGCATTCCTGTGTATAAGGAAGAAATGATGGTGGTCGCGCCACACGGTCATCCGCCGGTATCGCGCGCCAGCGATGTCAATGGAAGCAACCTGTTCGCCTTCCGCGCCAACTGCTCGTACCGTCGGCATTTCGAAAGCTGGTTTCACGACGACCAGGCCATGCCGGGCACAATCCATGAAATGGAGTCATATCACGGCATGCTGGCCTGCGTGATCGCCGGTGCAGGGATTGCGCTGATCCCCCGCAGTATGCTGGAAAGTATGCCCGGTCATCACCAGGTGGAGGCATGGCCGTTGCCAGAAGAGTGGCGGTGGCTTACCACCTGGCTGATATGGCGGCGCGGCGCCATGACGCGCCAGCTGGAGGCGTTCATCACGCTCCTGAAAGGGACATCAACGCCGGGTTAGGGGTCAGTTTGGTTAAGGTGATTCTTTGTATCTGTGTTTTGGCGGGATGTGAGAACTGTCATCACTCCCGCCCCAAGAAGTAACACTGCGCTCAGGAAAAAAGTACTTTTCCATCCCATACTGTCGAACACAAGCCCTCCGACCGTTGAGCCAAGCGCAATTGAGAGCTGGATGACAGCAACCATGAGACCACCACCCGCTTCAGCATCTTCGGGCAGCGTTCGCGCTATCCATGTCCACCATCCCGTTGGCGCTGCCGTTGCAAACATCCCCCACAGGCTTAGCAATAAGGCAACTGTCCACGGGCGTTGTCCGGTCAGAAGCAATAAGCCGACAATGATAGCCATAAGTAACGGAATGGTGATTAATGTCGGGTAAAACCTGGCATTGAGGAAGGTTGACACGAGCATGGTGCCGATAAAACCAGCCACGCCAATGGACAGCAAAATCAGGGAGAGACCGGAAGTATTAACTCCGGTCACGGTTTCCAGAAAAGGCCGCACGTAGGTAAACAGGGCAAACTGCCCAGTAAAGAACAGCCCACAGGCTAGCAGACCCACGGGTATAACAGAAACGCGGAACAGGCGCAGCACAGACCTCTGCGGTTTTTGTTCTTTCGCGCTTTCCATTGATGGCAGACTGACGCATTGCCAGATGAACGCGGCTATCGCAAGGGGGACAAGGCACAAAAAGGCGCCTCGCCAGCCGATGTTTGCCCCCAGGTAGCTACCAAGCGGTGCCGCCACAACGGTAGCCAGCGCGTTTCCGCCGTTAAATATCGCCAGGGCGCGGGGAACCTGGTGGTACGGCACTAACCGAATCGCAGTTGCCGCCGACATTGACCAGAATCCGCCAATGACGATACCAATCATCCCCCTCCCCAGCATATAAATCGGATAACCGGGCGCCAGTGCAATAGTAATTCCTGATATAGCCATCAACACTGTCAGCCCCAGCAGAAGATATTTACGATTCAGATCTCTGGCGATGCGAGAAATCGTCAGGCTGGTAAGCACCGCCAGTGCGCCAGAGATGGCAATACCTTGCCCCACCACCCCCTCCGTAACATTCAGATCGCGGGCTATGGGCGTAAGCAGGCTGACTGGCATAAATTCAGATGCAATGAGCACAAAAACGCAGAGCGTCATAGCAAAGATACCGCCCCAGTAAGCATGTGGTTTTGAATATGACGATGCAGGATTTAATACAGACATTATTAACTTCTCTTAATCACGTTCCGGGTAATTTCAGGCACAGTAGGTATGCCGTTATTCAAGGAATAACGCCATCAAACGAGAGTGAAAGATGACATATTATTTTGAGTATCAGTCAGTTAAAAACCATCCGCCTATAGCGGATGGCCCGGCAACGTGTGCTCAGTGGATTATCTTAAGTTGGTCTTAAAGAACTGTTCAAATTTAGCAAATAGGATCTTACCCGCAGCGTTGTCGTATAAATCTACATGGTTTGCATTCGGAATAATCACCAGTTCTTTCTCTTTGCTGCCGATAGCCTTAAAGGCATCTTCCGCAAAATAGCGTGAATGGGCTTTTTCGCCGGTCACGATGAGTGTCGGGATAGTCACTTCATTGGCGTAACTCAGCAGTGGCATATTCATAAACGACAGAGGCATTGTCGCATTCCATGCGCCGGTTGAATTGACCGAACGCTCATGGAAACCACGCGGCATGCGGTAATAATCAAAGAATTCTTTTAAAACCGGGTTCGGATTAGCAGGCAAGGTTTCCGGCAAAATACGCTCAGAAGTGGTTGCCTGGCCCTTCTCGTCGACATAAATATCATGTCCGCCGGGAGCGACAGTGCCGTTTTCGGCGTCTTTCCAGCGCTGGGCATTCAGATACTGCAATACGGTACGACGATCGGCGGTCGTGTAGCGGTCTTTACCCTCCCCCACGCCATGCCCCATCGCGCGGCTCATGTCATACATAACGCTGGTCGCCACGGCCTTAACGCGGGTATCCATCGCGGCATCATTTAAGGCCATGCCGCCCCAGCCGCAAATCCCTAGCAGGCCGATACGGTTGCGATCCACCTCTTTTTGCAGCCCCAGGAAATCAACCGCCGCGCTAAAATCCTCGGTGTTGATATCCGGCGACGCGACGTTACGCGGTTGGCCGCCGCTTTCGCCCGTATATGAAGGGTCGAAAGCCAGAGTAATAAATCCCTTTTCAGCCAACGTCTGAGCGTACAGGCCACTGGATTGCTCTTTGACCGCACCGAAAGGTCCGCTTATGGCAATAGCTGCCAGCTTACGCTCGCCGCGCTCTTTCGGCACGTAAAGGTCCCCAACTAAAGTGATCCCGTAGCGGTTCTGAAAGGTCACCTTACGGTGATCGACCTTGGTACTTTCGGCAAAGGTTTTATCCCACGTATTGATAAGCGAAACGGGGCTGTTAGGGTTGGATGTGTCAGCATAACTCATCGTCGTTACTCCACTTAATGACGCACATAGCAGCATGGCGGGGATCGTGGCCGTTAGTTTTTTGGTGAAAATGGTCATCAAAATACTCCTGAAAACGTTTTAGAAAACAGGTTTCATACGGACAACTCTGCTGTGCTTTGTTGCAATGCGAATATTATAATCAGCATAATCAGTGCTGATTAGAGGCTAAAAATTGCTAAAATTAATACCATATTGTTATGAATAGTGATGATGTTACGAGGGTATAAAGGTGGCAAAACGAGAAAACTACAACGATCTCTACCTTTTTATGCTGGTTGTTCGGGAAGGGAGTTTTACCGCCGCAGCAAAGCGTCTTGGCCTGGCGCAATCAGGAATAAGCCGCTCTGTACGTGAACTTGAAGATCGGCTGGGTATCCGACTTCTTGTTCGCACGACACGGAAATTATCGCTTACCCATGCCGGTGAGCAGCTCTACCGCACCGTCGAGTCAGGATTCGATGCACTTGATATGGGGCTTGCCACGCTGGCCCACTACCGCCAGACTCCATCGGGTTTAGTGCGCATCAATGCCAGCCAGCACGCTATCGATAAAGTGCTCTTGCCGAAGCTTGCGGTGTTTAAGCAGCGCTACCCTGATATCAGGCTGGAACTCATCAGTGAAAGTCGGTTTGTAGATATCATTACAGAGAGGTTCGATGCGGGCGTACGTCTGGGGCCAGAAGTTGGCAGCGGCATGATTGCAGTGCGCATCTCTCCCGATATGGAGATGGCCGTTGTCGGTGCGCCAGAACACTTTCGTCGCTACGGGTTTCCGCACACCCCGGAGGATTTAGTGGTTCATCCCTGCATCGCCTACCAGTTCGGCGACGGCAGTTTGTATGACTGGGAACTCCATCAGGAGGGTAAACAAATCACCCATCGGCCACAGGGACAATGGGCTTTCGCTGACAGTTATATGGAAGCCAAAGCCGCCAGACTAGGATTAGGGCTGGCTTATGTCCCCGAAGAACTGGTTTCCGATGATTTAGAATCGGGGACGCTCATCAGAGTCCTACAACGTTATAGTCAGCGTCTGGAAGGATCATTCCTCTATTATCCACATCGTAATGTGTCGCCTGCTTTACGAGCGGTGATTGATGCCTTGAGAATTTAAGGGGTAAAGAGGATAGTTAACACAAGGCCGGGACATGAACGGGTGAATAGCGTCCGTATTTGGCGCACAGTGGAAAGTAGAAAGGTCAAAAAACAACCTTAACGTACGATCATTTTCGATATCCAAACTGACCCCGGTTAACCCGTTATAATCTTACCCGTTAAATACGTTCTCGCCTTCCCGCCCATCAGTACCCGATCGTTTCGCCACTCGCAGCGCACGTCGCCGCCGCGAGCGGAGACCTGACGGGCAAGCATTTGCGTTTTATTGAGCTTTGCGCCCCAGTACGGAATGAGCATCGTATGCGCAGAGCCCGTGACCGGATCTTCCCATACCGCCTCGCCAGGGGAGAAAAAGCGACTCACAAAATCATATTCGCCGTCACCTGCCGCGGTTACCGAGACTTTATGTTCGCCGGGTCGCATTGCGCCAATCGCCGGGGTGAGCGACTCCACCTGTTGACGGCTTGCCAGCTCAATCATCCAGGCGCGTCCTTTGCGGGCGTGGAGATACTGTTCTATCCCCAGCGCGCGAAGCATTTCCGGCGGCGGCGTCTGTTCTTCGGTCGCGCCAGCGGGAAAGTCCAGTGTTAACCATTCGTCGCAACGCTCCACGGTCAGACGACCGGAAAGCGTATCAAAATGAAGTCTACTATCAGGATAATTAAGGTGACTGAAAATGACATGCGCGCTGGCAAGCGTGGCATGGCCGCAAAGATTAACCTCATTACGGGTGGTAAACCAGCGCAGGGAAAAACCGCTTTGCTGGCGGACGATAAAGGCGGTTTCCGATTGATTATGCTGCTGCGCCATCTTCTGCAGGATGGCGTCAGGCAGCCAGTCATCAAGCAGACAAACTGCCGCGGCATTGCCCCCGAATGCGCTATCGCTGAACGCATCAACCAGATAAAAATCAATCTCTTTCATGCCGTTGCCCCGTCTATCATTGCTTTCTTGCAAAGTGGCATAAATACAGAATATTCACAAGCGTCGATCTCTTTAGTGTGACAACGTCACTTATCCAGTAAAAGGAGATCTGAATCACAAAATGATTGTCTTTTCGCCAATAAACGTTTTAAGATCGCCTTCTCATCCTTTCGCAACTAACCCGACTCATTTCTATGACAACTCACACTGTTTCCCGCAAGGTCGCGTGGCTACGGGTAGTTACGCTTGCCATTGCAGCGTTTATTTTTAATACCACGGAATTCGTTCCTGTCGGTCTGCTGTCTGATATCGCGCAGAGCTTTCATATGCAGACCGCCCAGGTCGGGATTATGTTGACCATCTACGCATGGGTCGTGGCGCTGATGTCGCTGCCGTTCATGCTGCTGACCAGCCAGGTCGAACGACGTAAGCTGTTAATTGGTTTGTTCGTGTTGTTTATTGCCAGCCATGTCCTGTCGTTTCTGGCGTGGAATTTCACCGTGCTGGTGCTTAGCCGTATCGGTATCGCCTTTGCGCATGCGATCTTCTGGTCGATTACCGCCTCACTGGCGATCCGTCTGGCCCCCGCCGGGAAGCGCGCGCAAGCGCTGAGCTTAATCGCCACCGGCACCGCGCTGGCGATGGTGCTTGGCCTGCCGATCGGACGCATTGTCGGTCAGTATTTTGGCTGGCGTACCACATTTTTCGCGATCGGTATGGGCGCGTTGGTCACCCTCGTTTGTTTGATAAAACTGTTGCCGACATTACCCAGTGAACATTCCGGCTCGTTAAAAAGCCTGCCGCTGTTATTTCGCCGGCCGGCGCTGGTGAGCCTTTATCTACTGACCGTTGTCGTGGTAACCGCTCATTATACCGCTTACAGTTACATTGAACCGTTTGTTCAGACCGTCGCCGGGTTGAGCGCCAATTTCGCTACCGTGCTGCTGTTGGTGCTGGGCGGAGCAGGCATTATTGGCAGCGTCGTGTTTGGTAAGCTAGGCAACCAGCACGCGTCGGCGCTGATTAGCGTCGCAATCCTGTTGCTGACGGTATGTCTCTTGCTGCTGTTGCCTGCGGCGGGCAGCGAAATGCATCTCGCCGTCCTGAGTATTTTCTGGGGGATTGCCATTATGGTGATTGGTCTCGGGATGCAGGTAAAAGTGCTGGCGCTGGCGCCCGATGCCACCGACGTGGCGATGGCGTTATTCTCTGGCATCTTCAATATCGGCATTGGCGCTGGCGCGCTGCTGGGCAATCAGGTAAGCCTGCACGGGTCAATGTCGTCTGTGGGCTATGTCGGCGCCGTCCCGGCGCTGGCCGCGCTGATTTGGTCGATCATCATCTTTCGGAAATGGCCTGTCTCGCTGGAAGAACAACCTCAGCATAGCTGATAAAGCGTGAATCCGTCCTGACCGGAAGGACCGACCAGGACGGTATGACGTGCGCATTAGGGGGAGGTTTTAATAATTTCCAGAACGCCGTTAATAATAAACTGCACGCCCATACAAACCAGCAAAAAGCCCATCAGGCGGGAAATCGCTTCAATACCGCCCTTACCCACCAGACGCATAATGGCGCCGGAACTGCGCAGACAGCCCCAGAGGATCACGGCGACGGCGGCAAAGATAATGGGCGGCGCAACGGTAATCACCCAGTCCGGGAAATCGGCGCCGTGGCGTACCGTGGATGCCGAACTGATGATCATCGCAATCGTTCCCGGACCTGCAGTGCTCGGCATTGCCAGCGGCACAAAGGCGATGTTAGCGGTGGGCTCATCAACAAGCTCTTCCGACTTACTTTTCGCTTCCGGCGATTCATGCGCCTTCTGCTGCGGAAACAGCATCCGAAAACCAATAAACGCCACAATTAACCCACCGGCAATACGCAGACCGGGAATGGAGATGCCAAACGTATTCATCACCAGTTGACCGGCATAGTAGGCCACCATCATGATGGCAAACACATAAACCGAGGCCATCAGCGACTGGCGGTTGCGCTCTGCGCTGTTCATGTTTCCGGCGAGGCCAAGAAATAACGCTACGGTCGTTAACGGATTCGCCAGCGGCAGAATCACCACCAGCCCCAGTCCTATCGCTTTAAACAACTCCATCATAATGGCTTCAGTTCCTGTTTCAATCGTCTGGCGGCAAGTATAAGTGGAAACCCGTCTCCTTCGCCATTCCGCGGCTGTAAGCATTCATGAGCGTCAAAAACTCATAATGTCTAATTATCATTAACATATTCGAATGTGATTTAGATCACGCAAAACGGCTTTTAGCAAATCGTGTGATCGGCCAATTCATTCGTTTGACTTATAGTTGCCTGGGCAATATTATCTGCCGTAACTAAATACTTGCCAGGGCAACCATTGTGAAAAGCACCAGTGACTTATTCAACGACATCATTCCGCTGGGTCGCTTGATCTACATGGTTAATCAGAAAAAAGATCGCCTGCTGAACGAGTACCTCTCGCCGCTGGATATCACGGCATCGCAGTTTAAGGTGCTTTGCTCGATTCGCTGCGCAGGTTGTATCACCCCGGTTGAGTTGAAAAAAGTGCTGTCCGTCGATCTTGGCGCGCTAACGCGAATGCTCGACCGTCTGGTCTGTAAAGGCTGGGTCGACCGACACCCTAACCCGAATGACAAGCGCGGCGTGTTGGTCACACTGACCGAGCACGGCGCGGCAATATGTGAGCAATGTCATCAATTAGTAGGGCAAGACCTGCACCAGGAATTAACAAAAAACCTAACGGCTGACGAAGTGGCAACGCTTGAGTATTTGCTCAAGAAAGTTCTGCCGTAAAAACAAAAAGAGGTATGACGATGTCCAGACGCAATACTGACGCTATCACCATTCATAGCATTTTGGACTGGATCGAAGATAACCTGGAATCGCCGCTCTCACTGGAAAAAGTGTCTGAGCGTTCAGGTTACTCCAAATGGCACCTGCAGCGGATGTTTAAAAAAGAGACCGGCCATTCGTTAGGTCAGTACATCCGCAGCCGTAAGATGACGGAAATAGCGCAGAAATTAAAGGAAAGTAACGAGCCGATTTTATACCTGGCAGAACGTTACGGTTTCGAGTCGCAGCAAACGCTGACCCGGACCTTCAAAAACTATTTCGACGTTCCGCCGCATAAATACCGTATTACCAATATGCACGGGGAATCACGGTATCTGCACCCGCTAAACCATTGTAGCTAAAATCGCCTGTAAACGACGTAATCGAGGAAATCATGAAACTGTTGTCTTCTGTAATGCTGGCCCTGCTGCTGGTTATTTCCGGCCAGAGCGTTGCAGAGCAACCTGCCCAGCTTTCGACATCAGATAATCGCGACACGATGCTGATTCCAACCGCTCAGGAACAGTCACCGTTCGATCTGAACCATATGGGCACGGGAAGCGACAAGTCCGACGAACTGGGCGTGCCTTATTACAACCGGCACCGACTCTGATTCGTCTTGCCCCGCCTGCGCGGGGCTTTTTTAGTCCTTCTCCTCAATCTTGTGATACAGTCCAGCCAGATTCTCCACCGCGAATTTTTTGTAGATATTCCTGCGATGATGGCAAACGGTCTTTTCGCTCAGATTAAACTGTCGCGAAATTTCTTTATTCTTCTTACCAAACATGATGTAAGGCAGCAGACTCACCTCTTTTTGTGACAGCTGGGCTTCCTTTTCCAGATGATACAATTTCATGTTTTTGGTAATGACGATTTTTTGATTTCCTTCTTTAAAATTCTCCAGAAAACTGCTGATTTTTTTGATCACAGCCTTACAGTCGATACTGAATTCCGAGATTGAATTGATAATAATATTATCAATGGTGCTTTCGTAGCACCGCTCACGGGTAATCAATACGATATAACTCTCAGGATAGTGAGATTTAAAATCGAACAATTCACTCAACAGTTGGGTATTGCTTTCACCATAGTCCACAATAATGGCTTTGATCTTAGCAATACTTTTTTTGTGAATCTCGCGAATATGATTAACATAGCGGACTTCTGAAAATGAATGATGCTCTCTTCTGATTTCTTCAATAATATAGCCAAATCCTTTCTTAAAGTATCCACACGATGTGATAACAACAATCACGTTTCCATTCCTTTGACATGGTTTTTATAAAACTATTTACAGCATATTTTAAATGGCCCGCAAATCAGAAGGCTCCCGGCAGTATAAGATAATTCTTAATCCCGGAGTAACAAAATGTGCTGCCACGCACAGTTTTAGTGATGAATTTAATTTTAAGCACCATGTAAAACAAAGCGTTATGCCAATATTAGGATTTTTCTTAAGTCGTAATCTGACGTCCTATATCACTCATTCTCGTCGTTTGCTAAATTTCGAAATGTAACTAAGGGTAAATAGTTTCCTGGTTCACTACTTTTCAAGGTTCCTCAGCAACTGGATGGCAAATATTATGGAAAATAAATTAAGCCTTACCCCTCTGGCTAAAAGTATTAGCCTGATTGTCGGCAGTAGCATGGTGCTTTTTGCCGCGCCCGCAGCTGCTGATTGCACAACATACACGGACGGGATCTGTAATTTGAAAGAATTTCAGATGACCTCCCCTGTTAAGCCGACACCGACTGCCTGGTATTTTACGCTGCCTACCCAGGAGGCGGCCATCAATGCCCAGGCACGAACACAAAACGTCTATTTTGCCAGCGGTACATCGTCGCGTAGTGCAAACGACATTCAGCATCTGGTCATCGATGGCGCAAATTTAAGCGGTTATTACATTAACGCCAGTAAAAATGGTACAGCGGGAATTCACCTGGTAAATAACGCTACCGTTGACTGGCTGGAAGCGGGCGGGAGTCTCACAAATAAAACCAACGCGATCATCACGGTCGATAAATCCACATTGAATGGCGCTAATGCGAATACGGATTATGATGAGACGCAGAAAGCGCCCCAGCGCAGTAAATATTACGCCCGCGGTTCGGCGATCTACCTCTCGTATTACGATACCGGCGATAACACCATCGACATCCGCAACGGCAGTGTGCTGAATGGCCGGATCCTGACCGGTAGCGCAGGAAAAAATAGTATTTCGGTCAGCGACAGTGCGATCAACAAAGGCAATATCAACGTCGCCTACGCGAAAGACGATATCACCATTGCCGTAGATAACAGTGCGATCGATACCCGCGATGCAGCAATAGCTAATGAAAATGCGATTCTTATTTCCGGCGGCAATACCAATAAAACCAACAGCGTCACGCTGAAAAATAAAAGCCAGCTAACCGGCTCGCTGAAAATTGCCGCGACCGGCGGTCTGAATACGGTGACGGTTGATGACAGCACCCTAAAGGCCACCACTGCCGCAAATGCTATTGATATCGCCAAAGGTAAGACCCTCGACCTGACGCTGGCAAACAGCCAGGTGACAGGCATAACCGCACTGGCCGCCAGCGACCGTCTCAACGCAGCGCTGACGGCCAGTCAGATGACCGGCGATCTGCTGTTGAACACGGCTACAACCACTTCCGTCGGTCTGGTGGGCTCCGTGTTGACCGGTTCTGTTAACGCCAGCGCGCTTAGCGGCGAAGTGGATCTGCTGCTTAAAGACAGCCAGATCTCAGGCGACGTGACGTTGAAAGACGGGGATATTGTGCGTGGCAGTGTGATTCTCGATAACGCCCAGGTCGGCGGACAGCTATATGGAAACGCCAACAGCACCCTGACGCTCATGGAATCGATGACTCAACTGCAGGGCGATAAATTCAGCCGCTTCGGTAAACTCAATGTGCGCGGCGCCACCACCCTCGGCGGCGGTTTTAGCGACAATAACGTTGGACCCCTGCTGGAGGTTACAGGTGGCGTGATTAACGCGCCCGTGGCCCTCACCGCCGGCAAACTGATTTTTAACCAGGCCAGACTGATTGCCGATTCCCTCTCTTTGCGCGACAGCGCGTCGCTGGAGTTGACCCAAAACAGCCATCTGGAAACCCACTCCAGCCAATTGTTCAGTACTGTCGCCAACGTTGATGGCGCAACGCAGTTTAATGAGACCGGCAGTCGCCTGACCCTGAGCGAGAGTACCCTGACCCTGACTGACGACACCTACCAACTTGCGTGGCTGAAGTCGGTTAACCAGTTGCTTGGCAGTCAGTCCAACGCCTCGCTTGTCATGACCGGGCAACTCATGAATAACGACACCGTCACCGGCGAAGCGACAGTGACTGACGCCGCCACCGCCGGCGCAGTTCTCGCGAACGTCGACGTCGTGGCGGACAAAAACCGGGTCGTTGTCGGTAGCGCACAGGCGATGTCAAACCAGGAAATCGCTGTCGCCAACAGCTTTGGCGCCGCCAGTCTGCGTCTTGAAGGCGCAGGCGATGCTTCCGTCGCTATCGTTGGTGGGAAGTCGTTAACCCTGACCGGCGCATCTGGCGGCTCGCTGATCAGCGTGGCGGGTAATCCCGACGCGGAGGTTAACGTTGACGTGGAAAGCGGAAGCCTGAATCTCGGTACGCTGGCCACCGCGAATACCACTGATTACCTTCGCGGACAGCTGAATATTGGTCAGGATGGCGCGCTGAACGTGGTGTCCGGCGATCATACGGTCACCAGCGCCGCCGCGTCGGGGATCGTCAGCCAGGGGGAAATCAGTATCGGGAATCAGGCTGTACTGCACGCGAACGTCGAGCTGGTCGGCAGCGGCGCAATGGCCGTTGACGGTACTCTCGACGCCGGGAAACTTCTCGCCACCGCCGACGCTGACGGACTCAGCCAGGCGAAAATCTTTGTCGGTCACGATGCTGCTGCGGGCAAATTGATTGCCAGCGAGGTGGATCTCCACGGCGCCAGCGTTTTCATCGACCCTCAATGGCAACAGAACGCCACCATCGACACGGCGTCTCAGGCCGCGTTTGGCGGGGAGAACGTTAACGGTCGTCTGACGGTCGGGCAAAACGCGTTGCTGGTGCTGGGCGACACCCGCCTGCAACCGGCGATCGATGACTTCGCCAGCACCGGGCTGGCATGGTCGCCAACCGGCGTCACCGCAGCGCTGGCTGTCGCAACGCCGCAAACCCTCATCGCCTCTCAGGGGGGGATACGGGTGGACGGTTCGCTCAGCCAGCCGTCCTCTGACTATGCCGCAACGCTGAACCGGGCGCAGTTTGGCGAACAGTCACTGCTGATGGTGAACAGCGAAAGCACAACGCGCGGTAACGCCGCGTTGAACGCCACCGACGGCAACCTGGACGTGGCCTCCTCCGCGCAATTGTATGTTAAAGACGCCAAAGCGAATCAGAACTACACGATTGCGCACGGTTTCAACAACATAGAGATCGCCGGTTCCGGCTGGCAGGACAATAACCTGATCCTCAATAAACTGCTGAGCGCGAAGACCACCTGGCAGGAAGGCGATGTGATTGTCAGCACAGTCGCAAAAGCGGCCCAGGACGTTCTGCCCGGCGTGGTGACAACATATGCGCTGGATACCATGATCGCTCAGGGCATCAACGACACGCAAAGTGGCGCTGCGGGATTGCGCTTCCTTTCACAGGCGGTAGAAAGCCCGCAGATTGGCGTCCAGGAGGTGGTAAACACCGTTAACAGCGCCGCGCAACTGGCCGTCGCCGCAGGGGTTCAGGCCACGACGCTGGCAACCGGACTTGCCGCTTCCCGGACGATACAGCAACGCATGTCGCTGGCCCATCCTGAATTCGCCGCCGGAGACGGTACCGTCTGGGTCCAGGCCCTCTACGGCAACCAGCGGGCGCGCGACTTTTCTGCCGGACAGGCGGACTATGGCTTTGATACCGACTACTACGGCGTGATGCTTGGCGGTGAAGGGTCCTGGGACTCCGCGATTGGACCAATGCGCACCGGGATCGCCGCCCATGCCGGTCGTGGTAACACTGATTCTTCCGGCGACTTCAACACCACGCATAACGACTTCGATTTCTGGGGCGTTTCGCTGTACCAGAACTGGCGTCGTGATGCGGTTAACGTCACCGCGGATATCGGCTTTAGCGCGAACAGTAACGATATCGAACAGGATCTGCCCGGCTGGATGAATCAGGGGCGCAAACTGAATGGCGATGTAGACTCACAGTTGCTGACCGCAGGCTTAACCGCCGAGTACCGCGTTGAAAATCAGGTTGTGGATGTCATTCCTTATGCAGGCGTACGTTACAACCAGCTTAAAACCAAAGGCTTTACTACACGGAACGCGAATCATGAAACGGTCTTTAAAACGGACGAAGAAACCCAGAACATCTGGCAGTTCCCGGCGGGGGTAAAATTGAGTAAAACCTTCGCCCTGGATTCAGGATGGGATCTGTCCACCCAGGCGGATGTCGCGGTCATCACCCGTGCAGGCGATACCCATTCTGACACCCGGATCCGTGCCCAGGGCATCAGCGCGACAGACGCCATTACGGCGAACATCACTGATAAAACCGCCTTTGCCGGACAGTTAGGCATGACGCTGCATAAAGGCGATATGGCCTGGGGCGTGGGTTACGGCGCCAATGTGTCTGACCATAGCAGCGATCAGAAAGTGATAGTCAGTTGGCAACTGACGTTCTGACTGGTAAGCCGCATGGAAACATGCGGCTTTTCTGCGTCTGCTATCCCCTGACCTGCGCGATATTGCGCCAGCGAAAACCAAACACGTTAATGTAGAGTCCCGCCATAATCAGCACCGCGCCCAGGCATTGCAGTCCGCTCAACGTCTCGTCAAGCAATACCGCGGCGCTCGCCAGGCCAACCACCGGCACCAACAGCGACAGCGGCGCCACGCGCCAGGTTTCATAACGCCCAAGCAGCGTGCCCCAGATACCGTAACCCACAATTGTGGCGACAAACGCCAGGTAGACCAGCGACAGGATCGTCGTCAGGTCAATGTCGACGAGGCTCTGGATCATGTGGGGCGCGCCATCAAGAAGTAATGACGAGACAAAGAATGGCATAATCGGAATGAGCGCGCTCCATACCACCAGTGACATCACTGGCGGTCGCGACGCATGCTGCATAATCTTTTTATTAAAGATATTGCCGCAGGCCCAGCAAAAGGCTGCCGCCAGCGTCAGCATAAAGCCGAACAGCGCCACGTGTTGACCGTTGAAGCTGGCTTCAATCAGCACCAGCACGCCGAATACAGCAAGCGCGATCCCGGCGATTTGCCTGCCCTGTAAACGCTCGCCAAAAGCAAACGCGCCGAGCACGATGGTGAAAAAGGCCTGTGCCTGCAGCACCAGAGACGCCAGCCCGGCAGGCATACCAAAATGGATGGCGCAAAACAGAAACGCGAACTGGCCGAAGCTAATCGTCAGACCGTATCCCAGCAGCAGCGTGAGCGGAATGTTAGGCCGCGCAACAAAGAAGATCGCAGGGAAAGCCACCAGCAAGAAGCGTAACCCCGCTAACATCAACGGCGGCATATTGTGCAGACCCACTTTGATCACCACAAAGTTAAGCCCCCAGACCACCACGACCAGTAACGCTAACAGTCCGTCTTTTCGCGACATACCACCGCCCTGAAATATTAAATTTTTGTAAACAAGTTAAAGTAGCGTAAAACATTAGCACGCAACAGATCATTAATTCTGGTAGGGATAACAGTGCACGATCGAACAATTTATCCGCTATACATCACATTTTTGCCGTGCTATTCCTTAAAAGTCATTGAGCACAAAAATATAACGAAACGAGAACCCACTGTCGGGCATAGACATGAACAAAACGCTAAGACGATCCACCCTGGCTTTACTTGCTTCTTCCCTGTTACTGACGATTGGTCGCGGCGCAACGCTGCCCTTCATGACCATCTATTTGAATCGCCAGTATCATCTGAGCGTGGACGTGATCGGCTATGCCATGACCATTGCGTTAACCATCGGCGTTATCTTTAGCCTCGGTTTTGGCATTCTGGCGGATAAGTTCGACAAAAAGCGCTACATGCTGCTGGCAATCTCCGCCTTTGCCTTCGGTTTTATCGCTATACCGCTGGTACATAACGTGGTGCTGGTCGTGCTGCTGTTCGCGCTAATTAACTGCGCTTACTCAGTGTTTGCTACCGTTCTGAAGGCCTGGTTTGCCGATAACCTGTCACCCGCCGCGAAGGCGAAGATTTTCTCGCTTAACTACACGGTACTGAACATCGGCTGGACCGTCGGGCCGCCGCTCGGCACATTACTGGTGATGCAAAGCATTAATCTGCCCTTTTGGCTTGCCGCAATCTGTTCCGCCTTCCCGCTGGTGTTTATACAGCTTTTGGTTAACCGTTCGACCGCGCGCGCTGAGGCAGATACCCGCGTGGCCTGGTCGCCGTCTGTACTGCTCCAGGATAAAGCCTTGTTCTGGTTTACGCTGTCAGCGTTTCTCGCGTCATTCGTCAGCGGCGCATTCGCGTCCTGTATCTCTCAGTACGTCATGGTGGTCGCAGACGGCGATTTTGCGGAGAAAGTGGTGGCTGTCGTCCTGCCCGTTAACGCGACGGTGGTTGTCGGTTTACAATATGCCGTTGGCCGCCGACTGACGCCCGGCAATATTCGCCCCCTGATGGCTTTCGGGACCGTCTGCTTTGTCATCGGTCTCGCCGGTTTCATGATCGCCGGCGAAAGTCTCTTGCTTTGGGGGATCGCCGCCGCAATCTTCACGCTTGGCGAAGTCATTTATGCGCCGGGCGAATATATGCTGATTGATAACATCGCGCCGTCGGGCATGAAGGCCAGCTATTTTTCTGCGCAATCGTTGGGCTGGCTTGGGGCGGCGGTCAACCCCCTCGCCAGCGGCGTGATCCTAACAGCCTTCCCCGCCTGGACGCTGTTTGCTGTACTGATGGTGGCGATCGTCATCGCCTGGGCGCTGATGCTGAAAGGCATGCGCGCCGGACCATGGGGCCAGCCTGCGCTGTGTTAATCACCTGCGGGCGGTATCAGATAGCGACCAGCCCGCGCACCCCCTCCGTTTCCATGTTTTCTCCGCGCCCGCGCTGAATAATACTGCCCCGCGACATCAGCAAATACTGGTCCGCCAGTTCGGCGGCAAAGTCATAAAACTGTTCGACCAGCAGTATCGCCATATCACCACGGCGCGCGAGCTGGCTGATGACCTGACCGATCTCTTTTATCACCGAAGGCTGGATACCTTCCGTGGGCTCATCAAGGATCAACAATTGTGGACGACTCGCCAGCGCGCGTCCGAGCGCCAGCTGCTGCTGCTGTCCGCCGGAGAGATCGCCCCCCCGGCGATGCTTCATCTCATGCAGAACCGGAAAAAGCGTATAGATATCCTCCGGTACCGTTCTCGCCTCGCGCCCTGAAAAGCGGGAAAGTCCCAGTAACAGATTCTCTTCCACCGTCAGGCGCGGGAAGATCTCTCGCCCCTGCGGCACATAGGCCACGCCCGCCTGCACCCGCTGATGCGGCTTGCGATGGGTGATGTTTTTTTCCTGCCAGGTGACTGTACCGGTGCGCGCCGGGATCAGCCCCATCAGGCATTTCAGCAGCGTCGTTTTACCCACGCCGTTGCGCCCCAGCAGACAGGTCACTTCGCCGATTTTCGCCTCGAAGGACACGCCGCGCAGGATATGGCTTCCACCGTAGTATTGATTCAGTTCATTTACCTGTAGCATTTGCGTTCCTTAGCGTCCGAGATACACATCAATGACCTGTTCATTGGCCTGCACGTCGCGCAGACTGCCTTCCGCCAGAACGCGTCCCTGATGCAGCACCGTGACGCGATCGGCAATGGTTTCGACAAAGCCCATATCGTGTTCCACCACCATCAATGAATGTTTTCCCGCCAGCGTCCGGAACAGTTCCGCGGTGTACTCCGTTTCCGCATCGGTCATACCTGCCGCGGGTTCGTCGAGTAATAGCAGGTGCGGCTCCTGTACCAGCAACATGCCAATCTCCAGAAATTGCTTTTGTCCATGAGAGAGCCGCCCGGCGTGACGCCCGCGTTCAGTCCGTAACCGCAATAGCCCGAGCATTTCATCGATCCGATCATGTTGTTCGCTGTTTAGCGTGGCGCGCAACGACGCCCACACCGATTTATCGCTTTTCATCGCCAGCGCTAGATTGTCCGCCACCGTCAGAGCTTCAAACACCGTGGGTTTCTGAAACTTGCGGCCAATACCCTGGCGGGCAATGGCGATGGGATCCAGCGTCGTCAGATCCGTCGACTGGTCATACAACGCTTTTCCGCTTTGGGGCCGCGTTTTACCGGTAATTACGTCCATAAGCGTGGTTTTTCCAGCGCCGTTGGGGCCGATAATGCAGCGCAGTTCTCCTACGCCAATGTTCAGGGTGAGATCGGTAAGCGCCTTAAAGCCATCAAAGCTGACGTTGATGTTTTCCAGCTGTAATACCGGGTCGGTTTGCTGGCGATAGCGATCGCCCGGCACCTGGCGGGTGAAAAGCCCTTCGTCTGGCTGCATTATTTTTCTCCTTTACGAAACAGGCCAATCACGCCGCGCGGTAAAAACAAGGTGACAACAATGAAAATTAACCCGAGAAACAGCTGCCAGTATTCCGGCATGATGACGGTGAACAGGCTTTTCGCCCCGTTAACCAGTACCGCGCCAGTCACTGGCCCAATCAGCGAACCGCGTCCCCCCAGCGCAACCCAAATGGCGGCCTCAATGGAGTTGGTTGGCGACATTTCGCTGGGGTTAATGATGCCGACCTGTGGCACGTAGAGCGCACCGGCCAACCCGCAAAGCACAGCGGAAAGCGTCCAGACCAGCAGCTTGAAGCCCTTCGGATCATAACCGCAAAACATCAGCCGATTTTCTGCGTCTCGAACGGCGGTCAGGATGCGCCCAAATTTACTCCGCGCCAGCGCGAATCCCAGCCACAGCGACAACACCAGCAGAAGCACCGTCGCCAGAAACAGCCCAATTCGCGTGCTGGTGGCGGTGATCGGCAGTCCCAACAGGGTCGTGAAGCCAGTAAAACCGTTGTTGCCGCCAAAGCCGGTTTCGTTACGAAAGAACAGCAGCATCCCGGCGAAGGTCAACGCCTGCGTCATGATCGAAAAATAGACGCCTTTGATCTTCGATCGAAACGCAAAGTAACCAAAGATGAGCGCCAGCACGCCCGGCGCCAGCACCACCAGCGCCAGCGCCCAGGCGAAATGTTGCGTTCCCCACCAGAACCACGGCAGCTCGGTCCAGGAAAGAAAAGACATAAACGCCGGTAATCCCTCCCCGGCGGCCTGGCGCATCAGGTACATCCCCATCGCGTACCCGCCCAAGGCAAAGAAAATTCCGTGTCCGAGCGACAGCATACCGGCATAGCCCCAGACAAGATCCAACGCCACCGCCACAATCGCATAGCAGAGGATTTTGCCGGCAAGCGTAAGCGTCCAGACGGATATCGCCAGCGGGTGGTCGGCAGGCAGCAGCGCCAGAAACGGCAGCGTCACCAGCATCAGCAGGACAAACGAACCTGTCACGAGGCTGGCGCGCGGCGCTTTGCGCGCCAGCGTTAAGGTCATTGGCATAGTCATTAGTCAGCCACCCTCCCTTTTAAGGCAAACAATCCCTGGGGTCGCTTCTGGATAAACAGAATGATCAACACCAGAATGACGATCTTCCCGAGCACCGCCCCCATCTGCGGTTCAAGGATCTTATTAAATACCCCGAGGCCAAACGCCGCCGCCACGCTGCCAGCAAGCTGACCAACGCCGCCCAGCACCACCACGAGAAAGGAGTCGATGATGTAGCCTTGCCCCAGCTCAGGCCCGACATTGCCAAGCTGCGACAACGCCACGCCGCCCAGGCCGGCAATGCCCGATCCCAGACCAAACGCCAGCATATCCACCCTGCCCGTCGGGACGCCGCAGCAGGCCGCCATGCTGCGGTTTTGCGTCACCGCCCGCACCCGTAACCCCAGCCGCGTTTTAGCGAGCAGCAGCCAGGTAAAGACCACCACCAGCAGCGCAAAGCCAAACACCATTATCCGGTTCCACGGCAGTACGAGGTTCGCATACACCTGCACGCCGCCGGACAGCCAGGCCGGATTCGCCACTTCCAGGTTCTGTGCGCCAAAGGTCATGCGCACCAGTTGGATCAGCATCAGGCTAATACCCCAGGTCGCCAGCAATGTCTCCAGCGGACGACCATAAAGATGGCGGATCACCCCGCGTTCGAGAATCATTCCCACGCTGGCGGTGAAAAGAAAGGCTACCGGTAACGCGACGAGCGGATACATCGCCAGCCACTGCGGCATGAACTGCGCCATCAGGTGTTGCACCATCCACGTACAGTAAGCCCCAAGCATCAGCATTTCACCGTGGGCCATATTGATTACCCCGAGCAGGCCATAGGTTATCGCCAGGCCGAGGGCCGCCAGCAGTAACACCGAACCTAATGACAATCCCATAAACGCCTGCCCGAGCAGTTCGCCTGTCGCCATACGATGCTGAATCCGCGTCACGCTCTCAGTTGCCGCTTCACGTACGCTGGCGTCAGGCTCGTGCGCATGGTCGGTAAAGGGTTGCAAACGCGCCTGCATTTCCGGATCGCTGGAATCGCCGAGCAGCGTAATGGCCTGACGACGAACGTCCGCGGAAGGACTGGTCAGTTGTAGACTCGCCAGCGCGCCGGTCAGACGCGATGTCACAACGGGATCGCTTTCTGCGGCCAGACGCTGCTGGATAAGCGGCAGCATGGCAGGCTGCGCGCCGCGCTGTAGCGCCGTGGCGGCGGTGCGCCTTTCCGTGACACTGTCACTTATAAGTTGATGCGTGGCCAGCGCGCCAGCCACCAAATTACGCAACCGGTTAGTCAAGCGCAGCTTTTTAAGTGTGCCGGTTGGCGTACTGGCTGCGCCCAGCGTCGTCCACTGTGTCCCGTTTTGCGTGAAAGCCCGTTTTTTGCTGTCAAGCAGCACACTTTCCTTGCTTAATGCCGCCAGCAACGGCAGCCGCTGCGGTTCAGGCGACGCCGTCCACTGCTCCAGCAACTGCGCCTGTTGGTTGCGGCTGGCGGCGACAAACGTGTCGGCATCGCTGGCCTGAACCAACCACGGCATCAACCCCAGCGCCAGCACGACACCGTGAATAAAGCTCATGGCTTTCATGTCCTGTTCTCCCGTTATCCTGCCCTCCCGCCGGAGGGCGTCGTCTCAGTTACTCGCCGTTTTCACCGGCTGCTCTGATTTTTTATCGTTACCGGCAATGAAGGGACTCCATGGCTGGGCGCGGACCGGTTCTTCAGTCTGCCACACCACATTAAACTGACCGTTGTCTTCGATTTCGCCGATCATCACGGGCTTATGCAGATGATGGTTGGCGGCATCCATCGTCAGGGTAAAGCCTGATGGCGCCTGGAAGGATTGTCCTGCCATCGCCGCACGGACCTTATCAACATCGGTCGTTCCGGCCTTCTCAACCGCCTGCGCCCACATGTGCAGACCGACGTACGTGGCCTCCATCGGATCGTTTGTAACGACCGTCCCGGCGTTCGGTAAATTGTGCGCTTTCGCGTAGGCGCGGTAGTCGGCGACAAACTTCTGGTTTACAGGGTTATCGACGGACTCGAAATAGTTCCAGGCGGCAAGGTTGCCGACCAGCGGCCTGGCATCGATACCGCGCAGTTCTTCTTCACCAACCGAGAACGCCACAACCGGTACATTGGTCGCTTTCAGCCCCTGATTAGCCAGTTCTTTATAGAACGGTACGTTTGAGTCGCCGTTAATGGTGGAGACCACCGCCGTTTTGCCGCCAGCGGAGAATTTTTTGATGTTGGCAACGATAGTCTGGTAATCGCTGTGACCAAACGGGGTGTAAATCTCTTCGATATCTTTATCTGCCACCCCTTTTGAATGCAGGAAAGCGCGCAGGATCTTGTTGGTGGTACGCGGATATACGTAGTCGGTACCGAGCAGAAAGAAGCGTTTAGCGCTACCGCCATCTTCACTCAGCAGATACTCGACGGCGGGAATAGCCTGTTGGTTAGGCGCGGCGCCGGTGTAAAAAACATTCGGCGACATCTCTTCGCCTTCGTACTGTACCGGATAAAACAGCAGGCCGTTGAGTTCTTCAAACACCGGTAACACTGACTTTCGGGAAACGGAGGTCCAGCAGCCAAACACGACCGCCACCTTATCCTGGCTCAGCAACTGCCGCGCTTTTTCGGCAAACAGCGGCCAGTTGGACGCCGGGTCGACCACCACCGGTTCCAGTTTTTTCCCTAATACCCCGCCTTTTGCGTTGATTTCCTCAATCGTCATCAGCGCAACGTCTTTCAACGGGGTTTCCGATATCGCCATAGTGCCGGAAAGCGAATGCATAATGCCGACTTTAATGGTGTCGGCGGCCTGGACGCTGAAGCTAAGCCCCATGGCAACCACCGAGGCAGAGAGGGCAAAAGCTTTAAGTAATGTACGACGCTGCATAGTTTCACTCCTGAAAAGAAAGATGCTGTGCGATCCGACAAACAAAACGGCGCAAAAATGACGTTCAGGAGGAATAAGGCAAAAAAGATGCCAGAACGGCGAAGGAGAAAAAAACGCGCCGAGTGGCGCGATATAAAGGGGTAATGAACCACAATGGCACAGCGCTGCATTACGAGCGTGCAGAGTCGTGCTCAGTCATGAAGCAATTTACCAGACCTGCCGGGCAATTTCGGTGATTAGTTTAATTTTGCTCCATTGTTGGGCTTCCGTCAGCGTATTTCCTTCTTCAGTCGAGGCGAAACCACACTGCGGACTCAGGCAGATTTGCGCCTTGTCGACATAATGTGCGGCTTCCTCAAGGCGCGCTTTCACCCCTTGCGGATTTTCCAGTTCGCCGTGTTTGGTCGTAATCAGTCCCAGCACGACCTGCTGATGGCCAGGGCGAATAAAGCGCAGCGGCGCGAAGTCACCGGAGCGATCGTTATCGTATTCAAGGAAAAACGCATCCACATTCACGCTGCCAAACAGGATCTCAGCGACCGGCTCGTAGCCTCCTTCCGAAATCCAGGTAGACCGGAAATTACCGCGACAGACATGCAAGCCAATCGTCATATCAGCGGGCTTATCACGCAACGCGCGATTAATTACGTCGGCATAGATGCGCGCTAGGGCGTCCGGATCGTCTCCCCGCTCACGGATTTGTTGGCGCTGCGCATCGGAACATAAGTAAGCCCATACGGTATCGTCCAGTTGCAGGTAGCGGCACCCGGCAGCATAAAATGCGTGAATAGCATCACGCCAGGTGGACGCGAGATCGTCGAAATAAGCATCGAGGTGTGGATACACCGTCGCGTCAATGTCCTTACGCCCGCCACGGAAGTGCAATACGCTGGGGCTGGGGAGGGTCATTTTCGGCTGCGCATTGCCGCTGATGCTTTTCAGATAGCGAAAATCCTCCAGCATCGGATGATCGCCGAACGCCAGCTTCCCGGTGACGCGAACGCCGTGGGCTTTAGTCTGAACGCCGTTGAACTGAATACCTTGCGCTGCGTCGTAACGCTCTACGCCCTGCAGTCCGTCAAAGAAATCAAAATGCCACCAGGCACGACGAAATTCCCCGTCCGTCACAACGTGCAGGCCGCAGGCGCACTGTTGCTCTACCACGTGACGTATCGCTTCATCTTCAACCGCGCGCAGCTGACTGGCGCTTAACGCCCCGCGGGAATACTGTTGGCGAGCCTGTTTAATTTCATCCGGGCGTAAAAAGCTCCCAACGACTTCTGCACGAAACGGGGCCTGTGGTCTTTGCATGCGATCTCCTTTGTCATCCGGCAATGATTACCGGAGGTGATAGTTTCTTATTTGAACATTAAGACTTCTGGATGGCTATACGTCCAAACTGACATACCACAGGCCGTCGGGCAAACGAGAAAAATTCATGCCCGTTGAAATTAATTCAGGTTGCCGCCGGGGGAAAGCTAAAGCGCAGGTTACGTTCGCCCATCCGGAAGTGCCGCCTGTCATGCTTTTCACTGCCAATTCCATGTTGCCTGCAGCAACGCCGCGTGATTGCGCTACCCTTTTCGACATACTTATGTCGCCCCTCTCTCGCAATATCGTTAAAAATTTACTTTTATCGGGAAATAATCACCTAATTCAGCTTTTGTTTAGATTAGAGCTGCTAATATCTCTGTCATCAACCGAAATTAAGGTAAGCGAGGAAACACACAATCAAATAAACGGAGGCAAACATGCTGGGAAATATGAACGTATTTATGGCAGTTCTGGGAATTATCTTGTTTTCCGGATTTCTCGCCGCGTACTTCAGCCACAAATGGGATGACTAATGAACGGAGATAATCCTGCACCGCGAAGGCCCCTTGTCGCATTACAGCACAAGGGGCCACTTTTTTATCTGTCGCCAATAAAAAAAACCGCCGGATAACCGACGGTGAATGCTTGCATGGATAGATTGTTTTTACTCTTTTCGTTGTCATGCGATTCCTTGCTCAACAACGAATCACAGCCAACTTACCACGCCTTTTCTCAATGGAAGTTAAACGGCGAAGATTTACCCGTCCGCCGGTCGCGTTTCTAATTTTGTCAAAATGGCGTGTCCAAAGTAATTACTCCAGTTAAAGCTGTTTTGCAAAACCACCACTGCATTTTGATTTTTCTTGTCGTAGCCGATATAGCTCGAATAGCCGCCAATATAACCAACCTGATAGGTAATGGTACGGTCAGGTAACGTATCACTCACCCATGCAATGTTTGCCGCCTCTTTTTCCTGAGCGAAATAAACGCGCGAAACCTCGGCGAACGCCGCGCTGAGCGCGACGGGTTGACCTTGGGCAAAGTGGGCGCGAGCATAGGTCGCCAGAGCGCGGGCGCTGCTGTACAAACTTGCCGCCCCCACCATATTGTTTTTAAACACCCAATCCGGTGTCAGATGACCACGCTATATAAACTTTGGCTGATCGCCTGCGTGACCGAGGGCGCGATAAGGGTATGCCTGAAGCTGCGCCGGAATGAAACTGCTGTTATTCATCGCCAGCGGCTGAAACAGTAGCCGGTTTGCCAGCGACTGGATGGTCTCCCCGGTTTTACGTTGCACACTGTAGCCCAGTAAGGCATAGCCAATATTCGAATACTGCGGTATTCGCGCGTCCGGCGCGCTGAAATCGGCGAGATAACGTAGCACATCGTCACTGTCCAGCTGCGTATAAAAGTTTTCGCCGTTGCTGAAATAGCGCAACACGTTTTCCAGCGTCAATAGATCGATAGGTTGTCTGGGTAAGCCCGACGTGTGGGTCGCCAGCTGTAACAACGTGATCTTTTTCGCATCGTCACTGAGCGGCGTGTTAACGGGTAAAAGCTGTTCCAGCGTGTCGTCCCAGCTAAACACGCCCTGTTGGACCAGCATGGTTAACACTTCTGCCGTTACCCCTTTACTAAGCGAACCCAGCGCAAACAAGGTGTCTGGTGTAATGGGATATCGATGACGCGCGTCGGTAACACCATAACAGTGAAATTCTACCGGCCCGTTATGCTGGATCACCGCGACAACCATGCCGGATACCTGCTTTTCCTGCATGTATCGGGTCACCATTGGGTCGATGCCGCGCGCATAATAGCCCACCACGGCCTGCGCGCTTTTTTGCGCAGGCATATCCATCTGAGAAAGCGTACTGTTTCCGCAGGCGGACATTAAAAAGATCGAGGCGAGGATCAGCGACTTGCCCGGATTCATTCTCAACCCGCCGCCCGTAGAGTCATCGCATGCCACGGCGATGACGAAACAGAGAGCATGAGGGAAGAAAAAGCGGACATAGAGAGGACGGGCTCCAGAAAAAGAAGCCCGCATTGTACATCAGTCACCTGACGTATTGAATGTCAGCGTTGTCTTAATCCTTGACCTCCGCCGACATGACTAAGCGTGTCCTATTTTTGTAGACGGGTTACCCGCACAACCGGCGGCGTCGACTTTTTGTCCAGGCTGCCATTAATATTGATCATCTGGTCCGGCTGCACTTCACGTCCATCAAATACGGACGCAGGGATCACCGTATCGATTTGCCCCGATTTATCGCGGAACACGTAGGTATCATTGCCTTTTTTGTCGATCAGATTGCCTCGCAGAGAGACCGTAGCCCCATCATGCATCGTTTTAGCAAATTCAATCGTCATTTTTTTAGCATCCTCCGCTCCCCGGTAGCCATCTTCAATCGCGTGAGGCGGTGGCGGCGCAGCATCTTTTTTTAACCCACCTTCATCAGCCGCTAACGCGTAAGGCATTATAAGAACACTCGTTAATACGATAATGTTAAATTTCATTTTTTCCCCTTTCGGCGTTCGGTTTGACTTATTAAGTCTGGTTGCTATTTTTAAATTTTACAAATTAGCGTCCTGCTGAGGAGTAGATTGGTGTGAAATCAAGCAGGTACGGCAACCTCAATTTACAGGCAGGTAGACTATGCCCGGTTCTGACGAGACCAAATACCCTATTCCGTTTGTTGAAGAAAGTCGTAAAGCGCTTAACTTTGAGGATAAATTCAGACGAATCGGCTTTACATGTTTGCTGTTAATAATTATCGCGGCGTTAAGCGGTTTATTTTCCAGCGGTTACTTTAGCAGCAGCAAACTCGTCGCCGATAACCCGAAGTTGCAGGTGGAATATGAAAGATTCGGACGTCTGATGAAAGATGACACGCTCAAAATTAGCTTGCCTTCCCCACCTTCCGGCCCCCTTACGCTGCAATTAGGCAAGGATTTTACCGCTTCCTTCCAGATAGAAACCATCACCCCTGAGCCAGACAGCATGCGCAACGTCAACCATCAACTGGTCATGGAGTACGCATCAACGCCAAACGCGGAGACCACCGTCTGGCTAACGGTTAAACCGCTCCGACCCGGCTTTTTTCAGACCACTCTTTCGGCCAATTCCGGGGCGGAAAAAGTGATTTCTCAATTCGTTTATCCGTAGGAGACGCGTATGGACATGGTTCTCAGAGCGATCGCCATCTACCTGATTTTGCTGATCGTCATTAAAATTGCCGGTAGACGGACGCTCATGCAAATGACGAGTTTTGATCTGATCCTGTTGCTGATAATCAGCGAAGCGACACAACAGGCTTTACTGGGAGAAGATTTTTCCGTTACCGGCGCCATGCTAACCATTATCACCCTTGTGGTGGTTGATATTTTGTTTGGCTATCTGAAAAAGAAAATACCCGGCGCAGAAAATCTTATTGATGGCGCGCCCGTTATTCTGGTGGCTCACGGTGCCACTAATCAGACAAAATTGCAGAAAGTCAGCGTATCGTGTGACGATATTATGCTCGCCGCACGTCAGAATCATGGCATTCTGGAAATGAAGGAAATTAAATATGCCATACTGGAAAGAAACGGACAAATTTCTATTATTCCAGAGACTGAAAAATCATGATGCCAATACCGACAAATAAAATTATTACGCTGCAAAATACCCAGACTGTCGCCGCCCTGACAAACCGCCTCGGCACGTTGCTCAGTCAACGACAATTACGCCTGACAACAGCGGAATCCTGTACCGGCGGGAAGCTGGGATCGGCGCTCTGCGCAGCCGAGGATACGCCGACGTTTTACGGCGTCGGCTTTATCACCTTTACCGATGAAGCGAAAACAAGGATCCTCGGCGTGGCGGAACGCACGCTGGAAATACATACTGCGGTCAGTGAGGCGGTCGTGGCGGAAATGGCGACGGGCGCGCGCGAACACGCCGATGTTGATATCAGTATCGCGATAAGCGGCTACGGCGGCCCGGAAGGCGGTGACGACGGAACGCCTGCGGGCACCGTCTGGTTTGCCTGGGATATAGACGGCGCGGTTTACACCGTTGTGCAACAATTTAGCGGTGAGTGCGAAGAGGTACTGGATCAGGCCGTTCGTTTTGCTCTTGCCCAGTTGCTGCGTCTGCTTGAGGATTAAAAATGAGCGGTGCCCTCTGACGGGCACCTCCTGCTTGTTACGCCAACCCGCGATGTTTCAGCATCGGCGTGATGGTGGGTTCACTTCCCCGCCAGGCCGGATAAAGGCGGTCGAGGTCTTCACTGTTGCCGCGTGAGAGAATCGCGTCACGAAAACGTTGTCCGTTCTCGCGCGTCAACCCGCCCTGCTCCTCAAACCATTGATAGCCGTCATCTGCCAGCATTTGCGTCCATAAATAGGCGTAATACCCTGCGGCATAGCCGCCGCCGAAAATATGGGCGAAATAACTGCTGCGATAGCGCGGGGGAACGGCAGGCAGGGCGAGATCCTCTGCAGCCAGCAACTGCGCTTCAAAATCGCCGACGTCCTGCGCGTCGCATGCGCCGGGTAAACTGTGCCACCCCATATCCAGCAGTGCGGCGCTGAGCAGTTCGGTCATGTCATAACCTTTGTTGAACAGGCTTGCCCTGCGCATTTTCTCCTGTAACGCTTCGGGCATTTTTTCCCCGCTGGCGTAATGGCGGGCGAAACGCGCAAACACTCCGGGATGGCTTGCCCAGTGCTCGTTAATTTGCGACGGAAACTCCACAAAATCACGCGGCGTATTCGTACCAGACAGCGTGGCGTAGCGTTGTGTGGCGAACAGACCGTGAAGCGTATGGCCAAACTCATGGAATAAGGTGATGACATCATCCCAAAAGAGCAGCGCGGGTTGTCCGGCGGCTGGCTTCTGATAATTACAGACATTGTAGATGACCGGGCGGCTATCAGTGAGCGTTGATTGCTCGACAAAATTGCCCATCCATGCCCCACCGCTTTTCGAATCGCGCGCGAAGAAATCACCGTAAAACAGCGCCAGCCCGACGCCGTCATGGTCGAAGATCTCCCAGACGCGGACATCCGGGTGATACACCGGAATATCAAAGCGTTCAACAAACGTAATGCCAAAGAGTTGGTTCGCCGTCCAGAACACCCCTTCGTGAAGTACCGTGTTGAGTTCGAAGTACGGCTTAAGCTGAGACTCATCGAGGTCGTATTTCGCACGCCGGACCTGCTCGGCATAATACGCCCAGTCCCAGGCCTCGGCGGTAAACCCGCCCTGTTCCTCGTCGATGACCTTCTGAATATCAGCCTGTTCATTCTGCGCGCGTTGACGCGCCGCCGGGACAATGGCGCGCATGAAAGCCAGCGCCGCTTCCGGCGTTTTTGCCATTTGATCGGCGATTTTCCACGACGCGTAATCCGCAAACCCTAACAGTTTCGCCTGGGCGGCGCGAAGGCAGACCAGCCGCTGAATGATCGTCCGCGTATCGTTTTCATCTCCCTTCTCAGCCCGCTGCCATCCGGCGGTAAATAAATTCTGCCGTGTCTGACGGTCACGTAACGCGCTGAGCGCCGGTTGCTGCGTCGTGTTCAAGAGAGGGATCAGCCAGCCTTCATTCAGCCCTTTCTCCTGAGCCGCGTCGCGGGCAGCAGCGATTTCAACGTCGCTCAACCCATCGAGCTGGTGTGCATAATCCACCACCAGACCGCCGGACTTATTGGCCGCCAGCAGTCGTTGGTTAAACTGACTGGTCAGGGTAGCCGCCTCGGTATTAAGGGCTTTGAGCTGCGCCTTGTCTGAATCGCTGAGCCTTGCGCCCGCGAGGACAAAACGCTGATGGAGCACCTCAAGCAGCCGTCGCGACTCGCTATCCAGTTGCAGCGAGGCGCGCTGCTGCCAGAGGCTGTCGACGCGAGAAAACAGCGCTGCGTTCAGCCAGATATCATTCGCCAGCTCTGCCAGTTCAGCTGAAAACGCTTCGTCCAGCCGCTGTAATTCTTCGTTGGTGTGCGCGGAGGTCATGGCGAAGAAGACGCTGGTTACCCGGCTTAGCAACTCGCCGCTTTTCTCCAGCGCCACGACCGTATTGTCAAAGTCTGGCGCGGCATCGTTTTCAATAATGGCGGCAATTTCAGCGCGCTTCTGGCGCAGTCCTTCGTCAAAGGCCGGGCGATAATGCGCGATTTCTATCTGATCAAATTGGGGTGCCTGATACGGTAGCAGGCTCGGTTTAAAGAACGGATTCGTTAACGACATCTTTCACTCCTGAAAACGATTTGTTCACTAGAGTAGGCTTCCGTGGAAAAGACCGCAATCCTGTTAACGAGCATTACCCGCCAGCGTTGATCGCGTGCTATGGTAGTACGACGTAAAAAGCGTTGAGGAACAGTGAGATGATCGTTTTAGTAACCGGAGCAACCGCAGGTTTTGGTGAATGTATTACACGTCGTTTTGTTGAGAATGGGCATAAAGTGATTGCCACTGGCCGTCGCCAGGAACGCCTGCTGGAGCTAAAAGAGTCGCTGGGCGAAAACGTCCTGACTGCGCAACTGGACGTGCGCAACCGCGCGGCCATCGAGGAAATGCTGGCGTCGCTGCCTGCGCAATGGCGCGAGATCGATCTGCTGGTCAACAATGCCGGGCTGGCGCTGGGGATGGAACCCGCGCACAACGCCAGCGTTGAAGACTGGGAAACCATGATCGACACCAACAATAAAGGCCTGGTTTACATGACCCGCGCGGTCCTGCCTGGCATGGTTGAACGCAATCGCGGCCATATCATTAATATCGGCTCCACCGCCGGGAGCTGGCCGTATGCCGGAGGCAACGTTTACGGGGCGACTAAAGCCTTCGTTCGTCAGTTCAGCCTGAATCTGCGCACCGATCTGCACGGCACCGCCGTCCGCGTGACCGACATCGAACCGGGTCTGGTGGGCGGCACAGAGTTTTCTAACGTGCGCTTTAAGGGCGACGATCAGAAAGCGGGGAAAACGTATGAAAATACCACCGCCCTGACACCGGAAGATGTAACGGAAGCGGTCTGGTGGGTGGCGACGTTACCTGCTCACGTCAACATCAATACGGTAGAAATGATGCCCGTCACCCAGTCCTTCGCCGGACTGAGCGTACATCGCGGCTAATTTCTTCTCCCGGCCTGCGGGCCGGGTATAGCTCATCACAAAAAAGTGGTAGAATTTGTGGGTTAACTTTCTAAAAAGTAAGAGCGAATGACCGTCGAAACGCAACTCAACCCTACACAGCCCGTAAATCAGCAGATTTATCGCATTCTTCGTCGTGATATCGTGCACTGCCTGATCGCGCCAGGCACACCGTTATCAGAAAAAGAGGTCTCGGTTCGCTTTGATGTGTCACGCCAACCGGTACGCGAAGCCTTCATTAAACTCGCGGAAAACGGATTGATCCAGATCCGTCCCCAGCGCGGCAGCTACGTCAATAAGATCTCTTTATCACAGGTACGAAACGGCTGCTTTGTCCGTCAGGCCATTGAGTGTGCGGTCGCGCGTCGCGCGGCAGCGATGATGACCGACAGCCAGTGCTATCAGCTTGAGCAGAATCTCAACCAGCAGCGCATCGCCATTGAGCGTAAGCAGCTCAATGATTTCTTTGAACTGGACGATGACTTTCATCAGAAACTGGCGCTGATTGCCGACTGCCAGCTGGCCTGGGACACCATCGAAAACATCAAGGCGACTATTGACCGCGTGCGCTACATGAGCCTCGATCACGTTTCGCCGCCGGAGATGTTGCTTCGTCAGCATCTGGATATTTTTGCGGCGCTGGAGAAGCATGACGCCGATGCTGTCGAAAAAGCGATGACGCAGCATTTGCAGGAAATTGGCGAGTCGGTGCAGTTGATTCGTCAGGAAAACAGCGACTGGTTTACTGAAGAATAATTCCTCTCCCTCACCCTCCATGGGTGAGGTTTCACATTTACACCTCTGCACGTCTGCATCAAAAAAGATGTGAGCTTGATCAAAAACAAAAAAACTCCGGACTGATGAGCGTATTTATATAGCGCCCGTTACGTGGGACCAGAGCCCACGGGCTTTGACGGTAAGTTAGAAAGGAGAAAACACCATGATGACATACGATCGTAACCGTAACGCAATCACCACCGGCAGCCGCGTCATGATCAGCGGTACCGGCGTCACCGGTCGCATTAAAGCTATCGCGACAGAGGGTCTGGACGCCGCGCAAATCCGTCGCGAAAAAACCGTGGAAGTGGAAGGTTGTGAAGGTAAGTTTGCGCCCGTCGAACTGATTCGACTTGGCATGAACTGATGGTGTGAATGCCAGATGGCGTTTCACTTTTCCGGCCTGGTCTGAGTTTGGCTGAAAATCCCAGGTCGGATAAACAAAGCGCCATCCGGCAACCGCGTTGCTGTTACTTCAGATTTGCTGCATAGCGAGCCACGGTTTTTTTCGCCCCTTCCGCCAGCAGAGCCTGGTAGGCTTCTTTCACCGCGTTGGTGAACAACGCCACGTGTGGCAGTTCGTTTCCGAAGATCGCCTCAATCCCTAACAGGGCTTCAACGCGGCTTTCCCCTTCCGCACTGCTTTGCACCGCCTGTTGAATCACCGGCAGTAACGGATCGTTGACATCAATCGCCTTCCCCTGTTCGTCCACACCGCCCACATAGCGCATCCAGCCCGCCACGCCCAGCGCCAGCAGGTCGAAACGGCTATTATGGGCCAGGTGCCAACGCACCGAGTCCAGCATACGCTGCGGCAGCTTCTGACTACCATCCATCGCGATCTGCCAGGTACGGTGGCGTAGCGCCGGATTGCTGTAGCGCTCAATGAGCAGATCGGCGTAGCGCGTCAGATCAACCCCCTGCACTTTTAGCGTTGGCGCCTGCTCATTGAGCATCAGCCCACGGGCCGCAATGCGGTAATGTTCATCCTCCATGCAGTCGTTAATGTGCTGATAGCCCGCCAGATACCCCAGGTAAGCGAGGAAAGAGTGGCTACCGTTCAACATACGCAGCTTCATTTCTTCAAATGGGATCACGTCAGCAACCAGTTCAGCGCCTGCTTTTTCCCATTGTGGACGCCCGGCGACGAAATTGTCTTCAATCACCCACTGACGGAACGGCTCACACGCGACACCCGCCGGATCGCGCACGCCGGTCAGTTGTTCGATTTTATCCAGCGTTTCGGTGGTCACTGCCGGAACAATGCGGTCAACCATGGTCGACGGGAACGTCACGTGTTGCGCGATCCATTCTGCCAGCTCCGCATCAACCGCGCGGGCATAGGCCGTGACCACGTTTCGCATGACGTGTCCGTTCTCCGGCATATTGTCGCAGGACATAACGGTGAAGGCGGGCAGTCCTGCCGCTTTGCGTCGCGCCAGCGCTTCAACCACCACGCCCGGTGCAGTTTTAGGCTGGTGAGGATTCCGGAGATCGGCTGCGATCATTGGGTGATCCAGCATTAACTGCCCGGTGGCGGGAGAATGGCAATACCCTTTTTCGGTGATGGTCAGTGAAACAATCGCCACCTGGGGTTCGCACATTGCCGCGAGCACCGCTTCCAGTCCATCCACCTGGGCATGCAGCGCGTTCTTCACCACGCCAACCACTCTTGCCGTCCAGGCATCGGCAGACATTTCCGCCACGGTGTACAGGTTATCCTGCTGTTTCAAATCGGCAATTTGCAGCTCGCCGCCGATCAGGTTCACTTCACAGTATCCCCAGTCGCTGTTGTGCTCAGCCGCCAGGATGTCGGTATAAACGCCCTGGTGCGCACGATGGAACGCGCCAAAGCCGAGATGAACGATACGCGGAATCAACGTGTTGCGATCGTAGCCAGGTAACGTCGCTTTTGCCGTTAAGAGCTTGTTTTGCATTGTATGACCTATTTGGAATGAAATCAGGACCGTTTCAGAGTAACGCCTGTATGGTTGTATGTTTTGATTTGAATTAAGCTTTCGCTAATTGGTATAACATCATTTTTAAGTTATGTGACAGCCCTGGCTTAACGTACGTTCTGCGACAGAGCTGCCCTCGTTTAGCTCACTGTTACCGTTGATTTCGCGGGGTTCGTGCCCTGTTGGGCTTCCTCGCACCATAATGTGTCATAGCTGTATCCCGTCAGGTCTTCGACGATCCGGCGTGTTTCAGGATCGACATCTTGTTTTGCGCCGTCGGCTTTAAGGCGATCGACCTCATCGACAAATATTTTATGGGTGCGCTTATTCAGGTGGAACGTCACAGCCTGCCAGAGCGCAATCAGCAATAGCCCCGCCGTACCAACAAACAAGAGAGTGGCAATCGTGTTAATGGCCTGTTCGGGCTGGACCTGGCTGCCTTTAACAAAGCCGCCGTTCTGTAACATGAGCCCAACGATAAATGTGGCGATGGCAACGGTCGTTTTGCGTGAGAATGTCATTACCGCCGCGAACAGACCTTCACGACGCTGCCGGGTAATCATTTCATCAATATCCGGAATGAAGGGAAATACGTTCCATGGTGTGAATTCCAGTACACAACGCCCAACCTGATATAGCGCCGCCAGGATCACCAGCAAGGTGACTTTATTGTCTGTCGGGAACTGGTACACCACAAACAGGCCGAGCAGACACAGCATCATCAAGGTGTAGGCGAAAACGTAGAGGCGTGACGGGCCATATTTGATGATCCCAACCCCTGCCAGCAACGTCACCGGCAGGCCCACAATACTCATCGACAGAAGCGTTCCCGCAAGCGACGAGGAAACATTCAGACAATAGACGCAAAAGAAGACGAAAACAGTGTTGTAAACATCTTTCGCCGTAAAGGAAAACAGATAGATTGCTAAGTGCTTACGAAAGGCTCGAACTTTAAGCGTTGAGGCATAATCTTTAAACAGCCGCCCTACTTTCGCCCATTTTTCCCCCAGCGTGGATGGTTGAACGCTACGTTCCAGTTCTTGCAGCATTTCTGGCGTTAAATCTCGTTCCCAGGTGACTTTCCAGGAAATAAATACACACAACATAAACATGACAGCAAAGACGACGCCGTTGATGAAATACGCATTTGGATCGTGCTCACCAAAATAACCAATTAGCAGCCCAGGAATAAATGTTGCTAAAAAGGTGCCGGAGGCTGATAGAAACATACGGCAGGTGGATAATTTTGTGCGGGAATTAAAGTCTTTTGTCATTTCAGAAGGCAATGTTTCCCACGGAATAAGTACCATCGCCGCAATAACTTCGAAAGCCAGATAAACGCCAAGATAAAACCAGAAGTTCATTCCGGTAACCCATAGCAATATATAAACCAGCATGAGCGGCGCACCAATAAGCAGAAAGAAACGTCTTCTTCCAAACCGCTTACCTAATGCATTTTTATAGAAATGATCGGTAAATGAGCCCATGAATAAGCTCACAATCGCATCCACTATCCTTGCAATAGCTACAATTGCCGCTGCTTCGACCGGCGAAAGGCCCACGAAGGTTGTGTAAAAGAAAAGCAACCATGCGCCAATAACGGTAAACGCACCGCCCCCCATGATATCCGTTAGTCCATAACCGATACTGACTGGAATCGTTATTTTTCTGTTGGTACGAGTCATGTTCTATCCTCAGCAGATAGTATTAAAATTTAAAATAGTTTTTAGCATTATCGTGACAGATATTTCTAATCATTCGCGTCAGAATATCTTTATTATCAGGTACTTCTCCTTTCTCAACCCATCCGCCAATAAGATTGCAAAGGATCCTGCGAAAATAATCGTGGCGAGTATAAGAAACAAAACTTCGTGAATCCGTTAGCATGCCGACAAAATGCATTAGCAATCCCTGATCGGCCAAGCTATTAAGTTGATTTTCCATGCCTCTACGGGTGTCGTTAAACCACCAACCAGAGCCAAACTGCATGGGGGATTTCACACCAAACTCCGCGCTCTGAAAATTGGCGATGGTAGTCGCGACAATATCGTTATAAATAGCGTTCAGGTTATACAAAATGGTTTTAGGCAACGCATTTTCTTGCATCATTGCATCAAGCAAATGATTAAGCGAAGACGCCAGACGTGACTGATCATTAATGGAATCAAATCCGGTATTTATTCCCAGTCGGTGATGCATTCGGCTATTAGTATTGCGGATTGCGCCAAAATGAATTTGCATCGCCCAACCAAACGCTTTGTAATGCCCTGCCAGCATCACGAAAATGGCGCTATTGAGTTGACGCTCTTCTTCAGCAGTTAATGTCTCTGCTGACGCTTTACGGGAGAACAGTGCGTTAACACGTTCAGGCGTTGCTGCCTGATAGTCAATACAGGCAGGACCATGATCGGAAATTCGGCATCCAGCGTTGTGAAACCAGGCAATACGTTGTCGGATAGCTTCAGAAAACTGTGCAAATGTCTTCACCTCTTCGTCTGTACTTTGCGCCAGTTTGGTCGTGAATTCCGCAAACCGGGCGGGGTCATCGCTAAACACATCGTCAGGACGGAATGTCGGCAACACCTTAATACCAAAAGTGTTGTCCTGTTGTAATAACCGATGATATTCCAGCGAGTCGAGAGGGGCATCGGTAGTACAAACGACCTCCACTTTTGAACGTTCCATCAGGCGACGCGGAGTAAAATCCGGCTGCCGGAGCAGACGGTTACAGTATTCCATCACCTCACGCCAGTTATGGCTGTCGAGCGTTAGATGACAGTCAAAATAATGACTGAGCTCCAGGTGCGTCCAGTGATACAGCGGATTACCAAATGAGGCTTCGACGGTTTCTGCCCAGGCCTGGAATTTTTCTTCCGAACTCGCGTCGCCTGTTATGCGTCGCTCATCAATTCCGTTCGCACGCATTGCACGCCACTTATAGTGATCGCCCGCCAGCCAGAGATGGGTAATATCCTCAAACGCATTATTCTCGTAAATATCTTTTGCTTCAAGATGACAGTGATAGTCGATGATCGGCAGATCTTTTGCGATGTCCTGATAAAGCCGAACACCGACTTCATTATCGATCATGAAACGATCGTTAATGAAGCCCATGTTTTTTCTCCTGATTGAGTTGCAATGCGCCTTTACCAGTTCCACAATGTGCCATCTTCCAGTCGGGCGACCGGCAGATAAGCGGGATCATAGGGATATTTCGCCGCCAGCTTTTCGTCGAACTCAATGCCCAGTCCCGGCTTGTCGCCCGGGTGCATATAACCGTTGTCAAAACGCCAGTTATGCGGGAAAACGTCCAGCATTTGCTCTGAATAGCCCATGTACTCCTGAACACCGAAGTTGGGCACCCAGAGATCAAAGTGCAGCGCCGCAGCCATGCACACCGGAGAGAGATCGGACGGCCCGTGGGAGCCCGTGCGAACCTGATAAAGCGACGCGAAATCGGCGATGCGGCGCATTCCGGTAATGCCGCCTGCATGGGTGATGGTGGTGCGGATATAGTCGATCAGCTGTTCTTCTATCAGCTGCTTGCAGTCCCAGATACTGTTAAAGACTTCACCGACAGCAATCGGCGTAACGGTATGTTGTCGAATCAGGCGGAAGCATTCCTGGTTTTCCGCAGGCGTCGGGTCTTCCATCCAGAACAGACGATAATCTTCGATGCTCTTTCCAAAACGCGCCGCTTCAATCGGCGTTAAGCGATGATGCATGTCATGCAGCAAGTGTTCATTGAATCCGAACTTGTCGCGAACGGCTGCAAACAGCTTCGGCGTGAAGTCGAGGTATTTCTCGGTAGACCAGAGCTGTTCTTCCGGCCACTGTCCCTTGGTTGCGGGTTCGTAGGCCAGCCCTTTCCCTTTGGACATACCGTAAGTGGTCTTCATCCCCGGTACGCCGCACTGCACGCGAATCGCTTTAAAGCCCATCTCTTTATGGCGAGCGTAATCTTCCAACACATCGTCAACGGTATGTCCGGTGGTGTGGCAATATACCATCACCCCTTCGCGGGACGCGCCGCCGAGCAATTGATACAGCGGCATGTTTGCCGCTTTGGCTTTGATGTCCCAGAGCGCCATGTCGACAGCAGAAATGGCAGACATCGTTACCGGGCCGCGACGCCAGTAAGCACCCTTGTAAAAAAACTGCCAGATATCTTCGATACAGTGCGCATCGCGACCGATTAACTGTGGGCAGAGATGATCTTTCAGGTACGACGCGACAGAAAGCTCGCGTCCATTCAGCGTGGCATCGCCCAGTCCGGTGATACCGTCTTCGGTGGTTATTTTCAGCGTGACAAAGTTACGTCCCGGACAGGTGACAAAAACCTCAGCCCCTACAATCTTCATTTTTCTTCCTACCTCTATGTGGTGATATTAAGAATTTATGTCTTACGCATACTACCATACAAGTATAACAAACCAGTTTCTCCACTGAGATCACAAAAATCAGCGTCCACTGACCTGGGGTTTGTGCCGATGCGTAAAAAAAGCGGTCCGTGAATACGTAACCGCTTTGAACGCAGGGGTTAAATACGGCTGGCGCTGGGCAGCCTCTGTTTACTGCCTGTAACCTCTGCCGCATCCTCAGGAATACGCAGATCGCGATCGCAGACTTCCGGCATCAGCAGTGCGGAAATGAGGCCTATCAGGGAATAAATGACGATCATCACCAGGATCGGCAGCCAGTTGCCGGTCATGTTGCAGAAAATACCCGCCAGTACCGGACCGAACCCCACCGCGACCAGCCCTCCGGCCTCTTTCGATATCGCCATGCGGGTGAAGCGGTTACGGGAGCCGAAGATCTCCGCCATGGTGATATTTTCAAGTGCAAACAGACCAAGCACCGCAAAGTTATGAATGACAATCAGCGCCGTCATGATGATCCCGGGGCTGTACGTTTTATCCACGACAATCGACAGCATCGGGTAAGCAAGAATGATGGCCGAGATGTTTAACAAAATGTAGGGTAAACGGCGACCGTATTTGTCTGACAGCCAGCCCAGAAGCGGAATAGTGATAAAACCGATAATCGAGCTTATCATCAGCGCATCCGTGGGTATCGATTTGTTGAATAACAGCGTCTGGACGAGATAACCGGCAAGAAACGTCTGGATCAATCCCGAGTTACCGGCTTGCCCAAAACGTAACCCCGTTGCCAGCCAGAACGATTTACTGGTAAACATCGCGCCCAGAGAAACATCTGCCGCCGTCGGCGCTGCGGTGGTTTCACCTTCGTTGACCTGCTCAAACACCGGACTTTCTTTCAGATTCAGGCGCAGCCATATGGCAAAGATCATGACCACTACGCTTGCAAGGAACGGAATACGCCATCCCCAGGCCAGCAACGCTTCACGGTCAAGAGCGAAAAACATCACCGCCCAGATCGCCGTGGCGCTTAACGTACCGCAGTTGGTGCCCATCGCCACCAGAGATGAAATGATTCCGCGTTTCCCTTTCGGCGCGTATTCCGCCAACATGGTTCCGGCGCCAGAAATTTCCGCCCCCGCGCCTAGTCCCTGAATAATACGTAAAGTGACTAACAGCACTGGCGCAAAAATTCCGATTTGCGCGTAAGTCGGCAAAACGCCAATTAAGGTGGTGCAGATGCCCATCATGGTGATGGTGATAAAGAGCACTTTTTTGCGCCCTATTCTGTCGCCCATCTTGCCGAATATAAAAGCGCCGACGATACGAGCGATATACCCTGCGCCGTAGGTGCCCATCGCCAGAATAAGCGCCATAGCCGCGGATTGTTCCGGGAAAAATATCTCATGAAACACCAGCGCGGCGCCAAGAGAATATAACTGGAAATCCATAAATTCCAGGGCAGTGCCTAACCAACCTGAAACGGCGGCGCGCACCAGATCCTGCGTACTTCTTTCATGTTTTAATGTATTCATATTAGCTATCTCTGAAAAGGAGATGCGTACCACAAAATACCCGACGAATCGGGCATTTACCGCATTGTTCGTCTGTTATGCAGAAAAGGTCAGTAATACTTTGCAGCACTGACGCTGATCTTTTTCGAATATTTCAAGGGCGTCGGTAATATGGTGATAGTCAAACTGATGAGTAATTAACTTTTCAGGATCGATAAATCCCTTTTCCATCCATTCGATGACGGTGGGAAATTTGTGCGCATTCAGTCGCGATGAAAAAATAGAAAGCTCTTTACCGGTAATGCCCTGCTGCGTAATCACGCACGGGTCGCTGGAAAAACCCATTAACACGATACGCGCCGCTGGTGACGCAAGGCCAATGGCTTCCGGGAGAATGGCTGGATGACAGGCCGCGTCAACAATCAGGGTCGGCTTGATTCCTTTTTCTTCGAGCCAGGATTGCAGTGTAAGCTCGCTATTATTCAGGATCACATCAGCGCCGCATGTTTTTGCCATCGCCAGACGTTCTTCAATACGATCGGCCACAATCACGGTGCCAACGTTATAAACACCTTTTAACGCCTGTAAAGTGGTTAACCCCATCGGACCGGCGCCGTAAATGAGCGCAATATCATTTTCTGTCGGCTCAACCTGTCCGGTAACATTTGCGGCAATCGTAAAAGGTTCAACCATCACGGCGTGACGATCGGGGATCGTCTCCGGAATAACGTAGGCATTCCTGGCTGGCGCAGTCACATATTCACTAAAACCGCCGTCCCGGTGCACGCCTAATACCACTAATGACGTGCAAACATTGGGTTTGCCAATTGAGCAGGGATAGCATTCCCCGCAGCTAATAACCGGATCCAGCGCCACACGTTCACCAATACGGCGGGTATCTACGCCCTCGCCCACTTTATCTATCACACCAAAAACTTCGTGACCGATAACGCGTGGATATTTCGCAAACGGATTATGACCGCGATAAATATGACTGTCCGATCCGCATATTCCGGCGAGTTTAACCCGAACGCGAACGTCTCCTTTTCGCGGTTCGGGTAATTCCCGTTGTTCAATCACCAGATTATTCGGTTGCTGAATAACGACACTTTCCATGCGCTTTCCTTACATCAAATTAGTGATGCAAGAAATTTATTCATTCCCGAACTACCATACAAGCATGGTGATCAAAAAACCGACGGGCGATCACAAAAAAGCGATCTACGTCCGTCCCCATCCCGCAACAATGATCAGCATGCCACACAGCGCAACGACGGCCCCTGTCCAGTCATAAAGACTAAGTTTCACGTCGTCCACTATGCGTAACCATACGAGCGCAGTACATACGTAGACGCCGCCGTAGGCGGCATATACGCGTCCGCTGGCAGCCGGATGGAGCGTCAACAGCCAGACAAACAGGGCCAGAGCAATGACAGCGGGAACCAACAGCCAGATCGTTGCCCCGCGTTTTAGCCAGAGCCAGGGTAAAAAGCAGCCGACGATTTCACACAACGCCGTGGCAATAAAAAGAAGTGTCGTTTTGATCATGGTTGTCGTTTATTGAGCTGAGGTTAAATCATGATACGCGATAATCGTCGTCGCTTATCCATGACCTTCAGGCGGGTATGCCCTGCGCCGTGATTAGTGTAGAATTTGCCTGCAAGTGATGATTTTATACCCCACTCATGAAAGGAATTTGCCATGAACATTACACTTAGCAAGCGTCTGGGCCTGACGGCAATGCTGCTGCTTGGTGCTGTCGTGTATACCGCGTCTGCTCAGGCTGAGACCAGCAGGCTGGTGATCGAGTCCGGCGACAGCGCGCTGAGCCGTCAGCAAGCGACAATGCAAAAAGAACAATGGAATGACACGCGCAATCTGCGCCAGAAAGTGAATAAACGCGCTGAAAAAGAGTGGGACAAAGCAGATGCCGCTTTTGATAACCGCGACAGCTGTGAGCAAAGCGCTAATCTCAATGCGTACTGGGAACCGAATACCCTGCGCTGTCTGGACCGCCGTACAGGCCGGGTTATCGCGCCTTAATGTCGTGATGCGAAAAGACGCTAAGGAATCGGTATGACAAGCGCCCTCAGTGTAAAGTTGCGCCCGCTGGAGCGTGAAGATTTACGTTTCGTCCATCAACTCGACAATAACGCCAGCGTAATGCGTTACTGGTTCGAAGAACCTTACGAGGCATTCGTTGAGTTGTCGGATCTCTACGACAAGCACATTCACGATCAAAGTGAACGCCGGTTTGTCGTGGAGTGCGATGGCCAGAAAGCCGGACTGGTTGAACTGGTGGAGATTAACCACGTCCACCGCAGAGCCGAGTTTCAGATCATTATTTCCCCGGAATTTCAGGGTAAAGGACTTGCCTCACGCGCGGCCAGGCTGGCGATGGACTACGGATTTACCGTACTTAACCTGTATAAACTGTATTTAATCGTTGATAAAGAAAATGAAAAAGCGATTCATATCTACCGTAAGCTGGGCTTTATAGTGGAAGGCGAGCTAATCCATGAGTTTTTCATCAACGGCGAATACCGCAACACCATACGAATGTGTATTTTCCAGCATCAGTATCTCACGGAACTGAAAACGTCCGCACCCGCCATGTTGAAACCGACCGCGCAGTAAACGCTGCGCGGCAGCGTCAGTAATAATCGATGGTATTTTTAATGGTGTAGTTATGCTCAACGGCGGGCTTGACGCTTTGATCGATAATCACCAGCGTGCAATCTGTAGGATTGGCGTGACTGTCGTAGTCGCAGGTCTGCTTCACATTGCCTAACGGGCGATCGTTCAGCAGACTTACTGCCGTATAGTCGAGCTTCTTACGCGGGTCAGATGAAGGTTTCGCTTCCACCGATAATGTCTGATCTTTCGTCACGGTGGTTTTACCCAGTGGATACCCTTCGGAATCATAGCGATAATGTACTTTCATCTCTTTGCCAACGGCGGTGACAATAAACCCATTGTCATCGGTGTCCCAGACCACACCCGCAGAGGGCAGCTCCGCTAGCTGGCATTTCCCTTGCAGGCGCACCCGCTTTTCCAGCGTTTCCGCGTCGCGGTAATAGTTAGCATCCAGAACAAGGGCAACGGCGGTATTATTTTCCAGGTCGTGCAACTCCAGCGTATCAAAGCAGCCTTCCTCAGAAAGCGAGCCATTTACCCGTTTCGCCACTTCGCCCTTTTCATTGAGTAATGTCTGGCTGAAGTCTTTCACCGGGCCCCGCAGCGGGTCAAAGTCGAACTCATTTGAGAAGCTGGCCATTTCAGGCGTAAAAGAAAGCGGCAGCGTGTTATTGTCGCATCCTGCCAGCACAAGGCCGCAAAGCAAAAAAAGGCACTGTTTTTTCACACATTCCCCGTCAACCATGGATGATTCCCAATCATATTAGCAAATACAGTTATTTACACTAAGGGTGCTATGCTTATTTTAGCGCATCTCATAAAAGGAGCAGATGATGAAAGTCACCCGAGGAATACTGACGTGTTTATTGTTGAGCGCGTCCCCGCTGGTTTTTGCGGTTCCGAACTCGTGCGAACGCGTTAAAAGCGATATTGAACAGCGCATCATTAATAACGGCGTGCCGGAAGCGAATTTTACGCTCAGCATTGTGCCAAACGATCAGGCTGACCAGCCGGATTCCCAGGTCGTCGGACATTGCGCCAACGACACCCACAAAATTCTGTATACCCGCACCAGCAGCGGCAATGCACCGGCAAATACTGCGCCTTCGCAGGATGGCGCCAGCGCCGAACCGCAATAATGCGACCCGATGTTACCCGCCTTTCCCGGTGGGTAACGTCCTTTTGATTTGGATTAATACCCGCCGCGCCTGAACAGGTACACTCTCGCCCACTGATGCACGCATCGTGCAATACACCTGCATTGTTGGATACTGTTAATGACTGAATTTACGCAACGTGACGATTTCGCCATGACGGCGCGGGTACTGGGCGCGCTGTTTTACTATGCGCCGGACAGCAATGAGGCCGCGCCGCTGGTCGCATTATTAAAAACAGAAGAGTGGCAGGCCCAGTGGCCGCTGCCCGCGCATAAGCTTGCGCCTCTCGGTCAGTTGCTTCAGCGCGACGCGGAAGAAACGCTGGCGCAGGCATGGCAGCGTCTGTTTGTCGGACCTTACGCGCTGCCTTCGCCACCGTGGGGTTCCGTCTGGCTGGATCGTGAAAATGTGCTGTTTGGTGATTCCACGCTGGCCCTGCGCCAGTGGATGCGCGACAACGGGATTCACTTTGCGATGCAGCAAAATGAGCCGGAAGATCATTTTGGCGCCTTGTTGCTTCTCGCCGCCTGGCTGGCAGAAAACGGGCGCCATACGCAGTGCGCCGAACTGCTGGCGTGGCATCTGTTGCCATGGTCGTCGCGCTTTCTCGATGTTTTTATCGACAATGCCGGACATCCGTTTTACCAGGCCGTCGGCGAACTGGCGCGTCTGACCCTTGCCGACTGGCAGTCGACGCTGATCGTCCCGGTGGCAGTGAAAAAACTGTATCGGTGAGCATAAATCCTCACTTTACGCTGGCCGGAAAGCAGAAGGATGGCGCTTCCGGCCCGACACGATTGTGACAACGTCACTTTTTATTGCCGCTTTTAAGACAATTCTTTACAGAGCGAACCACCCGTTGCGCCATAAGGCCTGATCCCCCTTACAGATCAGCAGCCTGGTTCACTTTTTACGCCGTCTGACTGGCGGCCTTCTCCCCCTGTTGCTATAGCTCAAAACACCCTGCCGATACATGGCATAACAACACGCAGCGGCAACCCGCTGCCATAACGCATGCAAACAGGGAGACACACCGCAATGCACACTTCCGCGTTAAAACGCGTCGCCGCCTTCACTTTCGCCATTATCATTGTGCTGGCGCTGGTGGTCTGGGGAGTCGGCCTCGACACGCTTCAGGCCCGACAGGTCGATCTGCTGTATCTCGGTAAACAGCACCTGTTCTTAGTGTTCAGTTCAATGTTTTTGGCTCTGCTGGTGGGGATCCCGAGCGGCATTTTACTGAGTCGTCCAGCCGCCAAAGGCATTGCCGAATACGTCATGCAGATCTTTAATGTCGGCAACACCCTGCCTCCGCTGGCTGTGCTGGCGCTCGCCATGGTGATTATCGGCATCGGCGATATTCCGGCGATCGTCGCGCTGTTCCTGGCTTCGCTGTTGCCCATCGTTCGTAACACCTACGCGGGCCTCTGCTCCGTCCCGGCCTCGCTGATTGAAGCAGCGAACGGCATTGGCATGACCAAATGGCAGCGGTTGTGGCAGGTGGAATTGCCGAACGCATGGCCGGTCATGCTTTCAGGGATCCGGATCGCCACGGCCATTAACGTCGGTACCGCCCCGCTGGCCTTTCTGATTGGCGCCAGCAGCTACGGCGAGCTGATCTTCCCCGGCATTTACCTGAACGACTTCCCGACGCTTATTCTGGGCGCGACCGCCACGGCGCTTTTCGCCCTGATCCTTGACAGCCTGCTCGCATGGCTTGGCCGGGCCCTGAGTCCGCACACGGCCTGAAGACAATGATAAGTACATGGAGCGCTAAATGAAGATTAAAAGACACCTGTTGGGCTGGCTTGCCTGCGTGCTGATTTTCAGCGCGCAGGCGCAAGCCGCCCCGATCGTCCTCGCCACGAAAGGCTTTACCGAGCAGCACATTCTGTCGGCGATGACGGTGCTGTATCTGCAAAAGAAAGGCTTTCAGGTTGAGCCTCGTACCAATATTGCCGCCGTGATTTCGCGTAACGCCATGGTCAACAACCAGATTGATGTGACCTGGGAATATACCGGCACTTCGCTGATCATTTTCAACCGTATCGATAAACGGATGACGCCGCAGGAGTCCTACGACACGGTGAAGCGGTTGGATGCAGAGAAAGGTCTGGTCTGGCTGAAACCCGCCGATATGAATAATACCTACGCCTTTGCCATGCAGCGCAAGCGCGCCGAGGCGGAAAACATCACCACGATGTCCCAAATGGTGGCGAAAATTGACCACATTCGCCAGACCGATCCGGATAAAAACTGGCTACTGGGACTCGACCTTGAATTTGCCGGTCGTAGCGACGGTATGAAACCTTTACAGCAGGCTTACCAGATGAATCTGGACCGCCCACAGATCCGCCAGATGGATCCTGGTCTTGTCTATAACGCCGTTCGCGATGGTTTTGTTGACGCAGGCCTGGTGTATACCACCGATGGGCGAGTAAAAGGGTTCGATCTGAAAGTTCTGGAAGACGACAAAGGCTTTTTCCCCAGCTACGCGGTCACCCCGGTGGTGCGCAAACCGATTCTTGATGCCAACCCGGGACTGGAAGAGGCGCTGAATACCCTTTCCGCTCTACTGAACAACGACGTAATAAGTACGCTCAATGCGAAAGTGGATATCGATCATCAGTCGCCTCAGCAGGTCGCGCGTGAATTCCTGCAACAGAAAAAGCTGCTGTAAGGAGCCAATATGGACACGATTCATTTCATGATAGATAACGCGGGCTATCTCGCCAGCCTTACCTTCCAGCATTTATGGCTGGTGCTGTTGGCCGTCGGCCTGGCAATAGTGATTGGCGTACCGCTGGGTGTGCTGATTGTTCGACACAAATGGCTGGCCACGCCGGTGCTCAGCTTCGCGACCCTGATGCTCACCATCCCGTCTATTGCGCTGTTTGGCTTAATGATCCCGCTCTTTTCGCTGATCGGTCAGGGAATCGGCGCGTTACCCGCCGTTACCGCGGTATTCCTCTATTCATTGCTGCCAATCGTGCGCAATACCCATACGGCGCTGGACAGTCTGCCGCCGGGGCTGCGCGAGGCCGGTCGCGGTATCGGCATGACCTTCTGGCAGCGCCTGCGCTGGGTTGAAATTCCGATGGCGCTGCCGGTGATATTTGGCGGCATTCGTACCGCTGTGGTCATGAACATCGGCGTAATGGCGATCGCCGCCGTGATTGGCGCGGGCGGTCTGGGCTTACTGTTATTAAACGGTATCGGCGGCAGCGATATTCGTATGCTGATCGCCGGTGCGTTGTTGATTTGTATTTTAGCGATTGTGCTGGACTGGCTACTGCATCGCCTGCAGGTCGTTCTGACACCAAAGGGGATTCGATAATGATAAAACTGGAAAACCTCACCAAACAATTTTCCCAGAAGAAGGGCCAACCGCTGAAGGCGGTAGATAACGTTAATCTGAACGTTCCGGAAGGCGAAATGTGCGTTCTGCTGGGGCCGTCAGGCTGTGGCAAAACCACCACGCTGAAAATGATTAACCGCCTGATCACGCCCAGCAGCGGTAATATCTTGATCAACGGCGAAGACACCAGCGGAATGGATACTGTCACCTTGCGCCGCAATATTGGCTACGTGATCCAGCAAATCGGCCTGTTCCCGAACATGACGATTGAAGAGAACATCACCGTGGTGCCGAGGATGCTGGGCTGGGACAAGGCCCGCTGTCAACGACGCGCGGAGGAGTTAATGGATATGGTGGCAATGGATGCGAAGAAATTCCTTCACCGCTATCCAAAAGAGATGTCCGGGGGGCAGCAGCAGCGTATCGGCGTGATCCGCGCGCTGGCAGCCGATCCGCCGGTACTGCTGATGGATGAACCGTTTGGCGCCGTTGACCCCATTAACCGGGAAGTGATCCAAAACCAGTTTCTGGAAATGCAGCGCGCGTTGAAAAAGACCGTTATGCTGGTGAGTCATGATATTGATGAAGCCCTGAAGCTCGGCGATCGGATCGCGGTTTTCCGGCAGGGGCGAATCGTCCAGTGCGCCAGCCCGGATGAACTGCTGGCGAAGCCGGCTAACGAGTTTGTCGGCTCGTTTGTCGGCCAGGACCGAACGCTTAAACGTCTGCTGTTGGTTTCAGCGGGGGATGTCACCGATCAGCAGCCGACGCTGACGGCACGTCCCACTACCCCGCTGCAGGAGGCCTTTGCCATCATGGACGATAACGATATTCGCGCGATCACCGTGGTGGATGCCGACGGAAAACCCGTGGGCTTCGTCAAGCGCCGGGAAGCGCGGAACGCCACCGGGGTCTGTTCGGATATCATTCATCCCTTCCGCATCACCGGAAAGGCGGAAGATAACCTGCGTATCGTGCTGTCGCGTCTGTACGAGAGTAACACCAGTTGGATGCCCATTGTCGATGAAGACGGCCGCTACAACGGTGAAATTTCCCAGGACTATATTGCCGATTACCTGAGTTCGGGACGCACCCGCCGGGCGTTGAACATCCACGACAGTCATTAACCGCGTAACCTGACAGAGGGTTGCTGATCAGGCCCCCCCTTTTCGCACTCACGGCTTTTGCTTCTGTGCCCTTTTCCCCGCAAAATAGACGGTTTCAGACTTCCTGTAACCGTTTATGCATCGTCTTCATGCCTGGCCCGATCTACGCGCCATGTTTCGCCGTCTGTGCTTTGCCGCCCTCGTCGGCATCTTCGCCGCGCTGGCGGTCGCCTGCTTCCGTCATGCGATGCTATTGCTGGAATGGGTATTTCTCAGCAATGACAGCGGCAGTCTGGTCAACGCCGCGACGGGTCTGTCGCCCTGGCGACGCGTCCTGACGCCAGCGTTGGGAGGACTGGCGGCCGGTTTGCTGCTGTGGGGATGGCAAAAGCGCAGCCAGTTGCGGCCGCACGCGCCCACTGACTATATGGAAGCCCTGCAAACCGACGGTCGGTTTGATTATGGCGCGAGCTTAATCAAATCCCTGGCTTCGCTATTGGTGGTCGCCAGCGGTAGCGCGATTGGTCGTGAAGGGGCGATGATTTTGTTGGCCGCGCTGGCGGCCTCCTGCTTTGCCCGCCGGTTCGCGCCTCAGCACGAGTGGAAATTGTGGATCGCCTGCGGCGCGGCGGCAGGTATGGCCAGCGCGTATCACGCCCCGCTGGCGGGCAGCCTGTTTATTGCGGAAGTCCTGTTTGGTACGTTGATGCTGGCGTCCCTCGGTCCGGTCGTTGTTTCCGCCGTGGTAGCGCTGCTGATCACCCATGCGCTGAACGGGGGTAACGATGTGCTCTACACGGTTCATCTGTCGCGGTCGCTGCATCTTACCGAGTACGGACTTATCGTCAGCACAGGCCTGCTTGCCGGTCTTTGCGGTCCCCTGTTGATGGGGTTGATGTCTGCCAGCCACCGCGCATTTCTTCTGCTCAGACTGTCACCGCCGTGGCAGCTGGCGCTGGGCGGGCTCATCGTCGGCTTACTTTCCCTGCTCACGCCAACGGTATGGGGCAACGGCTACAGCGTGGTGCAGTCATTTCTGCTTTCGCCGCCGCTGATGGCGGTTGTCACGGTGATTTTTCTTTGCAAGCTGCTCGCGGTGCTGGCCAGCAGCGGTTCCGGCGCGCCTGGCGGCGTATTCACCCCGACGCTGTTTATCGGCCTGGCCGTAGGGATGTTTGTTGGACGCCTTTGGGGAATGTGGCTTCCCGGTTCCGACGAACTGGCGGTCTTGTTAGGCTTAACGGGAATGGCGACGCTGCTGGCAGCGACAACGCATGCGCCCGTTATGTCGGCGCTGATGATTTGTGAAATGACCGGAGAGTATCGACTGCTCCCCGGCTTGTTGATGGCCTGTGTACTGGCCTCGGTGCTGTCGCGAACCTTACGCCACGACTCGATCTACCGCCAGCACGCTGCCCAGCATTGACAGGCGAATGTACTGACCCAGTTCGCGCTGCTCAGCGCGCGGCAGATAAGGCAGTTCGCCAATCAGCGGCGCGGGCAGTTTTTTGCTCAGCACGTCGATAATTTCGGCGTAGTGCGCGAGGCCCGGATTGATGCGGTTTGCGACCCAGCCGATCAGCGGTAAGCCGTCATTGGCGATCGCCTGGGCTGTCAGCAGCGCATGGTTGATACACCCTTCCTGAATGCCCACCACCATCAGTACCGGAAGCTGTTCCTGAACCACCCATTCGGAGAGCGGGCGCAGATCGTTCATCAGGCTGCGCCAACCGCCGGTGCCTTCTACCACAACGTGATCGACCTTTTCAGTCAGGCTGGCCAGCCCGTCAGAAATCAGGGTGTAATTGATGGGACAACAGTGGGCGACGCTGCTTTCATCTTCGCTCAGCGCGATGGGATTCACCGCTTCATAGGGCAAGTCCAGCGTAGAGACGCTCTGCAGCACCAACGCGTCTTTATTGCGCAGACCGTCCGGGGTCTCTTTACTGCCCTTGGCGACAGGTTTATAGCCAGCCACGCTTTTACCACCCGACGCTAACGCTTGTAGTAATGCGCGGGAAACCACCGTCTTCCCAACAGAAGTGTCTGTACCTGTAATAAAGAAACGCTTCAGCATCACTAACTCCACCGTTATGCTTCGAAAATATAAGCCAGGAAAATAATACAGTAGAGAAAGTCTAAGGTATGCCAGAATAGCTCAGCTTGCGTTAGCGCAAATTTTGGTAGATCAAATCAAAAATGTTAACCCTGTAATAGACGAATCAGTAAAGAACCGTTATACATCGCGTCTTTTACCAGTGCGGCGCCGGCCATGGTGCCCTGATTAGAAAACTGCGTACTCTCGACAACCATATTTTTGCTGTAGGCGGGTAGCGCCTGCTGCCGAATGCTGTCTGCGATGGCCGGAAACAGCACATCAGCGGCTTTGCTCAGCGGCGAGCCAATCAGTATTTTTTGCGGGTTAAATAAATTCACCATGATCGCCAGAATGCGCCCCACATGGGCCCCGACGCCCGCGATAATATCTTTTGCCAGTAGATCGCCCTGTAGCGCGGCCTGACACAGTGAATCCACGGTGAGCGGCTGCCCGTGCAGCGTGGAACTCATCGACTGCCCCAGACGAAGCTGGGCCAGCTCGAGTACGCTCTCGATACTGGCGATGGTTTCCAGACAACCGTGGTTGCCGCAGTAGCAACGTTTACCGTAAGGGTCGACCTGCGTGTGCCCGATCTCCACCAGGCTACTGCTCCCTGCGTGTAGCAAATGCCCGTCGGTGATGACCCCTGCGCCAACGTTATGGTCAATGACCACCTGAATCACATCGCGCGCGCCGCGAGACGCGCCAAACAGGGCTTCCGCCATCGTCCATGCGCTGATGTCATGCTGAATGTACACCGGCACTCCGGTGTGTTGTTCAAGCGCTTCCCCCAGCGGCATCTCTTTCACATCTTCATAAAAGGGCATCCGGTGCACGATACCGTTTTCGGTATCGATAATGCCGGGCAGAGTAATGGCGATAGAGGTCAGGCGTTCGAGCAACTGCTGATGACGGATGAAAAACTGGTCGATCAACGTGATGATACGTTCGAGTAACGGCTGTTCGTCGTCAAGCGGCAGTTCCAGACACTCTTCGACGACCAGCTTACTGCTGAGATCGCGTAATGCGAGAAAGATTTCGCCCCGGCTGATACGCAGAGATAAATAGTGCCAGGCCTCGGTCTCCACCACCAGCCCTACCGCGGGTCGGCCCCGGCTTCCGGCCTCTTTGATTTCCAGTTCCTGAACCAAATGCGCTTCCAGCATTTCACGGACAATTTTGGTGATACTGGCTGGCGCAAGCTGCGCGAGACGAGAAAGGTCGATACGCGATACCGGCCCCAGCTGATCAATCAGGCGATAAACCGCGCCCGCATTGGTCTGCTTTATTTGATCGATGTGCCCAGGCTGACTATCAGCAACCACCTCTGACTCCCTTTATTTTCGCGCTCCGAAATAATCTGTAGGCTATGGTGAAGTACTTCAATACGCAACGTCAACTTTTTACTTAGCCGTGTGATTTACCGCACATTTTTAGCCGTTATTAAATTAATTTAAGCGCTTCTCACTGCCTGAAGTAACTGCTGGCGAAAACGGATCGCTGCCTGACTGTGTTCACGGTGGCGGGACCAGACCAGCCACATTTCGGAAACGGCATCTTCTTCCGCCAGCGGCACCCAGCACAGTTCATTAAGCTGCACCTTTTTGAACGACGCCGGAAGAATGGAGACGCCTAAACCTGCGGCAACCAGGCCGATGATGGTCATCGCTTCCCCCACCTCCTGCGTAATGACCGGAGAAAGATTATAGCGGCGCATTAACCCGAGAATGTCGTCATAAAGGCCGGTGCCGACATGCGGGTCGAAAAAGACAAACGGCTCTTTTGCCAGTTCTGCTAATGTCACCACGGGTTTTTGCGCCAGTCGGTGCGCGCGCGGAATCATGGCCATTAAAGATTCATGCAAGATCACTTCGTATTGTAACGTTTCCGGTAGCGGCGTGTTGCGCATGAGCCCCAACTCCAGCGCCCCTTCGCCAAGCGGCGTGAGCTGCTCGCGAGTATTCATCTCCCGGGTCTGAAGGTGCACGTCAGGATAATGCTGGCGGAACAGGGACAGCGTATCGGAGACGGCGCGGATAAACGGCGCAGAGGAGGTAAAGCCGATGCGTAACTCCCCCGCTTCTCCCTGATGGAGCCGCGCCGCGCGAGCGGCGGCATCGTCCACTTGCGCGAGGATCTGACGGCAGTCTGCGAGGAATTGCTTCCCCGCCGCGGTCAGCGCCACGCTGCGATTGGTACGCGCCAGCAGTCGCGCGCCAACATGCTGTTCCAGCATCTGAATTTGCTGACTTAGCGGCGGCTGCGAAATATTCAGTCGGGTGGCGGCGCGTCCAAAGTGAAGTTCTTCTGCAACAGCAACGAAATAGCGCAGATGACGTAACTCAATATTCATATCTTTAACATATTATTTGAGATAATTAATATATTAGACAGAATATTGAGATTTTCCTACCCTGATCGTCAGGGTTGCGCCCGTCCCTTTTCGTCACGGGGCTATTTAGCAAGGATTTCAAGTGAGTCGTACAACTACGGTCAGTGACGCGTCGGCAGGCGACATTGAACCACAGCGCATTGCTCAGCCGGTTCAGTTTATCAAACGGGGGACATCCTCCTTCATGCGCGTCACGCTGGCGCTGTTCTCGGCAGGTCTGGCGACCTTTGCCCTGCTTTATTGCGTACAGCCTATTCTTCCCGTGCTCTCTCACGAATTTGGCGTGTCGCCTGCAAGCAGCAGTATTTCATTGTCGATCTCTACCGGAATGCTGGCCGTTGGCCTCCTGTTTACCGGTCCATTGTCAGACGCGATTGGCCGTAAGCCGGTAATGGTTACCGCCCTGCTGCTGGCCTCCTGCTGTACGTTGCTGTCAACCCTGATGACAAGCTGGCACGGCATTCTGATCATGCGTGCGCTGATTGGTCTTTCGCTCAGCGGCGTGGCGGCGGTTGGGATGACCTATCTGAGCGAAGAGATTCACCCCAGTTTTGTCGCTTTTTCCATGGGGCTGTATATCAGCGGAAACTCCATCGGCGGAATGAGTGGGCGCTTGATCAGCGGTGTGGTAACAGACTTTTTCAGCTGGCGTATTGCGCTGGCCGCGATTGGCTGTTTCGCCCTCGCGTCAGCCCTGATGTTCTGGAAAATCCTGCCGGAATCGCGCCATTTCCGCCCGACCTCTTTACGGCCTAAGTCGCTATTTATCAACTTTCGCCTGCACTGGCGTGACCGCGGGCTGCCGCTGCTGTTCGCGGAAGGCTTTTTGTTGATGGGATCCTTTGTCACCCTGTTTAACTACATTGGCTATCGGCTGATGCTGTCCCCCTGGGAACTGAGTCAGGCGGTGGTCGGCCTGCTGTCGGTCGCCTACCTGACCGGCACCTGGAGTTCGCCAAAGGCGGGCGCCATGACCGTCCGCTACGGGCGAGGTCCGGTCATGGTGGTTTCTACGGGCGTAATGCTGGTTGGCCTGTTGATGACCCTCTTCAGTTCACTCTGGTTGATTTTCACCGGTATGCTGCTCTTTTCCGCTGGATTTTTCGCCGCCCACTCAGTGGCAAGCAGTTGGATCGGTCCGCGCGCCCGCCGCGCAAAAGGTCAGGCGTCGTCTCTGTATCTGTTCAGCTACTATGTAGGATCAAGCATCGCCGGGACGCTGGGCGGCGTATTCTGGCACAATTACGGCTGGAACGGCGTCGGTGGGTTTATCGCTATTATGCTGGTGCTGGCGATTGTTGTCGGTCTGCGCCTGCATCGCCGTCTGCACGTTTGACCTGGTAGAATTATTTCGGTTGGCGCTGTACATAGGGTTACACGCCGATACCAATGACTCACGGACGTCCTCGATTATCAGCGATAAAGTATTTTCAACGGCCCCGCAGTGGGGTTGAATGAAAAACCAAATCGAGGGTATGAAAATGAAAAACGTATTAGCTCTGGTTGTTGCCGCTGCTATGGGTCTGTCTTCCGCCGCGTTTGCGGCAGAGACGGCTACCTCTCCCGCTCCGGCAACGCAAAGCGCCCCGGCGAAAACCACTCATACTAAAAAGCATCACAAAGCGGCCCCACAGAAAGCGCCAGAGCAAAAAGCGCAAGCGGCTAAAAAGCACAGCAAAAAAACCGCCACGCATCAAGCCGCTAAACCGGCTGCCCAGCCTGCAGCATAATTTCCGTTAAAACGTCAGCGCGACCCTTTGCGCTAACGTATGCTGGCGCTGCACGCCCTGTTCAGCGCCTTTCTTCGGAGGGCTTCAGCGTGGGTCGTTATCGTTTTGAGGTCATTCTTATTTCATTAATTTTCTGCGCGCTTATCGCTATCCGCTTCTGGTTCGCCTGATCGTAGTTCGCTGATTTTGCTCTCACTTCTCCGTCGTTACGTCTATAGTATTTACTGAGGGTTTTCTTTTAATAATCATAATTACCCACCAGAGTGTGATATGCGTAAAACCGTTGCTGTATTACTGGGCTCGTTTTGTTTTACATCGGGTATGGCGTATGCGGACAAACCTGACGCGCAAGCCGATACCAGTGAAGTCAAAACGCTATTTTTCGGTCAGGACGATCGTGTTCCGGTTGAGGATCCAACCGATGCGCCGTGGGATGCGATTGGCCAACTCGAAACCGCCAGCGGCAATCTTTGCACCGCCACGCTTATCTCGCCACACCTGGCGCTCACTGCCGGACATTGTTTATTAACCCCGCCCAAAGGCACACCGGATAAAGCCGTCGTGCTGCGTTTTGTGTCCAAAAAAGGGATTTGGCGTTACGAAATTCACGGGATTGAAGGTCGGGTTGATCCGGGGCTGGGTAAGCGTCTGAAAGCCGATGGCGATGGCTGGATTGTCCCCCCTGCCGCGGCATCATGGGATTTTGGTCTGATCGTACTGCGTTATCCCCCCTCTGGCATCACCCCATTACCTTTATTCGACGGGGATAAAGACGCCCTGACCGCAGCGCTGAAAGAAGCCGGACGTAAAGTCACCCAGTCAGGCTATCCGGAAGATCATCTCAACACGCTTTATTCCCATCAGGACTGTATCGTCACCGGCTGGGCGCAAAAGGCGGTGTTGTCGCATCAGTGTGATACCCTTCCCGGTGACAGCGGTTCTCCTCTGATGCTTAAAACGGCGACGGGCTGGCAGCTCATTGGCGTACAGAGTTCAGCCCCTGCGGCTAAAGACCGCTGGCGGGCCGATAATCGCGCCATTTCGGTGACCGGCTTTCGCGATAAGCTGGATGCGCTGGCTGAACAGCCATAAGATAACGCCGCCCGCGCGAGGCGGGCGGCAGAACTTCAGGCAAGTTTAATCATCACCATACCGACCAGCAGTAGCGCAACGCCAATCCATCCTTTAGGGTTCAAACGTTGACCAAACAGAATCCAACCGGCAGCCAGCGTCGCGGCGATACCAAAACCGCCCCACAGCGCGTAGGCTACCGACAGGTCAATGCCCTTTACCGCCTGGGAGAGCGCGCTAAACGCCGCTAATACGGCGGCCAGCGACAGAATACCGTAGAATTTACGCCGGAAACCGTCAGAGAATTTTAAAAAGACGTTAGCCATAATTTCCAGTACGATCGCCACGGCCAGCCACGCGGCATGAACCCATTCAAACTGCTGCATGGTTCACCTCCTTCGTTGTGCGGCGTGGCTTACGGATGCCGGATTTAATCAGCACAATCCCCAGCACCAGCATCGTCAACCCCGCAATTTTCATCGCCGGGAGCGCTTCGTCAAATAGCAGCACGCTGAACAGCGTAATAAACAAAATGCCAATACCTTCCCACAGCGCATAGGCGACGCCGAGGGCGATTTTTTTTACGGCAAATGAGAGGAAAATATATGACAACGTAATCATCACCAGCATCAAAATAAATCCGCCGTTGCCATCGCTAACACTTGCCCATTTCATCGACAGCGTCCCGGTAATTTCTGCCACAATGGCCAGGCCTAATAAAATCCAGTAAAACATGATGCTTCTCCTGCTTGAGAATATAATCCATTGGGCTTGCTGAAGGCAGCAAACCTGAAAATAAAAACAGTCAGCTCAGCGCATGACGCGAGCGTAAGCAGAAGAAAGGGACTAAAGCGCGTTGCGCCAGTGCTGCTCACCGGCAAGCAGGAAAGAGGAAGACGTGCGTAAAAGAGTCTGGGTGGAAAAAAACGTCCTGAACATATTGTCCATAATATTACAATTATCCGCAGTGTTGCTTCTCGTCATCGCGGATGATAATTGTCCTCGGTAGTTGAACACGCCTGATTTGTACCACAGCCTAAGAATTAACTCAAAACCTTTTCACTTCTTTACCCTCCCCGTTTGATTTCTGCCAGGACGACGCGACAGAAATCACATTATTATATCCGGCAAGACAAAAATTTCAGGAAAACGCATGGCTAAGCCAATCATTACGCTGAACGGTTTAAAGATCGTTATTATGCTCGGCATGCTGGTGATCATTCTTACCGGCATTCGCTTCGCGGCGGATATTATCGTCCCGTTTATTCTGGCGATATTTCTTGCTGTGGTACTCAATCCGCTGGTGCAGCGGATGGTAAAACTGCGCGTTCCGCGCGTGATGGCCATTTCAATACTGGTGTTAATCATCGTGATGGCGATGGTGCTGCTGCTGGCTTATCTTGGAACCTCATTAAACGAACTGGCGCGCACATTGCCGCAGTATCGTTCCTCGCTGGTCGTTCCGCTAAAAAACCTCGAACCCTGGCTGGTTCGTTTAGGCATTGGCGTTTCCGTTGATGAACTGGTGAAGTATATCGATCCGAATGCGGCGATGACGCTGGTGACCAATCTGCTGGCGCAGTTGTCCAATGCCATGTCGTCGATTTTTCTGCTTCTGCTGACGGTGGTATTTATGCTGCTGGAGGTTCCGCAACTGCCCACGAAATTCCAGCAGATAATGACCCGCCCGGTGGAAGGCATGGCGGCAATACAGCGCGCGATTGACAGCGTGTCGCATTATCTGGTGCTTAAAACCGCCATCAGCATCGTCACTGGCTTAGTGGTGTGGGCAATGCTGGCAGCGCTTGAGGTGCGTTTCGCGTTCGTCTGGGGACTGCTGGCGTTTGCGCTAAACTATATTCCCAATATCGGTTCCGTGCTGGCAGCGATCCCGCCAATCGCGCAGGTACTGGTGTTTGGCGGTCTGTACGACGCGCTGGTCGTACTGGCGGGGTATCTGATGATTAACCTCGTGTTTGGTAACATTCTGGAACCCCGCATTATGGGTCGGGGACTGGGTCTATCGACGCTGGTGGTATTTCTGTCGTTGATTTTCTGGGGCTGGCTGTTGGGCCCGGTAGGCATGCTGCTTTCAGTGCCGCTGACGATTATCGTGAAGATTGCCCTTGAACAAACCGTTGCCGGACAGAGCATCGCCATTCTGCTTAGCGATGTGAATAAAGCGTAAACCAGTAAAAGAAAACGGCCTCCGCAGAGGCCGTCAGGAGATCGGCGGGCCTGATAAACACAGTGGCATCAGGCGCCCCATATCTTAAAGCGCTTTCAGAATCGCATCCACGCTGGCTTTGGCATCGCCAAACAACATATGGGTGTTCTCTTTGAAGAACAGCGGATTCTGTACGCCTGCATAACCAGTATTCATTGAGCGTTTAAAGACGATAACGTTCTGCGCTTTCCAGACTTCCAGTACCGGCATGCCGGCAATTGGGCTGCCCGGATCGTCCTGCGCCGCCGGGTTGACGGTGTCGTTAGCGCCAATCACCAACACGGTGTCGGTATCAGAGAAATCATCGTTGATTTCATCCATTTCCAGCACGATGTCATAAGGCACTTTGGCTTCGGCCAGCAGAACGTTCATATGGCCAGGCAAACGTCCGGCGACCGGATGGATACCGAAACGGACCTTGATGCCGCGTGCCCGCAGCTTCTCAGTGATTTCCGCCACTGGATATTGCGCCTGCGCCACCGCCATACCGTAGCCGGGGGTGATGATCACGGTGTGCGAGTTTTTCAGCATTTCTGCGGTGTCTTCCGCGCTGATCTCACGGTGCTCGCCGACTTCTTCGTCACCACCAGATGACGAACCATCGGTGCCGAAACCGCCTGCAATGACGCTAATGAACGAACGGTTCATCGCCTTACACATAATATATGACAGTATCGCACCGGAAGAACCAACCAGCGCCCCGGTCACAATCAGCAGATCGTTGCTCAGCATGAAGCCCGCCGCCGCCGCCGCCCAGCCCGAATAGGAGTTCAGCATTGAAACGACGACCGGCATATCCGCGCCGCCGATGGAGGCCACCAGATGCCAGCCAAACGCCAGGGCGATGATGGTCATCACCAGCAGCGCCAGCACCTGCAGACCGACGCTCTCGGTACGGACAAAAACGAGCAGTAACAGGAAAGACACGACCAGCGCCGCGAGGTTCATTTTATGCCGGTTCGGCAGCATCAGCGGTTTAGAAGAGATCTTCCCGCGCAGCTTACCAAACGCGACAACGGACCCGGTAAAGGTCACCGCGCCGATAAAGATACCCAGGAACACCTCCGTCAAATGGATGTTCACCAGAACCGGATCCAGGCCCGCTTCGTGATACAGATAACTGTTAAAGCCGACCAGCACCGCAGCCAGGCCAACAAAGCTATGCAGTATCGCCACCAGCTCGGGCATTTCGGTCATTTCGACTTTCTTCGCCAGACGAATACCAATCGCGCCACCGATGATCATCGCCACCAGGATCCAGGCGACGTTGCCGGTATCGGGGCCGAAGATCGTGGCAATCAGCGCAATCGCCATCCCGGCGATACCGAAGTTATTTCCCTGTTGGGACGTTTCATGTTTTGAAAGCCCCGCCAGGCTGAAAATAAACAGGATCGCGGCAACAATGTATGCAGCTGTAACTAATCCTCCAGACATGTGTTACCCCTTAGTTTTTCCGGAACATTTTCAGCATGCGCTGAGTCACGGTGAAGCCACCGAAAATATTAATGCTGGCAATCAGCACCGCGATAAAGCTGAGGAAGCTCACCCAGCCGCCCTGGCCAATTTGCAACAGCGCGCCCACCACGATGATCCCGGAAATAGCGTTGGTCACGGACATGAGCGGAGTATGCAGCGCGTGGGAGACATTCCACACGACGTAGTAACCCACCACACAGGAGAGCGCGAATACGGTAAAGTGACCGAGGAACTCTTTTGGCGCGACATCAGCCAGCCAACCGAACAGAATAATCGCCAGCGCCATCAGCGCATATTTACGCCACGGCGACGCCGGTTTCTCCGGCTCTTTCACTTCCGGCGCGGCTTTCACAGAGGCTTTAGGTTGCGCGGAAACCTGAATCGGCGGCGCAGGCCAGGTAATTTCCCCGTCACGCACGACCGTCACGCCGCGCACCACAACGTCGTCGAAATCGACATTGATCGTGCCGTCTTTTTCCTTGCAAAGTAGTTTCAGCAGGTTAACCAGGTTGGTGCCGTACAGCTGAGAGGACTGCGTCGGCAGACGCCCTGGCAGGTCGGTGTAGCCAATAATCTTCACGCCATTCGGGGTGGTGACCACCTCATTTGCAACGGTGTACTCGCAATTGCCGCCATTTTGCGCCGCGAGATCCACTATCACGCTGCCCGCCTTCATTGAATCAACCATTTCACGGGTGATCAGCTTCGGCGCGGGTTTGCCGGGGATCAGCGCGGTGGTAACAATGATGTCCACCTCTTTCGCCTGCGCGGCGAACAGCGCCATTTCGGCTTTAATAAACGCTTCGGACATCACTTTGGCATAGCCGTCGCCGCTGCCCGCTTCCTCTTTAAAATCCAGCTCGAGGAATTCCGCGCCCATACTCTGGACCTGTTCTTTCACTTCCGGACGGGTATCGAAAGCGCGGACAATCGCCCCCAGGCTGTTCGCCGCGCCAATCGCGGCCAGCCCCGCCACCCCGGCGCCGATCACCATCACTTTGGCCGGCGGGACTTTCCCTGCGGCCGTAATCTGACCAGTAAAGAAACGACCAAACTCGTGGGCCGCCTCAACGATCGCGCGATAACCCGCAATGTTTGCCATCGAGCTTAACGCATCAAGCGACTGGGCGCGTGAAATGCGCGGCACCGAATCCATCGCCATGACCGTCACATTACGCTCGGCAAGCTTCTGCATTAACTCCGGATTTTGCGCCGGCCAGATAAAGCTCACCAGCGTGGTGCCCGGGTTGAGTAACGCAATTTCATCGTCCTGCGGCGCGTTGACCTTCAGAATCACCTCGGATTGCCAGACTGCGCTGCTATCCACAATGTCAGCGCCCGCGTCAGCAAAAGCCTTATCGTCAAAACTTGCCAGTCCACCCGCGCCGCTCTCTACCGCGACGGTGAAACCCAGCTTCAGCAGTTGTTCCACCGTCTTCGGCGTGGCTGCGACTCGGGTTTCATTGGTAAACCGTTCTCTTGGTATGCCAATTCGCATAATGTTCCCTTCCATCGTTATTTTTGATGATGGTTTGTCAGTGATCGTGAAGTTGCGCACGCAATTTCACGCGGGAGGTAAAGTCTTACCCCGGCTCAATAAAACAGTAACAAACTCCATATAACGTACTGAAAATAGCGCCTGTGATCTAGCGCCAAAAATCAGTATTTGTTAGGTAATCTGCAAAATATGAACGATTCAGCCCTCTGGCCGGGATAATGACCTTCAAATCCTTGCCAAAGGCCCATAATTCGCTCAAGCGAAGCGGCAAAACATGATTTAGCGCCATTGCAGATCAATTAATTAACATTAAATTAACTTATGAAATTCTGTCTGTTCATTAGTTTAGGCCGCGAAGCGCCCATTTTTTCGACATATCACATTTTGTTATCGGCCTTGTGACCGCATTCGTTATGTTGATTGAAAAATGACGCAGACATTCACCAGGTTTAAATGCAATAATCAGCCACGTTTCTAGTCAATAACAATACCAGTACCTGGTTTGCGCAAGGCGAAGGATTATTTTTATGAAGCTTAAGAACACTCTCCTGGCGTCCGCACTGCTCTCTGCGACGGCTTTTTCTGCGAACGCAGCAACGGAACTGACGCCGGAGCAAGCGGCTGCACTGAAACCTTATGACCGCGTTGTCGTCACGGGCCGTTTTAACGCGATTGGCGATGCGGTCAAAGCCGTCAATCGCCGCGCGGATAAAGAAGGCGCCGCCTCTTTTTATGTGGTAGACACCTCCGATTTTGGTAACAGCGGCAACTGGCGCGTTGTGGCCGACCTTTACAAAGCCGACGCGGAAAAAGCGGAAGACAGCAAAAATCGCGTAATTAACGGCGTAGTGGAGTTACCGAAAGCTCAGGCGGTTCTGCTGGAACCGTACGATACCGTAACGGTCCAGGGCTTCTACCGCAGCCAGCCGGAAGTGAATGACGCCATAACCAAAGCGGCGAAAGAAAAAGGCGCCTACTCCTTCTATATCGTGCGTCAGGTTGATGCGAACCAGGGCGGCAACCAGCGTATTACCGCGTTTATTTATAAAGAAGATGCGAAAAAACGTATCGTTCAGAGCCCGGACGCCATCCCGGCCGATTCTGATGCTGGACGCGCAGCGCTGGCCGCGGGCGGTGCCGCCGCGAAGAACGTTGAGATCCCGGGCGTAGCCACCACCGCATCGCCGAGCGCGGAAGTAGGCCGCTTCTTTGAAACCCAGTCAACCAAAGGTGGACGTTACACCGTCACACTTTCGGATGGTACCAAAGTCGAAGAACTGAACAAGGCCACTGCGGCAATGATGGTGCCGTTTGACAGCATCAAGTTCACCGGTAACTACAGCAACATGACCGAAGTCTCTTATCAGGTCGCGAAGCGTGCGGCGAAGAAAGGCGCCAAGTATTATCACATCACCCGCCAGTGGCAGGAACGTGGTAATAATATGACCATCAGCGCCGATCTGTATAAGTAAGTTCCTACAGGCCCGGTACGCGAAAGCGCTGCCGGGCAAGAGTGATTAACACCATCAGGCCGACTTTTCGCACAATCAGTCACAAATCTTTCCGCGAACATTGCATACAGCCCCTTCTCTCCGTAAAATCCCGCGCCTTAGTGGCTTTCACCATTTTTATGCGTTTTGCCATAATAATTATTCTCCACCGTTCCTTTGAAACTGGATAATCATGGAAAAAAAACTGGGACTGAGCGCGCTCACTGCGCTGGTTTTAAGCTCGATGCTTGGCGCTGGTGTGTTCAGTCTGCCGCAAAACATGGCCGCTGTTGCCAGCCCGTCAGCTCTGCTGATTGGCTGGGCTATAACCGGCGCGGGTATTTTACTGCTGGCATTCGCCATGCTGATTCTGACCCGTATCCGTCCCGACCTGGATGGCGGCATCTTCACCTATGCCCGCGAAGGCTTCGGTGAGCTGATCGGTTTTTGCTCCGCCTGGGGTTACTGGCTTTGCGCCGTTATCGCGAACGTTTCTTATCTTGTCATCGTGTTTTCAGCGCTCAGTTTCTTTACTGACACCCCCGCACTTCGCCTGTTTGGCGATGGTAATACCTGGCAGTCGATCGTCGGCGCCTCGGTTCTGCTGTGGGTGGTCCATTTTCTGGTGCTGCGCGGAGTACAGACCGCCGCGAGCATCAACCTGGTAGCGACGCTTGCCAAGCTGTTGCCGCTGGGGTTATTCGTCGTGTTAGCGATAATGGCGTTCCGTCTGGATACGTTTAACCTCGACTTCACCGGCATAGCGCTGGGCGTTCCTGTCTGGGAACAGGTGAAGAACACCATGTTGATTACCCTCTGGGTCTTTATCGGCGTAGAAGGCGCGGTGGTGGTGTCAGCCCGCGCCCGCAACAAACAGGACGTCGGTCGCGCCACGCTACTGGCGGTACTTGCTGCGCTTAGCGTTTATCTGCTGGTCACCCTGCTCTCGCTGGGCGTGGTTGCGCGACCAGATCTGGCCGAAATGCGTAACCCGTCGATGGCGGGTCTGATGGTGCAGATGATGGGACCGTGGGGCGAAATTATTATTGCCGCCGGGTTGATTGTTTCTGTCTGCGGCGCGTACCTCAGCTGGACGATTATGGCCGCCGAAGTGCCGTTCCTGGCCTCGACCCATAAAGCGTTTCCACGTATTTTCGCGCGCCAGAATGCCCAGGGCGCGCCGTCGGCGTCGCTGTGGCTGACTAACATCTGCGTTCAGGTGTGTCTGGTGCTGATCTGGCTCACAGGTTCCGACTACAACACCCTGCTGACCATTGCGTCAGAAATGATTCTGGTGCCCTATTTTCTGGTTGGCGCGTTCCTGCTGAAGATCGCAACGCGTCCCCTGCACCAGGCCGTGGGTGTCGGAGCCTGCATTTATGGCTTATGGTTATTGTATGCGTCGGGCCCGATGCACCTGTTGCTTTCCGTGGTTCTGTATGCGCCGGGTCTGTTGGTGTTCCTGTACGCGCGTAAAACGCATACACATGATACTGTTCTGAATCGTCAGGAACTGATTTTGATTGGACTGCTGCTGGTTGCCGCGGTTCCGGCGACCTGGCTGTTGGTGGGGTAATTGTCATCCCATCGTTTAACGCGAATTGCCTGGCTTGCAGGCGCATAAGGAGCTTTCGATGGGAAACAAACACCCTTTGCCGATTCTGATCACCGGGGGCGGACGCCGCATTGGACTGGCCATCGCCTGGCATTTTATTCATCAGCAACAGCCGGTAATCGTCAGCTATCGTACCCCTTATCCGGCGATTGACGGACTGGCGAAAGCGGGCGCACTCTGTATTCAGGCCGATTTTTCCACCAATGAAGGCGTGTTAGCTTTTGCTGACACCGTGAAAGAAAGCGCCCCAGGGTTACGGGCAATCGTGCATAACGCCAGCGCATGGATGGCGGAAAAACCCGGTACGCCCCTGACCGACGTGCTGGCATGCATGCTACAGATCCACGTCAATGCGCCCTATCTGCTCAACCACGCTCTTGAAGGCATGTTGCGCGGCCACGGTCATGCCGCCAGCGACATTATTCATTTCACCGATTACGTGGTGGAGCGCGGCAGCGATAAACATATCGCCTATGCCGCCAGTAAAGCCGCGCTGGACAACATGACCCGCTCCTTTGCCCGCAAACTGGCTCCGGAAGTAAAAGTGAACGCTATCGCCCCGTCGCTCATTTTATTTAATGAGGGCGACGACGCGGAATACCGTCTGCAGGCGCTGAATAAATCGTTAATGAAAACGGCGCCAGGTGAAAAAGAGGTGATCGATTTAATCGATTATCTGCTGACCAGTTGCTTCGTGACTGGTCGCAGTTTCGCCGTCGACGGCGGCCGCCATTTGCGTTAGTGCAGCCTGACCCAGCAAAAAATCAGCAGCCAGGCGCTCAGGCACCAGCAAATAACCGCCCCGCCGAGCGCCATCGGTAACTTCATCACCCCGGTGAAATACCAGAGCGACAGAAGATACACGAAATAGGGAATGATCGACCACATGCTGAATATGATGGTGGTTCTTAACGCTTCGATACCGCGCTCGCTGGCGACGATGTAATGCGCGATCAACGCGAAAGTGGGGAATAGCGGAATTAACCCTGCAATATAATAATTTTTCGTTTTTGCCAGTAAGCCGATCACCACCACGACCAGCGCGCCGAGAGCGGCTTTTATTACGAGTCCCATTGCCTTGCCTTAACACATCAATAACATCGGCTGTTAGCATAACGGAAGCGCTTCCGTTTAGGAAAGATTAATGGAAGGCGGCGGCGCCGCGGTGTATGTTGGCGTTTTTAGTCTGGCAATAATGGCATGAACACAATTGTATTTGTCGAAGACGATCCTGAGGTTGGCGCGCTCATCGCAGCTTATCTGGCAAAACACGATTTTGACGTAGTGGTTGAGCCGCGCGGTGATAAGGCGGAAGCGCGTATTCTGGAAGTGCAGCCCGATCTGGTCCTGCTGGACATCATGCTTCCCGGCAAAGACGGTATGACGTTATGTCGTGATATTCAGGGGCGCTGGCAGGGACCGATTGTGCTGCTTACCTCTCTCGACAGCGATATGAATCACATCCTTGCGCTGGAAATGGGCGCCTGCGACTACATACTGAAAACGACGCCCCCTGCCGTGCTACTCGCCCGCCTGCGCCTGCATTTACGTCAAAGCGAACACGCCACTCTGGCGAAAGGCATTCAGAGCGGCGGCGCGACGCCGTACAACCCTTTACGCTTTGGCTCGCTGAGGGTCGATCCGATTAACCGTTCAGTGTCGCTGGGCGGCGAACAGGTCTCCCTTTCCACCGCCGATTTCGAACTGTTATGGGAACTGGCGACCCATGCCGGACAGATTATGGATCGCGACGCGCTGCTGAAAAATTTGCGCGGCGTCAGCTACGACGGACTGGATCGTAGCGTGGACGTCGCAATTTCACGTCTGCGTAAAAAGTTGCGCGATAACGCCACGGAACCCTATCGCATAAAAACCGTGCGAAACAAAGGCTACTTGTTTGCGCCCCATGCCTGGGATGATGAAACCGCATACTGAAGGGTCAGTTTGGATATCGAAAATTATTGTACGTTTAGGCTATTTTTTGACCTTTCGACGTTAGCTAGTCTCAACTGACGAAACTTACCGGAAACCGGTATCCGGTTACTTTTCCAGATATAATCGCCTGTCAGATTGATGTACTCCCTCCCTGCCTAACGGCGACAAATGCGACAGCAGTTATTCGTTGATCTTTAGTCCCTTACGCTTCAGGGCATCGAGCGCCCTTTCCATATACACAGTATTCCACAGCGAGATCGCAGCCGTCAGAAGCGTCAGTCCACTGGCGCGATAGCTCTGATTTTCCGGCTTTCTTTACCTGATTTCCCCCAGTTGGAGCATAAATACCGCCCGCGCCAGTGCGTTACGTGCCTCACCTTTATTCAGCCCCGCCTGTACTCGCCGACGCAATGCAGGATCGCGGAACCAGTCGAGCATAAACAGCGTTCGCTCAATGCGGCCAAGTTCTCTCAGTGCTTTGGCAAGTCCTTTTTGCTTGGGGTAGCTGGCTAGTTTTTTCAGCATCAGAAATGCTGCCACGGTTCCCTGCTTTATCGAGGTCGCCAGACGCAGCACTTCACGCCAGTGAATTTCGATCTCTTTCAGATTTAGGCTGGTCGTTGATATCAGTGACTGAAGCGCCGGGTACTGGTCCGCTTTCCCTTTGATAAACAGCTTTTTGTCGTGGAAAACCCTGATTCGCGGACAGAACGCAACCCCCAGCAGATGCATCAGGGCAAAGACATGATCGGTGAAACCCGCGGCATCGGTGTAATGCTCCCTGATTTCCAGGTCACTTTCTTGGTACAGCAAGCCATCTAGCACATGGGTTGAATCCTGACCCGACTGATGATACAGGTGTAAAATGGGCTGTATTGATCCGATGTATGGGTACAAAACTGACGTCCAGGCTCCTGTCCATATTTCGGGTTAACCTGTCCTGCGTAGCGACCGGACCTGCCTGTTCTGAAATTCTGTCCATCTGATGATGACGTTGTCCCGTCCCCCCAGAATGCCGCCAGTGGTCTTTTTCCCTGCGCGTTTACCAGCTCTGCGAGGGCGGCTGAATAGGTTTCGTCGCGGATGTACCATGCCTGGATACCTTCCAGCGATGATTTGGTGCTTCCGGGGCAGGCTTCCGCCATTGTGGTCAGACCAAGATTGATGCCATCCGCAAGGATGTTGGTGAGGAGCAGGCGGGTATCGGGACGGGTAATGTCATTTTTTATATGCGAAAAATGTCGGGTAAACGTCGTCCAGCTGTTTACCTCATCGAGAATTTCCATGATTTTAGGGCGATGTACTGCCTCAGTTTTGTCTGGATCAGCTTTCCGGTTTGCTGAAGGCGCTCAGCCTGTGTTCTTTTGGCTTTGCTGAAAAGGTTGTTCATCATTCGCTCATGCAACTCAATCAATTCGTCTGTCAGTGTGGCTCTGACTTCTTCCAGCACGTACACCAGGATCGCATGACGCCGGGCTGCTGAAAATAGGGTCAAATCCCCGGCAGCTCATCTTTCGGCCTTCCCGCGCCAGTTTCAGCAACCGGTTCAGGTGAATGGTAAGATCTATACCTTCCGGTAGTGCCAGCGATTCAATTCTACTGAGCCGATCAAGATGTTGCAGCACGTTCTTACGATTGATTTTACCCGGAGGTTGCAGAAGCCATGTCAGCCTGGAAGACTGATTATCCGATGACTCAAGTAAACGATCCAGAGCATCCCTGTGAGCCAGAGTTAACGGGGCATTCAGGGTCTGAAACACGATTTTATCGCCGCCTGCCATGACCTTAGCACAGGTACGCTCCACGACATCAATCGCGGGGATTATCACGTTGTTCTGCCGGAGCCAGACCAGCAGTTCTTCGGCCAGGAGAATACCTTTATCGGTGCGCGTCGCCATCACCAACAGGTGTGTAATACAGTCCTGCTTTATTTTGCCGGTGAACGCTTTTACGCCAAGATAGCGGTACAGTTCGGTTAAATGTTCGCGTCGCGTGGTTTCCCTGCCGGAAAGGTAAGCAGGCCAGAAATCTCCGGTAAGTTTTAGCCTGCTGGCGATAGGCTTCAGCAGCGCATCAGAGGGAGGGATTTTTTTATCCGGGGCAAAGCCGACGTTTTTCAGATAGCAAAGAAGGACGGCAAAACCAAAACGGCTGGCAGGTTTACGGTGGGCACTGATAAGTGCCAGATCATTTTCACTGAAATACGCCATCCGGGTCAGCGTTAACTCATCGTCCGGTAATGCCAGTAATGATTCTCTTTCCGACAGTGAAAGAATCTGCCTCCTTGCCATATAGTTTCCCTCGTAAATATCCAATGCGGTATTTTTAACAAAAATGCTTATCGCATAAGGATACACCCTGACACTATAACCAAAACGAGGCGGCACACGATGAATGACATAACCTATATGCGATAGAATATATGCAATAACCTAAATGCGATAATATAGTGAAAAAAATGTTCATCAGAGCTTAGTTTAAGGGCATCGACGGAAGATCAGTTCGCCGATCGGACAAAAGAGATGCTGGAGCAATTCGTTCAGGAACGAGGGCATAAAATCGCCAGCTATTACCGGGAGAGTATCAGCGGGACAAAACTTGACCGGCCGGAGTTGAGACGCTTGCTGATGGACAGTCACCATAATGATATTTTGTTGGTCGAACAAATTGACCGCCTGCCCCGTCTGAGTAACAGCGACTGGATGACGCTGAAAAAGCAGATAGAACAACACGAACTGCGGATTGTCAGACTGGATGTATCCTCCTTATGGCAGGCGCTGTCAGATAAAGATCCTTCGCAGGCTGACCCAATCACCCGCGCCGTGATAACCGCCATCAATAACATGCTTATCGACCTGATGGACGCTATGTCTCATAAGGACTGGCTGAGCCGCCGCCAGCGCCAGAAGCAGGGAATTGAACGGGCGCATACACTGGGGAAATACCGGGGTAAACAGGCCAATCAGGAGCGACATCAGAAAGTCCTGTACTATCGGCAGGTCAAGAACTGAGCATCCGTGAAACTGTAGACGCGACAGGGTACAGCCCCTCCCAGATATACCGAATTCAGGCGCTGTACCGGCAACCAGAAACCGAAGATTTTGGTTAAGTTCTGTCTGATGTATGATGGCCGGTATTAAGCCAGAGAAACTAAAGGGATTTAAGTCCATGGCATACGAGACAGACAATACGACAGTGACCTGCCTGAGTCACAAAATGAAGTACAAAGAAGTACCCTGCGGGAAACAGCTGAAGCACTGGCTGGAACTGCAGTTTGTGGATGAGAACAACAACCCGGTTTCCGACCTGAAGGTACAGCTGGAATATCATCCGCTTGCCACGGCAGAAGAACTGGCGCTGTGGGCCAGGGGCGGCCACACCCGGTTTGACCCCACGCCACCGCCGAATCCGCCTGCCGGTGTTACCGACAGTCAGGGGCTGGTGCGGTTCGATGACCTGTACTGGATTAGCCTTGACGTGAAAACAGACGGGCAGCAACTGGCCGATGTGATGGAACAGCGTCCGTTGGGTATCAGCCGTAACCCGAACAGCCAGCCGGTGAGTAATTATCTTTTCCAGCCAGAAACACGCGATCCGAAATGGCGTTCAAACGTGCAGATTAGCGCGGAGCAGCACGGCTATGACCATCATTATGTGACCATCGGGGAACTGTGTGACCGGATGCCCGATATCCCTGAATGGACGGATAAAGAGCCGCCCCGGTTTCACTTTCCGCATGGAACATCGCTGAAAGGGACAGAAATCACCCGGGAGGCGCTGGAGAAGCGACATGTGATAGAAATCTGCCCGTTCAGGGCGTGGTCACTGGTGCTGCATGACTCGAAAGACTATTCGCTGGCAAATGGCTATAACCTCGGCGTGATGGCTGATATGGCCTATGCGAAAAGTGGGGATACAGTGATTAAGCCGTTTTTCCTGGAAAAGTGCCTGGATTTGTCCACGACACCGAAATATGAAGAATTTCCGTCATTTCCTCATGCGCTGGTTGTTGATGTACCGTTCCGTGAGCGGTACATCACTGCCGAATTTCTGGATTCATCCCGCTTAAGTGACAAAGCCCCCGCCCGCTTATTGCTCGACAGTACCCAGCTTTTTTACGTGGAAAATTCGACCCATGTGATCGTGGCATGGCGGGGAACGCAGGAAGTTCCGGACTGGATCACTGATGGCTGGTACTCACCGCAACCGTGCCCGGCGGAGCTGGCTAAAGCCGGTCATATTCACGGCGGTTTTCTGGAAGCATACCATCTGGCGAAGGAGCGGTTTGGGGATGATTTTGATGGAATCAGAGACCTTTTGAATAGAGGAAAAAAGTTGTTTATCGCCGGGCACAGTCTGGGCGGGGCACTGGGACTGACGTATGCGGCAGAGATGAAGGGATTTGCGCCAATAATCTACACTTATGGCATGCCCCGGACCTTTACCGCAGATGCTGTGGGCAACCTGTATCAGATCACCCACTACCGGCACGTCAACGACAGCGACACCATCACCAGCGTGCCGTTTGATGCCAATCTGGATAACTGGCTGTACGGTAAGTTTGGTCCTCTCGGTACCTCGCTGGGCTTTTTCTGGACACTGACGGCCGAACTACCAGCGCAGATGGCAGGAGCCTACATCGGTGAGCATTACTGGCATCACGGCCGCCCGGTGGTCTTTTTCCGCGCCACGCAGACCCGCACCTGGCTGGAATGTAAAACGATGAACAACCGTTCCTGCCGCCGCCTCAGCTCCAGCGATATGCACAAAGTTAAACTGTTCCTTGTCCCGTCGCTGTCTGAGGCTGAAAACGTGGAGGCAAAAGAGGCGCAGGAGGCGTTTGTGCGCGAGTTCCCGGCCGCAGATATTCAGAAGGTTTTCCCCCGGAACACCAATCCGAATTTTGACCATATGACCAGTCCGGGCCAGCACTCGATGGCGAGTGAGTATCTGCCGTTCCTGAACAACCAGCTTCTGGAATCGGCATGGCCGGAGCTGAAACTGAGCCGGAAAGAGTACCGGGAGGATTTCCGACAGCAAATGGCGGATTACGGGGCAAGTAGTCCACCGGAGGAGCTGAAGCGAAACCGGATGTTCCTGGCCCTGCAGGATATGGTGGGCAGTTCGCTGGCGGTTACCCGGAAACTATCGGGTGGTGAGAATGCCCTGACTCGTTTTAAATCAGTTGCGGAGGAAGAAGTTGAATCGATACGCTAAATCACTGGCAGGACTGCTGCCATTTCTGGCGCTGTTAACCCTGAGCGGCTGTGCCAGTCGCCCGGACTATACCCTTAACCCTCCCGCCAGTACCGAATGGGTAACGGTAGCGGTGAAAGTGCCAGCTGAGACGGAGGTGTTACCACTGGATGTGCTTTACCGCTCAGAGGCATGCCGCCGAAAAGTTTATGACCAGTCAACAGAATCACATGTGAGTACGGAAAGGGGGCTGAATCCCAAACAGATGGTTCTCAGCCCAACTGATGGTAATGGTGTCCGCCAGATCCGCATTGCGCTTGATGGCGGTACAAAGTGCGGTTGGACACTCAGTGGTATCAGGGTCGGAATTCAGTTAGCTAAAACTTCAGCGTTGGTTCAAGGAAAAGACGATATTGCTGCAAATTATGTCTTTGATTTTGATGATGAGGGTTACAGCAATGCGTTTGGGAGGGGGAAGCCAAGAGAGATTAGAGGTAATTTTCATTTAACTACAGATTTCTTCCCAGTCATTACTCACCATTTAGATGGGAAGATCTCTGTTAAATTGTTTGGCGGTGATACTCGCTATGAGCAGTGGAGTCGCTATTACCGCGTTTCCAATATCAACCAAATACGTATAGATCCGGTTGTTTACTCGAATAAAATTGTGACTATCTCCCCCCCTAATCCCCCCCCAGGGGATCTTAATGTAACCTATCCTGATGGCAGTACTGAAAAGGCTCCTTATATATATCCAGATTATAAAAAGTTGCTTTTGATGAGGTAGGTGTTAATTATATTTGCTGAAGGATCTCTTTGAGGTCCTTTTTACACCTTCGATCACCGTATCCGCTCGTTTTGTAAAATGTCGCATTTTTCAGCTTCGCTCCCATTGAGCCAGGCGGTTAAAAAACAGCCTTAACATACAATATATTCCGTTTCCCAAACGGAGCCCTATTACGCTTAAGGATTCAGAAGGATCTTATTAGGATCATTTAAGTTTTGCGCCGTATCGAGCTTACCCAGAAGATACGAGAAACCTTTCAGGTAGCGGTTCTCTCGTATCAAAACGGTCAAAAATTAGCCTTAACGTACAATAATTTTCGATATCCAAACTGACCCCACTGAGTGGAGAATGGAATGAAAAAACTCTTTGTGCAGTTTTATCTCCTGCTGTTTGTCTGCTTTCTGGTGATGACCCTGCTGGTTGGCCTGGTCTACAAATTCACCGCCGAGCGCGCCGGAAGGCAGTCGCTGGATGATTTGATGAAAAGCTCACTGTACCTGATGCGCAGTGAACTGCGGGAGATCCCGCCCCGTGACTGGGGTAAGACCATCAAACAGATGGATCTCAATCTCTCCTTCGACTTACGCGTTGAACCGCTGACCCACTTCCGGCTGGACGCGTCCTCAATGGAGCGCCTTCGCAGCGGCGACATTATTGCGCTGGACGATCAGTACACCTTTATTCAGCGTATTCCGCGTAGCCACTACGTGCTGGCCGTCGGTCCGGTGCCCTATCTCTACTACCTGCATCAGATGCGCCTGCTGGACATCGCGTTGATGGCGATCATCGCCATTTCACTCGCCCTGCCGGTGTTTATCTGGATGCGTCCTCACTGGCAGGACATGCTGCGACTAGAAGCTGCGGCTCAGCGTTTCGGTAAAGGTCATCTGGGCGAGCGACTGAACTTCAACAGCGGTTCCAGCTTTGAGCGGCTGGGCATTGCTTTTAACCAGATGGCTGACAACATCACTGCGCTGATCGCCAGTAAAAAACAGCTGATTGACGGTATCGCCCATGAACTGCGCACGCCGTTGGTGCGTCTTCGCTATCGGCTGGAGATGAGCGAAAACCTCAGTCACCAGGAGTCGCTGGCGCTTAATCGTGACATCGGGCAGCTTGAGTCGCTAATCGAGGAGCTATTAACTTATGCCCGTCTCGACAGGCCGCAAAATGAACTGCACCTTAGCGAACCGGACCTCCCGGCGTGGATTACGTCCCACATTGAAGACGTACAGAGCGTCACTCCGGAACGCACGCTAACCCTCTCTCAGGTCGTTCGCGGGCAGTACGGCGCACTGGATATGCGTCTGCTGGAGCGCGTTCTGGATAACTTACTCAACAACGCACTGCGTTACTGCAAAACGACCGTTGAAATTAGCCTGCTGCGGGACGGACACCTCGCGACGTTGATTGTCGAGGATGACGGCCCAGGCATCGCGCCCGATGCCCGGCAAAAGGTGTTCGAACCTTTTGTGCGCCTGGACCCCAGCCGCGATCGCGCCACCGGTGGATGCGGTCTTGGGCTCGCCATTGTCCACTCCATCGCTGTGGCGATGGGGGGGACGGTGAGCTGCGGCGTGAGCCACCTTGGCGGCGCGCAATTTCGTTTTAGCTGGCCTCTCCGGTCCCCCATCGCGCAAGAATCCCTTGCCTGACGACGACCGCACGGTAGCCGCCGACGAAAAGTTGTGCTATAAAAAAGTATGTTGTAACTAATGAGAATCAATCATGGCACGCTACGATCTTGTCGACCGACTGAACAGCACGTTTCGTCAGATGGAGCAGGCGCTCGCGGCGCTGACGGAAGCGCTCAGCCAGCAACCCCTGACGATTGCCCGCGTTTTTTCCCTGCCGGAGATCAGTAAAGAAAATGAGCATAACCCGCTGGAGACCATTGTGGTCAAACAGCATCTGGGTAAAGAAGCGCTGTCGCTGGCGTTAGCGCATTATCGCCACCTGTTCATTCAGCAACAGTCGGAGAAGCGCAGCAGCAAAGCGGCGGTTCGTCTGCCCGGCGTGATCTGCTTTCGGGTGGATAACGCCAGTCAGCAGGCGTTACAGCGTCAGGTTGAACAGATAAACCAGTTGAAAACCACCTTCGAATATATCGTTACCGTGGAGTCAGGCTTACCCTCTGCAGCGCGATTTGAATGGGTGCATCGTCATTTACCCGGGTTGATCACGCTCAATGCCTACCGCGCGTTGACGGTGATTAACGATCCGGCGACGCTGCGCTTCGGCTGGGCGAATAAACATATCATCAAGAATCTCACCCGCGACGAGGTGCTGGCCCAGCTTGAAAAAAGCCTCAACACCCCACGTAGCGTACATCCCTGGACCCGCGAGGAGTGGCAGGCAAAGCTGGAGCGTGAATACCAGGATATCGCCGCGCTACCGCAGCGGGCGAAATTGAAAATTAAGCGTCCGGTCAAGGTCCAGCCCATCGCCAGGGTCTGGTATAAAGGGGTACAAAAACAGGTGCAACACGCCTGCCCGACCCCGCTGATTGCGTTAATCAGCACGGATAACGGCGCGGGTGTGCCCGACATCGGCGAACTGCTGAATTACGATGCCGATAACGTTCAGCACCGTTTTAAACCCCAAGCGCAGCCGCTACGGTTGATGATTCCCCGGCTGCACCTGTACGTGGCGGATTAACGGCCCGGCTTCATGCTGCCGACCATCTGCTCTGGCCGCACCCAGCGATCAAACTCCTCTTCACTGAGGTGGCCCAGCGCCAGAGCGGCGGCTTTCAGCGTCAGCCCCTCTTTGTGCGCTTTTTTGGCGATCTCTGCCGCTTTATCATAGCCGATGTGGGTATTCAGCGCGGTGACCAGCATCAGCGACTCGTTAAGCAACTGGTTGATCCGATCGCGGTTCGGTTCAATCCCTGTCGCGCAATGGGCGTTAAAGCTTTCCATGCCGTCGGCCAGCAGACGCACAGATTGCAGGAAATTATGAATCACCATCGGGCGATAAACGTTGAGTTCGAAGTTTCCCGACGCCCCTCCCATGTTGATTGCCACATCGTTGCCCATCACCTGGCAGCACAGCATCGTCAACGCTTCACATTGAGTCGGGTTAACCTTGCCCGGCATGATCGAACTGCCCGGTTCGTTTTCCGGGATAGCGATTTCACCAATGCCGCAGCGCGGACCAGAAGCCAGCCAGCGCACATCATTGGCGATTTTCATCAGTGAGGCCGCCAGCCCTTTCAGCGCGCCGTGAGCATGTACCAGCGCATCACAGGTGGCAAGCGCTTCAAACTTATTGGGTGCGGTAACAAACGGCGCCTGGGTTATCAGCGCCAGTTCATCGGCCACGCGACGCGCATATTCAGGATGGGTATTCAGACCTGTACCAACGGCGGTGCCGCCAAGCGCCAGTTCCGCCACGTGCGACAGGCTGGCCTCCAGGTGTTTATGGTTATGCTCAAGCATTGCCACCCAGCCGGAGATTTCCTGACCGAGCGTCAGCGGCGTGGCGTCCTGTAGGTGGGTACGACCAATTTTGACTATGTCGGCGAAGGCGTGGGATTTCTCGCGCAGGGTCTGGGTTAATATCGTCAGTTGCGGAATAAGTTGCTTACGTAACGCCAGCAGCGCAGCCACATGCATGGCCGTCGGGAAGACGTCATTTGAGCTTTGGCTCTTGTTGACGTCATCATTGGGATGCACTTTGCGATCCATTCCGCGCACCCCGCCCAACAGCTCGCTTGCCCGGTTCGCCAGAACTTCATTCATATTCATATTACTTTGCGTACCGGAACCGGTCTGCCAGATAGCCAGCGGAAACTCATCGGCATGTTTGTCTGCCAGCACTTCGTCGGCAGCCTGCATGATGGCAGAGGCCTTCTCCGGCGACAGCAGCCCTAAATCCTCGTTAACCTTTGCCGCTGCACGCTTAGTGAGCGCCAGCGCGTGGATCAGCGCGACGGGCATTTTTTCGGTCGAAATACGAAAATGCTCCAGTGAACGTTGGGTTTGCGCGCCCCACAGTTTATCTGCCGGGACATCAATTGCACCCATCGAATCTTTCTCGCGGCGTACCGTTACCATTACCTTCTCCTTACTTAATGCGTTGATGAGGTTATGTTCGACATTGCCCACTTGCTTGCGGTCTTATGAGTATTAACGATGACGTAACCGTCGTTTGGTGGTTCGTGCGAAAAAAAACCGCCCCGTAGGGCGGCTGACGTTATTTCACGCAGCGTGCGCACTGCGACGTCTGAATCTGCTGGAAAAAGTCATTTCCTTTATCATCCACCAGGATAAAGGCTGGGAAATCTTCCACTTCGATCTTCCAGATCGCTTCCATGCCCAGTTCCGGGTATTCCACACATTCGAGGCTCTTGATGCTGCCCTGTGCCAGCACCGCCGCCGGGCCGCCAATACTGCCGAGGTAGAAACCGCCGTGCTTGTGACAGGCATCGGTGACCTGCTGGCTGCGGTTCCCCTTCGCCAGCATTATCATGCTGCCGCCGGCGGCCTGAAGCTGATCGACGTAAGAATCCATCCGACCTGCGGTAGTTGGGCCGAGCGAGCCCGATGCGTACCCTTCCGGCGTTTTCGCCGGACCGGCGTAATAGATGGGATGATCTTTCACATACTGCGGCAGGCCTTCGCCCCGATCCAGACGCTCTTTCAGTTTGGCATGGGCGATATCACGCCCCACAATAATGGTTCCGTTCAGAGACAGACGCGTGGAAACCGGGTACTGCGACAGCTGCGCCAGTATATCTTTCATCGGGCGGTTCAGGTCAACGCGCACCGCTTCCCCTTCGCCTGCTTTGCGCAGCGCCTCGGGAATGTATTTGCCCGGATTATGCTCCAGTTTTTCGATCCAGATCCCATCGCGGTTAATCTTCGCCTTGATGTTACGGTCCGCGGAACAGGAAACCCCCATCCCCACCGGACAGGACGCCCCGTGACGCGGCAGACGAATCACCCGGATATCATGAGCGAAATATTTGCCCCCGAACTGCGCGCCCAGCCCCAGATTTTGCGCTTCCACCAGCAGCTCTTTTTCCAGCTCAACGTCACGGAAAGCCTGACCGTGTTCATTTCCTTCCGTTGGCAGCGCGTCATAATATTTCGCAGAGGCCAGTTTGACGGTTTTCAGGTTTGCTTCGGCAGACGTGCCGCCAATAACAAACGCGATGTGGTATGGCGGGCAGGCCGCGGTGCCCAGCGTGCGCATTTTATCGACCAGATAATTTTTCAGTTTACCCGGCGTCAGCAGCGCTTTGGTTTCCTGATACAGATACGTTTTATTCGCCGATCCCCCGCCCTTGGCGATACAGAGGAATTTGTACTCATCGCCATCCACGCTATAAAGGTCAATCTGCGCTGGCAGGTTGGTGCCGGTATTCACTTCTTTATACATGTCCAGCGCGGCATTCTGCGAGTAGCGCAGGTTATCTTCGATATAGGTGTTATACACCCCGCGCGCCAGCGCAGCCTCATCGCCACCGCCAGTCCACACGCGTTGCCCTTTTTTGCCGACAATAATCGCTGTACCGGTGTCCTGGCAGGTCGGCAAAATGCCTTTCGCGGCAATGTCGGAGTTGCGCAGAAACTGCAGCGCAACGTACTTGTCGTTTTCGCTGGCTTGCGGGTCAAGCAGAATATCGGCGACCTGCTGCTGATGCGCCGGGCGCAGCATGAACGAGGCGTCGTGGAAGGCCTGGCGCGCCAACAGCGTGAGCGCCTGTGGCGCGACTTTCAGGATCTCTTGTCCTTCAAATTCGGCCACGGAAACGTGTTCACTGGTCAGCAGATAGTATTCGGTATCATCCTTTTTAAGGGGAAAAGGATCCTGATAAAAGAAGGGTTTGTTTGACATTGATCTCTCACTTACTGCTCGGTCTGATTATCTTAGGCTTCAGGGCAGATGTTCCTTTGCCCTCGTTAAAAGCGAGTTACACTATCCTACACAATTTTTTAACAAAAACTGAGACAAGTACGACTTTTTGCGTGCACAGGTTACATCCCGCGGGTTTCTTGGTTTAATAACCGCATTCATTTCCACCTCATTTTAAAATTGAAACAGGGCATTGAAATGCAAAAACTGATCAACTCGGTGCAGAACTATGCGTGGGGCAGTAAAACGGCGCTGACGGAGCTTTACGGCATGGCTAACCCGCAGCAGCAGCCGATGGCGGAGCTGTGGATGGGCGCGCACCCAAAAAGCAGCTCTCAGGTGGTTGATGCTAACGGCCAAACCGTGTCGCTACGTGACGTCATCGAAAAGCATAAATCCACCCTGCTGGGCGATGCAGTTGCTGAGCGTTTTGGAGAGCTGCCCTTCCTGTTTAAAGTCCTTTGCGCCGCACAACCGCTGTCCATTCAGGTGCATCCGAACAAACGTAATTCTGAAACAGGCTTTGCCCGGGAAAATGCCGCCGGGATCCCGCTGGATGCCGCCGAGCGCAACTACAAAGATCCGAACCATAAGCCAGAGCTGGTTTTCGCCCTGACGCCGTTCCTGGCGATGAACGCATTTCGCGAGTTCTCTGAGATCGTCTCCCTGCTGCAACCGGTCGCTGGCGCTCACACCGCTATCGCGCATTTTCTGGAAACCCCCAATGCTGAACGGCTGAGTGAACTGTTCGCCGGTCTGCTGAATATGCAGGGGGAAGAAAAATCCCGCGCGCTGGCGATTCTGAAAGCCGCTCTGGAAAATCAGCAAGGCGAACCGTGGCAGACGATTCGTCTTATCGCCGAGTTTTACCCGGATGACAGCGGCCTGTTTTCGCCGCTGCTGTTAAACGTGGTGAAACTGAATCCGGGAGAAGCCATGTTCCTGTTCGCTGAAACGCCGCATGCCTATCTGCAGGGTGTGGCGCTGGAAGTGATGGCCAATTCCGATAACGTTTTGCGCGCCGGACTGACGCCAAAATATATCGATATTCCGGAACTGGTCGCCAACGTCAGATTCGACGCTAAGCCAGCCAACCAGTTGTTAACAACGCCGGAGAAAAACGGTGCGGAACTGGACTTCCCGATTCCGGTAGATGATTTCGCCTTCTCGTTGCACGACCTGTCCGCGCAGGAAACGCCCGTCGCGCAGCAAAGCGCGGCGATTCTGTTCTGCGTGGAAGGCGAAGCTGTGCTCAGCAAAGGCGAGCAGCGTCTGGTGTTGAAGCCCGGCGAGTCTGCGTTCATCAGCGCTGCGGAGTCGCCGATCATGGTCAGTGGCGTGGGCCGTTTAGCGCGGGTCTACAACAAGTTCTAGCAACTTACTGAATTTTTTAACAACTCTTGCTAAGCTAGTAAGAGGTCTTTGCGTTCTCCAGGCGGCCCGGGCTGCCTGGTTTCATTTTATGGATAAACAATATGAAAAAATCGCTGGTAGCTGCGAGTGTCATCGTCGCACTCGGTATCGTCTGGACGGGCGGTGCATGGTACACAGGTAAGAAGCTGGAAACCCATCTTTCTGAGATGGTCAGTCAGGCCAATGAGCAAATTAAGCGCAGCGCGCCGCAGGCGAATGTGGAACTTGGCTATCAAAACTATCAGCGCGGCGTGTTCAGCAGCCAGCTGCAACTGGTGCTTAAGCCGGTTGCCGGCAAAGAAAATCCGTGGCTGAAAGCGGGCCAGAGCGTGGTTTTCAATGAGTCTGTCGATCACGGTCCTTTCCCCTTCGCACAGTTAAAAACCCTGAATCTCATCCCGTCAATGGCCTCGGTGAAAACCACCCTGCAAAATAACGAGGTCAGCAAGCCGCTGTTTGATCTCGCCAAAGGTGAAGCCCCCTTTGAGATCAACTCCCGTATAAGCTACAGCGGCGATACGCGTTCGGTGATGGCGGTGAAGCCGCTGAATTACGAGAATGAGACCGATAAAGTTGCCTTTAGCGGCGGCGAGTTCATCTTCAACGCCGACAAAGAAGGCAAAGAGGTGTCGCTTTCCGGTGAAGCGCAGAGTGGTCTGGTGAACGCAGTAAACGAATATGGTCAGAAGGTTCAGTTCACCTTCAACAATCTTAAGACCGAAGGTTCCAGCACCCTCGCGAGCTTCGGCGAGCGCGTTGGCGATCAGAAACTGACCCTCGATAAAATGGCGATCTCTGTAGAAGGCAAAGAGATGGCGCTGCTCGAAGGTATGGAAATTAACGGCAAAACCGATCTGGTCAACGACGGCAAAACCATTAACAGCCAGCTGGATTATTCGCTTAACAGCCTGAAAGTGCAGAATCAGGATCTGGGTAGCAGTAAGCTGACGTTGAAAGTGGGCCAGATAGACGGCGAAGCATGGCATCAGTTTAGCCAGCAGTATAATGCGCAAACCCAGGCGCTGTTGACACAGCCGGAAATCGCAGATAACCCGGAACTCTATCAGCAAAAAGTAACCGAGGCGTTCTTCAGCGCCCTGCCGCTGCTGATGAAAGGTGAACCGGTGGTGACGGTCGCGCCGCTGAGCTGGAAAAACGCAAAAGGTGAAACCACCTTCAACCTGTCCCTGTTCCTGAAAGACCCGGCAACCGCGCAGGGCGAGCCGAAGACGCTGGCCGATGAAGTCGACCGTTCGGTGAAATCACTTGACGGCAAATTAGCCATCCCCATGGATATGGCCGTTGAGTTCATGACGCAGATTGCCAAACTGGAAGGTTACCAGCAGGAGCAGGCGGAAAAACTGGCTACGCAGCAGGTTAAAGGTCTGTCAGCCATGGGGCAGATGTTCCGCGTGACCACCCTGGAAGACAACACCATTGGCAGCAGCCTGCAGTACGCTAACGGCCAGGTGACGCTGAACGGGAATAAAATGCCGCTGGAAGAATTTGTCGGCTTGTTCGGGATGGCGTCATTGCCGGTGCCAGACGCACCGACGCAGCCGCAGCCGTAAGGCCCCCTCTGAACCCCTCGTCTGAGGGGTTTATTTTTGTATCACCAGCCGCGCCGATAACGTCTGGTTACGGGTGTGTCCGTCATCATGGCCGATGCGTTGCAGTATGCGTTCCGCCAGGGTATACCCCATTTCGCGCGCCGGCGTTGTGGCCCAGACAATAGGCAAATCATCCAGCGCGTTTTCCGGAACGTCGGCAAACGCCCCCAGTGAAATCTGCTGTTCAAAGTAACGATCGACGCCGACCTCGCCGCTCTGGCGACCGGCGCGCATCAGGCCAAACCACGCGCCCATGGCGATCACTTCGTTATAGCAGACCACGGCGCTGATGGTCGGATTTCGTCGTAGCAACGTGGTGATGGCCTCAGCCGCCTGTTTTTGGCTGGTGGCGCACTCCAGCACCCAGTCACTGTGAAACGGCAGACCATATTTCAACAGCGTGGCGCAGTAGCCGCCCACGCGTTCGGCCCGGGTCAAAGAGGAGCTTTGCCCGCCTAACCAGGCAATACGCTGATGGCCGTGGCGGATGAGATGCTCCGTCAGCAACTGTGCCGCCTGCATATTGTCGGGGCGCACGGTATCCACGTCGTCGGGATAGCTGGCGCGGGAGGCAAACACCACGGGAATGCCCTTTTCTTCCGCCATCACGCGTAGCGTCTCACTGCTCCCCGCAGCGCCGGCGATGATCACCCCATCGACACCCTGATTCAGTAACATCGTAAAACGCTGTTCCAGCTGTTCGCCGTCATGTCCGCCATGCAGCAGAAAGACCATCCGTCCCTGCGACTCCAGCGCTTCGGTCAAGCCCGCGGTGAGCTCCGCGTAAAACCGGGCGGATAAATCACGAACGATCAGCCCAACAACGCCGCTCTGTCCTCCCCGCAGCGCGGAAGCCTGACGGTTGCGCACAAAGCCCAGTTCTTCGATCGCCGCATTGACGCGCTCGCCGGTGGCGGTTGAAATACGTCCTTTACCGCTGAGCACCAGCGAAACCGTACTGACCGACACCCCCGCCGCCAGCGCCACATCGTGGATAGTGATTTTTTTGGCTATAGCCATGGAAACAACAAACTCCCCTGCTGACGTGACAGATAAAACGTTTTATCAATCACTTATATTTATACGCCCTATTATCCTTCGATAATGTGATTTGCGCCGCACTAAAATAAGGTAAAACGTTTTATCTTTCCGCTCAAATTTACGCGTTACCGATGGATTTTCACAAGGAGTCGTTAGATGACGGCAAAAACAGCACCCAAAATCACATTATGGGAATTTTTCCAGCAGTTGGGCAAAACCTTCATGCTGCCCGTCGCTTTACTGTCGTTTTGCGGCATTATGCTGGGCATCGGCAGTTCGTTAAGCAGCCACGATGTGCTTACCCTGCTTCCGGCGTTGGGCAATCCGGTCCTGCAGGCGATCTTCACCTGGATGAGCAAAGTCGGTTCATTCGCCTTTAGCTTCCTGCCGGTCATGTTCTGCATCGCGATTCCTTTAGGTCTGGCGCGCGAAAACAAAGGCGTCGCCGCGTTCGCCGGTTTCGTCGGCTATGCGGTGATGAACCTTGCGGTTAACTTCTGGCTAACCGCAAAAGGCATTCTGCCCGCCACCGACCCGGCGGTGCTGAAAGCCAATAACATCCAGAATATCCTCGGGATCCCGTCCATCGACACCGGGATCCTCGGCGCGGTCATCGCCGGTATTATCGTCTGGATGCTGCACGAACGTTTTCACAATATTCGTCTGCCGGATGCGCTGGCATTCTTCGGCGGGACCCGCTTTGTGCCGATTATCTCTTCCGTGGTTATGGGCCTGGTGGGTCTGGTCATTCCACTGGTTTGGCCGGTATTTGCGATGGGCATCAGCGGACTCGGTCATATGATTAACAGCGCGGGCGACTTTGGCCCCATGTTGTTTGGTACCGGCGAACGTCTGCTGTTACCGTTTGGTTTACATCACATTCTGGTTGCGCTGATTCGCTTTACCGACGCAGGCGGTACCCAGGAAGTGTGTGGTCATACGGTGAGCGGCGCCCTGACTATCTTCCAGGCGCAGTTGAGCTGCCCTACCACACAGGGTTTCTCTGAAAGCGCAACCCGCTTCCTCTCACAGGGTAAAATGCCCGCGTTTCTCGGTGGCTTACCGGGAGCCGCATTAGCGATGTATCACTGCGCCCGGCCTGAAAATCGCCATAAAATCAAAGGACTGTTGATATCTGGCCTGATCGCGTGCGTCGTGGGCGGCACCACGGAACCGCTGGAATTTTTATTCCTGTTCGTTGCGCCGGTACTGTATGTGATTCACGCGTTACTGACGGGTCTGGGTTTCACCATTATGTCGGTGCTGGGCGTGACCATCGGCAACACTGACGGCAATATTATCGATTTTGTCGTGTTTGGTATTCTGCACGGCCTGTCGACCAAGTGGTATCTGGTGCCAGTGGTAGCCGCTATCTGGTTCGCGGTGTACTACGTCATTTTCCGCTTCGCCATCACCCGCTTTAATCTGAAAACGCCGGGTCGCGACAGTGACATCGCCAGCACGATAGAAAAAGCCGTTGCCGGCGCGCCGGGTAAATCGGGCTATAATGTGCCAGCCATTCTGGCGGCGCTGGGCGGTGCCGATAATATCGTCAGCCTTGATAACTGCATCACCCGCCTGCGTCTGTCGGTGAAGGATATGTCGCTTGTGAACGTACAGGCGCTCAAGGACAACCGCGCCATTGGGGTGGTTCAGTTGAATCAGCATAATTTGCAGGTGGTCATTGGTCCGCAGGTTCAGTCGGTGAAAGACGAAATGGCGGGTCTGATGAATACCGTTCAGGCATAAGGGCTACGCTATGTTCGATTTTTCAACCGTTGTTGACAGGCATGGGACCTGGTGCACCCAATGGGATTACGTTGCCGACCGTTTTGGTTCTGCCGATCTGCTGCCGTTTACCATTTCCGATATGGATTTCGCGACGGCGCCCTGTATCCTGGAGGCGCTGCACCAGCGCCTCGCTCACGGCGTACTGGGCTACAGCCGCTGGCAAAATGATGCGTTTCTCGGCGCCATCGCCTCCTGGTTCGATCAACGTCACAACACCGCGATCGACACCGGTTCGCTGGTGTATGGCCCCTCGGTGATCTATATGGTGTCGGAATTAATTCGCCAGTGGTCCGCGCCGGGTGACGGCGTGGTTGTCCATACGCCTGCCTATGACGCTTTTTACAAAGCCATAGAGGGCAATCAGCGCACCGTGATTCCCGTCGCCCTGGAAAACCCCCGTGCGGGATGGATCTGCGATCGGGATAAACTGGAAGCGGCGCTGGCGCGACCGGAGAGTAAAATTCTGTTGCTGTGCAGCCCGCACAACCCGACCGGTAAAGTCTGGACGCGCGGTGAACTGGAGATCATGGCGGCGCTGTGCGAGCGCCACGGCGTTCGGGTTATTTCCGATGAAATTCATATGGACATGGTGTGGGGAGAACAGCCGCACATTCCCTGGTGCAACGTGGCGAACGGCAACTGGGCGCTGTTAACCTCCGGCTCGAAGAGCTTCAATATTCCGGCGCTTACTGGCGCGTATGGCCTGATACAAGATGAACAGAGCCGTACTCGTTATCTCAATGCGCTAAAAGGTCGCGATGGTCTGTCGTCGCCTGCCGTCCTGGCGCTGACCGCGCACATCGCAGCCTACGAGCAAGGCGCGCCCTGGCTGGATGCGCTTCGCGGTTACCTGAAGGATAATTTGCGTTATGTTGCCGATACGCTTAACGGCGCCTTTCCGGAACTGGCCTGGCAACCGCCGCAGTCAACGTATCTGGCGTGGATCGATCTGCGTTCGCTGAAGATTGATGATCATGCATTGCAGTCTGCGCTTATTCATCAGCAAAAAATCGCCATAATGCCCGGCTTTACCTATGGCGATGAGGGGCGCGGCTTTGTGCGTTTAAATGCCGGTTGCCCGCGTTCGAAACTTGAACAAGGCGTCTCCGGCCTGATAAAGGCGATTCGTTCCGTCCGCTAACGCACCGTTGCGCAATGAAATTAATCATTGCGCAACATAGCTTTTCACCGGGATTTGTTTTTATAATAGCGCGCACTTTTCTATTCAAATAATGAGTGCGACCATGATTGATACTTCCCTGCCGTTAACTGACATTCATCGCCACCTGGATGGCAACATCCGCGCCCAGACCATCCTCGACCTTGGTCGCCAGTTCAATTTGACGCTTCCAGCCCAGACGCTCGACACGTTGATCCCCCATGTACAGGTGACCGCGACGGAACCCGATCTGGTCAGTTTCCTGTCTAAGCTGGACTGGGGAGTCAAAGTATTAGGCTCCCTGGACGCCTGCCGCCGCGTGGCGTTCGAGAACATTGAAGATGCCGCCCGAAATGGCCTGCACTACGTTGAACTGCGATTTTCTCCGGGTTATATGGCCATGACGCATAACCTCCCGATCGCGGGCGTGGTGGAAGCGGTCATCGCGGGTGTACGCGAAGGTTGCGAAGCCTTCGGCGTGGCGGCGCGTTTGATTGGCATCATGAGCCGCACTTTTGGCGAAGCCGCCTGTTTGCAAGAGCTCGAGGCGCTTCTGGCGCACCGCGATCAGATCACCGCGCTGGATCTCGCCGGAGATGAACTGGGCTTCCCGGGCAGTTTGTTCCTGTCGCATTTTAACCGGGCCCGTGACGCCGGGTGGCGCATTACCGTTCATGCGGGGGAAGCCGCGGGCCCGGAAAGCATCTGGCAGGCAATTCGTGAGCTGGGCGCAGAGCGCATCGGACACGGCGTGAAAGCCGTTGAGGATCCTGCGTTGATGGACTTTCTTGCGGAGCAGCGCATCGGAATTGAGTCCTGCCTGACATCAAATATACAGACCAGCACCGTGGCATCGCTGGCGGCGCATCCGCTGAAAACTTTCCTTGAGCACGGCGTACTGGCCAGTCTGAACACCGACGATCCGGCAGTACAGGGCGTAGATATTATTCATGAGTATACCGTCGCGGCGCCGGCTGCGGGTCTGACGCGCGAACAGATTCGCCAGGCGCAGATCAACGGTCTGGAAATCGCTTTTCTGAGTGCGCAGGAAAAACAGGCGCTGCGCGAAAAAGTGGCGGCAGCGTAAAGGACGGTGCCGGATGGCGGTGATGCCTTATCCGGCCTACTGCATAAGCCTGCCCGGCGGGCGATAGCGCCGCCGGGCAGATAGCTCTTACGTCAGACTCAGCGTCGAACGGTGTTTAGCCGACTCAATACCAAGCTCAATCAATTCCATAATCTGAATCGCCTGGCTTGCAGGTACCGGGTTTTCTCCATTACCGTTCAGCGCGTCGCGGATCCCGGCGTAATACGCCGGATAATTCCCCGGAACGGTCAGCCAGGTCTCTTCGACGCGCGTTTCGCCTTCCACGCGGGTAAGCACGCCGTCGCGCATGTCGTAGCCCCAGTCTTCCTGTGGCAGACGCTCGCCGTTTTTCAGCCGCTCTTCCTGCGGGTCAAGGCCATATTTCACATAGCTTCCCCGCGAACCGTGTACGATATAGCGCGCCGATTCCGCCGCCGCCAGCATCGTTCCATGCAAAATCACCCGACGCTGGGGATAAGAGAGCGTGGCGTGAAAATAGTCGGTTGACTGGGCCCCCGGACGCAGTTGCGCCAGATCGACGGTCATACTGACCGGCAGACCAAACAGATTGATTGCCTGATCCAGCAGATGCGGCGCCAGATCGTACCAGATACCGCTACCTGGCCCGCCCTGTTCGCGCCAGCGATCGCGGACCTGCGGGCGGAAGCGGTCAAAGTGAGACTCAAAATAGGCCACTTCCCCCAGCACGCCCTCTGACAGCATCGCTTTCAGGGTCAGAAAATCGCTGTCCCAACGGCGGTTATGAAAGACGGAAAGCACCCGTCCATAGCTACGCGCCAGCGCATCCAGTTCGCGAGCTTGTGACAGTGTCACGGTAAAAGGCTTATCAACCACCACGTGCTTACCGGCTTCCAGTGCGGCTTTCGCCAGCGGGAAATGGGTGTCGTTAGGGGTGGGAATGACAATCAGGTCAATATTGGGGTCGTTAAACAAATGCTTTGGCTCAGAGACAACGGCCACGGCAGGCCAGTCCGCCTTTACCTTGGCTGCATCGCTGCTGGAAATGACGGCCAGTTCCAGACCGGGTGTACCATCAATTAACGGCGCGTGGAACGTCTTGCTGGCGTATCCATAGCCAATCAATCCTACGCGGATATTGTCACTCATCATGTTGCCTCTCGTTTCAGTCTGTGACCATTTCACACTATCCATAATCGTCTAACAATAGTTTACTTCGCCCCGCAGCAGAAAGGCGAAGAGTTAACTTAAGTCAAACAACCGTCATTTAAGCGCCGTCCGGGGTAATAAAGTGACTGAAACCGTTCCCGAAACCCTTGCTGGCTTAACTTTCGCTAAGTAAAATTCGCCGTCTGTGTTTAAGGATAAATCAAAGCAAATGTCGTCAGTGATCAATCGTATTATCGAATTAACGGGTTGGGTGGTTCTTGCATTTTCCGTGGTGCTGCTGGGCGTGGCTAATCATATTGATAATTACCAGCCGCCAGAGCAAACCGCAGTCGTTCAGAAAAAATGATGCTCTCCCGCCAGGTGGCTTGCGTCGTCTGGCGTTCAGCAACGGGCTTTTAAATACAGAAAAGGCTGAAAAAGTATCTGAAAAAGGTAAATCTGCCGCTTACCGCGACTGCGCATATTGCCAGTTTCAATGAAGCAGGATAACCTTCTGGCCAGTGCCGTCTGGCACGGCTTTAGCTGTTAAGAAATCACTTATTTTGCATTGGTATCCCGGGCGACCTGGTCAGGGATCGTTTGTTTATTTTTTTTACGTTCGCAACTCAACAGGCATTATTTTTATATTAGGGATCCCTGTTTATGACCGTTCAGGATTATTTATTAAAATTCCGCAAAATTAGTTCACTTGAAAGTCTGGAAAAGTTGTTCGACCATCTCCATTACACGCTTACCGACGATCGGGACATCATCAATATGTATCGCGCTGCCGATCACCGTCGCGCGGAACTGGTATCCGGCGGTCGCCTGTTTGATGTGGGTCAGGTGCCAAAGTCCGTCTGGCGTTACGTCCAATAAGAAAGTAGCGCTTGCCAGCAAAAGCTTTATAATAACCGCCCCAAAAAGAACGGTACGTCTGGCAATTCCGGAGATTTTATGACCACAACCCCGGCACAACGCATTGGAGGCTGGTTACTTGGCCCACTGGCCTGGCTTTTAGTCGCGTTGTTAAGTGCTTCACTGGCCCTTTTTCTTTACGCTACGGCGCTCGCAACGCCGCAAACGTTCAGAATGTTGTCAGAACAAAGCGGGGGCAATCTGGTTTTATGGGGCGTTTCTTTTCTTACCGCGATCGCCATGTGGTATTACACCCTGTGGTTGACGATTGCTTTCTTTAAGCGCAGACGTTGTGTGCCAAAGCACTATATTGTCTGGTTGCTGGTGTCGGTTTTGCTGGCGATCAAATCCTTTGCCTTTTCGCCCGTGCCCGATGCTCTTGCCGTACGTCAACTGCTGTTTCCGCTGTTGGCGGCAGCACTGCTGGTGCCCTATTTCAAACGCTCTGCGCGCGTGAAATCGACTTTCGTGAACCCGTAATAACCATACAGTTAACCTGTTGTCGCCTGCTGTAGATTGTCAGATAATAGGCGGCTTTTTTATTTCAGGCCGAAAAATGACTGATTACCTGCTGCTGTTTATCGGAACTGTGCTGGTCAATAACTTTGTACTGGTGAAGTTTCTGGGGCTTTGTCCGTTTATGGGGGTGTCCAAAAAACTGGAAACCGCCATGGGGATGGGCCTCGCAACGACGTTCGTGATGACCCTGGCCTCGATCTGCGCATGGCTGATTGATACCTGGATCCTGATTCCGCTCAATCTGATTTATCTGCGCACGCTGGCCTTTATTCTGGTTATCGCGGTTGTTGTCCAGTTCACCGAAATGGTGGTGCGTAAGACCAGCCCGGCGCTTTATCGCCTGTTGGGGATTTTCTTACCGTTGATCACCACCAACTGTGCCGTACTGGGCGTCGCGCTGCTGAATATCAACCTTGGTCACACTTTTTTACAGTCGGCGCTGTACGGATTTTCCGCCGCCGTCGGTTTTTCGTTGGTCATGGTGCTGTTTGCCGCCATTCGCGAGCGCCTCGCCGTGGCGGATGTCCCTGCCCCCTTTCGCGGTAACGCGATTGCGCTGATCACGGCAGGGTTAATGTCTCTGGCCTTTATGGGCTTTAGTGGTTTGGTGAAGTTGTAATGAATGCTTTCTGGATTGCCGTTGCCGCCTTGAGCCTGCTGGGCCTGGTGTTCGGCGCCATTCTGGGCTATGCCTCCCGCCGCTATGCGGTGGAAGATGATCCGGTCGTCGAAAAAATTGATGAAATTTTACCGCAAAGCCAGTGTGGGCAGTGCGGTTACCCCGGCTGTCGTCCCTACGCGGAAGCTATCGGTAGCCAGGGTGAGAAAATCAACCGCTGTGCGCCCGGCGGCGAAGCGGTGATGCTTAAAATCGCTGAACTGTTGAATGTCGATCCGCAGCCGATAGACGGCGATGAACAGGCCATTGCGCCTGTGCGTATGCTGGCCGTAATTGATGAAGCCAACTGTATCGGCTGCACGAAGTGCATTCAGGCCTGCCCTGTTGACGCGATTGTCGGTGCGACGCGCGCCATGCACACGGTGATGAGCGATCTCTGTACCGGCTGCAATCTCTGCGTCGATCCTTGCCCGACACAGTGTATCGAACTGCGCCCGGTCGCCGAGACGCCTGACAGTTGGAAGTGGGATTTAAACACGATCCCCGTGCGCATTATCCCCGTGGAACAACATGCTTAAGTTATTCTCTGCTTTCAGAAAAAATAAGATCTGGGATTTCGATGGCGGTATTCATCCGCCAGAAATGAAATCGCAGTCCAACGGAACGCCGCTGCGTCAGGTCCCCCTGGCGCAGCGCTTCGTTATTCCCCTAAAACAGCACATTGGCGCCGAGGGCGAACTGTGCGTTGCTGTCGGTGAGCACGTATTGCGGGGACAGCCGTTAACCCGTGGGCGCGGAAAAATGCTGCCGGTACATGCGCCCACCTCCGGTACGATAGCGGCAATTGCCCCGCACTCCACCGCCCATCCCTCCGCCCTCGCTGAACTGAGCGTGATCATCGATGCCGACGGCGAAGACCGCTGGATTGAGCGTGATGGTTGGTCGGATTACACCTCGCATAGTCGCGAAGAATTAATCACCCGCATCCACCAGTATGGCGTTGCGGGTCTTGGCGGCGCGGGCTTCCCAACCGGCGTAAAACTGCAGGGCGGCGGCGATAAAATCGAAACGCTGATCGTCAACGCGGCGGAATGTGAACCTTACATTACCGCTGACGATCGCCTGATGCAGGACTGTGCCGCGCAGGTCGTCGAGGGGATCCGCATCCTTGCGCATATCCTCCAGCCACGCGAGGTTCTGATTGGTATTGAAGATAACAAACCGCAGGCCATTTCGATGTTGCGCGCCGTGTTGGCCGACGCTCATGACATCTCCCTGCGCGTGATCCCCACTAAATATCCCTCAGGCGGCGCGAAACAACTTACCCAGATCCTGACCGGCAAACAGGTGCCCCACGGCGGTCGTTCTTCCGATATCGGCGTGCTGATGCAAAACGTCGGTACCGCCTATGCCGTTAAACGTGCGGTAATTGATGGTGAACCCATTACCGAACGCGTGGTGACGCTGACAGGCGAAGCCGTCAGTCGCCCCGGCAACGTCTGGGCGCGACTGGGTACGCCGGTGCGTCATCTTCTGAACGACGCGGGATTCTGCCCTTCAGCCGATCAAATGGTGATCATGGGCGGCCCGCTAATGGGCTTCACTCTGCCCTGGCTCGATGTGCCGGTGGTCAAAATCACTAACTGTCTGCTGGCGCCTTCCGCAACCGAAATGGGCGAACCCCAGGAAGAAAAAGGCTGTATTCGCTGCAGCGCCTGTGCGGACGCCTGCCCGGCCGATCTACTGCCGCAACAGCTTTACTGGTTCAGTAAAGGGCAGCAGCATGATAAAGCCACCGCGCACAACATTGCTGACTGCATTGAATGCGGCGCCTGCGCATGGGTATGCCCGAGCAATATTCCTCTGGTGCAATATTTCCGTCAGGAAAAAGCCGAACTGAACGCAATAAGCCAGGAAGAAAAACGGGCGGCGGAAGCCAAAGCGCGATTTGAAGCACGTCAGGCGCGTCTGGAACGCGAAAAAGCGGCACGCCTTGAGCGCCATAAAAAAGCGGCGGTCCAGCCAGCGGCGAAAGACCAGGACGCCATCGCTGCAGCCCTTGCGCGAGTGAAACAAAAACAAGCTCAGGCAACTCAGCCGGTTATCATCCAGGCCGGGGAAAAACCGGATAACAGCGCGGTCATTGCCGCCCGGGAAGCGCGTAAGGCTCAGGCGCGCGCAAAACAGGCGGAAAATAGCGTCACCACGGATACCGACCCGCGTAAAGCGGCGGTCGAAGCCGCTATTGCCCGCGCGAAAGCGCGTAAGCTGACACAGCAGGCAACGGACGAACAGGCCGCGCCCGCCGAACCGGTGGACCCGCGTAAAGCGGCGGTTGAGGCCGCCATTGCCCGCGCTAAAGCGCGTAAGCTGGCGCAGCAGGCAACGGACGAACAGGTCGCGCCCGCCGAACCAGTGGACCCGCGTAAAGCGGCGGTTGAAGCCGCCATTGCCCGCGCAAAGGCGCGTAAGCTGGCGCAGCAGGCAACAGACCAACAGGCCGCGCCCGCCGAACCGGTCGATCCGCGTAAAGCGGCGGTTGAAGCCGCCATAGCCCGCGCGAAAGCCAAAAAAGCCGCTCAGCAGCAGGTTGTCAACGAGGAATAAATGGTATTCAGAATCGCAAGTTCTCCTTACACGCATAACCAGCGTCAGACATCACGCATTATGCTGCTGGTTTTACTCGCCGCCGTACCGGGTATTGCCGCACAGCTGTGGTTTTTTGGCTGGGGCACGCTTTTTCAGATTGTGCTTGCAGGCATCAGCGCCGTTCTCGCAGAAGCCGCGGTGCTCAGACTGCGTAAACAGCCGGTTCTGTCCGTTTTAAAAGACAACTCCGCTGTGTTGACCGGATTGCTGTTGGCCGTCAGTATTCCGCCGCTGGCCCCCTGGTGGATGGGGGTGCTCGGTACCGTTTTTGCCGTGATTATCGCCAAACAGCTGTATGGCGGCCTGGGTCAGAATCCGTTTAACCCGGCAATGATTGGCTACGTTGTCCTGCTCATCTCCTTCCCCGTTCAGATGACAAGCTGGCTACCGCCACATGAGATTGCCGCGCTATCGCCAGGCCTGATGGATGCGCTTCAGGTGATCCTGACCGGTCATACCGCCAGCGGTAACGATATGAATAGCTTGCGGATGGGCATTGACGGGATCAGTCAGGCCACGCCGCTGGATACCTTTAAAACTGCGCTGCATGCGGGGCGCTCTGTTGACCAGATCCAGCAATACCCTATTTACCGCGGCGCGTTTGCGGGTGTGGGCTGGCAGTGGGTCAATCTGGCATGGCTGGCTGGCGGTGTCTGGTTGCTGTGGAAAAAAGCGATTCGCTGGCATATTCCGGTCAGCTTTCTGCTCTCGTTAAGTGTCTGCGCAACGCTGGGCTGGTTTTTCGCCCCCGACGCCCTGGCCTCACCGTCAATCCACCTGCTTTCCGGTGCGACCATGCTCGGCGCGTTCTTTATTTTGACCGATCCGGTAACGGCCTCGACCACGAATCGGGGTCGTCTGGTGTTCGGCGCGCTTGCGGGGCTGCTGGTTTGGCTCATCCGCAGCTTTGGCGGTTATCCGGATGGCGTAGCCTTCGCCGTGCTGCTGGCGAATATTACGGTTCCGCTGATCGATTATTACACCCGTCCGCAGGTGTATGGCCATCGCAAAGGATAATCCATGCTGAAAACGATTCGTAAACATGGCATCACGCTGGCGCTGTTTGCAGCAGGCTCAACCGGACTGACCGCCGCCATCAATATGATGACCAAAACGACCATCGACGAGCAGGCCGCTCTCCAGCAAAAAGCGCTTTTTGATCAGGTGCTGCCCGCCGATCGCTATAACAATCAGCTACAGAACCGTTGTTTCATCGTTAGCGCCCCGGCGCTGGGGAAAGGCGAGCACCGCGTTTATATCGCCGAGAAAAACGGCACTCCCGTCGCGGCGGTAATGGAAGCGACGGCGCCTGATGGTTACTCCGGCGCGATTCAACTGCTGGTTGGCGCAGACTTCAACGGCACGGTTTTAGGCACGCGGGTTACCGAACATCACGAAACGCCAGGGCTGGGCGATAAAATCGAACGGCGCTTGTCAGACTGGATCACGCATTTCAGCGGTAAATCGATCCAGGGCGCAAACGACAGTCGCTGGGCAGTAAAAAAAGATGGCGGCGACTTTGACCAGTTTACTGGCGCGACCATTACGCCTCGCGCAGTGGTTAACGCCGTGAAGCGCGCTGGACTTTATGCACAAACGTTGCCCGCGCAACTTTCACACCTTCCCGCCTGTGGAGAATAGACCATGAGCGAAATCAAAGACGTTATTGTCCAGGGGTTATGGAAAAACAACTCCGCGCTGGTTCAGCTGTTGGGCTTATGCCCTCTGCTGGCGGTGACCTCAACGGCAACCAATGCGCTGGGCCTGGGACTTGCCACTACGCTGGTGCTGACGCTCACCAACCTGACCGTTTCAGCGTTGCGCCGCTGGACGCCAGCGGAAATTCGTATCCCGATTTATGTCATGATCATCGCGTCGGTAGTGAGCGCCGTGCAGATGCTGATCAACGCCTATGCCTATGGCCTTTACCAGTCGTTAGGCATCTTTATTCCGCTTATCGTGACCAACTGCATCGTGGTGGGCCGCGCGGAAGCTTTTGCGGCGAAGAAAGGACCGGCGCTTTCGGCGCTTGACGGTTTCGCTATCGGCATGGGCGCCACTGGCGCGATGTTCGTGTTGGGGTCGCTGCGTGAGATCCTCGGTAACGGCACCCTGTTTGACGGCGCGGACAGCCTGCTGGGAAGCTGGGCGAAAGTGCTGCGGATTGAAATTTTCCACACCGATTCCCCTTTCCTGCTGGCGATGTTGCCGCCGGGCGCCTTCATTGGGCTTGGCCTGATGCTGGCAGTGAAATACCTTATTGACGAGAAAATGAAAAAACGCCGCGCCAGCGTGGCGGTCGCAACGGAACTGCCCTCTGGCGAAACAGGGAATGCCTCATGAACAAAACGAAACGGCTGGAAATTTTAACCCGCTTGCGTGACAACAATCCGCACCCGACAACGGAACTGAACTTCAATTCGCCTTTTGAACTGTTGATCGCGGTCCTGCTGTCGGCCCAGGCCACCGACGTGAGCGTTAATAAAGCCACCGCGAAGCTTTACCCGGTCGCCAATACCCCTGCCGCCATGCTCGCGCTTGGCGTGGAGGGCGTTAAGTCATACATCAAGACAATCGGCTTGTTTAACAGCAAGGCCGAAAACGTCATCAAAACCTGCCGTATCTTGCTGGAAAAACATCAGGGTGAAGTACCCGAAGATCGCGCTGCGCTGGAAGCTCTGCCGGGCGTTGGTCGCAAGACCGCTAACGTCGTGCTTAACACCGCATTTGGCTGGCCCACCATCGCCGTAGATACGCATATTTTCCGCGTCTGTAACCGAACCCAGTTCGCGCCAGGTAAAAACGTTGAGCAGGTAGAAGAAAAGCTGCTGAAAGTGGTTCCCGCAGAGTTTAAAGTTGACTGCCATCACTGGCTGATTCTGCATGGCCGCTACACCTGCATTGCGCGTAAACCGCGCTGCGGCTCCTGCATTATTGAAGATCTTTGCGAATACAAAGACAAAGTCGACTTTTGACCGACCGGGGCGTCAGCCCGCCCCGTCATAACCCTTTGTTATCCTCTCCATGTCCGGTTCGTTACCGACAATCCTATCGCCTGACATCCAGACCCTAATGGAATATGCGGGTGTTTAAACACTTATCCAGGTTAATCATTTTTTTGATAGCAAAAATTTCTATCCAATTGTGATCGCGATCAAACTGATAACCCTATGTAAATTATTTTATTCAATCTGGTTAAATTCAGCTGCAAATGCTCCGATCAAAACTTTTATTGACAATACAATACACTGGCTATTTTTCAGATATTGGCCTATATCACTGCCTTAATCGTCAAATAGCAGAACATATTGCCACAGGCCCCTTTCACGCCCTCCTTATTAGCGTAAAAATCTGCCTTTTTACGATTAAAGAAATTTAACGCTGGATAACATTTCTCATGCCCGATGAATTCACCACTTCAGATATATGTAACAGATTATTACAAAGGGCTTGTCTGAAAGTGCAAGATAGTGAACATTACTTGCCGTTTCCCCTCCCACTATAACAATTTCACGGCTGCGTAAGACGCATCACGTGACAGAACACCCCCGTTAATATGGGATGTAAAAAAAGAGGTATAAGTGTCTACTGCAAACAATAAACCAACGGAAAGCGTCAGTCTGAACGCTTTCAAACAACCGAAAGCGTTCTATCTCATCTTCTCGATTGAGCTCTGGGAGCGTTTTGGTTATTACGGCCTGCAAGGGATCATGGCCGTTTACCTGGTTAAACAACTGGGTATGTCTGAAGCGGATTCTATCACCCTGTTCTCCTCCTTTAGCGCCCTGGTTTACGGTCTGGTCGCCATTGGTGGTTGGTTAGGGGATAAAGTACTGGGCACCAAGCGCGTGATTATGCTTGGTGCGATCGTGTTGGCTATTGGTTATGCGCTGGTCGCCTGGTCCGGTCACGATGCCGGGATCGTTTATATGGGGATGGCAGCCATTGCAGTGGGTAACGGCTTGTTTAAAGCCAACCCGTCTTCCCTGCTGTCTACCTGCTATGCCAAAGATGACCCGCGTCTTGATGGCGCATTTACCATGTACTACATGTCCGTCAACATCGGTTCATTCTTCTCCATGCTGGCGACACCATGGCTGGCTGCGCGTTACGGCTGGAGCACCGCGTTTGCACTGAGCGTTGTCGGTATGCTGATCACCGTTGTTAACTTCGCCTTCTGCCAGCGCTGGGTGAAAAACTACGGTTCGAAACCTGACTTCGAGCCTGTCAACTATCGCAACCTGCTGCTGACCATTGTTGGCGTTGTCGCGCTGATCGCCGTTGCGACCTGGCTGCTTCACAACCAGGAAATCGCGCGCATGGCGCTGGGCGTGATCGCCCTCGGTATCGTGATTATTTTTGCGAAAGAAGCCTTTTCCATGCAGGGCGCGGCACGCCGCAAAATGATTGTCGCCTTCATTCTGATGCTGGAAGCGATCATCTTCTTCGTTCTGTACAGCCAGATGCCAACCTCGCTGAACTTCTTCGCGATCCGTAACGTTGAGCACTCCATTCTGGGTATCGCGTTCGAGCCGGAACAGTATCAGGCGCTGAACCCGTTCTGGATCATCATCGGTAGCCCGATCCTCGCCGCTATCTATAACAAAATGGGCGACACCCTGCCGATGCCGATGAAATTCGCGCTGGGTATGGTGCTGTGCTCCGGTGCGTTCCTCGTGCTGCCGCTGGGTGCGAAATTCGCCACCGACGCAGGCATCGTCTCCGTTAACTGGCTGATTATTTGCTACGGCCTGCAAAGTATCGGTGAACTGATGATCTCCGGTCTGGGTCTGGCGATGGTGGCGCAACTGGTTCCGCAGCGTCTGATGGGCTTCATCATGGGGAGTTGGTTCCTGACGACCGCTGGCGCGAATATCATCGGCGGTTACGTCGCGAACATGATGGCTGTACCAGAAAACGTTACCGACCCGCTGATGTCTCTCGAAGTATACGGTCGCGTCTTCCTGCAGATTGGTGTGGCTACCGCCGTTATTGCAGCGCTGATGCTGCTTACTGCGCCGAAGCTGAACCGCATGACTCTGGACGACAACAACGACCAGAAAGCGTCTAAAACCGCTACCGCGTAAGACGTAGGGAAACACAAACGAGAGCCGCTAACTTTGCGTTAGCGGCTTTTTTTTTGTTCGCTCTCGCACTAGGATACGGTAAACCTCAGTTGAAAGGAGTAACCGATGAAACTGTTCTATAAGCCAGGCGCCTGTTCTCTTGCTTCCCATATTACCCTTCGCGAGAGCGGCAAAGATTTCACCCTTGAAGGGGTGGACTTGATGAAAAAGCGGCTGGAAAACGGCGATGACTTTTTCGCGGTTAACCCAAAAGGGCAAGTTCCGGCGCTATTGCTTGACGATGGCACTTTGCTGACGGAAGGCGTGGCGATCATGCAGTATCTCGCAGACAGCGTGCCGGATCGCCAACTGTTGGCGCCGGTGGGCAGTATTTCACGTTATAAAACGCTGGAATGGCTTAACTATATCGCTACTGAGCTGCACAAAGGTTTCACCCCGCTGTTTCGCCCGGATACGCCAGAAGAGTACAAACCCGCCGTCCGCGCTTTGCTGGAGAAAAAACTGCAATACGTCGATGAATCACTCAAAGAGGGTCAGTGGATTTGCGGTCAGCGTTTTACCATTGCCGACGCCTATCTTTTTACCGTACTGCGCTGGGCAAGCGCGGTGAAGCTGAATATGGCGAGCTTAAACCATATTGCAGAGTATATGCAGCGAGCGGCAGAACGTCCGGCCATTGCCGCGGCGCTTAAGGCGGAAGGGTTGAAATAGCCGGACTGGCTGTGTAGCCGGGTATCGCTAACGCTTACCCGGCCTACGTTACGACAACCGCTTATAAGCGGGTCGCGCTGAAATAGTGCTCTGGTCTGGCGATACGATCCTGCGCCGCCACCACCTGCAGTTCATATTCCTGCATTTCCCGGGTCGCGATCATAATCTCATACACCGCCGCGGTGACATGTTCCAGCGCCTGCTGAAGGGTTGCTCCCTGCAACAGTTTTACCAACAGCAAACCGCTGGTGACGTCGCCAACCCCCACCGGCTGGCGCGTGCCGAAATCGACCAACGGACGGCTGATGTGCCAGGCTTCTTCAGCCGTTACCAGCAGCATTTCAAAACGCTCCATGCTGAAGCCTGCGCGCGCCAGATGTTTCACCAGGACAATCTGTGGGCCCTGCGCGATTAACTCACGGGCTGCCGCGACAGCGTCTTCTACGCTGTTCACCGCATGTTCGCACAGGATTTCCAGCTCAATCAGGTTAGGCGCAATGATGTCGCTGGCGGGGAGCGCATGACGAACGTGAAACTCAGCGACGCCTGGCGCCACGATGCAGCCCTTTTCCGGGTGGCCCATGACCGGGTCGCAAAAATATTTTGCCGCCGGATTCGCCGCTTTCACCTGGCGGACGATCCCCAGAATATGCTCACCTTGCTCCGCAGATCCCAGATAACCGCTCAGCACTGCATCACAGCGTTTGAGCTGATCGATATCGGCGATACCCTGCACAATTTCGCTCAGATGCGACGGTGGCATAACACACCCCGTCCATTTGCCGTACTGCGTGTGATTAGAGAATTGTACCGTATTGAGGGGCCAGACGTTGGCGCCGAGGCGGCGCATTGGGAATTCCGCAGCGCTGTTGCCAGCATGTCCAAAAACCACATGGGACTGGATGGCGAGGATATTCTTCATTTTTTGCTTACCACAACCCTGAAAAAAGAAAGGGGCGTAGTTTCCCACGCCCCTGCTGACTTATTGTTACTTCCAGCACACCAGACAGTAATTCTTCTTGCCGCGACGCAGCAGCGTGTAGCGGCCATACAGACGCTCGCTTTCCGCGAAGACATACTCCGGATCGGACTGCTTTGCGCCGTTAATGGTGATCGCGTTCGAGGCGATAGTTTTACGCGCCTGACCGCGAGAAGGCTGCAGCTCGGCATCCACCAGCGCCTGCATCAGATCCGCGCCCTTTTCCATCTCAACCATCGGAACGCCGTCCTGCGCAAGCTGTTCGAAGTCCGCTTCGCTCAGATCGCTCAGCGTCCCGTTGAACAGGCTCTCGGTGATGCGTTTCGCCGCCACCAGACCTTCTTCACCGTGGACCAGACGCGTCACCTGCTCAGCCAGCACGTACTGGGCGCGAGGCGCTTTGCCGCTGTTTTTGTCTTCTTCTTCCAGCGCGTTGATCTCTTCAATATCCATAAAGGTGAAGAATTTCAGGAAGCGATACACATCGGCATCGGCGGTGTTGATCCAGAACTGGTAGAATTTGTAAGGACTGGTTTTCTTCGGATCCAGCCACACTGCGCCGCCTTCGGTTTTACCAAACTTGGTGCCATCGGCTTTGGTGATCAGCGGAACGGTCAGCCCGAACACCTGGTTCTGATGCAGACGACGGGTCAGGTCGATACCGGAAGTAATGTTGCCCCACTGGTCCGAACCGCCAATTTGCAGCGTCACGCCGTGAAGTTTATTCAGGCAGGCAAAATCGTAACCTTGCAGAAGATTGTAGGAGAACTCGGTAAACGAGATACCCTGATCGTCACGATTCAGGCGCTGCTTCACCGCTTCTTTGTTGATCATCTGGTTAACGGAGAAATGCTTACCGATATCGCGCAGGAAGGTCAGCACGTTCATGTTGCCGAACCAGTCATAGTTGTTCGCTGCGATGGCGGAATTGTCGCCGCAGTCGAAATCGAGGAACGGCGCAACCTGTTTACGGATTTTGTCTACCCACTCCTGAACCGTGTCTTCCGTGTTCAGTTTACGCTCGGCGGCTTTGAAGCTCGGGTCGCCAATCAGACCCGTTGCGCCGCCAACCAGCGCGACGGGCTTATGACCAGCCTGCTGGAAGCGTTTCAGGCATAACAAGGGAACCAGATGCCCCAAATGCAAGCTGTCAGCGGTAGGATCGAAGCCGCAATAGAGCGCGATCGGGCCTTGCGCCAGTCGCTCTGCTAACGCTTCCTCGTCCGTCACCTGGGCTACCAGCCCCCGCTCTTGCAATTGTTTAATCAAGTTACTGCTTGCCATCAAAATCTCCATGTATAAAACGACTGCACCTTTGCCGGTACACGACTTTTCGCCAGACGCGAAAGCTCTATAGAATAAAGCGCCGGGGCACGCAGCGCTAGCGCTTAAAACAACATTTTCGGGGTTTACGGGGCGAGCCGATCAATTTTCCACGCGTTATTTTCCCGCTGATAGAGAAAGCGATCATGCAGACGGTGCTCACCACCCTGCCAAAACTCCATTTGCTCGATGCTGATGCGGAATCCGCCCCAGAAGCTGGGCAGCGGTACGTCGCCCTGTTGGAACTTCTGTTTCAGCTCAAGGAATTTACTTTCGAGGATCCCGCGTGCGGAAATTCGGCTGGACTGCTTAGAGACCCAGGCGCCTATCTGGCTGTCTCGCGGACGGCTGTGGAAATACTTGATCACTTCGAGCGTCGACAACCGTTCTGCCTGACCGGTAACCATCACCTGACGTTCCAGCATATGCCACGGGAACAGCAGGCTGACGCGCGGATTATTTTCAATTTGATGCGCTTTGCGGCTTCCGAGGTTGGTGTAGAAGACCAACCCTTTCCCGTCATAGTGCTTGAGGAGGACGATACGCTGGTACGGTTGGCCATTTTCATCGACCGTAGCGACGACCATCGCGGTGGGATCGGCCAGTCTGGCTTCACATGCCTGAGCCAGCCAGCGTTCGAAAAGGGTTAATGGTTCAGCGGGGAGATCGTGGCGACGCAGGCCACCTTTCGTGTATTCACGGCGCAGGTGCGCGATTTGCTGCAATTCGTCGTTATCAGACATGGTGTTCGCTACGGATTGTCAGTGGGTGGCGCTATTGTGCGCCGCCCGGTTGAAAATCTCAACGCTTCGGGTTTTGTAACTGACAGTTATTCAACACGATGCGGTCGCGCTTATAAACGGTGGCGCTGTCGCCCTTCGACCAGAAAACATAAATGCCGTCGGTGTACCGCGCGCCGGAGGCTGATACGCCCTGCTTGAGAGTCAGCAGCTTATTATCATAAATAAAGCTAACGTCCTGGCGGGTGTTATTCGATTTAACGGTTAGCGGTTTTTCGTCGCACTGGTATTCCAGCGTGTCCGTTTGCATCCGCTCGACAAACTGGTTATAGACGCTGCAGCCTGACAGCATAAGCGGAAGGCAGAGGAGTAAGAGTTTTTTCATAGCCGTATCCTGAAGACTTTCCTGGTCATGGAGGGTGAAAATACCCTCCCTAATGTTCCGATTGTAACGTCAGACGCCGCCAGAAAAATTCAGTTAACTCTGAGTTCGCGGGTTAGCCGGAAAAATCCCGCCCAGCACACTCGCTTCGCGCGCGCCGGTCACCGACGGTAAATTACCCGGCAGTCCGGCTACCGTTCGCCACGCCAGCCAGGCGAAAGCCAACGCTTCCATATCATCACCGCTGACGCCCGCGGTATCGGTGGTGGTCACTTCCGTTCCCGGCAGTAACGCAGCCAACCTCGCCATCAGCAGCGGGTTGCGGCTTCCTCCGCCACACACCATCAGACGGTCGCAACCCCCGTTCAGCAACACTTGTTCAGAAATTGTCACCGCGGTCAGCTCGGTAAGCGTCGCCTGTACGTCCTGCGCTTTCACGCCGGGAAAGGCCGCCAGTTGACGTTCAATCCAGCCATAGTTGAAATACTCCCGCCCGGTACTTTTCGGCGCAGGAAGCGCGAACCACGGATCGCTGAGCATCGCCTGCAGCAGAGGAATGATTACCGTTCCGCCGCGCGCCCATTCAGCATCTTTATCATATGGCTTCGCACACTGCCGCCAGATCCAGGCATCCATCAGCATATTGCCGGGCCCGGTGTCATGCCCGCGCACCGGCTGATCCGGTATCAACAGCGAGAGATTGGCGATTCCGCCGATATTGAGCACCATTCGCCGCTCCGTCGGATGCGCCAGCAGCGCCTGATGAAAAGCAGGGACCAGCGGCGCGCCCTGTCCGCCCAGCGCGATATCCCGACGGCGAAAATCGCCCACCACCGTGATACCGGTGCGCGCCACAATCTGGTTGTTATCGCCTATCTGCATCGTATGCGGGAATGCGCCCGTCGGCTCATGCCATACCGTCTGCCCGTGACAGCCAATCGCCACAATGTCCTGAGGGCGAAGCTTTTCCTGAGCAAGCAGTCCGTTAACCGCGTCAGCGAAGAGTTGGCCAAGTTGCACATCAAGCTGGCCTAACCGGGAAAGGGTCAGGGGCTGTCCCTGGCAAATGTCGAGAATCGCGTGTTTAAGCGCGACGGGCATCGGCCAGCTCACGCTCGCCTGTTGCGCCACCATTGTGTCATCTATCGTCGCCAGTACCACGTCAACACCATCGAGGCTGGTGCCTGACATCACGCCAATATAGCGGCCCGATTTCATACCTGTTCCTTATTAAGCCTGACTTTGCGTCACACTCCATCATAAACCCGCGGGCAATGCTACGCTTCATTAACGTTTTGTTCCGAAATTCCGTATAGCGTCCTGTTTAATAAACTGACTGAATAGTTCGTTTAAAGTTGGTTAACGAGCCTGTTATTATGATTTCTGTTTAGTCTGGACAGAATATGTGACCTCAAACGCACAAATGCCATATAATTGAACCATGGGAGATGCCTGGATGGCGTTTCATGGTGAACAGGAGATTTTAAATGATTAAACGTGTGCTGATCGTTTCACTGGCTGGCCTGTCCTTAGTGGGCTGTGCTAACACCGATAGCCTTTCAGGTGATGTGTATACCGCTTCGGAAGCAAAACAAGTGCAGAACGTCACTTACGGTACCATCGTAAACGTTCGTCCGGTTCAGATTCAGGCGGGTAACGATGAAAACGTGATCGGTGCGATCGGGGGTGCGGTTCTCGGTGGTTTCCTGGGTAACACCGTTGGCGGTGGTACGGGCCGTTCACTGGCTACCGCAGCAGGCGCAGTCGCCGGCGGCGTCGCAGGCCAGAGCGTTCAGGGTGCGATGAATAAAACCCAGGGCGCGGAACTGGAAATCCGTAAGGATGATGGAAATACCATCATGGTCGTACAGAAACAGGGTAACACCCGTTTCTCTGCGGGTCAGCGCGTGGTGCTGGCAAGCAACGGTCGTCAGGTTACCGTCTCTCCGCGCTAAACGAATTACGTGTGGTCAGGGTTGGCCACACGTCTCCCCACCTCAGTCTCGCGACTGTAACTCGATAATATTGCGCTCAAGTCGGGCGATGAGTTTAATCAGCAGATCAATTTCCTGCGTTGAAATCCCTTCCAGAATTTCACCACGCGTTTTGTTGATGACCGCTTCCATGTCGGCAATCAGCGGTTCAGCCTTTTCAGTCAGCTTGATACGTTTTGCCCGGCGATCGCTGGCGCACGTCTGTCGTGAAATCAGGCCTTTTTCTTCGAGCTGATCCAGCGTACGTACCAGTGATGGCTGTTCAATGCCGATCGCTTTTGCCAATTGAATCTGTGATTGATCGGGCGGCAATTGGTGAATATTATGCAGCGTTACCCAGTGTGTCTGCGTCAATTCCAGAGGCTTAAGACGGTGGTCTATCAAAGCACGCCAAATGCGCACCAACCGTGCCAGATCAGAACCTAATGGCGATTCCAATTTCATCTCCTTATAATTAGCTTGCTAAGATATTATACTGATTTTAGAATAGTGTGCAGCATTTGCATTCCTAAAACAAATGTATTGCTGCATTTGCTTACGTGTTGACATATTTTTCAGACATTACGCGAAAAAAGCGCGTTCTGAGGTTTTTTTTGCTAAACCTGTAGTAACGCGACCTGACGCAAAGGATTTTTGCTGTGACCATCGCACTTAATGCAACGGGAATGCCCTTACAAGACATGGTGATTGGCGCATCCATTTATTTCCCTCCCCTTTTCAAAGCCTTTGCGCTGGGCTTTATCCTGTGGCTGTTCATTCATCGCCTTCTGCGCGACCGCCTCTATTCCGGCGAATACTGGCATCCTTTGTTGCTGGATCTCTCTCTTTTTGCCCTGTGCGTCTGCGCTGGCCTGTTATTGTTGGTGGTGTTCTGATTATGTCACTTAAAACGTTAAAATATTTTTCGACGATCCTCATCGCCACTGCCGCGGTGCTCGCCGGTTGGTGGATGTGGAATTATTACATGCAGTCTCCCTGGACGCGTGACGGTAAAGTCAGAGCCGAACAGGTCAGCGTTACCCCGCAGGTATCCGGGGCGATCGTCGACCTGAAAGTGAAAGATAACCAGTTTGTTCACGCCGGCGACCTGCTGTTCAGCATCGACAAAACACCTTTTCATATCGCAGAGCTCAATGCGCAAGCTCAACTGGCAAAAGCACAGTCCGATCTGGCTAAAGCCAATAACGAAGCCAACCGCCGTCGCCATTTAACCCGTAACGTAATCTCCGCCGAGGAGCTTGACACGGCTAACCTGAATGTCAAAGCCATGCAAGCAAGCGTTGGCGTCGCCCAGGCAACGCTGAAGCAGGCCCAGTGGCAGCTCAGTCAGACGGAAGTACGCGCCCCGGTTTCCGGCTGGATCACCAACCTTTCCACCCGAACGGGGGATTTCGCCGCCACCGGACAGCCGCTGTTTGCGCTGGTCGACAGCCACTCTTTTTACGTGATGGGGTATTTTGAAGAGACCAAATTACGCCACATTCGTCCTGGCGCGCCTGCGCAAATAACGCTTTATAGCGGCAACGTAAAGTTACAGGGTCACGTTTCCAGTATCGGTCGTGCTATTTACGACCAGAGCGTAGAAAGTGATTCAGGTCTGGTGCCAGACATTAAACCCAATGTGCCCTGGGTTCGGCTGGCGCAGCGAGTGCCAGTGCGGATTGAATTTAACGCATTGCCGAAAGACCTGACGCTTGTCTCTGGTACCACCTGCAGTGTGGCGATTGGGCAGTAAATGACGCTCCCTCGTCTCTCACTGCGCAATACGCCATGGCTGAAAGCCACCGCCGGACAATGGCGCTATGCGCTGCGTAACACCCTTGCCATGTGCCTGGCGCTGACCTTTGCCTATTACCTGAATCTCGATGAACCCTACTGGGCGATGACCTCCGCTGCGGTTGTCAGCTTCCCGACCGTGGGCGGCGTGATCAGTAAAAGCCTGGGCCGTATCGCGGGGAGCCTGCTTGGCGCTACCGCAGCGCTGATTCTCGCCGGACACACCCTTAATGAACCGTGGCTTTTTCTGCTTAGCATGGCGGCGTGGATCGGCTTTTGTACCTGGGCCTGCGCGTATTTCAGCAATAATGTCGCTTACGCCTTTCAACTGGCGGGCTACACGGCGGCGATTATCGCCTTTCCAATGGTAAACATTGTCGAAATAACCCAACTGTGGGATATCGCCCAGGCGCGAGTCTGCGAAGTGATTGTCGGGATTTTATGCGGCGGCATGATGATGATGATCCTGCCCAGTACCTCAGACGGCACCGCCCTGTTGACGGCGCTGAAGAAGATGCATGCGCGCCTGCTGGAACATGCGAGTTTGCTGTGGCAACCGGACACAACCGATGCCATTCGCGCCGCTCACGAAGGGGTGATCGGGCAAATACTGACGATGAACTTATTGCGTATCCAGGCGTTCTGGAGCCATTACCGCTTTCGTCGACAGAACGCGCTGCTTAATGCCCTGCTGCACCAGCAACTGCGTCTCACCAGCGTCATCTCCAGCCTGCGAAGAATGTTGCTGAACTGGCCCAATCCGCCCGCCAATAGCCGGGAGATTATTGAGGCGCTACTGCTCGCCCTGGCCCGACCGCAAACTGACAGCTATACCGTCGCCAGGATCCTTGCCCCGCTTGCACCGCCAGATAGATCAGATTTTCGTCACGTCGCCTTCTGGCAGCGGCTGCGCTATTTTTGCCGTCTTTATCTGCAAAGCAGCCGCCAGCTACGGCTTCTGGAAACAGACACGCTACAGGCGCACATCAGCATCCCGCGGGTCCCTGCCCTTGCGCGCCATACTGACAGCGCGGAGGCAATCTGGAGCGGCCTGCGCACCTTCGCTACGCTAATGGCTATCGGCGCGTGGAGTATCGGCGCGCAGTGGGAATCGGGCTCGGGGGCGCTCACGCTGGCCGCCATCAGTTGTGTGCTCTATTCGGTAGTGGCGACACCGTTTAAATCGCTGTCGCTACTGATGCGTACGCTGGTGTTACTGTCGTTGTTCAGCTTTGTGGTGAAGTTTGGTTTGATGGTTCAGATCAGCGATCTCTGGCAATTTTTGCTGTTCCTGTTTCCGTTACTCGTCACCATGCAACTGTTCAAACTGCAAATGCCAAAGCTGGCGGGCCTGTGGGGACAACTGATTGTGTTTATGGGCTCATTTATCGCGGTGACGAACCCGCCCGTTTATGACTTTGCCGATTTTCTTAACGATAATACGGCCAAAATTGTTGGCGTCGCCCTGTCATGGCTGGCATTCGCCATTCTGCGTCCCGGTTCTGATGCGCGTAAAAGCCGGCGGCATATCCGCGCGCTGCGTCGCGATTTTGTCGATCAGTTAAGCCGTCGCCCCTCACTCAGCGAACATGAGTTTGAGTCGCTGACTTATCACCACGTCAGCCAGTTAAGCAACAGCCAGGACGCGCTGGCGAGGCGTTGGCTTCTGCGATGGGGAGTGGTGTTACTGAACTGTTCACACGTTGTCTGGCAGCTGCGCGCCTGGGAATCGCGTTCCGATCCGCTGTCGCGGGTGAGAGATATCTGTATCGCTTTGTTGCGTGACGTGATGAGCGAGCGCGGCGTACAACAGCGGCCGCTGGCGGCGTCCCTGGCGGAACTGCTGCGCATCTGCGAAACGCTTTCGCGTCACCCGCAGCCTGCCGCGCAGGAACTGGCCGCTCTTCTCTGGCGGCTACACTGCTCGCTGTCACAACTCGAGCAGGCGCCGCCAGAAGGAACGCTGACAACCTGATTATTTAATGACACCACAGGCAAACCGAGCCCCGCCGCCGCCCAACGGTTTTGGCTGATCGGACATATTATCGCCGCCAACGTGGATCATCAGCGCCTTATCTTTGATTTCATCGAGGGATTTCAGGCGTGATGCGGTCACAGGAATAACGGCTTTCCCTTCGTTGTTGACCACCAGCACGGGCAAGTCGCCTAAATGCCCTTCACCGTCTGGCCCGGCGTGCTTGCCGGTTTGGTGGGGGTCGAAGTGCCCGCCCGCGGCTTCTGCGGCAGATGCTTTACCGTCTTTCATCGCCGGTTCGCAACTGCCATTCGCGTGAATGTGAAAACCATGCTCGCCCGGCGGCAACGCTTTCAGATCCGGCGTAAACTCCAGCCCTTTATCGGTTTCATTAATGGTCACCTCACCGATGGATTGCCCAATACCTTGTGCGGTGACCAGATTCATTTCCACTTTCTCACTGGCGGCCTGCGCCCCGGTACAGGCTAACAGGGTTAACACGGCCAGACTTAATCGTTTCATAGGACCTCCGTTTTGTGTGCATTTGGCTTAAGTGTAAACCAGAGACGCAATTTTGAACGGAAAATCCAATATTTAGCGATTACGGCACGTCATACCCGAGCGCGGCTTTACGAATACGGAACCATTGCTGACGGCTCATGTTCAGCGACGCCGATCCCACGGCGGCCCTGACGCGCTCAATTTTGCCGGAACCGATAATTGGCAACGGCTGCGATGGCAAACGAAGCACCCAGGCGTACACGACCTGCTCAATCGTCTCTGCGTTTAGCTCCTCCGCCACTACCGCCAGCTCATTACGTAGCGGCTGAAACGCATCGTCGTTAAATAAACGACCGCCGCCCAGGCACGACCATGCCATCGGACGAATACGCAGTTGCTGAAGTTGATCGAGCGTGCCATCCAGCAGCAGCGGCTGATGCACCGGAGAAATCTCCACCTGATTCGTTGCCAGCGTGAACGGTAAACGGGACTGCAGCAGCGTAAACTGCGCGGGAGTAAAGTTTGACACGCCAAAGTGACGTACTTTTCCGCTCTGGTGCAGATGCTGGAAGGCTTCTGCCACCTCGTCGGCGTCCATCAGCGGATCGGGACGATGAATCAGCAGCAGATCCAGACGATCGGTGGCCAGATTGACCAGCGACTGCTCGGCACTCTTCACGATATGGTCACGATCGGTGATGTAGTGGCCGAGGGCGTTTTCTGCCCGCGCGGTGGTGGCGATACCGCATTTTGTGACAATCTCCATTTGCTCGCGCAGATGCGGCGCCAGCTTCAGCGCGTCACCAAAGGCCGCCTCGCACTGGTAGCCGCCATAAATATCCGCGTGGTCGACGGTGGTGATACCCAGTTCCAGGTGCTGCTCGATAAAGCTTACTCGCTCCTGGGGGGACATGTTCCAGTCCATCAGTCGCCAGTAGCCCATCACAAAGCGGGAAAAGGTCGGGCCTTGCGGCGCAATTGTCGTACGCTGAACCATAACTGCTTCCTCGTGAAATAAAGTGTTCCGAGTATATACAATTCGTCGGTTAAACGAGTGAAGGCTGTTGCGGTTCTTCAGGCTCTGCGGGTTTGTTTGCGCGCAATTTACGCAGCAGGCGCTGGCGGCACAGCCTCAGAACGTCCTGCTTCTGGGCGTCACTCATTTTCTGCCAGTTGAAGCGTTCGTCACGGCTGCGAAAACAGCCGCGACAAAATCCCCTCTCGTCGGACTGACAGATGCCGCGACACGGACTCTGGACGGGAAAAAATTCTAACTGCTCTGCCACATCCCCTCCTCATCTTTCGCCTGTACACACTATTGAAGACGGAAACCTGCTATCTGGCAACCCGGCTTGCATTAGACCGACTGGTCTATTACACTCTGCCCTATGAACAAGCATACTGAATGCGATACCCGCGAACACTTACTGGCCACCGGCGAGCGTCTGTGCATGCAGCGCGGATTTACCGGGATGGGCCTTAGCGAACTGTTGAAGACCGCCGAAGTGCCAAAGGGCTCGTTTTACCACTATTTTCGCTCCAAGGAAGCTTTTGGCGTCGCGATGCTGGAGCGCCATTTTGCCGCTTATCATCAGCGATTGACGGAGCACTTTACTACGGGCGCCGGAAATTACCGTGACCGCATTCTGGCTTACTATCAGGAAACGCTGAACCAGTTTCGTCAGCAGGGGACCATCAGTGGTTGTCTGACGGTCAAACTGTCCGCTGAGGTGTGCGATCTGTCTGAAGACATGCGTTCCGCGATGGACAAAGGCGCGAGCAATATTATCGCCATTCTCGCCCTGGCGCTGGAAAAGGGTCGCGAAAGCCATTGTCTGACATTTCCCGGCGAGCCGTTACAACAGGCACAAATCCTTTACGCGCTCTGGTTGGGCGCGAATTTACAGGCCAAGATTTCGCGCAGCGCCATGCCGCTCGAAAACGCGCTGGCGCATGTGCGACGTATCATCACAACGCCTGAGGGTTAACAGGCGTTTTTATTTACTCAATCACTAGACGACCGGTCTATTCATCACTGGAGCCATTATGTCCTCTGAAAAACTGTTTACCCCACTGAAGGTGGGTGCGATCACCGCAGCTAACCGTGTATTCATGGCCCCGCTGACGCGTCTGCGCAGCATTGAGCCTGGCGACATCCCGACTCCGTTAATGGCAGAATATTACCGCCAGCGCGCCAGCGCCGGTCTCATCATCAGCGAAGCGACGCAAATTTCCGCCCAGGCGAAAGGCTATGCGGGCGCGCCGGGTCTGCACAGCGACGAGCAGATTGCCGCGTGGAAAAAAATTACTGCCGGCGTTCATGCAGAAAACGGGCATATTGCCGTACAGCTGTGGCACACCGGGCGCATTTCTCATGCCAGCCTGCAACCTGGAGGGCAGCCGCCGGTTTCCGCTTCCGCGCTGAGCGCCGGGACGCGCACCTCTCTACGTGACGAAAACGGCAATGCGATCCGCGTTGACACCTCCATGCCGCGCGCGCTGGAAACCCATGAAATCCCGGGTATTGTGAATGATTTCCGCCAGGCCATCGCCAATGCCCGCGAAGCCGGTTTCGATCTCGTTGAGTTGCACTCCGCCCACGGATATCTGCTGCATCAGTTCCTTTCACCTTCGTCTAACCACCGTACCGACCAGTACGGCGGCAGCGTTGAAAATCGCGCGCGTCTGGTTCTTGAGGTTGTGGATGCGGGGATTCAGGAATGGGGCGCTGACCGTATTGGTATTCGCATCTCCCCTATCGGTACTTTCCAGAACGTGGACAATGGCCCCAACGAAGAAGCAGATGCGCTGTATCTGATCGAAGAACTGGGTAAACGTGGCATCGCTTATCTGCATATGTCCGAGCCGGACTGGGCAGGCGGCGCGTCTTATACTGAAGCCTTCCGCGAAAAAGTACGCGCGCGTTTCCAGGGGCCCATCGTTGGCGCTGGCGCATACACCCGTGAAAAAGCGGAAACCCTCATTGAAAAAGGGTTGATCGACGCGGTTGCGTTCGGTCGCGATTACATTGCCAACCCGGATCTGGTCACCCGACTGCAACGTAAAGCCGAGCTGAACCCGCAGCGCAGCGAGAGTTTCTACGGTGGCGGCGCGGAAGGTTATACCGATTACCCGACGCTGTAATCCCACCTGCGGCATTCCTCCATTGATAGCGGCGCGAAAACGCCGCTATACTAAAACAACATTTTGAATGTATTGACCATTTTTAAGGGGATAAACAATGCGTTTACTTCATACCATGCTGCGCGTCGGCGATTTGCAGCGTTCTATCGACTTTTACACTAACGTTTTAGGCATGAAACTGCTGCGTACCAGCGAAAACCCGGAGTACAAATATTCTCTGGCATTTGTCGGCTACGGTGAAGAGAGTGACGAAGCGGTGATCGAACTGACGTATAACTGGGGTGTCGATCGCTATGAACTGGGGACCGCCTATGGTCACATTGCGCTGAGCGTTGATAACGCAGCGGAAGCCTGCGAGCGGATTCGCCAGAACGGCGGTAATGTCACGCGCGAAGCGGGTCCGGTAAAAGGCGGCACCACCGTGATTGCGTTTGTTGAAGATCCGGACGGTTACAAAATCGAATTGATCGAAGAAAAAGACGCCGGTCGCGGTCTGGGTAATTAATCCCTTCCGGGCGCGGCTTCTCTGCGCCCGCAGTTTTACTGCAATGAGCGCCTTTTTTTGGCATACTACGCGCTGCATTTTTTCTGTATTTAAGAGACCCCGATGTCCGATAACGCTCAACTTACCGGTCTGTGCGACCGTTTTCGCGGTTTTTACCCTGTCGTCATTGATGTTGAAACGGCCGGGTTTAATGCCAGAACCGATGCGCTGCTTGAAATTGCCGCCATCACGTTGAAAATGGATGAACAGGGCTGGCTGATGCCGGACACTACGCTGCATTTCCATGTCGAACCGTTCGAAGGCGCGAATTTGCAGCCCGAAGCGCTGGCGTTTAACGGCATCGACCCCAGCAACCCGCTGCGTGGCGCGGTGAGTGAATATGACGCCCTGCACGCCATTTTTAAAATGGTGCGGAAAGGAATTAAAGACAGCGGCTGTAACCGCGCGATCATGGTGGCGCATAACGCTACGTTCGATCACAGCTTTATGATGGCGGCGGCCGAGCGCGCCTCGCTAAAGCGCAACCCTTTTCATCCGTTTGTCACTTTCGACACTGCCGCCCTCAGCGGACTGGCGCTAGGCCAAACGGTTCTGTCGAAAGCCTGTCTGGCGGCAGGTATGGAGTTTGACGGCACGCAGGCTCATTCGGCGCTTTACGACACGGAACGTACGGCAGTGCTGTTTTGTGAAATCGTCAACCGCTGGAAACGTCTGGGCGGCTGGCCGCTGGCCATGCCCGAGGCTTAACGCCGAACGTAAAAAAGCGACCTTTCGGTCGCTTTTTTAGTGAGTGCCGGATGACCGCGCGTTGGCGCCTTCTCCAGCCTGTCACCTAAATCCCGCAGGCGTCACCTTACTCGGTATCTGATTCTTCAGACTTGTACTTCGCCGCGGTCTCTTTGATCAGTTGCTGCAATTCGCCACGCTGATACATTTCGATCAGGATGTCGCAGCCGCCAACCAGTTCGCCATCAACCCACAACTGCGGGAAGGTTGGCCAGTTAGCATACTTCGGCAGTTCGGCGCGGATATCCGGGTTCTGCAAAATATCGACATAAGCAAAACGCTCACCACAGGCAGAAAGCGCCTGCACAGCCTGGGCAGAGAACCCGCAGCTTGGCAGTTTTGGCGAACCTTTCATATACAGCAGGATTGGGTTTTCAGCGATCTGGCGCTGAATTTTTTCGATAGTGGTGCTCATTGTCTTGCTTCCTTAACTTCTTTTACGGCAGTCGTCTGACATTGTAACGGCTCAGGCCGACATCGGAAAATAACATTTTCATTACGCTTTACTATTTTATCGTCTGAAGCCTTAAGTTGCATTGCAAATCACTGTTCAGGCCGCCCTTTTCAGCCAATTGTCTATTGAATAAGCAAATTTACCTTTGGTTGCTGCTTTTTTTGGCACTTATGCGCGGAACACTTTTTTTAACAATAAAAGCTATTAACTTTCTCCAATTCTATAGATTAGAATCATCAGGTTTTGTAAATCACATGCAGGCATGATTGCGCCTGCCTTAACCGAGGAATGCTCAGTGGCGCGGATTAACCGACTCTCCATCACGCTCTGTGCTTTACTGTTTACAACGATTTCCTTTATGTCCGTGGCCCAGGCTTCCCGGCAGGCCAGGACAACGTCTGATATTTCTCACAGCAAGAAAACCGCAGACATGAAAAAAAGCACCGCAACAGCGAAAAAGACCACGAAAAATTCCCAACGCACCGCAAAAAAAACAACCGCTAAAAACGCAGTGAAAACGGCATCGGCCAGCAAAAAACGTGTAACCCCCTCCAGCAAAACCTCCCGAACAACCAGTCGCCGCACAAAATCTGGCGTTTCGAAGACAGCCGTCGTAAGCTGGACGGAAAAATGCACGCCACGCAAAGGCCGCAAGCCACACTGCGTGAAGGTGAAAAGCGCAGCGGCCAGCACCCTTGCGGACGCGCATAAGTTAAAAGTCCAAAAAGCCACCAGTACAGCAATGAATAAACTGATGAGCCAGATTGGTAAACCCTACCGCTGGGGCGGTACATCGCCGCGTACTGGCTTCGACTGTAGCGGTCTGGTCTATTACGCCTATAAGGATTTGGTTAAATTCCGCATACCCCGCACGGCAAACGAGATGTATCACCTGCGTGATGCGGCGCCGATCGAACGGGGAGAGCTGAAAAATGGCGATCTGGTGTTCTTCCGTACCCAGGGTCGCGGCACAGCCGATCACGTTGGCGTCTACGTCGGTAACGGCAAATTTATTCAGTCGCCACGCAGCGGTCAGGAAATCCAAATCACCTCTCTTAGCGAAGACTACTGGCAGCGCCATTATGTCGGCGCCCGCCGGGTGATGACGCCGAAAACCATTCGCTAAAACTTTACCCTGTTGTTACACAACAGGGTAAGTTCTTCTTTTGCCACACCTTTCAATTTGCTACCCTATCCTTACGTACAATAAGGTTATTGTGCGAATCAATATTAATAATAAGGAGAGAAGCAATGTCGTTCGAATTACCTGCATTACCGTATGCCAAAGATGCGCTTGCGCCGCATATTTCCGCTGAAACGCTGGAATACCACTATGGCAAACACCATCAGACCTATGTGACAAACCTGAATAACCTGATCAAAGGCACCGCATTTGAAGGCAAATCGCTGAAAGAGATTGTGCGGAGCTCTGAGGGGGGCGTGTTTAACAACGCCGCTCAGGTCTGGAACCACACCTTCTACTGGAATTGCCTGGCGCCGAATGCCGGTGGGGAACCCACGGGTGAACTGGCTGACGCTATCGCCGCCGCGTTTGGCAGCTTCGCCGACTTCAAGGCCCAGTTTACCGATGCCGCGATCAAGAACTTCGGCTCCGGCTGGACCTGGCTGGTTAAAGACAAAGACGGCAAGCTGGCTATCGTGTCCACGTCTAACGCGGAGACGCCGCTCACCACAGACGCCACGCCGTTAATGACCGTCGACGTATGGGAACACGCCTATTACATTGACTATCGTAACGCGCGTCCGGGTTATCTGGAAAACTTCTGGGCGCTGGTTAACTGGGCGTTTGTGGCGAAAAACTTTGCCGCATAACTGAAAAATGCCCGACAGCACATTCGTGCGTCGGGCATTAAAGAGTTTGCTGTCTTAGCTGGCGACGCACTCTGTCTGCGGCTGTTTTCTGGCGGAAATAAACACCAGCAGTAGCGCCAGCCCCGCCACGATCGCCCCCATAACCGGAACAAAAGCGTAGCCCAGACCGCCGGAAATGACCGCCCCGCCCGCGGCAGCGCCCAGCGCATTACCCAGGTTAAAAGCGCCAATATTCACTGACGAAGAAAGGCCCGGCGCCTCGTGCGCCACACGCATCACCCGCATTTGCAGTGGAGGCACCACTGCGAAGGTCGCCGCTCCCCAGACCACCATAGCGATCGCTGCCCCCAGCGCATTTTGCGCCAGAAAGGGGATCGCCAGCATAATCACCATCAGAAGCAACAGAAAACCTTTCAGGGTGCCATTCACCGAACGGTCAGCCAGTTTCCCGCCAAAATAATTACCGATGGAAAACCCAACGCCAATCAGCACCAGCATACCGGTGACAAACGCTGGCGAGGCATGCGTAATGCTGTGCAATACGGGCGCGATGTAGGTATACAGCGTAAACATCGCCCCAGCCCCCAGAACAGTGGTTAATAACGCCGTCAACACCTGCGGACGCATCAGCACCGCCAGTTCCTTTTTTACCTCCGGACGCGTTCCAGCGCTGCCCTTCGGCAAGGAGAAGAACAGGCTCGCCATCGCGATAACGCCCAGCCCGGCGGTCGCCATAAACGACATTCGCCAGCCGATAGTTTCACCGAGCCAGGTGGCAGCCGGAACACCGCCGATGTTGGCGATCGTCAGTCCCATAAACATTGTTGCCACCGCGCTGGCCTGCTTATGCTTTGGCACCACGCTTGCCGCCACGACGGAGCCCAGCCCAAAAAAGGCGCCGTGGTTCAGACTGGTCAGAACGCGAGAGAGCATCAGGGTGGTGTAATCAGGAGAGATAGCGGAAAGCACATTGCCCACGGTGAAAATGGCCATCAGAAAGATCAGCGCATTGCGACGTCCGCGATGTGAAAGCAGTAGCGTCATTAACGGCGCGCCGACCATCACCCCAATGGCATAAGCGCTGATCAGCATTCCTGCGGCGGGAATCGTCACATCAACCCCGCGAGCGATGACCGGCAATAATCCCATGGGAGAAAATTCAGTGGTGCCGATCCCGAACGCGCCTATGGCCAACGCCAGTAAAGGGTAATTTATTTTCATACGGTAATGACTCCGCCTGTTCGCGCTTAAACGCGGTGGACAAGAAAAGCCAAAAGCATGACATCAATCACAAAAAAAGAGAAGTTAACAAATTTACAAAAGACTTTTGCATTTTAGATAACAATTGGCGAAGGGAATGTGAGGGAGCGACACTCCCTCAGCGGTAAATCAGTGCAGTGCTGCGGTTAAACCACCTGCCACGATCAGAGCCAGAACAATAAACGTGGTCACTAATGAAAATTTCAGATCGGTGCTCATCAACTTTTCTCCTTTTTATTCCCACACAAAAAGTGATATAGCGCATTTTTACACACTTGAAAGCAAAAATCTCCCACGATTTAGGGTGATATCTGTTTTTAACACTTCCCCTTTTCGTTAAGATCAGCCAAAATTCGACGCTTACTTGTTTAGCGTACCGGCCATTGACCCCTTCCTGACGTTCCGTGTCGTTTTCCCGGCGTGCCGCAACCCTGATGTTGCGATCAGGGTGTGTAAAGGCAAACGTTTACTTAGCGTATTTTACTGTTCAGGTTGGGTCTGGAGTGAGATGTAATGGCAACAATTAAAGATGTAGCGAAACGAGCAAACGTTTCCACTACAACCGTATCACACGTTATTAACAAAACGCGTTTTGTTGCAGAGGAAACGCGTAACGCGGTGTGGGCGGCAATCAAAGAATTGCACTATTCCCCCAGCGCCGTCGCCCGAAGCCTGAAGGTCAACCATACCAAGTCCATCGGCCTGTTGGCGACCAGCAGCGAAGCCGCCTACTTTGCCGAAATTATAGAAGCCGTTGAAAAAAACTGTTTCCAGAAGGGTTATACCCTCATCCTCGGCAACGCGTGGAATAACCTAGAAAAACAGCGCGCCTATCTGTCGATGATGGCGCAAAAACGCGTGGATGGCCTGTTGGTCATGTGTTCTGAATATCCGGAACCTCTGCTTTCTATGCTCGAAGAATACCGTCATATTCCCATGGTAGTGATGGACTGGGGCGAAGCCAAAGCCGATTTCACGGACACGGTGATCGATAACGCCTTTGAAGGCGGCTATATGGCAGGCCGATACCTGGTGGAGCGCGGACATCGTGAAATCGGCGTGATTCCCGGTCCGTTGGAGCGGAACACCGGCGCAGGCCGTCTGGCTGGCTTTATGAAAGCGATGGAAGAAGCGCTGATCAACGTGCCGGAAAACTGGATTGTGCAGGGCGATTTTGAGCCGGAGTCCGGCTACCGCGCAATGCAGCAAATCCTGTCGCAGTCACACCGTCCGACAGCGGTATTCTGTGGCGGCGACATTATGGCGATGGGCGCGCTCTGTGCTGCCGATGAAATGGGTCTGCGCGTTCCGCAGGATGTCTCGCTGATCGGTTATGACAACGTGCGAAACGCGCGCTTCTTTACGCCAGCGTTAACCACTATTCATCAGCCGAAGGATTCTCTGGGTGAAACGGCGTTTAATATGCTGTTAGACCGTATCGTCAATAAGCGCGAGGAATCTCAGTCGATCGAAGTCCACCCGCGACTGATTGAACGTCGCTCTGTTGCGGACGGCCCGTTCCGCGACTACCGCCGTTAAGTCGCGCCTGCGGGAGTCTCATCAGGCTCCCGCAGCCACTCTCTGTTCAGTGTTTCACTGTCTCCCAGATACTCCAGCAGCCACGCCAGCGCCGGCGAGGTATCGTTTTGTTGCCAGGTAAGACAGCAGGCGGCATCCGGGAAAGGATTTTCCAGCTCCAGCGCAACCCACTGCCCCGTGTTAAGACGAGGTTTTGCAAAATGCGTCGGCACCATGCCAATACACAATCCAGCACTGATACAGGTTGCGGAAGAGTCCCAGTCCGGCACGACCATACGGCGTTGATTATCCAGTAACCATGTGACGCGTTTGGGCAGGTTTCGGGAGGTATCCTCCAGCACCAGCGACGGCCAGTTTCGCAGCGTGTCGTCGCTCAACGGCCCCATTATGCTCGCCAGCGGATGGGAACGCGCCACCACGCAACTCCAGCTCAACATTCCCATATCGCGAAAGGCATAGCGACCGCCCACCGGAATAGCGCGCGTCGCGCCAATGGCCAACTCCACCCGACCATCGGACAACGCGTCCCAGACGCCATTGAAAACTTCCTGAAAAACCAGCAGCTCTACATCATCAAAATGACGGTAAAAGTCGACGACCATCTGGCGGGTCCGTTCCGGACGCACGATATTATCCACCGCAACAGGCAACTGCCCGCGCCAGCCATTGGCGATTTGCTGACACTGTTGCCGGGTGTCCTGCATTTTTTTGATAACAGAACGCCCTTCTTTTAAAAACCAGGCCCCGGCGGGCGTCAGCACCACGTCACGGTGGCGGCGTTCAAACAGTGGGACCGCCAACCACTCTTCCAGTTGCCGTACCGTGTAGCTGACCGCAGAAGGCACCCGGTGCAATTCCTGAGCCGCTGAACTGAAGCTGCCGTTACGCGCAACGGCGTCGACGACTTCCAGCGCATATTCTGACCACATAATCTGCCTGCAAAATTTTTGAATGCAATAACCAAATATTACCGTTTCACAAGGAGAAAGACACTCCCTACACTCTGCGCGAAGATTATTCATTAAAATAAGAGAACAACTATGCAAGCAGCGATGCAACCTGGAAAAGGGTTTTTAATCTGGCTGGCGGGACTGAGCGTACTGGGCTTTCTGGCCACCGACATGTATCTCCCCGCTTTCGCCGCCATTCAATCCGACCTGCAAACGCCCGCGTCGGCGGTCAGCGCCAGCCTCAGCCTGTTTTTAGCGGGTTTTGCCGTTGCGCAACTGCTGTGGGGACCGCTTTCAGACCGCTATGGACGCAAACCGATCCTGCTGTCAGGTTTAGCCATTTTTGCCCTCGGCAGCCTGGGGATGCTGTGGGTAGAAAGCGCCGCCGCACTGCTGGTTTTACGCTTTGTGCAGGCGGTAGGCGTCTGCGCCGCAACGGTGATCTGGCAGGCGCTGGTAACGGACTATTATCCTTCGCAGAAGATTAACCGCATTTTTGCGACCATAATGCCGTTAGTGGGCCTTTCCCCTGCGCTGGCGCCCTTGCTAGGTAGTTGGATCCTGACCCATTTTTCCTGGCAGGCGATTTTCGCCACTCTGTTCGCGATTACCCTGGTGTTGATGCTGCCCGCTCTGCGTCTGAAACCGACTCAAAACGCCCGTAAGGATGGCCAGGATAAGCTGACGTTCGCGACGCTGCTGCGTACCCGGGCTTATCGTGGCAATGTGCTGATCTACGCGGCCTGCTCTGCCAGCTTCTTTGCCTGGCTCACCGGTTCGCCGTTTATCCTGAGCGAAATGGGCTATAGTCCGGCGGTCATTGGCCTGAGCTATGTGCCGCAGACCATCGCCTTTCTGGTTGGCGGTTATGGGTGTCGCGCAGCGCTGCAAAAATGGCAGGGGCAGCAGCTTCTTCCCTGGCTGCTGGTCCTCTACGCGCTAAGCGTTGTCGCCACCTGGGGCGTGGGTTTTCTGAATCACGTCTCGCTGACGGAAGTGCTGATCCCCTTCTGCGTCATGGCGATTGCGAACGGCGCGATCTACCCGATAGTCGTGGCCCAGGCGTTACGTCCGTTTCCTCAGGCGACAGGGCGCGCTGTGGCATTGCAGAATACGCTTCAGTTGGGATTATGCTTCCTGGCAAGTCTGGTGGTTTCGTGGTTAATCAGCACCCCACTTCTCACCACCACCAGCGTTATGCTGGCCACCGTGGTGCTGGCGGCATTGGGTTACAAAATGCAGGCGCAGGCGGGTATTGTGGAACGTCAGCAGGACAATACGGAGATGGCCCACGGCGAATCCCATTGATAACGCTAATATATTTTATTCGTTAGGAAGCTAACAATTTTTGGTTGTATCATCGGTTTTTGAGGCCTATACTAAATTTCGGTTGTTAAAAATACGATAATAATTATGTGTTAACGGGAACCGGAGCGTTCCCGCTTCACCATGGATGGCCTTTTCGGCAAGGGTTTCTCCCTTCCTCTGTTCTACGTCGGATTATAGACTCGCGGAATATTTCCGTGAGATTTCTCACAAAGCCAAAAAGCGTCTACGCTGTTTTAAGGTTCTGATCACCGACCAGTGATGGAGAAGCTATGAGTTCATCGTGTATAGAAGAAGTTAACGTACCGGATGACGACTGGTACCGTATCACCAACGAATTATTAAGCCGCGCAGGCATAGCCATCAACGGTTCAGCCTCCGCTGATATCCGCGTCAATAACCCCCGTTTTTTTAAACGCGTATTACAGCAGGGCTCACTCGGTTTGGGCGAAAGCTATATGGATGGCTGGTGGGAATGCGATCGTCTGGACATGTTTTTTAGCAAAGTCCTTCGCGCCGGACTGGAAAATCAACTCCCCCATCATTTCAAAGATACTCTCCGCATCGCTGGCGCTCGCCTGTTTAATTTACAAAGCAAAAAACGCGCCTGGATTGTCGGCAAAGAGCACTACGATCTGGGTAATGATCTGTTTAGTCGAATGCTCGATCCGTATATGCAATATTCCTGCGGATACTGGAAAGAGGCCGGAACGCTTGAGGCGGCGCAACAAGCCAAACTCCAACTGATTTGTGAAAAGCTGCAATTACGTCCCGGCATGCGCGTGCTGGATATCGGCTGCGGTTGGGGCGGTCTGGCGCAATATATGGCGACCCACTTCGGCGTCAGCGTGGTCGGCGTGACGATTTCCGCTGAGCAGCAAAAAATGGCGCAGGCGCGCTGTACCGGACTCGATGTCACCATCCTGCTTGAGGACTATCGTGATTTACGCGATCAGTTTGACCGCATTGTCTCGGTCGGGATGTTTGAACACGTCGGCCCGAAAAATTACAACACCTATTTCGAGGTGGTGGATCGGAATTTAAAACCGGACGGCATTTTTCTGCTGCATACCATCGGTTCGAAAAAAACCGACAATAACGTCGACCCGTGGATCAATAAGTATATTTTCCCGAACGGTTGTTTGCCTTCGGTTCGCCAGATCGCGAACGCCAGTGAATCGCACTTTGTGATGGAAGACTGGCATAACTTTGGCGCGGACTATGACACAACCCTCATGGCATGGTATGAGCGATTCCTCGCGGCATGGCCTGATATTGCCGATAACTACAGCGAGCGCTTCAAACGGATGTTCAGCTATTATCTGAATGCCTGTGCGGGCGCGTTCCGCGCGCGGGATATTCAGCTGTGGCAGGTTGTGTTCTCACGCGGCGTAGAAAACGGTTTGCGGGTGGCCCGTTAAGTACCAAGCCCCTGTTCTGCTACAGGGGCTTTACGGGTTACGCTTCGCTTGTCGACCGGACTGTCGCCGCTTCCCGCGCCGCCAGTACCCGTTCTACCGTATCAACCACCGCCTGGGTTTGCGGGTCAATTTCGATATTCACCCGCGCGCCCAACTTTTTCTTGCCAAGCGTTGTGCGCTCAATCGTTTCCGGAATCAGGTGAACGCAAAAGCGCGTCGCGGTCACTTCGCCTACCGTCAGACTGATCCCGTCAATGCCAATAAATCCTTTGTAGAGGATATATTTCATTAAGGTCGGATCCTGAACTTTAAACCAAATCTGGCGATTATTTTCTGAGGTCAAAATCTTAGAAACCTCTGCCGTGGTCATGATATGACCCGACATCAAATGACCGCCAATTTCATCGCTGAATTTCGCCGCACGTTCAACGTTTACCTGATCCCCCGCTTTCAGCTCGCCAAGATTGGTAATACGCAACGTCTCTTTCATCAGATCAAAACTGATGTGGCTGCCGTTAATGTCGGTCACGGTCAGACAACAGCCGTTATGCGCGACCGACGCGCCCGTCTCCAGCCCGTCCAGCATGTATTCAGGTAATTCCACGACATGGGTGCGAAAGTTTGGTTTTTCATCAACAGACACCACTCTGGCGGTGCCCTGCACAATACCCGTAAACATAACTGCAACTCCCAAATTCAGTTCAACCATTTCTGCCTGCCACAATAGCAGTTGGAAAATCAGGTTGCCAGCGAAGCGCCCCCCGCGCCTGTTTTTTCACTGGAGAAATATCCATTCCTCGCTACAATAGACTGAAATTTCCCCGCATCTTCTTCTTGCTGCCCTTGCTGGCGGCTTTTTTAGTCTCTCTTATAACAACAAAATATAGGTGTTCACGTGCAGAAGTATATTAGCGAAGCGCGTCAGTTATTGGCTCTGGCAATACCGGTGATTCTTGCGCAAATCGCCCAAACCGCAATGGGTTTTGTGGATACCGTCATGGCGGGAGGCTACAGCGCTACCGACATGGCGGCAGTGGCGATTGGTACCTCCATCTGGTTGCCGGCCATTTTATTTGGCCATGGACTGCTGCTGGCGTTAACGCCGGTTATCGCGCAGCTCAACGGCTCAGGCCGACGCGAGCGCATCGCCCATCAGGTCCGTCAGGGTTTCTGGCTGGCAGGCTTTGTCTCGGTTGCCATTATGATTGTGCTGTGGAACGCCGGATACATTATCCGCGCCATGCATAACATCGATCCTGCGCTGGCAGATAAAGCCGTCGGCTATCTCCGCGCGCTGCTGTGGGGCGCACCGGGGTATCTGTTCTTTCAGGTGGCGCGTAACCAGTGCGAAGGTCTGGCAAAAACCAAACCGGGGATGGTGATGGGTTTTATCGGCCTGCTGGTCAACATTCCGGTGAACTATGTGTTTATTTATGGCCATTTCGGGATGCCAGAACTGGGCGGCGTCGGTTGTGGCGTGGCGACAGCGGCCGTTTACTGGGTGATGTTTGTCGCCATGATTTCGTGGGTTAAACACGCTCGCTCCATGCGCGACATTCGTAACGCCGAACGCTTCAGTAAGCCCGATGGCGTAGTGATGAAACGCCTGGTACAACTGGGATTGCCCATCGCGTTGGCCTTATTTTTCGAAGTGACGTTGTTTGCGGTCGTGGCGCTGCTGGTGTCCCCCCTGGGCATTGTCGACGTGGCAGGTCATCAGATTGCGCTCAACTTCAGTTCGCTGATGTTCGTGCTACCGATGTCGCTTGCGGCAGCGGTTACCATTCGTGTGGGCTATCGTCTGGGGCAAGGTTCGACACTGGATGCGCAAACCGCAGCGCGTACCGGGATAGGTGTGGGCGTTTGCATGGCCTGCATCACCGCCATTTTCACCGTATCGCTGCGTGAGCAGATCGCCCTGCTCTATAACGATAATCCTGAGGTGGTGACACTGGCTGCCCAACTGATGCTGCTGGCGGCAATTTACCAAATTTCTGACTCTATTCAGGTGATCGGCAGCGGCATTCTGCGTGGTTACAAAGACACGCGTTCGATTTTCTATATTACGTTTGTCGCTTACTGGGTCCTGGGTCTACCCAGCGGTTACATCCTTGCGCTGACCGATCTGGTGGTGGACCGTATGGGTCCTGCGGGATTCTGGATGGGCTTTATTATCGGTCTGACGTCAGCCGCCATTATGATGATGTTGCGTATGCGCTTCCTGCAGCGTCAGCCCTCGACGGTTATTCTTCAGCGCGCTGCGCGTTAAATCTGCAATAGCCGCCTTCTGGCGGCTATTCTCTCGTCACTTTGCGCACTTCCTCCGCAATCGAGCGAAAACCGAAAGAAAATAACCCTTTCCCTCTTGCCTCATTCCCTCTCTGCCGCTAATATTCGTCCCCGTTGTCACCTACAACGTTGCGTTCATAGCTCAGTTGGTTAGAGCACCACCTTGACATGGTGGGGGTCGTTGGTTCGAGTCCAATTGAACGCACCATCTTTCTGTACAGTGCGTCCGTAGCTCAGTTGGTTAGAGCACCACCTTGACATGGTGGGGGTCGGTGGTTCGAGTCCACTCGGACGCACCATTCAGCTATCTTTCTGTTATTCCCGTTACTTTCTCTCTTTTTCTTTCTTTACGCTCACTCTGTTTTTCTCCTCACGCTTCCGTGTCGCGTTAGCATCAGACCGCATTGATGAAAAACGCCCGACATGCGCCGGGCGTAAAACAACGTCAGTTAAAGATTACGGCTTATGTTCAAGCACCGGGTTCGCGTTTATGGCAATACGCTGAGGTTTCTCCTCTTCCGGTATATCCTGTAGCAACGCGATTGTCAGCAAACCGTTTTCCAGCGACGCGCCGGTGACGTTGACATGCTCCGGCAGACTGTAGCTGGCGCGGAAGTCGCTGCGGCTGATCCCCCGGTGGATCCATCCCTCTTCGCCGTGTTCTGTTTTCTCCTCTTCACGTTTACCGCTGATATTCAGCTGACCGCCGACGGTTTCAATTTCCAGCTCGCTCTCTTTCCAGCCCGGCACGCTGAGGGTGAGCTCATAGCGGTTATCCTCCAGCCGCCGGATATTGTACGAAGGCGTGGAGGGCAACGGCGTGCTGCCGGTTAGTTGGCTGAAAAGGCGATCGATGCGGTTAAAGCGGTCCGCAAACAGAGAGTCGGAGAGATCGTGTAATACGGGAAACGTTCTGAGCGTCATCATGTACCTCCTGAACAGTAAAGAAAATATTCAAAAAGTTCATGTCTTACGGGCAGGTGTTGTTTACCCTTACCCGTTTTTCATATATGTCCGTAGCGTTGATTTTCAATACGACAAAGCGGAATTTTGCGATCTCCATCACGCTACCGGTTTCTTACTCGCCACTTCGCTGTAAAGCCGATTCTCCGTCGAAAAAACCGTCAGGTTTACTGGAATATCCGTTTTGGCGGATCACGCAAGTAACGGACGTGAGATCATCTCCAGCCCCAGCACTGTCAGAAACAGCAAGAAACATAGCCTGAACAGCCGCAGGCCGATCCGTGCCCGAATTTTTTGTCCCAGCCACATCCCAAGGAGAGCGGGGATAATCGCCATCCCCGACAGGGACAGTTGCCTGACATGAAAAGCATCATGCAGATACAGTCCTGCAGCTAGCGCAATCGTCGAGACGGTAAACGAGAGGCCCAACGCCTGAACCAACTCATCACGCCCGAAACGCAGCGACTGAAGCCATGGCACGGCGGGCATGACAAAGACACCGGTGGCGCCGGTGACAAAGCCAGTGACCAGTCCCATGACAGGCGACAACCGACGTTCTAACCGCGCTGAGACGTGCATTGCAGGACGGCATAGCGCATAGCTGGCGTAAATGATAAGCGCGACGCCCAGGCCAACGCCTGCCCACAGCGGCGGAATACTGACCAGCAGAAACGACCCCACAACCGTGCCGATGACGATAAACATCATCATCAGCCAGAGACGCTGGAATACCTCTTGTAAGATAGGCCCCGAAAACAATTGCCAGAGATTCGTCACCAGCGAAGGGATAACCAGAAGCGCCGCCGCTTCAGCCAGCGGCATAACCGTACCAAGCAGCCCCATCGCCACCGTCGGCAACCCCATGCCAGTCACACCTTTGACCCAGCCTGCGGCAATAAATATCAGGAAACAATACAAATAAAGGGGTTCATTCATCTTGCTGGCCCACATTGTTGAACAGAGCGGCATTGGAACATCTGGCCGGAGCCGCCACAATGCGGTATTTTCCTCGGCAACTACGGAAAAACCGAAGGCGGAAATAAATGCGTTTTGATCTGGCCGACCTGCAATTGTTTATCTGTATCGTGGATGCCGGCAGCATCACCGGCGGGGCCTCTGCAGCCAACCTGGCACTGGCGTCCGCCAGCGAACGACTCCGAAAAATGGAAGGAAACTCTGGAATGCCCTTGTTGCTGCGTCATCCGCGCGGGATCTCATTAACGACAGCAGGAGAGGCAGTGGAGCGCCATGCCCGCATCATCCTTGAGCAACATCGGCGGTTGCGCGAGGAAATGGTCGCCCTTGCCGCGGGTCATCAGGAGACGCTTCGGCTTTATGCTAACAGCTCAGCGCTGACCACATTTCTGCCGGGTAAACTCGCCGCCTGGCTGGCCTCCCATCCGGGGATACATATCGAAACCGAAGAACGCGCCAGCACCGATATTGTCAGCAGCTTACTGTCAGGTGAGGCAGATGCCGGCATTGTTTCAGACGCCGTGGCCGCCGGCATGCTCAAACGGGAGCCCGTCGCGGAGGATCCGCTCGTGCTGATCGTCCCGCTAACGCATCCGCTTGCGGGTAAGGAGGCGCTTTTTTTCGTGGATATTATTGCGGCGCCAATGGTGGCGCTTTATTCCACTCGTGCCCTGCAACGCCATATTGAACAAAACGCAGCACATGCTGGCCTGGCGCTTAATATCCGCATTCGGTTGAATCACTATGAGGGATTATGCGAGATGGTGGCACACGGCACCGGCGTGGCGATTCTTCCCGCCGTCATCGCCGCGCGTTATCAGAGCCGCTATCCTTTTGCGATCGTTGCGCTACGTGATGGCTGGGCGTTGCGCAGGCTGTGCCTGTGCTACCGAAACGACGTTGCTTTTAGCCCCGCCATACGATCCTTATTCGACTGTCTGAGACAGCCCTAACGGCTGTTTCATAACAGCCGCCGCGTCCTGCTTCCCCCGCGGGCGATGTTCAGCAGGCTTACCGTCTTTCAGTAAATTCTGTTAACAGGCGAATTGCCCGGGGATCCGTGCCACCCGGTCTATGCTGTCTATACTTTACCGTTAACGTTTTGTTATGGGAGGTAAGATGGAGTATCTGGCACGGCTTAACGTCGTTACTGTACTAATGTCAGCGACATTCTGGATCAATCTTGGCATCGTTTTCGTTGTCACCTTAATCACCTACTGGCTCATCAACTGGCTGCTGAATTTCATTTACAGAACCATTGAGCGTCGCGATCACAAGGAGATTAAGCATCCGGGGTTACGGGTGATCGTGTTTGACATGTTAAAGCGAACCAGCAAATTGCTGATTTTCTTTGCCGCATTCCTGTTCAGTTTGCGCTTCGTCGCCCTCCCCGATCGGCTGTTTGCAAGCCTGAGCCACGCATGGTTTCTCGTGATCGCCATTCAAATCGCCATCTGGCTGGATCAGGGGGTACAGTCGTGGATGCGCCATCTGCTACACGCGCCCGGTACGCATAAAAATCCGGTCACCCTGGTTATTCTTGGGATGATTCTGCGCGTGGTTGTCTGGTCCATGATGCTGCTGTCGATTCTGGCAAACGCTGGGGTGGATATTACCGCGCTGGTAGCAAGTCTCGGGGTTGGCGGTATCGCCATCGCGCTGGCGGTGCAGACCGTTCTCAGCGACGTCTTCGCCTCGCTATCGATTGGTTTTGATAAGCCTTTCGAAATTGGTGACTTCGTGGTGTTCAATGACGTCGCAGGGACAATTGAGCATATTGGTCTGAAAACAACGCGTATCCGCAGCCTCAGCGGCGAGCAGATTGTTTGCGCCAACGCGCAACTGCTGCAGCAAACCATTCACAACTACAAGCGCATGCAAACGCGCCGCATTGTTTTTACCTTTGGCGTCGCCACCTCCACGCCGCCTGAAAAGCTGCGCCTGATTGGCGATACGGTAAAAAAAATCATTGAGGATGTCGGCGAAACGAAATTCGACCGCGCGCATTTTCTCGCCTTTAATCAGGATCGCCTGACCTTTGAAGTCGTGCATATTGTAAACACAGCCGACTACAACAAATATATGGATATACAGCAGGAGATTAATATTCGTATTATTGAAGCGCTGAATGAGCTAGAGGTGGAGCTGGCGTTGCCAAGTCTGGTGGTACGATCGCCAGTACAGGTCGCAGGCTCGGACAATCCTCTTCACGTTGAGCATTTGCAGGCTGAGAAATAGCGTTATGATGGTCTTTTCAAAAGGAGAGTACGATGGCCAAATTATTACAGCTTCACTTTGCGTTTAACGGCCCGTTCGGGCAGGAAATGACGGAACAACTGCGCGGACTGGCCGAATCCATTAACCAGGAACCCGGCTTTATCTGGAAAGTATGGACTGAAAGTGAACAAAATAAAGAGGCTGGCGGCATCTACCTTTTTGAAAGCGAAGAGACCGCCCTCGCGTATCTGGAAAAGCATAGCGCGCGTTTAAAGAATCTTGGTGTCAATGAAGTCATCGCCAAAGTCTTTGATGTTAACGTGCCGCTAAGCCAGTTAAACCACAGCCACGTGGCGTAAATGACGCATCCAGAGGGGGCTATGCCCCCTTTCTTCTCTTTCCTGTGCATTTTCCTTTCCGTCCTTTAAACCTCGCATCAGATAGACAGACAGCCAACCAGGCACTACATGTTAAGTCATGTCTGTCGCCACTGGCGCGTTTTGCGGATGAGAGGTGTGTATGTCTGTTGTGGTTATTACCGGAGGTAGCGCCGGAGCAGGAAAAGCAATCTCTGTGCGTTTCGCGCAGGCTGGATATGACGTTGCGGTGATAGCCAGAGATGACGAAGGTCTTCAGGAAACCTGTGAGGAGTGCGAAAAATATGGCGTGAAAACGCTGGGTATTAGCGTCGATGTCTCCAAAGCCAATGCCACTCACGACGCAGCGGAAATGATTGAAAGTCGGCTGGGCGCCATTGATGTGTGGGTTAACAGCGCCATGACAACGGTACTGTCACCGTTTCGGGAAATCACCCCCGCAGAGTTTCAGCGCGTCACCGAAGTGACCTATCTGGGCTTCGTTAATGGTACCCGCGCGGCGCTGGCGATGATGGCGCCGCGAGACAGAGGCATTATCATCCAGGTCGGTTCCGCGTTAGCCTACCGCTCGATTCCCCTTCAGTCTGCTTACTGTGGCGCCAAAGCGGCCATCCGCGGCTTTACTGACGCCGTACGCACCGAACTGATGCATGAGCACAGCAAGGTGCATATCACGATGGTACAAATGCCGGGAATGAATACCCCGCAGTTTGGCTGGTCGCGCAACAAAATGGACGCGGCGATGCAACCTGTGCCACCGGTGTACCAGCCCGAAGTCGCCGCAGAAGCGGTATTTAGCGTGGTGAAACGTCCGGTTCGCGAACTGTGGGTTGGGAAAAGTACCGTACAGTCAATCGTCGGCCAGTTTTTCTTTCCCCGCTGGCTCGACCGGCTGATGGTAAAGAAAGCCTGGGAAGGCCAGCTTACCGATGATCCCAGTCCCCATGACAGTGCGGACATTCTCTACACGCCCCGACGGGGCAATCATCCCACTCACGGTGAATTCAGCGAAGGCGCAAAAACACGCGCGTTCACCCTGTCATCTGACTTCCCCGGTAAGCTCGCCGCAGGCGCCGCGCTGACCACCCTTGCGCTGGTGATCGGGCTGATAGCGCGGCGTAAAAAACGCTAATCGCGCCGACGGGAAAACCAGCGGTAGCCGTAGCCGTTCAGGAGGAGCGGCACGGCCTTCCCGCCCCGAAGCGTATCGTCATACCCCTTGTCTGCCAGGCAGGCTTCCCAGTAGCCGTCCGCAATGTTTTTTAGCGCTGCCTTAACCGGCTTTTCACTGAAATTGGCCAGCGCCAGAACATCACGCTGCTCGCCATGGTAAAGAATGGCGAACACGGCCTCCTGTTTGAGCGGAATAATCTTCCACGGCGCCTGACAAATTTCATGCAGTTCCGCCCGAATATTCACCATATGACGCACCCGGTGCAACAAAGAATGGCGGCTTAGCTGCGACCGCTCTACGTTGACTTTTTTATAGCGCCACGGGCCGGACGCGATCGGTTGTCTGAATAAGCGCGACGTATCCGCAGTGGAAAATCCGCCATTTTTATCTGCCGACCACTGCATCGGCGTTCTGACCGAATAGCGCTCTTTCAGGCTAAGATCGTCACCCATTCCGATTTCATCACCGTAGCGGATAACCGGTACACCAGGCAGCGACAACAGCACCGCGTGACAAAACGCCAGCCGTTCGATATTCCCTGACAGCATCGGCGCCAGCCGTCTGCGTAACCCTCGCTGGTAAACATACATATCCTCGTCAGGGGCAAACGCGTCCAGCACCTTTTGCTTATTTACCTCGCCGATCCCCTCGAGATCCAGCTCATCGTGATTTCGCAGCCAGTTGGCAAAGCAGCAGCCATCCGGCGGCACAATCATCTTACTGAGCGCCCCGGCAAGCGGCAGTGCTTTCTTCTCCGCCAGGCTGACATAAAAATATTTATTCACCCAAAAGTTCAGCGCAATATGCAGCCGATCGTTTTTGCCGAAGTAGTTGCGATACTCCTGCGGGGCAACATCAACTTCGCCCAGCAGGATCGCTTCCGGATTCACGCTTTCTATCAGCCCGCGCAACTGCTCAAGGATCCAGTACCCCTTTTTGTCGTTACCGCCTCCGGCCTGTTTGGTTAAGTGAGAGGCCGCGTCGAGGCGAAAACCAGACACGCCAATCTTCAGCCAGAAGCGCACGATATTTTCGATTTCGTGGATAACCGCCTTTGAGGTGAGATTGAGATCGGGCTCATGACGATAGAACATATGCCGGTAGAATTGTTGAGCCTGTTCATCCCAGCGCCAGACGGATTCCTCCACCCCTGGAAACATGGGCGGATCGTCTTTTTCCGGGGGGGTATCGGCCCACAAATAAAAGTCCCGATAGAACGAATCGGGACTGCGTCTGGCCTCCTGAAACCACATGTGTTCAGAAGAGGTATGCTGAATCACCAGTTCGATGATCACATGCAGGCCCAGCGCCCGGGCCTGTTCGATAAACTCAATCACATCAGCAATCACCCCAAAACGAGGATCCGGTTGCAGATGGTCTGCGATATCGTAGCCTTCATCGCGAAACGGCGTAAGGTAAAACGGCGTGATCCAGATGGCTGTCGCGCCAAGACTGCGGATGTAATGCAGCTTTTCAGCGATCCCGGCAATATCGCCGAAGCCATCGCCATTCGCATCATAAAAGAGTGAAGTATCGACTTGATAGATCACCGCCTGGCTGTACCACTTCTGTTTTTTCTTCATAAGCTCGCTCCCAACGCGTGCTGGCAATGTTGCAAAAACGTCTGGTGTTATTGCAGACAGGAGAGATATTTCTCTGCCGAGCGCAGCACAATCTCATGCGCATGAGCCGTAATGTCCTGACCTTCAAACGCGCCGTACAGCTGTTCAAATGAAACGTCTTGCAGTCGCCGGGCAATCGCCGCGACACAAGCTGCGGACAGCGGCAGCATGTTGGGGTAGCTCCACATAAAGGAGACGGCGTTCGCGCCGGGTGTGACCTGAAGAATATCGCCTGCAAGGATCGTTCCGGCGCCCTCTCGCCAGTGCAGGACGGTGCCGCCTGCAAAATGGCCGCCGAGCCGCAGCAGCGTCACGGACGGCAGCACGTCGAGAGTGTCGCCTTTCCATCGCTGTATAAACGGGCTGTCGCGCATGATCCAGCGCCGATCGTCGGCATGAAGATAAACCGGGGCGTTAAACTCTGCCGCCCAGTCCTGCATGGTGGTGTAGTAGTGCGGATGCGAAATGGCGATGGCGCGCAGACCGCCCAGGGCGGCAATCAACGTCCGGGTCGCCGGATCGAGATTGGCGATACAATCCCAAAGGATATTCCCCGCGGGCGTTCTGAGCAGAAACGCCCGCTGGTTTATCGCAAATGAGGGAACCGTTTTGAGGGTAAAAAGCGACGGTGTGACCTGACGCCATTTGTTGGCGTGGCTGGACACCAGCGCGTCAAAATCCGTCCACTCCTGCCCTGATACCGGCACATACTGCCGTTCATCATCACAAACAGGACAGCGCGCTACGTTACGCTGGCTGTCGTCATACGATGTGCCGCAGGCTTTACACAGTATAATCATCTTCACTCCCGTTCCGGTTTGAACAAAAGTAAGTATGGCAGAGGATGCGCGAAGGAATAGCAATCGTCCGGTATCGTTACGTCCGCACTTTACACCGTGGCGGCATTACCGCTTACCCGGAAATCGGTGCGGCGATGGCGAAAACCGTCTTGTCCCCGGCAGGCCGCGTTTGCCGCCGTCTCTATTTCTTCGATCGTTAACATCGCAGATTTTGCACATGCAACCCCCGGCATTCTTGTCCTATACTGGTCGCATCTCAAAAATGAAATCATGCAGGTGAGTAATGGAAATTGATCTCGACAATCTGGTTTTTGACGGACTGGATGAAGCACAAACGCGCAACGCGGAACGTCTGGAAGATGCGGACAAAAAAGCAGAATCGGTGATCGCCGATGATGACTGCGGCGATGCGTGCAAAATCTGACATAAAAAGCGACGTAATATCAGGGTCGGAAAACGCCCGAAAGTAACACGGTTGTGTCGGATAGCAGCGTAACGTGCTATCCGACCAACATCCTGCTGCATCAGCATATCTGTCAGGAGTGACTCAGCACTCGACAAACTGATGCGTATCGTCGAGACGGTATTTCACCCCTGCCCGAATTCCTTTTTCACCTTCCACGGCCACCGCAAAACGCATTCGCTCACCGTCATGATAAGCCAACGCCGCACACCCGCCTGGCCCAAGCACGATGGCGTCGACCACGCCTGTACTGGCTATCACGGCGTTGTCGCCGTTGCAGATAATGTGTACATTGTCGCCGCTGTTGGCAATTCTGGCGCTGGCGCCGAAGCTGACGATCTGCGTGAGATCGCCATTGCTGGCAATATGGCTTCTCTCTCCCACCGCGCTGACCCGAACGCGCATCCCGCTACTGGCGATACGCGTGCCGTTACCTGCGCTGCTAATTCGCGTGGAGTTTCCCGCGGCTGCGATTCTGGCGCGATCGCCCGAACTGCTGATATGACTGTTATAGCCCATGCTGCCAAGCCGCACACAGTCGCCCGCACTGGCAATCTGCGCCGCGTAACCCACACTGGCGATTTTCATGTTATCGTCCGCGCATCCCAGACGGGCGTTATCCGCGGCGTTGGCAATCTGCCGAACACTCGTTACGACGTCAGGCAGCATCGGTGAGGACATGGCGAAAATATCCTGCCGGACAAAGTTTTCTTCGTCTATCCAGCGTGACCAGGCGTACTCCACCAGGCTGTTTGCCCAGTCGATATACCCGTCACGGCTTAACGCACGATGTACGTCAGCATAACTGCCGCCTTCCGGAAAACGCCGCAGGAACCAGCGGTACATCACTTTTCCAACCCGCCAGTTGCGTAAATCCTCTCGCGTCACAATCATCGGTTAATGCCGGTGATAGCCATCGACCATGCAACGGAATGTCTCCCCGGGCGTTCGTCCCGTGGTGCACAGATACAGATGTCCAAAGATAAAAAACAGGCTAACGATGGCCAGCGCGAAATGCGCCTGAAGCAGCCAATAGCGTACGCCGGGAAGGACATCCCCTGTGGCCTGTGGATACAGCGAAAGAAGACCGCTCAATAACAGCAGCGGCAGCAAGCCGTACATCACCCCGACATAAGCTGCCTGCTGTAACGGGTTAAACTTCGCCCGTGGCGTAGCCGGAAACGGGTGCGCATCTCCTTGTAAAATGCCGTACAGATAAAAACGGGTTTGTTTCTTCGCTCTCGCCAACCAGCCATGCGGCTGAATGAGATAATGATGACCATTGCCGCCCAGGGCGTTAATCAACACAAAGCCCACCCAGCATGCCAGTAGCATAAATCCACAGATTTCATGTACCGCCAACACGCTTTTAGTCACCAACGGACTGACCAGCGAAAAGTGGTTAATGAGCCCACTGGCAAGCAAAAGGATAAACAATAACGCGTTAGACCAGTGCCACAAGCGCACCGCTTTTGAATACAAATAAACTTTCTCGCCATGCGCGGCCGCGACCTTGCGAACGGCGCGAAAACGAAGCCAGGCGTGCAGCCCCAGCACCAGCCACATCACTACCAGCAACACGCCCGCTATAACCAGCCAGACTGGCCAGTACTCAGGGGAAAACAGCGGCACGTAGCTCGCCAGTTGGGCGTGAAATTGTTCGGCACTCTGCGACGCGTTCATACATTTTCCTTCTTAATCAAATGTTGACCGAACCGACGATAAAGATGAGGCTCGCCTGCGCCAGGAAGCTGATACTGATAATATTTATTGTCCTGCAGCCAGCGCTGGATTTCAGGGCTATCTTCGCGTCCAAAGAGCAGTGCATGTTCCGGACAAGACGAGACGCAGATGGGCGGGAACCCTTTCGCCAGTCGCGACTCTGCGCAAAAATCGCATTTATCCGCCACCTTGGTGTGAGGATTCAGATAGCGCACCTGGTAGGGACAGGCGCCAATACAATAGCTGCAACCAATACAGCGTGACGCATTTACGCGAACAATCCCCTGCTCATCACGCCAGGACGCGCCGGTTGGGCAGACGTCAATGCACGGCGCCTCGTCGCAGTGCTGACAAGACTGGCGGAAAAAATGATACAGGGTTTCGTTTTCATCCTCGGTGACAGGGATGTGCGCGATCGATAAGCGGCTTCCCTGCGCAGGAACATGATTGGTTTTGCGACAGGCGCGGGCGCAAATGTTACAACCGTTGCAGCGCGTTTCGTCGTGGATCATGACATAGCGCGCCGTTCCGCCTTGTGTCGTATTCGCCAGCAGCGACTGGCCCGGTCCGCTGAAAAAAATGACCGTCCCCATGCCAAGCACAAATTTTCGTCGAGTGAAGGACATCTTGTTATCCTCTAATGCGGTGGTCGCCCTCGCCACGCTATCCATGAATTCAGGGATTCTGAAACCGTTCAACTTCCAGCCATTCGCACAACCCATAGGCTTTGCCATAACGCATATAGCGCTCGCTAAAGAGATACGGAACGCCGTTGGATGACGTCACCGGGCGAATATCGGCATAGTCGGGATGTGTTTCGATCGCCGCCAGCGCGGCGGCGATCTGCGCAGACTCGAAGTGGTAAGGCGACTGTTCCAGCATAGCGACCTTGTACGGGCGCGGATACGTCTGACATTCAAAACGCACCGCCTGAGCGATTGCCCGACAAAGATCCTTTTCCAGCACCTGCACACACATGTCGGCATAGTTGGCGCTCATGCTGTCCGTTGAGTAGAAATAAACCTCCTGGGCGCCGTGCACACACGCGATATCCGCGCCCACCTCCCCCTCAACGAGAGCGGCCAATAATGGCGCAAGCTCGGCTTCTTCCATCGAATACGGCGGCTGTAGAAACAGTGCGCGCGCCACAAGCTGTCCTGCCGCCGTATGCTGGCGAATAAAATCAGCCATTATCTCTGCGGGGCTTGCCGGTTCAACAGGCGCACTATCCGCGTCATGCAAACGTAGCGCCTGCAGCCACTGCCGTTTTTCGAGATCCACGTCCGTCGTCGCTTCCGCGCCGACTTCCTCCAGATGGCTCATAAGGCTTTCCTTACGCTGGCAGCAAATTCTGCGCGGCCAGGTCAGCCGCCACGTCATCCAGTCCAAGCCGAATCAACGTGTCACGCGTTGGGCAACCCAGCTCAGGATCCCAGCCCATTTCCTGATAAAACAGGGTTAGCGACTCGCGCATATCGTCTCGATCCATCTTATCGGTGCCTTCAGTAAAGACCGGAATAGCCGGGTCTTTGTCGAATACCCATGAACAAATAAGATCGTGTTCGTTGCGCATATCTTTGGTCTGCATCAGTTTCACCGTGTATGCCCGATGCAACGTAAAGATACGTTCAGCGGCCAGATCGAGGCTTGCCTGGGTGGTTTCGTCACCGGTTACCGCCTGAAAGAATTTCGCTTCCAGATCCAGATCGCCCCGGTAGTTACGGCTTTTCAGCGGCGATACCGTCATCGGCCAGACCCAGTTACAGAGCGTGACAGCGTTATGAAGACAGACCTTCAGCAGGGTCCATTTGGCGTAACGGATTTTAGCCGGGTTAATCGGCGTATAATTTTTGGTTTCGTCGTAAGCATCTTCAGAGCCGAACAGCTCTGCCGCCACCTCTCGCTGAAGTTTCAACGGCAAACCGGAGCCAATAAAATTAATGTGCGTATGGGTCATGCAGTCGCGGTTGAACATGCAATTAGTAATCGCTCCGACCTGAGCGGAGGCTTCGTTAGCGTGATGTACCGGATACCCAAACGGGGACCACAGTTTGTTTTTCGCATAACCCCAGTATTCCTCGCCCAGTTGCCAACGCTCTGCGATGGCATATGAACCATCCGCGAGATGACTGAGTTCGCCGACACGGTGAGCCAGACGATAATAAAAATCCTTGATGAAATGAGGATCGCCCGCCTCCAGTTGATCCCACGGAATTGACGCATATTCTTCGGCAGGTAATACGCGTTTAAAGACCCCTTTGCTGTAGCAGTAGGTAAAATCACGGTGCAGCTGGCCGTAGTTGCACCAGATACCGTAGTCATCGAACAGGTTCAGGCCAATAAGATTTCCGATGACGCGCCCATCGTCTTTGTCCTCAAAATCCTTCGGTCCGTTCGGAAAAATGGTGGTGTGCACAAAGTTTGCCACGCAGGTGTTGCCGCCGGTGCTCGGTACGCCGAAATCTTTCACCCGGGGAATATTCATCTGCGTCATGCAGCGGATTGGACAGGAGTGACAGCCGCTCATTTTGACGGTGTATTTTTCTGCGGCCGGACCCAGATCGAAGACGGATTTGTAGGTACGGAAACCGACGGTATTTTGATTCCCCGGGGGAATTTCGCCTGTCTCGATAGGCCCGCCTTCGGCGGCCCCCCAGTAAAGCCCCTTCCTCGCCGTCCAGCGCGAGGCTGGAGAAGAATATTCCGCCCACGCTTGCGGAGTGCTTGGTACAACGTGGTTGTTATTCGCGCCAATCAGTTCCGTCATCATATAATCGTTCAGACGTTTCATCTCTTTGCGATCGGCGATATTTACCCCTTTTGTGCCCTCAACCGCAATGGCTTTCAGGTTCTTCGATCCCATGATCGCCCCGGTTCCGGCGCCGCCGCTATGGTTGCGGCTGTTAAGCATGCAAGAGAGCGGAACGAGGTTTTCACCTGCCTGGCCAATTGCCGCCACGCAGGTTTCCGCGGAGGTCATGCGGCAAATTTCTTCGGTGGTCGCGCGAGTGCCTTTCCCCCATAAAAAATCGGCTTTCTCGATCGTCACCTTTTCGTCTTTGATATTAATCCACACAGGAGACGCCGCCTTGCCCTCGATAATAATGGCGTCATAACCGGCAAATTTCATTTGCGCCGCAAAAAAGCCCCCCATATGGGCATCAACAACCAAGTTTCCCTTAGTGAAAGTGGAAAGCGATGTGATATTCACGCGAGAGCTACAGGGCGCTCCGGAACCGGTTAACGGTCCCGTCGCAAATACCAGTTTATTACTTTCGTCAAAAGGCTTCGTACCCGGAGGCACTTCGTCATACATTATCTTATAGCCGAAGCCCATTCCGCCGATGAATTTTTTAAATTTACTGGAATCTTCAAGGGTAATATCGCCTGTAGTAAGATTGACCCGTAAAATATTACCTGTCCAACCGTTAGCCATAATGTTTTCCTTTGTAAGACTCAAACAGTAATATCTTTCCACTCAATGATTTTTAATGCCCCGGTCGGGCAGGCATTGGCGCATTCACCGCATAAAATGCATTTTGACGATTTTTTCGTTTCGCTATTGACGGTGGCCATCATCCAGGGACAAGCGGTGGTGCAAGCGCTACAGCCAATACAACGTCGATGATCAACAGCAATGCAGCCGTCTTTCTGCTGCCAGGTGATCGCCCCGACAGGACAAACCTTCATGCATTGTGGATCTTTACATTGGCGACAGGTATCCGGTGTATAGTTCAGATCGCCATACAGGCCGCCGCCGGAACCGACACCCTCATCACCGAAGAAATAATTCCGGTGAATTTTGATGCGGGAAAAGAAGGTCCCCACCGCGCCATCGTTATAATTGGTGCAGGAAATTTCACAGCGGTGACAGCCGGTACAACGCGCACGCTGCGTCACCAGTACTCCTTTCGGCGTGTTAATCAACCCGACGGTGCCGCTGTCCACATCTTCCTGCTTACAGCCAAAAAGCGACAGCAGCGCTGGGGCAATGGTTAGCCCCGCCAGACCTTTTCCCGTCAAACGCAAGAATTCCAGCCGCGTTAAACCTGGATTTAATATTGGACGATCAACCTGGTTCATTAATTTCGCATCCTCTTCGTAAACGCAGTGTTGACAACCGTAACCAGGCCAATTTCTCATACGTCAAACAGCGCCCTGACGTTGTCTCCCACAGCTGAAGTTCCTGCCATAACCGAATCGAATAAATGACATGATTTAATGCAAACTTACTAATCCTTTAGGGTTAGGCGAAATAAATAATGGGTTTATTCGGTATGTATAACTTTGATCGTTATCAACTAAATTGGGGAAGGGAAATAATAAAAAAGAAGTGATATTTATTCTCATTTAGATGAGATGAAGCGGCATTTCATTATTTTCAAATTAATTGTGAAGCTGTTCCCAATATTAACTCTGACAGCCAAAAATAGCGTTATGCTCAGTTTAAACGTTGACGCATTATATTCTTGACATTCGATACAGTATTGCTGCTTAAAATTTCCAGTAATTTTGATAAGGGATGCCGCCATCCCTTATTATATAGATTATCCTGCCAGCGCGTTGATCACCGTTTCCATAGCCCGTTTTTCCAGTTCAGAGCGTTGAATACGCTGATTAGCCAGTGAGGTACGTAAAACACCGGCGATGACAATATGCTTCGGTTCTTGACCCAGATCGCGCATTTCCAGCACCACTTTTCCCACGACTCTGCACATCTCCCGGTACAGTTCATCATCTTTTGTCAGGTTTCCCATTTTTGTCTCTCCGTTGCAGGCTACATGCTTACAGCATATAACACCTGACGAATGAAGACAAAAAGCTAAAGAAAATCAATTAACTAACCGGATCACTATTCCGGCATCCGCCAGGGTCTGCACAGACCGTTAATGGCGGATGCCGATCGGAGACATTTTTACTGATTAACCGGAATCACCGCGCCTTTGTACTTCGTGCGGATCCAGTCCTGAATCTCTTTCGAATGAAGTACATTAACCAGCGCCACGATATCTTTTTTCTTCTCGTCGCCGCGATGTACAGTAATGATGTTGGCGTAGGGGTTATTTTCGCCGCTTTCCACGGCGATCGGATCGTGGACCGGATCCAGACCTGCATCAATAGCGTAATTTGCATTGATAACCACCGCGTCACCCTCATCATTGTTATACATCTGCGGCAGCAGCGCGGCTTCAACGTTAGGCAGGAATGTCAGCTTTTTGGGGTTCTCCACGATATCACTGATACGCGCACTGACCTTATCCACACCCGGCTTCAACTTTATAACGCCTTCTTTTTCGAAGATTGACAGAATACGCCCTTCTTCCGATACCGCGTCACGCATAATGATTTTGCCGCCTTCCGGCAGTTCCTTCAGCGTTTTGACCTTTTTTGAATAAATCCCAATCGGCTCAATGTGAATAGCACCGGCGCTAACGAAGTCGTAGGTTTTATCATCCGCATGGTCCTTCAGGACGCTGTTAAGGTAAGGAACATGCTGGAAGTAATTGGCGTCAATTTCGCGCCCGGCCAGCGCGGTATTTGGCAGGATATAATCCTGAAACGGTTTGATCTCTAATTCGATGCCTTGTTTAGCCAGAATCGGCTTCGCCTGTTCGAGAATTTCAGCATGTGGCACGTTAGATGCCCCAACGGTCAGGGTTTCCGCCCAGGACGCAAAGCTCATAGCGCTCAGGGTGGCTGCAGCCAGTAATGTCAGCGATTTTTTCATGATGAGGGTTTCCGTATTTTTAGCGTTTATCTAACAGAGAAGTGATCACATCGCCGCAAAACTGAATTATGAAGACGATTGCCAGAATGGTAATCGTCGCCACCAGCGTGACGTCGTTGTGGTTGCGCTGGAATCCTTCCAGATAAGCGAGATTCCCTAAACCACCAGCCCCAATCACCCCAGCCATCGCGCTATAGCTAACCAGCGCGATCAGCGTCACGGTGATACCTGACACCAGAGCGGGTGATGATTCAGGCAGCAAAACCCGAAAAATGAGCGTACTCAAACGCGCTCCCATTGAACGCGTTGCTTCAATCACCCCTTTGTCCACTTCGCGCAGCGCAATTTCGACCAGGCGGGCATAAAACGGCGCGGCGCCGACGATCAGTGCAGGCAGCGCGGCGTTTGCGCCAAGAATAGTACCAATCAGTGCCTTCGTGACGGGGATCAGCAGGACGATCAGAATGATGAACGGGATTGAGCGAAAAATATTCACCACCAGTGAAATGATGCTATACAGCGCGCGGTTTTGAAAAAGCCCGCCGCGAGCCGTTAAGAACAGCGCCAGACCCAACAGGAGTCCAAGCGCAAAGGTCGCAATGCCGGAAAGCGCGGTCATATAGAGCGTCTCCAGGGTGGCGGCAAAAAGTTGCTCCCATTTCAGATGCGGAAACAGTGTCTCAGTCATTTTGAATGACCTCACCTTCAATGCCGCTGTTTTGCAGATCGGTCAGGATATTCGCCAGTTGCTCCCCGGAAGCCGCCACGTGCAGCCACAGTTGTCCAAATACGCCGTGCGCCGTCTGCGTCATCTTTCCGTGCAGGATATTAAACGGCAAACCATAACGCAGGGTCAGCTCGCCGACGATGGGTTGATGGGTGCTGTGCCCGGTAAACGTGAGTTTAATGACCGTACCGCCCAACCCACCTGCCAGTTGGGGATTAAAGGTTTTTTCATCAGCGTACTGCCCTACCTGACGGACAAACTGACGGGTAATGGGTCGCTGCGGGTGAGTAAATACGCTGAGTACGTCACCTTCCTCCACCACGTTGCCGTTCTCCATTACCGCGACGCGATCGCAGATTTTGCGCACCACATGCATTTCATGGGTAATAAGGACAATCGTTAGCCTGAAGCGACGGTTAATATCGAGTAACAGTTCCAGAATCTGGTCGGTGGTCTGCGGGTCGAGCGCGGAAGTCGCTTCATCGCACAGCAGAACGTCCGGATTGTTTGCTAACGCGCGTGCAATACCGACCCGCTGCTTTTGACCACCGCTGAGCTGTGACGGATAGGCATTTTCTCGCCCGGCCAGCCCTACCAGCGCAATCAGTTCAGCCACTCGCGCCTTGATTTTGGCTTTTGGCGCACCCGCAATTTGCATTGAAAATGCGATGTTTTCACTGACGGTGCGCGACCACAGCAGATTAAAATGCTGAAACACCATACTGATTTTAAGGCGTGCCTGGCGCAAGGCTTCACCGCTGGCGGCGGAAATATCATGACCGTTAATCGTCACGCTGCCGGTCGTGGGTTTTTCCAGCCCATTCAACAGGCGTATCAGCGTGCTTTTCCCGGCGCCGCTGTAACCAATAATGCCGTAAATTTGCCCCTGTTCGACCTTCAGATTAACGTTATCGACAGCGGTAATAGTTTGCCTGCCTGGCGTAAACACTTTTGAGATATTTTTCAGGACAATCATAAGGTTCCGGTATCCGCTGCGGAGAATGGTTTTCCCGACAACGTGTTCGCTATTTAGCAGTATGGATGTCCAAACGAGTGTAGTGAGGCCGCTAATAAATTGAAATGAATAAAAAAGAATTTGGTTATAACCAGGAGGAATATCTCATTGTTGCGCAACTGAACCATAAATTGCGCGAATGATTTTGGGCATTACGTTTCCTTTAAATACAGTTTGTTGTGAAACTGCCCAGATGTATTTTGAAACGCTGTTTTCATTTTCCTTTTTGGAAAAAAACAGCGTATAATGCGCGCCAACTGTCTCTTGAATGGTTTCAGCACATTGGCCTGTAAAACTCAGCGTACACAAAACGTCCCTTTCCGTTGGGCTGAAACACAAGCACACATTCCTCTGCACGCTTTTTCGATGTCACCTATCCTTAGAGCGAGGCACCACCACTTTCGTAATACCGGTTTCGCTTCCTGGCGGTGCGCGCCGGAAGCCAGCTTCCCATATCCTTCTCAACTTAAAGACTAAGACTGTCATGAAAAAGACGAAAATTGTTTGCACCATCGGCCCGAAAACCGAATCTGAAGAGATGTTAACCAAAATGCTGGACGCGGGCATGAACGTCATGCGTCTGAACTTCTCTCACGGTGATTATGCAGAACACGGTCAGCGTATCCAGAACCTGCGCAACGTCATGAGTAAAACCGGCAAGAAAGCCGCGATTTTGCTGGATACCAAAGGTCCGGAAATCCGTACCATCAAGCTGGAAGGCGGCAACGACGTGTCCCTGAAAGCAGGCCAGACCTTCACTTTTACCACCGACAAATCCGTTGTGGGTAACAGCGAAATCGTCGCTGTAACTTACGAAGGTTTCACCGCTGACCTCGCCGTCGGCAACACCGTACTGGTCGACGACGGTCTGATCGGCATGGAAGTGACCGCCATCGAAGGCAACAAAGTGATTTGTAAAGTGCTGAACAACGGCGACCTGGGCGAGAACAAAGGCGTAAACCTGCCGGGCGTCTCTATCGCCCTGCCAGCCCTGGCGGAAAAAGATAAACAGGATCTGATCTTCGGCTGCGAGCAAGGCGTTGACTTCGTTGCCGCATCCTTTATCCGTAAGCGCTCTGACGTGGTTGAGATTCGTGAGCACCTGAAAGCGCACGGCGGCGAAAACATCCAGATCATCTCCAAAATTGAAAACCAGGAAGGCCTGAACAACTTCGACGAAATCCTCGAAGCGTCCGACGGCATCATGGTTGCCCGTGGCGACCTTGGCGTAGAAATCCCGGTCGAAGAAGTGATCTTCGCGCAGAAGATGATGATCGAAAAATGTATCCGCGCGCGTAAAGTGGTGATCACCGCGACGCAAATGCTCGACTCCATGATCAAAAACCCACGCCCAACCCGCGCAGAAGCTGGCGATGTGGCGAACGCCATCCTCGACGGAACCGATGCCGTCATGCTGTCCGGCGAATCCGCGAAAGGCAAATACCCGCTGGAAGCGGTCTCTATCATGGCGACCATCTGCGAGCGTACCGACCGCGTGATGACCAGCCGTCTGGACTTCAACAACGACAGCCGTAAGCTGCGCATCACTGAAGCCGTGTGCCGTGGTGCTGTTGAAACCGCTGAAAAACTGGAAGCGCCGCTGATCGTGGTCGCGACCCAGGGCGGTAAATCTGCACGCGCCGTACGTAAGTACTTCCCGGATGCGACCATCCTGGCGCTGACCACCAATGAAGTGACCGCGCGTCAGTTAGTGCTCAGTAAAGGCGTTGTGCCGCAACTAGTCAAAGAAATCAATTCTACGGATGATTTCTACCGCCTGGGTAAAGAAGTTGCCCAACAGAGCGGTCTGGCACAGAAAGGCGACGTGGTCGTGATGGTTTCTGGCGCGCTGGTTCCGAGCGGCACCACTAACACCGCCTCTGTTCACGTGCTGTAATAATTCCTGAATGAATTAATTGGTTTAAAAAAGCGCCCTCGCGGCGCTTTTTTTATTTCATCAATAGCCGCTATTAATAAAAAAGCAAATCGGATTTCACTATCTAATTGCCGATTATCTAAGACGAATCCGATGGAAGCAGCCTGTTTTCCCTCAGTTTTTTAGATACATTCCGACATTTCGATGCTTCTTTGAGCGAACGATCAAAAATAAGCATCTTCTCATCAAAAAAATATTCTCAACCTAAAAAACTTTGTGTAATACTTGTAACGCTACATGGAGATTAACTCAATCTAGAGGGTATTAATAATGAATCGTACTAAACTGGTACTGGGCGCGGTAATCCTGGGTTCTACTCTGCTGGCTGGTTGCTCCAGCAACGCTAAAATCGATCAGCTGTCTTCTGACGTTCAGACTCTGAACGCTAAAGTTGACCAGCTGAGCAACGACGTGAACGCAATGCGTTCCGACGTTCAGGCTGCTAAAGACGACGCAGCTCGCGCTAACCAGCGTCTGGACAACCAGGCTACTAAATACCGTAAGTAATAGTACCTGCGTAATAAAAATGGCGCACATTGTGCGCCATTTTTTTTGCCCTTCGTTTGCCTTTCCTGCTACTGCGTTTGCGTTTCTTGCGTTAACCCACCATTCTGCGCTGACTGTACCACGGGGGTTGCCGCCACCGCTGGCGTCTGTCCGGAAGAAACGGCTACCGGATACCCGGCGCGCCGATACAATGCTTTGTCCACCAGCGTATTGTCGACCTCTTTCATCGCTTTGAACTGGGTGAAACCGGCAGGCAGAACATACGGCATGGTCTGCACATTCTGTTCCTCTTCCGGCGACAGCGGTCGGTGAACTTCAACATACCGCATACCGTTCGGCTCAACGGCGTATTTCACCGGCTCGTTGATGACCTTAACCGGCGTTCCGGTTCGTACGGAAGCGAACAGCGCTTTAATGTCTGGCGCATTCATACGAATACAGCCGGAGCTGACGCGCAGCCCGACGCTGTCCGGCTGGCTGGTGCCATGGATAAGGTATTCACCGTTTCCATGCGCCAGACGCAGCGCAAAGCGTCCAAGCGGGTTATTCGGCCCGGCAGGGACGACCGCAGGCAGGGTTATTCCCCGCTCAAGAGATCGCTTGCGGATGCCCGCTGTCGGCGTCCACGTCGGGTTCGGTATTTTCTGCCCTACCCGCGTTTCCATCACCGGCGTTTCCAGCCCCTCCAGACCAATACCGATAGGATAGACCTGCACGATATTTTCCCCCGGCGGATAATAGTACAGACGTAGCTCTGCGAGATTCACGATGATCCCTTCACGCGGCGCGTCGGGCAGCAGCATTTGCGACGGGATAGTGATTAACGTACCGGGTTTCGGCACCGGAGCGATGGTATTGTTTGCCTCCAGAATGAGCATCGCGGCGGTATCAAAGCGACGGGCGATGGCCTGGAGATTTTTATCCCCCGCCTGCACCGTATACGTTTGATTATGACCAATGAGACGACTTCCTGCCGGCGGCAGTGGATAATCCACCGCCCAGGCAGCCTGTAAAGCACTGTAAGCGCCGATAAGCATAAGTGTTAATAAAGACGCGCGTTTCATATGTCACCCCCCTGGCGTTGATGCCGGACGGCAGTGAATGCCGCATCCGGACTACGAGGCTCGCGAACCTGCAAGCCTGACAAGACGCACCTGCGTCCTGTCAGGTATTTTACAGCGTGCGTCTGTTAAGTTTAGCTAAGAGTTGCAGCTTTCGTGCGAATCGCGCGGATCATCGCTTCAAGCCCCTGGGAGCGGGACGGGGTGAGATGTTGGGTGAGCGCCATTTTTTCGAACCACGGGCGGACATCAAAATTAACAATATCCTGCGGCGTCATCTGGTGATACAAAATAAACACCACCGCAATCAGCCCCTTTACGATGGCCGCATCGCTGTCGCCCTCAAGCTCAATCACTCCCTGCCCGTTCTGGCGCATCACAATCCAGACCTGGCTCTGACAGCCCTCAATTTTATTATCAGCAACGCGATCGTTTTCAGACAGCATCGGTAGTCGCTGACCCAGCTCGATAATATACAGGTACTTTTCTTCCCAGTTCGCGCAACGTTGAAAATTACGTAATAGCTTCTCTTTATCCGGCAACGCGGCCATAGTGCCTCCCTGTTATCCCAGTAAGCGATGAATACGCTGCAGCCCGGTCACCAGACGATCCACTTCTTCATGGGTGTTATACATTGCCAGCGACGCGCGACACATCGCCGGAACCTGATAAAACGCCATCAGCGGCATAGCGCAATGGTGTCCGGTACGGACAGCAATACCGTAGTTATCAAGGAAACTACCGACATCATAGGCGTGATGGTGACCGAGATTAAACGCGATCACGCCAAGCCGGCTAAGCGGGCCGTACAGCGTGAGGTCAGGCACCGCCGCCAGTTGCGCCAGCGCGTAATGCATCAAATTCTGTTCGTACTCGCCGATGTTTTCCAGCCCCAGCGCTGAGACATACTCCAGCGCGGCGCCCAGACCGATAATTCCTCCGGTATTTGGCGTACCCGCCTCAAAACGCCACGGCGCTTTCGTCCAGGTGGTGCCCTGGGTCAGGCTGACCGTAGCGATCATTGAGCCGCCCCCTTCCCACGGCGGCATCGCCTGCAGGATGACGTCTTTTACGTACAGCACGCCGATACCGGTCGGGCCGTACAGTTTATGCGCGGAAAAAACGTAGAAGTCGCAGTCCAGCGCCTGAACATCGACCGGGTGGTGCATGACCGCCTGCGCGCCGTCCACCAGGACTTTAGCCCCGTACTGATGGGCCAGCGCGGTGATTTCAGCGATCGGGTTCTCGGTGCCTAACACGTTCGAAACATGGGTAATGGCCAGCAGGCGGGTTTTCTCGTCCAGCAGCGATGGCAGACTTTCAAGCTGGAGCGTTCCGTCGGTATTGAGCGGGATTACCCGGAGTTCAGCCCCCACGCGCGCGCATAGCATCTGCCAGGGCACAATATTAGCGTGGTGCTCCATTTCGCTGATAATGATGTTATCGCCACGGTGAACGTTTTCCGGCCCCCAACTGTTGGCCACCAGATTGATGCCTTCCGTGGTGCCGCGAACGAACACCAGTTCCTCCGCTGAGCGGGCGTTAATAAACAGCGACGCCAGTTTGCGAACGTTCTCCATTCGCTCCGTCGCCTGGGCGCTCAGAGTATGAATACCGCGATGCACCGCCGCATAGCCATGGCGGTAGAATTCCGCCTCCGCGTCGATAACCTGACTGGGCTTCTGCGCGCTGGCGGCGCTATCAAGGTACGCCAGCGGCAGACCGTTGACTTCTCGCGTAAGCACGGGAAAATCCGCACGCACGTTGTCGATAGAAAATGTCATGCTCTGCCTCCCGGCAGGCGCTGGCCGATTCGCGCCAGAACCTGTTGCTTCAGCGCCTCGTCGCCGATGGCTTCCGTCAGTTCAGCGGCAAAGGCATAGAGAATCATCTGCTGGGCGTCCTGCTGGTCGATCCCGCGCGAGCGCAGATAGAACATCTGTTCATCGTCAATGCGCCCCACCGTCGCGCCATGGCTACACTTCACGTCGTCGGCGTAAATCTCAAGCTGCGGTTTGGTATCCACCTCGGCGAGTTTACCCAGCAGCAGGTTATTGTTGGTCATCTGACCGTCGGTTTTGATCGCGTACGGGGCAACGTTAATCAGACCGTTGAAGACCGCGCGCCCTTTATCGCTGACAATGGTTTTATGCAGCTGACGGCTGTTGCAATAGCCTTTGTTGTGCTCAAGCCAGGTGCGGGTATCACAGACTTCATTTTTCACCGGCATCGCGAGGCTGTTGATTCGTAGCGTCGTGTTCTCACCGTTCAGCCGGGTGCTGGTGTTATGACGCAGTACCGCATCCCCCAGCAGAAAACTGTGGCTGTGCGCCGAGGCGTCCGCCGCCATGAAAATATCATTATGGGCGAAGTGATGGCTTAACGGATTTTCAAACGCCAGCTTCACGTGATGCAGATGCGCGTTGGCTGCCACATTCATTGTCAGACGCGCGCCGGTAAAGTGTCGCGCGTCATTGAGGCTCACGTAATGTTCAATGACCGTTGCTTCTGCCCCTTCCGCCAGTTCCAGATGATGACGATAATGAGCGGTGTTCACCTCATCGTCGCCCACGCCCTGCGTAATGTGCATCAATAGCAGCGGCTTGTCAGGACGCTGATTACGCTTAACGTGGATATGGGTTACGCTGTGCGCCAGGCTTTCGGTGAGATGCAGAAACACCTCCGGCTGCACCGCGTCAGGCAGCGTCTGGCGCTCATCGTTGATCGCAACGTCAAAGCCGCTATTTTCACAGCTGTCGCTCAGCGCCGGACTGAATTTCCCATCAACAAAAACCAGACGCAGCGCATCAATTTGTAGCGCCAATGCATCCCGCTGCGCCGTCCCAATGTCCGCGAAGCGGCTGACGAACTGGCTGTTGATTAATCCTTCCAGCGGCGTGTATTTCCAGTTTTCATGTTTCCGCGTCGGCAGGCCCAGTCGCAGTAATTGCTGTAAGTGCTGCTGCGCCTGGGTGGAACGCGACTCGCCCTCGGCTTCAAACAGATGATGCCACTGCTGCAACGCATTACTGCTGTTCGGTAAGCCAGCCATATCCCTGCTCCTCCAGTTGTTTGACCAGGGTGAAATCGCCAGACTTCACAATCCGCCCCTGATACAGGACGTGGACAAAATCAGGTTTGATATAGTCAAGGATGCGCTGATAGTGCGTAACGATGATGAATGCGCGCTTGCCGTCCCGCAGGGAATTCACGCCATCGGCGACGATTTTCAGGGCATCAATATCCAGCCCGGAATCCGACTCATCCAGAATGCACAGCTCCGGCTCCAGCACCGCCATTTGCAGAATGTCGTTGCGTTTTTTCTCGCCGCCGGAAAAACCCACGTTGACCGAGCGGGTCAACAGATCTTCCGGCATTTTCAGCAGCGCGATTTTCTCTTCCATCAGGTCCTGAAAATCAAAACGGTCCAGCGTCTCCTGGCCGCGATAGCTGCGCACCGCGTTTAGCGCCGTTTGCAGGAAAAACTGATTGCTGACGCCGGGAATTTCCACCGGGTACTGAAAGGCCATGAAAATGCCTTCACCGGCTCTCTCTTCCGGCGCCAGGGCCAGCAGATCTTTACCTTTAAACGCGACGGAACCGCCGATTACCTCGTAATCTTCGCGTCCTGCCAGCGTCGCGGAAAGCGTGCTTTTACCGGAACCGTTCGGTCCCATGATCGCGTGCACTTCGCCGGGACGAACCTCAAGGTTCAGCCCACGCAGGATCGCTTTATCTTCGACACTGACCTGTAAATCTTTAATATTTAACATGATACTTCCTTAACCGACGCTGTGTTCAAGGCTAATAGCTAATAGTTTTTGTGCTTCGACGGCAAACTCCAGCGGCAATTCGGAGAACACGTCTTTACAGAAGCCGTTGACGATCATCGAGATCGCATCTTCTTCGCTGATACCGCGCTGTAGGCAATAGAACAGCTGATCTTCACCGATACGCGATGTGGTCGCTTCGTGTTCGAGCTGGGCGCTGTTATTACGGCATTCGACGTACGGGAAAGTATGCGCCCCGCAATCCGCGCCGATCAGCATTGAATCGCACTGGGTAAAGTTGCGGGCATTGGTCGCCGTCGGCATGATTTTCACCAGTCCACGATAGCTGTTCTGGCTGTGTCCGGCGGAGATCCCTTTCGAAATGATGGTCGAGCGGGTATTTTTGCCGATATGGATCATTTTGGTGCCGGTATCGGCCTGCTGGTGCCCGCTGGTCAACGCCACGGAATAAAACTCGCCAATCGAGTTGTCGCCACGCAGAATACAGCTCGGGTATTTCCAGGTGATCGCCGAGCCGGTTTCCGACTGGGTCCACGACATTTTGCTGTTTTCCCCTTCGCACAACGCGCGTTTGGTAACGAAGTTGAGGATCCCGCCGGTGTTGTTATCACCCGGGAACCAGTTCTGCACCGTGGAATACTTCACTTCGGCGTCTTTATGGATGATCACTTCCACGACTGCGGCGTGCAGCTGATAGCTGTCGCGCACCGGTGCTGAACATCCCTCGATATAGCTGACGTAGCTGCCCTCATCCGCCACAAGGATGGTGCGTTCAAATTGCCCGGTTTTTTCCGCGTTAATGCGAAAATAGGTGGAAAGCTCCATGGGGCAACGTACGCCCTTCGGCACATAAATGAAGGTACCGTCTGACGCCACGGCGGCGTTTAGCGCGGCAAAAAAGTTATCGTTCGCGGGGACTACCGTACCAAGGTATTTCTTCACCAGTTCCGGGTGATCATGGATCGCCTCGCCGAAAGAACAAAAAATAATGCCTTGTTCCGCCAGCTTTTCCCGGTAGGTGGTGGCGACTGAAACGGAGTCAAAAATAGCGTCGACCGCCACTTCCCGCCCTTCGCGCACAGGCACGCCAAGCTGCTCAAACGCGGCCTCCACCTCTTTACTGAGGAACGCGTTGGCGCCCGTTTGCTGAACCGCTCCCGGCTGTGATGCGCAGGTGTCGTCGCAGTGACCGCATGACGGCGCAGAGTAATAGCTGTAATCCTGATAATTCAGCTTATCGTAGTGGGCTTTCAGCCAGTGCGGTTCAGCCATTTCTACCCATGCCCGGTAGGCATTGAGGCGAAAGGCCAACATCCACTCTGGTTCGTTACGTTTTGCAGAGATCGCGCGCACCACGTCTTCGTTAATTCCTTTCGCCAGCTCATCAGTTTGTAACTGGGTAAAGAAACCTTCTTTGTAGTTTAGCGGGCCGCCGGTCCAGGTTTTGACATCGTCAGTTGCTTCAGTATTACGAGACATAGTACCGCCTATACCCCAAAGCTTTCGCCACAGCCGCATTCGTTCTGGGCTTTCGGGTTATGAAATTTGAATAACTGGTTTAATCCTTCCCGGACATAATCGACTTCCGTCCCGTCGATAAACGGCATCGCCTGAAGCGGGACGTAAAGCTTCGCGCCCTCGTATTCGAACAGCAGATCGTCCTTTTCAGGCTCACTGACCGTATCCAGCACGTAACCAAAGCCAGCGCAGCCGGTCTGTTTAACGCCCAGGCGCACGCCCAGCATTCCCGGCTGTTTGGCCACCAGTTCGCGAATATGCGCGGCCGCCGAAGGGGTGAGCGTTAATCCGCGCCAGGCAAAATCGTCTGGGTTAAATGTTCCTGAATGCAATTCCATAGAATGACCTCGCGTAATGAGCCATCAGGCTATAACACCATGTTAGTGATAATGATTATCACTTCAACCCCTCAACAGCAGGGGCATTCCCCTTAATCACCCTTTTTAACGGCTTTTATTAAGCATAGACCTTGCTACGCGGGATATAAGTCAGAGTGAGTTTTCTGCAATTCTTTGAAAAATAAAGCGTTCAGTAAAAATCATCGACCAGGGTGGTCAAAAAAGGAAAGATGTATAGAAAATGTCTATTTCACGGATAGGCAGTGGCGCGTAATTGTCGCAAAGAAAAAAACCCTTAAGGCTGTTCATCACAGCCTTAAGGGTTCCCGCCCCATCCGGCGCTTATCTCCGGCACTCGCAATGGCTTAGCTCTTGAAGGGGCTTTAAGAATATTCTCATATCGTCAGCGATCAGTTTTAACACTAATTGCGATCCGCGCATTTTGTATGGCGGATCAATTTCTTCAGTTTACTGAGAGTATGTCTTTCACCGCGTCCAGCAGCAGTCGTAGCCCCGCCGACTGGTGCGCGCGGGAAAGATACAAGCCGTACACCGGCAAAGGCCGGGGTTTATGCCCGGGCAGCAAAGGCACCAGCGCACCGCTTGTTAACCCTTCTCGCGCCTCTTTTTCCGGTATCAACGCCACGCCCATTCCTGCCAGCGCCGCCTCGCCTAAAAGCGAGGAAATCCCGGCGCTGAGGTTACCTTTTATCGCGACCGAAACCGCCTCACCGCAGGCATCAAGAAAGCGCCAGGATTTCCCGGCAAACCCGCTGTAATAAAGGCAGTTATGACGGGTAAGGTCGTCCGGTGTTTGTGGCGTACCATGCTGTTTCAGATAAGCAGGCGATGCGCAAAGCACTGACTCACAGCTGCCAAGACGACGAGCGATAGTACCCGGCTCCGGCGCGTCGGTAATACGAATAGCGAGATCGATTCGTTCCCCAACCAGACTCACGGGCTGGTTATTAATCTCGACTTCAATCCGCAGATCCGGGTAGCGGGTTAAAAATGCTGGCAGTACCGGCGCAAGAATATGCATCGCCGTAAAATGGGCACAGGCGACACGCAAGGTTCCGCAAGGCATACCTCCCGCCGCAACCGCGCCAATGCCCTGAGAAAGCTGCGCCAACGTGCGGGTCTTTAGCAGGACCTCTTCGCCAGCAGGCGTGATGGTGAGCCTGCGTGAAGAACGGTGGATCAGTCGTGCGCCAGCCCATTTTTCCATTTCCTCAAGATAGCGGCTAACCATCGGTCTGGAAAGCCCGAGCGCTCGCGCCGCGGCGCTCATACTGCCTAAATCACAGATGTGATTAAATACCGTCGCCGCCATCACTCTGTCCACTTTACCTCCATCCGATCGTTTTATGAAACTCAGCATGTCCTGTTTAAGGAATTCTAACAGATCGGGATTGGCTTAAAATGCGTAGCCTTAAGACAACACTTCATCTGCAAAAGGTTACTGTCATGAAAATAAAAACCCTGACGGCACTGACGCTGCTCGCTTCACCGGTCTTTGCCGCCCCACTGCATCTTGAGGTGTATAACCCTCAGGAGAACGCCATTTTCCCGGTCTCTTCCACCCTGGTATCCGGACCAACGGAAGCCATTTTGTTTGATGCGCAGTTCAGCACTAAAGATGGCGAAAAATTGCTTAAGATGATTCAGGCCAGCGGTAAGTCACTGAAAGCCGTGGTCATTACCTCGGGCGATCCGGACTTTTACTTCGGTCTTGAGCCGATTGTGAAAGCCTATCCTCAGGTAAAAGTGCTGGCGACGCCTGAAGTGGTCAAACATATTCAGGAAACGAAAGACGCAAAGCTGCAATACTGGGGACCGCAGATGAAGGACGGCGTGCCGAAAACCATCACCGTACCGCAAGCCACTCCCGCGACGCGTTTTCACATTGACGGAGAAACACTGGAACTTCGCCATCCGGGCAACTATGCGGCTTATGTCTGGATCCCGGCAAATCGGGCGATTCTGGGCGGTACCGGCGTCGCGTCCGGGATCCACGTCTGGACCGCTGACACTCAATCTGAAAAGCAACGTACGGCCTGGCGCGACGTGCTGAGCGAAATGCGCAGCCTGCAGCCGACTCAGGTGATCCCGGGTCATTACCTCGGCGCACGACCCGCCGGTGATACGGCGATCCGCTTTACCCAAAATTATCTACAAACGTTTGAACACGCGCTGGAGGCGAAAAAAGGGTCAGCTTACGTTATCGAAACCGTAAAGGCCGCGTGGCCCGGACTGGCAGATGAAAGCTCGCTGGCATTGAGCGCAAAGGTGAACAGTGGTGAAATGACGTGGTAATGGCGTTTATTCGCCGACAAAAAATAACCCCGACCAGAGGCCGGGGCATTCGCTATGAGGTACATCGCTGAATCAATGAACGCCAAGGCGCCAGGCAAAATAGATCTCTTCCTTCAGTTCAGTCGAAGAAAGCGTCAGTAAATCGGCAAACTCCAGCTCAAGCTGTTTCAGTCTTTTAAGGTATTGGGCTGGTGAGAGCTCGGTTTTATCACGACGTAAAAATTCAATTGCCAGTTGGGCCGGGTCTAATTGGCTAGTCATATCATCCTCGCTTATGGTCAAAACATGCACATTGTATCACTTTCCGCTGCGCAAATAATGACCAAAAGCAATATAGATCACATTTTTTTGGTGACAACGTCACACAATAGCCGTCGTTAAGCGTGATGTGCAGCATAAACGCTGCTGCTCATCATAGATATCGATTTGCCAGACCTGATGGCGTGAACCGGTGTGTATCGCCCTACAGACCCCTTTCACGCGTCCTTCCCGGGCAGGACGAACATGGTTGGCGTTTATTTCCAGCCCGACCACTTTTTGTTCGCCCTCAGTGCAGAGATACCCGGCGACGGAGCCAATGCTTTCGGCCAGCACGACAGACGCGCCGCCGTGCAGCAGACCAAACGGCTGCTTTGTTCGGCCGTCAACAGGCATAGAGGCTTCAAGCGTATCCGCGCCGATCTTTTCAAAGCGAATGTCCAGTAACCCAACCATGTTGCCCTCGCCCATTGCGTTGAGCGCGTCGAGTGTGATGTCACGTTTCCAGATCATCCCATTATCTCCAGTAGTGCCTGTACAGGATGGCGTACGCCCGTGCCTTCCACCCGCTTCACCTGGCTGCGGCAGGAATACCCCGTCGCCAGGCAGCGGTTACGGGGCAGTCGCTCCATCGCCTGATGCCAGGACAGTTCATAAATCCCCAGGGAACTGGCATGATTCTTAGCCTCATGCCCGTAAGTTCCGGCCATACCGCAGCAGCCGACGCTGACATTTTCCAGTTTCGCGCCAAAGCGAGCAAAAATTGACGCCCACTGCGCAGGCGCGCCGGGAAGCGCGGTGACCTCGGTACAGTGGCCAAAGAAGTACCACGGCTCGCCGCTGATTTCTCCCATAGCCTTCGGGGCCAGCGCTGTCGCCAGCCACTCGTTGGCCAGCTGTACGTGAAAATCACCGCGCTGCTCGCCGAGCGCGAGCGTATATTCATCGCGGTAGCAAAGCACCAGCGCCGGATCGACCCCCACCATCGGCATCCCCAGTTGCGCCACACGGTTTAAAAACTCAGAGGTCTTTTTAGCCGTTTTCGCAAAACGGGTCAGGAAGCCTTTAATATGTTGTGCCTTACCGTTTGGCGAAAACGGCAGCAGTACCGGCTGGAAACCTAACTTTTCGATCAGGCGTACAAAATCCGCCACAACCCGAGCGTCGTAGTAACTGGTGAACGGATCCTGCACCACCAGCACTGTATTCGCTTTTTGCGTATCGCTAAGCGCCTCAAGCTGCTCAAGCGTCATGTTGGCCGAACGGTGTCCGACCATTTGCTGCTGCAACGACGGCGTCGACAGTAGCGGCAGATCCACCATGCCGATGTGTTTTGCCGACAGCTTGCGCACCAGCGGCTGGTTAATAAAGAAGTTGAAGGTCTTTGGCGCGCGCGCCATCAGCGGCGCATAGGTTTCTACTGTCGCCACCAGATGATCGCGCAGCGGACGTAAGTAGCGCGTATGGTAAAGCTGCAGGAAACGCGAACGGAATTCCGGTACATCAATTTTGATCGGACACTGGGTCGAACAGGCTTTACAGGCCAGACAGCCGGACATCGCCTCTTTGACTTCATGCGAGAAATCATATTCGCCCTTACCCGCGTGCCAGGTATTACGGGTCCGGGCGATCAGCGAGCGTAAGCTGGGACGTTTATTCGCCAGTGCAGTTTCGAGGCGCACCGGATCAACACCGCGATCCGCCAGCAAACGCAGCCATTCACGCACCAGGGTCGCTCGCCCTTTCGGTGAATGGATACGGTTGAGACTGATTTTCATCGACGGACACATCGGGCTTTTCGCATCGAAGTTAAAGCACAGTCCGTTTCCGTTGCACTCCATCGCCCCGCGCCAGGTTTGACGAACCGCCAGCGGGATCTGCCGGTCATACGTGCCGCGCTTGACGGCGTCCACTTTCATCATCGGCGCGTCCACGCCTTCCGGCGGACAGATTTTCCCCGGATTCAGGCGGTTCTGCGGATCAAATACCGCCTTCACTTTACGCAGTTCCGCATACAGCGCGTCGCCAAAAAACGCCGGGCTGTACTCGGCGCGAAACCCTTTACCGTGCTCACCCCAGAGCAGGCCGCCATACTTCGCCGTCAGCGCCACCACTTCATCGGAGATTTGCTTCATCAGCACTTCCTGCTGCGGATCGCACATGTCCAGCGCCGGACGCACATGCAGTACGCCCGCGTCTACGTGGCCAAACATGCCGTAGCTCAGACCATGACCGTCGAGCAAGGCGCGAAACTCGGCAATGTAATCGGCAAGATGCTCCGGCGGTACGCAGGTATCTTCGGCAAATGGGATGGGTTTCGCCGCCCCTTTCGCGTTGCCCAGCAGACCCACCGCTTTTTTGCGCATCGCATAAATACGCTCTACGCCCGCCAGATCGGCGCAAAGCTGCCAGCCAATCACCCCGGCTTCTCCATGAGCGATTAATCCGTCCAGCCGCTCACACAGTGCCGCCACCTGGCCGTCAATTAGCGCTTCGTCGTCACCGGCGAATTCAACGATGTTCAGGCCAAGCATCTCTTTGTCCGGCACATCGGTGATTAATTCGCTTACCGAATGCCAGACGATATCTTCCCGTGCCAGGTTCAGCACTTTCGAGTCGACGGTTTCGACGGAAAGCGCTCTTGCCTCTACCATAAACGGCGCATTGCGCAGCGCGGAGTCAAAAGAGTCGTATTTGACGTTCACCAGTCGACGAACCTTCGGCAACGGCGTAATGTCCAACCGGGCTTCGGTAATAAAGGCCAGCGTCCCTTCCGAACCGGTGAGAATTCGGGTCAGATCGAACTCGGTCATGTCGTCGTTAAAAACATGCCGTAAGTCGTAGCCGGTAAGAAAGCGGTTCAGTTTGGGGAAGTTATCCATGATAAGCTGGCGATTGTCGCGGCAGCGTTCAAGGACCGTGCGATAGATACGTCCAATGGTGGTATGACTTTCCCCCAACGTTTCCGCCAGCGCTACCGGCAGCGGCTGCGTGTCGAGAATATCGCCGCCCAGCAGCACAGCGCGTACGCCCAGAACGTGATCGGAGGTTTTTCCGTAGACCAGCGATCCTTGTCCGGAGGCATCGGTATTGATCATCCCGCCAAGGGTGGCCCGGTTGCTGGTTGAAAGCTCCGGAGCAAAGAAATAGCCGTACGGCTTGAGGACCTGGTTCAGTTGGTCTTTAATCACCCCCGCTTCGACCCGCACCCAACCTTCTTCCGGATTGATTTCAATGATCCGGCTCATGTAGCGGGACATGTCCACGATAATGCCCTGGTTCAACGCCTGCCCGTTGGTTCCGGTACCGCCGCCGCGAGGGGTAAACACCAGCGAGGTGAAACGCGGTTCGGCGGCCACTCGGGCTATCAGCGCCACATCCGCCGTTGAACGCGGGAAAACGACGGCATCGGGAAGAAGTTGATAAATACTGTTATCTGTCGACATCGTCAGACGATCGGCGTAGCTCGTTGCCGTATCGCCAGTAAACCCTTGTTGCTCCAGCTCTTGCAAAAAATTGAGCACCAGTTGAACGACGCCAGGTGCCTGAGAAATTTGTGGAATCATTATTCTGACCCTTTCCTGCGGTCTGTGTTGTGAGGTTATCGTTTGCCTTGGTTGATTCATTTGTTGTATCACATTTTTTTCTTATGCGCTCAACAGAAATACTGGCAGAATCCGCCTGTTAAAACGCGCTGAAACTGCGCATGATTATGTGATGCGTTTCGCGTGTTCACGTCGCGTCAACGTTCTGACGCACTACAAAGGTGAAAAGAGTTTATGGTCAATGTTCGTCAGCCCAGGGATATCGCGCAGGTGCTGCTGTCGGTGCTGTTCCTTGCCATCATGATTGTGGCGTGTCTCTGGATTGTTCAACCTTTTATTCTGGGCTTTGCCTGGGCCGGTACGATTGTTATCGCCACCTGGCCGGTTTTACTACGCTTGCAAAAATTACTCTGGGGCCGCCGTTCTCTGGCGGTGCTGGTCATGACGCTTTTACTGGTGTTGTTATTCGTCATTCCTGTCGCACTTCTGGTGAACAGTATCGTCGATGGTAGCGGCCCGCTGATCCACGCCATAACCGGTGGCGATATGACGTTGCCGGATCTTGCCTGGTTGAACAGCATTCCGCTGGTTGGCGCAAAATTGTATGCCGGGTGGCATAACCTGCTGGAGATGGGCGGCGCGGCGATCATGGCGAAGGTTCGTCCTTATATTGGCGCAACGACCACCTGGTTTGTCGGACAAGCGGCGCACATCGGCCGTTTTATGATGCATTGCGGACTGATGCTGTTGTTCAGCGCCCTGCTGTACTGGCGGGGTGAACAGGTGGCGTTGGGTATTCGTCATTTCGCCTGCCGTCTGGCAGCCAAACGCGGCGACGCGGCCGTGCTGCTCGCCGCACAAGCGATCCGCGCGGTGGCGCTGGGCGTGGTGGTTACCGCGCTCGTTCAGGCGGTGTTGGGCGGGATTGGCCTGGCGATTTCCGGCGTACCGTATGCGACGTTGCTGACGGTGGTGATGATCCTCTCCTGCCTCGTCCAGCTTGGCCCGCTTCCGGTATTGATTCCGGCCATTATCTGGCTTTACTGGAGCGGCGACACCACCTGGGGAACCGTACTGTTGGTATGGAGCTGCGTGGTAGGTACGCTTGATAACGTCATCCGCCCTGTGCTGATTCGTATGGGCGCGGATTTACCGCTTATTCTGATCCTTTCTGGCGTAATTGGCGGCCTGATCGCCTTCGGCATGATTGGCCTGTTTATCGGCCCGGTTCTGCTGGCGGTTACCTGGCGACTGTTCTCCGCGTGGGTACATGAAGCGCCACCGCCAACGGATGAGCCAGAAGAAATCCTCGAAGAACTGGCGGAGATCAACGATCTCAACAAGTAACTCTCTTTCGGGCGACAGATGTCGCCCGAATGTTTAGCGTTGCTTATTAATAGGCTGCTGAATTTTTCAAATCACCCCTATTACGGCTTCCGCTCTCCGGGTTTCTGTCGCAAATTCTTTACAGTTTTTAAACTATTGAGACGAATCTGATCGACGCTAAAACGTCGCATGCCCTACTATTAGCTCACGGTTATAGATCAACACATTGATTTATAAGCATGGAAATCCCCTGAGTGAAACAACGAATTGCTGTGTGTAGTCTTTGCCCATCTCCCACGATGGGCTTTTTTTTTACCATGACATCACCTTACGTCCAGCAACGATGGCGCCTCGAGAGTACCCGATTTCAGATGTGCTATTGCCTGCAAGCGATTTATATCTTGAGTGTGGGTTAAAGGCGAAAATGAAATCGTTATATGTACCTGTTCCCTTAGCAATCCGGTTTCAGTCATCCTTTTAAAACCCAGTGCCGTCTTAAAGGCGGCTATGTCGGCATTTCCCACACAAACCGTAAACCAAAGTCCCCACCGGATATTCACGCGACCCCAGCCTGCACCTTTAGAGCGACTGGCTTAAAGAAGCGGGATTTGAGACCGGGCGCGGCGTGACGGTGAGGATTACGGAGGGGTGCCTGACCATTATCGCTGATAATAACGAGGTGCAGGAACTGCGCGAGCAGCTTTATCAGGCGAGACAGGTGGTTAAGGGGATTAAAGACGGAATGTTTAGTGTACTGAACGAAAGTTAAACAATAAAAAAGCTGGGAAGATTTAATTTCTTCTCCGGCTTTATGACTATTTAATTAAACCCTTTAGATAAATAAAAATATTATTTTCCAAAGGGTAATTAAATAATGAATTAAATATACAAATTTGTTCATATTCATTCTTCGTTATGACAATATCATCCTCACAGATATAATCGCATAACGTTTCAAATGCCAACGGTTCTTCCCCAAAGTCTATGTAGCTCAACGCATAATTCAATTCATCTTCGGAAAGTCTATTGTTAAATTCTTCACCGAATTTTTTCAACTTAATACCAGTAGCTGTAGCCATCATTTTGCTCCTGGTAAACGTGGAATAGGGCCACTATCAGGGAATGCAGTTACTATCCTTCCTTTTGCTGACTGATAAACAACCCTAATTTGCACCCCATCTCTGACTTCCCATGCCACCCAAGTAGCAGCTTTTCCTGATTTAGTTAATGCACCTCCCGTTCCTTGTTGGGCATACCACTTAGTTGATGGTGAATTTACAATATCATCAATCTCAGAAATAATTTTTTTCGAATCCCAAGACTGAGGGAAAGTTGTTTTACCTGGCTGGCCTGGCCACATATGACCACCACTACCGGGGCCATCACCATGAAGAATATGCTTTTGCGCTTTTGGACCACAGCCAAATAACCCAAGTGGGTCGATCCAGCTTAGCGGATTCGGCGCATAACTGTAGAGGTTTATGCCCCCCGCCAGCCCCACCGGGTCATCGGAACGATTCGGAGGCGGTCGTAACTTTAGCGCCTCTGCAACCCGCGCCACATCTGCCTTCACCAGTTCAGCATTTGCCACTTTTAACAATGTCGCAACATTGAACCCCCGAAGCACATTTTCTGCCGGGAACGCTACCGCCACTGACGACCAGATCAGCGTCAGGAGCATCAGCAGCACGGCCAGCCACCTGTTTATATTACACATCTTCCTTACTCCCTGCGTTTCTCCGCCCCGCATCATACCAGCACCGCAACCCTCTGGCATTACGCGTTTTATTACCGGTCGCGGGGGCAGACGCGCAGCGGCTGACCACGCCAGATCCCCGCAGGCGACGCCGGTGCTTCAGCCATGGAGCACGCTAACCCGTGACGACCATGCAACTTGTTTGCATGGTCGGGCGCGGGTTGACAGGGGCGCGAGGGGGTAGCCCCCGCATAACGACCGGAGGCGCAGGCCGACCTTCTTACAGTGAGAGCCCCACTGCGCGCGACGGATCTTCCGGGAACAACCGCGCCTTCCTGCTTAGCCGCTCTTCCACCCGCGCCGCCCGGAAACACCGCCATTACAGACGGCACCGCGCCCGACGCCTTTAGTCGCTGTGGCACTGTGGCCAGCAGAGGGCAATGCACCTGCATGACCACACCGCTGCCATCCCTCCGTGGCCGCAGAACGACGCCGCTCTTAATGACAACGCCGGACCGGGCGGGGGGTGGAAGCTGGCGAGGCGAGAACGAGCAACGCAGTGCGAGCCGCCGCAGCCAGACGCAGCCGGGCGGGCATGAACGCTTTTAAGCGGAGGCCGCAGGCCGACAGCCTCTTTTAACGGGCTTTCACCCGCGAACGTGGCCGGAACTGCGCACCGGAGCCTCCCGGCGCCGACATCATGCGTGTTACGCGTTGCGGGCCGTTCAGGCCCGTTTCGCGTAATGCCGCGTTATGTTGAATGACGTCCGGCCAGCAACCCGGCCCACAGAGGGCGCGGCGGCCCCGCGCTGGCCGGACGGCATTTACCCCCGCGCACGCCGGTGGTGGGGGGCAGGCAGCCGTCATGGACGGCGGCTGTCTGCCTGCACCGTCCCCTGCGGCCTCGCAGAGTGCCGGCTAACTTTGCGGCCTGTCCGGCAATGATCCGGCCTCCGTTCAACCTCCTTAACTCTCCCGCAACGCCGGTGCTCACGTAGTACGTGAGGATTTTGCAGGCCTTATCAGACCTACAGGATCCGGGCTATTTCCTGTTATCTGACTGCGGGTTACCGATAAGGCGTGTTCCTGCCGGTGTCGTTATGGGTGCTGTTAACGTTTATTTAACACTCTTTCTCCGCCGTTTCTCTGCCGGATGCGTCTTCTCATGCACCCGCTGCAACGGCGCTATCGCCACCTTCGTGTAGATCTGCGTCGTCTCCAGCTTTTCATGCCCTAAGATCGCCTGGATATGCCGCGTGTCCGCCCCGTTGTCCAGCATCTGCGTTGCCATCGAGTGCCGGAAGATGTGGCACGCGCCCGGCTTGTCTATCCGCGCCTTATCCCGGATGGCTTCTCCGGCAAGCTGCGTCAGCGTCCCGCGATTCAGCCCCTTACCGTGCCAGGTGATGAACAGATGACCGCTGTCGAACCGCTGCGCCAGCCGGGGCCGAACGTTGCGCAGGTAGCGCATCACCCATTCCAGCGCCACATGACCCACCGGCACCACCCGATCTTTCTTCCCCTTGCCCTGCCGCACGTTCACCACGCCCCGCGTGAAGTCCACGTCACCCAGCATCAGGTTCGCCACTTCCATACGCCTGATCCCGGTACTCCAGAGTATTTCCAGTATCGCCCGGTTGCGCAGACCCAGCGGTTTCTCCGTGTCCAGACTCTGCAACACCGTCCGGGTTTCCTGCTCGCTGAACACCTGCGCCGGAAGCCGCTTTTCTTCCTTCGGCAGCTCGATCTGCTCTGCCGGGTTGTACAGGATAACGTGGCGTTTCAGCAGCCAGCGGTAGAAGTTGCGCACCGCGCTCAGGCGGTTTAGCTGGCCGCCCACCGCCAGCGTGTTGCCGTCAGCCTTGCGATAAACGCGCAGGTGGCGCTGCCAGCCTTCCAGCACTGGCAGACTCACCTGCGGCGCGTACATCAGCCCGCGCTCCTCGCACCACGTCACGAACGGCAGTACCCGTTCGCGGTAGCCTTCGATGCTGCGTTCGCTGTAGCCTGCGGATAACAGGCTTTCCAGCCACGCGATCACATGCTGCCGCTGCGTGGCGTTCCCGTTCTGGCGGCTAAGATAAAGGGCTTCCGGCCCCGGTGGTATGGGTCTGGTCATGATGATTGTCCTGTTAAGGTTCAGGGATTGAGTATTGGGATTGCAGTACGGTACGACGAAGGAAGGATAAAGCGGTGGAACAGTGGTTTTAGCGCCGCCCCGACTTGCGGGGCGATAAGGTCAGTAATGGCGCGGCTTTCAGACTGTTTTTCCGGGTCAGACTTAGCCCCGACATGGGGCAGACTTAACCCCGACTTGCGCCTTTACAGGCCAGACTTGCGTAAGTCATACCCGCTTTACGGGCTGTCCCGGATCGCGTTGCCATGACGCTCATTATGACTACGATGAACCGTTTTCTTTTTCTGCCGGAACAGTGCTTTTTCATCTACCCCGACTTGCGGGGTGGTAACGCCAGTAACGGCGCGGCTTGCAGCCTGTTTTTCCGGGTCAGACTTAGCCCCGACATGGGGCAGACTTAACCCCGACTTGCCCGCCGCTGAACCAGACTTGCGTGAGTCATACATCACCTTTTCGCCCGGTTCGATCAGGCCGCACAGGTGCGCTCCGTCGCCGCTGCCGTCCCATAACAGTTCGTACTGCAACAGGTGGCCGCGACTGCCGCCGTGGATCAGCAGGTATTCCATCTCGCTTAACCGCTGGCAGTGCAGCTTGAGCTGGCTGTCGCTCCAGTTGGTAAAGTCGCGGATCTCCCGCCGCGTGAAGCGCACCTCACCGGGTTTGCAGTTATGCGCCGCCGCCGTTTCGTTCACCATCGTTTGTATCAACAGCAACAGCTTGCGCGTCTGCGCGTAACGTTGCGCCGCGTGGATCGCTTCCGTCTGCTATTCGAGGTAGTTAATCATGGCTGAACACGATATTACGCCAGAAGTCACCATTTCCAAAACCCAGCGCTGTCTTAAAGTCGGCTATGTTGGTATTTCCCACACCAACCGTAAAACCAAAGTCCCTACCGGATATTCGCGTAGTCCCAGCCTGCACCTTAAGGGCGACTGGCTGGCAGAAGCGGGATTTGAGACCGGGCGCGGCGTGACCGTGAAGATTTCGCAGGGGTGTATTGTGCTGATGGCGGACGGTAACGAGGTGCAGGCGCTGCGCGAGCAGCTTTATCAGGCTAAACAGGTGGTTAAGGGAATTAAAGACGGAATGTTTAGTGTACTGAACGAGAGTTAAATAGCAAAAAGCCGGGAAAATATATACTTTCCCGGCTAGTAAAACTAAGTAAACATATTAATATCGTCAAGTGCATCCTCGGCTCTTGATGATATTACCTCACTTGAATCTTTCATTTTTTCTTTTAGAAATGGAATAACCACATCTTTATTTATCCGTCCATTTACCCTTGCTATATGACCTAAACAAGTTAAAGATAATCCGCTAATATCTTCATCAGGATTATTTGCCATTCTCATGAACTGCTCTTCAGCCCATTCAACATCATTTATATTATGAGCTATGTAAAGCAGTGTATCTGCGACTTTCTCTGGTTCACCAGAATTAAGCAACTCCACTAAATGTAACTTATCTTTAGCCACCACAAACCTTTCCTTTTCTTGTAGTTTTACCAGACTTGATCAAAGCAGATTGTTGCTTGTTATCTAAGGCATCCCAATCACGTACATGCCCATGATATTCATCTACATGATCTGATAAAGAACGAGTTTTATCTAATACAACAATTTCATTGTTGGAAATATCGACACCAACGCGCCTTGGTGATGTTGGTTTTACTTGAATGGAATTATCTAATGCAGCCTGACCATTTATTGGTGCTCGGCTTTTTACTGAATTATCAGTTGCACCATGATAAGGAGCATCTTTATATACATTAACCTTATCCCCACTTAAACCCAGCGGATCAATATAACTTAATGGATTAGGCGCATATTGATAAAGGTTTATTCCACCTTCTAAACCTATAGGATCCGCACACAGATACTGCCCTGTCCCGCAATCATAGTACCGGAACCGGTTATAATACAACCCCGATTCTTCATCCTCATACTGCCCCGGAAAACGTAACCGGCAGGCGGGGGCTTCTTCCCTGTTCCGGCCTTCCTCCCGCCCCCACAGCTGCTGCTCTCCCCGCCAGACAAGGGTGCCGTCTTCGGTCAGCAGTTCCTGAATACGCCCGGTGATATCCGTGATGACATAGTGCAGTTGCCCTTTCTCATAACGCGCCAGCGGGGTGAAGCTGCCCGGCTCGTAAATCCAGCGAATGGCATTTTCATCTTCCGGTTTGCCATCAGTACCAACAGGAATTTCTTCCGTTAGCTGGTCGCCGTTCCAGTGAAAATCCATACCGGGCTTGTCCCGGTTAGTGCAGCGCTTGCTGATGCGCCTGCCGGACGGGTCGTATTTGTACTCCCAGCGTTCGCCTTCCGGGGTTTCCAGTCCGGTAAGCTGGCTCCGGGCATCCCAGCGGTAGCGCCACGTGAGCGGACGCCAGCCGCCTTTATCGACCAGCTTCTCCACCAGACGGCCGTTAACGTCGTATCTCCAGGTGGTCTGTTCATTTCGGATGACTCTGACAAAGTTGCCTTCTTCCGGCATCCCGCTGTCCGGGTTAATATGGAAGGCTGAATGCCGCCAGGCTTTGTACTCCCGTGACGTCACCCGGCCATGCCGCTGGCGCTGGTGTGTCTCACTCTCCGTCACCTCATTCACCCGGGTCTGGCGGCGGGTGATATTGAGGTTCCGGTCATAAGTGAAACGCTCTTCCCGCATGGGGATGTCACTGCCGCCGGTCCGGGTGACGTGGCTTATCTGGCCGTTTGCCGTCAGGCTGTTGACCATCGTCCCCCGCTGGGAATCGGCAATCATTGTCAGGTTGCAGGCTTTGTCATACAGCCACTGGCGGTGCAGAGTGTTGTTGCGCCGGTAGTGCGGGCTCTGTTCTGTGAGGTCGCCGGCCTGCTGCTCAGCCAGCATGCCGGTGGGGGTGTGGCGCTGGCGGAGGCTGAACCCGGCTTCACTCTGCCGGGATATCTCCTGACCGCACAGGTCGTGCTCCAGGGTCAGCGGCGCATGGTCGGCTATCTGCCATGAGGTCAGTTCCCCCGTCAGCCCACGGCTGAAATGCTCTGTAATGCCCGCAGTGGTGCGCTGCGAGACCGTATCCTGTACGGCATCGTACTGGTACTCTGTTCGCCTGCCGTTAAGGGTTTCGGCGGTGAGCCTCCCGGCACCGTCGTATTCAAAGGTCACGGTGGCGTCGTTATTCCGCGCTTCCACCAGACGGCACAGCGCGTCATAGATGAATGTCGTGCGGCTGAGTACCCGCTCGCTGTCGCCCTTCGTTACCTCCTCGCTCGTCACCTGGTCGGTGACGCTGTACTGGCGGTTAAGGTGTGTGCCGTCCGGGAAGGTGGTACGGATGCAGCGCCCGGCCGCATCGTATGTATAGGTCAGCGTGCGCCCGGTAAAGTCGGTTTCGGCGATAAGCTGACCGGCTGTGTCATAGGTCAGGCGGTAATGCTCACCTCCGGCGTTGGTGATTTCAGCCAGGCGGGTGAGTTTGTCGTAGCGGCACTCCAGCCGTTCTCCGTCCGGGCGGACAACAGCGGTCAGCAGGTCAAATGCGCCATATTCATAGCGGGTGGTTTTGCCTTCGCCATCGGTGAAGCTCTCCGGCAGCTTCTCGCTGTTCTGGCGCATCAGTTCGCGCACGCCGTCCGGACGGTGAATTTCCTCCACGCTGCCCTGAGGCCCGGCATGGTTTTTACTGTGACGGAACTGCGTGGTGAAGCCCAGCGGGTCTTTCACGCTGAGCAGGCGTCCCAGCATATCCTGCTCTGTCTGCGTGATGCCGCCATCGGGGGCAGTGGTTTCCCGCACCCGGTGCAACGCATCATAATCCCACTGCCAGGTGGCGCCGCCCGGCATAATCTGCCGGAGTAAATCACCCTGTTCACTGTAGCTGAAGTGCTGCTGACGCCCCTGCGGGTCGGTCAGGCAGACCATGCCGCCTTTATCGTCGTAACCCCACTGCCAGACCTGATTACCCGGCGCGGTCAGCCGGGTGAGCTGGCCGTGTTCGTTGTAGCCGTAATACAGACTGTAGCCGCCCGGCAGGGCAATCTGGCGGATATCGACTTCGTCGTTGTACTGGTATTCCGTGGTGCGCCCCAGCGCATCGGTGCGGGACTGAAGGCGGGCATTGTCCCGGACGGTGATTTCTTCGCGGCCCAGCGGGTCAAGGCTGCGGGTAACGAGGCCATCCCCGTTGTACCAGTAACGGGTTTCGCCGCCTTCGGCGTCAATGTAGGTGGTGCAGTGTTCTTCATCGTTATAGATAAAGCGGTCGTTATAATATCCTTCCGGGGTGGAACCCTCCATCACTCTCCCGGCGCCATCATAACGGTAGCTGACCTGTGTTTTGTCCGTGTCCCGCCAGCGGGTCATAAACCCCTGCGGAGAGTATTCATGCCACAGGTGGGTGAACTGGAAGGTATCGCACTCTGCAAGGTAGCCGTTATCATCATACTGGCAGGTCACCAGGCGCTGATTCTGCGGAGCGACCAGGTTAATGCTCATGAGCTGCTGTTGCTGCCAGTCGAGTGAGAGCCTGTAGCCGTCGCTGTGGTGGATTTCAGTCAGCTGCCCGTTCGTGCGGTGAAAATCAATCCGGTTGCCGTGGCGGTCGTGGATAGCCGATAACCACCAGACGCCATTCCCTGAAGGAGAGAAAACAAACGTCTGCTGCGAGCGACGATCGAGGACGGTAAGTTCACTGCTCAGGTTGCCGGAAAGCCGGTAAGCCATCTGGCGGGAATTTACTGTACTCTGAAAAATACCGTCCTGCGGAACGGGATAACTGAGGACCACGCCTTCATGGTCGGTAAAATACAGCTTATCGCCCTGCAACGTCAGTGACCGGGACCAGTCATCTGACCATTTTTCGCCGAACAACCCTTTTCTTTTTGTCCGTGAGCGGTAAAACCGTGACAGGCCAAGAGGCACAGACCCTGGGATGTACAGGACATTAAGCTGCTGGATCAGGCTACCGGATACCACATCAACCGGATCGCTACAGCACGTCAGAAAACTGCTGTCAAATTCTTCTCCCTGTCCGGGTTTGATTTTTTCCCTTCCTTTAATGATTGCCCCATCCATATCCATGCCGCCAGCGGCTCTCAGTGAAAAAGCCGCAAACGCGCTCTGTACGGCAGTCATCAGCCCCTGGTTTTCCGGTGTGTTCATGGCATTAAAGGTGTCGAACGCCTCTCCGCCAATCTGCTCTGCCATATTCTGCGCAGCTTCCGGCATGGTGTTGTAACGTGCTGAAGCAATGAGCATTGCGCCGATAGCCTGGCTGTTCATCACACCATCCCGGGTATGGTCGGTAAAGAAATCAGTAACTGATTTCTTTACGGCCTGCGCCGTTTCAGCCATGAACTGCGCCTCAAGCCGCCGTGACTCAGCGTCACGTTCATACGCACGGGTCAGCGTGTCCATAAACGTCTGCTCTTCCGCAGTTTCAGGCCTGATTGCCGGGTCTGCCTCTTTTGCCGTTACATTGGTTGCGGGTGGCTGACCGGTAATGATGCCGGTGGTGTTTCTGGCATTCATCCAGAACTTATCGAAGTGACGCAGAACGGGTTTGCCACCGACTCTGAAGGTGGTGCTGTGTTCCAGTGGTTCGCAGATATCACCCACCGTACCGCTTTTTATCCCCCCGGCCACGCCCGGCGCATCGCCCTTTGTAAGGGGAACGAAACTTTGATTCAGGACCAGCACCGGACAACCGTTGACTTTTACCGATGAAACAGTCAGCACGGCATCACCGAGGCTGGCAGTGACCGGATACGGCACCGGCGGCAGGGCGGGACCGACAGGGGTTTTACAGACATCCGGCGTCAGGCTGACCACCATCCACTGTCCGTCCTGACGGGCGATATAATTTTTCGCCATTATGATGCTCCTGCAATGTGGACTGTCCGAAAGAATACTTGCTACAAATAAAAACAACGTTGGTTATAATTTTTGGATCGTTGTTATTGCGAAAAAGTATTCTTTAACACACCAAATCTATTTTATATTCAGCGCATAAATAAGTGATGTTATTAATAATATCGTTTTACCGCCTCTGCGGCAGCGTGACGATATCTTCATATGCCGCCAGGCAAACACCTTTTAATCGAAAAATAAAATCACAACTAAATATTTAAAAATCAAGAAGTTATATAAATACACATTTAAAAACAACCCAACCCAGAAAAACCATTTAAAATTGTTTTTAATCTAAAATTTATGCGCAAGATCAAATTAAATTCGGTGTAATTATTTTTAACGCGCATTTTGAGAAAATGCACCCATATATATATTAATTAATGCTAGAAGAAGAGCCATTCGATTTATTACATGAATATATTGACTTGATAAAAGATGCTTAAAATCACATCAGTTACTTCAAAGGAAATTGTGATAGGAACATCGAGAAATAATATTAAAACGGCAATTTTGAAGTATCTACAGACTGCTAAAATATAAGCTGTACTTTCAAACTGCCGTTTTATCATTGCTCACGCTTCGTTACGGTGAATGGTTAACCGTTTATACACAGCTCACTTCACACCGGCTCAGCATCCGCCAGTTCTCTGGCATGACTCGCGTTTCGCCCGAGACGTTCACCGTCGCGCTTTCCCAGATCCTGGCGGAGGAATTGCCGATCATCAGCTCAAACTCGCCTGGCTCGACCACACGTTTGCCGTCCCTGCGGGTAAAATTGAGCATATCGACAGGCACATAAAAGGTTAGCGTCGCCCGTGCGCCAGCATCCAGCTCTACGCGCTGAAAGGCTTTCAGTTCTTTTATCGGCCTGACCATGGAAGCCACTTTGTCGCGAACGTAGAGTTGTATCACCTCGCTTCCCCTGCGTATCCCATCGTTGCTTACAGTGACCGCAATCGCAATTTCGCCATCCATTCCCACCGCCGGGGTCAACAGAGTGACGGCTTCACTGGAAAACTCGCCCCAGCCCTTACCATAGCCAAAGGGATAGCGGGAACCAAAATGAAAGGCAAACGGTGTTCCGCTACTTTTCAATTTGTGATTGTAATAATATGGCATAGCGCCCGCGCTTTTCGGCACGCTCACCACCAGTCTTCCCTGTGGTTCAGCGCGTCCGGTCAACACGTCGGCGATGGCCCACCCTCCTTCCTGACCCGGCGCCCAGGCCATTAGCAATGCAGCGATCTTATCCTCCAGCCCCTGCAGGTTGTAAGGTCTGCCACCGGTCATCACGACCACCACGGGTTTTCCGGTCGCCACCAGCGCCTCGAGCAACAGCTGCTGAACACCGGGCAGAGTAAGACTATCAGTATCGGACCCTTCACCTACCGTGCCGCTCTGAAACAGGCCAGCCAGATCGCCAACGCAGGCAATCACCACTTCACTCCGTTGGGCCGCGCTCACTGCGTCTGGAATAAGGGACGTGTCGAACGAAACGGGCGAGGCCTGCATTGGCTTACCGCTGCTGTCGCCCGGAAATACGGGGGCGCCTGCCAGCCGTTTTTCAATGATATGACACCCTTTGGCATACAGCACAGCGTCTTCACCGTAATAGCAACGCAGCGCGGCAAGGGGTGTGGTCACCTGCGCGGTCTTATCCATCTCATCGCTAATGATCAGATGCACCGGGAAGCTGTAGCCGCTGAGCAACGCCAGCGGGTCGTCTGCCGTTGGGCCCACTACCGCAATTCGCGGCTGCCCCTGCAACGGCAGGATGCCGTTATTTTCCAGCAGGGTCAGCGAACGGGTTGCCACTTCCCGGGCAATCTGGCGCGTCCCCGCGGACTGTAACGCAAGCGCCGTTTCATCAGCATAAGGCTGTTCAAACAGGCCCAGGCGGAATTTTTCTGTCAGAATGCGCGAAACGATTTCATCAATTTTCGCCATACCGATCAGTCCCCGTTCAACCGCCTCCGCCAGATGGCGGGCGCAGTCGTCTTTTGGCAGCTCCACATCCAGTCCGGCATTAAAGGCCAGCGCCGCCGATTCCGCCGCATCGTGAGAAACGCCATGATGCTGATGCAATAAACTTACGCCGCCATAATCCGCCACGATAATGCCGTCAAATCCCCATTGCTCACGTAGCAGCGTGGTAAGCAAAAAAGCGTCGCTGTGTCCGGGTTGATTATCAATGTCATGTAGGCGGGCATCACAGAGCCTGCATTGGTCAGCTTCACGGCCATTTCGAAGGGAAGCAGGAACGTATCGTTCAGTTCACAGAAGCCCAAATGTACCGGCGCATGGTTACGGGCCCCTTCGCTGAAGGAGTGACCGACATAATGCTTCAGGGTGGCTAACAGATCGCGCTTTTCGCCCTGTAACCCTGCGACATACGCGCAGCCCATAACGCCAACCAGCCAGGGATCTTCGCCAAAAGTCTCTTCGGTTCTTCCCCACCGCACATCGCGTGAAACATCCAGAACCGGCGCCAGTCCTTGTCGGCAGCCGGTCGCGCGCGCTTCAAGGCCGATCTGCCGGGCCGCGCGCCTCACCAGTTCGGGATCCCACGTCGATCCGTAATTGAGCGACGAAGGAAACAGTGTGGCGCCCTTACACAGCAATCCAACCAGACACTCTTCATGAAACAACGCCGGAATACCCAGCCGCGTTTCTTCTACAAGCATTTTCTGTAAGCGGTTTGCGGCGCGTACCCCCGTTTTCGCGTCAACAATATGCGTACCCAGTGGACGCGTTATCTGCCCGACGCCGATCTTCAGTCGCTCATTCAACGCCGCCTGTTTACTCACGCCGGCAAACTCATCGCTCATATCGCTACGCTCCTGATGATGGCCCTCCTCCGACAGCACCAGCCAGTAAGCGTGCATCTGGGCAAATTTTTCTTCCGGCGTCATACGTCCCAGCAGGTCGGCGACACGCGCCTGTACCGGGCGATTTGCATCCTTATAGATCATCCTGGTTTACTCCTGTATCGCGTTATTCAGAGCGGGAGAGGACAGACTCTCCCCTGCGTTGTTGAGGTCGCGCTTCCGCGCCAGTTCACGCGCAATGCGATCGGCGGTTTGGCTGTTGAGTTTGTAAAATAGCAGTAACAGCGCCATCCCCAGGAGCGCACTGGCCATATCGCCAAGACCGTAACCGATTTTATCGCGGGCAGAGAGAACAGAGGTTATTGTCATTGTTGTGCCTTAATGTCAGAAAATACCCCATTAACCAGGAATATCATTAACACTGCCGAACACGTTGCAGAATTCAGTATTGGAGGGAGAAGAAAAGGTCACAATTGCGGAAATAAACAGCGTTATTACGTTATTTGGTTAATGTGAGCTGCCGCACTACAGCGCCGAAAGCGCGACGCTTTCTTCCTTTTTCCTTCGCGATAGCGAATAATCATTAGCGCCTTTATCGCACGACGGGCGAAGGGGCTGTGGCCTGGCGGATCGGGTTCCGTAATTGATAAAAGGTATTTAATGAAAACCGTAACCGTAAAAAACCTTGTGATTGGCGAAGGAATGCCAAAAATTATCGTGTCGCTGATGGGCAAAGATATCGACAGCGTGCGTTCCGAGGCGCAGGCCTATCGCGACGCGCAGTTTGATATCCTTGAGTGGCGCGCCGACCATTTTACAGCCATCACCGAAAAAAACGCGGTTCTTGACGCGCTCAGCGCTATCCGTGACGCGCTTCCTGACACGCCGCTGCTGTGTACCTTCCGCAGCGCGCAAGAAGGCGGTGAGCAGGCGATCTCTACCGAAGCGTATGTCGCACTGAACCAGACTTTCATAGACAGTGGGCGCGTGGATATGATTGACGTGGAACTGTTCACTGGCGATGCCCAGGTACAACGCCTGGTCACCCATGCCCATGCGCGAGATATACGGGTGGTGATGTCTAATCATGATTTTAATAAGACGCCCGCCGCTGAAGAGATTATCCAGCGTTTACGCAAAATGCAGGCGCTGGACGCCGACATTGCCAAAATCGCCGTGATGCCGCAAAGCACGCGGGATGTGTTGACACTGCTCAGTGCGACGCTGGAGATGCACGAACGCTATGCAGATCGGCCTTTGATTACGATGTCGATGGCAAAAGACGGTGTGATTTCACGTCTGGCGGGAGAAACGTTTGGATCCGCCGCGACGTTTGGCGCGGTGAAAAAAGCCTCGGCACCGGGGCAGATTTCGGTGCATGACCTGCGCACCGCGTTAACCATTTTGCACAATGCCTGAGCAGACATTGCGCCTGTTACGGATGGCGGCGAACCGCCATCCGACTTCCGTTTACTTCTTCAGTTCGGCCAGACTCAGCCAGGTCTGAACGACGGTGTCCGGGTTCAGCGACAGGCTGTCTATCCCTTCTTCCATCAGCCAGGCGGCAAAGTCCTCATGGTCGGACGGTCCCTGACCGCAAATGCCGACGTATTTACCCTGCTTCTTCGCTGCGCGAATCGCCATCGACAGCAGTGCTTTCACCGCGTCGTTACGCTCATCAAACAGCTCAGACACCACCCCGGAGTCACGATCCAGACCCAGCGCCAGCTGCGTCATATCGTTTGAACCGATGGAGAAGCCGTCAAAGTATTGCAGGAACTGCTCTGCCAACAGGGCGTTGGAAGGGATCTCGCACATCATGATGATCTTAAGCCCGTTCTCGCCGCGCTTCAGTCCCTGACGTTCCAGCTCCTCCACTACCGCTTTCGCCTGTTCAACGGTCCGGACGAACGGAATCATGATCTCAACGTTGGTCAATCCCATGTCGTTACGTACGCGTTTCACCGCTTCACATTCCAGCGCGAAGCAGTCACGGAAACTATCCGACACGTAACGGCCTGCGCCGCGGAAGCCCAGCATCGGGTTCTCTTCATCCGGCTCATAGCGCTCGCCGCCGACCAGGTTCGCGTATTCGTTAGACTTAAAGTCCGACAGGCGCACGATGACGCGCTTCGGATAAAACGCCGCCCCCAGCGTGGCGATGCCTTCCGTCAGGCGGCCCACGTAGAATTCACGCGGGGAATCGAAGCCCTTCATCATCCCGCGGATTTCGTTCTGAAGCGCGGGGTCCTGATCGTCAAACTCCAGCAACGCGCGGGGATGCACGCCAATCATGCGGTTAATGATAAATTCCAGACGCGCAAGGCCAACGCCTTCGTTGGGCAGGCAAGCGAAGTCAAAGGCGCGATCCGGGTTACCCACGTTCATCATCACCTTCAGCGGCAGATCCGGCATCGTATCGACGCTGGAACTTTTCACGCTGAAGTCGAGCAAATCAGCATACACATAGCCGGTGTCGCCTTCAGCACAGGAAACAGTCACCTTTTCATCATCCTTCATGCGCTCGGTAGCATCACCGCAGCCAACGACCGCCGGGATCCCCAGTTCGCGGGCAATGATCGCCGCGTGACAGGTTCGACCGCCGCGGTTGGTAACAATAGCCGCGGCTTTTTTCATGATCGGTTCCCAGTCCGGGTCGGTCATGTCGGTGACCAGCACGTCGCCGGGCTGGATGCGGTTCATCTCACTGATGTCATGGATGACTTTCACTGTACCCGCACCGATGCGATGACCAATGGCGCGGCCTTCGGCGATGATTTTGCCCTGCGCGTGAAGCGTGTAGCGCTCCATCACCTGACCGCGGGAGCGTACAGTTTCCGGGCGCGCCTGTACGATAAACAGCTTGCCGGTGTGACCGTCTTTCGCCCACTCGATGTCCATCGGACGACCATAGTGTTTCTCGATCTGCACCGCCTGCTTCGCCAGTTCCTGTACTTCCTCATTCGTCAGAGAGAAAACGTCACGCTGTTCCTGCGGCACATCCTCGATAGTGACCTGCTTGCCATGCTCCTGAGTCGGCGCATAGATCATGCGAATTTTTTTCGAGCCCATGGTACGGCGCACAATCGCCGGGCGGTTTGCCGCCAGCGTCGGTTTATGCACGTAGAATTCATCCGGGTTCACCGCGCCCTGCACCACCATCTCGCCAAGCCCCCAGGCGGAAGTGATGAACACCACCTGATCGAATCCGGATTCAGTATCAATGGAGAACATTACCCCGGACGAAGCGAGATCGGAACGCACCATGCGCTGAACGCCCGCAGAGAGCGCCACGCCACGGTGGTCATACCCCTGATGAACGCGATATGAAATTGCGCGATCGTTAAACAGCGAAGCAAAGACGTGCTTCACCGCCACCAGTACCGCATCAAAGCCCTGGACGTTGAGGAAGGTTTCCTGCTGGCCGGCAAACGAGGCGTCCGGCATATCTTCCGCCGTCGCCGAGGAGCGCACGGCAAAAGAAGCCTGGTCGTCATCCGCAGAAAGCTGTGCGTAAGCGTCGCGGATGGCGTTTTCCAGCTCTGGCTGGAAAGGAGTGTCGATAATCCACTGGCGGATCTGCGTACCTGCCTTCGCCAGCGCGGAGACATCATCAATATCCGTTTTATCCAGCAGTTCATAAATGCGCTGGTTTACACCGCTTTGGTCGAGAAACTGATTAAACGCATCGGCGGTTGTGGCAAAACCATTCGGCACGGAAACACCCATACCGGAAAGGTTAGTAATCATTTCACCCAGGGAGGCATTTTTGCCCCCAACTCTGTCTACATCATTCATGCCGAGTTGGTTATACCAAAGCACCAGCGGTGACGAGCCATTGTTGGACATCGAACAATCCTTTTGTGATAAATGAACGAGTATAGGAAACGCTTAACTGCATATTTATCTTTGCATACTTAACCGGATGAAAAAAACGGTGAATCGTTCAAGCAAATATATTTTTTATTTTTTCGGACAGTTTACCCGTTTGCGCAAACCCGCGTACGACATGGGATCTCCACAGAAATTGTCGGTATAAACATCCGTTCCATAAAATGAAATGCGCTTTTCATAAAATATAAAAATAGCATTTCATTTTATAATTCGGGCGCAATTTCCTACGCTTTAGGATAATTTTAATTTATGCTTTCAGAGAATTATCGCTGCTATTCAGGAAGGACAAAATGGATAATGCTGTAGATCGTCATGTCTTTTATATATCCGATGGAACGGCGATCACCGCCGAAGTGTTAGGCCATGCGGTGATGTCACAATTCCCGGTCACGATTAGCAGCATTACGCTGCCGTTTGTTGAAAATGAAAGCCGCGCTCGCGCGGTGAAAGATCAAATCGACGCGATTTTCCAGCAAACGGGCGTGCGGCCACTGGTGTTTTATTCCATCGTATTACCCGAAATTCGCGCCATCATTCTGCAAAGTGAAGGCTTTTGCCAGGACATTGTGCAGGCGCTGGTTGCGCCGCTACAGCAGGAGATGAAGCTCGATCCCACGCCGATTGCCCATCGTACTCATGGGCTGAATCCTGGCAACCTGAACAAGTACGACGCGCGCATCGCGGCGATTGATTACACCCTCGCCCACGATGACGGTATTTCGTTGCGCAACCTCGATCAGGCACAGGTGATTCTGCTCGGCGTCTCCCGCTGCGGTAAAACGCCGACGAGTCTTTATCTGGCGATGCAGTTCGGTATCCGCGCGGCAAACTACCCCTTTATTGCTGACGATATGGATAATCTGATGTTGCCCGCATCGCTGAAACCCCTTCAGCATAAGCTGTTCGGCCTGACGATTGAGCCTGAGCGTCTGGCGGCGATTCGCGAAGAGCGCCGTGAGAACAGCCGCTATGCCTCACTGCGCCAGTGCCGCATGGAGGTTGCCGAAGTGGAAGCCCTTTACCGTAAGAACCACATCCCCTGCCTGAACAGTACCAACTACTCGGTAGAAGAAATTGCCACCAAGATCCTTGATATTATGGGGCTGAATCGCCGCATGTACTAATAAACTAGTTCACTGGTTTTGTTTTTTTGCTATGATGCCGTTCTGCTTGCGGGGTGTGACACACCTCGCACTTGAATTCGGCAGAGATTGGTTTAAGGTTGTGCCCATCACTTCCCGGCCCCTGCCGTAGAAGCACTCCATTTCTGAGAAAAGTCATGAACAGAACCGATGAACTGCGTACCGCGCGGATAGACAGTCTGGTAACGCCCGCTGAACTTGCGCACCGGCATCCCGTTTCCGCCGCCGTCGCCCGTCACGTTACCGACGCCCGCCGCCGGATTGAAAAAATTTTGAATGGCGAAGATCGCCGCCTGCTGGCCATTGTCGGTCCCTGCTCGATCCACGATCTTGACGCCGCCATGGAATATGCCACCCGCTTGCAGACGTTGCGTGACAAGCATCAGGCGCGTCTGGAAATCGTCATGCGCACCTATTTTGAAAAACCACGCACCGTCGTGGGCTGGAAGGGCCTGATTTCCGATCCCGACCTCAACGGCAGCTACCGTGTGAATCACGGCCTTGAGCTGGCGCGCAAGCTGCTGCTCCAGGTGAATGAGCTGGGCGTCCCCACCGCCACGGAATTTCTGGATATGGTGACCGGACAATTTATTGCCGACCTGATTAGCTGGGGGGCGATCGGCGCGCGAACCACAGAAAGCCAGATCCACCGCGAGATGGCCTCGGCGCTCTCCTGCCCGGTGGGCTTTAAAAATGGCACTGACGGCAATACGCGGATCGCGGTGGACGCTATTCGCGCCTCCCGCGCCAGCCATATGTTCCTGTCACCGGATAAAACCGGTCAGATGACCATTTATCAGACCAGCGGCAACCCGTACGGCCATATCATCATGCGTGGCGGGAAGAAGCCGAACTATCACGCGGACGATATCGCCGCCGCCTGCGATACGCTACATGAATTCGACCTGCCCGAACATCTGGTCGTCGATTTCAGCCACGGTAACTGTCAGAAACAGCATCGTCGTCAATTGGACGTTTGCGATGATGTTTGCCAACAGATTCGTAATGGCTCTACGGCCATCGCCGGGATTATGGCGGAAAGTTTCTTGCGTGAAGGCACGCAAAAAATCGTCAGCGGACAGCCGCTGGTTTACGGTCAGTCAATTACCGATCCCTGCCTCAACTGGGAAGATACCGAACGGCTGCTCGATAAACTCGCCTCGGCGGTAGACAGCCGCTTCTGACCCCCCCTTGCCCATTCCCCCCGGAATGGGCGCTTGCTCGCATTTTTTCGCTCCTCCCCTGATTTATCACTTGTCGTCGTCGGGTATATTATTGATAATAATAATCATTGTTACATTAATTATTATTAATTCACGCGCAATGTCATCTATGGATACCTTTGACTCTTCTCACCCTAAGGAAAGAGAAAGCATCACCCCTTCTCACACGCCGCTTCGCAAAATCAGTAGCCAGAACCTGCTGGGAGAAGACGGTAAAGTTATCATTGATCATAATGGACAAGAGTACTTGCTGCGCAAAACGCAGGCGGGGAAATTATTACTGACCAAGTAATGGCAAACGCCCGACACGTTTTGCGTATACGGGCGATTTAACCGTTAGCTGGAACAACTGATCTCCAGTCGCCGTCCCCAGTCTGGCGGGCGGTGGGTATAGTCGTCGTTACGGTCGTTGAAAGGATGGCGCAGTACGTCATGTAAACGATGCAGTTCGTCCATCTCCCCCTTTTCTGCCGCGTCGATGGCCCGCTGCGCGAGCCAGTTACGCAACACGACAGCGGGATTCACGCTCTGCATCGACGCCTGGCGGGTGGCATCATCTACGCCGTCTAGTTGCAGACGTGTTCGGTAACGCGTGTACCAGGCGTCGAACGCGTCACGATCGATAAACTCATCGCGCAGCGGTGAAGCGGCACTCCGCTGTTCGGTGACGCTTAACATACGGAACGTTCGGCTGTAATCGCTTTTTTCACGCGCCATCAGTCCAAACAACGCATTCAACAGCTCGTTATCTTCTTTCTGTTCACTCAAAAAGCCGAGCTTCTGACGCATCCGCTGACCATAGCGCGTTAACAATGCCTGCTGATAGGTATCCAGCGCCTCATTCAGCGCATCAACGTGAATAAACGGCGACAGGCTCTGGGCGAGGCGCTGGAGGTTCCACAGACCCACCGCAGGCTGATTGTCAAAGCGGTAACGCCCCTGGTGATCGGAATGGTTACAGATAAACCCCGGGTCGTAATCATCCAGAAAACCGAACGGACCATAATCCATCGTCAGTCCCAGAATCGACATGTTATCGGTATTCATCACACCATGCGCAAAGCCTACTGTTTGCCAGTCGGCGATAAGCGTCGCGGTACAGCTCACCACATCCCGGAACCAAAGGACATATTTGTCGTTCTCGTCACGCAGATGCGGCCAATAATGGCGAATGGCGAAGTCGGCAAGTTGCTGAACCTTTTCTGGCTCACGGCGATAATAAAAATGTTCAAAATGGCCGAAGCGCATATGACTTTGCGCCACACGTACCAGCATTGCGCCAGCTTCCACCGTCTCGCGATAAACCGGTGTGTCGCTGGTGACGATGGTGAGCGCCCGGGTAGTTGGAATGCCCAAATAGTGCATCGCTTCGCTGGCGAGGCTTTCACGAATGGTTGAGCGCAGCACTGCACGCCCGTCGCCCATACGTGAATACGGCGTCAGGCCCGCCCCCTTAAGATGCCAGTCCACGGTGCTGCCATCGGCGAGTAACTGTTCGCCAAGCAGAATGCCACGCCCGTCGCCGAGCTGCCCGGCCCATACGCCGAACTGATGGCCACTGTACACCTGCGCCAGCGGCGACATACCCGGCAGCAACGTCTCGCCCCCCCATACGCCTGCGGGACGGTCGGTACTGAACAGCGCAGCAGGAATATTCAGCTGTTGGGCCAGGGCGTCGTTATGCCATATCAGCCGGGAATGGGTCAGCGGCGTCGGAGAAAGTGCGGTATACGTTGCCGGCAATTCATCATGCCAGCGGGCTGTAAAAGACAGGGTCATAGGGCCTCCTGTCTGTAGTGTAGTCGGTTAACGCCATCCTAAACACCAGCAAACCGAGGGGTTATCCCTGAATTAAGCGGGTCACCTGATCCGCCGTGACGGCAGGCCACAGCGCGCCCTGCATCCCACCGAAACCAAAAGGCGTGATGCGTGTCAGCAGTTCCTCGCTATCGATCCCGGCTATCAACAAAGAGTCGCAATAAGGCGAAATTTGCGTCACTATTGCCCGCATAAAGGGGTCGAATGAAAGGCTCATTGCGCGTCGCTGCACAAAACCACGGTCGAGGGCGACACGTTTAAATAATCCCTCAAATATGGCTTTCGTCGAACTCTCCCCGGCGCCAAAGTTGGCAAGTACCAGGGGGAAACGTTCGGCCAGGGCGGCAAGCGCCGGATCCGCTTTCCCTGCCGCGAGTGCGGGAAAACTTTCATTAAGGGTGAGTTCAATAAATGAAAAACGTTTGATGGCCTGCAACCGTGACGTATTGATTAATAATAACGGTACGATTGCCGGGGTGATATTAATCCATGCGATCAGTTTATGCTGAATAAAAAAGTGTTGGCAGGTTTCCAGTAGCGCCAGTTTTTCTGCAAATAACTGGCACTGTTCGTCAGGCGAAAGTCGCGGTAATACCAGTTCTGTCGGAAAGCGCACCTTGCCGTCATCGCTGCCAAAGTTCGCGGTCACTTCCAGACCGATAAGTTTTCGTTGTACATTTCGGGCGGGGAGAAAATAAAGTTCAGAATGATAAATATTATCCAGCGTGACGTCCATCAGGTCCGCCCCTCAGTCAGGGAGTGATACGGCAACCTGATACAAAGGACGTGAACGCACGTCTTTTCTGCTGCTAACGGGGAAACGTTCATCATGTCCTTTTTACCCGGAATCCGGTTCCTTTGTATTCGGCTAGCGATATTATATACGCTAATTCAGTTTTATTCTTTTTTCTGTAATAACCGGAGAGTATACCGTTAATGACAGCCAGGCATTAACGACGTCAGATTCGTCGCGCTTGCCAAAAGTTTTTTCGCCAATAGACATTATCCAACGATGATCGCATCACGCCACGGCTGGTGGAAGCATGAATAAACTGACCGTCGGTATCATAAATACCCACATGCAACCCGCTGTCCCCTGAACCGGTTTTAAAAAAGACGAGGTCGCCTGGCAGCAGGTCGTCTTTATCAATTTTGGTGCCAATTTTGGCCTGTTGCCGCGTATCGCGCGGCAGTTGTAACGCGAATTGATCGCGCATCGTCATGAGGACAAATCCGGAACAATCGACGCCGCGACGGCTCATCCCGCCATAACGATACGGCGTACCGCGCCACGTCCGAAGCTGATCGTTTAGCCCGGCTATCACGGTAATGGAGTCTGAAAGCCGGGCGTTTGGCGGCGGCGCCCGGTGGCTACTGCATCCTGCCAGAACCAGTGCTGTAAAAAGAAGAAACCAGAAACGCATTCAGGACGAATCCTCTGTTTTTTTATTCTTGTACCAATTTAGCGGGTATTTGCCCCGTTTTTCAAGACGCCGTGTCGTTTACGTCGTGGAAATAAGCATTCGGTGGCCCTCAATGTCCAGACGGCGGAAATTCAGACCGTAAGCGCGCGCCAAATTCGCCGGGGTCATGACCTCATCGCGCGGTCCGCTGGCGAGCAGTTTCCCTCCCTTAAGCAACCAGGCTCGATGCGCATGACGCAGCGTATGATTGAGATCGTGGCTGCTCATCACAATAGCGATGCCCTGCGCGCACAGGGCGCTCAGAATACGATCCAGCGCATTCTGCTGCGCGACGTCAAGACTGTTCATGGGCTCGTCCAGCAGCAGCAATTGTCCCTGCGGATTGGTTTCCGGGGCAATTTGCAGGATAACCGCGGCCAGACGTACGCGCTGCCATTCCCCGCCCGAAAGCTGATTCGCATTCCGTCCGAGCTTATCTTCCAGCCCCAGCGACGCCGCCACCTGATGAAGCTGATGAGTATACGATTTGTCAGCCTGATGCAGCGTCAGAAAATGCCATACCGGCATTGCAAAAGGAGGATTCTGCTGCTGCGCCAGATATGCCCGATGGCGCGCCAGCCTGTTCGCGGGCCAGGACGCCAGCGCTTCGCCGCCAAAGTTGATATGACCTGAGCCGGTGGTAAGTCCCGCCATACGCGCCAGCAACGTACTTTTTCCGGCGCCATTTGGCCCCACAAGGTGAAGGATCTCCCCGGCGCGAACTTCCGCACTCAGTGGGCCAAGCCGGGTGGTGTCGGCGACATCCTGTAGCTGCATCAGTGAAGACATTATTTTGCCAGTGCGATTTTGATACTTTCCATTACGATAGGATCTTCAGGCGTCATATCAGGTGAAAAACGCTGGACCACCTTTCCGTCCCTGCCCACGAGAAATTTTTCGAAATTCCATAAAATATCGTCCGGATAAAGCGGCGCGCGTCCTTTGCTTGCCATGCGCTCATAGAAGCCGCTGTTTTCCGGGGCCACTGCGGTTGGCGCAGCGGCAATCAGTTTCTGGTACAGGGGATGCCGCCCTTCTCCGTTAACCTCAATTTTACTGAACATCGGAAACGTCACGCCCCATGTCGCGGCACACCAGGTTTTGATCTCTTGTTCGCTGCCTGGCTCTTGGCCGAGAAACTGATTGCACGGGAATCCCAGCACCAGAACCCCCCGGTCAGCCCAGGCTTTCTGAATATTCTCCAGTTGCTCGTACTGCGGCGTCAGCCCGCATTTAGAGGCCACGTTGACCACCAGCAACACATTACCGGCATATTTCTCCAACGAGATAACGTCCCCATCAATCGTCGTGACTTCAGTATTCAGAATCGAGTCTTGCATAGCGTCTCCAGAAAGTGAGTGATTTCAATGCCAGCTTTTAAGCATAGTTCGTCATGCAAGGTCTATCGTCCAGCTTTCAACAGTAACCAGATAAAGACCGGCGCGCCAAGCGTGGCGGTGACGACGCCGATAGGCAGCTCGGCGGAAGCCAGCGCCAGACGCGCAACCACATCGGCCAGTAATAGCGCAATGGCGCCCGCCAGCGCGCAACCGGGCAGAAGCACGCGATGATCGGTTAATCCGCATAACCGTAAAATATGCGGGATCACCAGACCAATAAAACCAATCGCCCCTGCCAGCGCGACGCTCACGCCAACCATCCAGCCTGTCGCCACCACCAGCAGATTACGCCAAAACCACAGCGGTAATCCCAATTGGCGGGCCGAGATTTCGCCCAGCGCCAGCATATTCATAGGCTGGGACTGACAGCAGATCCAGAGCAGAACCGGCACCAGCGCCAGCATCAGCCATGACTGTCCCCAGTCCACGCCGCCAAATCCCCCCATCATCCAGTACATCAACTGGCGAAGATCAAAAGAGGTAGAAAAATAGATGGCCCAGGTCATCAGGGCGCTGCAGATAATTCCCAGCGCGACCCCGGCAAGCAGCAGGCGGCTGGTGGAGAGATGGCGGCGAGCAAAGCGCAGGAGAATCAGTGTGATGATCAGTGCCCCGGCAATGGCGCAAAGACCTAACGACCACTGCGGCAACGTTCCCTGACCCAACAGAACAGCTGCAATCAGTCCAACGCCAGCGCCATTCGACACGCCCAGCAATCCGGGCTCCGCAAGAGGGTTTTCGAATAAAGCCTGCATCACCGCGCCGGAGAGCGCCAGCGCAGCGCCCACCAACAGCACCGCCAGGGTACGCGGCAGGCGGATCTGCCAGACAAACAGTTCACCACGCGGGGTCAGCCAGTCAGCAGGCCAAATCCACTGTTCTCCCGCACACAGGCTTAAAAGCAGCGCCAGTACCATCAGTACTGTAAGACTCAGGAGCCAGCGTACATTCTGTCGCTGTTGTTGACGGGCAAAAGTCAGCATGTTTTCCATTCAGCTGCAAAGGATGTGATTGATTCTACGGTGCTGCGCGAGGACAGAAAAGAAAAAAGGCCGCATTGCGGCCTTTTTTGTTATTTAAGACGGTTCTGATCACTCGTCTTTGGGCGAAGCGTTTTCAACCCGGCTCTTTAACTTCTGTCCGGGTCTGAAGGTCACCACGCGCCTTGCTGTAATGGGAATATCTTCACCCGTTTTCGGGTTACGTCCCGGACGTTGATTCTTATCACGCAGATCGAAATTACCAAAACCAGAGAGTTTTACCTGCTCACCGTTTTCCAGAGCACGACGGATCTCTTCGAAAAACAGTTCGACCAGTTCTTTGGCATCCCGCTTGCTAAGCCCAAGCTTATCAAACAGATATTCTGACATTTCAGCTTTTGTAAGCGCCATAGGTTCAATCCCTCAATGATGCCTGGAATCGCTCTTTTAATGCCTCTACACATTTGGCGACGGTAGCGGCAATCTCCTCTTCTTCGAGTGTACGGCTGGTATCCTGAAGGATCAGGCTAATGGCGAGGCTCTTATACCCCTCCGCAACACCCTTACCACGGTACACGTCAAATAAGTTTACGCCAACTACCTGATTTACGCCAACTTTCTTACATTCGGATAAAACATCTGCAGCGGGAACGTTTTCTGCGACCACCACGGCGATGTCGCGGCGGTTTGCCGGGAAGCGAGAAATCTCACGCGCCTGAGGCACCACGCGGTCTGCAAGCTTGTTCCACTCCAGTTCAAACACCAGCGTACGCCCGTTGAGATCGAGCTTACGTTCCAGCTCCGGATGAACAACGCCAATGAAACCAATGCGTTCACCTTTCAGATAAATCGCTGCAGACTGTCCCGGATGCAGCGCCGGATTCGCTTCGGCTTTGAACTGCACATCGCCGAGCTTACCGGTGAGATCCAGCACGGCTTCCAGATCGCCTTTCAAATCATAGAAATCAACGGTCTCTTTTGCCAGGTTCCAGTGTTCATCGTAACGGTTGCCGCAGATAACGCCAGCCAGCATCAGGTCCTGTCGAATCCCAAGGTTCGCCTGGGTGTCCGGCACGAAGCGCAGACCGCTTTCAAAGATGCGCACGCGGTTCTGCTGACGATTCTGGTTATACACTACCGTGGCTAACAGCCCGGTCCACAGCGACAGACGCATCGCGGACATGTCGACAGAAATGGGGCTTGGCAGCAGCAACGCTTCTTCAGCCGGGTGAATCAACTGTTGTACTTTTGGATCCACAAAGCTGTAGGTAATAACTTCCTGATAGCCTTTGTCGTTGAGCAACGTTTTCACGCGTTTAAGCGACAAATCCGCTTCACGGTGCGTTCCCATGATCAGACCAGCCTGAACCGGTTCGTCAGGAATATTGTTGTAGCCGTACACGCGTGCGACTTCTTCTACCAGATCTTCTTCGATCTCCATGTCGAAGCGCCAGCTCGGCGCAACGGCCTGCCACTCGCCCTCGCCTTCGGTTACTTCGCAACCGAGACGACGCAGAATATCGCTGACCTGTTCGTCAGCAATATGATGGCCAATCAGGCGATCCAGCTTGCTCCGGCGCAGAGTGATCGTGGCGCGCTTCGGCAGCGTCGCATCGTTCGTCACGTCAATAACCGGACCAGCCTCACCGCCGCAAATGTCGATCAGCAGGCGGGTCGCACGCTCCATCGCTTTATACTGCAAAGCCGGATCGACGCCGCGCTCATAGCGATGAGAGGCATCGGTGTGCAGGCCATGACGACGCGCGCGGCCAGTGATCGACAGCGGGCTGAAGAAAGCACATTCCAGCAGCACATTTTGCGTTTCATCGTTCACGCCGGAATGCTCGCCGCCGAAAATACCGCCCATGGCCAAGGCCTTATGGTGGTCGGCAATAACCAGCGTGTCCGCGCTCAGCGTCGCTTCGGTCCCGTCCAGCAGCACCAGGGTTTCGCCTTCTTTCGCCATCCGGACAACAATGCCGCCTTCAATGCGATCTTTGTCGAAAGCATGCATTGGCTGGCCCAGTTCGAGCAGCACATAGTTAGTGACGTCAACCACCGCGTCGATGGAGCGAATACCACAACGACGCAGTTTTTCCTTCATCCACAGCGGCGTAGGCGCTTTAACGTTGATGCCTTTCACCACTCGACCCAGATAGCGCGGGCATGCGTCGGCCGCTTCTACGGTAATCGGCAGCACATCGCTGACGGTCGCCGCCACCGGAGCAATTTCAGGCTCAACCAGCGGCGCTTTATTCAGTACCGCCACGTCGCGGGCGACGCCAATGATGCCTAAACAGTCGGCACGGTTGGGCGTTACGCTAATTTCGATGGTGTTATCATCGAGTTTCAGGTATTCGCGAATATCGGTTCCGATCGGCGCATCCGCGGGCAGTTCGATAATGCCGCTATGGTCGTCGGAAATGCCCAGTTCAGAGAATGAACACAGCATCCCTTCGGACGGTTCGCCACGCAGTTTTGCCGCTTTAATTTTGAAGTCGCCCGGCAGCACCGCGCCAATTGTCGCGACCGCCACTTTGAGCCCCTGACGGCAGTTTGGCGCCCCGCAAACAATATCCAGCAGACGTTCGCCGCCCACGTTCACTTTTGTTACGCGCAGTTTGTCTGCATTCGGGTGCTGGCCGCACTCAACCACTTCACCAACAACCACGCCGTTAAACGCGCCAGCCACCGCTTCAACACCGTCAACTTCCAGGCCGGCCATGGTGATTTGATTCGACAGCGCGTCGCTGTCGATTGCCGGGTTAACCCACTCGCGTAACCACAGTTCACTGAATTTCATTATGTTGTCCTGCCCTTATTTAAACTGTTTGAGGAAACGCAGATCGTTTTCGAAGAAGGCGCGTAAGTCGGTGACACCGTAACGCAGCATGGTCAGACGTTCCATCCCCATGCCAAACGCGAAACCGGAATAGATTTCCGGGTCGATACCGACATTGCGCAGCACGTTCGGATGCACCATGCCGCAGCCCAGGACTTCCAGCCATTTGCCGTTTTTGCCCATCACGTCAACTTCGGCGGAAGGCTCGGTGAACGGAAAATAGGACGGGCGGAAGCGAATTTGCAGATCTTCTTCAAAGAAGTTACGCAGGAAGTCGTGCAGCGTCCCTTTCAGGTTGGTAAAGCTGATGTTGGTATCGACAATCAAGCCTTCCATCTGATGGAACATCGGGGTGTGGGTCTGATCGTAGTCGTTACGATACACACGGCCCGGCGCGATAATACGGATCGGCGGCTGCTGCTCTTTCATGGTGCGAATCTGCACGCCGGAGGTCTGGGTGCGCAGTAAACGGGTGGCATCAAACCAGAACGTATCGTGGTCAGCACGCGCCGGGTGGTGGCCCGGAATATTCAGGGCGTCAAAGTTATGATAGTCATCTTCAATCTCGGGCCCCGTCGCCACCGTAAAACCCAGCTCGCCAAAGAAACTTTCGATACGGTCGATGGTACGGGTTACCGGATGCAGGCCGCCGTTTTCGATACGACGACCAGGCAGCGACACGTCAATCGTTTCTGCCGCCAGACGCGCATTCAGCGCCGCATTTTCCAGATCCGCCTTGCGCGCGTTCAGCGCCTGCTGCACCTGCTCTTTCGCTTCGTTAATAACCGCACCGGCTGCAGGACGCTCCTCAGGAGGCAGTTCACGCAGGGTCGTCATTTGAAGGGTCAGGTGCCCTTTTTTGCCCAAATATTCGACGCGTACATTGTCTAACGCGGCAACATCTGACGCCTGGTTAATGGCTGCCTTCGCACTGGCAACCAGCTCTGCGAGATGTGACATGGTTTTCCTCATTATGTGGCGATAATCATAAGTCGCTCGTCTATACGCAAAATCATTCAGGTTGTATCACAAAACACGTAAGTGTTTTAACAGCGCTTGCGCTGCCCCCACAGGGCGAGGCTGCAAGCCGAGTCACGCGGCAAGAGAGCGAATCCTCAGAAGCGTACATCAGTACGTGCCTGGGGTGAGCGAATGCAGCCAACACAACGACAACTTGAAGGATAAAGCGTATAAAAAAAGCCTCCACCAGGGAGGCTTTATGCGCTGTTTTTCGTTTCTTCTTTCACGCGCTAGCCTCCTGGAGTCAGGTGCTAAAGTAAAAAAAGAAGCGGAAAATAGCAGCATTCATGCTTGCGTTACCTTGTAGGGTAAAAACCGGAGAACCTTTATTGAAAAGGGTTACGGATGAATTGTCAACTCATTGACGATATTACAAATAAAAGAGAGGGAGCCAGGCTCCCTCTTTTCACTGGCTTATGCCAGAGCTGCTTTCGCTTTTTCAACCAGCGCGCTGAACGCTACTTTGTCGAATACGGCGATGTCAGCCAGGATCTTACGGTCGATTTCAACAGAGGCTTTTTTCAGGCCGTTGATGAATTTGCTGTAAGAAATACCGTTCTGACGTGCTGCTGCGTTGATACGCGCAATCCACAGTTGACGGAACTGACGCTTACGCTGACGACGGTCACGGTAAGCGTACTGACCTGCTTTGATAACAGCCTGGAAGGCAACGCGGTATACGCGAGAACGCGCACCGTAGTAGCCTTTCGCTTGTTTCAAAATTTTCTTGTGACGTGCACGTGCAATTACACCACGTTTTACGCGAGCCATGTTGCTCTCCTGTATCTATTCTGATTTGCCCTTTACCGCTGTCAACCCAGGACCTGAATTGCCTGGCGTTGAAGCGCGTCGATTGGGCGTAAAAAAGTTAAAAAAATCGTTAACGGCTTATGCGTACGGCAGGCACGCAATAACCAGGCCCAGATCGCCTTTGGAAACCATGGCTTTCGGACGCAGGTGACGTTTACGTTTGGTCGCTTTTTTGGTCAGAATGTGACGCAGGTTAGCATGCTTGTGCTTAAAGCCACCTTTACCGGTTTTTTTGAAGCGCTTAGCAGCACCGCGTACGGTCTTAATTTTTGGCATCTTAATAACTTCCACTTCGCATTGTTAATTAAACGAAACGTAGGGCGAACAAAATCTGTGAAGCCCGAAGGCTTCACAGAAATGGTTACTTGAAGGCCTTACTGTTTCTTCTTAGGAGCGAGCACCATAATCATCTGGCGGCCTTCGATCTTCGATGGGAAGGATTCGACCACTGCCAGTTCTTGCAAATCGTCTTTCACGCGATTAAGCACTTCCATACCGATTTGCTGGTGGGCCATCTCACGACCGCGGAAACGCAGCGTGATTTTGGCCTTATCGCCATCTTCGAGAAAGCGAATCAGGCTGCGGAGTTTTACCTGATAGTCACCTTCATCAGTACCAGGGCGGAATTTAATTTCCTTCACCTGGATAACTTTCTGCTTCTTCTTCTGTTCCTTAGAAGACTTACTCTTTTCATAAAGGAACTTGCCGTAGTCCATGATACGACAAACTGGCGGTTCGGCGTTAGGGCTGATTTCAACTAAATCTACTCCAGCCTCTTCAGCCTTTTCGATCGCTTCTCTCAGACTCACAATTCCCAGTTGCTCACCTTCCAGACCTGTTAAGCGAACTTCCTGGGCGCGAATCTCGCCATTGATACGATTCGGACGTGCCGTTTGAACTCGTTTTCCGCCTTTAATACCTTATTCCTCCAGTTGTTGAAGACTGCGGCTGCGAATCTCTTGTTGCAGCTTCTCGATCACTTCATTTACGTCCAGGCTGCCCAGGTCTTTACCACGGCGGGTGCGAACGGCCACTTTGCCAGCTTCCACCTCTTTGTCACCGCAGACCAACATATAAGGGACACGACGTAAAGTGTGCTCGCGGATTTTAAAGCCAATCTTCTCATTTCTCAAGTCTGCTTTTACACGAATGCCCGCATTTTGTAGTTTCTGCGTCAATTCGTTAACGTATTCAGACTGTGAATCGGTGATGTTCATCACCACGACCTGAACCGGCGCCAACCAGGTCGGGAAGAAGCCAGCGAACTCTTCGGTCAGGATACCGATAAAACGTTCCATTGACCCAAGAATGGCGCGGTGAATCATCACCGGCACTTTACGCTCGTTGTCTTCGCCGACATAGGACGCGCTCAGACGGGACGGCAGTGAGAAGTCCAGCTGTACAGTTCCGCACTGCCACGCACGATCGAGGCAGTCATACAAAGTAAATTCAATTTTCGGACCGTAGAAGGCGCCTTCACCCAGTTGATACTCAAACGGGATGTTGTTTTCTTCCAGCGCCACCGCCAGGTCCGCCTCAGCACGATCCCACATTTCGTCGCTGCCGATACGTTTTTCAGGACGAGTGGAAAGTTTGACAACGATCTTCTCGAAGCCAAACGTGCTGTACATATCGTAGACCATACGAATACAGGCGTTAACTTCATCGCGGATCTGCTCTTCGGTACAGAAGATGTGCGCATCATCCTGCGTAAAACCACGCACACGCATCAGACCATGCAGCGCGCCTGACGGTTCGTTACGATGGCAGCTACCGAATTCCGCCATACGCAGAGGCAGATCGCGGTAGGACTTCAGGCCCTGGTTGAAAATCTGAACGTGCCCCGGGCAGTTCATCGGCTTGATGCAGTATTCACGGTTCTCAGACGAGGTCGTGAACATCGCATCTTTATAGTTTTCCCAGTGCCCGGTTTTTTCCCACAGCACGCGGTCCATCATAAACGGACCTTTCACTTCCTGATACTGGTACTCTTTCAGCTTGGAGCGGACGAAAACTTCCAGTTCACGGAAGATGGTCCAGCCGTCGTTATGCCAGAACACCATGCCCGGCGCCTCTTCCTGCATATGGTAGAGGTCGAGCTGCTTACCGATTTTACGATGGTCGCGTTTCGCCGCTTCTTCCAGACGTTGCAGGTACGCATTAAGGGCTTTTTTATCTGCCCATGCGGTACCGTAAATACGCTGCAGCATCTTATTGTCGCTGTCGCCACGCCAGTATGCGCCCGCGGTTTTCATCAGTTTAAAGTGATGGCAGAAACGCATATTCGGCACGTGCGGACCGCGGCACATATCAATATATTCTTCATGATGATACAGGCCAGGCTGATCGTCATGAGCAATGTTCTCATCAAGAATAGAGACTTTGTACGGCTCGCCGCGTTTCACAAAGGTTTCGCGCGCTTCGTGCCAGCTCACTTTTTTCTTGATGACGTCGTAGTTTTTCTCCGCAAGCTCGTGCATCCGCTTCTCGAGCGCGTCGACATCTTCCTGGGTCAGGGTGCGGTCAAGATCAACGTCATAATAGAAACCATTGTCGACAACCGGGCCAATCGCCATTTTGGTATTTGGCCAGAGTTGTTTGATCGCATGGCCCAGCAGGTGCGCGCAGGAGTGACGAATGATCTCCAGCCCTTCTTCATCTTTCGCGGTGATGATAGACAGCGAAGCGTCATTTTCGATCAGATCGGAAGCATCCACCAGTTCACCGTTAACACGGCCAGCGATGGTAGCTTTTGCCAGACCCGGACCGATATCCAGGGCAACATCCATGGGGCTTACAGCGTGGTCGTAATGGCGTTGACTGCCATCAGGAAGAGTAATAACAGGCATGTTATGTCCTTATTTGCAGTGGTGACCCATACGCAAGATCACATACAAAGTTTCGATATTTAAAATTACCAAAAAGTAATGGGCTGATTCCCGCTTCACTCTGCGAAATATGTCACGGGTCACCGTAATGGCGACACTGGGCCTACACCCGCTTTTTGATAACACCGTCTGACAGTGTACACGGCATTGCCTGCCGTTCAAAGTCGCAATCACCCTGCCTGGTATGACGTAAATCAATTCACTGAAGCGCAGCAAGTTTTGTTACACTGCCGCCACGAACAAAGACAGACAGGACATGAATGATGCCAACGCAACGCTTCGCAAAAAAACACTGGAAAATGGTGGTGGTGCTTATTGCCATTTGTGGCGCCATGCTTCTTCTGCGCTGGGCGGCAATGATTTGGGGTGAGTGACGGGCGACTTGTTTCAGATTGGCCACGCTGCGAGACGCTTAGAATAATTTACGTTTCATCACGAAAATAAAAAAACCGGTACATCAGGATCCGGTTTTTATAAAGAAAAATAACGAGTAGAACACACGTTGCGGTAATGAAATATTAAGACCATTCACCCGCAACCAACATATGCACATTAAACGCATCATTCATGCTTTGCCCCGTAGACTGCGAACCCGGTGCGATATTCGAGCCGGCTTCTACGTCAGACGCCTGGGTAATGCCCACGCGCGAGGTGTTGTCTGCGTGCGTTGCTGTCACAGGTTCGGCAGCGAAAGCGCCGAAAGAGAGTGCGGAAAGCACGATCGCCGCACTGGCTGTTTTGATATTATTCATATTGTTTTATCTCTTACTTGAATTAAAACCTGGTATTAAAGGCAATAATCTGCCTGTATCGCTAAGTGTAGATCTGGATCACACTTTTGCCTAGTCAAAATAATTAACAATTCGTGTCAAATAAATTGTATAAAGCAAGGATGTGGTAAAGATGGAGAAAATATGAAGAAATGAAAATTTCGAAAAAAATAAAACTCCGGTTGAAAAATAATAATACGATAGCGCAATTTTAAACGCCAGACTGCATAACAGCCTGGCGGAGTATTACATCTTGTATCCGAGCGATACGGTCGTGCGGCGATCCGTATGCTCCGGTGCTGTTGCTGGCGGTTCGGAGTTCCAGGTAACGTTATACGCCACCTTCAGACCAAAGTGTTCGTTGATGGCGACGTTGAGCGCCGTTTCAGAGTTCAGCGTAGTGTCCTCCGCACCGAACACCGACACACCCTGAGTGAATTTGGTGGTATCGGTCATCTGCCATGCATAAGCGCCTGACGCGTAACCCAGCGGCTGTGTCTCGGTGGTGCCATCGGTGTGCTCGTCGTATCGAACGCCCGGACCGAATTCGAAACGGAAGCTGTGTACGGGGCCATTCAGGAACTGCCGTCCGTAACCGGCGGTGAGCACATCACGTTCGCGATAGCCGTTATAACGATCCGTCAGCCAACTGGCCTGACCAAAGAGATAATCGTAGTCGCTTAAGTTAAAACGGCTACGCCCGCCAACGGCATATTTTTCTGAAGAACGCTCATCGTTAGAAGAGGTATTGCTTGCGTTGCCCCACAGCGACCAGGCGGTGGTTTGCCCGTACCATGTCATCGTTGTGTCCGCCGTTAAGGACGAACTTTTGGTATTACCCGACTGCGCCAGATAGCCAGCGTTGAGGTTACCTTCGAAGGGTTTCTTCGCACTTGAGGGATCGTCCATGACAGTAAAAACGGAATCATCGGCAGCTGCATACATTGACGCAAACACGCCACCCGCCAGCAGAAACGCAGCGGGAACTGTCTTTAAAAGCTTCATTTATAAAGAGTCCGTACAACAAAAAAAGAGACCGTTACGGTCCCGGAAACTTTCAGAGGGATCAATGACAAACGCCTCAGGAAAGGTAACAAATTATAAAAAGGCTCGAATAACATAGCAATGAATTCTTATTTCATTTTTTGAATAAGAGAGTTCCCAAAGCATTAAATTGTTTATATATCTTTAAGGCAAACAAATTTAATAAAGAGCCAATAAATCAGCTTGTTATTGACTTCACTTTATGCCTGTTCGGTGCCAGACTGAAATAAGCCTAACAGGAGGAAAAGATGGTACGTATCTACACGTTAACACTTGCGCCCTCTCTCGATAGCGCAACGATCACGCCGCAGATCTATCCCGAAGGGAAGCTTCGCTGTACGGCGCCCGTTTTTGAGCCTGGCGGCGGCGGCATTAATGTCGCCCGCGCCATTGCCCATCTGGGCGGCACCGCTACCGCCATTTTCCCGGCAGGCGGCGCAACTGGCGAACACCTGGTATCGCTGCTGGCTGACGAACAGGTTCCAGTGTCGACCGTCGACGCCAAAGACTGGACCCGGCAAAACCTTCATGTTCATGTTGAATCCAGCGGTGAACAGTATCGCTTTGTGATGCCCGGCGCGGCACTGAATGACGATGAGTTTCGCCAGCTTGAAGAGCAGGTTCTGGAGATAGAATCCGGCGCGATCCTCGTTATTAGCGGCAGTTTGCCGCCAGGGGTGAGCGTGGACAAGCTGACTCAGCTTATTACCGCAGCCCAAAAACAGGGCATTCGCTGCATTATTGATAGCTCCGGCGAGGCGCTGACCGCGGCGCTGGCGATCGGCAATATCGAGCTGGTAAAACCCAATCAGAAGGAACTGAGCGCGCTGGTTAACCGTGAGCTGACCCAACCCGATGACGTGCGTAAAGCGGCGGAAGAGATCGTTCGTAACGGTAAAGCCCGTCGCGTCGTCGTTTCTCTTGGTCCTCAGGGGGCGCTGGGCGTGGACGGTAAAAGCTGCGTGCAGGTCGTTCCACCGCCGGTAAAAAGCCAGAGCACCGTTGGCGCAGGCGACAGCATGGTGGGCGCCATGACCCTAAAACTGGCGGAAGACGCTTCGCTGGAGGATATGGTGCGCTTTGGCGTCGCGGCAGGTAGCGCGGCGACAATCAATCAGGGAACGCGGTTGTGTTCTCATGAGGACACACAAAAAATCTACGCCTGGCTCTCACAAGCCTGATGCCCTCCCCCTCGTCCAGAGGGGGATGCGTTACACCTGTCGGCATCCGCATTCACCGACTATGCTAAAAAAGCATGTATTTACAAAGAGGTGTCAAATGGCCAGTGGGGATATCACCCGGTACATCGTTACCGTCAAGTTTCATGAAGATTCATTAACCGAAATCAACGAGCTTAACAACCATTTCACCCGCGCGGGTTTTCTGCTCACGCTAACCGACGAAGACGGCAATGTGCATGAACTGGGCACAAACACGTTTGGGGTGATCAGCGCGCAAAGCCCGGATGAGGTAAAAGCTCTCGCGACCGGACTGGCGGAAAGCGCGTTAAACAAAACGCCCGATATCACAATAATGACCTGGGACGAATGGCAGAACGGGGAAAAATCATCGCCATTAGCCCGTTAACGCGTCCACGTTGTGCGTTAGTTCGTGTTTTTTCACCGCATTATTGCGCTAACCTTATGATCTGGCAGACAACATGGGGAGAGACATCATGTGGCAGGCTATCAGTCGTCTTTTAAGCGAGCAACTCGGTGAAGGCGAAATCGAACTGCGTAACGAACTGCCTGGCGGAGAAATTCATGCCGCATGGCATGTGCGCTATGCCGGACGTGATTTCTTCGTTAAATGTGATGAACGGGAAGTGCTTCCTGACTTCACCGCCGAAGCCGATCAACTGGAACTGTTATCACGCAGCCATACTGTCACCGTACCAGAAGTCTGGGCGGTGGGAGCCGATCGGGATTACAGTTTCCTGGTGATGGATTATCTCCCTCCCCGTCCGCTGGACGCGCACAATGCGTTTATTCTGGGGCAGCAGTTGGCCCATCTTCATGAGTGGAGCGATCAGCCGCAGTTTGGTCTGGATTTTGACAACGCCCTTTCCACTACGCCGCAGCCCAATGCCTGGCAACGACGCTGGTCGACCTTTTTTGCAGAGCAGCGCATCGGCTGGCAACTGGAATTAGCCGCCGAGAAAGGCATTGCCTTCGGTAATATCGACGCCATCGTGGAACATATTCAGCAACGTTTGTCATCGCATCAGCCCCAGCCCTCTTTGCTGCATGGCGATTTGTGGTCCGGCAACTGCGCGCTGGGGCCGGACGGCCCGTACATTTTCGATCCTGCCTGCTACTGGGGAGACCGCGAGTGCGATCTGGCGATGCTGCCGCTACATACGGAACAACCGCCGCAAATTTATGATGGCTATCAGTCGGTCTCGCCGCTGCCGCTCGATTTTCTCGACAGGCAGCCGGTTTATCAACTGTACACGCTGCTTAACCGTGCCAGACTGTTTGGCGGTCAGCATCTGGTAACGGCACAGAAGGCGCTGGACCAGATTTTAGCGGCCTGACGATAATACCCAGCGACACTGCGCAGCCCTGCCGGACAGGCGTAAACCGCCCTCCGGCAGGGTTGTTTTATAAAAAGCCGAGCAGAGAAAAAAAGACGTAGCCAAGCGCGATAATAATCACCGGCAGGATATAGAGCGGGAAAATCTGCAGAAAAATGGTGTGGTGCGGTACGACAATGCGCGACTCGATTTGCTCGCGGGTTAGACCTTCACTGCCCTTCGCTTTTTCCAGAATAAGTTGATCCTCAACGCCCTCACGCAGAAAACGGGCCTGGCGGCTCATTCTGGCCCCCGAATCCTGCATTGCCAGCCCCACGAAAATCAGAATAAAAATCAACCAGAACATAATGTTCAGGCTATTCTGGAAATCAGGCGTCGGCGAGTTGTACCAGAACAGATTAAGAAACGGGGTGTTCACCCGCATCATGTCTATCATGACATGGGTAAAATCGAGCATGACGGCATTAATGCCTTCCTGCTTTTCGCTATGCGCATACATAAATTTCAGCGCCGAAATCAAAGTAGAAAGTAATGCTGGTATAAAAATCACCCATCCCAGGATCCGTTTTAGCACCGCTATGCGTCCCGCTTGTTGATACGTCATGAGCTCCCCTTGATAAAGACGCGTCGTTTTGGCTTAAGTCTACCCGCTGATGACTGTTTTCGCTCGATCTTTAAAGACGCTATGATTATTCTCTGACCCCTGAACGCTCTATAAGGAGAGGTGGTAATGACAATTCCGCGTCAAATTCTTGCGGCAATATTCGATATGGATGGCTTGCTGATTAACTCCGAACCACTATGGGATCGGGCTGAACTGGACGTGCTGGCAAGTGTAGGCGTAGATATTACCCGCCGCCATGAACTTCCCGATACGCTTGGACTGCGCATCGACATGGTGGTTGATCTTTGGTTCGCCCAGCAACCCTGGAACGGCCCGAGCCGTCAGGAGGTGACTGAGCGCATTATTCGTCGCGCGATCACGCTGGTCGAAGAGACGCGCCCGCTGCTCCCCGGCGTAAAAGAAGCCGTGGCGCTGTGTAAAGAACAGGGGCTGCTCGTGGGTCTGGCATCGGCATCGCCGCTGCACATGCTGGAGAAAGTGCTGACCATGTTTGACCTGCGCGACAGTTTCGACGCCCTCGCCTCGGCGGAAAAACTGCCTTACAGTAAGCCACATCCGCAGGTCTATCTCGACTGTGCGGCAAAACTGGGCGTGGATCCGCTTACCTGTGTCGCGCTGGAAGACTCCGTCAACGGCATGGTGGCCTCTAAGGCGGCGCGAATGCGCTCCATTGTCGTGCCTGCAAAAGAGGACCAACACGACCCACGTTTCGCGCTTGCCAACGTTAAGCTGACCTCACTGACTGAACTTACCGCCGCCGATCTGCGCGGTTGATCACGCACGGGCAGTGTCAGGCACTGCCCGTTTTCCCCATCCCACCAACAAAAATAAAACATTGTTTCATTTTGTATTGTGTTCTGTGTCTTCCTCTTCTATCCTTTTCTGCGGGCAAATAACGAATAACAGCGGGTCGCCGAGGTCACTATGATTTTGAATGCGTTTTCTCTTACAGGTAAAGTCGCTCTTGTTACCGGTTGCGATACCGGACTTGGCCAGGGAATGACCGTCGCGCTTGCCGAAGCGGGCTGCGACATCATCGGGGTGAACCGTAAAATACCCCATGACACCGCCGCCAAAGTCGCGGCGACCGGTCGCCGTTTTTTCGCTATTCAGGCCGATCTCAGTCAGCAAGACCCTCTTGCGGATATCGTCGCGCAAGCCGTCGGCCAGTTTGGTCGTCTCGACATTCTGGTGAATAACGCCGGCATCATTCGCCGCGAAGACGCGCTCAATTTCAGCGAAAAAGACTGGGATGACGTGGTGAATCTGAACCTGAAATCCGTCTTCTTTCTCTCGCAGGCCGTAGCCCGCCAGTTTATTGCCCAGGGTGATGGCGGAAAAATCATTAATATCGCGTCAATGCTGTCGTTCCAGGGCGGGATCCGCGTTCCCTCATACACCGCGTCAAAGAGCGGCATCCTCGGGATAACCCGGCTGCTGGCGAATGAATGGGCGCAATATGGGATAAACGTCAATGCCATTGCTCCCGGCTATATGGCGACCAATAACACGCAGCAGCTGCGTGAAGACGCAGAGCGCAACAAAGAGATTGTCGATCGCATCCCCGCCGGACGTTGGGGTACGCCGGAGGACCTGCAAGGCCCGGTGGTTTTCCTCGCGTCTCGAGCCTCGGATTACGTCAATGGCTACACACTGGCGGTGGATGGCGGTTGGTTAGCGCGTTAATCGCGCAATATTGACAAAGAGTTACAACGTCACCACTTCCGCCTACTGTATAAAAATCCTATACTGTACGAATTAACAGTTTATTGGGTTGTATCATGACGGCGGAAGGTCACCTTCTCTTTTCTATTGCCTGCGCGGTGTTCGCCAAGAACGCCGAGTTGACGCCCGTGCTTGCACAGGGCGACTGGTGGCATATCGTTCCTTCCGCCATCCTGACCTGTCTGCTGCCGGATATCGATCACCCGAAGTCGTTTCTCGGGCAACGGCTGAAGTGGATCTCAAAACCGATCGCCCGGGCGTTCGGGCATCGCGGGTTCACGCACAGCCTGCTCGCCGTCTTTGCCTTGCTGGCGACGTTCTATCTGAAAGTGCCAGAGACCTGGATCATTCCGGCGGATGCCTTACAGGGTATGGTTCTCGGCTATCTGAGCCATATTCTCGCCGACATGCTCACCCCGGCAGGCGTTCCACTGCTCTGGCCGTGTCGCTGGCGTTTCCGGTTACCGATCCTCGTCCCGCAGAAAGGGAATCAACTGGAGCGTTTTCTCTGCATGGCACTGTTTGCCTGGGCGGTGTGGATGCCCCAGTCGTTGCCCCAGAACAGTGCGGTACGCTGGTCATCCGACATGATCAATACGCTGCAAATGCAGTTCAACCGCTTTATAAAACATCAGATCGATTAGTAAATCAGCGAAATTGTCATTTTTGGCATAAACAATTCCATTTGAATATAAGAGCCGGTTCACACTTCTGCTACTCTTGCGCCAACAGGCTCGCTCCAGATAGCGAGACGAATAATAAAATCAGGAGAACGGGGATGAATTTTCCATTAATCGCGAACATCGTGGTGTTCGTCATTCTGCTGTTTGCGCTGGCGCAAACCCGTCATAAACAGTGGAGTCTGGCAAAGAAAGTACTGGTTGGTCTGGTCATGGGTGTGGTCTTTGGCCTCGCCCTCCATACTGTTTATGGTTCTGACAGCCAGGTACTCAAAGATTCCGTACAGTGGTTCAACATTGTCGGTAATGGCTATGTACAACTGCTGCAAATGATCGTGATGCCGCTGGTGTTCGCCTCTATTTTGAGTGCGGTAGCCCGCCTGCACAACGCTTCACAGTTAGGAAAAATCAGCTTCCTGACCATCGGCACGCTGCTGTTTACTACGCTTATCGCCGCACTGGTGGGTGTGCTGGTGACCAACCTTTTCGGTCTCACCGCAGAAGGGCTGGTACAGGGCGGCGCCGAAACGGCGCGCCTTAACGCTATCGAAACCAACTATGCCGGAAAAGTCGCAGACCTCAGCGTCCCGCAGTTGGTGCTGTCGTTTGTACCGAAAAACCCGTTTGCCGACCTGACTGGCGCGAATCCAACCTCTATCATTAGCGTGGTGATCTTCGCTGCGTTCCTCGGCGTGGCTGCGCTTAAGCTGCTAAAAGATGACGCGCCTAAAGGCGAGCGCGTATTAACCGCTATCGACACCCTGCAAAGCTGGGTAATGAAGCTGGTCCGCCTGGTGATGCAGTTAACCCCTTACGGCGTACTGGCGTTGATGACCAAAGTCGTGGCGGGCTCCAACCTGCAGGACATCATTAAGCTGGGCAGTTTTGTGGTGGCCTCCTATCTGGGGCTGGCGATAATGTTTGTTGTCCACGGCGCGCTGCTGGGCGTTAATGGCGTCAGCCCGTTGAAATACTTCCGTAAGGTCTGGCCGGTGCTCACTTTCGCTTTCACCAGTCGCTCCAGCGCCGCGTCTATTCCGCTGAATGTTGAAGCGCAAACCCGTCGTCTCGGCGTGCCGGAATCCATCGCCAGCTTCGCCGCCTCGTTTGGCGCGACCATTGGTCAGAATGGCTGTGCCGGTCTGTATCCGGCTATGCTGGCGGTGATGGTCGCCCCGACGGTAGGAATTAACCCGCTCGATCCGGTATGGATTGCCACGCTGGTTGGCATTGTCACCGTCAGCTCCGCTGGTGTGGCGGGAGTTGGTGGCGGCGCAACTTTCGCCGCACTGATTGTTCTGCCCGCAATGGGCCTGCCGGTCACGCTGGTGGCGCTGCTGATCTCCGTTGAGCCGCTGATCGACATGGGTCGTACCGCGCTGAACGTGAGCGGCTCCATGACCGCTGGTACGCTGACCAGCCAGTGGCTGAAACAAACCGATAAAACCATTCTGGACAGTGAAGAAGACGCCGAACTGGCGCATCGCTAAGCGAAAAAACGCCCTTCTTTAACGATAATAACCGCCTTTCGGGGCGGTTTTTTTATGGCGCATTAGTCAGCGATTTCATTTTCCTGCCGTACCTGGTTTGCCCAGCGTTGAGCGGACTCCGGTACGGTAAAGGCGGGCGATCGCTGGAACGACTCACCCAGTAAGACAAACGCGACATATTTTCCACGCAAAATCCACACGTCACGAAACGCTTCCATTTTTATCGCATGTTCAGGCGGCGCGGGTTCCACTCGCGGGACATAGCTAATAACCGGGCGATTTTGTTGGCGTAGAGGTTTCATCATTAATTGCTTCACTAAGACCGATGCTAAAAATCAGAAAAGAACTATCTTAGCCGATTTTTCCCCTGCCCGTCCTGCTCTGCACGTGCGCTTTGCGCGTCGGCTCGCCGTAACCATGCCGTGGTCTTCCGATAGAATCTCCGTGGTGGTCTATAGTTAGTGGGGTTTTAACAAATAAAACGGTCTTTTCAGCCATGAAAAATGGAGACGAGTTCAATGTCGCATAATGAGAAAAATCCCCATCCTCATCAGTCCCCTGTCCACGACACCCGTGAATCGCAGCCGGGACTTGACTCTCTGGCGCCTGAGGACGGCTCGCATCGCCCGTCCCCGGAACCCACTCCGCCGGGCGCACAGCCAACGGCCCCCGGCAGTCTGAAAGCGCCGGATACCGGAAATGAAAAGCTGAACGATCTCGAAAGCGTGCGTAAAGGCAGCGAAAATTTCGCGCTCACCACCAATCAGGGCGTGCGTATCGCCGATGACCAGAACTCCTTACGCGCCGGTAGCCGCGGTCCTACGCTGCTCGAAGATTTTATCCTGCGCGAAAAAATTACCCACTTTGACCATGAACGTATTCCGGAACGTATTGTTCACGCGCGTGGGTCCGCGGCGCACGGCTACTTTCAGCCCTATAAAAACCTGAGCGATATCACCAAAGCCGCTTTCCTTTCCGATCCGGACAAAATCACGCCAGTATTTGTGCGCTTCTCCACGGTACAGGGTGGCGCTGGCTCAGCGGACACCGTACGTGACATCCGTGGATTCGCCACCAAGTTTTATACTGAAGAAGGCATTTTCGACCTGGTGGGCAATAACACCCCCATTTTCTTTATACAGGACGCGCATAAGTTCCCGGATTTCGTCCACGCCGTTAAGCCCGAACCGCACTGGGCGATTCCGCAAGGCCAAAGTGCCCATGACACGTTCTGGGACTATGTTTCGCTACAGCCTGAAACACTGCACAACGTCATGTGGGCGATGTCGGATCGCGGCATCCCGCGGAGCTATCGCACCATGGAAGGTTTCGGTATTCATACCTTCCGACTGATTAACGCCGAAGGGAAAGCGACGTTTGTACGCTTCCACTGGAAACCGCTGGCGGGCAAGGCTTCGCTGGTATGGGACGAAGCGCAGAAACTCACCGGTCGCGACCCGGACTTCCATCGCCGCGAACTGTGGGAAGCTATCGAAGCCGGTGATTTCCCGGAATATGAATTAGGATTCCAGCTAATTCCGGAAGAAGACGAATTCAAATTCGACTTCGACCTGCTGGACCCAACCAAGCTTATCCCGGAAGAGCTGGTACCGGTGCAGCGCGTGGGGAAAATGGTGCTGAACCGTAATCCGGACAACTTCTTTGCCGAAAACGAGCAGGCCGCGTTCCACCCGGGCCATATCGTTCCCGGTATTGATTTCACAAACGATCCGCTGCTGCAGGGCCGACTGTTCTCGTATACCGACACACAAATCAGCCGCCTCGGCGGGCCTAACTTCCATGAAATCCCTATCAACCGTCCAACCTGCCCGTATCACAACTTCCAGCGTGACGGTATGCACCGGATGGGCATCGATACTAACCCGGCTAACTATGAGCCCAATTCGATCAACGACAACTGGCCGCGTGAAACGCCGCCAGCGCCTAAGCGGGGAGGTTTCGAGTCTTATCAGGAGCGCGTTGAAGGTAACAAAGTACGCGAACGTAGCCCATCCTTTGGCGAATATTACGCTCACCCGCGCCTGTTCTGGTTGAGCCAGACGCCGGTTGAGCAGTTGCATATCGTCGATGCCTTCAGCTTTGAGCTCAGTAAAGTGGTTCGCGCTTATATACGCGAACGGGTTGTGGATCAACTGGCGCATATTGACATAACGCTGGCGCAAGCAGTGGCGAAGAATCTGGGCATTGAACTGACGCCGGAACAAACGCAAATCGCCCCGCCGCCGGACGTCAACGGACTGAAGAAAGATCCATCGCTGAGTCTTTATGCGATCCCCGACGGTGATATTAAAGGCCGCGTGGTGGGGATTTTACTGAACGGTAAGGTTAAATCCGCCGACCTGCTGGCTATCCTGCAAGCGCTGAAAGCAAAAGGCGTTCATGCGAAACTGCTTTACTCACGCATGGGTGAAGTGGTGGCCGACGACGGTTCTACTCTGACCATTGCCGCCACCTTCGCTGGCGCGCCATCCCTTACCGTCGATGCCGTCATTGTGCCGTGCGGCGATATCGCGGATATCGAAAACAGTGGCGACGCCCGTTACTATCTGCTCGAAGCCTATAAACACCTCAAGCCTATCGCTCTGGCGGGCGATGCACGACGCTTTAAAGCTGTGCTGAATGTCGACAGTCAGGGGGAAGAAGGTCTTGTCGAAGCAGACAACGTGGACGGTCAGTTTATGGACGCGTTGTTTACGCTGATGGCCGCGCACCGCGTGTGGTCACGAACCGGTAAAGTGCCGCTAATCCCGGCGTAATCAATAAGTAAAAAATGCGGCGCATTATGTATGCGCCGCAAACTCAGGCACTACACATCAAGAAAACTGCCCAGACGGTAGCCGCGTTCCATAATCGCCTTCCTCAGCGACGGGGCCGTCAGTACCTCCAGTTCAGTCAGGCGGGGATAACAGTAGGCGCTTTGACGAATCACATTGTCGATAAACGCCGGATGACACATCACTTCGAGTGAAGCCTCCCCACGCGCCGCAGAGGCGTCCAGAACGTGCAGAAACAACGCTTCGGATATCGCTTCACCGTAAAACTCGCTGCTAAACCCTTGCGAACTTCGCAACGTTGCCGGCAGGTCCGCGGCATTAAACACCGGCTGGAGGTCGATACGTAGCGCCACTCCCCGTTCGGCGGCAAAACGCGCGACGACAGGAAAAATTTGCGGGAACATATGCACGTGATGATGGCTGTCCAGATGCGTAGGCTCCCGCCCAAACAGATCGATAAAACGCTGATACTGACACTCCAGTTCGCGGGCGATTTCATCCAGCGGCAGCGTATCCTCTTCCGCCATCTGCCAGATCCATTTCCCCAGACGCCCTTCCCGGGTCAGCCCTGGCATCCGGGTTAACGGGGCGCCGAGCGTCAGAACAAAGTGCATCCCGACGGCCAGCGACGGATGTTCGCGGCTTAACTGCGCCGCATGCTCAATGGCCTCGCCGTTCACCAGCGCCGTGGTGGAAGTCACCACCCCATGGCGACAGGCCTCAATGATGCCGTAGTTTTGTCCTTTGCTCAGGCCAAAATCGTCCGCATTGACAATCAGTAAGCGTTCCATAGTCAACCTCTTTAGTGTTGTGCGCCTTTCAGTTTTTCAATACAGCCAGCAAAGTTAGGCAGCCACTTTTCATGCGCCAGGATCAGCTCACGCGCCAGGGTTTCCGCATCGCGATCCGAATGGACCAGCGGACTGAGGTTAAGCGCCAGCAGCACGTCGTTAAACTCACCGCTCAACGCTGCCTTGCTGGCCGCTACTTCAAAGCCCTTGATGGTATAGATAAGCCCCAGCACTTTTTCGTCAAAATGGGTGATTCGCGGATGCGGCTTCGCGCCGTCGCGGCCCAATGTACAGGTCATTTCCACCGCCCAGTCCGCCGGAATGTTATCAACGTGCCCGTGATGCGGAACGTTGACATAATGCTCAGTCTGTTTGTCGTTGAAAATGGCGTTAATCACTTCGCACGCAGCATCAGAGTAGTAAGCGCCGCCGCGCTGCTCCAGCTCTTTCGGCTTCACGTTCAGCTCCGGATTTTTGTACAGATCAAACAGCTGTTTCTCAACTTTCTGCACTACCTGCGCGCGCGCGCCGCCCTTATAGTATTCGCCCATTTCAATAGCCAGCATCTCTTTCTGCTTGAAGTAATACAGCAGATACGAGCACGGCAGCAGATTCAATGAGCGAATCAGACCTTCACTGAACGGCAGATCAAAAATGTTCTTCACGCCGGACGCTTTAAGCTGACCGGAAGCGACGCCATCCAGCAGTTCAGCAAAGCGCGACTCCCCGTTGACGAACACATCTTTGATGAACACCATGTGGTTCAGGCCAAACAGATCGATAGACAGCGCATCGCTCTCTTTCAGTCCCAGCACATCGCCGATGAACATTTTCATGCCGACAGGAATGTTGCACACCCCAATGAAGCGCTTAAAGTTGGTGTGGCGATACACCGCTTCGGTCACCATACCCGCCGGGTTAGTGAAGTTAATGACCCACGCATTCGGGCAAAGTTCTTCCACATCCTTAATGATGTCAAAAATCACCGGAATGGTGCGCAGACCCTTAAACAGACCGCCTGCGCCATTGGTTTCTTGTCCCAGGTACCCCAGGCTCAGCGGAATGCGTTCATCCAGCTCGCGGGCTTTCAATTGTCCGACGCGCAGCTGGGTGGTTACAAAGTCTGCGTCTTTCAGCGCTTCGCGGCGATCGAGGGTTTTAAAGACCTTCATCGGCACCCCCGCTTTCTCAACCATGCGCTGACACAGACGGTAGATGATATCCAGCTTCTCTTCGCCGCCTTCCACGTCAACCAGCCACAATTCAGAGACCGGCAGCTCATGATAGCGCTTAATAAAGCCTTCGAGTAATTCTGGGGTATAGCTGCTCCCGCCACCAATAGTGACGACTTTTAATTTCTGGCTCATAATTTCTCCCTTCAGTGTCAGACACTGGCGTGAATTATGCTCGGCCCTTTTTTCAGGTGTAACGCGGGGGTCCCGCGTTAAAATTGGGCAAGCTTTAAAATCAGGTTATTGAATAAACTTTTTTACTGATTATATTGCGTCAGTTTTTTTCGATAGCTGTTTGGCGTAAACGACGTCATTTTTTTAAACGTTTTAATGAACAAACTTGGGCTACTGTATCCGGCCTCGTAGGCGATATCCGTTACGGAGTAGTTCGTCATCTCCAGCTGTTTTTTGGCAAAGTTAATACGAATTTCGTTAATTAACTGCATCGGCGTTTTTCGATAATAACGCTGCGTCGCTCGCGTCAGGTATTCCTGGGATTTTGCGGACAGGGAAACCATATTTTCCAGCGCATTTTCACCAAACTGCTCTTTATTGTGCATGGTTTCGACAGTGGCTTTTAACCACTGCGGAATATCATCCAGCACCTGTTCCTCACGATAATGACGCAGGCGGTTGATAATGTAGAAGGTGACCACTTCCACAAATTCCTCCAGCCCGGTATCTCGAAAGTTGAGCGAGGCAATCACTGTTTCGACATAGGTTAAAAATGCGCTGTTGGTGCGATAGACCTGCGATGCCACAAAACAGTACGGCATGAGCGGGCTATAGTGCTGTTCAAAAAAACGTTTGCTGATGCCGACGTTAAGAATACGCGTGGCGCCGAACTCGTAAAAACTCTGGTGATGAGAACCCAGCGGGACAAACACAAAGTCCCCCCGCTCCAGCAGCACACGCTTACCATTAATCTCCTGGTAATAGCGGCCGGTGAGCACCAGCGTAAACTCATAGTAGTCGTGCTGATGCAAGCCGCAGGCGCTCTCTGTCTTGTTATAGATAAAGACGTGGAAATTTTTGCCATTAAACAGTTGCTGTTCGCGGGCAACGGTGATTTCCGGTACGGTAGCGGTAGCCTGCAGTTGCATCATCAACTCCTTACTTGCTCAGCTTCTCGTGAAGCTCTATCAATTCTGACACCAGTTCGCGCGCCAGCATTGAGGTCATCAGGTGATCCTGCGCATGCACCAGAACCAGACTGACTTTTATTTTACCTTCACCCTGATCGCCTTCAATCAGTTTCGTTTGCACCAGATGGGCTTCATTCAGCGCCATGCGCGACTGTTCCATCATCGTCTTCGCCGCCCCAAAGTCGCCCTGCTTTGCCTGCTTCAGCGCTGCGTAGGCCAGGCTGCGCGCCTGTCCGGAGTTGATGATGAGTCCCATCACCACTTCTTCAAGCTCTTCAGCCTCGGTTTGCGCATCGGTAATGCTATCAAGATCCATCATAAATCATTCCTCTTTGACGACCCGGCATGCGTAACCACATGCCGGTTAAAATTTAGAATTTCAGGGCGTTGGCGATGTCTTCTTCGCTTTCTTCTTCATCGATGACGTTCTGCGCTTTGTTAGCCACCACGACAAACGGCAGGTAAATCAGCGTCGCCACACCCAGGTTGAACAGGGCCACCAGCAGCGCAGCGACGCTGCCGTTGGTGTTAAAGAAGGCGCCCAGGCCGGTGGGCATGGTCCACGGCGCGATGTTGGTAATCGGCGGGATAATGCCCAGGTAGTACGCCACCAGCGTAATCGCGGCAAGAATCGGTTGTACCAGAATGAACGGGATAAACATCACCGGGTTCATGATAATCGGCAGACCAAACAGAATCGGTTCGTTAATCTGGAAGATGCCTGACGGCAGCGCGAGTTTGGCGACCTGACGATAATCGGCGCGACGAGACGCGATGAAGATAGCAATGATCAGGCCAAGCGTTGCACCACTGCCACCGAGGAAAATATAGGAGTCCAGCATCGGTTTTGCCCAGATGTGGAAGGTCTTGCCGGCGGCCAGCGCGGCGTCAACGGAACCGTATTGCTGGTAAATAGCGATGTTCTCTAGCGCCCACGGGGTCATGATGCCGCTATCCAGCGCGGTCAACGCCAGGGAGCCGTGAATACCGAAGAACCACAGCAGCGGAACGAAGATAACATAAGCCCAACCCACCACGCTGCCCAGCGACGCCAGCGGCGTAGAAATGGTATCCATAATGATCTGGTGGAAGTTCGTTCCCCAGGTGGTCAGCGCCCAGGCGATGATCCCCATGATAGAGAGGATAATAAAACCTGGAATTAACGCGGAGAATGAGCGGGAGACAGATGCTGGTACGCTATCGGGTAATTTGATCACCCAGTTACGGCGGACAATGAATGTGAACATTTCCGCAACCACCAAACCGATAATAATACCGGAAATGATATTCGCGCCGCCCAGCCAGTTTGCGCCCACCGCATAGGCTTCACCGACGCTATAGGGCGTAACGGTCATAAATGCCGCGACGGATAATAAGCCGGCTGCCAGGGCGTCGACTTTACGTTCTTCTGCCAGCGCCATACCGATAAAGAACGGCGCCATCAGGGACATAATGCCTAACGTACCGTTGTAGACGTTCCCACCGATGCCTTTCAGACTATTGAGATTCTCAATGGTAGACGCATCCAGCCGAATGCCGAGGGAATAAAAAAACGACCCCTCCCCAAAGCTCAGGAAAACGTTATTAATTAATACAAACATGGCCCCAGCGAGGGTCAACGGCATTAAACGAATAAAACCATTTTTGATTGCATTAACGTGTGGCTGCTTTCCTATTTTTACAGCAAAAGGAAGGAGTACCTTTTCAAGTGAAGCAATGACGTTACTCATAGAAAAATACCCTTAAAAACCGCAATGTGACATTGCGGTATATGTAAATGAAATAACTCTTTGACGGGAAAAAATTAAAATATTAATTCGCAGCGGCTTTTTTAATTGCTGCAACCGCAGCCTTAAGCACGCCTAAACCATCGACTTTGCCATACAGCAGCGAGTCAATCACTTCTACAGGTTTGTCAGGTAACAAACGCTGAATTTCGGGCAACATATAAGCAATTTGCGGTCCTAATAATACGACATCTGCCGCCGGGCCTTTTTCTCCGGCAAGGGTTTCCGGGAATGCTTCAATAATAACCGGTACTTCGTATTTCTCAGCCTGTGCGCGCATTTTCGACACCAGTAAAGAGGTAGACATGCCCGCAGAGCAAAACAGATAAATGTGTTTCTTTTCCATAAAACGTTCCTCAAGTGCGATTATCTGTTAACCAGACACGCCGCAAGTCTCAAACCTGCATCCATGCACTGGACAACTTGCGTAATCGAAAGACTTATTTCTGTGTCTGAAATGAGTATACGGTATCGGACCCGCGGATGGTATTTCCTTGACCAACTAAATTGTCTCTCATTGACCTGACGTTATGACCCCCTTCACATTTCAGGCAAATAATTCGCTTCAATAATTAAGATCATGCCGCTATAAAAAAACCGGCGCAATGGCCGGTTCTTCGTGCTGTTCAGGCTTTAGACAGTCATTACTGCTTCGGAGCCTGGGGGTCGGTGTCATACTCGGCGCAGGTTTGATAGCCAGAGTTAATGACATGCCCGGTATCGTCAAGGGCGACGAAATAGGTTTCAGCTTTACCATCACGTTGACCCAGAATGTAGGTCTGGCAGGTACCGCGAGCATGGATCATGCTGACTTCAGAAGAAGGTTTACCGGCAATCTGTTCAACCTGTGAACGGCTCATGCCTTTTTTCACGTCTTTTACTACCGGCTGAACGAATTGGTCTTTTGTACGATCGTAAGCCGTACAGCCTGCCAGCATAGTCAATACCGCCGCTGTGCTCAGAATTCCTGCTACGTTCTTGTTCATTTTCCGTCCTCTTGTTTTTCAGCGTGTTAAGTAAGCCTGGAATACATCTCCACTTTTTTCAAGCGACCACTCCACACGAAGTTGGTTTCGGATGATTCTAATAAGTCACCAGGATGTCGTTTTAAACGCCACACGGCCCGCCCCGACTTGTCGTTTGCGCGACAAAGGGTTAGCTTTATTACAGACTGCTTTTTTTATTTCATATTGGGGAGGGGTTACATGTCTCTGCAACAAGAGATCATCCAGGCGCTGGGCGCAAAGCCGCACATTAATCCAGAAGAAGAAATTCGCCGCAGCGTGGATTTTCTGAAAGCGTATCTGCAACGCTATTCCTTCCTGAAAAGCCTGGTGCTGGGAATCAGCGGCGGGCAAGACTCCACGCTGGCAGGAAAACTCTGTCAGATGGCGATCAGCGAACTGCGCGAAGAAACAGGTAATGACGCGCTGCAATTTATTGCAGTCCGCCTGCCTTTCGGGGTGCAGTTCGACGAGCAGGACTGCCAGGACGCGCTTGCTTTTATCCAGCCGGATCGTGTGTTGACGGTCAACATTAAGGGCGCGGTGCTGGCGAGTGAACAGGCGTTGCGCGACGCGGGGATTGAACTGAGCGATTTTGTGCGCGGTAACGAAAAAGCCCGCGAACGTATGAAGGCACAGTACAGTATCGCCGGAATGACCAGCGGAGTCGTGGTAGGTACCGACCATGCGGCGGAAGCTATTACTGGCTTCTTTACGAAATATGGCGACGGCGGCACCGACATTAATCCCCTGTTCCGCCTGAACAAACGTCAGGGCAAACAGTTGCTGGCCGCGTTAGGCTGCCCGGAACATCTTTACAAGAAAGCCCCGACCGCCGACCTGGAAGACGATCGCCCTTCTTTGCCGGATGAAACCGCGCTCGGCGTCAGCTACGAAAATATTGATGACTATCTGGAAGGGAAAGCCGTCGATCCCGCCGTTGCCAATATCATCGAAGGCTGGTACCTGAAGACGGAACATAAACGCCGTCCGCCCATCACGGTGTTTGACGATTTCTGGAAACAGTGATTTTACCTGGCCGGATAATGACGCCACGCGCGCTGTCCGGCCAGCCTTCACAAAATCGCCTCTTTTTTACTCTCCGTTGCGCTGCTATACTGGATGAATAACCAGCATCCGGAGTTAACCGTGGTACGGCGTCAATCAGCCCCTCGTCCAGAATTTGAAGCAGCAGCAATTTACAAATACCCCGAACATCTGCGCCCTTTCCTTGATGCGTTGCCCAGCGTACCCGGCGTGTATCTGTTCCATGGCGACAGCGACGCCATGCCTCTGTACATAGGCAAAAGCGTGAATATTCGCAGCCGGGTACTGTCACATCTGCGCACCGCCGATGAAGCCGCCATGCTGCGTCAGTCCCGACGCATTACCTGGATCTGCACCGCAGGAGAAATCGGCGCGCTGCTGCTGGAAGCCCGGCTTATTAAAGAACAGCAGCCGTTGTTTAACAAACGACTCCGGCGCAACCGCCAACTCTGCGCCCTCCAGCTTCGCGGGCAAAACGTTGACGTCGTTTATGCACGCGACGTCGACTTTTCACACGCGGCCAACCTGTTTGGTCTTTTTGCCAATCGTCGCGCCGCGTTGCAGGCCTTACAGACCCTCGCTGATGAACAAAAGCTGTGTTATGGACTACTCGGTCTTGAGCCGCTGAGTCGCGGTCGCGCCTGTTTTCGCTCAGCGCTGAAGCGCTGCGCGGGGGCCTGTTGCGGCAAAGAAAGCCCTGACCAGCATGCGACCCGCCTGCTGGATTCGTTGGAAAAACTGCGTGTTGTATGCTGGCCGTGGAAAAACGCTATTGCGCTCAAAGAGAGCCGACCGGGGATGACACAGTACCACATTATTAATAACTGGCTTTGGCTGGGCGCGGTTGACTCTCTGGATAACGTGTCGACGCTGGTACAAACGCCGGCAGGCTTTGATCATGATGGCTACAAAATCCTCTGCAAGCCCTTGATTTCCGGCACCTGCGAGATCATCGACCTCAGCCCGGATGCTTTAATGAACAGCAGGTAACTGGCGTCAGGGTGGAATGGCCTACTGCGGTAAAAAAAACCGCCGGGCCTGTCCATCGCCTCATGGGAGAGGATGAACAAGACCGGCGGTTTTCGGATCCGTTTGCTCAGCGATTACTCAGCAGGTACGGGCATTTTACCGTCTCGCGCCGGACGTTCTGTCAGACGCTTCTCAAAATTGGCATTAAACTGCTTTTTCTGTTCCGGGGTCAGAATGTTGTAGATCTTATTCTGTGTTTCCATGTGCGCCAGCATGTTGGCTTTACGCTGCTCTTCCATTTTTGCGATCTGCGCTTCAGCTTTGGCTTTATCGAAGCTGTCGCTGGCAATGATCGCGTGCATTGCGCGGCGCTCATCTAAAGACGGGCGTTTCATGTCGGCGCGTTTCTCTTTCATGATGTCGCGAATCTGCTGCTTTTGCGCATCGGTCAGATTCAGGTCTTTGAACATCATGTCATGATGCGGACCAAATTTGCCTTTATGGTGCATCATGGGTTTTGCATCCGCTGGCGCGGCGGCGGTGGTTTCGGCTGCGTGAGCCAGGTTAGCAGCGCCCAGAGCCAGGGTAGAAGCAACAAACAGTGCAGTTAATTTACGCATATTTTTTATCCTTCCTTTCAGTTATTTTTTACGGCTTTCTTAACTCTTACCAACAAGAGCCGTGCCGTGTTGACGAGATTAACTTTAGCGGCTTTATCGTCAATTAGTCAGAGTATCGGTAAAACAATGAAAGTATAAAAAACAACTTTTCGCCAATTGTGGAGAAAAAAAGAAATTATGGCGAAGAATGGCAAGGAAAAATGACAAGCGGATGATTTTGCAGGAAATATGAAGAACTATAACTCAGCAATGATGAATAATAAAGCAATTTGCCAGGAATAATCCGTAATATTTCACAGACGCACGATATAATAAGAACCGCAGGCAAAGAGAGCCTGCGGTAAATAGGTCAGTTGATTTTTTCCAGCATCAGTCCGGCGCGTAAACCGGGTGCGACGGCAGGGTTGGGAAAAAGAACGTACTCAACTTCGTGGCGTACAATAACGCGCTCGGCGCCGTCTTCGGCTAACAGTGTGCCTTTTTGAAACGGTGTAAAGTTCAGCGTCTGAGAGTCAATATGCAGCACAAATGCTTCGCTGCGTCGTGTAATTTGTGATACTACACGATAGCGAACCGGCTGCGCGCCGCTGCGCTTTTCTCCCTTCCCGGCCAGCAGAGCGGACAACGCGTCTGCGGTAGGCGCAAACTGGCGTAGATCGTTTTGCCCGAACGGTAATGCCTTTCCCAGCTCCAGCGTGCAGGAAAGCGCGCCGAAATGCGCTGCGCTAAAATGCGTAAACGTACCGCCTGGTGTTTGATGAAAGACCAGCGCCTCAAGCCCGGCGGCGCCGAGCCAGTCGAGAAAACCGTCATCCCACGGAATCGGACGCTGCGGCAACACGCCAAACCGCAGATGATGAGAACCACGGATGGCGGTATGAAGATCGAGATGCCAGCGGGTCGGGGTTGCTTCCCGACACCAGAAATCCTCCAGGCATCGTTCCAGTTGCCGAGCGCGTAGCGTTTCACCACTTTCTTCAAACTGCTGCCAGCGCCCGCCGAACATCCGGTTCATATCACTGTGACAGTAGCGCTTGCCCTCTGCCAGCGCCTGCGGGTTGCCCAGAATCAGCAACAGCCGCCAGCGCAGAGGGATCTCACCCGCCATTAATCTCGTCAGCAGCGCGCTAAGCATTTCCACCGGCGCCGTTTCATTACCGTGAATACCGGCCGAAATCACTAACGCCCGATCGGTCGCCTTTTCCGGGATCAGCTCAAGGATGCCCGGCGCCGTCTGACGCCAGTGAAAGCCCGGGCCTTTCCCTTCAGAGACCTCCGGTATCACGCCTGCCAGGGTGACAGCAAGGAAATCATCCATGTCGCTCTCCTGCCTGCTGAAACGGATAGACAGAACCAAGTTTCAGCAACTGCGTCAGGGTGTCCAGCGCTTCGCGACCTTCCCGCAGCAACTGCGGGTCCGCCAGGTCTGCGGCGGTCAGCCGATCGCGATAGTAACGATCCACCCAGTCGTTGAGGGCGGAAAACAGGGTGTCGTTCATCATCACCGCGGGATTCACCGCCCGCAACTCCTCATCGGTCAACACGACCCGCAGGCGCAGACACGCAGGACCGCCGCCGTTGGACATACTTTCACGCAGGTCAAACACGCGCATATCGCGGATCGGGTTGTCGCCTTCCAGCAGGTCTGTCAGATAACGCCATACCCCCGCATGTTCACGACACTCCTGCGGCAGCACCAGCATCATCGAGCCATCTTCACGGCTCAGCAGTTGGCTGTTAAACAAATAGGTGGCAACCGCATCGGAAACAGATACCTCTGACGCAGGCACCACGACAGGCGTAAAACCCGGCACGCGGGCGCGCAGCTGGTCCAGTACCTGATCCTGGCTGGCGAAAGCCTGCTCATGGCAAAACAGCACTTGCCGATTCGACACCGCAATAACGTCGTTATGGAAAACGCCGAGATCAATCACATCAGGATGCTGCTGGGCAAAAATGCACTGCCGCGGATTAACCTGATTCAGCCGCGCGACCGCCTCGCTGGCCTCACGGGTCTGGCGCGCCGGATAATGAGAAGGCCGGGTCTGATTGCCCTCTTCACGCCCGTACACAAACAGCTGGATGCCAGGATCGCCATAGTTAGCCCCCAGACGACTGTGATTCGCCGCGCCTTCATCGCCAAGCATCGCCACCTGCGGCAGCGCCGTGTGAAGCGAAAAATAACGATCGTCGTGAAAAATGGCTCGCAGCAGCGCTTCGGTCGTCGGAGCCTCCAGCGATCGGTGAAACTTATTGTTGAGGTTTGCCACCGTCAGATGAACTTTACCATCCAGGGTATCAGCAGACGGTGCGACCGTGGCCGCATTGGCGACCCACATCGGCGACGCTGAACTGACGCTGGAAAGCCACTGCGGCGCGTGCCGGGCCACCTTTGCGAGGATCTGCTCATCGCTACCGCTAAACCCGAGCTGGCGCAGCGCCGGAATAAATGGCCGTTCATGCGGCGGGATCACTGCCTGCGGGTACCCGACATCGGCCAGCGCTTTCATTTTCTGCAATCCTTGCTTTGCGGCCAGGCGCGGATTCGATACCTGAAAGCGGTGCTGCGTGGACGCCACGTTACCAAACGACAACCCGGCATAATGGTGCGTCAGCCCCACCAGCCCGTCAAAATTAACCTCGCGCGCGTTCATAATCCTTCCTCACGAGAGAAATCAAGCCCGGGACTCAGGACACCCGGCAGCGTCAATGTCGGTGATTCGAGGCTCGCCATCGGCCAGGCGCAGTAATCCGCGGCGTACCACGCGCTGGCGCGATGGTTACCGGATGCCCCCACTCCGCCAAACGGCGCGGTGCTCGCGGCTCCGGTCAGTGGTTTATTCCAGTTGACGATCCCCGCGCGCGCTTCCAGAAGCAACTGGTCAAACTGTGCACGATCGGGCGAGATAAGTCCGCACGACAGGCCAAAGCGGGTCTGGTTCGCCAGCGCTATCGCGTCCTCAAAACGGTCATAACGCCAGACGCCCAACAGCGGGCCAAACACTTCGTCGTCGGGCACATTTGCCACATCGGTCAATTCCACGATCCCTGGCGACAGCAGCGACGTGCCTTCCTCAATCAGACGCGGCGTCAGCAACGTCTTACCGCCAAGCGCCGCCAGACGCTGCCAGGCCGTGTAGACGTGCTTCGCCGCCTGCGCTGAAATCAGCCCACCGAAAAAAGGCTGCGGCTCAGCGTCCCAGCGCCCCGGCTGTAACCGCTGACTCACCTCGACCAGCCGCGCAAGAAAGGCATCGCCCTGCGCCCCTTTTTTGACCAGTAAACGGCGCGCGCAGGTGCAGCGCTGTCCGGCAGTAATAAACGCCGACTGTAAAGTCAGGTGCACGGCGGCGTCGATATCTGCCGGGTTTTCGACGATCAACGGGTTATTTCCCCCCATTTCCAGCGCGAGAATTTTTTCCGGCTGTCCGGCAAGCTGGCGGTGCAGTTGATAACCCGTATTCGCGCTACCGGTAAACAGCAGACCATCCAGATCGTCCTGCGCGCTCAGCGCTTGTCCCGTTTCGCGACCGCCCTGAAGCAGATTCACGACGCCGGGGGGCAATCCGGCCTGCTGCCAGAGTTTGATTACGGCTTCACCGGTCCACGGCGTGAGTTCACTGGGTTTAAAAAGCACCGTATTGCCAGCCAGCAGCGCCGGGACGATATGGCCATTCGGCAGATGCCCGGGGAAATTGTAGGGGCCAAACACCGCCAGCACGCCATGCGGACGATGGCGCAGCGTCGCTGCGCCGTCCGGCAACGCACTCTGCTGCTCTCCGGTACGAGCGTGGTACGCGTTGATCGAAATGGCGATTTTATTGATCATCGCCGTCACTTCCGTGGCCGCTTCCCACCGCGGCTTACCCGTTTCGCGGGCGATAATCGCGGTGAGCTGCGTTTTATTGTTTTCCAGCAGCCCGCCAAACGCCTCTACAATCGCCTGACGCTCGCTAAAAGGACGTTTTGCCCATGCCGGAAACGCCGCGCGGGCAGCGCGAACGGCCTGCAACACCTGATCGGCATCCGCGTCGTGACCTTCCCAAAGCACGTCCCCCTTCACCGGATCGCGTTTAACCCGACGCTCCCCCTGACCGCTCAGCCAGTCACCATTAATCCATAACGTCATACCGTTTTCTCCTCAGCGCAAAGACGGACAAAGCGCACGCTTTCCCCCGCCTGACATTTCAGGGCATCCAGTTGTGCTGCCGTGAGCACCAACCGCTGCGTATCCGGGTCCGCACGCACCAGCATGACGCGGAAGTTCTGGTAATTCTCATTAGCCACCAGGCAGGCCGGATAATCCCCAGGGGCAGGCTGTCCTTCGACAACCTCCACCAGCCGACTTTTACGAATGGCGCGTACCCGGTCGATATCACACTCGAGTGTCGGCCCGCCATCGAAAATATCGATGTAGTTACGGTAGCGAAATCCCTCTTTTTCCAGCACCGCGCGGGCAGGCGCCGTCTGCGGATGGACCTGACCTATCACCGCCTGCGCCTCATGGCTGAGAAAATGGGTATAAATAGGATGTTTGGGCATAAGTTCCGCGATAAACGCTTTTTGCCCGGTACCGCACAGGAAATCCGCGCGGCTAAATTCCATTGAGAAAAAGCGCTTGCCCAGGCTTTCCCAGAACGGAGAGTAGCCGTTCTCATCAATGACGCCGCGCATTTCCGCAACCACCTTTTCATTAAACCTGTCGCGAAACGCCGCCATAAACATAAAGCGCGATTTTGACAGCAGATAACCGTTGCCTTCTTTACGCCAGTCCGGATCGAGAAATAGCGTACACAACTCGCTGCTGCCGGTGTGGTCATTACTGAGAAACAGCGTCGGCAGCGCGTTATAGACGTTCAGCTCTTTCGAGGCATGCACCAGCGTCCCTACACGGTAGTTGTACCACGGGTCATTCAGCCCGACCGCCACCTCGATGGCGCAAATCCCGCCCACCTCCCCGGTTTCGCTGTCTTCCAGTACAAACACGAACCCTTGTTCACTTTTCGGCAGTTCTCCCCGCCAGGTCTTAATTGAGCGATCGATGCGCGCTGCCAGCGTCGCTTCATTCGCCGGTAACGACGTCAGACCGCCGCCGGTTTTACCGGCAAGCTGCATCAGCGCAGCGACATCACCCTGTTCAGCAGGACGGATTACTCTCATGAGGAACCTCCAGCCTTGATCTGTGCGCAGGCCTGCGCGAAGCGATCCAGCCCAGTGGTCATTTCTTCTTCGGTGACGTTCAGCGCAGGGGCGAAACGTACCACGTTAGCCCCGGCAATCAGCACCATCACGCCCGCTTTCGCCGCTTCCTGCGCTATCTGTTTGGCTTGACCGGCATACCCGGCGTTCAGCACGCAGCCAATCAGCAGACCCAGACCGCGAATTTCGCTAAACAGGCCGGTATGCTGGTTAATGGCGTTCAGGCGCTCAACAAACCCGTCGTGGCGCTGTTTGACGCCGTTCAGCATCGCCGGGGTATTCACAATGTCCAGCAGTTTCCCGGCGACTGCGGTCGCCAGCGGATTGCCGCCGTAAGTGGTTCCGTGCGTACCGACGGTCATCACGCTGGCGCAGGCCTCACGTGCCAGCAGCGCGCCGATGGGGAATCCGCCGCCGAGCGCTTTCGCCGTGGTCAGAAGATCGGGCGTAACGCCGTAATGCATATAGGCGTACAGCTCACCGGTGCGACCGACGCCGGTCTGGACTTCGTCAAAAATCAACAGCGCGTTGTGACGATCGCACAGCTCGCGCAAGCCCTGCAGGAACGCAGGCGTGGCGGGCAACACCCCGCCTTCGCCCTGCATCGGCTCAACGATCACCGCGCAGGTGGTGTCGTCGATCAGGGTGCTGGCGGAGTTAATGTCGTTATATACCGCGTGGCGGATATCCGGCGGCAGCGGCGCAAAGTCCTGAGAATAGGCCGGTTGCCCGCCAGCACTGACGGTAAACAACGTGCGGCCATGAAAAGCATTTTTGAACGCCACAATGCCGCTCTTCTCGCTGCCGTAACGATCGTGGGCGTATTTTCGCGCCAGCTTCAGCGCCGCTTCATTAGCTTCCGCCCCGGAGTTACAAAAGAAAACGCGATCGGCAAAGGTGGCGTCGATGAGTTTTTTCGCCAGCCGCAGCGCCGGTTCGTTAGTGTAACCATTACCGGTGTGCCAGAATTTGCCAGCTTGTTCATTTAGCGCGTCTCGCAGTTCCGGGTGCGCATGACCGAGGGCATTGACCGCAATCCCCCCGGCGAAATCGATATACTCTTTACCCTGCTGATCCCACAAGCGTGAACCTTCGCCACGTACCGGAATAAAAGGCGCCGGGGCATAAACGGGCATCATCCATTCATCAAAATTTTCACGCGTAATTGACTGAGACATAGCAACCTCAACGGTAAATAAAAAGTTATTTATATGTTAATAAATAGTGTGTTTGCGCTGTAAATGTAGATTGCAGGCTTCATGCCAGCCAGCGAAAAAATGCATAAACGAGATGGAGAAACACAAAATCAATGGGTTATAGCCTGTCGATATTCACTTTTACTGCATAAAAAGTGAATATGTTTGCTGGAAAGGTGAATAATTGGATGAAAATCCGCAATATTATGCACATACCAAATATAATTCTGGAAATGTGATCGTCTGCGAAATTTACCGGAAATTGCTGCGCCATTCTGGCGCAATGCGCCCTGAAAGCGGGCAAATGTTGCACCATCGTTAACACCATTCGCATTCATTGCAGGAATCTGGCGACAAGTGGCAGTCAGCCAACGTAAATTCTGCTACCATCCTTGCACTATTCACCCAGCAAAGTGGCAGCGACTATGAAATTTGTCTCTTTTAATATCAACGGCCTGCGCGCCAGACCTCATCAACTGGAAGCCATTGTCGAAAAACACCAACCTGACGTCATCGGCCTTCAGGAGACAAAAGTTCACGATGACATGTTTCCGCTTGAGGACGTGGCGAAACTCGGCTACAACGTGTTTTATCATGGTCAGAAAGGCCATTACGGCGTGGCGCTACTGACAAAAGAGACGCCTGTCGCCGTCCGTCGCGGATTCCCTGGCGACGGTGAAGAAGCGCAGCGCCGCATTATCATGGCGGAACTCCCCTCGCCTCTGGGCAACGTGACGGTGATTAACGGCTATTTTCCGCAGGGTGAAAGCCGCGACCACCCCGTCAAATTTCCGGCGAAAGAACGGTTCTATCAAAACCTGCAGCAGTATCTCAACACTGAACTGAAGCGCGATAATCCGGTATTGATCATGGGCGATATGAACATCAGCCCGACCGATCTGGACATCGGTATCGGCGAAGAAAACCGTAAGCGCTGGCTGCGCACCGGAAAATGTTCGTTCCTGCCGGAAGAACGTGAATGGATGGGACGTTTGCTGAACTGGGGACTGGTAGACACCTTCCGCCACGCGCACCCGGAAACGGTGGATCGGTTCTCGTGGTTTGATTACCGTTCAAAAGGCTTTGATGACAACCGCGGCCTGCGCATCGATCTGCTACTGGCAAGCCAGCCGCTGGCGGAACGTTGCGTCGAAACCGGCATCGACTACGATATCCGCAGTATGGAAAAACCCTCCGATCACGCGCCGGTGTGGGCGAAGTTTCACGTTTGATAGAGACCGGTGAACAGCCGAAAATACCTGTTAGCGGGTATCCTTGTCCTTTTCATAGCCGGGTTGATGTGGCTCACGCCCCCCGGCTTTCTCACGCTTGATACGCTCAGGCGCAACCACGCTCTGCTGGTGGACTGGCAGCGCCAGTGGCCGTTGCTTTGCGCGACGCTCTATTTCCTGCTCTATACCGCTGTAGCAGCCCTGTCTGTACCCGGCGCGGCGCTGTTAACCCTGCTCGGCGGCGCGTTGTTTGGTCTGTGGCAAGGGACGCTGTTGGTCTCATTTGCCTCGACGCTGGGCGCCACGCTCGCTATGCTCACCAGCCGTTATCTGCTGCGTGACTGGGTATCGCACCGTTTTTCCCGCCAGATGATGCCGGTGAATCGCGGAATCGCGCGCGACGGCGTCGGCTATCTCTTTGCGCTGCGCCTGATGCCGCTGTTCCCGTTCGTGGTGGTGAATCTGCTGGCGGGAGTCACATCAATTAGCGTGGGCCGCTACTGGTGGGTCAGCCAACTGGGAATGCTGCCCGCCACGTTGGTGTATCTCAATGCCGGCAGACAACTGGGCCAACTGACATCCATGCGTGACATTATCTCACCCGCTATGCTGGCCGCGTTTGCGCTGCTCGGGCTTTTACCGCTGGCCTCGCGCTGGCTGGCAACACGTTTTTTTCAGGAGTAACTATGCGTTGGGGATGCATTATTGCAGGCCTGCTGTTAAGCGCTCAGGTTCATGCCGCTGACAGCTGGCAGCAGGTTAAAGAAGAAGCCAAAGGCCAGACAGTCTGGTTTAACGCCTGGGGAGGCGATCCGGCGATCAACCGGTATCTGGACTGGGTCAGCGGTGAAATGAAAACCCATTACGCTATTGAGCTGAAAATCGTCCGTCTGGCCGACGCTGCGGACGCGGTAAAACGTATTCAGACCGAAGCCGCCGCCGGGCGGAAAGACGGCGGTTCGGTAGATCTCTTGTGGGTAAACGGCGAAAATTTCCGCACGCTGAAAGAAGCGGGACTGCTGCAAACTCAGTGGGCGGAGACGCTGCCAAACTGGCGTTATGTCGATACGCAAAAGCCGGTGCGGGAAGATTTCTCCGTGCCTACCGACGGTGCGGAATCGCCCTGGGGCGGCGCACAGCTCACCTTTATTGCGGATCGAAACGTCACGCCGCAGCCGCCGCAAAGTCCGCAGGCGTTACTGGCGTTCGCCAAAGCCCACCCGGGTACCGTAAGCTATCCGCGTCCGCCGGACTTCACCGGTACGGCATTTCTCGAACAGTTACTCATCTCGCTGACCCGCACGCCGGCAGCGCTAACCGTTGCGCCCGATACCGCCCGTTTTGCGGAGGTAACCGCGCCATTGTGGCGCTATCTCGACGCGTTGCACCCATATCTGTGGCGTCAGGGGAAAGACTTTCCCGCTTCGCCGGCGCGCATGGATGCGTTGCTGAACAGCGGTACGCTGCGCCTGTCGCTGACCTTTAACCCGGCCCACGCGCAGCAAAAAGTCGCCAATGGCGAACTGCCGGACAGCAGCTACAGCTTTGGCTTTTCTGATGGCATGATTGGCAACGTTCATTTTGTGACGATTCCCGCCAACGCCCGTGCCGAAGCAGGTGCGAAGGTGGTGGCAAACTTCCTGCTCTCGCCGCAGGCGCAACTGCGCAAAGCTGACCCGGCAGTCTGGGGCGATCCTTCGGTACTGGACCCGCAAACGCTGCCTGTTGCCGAACGAGAAGCGCTGGCTGCGCGCTCGCCGGGCGGCCTGCCTGCCGTGTTACCTGAACCTCACGCCGCCTGGATCAACGCCCTGGAGCAGGAATGGCTGCGCCGTTACGGTACGCGCTAACGCTGCTGGCCTGGCTGTGCATGCTGGTTGTCTACGCGCCATTAGTGCCCGCCATCGTACTGCTGATCTCCCCGGCCCTGTCATTCGCGCACTGGCAGGCGCTGTTTGCCGATCCGCAGTTACCGCAAGCGCTGCTGGCCACCGTGGTTTCCACGATCGTCGCCGCCGTCGGCGCGCTGTTCATCGCGCTGGCGATCGTCGTGTCGCTCTGGCCTGGCGACCGATGGCGCAGCCTGGCCGGTCGACTGCCGTGGCTGCTGGCCATCCCTCACGTCGCCTTTGCCAGCGCAACGCTCCTGCTGTTTGCCGAAGGCGGTTTACTCTGGCGCGCACTGCCGGCGTTCACGCCGCCGATGGACAGCTATGGCATTGGACTGGGGGTCACGCTTGCAGTGAAAGAGAGCGCTTTTGTACTGTGGATTTTGACGGTCCTGTTGAGCGAAACACGTCTCAGCGGTCAGGTCATTATCCTCGACTCACTGGGCTACAACCGTTACCAGGCGATGCGCTGGTTGATCCTTCCCTCAATTGCCCCGGCACTGGGCGTGGTGATGCTGGCAGTGGTCGCGTGGACGCTTTCGGCAGTAGACGTCGCGATGATTCTCGGCCCTGGTAACCCGCCCACGCTGGCCGTACTAAGCTGGCAATGGCTAAGCCAGGGCGACAGCGACCAACAGAGTAAAGGGGCATTGGCCAGCCTGCTGCTGGTCATGTTACTCGCCCTCTTTGCGTTGGTTGGGTATCTGATCTGGCGTTTCTGGCGGCGAACATTGCCCTCCGTCAACGGTCTGCGTCAGCCTCACGTTCCGGCCCTGAGCGGAAAGGCGTTGTCGCGCGCACTGCCGCTGACGGGACTCCTGTGCGCGCTTTTGTTGGCTGTGCTCGCGCGAGATGCCACGCCCGACGTCGACGCGTTGATCAACAGCCTGCAAATAGGCGCGCTCGCCAGCGTACTGGCGCTGGTTATGTTACTGCTCTGGCTGGAATGGGGGCCACGGCACAGGCATCGTTGGGTCTGGTTACCGATCCTGCTGCCCGCGCTACCGTTGGTGGTCGGTCAGTATGCTGTCGCACTGCGCACCGGGCAGGACGGACAGTTTTCTACCCTCATCTGGGGCCACCTGCTGTGGGTTGCGCCATGGATGCTTTTCATACTACAACCGACCTGGCGGCGCATCGACCCGCGATTGATTCTGGTGGCGCAAACGCTGGGCTGGTCGCCAGTAAAAATTTTCTGCTACCTGAAATGCCCGCTGATGCTGCGCCCGGCGTTGATTGCGCTGGCGGTCGGTTTTTCTGTGAGCATTGCGCAATATATGCCGACGCTGTGGCTGGGCGCAGGGCGCTTTCCGACCCTGACGACAGAAGCCGTTGCCCTCAGTAGCGGCGGCAGCACCGGCATCCTGGCGGCGCAGGCGCTGTGGCAACTGTTGTTACCGTTGCTGGTGTTTATGCTGACTGCCGGCATCTCAACCTGGGTCGGTCGTGCCCGTCAAGGAATGCGATAATGCTTACTGTTCGTCATCTTTCGCTGTACCTGAAACAGACCCCGTTGTTCGGCCCATTAACGTTTGAGGCGGCAAAAGGTGACATTGTCACGTTAATGGGCCCTTCCGGCTGCGGAAAATCCTCGCTGTTGGCCTGGCTGGTTGGTGCGCTGTCACTGCCGCTGACGGCTTCTGGCGAACTGTGGCTGGACGATCGGCGACTGGATCGGCTGCCCACCGCCGCGCGGCAGGTGGGTATATTATTTCAGGATGCCTTGCTGTTCGATCACTTCACTGTAGGACAGAACCTGCTGCTGGCGCTACCGGCCGCCGTGAAAGGCGCGGCGCGCGAACAGGCGGTACAACATGCGCTGGAACGCGCGGGAATGGCGGGGTTCGCGTCACGCGATCCGGCGACGCTCTCCGGTGGCCAGCGTGGCCGGGTGGCGCTGCTCCGCGCCCTGCTGGCACAGCCACGGGCGCTACTGTTAGATGAACCGTTCGCGCGTCTTGACGCCGACCGGCGCGCTGATTTTCGCCAATGGGTCTTTGAAGAGGTCCGCCGCCTGAAGATTCCCGTGGTTCAGGTCACCCACGACCCGGAAGATGTGCCGGCCGGCGGACAGATTTTGCGGCTGACCAGCGCCGTATAAATATGCGCGCATCCTGTGTTAACGCAAAGTTTTTCGCCTCCAGGAAGCAGAAAATGTCGCCCTCTTATCTCAACGTCGGGCAATTCGATGAAACGTGTTTCTCAACTGACCGCGCTGGCAATGGCTTTAGGGCTGGCTTGCGCTTCCTCATGGGCTGCTGATATGACGCAGGCGCTCACTTTCCACCAGCTTATGCAGAAAAATGGCATCGCCATTGACACCCGCCCCAGCGCTTTTTATAACGGCTGGCCGCAGAGCGCCAACGGCCCTTCCGGCCATGAACCATCGGCACTGAATCTCTCCGCCAGCTGGCTCGACGCCATGAGCGATGAACAGATCGAGGCATGGATCCAACAACATCACCTTAGCGCCAACACCCCGGTCGCGCTCTATGGCAGTGAAACGGCGATTCAGGCGGTGAAAAACCGACTGGAAAAAGCCGGTCTTAACCCGGTTTCTACGCTCACCGACGCGCTTCAGGATCCCGCTCGCCTCCAGCGGCTGGCGCATTTTGAACAACTGGTGTACCCGCAGTGGCTGCACGAACTGCAACAAGGCAACGCGGTCGCCGCTAAACCTGCCGGTGACTGGAAAGTGATCGAAGCCGCCTGGGGCGCGCCGAAGCGTTATCTTATCAGCCATATTCCGGGCGCGGGCTATATCGATACCAACGAAGTGGAAAGCGAGCCGCTGTGGAATAAAGTCCCCGATGCCGATCTTAAGGCGATGCTGGCCAGACACGGTCTTCGTCACGACACGACGGTGATTCTCTACGGGCGCGATGTCTATGCCGCCGCCCGCGTGGCGCAAATTCTGCTCTACGCCGGGGTGAAGGACGTTCGCCTGCTCGACGGCGGCTGGCAGAGCTGGTCTGACGCCGGGCTACCGGTGGAACGCGGGATGCCAGCGAAAGTCAAACCCGCGCCGGATTTCGGCGTGACTATTCCGGCGCAGCCACAGCTGATGATCGACACGCAGCAGGCGCGCGGACTGCTGCACAGGCAGGACGCCTCGCTGGTCAGCATTCGCTCCTGGCCGGAATTTATCGGCGCCACCAGCGGGTATAGCTACATTAAGCCAAAAGGCGAAATTGCCGGCGCGCGCTGGGGTCATGCGGGCAGCGACTCCACGCATATGGAAGATTTCCATAACCCGGACGGCACCATGCGCAGCGCAGACGACATTGCCGCAATGTGGAAGCAGTGGAACATTCTGCCGGATCAACAGATCGCTTTTTATTGCGGCACCGGCTGGCGCGCTTCGGAAACGTTTATGTACGCCCGGGCGATGGGGTGGCAGAACGTGTCGGTGTACGATGGCGGCTGGTATGAATGGAGCAGCGATCCGAAAAACCCGGTTGCCCGTGGCGAACGGGGTCCGCAAAGCAGCCTGTAACCGCAAATGGCCGGATGCGCGCATGGCCCATCCGGCGCAACCTTATTTCTGACGCTGAATCGCTTTCAGGGTCTGGTATCCACTCCAGATTCTGGTGAACGTGGTCAACCAGCAGAGCGCGCCAAAGATCCACGCCAACGGCGCAAAACAGGCCGGAAACAGACAGCACAGCACAAAAAGCAACAGGGTTTCCGTCCCTTCCGTTAGCCCGCCCAGATAATAAAACGATTTGTGCGCGTAACCGGGATTATCGATATTGTGTTTCGCCGCGAGGGCGGCAAAGGCAAGAAAACTGCTCCCGGTGCCAATAAAAGCAAACAGCAGCCAGCCGCCCGCCAGCGCGTTTTGCTCCGGTTGTGCGAGGATAAAACCAAACGGCACCAGCGCGTAAAACAGAAAATCGAGCGAAATATCGAGAAATCCTCCCGCGTCGGTCAGTCCCCTGCGCCGGGCCAGCGCGCCGTCCAGCCCATCCAGCAGTCTGTTCAGCACGATGGCGACCAGCGCCGCAAAATACCATCCCAGCGCGAGAAACGGCAGCGCCAGTACGCCGATGGCAAAGCCAAACAGCGTTACGCCGTCCGCTGATACCCCTGGTTTGTCGAGCAGCCCGGCGCAACGGTGCAAAAACGGTTTGCAGCGCGGATGCAGATGACGGTCAAGCACGCGGCGCTCCTTTCAGGCTGTCACACAAGCCCTGTGAGGGGATATCCAGCGCGGCGTTAAAGCGCGCCGAAAGATTCTGAAACGCCAGCAGCGCGGTCATTTCGCTAATCACCTCGTCTGTAAAATGCGCCGTCATTTGCGCCTTTAGCGCGTCATCAACCTTCGGCGGCGTCGCGGTGACGGCTTCAGCGTAGGCCAGCGCCACGCGCTCCTCCTCGCTAAACAGCGCGGACGTCTGCCAGTTTGCCACCGCCAGCACTTTATCCATCGCGCCACAGCGCTCCGCCAACCTCAGGCTGTTCGCATCAACGCAAAATGCGCAGTGACATATCTGAGAAACGCGGGTCATCAACAGCGCGCGCATGTCCGGCGTCAGCCGCGCCCGTTTGCGCTCCAGAAAACCGACAAACAGCGCCACCAGCCAGAACAGAAACGGCATCCGCCCCCACCAGCGCGTCGGGTGCAGTACCTCACCGTAATGTTTTTTCTGGGTTTGAACCAGCGGCTTAAGCGGTAAAGGTAAACGGGTCAGCGGCTTAACCCACGATTGCGGATCGTTCAAGGGAAACTCCTGGGACTTCAGGTCAAACAAAGATAACGATAGTATGTCACTTTATCCCGTTAGACATTGATGAATATGATGAAAACCCTCGACGTTGTCGCCGCCATTATCGAGCGTGATGGCAAAATATTGCTCGCCCAGCGCCCTGCCCATGCGGATCAACCTGGGTTATGGGAGTTTGCAGGTGGAAAAGTCGAGCCTGGCGAAACACAGCCGCAGGCGCTTGCCCGTGAGTTACAGGAAGAACTGGGTATCTGCGCCACCGTCGGAGCCTACGTTGCCAGCCATCAGCGTGAAGTTTCGGGCCGCATCATTCACCTGCATGCCTGGCATGTTCCGGCATTCAGCGGCGCGTTAACCGCCCATGCGCATCAGCAGTTGGTATGGTGCGAGCCGCACGTCGCACAGGAATATCCGCTTGCTCCCGCCGATATCCCCCTGCTCAAGGCGTTTATGCTTTTACGCGACGCCAGACCAGCGGATTCGTGCTGATCGTTTTTTCATCGCGCTGACACTGCAACAGCACACCTTCCACTTTAATCACCGCGCCCTCCGAATAATACTGATCCTGATAAATGCAGCACTGTAGACAGGGCTGCACACGTTGGCCACCCGTACTGAACACCTCCGGCGGCACGTTGACCTCGACCTGCGGGTGAGAGATCGGATTAGCTGTCGCGGAAAAAGCGAGGGTCATCACGGCGGCGGCGAGGGCGAAAGCGCGCATAGAAATTCCTTATTATTGCGGGACTGTTCTCACTATAACGGTCTTTCATGGCGAAAACTTTAATCCCGCCCGTCATCGCTTTTTGTTATGACCCACGCCCGGTTATTAATTTGCTTAGCGGCACCATTTTTTTCTTGCTTCCCGTCACATTCCTGGTGGTATAGTCAAAAACTGCAAATACATATTCATTAAAAACACAATTACAATCGTTTAAATATAAGGTTTATCTATGGATCAGACACGCTCTCTGGAATCATTCCTCAACCATGTACAAAAGCGCGACCCGAATCAAACCGAGTTCGCGCAGGCCGTTCGCGAAGTGATGACCACCCTGTGGCCTTTCCTTGAGCAAAATCCCCGTTACCGTGAAATGTCGTTGCTTGAACGTTTGGTTGAGCCAGAGCGTGTGATTCAGTTCCGCGTAGTGTGGCTCGACGATCGTAATCAGGTGCAGGTCAACCGTGCCTGGCGCGTCCAGTTTAACTCAGCGATCGGCCCCTATAAGGGCGGCATGCGTTTCCACCCGTCCGTTAACCTCTCGATCCTTAAATTCCTCGGCTTCGAGCAAACCTTTAAAAACGCGCTGACTACCCTGCCAATGGGCGGGGGTAAAGGCGGCAGCGACTTCGATCCAAAAGGCAAAAGCGAAGGCGAAGTGATGCGTTTCTGCCAGGCGCTAATGACCGAACTGTATCGCCATTTGGGTCCGGACACCGACGTGCCGGCGGGTGATATCGGCGTCGGGGGTCGTGAAGTGGGCTTTATGGCCGGGATGATGCGCAAGCTGTCCAATAACAGCGCCTGTGTGTTTACAGGTAAAGGTCTTTCGTTCGGCGGCAGTCTTATCCGCCCGGAAGCCACCGGTTACGGCCTGGTCTATTTCACTGAAGCGATGCTTAAACGTCATGGTCTGGGCTTTGAAGGTATGCGCGTGGCGGTGTCCGGTTCCGGCAACGTGGCGCAATATGCGATTGAAAAAGCGATGGAGTTTGGCGCCCGCGTCGTCACCGCCTCTGACTCCAGCGGTACAGTGGTTGACGAAAGCGGCTTTAGCAAAGAAAAGCTGGCGCGCCTGTGCGAAATCAAAGCAAATCGTGACAGCCGCCTGTCCGCGTATGCCAAAGAGTTTGGCCTGACCTGGCTGGAAGGTAAACAACCGTGGTCAGTCCCGGTGGATATCGCCCTGCCTTGCGCGACGCAGAACGAGCTGGATGTCGACGCCGCGCGCGTGCTGATCGCCAACGGCGTGAAGGCGGTCGCCGAAGGGGCCAACATGCCGACCACCATCGAAGCGACCGATCTGTTCCTGGATGCGGGCGTACTGTTTGCTCCGGGTAAGGCGGCAAACGCTGGCGGCGTGGCGACCTCCGGTCTGGAGATGGCGCAGAACGCCGCGCGCATGAGCTGGAAAGCGGAAAAAGTGGATGCGCGCCTGCACCACATTATGCTGGATATTCACCACGCCTGCGTGGAGTACGGCGGTGAAAGCAAGCAGACTAACTACGTGCGCGGCGCGAATATCGCGGGCTTCGTGAAAGTCGCCGACGCGATGTTTGGTCAGGGAGTGATTTAATTCTTCCCCAACGAACTAGATGCCTGCCTCTGCTGATGGCGGGCTTTTTTTCGCCGCTCGCTTACGCGGCGCACTCTTTTTCTTCTCGCTGCTACCGCCGCCGCTACCCGGCGCGACGATCCCGCGGAAGCGACGCACCGGCGTGGACTTCGCCTGGTCGATCAATTGGTACAACGTACCGATTAACGGCTGCATAAAATCCTGATAGCGGCACTGTTTTTCACTGATTTGCGTCAAAATAGACTCCCAGTGCGCCGTCATGTCCGGACGGGTCGCCATCTCCGGCAGCGAATGGAACAGCGCCTTTCCGGCGTCAGTGGAGTGAATATAGCGCCCTTTCTTGGTGAGGAAACCGCGCTTAAACAAAAGCTCAATGATCCCCGCGCGGGTCGCTTCCGTACCCAGCCCGTCGGTGGCGCGGAGGATCTTTTTCAGATCTTTGTCCTGCACAAAGCGGGCAATCCCCGTCATCGCCGACAGCAGCGTGGCATCGGTAAAGTGGCGCGGCGGCTGGGTCTGACGTTCAACCACTTCACCCTTCTCGCACAGCAGTTCGTCGTCTTTCGCCACGACCGGCAGCGGCGTCCCGTCGTTTTCTTCGTCTCGCTCTTTGTTACCGAGCAGCGTGCGCCAGCCCGCTTCCGCCAGAAACCGCGCTTTGGCGACAAATTTGCCTTTGGCGATGTCGAGTTCGATCAAACACTTACGGAAAACGGCGTCCGGGCAGAACTGCATTAAGTACTGGCGCGCGATCAGGCTATACACCTTCGCTTCATTGTCGGTAAGGTTAATCGACGCACTGCGCGCGGTAGGAATAATGGCGTGATGCGCATCAACCTTTTTATCATCCCAGCAGCGGTTGCGGGTATCAGGGTCAATGACCGGCTGCGGTAACAGATCCGGCGCATGTACGCCGATGGCGTTCATCACCGCATGGCGTCCGGCAAAGTGTTCTTCCGGCAGATAACGGCAGTCAGAACGCGGATAGGTGATCAACTTGTGGGTTTCATACAGCTTCTGACAGATATCAAGCACGTTTTGCGCGCTCAGGCCAAAGCGCTTTGCCGCCTCAATCTGTAACGCAGAAAGCGAAAACGGCAGCGGCGCGGATTCCGATTCCCGTTTATCGTTATAGCTGGTGACAATGGCCGGTTGACCGTTTATCCGATTCACCACATGCTCCGCCAGCGGGCGATACAGTAAGCGCCCTTCTTCATCCTGATATGGCTCGCAGGCGTCGCTCGGCTGCCAGATGGCGGTAAACCGCTCGTCGGCGGGGGTAACGATGTGCGCCTTCACCTCGAAGAAATCTTTTGGAATGAAATTCTCGATCTCTTCGTCACGACGCACCACCAGCCCGAGTACCGGCGTCTGCACGCGCCCAACCGACAGGACACCCTGATACCCGGCGTTACGTCCAAGAATCGTGTAGGCGCGGGTCATGTTGATACCGTACAGCCAGTCGGCGCGCGCACGCGCCAACGCCGAGACGCACAGCGGCACGAACTCACTGTTCGACCGCAACCGGTCAATGGCGCGCTCCACCGCCTGCGGGTTGAGATCGTTGATCAGGCAGCGCTGCACCTGCTGGCGTTTTTCCGGCGCCAGTTGCAGGTAGTCAAGCACTTCATCCACCAGCAACTGACCTTCGCGATCGGGGTCTCCGGCATGAATGACCTCACTGGCCTCATGTAAAAAGCGCTTAATGACATTGAGCTGTTTGGTCACCGACGGACGCGGCTGCAATTGCCACTTTTCCGGCACAATGGGCAGATCAGAGAGGGTCCAGCGCGCATAGCGGCTGTCATACGCGTCGGGCTGCGCCTGCTCAAGCAGATGACCAATACACCAGGTCACCACCTGACCGTTCCCACACTCGATAAAGCCATCGCCTTTGCGGTGCGGCTTCGGCAGCACGTCCGCAATGGCGCGGGCCAGACTCGGCTTTTCGGCAATAAACAACCGCATTGAATTAACGGATCTCAACCATGGCACGACCGCCACGCGCGTCAACCAGTTCGCCAATCGCCGTCAGGTCGATGCCGAACTCTGCGGCGGCGAGTTTCACCTCGTCGACCGCATCCGGCGTCACCGCCAGCAGCAGACCGCCGGAGGTTTGCGGATCGCAAAGCAGATCGCGCACTTCACGCGGCATCTCGCCCATCAGATGCCCGTAGCTGGCAAAGTTTCGCTCGGTTCCGCCCGGTACGGCGCCAAGCCGGATATACTCCTCGACGCCCGGCAATTTCGGGATCGCGTCGTAGTGAATTTGTGCCTGAACGCCTGCGCCCTGACACATTTCGCTGAGGTGGCCCAGCAGGCCGAAACCGGTCACGTCAGTCATCGCCTTCACGCCGTCAATGTCCGCAAAGGCGGCTCCGGCAATGTTCATTCGACACATCACTTCCGTCGCCAGCCCCTGATGTTCGGGTTTAAGCAGTGATTTTTTCTCTGCGGTGGTCAATACGCCAATACCCAGCGGCTTCGTCAGGAAGAGTTTGCATCCCGCCCGCGCGGTACTGTTTTTCTTCACCCGTTCGGTCGGCACGATGCCGGTGACAGCCAGGCCAAAGATCGGCTCTGGCGCGTCGATGGAATGGCCGCCCGCCAGCGCAATCCCCGCCTCACGGCAGGCGAAACGTCCGCCTTCGGTAACTTCGCGGGCGATATCGGGCGACAGCGTGTTGATGGGCCAGCCGAGGATGGCAATCGCCATAATCGGTTTCCCGCCCATCGCAAAAATATCGCTAATGGCGTTGGTTGCCGCAATACGGCCAAAATCAAACGGGTTATCGACGATCGGCATAAAGAAGTCAGTGGTGCTGATCACACTGGTGCCGTTGCCGAGATCGTAGACTGCCGCGTCGTCGCGGGTCTCATTGCCCACAAGCAGGTTCGGGTCGACAAACTTCGCCTGCTCGCTGTGCAGAATGGTTTCCAACACTTTGGGGGAAATTTTACAACCGCAACCCGCTCCGTGGCTGTACTGCGTTAAACGAATAGCGTGCTCGCTCATGGACATCTCCTGTCATTGCAATCGGGCTATGGTAGCGCTCATTCCCTGATGTGGTAAGAGAGAGTGTCTGAATTCCAGCGTCTTTGCTCAGAATCCAGACAGTTTTGCGGATTATTTTAAAAAACGGTCACGAATGGCGCGGTATCCGGCACGTTAATCGTCGTTGAGGCTTTCAGTTGCGGCGTGCCAAGATAAAGAAAACCGACGATCTTATCCTGCGGCCGGCAGTTAAACGCGTCACGAACCACCGGGCTTTCGGTGAGCGCGCCGCTGCGCCAGATACCGCCAAAACCCTGGGCCACCGCCGCCATCTGCATCGCCATCACCGCGCATCCGGCGGACATTTCCTGTTCCCAGACCGGTACTTTATGATTTTCCTGGCATTTGGCGACCACGGTAATAATCAGCGGCGCACGGAACGGCGCGCTGCGGGCTTTCTCGATCGCTTTTTCATCACCGTCAGCGGCGATGGCCCCTTTTTCCAGGACGGCGCTGAAGCGCTCGCGTCCTTCGCCCTCAATCACAAAGAAGTGCCAGGGTTGCAGGGTCTTATGATCCGGCGCGCGCATTCCTGCCCGCAGGATATTCTGAAGTTGCTCACCGGCAGGGGCAGGCTCTGCCAGACGAGAGGCGCTACGACGGTTAACAAGTAATTCAAGTGCATCCATTTGGTTAACTCCTGTCATGGTGAATATTCACAAAATTAACACGAGAGCAGAATTTGTTACAGCGCAGACGGTGATTCCTGCTGACAACTGCCTGTCGGGTCATTAGGATAGCCTCATCTCATACATCCTGACCGGATGTAGTATTGGTAATGATTGGGAGAAGACATGCGAACCCTGTGGCGATTTATTGCCGGTTTTTTTAAATGGACGTGGCGACTGCTCAATTTTGTCCGCGAAATGGTGCTTAACCTGTTCTTTATTTTCCTGATCCTTGTGGGTGTCGGGATCTGGATGCAGGTGAACAACGGGAATTCGGGGGAGAAAGTCAGTCGCGGCGCCCTGCTCCTGGATATTTCCGGGGTGATCGTCGATAAACCCTCCAGTACCCATCGTTTAGGCGTGCTTGGTCGTCAATTGTTTGGCGCAAGCTCCGATCGCCTGCAGGAAAACTCCCTGTTTGATATCGTCAATACGATCCGTCAGGCGAAAGAAGACAGCAATATCACCGGCATCGTCATGGATCTGAAAGATTTTGCCGGAGCCGATCAGCCGTCGATGCAGTATATCGGTAAAGCGCTGCGCGAATTCCGCGACAGCGGTAAGCCGGTTTATGCCGTTGGCGATAACTTCAGCCAGGGCCAGTATTATCTGGCAAGTTTTGCCAATAAAATCTGGCTTACGCCACAAGGGGCTGTCGATATTCACGGTTTTGCCACAAATGGCCTGTACTACAAATCGCTGCTGGATAAGCTGAAAGTGTCCACCCACGTTTTCCGCGTCGGTACCTATAAATCCGCTGTTGAGCCCTTTATTCGCGACGATATGTCTCCCGCCGCACGTGAAGCGGATAGCCGCTGGATTGGCGAGCTGTGGCAGAATTACCTGAATACCATCGCCGCCAACCGTCAAATTCCGGCTCAGCAGGTATTCCCTGGCGCGCAAGGTGTACTGGACGGGCTGACAAAGGCCGGCGGCGACACGGCGAAATATGCCCTCGACCATAAGCTGGTGGATGCGCTGCTCACCAGCACTGAGATGGAAAAAGCCCTGACCAAAGCATTTGGCTGGAGCAAGTCTGAAAATAACTATCGCGCAATCAGCTATTACGATTATTCCCTGAATCCCCCTGCGGACACCGGTAGCGCCATTGCCGTGGTGTTTGCCAACGGGGCGATTATGGACGGCGAAGAAACCCCGGGGAACGTTGGCGGCGACACGACGGCCTCGCAAATTCGCGACGCCCGACTGGATCCGAAAGTGAAAGCCATCGTCCTGCGCGTCAACAGCCCGGGAGGCAGCGTGACGGCTTCCGAAGTGATTCGCTCTGAACTGGCTGCGGCAAAAGCTGCCGGAAAACCTGTCGTGGTATCGATGGGCGGCATGGCGGCATCCGGCGGCTACTGGATCTCCACACCCGCCAGCTACATTGTGGCGAACCCAAGCACCCTGACCGGCTCTATCGGGATCTTCGGGGTCATTAATACCGTTGAAAATAGCCTCAACGCTATCGGCGTACATACGGACGGCGTGGCCACCTCGCCGCTGGCGGATATTTCGATGACCAAAGCTCTGCCGCCGGAAGTGCAGCAGATGATGCAGCTAAGCATCGAGAATGGCTATCAACGTTTTATCACCCTGGTTGCCACTGCGCGCAAGTCAACGCCTGAGCAGATTGATAAAATCGCCCAGGGTCACGTCTGGACCGGGCAGGATGCGAAGGCTAACGGTCTGGTCGACAGTCTGGGCGACTTCGACGACGCGGTGGCGAAAGCCGCGGAGCTGGCGAAACTCAAACAGTGGCATATCGACTACTATCAGGATGAGCCGACTTTCTTCGACAGGGTGATGGACAGCATGTCCGGTTCAGTACGCGCCATGCTGCCGCAGGCTATTCAGGCGATGCTTCCCGCGCCGCTGGCCTCTGCCGCCAGCACGGTGAAAGCGGAAGGCGACAAACTGGCGGCGTTTAACGACCCGCAAAACCGTTATGCGTTTTGTCTGACCTGCGCTAACGTGCGTTAAACGGTGATGCCGGATACGTCGCGCAAGCGTCGCTATCCGGCACAAAAACACTCTTCACTTCGTAAGATCATCGCCATGCAGAAGAAATCTATTTACGTTGCCTATACCGGCGGTACCATCGGTATGCAGCGTTCTGAACAGGGATACATTCCGGTTTCCGGTCACCTTCAACGGCAACTGGCATTGATGCCTGAATTCCACCGTCCGGAGATGCCGGATTTCACTATCCACGAATACGCCCCGCTGATGGACTCCTCCGATATGACGCCTGAAGACTGGCAGCATATCGCGAATGACATCCACGCTAATTACGATGAATATGATGGTTTCGTGATCCTCCACGGCACCGACACCATGGCGTTCACCGCGTCCGCTCTCTCGTTTATGCTGGAAAATCTCGGTAAGCCGGTTATTGTGACAGGGTCACAAATCCCCTTAGCCGAGCTGCGTTCCGACGGACAAATTAATTTGCTCAACGCGCTGTACGTCGCCGCTAATTATCCGATCAACGAAGTTACGCTGTTTTTTAATAATCGCCTTTACCGCGGAAACCGCACCACAAAAGCCCACGCTGACGGCTTTGACGCCTTTGCTTCCCCTAACATCCAGCCGTTGCTGGAAGCCGGGATTCATATTCGTCGTACGGGCACTCCACCAGCGCCGCAGGGCGATGGGCCATTTATTGTGCACCCTATCACGCCGCAACCGATCGGCGTGGTCACGATTTACCCGGGGATCTCTGCCGGGGTGGTGCGAAACTTCCTGCGCCAGCCGGTAAAAGCGCTGATCCTGCGCTCCTATGGCGTCGGCAACGCGCCGCAGAATAAAGAATTTCTTAAAGAGCTGAGCGAAGCCAGCGACCGTGGCATCGTGGTGGTGAATCTCACCCAATGTATGTCAGGTAAAGTGAATATGGGCGGCTACGCGACCGGGAACGCGCTGGCGCATGCCGGGGTGATTGGCGGTGCGGATATGACTGTTGAAGCCACGCTGACCAAGCTGCACTATCTGTTGAGCCAGGGTCTGGACACCGCGGCCATTCGCGTGGCAATGACCCAGAACCTGCGCGGCGAACTGACGCCAGACGACTAAGGAGGATCCTGTGACCCAGCGCGCTCTGTTACTGGTTGATTTACAAAATGACTTTTGCGCGGGCGGCGCGCTTGCCGTGCCCGAAGGCGACAGCACCGTGGATGTCGCCAACCGGCTGATAGCGTGGTGTCAGGCGCGCGGCGAAGCGGCGATCGCCAGCCAGGACTGGCATCCGGCGAATCACGGCAGTTTTGCCAGCCAGCACCAGGTGGAACCTTACTCGCAAGGCCAACTCGATGGGCTGGCGCAAACCTTCTGGCCGGATCACTGCGTACAAAACACCGAAGGCGCGGCGCTGCATCCGCTGTTAAACCAGAAAGCGATCGCAACCGTATTTTACAAAGGCGAGAATCCGCAGGTTGACAGTTACAGCGCTTTTTTCGATAACGGGCGCAGACAAAAAACGGCGCTGGACGACTGGCTGAAGGCGCACAGTATTACGGAGCTGATCGTCATGGGGCTGGCGACCGATTACTGCGTGAAATTTACGGTGCAGGATGCGCTCCAGTTGGGCTACCGCGTAAACGTCATTACCGACGGCTGTCGCGGGGTGAATCTGCAACCCCAGGACAGCAGCTATGCGTTTATGGAGATGGCGGCGCAAGGCGCTACGCTCTATACGCTGGATGACTGGGAAGAGACGCACCGCTGATGTGATGGCCGGATGGCGCTGCGTTTATCCGGCCAACGTCTCTCCCCCTCGCATAAAAAATCCCGTTTGTCTTCCGTCACATAAAGTGAACTGTATCGCAGCGGCAACGACACGCGGGTGCTACTCTTTGATGGCTGTTTTTTCGCCACGCCATTTCCGTGGCGTGTTTGCTTTTTAAACGTCAAAGAGGATCGATTATGAAACGTTTGCCTTTGCTGGCAGTATTACCCCTGCTCTGCGCGTCCGTCGCGTCCGCCAGTTCGATGATGTCCGTTGGCTATTTTAACGGCGGCGGGGACGTCACCGCCGGACCGGGCGGTGATATTAATAAGCTGGACGTGCGCCAAATCACCCACCTGAACTACTCCTTTGGCCTGATCTATAACGGCGAAAAAGAAGAAACCAATGTCGCGCTGAAAGATCCGGCAATGCGGCATCAGATCTGGCTGTCGCCAAAAGTCCAGTCGGACCTCGCCCAGCTTCCCGTTCTGCGCAAACAAAACCCGAATTTAAAGGTGCTGTTATCGGTAGGCGGCTGGGGAGCGCGTGGATTCTCCGGCGCGGCGGCCACACCGGAAACCCGCGCGGTATTTATTCAGTCTGCGCAGGAGATTGTTAAAAAGTATGGTCTTGACGGAATCGATCTTGACTGGGAATACCCGGTCAACGGCGCATGGGGGCTGGTAGAAAGCCAGCCAGCGGACCGGGATAACTTCACGTTGCTGCTGAAAGAACTGCGTCAGGCGTTCGGCAAAGCCAAACTGGTGACCATTGCCGTCGGGGCGAATGCGGAAAGTCCGAAAAGCTGGGTAGATGTGAAGGCCATCGCACCGCTGCTCGATTATATCAATTTGATGACGTATGACATGGCCTATGGCACCCAGTATTTCAACGCCAACCTGTACGATTCAAAGGCGTGGCCAACGGTGGCCGCTGCCGACAAATACAGCGTAGACTTTGTGGTCAATAACTATCTTGCCGCCGGACTTAAACCGCAGCAGATGAATCTTGGCATCGGTTTTTATGGCCGCGTTCCCAAGCGTTCCGTGGAGCCAGGAATTGACTGGAGCAAACCGGACGCGCAGAAAAATCCTGTCACCCAGCCCTATTTCGGCGAGCAGGAAGTGGCGTTGTTTCGCTCGCTCGGTATTGACCTGAAGAAAGATACCTACGTGAAGTACAACGATATAGTGAAAACCTTTCTTAACGATCCGCAAAAGCGGTTTACCGGGCACTGGGATGACGACGCGAAGGTTCCCTGGCTGTCGGTAAAATCCGCTGAAGGCAAGACGCTGTTTGCCCTCTCCTACGAGGATCCGCGTTCAGTGGCGATCAAAGCCGACTACATCAAAAAACGCGGACTGGCGGGCGCGATGTTCTGGGAATATGGCGCGGATGATAATAACCAGTTAGCAAAACAGCTGGCGGAATCCTTAGCGATTACGCCGTGATCCGGTGAGACGCCCCAGGATTTATTGTGGGGCGTCTCCCGCACTGTGCGACGCCGTGTCATTCGGGTTAAGATTGGCGTATCCGCTGCGGTATTTTTACGCCGCTTTTTCTTTCTCGACAGGAGGCATGGGGCTTATGGCTTTTATCCCTAAAAATTACGCCCGTCTGGAAGTGGGTTATCGCGAAAAGGCGCTTAAGCTCTTCCCCTGGGTCTGTGGACGTTGTTCACGTGAATTTGTCTATTCCAATCTTCGTGAGTTGACGGTACACCATATCGATCACGATCATTCCAATAACCCGGAAGATGGCAGCAACTGGGAGATGCTGTGCCTGTACTGCCACGACCACGAGCATTCAAAATACACGGAAGCCGATCAGTACGGCTCAACGGTCATAGCGGGGGAAGATGCGCAAAAGAGCGTCGGCGAGGCAACCTACAATCCTTTTGCCGATCTCAAGTCGATGATGAACAAGAAGTAACCCTTCACGCGTTCCGATCAACACCCGACGGCGCACGCTGTCGGGCGTTTTGCGGTATCAGGATTTAAATGTCGCGATCGGTTTCGGCGCAATACCGAAATCTTCTTTCAACTGCTGTTTGCTTTTCATCACCATCTGACCGTTGGTGTCGATGGTCATGTGTTGCGCGTCAGTGTTGTGCCGCGCCTGCCAGAGCATCACCAGTTGCAGACTGTTATCTTTTTGCTCGGGCGTCAGCGCCACGCCGTCCGGCCATTTTCCCAACTCAACGGCGGTTGATAAGCGCTGATACACTTCCGGCGTCATACTGTTAATGATCTCATCAAGATTCATACGCTCCCCTCCTGTGGAATAAATTGCTGAATCGATTCTTCAACCCTTCACCTGATCGCCATTTTCATCGTCGGTAAAGCTCAGGGAGGCCGAATTAACACAGTAACGCTCCCCGGTCGGCTGTGGGCCATCCGGGAAGACGTGGCCCAGATGGGCATCACAATTGCCGCAGCGAATTTCGATGCGTTGCATTCCGTGTGAATCGTCTTTCAGATAGCGGATCGCGTCTTCGCTCAGCGGCTCGTAAAAGCTCGGCCAGCCGCAACCGGAGTCGTATTTCGTTTGGGAGGTAAACAGCGGCGCGTCGCAGACCAGACAGTGGTACACGCCGTCACGCTTGTTATGCAATAACTGCCCGGTAAACGGCGGTTCGGTACCGTGATTCTGCGTCACGTAGAACTGCATTTCAGTCAGGTTTTTCTTCAGATCTTCTGCGGAAGGTTTGTTCGCCATTTTGCTCGCATCTCGCTTTTGGAACACTCACATTGCGTCACCGATTCTAACAAAACATTAACACCTCAGTCGCAACTTTTGTTCTAAACTTGATCCTTGCGAAATGGCAGCTCGTGAATCGTGATGAAAATCACATTTTTATCTCAGTTGCCCTTTAAAATTCGGGGCGCCGCCCCCATGTGGTTTCAAGCCCAAAGGAAGAGTGAGGCGAGTCAGCCGCGCAAAGCTTGTGCAGAGGATTGATTTGTCGCAATGATTGACACGATTCCGCTTGACGCTGCGTAAGGTTTTTGTAATTTTACAGGCAACCTTTTATTCACTAACAAATAGCTGGTGGAATATATGACTATCAAAGTAGGTATCAACGGTTTTGGCCGTATCGGTCGCATTGTTTTCCGTGCTGCTCAGAAACGTTCTGACATCGAGATCGTTGCAATCAACGACCTGTTAGACGCTGACTACATGGCTTACATGCTGAAATATGACTCCACTCACGGTCGTTTCGACGGCACCGTTGAAGTGAAAGACGGTCATCTGATCGTTAACGGTAAAAAAATCCGTGTTACCGCTGAGCGCGATCCGGCTAACCTGAAATGGGACGAAGTTGGTGTTGACGTAGTTGCTGAAGCGACCGGTATCTTCCTGACTGACGAAACCGCACGTAAGCACATCACTGCTGGCGCGAAAAAAGTGGTTCTGACGGGTCCTTCTAAAGACGACACCCCGATGTTTGTTAAAGGCGCTAACTTTGACAAATATGCTGGCCAGGACATCGTTTCCAACGCATCCTGCACCACTAACTGCCTGGCTCCACTGGCAAAAGTTATCAACGACAACTTCGGCATCATCGAAGGTCTGATGACTACCGTTCACGCGACCACCGCGACTCAGAAAACCGTTGACGGCCCGTCTCACAAAGACTGGCGTGGCGGCCGTGGCGCGGCTCAGAACATCATCCCGTCCTCTACCGGCGCAGCTAAAGCTGTCGGTAAAGTTCTGCCGGAACTGAATGGCAAACTGACCGGTATGGCGTTCCGCGTTCCGACTCCGAACGTATCCGTTGTTGACCTGACCGTTCGTCTGGAAAAAGCTGCTTCTTACGAAGAAATTAAGAAAGCTATCAAAGCTGCTTCCGAAGGCGAAATGAAAGGCGTTCTGGGCTACACCGAAGACGACGTTGTTTCTACCGATTTCAACGGCGAAGTATGCACTTCCGTGTTCGATGCTAAAGCAGGTATCGCACTGAACGACAACTTCGTGAAACTGGTATCCTGGTACGATAACGAAACCGGCTACTCCAACAAAGTTCTGGATCTGATTGCTCACATCTCCAAATAAGTTGAGATGAAGCCATAAATTGTAAGAGCGACTCCGGTCGCTCTTTTTTTTGTCTGAAATTAAAGGATTGCGTGATGATTACTAAAATTTTTGCTCTTCCGATAATCGAACAAATCACCCCTGTTCTGTCGCGCCGTCAGCTGGACGAACTCGAACTGATTGTTGTCGACCACCCGCAGGTCAAAGCCTCTTTTGCTCTTCAGGGCGCGCATCTTCTCTCCTGGAAACCCGCTGGCGAAGAGGACGTTCTGTGGCTGAGTGATATCACGCCGTTTAAAAACGGTGTCCCCCTGCGCGGCGGCGTTCCGATCTGCTGGCCCTGGTTTGGTCCCTCCACACAGCCGGGTTTTCCTTCCCACGGTTTTGCCCGTAACCTGCCCTGGACGCTGAAAGCTCACAATGAAGATGACAACGGCGCGGTGCTAACCTTTGAGCTGCAAAGCAGTGAAGCGACCCGTCAGTACTGGCCGCACGACTTCACCCTGCTGGCGCGTTTTAAAGTGGGTCAAACCTGCGAAATCGAACTGGAAGCGCACGGCGATTTCGAAACAACATCCGCCCTGCACACCTATTTCAACGTTGGCGATATCGCGGCGGTGAAAGTAAGCGGTCTGGGCGATCGTTTTATTGATAAAGTGAACGATGCGAAAGAAGATGCGTTGACCGACGGCGTTCAGGCGTTCCCGGATCGCACTGACCGCGTTTATCTGAACCCGGAAGCATGCAGCGTGATTCACGACACCGCGCTAAACCGGAATATTAACGTTATCCATCATCACCATATCAACGTTGTTGGCTGGAACCCGGGCCCGGCGCTGTCCGTGAGCATGGGCGACATGCCGGATGATGGCTATAAAACGTTTGTCTGCGTCGAGACTGCGCATGCCAGCGCACCGCAAAAAGCGACGGAAGAAAAACCGTCCCGTCTGGCACAGACCATTCGCGTTGCGAAACGCTAACGGTAGCTGCGGCTGAACCTGGTCAGCCGTCATCTGGTCTGCAGGTTTAGAACCGTTTTCGTCACACCATATCCAGCGCGGTTTTCCCCGTTGGCGCTGGATATGCCTTCTCCAGAGCGGCAATTTCGCCGGCGGACAGCGTCATCGTCAGCGCCGCCGCATTTTGCTTCACGTGCTCTACGCTTGCCGCTTTCGGAATCGCCATCACCCCCTGATGACTGATCACCCAGGCCAGTAAAACTTGCGCTACGCTGGCGTGATGCGCCTGCGCGATCGCCTGCACCTGCGGGTGATTAAATAAACCGTTGCGCAGACGGCCGGCCTGCGCCAGCGGACTGTAGGCCATCACAGGAAGGTGTTGCTGCTGACACCATGGCAGAAGATCGTATTCGATACCGCGCGAAGCCAGATGATAAAGCACCTGATTGGTGGCGCAGGCTCTGCCGCCCTCCACTTTCCACAGCGCCTGCATATCGTCGTAATCGAGATTCGACACGCCCCAACGGCGGATTTTACCCTGCGCCATCAGCGTCTCCATCGCCTCGACGGTCTCCGCAAAAGAATAGCTGCCCGTCCAGTGCAATAAATAGAGGTCCAGATAATCCGTATTGAGCCGCCGCAAACTCGCCTCGCAGGCGGCAATAGCTTTCTGCCCTCCCGCATTCCAGGGATAGACTTTCGACACCAGAAACACCTGTTGACGCAATCCGCTCAGCGCCTCGCCAACCACTTTCTCCGCACCGCCGTCGGCATACATCTCCGCAGTGTCGATCAGCGTCAGCCCAGCCTCCACGCCCGCTCGTAGTGCAGCCACCTCCGCTTTGCGCATGCCTGCGTTTTCACCCATATACCATGTCCCCTGGCCGATTGCCGCCAGCGGCGGATGTCCGGCAAATACAATCTGTTTATCTGTCATCGCACTCTCCTCCATCATGCATTACCGTAAAGCAAAACAGGGCGCAAGCGCCCTGTTTTGATGCACAAAATGCATTGTGATGATGCACAATCAGAATTTATAGGTGATCCCGGTGGAGATCAGACCGGTCCAGGATTTGTCGATCATCGGGCTGTCGGTAATTTCATCAGACAGGCGGGTATAGCGCGCCGTGCCGTAAACGTTCCAGTCGCCCAGGAAGTTGTAACTGGCGCTCAACTCCAGATACGGGTTCCAGCTGTCGTTCGGGTTATAGTCACGCAGACCGCTACGGGCAGACTCTTTACGTGAAACACCGTAGTAGTATTCGTTCTGGTTTTCGCTGTTCCACTCAACCCCGATGCCTGGCGTCAGCGTTAAACCGCCGTTGGTGTAGCGGTACAGCCAGGCGAGATCCCAGACGATGCCGTTACTGTTGTCCAGCGTATCGCCTGACAGCATGGTGCGCAGAAAACCGTATTCCGTATTATGCACATACGACAAGCCCGCCATCACGGTGCTCTTACGTTTGTCCAGACGACGCATTTGATAATCATCGCTGTCGCCAGGCTTGAAGTACATCGGCGACCAGTAGGCGGTAATCGACAGTTTATCGGTCGTGTCATTCCACAAATAGTAACCGCCGCCAAGACCACGGAACCAGAAGTTATCGCCTTCATAGTTAATAACCGGAACCGGATAAACGTCAGCGTCATAGTCCTTATAAGGGTGTTCAACCACACCAACGCCTGCGCCCAGCGTCAGGTTGCTTTCAGCGTGCGCTACCGTAGCAGACGTTGCGATAAGCACGCCAAGTGCCAGAAGTTTGAGTTTGGTCACAATCCATCATTCCTTATTCAAATGTTTCGCGGCAAAAGTGTAACCGCCAATACGCAACAACCCAACTATTTTACAAATAACTGACAGAATGTAACCGTTTAATTTCCCTGGCAGAGATGACAGTCTGCTTGCAGCCGCGTGAATAACGCATGATCTTCTGCTGTTTTATTTACATTAGCTATGCACTTTTTGTGGATGAGTTATTGATATGCCATTGAAATTCATTTGCTCCCACAGGCAAGTTTTGCAAATGCCATCTACGCTTAAATTTAGAAGGTGTATCACCGGGCACGTTGATCTCCTGCTTAGCAAGATGGCATGAGAGTTGCTGTTTTTTCTGATGAGACAGTAAGTGACGTCGTTCAGTTTACCTCTTCCGGGAGCCTCTACTATTCATATGAACGGCTCTTAACCTGTGCTAAAAAACGAAAGGACGGCATACCATGAATATATTCGATCACTATCGCCAGCGCTATGAAGCTGCCAAGGACGAAGAGTTCACACTGCAGGAATTTCTTACCACTTGTCGGCAAGATCGCAGTGCTTATGCCAATGCGGCAGAGCGGCTATTGATGGCTATCGGTGAGCCTGTCATGGTCGATACTGCCCAGGAACCTCGACTTTCCCGACTCTTCTCTAACCGGGTCATCGCCCGCTACCCGGCGTTTGAAGAGTTCTATGGCATGGAAGACGCGATTGAGCAGATTGTCTCTTATCTGAAACACGCGGCTCAAGGGCTGGAGGAGAAGAAACAGATCCTGTATCTGCTGGGGCCTGTAGGCGGCGGGAAGTCGTCGCTGGCCGAGCGACTGAAATCATTAATGCAGCGCGTACCGATTTACGTTCTGAGCGCCAACGGTGAACGCAGCCCGGTCAACGACCATCCGCTGTGCCTGTTTAACCCGCAGGAAGACGCGCAGATTCTGGAAAAAGAGTACGGCGTTCCTCGCCGCTACCTGGGCACCATTATGTCGCCGTGGGCCGCGAAACGACTGCATGAATTTGGCGGCGATATTACCAAATTCCGCGTAGTGAAAGTGTGGCCGTCGATTCTGGAACAAATCGCCATCGCCAAAACCGAACCGGGCGATGAAAACAACCAGGATATCTCCGCGCTGGTCGGCAAGGTGGATATTCGTAAGCTCGAAAACCACGCCCAGAACGATCCGGACGCCTATGGCTATTCCGGCGCCCTGTGCCGCGCGAACCAGGGGATCATGGAATTCGTCGAGATGTTTAAGGCGCCGATTAAGGTGCTGCACCCACTGCTGACCGCGACTCAGGAAGGGAACTATAACGGTACCGAAGGGATCTCCGCCCTGCCGTTTAACGGTATTATTCTTGCCCACTCGAACGAATCGGAATGGGTGACCTTCCGTAATAACAAAAACAACGAAGCCTTCCTCGACCGTGTTTACATCGTGAAGGTGCCGTACTGCTTGCGCATTTCCGAAGAGATCAAAATCTACGAGAAATTGCTTAATCACAGTGAGCTCACCCATGCGCCCTGCGCGCCGGGCACGCTGGAAACGCTGTCGCGTTTCTCGATCCTGTCGCGTCTGAAAGAACCGGAAAACTCGAGCATCTACTCCAAAATGCGCGTTTATGACGGTGAAAGCCTGAAAGACACCGACCCGAAAGCGAAGTCTTACCAGGAGTACCGGGACTACGCTGGCGTGGACGAAGGAATGAACGGTTTGTCGACCCGCTTCGCGTTTAAGATCCTCTCGCGCGTGTTTAACTTCGATCATGCGGAAGTGGCGGCCAACCCGGTGCATCTGTTCTACGTACTTGAGCAGCAGATCGAGCGTGAACAGTTCCCTCAGGAGCAGGCCGAACGCTATCTTGAGTTCCTGAAAGGCTATCTGATCCCCAAATACGCCGAGTTTATCGGCAAAGAGATTCAGACAGCTTATCTGGAATCGTATTCTGAGTACGGACAGAACATTTTTGATCGCTATGTCACCTATGCCGATTTCTGGATCCAGGATCAGGAGTACCGTGACCCGGATACCGGTCAACTGTTTGATCGCGAGTCGCTGAATGCTGAACTGGAAAAAATTGAAAAACCGGCGGGGATCAGCAATCCAAAAGATTTCCGAAACGAGATAGTCAACTTTGTTCTGCGCGCCCGGGCGAACAACAGCGGGCGTAATCCGAACTGGACCAGCTATGAAAAACTGCGCACGGTCATCGAGAAGAAAATGTTCTCTAATACCGAAGAGCTGTTGCCGGTGATTTCGTTCAACGCCAAAACGTCGACCGATGAGCAGAAGAAACACGACGACTTTGTCGACCGGATGATGGAGAAAGGCTATACCCGTAAGCAGGTGCGTTTACTGTGCGAATGGTATTTGCGCGTACGTAAATCGTCATAAACCGTTGCCCGGCGGCGCACGCTTGCCGGGCCTATTACAACGTTCCGTAGGCCGAAGACGCGCGAGCGTCCTTCGGTATCTACAGACACTGCGTGTTGGCAAATGCAGTACGGGGGGCATATGACCTGGTTCATAGACCGACGACTCAACGGCAAAAACAAAAGCACGGTTAACCGCCAGCGCTTTTTGCGCCGTTATAAAGCGCAAATCAAACAGTCGATCTCCGAAGCCATCAACAAGCGTTCGGTGACCGACGTAGACAGCGGTGAGTCTGTCTCGATTCCTACGGAAGACATCAGCGAACCGATGTTTCATCAGGGACGCGGCGGCCTGCGCCATCGCGTACATCCGGGTAACGATCACTTTGTGCAGAATGACCGCATAGAGCGGCCACAGGGCGGTGGCGGCGGTTCCGGCAGCGGACAGGGTCAGGCCAGCCAGGACGGTGAAGGGCAGGATGAATTCGTTTTCCAGATCTCGAAAGATGAGTATCTCGATTTGCTGTTCGAAGACCTGGCGCTGCCAAACCTGAAGCAAAACCAGCAGCGCCAATTGACGGAGTATAAAACACATCGCGCGGGATATACGTCGAATGGCGTTCCGGCCAATATCAGCGTCGTTCGCTCGCTGCAAAACTCGCTGGCGCGGCGCACGGCGATGACCGCCGGTAAGCGTCGCGAACTGCATTCGCTGGAAGAAGAATTAGAGACCCTCAGCAAACGCGAACCGGCGCAGCTGCTGGAAGAAGAACGCCTGCGTAAAGAGATTGCCGAACTGCGGGCGAAAATCGAGCGAGTGCCGTTTATCGACACGTTTGATCTGCGTTACAAAAATTACGAAAAGCGTCCCGATCCTTCCAGCCAGGCCGTCATGTTTTGCCTGATGGACGTCTCAGGCTCAATGGATCAGTCTACCAAGGATATGGCGAAGCGCTTTTATATTCTCCTTTATCTGTTCCTGAGTCGGACCTATAAAAACGTGGAGGTCGTTTATATCCGCCATCACACCCAGGCGAAAGAGGTCGATGAGCATGAGTTCTTCTACTCGCAGGAAACCGGCGGGACGATCGTTTCCAGCGCCCTGAAGCTAATGGATGAGGTGGTGAAAGAGCGTTACGATCCCGCGCAATGGAACATCTATGCCGCGCAGGCCTCGGACGGCGATAACTGGGCCGATGACTCCCCGCTGTGTCATGAGATCCTGGCGAAAAAACTGCTGCCGGTGGTGCGTTACTACAGCTATATCGAAATCACCCGCCGCGCGCACCAGACGCTCTGGCGCGAATACGAACATCTGCAGGCGAGTTTTGACAATTTCGCCATGCAGCATATTCGCGATCAAGACGATATTTACCCGGTGTTCCGTGAGCTTTTTCATAAGCAAGGCGCCACCAGCGCCAGTTAAACAATGACCCGCCAGGCAAATGTGCGCCTGGCGGGTTCATTTATTCTCTGTTACATCCTCTCCTTCCGGGGTCATTAGGTTGAAACTGGCGCGTGTGATAAAATAAAGTGTCTGACCAGGAGAGTTGCTGTTTATCATGAAATTGCCGCACAAAGCGCTCAGGCTCTTTATTTCTGCAAGCGTTGTTGTTTTAACCTCCTCGTTTCTGATTTATGAGCTTGTCAATAGCCACAAAATGATGAACGCCTATATGCGTTATCTGATAGAAAAGGCCGACTCCTCTTTTTTGTATGACAAATATCAGAATCAGAGTATCGCCGCTCACCTGATGCGAACCTTTGCCAGCCCACAAAAAACGCCGCCGCCAGAAAAACGTCGCGCGATTTGTCAGGCTTACGAACATGTGAATCAGGTATATGGCCTGAATTTGACGCGCCATAACTACCCGGCGCTTCACGGTACGCTACAAACGGCCTCAGCAGACTGCGAACAGATTGCCCCCGAAGCATTACGCTTAACCGCGTTTGATCGGGCCGTCCTGGTGAACTATAAACAAGCCGATTACGGTAACGGGTTAGCCACCCGGGAAACAAAATTCCGCTATTATCTGGATCTGCAGGACCACTATATTTATTTCTATCGACGGGTTAATACACGTCAGTTCGCCATGCATCACTGGCATTTCTTACAAAAAGGCTCGCTAGGAATAAATATGGCGGATATTGACGGTGTGTTTACCGGACGCACCGTGCTGTCGAGTATTTATCAGGACGATCGCACCGAACTGAACGTGATGAGCTTTTTAACGCCGGTCTACCTCGACGGCACGTTAAAAGGGATGGTCATGGTGGATATTAATAAACAGAACTTGCAGAATATTCTTTATCCCCACGATCGCCCCCTTGTCTGGCGCTATCTGAATGCCGCGGTGACGGATACCGATTCCGGGAAAACCATTATTATCCATCAGAGCGAAAATAATCTTTTTCCGTATGTCCGCTACGTTGTTGATCTCCCCGGCGGGCTCCATGTCGCACTGTCGCTCGATATTCTCTACTTCCTGATGTCGGCGTGGAAAATTTTTCTTTTTTACCTGATAGCCACCGCCCTGCTGCTTAATATGGTCAGGCTCCATTTTCGTCTTTATCATAACGTGACGCGGGAAAATATTAGCGACGCGATGACCGGTTTATACAACCGTAAAATTTTAACGCCCACCCTTGAACAGCGGTTGCAGCGGTTTGTCAGCGCGGGTACGCCGGTCACCTTCATTGCGATCGATCTCGATAAGCTTAAGCAGATCAACGACACCCAGGGACATCAGGAGGGCGATCGGGCTATTACCCTGCTGGCGAAAGCGATCGAGGCGTCAGTGCGTAAAAGCGACTATGCCATACGGCTCGGGGGCGATGAATTCTGCGTGATCCTGATCGATGCGGAACCTGACATGGCCGCGCGTTTACCGGAGCGAATCAGCCAGCATCTGCACACCGTCGCGCCGGAAAAAGCGATCCGTTTTTCGTCAGGCGTATACAGCATGCAGCCGAACGATACGCTTCATGACGCCTATAAAGCCTCGGATGAACAGTTGTACCGCAATAAACAGCAAAACCATCAGCGTTCGTGATAGTCTTTTAGCCTGTTTTTTCGCGCTAACAGGAGTGAAAAATGAGCGAATTAGTGAAGGGCAGCGTAACCCATCAGCGTTTGATTGATTTGCTGTCGCTGGAAGGCGCGCGTTATCGCATTGTCAGTCACGAAGCGGTGGGTAAATGTGAAGCCGTGTCGGAAATTCGGGGAACCGCACTGGGTCAGGGCGCAAAAGCACTGGTCTGCAAGGTGAAGGGCAACGGCGTGAATCAGCATGTGCTGGCGATCTTACCCGCCGACCAGCAAGCCGATCTTTCGCTTCTCGCCACCCATCTTGGCGGACTTCGCGCATCACTCGCCAGCCCTGCCGAAGTGGATGCGCTCACCGGCTGCGTGTTCGGCGCTATTCCACCGTTTAGCTTTCATCCGCAGCTTAAGCTGGTCGCCGACCCGCTGTTGTTCGAACGGTTCGATGAGATCGCCTTTAACGCCGGCGTGCTCGATAAATCGATAATCCTTAATACCCGCGACTACCTGCGTATCGCCCAGCCTGAACAGGTCGCTTTCCGTCGCCTAACCTGAGCACGTCGCTGTTTCGCCGCATTATGCATTTGCCAGAAATGGCCAACCGGGATGAAAAAAGTCTGTTCACTCACGCGTTTGAGCGTAGAGTTAACAGGCTTACTTTTTTTGGCAAGGAAACCACGATGTTTGATGTCACTCTGCTGATCCTGCTCGGACTGGCAGCTCTGGGCTTTATCAGCCATAACACCACTGTCGCCGTTTCAATTCTGGTGCTGATCATCGTCCGCGTTACCCCTCTCAACGCTTATTTTCCGTGGATAGAAAAACAGGGGCTAACCATCGGGATTATTATCCTGACGATTGGCGTTATGGCCCCCATCGCCAGCGGTACGCTTCCGCCTTCCACGCTTATCCACTCCTTTTTGAACTGGAAATCGCTGGTCGCCATTGCGGTCGGCGTGGTGGTGTCGTGGCTCGGCGGGCGCGGCGTCACGCTGATGGGCAACCAGCCGCAACTGGTCGCCGGTCTGCTGGTGGGTACTGTGCTTGGCGTGGCGCTGTTTCGCGGCGTCCCGGTGGGACCGCTTATCGCCGCCGGTCTGGTCTCGCTTATTGTCGGGAAGCAGTAGTTAATCCCGTCAGATAACGGCCTGGGGTCTGGCCCAGGCCTTTTTTAAACATCGTAATAAACGCCGTCGTGGAGTCATACCCCAGTAACTGCGCGACCTGCTGCACGTTATTTCCGTCCACCAGCGCCCTCAGCGCGAGAATAAGCTGCAATTGATGCCGCCACCGGCGAAAGCTGAGGCCGGTCTCTTTGACCACCAGCCTGGCAAGATTACGCTCGCTCATGGCAAAGGCATCCGCCCACTGTCCCAGCGTTTGCCAGCGGGCGGGTTCGCGCGCCATCGTGTCGACCATCCGGCGAATTTTAGGGTGGGCGGAAACCGGTAGCTGCAATTGCTCCTGCGGTTGCTGTGGCAGTTCGTCAAACAACACCTGGGTCAGACGCCGGGTGGGCGGCTCAGCCCGTTGGCTGTCGCTACGCGTCGCCAGCGCCAGAATAAGTTCCCGGCAAAGCGGCGTAATTTGTAACGTGCAGCAGCGATCCGGCAGCGTCACCGCGTCCGGTTCGATAAACAGAAAACAGAGCTCCGCGTTGGCCGTCGCATGGTTACTGTGCGGAATACCGCCGGGGATCCAGACGCCGTACTGCGGCGGCACCATCCACATCGCCCGCTCTACCTCACAGGTAATCGCGCCGTGCAGCGCCATAATCAGCTGCCCCTTACGATGCTGGTGCAGCTTACTGAACAGTTCCTCAGGCTGCACCCGAATACGAAATGCCACAGCAGGGTCATGGTGAAGATCGGGTTCATATCCATCAAGTCGCAGGCTGTACATCATTTTGTCCGTTTTTAGCGATAAACTGTCATTTTAGCTTGATTTGTTATTCCGGCAAACGCGGTATGGTACGCCCTCACCCGTTGATATGAGATAACAATGACTTTTTCTTCACCACGCGGCAAACACAGCGCCCTGATGATTGCGGGCATCCTGATGATTGCCACCACGCTACGCGTGACCTTCACCGGCGCGGCGCCGTTACTGGACGCGATTCGCGCGGACTACCACCTCACCACCGCCCAGACCGGCCTGTTAACCACTCTGCCGCTGCTGGCTTTTGCGCTGGTTTCACCACTGGCCGCAAACGTTGCCCGGCGTTTTGGGATGGAGCGCAGCCTGTTTATTGCGATGCTACTGATTTGCGCCGGTATAGCCGTGCGCTCATGGCCTTCCGCCCCGCTGCTGTTTGCAGGAACGGCGGCGATTGGCTGCGGGATAGCGCTGGGCAATGTACTGCTGCCAGGACTGATCAAGCGCGATTTTTCACAGCATGTCGCCAGACTGACCGGCGCCTACTCTCTGACGATGGGCGCGGCGGCGGCATTAGGTTCCGCGCTGGTGGTGCCGCTGGCGCTGAGCGGTTTTGGCTGGCGCGGCGCGCTGTGTACGCTGATGATTTTTCCCTTACTGGCCCTTCTGATTTGGCTGCCGCAGTGGCGCAACGCCGCCACTGCAACCCTGACCTCCTCCCGCACCTTGCGCGCACGCGGTATCTGGCGCTCCGCGCTGGCCTGGCAGGTGACGTTGTTTCTTGGTATTAACTCACTGATCTATTATGTGATTATCGGCTGGCTGCCCGCGATATTAATCAGTCATGGTTTCAGCGAAGCGCAGGCGGGTTCCCTGCATGGTTTGCTGCAACTGGCGACCGCGGCGCCCGGTTTGCTTATTCCACTTGTCCTGCACCGCTTTCGCGACCAACGTTGCATCGCCGTACTGGCATCGCTGATGTGCGCCTGTGGCGCCGCGGGATTGTGGTTCATGCCCGTCCAGGCGGTTGCGTGGACGCTGCTGTTTGGATTCGGCTCGGGAGCCACAATGATCCTCGGGCTGACCTTTATCGGCCTGCGCGCCAGTTCCGCGCATCAGGCCGCGGCGCTCTCTGGTATGGCGCAGTCCGTTGGCTATTTGCTGGCGGCCTGCGGACCGCCGCTGATGGGAAATATTCATGATGCGCAGGGCGACTGGCAGATCCCGCTGTTGGCTGTCGCGGCGCTGGCGGTGCTGATGGCGGTGTTCGGCCTCTATGCCGGACGCAACAAGGAGATTGCCACAGCGTAACGTATGGCCCCCGAGATTGCCGGACGACGACGCCCTCCGGCAGTTGACGTTTACCCCCGCGCGGCGCGCAACATCGCCTGAACGAGCGGAACCGGTTTACCCGCCAGCGCGCCACGTTCATGCTGGAACAGCGTCGCCACAAAAAACGGATGCGTCACCAGCTCGACCGCGCGGATATCGCCATTGTCATCCCAGCCGGTCACCCGCAGATCGCCGCTTTCCAGCTCACGGGCAAACGCGTCCGCAATACCATAGTTACAGTGATAGCCTTCCGTAACGATCGGCTGACCATAGGCTTTGGCGATCAGCGTATTGGCGCGCAGTTCAATTGCATCCGTTTTTTCGACCAGCGAGCAGGTCAGCGGCATAATAACCATCCGCCCTTCGGTGTCGGTTTCAGCATGCGCCGCATCGTGCCAGCCCAGCACGTTACGGGCGTATTCCACTATCGCATGTTGAAACCCTCCACAGGTTCCCAGGAAAGGAATGCTGTTTTCCCGGGCATAGCGAATGGCGGTCAGCGCGCCGTCGGTATTTTGATAAGGACTGCCCGGCACGACCCAGATTGCGTCATACCCCACCAGGTCTTCTGCGCTGTTAATTTCCGTACTGGCAAGCCAGTCGTAATCCGCGATCAGCTCAAGGACCGCGGCGGCATCGTCGATGGCCAGGGGAATCGCCTGATGCGCCGTGACGCTGGCGTTATAATCACCGACCAGCGCGATCCGCAGCGTATCTTTTACAGGGGATATTTCCATGAAGAATTCCTTACGTCAGAGCAATTGGGGACAACATAAGGAACCTCAGCCTACCGATCTTTTCCCGCTATCACAATCCCTTAATTTAGGGATGGCGAGCCACGAAGTGCTATAGTGGTAACGTTTTTTTCGTTTTGACGCCTGAATCATGATGAAAAGTAAAATACTGATTAGCGCATGCCTGATGGGGTTTAAGGTTCGCTATAACGGTAGCGAGAAAACCCCTTTAAACGCGGTGCTTTCGCGTCTGCAGGAAGAACAACGTCTGGTCGTTCATTGCCCCGAACTGGCCGCTGGCATGCCGATACCCCGCCCACCGGCAGAAATTGTCTTTGCCAATGGCGATGCAGTCATGCAAGGGCGCGCAAAAGTACACGAAAAGACCGGCAACGATGCCACCGCGCATTATCAACTTGCCGCCTGGCTTGCCCTTCGCGCCGCGCAGGAAGCCGGATGTGTGGTCGCGTTACTTACCGATGGCAGCCCCACCTGCGGCAGCCAGTTTATTTACGACGGCACGTTTAGCGGCAAACGTCATCCCGGCATGGGGGTCGCTACCGCGCTGCTGCGTCAGCACGGCATTACCGTTTTTTCCGACCAGCAGTTAGCTGACTTTTGCGCCTGGATTGAAGAGAGAGATAAACATGAAAATTCAGTGTAAGCGCGTTTATGAACCCGCAGAACAAAGCGACGGTTACCGCGTGCTGGTGGATCGCTTGTGGCCGCGGGGCATCAAAAAAGCGGATCTCGCTTTTGATGAATGGGTCAAAACGCTCACCCCGTCGACAGAACTGCGTAAGATGTTTCATGCCGCAACGATTGATTTTACGCACTTTGCCGGGCTGTATCGTGCCGAACTCGCCGCCGAGCGCCAGGAAGGAGAACGGCTGGCGAAGATTGCCCGTCAGCAAACGCTGACGTTACTGTACGCAGCCAAAAACGACGAACAGAATCACGCCCTTGTGCTGGCGGATTGGCTACGCGAGCTGTGATTCGCGGGCATTGACTGCATCAGGCTGCGCGTCGGGTAACAGTGGCATCAGGTGCTCCGCACGTACCCAGGCAAACCCCTGCTGCCCATTCGCGGCAACCACATCGCCTGTCACCAGCCAGAGCGCCCGCGGCGTCTCTTTTGGCAGCATGGTCGTAAAGCCATTCACCGGGTTGATAAACACCTCGCCCGGTTGACACAGGTGAAACAGTTCTACCGACTTGCCAATATTGCAACGTCCGGCGGACGTTTTCGCGCCAATAATCATCGCCAGCGTGCCTGGCTTTAACTGGAACATACTTCTCTCGTTACGCTCTTGTACTGTAGATTAAGACTATTCCGAGAGATGATAGCCTGCCAGGCCCCCTGTTGTCACTTCGCGGATTGCGGATGATCGCGGCGCCACAGTTCCCATTCGTCAATGACTTCGCCGCCCGGCAGTTTGCAATCGGAGCGCACGCCCTGCGGGCTTTGCACCGGCACTAACGTCCCGCCTTTTTGCTCACAATAGACCGCCGCAGGGTTTGCCATCCCCACCTTCGGTGGCTTTGGCGCATCGGGTTGCGATGCCGTCGTACAGGCTGATAATAAACAGGCGCATGACAGCGCGATAAGCAGTGATTTCATATTCCCTCCGTTAACGGTGATAGCGCACTAGCGTACCGCGACTGCCTTCCGGTCTCCATGTTTTCCTGCGTCGTCGTTAAAAGCGTGCGGACATTCTCTTTTGTCACTCATTAACCCCTGTTATCCTTGCGGCTCTTTGCATACTTCTGACAGGTGATCGCATGAGACTGGGCATTCTGTTTCCCGTCGTCATTTTTATTACGGCCGTGGTTTTTCTGGCGTGGTTTTTTATCGGCGGCTATGCCGCGCCGGGAGCATAATTCATGAAAAAAACAACCCTGATAATGATCGCCGTAGCGATAGTCGCTGTGCTGGGAACCGCGTTAGGCTGGTGGTGACGCTGGTCTAAATGACAAAGGCCACCCTGAGGTAGCCTTTTGTCTGCAAATTTTACCGTTTAGCTTTTGATTTTTCTGTAGATAACCAGCACGACAATCGCGCCGATTACCGCGACGGCGAAGCTGCCGAAGTTAAAGCCGTCCACTTTCCCGAAGCCCAAAAGCGTGCTGATCCAGCCGCCGACGACGGCGCCGACGATCCCCAGAATGATCGTCATGAAGAAACCACCACCATCCTTACCAGGCATAATCCACTTCGCCAGAATACCTGCAATAAGACCAAAAATAATCCATGAAAGAATGCCCATTTTTTCCTCACTTATGTTTTTACGTTAGCGGTTTAGTCGCCGTTAAAAAGCATAGCACATCATCAGGAAATTGAAATTTGTGATGAAAATCACTTTATTTACCCTGCGTTGTTCTCCTACAAAAGTTGGGGTTGCATATTCAAATGATAAAGATTATCTTTCTCATTACTGAATAGTTGAGCAAAAAGCTCAGGTATTCAGTACGACATTGCTCACATTGCTTCCAGTATTTCTTGCCCGCCTCTGTGCGGGCTTTTTTTTGACGTTGCCTCGTCATTTATGTCGAACGGGCTGTCATTTCCTCCCCCTTCCTGTTCCAGAACCGCGCCACTGCGGGTTTCTTCATTCTGGCACGCATTATGCTTATCGCCATGCGTCATAATGACAATCCGAAGCGTCGGCGACAGTGCTGACGCTTCCTCTACAATTCGCGCTATTTCAGCATTTAACAGGTCTGTTATTGATGAAAAAAATCACCAGTGTGTGCCCCTACTGCGGGGCCGGGTGCAAGCTCAAGCTTGTTGTTGAAAATAACAAAATCATCCGCGCTGAAGCGGCTGAGGGTGTGACTAACCAGAACCAGCTCTGCCTGAAAGGTTACTATGGTTGGGACTTCCTGAACGATACCCGCCTGCTGACGCCCCGTCTGACTCGCCCCATGATCCGCTATGAAAAAGGCGCTAAATTTACCCCGGTCAGTTGGGATGAAGCCATCCGCTACACCGCGCATCGTTTGCTGGCTATCCGCGATACCTTTGGTCCACGCGCCATTATGACGACCGGTTCTTCCCGCGGAACGGGGAATGAAACCAATTATGTCATGCAGAAATTCGCCCGTGCGGTTCTTCATACTAACAATGTGGATTGTTGCGCCCGCGTATGCCACGGTCCTTCCGTCGCCGGACTCCAGGAAACCCTGGGCAATGGCGCAATGAGTAACGCCATTAGCGATATTGAACATTCCAAATGCCTGCTGATCTTTGGCTATAACTGTGCGGACTCTCACCCTATCGTGGCGCGCCGGGTCATTAAAGCGCGTCAGAATGGCGCAAAAATTATCGTCTGCGATCCTCGCCGTATTGAAACTGCCCGCATTGCCGATCAGCATCTGCAGCTTAAAAACGGGTGCAATATGGCGCTGGTTAACGCCTTTGGCTACGTGCTGATTGACGAGCAGTTATACGACAAAGCGTATGTGCAGCAGCATACAGAGGGCCTGGATGCCTACTGGCAGACGGTGAAAGACTATTCCCCTGAAGCCGTGGAACATCTGACTGGCGTTCCGGCTTTGCAGGTGCGCCAGGCAATGCGCACCTTTGCCGCCGCCCCTTCCGCAACCGTGATGTGGGGAATGGGTGTGACGCAGTTCGGCCAGGCGGTTGACGTGGTGCGGGGGTTATCCAGCCTCGCTTTGTTGACCGGTAATCTGGGGCGCCCTTACGTCGGCGTCGGACCGGTGCGCGGACAGAATAACGTTCAGGGTGCCTGTGATATGGGCGTGTTACCTAATCTGTTCCCGGGGTACCAGAGCGTGACCGATCCGGTTATTCGTCAGAAGTTCGCCCATGCCTGGGGTATCAATCCTGAGCGGATGGACGAACGCGTCGGGACGCGCATCACCGAAGTACCGCATCTGGCGCTGGAAGGTAAAATCAAAGCCTACTACATCATGGGAGAGGATCCGCTACAAACAGAAGCTGATTCGAGCCTGGTTCGCAAAGGCTTCGAGGCGCTGGATTTTGTCGTGGTACAGGATATTTTCATGACCAAGACCGCAGAGATGGCCGACGTCATTTTACCGGCAACCTCCTGGGGCGAACACGGCGGCGTATTCACCTGTGCCGACCGCGGCTTTCAACGTTTTGAAAAAGCCATTGAACCGACCGGTGACGTGAAGCGCGACTGGGAAATTATCAGCCTGCTGGCCAGCGAAATGGGGTATCCCATGCATTATGACAACAATCAGCAAATCTGGGATGAGATGCGCGAACTGTGTCCGCTGTTCTATGGCGTAACGTACGAAAAAATGGGTGAAATGGGACACGTACAATGGCCCTGCCCGGACCTCGATCACCCCGGAACGCCCTATTTGTACGCCAACAGTCGCTTTGATACGCCAGACGGCAAAGGCAAGCTGTTTGCCGCACCGTGGCGCGCGCCTGCGGAAATTCCGGATGAGACGTATCCGATGGTGCTCTGTACGGTACGCGAAGTGGGTCACTATTCCTGCCGCTCGATGACCGGGAACTGTGCGGCGCTTCAGGCGCTTGCCGATGAACCGGGCTATGTGCAGATTGCCGTCCAGGACGCACAGGAACTGGGGATCCGCCATCGCGATCTGGTGTGGGTCAGTTCGCGACGCGGCAAAGTGATCAGCCGGGCCGATGTCTCAGAGCGCATTAACCGCGGCACGGTGTATATGACCTACCAGTGGTGGATTGGCGCATGCAACGAACTGACGCAGGACAACCTCGACCCTATCTCAAAAACGCCGGAAACCAAGTATTGCGCGGTGAAGGTAGAAAAAATTACCGATCAACAGTGGGCTGAACGATACGCCGCGCAGACCTACAGCGAGATGAAAATGCGACTGTGTGAGGCGATCGCCTGACAGCGTTTGCACCTGAACCTGCAGTGCGGGTTCAGGCCGCGTTCAATAGCCGACGTGCTGCGGCTCGCCCAGCGGCAGCGCGCGCGCTTCCCGCCGTTTATCCTTCCGCATAAATCCCAGCGTGATAAAAAACAGCCCTGCCATAAAGGGCAATTCATACAACTCTTCAATCAAATCGGTATAGTTGACGTCGTGCAAAAAGAGTGGAGCCAGCAGACGGTGATGTTCGACAGTATCCGAAATCAAAAACGAACAGGCCGTCAGCGCAAACAGCCACACGGGAAGCGGTTCCTCACGCAGACGACGCGCAATCTCCCGGCGCAGTGAAGCAGACAGGCAAACCGGTAACACCAGCGCGGCAATCAGTATGACCGAGATCCCCCGAAACAGTATTCTGGGTTCGTCAGGAAAATAATCGCGTCCCCAACTGGTGCTTCGCCCCAGCAGCACTACCCACCAGACCACCGCCCATAACCAGAACTGTTTCGCGCCTTCAGGTCGGGAAAGCGGTCGGATATACCAGGCGGTGAACAACGCGCCAAACAGTAGCCATAGCGCCTGTCCGTTCTCAACCCACGCGACAAGCGCGCCATGAAAAAGCGGCAAATGCCAGTTTGCGGTGAACGGGATCGCGACGGCAGCTAGCGTAAGAAAGCCGGTTGTGGAGGAAAAACGTGCGTCAAGTTTCATGGGTATCAGTTCTGTTAAGGTTCTGTTACCCGATCATAAATTTTACGAATATTCTTACCTTAGCAATCCATGCGGTGAACTTAAGGTTTTCTTAAGGTTTCGTTTCAATTCATTTCTGTGATGTGTCAAACATTGCGAAAAGACAAAAAAAACCGTACTGCATCGCCTGTATGCAGTACGGTTGTTATTTCCGACGGTCTTACCAGCCGCAGACGTCGTGCTCGTTTTCCGTATCGTATGAACGAACCGTATTCACCAGATCTTTGACCACCTCAGCGGCCACTTCCGGCACCAGCAGGGTCATCGGCGCATCGGTTTCATAATCGACAGACACACCATTGCTGTTATTCGTCACGCTGACGGTATAGGTTGCTTTTCCCATGATTATTTCTTCCCGGTATGAATGACTTTTCGTTGGTTTGCGCTTTCCAGCAGAACCTCCGGCGCGACGAAAAAATCGATATTGAAATAGGTGTCATCGGTCATCACTTCGATGTTGTGCCACTTTTCAGGTGGAAAAACACCAAACTGACCGGCTTCGATGATCATCACTTTTTCCGGTTCCGGACTGTGTTCATCGGCATAGCCGAGATATTTGACCGCCCCCTGCATCACCGACAGGCGGGGATACACCCCCGGTCGGGTTCCTTTATCAAGGTGGCGTTCGAAAATTCCGGCAGGCGCGGTCTCTTTATTCCAGAACGGCGTGGAGCGCGTATGGATATGGTTTTGTGGAATCTGAAGCATGTTCTTCCCTCATCCAGTCGATAGATGCGGTTGTGTTTAACCCGCTGTTCCAGAAAGGTTACGCCTCATAACTGGCATTTTAAATACACCAAAAGGGGCACATGCTTCTTTTCCACTGTCGGGGCGACACGCCTACTTGTGCGCCTCGCCCCATGACATCATCTACCCGGCGGGATGAGCGGATTGCCGTATTGTTTCAGCCAGCTCTCTGCTAACTTTTTAGTGGCGTAATCGTTCAGATGCCCAACGTCACGGTACAACGGGATCCCGTTAATTTCTGTTTTGCAGATTCCGTCAGGACATTGCACCCTTTTTGGATCGATAACGATCAGAGATGGAAACTTTGTCTGCAGCGTTGCGTACATTTTTTCTGTCCACACCGCCGGATTGATTTGCGGCTGCGGATTACAGGATTGATGCTCATACTCGCCCCGTGTTTTAAAATGCTCATAGAAACAAGTCAGATAATTTTCCGGCATCGGGAACATGCTTTTCACAAGAATCGGCTGCGCGCCAGCATCGATAATGGCTTGTACAGCCTGCCCGGTCGCGCGGGTCACAATATTGATGGACTCAGTTTGTGATGGGGTATCATTAATATGATCTCTCACCCTGAACGCCGCATAGTTTTCCCATACCTGAGAAATGATGACGTATTTATACTTATGGCTTCGAATAGCGTCATAATATTTTTCGACGTTTTCGTGGCAAATCTGATAATGATCGCCTTTATAAGTATATAAATCATCATGGTATACGCCCGGAATCGCCAGACACAACGAAGTCGCTTTCATATCCACAGCAACTTTTGCATTTTTTCCCATGACATCAAAAAAATTCCAGTACTGATTGGAATGCGAATCGCCCATCAGTATCGCACGTTCTGAAGAGGTTTTATCCCCTACCACACACGCCATATCGGTTCCTGATACATTCGCATTCATACAGTCCTGCCGCTGTTTTAACTTTGTCTCTTTCAGAACGCTATTGATATGATGAAGCGTCTCACCAAACCGGAGATAACTAAAACCATCAAAATGCTTGCTGACAGGGATCAAAACGATAATGGCGAGCAGTGGCGCGACCAGCAAGATAATCAGCGTTTTTTTCAAAGACTGCCGGGGCTTTCTATAGGGTTTTTCAACAAAATAGTATGATCCCACCGCTAAAAGAATAGACAAACACAGGCCTGCCAGTCGGGCATAGACATGGGTAATCCCTATATAGTGCAATGTCGCGAAAATAGGCCAGTGGAAAAGATACAGTGAATACGAGATTTTACCGAGCCATACGAGAGGGGAGAATGATAAGCAATTATTGATTAGGATATTTTCCCGGGAGCCGCTAAAAATCACTATTGCTGTACTGAGACAAACCGCCAGCGTATAAACGTTGGGATAACCCAGAATGACATCCGTTCTGAAGCTGATAGTAAAAATAACAAAAATCGCAAGCAGTGAAATAATATTAAGCGCAACTGTATTTACTCTTTTTGCCAATGGCAGATAAATACATACGCAGACACCAAGCATAAATTCAAAGAACCGGGAAGCGAAAAAATAATAGGTTTTCGTCGGCTGTGCAGACGTATAATGCCAGGTAATTGCGATACCCACTACCGTTATCAGCAGCGAGCCGCACTTAATCGTTCGCTCATTTGTTTTCTTACGGAAAAAATAATAAATAATCGGAAAAAAAAGATACCATTGCCACTCAATAGACAGTGACCAGGTATGAAGCAATAACATCGCGTTCGAGTCAGGCGCTGCATACGCGGTCGTTTCATCACCAAAATAGCGGTTTGAGACGATCAGTAAGGTCTGTTTTATGCTTTTAAGAAAAGGTGCGTAATCTTCAGGTAACCAGAATACCGAAGCCAGGACGAAACAAAAAGCCATCATCGCCAGCATAGCAGGCTGCAAGCGCCATAGCCTGCGTAGGTAAAAGTCGCTAAAGCTAAATTTACCCGCATCCATTCTGTCTTTGATTATCGAGGCAATGAGGAAGCCAGAAATAACGAAGAAAATATCAACCCCAATAAAACCGGATGCGAATACTGTAAACCCGGCGTGAAATAGCACCACCAGCAATACGGCAATCGCCCTGATGCCGTCAATATCTGAACGATATTTCATCCATTACCCTGCCAATAAAATATAAAGCACGGATTTTACACGAGTTTATTTAAAAGTGAACCGCTATGGCTCACTGTTTCTCTGCGCTTCCGATACAAAAAAGCCCGCTGTATAGCGGGCTAACAGATTTACGATTGCAGCGTTGCCAGTCGTGCCGCGAATCCGACGAAAATCAGGCCGATCAGTGAATTTCCCACCTTCGCCAGTTTCTTTTTTGTGCGGATGTACTGGGTGACAAACGCGCCGGAGAGGATCAGGAAAGTCAGATAGCAAAAGCTCACCACTTCCAGCGTGGCCGCCAGAATGAAAAATGACAGTCCCGCGTGCGGCGCGTTAACATCAATAAACTGCACAAAAAAGGAGACGTAGAAAAGAATCGCTTTTGGATTGGTCAGGCTCAGTACGAGCGCGCGTTTAAAAATCGCACCGAAAGGCACGGCGTCTTCAGAGGCCCCACTGCCCTTTGATTTAAGCGTGGACCAGAGGATCTTCGCGCCAAGATAAAGCAGATAAAACGCACCGAGATAGCGCACGATATTAAACAGCACCGGCGTGGTTTTAATCAGCGTCGCAACGCCCGCATAGGCTAAAAACATCAGCACCGCATCGCCAATAAACACACCGCTCGCGGCAAGATAGCCGCCCTTTATCCCTCGCCCGACGCTGTTTTTTAAAACAAATATCGTATTCGGCCCCGGCACTAATACAATAAAAATCGCCCCCACCAGATAGGTCCAGTAATTCAGTACGCCATACTCTGCAAACACGTTAACCTCTTCCTGAAACAACACATACGCTTAGCTGCGAAACAATATGCTAACCAATGCACCTGATGATGGAAAGGGAAATCCCTTAAACGGAGATTCCGCGTTGGCGGGTGTTTTATCTGACGACCAGCAGATCCGACACGCGCGTAGTGTAGCGGGGAGAGAGCATCTCTCGTTTCATTTGCCACTGCTGGGTGGTGCCTTGCCCGGCAAAATAGAGCGTTCCCCTTCCCTCTTGCGCATTAAGCTTATCCAGCACGCTCATCAACTTTTCACTGCCCGGACGGGGTGCGTTATCGTCAAACAGATTAAGCTGCGCCACGCCCTGGCTGAAAAAGTCGCCAAGCATCACACCCGCTTTTTGATAACGGTGACCGTCACGCCAGATCGCGTCCAGACAGCGGATCGCCGCGTTAATAATGTCCCGGCTGTCATGCGTGGGCGTCAACAATTCGACCGAGCCATAATTGCCGTAATATTTTTCATTTTCCGCAAACGGACTGGTTTTCACAAAGGCGGAAATATGCCGACAGTATTGATGCTCCGCGCGAAGCTTTTCCGCCGCGCGCGTGGCGTGGCTGCAAATGGCCTGACGCATCTGCTCGTAGTCACTCACCCGCTCGCCAAAAGAGCGGGAACAGATAATCTCCTGCCGGGCGGCTGAAAACTCCTCCAGCGCCAGACACGGTTCGCCGCGCAACTCGCGCACCGTTCTTTCAAGCACCACGCTGAAATTTTTCCTGATGAAGCGAATATCCGTCTCCGCCAACTGCAGTACGTTTTCGATGCCCATTGTTTCCAGCTTTTTCGCAATGCGCCGCCCAATGCCCCACACCTCGCTGACCGGCATTAACCCCATTAGCTTTCTCTGGCGATCCACGTTCGACAGATCCACCACCCCGCCTGTCTGCGGCCACTGCTTTGCCGCGTGGTTCGCCAGCTTCGCCAGCGTCTTGGTTGGGGCGATCCCGACACCAACCAGCAGATGCGTGCGCTGCAGCAGCGTGCGGCGAATCTCCATGCCGAAATCGGTCAGATCCCGGCAATGACGTACACCCGTCAGATCGCAAAACGCTTCATCAATACTGTATATTTCCACGCGCGGCGTCAGCTCCTCCAGCGTGGTCATTACCCGGTTAGACATATCGGCGTACAGTTCGTAGTTGCTGCTGAAGCAGACGACGCCATAGCGACGAAACAGATCTTTTTGCTTAAAGTAGGGATCGCCCATTTTCACGCCCAGCCGCTTTGCTTCTGCGCTTCGGGCGATGACGCAACCATCGTTGTTTGATAACACGGCCACTGGCTTACCTTTCAGATCCGGCCGGAAGGCGGTTTCGCAGGATGCGTAAAAGGAATTCACATCCACCAGCGCAAACATGATTACTTTGTCGCTTTGATGATGTGCGTAACCACGCCGAAAATATCCAGCGTATCCTCACTGCTCACGCGGATAGGCGACCAGGCGCTGTTCATCGGGTTTAACTGCACCGTGGGCCGCAGCTGTAGCTGCTTTACCGTAAACTCCCCTTCAACTGCCGCAATCACAATGTCACCGTGCGTCGCCTGAAGCGCGCTGTCCACCACCAGCAAGTCCCCGTCGCCAATACCGCCCTCAATCATCGAGTCGCCAGCGGCGCGGACAAAATAGGTTGAACTGGGATGCTGAATAAGCAGTTCGTTAAGGTCGATCCGTTGTTCCACATAATCTTGCGCGGGAGAGGGAAATCCGCACTGAACGATATCGGCAAAAAGCGGAGTCGTTACAATCTGGCGCAAGTCAACGGGTCTGTAGAACATCATCATCACACATCCATATATCTACTGTATTTATATACAGTAGATTTAAACAAAGGCGAGATCAAGCGGCGAACAGCGCGTGTTGGCGGGCGTTAAACTGCAGCATGTTGATTTTATTTATTTACGGGGAGAAAAAAATTTTGTGCGGCTCATTCGAACGATTATAAAAGCGCCAACTGAAAACCCGTCGGCATGCGACGGGTTCACAGGATTTAATGATGCAGCATTTCATCCACCACGGCCTGGGCCTTAAGCTGGTATGGATAATAGGTTGGCCAGTTATCCATGTCTTCCAGCAGCGCCTGCTGTGAGGTATTGCCCATAAAGATATGGAAATGACTCGACTTGCGCGGAGCGATGATATGATCGCTAAACTGCACATATTTCGGCGCGTTGCTGTTCGCCTCTTTGCACTCAAACAGATAACGGACGCCTTTCTTACCCGAGGTATAGGTGAGGATCTTGTGTCCAGCATAGTCATATTTACAGGAGGCGACCTGATCGCCGGTATGGAACTCCATCACGCCGTTTTCAATACCGATCGTTTCGACATCCGTTGCATATCCTTTGCGGTAATACGCTTTTATTTCCTCTGCTGATTTACGCTTATCTTTCTCTGCTTTCTGCGTAAACACCGGATCCAGTTCGCCGCTGACCAGATACGGGTAAACGGATTGCCACATACCGTCCCAGTCGGTCAACGCCCTGTCCCGAACGTTTTTATCGTCGAATACGCCTTCGGCCGCTTTCTGTTCCACCTCTGTCAGCGGAGCGCCATGTGAATGGTGACCGTGTGCGAAGGCATAACCGCTCGCCAGCAGCATTCCCAGAAACAGCGATAGTTTTTTAAAACGAATAACCACAATTGCACCCTCAGTTCATCCATAAAGATGCAATGTTATATTATAACAAAAGAAGATATTCAACTGTCCCGATGAAAACAACGAGGAAAAGCAGGCCGGAAATCAACGGCCACCGCGCGGGTGGCCAATGGCAGGAGGCTGTCAGGCAGCCATCTTCAGGCAGGCGTCGGCGCACGCATTGCAGGCCTGGGCGCACGCCTGACAGTGTTGGTGCTCATGTCGGGCACATTCCTCGGCGCAGGCCTTGCACAGGTCCACGCAAAGACGACACGCCTGACTGAGATAATCGCTGTCCAGGGCCATAAATTGCGCCGCCAGACGGCACATTGCGGCACACTGGGTATCCAGACGGATACACGCTCTCATCATATCGATATCTTGTTCATTCAGGCATGACGCAGCACAGTGATCGCATGCTGCCGCACACGCATAACACATATCAATACATTCACGGTGTTCTTGCTGCATAACTCACTCCTTATTTTTGTCAGAGGAGTAGATAAGTCTGCACAAAATTTCCCACCTCGCCAGGCGGTAAGGCGCATTCACTTTTTTCCGAATAGCAGAATCCTTTTCCATTTCGTGTCGGCAATCACATATTCCACGCCCCGTTGTCCAGAACTTTGATCGGGTCACTTTTTCTACAAAAACCGAATTCGGTATGATGGAGGCGGACATAAAAAACAGGAGGTAATACTATGTATCGTTCTGTTCTGGTTCCAATTGATATCTCTGAATCCGATCTGACCCGCCAGCTCATCCCCCAGGTTGAGGCGCACACCAAAGCGGCAAAAGTCCACTTCCTGGCGGTGATCCCGTCAGTCCCCTTCTATGCTTCCATGGGGCTTGCCTACTCCGGCGAATTACCGGACAGGAACGGTTTACAGGCCAAAGCCTTGCAGAAGCTGGAAGAGATCGTGAAGCAATTCACTATCCCTGAAGGCAGAGTGCAAACGCACGTGGTGTATGGTCCACCTAAAGATCAAATCCTGAAGGTGGCGGAGGCGGTGAGCGCCGATCTGGTGATTATTGCCTCGCACCAGCCAGGCATTTCAACCTATCTGCTGGGCTCAACCGCTGCGGCCGTGGTTCGCCACGCGCACTGCCCGGTGTTAGTGGTACGCTGATCCCCGAACGGGAGTCCGCTGGCTCCCGTTTATTCTGCCTTTACAATCCAGTCCCGAAAGATTTCCATTGCCGGGGTCACTGGCTTCGATTTCAGGTGCGTGAGCCAGTAGCTGCCCATATCGACTTCATTAGCAAAAGGACGCACAAGCTGCCCGCTCGCCAGCTCGCGGCTGAACATTTTTGCCGGAACCAGTGCCGCGCCGCCGCTCTGGATGACCGTTTCAACCATCAGGCGCGATGAGTCGAACATTGCGCCATTGATTCGCTCAGCGCTAACCCCTGCCGCCGCAAACCAGGCATCCCACTCATCTGCCCGGTAAGAGCGTAAAAGATTCTCTTGCAGGAGATCGGCGGGATGCGACAGTCGTTGCGCGGTATCGGGCGAACAAAGCACCGTCAGCGGCGCCTCGCACAGCATTTCGTTATGGGTGGCGGGCCACTGACCGCTGCCAAAGCGGATGGCGAAATCCAGCCCTTCTGCGGCCAGGTTTACCACGTTGTTATTGGTGCGCAAACGCAGATCGACAAACGGATGCGCTTGCCGGAATTGTTCAATGCGCGGTAGCAGCCAGCCAACAGCGAAAGTCCCAACCGCCGCGACGGTGAGCACCTCACGGTATTCTCCTCCTTCAAACTGGCGGAAAATGGTGTCGATTTGCCCAAACGCATCGGTCAGCACCGCAAACAGCGCCTGCGCCTCATCCGTCATCTCCAGCCCTCTGGGCAGACGCTTGAACAGCACCCGGTTCAGGCGATCTTCAAGTATTCGTACCTGTTGGCTGACCGCCGCCTGCGTTACGCAAAGTTCAAGCGCGGCGCGCGTAAAGCTCAAATGACGGGCGGAAGCTTCAAAGGCGCGTAGCGCATTGAGAGGAAGATGAGAACGCATCGAAAAGACTCATAAGATTTTCTTTTATCCAGGGTAAATTCTTCTCGCTTGTTAAGCAAGCGCTGAATGGAGATAGTGCATCACGCCGGCAACCGGGAAACATTTTATTTTTATTGATGTCTCTGGCCTGGATATTTCTGCCTCAAAAACAAAAGTGCCCTTATTTACCCATTCATTGACGATTAAGAAGGTTTTGTATGCTTAAAGAACGGTTTCGCCAGACGGTATTTATCGCTGCCGCTGTTATGCCCTTCATTTTTAGTAGCACTTCACTGCATGCGCAGGCGACGTCAGACGTGCAGCAGGTTCAGAAAAAGCTGGCGGCGCTGGAAAAGCAATCTGGCGGACGCCTGGGCGTGGCGCTGATTAATACCGCGGATAATTCGCAGGTGCTGTACCGCGCAGACGAGCGTTTTGCGATGTGCAGCACCAGTAAGGTCATGACCGCCGCCGCGGTATTAAAACAGAGTGAAACCCATGACGGTATTTTGCAGCAAAAAATGACCATTAAAAAAGCCGATCTGACCAACTGGAATCCCGTAACAGAGAAATATGTGGGTAATACGATGACATTAGCTGAGCTAAGCGCAGCGACGTTACAGTACAGCGATAATACCGCCATGAATAAACTGCTGGCGCATCTTGGCGGCCCCGGCAACGTCACGGCGTTTGCACGTTCCATTGGCGACACGACGTTTCGTCTCGATCGTAAAGAGCCGGAATTAAACACCGCCATTCCCGGCGATGAGCGCGACACAACATCGCCGCTGGCCATGGCCAAAAGTCTGCGTAAACTCACGCTGGGCGACGCGCTGGCAGGTCCCCAGCGCGCGCAGCTTGTCGACTGGCTGAAAGGCAACACCACCGGGGGCCAGAGCATTCGTGCCGGCCTTCCTGCACGCTGGGTGGTGGGCGATAAAACCGGGGCGGGTGATTACGGCACCACGAATGACATCGCGGTGATCTGGCCGGAAGACCGCGCCCCGCTGGTGCTGGTAACCTATTTCACACAGCCACGGCAGGATGCGAAATGGCGTAAAGATGTCCTGGCCGCGGCGGCGAAAATTGTGACGGAAGGAAAGTAATTTCTCTGAACAGAACCCTGCACAGACACCTGACGGTGTCTGTGCGGAAAACAGCGCTTCGCTGGAAAATTGGTCTACACTAAAAAATGTGTGAATTCACTCTCACCAATCAACCTAACAAGGATGCGCGATATGAAAAAAATTGCTTTCGCTACCACACTGCTTGTCTCAGCCTTCTCTTTCAGCGCCATTGCCGCTGACCAGGTTTCAAAAGAAGAAGTTGATCATTTTAAACTGGAAAAAGTGGGGACGGTAAACGTTTCGCAGAGCGGCGGAGCCATCTCCTCACCAAGCGATCTGCGTGAAGAACTGTCGAAACTGACGGATGAAAAAGGCGCCAAATATTATCACATCGTCGCTGCCCGTCAGCATGGCCCGAATTTTGAAGCGGTCGCCGACATTTATAAAGATGCGAATAAATAAGCCCGTCGTGAACAGTATTCACCTGCTGGTCTGACAAAAGAAAAAGGCCCGGACAAATGTCCAGGCCTTTAAAATTTGGGCCGCCATCGAGGCCTCGAACCCCGTTCCCTACAACAAAAGTCGTTCGCTCTTCCAGATGAGCTAATGGCGGTTAGCCGTTTATCATTATCTGATTGAGAATTTACTCATCAGTGATAACGGGCTGAATAATACATAACTCAAATTAACCCTGCAAGAGCTAAAGTCCTTTTGAAACACCTTTAATTCACTGTTTGCTTATTATTTGCGCGCCGATAGCAAATCAAAAGCGCATCCGTATCCCAACAACACCCTGAATGGGTTCCTCAATATGGCGACCCTGTCGGTAATTCATTTCACCATACAGCGTGGCGGTGCGAGTTACGTCGGCAGACAGACCCAGGCCATACTTACCGGAGGTACCGTTAAGATTATTATCAAAATGATTCACATTATTGATTACCGTGCGATTCGATTTTGCTAATTCCTGTTCAACCTCCACCTGAATGTATGGCGCAATAACAGTGTCATGGCTGGAAAAATGGCCTCCCGTGCGTATACCCATCCCGGCAATAAGAGAACGCGCCGCGCCTGTCTTCGCCCTCATCCCGTTTGACAAACGAATATCCGCATCATTAATTTGCGTCCCGGTAAGGCGAAAAAATGGCTCAACAGTGATGGTATCATCCGGCTGGAAAAGTATTCCGCTTTCAGTCGCGGCGCTCAGACCATATTGATGCCATTCTCCCGTTGCATTACCACCATTGGTCATACGCACCCTGAGGTTATTATTTAATCTATTCGCTTTAACCACGCCATCAATATAAACGCCGTTGTGATGATACCAGGTGGCGTAGCCGCCAATACCGTAACTGTCCACATGGCTTTTTCCGCCCCGGGCGTGCAGGACATGATTTTTGGTCAGCGTGATAAACGCGCCGCTGACAAGCGTTCCATCCTGATATTCCGCCATTCGGTCTCCGCCCAGTTCCAAACCGTTTTGGTGCAGCGTATATTCAGCACCGCTACTGACCGAAACGTGGCTCTTTTTACCCAGATAATGGCCCCAGACATTCCCCTCGCCCGCCTTTCGCTCACGGCCTGAGTGATTACGGTAACTGCGCAGGCCGTCCATTTCTGAACGCATAACATTCAGGCCGACGGTCGCCAGGCTCAGGACTGCATCCGTAGAGGGGGTCGTAATCAGCGAACCGCCGCCATTGCCATTGTTATTCCCATTATCTCCTTCGCTGCCGCCGTCGCCCTCGTTGCCCTCGTTATCTTCATTATCTTCATCGCCTTCGTTACCTTCATTGCCATCGGTCATCGCGCCGAGATACCAGACATTGCCGCTGTAGCCATCCTTATTCTGTTGATGATACAGCGTATAAAGATACGTACCGCCATCAATCGCGGCTGAGCGATGATAATTAGCGCTCACCAGAGAAAATTCCGCTTCACCGCGTTGATCGTGAATAAGATTCACCGTAAGGTCCCTGTCGTCGGCGATTTCATGCCCCGAGTCAAAAACCATGATAGTAAAGCTGCCAGCGCCCTGACCTATCTCGACAAAATTCGCGTTCTTTTTAGCCAGCGATGAGTTAAATAAAAAGTGACCTGAGCCGCTAAGATTATCAATGGTCAGAGCCGCATATTCGCCGTAACTGTCGAGCAGAAAACTTACGTTTCCTCCCTGGAGAATGAGATTGCCGACATAAGCCGGGTCCAGATCCGCGGTGTCGTTATCAATGTCGGTAATGTACAGCGTCCCGGCTAGCGTGATGTTATCGGCTACCGCACCGGCATCCATATAGACGCCTCCCGCCTGCCCGACATTCATAAAACCAGTCGCGCGTGCGCCATCATATAAATAAGAACGACCGCCATTGATTGTGGTGTCATTAATAATGGCATTATTCGCCACCGACTGGATCCCGGCGTCAATCCTCGTTCTGTCCGCATAACCTTCGCTATAAACGATCTGATGGCCGCCGTTAATATGCGTGTCTTCGGCCTGCGAGCCGAAATAAATATACTGGCGCGACGTATCATTAAGCTGCGTTTTTTTCGCCGTGGAGGCGGAAAAGTAAACATACTGAACGCTGTTATCATTCAGTATCGTATTTTCCACGAAGCCCGGCGCCCAGGTCTGGAATTGAAGCGTCTGAACACTGTTTCCGTTGAGAGTGGTATTCACCGCCAAACCACCGGTAAGCTGCTGACGAGCCGTTCCATTAAGGGTTGTACCTTCTGCAACCGCATTTAAGCCAGAAATATACTGCGCGCCGTGATTAATCGTGGTGTCTGTCACCCGCGCGCTGTCACTCAGGTATTGTGAAGAGCCTTCCTCTATCGTTGTGTTTTTTGCATGCGCGTTATCCTTGAGCCATTGCTGCCCGCCGTTATTGAGCTGAGTGCCGGTGATTAGCGCATTTTCATAACCATACTGGCGTCCGCCGCTCCCCTGAACAACGGTATCCACCGCTTCAGAATAAACGTTTTGCGTACCATTGCTGTTGATAATCGTCCCCCTGGCAACGGCGTTATCTCTGACATTTTCAAAACCTTTATCGTTAAGAACCGTACCGTAAGACGTGGCGTTATCCTGTAATTCTAAAACACCACTAATTTTTTGCGGAACAGACATTTCGACAACAATATTTTTTACGACAGCATCTCCATTGTATATTACTGTCTCGCCAGAAATGAGGCAGTTAATATTACAACGCTCATTCGTCGTTTCTGTTTCTACAGGAATTAATGATACCGCCCCGACAGCGGGCGACAACACCGCAAAACCGCAGGCCAGCGTAGAGGCAACAACATGATGAATAAGAGTGCTTGCGGAGGTATTTGCTGACCATCCTTGTGTGCTCATTTAATTTCTCACTTCAGGGACGCCACGGCAAAACCTGATATAACAACAGTAAACCAGACGTATCCTTTCATTAAAAGACAATTGACCTGCTGCGCATAATCACGCACGGGAGGGAATAAAAACCAATGACAGGCTTAAATCAAACGCGTCCATCTAAACACAGATAATGTAAACCAACAGTAAACCGGGACCTGCGCAACAAGGCAAAATAATACGGAAATTCCTTATTAACACAGCAACATTTCTCGAATTATGTTGCTTATAGCGTATTCGCGACAATAAAAAACGAGAACCTTTTGGCTCTCGCTCTTATTAATTCCAGAAAGTAAGGTAGCGTAAAATGTGAAGACGCCGTTTACAGCGCCTGCGTCATCGGACGGAAAATAATCTCGTTCACACCGACATCTTCCGGCTCGCTGATAACAAATGCCACCCTGCGCGCAGAGGTGTCCGGAGGGATACCGACTTGAGTACCATAATCCTGATTAGCGCGTTTCATCACAAAAAGGAAGGGAGATAAAAATGCCAAAAGGCTCCCGGCGGAGCCTCAATTATTTTCGGTAGTCTACCGGTGTCTGACCGGAACGAATGTACTGTGTAATATTGTCAAATGTCACCATGACAGATTTGCAAAAAATGCATTTTGCGCCGAAAGGGTTTTTCTCGGTAACATCAAAAGCAGAGGTTCTGTACTGAGAACCATGACAACATGGACATCTGAAGTGGATATGAGGAGTCATAACGGTCACCTTAAAGTGCGGGCCTCTGGGGCCCTGGTCTACGCTAAATTCGACGTCCTGATCCTCATTTAACGTTTTAAAATTGTCGCTCTGAATTGCAGAAGAAGGGACAAACACATCTTTGCTGCCATCAGCCGGAGCAATAAAACCGAAACTTTTTTCAGCGTTGAATTCTTTTACTAAGCCTGTCTTTTTAATTGACATGATCGATACCTTAATTTGAGCCTTCCGGCGTAGGGTTTTTACAGAAACGACGAAGTGAATAGTGGGAAGACTCAAAGAAGGGACAAAGAGAATATACCTGAAATGAGAACTGCTTGAGTAAACAACTTTATAGATCGTTTGTTCTTAAACCGATGATGTCATTAACGCATGGACGTATCCGTTAAGCAATGTTTATTTTAGCCATCCGGATATCCTTATAGCCAGAAAATAACTCTGGCGTTCTCTTTAAGCACGTGTATAGTGCACCCTGTAATTAGCATTAAGGAATTTGTTTGTCCCGTAAAATGACAGGAATTGTCAAAACCTTTGACTGCAAAAGCGGTAAAGGTCTAATCAGCCCCTCCGATGGCCGCAAAGATGTTCAGCTTCACATTTCCGCACTCAGCCTTCGCGATTCAGAAGTACTGACCCCTGGGTTACGCGTTGAGTTTTGTCGAATAAACGGTCTGCATGGCCCTTCAGCAGCGAATGTTTATCTTTCGTAATCTGTATTAACACCTTTCGCCCAGGAAAAACCGTGGTGCATCATTAGCCATTCGCTAACAGCCCGCAGTCAGTCTATACCTGGCAGACGTTATCGGAAAAAATAAAAAACGGGAACCACTGGCTCCCGTTATGGTGTAACCCAGAATCTGAATTACATATTGGCGATGATCGCGTCACCAAACTCTGAACATTTCAGCAGCTTAGCGCCTTCCATCAGACGTTCGAAGTCATAGGTCACGGTCTTCGCGGCGATCGCCCCTTCCATGCCTTTAACAATCAGGTCTGCGGCTTCGAACCACTGCATGTGGCGCAGCATCATTTCAGCAGAAAGGATGATGGAGCCCGGGTTCACTTTATCCTGACCTGCGTACTTCGGCGCGGTGCCGTGAGTCGCTTCAAACAACGCGCACTCGTCGCCAATGTTCGCGCCCGGGGCGATACCGATGCCGCCAACCTGCGCAGCCAGCGCATCGGAAATATAGTCGCCGTTCAGGTTCATACAGGCGATAACGTCGTATTCCGCCGGACGCAGCAGGATTTGTTGCAGGAACGCATCGGCAATGACGTCTTTAATGACAATCTCTTTGCCGGTGTTCGGGTTCTTGATTTTCACCCACGGACCGCCATCGATCAGCTCGCCGCCGAACTCATCGCGCGCCAGCTGGTAACCCCAGTCTTTAAACGCGCCTTCGGTGAACTTCATGATGTTGCCTTTATGGACCAGGGTCACGGAGTCACGATCGTTAGTGATCGCGTACTCGATTGCCGCGCGCACCAGACGTTTGGTTCCTTCTTCAGAACACGGCTTGATACCGATACCGCAGTGCTCAGGGAAGCGGATTTTTTTCACGCCCATCTCTTCGCGCAGGAATTTAATCACTTTCTCAGCGTCCGCTGAGTCCGCTTTCCATTCAATACCTGCGTAGATGTCTTCAGAGTTTTCACGGAAGATAACCATGTCGGTCAGTTCCGGGTGTTTAACCGGGCTTGGGGTGCCCTGGTAATAACGTACCGGACGCAGGCAAACGTACAGGTCAAGTTCCTGACGCAGCGCAACGTTCAGAGAGCGGATACCGCCACCAACCGGGGTAGTCAGCGGGCCTTTAATCGCCACGCGGTATTCACGAATCAGATCCAGGGTTTCAGGGGGCAGCCAGACGTCCTGACCATAAACCTGGGTGGATTTTTCACCGGTGTAAATTTCCATCCAGGAGATTTTACGCTCACCTTTATAGGCTTTCTCGACCGCGGCATCGACCACTTTGAGCATGGCAGGGGTTACATCAACACCGATACCGTCGCCTTCGATAAACGGGATAATCGGATTCTCAGGAACGTTGAGTTTGCCGTTTTGCAGGGTGATCTTCTTACCTTCCGCCGGAACAACTACTTTGCTTTCCATTCACCTCTCCTTCGAGCGCTTCTGGTTTGCTCGTCTGTCATCGCGCTGCATGTGCCATTGCGTCCTGCTGCACGAATGCGTTAGAGCAATTTTTTGTTAATGTTTTGTAATGAGCATGTCAATACTACCCTAATGTTCGCCGCCATGAAAGACGCTCGTGATTAGGCTATAATGCGGCAATTGCTATAATCTGAAAATACCATGCAGAAAACTTCTTTTAGAAATCACCGGGTTGAGCGATTCAGCTCGCGACAAGCCACTAAGCGGCGCAAAGAAAACCAGCCAAAACGCGTGGTTTTATTCAATAAACCTTACGATGTTTTGCCACAATTTACTGACGAGGCCGGACGGCGCACCTTAAAAGATTTTATCCCCGTACAGGGGATTTATGCCGCAGGCCGTCTGGACCGGGACAGCGAAGGACTGCTGGTGCTGACCAACGACGGCGCGCTACAGGCGCGCCTGACGCAGCCGGGCAAACGCACCGGCAAAATCTATTTTGTGCAGGTTGAAGGCGACCCTACGGCGCAAGCGCTGAACGCGCTGCGCGATGGCGTCACGCTGAACGATGGCCCCACCCTGCCCGCCGGCGTCGAACTTGTCGCGGAGCCTGACTGGCTGTGGCCGCGCAACCCGCCGATTCGTGAGCGGAAAACCATCCCTACCCGCTGGCTGAAGATCACCTTATATGAAGGGCGTAACCGGCAGGTGCGGCGTATGACCGCGCACGTCGGGTTTCCGACGCTGCGTCTGATTCGCTATGCCATGGGGGATTACACGCTGGATAATCTCGCTAACGGCGAGTGGCGAGACGTCACCAATGCAAATAAAGGATAAAGTATGTTCAAACCACACGTCACGGTTGCCTGCATCGTCCATGCAGAAGACAAATTTTTAGTGGTCGAAGAAACGATAAACGGCAAAGCGTTGTGGAATCAGCCTGCCGGACATCTGGAAGCCGACGAAACGCTGGTGCAAGCGGCGGCGCGCGAGCTGTGGGAAGAAACCGGGATTAAGGCGCAACCTCAATACTTCATTCGTATGCATCAATGGATTGCGCCCGACAAAACGCCCTTTCTCCGCTTTCTGTTCTCTATTGAACTTGCCAATATGTGCGACACTGAACCGCATGACAGCGATATCGATTGCTGCCGCTGGGTCAGCGCAGAAGAGATTCTTCGCGCCCCGAACCTGCGTTCGCCGCTGGTGGCCGAAAGTATTCGCAGCTATCAGCGGCCAGAGCGTTATCCACTGGACATGGTCGGTGAATTTAACTGGCCGTTTACTGAGGGTGTCAACTAAAAGGGGTGCGTGATAGAATACGCCGCCTTGAAGTTCAATGTCGTGAGTATTCCAATGTCAGAAAGCCCAAAAAAAGTGATCGTCGGGATGTCCGGCGGTGTCGACTCTTCCGTTTCCGCTTGGCTGTTGCAACAACAGGGTTATCAGGTAGAAGGCCTGTTCATGAAGAACTGGGAGGAAGACGACGGTGAGGAATACTGCACCGCGGCGGCCGATCTGGCTGACGCGCAGGCCGTCTGCGATAAGCTCGGCATTGAACTGCACACCGTTAACTTTGCCGCAGAATACTGGGATAACGTCTTTGAGCTGTTCCTTGAGGAGTACAGAGCCGGACGTACGCCAAACCCGGATATTCTGTGCAATAAAGAGATCAAGTTTAAAGCGTTCCTCGAATTCGCCGCAGAAGATTTAGGCGCTGACTTTATCGCCACCGGCCACTACGTGCGCCGCGCTGATGTGGACGGCAAAAGCCGTCTGCTGCGCGGGCTCGACGGCAATAAAGACCAGAGCTACTTCCTGTATACCCTCAGCCATGAACAAATCGCGCAAAGCCTGTTCCCGGTAGGCGAACTGGCCAAGCCGCAGGTGCGTAAAATAGCCGAAGATCTGGGCCTGGTGACGGCAAAGAAAAAAGACTCCACCGGCATCTGTTTTATCGGCGAACGTAAGTTCCGCGAGTTTCTTGGCCGTTACCTGCCGGCACAGCCGGGTAAAATCGTTACCGTAGACGGCGAAGAGATTGGCCAGCACCAGGGGCTGATGTATCACACGCTGGGGCAACGTAAAGGACTCGGCATCGGCGGCACCAAAGAAGGGACCGACGATCCCTGGTACGTGGTCGATAAAGACGTTGAGAACAACATCCTAGTTGTCGCGCAGGGCCATGAACACCCGCGCCTGATGTCCGTCGGCCTGGTGGCGCAACAGTTGCACTGGGTCGATCGCGAGCCGTTCACCGGCACAATGCGCTGCACGGTGAAAACACGCTATCGCCAGACTGACATTCCGTGCACCGTGAACGCGCTGGATGACGAACGCATCGAAGTGATCTTTGACGAACCGGTTGCCGCGGTCACGCCGGGCCAGTCGGCGGTCTTTTACCGTGGCGAAGTGTGCCTCGGCGGCGGCATTATCGAACAGCGCCTGCCGTTGCCGGTCTAATTTTTACCTCTTAAATACAAGGAAGCAGTGAACGTGGCAAAAAATTACTATGACATCACCCTCGCCCTGGCAGGTATTTGCCAGTCGGCACGCCTGGTGCAACAACTGGCGCACCAGGGACATTGTGATGCCGATGCGCTCCACGTCTCACTGAACAGCGTCATTGATATGAACCCCAGCTCAACGCTGGGGGTGTTCGGCGGTAGCGAAGCCAATCTGCGCCTCGGCCTGGAGACCCTGCTCGGCGTGCTCAACGCCAGCAGTCGCCAGGGGCTAAACGCAGAGCTAACCCGCTATACCCTGAGCCTGATGGTGCTGGAGCGCAAACTCTCCGCCGCCAAAGGCGCGCTGGATACCCTGGGCGATCGTATTAATGGCCTGCAGCGCCAGCTGGAACACTTCGATCTTCAATCGGAAACGCTGATGAGCGCCATGGCCGGCATTTATGTCGACGTCATCAGCCCGCTGGGACCGCGTATTCAGGTGACGGGTTCCCCCGCCGTACTGCAAAGCCCGCAGGTGCAGGCCAAAGTGCGCGCCTCGCTGCTGGCAGGGATTCGCGTCGCCGTGCTCTGGCATCAGGTTGGCGGAGGCCGCCTGCAACTCATGTTTTCCCGTAATCGCCTGACCACTCAGGCAAAACAAATTCTTGCTCATTTAACCCCGGAGTTGTGATCTATGGAATTATCCTCACTGACCGCCGTTTCCCCTGTCGATGGACGCTACGGCGATAAAGTCAGCGCGCTGCGCGGGATTTTCAGCGAATACGGTTTGCTGAAATTCCGCGTACAGGTAGAAGTACGCTGGCTGCAAAAACTGGCCGCGCACGCAGCGATCAAGGAAGTTCCTGCTTTTGCTGCCGACGCAAACGGTTTCCTCGACGCTATCGTGGCAAACTTCAATGAAGAAGACGCCGCGCGCATTAAAACCATCGAGCGCACCACCAACCACGACGTCAAAGCAGTCGAGTATTTCCTGAAAGAGAAAGTGGCGGAGGTGCCTGAGCTGCACGCGGTTTCCGAATTCATTCACTTTGCCTGCACCTCAGAAGATATTAATAACCTGTCACATGCGCTGATGCTGAAAACCGCGCGCGACGAAGTGATCCTGCCGTACTGGCGCAAAATGATCGACGCGGTAAAAGATCTTTCCGTTCAGTATCGTGATATCCCGCTTCTCTCCCGTACTCACGGTCAACCGGCAACACCGTCGACCATGGGCAAAGAGATGGCAAACGTGGCCTACCGCATGGAGCGCCAGTTCCGCCAGCTGAACCAGGTAGAAATCCTGGGTAAAATCAACGGCGCGGTCGGTAACTATAACGCACACATCGCCGCGTATCCGGAGGTTGACTGGCACCAGTTCAGCGAAGAATTTGTCACCTCGCTGGGCATTCAGTGGAACCCGTACACCACCCAGATTGAGCCGCACGACTACATCGCCGAACTGTTCGACTGTATCGCCCGTTTCAACACCATTCTGATCGACTTCGATCGTGACGTCTGGGGTTACATCGCGCTGAACCACTTCAGGCAAAAAACCATTGCGGGCGAAATCGGGTCTTCCACCATGCCGCATAAAGTAAACCCGATCGACTTTGAAAATTCCGAAGGTAACCTGGGCCTGTCAAACGCGGTTCTGCAACATCTGGCCAGCAAACTGCCCGTGTCCCGCTGGCAGCGCGACCTGACGGATTCAACCGTTCTGCGTAACCTGGGCGTGGGCATTGGTTACGCGCTGATTGCCTATCAGTCCACCCTGAAAGGGGTAAGCAAACTGGAAGTGAACCGCGATCGTCTGCTGGACGAACTGGATCACAACTGGGAAGTATTGGCAGAGCCGATCCAAACCGTAATGCGTCGCTATGGCATTGAAAAACCGTATGAAAAACTGAAAGAGCTGACCCGCGGCAAACGCGTTGACGCTGAAGGGATGAAGCAGTTTATCGACGGTCTGGCGCTGCCGGAAGACGAAAAAACGCGGCTGAAAGCGATGACCCCGGCGAATTACATTGGTCGCGCCGTGACAATGGTTGATGAGCTAAAATAAGCCACCCGCCTGTGCCGGATGATGATGCAGCAGCATCTTATCCGGCCTGCAATGACCAGACGTGTTTTCCGTGCCGGTGCGCTTCCGGCATTTCCCCTTCCCCGGTTTATTAAATGTTTATCCCCACAGCAACATAATCAGCGTTAAACTATTCATACCGTATATATAGGGAGAAAAGATGATGCGCGTACTGGTTGTTGAGGATAATGCGTTGTTACGCCACCACCTGAAGGTGCAACTTCAGGATGCAGGACATCAGGTTGATGACGCCGAAGATGCCAAAGAGGCCGACTATTATCTTAACGAACACGTGCCAGATATCGCGATCGTCGATCTCGGACTACCCGATGAAGACGGGCTGTCGCTGATCCGTCGCTGGCGCGGGAATGACGTTTCCCTACCGGTTCTGGTGCTGACTGCGCGCGAAGGCTGGCAGGACAAAGTAGAAGTGCTGAGCGCGGGGGCGGATGACTATGTCACCAAACCGTTTCACATTGAGGAAGTGGTGGCACGCATGCAGGCGTTGATGCGGCGTAACAGCGGCCATGCCTCACAGATTATCTCCATTCCCCCTTTCCAGGTCGATCTTTCTCGCCGTGAACTGTCGGTGAACGATGAAGTCATTAAGCTGACCGCCTTTGAATACACCATTATGGAAACGCTGATCCGTAATAACGGCAAAGTGGTCAGTAAAGATGCGCTGATGTTACAGCTCTATCCGGATGCTGAACTGCGTGAAAGTCATACCATTGACGTCTTGATGGGCCGTCTGCGCAAGAAGATTCAGGCGCTGTATCCCCATGACGTGATTACCACCGTCCGTGGTCAGGGATATCTGTTCGAACTGCGCTAATGAATAAACTGCTGCGTCACCTTTTTCCGCTGTCTCTGCGGCTACGCTTTTTACTGGCGACTGCAGGGGTGGTACTGGTGCTGTCTCTGGCCTATGGCGCAGTCGCGCTGGTGGGCTATAGCGTCAGCTTTGACAAAACGACCTTCCGCCTGCTGCGCGGCGAGAGCAATCTTTTCTACACGCTCGCCAGGTGGGAGGACAATAAGATCCATGTCGAGATCCCGGAACATCTCGATATGCAAAGCCCCACGATCTCGCTGATTTATGATGAAAACGGCAAGCTGCTCTGGGCGCAGCGTAATGTGCCGTGGCTGGTAAAACTTATTCATCCCGACTGGCTGAAAACCAATGGTTTTCACGAAATCGAAGCCGATATTGACGCCACCAGCACGCTGGTAAACGAAGACCACTCGGTGCAGGCGCAACTGAAAGAGGTACGGGAAGACGATGACGACGCGGAAATGACCCACTCGGTCGCGGTAAACGTCTACCCGGCGACGGCGCGTATGCCGCAGTTGACGATTGTGGTGGTCGACACGATCCCCATTGAGCTTAAACGCTCTTATATGGTCTGGAGCTGGTTTATTTACGTGCTGGCAGCCAACCTGCTGCTGGTGATCCCGTTGCTGTGGGTGGCGGCCTGGTGGAGCCTGCGCCCTATCGAGGCGCTGGCGCGCGAAGTCCGGGAACTGGAGGAACACCATCGCGAACAGTTAAACCCGGAAACCACGCGCGAACTGACCAGTCTGGTGCGCAACCTTAATCGTCTGCTGAAAAGCGAACGCGAACGCTACGATAAGTACCGAACCACGTTGACCGACCTGACCCATAGCCTGAAGACGCCGCTGGCCGTGCTGCAAAGTACGCTGCGTTCAATGCGCAGTGAAAAGCTGAGCGTTAGCGACGCCGAGCCGGTGATGCTTGAACAAATCAGCCGTATCTCTCAGCAGATTGGCTATTACCTGCATCGCGCCAGTATGCGCGGCGGTGGCGTACTGCTCAGCCGGGAACTGCATCCGGTGGCCCCTTTACTGGATAACCTGACCTCGGCGCTCAATAAGGTTTATCAGCGTAAAGGCGTCACTATCAGCCTCGATATTTCACCGGAAGTGAGTTTTGTCGGTGAACAGAACGACTTTGTCGAAGTGATGGGCAACGTGCTGGATAACGCCTGCAAATATTGCCTCGAATTTGTCGAAATTTCCGCCCGCCAGACCGACGACCATCTGCATATTGTGGTGGAAGATGACGGTCCCGGCATCCCGCAGAGCAAGCGCGATCTGGTGTTTGATCGCGGTCAGCGGGTGGATACACTGCGTCCGGGCCAAGGCGTGGGACTGGCGGTCGCCCGTGAAATTACCGAGCAATACGACGGCAAGATTATCGCCAGCGACAGTCTGCTGGGCGGCGCCCGAATGGAGGTGATTTTTGGTCACCAGCAGCCGGGGCAAAAAGACGATTAACGCCGAAAATCACGGGACCTTCGCTAATAAATATGCGCTCACTACATTCATCCTGTTACGCATCCGTTATAATCGGTTGCAACGAACAGCCTGTGGATGCGCAATATGGAATACCAATTAACTCTCAACTGGCCCGACTTTCTTGAACGCCACTGGCAAAAACGCCCGGTGGTGTTGAAACGCGGCTTTAATAACTTCATCGATCCGCTCTCTCCTGACGAACTGGCGGGGCTGGCGATGGAAAGCGAAGTCGACAGCCGTCTGGTAAGCCATCAGGATGGCAAATGGCAGGTCAGCCACGGTCCGTTTGAAAGCTACGATCATCTCGGCGAGAACAACTGGTCGCTGCTGGTTCAGGCCGTTAACCACTGGCACGAGCCCACCGCCGCGCTCATGCGCCCTTTCCGCGCCCTGCCGGACTGGCGTATTGACGACCTGATGATCTCGTTCTCGGTACCCGGCGGCGGCGTGGGTCCGCATCTGGATCAGTACGATGTCTTTATCATTCAGGGGACTGGCCGCCGTCGCTGGCGCGTCGGTGAAAAGTTGCAAATGAAGCAGCATTGCCCGCATCCGGACCTTTTACAGGTCGATCCGTTTGAGGCGATCATTGATGAAGAACTGGAGCCGGGCGATATCCTGTACATCCCGCCGGGATTCCCGCACGAAGGCTATGCGCTGGAAAACGCAATGAACTATTCCGTCGGCTTCCGCGCACCGAATACCCGCGAACTGATCAGCGGGTTTGCCGACTATGTGCTGCAACGCGAACTGGGCAGCACGTATTACAGCGACCCGGACGTTCCCCCACGTGAGCACCCGGCTGACGTGCTACCGCAGGAAATGGACAAACTGCGCACGATGATGCTCGATCTGATTAACCAACCGGAACACTTTAAGCAATGGTTTGGGGAATTTATCTCCCAGTCTCGCCACGAGCTGGATATCGCCCCGCCGGAGCCGCCGTATCAGCCCGACGAAATCTACGATGCCCTGAAGCAGGGCGACGTGCTGGTACGCCTGGGTGGTTTGCGCGTTCTGCGCGTGGACGGTGAGGTATACGCCAACGGCGAGAAGATCGACTCTCCGCATCGTCCGGCGCTGGAAGCGCTTGCCAGCCACATCGTGCTCACCGCCGAAAACTTTGGCGATGCGCTGGACGATCCGTCCTTCCTGGCGATGCTGGCCGCGCTGGTCAACAGCGGCTACTGGTTCTTCGAAGGGTAAGTCGGCGCTTCGCTTATCCGGCCTGCAGGATAACCTCCCGTAGGCCGGACAATACGGCGCCATCCGGTCTCAACAAGACGACGGCTGCTTCGCCGTCAGCTCAGCGATACGCACAATCACCTGTACCGCTTTTTCCATGCCTTCCAGCGTCACAAACTCATGTTTGCCATGATAGTTGTAGCCGCCGGTGAACAAGTTCGGGCACGGCAGTCCCATAAACGACAGCTGCGCGCCGTCGGTGCCGCCGCGGATCGGCTTCATATCCGGTTCAATATCGCAGTCGCGCATGGCCTGCTGGGCGATGTCGAGGATATGCGGGTACTCAGCCACTTTCTCTCGCATATTGTAATAACTGTCCTCGATCACCAGTTCGATATAGCAGTCCGGGTGTAGCCCTTTGCCCACCTTTTTGGCGATCTCCATCATCTTGCGCTTCCGCGCTTCAAACTGTTTGCGGTCGAAGTCGCGAATGATGTAGTGCATATCGGCGCGATCGACGGTGCCTTTCATGCTCGCCAGGTGATAAAAGCCTTCGTAGCCGTCGGTGGTTTCCGGGCTTTCATCTGCGGGCACCTCGTTATGAATACGCGCCGCCAGCGACAGGGCGTTCACCATCACCCCTTTCGCGGTGCCAGGATGAACGTTATTGCCGACAATCTTGATGTTCACGGACGCCGCGTTGAAGTTCTCAAACTCCAGTTCGCCGACGCCGCCACCGTCAACGGTGTAAGCCCACTTCGCGTTAAACGCCGCGACATCAAAGTGCTTCGCCCCCTTGCCCACTTCTTCATCCGGGGTAAAGGCCACCCGAATATCGCCATGGGGGATGTTTTTCTCTTTCAGTACCGCCAGCGCGGTCATGATTTCCGCCACGCCCGCTTTGTCGTCCGCGCCAAGCAGCGTTTTACCGTCTGTGGTGATCAGCGTTTGTCCCAGCAACTGATGCAGCACCGGGAACATGACCGGCGACAGCACCTCATCGCCAATGCCGAGCGCAATATCACCGCCGCGATAATTTTCAACAATTTGCGGATTCACGTTTTTGCCGCTGAAATCTGGTGAGGTATCCACATGTGAAATGAAACCGATAGCAGGGATATCGCCGGGGATATTCGCCGGCAGCGTCGCCATCAGCGTCCCTTTGTCGCTTAACGTCACATTGACCAGCCCCATCTCTTCGAGCTGTTGTTTGAGCAAATGTAATAGCTTCCACTGTCCCTCTGTACTGGGAACCTGTCTCACACCCGCTTTCGACTGGGTATCCAACGAAACGTAGTGTAGAAAACGCTCAAGTAGTTTATCCATGCAGTCATCCTCACTATTTGTGACAACATTATCAGGAAGCCACAAAAGACAAATATTGCGTCAGGTCACTTTTATCCCCGCAAACGAGAATATTTCTCTTCAGACCCCTACTGACTATAACAAGGATTGGCGATTACAGTGGTTTGCCGTAGAATGACCGCCCTCTTTAAGAGTCACCAAGGTGGTCAACCACAAACCCCGTATCGGTCAGCCATCCGATACGTCTACATGGGACAGAGAAAAAAATTGAATAAACAACCGCGTTCGCTTTCACCGCTGGTTCTTTTATCAGGTATCAGCAAAAGCTTCGATGGCAAAGAGGTCATTTCCCAGTTGGATCTGACTATCAATAATGGCGAGTTCCTCACGCTGCTGGGTCCTTCAGGCTGCGGTAAAACAACCGTGCTTCGCCTGATAGCCGGTCTGGAAACCGTGGATTCCGGTCAGATTATGCTGGATAACCAGGACATCACCCACGTTCCGGCAGAAAACCGCTACGTAAACACCGTTTTCCAGAGCTATGCGTTATTCCCCCACATGACCGTTTTTGAAAATGTGGCCTTTGGGTTACGTATGCAAAAAACCCCGGCGGCGGAAATTGCCCCGCGCGTAACTGAAGCGCTGCGGATGGTGCAACTGGAAGAGTTCGCACAGCGCAAACCGCATCAGCTTTCCGGCGGTCAGCAGCAGCGCGTGGCCATCGCCCGGGCAGTCGTCAATAAACCGCGTCTTTTGCTGTTGGATGAGTCCCTCTCGGCGCTGGACTATAAACTGCGAAAGCAGATGCAGAACGAACTGAAAGCCTTGCAGCGTAAGCTCGGCATCACGTTCGTCTTCGTCACCCACGACCAGGAAGAAGCGCTCACCATGTCCGACCGCATTGTGGTCATGCGCGACGGACGCATTGAGCAGGACGGCACGCCGCGTGAAATTTACGAAGAGCCAAAAAACCTGTTCGTTGCCGGATTCATTGGCGAAATTAATATGTTCAATGCGACGGTCATTGAACGGTTAGACGAACAGCGGGTACGCGCGAACGTTGAAGGCCGCGAGTGCAATATCTACGTGAATTTTGCCGTTGAGCCAAGGCAACAACTGCACGTTCTCCTGCGCCCGGAAGATTTGCGCGTGGAAGAAATTAACGACGATTCGCCTGGCGAAGGGCTTATCGGCTACGTGCGCGAGCGCAACTACAAGGGGATGACCCTTGAGTCGGTTGTCGAACTGGAAAATGGTAAGATGGTGATGGTCAGTGAATTCTTCAATGAAGACGATCCCGACTTTGACCACTCGCTCGACCAGAAAATGGCCGTTAACTGGGTAGAAAGCTGGGAGGTCGTACTGGCTGATGAAGAACACAAGTAAATTCCAGAATGTGGTGATTATCACTATCGTCGGTTGGCTTGTGTTGTTTGTCTTTCTGCCCAACCTGATGATCATTGGCACCAGCTTTTTGACCCGTGACGATGCAAATTTCGTCAAAATGGTCTTTACGTTGGACAACTACACGCGTCTGCTCGATCCGCTCTATTTCGACGTGCTGCTGCACTCGCTGAATATGGCGCTGATTGCCACCCTCGCCTGTCTGGCGCTGGGTTATCCGTTTGCCTGGTTTCTGGCGAAACTGCCGCAAAAAGTGCGTCCGCTGCTGCTGTTTCTGCTGATCGTCCCCTTCTGGACTAACTCGCTGATCCGCATTTACGGGCTGAAAATTTTCCTTAGCACCAAAGGCTACCTTAACGAGTTTCTGCTGTGGCTGGGAGTCATCGACACGCCTATTCGCATTATGTTTACGCCGGGGGCGGTGATTATCGGTCTGGTCTATATCCTGCTGCCATTTATGGTCATGCCGCTTTATTCCAGCATCGAAAAGCTCGATAAACCGCTGCTGGAAGCGGCGAAAGATCTCGGCGCCAGCAAGCTGCAAACCTTTATCCGCATTATCATTCCGCTGACCATGCCTGGCATTATCGCGGGCTGTCTGCTGGTGATGCTGCCGGCGATGGGACTGTTTTACGTCTCCGATCTGATGGGCGGCGCGAAAAACCTGCTGATCGGTAACGTGATTAAGGTACAGTTCCTGAACATCCGCGACTGGCCGTTCGGCGCAGCGACCAGCATTACGCTGACCATCGTGATGGGCCTGATGCTGCTGGTTTACTGGCGCGCGTCGCGACTGCTGAATAAGAAGGTGGAACTCGAATGATCGGTCGACTGCTCCGCGGCGGTTTTATGACCGCTATCTACGCGTACCTGTATATTCCCATCATTATTTTGATTGTGAATTCCTTTAACAGCTCGCGATTCGGCATTAACTGGCAGGGATTTACCACAAAATGGTATGGCCTGTTGATGAATAATGACAGCCTGCTGCAGGCCGCTCAGCACTCGCTGACGATGGCGATCTTTTCGGCTACTTTCGCCACGCTGATCGGTTCGCTGACCGCGGTAGCGCTGTATCGTTACCGTTTTCGCGGGAAACCGTTCGTCAGCGGTATGCTGTTTGTGGTGATGATGTCGCCGGATATCGTGATGGCGATTTCGCTGCTGGTCCTGTTTATGCTGCTTGGCATCCAGCTCGGCTTCTGGTCGCTGCTGTTCTCGCATATCACGTTCTGTCTGCCTTTCGTGGTGGTGACGGTCTACTCGCGTCTGAAAGGATTTGACGTGCGAATGCTGGAAGCGGCAAAAGATCTGGGCGCCAGCGAACTGACTATTCTGCGTAAAATCATCCTGCCGCTGGCAATGCCGGCGGTGGCGGCAGGCTGGCTACTGAGCTTTACGCTGTCGATGGACGATGTGGTGGTCTCGTCGTTCGTCACCGGACCGGGTTATGAAATTCTGCCATTGAAAATATACTCCATGGTGAAAGTCGGCGTCTCACCGGAGGTGAATGCGCTGGCGACAATCCTGTTGGTGCTGTCGCTGGTGATGGTGATTGCCAGCCAGCTTATCGCTCGCGATAAAACGAAGAGCCTGTCTCGTCAGGCGTAAGTGTTGTTCAATCCGCCTGGAGAGTCAGGCGTTAATCTCAGGGGACGTTAAATGAAAAAATGGTCACGCCACCTGCTCGCGGCAGGCGCTCTCGCTATCGGTATGAGCGCCGCGCACGCGGACGACAGTAAAACGCTCTATTTCTACAACTGGACCGAGTATGTTCCGCCAGGTCTGCTGGAACAGTTCACCAAAGAGACCGGCATTAAGGTTATCTATTCGACCTATGAGTCGAATGAAACCATGTACGCCAAGCTCAAAACCTATAAAGAAGGCGCGTACGATCTGGTGGTTCCGTCCACCTATTACGTGGATAAAATGCGCAAAGAAGGCATGATCCAGAAGATCGACAAGTCGACGTTGACCAACTTCAGCAACCTTGACCCTGACATGCTGAACAAGCCATTTGACCCAAACAACGACTACTCCATTCCGTATATCTGGGGGGCGACGGCTATTGGCGTCAACAGCGACAGCATTGACCCGAAAACCGTCATCAGCTGGGCCGATTTGTGGAAACCGGAATACAAAGGCAGCCTTCTGTTGACCGACGATGCGCGAGAAGTGTTCCAGATGGCGCTGCGCAAGCTGGGTTATTCCGGCAACACCACCGATCCGAAAGAGATTGAAGCGGCGTACAACGAGCTGAAAAAACTGATGCCAAACGTGGCGGCTTTTAATTCCGACAACCCGGCAAATCCGTACATGGAGGGTGAAGTCAACCTCGGGATGGTATGGAACGGTTCTGCGTTCGTGGCGCGCCAGGCGGGTACGCCGCTGGAAGTCGTCTGGCCGAAAGAAGGCGGTATCTTCTGGATGGACAGCCTCGCCATTCCGGCAAACGCGAAAAATAAAGAAGGCGCGCTTAAGCTGATCAATTTCCTGCTGCGCCCGGATGTGGCGAAAGAAGTGGCGGAAACCATCGGTTACCCGACGCCAAACCTGGCGGCGCGTAAGCTACTCAGCCCGGAAGTCGCCAATGACAAATCGCTCTACCCGGATGCGGAAACCGTCAGCAAAGGGGAATGGCAGAACGACGTAGGCGCGGCCAGCGCAATCTACGAAGAGTATTATCAGAAGCTGAAAGCAGGACGCTGATCCTGCCCTGCGCCGGGCGGCGACCTCCCCTGCCCGGCCAGATCATCGTCCTCCTTCTTCCCCGCCCCGGTGCGGATATTTTTCCTCCTTCGCCACCAGAAACTGCATCAGTTCACAGTCCGACCTGAGCCTGAATTTATGCATGAGCGCATGGCGATGGGCCAGTACGGTTTTCTGACCAATGTTCATCTGCGCGCCGATCTGCCGGGAAGTCAGGCCGGAGAGCAACAGGCGTATCAGATGCTGCTGCTTATCGGAAACGCGCTTATGGGAACAGCTGACGCAGGAGCGTTTAACGTCCTCATCTTTATCTTGCCGGGTTAACGGCCAGTGATGTGCTATCGTATTGCGCAGATGGTCAACCGTGGCGTTATGGGCCATCAACACAATTTGGTGCAGGCAATCCGGCAGTTCGCCGCGAGCGGGAACGTGACGCTGTTCGACAATGCCAATCATCAACCCGGCCTTACAATGTAATAATTCCGGATGGCACAGATAGGCCTCTCCCGGACGCAGAACAGCAACGAGAATATCCGCCGCCCTGATTTTATCTGGATGATAATCAGCAAAAATGACCGTCTGCTGTTCGTCTTCCTGCTGGAATATTTCCGCCAGCAGCGCGGTCAGCCCAAATTTATAAAAGCTATCATCACAGCGGATAATGATATTCATAAAGCGCCTGTCAACGTTTTACTGATAGGTCATTGAAACGGTCACGACAGCATTAACGGTGCCCGGCATGACATGTCCCTGCTGGCTCACGATGCGGGCGCGCAGTTGCCATGTATAACGCTGACTTTCCACCTGACCGCTAAGTGATTTTCCATCCCCAAGCGGCTGTCCATCGCGGCTCTGAAGCTGTACCGCCACCGGCGTCGCCGTTCCGACGTTTTGATATCGGTCCTGCGGTTGGTTTTGATCCGGACTGCCATTAAACATGACGGTAACCTGAGTAGTGCCAGCGGGACAGTTTTCCACACTCAAATCGAACGCCACCCATGGCGTGGTTGAGCCCGGGGTGTACATGGACGACGCGGTAACCGATTGATCGGCGGTAAGGTCGACCGTTTTCGTTACGCTGTCGCTGCTGATCTGACACGGCGCCGCTTTTACGTTGCCGGTGACGTACAGCGCCACCGGATCGCCAATGCTCCACGCCGGCGCAGAAAATAACATCGCTATTGCCAGTCCTTGTTTACCGGGCATTTTCATCACCTGCTATTGATACGTTACATTCAGCGTTGCCGTGGCATTCGCACTGCCCGGCTTAACAACAGCCCGGGTCTGGTAATAACGCGCCGTCAGGGGAAACGCTTCCTGCCCACCCGCCGATTGTTTCAGCAGGATGCGGTTGTTCAGCTGCAGCGGAATCGTGTTGTAAACCAGTTGCACCCCAACACCTTCCGCCGTGCCGGGCATCCCCTGCCCGTTGAGCGCCAGAACGCCGGAATCGCCGCTGACATCCGGGTTTGGCGTTCCGCTCAGTTCAATGTTGATATTGGTTGAAGGATCGCAATTCAATCCCAGGGTTTGCGTATCGCCGCGCGAGGGGATAAATCCTGGTCGGTCTGAAAATGCGCTGGCATTAATATCGCCGAGATTAAAATTAATCACCTGGCTGGAAAGCGAACAGGCTAATACCGTGACCTGACTTGCGGCGTCCAGCGAAATTTGCACAAAGTGATTATCCGGCGCGCCATACCAGCCCTGCGCAATTAATCCAGGGGTTAAGGGGCCAGAGGTGATGTTTCCGGTTTTATAAAAAATGACGTCATAATTACCGAGGTAATAGAGCGTCTTAATATTCGCGCCATAAGATGGCAGCATGAAATTACCGGCGTCGAACGACGTGCGCATCCCGACGCCGTCGAGGTTAGTGTTATACACTCCGCTCATGGACGCGGGCGTGGCGGATAAGTAATTAAACGTATAGCCGCCATTGCAACTCGCGACGCCAGTGGATGAAAACGACGCCAGTTCAACAAATCCGGAGACCCGGACGCGGGCAATTTCCGCGCCTGCGCCTGTATCACGCTGCACCAGAATATTGCCTGTCGACACGGTTCGAATCAGCGGCGCCGTTATTTCGCACACGTCGGCGGAACACAGACCGGAAAAGGCCAGGATTAACGCGCCGAATAAAAAATGAATTTGCCGCACGGTATTGTTCTCATTGCCGTAAGTGAAGTATTCAGCGACAAAGGCTGTTGGCGACGTTGACGCCGGAATACTGTTCTGTCACATCCAGCGAATAAGCGGCGCGACAGCGCTGTCGCGGGCCGTCTCCCCAGACGACATCCAGCGTGCCCTGCCGTTCCATTCCGCTGAGATAAACCTGTCCGTCATCGCCCACAATAAACCCCGGCCCCTTTGCGCCGCTAACGCTGGCAACCGAACCAAACGGCACCGGTAGCCCGTTATCACGGCGTAAATTCAGCAACAGGCGCTGCCCGACGCTGGCGATAAACTCAGCACGCACGACGGCGCCACGCGTCGGCACAACGTTTTTATTGGTCAACGCCAGTTCCACGTTGTCGGGAACGGTTAGCGTATCCAGTCCGATATCGTTTTTACGATACGGCGATACGTTACTGGCCAGGGTATAGCCGCGAAAATCGGTTTTGACGCCGCTCTGATTTTTCACCCCGACACCGCCCGCGCCCGGCGCTTTAATTAACACGTTAGTTTCTCCCAGCGGCTGGGACAGCGTAACGCCGTCAGCGTGCGCCAACACGCCGCCGGCCAGGGCATAGTTCACCCGCTGGCTCGCGCGGTCATAGCTGTAGCCGCCGCTCAGTTCCCCATAGGTTCCCTTATAATCGGCGTTCAGACTGCCGGTATAGCCCACGTCATCCGAACCGTATCCCTGCTGGATATTCCAGCTCAGGGCATTTCCTGCCAGCGCCATACCGCTGACTCCGATGCTTTGGGTCGTGCCGCCGCTGCGGCTGTGGTTCAGGCCAGAATGAGCCCAGGTATTTGCCATAAACGCCGTCAGCGGCATGCTGACGTTAAGGGCTATCTGGCGATCGCTCTCCGCATGACCGTGATTGCCTGACTGATTGTTTTGACTCTGCGTCCAGCTAATTCCGTAGCTGAGTTGTTTCCAGGTGTTGTTATAGCTGACACTCAGCGACTGCATGGGTTTACCTGAATGCCAGTAATCTTCCCGCACCGCAGTGAGCGACAGCGAACCTGCGCCTGCGCCAAGACTCTGGCTGACGTTAGCCTCCATGCGATTACGCCGCTTCTGCGACAGCACGTTACCGCCACCGTAGGTATCAAACACGTCCTGCATGGCGTAATAACCGCGTGTTGAGTAGCGATAACCCGCGATCGCGAAATTCGTTCCGGTCGCCACACTGTTTTTGCTGTAGCGAATGCGCCAGGACTGTCCCTGCGCCTTCCCGGCTTCATGTGGTCGGGCCCATGACTGAATCACATCGCCAGAAACCGCCCCTACGACACCGAGGTTTTTACCCACCCCCATCGCCATCGCGCGGTAGCGATCAGCAATCTGTATTCCCCCGTAAACGGTAAACGCGTGGGGTAAACCATACATCGCCGTCCCCTGGGAAAATGGAGCGCGCTCCACCCGGCTGTCGTAAGTACGGTAGCGGCCCGCGGTAAGCGAAAATTTGAAGCGTCCTTCACGCTGGAGCACCGGTAATGAGGCAAACGGCACGGTGAAATGCTGCTCGCTGCCGTCGGCTTCTTTCAGGGTCACCTCAAGATCGCCGGCCCCGCCAGTCGGGTACATATCGCTGATCTCAAACGCGCCGGGCGCGACGTAACCTTGATAAATCTGATAGCCGTTTTGCCGGATAATAATTTGCGCATGCGTACGGGCGATCCCCCGGACCACCGGCGCATAACCTTTCAGCGAATCCGGCAGCATGTCGTCATCTGACGCAAGCTGACCGCCGCGAAACGGAATGCTGTCAAAAACATCGGCGGGCGAGGCGCTGTCGCCCAGAACCACCTGCGCTTTCAAGGGAATAATGTTGCGCTGCAGATAGGTGTAAACCGTATCCCAGCGATCGTTGCCCTCGCTGTCGCGATTCCAGGTGGTGTAGTTACGCAGACGCCAGGGGCCGATATTCATGCCCGGTCGCAGATTGGCGTACTGACTGTTGCGGGTTAAGCCGGTATTTTTTTCCCGGCTATTGTCCCCGCTCAGGCTGTAATTCAGCATTGCCGCGGTTATCCCTTCGTCCCACAGTTCCGGCGCGACATAGCCCCGCGCGTGGGCGGAAAGCGCAACCTGTGGCATACTTAGCATCAGTTTCTGGGAGGAAAATGACAGTTCACTGGATGCCTGAGGGATCGCTGACAGCTCCGCACAGTCGCCTTTCGCCATTAACCCCGGATAGACGTCAGTTCTCACCCCGTAGCGCTGTAAAATAACGTCGCTCAGGCAGGGTTGAAGGTTTCCGTCATCATCCCTGACAAAGGCGACCTCCCGGGTCTCCCGGAGCTCTCCATTAAGGAGAATATCGACCCGATAGGTTCCTTCTGCCTGCTGACCCGTTTCAAAACCAGAAAGGTCAATTTCCCCGGATGCGCTTTGGGTTCGTTCAAGTAACGCCGGGTTGAAATAATCTCTTCCCTTCGCCTCATTCAGCACAGCTGAAATCATTAATGAGATAAACATCGCCAGTCGGATCGGGGGAAGGTGATTTCTGTAATTTGCTATCATCATTGACTTTATTCCCCGACAGCCATCCCTGGCTATATTGCAGCGCGATGCGCGTCGCCTGTCCCGCCATAATCGTTAATGATTTTAAAGGTGACGGCGCCGCCACTGACGCCGGACGGCAGCGCGAAACGGGCGGTACTTTCCGGCGCAACGAATGTCACATCGTTCACTTTTTTACCTGCCACGGTAATTTCATTAAAATTAATAAAGTATGCGGAAGGATTTTTTACCTGAATAAACTTTCCGTCCAGCCGCCAGATTAATTTCTCTGCCTGCGCTTCCGGCGTCGACTGACGCAGTTGACCGGGACGATAAATGAGCTTTATTCGTGTCTTTACGGCGATTTGCAACGTATTGTCCTTTCGCGCTGCCGACGGGATTGACTTAATGTTCAACCAGAACAACGATTCTTTATTTTCCGGCAAATTTCCGCTGCGGATAATTCGCATTACGTTTTGCTGACCGTTATCCAGGCGATAAAGCGGCGGCGTTATAATAAACGGGGCTTTTGTTCGAGCCGCATCCGGTAATTCAATCCACGATTGAATTAAATACGGGATCGTATCGGGATTACTGACGCTAAGAGAGGCCTCTTTTTTTTCACCATCATAAATAACGCGCGTACCGCCAACGGAAACGCCAGCGTGTGTCATCGAAATACCCATCGCGAAAAACACGGGGAACAGGACGCAACAACGTAATGCATTCATACTAAACCTCTGAAAGGGCCAAATACTGGCCCTTAAACGGCGCAGGTAAATCAGTTATAGTTAACGGTAAAATTGGCGACAGCGTTAGCCGGCCCCGCCATCACCGTGGCGCTGGTGGCGACATAAGCCGCGTAAAAATCCAGATGATTATCCGCGGTACTGGATAACGGATACGAATAGCCGTTCACCTCGTTCAGCCCAAGGTTGCTTTTATCCGCTGTTTTCAGTCGAATCGCCACGCCACTCGCCGCCCCCGGATCCGGGTTTATCGCCAGTAAACTGTTGTCAAACGCATCGACTAAGCCATCAAACTTGACCTTTGCCGACGTCACGCTGACCGGACAATTGATCAATCTTAAGGTGAATTTCGTTGTCGATGCCTCATCGCCAACGCTGACAAAAGCCGTTTTGGAAACGCTGCCCATATCCACCATCAGGGTATTATTGGAACCAATATCCACGGTACATGCGGTATCGAGAATTTGTCCCATAAAATTAACCGTGCCGTCATAGGCGATGGCATTTGAAATAGTCAAAAGACCTGCGACGGATAACGCCATCACTACGCTATTTTTTTTCATCATTGCTATCCTTAACTTTTGTTTATTTATAATCCGGTTAATTTACCGGTGCGAAAACCGCCTCTTTAGCGAGAACATTTCCGCTATGTCTTTGAAAAATGCCAGGCCATAAGTCAAAACCACGTTATCGTGTTACACGTCATTCCGCTTTCTGCAAGCAGCAACCAAATACGTTGTCATATTGCTTAATGATGATTTTCATATAGCTGCATATATTCGCTCAAGTGATTTTTTGGTGTAATTTTACACTTTATTCCAGATTCACTTATTAATTTGCACTCCCCATAATTACTAAATCAAGCAGTAAGTTACGTTATTCCAATTATGATAATGCCATGGGAGAGCAATGATGCCTGCACGCAAAATAGCTACTGAATCAATTGCATATAAAGACCTGCCGATAAAACCGGTAAAACACATTGAGCGGATAATAGATAAACTTCTGCCGCACGCTAACATATATGAAACAAACCCAAGACAAATAATTAACTATAAAAACAATAACTCCCATCAATGCCTACTCCTGCTGAAAGGAACTATTTCAATATTCAGAACGCGGGATAGCTTTATGTTTAATTCCGAAGTCGCGCCGTTTGTCTTTGGCTTAAGTAATCAACTCTGTGATGCCAGTTATCTTTTTATGCGCAGTGAGGAGTGTTCGCGGGTGGCGGTATTACCCCTGACAAAAGTCAATGAGGTCATTACGAAAGAGAATCTGTGGGAAAGCCTGGCGTCGCTGTTGGTTTACACCGCAGGACGGGTTTACGATCATTGTACGCGTATTACCGCGCCCAGTTCCTACGATATTATTCGCTCACAACTTTATGAGTTAATGAAGGAATCTGTTGAGTTCCGCCGCAACATTACCGCGGCGAACTACATTCAGAGCCGAACCTTTTTGTCACGCAGCAGCATTATGAAAATTCTTGCCGACCTTAAAAAAGGTGGCTATATCATCACGGAACGTGGCGTACTTCTCCAGATACAGCAAAATATTCCCCTGAAATATTAGCCGTAGACTATGCTCGTCAAAGTAAGAACCTGATACCGCAGGTTCTCAAAGCGTTAATCATGACCGGACCGCCATCATGTCGCAGCAATCATCGTTTAATCTTCTCAAGCAGCCTTCCGTTTATGCCCCGGAACTGCTAAAGCAGTTGACGCAGGAGCAGGAATTTCGCTGCTATCCTAAAGGCAGTCGGTTTGTTTTTATTCGCGCGGGCGAGCACTGCTGTCAGTTTATCCGTAGCGGTGTGGTCAGCATTGAAAACCAGGAAAATCACCTGGCGCTCGGCATTGCATCCGCTCCTGTCTCGCTGGGTTTTACCAGCGCCTTATCCGAAAAGCTGCTGCTGCGTGCGCTGGAGCCGTGTGAGGTCGCCACCGTGCCCCTTGATACCGTCATGGCGCGCATTGAGGAGAAACAGCTCTGGGAAATCATGGCGAAGCATATGATCGTCGTGATGAATAAGCTGTTTATACAAAATGAGATGGCGACCGCGCCAACCGCCTATGATCTTCTTTGTAAGCAGTTGCTGGCGCTGAATCAGGAGCCGGACAGTATCCGGGAAAGCGTGGCCGCTTATCAGTTTATTCTCGACAGAACGCATATCTCACGCAGCAGCGTCATGAAAATTCTCTCGGCGCTGAAAAAAGGGGGCTATATCGAACTGAGCCAGGGCAAGCTGATCGCGATTAACCATCTGCCATCACGCTTCTAATCGTTATCGCGCAGCGATTTATACTGGCCGACGTCAATGCCATAGACCTTCATTTTTCGCCAAAGCGTCGTCCGGCCAATTTTTAACAGCGCGGACATCTCCTGTACCCGTCCGCCGGTGAGTCTGGCGGCGTGAATAATCGCCTCTTTCCCGGCATCCGCGAACGATAAGCTGGCAGACCGCCGCTCTTCCGCCAGAGGCGCATTTCGCCGTTCATTGAAGACATAGTCCGGCAGGTGGCTGAGGTGAATGCGCCCTTTTTCACTGCGCAGCGCCGTATTCTCAATGACGCTGTTCAGTTCAAAATCATTTCCCGGCCAGTCGCAGGCGACCAGTTGCGCCAGCACGTCATCGTCCATCCTGAGCCGCGTGGAAAAGCGTTTCTCAAGACGGCGTAACCGGTGATCGACCAGCGAAGGAATGCTGCTGCGACGCATCCGCAGCGGCGGAATAGTGATCTCAAAAGCATGTAGCGCATAGTAAAGCTGACGGCTGAAGCGGTTTTGTTCCACCAGCAGCGCCAGATCCGCCGTGGTGGCGGCGATAACCTTCACATCGACCGGCACTACGCGCCTGGCATCGAGACGGGTAATCACGCCCTGTTTGATGACCTGCAGCAGCGCCGACTGCAGTGCCGGGGCGAGATATTCGATTTTTTCCAGATACAGCGTTCCACCGTTCGCCAGTTCCAGCCGACTCAGGCGTCCTTCGCCCTCCTCACCCGCCGTCGTTGACGCAAAATCCAGTGCCCGTTCGGCATACAGTTGACAGTTTACCGCAATGTACGGCCCTTCCGCGCGCTCGCTGTCATTGTGGATCGCCTGGCTCAGCAACTCCTTACCCACGCCTTCCTCGCCGCGCAATAGTACCGGAAAAGCGCCGCGCGCCGCCTGGCGGCCAAAGTGGACGAGCCGCTGGGTTTGCGGATCGTTCTGCGCCATTTGCGCGAAGGTAAAATTCACTTTGCCCAACTGACTGGTCATGAGCTGGCGCATTTTTTCCACCGGGTGCAACAATAAAATAAAGCCGGTGCCCTGTGCGTCCTGGATCGGTTTCAGGGTGATCACCGCATCCACAAACTGATGCTGGCTTTCGAACGTTGCCTCGACATGATGAAGTGGACGGTGTTGCCGGACGGCCCGCACCAGCACTGCGGGCAACGTGAATAACTCCGTCAGGTTTTTCCCCTGGGCTGCCGCTACGTCAAGGTGCAGCAACCGCGCCGCCCTTGCGTTGATAAACTGCACGTGGCCCTGGGCATTCCAGGTCATCACGCCATCGTCCATGCTTTCTAACAGACCATTCAGATGGTTAAGGTGACGGTTGGATTCCGCCAGCAGACTGTCGGTGAGCAGAGAATTAGCCACCTCCCGGGCTATCGCCAGCGTGAGCGGCAGATCGGATGAGGTATCGTCGCCCGCCCGGCAAACCAGCGCGATCGAACCGGTAAGACGTCCGTGATTATCAAAAACCGGCGTCGCGCAGACGCACCACGGGCGCAACGCGTGCCGGAAGTGATGGGAACCCCGGGTTTTTACCGGCTGCCCAAGCAGAGCGGCCAGAGACAGCGCACAGGTGCCAATAATGCTTTCCGCACAGTAGGTCCCCTCAACAAACCCAAGCGCCGCAAGCTGCTCAAGCGTCCCGGCATCGCCGCAGCAGCTCAACACGCAGGCGCTTTCATCAAGAATAAACAGCCCGCACCGACACGGCATCATGTACTCCCACGCATCTTCCAGCGCCGCCTGCCCCAGCGTCAGCAGCGCCGCTTTACGCCGGCAAATGGTGTCAAAGGTCAGCCCCTGCGCCCGATGCGGCCTCGACCAGAAATCAGGGCGCATAATACTGGCGCAGCGCAACCATGAAGCGCGCAGAAACGCAGGAATCTCGTCATCAGGTGAAGCCATTGCCGGTTATCTCCAGTCAGGGTGCGCTCGCTCGCATTTTTGCGTGTTTTCCGTCAAATGCGTTCCAGAATGAAACATTTCTGCTCAGTTTGGTTCCATTATGAAACATAACACCGATGAATTTTCTTTTTCGCGCGCTGGGGCACAATTGCGCTATCGGCAGCGCGCGGTCGCCGTGATGTTGAACACGTCCTGTCCCTGGAGATAACCCGGAGCAAAAAATGAAAAAGCTAATTAACCGTGTGGAAGACGTACTGAGTGAACAACTGGCGGGTCTGGCGAAAGCCTACCCTACGCTGACCCTGCATCAGGATCCGGTGTATGTCACCCGCGCGGATGCCCCCGTTCAGGGCAAAGTGGCGCTGCTGTCCGGCGGCGGAAGCGGACATGAGCCGATGCACTGTGGCTATATTGGGCGGGGAATGCTCTCCGGCGCCTGCCCCGGCGAAATATTCACCTCGCCGACGCCGGATAAAATGTTTGAGTGCGCCATGCAGATTGACGGCGGCGAAGGCGTGCTGCTGATTATTAAAAACTACACTGGCGATATCCTCAACTTTGAAACCGCCACCGAACTGCTCCACGACAGCGGCGTGAAGGTCACCACCGTTGTGGTTGACGACGACGTGGCGGTCAAAGACAGCCTGTATACCGCCGGACGTCGCGGCGTCGCCAATACGGTCCTGATAGAAAAGCTGGTCGGCGCGGCGGCAGAGCGCGGCGACTCGCTGGAAGCCTGCGCTGAGCTGGGCCGCAGACTGAATAATCACGGTCATTCGATTGGCGTCGCTCTTGCGGCCTGCACGGTTCCCGCCGCCGGTAAACCATCTTTCACCCTGAACGACAACGAAATGGAGTTCGGCGTGGGTATTCACGGTGAGCCAGGTATCGACCGTCGCGCCTTTTCCTCGCTGGATGAGACCGTGGATCAGATGTTCGATACGCTGCTGGAAAACGGTGCCTATAGCCGTACGCTGCGCCACTGGGATCCACAGCAGGGCGTCTGGCTGGAAGACAAACAAAGCAAGCAGCCTTTACAGCGCGGCGACCGGGTAATTGCGCTGGTCAATAATCTCGGCGCGACGCCGCTTTCGGAACTCTACGGCGTTTACAATCGCCTGGAAACGCGCTGCCAGGAGGCAGGAATGATTATCGAGCGCAATCTGATCGGCGCCTACTGCACGTCGCTCGATATGTCCGGCTTTTCCATCACCCTGTTGAAAGTGGACGACGACACCCTCGCATTATGGGACGCCCCGGTTCATACCCCGGCCCTGAACTGGGGAAACTAAGGAGAACGTTATGTCACTGACCAGAACGCAAATCGTCAACTGGCTCTATCGCTGCGGCGACATTTTCAACCAGCAAAGCGATTATCTCACCGGGCTGGATCGCGAAATAGGCGACGCCGACCACGGTCTGAATATGCATCGCGGTTTTAGCAAGGTGGTAGAAAAATTACCCGCTATTGCCGACAAAGATATCGGTTTTATTTTGAAAAATACCGGCATGACGCTGCTTTCCAGCGTCGGCGGCGCAAGCGGCCCGCTGTTTGGTACCTTTTTTATCCGCGCAGCCCAGGTGACGCAAGCCCATCAGAGTCTGTCGCTGGAAGAACTTTATCAGATGATGCGCGAAGGCGCAGATGGCGTCATCAGCCGGGGCAAAGCGGAACCGGGGGATAAAACAATGTGCGACGTTTGGCTGCCGGTAGTCGAGTCGTTGCGTCTGGCCTGCGAACAAAATCTGTCCATACCCGCCGCCCTGGACGCCGCCGCCGCGCAGGCGGAAGCCGCCGCGCAAAGTACGATTACGATGCAGGCACGCAAAGGGCGCGCCAGCTATCTGGGCGAGCGCAGCATTGGGCATCAGGATCCTGGCGCAACCTCGGTCATGTTTATTACCCAGATGCTGAGCGCAGCGGCAAAAGAGTAAGGACGGTGTGATGGTAAACCTGGTAATTGTTTCTCATAGCGCCCGGCTGGGTGAAGGGGTCGGCGAGTTAGCGCGGCAAATGTTAATGGGCGAAGATTGTAAGATTGCCATTGCCGCCGGGATCGACGATCCGCAAAACCCTATCGGTACCGACCCGATAAAAGTGATGGAGGCTATCGAGTCTGTTGCCGATGCCGACAACGTGCTGGTGATGATGGATATCGGCAGCGCGTTGCTGAGCGCGGAAACAGCGCTGGAACTGCTCGAACCGGCTGTTGCCGCGAAAGTTCGCCTGTGCGCCGCGCCGCTGGTGGAGGGTACGCTGGCGGCCACGGTGAGTGCTGCGGCAGGCGCGGATATCGATAAAGTCGTTGCTGATGCGATGAATGCGCTGGAGGCGAAACGTGAGCAGTTAGGTTTACCTTCCCCAGCCGCCCAGACGCAGGCCGCGCCCTCGCTTACGGACGGCGAAGCGAAGTCGGTTTCGGTGGTGGTAAAGAATCACAACGGGCTGCATGTCCGTCCGGCGTCGCGGCTGGTTTCGACGCTGTCCGGCTTTAACGCCGCCCTTCTGCTGGAAAAGAACGGCAAATGCGTGACCCCGGACAGCCTGAATCAGATTGCGTTGTTGCAGATACGTTGTAATGACACTATTCGTCTGTTAGCCCGTGGCGAGCAGGCGGATGACGCGCTGGCGGCGTTCAGCCAACTGGCGGCGGCAAATTTTGGCGAGTCGGCAGCAGCGCCGGCGATGCAGACTGCGACGGCGGCGGTAACGGGAAAAGCATACCGCTATGCGCCGACGCTGCCCCCCGTCGTTAAAAAGAGCGTATTGAGCGTCACGGCAGAACAGTCACGTCTGCGCAACGCGTTGGATCTCACCCTGCTGGATTTGATGTCACTGGTAACCCGCGTCGAGGCGAGCTGGCCGGGCGATCTGGCGGCGATCTTCTCTGGCCACCATATGCTGCTCGACGACCCGGAGCTGTTTACCCGCGCTTGTGAATTACTGCGAAGCGAGCACTGCACCGCAGAGTACGCATGGCAACAGGTATTAACGGAGATGAGCGCGCAGTATCGCCAGCTTGATGACGCTTATCTGCGGGCGCGCGATATCGACATTGACGATCTGTTGCAGCGTAGTCTGCGTCATCTGCAACAATGCCCGCTTACGTTGCCTGAGTTTACTGCTCCGGCGATTCTGGTGGCGGACGATCTCTGCCCTTCCACCGTGGTGGCGCTTGACCCTGCGGTGGTGAAAGGCATTTGTCTGCGTGGCGGAAGCCCGCTTGCGCACGGCGCGCTTATCGCTCGTGAAATGGGCATCGCCTGGGTTTGTCAGCAGGGCCATGCGCTGGATGCAGTACAAACCGGCGAGGCGCTGACGCTCGACGTCGCGGGGCAGCGTGTCTTACGACAGAAATGACCCTGCCGGTATCCGGTCCGCAGTGTTCAGTGGGCCGGATACACGCTTACCCTACCGTTAGCCCGCAAACTGACCTTTTTGCAGGTCCTGAACCACAGCATGCATTTTGTCGGCATTGAGCTGGTAAAACTTAATCGACACCGCGGTGAGTAAATAAAACAGCGCGGGCAGTAGCGTAAACAGCATTATCACGCCATCCACGGCGCCGTCCGGCTGGGTGTCGCTGTTGGTGGCGTAACCGTAAAACGCCAGTACCCAACCGATAATCGCACCACCAACCGCAACGCCAAGTTTGATGACAAAAATGTTCGCCGCGACGTTCATTCCGGTGATTCGCCGACGGGTTTTCCATTCACCGTAGTTATTAGCATCAGTGATCATCGACCATTGAATCGCGCCATTGCCGCCCTGAATAATCTGGATCGCCAGATGCGCCAGCAGCGGGACAATCCACCATTCTACCGGCAGGAAATAACAGGCTACGCCGAGCGCGGCGTTGAGAATATTGATCCAGAAAGAGAGCTTAATTTTGCAAAAGCGGGTGCCAAACGGTTTCGCCAGCACCGAACCAAGCATTGATGCAAACATCCCGCCAAGCATAAACCAGGTGATCACATCCGCACCTTTGTTCAGCACCGTGTTAACGTAATACACCACTGCGCCGCCGCGGATCACTACCGCCACCAGCATCATAAAGTTATAGACCGACAAAATACGCCACTGCTCGTTTTGAAAAAGGATTTTCACATCGCGGGCGATGTTCATATTCTCCTCTTTAATCGGCTGAACGCGTTCTTTGGTGGTCAGGAAGCAGATCAAAAACATAACGCAGCCAATCGCGCCAAACAGCGCCATCGCCAGTTGAATACCGCTCGCTCTGTCGCCCGGCGAGAGGTAATCCGCCACCGGCAGAATAAAGGCGGTGCCTAACGCGCCGCCAATCGGCGTAATGGCGAACCGCCAGGATTGCAGCGATAAATTCTCATTGGGATCGGCGGTTAATGCCGCGCCTAACGAGCAGTAAGGAATATTAATGGCGGTATACATTAATGTCATAAATATATAAGCCGCGACGGCATAGGCTATTTTACCGCTGTCGCTAAAATCTGGCGTGGAATAGACCAGTACGCAGCTCACGGCAAAAGGGATACAGATTGCCAGCAGCCACGGACGAAAGCGGCCCCAGCGCGTCGCGGTCGCATCGGCAATTGCGCCCATCACCGGATCGGTAATGGCGTCCAGCAGACGGACCAGCAAAAACATGGTCCCCATTACGGCGGGCGGTAGGCCATAAATATCGGTATAAAAATAGGCCAGAATGGCAACGGAAGAGTCAAAGACAATATGGCTTGCGGCGTCGCCCAGGCTATAACCTATTTTTTCTTTTATGGGTAATTGTTCCACTTCAGACATAATTTATCCTTAATAAAATAATAAAAGCAGCACACAACATCCCGGTGCGTGCATTTCTTCACAGATGCTTTTTTCGGTCTATTATGTTTTTTGATTCATTTCTTATGTTTTTTATCTTCTGTGATCGCTCTTCATAACCTGCGTGCGCTTCGGCTGTTGTTATTATTTTGGTGAATATATTTCCCGCCATTACGTCATACCCGGATAACAAAAATGTCTGTAGCTTCGCAAAATGCGGCTTCAACGACGCGCAGCAGGCGATCCTGAACTACGATTTTCTCATGATAAATGCCGTAATCCGGTACGCACTAAGGAGATTATTCAATGCTTACCCCTGCTGTTCGCCATACAGGCGCGCTATCCTGGGCCATTAAACTGGCGCTGACCGGCACCCTTCTCACCTTTGCCTCATTGTCGGCCAATGCAGAAGAACCGATGACCAACCCGCCGCAGCCGCCCGACATTTTGCTCGGTCCCCTGTTTAATGATGTGCAAAACGCAAAATTGTTTCCCGATCAGAAAACCTTTGCTGACGCCGTACCGAATAACGATCCGCTGACCATCCTTGCGGACTATCGGATGCAGAAAAACCAGTCCAGCTTTGACCTGCGCCACTTCGTCAACGTCAACTTCACCTTACCGAAAGAAGGGGAAAAATATGTCCCGCCAGCGGGGCAGTCGCTGCGCGAACATATTGACGGACTGTGGCCGGTACTGACCCGTTCAACCGAAAGCGCGGGTAAATGGGACTCCCTGCTGCCGCTGCCTGAACCTTATGTGGTGCCCGGCGGGCGCTTTCGCGAGATCTACTACTGGGACAGCTATTTCACCATGCTGGGGCTGGCCGAAAGCGGTCACTGGGACAAAATTGCCGATATGGTGGCGAACTTCGCCTGGGAAATTGACGCCTTCGGGCATATCCCGAACGGTAACCGCACCTATTATCTGAGCCGCTCGCAACCGCCCTTCTTTTCTTTGATGGTCGAATTACTGGCGCAGCATGAAGGCGATGACACGCTGAAAAAATATTTGCCGCAGTTACAAAAAGAGTACAGCTACTGGATGGAAGGCGTCGACACGTTACAGCCAGGCCAACAGCATAAGCGGGTGGTGAAACTGGATGACGGTGCCGTACTCAATCGCTACTGGGACGACCGGGATACGCCGCGCCCCGAATCCTGGGTGGAGGATATCGCCACCGCGAAAAGCAACCCCAATCGTCCGGCCACGGAAATCTACCGCGATCTGCGTTCGGCTGCGGCCTCTGGCTGGGATTTCAGCTCGCGCTGGATGGATGATCCGCAGCAGCTCGGTACGATTCGGACCACCAGCATTGTGCCCGTGGATCTCAACTCCCTGCTTTACAAGATGGAAAAAATCCTCGCCCGCGCGAGCAAAGCAGCAGGCGACGACGCACAGGCCAGTCATTATGATCGGTTAGCGAACGAACGTCAGAAAGCCATCGAACATTACCTGTGGAACGACAAAGAGGGCTGGTACGCCGACTACGATCTTAAGAGCAAACAGGTACGTAATCCGCTTACCGCCGCCGCGCTGTTCCCGCTGTACGTCAATGCCGCCGCGAAAGATCGCGCCCACAAAATGGCCGTCGCTACCCAGGCGCACCTGCTCCAGCCTGGCGGCCTTGCCACTACGTCGGTGAAAAGCGGTCAGCAATGGGATGCGCCAAACGGCTGGGCGCCGCTCCAGTGGGTCGCCACCGAAGGATTGCAGAACTACGGGCAGGAAAAAGTGGCGATGGAGGTGACCTGGCGTTTCCTGACTAATGTTCAGCACACCTACGATCGGGAACAGAAGTTGGTAGAGAAGTATGACGTCAGCAGCACTGGCACCGGCGGTGGCGGCGGTGAATATCCGCTGCAGGATGGGTTTGGCTGGACGAACGGCGTCACGCTGAAAATGCTCGACCTGATCTGTCCGCAGGAAAAACCCTGCGACAGCGTCCCCTCCACCCGGCCTGCCGTTCAGCCGACAAGCGCTGAAAACGCGCAAACACAAGCCACGCCGTAATCATGGCGCGAACCGGCCTGGGGCGCCAGGCCGGTTCGCAGATCTCTGTCAGAAACTGTAGCTGGCGCCAACCTGAACAGTCCGGTCGCGCCCGATCCAACAGTTGGTGCTGTCGTAGCAACTGAAGGTCTCTTTATTAGTGACATTCTGCGCGCTGGCCTTTAGCGTCACGCCGCTGAGCGAAGGTAGCGCTTCGCCCAGGCGGTAAGACATTGCCAGATCGTACTGCGTCGTGCCGCCCAGCTTCCCGGCTGTGTTATCCGGCGAAATCTCCATCGGTCCGGTGTAGCGCGCGCCAGCGCCCAGCGTGAGCCCGCGTAGCGCAGTGCTATCGAAGGTGTAATCGCCCCACAGCGTAAAGGCGTTTTCCGGTACCTGAGTGGGCCGTTTTCCTTCGTAGCTTTCATCTTTCGTATTAATCGCATGGGTGTAGGCGTAGTTGGCGATCAGCGTGACGTTGTCAGCAGGACGACTGATGAGGGACAGCTCAGCGCCTTTTGACTCAATTTCGCCAGTCTGGCGGTAATCCCATGTTGGCGTCGCCGAAAGGACATTTTTCTGACGAATAGTGAATACCGAAGCGGTAAAGGTGGTGGCATAGTCAGCCAGCAGATACTTCACCCCGCCCTCCACCTGTTTGCTGGTGGTCGGCTTCACGTCTTTGGTCGTCAGCGAGCCCTGCGGCGAAATCGGCCTGAAGCCTTCAGAATAGCTGATAAACGGGGATAGTCCGTTAGCAAAAGCGTACAGCGCGCCAATACGTTTGGTCACCCGATCCTGGGAGATCCACGTTTTCTCGCCGTTCTGCAGCGCGTCAGCGGTCGTCGAGCGATAGTCATCGTAGCGGATACTGGCCAGCAGGTTTACGCCGCCAAAGACGATCTGGTCCTGGAGATAGTAACCATTTTGTTGGTAAGAAAGACGATTTTTTTGCGCGGTGTACAGGCCGAGATCGTCAGTATGAATCTGGTGGAAATCCGGATGGCGCATGTCAATGCCCGGCGTGGCGCTGGCATAACGATAGAAATAATGGCTGTCGAGTTTCTGGTAGTCGAAACCGGCCAGCAGGTGATGCTGCCAGTCGCCCAACAGCACCGTTTTGGTTAACTGGTTATCAATGTTAACGCTCTTAAGATCTTCATCAGTGGTGTAGGCAAAGCGATCGAGCATCCAGACCGGGTTGACGCCATTGCCGGTGGCATAGACGCTGCGCTGGTGGGTATCGACGTCAAAATACCGCGCTTTCTGGCTGAATCCCCAGCCGCTCTCGAACGCATGTTCGAGATGGTAGCCCAGCATCCACTGACGTTGTTTGAAGCCGCTCCACTTATCGCCTGCAAAGTCCCGACGGTCGGCATAACCGGAGCGCAGATATGCGATAGGCAATGGATTCGACGGCGACAGCGACGGCGTATTTTGTACCAGCGCATCCAGCGTCAGACGCGTTCTGCCGTCCGGCTGCCAGCTCACGGAGGGTGCAAGCAGGTAATCTTCATAGCGCGTGGTATATGGCTGATCGTTCCCTTCCGTCGCTTTCCCGAGCAGGCGATAATTCCAGTCGCTGTCACGGATGTTTCCCGTTGCGTCCAGATACCCTTCTTTCAGGTTGCGCGTACCGGTCATAACACCCAACTCCGTTTTCTGCTCCGCCTGCGGCGTCTTGCCCTGAATATTCACCAGCCCGCCCGGCGAGCCGTTGCCGTACAGCACCGACGCGGGGCCTTTGAGAATATCGACATGTTCAATGAGCAGCGGATCGATGCGCGCTTTAGTGTTGCCCGTGACGTTATACGGCAACTGTAAGCCATTGTAGTACTCTTGATCGACGGTGAAACCGCGGATTTTGTACTCGCTCATGTAGGTCGTATTGCCGCGCATTTCCGTTGACACGCCCGGTGCGTAGCGCAATATCTCGTTAACCGACGTTGCATGGCGCAGCGTGATTTCTTTTTTATCGAGAGTATTAATCACCTGCGGCGTCTTACTTTCAGGCACTGCGGATTTGGTCGCGCTGTTGGTCCAGGCAGGCAGCAAGCTCTCCTGCCCCGACGCGGACACCACGATAGTGGCTTCGTCTGCCTCTGCGGCATAACAGGAAGTGGTCAGAGCCAGTGAGATACAGCCAGAGAGCGCGCGCAAGCGAAAGCGTGAAGGGGTTATCATCATGAGAATCGTTATAATATGAAATAGGAATAGCAATTATTCTCATTTTTATTTGCAAATCAACAACACTCTTTCTACGGTATATTTTTTCGCATAAAACAACGGCTCCCGCAGGAGCCGTTGTGCCGAAGGTTAGTCGCGCCGTACAAGCCGGAAAACACCCAGCACCACAACGGCGCCCACCACCGCGACGAGGAAACTGTGCAGATTAAAACCGCTGATGCTGCCGCCAATGCCGAACATGGTCGCCAGCCAGCCCCCCACTACCGCCCCCACAATACCGAGTATGCAGGTGAGAATAAACCCGCCGCCGTCGCGCCCCGGCATCAGCAGTTTGGCAATAACACCGGCAATCAGACCGAAAACAATCCAGGCAATGATCCCCATGTTGAGGCCCTCTGTTCAGTGAAACCACACGCAACACCTTCTTGCGCCCGTACGCTAAGTATAGGCAAGTCGTTGATCCACGCCGAACCGGGCAGTGCAATTATTCCTTGTGGTATAGATAAGGGTTGTCTTAGGTTCTACCGCGCCCTGCCGATAACCCGTCGAAATCCCGCAACCTGGGCACATAATTACATCGCGTCCAGCGCGCGTTGTAGCTTCCAGATATAGCGCGGCGCCTGCGGCGCGGGATGGTTATCGACGACATGCTCAAAAAATTCGTCCGCATCCAGATCGTTAATTTTTTCGATCGCCTTTTTACGGTCGGAGGAGAAGGTACGCAGCAGCGCACCCGCGCCGTTCGCATACGAAACCACCAGCGCGTACTGCATCACCTGCGGGTCTTCGATGCCTGCGAGCGGACCGTTTTCCAGAATGCTCAGGTAAGCGGCGCCCATCGAAATGTTACGCTCCGGGTTTTTCAGTTCGCTGGTGGAAGGCTCGCCGCTCCAGCCCATACGGCGGTACACATCGCGCCCGGAGGTGGACGCCTTAAGCTGCATTAGCCCGACGGCGTTGGATTTGCTTACCACACTGGGGTTGCCGCCGGATTCAATGGCGATAATCGCGGTAATCAGCTTCGGGCTGACACCCCAGGCTGCGCCGGCTTTCTCACTGATCGGCATCCACTGCATTGCCCGTTTTACCGGCACTTCCGGGTTCCACGGCGGATTTTTATAATCGGGTTTTGAACTACAGCCAGCAAGCAGCACAATCAAAAAAGCAAACCATCTCAATTTCACGTCATCTGTCCTTATGGCCGACGCATCGGGCGTTTATTCGGCGTCAATACAACAATGCAGGCCGGATAAGCCAGGCGTTATCCGGCAAAACGTTCTACTATAGGCGGCATGATATACATTAGGTTTCTGTTGTAGCAAGGAATTGCCATGTCCCGGTTTCACTTAATTGCCCCTTCGGGCTATTGCATTAATCAGCAAGCGGCTTCACTGGGTATTCAACGTCTGGAACAGGCTGGTCACCAGGTAGAAAATACCGCCGTGGTTGGACGACGTTATCAGCGTTTTGCCGGTACCGAAGCGGAGCGCCTGGCGGATATCACTGAACTGGTTAACCTGACGATGCCTGGTACTATCGTCATGCCGGTGCGCGGCGGGTACGGCGCGAGCCGTCTGCTGGCGCATATCGACTGGCAGGCGCTGGCCGCGCGTCAGCAGCAGGATCCGCTGCTCATATGCGGACACAGCGATTTTACGGCGATCCAGTGCGGTTTGCTGGCGTTGGGTAAGGTCATTACCTTCAGCGGTCCGATGCTGGCAGGCAATTTTGGCGCGCCGGAGCTGGACCGTTTTACGGAAGATCATTTCTGGCGGGCGCTACGTAACGCGGTGTATTCAGTGGCGTGGCGCAGCGAAGGCCCGGCGTGTCATACCGAAGGCACTCTCTGGGGCGGTAACCTGGCGATGCTGATTTCCCTCATCGGCACGCCGTGGATGCCGAAAATTGAAAACGGTATTCTGGTGCTGGAAGATATCAACGAGCACCCCTTCCGCGTTGAGCGTATGCTACTGCAACTCTTTGACGCGGGCATCCTCAACCGTCAGAACGCCATTGTGCTGGGTAGCTTTAGCGGTAGCGCGCCAAATGAGTATGACGCGGGATACGATCTCAACGCCGTCTATGCATTCTTACGCGAACGCCTCGCTATTCCGCTCATCACCGGGCTTGATTTTGGCCACGAACAACGCACCGTGACGCTGCCGCTGGGTGCGCATGCGGTTTTGCGTAATGACGCCAATGGCGCTCAGCTTACGCTGTCCGGTCATCCGGTGTTGAAATCTTAAAAAAAGCGCTGGCGAGGGCTAACTAATCCGCGGGAACGGTCGTTAATATGTTAGGCTTAATGAATAAAAAAGCATAATTGAGGAGAATACGACCGTTGGACGCCACTGCAATAATCAGTCTTTTTATCCTGGGGTCCGTCCTCGTCACCAGCAGTATCTTACTCAGTTCATTTTCGTCACGTCTCGGTATCCCCATTCTGGTTATTTTCCTCGCCATCGGCATGCTGGCAGGCGTTGATGGCGTGGGCGGTATACCGTTCGACAACTATCCGTTTGCATATATGGTCAGTAACCTGGCGCTGGCGATTATCCTGCTGGATGGCGGGATGCGTACCCAGGCCAGTTCCTTTCGCGTCGCGCTGGGTCCGGCGCTGTCGCTGGCGACCGTCGGCGTGCTGATCACCTCTGGCTTGACCGGCATGATGGCGGCGTGGCTGTTTAAGCTGGACCTGATCGAAGGCTTGCTGATTGGCGCGATTGTCGGCTCTACCGACGCCGCGGCGGTTTTTTCGCTGCTCGGCGGCAAGGGGCTGAACGAACGCGTGGGCTCAACGCTGGAAATCGAATCCGGCAGTAACGATCCGATGGCGGTATTCCTCACCATTACCCTGATTGAGATGATCCAGCAGCATGAGACCGGCCTGAGCTGGATGTTCGCGGTCCATATCATTCAGCAGTTTGGTCTCGGGATCGCGCTTGGCTTAGGCGGCGGCTACCTGCTTCAACAGATGATCAACCGCATCTCCCTGCCCGGCGGACTGTATCCGCTGCTGGCGCTGAGCGGCGGGATCCTGATTTTCGCCTTAACCACCGCGCTGGACGGCAGCGGGATCCTGGCGGTGTACCTGTGCGGCTTTTTGCTGGGCAACCGCCCGATCCGCAACCGTTACGCGATACTGCAAAACTTCGATGGGCTGGCCTGGCTGGCGCAAATTGCCATGTTCCTCGTACTGGGACTGCTCGTTACGCCGTCTGACCTGCTGCCCATAGCCGTCCCGGCGCTGATGCTGTCGGCGTGGATGATTTTCTTTGCCCGTCCCATTTCGGTTTTTGCCGGGTTACTGCCGTTCCGCGGCTTTAACCTGCGCGAGCGGGTATTCATCAGTTGGGTTGGACTGCGCGGCGCGGTTCCCATCATTCTTGCGGTGTTTCCGATGATGGCCGGTCTGGACAACGCGCGCCTGTTTTTCAACGTCGCCTTCTTCGTGGTGCTGATCTCGTTGCTGTTTCAGGGCACCTCGCTCTCGTGGGCGGCGAAAAAAGCGAAGGTCGTGGTGCCGCCCGTGGGTTGGCCGGTTTCCCGGGTGGGGCTGGATATTCATCCGGAAAACCCCTGGGAGCAGTTTGTCTACCAGCTCAGCGCCGACAAATGGTGTGTGGGCGCGGCCCTTCGCGATCTGCATATGCCGCAGGAGACGCGCATTGCAGCGCTGTTCCGCAACAATGAGCTGTTTCACCCAACCGGCAGCACCCGTTTACAGGAAGGCGATGTGCTCTGCGTGATAGGACGCGAACGCGATTTGCCTGCGCTGGGGAAACTGTTCAGCCAGTCACCGCCGGTGGCGCTGGACCAGCGTTTCTTCGGTGATTTCATTCTGGAAGCGAGCGCGAAATTCGCCGATGTGGCGCTGATTTACGGGCTGGAAGACGGAACCGAGTATCGCGACAAACAGCAGACGCTGGGTGAAATTGTCCAGCAGTTGCTCGGCGCCGCGCCAGTCGTGGGCGACCAGGTTGAATTTGCCGGCATGATCTGGACGGTCGCCGAAAAAGAAGATAACGCAGTGCGCAAAGTCGGGGTGCGCGTGGCGGGAGAAGAAGACGAAGAATAACGATGGCGATGCCGGACACGCGTAGCCGTCGCCCGGCATCGTTCAATAAGTTACACCGTCACAACCGGCACGCGCAGCGCCAGAGCGCACATTAGCTCATAACCGACTGTGCCGGCGGCAGCGGCGACGTCGTCAATCTTAATCTCTTTGCCCCAAAGCTCAACCGGCGTGCCAATCCCCGCCTGCGGACAGGGCGTTAAATCCACCGCCAGCATATCCATAGAGACCGTACCCACCGTCATCGTGCGCACGCCGTCAACCAGAACCGGCGTTCCCGTTGGGGCGTGGCGCGGATAGCCGTCGGCATACCCCGCCGCGACAATACCGATCCGCTGTTCGTGCTGGGCTGTGAAACGCCCGCCGTAACCAACCCGGTCGCCGGCTTTCAACGTCTGCACGCCGATGATTTCGCTGCAAAGGGACATGACGGGTTTCAGCCCGGTATTGGCGATATCACGCCACTGGCCGGAAGGCGACGCTCCGTACAGAATAATCCCCGGTCGCACCCAGTCGCCGTGGGCTTCCGGATGCCACAAGGTTGCCGCAGAATTCGCAAGCGAACGGCGGCATTCCAGCCCTTCCGTCGCCTGCGCAATCCGCGCCATCGCCTCATTGATGCCGTCAGGGTGTTCAGCATCGGCAAAATGCGACATCAGCGTCATCTCGCCGACGTTCGGCATGGCCCGCAGTTGTTGCCAGACTGTCTGCAACCGTTCCGGTAGAAAACCAAGTCGGTTCATCCCGGAATTCACTTTCACGTACACATCCAGCGGCGCGTTGAGTTTGGCGTTCTGGATTGCCTTCAACTGCCAGTTGCTGTGTACGCACGTTGTCAGCCTCCAGGTATCGTATACGGTCAGATCGTCTGCATGAAAGAAGCCTTCCAGCATCAGGATCGGTCCTTTCCAGCCGCGCTCTCGCAGGGTTATCGCTTCTTCTAAATTGAGCAGCGCAAACCCATCGGTGCCGCCTAACGCATTCCAGATACGTTCAATGCCATGTCCGTAGGCGTTGGCTTTAACCACTGACCAGACGCGGGCGTTCGGTGCAGCCTGACGGACAATACTCAAATTCTGTTTCATCGCCTGCAGGTCAAGGCTGGCCAGTATAGGGCGGGTCATTTCGCATCCTTATCAGTGATGTGCGCCATGAAGTTGCTGTGGCCGGGATGGCGTATACCCCGGGCTGTAACGCGCCACGCTCAAATCCTCATACGGGATCGCGGGCGTGCGGCCAGAGAGGATATCGCTCAGGAGCTGTCCGGAGCCGCAGGCCATGGTCCACCCCAGCGTCCCGTGTCCGGTATTCAGCAGCAGATTTTTAAAGCGGGTTCGCCCCACGACCGGCGTACCATCCGGCGTCATTGGGCGCAGCCCGGTCCAGAATGTGGCCTGTTCAATGCGTCCACCGCGCGGGTAGAGATCGCGCACCACCATCTCCAGCGTCTCCCGACGCGGCTGGAGCAGTTCGGTATTAAAGCCGACGATTTCCGCCATGCCCCCGACACGAATGCGCTGATCGAAACGGGTAATGGCGATTTTGTAGGTTTCATCAAGAATAGTCGAAACAGGCGCGCCGTCCTCTTCCGCCACAGGGATCGTCAGCGAATAGCCTTTCAGCGGATACACCGGAATATCGACAATGCCTTTCAGCATCGCCGTGGAATAGGAGCCAAAGGCCATCACATACGCATCGGCTTTGATGATTTCGTCGCCGCACTTCACGCCATAGATACGCTCGCCTTCACAGAGCAGCTTGTCCACCGGCGTGTTGAAACGGAACGTGACGCCAGCCTGTTCAGCCATTTGCGCCAGTCGCTGGGTAAAAAGCTGGCAGTCGCCCGTTTCGTCGTTCGGCAACCGCAGCCCGCCGGTCAGCTTATGCGCCACTTCCGCCAGCGCCGGTTCCACTTCCGCCAGCCGGGCAGACTCCAGCAACTGGTACGGTACGCCCGCGTCTTCCAGCACCGCGATATCCCGAGTGGCGTTTTCATACTGCTGTTCGGTGCGGAAGAGTTGTAGCGTTCCGCCCTGACGTCCTTCGTACTGAATCCCGGTTGACGCACGCAGCGCTTTCAGACAGTCGCGGCTGTACTCCGCGAGACGCACCATGCGGCCTTTGTTTTCCATGTAGTGGCGGGTGTCGCAGTTCCGCAGCATTTGCCACATCCATTTAAGTTGAAACGGCGAACCGTCCAGACGCACGGCCAGCGGCGCGTGGCGCTGGAACATCCATTTAATTGCCTTTAAAGGAACGCCTGGCGCCGCCCAGGGGGCGGCATAGCCTGGTGAAATCTGTCCAGCGTTCGCGGCACTGGTTTCCAGCGCCGGACCGGGTTCACGATCGATGACGGTCACCTCATGCCCGGCCTGACATAAATACCAGGCGCTGGTCACGCCAACGACGCCACTTCCCAGTATGACAACTCGCATAGCCACTCCGTTAACAGTAAAAGAACAATCTTCTAATTACATCTTGATAACCCAGATGAAAATATTATTCAACATATGGCTTTTTTATGGTGACCTGCCTCACAGATAGCCGATTGCAGGGTGATAGCGGTTGTTTGGCATCTCCTGCTATGCCGCATTTTTATCCAGCATAAAATAGCGTAGCGATGGCAATTTCTGGCGGGATAACCAGCAGAAATCGCGAAGAAAAGATCGCATCGCCAACACGGTTTTTAACAGGGTGTTCTATGCTTGAAATGAGGTGCTCCACACAGAGAGCGCCGCCAACAATGAGGGTGCGCGAATGGCTACGATTGATTCCATGAACAAGGACACCACACGGTTGAGCGATGGACCCGACTGGACGTTTGATCTGCTGGATGTTTACCTGGCAGAAATAGACCGCGTGGCAAAACTCTACAGACTGGACACCTATCCGCACCAGATTGAGGTCATCACCTCCGAGCAGATGATGGACGCCTATTCCAGCGTCGGGATGCCGATCAATTATCCGCACTGGTCATTTGGCAAAAAGTTTATCGAAACCGAAAGATTGTATAAACACGGGCAGCAGGGTCTGGCCTATGAGATTGTCATTAACTCGAACCCGTGTATCGCTTATCTGATGGAAGAGAACACCATTACCATGCAGGCGCTGGTAATGGCTCACGCCTGCTACGGGCATAACTCTTTCTTCAAAAACAATTATCTGTTCCGCAGTTGGACCGACGCCAGCTCGATTGTTGATTATCTGATTTTTGCCCGCAATTACATCACTCAGTGCGAAGAGCGTTACGGCGTTGATGAGGTGGAAAAATTGCTGGACTCCTGTCATGCGCTGATGAATTACGGGGTTGATCGCTACAAGCGTCCGCAAAAAATCTCTTTGCAGGAGGAGAAAGCCCGTCAGAAAAGCCGTGAAGAATATCTGCAAAGCCAGGTAAACATGCTGTGGCGTACACTGCCGAAGAAAGAGGAAGAAAAAACGGTGGCCGAGGCGCGACGTTATCCGTCGGAGCCGCAGGAGAACTTGCTCTACTTTATGGAGAAGAACGCGCCACTGCTGGAGTCCTGGCAGCGTGAGATCCTGCGTATCGTGCGCAAAGTGAGCCAGTATTTCTATCCGCAGAAGCAGACCCAGGTGATGAACGAAGGCTGGGCCACCTTCTGGCACTATACGATCCTGAATCATCTTTATGACGAAGGCAAAGTCACCGAGCGCTTTATGCTGGAATTTTTGCACAGCCACACTAACGTGGTGTTCCAGCCGCCCTATAACAGCCCATGGTACAGCGGTATTAATCCCTATGCGCTGGGCTTTGCGATGTTCCAGGACATCAAGCGCATCTGTCAGTCGCCAACGGAAGAAGATCGCTACTGGTTCCCCGATATGGCGGGATCAGACTGGCTGGAGACGCTGCATTTCGCGATGCGCGACTTTAAAGATGAAAGCTTCATTAGCCAGTTCCTGTCGCCGAAGGTGATGCGTGATTTCCGCTTCTTTACGGTGCTGGACGACGATCGGCATAACTATCTGGAAATCTCTGCGATTCATAACGAGGAAGGCTACCGTGAAATCCGCAATCGCCTGTCGTCACAATATAACCTGAGCAATCTTGAGCCAAATATCCAGGTGTGGAATGTCGATCTGCGCGGCGATCGCTCTCTGACGCTACGCTACATTCCGCACAACCGCGCGCCGCTGGACAAGGGTCGTAAAGAGGTGCTGAAGCACGTGCATCGGCTATGGGGATTTGACGTAACGCTGGAACAGCAGAACGAAGACGGCAGCGTTGAGCTACTGGAACGCTGCCCGGCGAGGGTGAACAGTTTATAATCGCCCTGTCGCCCGCAGGGTTGGATAAACGCAAAAAACCTCTCTGCAGAGAGGTTTTTCTTTTATGACCTATCGCCCCTGAATCGCGAGATCGCCCGGCAGGTTTTTCTGCATCCGGTGCCAGATCTCGCCGCTGTCGTGACCGTAGCGGCGTACCGTTTCATACACCTGATCGTGCGCGCCTTGCAGGCAGAGTTGCGACAGCTTGTGATAGAACCCCAGCGCCAGGCTGCGCGCTTCCGGATTCGCGAAATAGTGACGCCCGATACGGGTGTACAGCCCTTTCATGCCGTTGAGGATCAGGCCGTAAATCGGGTTGCCGGAGGCAAACGCCAGGCCGCGGAAAATGTTGTAATCAAGTTCCGCAAAGGCGTCGGCGTGGTCGGCAACTTCCTGCGCTGTCGCCAGCACTTCCTGAGCTTTGTCAGGATGCTGACGAAATGCGGTGCGGATAAAGATCGTTGAGATGTTGGTTCGCACCGACAGTAGATTATCAATCAGTTGCGGAACGCTTTCATGATCGAGACGCGCCAGGGTTTCAAGAATGTTCAGCCCGGACGTTTCCCAGAAATTATTCACCTTCGTCGGTTTGCCGTGCTGAATGGTCAACCAACCATCACGCGCCAGACGCTGAAGCACTTCACGTAAAGTGGTACGCGTCACCCCGATCAGCTCGGAGAGTTCACGTTCAGCAGGCAGAATAGTGCCCGGGGGGAAGCGGTTATTCCAGATACTTTCAATGATGTACTCTTCCGCGAAACCCGCCGGGCTCTGCGCCTTAATGACCATAGTGAGATTTCCATTACACAGCAAAACATAGTTACACTCATCATACCAGACGGGTTACAACCCCGATAGCGCAGGCAACAAAGAAAAAGGGGATCAAGGCTTCATTTTCCGGATAACGCTGCGCCGGTATATAAGGTTAAGGACTTGCCTGGTTTACCGCTGACCGCTAAGCTTTGCGGCTAAACATAAAAACATCATTTCATTTAATTAGGTAAGGGAAACCGCCATGGAGATCTCCTGGGGTCGCGCATTCTGGCGCAACTTTTTAGGCCAGTCGCCAGACTGGTACAAACTCGCTCTACTGATATTTCTGATCGTTAACCCGCTGATTTTCATGATCAACCCCTTCGTAGCGGGATGGTTGCTAGTAGCGGAATTTATCTTCACGCTGGCCATGGCGCTGAAATGCTACCCGCTGCTGCCGGGCGGGCTGCTGGCGATTGAAGCGGTGATGATCGGCATGACCAGCGCCGCCCATGTGCGCGAAGAAGTCGCGGCCAATCTGGAAGTCCTGCTGCTGCTGATGTTTATGGTGGCGGGCATCTACTTTATGAAGCAGTTACTGCTGTTTATTTTTACCCGCCTGCTGTTGAGTATTCGCTCCAAAACCATGCTATCGCTGGCCTTCTGCATTGCCGCCGCCTTTCTTTCGGCTTTCCTTGATGCGCTTACCGTGGTTGCCGTCGTGATCAGCGTTGCCGTTGGCTTTTACGGTATTTATCACCGTGTGGCCTCCGCGCGCGGTGAAGATAACGATATTCTGGACGACAGCCATATCGATCAGCATTACAAAACGGTGCTGGAGCAGTTTCGCGGCTTTTTACGCAGCCTGATGATGCACGCAGGCGTTGGGACCGCGCTTGGCGGCGTGATGACCATGGTGGGCGAACCGCAGAACCTGATTATTGCAAAAGCCGCCGGCTGGCACTTTGGCGACTTCTTTCTGCGCATGTCGCCTGTCACCCTCCCCGTGCTGATTTGCGGCCTGCTGACCTGCGTATTGGTAGAGAAAATGCGCTGGTTTGGTTATGGCGAAACGCTGCCGGAAAAAGTGCGTGAAGTCTTGCAGCAGTTTGACGATCAAAACCGCCATCAGCGCACCCGTCAGGACCGACTGAAACTGGTGGTGCAGGCGATTATCGGCGTCTGGCTGGTGGTTGCCCTGGCGCTGCATCTGGCGGAAGTGGGGCTGATTGGCCTGTCGGTCATTATTTTAGCGACCTCGCTAACCGGCGTAACTGACGAGCACGCCATCGGCAAAGCGTTTACCGAGTCACTGCCCTTTACCGCCCTGCTGACCGTGTTTTTCTCGATTGTCGCCGTGATCATTGACCAGCATCTGTTTACGCCGATCATCCAGTATGTCCTGCAGGCGTCGGAGCATGCCCAGTTAACGCTGTTTTATCTGTTTAACGGGCTGCTCTCTTCGATCTCCGATAACGTCTTCGTCGGCACGATTTACATCAACGAAGCCAAAGCGGCGATGGAAAGCGGCGCGATCTCACTGCAACAGTTTGAACTGCTGGCGGTGGCCATTAATACTGGCACCAACCTGCCGTCGGTCGCCACACCAAATGGCCAGGCGGCCTTCCTGTTCCTGTTGACTTCTGCCCTTGCGCCATTGATTCGCCTCTCTTATGGTCGGATGGTGTGGATGGCGCTGCCTTATACCGTTGTTCTGACGCTGGTGGGTCTGCTGTGCGTGGAGTTCACTCTCGCCCCGTACACCGAATGGATGACCCGGATCGGCCTTTTAGCTACACTTCCATAACAACTTACCGGGCATTTCACTGCCCGGTTTGCCTTTTTGCGTGATAATTATCCAATTACACAATATTTCATTTTCTCCTGGTGGCGCAGTTATTGAATTGGTTTACACTGCCGTGTCTACGCATATTGCAGGGAAATAACTATGTTGCGATTTTTGAACCAGTGCTCACGGGGTCGGGGCGCATGGTTACTGATGGCATTGACTGCCCTGGCGCTCGAACTGGTCGCGCTGTGGTTTCAGCATGTCATGCTACTTAAACCGTGTGTGTTGTGCATTTACGAACGCTGCGCGCTGTTTGGCATCATGGGCGCCGGGTTAGTCGGCGCCATCGCGCCGAAAACGCCGTTACGCTATGTCGCGCTGGTGATTTGGATCTACAGCGCCATCCGCGGCGTTCAACTGGCATGGGAACACACCATGATTCAGTTACATCCTTCCCCCTTCATGACCTGTGATTTTATGGCGCGCTTCCCGGGCTGGCTGCCGCTGGATAAATGGTTGCCGCAAGTGTTTGTTGCCTCTGGCGACTGTGCGGAACGTCAGTGGGAATTTTTAAGCCTCGAAATGCCGCAGTGGTTGTTGGGCATTTTTGCCGCTTATCTGGTGGTGGCGATTCTGGTGTTAATCGCGCAGCCGTTTAAGCCGAAAAGACGCGATCTGTTTGGTCGTTAATCCGCAACGCTCCCACCCGGGGGCGTTTTTTTTGCCGGAAAATCATTGCGTGCGACGCTTTATAAGATGTATATTAAATACATCTTATAAAGCCCACCAGGGGGAGTCCTTATGTCACATCTACGCATCCCGGCAAACTGGAAAATCAAACGTTCAACCCCATTTTTCACCAAAGATAACGTCCCCGCAGCGCTTCTCTCCCACCACAACACTGCCGCCGGCGTTTTCGGTCAATTGTGTGTCATGGAAGGGACGGTCACCTATTACGGTTTCGCTAACGAAGAAGCAAAAGAACCGGAAGTGAAAGTGGTGATCAACGCCGGCCAGTTCGCCACCAGCCCACCGCAGTACTGGCACCGGGTCGAGTTGAGCGATGACGCTCAGTTTAATATCAACTTCTGGGTCGACGAAGATCACGAAGGCGAGCAGATGTATCAGGCGAAAAACGCCTAACATCCGCTCTCAGCATGGGCGGCTCAGTCCGCCCATTCAGGTTTATTCAGAATATGGTCCTGCCAGTCGCGGACTTCTGACTCTTTTACCGCAATATGGCGCACCGAGATGCGTTCGCCGTGCATCGCCGCTTTTGACCCCGTCAGCAGCGGGTGCCACGCGGGTAACCCTTTCCCTTCCGCCAGTAAACGATACGCACAGGTCATCGGCAGCCATTCAAAAGTCGGCAAATTATCACGCGTGAGTTTGATGCAGTCAGGCTCGTATTCGAAACGGCGTTCGTAGTTGCGACACTGGCAGGTTTTGATGTTTAACTGTCGGCAGGCGACATTGGTAAAATAGATTTCGTCAGTGTCTTCGTCCATCAGCTTATGCAGACAGCACTGACCACAGCCATCACAGAGCGACTCCCATTCGGCATCGGTCATTTCATCCAGGGTTTTACTTTGCCAGAAAGGTAAATCGCTCATCAGGGTATCCGCCATTGCTGTAAAGCTGCACCTTATAACCAGTCTGGCACGCTGATGCAAGTTTTGCCGCCCGAAAAAGGCGGCAAATAGCTTTTACAGAACGCGAGTCGTAAGGGAATGGCCGTTGAAATGAATCTCCAGCTCGTCGCCGCTGGCAAGCGGCCCGACGCCTTCCGGGGTTCCGGTCAACACAACGTCTCCAGCCTTCAGGGTAAAGAATTTACTCATATACGCAATCAGCGGCACGATTTTATGGATCATGTCGGCGGTCGTGCCCTGCTGGCGAACCTCGCCGTTTACCGTCAGGCTAAGCGGCGTATCCTGCGGATCGCCGTTAAATTCAGCAGCCGGAATAAACCCCGACAACGGGCAAGAATTATCGAAGCCTTTGGCTTTTTCCCATGGCTGCCCCGCCTTCTTCATTTTGCCCTGAATGTCGCGCAGCGTCAGATCGAGCGCCACACCGTAACCGGCAATGGCTTTACGCACATGATCTTCCGTCGCCTGGCGTAACGTAGCGCCAATCAGAACCGCCAGTTCGACTTCATGATGCACCGCGCCCATCGCCGTTGGAATCGCCAACGGCTGGCGCAGATCGCAAAGCGCTGTTTCCGGTTTGATAAACAGCACCGGCTCATCCGGCGTCGCGCTTCCCATCTCTTTAATATGCTTTGCGTAGTTGCTGCCTACGCAAACCACTTTGCTTGCCGGGAAGTCGAGCAGCGCGCCCTGCCAGTTATGATGTTGATACATGCTTTTCCCCTAATCTGTCATCCTGGATGGTCAGTAATGGCACCGGCAAGGCTTAACGCCGGATACCGTTTATTTATCCGTTTCTGGAGCGTGCTGCGAGGAGGCTGAAAGATGTTGCTTCAATAAATCTTCCGGCGGCGGAGGCAATTGTAAATAATATCCCTGCTCCGCTAAGGCTTGCTTTACTTTATCCAGATCGGCGTTGACTAACTTCTTACGACCATCCAGCGGCAATATCATTGCCAGTTTTGGCTGGCCAAATCCTTTCATCAGCTCTTCAGGTACGCGTGAAAAATCGTCTTTTTTTTCGACATATAAATAGGTCTGGTCACGTCGGGTACTTCTGTAGATCACACAAAACATACATTTTACTCTGAATTAAACGGTTGGCGACTTGCCTCAATATAATAGTGACTATAACATGCCTTCTGGACTTCGGAATATCATCCCATATCGGGGATGATAAATAGCAAATTGAGTAAGGCCAGGATGTCAAACACGCCCATCGAACTTAAAGGCAGTAGCTTCACCTTATCAGTGGTTCATTTGCATGAAGCCGAACCCGAGGTTATTCGTCAGGCGTTAGAAGACAAAATCGCTCAGGCTCCCGCTTTTTTAAAACACGCCCCGGTGGTGATTAACGTCAGCGGTCTGGACGCGCCGGTAAACTGGCCGGTTCTGCAGGAGGTGGTGACCTCCACAGGACTGCGGATTATCGGGGTCAGCGGCTGCAAAGACGCCCGTTTAAAAGCGGAAATCGACCAGATGGGCCTTCCCTTATTGACTGAAGGGAAAGAAAAAGCCGCGCGTTCCGCGCCTGCTGAACCCGTCGCCCCTGTCGCCCCGGCGCAAAACGCTGGTTCCGTCACAAAAACGCGATTTATTGATGTGCCGGTTCGTTCCGGTCAGCGCATTTATGCACCACAATGTGATCTGATTGTTACAAGTCACGTCAGCGCTGGCGCAGAGCTTATCGCTGACGGCAATATTCATGTCTACGGCATGATGAGAGGCCGCGCGCTGGCGGGCGCAAGCGGCGATCGGGAAGCGCAAATTTTTTGTACCCATCTGACGGCAGAACTGGTCTCTATCGCAGGTGTTTACTGGCTGAGTGATAAAATCCCAGCAGAATTTTATGGCAAAGCGGCCCGTTTGCAGTTAGCAGACAACGCTTTGACAGTTCAACCGTTGAATTGATCCCTTTTTAACAAGGAATTTCTATGGCACGCATTATTGTAGTTACTTCGGGTAAAGGGGGCGTTGGCAAAACCACCTCCAGCGCGGCCATCGCTACTGGTTTGGCCCAGAAGGGAAAGAAAACTGTCGTTATTGATTTTGATATCGGCCTGCGTAACCTCGATCTTATCATGGGGTGTGAACGCCGGGTCGTTTACGATTTCGTCAACGTCATTCAGGGCGATGCGACGCTGAATCAGGCGTTGATCAAGGACAAACGTACTGAAAACCTCTTTATTCTTCCTGCCTCTCAGACGCGCGATAAAGACGCCCTGACCCGCGAAGGCGTCGCGAAAGTCCTCGACGATCTGAAAGCGATGGATTTCGACTTCATAGTCTGCGACTCCCCGGCGGGGATTGAAACCGGCGCGCTGATGGCGCTCTACTTCGCCGATGAAGCGATCATCACCACGAACCCGGAAGTCTCCTCAGTTCGTGACTCCGACCGCATTCTGGGGATTCTGGCGTCGAAATCCCGCCGCGCCGAAAATGGCGAAGAACCGATCAAAGAACATCTGCTGCTGACGCGCTACAACCCTGGCCGGGTGAATAAAGGCGATATGCTCAGCATGGAAGATGTGCTGGAAATCCTGCGCATTAAGCTTGTCGGGGTGATCCCGGAAGATCAGTCTGTACTGCGCGCCTCTAACCAGGGCGAGCCGGTCATTCTGGATATCAATGCAGACGCGGGTAAAGCGTATGCCGATACGGTAGATCGTCTGTTGGGAGAAGAACGTCCTTTCCGCTTCATTGAAGAAGAGAAGAAAGGTTTCCTCAAACGCCTGTTCGGAGGATAAGTTATGGCATTACTGGATTTTTTTCTCTCGCGGAAAAAGAGTACAGCCAACATCGCGAAGGAGCGATTACAGATTATTGTCGCAGAGCGTCGTCGTAGCGACGCCGAGCCGCATTATTTACCGCAGTTACGCAAAGATATTCTTGAGGTCATTTGTAAATACGTACAAATCGATCCTGAAATGGTCACCGTTCAGCTTGAACAAAAAGACGGCGACATTTCTATTCTCGAACTTAACGTGACATTGCCAGAAGCGGAAGAGTCGAAATAACGCTTTCGCTCAGAAAAATCCTGGAAAAAAAGGCGGAACTTTCTGCCTTTTTTTATTTGTAGAAGAAAATCGTAATAAACATTTTTTTTGCTCAAAATATTGGTTATTTATACAGTATGACCTGAATTCATTTCACGGAAAATGTCGGATAGCGATCGGCGAAATAATCCCGCAAAAACTCAACCGTAATTCGTACCTTCGCGGAATTCGCCAGCCGGGAGACATGAACGGCCCAGATGTTTGCTGGTTGATAATACTCCGGCAGAACCTGCACCAGTTGACCGCTGGCAATATTGTCACAGACATCCCACCATGAGCGTAACGCAATCCCCTGGCCGTCCAGGCACCACTGGTGAACGATCTCCCCATGGTTCGACGACAGCGCACCTGTCACTTTGATGGCATGCTGCCCCTCTTTATTTTGGAGTTGCCAAACGCCAAATGGATGATCGCGCTCTTTTATTACCAGACAGGAACAGGCGGACAGCTCCGTCAGTTGCTTTGGCGTGCCGTGCTGCGCTAAAAATGACGGCGAGGCGCAAAGAATACGATAGTTCGTACCCAGTTTGCGGGCGATAAGATTCGGCGCGATATCATCGCCAATGCGAATATCCAGATCGACGCCTTCATTTGCCAGATCCACCAGCCGATCTTCGACATCAAAGCGCAATTCCAACTGGGGATACTGCTTCGCCAGCGCTGAAAGCGCGGGCGCTACCACGCGCCGGCCAAAGCCAAAGCTACTGATGATCCGCAGCATCCCTTGCGGCACCTGACGTACGTCAGAAAGCTCGTCCATCATCTGATCCACATCATACAAAATACGCTGCGCCCAGGCGTAGATGCGCTCGCCCTCTTCGGTCATGCTCACCCGCCGGGTGGTGCGATGCAGCAGAACCACGTTGAGCGTGTGTTCCAGTAGGGCGATACGTTTGCTGACGAAGGCAGGCGATACGCCCATCTCCTGCGCCACCGCGGCAAATCCCGAGCGCCGGGCAACCTGCATAAAGACGCGTAAGTCATTTAACAACGGCAGATTATTCATGATCTGTGTTTTATGTTTCACCAGTTGGTCTCATTAACTGCCGTTCAGTCAATTATAGGATAGCGGTGAAGTCAATTTTCTGAGCCGATAAGTGAGATCTGAAATGAACAAAACCTGTCGCATTGCCGCCATCCCCGGAGACGGCATTGGTAAAGAGGTTCTGCCGGAAGGGCTACGGGTGTTAAAGGCCGCCAGCGAGCGCTGGGGGCTGTCTCTGAGTATTGAAACCTTTGAATGGGCCAGCTGTGAGTACTACCAGCAACACGGCAAGATGATGCCGGATGACTGGCACGCACAGTTGTCATCGTTTGATGCCATCTATTTTGGCGCGGTTGGCTGGCCGGACACCGTGCCGGATCATATCTCTCTGTGGGGATCGCTACTGAAGTTCCGCCGTGAATTCGATCAGTACGTTAACCTGCGACCGGTACGCCTCTTTCCGGGAGTGCCCTGCCCGCTCGCGGGCAAGCAGCCTGGCGATATTGATTTCTACGTGGTGCGAGAAAATACTGAAGGCGAATATTCGGCGTTGGGTGGACGGGTTAATCCGGGCACCGAACATGAACTGGTGATCCAGGAGTCGGTGTTTACCCGCCGCGGCGTGGATCGCATTTTGCGCTATGCGTTCGAACTGGCGCAAAGTCGCCCGCGTAAAACGCTGACCTCCGCCACCAAATCTAACGGGCTGGCGATCAGTATGCCATTCTGGGATGAACGCGTGGAAGCAATGGCGCAGCACTTTCCCGCTATTCGCTGGGATAAGCAGCACATCGATATTCTGTGCGCCCGGTTTGTCATGCAGCCGGAACGCTTTGACGTAGTGGTCGCCTCAAACCTGTTTGGCGATATTCTGTCAGACCTCGGTCCGGCGTGTACGGGTACCATTGGCATCGCGCCTTCCGCCAACCTGAACCCGGAGCGCACTTTCCCCTCCCTGTTCGAACCGGTCCACGGTTCCGCGCCGGACATATACGGCCAGAACATTGCCAACCCGGTCGCCACTATCTGGGCAGGCGCGATGATGCTCGATTTCCTTGGGGAAGGCGATGCGCGCTATACCGCTGCCCATGACGGTATCCTGGCGGCGATCGAGCAAGTGATTGCCAGCGGACCGAAAACGCCTGATATGAAGGGGAACGCCTCAACCCGGCAGGTGGGCGAGGCTGTCTGCGAACGGATACGCTCCATGCAGTAAGCGAAGGCCGTACAGCGCGACCGGCTGGCGGATGTCCAGCCGGAGCGGGCTGACATTAGCCCTGACGCGGATACTCCGCCAGCAGCGCATGAAGCTGCGCGGCCATCAACTCGCCGCGCCAACCGGAGATCAGTTCTGGCTCGCCGTTTTGCGGTTTGAGCTGCCAGTGCCAGTTAAGCAACTGGTTGATCTGGCGGCGTGACGCCAGCAGTTCGGCGCTGACGTTATGCCCGGCGCTCACTCCGGCAATCAGCGCTTTAATATCTTTAAACGCTTTCCGATAGCCGGGCATGTCGATCAGGTTAAGCAGCGGCGCTGGCAGCGCCTCCTCGGGTAACGCCTGCGCTTTGGCAACCAGCGCGAGCAGCGTCTTGCCATGGAAGCGAATTTCACTGCCGGAAAGCCCGAGGCTGTCGAGTTCCCCCATGCTGCCGGGCATATAGCGCGCCACCGACCACAGATGTTCTTCACGCACCACGAAGTTCACCGCCAGATCGCGCTCGCGCGCCTTGCGCAACCGCCAGTCGGCAAGCAGCTGCAGACAGGCCAACTGGCGGGTACGCAGTTGCCAGGCATTGGTGATATCACGCCACGCCTCTTCCGGCGCCAGAATCTCCTGACGACGTTGCTGCATCAGACGGCATTCGTCCAGCGCTGCGGGCAGCCAACCAGCAGCTTCGGTTTCCGCCATCAGTTTTCCGGCGATCGGCAACAGATACCATACGTCCGCCGCCGCATATTCACACTGGCGTTCCGTCAGAGGACGCGCCAGCCAGTCGGTCCGCGACTCGCTTTTGTCGAGCGCCACGCCGCTAAACTCTTCGACCATTGAGGCAAAACCCCACGACAGCGGGCGACCGCAGAAAGCCGCCAGAATTTGCGTGTCGATCAGCGGCTGCGGCAGCTCGCCAAAGGCATTCAGAAACACTTCCAGATCTTCACTGCCTGCGTGCAGATATTTCGTGATAGCGGTATCGCGTAAAATCGCCTTCAGCGGCGACCAGTCGGTGATGCCATGCGGATCGATTAGCGCAACATGTTCGCCGTCGAACAACTGGATAAGCCCTAACTGCGGGTAATAGGTGCGCGTACGAACGAATTCGGTATCAAGGGCGATGGCAGGAAACGCGCGAACCGCCTCACAGAGGGTCGCCAGCGCGTCGTCAGTGGTGATCATTTGGTAATTCAAATTGCTTTCTCTTTGTTTTACGCCAAAAAAAACGCCGGATTATCCGGCGCTTGACGTGTTGCTTAACGCTCAGCCTTTATTGTCTACTTTGGCGCGGGCTTCGTCACGCAATTCTCGACGTAAAATTTTTCCGACATTGGATTTTGGCAATTCATCGCGGAACTCCACCAGCTTCGGCACCTTATAGCCGGTTAACTGGCGGCGGCAGAAAGTCACCAGCGCCTCGTCCGTTAATGACGGATCTTTTTTCACCACGAAAATCCTCACCGCTTCGCCGCTGCTGCCGGACGGTACGCCGACGGCCGCGACCTCCAGGACTCCCGGATGCTGCATCACAACATCTTCGATCTCGTTTGGATAAACGTTGAAACCTGAGACCAGAATCATGTCTTTCTTACGGTCGACAATGCGCAAAAAACCCTCATCGTCCATCACCGCGATATCACCCGTATGCAGCCAGCCGTCCTTGATGATCTCGTCGGTCGCATCCGGACGCTGCCAGTAACCGAGCATCACCTGCGGACCTTTGACGCACAGTTCGCCAGGCTGATCCGGCGGCACTTCGTTATCATCATCATCCACCAGCTTAGCTTCGGTAGACGGCACCGGCAACCCGATGCTGCCGCTGTGATAGTCAATATCATGCGGGTTCACGCTGACCAGCGGCGCGCATTCGGTCAGGCCATAGCCTTCGAGCAGATACTGCCCGGTCAGTTTCACCCAGCGTTCAGCTACCGCCTGCTGCACCGGCATACCCCCGCCGGCGGAAAGATGCAGGGAGGAGAAATCCAGTTGCTGGAACTCTTTATTATTCAGCAACGCGTTAAACAGGGTGTTCACGCCGGTCATGGCGGTAAACGGGTACTTTGCCAGCTCTTTCACCAGCCCCGGAATATCGCGCGGGTTGGTAATCAGCAGGTTCTGTCCGCCCAGTTCGATAAACAGCAGGCAGTTCATGGTCAACGCGAATATGTGGTACAGCGGCAGTGCGGTCACCACCAGCTCTTTCCCCGGATGCAGGAGCGGTCCATAGGTCGCTTTCACCTGTTCAAGGTTAGCCAGCATATTGCGATGGGTGAGCATCGCGCCTTTCGCCACGCCGGTCGTGCCGCCGGTATATTGCAGGAAAGCCAAATCCTCAGACACCACTTCCGGCTTCACGTACTGCATGCGGTAGCCCGCATGTAGCGCGCTGCGAAACGAGATGGCATCCGGCAGATGGTACTTTGGCACCAGACGTTTGATGTATTTGACCACAAAGTTCACCAGCGTCCCTTTCGCCGTCGACAGCTGGTCGCCCATGCGGGTCAGAATAACGTGTTGAACCTGAGTTTTCTCAACCACTTTTTCCAGGGTGTGGGCGAAGTTCGAGACAATGACGATCGCCGCCGCGCCGCTGTCGTTGAGCTGATGCTCCAGCTCGCGCGGCGTGTATAGCGGGTTGACGTTCACCACGATCATCCCGGCACGCAGAATGCCAAACAGCGCGACGGGATACTGCAACAGGTTTGGCATCATTAGCGCGACGCGATCGCCCTTTTTCAGACCCAGCCCTTCCTGCAAATAGGCCGCAAACGCCCTGCTCCGCTCTTCCAGCTTGCGGAAGGTCATCACCTCCCCCATATTAACGAACGCGGGCTGATCGGCGTAACGCGCGACAGCATGCACAAACAGTTCTACCAGGGATTGATAACGGTCAGGATTGATCTCCGCAGGCACATCCGCGGGATAACGGTTTAACCAAACCTTCTTCACTGCATCACCTCTAAAATGAGTGTTCGTCGTCATCGCAACCCCAGATAATAAACAAGCCGTTAACATAATATTAACTCAGCGTACCAGTTTATTAATTACTCAACGAAAAGGTTGCGAAGCGCGTCACTATTTATTTTTCTTATGACATGACTAACGCAGAAACAGCGGACGTGCCGCTGTTTCTTTTACTGATAATACAAAGGGTTACTCTGTGACTATCGTCTGAACCTGAGCAGGCCCAGGGTTATACCACCCCCAGCCGCCGTAGCCATAGGGCCAGCCTCGTCCGCCATAGAACCATGGGTCGATAGGCTGCGGCGGCATGACGACCTGTTGAGCGATACGCCAGCGCTTGTAGCCCGTCACGTCCATGGTCATGAAGTTATACGGCGTGTTGCCGACTTTTCCCGCCACGCTGCCGGTGATCGGCCCGACGACCGTCACTAACTGACCGCGAAAATCGACCGGATCAAGAAAGCCGTTCACGTTAGCATAAATACGTCCGCGTGACGGCTCGCCAAGGATCGGGCGCGCGCCGCTGTCCAGCGGGACGGTAGCGATTTCCAGTCGGGTTTTGCCCTGCTGGTTTTGTATATCCACCACCTTACCGCCAAATCGCGCTTCCTGACCAACGTACAGCTGCGGGGCATTCATCACCCGCATCAGATCGTCCTGCGGCGTCGGGCTGGTGCCTTTGATGGCATCCGGAACGGTCACACACCCGCTGAGCATCAGCACGATCGCGCCCGCCAGCAGATTTTTAACAACTTGTTTTTGAACCGCCATACTGCGACTCCTTTTCTCAGCGCACTGCCCCGAAGTTCCAGTGCATTTCCAGGGCATACATACTACTGAGATTCATTCTTTGCCCGGAAGTTTCTTCCAGGCCACGTTGTTACGTAAATAAACCGGTTCGGCGTGTTCAACAGCGACCGTTTTTCCTGCCGCCAACAATTGGCGGGCAACAGGAAGCATGTCTTCCGCTGCGGGCAGCAAAATACCGCCGTCACGCAGCGCCAGAGCGCTCTGTTTACCGAGATCGGGCCACGCAGGCCAGCCGGTTCCCACGGTAACCCATTCGCCGTCGAGCTGCTGCAGCCGTTCTTCCACCTGCTCCGGTTTGAGCACCGCTTCCGTTTCTTCGCCGTGCCAGAGGCCGTCTTCGTCACGCTGATACTCAGCCCAGTAGACTTCGCCCATGCGCGCGTCAATGGCCGCCAGTACGCGGGTTGCGCCGCTTTTGCGCCAGGCGCCCTGCGCCATTGTCGCCAGCGTGGAGACGCCAATCATCGGCAGTTCCGCCCCCAGGGCCAGCCCCTGCGCAATGCCAATACCAATACGCACGCCGGTAAAACTGCCCGGCCCGCGTCCAAAGGCCAGCGCGTCAAGTTCAGTGAGTGAAAGGCCGCTTTGGGTCAGGATGTCCTGCACCATGGGCAGGATACGTTGCGTGTGTTCGCGTGGACAAAGCTCAAAATGAGCCGTGAGGGAACCGTCGTTCCACAGAGCGACAGAACAGGCTTCTGTGGCGGTATCGATAGCCAGAATTCGCATGGGTTTTCGTGCTTAGATCAATAAAATGGCCCGCATCTTACCATACTCCAGCGTAAATTACTCCGCTGAAGGCATGGCGAGAAAACGGACCGCGCGGGCGATATCCCGGGTACGCGGCGCGGGCGGCAGACTGGCCAGAAACGTCGCGCCATAGGGGCGCATTACCAGCCGGTTGTCGCAAATCACCAGCACGCCGCGATCGTCGGCATCGCGGATCAGGCGGCCTACGCCCTGTTTCAGGGTGATCACCGCATCGGGTAATTGCACCTCGTCAAACGGATCGCCGCCACGCAGTCGACAGTCTTCCATTCGCGCTTTCAGCAGCGGATCGTCCGGCGAGGTAAACGGCAGCTTGTCGATAATCACCAACGACAGCGTATCGCCGCGCACATCCACCCCTTCCCAGAAACTGCTGGTCGCCACCAGCAGGGCATTACCGGCGCTGACGAACTGCTGTAACAGCTGGCCTTTACTGGTTTCGCCTTGCAGCAGTACCGGCAGCGTCATGGTCGCGCGAAACTGCTCCGCCAGGTCGCGCATCATGGCGTGAGAAGTACAGAGCATAAAACAGCGCCCATTATTGGCTTCGATGATCGGTCTTAACATTGCCGCCAGTTGGCGCGCCGCGCCCGGCTGGTTGGTTTGCGGCAGATTGCGCGGCACGCAGAGCAATGCCTGACGGCTGTAGTCAAATGGGCTGGGCAGCAGCATCGATTCCGCCTGCTCAATACCCAGACGTGCGGTAAAATGGTGGAGGTCGTCGTTCACCGACAGCGTGGCGGAGGTGAAGATCCAACTCCCCGGCTTCTGCTCCATCACCTCTTTGAATTTGTCCGCCACGGTCAACGGGGTCAGCGCAAGGGTAAAATTGCGCGACGTGCATTCGTACCAGTAGCTGTAACCGGGTTGATTGATCTCTTTCAGCCGCTTCAGGCGCGCCCGGTAGAGGGTGGCGCGCTCAAAGGCGGCGTCAAGCAGCGCCGAGCGGCCAAGCGACAGCTTCGCCACGTCATAACATAACTCGAGGGTGTCATCGAGCAGTAAAAAGGCACGCTGCACGCGCGGATCTGCCAGCAATTCGCGCAGATTGCCGCGATACCCCGGTTCGCCCAGCTGCAGGCGAAAATCCTGCGCGCTTTGCGCCAGACGGTCGGCACATTTTTGCAACTGCTGGGTGTCTTTCAGCTCGGTACGATAGGCAATGGTAATATCTTTCGCCAGATCCATCAGTTGGCGACTGGAAAGCGATTGTCCGAAATACTGGCTGGCAATGTCCGGAAGCTGGTGGGCTTCGTCGAAAATCATCACTTCCGCCTCCGGGATCAGTTCGCCAAAACCGCTCTCTTTGACCACCATGTCAGCGAGAAACAGATGATGGTTCACCACCACGACATCCGCCTCCATCGCTTTTTTACGCGCTTTTACCACGAAGCAGTCTTTATACAGAGGACAGTCGCTACCGAGGCAGTTATCGTTAGTGCTGGTAACCAACGGCCAGGCCTGGGAATCTTCGGCTACGCTGACGCAGGTACTGATATCGCCATCTACGGTCTGGTTCGACCAGGAGCGCAGCAGGATCACATCGCTTAAGGTCTGCACCGGCAGGTCTCCCCCCGCCAGCGCCTGTTGCTCCAGGCGTTCGAGGCAAAGATAGTTTGAACGCCCTTTCAGCAGAGCCAGTTTGCCGCTGTACTGTAGCGCTTTTGCTACCGTCGGCAGATCGCGGCTGTACAGCTGATCCTGCAAGGCCTTCGACCCCGTAGAGATAATCACTTTCTTTTTCGCGCGCAATGCTGGCGCGAGGTAGGCGTAGGTTTTCCCCGTCCCCGTCCCGGCTTCCACCACCAGCGGCTGCGCACGTTTAATGGCCTGTGTGACGGCTACCGCCATCTGTCGCTGTGGTTCGCGCGGTTTAAAACCCGGTATCGCTTTAGCCAGCTGACCTTCTGGTGCAAAATCGTCCGTCACACTACCCCCTGTTAATTTGAACAGGGATTATGTCAGGCCGGAGAGTCTTACGCCAGTTGAAGAAATGTCGACGCCCTGACAATATGGCAGTTTGCCCGCGTATGCAGAACGTTAAAGAGGAAGAATGTATGACGATTATTCGTATTGATGCCGAAGACCGCTGGTCCGATGTGGTGATCCACAACAACACGCTGTACTACACCGGCGTGCCGTCGAATCTGGACGCCGATGCGTTTGAACAGACGGCCAATACGCTGGCGCAGATCGACGCCGCACTGGCGCAGCAGGGCAGCAGCAAGTCACGTATTCTTGATGCAACCATTTTCCTGGCGGATAAAAGCGATTTTGCGGCGATGAACAAAGCCTGGGACGCCTGGGTCGTTGCCGGACACGCTCCGGTGCGCTGCACGGTGCAGGCTGGATTAATGAACCCGAAATATAAAGTTGAGATAAAGATTATCGCGGCGGTCTGAGTCGCTATTCGTCTTCATCGTCAAAACGCGCCACGATCCGTTCGCCGGTATGCGTGGCGCGTAGTTCTTCCGCCACCAGCGCAATAGCCTGACCGCTGCTCATGCCCTGGGACATCAGTTCCTGGATTCGTTCAACCGCTTTCTGCTGCTGCTCGTGGCTGAGTGAAGGTAAACCTGCAAACATCGTCAGCTCCTGCTAAATTGTCTGCGCTAATTATTTCATGCAACCCGTCACATAGCCAGTACAGTCAGGATCAATGAAGACGTTATCTCCCGCGATTATTACGCTCCCCTGGCGTCAGGACGCCGCCGAATACTATTTTGCCCCGCTAAGCCATTTACCCTGGGCGATGCTGCTGCATTCCGGCCATGCGAATCATCCGCACAGCCGTTTTGATATCGTGGTGGCCGATCCATGCTGTACGCTCACCACCCACGGCGACGCAACCCAAATCCGCGACGCGAATGGCGTTCGCGACAGCCACGACGATCCGCTGGCGTTGCTGCAAACGGCGCTGGATACGCTGCAGCTTCATCCGTCGCCTAATGACGCGCTTCCGTTTCAGGGCGGCGCGCTGGGATTATTCGGCTACGACCTTGGGCGACGTTTTGAGTCATTGCCGTCTATTGCGCAGCAGGATATTCCTCTTGCGGAAATGGCGATTGGCATTTACGACTGGACGCTGATTGTCGATCATCACCGCCACACGGTGACGCTGCTCAGCCATACCGACGTACAGGCACGCTACGACTGGCTGAAAAGCCAGCGTTCCCCCGCCCGGACGCCGTTTGCGCTGACCTCCGGCTGGCAGTCGAATATGAGCCGCGAACAGTATGGGGAAAAATTCCGTCAGGTGCAGGCGTACCTGCACAGCGGCGATTGTTATCAGGTGAATCTGGCGCAGCGTTTTCAGGCGGCGTATCAGGGGGATGAATGGCTGGCCTTTACGCAGCTTAATCAGGCCAACCGCGCGCCGTTCAGCGCCTTTATACGTCTTGACGAAGGGGCGATTCTGAGCCTGTCGCCGGAACGCTTTATGTTGCTGGATAAGGGCGAAATTCAGACCCGGCCGATCAAGGGAACCCTGCCACGACTGTCGGACGCGCAGGCCGACCGCCAACAGGCGCAAAGACTGGCGCATTCGGCAAAAGATCGCGCCGAAAATCTGATGATCGTCGACCTGATGCGTAATGACATCGGCCGCGTGGCGATTCCCGGCACGGTGAAAGTGCCGGAACTGTTTGTCGTTGAACCGTTTCCGGCGGTGCATCACCTGGTCAGCACCATCACCGCGCAACTGCCCGCGACGCGCCACGCCACGGATCTCCTTCGCGCTGCGTTCCCGGGCGGCTCCATTACCGGCGCGCCAAAAGTGCGGGCGATGGAGATTATCGATGAACTGGAACCCCATCGCCGCAACGCCTGGTGCGGCAGCATCGGCTACCTGAGCGTGTGCGGCAATATGGACACCAGCATTACTATTCGCACCCTCACAGCGGTTAACGGTCAGCTATACTGCTCTGCCGGAGGCGGCATTGTGGCCGATAGCGAGGAACAGGCGGAATATCAGGAAACGTTTGATAAAGTGAACCGTATTTTGCATCAACTGGAGAACTAACCCGTGGAAAACACAGGCCTGACGCTGGATGATTTTTTATCACGCTTCCAACTTTTGCGACCGCAGATCAATCGTGCGTCGCTCAATCAGCGCCAGGCTGCGGTTCTCATTCCGGTGGTGCGTCGTCCTCAGCCCGGGCTGCTACTGACCCAGCGTTCCGTGCATCTGCGCAAGCATGCCGGACAGGTGGCCTTTCCCGGCGGCGCGGTAGACAGTACTGATGTGTCGCTTATCGCCGCCGCTCTGCGTGAAGCGCAGGAAGAGGTGGCTATTCCGCCGGAAGTGGTGGAAGTGATTGGCGTTTTGCCGCCCGTGGATAGCGTCACCGGGTACCAGGTGACGCCAGTGGTGGGCGTGATCCCGCCAAACCTACCTTATCGCGCCAGTGAGGATGAGGTATCGGCTGTGTTTGAAATGCCGCTGGCACAGGCGCTGCATCTGGGGCGCTACCATCCACTGGACGTTTACCGTCGAGGCGATTCTCACCGCGTATGGCTGTCATGGTATGAGCATTATTTCGTCTGGGGTATGACCGCGGGCATCATTCGTGAACTGGCATTGCAGATTGGCGTGAAGCCGTAGGGTTATGGCGCATGGTCAAACGGAAAATACAGCCTGCGATCTGAAAAGGATATCTGTCACACCGGCAACAGGTTGCATGATGAGACATCCTGCGAGCTGAACAGGATATCTGTCACACCGGCAACAGGTTGCATGGAGAGACATCCTGCGATCTGAAAAGGATATCTGTTACACCGGCAACAGGTTGCGTTCCCCATACGGGCAGTGCTCCTCTGAACTTTCAGCACCCGTGAACGCGCAAGGGAGGCTCGCCGCCGCCTCCCTTGCAACCCAGGCTCCCGGCAGGGAAAATCGCCACTGCGTGGTGCATTCGCCTTTTGCCGTCTGCCTGTCGGGTCGGGGGCGAGCCTGCCTCCCCGCAGGCCGCCCCCTCCGCCCGCTTCCCTGCGGGCGGCCCCGGTCAGCCGTCAACGGCTCATCGATTTTCACGCCGGACCGGATCATCGCTGCCACGCTCTGCTTTTCAGGGAGATGAGTTTCGCTGTGATGAGCAGCTGGCGCTGTACCCTAACAGGTTTACGGTTCTGGTTGATGCTGTTATCCCCTGCCCGCCGCTGTGGAGGTCAGGTGTGGATGGTCCGGCTGAAAATTGCCGACGTGTTTCCGTAAGGCCGGGGGAAGCCGCAGGGAGGCGGCTTCAGGGGGTGCGCAGCAGGGACGCTGCGTCACCCCCGACCCGACAGCCTGAAGGAATAAGCGGAGGGCACCGCGAAGCGGCAATTTTCCGACCGGGAGCCGGGATTGTTAAGGGCGTGGCGGAGAACGCCCTTAACACGTTCGCGGGAGACGGGCACCCTGAGAGGCACAGAACATGGGGCGAACGGAACCCTTCTGCAGGGTTACATGGAGAGATATCCTGTAATCTGAAAGGGTAGCTGTCACACCGGCAACAGGTTGCATGATGAGATATCCTGCGATCTGAACAGGATATCTGTTACACCGGCAACAGGTTGCGTTCCCCATACGGGCAGTGCTCCTCTGAACTTTCAGCACCCGTGAACGCGCAAGGGAGGCTCGCCGCCGCCTCCCTTGCAACCCAGGCTCCCGGCAGGGAAAATCGCCACTGCGTGGTGCATTCGCCTTTTGCCGTCGGCCTGTCGGGTCGGGGGCGAGCCTGCCTCCCCGCAGGCCGCCCCCTCCGCCCGCTTCCCTGCGGGCGGCCCCGGTCAGCCGTCAACGGCTCATCGATTTTCACGCCGGACCGGATCATCGCTGCCACGCTCTGCTTTTCAGGGAGATGAGTTTCGCTGTGATGGGCTGAGCATCTGCCCGCCGCTGCGGAGGTCAGATGCCCTGAGTGGCACAGAACATGGGGCGAACGGAACCCTTCTGCAGGGTTACATGGAGAGATATCCTGTAATCTGAAAAGGGTATCTGTTACACCGGCAGGGAAATTACCCCCCTCAAGTCCCGCAAGCTATACTTATCTTTACGCGCAAACAACACAACCTGAAACTCCCGTCACAACATTAGTAAAAACGCGGTTAATCATTAGTTTAATTCATGTGAATAGTTAAGCTGATGCCGACGTTCCCTCTTACACTATGCGCAGTTATTACATCGTTTCTGGAAGTTTCCAGTCACCCTGTCAGGAGTATTATCGTGATTAGTCTATTCGACATGTTTAAGGTGGGGATTGGTCCCTCATCTTCCCATACTGTAGGGCCTATGAAGGCGGGTAAACAGTTCGTCGATGACCTGGTCGAAAAAGGATTACTGGATAGCGTTACCCGTGTTGCCGTCGACGTGTATGGTTCACTGTCGCTCACGGGTAAAGGTCACCACACCGATATCGCCATTATTATGGGCCTGGCAGGCAACGAACCTGCCACCGTAGATATTGACAGCATTCCGGGTTTCATTCGCGATGTTGAAAATCGCGGTCGCCTGCTGCTGGCGCAAGGCCAGCATGAAGTCGACTTCCCGCAAAATGACGGGATGCGTTTTCACAATGGCAACCTGCCGCTGCATGAAAACGGCATGCAGATCCACGCCTACAGCGGGGATAACGTTGTCTACAGCAAAACGTATTATTCTATCGGCGGGGGATTTATCGTCGATGAAGAACATTTCGGTCAGGACGCCGCCGGTGAAGTCAGTGTGCCGTATCCGTTCAAATCGGCTACCGAACTGCTGGGCTTTTGCAACAGCACCGGTCTGTCGCTTTCAGGGCTGGCCATGCAAAACGAACTGGCGCTGCACAGCAAGAAAGAGATCGAAGACTATTTTGGTCACGTCTGGCAGACCATGCAGGCCTGTATCGATCGCGGGATGAACACCGAAGGCGTGCTGCCGGGGCCGTTACGCGTACCGCGCCGTGCTTCCGCGCTGCGCCGGATGCTGGTTTCCAGCGACAAGCTGTCCAGCGATCCGATGAACGTGATTGACTGGGTGAACATGTTTGCTCTCGCGGTCAACGAAGAAAACGCTGCCGGTGGGCGCGTGGTTACCGCGCCGACAAACGGGGCGTGCGGGATCGTGCCTGCTGTGCTGGCCTATTACGATCACTTTATTGAGTCCGTCAGCCCGGATATCTATACCCGCTACTTCCTGGCGGCCGGAGCGATCGGCGCGCTGTATAAAATGAACGCCTCCATTTCCGGCGCGGAAGTGGGCTGTCAGGGTGAAGTCGGCGTGGCGTGTTCAATGGCTGCCGCAGGCCTGGCGGAACTGCTGGGCGCCAGTCCGGAGCAGGTATGCGTTGCCGCGGAAATCGGCATGGAGCATAACCTGGGGCTGACCTGCGATCCGGTTGCCGGTCAGGTTCAGGTTCCGTGCATCGAGCGGAACGCCATTGCCTCGGTCAAAGCGATCAACGCTGCGCGGATGGCCATGCGCCGTACCAGCGCGCCCCGCGTCTCGCTGGATAAAGTCATCGAAACGATGTACGAAACCGGTAAAGACATGAACGCGAAATACCGGGAAACCTCTCGCGGCGGTCTGGCGATCAAAGTGCAGTGTGACTAAGCCCGCCCACTCACACGCATAATTTTCCTTTCGCCCATCTGCCACGGATGGGCGAAATTTTTTGCCCTCTCTCGTCGGCCCGCATTTTCCCCACTACACTTGCTCTGTTACGGTTGGCTTTTCTGGCCGACGGTTTTCGGGTGGCCTGCATGCAGACAGCACAACGGATCATAAAAAAATATCGCCGCAGACGTTTTATTCTTTGCACGCTTTGTGCGCTGGCGACACTCATTCTGACGCTGAGCGTTCGATTTATTTCGGAGCGGAATTTAAATCAGCAGCGCACCGCCACCTTTGCCTCCCGCGCGGTGGCCTCACTGGATGAGATCCTCCGTCCCCTGCAAAACGGACGCGACAATCTGCTGCCTTTAATTGGGCTTCCCTGCGCCTCGGCGCACCTGCCTTTACGTAAAGAGGTCGCCCGGCTGCAAACGGTACGGGCTATCGCGCTGGTGCGAAACGGCGTGCTGTATTGCTCCAGCGTGCTTGGCCTGCGCGATGTTCCGATCCGCCAGCTTCAGCCCGATCTCCCAGTTGCGGATGCCAGGCTGTTGCTTTCCACAGACGCGGTACTTATTGCTGGCACCCCTATTCTGATCCAGTGGTATCCCGCTTCGCCCGATGGCAAAGACGGCCTGCTGGAGGTGATAAACATCGACCTGCTCATCTCTTTATTGCTGGAGCCGCGAAAACCGCAAATTACCCACGCCAGTCTGACGGTCGGCAACCGCCATCTCCTTTACGGTAAGGGTGTCGTCGCTACTCTGCCTCCTCTCGATGGAGATGAGCGCTATCAACATCACTCGCAGCACTTTCCCTTTACCATCAGCGTCACCGGCCCGGGTGCAGAGGCGCTGGCGTTGAGGACGTTACCGACCCAGTTGCCGCTGGCCCTCCTGCTAAGCCTGCTGGTGGGGTATCTCATGTGGCTGGTCACTGCCAACCGGGTGAGTTTCTCCTGGGAAATTAACCTCGCCATCGCCCAGCGGGAGTTTGAACTGTTCTGCCAGCCGCTACTGGGCGCGCACACGCAGCAGTGTACAGGAGTGGAAATCTTGCTGCGCTGGAATAACCCCCGTCAGGGCTGGATCTCACCGGACGTGTTTATTCCTATCGCGGAAGAACATCATCTCATCGCGCCGTTGACCCGGTATGTGATAGCGGAAACCATTCGGCAACGGCATTTTTTCCCGATGAGCCACCAGTTTCATATCGGCATCAACGTTGCCGCCAGCCACTTTCATAAGGGTGAGCTACAGAGGGATCTGGACCAGTACTGGTTCAGCGCACAGCCTGTGCAGCAACTGGTTATTGAACTAACGGAACGCGATGCCCTGCGGGATGTGGACTATCGTACCGTTCGCGAAATGCAGCGCCAGCATATCAAACTGGCGATCGATGATTTCGGCACCGGTAATAGCTCGCTGTCATGGCTGGAAAAGCTGCGCCCGGACGTGCTGAAAATTGATAAGTCGTTCACCCATGCCATTGGCACCGACGCCGTTAACTCGACGGTGACCGACATTATTATCGCCCTCGGGCAACGACTGAACATTGAACTGGTCGCGGAAGGAGTGGAAACGCAGGAACAGGCGCAGTATTTGCGCCGTCATGGCGTGCATTTGCTGCAAGGCTATCTTTATGCGAAACCCATGCCGCTGCGTGATTTTCCGCAGTGGCTGGCGGGAAGCCTGCCGCCTCCCGCCAGGCATAACGGGCGCATGACGCCCGTGATACCGCTGCGCTAGAGGCGATTACTCCTCTTCATCGTGCGCAGGCTGCTCTTTAACAATTCGCACCAGATCCACGCGATAGTCGTTAGCGTCGACAATGGTAATGCTGAGCGGGGCGACCTCAACCACCTCTCCAACATGGGGGATGTGTCCCTTCGCAGCAATCACCAGACCGGCCACCGTCGCGATATCTTCATCCTCATTAACCAAATTGTCCACCGCCAGCGCCTGTTGCAACGCGTGGAGATCGGTGCCGCCTTTCACTAACCAGCCGTTACCGTCAGCGGTGATTTCCGGCGTTTCGTCAGCATCCGGGAACTCTCCGGCGATAGCTTCCAGCACGTCCAGCGGCGTCACCAGCCCCTGTACGACGCCAAACTCGTTGGTGACGATCACAAAACTGCCGCGGGCGCGGCGCAGTACGCCGAGCAGGTTGATAGGATCCAGCGTTTCCGGGACCACTATCGCAGGCGAAGCCGAGGCGATCGCCGCCACGTCAACGCCCTCTTCCAGCGCCACCAACAATTCTTTCGCCCGCACGATACCAATGATCTCATCCAGTTCGCCACGGCACACCGGGAACAGGCTATGCGGCGAAGAAAGCAGTTGCTCGCGAATTTCATTCACGCTCAGGTTCGCGTCCACCCAACTGATTTCCCCGCGCGGCGTCATGATACCGCGCAGCGAGCGCTGGGCCAGGGTCAGGACGCCGTTAATCATATAGCGTTCTTCTTCCGCAAATGCGCCTTCCGGAATGGGCACCGCTGTCTGGCTGTCCGGCTCATGGGCCACGGCAGCCTGGCGTTTACCGCCCATCAAACGCAGGATGGCGTCGGCGGTACGGGCGCGCAGCGGTAACGTTGACTGATGGCGAATGAAGTTGCGACGCGCAATCTGATTAAACACCTCAATGATGATCGAGAAACCAATCGCCGCGTACAGATACCCTTTCGGTATATGGAAACCAAAACCTTCCGCCACGAGGCTAAGACCGATCATCAGCAGGAAGCTGAGACAGAGCACCACCACCGTTGGGTGCTGGTTGACGAAACGGGTCAGCGGCTTCGACGCCAGCAGCATTACCGCCATGGCGATCACCACGGCCGCCATCATCACTGGCAGATGGTTCACCATACCGACCGCGGTAATCACCGCATCAAGTGAGAACACGGCGTCAAGAATAACGATCTGCGTGACCACCACCCAGAAACTGGCGTAGCCTTTTCCATGCCCTGAATCGTGCTCACGGTTTTCCAGCCGTTCATGCAGTTCTGTTGTCGCCTTGAACAGCAGGAATATCCCCCCCAGCAGCATAATCAGGTCGCGGCCAGAGAAGGTGAAATCCATAACGGAGAACAGCGGTTTGGTCAGGGTCACCATCCAGGAAATGATGGACAGTAGCGCCAGGCGCATAATCAGCGCGAGCGATAAACCGATAAGGCGCGCTTTGTCACGCTGCTTTGGCGGCAGCTTATCCGCAAGAATTGCAATAAAGACCAGGTTATCGATACCCAGAACAATTTCAAGAACGACGAGCGTGAGCAAACCCGCCCAAATTGAAGGGTCCATTAAGAATTCCATGACAAGCTCCTGCTTAAGGAATGGTTAACAGGCGATACGGCAATATGCAGACGAAAAGTGTGACACGAAATGCCAGACTGGCAGGCGCGTTGCGGCCTGAAAGTGAAATGACGTCGGTGACGATCCATATAGCGGGCTGGTGCCCTATACTCCTGATAAGTTAAACGGACGTTAAACATAACAGAGAGAATGCATTTTTGGCAAAGATTTACCTTCCTTTGCAAAGAAATGTAACGGGGATATTTTACTCTACGAAATTTCTCATCGGCGAAAGCTAAATTACGGATCTTCATCACATAAAATATTTTTTTCGATATCTAAAATAATTCACGAAACTCATTGCTTTTTCATTGTAACCCTTATCTGAATCGATTCGATTGCGGACGACGATTCAAATACATCTTACTGAATGATGTGTTAACGATAATAAAGGAGGTAGCAAGTGACCATTGCTATTGTGATAGGCACACATGGTTGGGCTGCAGAGCAGTTACTCAAAACAGCAGAGATGTTGTTAGGCGAGCAGGAAAACGTCGGCTGGATCGATTTCGTTCCTGGTGAAAACGCTGAGACACTGATCGAAAAGTACAACGCTCAGCTAGCAAAACTCGACACCAGCAACGGCGTGCTGTTTCTCGTCGATACGTGGGGCGGCAGTCCGTTTAACGCTGCCAGCCGCATTGTCGTCGACAAAGAGCATTACGAAGTGATCGCTGGCGTCAATATTCCTATGCTGGTTGAAACCTTTATGGCGCGAGACGACAACCCGAGCTTTGACGAGCTGGTGCAGCTTGCTGTCGAAACCGGTCGCGAAGGCGTGAAAGCGCTGAAAGCGAAACCGGTTGAAACGGCGGCGCCTGCGCCTGTCGCCGCTGCGCCTAAAGCGGCGGCCCCCGCGAAGCCGATGGGACCAAATGATTATATGGTGATTGGCCTTGCGCGCATCGATGACCGTTTAATCCACGGTCAGGTGGCGACCCGCTGGACTAAAGAAACGAACGTGACCCGCATTATCGTCGTCAGCGACGAAGTGGCTGCGGATACCGTGCGTAAAACCCTGTTAACCCAGGTCGCACCGCCCGGCGTGACGGCCCATGTGGTTGACGTCGCCAAGATGATTCGCGTTTACAACAACCCGAAATATGCCGGCGAGCGTGTGATGCTGCTGTTCACTAACCCGACCGACGTTGAACGTATTGTGGAAGGCGGCGTGAAGATCACCTCTGTCAACATTGGCGGTATGGCTTTCCGTCAGGGTAAAACCCAGGTGAACAACGCAATCTCCGTCGATGCGAAAGATATCGAAGCCTTCAATAAACTCAACGCGCGCGGTATTGAACTTGAAGCGCGGAAAGTTTCCACCGATCCAAAACTGAAAATGATGGATTTGATCGCCAAAGTGGGCAAGTAACCACCGGCATTTAATTAGCTTTCACACATATGTCTGTATAGCAATAGGAGAAGTACAATGGAGATTACCACTCTTCAGATTGTGCTGGTGTTCATCGTCGCATGTATCGCGGGTATGGAGTCGGTACTTGATGAATTTCAGTTCCACCGCCCACTGGTGGCCTGTACGCTCATTGGCGCCGTTCTCGGGGATATGAAAACCGGTATTATCATCGGTGGTACCCTGGAAATGATCGCGCTGGGCTGGATGAACATCGGTGCTGCGGTCGCACCGGATGCCGCACTGGCCTCTATTATCTCGACCGTTCTGGTTATCGCGGGTCATCAAAGCATTGGCGCCGGTATTGCGCTGGCGATCCCGCTGGCCGCGGCAGGCCAGGTGCTGACCATTATCGTTCGTACCATCACTGTCGCATTCCAGCACGCTGCGGATAAAGCCGCGGAAAGCGGCAACCTGACGGCGCTCTCCTGGCTACACGTTTCCTCCCTGTTCCTGCAGGCGATGCGTATCGCTATCCCGGCGGTGATCGTGGCGATCTCCGTAGGCACCAGCGAAGTTCAGGGCATGCTGAACGCGATTCCGGAAGTGGTGACAGGCGGTCTGAACATCGCCGGCGGCATGATTGTGGTCGTCGGTTACGCGATGGTCATCAATATGATGCGCGCAGGCTATCTGATGCCGTTCTTCTACCTCGGCTTCGTCACTGCGGCGTTTACTAACTTCAACCTGGTTGCTCTGGGTGTGATTGGCGCGGTCATGGCCATCCTCTACATTCAGTTGAGCCCGAAATATAACCGTGTCGCAGGTGCGCCAGTACAGGCCGCGGGTAACAACGATCTCGATAACGAACTGGACTAACAGGTGAACGAAATGGTTGATATGACTAAAACTACCACCGAGAAAAAACTCACTCAGAGTGACATTCGTGGCGTGTTCATCCGTTCTAACCTGTTTCAGGGTTCATGGAACTTCGAACGTATGCAGGCGCTGGGTTTCTGCTTCTCCATGGTACCGGCCATTCGCCGTCTGTATCCGGAGAACAACGATGCGCGTAAGCAGGCCATCAAACGTCACCTGGAATTCTTTAATACCCATCCGTACGTTGCCGCACCGGTTCTCGGCGTAACGCTGGCGATGGAAGAACAGCGCGCCAACGGCGCAGAGATTGACGATGGCGCGATCAACGGTATCAAAGTCGGTCTGATGGGACCGCTGGCGGGCGTCGGCGACCCGATTTTCTGGGGTACCGTACGTCCGGTATTCGCGGCATTAGGCGCCGGGATCGCGATGAGCGGAAGCCTGCTTGGTCCGCTGCTGTTCTTCATTCTGTTTAACCTGGTGCGCCTGGCGACCCGCTACTACGGCGTGGCCTACGGTTACCGTAAAGGCGTCGATATCGTTAAGGATATGGGCGGCGGCTTCCTGCAAAAACTGACTGAGGGGGCGTCAATCCTCGGCCTGTTTGTCATGGGGGCGTTGGTGAACAAGTGGACGCACGTCAATATTCCACTGGTGGTTTCCACGATCACCGGTCAGGACGGACAGACCCGCGTCACCACTGTTCAGACCATCCTCGACCAGTTGATGCCGGGCCTGGTGCCGCTGCTGCTGACCTTCGCCTGTATGTGGCTGCTGCGTAAGAAAGTTAACCCGCTGTGGATTATCGTTGGCTTCTTCGTCATCGGTATCGCAGGTTACGCCGTCGGCCTGCTGGGCCAGTAAGACTGTTGTACACTACCGGGGCCAAACGGCCCCGTTTTTATTTTCTCTGGAGGACAGATGTCGATCACGGACCTGGTGCTGGTTTTCTTTATCGCCGCGTTACTGGCATACGCGATTTACGATCAGTTCATCATGCCCCGCCGCAACGGCCCCACTCTGCTTGCTATCCCCCTGCTGCGTCGGGGACGCGTGGACAGCGTTATTTTCATCGGTTTACTCGCCATTCTGATCTACAACAACGTCACCAGCCATGGGGCAATTCTGACCACCTGGTTATTATGTGCGCTGGCGTTGATGGGCTTTTATATTTTCTGGATCCGCGCGCCCAGGATCATCTTCAAGCAGCAAGGCTTTTTCTTCGCCAATGTGTGGATAGAATATAACCGGATTAAAGAGATGAATTTATCGGAAGATGGCGTTCTGGTGATGCAATTAGAGCAACGGCGCTTACTCATTCGCGTTCGGAATATCGATGACCTCGAAAAAATATATAAACTTCTTGTTTTTTCTCAGTGAGTTACAGTTATAGCCTGAGCAATCTTTTACTGTGTTCCTGGTAATCAAAACATAGCTCAGGCTATATATCCGCTTCGGAAATGTTATTTATTTTAACGTTTTTTTCAAAATTTAAAGTCAAATGAAAATCGTTTTCAATTAGAAGTCAAATAATATTTCCCCGCAGTTGTTTTATATTCTCAAAATATGTTAAGGTTGCGCCGTCATTGGGGAGTAGCCGATTTCCAGACTCCGGAAATGTACGTGTCAACATACTCGTTGCAAAACGTGGCGCGTACGGACTCATCGTCAGTTGAGTCAGGCGAGACCATAGGCGCATCAACTGCTGTGCAGGCCACAGAACATTGTTCCGGCATGCATGTTTACTGGGGGCAGTGGTGTGTTTTATGGAAACCCCGGTCAGGACGCTGTCATGAATATCACCGCCACAATTATTCTCGCTTTCGGCATGTCAATGGATGCATTTGCCGCATCCATTGGTAAAGGCGCCACGCTGCACAAACCTAAATTTTCTGAAGCCCTGCGCACGGGACTGATTTTCGGCGCGGTCGAAACCCTGACGCCGCTGATCGGCTGGGGGCTGGGGATGCTGGCAAGTAAGTTCGTGCTGGAGTGGAACCACTGGATCGCCTTTATCCTGCTGGTTTTTCTTGGCGGCCGGATGATGATTGAAGGCCTTCGCGGCGGTAACGACGAGGATGAAGAACCCCTGCGCCGTCATGGTTTCTGGTTGCTGGTGACCACCGCTATCGCCACCAGCCTCGACGCGATGGCCGTTGGCGTAGGTCTGGCGTTCCTGCAGGTCAATATCATTGCCACCGCGCTGGCTATCGGCTGCGCGACCCTGATCATGTCAACGACGGGTATGATGGTCGGCCGTTTTATCGGTCCCCTGCTCGGTAAACGGGCCGAAATACTTGGCGGGTTGGTCCTGATTGGCATTGGCGTCCAGATCCTCTGGACGCACTTTCACGGTTAAGCCGCGCGTTGCCAGATGTGCAGACTAAAGTCCGTCTGGCAATCAAAGGTCTCTCTGTCGGCCAGCGCCGTCCACACTTCCGCTTTCGCCCGCCAGGCGAATGGCGTCATCTGCAACAACGCCACCGCTGCCTGCCCACTCAGGGACATGGGGTAAGCGAGAGAAACCGACTCGACTAAAGTGAATCCTTCCAGCTGTTCCGCATGCGGCGCATGAAGACGCACGTCATTATAGATCAGCCCTTTCAGCTCCATTAAATGACGCGGCCCTGGCGTGGCGGTGATCACCCATCCGCCAGGTTTAACCACCCGCGCCAGTTCGGCGGCCTTACACGGTGCGTAAATCCTGACAATGGCGTTCAGGCTGGCGTCGGCAAACGGCAGGCGATGGCTGGATGCCACACAAAACGTGACCTGCGGATAGCGTTTTGCGGCGGCTTTAATGGCCACCTTCGCGACGTCCAGTCCATAAAGGGTAGCCGCAGGGAGAGCGTCAGCAAAGGCATGGGTGTAGTACCCCTCCCCGCAGCCGATATCCAGAATCGACGGGGCCGGAACGTCCAGACGCCCACAGAGTTGCGCCACCACGGCGTCACGCAGCGGTTGATAATGCCCCGCGTCCAGAAAGGCGCGTCGCGCCTGCATCATTTCGGCACTGTCACCCGGATCGCGTGAACGTTTGTGTTGTACCGGCAGCAGATTCACATACCCCTCTTTCGCCACGTCAAACTGATGACGCTGTGGACAGAGATAGCTGTTCTTCACCTGCTTAAGGGGCAGGTGACATAGGGGGCAGGAAAACGACATAGTAACTCCGGCAGGCTGCTAAAGGGCGCAAGTGTAGCGCGATTTGCGCCCCGGGAGAATATGTCACCACGTGGTCTCAGGCGCCTGCGCGCCATGCATTACCAGCAGATGACTGGAATCGGCAGGCATGCCGTCCGGTTTTACATTTTCCAGACGCAGCACATCCCCCATTATCTGGCTGAAAACGGGCGCGGACACCGCACCGCCATAATACGAACCGTTTTGCGGATCGTTGATCACCACCACCAGCGCAAATTTCGGCGCGCTTGCTGGCGCGACACCGGCGGTATAGGCCACATATTTATCAACATATTTCCCGTCAGCGCCAATCTTCTTGGCGGTACCGGTTTTCACCGCCACCCGGTAATCCCGCACGGCGGCCTTCGTCCCGCCGCCTCCCGGCAAGGCGACGCTTTCCATCATATGCTCTACCTGCTTAACCAGCGCTTGAGGCATTACCCGTTTCCCCATCACCGGCGGGTCTATGCGGGTAATAGAGAGTGGTCGGTAGATACCGAAACTGCCAATCGTGGCGTAAACGTGCGCCAGTTGTAACGGTGTGACCATCAGCCCGTAGCCAAAGGCAAACGTCGCCCGATCGAGATCGCTCCAGTAGCGGCGCTGCGGCATCAGCCCGCGACTTTCGCCGGTAAGTCCCAGCCCTGTCGGTTGACCGAAGCCAAAGTTTTTATAGGTATCGATCAGCCTCTGAACCGGCATCGCCAATGACAGATGCGACACGCCGGTATCACTCGACTTCTGTAAAATACCGGTCAGCGTAAGCTCCGGGTAAAATCCTACGTCGCGTATGCGATGTCCATCGAGGGTAAACGGATGGGTATCAATGACACTGTCCGGCTGCACTATGCCCTGCTGCAACGCCGTCATAATGACCAGCGGCTTCACCGTCGACCCCGGCTCAAAGGTGTCGCTGATGGCACGATTTCGGAAATCATCCAGCACCGCGCCGTCACGATTGTTCGGGTTAAAGTCCGGGTAGTTCGCCATCGCCAGCACCTCGCCGGTGGCAATGCTCACTAAAATAGCGGCCCCCGACTCCGCTTTGTTCCAGGTGACGGCGTTATCCAGCGCGTCTTCCGTTATGGTTTGCAACCGCTCATCAATACTGAGCTGCAAATTGTGCGCCGGGACTGGACTGACTTCAGTAATGTTCTCAATCACATGACCAAACTTATCTTTTCGCACCAGGCGCGACCCCGGTTTGCCCATCAGCTGCGCGTTAAAACTTTTCTCCACGCCTTCGATACCCTGGCCGTCGATATTGGTAAAGCCGATGAGATTCGCCGCGACGTGACCTGCGGGATAAAAACGACGGGATTCTTCGCGCAAATTGATCCCTGGCAGATTAAGCTTATCGATCCACTGCGCCTGCTGCGGCGAGACCTGACGGGCGAGATAAAGAAAGCGGCTGGACGGATCGCGATTGACCCGGGCCGCCAGCGTACTCAGCGAAAGATGCAGCGTTTTTGCCAGCGCCTGCCAGCGTTCGTTATATCCTACCCCACCCTTGCCGATCAGCATTTTCGGATCTGCCCAGACGGCGTTGACCGGAACGCTGACCGCCAGCGGACGACCTTCCCGGTCGGTTATCATCCCGCGCGGCGAAGCCGTGGTCACATGGCGTAACGAACGCATATCTTCTTGTTTTACCAGCGTGTCGGGCGTCACAATTTGTAGCCATGCCACCCGCCCCAGCAGCAGCCCAAGACTGAGCAATATGGCGAGACAGAGGAGCGCGAAGCGCGCTGGCGTGAAGTTTCTCGCCGCCCCTTCATTTTTCTTTTTCACCTGTACTCCGGCTTTCATTCTTTTCAGGTGATTGATTTAACGAGAAATCCGGAAGGAAAGCGGGGAGAACAATGCTAATAATGTCGCGGCTTTGCAACAAACCACTAACGGATGAGGGTTTTGAAATATTTTGAAGGATTATGAATTAAAAAGCCCCGCATTCGCGAGGCTTTAAATCTGAGTGTGATGCGCGCGAGCGCTTCAAATCAGTGGTGTCGATCAGATAGCGGTTACGTTAACAGCAGCCGGGCCTTTCTGGCCGTCCTGAATTTCGAACTCAACGTTCTGGCCTTCAGCCAGAGTTTTGAAGCCATTACCCTGGATAGCGGAGAAGTGTACAAACACATCTTTGCTGCCGTCTGCCGGAGTAATAAAGCCAAAACCTTTAGACTCGTTGAACCACTTAACTTGACCTTTAATCTTTGCCATTTGCAAAATTCCTTAGAGTGTTTTCTTTGCCCGCAGGCATTACCTAGATGAAACTGAGACATTACTGCATGAGGCACTAATATAAGGTTCGGCAGAGAAGCGGTATTCAACGACAACGTGTTTACTCAGGACTTCTTTACTGAAAATGCCACACATAAACAGAACTGTACCTCGTTTAACCCAAAACCTGTTATCACATACAACGTTAATTATGGCAAGCCATTTTTAAACGTGTCTCGATCCGTCGCACAAATCTCACGAGACGATAAGGTGTATCTGCACAGTTATGCGTCAACACGCGTATCGTTATATTCCCGCGGCGTTCCAGCGCCTTCGCCGGATCGGTTGCGCAACAAGGACTTGTTAACCATAGACCAGGAGTTTCAGAACCGCCAGCTTATCCCCGATCATTTTGTTGGTTTACGGCGTTTTCACAAATTCTGCTTTGTTATGCATAAATTGTTTCAACGCAAAAATGTCGGGTTGCATAAATTCCAAAACATTTTACCCTGCCGGGTTTTCTTCTCTTCTTATGCACTAATTTAATGAAAGAATGATGACAATGCACAAAAAAAGGGAGAGAAACGTTTCGATAAAAATAAAACCGATCGTTATCACATAACGAAAACCAACACGTTATTCCCGGTTAAGAAAATATAATACCGAGACAGCGCACGATAACAGTTTAATAGAACGAGGAAAAAGGGATATAACGAAGCGGTGGGGAATGCACAAATAAAGTGCGCCTGCAAAAGCGACATGCAGGAGTGACGCGATGGCAGGCAACGTCACTCCCGTTCTTACCGCTGGATTAACGCTCTGCAACAAGACGGATGATGCCATCATCCTCTTTTGCGTCGTTCACTGCTTTTGGCGCTTCCGTGGTTTTCTCCGGTTCGTTGGCTTCACAGAGGCGGCGCAGCAATGCATTTTGCCGCTTCTGTTGTTCCAGTAACGCTTCAAGCAGTTCTATCTGCTCGTTCGTTCGAGAGCTGGCGCGGTTAACGAAGAACCACAGCACCAGACCGACAACCAGAACCCCCACCGATACAATCAATGACGCAAAATTGAGCACGCCAGAATTTACAACTTCGTTCATTTCACCACCTCACAATAGACGCGCTATTCTACCACCGCGCCAGAGGAAGGAAATCAACGGATGCGAAAATGGCATCACCAGGGGATAAATTTATTGATGGCGCAAATTCCATTGAAGAATTGAACATCCTGATCGCACATGAGGTTGAACACCTGAGCCCACAGCAGCAGGCACACGAGTATAACAACGACCAGAATGACCCATCGAAACTTTTTCACTCCACTCTCCGCTTCAACACCTTATGGCGCTAAATTACCATGCGCTACTTAAACCGGGGCTAACTGTAGCGACAATAGCATCTTTTAGGAATCATTCACTTGTTTCAATAGTTGTAGCCGTTAAGCTCAGTCACACCAACAAAAGAAAAGAGGTCATAATGCGTTTGATTATTCGCGCTATTGTTTTGCTTGCGCTGGTCTGGATTGGCCTGTTACTGAGTGGGTATGGTGTGCTGATCGGCAGCCAGGAGAACGCAGCCGGATTGGGCCTGCAGTGTAAATACTTAACGGCCCGTGGCACGGCGACTGCGCAATATATTCATTCTGATAGCGGCATCATTGGTTTAACGAACTGCCCGCTGCTACGCAAAAGCGCAGTGGTGGTGGATAATAATTAATCTTCTGCCGAAGCGGGAGAGGAAGCAAATAAGAAATACAGGAACGATTTGCCCCTGTATTTCTTGTCACGTCTCGCGTTGCGTTAACGCGTCATCTCAATCCGTAGATTGTCAAAACGGATAATCGTTATAGCCCATTTGTTCAGAGATTTTACGTGCGGCGGTATGCAGCATTTCAACATACTCGTGCAAGCGTTCTTCAGAGAAACGTAGGGTCGGGAAAGAAATGCTGAGACCGGCGATCACTACGCCAAAACGGTCGAATACCGGCACCCCGATGCAGCGCAATCCTTCTTCCTGTTCTTCATTGTCTTCGCCGTAGCCCTGCTCGCGCACCTTATCCAGCAGCGGCAGCAACGCTTCCGTGGTGGTGATGGTACGTTCGGTGCTGCGTTTATACTCAACGCCGTCAAGAATTTGCTTCACTTCCTCACGGTCGCGCCAGGCCAGCAGGACTTTACCAATCGCGGTACTGTACAGCGGGTTACGGCGGCCAATTCGGGAGTACATGCGCAGATTGTACATGGAGTCGATTTTATGGATGTAAACGATGCTGTCTTCATCCAGCGCCCCCAGGTGCACCGTCTCTTTGGTCAGACGGGAAAGTTCTCGCATCTGGATATCGGCGCTGCGGATAAGATCGACGTTTTGCAACGCACGCGCGCCCAGTTCAAACAGTTTGAGCGTCAGAGAATACTTCTCTGATTCGCCTTCCTGCGCCACATAGCCCAGGGTTTTCATGGTCTGCAAAAAGCGATAAACGGTGCTCTTTGACATCATGACGCGCTGAGACAGCTCGGTAATCCCTATTTCACGCTCTTCTCCCAGCGCCTGCAAAATGCCAAAAACCTTTAGCACGGAAGATACAGAATCGGGCTGTTTATCCAGATCTGCGTTAGCCATTTATCACCTCATTACGAGTGTTTTATAAAAATCAGAACGAGTTTTTATTATAATTTCAGCGCCAGGCGGCCGCAATCCATCTTTGCTTACTTCGTTACAAATCTGCGACATAAGGCCTGAATATCAGTGCTAAAATCGCTACCCTGATCATACTCCTCGCAAAAACTATCAACCATATGAATAAATCACAGGCCGACGGTCTGCCGCTTCCGCAGCGCTACGGTGCTATTTTCACCATCGTCATCGGGATCTCAATGGCCGTGCTTGATGGCGCGATCGCTAATGTGGCGTTGCCCACCATCGCCACCGATCTCCAGGCTTCTGCCGCCAGCTCTATCTGGGTGGTTAACGCTTACCAAATCGCGATTGTCGTTTCGTTACTGTCACTGTCTTTTCTTGGCGATATGTTTGGCTATCGCCGTATTTACAAATGCGGACTGGTGGTCTTTCTGCTGGCTTCGCTTTTCTGCGCGCTTTCCGACTCGTTACAGATGCTCACCGTGGCGCGTGTGGCGCAGGGTTTCGGTGGCGCGGCGTTAATGAGCGTCAATACGGCGCTCATCCGTCTGATCTACCCTCAGCGCCATCTGGGACGCGGAATGGGGATTAACTCGTTTATTGTCGCCGTCTCGTCTGCCGCTGGCCCCACCATTGCCGCCGCCATCCTCTCCATCTCATCATGGAAGTGGCTGTTTTTAATTAATGTCCCGCTGGGCATTATCGCCCTGCTGCTGGCAATCCGCTATCTGCCGCCCAACGCGCCGCGGGAGAATAAACCACGCTTCGATCTCCCGAGCGCGATCATGAATGCCTTGACGTTTGGTCTGTTAATCACGGCCCTCAGTGGTTTTGCGCAAGGACAATCGCTGACGTTAATTACCGCGGAGCTGGTGGCGCTGATGATAGTAGGTTACTTATTTATCCGCCGACAGTTGGCCCTTCCTGTGCCGCTGTTGCCGGTCGATCTGCTGCGTATTCCGCTTTTTTCCCTGTCGATTGGCACATCCATCTGCTCTTTCTGCGCTCAAATGCTGGCAATGGTCTCCCTGCCTTTTTATCTGCAAACGGTTCTGGGACGTAGTGAAGTGGAAACCGGCTTGCTGTTGACCCCCTGGCCGCTGGCCACAATGGTGATGGCCCCGCTGGCGGGGTATCTGATCGAGCGTGTTCACGCCGGATTACTTGGCGCGATGGGCATGGTGGTGATGGCATGCGGCCTGTTCGCGCTGGTGTTGCTGCCTTCTGCGCCGTCCGACTTTAATATCATCTGGCCGATGATTTTATGCGGGGCGGGTTTTGGACTGTTCCAGTCGCCAAACAATCACACCATTATCACGTCAGCCCCGCGCGAACGCAGCGGCGGCGCGAGCGGTATGCTGGGAACAGCACGTCTGCTGGGACAAAGTACGGGCGCGGCATTGGTTGCCCTTATGCTCAACCATTTCGGTGATAACGGCACGCACGTTTCCCTGCTGGCAGCCGGTATTCTGGCGTCGGTGGCGGCCGTGGTGAGTGGGTTACGCATCACTCAACCTCGTTCGCAGGCGTAAAAAATGCGCGTCAAAAGACGCGCATTCAGATTCAACCATGATGTCCGGGAAGCGTCAGCGCCACCGGACATCATGTCTTACTTCAGGTATGCGCCACTGCGCAGCGCTTCGATACGTTTATCCAGCGGCGGGTGCGTCATAAACAGTTCGCTCAGGGACTTGCCCTTACCGTTAATGCAAAACGCCATCATGCTGGATGCTTCCTGCGGTTCATAGCTGGTTTTCAGACGCTGTAATGCGGCAATCATTTTTTCACGCCCGACCAGCTTCGCAGAGCCCGCGTCGGCATGGAATTCACGGTGACGGGAGAACCACATGGTGATAATGCTTGCCAGAATGCCGAAGACCAGCTCCAGAACCATCGCCACCACGAAGTAGATCATCGGGTTGCCGTTGCTGCCCTCACCCTCGTCGCGGTTGCCGCCAAGAAAACCTGCGGCGATCTGCGCCAGAATACGCGAAATAAAGATAACAAAGGTGTTCACGACCCCCTGAATCAGGGTCATTGTCACCATGTCACCATTGGCGATATGGCTAATTTCGTGCGCAATGACCGCTTCGGCTTCGTCCGGACTCATGTTTTGCAGCAGGCCAGTACTGACCGCCACCAGCGACGCGTCACGGCGCGCACCGGTCGCAAAGGCGTTAATATCCGGCGCATGGTAAATAGCCACCTGCGGCATAGCGATACCCGCCTGACGCGCCTGCGTTTCGACGGTATTTAACAGCCAGCGTTCTCTTTCATTGCGCGGTTGCTCAATCACTTCTCCGCCCACGGAACGCAACGCCATCCATTTGGACATCAGCAGAGAGATGAAGGAACCACCAAAACCGAACAGCAGCGCCATGATCATCAGGCCCTGTACGCTGCTCGACTGAATTCCTGTCAGACTTAACACCAGACCGAACACAACCATGACGGCCAGGTTCGTTAACAGGAAGAGCGCGATTCGCATCATAATTTTCTTTTAACCTCAACTTAACAAAACGCACTATGCGATTACCCACATCGTATGGGTCGTATGGTTATTTTCAAGCATCAGCGGGCGGTAAGTCACCAGAAAGACACAACTTTACATTTTGTTGCCGTTGGCTGACGTCCTGCTGCGAGTGTTAAAAAAACAGGCACAATTTCTTGTGCCTGTGTGGGGTTATTTGGCGGGAGCGGGCTGTTCTGCGGGCTTCTCTTTTTCGAGCCGCGCCAGATCCAGCGCGATTTTCACGGTTTCATCAAGATACGGATCCGGCTCCTGGTAATCTTTCGGCAGATCGTCCAGTTTCTTCAACACCGGTTTGCCTTCACGCGTAAACCGATCGTTGATCCGCGCCAGACGCAACGCATCATCTTCATTATTCTCTTTTTCACGCTGAGCATAATTGAGAGAAACGATATTGCGTTTATCCTTCATAGCATTGAAACGGGCAATGTCCTTCATGATGTACTGGAACTCAGGATCGCTGGCGATACGGGCATTGTGCGCTTTCAGCAACGCGGGTCCGAACGGTTTGAGATCGTCTGACTTCACATAAGTTGCCGCATCAATGCTATCCCACGGCAGTGCGTTATCTTCGAATTTCTCACCGGTTTCCGTCTCTTCATTACCTGTCGGCATGATGATATCCGGCGTTACCCCTTTGCGCTGGGTACTGCCGCCGTTCACGCGGTAGAATTTCTGAATCGTATACTGCACCGAGCCCAGCGCGGGCCATTCCGGACGCAGCATTTGATCGTAAATACGGTTCAGGGAACGATATTGCTGAACGGTACCTTTGCCGAAGGTCGGTTCGCCAACGATTAACGCACGACCGTAGTCCTGCATCGCCGCGGCGAAGATTTCCGACGCCGATGCGCTAAAGCGATCGACCATTACCACCAGCGGCCCTTTATAGTACACAACGCCATCGGTGTCGCTGTCTTCACGGACTTTACCGTTATTGTCGCGCACCTGGACCACCGGACCTGAAGGGATAAACAGACCAGAGAGCGAAACAGCCTCGGTCAATGCCCCGCCGCCGTTGGTACGCAGATCGATAATGACGCTGCTGACGTTCTGTTTTTCCAGCTTCTGCAACTGGACTTTCACATCGTCAGTCAGACCGACGTAGAAGCCCGGAATGTCCAACACGCCGACCTTCTCTTTGCCGACGGTTTTAACGGTCATTTTAACCGCGCGATCTTCAAGACGAATACGTTCACGGGTCAGCGTCACAATGCGGGTTTTTGTCCCCTTACCGGCAGGCAAAATTTCCAGGCGAACCTTACTGCCCTTTGGACCTTTGATAAGCGCAACGACGTCATCAAGACGCCAGCCAATCACATCCACCATGCTCTTGCCGGTCTGTCCTACGCCGACAATGCGATCGCCAACGCTAATCGCTTTACTTTTCGCCGCCGGACCGCCCGCGACCATGGAGTTAATAACCGTATAGTCGTCATCCATCTGCAACACCGCGCCAATACCTTCCAGAGACAGGCTCATTTCAGTATTAAACTGCTCGGTGTTGCGCGGCGAGAGGTAGTTGGTATGGGGGTCGATTTCGCGGGCGAATGCCGTCATCGCCAGGGAAAAAACGTCTTCACTGTTGGTCTGAGTCAAACGGCGAATCGCTGATTTATAGCGGCGCGTCAGCGTTTCGCGAATTTCTTTGTCGGTTTTGCCGGTCAGCTTGAGGCTAAGCTCATCAAATTTCACTTTGCTGTCCCACAGCACATTCAGCTCAGCCTCATTTTTCGGCCAGGGCGCTTTGCTGCGGTCCAGGTTGAAATTATCGTTGCCGGTAAAATCCATCGGACGTTTCAGCACCGTTAACGCGTACTGATACCGTTCGAAGCGACGCTTTTGCGCCAGATTGTAGAGATCGTAGAAAACGTCAAGCTTTCCCGAACGTAGCTCGTCACCTATTTGGCCTTTCTTCTTCGCGTACTGTTCTACGTCGCCAGCCAGCAGTACGTTATGGCTATAGTCGAGAAGATTTAAATAACGGTCGAAAATTTTGGCGGAAAAAGCCTCGTCAAGATCGAACTGACGATAATGCGAACGCGTGAAGCGCGACGTAACGCGCTCACTGACGGTCGCATGTTGCGTTTCTTCCTTAAGGACGGGAATTTGATCGGCACGCGTAATGTCGTCTACAGCGAAGGTCTGGCCTGCTAGTGCAAGCAGGCCAGCTAACGCGGTAAGCCTAAAAATTCTGTTCATGCCAGGCCTGGCCTCCGTTTCAGAACACCAGGTGTTCTGCGCGTACAATCAAAGACATACCCGAATTCAGCTGTACACGGACACCATCTTTGGTGATTTCTAATACCGTGGCATCCATCGCATCGTTACCCGCTTTCACCTTCAGAGACTGGCCTACGCTCAGGACGGAAATATCCGAAACCGGAGTCAGCTTCTCTTCACGAGGGGCGCGCGGCGCTTTTGCAGCCGGTTTTTCTGCACGCGGTTTACGTTCGGTCGCGTCTTTACGGCGCGGCGCTGGACGCGGCTTGCGCTCGCGGCGTGGCGCGTCGGTGGTTTCCCCTGCGGCAGCGGCAGCTTCACGTTTTTTCGCTTGCTGTTCCGCACGCTGCGCCTGAACGCGTGCTTTCGCTTCTTCAAGCTGCTTACGCGCGTGTTCAACATGCTGCTCATCCAGCTCACCGCACGGGTTGCCGTCGAGATCAACACGCGTCGCACCCGGCTTCACGCCGTACAGGTAACGCCAGCTGGAAGTATAAAGACGTAAAGCGGAACGAAGTTGCGTTTTGCTGAGGTTCATTTCCCCCTCAATACGCTCCACCAGATCCTGAAAAATACCAATTTTCAGCGGGCGCGCTTCGCCTTCCGCACTAAAGCACTGCGGAAAACGCTCGGCCAAAAACGCGATAACTTCTTTACTGCTATTCAACTTAGGTTGATTTTCCATGAAATTTCCTGATTACAACGGACGTAGCCAACAAGCCGCAGGCATGAACAGGCGTCATTATAATGACGCCATCAGTAATTGCTACGTTATCCGTTGATTATCCTGCGACGCTCGCAAAGAATTTTTTGTAATCCGACGTTGCAAGCACGGTCTGGAGCTGTTCTACCAGCTCACGAAGTCCGGCTTCGTCCTCTTCAGTGAAACGCCCGAACACCGTACTGTCGATATCCAGCACGCCGATTTGCTGCGCGTTTACCGTAACCGGCAGCACGATTTCCGCATTGCTCGCGGCATCGCAGGCTATGTGTCCATCAAACGCGTGAACGTCTTCAATACGCTGAACCTGATTTTGCGCGATGGCGGTACCGCATACGCCGCGCCCCACCTGGATCCGCACGCAGGCGATTTTGCCCTGAAACGGGCCCAGCACCAACGTGTCGTTTTCCAGCAGGTAAAAACCCGCCCAGTTCACGTCCGCCAGACGTTCGTACAGCAGCGCGCTGGTATTCGCCAGCGTTGCCAAAAAACTGGTCTCCCCTGCCATCAATGCCTGAAAATCGCGGTTCAGATCCGCATACAGCTCGGTCTTGTTCATTATTTAATCACTTGGTTGTCTTACGCTTACTGCCGGACTATTAAAATAAGCATTAAATGCGTTATTGCTCAAGATCATTCCCGTCATGAGTTAATATTACATTAATCTAACACTTTGAATCGCGATACATGGCTCTCAAGACTCAACACATTACGCCAACCAAAAAAATAGCGATCTGGTCCATCAGCGAAGCTCTTCCCCGTGCACACTATCAGCGCTGCCCTCAGTGCGACCTGCTGTTTAGTCTGCCGAAAATGCGTTCTCACCAGAGCGCCTATTGCCCACGCTGCCAGGCGAAAATACGCGACGGTCGCGACTGGTCGTTAACCCGTCTCGCGGCGATGGCGGTTACCATGATGCTGCTGATGCCCTTTGCCTGGGGCGAGCCGCTGCTGCACATCTATCTGCTCGGCATCCGCATTGACGCCAACGTTATGCAGGGGATCTGGCAGATGACCAAACAGGGCGATCCTGTCACCGCCGCGATGGTGTTCTTTTGCGTCGCCGGCGCGCCGCTGATCCTTGTCACCGCAATAGCCTATCTGTGGTTTGGCAATATCCTCGGCATGAACCTGCGCCCAGTCCTGCTGATGCTGGAAAGACTGAAAGAGTGGGTGATGCTGGACATTTACCTGGTCGGCATTGGCGTTGCGTCAATTAAGGTTCAGGATTACGCCTTCTTACAGCCGGGCGTCGGCCTTTTCGCTTTCGTGGCGTTAGTCATCCTGAGCATCCTGACGCTCTCGCACCTCAACGTCGAGCAACTGTGGGAGCGTTTTTATCCGCAGCGGCCAGCAAATCGACCGGACGAAAAGCTCCGCGTCTGCCTCGGCTGCCATTTTACCGGCTACCCGGATCGCCGGGGACGCTGCCCACGCTGTCACATTCCGCTGCGCGAACGTCGAAACCAGAGCATACAAAAATGTTGGGCGGCGCTGCTGGCGTCAATTGTCTTTCTGCTGCCCGCGAACCTGTTGCCTATCTCGGTGATCTACGTCAACGGCGGGCGTCAGGAAGACACCATCATGTCCGGTATTATGTCGCTCGCGAGCAGCAATATCGCCGTTGCCGCCGTGGTCTTTATCGCCAGTATTCTGGTGCCCTTTACCAAAGTGATCGTCATGTTTACCCTGCTGCTCAGCATTCATTTCAAATGTGAGCAGGGGCTGCGGACGCGCATCCAATTGCTGCGGATGGTGACCTGGATCGGCCGTTGGTCGATGCTGGATCTGTTTGTTATTTCGTTAACCATGTCGCTCATTAACCGCGACCAGATTCTTGCTTTTACTATGGGACCGGCTGCGTTTTATTTCGGCGCAGCGGTAATTTTGACTATTCTTGCTGTTGAATGGCTGGACAGCCGCTTACTTTGGGATGCACATGAGTCAGGAAACGCCCGCTTCGCAGACTGAAGCGCAAATTAAAACAAAACGCCGTATCTCGCCTTTCTGGCTATTGCCGCTCATTGCTTTAATGATTGCGGGCTGGCTGATATGGAACAGCTACGAGGATCGTGGAAACACCGTTACCATCGACTTTCAGTCGGCGGACGGTATTGTGCCAGGGCGAACGCCCGTCCGTTATCAGGGCGTCGAAGTCGGTACTGTCCAGGATATCAGCCTGAGTAAAGACCTGCGCAAAATTGAAGTGCGAGTCAGCATTAAATCAGACATGAAGGATGCCCTGCGCGAAGAAACCCAGTTCTGGCTGGTCACGCCCAAAGCCTCGCTCGCGGGCGTCTCCGGGCTTGACGCGCTGGTCGGCGGCAACTATATCGGCATGATGCCCGGCAAGGGCGCCGAAAAGGATCACTTTGTCGCTCTCGACACCCAGCCGAAATATCGTCTTGATAATGGCGATTTAATGATTCATCTGCATGCTCCGGATCTCGGTTCGCTGAACAGCGGCTCACTGGTCTATTTCCGTAAGATCCCGGTCGGCAAAGTGTATGACTACAGCATCAATCCTAATAAACAGGGCGTCACTATCGACGTGCTGATCGAACGCCGATTCACCAACCTGGTGAAAAAAGGCAGTCGCTTCTGGAACGTGTCGGGCATCGACGCAGACGTCAGCCTGAGCGGGGCGAAAGTGAAGCTCGAAAGCCTGGCCGCACTGGTTAACGGCGCTATCGCCTTTGACTCGCCGGAGTCGTCAAAACCGGCGGAGCAAGAAGATTCCTTCGGGCTGTATGAAGATCTGGCCCACAGCCAGCGTGGCGTTATTGTGAAGCTGCAACTGCCGAGCGGCGAAGGGCTGAAGGCGGACTCCACCCCGCTGATGTATCAGGGGCTTGAGGTTGGCGAACTCACCAAACTGGTATTACAACCGGGTGGTAAAGTCACCGGCGAAATGACCGTCGATCCCAGCGTGGTCACGTTATTGCGTGAGAATACCCGCATTGAACTGCGCAGTCCTAAACTCTCGCTTAGCGACGCCAATATTAGCTCGCTGCTGACGGGCAAAACCTTTGAGCTGGTACCCGGCGACGGCGAACCGCGTAGCGAGTTTGTGGTCGTTCCCGGCGAAGAAGCGCTTTTGCACGAGCCTGACGTTCTGACCCTGACTCTCACCGCGCCGGAAAGCTACGGCATTGACGCGGGGCAGCCGCTGATCCTGCATGGCGTTCAGGTCGGCCAGGTTATCGACCGCAAACTGACCCCCAAAGGCGTGACTTTTACCGTCGCCATCGATCCGCAACATCGCGATCTGGTGAAAGGCGACAGCAAATTTGTCGTCAATAGTCGGGTCGACGTCAAAGTCGGACTGGACGGCGTGGAGTTTCTCGGCGCCAGCGCCAGCGAATGGATCAACGGCGGTATTCGCATTCTGCCCGGTAATAAAGGCGAAATGAAATCCAGCTATCCGCTGTATGCCAATCTGGAAAAAGCGGTGGAAAATAGCCTCAGCGATCTGCCTACGACCACCCTGACGCTCAGCGCGGAAACGCTGCCTGACGTGCAGGCGGGTTCGGTCGTGCTGTATCGCAAATTTGAGGTGGGTGAAGTGATCACGGTGCGTCCGCGCGCCAACGCGTTTGATATCGACCTGCATATCAAACCGGAATACCGTAACCTGCTGACCAGCAACAGCGTGTTCTGGGCGGAAGGCGGCGCGAAAGTACAGCTCAACGGCAGCGGGTTGACCGTTCAGGCCTCTCCCCTGTCGCGGGCGCTGAAAGGCGCGATCAGCTTCGATAACCTGAGCGGCGCGAGCGCCAGCCAGCGTAAAGGCGACAAACGCATTCTGTACGCCTCGGAAACCGCCGCCCGCGCCGTTGGCGGCCAGATTACCCTTCACGCTTTTGATGCCGGGAAGCTGGCTGCCGGCATGCCGATCCGCTACCTCGGGATTGATATCGGGCAAATCCAGACCCTGGAACTGATCACCGCCCGCAACGAAGTTCAGGCGAAAGCGGTGTTATACCCGGAATACGTGCAGACCTTTGCCCGCGCGGGCACCCGTTTCTCGGTGATCACCCCGCAAATCTCGGCGGCAGGCGTGGAGCATCTGGATACCATCCTGCAACCTTATATCAACGTGGAGCCGGGGCGCGGGAATCCTCGTCGCAACTTTGAACTTCAGGAAGCCACCATCACCGACTCTCGCTATCTCGACGGTTTAAGTATTGTGGTGGAAGCGCCGGAGGCCGGTTCGCTGGCTATCGGTACGCCGGTCCTGTTCCGCGGGATAGAGGTCGGAACGGTGACCGGCATGACGCTGGGTTCGCTGTCGGACCGCGTGATGATTGCCCTGCGCATCAGCCAACGTTATCAACATCTGGTGCGCAATAATTCGGTCTTCTGGCTGGCCTCCGGCTACAGTCTGGACTTCGGCCTGACGGGCGGCGTCGTGAAAACCGGCACCTTTAATCAGTTCATTCGCGGCGGCATTGCCTTTGCTACCCCGCCAGGCATACCGCTGGCGCCGAAAGCGCAGGCAGGCAAACACTTCCTGTTGCAGGAAAGCGAACCGAAAGAGTGGCGCGAATGGGGAACGGCTCTGCCGCGCTAATACCATTGCTCCGGCGTGCTCGCGCCGGAGCCTTTATGCTACACTGCGCGCCTGTTTTACTGCCGCTGGTGCCGCTCCGTGACTCAACACGCTGTTTATTTTCCTGAAGCCTTTCTCACGCAAATGCGCGAGGCGATGCCCGCCTCCCTCTCTTTCGACGATTTTCTCGCCGCCTGCCAGCGTCCGCTGCGTCGCAGCATTCGCGTCAACACCCTGAAAATCACGGTCGCCGACTTCCTTACCCTGACCGCGCCTTACGGCTGGTCGCTTACGCCGGTGCCGTGGTGCGAGGAAGGATTCTGGATCGCGCGGGATGATGAAGACTCACTGCCGCTGGGCAGTACCGCAGAGCATCTGAGCGGGCTGTTTTACATTCAGGAAGCCAGTTCGATGCTGCCGGTCGCCGCGCTGTTTGCCGACGGGAATATGCCGGAACGCGTTATGGACGTTGCCGCCGCGCCAGGTTCAAAGACGACGCAAATCGCTGCGCGGATGGGGAACCGGGGAGCGATTCTGGCGAACGAATACGCCGCCAGCCGGGTAAAAGTGCTTCACGCTAACATCAGCCGCTGCGGGATCGGTAACGTGGCGCTCACCCACTTTGATGGCCGCGTATTCGGCGCGGCGCTGCCGGAAATGTTCGACGCCATTCTGCTTGATGCGCCCTGCTCAGGCGAAGGCGTCGTGCGTAAAGATCCCGATGCGCTGAAAAACTGGTCCGTTGAGAGCAATCATGCGATCGCCGCAACACAACGTGAACTGATCGACAGCGCGTTCCATGCGCTGCGCCCTGGCGGCACGCTGGTCTATTCAACCTGTACGCTGAACCGTGAAGAAAATGAAGCCGTCGTACACTGGCTGAAAGGACAGTATGGCGATGCCGTCGAATTTCTGCCGCTCGCCGACCTCTTTCCACAAGCAAAACAAGCGCTCACGGCAGAGGGTTTCCTGCATGTTTTCCCGCAGATTTATGATTGCGAAGGCTTCTTTGTGGCGCGTCTGCGCAAAACGGCGTCGATCCCGCCTTTGCCGGCCCCAACATACAAGGTAGGCAATTTTCCTTTTGCACCCGTAAAAGACCGCGACGCGACAAAGATTGTCCAGGCCGCGAACGCCCTCGGTCTGAAATGGGACAACGGTATGCGTCTGTGGCAACGCGATAAAGAGCTATGGCTTTTCCCGGCGGAGATCGAACCCGTGATCGGAAAAGTCCGTTTCTCACGTCTGGGCATTAAGCTCGCTGAGACCCATAACAAGGGTTTCCGCTGGCAGCACGAAGCGGTGATTGCGCTTGCCGATGTCACCCATCGTACGGCCTTTGAACTTACCCCAGAGGAAGCCGAAGCGTGGTATCGCGGGCGTGATGTCTACCCACAGCACACGCCTGATACGGATGACGTTCTGGTCACTTTTCAGCATCAGCCGATTGGTCTGGCGAAACGCATCGGTTCGCGTTTGAAAAACAGCTATCCGCGCGAGCTGGTTCGTGACGGCAAATTGTTTACCGGTAACGCGCAAAAGAACTAATTTTGCGCATTTTTTGACTGGCGCTTTTGCCTGCGTTGACTACGCTGAAAAATGGACGGCTAAACTGGTCGTACCACAAACAGTGAACCAACGGAGAGCACGATGATGAAAACCAGTGTGCGCATTGGCGCCTTTGAAATCGACGATGCCGAATTACACGGCGAGTCGCCGGGAGACCGAACGTTAACCATTCCGTGTAAATCCGATCCGGATTTATGTATGCAACTGGATGCCTGGGACGACGAAACCAGCATCCCTGCCATCCTCAACGGGGAACATTCGGTGCTGTTCCGCAACCATTACGATCAACAGTCTGATGCCTGGATCATGCGCCTTGCCTGATTCAAAAAGAACCCGTCGGCCTGGCGGGTTATTTACTTCCCCTTTCCCGCTTCCGTAAATTCCTCCTACACTATTGATACGGCTGTACAAATAGAGGATGGAATGTTCGCACTGGTTCTGTTTGTGTGTTATCTGGATGGCGGTTGTGACGATATCGTGGTGGATGTATACGATACTGAGCAACAATGCCTGTATTCGATGGACGATCAGCGGATTCGCCACGGCGGTTGCTTTCCGGTCGAAGATTTTATTGATGGATTCTGGATGCCCGCGCAGCAGTACAGCGACTTTTAGCCATGACAGCACTCGCCTGGCGGGAAGAAAGCTACGCAGCCGCCAGGGGCTGCGTATTAATGAACGATTGTTTACTCGTAGAAGATGGTAAATTCCACGGCTGCATTGGCCGTGCCGGCTTTTACTGGAAGCACAGTGCCGCCGGTAGCTTCGCGAAGGCGGGAATAGCGCGCACGCAGCGGAATTGTATAACTTGTCGCGTTACTGCCCAGGTAGTTCTGATTCAAAAAAGCCTTACCTCGCCAATCGTAATTGCTGGATGCTAACGCGCTTTTATCATTTGGCAGTATCGGATCCTCGATCTCAATACAGAGCCCCTCTGAACCATTCGGCTCAGGGTCGGTTTTAACACAGGTTTGACCAAGGTAGGTAAACCCCACTTCGTTAATCGGATCGAGCCGATAGGCGATGACGCTGGGATACCAGGGGTCCTCAACAAAGGTATTGCTGCTGCCTTCACCGGCCCAACTGCTGCTGGGACTCAAATAACTAAAAGCACTCTCATAGCGTCCGGCCATCACCGGGCAATTGATCAATTGAATGTTGAAATCTTTCCACGGCGAATACCAGTTAGATCGGTTCATCGCATCAGTTATCTCATACTCCCCTAACTGCACATGCACATCCGGTGTCTGACAACTGCCAGCAACGACATTAAGGTTACCGCTAATACGAATACGTTGACCCTTTACCTGAAAGTCCGCCGCCATATTTTGGCCGGGAAAAGCGTAAGTAATAATCGGGGGAATAGTGACAGGCAGCGTCCATGTCCCTGCAGGAATATCCCCCGTTTTGACCAGCACAAACATGATATAACCGGCACCTGGCGCGACAACGTTGGCGAAGGGCATGTCTAACGAGTTCGGCGACGAGATTTTTTCGACAGGAAGAGAACGGTTGACGGTATTGTCGCGCCAGACCAGTGAAAAACCGACACCAGGTGTTCCCGTTTCATAAATGTCAAACCCCTGATACTGACCGACGGTCGCCGGTCCGCCATTTTCAAATTCTAGTCTACCGTTTACGTAAAAAGTTTCATTGCTACCCGTACTTGATGTGCAATCACTGTATCCTAAGCCCACAGCGCCCGTGTTTATTATCCGCTGCGAAAATAACTCAGAGCCAAAAGGGAGATCGCGAAGGGCACTTACCGTGACGCGATCGGAAAGAATAGGAACGTTGAGTTCGACGTAATCCTGAGGAATGATTTCACTGTCGACATTATTTATTCTTGTCCCTGAACAGGTCACCAGGGCGTTTGCCGGATGGCTATACAGCATGGCGCAGCACAGAAAACCAGTGGCGCCAACATAGCGCCAAAAGGCGGGTTTGATTTGCATGACGTTTTTCCTTAAATCACATGGCCGGTTCGCGGGGTCACTGCGACACACAGCGACCATAGATGGTCAGCATGCCGCGGCTGTCCGTTTTATCGCGAGACGGTAATTGGTAGTTGAGCAGGCACTGTTGATGCGCCGACTCTCCCCAGCGCACGTTCAGTTGACCACTCTGCTCTGCCAGGCGAGCAAAAATACGTCTTCCCTGACCCACAACGCCGACAGAATTTTGACTGCTGTCATAGACGTCCGCGCCGAACGGTACTTTGCTGTTTTCGTCAAGGACAATCAGCACCGGTGTTCCCACTGTGGTGCCATACTGAAGCTTAACGACCGCGCCGCTGTATGGCGCCACTTTCTGGCTGGTCAGGTTTAACTCAATGTCGTCGGGTAAGCCTTTCGGATCGAGGCTGACTTCGTTCATTTGCCAGGCGTTCAGATAAGGCACGACGGCATAGCCAAAACGATCGATGCTGACTCCCGGATAGCTGCTGACAGCCGCCCCTTTCGCCCCCTTCGCTTCGACCAGCGCCACGGTATCGGCGGTGTATGGCGACAGGGTTAGACCGCCGCTGTGCAGGACAGCCGTACCGTTCACGCCCAGTGAATAGTTGTGGTAGTTTTTGCCTGCCCCTGCTGCGGTCTGTAGCGTGGTGTACGGGGTGCGCAACGAACTGTTAAAGGCCGCGCTGCGGGTTCCGCCTTTGTTGGCGTTGGCGGCGCTGACGCTGTAGCTGAAGGCATTGTTGTCCAGCGCCGTCCCGCTTACCCCAATCTGTTCGCGCATGCGCCCATCGTTGTCGCGGTTGAGGTTGACGGACATCTGGCTAAACGGACTCTCGCTTGAGAAAGGAATACTCAGGCTAAGCATATAACGGGTCTCATAGTCACCCTCGCCATTGCGGTTACGGCTGGCGCTCAGGCTATAGTTAACCCGGCCGATGTGATTGTTATAGCCAAGCTGATACTGGCGATCCTGCCCATGCTGTTTCCAGTAATTCTGTTGGTAAATACTGGCATAAAAATTCCCCCAACCATCAGGCAGTCGCTGGTTAGCCGTGATCCCCAGACGGCTCTTGGGACGATATACCTCGTGCCGGCTATCATAATGATTCAGCGCCTCTCGCAGTTGCATCGCCGTCATAAAGTCCATGTAGCCTTCGGTAGAAAACCGGTAGGCCGCCACGCTGATATTGCTGCCGGTTTGAACAATAGAATGGCTGTATTTCAGCTGATAGCTTTCCCCGGACATCGTTTTGCCAAAGCGGTCATACTCTTTCGGTAATGTGCTCCTGGCATGGGTCACATCGAATGAAAAGGCGCCAACATGGGTCCCCATGGCCAACCCCACTTGCCCGGCTTTGTAGTCCTCGTTACCCTGAATACCGGTATACGCGGTGAATCGATTGGACAGCCCCCGACGCCAGGTGAACTCGGCGAGAAAAGGTTCATCCTCGACCCAGCCTTTACGCAACGTACCGAGGGTAGCGCTGTAGTGCGTGATGCCAGGGCGCAAGAGATTACTGGTGGAGGCAAACGGCACGAGCTGACGCTGTACTGAACCGTCGGCTTCTTCCACAATGACTTCAAGTTCACCACCGTAACCCGTGGAAAAGAGATCGTTAATTTCGAACGCGCCAGGCGCAACCGTCGTCTCGTACAACAAACGGTTCTGCTGCATCACTTTTACCCTGGCGTTGGTTCTGGCAATACCGGTAATTAACGGCGCATAGCCACGCTGGGAATTAGGCAGCATCTGCTCCGCGTTCGCGAGTTGAATACCGCGAAACGCCAGGGTATCAAACTGTTCGCCCGTGGTGTGGGCATCGCCCAGCGTTAATTTACTGCTTATCTCTGGAATATGACGCTGCACGTAGGTATCCAGGGCCTGGTAATGACGGCCAAAGTCTTCCTGCCAGCTCAGACTGCCGTTATGGCGAAAATGCCAGCCTAACAGGTTAAAACCGCTGTTAATCCCGGCATAAATCGCATCGCTTTCGTTATGCGAGGTTACGTTGCGGTAAAAGTTCGCATTGTAGTTCAGAATACCGGCGGTGATCCCCTGATCCCATAATGCCGGGTTAACGTAACCACGCGGGCGCTTAATTAAGTAGATATCGGCAATCGCGAGACTAAGCGTTTGTTCACCGGTATCCAACTCGAACGATGCTTCGGGCAGGATCTGATTTATCGGTAAACAGTCATTATCCTCCGCGCGGTTGAGGAGCGTGAGCGATTCCCTTGAGAGTTTCTCGGTATTAAATTCAAGATTGATAAATGTTTTTTTCGACAGACATATGTCACCGTCGACATTCTGACCTGATCCATTTGATACCTGCAGGTCATACTGCCCCATGGCAACGTCGTTGATAATCACTTCAACGTTATATTTCCCGGGGATCGGGATACCTTTCTGAAAACGAGCGATATCAATACGGTTTTTGCTATCAGGACTAATAAAATTGGTATTGAATTCAACGAAAGAAGTATCAGCCGCACAGGCAACAGAAAAACAGGCGGTAGCAATGGCAATCGCAAGAGGACAAAGCGTCATTGTGCCGGTGATGGTTAAATTAAGGTTCCGTTCCATGATATCTTCCTGTAACTGCACTTTATAATTTTGTATTCGGCATTACTTTTTTTCTGTTTCAATAAGACGCATAGCGCCATAGTCGTTAATGATGAAGGGATAGTAATTACCCGCAGCACGGCTGAGCTGAAAGGTTTTTACCTCGCCAGGCGCCAGCATCCCGCCGTTGCCAATACTGACTTTCCCGTCACGATCCTCAGAAAAGTAAGCGACATTAATAAAATATGGGGTGGGATTATTGGCGGTTACCGTCGTGCCCTGACGCGTCCATTTCACCTGCTGCTGGGCATCACTGGCGGTCATCGCCAGCCCGGACGGTCGATAAAAAAGCTTCAGACGAGAACGAAAAGCCATTTGCAGCATGCTTTTATCCTCGGCGTTTTTCACCTTTGCCGGGATTTCCAGTACATTGAGATAGAAGATAGACTCTTTATCTTTTCGCAAGGTCTCGCCGGTATAACGTATCCGCAATGACTGCCCTTTTCCGGGATCGACGCGGTTAATAGGAGGCGTCAACGTAAAGGGAGCCCTGGCATTATCCGGACGGGAATGACGATCGCCGGAATCTATCCACGACTGGATTAATACCGGTGATTTGCCATTATTGGTCATCTTGATGGAAACTTCTTTATCCTTTTCTGGATACACGACGCGAGTGCCGGCAATAATAACCGCACTGTTTGCGGAAAAGACCACAAGCGTGGAAAACAAGGCAAAGATAAGGGGCAGTAATTTCATTTTCATCGCTCAAGTCCTTTTTTCAGGCGAGCATTACGCTCGCCTGCAGTCATAATGAAAATATCTTTCCGTTATGATTATTCGTAATCGATACTGAAGTTAACCTGGCTTTTCACTGTTCCAGGCGTTGTCGCGCCCATTGCGTAATAACGCACGGTGTAAGGCAGGCTGGCTGCGCCGCTGCTCATATCAATGCGTGAAGTAGTAGTTGTCTGGTTAGTGTGGCCCACCTGCAGCGGCAGGTCTGTCAGTTTGTCAACCAACTGCAGCTGAACATTGGTCGCGCCATCAGGCACACTTTCGTCAGTGTTCAGCAAGTTAAAGGTAGTCGTGTCAACCGTAGAACCGTTTTCGAAGAATGCCGCCGCCGTTGATGTGCTGGTGACGCCCGTGCAGTTAGCAAGCTGGATATTAAAACCGGTATCCGCCGTTGTCTGACCTTCAGTCTGCAGCAGAGAGGTGCTGACTTCCGGCAGAACGACTGTTGCAGGTGAAGCCTGGCCGTCAACGGTGATATCACAGGTAGTACCAGTCAGTTTACCTTCAAAATAAATCGTACCATCAGCGGCCTGTGCCTGCGTGCCAAATCCTCCAGCAATTAAAGCGGCAGCCAGAAACGTTTTTTTGATGCTCATTGTACAAACTCCATGTATATTAAAATATTCACGCGGAATAAATTGCAGTAGCACGAGTATTAAACCACTTCTATTAATACCCTTTTCTTTGCGAAGGATGATATAAGCCCAGACCACGTATCACAGCGGCTGAACGTAGATGTACCCTAAGTTTTATTAGGCCTTCGACAAATAAATACTAAAGCAGCGAATTATCTCAGTAAAGGTCGATTAAGACTTTAGCTTAAAAATAGGACAAAATTCTTTATTTTGAATTTAAATAAAAATGCAGATTAAGAAATTAGTCTGATAATCAATTTTGAACGCGTTGAACGATAAATCTTTGAAAAAGATTTATCTGCACACATTTTAATTGCCAGACAGAACGCAACACCGCACAAAAAATTAAGAAAAAAATCCTAATATCCCTATTGATGACATGGTCAAGGCGCATTTCTACGTACGAGGAATTTGACCAGGCACGTTTCCGTTTACTGTCAATAAAAAAGAAACCTATTCCATCCGATAATGTTAACAAAATGTTACCAAAAAGTAATTTATTGGATAATTTTTCGCAAATGATGCTTTCAAAAGAAAGTAAATCCGCCGTATTGATGTTTTTACATACAATTTTAACCCGTTTATGGCACATGCAGGCATGAAAAACGCGCATAAAATAAGATTTTTCTTAACGCAGACACAGTCAGTAGATTCAGTGATAGTTAATAAAAGATAATTAATCTACATAATAGTAATAGATATGTTAAAAGACGAACATAAAATTCCCATTGAATTCATATAATTATACGTAATAGAAATTGGCAGTGTAAATATTTTTCTTTTCGCGTAAAAGTCGAAAAGCTAGTCGCCGCATTGCATTAAACTGTAAATACCCAGAAATCGTTATCTTTTTATGCCAGGATTTTTCCCGCAAAAACAAACATTGATTCTCTATACGTGGTGATTAATCATGCGAATGGAGAAAAGGTAATAAAAGGATATGGCCCCGTTATGGAGAGTAAAATGGGTAAGAAATTGAGCCCTGTCGCTGAACGCTTATGTCATGAGTCAACAATTACTGTTATTACGACTGACCGCTACTTCTTTATGGCGATAAAGCATATCATCCATTCAATGCTGCCAGAGATCCTGAGCGAAAAAGGTGTGCTTTATAACGTCGTACATTGTGAGAGTGTATTTCACATGAACTTTCAGGATATGATTCAAAATGAAGACAGACTGCTTATCGCAGATTACGATGTGCGGCTGATCGGCAATTCCCAGGTGCTTAACTTAATTCAGGGAATGAAAATTTTCGGTTCGATGATGCTTGTTATCCATAAGGAATTGCCTATTGCCGAGGTTGACTGTTGCTTAGCTAAAGGCGCGCCAGTGGCAGAGATCAAAAAAAATTTGCGAGACTTTATTTTGCAAAAACGCGCGCCACAAAATATCAGCATCACCAGCAATCAGCTATTGTCGCGTTTCACCCGACGCGAGCATCAGATCATTCGTATGATTCTGAAAGGTAAACGGGTTGAGAGCATCGCGAAAGCCCTTAACGTAAGCCCTAAAACCATATATGCGCATCGATCGCGCATCTATCAGAAAGTCGGTGTACGTAACCTGCAGGGACTTTTTCACAATGGAGGCTTGCTCACTTCGCAACACAAGTGAGTTCGGCCGTTGACGCCCCACTCCACGACAACTCTGCTTCCAGCGTCGCCGACTGGACGTGATAGAGGCACTGATTTTTCGTAAAAGAAATGTTAAACCGTTTTTTGCTGTGGTATAACAAAACTGACCGTAACGCCAGCTTACTGGTGATGACGGGCCTGCCTTTCACGCGATATCGCCTAAAGGCAGATAAAAAGAGACCGAATACGATTCCTGTTTCCGCCACAACCAGTCTTTTTTGATTTTATTCAAACAATTACACATCAGAAACCCGTTAAATACGGGTTTCAATGCTTACCAATACATCCATTCAAAATCAAACCGTTGCCATCTTTTTCGAGTGGGCGACGAGTGAACTTCGGGATCGCTTCGATCCGAAATCTCCCAACTTTGCGTAGCTCCTTCCAGTTTCGCAACACGCCGCTTTACCGCCTCGTTAGGATGAAGCACCATGACCTTGCATTAAGAGTCATACAGTTTACGGTGTGCATCTCTTTTTTCTTCCTGCCCTATACTTTCAGTCTGACTGACTGGAGGTTTCTATGTGTGGACGTTTTGCACAAGCCCAAACTCGTGAAGAATACCTGGCCTACCTTGCCGATGAAGGTGATCGCGATATCGCATATGACCCGGAGCCGATTGGTCGTTACAACGTGGCGCCCGGCACCAAGGTCCTGTTACTGAGCGAACGCGACGAGCAGATGCACCTCGATCCGGTGTTCTGGGGATACGCACCCGGATGGTGGGATAAAACACCACTGATTAACGCCCGCGTTGAGACTGCGGCCACCAGCAGAATGTTCAAGCCTCTCTGGCAGCATGGCCGGGCGATCTGTTTTGCCGATGGGTGGTTTGAATGGAAGAAGGAAGGCGATAAGAAACAGCCCTACTTCATCCACCGTGCAGACGGTCAACCAATATTTATGGCTGCGATCGGAAGCATACCGTTTGAGCGCGGCGACGAAGCTGAGGGTTTTCTCATCGTGACATCAGCAGCAGATCAGGGACTGGTCGATATACACGACCGACGGCCACTTGTGCTTACGCCGGAAGCGGCAAGGGAATGGATGCGCCAAGATGTTGGGGGGAAAGAGGCAGAAGAGATTATCGCCGAAGGCTCTGTGTCAGCAGACAAATTTATCTGGCACGCTGTATCGCGCTCAGTGGGAAATGTGAAAAATCAGGGACCGGAACTGATCGTGCCGATCACTTAACGCGCAGCAGATCGTCAAATCGCGTTGTATACCGGGGCGAAAGCATTTCTCGCTTCATCTGCCATTGCTGCTGGATACCCTGCCCGGCGAAATAGAGAGTTCCCTTCCCATCTTTGGCGTTGAGGTGGTCCAACACTTCCATTAGTTTTTCGCTGCCGGCACGCGGCGCATTATCATCAAACAGGTTAAGCTGCGCCACGCCCTGGCTGAAAAAGTCACCCAGCATCACCCCCGCCTTTTGATAACGGTGCCCGTCTTTCCAGATTACATCAAGACAACGCGTGGCCGCGCCGATAATGTCCCTGCTGTCCTGCGTTGGCGTGAACAATTTAACGGAAGCGCTGTTACCGTAATAAGGCTCATTGAGGGCAAAAGGTGAGGTTTTGACGAATGTCGAAATAAACCTGCAATACTGATGTTCCCCCCGTAGTTTTTCTGCCGCACGCGCTGCGTAACTACAAATGGCCTGCCTCATCTGCTCGTAATCAGTTACCCGATCGCCGAACGAACGGGAGCACACAATTTCCTGCTTTGCCGGCGCAAACTCTTCCAGCCCCAGGCATGATTCGCCACGGAGCTCTCTTACAGTTCTTTCCAACACCACGCTAAAATGCTTACGGATAAACCGGATGTCGGTGTCTGCCAGATCGAGAACCGTCTTGATCCCCATGGCCTCGAGTTTTTTAGCGATTCTGCGACCGACGCCCCATGTTTCATCAACCGGCAGCGCCGCCATTAATTTACGCTGCCGATCAACATTCGACAGGTCGACTACACCGCCGGTTTGCCTCAGCCACTTTTTCGCCGCATGATTTGCCAACTTGGCCAACGTCTTTGTCTGCCCTATGCCAACGCCTACCGCAAGTCGTGTATTCCTGTAGACAGCCTCCTGCAGTTCCCTGCCGAAGTATTCCAGCACACGGCAGTTACGCACACCAGTCAGATCACAGAACGCCTCGTCTATAGAGTAAATCTCCACCCGCGGCGCCAGCTCTTCGAGCGTGGTCATCACACGCTGGCTCATATCCGCGTACAGCTCATAGTTGCTGCTGAAGCAAACGACGCCTGCGCGCCGAATTTGATCTTTTAACTTGAAGTACGGCTCCCCCATCGCTATCCCAGCGGCTTTAGCTTCCGCGCTACGCGCAATCACGCAGCCGTCATTGTTAGACAATACGACAACGGGCCTTCCCTTAAGATCTGGCCTAAATACAGTCTCGCAACTCGCATAAAACGAGTTCACATCAACCAGGGCAAACATCATAACTCCGCTCAGCCTCAGCGACTGGCATAACGTAAGCCGATGTTTTTCTAATGTTATAATTCATAAATCCTCCCTCACATTGACACTGAGTTTTAAAACAGTATAAATACTGTATATCCAACCAGTAAAGTAAGGAGAAAAAATATGTTCGTTGAGTTGGTATATGACAAGCGTAATGTTGAAGGGCTAACGGGAGCCAGAGAGATCATCCAAGCTGAACTGACGAAGCGTGTGCATCGAATTTTCCCTGATGCAGAAGTGAAGGTTAAGCCAATGCAGGCGAACAGCCTGAATAGTGATGCCAGCAAAAGCGATCGAGAGAAGCTGAACCGCATGCTGGAGGAGATGTTTGAAGATTCTGACATGTGGCTCTCCAATGATTAACACCAAGTGAACATGTGAATGAATTACCTTTTAGGTAATCAAGGTTACACACTTCAAAATCAAGCGACAAAAAGATCGGTCAACCACACTTGATTTGATCTTTGATTGTGTCTATTATCACCTCAAAGGTTGTTTATGAGGTGTTCTATGCAATCCAAAAACTTTCTGATTTCTGAATTCAAAGAGTGGCTGCAAAATCTCCCCGAGCTAAACATCGTTAATGATGCCACAGCTCGTAATCTACGCGACTCTTCTCTTCGTCTTCTAACTGTGCTTGGTCCAGATGGCGTTGACGGGGATATCCGTGATTACAGTGTTGCCTCTATGGCAGATATGTACGCCCAATCCGCAGAAAGCAAACCATCAGACTCTAGCTTGCAAGCATACAAAAGCCGAATGCAAAGCGCTGTTGATAAGTTTATTGCTTATCAGAATGGTGAACTTGAGGGTGACAAACAGATTCAGCCTGCGAAAAAGGAGCGTAATAAAGTGGCATCTAAAAAGAAAACTTCAGAGGATGATAGTGGGATTAAGACTTTCGAATTGCCAATCCCGCTACGTGGAGAGTTGATTGTAACTATTGGAAATCTGCCTCGAGACTTGACAAAGGAAGAGGCCAAGCGAATTAGTCTTATCGTTGAATCATTCGCCATGTTTGACGATGGTTCAAAATAAAAAAGCCCCGTTCGCAGCGGGGCTTCTTTAGGTGGAAGTTTGGGAAACTTCCAGAGCGCAGGTAAACTGCTAACTCTTTTGTGTGAGAGCTTAAGAATAGCCGTTTACCGGGGTTAACACAAGGCTGGACAGGATTACAGCCTGTGTTTAAGTACAGGTAACACGTTATGAAAGCACACGATGTTAATCGCGATGACTTCATTTACGAACATGATAAACCGATTTATGTGCGCAGTTACTGCCGCGTCCGTTTCGGTGAACTTGAAAATGTTCGTCAGCACTTCCGTTCATATCCGAGTTGCTGAAGCTAAGTCCCAAACCCGGCCACCGCGCCGGGTTTTTATTTCATATTTCAGATTAAACGCCTTGAACCGTCATATTGCTTAAGTACAATCCGCAGCGGCTGGCAATCATTCAATACTCGCACTATCGAACGAACGCCAGCCTGCCGCCGCACGTTCTTGCATACGACTTGCGGCGGTTTTATTTATGAGGTAGGTTTCTGCACGTCTGCTTCCAAAGCATCATTCTGTCGCTGGTTCCAGATACTATCTGGTGGCATTTCAACACGTACGGAAACAAAAGAATCTGCAGGAATGTCTACTGGCTCGCCATTAGTTAACCCGTTGATTTCGTTTCTTGCAAACTCAGGCGCTTCCGGGTGTGTACGGTGATATGTTTTTACCAGAACAGAGCCATCAGCATTCACTTCATAATCAAGCCAGATGCGCGCGAGCTTGTTCCTGTCTACCGGAATTTCAAATCCACCATCGATCCCTCCCCATGCTGCATCTGCATTAAGACCGGTGCAACCTGCTATCAAATACTCACCTGTATTTATGTGGGTAACAGCAACTCCCTCCGACTCTTCATTCGTTTCATAGCTACCATCCCTGAATATCTTTACAATGGGAGATGCAACCTTTATGAAACCGTTCGAATCTACGGTTGTGTTTCGTTCGTCTCTGAACTTGATAACGTCACTAAGATAGTACGTATCGCCCGACGGCTGGGCGACTTTGTATCCCGCACCGTTTCTATTAATGCCTATCTGGAAAACGCTATCGCCGCCGCTGTTATCATTCCAGTTACGCGAACTTAAAACACCGACTAGCGCCGCGCTCGTTTGCTTCCATCCCTGGTCCCCTCGCATAATGGCGCTGGATACGCCTAGCGGGTAGCTGCCTAAAAGCGCATAACTTACTATGCCCCTAAAATCACGTGCGTTTTGCTGCATTAATCCTGCCTCGCCAGGCATTGGGATCGCGTCTCTGGTGTCTACCGAACGAAAGGCGGAATCTTTGATAGTGTGCTCAGCCCCGTCCGCTGGTAGGTAATAGTTGGTCTCTGCGCTACCGCGTTTAATGTTAATCTTCGCTGCCGTTTGTCCGCCGATCGTTGTACGCACCACCATAGATGCTTCGGCGTAGTCCGTTGTCCCGGTCTTATAGGAAGATGCAACCTTACCGCCTTCTACCGTTGTCCCGGACGGGGGTGTAGCCGCATCACTATTAATCACACTCCACGAAGTATTTGCCGCCGTGAAACCGCCTGACGCGCGGATAATCCATACGCCAGTAAAAGAGTTAGGTACTACGTTATTAGTACCATAGCGACCATATACAGCGCTAGATCTGGAAGCGTTAAATTCTATCCTTTCATATGCAGAAATAGGAGTGACGCCTAAAACGTTAGCGATAGTGGCGTCTCTGCTTGGCCTTGATAGTGTGAACGCGTTTTCCGTACTGTATGTGAAGTCCGCATTATTACCCGCGCTATTTGTTGTCGGCCTGTTTAGTATTGCGCCATAAATATTAGGTAACGCACTCTCGTTAACAATTCCGTTATCGTTAGAGCTACCACCATCACCACGCCCGAATAAGTACCCAACAGATCCAGACTGTACGCCGTTTAAATCAGGAACACGGAATGTTGTCGTTCCGTTACCGCTTGAGAACTTACCACGATTACGGATGTTTCCCTGCCAGTCTGACTCACTGATAGGTGTATGCATTTGAGCGTGCGCCCATAGCTCAGGCCAGTCTGCGCGATTAAGCAATTGACCGTCGGCGGTAACCGCATAAGCCGGGATAAATGCGCGGCTATGCCATAGCGTGTACTGCCCTACCCCGTAGTTTTGAACACCGTTCATTGTCGGACCAGTGCCACCACCTCCGCCCACATAGTTAACCACCCAGCGTTTAGTTGTCGCGTCGTAATCGTTAACCGGATCGCCAGAAAGCGGCGTTGCGCCAATCGGACGCACATTAAGCCACGCTGCCGCCCTGTCTGCCAGATCTGAAAGGTTCAGCGATTTCACGAGCGATTCCACAGGGTTATGCGACGCCGATTCTTCCGCTGATTTGCGCGCTTTCTCCGAGTAATGAAACGCCGAGTAATCCCCATTCATTACAGGCACATCTTCAGGGTTAAGTGCATATTGACGGGCTAGTCCCTGATAACTCTCTGCATTGATTTCGCTCTGGGCCGCTTTAGTTTCCGACGATTTTGCACCTGTTGCGGCAGCAGACGCAGTCTGCGCATCGGTTGATACCCTCTCAGCTGTATTAACGACGGTGGTTTTATCTGCATCTATCAGCTGTACATCCTGATTGATTTGAGATGCAAGCTGGTTGAGGTAATCGACATCCAGCGTACTTAGCGTCACTGCAATGCTCTTCCAGGATGGGCCTGAAAACGAAGTTCCATCCGGCAACCTGACTGTGATCTCCCTGTCTCCACTGAAAACCTGCTGCCAGTTCTGCTTGTCGTAGTTAAGCCCTCGCAGCGCCTCGGCACTCTGAGCTACCAGCGCGGCAGTCACCATGTTGAGCGCCACGCGCGGAACCGCAGACCATGCGGCGCCGGGTTGTGTCGGCCCGGTGAATACGCTGACCAGCGCTAATTCGGTATCGCTTTCCACTGATTTAACAGGCAGGGTATATGGCACTCCGCCGACCGTAACAACGATAAAATCGCCTGCGGCAAGTTCTGTCGTGAACGCAGTGCCTTTACCGGTTACTGCATCAGAATTATTCGTCAGGGTGAGTGTTCCTGCTGACATGTGATTCTCCAGATAATAAAAAACCCGCCGGAGCGGGTATATGAGCGGTCAGGGAATGGGTGGCTATGGGTACAGCGAGGTATCAATACAGATAAATTCATCCTTATAGCGCCAGGCTGGAACGCCTCCGCCCTGCTGTCTGCCGTTTATCCTGGTTCCGTAAACGGTATCTCCATACGCGCCAGCTGCCATCGCTCCGGTCAGAAAAATACCTGCGGCGGGGTCTATGGGAGCAATCCAGGTAGAACATATTCCGGGGTTAACTGCTACCGGCCTCCCTGCTGCTACGGTAAATGCGGCGTTCTGATTAATCCCCTGTGGATTATTCAGCCGAAAAACCTGAAGAGGCCTCATATCCGTATTCCAGACCATTTCCTGCGCTGAGTTATAGACTGCCACGCCCCAGCCATGCTGGCTTTTAACGTGATTAGAAAATAAATAAATATCTCCTGAATAATTCGCATATGTAACCGTAATTATCCAGCTGCCGCCAGAATTACTCGGTATAAATATTCCGGCGCCATGCGGACCATCATGCCGGACAAAAAACATCAGGGATTTATTTGACGGGATTCCTGTATTGACAATGCCATTGCTGAAACGCACCTTCCCCATGAAATTTAATGGGGTTACGTCCGGGCTAATCCACAGGCTACCATCATTACGAAATATCTGTAATCCATAAGCCATTATTCATAAACCATCATTACCGGAACTTGTGATGAAACATCCGACCAGGTAACTGTATTACCATTAACGCTAACCGTAGGCGGAGGCGTTCCAAAAACCTCACCAAAACCAACATACCCAAGAGGATATGCCTTCAGGTTTTTACCTTTAACACCTGCATACGTCCGACTCCCGGAGGCGGGAGTCGTAATATAGTCAACAATAAAAACAGGAGAAAACGTACCGACCAGTTCAACACCGTACTGATCAAAGAGCTGAACGCCGTAGGCCATAATCCTCCCCATTGCACTGATAATTTATGAAATGTTCAGGTGATTTCCAGCCTGGAGCGAAACGCACGTTGAAGGTGTTTTTTGGCTTAACCCACATGGTGCCGTTTTTATCAATCCGGACATATTTAATCGGGACCGTTGCTGTGCGTTTTTCCGCTCCTGCCCCCAGGCGAGATGTATAGACAGCAGTGCAATCCACGGGGTGTACTCCCGCCATCATTGCATCAGGAACGCCAGCACATCCACTAATACTGGCCGACAACAACCCTAAGAACATTATTCTGGTCATAAACTCTTTGCCCCCTGTTATCAATTGTGCTTCTTCCCTGACCGGCGGTATAACCGTTCAGTTCGAAAGAGCCGTCCGCTTTCATAATCGTGCCTGTCATACCCGCTACGTAATTCGACGAATACCATGAGCCAACTTTGGCCAGCGTAAATTGCCCGTACTGAATGAGCGCATCATTGATAAATACCTGACCATTAACTACCGCAAATGGAGAATAAACATTGTCACCTGAACCAGACATCACCACGAACTGGTTGGCATTTATAGCAACGCGCGTAGTAACGGCTGTTCCGTTTATGGTGACCGCTACTGATAATCCGGCGTCATAATTTTGACCGTTATATTTAACCCCCGTTTTCAGGGTGTATATAGCAGAGCCGCCCGACGCATCAGTGTAGGCGGTCATTTTCTCCTGAATTGCTGCCTCTGTGCTCTCAAACTGCGCGGCAACGTCGGTTTCCAGCTGGGCCACGGATTTTTCAGCATCGGCGGCGACTTTTGAGGCCTGAATAATACCAGCCTTGTTCTCCCCATACTGCGCCCACTGCTGGTTCACATTATCGTAATCCGCAAGGGAGTTTTGGAGGATCGCCTCAAGGCTGGTTTCCAACTGCCCCATCAGCGCCTGCCCATCCGCAGCAGAAAGGAAGTCATCCGCAATATCGCCGAGATAATCAGCGGCGTTATCGTTGGATACGCCTCTGATCCAGTCGGTGTATCCCGATTCGTTTCCAGTCTTATCCACCAGTTGCGCGCGGTACCAGAATTCCTGCCCTGCTCTCAGCCCGAGTTGTGTGTATTCCGATGAAGGATACGGCACATCAGAAAGCAGCAACGGATCTGAAAAATCACTGTTCGCGGTATACTGAATCTCCGTTTTCAGCGTATCCGCAGTGTTTGCCGGGAACCCCCAGTTCAGACGGATACCCCAGTTGATTCCGGTAGCAGTGAAACCTACAGGCTTCGGCGGGTTTCCGACCTTGCCCGTCAGGGTTATCTCTTCCGAGTAATTCCAGCCGGAGGAAATCTCCGCGGCGTTAATAGCGCGCACCCGCACCAGGTAGCGACCGGCATAAATCCCCGGTACGTCGAACGACGTAGTGGAGCTACGCGCCACATTCACCCAGTTCCCGTCATTGCGGCGCCACTGAGCTTCATAAGCTATTGCGTTCTGCGCCTGGTCCCAGCTTGCGCGCATTGTCTCAACGCTGATGCCCTGCTGAACTACGGAAAACGAGCTGATGGCGATGTTCGCCGGCGGCAGTTGGTTGCCAGGAGGGATAACGCTCACCGGACGCTGGTCAATAATGGCGCCGGTATCGATACGGGGATATTTATCCGGGTCGTGATTTGCGCCGATGATTGTAAATGTGCCGTCGTCGTTATCTTTGACGCTAATGACACGATACTGTTGAGTATAAAGCTCATCAGACTCAATAACCCAAACGCCCTCGGCTGCTGGCAATTCAGTGTAAACAGTAGTGACTGTAACTTTATTTCCCGATACCGACTGAATGGTTCGTGACTGCGATATACCCGAAGGTAAATTGATAATTATTCTGTCTCCTGCCGAGGCGGCCGGCGCTCGGTCAAGTGTCAGCACGCGCTCATTCACCGCCGATATGCGCCCGCCGAGGTCACGACCGGACAGGTTACGATCCGCAACAGCAATGACATACCCGGGTTGCGGAATATTGCCATCCTCCCCAACGTCAAAAGTAACTATGCGATCTTTGTTGTTGGTGAGGATACCCCACCGCCCTTTACGGTTAGCTTCTGACTGCCGTGTACAACCAATAGCTGTTATCTCAAGCTGGTTAAAACCATAACGCGCTACCAGTGCCTGCTCAAAAACAGGTTCCATTGCATCTGCGTAAGCATTATCAGGGTCAGACCAGGATACCAGCGCATTGGTATAACGATTCTTTGTAGTGCTGCTTGAATAGGTGAATTTACCGTCAATAACGTTAGCGTGTGTATAGGTAAAATCGACGTCGCGTGGCATATCTGCCAACGCAACAATTTGATCGTCTCCCCAGTAGGTCATACCACGGAAGATGGCTGCAAAATCTCGCAGGACAGTGTAGGCATCATTGCGGTTCTGTACGTAAACGTTACAGATATAGCGCGGCTCAGTTCCCCCACCGCCTTTGCCATCAGGTACCACCTGGTCGCAATACTGCGCTACCTGGTACAACGTCCATTTATCAATGTTCGCTGCGGTCAGCCGAGCACCCAGCCCGAAGCGTTCTGCAACCACTAGGTCATAAAAAATCCATGCAGGGTTATCCGTCCATGCCCACTTAAATGCCCCAGTCCATATTCCGCTGTAGGTTCGGTTTTCAGGGTTGTAATTATCCGGAACACGTATCACACGTCCGCGCGGCTCACAGGAAATTTGCGGGATTGAGCCGTTGAACTGGCTGGAGTCGAATTCGATATACAGCAGCGCGGTGTTAGGATAGCGAAGTTTGGCGTCTATTACTTCCGTGTAGCTCTGCAATGTCATTGCATCGCCGATCTTCGCGCTGTTAGCATCATGGGTAATTTTGCGCAGTCGAATTGTCCACGTATTACCAGCCTGAGGTAAATCAATGCGGTGGCTACGCTCGTAACCGGATGTTGTTTTACCGGTTACACTGGTATTTAACACCGTTTGCCATGTACCACCATCGGTCTGCAAATCAACCGCATAATTGATCGAGTTGCCGACAAGATCACCATCATCCTCCTGTTTAAAGAGTGAAGGCCATTTGAGACGCAGGCGGACTGCCGAAAGGTGGATGTTGGTAAACGTGCGTGTCCATGCGGTTACGCTGGATACTTCGGTACCCACGTTGATTTCGTTTTCGGTACCGGGAATTCCCTGAATGTAATTCTGGGCCTGTGTACCCGGCCTGAATTCCCACGATACGCCGCTAAAATTTTGTGAGCCGTCGGCATTTTCCAACGGCGTGCCGTCAAGATATATATCTCTCCCAGTCAACTGGCCCGCAAATTCGCCTTCACCCAGCGCAATCAGTATTTTTGCTTTTGCAACAGACTGCAGGTCATCGGGTTGTTCAGTTGGTGTGCGGGTCTTTGAACTGCCGCCTTTGCGGCCCTTAATAGCGGTTACAGTTGCCATATCGTACCCATAAAAAAACCACCCGAAGGTGGCCTGGAGGAAAGTGATTTTTTATTGCTGATCTTCGACGTAAATGCCGGCGGAAATGATCGCTCCACCAATTCTGCGCTTACCGTAAAGCAGAGGTACCGGATAGCCCTGGGCAGCAGTGTTTGTAACGCCACCGAATGCATAGCTGGCCCGATTATCCGCGGATTGTTTGCTGGCAAGTCCGGTTGTCTGAGGGGAAAGCATCTGCACGACACCTCCAAGTGCCACCGCGGCTCCGAACTTCATCAGTGGAACACCGACGGCACCACCTCCAAAGTATGTCGCCACTGCCCCTACGGCGACCAGAACAACACCTAAAATTGTCTGGAATACCCCTGCACGTTTACTTCCTACTATTAGAGGCGCAATGCGAATATCAGCAGCACTCTGATCCATGATTAATTCATCATTGGAAAGATTTCGTTTCCCGCTGAATACGGCGTAAGTTAAGCCACGTTGTTTGCTGGTATTGAGAAAGCGCTCAAAGCCGGGAATGAGGACACACAGCGCCCGGATCGCCTCTTTGGGCGAAGCGACTGATAAACGATATTCACGCCCGAAGGTGGCGCCTAGCACGCCGTATAATCGAATTGTGCGGACCGGCTCAACATTGAGTAATGCCGTCATTTTTCCCCCATAAAAACTGTCACAGGCAGTTATCAGAAACAGTCTTTAAAGCGCAGTATTTTCATTGTGCGCTCACGCCAGTAACCGCCATAAGGTACGCGTTGGCTCAGATGCCCATAAAGGTGATGCAGTAGCATGTTGCCTTCCAGCAGAATTCCCGCATGATTCCACTTATCAGCCTGAACCTGCATGATCACCATATCCCCAGGTTTTGGCGGCCCGTCGAATTCACGGAATCCGCACTCATACCAGCAATCCTGATAGAAGTTGTCCGGATAGTCGTTTTCCCACCAGGGATAATCGACCCGGTAATCGTGAAGCTCTATCCCGTGCGTTTGCCGGAAATAGCTCATCACTAGCCCCCAGCAGTCAAAGTGACCAAGCACAAATGGGCGCTCCAGCAGCGGCAGTTCACCACGCGGCTGGATGGTCCGTAAATCCCCCTCCGGCCAGCTCACGATATGCCAGGGTAAAAGGGTTGCATCGCATTGCGCTTTATCCAGCTCGCTCGGTTGCGTCGTGGCATTCGGGTGACTGTGAGCGATGGCGATCACCTTCCCCCAGTCTTCTGCAGCTGCATAGTCTTCGGGGCAAAGTACAAAATTGTCCTCCGGCGCCGCGGCAAGATTCCGGCACGGGAAATAACGTTCAACACGGCTTTTCTGCGCCACCACGCCGCAACACTCGCGAGGATACTCAGTTGCAGCATGAGCCATAATCGCATCGATGGTTTTCTGACGCATATCAGCTCCTGATCAAAGACGTGCCAGGGAACCCACCGAACGGCAGTTCGTTGCCGTCTCCATGCCGGAGCTTACAGGCCGTAAGCGTGCCGTTGCATTCGTCCAGAGAGGGGTCGCTCACCGAGTTGTTGTTTTTATCGAAATAGCGGGTTCCGGCATAGTCGCAGCCATCGCCGGTGCGATATTTATTCCGGATACACCAGGTACACAGAGAATGAAGTTGACGTGTAGGGATCATCTTTCCCTGTAACGACATCGGGCTATCGAGCACGAATTCGATACTTTCGCCCGGAATTTCGCTGCTTTTGCTATCAAGGTAAAAAACTCGTTTTCTGACCTGTTGCGGATCAGCTGTTGCATTACCTGCAGGGAAGTTCTTCGCATCGAGATAGTGCGAATAGGTGTCATGGATAGTGACTTTCGCCTGTAGCATATCGTCATAAGCAAGGCACAGCGCCGTAATCTTGCTATCGATATCTGCAACCGTTAGCGTTGGTTGGGCGCTGTTGCCGTCGGTGGAGGCTTCAAGCCCTTCGATTTGATACGGCCAGGCGGCATATTCTTCCCCCTGCCACCAGATGCTTTTCGCCTTCAGCTTTGATTCATCGCCACCAGCGGCGGCGATTTCTTCTTCCGTGTGCGGGAGGTTGTACGCGTGAAATCGCAGTACATCATCCACGCCGAACGTAGAGCCATCAACTTCGATAAGTCGGACTTTATTGCCGGGCTCAAGGCTTTGATAGTCTGCTGTGATCATGGTGCGTACGCCTGTTTGAATGTTGCGGAAATGGTCAGAACGTTGCTGGATAAGGGCTGTGACTTGATTGATTCGGCCTCAATCCGGTAGAGCCCAGTTTCGCCAACTGGCGATGTCCAGATGAACGATTTGGTGACGTGAGAACGAAAGAACTTCAGGGCCTGAAGCATGTCCGCCTTTTTCCCCGTGAGTGTGACAGGCCATGACTGCTTTTCAGGGTTAATGCCTTCCCCGGCAATCTGCTCATAGCCGTCGCCAAAGGTTGCAGAGCGCGTTTTTAGGCTGAACGACCCTTCCATTCCCGCCTGTATCTGTGTTCGCCAGGTGAATGTTTCGATTGCCATGCTTTCTCCGGGCATAAAAAAACCCGCCAATTGGCGGGCACGTTAGTCATTTTTTCTATGGTTTGAGGTTGTCCAAGATAGCCTGAACTGAGTTCTTATCCTTGTTACTGGTGGAAGCCACCTGATTTACTTGCCCCCCTGGCATTTGGCTTTCTATCCACATATCGCTCCAAACTTTTGGTGTCTCGTTCACCGATGCGATAGTAAACCGCAGTTTAGCCATAGCTGGCGTGGAATAAGCGTTGCCAACCATCATCTGCGCAAGAACGCTATCAGTCGGTTTCCCGCAAACAACGTTCGTATCGGTGGCCTCGAAAACATTAAGTCCTTTACTGTTACAGAATACAACTAATGCATCCTTTACCTGGGCTTTGGTTTTCCCTGGGTATTCAGCTTCAGGCTTACCTGATGCGGTTTGCTTCTTTAATGGTTCCTGACTAGCGCAACCAGACAACAACATAACCCCAAGAGCTAACGCAATTACGTTTTTCATTAAGTTTTCCCATCGATTGCAATCGGAAACATCTTAACATTATGATTTACATGGTCAATTCAATTAATCAAAGGTTATCAGCGTGATTTAGAAGCATTCCAGATAAGCCCTCCAGGCCTCAATTGCTTCACAATACCTTCCCGTACAGACTGATCAATGGTTTGTTTATAGGCTCGAGTCATTGCATCGCTACCAGCAGTCGATTGTTGCTGTGAGTTCTGGTTCTGCACCATAACAGACGTTTGAACATTAACATTGCCAGCACCAGCGGATTGCAGTCCATACATTGGCGCTGTGCCAACGTAACCACCGTTCGCATACCTCTGAGCGCCGCGCATCAGTGAATAAAGATTACCTATACCCAGCGCACTGGTTGCCTCTTTTGTGAAAACAAATTCGCCACCATGGACCACGCCTTTCGGCTGGAACTTGCCGCCGTCTCCGGTATAGCCCCCAGAATCGAATTCCGGGACTGCGCCGCCTCTAGAAAATCCGAATAATGAACCAAATGATGTCCCACCAAACGCAGACTTCATTCCGTTGACCAATGCCAACTGTGTAAGCATTTGGGCGGTGCCCTTCAGGAACGTTGTCAGGAATTCAGAGAAGCTGGCTTTGCCAGTTGTAAAATAATCAGTGAGCGTAGAAGCCATTCCCGTAAACGCATTGGTCGACAGGTTTTGTATCTGACCATAAACATTGGTTGCGGAGTCCTCAAACTCAGCCCAACCTTTTTTTACCCCCGTCAGCCAGTCGCCACGCAACCTGTCCTCTGCATTATAGTAATCATTCGCTGCTTTAAGCTGCTTCTGATACCCCTCATCCTCAAGCGAACCACCTGCATTCCTCCAGCCTGAGGCAAGCTGACTTTTCGCCAGTTCACGCTGAGCCATCCGATCGCTCATCCTTGCACCGCCGACCAGTGCGGCTTGTTTCTCAGCCATCTGCGTGACGTATTTCTGCGAGGTATCCATTCGCTTGTTCAGCTGTTCCTGTGCGGTAATCTGATCACCTAGCAGGGCTTTCTGCCGTGCCAACTGAAGCACCTGGTCTTTACTCGCCAGGAGAGATTGTTCCTGCTTTGTCAGAGAGCGAGACCTGGAGGCCTCTTCCAGCACCTGAAATTTCGCTTCAGTAGTCCACAGATCTTTGCGCTGCTGGCTGATAGTGTCGTTCAGCCCTTTATGCTGCTGCAGCGCGCGTAACTGTGCCTTAAGCGCCAGTAGCTCGGCCTGGGCTGAGTCAGTGCTTCTGTCACCAGCAGATACACTTCCCTGCGTTCCGGTTTTCGTATTTTTTGTTCCAAACGCTGCGACCTCCTGGCGGTCATTCTTGGTGGTCGCTGGATTTATCTTGCGGGCTGTATCAAGATATTTACTCGCGCTAATGTCGGCGTCATCCCACTCTTTTTTGAGTTGTGCAACGCTTTCACCATACGCGCCAGCCATTTTCTCGTTGTAATCCTGCCAGCCTTTGAGCGTGTCCGTTTTCGCCCATTCAGGGATCAAGTCAATCGCACTGGCGACCGATGACGAAATAATCTGGTTTAGTTTCTGGAAAACGGTGGCAACGCTGTAATAAATAGCATTGAATTCTTTCAGGGTGTTCGAGGCAAGCTCAGCCACCCACTGACCTATGCTTTGCATTGCCTCAGAAGCCCAACCCTTAATATCCAGCCAGAGGCGCCCAAATGGTGTAAGAGAGTCGTATGCCTGCTCTCCCCGCTCAGCAATAGTATTGCCGAAAAGATTCATTGCTTGCGTTACAGCGGCCGTCTGGTCCTTCTGCTTCACCAGATCATCGATATGTTTAAGCTGGGATGCCGTAAGAAAGTTGTACTGCTCATTAAGGCCCTGAAGAGCTTTTACCGGGTCTTTTTCGATGTCTTTATAGGCTTTGGTGATGTCCTGTGCCGAAACAATGCCGGTTTGAACTGCCAGCGCCGTAGAGCTCGCTGCTTTTTCAAGTTGCTGCTGTGTTAGCGAGCCCATGCCAACCAGTTCAGTCATCAGGCCCTGAACGGTTCCTACCGTAGCGCCAGTTGAGGCAGCAATCGACTGAGAGGAAGCCATGATCTGGAGCGCTGACGTGCCGGCAATATTGCCCGTCCTGATGATGGCCTTGTTTATTTCATCGTAAGCTGTGAAGTAATCAGATCCCGCTTTAGCCGCCAGCAGAACAGCACCAGCCAGTCCACCAATCGCAACACGTGCAGGCGTGACCAGAGAAAGCATCGCTTTCATGGCATTACCCACACCACCGAACGAATCGCGCAACTGCCCGCCCTGCTGAATAGCGACCATATAAACTGGCATCCCGGAAGCCAGTGAGGTAACAATATCCGTCATCTGCATTGGCAGATAGCGCATCGCGTTACGATACTGCCCGGCGCTGATAGTGCCATTCTTCCAGGCGGTTTCCTGTTCTTTTAGCTTTGCGATCATTGGTGCGGCACGATCGGAAACACCAAGCTGTGCAGCCTTTAACTCAAGGAGTTCAGCGCGCGTTTTGCCGATTGCCGCGGTCTGGTCCTCAAGTGAAGCTATAAAAGTTTTTGCCGATGCAGCCGCCCGCTGCGCCGCTTGTGCCTGCTCAAGACGTGCCCGACCCTCTGCTGTCTCAGATTCCATGACCTGAGCAAGTTTCGCACGGGTTGTCTCCAGCACGCTATTGTAGCGAGTGAAGTCTTCGTCCCCAAGCAGCCCTTTTCCGCGAAATTTTGAAAGGCTTTCCTGAATAGTGTCGAGTTCATCCAGCGCTTTGTTAACCGGGCTGATTTTATTCAGCAGGTTCTGAAGCTCCTGGCGCTGCTGCTTCAGGCTTTCACTATTTTTCTTCTGGTTATCAATCCCGGTCCGGAAAGTACTGTTCAGATCGTCCGCTTTTCCTGCTGCCGCGGTCGCGGTGGTCTGAAAGCGATCCAGTTCACGATTGCCGCGCTCCAACTCGCTGGTATTTACGCGCAACGAAATTGTGGCGATGTCGTTACTCATCCAGCCCCCTTTTTATACATAATTCTGAGCGCGGTTCGCTCCATCACCTGGAGGTCTGAAAGCGCGGTTGCCTCGTCGCTGACATTGTGTAGCCGCATTACCCAGGGCAGGACGTTATAATCAAGCCCGGTAGCGCCTCCCATGCCTGTACGCCACTGCGTGCTGACAGCCTGAAACACCAGGAATGAAGGCCAGACATCCGGCCAGACATCGATAAACTGGTCGTCGTAATCGTCCGGCGTCAGCCCGTAAGGTGCCAGGTCTTCGGCAGTGGGTTCAGGCGTATAGAACGCCGAGGCAACCGCTATCAGTTTTTTTCGCGCTGGCCCATCAGCTCGCGATAATAGGTTTCAGGAATGGCCTTCATGGCCGCCGGGTAGTTTTCCAGAAGGACAGCCAGGTTATCTGCGTTGAATTCGTCGGGTAGCGCCCAGCCCGCGATGATTTCCATCAGGAAATCAGTAGCTGTTTTTCCCTCCAGTTTTTCCAGATCGGCCAGTTCTTTAAGTGGCTTATGGTTGAAAGTGAAAGTCAGCACTCCGTCTTCATCCCCGGCGCGCGGGATTGTGACATTGGCTTTAAAAGTAGGTTTTGGCTGTAGAGTAAATTTGGTGGCCATATTTTTTCCTGAAAAAGAAAGCCCCCAACAACGGGGGCATTATTAATTTGCAGCGGTGACGGTGACATTACAGGTCGCAATTTTCGCGCCGTCGGCGGTCGTGGCGGTGATGGTTGCATTGCCTTCAGCAACACCACTGACCCTGCCTGAAGCATCAACAGTCGCGATCGACTCATCGGAAGATGTCCAGACCACTGTTTTATTCGTGGCGCTATCGGGTTCGACAGTAGCGATCAGCGTGGCAGTCGCCCCTTCTTCAATGCTCAGGGTTGTCCGATCCAGGCTGACGCCGGTTACCGCTACTGCCTCAGCTTTTCCCGGGTCAACTTTGTAGAAGGTCATCGCCGGCGACTGCAGGTTTAATACAACACTGACCGTTTCGACTTCGTTAACCGCAGTTGTCGGAGTATCGTCAAAAGATGCCGTGGCCGCCCAGTAGCGGTTTTCTTTGGCCTTTGGTACGTACATGTAAGCCGCAACCGTCTCCTCTTCTTCATCCAGCTGGCGCAGCAGTGGATATACCGGGAGAGAGGAGTCGTGCGCGATCGAGTAGGTCTGAGATACGGCAGATTTGTAAGTATTCAGGTTGCGCTGGCGGTCATCGCTCAGGAACTGAATCTGCGTGGTGTTCTGATCGCCACCGGATTTTGAAACCTCAGTGATTTGCGGAAGTTCGGTCCATTCTTCAATCTTGCGAATAGAGCCGGAACCGCCGCCCGCGGCGTATTTGTTTTTGTTCGTGGTATTGATGTTGCGAAGGGTGACAGCATTCTCCGCAATCGCGTCGATTTTAGCGATGACGTTATCAATACCGGTCCAGTCGCAGCTCACGTGAACAATATCGCCAACCGCGATTTCGTCCGCAACGCTTACGGTGATCACCGCGTGCTCTGCATTAGTCGCGCCGGTGAATGGAATGGAAGGACCGTAGCCCGACGCCAGATAGACGTGAGCGCCGTTAGGCAGTGCGAAGCCCATAATGGTTACTCCTGTGAAAAATAAAACCGGCGCAATAGCCGGTGGTTTTGACGGGGATCAGTTAATGATGTCGGCCCGGTAGTTCAGGCTGACGGGGATGGAGTAGGAAACTACGGTCGGGATGCCACGAAAGATTGCGGGCGTGCTGGTTATCCAGCAGGTAAAGTCACCTCCCTGTATCTCCTGCCCTTCTGGAAATAACGCAGCAATCTGATGCGCCAGCGCTACAGCATCTGATCGCCCGGTTCCTGCGGGGGCAACAACATTAATCTGGTACACCCCGGAATAAACCCGGCAATTCAGGCCAAGATCCAGAGTCCGGGGCGTTGCGGGCATATCGTGAACCGCAAGGTAAAGCCCGTCGGTCGGCGGCGTGAATTCGATATTTTCCCAGGCAACTGGAATATTCTCTGCATCCGCCCAGCTCCCCAGCCTGGCGGCCATTGCCGATGCAATATCAGGAATCACTTCGGCACCTCCCTGACAGCCTCTTCAAAGAAGCGCTGAAACTCCGCCGCCGTAATACGAACCATGCCACCAGGTGCCTGTGTGGAATGCCCCATTTCAAGCCGGTATGCGTAAGGTACGTTGTTGCAGAAGTAAATGGATTTCATACCGACCTTGAACAACGACAGCGTGTAATTTCCGGCTGCTTTTGTCAGGTCGCCAGTCTTGTCTATCCGCCCGGTTTCATCTGTTGCAGGTGCATCAAACGACACCTGCCAGTTACCGCGAAAACGTCCCCCCGTATAGCCCGGCGGCGCTTTCAAGTCCATGCCATCCACCAGACGGGCCTTTTTCTTGAGCCGCCCGGTTTTGGTGAGGTTGTCTGGGTTCGCCCGTTGCGCCTCGTTGTAGTCGTAAACAGCACGATTATAGGAAACGGCTGTCAGGTTAACTTCCCACAACTCCGGGTTGCCCACTGGGGACATCATCACCAGTTGGTTAAGTATTTTAATGCCGACGGCGCGCACCACTGTTTCCTGATTCGTTTTCGCCTTATTAACGAATGCCGTGATTTCAGCCACGAACGCCGCGTTCTCGCCCATGTTATGCCCTCAGTTGCGCTTTGTAGCAGAGCACCAGTGAAGCAGGTTTTGCCGGGTTCGGTTTGACAACACGATAGGTTGTGCCGTCAATATCAACCACATCACCGATTTTAATTTCCTGCTCTGCCGTAAAAACGATCTGCACGTCGCCGTTAACGATGACCGTTCCATCAATTTCGCCTGGCGCGTATTCGGTCTTCACGCCCACAGCAGTAAAACGGACCGCTTCAGTTTTATGCTCAACGCCGCCGATAACCGTTACCGAGCCTTTACGGGTGACGTTGTACGTCGCGCCGTTCTGCCTGAGCATGCGGGTCGTTCTGGCCTGCATACGTTGGTAATCAATCGCCATATCAGGCCCTCTCAGCAAATGCATTAATGGCGTAACCACGACCACCAGCAAGGTCGCCCAGCAACGCCATAGCGGCAGGATAAGACGGTGTAAAGACTTCGCCATCTGCGACCGCATAGGTCATCGTGACAGCACCTTCCACACGTTCAGTTTTCACTGCGGCTTCGCGCACGCTGGAGAGTAAATCGCCGTCGATTGCCTCTACCGCCAGCATGCACTGCGCGGTTAAAACCTGCCGTGGAACTTCATCCGGCGGAAAATCATGTTCATCCAGAATTACATTCACGCGTGGCCATGCCAGCGGCTGGCGAGGGTCTGTTTTTGAGCCAACCCAGTCCAGCCCCTCCAGGTAATCCATTGCCTTAATCAGCAAAGGTGAGAGCTTGTCAGGCAGTTCAATGCCGCGTATTTCCGCAAATGAGACAAGATCCTCTTCACTGGCGTAGCTGTTGGCATCAGGAGAGGTGATATCGGTATTGATCATCGAATCATCCTGTTTATGGGGCTTTCGCCCCATTCGTTATTCCCCGGAAGGCGCAGTGAAGGTGATCTCTTCAGTGGTTTTCGCCACTCCATCCACAGTACCGGTTACCGTGAAGGTTCCAGCTGCATCTGATATGAGTTTCACCGTTGCACCACCAGCAGAGCCGGTTTGAGAACTAGCCGTGCTGAGCGTGCCACCTGTGGACGTCCACGTGACGGTTTTACCGGATACACCGGAGCCATTTAGCGTGTACTTCAGAGAAACAGTTACCGCGTCTGTGCTGTCAGCGGTTGCGGAGGTTTTATCCGCTGACAGCGTTACTCCCCCACTGCGGATCCCAGCTTAATCAGCACGCCTGCCGTAGATTTGTTGCTGGTGAAATGCTTCTTCCAGTTGCCCGCAGTGCCGATGGCGGTCAGGTCAGGGTTATCACCTTTGGCGGTATCCCAGCTGTAGCCCAGCAGATCAACGTTCACCACGCCTTCAGCGCGATAGCCAACCGCAAGGTTTTCCTGATCGTTGATATCGTAGGAACGGAAGCCCGGCGCCTGAGACTCGGTGACGGTAACCGCACCAGCTACCAGCCCAAGGATCGCATCAGCGTCCATGGTGTCGGTCACCAGCACAGGTTTACCCAGCGTGCCTGGCTGCCCGCCGTAAACCACCACGCCCGCTTCTTCGTAGATTTTGTTGGCAATCGCCTCATCAACAATGTCGAAGTAGGTGGCAGAGTGCATCACGAACAGAACCACGCGGTTAAACTTGTCCCCGTATTTGCGCAGGCCGCGCGTCAGGGTCTTTTTACCGTCGGTCTCAATGTCGGCGGTTACGACCATGTCGGCGTTAGCACCAATCGCCGCAGTCAGCGCTTTCAGGCCGTATTTCACGTAGCCTTCCAGCGTGGCATCTGCGACATCAACGCCGATTACTTCGGAGAACTCATCAACGGAGCGGCCACGGCGTTTAAAGGCCTCTTCCGTGGTTTCATACGGGCCGTATTTCCACGGTGCTTTAACGGATACCGCTTCACCGGCACCGATTTTTTTACCTGTGACTTTATCGACAGAGTTCACATTACGCGATTCGATGGAACCACCAACTTTGTAGAAGGCACGTTTACGGAAGTCGCCTTCAATCAGTTCGTTATCAAGCAAAATCGCACCGTTGGAGGAAGCGTTGAACACTTCCAGATTGTCCTGGCGACGCTCAAGAAATGCGGTCTGCGCCAGATCGTCATAAATAACCAGGTCGGTATTAACAGTCGTTGCCATGGTTTAAATCCCTTATTTCGGAAGTTTGAGGAAGGCCTGCTGGCCGTGTTTACGGATGTAGTCCGCTTTGTCGCTGGCGCTCATTTCGGAACGTTTCAAGCTTCCACCACCGTTTGGCTTGTGTCCGCCCGCGCCCGTACCTTCTGCGCGAGGGAACAGATGCGAAGCCGTCTCCTTGAGAGACTCCGCCCACTCAAGCGGGCTTAGTGGGGTTTTGCCGTCTTTGCCGAACAGAACATCGCCATTTGCATCAACCGCTACGGCCTCGCCTTCGTCGTTGAGCTGGAATGTGCCTTTGGCACGCAGAATCAGATCGTCAGAAGCTTCCGGCAGCGCGCCCGCTTTAGAGGCTGCTGCACGGATTGCATCCCCAAGGACCCGATCCCGAAATTTGTTGGAGAACGCTTCTGCTTTTTCCGCACGCTCGTTTGCCGCTTTGATCTGCTTATCAACATCAGCACGCATGCGCTCGGTACGCTTATCCAGCACCTCGTCAATTTTCCCGGCGGCGATAAGCTTCGCCTCTTCATCGTCAGAAAAACGCTGGAGAATGCCGCGTACAGCGTCTGGGTCGATACCGTCAAAGCGCGACAGATTTTCTTTTTGCTGCTTGATGGTGCCCAGCAGCTCAGAGTTTTTCGATTTCAGACCTGTGACTTCACTGGTCACACGCTCATCAATTAGCTTCTGGATTTCGGGGGTGATTTCGATACCACCGCCACCACTGCCCTCACCGCCGTTTTCAGGTGCGTAATATTTCAGAAGCATGTTTCGAATTAACATAATTTACCCTCGGGATTTTGTCGGGCCTCGCCCATAAAAAAGCCCCGGCGGATGCCAGGGCTCAGAGTGTTTGTTTAACGCTTAATCAGGGTTGTTTAGCCGGGTGTAAACCGAGCCGATCAGGACGCCAATCATCCTGCCTTCAGGCGTAGCCTCGCCAGCCTCTTTGCAGATAGCATCCAATTGTTCGATAACGTCATCCGGCAAAGGCTCCATATGAGCCAGCTCTGATGCTTTTTTCAGGAACGGGAGTGTTGTTTCAGCCACTTGAGGATCTCGGGGTTGATAGTGTCATTCTGGCCGCTCATAAACGCCGATACGATCTCAGCAAAAAGTTCTTTCGGTGCTTCTGCGGCATAGGCGCTGAGAGCACGCCACCAGCCATCATCATAAGCACTTTCAACCAGTGCACCAACTTCAGGCCGGGAATAATACAAATGGTGTCCAAGTTCATGCCACACGGAGCCCTTCACCGATGCCACCGCAACATACGGCAACTCCGCAGGCGAAACATCCAGTACATCCTGAGACAACGTGGATGACGCAACTGATGGCCTGACCATCATTGTCATATCGATTCCTGCGCTGTTCTTCAGAATATTTTCCCATTCACCGCTGTCCATCGCCCACCTGGAAAGGTGCACGGTTCGTGAGGATGATTCATAAGCGCCAGCAGCAGACGCCGGAACATCCAGAGTGTTACCGAACGCCGCGACGGGTTGGAGTCCAAACCGATGGATCACATCGAAAGCAGCCTGCGCCGCCTGTTTCGCCTCATCCAGTGATACACCATTCGGGAACTTCACATCCTGCGCCACACGCCCGGTCATCCACTCCACCAGTTCATCCAGGGTACGGGAGGACTCAAGTGTCGGGGCTGCCCCGGAACGCTCCTGAAGCTGTTCGAGGCTTATCCATTCGCCCTTGTCCGTGTACATTTCGCCAAGGTCGATTTTACCCGCCCGGAACATCCTTCCACGCTCAACCCCCAGAACCTGATCCTGTCGCTGCGCCGATTGACGCCTCAGCCATTCCAGATACGTGGTTTTCGCCGGTACCTGTCCGTCCATGCTGGCGCGGGTACCATCGTCCATTTCATCGATATCGATACCGAGTTCACGCCACGACTTCAGAATCAGGGTTTCGGTAGAACGGCAGCAGAAATGAATTTTCCCGGGGCCTTGCAGGTAAGGTACTTTATGCCCGATCGGTTTATTATTCATGGTGTAGCGCAGCAGGTCGCGAATGATGCAGTCGTGGCTGGTTTTATTGTCCAGCGTAGACAGCCACTGCTTACCCTTCACGATGTCGCTGTTGGCGCTGGTGAAGCTGTTGCGCGCGGTGGCTGCCAGATGATTAATGGCTGTTTTAGCGATGCTTGTGGCGTTTGCCCTGCTCATCTGGAGCGCGCCGTCGCGATAGTCTTTATTGGCATGACCGCGCACGCTTCGGGCGATGGTTTCAACCGTGTCACCAGCAAGATAGCCACGGCGTACAGCGTTTACGATCCGCGCCAGCCTGTCCGATTCCAGATTCTCCGCCCACTCACTCAGCAGGCGCCCCTGAAATGGCTGAGCCATCGCCGCGGCATAAACCATATCGGCGGTGATTCCCTGTAGGGGGTAGCGTGCCAACACCTGTGAGGGAAGAAGGGAATCGAACAGGCTCAGCTGATAACTGACCTCGTTCCTGGAAAGCGCCAGCAGTTCCCCTTCCAGCCCGGACTGCATCGAAGCGACAGCCTGATGGTTAAGTTCGCGTACGCTGCCGAGCAAGCTTTCCAGACGTGTAACCGTGAAGCTATCAGCCGGGAGCCGATCCAGTGCGTCCAGAAGACGGGCAGACAGTTCTGCGTCCGTCTCGTTAAGCAGCTTCACCATCCGGTTAGCGACACCCGTCGCATAGCGACTAATCCAGACGGAATGGGCAATGGCCTCATCCCGCAAACTTTCGTTGACTGTTGCCATATCAGCCCCCGGTCAATGAGGGAGCCTGATTGCGGAGCGCATCAATCACATCATCCGGGCTGTCTGCCGGGTTGATGAGGTCGAGTTTCTGAAGAACCCGAATCATGTCAGTATCGCGCAGCGCGCCGGACTGCCAGGCATTAACAATAGCAGTGACCATCCCGGATTCGGCAACCTTCGCGATGAATTCCTGGTTGATGGTGTAGCTCGTCGATTCGTCCTTAATTCCGAGATATTTCGCACACCAGCCCAGCGCCAGCGTATAAGCCTCTGATACGTTTGAAACGCAGATACCCAGCACCGACGTTGATGCGCTCTGTTCACCGCTTGCCTGCGTTGCAGTCTTCGCCGTGGCGTTCTGCTCAATTAGCCGGGCGCCCAACTGCACCATGTAATCGCGTTTGCTGTCCATGGCCTCTTTAGCCAGCATGTTCGGCTGCGCCTGGGCATAGCCAAACGAGCCTTCTTTAGGAAGTAGTAAGGGTGAGCGGGAACCTATTTTGACGCCTTTTTTTTCAAGGTGGTCGCGCCAGTTGGTATCAAGCCCGGTTATATAGGGCTGAACCTGTCCGCAGAACCACACGCTGTCCTCATAGTCGGCACTGTTGCGGTAATGGCCGTGGTTAATTTCCACCAGCGCGGCCAGCGGCGAGTCATCGATAGTGGGATCGTTGTTCTGTGCGCCGACAAAAGTGAACGGGATTTCGTCCCAGTAATCCTTTCCTTTCGGCTTCGGTTGATATTCGCTGCTGACGGTATAGGCTCCGCTTGACGTACCACTTGCCCGGCGCCATACCCGGCAGATAAACTTCCCTTCTTCCAGCGCCAGCTCGCGGTACTGAATTTCGTCCTTGTAAGCGTAACCGTCCGGCTCTTCTACGCATTCGCGCAGGATCACCAGCACCAGTTGATCGCGTCCGTTAATACGCTTCGTTCGCCAGTTAATGATGTTCTCTGCCGGATAGCGGAGAATGATCGCTTCGTCTGATGCTTCTGCATAGTCAACATAAAGCCCATCACGCGCCACCTCCAGCACGTTCTCAACCACCAACTGCGACTGCTGATATATGCTGGTTCCCGCCCCGTCAGCATTGTCCAGCAGGTATTTCAGCTTCTCCGGGCCGTTAAACGTTGGGTCTTTGCGATACGCCATGCCAAGCATGCCGATCTTCGTATTGCCAGCAATGGCGTAGAACACAGCGCGGCTCAGATAGTCCTCATTGCGCTTACGGTTGCGCGTGGATTTATCGGTTGGATCGAGATAAGGCAGATACTTATTGCCCGCCGCTTTTACGGCCTCAGCTCCTTTGCAAAAGTCTCTGTATTTCCGCCAGGCAGCAGAAGCCGCCCGGTGTTCTGGTCGAACCCAGGTGATGTCGTCGTTTGCCATATCAGAAAGTGGTATCCATGGTGATTGAATAGGCTGGTTTAACTATCGGGAACTGCTTCACGATGAAATAACCGGCGCCATCGTTTGGGTGATCGTTATCGCTCTTTTTGTCAGGCTCGCCGTTTTTATCCCACACCTGCTGCTCCAGACAGTCGGCATATACCGGGCAACGCGCCACATTAACTTTGTAACGACGCTCACCGTTACCGTTGCAGAACATAGCATTCATTGAATTTATTCGGTCTTTTACTGGTGGGTTAGCATCATCAACAATGACGTTAAACCCAGCCTGACGGAGTTGCTCAATATCAGTTTTGCTGGCGTTATTCGACTTTCTGGAGTCGCCGGAAGCATCCGGATAAATATAAATTTCCCGAACCTTGCGATAGTCGCCATCAGCGTATAACCAGAATCGCTCCTTGATAATTCGGATAATGTCAGGAGTATCGTAGGCGTTGATGATTTCAGTAACCGCATGCGGTAACCCGAGCCGGAGAACGTGGACGATCCCCGCCATTTTTCCTACGTTGAAATCCATCCCTATATAGAGCGGTTCACCGGGCTGCTCCTCCTCGCTGGAATTATTCAGCGCCCGATCGAACTGGTGATAAATGGTACCGCTGGTCAGGTTAGTGAACTGACCATTAAGGTACGCTTTAATCAGTTCCGGCGGATAGCTCGCCAGTAGTGAGGTTATGTAATCGGCAGGTAAGTTTTTCTCATTGTCGAAAGTACTGGCCTGCACCAGGCCGTAGAGCTTCTTAAGATCAGGATTTTCCCTAAGAGCCTTAACAAACTGTTCGTAGACAAATTTGAACCCTTCTGGCGTCGTTGTTATATCAATACCATTACGCAATCCATCAACTTTGTAACGCATACGCGCAATAATTTTTCGCCACGCCTGCCGCGCCTTCTCTTTCTTCAGAACGTCGAGTTCATCCACCAGCGCATTACCGATTTTGAAACCGACTATCGTGTCGGGTTTCTCCATAGATCGGCAAATTGTCGTGCCGCGATACTGGCGACCATTGTAGAAATGGACCTCTTTGTTACTCTCAACGATCTGGACCTTCAGCCCCCAGTCGTGCGCCACCTCCTCTATCGTGGGATAGAAAATATCGCGAATCTGAGGATAGGTTGGTGCGAAATAACCCTGATTGATTTTTGGAAATTCCCAAAACCCCTTACAGAGTCCACCACAACCTACCCACGTCTTACCGGATCCGAAGCCAGCAACATACGCCTTAAATTTCACATCCATTGCGAGAAAGCGCGCCTGTGGGATGTTAAGTGTCGGGCTGATCCCCATTGTCTGCCCTCGCATCCACTACGTTGATATTGATCTGCACTGGCGTTGGTTCGTCATCATCACCATCACCGGCCAGCTCTTTGCGCAGTTTTTCCACCTCCAATTGTCGTCGTTCAATTTCCAATTGTTGAAGTCGCTGCGCAAATTCACTGTCCGCCAGGCCGAGGCGCTTCATTACGGCTTCAAACATCCGTTCGCGGCTTATCGCGGTAATTTCAACGCCGTGCTTGCCGAGCTTAACGCCGGAATATGCCAGCGCTGCCGTAGTGGGCAACTTGCGGGTATCAGCAAAAAATGGCTGGCCTATTCCATCGCCATTGCAGCGTGGACATTCCGGGTTTGGTTCCTGCGTATGGTCATATCCATATCCGCCCACGTCCTCAGGCTCGCGACGTTTGCGTTCAACCGCTTCGATTCGCTTTTCTTCGTACTCCACGGCATCACGCCATTGGTACTGGTGACCGAAGCCCCAGCAGTAGCGGCAGCTCCCGCGGCGATACTGAGAAAGCTGGTTGGCGTCGAACGTTGCCAGTCGCCACATCTGCGCAAGCACCTCGTCTGCACTGCCGAGTGTGCGCATTAACGATTCTTTCTGCTGCTGCGCAATCGCCTGCGCAACGTTAGGATTCGCTATGAGTTGACGACCATAGTTTGGGTCACTATATCCTGCGCGTGCAGCGGCGGCAGTGGCGTTATTGTCCTTCAGGTATTCCGCGACAAATAAACGCTGTTGGGCAGTAAGACCGTCATCATCCACCAACTCTTTTGCGCATTTTTCCTTTTGCGCAGTGCGCAGTTTTTTCTGCGCAGGTTTTTGCGCAGTTGGTCTTTTTATGTATCGGCGGGCTGTTGCGTAATTCAGTCCCTGCGCTTCACACCAATCCTTCGGTGATACGCCGGTAGCGGCATTGTCGGACAGGAACCGTTGCTGAAGCTCGCCCCAGTCCGGTTTTGCCATTGTTTTACTCCGTTATTTTGATTCGATGGTCGCCATAAAGTGAAATACGCTTAAGCTTTCTCAGTGAATTGACGATAATGATTCCAGTAGCTGATAGAAAAGGAAGAACAATGATTAGATGTGTAACTCCCGCCTATAAAAAAATCTGGAATATTTGCGAAAATTCAGATCAAAGCGATAAGGCAGTGATTCTTATCGTTAACAGTGCTTGGGCAAAAGAAGTTGCCTTGGCTCAATTCAAAGAGGATGGGTACGACCCAATAAGCACCAAGCTGACTTCTATCAGAGAATGGATGACGCACGGCGGAGAGCTAAACCCATCGATAATGCACATTTCTCGCGATGGCATAACAAGGTTTGACGAAGGTAGAACTCGCGCGATCGTGGCTGACGAAAAAGGCTACCATGACTATCCGATCGCAACCACTTACCGCCACGCTATGAATCTCAAGGAGCACTGGGGCTCAGTATCGAGTGCAAAAAAGGTGTTTGATTTTACTGAGTGCTGGGATCGTATAGATAACGCGATAATCTTAGGAAATCCATAAATACTGGCATATGCGTTAAACGTATATGCACGTTTAAACCGATGAGGTACTCGCAACAGCACATTTCCAGCTTGTCTGTGAGTACCAGTGTTTATCTCATTAAAGGGAATAAATATGAGCATGCCGCAACCAATAGCTAACATGCTTTTGTTGCAGATGATGACCCAGCCAAAAGACATCAAACTTGCTGCAATCTATGCGTTAGGCGAAGGTAGATGCCAGGCGGATAACATTACCCAGGAACTACACAAATTAAGCCAAAGTGATGATATAGAGATTAGAATCGCAGCCATTAAGGCACTTGGTCGGTTATATCGATAAATACTGTGATTTCGCCATTACGATGGGTCTGCCCATGGTGATGGCAATAAAAAGCCTCGCGAATTCGAGGCCTGTCCCCTTAAAACCAGTTTGAATTAGTCATCATCCCTACGTAGATGAATTGAAACTGACTCCCCGCCACCGATAAATCCGCCATAATGGTCGAATGTTCCTTCGTGTTCCAATATAGCAACCACGGCGGCCGTCTCAGTGTTATTCATCCCGAGCTCATCTGCGATCTCTTGTTTTATCTCCGTCAAATCAACGACTTTCTTGCCAATGTTTTCTAACCGATTAATCATCCCACTCCAATCATCGTTAGAAATCTCAATGATTTCCGCATTAGCATTCATACCGACGGTAGGATCAATAACTACCCCATCGCTATTCCTTTTGTACTGAAAAATACCGGCCTGACCACCTTGGTAACCGCCTAATGTTTGTAATACTTTCATGTGCATCCATCTCCATACAGTAAGAATGGAAATATAATCGGCACACAAGTAGAAGATCTTTAATTTATAAACTCATTGCTTGCTTCTTATGGCAGTTCGCCTGCCACGTTTTGTTATGCGCCAGGATGTCGCGCTTCGTCTGCTTGTCCAGCACATCCCAGTCGTGAGCCGTGCCGTAGATGGGCTTAACCCAATCGCAGGCCGTGTCCACTACCTCAATCCTTGCGGATCCAGTTGTCGCGCAGCTCGCGATCAACATCGTCGCCACGCATATGGTTAACAGTCTGCTGTACATTACTGGCCTCTTTCGTTACTTCCACCCGGCGCTCTGCTACCGCTACCGTTGCTGCGGCGTTCTCTTCGGTGCGCTGCTTGTCTGCTTTGGCTTCCGCTGTGCTGGTGCCGCGCGCATGGCCGAAACCAAAAGCACCAGCGATAGCTGCAATCACCGCTGCGGCCAGCCCGATAATCATTTCAATTCCCATAGCAGCCTCACACCAGCACGGCTTTTGCCAGATTGAACCGACGACGGCGGTCATCAAGACCGTTTTTACCGCCGTTGATGATGATCGTGATACGTTCCACATCGCCGGAATACACAAGGCATCCGCTGGTGGCAAAGAACCACGCTGCGGAACGCGCTGCATTTTCGTCCTGCTCCAGCAACTCCGGCTGAGTAACCAGATCCAGTTTTAGCGCCAGGCCGCATTTGCGATAGTTGATTAACCCTGTGATTTGCTTCAGCCCGCGCCCGCGATATTTCCACCCGTCACCGGCAACCTGATTGCCCAGGTTCTTTTTGCCCCACTCGCCGCCGTAAACCAGGTTAGCAATCGCTTTCTGATTTGCCGGTTGCGTTGCCGTTCTGCCGAGCGCGGCGGCCTGCTGTGCCGTGATACGGTGCTTGCCGAATACGGGAACAAGACGATCGGCTGTGTAGTTCAGGCTTTCCACCAGCTTTTCATACCCGCCGGACTCATGCCCCATCTGCGCTATGAACATGGACTGATCGAGCGGCGCAGTGATGCCGAATTCTTTCATTGCCGTGTCGATATGCGGAAACCAGCGCGCGGCCAGTCCGACGCTTATACCAGCCGCCAGCTGAAATTGTTGTTGATTCATTTGATTACCCCGATATTGAGGCAGGACAAAAAACTTCTGACAAAGTGTGATGTAATAAATGCGAAACAGAGTTTGACTAAAGTCGATACTCCACCTCATTAGAACAACACCAGGCCTCGAACTTTCAGGGAAGCGGAGATGTCGCGCTTCCCTTTTTTATTTCTGAAGAATGTTGATTAAACGTGCCACGTTTCCCCGAGCCCAAAGCACGGCGGCGCAAATCAAGATATTAATGATGACCACCATCCAGTGTGATTCCTGGTAGAGGCCGAACAGATAGCGGAATGGGATGCTGGCATAAACCAGTACAGTGAAATAAGCGAGTAGAGAAACTATTGGGCGATGCCTGGCACCATCACGCTGGTAAAACATCAGAGCGAGAACGATGACCGCGCAAATACCAGCATTGCTCATCGCTGAAGGATCACTTGTTACCATTGCTGGCCCCTCCTCCGCGCAATCTCGAAAGCATACTGAACAAGCTTCCCAAATCCTGACTGTTGATGAAGGTAAGAAGTTTGATAGCCAACGCAGCCACTGCCACAGCGCCGAGAGCATCAAGCGGCCTGTCACTGTAACCTGTCCACTTGGCAAGGTACGAACCAACAAGCCCTGCTCCGAGAACGCCAACAATAAACGACGTCACGAAATAGCAAACCAACTTTATCCTGCTGATGTTTGCTGCTGTCGCTACGTAGAACACGGCCCCTGCGAAAGCGCCAAACACCACGCCATAATCAATACCGGTTGCGATGCCAAAAACACTGGCACCCATAAGCCCACCAGCGGCAACCGTAGTGCCAGAAACAGGATCGGACATTTAGCCCCCTCTATTGCTGTGAGTCCTCTCAGTACGAGGGGAAATAAAAAAGGCCGCCCGGAGGCAGCCTGATCAAAAATAAGTTTTTTAACCTGGTGGATCTAACGGACCAGCCAGGATACTGACTTCACTGTTGTGACAAATTGCATCATCCCGGGTTAAGTGCCATACGCCAGGTACAATTTCGCCGGTCGATATATCTTCGAACTCTTCACTCTTGAAATAAGCCACCTGGACAGAGTCAACGTGCTTAATCCAGTAGAACCCTTCCTGCATAGGTCACCTCATCACTGATAGAGTAGACAGTATAGCGGTACGGCAACACCATAGCAGACTGAATAATAGATGTGTTTAAACAAACCGGCATTAATATGAGGCACTCCATCCAACAAACCACCCACGGTTGTACGGATATTAACGGAGTGCTTTTGGATGAGCGCTGACCCCAAAGGTCAGTATTTTTAAACAGCAATTTTGCAAAAAGCAGCGCCCATTCAAAACTTGAGCGATCAGCGGGAATCGAACCCGCATCATCAGCCTAGAAGGCTGAGGTAATAGACATTATACGATGACCGCATGATCCGCCATCGAGGATTAGAACCCCGAACCAAAGAGGTAGAAGCTCCGTGCTCTTTCCAGTTGAGCTAATGACGGAAAAAATTGACCAGTGAAGTCCACTGGTCATGGGTCATGCAGTTGTCTCTGCGAAACGGGTGCATCCCCACCCAGTGTTTTCAGTATCGAGAGCATTATCGAATGCCATATTAACTATAGCATCGCAGAAAAAAGTCACACCGATAATTCCCTATGACTCACCCCTGAAGGCTTTGTGGTTGAATTGCGCCGAGCGTGGCGCAAAGAATACCGATTGGCAGACTTAGAAATGAAAAACCCCGCGGGATTAACCGCAGGGTTGAAATTTCATGCTGGCCGAAACGATTGAACGGATTCCCAGCGTTAGAGTTGATGCTAGCCTAAAATTCCGCGAATCTCAACGCCTTTGTTAACACCAAGCTGTAATGTCCCCTTTGAACCATTCTAAAATGTCCCCAGACAATTCTCTGGGGGATTTTTCATGATCAAAGAGACTGTTACGATGAGTCATAAGGAACTCCACCGACTTCAGATTATTCAGGAGTCAATTAATCGACATATTACTCAGGAACAAGCTGCGGCACGCATTGGCATTTCTATTCGGCAGGTTAAACGTCTGGTGCAACGGTATAGAAATGAAGGGCCTTCTGGTCTGGTTTCCCACCGACGTGGAAAGCGTCCTAATAATTCCTTTTCTACTGAATTCAGAGCAACAGTAATTTCACTCCTCAAAGGCCGTTACGCTGATTTTGGACCTACGTTTGCGTGCGAAAAATTGCGCGAGATACACGGTTTATCTTTATCCGTTGAAACTCTCAGAAAGTGGATGATAGAAGAGGGGTTATGGCGTAAACGCCGTCGTAAAATTGCCCGTATATATCAACGCCGCATGCGACGACCATCTTACGGTGAACTGATCCAGATTGATGGCTCACCTCATGACTGGTTTGAAAATCGAGGCCCCAGATGTACACTGATCGTTTTCATTGATGATGCCACCAGTGCGTTGATGGCGTTGCGTTTTGTGCCTGCTGAAACAACCCGGGCTTACATGGAAACCCTCCGGGGTTACCTTAATGATCATGGCGTACCGCTCGCTCTCTACTCTGATAGACACAGTATATTCAGGGTAAATAACCCAGAGCGGGAAGGTGAGCTGACCCAGTTCACTCGTGCGATAAAGACACTGGGCATCGAGCCAATCCATGCCAACAGCCCGCAGGCAAAAGGGCGGGTAGAGCGCGCCAATCAGACACTACAGGACAGGCTGGTCAAAGAAATGCGGCTTCAGAATATCAGTGATATTGAAACAGCAAATGCATGGTTGCCGACCTTTATTGAAGCCTATAACAACCGGTTCGCTACGTCGCCTCGTACTACTGATAATGCTCATCTTGATGTGCACCATTCTGAAGAGGAACTGGGTTATATCTTCAGCCTACAGGCGAAGCGCGTTCTGTCTAAAAATCTCACTTTCCAGTACAAAAGCAGTGCGTTTCAGGTACGCAGTGAGGGCCGGGGATATCGACTTAGGCATTCGGTTGTTACTGTATGCGAGAACTTTGACGTTGAAATTAACGTTCTGTATGACGGGAAAGCGCTGGGCTGGGAAAAGTATGTTGATGGCCCGGAGCCTATACCACTGGATGATGAAAAGAGTGTCCATGAACGAGTGGATAATGCCCGTATTGATTTACGCTCAAAATACTATGTTAAATCTAAAGCTGACCATCCCTGGCTTACGCGCCGAACGCAAAGTCATCAGCAAGTTAAGCCCCCGAAGTTACCTAAAAAGAAGCCTGATCCCGATAAAAAAGATTGAAACCAAGATCGATTCGGTTGAGTGCATATCCATTCATAGGGTAGATTCTTAAGTCGCGTTTCTGGTGTTCATTTTCGGGTGGTTTGTTACTTGTTTTACCGGGGATATGCCAGAAACGCGCTGAGTCAGTCTGGGCGGTGCGCGTAATGAGGCGTTATGGTAAATAGCCTATGCTAATGTCCGCTAAGAGCAAGAAGCGGAAGTTGGCAGTTTTGTGGACTGTCCCCACAAAAGTGACTACAGAAATAGTTGCAATTCATAATTGATCATGGGTTGTCAGTTAAACTCGTGGCGATTTAAATAGACTAATTGGGAGTGCGTCCATTACTTATATCTTGTAATGTTAACTATCAGAAATGATACAAAGATAATATGTCTTTAAAGAAAAGGCTGATGGCGAAAAGTGGCCCGATGAGGGCCACAATACGGCTGTCACTTAGACGTAAATATCAATGGTGCCAGCGGTATTTGTATCGTCTTTTTTCTCTTCTTTTTTATCAGGCTGAACTGTCGCGTCTTTATTCTTTTTCTCTGCCTGCTGCCTTAACAACTGCTCCAGTTGAGCCCTGAGGCTTTCAATTTGCTTCTGTACCAATGCAGCCATTTCTTTTTTCTGCTGTGTCGTCATCCCCTCTTCCGATGAGATTTTCCCAAGCTTTTCAGTCAGCACCTGAATTTGTCTTGTGATTTTGGCTATTTCTGATGTTCCTTCCGGGGCGGAGTTGTTTGAAATAACGGTTGAGGTATTCCCCTGAATTGTGACAGACATAGATTTCTCCTTTTAAAAAAGCACTATCGGCATGCACAAAAAAATCTTTAATCGTATTTCTTGTGTCATTAATTGTTTGATGTTCAGATTGTTTTCCTCGCGGGCTGGCGCGCCTCAGAAAGTAAAGCTTGTTGACAGGGGTAAACGTTCGGCAATAATTTTCTGCCGCATGCGGGTGTTGCATAAAACGTGCTATGTTCCTTTATCGACAGGTCAGGTCACCGCTCACCCGCCGACGAGAAAGCAACACTGACATGCTAAAGCAAAAAATAGATGAATAAGTTGAGTTGTGCATATGTAGCCTGACCGTCACAAAGTATATGGTGTCTGTACCAGTAAGATGATGGCCGGACTCTTTAAAAACGAGCTGACCTGCACAATACAGGATGGACTTAGCAATGGCTGCTCCTGGCACAAAGCGGACAGTGATCACCGTTCTTACGACTACTTTCTGACTTCCTTCGTGACTTGCCCTAAGCATGTTGTAGTGCGATACTTGTAATGACATTTGTAATTACAAGAGGTGTAAGACATGGGTAGCATTAACCTGCGTATTGACGATGAACTTAAAGCGCGTTCTTACGCCGCGCTTGAAAAAATGGGTGTAACTCCTTCTGAAGCGCTTCGTCTCATGCTCGAGTATATCGCTGACAATGAACGCTTGCCGTTCAAACAGACACTCCTGAGTGATGAAGATGCTGAACTTGTGGAGATAGTGAAAGAACGGCTTCGTAATCCTAAGCCAGTACGTGTGACGCTGGATGAACTCTGATGGCGTATTTTCTGGATTTTGACGAGCGGGCACTAAAGGAATGGCGAAAGCTGGGCTCGACGGTACGTGAACAGTTGAAAAAGAAGCTGGTTGAAGTACTTGAGTCACCCCGGATTGAAGCAAACAAGCTCCGTGGTATGCCTGATTGTTACAAGATTAAGCTCCGGTCTTCAGGCTATCGCCTTGTATACCAGGTTATAGACGAGAAAGTTGTCGTTTTCGTGATTTCTGTTGGGAAAAGAGAACGCTCGGAAGTATATAGCGAGGCGGTCAAACGCATTCTCTGAACCAAAGCATGACATCTCTGTTTCGCACCGAAGGTGACACTTCTGCTTTGCGTTGACACGCCTTTGTTCTCTAAAAATATTGACTGTAGGAAATCAGCCTACACGGTCACTGACTTTAAAGCGCTGTCTGCATAACCTTCTTGCCTGTAGCACTCTTCCACAAGCAATTCAAAGAGCGGTTGCAGGTGATCGTAAGCTGTGGTTTTTTTTACATCCCATACGGTACGGACGCCCTCCAGAACACTGGAAAATTTTAGCCGGGCGTAACCTCTCCCAGTGCAGCGGTCACACACTTTCATAACCGGCACGCCCTGTTCCTCTGTCTTTTTCTTATCGAGCACCTTCCCTTTGCCGTGGCAGCGACATGCATTACTAATAACGCCTTTACCGTTGCACGCTTTGCACAGTACTCGCGCGCTCTCCCGAACTGATTTCCACTCCTCCCAGTATGAGGGGTAAACACCCTTTGTAACTTTTGCCCATTTTGGCGGCTTGCCGTCGGGGTATTGGATTTTGTTGGTGAATACCTCGACTTCGGTAAAGCCACTACCATCGCAGCAGTCACATCTGCGAACGCTTGCCGCACTACGGGCGTAATCCTGGTATGCAAAAGCACACATAATTTCGAGAACGCGCTGCCGGACTTTTTCATCGAGTTCTGTAACTGATTTAAAGCGTCGGGATATTTCAACGGCTGAATCATAGAGTGCCTCCATCGCCCGATCTGGGCTACTTATGCCAATCTTTGCTAGATAGAGATCAAAGCCAAATCCGCACTTCGCGTTAACCAGTCCAAGTGCAGCCATCACATCAGTACCGGTCAGGCAGTCGTTAGCTGTCGCCCTCGAGGAGTCACTGAACATCGATGATTTTGGCGCGAAGTATTTAGCGATTGATTCGAGGTTCATTATGCGGCTCCTGCTGAATGATAGATGCGAACAAAATTACGAAGGATGCGGTAGTCCACCAGCACCGATCCCCGGTAGCGGTAGATGCGAAGGCGCTGCCAGTGCGCGCGGAGTACCTCAAGCGTTTCTGGCTTCATCTGGCCTCCCCGATGATAATTTGTCCGGTTTCTCCCCAGATTTTGGTAACCCGTCCGTCCCAGACATGGCTATCTTCGTCAAACACCGCATCCAGTAGAGCCTTTTCCAGATTGTCTTTGTCTGGTTTTTGTTGATGAGGCCGGCCGACATATTGCGCCCGCTTCGTCTTACTCCAGCTCTTTGGCATGGGGATGACGAACGTGACGTGATATCCGGACTCTGGCAGGCGGATGCCCAGCAACCGGACCCGTTCTTTGTATGCCCAGTACGCTGCTGTTGCTGGCCGTTTATGCCATCGGTCACGTTGAGTCATTCGGGGCTTGCCAATCGGCGTAATTTCGTAAATTTTCATGCGGGCACCACCAGCCCGCGGCGGGCAACTTCAATCACTGTCAGAACAATCGCGCGGTCCATAAGCTGTCGACGCTCCTCCCTGTTCAGCTTATTCCCGTTATCAATGCTGTCATGACAGCAAATGCAGAGCGCAGCTGTCGCACAGTCATCGGTTTTTAATCCCATGCCTTTCCCTTCGTTCCGGTGTGCCACCTGCGTTCCCCATGCGCCACAAAGAACACAACGCTCGATCTTCCCGACGGCGGCGAGCCATTTTTTGCTGCGATAAATAGCCATGCTCACCCCCAGACCTTTTGGCGAAAAGTTCTCGGAGTCCGCGCGGGATGCTCACTCTCAGGCAATTTCGCGCTTACGGTCCAAGTGAGATAATCGGAGTTCAGGCTGCGCTCTACCTTCACGCCGCGGCGCCGGTAATTAGCAACCAGTTCGTCGGCCTGTTCAGTTGTGCAGTCAGAGTGATGGAACCAGCTATATTTCATCCCCATCTCCCTGCAAAGCTCATAAGCTGGGAGGCGGCATTTTCGACTTCTTCCTGCGTGCGGAACGTGCGGGACAGTATCCATCGCCAGAGAACGTCGAGCGCGGCTTTGTACAATTGCTGGAACTCGGTTTCGCCCATATTGGCAAATGCAATGCTGCGAGGATGCTTGCGGAGGGTGCCGTCCGGTAGCTGGATAGCGTCGTAGTGGCCGGACTCGATGGTCACCCACGCACGATAGGCGTCAAAGGATTTGCAGGCACTGATGCTGCCGGCGCGCTTATCAGCGATGCGATCGAGATACTGTTCGGCGGCGTCAAGAAGTGCGCCCTCATTCCCACCATAGGAAGCCAGGAATTTTGCGTAGCCGGTCACCAGCTTGCGTTCGTTGGATGAGATCGCGCCGCCGGTAGGCTCCCAGTATTCGAAGCCCAGATTCAGCAGAGCGAAGAAGCGGCGATGAAACGCAGGATTGCGTACCTGTTTGAAGTCGGCCACCAGCACGGCGCCGAGCTTAATTTTTGATTGCAATAAATCGCTGGTCTCCGGCGTAGCCGGGATCAGGATCCCTGAGGACTGCTTAATGAGTTGTAACTGCGCCATGGTATTCACTCCGTGGCGCATCGCGGTCAGGTTGCTGGTTGTTCAGGCCAGCTCAAGAATTATGATTGCGTACGTAGTGACAAGTCAATTTTTAGAAGCCATTTCCCGGACAACTTCCATGATGGTTTCTTTTGACCAGTAAAGATCATCTCTGGATAACTTTCTGGGTGTTACAGCCCCCTCTCTGCTTGTAATAATATACCGTTCCTCTGCTCTAATCCTGAACGACAGAACCTCAAGCCCTCTTCCATCAGTAATGGTCACCCGAAAATTATCAGCAAGATTTGATTGAACTATATCCGCCACGTAATCCCCCTGAGCGACATACAGACGCAATTAAAAAATGTCGGCAGCAGCATCAAAGGTATACACATTGCGGTATTCGGATAAATGCGCGCCAGCCCTAAGCGCTATGTTAATAAAACCAATCGTCAGCGCTCTCCCAGGTCTCCTGGAGGATCATTTCAATTTGCTTTTTATCGTCCTTGGCAGCGCCATAAACATTAAGTCCATCAGATCCGGCTCGTCGAATCACCAGACTGCAATCTTCATACTGATTGCTAAGCCGCTTAAGCAGTTCCTTCTCAAGTGCCGCCTCCGCACCGTCAGGAAGTTTTTTAGTGCGATCAATGGTTAACTCAACTTTCATTATTGCCTCCATTGCATATACTGTGCTTTTATACAGTATACCTGTGAGAGCAAATGATCAACGTCTTTAAAGCACAAAATGTTAATTTTCTGTCAGGAGACGAAAAAATAACCCGCCATAGCGGGTTGAAAAATAAGATGTTTTTAAGCAGCGATTTCTTTCGTGTGACAAAGTTCAAAGAGATTCGCTCTCACCAGCGCTTCACCGAACGGTGGCGGGATAGTGTCTTGCTTCGGCCTTCAGGTTTACTATGTACAAATGCCTGTCGTTGCTGAAATTTGCCTGCGAAAGTTGGTGATTTCTCTAGAAAATAATAAAAACTATATTACTTTCGATGAAGAAATCAGTACTCGATAAAATTATCTATTTTTTTTATGAATTATTGACATCCCCGCAATGCCTTATAAGACGTGCACTTAGCCTTTCTTACCCTTTTGCAACCTCAATTTAACCTCAAAATCAACTCTTGTACTGAAAAGAATCCCTACTAGAATAGGCCATACAGAACAAAATATTGACAAAAAATGAAGAGAACTACACTAGATGTGGCAGAAGGCTAATTTCTGAAAAGTAGATATTAAAAAGCCCGGTTGATGATTCCGGGCCTTTCAAACGGTAAAGGAGCTTGCGACTCGTTTACCTTGCCGAATGTATCTGGCTACAGGAACAAGCTTAACTAAATGAACCAAAGTCTTCAAGTTACTGAGACACTATGGAACGAAATGGAATAGTTCAGAACTGATTTTAAAGTGAATTTTTATCCGGGCTCTTGGTGATGCTTGAGTCTCACCCCAACCAATTCGCGCCGAATGTATCTGGCTACAACAGATACAACATCTGCAAAGGCAAGCCCAAGGGTGTTTGCAGCCAGTCGCGAGAAAGTTAAGAGAAGCTCATTATGGCTGACTTACTATTAAAAATCGTACCTCCGATTATCGTGATTATTACTGCGATCATTGAGTACGTAAACCAGCGTCCATAAGCTTGGTATTGCCAAAAGGCCCATAAATGGGCCTTTTTTTACGCAGCAATTCCTCTCAGGTTACACAACTCCGGCAAGTTCTCCCTCACCAGCGCCTCGGCGAACTGCAAATCCACCGCTTTGCCTGATGATTTTAAAAAACGCTAAAGTGGATTCTGTTTTGTCATAGCTTGGCGACCATTCGATCAATCGCTTCAAGGCAAGATTGTTTATATGGAGCATTGACTTTTACACGGCGATTCATCACCCGTACACTTCCCGTAGGGAGTATTGAAAACGGACAACCTTTCGCAAAGGCTACTACACCCGTTGTTTGAAAATCTTTTATGTTAACAACACCTTCTTCAATAGTGTTAAAATCGAAAATTTCCGGATTTGTTGCGAGAAGTTGCTGAACATCATTATCGATTGAATTAAGCACCGCAGCGTAAGCAGAGGCTGGTCCCATATATTGCGTAAGTCGATTTTTAGCAATCATATGTACCCGAGGAAGCGGCCTGTTAACAGAATTTAGCTTATTAGCGAATGCATATGAAGCATAAATATCAGATGGTAATTTGAGTCCGTATATCAATGAAAAAGCGTTCTGAATTGCCCGGCGAGACGAATCATCTGCCATAACAGGTAAAATTAATTTATCGACGGCTGCTAAAGCAATCTGTGTATAGATTGAAAAACTGGGGTTACAATCGATAAATAAAGTCTCATATTCATCTGACAAACTGCTAACCAAATCATTTATCCAATCAATAATGCTAACCCAAGCATTTGTACCAGGTATTTGCTGGTTCGCCAAGGTATTAATTGCATTAGCTTGAAGTTCCAGTAAGGGATCACCACAGACCAGTGAAATATTTGTAGGAATATGATCATTAAAACTGCGTGGATGAGTTAAATAATCATGCGAATCAAATACTGGTTTTTGGTATGGGGTTGGTAGCCTCATCTGGAAATACCCACCCAATGTACAACGAGCATTGATGTCATGACGAGTCAGAAGATTGATACTCCCATTGCCTATCAGTCCCCCGAGAAATAGCTCTGAAAGGTTTGCTTGAGGACAAACATCGATAACAAGAACACGTTCTAATGGATGTAGCTCAGCGTATCTACAGATAGCCTGAAAAGAGAGACTTGTTTTACCAGTCCCGCCTTTGTTATTCCAAATCGCATACTTTTTCATTCTTTTCTCCATGTAACGATGTAACCATTGGTCAACGATTTACCAATGGTGGCATCGTTAACATCGGAAAACAAGCTATTTTGGTAAAAGGTTTACCAAAGGTGCCAGCGTAAACCTAAAAAATGAATATGATAGTATGTCAAATACCGGCGCTGGTTGATGAAAAATCCGTCAACAGAAAACTTTCCAGCTCAATGATCCGGTTTGTGGCGTATTGCAGCAGTTGGTCCATCACTCCCCCTTACCGATGCCAGCGACGACGACTTCTTTCGATTGGCTGGCGTTCTGACGGTTAGAGCGGCATATCAGCGCCCAAAAATTCATATCGCAAATAAGCGCTGCGCGCATTTCTGCCGTAAAGCGACAGCCAAGTTTATTTGACTTGCCGACTGACCGTCGACGCGTGCGCATTAACTTGCGTGTGTGCGCCGCCTGGACCTCAACCTGACGCTGTCTTGAGGCATACACACCCTTTGCGGGTACTTTCCGCGCCTGTTTTTGATAGGCGCTTAGCAGGTCATGTACGTCTGTAAATTTGTTATTGGTCATCTCAACACATCCTCCACACTGATTAATCCGTTACGGCTCAAATAGTCCATTGCAGCACCATGTAACTTGCTGTCTGGTCTGGCGTTTCGGAGTGAATGGGCCAAGCGTTTAATCCACATCGTTAATTCTTCCACTTGCTTTTCTGCCCGATCTGCTCGCTCCCCCTCTGATTCTGCTAATCCGTGGTAATGCCACTTTTCAGCCTCGTATGCACTGGCGTAGCCATTGGCGCTGTCCAGCTCATCCAGCAGCGCCAGCACATCCCGAGTGGGTACCATGAAGTTCGGCATGAAGTTATCTTTCGCCTTTTCTGCTGTTAAGCGAAGCGCCTGTTTGTCTGTCATGCTGCACGCTCCTTTTTCTTCTGTGCTGCTGGGTTAATCCAGAGGCATTCAGTACGCTGTACTGAGCCTGAGTGACCATTTGCCGCGGTGGTACGCGTGACTCTTTGCCAACCGACCAATGAGTCGTTATATAATTTGCTGTCATAACCGCAGACGATTACCATCCCCTGTAACTCCTTCATAGCGTTTAGCAATTCGACATGCTCGGCATTCGACATCTCGAATCGGTATGCACTTGTTTTTGTCGAACCCGTTCGCGTGTCGTGAACGTACGGCGGATCAACAAAATGAAGCGTCGATTCGGTGTCATGGTCCCGCATACACTGAATAGCCGGTCTGTTCTCCACGAGGACGCCAGCGAACCGACTGGCGACTGCGACCAGGTTGTCCGGCTGGCGAGCCCATACGCGTTGTGCCGTGCTGCTATTTCTTTTGGTATCAAGGCGGAAACCTGTGGTCCCCTTTGTGGCACCAGCGCTCCCGAAGCCCATAGTCGCGCGAACAATTAGACGGCGAGCCTGTTCTATACGGTCGTTAGTTGGTTCGTAAGCGTTCAGGAACTCGGTTCGTGAATATGGCGTTAATGCGCAGGCGTCGATGAGTGATCGGCTGGTAACGGGGTCACGCAGCACGCGAAACAGGTTCACCACGTCGCCATCAAGATCGTTATAAACTTCTGCCTCGCTGGGCTCTTTACGCAGCAGGACGGAAGCAGCGCCGCCGAATGGTTCGACAAAGCAGCGGTGCTTTGGAAAAAAACTGATAATCCACGGCGCCAGGCGAAATTTGCCGCCGTGGTAACGAATTGCAGGGTGTTTGATAGTCGCCTTTTTGTCGTTTGTCATACTGATGCTCCATAAACCTGCATTACACGCCCCATCACAGGGCTTTTCTCCAGCGCCGGCAGCGCTGAAAATCCCTTTTCCTGACTGCTGCTGTATCGCCTGAGGTCGTAATCAATTACCGCGCGCTGGTCGCGGAAAATGCCGCAACGACCATGACGAATGAAGCCGCCGCGCTCCAGCGCAATACGCAGATATTTTTCAGCCGTACCGCGATGAAGGCCGAACAGCGAGACCACCTCTGACGTCGTCATGTGTCCGTGCGCTTTCACCATGTGGATAATCCGATCGATAATCATTGTTCGTTCTCTGTGTGTTTTTGGTCGGGCCATCGGTTATTCCCTCCCTGTCAGCTGCTGCACGAGGTTTTTGTGGCGACCAATTACGCGGACAGCGTCACGCAGTTTTGTCAGTTGCTCCAGCTTGTTTCTGGTTAGGCGGATTTCGCGAGAAATATCCCGCACCGTTGGTACAGCCTCGACTGCGGCGCGCCCTTCGGTGAACGAGGGTATTTCACTCACAATCTGTTCAACCGGTTTTGCTTCTTCCGGCGCAGCAGGTGCCTCCGGTACCGGTTCTTGCTTAACGGGTTCTGTAACAACAGCAAGGGACCAGGTAACGCCTTTGCCCTTCCCGTTCTTCACCACAATACCCTGGCGCTCCAGCGCGCGAAGAACAGAGACCATTCCGCGGGCATTGCGATTGACGGCAGCAGCCAGCGAAACGGTCGTCATTGCCCCCTGCTCACGCAGCTGCTGTCGGACGACGGCAGGATCAACGGGTTTCGGATCCTCACCTTTCAGACGCGGGGCTGGATTCACAGGAGCCTTTGGCGTTGACTGCTGAGACTGACCTTTCATGGTACCGAGGAACCAGCCGCCATCTCCAAAATCGCATAACCCTTGATCACGCTGTTCACGTAACATGGTGAGCGCATCAACCGGGTCGATTTCAAGACGGGCAGCCACTTCGCGGTATGTCGCCCGGCCCATTTTTTCCAGTGCTTGAATTACGGTTTCCATGTGATTTCCTCTCAAATCAGACCAGCGTCTTTGCGTTGTTTGTACTTAGCCATCAGCATCTCAGCCGGAGTCGGCCCAGCGGCCACTTTTGGTGCGGACAATGCGCGACGGATAGGTGGCACGGGCTTACCAGCCAGAACCCGCTTTTCCCAGTCATGCAGGATGTCGCCAGCGGCCCGGATAAGTTCCTTTTCGCTGAGTTGCCCCTCCGTTCCACGACGGCGCAGCTCCAGGCAGACGTGGTAATACAGCGGGTTTTTATCCCTCCAGGGGAATTGCTCGCTGGTCGGATAGCGAAAAACCAGCTTCCGCCACCGCCAGTATTCGCTCATGATGTCGTCCACACTGATCCCTAGCGCGCCACTCCCCTCGCGGCACCACGAAATAAACTGACCTGGAGACGGCCAAAACGGAGACTGGCTGGAGCGGGCTTTTTGCATACCGGCGGAAAGCTGTTCACGTGAGGTAATGCCTGACTCGGCAAAAGCGGCGATCCATTGCTGCTTCGCAACGCGAATATCACCGTCAGTTCGTAGGTTCGTCTGAGTGGATGCCGGAAATACCTGCATGAGGTTTTCAAAAAGCATATCCACCAGCTTTTCAGCAGCGGAATTCACCACTTTTCGCTCATTGCCGACCATGCGCGCCAGCATGTCGCCATCACGATTTTCAATTGCACGATACAGAACAGGTGTCATAGAAATTTCTCCCATGCTTCAGGGCTATTCCAGTGCGGTCCTGTTTCGGATTTATTTGCTCTGACATCTGCGCGTTGCTTGCGAGTGGTGTCTTTGCGCTGGAGGGTCAGGGTGTCCCATTTGGCTCGTAGCTTTGCGGGCGAAAGGATGTTTGAATGCCAGAACGCGTCTTTGCTTGCCCACTGAAACAGCTCGCAGATTTCACGGTGGCTGTGTCCGTCAAGTTCACGCATCAGGCGTACATCGTTAGCCCAGGCCACAAGACCGGGTTTCTTCGGAAAGGGTTTTACTTTTTCAAGCAGTGCGATGATCCATTCTGCGCACTGCTGGTCTTCAGCAGTTCCCCACTTGGTGAAATTTGGGGTGTAAATCGCAGCTTCAGGATGGGCAGATAAAAATTTCTTCAGGCGGTCGTCTGAGGATTCGTCAGAATTCTCGGACGATGATCTTTTAATATTGTTATTGTTATAGTCTTGGGTGTTTACCGTTTCCGGGAAGGTTTTTCCTGTTTTCGGGAAGAGTTTTCCCGATTTCGGGAAGGTTTTTCCCGTTTTCGGTTTGTCTAAAATCCAGGCTGATAGCTCAGTATTTATACCGACAATTTTCATTACACCCTGTTTGTGACTAAAAATAATTCCACGCTCAGCCAGAGACCTGATCGCATCAGAAACATGCGAATCTGACAGCCCTGTAAGACCAGAAATTACAGTGTTCGTAACCCGATCCTGTTTTTTATTCCATCCGTAGGTAAGCCAGATCACCGCTTCAAGGCACTGCCATTCCCGCCCTGACATGCGAAGGCGCGGTTTAAGCTTCTGAATCTCGTTTGCGATCCTGGTGTACCCATTGGACAGGTCGGCCATGTGACCTCCTGTTTGCTCGGTTCTTATGGGAAAATTGATAACTTCAGCGGTATTTGACATACTCATCTCCGCAATTACCTACCGTTTTTGCACCTGAAAGCCGTTGGTGTTCGAGCACCGCGGCTTTCGCCTTTTCAGAACAAACCCTGCTGCCTGTTGCGTTTATTTCGTTTCGATTCAAACCGATCCGCCGGCAGCGTTTGTTTCTCTGTCCATAACTTCGCGTGACGTAAAACATCATCAAAAATCCTCCCTTTCCTGCTCGCTTGGCTCATGCGCGTATACATATCGACAGCCTGAAATGCCCCCCCCTGCGCCACTGCCGCAGTGAAGCCCTGCCGGATTAACTCTTCCCGGACGTGCTTTTCGATAAATTCCAAATGGTTCATCTGAACACCTCACATGACACCCGACGCTATGGCCGCGATACCACTCAGAACCTGAACGACAGCATCGCCGGGTAACATACCCAGCAGATGCTCAATCCCTTCCCTGACCTCTTTCACCATCTGGTGCTGCGGTGCATTCAGCATTACGGCCTGTTTTGCCTCACTGATTTCCTTCTCCATCACTGCATAACGCGTCATGAAGCAATCCTGTCCGATTAGGCGCCCACGAAATTCCAGCGGTAAAACAGCCAGAATCGCCGGAGTCAGCAGGCGGATGTTTTCACGTGCATATGCGGTATCACTGTCCAGCCAGCGGAAAAGCTTCTGCCGCTTACGGCTCAGGTCGTCAGGGAAATCCAGCCCGGCGCCGCCCTGTCGTTCCCATTCTTCAACGATCATTCCGGCGACTACGTCCTGGTTATCGAGAGATGCCGACCAGGCACGAACGGCATCGCGGATCTGTTCGTGCTTATCTGCCGCACTTTGCTGATTGCGATTTATCATCGCAGCCGGAGTTATTCCGGTATTTTGTTGATATGAAATGGCGTGCATGGTCAGGACTCCTGTTTTGGAAGCCCATCAGTAGGGTTTGGATATGCCAATGGGTCGATTTCATGAGGGGTAACCTGCCACTCAAGAATCCGACAAAGGGGCAAAATTCGACCGTGAGGAATTTTTCCTTTCCGAAGCCACTTACCTACAGCCTGCGATGAAATGCCGAAGCACTCTCCAATGCCTACTTGCGTCATGCGGCTGCTGATTTTGTCTTTAAGTTGGTTATCCATTTGTTGTCCTGCATGTTGGTGAATGTTGGCAGGAGAATAACATTTAAAACTTTTGGTTCCAACAAAAATCAAACCAATAGTTCTGATGAACTATAAAACCATTGGTTGTAAAATGAGAATATGAATAAAACTCCTCACCCTGTGTTTGCGAAAAGAATCCATCAAGTGATGGAGGAAAACGGCTGGAGCATGGCTGATTTAGCCAGGCGCGTGATGCTATCACATACATCAGTGCGTAAATGGGCTAATGGTGCAGCAGCAGCAAGCGGCGAGCGCCTCAAAAGGCTGTCAGCCGTAACCGGCAGGCCTGAGTACTGGTTCTTTATGGAACCGGGCACAGAAGGGGAGAATGGAGAAGAACTTCCGATATTACCGCGCGTTCTTGATGAACAGGAACAAACGTTGTTATCTCTGTTTAATCAGTTGCCTGAAGCTGAAAAGCTCCGTTTGATCATTCACACCAGGGGTGTGGTGAAAGAAATGGACCTACTTAAGAATGATGTCTACGACATTATGAACGACCTCAAGAAATAGCCACATTCCCGCTCTGTACAAAATAGACACCGTATTGGTGTCTTTTTTTACCCCCAAATAGAACCACAGGTTCCATTTATGCTTTACTTGTCGAACTTTTGGTTGTACTCTTCATTCCATCGACAACAAGCGCATCGTTGTCAGGTGATAAACGTTCCGCCAGCCGGGCGATAACGGCAAGCAGAGGGATAAATCATGAGTGAGGTAATTTTTAGCTTTGAAAACTCCAGTGACGCAGTACGCGCTGGGATGTTGATGAATAAGGTGGATCCGTCACTGCGTTATGTGCAGATACGAGCAACTGTCTGCGTAACCTGGCATGCAAACATCGTAGCGGCAACTCAGGCCGTTCTGGATGCAAACATTCCATGCACTTTTCAATACTGGAATGACATTAAAAACAGTCATCGCAGAGATTAGAAAATGATTGATTTCGCCCGCAAGCCTGCACGTATTCAGGCTATCAAACTTAACTATTTCGGAGTGATGCTTCGCCGCCTTTGCTACCTGCTGGCACAAAAAGGAGATCCGGATGCTTAAACAGTGCGGCTACTGCCGCAAACCCATTGATGAAGGCAAAGAAGTAAAGAGCACCCTTCTCTATAGCAACGGCTCACTGCTGGCGCGCAAAGAAAAGGAATATTGCTCTAAGCAATGCGCTGAATACGACCAGATGGCGCACGAAGCGTAATTAACTGAACTGAAATTCTAACCATTTATTTGGCGTGGACCCTTGCACCCTGAATAAACCAAAAGGAATATTTTATGAAGATTGTAACAATCGAAATGAACCTGGAAGCGGTGAATAAGAACATTGCTTTATTCAATTGTGAAAAGAAAGTCTCAGGCGTTATTCACTCGAACTCAGCTGGCGAAACCACTGTCGTTCTTGACGGTGGTTATGTGCTCGGAAAGTTCGACTGCCCTCACTGCGCTGTAGAAGCCATTTCACTGCTCACAGTCAAGGTGAGTGATGGGGATAAAGCGGGGTTTGGTAATTACCGCAGTTACAAGCTCGATTACTCAGAAAGATTTTATCAGACCATCCATTAAGAAAACGCCCACCGAAGCGGGCGTGCCCTGTCCGGCGTCACCGACCAAAGCGAACCGGACATAACAACCAGATATATCGGGGTGCTGTTAAGGCACCTCCATTCTACACGAATTGAGGACAAAACAATGAGTGGAACTAATCCTGTATTTTTAGTCCGCAAAGCAAAGAAATCATCAGGCCAGAAAGATGCTGTTCTCTGGTGCAGCGATGATTTTGAAGCGGCAAATGCAACACTGGATTATCTCCTGATTAAAACCGGCGCAAAGCTGAAAGATTACTTCAAAGCCGTCGCCACAAATTTCCCCGTCGTCAACGAACTGCCGCCGGAAGGCGAGCTGAGCCTCACGTTCTGCGATTACTATCAACTCGGCAAGGACAATATGACCTGGGCGCAAATCCCCGGCATCACCTTGCCGTCATCTGAAGCTGCCGCCGCGGCCCGCCAGCATATCGTTGACGGTGTTGATACTGAAACAGGCGAAGTGCTGGATCACACTGAAAACTTTGAGAACGAGGATAGCAGCCCACCCCCTGCCCCAGAGCTGACTGTTGTTGCAACTATGCCTCTCCGTCATCGAGTTCTGGCTCAATACATTGGCAACGGCGAGTACCTCTATCACGTCGATGCCGATCAGAAAAAAGCAATTATTGCTCTGGAAATGGACACCGATAATTCATATGTCCAGAACCTGTTACTGGCCGCCGAGAATGTTGAGGCGTTCAAGAAAGCAGTTGAACACGACATTCATAAATCAGTGAATGCCGTAAAAACAGTATTCCCTGTCGACGGAAAAATTCCTGAGCTGGCGACTGTTATCCAGTTCCTCAAAACATGGTTCGATACCGAACATATCGATCGCGGTTTGCTCGTTAAGGAGTGGGTGAAAGGCAACCGTGTATCGACTATTCAGCGCACTGAAAGCGGCGCTAACGCTGGCGGCGGTAATAAGACCGATCGTCATCCGGATGTAAAGCATAATTTTGACGTTCTCGACATTGAAATAGCGCTCGCCACCCTGCCTATGGATTTTAATATCTATGAGTTGCCGGGCAGTGTTTACCGTCGCGCAAAAGAAATCGTTAAGAAAAAGGAAAGTCCGTTCAAAGAATGGTCCGCAGCGCTGCGCGCCACGCCCGGTATCCTGGACTATTCGCGCGCCGCTATTTTTGCTCTTATCCGCGGTACATCATCCGAATTGGTTAAATTTCCTGGACGGCTGCGGGCCTATATCAACGCAAGCCTGACCGAGAGCAATCACGAGAAACCTACGGCAGAAACTCTTGCGGCAGCCCGTCACACACCGGAAAAAGACGCTGTAGAAGAAGCCAGCCGACAGCTGGCCGCCGAACGCGGTGAATACGTCGAGGGTATCAGCGACCCAACCGATCCAAAATGGGTGAAAACAGAGACAAGCCAGCCGACCGACGAACCTGAACTGGTTAAAAATGTCGGCAACGGGATTTTCGACGTGTCCGCCTTAATGCAGAACTCATCAACTCATGGCACAAAAACGGATCCGGAGACCACCAGTAATGTGCAGGTTCAAGAAGCTGACAGTGATGAAAAACAGGCTGGTGATGCGGTGCAGGCAGGCGAAGGCGATCTGGGGACTGGTGAAGAAGCAGTTACCGTAGAAAAGCTCGAAGAGAACCAGAATCAGGATGAGACGAGCCAATCTGAGCCTGAGGCGCAACAGGAAGAACCAGTACCGGATGCAGCGTGGCCGGAATACTTCGAGCCGGGCCGCTATGAAGGCGTACCTAATGAGGTTTACCACGCCGCCAACGGTATCAGTTCAACGATGGTGAAAGACGCTCGAGTGAGCCTGATGTATTACGACGGCCGCCACGTATCTAAAACCATCAAGAAAGAACGCTCCAAAGTTCTCGATATGGGAAATCTGGTGCATGCGCTGGCGTTACAGCCTGAAATTCTGGATGAAGAATTCAGCATTGAACCGGTCATCCCGGAAGGCGCTCTCACGACGACAGCAACGATCCGCGCAGTTATCGATGAACACAACGCCAGCCTGCCAGCGCAGCTGTCCGCCGACGACATCAAAGCGCTGTTGGAAGAATACAACGCCACCCTGCCGCCGCAGTTGCCGCTCGGCGCTTCGCTGGAAGAAACCGGACAGAGCTACATGGCGTTGCCCGCTGAGTTTCAGCGAATTGAAGACGGTCAGAAACAAACCGCATCGGCGATGAAAGCCTGCATCAAAGAATACAACGCCACCCTGCCGGCGCAAATGAAAACCAGCGGTAGTCGCGACACGCTACTGGAGCAACTGGCGATCATCAATCCTGATCTCGTTGCGCAGGAAGCACAGAAACCTCAACCGTTGAAAGTATCCGGCACCAAAGCGGATCTGATTCAGGCAGTGAAATCCGTCAAACCTGACACAGTTTTCGCCGACGAGCTGCTTGACGCATGGCGCGAAAACCCAGGCGATAAAATCCTGGTTACCCGCCAGCAATACGCTACCGCGCTGGCTATCCAGTCTGCGCTCTATGCCCACCCTGAGGCCGGTAAGTTACTGCAAAACCCAACACGCGCCGTTGAAGTCAGCTATTTCGGCATTGATGACGACACCGGACTTGAAATCCGTGTTCGACCGGATGTTGAACTCGAGTACGAAGGTCTGCGTATCGGCTTCGACCTGAAAACAATCAGCATGTGGGATGTGAAGGAAGATGCCCTGAAATCACGGCTTCACCGCGAAATAACCATGCGCGATTACCACCTCAGCGCCGGTATGTACTGTAACGTTGCCGACCTGGACAAATTCGCGTGGATATTCGTGAACAAAGACGAGGGTTATCACTGGGTGGCTGTTGTGTGGGCTTCGGAATCACTGCTGGAACTCGGAAAGCTTGAGTATCGCCAGACGATTCGTTCCATCGCGAACGCTATGGACACTGGCGAATGGCCAGCACCGATAACAGAAGACTACACCGACGAACTGAACGATTACGACCTGCGCCGTCTCGATGCGCTTCGTGAAATGGCTTAAGGGGGAAACTATGGAAAACAAAAACATAACTGTTGCCGATCAGAATGCAGTAGTTAACTCAAACATTGCTTTGTTTGACTCGCAGTACCTGAACGCTATCAGTGCATTCGCTCAGATGATGTCTCAGGGTTCTGCAACGGTTCCTCGCCATCTACAGGGTAATGCAGCAGATTGCATGGCAGTAGCTATGCAGGCCGCACAATGGCAGATGAATCCTTTCGCTGTGGCGCAGAAAACGCACCTGATCAATGGTGTGCTGGGTTACGAAGCACAACTGGTTAACGCAGTTATTTCCCGCAGTGGTGTACTGGCAAGCCGTTTTGAATATGAATGGTATGGCCCATGGGAAAAGGTCATCGGCAAGTTCAACATCAGAAAAGGTGATAAAGGCGAATATCGCGTACCGGGTTGGACAATGGCTGATGAAGAAGGTATCGGCATCATTATCAAAGCGCGCCTGAAAGGTGAGGATCAACCGCGAGAACTCGACCTGCTGCTTGCTCAGGCACGCGTTCGTAATTCCACTCTCTGGGCTGACGATCCGCGCCAGCAACTTGCTTACCTCGCAGTGAAGCGCTGGGCTCGCCTTTTCTGCCCTGACGTCATTCTTGGCGTCTATACGCCAGACGAACTCGATGAGCGAGAAGAGAAGATTATCAACCCCGCCCAGAGCACCCAAAGCATCACCATGCAGGATATTAATGCCGATAACCAGCAGACCACCAGTACGCAGGAAGCTGATGTAAACATCGATGATGCTGCAGAGAAATTCCGTGCGCGCATTGATTCTGCTGAGACGCTGGAAGATGCAACAGCAGTGGGAAACGATATCAATACGGCAAAACCTGCATTAGGTACGGCACTGTTCACTGAGTTGAAAAATAAAGCTACCCGTCGTTATCACCTGGTTAAGCATCGCGCCATGCTTGATGAAGCAATTAACGGTCTGCCACAGCCAGGCTCACCCGACGCGGCAACACGCTTTGAAGCGGTAGAGAAAAAACTCTCCGCGGCGAAGCGGCATCTTGGCGACGAGTTGCACGATAAGTACCGCATAACTCTTGACGACATGAAACCGGAATACATCGGCTAATTGAATTAGGGAGGGGTTACACCCTCCCGCCAGAGGAGATTTTATGCGCCTTATAAATCGCAGTAAGCAATCGCCATTGGGCCGCCGGGCATGTGACGCAGCACTGGCAAAGCATGTTGAACGTTACGGGGACTATGGTCGCAGCGAAAGGAAGGAAATATACACGGTGAACGTGGACGGCGTGAAGATCTGGGTAGAAGTGGTCAACCGTCATAAGAGTTATGTGGCAACCGCTATGACTGGCATGCGCCGTCTGAGAACACTGCCTGGTCGGTTTTACTGATAACGAAATATCAATTATTAAAACCCGGCAGCTTTATAATAAGTTGCCGGTTACAGGAGACAGTATGGCAAAGCTTCTGAACTTGCAGGAATGGGCTGATTTAACTTACTCAAAGCCCCCTTCACTTTCCACACTGCGTCGTTGGGTACGGAATGGACGAATTTTTCCCGCGCCGGAACTGCACGGAAAGGAATATAAGGTTCAGCCTGACGCTATCTATGTGGATCCGCGTAAAAAGAACCATCGCGTAAAACCAAAACACACTAAGCTGCCATCCGGCGGCACTCTACTGGAGAGACTGACTTATGGCGAAAAGGCCAGTACGTTACGACGCTAATCTGCCCCGTAACCTGACCTATCGTAAAAGAGACAGACTTTACAGTTGGCGCAATCCGATGACCGGGCAGGAGATATCTCTTGGCCGAATTGACCGCAAGGACGCAGTAGCCCAAGCCATCGAAGCCAACAACTACCTCGACAAGAACTATCTTCCTTCCTGTCTTCTGGACCGCATAAAAGACGTGCCCACATTCACAGTGGCTGCATGGCTGGAGCGGTACGAGGTTATTCTGGAAAGACGCGAGTTGAAACCCAATACGATGAAGGTTAGGCGAAATCAGCTCGCCACTATAAAGGACGAGTTCGGAAGGATCCCCCTCGCCTCCGTAACCACAAAGGATATAGCTTCTTTTCTGGATGCCTACATTGTCTGTGATAAAAAGAGCATGGCTTCCGGATTGCGATCGGTATTGATGGATGTCTTCAGAGAGGCAATTGTGGAGGGGCATATCGACAGGAACCCGGCAGAGCCGACGCGAACGCCGACACCGAAAGTCAAGCGTGAACGTCTGCTGCAAGAGCAATATGAAGTGATTCGCAACGCAGCCTTTAGATACTCTGAGTGGGCAGCAAATGCATTTGACCTGGCACTGGTGACAGGACAGCGTCGGGAGGATGTCTCTCTGTTCAGATTCAGTGATGTGCGAGACGGAAGACTGTTCGTAACTCAGGAGAAAACAGGTCACAAGTTGGCGATCCCCCTAGATTTGAGGCTGGAAGCATCCGATCTGTTATTACAGGATGTCGTGGATCGGTGTAGGATAAATAATCCGTCAGATTTTATGCTCTACTCGTCTGTCAGGCGCGGCGGACGAAAGCCAGGTCCGTTAACCCCAGACGGGCTTACACAGGCGTTTTCAACGATCAGGAATGCTACTGGTTTAAAGTTCGGCCCTAACCCGCCCTCTTTTCATGAGATAAGAAGTCTGGCCGGTCGGTTGTATGAGAGCGAGCGTGGAGAGGATTTCGCACAACGCTTACTGGGCCACAAAAATTTAACAATGACCAAAAAATACCTGGACGCACGCGGTGCAGACTATGTTATGGTTTAGACAGGATATGGAAATTTCGAGTAATTTTCGTGTTTTTTCGGGTTGAAACGTAAAAACACCATATAAAACATACAGATAAAAAAAGACCGAATACGATTCCTGTATTCGGTCCAGGGAAATGGCTCTTGGGAGAGAGCCGTGCGCTAAAAGTTGGCATTAATGCAGGCTAAGTCGCCTTGCCTTATAAGAATAGATGACGACGCCAGGTTTTCCAGTCCATGGTGAAAGTGGTTGGAAAAAACAGGCATCCGTCATGTGCTAAAAAGCAAAAACCGCAAGCGCGTTTCGACGATACTTGCGGTTTTTTATTGGAAATCAGAAAGATATTTTTGGTAATTAGCAGAGTTTTTCGGCGCGTTCGATAAAGGGCGCAAGACTCATTTTTTCCCCTGGTTTTGCCGGATCGTCTATTTGAATAACGTGAATAGGCTGAGCGTTGGTTTTTCCGCTGGCCACCTGCTGCTGCGCCACATCATTAAGCGGATACTGGACCAGCGTACTCGGATTGATCACATACAGCGCGTTTCCCGGTCGACATGTCAGCATCACTTCTTCCCGATTGAACGCCCACTTATCTTTACCCACTTCAAAACGGCTAACGGTAATGACCTGCGGTGCCGCCAGCGCCGCGCCGGAGCTGACCAACAGCAGCAAAGAAAGAATCATTTTTTTCATGAATTTTGCCTGTTCTTCAGAACGGTTCCAGAGTCGCGAACAGACTGACAATCGCCAGAACCGCCGCTCCCATACCCCATTCAATTTTTGTCATCCAGATAAAATACTGATTGATACGGCAATGTCCCAGCCGCATCCGTGGTACGAGAACATACCGATTCAGCAACGCGATTGCCACCATTAGCACCACAAGTGCACATTTTAACAAAAGCAACTGGCCCCAGCCGCTTCGCCAGGGAAGGGAGAATCCCTGAATAAATACGACATTCGCGATCCCGGTGATTAACACGCCCGCCACAGCGAGATGACCATATTGCGAGAAACGCATCATGGCGGCGATGGCCTGCTGACGCCAGCGGCCTTTTGCCAGGCGCATACAGTAGAGGACTGGCATCAGACCGCCAAACCAGGCCGCAGCACAGAGCAAATGCAGCGCGTGATTGCTCCGCTGTAGCGCGCCAGAAATGCCTGTATGCAGCGTGGCATGGCCGACGCCCGCCAGCAATGCAAACTGGGCAAACGCTAAAATCAGCAGCAGTCGCGGTAAATTTCGCGGAACGAGAAGCGCTGCCACCAGCGTCACAAGGGCGAGAATAATTTGCCATAGCCAGACACCGCCGAACTGGGTTTGCAGAACTGCGCGCCAGATTGACACAGAGAATACATCCTGCCACCCGGAGCCCATCAATCCGCCCTGCACTGCCAGCATCAGCGCCGCAGTCAGAAAACTCGCGCCAGCAGCGTACTGTTGCAGACGTAAAAACCGGCAATTCATCAGACGACGAAGCGCCACCGGCGCCAGCCACGCACCGTAAAGCGCGCTGCCAAATATCAGCATCAGCGCGGTAAAATGAATGAAACGAAGCGTGACCCAGGTGAGCGACAGCATACTTATTTCACGCTAAACGTGTACTGCCCTTTGGTTTTATGGCCATCAACGGACACAACGTGCCAGTTAACCGTATACGTCCCCGGCGGCAGTGCGTCATCAAGGGGCACAATCAGTTGCGTTTTATCCTGTTCGTTGCGCCTGGCGGGCCGTGTTTTGATAGCCTCCTGCTTTGGACCGGTAATTGTCACACCGCTGAAACCTTGCTCAATCCCTTCAGAAAAGTTAAGGGTGAGCGCCTGCGGCGCGGCGGTTACATTGGCATTGGCAGCCGGATACTGATGCGTCAGATGCGCATGCGACCAGACTACGGGCGTCGTCAGCATGGCGGTCAGAAACAGGAGCGTACGTGCAGGAGTGACCATATCAACTATTCCTTTTTGTTATGTCTTATCTTCAGAGGATAACCCTCTATAATGTTTGAGTCGAGACGCATCAATTGCGACTTGCCATCGCGGCGGTCTCTTAGTAACTTTTGCGCGCAATACCTAAGGAGAAGACCATGCAAAAAAATCTCGCTCAGCTTGAACAAGCTGAAATGGATAAAGTGAATGTCGATCTGGCGGCCGCTGGCGTGGCGTTTAAAGAACGCTATAACATGCCCGTCGTCGCCGAGGTCGTGGAGCGCGAACAGCCAGAGCATCTGCGCGACTGGTTCCGCGAGCGTCTTATCGCCCACCGCCTGACGTCTGTGACGTTGTCACGTTTACCGTATGAGCCAAAAGTAAAATAACGTTTTGCTTTAAAGTTACATATCCTTACATATTGCCTGCTACAGTATAAGTCTATTCTTAATCTATCATTTAAGAACGATTGTAGACACTATGAAAAGGAAGTCATTATGTCGAACTGGAAAATCGCTGCCGCGCAGTATGAACCCCTAAAAACACCTGTCCGCGAACGCGTTGCTCAGCATCTCGCCTTTATCGAAGCGGCGGCCCAACAACACTGCAATTTGCTGGTCTTTCCATCCCTTTCATTGTCCGGCTGCGCTGACGACCGAAAGGCGTTACCTGCGCCGCCGGATGCCAGTCTGCTCCAACCGCTGTCCTGGGCCGCAGCGCATCATCGTATGACAATCATTGCCGGCTTGCCCGTGGAGCATAATGAGCGCTTTGTCAAAGGCATGGCCGTTTTTGCACCGTGGATGACCGCGCCGCGTACCTATCATCACAGTCTTGGCGCTTGCCTTGGCAACGATCTTAAAACGATACGCGTGGTGGATGATCAACCGGAAGGCATGGATCTGGACCCGGCGTTTTCACTGTTCACCACCAGCCAGAGCGTCGGCGAGCCAGAATTACTCTCCTCAACGTCACGGTTGCAAAACTTTTCTCATAAATTTTCGATTGCCGTACTGATGGCCAATGCGCGTGGCAACAGCGCATTATGGGATGAAAGTGGTCGACTTATCGTTCGCGCTGACCGCGGTCCGCTGTTATTAACGGGACAGCGCACCCCACGGGGTTGGCAAGGTGATATCATTCCATTACGCTAGTCGTTTTCGGTCAGGAGTGTTACATGCTACGCATCATCGATACAGAAACCTGTGGCTTACAGGGCGGGATTGTCGAGATCGCCTCTGTCGACGTAATCGATGGTCAGATCGTCAACCCGATGAGCCACCTGGTGCGTCCTGACCGCCCTATTTCCCCTCAGGCGATGGCGATCCACCGTATTACCGAAGCGATGGTGGCCGATAAACCCTGGATTGAAGAGATTATTCCGCACTATTACGGAAGCGAGTGGTACGTTGCGCATAACGCCAGCTTCGACCGCCGCGTGCTCCCGGATATGCCGGGTGAGTGGATTTGCACCATGAAGCTGTCGCGTCGGCTGTGGCCCGGCATCAAATACAGCAATATGGCGCTGTATAAATCCCGTAAGCTGAACGTGCAAACCCCGGCCGGCCTGCACCACCACCGCGCATTATATGATTGCTATATTACGGCGGCCTTGCTGATCGATATCATGAACAGTTCAGGCTGGACGCCAGAGCAGATGGTCGAGATTACCGGACGTCCGGCGCTGCTCACCACCTTCACCTTTGGCAAATACCGCGGTAAACCGGTGTCTGAGATCGCAGAGCGCGATCCGGGCTATCTGCGCTGGCTGTTTAATAATCTCGACAGCATGAGCCCGGAGCTGCGCTTAACATTAAAGCACTATCTGGAAAACGCTTAATGCTCGCCTTGCCCCGGTAACGTCCCCTGGGCCAGGCCAATCAGAAAAGCGAATTCCAGCGCCACGCCTTCATACGATTTAAAGCGACCTGACTTCCCGCCGTGTCCCGAATCCATGTCAGTGCAGAGCAGCAACAAGCGATCGTCGGTTTTCAACTCGCGCAGTTTTGCCACCCATTTCGCCGGCTCCCAGTATTGCACCTGCGAGTCATGTAACCCGGTCGTGACCAGCATGTGAGGGTAAGCCTGTGCGGTGACGTTATCGTAAGGGCTGTAGCTTTTCATATACGCGTAATACTGAGGATCTTTCGGGTTTCCCCACTCCTCAAATTCCCCGGTCGTCAGCGGGATCGACTCATCCAGCATCGTCGTGACCACATCAACAAAAGGCACCTGGGCAATCACACCATGAAAAAGCTCGGGACGTTCGTTAATGGCAACCCCCATCAACATACCACCGGCGCTGCCACCCATAGCGTAACAGTGCGAAGGCGAGCCAAAACCCAACGCGAGCAGCGCGTCGCACGCATCTAGATAATCATTGAACGTATTGCGCTTCTTAAGAAATTTACCGTCTTCGTACCACTGCTGTCCCAACTCACCGCCGCCTCGCACATGGACAATGGCATAGACGAAGCCGCGATCCAGCAGGCTTAAGCGGCTACTGCTGAAATCAGCATCCATACAGGAGCCATACGACCCGTAGCCGTAGACCAGCAGCGGATTTTGCCCCTTACGAAAATACTTTTGGTTATAGACCAACGATACCGGCACTTCGACGCCGTCGCGCGCGGTTATCCACACGTGCTCGCTTCGGTAGTTTGCGGCGTCGAAACCGGGCACTTCCGTTTGCTTAATCACCCGACGCTCACCGGTGTCCATGTCCAGTTCAAACAGCGTGTCGGGTGTGGTCATGGAAGAGTAGCCGTAACGCAGCCGTGAGGTTTCCGGCTCCGGATTATAAGCAAGCCAGGTGACATAAGCCGGATCATCAAAGGCGATGCCTATGACTTCTCGCGTTTTACGGTTAATTTGCCGCAGGCTGGTCAGTCCGCGCTGCCGCTCTTCCACAACCAGCCAGTCAGTAAACAGGGTAAAGCCTTCCAGCATGATAGCGTCCCGCGGCGGGATCAGCGTTTCCCATTTTTTTTCGTCACGGACGCGAGTGCGATACAGACCGAAGTTTTTGCCGTCACGGTTCGAACGCAGGTAGAACTTGTGCTGGTAATGATCAAGGCTGTACTCGTGATCTTTACGACGCGGCAAAAAGACGAACGGTTCAGCGTCGGCCAACTCGGCATCCAGCAGCCGCACTTCGCTGGTCGTCGCGCTACCAAGATGGATCACAATGTAATGCTGCGAGGTTGTTTTATGCAGGCTGACGTAAAACGTATCGTCTTTTTCTTCGTAGATCAGTTCGTCGTGATTCGACGGCGTGCCAACGGTATGGCGCCAGACCTGGTAAGGCAACAGCGTTGTGGCATGCTTGCGCACATAATAGAAGGTCAGAGAATCATTCGCCCAGACAAACTCGGGGGCGACGTTATCGAGCATTTCCGGATACCAGTTGCCGCTGTCAAGATTACGGAAACGAATCCCGTACTGACGGCGGGACAAGTAATCTTCCGCTATCGCCATAATCGAGTTGTCAGGAGTAATAGCCAGCCCGCCAAGGGTGTAAAACTCGCTATGCGCCGCCCGTTTGTTGCCGTCAAGTAGCGTGACCCATTCATCCCATTCTTCACTGAGCGCCGACTGACGCTGATAAATGGCGTACTCGCAGCCCGGTTCGTAAATATGGCGATAGCGATAACCGTTCTTCACATAAGGCGCGGAGACTTCGCGCGGGGGAATGCGATCGATAATTTCTTTCAGTACGCGGTCCTGCAATGCCTGCTGGGTGGACATGACCTGATGCCCGTAGGCGTTTTCCTGGCGCAGGTAGTCAAGGACTTCCGGCTGCGAGCGGCTATCGTCCCGCAGCCAGTAATAATTATCGATGCGTGTATCGCCATGGACCGTCATGGCGTAGGGAATACGATTGGCTTTCGGCAGCATGTCACTGTTCTTTCGTGATTATACATCCTCTAAGGGTGGCAAAACTCACGAATGATGCAAGCGAAACATGCTGCATTCAGCGGTTAGCCGGGTAACGCCAGCTTTTGCTGTTTGAGATCCTGTTCAATACCTTCGCGGACATCCTGCGGGATTTTCAACGCATCGCCCAGCGCGTTAAGGTAGCTGCGCTCCATAAAGTGATCAATATCAATGGCCGCACAGCTCAGGAAGTAAACCTCAAGCGCTTCTTCTTCGTTGCGAACGCCCTCGGCCAGACGCTGCGGATCGAGCGGTTGCTCAATGGCCTTCTCGATGAACACGCGCCCCTGCTCCTCCACGCCCGCTTCGCGCAACTGCTGCTCGATAGCGGCGCGCTCTTTCGCATCAATATGACCATCGCTTTTTGCAGCGAAAACCAGCGCCAGGATCAAACGCTCGGTGCGCACATCCAGCGGCGAACTCTGCGCGCCAAATTGCGGCTCGTCCTGATGGGCGGCACGCACTCTGTCTTTGTACTTGTTCCATAATACTGTGCCAGCAATCGCACCACCGCCCGCGAGCAGCGCGCCAGTGCCATATTTGCTGAGTAATTTACGGGAAGATTTATTTGCGACCAGTAAACCTGCCAGGCCACCCAGCGCGCCGGGAACCAGCAGTTTACTTAATCCTTGCTGACCGGAAGAGGAAGACGACGAAGACGCTCCGCTCTGTCCGAGCAAAGATTGTAATTGATTTAGCCAGTTAGCCATTTTTGCCCCTCAAGTACTGACAATGAATCTTCAAATCGTACCCGAGGGGATGTCAGGAAATGTATTTTCCTGCAAAAGATGCGCAAATTATGACGTTACTGCGGCTGATACTCCGCCTTGCCGGCTTTGCAATCGACGCTGACGTTATAGTGTATATCCGCGCTTTTGCCGCGTACGGTCAGCGGCACCTGCCATTTTCCATCCTGGCCGGTAATTTCTTTCGGGTTAACCCAGGCAACAGGATCGGCCTGACCAACATGCTTTTGATCGTCAGGCCAGCGCGCAATACGATTTTGTTGATAATCGCGTTTAACGCTCGCCGCAATGCCCGCGGCATCCAGCCCTTCACACTGAGGAAATTTGACCGTTTTGCTGTCTGTACTGGCTGCATACGCCGATGCGCTGGCAACCAGCAGCAGGCTCAGCAGCGCGCCCGTTTTGTTCATGTTTTTCTCCATAGCCCATTGCGTTGACTCAGAAAAAAGCATGGTACAAAACGGCAGGAGCGCAAGTCAGACTCAGGCGGCCTGGGTGTCGTCTTCCGCGGACTCAACCACCTGCGGCGATGGCAATTTGCCGGTTCTGAGAATAGTGCTCAGGACATCTTTCTGTTCTGCCAGCCACAGGGAAAGCGCTTCACGCTGTTCGTCTTCCAGCGCTAACGGCGACTGTTCAAGCCAGGTGTCAAGCAGATCCGCCGTGTCCAGCATCTTGTCATACGCATCGGCTTCCTTTTTGCTGGTAAATGACATTTTTTCCTCACCTTCACGAATGACTACGTATTTAACTTCAACCGCCATTTTGCAGCCTCTCAATATTACTGTATTTATATACAGTATATTCCATTTGCGGCCTGAAATCAACCTGGTAATAAAGACAGACGCAAACGTTTTCGTATATACTGCGGCCAATTTTATCGGGGGATATTTGTATGACGTTATTAGGTACAGCGCTGCGTCCGGCAGCCACTCGGGTGATGTTGTTAGGTTCCGGCGAGCTGGGTAAAGAAGTGGCGATAGAGTGCCAGCGCCTCGGCATTGAGGTTATCGCGGTCGATCGCTATGCCGACGCGCCAGCGATGCATGTCGCGCACCGTTCCCACGTCATCAATATGCTGGACGGGAACGCCCTGCGACGTGTGGTTGAACAGGAGAAACCGCATTTTATCGTACCGGAAATCGAAGCTATCGCCACTGACATGCTGGTACAACTGGAGCAGGAGGGTCTGAACGTTGTCCCCTGCGCCCGCGCGACACAACTGACGATGAACCGTGAAGGTATTCGCCGCCTGGCGGCGGAGGCGCTGGCGCTGCCCACGTCCCCTTTCCGTTTTGCCGACAGCGAAGCCAGCTTTCGTGAGGCCGTCAGCGAAATTGGCTATCCCTGCATTGTGAAACCGGTGATGAGCTCCTCCGGCAAAGGACAAAGTTTTATCCGTTCCGAAGAACAATTGGCCCAGGCCTGGGCGTATGCGCAGCAAGGCGGTCGCGCGGGGGCCGGGCGAGTGATAGTGGAAGGCGTGGTGAATTTCGACTTCGAAATTACCCTGTTGACCGTTAGCGCCGTCGACGGCGTGCATTTCTGCGCGCCGGTGGGCCATCGTCAGGAAGATGGCGACTACCGTGAATCCTGGCAGCCGCAGCAGATGAGCGCGCTGGCGCTCGAACGCGCCCAGGAGATTGCACGTAAAGTGGTGCTGGCGTTAGGCGGCCACGGGCTGTTTGGCGTTGAGCTGTTTGTCTGCGGCGATGAGGTCATTTTTAGCGAAGTTTCCCCTCGTCCACACGACACCGGAATGGTGACACTGATTTCGCAGGATCTGTCCGAGTTTGCCCTTCACGTACGCGCCTTTCTCGGTCTGCCGGTGGGCGCTATCCGCCAGTACGGGCCGTCAGCTTCAGCGGTGATTTTACCGTCATTGTCCAGCCAGAACGTCACGTTTGACCAGGTGCAGAATGCGGTTGGCGCAGGCTTGCAGATACGCTTATTCGGTAAGCCGGAAATCGATGGAAGCCGTCGTCTGGGGGTCGTCCTGGCGACAGGAGAAAACGTTGACGCGGCAGTGATGAGCGCAAAAGACGCGGCCCGTCAGGTGATTGTCAAAGGTTGAATCGCCATCAGGCCTACAGCCGCGCGTAGGCCTGATAAACGACATAACCGCTAATTACTGCTTCGCGCCTTCTACTGCTTCGCGCGCCAGGCGGGTAATACGGTCGTAGTCACCCGCTTCCAGCGCATCGTTCGGCACCAGCCAGGAACCGCCGATACACAGCACGCTTTTCAGCGCCAGGTAATCACGGTAGTTGGCCGGAGAAATGCCGCCGGTCGGGCAGAAACGTACCTGTGAGAACGGACCCGCAATCGCCTGCAGCGCTTTGGTGCCGCCGTTGGCTTCCGCCGGGAAGAATTTAAACTCTTTCAGGCCGTAGTCCATTCCCAGCATCAGTTCAGAAACCGTGCTGATCCCCGGAATAAGCGGGATCGTACCTTCCGTTGCCGCTTTCAGTAACGGCTCGGTCAGACCCGGGCTGATGGCGAACTGCGCGCCGGCAGCAGTGACGTCCGCCAGTTGCTGCGGGTTGAGTACGGTACCCGCGCCGACAATGGCTTCCGGCACCTCTTTGGCGATAGCGCGGATAGCATCCATCGCACAGGCGGTACGTAACGTGACTTCCAGTACGCGCACACCACCGGCAACTAACGCTTTTGCCATCGGCACAGCGTGTTCCAGTTTATTCACCACGATCACCGGGACAACCGGGCCGGTGGTCAGGATTGCTTCTGCACTTGTTTTCCAGTTTTTCATCAGAGTTTTTCTCTCGCCTGATTACAAAATGAGTCTTAAAAAGTGATACAGGTTGCGCCCTGCTCCGCGCCGGAAAGTTTTTCACGCAGCGCGCTAAACATCTCACGACCGGTACCGATACGCGAAGCGCTCAGATCCGGAATGTGAGGCTGGCGGGCGGCAAGTTCCGCGTCATCAACCAGCAGCGTTAATTCCCCTGTCTGTCCGTTCACCCGAATAAGGTCGCCATCGCGCACTTTCGCCAGCAGGCCGCCGTCGTAGGCTTCCGGGGTAACATGTATGGCTGAAGGCACTTTACCTGAAGCACCCGAAAGCCGTCCATCGGTAACTAACGCAATTTTGAAACAGCGGTCCAATAATACACCAAGTGGCGGCATGAGTTTATGTAATTCTGGCATTCCGTTCGCCTTTGGTCCCTGATGACGGACAACCACGACGCAATCTTTGTTCAGCAGACCTGCTTCAAAGGCCGGTAAAACGTCATGTTGGCTTTCGAAGACCACGGCGGGGGCTTCGATAATCTGATTCTCAACCGGCACCGCAGACGTTTTCATGACTGCGCGACCCAAATTCCCGCTCAGTACCTTCGTTCCACCGTGATGGGAAAACGGCTGATCAAAAGCGGCAATGACATTGTTGTCCAGTGATTTCTGTGCGCCATCACGCCAGTCAAGCTCGCCGTTATTCAGCCACGGTTCCAGGGTGTAGCGCTTCAGACCGAAGCCCGCCACGGTATTGACGTCTTCATGCAGCAGGCCCGCATTCAGCAGTTCGCGCATCAGCACCGGTACGCCACCCGCCGCCTGGAAGTGGTTAATGTCTGCCGGACCGTTCGGGTACAGGCGCGCCATCAGCGGCACGACGTCCGACAGGTCCGAGAAGTCATCCCAGTTAATCTGAATGCCCGCCGCACGCGCCATTGCCACCAGGTGCATTGTGTGGTTGGTGGAACCTCCGGTTGCCAGCAGCGCGACAATCCCGTTTACCACCACTTTTTCATCGATCATTTTACCGATCGGCATCCAGTCGTTGCCGTTGCCGGTCAGACGCGTCACCTGACGCGCCGCCGCCACGGTCAGCGCTTCACGCAGCGGCGCATCCGGATGCACAAAAGAGGATCCCGGCAGCTGCATGCCCATAAATTCCACCACCATCTGGTTGGTGTTGGCCGTTCCGTAGAAGGTACAGGTGCCTGGCGCATGGTAAGAGGCCGCTTCCGACTCCAGCAGCGCCATCCGATCCACTTTCCCTTCAGCGTACAGCTGACGAATACGCACCTTTTCTTTATTCGCTAAACCACTGGCCATCGGGCCTGATGGGATAAAGATTGACGGCAGGTGACCAAACGACAGCGCAGCCATCACCAGACCCGGCACAATTTTGTCGCACACGCCGAGGAACAGCGCACCGTCAAACATGTTGTGCGACAGTCCAACCGCCGCCGACATCGCGATCACTTCACGGCTCAGCAGGGAAAGTTCCATACCGTCCTGCCCCTGCGTTACGCCATCACACATTGCCGGAACGCCGCCCGCCACCTGTCCGACCGCATTCGCCGAGTGCAGCGCTTTACGAATAATTTCCGGATAGTGTTCATAAGGCTGATGCGCCGAGAGCATGTCGTTGTAGGAGGTGATGATCGCGATATTGTTACGCAACATGCTTTTCAGGGAGGCTTTATCTTCCGGCTGGCAGGCGGCAAAGCCATGCGCCAGGTTGCCGCACGCCAGCTGCGAGCGGTGAACGGTTGAAGATTTGGCCTGCTCGATACGAGCGAGGTAGGCAGAACGGGTCTCGCGAGAACGTTCAATAATGCGCTGTGTTACGCGTAACAAATTCGGATTCATAACGGCTCCTGAAATTTATTTGTCAGAGCGACCGGTTTTGCAACATTCATCAATGGGTCCCGGGACCCGGTAAACGCTGGCAAGCAGTAGCTCAGGGGCAAAATCGTTTCAGGCAGTGTAATAAAAAAAGCCCCGCGGGTGAATCCACGCGAGGCTTAAAAGTGCAAAAATTGTTCTACAATCTGTGTTAGATCATGTTACCGGTAAAATAACACCTTAGTAGCAGGGGCGCTTTTACTCGAATTCATTCCAGGAACGCCCGTCGCGGGTGATCATCGCCACCGAGGCGACAGGTCCCCAGGTCCCGGCCTGATACGGTTTCGGCGCGTCATTGTCCATTGCCCATGCTTCGGTAATAGAGTCCACCCACTTCCATGCTTCTTCCACTTCGTCGCGACGCACGAACAGCGCCTGAATGCCGCGCATGGTTTCCAGCAGCAACCGCTCGTAAGCGTCCGCCAGATGCGTCTGATTGAAGGTTTCGGAGTAGCTCAGATCGAGCTTGGTAATTTGCAGGTTGTGCTTGTGATCGAGGCCCGGCACCTTGTTCAATACCTGAATATCCACCCCTTCATCCGGCTGCAGACGGATGGTCAGTTTGTTCTGCGGCAGATCCTGCCATGACTCTTTGAACAGGTTGAGTTCAGGCGTCTTGAAGTACACCACCACCTCGGAGCATTTGGTGGGCAAACGCTTGCCGGTACGCAAGTAGAACGGCACGCCCGCCCAGCGCCAGTTGTCGATGTCCACGCGAATCGCCACAAACGTTTCAGTGTTACTGCTCTTGTTCGCGCCTTCTTCTTCCAGATAACCCGGTACTTTTTTACCCTGTGCAAAGCCGGTGGTGTACTGGCCGCGGACCGTTTTTTCACGCACGTTGGAACGATCAATGCGACGCAGCGACTTTAACACCTTCACTTTTTCGTCACGAATACTGTCTGCGGTGAGATCGGACGGCGGAGACATCGCAATCATGCACAGGATTTGCAACAGATGGTTCTGGATCATATCGCGCATCTGGCCTGCCTGGTCAAAGTAGCCCCAGCGGCCTTCGATCCCCACTTCCTCGGCAACGGTAATTTCCACATGATCAATCGTGCGGTTATCCCAGTTGTTGACGAACAGCGAGTTGGCAAAACGCAACGCCAGCAGGTTTAAAACCGTCTCTTTCCCCAGATAGTGGTCAATACGGTAAACCTGGCACTCTTCAAAATACTCGCCAACCTGATCGTTGATCTCGCGCGATGTCGCCAGCGATGTTCCCAGCGGTTTTTCCATCACCACGCGCGCCGGTTTGGCATTCAGTTTGGCTTCGCCCAGACCTTTGCAAATCGCGCCAAAGGTGCTTGGCGGCATAGCGAAGTAGTTAATGGTGGTACGGTTTTTCTGGTCCAGCATGTCGCCCAGACGGGTAAACGCCGCGGTGTCATTGACGTCCAGATTGCAAAAATCCAGACGACCGCTCAGGGTATCCCATAAACTTTCGTCGATCTTCTCTTTCATGAAGGTTTCGAGGGCTTCACGAACAACCCGGGTATAGGCTTCTTTATCCCAGTCCGCGCGCCCTACCCCGATAATGCGGGTCTCCGGGTTGATCTGACCGGCTTTTTCCAACTGATACAGGGAAGGCAGCAATTTACGACGCGCAAGGTCGCCTTTCGCGCCGAAAATGACCAGGTCACAGGCCTGGGCTGTTTGCGTTACCGCCATGTCATTCTCCTTAGTTAGCTATCCTGGTGCGTTGCCAGGCATTACTTGTAATTTTATTACAGTGCACTGTACTGCTTTTACGTGAATCCTGAAACCGTAAACGGTTAACCACCCGTGCGGTTGGCGATCGTCGCGCCGTTTTGTTGTTGAGTGGCGCGATCGTGTAAAAAGGGGTGTCGTTTTTGTAAGCATGACATCAGGACAAAATAAGATGCTGATCATGTTATGAAAAAAAACAACAACTATACTGACCATTTTCCCCCCTTCATGGGCCAGCAGGGGTACTATCTACCAAAATCGCCGCTCGATTTCCTGTATTACTGAAATCGTCATATCCTTGAGTTTACATCATGAATATGCTGGAAAAAATCCAGTCTCAACTGGAACATTTAAGCAAATCTGAACGCAAAGTCGCCGATGTTATTCTTGCCTCGCCAGAACGGGCGATTCACTGCAGTATCGCGACCCTTGCTCAGGAAGCCAACGTCAGCGAACCTACCGTCAACCGCTTCTGCCGCAGTATGGAGACCCGGGGGTTTCCGGATTTTAAACTGCATCTGGCGCAAAGTCTGGCAAATGGTACCCCGTATGTAAATCGCAATGTCGATGAAGATGACAGCGTAGAGTCATATACGGGAAAAATTTTTGAATCCGCGATGGCAAGCCTCGATCACGTTCGCCAGTCACTGGACAAGTCGGCGGTTAACCGCGCGGTAGATCTCCTCACCCAGGCGAAAAAAATCGCTTTTTTCGGCCTCGGTTCCTCTGCCGCCGTCGCTCATGACGCGATGAATAAGTTTTTCCGCTTCAACGTCCCGGTGATCTATTCGGACGATATCGTGCTGCAACGGATGAGCTGTATGAATTGTAGCGACGATGATGTGGTCGTACTGATCTCTCACACCGGGCGAACCAAAAGTCTGGTTGAGCTGGCGCAACTGGCGCGCGAAAACGATGCGATGGTCATTGCTCTCACCTCCGCCGGTACGCCGCTGGCCCGAGAAGCCACGCTGGCGATTACCCTGGATGTACCGGAAGATACTGACATTTATATGCCCATGGTCTCTCGACTTGCGCAGTTGACCGTGATAGATGTGCTGGCAACAGGATTTACTTTGCGTCGTGGGGCAAAATTCAGAGATAACTTGAAGCGTGTCAAGGAAGCGCTTAAGGAATCGCGTTTTGATAAAGAATTACTCATCAAGAGTGATAACCGCTAACAGCAATAATAAGTACGACCTTTTTTCGTCATCCGGTTTTGTTCGCTATGCTATGTAAAGGTTTTCAGAACCGCCGGATCAATATTCACGCAACACCAAGTTGTTTTAGTTAACGGAGTATTACATGTCCAGAAGGCTTCGCAGAACCAAGATCGTCACCACCTTAGGCCCGGCTACTGACCGCGATAACAATCTTGAGAAGATTATCGCCGCGGGCGCCAACGTGGTGCGCATGAATTTCTCTCACGGCTCGCCAGAAGATCATAAAATGCGCGCGGATAAAGTTCGTGAGATTGCCGCCAAACTGGGACGCCACGTGGCGATTCTGGGAGACCTCCAGGGGCCAAAAATTCGTGTTTCAACCTTCAAAGAAGGCAAGGTTTTCCTCAACATCGGCGATAAATTCCTGTTAGACGCCAACCTCGGCAAAGGCGAAGGCGACAAAGAGAAAGTCGGCATCGATTATAAAGGTCTGCCGGCAGACGTCGTGCCTGGCGACATTCTGCTGCTCGACGACGGACGCGTTCAGTTGAAAGTGCTGGAAGTTCAGGGCATGAAAGTGTTCACCGAGGTAACCGTCGGTGGACCGCTTTCCAATAATAAAGGCATAAACAAGCTGGGCGGCGGTCTGTCTGCGGAAGCGCTGACCGAAAAAGACAAAGCGGATATCGTTACTGCCGCGCTGATCGGCGTTGATTATCTCGCCGTCTCCTTCCCGCGCTGCGGCGAAGATCTGAACTACGCGCGTCGCCTGGCGCGTGACGCGGGCTGTGATGCGAAAATCGTTGCCAAAGTGGAACGTGCTGAAGCGGTGTGCGATCAGAACGCGATGGATGACATCATTCTGGCCTCCGATGTGGTGATGGTTGCCCGTGGCGACCTCGGCGTTGAGATTGGCGACCCGGAGCTGGTCGGTATTCAGAAAGCACTGATTCGTCGCGCGCGTCAGCTGAACCGCGCGGTGATTACCGCCACCCAGATGATGGAGTCGATGATCACCAACCCTATGCCTACCCGTGCGGAAGTTATGGACGTGGCTAACGCCGTGCTGGATGGGACCGATGCGGTCATGCTGTCAGCAGAAACAGCCGCAGGCCAGTACCCGGCGGAAACCGTCGCCGCAATGGCGCGCGTATGCCTCGGCGCGGAAAAAATCCCGAGCATCAACGTCTCTAAACACCGTCTGGACGTTCAGTTCGACAACGTGGAAGAGGCCATTGCAATGTCCGCCATGTACGCCGCGAACCATCTGAAGGGCGTGACTGCGATCATCACCATGACCGAGTCTGGTCGTACCGCGCTGATGACCTCTCGCATCAGTTCCGGTCTGCCGATCTTCGCCATGTCCCGCCATGAGCGCACGCTGAACCTGACGTCTCTGTATCGTGGCGTTACGCCGGTACATTTTGACAGCGCGGCTGACGGTGTGGTGGCTGCAAGCGAAGCGGTAAACCTGCTGCGCGACAAAGGCTATCTGGTCTCCGGCGATCTGGTGATCGTGACCCAGGGTGATGTGATGAGCACCATCGGATCTACCAATACCACACGCATTCTGACCGTAGAGTAACGTGATGTTTGCCCGGTTTCTCCGGCCCATGCCCGTACAGGCATGGGCAGATGAAGCCGCCGTCCTCTGCTGTGAGTAAAAAAACCTCTCTGACGAGAGGTTTTTTTTATTTGATGGGATACAGCTCTTTGCGCTTGTATGGCTGGATTTCACCCGGCTTGCGTGTTTTCAGCAGCTTCAGGATCCAGGTATATTGCTCAGGGTGCGGGCCGACAAAGATTTCCACTTCCTCGTTCATCCGACGGGCAATAGTGTTGTCGTCAGCGGTCAACAGATCGTCCATCGGCGGGCGAACCTGAATAGTCAGGCGATGGGTTTTACCGTCATAGACCGGGAACAGGGGGATGACGCGCGCGCGGCACACTTTCATCAGGCGGCCAATCGCTGGCAGCGTCGCTTTGTACGTTGCAAAGAAATCCACAAACTCGCTGTGTTCCGGACCGTGATCCTGATCGGGAAGGTAGTAGCCCCAGTAACCCTGGCGCACCGACTGTATAAACGGCTTGATGCCGTCGTTACGCGCATGGAGACGACCGCCGAAACGACGACGCACCGTGTTCCAGACATAATCAAACACCGGATTTCCCTGGTTATGGAACATCGCCGCCATTTTCTGCCCCTGCGAAGCCATCAGCATCGCCGGAATATCCACACCCCAGCCGTGCGGCACCAGAAATATCACCTTTTCGTCATTACGACGCATCTCGTCGATGATCTCCAGCCCTTCCCAGTCAACGCGTGACTGTATTTTTTCAGGGCCGCGTATCGCCAGCTCCGCCATCATTGCCATCGCCTGCGGCGCGGTGGCGAACATCTCATCAACAATGGCCTCGCGTTGCGCTTCGCTTCGTTCGGGAAAGCACAACGATAAATTGATCAGCGCACGACGACGCGAGCTTTTGCCCATGCGTCCGGCAAAACGCCCCAGCTTTGCGAGCAGCGGGTCGCGAAAAGAGGCTGGCGTTAAGGCGATGCCCGCCATTGCCGCGACGCCCAACCAGGCGCCCCAGTAACGGGGATGGCGAAAGGATTTTTCAAATTCAGGGATGTACTCAATATTATTTTTTTTTGTTTCCATGCTCGTCCAGTGCCTGATGACGCAAACAATAAATCTGATGATAGTGTAGCGGCGCACCCTGCCGCGCACAAAATAAAAAAGCCGGCACACCATTGCGTACCGGCTTTCTGCGCGTAGGGGTTAATCGAAACGTAACTGTGGCAGAACTTCTTTCACCTGCGCCAGGTAATCCGTACGATCTTTACCGGTCAGCCCTTCCGTACGCGGCAGTTTCGCCGTCAGAGGGTTCACCGCCTGCTGGTTAATCCACACTTCATAGTGCAGATGCGGCCCCGTAGAGCGTCCGGTATTACCGGAAAGCGCGATACGATCGCCACGTTTCACTTTCTGCCCAGGTTTAACCAGCAGTTTACGCAGGTGCATATAGCGAGTGGTATAGGTACGACCATGACGCACCGCCACATAGTAACCCGCCGCGCCGCTGCGCTTCGCCACGACCACTTCGCCGTCACCGACAGAAAGCACTGGCGTACCCTGCGGCATGGCGAAATCAACGCCACGGTGCGGCGCAACGCGTCCCGTAACCGGGTTAGTACGACGCGGATTAAAGTTAGAGGAGACGCGGAACTGTTTGGCCGTCGGGAAACGCAGGAAGCCTTTCGCCAGGCCGGTACCGTTGCGGTCGTAGAACTTTCCGTCTTCAGCGCGGATCGCATAATAATCCTTGCCCGCAGAACGCAGACGCACGCCCAGCAGTTGGCTCTGTTCACGCTTGCCGTCAAGCATTTCACGCGACATCAGCACCGCAAACTCATCGCCTTTCTTCAGCTTGCGGAAGTCCATCTGCCACTGCATAGCTTTAATAACCGCGCTGATTTCTGAACTGGTCAACCCGGCGTTTCTGGCGCTGGCGACAAAGCTGCCGCCGACGGTGCCTTTCAGCAGGCTGTTGACCCAGTCGCCCTGTTGCGTTTCCGCCGTCATTTTAAAACCGTTTGCCGCCGTCCGATCATAGGTACGGGTTTCACGACGCGACATTTCCCAGGTCAGGCGCTGTAAATCGCCATCGGCTGTCAGCGTCCACGAAAGCTGCTGACCGATTTTCAGGTTACGCAGTTCTTTATCCGACGCGGCAAGCTGAGTGATATCGCTCATATCAATGCCGTACTGATTCAGGATACTGCTCAGCGTATCGCCAGTGGAGACAACATATTCATGAACGCCCGCTTCGCTCGAAATTTTATCGTCCAGCTCATCCTGCGGAATGGCTTCATCTTCCTGCGCAGCCTGATCGATAGGCTCGCTGGCCTCAGGAAGCAGAGAACGAATTTCGCTTTTTTCCAGTTCGATGGTTTTAACGATGGGGGCGGAATCGGGGTGGTAAACATAGGGCCGCCATACAGCGACGGCCAACGTAAGAACGGTAAGTGACCCCAGCATAACGCGATGGGGTCTTGGCAGATTATTAAATGCCAGAGCGACAGAGCGGGCTATCTGTTGCACGTATTCACTTCCTCATTAATCTCCTTTCAGGCAGCTCGCATACTGGTTCGCTAATTGGCTTAAGAACGCGGAATAGCTCGTTTTACCCAGTTTGATATTCGTCCCGAGCGGATCCAGCGTTCCCATTCGAACGGATGTCCCTCTCGCAACGGCTTCGACGACCGCTGGCCTGAACTGCGGCTCAGCAAAAACGCAGGTTGCTTTTTGCTCAACCAACTGTGTTCGTATTTCATGTAAACGCTGCGCACCAGGTTGTATCTCAGGGTTTACGGTAAAGTGACCCAGCGGAGTCAGCCCGTAGTGTTTTTCGTAATAGCCATAGGCGTCATGAAAAACAAAATAACCTTTACCCTTGAGCGGTGCCAGCTCGTTACCGACCTGCTTATCGGTTGCGGCTAATTGTGCCTCAAAATCTTTCAGGTTGGCGTCAAGTTTGGCTCGACTTTGCGGCATAAGTTCCACTAATTTTTCATGGATTGCAACCGCTGTAGACCGCGCTATCTCTGGGGAAAGCCAAAGATGCATGTTGTACTCGCCATGATGGTGATGCGCATCACCTTTTTCACCGTGCGCAGCGTCATGATCGTGTTCATCCTCGTCGTCATCCGCGCCTTTCATGAGCAACGGTTTCACGTCATTCAGGTGCGCAATCGTTACCTGTTTCGCCTGCGGGATTTTACTCACCGGTTTTTCCATGAACGCTTCCATTTCCGGACCAATCCAGACGACTAAGTCCGCGCCCTGTAAGCGTTTTACATCCGATGGACGCAGTGAATAATCATGCTCGGATGCCCCGTCCGGAAGTAATACCTCCGTCTCCGTCACGCCGTCGGCAATCGCCGACGCGATAAAACCTACTGGCTTAAGCGAGGCAACAACGGCGGCGTTTGCAGCCTGGGTTGCACCACCCCAAAGAGCGGCGGATAATGCAGCGAAAAGAAGCGTATTTTTATGTAACATAATGCGACCAATCATCGTAACGTTTGTGTGAATTGTGATATTATAACATTCCACGACATCTGCAAGACTAAAATTGACATGACGACTTTGGTATCACTGGAAAATGTCTCGGTCTCTTTCGGGCAGCGCCGCGTGCTCTCTGACGTGTCGCTCGAGCTCAGACCCGGCAAAATTTTAACGCTTCTTGGGCCTAACGGCGCCGGTAAGTCGACCCTGGTCCGGGTTGTGCTCGGTCTGGTAGCGCCGGACGAAGGGGTGATCAAGCGCAACGGAAAATTGCGTATCGGTTACGTCCCACAAAAATTATATCTCGACACCACCTTGCCGCTCACGGTCAATCGTTTTTTACGCCTGCGTCCCGCGACCCGCAAAGAAGATATCCTGCCAGCGCTGAAGCGCGTGCAGGCAGGCCATCTTATCGACGCGCCGATGCAAAAGCTGTCCGGCGGCGAAACCCAGCGCGTACTGCTGGCCCGCGCGTTGCTGAACCAGCCGCAGCTTTTGGTGCTGGACGAGCCGACACAAGGCGTGGATGTCAATGGTCAGGTCGCGCTGTACGATCTTATCGACCAATTGCGTCGTGAATTGGATTGCGCAGTGCTGATGGTCTCCCATGACCTGCATCTGGTGATGGCGAAAACCGACGAAGTGCTGTGCCTTAACCACCACATCTGCTGTTCAGGAACGCCTGAAATCGTTTCCATGCACCCGGAATTTATCTCGATGTTTGGCCCACGTGGCGCTGAACAGTTAGGGATTTACCGTCATCACCATAATCATCGCCACGACTTACAGGGTCGTATTGTGCTGCGCCGGGGAAATGGTCACTCATGATTGAATTGTTATTGCCCGGCTGGCTGGCCGGGATCATGCTGGCTTGTGCGGCTGGCCCGTTAGGTTCGTTTGTTGTCTGGCGCCGGATGTCCTATTTCGGCGATACGCTGGCCCACGCGTCGCTGTTGGGCGTGGCCTTCGGGCTTCTGCTGAATGTTAATCCGTTCTACGCGGTTATTGTTGTAACCCTGATGCTGGCGGCAGGCCTGGTGTGGCTGGAAAAACGCCCTCACCTCGCCATCGACACACTGCTTGGCATTATGGCCCACAGCGCGTTGTCGCTTGGCCTGGTGGTGGTCAGTCTGATGTCAAATATTCGCGTTGATCTGATGGCTTATCTGTTTGGCGACCTGCTGGCCGTGACGCCGGAGGATTTGCTTTCCATCGCCATTGGCGTGGTGATTGTGTTGGGGATCCTCGGCTGGCAGTGGCGGAATTTATTGTCGATGACCATCAGTCCCGACCTGGCGTTCGTCGATGGCGTGAAGTTGCAGCGCGTGAAGCTGCTGCTGATGCTGGTCACCGCGCTAACCATCGGCGTGGCGATGAAGTTCGTGGGTGCGCTGATTATTACCTCCTTGTTGATTATTCCCGCCGCCACCGCGCGACGGTTTGCCCGTACGCCGGAACAAATGGCCGCGGTAGCAGTGGTAGCAGGCATGATCGCGGTGACAGGCGGCCTGACCTTCTCCGCGCTCTACGATACTCCCGCCGGTCCGTCAGTGGTGTTATGCGCCGCGCTGCTTTTTATCCTCAGCATGATGAAAAAGCAGGCGAACTGATATGCGCACGTCGCATGCGATGAAAAACAAAGCCCGGTTTCACCGGGCTCTGAACACAACGTACTTTTTCAACTGTAAGCATTGAGTGTTCGCTGGCACAGCGCCGAGCGCACACAATCCTCTTTGCCAAAGCGGACAATGCCGACCATTTCATCTTCACTGAAGCGCGCCAGCGCATCGCTTAATCCAGACTGAACGTGCGCGGGTAAATCGCATTGGGTGATATCCCCATTCACAATGACCGTCACGTTCTCCCCGAGGCGAGTTAAAAACATTTTCATTTGCGCAGCAGTGACATTCTGAGCCTCGTCGAGTATGACCACCGCATTTTCAAATGTACGTCCGCGCATATAGGCGAACGGCGCGATTTCTACCTTACCGATTTCAGGTCGCAGGCAATATTGCATAAAGGATGCCCCGAGCCGTTTAACCAGCACGTCGTAAACAGGCCGGAAATACGGGGCAAACTTCTCCGCTACATCCCCAGGTAAGAAGCCGAGATCTTCGTCGGCCTGCAGAACTGGACGGGTTACGATGATCCTGTCAACATCCTTATGTATCAGGGCCTCTGCTGCTTTTGCCGCGCTGATCCAGGTTTTACCGCACCCGGCTTCGCCCGTGGCGAAAATCAGTTGTTTACTCTCGATAGCATTCAGGTACTGCGACTGAGCGTCATTACGCGCCTTGATTGGCGTGGTGTCGCGACTGTCGCGCGCCATGCCGATCGCTTCTACGCCACTCATCTGCACAAGCGAGGTGACCGATTCTTCTTCACGCTGTTTATGACTGCGCGAGTCCCGTCTCAGCACACGTTTTGCCTCACGACGAGCTTTGATCACTGCTTTTTGTCTTCCCATGGATAGCACCTTGAGTTGTTGGTATTCATCACACGCGCCGTTGGCAGCGCGATTATGCGCACAAACATCTGAGGGTTGGCTTCCTTGTAAGCCATGACTTGCCTTTCGAAAAGACGCCACGCACGGCTACGCGCACCGACAATGGCGTCCGTATGACATCGTAAAAGGAGGGGGGAGAGAAATTTAGCGGTGACGAGGGGGCAACCGGATGAAAGACGTCCGCGAAAGAGAGTGCATTGATGTTCAACAAGCTGTCCAGTACAGGACCTTACCATCCGCGATCTCCATAGTGAATGTTCATCACCGCCGGGAACTACCGCTCTTACTTTTAAGTACATCAGAATTTAGTAATATTGCAACAATATATTTACATAATATTAACTGAATTCACTTTTGATGTTGGCAACAGTCTCTTACAAGCATATTACAAAATTATTTCAAAAATCGGATCATACAAAAAAACTATTTTTTTAAGCCGCGCCGTCAGCCCTGTCCGTGGACAGGGTGACAGTATCAGGCTTCAAGGAGCGACTGGCCAAGATAATGATCCGGAACCTTCACGCCAGGAAAAACAAAGAAGTAGCCTCCACCAATCGGCTTTATGTACTCCTCCAGCGCTTCCCCATTCAGACGCTTTTGCACTGCCAGAAAACCTTTTTCGAGATCGTGCTGATAGCAGACAAACAAGAGTCCCATATCAAGTTGACCGGAAGGCGTCACCCCGAGGGAATAGCTGTAGCCACGGCGCATCATCAGACTGGAGTGGGTTTCCGGCGTGCGTGGATTGGCAAGACGTATATGGCTGTCCAGCGCAATCACATTCCCGTCCGGATCGCTGGCATAGTCGGGCACGTCATGCTCGTGCCGCATTCCCAGCGGCGCTCCCGTCTGCTTGTCGCGACCAAAAATTGTCTGCTGCTCTTTAAGCGGCGTCCGGTCCCAGAACTCTACGCGGAACTGAATCAGACGCACCGCCTGATACGTGCCGCCAATCGCCCACGCAGGTTCATTTTGATCTGAGGTAATCCATACCACCGCCTGCATAAGTTTGTCATCGCGGCTGTCCGGGTTTGCCGTACCGTCCTTGAAACCCAGCAAATTGACAGGCGTCTCTTTCCCTTTGCTCCGCGCCGCGTGGTCGGATATAAACCCTTCCCGCTTCCAGCGAATGCTCAGCAGATCCGGCGTGTGCTTGATGATATCGCGCAGGGCATGTATCACCGTATCCTGAGTATTGGCGCAAATCTGCAACAGCAAATCGCCATGACACAGCGCGGCGTCCAGCGAGTCATTGGGGAAACGGGTCATCTTTTGTAGCGATGTCGGCATGTGTGGCTGCAAGCCGAAACGCGCATCAAACAGCGAATAACCCGCCGACAAGGTCATGGTGAGGTTATCCGGAGCAATGTAGGCCCCAAGAATGCCCGAGTCCATTGGCGGCAGACGGGGGTTAGGCGTATCCGGCGCAGGACCGCCGTGAGTCAGAAAGGCAATGCGCTTTGTCAGCAGACGGAACAAACGTTCGAGATGGGCCCTTTCACTCGCCAGGACGTCAAAAGCCACCAGCATCATCGACGCCTGCTGTGGCGTCAGGATCCCGGCCTGATGCGCACCATAAAACGGCTGCCTCTCGTTGCGGGCATCCGGCGCTAACGTCCCCGGGGTGCTGCGCGTTTTTTGCGCATGAGCGACCGGACATCCGCCGGCCAGCGCCAGTGTGCCGCCAAGAGCGCCCATCCCTTTCAGTAAACGTCGGCGTGACGGCTCGCTCACGCCGATTTTGTCATCGTCCTGCATCGCGGTTAATCCAGTCCCAGTACGCCGCGTAGCAGCGCGAGATCTTCCGCAAGCGCGGTAATTGGTCCCTTCAGGGCGTTACGGTCAGCCCCGGTCAGCTTGTCGTAGGTTTCAAAACCGTCCGGGGTGCGGTATTTCGCGAGGATGGTATCGACTTTTTTAAAGTTAGCATCCACCTTTGCCAGCAGTTCGGCGTTTGCATCCTGCAACTGCGGACGCAACAGGTTGACAATTTTCTGCGCGCCATCAACGTTGGCCTGGAAATCCCACAGATCGGTGCGGCTGTAGCGTTCTTCTTCGCCACTGATTTTGGTGGCGGCCACTTCTTCAATCAGCGCCGCAGCCCCACCCACCACTTTGGACGGCGGGAACGCAAGTTCACTGATGCGTTTTTGCAGATCCTGCACGTCCGTATACAGCCTGTCGGCGTATTGCGCCATACCTTTATTGCTATTGTCGCTGAACAGTGCCTTTTCCAGACGGTGAAAACCGGTGAATTTCGGGTCAGCGGCTTTCTGTTCGTAGTCGTCTTCGCGGGCATCAATGCTGCCGTCGAGATCGGAGAACAGTTCGGCAATCGGTTCAATACGTTCATAATGTTGCCGCGTCGGCGCATACAGCGACTTCGCTTTATTCATGTCGCCTACCTTCACCGCATCGGTAAAGGCTTTTGTCCCGGACACCAGTTGCGCGATTTCGGCGGTGACAAAGGCTTTGTATTCGCTAATGGCGTCGCTCAGACGTAACAGCGCGTCGCTTTGCGCCCCTTCAACGCTAGCGGCGCCTTTAACAACCAGCTTCCCTTTGGGATTGGTCAGCAGGCCGCAGGTCATTTCATATTCGCCCGGCTGCAGATTAGCGGTCATTTTCTGGCTGAAACCGGGCGCGATATTTTCGCGCTCCTCAACCACCATCACCCCTTTAAGGATTTCCCATTCCAGCGCTTTCTGACTGTGGTTTCGAATGATAAATTGTGTCTTACCGGCGTTCACCGTAAGCGTCATCGGCTCGCACCGTTTATCGGTTACCGTCACATTCACTTGCGGCACGTCGGCGGCATGCGCCGGCAAGGTGGAAGCGAAAAGCGCGGCCATGCCAGGCAGCAGCGCACTCATGCGGAAGTTTTTCGTCATGACCATCCCTTTAAAGTATGTTGTAACTAATTAAAAATTTGCGTCGCACTGCCTTATGGCGTGATGCCTGACGCGGTTGCGCCTGTACGCGGCGGCAATACAAACAGCACCAGCGCCGGTATCAGGTAGATAAACCAGACCGCCACCTCGCTAACACTTGGCGCTTCCTGGTAACCAAAAATGCCTTCCATCAGGGTGCCAAACAATGAATGTGTCGACAGAACGGCGCTTATATCAAACGCAACATCCTGGAAGTGATTCCACAGCCCCGCCTCGTGGAAGGCGCGGATCGCGCCCGCCGCCAGACCTGCCGCCACCAGTAAAATGAACAGGCTGGTCCATTTAAAGAAGGCTGCCAGATTCAGACGAATGCCGCCCCAATAAAGTAAGAAACCCAGGATCACGGCAGTGGCCAGCCCCAGCAGCGCCCCTACCGGCGGCCAGAGACCCACGTCCTGTTGAAACGCGGCCAGCAGAAAAAAGACCGACTCCAGCCCTTCCCTCGCTACTGCAAAAAAGACCATCAGGATCAGCGCCCAGCCCTGGTGATTGCCGCGTTGCAGCGCATTGTCCACCGCCTGTTCAAGCGCCACCTTGACGTTGCGCGATACTCTCCGCATCCAGAACACCATCCAGGTGAGGATCGCGACCGCAATCACCGCCACTATCCCCTCGAACAGTTCCTGCTCTTTTTGTGGAAACTCGCCGGTCGTCTCGTTAATCACGATCCCAAGCCCAAGACAAAGCGCGGCGGCGAGAATAACCCCAACCCACATTGTGCGGATCCAACGCCCCCGCTGGGTTCGCTTCAGGTAACTGGCTATCAGGCTGACAATCAGCGCGGCTTCCAGCCCTTCACGCAACATAATCAGAAACGGAACAAACATGCCGGGCACCCTTAACGTTATTGTCAGTCAATTAATGCAAAGAAAAGTAAATTAGAGTGATAGTGATTATCATTACGCAAAATAAAAATTCAAGCGGAATGTCATGAGAATGATGTCTGAATGTAAACACTTAGCGAGGTAAGAATACGTGCCGTTGGGTAAATGGGGGGGATAAAAAGGCCCGCATTGAGCGGGCCTGGAAAGTCGTTGGGCGGAACCTGCAGAAGGTCTCGCGGCAAAGAATGTCTAACGATTAATTTTCCTGCAAACGCGACGGCGGCGCAGAGTGATAGTGCGCATCCGCCTCAGCGAAGCGTTGTAGCATGGCAGACGACGGCGCTTTCCCCAGCAGACTGAAGATAACTATCCCGATACTGCCAAAGATAAAGCCAGGAATGATTTCGTACAGATCCAGCCAGCCAAAGTGTTTCCAGACGATAACGGTGGCTGCGCCGATAATCATCCCCGCCAGCGCGCCGTTGCGGGTCATTCGCGGCCACAAGACGGAGAACAGCACGACCGGACCAAACGCGGCGCCAAAACCGGCCCAGGCGTAGCTCACCAGACCCAACACGCGGTTGTCCGGATTGGCAGCCAGGGCGATCGCCACCAGCGCCACCACCAACACCATCACGCGCCCGACCCACACCAGTTCCTGCTGACTTGCCCCTTTGCGTAGAAACGCCTTGTACAAATCTTCCGTAATCGCGCTGGAACAGACCAACAGTTGGCAGCTGAGCGTGGACATCACCGCCGCCAGAATCGCGGACAGCAGAATACCGGCAATCCACGGATTAAACAGGATTTGCGCCAGCTCAATGAACACTCGCTCAGCATTTTGATCCACCGCACCAGCCAGCGCCGGATTGTTAGTAAAGTATGCGATGCCAAAGAAGCCGACCGCTACCGCTCCTGCCAGGCAGAGGATCATCCAGGCCATACTGATGCGCCGTGCGTGGACGATACTGTGGTGGGAATCCGCCGCCATAAAACGCGCCAGAATATGCGGCTGACCGAAGTAGCCCAGCCCCCAGCCCATCAGGGAAATAATGGCCACAACATTCAGTCCTTTAAGCATGTCGACATTTTCAATGCTCTTTTGCTTGATCACTTCCAGCGACTCGCCAAAGCCGCCAACGCCGATAATCACCATTACCGGGGTCAGGATCAGTGCGAAAATCATCAGGCTGGCCTGTACAGTGTCGGTCCAGCTTACTGCCAGGAATCCGCCAATAAAGGTGTACAGGATGGTCGCCGCCGCGCCTGCCCACAGAGCGGTTTCATAGCTCATGCCAAATGTGCTTTCAAACAGACGCGCGCCGGCCACAATCCCGGACGCGCAGTAAATCGTAAAGAACAGCAGGATCACGAGCGCGGAGATAATGCGCAGGATCCGGCTTTTATCTTCAAAGCGACCGGTGAAATAATCCGGCAGCGTCAGGGCGTTATTGTTGTATTCCGTGTGTACGCGCAGGCGTCCGGCAACCAGCTTCCAGTTAATCCATGCGCCTAATGTCAAACCGATAGCAATCCAGCTTTCCGAAATACCGGAAAGAAAAATCGCGCCAGGTAAGCCCATCAGCAGCCAGCCGCTCATATCCGAAGCGCCTGCGGATAACGCCGTGACGAAGGGGCCGAGGCTGCGACCACCCAAAATATAATCATCAAAGTTCTTGGTTGAACGCCAGGCGATAAAGCCAATCAATATCATGCCAAAAATATATACGCAGAATGTCACCAGCATCGGTGTGCTAATTGCCATAAATTCTCCAAACTTTACTGTTTTATTGCTCTGCCGGAACGTGACAGAGCATGTTGTATTTGCCAGGCGACCGTATCCTGCCGGAAGCGCGGGTTATTCACAATCGATTTAACACACCATTTACATCAATTTTTATTGCAGATGAATACTATTTTCTTGCAGGTTGCACTCTCTCACATTTTTTACGGTTGCACCTTTTAAAAGTGTTAAGTGCCGCAGAGAAAAAGATACCGTTATTCTTTTCGCTGCGGTCATAGCGCTTTCTTTTATTAACAATTCATTCATTTTTAAGCTTGTTATGCAGGTCACATTTAACGTGGTTGCACAAAGTTGCAACATAGTGGATATTTCTCGATAACTAATCGCAGGACATTACCGAATAACAGGAGCAGACGGCATGGGAACCACCACGATGGGGGTTAAACTGGACGACGCCACGCGCGAACGTATTAAGCTGGCGGCCACGCGCATTGATCGCACCCCGCACTGGCTGATCAAGCAGGCCATTTTTAATTATCTGGAAAAGCTGGAAAATGAAGACGCGTTACCGGAGCTTCCGGCGTTGCTGGCAGGCGCGGCAAACGAAGGCGATGAACCGTCTGCCGCGCAGGAAGACGTCCATCAGCCGTTCCTCGAATTTGCCGAGCAGATCCTGCCGCAGTCGGTTTCGCGCGCCGCCATTACCGCAGCGTACCGTCGTTCAGAAACCGACGCCGTTTCCATGCTGATGGAACAAGCGCGTTTGCCGCAGCCGGTTGCCGAACAAGCGCACAAGCTGGCATATCAGTTGGCGGATAAACTGCGCAACCAGAAAACCGCCAGCGGTCGCGCCGGGATGGTTCAGGGACTGTTGCAGGAATTTTCCCTCTCTTCGCAGGAAGGCGTGGCCCTAATGTGTCTGGCGGAAGCGCTACTGCGTATTCCGGACAAAGCAACGCGTGACGCCCTGATCCGTGACAAGATCAGCAACGGAAACTGGCATTCACACATTGGTCGTAGCCCGTCGCTGTTTGTCAACGCCGCCACCTGGGGGTTGCTGTTCACGGGCAAACTGGTTTCCACCCATAACGAAGCCAATCTTTCTCGCTCGCTGAACCGCATAATCGGCAAAAGCGGCGAACCGTTGATCCGCAAAGGCGTGGATATGGCGATGCGTCTGATGGGCGAGCAGTTCGTGACCGGTGAAACCATCGCCGAAGCCCTGGCGAACGCCCGCAAGCTGGAGGAGAAAGGTTTCCGCTACTCTTACGATATGCTCGGCGAAGCCGCGTTGACCGCTGCCGATGCGCAGGCTTATATGGTTTCTTACCAGCAGGCGATCCACGCGATTGGTAAAGCGTCCAATGGTCGCGGCATCTATGAAGGACCGGGGATCTCCATCAAGCTCTCCGCCCTGCACCCGCGCTACAGCCGCGCGCAATACGATCGGGTGATGGAAGAACTCTATCCGCGGCTGAAGTCCCTGACGCTGCTGGCGCGTCAGTACGATATTGGGATCAATATTGACGCAGAAGAAGCCGACCGTCTGGAAATCTCCTTAGACCTGCTGGAAAAACTGTGTTTTGAACCAGAGCTGGCGGGCTGGAACGGGATTGGCTTTGTGATTCAGGCTTACCAGAAGCGCTGTCCGTTTGTGATTGATTACCTGATCGATTTGGCCACCCGCAGCCGCCGTCGCCTGATGATCCGCCTGGTGAAAGGCGCTTACTGGGACAGCGAGATCAAACGCGCGCAGATGGAAGGTCTGGAAGGCTATCCGGTCTATACCCGTAAGGTGTACACCGATGTTTCTTACCTGGCCTGCGCGAAAAAGCTGCTGGCGGTGCCTAATCTTATCTACCCGCAGTTTGCGACGCATAACGCCCACACGCTGGCGGCCATCTATCAGCTTGCGGGACAGAACTATTATCCGGGCCAGTATGAGTTCCAGTGCCTGCATGGCATGGGCGAACCCCTGTATGAACAGGTCACCGGAAAAGTGGCCGACGGCAAATTGAATCGTCCTTGCCGCATTTACGCCCCGGTGGGCACCCATGAAACACTGCTGGCGTATCTGGTGCGTCGTCTGCTGGAAAACGGCGCGAATACGTCGTTTGTTAATCGCATTGCCGACACCACCTTGCCGCTGGATGAGCTGGTGGCCGATCCGGTAGAAGCCGTGGAGAAGCTGGCGCAGCAGGAAGGCCAAACCGGGTTGCCGCATCCGAAAATTCCGCTGCCGCGCGATCTCTATGGCAAAGGCCGCGACAACTCCGCCGGTCTGGATCTCGCCAATGAACACCGTCTGGCGTCCCTCTCCTCTGCCCTGCTCAACAGCGCATTGCAGAAATGGCAGGCGAAGCCGATGCTCGAAGATGCGGTTGCTGAAGGGGAAATGCGCCCGGTAATTAACCCTGCCGAACCGAAGGACATCGTCGGCTATGTGCGTGAAGCGAATGAGGCGGAAGTGGAGCTGGCGTTGCAAAGCGCGGTTAACAACGCGCCCATCTGGTTCGCGACCCCGCCGGAAGAACGCGCGGCGATCCTGCATCGTGCCGCGGTGCTGATGGAAGGCCAGATGCAGCACTTAATTGGCATTCTGGTGCGCGAAGCCGGGAAAACGTTCAGCAATGCGATCGCTGAGGTCCGCGAAGCGGTGGACTTCCTGCATTACTATGCCGGTCAGGTACGCGATGATTTCGACAACGAAACGCACCGTCCGCTGGGTCCGGTGGTCTGTATTAGCCCGTGGAACTTCCCGTTGGCGATCTTCACCGGACAAATCGCCGCCGCGCTGGCCGCGGGCAACAGCGTGCTGGCGAAACCCGCCGAGCAGACCCCGCTGATTGCCGCCCAGGGCGTCGCAATTCTGTTGGAAGCGGGCGTACCGCCGGGCGTGGTACAACTGCTGCCAGGACGCGGGGAAACCGTGGGGGCATCGTTGACCGCTGACAGCCGCGTGCGCGGCGTGATGTTTACCGGCTCAACGGAAGTGGCGACACTGCTGCAACGCACTCTCGCCACCCGACTGGACTCGCAGGGACGCCCGGTTCCGCTGATCGCCGAAACCGGCGGCATGAACGCGATGATCGTGGACTCCTCGGCGCTCACCGAACAGGTGGTCGTCGACGTGCTGGCCTCGGCGTTTGACAGCGCCGGTCAGCGCTGTTCTGCACTGCGTGTACTATGCCTGCAGGATGACATTGCTGACCATACGTTGAAAATGCTGCGCGGCGCGATGGCCGAATGCCGGATGGGCAACCCTGGTCGTCTGACCACGGACATCGGTCCGGTGATTGACGAAGAAGCAAAAAACAACATTGAACGTCACATCCAGACAATGCGTGCAAAAGGCCGTCCGGTGTTCCAGGCGGTGCGTGAAAACAGCGATGACGCCCGCGAGTGGCAGAGCGGTACTTTTGTGATGCCCACGCTTATCGAGCTTGAAAGTTTTGACGAACTGGAAAAAGAGGTCTTCGGCCCGGTACTGCACGTGGTGCGTTACAACCGCAATAACCTGGAGACCTTGATTAAGCAGATTAACGCTTCCGGCTATGGCCTGACTCTGGGCGTCCATACTCGCATTGATGAAACTATCGCCCAGGTTACCGGCTCAGCGCATGTGGGCAACCTGTATGTCAACCGTAACATGGTGGGCGCGGTGGTCGGGGTTCAGCCGTTCGGCGGCGAAGGCTTGTCCGGCACCGGCCCCAAAGCGGGTGGACCGTTGTACCTGTATCGCCTGCTGGCCCACCGTCCGGAAAACGCGCTGTCGATCACCCTGGCGCGTCAGGATGCGGAGTACCCGGTTGACGCTCAGCTTAAGGCCGTGCTAACGGAGCCGCTGACGGCGCTACGCGACTGGGCGCGCGATCGCCCCGAGCTGCATCAGCTTTGCCAGCAATTTGGCGAACTGGCGCAGGCGGGAACACAGCGTCTGCTGCCGGGTCCCACCGGCGAGCGCAATACCTGGACGCTGCTGCCGCGCGAACGGGTATTATGTATTGCCGATGAGGAACAGGACGCACTGGCGCAACTGGCGGCGGTCACCTCGGTTGGCAGTCTGATCCTGTGGCCAGACGATGCGTTCCACCGCGAGCTGGCAAAACGGCTTCCCGCAGCGGTTACCGCCCGTATTCAGTTTGCGAAAGCCGACAGCCTGACTTCGCAGCCATTTGACGCGGTGATCTTCCATGGCGATTCCGATCAGCTTCGCGCACTGTGTGAAGCGGTCGCCGCCCGCGAAGGCGCGATTATCTCCGTGCAGGGCTTTGCCCGTGGCGAAAGCAATATTCTGCTGGAACGGCTGTATATCGAACGGTCGCTGAGCGTGAATACCGCCGCCGCAGGCGGTAACGCCAGCCTGATGACAATCGGTTAATCGTGTAGAATCCCCCCGGTGGCGCTACGCTTACCGGGGCTATGTCTCAACCGTAGGCCGGATATGCACAGCGCATCCGGCTTTTTAATACGGAGGAAAGGATGAAAAGAATCGTTATCGCAGGCGCGACGCTGCTGCTGTGCGCAAACGCGCTGGCCGATGAGTGTGCGAACGCCACAACCCAGGCCGACATGAACGCCTGTGCTATTACGCAATATCAGACGGCGGATAAAAAGCTCAACGATACTTACCAGCACGCGCTTAAACGCGCGGCGCCCGCGCAACAAGCGCTGCTGAAAAAGGCGCAAACCGCGTGGATTGCGGTGCGGGACGCCGACTGCGCGCTGATCAGTTCCGGTACCGAAGGCGGCAGCGCCCAGGTGATGATCGCTAATCAGTGTCTGGCGGATAAAACCACCGAGCGCGAAGCGTTTCTCGCCTCGCTGCTGCAATGTGAAGAAGGTGACATGAGCTGCCCGTTGCCGCCAGCAGGCTAACGAACGCGGATCCCTTCGATGATCATGCGCTGGACGTTCGCCACCGTCCGATCAAAAAAGGCCTCATCACGCAGCGTTGCGCCCGTTACTGCTTCAACCTGCGGCGCGAAGTCGGCGTAATGCTGGGTCGAGGCCCAAATCATAAAGATCAGATGATGCGGATCGATCGGCGCCAGTTTGCCGCTGTTGACCCATCCGGCAATCAGCGCGGATTTGTCATCAATTAACGCTTTCAGATCCCCGGTCAGTTCGGCCATCAATAGCGGCGCGCCTGCCAGCATCTCCATACAGAATAACCGCGACGCCTGTGGGTAATCGCGGGAAACTGCCAGCTTCAGGCGAATGTATTCGCTTATGGCTTCCAGCGGTGCGAAATCCTCGCGAAACGCTTTGAGCGGAGCCAGCCAGATGTCGAGGATCTGCCGCAGCACGGCGACATAAAGCGCCTCTTTAGACGGGTAGTAATAAAGCAAATTGGTTTTCGATACCCGGGCCTGCTCGGCGATCTGCTCAAGGCGCGTGCCGTGAAAACCATACTGGGAAAAGGTGTTTAACGCCGCCGTTAAGATAGCCTGACGTTTCGCGCTAACCGCCCGCGAGCGTTTACCACTTTTGTTTACAGCCCCCTGCGCCATGCCCCTCTCCTGTCCGTTCGTTCCGGGTGTTATTCACCTGCCGAATAAAAATAATGGCGCTTAGTCTGCGGGGGGTTAAGAGACAGTTCAACCGTACCGGCAAAAAAAACCGCCGGAAAATTCCGGCGGCGGTGGTTTCATCACCTCGGCGTTAGTCATGTTCATTAACGCGTTGCATGATGGTCTTCAGGGTGGGGTCACGCTAGCTTTTGCGGTTACCGCCGCTGCTCTTGCCCCCTTTCTTACCTGCTTCAGATGCACGCTGCGGGTCATTTTTAAAATTCCCCCCGCTGTGCTGACCACCTTTACGACCTGCTTCTGATGCTCTTTCACGGTCTTCGGCAAAATTACCGGAACCGCCTCGATGGTTTGCCATTACTGACCTCCGTCATTGATTAGACATCATATTGCATAGGTTTTGAGGAGTGATTCCTCACGCAACGTATGACCGGTGACATCATTTTCGCTACGTGATACTAAGCTTAGGCAATACGGGCATTTCAGCCAGCGTATCGTAATATCCTGCAACAGCTATCCGCCGTTATCGGCAATAATCGCCGCGAACAATCAATAAGCCATTCTTATGATTAAAAAAACTCACCGGCAGAAAATGTATCATTTTGCTACAAAAGCCATTTCAGTGAAAATTGTTATAAATCAAAGAAATGGTGGCGATATTTGCACTCTGGGCGTGACGGCATATCTTTATAAAGGGTAGCGAATCGCTACAGACACGGTTAACGCGAGGAGTAGGACAAATGGCTAAAGTTCTGGTGCTTTATTATTCCATGTACGGACACATCGAAACAATGGCGCACGCGGTTGCAGAAGGCGCAAACAAAGTCGACGGCGCTGAAGTGGTGGTTAAGCGTGTGCCAGAAACCATGCAACCTGAAATTTTCGCCAAAGCAGGCGGCAAAGCCCAAAACGCCCCCGTCGCCACGCCGCAGGAGCTGGCTGATTATGATGCCATTATTTTTGGTACCCCAACGCGCTTTGGCAATATGTCGGGACAAATGCGCACCTTCCTCGATCAGACGGGCGGCCTTTGGGCTTCTGGCGCGCTGTACGGCAAACTCGCCAGCGTGTTCAGCTCCACCGGTACCGGCGGTGGCCAGGAACAGACCATTACTTCCACATGGACTACACTTGCCCATCATGGGATGGTCATTGTGCCTATCGGCTATGCCGCCCAGGAACTGTTTGATGTTTCGCAGGTTCGTGGCGGAACGCCGTACGGCGCGACGACTATCGCCGGCGGTGACGGCTCTCGCCAGCCAAGCCAGGAAGAACTTTCAATCGCTCGCTATCAGGGTGAATACGTTGCCGGTCTGGCCGTTAAGCTCAACGGTTAGTCTTCAACAGGAGGATAAGCATGCCAACTCAAGAAGCAAAAGCGCACCGCGTCGGTGAATGGGCAAGTCTACGCAATACGTCGCCGGAAATAGCCGAGGCCATCTTTGAAGTGGCCGGATACGATGAGAAACTGGCTGAGAAAATTTGGGAAGAAGGCAGTGATGAAGTCCTGATCAAAGCCTTTGATAAAACGGATAAAGACTCGCTCTTCTGGGGCGAGCAAACCATCGAACGCAAAAACGTCTGACCCCACTTCCCCCGCATTCGCGGGGGAACCTCTCTTATTTTGCTGCCGCATTCATAACCGCGTCGAATTTATCGATCGGGCAAAACCCGTTGGCGTCCACCGGACAGCCTTTCAGTTCCAGCGTCACACGCTGCGGCGGGGATTTCAGCGTCAGGACATCCGCGTTACGCAGTTGCTCGCTGCTTTGATAGACGTATTCGATTTTCATCAGATCGCGTCTGGCGCGACTGTCATGCCAGCGCTGGAAGACAATTTTGCCACCAATCGGCGTACGCTCGTACTGGTTATGCAACTGGTATGGCTTGAAGTCGAGCGCCGTCAATAGCGAAGCGATATTCGAGTCATGCCCTACCAACACGGTAATTTTCGGCGCGTTAACGCGATCGGTCACCAGCGTCTTGTCGATATAGTTCACCAGGGGCGCTGCCACGTTGCGCGCCACGTCCGCAGAGGTAAACAGGCTGTCCTGATAGCCATTTTTCAGTTTCGACAGCACCTTCCACTGCTGATCGGTTTTGATTTCGCCCCATGCGACCTGATCCATCGGAAAGCCTTCGTAGTACTGCAGGGTGAACGCGTCCACCAGCGAGTTACCGACCTTCAACGGCCCGGAAACGCCCGGCTCCTTCTGGTACGTCGCGCTGAACGTATCTTTTTCGTTCGTCAGTGAACAACGTTGTTTTTCTTTACATGACGGAGACGTATTGTAACGGGTGATCTGCTCAAGCAGTTTATAACTCTCGTCGAGATGCATGCCTGCGCGCTCTTTTTGCATCGCCTGGATGGCTTTCTCGCTGAACGCGGCGGCGTCGTCGGTGATCACCGGGTTGAAGGTCGGGTCCATCGTGCCCATTTTTTCCTGATGATGTACCGGCACATCGCAGCCGGGGAATGCGCCGGTTATAAAGAATTGGGCAGTGGCGACGGTGCGTTGCAGACTGTTAGCATAGGCATAAACCGCGTCAGACGCCGGACATTCGCCGGACTTTACCATCCCCTGCGCGGCCAGCCATTCGCGCATATAGTGCCCCATATACACCTCGAGCACGCCGCCTTTCGTGGTGAGCTGTCCGCCCGGTACGTCCCATTCAGGCCACTTATTCGGCGTCGACTGTTCCAGTACGCTGCCGTTATTCGCCAGCGGCGCGCGCAGGTTGTGTCGGCTCATCATCAGCACTTGCTGTAGCTGATAACCTTCCGGTGTGGTTTGCGCCTGCGCGCCAACAGACACCAACATGCCCCCAGCCACTGCGGCGGCAATTAACGTTTTTTTCATCCCTATGCCTCTTGTTGTTATTTACGCGCCATCAGTGTGACAGAGTGTTGATAAATTTCCGGGAAGGTATCCGCAAAAACGGCGGAAAAAGATTGACTTCGACGCTGCCGCTTATTCTGGCAGAAACGCGTGAAGGCCGTATAAGGGCCTTCGCAGAAGGCTTCCGTTCGCCTCATGTTCTGTGCTTCTCCGGACGCCCGGATAGCAAGGGAGGCGGCGATCCTCCCTTGCGCGTTCACGGGTGCTGAACGTTCAGAGACGCACTGTCCGTAAGGTAAACGCAACCTGTTGTCGGTGTGACATATTTGCCCCTTCCCCGGGTACGTCTACGACCCCATTCCCGCCCACCACAGGCGTAATTTCATTCCCCAGTAGCTGGTCCAGCCGCTGGTGGTCGAGACAACCTGCCCTTTCGACAGCACCACCAGCGTCGGCGTCACGCTAACCGCCCAGCGGGTGGAAAGCGTGCCGTTAGCATCGTTGACGACCGGAAATGAGACTCCTTTGCGCGCCAGCCACCGGGCAACCAGCGGGTCGTCGCCAGAGCGCAGTGCCACCGTGAGCACATTCTTTCCTTCAGCCTGAAGCCGCGCGACATCGGGGGTTGTAAAACGACAAACGCCGCACCAGCTTGCCCAGAAATACACCAGCAGCGGCTGCTCCTCGCTCAGTGCGGCCAGGGTGACGCTTTCGCCATCCAGCGTCCTCAGCGGCATACTGTCAAAAGACGGCGGGGCCTGCGGAGCGCGCCAGGCGTCAAGCAGTAACGTGCCGCCAGCCAGCAGCACCAGCAGGATAATCCCCTCCCGCAACCAGCGTCGCAGTTTACTGACCATGCGCCACCGCCAGTTTCTCTTTGACCACCTCGTTCAGCACCTCCCAGGAGACCGCCCCCGGGATCAGCTCATCGCCAATGATTGTCGCTGGCGTCCCTTGTACGCCAATCAACCGCGCCAGTTGCAGGTTAGTGCTCAGCGTCTCCTGACTTTTCACCTCCAGCGTGACCGGACTCGCCCCCGACTTCGCTTGCGCCTGACGGATGCTGGCGTCGGTATGATACCCCCGCTTCTGCATCAACTTTTCATGCAACGCCGGAAACTGTTCCGGATGCTCACGCCACGTCGTCAGCGCAGTACGCGCCGCCAGCACCGAGCTTTCACCTTTAAACGGCAGCGGTTTCACGATCACCGCCACGTCGGGATAGGTCTTTACGATTTTTTCCAGCAACGGGTCAAGCTGTTTGCAGTAGGGACAGTTGTAGTCGGTAAAATTCACCAGCGTCAGCTTCGCCTGTTTTGCGCCAATGCGCGGACTGCCCGGATCGTTAAACAGCGCCTCATCAATCAACGCTTCAATTTGCCTTTCCTGTTCAGGCGTAAACGGCGCCGCTTCTTTCGCCACACTGACAGCGCTGAATAGCGACAAAAAAAGTATTAACAGATAGTTCATGGCGTCTCTCCTTTCGCTTCTGCCAGCGTTTTCAGCAGGTTGTCGCGGGTTAAAAGGGTTGGCAGCGTCTGCCCTTGAGGCAGGCCGGGGCCATAGATTTGGTTATACGGCACGGCGACCTGACCGCGTGCGTTGAGAAAGGCGGTGATCTCATCAGACGGCAACGTCCAGTCTCCCCGCAGCGCAACCACATCCGGTTGCCCCAGCGCCTCCTGCACGGACGGCGTTGTGAGAACATTGTATTTATTGACCTTGCAGGTAATGCACCACTCGGCGGTGACGTCGATAAACACGCGCTTATGCTGCGCGAGCGCATTGGTAATGGCCTGCTCGCTCAGCGGTTGCCAGTTAACGCGCTCTTTTTCTGCGGGCGTCGATGAGAAGCCCAGATGCGGCAGCAGCAGCGTTGCCAGCCAGATTGCCGACCCCAGCATCATCAGACCGAGCAGTCGACGCAGTCCATTCATCCAGCGCCCCGGACGCGGCAGACGCTGCGCCAGACCGGGCCGCATCGCCACCAGCAGCCACGGCAGGCTCATCCCCACGCCAAGCGCGAGGAAAAGCCCCCACAGCGTCGGTAACGAGGCGGTCAGCGCCACCGCCACTGCGGTGCCGAGGAACGGCGCGCTGCAAGGCGTCGCCAACAGCGTGGCGAAAGCGCCTTGCCAGAAATGCCCGGCCAGGCCGTTGCCGCCGTGGGTCGCCAGTTTTGTCGTCAGGGAGGCAGGCAAGCGAAAGGTGAACAGGCCAAACAGGCTGGCGCTGAAGGCTAACATGACCAGCATCATCACGCCGATAAACCACGGGTTCTGGAACTGTATTCCCCACCCCAGTGCCTGGTTGCTCAGGCGCAGAATGGTCATTAACAGCGACAGCGCCATGAACGACGCCAGTATGCCGACCACCGAAGCAAGGAACTGGCGACGGACCTGCCGGCGACTTTTATCTTCCACCAGCAATACCGAACCCAGCTTCATAGCCAGTACCGGCAGCACGCAGGGCATAAGATTCAGGATCAAACCGCCCGCCAGCGCCATCAGCACGACCTGCCAGAGCGGTAACCCGCCGCCGACCGCGGCGGGCGCATCGCCAGGCGTAAGTTCACTCTCCTGCGCAACCTCGTTATCCGCCAGCACCAGCGTCAACGGTTGGCCGTGCAGATCGGGCGCGCCTTCTCCCCAACTGTCGTGAACCGGAACCGTCGCCCGCATCGTGTCACCGTCAACACGAATATGCGGTTTGCCAAAATCCACCTCCCCAACGCTATCGAGAAACAACGCGGGATCCGTCCAGCCTGCGCTCCGCTGCGCCGTCACGATCAGTTCGCCGGGACGCGCGTCGGCCTGAAGCGTATCCGTCAGCCCTTGCGCCAACGGAATGCGCCCCATCGCCTGAGCGTAATCGTGGGCAAAGCCAGCATCCCGGGAAGATGGCGTGACGGAAAAGGGATAATCGGTGAGCAGACACACGTTGCTACAGGTAGAAAGCGTCAGCACGCCAGCAAGCGTGGCGGGCGCTTTCCCCTGAACGCGCAACGGAAACGTGACGCGCTGGTGATAGCCCTGGGTGGTGATACCGGCAACGTCAAAACGCGCGGGCGTCGGCCAGAACCAGTTGACGGCTGGCGAGTTCTCTTTCCACGCGATGGACGGCGCAATGCCGCCTTCGCCGGGCGAACGCCAGTAGGTTTTCCAGCCGTTTTCCAGCTTGACGTCTATGAGCAGGCGCGTTTCACCCTGCGCAGTGGTGTCCGCACGAACCCGTACGCTGGCATGATCGTTCTGCGGGGAACGCAACCAGCCGCTCTCTGCCGCCCAGGATACGGGCAGCCAGAGGAATAACAGACAGATCAGCGCCTGCCTGAATGCAAGAATCATAATTTTTCTCCATGAATGATTAACTAACTGTGCAGCACAGCCGGTCTGTCATTCACGGAAGACGCAGAATCGGAGATGGACCCGTAGTCCGGGCGGAGAAATAACGCGTTGCGGAAAGAACGGTAAACGCACCGTCCGTCGCGGGGTTAGCAGGGCAAGGAGTAGACAAAACGCCAGTATCGCGCCTTCGAAAACCACCGGCGGCGCGGCAAGCAACGATTTTGCACTGAGCTCACACGGCGTGACGGGCGTTGCGTCATCCGGTGCCGACGAGGGCGCAGAAACGACCGTCGTCGCCTTGGCCGTGTCCATCTGCAACGCATGCAGGCCCGCCATGCGCTGCGCGGTACAAACTATCACCACAACACATGCCAGGCAGAGAAACCACCATCCCATCCGTTGACGTTTCGCCATTACACCCTCACTCATTGACGCGAGTTATCTTAGCCACTGTCGGGGAATAAGCAACTGTTGGGCTGTAAAGTTATGTGGGTCATAAGGTTGGCATACGGCGACGGGAGGATTACCCTACACTTAACGGTGACACCTTTTCAGGGATCCCTTCAGCCTGTATTGATTAACCCGAGAGAACGCTATGGAATTAAAGGATTATTACGCCATCATGGGCGTGAAGCCGACGGACGATCTCAAGACGATCAAGACCGCTTACCGCCGACTGGCCCGCAAGTACCATCCAGATGTCAGCAAAGAAACCGACGCCGAAGCCCGCTTTAAAGAAATTGCCGAGGCGTGGGAAGTGTTGAGCGACGAGCAGCGCCGCGCTGAATACGATCAGCTGTGGCAGCACCGTAACGACCCGCAGTTTAACCGTCAGTTTCAGCAGGGCGAAAACCCGCGCTACAACGCCGAAGATTTTGACGATATTTTTTCCTCCATTTTTGGTCAGCAAGCGCGGCATACGCGTCAGCGTCACGCCAGCCGCGGCCATGATATCGAAATCGACGTTGCGGTCTTTCTTGAAGAAACGCTGGCGGAACATAACCGCACCATCAGCTATAACCTGCCGGTATATAACGCGTTTGGCATGGTAGAGCGCGAAATGCCTAAAACGCTGAACGTAAAAATCCCGGCGGGTGTGGGCAACGGTCAGCGGATCCGCTTAAAAGGCCAGGGAACCCCGGGCGAAAACGGCGGGCCGAACGGCGACCTGTGGCTGGTGATTCATATCGCGCCCCATCCGCTGTTTGACATAGTGAATCAGGATCTGGAGATCGTGGTGCCACTGGCGCCATGGGAAGCCGCGCTGGGTGCGAAAATTGCGGTGCCTACGCTGAAAGAGAGCATTCTGGTGACCGTTCCCCCCGGCAGCCAGTCCGGGCAGCGCTTGCGCATTAAAGGCAAAGGCCTGGTAAGCAAAAAACAGACCGGTGATTTATACGTGGTCATCAAAATTGTGATGCCGCCGAAACCTGACGAACACGCACGCGCGCTGTGGCAGCAGTTGGCGGAGGCGCAGTCGGGGTTTGATCCGCGTAAAGACTGGGGGAAAGCATAATGGCTAATGTCACCATCACCTTCACGGTTACTGAATTTTGTCTGCATACCGGCGTCACGGAAGAGGAACTGAATGAGCTGGTCGGGTTGGGTGTGATTGAACCGTATGACGATACCGCTCCCGGCTGGCAGTTTGACGATCGCGCCGCCGCGGTGGTGCAGCGCGCGCTCCGGCTGCGTCAGGAACTGGCGCTGGACTGGCCGGGTATCGCCGTTGCCCTTACTCTACTGGAAGACAATACGCGTTTGCGCCAGGAAAATCGCCTGCTGCGCCAGCGGCTTTCGCGCTTTATTGCCCATCCATAAATTCCGGGCGGCGAAAGCTGCCCTTTTATCCAGCAATGATATAAATCAACGCTGACGCTGTCGGATCACCGTAGGATAGTAGCATCTAAAATACCACTTTATGGGAATCAGTGGGCCATGAGCGATAAGAAACGAACGCGCTGGCAGCGCCGTCCGGGAACGACAGGCGGTAAACTCCCCTGGCATGACTGGCGCAACGCCACCAGTTGGCGTAAAGCGACGCAGTTTCTGATGTTGGCGATCAATGGGTATATTGGCGTGACCTTTTATTACTGGGTGCGCTATTACGAAACCGGCGGAGCCAGCCTGTATCTGCCCCGCCCTGGCGGAATTGAAGGCTGGCTACCTATCGCCGGTCTGATGAATCTGCGCTACACGCTGGAAACCGGATTTCTGCCGCCAATTCATGCTGCCGCCATGCTGTTACTGGTGGCCTTTATGCTAACCAGCCTGCTGCTGAAAAAATCTTTCTGTTCGTGGCTGTGTCCTGTCGGTACGCTGTCGGAACTTATCGCCAATCTTGGGAAACGGCTTTTTGGCCGTCATTTCAGTCTTCCCCGGTTTCTGGATATTCCCTTGCGGGGACTAAAGTATCTTTTGCTGGTCTTTTTTCTCTCTATTTCGTTGTCGATGCCTGCGCAGGGTATACAGTATTTTCTGATGTCCGCCTACGGCATTATTATCGATGTCAAAATGCTCGATTTCTTTCGCCATATCGGCACGATAACGCTCTTCAGCGTCGCGCTGCTGGTGGTCCTGAGCTTATTTATTCGTCACGCCTGGTGTCGTTATCTGTGTCCTTACGGCGCATTGCTGGGGCTGTTATCTCTGCTTTCACCGTTCAAAATCCGCCGTAATGCCCGTCGCTGTATTGACTGTGGTAAATGCGTGAAAAACTGCCCGTCGCGTATTCCGGTAGATAAGCTGATCCAGGTGCGCACCGTGGAATGTACGGGCTGTATGACCTGCGTGGAGTCCTGCCCGGTCGCCCAGACCCTGAGTTTTTCTCTGCGCACGCCTGGCGGAGAGACAGGGAAACGGCACGGCGCGCTGTCCGGGGTGACGATGACGCTGCTGGTGTTAGGGATTATGTTCGCCAGCGTGGCGTTCGCGATGCTGGCAGGCGTGTGGGAAAGCCCGGTGCCAGAACATCTCTATTTTCGCCTGATTCCGCAGGCAAGCGCCATTGGGCATTAAATCCGAGCCGGATGAGGACGTCATCCGGCACGAAAGATTTATTCCGGCTTCTGGTCGTCGGCGATACCATCCTCGATAAAATCTTTATCCAGTTCTTCCGCGTTGCCTTCATGATCGCGCCCGGAAAGAATGTTCCAGCAGGCGATAAACAACGCGGCGACCAACGGACCAATCACAAAGCCGTTAATGCCGTAGATTTCCATGCCGCCCAGCGTGGTGATCAGGATCAGGTAGTCCGGCATCTTCGTGTCTTTGCCGACCAGAATCGGTCGCAGAATGTTATCCACCAGACCGACAATCACCATAAAGAAACCGACGATAAAAAAGCCCTGCCACAGCTGCTGCGTCGCAAACAGATAAATGGCCGCAGGCACCCAGACAATAGCAGAGCCTACCGCCGGGATAAGCGACAGGAACGCCATCAGCGCGCCCCATAAAATACTGCCTTCGATTCCAGCAATATAAAACGCAATCCCGCCCAGCGTCCCCTGCACTATCGCCACCACAACCGTACCTTTTACCGTCGCGCGGGAAACGCCGGCAAATTTCGCAAACAGATGCTGCTTCACAAAGTCTGACAGGGGAAGCGAATCGAGGATCTGACGTACCAGAAAAGGCCCGTCTTTTAGCAGGAAGAACAGCAGATACAGCATTATGCCGAAACTGATGGCAAAGCCAAAGGTTCCTTTGCCAATCAGAAACGCGCTACCTGCCAGATACTGGCCCCCTTTCAGGGCCACCTCAGAGAGTTTTTGTTGGATTTCCGCAGCGCTGTCGAGATTGTGATCGGCAAGAAACGTTCGCGCCCAGTCAGGCATATGGGCAAATAAACTCGCGATCACCTCCGGAAACTGGGCGTTATTATTCTGTAGCTTGACGTAAACGACGTTCAGTTCGAAGGCCAGCGAGGAGAGGATGAGTGTCAGCGGAATGAAGACGATCAGACAGATAATCCCCAGCGTCAGCAGTGACGCCAGCCCATTGCGTTCTCCCAGCGCGACGCGCAATTTGTTCTTTATGGGATAAAAAATAACCGTAAGGATCGCAGCCCAAAGGATAGCGGAGAAGTACGGTGACAAAACATCGAAGAACGCCCATGTCACCATAACCAGCAGGAAAAGGAAAAATCCTTTTGTCAGTCCGTTAAAACGCATTAGTCAGTCCTGTAAACAAAACAACTCTTTGGACTATAGGTCTGATTGGGGATTTTACAATCCCGGAGAGCAGGAAAAATGCGGCAACAAAGGCGCCCCTTTCCATCGTGCGTTGCGGAAATGGCCACTCAAGAGCCAGAACAGGCATAATTATTACTCTCCCTCTGGCAAAACCACCCAATCTGTCATAATTTTAGGTGTTAATATTTTATAGCCAATAGTTCTCGCCGATATTTTTCTTGCCAGAATCATCTGAGGCGAGGTAAATCAGAACCAACAAAATATTACTGTCGGCGTTTCTATTTTGCAGCTTACCGCTTCGCTTTATTTGATCAAAAAATGATCGCATTTTTATTAGTAACGTAAAGTTATGTATAGCTTTCAATAAGATTTTTACCGCTTACCTGCTGAATTAAAAAGAAAAATAAAAAGAGATAACAAAAACGATCGTTTTTCAAGGACTTACATCACCTTGAAACATAGTGAAACGTTGTTTACTTTTAGAAACAAGCCTACACCAGCCTATTTCAAATGATATCAAGAAGTGCGTAACTTAAAGGCGTTAAGTGTGAAGTGGACAGTAATTGACACAATTGCATGCCCTAATACTGGTATTGCGTTTTCCAGCATCGTCAGCCTAAAAATGCTCAAACTGGTAATTTGGTATGAAGGAGATGTCATTATTCCAGCCGGATCAACAATTGAACCTTTTGCGGAAGGCATAAAAATTGATGGAGAATATCATCCACTAAAAGTCTACAATATCACGACGCTTAAACTTTCTGTCTGGCGCGAAATGAAAGAGAAAATTAAATGTCCGGAAAGCAGTCGCGACGACGATGATCTCTGCCTTACCCCCTTCAAATGCGCACTCAAAGTTTGCCCTTACGGTAAAAAACGCCCACAACATTCATTGGTGTCCTGAAGGACTCTTTCAACAAGGATGTGCTTACGCGCGCGTCTGTTAGGTATAACGAGCAAGCATCGCTTCCGGGATGGGGCACAGCGCGGAGTCCGCTCGATAGACGGGTTGCGATGCCTATTCGCCCGCGACGCAAAAGGTGACGCGTTTTTTATCGCCGACCAGCTTATCCTGTACTTCCATTCTGACGACTGGAGGTTTCCCGTGTGTGGACGCTTGCACAAGCTCAAACCTGTGAAGAGCATCTTGCCTACCAGGCAGACGAAGCCTGTCGTGACATAACATACGACCCGGTATAGCCGGAGAGTAACTCCGGCTGAATTTATCCGAAGTATCCAAAAAGACGAAGATCTCTGATTTAGCATTGCACTGATTTTGGACCAGGGTCACCGCAACAAAGCATATAGTTTGCTGTCATAGAGGTTACCGTTCTTATATGCTGCCTTTTTTAACACGCCCTCTAATTCAAAACCGTTTTTTTCAAGAATCCTGCATGATCCCAAATTATGAGAAAAGACGGTCGCATATAATCGGATGATATTGCGATTCTGGAATGAAAGCTGCACCATCTGTTTTACCGCTTTTGTCATGATCCCTTTTCCCCAGTAATCTTCTCCAAGCCAGTATCCAAGTTCTGCGCTTTTCTCATACATATCACAACCTACTGTAATACCGATACCGCCCACCGCTTGACCGTCAATGACGATTGCAAGGTTGCGAGTTTTCTTTAAATCTCGCGTTTGGCAAAATTCAATAAAGCGCACAGCATCTTCTTCCGTATAGGGGTAGGGAAAGATATTTCTCAAATTTCGGGCAATGTTCCGGTTATTTGCATGATGTACCAGGTCGTGAACATAGTCTAAAGACCATTCTTTTAATTCCATAAATTTTCTCCTAAGCTATAACAACCTTTCCAAACCAAGACCACTTATTAAACACCGATTTTTTTTACTCCCGGTCATTTTGCTAATCCAATCAACAAAACCACCATCGCCGATCTCAATTTGCTCGTTATCTTTTTGTACATAAATCTTAAAGTTGATTCCTTTGTAGTAGTTGTTGTTCTCACTTTTTAGATCAACAGAAACAGGAGTATCAGGAAACATCTCTTTTACAGCAGAGAACATTTCTTCAAAAAAGTCCTCATAGGCTGTATACCCAGTTCGCCGTCTTAGCACAATCGTCATTTTACGATGGTATCTTGTCTGTACTAAATGATCATAGAATTGAAGATGGTGCTTTAACAGCTCCTTTTCACACAGATAAGAGCCCTTATCCTTTGCGGCGGATACAATGCAAAAAATCCCAAAATGTGCATATAAATTTTCGCCTTCCCACTTCTGACCTCTGACTACGCGTGACGTCGTCGCATAATGTGTACAGCGGGTATGGTCAATTTGGTTGTTCAATATATCATTGGAAAGCATGATTGCCAGAATATTAGACGGGTCGGAAAGCACCTCAACATTCCGTACCGCACTTAATACATTGTTTTGGTTTACACAGCCAAACACACTACAACTGCCAATCGGTGCAACCGGGGACAACAGTTTGTTTGTCATTCCGACTTTTGATGTCATTGATAATAGTTCAAGCTCCAACTGGTGCAGTTTAATCGGATCAAAGCTGCCGGGAGCAACAAAGCGATTCTCCCTGAAAGCATGCAGGACTTTTTGTGGTGAGGATTTCGCTGTTCTTAGTAAAAAGAGTTTCAATAAAAGAGAATTGAAGTCTGCTGTATTCAAAGAACATATTCTGTCGAAAATGTCCTGTGCTTCTATTTTTTCTAATATTCTCTTGCAAATTTTGTCCATAAAAATCTCTCTTTTTTACAGCATAGTAAAAGTGTTTTTCAGCATAGTAAAAGTGAGAAATCCTATCAAGGTCAATTGACCCGACATTATAAATATGGCACACTTTTTTGGAGTTGTGTCATATCCTTAATCAAAAACGTGTTGTTACTATATGAAATTATCCCCTCGTTCTCACAAGTGCTGATAGCCCTATTCAAACTCCGAATGGGGGTGTTAATTTCCTTTGATAAATTTGCTTTTGTGAGATTTTGCAAAGTGTCTCGTCGATAATGCATCAGAATACTTCTCAAAAGTCTTTCTTTCACGGTAAGGCTTAGTATATGCTCTACCAATTCAGCGTTTATTATCAATTTATTTGCTAATTCTTTAATTAAAAATTTAGTAGCTTCAAAATCAGATTGTAACCATGACAGAAAGTCTGTTTTATAAAGACGTTTGGCAATACATGATGTAATGGCTGTAATTTCAACGGGTTTCCTTCCATCGTAGAATGGTTCTATTTCACCGAAAAAACTTCCTTTTTCATACAAATGCAGAGTAGCAAATGTTCCGTGAGGACTTTGAATATACGCCTCAGCTGTGCCCTCCATCAGGAAATAAATGTAGTTATTCTCCCGCTCTGCAAATAATATTGTTTCATTGGGATTATATATTTTAGTTTCCAGCTTCTCTTTCATACGGTTAGGTATAATATCATAAAAGAACATTGCACTCTCCTCTTGTTATTCAAAACTATTACCATAAATATTGTTGTAAAGAAAACGCCTAAATTAACTTCAGGCAACCAATATTTTATTCGTACTTTAACTTTTTTCTTCTTCCAACACTAAGCTTTTCCAGAGTATGCGGTTTGTCGCTTTCGCCCACCTCACGTACCCAGACATATTCAGCCCGGCCAAAAATCTGTTGGCTGGCGCAAAATTGATTTGAATAACGGCACAGAAAGAATGCCCCAGACTGTCACCTGACGCGCTGGTGCTTTACAACAACGATCGTGGTCAGTTCATCCGCAAGACATTTAATAACCGCTGGCTTAAGCCTGTACGTGCAGTACAAAGCGAACTGGGCCATGAACTGGATTACACGTTTCATGTTATAAAGGCAGAAGCTATTTCAGATTTTGAGGATAGCAACAGGGATAAGCAGCTTTTCAGCGGTCACAAAATAGAAAGCCAGGTGCTCATCTACGACAGGAAGGTACAAATCAACCCGACGCTGAATCGTCCGGTTATTGGGGAAAAGTGATTTTTTATGCAAATGAAGGTGTGCGATATTCTTCGAGAATATTCTTTTTTATTGTTCGCCCTGAAAAACAAAGGGGCAACCTTTCGGTAACCCCTTGTTTAATCTGGCGGAAGCGCAGAGATTCGAACTCTGGAACCCTTTCGGGTCGCCGGTTTTCAAGACCGGTGCCTTCAACCGCTCGGCCACACTTCCGGAATGAGGCGCACTATAAACATCCCGATGCGCCGTGTAAAGCCCGAATGTGTTTGTTTGCCTGAAAAACAGTCAAAATGCTGTTAATCGACTGAAATAACAACACATTGACCATTTTAACAGCACAATCTTCAGCCTTTGAGCGTGCAGGCGCTTTATGACCATGAAACCTGATGAAGATCAAATGAGTAAAGATGGGTAAAACCGCTATGTCATCGCCTGGGATTTCATTATCTTCTGTCATTAATTACATCTGTCATCATAAGAGAGTGACTCATGGATCGTATTGTTAGTTCTTCACATGACCGTACATCGCTACTCAGCACCCATAAAGTGCTGCGCAATACCTATTTTCTGCTGAGCCTGACGCTGGCGTTTTCTGCGATCACGGCGACAGCCAGTACCGTATTGATGCTACCTTCTCCGGGTCTGATTCTGACGCTGGTCGGTATGTATGGTCTGATGTTCCTGACGTATAAAACCGCGAACAAGCCAAGTGGTATTATCTCCGCGTTTGCCTTTACCGGCTTCCTTGGTTATATCCTTGGCCCGATTCTGAACGCTTACCTTTCCGCGGGGATGGGTGATGTGATTGGCATGGCGCTGGGCGGCACCGCACTGGTGTTCTTCTGCTGTTCAGCCTACGTACTGACTACGCGCAAAGATATGTCCTTCCTCGGCGGTATGCTGATGGCAGGTATTGTGGTGGTGCTGATCGGCATGGTTGCAAATATCTTCCTGCAACTGCCAGCGCTGCATCTGGCGATTAGCGCGGTATTTATCCTGATTTCTTCAGGCGCCATTCTGTTCGAAACCAGTAATATCATCCGTGGTGGTGAGACCAACTATATTCGTGCAACGGTTAGCCTCTACGTTTCGCTGTACAATATCTTTGTCAGCCTACTCAGTATTCTGGGTTTCGCCAGCCGCGACTAAGCTGAGGGTATAAACACGAACGGAGAATGCTTGCGCATTCTCCGTTTTTTTATGCCTGATTCCCGCGACAGAGGTATGTTGGATAGAGGCGATCCTGGATTAACCAGACTGAAGGCGCCACTTCCGCAATGGTCAGATAATAACGCGCGTCGGCGTGCGCGAAACTTCCCCACTGTGCGTCCGGCGTGTCATCATTGTGCCGCCGCCAGGTCTTCGTATAGGTCAGTACAATGACGTTATTATCCTCTCTCGGCGTCCAGGTAAAATTCATATCGCGATCGATAATCATGTCACGTCCCCCAGCCTTCGCCGCACCTTTATAGGTGGTAAGCCCCGTACCGTCACGATGAAAATAAAACTGTGCAACCGCGTTCACCCTGACTTCACTCTCTTTGCCCTGGTTGCGGGTGAAATTAAACTCCGTTGTGCAGGCAATGACGTCATGACTTCTCGACCACGACGGGTAAAAATATGTCGCCAGCGCGCCGCCAATCAACGTACCGCAAACGCCATACAAAAGTTTGTTTTTCATTTTCCTGCCCCACTCTTATAACGGATCGTTTTACAGAAACGGCTCTTACTTTCCGGACAGGCGCCGATAAAAACCTCATCAGCCTTCGCAATTGAAAATCTGGCGCTGAAATAATAAATGTCGTAATTCTCTCTCTGACACTCCACTTTGTTTTCTGCCAATAACGCCGCCAGTTTCGCGATGACCAACGGGCGTCCGTGATCGTTAATTAACCAGATACGGCAACCCGCAATGTTCTCTTCTACCGGCTTTAACGTGGCGGGAAGAATAAAGTCCGGCTTTACGTAGTGAAACGTGCCGATAGCCACCCCGACGAGTGCCAAAGCAAGTAAAGCTGTCCGCCTGAATCGAAAACGGAAGTGAGGTGCCGACGTTGAAGACGTGACAGGTGGCTCCACAACAGGCTCCGGGCTGGTCGTTTTTTCCCGCGGCTGGCATGAAACGTCGCCCTCGAAACGAAATCCCAAACGTGGAACGGTGGTAATAACAACACGCGTTTCCCCCAGCAACTGGAAACTTCTGCGCAGTTCGCTGACTGCTTTATTCAGGTTATTTCCCGATGGTGTAAAGCCGTACTCATCCCATACCCGGGTAATTAACTGTTCCCGACTCAGGTCACTGCCTTTATGGCGAATAAATTCCTGCAGTAAACGTACGGCAGGCGCCGACAGCGTTATTGCCGATTCTGGTTGACCAACGAGGCTTATTGACTGTGCTTTTGGATCAAACAACAACGAATGATTAAAAATAAAAAACATACAGAAATCTCATGTGATACCGCACGCGGTTCTGTTTGCAACCTGTTTTCTCACTGGCGTATTCGCCCACTGAACTCAGGCTATTTTCTGAGCAGAGCTTTTTCGCGACACAATGAGTAAAGCGGTATTTTTGCTTAACTATACAACTTTAAAACCAAAACAGCAGGATAAAAAACTGTAAAAATCAGTTTTTAAAATACAAATTCCCACAACATGCTGTTCTGATTAAAGTTTCCCTGCCCCGATGTGATGCGAAAGCAGAAAGCAATACAGGTAGGCCATCACGAAGAATGTGCTAACAGCAGGTAGGTTGAAGTTGATACAGAAGAACAAAATAAACAGGACGCACACCCTTTGCGCTTTCGCATTGACATTGTCATTTATTCCCGAAATGACGATGGCCAATATGAGTGTGTATCCCATGGAACTGAACGTGGATCAGTCCGGGACGGCACAAATTAAAGTCGCGTCGAAAAGCGATGATATTCAGTTCATCAGGGTGACGCAAAAGAAAATTCTTAACCCCGGCACACCGCAGGAAAAAGAGGCTGATGTCGCAGCATGGCAACAGGAAGGCTTGGTTGTCACGCCGGACAAATTCGCGCTGGCGGCAGGCTCTGTAAGGGTTATCCGCCTGGTTTCACTGATGCCGTCATCAAAAGAGACGACGTGGCGGGTGTACTTTGAAGGCGTAAAACAGCCTGAAAGTTTGCTTCCTGGGGAGAGTACCGCGGCTGCGGCGGCGAAGTTAGGCGTGAATGTTATCTGGGGAGCACTGGTACATCTGGCGCCCGAAGAAAACCGCGTTTCGCTGCAATTTAATCCCCGCAGCGGCGAAGTCATTAATGACGGGACCTTACGTGTGCCATTAAAAGAAATCGGAATTTGTCAGTCGGATTCCCAATGCCGATGGATAAAAGAGGATGCCACGATCTATCCCGATACCCAGAGGCCGTTGAAAGCTTTATCAACGGCCCGGGGCCATCAATATAAATTCCGCTACTTCAACTGGTTGAATAAAAGCAGTGAAGAAGCTGATTTACCCGTCGTGAATTAACACGACAACGTGCAACAACCGCCATTGCGGTTTTAATTAAGAGCTTATGGAGCTCGTTTTTAAATATGGAGATATCAATGCGTAATTATATTAAACCTCTGCTGATTGTCGCGGCAATGACAACATCCGTCAGTGCTCTCGCCATCCAGAAAGATATCACGGTGAACGCTAACGTCGATTCACAACTGGATATGACGCAGGCGGATAATACCCCCCTGCCTGCCAGCATCGATATGCAATACCTGCCGGGACGTGGCCTGGAAAGCTATCGTCTGAATACCAGGGTGTGGTCTAACTCCGCCACCAGCAACGTAAAAGTTCGCCTGGTCAGTGCGGCTCAGTTAATTAACGCCGATGGGGATCAAACGGTTCCGATGACCGTCAAGTTAGGTGAAAAAACACTGACCACCACCGATGCCGAATTCACTGGCGCAGAACTGTTCCCGGGCAGCGTTGAAAACGGATCTTCCGTTTTACCGCTGATTATTTCTCAAACCACGAAAGGGATCCTCAAAACGGGTCAGTACAGTGGCGTCGTTAGCCTGATGCTGACTCAGGCCACCACCACGGAAAGCGGTGCATAACACCGTAGTGAGATGAAGTCAGAGGGTGCAAGCCCTCTGATGTCAGGATGACGTCGAGGCTTGTTCATGGCTTTTCATAGTAAAACTCTCCTTTTTGCCGCGTTGTTACCGGCGTCTGTCCAACTGGCCTGTGCTGAAATGGTCATTCCTGCTGGCTTCGAAGATCTGGCGAAAAACCAGCGTCTGTGGATCGACGTGTCCTTGTATGGCGAATCGCTTGGCTTGTATGAAACGGATATCAATCTTGAGTCTGTCACTTTTGTGCAACCCGATAACTTACTGGATGCGATTAAGCGCCGGTTTAACGATGATCCAACTTTGCTGGCAATGGTTCGTAACGCGCTGGCGGCGCCGTTGTCGCGCAACGGTAACCTGGCATGCAGCAGTAACGGATTTGCCCAAGGTTGTGATTACGTTGACACCGCTGGTCTGGCCGTTATTTATGACGAAAACAACGCCCGAATTAGCCTGTTTCTGAACAAGCGTTATTTGCCCAAACAGGCACAGGAAAAGCAGTGGTACCAGCCGACGAAGGACACGGAAAACGCACTGATCCATCAACAGAATATCAATTTTGTCGCCGACCGCGATTATCAGTCTGCAACGGTTCAGGGCAACGGCGCGTTAGCGTTGACCGAGGACGGCTATTTTACTCTCGACTGGAACTGGCAGGGGCAGCGCGCTCGTCATCAACAACAGCAGGATTTTACCGTTAACAACGCCTGGTTTCGTCAGGATCTTTGGCGTCAGTATTATCTGCAGGCGGGCGAAATGGATACCCGCGATCTGTTTAGCAACGCAGGGGGAAACATAAACCTAAGTCAGTTGCCGTTGGGCAAAATTCGCGGCGTTCGGGCAGGTTCGACCCGCGCATGGATGAATCCGACGCAACAGTCTCAAGGAACGCCTGTCACCGTTTTTCTGTCCCACGACGCACGTATTGATGCCCGTCGCGGCCAGCAGATACTGGCAAGTTTTTATCTGAACGCCGGCGCGCAAACTCTGGATACCCGCAATTTCCCGGACGGCAGCTACACCGTGTCGCTGGCGGTGTACGAAAATAACCGTTTGATTCGTACCGAAGAGGTACCGTTTACCCGTACCGGTGTTACGCCATTTGATCGGTTTGAATGGTTTATGCAGGCCGGTCAAACCGATGATGACGATCAGCATTATGCCCGGCGCGGTGTGGCTCAGCTCGGTTTTCGACTGCCCCTGTCGGCCTCAGCAGCGATTACCAGCGGCGCGACTCTGACTGGCGGGCATCGCTTCATAGAAAACGCACTCGACTGGAGTCATGGTTTCAGCGCGGGCGCCATTGACGGCGTGTTAAGCACCCGCTTCAGCTATCTCAATGGCAATCGGGGCGAACGGGGAAATATTCAGCAAATCAGCTACAACGACGGCTTTTCACTGAGCTTTTATCGAAACGCCCTGTCGGCAGACAGTTGCGACACCCGCCAAAGCGGTTTTTATGGCGTCAACGGATGCTACCGCTCGCTTTCCGTGATGTTCTCCGTCCCGGTTGGCTCGTGGTATGCCAATCTGGGCTACGCCGATAACCGTAACGAGGGGCGTTATGTTTCCCGCCGGGATTTACCAGACAGAGACGATCGCCATCAGTATGGCCTGCCGTGGGAGTCGGTTTATATGACGCGTTCCCGAACCGAAGCGTGGCAGGGAGGAATGAGTAAATCGTTCAGTACCCATGGTCTGAATATTAACGGTAGCCTGAACCTTTTTATGCGCGACGATCGTTCGCGACGCGGAAAGGACAAAGGTGGCTATCTGAGTCTTAGCCTCTCGCTTTCACACCCGCGGCAGGGGGAGGCGTCCAGCTATACCTCGCTAGGGGCCACCTGGCAGCAGCAGAATCAGCAAAAAAATCAGCTGAGCTACAGCATGGCGCATAACTGGTATACCGATGCGCGCGGGGAAAATGAGTACGGCGTTAGCGCTTCCGGCATCAATAGCGATTCACTCAATACCGCATTTTATACACGTCAGGGCGGTCAGTACGGAAACGGTAACCTGACCGTGAGCGATGCCTGGGATCGTAAAGCCAGTCGCCACACGTTAAGCGGTAGCGGCAGCTATAACTCAACATTTGCCCTCTCGCGCACAGGACTATGGTTTGGGCGGTGGAACGATGGACGCCCGGCTTCCGCTATCGCGGTTACCGTTGCCGCGCCTGACGATCAACAAGCCGCCCACGTCGCCGTATCCCTGGATAACGGTGGCAGTGCAGATATTGCCGCTAACAGTCGCGCGCTTTTTGCCGTGCCAGGCTATCAACAAACTACGCTGTCGGTTAGCGAGTCGCTGGATGTTTCTCACGGCGCCAGCAGTGAGATTACTCAGGGCTCCGGTAGCCGCACAATGTTCATGGTGCCCGGGAAAATGCTTCATCGACAGGTGCAAACCACCATGAGCTACACTTGGGTGGGCCAGATGATGGATGAACACAATATGCCGCTGACCGGCGGGCTACCGCTTAACGTCACCGGATGGAGCGATCTGGGTAATGGTGGTTTTAGCGCACAAAGTAACGCGCCGCTGCGCAGTCTCTATCTGGTGCGCCAGCAGCAGTTTTATCAATGCGCCCTTACGGTTCGCACCCAGCACGACGTGGTGCGTTACGTTGGTGTAACCGCCTGTAACGAAATGACCTTTTCCGCCCTCCCTGACGCGGTACAGCAGCAGGCGCAACTCTTACTGGCGGGCCGTGCCCCTGCGTCAGGCACGACAGCGATGGCAACTCAGGACGGCTTAGCAAAAGGACTTCTCCATGAATAACCGTATTTTTATTTTCATGTTCTTATGCCTGTGGGCTGGCCAGGCGCTGGCCGGAGCGCCCGCAGGAAGAAATACCAGCGTGAGTATCAGTTACGATCGCTTATCGCCGCCTGCGCGCTTTGATATCTGGTTGCATGAGCCGACGGGCTATGATCTTGCCGATCCACAGAAATGGGGCCGCAACACGTTAACTTGTCTGTCACGAACCGACACCACGAACGGCGCATGCATGACCGCGCCAGTCTGGTTTTCGGCAAATCCTGCGACACCTTATCCCATCAGCCTGCGTTTCACCCATAGCCTGACGAATCAGAAAGTGGACGTGAATGTCTATGGTGAAAAACGGATGTTCATCAATAACAAAGTCTTCACCTTCGCCAGTTTCGTCACCGGCGGCACCGGCGACGAAAGTGCATGGGATAAAGAACCGTGGTTCGATTTTTATATTGTTAAAAGCGAGCTGGACAAACTCTCCGTACCCGGCATCTGGTCGGCCACACTCAAGCAGGATCTACGCGAATGGGGTTCAGCCAGCTGCGGCGGCAACTTTAATGACGCTAATGTCGGCTGCCCTGGCTACCTGTCAATCGCCAAATGGCAGGCAAATATTCGTATAGAGGTAGTCGATCCAAGCAATCAGCAGATTTACCTGCCCGCGTTTCCACATTCGACCCCCATCGTCAACCTGAACCTGACATATTTTCCGGGAAAACCTGGCGGTCATGAAATTCAGGGGGAAACCTCGCTGGACATGTGCCTTTACGACGGCAATAACGCCGCCAGCAGCCGCGTACTCCTGCGCTTTGAAGATGACGGTCATGCAGCGCCCGGCCGTGCCAACGGGGCATTTTCTATCTGGCGTCGCGGCGGCAGCAAAACCGAAAGCCGGGATCGGCTGGATTATCAGGTTTCGGTGATCAACCCACTCATCGCCGCCCGCCAGACGGCGGAAAATGGCGTGGATATTATCTGGCAGGGAACCAATGACCGGCGCGTATTACGCCAGGTGGTCCTCCCCGGCGGCGGAGAAAGCGTTCTGTGTGTGCCTGCGCCCATTACCCTCACCACCCCTGCGTTTGCGGCCAGCAGCAAAAATGCCGGGGATTACACCGGCACGCTGAAAATTATCTATACCCCCAGCACATTGTAATAAGGATATAACGATGCATTACGCGATTCTGGACACTAACCGTTTTTATGCCCTGGGGCTGTGCCATGCCCTGCGGCGCAGTAACGAACCGCCAATGATCTCAGTCGGGGAGATGCAGTGGCGCCCCACCCTCCTGCTGATGCAGGTCATTATCATACGTTGCCGTTTTTCCCTTATGTCCACCCATCAGGTGTTAATGAGGACGCTGCTACGCCTGGAGGCGGAAAGCTGGACGGGACGGCTTTACCTGATGTGTAACGAGAAAGGGTTAGCACTTGCAATTTTTCTGCGTCAACGCTTCACGACGTTGCAGATCCATATCCTTAACGATCGTCTGGCGATGCGCGACATTGTCTGCCTGCTTACGAAAGCACCGCGTCGTTCAACCTGTTGGCGGACTGAATTTGGCCTAACCGTCAGAGAACTCACGGTACTGTGTCTGCTCATTAAAGGCCTGCCTGTCCATCGCGTCGCCCGCGCGACGCAGATGTCCGAGAAGCAGGTTTCAACGCACAAATGCAATGCGCTAAAGAAGCTCAATGCCTGCAATCTGCTGCAATTACTCATCTGAGCAGTCTTATCGGCTGCGCGGATATTTGCTACACTGCGACCTGTTTTATGATAACGACAGACTGCTATGTTGATTTTTGAAGGCAACGAAATAGAAACCGATAGCGAAGGCTATTTGAAAGACACCACCCAGTGGAGCGAACCGCTGGCGACAGTCATTGCTGAAAACGAAGGCATTACCCTCTCGCCTGAACACTGGGAAGTGGTGCGTTTCGTCCGCGACTTTTACCTGGAATTTAATACCTCACCGGCCATTCGCATGCTGGTCAAAGCGATGGCGAATAAATTCGGCGAAGAAAAAGGCAACAGTCGCTACTTGTATCGCCTGTTTCCGAAAGGGCCGGCGAAGCAGGCCACCAAAATCGCCGGCCTGCCCAAACCGGTAAAATGCATTTAATAGCGAATACTGAATCCGGTGAGTTCTTCGCGCGAACGGTGCGGTTCACTTAGCACTCTGTCAACCCGGGCAGAGCGTGGACCGCCGTCTTTCAGCCACTTCATTAGTTTTTCAACCTGTTCGGCTTCGCCGCAAGCCACCACTTCTACACTGCCATCGTCCATGTTTTTCGCATAGCCGGTCACCCCCAGCCGCCGCGCTTCCTGCTGGGTGGTATAGCGAAACCCCACGCCCTGCACCCGGCCATGTACCCACGCGATAATGCAGACTCTCGACATTGCTCTTCTCCTTCTCTTGCCCGGGCGCGTTGCAAATCCACGAAAAACTCAGGACAATGGCGCCCATTTCTTTGAATCGACAGAATTGTAAATTATGAGTGTACGTTTAGTGTTAGCCAAAGGGCGCGAAAAATCTTTGCTTCGTCGCCATCCGTGGGTCTTTTCCGGTGCCGTTGCCCGAATGGAAGGTAAAGCCAGCCTCGGCGAAACCATCGATATTGTTGACCATCAGGGTAAATGGTTAGCCCGCGGCGCGTATTCTCCGGCGTCGCAGATCCGCGCGCGCGTCTGGACGTTCGACCCGTCTGAATCTGTCGATATCGCCTTCTTTACCCGTCGACTGCAACAGGCGCAGCAGTGGCGCGACTGGTTGGCCGAAAAAGATGGCCTTGACAGCTATCGTTTGATCGCCGGTGAATCCGATGGCTTGCCAGGCGTGACCATCGACCGCTTTGGCTCATTTCTGGTACTGCAATTACTGAGCGCTGGCGCTGAATATCAGCGTGCCGCATTGATTAGCGCGCTGCAAGCGCTGTACCCGGAATGTGCGATTTATGACCGTAGCGATGTCGCGGTACGTAAAAAAGAGGGAATGGAACTGACGCACGGCCCGGTGACCGGCGAGCTTCCGCCTGCCCTGTTGCCGATTGAAGAACACGGTATGAAACTGCTGGTGGATATTCAGGGCGGCCATAAAACCGGGTATTACCTGGACCAGCGCGACAGCCGACTGGCGACGCGGCGTTATGTGGAGGATCAGCGTGTTCTGAACTGTTTCTCTTATACCGGCGGTTTTGCCGTTTCTGCACTGATGGGCGGCTGCCGTCATGTGATCAGCGTCGATACGTCACAGGAAGCGCTGGACATTGCAAAACAAAACGTGGAACTGAACAAACTGGATCTGAGCAAAGCTGAATTTGTCCGCGACGACGTTTTCAAACTGTTGCGAACCTATCGCGATCGCGGCGAGAAGTTTGATGTGATCGTGATGGATCCACCGAAGTTTGTCGAAAATAAAAGCCAACTGATGGGGGCCTGCCGGGGTTACAAAGACATCAATATGCTGGCGATTCAGTTACTGAATCCGGGTGGCGTACTGCTGACCTTCTCCTGTTCTGGCCTGATGACCACGGATTTATTTCAGAAAATCATCGCAGATGCGGCAATAGATGCTGGTCGTGATGTACAATTTATAGAGCAGTTCCGTCAGGCCGCCGATCATCCCGTGATCGCCACCTACCCGGAAGGGCTGTATCTGAAAGGGTTTGCCTGTCGCGTCATGTAACTTGAAAAGTGGAATGTTACCCTCATATAAAAGGTAATGATTTCCCGGGAGGTGACTATGATTGCCAGCAAATTCGGTATCGGCCAGCAGGTCCGCCATTCCCTGTTAGGTTATCTCGGAGTGGTCGTGGATATCGACCCGGTCTATTCGCTCGAAGAGCCGTCGCCTGATGAGCTGGCGGTTAACGACGAGCTTCGTGCCGCTCCGTGGTATCACGTGGTAATGGAAGATGATGACGGTCAGCCGGTGCATACCTATCTGGCCGAAGCGCAGTTAAGCAGCGAGACGCAGGATGAACATCCTGAGCAGCCATCCATGGATGAGCTTGCTCAAACCATCCGCAAGCAGCTGCAGGCGCCTCGTCTCCGTAACTAAGATTGTAAGGCCCGACAGCGTTTCGCTATCGGGCCTTCTGCTATACGTGCTTTGCCAGTCCCAGACGCGGGATCTCAATGGCCGGGCAACGATCCATCACGACCTTCATCCCGGCCTCTTGCGCCAGCACCGCTGCCTGCTCGTTAATCACGCCCAGTTGCATCCACAACGTTTTCGCGCCAATCGCGATGGCTTCCTGCGCAACGCCCCAGGCCGCTTCAGAGTTGCGAAACACATCGACCATATCCACCTTTTCCGGAACCTCCGCCAGCGTCGCGTAGCCCTGTTGACCGAGCAACGTTCTCCCTGCCACCTTTGGTGAAACAGGAATGACGTGATACCCCTGGTCGAGGAGATACTTCATTACCCGGTAGCTGGGACGGTCGGGTTTGTCGCTTGCCCCCACCAGCGCAATTGTGCGGGTAGAGTTCAAAATATCAGCAATATCACTCTCTTTCATCGTCTTTCTCCAGGCTGTTTAGCCAAGTGTACGACAATCCTGCCAACCCAACCACGTGCGCCATACGCAAGTATGAGAGCAAAAGTCGAAAATATGTCTATATGTTAGTGAACATGATTTTCGAAAAATCTTGATACATTCTTACCGGCGGTTTGTGGACAGGAGGATCTTATGAAAACCGGCACCGTGACTGTAATACTCGCCTTATGTTTGCCGGTAACCGTCCTCGCCACGACGCTTCGTCTGTCAAATGATATCGATCTGCTGGTACTGGACGGCAAAAAGGTCTCCAGTTCTCTGCTGCGCGGCGCAGACAGTATTCAACTGGACAATGGTCCTCATCAGATTGTTTTCCGGGTTGAGAAAACCCTGCGGTTTAACAACCAGGAAGAGCGGCTGTATATTTCCCCACCACTGGTGATGAGCTTTGATACGCAACAGGTCGGTCAGGTTAATTTTCACCTGCCACGTCTGGAAAACGAACGCGACGCGGGCCATTTTGACGCCGCACCGCGTCTGGAACTTCTGGACGGCGACGCCATGCCTATCCCGGTAAAACTCGATATTCTTTCCCTGACCACACGAACAAAAATCATTGATTTTGAAGCCGAAACTGAGCGCTATAACAAAGCAGCGAAACCCGCGTCGCTGCGCCAGTTTGCCACGATGATGGCGGACGACAGCACGTTGCTTTCGGACGTTTCGGAGCTGGACACCGCTGTGCCGCAGTCGCAAACGCTCACCGAGCAACGGCTGAAATACTGGTTTCGTCAGGCCGATCCCCAAACCCGAAGCCGTTTTTTACGCTGGGCAGAAAAACAACCCTCTTCATGAGGTTGTTGTGCCGTGCGGCATTTTTTTTCTCTTTCTCTTGCAGCGTCAGTCACTTCCAGTACTCTGTAGCAAAGCCAACAACGGAATAAAAATATGGAACTGACAACCCGTACATTACCGGCGCGCAAACATATTGCGCTGGTCGCTCACGATCACTGCAAACAAATGCTGATGAACTGGGTGGAACGGCACCAGCCGCTGCTGGAAAAGCACGTTCTCTATGCCACCGGCACGACCGGGAACCTGATCCAGCGCGCAACAGGCCTGGACGTCAACGCGATGCTGAGCGGCCCAATGGGGGGCGATCAGCAGGTTGGCGCGCTGATCTCGGAAGGAAAAATTGATGTCCTGATCTTTTTCTGGGATCCGCTGAACGCGGTACCGCACGATCCGGACGTGAAAGCGCTGCTGCGTCTGGCGACTGTCTGGAATATTCCGGTCGCCACGAACGTCGCTACGGCGGATTTCATCATCCAGTCGCCTCACTTTAATGACGATATAGACGTCCTGATCCCGGACTACCCGCGCTATCTGGCGGAGCGTCTGAAGTAAACCGATTGAGGCGGCAACTGCCGCCTGATGTCAGGGCTTTCTGGCGACCGGCACATCAAGCGCTTTCAGGTCCGCAACAAAGCGTGACGGATTCTCTTTGTTATAAAGTAACCAGACGCGATGCCGAGCGCGCGTTAACGCAACGTAAAACAGGCGTCGCTCCTCGGCATCCGGGAAATCTTCCATCTGCGGCAGCAGCGCTTCTTCCATGATCGATTCCCGCGCCGGAGCCGGAAATCCATCGCTGCCCTCCTGCAAACCCACGACGATAACGTAATCTGCCTGCTGACCTTTACTGGCGTGGACAGTCATAAAATCAAGCTGCAGCTTCGGCCAGCGGGTCGCCGCTTTCTCCAGACTTTCTGGCCTGAGATGATGATAACGCGCCAGCACGAGGATCCGTTCATCCGCTTTTGCATAGCCGGAAAGCTTATCCAGCAGCGCGTCAAGCTGGGTTTCATCCAGCAGCGTCACCGCCTTTTTATCCCCTGTTGTCAGACTGTTCAACGGTTTGTTTAGCTGATGGGGATTCTGCTGGATAAAACGGTTCGCGACTTCGCCTATCCGGTTGTTGAAGCGATACGTAGTGTCTAGATCGCAGCGGTCTCCTTCGCCAAAGGTTTGATGGAAAGCGGTGGTTAATGAAAGCTGAGCGCCGCTGAATCGGTAAATAGCCTGCCAGTCATCGCCGACGGCAAACAGGGTGGTATGGCTGTTTTGCTTACGCAAGGCGGCCAGCAACGCCGCACGCTGTGGAGAGATATCCTGAAACTCATCCACCAGTATGTGCTTCCACGGGCTGATGAAGCGTCCTTTCTCCAGAATCACTATCGCCTGATGGATGAGTCCGGAAAAATCAACCGCGTTTTCAGCTTTCAGCGCGCTCTTCCAGGCCTTCAGCAACGGCGCCATCAATTTGATACGCTTGCTGAACAGATCGCGGATGTCCTCGGGCGCACTGGCGATCATTTCCGCCTGAGCGCCGCCGTGCATGCGCATCAGGCTGACCCAGCGATCCAGACGTGGCGCCAGACGGCGCTGTAACGTCTTATCATCCCAGAAGTTTCCTTCGGCCACCGTCCACTGCATTTCCTCTTCCAGCCACTGTCGCCAGCCCTTCGCCTGCGCCTTTTTCTCGCTGCACTGCTGACGCCACGTATTGATAAACAGCGTATTCCGCGCCGCGGCGTCATTTTCCAGTTTGCTGATGGTTGGCACTTTTTTACTGCCCTGCTGAATAATATGCAGCGCAAGGGCATGAAATGTGCGTGCGGTAATCTCATCGGTATGCAGACGCTCGCGGATACGCTCATCCATCTCCTGCGCCGCTTTACGCCCAAACGCCAAGAGCAGAATTTGCTCAGCGGCCGCGTCACCTCGCGCAAGAAGCCAGCCCGCCCGCGCCACCAGCACGGAGGTTTTACCGCTTCCCGCACCGGCCAGCACCAGCAGAGACTGTTCGCCATTTACCACCGCCCGCGCCTGAGCCGGATTTAACGGCGAGGATTCCACCTGCTGAAAGAACGCCGCATGTTCGCTCAGCATCGTTTCGGTATAAGCCTGGTTATGCCGCAGGCGACAACCTTCGATATCGTTAAGCCATGCCTGGCACTGCTGCAGCGCCTCGCGACAGTTATCGAACGCGTCAAGCCGGCTGACGGGCAACGGCAAGGCGGCAAACGCGCGCAGGATCTGCTGTCGTAAACCGGCGGTCTGCTCACGCGTTAGCCAGGCGTTTTGCCCCGTACGCGCGGCGATAGAGGCAAGCTGTTCCTGAAGTACGTCTGCGGCAACTTCACTCATCTCCTGGCTCCACTGCTGCCAGCGGGCATTGAGGTGATGGTGAAAACGCTGGGTTTCCGCCCATTCGGTTCCGTGTAGACGCACCACTTTTTCATCCGGGAGAACAAATTCCAGTTCACCCCACACCAGACCGCGCTTACAGTGAATAGCCATTAACTGATTGAACGGAATAAGGTATTCGTGGCGATCGCCCGACACTTTTATCCCGGCATTAAGAATCACCGCCCGATCGTAGGGGTGTTGCGCCAGACGTTTTCCCAAAGAAGTTGCTTTCAGTTCCATGACTCAGTCGATCCAGACAAAGAGGATTTCTTCTCAGTGTAACCGCCAGAGAATACGTGCTCCAGCCCAAAAAAACGTTACAATTGCCGACAATAACCAAAAACCAGAAGCAACCGAGGGTTTATGCGTACCGTTCTGAATATTTTGAATTTTGTGTTGGGTGGTTTTGCGACAACGCTGGCCTGGTTACTGGCGACGCTGGTCAGTATCGTTCTGATCTTCACTCTGCCCCTGACTCGTTCATGCTGGGAAATTACGAAACTGTCGCTGCTGCCTTATGGCAACGAAGCGATTCATGTTGATGAACTGAATCCGGCGGGCAAAAGCGCGCTGATGAATACCGGCGGGACGCTGTTGAATATTTTCTGGCTGGTTTGCTTTGGCTGGTGGCTGTGTCTGATGCACATCGCTTCCGGTATCGCCCAGTGCATCACCCTCATCGGTATCCCGGTTGGGATCGCAAACTTTAAAATTGCCGCTATTGCTCTGTGGCCGGTAGGACGGCGTGTTGTCTCGGTGGAAACCGCGCAGGCTGCGCGTGAAGCCAACGCGCGTCGCCGTTTTGAGTAATCAGGACTGAAAGCCGTTATGTTGAGTCCCCTGCTTCGCCGTTATACCTGGAACAGCACCTGGCTGTATTACGTGCGGATTTTTATCGCCCTGTGCGGCACGACCGCCCTTCCCTGGTGGCTGGGCGATGTTAAGCTGACTATCCCGTTGACTCTGGGGATGGTTGCCGCCGCGCTGACCGATCTCGACGATCGGCTTGCCGGGCGGTTGCGCAATCTGATCATCACGTTAATTTGTTTTTTCATTGCTTCCGCTTCAGTAGAACTGCTGTTTCCTTATCCCTGGCTGTTTGCTATTGGCCTGACGCTGTCGACCAGCGGGTTTATTCTGCTCGGCGGGCTTGGCCAGCGCTACGCCACAATTGCCTTTGGCGCGCTACTGATCGCCATTTACACCATGCTGGGAACGTCGTTGTATGCCGACTGGTATCAGCAGCCCGTTCTGCTGCTGGCGGGCGCTATCTGGTACAACGGGCTGACGCTCATTGGCCATCTCCTGTTTCCCATTCGCCCCCTGCAGGATAACCTGGCGCGCAGCTACGAGCAGTTAGCGCACTATCTGGAACTGAAATCGCGACTGTTTGACCCGGACATAGAAGATGAAAGCCAGGCGCCGTTATACGACCTTGCGCTGGCTAACGGCCAACTGATGGCGACGCTGAACCAGACTAAAGTCTCCCTGCTGAGTCGACTGCGCGGCGATCGCGGCCAGCGGGGAACGCGCCGTACTTTGCATTATTACTTCGTGGCTCAGGATATCCACGAACGCGCGAGTTCATCGCACATTCAGTATCAGACGCTGCGTGAGCATTTTCGCCACAGTGACGTCATGTTCCGCTTCCAGCGTCTGATGTCGATGCAGGGCCAGGCCTGCCTGCAGTTGTCACGCTCAATTTTGCTGCGTACGCCGTATCAGCACGACCCGCATTTTGAACGCGCCTTCACCCACCTGGATGCCGCGCTTGAGCGGATGCGCGCCGGCGGCGCGTCGGCTGATTTGCTGAAAACGCTGGGCTTTTTGCTGGCGAACCTGCGAGCTATTGATGCGCAACTGGCGACCATAGAATCAGAGCAGGCGCAGGCCATGCCGCGCGCGGAAACAGAAAATCAGCTCGCCGATGACAGTCCGCACGGTCTCAGCGATGTCTGGTTGCGCCTGAGCCGCAACTTCACGCCGGAATCCGCCCTGTTCCGCCATGCGGTGAGGATGTCGTTAGTGCTCTGCGTCGGTTACGCCATTATTCAGGTCACCGGTATGCATCATGGCTACTGGATCCTGTTGACCAGCCTGTTCGTTTGTCAGCCCAACTATAATGCGACCCGACACCGTCTGGCCTTGAGGATTATTGGTACGCTGGTCGGAGTGGCTATTGGCATTCCTGTCCTGTGGTTTGTGCCTTCGCTGGAAGGGCAACTTATCTTACTGGTCATCACCGGCGTCCTGTTTTTTGCCTTCCGTAACGTACAGTACGCCCACGCCACGATGTTTATTACCCTGCTGGTGCTGTTGTGCTTTAATCTGCTTGGCGAAGGTTTCGAGGTCGCGCTGCCGCGGGTCATAGACACGCTGATCGGTTGCGCCATCGCCTGGGCGGCGGTCAGCTTTATCTGGCCGGACTGGCGTTTTCGCAACCTGCCGCGGGTATTACAACGCGCAACCGATGCCAACTGCCGCTATCTTGACGCGATTCTTGAGCAATATCATCAGGGGCGCGACAATCGCCTGGCCTATCGCATTGCGCGACGAGATGCGCATAATCGCGATGCCGAACTGGCTTCCGTGGTGTCGAATATGTCGAGCGAACCGGACGTAACCGCCCAAACGCGTGAGGCAGCGTTCCGTTTACTCTGCCTCAACCATACGTTCACCAGCTACATTTCCGCGCTGGGGGCGCATCGTGAGCAACTGACCAACCCCGAGGTGCTGGCATTACTGGATGACGCCGTGTGCTACGTTGATGATGCCTTGCATCATCTCCCGGCTGATGAACAGCGCGTACAGCTGGCGTTGGCCGAACTCAAACACCGTATCCAGCAGCTTGAACCGCGTCCGGACAGCAAAGAGCCTCTGGTGGTTCAGCAGGTAGGACTGCTGGTGACGCTGCTGCCGGAAATTGGCCGACTGCAGCGCCAGATCACTCAATCTTCACCGGAAACAGCGGCTCCTTTGTCAGCGTCTTAACCCACGCCGCAAGCTCCTGGCGACGCGTCGCCGGAGTGCCGCTTCATGAATGCCATAAATTGCCCCTTCCAGAATGTAGAGGATTTTGTCGGTAATCGACTTGTTGATTTGTCTCAACCGAAGCCAGCACATTTTGGCGCCCAAAACACGGAGCGTACTGACATCATAAACACCCGCTTCGTTAAGCAGGCTCTCAAGATGAAAGGTCATATTGGGCAGATCTTTGAGCCGTTGCGTTGCCCCCCGCAGGTGTTTTTCTTTCAACGCCGCATCCAGGGAATATTTCGACAAGCGGATGAGTTTTTGCTGATCGCGCCAGAGACTTTCATCAACCTGATAGTAATTGAGCATGACGGGGCGTCCGCGCTTCATAAAGGTCAGCCAGACAGGTGAGTGCTTTACGCAGTACTGTACGCTTTGTTCACAGGCACGGAGATAAAGCTCGCCATCGGCGACCATGGCAAACACCGTGTCGTTGATGGTCAGGCTGTAGCTGCCAAACAGCGATCGATAACGGATAGTCCCCAGAGAAGATAAATATTCCTGTGATTTATTGATCCTGTCATAGGAGTGTACTTTCATAAAATTCCCTTTTAAATCATAAACTAAATAAATGATTTGCCGTCACGGATCCGTTAACGACGAAAATAGGCAACTTATTCTCAGGGGGCAAGTTGTATTTCGTTTTTACCGCAACGATGAATAAAAATTGCGAGTTTGTTTCCGAAAATAAAGTTGATCTTTCACGGCATCAGGGTTACTGTACATCCATACAGTAACTCACAGGGCTGGATTGATTATGTACACTTCAGGCTACGCAAATCGTTCTTCGTCATTCTCCTCAACAGCGAACAAAATGGCGCGCGTTTCAACCGAGAAAGCTACTGCCGGGCTTATCAGTGAAGTGGTCTATCGTGAAGACCAGCCCATGATGACGCAGTTACTGCTGTTACCGCTTCTCCAGCAGTTAGGGCAGCAGTCTCGCTGGCAGCTGTGGCTGACGCCGCAGCAAAAATTGAGCCGCGAATGGGTTCAGTCGGCCGGGTTGCCACTCTCTAAGGTCATGCAGATTCGTCAGCTCTCTCCCTGCCACACGCTGGAATCGATGGTTCGCGCATTGCGCACAGGCAACTACAGCGTGGTCATTGGCTGGCTGGCCGACGAGTTAACGGAAGAGGAGCATGCCGAATTGGTTAAAGCCGCTGATGAAGGAAATGCGATGGGGTTTATCATGCGCCCGGTTAGCGCGCATACCCATCCGACGAGACACCAAACTGGGCTAAAAATTCATTCAAATTTGTATCACTGAGTAAAATTAGGATTTATCCTGGAATTTTTTTTCGCCTTGTCCACTTTTTTTAAGGCGTATTGAATTTTTTGCGCGAACGCTTGTCGGAAGCGGTTTCCGCGTATTTTTCCTCGTAATTTCGACATCCAAAATGTTAAATATTTTGTATACAAGCGTTTTTTTTTCATATGCCTGACGGAGTTCACACTTGTAAGTTTCCAACTACGTTGTAGACTTTACATCGCCAGGGGTGCTCGGCATAAGCCGCAGATATCGGTAGAGTAACTATTGAGCAAGGCCCCCGGTGAAGGATTTAACCGTGTTATCTCGTTGGAGATATTCATGGCGTATTTTGGATGATAACGAGGCGCAAAAAATGAAAAAGACAGCTATCGCGATTGCAGTGGCACTGGCTGGTTTCGCTACCGTAGCGCAGGCCGCTCCGAAAGATAACACCTGGTACACTGGTGCTAAACTGGGCTGGTCTCAGTACCATGACACTGGTTTCATCAACAACAATGGCCCGACCCACGAAAACCAACTGGGCGCAGGTGCTTTTGGTGGTTATCAGGTTAACCCGTATGTTGGCTTTGAAATGGGTTACGACTGGTTAGGTCGTATGCCGTACAAAGGCGACAACATCAACGGCGCTTACAAAGCTCAGGGCGTTCAGCTGACCGCTAAACTGGGTTACCCAATCACTGACGATCTGGACATCTACACTCGTCTGGGTGGTATGGTATGGCGTGCAGACACCAAGGCTAACGTTCCTGGTGGCGCATCCTTCAAAGATCACGACACGGGTGTTTCCCCAGTATTCGCAGGTGGTATCGAGTGGGCTATGACTCGCGACATCGCTACCCGTCTGGAATACCAGTGGACCAACAACATCGGTGACGCTAACACCATCGGTACGCGTCCAGACAACGGTCTGCTGAGCGTGGGTGTTTCTTACCGTTTCGGTCAGCAGGAAGAAGCTGCGCCGATCGCTCCGGCACCGGCTCCGGCTCCAGAAGTACAGACCAAGCACTTCACTCTGAAGTCTGACGTTCTGTTCAACTTCAACAAAGCTACCCTGAAACCAGAAGGCCAGCAGGCTCTGGATCAGATGTACAGCCAGCTGAGCAACCTGGATCCGAAAGACGGTTCCGTAGTGGTTCTGGGCTTCACTGACCGTATCGGTTCTGACGCTTACAACCAGGGTCTGTCCGAGAAACGTGCTCAGTCTGTTGTTGATTACCTGATCTCTAAAGGTATCCCGGCTGACAAAATCTCCGCACGTGGTATGGGCGAATCCAACCCGGTTACTGGCAACACCTGTGACAACGTGAAAGCTCGCGCTGCCCTGATCGACTGCCTGGCCCCGGATCGTCGCGTTGAGATCGAAGTTAAAGGCGTTAAAGACGTTGTAACTCAGCCTCAGGCTTAAGTTTCCGTCTACTAAAAACCCCGCTTTGCGGGGTTTTTTTATACCATTTTTCAGCCGACATGCTATCAGTATAAACAGCTATTCCTTGCCCAACAGCGCCTGCAAATCCTGCTTTAGCGAGGACATTTTGCTGGCATACTTTTCTTTATTCTCGGCGTCTTCAATCAGTTGCACGATCGTCTCTGACAGAGTTTTACCACGCCGTTGCGCCAACCCCGCCAGTCTCTGCCAGACCATAAACTCCAGATCGATTGATTTTTTGCGCGTGTGCTGATGTTCAGCATTAAAGTGCCGTTTACGTCTTGCGCGTATTGTCTGCTTCATTCGGTTAAACAGCGCCGGATTCATATGCTCTTCAATCCAGACGTTCACCCGCACAGGTTCATTTTCGAGGGTAAGCAACATCTCCACGGCGTCCTGGGCAGCACTGGCTTCCACATAGCGGGTGATCAATTCTCCCTCGCGATGCTTCTTCACCAGATACTTCCACTTCCAACCGCTTTCAAGATTCTCAAGTTGTTGATATTTCATAGCGATCTCAATGTTACCGTGTCACTCTTATCAGAATATCAGCTTTTTCGCCTTTCGAAGAAAAGAATCTTCACGCTGTGAGCGACGCGACACCTGCCACGACGTTTTGCTCTCGCTTTCCCTGTGTGAAGCGGTGAGGTTTGCGGTATAATCGCGTCTTTTACAACAGACTAAAAAACATCAACTTTGACCATTACGAAACTTGCATGGCGTGATCTGGTTCCTGATACAGAAAGTTATCAGGAAATATTTGCACAGCCACACGTCATTGACGAAACCGACACGTTACTCAGTGATACTCAACCACGCTTACAGTTTGCCCTGGAGCAGTTATTACAGCCCAGAGCCTCTTCTCCTTTTATGTTGGCGAAAGCCCCCGAGGAGCTTGAGTATCTCAATCTTCTTGCAGAGGCTGCGCGCACGCTGCAACACGATGCCGGTCGCCTGACGGGCGGCCACTACGAGGTTTCCGGGCATACCATCCGTTATCGTGCGGCAGAACGCGCGGAAGATAATTTTGCGACCACTTCACAGGTGGTGATTGCCGACTGGGTAGAAGCGGAGCAGCTATTTGGCTGCCTGCGTCAGTTTAACGGCGACATCACTCTGCAACCGGGTCTGGTGCATCAGGCCAACGGCGGCGTGCTGGTGATCTCGCTGCGTACCCTGCTCGCCCAGCCGCTGCTGTGGATGCGCCTGAAAGCCATTGTCAGCCGCGAGCGCTTCGATTGGGTCGCCTTTGATGAATCTCGCCCACTGCCGGTTTCTGTGCCTTCAATGCCGTTGAAGCTCAGCGTGTTGCTGGTGGGCGAGCGCGAATCGCTGGCCGATTTCCAGGAGATGGAGCCGGAGCTTGCGGAACAGGCTATCTACAGCGAATTTGAAGATAATCTGCAAATTGTGGATGCAGAGTCCATGATTCAGTGGTGCCAGTGGGTGACCTGGATCGCAAAGCGTAACCAGTTGCCGACGCCCGCCCCTGACGCATGGGAAGTGCTGGTGCGTGAAGCCGTGCGCTATACCGGCGAGCAGGATACGCTGCCGCTGAATCCGCTGTGGATCATCAGGCAGTTCACTGAAGTGGCTCCGCTCTGCCAGAATGATCTTTGCAGCGGTGAGCAACTAAGCCTGATGCTGGCGCAGCGCGAATGGCGCGAAGGTTTTCTCGCGGAGCGCATGCAGGATGAAATCCTTCAGGAACAAATCCTGATTGAAACGGAAGGGGAACGCATCGGCCAAATCAATGCCCTGTCGGTGATTGAATTTCCGGGCCATCCGCGCGCTTTTGGCGAGCCTTCGCGCATCAGTTGCGTGGTACATATCGGCGACGGCGAATTCACCGATATTGAACGTAAAGCCGAGCTGGGCGGTAATATCCATGCGAAAGGCATGATGATCATGCAGGCGTTCCTGATGTCGGAACTTCAGCTTGAACAACAGCTTCCCTTCTCTGCTTCGCTGACATTCGAGCAGTCCTACAGTGAAGTGGACGGCGACAGCGCCTCGATGGCTGAACTTTGCGCCCTCATCAGCGCGCTGGCGGACGTGCCGGTTAATCAGAATATTGCGATTACCGGTTCCGTGGACCAGTTTGGCCGCGCTCAGCCGGTCGGCGGGTTAAACGAGAAAATCGAAGGCTTCTTCACCATCTGCCAGCAGCGTGAGCTGACCGGCAAGCAGGGCGTCATTATTCCGGCGGCCAACGTCAGGCATCTCAGTCTGCCACCCGCGCTACTGAAGGCTGTAGAAGAAGAAAAATTCACTATCTGGGCGGTGGATGACGTGACCGACGCGCTACCGCTGCTGTTAAATCTGGTGTGGGATGGCGAAGGCCAGACGACGCTGATGCAAACTATCCAGGAGCGTATCGCCCAGGCGACGCAACAGGAAGGACGTCATCGTTTTCCCTGGCCGCTGCGCTGGCTGAACTGGTTTGTTCCGAACTGATCGGACTTGTTCAGCGTACACGTGTTAGCTATCCTGCGTGCTTCACTAAAATAAGGCTTACAGAGAACATGGTAGATAAACGCGAATCCTATACAAAAGAAGACCTTCTTGCCTCTGGTCGCGGTGAACTGTTTGGCGCAAAAGGCCCACAATTGCCAGCGCCGAACATGCTGATGATGGACCGTGTCGTCAAAATGACCGAAACCGGCGGCAACTTCGACAAAGGTTATGTTGAAGCAGAACTGGATATCAATCCGGATCTTTGGTTCTTCGGATGCCACTTCATCGGCGATCCGGTTATGCCGGGCTGTCTGGGTCTGGACGCTATGTGGCAGTTGGTTGGATTCTATCTCGGCTGGCTCGGTGGCGAAGGTAAAGGCCGCGCTCTCGGCGTAGGCGAAGTGAAGTTTACCGGGCAGGTTCTGCCTACGGCGAAAAAAGTCACCTACCGTATCCACTTCAAGCGTATCGTTAACCGTCGCTTGATCATGGGTCTGGCTGATGGTGAAGTGCTGGTAGACGGTCGTCTGATCTACACCGCGAACGATCTGAAAGTCGGCCTGTTCCAGGACACATCCGCATTCTGATTTAGCCGCTGCAGCACTGTCAATGCACAGTAAATTGCGCGCTTAATAAGGCGAAACCTCCGCAACGCGGAGGTTTCTTTTTCTAAAGAGACAGAATCAGGCCATTACCACCCTGTCAGCCATGGCTTCTCGCCAACCTCCCAGCCAGTGCGACCTCTGATTCAGCGTCTGATAGGGACACATTTCTTTTGAGCGTCCGGCAATGCCGGCCTGATAACCACGTTGATGTGCCCGTTCCAGGCGATCTCGTTTTTGTCTCTTCATGCCTCGTTTCCCTCATACTTGTATCTGGTGGAAAAGAAAACAGTGATTACGAAATGTGCAATCACACTAAACGAATACCGCGAAACCCTTCTTGCGTCAATGCGCAAAATTCACACCAATGTCATATTTGTGAGCTACTGAATAACTCAGTTGTACAAAAAATGTGAGACGGAACAACTTCCTGTTTCCCGCGTCGGGCATAAAAAAACCGCCGTAAACGAGGGGTTCACGGCGGTAAGATTTACATAAGTTTAAACTAGCGAAGCTGCTTCAGTTCCTGTGCGATAGCGGCGGCCTCCTTACTCCACGCAGTCGCCAGCACTTTCACCATTTCATCGTAACCGTCTTTGGTCTGCACGGCTTCAATGTGGAAAGGACGCTTAATCAGCTGTCCCTGATGGTTCAGCAGCCATTCGCCGCTCACAATCACCTTGCCATCGTAGCGACCGTGAAAACCAGTGACCGTCACATTAAGCGTGTCCTGCATCGTTCCCAGCGGCTGAGAGGCGACTACCCATCCGGGCAACTGCGTACTCAGGTTGGCGACCAGTGTATTGCGTAGCTGTTGATCCAGCGGGCTGGCCCACAGGTTATTGTTGGCAATGACGTACTGGACGTCGCTGGTCTGATAAACCACTCCGTTTCCGGCGAGATAATCCGGCACCGCAACCTGCTCCACCCACAGCAGACGGTTGCTCTGACTCACCGTACTTTGCGCGCCGTTATGGGCAACCGGAAGCTGGTAATAGCTCTTATTTTCTCCACCTGAGCTGCATGACGTCAGCCAGAACGCCATCATCGCCACTAGCCACTTTTTCATTGTTTCGCCCTCTTAGGCTCTGGATCTTTCTTGTCCTTCGCTTCAAACACCAGCGCGTTGCTCTTTTCATTCAGGGTTTTCAGCACCGGTTGCAGCTCACGAAGCACCTGATCGAGACGCTGCATATCCGCAACCATCTTGTTGTAGGCGGCGGACCCCGGCTGGAAGCCCTGCATACTGCGGTTCAGTTCACGTAAGGTGTTCTGCATATCCGCTGGCAGCTGTTGCATCGACTGGCTGGAGGTAATCTTGTTCATATTGTCCAGCGTCGTTTGCAGATGCTTCATTGTGCGCTGGCTTTCCGACAGCGTATTGGTCGCCTGCTGGATCATCGGATTCAGCGGCAGGTTGTTGATCTTATCCAGCGCTTCCATCAGTCGCTGCTGGATCTGCGCCAGTCCCCCGCTTACCGTCGGGATGATTTGATAACCGTTAAATTCGCGAATACCGGTTAACGGCGGCTCTTTCGGATAGAAGTCGAGATCGACATACAACGCGCCGGTCACCAAATTGCCGGTTTTCAGCGAGCCACGCAGACCCCGTTTGAGCAGATCGGCCAGATGCGCACCGACGTCTGTCTCTTCACCCAGTTGCGCTTTCAGGCGTTCAGGTTCAATGCGCACCAGCACCGGAATGCGGTAATCGTTATTAAACACCTGACGCATGTTCGGCATAAAGAATGGCACCTTGCTCACGGTCCCCAGACGAATACCGCGGAACTCGAGCGGTGCGCCCGGCTGCAAACCGCGAATCGAATCTTTAAAGAACATCAGATAGTCGATATGGTCGGTATACAGCGAATCCTGAATGCTTCGTTGATCGTCATAAAGCCTGAAGGCGCTTTTTTCAGCTACCGGTTGGCCCTGTTCAAGCCCTTCCGGCACGTCAAAGCTAACACCGCCGCCAAACAGCGTACTGAGGGAGCCCATCTCAACGCGCATGCCCGCGGAAGTCAAATCCACCGCTATCCCACTGTCCTTCCAGAAACGCACATTGCTGGTGACCAGGCGATCGTTTGGCGCATTGATGAACAGCTGGTAGCTAATGGTACGCCGCTGCGCATCGAAAGTGCTGGTTTCAACGGAACCGACGCGATACCCGCGAAACAGTACCGGATCGCCCGGACTCAGCTGTCCGGCTTTTTTGCTGTCCAGCACAACACGGATACCTTTCGCATCGGGCGGCGCCAGCGGTGGGGAATCCAGCAACTGATAATTTTCCGGCTGGCTGCCTTTACGACCCGGCTGCAACTCAATATAAGCGCCGGAAAGCAGCGTACCCAGACCGCTGATCCCTTCGCGGCCCACCTGCGGCTTCACCACCCAGAAGACTGAGTCCTCATGCAGCAACTTTTCCATTCCGGAATTGAGGCGCGCTTTAATTTCTACATGTGTAAGATCGTCAGTCAGCGTCGCGCTTTCCACCACCCCGACGTCCACGCTTCGGCTCTTGATGGTGGTTTTCCCCCCTTCAATCCCCTCAGCGTTGGTGGTGATCAGGGTCACTTCCGGCCCCTGATGGCTGTAGTGATAAAACAGGACCCATGCCCCAATGAGTGCGGTGACGATGGGGAAAATCCACACGGGAGACCAGTTTTTCACCTTCTGAACTTTGGCTTCCCCATTTTTAGATTCCATGCTGTCCGGACTCCTCATGGTCTGGTTCACGATCCCACGTCAGACGCGGATCAAATGTCATCGCAGAAAACATTGTCATTATGACGACTAAAGCAAACATCAATGCACCCATCGCAGGATAAATATTCATTAGCCCTCCCATACGCACCAGCGCGGAGAGTACGGCAATCACAAACACGTCGATCATCGACCAGCGTCCGACAAATTCCACTACCTCATAAATCAGGTGCATGCGCTCGCTGTCGCGTCGGCCATGGCCTTTGGCATCCCAGCACAGCCAGGCTATCGCGATCATTTTCAGCGTCGGCACCATTATACTGGCGATAAAAATCACCGCCGCGACCGGGTAAGAGCCTTCGCTCCACAGCAACACCACCCCGGCCAGAATGGTCGAGGGCATTTTGGAGCCTAACAAATCGGTGATCATGATCGGCAGGATATTGGCCGGAAGATAGAGCATGATTGAAGTAAACAGTAACGCCAGCGTCCATTGCAGGCTGTTTCTGCGGCGCACGTAGCCCGTCGTCTGACAGCGCGGACAAACATGCTGCTCAGCTGGCAGGATTGCCGTACAACACGGACAGGAGCGCAGCCCCTGACGGATACCCGGCATGCCAGGATTCAGTGTTTGCCGGATAGCGGGCATCGGGGCAATATCGTCCCACAGCCAGCGGCGGTCGACGCACTGGAACGCGCGCAATTGCAGCACGCAAAACAGGCACCACGGAACAAAACTGCTGCCCACGCCAATATCGCCATACGCCATCAGCTTAACAAAGCTCACCAGCACGCCCGCGAGAAAGATCTCCGCCATCCCCCAGCTTTTCAACTGAAACAGGATACGCGCAAGCCATGCCTTAATCCGTCCAGGCATCTCTACCCTGTTCACCAGCAGCAAAATGGTCAATAAACAAAATGCCGGAACGAGTTGAACAAATAAGATAAAGAAGGTGCCGAGGCTGGCGTAATTTTCAGAAAAGAGCACGCCGGGAATTTCCAGCAGTTTAACTTCACTGTTCACCCCGGCGACATCCATGTTCACAAATGGGAACAAGTTTGACAAAAGCAGCATAAACAGCGCCGCTAATACGTAGGCAGTGGGACGCTGCCTCGGCGCGTCCCATTCTGTCGTCAACGTTGTGCCACATCGCGGGCATGCCGCTTTCTGCCCATGCTCAAGGTGGGGCAATGCCACCAGCATGTCACACTGCGGGCACAATATGTGCTTTGCGGCATGGTGATGTTCGCACATATGCGCTCCTTTCATTACGCGCCGTTTTTCAACGCTTCAAGGTATTCCCAGCGCTCGAAGGCCTGTTCAAGTTCCTGCTCCGCTTGCGCTAAGTCGCCGAGAACCTGCTGCGTTTGTTCATGTGGCTGGCTAAAAAAGGACGCATCCGCAACCTGCGCCTGTAACGCCTCCAGTTTCGCCTCCAGTTCTTCCAGCAACTGAGGCAACTGTTCCAGCTCGCGCTGCAGTTTATAGCTTAGTTTGCTACTGCCGCGTTTTACAATTTCTGCTTTTGGGGCAACCACTTCTTGCGCTTTCTTCACCGCTGACTGCGTAAACGCCAGATGCTGTTCCTGCTGCCCGCGCGCGTCGTGGTAACCGCCGACATAGCGGCCAATTTTGCCATTGCCTTCAAAGATCCAACATTCGGTCACGGTATTGTCGACAAACTGACGATCGTGACTAACCAGCAAAACGGTGCCCTGGTAACCGTCGATCAGTTCCTCCAGTAGCTCCAGCGTTTCGACGTCCAGATCGTTGGTAGGTTCATCGAGAATCAATAAATTGCTGGGCTTAAGGAACAGCCGCGCCAGCAACAGTCGGTTGCGTTCACCGCCGGAAAGCGCGCGCACCGGCGTCATCGCCCGCTTAGGATGGAACAGGAAGTCCTGCAGATAGCCCAGTACATGGCGTGGCTTGCCATTCACCATCACTTCCTGCTTACCTTCCGCCAGGTTATCCATGACCGTTTTATCCGGATCCAGCTCGGCACGGTGCTGATCGAAATAGGCTACTTCCAGCTTTGTGCCGACGTGGATACGCCCGCTGTCCGCCTTAAGCTGGCCCAGCATCAGTTTAAGCAACGTGGTTTTACCGCAGCCATTGGGGCCAATTAGCGCAATTTTGTCGCCGCGCTGCACCTGGGCGGAAAAATCGTTAACCAGCTGTTTGCCGTCGATCTGATAATTGACGTTTTCCATTTCAAAAACGATCTTGCCTGAGCGGGTTGCTTCTTCAACCTGCATCTTCGCGGTGCCCATCACTTCGCGGCGTTCGCTGCGTTCGCGTCGCATCGCTTTGAGCGCGCGCACGCGACCTTCATTACGGGTACGGCGGGCCTTGATCCCCTGGCGGATCCACACCTCTTCCTGCGCCAGTTTGCGGTCGAACTCGGCGTTCTGTAACTCTTCCACGCGCAACGCTTCTTCTTTTTCCAGCAGATAGTGATCGTAATTACCCGGATAGGTCACCAGCTTGCCGCGATCAAGATCGACAATACGGGTCGCCATGTTGCGAATAAAAGAGCGGTCGTGGGAGATGAAAATAATCGTCCCGTTGAACGACTTCAGGAAGCCCTCCAGCCAGTCGATGGTTTCAATATCGAGATGGTTAGTTGGTTCGTCCAGCAGCAGTACGCGCGGATTACTGACGAGCGCCCGGCCCAGCGCCGCCTTACGCAGCCAGCCACCGGAAAGCGCAGACAGCGCGGCGTTAGGATCGAGCCCCAACTGCGCCAATACTTCGTTGATCCGGTTTTCCAGTTGCCAAAGATTGTGGTGGTCGAGTTGCTCTTGCACCTTCGCCAGCTCGTTAAGGTTTCGCTCGCTCGGATCGGTCATCACCAGACGGGAAACGTCATGGTAACGCTTAAGGTATTCCGCCTGCTCCTCAATGCCTTCCGCGACAAAGTCGTACACGGTGCCTTCGACGTTACGCGGCGGATCCTGCTGCAACCGCGCGACGATCAGATCCTGTTCATAAATAATGCGACCGTCGTCCAGGCCCTGCTCACGGTTAAGGATCTTCATCAGCGTTGATTTTCCGGCGCCGTTGCGGCCCACCAGACAGACGCGTTCGTTATCTTCGATATGCAGTTCTGCGTTATCAAGAAGCGGCGCGTCGCTGAACGACAGCCATGCGCCATGCATACTGATTAATGACATTTACTTATCCTTTCAGGCTGCGGTAATCAGCCAGCAGTTGTGGATCTGGCGGTTGCGGGCAAAGTCCTGGGAAAGCGTTTTTTGGGTGATTTCTTGTGCTTTCAGCCCCAGCGCCGCCAGACCGTCGAGATCCATACGGAATCCGCGTTTATTGTTGGAGAACATGATCGTGCCGCCTTTACGCAGCAGACGCTTTAAATCTTTCATCAGCGCCAGGTGATCGCGCTGAACGTCAAACGCGTCCTCCATCCGCTTCGAGTTGGAGAACGTGGGCGGGTCGATAAAGATCAGGTCAAACTGTTCCGTCGCTTCGCGCAGCCAGGCGAGACAGTCGGCCTGAATCAGACGATGCGCGCGGCCACTTAAGCCATTCAGACGCAGGTTACGTTCCGCCCACTCCAGATAGGTTCGCGACATATCGACTGTCGTCGTACTACGCGCCCCGCCCAGGCCCGCATGGACGCTGGCGCTGCCGGTGTAAGAGAACAGGTTAAGGAAGTCTTTCCCCTTGCTCATCTGCCCCAGCATTCGACGGGCAATACGGTGATCAAGGAACAGGCCGGTATCAAGGTAGTCGGTGAGATTTACCCACAGGCGGGCGTTGTACTCACCGACTTCAATGAATTCGCCCTTCTCGTTCATCTTCTGATACTGGTTTTTCCCCTTTTGCCGTTCACGGGTTTTCAGCACCAGCTTGTTTGGCGCAATGTCGAGTACCGACAGCGTTGCCGCAATAATGTCAAACAGCCGCTGACGCGCCTTTTGCGCATCCACGGTTTTCGGCGGCGCGTATTCCTGGATAACCACCCAGTCAGCGTAACGATCCACCGCGACGTTATATTCCGGCAGGTCGGCATCGTACAGGCGATAGCAATCAATGCCTTCCTGACGGGCCCATTTATCCAGCTTTTTGATGTTTTTACGCAGACGGTTAGCGTAATCTTCCGCCACCGTGGCCGGTTTGCTGTCCGGCGTGGTTTCGGCGATATGATAATTTTTCTGCACACAGTCCAACGGGCCGTTTTTCGCTTTGAACTGCTTGTCAGCGCGCAGTTGCAGGCTGCTGAGCAGATCCGGTGAAGCGCTGAACAGCGACAGATTCCAGCCGCCAAACTGGTTCTTCATCGTGCGCCCAAGCAGGCTGTGCAGCGCAATCAGCGCCGGCTCGCTGTCCAGACGCTCACCGTACGGCGGGTTGCTGATCACCGTCCCGTACGGTCCTGTCGGCAGCGGGTTGCTCAGTTGCGCTACGTCTTTCACCTCAAACGAGATCAGCTCGCCGATCCCCGCGCGACGGGCGTTGCTGCGCGCGCGTTCGATCACCCGCGCGTCGCTATCGGAGCCGTAAAAACGCGAACCATAATCCGCCAGACCTTTGCGCGCTCGGGTTTGCGCGTCGGCTTTCACTTCCTGCCAGATGGCTTCGTCGTGTTGCGCCCAGCCACTAAAGCCCCAGCGCCCACGGTGCAGACCCGGCGCGCGATCGGTGGCCCACATTGCCGCTTCAATCAGCAACGTGCCGGAACCACACATCGGATCAAGCAGCGGCGTCCCCGGTTGCCAGCCGGAACGCATCACAATCGCCGCGGCCAGCGTCTCCTTGATGGGCGCAAGACCGGTTCGGTCGCGATAGCCGCGCAGATGCAGGCCGTCACCGCTTAAGTCCAGCGCGATACTGGCGGTGTCTTTATTCAGCCAGACGTTAACGCGGATATCCGGCGATTCACGGTCCACATTCGGACGCGGTAAATTCTTACGGGTAAAGGAATCCACAATCGCGTCTTTTACCTTCAGCGCGCCGTACTGGCTGTTGCGGATGGTGTCGTTCAGGCCGCTAAAGTGAACAGCAAAGGTGGCATCCGGGGAAAACATCGCCGTCCAGTCGATCGCCATAACCCCCAGATAGAGATCTAAGTCACTGTAAACTTTGCACTCACTCAACGGTAAAATAATGCGCGAGGCCAGGCGACTCCACATCAGGCTCTGGTAAACAAGCCGGGTGTCGCCCTTGAAATGGACACCACCCTGAACAACCTGACACTCTACGGCGCCGAGGCTTTCCAGTTCAGTTTTTAACAGCTCTTCCAGCCCACGGGCCGTACTGGCAAACAAAGAATTCATATCGTCACTTATACTCGAAGAAAATTGCTGCGCATTATAGCTAAACTGACGCCTATGTCATAAAGTTGAAGGCTTATTTCTTTCGAGGGACTGTACCGTGTTGACGTTAACCCGCCTATTCATTCACCCCGTCAAATCCATGCGCGGCATTGGATTGACCCATGCACTGGCAGACGTCAGCGGACTGGCTTTCGATCGGATTTTTATGATAACCGAAGCGGACGGCACCTTCATTACCGCCCGTCAGTTTCCGCAGATGGTACGTTTTACCCCCTCTCCTCTGCATGATGGCCTGCATCTGACCGCGCCGGATGGCAGTTCCGCCATCGTCCGGTTTAACGATTTCGCCGCACAGGACGCGCCGACGGAAGTATGGGGGAATCATTTTACCGCCCGCATCGCACCGGAGGCCATCAACCAGTGGCTGAGCGGCTTCTTTTCCCGCACCGTGCAGTTGCGCTGGGTCGGGCCTCAACTCACCCGCCGGGTTAAGCGCCATGCGAGCGTCCCACTCTCCTTTGCCGATGGCTATCCTTATCTGCTGGTGAATGACGCCTCGCTGCGCGATCTTCAGCAGCGTTGCCCGGCAGGGGTTCAGGTTGAACAGTTCCGCCCGAATCTGGTGGTTTCTGGTGCCAGCGCGTGGGAAGAGGACACCTGGAAAGTGATTCGCATCGGCGACGTTATCTTTGACGTGGCGAAACCCTGCAGTCGCTGCATTTTTACCACCGTCAGTCCGGAAAAGGGGCAGAAACACTCGTCGGGTGAACCGCTGGCGACGCTTCAGACCTTCCGCACCGCGTCGGATAATGGCGATGTGGATTTCGGTCAGAATCTGATCGCCCGAAACAGCGGCGTCGTCCGGGTCGGCGATGAGGTGGAGATTTTGTCAACCGGCCCCGCGCGCGTCTATGGCGCGGCCGATACGGATGACATCCCCGACGCCGCGCCGCAGGCAGACGCCTCGGTCAGCATTGACTGGCAGGGGCAGGCATTTCGGGGTAATAATCAGCAGGTGCTGCTTGAACAACTGGAAAACCAGGGAATTCGCATACCCTATTCTTGTCGGGCGGGGATTTGCGGCTGCTGTCGTATCACATTGCTGGAAGGCGAAGTGACTCCGCTGAAAAAGTCCGCGCTGGGCCCGGACGGCACAATTCTGAGCTGTAGCTGTGTGCCAAAAAGCGCGCTGAAGCTGGCGCGTTAAACCGCCTGTTCCAGACTGTAGCTGCTGGCGGTCAACTGCGGCTTCAGTCTGTCGTTCATGATCTTTATCGCATCGCCAAGCTGCATCGTTCGTCCCGCCACCACGACGCCGGGCTGAGCAAGTAAGCACAGCGCGGCGTTGTCGCCAGGTTCCACCACCAGCAAATTGACCTGTTCCTGGGTATCGCTTAACCAGACGCAGGCGGTATCGCCTGTCGTCGGCGACCAGTTATCATTATGCGCCACAAAGTGCCAGCTTTTCGGCATTTGCGGCTTCAGATAACGAATCGCCACCAGCGCATTGAGCACCAGTTCCGCTTTTTGTTCCCGGGAAAGCTCCAGGTCACGGCATTTTTCTTCAAAGGAGAAGTAAAGCGCTGCGTCATCGACGCAGAAACCAGACGGCGAAAATGCATCCGGGGTGAGCATTTTGCGGGCAAAACGCGAGCGAAATAACATGCCATTGGCTAAATCGAGCATCATACGGTCATGCTCTTCGTCATAATACCAGCGCCAGTTATCGTCAGGTTTAATTCGCATTTTTCTCTCCCCTCTCCATTGACCTGTTGCAAAATTGTCCCTTTTTGCCGCTTCGCTTATTGCTTTTATAAGCAAAGCTTAAAATGTCTAAATAAGCAACAGTGAAAGAATATAAAACAACCAGGCGCGGAAATAAACCCCTGGTTGTCTGATATTCTGATATAGCGCGGGAAAAAAAATCAAATATGGGTAACGATTTCTTTAATCAGCGGCGGACCTTTAAAAATAAAACCGGAATAAATCTGTACCAGTGTTGCCCCGGCGGCCATCTTCTCGCGGGCGGCGATGACCGAGTCGATCCCACCTACGCCAATAATGGGCAGTTGGCCTTTTAATTCCTGGGAAAGTCGACGGATAATTTCTGTGCTTTTTAATTGCAGCGGACGACCACTTAAACCGCCCGTTTGATCGCAATTTTTCATTCCCTGGACCAGAGAACGATCGAGTGTTGTATTGGTCGCAATAACACCATCAATATTATGGCGAACTAAACTGTCGGCAACCTGGATCAGTTCGTCTTCTGAAAGATCCGGCGCGATCTTGACGGCGATCGGAACATATTTTTGATGGATCGTTTGCAGATCGTTTTGTTTATTTTTAATTGCGCTTAGCAGATCGTCCAACGCGTCGCCATATTGTAAGGTACGTAATCCCGGTGTATTTGGCGAGGAGATATTAATCGCGATGTAACCGGCATAAGCGTAGATTTTTTCCATACAAATCAGATAGTCATCTTTACCCTGCTCGACCGGTGTGTCTTTATTTTTACCGATATTAATGCCGAGCACGCCGTCATAATGGGCCTTTTTAACATTCTCAACCAGGTTATCCACCCCGTGATTATTAAAGCCCATGCGGTTGATCAACCCTTCAGCATCAACCAGGCGAAAGAGCCGCGGCTTGTCGTTGCCTGGCTGCGGACGTGGAGTAACGGTGCCGATCTCGATCGAACCAAACCCCATCGCGCCCAGGGCGTCGATACATTCGCCGTCTTTATCCAGACCGGCAGCCAGTCCAAGGGGATTCTTAAAGGTTAACCCCATGCAAGTGACCGGCCTGGCTGGTACTTTCTGGCGGACTAACGCTTCAAAAGGCGTACCCTTAATGCGGCGTAATTGCTGAAACGTAAATTCATGAGCGCGCTCTGGATCGAGCTGAAAAAGGGCTTTACGAACGAAGGGGTAGTACATGAACTCTCCTGGATTCCCGGTATGCAGACCGGGGGCGTATTATGGGTGATATCGCACAAAAAGGGAATTGACCTGCGGCAATAAAAAGCAATCGTTTCCCCCGCTGTACCCTTTTTATGCTTTTTTCACATTTTCTATCCCGCATAAATCATTTCGGTTCCCGCCTCTCCTCTGACAGACTGCAAAAAATGTTATCAATGTTACTTAAAAGCAAACATTAAGTTATAAGGGAGAAGGCAACTATGCGCGTCATCACTCTGGCGGGAAGCCCACGCTTCCCCTCTCGCTCCAGTGCATTACTGGAATACGCCCGTGAAAAGCTCAACGCGCTGGACGTGGAGGTTTGGCACTGGAATCTGCACAACTTCGAACCGGCAGATCTGTTATATGCGCGCTTCGACAGCCCGGCGTTGCACATCCTGACGGAACAGCTTAAGCAAGCGGATGGCCTGATCGTCGCCACACCGGTCTATAAAGCAGCCTATTCCGGCGCCCTGAAAACACTGCTTGATATGCTTCCGGAGCGGGCGCTGGAAGGCAAAGTGGTGTTACCTGTGGCCACGGGGGGTACCGTTGCGCATCTGCTTGCCGTTGACTATGCGCTAAAGCCGGTGCTTAGCGCCCTCAAGGCGCAAGAAATCCTGCACGGGGTCTTTGCCGACGATACCCAGATCATTGAGTATCAACATGCCCCCCGCTTCACCCCCAATTTACAGTTGCGGCTCGACGACGCGCTGGAAACCTTCTGGCAAGCACTGCATCGCCGCGAGGTTCCCGCCCCAGCCTTCACGGTTCAGCGAGGCGCGGCTCATGCTTAATTTATTAAAACAACCTTTACTGGCATTCGGCGGCCTGCTGGCGCTTTCAGCCGCAACCTTCGCTGCGCCTTCGTCACCAGACGCGCTACGCATTGGTTATCAGAAAGGCAGCATCAGTATGGTTCTTGCCAAAAGCCATCAACTTCTGGAAAAGCGCTATCCGCAGACCCGTATTTCCTGGGTCGAATTCCCGGCCGGACCGCAGATGCTTGAAGCCCTTAACGTGGGCAGTATCGATCTGGGCAGCACCGGCGATATTCCGCCGATTTTCGCTCAGGCCGCCGGCGCGGATCTGGTCTATGTCGGCGTTGAACCGGCGAAACCGAAAGCGGAAGTGATACTGGTGCCGGAATCCAGCCCCATCCGGACGGTGGCGGAGCTGAAAGGGCATAAAGTGGCGCTTCAGAAAGGTTCCAGCTCGCACAACCTGCTGTTACGCGCACTCCAGCAAGCTGGATTGAAATTTACCGATATCCAGCCAACGTGGCTAACACCTGCCGACGCCCGCGCCGCTTTTCAGCAGGGTAACGTAGATGCATGGGCGATTTGGGATCCTTACTATTCTGCGGCGCTGTTGCAGGGTGGCGCGCGCGTGCTTAAGGACGGTAGCGACCTGAAACAAACCGGTTCGTTCTATCTCGCCTCACGTCCCTACGCAGAGAAGAACGGCGTGTTTATTCAGGGCGTGCTGGACACCTTTAGCCAGGCCGACGCGCTGACGATTTCGCAACGCCCGGAAAGCATTACCTTGCTGGCGAAAACCATGGGATTACCGGAACCGGTGATCGCCGCCTATCTCGATCATCGCCCGCCGACCACCATTTCCCCGGTCAGCGCTGCCGTTGCGGCGCTGCAACAACAAACGGCAGACCTGTTTTACGACAACCGTCTGGTGCCAAAAAAGATTGATATTCGCCAGCGCATCTGGCAACCCACTCAACAGGAAGGAAAACAGCTATGAGCCTGAATATGTTCTGGTTTTTACCGACTCACGGTGACGGCCACTTTCTGGGAACGGATCAGGGTTCTCGTCCGGTGGATCACGGTTATCTCCAGCAGATCGCGCAGACGGCCGATCGTCTGGGATTCACTGGCGTACTGATCCCGACCGGGCGTTCCTGTGAAGATGCCTGGCTGGTCGCCGCCTCGATGATCCCGGTCACCCAGCGTCTTAAGTTCCTGGTGGCATTACGGCCAAGCGTCACGTCGCCCACGGTGGCGGCACGCCAGGCGGCGACGCTTGACCGGCTCTCTAACGGTCGGGCGCTGTTCAACCTGGTGACCGGTAGCGATCCACAGGAACTGGCGGGCGATGGGGTCTTTCTCGATCACACCGAGCGCTATGAAGCCTCCGCCGAGTTCACCCAGGTCTGGCGACGGTTATTGCAGGGTGAAACGGTTGATTTTAACGGCAAGCATATTCATGTAAACGGCGCGAAACTGTTTTTCCCGCCGGTTCAGCAGCCGTATCCACCGCTCTATTTTGGCGGTTCCTCCGAGGTTGCGCAGGAACTTGCTGCGGAACAGGTCGATCTGTATCTGACCTGGGGTGAACCGCCCGATCAGGTAAGAGAGAAAATCGCCCAGGTGCGCGCTAAAGCAGCGGCTCGCGGTCGCACCTTGCGCTTTGGTATTCGTTTGCATGTGATTGTGCGCGAAACCAACGAAGAGGCCTGGCGCGCGGCGGACCGGCTGATCGCGCATCTCGATGACGAAACCATCGCGAAAGCGCAGGCCGCTTTCGCCAGGACGGACTCCGTGGGGCAGCAACGGATGGCGTCACTGCATAACGGCAAACGCGATAATCTGGAAATCAGCCCTAACCTGTGGGCAGGCGTGGGGCTGGTGCGTGGCGGCGCAGGCACAGCGCTGGTGGGAGACGGCCCAACGGTGGCGGCGCGTATTCAGGAATATGCCGCGCTGGGTATCGACAGTTTTGTGTTATCTGGCTATCCGCATCTGGAAGAGGCCTGGAAGGTCGGCGAACTACTCTTCCCGCACCTTGACGTTGCTATACCGGACGTTCCGCAGCCGCAGCATCTGCATTTGCAGGGAGAAGCCGTGGCGAATGACTTCATTCCGCGTAAAGCCGCCCAAAGCTAAGGAGGATGAACATGGCTACGCCCCTTGAAAAAAGATTGTTGCACGCTGCCCCCTGGTTTTTGCCGGTGGGTATTGTGGCGGTCTGGCAACTTGCTTCCTCCCTGGGCTGGCTTTCCGGTCGCATTTTACCGTCGCCGGAAGGGGTGATCGCCGCGTTCTGGACGCTTTCCGCCAGTGGTGAGCTTTGGCAGCATCTGGCGATCAGCGCCTGGCGCGCGCTGATCGGCTTTTCGATCGGCGGTTCGCTCGGCCTGGCGCTGGGCCTGGTCAGCGGCCTGTCGCACTGGGGAGAACGCCTGCTGGATACGTCCATTCAGATGTTGCGCAACGTACCGCATCTGGCGCTAATTCCACTCGTCATCCTGTGGTTTGGCATTGACGAAACCGCGAAGATCTTTCTGGTGGCGCTGGGTACGCTGTTTCCGATTTACATCAACACCTGGCATGGGATCCGCAATATCGATCGCGGACTGGTGGAGATGGCGCGCAGTTATGGGCTTTCCGGTTTGTCGCTGTTTTTGCATGTGATTTTACCCGGCGCCCTGCCCTCGATCATGGTTGGGGTTCGTTTTTCACTTGGACTAATGTGGCTGACGCTCATCGTAGCAGAGACTATCTCGGCCAATTCCGGTATCGGCTACCTGGCAATGAACGCCCGGGAATTTCTGCAAACGGATATCGTCGTCGTCGCCATTATTCTTTACGCCCTGCTCGGCAAGCTCGCCGATGTCAGCGCGCAACTGCTGGAGCGCCTCTGGCTGCGCTGGCATCCCGCTTATCAATTGAAAAAGGCCGCTGTATGAATACCGCCCGACTGAACCAGGGTACGCCGCTCCTGCTGAATGCGGTGACAAAGCGATATGCGCGAAACACGGTGCTGAACGGGTTGGATCTGCATATTCCGGCCGGTCAGTTTGTCGCGGTGGTCGGACGTAGCGGTGGCGGTAAAAGCACGCTGCTGCGCTTGCTCGCCGGGCTGGAGGCGCCCACCGACGGCGCGTTACTGGCAGGTACTACGCCGCTGACGGAGATGCAGGGGGACATCCGCATGATGTTTCAGGATGCGCGCCTGTTGCCGTGGAAGTCGGTGATGGATAATGTCGGTCTGGGACTGAAAAGCGGCTGGCGGAACGCCGCACGTCAGGCGCTGTCTGCAGTAGGGCTGGAAAACCGGGCGGAGGAATGGCCCGCAGCGCTTTCCGGTGGACAAAAGCAGCGAGTGGCGCTGGCACGCGCGCTTATCCATCGTCCCGGGTTGCTGTTACTTGACGAGCCGCTCGGGGCGCTGGATGCGCTGACCCGACTGGAGATGCAGGATCTTATCGTATCACTGTGGCAGGAACATGGCTTCACGGTGCTGCTGGTGACCCACGACGTCAGCGAGGCTGTGGCAATGGCCGATCGCGTACTGCTGATCGAAGCGGGCAAGATCGGGTTGGATCTTACGGTGGATATTGCGCGACCACGTCGTCGGGGGTCCGTGCGTTTAGCGGAGCTGGAAACGGAGGTGCTGCAACGGGTGATGCAGCGAGGCGAAACGACGCAACCGGTGCGTCGGCATGGCTGATTAACCGCATGCTGTCGCCTGGTCAAATCAGCGCCACCCGGTAAATTACCCGGTGGCGCTGATTATTTATCGCCCCAAGAAACGGCAGGTCGACGCATCAGGCAAGCGCTTTCGCGATCTTCTCGAACAGATCGCCGGACAGATTCTCCAGCCCTTTTAACTGTTCAAGCGCGGCGCGCATTTTTTCCTGGCGCGGCAGGTCATAACGCTTCAGACGAATCAGCGGTTCTATCAGCCGCGACGCCACCTGCGGGTTACGGCTGTTCAGCTCGGTTAACATGTCAACCAGGAACTGGTAGCCACTGCCGTCCTCGGCGTGGAAAGCCGCCGGATTACTGCCTGCGAAGGCGCCAATCAGCGAACGCACGCGGTTCGGGTTGCTCATACTGAACGAACGGTGCTTCAGCAAGCCGCGCACCGTTTCCAGCACATTTTCCGCAGGGCTGGTGGATTGCAGGATAAACCATTTATCCATCACCAGACCATCCTGATGCCACTTATCATCATACTCCTGCATCAGCGCGTCGCGGCACGGTAGCTGTGCGGCCACTGCCGCAGAGAGCGCGGCCAGCGCATCGGTCATATTGTTGGCTGTATGGTATTGCTTGCTCACCAGCGTATCGGCAAGCTGCGTTTCGCCAAAGGCGAGGAAACGCAGGCAGGTATTGCGCAAGGTGCGCTTACCGATATCCCCGTGCTCCACACGATACGTGTCCAGATGATTCGCGTTATAGATCGCGAGGAATTCATCCGCCAGTTCTGTCGCCAGCGTCCGGGTCAGGGCTTCGCGTACCTGGGCAATCGCCAGCGGGTCGATAATCTCAAACAGTTCAGCCATTTCATTTGCAGAAGGCAGCGTCAAAATTTCCGCCGCCAGCGCCGGATCAATCGTCTCATCCAGCAGCACCGCGCGGAAAGCGTCGGCAACATGCACCGGCAGCGAGAGCGGTTGCCCCTGCTGAACGCGCGCGACGTTCAGCTTGATCCAGGTCGCCAGCAGGCTCTGCGCCGCATCCCAGCGCGAAAAGTCGTTACGCGCGTGACGCATCAGGAAGGTCAGCTGCTGATCGCTCCATTTATATTCCAGTTTCACTGGCGCGGAAAACTCGCACAGCAGCGCCGGAACGGGCTGGAAATAGACGTTATCAAAAACAAACGTTTGTTCCGCCTGCGTGACGTTGAGCACCGGATTCACCGGATGGCCCCCCTTGCGCAGCGGGATCACCTTACCTTCGTTGTCATACAATTCAATGGCAAACGGGATGTGCAGCGGCAGTTTTTCCGCCTGATCCGGCGTGGGTGGCGTGCGCTGGCTGATGGTCAGCGTGTACTGTTCGGTTTCCGGATTGTAGTCATCTTTAACCGTCACAATCGGGGTGCCGGACTGGCTGTACCAGCGACGGAAATGGGAGAGATCGATATTGGACGCGTCCTCCATCGCCTGGACAAAGTCGTCGCAGGTAGCGGCGCTGCCGTCATGACGCTCAAAATAGAGCTGCATTCCCTTCTGGAAGTTTTCTTCTCCCAGCAGCGTGTGGATCATACGGATCACTTCCGCCCCCTTTTCATAAACCGTCAGGGTATAGAAGTTATTCATCTCGATGACTTTGTCCGGGCGGATGGGGTGCGCCATCGGACTGGCGTCCTCCGCAAACTGTAACCCACGCATCGTACGCACGTTACTAATGCGATTTACCGCGCGGGAACCGAGATCGGAGCTGAACTCCTGGTCGCGGAACACGGTTAAGCCTTCTTTCAGGCTCAACTGGAACCAGTCGCGGCAGGTGACGCGGTTACCGGTCCAGTTGTGGAAATATTCATGACCGATCACCCGTTCAATATCGAGGTAGTCTTTGTCGGTGGCGGTGTCGGTTCGCGCCAGAACGTATTTGGAGTTAAAAATGTTGAGGCCTTTGTTCTCCATCGCGCCCATATTAAAGAAGTCGACAGCGACAATCATATAAATGTCGAGATCGTATTCCAGACCAAAGCGCTCTTCGTCCCACTTCATGGAGTTTTGCAGCGAAGTCATCGCCCATGGCGCGCGGTCCAGATTGCCACGGTCAACGTACAATTCCAGCGCCACTTCCCGGCCTGAACGGGTGGTAAACGTATCGCGCAGCACGTCGAAATCGCCAGCCACCAGCGCAAACAGGTAGCACGGTTTCGGGAACGGATCCTGCCACTGAACCCAGTGGCGACCGTTATCCAGGTCGCCCTCTGCAACGCGGTTGCCGTTAGACAGCAGGAACGGATATTTGGCTTTATCGGCGATAATTTTGGTGGTAAAGCGCGCCAGCACGTCTGGTCTGTCGAGATACCAGGTGATATGGCGAAAGCCTTCCGCTTCGCACTGGGTACACAGCGCGTCGCCGGACTGGTACAGCCCTTCCAGCGCGGTATTTGCCGCGGGGCTGATCGCATTAACAATGCGCAGGGTAAAACGCTCGGGCAAATTGCTGAGGACCAGTTGGCCCTCGTCTTCTTTATAGTCCGTCCACGGTTCATCGTTAACATGGACGGAGATCAGCGTCAGCGCTTCGCCATCGAGTTTAAGCGGGGCATCGGATGCGCCATGACGAACAGCCTGGCTCACTGCCGTGACCAGGGTTTTTTCAGCATCCAGGTCAAAGGTCAAGTCAATATCAGTAATCTGGTAATCCGGCGCACGGTAGTCGTGGCGGTATTTGGCTTGTGGCTGTTGTGTCATAAAAAAACCTTTCGCATCTTTTATAGAGTCTCGACTCCAGTCTATTCCTGTTGCGCAAATCGCGCTACGCAGAATGTTCATCTTTTCAGGCACAAAGCCTCTTGTTGCTACATTTTTATAACACGAGGCACGAAATGCACTCGACCCGAAAGTCAGCTTATGGTGTGATCGGGGTTCAATAAATCGCTAAACAAGGTATACTCCAGCGGTTTTCTTAGTTGTTTATTGTACTAAACGCTCCCGTGAGAGGATGCTACTGCGCACCTATGACACAATTCGCTTCTTCTGTTCTGCACTCGTTGCTGGATACAGACGCTTATAAGTTGCATATGCAGCAAGCCGTATATCACCACTACTATGATGTGCAGGTAGCGGCGGAATTTCGTTGCCGTGGCGACGATCTGCTGGGTATTTATGCTGACGCCATTCGCGAGCAGGTCAACGCCATGCAGCATCTTCGCCTTCAGGAAGATGAGCATCAGTGGCTCTCTGGACTGCCTTTCTTCAAAGCGGATTACCTGAACTGGTTGCGCGATTTTCGCTATAACCCGGAGCAGGTCTCGGTCAGCAATGATAACGGTAAGCTCAATATCCGCTTAACCGGCCCGTGGCGTGAAGTCATCATGTGGGAAGTTCCCCTGCTGGCGGTGATAAGCGAGCTGGTGCATCGTTATCGTTCTCCGGAAGCGGGCGTCTCTCAGGCGCTTGATACGCTCGAAAGTAAACTTGTCGATTTCTCTGCGTTAACCGCCGATCTCGATATGTCTCACTTCCACCTGATGGATTTCGGCACCCGCCGCCGTTTTTCCCGCGAAGTGCAGCAGGCCATTGTCCAGCGCCTGCAGCAGGAGCCGTGGTTTGTCGGCACCAGCAACTACGATCTCGCTCGTCGTCTCTCCCTGACGCCGATGGGAACCCAGGCCCACGAATGGTTTCAGGCGCATCAGCAAATCAGCCCGGAACTGGCGACCAGTCAGCGTGCGGCGCTTGCAGCGTGGTTGCATGAATACCCTGACCAGTTGGGGATCGCCCTGACCGACTGTATTACCATGGATGCGTTCTTGCGCGACTTCGGCGTCGAGTTCGCCAGTCGTTATCAGGGATTGCGGCATGACTCCGGCGACCCGGTGGAATGGGGTGAGAAAGCTATCGCCCACTATGAAAAACTGGGCATCGACCCGCAGAGTAAAACCCTGGTCTTTTCCGATAATCTCGATCTGCGCAAAGCGGTCGATCTGTATCGCCACTTCTCTTCACGGGTACGGCTGAGCTTCGGCATCGGTACGCGCCTGACCTGCGATATTCCGCAGGTGAAGCCGTTGAACATTGTTATCAAGCTGGTGGAGTGTAACGGCAAGCCCGTTGCCAAGCTGTCCGACAGCCCAGGCAAAACCATTTGTCACGACAAAGCGTTTGTTCGCGCGTTGCGCAAAGCCTTCGATTTACCGCATATCAAAAAAGCCAGTTAACAGCTTAAGGGAGCCGCTACGGCTCCCTTTTCACGTTTATTTCCGAAATCTTCTTCTTTGCTAACGAATTCTGCTTGTCTGATGGCAGATGCCAGGTAACATAGGTATTCCCCCGTTTCGGGGACGTGTTTTTATATTGGACTACTAACAGAGAGAATATTATGAGCGTTGTGCCTGTAGCCGACGTACTCCAGGGCCGCGTAGACGTTGACAGCGAAGTCACCGTGCGCGGATGGGTACGTACCCGCCGAGATTCAAAAGCTGGCATCTCCTTCCTCGCCGTTTATGACGGTTCCTGCTTTGATCCTGTACAGGCCGTCATTAATCATTCTCTGCCCAATTACAATGAAGAAGTGCTGCGTCTGACCACCGGTTGCTCGGTTATCGTTACGGGTAAGGTAGTGGCCTCACCGGGACAAGGGCAAAGTTTCGAGATTCAGGCGACGAACGTGGAAGTCACCGGTTGGGTGGAAGATCCGGACACTTACCCGATGGCGGCGAAACGCCACAGCATTGAATACCTGCGTGAAGTGGCGCATCTGCGTCCGCGCACCAACATGATTGGCGCGGTCGCCCGCGTTCGCCATACCCTGGCGCAGGCGCTGCATCGTTTCTTCGACGAACAGGGCTTCTTCTGGGTGTCCACTCCCCTTATTACCGCGTCCGATACCGAAGGCGCGGGCGAAATGTTCCGTGTGTCGACGCTGGATCTGGAAAACCTGCCGCGTAACGAGCAAGGTAAAGTCGATTTCGATAAAGACTTCTTTGGTAAAGAGTCATTCCTGACCGTATCCGGCCAGTTGAACGGCGAAACTTACGCCTGCGCACTGTCGAAGATCTACACCTTCGGCCCGACCTTCCGTGCCGAAAATTCCAACACCAGCCGTCACCTGGCTGAGTTCTGGATGCTGGAGCCGGAAGTCGCGTTTGCTAACCTGAACGACGTCGCCGGACTGGCGGAAGCCATGCTGAAATATGCCTTCAATGCAGTGCTGACTGAACGTGCGGACGACATGAAGTTCTTCGCGGAGCGCGTAGACAAAGAAGCGATTTCACGTCTGGAACGCTTCATTGAAGCTGACTTCGCCCAGGTGGACTACACCGATGCGGTCACGATCCTGGAAAACTGCGGTAAGAAATTTGAGAACCCGGTGTACTGGGGCGTCGATCTCTCCTCAGAGCATGAGCGTTATCTGGCGGAAGAGCACTTTAAAGCACCGGTCGTGGTGAAAAACTATCCGAAGGACATTAAAGCGTTCTATATGCGCCTTAACGACGACGGGAAAACCGTTGCCGCAATGGATGTTCTGGCGCCGGGCATTGGCGAGATTATCGGTGGCTCCCAGCGTGAAGAACGTCTGGATGTGCTGGATGCCCGAATGCTGGAAATGGGCCTGAATAAAGAAGATTACTGGTGGTATCGCGATCTGCGTCGCTACGGTACGGTTCCGCATTCTGGCTTTGGCCTCGGCTTCGAACGTCTGATCGCCTACGTCACCGGCGTGCAGAACGTACGTGACGTGATCCCGTTCCCGCGTACACCGCGCAACGCGAGTTTCTAATCTCCACGTCAAAAGGCCAGCGCTGCTGGCCTTTTTATGATATCAACTGTCAATTTCTGTGAATAATTTGGCAGCAATGTAAAGATCAACCGCCTTCCCCTTCCGTCCTGTTACGTCATATTTCAGCGTCATATTTCGTACAAACCAAAATCCCTAATATCACTACGGATTAGTTTATTCTCATCCATTAGTACTTTTTTTAAACAATTTCACAGCATTCCAGACGGCTACAACACGGCATACGCGAAAACAAAGGTGCCGATTTTCTGTTCGATTTTTTACACTTATCTGAATTAAAGATAAGAAAATCATATATATAGATATGACTGCCGATATTTGAAGCGGAAACAGGTTCGAAACTTGATATCGTTCACAAAGTTCCAAAAATGAAACATATAGTTACATATTTTTTCTTTTTGAAACCAAATCTTTATCTTTGTAGCACTTTGACGGTAGCGGAACGCTGGTTTGAATGGAAAGATGCCTGTCAGACACATAAAGACACCAAACTCTCATCAATAGTTCCGTAAATTTTTATTTACAGAAATTATTGGCGGCAGTGGCAGGTGTCATAAAAAAACCAATGAGGGTAATAAATAATGATGAAGCGCAATATTCTGGCAGTGGTGATCCCTGCCCTGCTGGCTGCCGGTGCGGCAAACGCTGCAGAAGTCTATAACAAAGACGGCAACAAACTGGATCTGTACGGTAAAGCGGTAGGTCTGCATTATTTTTCTAAAGGCAACGGTGAGAACAGCTACGGTGGCGATGGCGACCAGACCTATGCCCGTCTTGGTTTCAAAGGGGAAACACAGATTAATGACCAACTGACCGGTTACGGTCAGTGGGAGTATCAATTCCAGGGTAACAACTCTGAAGGGGGTTCTGACGCGCAGAGCGGCAACAAAACCCGTCTGGCGTTCGCGGGTCTGAAATTCGGCGACGCGGGCTCCTTCGACTACGGTCGTAACTACGGTATCGTTTACGATGCGCTGGGCTACACCGATATGCTGCCTGAATTTGGCGGCGATACCGCCTACACCGATAACTTCTTTGTGGGTCGCGTGGGCGGCGTTGCGACTTACCGTAACTCCAACTTCTTTGGTCTGGTTGAAGGCCTGAACTTCGGCGTTCAGTACCTGGGCAAAAATGAGCGCGCAAGCAGCTATGAGGTTGACGGCGATGACAACAACTTCAGCGACGTGCGTCGTTCTAACGGCGACGGCTGGGGTGGCTCTCTGAGCTATGAGTTCGAAGGCTTCGGCATCGTCGGTGCTTACGGCTCCGCCGATCGTACCAATGCGCAGACTAACCCGGCTCTGCGTGGCCAGGGTGATAAAGCTGAGCAGTGGGCAACCGGTCTGAAATATGATGCGAACAACCTCTATCTGGCGGCAAACTACGGTGAAACCCGTAACGCAACGCCAATTAGCGGCGGTTTTGCTAACAAAACCCAGGACATCCTGTTAGTCGCGCAGTACCAGTTCGACTTTGGTCTGCGTCCGTCCATCGCCTACACCAAATCTAAAGCGAAAGACGTAGAAGGTATTGGTAATGAAGATCTGGTGAACTACGTGGAAGTTGGCGCCACTTACTACTTCAACAAAAACATGTCCACCTACGTTGACTACATCATCAACCAGATTGATTCTGACAACAAACTGGGCGTAGGCTCCGACAACACCGTCGCAGTCGGTATTGTTTACCAGTTCTAATAGCAGACCCCTTTGTTAAATGCCTCAAAAACAGGACTTCGGTCCTGTTTTTTTATGCCTGTCAGCGGAATCTCGCGACTTCACAAAACCTTGAGAGTTTTCACGTCTAACGGTTGGCATTTTGTAAATCTCCCGTTAACCTGATAGCGGAATTCCCTTCTGTAACCACAATGGAACCTCGTCATGTTTGAGAACATTACCGCCGCCCCTGCCGACCCTATTCTGGGCCTGGCCGATCTGTTTCGTGCTGATGACCGCCCTGGGAAAATTAACCTCGGGATCGGTGTCTATAAAGATGAAACTGGCAAAACGCCGGTGCTGACCAGCGTTAAAAAAGCCGAGCAGTATTTACTCGAAAATGAAACAACAAAAAACTACCTCGGCATTGACGGTATTCCGGAATTTGGCCGTTGCACCCAGGAGCTGCTGTTCGGGAAAGGCAGCGCGCTGATTAACGACAAGCGCGCACGCACGGCGCAAACACCAGGCGGCACCGGGGCGCTACGCGTCGCGGCAGACTTCCTGGCGAAAAACACGGCGGTAAAACGCGTATGGGTGAGCAACCCGAGCTGGCCGAACCATAAGAGCGTCTTTGGCTCTGCGGGTCTGGAAGTCCGTGAGTATACGTATTACGACGCAGAAAACCATGCGCTCGACTTCGACGCGCTGCTGAACAGCCTCAGCGAAGCCCAGGCAGGCGATGTGGTACTGTTCCACGGCTGCTGCCACAACCCAACCGGCATTGATCCGACGCTTGAGCAGTGGCAAACGCTGGCTCAGCTTTCTGTCGATAAAGGCTGGCTGCCGCTGTTTGACTTCGCATACCAGGGATTTGCCCGTGGTCTGGAAGAGGACGCTGAAGGGCTGCGCGCTTTCGCCGCGCTGCATAAGGAGCTGATTGTTGCCAGCTCCTACTCAAAAAACTTTGGTCTGTACAACGAACGCGTGGGCGCCTGTACGTTGGTCGCCGCCGATGCGGAAACCGTTGATCGCGCGTTCAGCCAGATGAAGTCTGTCATTCGCGCCAACTACTCTAACCCGCCAGCCCACGGCGCTTCCGTTGTCGCCACCATTCTGAGCAACGACGCGCTGCGCGCGATTTGGGAGCAAGAACTGACCGACATGCGTCAGCGCATTCAGCGCATGCGTCTGCTGTTCGTGAATACCCTGCAGGAAAAAGGGGCAAACCGAGATTTCAGCTTCATTATTAAGCAGAACGGCATGTTCTCCTTCAGCGGCCTGACCAAGGAACAGGTGCTGCGTCTGCGCGAGGAGTTCGGTGTTTACGCCGTCGCCTCCGGTCGGGTTAACGTTGCCGGAATGACGCCAGACAACATGGCGCCGCTGTGCGAAGCCATCGTCGCGGTTCTGTAAGCGACCCGGAAAACAAAAAGCCCGCTGAAACAGCGGGCTTTTTTACTGGCGCGTGGCACCGGCCTGGAGCCTGGCTACATACCGTTACCAGACAGGCATTTCATCCTGGAGGAAAGGATTATGCAGACGTTCGTACCCCAGCGTCGACAGCGGCCCATGCCCCGGAATAAAGGTCACCTCATCGCCTAACGGCAGCAGCTTACGCTTAATGGAGTCAATTAACTGACTATGGTCACCGCGTGGAAAATCGCTGCGCCCCACCCCGCCTTTGAAAATCACGTCCCCGGATATGAGCAACTGAGATGATTTATCAAAAAAGACGATGTGTCCTGGCGTGTGGCCCGGGCAATGTAACACCTGTAAAGTCACATTCCCTACGCTGACAGTCTCTCCTTCATTCAACCAGCGGTCAGGCGTCAAAGGCTGACACTCGTCGAGGCCGAACATGCGACTCTGGGCAGGCAGTCCCTCAAGCCAGAACTGATCTTCTTTTTCCGGACCGATAATCGGGACGCCGTAGTGCTGCGCCAGCTCTGCCGCCGCTCCCACGTGATCGAGATGTCCGTGAGTGAGCAGGATCTGCATCAGCGTTACGCCGCTGGCGTCTACTTCCTGTTTGATTTTCCCGGCATCGCCACCAGGATCGACCAGCGCTGCCAGACGGGTTTGCTCACACCAGATCAAGGAACAGTTCTGGGAGAACGCGGTGACCGGAATAATACGATAGTTCATACTTCCCCTGTTTCGTTAATCACCAGTGCCGTACGGGCCCGGTGTCGATATGCACAAAGTTACTGCGTGGGTAGTATCCTACACCACCAGCGCGCATAGATAACGCGGCTTTGCGAATATTGCTTAACGAAACGCCTTCAATATGGAAATCCATTGCCTGGCCTTTGGTGTGATAGCTTTTTTTAGCGACTCCACGACTGTGGGCGCGCAATTCATTATTGGTATCGAGCGAACGATAACCGGAAATCAACTGGACGGGTTTACGGGAACCGAGTAGCCCCTGCAGGCGGAAAAGCTGGTCAAACAGTCCTGGATCGATGGACTTCACCTTGTTTGCGCGGTAGTCGCGGAAAAAATGGTTAAGTTTGGCTAATTCATCCTGAATGTAAGCTCTGCCATCAAAAAATTCCGCTTTGATTGACTCACCGGTATGAAGATTATTGAGAGTCAAAATACGCGGACGCGGGGTAGAGAGAGTGGCAAACGCAGGCACGGGCAAGATGGCAGCTCCCAGGGCAGCACCACCTAACGCCAGCAGTTTGCGGCGATTAGCGTCAAAATTGTCCATGGTAATAAGGTCTACAGGTAAAAGGTCATCAACAATATGCTTTAGCGCACGAAGGGCACCTTAACTGGCAAAAAAGCCGCCGTCAAGATGGCCCAAGCCCAGCAGTGGCGGGGCTTCTGGCCGAATAGCCCCGTGACTGCCAAATATTACGACAACAGATTTATCAGAACTTCTTCATTTACCTGATTAATTGTTCCGCTTTTGCCACAATTTGTGCGCTGGATCGCGCTATCTGGTCATAATTGTAAATATCTGTGCGATATTCCGTTCGTCCATCGGCTCCCACGAACGCGGTCAGATAATAAAGATTGACCGGAATCGTCTGGCGAATATTGACGTAGCGGGTATCCCCCTGCTTCAGAGCGTCAGAGATGCGGCTATTATTCCAGCCAGCATCCTGTAGCAACATATTGGCAAGCTCAGAGGCCTTGTTTACGCGCACGCAGCCGGAGCTTAACGCCCGGGAGTCCCGTTTGAACAGATTATGGTTCGGCGTATCATGCAAATAAATAGCATCTGAACTGGGCATGTTAAATTTATACCGTCCCAGCGAGTTATGCGCGCCGGGCGCCTGCTGGAAACGAAACGGCAGATTCGACGGCGTAATGGTGGACCAGTCGACCTGCCACGGGTCAATCGCCTCCCTGCTGTTCCAGCCGCGCATCACCGTATAGCCGTGACGTTCCAGATAGCCCGGGTCATTCCAGACCTTCGGCAGAATGTCTTTTCTCGCCAGCGTCGGCGGGACATTCCACGGCGGGTTGACCACCACATTGTTCAGGGCGCTGCTCATCATCGGCGTTTTACGATCGGGACGCCCTACGATAACCCTCGACGCCAGCACCTGGTTGCCGTTCTGATAATAGACCAACGAGTAGGCCGGGATATTAACCATGATCCCCGTCGACAGGTCAGCCGGAAGTAAGCGCAGACGCTGGATGTTCAATGCCAGCACCCCTGCGCGCTGTGCCGGGGTGACGTTCAGCCAGTCGCGGGTCGCAGGGCCAATCGCCCCGTCCGCGCCCAGTCCCTGCCAGGTCTGGAAGCGTTTGACCGCCGCGACAAGCTCTTTATCATAAGCCGCGCGTACGGCTGGCGCTGGCTTGCTGCGCGGCGCGCTCTGCGGCGAGGACTTCGCGTCGGGTGCGTCAACGGCGACGGCTGACGGACTGACCACTGCCTCTGATGGCGTTTCATCGCCGGGTAGCGCGATCTTCGGTCCTCCTTCCAGCATCCCGGTACGCTGGAGGATTTCGCGCAGCGCCGGAACATCATTACTCCACTGTCCCGGACGCAGCGTCGCTTTCCCGGTCAACTGCGGCCATGGACGGGAATCGCCGACCAACTCCAGCAGCGACGCATGCATCGACGCGTATTGCGGGTGTTGCGGCGCCAGCCCGGCGATAAAAGCAGGCAGTTGACCGTTATCCAGCGCGACCTGCCACTGGTTAATCACCGACAGCGGCGGCGTCGTCATTGCGTACGGCTTGCTGCTGTAGAGCCAGCGATTGCCTTTGACCGGAATATTAGCAATAAAGTGCAGGTACCCCATCATCGCGTCAGACAGAACGACATCGCGCGTTAATCCGCTGACGGACGGATCGGTGAGTAGCGCCACCCAGTGGGTGAACTGTGGCTGGAAGCCCGCGATCGCCACCTCAGCCAGTTGCTGCTGGAAGGCTTTCACCGCATCACGGTTCTCCCACATCGGCCGCATATCACGCGCCGCATACAGCAGTTCCAGTTGATTCATATAAACAGGGGTGTACCCCGCAGGCAACCGGGACTGAAGCTCCGCGCGCGCTTTTTCCGCCGCGCCTTCAGGAAGGGGCTGGAGACCCGCCATCACAGCCGTTGCGGCGGACTGCGCCTGCGGCTGAGCGAGACTTTGTTCATTGGCGACGACAGGACTGCCGCCAGCGATAACCTCAGGCTCATCAGCCTGAACATTGAAGTGTGGAGCGAATGTTACAGCCAGGCACAAACTGAATGCCGAAAGCCGACGACCACCAAACTGATTAAGCAACATCCCTTGCCCCCTGGTTGCTATACGACATGCCCGCACATCCGGGGCTTTTTCCTATTATAGAAAGGCTGACAGGCGTTTACCTAACCTTATGTAAAGGAATTTAAAGATAACTCAGTATGAGAAGGTTGTTAAGTGGGCAGAAAAAAATCCCCGTGTTTTAAGCACGGGGAAATAACGAAAAGGACGCCTTACTCGGTAATGGTTAATGTGGTCTCGACATCATACTTGTAAGACCATTGCGTGCCTTTACTTTTGCCTAAAAGCTGTATCGTGCCGTGATACACCCCCGCAGGCAAAGACGTGTTTGTTGTGGAAGAATACACGAGATTCGCCCAGACAGGTGCGATGGCCTCGTAACACGCTTGCCCATAAGAGTTCAGTTGGAAGACATTACAGGCCGTGGCGCGACGTCCTTGAACGATCACATTCCACGTTTTCCCGTTCTGATCGGTCATTGGCACCGTGAGCGGGCTGGAGCCCTTCGCGTCGGAAATCAGCGAACCTGGCCCTTGTGTATCGCCAGTCGTCACGAATGCCATATCAGGGATGCCTTCAATATGCTGTGAGTCCCAGTTATCGCCTTGTACGGTGGAGCCGACAACCGAGATGTTCCAGTTCCCCCGGTAATCATCAATGAAGGTGACCGCTTTATTGGTTAACTCTGAGTTGCCAATGGTGGCCTTTACCGTGACCTGCCCTACCGTAGAGCCCGACAGTTTAACCGTAGCGATACCTCCGTTATCGGACTGCGTTTCAGTAGCAGAAAGCGAATTCAGCGTCGTGCTCCAGGAAACCGTCGCGGAAGGCAAGGGATTATTATTACCGTCGACCACTTCAGCACGGTAAGTGACTTCGCCCTTCCCGACATAGGCTGAGTCAGCGCTTGGGGTTAATTTTGCCAGCGTTGCCGTCTTCGCATCCGCAGTAAAAGTAACACTATTGCCCGAATGTGCTCCTGAAGGATTAGCGTCTGGCGTTGCAGTAACCGTTACCACGCCTGATTTCACAGAGGTCCCCTCCGTTGTGGCGCTGCCGCTACTGTCAGTTTGACTGCTTTGCGGGGACAGTGTGACGCCGTCCAGGTCAGCACGCCAGTTTACCGATGCCCCCGTTAAGACGTTGCCATTTTCATCCGCAACTGTCGCTGTCCAGCTGATTTTTTCCTGACCATCGGCAACCGCCGTCGCGGTGTTTGCTTTTACATCCGTCACCTGCGCGGTTGCCACATTCCCGATGACCTGGAGTTGTGCCGTCTGGCTGCTGGCGCCCGCCGCTGCGGTCACCTCGATATTCCCCGCCTTCAGGCTTGAGAATTGGGTCTTCGCGATCCCCTGAGCATCCGTCGTTGATGCACTTTCACTAAAGCGGCTGCTCGTTTCACTGCTACTCCAGTTTACGATTACGCCTGTAATTGGGTTCTGGTTGGCATCAATAACCTTCGCTGTTAGCGTCACGTTATCTTTACCCGCAATAATTCCCGACATTTTATCCGCGCTGAGTGACGATACAGTCGCCGTTCCTGGGTCGCCAGTGAACGTTAAATCGCCTAACGTTTTTGTGCTTCCATTGATGCTGGCTTCGACGCTGTAGCGGTCCACCGTGGTCGTTGTCAGCAGCACATCCGCAACCCCATCGGCCTGCGTGGTGGAGCTTGTCGCAGACAACTTACCTGTGGAGGGCGAAACAGCCCATTTTACTTCAGCGGCGGACAGCGGGTTTTCATTTGCATCCACAACCGTTGCGCTAACTTTTATTGCCGCAGTTCCATTGGCTAGCGCACGTTGTTTGTCGCTACTTAACGCCCCAACGCGTGCAGTCGTTGGATCAGCCGTAAAAATCGCGGCTTCAGCCTGGAAAGGCGCGCTCTCACTGGTTTGCGCAGTGACAATCACGCTACCCGCTTTCTTCGAGCTTACAGTCATTGCAGCGACGCCATTCGCATCACTGATCGTCTGATTCTGGCTTAATGTGACATTACTGTTGTCCGCTGACCAGTTAACGGTAATATCGGGTAAAGGAAGACCTTCCGCATTTCTTACCGTCGCTTCATAACGGATAGTGCTGGCACCATCGGCAACTTGTTTTGTGGTGCTTACCGTAATACCGTCAATTTTCTGCGTACTACTATCCGCAACAAAGGTGATGGGATCTGTGGTTTGCGCCTTGCCATTATTAACGCTTGCGCTCACCGTCACTGTTCCCGTCTTCGCTGACCTCAGACTCAATGTTGCCTTACCCTGTACGTCCGACACCGACGTCTTTTCAGTGATTTTTGCGCCGTCCGTTTTATTAACGATCCAGTTAACCGTCACTCCGCCCAGCGGATGATTGGCATTATCCGTCACCTGGGCGGTAATGATGTCGGTATCATTATTGTTTGCCACGACCTGCTTCTTCGCGGCAGAAATAGCGCTGACCTTTGCGCTGGTTATATCTGCGGTGAAACTCAGCGAAGGGGTGCTAATCGCGTTGCCCTGCAGCAACTGAGCTGTCACAACTGTGGTGATCACTGCCGTACTGCTTACCTGAATTTGCGCGGTACCGTTAGCATCTGTCAGCGTAGTGTTCGCGGACAATTTTGCCTGCGGATTATCGGCCGACCAGTCAACAGTCGCGTCTTTCACGACATTACCGTTTTGATCGGTGACATACGCGGTCAGGGTTAGGGGCGTGACGCCGTTCGCCAGGGCGCTGGTTGCGGGGACATCCACAGCGGTGAGTTGCGCAGCGCTTTGCGTAGCCTCTTCAGTCAGCTTCGCGCTGGCCAGCTTCACGTTTCCGTCAATCAACGGTTGAATCGTCAGTGTTTCAGCCTGTGTGCCCGCCGTCACGGTAGCAACGTATACGCCAGCTGACGTCTCGTTAAAGTGACCAATCGTCGCGTTCTTCTCTGCTACCTCACCGCCCACCTGCGCGGTGTTCATTTTCGCAGCGCTTAGCGTAGCCGTCAGTCGTGCCGCCAGTCCGCTCGCATTTTCGCCAGACGTTGTTTTGAGACTGATAGTAACATTGGCCGTTGAAGCGCCATCAGCAGGAATGCTGGCGGGTGAGACCACCGTGGTCGACTGCAGCGTAGTAACATTAATGCCGCTCACGTTGACCTTCATTTCGCTGGCGTCAGAAGCGTTGCCTTTTTTATCCCACGCAATAGCTTTGAGGGTGTAGCTATTGACGCCACTTCCCTGCCAGGCGGGTAAGGTGAAAACAAACTGCTCCGCACTTCCACCGGAACTGATCTTGCCGCCGTTGCTGAGAAATGAAGCCGCCTGCCATTCAATGCGTTCAAGACCATATTTGGTTTTTACTTTCGCTGTCACGGATTGTTTAGTCTGTTCTTCCCCCTGAATCGCCGTGGGTAATGACAGTGAAATGAGTTCCTGTTTGCGGTATTCAAGTACAATATTATTGTTACGGTCGACGAGATCCTGACGGCTTCCCATCAGAGAGCGACGCTGAGCCAGCGCAGAAGGATCGAGCTGATCGCGCAAAGGCACGCCAGGCGACCAGTTTACGCTGAGATTGAGCTGCGTATCGTTTTGGCCGCTTTTGCCCATTTTTTGATTTGCACCGAGGGTAATCAACGGTACAGGAGTATAGTTGAGGCCTAAGGTGACGGCGTAAGGATTTTTCTGTCGATCGTCTTCATCGTCACCGAATAACCCCACGCTGTCGCCATAATATTTTTCATAAATTATATTGGCGCCTAACTGAGGATAAGCAGGCAAATACCCCGTCGCGCGAACATCAAAACCATTCGCCGCGCGCTCGTCATAATCCCGATACTGAGAAGACGCCATCCAGTCACTGAGGCGAAAATAGCCATTAGCGGCAAGTTTGACGTAATCCCAACCTAACTCAGCGCCCACGCCGAGACGTTCGTGATGGTTATCCGAAACTTGCCGATCGTAAAAAAGATTTGTGCCCCACATCCAGTCATCAGAAAAATGGCGATACCCCAGTCCTGTATTGATAACATTTCTGTCATCATGCCGCCTACCGCCTAACTGAGTAAAAAACAGATGTTCTTTTTCGTTATACAACGGAAGCAGGAGATCAAGTTCAGAATCAGAAAGCGTAAAATGTTCATCAGTACTGATATTCACCCGCGCCGTACCAAACTGATTCAACCACTTTTGCACGGCGGAGGAGGCTTCGCCTGTCGCCGTCGAGATAACCGTAGTGCTTAATGCGGTCGCTGCGTCATCACTACTCAGTAACGATCCCGCTTGCACGGCCGCTTGCGCAACACGATTTGCGTCCTGCCCTTCGCGATTATTCGTATCGTTGGCTGATAAAACAGAGGACTTGTCCTGTGCGCTCTCAGCATAACTCGGTGAAAAATAGACCAGGCTTGAGGAGGAAAATAACTGAAGCGCTATTTGCAAACAGGCTAAAGACTTCCTTGTCGATAAATTCATATAATTTGTCCCTGGTTTATCCATAGGGAAAGTTAAAACCTTATTTTATGGTAAACAGCACAACACCTTCAATTACGCCAATAATTAACAGGATTAAATTACCCGGATAAAAGTTGAAATTACATTCTTGAAAGAAATTAATATAAACCCGCCAGTCAGTTCTTTTGAATAAAAATTAACACCTTATAAAGATAAGCAGAATGAATATTAGAATTTTGAGTTATATATTTAATTTTATATAAATATAAATTTAGAATTTTTCAGGTATCACGCGTAAAAAAGCCGTAATCCAATGATTACGGCTTTTACGTTGTTGCGAACCGATCTACGACGCTTCAGTCACGCCCGGCACACCTTCCGGAGGCTGTGGCGCAAAGCCGCGCAGCCCTACCACGTGTACGTGTTCCGTATTCTGGAAGACTTTACGCACCAGTTTATAGGTGGTGCCTTTTTCCGGACTGATGTTTTCCGGCGCCGCGATGATGAGCTGCATCTGCAGGCGTTCGCACAGCTCAAACAGCGTGGCGATGGAACGCGCATCGAGACGCGCCGCTTCATCAAGGAATAGCAGGCGGCACGGTGAGATATCTTTGCCGCGCAGGCGACGCGCTTCATCTTCCCAGCTCTGTACCACCATCACCAGAATAGACATACCGGTACCGATCGCCTCACCGGTAGACAGCGCGCCGGACTCTGCGCGCAGCCAGCCGTCGGAACCACGGTTAACCTCAACTTCCATTTCCAGGTAGTTACGGTAATCCAGCAATTCCTCGCCAATGGTCTGCGGCGTGCGCTGCCCCATGTCAATTTGCGGATTCAGTCGCTGATACAGCTTCGCCAGCGCTTCCGAGAAGGTGAGGCGATTGCTGTTGAACAGATCCTGATGCTGCTCGTGCTGTTCAGACAACACCTCCAGCAGCGTCGCGTGGGTTTCACGCACGTTGACATTCAACCGTACGCTATTGACCTGGCCGAAGGAAACGCTCTGCAAGCCCTGGTTGAGCTGACGGATACGGTTCTGTTCACGCTGGATAGTTTTACGAATGATGTTCGCCACGCTACGGGAGCTGATCGCCAGTTTCTGTTCGCGGGACGTCAGCTCCTCAGTCAGGCGGCCCAGTTCGATCTCCATCTGTTCGATCGCTTCCACCGGATCGTCGGTACGAATAATATCCTGACGAATACGTTCACGCAGATGCTGATACACCGCGACGAAGAACTGAATTTTACGCTCCGGACGTTTTGGATCTTCCGACAAGCGCAGGACGTCACGCAGATGCTCGTTATCCGCAACGGCCAGACGCAGCGCGCCGAGCGCCTTATCCGACATGGAACGCAGATCGTCCCCGGAAAGATAGGCCAGCTCGCGGCGGTGCAGGCGGCGCTCCACGCCGCTGTCTTTCACCAGCCGCATCACTGCACACCACCCGGCTTTCGCCATGACAACCTGCTCACGCATTTCAAAGTAATCGCGTTCCAGACGGCGCAGTTTACGGGTCAGGTTATCCATTTCCGCTTCACAGAAGGTGAGCGCTTTCTCAAGCTGGTTGCGGCGCGAACGGTTATTGCTGAGCTGGGCATGCAGTTCATCACGACGCATCCGCGCACGCTCTTCCGCCCCGCTGTCGGCGCGCACGCCGATATCCTGCAGCTCGCGTTGCAGGTCGTTGAGCAACTCTTTCTTGGTGTCATAGGAACTTTTCAGCGACGCCAGCACCTGGTTGTACTGGCTCAATTGCGCAGCATGACCACGCAGCGCTTCGCGGGCGCGGGTGCGTTCCGCTTCCGCCTGTTCCAGACGTTGACGCAGCTTTTCGTTCAGATCGCTGTTGCCGCTGAGCATTTCCGCTGAGTCGGAGTAACCGAAGTGGGCACGACGCTGCACCACTTCCGTCAGCGCAAACGCCTGTTGACGGGCATCGCGCTGCACTTGTTGGGCATAGGCGAAATCGTCTTTAAGTTGTTCAAACTGTTCCGGGTCGCTCTGCAATACCGAAACGACCGGTTCCAGTTTAGCAAGCTGGTTGCCGTGCTGCTGAATAAAGCGCGCGGCTTCCTGCGCATCGTCCAGCCGTTCGCGGATCTCATCCACGCGATCCGCCAGACTGTCGTCCGCCAGCAGATTGAGACGCGGCAGCAGGCGGTTCAGGGCAGAAACGCCCTCTTTCGCCTGTTCGTACTGGAGACGCTGCTGCTGGTTATCGCTTTCATGTGCGGTCAGCGCGCGCTCGAGCTCAACGCGGCGGGCGTTCAACTGGCGAATTTCGGCTTCCGGATCGGACTCAAACGCCACCGAAAGATGGCTACCGATGAAGCGGCTAAAAGCCTGATGCAGACGCTGGGTTTTCTGGACGTCAAAAGAGAGCGTGGCGAAACGTTCCGACAGACCTTCACGCTCAGCATGCAGGCTTTCGATACGGCTTTCACGCGCAGCGCGGCCAAACAGCGGCACCGACGGGAAACGGGAGTAACGCCACTGGCGATCGGCAATTTTGACCACCACCGCTTTTTCCAGTTCGTCGACGCTGAAAACGCTGTCATCGAAAGACTGCGGATCCCCTTCAATCAGATACAAATCTTCCGGGCAATCCGTTAAGCCTTCCAGTTGCTCGGCGATCTGCGAAAGATCCGGGACCACGATAGCATGGCGCGACGGGCCGTACAGCGCGGAGAAGTACGGGGCATCTTCCAGACTGACGTCGTCATAGATTTCCGACAGCAGGACGCCGCCAAACCGTTCCGCCAACGCGTTAAGCCGTTGATCTTCCGCACCGCCAGGCTGACTTAAGCGTTCAATTTCTTCGTCAACGGCGTTCTTACGCGCGCCGACTTCATCACGCTCAACAATCGCTTCACGTTCGCGTTCCAGCAACTGTTGCAGATATCCGGTCACATCCTGGCTGGAGGTGAACTCCTCGCCACACTGCTCGCTGAGCTGACTCAGGCTGTTCTGCGCCGCCAGCCACACCGGCGCGCGCTGCATTAAGTGCTGAATGCGCGACTGAAGCTGCTCCTGTTCCTGACGCAGCGCCATCCGCTGTTCGTGAGCGTTAGAGACGCTGTCAGAGAGCGACGCGATGCGCGCTTCCAGTTCCTGATGCAGTGCCTCCAGTTCATCAATGTCGAACTGTTTACCCTGCCGTTTGCAGAACTCCGCCAGCAGACGCTCCGCATCTTGCTGTTCGCGCAGGCGCTGCTCCAGCTCGCTCAGGCGCATCCGCAACGGCTGAACCTGTTCAGCCAGGTGGCGTTGATCGACGCCTTCGCGCAGCAGTTCGCGCGCCACGTCCCATGCTTCGTTACGCGCCAGCGGGCCGTTAATCGCCACTACCAGTTGATACGCCTGCTCAAACTGGCTGTGCGCCGTTTGCGCCACACTCATTTTCTGCTCGAGAGAGAGCATTTTTTCGGTGGCTTCCTGCTCTTTCGCCTGGAAGGTGTCCAGCCACTCGGCGGCACTGTCTGCGGTAAGATCCGGCAAATGGCAAAGATCTTTAGCGCGCTGTAACGCGGAAATCGCCTGGTTGTATTGAATCGCGCGGGTCTGCTGAACGTCCAGCGCCTGCTGGTAGTCGGCGAGCTGGCTTTTCAGCTCATCCACTTCCAGTTCGGCGGCTTCGGCGCGCGCCTCGTTATCTTCCTGCCGTTCGGCGGCTTCCGCCACCACTTCGTTTTGCTCTTCGAGACGGATCTGCAGCTCGTCGAGATCCGCTTCGTAGCGCTCAATTTTTTCCTGCTGACGGAGCGCGGTTTGCACCAGATTCAGGTGATCGCTCGCGGCCTGATAGTCGGCCTCAAGATCCCCTTCCGCGCCGTTGTGCTCGGCAAGTTCGCGCGCCATATCGACATGTTTATACTGCTCAGCCGCAAGCTGTTTACGCGAGGCGTAAAGTTCACGACGGAACTCCAACGCCTTGTCCAGGTGAATGCGACGCTCGTTGGCGTGACGCATGTAGTCCGCCGCCACATAGTTGGTGGCTTCGCTGATCAGGTGCTTAAACAGATCGCGGTCAGACTGGGTGACGCGGATCGCTTCCAGGGTCATGCGGTTTTCACGCAGCGCCGCTTCCATATCCTGGAATGCCTTGCGCACACCGCTGTTTTCCGGCAGCAGGTAGTCGCGTAAAGAGCGGGTGATGGCGCTGGAGATGCCGCCATACAGCGACGCTTCAATCAGGCGATAGAATTTACTGCGGTCGGAAGCCGAGCGCAGACGACGGGCAATGATGCCCAAATCAAACATCAACGAGTGGTAATCAGTTATGGAGTTGAACTGCTTAAACTGTACGCCTTCCATTTCATCAAGCTTGTCTTTCAGCTCGTTGAGCGTGAGCACGCGCGCCTGACGTTCGTTGAGGGTTTCCGTCACCAGTTGCGTCGGCTGAACCGACATCGGCAGTCCCTGAATGGCAAAGGGTTTAATGTCCACTTTCCGGTCGCGACCGGCGACCTGTTGCAGACGCACGCCGACCACCACCCGCTGATGGCGTGAGTTGATGGTATCGAGCATCGAATAACACACGCCCGCCTTCAGCTTACCGTGCAGGCCTTTATCGCGTGACCCGCTGGTCGCCCCCGCTTCGGTTGTGTTACGGAAGTGCAGCAGGGTTAAGTCCGGGATCAATGCCGTGACGAAGGCCGCCATGGTGGTCGATTTCCCCGCCCCGTTACCGCCGGAAAGCGTGGTGACTAATTCATCAAGGTCAAAGGTACGGGCAAAGAAACCGTTCCAGTTAATCAGCGTAAGTGAGCGAAATTTACCGCGTTCAATCATTATTCTTCTTCTCCACTGTCCGGCTGATTCTCTTCGGTATCATCGTTGAGCTGTAGGTGGTTTTCGACCGGCATCGCCTCTCCGTCGCGAATTAAGCGGCGCTGGGCTTCGCGCGGGTCGTCGCCAGTACGAACATCCGCGCCAAAGCGGAATACCGATTCCGTAATGCGGAATTTGCTGCTGTCGTGCCCCATAAACCACACCATGCCTAAGCGACGCAGGCGGTTTAAGGACGAGCGCATTTTTTCCTGCAGCTTTTGCCGGTCGACGTCGGAGCCGGTTGAGCGGTTATTCACCAGCTTCAACAGTTTAGCTTCGTCGGCCAGCGTTAACAGTTCGTCGTACAGCTCCTGTTGGGTGAAAATCCCTTCATTCGCCAGCCGCTCCGGGCTGAGATAGAGGTAGCAGAGGATTTTCCCGACCATCATATCCAGTTCGGAAAGAACAGAACGCGGGATCAGCGTCGTGGAACGCGGACGCAGGTAGAAAAACCCTTCCGGCGCGCGGATCAGCTCGACGTTATAGCGGCTGTAAAACTCTTCCAGATAGTCCTGAAAATCCATCAAAAAGGCATGATTATCCAGTTCGTCCAGTCCAATATGACGGCCTGAGCGTAACGCGCTGTCCAGCGCCGGAAATAACGGATTCGCCAGCGCCTGCGCCAGCTTAACCGGCATCACTTGTTCAATATTTGTCAATGACATGCGCCTGTACCTTGGCTCCGTAATCATTAATCGGCTGCCATTTGGCTGGCAGTCCGGTGAAGTCTGCTTGCGCTACGCCAAGACGTACCGCCTGATCGATAACAATACGCGCCACGTCGAAATGACGCGCACGCGGGTACTGCGACAGATATTCGCGTACCACGAGACCGAGATCCAGCGGCGTCTCTTTGGTTTTGTAGACAGCCAACTGTTCTTCGATGATCGCCGCCAGTTGCTCGCGGATCTCGTTAAATTCTTCGTACTCTAAATCCGGTGGAAGTTCCCCGGTCACCTCTTCGTCGCGCAGCGCCATTTCCTCGTCACGCATATCCAGCAGACGATCGGCGTTCGCATAGGTCAGCGCCCACGGCTCGTCGAAATAGGTCTGGACAGACTGGCGCAGACGCTGGGCAAAAACGCGATTTTTATCCATGTCGATAGCGGTACGGATAAATTTATGCACGTGGCGGTCATAGCCGATCCACAGATCGATAGACTGCTGGCCCCAACTGATAATACGGTCAAGCTTACTTTGCAGATCAAATACAAGGCGATCGACGAAATGCAGATCGTCATGCGCCAGCGTCGCATCCTGGATGCGCAGCAGGTTGGCCTGCAGCTTATCACCCGCCGCCTCCAGCGTATCCTGCAGTTCGCGCAGGGTGCCCGACGTTTCCGAGAGCAAGAGTTCGCAGCTGGAAATTGCCGCCCGCCAGTCTTTATTCAGCAGTTGCGCGATGTCGTCTTTTACCTGCTGTTGCTGCTCATCCATGATGCGCTGAGTGAGATCGATACTGTCGAAAATTTCCGCCACCGAGTATTTCAGCGGCGCATAGACGTTACGGTGCCAGTGGAACTCGTCGCCGCCTTCATCTGCGGCATCCGCTGCGCGCTTCAGTTCCCCTGCGACGATCGACAACTGCATTGACAGACGCAGCGTGGAGAACTCGCGCTGGCGGATATAATAATCGGTAATCCCGATGCCAAGCGGGGTAAGACGGTAAATGGCGTTCCCTTCCGCCTGCTCGCTGGTAAAGCGGTTCAGCAGACGTTGACGCACCATGTCGTTGATCGCATTGTTCGCGCGTACGCCAATGGTTTCGCTGGTTTGCTCAAACGCATCACTGACATGGCGAAACGCATCCACCAGTTCGCCTTCACTCATCTCGCCGTCGAGTCGCTCACCGTTCAGCGTGGCCACGGCCAACAGGAACGAAAGTCGGTCTACCGGCAGCGAGATAGAAAAATCATTTTTTCTGGCCCAGGCAACCAGTTCGGGGACTGTCTGGGAAAATTCACTCATAGGTTATCCTTGCATCTGCGGGTAAAGCCTCATGGGACAGGCGTTTCAGCGCGGTGACGTGTATATACCGGCCAAGGCTTATCCAGGGTTCCTGACGGCAATAACGCGTTTCAAGTTCAAGCAGCATCTCATAGCAGTCCCGCTGCTGGTGCTTTTCACGCAGATAATCATGAAAGACGCGCACCCCAGTTTTTCCGGTAATTTGCCAGCCAATCTGTTCCAGCCACTGATAAACCTGCCCTGGCTCACGGGGATAGTCCGGTGAAAGCGTGCGCTTTTTACGCTTTGGCATCCCCACCTGCACGTAATCGAAATTCCCGGCCACCATATTGTGCATCAACAGGCCGTTGGCATTGTAGAACATTAACGACAGTGCGCCACCGGGGCGCAATACCGACCACAGCGTCTCTAATACGCAGACCGGTTCTGCAACCCATTCCAGCACCGCATGAAACAATATCAGATCAACCGGGCTTTCCAAATGCGAAGCTACGTCCTGAGCGGCGCATTGTATAAAATGCATGTTATCGCTCACACCTTTTGCGTCCGCCGCCTGCTGCGCGCGGGCGATCATTTCCGCGGAAAGGTCACATAAGGTGACGTGGTGGCCCCGCTCTGCCATTTTGATCGCGGTCTGGCCTTCGCCGCCGCCGGCATCCAGCACGCGTAGTTTTTGCGTACCGTATTGCGCCAGCAGGCCATCGAGATCCTGCCAGAGGATCGCCTGGCGCAACTGGCCTTTGGTGGTGCCGTAAATGTTACGGGAAAACTTTTCCGCGATGTCATCAAAATTGCGATCCCGCATCGGGCTCTCCACTGACGGCTTGGGGTTCTTAATCAAAACCGCTATTTTGTCACACCCGAGCGGAGAATGAACCTGTCTGGTGTAATATCCTGATTATTCTTCTGCTGTATGGTTAAAAAAGGAACCAAAAAGAATGCTTTTTACACTAAAGAAAGTGATTGGCGGCATGCTGCTGCCTCTCCCTTTCCTGTTGTTAGCGATCGGCGCAGGGTTGATGTTGCTGTGGTTTAGCCGTTTTCAGAAAACCGGGAAGGTGATGATCAGCGCAGGCTGGCTGGCGCTGTTTCTGCTTAGCCTGCAGCCCGTTGCGGACGGACTGCTTCGGCCGATAGAAAGCCGGTATCCCACCTGGCAGGAGACACGAAAAGTGGACTACATCGTCGTGCTGGGCGGCGGTTATACCTGGAATCCCGAGTGGGCGCCCAGCTCCAACCTGATCAGTAACAGCCTGCCGCGCCTTAATGAGGGCATTCGCTTATGGCGGGCGAATCCGGGTTCGAAGCTGATCTTTACCGGCGCGCCCGCGCTGACGAATCCGGTCAGTACCGCGGAAGCCGGCGCGCGCGTCGCCGAATCGTTAGGCGTGCCTCGCGCAGATATTATTACCCTGGAGCAGCCGAAAGATACTGAAGAAGAAGCGCTGGCGGTGAAGCGGGCCATTGGCAACGCGCCGTTCCTGTTAGTGACGTCCGCCTCGCACCTGCCGCGGGCGATGATTTTCTTTCAACGCGTCGGGCTGGATCCGCTGCCTGCCCCGGCAAATCAGTTGGCAATTGATTCACCGCTGAATCCGTGGGAATACGCGCTCCCCTCGCCGGTCTGGCTGATGCACAGCGATCGCGTGGGTTATGAGACGCTGGGGCGTATCTGGCAGTGGCTGAAAGGACTATCAGGCGAGCCAGGGCAGGAGTGATTTCGCCGCAAGATCGACGTTAGCGCGGCTAAAGCGCCCGGTATTGACCAACTGGGCCACTTCGTCCCATAAGACATAAAGCCAGCGCCGACAGATAAACGACTCTGCCACAGGCGCGCGGCGCAGGTAATGCCAGAGCAGATCTTCCGCCAGCGCGTTATCCATCAGACGGAACAGTTCATATTCCCGCGGCGCCCAGAGCATAATACCCGGCCCCACCATCGCCAGAAGCTGATCGCTTCTGGCATCTTTTAACATACTGCGCAGGCTGAAATTGCCATGCACCAGCACGCAATTATCATTGAACCCCTCGAATAACGCAGGGAGGCATTCCCGCGTTCGAAACAGGATCCTTTTATCCTGCATCGTCAGCCCGGTGTTGTTGAACTGATTGAGTGTGCTCCATAGCACTTCAACACGCTGGCGATACCACGAGGGCCAGATGTTTTCCTGGGTATTATCCACCGCGCCGACGCAGCCCCGGCTGTCCTGACGATGCCAGGCGAGCAGACCTTCGACGATCTGATCTTTAAGCTGCTCCCAACGCTCCGGGGTGCGGGCTGGCGCTTCGACAGACACGCCCCGCAGGCGTTCCAGCAGCAACACGTCGGGGCCGGGGTGCTCGTCGTGGGTCATTACGCCATACACGACCGGCATCCGGACGGTACCGCTGCGCGCCAGCATAGTGATTTTCCACGCCAGCTGCTGCGCGACGCCGGGAGTGGTGAAACTTCTGGCCATCAGCGGCATCGGATTGCCATGGCTGTCATACAGTGACCACAGCGCCGTATCGGCTTTTTCATTCACGCATTCAATACGGCTCAGTTTTTCGCCCAGTAAATGGCTTAATTCGGCACGCAGCTGTTCCATTCAGTTTACCCTTATAAACGCTACTGCTTTTATAATGAGCGCCAGAGGGGCAGATGTCACCCGGATGAGATCAATTGTTGACAAGAAAATGTGAGGAAAATCGTAACGGTACGACGCGCCGCCCGGGATCGGACGACGCGTCGTAAGGGAACATTAACGCATTTCGGCGCGGACGCGCTCAAGATCTTCGGCGGTATCCACCCCGGTACCGGGAACTTCTTTCGCCACCGCGACGTGGATCTTTTCGCCGTACCACAGCACACGGAGCTGCTCCAGCATCTCGATGTTCTCCAGCGGGCTGGGCTGCCAGCTCACGTAACGGCGAATGAAACCGGCACGGTAGCCGTAAATCCCCAGATGGCGCAGGAAGGTATCGCCAACGGTTTCCAGGCTTTTGGCGAATCGGTCACGATCCCAGGGGATTGTCGCGCGCGAGAAGTAAAGCGCATAGCCTTCCGCATCCAGCACAACTTTGACCGCGTTGGGATTAAAGGCTTCTTCCGCGCCGTGGATCGGTGCCGCCAGCGTAGCCATGCCGACCTGACGCTGCGCCAGGTTTTCTGCGACCTGACGAATAATGACCGCCGGGATCATCGGCTCGTCACCCTGAACGTTAACAATCACGGTGTCATCGCTAAACCCGCACTTCTCGACGACTTCCGCCAGACGTTCCGTGCCAGACTGGTGGTCAGCGCGGGTCATGCAGACTTCGCCGCCCGCAGCCTCAACGGCGCGCGCGACATCGTCGTGATCGGTTGCGACGATAATACGCTCGGCGCCGGATTCACGGGCGCGCTCCAGGACGTGCACTATCATCGGCTTGCCATTAATGTCCAGCAGCGGTTTGCCAGGCAGGCGCGTTGACGCATAGCGCGCGGGGATGATGACCACGAAACTCATGATTTCCCCTCGTCAGCCGCCAGCACGCGGGCTTCTGTTTCCAGCAGGACGGGAATGCCGTCACGCAGGGGAAACGCAAGGTTATCCAGTTTGCAGATCAGTTCTTGTTTTTCCTGGTTAAACCAGAGTTTCCCGTTACAAACCGGGCAGGCGATGATTTCAAGCAGACGATGATCCATAGTTCCTCCAGATGGACCGGACAGTGAATCGGTAAATCTTATCATAATCGTTCACGCGTCTGCGTCTAATTCCCAGCCCTGCCGACATTCCGTGAACAGTCCCGGCGGGCAGTGGCCTAACGTCACGCGCGTGGCCTGCTGCCAGCGGGCAAAATCGCCAATCGCCTGTTTTAAGCCGTTCTGTAGCGAAATCCCGGACGTGACGCCCTTTTCCAGGTGCAGCGAAATGATCTCCAGCACCGCTGTTTTACGGTGCATTTTGGCGTCCATCCGACCAACCAGCTGTCCCCGGTGAAGCAACGGCAGGACAAAATAACCAAACTGCCGTTTCGGCGCGGGGGTGTAGCATTCCAGCCGATAACTGAAACCGAAGAGTTGTTCCGCGCGTTTACGATCCCAGACCACCGGGTCAAACGGCGACAGAACCGCGCTGTGCGTCGCGCTCAACTTTTTTGCCTGCGCCTGTTCAAGCAGCGGCAGGAGCTCAGCGTGTAGCCACAGCGTACCGAGCGTGTCGACTTCAACGGGAATAATTTGCTGTTGCTCCGCGCGCGTCTCTCGCCAGCGCTGTAGATCGGGTCGCTTTAGCCGATAGTAATCCGCCAGCCATTGCTCGCGAAAAATGCCAAGGCTGCGGGCGCTGTTGTCCAGCATGAACAGCTCAGCCTGGGCGCGCGGTAGCAGGTCGCGCTCATCATCCCAGTGCGGCATCACGCGATGGGTTAAATCATAAACGCGCTGAAAGTTGCGCCGTTCAACCACCATCAGTTTCCCGGCGGTGAACAGCCCTTCCAGGTGGCGCTTATGCGGCTTCCACTCCCACCATCCGCTGGTTCCCTTACGTGGATGCGCAAAATCCGCCGACCGCACCGGGCCGTTATGCTGAATATGCTGTATGAGTTGTTCAATTTCCCCGGCATGGTCGTTCATCCACGCCGCTTTGTACTTCCAGCCCATGTTTTCCGGGGTCAACATCCGGTGACGTATGAGCTTAAAGTCGCTGCGCGGCAAAAAGCAGGCTTCGTGCGCCCAGTACTCCATTAGCTCGCCGCGAGTCAGCGCGGCGTCAAGCCACTGCGAGGGATAATCCCCCAGACGGCTGAACAACACCAGATAAGGGCTGCGCGCGACAATATTGATGGTGTCGATTTGCAACAGCGACATGCGGGTTATGGTTGCGAGAATATCGGACTCACGGGCTCGACGGCGTGGCTTGCGCAGTAAGCCCTGTGCAGCGAGGTGGAGAAGACGGGCCTCTTTAAGAGAAAGGGACGGCAACGACATAGATGACTCCATCATTCATTCGCTGCCCTCGTGTCAGAATGCTAACGCGCCAGCGAGATCAGCTTTTCAAGTAACGCTTCAGGTTTGTTCCCCGACAAATGCGCATCGACAGGGAGATACCACCAGTTATCTTCAGCAAACGCGCGACACTTCACGGCATCTTTTTCCGTCATGATCAGCGTTTGCTCTGCATTCAGCAATGCCTGTACGTCACGCGCGCGCAACGCCTGGTGATCCGCCAGTGCGACACACTTTTGCGGCTGCACGCCGCAGGCTTCAAGCGTGGCGAAAAAACGTGGCGGATGACCAATGCCTGCCATCGCAACGACATTGTGTAACTGCGCGACGTTACGCCGCTCGCCAGTGCGCAAATTTACCGCCAGCCCCGGATCCAGACGCATTGGAATTTCTCCCGGCTGCGGCACACCGCCATTAACAATCGTCGCATCAACGGTTTTCAGACGGCCTGCACGTTCACGCATCGGCCCTGCCGGTAACCACCAGCCGTTACCGAAGCGACGAACGCCGTCAATCACCACGATCTCAACATCGCGCGCCAGACGATAGTGCTGCAAACCATCGTCAGTCACGATAATCTGGACGTCATGCTGCGCCAGTATCGCCTGAACCGCCTCCGGGCGATGAGGCGATACGGCAACCGGCGCCCCGGTACGCTGATAAATCAGCACGGGTTCATCACCCGCCTCGGCCGTAGTGGTTTCAGCGCTCAACAACAGGGGATAGGCAGCCGCTTTGCCGCCGTAGCCTCGCGAAACAACACCAACGCGCAGTCCACGTCGCTGAAGCTGCTCCACCAGCCAGATCACCACCGGCGTTTTGCCGTTACCGCCTGCCGTCAGGTTTCCCACCACAACAACCGGCACCGGGGCGCGCCAGGCGCGTTTGATGCCCAGCCGATAGCACAGACGAATCGCCCCGCTCACCAGGCCATACAGCCAGGAGAGCGGCAGGAGTAGCCGCCACAGAGGCGATTCACCGGACCAGATGCGTGCGATCATTGACCAAACTGCATTTTGTGTAGCTGCGCATAGACGCCATGGTGCGCCAGCAGTTCGCTATGCGTCCCGCGTTCTACGATCACGCCGTCTTCCACCACCACAATTTCATCAGCCTGTTCAATGGTAGAAAGGCGATGCGCAATCACCAGCGATGTGCGGTTTTTCTGCAACTCGTCCAGCGCCGCCTGGATGGCGCGCTCAGATTCGGTATCAAGCGCCGACGTCGCTTCATCCAGAATCAGGATTGGGCTGTCACGCAACAGCGCGCGCGCAATGGCGATACGCTGACGTTGACCGCCGGAGAGCAGCACGCCGTTTTCTCCGATGATGGTATCGAGGCCATTATCCATCTTATTGATGAAATCCATTGCGTAAGCCATGCGAGCAGCCTCTTCGATCTGCTCACGGGTGTAATGCTCGTTACGCGCATAGGCAATATTGTTGGCTACCGTATCGTTGAACAGATGCACATTCTGCGACACCAGCGCAACCTGATTACGCAGGGACGCCAGCGTATAGTCACGCAGATCGTGACCATCCATCAGGATTTCGCCTTCATCGATGTCGTAGAAACGCGTAATCAGACTGGCGATCGTCGACTTACCGGAGCCAGAGCGCCCCACCAGCGCGACCGTCTTCCCCGCCGGAATTTTCAGGTTGATGTTGCGCAGCGCGGGCACTTCGCGTCCCGGATAGGTAAAGGTAACATTGCGGAATTCCAGATCGCCGCTGGCGCGTTCAATAACGCGTTTACCGTCATCTTTTTCCTGTTCGCTGTCGAGAATCGCAAACAGAGTCTGACACGCCGCCATACCGCGCTGGAACTGGGCGTTGACGTTAGTCAGAGATTTCAGCGGACGCATCAGGGCGATCATTGCCGAAAAGACAACGGTAATGGTCCCCGCCGTCAGGCTCTCCATAACGCTCGGGAAGCTAGCCGCATACAACACAAACGCCAGCGCCAGCGAGGCGATAAGCTGGATGATGGGGTCAGAAATAGACGACGCGGAGACCATTTTCATCCCCTGCAGACGCATTTTGTTGCTCACCTTATCAAAGCGTTTGGTCTCAACTTCCTGGCCGCCAAAGATCAGGACTTCTTTGTGTCCCTTCAGCATTTGCTCGGCGCTGGTCGTGACCTGCCCCATCGTGTTCTGCATGTTTTTACTGATGGCGCGAAAACGCTTTGATACCACGCGGATCGCAATCGACACAATCGGCGCCAGCACCACGAGGATAATCGACAGTTGCCAGCTGTAATAGAACATCATGGCAAACAGGCCGATTATCGACGCGCCTTCGCGCACAACGGTAATCAACGCGCTGGAGGACGAGGAAGCCACCTGTTCAGAATCATAGGTGATGCGGGAGAGCAGTGTCCCGGTAGATTGCTTATCGAAGAAGGCGACGGGCATCCCCATCATATGACCAAACAAACGACGACGCATGGTCATCACCACTTTGCCCGATACCCAGGAGATGCAGTAACTGGAGATATAGCTGGTAATACCACGTAATATCATCAGCCCAATGACCACCAGCGGCATCCAGAGCAGCACTGAGCGATCGGTTTTACCAAAACCTTCATCAAGTAAAGGTTTGAGGAGCGATAACATGAAGGTATCGCTGGCCGCGTTGAGGATTAACGCCACACCCGCCACGATCAGACCCGCTTTGAAAGGCGCAATGGTAGGCCACAGTCGGCGAAACGTCTGCCACGTAGAGAGATCTTTATCGTTATGCATTCAAAAAACCAGCATTTGTTGAAATAGCCGCATATTCTACCCGTTATCGCCTGACACGCCAAACCACTGATGATACCAACGCGGTAAAATTTGCTCCCGTAGGCTGCTTATGCGCCAGCCCTGTGCGGAGAAATCCAGCGAAATTTGCCCCTGATGCGGGGTATCGCGCCACTGGTACCCCTGCTGCTGATAGCGCTGTCTGACCTTCCATGACGGTAACCGCCAGGCGTTATAACGCGATGCCGAGGCCAGCGCCATCTCGCCATTAACCCGCTGTATGAGTGCCAGCGAAGAGGACGTATTGCTGCCATGATGCGGCACCTGAATAATCGTAGCCGACAGATGCTGCCAGTAATGACTCAGCATCCGTTGCTCAGCTGGCGTCTCTATGTCGCCCGTCAACAGTAGGCTGTGGCGACCATCGTCGATTTTCACCACACAGGAGTGATTATTGCCCTTGCCGCGATCGCCTTTTAACGGCCAGTGCGCGCTGAAACGCAATCCCTGCCAATACCAGACCTCACCGCGATAACACGGTAAATGATTTCGCCAGCCTAACGGACTGCGGACCCAAAGCCCGGGCCAGGCGCTCAGCATAGAGTCTAGCCCACCCCGGTGATCAAGATGTTCATGGCTGAGAATAATCCCTTCTGGCTCCAGATGATGCCAGCGTAGCCACGGAATAATAATGTGTTGCGCGCTGTCCCCTTCAGGCCAGGCCAGCCCGGTGTCGTACAACAGCGCTTTGCCGTTACGCGCGATAACTACCGACAATCCTTGTCCAACATCCAGCATATGCGCCTGCCACGTATCGGTACGCGGCGGGCTCCAGAAAGGCCAACTGAGCAGGGCAAGCGTTGCCAGGCAGAGTCCGGGTAGCACCCGTAAGGCATTAAACCGCCAGCCAACAAGCATCAGCCAGGGAGCGAAAACCAGCCACTGCCAGCGCGCATCTACCGCTATCCACCCTTTCGGCAATTGGGTTAACGCCCAGAACACGGCGGCAAGCGAGCGATCGGCCAGATACCACAGTACAGACTCAACCACTAACGGCCCGCTGACGTGTGCCACCATTCCTGCGAGGATCAGCGGTACGCTAATAAACGTTACCAGCGGCACGGCGAATAAATTCGCCGCAAAAGAGGTCAGGCTAAGGCCGTGAAACAACGCGATTTGCAGCGGCAAAAGCAACAGCGTCATCCCCAACTGTAAATGGGCCAGCTCGACCAATAAACGCCCTGCCCGCGGTAACGTCCACTCCGGACAGGGAAACCATTGATACCAGAACAGCAGGGCCGCAACGGCGAAAGCGGAAAGCCACAGGCTCTGGGAGAGCACCGCCAACGGATCGCAAATAACAATCGCCGCCAGACAACAGCACCAGACGGCCCATCCGCTCCACTGCCGTCCACTCAGCTTTAGCGCCGTCCAGACAAATAGCGCAATAATGGTACGCAGCGCGGGCGGCTGAAGACCGGTTAGCCAGGCGTAGAATATGGCGCCGAGCAGCCCGCCGATAAGCGGATGCTGCCAGTGGATCCAGCGCACCGGCAGCAGAAACTGAACGCCACGAAGCAATCCACTGACGAGCAGAGCCATTAAGGCAATATGCAGCCCGGAAATCGCCATCAGATGGGCGGTGCCGGTATCGCGAAGGATGTTTTTCACCTCTTTCGTGATCGCCAGACGTTCCCCCATCCCCAGACCGACTATCACCTGCTGCCACGGATACTCCGCCAGCCTGGCTTTCAGTGATGCGAGATATCTGGCTCGCCAACTGCATTCCCCGTCCAGGATTTTTGCCTGCAGAAAACGGCCTGTGAGCGGTTGATGCTGTGCCAGGGCGTAGCGCTGGCTGTCAAATCCCCCGTCATTTAACTGCCCGTGAACAGCCCTGATCCTAATCGTCATCGCCCAGCGCTGCCCTGCACAGGGTTCAGACGGCAAATACTGCCCATAAAGAACGATACCCACCGCAGGAAAAAGACGACGCCCTGCCAGATGAGTGATGCGTCCGGCGTGTGTTGTGATGTTATCCGTCGCGGTCAGCTCGATAATGGCGTCCTGACTTTTTACCGGCAGCGTGTTTCCGGCCCAAAGCGACTGTTTAGCCGCGAAAACGCCCCACAGAAAAAACAACAGAACCAGCCCGGCAAGCTGCATCCATTTGCCGGAGAAAAGCGTTAGCGAACAGGCCAGCGCCAAAAGACTGACAAGCCAAAGCGTATCAGGCAAAGCCGGTAAGAAAAGCAAAGGGAAAATACCGCATAGCGCGCACAGGCTGACCGTCGTGATTTTCATGAACACCTCCGTGTGAGCGGAAGTGTGCAGGTTAGCCAACGGTCTGTCAGGCGGTAATGGCAGGCTTTACGATGCGGTTTCCAGCGTTTTTATCACCGTGTTGTAAACCGCCAAATTTATTGCGGGGCGTCTTCCAGAATGGAGCGTCAGAAATGAAAAAAGCACCAGAAAGGTGCTTTTTCGCAGGTTACGTTTTGAGGAAACTTAACCGTAAATATTGGCGCGATCGCGCAGTTCTTTACCTGGCTTAAAGTGCGGAACGTATTTTCCTTCCAGCTCGACTTTATCGCCAGTCTTCGGGTTACGCCCGGTTCGTGGTGCGCGATAGTGCAAAGAGAAGCTGCCGAAACCGCGGATTTCAATACGCTCGCCCTGCGCAAGAGTCGAGGCCATATGTTCCAGCATCTCTTTAACTGCATCTTCAACCGCTTTTGCGGGAATATGAGATTGCTGGGTTGCAAGTCTTTCAATCAATTCTGACTTGGTCATGATTCCTCCGGTTCCTATAAGGCATATAAGCGCTGCTGTTGCATTGATTAAGGGCGGCCGTAGCCGCCCTTTGTCATTGATTACAGAACGAATCCTGTAATCTGTCAAGTAATCTCATCTGACTTCGCGATGAAACATCCCGAAGTTTCAAAGAATTACTCGCCTTTAGCTGCTTTGAATGCTTCAGCCATTGCGTTGTTAGAGAAGTTTGCATCTTCCTGTTTGTTAACAGTTGCGATGGCATCTTTCTCATCAGCTTCGTCTTTCGCACGAACAGACAGGCTGATTGCACGGTTCTTACGGTCAACGCCGGTGAATTTGGCTTCAACGTCGTCGCCTACGCTCAGAACCAGTGTTGCATCTTCAACGCGGTCACGGGAAGCTTCAGAAGCGCGCAGGTAACCTTCAACGCCGTCAGCCAGTTCTACGGTTGCGCCTTTCGCGTCAACTGCAGTCACTTTACCGTTTACGATTGCGCCTTTCTTGTTCAGTGCAACCCAGTTGTTGAACGGATCTTCTGCCAGCTGTTTAACGCCCAGAGAGATACGCTCGCGCTCTGCGTCAACCTGCAGAACAACGGCTGCGATTTCGTCGCCTTTTTTGTATTCACGTACTGCTTCTTCGCCTGCAACGTTCCAGGAGATGTCAGACAGGTGAACCAGGCCGTCGATGCCGCCGTCCAGGCCGATGAAGATACCGAAGTCAGTGATAGACTTGATTTTACCTTCAACACGGTCGCCCTTGTTGTGGGTTTCCGCAAACTGCTGCCACGGGTTAGATTTGCACTGCTTCAGACCCAGGGAGATACGACGACGTTCTTCGTCGATATCCAGAACCATCACTTCCACTACGTCGCCAACGTTAACAACTTTGGACGGGTGGATGTTTTTGTTGGTCCAGTCCATTTCGGAAACGTGTACCAGGCCTTCAACGCCTTCTTCGATTTCAACGAAGCAACCGTAGTCGGTCAGGTTGGTCACGCGACCGGTCAGTTTGGTACCTTCCGGGTAACGCTTAGCGATAGCAACCCACGGATCTTCGCCCAGCTGTTTCAGGCCCAGGGATACACGGGTACGCTCGCGGTCGAACTTCAGCACTTTAACAGTGATTTCGTCGCCAACGTTTACGATTTCGCTCGGATGCTTAACGCGTTTCCAGGCCATATCGGTGATGTGCAGCAGGCCGTCAACGCCACCCAGATCAACGAATGCACCGTAGTCAGTGAGGTTCTTAACGATACCTTTAACTTCCATGCCTTCCTGCAGGTTTTCCAGCAGCTGATCGCGCTCTGCGCTGTTTTCGGATTCGATAACGGCACGACGAGAAACAACAACGTTGTTGCGCTTCTGATCCAGCTTGATGACTTTGAACTCAAGCTCTTTGCCTTCCAGGTGCAGCGTGTCGCGCACCGGACGAACGTCTACCAGGGAACCTGGCAGGAACGCACGAATACCGTTCAGCTCAACAGTGAAGCCGCCCTTAACTTTGCCGTTGATAACACCGGTAACAGTTTCAGCATCTTCGTAAGCTTTTTCCAGCGTGATCCATGCTTCGTGACGTTTAGCTTTCTCACGGGACAGCAGGGTTTCACCGAAGCCGTCTTCTACTGCATCCAGAGCAACGTCAACTTCGTCACCCACCTGGATTTCCAGCTCGCCCTGGGCGTTTTTGAACTGCTCAGCCGGGATGGCGGACTCAGATTTCAGACCAGCGTCAACCAGTACTACGTCTTTGTCGATAGCAACAACAACACCGCGAACGATGGAACCCGGACGGGTTTCGATTTCTTTTAAGGATTCTTCAAACAGTTGAGCAAAAGATTCAGTCATGTTTAATCTTCAGGTTTCATATTTAACGTCCATCTGACTCCATGCCGGATGGGGTTGTTTAACATACCCGCTGTCATTCCATTGCAACGGGGGTACTGCAAATTCGGTCGCTTTTAAGCGAGTGCCAGTTTTTGGCGCGCGTATTGTAGCGCTTTTTCAATCACTTGCTCAATGCTTAATCGGGTTGAATCTAAAACTAAAGCATCAGCAGCGGGAACTAACGGCGCTACAGCACGGTTTCGGTCGCGATCGTCGCGTTCTTTGATCTCGGCCAAAAGGCGTTCAAAGTTAACACTAAAGCCCTTTTCCTGCAACTGTAGCATACGGCGATGCGCACGTTCTTCAGAGGAGGCGTCAAGGAAGATTTTCACCGGCGCGTCCGGAAAAACCACCGTCCCCATATCCCGTCCGTCCGCGATCAGGCCAGGCAACTCACGGAAGGCGCGTTGACGACGCAACAGCGCTTCACGTACGCGTGGAAAGGCGGCGACCTGTGACGCAGCGTTCGCCACTTCCTGCGTACGAATTTCACCGCTCACATCTTCGCCTTCGAGAATCACTTCCAGATTTCCGTTGGTTGAGACAAAGCGCACATCAAGATGGGTCGCCAACGGAACCAGCGCATCTTCAGAGGCGACATCGACATGATGATGCAGCGCCGCCAGCGCTAACACGCGATAGATAGCACCAGAGTCCAGCAGATGCCATTGCAATGCTTCCGCCATTGCCTTGCACAAGGTGCCCTTTCCTGCACCACTTGGGCCATCAATGGTAATTACCGGGGCAATTGCCGTCATCTTTCTCTCCTTAAACAGGCACACCGTTAACGTAAACGCCGCGCATTATACGCGCCAACGCCCACAATCGTTAACGTTGTGTGCAAAAACCCGAATCGTCTGTATTCAGATGAAGAATAATTGCGCAATTATAGCGGGCTGGCGCATAACCAGCCCAAAAGATGACAATGTTTTACTTTTTGTCGGCGGCAATACGGTCGCGCATGTGCTGAGCGCGATCGGCTGAGGCGGGGTGGGAGTCCATCAATGATTTCGCATGCCCCGCGTCCATGGTGGCGAATTTATCGAATGCGGTGACCAGTCCCTGGGTATTTATGCCGCGTTTTTTCAGCAGGTCATAGGAGAAATCATCAGCATCCGATTCCTGGCTGCGGGAGAACGAAGAGTTGATTACCCCTTCGGCCAGGTCGCCGAGTTGAGACTGCGACAGTTTGGACGCCACTCCGCTGGTAGCGGAGAGGGCGTCACGGGCCGCCAACGTTGCATAGGCCGTTTGCATGGCCTTACGGGAATGCCCTAACGAGACGTGGCCTAACTCATGCCCCAGAACGCCTTCGATTTCGTTATCGGTCATCAGATCCATCAGGCCTGAATAGACGCGAACACAGCCGTTCGCCATTGCCCATGCGTTGATCTCACGGGTCATATATACCTTGTAAGATACCGGCGTGCCGTCAATGTTGTTGCCCAGCGCTTTCGCGATTTTATTTAGCCGCTTCGTGTATTTGCTCTTAGAACCCGCCAGTTTATTTTCACTGTCCATCTGTTTGCAGGACTCAGCAGACAGCGCTTTGACGTCCGCATCCGAAAGCGTCGCCGCTTTGTAAGCAGCGACGCCGGAACTGGCGAGTAGATCGCCGTTGACGCCATTTTTACAGCCAGCCATTAACGTAGCGGAAATCGCCACCGCCAGCAGCAATGATTTATTTTTCATGCTAATCTTCCAATGATATTTATAATAAAAAGATATAAATCAAGAGGTTAAGTCGAGAGAAAGGTAGCATTAGCGATAAGGGTAAATAAAGTACGAAAGCGGACGCAAGCGCGCCAGCGCAAAGGCTGGCGCGAAAGATAATCAGGCGGGAGTGCTAATACGCGCCAACTGCTCGAAATAATCCGGGAAGGTTTTAGCGGTACATTTCGGATCAAGAATGGTCACCGGCGTGTCGGATAACGCCACCAGCGAAAAACACATCGCCATACGGTGATCGTTATAGGTGCCAATTTCAGCAAACTGTAATTTCGCTGGCGGGGTGATGCGAATATAGTCGCGCCCCTCTTCCACTTCCGCCCCTACTTTACGCAACTCGGTCGCCATCGCAAACAGACGGTCAGTCTCTTTGACGCGCCAGTTATAGATGTTACGAAGCGTGGTCGTACCTTTAGCAAACAGCGCCGCCGTCGCAATGGTCATTGCCGCATCGGGAATGTGGTTCATGTCCATATCAACGGCATTTAGCTCACCGCGAGTACAGGCAATAAAATCATCGCCCCAGGTCAGTGTCGCCCCCATTTTTTCCAGCACATCCGCGAAGCGAATGTCCCCCTGCATACTTTTGCGGCCAATACCGGTCACCTTTACCGTCCCGCCTTTAATGGCTCCCGCGGCAAGGAAATAAGAGGCGGATGAAGCATCGCCTTCGACCAGGTAAACACCGGGAGACTGGTATTGCTGACGGCCCTTCACGACAAAACGCTGATAGTGATGGTTTTCAATTTCCACGCCGAAGGTTTTCATCAGATTTAACGTAATGTCGATATACGGCTTCGACACCAGCTCGCCTTTAATGCTGATAATGGTTTCCTGCGACGCCAGAGGGGCCGTCATTAACAGTGCGGTCAAAAACTGGCTGGAAACGCTGCCATCAACCTCAACCTGACCGCCGGTAAAGCCACCGCGCAGACGAAGCGGCGGATAGTTTTCCTGCTCCAGATAGTCAATACAGGCCCCGCCCTGACACAGCGCATCAACCAGATGACCAATTGGTCGCTCTTTCATACGCGGCTCGCCGGTCAGCACAATGTCGTTTGTACCGAGGCAAAGCGCTGCAGCAAGCGGACGCATGGCCGTTCCGGCGTTGCCCAGAAACAGCTCCAGTGCGCCGGTAGCCTGTAGCGGACCACCATTGCCGGTGATTTCGCAACGGGTGCGATCCGCAGAAAGGGTGTAATTGATCCCCAACGCGCTCAGCGCATTGAGCATATGGCGCACATCATCGCTGTCTAACAGGTTGGTCAGAACGGTGGTGCCATGGGCTAACGCCGCCAGGAGCAAAGCGCGGTTAGACACGCTCTTAGAGCCAGGCAGATTAATGGTGCCATCGACCCGCGCGATGGGTTGTAACGTCAGGGATTCCATGTACTCAACTCTCAAAAAACAAAAATAAAAACCCCACAGACGACGCTGTGGGGATGAAACGCCACACTTTTTTAGCCGTGACGACGTTCGAAATCGACCATAAAGTCGGTCAGGGCTTTGACGCCTTCCAGCGGCATCGCGTTATAAATGGACGCACGCATTCCCCCCACCACACGGTGGCCTTTCAGCGCGTGAAGACCTGCCGCAAAAGACTCTTCAAGGAACAGTTTGTCCAGCGCGCTGTCCGCCAGTTGGAACGGTACGTTCATGCGGGAACGGTTGGCTTTCGCCACATCGTTGCGGTAGAAATCGCTGTTATCAATCACGCCATACAGCAGTTCGGCTTTCTGTTGATTGATTTTATGCATCGCGTCGACGCCGCCATTCGCCTTCAGCCATTTAAATACCAGGCCGGAAAGATACCAGGCAAAAGTTGGTGGCGTATTAAACATTGAGTCGTTATCGCTCAGAACGGTGTAGTCGAGGATCGACGGGCAACTGGTGTGCGCTTTTCCTAACAGGTCTTCGCGAACGATCACAATCGTCAACCCGGCAGGTCCGATGTTTTTCTGCGCGCCTGAATAGATAACGCCGTAGCGGGAAACGTCTAACGGCGCCGAAAGAATCGTTGAGGAGAAATCAGCCGTCACGACCACATCGGAGGCAAAATTCGGCGTTTCATTAATGGCAATGCCGTCGATGGTTTCGTTCGGGCAGTAGTGCATATACGCCGCGTTATCCGAGAGTTGCCATTCGCTCATCGGCTTGACCGCGCGCAGTCCGTCCACGGTGACTTTGGCATCAATCACGTTTGGGGTGCAGTATTTTTTCGCTTCTTTTACCGCGCTGGCCGCCCAGTAACCGGCGTCCACGTAGTCTGCGGTGGTTTTATTTCCCAAAATATTCAGCGGAATAGCCGCAAACTGCCCACGTCCGCCGCCGTGACAGAACAGAACTTTATAATTGGAAGGGATGTTGAGGAGATCGCGAAAATCCTGTTCCGCTTCCGCTGCGACCTGGATAAATTCTTTACCGCGGTGGCTCACCTCCATGACGGAGGTGCCAAGACCGTTCCAGTCGCACAGTTCCTGTTGAGCCTGTTTGAGCACGTCTGCCGGTAACATTGCCGGGCCTGAACTAAAATTGAAAACCTGAGCCATTTCCCCTCACCACGTTGCATTGTTATTCATCCACGCTCTGACGAAGCGCAAAGAGTGGGTTTACGTTATTCCTGTGGATATTGGTTTTATCATTCAGTGATACGCGCCGCAACGGGTAATAATCGGCGCGGTGAAAATGAGTGTTCGCTCACACAACACAATCTGTCGGATTGATGGCGAATGACCGATATTTTTGCTGTCAGAGCACCCTTTTTGCCCGACTGGCCTTCGACCATTCTGGATTCTTGCAGCGCGGACAATCTTGCCTGTCGCCAGCGTTAAGGGTAATGACTTCGCTGCAACGCACGCAGGCGTAATCTCCCGTTTCGGGAACGACATGAAATCGCTCGGTGCAATATTTAGGCAAAATGCTCAGACCGGGTTTTATCTTTTCTTCTTCAAAGAAATAGACGCTGATTTGCCCGTTGGTTTCCAGTATCGCCAGCCGCACCTGGCCAAGCTGCTCTACGCCATTCAGACGCAGTTCCATAAAGAACTCAAACTCCGTCATATTGGCATGATTCAGTTTGGACCATGCCAGCTCGCCATCTTCAATGATGACGACCGGTTTCCCCTCCAGTAAATCGCCAATCCTTTCACTACGCGCCATCAGCCACATCGCCAACCGGTAAAGCAGCGCAATTATGATAAAGACCACCAGCACCGGCAGCATTGGGACATCATCATAAAAAGCGACGTCCCCTGCCGCGGAGCCCAGCGTCAAAATAATCAACACTTCAAAAAGCGACATCTGGCGCACGCCGCGCCGTCCCGTCAGCTTAAGAAACAGATAGACCAGTACAAAGGTATAAAGACTACGTAACGCAACCTCGCCCAAAAATTCCAGTGGCACTTTGTCCAGTGCCATCCGTTGTAGATCAAACGCTTTCATTTCTCTGCTCTTATGGTGGTTTACTGCATAAAAGCATAGTCAAAACTTTTATTTCCGCCGCGTTCGTGGCGGCGATAGCGTCAGTCAGATAAAACCCGTATCATTGCGCGCTTTCCGTACGACAAAAGTGATTTTCATGACGCAAACATTTATTCCCGGCAAAGACGCCGCCCTGGAAGATTCCATCGCTCGCTTCCAGCAAAAATTGCTCGATCTCGGTTTCCATATTGAAGAAGCCTCATGGCTGAATCCGGTGCCAAACGTCTGGTCGGTGCACATCCGCGACAAAGAGTGCGCGCTGTGCTTTACCAACGGCAAAGGCGCGACGAAAAAAGCGGCGCTGGCCTCTGCGCTGGGCGAATATTTTGAGCGTCTGTCGACGAACTATTTCTTTGCCGATTTCTGGCTTGGCAATACCATCGCCAACGGCCCGTTTGTGCATTACCCTAACGAAAAATGGTTCCCGCTGAACGACAGTGACGACGTGCCGGAAGGGTTGCTCGACGCGCGTCTGCGCGCTTTCTACGATCCGGAAAACGAACTCACCGGCAGTATGTTGATCGATCTCCAGTCCGGCAACGAGGAACGCGGCGTGTGCGGCCTGCCTTTTACTCGCCAGTCAGATAACCAGACCGTCTATATTCCGATGAACATTATCGGCAATTTGTACGTCTCTAACGGTATGTCCGCCGGTAATACCCGTAATGAAGCGCGAGTCCAGGGACTGTCGGAAGTCTTTGAGCGTTATGTGAAAAATCGCATCATTGCCGAAAGTATCAGTCTGCCGGAGATCCCTGCCGATGTACTGGCGCGCTATCCGTCGGTGGTGGAGTCCATTGCGACACTGGAAGCGGAAGGTTTCCCGATCTTTGCCTATGACGGCTCGCTGGGCGGCAACTATCCGGTGATCTGCGTTGTCCTGTTCAACCCGGCTAACGGCACCTGTTTTGCCTCTTTTGGCGCCCATCCGGATTTCGGCGTCGCACTGGAACGTACCGTGACCGAACTGCTGCAGGGCCGTGGACTGAAAGATCTCGATGTGTTTACCCCACCCACCTTCGACGACGAAGAAGTGGCCGAGCACACCAATCTGGAAACCCACTTTATCGACTCCAGCGGTCTGATCTCCTGGGATCTGTTCAAGCAGGATGCCGACTATCCGTTCGTCGACTGGAACTTCTCTGGCACCACCGAAGAAGAGTTCGCAACGTTAATGGCCATCTTCAACGCCGAAGATAAAGAGGTCTACATCGCCGATTATGAACATCTTGGTGTGTACGCCTGCCGTATCATCGTACCGGGTATGTCTGACATCTATCCCGCCGAGGATCTGTGGCTCGCGAATAACAGCATGGGAACGCATCTTCGCGATACTCTGCTTTCGCTTCCGGGAAGCAACTGGGATAAAGAAGAGTATCTCCGTCTTATAGAGCAGTTAGATGATGAAGGGTTTGATGACTTTACCCGCGTGCGCGAACTGTTGGGCCTGGCGACGGGTCCGGATAACGGCTGGTATACCCTGCGTATTGGCGAGCTGAAAGCGATGCTGGCTTTGGCGGGCGGCGATCTGGAACAGGCGCTTATCTGGACCGAATGGACAATGGAGTTCAACGCGTCCGTCTTTACGCCGGCGCGAGCCAACTATTATCGTTGTCTGCAAACGCTGCTACTGCTTTCCCAGGAAGAAGAGCGCGAACCGCTGCAATACCTGAACGCCTTTGTGCGTATGTATGGCGCGGATGCGGTAGAAGCGGCAAGCGCGGCGCTGAGCGGCGAAGCGGCCTTCTACGGCCTGCAGCCGGTGGATTGCGATCTTCATGCCTTCGCTTCACACCAGTCTCTGCTGAAAGCGTATGAAAAGTTGCAGCGCGCAAAAGCCGCATACTGGTCAAAATAAAGGCAATTGGCTTACTGACTGTAGGCGTTAATTATCGTCTGAGCTATATTACGGGGCGCTTTACGTGCCCCGTTTTACTTATTTTTGAAGAGCCAAATATAAATGTAATAACAAGGTTAAATATTGGTAGTTGATATTACTATTACCAACCGCTATTTGTTACTTTATTTGGCAATTACTCCATATTAATTAACCGCTCAACAGACCCAGGAAGGAAAAAATTCAACTCATTTGCTAAATTTTAAAATTTATTTTTATTATGATAATCAATAAATTACGCCGAAATCGCATAAAAACCATGCGCTTTACGGGCCTATAAGCCAGGCGAGATATGATCTGTATCAATTTCTCATCTATAATGCTTTGTTAGTATCTCGTCGCCGACTTAATAAAGAGAGAGTTAGTGTGAAAGCTGACAACCCTTTTGATCTTTTACTCCCTGCTGCAATGGCCAAAGTGGCCGAGGAAGCAGGTGTCTATAAAGCAACGAAACATCCGCTTAAGACTTTCTACCTGGCGATTACCGCCGGTGTATTTATCTCCATCGCCTTTGTTTTCTATATCACTGCGACAACCGGCACGGGTACGATGCCCTTTGGTATGGCGAAACTGATTGGCGGTATCTGCTTCTCTTTGGGGTTGATCCTTTGCGTAATTTGCGGCGCTGACCTCTTTACCTCCACCGTTTTGATTGTTGTTGCCAAAGCCAGTGGGCGTATTACCTGGGGCCAGTTAGCGAAAAACTGGCTGAATGTCTATTTTGGTAACCTGGTGGGTTGCCTGCTCTTTGTGCTATTGATGTGGCTTTCCGGCGAGTACATGACCGCCAATGGTCAATGGGGACTCAATGTTCTGCAAACCGCCGACCACAAAATGCACCATACTTTTATTGAAGCTGTCTGTCTCGGCATCCTCGCTAACCTGATGGTGTGCCTGGCCGTATGGATGAGCTATTCAGGTCGTAGCCTGATGGATAAAGCGTTTATCATGGTTTTACCGGTCGCCATGTTTGTTGCCAGCGGTTTTGAGCACAGTATCGCAAACATGTTTATGATCCCGATGGGTATTGTTATCCGTGATTTCGCCACACCGGAATTCTGGACCGCTGTTGGGTCTACTCCGGAAAGTTTTTCTCACCTGACCGTGATGAACTTCATCACTGATAACCTGATTCCGGTTACGATCGGTAACATTATCGGCGGCGGTTTGTTGGTCGGGTTGACATACTGGGTCATTTATCTGCGCGGCAACGATCATCATTAATTCTGATTTTCGCACTGCGCAGTAAATAAAAAATCCACTTAAGAAGGTAGGTGTTACATGTCCGAGCTTAATGAAAAGTTAGCCACAGCCTGGGAAGGTTTTACCAAAGGTGACTGGCAGAATGAAGTAAACGTCCGTGACTTCATCCAGAAAAACTACACTCCGTATGAGGGTGACGAGTCCTTCCTGGCTGGCGCGACTGAAGCCACCACAGCGCTGTGGGACAGCGTAATGGAAGGCGTTAAACAGGAAAACCGCACTCACGCGCCTGTTGACTTTGACACCTCTGTTGCTTCTACCATCACTTCTCACGACGCTGGCTACATTAACAAAGCCCTTGAGAAAATCGTTGGTCTGCAGACTGAAGCGCCGCTGAAACGTGCGATCATCCCGTTCGGCGGTATCAAAATGGTTGAAGGTTCCTGCAAAGCGTACAATCGCGAGCTGGACCCGATGCTGAAAAAAATCTTCACTGAATACCGTAAAACGCACAACCAGGGCGTGTTCGACGTTTATACTCCGGACATCCTGCGTTGCCGTAAATCCGGTGTTCTGACCGGTCTGCCAGACGCATATGGCCGTGGTCGTATCATCGGTGACTACCGTCGCGTTGCGCTGTACGGTATCGACTACCTGATGAAAGATAAATTCGCGCAGTTTACCTCTCTGCAGTCTGACCTGGAGAATGGCGTAAACCTGGAAGCGACGATTCGTCTGCGTGAAGAAATCGCTGAACAGCACCGCGCGCTGGGTCAGATCAAAGAGATGGCGGCGAAATACGGCTGCGATATCTCTGGTCCGGCTACCAACGCTCAGGAAGCTATCCAGTGGACCTACTTCGGCTACCTGGCTGCCGTTAAGTCTCAGAACGGCGCGGCAATGTCCTTCGGTCGTGTCTCCACCTTCCTGGATGCGTACATTGAACGTGACCTGAAAGCGGGCAAAATCACCGAGCAAGACGCTCAGGAAATGATTGACCACCTGGTCATGAAACTGCGTATGGTTCGCTTCCTGCGTACCCCGGAATATGATGAACTGTTCTCTGGCGACCCAATCTGGGCAACAGAATCTATCGGTGGTATGGGCGTAGATGGCCGTACTCTGGTTACCAAAAACAGCTTCCGCTTCCTGAATACCCTGTACACCATGGGGCCTTCTCCGGAGCCGAACATCACCGTTCTGTGGTCTGAAAAACTGCCGCTGAACTTCAAGAAATTCGCCGCTAAAGTGTCCATCGACACCTCTTCTCTGCAGTACGAGAACGATGACCTGATGCGTCCGGACTTCAACAACGACGACTATGCTATCGCATGCTGCGTAAGCCCGATGGTTGTGGGTAAACAAATGCAGTTCTTCGGTGCGCGTGCAAACCTGGCGAAAACCATGCTGTACGCAATCAACGGCGGCGTTGATGAAAAACTGAAAATGCAGGTGGGTCCGAAATCTGAACCGATCAAAGGCGATGTTCTGAACTTTGACGAAGTGATGGACCGCATGGATCACTTCATGGACTGGCTGGCTAAGCAGTATGTCACCGCGCTGAACGTTATCCACTACATGCACGACAAGTACAGCTACGAAGCCTCTCTGATGGCGCTGCACGACCGTGACGTGGTTCGCACCATGGCATGCGGTATCGCAGGTCTGTCCGTTGCGGCTGACTCCCTGTCTGCTATCAAATATGCGAAAGTGAAACCGATTCGTGACGAAGACGGTCTGGCTATCGACTTCGAAATCGAAGGCGAATACCCGCAGTTTGGTAACAACGACGCTCGCGTTGATGACATGGCGGTTGACCTGGTAGAACGTTTCATGAAGAAAATTCAGAAACTCACTACCTACCGTAACGCTATCCCGACTCAGTCTGTGCTGACCATCACCTCTAACGTTGTGTATGGTAAGAAAACCGGTAACACCCCAGACGGTCGTCGTGCTGGCGCGCCGTTCGGACCAGGTGCTAACCCGATGCACGGTCGTGACCAGAAAGGTGCGGTTGCCTCTCTGACCTCCGTGGCTAAACTGCCGTTTGCTTACGCGAAAGATGGTATCTCTTACACCTTCTCTATCGTACCGAACGCACTGGGTAAAGACGACGAAGTTCGTAAAACTAACCTGGCGGGTCTGATGGATGGTTACTTCCATCACGAAGCGTCCATCGAAGGTGGTCAGCACCTGAACGTGAACGTCATGAACCGTGAAATGCTGCTCGACGCGATGGAACATCCGGAAAAATATCCGCAGCTGACCATTCGTGTATCAGGTTACGCAGTACGTTTTAACTCCCTGACGAAAGAACAGCAGCAGGACGTTATCACCCGTACTTTCACTCAGACCATGTAATTCCCTGTCTGACTGAAAAAGCGTAGAATAAAGGCTCCACGTAAGTGGGGCCTTTTTAGCAAATAGCCCGCCTCACAGCCTGGTTTGTCAGTTATCTATACTTTGGGTATCTGCCAAAACAGACTCGACACAGCCCATGAGCTGTGCGCCAACACGGCCCCGGATGGGCCACATCTGGAGAAACACCGCAATGTCAGTTATTGGTCGCATTCACTCCTTTGAATCCTGTGGTACCGTTGACGGCCCGGGCATTCGCTTTATTACCTTCTTCCAGGGCTGCCTGATGCGCTGCCTGTATTGCCATAACCGCGATACGTGGGATACCCACGGCGGTAAAGAAGTTACCGTTGAAGAACTGATGAAAGAGGTGGTGACCTATCGCCACTTTATGAATGCTTCTGGCGGCGGCGTAACGGCATCTGGCGGCGAAGCGATCCTGCAGGCGGAATTTGTTCGCGACTGGTTCCGCGCCTGTAAAAAAGAAGGCATTCATACCTGCCTGGACACCAACGGCTTTGTCCGCCGTTACGATCCGGTTATTGATGAACTGCTGGAAGTGACCGATCTGGTGATGCTCGACCTTAAGCAGATGAACGACGAAATCCACCAGAACCTGGTGGGCGTATCAAATCACCGCACGCTGGAGTTTGCCCGGTATCTGGCGAAAAAAGAGGTTAAGGTCTGGATCCGCTACGTTGTGGTGCCAGGCTGGTCCGACGACGACGACTCCGCGCATCGCCTGGGCGAGTTTACCCGCGATATGGGTAACGTCGAGAAAATCGAGCTGCTGCCCTATCATGAGTTAGGCAAGCACAAATGGGTGGCGATGGGTGAAGAGTACAAACTGGACGGCGTAAAACCGCCGAAAAAAGAGACCATGGAACGCGTGAAAGGCATTCTGGAGCAGTACGGTCATAAAGTGATGTACTAACTCATTGACGCGTTTGGGCCTACGCCAGTAGGCCCGATAAGCGCTGCGCCATCTGCGCGCCCGCCCCGGCTACGACATAAAATATTGCGAAAGTTTATTCGCCACGCTTTCAATTGAGAAAATACTTTTCTGATGCGCTTTGCGACACTCAGCATAGCGTTCATCCTGCGCTTCCAGGGCATTGAGCAGTCGGTCTGCAACAAGCATCGCACCGGCTATTTCTGCAAAACCGTACTCACCTTCCCCTTTCAACGCCACCGCCGCCTGCAGATTCCAGTCGGAAAGACGACTCAACGGCGCTATCGTGCCGCGGGTTAGGGAAAGAATTCGCACATTCTGCTGCTTCGCCAGCGTCAGGGCTTGCATCATGTCCGCTGACGACTCTCCGGTATGAACCACAATAATCCCCTGACTCTGCGGGTCGACCATAATGGATGACGTGGCGAGATAAAAACGATCGACGAAACTCGCCGCTTTGCCCATTTTGATCAGGTTCATTTGCAAAAACAGCGCAACGGGTACGGCAGCGCCAACGGCGTAAATCGCGACATTGGTTACCGTATTAAGCCACGCAGCGGCAGCAAACAGCTCTTGTTGATTAAGGATGGCGTGGCTGTCGCGAATACTCGACACCACAGCCGCGATCTCCTCATTTCCCTGTTCATCAGGACGCGTTGCCCCCTGCTCAAGCGCCAGTGCCGTTCGGAAGTCGGAAAAGCCTTTAAAGCCGAACGCGCGGCAAAAACGGGTGATACTTCCCTCACTGGTTTCGATGGAATCCGCTAGCTCGGTAATGGTATGCCGCATCACAAAATCGGGGTTCTCCGTCACAAAACGGCCCACCTTTTCCAGAATCGGGCTCAGCCCCGAGGATTCATTTCTGATATTTATCAGCAAGTTAGTATCAATCTGACTCATTTTTCGCCTTTTTGCTCAAAATGCAAACACAATCACATCTTTCAATGCGGTGAATGGATAATAATTTTTTTCACTAAATCATCAAGAAAAATAATTATTTTTACACAACAGGAGAAAGCGTATGAAGGGTCTTATTGTCTGTCGCACTGGCATGGGCAGTTCTTTGATGCTCAAAATCAAAGCACAAAAAATCATCGATAAACACGGCTGGGATATTGAACTCGAACATGACGTATTGTCCGGACTTGCCACCTGGCAAGGCATTGACTTTGTTATCACCATGCGCGACCTCACCGATGAAATCGAAGCTGCCGGATTCAAAGCAATCGGCATAACCGACTTGATGAATAGCGAAGAAATGGAAACTGCGCTCACCAGCGTAATTCAGAGCAACTAACCTCTTTCGGAGGCAATATGGATCTCCTCAGGTTTATTGTATTCGACATTTTAGGTGTAACCCCACTCTTAGTTGGATTTATTGCATTAATCGGCCTGTTAATCCAACGTAAACCCATCGAAAAAGTGCTGTCTGGCACCTTCAAAACCATTGTCGGCTTTCTGGTTTTTGCTGGTGGGGCCGGACTGGCGGTAACCTCTTTGGGCAATTTCCAGACGTTGTTCAGCGATGGTTTTGGGTTGAAAGGGGTAATGCCTTTGGCAGAAGCGCTAACCGGACTGGCGCAAACCAAGTTTGCGATGTGCGTGTCGCTGATTATGGTGATTGGTTTTGGCTGGAACCTGCTTTTCGCCCGCCTGACCCCCTTCAAATATATCTTTCTGACCGGACAGCACAATCTGTACCTCTCAGCGTTGCTGACCGTTACGTTGAAAGCGCTGGGCTATAGCGATGGCATTACGATTATCGTCGGGTCGGTGCTGCTGGGGTTGGCCGCCTGTATTTACCCGGCGATTGCACAGCCCTGGATGCGAAAAATCACCGGCAATGATGAGATCGCAATGGGGCATTACGTTACGCTGGCCTATGCCGCCTCGGGCTGGATCGGCTCGAAAGTTGGCGATCCGAAAGAGTCGACCGAAAAGCTAAATCTGCCCGGCTGGCTGGGGATTTTTAAAGACTATATTGTCTCCGTCTCAATTTCGGTCAGTATTTTCTATTACATCGCGGCGCTGGCGGCCGGTAAAAGCGCAGTGTCCGCCGTCGCGGGCGGAATGCACTGGCTGGTTTACCCCCTGTTTCAGTCGCTGACGTTTACCGCTTCACTGTACATCATCATTACCGGGGTTCGCCTGCTGCTCTCAGAAATCGTGCCGGCATTTCTCGGGATCTCTGAAAAATTCATTCCCAACGCGAAACCAGCGCTCGACTGTCCGGTCGTGTTCCCTTACGCGCCCACCGCCACTGTCCTTGGCTTTATCTCTTCTTTTGTCGGGGGACTCGTCGTGATGGGGCTTCTCGCGCTGGTGGGGCAAACGGTGATCATTCCCGTCGCGATCCCTTACTTCTTTATTGGCGCGACCGCTGCCGTGTTCGGCAATGCTTCTGGCGGCTGGAAAGGCGCCGTGGCAGGCAGTTTTATCACCGGCATTCTCATCGGCATTGGCCCCGCACTGATCTATCCCATCATGGAATCGGTGGGGCTTTCAGGCACCAGCTTCCCGGAAACAGACTTTGTTGCGCTTGGTCTGGTGGTCTATTACATCGGCAAAATGCTGCCCTGATAAGGAGTGAATATGACTATTGATGAACTGAAGTCCCATGCCCGCGCCGCACGTCGCGATATTGTGACCATGATTTATGAATCCGGCATTGGCCACCCTGGCGGCGCGCTTTCCATTATCGACATTCTGACCTGGCTTTATCATCAGGAGATTGACCTGAATATTACGCCCCGGGCAAGGGTGGTGATGAGTAAAGGCCATGCCGTTGCAGCCCAGTACGTCATGCTGTATCAGTTGGGAAAAATCGCCCGCACTGAGTTTGCCACCTTTCGCCAGATCAACTCACGTCTTCAGGGCCATCCAAGCGTGAAGTCGCTGCCGGACGTCGATGCCACTACCGGTCTGCTGGGTCAGGGCCTGTCGGTGGCGCTGGGAATGGCTGCGGCAAAAAAACGCCGCCAGGATCCGCATCGCGTCTTCGCCATTCTCGGCGATGGCGAGATGCACGAAGGCCAGATCTGGGAATCCCTACAACAGGCCGCCCATATGCGGATGGATAATCTGGTCGCCGTCATTGACTACAACGGTTTCTCTTCACACGATCCGGTGAATCAGGTGATCAACCTGGAGCCTCTTGCCGATAAAATTCGCGCGTTTGGCTGGCACGTACTGGAGCTGCAGAATGGCAACGATATGCATCAGGTCGCCGACACATTTCTGCTCTCACGTCATTTGAAAGGCAAACCGGTCGCCATCATCGCCCATACCATTAAAGGCTTCGGCGTGAGCTATATGGAAAACAACGGGGGCTGGCACTCTAAAACCCCGACGGCAGAACAATACCAGCAGGCAATGGAGGAGTTACGGTCATGAAAGCACCCCGCGACGAGATTGGCAACGCCCTGCTTGCCCTGAAAGCAAAAGGCTATCCCGTTGTCGTTATCGATAGCGACCTTGCGAGTTCAACCCGAACCGACCAGTTTCAGCAGGTCTGCCCCGACGCGTTTTTCGAAATGGGCATTGCTGAAGGCTCCGCCATGAGTTTCGCTACCGGTCAGGCCCTGGAAGGAAATATTCCGTTCTACGTTAATTTTGCGATGTTTGTCACCGGTACCGCCTGGACACAGTTACGCCAGGCCTGCTATGCCAACGCCAATATCAAGCTGGTTGGTAGTCATCCCGGCATGGATGATGGGCCTGACGGCGCTTCGCATCATGCGTTGGAAGACCTGGCGCTGACGCGGGTTCTGCCGGGGATAACCATTCTGACGCCGGGTGATGCCGAGGAAATTGAGGCAGCGTTTGAACAAGCGGCTACGATCCACGGCCCCGTTTATATCCGCGTCGCGCGTGAACCTATGCCTGTCCGTGATAAATCTCGCGTCCCCCGCATCGCTGACATAGCCGCTATAGAGGATTCCGGCAACGATTTTGCGATCCTCTACGAAGGCACCGTTCTGGAACAGGCAAGTGAAGGTTACGCACAGTTATGCACAGCGGGTAAGCGAGGCAAACTGATCCATGTCGCCACGCTGAAACCTTTTAACCGCGAACGCTTTCTGCAACTGACCGCGGAGTGTCCGCACATCGCAACCATCGAAAACCACAGCATAACGGGTGGACTGGGGGGACAAGTTGCAGAAGTGCTGGCTGAGGAAGGCATACCCACGCGCTTAAGCCGACTCGGTACGCGGGACACGTTCACGGAGTCAGGTAACAGTCGCCAGCTAAAAGAGAAGTACGGAATTTCAGCATCGGCGCTGTATCAGGTACTGCGTTAAGGAAGCTCGCGAGTCGGATGGCGCAGCCTGAAGTCATAAGGTCGTCATCCGACATCGCAGAATAAGGAGTTAACGATGAAGCATCCCCTCTTTGTAGCCAGCCAGTTTTATGTACGTTGCCACAGCTGGAAACAGGCCATTATGCTCGCTTGCTCACCGCTGGAGCAGCAGGGACTGGTGACAGCTAATTATGCGCAGGCGATCGTTCGTGAAACCGAAAAGCAAGGCCCGTGGTACCTGTTAACACCCGAGTTTGCCCTGCCCCATGCACGTCCGGAAGAGGGCGTAATCAGTAATGAAACGCATCTGTCGCTGCTGTGTGTAAAAGAGGCGGTGTGTTTTCCGGGTTACCCCGATGTGCGGTTGGTCGTCGTGCTGGCTGCCGTCGACAGTACCCGTCATATCGAAAAGATTCAGCAACTGGTCTGCTGGCTTGAGGAAGCAGAGCGTCTGCAGCAGTTGACTCATATCACCTGTTCGGCGCAGCTGCGCACTGTGCTCGGTTCGGTCTGAACGACCGCCAGCAGAGCAAGTCCGCTGGCGATCACTGCGTCATTAAACGTGAGCCACCGGGTTCGGCGTGTGCCCGGCATTACGCAGCAGCATCAGTAAATAAATAAACGAGACGCTGGCAATCATAATAAACAGCAGATTATCGGAATAATTCTGCATTAACATCGCGGTGAAGGAGGGCCCTAACAGGCTGCCCACGGTGTAGCTCAACAGCAATGCCTGGTTCATCGCCACAAGCTGATGCTGTTCCACTTTTTCACATGCCCATGCCATCGCCACCGGATAGAGGGTAAAACCTGCCGCCCCCAGAATAAACAACGCGGGGGCCATCGCGGCCTGGCTGAGCATCGCGATACTGCCGAGGATCACCACGAAGACCTGAACGCGCAGAACCAACAGGCGACCAAACTTATCGGCCAGACGTCCGATCGGCCACTGTCCCAGGATCCCGGCGCTAACCAGCACCGCCATCCAGAAACCGATGCTGGCGTTGCTGATCCCCTGGTGATTCAAATACAGCGGCATCAGACCGTACAGGGAGCCGAGAACAATTCCGGAGATAATACAACCGTTCACCCCCAGACGCGCCTGACGCAACCTGAGCATCGACGTCACAGGTGTGGCGCTGTGTTCTTCCGACTGTTGATTCAGAATACGCGTGAAGAGCAGCGGTAAAATCGCCGCCAGTACCATACCCGTTACCCACGGCAACACATTCATCAGCTCCGTGGACACTTTGCTGACCAACAGTTGACCGAGGAATGTCCCCACGTAGTAAACCATCATATAAGCCGCCAGCAGGCGACCACGATTGCGTGAGGTGCCGCTGCACATCAGCGCACTTTCCACTACCACCCAGATCATGGCGCAGCCCACGCCCGCCACGAAGCGCCAGGCCAGCCAGCTCCAGAATCCGACCATTACCCCAAGCCCCACACAGCCAGCGGCAAAAATCAGCGAAGCAAGGTAATAGCTACGGTTAAACCCGAGATGTTTAATTAAATAGCCCGTCAGTAACGTACCCACCAGATTCCCGGTGAAATAAGACGAACTGATAATGCCCACCTGCCAGGTCGGCAGGTTTTCCTGAGCGAGCCAGAGCGGGACGAGCGTGTTCAGCACCGCGATCGCCAGGGTCAACAAAAGCAGGCCAGACAGCAAAAGCATGACGGGCCGGGTATAGGTGGACATGAGTATAAACCGTGAGGAAGTTCAAATTTCACGCGCATCATGCCACCAACAAAAACATTGTCAATCGGCTGAAACCGCGGCCTGACGGCCCTTTTTATGGTTCGATTCAATTTATTGATTGAGAAAATGTATTCTTACTACAGCGTCCCACTCAGGTGGCTGTTTTTATTGATTTATCGCTAAAAGGCGCCGCGTCGTTTGGTCGAAAAATCTCATAGTCCCACCAACAATTTTTTTTCCGTTCTATGCTTTGAGTGAACCTCCCGCACCCGGTTGGTTTCGGGTGTTTCGCTGACTCTCTCAAGGAGAAGAAATGGCTAAGCCTTATGTTCGTCTCGATAAAAATGATGCTGCGGTTCTTCTGGTCGATCACCAGGCCGGATTGCTCTCACTGGTCAGGGATATCGATCCCGATAAATTCAAGAATAACGTTCTCGCCCTCGGTGATTTAGCCAAATATTTTAAGCTGCCGACTATCCTGACAACCAGTTTTGAAACGGGTCCAAACGGGCCGCTGGTCCCCGAACTGAAGGCGCAATTTCCGGACGCCCCCTACATTGCGCGTCCCGGCAATATCAACGCCTGGGATAACGAAGACTTTGTCAACGCCGTGAAGGCGACAGGGAAAAAACAGTTGATCATTGCCGGTGTAGTCACTGAGGTTTGCGTGGCGTTCCCGGCGCTTTCGGCCATTGAGGAAGGGTTTGACGTTTTTGTGGTGACCGATGCCTCGGGCACGTTCAATGACATTACCCGCCTGTCGGCGTGGGATCGAATGTCGCAGGCTGGCGCGCAGTTAATGACATGGTTTGGCGTCGCCTGTGAGCTTCATCGCGACTGGCGCAATGACATTGAGGGGCTGGCGACGCTGTTCTCAAATCATATTCCGGATTACCGTAACCTGATGACCAGCTACGATACCCTGACGAAGCAGAAATAGAAAACCGGGGTCAACGCCCCGGTTTAGTGAGAGAGCCGGATGGCGTTGTCGCCATCCGGTAATTCCCTGTACGTTAACTGGCTACCGCTACGCCCACGGTCATATGCAGACCGTAGAACACGCCGCGGCCAATCAGTTCACCGACCAACAGCAGAACAAATGCTACCGAAAGCAGCGGTACCGCCGGCTGGTAGCCTTTCAACTGCGGCACAATCCAGCAGCAGAGCGCCACGGTGAGAACAACTATGCGCCAGGCCATCAGCGTACCGTAACCCGGCACCAGCGCCGACGCCTGCTGAATGGAGCTATGGATAGTCGCCAGCTCGGCGCCTTGCATCACCGACATAACCGCGCTCACAACCAGCGCCAGCAGTGAAACCGCAGGCAGCAGACGCATCGCCCAGCCATCGACGTCAGCCACGCGCAGCAGCAGGTAACCGAGCAGCGGCCCCCCCAAAAACAGCGTCAGGAAGAAGCCCATCGGCGTCCAGAGGCTGTACCAGGTCGGTACGGTATCGATGCTGTTATAAACGCGAACCATCATCCAGACAAATATCACGCCCAGAATCATGGTGACGATCAGCCACACTGTGCGTAACGCCGGAGAGAGCTTTTTCATCACGGCCAGCAGCCAGCCGATACCGCCAATCGCAAAGAAAACAGAGCCGCTGGCGATTTCATTACTCAGCGCCGACGACCCTACGCGATTCAGCGAATTAAACGCGCGCATCGGCGAGCCGAGGTGCAGCATGGAGGCGATAAAACCAATCCCCATCAATACCCATAACGCAAACATACAGCGGATCACCCGCTGCTGCGTCTCTGCGCGCAGGTCGCCTTTGATCAGCGCCAGCGCCAGAACGATAAAGCCACCGACTACACACTGCCCGAAGACCGTGAAGATCATTAGCGGCCATTCATGCCATCCACTTCCCATCTTACACCTCCTTCGGATTGGCCAGATAACCCGTGGTGTCTCCCGTCGGGCGGCTGTTGGCGTTAGGTTTGATTACAATATTAGGTTTAGTGAAATGCGCCCCCGGCAGCGGAGCGACAGCGGCCAGATCGCCGTGTTTTTTACGCAGTTCATCAATCGGACCGAAGTCCAGCGCGCGCAGCGGACAGGATTCCACACAGATCGGTTTTTTACCTTCCGCCACACGGTCATGGCAGCCGTCGCATTTGGTCATATGACCTTTGGCGGCATTGTATTGTGGCGCGCCGTACGGGCAAGCCATATGGCAGTAGCGGCAGCCAATGCACACATCTTCATCGACCACCACAAAACCGTCTTCCCGTTTATGCATCGCCCCGCTTGGGCACACCTTGGTACAGGCCGGGTCTTCACAATGGTTACACGAAATGGACAAATAGTAGGCAAAGACGTTCTGGTGCCAGACGCCGTTATCCTCCTGCCAGTCGCCGCCTGCATACTCGTAGATGCGCCGGAAGCTGACGTCCGGGGTTAAGTCTTTATAATCTTTACAGGCCAGTTCGCAGGTTTTGCAACCGGTGCAACGGCTGGAATCAATAAAAAATCCATACTGGGTTGTCATCGGCTACTCCTTACACCTTCTCAACCTGAACAAGGTTCGTATGTGACGGGTTCCCCTTAGCAAGAGGAGACGGACGCTGGGTGGTCAGCACGTTGATACAACCGCCCTGATCGATGCGTTTTGCATCCGGGTCGTACCACGCCCCTTCCCCTAACGCGACGACGCCCGGCATCATGCGCGGTGTGACTTTCGCCTCAATGTGCAGCTCGCCTCGACCGTTGAAAATACGCACCTTATCGCCATTGCTGATACCGCGCTTCTGAGCATCAAGCGGGTTGATCCACATTTCCTGGCGGCAGGCCGCTTTCAGCACCTCAACGTTGCCATAGGTGGAGTGGACGCGAGACTTATAGTGGAAGCCCGTCAGCTGTAACGGATAGTCTTTCGTCAGCGGATCGTTGTAATTCTCAAAGCCCGGGGTGTAGATCGGTAATGGATCGATCACGTCCCCTTCCGGCAACTCCCAGGTCGCAGCTATCTCGGCCAGTTCCTGCGAGTAGATTTCGATTTTGCCCGACGGGGTGGTCAGCGGGTTCGCCTGCGGGTCTTCACGGAAGGCTTTATACGCCACGTGATGCCCTTGCGGATCGCGCTGTTTAAAGATGCCCTGCTTGCGGAACGCTTCAAAGGTCGGCAGATCGGGAATCGCTTTACGCGACTGCTCGTACAGATGACGCATCCACTCTTCCTGCGTGCGCCCCTCGGTGAATTGCGCCTCCACGCCCAGACGCTTCGCCAGCTCGCTGGTCATCTGGTAGATGGTCTTGCACTCAAAGCGCGGCTTGATGGCCTGGTCAGCGAAGATAACGTAGGACATGTTGCCGCAGGAGGCATCCAGCGCGAAGTCCATCTGCTCAGAAGCCGTGCAGTCCGGCAGCAGAATATCGGCGTATTTCGCCGACGAGGTCATATGACAGTCAATGACGACAATCATTTCGCACTTCTTGTCGTCCTGCAGGATTTCATGGGTGCGGTTGATTTCAGAGTGCTGGTTGATCAGGCAGTTACCTGCATAGTTCCAGATCATTTTAATCGGCACGTCGAGCTTATCTTTGCCACGCACGCCGTCACGCAGCGCGGTCATTTCCGGGCCGCGCTCAATGGCATCCGTCCACATAAACATTGAGATACTTGTTTCAACCGGGTTTTCCAGCGTCGGCATACGCTCAAAAGGCAGCGAGTAAGAGCCTTCACGCGCGCCGCTGTTGCCGCCGTTAATACCCACGTTACCGGTCAGGATCGCCAGCATCGAGATCGCACGGGTCGCGATTTCACCGTTCGCGTGACGCTGCGGTCCCCAGCCCTGGCAAATGTACGCGGGTTTCGCGCTGCCAATTTCACGTGCCAGTTTCACGATGCGGTCTGCCGGAATGCCGGTGATCTGCGCCGCCCATTCAGGCGTTTTGGCTATGCCGTCTTTACCTTTCCCCAGAATATAGGCTTTGTAATGACCGTTTTTCGGCGCGCTGGCGGGCAGCGTTTTTTCATCGTAGCCCACGCAGTATTTGTCGAGGAACGGCTGATCGACCATGTTTTCGGTAATCAGAACATAAGCCAGCGCATTCACCAGCGCCGCATCGGTTCCCGGGCGAATCGGGATCCACTCATCTTCGCGGCCCGCGCCGGTATCGGTGTAACGCGGATCGATGATAATCATCCGGGCGTTAGACTTCTGTCGCGCCTGCTCAAGGTAGTAGGTTACCCCACCGCCGCTCATGCGCGTTTCACCTGGGTTATTGCCAAACAGTACAACCAGTTTACTGTTTTCAATGTCGGATGGGCTGTTTCCGTCGGCCCACCCGCCATAGGTGTAGTTCAGACCGGCGGCTATCTGGGCTGAAGAGTAATCGCCGTAGTGGTTGAGGTAGCCGCCACAGCAGTTCATCAAACGCGCGACCAGCGTTTTCCCTGGCGGCCATGAGCGGGTTAACGTGCCGCCCAACGTCCCGGTACCGTAGTTCAGATAGATGGATTCGTTACCGTACTCTTTGATCAGCCGCTGCATATTGCTGGCGATGATGTCGTAGGCTTCATCCCAACTGATGCGTTCAAACTTTCCTTCACCGCGTTTGCCAACGCGCTTCATTGGATACTTAAGACGATCCGGATTATAAACGCGACGACGCATTGAACGCCCACGCAGGCACGCCCTTACCTGATGCAGACCATCGTAGCGATCATCGCCGGTATTGTCTGTTTCAACGTATTTGATTTCGCCATCCACCACATGCATACGCAGCGGGCAACGGCTGCCGCAGTTCACGGTACACGCGCTCCAGATAACTTTTTCGCTGGCCTGCGCCGGGCTGATGGCTTCGGCGGCGTTAGCGATTCGGGTAAATGGCAGGGTAAACGCGCTGCTGGCCATTGCCAGACCGCCTATGGCCGTCGTTTTTACTAAACCACGACGACTCACCTCAGCTGCCATAACGGCATCGGGGATCTTAGTTTTCATAATGGCTCACTCTGCTTGCTCACAGTAAAAGTGCAAAAATTAACGTTATTATTTGAATATGAATGCGACGCTATATAGTTACATATACAACGAAATAGTAGGATGACAGCGAAAAATGCTGAATTTCATTCGAAGGTAGTATTACTCCGTAGGGAGTATGAATTATTGTCCGGTGTCAAACAGGCACAAAAAAAGCGCCATCAGGCGCTTTTTTAGGGAAGGATGGCGTAACTATCAGCCAATATATTCCAGTCCGTTCATATATGGACGCAGTACTTCCGGCACCTGAATGCGGCCATCAGCCTGCTGATAGTTTTCCATCACCGCAACCAGCGTACGTCCTACCGCCAGACCAGAGCCGTTCAGGGTATGTACCAGACGGGTCTTTTTGTCGGACTTACTGCGGCAGCGTGCCTGCATACGGCGTGCCTGGAAATCCCAGACGTTCGAGCAGGAAGAGATTTCGCGATAGGTATTCTGCGCCGGGATCCAGACTTCCAGATCGTAAGTTTTGCAGGCGCCAAAACCCATATCACCCGTGCAAAGGATAATCTTACGATACGGCAGACCCAGCAACTGCAGCACTTTTTCGGCGTGGCCGGTCATCTCTTCCAGCGCCGCCATGGAATCTTCCGGACGGACGATCTGCACCATTTCCACTTTGTCGAACTGGTGCATACGGATCAGACCACGGGTATCGCGACCATATGAACCGGCTTCGGAACGGAAGCACGGCGTGTGCGCGGTCATTTTGATCGGCAGTTGATCTTCGTCGATGATTTCATCACGCACCAGGTTGGTCAGCGGCACTTCCGCCGTTGGGATCAGCGCATAGTTGCTGCTGTCCGCTTCTTCTTCCAGCGGACGGGTATGGAACAGATCGCCGGCAAACTTCGGCAACTGTCCGGTACCATACAGCGTGTCGTGGTTAACCAGATACGGAACGTAATTTTCGCTATAACCATGCTGTTCAGTGTGCAGATCAAGCATGAACTGAGAAAGCGCACGGTGCATACGGGCAATCTGCCCTTTCATGACCACAAAACGCGAACCCGTCAGCTTCACGGCAGCGGCAAAATCAAGACCGGTATGCATTTCACCCAGCGTGACGTGATCGCGCACGTCGAAATCAAACTCGCGCGGGGTACCCCAGCGGCTGACTTCAACGTTGTCGTTTTCATCTTTCCCCACCGGCACTTCGTCAGCAGGCAGGTTTGGAATGTTCAGCGCGATGTCACGGATCTCAGCCTGCAGAACGTCCAGTTCGGCTTTCGCTGCGTCCAGCTCTTCACCAAGCTTGTTCACTTCCAGACGTAAAGGCTCGATATCTTCCCCGCGCGCTTTTGCCTGGCCGATGGATTTCGATCGAGAGTTACGCTCTGCCTGCAGGTTTTCCGTATTGACCTGCAAAACTTTACGACGCTCTTCAAGAGCGCGCAGCTTATCTACATCCAGCTTAAAGCCCCGGCGTGCCAGTTTTTCAGCGACTGCGTCTGGCTCATTACGCAGCAGATTGGGATCGAGCATGCTTATCCTGTGCTTATCGAATTAAAAGAGGAAATGTGACCACAGCCTGCAGTCACAGGGATACAGTGCCAACATTACCGCAACGCCTGCACTAACGGTAGCGTTTTATAGGGCTATTTTGATCCTGTCCGGCGAGCCAGGCGAGCTTTTCGCCAATCTTGCCCTCAAGACCTCTGTTGGTGGGATGATAATAACGCGTTTGTGCCATTTCCTGAGGAAAATATTCTTCGCCCGCGGCGTAGGCATTCGGCTCATCGTGGGCATAACGGTATTCCTGACCGTAGCCCATCTCCTTCATCAGCTTCGTCGGCGCATTGCGCAGATGGACAGGCACATCGTAGTCCGGACGTTCTCTGGCATCCGACATGGCCGCTTTGAAGGCGGTATAGACCGCATTACTTTTCGGCGCGCAGGCAAGATACACAATCGCCTGCGCAATGGCACGCTCGCCTTCTGCTGGACCAACGCGAGTAAAGCAGTCCCATGCGGAAATCGCGACCTGCATCGCACGCGGATCGGCATTGCCGACATCTTCTGAGGCGATAGCCAGGCAGCGGCGCGCAACATACAACGGATCGCCGCCCGCGGTGATGATACGCGCATACCAGTAGAGCGCCGCATCCGGCGCGCTGCCGCGCACCGACTTATGCAGCGCGGAAATCAAATCGTAAAAACGATCGCCCTTATTGTCGAAACGGGCGCTGCGCTCTCCGGCAATCTCGGTCAGCAATGCCGGAAGGAGAACGCGTTTACCGCTGTCGTCGACTTCCGCCATATCAGCCATCATTTCCAGCGTATTCAACGCCCGACGGGCATCACCGTTGACCAGTTCAGCAATCGCCCGACGCGTTTCATCCGGCAGCACGATATCCTGACCCCCGTAGCCACGGGATTTATCCTCCATCGCCTGAGTGAGAACCTGTTCGATGTCTCCGGTCGTCAACGATTTCAGCAGATAGACACGCGCACGGGAAAGCAATGCGGAATTCAACTCAAAAGACGGGTTTTCCGTTGTCGCGCCGATAAAGGTAATAGTGCCGTCTTCAATATGCGGCAAAAAGGCGTCCTGTTGGCTTTTGTTGAAGCGATGAACTTCGTCGACAAACAGGATTGTACGACGCCCGGCATTTCGATTTTGCCGCGCGCGTTCAATGGCTTCGCGGATCTCTTTGACGCCGGACGTAACGGCGGATATCCGCTCAACGTCAGCGTCGGCATAACGGGCAATCACTTCGGCAAGAGTGGTTTTCCCGGTCCCGGGCGGCCCCCACAGGATCATGGAATGCAGATGCCCGGCTTCAATAGCGCGGGGCAAGGGCTTGCCTGCGGCCAGCAGATGCTGCTGGCCGATATACTGCGCTAAATTTTCTGGCCGCATCCGCGCGGCCAGTGGCTGAAAAGTATTATCTGAAAAATCGAGCGACAGATTGCTCACTCATGCCTCTACTTACGTTGGTCGTCTACCGTTACGCCTTGCGGTGGGGTAAAGGTAAATTTCGATGCGTCGACCGCGCCGTTCTGCTGAGATTTCAGCTGGTAACTGCTGCGCTGGTCGTCCTGTTCCACGGCGCTGAACTGATGAATCGTCCCGTCACGTCCCACATTGATGGTGAACTGCTTCAGGTTTCCGTTGCTGGCTTTCGGCGTCAGCACAAAATCATCGCCATTTTGCTTGATATTATACTGCTGCCAGTCGCTGGACTGGTTGCGGGCAATGAGCATAAATGGCGTATTGCCGGTCGCGTCTTTCAGCCAGGTGGCGGTAGCCTGCTCAACGAACGGGTTGTAAAACCACAGGGTTTTACCGTCGGACACCAGAATACTTTCGTCAGGCTGCGTCATATGCCAGTTAAACAGATTGGGACGCTTTACCCACAGATCGCCCTGGCCTTCCTGAACGGCGGTGCCGCTGCCATCTGTCACTTTTTGCGTGAAGCTGGCATGGAAGCTGCTCACTTTATCCAGACGGCTTTTCAGATCGCTCGCGGCATCTGCCCAAACGCTACTGACAACGAACCCTGAAAGCAAAGCACAGGTGATGGCAATTTTTTTCATTGTTATTCCTCAAAATACGTCACTCCCGACCGGGAGTTCCTTCTGCTATCCATTCCAGGCCAAAATTCAGCGTGAGGAAAGAAGATTAAACTGAATTCGTGGTTATTGGCCGTATAGCCTCTTGCGACTTATCCGGCCAACAGAGTTACTCAAAGGGCGGCGGCGCCAGCACTTCACGGTTACCATTATGGCCCTGCTCGCTGACGATCCCCTGCGCCTCCATCTGTTCGATAATTCTCGCCGCACGGTTGTAACCGATACGGAACTGGCGCTGTACGCCTGAGATAGAAGCCTTGCGTTTTTCAGTCACAAAGTTGACCGCCTGATCGAATAACGGATCCAGCTCTTCGCCGCCGTCAAAGCCACCGCCGCCGCCTTCGCTTTCGCTGTCGGACGTAATACCGTCGACATATTGTGGACGACCGCGCGCTTTCCAGTCCTGGACCACGGCATGCACTTCCTGGTCACGAACAAAGGCGCCGTGAACGCGTACCGGCATGGTGGAGTTAGGCCCGGAATAAAGCATATCCCCCATTCCCAGTAAAGATTCGGCGCCGCCCTGATCGAGAATGGTGCGCGAATCAATTTTACTGGAAACCGTAAAGGCGATACGGGTCGGGATGTTGGCTTTGATCAGACCGGTAATCACGTCAACGGACGGACGCTGCGTCGCCAGCACCAGGTGAATCCCCGCCGCACGCGCTTTTTGCGCCAGGCGGGCAATCAGTTCTTCGACTTTCTTACCAACGGTCATCATCAGGTCGGCGAACTCATCGACCAGCACGACAATGTACGGCAGTTTTTCCAGTACCGGGTGCTGAGCGTCCATACTGTCGCCCGGCTTCCAGTATGGATCCGGAATCGGACGCCCCATCCGCGCCGCCTCAGCGATTTTCTCGTTGTAACCGGCCAGGTTACGCACGCCAAGCGCGGACATCAGTTTATAACGACGCTCCATCTCGTTCACGCTCCAGCGCAACGCATTGGCGGCGTCTTTCATATCGGTCACCACTTCCGTCAGCAGATGCGGGATTCCTTCATATACCGACAGTTCGAGCATTTTCGGGTCGATCATGATAAAGCGCACGTCTTCCGGCTGCGCTTTGTACAACATGCTCAGGATCATGGCGTTAACGCCAACGGATTTACCGGACCCGGTAGTCCCTGCTACCAGCAGATGCGGCATTTTCGCCAGATCGGCCACCACCGGATCGCCGGCAATGTCTTTACCCAACACCACGGTAAGCGGTGACGGATTTTCGCGGAATTTGGCGTTATCCAGAACCTCACGCAAATAAACGGTCTGACGTTTCTTGTTCGGCAGCTCCAGGCCCACATAGGGTTTGCCCGGAATCACTTCGACCACGCGCACCGCGACGGTCGAGAGCGAACGCGCCAGGTCGCGGGAGAGGTTAGAAATACGCGCGGCTTTAACACCCGGCGCCAGGTTCAACTCAAAACGCGTGATCACCGGGCCAGGTGAATAGTTCACCACATCCGCTTTAATACGGAAGTCAGCCAGGCGTGCTTCGACCAGACGCGCCATCTGTTCCAGCGCAAACGTGTCGACAGGTTCTACTTCGCTCGGCGGCGGCGTCAGCAGATCCAGCGACGGCAGCGGCGTAGTCGGTTTTTGCAACGGACGGCTGTCACCGTTACGCATCAACAACGGATGGATCAGGCTTTCCTGAGGTTGTTGCGCGACCGGCTGCTGCGGTTGCTGATAGTGCTGCTGCGGCGCGACCGGCTGCTGCGGTTGCTGAAAATGCTGCTGCGGCGCGACTGGCTGTTGCGGTTGCGCCGGTTCAGGCATTACGCCCGGCGTAAACAACGGTTCATGCGGCCCTTCATCCACCAGCGCTTTCATTGGCGAAAAGGCAAAATCGTCCAGAGAGAAAGGGTTCGCTCCGACAGGCTGTTCACCGGAATAACGCTGTTGCTGCGATGAAGCAAACTGACGGGCCAGCTCAGCTTCTGCCGCGGCATCATCATCTTCTGCCTGCTGTGAATCGTGCTGATACGTCTCGCCATAACGGCTCTGCTGCGACTGGGCGAACTGACGCGCCAGTTCGTCTTGCTGCATGGCGTCGATTTCGTCGTCGCTATAGTGCTCGTCATGCAGCTCCGCTTCGCGCGCCCTCTCTTCGGCCATACGCTGGGAAGGAAGCTTGATGCCATACGACGCCAGCTCACGACGCGTCGGGACACGCACACGATTTGGACGCGGCAACTGGGGACCAATACCTTCTTTCACCTGCGGACGCGGCGCACCGCCGTTCGCCAGGCTAAATACCGGCGCGGCGGCGGCGGATACGCCGGCAGCCTGGGTGGCGCCCTTAACCCCAGCGGCGACAGGCGCGACCGCCGCCGATTCAACTGGCGGAACAGCAGCAGAAACCGCGGGTTTTACCGGCTGAGGCTCTTTCACCGGTTCCGGTATCGGCTGATACCATGCGGCTAACTGCTCACGCTCGCGGGCGCGTTTTTCCTCAACTTCTTCAAAATAGTACAGCGGCGGACGCGCGGGTTTTTTCTCTTCAACCACGGGCTCAGGTTCGGCAGTCGGCTGCGTCGCTGTCACGGGTTGATGGGCGTAGTCCGACTCAGGTTGCTGAACCGGCGGCGGATACGCAACGGGTTGTACCGGCTCAGGCGGTTGCGTCAGCTCCGGCTCCTGCCACTGCGGTTGCGGCGCGGCAGGTTCAACGTAAGGGGCTGTAACCTGCTGTGGCGCGTAATACGACGGCTCAGGTTGTACAGGCTGCTGCTGCGGCGCGTAATGTGACGTTGTTTGCGAAGGAGATGGCGTCCGGGACGGATAGCCGTCCGGCGAAGGGGCAATCACCGGTTCGCCCGTCTGCGGGCCGGGAACAGGTTGCCATTCCACGGTCGGCGGGGTCGGGACAGGTTCCGCGCCTGGCACCTGCGGCGTTTGCATCACCGGATCAGCAGGCGCAGCCCAGGTCTGCGTCGCAGCGGTTGCCGCAGCGGCAGCGGCGACGGGTTCAGTGACGGAGTGACCGTTTAACAGGGGATCGAATTCGTCATAGTCCGGCTGGGTTGCCCGATGCCCCGAGAACAGAACATCGCCAGGATCCGCCGGTACGCCGCGAGCGCTCCAGGCAATGTCATCTTCGTCATCCATACGTTTACCGGAAAACAGCGCCGCATCGGTCTGACGACCATGAGGATTGATAAATTTCTCCGCCAGACGTTTACGTCGCGCCAGCGCGCCACGCAGGATGCGTGCGCGACGAGATTCACGCTGCACACCCTCGGCCTCGTCTTCGTACTCGTCTTCATCGTCATAGTCGTCTTCCACCCAGGTATCGTCACGACGGGTGCGATTGCTGGCGAAAGTCAGAATATTGAGCAGCCAGCCGCCGATTTTTTCAGCGATGGTAACCCAGGACCAGCCGGTAAAAAGCGTTAACCCTGCCGCCCAAATACACAGCAGCGCGATCGTGCCGCCGCTACTGTGCAGCAACGGTTGCAGAGTGGTGCTCAGCAGGCTGCCGATCACTCCGCCAGAAGCAAAATACCAGATATCATCGGCATTAATTGCAGCGAGGCCGCAGGAGGTCAGAATCAGCGCCAGAACGCCGATCAGTCGCAGCGAAACGGCAAAATAGTCGATATAGTCATCGGTGGCCTGGTGCCGCCAGGCAAACCAGCATCCGCCGACAATGATCACCGGGATGGTGTATGCCATGACCCCGAAGATAAAGAATAACGTGTCTGCCAGCCACGCGCCGGGGATCCCCCCCAGATTGTGGATAGGCTCATGCCAGGCCGTTTGCGACCAGCTGGGATCGGAAGGATTGAAGCTGAGTAAGGCGGCCATCAGCCAGACGGCAAAAAGCGCAATAAGGATGAGCAACGCCTCCAGAAGTCGGCGCCCGCTGCTTAACTTTGTCAATGTGACTTCTTTGTCTTCAGTGTATTCCTGGCTCAAAAAAGGCTCTCCAGGTTTCAGGCTTTTCCTGCCCGGTGCTAAAACGGACAACAGCACCGGGTTGCCCCGGCACTGTTGCTGTATGGATTAACAGGAGTGTAATCAAAATACGCCGATTTTGCACCTGTTCCGTATTAGCGTGTCTTAATAACCAGACGATTACTCTGTTTGACTTCTTCCATCACCACATAGGTACGCGTGTCATTTACGCCAGGCAGTCGCAGCAGGGTTTCACCCAGCAGCTTACGGTAGGCTGACATATCCGGTACACGCGTTTTCAACAAGTAGTCGAAATCACCTGAAACCAAATGACACTCTTGAATCTCTTCAAGTTTTTGTACAGCGGCGTTAAATTGTTCAAACACATCCGGCGCGCCACGATTCAGAGTAATCTCAACAAATACCAGAAGTGATGCATCCAGATAATGTGGGTTTAACAGTGCCGTATAGCCCTGAATGAAACCCTGTCTTTCCAGACGACGCACACGCTCAAGACACGGCGTCGGGGAAAGACCCACTCGTTTAGAAAGCTCGACGTTGGAAATACGCCCATCCTTTTGCAGCTCATTAAGAATGTTACGATCGATACGGTCGAGATCTTTGCCAGGGCGCTTCTTGCTATCTACCATTATTATTGTCTCTCTGTATTCCTTCCCTACTCCTGCCTGACTCTATAAACATCATGTTCAGAGTCGATGCCCATCACCACAGACCGAACCCAGAGGGATTAGCGGCGCGCAAGCCTGCGTCCGTGGTGAGAAGACCGTTGCCTGAAGGCAGCTATCGACATCACGAATGGCGTCTGTCCACGCCATGCGTAGATTTCGCTAGCCCGGTAAACATGGTATTTACATGCATGATTATGCAGCACACACATAACACTGTTTTTTCTTCCTCGAATGTTTTCGCAAAACAGCAGGGGATTGTCAAAGTAAAACATCGATTTTTAGTACAACATGCCAGTTATTCATTGCGAGTGGTGACAATTCGTCATTTTATCACCTTATAACTGACCACTTTTAAGTAGATTTGGTTATACCCTTGCGGCGAAACGGCGCACCGATTGTCCGTCCCTATTACACAAATTGTTAACAAAATCGCTGCACTCTTTTTTTACGCCGGTAAATTCCCTACAATCCTGCCCATTGCCTGCCAACAACTATGGGGATCTCATGGGCACGACCAAACACAGTAAACTGCTTATCCTGGGTTCCGGCCCGGCGGGATATACCGCTGCGGTCTACGCCGCGCGCGCAAACCTGCAGCCGGTGTTAATCACCGGCATGGAAAAAGGCGGTCAACTGACCACCACGACGGAAGTGGAGAACTGGCCGGGCGATCCTAACGATCTGACCGGGCCGCTGCTGATGGAACGCATGCATGAACATGCAACCAAATTCGACACCGAAATTATTTTCGATCACATCAATAAGGTGGATCTGCAAAATCGTCCTTTTCGTCTGACGGGCGACAGTGCGGAATACACCTGCGATGCGCTGATTATTGCGACCGGCGCGTCCGCGCGTTATCTCGGTCTGCCTTCTGAAGAGGCGTTCAAAGGCCGCGGTGTGTCCGCCTGCGCCACCTGTGACGGTTTTTTCTACCGCAACCAGAAAGTGGCGGTTATCGGTGGCGGCAATACTGCCGTTGAAGAGGCGCTGTATCTGGCAAACATCGCCGCCGAGGTACACCTGATTCACCGTCGCGACAGCTTCCGTGCGGAAAAAATCCTGATCAAGCGTCTGATGGATAAAGTGGAAAACGGCAATATCGTGCTGCATACCCACCGTACTCTGGAAGAGGTAACCGGCGATCAGATGGGCGTAACAGGGCTGCGTCTGCGCGACACGCAGAATGCCGACAACATTGAAACCCTGGACGTGGCGGGTCTGTTTGTCGCGATCGGCCATAGCCCGAACACGGCGATTTTCGAGGGGCAACTGGAACTTGAAAATGGTTACATTAAAGTGCAGTCCGGTATTCACGGCAACGCGACGCAGACCAGCGTCCCGGGTGTTTTCGCGGCAGGCGACGTAATGGATCACATTTATCGTCAGGCGATCACCTCGGCGGGTACTGGCTGTATGGCTGCGCTGGATGCCGAACGCTATCTCGACGGTTTAGCCGACGCGTGCAAATAAGTTTTACAAATCAGTAACAAAAGTAAATAAGGCGACTATAAGTCGCCTTTATTTTTGCCGCGTTGTAACATTGCCCTGCCGAAAAATACTGACAACTCACCTGCAAAGCGCGCAATGAATAAAACCCGTCAAAAAGAGCTAACTCGCTGGTTAAAACAGCAAAGCGTCATTTCCCAACGCTGGTTGATGATTTCCCGTCTGCTGGGATTCGTGAGCGGCGTGTTGATCGTCGCCCAGGCCTGGATCATGGCCCGCATTTTACATCACATGATCATGGAAAATATCCCCCGCGAGGCGCTTCTGATGCCTTTTGTTATCCTGGTTCTGGTGTTCGTGCTACGCGCGTGGGTCGTATGGCTACGGGAACGGGTCGGGTTCCACGCGGGACAACATATTCGCTTCGAGATCCGTCGTCAGGTGCTGGATCGTCTGCAACAGGCCGGTCCGGCATGGATCCAGGGAAAGCCTGCGGGCAGTTGGGCCACGCTGGTGCTGGAACAAATTGACGACATGCATGATTACTACGCCCGCTACCTGCCACAAATGGCACTGGCAGTGTGCGTACCGTTGCTGATTGTGGCGGCCATCTTCCCCTCTAACTGGGTTGCTGCGCTTATTCTTCTGGGAACCGCCCCACTGATTCCGCTGTTTATGGCGATGGTCGGCATGGGCGCAGCCGATGCGAACCGACGCAATTTTCTGGCGCTGGCGCGTCTGAGCGGCCATTTCCTCGATCGGCTACGCGGCATGGAAACCCTGCGTATTTTTGGACGCGGCGAAGCAGAAACAGACAGTATTCGCGCGGCGTCACAGGACTTTCGCCAGCGCACCATGGAGGTGCTCCGTCTGGCCTTCTTATCTTCCGGCGTACTGGAATTCTTTACCTCGCTCTCAATTGCGCTGGTCGCGGTTTACTTTGGCTTCTCTTACCTGGGCGAGCTGGACTTCGGGCACTACGGCGCGGGCGTGACGCTGACGGCGGGTTTCCTCGCGCTGATTCTTGCCCCCGAGTTTTTCCAGCCGCTGCGCGACCTCGGTACGTTTTACCATGCCAAAGCGCAGGCGGTCGGCGCGGCTGACAGCCTGAAAACGTTTATGGAAACACCCCTTGCTCATCCGGAACGTGGCGAGGTTGAGCTTTCCACGAAAGAGCCCGTTTCAATTACCGCCGAAAATCTCATCATTACCTCCCCGGAAGGCAAACCGCTGGCAGGACCGCTGAACTTTAGCCTCGTTCCCGGGCAGCGCGCAGTGCTGGTGGGGCGCAGCGGTTCTGGCAAAAGTTCGCTGCTGAATGCGCTGTCGGGATTCCTGCCGTATCAAGGATCGCTACGCGTCAATGGCGTAGAGCTGCGTGATTTGGCCCCGGAATCCTGGCGCCGGCAGATCTCCTGGGTGGGACAAAATCCCCAACTGCCTGCCGCTACTCTGCGTGAAAACGTGCTTCTGGCGCGCCCGGCGGCCAGCGAGCAGGAGCTGCGCGCCGCGCTCGACAGCGCGTGGGTAAGTGAGTTCCTGCCGCTGCTGCCGCAGGGAATCGACACGCCGGTGGGCGATCAGGCTGGTCGTTTGTCCGTCGGCCAGGCACAACGTGTGGCCGTGGCTCGCGCCCTGCTCAACCCGTGTCAATTGCTGCTGCTCGACGAACCGGCCGCCAGTCTGGATGCGCACAGTGAACAGCGGGTCATGCAGGCGCTGAAAGAGGCGTCCAAACGCCAGACAACGCTGATGGTTACCCATCAGCTTGAAGATCTTGCCGACTGGGACACCATACTGGTGATGCAGGACGGACAGATTGTCGAACAGGGTTCCTGGGCCGAGCGCAGCGCAGCGCAGGGCGCGTTTGCGACACTGTTAGCCCATCGTCAGGAGGAGATTTAAATGCGCGCGTTGCTGCCTTATCTGACGCTGTATAAACGTCACAAATGGATGTTAACGCTGGGGATTTCCCTTGCCATCCTCACGCTGCTCGCCAGCATTGGCCTGTTGACGCTCTCCGGCTGGTTCCTCTCCGCCTCCGCGCTGGCGGGCTTTGCCGGTATTTACAGCTTTAACTACATGTTGCCTGCGGCGGGCGTTCGCGGTGCGGCGATTACCCGTACCGCCGGGCGCTATTTCGAGCGTCTGGTCAGCCACGACGCCACCTTCCGCGTATTGCAGCATCTGCGTATTTACACGTTTAGCAAGCTGCTTCCTCTCTCCCCTGCCGGGCTGGCGCGTTATCGTCAGGGCGAACTGTTGAACCGGGTGGTGGCGGATGTGGATACGCTGGATCACCTATACCTGCGGGTTATTTCGCCGCTGGTGGGCGCGTTCGTGGTAATCATGGTGGTCACGCTCGGCCTGAGCGTACTGGATTTTACCCTCGCCTTCACCCTTGGCGGCATTATGCTGCTGACGCTGTTTATCATGCCGCCCGCTTTTTATCGCGCGGGTAAAGCGACCGGACATCATCTCACGCATCTGCGCGGTCAGTATCGCCAGCAACTCACCGCGTGGTTACAGGGTCAGGCCGAGCTAACCCTTTTCGGCGCAAGCGAACGTTATCGCGCGCAGATGGAAGCCACGGAATTGCAGTGGCACGAAGCGCAGCGTCGCCAGTCAGAGCTGACGGCGCTTTCTCAGGCGCTAATGTTGCTGATTGGCGCGCTGGCTATCCTGCTGATGCTGTGGATGGCCTCCGGCGGCGTAGGCGGAAATGCGCAACCTGGCGCGCTGATCGCCCTGTTTGTCTTCTGTGCGCTGGCGGCCTTTGAAGCCTTAGCGCCCGTGACCGGTGCTTTTCAGCATCTGGGGCAGGTGATCGCTTCCGCATTGCGCATTACCGAGCTGACGGAGCAAAAGCCGGAAGTGACCTTCCCGGCAAGTGACTTTAGCGTCCCCGCGCGGGTGGCGTTGACCCTGCGTGATGTGTCATTCCGCTACCCGGAGCAGGCGCAAAACGCGCTGGATTCCTTGTCTCTTACGGTCAAACCCGGCGAGTATATCGCCATTCTGGGCCGTACCGGATGCGGTAAATCCACATTGCTGCAACTGCTGACCCGCGCCTGGGATCCGCAACAGGGCGAGATTTTGATTAACGATCTCCCCCTTTCTGCGTTCAGTGAAGCGACGCTCCGCAAAACCATGAGCGTCGTGCCGCAGCGCGTACATCTGTTTAGCGCCACCCTGCGCGACAATCTGCTGCTGGCGGCGCCTGATGCCAGCGATGACTCGCTTGCAGATACGCTGCGTCGCGTGGGTCTGGAAAAACTGCTTGAGGATGCTGGCCTTAACAGTTGGTTAGGAGAAGGCGGTCGCCAGTTGTCCGGCGGCGAACTTCGCCGTCTCGCCATCGCCAGAGCGCTGCTGCATGACGCGCCGTTAATGCTGCTGGATGAACCAACCGAAGGGCTGGATGCGACCACCGAAAGCCAGATGCTGGAATTACTGGCTGAAGTAATGCGTGAAAAAACGGTGCTGATGGTGACCCATCGCCTGCGCGGGCTGGCGCGATGCGATCGGATAATAGTCATGGACAATGGGCAAATTATTGAGCAAGGTAATCACGCAGATCTGTTAGCCATGCAGGGTCGTTATTACCAGTTCAAGCAAGGTCTGTAAGCTATTATTTAACGATCTTATGCGTAGTGGAGTTCTGCTGTCATGCGGCTGGTTCAGCTATCTCGTCACTCAATAGCCTTCCCTTCGCCGGAAGGCGCTCTACGTGAGCCAAACGGTCTGCTGGCGCTTGGCGGCGATCTCAGCCCGGCACGTCTGCTGATGGCCTACCAGCGCGGTATTTTTCCGTGGTTTTCTCCGGGCGACCCGATCCTGTGGTGGTCCCCCGATCCGCGCGCGGTGCTTTGGCCGGAAACGTTTCATCTCAGCCGCAGCATGAAACGCTTTCATAAACGCTCACCTTATCGTGTTACGCTGAACTATGCCTTTGGTCAGGTGATCGAAGGCTGCGCGAACGATCGTGACGAAGGCACCTGGATCACGCCAGCCGTTGTCGAAGCGTATCAGCGCCTGCATGAATTAGGACACGCCCACTCCGTTGAGGTCTGGCGCGACGATGAGCTTGTCGGCGGCATGTACGGCGTTTCGCAAGGGGCGTTATTTTGCGGCGAGTCAATGTTCAGCCGCCGGGAAAACGCGTCGAAAACCGCGCTGCTGGTATTCTGCGCAGAATTTATCCGGGAAGGCGGCAAACTGCTCGACTGCCAGGTGCTGAACGATCACACCCAATCGCTGGGCGCCGTTGAAATCCCGCGCAGAACATATTTGCATCATCTCGACACCTTACGTCAGTTACGTTTACCCAGCCATTTCTGGGTGCCGCGGACGTTATTTTTGCCTCAGACGTGAATGTTTTCGGCACATTTTTTATCAGGGTGTTATAATTGCCGCGCAGAGAAGGTTTAGCCCATTACCCCGCTGCCGTTAAGGATCCATTCGCGTCAGGTAACGCCCATCGTTTATCTCATCGCTCCCTTATACGTTGCGCTTCACGTGCGACTTTGTCGTGTGTTTCAGAAGCAATCCGGAGTAATGCGCCAAATCTCGTTTGCAGCGTTTTAAACGTACAAATCTTTACTTATTTAAAGAACTTCGGCATTATCTTGCCGGTTCAAATTACGGTAGTGATACCCCAGAGGATTAGATGGCCAAAGAAGACAATATTGAAATGCAGGGTACCGTTCTCGAAACGTTACCTAACACCATGTTCCGCGTAGAGTTAGAAAACGGTCACGTGGTTACTGCACACATCTCCGGTAAAATGCGTAAAAACTACATCCGCATCCTGACGGGCGACAAAGTGACTGTTGAGCTGACCCCGTACGACCTGAGCAAAGGCCGCATTGTCTTCCGTAGTCGCTGATTGTTTTCACGCCTCAATGGCGTACAGATGAGAAAAGGTCGGTTTATCCGGCCTTTTTTGTCTACGCTGATTTTCATTCTTCCGTCATCTGCGCATATTCATCTGTTAAGAAATCCACCAGTGCCCGAACGGACGGCAGCAGGCCACGCCGCGACGGGAAAACGGCGTGAATCACTTCCCTTCTCGGTTCCCACCCTTCCAGTAAAGGAATAAGCTCTCCGGCAGAAAGCTGTTCTTTTACCATCAGCATGGGCAGTTGCACGGCGCCGACGCCAGCTACCGCCGCTTCGCGTAGTGCCAGCATGTCAGTGGTAATTAAGCGTGGCGTAAAATGAACCTCCGCCCTGGCGCCTTGTGGGCCATAGAGTTCCCAACGATGAATATGTTTTCCAGCAGAAAGACTCAGTCCTGGCCAGCGCGTTAATTCAGCCGGAGAGACAGGGACGCCCATCCTCGCCGTCAGCGCTGGACTGGCAAAGATGCGATGCGCCCGATCGGCCAGCACCCGCATCACCAGATCGCTGTCCTCAAACGGTCGCGGCCGCACACGGATCGCAACATCCACGCCTTCAGCAACCAAATCGACGCGTCGGTTGGTCGCTTCCAGTTGCAGCGTCACCTCGGGGTAGCGGGCCATAAACTTTGCCAGCATGGGGCCTACATGGACATGCAACAGCGTAACCGGACAGGTCAGCCTGACCACTCCGCGTGGTTCCACCTGCAATGCGGCGATGGCGTCCTGCGCCGCCTGCGCTTCTATCAGCATCGCTTTGCAATGCTCATAAAACGTCTGTCCGACTTCGGTGACATTAAACTGCCGTGTCGTTCGTTGAATAAGCCGCACCCCCAGTTGCTCTTCCAGTTGCGCAATCCGGCGACTGAGTTTGGACTTCGGTTCATCCAGTACACGCCCCGCGGCGGCAAATCCGCCCTGCTCGACCACATGCACAAACCACGCAAAATCATTGAGATCCGGCTTCATTCTTATTGTCTCATTTATAGAACGATGAAGGCCATTTTAGCGACTACTCTGCTCGTTGTCTTAAATATAAGCTTATTGACATCAAGACAACGCCAATGAGGAGATTACGATGAAACAGGTGACAGGCGTCTATACCGCGCCTCGCCCGCACTGGGTTGGCAATGGATTTCCGGTTCGCTCGCTGTTTTCTTACCAAAGTCATGCGCAGCAGTTAAGCCCGTTCCTGCTGCTGGATTACGCCGGTCCGCACACTTTTACGCCCGGTACTGAAAAACGTGGCGTGGGCGAGCATCCCCACCGGGGGTTCGAAACCGTCACTGTCGTCTACAACGGCGAAGTTGAGCACCGGGACTCTACCGGACGCGGCGGCATTATCGGTCCCGGCGATGTACAGTGGATGACAGCCGGCGCGGGTATCCTGCATGAAGAGTATCACTCAGATGCCTTTACCCGTAAAGGCGGTGAACTGGAGATGATCCAGCTATGGGTGAATCTTCCTGCCAAAGACAAAATGGCGGCGCCGGGCTACCAGAGCATCACCCGTGAACAGATTCCCGTCGCCGGATTACCCGATGACGCCGGTACGTTACGGGTGATTGCCGGCGAATACCGGCAATTTACAGGGCCTGCGCATACGTTTTCACCCCTCAACGTGTGGGATATGCGACTTAAGCAGGCGCATCCGGTCACGCTGACGCAGCCGGATGGCTGGAGTACTGCGCTGGTCGTTCTGAAAGGCACGATCACGGTGAATGGCACGACCACAGTCGGTGAAGCGCAGCTGGTGGTGCTCAGTCAGACAGGCGAAACGCTGCACCTGGAAGCCAACAGCGATGCCAGCGTCCTTCTGCTGTCAGGAGAGCCGTTAAATGAGCCGATCGTCGGTTACGGTCCCTTTGTAATGAACACTAAACAGGAAATCGCGCAAGCCGTTCGCGATTTTAACACTGGCCACTTCGGCCAAATCTGAATTGAAGGAGAAGATGATGTCCAGTCCAGCAAATTTTAATGGCGCACGCCCGGTTATTGATGTGAACGATGCGGTTATGTTGTTAATCGATCACCAAAGTGGCCTGTTTCAGACGGTCGGTGATATGCCCATGCCGGAACTGCGCGCCCGCGCGGCGGCGTTAGCGAAAATGGCGACTCTCGCGAAGATGCCGGTGATCACCACGGCCTCTGTTCCGCAGGGGCCGAACGGGCCGCTGATCCCGGAAATTCACGCTAACGCGCCGCACGCCAGGTATGTCGCGCGTAAAGGGGAAATTAATGCCTGGGATAACGCCGGGTTCGTCGATGCTGTCAAAGCGACGGGTCGGAAAACGCTGATTATCGCAGGCACCATTACCAGCGTTTGCATGGCATTTCCGGCTATCAGCGCCGTAGCCGAAGGTTATAAAGTGTTTGCGGTGATCGATGCCTCCGGAACCTACAGCAAAATGGCCCAGGAGATCACCCTTGCCCGTGTCGTCCAGGCGGGCGTTGTGCCAATGGACACGGCGGCAGTGGCATCTGAGCTTCAGGGGACCTGGAACCGTGAGGATGCGGCGGAATGGGCTGAAGTGTATACCCATGTCTTCCCGGCGTATCAACTGTTGATTGAAAGTTACGGCAAGGCGCAGGATGTGGTGAAGCATAACGAAACGCTGGATTCTCAGCGTTAAAAGTCAGCCCCGGCGCCTGCCGTCGGGGCTACTGCTCACTGTGTAACCAAATAAGATGTTAAGCGTAAATACTGCTTGACCCTTTTCGCGCAACTCCCTATAGTAGCGCCCCGTTGCCCCCCAAGCGGTCAGGCAGCAATACAATATGGTGAGGTGTCCGAGTGGCTGAAGGAGCACGCCTGGAAAGTGTGTATACGGCAACGTATCGGGGGTTCGAATCCCCCCCTCACCGCCATATTTAAGAAAGAGCGCGTACGAAAGTACGGGCTTTTTTTTTGCCTATTGCACACTCCGGGGGGATGAGAACCCCCGACCGGGGTCGACAACGGGCGAAGCCCGTTGGACAGACCGGACGCGCAGCGAACGGGCTGCCCGCAGGGCGAGCGAAGCGAGTCAATCCCCCCCTCACCGCCATATTTAAGAAAGAGCGCGTACGAAAGTACGGGCTTTTTTTTCGCCTATTGCACACTCCGGGGGATGAGAACCCCCGACCGGGGTCGACAACGGGCGAAGCCCGTTGGACAGACCGGACGCGCAGCGAACGGGCATAAAAAAACCGGGCTTTTTTCACGCCCGGTTTATTCATTATGCAAAAGAGATTAATGCGCTGCTTCCGGCTTGTGCTTCTGCGCACTCTGGAAGCCGTAGGTTAGCTCATTTTTCTCTTTATCCAGTTCGACGGTCACCTGGCCGCCATCCACCAGCGAGCCAAACAGCAGCTCGTTAGCCAGCGGTTTTTTCAGGTTGTCCTGAATCACGCGCGCCATTGGACGTGCGCCCATCGCCCGGTCGTAGCCCTTCTCAGCCAACCAGTTACGCGCGTCCTGACTCACTTCCAGAGAAACGCCTTTCTGATCCAGCTGAACCTGCAACTCGACAATGAACTTATCGACCACCTGATGGATCACCTCGGTAGAGAGGTGCTCGAACCAGATAATATTGTCGAGACGGTTACGGAACTCCGGCGTAAACACCTTCTTGATTTCACTCATCGCGTCGGTGCTGTTGTCCTGATGAATCAGGCCAATCGATTTACGCTCGGTTTCCCGCACGCCAGCGTTGGTGGTCATCACCAGCACCACGTTGCGAAAATCCGCTTTACGCCCGTTGTTGTCCGTTAACGTGCCGTTGTCCATCACCTGTAACAACAGGTTAAAGACGTCCGGGTGCGCTTTCTCGATCTCATCGAGCAGTAGCACCGCATGAGGATGCTTGATCACCGCATCCGTCAGCAGACCGCCCTGATCAAAGCCAACGTATCCCGGAGGCGCGCCAATCAGACGGCTAACGGTGTGGCGCTCCATATACTCGGACATATCAAAGCGCAGCAGTTCAATCCCCAGCGCTTTAGAGAGCTGCACCGTCACCTCGGTTTTCCCCACCCCGGTCGGACCGGCGAACAGGAAGGAACCGACCGGCTTATGCTCGTGTCCCAGACCCGCGCGGCTCATCTTGATGGCTTCGGTCAGCGCCTCAATGGCGTTGTCCTGACCAAAGACCAGCATTTTCAGGCGATCGCCAAGATTTTTCAGCGTATCGCGATCGCTCTGCGAAACGCTTTTCTCCGGAATACGCGCAATGCGCGCCACCACCGATTCGATATCCGCCACGTTGACGGTTTTCTTACGCTTGCTGACGGGCATCAGTCGCGCACGCGCGCCGGCTTCATCAATAACGTCAATCGCCTTATCCGGCAGATGACGGTCGTTGATGTATTTCACCGCCAGCTCCACCGCTGCGCGTACCGCTTTCGCGGTGTAGCGAACGTCGTGGTGTGCTTCGTACTTCGGCTTCAGGCCATTGATGATCTGTACCGTTTCGTCCACAGACGGCTCAGTAATATCGATTTTCTGGAAGCGACGCGCCAGGGCGCGGTCTTTCTCGAAAATATTGCTGAACTCCTGATAGGTGGTCGAGCCAATCACGCGGATTTTGCCGCTGGACAGCAGCGGTTTGATCAGGTTTGCCGCATCCACCTGGCCACCCGATGCCGCGCCGGCGCCGATTATGGTGTGGATCTCATCGATAAACAGGATGCTGTTGGTGTCCTGTTCTAACTGCTTAAGAAGCGCTTTAAAGCGTTTTTCAAAGTCGCCGCGGTATTTGGTGCCCGCCAGCAACGAACCGATATCCAGCGAGTAGAGAGTGCAATCAGCCATCACTTCCGGCACGTCGCCCTGGACGATACGCCAGGCGAGTCCTTCGGCAATGGCTGTTTTACCGACGCCAGACTCCCCCACCAGCAGCGGGTTGTTTTTACGACGGCGGCACAGCACCTGAATGGCGCGCTCAAGCTCTTTTTCACGGCCAATCAGCGGATCGATACCGCCAACGCGTGCAAGCTGGTTAAGGTTAGTGGTGAAGTTCTCCATACGTTCCTCCCCGCCAGCTTGTTCATCACTATTCGGCTGATTACCGGGGTCAGAAGTCTGACCCGGTTCATCTTTACGCGTACCGTGAGAAATAAAGTTGACCACATCGAGACGGCTCACCTCGTGCTTGCGCAGCAGATAGGCCGCCTGAGACTCCTGTTCACTAAAGATGGCAACCAGTACATTGGCGCCAGTCACTTCGCTGCGTCCGGAAGACTGTACGTGGAAAACCGCGCGCTGCAACACGCGCTGAAAACTCAACGTCGGCTGCGTATCGCGTTCTTCTTCACTGGCAGGCAGAACGGGTGTGGTTTGTTCAATGAAGGCTTCGAGTTCCTGACGGAGCGCCACAAGGTCCACGGAACACGCTTCCAGCGCTTCGCGGGCCGAGGGGTTACTGAGCAGCGCCAGTAACAAGTGCTCGACGGTCATAAACTCATGACGGTGCTCGCGCGCTCTGGCGAAAGCCATGTTTAAACTGAGTTCCAGTTCTTGATTGAGCATAGGCACCTCCCCCAATTTTTATGCCTGCATTCAGGCTTTTTCCAGCGTACACAGCAACGGATGCTCGTTCTCCCTTGCATATTTGTTCACCATCGCCACTTTGGTCTCAGCGACCTCCGCGGTAAACACGCCGCAGATGGCTTTGCCCTGATAGTGAACCGCAAGCATCAGTTGCGTTGCACGTTCTACATCATAAGAAAAGAATTTCTGTAACACGTCAATAACAAACTCCATCGGAGTATAATCATCATTGACTAATATCACTTTATACATAGATGGCGGTTTTAGCGCGTCGCGCACTTTATCTGCCGCCAGCTGGTCGAAATCCAGCCAGTCGTTCGTCTTACCCATTGTCAGTCGTCATCTTCGGTTACGGTTACCGGCAGTCTGGACTGCCGCTGACGGGAGCGGATTTGCACTATCAATCTACCTCAAGTAACAGATAACTATCATCTATCACTGGCATCCGCGACATCTGTCACATTACGGCAAATAGCGTTAACTGCTTCAAATTTTTGATTCATTTTTACCCAAACTACCCTGTCAAACGCTTGACGCCTGGCCTGATTTCTCTAAATTGTAGTTTTGAGAGTTGGCGAGGTTTTATACAGCCCCCACTCCACCACCGGTTCATTCCATCTTACTTATAAAGATTCACGAAGGATGTCGAAGCATGGAAACGGGTACTGTTAAGTGGTTCAACAATGCCAAAGGGTTTGGATTCATCTGCCCTGAAGGCGGCGGCGAAGATATTTTCGCTCATTATTCCACCATTCAGATGGATGGTTACAGAACGCTAAAAGCCGGACAGTCTGTCCAGTTTGATGTACACCAGGGGCCAAAAGGCAATCACGCCAGCGTCATCGTGCCCATCGAGGCAGAAGCTGTTGCATAGCTCTACTGTCTCATTGTGTACATCCCGCAGATAAAATGCCAGCCCGATCGGCTGGCATTTTTATTTTGCGTCAGGCAACGCGGGGTTAACCGCCCTACGATGCCGTTTATTCCCGCGCCAGCGCATCTACCGGATCCAGCCGCGCCGCGTTTCGCGCGGGCAACCAGCCGAACAGGATGCCGGTCACGGTCGAGCACATAAACGCCGTCAACAGCGCCACCGGCGAGAAACCAATCTCCCAGCCCGGCAGGAACAGTTGCAGCGTAAAGGCAATCAGCATCGACAGGGTAATCCCGAGCGCCCCGCCGACCAGGCAGACCAGAACCGCCTCAATCAAAAACTGTTGCAGCACGTCGCTGGCGCGCGCGCCAACCGCCATGCGAATGCCTATCTCCCGCGTCCGTTCGGTCACCGACACCAGCATAATGTTCATCACGCCGATCCCGCCAACCACCAGCGAAATGACCGCTACCAGCGTCAGGAACAACTGAAGAGTACGTGTGGTCTTTTCAGCGGTTTTCAAGACGCCGTCCATGTTCCAGGTGAAGAAATCTTTTTTCCCATGCCGCAAGGTCAGCAGTCGGGTGAGTTGCTGCTCGGCCTGCGCGCTGTCAAACCCGTCCTTCACCCGCACGGTGATCGAGTTCAGCCACGACTGTCCCATAATGCGCCCGGACATGGTGCTGTAGGGCAGCCAGACGCGAAGAATTTTACTGCTGCCGAACATTGACTGTTTTTCTTCCGCCACGCCAATAACCGTCGCGGGCATATTGCCTACCAGAATCACTTCGCCCACCACGCTCGCTTTATGCGGAAACAACTGACGCCGGGTATTGCTGTCCAGCACCACCACCTGCGCCCGACCGTTAAGCTGTTCACGGTTGAAGGTGCTCCCCTCGCTGAAGGTCATCCCGTATACGTTAAAGTAGTCGCCGCTGACGCCATTAGCGCTGGCCGCCACATCGGTATTGCCATAGCGCAGACGTAAATTCTGCGACACGGCAGGCGTCGCCGAGGTCACCCACGGCTGCTTCTGGATGGCGCTGAGATCGTCATACTTCAGCGACTGCTGGTATTGCGGGTCGTCGTCGCCAAAATCTTTGCCGGGATAGATATCAATGGTGTTGGTGCCAATGGCGCGGATATCGGCCAGCACCAGCTGTTTCGCCGCGTCGCCGACCACCACAATCGACACCACTGACGCGATGCCGATAATAATCCCGAGCATGGTCAGCAAGGTGCGCATTTTATTCGCCGCTAACGCCCGCCAGGACATGGTGAGCGCTTCGCGAAATCCGCTGACAAACTGGCTCCACCCGGATGCCGTTTTCACCGTCGGCTCCTGGATGCCTTTTCCCTGCCGGGGGGACTGCGACGGGGGATTACGCACAATTTCGCCGTCATGAATTTCAATCACCCGCTCAGCCTGTGCGGCAACCTGCGGATCGTGGGTGACGATAATCACCGTGTGCCCGCGATCGCGCAACTGGTGCAGGATCGCCATCACCTCTTCGCCGGAACGACTGTCGAGCGCGCCGGTCGGTTCGTCAGCCAGGATCACCTGCCCGCCATTCATCAGCGCACGCGCGATACTGACACGCTGCTGTTGTCCGCCGGACAGCTGCGAAGGCTGGTAGTCCAGGCGATCGCCCAGCCCGAGCCGCTGGAGCAGTTCCTGAGCGCGGGCCAGACGTTGCTTACGCTCGGTACCGGCATAGACGGCGGGCACTTCGACATTTTGCGCCGCCGTCAGGTGCGACAACAGGTGGTAACGCTGGAAGATAAAGCCAAAATGCTCGCGGCGCAGCTGCGCCAACGCATCGCTGTCTAAGGTCGACACGTCGCGCCCCGCCACCCGGTAGGTGCCGCTGGTGGGCTTATCGAGGCAGCCAAGAATGTTCATCAACGTCGATTTACCGGAGCCGGACGCGCCGACAATCGCGACCATCTCCCCGGCGTTGATTTGCAGAGTGATGCCTTTGAGCACCTCCACCTGCTCCTCACCGGAGGGATAACTGCGACGGATATTGCTCAGCTCAAGCAGCGCCGTCATTGCGCCGCTCCTGGCTTGCCTTCGCCGATAACCACTTCCTCACCCGCTTCCAGCCCTTTGATAATCTCGACATCGGTGTCATTACGCGCGCCAATTGACACTTCCCGCTCGCGGGTTTCGCCGTTACGCAGTAAGGTGATTTTGTAACGGTTATCGCCCACCGGGTCGCCCAGCGCGGAGAGCGGTATAGTCAGCACATTTTTCACGTCGGTGAGCTGGATATGCACCTGGGCGGTCATATCCAGCCGCAGAATGCCTTTTGGGTTCGGTACTTCAAACCGGGCGTAATAGAAAATCGCGTCGTTAACTTTTTCCGGTGTCGGCAGAACGTCTTTCAGCACCCCTTCATAACGGGTTTGCGGATCGCCCAGTACGGTAAACCATGCCTTCTGTCCCGGCCTGAGGTGAATCACGTCCGCCTCAGACACCTGCGCCTTCACCAGCATGGTGCTCATATCCGCCAGCGTCAGGATATTTGGCGCCTGCTGCGCCGCGATAACCGTCTGCCCCTGCAGGGTGGTGATTTGGGTCACTTCGCCGGCCATTGGCGCGACGATACGCGTATAGTCGAGATTGGTTTTAGCGGTATCCAGGGAGGCCTGATTACGCTTGATTTGGGCATCGATGGTGCCGATCTGCGCCTGCTTAACGGCCATTTCCGTCGCGGCGGTGTCGAGATCCTGCTGCGAGACGGCCTGGGTTTTTGCCAACTGCTGTTGTCGGGAGAGCGTGACCCGCGCCAGCTTCAGCTCGGCTTCAGCTTGCTGGCGCTGGGCGCGAAGCTCCATCAGCGTCGCTTCCACTTCTTTGATCTGGTTTTCCGCTTGCTCCGGGTCGATAACCCCCAGCAGTTGATCTTTTTTCACCTTATCGCCAATCGCCACCGACAGCGTTTTCAACTGCCCGCTCACCTGGGCGCCGACGTCAACTTTACGCAGCGCATCCAGTTTACCGGTGGCGAGCACACTCTGCTGAAGATCGCCCGGACGGACGATCAGCGTCTGATACGTTGGCACTGGCGCATTAAGCGTCCGCCAGAGGGCAATCGCCCCCAGGATAAGAATGAATATCAGCAGCAGATAGCGCTTTTTAATTTTTTTTCCCTTAATACCCATATTAATCCTGATGGTAGTTTTGCCTGCGAATATCAACCTTATCTAAACAACCCGCAAACGCAAAGGCGCGCGCGGCGGGCATTGACGATTGGTTAAGATTCAGCATGTTTCAATTTTCGCATACATCATGTTGCGGATTTCGATCATGTCACAGATTACTGATAATACCTTCTACCCTTCCGACGTCGCGTCCCCTTTACAATTATTTATGCGCCTGACGCGCGGACAATTACTGCCGGGTAAATTCTGGCGGAAAGCCAGTTTTCGGCGGAAATTTCTTATTCGCTCGCTATTAATGCCGCGGGCAACCAGTCAGTTGTTAGACAATCTGACGCAATGGCCGGAGCTGGACACGCTGTTAACACGCCAGCCGCGCCTGCCGATCCGTCTGCACCGACCGTATATGGCGGTGAATATTAAACGGCACACTGCGCTGAACGCGCTTTGCACGCACTATGAGATGATGCGTAACTTGCTCACCCGCGAGCAGCAGATCGGTTATTTAAGCCATTACGGCCTCGGTCTGGCACAAATAACCGCGAAAGACGATGCGCCATTCCAGCTGGATTTAGTCAGCCTCGTCTCCCTGGATAAAGAGGGAGAAAGTACGGTCGTGATTCGTGACGCGCAGAAACGTATTCTGGCAGAAATCACGTTTACCTTCTGCTATTTAAACGGAAAACGTACCCTGTTTATCGGTGGCTTGCAGGGGGCGGCAAACGATGTTCCGCATGAGGTTATACAACAGGCGACCAAAGCCTGTTATGGCCTCTTTCCGAAAAGAATCGTGATGGAAGCGCTGTGCCAGTTTGCCCGGGTTGCGCAGGTCGAGCAGATTCTGGCGGTCAGCAACGCTGTGCATGTCTATCGCAGCTGGCGCTACATGGATAAAAAAACCCAGATGCATGCCGACTATGACGCGTTCTGGTCATCGCTGGGCGGTGAAATGACCGACGCCGGCTATTACGCCCTGCCCTTAACCATTGCACGCAAAAGCGAGGCGGATATCGCCAGTAAAAAACGGGCCGAATACCGTCGCCGCTACGCCCTGCTCGACAGCGTTGTCGAACAGGTGCCCCGCCGCTTTAGCCATTAATCCGCCCGGCCGCGCGCCAGCCACAAGACGCGCGAAAACATTTTGCGCAGTAGCACCGGCACCGCGTCAACGCCGCGCCGTCCGGCCTCTATCGCCACTTCGATGGCTAAATCCGGTTTCGATGAGCGATGGATCGCCTTCGAAATGATTTTACGGATATTCATTGGCACGTTTTCCGGGATCTGCGCCACACGGTGAAAAACGTCCGAGAAGCCCTGGCGATACATAAAATGTTCCATATCAAGGGCTGGCAGCGCCGTTAAGTGCTCGCGCTCTTCCTCTTTGTCGTTATTCAGCAGACCGCGGACCGTCGCCGCATATTTCTTCCCGGCCTCATCGCCGTCCACCAGCACGTGCCACTCGATCCCCATCCGCCGGGCAAACTTCACCAGCGGCTTCAGCCCGGACTGAGCAAACTCGATCACTTTGATCCCTTCAGCGTCAAAATGGTGGCCGCACTGACGGGCCAGTTCGTTGATCACCCAGGTTTCGGTTTCCCCTTCCACCAGCAACCAGCAGCGGGCAAACAGCGAGGAGGCGCGGTTAAAACGAATGTGGAACGCAATACGACGCCCGTCTTCGGGGCTAAGACCACCTGGCCCTAAACGCCAGGCCGCCACGCGGGAAGATTCACGCACCAGGCGGCAGACGTGCTCGACGGGCGTCAGCGACAGCAGTTCACCGGAGTTGGTGGTGGTGATTCGCTGCAGCGGCAGCAGGTTGAGCAGTTGCCAGGCCACTGAGAGCATGATGGGATGCAGGCGGGTTTCCGGATCTTCCACCAGCAGCAGCGGCCTGGCGTCTTTATGCAGTCTGACGGTGCCCTTCGCCTGCAGCAGCGTCGAGAACAGTCCCAGCAGAATCACCCGGTGGGTCCGCCCGCCGGGTCTGTCGATCATCCGGTTAATAATGTCGAGATAGCGCCAGCTGCGCTGTTCGTTGCTCGAACGACGGCGCATTAACCGGTGCCGCGACTGGGACGTTCCCTGCTCGGTAAAGTAATGCTCCAGCAGTTGCACCATTGCTGACAGCCCCTGGCGGATCTGGCCATCGGTCAGGTTTTGCGGACGCGTCGCCAGTTCGCGAGCCAGAAAATCGAGCTGACGAGCGGTGATCTCGACATCTTTGACGTCAGGCACCGTACCGTTACGGATGCGGCGCATAAACCGCGCGTCGCGCAGGCGCAGCACTGGCATTAAACGCACCAGATGCCGCGCCTGGTCATTAATATTGTCCACCGACAGAGGATGACCGTCGCCGTCAAGGAAACTGCGCAGCGTCATCACGCTGCCGTCATCGGCGCTTTCGCCTTCCAGACGATAAAAGATGCGCTGATAGCCGTCGCGACACGGCGACCAGCAGGCTTCAAGCGGTCGATAACGCCGCACCCGGTGGCGTCCCGGTTGTGATTCGCGAAAGGTCAGGACAATGTGCAAATGCCGCTCACGGCCATTGACATCGCCAGGCGGGAACCAGAAATCGTCGCGGTCAAAGTGATACAGCTCTGACTCAGGCGAAAGCAGCAGCGTCAGCGCGTCAAGGAGACTGGATTTACCCCAGGCGTTTTCGCCAATCAGCACATTGTTTTGCTCCAGCATTAACGACAGCCGATTGATACCGCGAAACCCAACAATCTCAACGCGTTCGAGAATCATGCTTCCTCCAGACAAATGTCACTTTTCCCTTTAGCTTCTCGCAGTATAACGGCAAATGCGCGTCGCGGACGTGACCCGGGTAAAATTAAGCATGCTAATAGACTGATTTATGAACAATTAAGAAGATGAATTATGCTCACTGCCAAATTTATATAGCCGGATTTTTCGCCGTATAAATTCAGATTTTGTTCGCTCACTTTCATCCGAACATACGCTACACTTCAAATAAGATTAATCTGAGCAAGGAATGACGCCTCATTGCCCTACATCAAACGATCTGGATTTATTTAGCTAGAGAATGGACGACGTTCGTTTTTAAAATAGCGCGCTATTTATTGTTTCGTCGTCCTGTAGACGAATATTACTGACACCACGTTTGTGGTTATTTCTTATTGAGGTGGATATGTTCAGAAAATTAGCGGCTGAATGTTTTGGTACATTCTGGCTTGTTTTTGGTGGCTGTGGGAGCGCTGTACTGGCAGCAGCCTTTCCGGAATTAGGTATTGGTTTTGCGGGTGTCGCGCTGGCATTTGGTCTCACCGTATTAACGATGGCGTTCGCTGTGGGGCATATTTCCGGCGGTCATTTTAATCCAGCGGTGACATTAGGCTTATGGGCTGGCGGCCGTTTTCCGGCGAAAGAGGTCATTGGCTATATTATTGCCCAGGTGATCGGCGGGATTATTGCGGCGGCCGTATTGTACCTTATTGCCAGCGGTAAAACGGGCTTCGACGCGGCAGCCAGCGGGTTTGCTTCTAACGGCTATGGCGAACATTCACCGGGCGGCTATTCCATGCTGTCCGCCATTGTCATTGAGATTGTCCTGACAGCCGGTTTCCTGTTGGTCATTCATGGCGCAACGGATAAATACGCCCCTGCCGGTTTCGCGCCCATCGCGATTGGCCTGGCGTTAACCCTGATTCACCTGATCAGCATTCCGGTGACCAATACCTCTGTGAACCCGGCGCGCAGTACCGCAGTCGCGATCTTCCAGGGGGGTTGGGCGCTGGAACAGCTGTGGCTGTTCTGGGTGATGCCGATTATCGGCGGGATCCTCGGTGGGCTTATTTATCGCACCCTGCTGGAAAAACGCGATTAATGATAACAGGCCGGGTAAGCGCGATGCTTCTCCTGGCCTGCAAATACGTTCGATTGTGAACCGGGTGAGCGCCAGCGCCGCCCGGCTTTCTTTTTGCCGCTTTACGGGACAGACTTTATTGGGTAGTGTCGTTGACGCTAAACGATTCTTACAAGGACCGGCTGTTCATGTTTTCTGGACTTCTCATTATTCTGCTTCCGCTGATTGCAGGTTATCTCATTCCGCTGCGGCACAACGCGGCATTAAAACTCATTAATCGCCTGTTAAGCTGGATGGTTTATCTGATTCTCTTTTTTATGGGTATTAGCCTGGCCTTCCTGGATAATCTGGCGAGTAATCTGCTCGCTATTTTTCATTATTCCGCAGTCAGTATTAGCGTTATTTTACTCTGTAATATTGTGGCCTTGCTGTGGCTGGAACGTTCATTACCCTGGCGACACAATCATCAGCAGGAGAAACTGCCGTCGCGTATTGCCATGGCGCTGGAGTCGCTAAAATTATGCGGCGTGGTGGTGGCGGGTTTTCTGCTGGGACTCAGCGGTTTCTCTCTTTTGCAGCATGCGACCGAAGCCAGCGAATATACCCTGATTCTTCTGTTACTGCTGGTGGGGATCCAACTGCGCAATAGCGGCATGACGTTAAGGCAAATTATTCTTAATCGCCGGGGCATGATTGTCGCCGTCGTGGTGGTCGCCAGTTCCCTGATCGGCGGCTTAATCAATGCTTTTATTCTCGATCTGCCGATCAAAACCGCGCTGGCGATGGCGTCCGGATTTGGCTGGTACTCCCTGTCCGGTATTTTGCTAACGGAATCCTATGGTCCGGTGATTGGCAGCGCCGCGTTCTTTAACGATCTGGCGCGCGAATTGATCGCCATTATGCTGATTCCGGGCCTGGTGCGCCGCAGCCGCTCCACCGCGCTGGGGCTGTGCGGGGCGACATCGATGGACTTCACCCTGCCGGTTTTACAGCGCACGGGCGGGCTGGAAATGGTGCCAGCCGCCATTGTACATGGCTTTATCCTCAGCCTGCTGGTGCCTATCCTGATGGCGTTTTTCTCTGCGTAATACCCCGATGGCGGTAGGTCTCTGCCGCCAAAATTGCGCTAAATCAATCTCCCTGTAAGTTGTATCAGAAATCCCTTTTCTCCTTTCGTGCTCAGGCATAACCTTAAACATGTATATTAAATATAACTTTAAGGGTGTGACCATGTTTTGTGTGCAATGTGAACAAACTATCCGTACTCCGGCAGGAAACGGCTGCTCTTACGCGCAGGGTATGTGCGGTAAAACGGCTGAAACCTCCGATTTGCAGGATCTGCTGATCGCTGCCCTACAGGGTCTGTCTGCATGGGCGGTGAAAGCCCGTGAATACGGCATCATTAATCATGACGTTGACAGCTTCGCGCCGCGCGCGTTTTTCTCTACGCTGACTAACGTTAACTTCGATTCCCCGCGTATCGTGGGCTATGCCCGTGACGCCATCGCCATGCGTGAAGCGCTAAAAGCCCAGTGCCTGAGCGTAGACGCCAGCGCCCATTGCGACAATCCGATGGCGGAGCTGCAACTGGTCAGCGACGATCTCGGTGACCTGCAGCGCCAGGCGGCAGAATTTACCCCGAACAAAGACAAAGCGGCGATTGGCGACAACATTCTCGGCCTGCGTCTGCTCTGCCTGTACGGCCTGAAAGGCGCGGCGGCGTATATGGAACATGCCCATGTGCTCGGTCAATACGACAACGACATCTACGCGCAGTACCACAAAATCATGGCGTGGCTGGGCACCTGGCCTGCCGACATGAACGCGCTGCTGGAATGCTCGATGGAAATCGGCCAGATGAACTTTAAGGTCATGAGCATTCTCGACGCCGGTGAGACGACGAAATACGGTCACCCCACGCCAACTCAGGTCAACGTGAAAGCCACTGAAGGCAAATGTATTCTGATTTCAGGTCACGATCTGAAAGATCTCTATAACCTGCTGGAGCAGACCGAAGGTACCGGCGTTAACGTCTACACCCACGGCGAAATGCTGCCCGCTCACGGTTACCCGGAACTGCGTAAATTCAAACATCTGGTCGGTAACTACGGCAGCGGCTGGCAGAACCAGCAGGTCGAGTTCGCTCGCTTCCCTGGGCCTATCGTGATGACCTCAAACTGCATCATCGATCCGACCGTGGGCGCTTATGACGACCGTATCTGGACCCGCAGCATCGTCGGCTGGCCGGGCGTCAGTCATCTCGAAGGCGACGATTTCGGCCCGGTGATTGCGCAAGCGCAGCAGATGGCAGGCTTCCCGTACAGCGAGATTCCGCATCTGATCACCGTCGGCTTTGGCCGTCAGACCCTGCTTGGGGCGGCAGATACGCTGATCGACCTGGTCAGCCGGGAAAAACTGCGTCACATCTTCCTTGTCGGCGGTTGCGACGGAGCGCGCGGCGAACGTAACTATTTCACCGACTTCGCCACCAGCGTGCCGGATGACTGCCTGATCCTCACCCTCGCCTGCGGCAAATACCGCTTCAACAAGCTCGAGTTTGGCGATATCGAAGGGCTGCCGCGTCTGGTGGATGCCGGGCAGTGTAACGACGCTTACTCCGCTATCATTCTGGCGGTCACGCTGGCGGAAAAACTGGGCTGCGGCGTCAACGATCTGCCGCTCTCCCTGGTGCTCTCCTGGTTCGAACAGAAAGCGATCGTTATTCTGCTGACCCTACTGTCGCTTGGCGTGAAAAATATCGTCACCGGACCGACCGCGCCGGGCTTCTTCACCCCGGATCTGCTGGCGGTACTCAACGAAAAATTCGGTCTGCGTTCCGTCACCACCGTTGAAGACGATATGAAGCAGTTGCTGAGCGCGTAAGGAGTAAAAGATGACGATGCCAACCAATCAGTGCCCATGGCGGATGCAGGTCCATCACATCCATCAGGAAACGCCGGATGTCTGGACAATAGCCCTGCTGTGCCATGACTATTATCCGTATCGCGCCGGGCAGTATGCACTGGTGAGCGTGCGTAACGCTGCGGACACGCTGCGTGCCTACACGCTGTCTTCCACGCCGGGCGTCAGCGAGTATATTACGCTGACCGTTCGCCGGATTGACGACGGGGCAGGTTCGCAGTGGTTAACCCGCGACGTGAAGCGCGGCGACTACATTTGGCTGTCCGACGCGATGGGCGAATTTACCTGCGACGATAAAGCAGACGATAAATTCCTGATGCTCGCCGCCGGTTGCGGCGTCACGCCGATCATGTCAATGCGCCGCTGGTTGGCGAAGTATCGCCCACAGGCCGACGTGCAGGTAATTTTTAACGTACGCTCGCCGCAGGACGTGATTTTCGCCGAAGAGTGGCAGCAGTACCCGGTCACGCTGGTGGCAGAAAATAACGCCACTCATGGTTTTGTCGCCGGTCGCCTGACCCCTGCACTGTTGCAGCAGGTACCCGATCTCACCTCGCGTACCGTGATGACCTGCGGCCCGGCGCCGTATATGGATTGGGTCGAACAGGAAGTGAAAGCGCTTGGTGTGACGCGCTTTTTCAAAGAGAAGTTCTTTACGCCGGTGGCAGAAGCCGCTACCAGCGGTCTGAAATTTACCAAACTGCAACCGGCAAAAACGTTTTACGCGCCCGTCGGCACCACACTGCTGGACGCGCTGGAAAGCAACAAAGTGCCGGTTACTGTCGCCTGTCGTGCTGGCGTCTGCGGCTGTTGTAAAACCAAAGTGGTTTCCGGTGAGTATACGGTCAGCAGCACCATGACGCTGTCCGACGCGGAAATCGCCGAAGGCTACGTGCTGGCCTGCTCCTGCCATCCACAGGGCGATCTGGTCCTCGCGTAGTTTTACCTTGCCGGAAAGCGTTGCGCTTATCCGGTCTCCCCCTTCAGGCCGGATGCGCTGACGCCATCCGGCCTTTTTGCCATCTTCAACTAAACTTGTAACCGTTATCACATTGAAGGAGATGGAGAACCATGAAACAAACGGTTGCCGCTTTTATTGCAAAAACGCTGGAACAGGCCGGAGTGCAACGCATCTGGGGCGTAACGGGCGATTCCCTGAACGGCCTGAGCGACAGTCTCAATCGCATGGGAACGATTGAGTGGATGTCGACCCGTCACGAAGAGGTCGCGGCGTTTGCCGCTGGCGCGGAGGCCCAGCTTACCGGCAATCTGGCGGTGTGCGCAGGCTCCTGCGGCCCCGGCAACCTGCATTTAATCAATGGCCTGTTTGACTGCCACCGTAACCATGTTCCGGTACTGGCGATTGCCGCCCATATTCCCTCCAGCGAGATCGGCAGCGGTTACTTCCAGGAGACCCACCCGCAAGAGTTGTTCCGTGAATGCAGCCACTATTGCGAGCTGGTTTCCAGCCCTGAGCAGATCCCCCAGGTCCTGGCGATCGCCATGCGCAAAGCGGTACTGAATCGCGGCGTGTCGGTCGTGGTGCTCCCGGGCGACGTAGCGCTGAAACCCGCGCCGGAAGGCGCCAGCAGCCACTGGTATCATGCGCCGATGCCGGTGGTCACCCCCGCGGAAGAAGAGCTGCGCAAACTGGCGCAACTGCTGCGTTACTCCAGCAATATCGCGCTGATGTGCGGCAGCGGCTGCGCGGGCGCCCATCACGAGCTGGTTGAGTTTGCCGCCAAAATCAAAGCGCCTGTCGTGCACGCCCTGCGCGGCAAAGAGCACGTCGAATACGACAATCCTTATGACGTGGGCATGACCGGGCTTATCGGCTTCTCGTCCGGTTTCCATACCATGATGAACGCCGACACCCTGGTGCTGCTCGGCACGCAGTTCCCCTACCGCGCCTTCTACCCCACCGACGCCAAAATTATCCAGATCGACATCAATCCGGGGAGCATCGGCGCGCACAGTAAGGTTGATATGGCGCTGGTCGGCGACATCAAAGCGACCCTGACGGCGCTACTGCCGCTGGTGGAAGAAAAAACCGATCGAAAATTCCTTGATAAAGCATTGAACGATTACCGCGACGCCCGCAAAGGACTCGACGATCTGGCGAAACCGAGCGACAAAGCCATCCACCCGCAGTACCTGGCGCAGCAGATCAGCCGTTTTGCCGCCGATGACGCCATCTTTACCTGCGACGTCGGTACGCCGACGGTATGGGCGGCGCGTTACCTGAAAATGAACGGCAAGCGCCGACTGCTCGGCTCGTTTAACCACGGCTCGATGGCGAACGCTATGCCGCAGGCGCTGGGCGCGCAGGCTACCGCGCCGGAGCGCCAGGTCGTGGCGATGTGTGGCGACGGCGGGTTCAGCATGCTGATGGGCGATTTCCTCTCGGTGGTACAGATGAAGCTGCCGGTCAAAATCGTGGTCTTTAACAACAGCGTGCTGGGCTTCGTGGCGATGGAGATGAAGGCCGGCGGTTACCTGACCGATGGCACCGAGCTGCATGACACCCATTTCGCCCGCATCGCCGAAGCCTGCGGCATCACCGGTATTCGCGTTGAAAAAGCCTCAGAGGTGGATGAAGCCCTACAGCGTGCTTTCGCTATCGACGGTCCGGTACTGGTGGACGTAGTGGTCGCCAAAGAAGAGCTGGCGATCCCGCCGCAGATCAAACTGGAGCAGGCCAAAGGGTTCAGCCTGTATATGCTGCGGGCGATCATCAGCGGGCGCGGCGACGAAGTGATCGAACTGGCAAAAACCAACTGGCTCAGGTAAAACAGAAGGCATTACCCTGACTTTACAGAGGAAATGCCGTGATCGATCTACGCAGTGATACCGTCACCCGACCGGGCCGCGCCATGCTGGAAGCCATGATGGCCGCCCCGGTTGGCGATGACGTGTACGGAGATGACCCTACCGTTAACGAACTTCAGCGCTACGCCGCGGAACTCAGCGGCAAAGAGGCCGCGCTGTTTTTACCCACCGGCACCCAGGCCAATCTGGTCGCCTTGCTCAGCCACTGTGAACGCGGTGAAGAGTATATCGTCGGTCAGGGCGCGCATAACTATCTCTTTGAAGCGGGCGGCGCGGCAGTGCTCGGTAGCATCCAGCCGCAGCCCATTGACGCAGCGGCAGACGGTTCATTACCGCTGGATAAGGTGGCGGCGAAAATTAAGCCGGACGATATTCATTTCGCCCGCACGAAGCTACTCAGTCTTGAAAACACCCACAACGGCAAAGTGTTGCCGCGCGAATACCTGAAAGCCGCGTGGGAGTTTACCCGTGAGCGCGGTCTGGCGCTGCATGTCGACGGCGCGCGCATCTTTAACGCCGTGGTCGCTTACGGCTGCGCGCTGAAAGAGATCACCCAATATTGCGACTCGTTCACTATCTGCCTGTCGAAAGGGCTGGGTACGCCGGTCGGGTCGCTGCTGGTCGGCAGCCATGATTACATCAAGCGCGCCACGCGCTGGCGCAAAATGACCGGCGGCGGTATGCGTCAGGCGGGGATTCTGGCCGCCGCCGGGCTGTATGCGCTGAAAAACAATGTCGCCCGCCTGCAGGACGATCACGACAACGCCGCGTGGCTGGCGGAACAGCTGTGTGACGCTGGCGCGGAAGTGACGCGTCATGACACCAACATGCTGTTCGTTCGCGTAGGCGAAGAACGCGCGGCGGCGCTGGGCGCGTATATGAAAGACCACGGTGTGCTGATCAATGCCTCGCCCGTGGTACGTCTGGTCACGCATCTGGACGTCTCGCGCGAGCAGCTTGCCGACGTTGTCGCCCACTGGCGCGCCTTTCTGAACCGCTAAGGAGACAACCGTGCCGCAACGCATTCTGGTGCTTGGCGCCAGCGGATACATCGGTCAACATCTGGTGCAGGCACTCAGCGCGCACGGGCATCAGGTGCTGGCGGCGGCACGTCGCACCGAACGGCTGGAAAAAATGCAGCTGTCGAACGTCAGCTGCCATAACATCGATCTGAACTGGCCGCGCGCGCTGCCCGCCCTGCTGAAAAACATCGATACCCTGTACTATCTGGTTCACGGCATGGGCGAAGGCGGCGACTTTATCGCCCATGAACGGCAGGTGGCGCTGAACGTGCGTGACGCCCTGCGCGAAACGCCGGTTAATCAGCTGATTTTTCTCAGCTCGCTACAGGCGCCCGAACATGAGCAGTCGGACCACCTGCGCGCGCGACAACTGACGGCAGACACGTTGCGCGAGTCCGGCGTGCCGGTCACCGAACTGCGCGCCGGGATCATCGTCGGCGCAGGGTCCGCCGCGTTTGAAGTGATGCGCGATATGGTCTACAACCTGCCGATCCTCACGCCGCCGCGCTGGGTGCGCTCGCGCACCACCCCCATCGCGCTGGAGAACCTGCTGCATTACCTGGTGGAACTGCTCAACCATCCCACCCGCGAACATCGGGTGCTGGAAGCCGCCGGGCCGCAAGTGCTGAGCTATCAGGCGCAGTTTGAACATTTCATGACGGTCAGCGGCAAACGCCGTCCGCTCCTTCCCATCCCCTTTCCGACCCGTTGGATTTCCGTCTGGTTTCTTAACGTGATCACCTCTGTCCCCCCCACGACCGCGAAAGCGCTGATACAGGGACTGAAGCACGACCTGCTGGCTGACGACAGGGCGCTACGCGCGTTGATCCCGCAAAAGCTGATTGCCTTTGACGACGCGGTGCGCAGGACGCTGAAAGAAGAAGAGAAGCTGGTTAACTCCAGCGACTGGGGTTACGACGCGCAGGCATTTGCCCGCTGGCGGCCTGAGTACGGTTTTTTCGCCAAACAGGCTGGCTTTACCGTCAGCACCTCTGCCAGTCTGCAGGCGCTGTGGCAGGTCGTGAACCGTCTCGGTGGCAAAGAGGGGTATTTCTTCGGCAATGCGTTGTGGAAAACCCGCGCGGCGATGGATCTGCTGGTCGGCCATCGGCTGGCGAAAGGTCGCCCCGAACATGCGCTTTTACAGCCCGGCGATGCGGTGGACAGCTGGAAGGTGATTATTGTCGAGCCGGAAAAACAGCTGACCCTGCTGTTCGGTATGAAGGCGCCGGGGCTGGGCCGCCTCAGTTTTACTCTTGAGGATAAAGGGGATCACCGACAAATTGACGTGCGCGCCTGGTGGCATCCGCACGGGATGCCGGGCCTTTTTTACTGGCTGTTGATGATTCCGGCGCACCTGTTTATCTTCCGGGGAATGGCAAAGAAAATTGCCCGACTTGCAGAACAAATCACAGAAAATAAGTAAAAAGAGACTGTATTGTTTCACGTTTCCCATTGCATACCGACGTAATTCACGGAAGAATGCGCACGACGTTTTTAAAACACAGTGGATTGATATGAAGGTACTGGTTACCGGCGCAACCAGCGGCTTGGGACGAAACGCGGTTGAGTTTTTGCGCAACAAAGGCATCAGCGTCAGAGCCACCGGTCGCAATGAGGCGATGGGAAAACTGCTCGAGAAGATGGGCGCGGAATTTGTCCATGCGGATCTGACCGAGTTGGTTTCGTCACAGGCGAAGGTCATGCTGGCGGGCATCGACACGCTGTGGCACTGCTCAAGCTTCACCTCGCCGTGGGGAACCCAGGAAGCCTTTGATCTGGCCAACGTCCGCGCAACCCGTCGTCTTGGCGAATGGTCGGTGGCGTGGGGCGTGCGTAATTTCATTCATATCTCCTCCCCTTCGCTCTATTTCGATTACCACCATCATCGCGGTATTAAAGAGGATTTTCGCCCTCACCGTTTCGCCAACGAGTTTGCACGCAGTAAAGCCGCCGGTGAAGACGTGATTAATCTGCTGGCGCAGGCTAACCCGCAGACGCGATTTACGGTGCTGCGTCCGCAAAGTCTGTTTGGCCCCCATGACAAAGTGTTTATCCCGCGACTGGCGCACATGATGCACCAGTACGGCAGCGTGCTGTTGCCCCACGGCGGCAGCGCGCTGGTGGATATGACCTACTATGAAAATGCGATTCACGCGATGTGGCTGGCCAGCCAGGCGCAGTGCGACAGCCTGCCCTCTGGCCGGGTGTATAACATCACCAACGGCGAGCCGAGAACCCTGCGCAGCATTGTGCAAAAGCTGATTGATGAACTGAATATCCACTGTCGGATCCGCTCTGTTCCCTACCCGATGCTGGACATGATCGCCCGCAGCATGGAGCGTTTCGGCAACAAATCCGCAAAAGAGCCCGCACTTACCCACTATGGCGTGTCAAAGCTGAATTTTGATTTTACGCTGGATATCAGCCGCGCCGGGGACGAGTTGGGATATAAACCGGTGGTGACGCTTGATGACGGAATTATCAGAACCGCAGCCTGGCTGCGCGATCACGGGAAATTACATCGCTAAACCGCTCACCGCCGGAAGGTGACTTATCCGGGCGGCAAAATCGCAAAAAAGCGGCAACCTCTGGTTGCCGCTTTGCGTTTACTTTACAGCGCGGTCCATGCGTCGGACCATGCCAGACCCACGCCGGGTTCATAGTAGGTTGGCGCGTTGTTGCACCAGCCGCTGTATGGGAACGGTTTGCACTGGAACAGTTTACCGTGGTTGTTCACGATGTCCCCTGCGTTGTACGTGCTGTTAGCGCTCCAGCCTGGGTAAGCGCCTTCATCTTCAGACGGCGTCGAGGCCTTTGCTTTCACGTTCAGCAGATAGGATGCGGTGCTGCTCAGTTCGCCATCGCTGACGGTCAGGCTCACTTCGTACTGCTTCGCCGTAGCGGCTTCCGGCGCGGTAAAGGTCACCACCGCTTTGTCTTCGCCGGAAAGGGTCTGACCGTCCTGCGAGCGCCAGGTATAGGTCAGTTTATTACCGTCTTCATCGGTAGAGCTTTCCGCGCTCAGCGAAACCTGCGCCCCCGCTTCAACCGCGCCAACCGGCCCTGAAATAATCGCCACCGGCGCGTGGTTGACCACCACTGGCGCGGTATCGTCTGCCGGCGTGGTATCCGCCGGGGTCGTGTCATCTGGCGGAGTGGTATCCGCAGGCGTATCCTCAGACGGCGTGGTGTCCGCCGGTGTGGTATCGGCAGGTGTGACCGGCGTACCGTCGTCATTCACAATGTTCACGTTATAGAACTTCTGCACGCATTTGGTGTAGTCGCCGTCTTTAAAGGCGCTGAACGGCGTCTGGTAGCCCACCAACTGGCAAGCATAGGTTTTACCGTCTGGCGTGTCCGCGCTCCACCCCCAGTCCTGCTCCCAGTAAATCTTCAGCGCGCCCGCGCCGTATTCGTCGAACTGTTTCATGTTGGCGCAACCCAGCACTTCATCAGCCGGAACAGGTACTTTCAGGTAATTGGCGAACTCTTTGTAGTACTTGATACGGTTCTGCGACTGGGCGATCTCCGTCGGGCCGCCGCATTCCACGCCGCCGTTGATGATCTGGGTGGTCACACCGAAGCCCGGCACCAGACCGTTGGCTTTATCGTGTTCGTTCGGCTGCCAGGTGCCGTCGATCACCTGCAACATGCTCGGCTTCGGCGGCTGCGGGTAGGCGAAGAAGAAGATCGCGCTCGCCAGGTTCAGCCAGGTGTCCGCCACCAGCTCCGGTTTGTCGAGCAGTACACGCACGTCGCCATACATCGCTTCCGAGAATGGACCGTAGTTGTAGTTATAGGACAACTGCTTCGCGCCGCGACCAAAGTAGCTCAGGAAGTCGCCGTCTTTGTCTTTACCGCACGGCCAGGTCTGCCCCTGCCATACGTCCGGGTTACATTCACCGTTATAGCCGCCCTTCTGGCCTTCGCTCCAGCCCATCTCGCGGACATGAACCAGCGCCTGGCGCCATTCGGCCTCCGGACGCCAGCTTTCATGGCCGCCAGTTTCCTGGGCGAAGTGCGCGAACATAGTCGCCAGTTCTTTACGGCAGATCGCGTCGCTGTCGCGACCGTCGTTATAGGTCTGGCACAGCGCCGGGAATTTACCGACCGCTTTCAGGAAGTTGCTGTAGGTGTACGCCTGCGCGCGCAGCGGGAACAGGTATTCCCAGTCAGACGCTTTCACGATGCCTTCCACGCGCTTGACGTTTTCCGGATTGGCGGCGCGACCCGGCTCGATCAGTTCAACTGAGGCGTTATCGAGGGTGCGAATAGTCTCTTTTACCGACTGCATCAGCGGAAAGTTGGTCAGCTCCTGCTCTTTTTTCGCCAGGTCGCTGGCCTTCATGGTATAAGGCTCACCGCTGGTCGCCTGCAGATTGCTGGCCTGCGCCATAAACGGCGCCACACACGCGCCGGCAATAAGTACACTTAATAATGTCCGTTTGTTCATTTCAGTTTTCCTTGAATAGTACAATAAGATAATTAATCCCCTGGTTTATTTATTAATCCGTCAATAAATAAGCCCTCCAGTGCGACATTCACTTTTAGAAGAACACGCGTGGGTATTCTTCAAAAAATAAAAGTCATCCGCGGTAAGGTTTTTTTAACTGTTGATATTTATTCCATACCTTGCGCGCGTAGATCATGCGTTGAGGGTAGTTTTCTTTTTTCAGCCCTGCGTTATAAGCGCCAACGGCTTCCCAGTTATTGCCATAGACTTTAATCATGTCGGAAAGAATCGAAGCCCCCACCATAATTGAGGTGCACGGCTCGGCAATCAGCCGGTATTCATCAATCCCGTGTCGTTGCAGTTCTGTAAAATGCGAGCTGTTAATTTGCATCAAACCGACATCCCGGGTGCCATCGTGATTTACCCCTACGGCATAGGGATTCATCCCGGATTCAACTTTTGCTATTGCATATAAGAGATAAGGATCCACATGGTAATAATGCGCGGCGTTATCCCAACAGTTAGCGAATACGCTCTGACTGACAATCAGCAGCAAAAATATGATGCGTTTCATTTTTTCTCCTGATAAACGGGTTAATTGGCTCCTTTTTACATCCTGTCAGGTGAGAAGAACCACACCCGAAGCGGGGTGTGGTCCAGAGGTACGGGGAGCGTACTCCCCGCGACCTGCGGTGAAATTATTTGCAGTCGGTTGCTGCGCCTTCCTTCACCCATACATCGCTGTTTGCCGGGTTGTCGCCCATGGTCCACCACTTCGCACGGTACACAGACCCTTCATACGTTGTGGTATCGCCACCGTTGTAGACCACATCGGAACGCCAGTTGAATTTCACCTGGCTGACCAGTTCCCAGGCTTCCGCACCGAAGCCCGGCTGGTTACCCTGCGTCCAGTACTTCGCTTTCCATACCAGATGGTCGAAGCTCACGGTATCGCCGCCGTTGTAGATTTTGCTGGATTCCCATGCCGCGTATTTGCTGGCGTTAGCGTCAACCGGGTTGTCGCAGGAATCTGTTGCGCTACCTTCATCAGACGGCGTGTTGCCTTCATCAGACGGGGTAGTACCTTCGTCTGAAGGGGTGTTGCCTTCATCAGACGGATGGGTGTCTTCCTCTGCAGGAGTCGGTACCGCTTTCGGATTCACAGTCACCTGCACGTTAGACTGTACGCTGGTCTTACCGTCGGACACGATCACGCTCAGGGTGAAGGTGGAGGCGTTTGCCACGTCTGGCGCAGTGATACGCACGTTCGCCGTATCCGTACCGGTTGCGTTCATATCTGCCGGTACGCTCCAGCTGTAGGTCAGCGCATCGCCATCCGGGTCGGTTGCCTGCGCATGCAGAGACAGAGACTCGCCCGCGGTCACGCTCACGGCTTCCATGGCGTTGATTACCGGAGCCTGGTTGGCTTTCGGCGCTTTATTCACTACCTGGACATCCACCGCATTGCTCAGGCCTTTCGCATCAGTGACCGTCAGACGGAATGCCAGAGTTTGATCGAGGGTAACCGCTGGCAGGTTGATGCTGGCTTTAGCGCTGGTGCTGTTGGCAATCGCTACGGTGGCGCCGGAAATCTGCGTCCACTTGTAGGTCAGCGCGTCGCCGTCCTGATCGCGGGAAGCCGAACCGTCGAGCATCACGGTCGCCGGGCCAGTTACGCTCTGGTCAACCGCAGAAGCGACCGGCGCGTGGTTGGTGTTTACCGGCTCAACCGGCGTTGAGCTGCCGCCCATCAGACCTTCGTTCATGGCGTTCAGGATATCGCCGTTATCGGACTCGATAGACCACGCGAACAGACCGCCGAGGTTGTTGTTCAGGACATATTTGCCTTTCGCTTCAACGGAGCGGGCGTTGTCGTAGGTCACCAGCTCGCCGGTAGACTTGTTGAATACATACGGCGCTTCTGCAGCGGTATCGTATTTGTATTCCCAACCCGGTTTGCCCAGCATCTGGTTGACGATCTGACGGTAGTCAACGATGCCGCTTTCCCAGGTGCCTTTCACCGGACCGGTAGCCGTGCCGGTGAACGGGTTGTCGCCAGTGTAGCCGTGAACGCCGGTCCAGCCGCGTCCGTACATCGCCGCGCCAACGACGATCTTGCCAGGCTGTACGCCCTGCTCCAGCATCGCTTTCACTGCGTTATCGGTGGTGTAGTTGGTGTCCGGTTTCCATGACGCGCCATAAAGTGCGGTCTGATGGCCGAGATCGGTGTTGCTCCACGCGCCGTAGAAGTCATAGCTCATCAGGAAGATATGATCGAGGTACTGCTGCGCCGTGTTGTAGTCAACGTCTTCAATCTTATCTTTGCCCGCGCCGATTGCGGTGGTCAGCTCGTAGGTACGGCCCGTTTCAGCCGACAGTTCGTTCAGCATCTGACGCAGATCGTGCATCAGCGCGGTGTACGTGGCCTTATCGGTCTGCGGATTGCCGAGTTTGGCGTTCTCACCGCCGCCGCCCGGGAATTCCCAGTCAATATCCACACCGTCGAACACTTTCCAGGTTTTCAGGAACTCTTTTACAGAGGCGACGAAGCGATCGCGCAGGACTTTATTGTCCATCTGGAAAAACGGATCGGACAGCGTCCACCCGCCGACGGACGGCAGAATTTTCAGGTCAGGATGCGCTTTTTTCATCGCCATCAGTTGACCGTAGTTACCTTTGTACGGGTCATCCCAGTTGCTTACGCCCTGCTGCGGTTTCTGCAGCGCCGCCCATGGATCGTGGATCGCCACGGTGTAATCCTGACGTCCCTGGCACGCGCGTTTCAGGGATTCCAGCGCACCAGACGATTTGGCGCTGTCGTTAATACCGTCGCCGCCGCACATTGGAATAAAGCCATACAGCAGGTGGTTGATGTTCGCCACCGGGATTTTATCGGCGGAGAAGTTGCGGTCATAGACGCCCCACTCCGGGAAGTAGGCGCCAACCACTTTGTCGGTGTGCTGCGCGAAGGTTTTGTTATTTTCCAGCAGCGGGGTATTCAGCGGCAGCAGATGGCTACCGTCGGTATCCGCCACGATAATCAACTTACTGGCGCTCTTGGTGCAACCGCTGTCGTTACACAATTCCACCTGTTCCTGATAGCGCCCGCCTTTTTTTACTTTAAAGGTCGCAGAGCCAGACGCGCTGCCAGCACCGGTCCAGACGGTTTTACCGTCCAGCAGTACTTTTGCGGAAGTCGGCGCATCGCCGCTCCACACGTTCCACTCCACTTTCACGTCAACGCCGTCGTTATGCACTTTAACGAGGTTGTTATAATCCTGAGCAGCCTGATCCACTTCCACGAGGGCAAATTTATCATTACCGCTGGAAATAGACGGCGTCCCTGGCGCCGCTGCAAATACAGAGCTTGTTGCCGCAGCGACAAACAACGCCAGATATTTTGGCTTCATAAATTTCATTATTAATTCCCGATAACTTTATTTGTGAATATGAAAATAACCATGCCTTCCTTAAAGCATGAACGACAATGAGAAGTACTAATAAATGAATAACGGTATGAACCAGGACGGCTCATTAAAGATTATTAATTATGGACATCCTCCCTATTTATTTGCAAACCATCCTTTTTTTTACCCTTGCATAATAATCCGGGAAACACCCTTCGTCCTTTCATTCCCTCGGCGAAAATAGATGAAAAAATACTTGCAGCGGCACTTAGAATGTGAATTGCCAGGATTGAATAATAAAAATAATTACTCCCGCCAATGAAAGGGCGGGACCAAAAGGAATTTGTCGGTCATTGCCCGTGGATTTATATAACAACACATAGATAACGATGCCAGTGAGCGCGGCAAGCAGCAGAATGTACGGCAACGGTTGCCAGCCGCACCAGGCCCCCAGCGCGGCAAACAGTTTACCATCCCCCTGCCCCAGTCCCTCGCGCCCGGTCAACAGGCGACATCCCCAATAGACCAGCCACAACGACAGATAACCGGCTATCGCGCCATAGAGGGCGTCGGTTAACGGTAGCGTATGAACACAGGCGTGGAACAACAACCCGGCCCACAACAGAGGCTGGGTTAAACAGTCCGGTAGCAGCAGATAACGGGCGTCGATGAAGGTGAGCGGCAACAGGCCGGTCCACAAGATCCACAGCGCGATCAGCGCAGGCAACGAAGGCGCGAAGGCGGCGGACAGCGCAAAGAAGAGCGCGCTGAGGCATTCGACCATTAACAGACGAAGCGGGATAGCGGCCCGGCAGTGGCTGCAGCGTCCCCGCAGACAGCACCAGCTCAACAGAGGAATATTTTCCCACCAGGCCAACACGTGTCCGCATGCCGGACAGTGCGAGGCGGGAAACAGCAAATTCCCTGCGTCTTCTTCCTCCAGCAGCATCGGCGGAAGGCGCTCGATCACCACGCCCAAAAAGCTGCCGATGATACTGCCGAACACGCCGCTCATAACGCAAAACCCCAGCGGATAGCCCTCTCTGAAGGCGGTCAGGGCATTCATGCGGCTTTTTTCCAGCTCAGTACCAGCGTCGCCTTGACGCTGCTGGCGCGGTCGACCGGCATTAACGCCATTTTTTCCAGACGCACGCCTGAGGAAAGATTCAGTTCACGCAGCCAGTTTTTCAGTTCAACAACGTTCACCTTCTCAACAACAAGTTCGAGAGACTGCTCATGCTGGCGAATATCCGTCAGCGGCAAATGGATCTCTTTCGCGCTCTCTTCGATCACCTGGCGCGGATTACTGGTTTTTAATACCTTCGCCTGCAAATGATTTTTATCGATCTCTTCGCGCATCCAGCGCAGAGTCTCTTTTTGCCGTAATAATGTCGATTCGCTGTTTTTAATCATAGTGTCCAGCGGGATGATGCCGCCGTAATAGACCGCGGCACAGCACAGCGCCGCGGCGCACAGCGTAAACAGGTTACGCTCGCGCGGACTGTAATTCTGGTAACGCGCTTTCAGTTGGGCAATACGCTCTTTCATTTATATTTCCCGGAGACTATCGCCGTAAAGGGCGCCTGGGTGGAGACGGGTTGCAGGGTAAAATCAAAACTGCCGCGGGCCTGGTTCACAAATGACTGGATCGCCTGCGGGTCCGGTGACGACAGGCTCAGGGTAAGCTGATTTTGCGCCTCGTTATATTCCAGTTGGCTTAATTCCACGGCGGGCACGTTTTTTTTAATTTGCGCCAGGGCGTCAAGTTGTAAAAAGACCCCTTTCGGCTGTTTTTTGAGATTCTGACCAAAATGATACTTAATGTTGGTCTGCTGGCGCAGGCTGGGGAAATAGTGTTGCGCCACCTGAACGATCTCTTCCTGCGCCTGGTTTTCCTGCTGCACCAGCATCCAGGCCATGGCGATCCGCGGGCCAATCATCAGCCCCACGGAAAGCGCCACGGCGGCGGCCAGCATCGCTTTCCCATGCCGGAAGCCGTGCGTGCCGGAGGCTAAAAAGGGACCGTGCAACATATTGGCGCGGCAGGTTTTCCACTGCGGCTGAATCAGCGTCAGAGGATGCTGCCACGCCCGCTGTTCAGTAATGACGACGCCGGACGGGACGTCGCCGTAGCAGCAAATGTCGCCATCGAGATCGCGGGTCAAAAACGGCATCAGGGCGGCATCTGCCTCACAGGCGCTAAACGGCGCGGCGCGCAGCCACCAGCTGTCGCCGCAGGAAACCAGGGTCGCGCCGCCTTCGCTGACGGGCAGTAAAATGGCATCCGGCAGAACCTGAATCACCTTCAGCCCCGCTTTTTCACAAAGCGAAAGCCAGAAGCGCAGACGTTCTGCGTCAATCGCCACCGCGTCCACCTCACGGCCTTTTTTGCGCAGTACCGTCCAGTGCAACGTGTCCACATCGCCAATCAGCGTTTCTTCCGCCAGCCACGAGAATGGCGCCGACTGGATGGAAAGCCCTTTTTTTGGCAGTGTAAACTGGCGAAAGACCAGTTCGCTGGCGGGCAACAGCAGGCAGACGCGCGTTGCCAGCGGACTGTCTGCCAGCGTGCTTAAGGCGGCGCGATTATCCAGAACGTTCACCTGCTGCTGGCCGGAAATACACCACGCAATTTTCCCGTCCTCATTCGCGTCGGGACGAATAAAAAGTACCTGTTTCATTGACTATGACTCTTCTTATTCCATTATTCGGTAGCGGCGTTGCCAGGTCGTAACCTTCCCGGCTTCCTTATCAACGTGCAGTTGGCTGACAACGCGCAGCGTTAAATCATCGGTATTCCCGGTGCTGTTAACCCGGAAATCGTTGCTGTTCACCGCGATAAATTCCTGAACCTGGGTCAGAACTTCTTTGCTCTGCGGGTAGTTTGTTTCTAATTCCTTGCTGAAAGCCTCGACCGACTCCCACCCCTCTTGCGGACGGGAAGCAAGCAAGCGCGACGCGTCATCTTCACTCAGTTTTCCGAGGAACAGCGCCGACAATAGCGTCGCCTGCTCAGGCTTAAGGGTGTTCACATCGACCGTGCCATCGGCGTCCGGCAGGGCGCACAGCAGGGTGCTGGCTTTGGGCCAGGCCGCAGGCGGAAACGCCGGTAGCTGTGTGATCTCACCGATAGTACGCATCATCTGGTTCGCAGGAAGCCGCTCCGGCAGCGCGCCGGCCCACGCATCGTTCTCCTGCCCCTCTTTCGCCGTGATACTGTCACCGTCGAGGTAATCCACCAGTTGTTGATACACCTCTTCTGCGGCCACAGTGCTGACACCACTGTCGGCCAGCAGTTGTTCAATAATTTGCTCTTTGACCGGTTTCGTCGGCAACGCGGCGGCATCTGTGGCCGTCGCCGTTTTTTCTTCCGCCAGCAGGCTGTTGACATTGAAGCAGCGCCGGGCGTCCTCAATCTGGCTGACCACCGTGTAGTATTCCCCCTGGGTTTCCAGCGGCTCGCGCCATTCGCCCTCTGGTGAAAGCCCTTTGCTTTCACCGCTGGTGAGGGTTTGCAGACGATCTTTAATCACCTCATCCTGGCGTTGCATCGCCCAGCGCAACTGCTGCTGGCTCACCTGATATCGGGTTTTCTGCAAATTGCGACAGAACTGCTGGCTGATTTTTGCCGCCAGCGCGGACATCATGACCAACAGGATCAGCACCACCAGCAGCGCGACGCCGCGCTGTTTGTCTGTTTTCATTTTGCCTCTCCGGTCGGTACGGCGGCGGCAGGCGTCGCGACCTCCGCTGCGGGAGAGGTTGGCGGCGACGCGACGTCCGCTGGCGCTTCCGGCTTTTTCGCTAACTGAATTTCCGGCATCTCCCCGGGGGTGAGAAACACCCAGCGCCAGGTTTCGCCGTTTGTCATCGTCAGCGTCAGCTCCACGCCGTCTGGCTGGTGAGCGGGGTCCGTCCAGGCGTCCTGCCAATCCTGACGCCAGAAGCGCCAGCGCATCTCTTTCACGTCGCTTAAAATGGGCACCTCTTCCGGTTTGGCGCGGGAAGGGCTGTCGATCGCCGGCCAGACGTCGCGCCACAGGCGGTGCTCCTCCAGCCGCCAGCGCACGCGCTCCAGCCGGACATCGCCGCTCAAGGCGCTCAGGGTACTGAGTTCAACGGCGTTCCCATCCTGTCGAAACACCTCCGGTTCATTGCGCGGCGCGCGCGCCTGAAGCTGGAAGAAATCGCGCTCCAGCAGGTTATAGGCGCGCTGTAGCTGATTGAGCTTCGTCGCCGCGGTGTCCGTTGCCGTCGTGGTGCGCATCGCGCCGTCGAGTATTTGCCATGCCAGGATGCTGATCACCGCAAAAATGGTCAGGGCAATCATGATCTCCAGCAGGGTAAAGCCCTGCTGACGCGGGAGTCGCTTACTCATGGCGTGTCCTCCGGCGGAATGATGCTCAGGACGATCACCGGCTGGCTTTCGTCGCCTTCGGCATAAACCGCAATGTCGTTGGCAAACACCTTGTTGTCTTTTTTCACCCGCTGGATCTGCCAGCTCCAGGTGCGTCCGCCCATCGTTTCGTCGCCTTTTTCAGCGGCATCAGGAAACGGGCGCTTTTCCAGCTGCGCTTCGGCCAGTTGATTTTCCGCCACCCAACTGGCCTGCAGCGTGTCCGCCAGGCCGTGGGTAAAGCGCACGTTCAGCGAAACGGAATTCATAAGCGCCAGCGCCGCGGTGGAGAAAATCACCAACGCCACCATGACTTCCAGCAGCGTCATCCCCTGCTCTTTCATCCTACGTTTAGTCATTATTCTCTACCGACACCGGCGAGGCGCCCTGCGACACCACGCTAAAATGGTGCTGTTTGTCGTCACTTTGCAGGGTCAGACGAAAGCGGGACATCTCCCCGTCGGGTAAAAATATTACCTGCGGTTCGGACGTTACCGTCGCCGCCAGACGCTGTGGCGAAAGGGAGATATGCATCGTTTCCGGAAACTGGCCGTGAGTGTAAATACGCCCGGCGGTGAGCGGTTCCCAGCGCCGTTCGCCATTTTTTTCGGCCGGGGCGACAAGTTGATATTCCGATGGCGTTATGACCAGCCCGATAATAGTGCCGTCCATTACCGCGCGGTCGGAACCGTATTCAACGAGAGATTTTATTTGCTGGCCAAATATATCCGCACCACTGCGCGATGGAATCGTCGACACGACCATCATGGCGCAGCTGGCAAATATCACCAGCGCCAGAATAATTTCCAGCAATGTAAACCCACGCTGTTTTTTCATCACTTATCTTTGTTATCTAACGACCAGTTCGTAATATCATCGGCAGTGTTCGCTTCGGCATCCGGCCCCGGCGAAAAGATATCTACCGCGCCGTGCTCGCCCGGACTGACGAGAATATAATCATTGCCCCACGGATCCTGCGGCAGGCGACGAATATAACCGTCAGTACGATAGCCGTTCGGAATTGGCGCGATTTCCGGCTTCGTCACCAGTGCCTGCAGGCCCTGTTCGCTGGTGGGATAACGGTGGTTATCCAGCTTGTACATATCCAGCGATCCCTCCAGCGCCACAATGTCGCTGGTCGCCTTCTGGGTATCGGCTTTCTCTTTATTTCCCATCAGGTTTGGCACCACCATGCTTGCCAGAACGCCAAGGATGACGATCACCACCATTAATTCGAGCAAAGTAAACCCGGCCTGACGCGTCAGGTTTTTTCTTTTTACAGACATAATTAACCCACCATATTATTGAGCTGAAGAAGCGGCTGTAATATTGACAGCACGATAAATAAAACCACTGTCGCCATTGTCACCACCAGTGCCGGTTCAAATACCGACAGCGTTAATGTAATTCGATGTTGTAATGCAGATTCCTGGTTTTCCGCTGCCCGATCCATTAATCCGCCGAGTTCGCCGCTCTCTTCGCCGGAGGCGATCATGTACAACATGGTTGGCGGAAATAATTTCGCCTGTTCCAGCGCGTTATATAACGACGCGCCCTGGCGTACCGTGTCCGCCGCCTGCTCCAGCGCCTGCCGGGCATACAGGTTTTCAATCCCGTCCATCGCGATATACATCCCTTCCAGCAGCGGGACGCTGCTGGCCTGAAGGATGCTCAGCGTGCGGATGTAGCGGGCGCTGTTAATGGCGCAGACCAGTTTTTTCAGCGGCGAGCCGTTCACCAGCCAGCGGTGATAAACAAAGCGGTTGCTCTCTTTTTTAAGCCAGGCCTTAAAACCGACACCCCCGCCCACCAAGCCGCCGCCGATCACCATGCCGTAAGCCTGCAAAAAGTCGCTCACCGCGATCAGCGTGCGGGTGGTGATCGGCAATTGCTGTTTCATGTGGACAAACTGTTCGATCACCTGCGGCACTACCGCCACCAGCAGTATGGAGATGACCGCAATCGCCACCACCGTCAGGGTGATGGGATACACCATTGCCTGCGACAACTTGCTTTTCATTTTTTGTCGTTGTTCGTTGTACTCCGCCAGCTTTTCCAGCACATCACCCAGATGGCCGGTTTTTTCGCCCGCCATCACCAGGGTGCAGTAAAGCTTGTCAAAGGTGCGGGAATACTGGCTAAACGCGTCGAACAAGGTGTGCCCTTCCACCACCTTTTCGCGGATGTCAGTGACCATCGCCGCCAGCTTTTTGTCTTCCGTCTGCCTGGCAATCGCCTTCAACGCGCTTTCCAGCGGTAGCGCGGCGTTCACCAGCGTCGACAGTTGACGGGTAAACATCGACAGCACCGGCGTGGCGAGTTTCACCCCTTTTCGGGCGCTATTCCCGGCTGCCTGTTCGCGGGTAACGGTGATGGTCACCGGCATCAGCTTTTGCTCACGCAGGGTCTGGCGAACCTGTTTCGGTCCGTCGGCCTGCAGCGTGCCGCGCCGGGTTTTCCCGGCGGCGTCGGTGGCGGTCCAGGCATACCATGCCATTATTCGTCTCCTCCGCGCTCGGCGGTGACGCGCATCACCTCTTCCAGCGATGTGACGCCGGAAATCACCTTCAGCAGACCGTTCTCGCGCAGACTCCAGGCCTCTTTAAACATCTGCGTCTCGATGGACATTTCATCCTGGTCTTCGTGAATAGCGCGACGCATGGCGCTGTCGACCACCAGAAATTCATGGATCCCGGCGCGTCCCTGGTAACCGCTCTGGCGGCACTGTTCACAGCCCACTGCGCGATAAATCGCCTTCGGTGGTTTTTCCATAAACGTGAACAGCGCTTTTTCATTGTCTTCCAGCGGACTGCTTTGCCGGCAGTGGGGGCACAACCGGCGAACCAGACGCTGGGCAATGACGCCAAGAAGCGATGAACCAATTAAAAACGACTCCAGCCCCATATCGCGCAAACGGGTAATCGCCCCCGCCGCGCTGTTGGTGTGCAGCGTAGACATGACCAGATGACCGGTCAGCGACGCCTGCACCGCGATCTGCGCGGTTTCGCCGTCACGAATTTCCCCGATCATCACCACATCCGGATCCTGACGCAGGATTGCGCGCAGGCCGCGGGCAAAGGTCATGTCCACGCGCGGGTTGACCTGGGTCTGCCCCACCCCTTCCAGCTCGTATTCGATCGGGTCTTCGACGGTCAGAATGTTGCGTTCATGACCGTTGAGCGCCGACAAAATGGCGTACAACGTGGTGCTTTTACCGGACCCCGTCGGCCCGGTGACCAGGATAATGCCGTGCGGACGCGCGATCAGCCCTTTCAGCCTGACCAGTTCCTCCTCGATCAGCCCGAGTTTGTTGATATCCGGCTTAAGATTGCTTTTGTCCAGCAAACGCATCACCACGCGCTCGCCGTACTGCGATGGAATAGTGGAAACACGCACATCCACCGCTTTACGCCCGATCCGCAAAGAGATACGGCCATCCTGCGGCAGACGTTTCTCGGCGATATCGAGCTTTGACATGACTTTGATACGTGACACCAGCAGCGGCGCCAGCTTGCGCGCGGGCTGTAACACTGGGCGCAGGACGCCGTCGACGCGAAACCGGATGCTCAATGTGCGTTCGAAGGTTTCGATATGGATATCCGACGCGCCGTCTTTCACCGCTTCGCCAAGAATGGCGTTGATCAGACGGATCACCGGTGAATTTTCGTCATTATCAAGCAGATCTTCGTTGTCCGGGATCTCCTCGGTGAGCGCCATCAGATCGATATCCGCGTCCATATCATCAACCAACTGCTGCGACACGCCGCTGTTCTGCTGCCAGATTTTCGCCAGCATTTCGTCGAACGCCTCTGCCGTCACCACCGTTGGGGTGAAGGCATAGCCCAGCGCCCGCCGCATTTCCAGCAACGCAAACGCAGGCGCGTTTTCACGGATATACACTGTGTTGTTATGGATCAGCACGCCGTTATCTTTGGCGAAGCTGCTGCTGCATAACTGTTTGCTGAGTTCGTCCATGCCGCCTCCGCCTTATTCTTTAAACGGGTTGCGGGAGGTGGACGGCGTGGCGCGGGTTTTCACTGGCGCGGCGTCGGGAGTCGGAAACGCGGGTAAAACAGCGTTGTCGCCCGGCTCCAGAATACCCAGTTTTTTCTCTTCCATACGCTGCAGCTGACGGGCGCGAACCTGGTCGTATTTCTCTTTCGACGCCGCGCTGTAGTTGTCGTCGTCGCGCAACACGGTGGTATGGATAAACACCATCAGGTTACGCTTAGAGGTATCCTGGGAGGTATAGCGGAACAGTTGTCCAACCAGCGGAATGTCGCCCAGCAGCGGCACCTTCGAAACGTTCTGCTTGGTGACGTTCTCAATAAGGCCGCCCAGTACCACTGTTTGTCCGCTGTGCACCATCACTTCGTTATTGATAGTGCGGGTATTAAACGTTGGGCCTAACGAAGAATCCTCGGTAGAGCTGGCATCCACACTGGAGACTTCTTGCTCAATCTTCATGTGAATCATGTCGCCGTCGTTAATCTGCGGCAGGATCTTGAGTTTGGTACCGACGGTTTTACGCTCAACGGTGTTAAACACATTGTCGCCCGTGGTGGTCTGCGATCCCGACAGCACCGGCACGTCCTGCCCAACGTTAAATGACGCTTCTTTGTTATCCAGCGTCACCACGCTCGGCGTGGACAGAATGTCGTTTTTGCCGTTGGTGGACAGCGCGGTCATCAGCGCGCCAAAGTCGCCGTTGAAGAAGCCGGTCGCCATCCCGGTGAAGCTCACCCCTTTCATACTGCCGTCTTTAATTTGACTGATTGGCAGGCCGGTTGCGCCAAACTGTACTCCGCCGTGTTTCCCTGTCCACTGCACGCCGAGATCGGTTCCCGCGCCATCCTGCACTTCGGCGATGATCGCTTCCACCAGCACCTGCGGACGGCGGATGTCCAGCTTATCGATCACTTTTCCAGCGAGTTCATTACGTTAGGCTGGGCGGTAATCACCAGCGAGTTGGTGGACTCGTCGGCGGTAATGTTCAGTTCGTTATTGGCGGTGGCCGTTTTACTTTTCGTGGCCCCCGGCTTGTCCTTCAACTGCTCGCCAATGCCGGTGAGCACAGGCACCACCTTCGCGGCGTTAGCATATTTGAGATAAAAGACGCGGGTATTGCCTTCGTTACTTTGCTCGCGATCCAACTGGGCGATCAGCGCGCGCGTACGCGTGCGCGCCTCTTCGCTGCCGCTGATCACCAGGCTGTTGGTTTCATCATCAGAGACCACTTTGGTAGCCAGCTGCGGCGCGTTCTGCCCTTTTTGTTCTTCGTTGTTGAGGTTATTCAACATGTCCGAAAGTTCTTTGGCGGAAGCATAGTGCAGCGGAACGATTTCGCGGCGCTGCACGCCGGAACGATCCACGCGCTGCACCAGATCCACCAGCCGGTTCACTACCGAAGCTTTGCCGGTCAGCAGCAGCACGTTAGAGGGTTCGAAATGCACCACGTTGCCGATCCCGGTGGCGTCATTAAGCTGGCGAAGCAGCGGCGCCAGTTCGCGTACCGGCACGTTTTCCATGCGCACCACGCGGGTAATTATTTCATCGCCTTTGCCCGGATTTTGGCTGTCGGCAATCGGCGCGCCTGCGGTTCTTGCCACCGCAGACCGCACCACTTTTATCATGCCGTTATCCATCGGAATAACGGAAAGGCCATACAGGTCCAGGACGCTAAGAAAGAACTGATAGTATTCTTCTTCCGTTAATACGTTATACGTACGGACCGATACATTTCCCTGTACGGAAGGATCGACAAGAATCGTTTTATTCAGATTACGACCTACCGTATCGATAAACTCACGGATATCGGTGTTTTTAAAACTGGCGCTAAAATTCGCAGCAAATAGCGACCCGGAGTATAAAGCCAGGGTTGTCAGCGTCACACACGCCCAGGGAAATTTCTTCATGATCGTTCACTTGTTAATTATTTAAAACATTAACCTGAATATTTTCCAGGTGCGTATTCCGTTTCACCACTATTGCCGCCTGTTTCATCGTTGACCAGTTGGCGATAATACTTTTGGCCTGTGCGGCCTGAGTCATGTCAACAGAATTAACTCTTACAACCACATCGCCCTTTTTTAGCCCCATGTCGTGAAAAAAGGGCGAGGCGTCGCGGGGATTAATTTCGTAGCCTTCCAGCTGACCTTTTTCAATATGCGGTTTCAACACCAACCGATCGTTAAGATGCAAGCTTTCCGCGCCTGCGTCCGCGGTAGGTTTTGCCACCGGTCCGCTCTCTACGCCGCCTTTAAAGTAGTCCGGCTTTTTTAGCGCCAGTACTTGCGTAGTACCTTCGTAATTAACCACCACATTATCATTGTTAATTTCCTCAAGGTACGCATCATTAAAGCCCACCAGCGTTTCACCTTCGCGATAACTTTTTTGTCCTGCCGGTGTTTTGATAACGGCAAAAGAGAGCCATTTTTCATCGCTACTGACGATGCCCTCAATTTCTGCGGACAACGGGGTCTTTACTGCCACGGGAGAATTCGCTTGCCAGACGGCAGGCTGAAACAGGGCAAATTCCTTTTCTGTGTCACGCGTATTCCGCACTTTATTTTTGGCGGCATCTAACTTATTCGTAACTTTTCTATAATCTTTATAGACGACATACCCCTGATGCCCGCTAAATATTAGCAAGAGAAACATCACGCAGGGTGCAATCAGTCTGGAATAAAGTTGCATCCTCATTCTTCAACTGCCTTAAATAACACTGAATTTCGCAGCATCGGGCTGCGCCAATATGTGAAATGAATACTACTGAGAAGATTGAACAGCGACCATCTGCAATATCAGCAACTTTACAGGAAAAAATCGTTGACGCTTTTTTAGGTTGATGCTAACCCGAAAAAAATGAGGTTCATTTTCTCCTGTACAGAGTTTGCTCAGCCATCGCCCTTCCTTTATTTTTTCGCCAATGTTTTTGAAAGCCAAGTGCGCCGTGAGTCATCATGTATCTGAACCATTTTAAATTTACCAGCCAGCCGTATGGCAGCGTGACCCGACGTCCGGGGATGTTTTTAATTCCGTATCTCCAGGATATTTTTGGTCTGTTGCTGGCGAAAATAAAGACTCCGGGCATGATGGGCCTGTTTTCCGCCGAGCCGGAATTGCTCAGTGCGTTCATTGAAAATTTGCGCGAACAGCACCCGTGCGCACAAACCCTCAACGCCTTTCCGAAGCTGAGCGGCAATACCCTGCTGTACAAGCTCAATCCGGCCACGCAAACGAGCAAGAATAAATTACACGCCGTAGATGCTGTGCTGCGTCTCTGGCAGGAAGAATCGCCTTCGCGACGCCAGAAAGGCAAGCTGCTGATGATCTCCACGGCGGAAGCGATCAAGGACAACTGCTGGGACGTGCTGGCGATGCTGCTGGTGCGTGCCGAAGAGTCCGGCTTCCCGCTGACCATCCTGCTGACCGGCAGCCCCGAACAAGAGTCACGCCTGCTCAACCACTCCGGGCTGCGCTCACGGGTTCATACCTGCCATACGCTGCGCCCGCTAACCTGCGGCGAATTCCATGCCTACGTCGAGGTGCAGACCGAAGCGCATCAGGCGGAGACGTCGCCGTTGACGCCCGCCCGTGTGCGACGGATGCACGCGCTGACCAGAGGCCAGGTGAGCCAGTTGAACAAGCTGGCGCACCTGGCGATGCTCGCGGCCTGGACCGAACGCGCGGCCACCGTTTCACCGCGTCATTTACGTTTAGCCGCAGGCGAAATCATTCCCGCCAGGCCGCGCGGTCGCCGGTTCGCCGCCATGGGTCTGCTGACCTCGGTGGCGTTCGCCTGCTGCGCCGGGTATTTCTCTTCCGCGCTGACGGCGCATCTTCCCGTCCCCCTGCCGGTGCCTGTCGCCTGGCATAAAACGCAACCGAAGACAGACGGCCCCCGGGAACCGACGATTGAACGCGACGTAGTGAATCTGCCGGATGCTATGCATCAGCTATACACCATGTGGGGATATGACGCCTCGGCAAACGATGCGTTATGCCAGAACGCCGGACGGGTAAACCTGATGTGCCGGCAGGGAAATGCGTCGCTGGCGGCGCTGGAGAAAGCGGGATATCCGTGGATCGGCGAGCTCAAAACCGGCGATCACCTGAACTATGCCGTCGTGGCGCGGGTAGAAAAAGACACTCTCGATCTGCTGGTCAACAACCGTACCTGGCAGGTGAGCAAACGCTGGTTTAATCAGCATACCACCGGCAATTACACCCTGCTGCACCGCTTAACGCCGCAGGGGAAAGATGCAATCACCGCCGCCAGCGGCAAAACGGATTTGAACTGGCTGGATCAGGAACTGAGTCAGTTGCTGCACGAGCCCGTCACCCACGCGCAGGGCTGGACTGCCGATCTCGCCAGACGTACCCGCGAATTTCAGGGGAAAACGGGACTGCACGTTGACGGCATCGTCGGCGAAGAGACGCTGATGCAGCTGATGCGTGCCGCCAACAGTACGCCTGGCGTCGTGACGCAAACCGCAACGGTAAATCCGCCAGCGAAAACGCAAGGGAAGCCGCAATAATGTCCACCATTTGTCTTGCTGCTCAACGCAGCTTTGCGACCGGCGAGGCGGTCTATTTTTCCTACCGCCTGCCCACTATCCGGAAAAAAGTCTTTCAGACCCTGTTCTGGCTCATGACGCTGTTCGCTTTTGTCGTTGCCGGACTGTATGCGCATATTTACTGGCAATGCCGACACCCTGCGCCGCCGCCAAAGCCAGTGAAGGTGGTTAACCCCGACGTACACCCGTCTGATATGCATTATGTGTACGTTTCGAAGCCGTTCCCACCGCCAAAACCTGAACCGCTTCCGGCGGCGCAGGCACTTCCGCCTGTACAGGACGATGCGTTGTGGCAAGCCGATGACGACTGGCGGCAGGCGCATGACGGCGAATTATCCGCTGTGGCGCTGCCGGGTACAGAAAACCAGACGTCGTCCTTGCAGGAACGCTTCCTGCAAGCGCTACAGGAACAAAAAGCGGACTATCAGCAGGGAAAGGTACCGCCTCCCCCCGAGGATGAGACGCTGAACGACTATGACGCCATGCGGAAAACGCGCAGGATGGCGCAGACACCCCAAAATGCCCGGGGCCAACCGCTGCCTGACGACGCCTGATGATTGATATGATGAATGATTTACAGTGCAGAAGGACTAAAAAAGCCTCCACTTCCGTTTCATGAAGGGAGACTCCAGGGAGGATATTAGTATTTTTCAGGCAACGCTTTCATTGTAATTAAGCGTCCCTTTTCTATAACAATATAATTACCTTTTTTCAGATCAGACAGTATTTTGATGATCGTGCTACGGGCAAAGTTGGTGTATTCCTGAATATAATCATAAACGTTAATATCATAATCATGGTGGGTAATCAGCGCATTGATTTCAATCAGGAACTCACGGATGACGGAATAAGCATTGCGGGCGACCAGCATATCATCGCGTTTGCTTAACAGACAAATGTACCAGGATAAGACTTTCGTCAATTCTGGCCATAAATTATTTTCGGTCAAAAGCTGGAAGAACGCCTCTTTCCTGATGGAGCGAACAACCGTGTTAGAGCGCGCCAGACCATACATGTGGGGAGACTGATAGAACATCGCGGAAAGGCCAAAAATGCACTGTCCCTGCAACGTAAACATACACAATTCGTCCGAGACCCGGCGAAATTCAACCTGCCCGCTAATAATAATATGAATATAATCCGGATCGTCGGTAGTAATTTTCTGCCATTTTTTCAGTTTTCTTTCTTCATACCCTTCAGTGGCGGAAATAATGCACCCCATTTCGGTATGGGGACGTGTTTTTTTACCGTATATACTTAACATTGTTATACCTTACGCAGAATATTGATAATACGTGTGCTTAACCACCGCAGAAATGCGGTTTATAAACAACTGAATCGTTCCTGGTTCCCAAAAGGCAAGTAAAAGAAATAAAAAAGAGAAGAAATAATAGATTTATAATATTTTGAAAAGCATCCTGAAGACGAAATCAATCATAAATGAGACCAATATAAAGTCAATTAATCATAGATTAATTGACTTTTAACCTAGGATTAATCCCACCAGAAAAACCAGGAGGGGCGGCTCTGTCGCGCAGTCTGCGCCTATCCCTGCCCGTATTTCTCTAACAGCGCCTCGGCAATCGCCTGGGTTTGGGCATCCGCGACGCCATTCCATAGCGACGGGCGGAAATGCATCTGAAAGGCCATGATCACCCGCCGCTGCTCGCGCCCGGTCATATCAGGCGTGACTTCGTAACCATAGCGCGCCAGTAGGTCCAGCACGCTTGCGGGATCGACAGGCGTATGCGGCGCACGTCCGGCAAGATAAAATTCCACTCGCTGCGGGTCCGGCCAGGCGCCTATCCCTTGCTCCGCAAGCTGCTGCCAGGGAAACAGCGGGCCAGGATCGTCCTTACGCTGCGGCGCGATATCCGCGTGCGCCACCACGTTCTGCGGCTTAATGTCGTAACGGGAGACGATCTCTTTCGCCAGCGGTATCAGCGCCTGTATCTGCGCCGGTTCAAATGGCGCAAAGTATTTCTCGCCCGCCGACATCCGCCAGCCGCGGTTTTCCAGCTCGATACCGATTGAGGTGTCGTTGATGCGCGTCGCGCCGCGCCAGAAACTGACGCCTGCATGCCAGGCCAGCTCCTGTTCCGGCACCAGTTGCCAGATACGCGGCTTCCCCCGGTACCGCGGTGGCGCCGACGGGATCAGGTAATGCGAGCTGACATTTTTGTCCGTCAGCGTCGCCAGCGAGGTGTCAAAGTCATCCGCTGTGTAGTGGATCACCAGCACCTTGATGCGTGGATAAGCCGCCTGCGCCTGATGGCGCGTGTCGAGCTGGTATCCGTCTTTGTCGACAATCCCTTTTTCGCTCGCGCAGCCGGTCAGCAGCAGCGCGGCGGCCGCCAGCGACAGTAACGCTCTCATCGGCGCGTTTTTACCGCCGTGCCGCTCACGCTGACCATCAGCATACTGCCGTCTTTGCCCACGGTTTCATAGTCGATATCAATACCGACCACCGCATCGGCGCCCAGCGCTTTTGCCTGATCCCCCAGCTCTTCAAAGGCGATTTCCCGCGCTTTTCGCAGCTCTTTTTCATAGGCGCCGGAACGTCCGCCAACGATATCGCGGATACCGGCAAAAAAATCACGGAAGATGTTTGCGCCTAAAATGGCTTCGCCCGTGACCACACCGCAGTATTCCACGATGCTTTGTCCTTCCAGAGTGGGGGTGGTTGAAAACTGCATAATTACGCTCCTTTACTCAGCCATTGGCAAAATCATAAGGGATCGGGGCATAAGCGCACGATCGCAAAAGCATTATCAGACCGATACACTATTATTGAAAGGTTATAACTGAATAATGTAGAAGACTATTAGCAGAAGCTTATAAGGAAATCACTATGCGCTATTCGAAACTCTCCCTGCTTATCCCCTGCGCGCTGCTTCTCAGTGCCTGCACCACCGTCACGCCGGCCTACAAAGATAACGGACCGCGTGCAGGCGCCTGCGTGGAGGGAGGCCCGGACGATGTGGCTCAACAATTCTATGACTATCGCATTCAGCACCGCAGCAATGACCTTACCGCCCTGCGCCCATACCTGAGCGATAACCTGGCGAAACTGCTGTCTGACGCCAGCCGCGACGGCCAGCATCGTCAGCTTTTGAGCAGCGATCCCTTCTCCAGCCGCGCAACGCCGCCGGACAGCGCAAACGTCGCCAGCGCGTCGACCATTCCGAACCGGGACGCGCGCAATATTCCGCTGCGCGTAGAGCTGAAACAGGGCGAGCAGCGCTGGCAGGATGAAGTATTGATGATTCACCAAGGTCAGTGCTGGGTGATTGACGATGTGCGCTACCTCGGCGGCAGCGTCCATGCGCCAGCCGGAACCCTGCGCCAGTCGGTTGAGAACCGTTAATTTTTGACGTTACAGGCCGGATGGCTGCGCATTGTTTTATCCGGGCTACACGCAGTCCCACATCATTTTTTTCCTTTCTCGCGTAAATTGTCTGGCATTCTTCACAGAATGCCGACAATCGTGCTTGCGCCATCTTGCCGCCGCTATTTTGTGCTATGTTTAAGGGGAAATGCGCGCTATATTTAACTTTTAAAGCATAAATATTGCATAACTATTCTGCCAAAGGTACTATCTGCGGCTTCAATAGCTATCAGACGGCCAGTATACGAGTATCAATGAGTATTCAATTAAACGGCATTAACTGCTTCTACGGCGCGCATCAGGCGCTGTTCGATATCACGCTGGATTGCCCGCAGGGCGAAACGCTGGTGTTGCTTGGCCCAAGCGGGGCGGGTAAAAGCTCGCTGCTGCGCGTACTCAACCTTCTGGAGATGCCGCGGTCCGGTACGCTGGACATTGCGGGCAACCATTTCGACTTCCGCAAGACGCCGTCAGACAAAGCCATTCGCGATCTGCGCCAGAATGTCGGCATGGTCTTTCAGCAGTACAATCTGTGGCCGCATCTGACCGTACAGCAGAACCTTATCGAAGCGCCCTGCCGCGTGCTCGGGCTGACGAAAGATCAGGCCTTAGCCCGTGCGGAGAAGCTGCTGGAACGCCTGCGTCTGAAGCCCTACAGCGATCGTTATCCCTTGCACCTTTCTGGCGGCCAGCAGCAGCGCGTCGCCATCGCCCGCGCGCTGATGATGGAACCGCAGGTGTTGCTGTTTGACGAACCCACAGCCGCGCTGGATCCGGAAATCACCGCGCAAATCGTCAGTATCATTCGTGAACTGGCGGAAACGAACATTACTCAGGTGATCGTGACGCACGAAGTGGAAGTGGCGCGGAAAACCGCCAGCCGCGTGGTGTATATGGAAAACGGTCACATCGTCGAGCTGGGTGATGCGGGGTGCTTCGCCAACCCGCAGACCGATGCGTTTAAAAACTATCTCTCTCACTAAGATTCGGGACAACGACAATGAAAAAAGTTCTGATTGCCGCGCTTATCGCTGGCTTTAGCCTTTCTGCAACAGCAGCACAGACCATTCGTTTTGCGACCGAAGCATCCTACCCTCCGTTCGAGTCGATGGATGCGAATAACAAAATCGTCGGTTTCGACGTCGACCTGGCCAATGCGCTGTGTAAAGAGATTGACGCCACCTGTACGTTCACCAACCAGGCGTTTGACAGCCTGATCCCCAGTCTGAAGTTCCGCCGCTTCGATGCGGTTATGGCCGGGATGGACATCACGCCGGAGCGCGAAAAACAGGTGCTGTTCACCACGCCGTATTATGACAACTCCGCGCTGTTTATTGGCCAGCAGGGTAAATTCTCCAGCGTGGATCAGTTGAAAGGCAAAAAAGTGGGCGTGCAGAACGGCACCACTCACCAGAAGTTCATTATGGATAAGCACCCGGAAATTACGACCGTTCCTTACGACAGCTATCAGAACGCGAAGCTGGATCTGCAAAACGGACGTATTGACGGCGTATTCGGCGACACCGCGGTGGTTACCGAATGGCTGAAGGATAATCCGAAGCTGGCGGCGGTTGGCGACAAAGTGACGGATAAAGACTACTTCGGCACCGGCCTCGGCATCGCTGTCCGTCAGGGCAACACCGAGCTGCAGCAGAAATTTAACGCTGCGCTGGAAAAAGTGAAAAAAGATGGCACTTACGAAACCATCTATAACAAATGGTTCCAGAAGTAAGCCTTGATGAACGAATTTTTTCCGTTAGCAAGCGCCGCCGGGATGACCGTCGGCCTTGCCGTTTGCGCGCTGATCCTCGGCCTTGCGTTGGCGATGTTTTTCGCCGTCTGGGAGTCAGTTAAATGGCGTCCGGTCGCGTGGACCGGCTCAGCGCTGGTGACGATTTTACGCGGCCTGCCGGAAATTCTGGTGGTGCTGTTTATTTATTTCGGCTCCTCTCAACTGCTGCTGACGCTCTCTGACGGCTTTACCGTTAATCTGGGCGTCGTGCAGATCCCGATACAAATGGAGATCGAAAACTTCGACGTCAGCCCGTTCCTGTGTGGCGTAATTGCCCTTTCGCTGCTGTATGCGGCGTATGCTTCGCAAACCCTGCGCGGCGCGCTGAAAGCGGTACCGATTGGGCAGTGGGAGTCCGGCCAGGCGCTGGGGCTGTCGAAAGCGGCGATCTTCTTCCGCCTGGTGATGCCGCAAATGTGGCGTCATGCCCTGCCTGGTCTGGGTAACCAGTGGTTGGTGCTGCTGAAGGACACCGCGCTGGTCAGTCTGATCAGCGTCAATGACCTGATGCTGCAAACCAAGAGCATTGCGACACGCACCCAGGAGCCGTTTAACTGGTATATTATTGCCGCGGCGATCTATCTGGTGATCACCCTGATAAGTCAGTACATTCTCAAACGCATTGACCTGCGCGCGACACGTTTTGAGCGGAGACCGGGCTGATGTTTGAGTATTTACCTGAACTGTTAAAAGGGCTGCATACCAGCCTGACGCTGACGGTGGCATCCATTGTCGTTGCGCTGCTCCTGTCGCTGATTTTCACCATCGTTCTGACGCTGAAAACGCCGGGGGTGGTCTGGCTGGTGCGCGGCTATATCACGCTGTTTACCGGCACGCCGCTGCTGGTGCAGATCTTCCTGATCTACTACGGACCGGGACAGTTTCCGTCTTTGCAGGAGTATCCGGTTCTCTGGCATCTGCTGTCCGAGCCGTGGCTGTGCGCGCTGATTGCGCTATCGCTGAACAGCGCCGCTTACACCACACAGTTGTTTTACGGTGCGATTCGCGCAATCCCGGAAGGCCAGTGGCAGTCCTGCGGCGCGCTGGGGATGAGCAAAAAAGACACACTGGCGATTCTGCTGCCTTATGCCTTTAAACGCGCCCTCTCCTCGTATTCTAACGAAGTGGTGCTGGTGTTTAAGAGCACCTCGCTGGCTTACACCATTACGCTGATGGAGGTGATGGGTTACAGCCAGCTCATGTACGGGCGCACCTACGACGTGATGGTATTTGGCGCGGCAGGCGTCATTTACCTCATCGTTAATGGTCTTTTGACGCTGATGATGCGCTTGATCGAACGTAAAGCGCTGGCGTTTGAACGCCGGAATTAACCGTTCAGAAAGTGCATAAATCTGAATACAGAAAACGGACAAGTTGCTAACCTGTCCGTTTTTTTTATTCCCGTATAAAATATTTAATCATTTATATTGCATACAAATTCAAATGCTGGCATTGTAATTCCATGCCGCAGAAACGGCGCTTCATCATAACGGGAGTTCAACCATGAAAAAGTTAGTTCTGGCCGCATTGCTTGCCTCTTTCGCTGTCGGCGCGTCTGCCGCAGAAAAAATCAGCTTCGGGGTTTCCGCCACCTATCCCCCGTTTGAATCCATGGACGCCAATAACCAAATCGTCGGCTTCGATCTCGATCTGGCAAAAGCCTTATGTAAGCAGATGCAGGCAGAATGTACCTTTACCAATCATGCCTTTGACAGCCTGATCCCGGCGCTGAAATTCAGAAAATATGATGCCGTCATTTCCGGTATGGATATTACGCCGGAGCGGAGCAAACAGGTCGCCTTTACCCAACCTTACTACGCCAACTCCGCGCTGGTGATTGCCAGGAAAGATGCGTATAAAACCTTTGCCGACCTGAAAGGCAAACGTATTGGCATGGAAAACGGCACCACGCATCAGAAATACCTTCAGGACAAGCACCCGGAAGTCAAAACTGTCGCCTATGACAGCTACCAGAACGCGATTATCGACCTGAAAAATGGCCGTATCGACGGCGTATTCGGCGATACCGCTGTGGTCAACGAATGGCTGAAGAGCAACCCGCAGTTAGGGCCAGGAACAGAAAAAGTGACCGATCCCCAGTATTTCGGCACCGGTCTGGGCATCGCCGTTCGCCCGGATAATAAAGCCCTGTTAGAGAAACTGAACGCCGCGCTGACCGCCATTAAGGCGGACGGCACCTGGCAGAAAATCAACGACCAGTGGTTCCCGCAATAATGATTTACGGCCCGCAATGCGGGCCGTTATTTATGCATTCCGCACCAGCAGCGTCAGCACTTCATAATGGGCGGTATGAGGGAACATATCGAAAAGCTGCACGCGTTCGGGACGATAACCCGGTAAATCCGCAATGTCTTTTGCCATCGTACGGGCGTTACAACTTGAGTAGATGATAAACGGCGGGGCCATCTCGCTGAGATAATCGCATAGCGCTTTGCCAATCCCGCGACGCGGCGGATTCACCAGCACCAGTTGCGGGGCGCTCTCCTGAGCGGTAGCGAACTGCGTGGAGTCCAGCGCCTGAAAATGCAGATTCGTTAAACCGAGCTCTTTCGCCGACTGCTTCGCGCAGGCAATCGCCTCTGGGGAGATTTCAATCCCGGTTAGCCGCATCTCAGGCGTGGCGCAGTGCAGCCCAAAGCCGCCGACGCCGCAGAACAGATCCCACATATGGTTTACCGGGAGCTGGCGCACCCAGTCACGGGCGGTAGCATAGAGCTGGCTTGCCACCGTCGGGTTGGTCTGGAAAAAACTTTGTGGACGGATCCACAGCGGAACGTCGTTTAAACGCTCCGCCAGCGACGACGGTTCAGTCAGGAAGATCTCCGTCTCCCCTTCCATAATCGCCATGTGCACAGGCTGCAGGTTGACGCTGATGACCTTAAGCTGCGGCAGTTGCGCCTGCAGCGAGGGCAACGCGGCGCGCAGTTGCGCCAGCTTGGTTTCTGAACGCAGCACAAAGCGCAGCATCATGCCGCCATCGTACTGGCTTTCGGTAAGCAATATATATTTCAGCTCGCCACGCTTACGCGCCACGTTGTAGGGCGTTAAGCCCGCCCGGGCAATAAACGGCTTGAGGGCGGCGAAAACGGCAGCAAACGACGGCGGATAAAGCGGACAGTCGCAGAGATCTTCCGGCGTGCCGTCGCGGTGCAGCATCCCGAGCAGCGGTTTTTCCACGCTGCCGCTGACCACCATCTTGGCTTTATTGCGAAAGCCTTGTTCCGGCCCGCTGACTGGCGCGCGCCACTCCCCCACCGGGAAACCGGCAAGCAGATTGTTGAGATCGGCTGTTTTGGCGGAGAGTTGAACGTCAACCGGCTGCGTGATCCACGGGCAGGAGCGGCAGCGGCCGGCGTCATAAAGTGCGCAATACATACGGAAACCTTCAGATGTTCGGGGCGACGATTATACACATTATTCGGGCATTTGTAGGTCGCGCCAGGACGCCGTTTTTACTGGAGCTGGAAGAACCGGCGGCTGGTGGCCGGAACAAACAGCAGGCAAAGCACCAACATGTCCGGCAGCTTTTGCATCACCAGGGTATGCAGAATTTCCCGTTTTGACTCACCGGCGATGCTGAATAACTCCGGATACCCGTAGCCTAATGAGGCTGCCCATAAATAGCCCGCGGCGGTCACCTGGGTTAGTAAATAAATCCAGCGCGCCCAGTTGCGCCCTTTTACCAGCGAAAATGCGCACCAGATCTCAATAAACACCAGCACCAGGCTGCTCAAAAAAACCAGCGTCAGACTCCATGTTTGCACGCTGCGATGGATAAATTCGCCAAGCCCCCGAATGCCGAGCGTATTGAATATCATCAGCACGTCGAGGCAACGGATCATTATAATGGCGAGCGCCGCCACCTGCACCAGCGCGGGCACATTTAAACGGGCGTGTGATGAGGACGTTTTTTTGAAGAATCCCAATGTGTGACTTCCCTGAAAAACAGTGCCGCGACATGCGCGGCACTTCACTGGAAATTTTAATTGCTTCAGCCGCGTCTTGCACGCTGGATATCGCGGATTCGCTGTTTTTCCGTGCGCGCCATCAGATACCAGGCGATAAATCCGACAATTCCGACCACCCCGAGGATCAACGTAGCCAGAGCGTTGATTTCCGGGTTCACTCCCATGCGCACGCTGGAGAACACCAGCATCGGCAAGGTCGTCGCGCCGGGACCAGAAACAAAGCTGGCGATCACCAGATCGTCAAGCGACAGCGTAAACGCCAACAGCCAGCCGGAGACGATGGCAGGCATGATCATCGGTAAGGTGATCACGAAGAACACCTTCAGCGGCGTCGCGCCGAGATCCATCGCCGCCTCTTCAATAGATCGATCCAGTTCCCGCAGGCGCGAGGAGATCACCACCGCCACGTAGGCGGTACAGAAGGTGACGTGCGCCAGCCAGATGGTCAACATTCCGCGGTCGGACGGCCAGCCGATGGCGTGGGCGAGCGCGACAAACAGCAACAGCAACGAAAGCCCGGTAATGACGTCCGGCATTACCAGCGGCGCAGTAATCATAAAGGCGAAACCGTTGGCGCCGCGAAAACGACCAAAACGCACCAGAACGACAGCGGCAATGGTGCCCAGGATCACCGCCATTGTCGCCGCGCAGGCGGCTATCGTCAGGCTTAAGCCCACGGCGCTCATCATGGCGTCATCGCGAAACAGCTCGCCGTACCAGCGCGTCGACCACCCCGCCCATACCGTCACCAGTTTAGAGCTGTTAAACGAGTAGATCACCAGCATCAGCATCGGCGCATACAGAAACGTAAACCCCAGCACCAGAATCACGATGCGCCAGGGCGAACGTATTACCGGCAAATTGTTCATCCGTGGACGCCTCCGCTTTTTTGCTGGTGCTTGTGGAACCACATGATCGGAACGATCAGCAGCAGCAACATCACGATCGCCACCGCAGAGGCCACCGGCCAGTCACGGTTGTTAAAGAATTCCTGCCACAGCACGCGACCAATCATGATGCTGTCCGGCCCGCCGAGCAGCTCAGGAATGACAAACTCGCCGACAGCCGGAATAAACACCAGCATGGAACCGGCAATAATGCCGCCTTTGGTCAGCGGCACGATCACGCTAAAAAAGGTTTTCAGCGGGCGGGCGCCGAGATCGAGCGAGGCTTCCACCAGCGAATAGTCAATGCGCGTCAGAGCGGTGTAGATCGGCAAGACCATAAACGGCAGATAGGCATACACGATGCCGATATAGACGGCCAGGTTGGTATGCAGGATGGTCAACGGCTGGTCGATGACGCCAAGCCACAGCAGAAAGTTGTTTAACACACCGTTATTTTTCAGGATCCCCATCCACGCATAGACGCGAATAAGAAACGAGGTCCACGACGGCAGGATCACTAACAGCAGCAGGATATTTCGCGTCGACGGCTTGCTGTGGGCCACCGCCCACGCCAGCGGGTATCCCAGCAGCAAGCAGCACAGGGTGGAGATGCCCGCGACCTGTAGCGACTGCAAATAGGCGTCAAAATAAAGCGGATCGTCGGTCAACTGCAGGAAGTTACCGAGGTTAAGGGTGATCGCCAGCTGCCCGTCAGCCCACGCCATCAGCTCGGTGTACGGCGGGATCGCCCTCGCCATTTCCGCAAGGCTGATTTTAAAGACGATCAGAAACGGCAGCAGGAACAGCAGGATCAGCCAGACGTAAGGCAGCGCAATGACCAGTTTACGCCCGTGATTCATCTGCACGCGCGCCAGCCACAGCCGCAAACCGCCAGGCTTTTCTCCGCGTGCCGCAGGTTCAAGTGTACTCATTTTCGCTCCTTAAACCGTCAACACCACGCAGCTGTCGGCATCCCAGCACAAACGAACCTCATCGCCCCACGTCGGCAACCCTTTTCGGTAGCGATGGGCGTTCTGAAGCTGGGCGCTGATCATCTGCCCGCTTTTTAAGCGAACGTGGTAAATGGAGAGATCGCCGAGATAAGCGATATGCACCACTTCTCCCACGGCGAAGTTAACGCCATCGGCAGGCGGTTCTTCGCACAGCATGATTTTTTCCGGGCGCAACGCCACATGCACCGGCACGTTGTCCACCACCGAAGCATCGGGATCCACCTTCAGCGGATGCACCAGCCCCGGCGAATCCAGCACCAGGCCATCGTCCTGCCGCGCTTTCAGCACCCCTTCAAACACGTTAACCGAACCGATGAATTCCGCGCTGTAACGGGTGGTCGGATGCTCATAGATCTCCTCTGGCTCACCGATCTGGACAAACTTGCCGCGATTCATAATGGCAATGCGCCCGGCCATGGTCATCGCTTCTTCCTGATCGTGGGTGACCATGACGCAGGTCGCGCCGACGCGCTCGAGTATATCCACCACTTCGAGCTGCATCCGGTCGCGTAATTTTTTGTCCAGCGCCCCCATCGGCTCGTCGAGCAGCAATAATTTAGGCCGTTTTGCCAGGCTTCGCGCCAGCGCCACGCGTTGACGCTGGCCACCGGAAAGCTGATGTGGCTTACGTCTGGCGAACTCCTGCATATGAACCAGCCCCAGCATCTCTTCAACACGGCTGGCGATTTCCGCTTTCGGCAGTTTGTCCTGCTTCAGGCCAAAAGCGATATTCTGTTCGACGGTCATATGGGGAAACAGCGCATAGGACTGAAACATCATATTGACAGGGCGCAGATAGGGCGGGACGTGGGCAAGATCGACGCCGTCCAGCACAATGTGTCCGGCGGTAGGTTGTTCAAAACCTGCCAGCATACGCAGCAGCGTGGATTTCCCGCAGCCCGACGCCCCCAGCAGCGCGAAAATTTCACCTTTGTAGATAGTCAGGCTGACATCGTCGACCGCATGCTGGCCGTCAAAGGATTTTGTCAGGTTACGGATTTCCAGCAGCGGCGTCAGCGCCTTACGGGGTTTCGCCTGCGGGCGAGGTATCGCATCATTCACGGGGTGCTCTCCGGCGTAAATCAAAAATCGTGCAGGCGCCCCCTTTCGGTGCGCCTGATGCCGGGCACGCAATGCGCCACCCGGCCTGTCTCAGACTGACGAAAGGTTACTTACCGCTTTTCACTTTGGTCCATGCGCGGGTACGCACGCGATCGATTTTCGGTTCCTGTACCTTCAGCGTGAACATTTTCGCGCGCACATCGGCGGGCGGATAAATTCCCGGGTTGTCACGCACTTCCGCGCTCACCAGCTTCGTCGCCTCTTTGTTGGCGTTGGCATAAAACACGTGATCGGAGATATGGGCAATGACGTCCGGGCGCAGCAGGTAGTTCAGGAACTGATAGGCTTCCTCTTTGTTTTTGGCGTCGGCGGGCATGGCGAAGACATCAAAGAAGGCCATTGCCCCCTCTTTCGGGATCGAGAAGGAGATATTGACGCCGTTCTTCGCCTCTTTCGCACGATTCGCCGCCTGCCAGACATCGCCTGCCCAGCCAATAGCCACGCAGGTATCGCCGTTCGCCAGATCGTTGATGTATTGCGAAGAGTGGAAATAGCGGATATTCGGGCGCAGTTTGAGCAGCAGATCGGTTGCCGGCCCCGTGTAGTCCTTCGCGTCGGTGCTGTTCGGATCTTTACCCAGATAGTTCAGCACGGTCGCAAACACCTCTTCCGGCGCATCGAGGAAAGAGACGCCGCAGCTTTTTAACTTTTCGAGGTTTTCCGGCTTAAGCACCAGATCCCAGCTGTCCACCGGAGCATCGGCGCCGAGCGCCGCTTTCACTTTTTCGACGTTATAGCCAATGCCGGTCGTCGCCCACATATATGGCATAGCGTATTTGTTTTCCGGATCGTGTTTGGCAACCAGCTTAAGCAGCTCAGGGTCGAGGTTTTTCCAGTCCGGCAGCTTGCTCTTATCCAGCGGCTGAAAAACGCCCGCCGTCAGCTGGCGCTCAAGGAAACTGGCGGACGGCACCACCAGGTCAAAGCCGGTGCTGCCTGCCATCAGTTTGCCTTCCAGCACTTCGTTGGAGTCAAACACGTCGTAGACCACTTTGATCCCGGTCTCTTTTTCAAAATTCGCTACCGTATCCGGCGCGATATAATCAGACCAGTTATAAATATGGAGCGTTTTTTGTTCCGCTGCGAGCGTGCCGGCAGAGACGGCCATCAGAGCGCCCGCAACCAGACCCGATAGCCATTTTTTATTTAAGGCGGTCATAATCTCTTTCCTTATGCAAGTTCGTTAACATACGAACCTAAAAATTTGCACTCAAAGCTATGCAAGAATCGTGCATACTTTGTCATCCGGCACACTCAGGAAAGAACGGACGCTCTCCTGGCCGTTATTGCTCGCTGTTACAGCGCATCGCAAGAATAACTTTAGCCAGGTTTTCAGGCCATAGCCCAGATTAAAAAACGCCTTTTATCAATTTTTTATGCAATTTATGTCTATGTGATAAAGCGAATTGGCGGGAAAGGAGGTGAATAATTCTTTAAAGAAAGGTTAAAAGCAGCATAAAAGCGGGTAATACGCAGCCGCACTGGCAGCGACTGCGCTCTGCACGTTATTCCCTGAAGGGATATCAATGCAGAAAATGGATTTCGCCGTTGCTTTTTTGCGCGTCCTCTTCGGCGGTGTAGAGCATCTGGTGCGCCCCCGCTTCAAGAATGACCATCGAAATCTGCTCCTCGCTCTGACGCACGAACCATTCAAACTGCTCATAGGTGATGCCGCGCATAACGGATAAAGACTGGCAAACCACCAGCTTTGGCAGATTATCGTCCTGCATATCGAGAAACGCTTTAACCGTGAGAGAGCTGGCGTTGATCGCCGACAAATCCGCCGCCAGCGGCAACAGCGCAGACGGTCTGACTTCCGCCATAGCGGAAAACAGCAACGTGTTATCAACCAGGTCTAATTTGGCGTCGTAAATGCCGTCGAAGTTTTGCATATGCGGTAAGTGCAGCGCCTGACAGGTATCACATTCAAAAAAGCTCATGCCCAGGTCGTCGAGCCATTGTCGCAACGTATCCAGATCGGGAACGACCAGTGATGTCATAATAATGTGCTACCTCTTACGAAAAAAAATACCGGCACAGCTTACGCAAAAAGCGCGCGTCACGCTACGATCATCAGCGATATTCAGATCAGCCACCCGTTTTCAGACAAAAACCCGGCGTCGCGTGGCGTTCGATCCACTGGATCATTCGTCCGGCGATATCGACACCGGTCGTTTTTTCAATGCCTTCCAGACCAGGCGACGCGTTGACCTCCATCACCAGCGGACCACGTTCAGCACGTAAAATATCCACCCCTGCGACATCAAGCCCCAGCGTTTGCGCCGCTTTTACCGCAATCTCACGCTCCCGGGGCGTAATGTTGGCGATGCAAGCCACTCCTCCACGATGCAGATTCGAGCGAAAATCGCCCTCCTTCGCCCGGCGTTCAATGGCGGCGACCACTTCGTCCCCCACTACCAGACAGCGAATATCGCGCCCTTTGGCCTCTTTAATATATTCCTGCACCAGAATGTGGGCGTTGAGTCCGCGAAAGGCGTCCACCACGCTTTCCGCCGCCTGGCGAGTTTCCGCCAGCACGACGCCGATCCCCTGGGTTCCTTCCACCAGCTTCACCACCAGCGGCGCGCCGCCGACCATATCGATGAGATCGCTGGTGTCATCCGGCGAGTGCGCAATTCCGGTAACCGGCAGGTCGATGCCCTGGCGCGCCAGCAGCTGCAACGAGCGCAGTTTGTCGCGCGCGCGGGTAATCGCCACGGACTCATTGAGCGGATAGCTCCCGAGCATTTCAAACTGCCGCAGCGCCGCGGTGCCGTAAAAGGTGATCGCAGAACCTATACGCGGGATAACGGCGTCATAATGGGGAAGCCGACGCCCTTTGTAATGAACAGACGACGACGCCGGGTTGATGTTCATATAACAGGAAAGCGGGTCGAGAATATCAACCAGATGACCGCGCTTCATTGCCGCTTCACGCAGGCGTTTACACGAATAGAGCGTTCCGTCCCGGGACAATATGGCAATCTTCACCCTGCACCTCTCTGAATAACCCGTTCAACGTCCCGCGTATCATACACAGCGGCAACATTTTTAGCGCGTAGCCCACCCCTGTTTATGCAAATATTCCAGAATGAACGGACGGTTTTCTTTGATCAGGGTGCGACGAATATGATCGCTCCAGGTATCGCGGCGGTTATTACTGCCACGGGTGAGATAATATTGCGCCAGCTGTTCGTCATAGTCGGCGAGCGCCGCGTGATCCAGCGGCTGGTAGGCATTTTCATGCACCACGATGGCGGCAGGCAGACGGGGTTTGAGATCCGGATTGTCGGCAGGCCAGCCGAGACACAGGCCAAACAGCGGCAGAACGTGTTTTGGCAAATTCAGCAGTTCAGTCACCGCCTCAATATTATTGCGCAGACCGCCGATATACACGCCGCCCAGTCCCAGTGATTCTGCTGCGGTCAGCGCATTTTGCGCCATCATGGCCGTATCGACGACGCCGAGCAGCAGTTGCTCCGCCAGGCCCAATTGGGCGTCGGGGCAAATTTGCAGGTGACGGTTGAAATCGGCGCAGAAAACCCAGAATTCCGCGGCCTGGGCTACGTGCTGTTGTCCACCGGTTAACGGCACCAGCGCCTCACGCAAAGCAGCATCGGTGATGCGAATAATCGATGTGCACTGCAAAAAGCTGGAACTGGACGTGGCCTGTGCGCTCGCCAGGATCGCCTCTCGCTGTTCGGGGGTTATCGCCTGGTCGGTGTAATGACGAATTGAACGATGGTGACGAAGCAGATCAATAGTTGGAGTCATGACGTTTTTCTCTGTCTGAGCGGAAAGAATCAGTGTAGACGGCACAGTGTAAAGCGTTCAGCTTTCATCTGCTTAACAGATATAGCTTAAAGATATTAGAGTAAAAGGCGCAACCTACTGTTCAAGCTGAACGAATCACGGCATCATAACCGCCATTCGCCGTCAGGCTCAGAGTTGAAGGAGAAACATATGTTTACCGTAATTTTTGGTCGCCCGGGTTGCCCATACTGCGTACGTGCGAAAGAGTTGGCAGAAAAACTGAGCAACGAGCGCGAAGATTTTAACTATCGCTACATCGACATTCACGCCGAAGGCATCACCAAAGCGGATCTGGAAAAAACGGTCGGTAAACCGGTGGAAACCGTACCGCAGATTTTCGTCGATCAGAAACACATCGGCGGCTGCACTGATTTCGAAGCCTGGGCAAAAGAGAATCTGAACCTGTTCGCCTGACAGGTTTGCCCGCGCGGATCCATGTCAAACGCCCTCATCCGAGGGCGTTACTGTTTTTTACGCTGACGCGGCCTGAACAGGCTGCTGATGAATAAGAAGCATAAGGCGCCCAGCGCGCACCAGAACACGGCGCTGAATAACCACGCCAACTCCTGCCAAAGCGAACGGGTGGGGGTAAAAAAGAGGCGCATAAGCACCAGACAACAAGGCGCTGCAAGCATCGCACCGAGCAGAGGTTTGATTACCTCCCGACGATGAGAGCAAAAACTGGCAACAGCACCTGGTAGCGTAAAAAACAACAGCCCAATTTCAGGATGCCCGGCTGCCCGAAATGCCCCCTTCATGTTCATCGTCAAAAACACGCAGACGACCACAAAGAGCACAAAACAGCAGACCGCGCCTGCCCAACCTTGTTTATGTTTCAATCGTTTCTCCTGACACTGTCTCTATCGAACACACTTTTCGCCAGTGGCGTCCAGTCAGATAAAGCCGATCAGCAATCCATGCCAAATTACGCCCATACGATTCTTATAGCCGTTGATACGTAATGAGATTAAACTAGCCAAATATATTGTTGTGCTGCTTATATTTGGGCGACGAATATGACACTGCCGCCCTTATTAGATAGCAAAAACAGTAGCGTAAATTATCATTTCTTTCAACAGCTTACTGGTAAACAAGAAGTTAGCCTCCGTGAATATAAACGTCGCCGATTTGTTAAATGGGAATTACATCCTGTTATTATTTGTCGTACTGGCGCTTGGCCTGTGTCTCGGTAAATTGCGCCTGGGTTCCGTCCAACTGGGTAATTCCATTGGCGTTTTAGTGGTCTCTCTATTATTAGGGCAGCAGCATTTCAGCATTAACACCGATGCCCTGAACCTGGGTTTCATGCTGTTTATTTTCTGCGTCGGCGTTGAGGCGGGGCCTAACTTTTTTTCCATTTTTTTTCGCGACGGGAAAAACTACCTGATGCTGGCCCTGGTGATGGTCGGCAGCGCGCTGCTGATCGCCTTAGGGCTGGGTAAGCTGTTTGGCTGGGATATCGGCCTGACGGCGGGTATGCTGGCTGGCTCAATGACCTCCACCCCCGTGCTGGTCGGCGCGGGCGATACGTTGCGGCATTTCGGCATGGAGAGCGCAGAGCTGTCCCGCGCGCTCGATAACCTCAGTCTGGGTTATGCGTTGACCTACCTTATCGGTCTGGTCAGTCTGATCGTCGGCGCGCGCTACCTGCCTAAACTCCAGCATCAGGATCTGCAAACCAGCGCCCAGCAGATCGCCCGCGAGCGGGGACTGGATACCGATACCAACCGCAAAGTCTACCTGCCGGTTATTCGCGCTTACCGCGTCGGCCCCGAACTGGTGGCGTGGACGGACGGGAAAAACCTGCGCGAGCTAGGCATTTATCGCCAGACCGGTTGTTATATCGAGCGTATTCGCCGTAACGGCATACTCGCCAACCCGGACGGTGACGCGGTCCTGCAAATGGGCGATGAAATCGCGCTGGTGGGCTATCCGGATGCGCACGCCCGGCTCGATCCGAGCTTTCGTAATGGGAAAGAAGTTTTTGACCGCGATCTGCTCGACATGCGTATTGTCACCGAAGAAATTGTCGTGAAAAACCACAATGCCGTCGGTCGTCGCCTCGCTCAGTTGAAGCTCACCGACCATGGTTGCTTCCTTAACCGCGTGATCCGTTCGCAAATTGAAATGCCGATTGACGACAACGTGGTGCTTAACAAAGGCGATGTTTTGCAGGTTAGCGGCGATGCCCGTCGCGTAAAAACGATTGCCGATCGCATTGGCTTTATCTCCATCCATAGTCAGGTAACCGATCTGCTCGCCTTCTGCGCCTTTTTTATTATTGGTCTGATGATCGGCATGATCACCTTCCAGTTCAGTAATTTTAGCTTTGGCATCGGTAACGCGGCCGGTCTGCTGTTCGCCGGGATCATGCTTGGCTTTCTTCGCGCCAACCATCCCACGTTCGGCTATATCCCACAGGGCGCGCTGAATATGGTGAAAGAGTTCGGTCTGATGGTCTTCATGGCCGGCGTGGGCCTGAGCGCGGGTAGCGGTATCGGCAACGGTCTGGGAGCGATTGGCGGTCAGATGCTGGTAGCCGGGCTTATCGTCAGCCTGGTCCCGGTCATCATTTGCTTCCTGTTTGGCGCCTATGTCCTGCGCATGAACCGCGCGCTACTGTTTGGCGCGATGATGGGCGCACGTACCTGCGCGCCAGCAATGGAAATCATCAGCGATACCGCACGCAGTAACATTCCGGCGCTGGGCTACGCGGGCACCTATGCTATCGCGAACGTACTGCTCACACTGGCGGGGACGCTTATCATCATTATCTGGCCTGGCTTAGGATAAAACTGAAGTTACGCCTTAAGTGAAAATTTTTTGCAAATGCGCAGAACTTTTCTTAAAGGCGTCAGTCATAACTAGTGCCACTGCTTTTCTTTGATGTCCCCAATTTGTGGAGCCCATCAACCCCGCCGTTTCGGTTCAAGGTTGATGGGTTTTTTGTTGCCTGGAATTTACCACCCATTAAATCAATCACTTATACTCACCCTTTCCCAGGCATGGCGACAAAGTGGCGACACAACTAAAGTCCCTCCTTCCCACAACGAAAACCATTGTCTAAAAATCGTATTGATTTAAAATCCCTTTTTCTTATCAGGATCGCTAAGACAAAGATCATGCCCTATCTTCAAATTGCCCTTTTCTTATTAACCGAAAATTTAACCAACCTCACTCGTTACTGGGAGCGTGAATTATTACGGTCAAAATACAAATGCTCATGGATACGATTTGCAAAAGAGTATCGTAAAGCCAAGAGAAAAAGTCATCAAAACACTATGTTCTGGTTTTGGTGGCGTCTTGCCAATGAGATGCACATGAGTAAGAAACATCATTTCAAACTAGCGGCAAGACGGTTACACCTCCGGTTAGTATCCGCTTTTAATGTGGATGTCATGCCTGGAGCAAAGATCGGTTTCAACCCAAGAATCCACCACTTTTCCAATGTTGTAATATCCAAATTTTCAGACATTGGAGATAATTTATCTATAAAACAAGGGGTTACTATAGGAATCAAAAATTTGGACGCGCATGATTACGTTCTGAAAATTGGGCACAACGTCGATATAGGCGCCAACTCATGTATTATTTCAAACCAGATCATTATTGGTAATAATGTCACCATTGGCGCACAGTCGCTGGTTCTTCACAACATCCCCAGCGACACTATTTATAAAAACAAGATCACGCCAGTGTATACATCCAAACTACCGCAGCCGGAATATCAGGAAAAGCCGCCATTTGTCACTGGCAGTGCGACAAAAGAAGTGTCCCAATCCGCAGAAGTAGTGCTGTAATTTCGCTGAATAAAGTTCAGTTGTGAAGATTTCATATATCTACGCCCAGCCCGCGCCAGATCTTACTCGCGGGCTTATCTCTATAATGTCTGGCTTACCTCCTTGCGATCCACAAACACCGCCTAGAATGTATTTTTCCCTTTACTATCTGTAGGTTGTGAAATCACAGCCCGTTCCTCCATAGATCTTTTTCATTGAAAAGATTGAAATTGTTTTCACTCTTTTCAGTTTCAATTCTCCGCAAAGCCGCCAGCAGTGGCACGGTCTGGCGGTCTGTTTTGTAGAAAAATAAAAATGAAAAAAATTTTATGATCCCAAAACCGCAGGCGGGTGCGGTGTAGGGCCGTCAATGCTTCGCTCTGCATTTGGTCTTTTTGAAGTGTCTCGATTAGTGTCTAAGAATTGCAATGCGTACAGTGTTTGTTTTATGTCGTCTGTTAACAGGCACAAAAACCCGCATAAAATGCGGGTTAGCGGGATACTCTTTTTATATCGACTAATTTGAGTCTATGGTTATCGGCAGGCTTTCCGACCAACATAGTATGCAATTGAACGGTCAATTATAGGTGCCATATTTGGATCTGGTGCTGAGACATTCATTTGCTCGATAGTGTCACCGCTTCCAAGATACTTGACCGTCAAGGCCGTACAGTCGTATAAGCGCTTAGAATAAGACACTCCAAATGGTCCCTCTCTCTTGGTTGTTATCGTAGCCATATCACCGGTACGAGTCTTCTCCAAAACCGTATAGCTAGCCTTCGTATCTGTTGGCACAGTAAAAACTTCAGCGGCTAATACATTGAATGAAACTGCTGCGCCTACAGCTAAAATAAACAAATTTTTCATATCCCTTTTCCTATCCTTTGAGTCAGCAATAATCCTATCGCAACAATAACAAGGAACTGAGGAAACGACAAAACCCGCATTATGAGCGGGCTGATGAGATAGTCAGGCGATTATGCTCTGGTATTTATTGCGGGTTTGTCAGGCCTTCGCTGCCGTCTGGTTAAATGCGCCGGGATTGGTTGGCGTCCCAACGGAGGGATGCGAATGGTTCGCGCATTGCTGCGCCAGCTCTGCCTGTAAATCATTAGTATCCAGCATCATGGTCAGGACGTTGATACTCTCGCACCCAATATGGACAGTTGCCCCCATGATCTGCTGACCGCAGCCAGGATACCGGCCATGCGGAGGCGTTCTGAGCTATCACCACGCCCTGCACAACGCCCCCTTAACTATGAAAACAAACCTAAATCCCACAGGGGTGTAAAGAGAGAGGCAGCATGAGTAAAAAGAAACGCTTTATTAAGCGCGACCTGCGCGGCGACAAATTTAAAAAAATGAGCATTTTCACATTCGGCAAACCTGAACCGGTTCTGGCTACCGACACAGATAACCGTGATATCTGGTACGACAATGCTGCCGCTCCCTTCACCCAGCCGATTGACCGAATGGCATTCTCGCAACTGATTAAGCGGAACGGTAAGCACGACGTCATCCTTCACGCCCGTAAAAACATGATTGTTTCAGACTATCAGGGAGGCGGGCTTATTCACGACCAGCTGCAGCGTTTGATTATATAACGTTTGGGGATATTGCGATTGCCAAAATTCGTAACGGCTGGTGCGACGTGATCGCACCTGAACCCTTGCCAGGTCTGTATATTCTCCGCCGTAAAGTCAGAGACAACGCGCTGGATAAGCCTGGTGATTACATAGTGTTACAGGAAGGGGAACCGCAGGTAAGGCCAGAAGAAGATATTATCTTTATCAAAATGTATGACCCGCAACAGCATATATACGGACTGCTGGACTACATCGGCGGTGTGCATTCCGCGTTACTTAACAGTGAAGCGGACATTTTCCGATGCCGCTATTACCACAACGGTGCGCACACAGGCGGTATTCTGTATATCCGCGATCCCAGCATGGCGGATGAAATGGAAGAAGAAATAGAACAGCAGTTGCGCGACAGTGAAGGGATCGGTAACTTCTCCACCATACTGGTAAATATTCCAGGTGGAGACGGCGACGCCATCAAATTCATTGAAATGGGCGATATTTCCGTAAAGGATGAATTTGCCAGCACCAAGAACATCAGCGCCCAGGACATTCTCAACGCACACCGTTTCCCTGCCGGCCTCGCCGGTATTGTCCCGCAGAACACTGCCGGACTTGGGGATATTGAAAAGGCTGAACGCATTTACAAGAAAAGCGAAATTGCCCCCATCCAGCGCCATCTCATGCTGGCCGTTAACCACGATCCTGAAATACCGGAAAAGCTACACCTTAACTTTGATTTAAGTTACACAGATTCAACGGATACGAGTGCGGCATAAGGCGAAACAGGATAAAATCCGGGCATAATTTAACAGCTGGAGCATGGAATATGCGTGTTCTGAAAATCGAATGCCTGGGATGCGGCTCAAAGGCTGTTATTCGTAAAACAAACAGGAAGCACCGGCAGATTGCTGATATTTACTGTGCCTGTTCAGATGTCGAATGGGCCACACGTTTGTTATGAGTCTGACATTCTCCCACACTTTTAGCCCCAGCGCTAAAACGGGTGACGTTATGGTGCAAAAAGTACTGAATGCACTTTCACCCGATCAGCGCTAGTTGGCATTAGACCTCCTGAAAGCGACTCCCGCCGCTTGATTTTTTATTCGGCCAATAGCCAGTTAAATAGATATATTACTTAATATCACATCACTGGCTTTGACGTTCTCATTTATTAACCTCTCGGCGGCAGCTATCCGCGAACCTTTTAGCAAAGCTAGAATACCTAAAGAAAATACTTCAAAAAAAAGTAGCAGAGATAAACATATAATTTTAAAAATTGATATATTTTCTAACTGGGTGAACAATTGAGGGTTATAAACAAAAACATAAAGAGGAACACATATAGCTGTCATCATAAATATGAAATACGAAATAAAGCACCCCCATTTCATGGATGTTCTAAAAACGTTATTCTTATACCAATTCGATTTCCATTCAAATAATGCAAGTCCTTTTTCTTGCACAGAAATATACTGCTTACTTTTATTATATAGCTGTAAAGACCTTACTGGATCAGACACTGCCAATATCCGTCTTCTTTGTTGTGATGTTAGAGACATATCCCCAATAAATGCAGCAACACCAAACTCAAAACCCAGCCGTTTGAAATCTTCGCAGCCACTTTTACTCAGCACTTCATATGCAAATGTACTTCTTTTAGAATAATTATTAAAAGTACGATTAAATTCAAAATCACGCCATTTCAAAAAACCGATTAAACACAGCACAGCTGCAAAAGCCACTGATAATACTTGCAAAAAATTCAATGCTTCCATTTTTAATTTTCTCCAGCGTGTTTTTTCAGTACAAATTTAACGTATCTGAAACAGCACGACAAGACCTTAAAAGAGGAGGGATGATACCCATCTACTTGATAATTCATAAAAATCCACTTTTATGAAATGATGGATTCAAGCAAATCCATCTCCGCAGCATTTGCCAGACTATTAAAAGCGGCTGTTGCTGCCGTAAGATCGACAATATTTGACGAACCGTCTACATAATAACCGTCCCCGGTGCGCTCCACGGTTTCGAATCGAACTTTATAAAACGGATCTTCCCATTCACTTTCATCGTTTTTCTCTTCCGAATAGTAATTTAATTCAACGACGGCAAGCGCGTCGCCACGCGCGCCCAGAACGTTCAATTCCTGGCGTAAATCCAGATAAGCAATCCGCATGTTCAGCGTCCTTAAAATGAGAAATGAAGTCAGGCTAAACAATAATTCATTTTGTCACCCGGCTATACGCTTCACCATTAGCAGGATCTCCTCCCGCGACAGGGGCGTGCGGTCGGTCACGAAGTGCAGCGTCATCCCTTCAATAAACGCGTCCAGCGCGCGGGCAGTGCCGGGGGGAAACCATTGTTCCAGCGTACGCTGGCTGCGCTGCATCCAGTTTTGCATCACCGTTTTTAATGCCGGTTTACGGCTGGCGAAGGCGTAAAGCTGGTACATCAACGCCATGTTTTCCGGCGTGGTGACCTGCGAACTGTGGATCATCCCGGTAATAGCCAGACAGGCGCCCTGCGCGTCGCTCACGTCGGCAAAGAAGGCCTGATACTGCTCAGACATGGTATCGGTAAACTGACTCAATGCCTCGGTGAGCAGCTCATCGATACCCGAAAAATAGTAGGTTAACGATCCCAGCGGAACACCGGCAATCGCCGCGATTTTGCGATGCGTGACGGCGTGAATGCCGTGCTCTTTTACCGCCTCAAGCGTGGCCGTAATAATTTTCTCTCGCCGCTGTGGGTCATTAGCACGTCGCACATTTTTTCCTCAGAACGGGTTTATGTACAAATGTACACTTTATTGCTAATGTTGTCTCCTGTCCTTCATTAACGATGTGAACTTAATGACTGCCCTTTCCTCACGTAAAGCCCTACAACGCCGAACCTGGGCGCTGTTTATGTTCTTCTTTTTGCCCGGCCTGCTGATGGCTTCCTGGGCGACGCGTACGCCAGCGATTCGCGACACGCTCTCCGTCTCAACGGCGGAAATGGGCGCCGTCCTGTTTGGTTTGTCCATTGGCTCAATGAGCGGCATCCTTTGTTCGGCCTGGCTGGTGAAACGATTTGGCACCCGCAACGTGATCCGCACCACTATGTCCTGCGCGGTGTTAGGGATGTTAGTGCTGTGTCTCGCGTTAGGGTTCGCCTCGCCGCTGCTGTTTGCGCTGGGATTAGGCGTGTTCGGCGCCAGTTTTGGATCGGCGGAAGTGGCGATTAACATCGAAGGCGCGGCGGTTGAACGTGAGATGAATAAGACCGTGTTGCCAATGATGCACGGGTTTTACAGCCTTGGAACGCTGGCTGGCGCAGGCGTGGGGATGTTTTTAACCGCTTTTGGCGTGGCGGCCACCACGCACATATTACTGGCCTCTCTGGTGGCCATCGCCCCGATTTTTATTGCTATTCGGGCAATTCCTGACGGCACGGGCAAAAACGCCAGCGACGGTTCAACGCCTCAGGCAAAAGGTGTTCCCTTCTGGCGTGATATGCAACTGCTGCTTATCGGCGTCGTGGTGCTGGCAATGGCCTTTGCCGAAGGTTCCGCGAATGACTGGCTACCGCTGCTGATGGTTGACGGCCACGGCTTCAGTCCGACGTCCGGCTCGTTGATTTACGCTGGCTTTACCCTCGGTATGACCGTCGGACGCTTTGCCGGCGGCTGGTTTATCGATCGCTACAGTCGCGTGGCGGTTGTTCGTGCCAGCGCGCTGATGGGCGCGCTCGGCATCGGGCTGATCATTTTTGTCGACAGCGCCTGGGTGGCGGGCGTTTCGGTCATATTGTGGGGACTCGGCGCATCGCTGGGCTTCCCGTTGACCATCTCTGCCGCCAGCGATACGGGTCCGGACGCGCCAACCCGCGTCAGCGTTGTGGCAACGACGGGTTATCTGGCGTTCCTGGTTGGTCCGCCGCTGTTAGGCTATCTCGGTGAGCACTACGGACTGCGCAGCGCCATGCTGGTGGTGCTGGCGCTGGTGCTACTGGCGGCAATCGTGGCGAGAGCGGTCGCCAAACCGGAATCAACAACGCAAACTGCGACGGAGAAGGGATAAATGGCTATTAAGTTAATTGCTGTGGATATGGATGGCACCTTTCTGAGCGATCGGAAAACCTATAACCGCGAACGCTTTCTGAGGCAGTACGCGCAGATGAAAGCACGAGGGATTCGTTTCGTGGTCGCCAGCGGCAACCAGTATTACCAGCTTATCTCTTTCTTTCCAGAGATAGCCAATGAGATTGCCTTCGTCGCGGAAAATGGCGGCTGGGTGGTCAGTGAAGGTGAAGATGTTTTTAATGGCGAACTGCCGAAAGCGGCGTTTAGCGCCATCGTTGATCATCTGCTGACCCGGCGCGATGTCGACATTATCGCCTGCGGAAAAAGCAGCGCCTATACCCTGAAAACCTATAGCGATGCGATGAAAACGATGGCAGGTATGTACTATCACCGACTCGAATTCGTTGACAGCTTCGACAATATTAACGATGTGTTTTTCAAATTCGGCCTGAATATTTCAGATGACAAAATCCCGCAGGTCCAGCGCGCGCTGCATGAGGCTATCGGCGATATTATGGTGCCGGTCCACACCGGCTACGGCAGTATCGATTTGATCATCCCGGGCGTACACAAAGCCAACGGTTTGCGGTTGCTACAGCAGCGCTGGGGCATTGACGACAGCGAAGTGGTGGCCTTCGGCGATGGCGGTAATGATATTGAAATGCTGCGCCAGGCAGGCTTTAGCTTTGCGATGGAACATGCGGGGAAAGGGGTGGCCGCCGCGGCGAAATACCGCGCGGGTTCGAATAACGAGGAAGGTGTGCTGGATATTATTGATAAGGTGTTAAACAACGAAGCGCCGTTTCATTAAGATCTGATGAAAGCCTGATGGCAACGCTTTGCGTCTTACAGCCTGTCAATTTTTGCTCTCCAGGCCAGCGCAACGCCATCAGGCATCATGGCGTTATCCTTCCCGGGTGTTCCCGACCTGTTTATCTTTCAGGAAGATCACCATCAGCAGCAGCCACAGAATACCGTTAGTGAGGTTAAACAGGCTGAACAATCCGTTTCCACCGCTCAGATAAGCATATTTGCTGACCTCTATGCCGAGGGTAAAAATGAGCATTTGCAACATCCCCATCGCCGCGGAAACAGTGCCCTTGCTCATGTCGCTGGCAAACAGGGTCAAACGTACCAGCCCGGCATTCGCCAGACCAATACCAAACGCATAGACGCTCAGCCCGGCGGTCATCCACAGATAAGCATGGGATGAAACCACCGTTGCCGCCGCGGCAAGAATCAGCCCCAGCACAATCGGCCAGCCGCCTATGATAATCAGCGAACGCACCGTGCGGCGGGAAGTCAGACGCGCCAGCACCAGATTTCCGGCAATCAGAGCGCCGAAAATCGGCACCTGCAGCAGGCCATATTGATAACTGCTGAGCTGTTCACCGCTGATAATGATAATCGGCGACTGCGCAATCCAGGCCAGCAGCGGCAAACTGACAAATCCGAGCGCCAGCGCGCCAGCGACAAAGCGCCCGTTCTTCATGACCTGCTGGTAATCACGTCCGAGCGCCTTTAACGAAAGCGGCTCGCCGATGCGCGTCGCCGTTTCAGGCATCGCCCGTTGCAGTCCAAAAAACGCCATCGCCGCCAGTACGGCAAACAGCACAAACATCCCTTCCCACGGCAGAACGTGCACCCAGGCCGCGCCAACCAGCGGACCTAATAGCGGCGCGATCAGCGCGACGTTGGCCATTAACGCGGTGATCTTGATACACACCGCTTCCTCAAACGACTCCTGTATCGCCGCATAACCTACCGCACCAATGAAACATAAACTGATGCCCTGCAAAAAACGCAGCAGGGTGAACTGTTCGATCGTTTGCGCCAGCAGCGTGGCGAGACAGGTAACAATAAACCATACCACGCCAGCTAACATGACCGGCCGACGGCCAATACGGTCCGACAGCGGCCCTAACAACCACTGCAGAAACATGCCGCCCGCCAGGTAGGCGGTCATGGATGTCGGTACCCAGTCAATCCCTGCCTGATACTGCGCCACCACCGCCAGCATGCCGGGTTGGATCATATCGTTACCGATATAGGTTGAGAATTCGTAGAGCACCAGACAGAGGGGGAAAAGCAGCGCCTGACGTCCAAGCCGGGCACCTTGTTGTAAACGGTTTTGCATGCAATCTCATCGCCAGTTAAAAATCGCGCAAAGTGTAATGAAACTGCGCCACCGGAGATAGTGAATTATGCGCAGCGAAAGTAAATTGCGCACATTTTTACCGTCTCATCTCTACCGCCACCGTTGGTTTAAGGTCAGTCTACGTTAGCGGCTTTATCATGAGCGATTAACAGGCGTTAATGTCTTAAAAACACCTCATTTAACAGGTGAATAGGACAATGCCGCTTTACCCGTGGGATCGCCAAATTTATTCTCGTTCCTGCACAGATTATTACGTCAACGCACTGAGTCTGGAAGTTATGCTGGAAAATATAAACTATTCGTTGTTCTCGTTAATTAACGCTACGCCGGACTCGACGTCCTGGATGATTTCCCTCGCTATCTTTATCGCAAAAGATCTGATCGGTATCGTGCCCCTCGCCGCCGTAGCGCTCTGGCTTTGGGGGCCGCGCGGCCAGGTTTGCGCCCAGCGCCGACTGATTGTCAAAATGACGCTGGCGCTGGCGGTAAGCCTGTTGGTCTCCTGGCTGATGGGGCACCTGTTCCCCCACGAGCGCCCGTTTGCGGAAGGCGTGGGCTACCACTATCTTCCCCATGCGGCGGACGACTCTTATCCAAGCGATCACGGAACGGTCATTTTTACCTTTGCGCTGGCGTTTCTTTTCTGGCATCGCCTGTGGTCCGGCATCATCCTGATGGCGCTGGCGCTCACCATCGCATGGTCCCGCATTTATCTTGGCGTTCACTGGCCGCTTGATATGCTCGGCGGACTGCTGGCGGGGATGATTGGCTGTCTGAACGCGCAGATGATCTGGCAAAAATACGGCGCGGCTCTGTATCGCGGGCTGCAAAATGCCTATCGGTTCTGCTTTGCCCTGCCCATTCGCAAAGGCTGGGTGCGTGACTAAACCGGGGGAAAAAGAGTAATATTAAGCACTCTGCTATCAGCAGCGTGCTTATTTATTCGTCCAGGGGAATTATGGAAACTCGTCGCGATGAGCGTATTGGTCAACTGCTGCAGGCACTGAAACGCAGCGATAAACTTCATCTCAAGGAAGCCGCGACCCTGCTGGGCGTTTCTGAAATGACAATTCGTCGCGACCTGAATAGCCGTAGCGCGCCGGTCGTGCTGCTGGGCGGCTATATTGTGCTGGAGCCCCGCAGCGCCAGCCATTACCTGTTAAGCGATCAAAAGTCTCGCCTGGTCGAAGAAAAGCGGCGTGCGGCGCACCTGGCGGCAGAACTGGTTCAGCCTCATCAAACGCTGTTTTTTGACTGCGGCACCACCACGCCGTGGATCATCGAAGCGATCGATAACGACACACCGTTCACTGCGGTCTGTTATTCACTGAATACCTTTCTCGCACTGCAGGAAAAACCGCTGTGCCGCGCCATTCTTTGCGGCGGTGAATTTCATGCCAGCAACGCCATTTTCAAGCCGCTTGACGCGCAGGAAACGTTGAACAATATCTGTCCGGACATTGCCTTTTATTCCGCCGCAGGGGTACATATCAGCAAAGGCGCGACCTGTTTTAACCTGGAAGAATTACCGGTCAAGCACTGGGCGATGTCGATGGCGCAGCGTCATGTCCTGGTGGTGGATCACAGTAAATTCGGCAAAGTGCGCCCGGCGCGAATGGGCGATCTGAAACGCTTTGACGCAATAGTCAGCGACCGCTGTCCCGACGATGAATTTATCCACTTCGCCAAAGCGCAGCGGATAAAGGTGATGTACTAAATCAGGCCGGAGACGGCGTTTCTCCGGCCTTCTGGCGTTTTAAGAGAACCAACTGCCAAACCACTGGTGGAACTTCATCATCACGAAATCCCACATCCGGCTAAAGAAGCCGCCCTCTTCGACGTTTTCCATGACCATCAACGGACGTTGTTCAATGGATTTCCCGTTAAGCTGGAAGTCGATGGTGCCGACAACCTGACCTTTTTTCAGTGGCGCGGTGAGCTGCGGTTCATTCAGGGTAAAACTGGCCTTCAGGTTTTTCAGCTGTCCGCGCGGGATGGTCACCGATCCGGCTTCACCAGCGCCCAGGTTGACTTCACTCTTGTCGCCAAACCAGACGCGCTGGGTGACGAAAGTGGCGTCTGGTTTGATCGGCGTCACGGTCTCAAAGAAGCGGAAGCCCCAGGTCAACAGTTTTTCCGATTCGTTAAAGCGGATGCGATCGGTTTTGGTCCCCAACACCACAGAGATCAGGCGCATATCGCCCTGGGTTGCCGATGCCACCAGGTTATACCCCGCGCCCGCCGTGGTACCTGTTTTCATACCATCAACGTTGAGGCTGGAACTCCACAGCAGACGGTTACGGTTAGGCTGGCGGATGTTATTAAAGGTAAACTCTTTTTCTTTATGGATGGCGTACTCTTCCGGCACATCGTGGATCAACGCTTTGCCAAGCAGCGCCATGTCGCGCGCGGTACTGAACTGGCCCGGCGCATCCAGCCCGTGAACTGTCTGGAACGTGGTGTTGGTCAGCCCCAATTTTTTCGCATAAGCATTCATCAGACCGATAAACGATTCCTGGCTGCCGGCGACATAGTCCGCCAGGGCAATACAGGCGTCGTTGCCGGACTGGATGATCACCCCTTTATTCAGGTCAGATACCGCCACCTGATCGCCAGGCTTAAGAAACATGACCGACGAGCCGCGCAGCGCCGGGTTGCCGGTCGCCCATGCGTCTTTACCAATGGTCACCATATCGGTCAACTTAATTTTGCCCGCTTTCAGCGCCTGCCCGACAACGTAGCTGGTCATGATTTTCGTCAGGCTCGCCGGGTCCAGCTTCTCGTCAGCGTTACCTTCCGCCAGCACTTTACCACTGGCGTAATCCATTAAAATCCACGCGCGCGCATCCACGGCAGGCGCGGCAATGGTCTGTTCCGCCGCCATTGCGGTTGGCGCGAAAAGGAATAACAGGGCTGAACCCGCTGCGATATTACGGAGGGAAGAAGATAAATACGTCATAAATGCCACCCGAGTATCCATTCAAAAAAATATACGTCATACCACCGTATAATAAGTGCGGTGAGTAATAACGCACTAAGAAGCGTAAGGGAACCGTAAGTTGGTAAAGTTTTTAAAGTTTATGCAATAACGCCCCGTCACGCTGCAACCGGGGCGTTTTTTTTGCAGACTGTTGCGTAAATGTTAGGTTTATCTCACCATGGAAGACGAACGCAGCCCGGAGGCTGTCCATTTTGTGAGGGGTAATTATGATTACGCTGTGGGGTCGCAATAACTCAACCAACGTCAAGAAAGTGTTATGGACGCTCGAAGAACTGGAATTACCGTTTAGCCATATCCTGGCGGGAGGCCAGTTTGGTGTGAATCAGGATCCCGATTATCTGGCGATGAATCCGAACGGGCTGGTGCCTCTGTTGCGTGACGATGAAACGGATCTTGTGCTTTGGGAATCCAACGCAATCGTGCGTTATCTGGCGGCGCAGTATGGACAGAAACGCCTGTGGGTCGATGCGCCTGCGCGCCGCGCTGAGGGTGAAAAATGGATGGACTGGGCGAACCAGACGCTCAGCCCGGCGCATCGCGTGGTGCTGATGGGTCTGGTGCGTACCCCACCGGAGCAGCGCGACCAGGCCGTAATTGATGCCGGCGCCAAACGCTGTGATGAGCTGTTTGCGATTCTTGATGCAGAACTGGCGAATCACACCTGGTTTTCGGGAAATGCGTTCGGCCTGGGCGACATCGCCATCGCGCCGTTCGTCTATAACCTGTTTAACGTCGGCCTGACCTGGACCCAGCGCCCGCACCTCGAACGCTGGTATCAGCAGCTTGCCGAACGCCCGGCGTTTCGTAAAACGGTGATGATCCCGGTGAGTTAATGCGCACAATCAGGCCGGTTAAGATTCTTTTCGCCCCGGCCCTTTTCCGGTACGCAGGCTACTGCCGCGTACCTGAAGTTTACCCACCAGCCTGCAGTGCGTCGCGTTATCATCGCCCTGACATAAATATTCCACCGCCATTTTCCCTAGCTCGTTATAGGCCAGCTGAACGCTGGTAAGCTGCGGGGTGAGCTGATGCGAAATGCGCTGATCGTCATAACCGCACACCAGTATATCGTCGGGGATCTTCACGCCCATCGCCGCCAGCGCCTGATAGCAGCCCAGCGTCATCCAGTCGCTGGCGCAAAAAATGGCCTCAGGCGGCTGAGGCAACTGCATCAACGCCTGGGTGGCGTGATAGGTTGCGTTCAGCGACCAGTCTGTCTGGCGAACAAGCTGTTCTTCCAGTGCAATGCCCGCGGCCCCGAGGGTCTGCTGGTAACCTTCCAGACGTAACCGACTGGCGTCCATCCATTCGTCGCCCATGATATGCGCGATACGCGTCACGCCCTGATCGAGCAAATGCTGTGTCACCTGACAGGCGTTAGCCTTATCATCCGGCAAGAAGGTAGGCAACAGAGGACGCGTCGGATCGTACTGATTCAGCAGGACCACAGGCATCTGAACGGCATGTCTGAACGGGGAAAAGTCAAAGACCCGGGTAACCGGACTGGCAAAAATAACGCCCGCGCAGTGGCGCTGGGCAAGTTGTTGCAAAATATGCCGCGCCAGTTCAACGTCATCACCGTAATCATAGACGGTAAGCAGCATGTCATGCTGCCAGGCGGTGCTGCTGGCCTCGCTTAACGCGTCGACAAAGGGGTCGTAGCCCGGCATCCCGCTGACCAGCAGGGCGATTTCCTCCTGCCCTTCCTGGCGATGCGCTACCGTCAGTTTTTGATAACCCAACAGCCGCGCGGCCTGAAACACGCGCTCGCGCGTGGCCTCGCTTAAGCGAATGCTGCGGCTGTTATTCAGAACCAGCGACACGGTAGCCTGTGATACCCCCGCTTCGCGGGCAATATCACTCATGGTTATTTTATTCTTCTTTTGCATATCAACTCCTTCTGCCTCGCCAGACTATACCACACTCTCCCCGGCGTTAATTTGTGAACGCCTTTGCAGATTCCTCGCGCCGTGATTGCATCTGAAATAAAGTTAATAAAAATTAGCTAATAATATTAGCAAGGAGAAAAACGATGCAACAACAATGGACTATTCGCCAGGCGCAGGCATGGTTTGCGCAGCACGGCTGGGCCTGCGGATTCAACTATCTTCCACGGACCGCCGTTAACTGGAACGAAATGTGGCAGGCTGAGACCTTTGATTTACCGGTAATTGAACAGGAGCTGGCGTGGGCGGAACGATACGGTTACAACGCACTGCGTACTAATCTGCCGTATGTGGTCTGGCAGCATGACCGGGACGGGTTGATGGCGCGTATTGACGCTTTTCTCAACGTTGCCGCGCGCCACAATATGCAGGTGATGTTGACGCTGTTGGACGACTGTGGTTTTTCCGGCGACGAGCCGTGGTATGGACCGCAAAAAGCGCCCACTCCCGGCGTACATAACAGCCAGGCCGCCGCCAGCCCGGGCCGGGAGATAGTGATGTCTGCTGACCCGTGGCCACAGGTGGAAGCCTATGTTTGCGATATCATTACCCGTTTCGCCAACGACGGGCGCATCGCCATCTGGGACCTGTACAACGAACCGGGCAACCGTGGCGTGTTCGTCTCCCCCACCGACTATGCGGAAGTGGATGTGGAACTGGAAGAACACGCCCTGCGACTGCTGCGCAAGGTTTTTAGCTGGGCGCGGAGCGCCAGCCCCTCACAGCCGCTGACCGCTGCCGCCTGGCACGTTGAGCATGATGTCTGGGGCACCCTTGAACATCCCATTGACGTTGCCGCAATAGCGCTGTCGGATATCATCAGCTATCACGCCTACGCGCCCGCGGCAACCCAGGCATCGCTTCTGCATACCCTTTCCCGCTACGGCCGTCCGGTGCTTTGCACCGAATGGCTTTCCCGCCACACCCAGTGTGTCTTCAGCGAGCAATTGCCGCTGTTCAGCGCCTTCGATACCGGCTGCTATCACTGGGGGCTGGTGCAGGGCAAAACGCAAACCTGGATCCCCTGGCCTGGGGTCAATAAATGCCATCCTGACCCGCAGTCGCTCTGGTTTCACGATGTGCTGAAACCGGACGGCACGCCATGGCGCGAAGAGGAAATGCGCCTGGTGAAACAACTTACTGATTCTCGTCGGCAGCAGCGCAATAGCCGGACATAAATCAACATGGAGAACGTTTACGATGAGAAAATCACTGCTATTTCTGCTGGTTTGCTGCGGTCTGAGCGCCGCCGCCAGCGCCTGGTCCGCTAAACCGGTAGAGATTCGCTTTGCCTGGTGGGGCGGGAAAGTACGTAATCAGGCCACGTTGAAAGCGCTGGACGCATTCGAGGCCAGGTATCCCGGTATTAAGGTGAAAGCGGAATATACCGGTTGGGACGGTTACTATTCGCGTTTCACCACGCAAATGAACAGCGGCACGGAAGCCGACGTTATGCAAACCAACTGGAACTGGCTGACCCTGCTGTCGAAAAACGGCGAGGGTTTTTACGATCTCCGCCAGCTCAGCGGGCCGGTTGGGCTGGACCAGTATTCTCCCGCCTCGCTGGCGACCACCACCGTCAAGGGCAAAATTAACGCGATTCCCGTCTCGGCAAACGTCATGCTGTTTTATTACAACGCGGCGACATGGAAAAAAGCGGGCGTGGCGTTTCCTGAAACCTGGGATGAACTGCTGAAGGCCGGACCGGTTTTCAAACAGAAGCTCGGCGATAACTATTATCCGTTGATCCTTTCAGAACAGGACGGGTTGCTGCTGTTGCGTTCCTGGCTGTATCAAAAATACCAAAAGCCCATGGTTGATGAGCAACGGCGCAAAATCGCCTGGAGTCATGCGGAGCTGGTGGAAGCCTTTAACTTCTATAAGCAACTGACCGACCAGCACGTCATCCCGGATGCCAAAGAGCTGGCGGCCTACGGTAAAGGGGTCTATTACGAAATGAAGCCGTGGATCAACGGTGAATGGGCCGGTATTTATAACTGGAATGTGCTGTATCCAGCGGAATCACAGAATCTCCCCAATCCGTCCGATCTGGTAATGGGGCCATATCCGATGCGTGAAGGCGCAAAAGATGCCGGGCAATTTAATAAAACCGCGCTCATGTTCTCTATTAGTAAACACAGCAAACACCCTCAGGAAGCGGCAATGCTGATCGATTTTCTGATGAGTCAGCCCGAGGGTGTGCTGGCGACCGGGCTGGAACGTGGCGTTCCGCTGAGTGCGGCAGGCGAGAAAATTCTGCGCGACGCAGGCGTATTAAAAGACGACGATCCGGTGGTCACCGGACTCCAGCAGTCCGCGGCGCTACCGAACCACTCGCCGGTTATGCCGTGGCTGGAAGATCCGCAAATTATCGCTCTCTTTACCGCCGCACGGGAAAACATCGACCATGGAAAAGCAACGATCGATGAAGCGGCCAGCGAATTTGAACAGCAGGCTAACCGCGTACTCAGGCGGATTATGCGCTAACTACGCGGGCTAACTTTCCACAGCTCGCCGTCGGACTCGTCGGTCAGAACATACAGATAACCGTCGGGTCCGACGCGCACGTCGCGGATGCGCTGACCCCGTTCACCCAGAATGCGTCCCTCTTCGCTGACCTTATCCCCGTCGACGTTCATGACGATTACATCTTCATCCTTCAGCGCGCCGATAAACACCTTTTGCTTCCACTGCGGGAACGTGTTGCTGTTGTAAAACGCCATGCCGCTGACTGCCGGGGAATGCTTCCAGTAAAAAATCGGCTGCTCGGTGCCTTCCACCGTTTCCCCTTTTGCTTCCGGGATCTTAAAGCCACTGTAGTTGATCCCCCATGTAGCCAGCGGCCAGCCGTAATTTTTGCCTTTCTCTGGGATATTGATCTCATCACCGCCACGCGGGCCGTGCTCATTCAGCCACAGTACCTGACTCCACGGATTCATCGCCATCCCCTGTGGGTTGCGGATCCCGTAAGACCAGATTTCTGGACGCGCCCCCGCCTGGTTGACAAACGGGTTATCAGACGGTACTTCACCCTGCTCAGTAAGACGCACCACTTTGCCCTGAAGTTTGTCGAGATCCTGCGCCGTGGGTCGCTGATTGTTTTCGCCAAGACCAATATACAGGTATCCCTTACCGTCAAACACCAGACGGCCGCCGAAATGATTACCGGTGGACAGTTTGGGCATCTGGCGGAATACGGTCTGGAAGTTCTCCAGCCGCGAAAGATCGTCGCTGAGCCGCCCGAAGCCGACCGCCGTGCCTGCTTTACCCTCCGCGTCGGCTTCCGCATAGCTGAGCCAGACACGCCGCGTTTCGGCAAAGTCCGGCGCCAGCACCACGTCCAGCAGACCGCCCTGACCGTTCGCCCAGACCTTAGGGACGCCCGCCAGCGGGTCGGAAAGCCCTTTTCCCGCCTGCCAGTGACGTAGCTGACCCCCCTTCAGGGTGATCAGCATACCGGTATCCTCCGGCAGGAACGCCAGCGCCCACGGGTGGTCCAGTTTGGTTTGCAATACCTCAACGTTGACCGCGGGGGTTTCGGCCTGCGCTAACGCTGAAAATAACAGTGCGGGGATAAACGGGATAAGCGATAGACGCATAACGCCTCCTTGATGACTCTGGATTAAAGCGTAGTCAGCAAGGAACATAACGCGGCGATTTTTACAAAAACTTAATATGAAGGGGGAGCATCCTCCCCCTTATTACAGACAGGTTTCCAGAACTGGCTTCAGGCATATTCAGCCGTTGAGTTGGCCTGCAGACTCTGAATGCTCAGCGTTAACGTCGTCAGGCAGTTATCGAGTTTATCTGCGTTGACGGCAATGACAGTCGGACAGTCATGATGGCCGCTCATCAGGCACACGGCAGCAGCGGCCAGCGCCCCTTCGGCACGGTGCAAAGCATCCCACTCTTCCTGGTCGAGATGCAAAGTGAAGCGCAACGATTCATCGTGCAGCTCACGGTTCAGTTCGAAAAAGTTATCACGTAGATGATCATTCTCGCTGACTGACATGTATCCTTTCGCCTTCCGTAGCTGCAGATACGCAGCGAGGTCTATCCTGGCGTTGATCAGCTTATTCAGCAGATCGGTTCTCAGTCTGTCAACGAACATACTTCGTTCCTCCTTTTTGCAACCATAGTGCAATTTTATAGTATGGTCGTTTTTTGCTCAAAAAGCTGCCGGAGATCAATAATTCACCGGGAATTAACATTATTTACAATGTTAATAGTACATCTGACCTCCCTCAGCAGCGCTGAGCCAGGGCGTTTTCGCCGCCGCTAATAACTAATCTGTCGGGACGCGCACATTCCTGTATAATTTCCGCCACTATGCCGTTAAAATCCCGCGCCATTGATGCAACGTGAGTAAATCAGCATGTCACAAACCCGAAATCCCTCCCTGCAGCCAAAGATTGGTTTTGTCTCTCTTGGTTGCCCGAAGAACCTTGTCGATTCAGAACGTATCCTGACGGAACTGCGCACTGAAGGTTACGACGTTGTCCCGAGCTATGACGATGCAGATATGGTCATCGTTAATACCTGTGGCTTTATCGACAGCGCCGTGCAGGAGTCGCTGGAAGCCATCGGCGAAGCGCTGAATGAAAACGGCAAAGTGATCGTGACAGGCTGTCTGGGCGCGAAAGAAGATCAGATCCGCGAAGTCCATCCGAAAGTGCTGGAAATTACCGGACCGCACAGCTATGAGCAGGTTCTGGAACACGTCCATCATTACGTGCCCAAACCGAAGCATAATCCGTTCCTGAGCCTGGTGCCGGAACAGGGCGTGAAGCTGACCCCGCGTCACTACGCCTATCTGAAAATTTCCGAAGGCTGTAACCATCGCTGCACCTTCTGCATTATTCCGTCCATGCGTGGCGATCTTGTCAGCCGTCCCATTGGCGAAGTACTGAGCGAAGCCAAACGCCTCGTCGACGCCGGGGTAAAAGAGATCCTGGTGATTTCCCAGGACACTTCCGCCTACGGCGTGGACGTGAAACACCGCACCGGTTTCCACAACGGTGAGCCGGTGAAAACCAGCATGGTGAGCCTGTGCGAGCAGTTGTCCAGGCTCGGCATCTGGACGCGTCTGCATTACGTCTATCCGTATCCGCATGTCGATGACGTGATCCCACTGATGGCGGAAGGCAAAATTCTGCCGTATCTGGATATTCCGTTGCAGCACGCCAGCCCGCGCATTCTGAAGCTCATGAAGCGTCCGGGTTCCGTTGACCGCCAGCTGGCGCGCATCAAACAGTGGCGTGAAATCTGTCCGGAACTGACGCTGCGTTCGACGTTTATCGTCGGTTTCCCGGGCGAGACGGAAGACGATTTCCAGATGCTGCTCGACTTCCTGAAAGAAGCGCGCCTCGACCGCGTCGGCTGCTTCAAATACAGCCCGGTAGAGGGCGCAGGCGCGAACGCGCTGCCGGATCAGGTGCCGGAAGAGGTAAAAGAAGCGCGCTGGAACCGCTTTATGCAGCTACAGCAACAGATTTCCGCCGAACGCCTGCAGGAGAAAGTGGGTCGCGAGATAATGGTCATCATTGATGAGGTGGACGAGGAAGGCGCGATCGGCCGCAGCATGGCGGACGCACCGGAAATTGACGGCGCGGTTTACCTGAACGGTGAGACCCACGTGAAGCCCGGCGATGTGATTCGCGTTAAGGTGGAAAACGCCGACGAATATGATTTGTGGGGTTCCCGGGTTTAACGTTTACCCCCTCACGATTGCCGGATGCGCCATCTATGTCGCATCCGGTCAACACCGGTCCCTTCCCCTCGCTTACCCTTTAATTTTCGGATCCAGCGCGTCCCGCAGTCCATCGCCTAACAGGTTAAACGCCAGTACCGTCAAAAATATCGCCACCGCCGGGAACAGCGCCACGTGCGGCGCGATCACCATATCCGCTCGCGCTTCATTAAGCATCGCGCCCCACTCCGGCGTCGGCGGCTGCGCCCCTAAACCAAGAAACGACAGACTTGCCGCCGAAATGATCGACGTCCCTATGCGCATGGTGAAAAACACCACAATCGACGAAACGGTTCCGGGCAGAATATGGTTGAAGAGGATCGTCGCATCGCTGGCGCCAATGCTTCGGGCCGACTCGATAAATGTTTGCTGCTTCAACACCAGCGTATTGCCACGTACCAGGCGCGCGAAGGCCGGGATCGAGAATATCGCCACGGCGATAATCACGTTAGCAATACCGCTGCCGAGCACCGCCACCACGGCTATCGCCAGCAGAATGCCGGGAAAGGCGAACAACACATCGCAGATGCGCATAATCAACCGATCCCACCAGCCTTCATAGTAGCCCGCCAGTAGCCCCAGCACCGTACCGATCGCCGCGCCGATCAGCACAGCGAATACCCCCGCCGCGAGAGAGATTTGCGCGCCGACCAGCACCCGGCTGAAGATGTCCCTGCCCAGCGAGTCCACGCCGAACCAGTGCAGCGCCGACGGACCTTCGTTGAGCCGGTCGTAATCGAAATAATTTTCCGCATCAAACGGCGTCAGCCAGCGGGCAAACACCGCCACCACAATCAGCGCCAGCACAAACAGACCGGCAATCAGCGCCGCATGCTGGCGACGAAAGCGTCGCCAGAATTCGTACCACGGCGTGCGCACCCGCTCCGGTTTCACCAGAGGCATCGCGTTCAATATCGCCTGACGGCGCCAGTGACGTAATCGCATCCTTACTTGTACCTGATAGCCGGGTTAATGGCCGCGTAGAGCACATCCACCACTAAGTTGATAAGAATAAACTCCAGCGAGAATAACAGCACTTCGGCCTGTATCACCGGGTAATCCCGCATTTCCACCGAATCCACCAGCAGACGCCCCAGCCCCGGCCAGTTAAAGACCTTCTCCACCACGATGGAACCGCCGAGCAAAAAGCCAAACTGCAGCCCCATCATGGTGACGACCGGGATCATGGCGTTGCGCAGTCCGTGCTTGAGCACCACCCAGGTTTCACTCACCCCTTTCGCCCGCGCGGTGCGCATGTAATCTTCGCTTAACACATCGACAAAGGACGCGCGGGTAAAGCGCGCCATCACCGACGCCACCGCTGCGCCCAGGGTGATTGACGGCAAAATATAGTGCTGCCAGCTATCGGCCCCCACGGTCGGCAGCCAGCCCAGCCCGACGGAAAACACCTGCATCAGCAGCATCCCCAGCGCAAAGGCCGGAAAGGAGATCCCGGTAACGGCGAGCGTCATGCTGAGGCGATCGGGCCAGCGGTTGCGCCAGACAGCGGCGACAATACCCGCGGCCATGCCGAACAGAACCGCCCACGCCATACTGGTGAGCGTCAGCCACAGCGTAGGCATAAAACGGCTGGCAATCTCCTCGGAAACGGGTCGCCTGGAGACCATCGAAAGGCCAAAATCGCCGCGCAACACGTTGGTCATGTAATGCCAGAACTGGACATGCAGCGGCTGGTCAAGCCCCAGTTGCTGACGCACCAGTTCGATGACCTGCGCGTCGGCTTCCGGCCCGGCGATCAACCGCGCCGGATCGCCGGGGAGCAGATGGACGAATAAAAAAACCAGCACCGCCACAATAAACAGCGTCGGAATCAACCCCAACAAGCGCTTGAGAATATAATTAAGCATCAGATTCCCGGGGTGGCTTATTGCAAGTCGGCGTCGTCAAAGCTGAAGCCCGTATCCGGCATAATCCAGAAGCCAGTCAGCTTTTTGTTGTGCGCCGAGACCAGTTTTTCTACCACCAGCGGGATCCACGGCGACGCCTGCCAGAGGATATCCTGCGCCTCTTTATACAGCCGCGCCTTCTCCTGCGGGTCGGTGGTTTTCAACGCCTGCGCCAGATCGCGGTCTACCTGTTGATTGCTGTAAAAGGCGGTGTTAAACAGCGTCGGCGGCCAGTTTTGCGAGGCAAACAGCGGCGACAACGCCCAGTCCGCTTCGCCGGTAGAAGCCGACCAGCCGGTGTAAAACATCCTCACCCCGCTCTCTTTCTGCCCCTTACCTTCCACTTCCGCTGCGCGCTGTCCGGCGTCCATTGCCGTCACCTGAACCTTAACGCCCACCTGCGCCAGTTGCTGCTGAGTAAACTGCAGCACTTTCTGGGCGGTACTGTGATTGTGCGAGGCCCACAGCGTGGTGCTAAAGCCGTTCGGGTATCCGGCCTCTTTCAGCAGTTCACGCGCTTTTGCCGGATCGTAAGGCCACGGCGTGTAGGTTTGCGCCCCGGCAATGGACGGCGGTACCACTCCGGTCGCCGGGGTCGCATAGCCAGCAAACGCCACCTTCACCAACGCCTGGCGGTTAATGGCGTAGTTCAACGCCTCACGCACTTTCGGATCATCAAACGGTTTTTGCGTCACGTTCATGCTGATATAACGCTGCATGATCGACGGGCTGGCCACCAGTTGCAGATTTTTGTTTTTCTCTAGCAGAGCGGCCTGCTCGTAAGGAACAGGAAACGCAAACTGCGCTTCGCCGGTTTGCAGCATCGCCGCGCGGGTATTGTTGTCAGTTACCGGACGCCAGGTAATGGTATCGAGCTTCGGTAACCCTTTTTGCCAGTAACCGGGGAATTTTTTCACCTTCACATAATCGGTTTGGTTCCACGTTTCAAGCGTGTAAGGCCCGGTCCCGACCGGATGAAAGCCGATCTCTTTGCCATATTTTTCCAGCGCTTTCGGCGAAATCATCGCGGTTGCCGGATGCGCCAGAATGTTGATAAACGCCGAGAAAGGCTGCTTCAGGGTAATTTTTACGGTCGCGGGATCAACCACTTCCGTTTTAGCGATATTTTTATACAGGTTATAACGTTTAAGTCGGTTATCCGGGTTGCTGGCGCGATCGAGGTTCGCTTTCACCGCGTCGGCGTTAAAGTCGCTCCCATCCTGGAACTTCACACCCTGACGCAGTTTTAGGGTATACACCAGGCCGTCGTCGGAAACGGTGTAGCTTTCCGCCAGCACGTTTTTCAGCTTCATCCCTTTATCCAGTCCAAACAGCCCCTGGTAAAAAGATTTAGCGACCGCCTGCGATAAGGTGTCATTCGCATCGTAAGGATCGAGCGTGGTGAAATTGGAACCTACCGCCACCACGACGTCTTTCGCCGCAAACGCGGGCGTGGCGGCCAGTACGGAGGCCGCGCCGAGAGCCAATAGCCACTGCCGGGGAACGAATGTTGTCATAATTTTTCTCCTGTACCCTGCCTGAATGTTATAAGCGCGAAAGCGCATTTTCTTGTTGCGGACGCGCGACATAGTGCCCTGGCCCGACTAACTGCAATGAAACAGGCGTCACCCTCTCCCCGCGTCGATAAATATTGCTGGGAAGTTCGTCCGATAACAACACGCGTTGCGGCCGTTGCCGCCCGGGGTCAGCCACCGGAACCGCCGCCATCAGCTTACGCGTGTAGGGATGATGCGGATGTTCAAACAGCGCTGCGCGCGGCCCTATCTCCACAATACGCCCCCTGTTCATGACCGCGACGCGGTGGCTGATGCGCTCCACCACCGCCATATCATGCGAAATAAACAGATAAGCAATGCCCATTTCCCGCTGTAAGTCGAGCAGCAGGTTAATAATCTGACCACGAATCGAGACGTCCAGCGCCGAAACCGCCTCATCGGCGATGATCACCTTCGGGTTCAGCGCCAGCGCGCGGGCAATGCAGATACGCTGGCGCTGTCCGCCAGAGAACTCATGCGGATAGCGCCAGGCGTGCTCGGCGCGCAACCCAACCCGTTCCAGCAGCCACGCCACTCTTTTTGCCGCCGCGTCCCCCTCAAGCACCCCATGTACTCTTAGCGGTTCCCCAATGGAATACCCTACGGTCTGGCGGGGATCGAGCGAGGCATAAGGATCCTGAAAGATGAACTGAATATCACGCCGCAAAGACTGCAGCTTGCGGGCAGGCAGGTTATCTATACGCTGCCCCTGAAAAATAATCTCGCCGGACTGGCTTTCCACCAGCCGAAGCAACGCCCGTCCGGTAGTGGATTTACCGCAGCCGGACTCCCCCACCAGCGACAGGGTTTCGCCCGGCCAGAGATCGAAGCTGACGTCTTCAACCGCATGTACTTCCCGCGTCACGCGGTTCAGGATGCCGCTACGCAGGGGAAAACGGGTAACCAGATTGCGCACCTGCAATATTGGCTCGCCGTCCACCACTGTATTCTGATCCGTCGGCGGCTCGCAGGTATCCGGTTCGTCATGGGAAATGAGCGGGAAGCGGCGCGGATAAGGCAACCCTTGCATCGCGCCCAGTGTTGGTACTGCCGCCAGGAGCGTCCGGGTGTAGGGATGCTGCGGCGCACGGAAAATATGCTGAACATCGCCGGTTTCTACCGCCTGGCCCTGATACATCACCAGTACGCGGTCGGCGACATCGGCCACCACGCCCATATCGTGCGTGATGAAAATCACCCCCATCGACATCTCCTGCTGCAACACCTTGATCAGGCGCAGGATCTGCGCCTGTATAGTGACATCCAGCGCGGTTGTCGGTTCGTCGGCGATCAACACCGCCGGACGACAGGAGAGCGCCATCGCGATCATAACCCGCTGGCGCATCCCGCCGGAAAGTTGATGTGGATAGCGCGACAGAATCGCGTTTGCTTCAGGAATGCGAACCTGATCGAGCATGCGTTTAGCTTCCGCCATCGCCTCTTCCCGCCCTAGCCCCTGATGCAGACGGATCGACTCGGCGATCTGCTCGCCTACGGTAAACACTGGGTTGAGGGAGGTCATCGGCTCCTGAAAAATCATCGCGATATCGGCGCCGCGAATGCGCTGCAGCTGCGAGGCGCTTTGCTCGCCCAGCTCAATCACGTCGCGGTTTCGTCGGCGCAGCAGCATCTGCTCACTGTGCACTTCTCCGCCGGACTGCTCAAGCAGCCGCATCAGCGACAGCGCGGTTACCGATTTTCCCGATCCGGATTCGCCGACAATCGCCAGCGTCTCGCCGCGCTTGAGGCGAAACGACAGATCCCGCACCGCCTCGACGCGCTGCTGCTCGTGCCGAAAGGCAATGGTCAGTTTGCTGACCGCCAGTACATCGCTGGCGGCAAGCTCATCACTGTGTGGCAACGGTATCCCCTTTTTCCCGGTAGATTCCGGTGGTTGGTGTATCGCCCGCGTAGCCCCAGGCGCGATACATGCCTTCACTGTTAAAGGGCAACGCGACATTCCCTTCATGATCAACGGCGATCAGCCCTCCGCTGCCGCCCAACGCCGGTAATTTCTCCATCACCACGCGCTCGCAGGCTTCGGATAAACTCAGGCCGCCGTACTCCATCAACGCGGCAATGTCATAGGCGGCCAGCGTGCGAATAAACACTTCCCCGGTGCCGGTACAGGACACCGCCACACTGGCATTATTGGCATAGCAGCCCGCGCCGACCAGCGGGCTGTCGCCCACGCGTCCTGGCAGTTTATTGGTCATGCCGCCCGTCGAGGTTGCCGCCGCCAGGTTACCTTGTAAATCGAGCGCCACCGCGCCAACGGTGCCCATTTTTTTACTTTCATCCAACGGCGCGGCACTATGATCGAGCCGCGTTTCACCGCTGGCGCGCGCGGCCAGAAGCTGTTCCAGACGTGCCGGCGTCGAGAAAATTTCTGGGGAGACACGCGCCATCCCCAGTCCGGCAGCAAATGCTTCCGCGCCAGGGCCAATCATCATGACATGGGGACTGTGTTCCATCACCAGCCTGGCGGCGAGAATGGGATTACGCAGATGACTGACGCCCGCCACCGCCCCGGCTTTCAGGGTGTTACCGTCCATGACGCAGGCATCCAGTTCATGGGTGGCGTCGCGGGTGTATACCGCGCCGATGCCCGCGTTAAACAGCGGACACTCTTCAAGCAGCCGCACGGCCTCCGTCACCACATCCAGTGCGCTTTCTCCTGCTTCCAGCATCGTTTGTCCGACCGCTACGATGTCAGACAACGCCTGGATATAGCGTAACTCCTGCTCGTGGCTCATCTGTGCGCGCGAGATAGCGCCAGCGCCGCCGTGAATTGCAATGACTGCTTTGCCCATGATTATCATCCGTCTTCTACAAATATCAGAATTTCGTAGAGTTATTGATTCGATTTTTGAATATAGAAAGATGCGTTTGGCATGTAAAGGTTCAGGACGCAGGCTACGTCCGAGGGAGCATACAGTCCCCCGCCATTTTCTGACATAATAGACGGATTCGAGTTTGCCCCGCAGGAGTGTTTTCATGGAATTTACCGCCGGACTGATGCCGCTGGAAACGGCGCTTACCAATATGCTGTCGCGTGTAACCCCGCTTACCGCCGTTGAGACGCTGCCGCTGGTGCAGTGCTTTGGTCGCATTCTGGCCACCGATGTGGTCTCGCCGCTGGACGTGCCGGGCTTTGATAATTCCGCAATGGACGGTTACGCGGTACGCCTCGCCGACCTCGCTGCCGGGCACCCCCTGCCCGTCGCCGGTAAAGCCTTTGCCGGTCAGCCGTTTGACGGTGATTGGCCCGCCGGAAGCTGCATTCGCATTATGACCGGCGCGCCGGTTCCCGCAGGCTGTGAGGCGGTGGTAATGCAGGAGCACACCGAACAAACGGACAGCGGTATTCGGTTTACCGCTAACGTTCGCGCCGGGCAAAATATTCGCCGTCGCGGAGAAGATATCAGCCAAAACGCGGTGGTATTTCCTGTCGGTACGCGCCTGACCACCGCAGAGCTGCCGGTATTGGCGTCGCTCGGCATTGCCGGGGTGCCGGTGGTGCGTAAAGTGCGCGTTGCGCTGTTTTCCACGGGGGATGAACTGCAGCTGCCGGGTCAGCCGCTCGGCGAGGGGCAAATTTATGACACCAACCGCCTGGCGGTGCACCTGATGCTGGAACAACTGGGTTGTGAGGTGATCAATCTCGGGATTATTCGCGACGACCCGAACGCCCTGCGCGCGGCGTTTATTGAAGCCGACAGCCAGGCCGACGTGGTTATCAGTTCCGGCGGCGTATCGGTTGGCGAAGCGGATTACACCAAAACCATTCTGGAAGAACTCGGCGAGATCGCTTTCTGGAAGCTGGCGATCAAGCCAGGCAAACCGTTCGCGTTCGGTCAGCTCAGCAACAGCTGGTTCTGTGGCCTGCCGGGCAACCCCGTCTCCGCAGCGCTGACGTTTTACCAGCTGGTGCAACCGTTGCTGGCGAAACTGAGCGGTAACAACGCCAGCGGCTTACCGCCCCGTCAGCGGGTCCGCACCGCCTCGCGTCTGAAAAAAACGCCGGGACGTCTCGACTTCCAGCGCGGCGTGTTACAGCGCAACGCGAACGGCGAGCTGGAAGTGAGCACGACGGGACACCAGGGCTCGCATATTTTTAGCTCCTTCAGTCAGGGAAATTGCTTCATTGTGCTGGAGCGCGAGCGCGGGAATGTGGAGGCCGGCGAATGGGTGGACGTCGAGCCGTTTAACGCACTGTTTGGGGGCCTGTAATGGCGGAACTCAGCGACCAGGAGATGCTGCGCTACAACCGGCAAATCATCCTGCGCGGCTTCGATTTTGACGGTCAGGAAGCGCTGAAGGCGGCCAGAGTACTGATCGTCGGGCTCGGCGGACTCGGTTGCGCCGCCTCGCAATATCTGGCAAGCGCAGGCGTCGGACAACTGACGCTACTGGATTTCGATACCGTGTCGTTGTCCAACCTGCAGCGTCAGACCCTGCACAGCGACGCGACGATCGGGCAGGCTAAAGTTGAGTCTGCGCGGGAGGCGCTGCGACGGATTAATCCACACATTACGATTACGCCGATCAACGCTCTGCTGGATGACACAGCGCTTAGCGCGCTTATCGCTAAACACGATCTGGTGCTGGACTGTACCGATAATGTCGCCGTTCGCAATCAGCTCAACGCGGGCTGCTTTGCCGCCAGGGTTCCCCTGGTATCCGGCGCGGCAATCCGCATGGAGGGTCAGATCAGCGTCTTTACCTATCAGGAAGGCGAACCCTGCTATCGCTGTCTGAGCCGCCTGTTTGGCGAAAACGCCCTCACCTGCGTCGAAGCGGGCGTCATGGCGCCGCTGATTGGCGTGATTGGCTCGCTACAGGCAATGGAGGCAATAAAACTGCTGGCGCGTTATGGACAGCCCGCACGCGGCAAAATTGTCATCTATGACGCGATGACCTGCCAGTTTCGCGAAATGAAACTGATGCGCAATCCAACCTGCGAAGTGTGCGGGAAATAACATACGTCCCGGTGACGACCCACTGGCGCACAGGGACTCGAGCGTTAGGAAAACGTCGCGCTGTAACGCTGGCGCGCCATGCGCATGTTTGTCTGGACCGGACTGCTATGAGGCCGGATAAGGCTTACGCCCTACCCGGCCTGGGATCAGATTGAGGTACGACCAAACGCGCTCTGCCAGTCGTGCTCAAATTTGGCGACGGCGGCATCCACTGCCGGATAGCTGATCAACTGCTGCGCAACGTCCAACGGCAGGGTGATCGACTCACAGCCTGCCAGCAGGCAATCCAGCGCCTGACGCGGGGTTTTAAAGCTCGCCGCCAACACTTTCGCCTGAGGAGCGTGCATTTTCAGCAGGTTCTGGAGATCGGTCACGGTCTGGATCCCGTCCCCTCCCTGCGCATCCATGCGGTTAACGTATGGCGCGACATACTCTGCCCCCGCCAGGGCGGAGAGAAGCCCTTGCGCCGCGCCGTACACTGCCGTGCCGAGGGTCGGAATGCCTTCCGCTTTCAGCAATTTAATCGCCGCCAGTCCTTCCGCCGTTACCGGAACTTTGACCACGATATCCGCAATGATCCCACGCAGCTTGCGCGCATCGCTGACCATCCCTTCCGCCGTCGTCGCCATCACCTGGGCAAACAGACGCCCTTGACCGCCCATCGCATCACGTAATTCAGGCAGCAACACCTCCAGCGGTTTTTTGCCTGCGGCGACAATACTCGGGTTAGTGGTCACGCCCGCGAGAGGGAAAATCCGCGCCAGTGCCTTAACGGCCTCAACGTCGGAAGTATCCAGATAAAGTTCCATACCTATTCCTCAAACTGATCGTTAGCTTAAAACAAAGATACCACGGTAAAACCGCCATGTTAGTTGATACACGTCAATATAACTTTCATTCGAAAGTATTTTAATCTTTATACGAAACAAATGAGGCCGGTTATGATTTTTAATATTCAGCGTTATTCAACCCACGATGGTCCCGGCATCCGCACCGTCGTGTTCCTGAAGGGCTGCTCGCTGGGCTGTCGCTGGTGCCAGAATCCGGAAAGCCGGTCGCGCACGCCGGATCTGCTGTTTGATCCGCGCCTGTGTCTGGACGGCTGCCAGCTGTGCGCCCAGGCTGCGCCAGCCGTGATCGAACGCGCGCTGAATGGCCTTGTGATCCACCGTGAAAATCTTACCGAAAAACAGATCGCCGCGCTGAACGATTGCTGTCCGACTCAGGCTCTGACGGTTTGTGGCGAAGAACAGAACGTGGACGACATTATGGCTACCGTGCTGCGCGACAAACCCTTTTACGATCGCAGCGGCGGCGGCATCACCCTTTCCGGCGGCGAACCCTTTATGCAACCGACGTTTGCCGCTTCGCTGTTGAAAGCCAGCCATGAAGCAGGGATCCATACCGCAGTTGAAACCTGCCTGCATGTCCCGTGGAAGTACATTGCGCCTTCGCTGGAATACGTTGATTTATTCCTCGCCGATTTGAAGCACATCGCCGAGGCGCCGTTCAAACAGTGGACCGATGGCAGCGCCGCGCGGGTGCTGGGCAACCTGAAGCGGGTCGCGGCGGCGGGTAAGCAGATGATTATCCGCGTCCCCCTGATTCAGGGATTTAACGCCGACAAAGAAGCGATCGAAGCCATCACCGATTTTGCCGCCGACACGCTGCGCGTTCGCGAAATTCACTTTCTGCCCTATCACACGCTGGGCATCAACAAATATCACTTACTCAATCAACCCTACAACGCGCCGGAAAAACCGCTGGATGCGCCAGAACTGCTTGCCTATGCGCAGCAGTACGCCTGCGCGAAAGGTTTAACCGCGACTTTACGAGGATAGCCCTATGACGCAACTGAAACTGGACACGCTCAGCGAACGCATTAAAGCGCACAAAACCGCGCTGGTGCATATCGTTAAACCGCCGGTATGTACCGAACGCGCACAGCACTATACCGAAATGTACAAACAGCATCTCGACAAACCGATTCCGGTACGCCGCGCGCTGGCGCTGGCGCACCACCTGGCGGAACGCACCATCTGGATCAAGCACGACGAGCTGATCATCGGCAACCAGGCGAGCGAAGTGCGCGCCGCGCCGATCTTCCCGGAATATACCGTCTCGTGGATTGAAAAAGAAATTGACGACCTGGCGGACAGACCGGGCGCGGGCTTTGCAGTCAGCGAAGAGAATAAGCGCGTGCTGCATGAGGTCTGCCCGTGGTGGCGAGGCCAGACCGTACAGGATCGCTGCTACGGGATGTTTACCGATGAACAAAAAGCGCTGCTGGAAACCGGCATCATCAAAGCCGAAGGCAATATGACCTCCGGCGACGCGCATCTGGCGGTGAATTTCCCGCTGCTTCTGGAAAAAGGGCTCGACGGTCTGCGTGACAAAGTGGCGGAACGTCGTTCACGCATTAACCTCACCGTCCTTGACGATCTGCACGGCGAACAGTTCCTGAAAGCCATTGATATCGTGCTGGTTGCCGTCAGCGATCATATCGCGCGTTTCGCTGAGCTGGCGCGTAAAATGGCCAGTGAAGAAACCCGCGAGAGCCGCCGCACGGAGCTACTGACGATGGCGGAGAACTGCGACGTCATCGCCCATCAGCCGCCGCAAACGTTCTGGCAGGCGCTCCAGCTGTGCTACTTCATTCAACTGATTCTGCAAATTGAGTCTAACGGTCACTCCGTCTCGTTTGGCCGTATGGATCAGTACCTTTATCCGTATTACCGCCGCGACGTGGAGCTGGACCAGAGCCTGGATCGCGAGCATGCCATCGAGCTGCTGCACAGCTGCTGGCTCAAGCTGCTGGAGGTGAACAAGATCCGCTCCGGCTCGCACTCTAAAGCCTCGGCGGGCAGCCCGCTGTACCAGAACGTGACCATTGGCGGTCAGAATCTGGTTAACGGCCAGCCGATGGATGCGGTGAACCCGCTCTCTTATGCCATTCTGGAATCCTGCGGTCGTCTGCGCTCTACCCAGCCGAATCTGAGCGTGCGTTATCACGCCGGTATGAGCAACGACTTCCTCGATGCCTGCGTGCAGGTGATCCGCTGCGGATTCGGGATGCCCGCCTTTAACAATGATGAAATTGTCATTCCCGAATTCATTAAGCTCGGTATTGAACCGCAGGACGCCTACGATTACGCGGCGATTGGCTGCATCGAAACCGCCGTTGGCGGCAAATGGGGCTATCGCTGCACCGGAATGAGCTTCATCAATTTTGCCCGCGTCATGCTGGCGGCGCTGGAAGGCGGCCGCGACGCCACCAGCGGCAAGGTGTTCCTGCCGCAGGAAAAAGCGCTCTCTGCCGGTAACTTCACGGATTTCGACGATGTGATGGCGGCCTGGGATACCCAGATTCGTTACTACACGCGTAAATCGATCGAAATTGAGTACGTTGTCGACACCATGCTGGAGGAGAATGTGCACGATATCCTCTGTTCAGCGCTGGTGGATGACTGTATCGAACGCGCGAAAAGCATCAAGCAGGGCGGCGCGAAGTATGACTGGGTGTCCGGTTTACAGGTGGGCATTGCCAACCTCGGCAACAGCCTGGCGGCGGTGAAAAAACTGGTGTTTGAACAAGGCGCTATTGGTCAGCAACAGTTGGCGGCCGCGCTGGCGGCGGATTTTGACGGCCTTACCCACGAGCAACTGCGCCAGCGTTTAATCAACGGCGCGCCGAAATACGGTAACGATGATGATTCCGTCGATACCCTGCTGGCACGCGCCTATCAGACCTATATCGACGAACTGAAGCAATACCATAACCCACGCTATGGACGCGGCCCGGTTGGCGGTAACTATTACGCAGGGACGTCATCTATTTCCGCAAATGTGCCGTTTGGCGCGGCGACGATGGCAACTCCGGATGGCCGAAAAGCCCATACGCCGCTGGCGGAAGGGGCAAGCCCGGCCTCTGGTACCGACCACCTTGGGCCAACCGCGGTGATTGGCTCCGTCGGTAAGCTGCCGACCGGTTCGATTCTTGGCGGCGTATTGCTGAACCAGAAGCTGAATCCAGCCACGCTGGAGAATGAATCCGACAAGCAGAAGCTGATGATCCTGCTGCGTACCTTCTTTGAGGATCACAAGGGCTGGCATATTCAGTACAACATTGTCTCCCGTGAAACGCTGCTGGAGGCGAAGAAACATCCGGATCAGTATCGCGATCTGGTGGTGCGAGTGGCTGGCTATTCCGCCTTCTTTACCGCCCTCTCACCGGATGCGCAGGACGATATCATCGCCCGTACCGAGCATATGTTGTAATGCGCTTCTGGCCGGAGAATACGCGTAAGCGTTGCCGTCCGGCCTTATCCCCCTGTCGCCGGAGCGGCTTGCGCTTCTCCGGCCTGTTGCTTTCATTCGAAATAAATTTGTGGTTTCGGTCACATTGTTATTAAAATGTTTCTGGTCGCAGTTTTGAGCCAGGAGCACTTATATGACAGTCAACGTTATCGTCACCGATATGGACGGTACGTTTCTTGATGACGCCAAAAAGTACGATCGTACCCGCTTTATGGCCCAGTATCAGGAACTCAAAAAACGTAATATTGAGTTTGTCGTCGCCAGCGGCAATCAGTATTACCAGCTCATCTCTTTCTTTCCTGAACTCAAGGATGAAATCAGTTTCGTGGCCGAAAACGGCGCGCTGGTGTTTGAGCATGGCAAGCAGCTTTTTCATGGCGAACTGACCCGTCACGAATCACGCATTGTGATCGGCGAACTGCTGAAAGATAAGCAACTCAACTTTGTGGCCTGCGGTCTGCAAAGCGCTTATGTAAGTGAAAACGCCCCCGAAGAGTTTGTCGCTTTAATGTCAAAACATTACCATCGCCTGAAGCCAGTTAAGGACTATCACGACATTGACGACGTGCTGTTCAAGTTTTCGCTGAACCTGGCGGACGAGCAGATCCCTCTGGTGATGGATGCGTTACATACCTCGCTTGACGGCATAATGAAGCCAGTGACCAGCGGTTTTGGCTTTATTGATTTAATTATTCCGGGTTTGCATAAAGCCAACGGTATCTCCCGCCTGCTGAAACGCTGGGCGCTGTCGCCAAAAAACGTGGTGGCGATAGGCGACAGCGGTAACGATGCCGAAATGCTCAAAATGGCGGGCTATTCCTTTGCCATGGCCAATGCCGCCGACAGCATCAAAGCCCTCTCCCGCTACCGCACCGATGACAATAACCATCAGGGCGCGCTAAACGTCATTCAGGCCGTTCTGGACAATACCTCCCCTTTCAACGCCTGATCCCACATGCCGGAGCCCTGCGCTCCGGTTCTCCAGCGTCACCCTAAGCATTCAATTTTTTAAACTTGCATTAACCTATTTATAACTTATAGTGTCACTTGTAATTTAAATTAGTTTCGAATGAAAGCTATGCGAGGTAGTTATGGCCTTTACGTTTACAAGCGAGACGTTACCTGTCGATCACAAAGCGGCGATCCGCCAGATGAAAAAAGAACTGCGCGCGCAGCTGGGTGACGTACAACGACTCTTTAATCAATTGAGTGATGCCCTCGCTACCCGGGTAGCCGAGATCAATGACCTTAAAGCGCGGGGAGCAGCAGTCTGGCCTGAGTTGACATATACGGACCTCAACGCGGGCAAGATCACGGCAGAGCAGCGCGAACTCATCAAACGGCGCGGTTGCGCGGTAATTAAAGGCCATTTCCCTCGTCAGCAGGCGCTTGACTGGGATCAGTCCATGCTCAACTACCTCGACCGCAATCACTTTGATGACGTGTATAAAGGTCCGGGGGACAACTTCTTCGGGACGCTGTCCGCCTCCCGCCCGGAGATCTTTCCGATCTACTGGTCTCAGGCGCAGATGCAGGCCCGACAAAGTGAAGAGATGGCAAACGTTCAGTCTTTCCTTAACCGGCTGTGGACATTTGCCCGTGACGGTAAGCAGTGGTTTGACCCGGACGTCAGCGTGATTTATCCGGATCGCATTCGTCGTCGTCCACCGGGAACCACGTCGAAAGGGCTTGGCGCGCATACCGATTCCGGCGCACTGGAACGCTGGCTGCTCCCGGCCTATCAGCGCGTCTTCGCCAACGTGTTTAACGGTAATCTGGCGAAATACGATCCGTGGGATGCGGCATACCGTACCGACGTGGAAGAATATACCGTCGATAACACCACAAAATGCTCGGTCTTCCGCACCTTCCAGGGCTGGACAGCGTTGTCCGATATGCTTCCTGGTCAAGGTTTACTGCATGTGGTCCCCATTCCTGAAGCGATGGCATATCTCCTGCTGCGTCCGCTGCTGGACGATGTACCAGACGATGAACTGTGCGGCGTGGCGCCCGGCAGGGTACTGCCCGTGTCAGAACAGTGGCATCCGCTGTTGATGGAGGCGCTGACCAGCATTCCGCAACTCGAAGCCGGGGACTCCGTCTGGTGGCATTGCGACGTGATCCACGCTGTCGCCCCGGTCGAAAACCAGCAGGGCTGGGGAAACGTGATGTATATTCCCGCCGCGCCCATGTGCGAAAAGAATCTGGCGTACGCGCACACGGTAAGAGCCGCCCTGGAGAAAGGCGCATCCCCGGGAGATTTCCCACGTGAAGATTATGAAATGAACTGGGAAGGCCGCTTTACGCTGAATGATTTGAATATTCACGGCAAACGGGCGTTGGGAATGGTTTAATACTTACCCTCAATCATTCCGGTTTTCTTCCCGCAGAAAGAAAACCGGAACGCTTTTAATTGACGGAAACCCCGGCCAGTTTCCACTGTTCGTTTTCTTTGTACATAGTGACGGTAATCACCCCCGGCGCGCCATTCCTGAACGTGACTTTGCCCGACAGGGTTCCGACATTGTCGGCAACGCTAATGCTATTAAATGAATAATCGTCAATTTCAGAGAAGTTAATGGCTTTCGTCGCCTGAATGAATTCCTCTTCCGTCATTTTCCGCTGAATAGCATGGGCGCTCGCCCGCCAGGCTTCACCATATTGCTCATTGCGCAGCAGATCGATTTCCGCACGGGCAGCCTCTTTAACTCCACCCAACGAAACGAAGAGGATTGAAGCGATACCCACGACGGCGAGCAATATTGCGCCAATGACGCCTGCGACAACATATTTTCTTTTTTTCTTGTCTGCCAGAATGCCCTGTACCTGCTAACCGGCATTACGGACGATGTCGAAGACGGGATCCATTATTTCTGTTGAGACAAATGTATAACCATAAATTTTGCCCACGCTGCCATCTTCTTTGACGCCCCAGGCACTACCCGTAGAGAATTCCAGTCGCTTACCGAGATGCGCTGACTTGCCAAACGTAAAACCGCCAGCATTAGCATTCCATTCCACGTCGGTGGATGTCTCGCGATAGCGAACCTGTTTTTTGCGTTCATCGAAAAACAGCCGTAGTTCGTACTGTTTCTTCAGACCTGCTTTGCCTAAAATTTCCTGCCATTTGGCATCCACAATATTCCATGTGGCAACGATTTCATTGCCCTCTTCCTGAAGAATAAACGGCTTGTCGTTGTTGGCATTCAGGTTTAATAACTGTGTTTTAAGCGTAGCTAAAGAGACCGTTACTGGCTGATTCATTCTTTCTTCCCTGTCCTTGTTAAAATAAACGGGAAGCATCTTAGCCGGAATGTCGGTCACATTTCATCACTTGTGACACGCTTTCAGATTAACACCACAGCAGGGATTAAAGGTTTATTTCTCTGTATTTCGCGCGACAGGCGCATTAGCTGCGCCTGTCGTGTGAAAGACAACGGGAAAACTATTCGATACCTTTGCTGCGAAGGTAGTCTTCATAACTTCCGCTAAAGTCGATGACGCGTTCCGGCGTAATTTCCAGCACGCGGGTCGCCAGCGAGCTAACGAATTCGCGGTCGTGGGAAACAAAGATCAGGGTGCCCTGATACATCTCCAGCGCCATATTGAGCGACTCGATAGACTCCATATCCAGGTGGTTCGTCGGTTCGTCCATGATCAGAATATTAGGCTTCTGCATCATCAACTTACCAAACAGCATCCGCCCCTTCTCGCCACCGGAGAGCACTTTTGCCGGCTTTTTGATATCGTCCTGGCTGAACAGCAGACGCCCCAGAATGCTGCGCACCGCCTGCTCATCGTCGCCTTCCTGTTTCCACTGGCTCATCCATTCGAACACCGTCAGATCGTTTTCGAATTCATATTCGTGATCCTGCGCGTAATACCCTATGCGCGCATTTTCAGACCATTTCACGGTGCCGTTGTCCGCTTCCAGATCGCCGACCAGCGTTTTCAGCAGGGTGGATTTACCGACGCCGTTGGTGCCGAGCACCGCCAACTTCTCGCCCACTTCCAGAAGCAGGTTAACGCCTTTAAACAGCGGACCGTTGTCAAACCCTTTGCTGAGGGCTTCCACTTCCAGCGCGTTACGGAACAGTTTCTTGTCCTGCTCGAAGCGGATGAACGGGTTCTGACGGCTTGACGCTTTGACTTCGTCGAGTTTGATTTTATCAATCTGACGGGCGCGGGACGTGGCCTGACGTGATTTTGACGCGTTAGCGCTAAAGCGGCTGACAAAAGACTGCAGCTCGGCAATTTGCGCTTTTTTCTTGGCATTATCGGCGAGCAGGCGTTCACGCGCCTGGGTCGCGGCAGTCATATACTCATCGTAGTTGCCGGGATACACGCGCAGTTCGCCGTAGTCCAGATCCGCCATGTGAGTGCAGACCATATTCAGGAAGTGACGGTCATGCGAAATGATGATCATGGTGCTATCGCGGTCGTTGAGCACCTGTTCCAGCCAGCGGATGGTATCGATATCCAGGTTGTTGGTCGGTTCGTCGAGCAGCAGAATATCCGGATCGGAGAACAGCGCCTGCGCCAGCAGCACGCGCAGCTTCCAGCCTGGCGCGACTTCGCTCATCGGGCCGTAGTGCTGTTCTACGGGAATACCCACGCCGAGCAGCAGTTCACCGGCGCGCGCTTCCGCGGAATAGCCGTCCATCTCGCCATACTTCACTTCCAGATCGGCCACCTTGTAGCCGTCTTCTTCGCTCATTTCAGGCAGCGCGTAAATGCGATCGCGCTCCTGCTTCACTTCCCACAGCTCGCCGTGACCCATGATCACGGTATCAAGCACCGTAAATTCTTCAAAGGCAAACTGATCCTGGCGCAGTTTACCGATCCGCTCGTTGGGATCGAGAGACACGTTGCCGAGCGTCGGCTCAAGATCGCCGCCGAGGATCTTCATAAAGGTGGATTTACCGCTACCGTTGGCGCCAATCAGGCCGTAACGGTTGCCGCCGCCAAACTTGACGGAAATGTTTTCGAACAGCGGCTTACTGCCGAACTGCATGGTGACGTTACTGGAAACTAACACGGACGTATCCTAAAGAAGATGTGACAAACCGCGCATTATGCCACAAGTCTTCAATAAGATCCCGCCCTGCGGTAAACGGCGACGCGTTAAACCGGGGGAAAAAAATGTGATTTCGTACACATCCGAATTCCCTGTTAGCGGGAATGCACATATAATGCGCTCCCAACACTACAGAATTCTCAACCCAACAGCCTGCCAGGCATTGAATCTCGCATAACATGAATATGAAATTAACAACGTTTTTCGCGGCGGCACTCGCTGTAGTCGGCTTTTGCAGTACCGCTTCTGCCGTGACTTATCCGCTGCCAACCGATGGTAGCCGTCTGATTGGTCAAAACCAGGTTATCACCATCCCGGAAGGTAATACCCAGCCGCTGGAATATTTTGCGGCTGAATACCAGATGGGGCTTTCAAACATGCTCGAAGCAAACCCGGGCGTGGACACCTTCCTGCCAAAAGGCGGTACGGTGCTGAATATTCCGCAACAGTTGATCCTGCCGGACACCGTGCATGAAGGCATCGTCATTAACAGCGCGGAAATGCGCCTGTATTACTATCCGAAAGGCACCAATACCGTGATCGTACTGCCTATCGGTATCGGTCAGTTAGGCAAAGATACGCCGATCAACTGGACCACAAAGGTTGAACGTAAGAAAGCGGGCCCGACCTGGACGCCAACCGCGAAAATGCACGCCGAGTACCGCGCGGCGGGCGAACCGCTGCCGGCTGTCGTACCGGCTGGCCCGGATAACCCGATGGGTCTTTACGCGCTATACATTGGTCGCCTGTATGCGATCCACGGCACCAACGCTAACTTCGGCATCGGCCTGCGCGTGAGCCACGGTTGCGTACGTCTGCGTAACGAGGACATTAAATTCCTGTTCGAAAACGTGCCTGTCGGTACCCGCGTACAGTTTATCGATGAGCCGGTCAAAGCCACCACCGAGCCAGACGGTAGCCGCTATATCGAGGTACATAATCCGCTGTCTACCACCGAAGCGCAGTTCGAAGGCGAAGAGATCGTACCGATCACCCTGACGAAGGGCGTGAAGAGCATCACCGAACAGGCTGACGTTGACCAGGCGGTTCTCTCCCAGGCCATTGAAAACCGCTCCGGTATGCCGGTTCGTCTGAACTAATCATCTGAACTAATCAGTGACCAGCGTTGAGTAGCGGCTTACGCCCTACCCATCCTGCTGAGTCAGATCGTCGGCCCGATAAGCACCGCGCCATCGGGCCATCACAACACCAACAGCAGCCCGTATCCTACCAGTCCCGCCCACACCAGCATCGGCAGCGAATAAAGATGAAAGCGCCACCAGATGCGTCGGTCATTCGCCATCCGTAAGGCAATCAAATTCGCCAGCGAGCCAGGCAACAGGCCAAACCCGCCCACGTTCACCGCCCACGCCAGCAACATCGTCGGCGGCACATAATTCAGCAGCAGGATGGTGCCGGGCACATTACTGATAACCTGCGACAGGCCGATCGCCGTCAGCCACAGTCCCGGTTCAGAGAGCGTGCTGACATGATTTAACGCCCCCTGTAACAGGGGTAACTGCGTCAGCAAATGAACGTCTATGAACATCGCCATAAACACCAACAGCAGCGTCCAGTCCACGCTCAGCACCACGCGACGCGCCAGCAGCAAAAAACCCACCGCCACAATCGCCAGCCCGACGGGCGCCTGTTTCAGCTCTAACGCCGTCAGAAAAACGAGATACAGCGCCAGACAACTCCACACCAGCCGCGGCTGCCATTCTGGCGACCGCGTTCCGCTGTGAAATTCCAGCGGTCTGTTCGGAAAGCAGAACCAGCATAGTACCAACAACGTCAGCATCATCGCCGCAGCAAGCGGGGCCATCTGCAGGATAAACGCGGCGAATGAAAGCCCGCTGCGTCCCCACATCAGGATGTTTTGCGGGTTGCCGACAGGCGTAAGCAGCGAACCGGCGTTGACTGCCAGCGCTTCAAAGATAATCAGTCGGTTTACCGGAATGGCGCACAGCTTTTTAAGGGTGATGGTCAGCGGAACAACGATAAACAAGGCGACATCGTTAGTGAGAAACGTGGAAAGCAGCGCGGCGGCCAGCACCATAAATATCGCCAGACGGCGCTCTGTCGCCAGCCGTCGGGTCATTTTCCGCCCTGCTACATCGAAATAGCCGCTCAGCTCTACGCCTTTTGTAAGCAGCATCAGGCCGCTCAGGGTAACGATCGTATGCCAGTCAATCGCTGCGACCCAGCTTTGCGGCCTGAAGGGCACGTAAAAACTTAATCCCGCGCCCACAACGAGCAAGAGATGGAAAAAACGGTCGCGTTTCAGCGCCCGAAAAAAAGGCAGGTTCATTCAGAGGCTGTTCCATGCTGCTGCGTAAACGCGCGAAATGCGTCCAGCGTCTCCTGGCTGACGTGGTGCTCCATCCCCTCCGCGTCACGCCGGGCAATCTCCGGACTCACCCCCAGCACCAGCAGGAAGTTTTCAACGATTTGATGCCGTTCGCGGCTTTCCTGCGCCAGCTTTTCCCCTTCCGGCGTTAAAAAGACGCCGCGCCAGGGGATCATTTCGATCAGTCCTACCGACGCCAGGCGTTTCAGCATTTTCGCCACCGTAGGCTGGGAAACCCCAAGACGCGCCGCCATATCGACCTGACGCGCTTCGCCGACCTCAATGATCAGATCGGAGATTAGCTCCACATAGTCGTCAATCAGTTCGCGACGGTGAGCCTCTCTGACCTGGCGAAACCCTTCGACGTGTTCCTCAACGTTCACTAACTGCGTCACTTTTTTCGTTGTTGGCGTACCTGCGCGACGACTCATTCTGCTTCCTCATTCCTGTGACGCATTGACCGCATCGTTCTGGAGAGCGCTCATTGTAAACCAGAGTTGCCCCGGCACAAAAAATTAACGTTTTATCAATAGCTATACAATATAGCCTGTGCTATATCTGTATGTAATGCAGACACCCTTCACGGATCGAGGGGATCGGTCAGTCAGGAGGTCACAATGAATGAGTTCAAGAGGTGCTTAAGCGTGTTCAGCCATTCTCCCTTTAAGGTTCGGTTAATGCTGCTCTCGATGCTGTGCGATATGATTAGCAGCAAACCGGAACAGGACACCCCGTCAAAAAAATAATGCGGCGTCGCGGTACGCCGCTTCATCTTGCTGTCATGTTCGACGGCTATACTCACCTGCCAGCCAGAATACCCCTTCTTTTTGTCGGATTTGCTAACGTCTTCGCAAAACAATTTCATACTGCCAGTTGACCTTCTGTTTCACAGGCTCTATCTTCTTGCAGCCCTGCCTATATTGCGGCTCGCAGATGCGGACCTCTTCCCCTCTTAACGCACGCTCAGCAGGCGATGACCCTTGGCGCCAGGGTGAGCACATGGCGTTTTTTAGATAGTGGCATATGAATTTAACCCTCAAAGAGACGCTTTTGACGCGCACCCGGGCAATGAGCCCGTGGACGGCCTTTTATTTATTACAGTCTCTGCTGATCAACCTGGCGCTGGGCTACCCGTTTAGTCTGCTCTATACCACGGCCTTTACCTGCATTTTGCTTCTGCTGTGGCGTACCGCGCCGCGAGTACAAAAAGGACTGATTGGCCTCTGCTCGCTGGTGGCGGCGATGTATTTCCCTTTTGGCCAGGCTTACGGCGCGCCGAACTTTAATACACTGCTGGCGCTGCATTCCACCAATATGGAAGAGTCAACGGAAATACTGACCATCTTCCCGTGGTACAGCTATCTGGTTGGCGTGTTTATTTTTGCGCTCGGCGTTATTGCCGTTCGTCGCAAAAAAGAGGAAGTGCAGGCGCGCTGGAACACGTTTGACAGCCTCTGCCTACTGTTCAGCGTAGTTGCATTTTTTGTCGCGCCACTGCAAAACCTGGCCTGGGGCGGGGTATTTAAGCTCAAAGATACCGGTTATCCGGTGTTCCGCTTTGCAAAAGACGTCATCGTAAACAATAACGAGGTGATTGACGAACAGGCGCGCATGGCGAAACTTGCCAGCATGAAAGATACATGGACCGTCACCGCCGTGAAGCCGAAATATCACACCTACGTGGTGGTGATAGGCGAAAGCGCCCGTCGCGATGCGCTTGGCGCGTTTGGTGGACATTGGGATAACACACCGTTTGCCAGCAGCGTTAACGGGTATTTGTTTACCGACTATGTCGCCGCCAGCGGCTCCACGCAAAAATCACTGGGCCTTACGCTTAATCGGGTGGTGGAGGACAAACCGCAGTTCCAGGATAACTTCGTCACGCTGGCGAACCGCGCGGGCTTTCAGACCTGGTGGTTCTCAAATCAGGGGCAAATCGGGGAGTACGATACCGCCATCGCCAGCATCGCCAGGCGAGCAGACGAAGTTCAGTTCCTGAAAAGCGGCGACTTCGAAGCGGACAAAAACACTCAGGACACCGCCCTGCTGAAAATGACCGCTCAGGTACTGGCGACCGAGCGCACCCAGCCGCAGCTTATTGTGCTGCATTTAATGGGTTCACATCCGCAGGCCTGCGACCGGACACTTGGCAAATACGCAACGTTTGTACAGTCGAAAGAGACCTCCTGCTACCTTTATACCATGACGCAGACCGACGACCTGCTTCGTCAACTCTACGATCAACTGCGCAACAGCGGCGACAGTTTCTCGCTGGTGTATTTCTCCGATCACGGACTGGCCTTTAAGGAGCGCGGAAAAGAGGTGCAGTATCTGGCGCACGATGACGCGTTCCAGCAAAACTTCCAGGTGCCGTTTATGGTGCTTTCCAGCGATGACAAAGCGCATAAGGTGATTAAAGCGCGGCGCTCGGCTAACGACTTTCTCGCTTTCTTCTCCCAGTGGACGGGTATTCGCGCGAAGGAGATCAAACCCCGCTACCGTTTTATCTCCGAGCAAAAGGCCGGGCCAGTGTACATTACCAACTTCAAGTTACAGAAAGTGGATTATAACCATCTGGGGACGGACATTTTCTCGACGAAGTAACCGGCACAGGCAAAAAAAATCCGCCCCGAAAGGCGGATTTTTTATATCACCGAAGTGATTAGAAGCGGTAACCAACGCCAGCGATCCAGGTGCCAACGTCAACGCTACGAATACGGCTCTGCTCGTAGGAGAAGTCCAGAGCTACGTTTTCGATCGGGTTGAACTGCAGGCCAGCACCGTAGGTGAAGCCGTAGTCGCTGGTGTCATCTTTGTAGCCAGGGTAGTTAGTCTGCTGGAATTTACCGTAGCCAACACCCACAACACCGTAGATGCTTGCCCAGTCGTTCAGACGGTAAGCCGGACCCGCGGTGATGCTGTAGTACTGGGATTTGTTGTAATCGCCCGCACTGTTAGTACGATCTTTTTCAGAGTAAGTGAAGGAACCGATTACGCCCAGCGGGTTGTTGTCCTGCTCATAACGATACTTCAGGTTGAAACCGTTCATTTTGTTCGCTACGCCCTGAGCATCGCTCTGTGCGTAACCGCCGGTAACAGTAGAAGTTGCTGCAGAAGCGGTACCTGCAGTGAAAGCCAGAACAGCGGCCAGTGCTGAAAGACATGCAATTTTTTTCATAACCACCTCAAATGTGCTTCAAATAAGTCCTAAGTTTTAAATATATCAAAAATTGATGAGAAACTCTTTGCGATTCGCGATGTCTAACGGGTCAATTCATGTAACAAAACATTTCCACAACCCGCTATCCTATTCAAATAACATCACTTTTCTGGAAATCCAGCACATTATTACGCGCATAACAACGGACATTCATCCAGATTATTCCTAATCATAAAGTTTATTAATTCATCAATACCCTTTCATTCTACGACGTTTCACGAAAAATTTTTCAACAAAGACTCAACCGTTAAAGGTTTATTCCATTACACTGCCTGTTTTACTTTTCTATACATCACGCGCCCCATCGTGCGGCTGGTTCTTTGCCAGGCTCCACGATGGCGTGTTTTACCGTCCAGTGTCAGGAGAAAGGATGCCAGGGTCTTCACGTAAAATCCCAGTTTGGTTGCCGATAGTCGTACTGCTAATTGCGATGTGCTCCATTCAGAGCGGCGCATCATTGGCAAAATCGTTGTTCCCTCTGGTTGGCGCGCCGGGCGTTACCGCGCTGCGCCTGGCGCTGGGCACACTTATTCTGGTTGCCTTTTTTAAACCCTGGCGTCTGCGCTTTGCGAAAGAACAGCGGCTGCCGCTGCTTTTCTATGGGCTGTCGTTGGGTGGGATGAATTATCTCTTTTACCTGTCGATTCAGACGGTGCCGCTCGGCATCGCGGTTGCGCTGGAATTTACGGGGCCGCTGGCCGTGGCGCTGTTCGCGTCTCGACGTCCGGTGGATTTCATCTGGGTGGTGCTGGCGGTACTCGGGCTATGGTTTTTGCTGCCGCTGGGTCAGGATGTGTCGCATGTCGACCTGACAGGCGCAGCGTTGGCGCTGGGCGCGGGCGCCTGCTGGGCTATCTATATTCTTAGCGGCCAGCGCGCCGGGGCGGAACACGGGCCGGCAACGGTCGCGGTCGGCTCGCTGATTGCCGCCATTGTGTTTGTTCCTCTCGGCGCAGCACAGGCTGGCGAGGCGCTCTGGCACTGGTCGATAATCCCACTGGGACTGGCCGTCGCGGTGCTGTCTACTGCGCTCCCCTACTCCCTGGAGATGATTGCCTTAACCCGACTGCCGACACGAACGTTTGGCACGTTGATGAGCATGGAGCCCGCGCTGGCGGCGGTAGCCGGCATCGTGTTCCTCGGCGAAACGCTGACCGTCATCCAGTTGCTGGCGCTGGGGGCTATCATTGCCGCCTCTATGGGTTCAACGTTAACGATTCGACGCGATACTGAAATTAAAAAAGTTGACGTAAAGTAATTTTACATTTCTGCATGGTTTGCATAACCATGCAGAATATCCTTCCGCTTACCCACGCTATTTTCCGCCCTGGCGCTATGTGTTTTACCGATGTTTATTTGCAAGGATTTTCCTGGACTCAGGTTAATATCGCTATGGCCTTACGGAATAATTTTTCATTTGCAACATTATGAATAGCAATGCAATTCCTGATGAACATGGCAATGCGCTATTAAAGCGATAGGGAGAGCCAGAAAAGCAGGATCGATAACCGGTGCTATACTTAGTTTCGTTAATTACCGGGACATAACATCAAGAGGATATGAAATTATGAGTACCGCTAAATTGGTAAAAACAAAAGCGTCCAATCTGCTTTATACCCGCAACGATGTCTCCGACAGCGATAAGAAAGCAACGGTTGAGTTGCTGAATCGTCAGGTTATCCAGTTTATCGACCTGTCTCTGATTACGAAACAGGCGCACTGGAACATGCGCGGTGCTAATTTTATTGCCGTACACGAAATGCTGGATGGCTTCCGTACTGCGTTAACCGATCATCTGGATACTATGGCTGAACGTGCCGTACAACTGGGTGGCGTTGCCTTAGGGACGACTCAGGTTATCAACAGCAAAACCCCGCTAAAAAGCTATCCGCTGGACATCCATACCGTTCAGGATCACCTGAAGGAGCTGGCAGATCGTTATGCTGTCGTGGCAAACGACGTGCGTAAAGCGATTGGCGAAGCGAAGGATGAAGACACCGCTGATATCTTCACCGCCGCGTCACGCGATCTCGACAAATTCCTGTGGTTTATCGAATCTAACATCGAATAATCGCGTCATAAGTAAGACCTCTACAACCCTCGCTTCGGCGGGGGTTTTGCACTTTTATAGTGCAGCACACGGCCTCCCTGCCGCAATAAAGTAAATTTATTGTAATAATCACCTCACACAATCGTTAATGAAAGATTGTTTTAACAGCAATATTTACGCTAAATAAGCAGACTGCTAGCGCCACTCCGGTCATGCACTCATTTAGTGCCCCGTTTTGGTGCAAAAAGCGACACTTGCCACGCTGCGTGTGCAAACTTGCGTTGCGGCCTCTTGTTAAAACAAGGGGTTGCAAAACTGGCACGAATCTTTCATTACGCTTACTGTTCTTGCAGGGGATCGCCCCGTGGATAAAAAAGGAAATGCTATGAAGTCTTTATTAAACGTTTCACTGGCAGCACTTACCCTGGCTTTTGCCGTCTCTTCTCACGCGGCGGAAAAAAAACTGATTGTGGCGACTGACACCGCGTTCGTTCCGTTTGAATTCAAACAGGGTGACAAATACGTTGGCTTTGATGTGGATCTGTGGGCTGCCGTCGCGAAAGAGCTGAAGCTGGACTATCAACTGAAGCCGATGGATTTCAGCGGCATTATCCCGGCACTGCAAACCCGCAACGTCGACCTGGCGCTGGCGGGCATCACCATTACCGACGAGCGTAAAAAAGCGATCGATTTCTCTGACGGCTACTACAAAAGCGGCCTGTTAGTGATGGTGAAAGCGAATAACAACGATGTGAAAAGCGTGAAAGATCTGGACGGTAAAGTGCTGGCGGTGAAGAGCGGCACCGGCTCCGTTGACTACGCGAAAGCGAACATCAAAACCAAAGATCTGCGCCAGTTCCCGAATATCGATAACGCCTATATGGAGCTGGGCACCAATCGCGCGGACGCGGTTCTGCACGACACGCCAAACATCCTCTATTTCATCAAAACCGCCGGCAACGGCCAGTTCAAGGCGGTCGGTGAGTCTCTGGAAGCGCAGCAGTACGGTATCGCGTTCCCGAAAGGCAGTGACGATCTGCGTGAAAAAGTGAACGGCGCGCTGAAAACCCTGCGTGAGAACGGCACTTACAACGAAATTTACAAAAAATGGTTCGGTACTGAACCGAAATAAAACAGCCTGAGAACCAGGCTCTGTAACGCCCGGCAGCGTTTGCCGGGCCTACACTTTTAGCCATCGTACGATCGGCTATTTTCACCACGGTAACAGGAATAACATATGCAGTTTGACTGGAGCGCCATCTGGCCCGCCATTCCGATCCTGCTTCAGGGCGCCAAAATGACCCTGTGGATCTCGATCCTCGGCCTCGCCGGGGGGATCGTCATTGGTTTGCTGGCGGGGTTAGCCCGTACTTACGGCGGCTGGATCGCCAATCACGTCGCCCTTGTGTTTATCGAAATCATTCGCGGCACGCCTATCGTCGTGCAGGTGATGTACATCTACTTCGCCCTGCCGATGGCCTTCCCGGACCTGCGCATCGACACCTTTAGCGCGGCGGTAATCACCATCATGATTAACTCCGGCGCGTACATCGCGGAAATTACCCGCGGTTCGGTCTTGTCGATCCACAAAGGGTTCAGCGAAGCTGGGCTGGCGCTCGGGCTTTCACGTCGCGAAACCATTCGTCACGTGATTATGCCGCTGGCGCTGCGCCGCATGCTGCCATCGCTTGGCAACCAGTTAATTATCAGCATTAAAGACACCTCGCTGTTCATCGTGATTGGGGCGGCTGAGCTGACCCGCAGCGGCCAGGAGATCATCGCCGGCAACTTCCGCGCGCTGGAAATCTGGACCGCTGTCGGCGTGATTTACCTCATCATCACGCAGGTTCTGAACATCGTGCTTCGTAGTCTGGAAAGAAGGATGAAAATCCTGTGATTGAATTTAAAAACGTCTCCAAGCACTTTGGCCCAACCCAGGTGCTGCATAATATCGATCTGAACATCAAACAGGGCGAAGTGGTGGTGATTATCGGGCCGTCAGGCTCCGGAAAATCCACGCTGTTACGCTGCATTAATAAACTGGAGGAGATCACCTCCGGCGATCTGTTCGTTGACGGCCTGAAGGTCAACGATCCGAAGGTAGACGAGCGTCTGATTCGCCAGGAAGCGGGAATGGTATTCCAGCAGTTTTACCTGTTTCCTCATCTGACCGCCCTGGAAAACGTCATGTTCGGCCCGCTGCGCGTGCGCGGCACCCGTAAAGAAGAGGCGGAAAAACAGGCGAAAGCGCTGTTGGCGAAGGTCGGCCTTGCTGAACGCGCGCACCACTATCCGTCTGAGCTTTCAGGCGGGCAGCAGCAGCGTGTGGCGATTGCCCGCGCCCTGGCGGTTAAGCCGAAAATGATGCTGTTTGATGAGCCGACCTCTGCGCTTGACCCCGAGTTGCGCCACGAGGTTCTGAAAGTCATGCAGGATCTGGCGGAAGAAGGCATGACCATGGTCATCGTAACCCATGAAATCGGCTTTGCCGAAAAAGTGGCCTCGCGTCTTATCTTCATTGACAAAGGCCGGATTGCCGAAGACGGCAATCCGCAGGCGCTGATTGAAAACCCGCCAAGTCAGCGTCTACAGGAATTTTTGCAGCACGTTTCCTGACGGTTCGCCTCCCTTTCGCGCCGAAGGGGAGGTTTTCTACGACTCCTCCCAAATCCAAACCTCATCCCTCCAGCAACTATACTTATTGTTTTGCACAATTTTCTCATTGGAGGAGTCATGCGGTGGATCCTGTTTGTCCTCATTTGTCTGGCGGGGGCGCCCGCCCATGCGGTGACGATTCCCGGCGTGACCGCCAGCCCGGCGGCAGATGCTAAAACTACGCCCGCGCCCGAGCCGGACATTGAACAAAAAAAAGCGGCTTATGCCGCTCTGGCCGATGTGCTGGAAAATGAGGCGTCGCGCAAGGAACTCATTGGCCAGTTGCGCAGCGCCGCCACAACATCCGCGCCTGAGTCCCCCCCCAAAATCGTTCCTCCTGCCGTTGTGGAAGAAAAAACGGTGCTGGAGAATATCACCGACATCAGTCATCGCTACGGTGCGGCCTTCGCCGGGCGCTTCGCCCAGCTTTATCGTAATATCACCGACGCACCGCATAAACCCTTTAACAGCCAGACGTTCACCAACGCCCTCACCCACTTCCTGATGCTGGCGGTCGCCGTGTTCAGCTTTTACTGGTTGATTCGTCGGTGCGCGCTTCCGCTGTATCGCAAAATGGGTAACTGGGCGCGGAAGAAAAATCGTGAGCGCCGCAACTGGCTTCAGCTTCCGGCGATGATCGTCGGGGCTTTTATTATCGATCTGCTGCTGCTGGCGCTGACGCTATTTGTCGGGCAGTTACTGAGCGACAGGCTAAACGCCGGAAGCCGCACCATTGCGTTTCAGCAGAGTCTGTTTCTCAATGCCTTTGCCCTGATTGAGTTTTTTAAAGCGATACTGCGTCTGATCTTCTGCCCGAAAGTGGCGGAGCTGCGTCCGTTTTCAATTCAGGACAGCAATGCCCGGTACTGGAACCGCCGGTTAAGCTCGTTGAGCAGTTTGATTGGTTATGGGCTGATCGTCGCCGTTCCCATTATTTCTAATCAGGTCAACGTGCAGGTCGGCGCGATGGCGAACGTGGCGATCATGCTGTGCATAACGCTGTGGGCGCTGTATCTGATCTTTCATAATAAAAAGGATATCACCGGGCATCTGCTGAACCTGGCCGATCGTTCGCTGGCCTTTTTTAGCCTGTTTATTCGCGCTTTTGCGCTGGTGTGGCACTGGCTGGCAAGCGCCTATTTCATCGTCCTGTTTTTCTTTTCGCTGTTCGATCCGGGGAACAGCCTGAAATTTATGATGGGCGCAACGGTGCGCAGTCTGGCCATCATCGCCATTGCCGCTTTCGTGTCGGGGATGTTCTCTCGCTGGATCGCCAAAACCATTACCCTCTCTCCACACACGCAGCGAAATTATCCTGAACTGCAAAAGCGCCTGAACGGCTGGCTGTCCACCGCGCTTAAAGTGGCGCGTTTCCTGACGGTGTGCGTCGCCATCATGCTGTTGCTGAATGCCTGGGGACTGTTCGACTTCTGGAACTGGCTGCACAACGGCGCGGGTGAAAAGACGGTGGATATCCTGATCCGTATCGCGCTGATCCTGTTCTTCTCGGCGGTGGGCTGGACCGTTCTCGCCAGCCTAATCGAAAACCGTCTGGCCTCCGATATTCATGGTCGTCCGTTACCCAGTGCGCGCACCCGCACGCTGCTGACGCTGTTTCGCAATGCGCTGGCGGTGATCATCAGCACCATCACCATTATGATTGTGCTTTCGGAGATCGGGGTGAATATCGCTCCGCTGCTGGCAGGCGCCGGCGCGCTGGGACTGGCGATTTCGTTCGGGTCGCAAACGCTGGTCAAAGATATTATTACCGGCGTGTTTATTCAATTCGAAAATGGCATGAATACCGGCGATCTGGTCACCATCGGGCCGCTGACCGGAACGGTTGAGCGGATGTCAATTCGTTCGGTTGGCGTGCGGCAGGACACCGGGGCATATCATATTATTCCCTGGTCCTCGATCACGACCTTCGCCAACTTTGTGCGCGGCATTGGTTCGGTGGTGGCGAACTACGACGTGGACCGTCAGGAAGATGCCGACAAAGCCAATCAGGCGTTGAAAGACGCGGTTAACGCGGTGATGGAAAATGAGGAGGTGCGGGGCCTGATCATCGGTGAGCCGACCTTTGCCGGTATCGTAGGGCTGACCAACACCGCCTTTACGCTGCGCGTGTCGTTCACGACCCTGCCGCTAAAACAGTGGACGGTCCGCTTCGCGCTGGACAGCCAGGTGAAAAAACATTTCGACCTGGCCGGGGTGCGCCCGCCCGTGCAGACGTATCAGGTCCTGCCTGCGCCGACGATGTCGCCGGCGGCAGAAACCGCTTCCGCGCCGCTACCGCCAAACGCCCCGACGCTTTAGCGTTGACGCGCGTTAAAGCGGCGGCGCTGGTCATCGTCCATAAAGGTCCAGGCGATAAAGCGGCTCTGCTTATTGCCCTGGGCCATCTCTTTTTTCACCACCCTGACGGCGCCGACATCCGTCAGCGCCCGATACAGCGGCGGCAGATTTTCCCCCCGTGACACCAGTGTGGTAAACCACATCACCTGGCGTCCAAAAGCCCGGCTTTCGGCAATCATGGTTTTAATAAACGCCACTTCGCCTCCCTCACACCACAGCTCCTGCTGCTGGCCGCCAAAGTTCAGCGCGTCGTCTTTATCCTGCCCCAGGTTACGCCGTTTACGCTCGCTACCCGCACGCGCGGCGGCGGCAGAGTCATGAAACGGTGGATTGCACAGCGTCGCATCGTATTGCTCGTTTTTATGGATAACGCCGTTAAAGACAGCCGAAGCGGTTTTCTGCCGACGCAAACGTATTGCGCGCGTCAGTCCGGGGTTGCCGTTGATAATCGCCTGTGCGCTGGCAAAGGCGCGATCGTTGGTCTCGCTACCGGTAAAGCGCCAGCCGTATTCATGAACGCCAATCAGCGGATAAATACAGTTTGCCCCCACGCCGATATCAAGCAGCGTGGCCGATGAGGGAACGCTGCCCGTGGTTTCAGCCAGCAGATCGGCCAGGTGATGGATGTAATCCGCCCGTCCCGGTACCGGTGGGCATAAAAAACCGTCAGGGATATCCCAGTTCGCCACCCCGTAGTAATGGGCCAGCAGCGCTTTATTCAACGCTTTGACCGCCTGCGGATTGGCGAAATCGACGCTTTGTTCGCCCGCGGGTGTTCGGGTCAGAAACTGCGTCAGCTCAGGCGTGACTTTACAGAGCGCGGTCAGATCGTAGCGACTGTGGTGACGGTTACGCGGGTGTAATCCCGGTTTCTGGGGGGCCATAGCTTTCTCCTTTTAACAGCGGCGTAAGATACCCGCATAACGCAATGTGGTAAACCTGTGCAAAGCGAAAACCCGTTCAAATGACCTGATCAGCGTCGTCCTGTGACGGGCATCGCTCAAATCCTCAGAAAATCAGCATGATGTATGTCATTGATTTGTAAAAATACGTCAATTATTATCGTTCAAAAATTGAGCATATCTTCATCAATTTTTTCCGCTGTTGCCGCGACTGTGGCGACCTACACTTAGGAGGCACAACACGTTGTTTCACCAAGGAGCGCATCATGAAAAAATGCCTCGCCTTCCTCCTCGCCACCGCGTTTGCCGGTATAACGTCCGCGGCGTCAGCCGCACAGCCTCTGAGCAGTCCGGATGCCGGACAGTTGCGCGCATCGGGCACCGTTTCCGCCACCGGCGCAACCAACCTGAGCGAACTGGAAGACAAACTGGCGGAAAAAGCGAAGGAGCAAGGCGCAACCGGCTTCGTCGTTAATTCCGCAGGCGGTAAAAATCAGATGTATGGCACGGCCACGATCTATAAATAACCTTCCTTTTATCTCCTCCGGCCCGATGGCGCATGCGTCTTTCGGGCTGATACCCTGCGAATCCGCAGACCCGTTATACTTAATTATCCATCTATCATAAGGAGAACACGCTATGGCCTCCGGTTGGGCTAATGATGACGCCGTAAACGAACAGATCAACAGTACGATTGAAGATGCCGTTGCCCGCGTACGCGGTGAAATTCCGCGTGGTGATAGTCTGTATGAATGTGCAGAATGCGGTGATCCCATCCCTGAAGCACGACGCCAGGCGATACCCGGCGTGCGGCTATGCCTCGCCTGTCAACGGGAGAAAGATTTACATAATGCAACATATGCAGGATATAATCGCAGAGGCTCCAAAGACAGCCAGTTACGCTGACTTTTCTTTACCTGGATCTGTAGAATTTGCCGTTTCGCTTACACTCACGTTAAAACGCAGTCTGCGTGGCAAAACGTGCCGTTAATCACGCTACTGTAAAGCCGACTGCGAAGAAGCGTAAATTCATGCCATGAATTAATTAATAATCAATAAGTTATTTTTCATTCAATTTATTTGATGAAGGCGGTCAATTCTATTCGATTTTCTCTCTCGCCAAAAACCGTGATACTCATCACATCGACGGAACATCGTCTTCCTTAAAGAATAACCTGCGAGAGATTAATAATGAAAAACATCAAATACGCTATTGCTGCTGTTGCCCTGTCCACACTCTCTTTTGGCGCCTTCGCGGCCGAACCCGTTACTGCTGCACAGGCCCAAAGCATGAATAAAATCGGTGTAGTGTCTGCGGATGGCGCAACCACGCTGGACGGCCTGGAAGCGAAACTGGCTGAAAAAGCGACCGCTGCGGGCGCCAGCGGATACAGCATTACCTCCGCCACCAACAACAACAAAATGAGCGGCACCGCTGTTATCTATAAATAATTTCACCCCGTCTGTTTGCCGACAGACACACTGCTCCAACCCTCATTGAACCATTGTTACCCTTGTTTGCCCGTCCGCCACTGGACGGGCTTTTTTTTATCCGTTTTCGCCGTCGCTTAAAACGACTGATTCACCCGAGCCAGGCCTTCTTCCAGCGTTTCAACTTCAGCGGTCGCCACCAGACAGCACGCCATCTGGCGCTTTATTGACGCCGGAACCGGTTCACTTCCGGCAAGACAACGTTCGATCCAGCGCGCGGTGGTTTGCGGATCTTTTGCCGCAGGCAGCGGCACCGGCGCGTCCGGGATATCGCTTTGGCGCTCCTGCAACACCCGAATGCCGCTGCCGTCTATCAGGCTGATTTGCGGACAGCGCTGCGGATTCGCATACACTTCCCCTTCCGTACCGTGCATCAACAGGCCGCGACCGCCGATGTCGCTGAAGAACTTCGCCACCCGGGGGACATATTCGGGATGGGAGACGCTGGAAAGACGCAACGCGGCGTCTTCAGCGAACGGCGTTGCCAGCTTGGCAAGAGTATGCGCGCTGTTGCGAACGCCTAAGCGCCAGCGCATCGCCAGCTGCGTTTCCAGCGGCGGGCACAGCGCCCCGACCGGAATAAATACCGGCTGGTGACCATCCAGTTTTGCCTGCGCCTGCCCGGCATGACGCGTCGGCGGAATGCCCATCAGTTCGAAAATCGTTTCCGTCAGGACACGCGTGGGATCTTCACTGACGCCGTGAACCACCACCGGGAAGCCCAGTTTATGCAACAGTATCGCCAGCAGCGGCGTCAGATTGGCCTGTTTACGCGCGCCGTTATAGCTGGGAATAACAATCGGCATCGGTTTCGCAACGGGCGGGGTGAGCGTAATCGTATGATGCTGCATTGCCTCATAGAATCCGCGCATTTCCGCCTCACCTTCCCCTTTGATGCGCAGCGCGATCAGAATACCGCCCATTTCCAGCTCAGGCACTTCGCCGTTTAGCATCCGACTATACAGGCCGCGCGCCGTGTCCTGGTCCAGATCGCGGGCGTGATTTTTCCCCCGGCCAATCTCTTTAATGATGCTGCGATAATCCATGATGTCTCCCCTGTGACATTTTTTTAACAATATAGCCCTTAACCAGAGACGGCTGATAGCTTTTTATCGCGCTGCCCAATCATCTGTTTTTGAAAAAGTTCTACAAATGCAAGCGCAAGTGCAAATATTTGTGATTATCTCAACACAATCTTCCTGCCCCTCATTCTGCTTAAATATCCAACGCATCAATAGTGAGGACTATCGGTAACAACGTCCAGGCAACGTTTTACCCAGAGAATACCAGGAATGATTATGAACAAGGTGGCTTTAGGCTTAGTGTGCGCGGCAACGGTTGGATGCACTGCATCGGCATTTGCCGCAACCAATGGCGAAGGACAAATTAACTTTACCGGCGAAATCGTGGATTCCGCCTGTCAGGTTGTGAACGGGTTGAGCAACCCGTTAAATGTGCAGTTAGGTAAGGTGTCAAAAACGGTATTTACCGGTGCTGGCTCCACCAGCACGACAACAAAGTTTGATATTCAACTGACGGGTTGTCCGGAGACTGTCACGTCTGCCGCCATTAATTTCGGCGGAACGCCGGATGCAAACGACAATCGCTCGCTGGCAATCACCCCGGGCGCCGATGCGGCAACGGGCGTGGCCATCCAGTTGCTCGATTCGGCTGAGCAACCGGTGAGTTTATACACGCCTTCCCGCGAATATCCGTTAATGTCAGGAAGCTCGGTCAACGATCTGGAGTTTGCCGCACGCTATATCCAGACTCAGGCGGCTATAACCGCAGGTCCGGCTAATTCCGTTTCAACCTTCACTGTTATCTATAACTGATATTCCCCATCCAGAGGAGTCGCGTTACGTCTGCGCGGCTTCCTCTCTTTACGTTGAGAAACAGGTATGCGCCACGGTTATTTACTGAGCACACTTTTTCTGGTAGCCGCAACGGCACATGCGGGTGTTATTATTAACGGCACTCGCCTGGTTTATCAGGGAGAAAAAAAGGAATCTTCTCTTGGTATTTCAAATCCAGATAGCATGGATTATCTGGTACAGTCCTGGGTAGATTCTGGCAGTAATAATCGGACTAAAGCCCCCTTTTTAATTACCCCGCCTTTATTCCGCCTCGATGCCAATGAGGATAATGTTCTGCGTGTCGTTCGCACCGGTGGAGATCTACCGAAAGACCGCGAGTCCCTGTACTGGTTGAATATTAAAGCGATCCCATCGTCAAAGCGAATTGAAGGGGTTAACACCCTGCAAATCGCCATTAATACACGCATTAAGCTGCTTTACCGCCCGTCAGGCATTAAAGGTAAGCCTGAAGACGTCGCCAATAAACTGGAATGGCGTCGCGAAGGTCACGATGTGGTGGTAAAAAACCCGACCCCATTCTATATGAATTTTCAGAAGGTGACGCTGAACGGCCACAGAGTGAATAAAGCGACGTGGGCGGTCCCTGAGGCCGAAACGCATTTTGCCCTCCCGGCGGAGGCTGACGGAACAGCGTTAACCTATTCCATCATCACTGATTACGGCAGCATTAGCCAGACGTTCACTAAGACCCTGCATTAATAACGTTGTCCTCTGGCGCCATATTTATTATGTATAGTCATCAAAAGCCGTTTTCCTGCCGCTTATTTGCCGCGCTGGTCCTGCTATGTGGACTGGCGGCGGCAGTTTTTGCGCAGCAAACCAGAGCGGATGATTATTTTAATCCGGCGTTACTGGATATTGATAATCCGCAGCAGGGAAAGACGGATTTGTCGATTTATGAAAAAGGTCCCGGCCAGGCGCCTGGCAACTATCAGGTGACAATTTTTATTAATAACAGCAAAGTCGATACCCGTAACGTCACCTTCAATTTACAGACTCACGCGAAAGGAACGCGCACCCTCCAGCCTTGCTTTTCGCTGGATGAACTCAAGACGCTGGGGATTAAGACAGACGCCTATCCTCAGCTTATGACAGAGAGCAAGTGCGCGGACTTAAGCGTTATCCCTGCCGCATCGGCCACCTTCCGCGTACGCAATCAGCAGTTGTTACTCAGCATCCCCCAGTCAGCGTTGGGACAGGTGCCGCGCGGCTATATCGATCCGAAAGACTTTGACGAAGGGATCACGGCCGGTCTGATTAACTACAGCGCTAACGCCAGCCACAGCCATGCGCGACAACAAAACAGCCAGGACAATAGCAGCCAATACATCAACCTCCGCCCAGGGCTGAATATCGGCGCGTGGCGGGTGCGTAATTATTCCACCTGGAACCGTAATGCCACGGGCGACGATCGTCAGGAGAAATTCTCCTCCGTCTATACCTACGCGCAGCGTGATATTGTCGCCCTGAAAAGCACTTTGACAGTCGGACAAAGTTCCTCGCCAGCAGACGTCTTTGACAGCGTGCCGTATACCGGCGCGCAGCTAAACGCTGAAAACGAGATGCTGCCCGACAGCGAAAAAGGCTATGCGCCGATTATTCGCGGCACCGCCCACAGCAATGCGCGGGTCGTCGTTCGACAGAATGGCTACGTCATTTACCAAAACACCGTTGCGCCTGGCGCGTTTGAGATTAACGATCTCTACCCTACCGGCAGCAGCGGCGACCTTCAGGTCACGGTCCAGGAGACGGACGGCAGTGAAAGCCACTTCGTCGTGCCTTATGCCTCCGTACCGGTTCTGCAGCGTGAAAAGCACCTGCGTTACAGCGTTACCGCGGGTCGCTATCGTTCCTATGACAGTCACGTTGAGAAAACGCCGTTCGCCCAGGGCAGCGCTATTTACGGTTTACCCTACGGCGTTACCGCCTATGGCGGGGCGCAGCACAGCAGCCACTATCAGTCGCAGGCCATCGGCGCCGGGAAAAATTTCGGTGATTTAGGGGCGTTTTCCGTCGATGTTACCCGTGCGAAAGCACTGCTCAAAAAACAGCAAGCCCATAAAGGCCGATCCTGGCGAGTGCGTTACAGCAAAAATTTCGTCGGTTCCGGCACCAACTTCTCACTGGCGGGCTATCGCTACAACAGCAAAGGGTTCTATACCCTCGAAGACACCCTGGAATCCTATACCCAGGCTGACGACGTCTCCGCTCCCCGGCAGCGTCGCGCCCGCACCGAGGCCACCCTTGACCAGACGCTGGGTGAGCGCTGGGGTTCGCTTACGCTCAGTCTGGTGAAAGAAACGTACTGGAGTCAACGCCAGGACATGACGTCAATGAGCGTCAGCTACAACAACAGCTGGCACGGCGTAAGCTATAGCCTGAGCTACAGCATGAACAAGAACACCCGCGACAGCGACGATAAAAGCGCCGACCAGAACGATAACCAGTTCGCACTAAGCGTTTCCATACCTCTCGATCGCTGGATGCACAACACATGGGCGACGTACAACCTGAACAACACCCGGACAGGCGCCACGCAAAACATCGGCCTTAACGGCACCGCACTGCAGGAGGACAATCTTAACTGGAGCCTGCAGGAAGGGCTGAGCAATACCGGTAGCGGCAGTTCAACCAGTATGAATATGGATTACAAAGCGACTTATGGCGAAGTAAGCGGCGGCGTCAGTCAGGATAAATATCAGCGTACGGTGAATGTGGGACTGCAAGGAGGCATCGTTGCTCATGCCAATGGGATCACATTGAGTCAACCGCTTGGCGAAACCATTGCTCTGGTGAAAGCGCCGGGTGCATATGGCACGCATATTACCAACCAGACTGGGGTAGAAACGGATTTTCGCGGCTACACCGTCGTTCCGTTTGTTACGGCCTACCGTCATAACACCATTTCACTGGATACCGAAACATTGCCGGATGATGCCGACGTGACCCATGCGGCGCAAATTGTCACGCCGACCCGCGGCGCCGTGGTTCGCGCCAGTTTTAACACCCGCACAGGCAACAGAGTGTTAATGACGCTTACGCAAAACGGCAAACCGCTCCCCTTTGGCGCAACGGTTACGACAGGGGATAAGGACAGCGAATTTATTGTCGGCGCTGACGGACAAACCTATCTTTCCGGTCTGCCTCAACATGGACGTCTCGCCGTTTCCTGGGGGGACGATAACAGCGAGCACTGCGTCGCTGACTACGCGCTTAAGGATGAGAAAAACGAAACCCGCATCATTAACGCTGCCGCGCAGTGTCACTGACCATTAAGGCAATACATATGCATATGATTAAGCATTGTTTTTACCTGGCGATCCTTACCGCTGCCGGGTTGTTTATGCCGCACGCCAAAGCGTCCTGCCACACGCCGGACATGCCAAAACTGATTAACGTGCCTTCGATTTCGGTACCGGTTACGCTCGCCATTGGCGAAACCATTCCCGGCTCAGAACAGACTGTACATGTCGCGGGTAACTGCGATGAGCGTTACGACAGCGGACTGGAAATTATCTCCTGTTATTATGGTTCCGGCGCTGAAATTCCCGGAATGAACGGCGTGTACGATTCCGGCGTGCCCGGTATCGGCGTGGCGCTGATGAATGACAAAGGCCAACGCATCAGCGGTGCTGGCGGGCAACAGTGCGACTCACGCGCCACGCCGATTGCCTATGTCTCTTCTGATGGCTACCAGTCATTTAATTTCGACGTGACGCTTCAACTGGTTAAAACGAGTCATCAAGTCGCATCCGGTACGCTGGTACAGGCGCAAACAACATTTGGCATCGGTATTTATGCTCATGAAGGGATCGGCGATCCCAATACCCTTTCGTATGCCGGTAATGTCATTCTGAAAGAGGTCACCTGCTCGGTGTTGCCGAAAAATCTCACCGTTAATCTCGGTGATTTTCCGGTCAGCGATTTCGTGAGTATCGGAACATTGTCTACCCCCGCACAAAGCTTTGACGTGACGGTACACTGCGACAGCACTGTTCAGCCGCAGGTGAAGATAACCAGCGCAAACGGCTATGAATCGACGTTCGAAGGCGTTCTGAAACTGACGCAGCAGAAAGGAATGGCCACCGGGATTGGCGTCAGGATGCTCTTTGACGGCCATCTGGCCACCTTTGACAGCTATGTTGAAACTGCAAGCCAGGCGATCGCCAACGAAACGTTGACCATACCTTTCCAGGTGCGCTACCAGCAGACCCGCGAGGTCGTCACTCCCGGCCCTGCCAATACCGTGGCGACCATTACCCTCGCCTATAAGTGACCACGATGAAAAAGAGCGCATTGATTCTTGCCCTGGGTTTGATCGCGCAGGCTAACGCGGATGATATTCAGATTCAGATGAACGGTAATATCTTCGCAAATACCTGCATCGTTGACAGCGCCAGCCGCAATCTGACGGTGGATTTAGGCCAGGCGGTTTCCGGTAGCTTTAAAGACATTGGCGATACCGGTGAATGGAAAGACTTTTCCCTGACGGTGACGCATTGCCCGGAATCGCTCACCCTTGCTACAGCTTTTTTTTATGGAAAGCCTGACAGCTCGCACCCGACAAAATTCGCCAATATCGGTAGCGCCAAAGGACTGGCGCTTGAACTCGCGGACCGCCAGGACCATATGCTTATCGCCCCCCAGGCCGCGTTCAGCGCGGTGATCAACCCCAGCGACCGCACGGCCACCTTTCCGCTGGCGGCGCGTTATTACGCTACCGCCATGCCCGTCACGGCCGGCACGTTCAGCAGCGTTGTGCAGGTGACCTTCACTTACCAGTAGGACTGCGCCCCTTAGCACGGATGCTTTTTCTTCGCCCGGCAGCCACTTTTGCCGGGCGTTTTTTTACTTCCGGCACCTCCGGGCGTTCAATGGGGAAAACAGGCAGCGCGTCCAGTAGCCGCTTGCCGTAATTTTTGGTCAACAGCCGCTTGTCATAAATCACCACTTCGCCCCAGCAGCCGTGGCTACGGATCAGACGACCGACCTGCTGGATGAGGTTAAACGATGCCGCAGGCAAACTCTGCACCTCAAACGGATAACGATTCAGGCTTTTTAGCCATTCGCCTTCAGTAATGACCACCGGGCTGTCAATGGGCGGAAAGGCGATCTTATGGATATGCACCTGACTGAGTAATTCGCCTTTCAGGTCCAGCCCTTCGGCAAAGGATTGCAGCCCGACCAGCACGCTGCGCTCGCCGCCTTCCACCCGCTTGCGATGCAGTTCCACCAGCCGATAGCGTGGCTGATCGCCCTGCACTAACAGCAGTAACCGCAGGTCGGTAACGTACTCAAGAAAGCGTTGCATCGCCCTGCCGCTGGCGAACAGCACCAGCATGCCGAGGTGCTTTTTGCTTTCGACCTGCTGACGAAAATAGGCAGCCATTTCGGCGATGTGCTGCTCTTCGTTATCAATGAGCGGCTCATAGCGCATCTGCGGAATAACAATTTTTCCCTGCTCAACGTGGTTAAACGGCGAGTCGAGCGCGACAAAGCGGTCTCCCGCTTTTTCCTTCAGACCGCTCATCTCCTGAAGCCGCGAAAAGCTGTTCAGCGAGCGCAGCGTGGCGGAGGTGACGATAATATGCGGCACGCTGCGCCAGAGCAGCCGTTCAAGCTGGTCGCTTACCCGGATGCCAACGCAGTGGAACCAGACGTGGATCTGCCCGTCGCGCACCTCCCGCGTCGTCCATTTGGTGACCGGCGCGCCGGAAGACTGCGCCAGCGAAGCCAACCGCCATAGCTTGCTTTGCGCTTCGAACATCCCCAGGGCCCGGTTCATCTGCAGAATCACCCGGTGCAGGCGAACCACATCGTGACTGCCGGTTTTCTCGCTGAGATCGTTTATGAAAAGTTCAGCCAGCCCGCGCAGCGTTTCGGTCAGCTTCGCCAGCCGCTGACAAATCTCCATCACCTCGTCCGGCAGCTCGCCCATCGCGAAGCGATGTTCTGCCTCCTGAGCGGCGGGCATATACAGATTGAGAATGTTATTCAACGAGGCGATAAGTTCGTACAGCTCTTCACAGTGGGCGTTCAGGCGCTCGGGATTTGCCAGCGGCGGCGTGGTCTTGGGACGAAACTGCTCCATGCAGGTCGCCACCAGTTTGGTGAACAAATCCAACTGAAGCCGATACCAGGGGGCGGTGATTTCTGCGCTCATCTCCAGCGCGTCACGGGCGACGTCCGGCAGGTGATGGCCTTCATCCAGCACCAGTAGCAGATTTTTCGGGTCCGGCAGCACGGCCTCGCTTTCCATCGCCGCCATCACCAGCGCATGGTTAGCCACTACCACTTCCGCTTCCTGAATTTCACGGCGAGCGACAAAGAACGGACATTCACGGTAATAATGGCAGTTGCGGTTCAGACAACTGGCTTTGTCGGTACTCAGGCGTCGCCAGAGATCGTCATCAATGGCGATATCGGTATGATCGCGCAGGCCGTCCCAACGGTAGCCGTCAAGGGAGGCTTTCAGCTTCGCGCAGCGCTTTTGTTCTTCCTGATTGTTTGGCGTCAGTTCGTCCTCAAGAAACGCCAGTAAATCCTGCTGACTGGGTTCGGAACTGGCGAGCGCCGCCAGGTTGCGGGGGCACACATAGCGTCCGCGCCCAAACGCGGCGGTAAAGCGGAGATCGGGAATGATTTTGCGCAGCAGCGGCAGATCTTTACTGTAGATCTGATCCTGTAACGCCACGTTGGCGGTACTGACCACCAGCGTCTTTTGCTCTTCGCGGGCGATGGCGATGCCGGGAATGAGATACGAGAGGGTTTTCCCCACCCCGGTTGGCGCTTCAATCGCCAGATGCCGTCCTTCTTCGCCACTCAGCGTTTTAGCCACGTCAGCAATCATCTGTCGCTGCGGCGCGCGGGGGATAAAGTCGGGGATCTGTTCCTGAAGCGCCTTATACCAGGCGGCGATTTGCGCTTTTAGCGCGGCGGTTAATGCCATGAGAAAACCTGAAACACTGTATAAACAGCCACTATTGTGGCACATTTCAGGTTCAGTCAGTACCTTTTTTACCGGTTCTGGAAAGCCGCTCGCAACACGAGTTCAAAGCGCGGGGGTCGGACTGCCGGACAGCGCGGTGAATAGCGCTTATCCGGCTTACGACATTACTGTGCCGGGGTAATCCGACGCGGGCGGCGCGGCGGACGCGGCTTATCACCCGCCGGTTTGCCTTCGCCGCTGCGCGGTTTGGCTTTCGGCGCGCCGCCGTCCTGACGACGCGGCTGTTGCCCACGGCTCGCTCCCTGACCTTGTCCCTGGCGGCCACGACCGCCACCGCCGCCACGCTGCTGGCGCCCGTTCTGGATGGGCTCCGCTTTGATTGACGGATCCGGCTCATAACCCGGCGTGGTGATGCGCGGGATCTCTTTCTTCAGCAGTTTTTCAATATCGCGCAGCAGCTTATGTTCATCGACACACACCAGCGACAGCGCCTCGCCGGTGGCGGCGGCACGCCCGGTACGCCCGATACGGTGGACATAATCTTCCGGCACGTTCGGCAGTTCATAGTTCACCACGTGCGGCAGTTCTTCAATATCCAGTCCACGCGCCGCGATGTCGGTCGCCACCAGCACGCGAATATCGCCGGATTTGAAATCAGCCAGCGCGCGGGTACGTGCGCCCTGGCTCTTGTTGCCGTGGATCGCCGCGCTGCGAATGCCGTCTTTATTCAGTTGCTCCGCCAGATGGTTAGCGCCGTGCTTGGTGCGGGTGAATACCAGCACCTGCTGCCAGTTCCCCTGGCCGATCATCTGGGAAAGCAGTTCGCGTTTACGTTTTTTGTCGACGAAATGAACGTGCTGCGTCACCTGCTCAGAGGCGGTGTTGCGACGCGCCACTTCGATCTCCAGCGGGTTATGCAGCAGCTTTTCGGCAAGCGCCTTGATGTCGTCAGAAAAGGTCGCAGAGAACAGCAGGTTCTGGCGCTTCGCCGGCAGCTTCGCCAGCACGCGACGGATATCGTGAATAAAGCCCATATCCAGCATGCGGTCAGCTTCGTCGAGCACCAGGATTTCAATTTGATCCAGCTTCACCGCATTCTGGTGTTCGAGATCCAGCAAACGGCCCGGCGTCGCCACCAGCACATCCACACCGCCGCGCAGCTTCATCATCTGCGGGTTAATGCTCACGCCGCCGAAGACCACCAGCGAACGAATGTTCAGATACTTACTGTAATCACGGACGTTCTCGCCAATCTGCGCCGCCAGTTCGCGGGTGGGCGTCAGGATCAGCGCCCGTACCGGACGACGGCCCTTGGCATGGGGCTGTTGGGAAATAAGGTGCTGCAACAACGGCAGCGTGAAGCCAGCGGTTTTACCGGTGCCGGTCTGCGCGCTCGCCATCAGGTCACGGCCTTCCAGCACCGCAGGGATCGCCTGCTGCTGAATAGGGGTAGGTTCACGGTAACCCTGCTCGGCAATGGCGCGCAGAATTTCAGGGTTCAAACCCAGGGAATCAAAAGACATAACTACTCCGGACCGCCCCGACCGTTCCCGGTGTCGTTTTCAGGGAGATACTTACAATTTGGAAATGACAAAAACCACAATGTCATGAAGAGGCGGAGTGTAGCAGTTTTTGTGACAGAGCGCATAAATATCCCATCGCTCAGGTTTATACGGTCACGCGGCGGCGCGGAAGTTTTTATCAAACCGGTTCCTGAGTGAATTAATCGACACGGAAACCTTAACCGGAAAGTGAAAAGTACCGCCGCAGAACGCGGCGGCGAAAGCCTTTAACGCAGGCGATGTTTAATTTTATCAACCATCATCGCCGTTGAAATACCGTAACGGTCATGCAGGGTTGGCAACGCCCCGGCCAGCAGAAATTCATCCGGCAGACCAATGGTATCGAGTTCGCAACGCACGCCTTTACGCATCAGCAGCGCGGCGACCGCTTCACCCAGCCCGCCAATGCAGGTGTGGTTTTCCGCCGTGATCACCAGCCGGCCTGGTTTTGACGCCTGCTCAACCAGGGTTTTCTCATCCAGAGGCTTGATGGTCGGGACGTGCAGCACTGCGGCGCTGATATTATCGGCGCGCAGTTTTTCCGCGGTTTCCAGCGCGCGCATGGTCATCAGACCGGAGGAGATAATCAGCACATCGTTGCCATCCTCCAGCAGCTTCGCTTTCCCCAACTCAAACTTGTAGTCATATTTATCCAACACCAGCGGCACTTTGCCGCGCAGCAAGCGCATATAAACCGGGCCGTTATGGTCGGCCATCGCCGGGACCGCCTGCTCAATTTCCAGCGCATCGCACGGATCGATGATGGTCATGCCAGGGATGCCGCGCATGATCGCCAGATCTTCCGTCGCCTGATGGCTGGGACCGTAGCCAGTGGTCAGTCCCGGCAGCGCCGCGCAGATCTTCACATTAAGATGCTCTTCCGCGATGACCTGATGGATAAAGTCATAGGCGCGGCGAGTGGCGAACACCGCGTAGGTGGTGGCGAACGGGATAAAGCCCTCTTTCGCCATACCGCCTGCGGCGCCCATCAGCAATTGCTCCGCCATCCCCATCTGGAAAAAGCGTTCCGGATGGGCCTGAGCGAAAATATGCAGATCGGTGTACTTCGACAGGTCAGCCGTCATGCCGACGATCTCTGGCCGCTCCGCCGCCAGCTTTGCCAGAGCGACGCCAAACGGCGCGGCAACGGTAGCCTGACCTTCATCCGCGATGGAGGCGATCATCGCCGAGGTTTTTAAACGGGGTTTAGGGGTTGTCTGGCTCATTACAGCACTCCTTCCGGTTTGTTGGCATCGAGCACGGCAATGGCTTTCTGCCATTCGTCAGCATCAACGCGAATAAAATGGTTTTTATCGCGCGTTTCGAGGAACGGAACGCCTTTGCCCATCAGCGTGTCGCAGATAATGACCCGTGGCTGTTCGCCGCGATGGTTCTTCGCGTTATCAAACGCCTCGACGACTGCGGCGACATCGTTACCGTCCACCCGCTGTACGTACCAGCCGAAAGCCGCCCATTTTTCATGTAACGGTTCGAAGCCGAGAATTTTGCGTGAGTCTCCGTCGGCCTGCTGCTTGTTAACATCCACGATATTGATAAGGTTGGTCAGCCCGTAGTGCGCCGCAGACATTGCGGCTTCCCAGGTGGAACCTTCATCCAGTTCGCCATCCGACATGGAGTTATACACCCACGAATCGCTCTGCTTTTGCTTCAGCCCCAGCGCCATGCCTACCGCAATAGACAGTCCCTGCCCCAGCGATCCGCCGGACATCTCCATCCCCGGTGTATACGTCGCCATGCCGGACATCGGCAGACGGCTGTCATCTGAACCGTAGGTTTCCAGCTCCGGCTCAGGAATGATCCCCGCCTCCAGCAGCGCCGCATAGTAGGCAATGGCATAGTGACCATGGGAAAGCAGGAAGCGATCGCGTCCTTCCCATTCCGGTTCCTCCGCACGATACGTCATCGCATGGCTAAACGCAGTCGCCAGCACATCGGCGTAGCCCAGCGCCTGACCGATATACCCCTGCCCCTGAACTTCGCCCATGCGCAGGGCGTAGCGCCGAATGTGCCAGGCCGCCGCCGCGACTTTCTGAACTTCTGTCATCTTCATCAGAGTGCCCTCGCTTAATGGATTAACATGCCGCCGTTAACGTCCAGGGTAATACCGGTGGAATAGGAGGAGAGATCGCTGCCGAGGAACAGCGCGGCGCGCGCAATATCGACGGCGTCGCCAAGGCGGTTCATCGGAATGCCTGCCAGAATGTTGGCGGTCATTTCATCGGTCAGCTTCCCGGCGGTGATGTCCGTCTGGATCAGACCCGGGGTGATGCAGTTTACGCGCACATTGTCCGGCCCCAGTTCTCGCGCCATCGCCCGCGCCAGTCCTAATACCCCGGCCTTCGCCGCGCTATAGTGTGGGCCGCCGAAAATACCGCCGCCGCGCTGGGCGGAAACGGAGGAGATGCAGACAATGCTGCCGGATTTCTGCGCGCGCATTAGCGGAATGACCGCCTGCGACATCAGCAGCGTGCCGCGCAGGCTGACATCTAACACTGCGTCATAATTTTCGCGTTTGATATCCATTAATTTAATAGGCTGTGTAATACCGGCATTATTAACCAGCACATCAACCCGGCCATATTTCGCCACAATTTGTTCCATTGCAGCACTGACCTGCGCTTCGTCCGCCACGTTCGCCGCAAGGCCAAGATGATCGTCGCCTAACGATTTCGCCGCCGCTTCACTGGCCTCTTTATTTAAATCAATAATTACAACCTTTGCGCCATTTTCCGCAAATAACTTCGCTGTCGCGAAACCTAAACCGCGAACGGAAGCCGCGCCAGTCACAATGGCGACTTTATTTGTTAATAACATAAATTTACTCCATGACATTACGTCATATTAATTGATAAGAGAAAGATTTATTATTGTGGTTCATCAAGAAACAGAATCACCACTAAACCAATCGCTGCGCAAATACCAAAATAGGTGAAGACAGAATTAAAGCTGCCGGTATTATCAAGTAAAAAACCGGCTACCATTGGGGAAACAAACCCACCGAGATTACCGCCGCTATTAATAATAGAGGAGGCAATGGGATACGTTTTAGCATCAGAAACCGCCATACCATAAGCGGTAAACGCGGGCCAGCCAATATTCAGACACAGACCGACAAAAAATAATCCTACGCACACTGCCGCGGTGCTTGCAGGAATATTTAGCATGATAAGCATCATTATAACGGTTGAAACGGCGGTAAAAATCATTGTTGGTTTGCGTCGACGCCCGAGTAGTTTATCAGAGATATACCCGCCGCCAATCGCGCCGACAAATCCTCCAATGCAAGGCATACTGGCAACCAGCCCCATACTCATAAAGTCGAAGCCTTTTTCTTTCACCAGATAAAGCGGAATCCAGGTCAACAGGCCATACAGCACGCTGACCATCATAAAATAAGCCAGACAATCTCCGAGAATATTCTTCGACGTAAATAATCCTTTCGCCGTATCTATGGGTGCCATTTTTCTCACCCGGATGAATTTATCCAGCCACGTAAATTTATCCGCAATGACAATATTTTCACGCGTTTGATTATTTTCGCCCTGGCTGGCGTTAATTTCCGCCAGTTCACTCTCTGAAACAAAACGGCTTTCCGAAGGTTTGGTTTTCACCAGCAGATACCAGGCGATGGCTGCCACAATGCCCGGAATGGCGAAAGAATAGAATACCCAGCGCCAGCCCCAGGTTACCGCTATCCAGACCGCCAGCGGTGGAACGATAATCGGGGCAAACATCGTCGCGGCAATATACACGCCCGTCGCTGTGGCTTTTTCTTTGGGCGGAAACCAGCTATTGATGGTCGACGCCAGCCCAACCGGACACGGCCCTTCGCTCAACCCCAGACCCAGGCGCACCAGTTTTAAGCCCAGGACCGAGCTGACGGTGCCCATCAACCAGGTAAATGCGGAAAAACCAAAGATAGATAATGAAACCAACCCGCGCGTGCCACGCTTCGCAATGAAAAAACCGGCCGGAATCTGACTTACCGCATATCCCAAAAAGAACATACTGGCGATCGCACCGGCCTCGAAGTTGTTGATATGAAACTCATCGATGATAAACGGCAGTACGGCGCCGATATTCGTACGATCGGCATAATTAATGGCATACACCAGGAAAATCATCGTTAAAACGACAAAACGATACTTTGTTTTCCTGGTGTCGGTACAGACAACCGTATCTATACGTGACATAGGGTATCCTCTTTATTGTTTTATCTTTTTTCGTGCCCGTCGCCGCAGCACCTTTATTCAGACCTTCAAGGGCAATATAACAACGTGATCAAAAATCGGCATTTAGATAACCTCAATTGAGGTTGAGAAAAATTTGATTCGTGACTGCATTCAAATTAAAGCGATCCTTGAAAGCCAATTTTCCAAATCATAAAATGCGATCGGCCTCACAATTCATTACCTTAACCCCCTGATAACGTAGAAAAATCATGCTGAATATTTGCCTAATTGCACGCCAGCTGTTTATCTGTTTCTTCTGATTGCTTTCATCGGGAATAGAATTATGAGCGCCCCCGTCCCCAATAAAATGCTACCGGTTCCATCTTTGCGTAACATTCAGGCTTTTATCGAAGTCGCCGATACTGGCAGTCTGAATATTGCCGCTGAAAACCTTAACATTACGGCTTCTGCCGTGAGCCATCAGATTGCGAGCCTGGAAAATTATTTAGGTAAAAAATTATTCTCCCGCAGCAGTAAAGGCGTAAAACTGACCACCATCGGCGAGCGCTACCTCAAAGAGGTCTCCGGCGCCTTAAATATTATTGGCCAGGCGACTAACCAGGTGATTCATGACATCCATCAGGACTATTTGCGCATTCATTCGGCCCCCAGCTTTGGCTTACTCTGGCTGATGCCCAGGCTGGATCGCTTTCGCCAGGCGTGGCCCGACCTGAAAATCAGCCTGACCTGCTCCTATGAAAGCATTCAGTTTTCTCGCGACAATATTGACATCGATATTCGTCACGGCCTTTCACAGTGGCCGACACTGGTGGTGAAAACCATCCGTAATGAAAGCGTGTTGCCCTACTCATCACAGACCTGGCTGGAACATCACCCGGTGAAATCCCCTGAAGATCTGCTGTCGTGCGATCTCATCCATTCCGACAGCACCCTGATTAACTGGAACAACTGGTTCTCCTGGCACAAAGTGCGCGGCTTCAACAAAAATTTTATTTTCAACTTTGACCGCTCCTATATGAGCATCGAAGCGGCAAGAATGGGATTGGGTGTTATCCTTGAAAGTAACCTGCTGGCGGGAGAAAGCCTGCGTAAACAGCATTTGCAGCCGGTATTCGCAGAGGATGTCAGCATGTCGGTGAATGCCCATCATCTGGTTATGCCGCATACCAGCGAACAAAAAGCAAAAGTAAAAGCGTTTATCGCCTGGATATCCGAGGAACTCAACGCCGCCGGGTTCCAGATTTAAGCGCGGACTGGACAGAATGCAAACAGCAGACTATTTTTAATCAATCGATTGATTAAGAATCAGGTCGCGCGATGACTACCCCCACGATGACAAGCAAAGGCGAACAGGCGAAAAGCCAACTGATCGCCGCCGCGCTGGCGCAGTTCGGCGAGTATGGCCTGCATGCCACGACTCGCGACATAGCCGCCCTGGCCGGACAGAACATTGCCGCTATCCCCTACTACTTTGGTTCGAAAGAGGATTTATACCTCGCCTGCGCCCAGTGGATTGCCGACTTCATTGGAGAACAGTTTCGCCCACACGCCGAAGAGGCGGAGCAACTGTTTAGCCAGCCGGAGCCGGACCGCGCGGCGATGCGCGAACTGATCCTTCGCGCCTGTAAGAACATGATTATGCTGCTGACCCAGGAAGACACCGTGAATCTGAGCAAGTTTATCTCGCGCGAGCAGCTTTCCCCTACGGCGGCCTATCAGCTGGTCCACAAGCAGGTAATCGACCCGCTGCACAGCCATCTGACGCGTCTTATTGCCGCCTACACCGGCTGCGATGCCCACGACACGCGCACCATTTTGCATACCCATGCTCTGCTGGGCGAAGTGCTGGCGTTCCGCCTTGGCAAAGAAACCATTCTGTTACGCGCCGGCTGGTCACAATTTGATGATGAAAAAACGGCGCTGATCGAGCAGACGGTGACCTGTCATATCGATCTCATTCTGCAAGGTCTATCGCAAAGGAGTCTGGACTGATGAAAAAACCTGTTGTTATCGGGCTGGCTATCGCGGTGCTGGTCGCCGTATTGGCGGGCGGCGCCTGGTGGTATCAGAGTCGGCAGGATAACGGTCTGACGCTCTACGGCAACGTCGATATCCGCACTGTGAATATGAGCTTTCGCGTCGGCGGTCGGCTTGCCTCGCTGACCGTGGACGAAGGCGACACGATTAAAGCCGGACAGGTGCTGGGCGAACTGGATCACGCGCCGTATGAAAACGCGCTAATGCAGGCGAAAGCCGGTGTGTCTGTCGCCCAGGCCCAGTATGACCTGATGCTGGCAGGCTATCGCGACGAAGAGATCGCCCAGGCCGCCGCCTCGGTAAGGCAGGCGCAGGCGGCGTATGACTATGCGCAAAACTTCTATAACCGTCAGCAGGGACTCTGGAAAAGTCGCACCATCTCCGCCAACGACCTTGAAAATGCCCGTTCGTCCCGCGATCAGGCGCTGGCGACGCTGAAATCCGCACAGGATAAGCTGAGCCAGTACCGCTCCGGTAACCGCGAGCAGGATATCGCCCAGGCGAAGGCCAGTCTTGAACAGGCCCAGGCCCAGCTGGCGCAGGCGGAGCTCGATCTTCAGGACACCACTCTGCTGGCGCCGTCGAACGGTACGCTGCTGACCCGCGCGGTAGAGCCCGGCAGCATGCTCAACGCAGGCAGCACGGTCTTGACCCTGTCGCTCACCCGCCCGGTGTGGGTTCGCGCCTATGTCGATGAGCGAAACCTAAGCCAGGCGCAGCCGGGACGCGACATCCTGCTGTATACCGATGGCCGTCCGGATAAGCCGTATCACGGCAAAATCGGCTTTGTCTCCCCGACCGCAGAGTTTACGCCAAAGACCGTTGAAACGCCGGATCTGCGTACCGACCTGGTGTATCGCCTGCGCATTGTCGTGACCGATGCCGACGACGCGCTGCGTCAGGGGATGCCGGTCACGTTGCGGTTCAGCGATGAGGCAGGACATGAATGACGCCGTCATTACGCTCACGGGACTGACAAAGCGTTTCGCGGGCATGGATAAGCCCGCGGTCGCACCGCTCGACTGCACCATTCACGCCGGTTACGTCACCGGACTGGTGGGGCCAGACGGCGCGGGTAAAACGACCCTGATGCGTATGCTGGCGGGCCTGTTGAAGCCCGATGACGGCGCGGCGACGGTGATCGGCTTTGATCCGATCAAAAACGACAGCGCGCTGCACGCGGTGCTCGGCTATATGCCGCAAAAATTCGGGCTGTATGAGGATCTCACCGTCATGGAGAACCTGAATCTGTACGCCGACCTGCGTAGCGTCACCGGTGAGGTGCGGGAAAAAACCTTTGCCCGTCTGCTGGAATTCACCTCTCTCGGTCCGTTTACCGGACGCCTGGCCGGAAAACTCTCTGGTGGTATGAAGCAGAAACTGGGGCTGGCCTGTACGTTGGTGGGCGAACCGAAAGTGCTGTTGCTGGACGAACCCGGCGTCGGTGTGGATCCCATTTCCCGCCGCGAGCTGTGGCAAATGGTGCACGAGCTGGCGGGTGACGGGATGCTGATCCTCTGGAGCACCTCCTATCTCGACGAAGCCGAGCAATGCCGCGACGTACTGCTGATGAACGAAGGCGAGCTGCTGTACCAGGGCGATCCGACGCAGCTGACCAAAACCATGGCCGGGCGCAGTTTCCTGATGCATAGCCCGCAGGAGAACAACCGCAAACTGCTTCAGCGGGCGTTAAAGCTGCCGCAGGTGAGCGACGGCATGATCCAGGGCAAGTCGGTGCGTCTGATCGTCAAAAAAGAGACGTCGGCAGAAGACATTCGTCGTGCCGAAGGCATGCCGGACATTGCGATCAACGAAACCGCGCCGCGCTTTGAAGATGCGTTTATCGATCTGCTGGGCGGCGCCGCCACGTCAGAGTCGCCGCTGGGCGCGATTCTGCACACCGTGGAAGGCACGCCCGGCGAAACCGTGATTGAAGCAAAAGCGTTGACGAAAAAATTTGGCGATTTCGCCGCCACCGACCACGTTAACTTCGCCGTACAGCGTGGAGAGATCTTCGGCCTGCTGGGGCCAAACGGCGCAGGTAAGTCCACCACCTTTAAAATGATGTGCGGCCTGCTGGTGCCGACCTCGGGTAAAGCGCTGGTACTGGATATGGACCTGAAGGTCAGCTCCGGCAAGGCGCGCCAGCATCTCGGCTATATGGCGCAAAAATTTTCGCTCTACGGCAACCTGACGGTCGAACAAAATCTGCGCTTCTTCTCCGGCGTGTATGGCCTGCGCGGACGAGCGCAGAACGAAAAAATCGCCCGCATGAGCGAAGCGTTTGGCCTGAAAAGCATTGCCGCCCAGGCAACCGACGCGCTGCCGCTGGGCTTCAAACAGCGACTGGCGCTGGCCTGTTCGCTGATGCATGAGCCGGACATCCTCTTTCTTGACGAGCCGACCTCCGGCGTCGACCCGATCACCCGCCGCGAATTCTGGTTGCACATCAACAGCATGGTGGAAAAAGGGGTGACGGTGATGGTTACCACTCACTTTATGGACGAGGCGGAATACTGCGACCGTATCGGACTGGTGTATCGGGGCAAGCTGATCGCCAGCGGTACGCCGGATGACCTGAAAGCGCAGGCCGCCGATGACGACACGGCGGACCCGACCATGGAGCAGGCCTTCATCACCCTGATCAACGAATGGGATAAGGAGCACGGACATGCGTAATCCGCTTCTCTCCTGGCGTCGCGTTCGCGCTCTGTGTGTGAAAGAGACGCGGCAGATCGTCCGCGATCCCAGCAGTTGGCTGATTGCGGTGGTGATCCCCCTGCTGCTGCTGTTCATTTTCGGCTACGGAATTAACCTCGATTCCAGCAAGCTGCGCGTCGGCATTTTGCTGGAACAGCAGAGTGAAGAGGCGCTGGACTTTACTCACGCGATGACCGGCTCGCCGTACATCGACGCCACCATCAGCGATAACCGTCAGGCGCTGATCGAAAAAATGCAGGCCGGGCGGATCCGCGGTCTGGTGGTTATTCCGGTGGATTTCGCCGAAAAGATGGCGCGCGCCGACGATACCGCGCCCATTCAGGTGATCACCGACGGCAGCGAACCCAACACCGCCAACTTTGTGCAGGGCTACGTGGAAGGCATCTGGCAGATCTGGCAAATGCAGCGCGCCGAAGACCGGGGGGAAGAATTTGAACCATTAATTGACGTACAGACGCGCTACTGGTTTAACCCGGCGGCCATCAGCCAACACTTTATTATTCCCGGCGCGGTGACCATTATCATGACGGTGATTGGCGCGATCCTCACCTCACTGGTTGTGGCGCGTGAATGGGAGCGTGGCACCATGGAGGCGCTCCTCTCGACGGAAGTCACGCGCGTTGAGCTGCTGCTGTGCAAACTCATCCCTTACTACTTTCTCGGTATGCTGGCCATGCTGCTTTGTATGCTGGTGTCGGTGTTTATTCTCGGCGTACCCTACCGCGGCTCGTTGCTGCTGCTGTTCTTCATCACCAGTCTGTTTTTACTGAGCACGCTGGGGATGGGACTGCTCATTTCCACCATCACCCGTAACCAGTTTAACGCCGCCCAGGTGGCGCTGAATGCCGCATTCTTGCCGTCGATTATGCTGTCCGGGTTTATTTTCCAGATCGACAGCATGCCGGCGGTGATCCGCGCAGTGACGTATATCATTCCGGCGCGTTATTTCGTCAGTACCCTGCAAAGCCTGTTTCTGGCGGGAAATATCCCGGTGGTGCTGGTAGTTAACGTGCTGTTTTTGATCGCTTCGGCGGTGATGTTCATTGGCCTGACGTGGATGAAAACCAAACGTCGGCTGGATTGATTGTTCGCCTGATGGCGCTGTGCTTATCAGACCTACGGGCATACAGGCCGGAACCGGCATTTACGCCGCCTCTGGCGCGAGGAAAATGAGATGTTTCATCGCTTATGGACGCTGATCCGCAAAGAGTTGCAGTCTTTACTGCGCGAACCGCAGACCCGCGCGATTTTAATTCTGCCGGTGCTGATACAGGTGATCCTGTTTCCTTTTGCCGCGACGCTGGAGGTCACGAACGCCACCATTGCCGTGTATAACGAGGATAACGGTAAACACGCCGTGGAGTTGACCCAGCGTTTCGCCCGCGCCAAAGCCTTCACTCACGTGCTGTTGCTGAACAGCCCGCAGGAGATTCAGCCCACCATCGACACGCAGAAAGCGCTGCTGCTGGTCCGCTTTCCGGCGGATTTTTCCCGCAATCTGGACACCTTCCAGCCCGCGCCGATGCAGTTGATTCTCGATGGGCGTAACTCCAACAGCGCGCAGATCGCCGCCAATTATCTCCAGCAAATCGTAAAGGTTTACCAGCAGGAACTGATGGAAGGCAAACCGAAGCCGAACAACAGCGAGCTGGAGGTCCGCAACTGGTATAACCCGAACCTCGACTACAAATGGTTTGTGGTGCCGTCGCTGATTGCCATGATCACGACGATCGGCGTCATGATCGTCACCTCGCTCTCGGTGGCGCGCGAGCGCGAACAGGGCACGCTCGACCAATTGCTGGTCTCGCCGCTCACCACCTGGCAAATCTTTATCGGTAAAGCGGTGCCTGCGCTGATAGTCGCCACGTTCCAGGCGACTATCGTGCTGGCCATCGGGATCTGGGCGTACCAAATCCCCTTTGCCGGATCGCTGGCGCTGTTTTACTTCACGATGGTGATTTACGGACTGTCACTGGTCGGGTTTGGGCTGCTGATCTCCTCGCTCTGCTCAACGCAGCAGCAGGCGTTTATCGGCGTGTTTGTCTTTATGATGCCTGCGATTTTGCTGTCGGGTTACGTCTCGCCGGTCGAAAATATGCCGGTATGGTTGCAGAACCTGACGTGGATTAACCCGATTCGTCACTTTACCGATATCACCAAGCAGATCTATCTGAAGGACGCGAGTTTATCGATTGTCTGGGGGAGTTTGTGGCCGCTACTGGTGATCGCGGCCACGACGGGATCAGCGGCGTATGCGATGTTTAGACGCAAGGTCATGTAGCTTTTTATCTTTCGCCAGCAGCGATACCACGGCGGGCCCGGCAAGGATAGCGACGCCCGCTAACGCCAGCAGGACATTATTTTGCAGCACACGGGACAACAGCCACAGCACAATCAGCGCCGCGCCGAAATACCAGGTGGTGGTGAGTTCTTCCAGCACGTCGGCCACTTCCCGCCAACGCTGTTCATGATGGCGTTGCAGTGCCAGCATCAGCAGTACGGTGATGCCGTACACGACACATAATCCAAGGCCGACGCGAACCAGCGTGCCGCTCATCCAGCCCATTACCAGCATCGCCACTACCAGTAAATGCAACATTATCTGCCAGCAACTTAACCCCGTTGCGACACGAACACGTTGTTGCCACTTCATGGCTTTTCTCCTGAAGGATTTCCGTCTAATGATTCAGAGTACCGAACTTTACGGAAAATTCCGTAACAACGCACCTTTTTGTGACGACGACTACACTATTTACTCGGGATAGTGACGTTGACAGGAGAATCATGACTCAACACACCGGTAATTTTTCATTCAAAGTGCTCACCATTAATACGCACAAAGGGTTCACCGCCTTTAACAAGCGCTTTATTTTGCCGGAGCTGCGCGACGCCGTGCGCACAGTCGGCGCCGACATTGTGTGCCTGCAGGAAGTGCTGGGCGCCCATGAAGTGCATCCGCTGCACGTTGAGAACTGGCCGGACACTACCCATTACGAATTTCTCGCCGATACCATGTGGAGCGACTACGCCTATGGACGCAACGCGGTATACCCGGAAGGTCATCATGGCAACGCGGTGCTGTCGCGCTATCCGATTGAACACTATGAAAACCGCGATGTGTCGGTTGCGGGCAGCGAAAAGCGCGGCGTGCTGTACTGCCGCATAGTGCCGCCGCAGCTTAACCATCCGATCCATGTGATGTGCGTCCATCTGGGCTTACGGGAAGCGCATCGTCAGGCGCAACTCAAAATGCTGGCCGACTGGGTCAACGCCCTGCCCGACGGCGAACCCGTGGTGGTGGCTGGCGATTTCAACGACTGGCGGCAAAAAGCCAACCATCCGCTGAAAAAAGCGGCCGGGCTGGAGGAGATCTTCACCCGCGCCAACGGTCGTCCAGCGCGCACCTTTCCGGTCAGCCTGCCGCTATTACGACTCGATCGTATTTACGTTAAAAATGCCAATACCAGTGCGCCAACGGCGTTGCCGCTGCGCAACTGGCGTCATCTTTCCGATCATGCTCCCCTGAGCGCGGAGGTCCATTTATGAAGTGTGGCTGGCGTGAAGGTAACCAGATTCAGTTGCTGGAAAACGGCGATCAATTTTACCCCGCCGTGTATAAAGCCATTGCCGAAGCAGAGCAAAGGATCATTCTGGAATCCTTCATCTGGTTTGAGGACAACGTTGGGAAACAGCTGCATGCGGCGCTGCTCAAAGCGGCCAAACGTGGCGTAAAAGCGGAAGTGCTGCTCGACGGCTACGGCTCGCCGGATCTCAGCGATGAATTTGTGGGTGAACTGACCGCTGCAGGCGTGGTGTTCCGCTACTACGATCCCCGCCCACGGATCTTTGGGATGCGCACCAACGTCTTTCGCCGCATGCACCGCAAAATTGTGGTGATCGACGCCAGGGTGGCATTTGTCGGCGGCATTAACTATTCCGATGAGCATATGTCCGACTATGGTCCCGAGGCCAAGCAGGATTACGCGGTACGCGTCGAAGGTCCGATTGTGGCCGATATTTTACAGTTCGAGGTGGAAAATCTTCCGGGGCAGAGCGCGGTACGCCGCTGGTGGAAGCGTCATCACCAGGCGGTAGAGAACCACCAGCCCGGCGAGGCGCAAGCGCTGTTTGTCTGGCGCGATAACGAAGAACATCGCGATGACATCGAACGCCACTACCTGAAAATGCTGACCCAGGCGCGGCGGGAGGTGATTATCGCCAACGCCTATTTCTTCCCCGGGTATCGACTGCTCCATGCGATGCGCAATGCGGCGCGTCGCGGCGTACGCGTGAAGCTCATCGTACAGGGCGAACCGGATATGCCGATTGTGAAAGTCGGCGCGCGCCTGCTTTACAACTATCTGGTAAAGGGCGGCGTTCAGGTGTACGAATACCGCCGCAAACCGCTGCATGGCAAGGTGGCGTTAATGGACGACCATTGGGCGACGGTCGGCTCCAGTAATCTCGATCCGCTCAGCCTGTCGCTGAATCTGGAAGCGAACCTGATCATACACGACCGTCAGTTTAACCAGACTCTGCGCGATAACCTTAATGCGATCATCGAGAAAGACTGTAAACAGGTGGATGAGTCGATGGTGCCCAAACGCACCTGGTGGAACCTGACCAAGAGCGTGCTGGCGTTCCACTTTTTACGTCATTTCCCGGCGCTGGTGGGCTGGCTGCCTGCGCATACTCCACATCTGGCACAGGTTGAACCGCCAGCCCAGCCCGAGATGGAGACGCAGGACCGCGTTGAAGCACAAGATACAGGAGCGAAACCCTAATGGCGAAATCTCATCCGCGCTGGCGGCTGGCGAAAAAGATCCTTACCTGGCTTTTTTTTATTGCAGTAATTGTCCTGCTGGTCATCTATGCCAAAAAGGTCAACTGGGAGGATGTCTGGACGGTTATCCGCGACTACAACCGCGTGGCGCTGCTCAGCGCTGTCGGGCTGGTGATCGTCAGCTATTTATTGTACGGCTGCTACGATCTGTTGGGGCGCGCTTACTGCGGGCATAAGCTGGCGAAGCGCCAGGTCATGCTGGTGTCGTTTATCTGCTACGCCTTTAACCTGACGCTAAGCACCTGGGTCGGCGGCATCGGGATGCGCTATCGACTCTATTCGCGCCTCGGTCTGCCAGGCAGCACCATCACCCGCATTTTCTCATTGAGTATTACCACCAACTGGCTTGGCTACATTCTGCTGGGCGGGATTATCTTTACCTTCGGCGTGGTGCAGTTGCCCGCCCATTGGTATATCGACGAAGGCACGCTGCGCATTCTCGGCGTGGCGCTACTGCTTGTCATCGCCGTGTATATGTGGTTCTGCGCCTTTGCTAAGCGCCGTCATGTCACCATCAAAGGGCAAAAACTGGTGCTGCCGTCGTGGAAATTTGCGCTGGTGCAAATGGCCATTTCGAGCGCCAACTGGATGGTGATGGGACTGATTATCTGGCTACTGATGGGCCAGGATGTGAACTACTTCTTTGTGCTGGGCGTGCTGTTGGTGAGCAGTATCGCCGGGGTGATAGTCCATATTCCTGCGGGGATCGGCGTGCTGGAAGCGGTGTTCATTGCGCTACTCGCCGGTGAGCATACTTCGCAAGGGACAATCATCGCCGCCCTGCTCGCTTACCGCGTACTGTATTATTTCATACCGCTGCTGCTGGCATTGATTTGTTATCTGGTGCTGGAAAGCCGGGCGAAAAAGCTGCGGGCGAAAAACGAAAAGGCGATGGCGAAGTAGTCTTCTGACGTGCCGAACCTGATGGCGGAACCGCCATCAGGTTCGGTGAGATTACCGGCGGTTGCCGAAGATACGTAACAACATCAGGAACAGGTTGATAAAGTCCAGATACAGCGTCAGCGCCCCGAGAATCGAGTACTTGCGCAGGTTTGAACTGTCGCGCACATCAATCTGCTCGCCAATATTTTTCAGCTTCTGGGTGTCATAGGCGGTCAGGCCGACAAACACCACCACACCAATATAGGTCACTGCCCACATCAGCGCTTCGCTCTTCAGCCAGAAGTTCACCAGCGACGCCAGGATAATGCCTATCAGCGCCATAAACAGCATATTGCCCCAGCCGCTCAGGTCTCGTTTGGTGGTGTAACCCCACAGGCTCATCACGCCGAACATCCCGCCGGTCACCACAAAGGTGCTGGCGATGGACGAATAGGTATAGACGATAAAAATGCTCGACAGCGTCAACCCGGTGAGCGCCGAATAGAGCATAAACAGCGTGGTCGCCATGCCCGCGCTGAGCTTATGCACCATCGCCGAAAGCGCAATAACCAGCGCTAATTGGGCGATAATCAGGCCAAAAAAGGTGATTTTGCTGGAAAAGACGAACATCATGACCGCAGGGGTATTCGCCGCATACCACGCAATAAACGCGGTCAGCAGCAGTCCGACGGTCATCCAGCCGTACACTTGCGCCATATACGTTTGCAGACCGGAACGCGCCTGCACGATTGAATCGGATCGTGGAAATCTGTCCATGAAAATCTCCTGTTAAAAAAGTGACACCTGTATAAGCGTATCACATTCTGCTACCAGCGCTTTGCCGCCTGCTGGTCGCTGTCGCGGGCTTCCACCCAGCGCTCGCCCTCCGGCGTCGCTTCACGTTTCCAGAATGGCGCGCGGGTTTTCAGGTAGTCCATAATAAATTCGCCCGCCTCAAAGGCGCTACTGCGATGCGCGCTGGTGACGCCGACAAACACGATCTCATCGCCCGGCCACAGTTCGCCGATGCGATGGATCACGGTAACGCGCCCCAGCGGCCAGCGCGCGCGCGCCTCTGCCACAATCTCGCCCAGCGCTTTTTCGGTCATGCCGGGATAGTGCTCCAGCGTCAGCGCCTTCACGCTGTCGCCGAGGTTGTGATTGCGGACTTTGCCGGTGAAGGTCACAACCGCGCCGTCTTCGTCACGTTCCGCCAGCCACGGGTATTCGTCGCCGACACGAAACGGCGCCGGATCGACCACGATTTTTGTTTCCGCCATCTCAGCCTCCCGTTACCGGCGGGAAAAACGCCACCTCGTCACCCGAGCTTAACGGATGATCAAAGCTGACCAGCGTCTGGTTGACTGCCGCCAGCAGTTTGCCGTCTTCCAGGGCCAGCGCCCAGCGGTCGCTGTTTGTCGCCAGATGCTGGCGCAGCGCCTCAACGGTGGGAAAATCAGCCGCCACGTTCAGCGCATCGGTGCCAACCAGTTCGCGAACCTGGGCGAAGAAGAGAACCTTAATCATGAGAATCCGCCTTAAAATCACCCGATTTGCCGCCACTTTTCGCCAGCAGTCGCACCGGACCAATCACCATATCTTTCTGCACCGCTTTACACATATCGTAGATGGTCAGCGCCGCAACCGACGCGGCGGTTAACGCCTCCATCTCAACGCCGGTTTTGCCGGTCAGACGGCACAGTGACTCAATGCGCACGCGGTTGTGCTCCGGTTCAGCCAGCAGTTGCACTTCAACTTTGCTCAACAGCAACGGATGGCACAGCGGGATCAGCTCCCAGGTGCGTTTTGCCGCCTGGATGCCCGCGATGCGCGCGGTGGCAAAGACATCGCCCTTATGGTGGCTGCCGTCAATAATCATTGCCAGTGTTTCACTGCGCATGGTGACAAAGGCTTCGGCGCGCGCTTCGCGAACAGTTTCCGCTTTAGCGGAAACGTCGACCATGTGCGCTTCGCCAGCGGCGTTAATATGGGTCAGTTGCGACATACTTATTTCTTCAGATGAGGGTGGAAGTTACACGGACGGGTGCGCGCATCAAGCTGCGGAGCAATGATATTATCCCAGGCGGTACGGCAGGCTTTCGTTGAACCCGGCATGGCGAAAATCAGCGTATGGTTGGCCATACCTGCCACCGCGCGCGACTGCAGCGTCGCGGTGCCAATCTCTTCAAACGACAGCATTCGGAAAAGTTCGCCAAAGCCTTCAACTTCGCGGTCAAACAACGGCAGCAGCGCTTCCGGCGCCTGATCGCCTTCGGTAAGCCCTGTCCCGCCGGTGATCAGCACTACCTGAACGTTTTCGCTGGCGATCCACGCCGACACCTGGGCGCGGATGGCGTAGCGGTTCTCTTTGACGATGGCTTTATCCACCACCTGATGTCCCGCTTCCTGTGCCGCGTCACGCAGAAAATGACCGGAGGTATCTTCCTCCTCACCACGACGATTCGACACCGTAAGAATAGCGATACGGGTCGGGATAAATTCAGCGCTTACCTGACTCATGGAAAACTCCTTTTAGCGATCAACCGCCAATGTACGATAAGTTTTGCGTAATACCGGTGTTGTTCTGATGCAGGAAATGGGTCTGCTTTTTCTCACGCAGCGCGAGAGAAATACGTTCTTCCAGCGCATGCTGCTGCGAGTCTTCGACCAGCAGATCGCGCAGGCTGACGCCGCCGTCGCCAAACAGACACAGATGCAGTTTACCCACCGAAGAGACGCGCAGTCGGTTACAGGTGGCGCAGAAATCTTTCTCGTACGGCATGATAAGGCCGATTTCGCCCGCATAGTCGGGGTGGCAGAAAACCTGCGCCGGGCCGTCGCTGCGCTGGCGCAGCTGGTGGATCCAACCACGACGCAGCAGTTCATCGCGCAGCACCTGGCCGGAAATATGGTGTTTGCGGAAAAGCGCGCTGCCCTCGCCCGTTTCCATCAGTTCGATGAAGCGTAGCTGGATAGGGCGCGTCTGGATCCAGTTCAGGAAGGTATCGAGCTGATGATGATTCACGTCACGCATCAGCACGGTATTGACTTTGACCTTTGTAAAGCCCGCCTCAAAGGCGGCGTCAATGCCCGCCATCACCTGCCGGAATTTGTCCTGTCCGGTAATGGCGTGAAACTGCCGGGCGTCCAGGCTGTCGACGCTGACATTGATGCCCGTCAACCCGGCCTCGCGCCAGGCTGCGGCATCACGCGCCAGTCGATAGCCGTTAGTAGTGACGGCTATCTGGCGGATGGCGTCGTTCTCCCGCACAGCAGCGATGATGTCAGTAAAATCGCGGCGCAGGGAAGGTTCACCGCCGGTCAGGCGCACTTTTTCGGTGCCAAGACTGGCAAACGCGCGGGTAACCCGACGAATTTCATCGACAGAAAGAAAACCGTTATTGGTGACGCCGCCGGGCTTGTAGCCATCCGGCAGACAGTAGGTGCAACGAAAGTTACACACATCGGTAATCGACAAACGCAGGTAATAAAACGTGCGCGCGAAAGCATCGGTCAGTTGTGAGGCCATAGACACCTTTCCAGTACGGGAGGCGCAGTCATTTCTTCCTGCACCCTGGTGGCAACGCGTTTACGCTGTCACGGCCAAAGCGCCATATCAATGTCTTCATTGACCCAGGCGCAGAGGCTAGAGTGTTTTTTAATGATTAGCCGATACTAGCGCGTAAACGACCATTTTGCCATTTACGCCTAACGCTATATAAACTTATATATAGCGTCATGATCGTGCTATTTCGCTACAGAATAAGCGAAAATGGGCTTTTTGCATTGATATACATCATTAGGCAGTAACCGACATCTCGTACAAAAGGGGTAGCTGCGCAGAATTTATTTCTCTCTCCAGCGGGGAGTGAATTGCTGAAAACCCGCGATGTGCGCTACTGTAGCGAGGTAAATCTGACTTCAGGATATTTTATGCGCAATCGTACGCTGGCTGACCTGGATCGTGTCGTCGCTCTCGGCGGAGGGCATGGATTAGGACGCGTTCTCTCATCACTTTCATCACTGGGCTCACGCCTCACCGGCATTGTCACCACCACCGATAACGGCGGCTCGACCGGACGTATCCGCCGCTCGGAAGGCGGTATCGCCTGGGGGGATATGCGCAACTGCCTTAACCAGTTGATAACCGAACCCAGCGTCGCGTCGGCTATGTTTGAGTATCGTTTTGGCGGTAATGGCGAACTTTCAGGTCATAACCTGGGAAATTTGATGTTAAAGGCGCTCGATCACCTGAGCGTGCGGCCTCTGGAGGCGATCAATTTAATTCGTAACCTGCTTAAAGTCGACGCGCATTTAATCCCGATGTCGGAACTGCCGGTCGATCTGATGGCGATCGACGATCAGGGGCATGAGGTGTATGGCGAAGTGAATATTGACCAGTTGCTCACCCCGCCGCAGGACCTGATGCTGTCACCCAACGTGCCCACCACGCGTGAAGCGGTGCAAGCAATTAACGAAGCGGATTTGATCCTGATTGGCCCTGGCAGTTTTTACACCAGCCTGATGCCGATCCTGCTGCTGGATGACCTGGCGCAGGCGCTGCGCCGCACCCAGGCGCCGATGGTCTATATCGGCAATCTGGGGCGTGAACTGAGTCTGCCGGCAGCCAGCCTGACTCTGGTCGATAAACTGGCGATTATGGAGCAGTATGTCGGTAAACGAGTGATTGACGCCGTGGTCGTCGGTCCTAACGTTGACGTCAGCGCCATCAACGACAGAGTAGTGATTCAAGAGGAGCTGGAAGCCAGCGATATCCCCTATCGCCATGACCGCCAGCTACTGCACTGCGCGCTGGAAAAAGCGGTGCAGGCGCTGGGTTAAATCGGGCATGTCTCGATCGCGACCGGCGTAGCGCTTCGCTTTTCCGGTCTGCGACGCTTTGCCTGAATACCGGATTATGACGCGGCGATAAACAGCTCACGCAGTTGATGGAGCTGGTCGCGGATCTGCGCGGCTTCCTCGAACTCCAGATTCTGCGCGTGCTGCATCATCTGCCCCTCCAGCTCATGGATCTTCTGCTGCAGCGCCTTCGGCGACATATCCATCCCGACGATATCCGCCTTCGCCGTGGAGCGTGACTTGCCCCTGCCCTTCGCTTTGGTCTTCGCGATGTTCTGACCCAGCGCCAGAATATCGACCACTTTTTTGTTCAGCCCCTGCGGGGTAATGCCGTGCTGCTCGTTGTACTGCTGCTGTTTCTCACGGCGGCGCTCGGTTTCGCTAATGGCCTTCGCCATCGACGGGGTGATCTTATCGCCGTACAGGATAGCTTTGCCGTTAACGTTACGCGCCGCGCGGCCAATGGTCTGAATCAGCGAACGTTCAGAGCGCAGGAACCCTTCTTTGTCCGCGTCAAGGATCGCCACCAGCGACACTTCCGGCATGTCGAGCCCCTCTCGCAACAGGTTGATCCCTACCAGCACGTCAAACTCGCCGAGGCGCAGGTCGCGAATGATCTCCATACGCTCGACGGTATCGATGTCCGAGTGCAGATAGCGCACCCGTTCACCGTGTTCCTCCAGGTATTCGGTGAGATCTTCCGCCATCCGCTTGGTTAAGGTTGTCACCAGCACGCGCTCATTGATAGACGCCCGCGCGCGGATCTCTGAAAGCAGGTCGTCCACCTGCGTCGCCACCGGACGCACCTCAATGACCGGATCCAGCAGGCCGGTCGGACGAACCACCTGATCCACCACGTCGCCGCCCGATTTCTCCAGCTCATAGTTGCCCGGCGTCGCGGAAACATAGATAGTCTGCGGGGCCAGCGCTTCAAACTCTTCGAACTTCAGCGGACGGTTATCCAGCGCGGAAGGCAAGCGGAACCCATACTCCACCAGCGTCTCTTTACGCGCTCTGTCGCCACGGTACATGCCGCCAATCTGCGGAATGGTGACGTGCGATTCATCCACCACCAGCAGGCCGTCTGCGGGCAGATAATCGAACAGCGTCGGCGGCGGCTCGCCCGGTCCGCGTCCAGAAAGATAGCGTGAATAGTTTTCGATCCCCGAACAGTAGCCAAGCTCGTTCATCATCTCAAGATCGAACTGGGTGCGCTGGCTGAGACGCTGCTCTTCCAGCAGCTTGTTGTTCGCCAGCAGGATCTTGCGGCGATCAACCAGTTCGTCTTTGATCTCTTCCATCGCCTGCAAAATACGCTCGCGCGGCGTGACATAGTGGGTTTTCGGGTAGATGGTGTAGCGGGGAATGGTCGATTCCACCTGTCCGGTGAGCGGATCAAACAGCGACAGCCGCTCCACCTCTTCGTCAAACAGCTCCACACGTAGCGCGATGTCGTCGGATTCCGCTGGGAAGATGTCGATCACCTCGCCACGTACACGGAAGGTGCCGCGCTGGAACGCCTGATCGTTACGGGTGTACTGTAGCTCGGCCAGACGACGCAGGATCGCGCGCTGGTCGATCAGCATCCCCACCGTCAGGTGCAGCATCATTTTCAGGTACAGATCCGGGTCGCCCAGACCGTAGATCGCCGACACCGAGGCCACCACCACCACGTCGCGACGCTCGAGCAAGGCTTTGGTTGCCGACAAACGCATCTGCTCAATGTGTTCGTTTACCGACGCGTCTTTCTCAATGAAGGTGTCGGAACTGGGCACATAGGCTTCAGGCTGATAGTAGTCATAGTAAGAGACGAAATATTCCACCGCGTTTTCCGGAAAGAATTCTTTCATTTCGCCGTACAGCTGCGCCGCCAGCGTTTTGTTCGGCGCGAGCACCATGGTCGGACGCTGGAGATCGGCAATGACATTGGCGATGGTGAACGTTTTCCCTGACCCCGTTACGCCAAGCAGCGTCTGATGCGCCAGGCCATCCTCCAGCCCTTCTTCGAGGCGTCGTATCGCCTCTGGCTGGTCGCCTGACGGTTTAAATGCGGAATTCAGTTTGAACGGTTTACTCATGGGCAGCTACCTGAAGCAATGGGCGGGCAGGCTTGTAATTTTACTCGCAGCGCATAATATTGCCAGTAAAATATACTGGATGAAAAAACAGTAACGACGGAGAAAATTTGTGTTACGCGCCGAAAAGACACAGCGTCAGCGGCGAGAATTTCACCGCTGACAAGATAATCTTCTGACCGGCGGGGTTATCCCCAAACCAATCACTTCATTAACATTGTCAAGTCGTGTCATGAAAGTTTTATTGCATTCAATGACAGTTCTGCGACAGCTATTGCCTTTATATAACTAATTGAAAAGTAAATAATATTTAACAAAGCCGTCTTTCGCATCAATTTGGCTGGAAGCCGCGTATTCTCTCGCTTACCCTGCGTTTTCTAACTCTAATACACAAGGTTATCCACAGGAATAGTGGATAACTGCTTCCAGCCCACACGGTCTGCCGCCTGGCAATTTCCCCTCGTTGACGGATTTCAGGACAATAAAAAAAAATTATCGCTAAATTTTGATTTTTATCAGCTAACGAAACGGCCTGTCGCAGGCGATATTGCTCGCAAAATCGCCATTTACTCTCCTGTCAAAAGCGTGAGATCCAGATATTGTCCTGTTGCGACGGTTCGCGCTTCAGCGCCAAGCCAGGGGATTTCCCCGAGTAAAGGCGCGGGAATAACCCGCGCCAGCGTCGCCATATACTCGCGGTGGCGTTTACCCGGCGGCTGGACGTCATTCGCCACCCAGCCGGCTAACGTCAGCCCGGCCTGCTGAATGGCCTGCGCGGTGAGCATCGCATGGTTAATACACCCCAGCTTCACGCCGACCACTAAAATCACCGGCAGTTGTTCCGCCTGCACCCAGTCGGCAAACGTAACGTCCTCTGTCAGCGGCGTGAACCAGCCGCCCGCGCCTTCCACCAGCACCCACTCCGCGCGGGTTTCCAGCGCCCGTAGCCCGGCTGACATCACATCGGTTTGAATCGGTCTGCCCTCTCCGGCGCTGATGATGTGCGGCGAGGTCGGCTCGGCGAAGGTATAAGGATTCACTGCCGCGTAGTCCAGCGGCAGGCTGCTGCTGCGCTGGAGCGCCAGCGCATCGCTGTTGCGCAACCCTTCCGGCGTCATTTCGCTGCCGGAGGCAACCGGCTTATACCCGGCCGTGCGCAGCCCCATTTTGCCTGCCGCCTGGAGCAAAGCGCTGCTGGCGACGGTTTTCCCGACTTCGGTATCAGTACCGGTAACAAAATAGCGTTTAATCACGTTCAATAACTCCTGCAAAAAGATGGTAGGTGAGCGGATACTTTCCCTGTTGTTGAGGCCAGGCCAACTGCACTTTTTGCAGCTGCGCACGGGTGAGCACGCGCGGTTCACGTCCTTCGTGCAGATGCGTGGCCCCAATCCCCTTCAGCGAACGCATCGCGCTCAGCGCATCGTCAAACCACAGGGTCAACGTGTGCAGATGGCTTTCGCTACGCCAGCCGCGCAGGGCATCGCGCAGCGCCGCCTGCGGTAAGAACCGATTAGCATGGGTTTGGTTATCGACTGCCCGCCATGCCTGATGCAGCTCCGGCAGCGACCCTTTCGCCAGCGTTGTGAACGCCACTCTGCCGCCGGGACGCACCACCCGGTAAAGTTCGCTCAGCGCGCCGTGTAAATCGTTGCACCACTGAACGGCGAGATTACTCCAGGCGAGATCGAACGTCGCGCTCGCCAACGGCAGCGATTCGATATCTCCGGCAAGATAGTGGTGCGCCGTATTACGCCGCCGCGCCTCGTCAAGCATGGGTGAGGACAAATCCAGCGCGGTGACCTGACTGCCCTGCTCACGCCAGTAACGGCTCAACCGGCCAGGACCACAGCCGGCGTCCAGCACCTGCCCATAGCTTTGCTGCGGCAACTGCGCCAGCAGCGCGTCCGCGCTCAACCGTTGCAGCGTGGCGTGTTGTTCATAACACGTCGCCGCACGGCCAAACGCCGCCGCGATGGCCTGTTTATTCACCTGTGTCATTTAGCACCTCCAGCAGACGGTCAATGTCTTCACGCTCGTGCGCCTGGGTGAGAGTCAGACGCAAACGCGCCGTCCCCGCAGGCACCGTTGGCGGACGGATTGCCGTCGCCCAGCAGCCACGGCTGCGCAGGGTTTCCGCCAGATGCAGCGCCCGCGCGTTATCGCCAACGATCAGCGGCTGGATCGCGCTGTGCGATTCCCCCAGTCGGTAACGGCTGCGGTCTACGCCGCGACGAAAGCGTGCGATGAGCGCCGCCAGTTTCGCCCGGCGCGCGTCGCCTTCTTCGCTGCGGATCACCGCAAGGGAGGCCCGGATCGCCTGCGCCTGAGCAGGCGGCATGCTGGTGCTGTAGATCAGGTGTCGGGCAAATTGCAGCAGATAATCCGCCACGCGGGCTGAACACAATATCGCCGCGCCGCTGACGCCAAAGCCTTTACCAAAGGTCACGACCAGCAGTTCTGGTCGCACCTGCTGCCGCCAGCAGCTGCCGCGCCCTTCTTCGCCGCAGACGCCAATGCCGTGGGCATCGTCCACCAGCAGCCAGGCGTTGCGCCGCGCTGCCGCACGCTGGATCTCCGCCAGCGGCGCGCTGTCGCCGTCCATACTGAATACACCTTCAGTGACCACCAGTTGTTGCCCCGGACAGGGGGCATCGAGCAGTCGCGTCAGATGCCGGGTATCGTTATGGGTAAAACGGCGAAGCGACGCCGGACTAAGGCTTGCCGCCTCCAGCAACGAGGCATGGCTGAGGCGATCGGCGACAATCCGATCGTCCTTTGCCATCAACGCGGCAATGACCGCCTGATTAGCGGCAAAACCTGAGATAAACAGCAGCGCGCGCGGGTAACCCAACCAGTCCGCCAGCTCTTCTTCAACGTGTTGATGCGCAACGGTATAACCGCTGACGTGGCCGGAGCCGCCGCTGCCTACGCCGAAGCGTTCCGCCCCCTGTTGCCAGGCGTGAATAATCTGCGGATGGTGGCTTAAGCCCAGATAGTCGTTGCTGGAAAAGTTGAGAAAGCGGCGATCGCCGGTCATCAGCCAGCGGCCCGCGCCCTGCTCAACCGCGTAACGACGACGCAGGGCATCCGCTGAACGACGCGCGTTTAGCGCATCGTCGATTTTTTGCTGCCAGCTCATACCGCTGCCGCGTTGTACCAGGCGTCGGTATCCGGGGTCATCAGCGCCTGCTCCAGCCGCTGCTGCTGCTCGTTATCCCCTGCCAGCACGGCGGTTTGCTGCGGGTTCAGTCCGAGCTTACGGAACAGCTGTAAGTCTTTATCTTCTTCCGGGTTCGGCGTGGTCAACAGCTTGCAGCCGTAAAAGATAGAGTTCGCGCCCGCCATGAAGCACATTGCCTGGGTTTGTTCGTTCATCTGCTCGCGACCGGCAGAGAGACGCACGTACGAGGTGGGCATCATAATGCGCGCCACCGCGATCGTGCGGATGAAGTCAAATGCGTCCACATCGTCGTTATCGGCCAGCGGCGTCCCCTTGACCTTCACCAGCATGTTGATCGGCACGCTTTCCGGCGGAGTCGGCAGATTCGCCAGTTGCAGCAGCAAACCGGCGCGATCGTTTACCGTTTCGCCCAGCCCGACAATCCCGCCGGAGCAGACCTTGATCCCGGCATCGCGCACTTTATCCAGCGTATCCAGACGCTCCTGATAAGAACGGGTGGTGATGATATTGCCGTAGAACTCCGGCGAAGTGTCGAGGTTGTGGTTGTAGTAATCCAGCCCCGCCGCCGCCAGCCGCTGCGCCTGCGCTTCGCTCAGGGTGCCGAGGGTCATACAGGCTTCCAGCCCCATCGCCTTCACCCCCTGCACCATTTGCTCAAGATACGGCATGTCGCGCTCGTGAGGGTTCTTCCACGCCGCCCCCATACAGAAACGGGTGGACCCGGCGTTTTTCGCCTTGCGCGCCGAATCCAGCACCTGTTCGACCTCCATCAGGCGCTCTGCTTCCAGCCCGGTTTTATAGCGCGAGCTTTGTGGGCAATATTTGCAATCCTCCGGGCAGGCGCCGGTTTTAATCGACAGCAATGTACTGACCTGCACCTGGCGAGGATCAAAATGCTGACGGTGGATTTGCTGGGCTTCAAAGAGCAGATCCAGCAGCGGTTTTTCAAATAATTCGGTGACTTGCGACAGCGTCCAGCGAGAATGTTTGGTCATAATTTTCTACGTTTTGTTGTGAGAACCGTGTAGACTCGTAAACCTAAATGTTTTTAATTTGGTTTACAAGTCGATTATGACAACGGACGATCTCGCTTTCGATCGGCGCCATATCTGGCACCCTTATACCTCCATGACCTCTCCGCTACCGGTGTATCCGGTCGCGCGCGCGGAAGGTTGCGAACTGATCCTCACCAGCGGCGAACACCTCATTGACGGCATGTCGTCGTGGTGGGCGGCGATCCACGGCTACAACCATCCCGTACTCAACGCGGCGATGAAAACGCAAATTGACGCCATGTCGCACGTGATGTTTGGCGGCATTACCCATGCACCGGCCATCGACCTGTGCCGTAAACTGGTGGCGATGACGCCCGAGCCCCTGGCGTGCGTTTTCCTTGCGGATTCCGGTTCCGTGGCCGTTGAAGTGGCGATGAAAATGGCGCTGCAATACTGGCAGGCAAAAGGCGAATCGCGACAGCGTTTCCTGACGTTTCGCAACGGCTATCACGGCGACACGTTCGGCGCCATGTCAGTCTGCGATCCGGACAACTCCATGCACAGCCTGTGGAAGGGCTATCTGCCGGAAAACCTGTTTGCCCCGGCGCCGCAAAGCCGGATGGGCGGCGAATGGGATGAGCGCGATATGGTGGCGTTCGCCCGCCTGATGGCCGCACACCGGCATGAGATCGCCGCAGTGATCCTCGAACCCATCGTCCAGGGCGCGGGCGGAATGCGCATGTACCATCCCCAGTGGCTGCAGCGCATCCGTAAGATGTGTGATCGCGAAGGCATCCTGCTGATCGCCGACGAGATCGCCACCGGTTTTGGCCGCACCGGCAAACTGTTTGCCTGCGAGCACGCCGGGGTATCGCCGGATATTCTCTGTCTGGGTAAAGCGCTCACCGGCGGCACGATGACCCTTTCCGCCACCCTCGCCACCCGCCAGATAGCCGACACTATCAGCAACGGCGACGCCGGGTGTTTTATGCATGGCCCGACATTTATGGCTAACCCGCTGGCCTGCGCGGCGGCAAACGCCAGCCTGACGTTGCTGGCATCCGGCGACTGGCAGCAGCAGGTGGCGGCCATTGAAGCGCAACTGCGTGCCGAACTGGCCGCGGCGGCAGATTCGCCATGGGTCGCGGACGTACGCGTGCTCGGCGCGATCGGCGTGGTGGAAACCACTCATCCGGTCAATATGGCGGCGCTGCAAAAATTCTTTGTCCAGCGGGGCGTCTGGGTGCGTCCGTTCGGCAAACTCATCTACCTGATGCCGCCGTACATTATCCAGCCGGAGCAACTGCGTTGTCTGACGCAGGCGGTTAACGAAGCTGTGCGCGAAGAAACATTTTTTCGCGTTTAATTGGCGGTAAACTAAAACGTTTCTGGCTAAACTTTTTGGTTAAGGGAGGAATCAGCATGAAACTCATCAGTAACGATTTCCGCGACGGCGATAAGCTTCCGCTGCGTCACGTTTTTAACGGCATGGGTTACGACGGCGATAATATTTCGCCGCATCTGGCCTGGGATGACGTTCCGGCAGGAACGAAAAGTTTTGTCGTAACCTGTTTCGACCCCGATGCGCCCACCGGCTCCGGCTGGTGGCACTGGGGCGTAGCGAATTTACCCGCCGACACCCGCGTTCTGACCCAGGGTTTCGGCTCCGGTCTGGTGGCGCTACCGGACGGCGTGGTGCAGACCCGCACCGATTTCGGTAAAGCGGGCTACGGCGGCGCGGCGCCGCCGAAAGGCGAAACGCACCGCTATATCTTTACAGTTCATGCGCTGGACGTGGATCGTATCGAGGTCGATGAAGAGGCCAGCGGCGCGATGGTCGGCTTTAACGTCCATTTCCACGCGCTCGCCAGCGCGTCGATCACCGCCATGTTCAGTTAACCTGATAACGGATGGCGACGCTAACGTGCCGCCATCCGGTACTCCTTACAGAAAGTCCGGCACTAAACGCAGCAGCGCTCCCTGCGCCAGCAGTTCGGTCGCGCATTCTATGTCCGGGGCAAAGAAACGGTCGTCGGTATAGTGGGCAACCTGCTCGCGTAACGTTGCGCGCGCCTGCTCAAGCAGCGGACTGGACGTCAGTCCGTCGCGCAGATCGATCCCCTGACAGGCCGCCAGCCACTCGACCGCCAACACGCCGCGGGTATTGGCCGCCATCTCCCACAGCCTGCGCCCTGCCGCCGGCGCCATCGACACATGATCTTCCTGATTCGCTGAGGTTGGCAGACTGTCAACGCTGTGCGGATGCGCCAGCGCTTTGTTCTCGCTGGCCAGCGCCGCCGCCGTCACCTGGGCAATCATAAAGCCGGAGTTCACGCCGCCATTTTTTACCAGGAACGGCGGCAGTTGCGACATGTGTTTATCCATCATCAACGCAATTCGACGCTCAGCGAGCGCGCCGATTTCGGCAATCGCCAGCGCCAGGTTGTCTGCCGCCATCGCCACCGGTTCGGCGTGAAAATTACCGCCGGAGATGACATCACCCTCCTGCGCAAAAACCAGCGGGTTATCGGACACCGCGTTGGCTTCGATCAGCAAAACCTCTCTCACCTGACGCATCTGGGTCAGACACGCGCCCATCACCTGCGGCTGACAACGCAGTGAATACGGATCCTGCACTTTGTCGCAGTTATGGTGCGACTGCGACAGCGCGCTGGTTTCCGTTAGCACATGACGGTACAGCGCCGCCGCGTCAATTTGTCCAGGCTGCCCCCGTGCGGCATGGATCCGCGCGTCAAACGGACGGCGCGATCCCAGCACCGCTTCAGTGGTTAATGCGCCGCAAACCACGGCGGAGGCAAACAGTTCCTGGGCTTCAAACAGGCCGCGCAGCGCGAACGCCGTTGACGCCTGAGTGCCATTGAGCAGCGCTAATCCCTCTTTCGCCGCCAGGGTCAGCGGCGCCAGCCCGGCTTTTTTCAGCGCCTCTTTGGCCGGTAGCCATTCACCCTGAACGCGCGCTTTTCCCTCGCCGAGCAGAGTAAGCGACAGGTGCGCCAGCGGCGCTAAATCCCCCGATGCGCCCACCGAGCCTTTCGCCGGGATCAGCGGATAGACCTCGGCGTTTACCAGCGCGATCAGCGCCTCGATCACGCACAGACGGATACCGGAAAACCCGCGCGCCAGGCTGTTGATCTTCAGCACCATGATCAGGCGCACCATCGCATCATCCAGCGCTTCGCCAACCCCTGCGGCATGTGACAGCACCAGCGCGCGCTGAAGATTTTGCAGATCGTGATCGGCGATCCGCGTCTGGGCCAGCAGGCCAAAGCCGGTATTAATGCCGTAGGCCGTGCGCCCCTCCGCCACAATCGTGTTCACGCAGGCGACGCTGGCGTGAATGCCGTCGATGGCGCTGGCATCAAGCGTCAGCTTGACCGGCTGCCGCCAGACATCACAAAGCTGCGAAAAAGTGAGCTGCCCCGGCGTTAAGGTCAAGGTGTTCATATCAGCGTTTCTCCTGGGTTGCCGCAACCATCGGCAGATTAAGCTGGTGTTCAGCGGCGCACTCAATGGCGATCTCATAACCCGCGTCGGCATGGCGCATCACGCCGGTCGCCGGATCGTTGTGCAGCACGCGGGCGATTCGCTCCGCGGCGTCATCGCTGCCGTCGCACACAATCACCATCCCGGCATGCTGCGAGAAGCCCATGCCGACGCCGCCGCCGTGATGCAGCGACACCCAGGTCGCGCCACTGGCGGTATTGAGTAACGCGTTAAGCAGCGGCCAGTCGGACACCGCGTCGGAGCCGTCGCGCATCGCTTCCGTTTCACGGTTCGGACTGGCAACGGAGCCGGAGTCCAGGTGGTCGCGACCAATGACAATCGGCGCGGAAAGTTCGCCGCGACGCACCATGTCGTTAAACGCCAGTCCGATCTTTTGACGTAACGACAGCCCGACCCAACAGATGCGCGCCGGAAGCCCCTGAAAGCGGATCCGCTCGCGGGCCATGTCCAGCCAGCGATGCAGGTGCGCATCGTCCGCGACGATCTCTTTCACTTTGGCGTCGGTTTTATAAATATCCTCAGGATCGCCGGAGAGCGCCACCCAACGGAACGGGCCGATGCCGCGGCAGAACAGCGGACGTATATAGGCGGGTACAAAACCGGGAAAATCAAAGGCGTTGTCCACGCCCATCTCTTTCGCCATCTGACGAATATTGTTGCCGTAATCAAACGTGGGCACCCCCATCCTGTGAAATGCCAGCATGGCCTGCACGTGCTTCGCCATAGAGCGCTTTGCGGCTTCGACGGTTCCCTGCGGATCGGAAACCGCCTTCTGCTGGTATGTCTGCCAGTCCCAGCCGGAAGGCAGATAGCCGTGCAGCGGATCGTGGGCGCTGGTCTGGTCAGTCACCAGATCCGGACGCACGCCGCGTTTTACCAGCTCGGGCAGCACGTCCGCGGCGTTAGCGCACAGGGCGACAGACACCGCGCGGCCTTCACGGGTGTAGTTTTCGATGCGCGCCAGCGCGTCGTCCAGCGAGGTCGCCTGCTCATCAACATAGCGGGTGCGCAGGCGAAAATCGATACGACTCTGCTGGCATTCAATGTTCAGGGAACAGGCCCCCGCCAGCGTCGCCGCTAACGGCTGCGCGCCGCCCATGCCGCCGAGTCCCGCCGTCAACACCCAGCGTCCGCGCAACTCGCCGTGATAATGTTGGCGCCCCGCTTCGACAAACGTTTCATACGTGCCCTGCACAATTCCCTGACTGCCTATGTAGATCCAGCTCCCGGCTGTCATCTGGCCGTACATCGCCAGCCCTTTCGCATCCAGTTCGTTAAAATGTTCCCAGGTGGCCCAGTGAGGAACCAGGTTGGAATTGGCGATCAGCACGCGCGGCGCGTTGCGGTGGGTCTTAAATACGCCGACCGGCTTACCGGACTGCACCAGCAGGGTTTCATCGTCCTCCAGCGCAGTCAGCGCCTTAACAATGGCGTCAAAACATTCCCAGTTGCGGGCCGCCCGACCAATGCCGCCATAGACCACCAGCGCATAGGGATTTTCGGCAACATCCGGATCCAGGTTGTTCATTAACATACGCAGCGGCGCTTCGCTTAACCAACTTTTGGCCGTTAAGGTGGTTCCCCGCGGCGCGCGGATCGTCTGCTGACGGTATTTGCTATATGACATAACACTGCCTCTCCTGAAGGGCCGGACCTGACGATACCGACGTAGGGAATGATTCAGCTATGGCATAAACATATACTTGTCTATACAAGACATAACAAGGCTGAATTTAACAGAAAAGATACATTTTTATCATATTGCGTCAGCAATCACGCTTTCCAGGACGCAGGGTCAGGAAGAGAAATGGCCCTGCAAGCGGTAACGGGAACCGGGGAAAAGCAGCCGCGCGTGGGAGACAATTTGCGTGGCGGACCAGGTGGTACGGCGGATCAACAGGCAGGGTTCGGTTTCGTTGATGGTTAATAACGCAGACTCTTCGGCGCTGGCACGAACCGCTTCCACAATGTGCTCCCCTTCCGTGAGCGGGGCGATCAACGACAGATAAGCGTGCGGCGTGGTCTGGCTGTAATCCTGCGCCAGATAGTCGGGCACCACCTGTGCATTGACGATGCGATCTTCAATTTGTACCGGCAATTCATTTTCGAAGTGCACCATCACGGAATGAAAAATATCGCTGCCTTCGTTGATCTTCAGCGCGGCCGCCTGTAGGGCATTCGCGGGGCTTCTTTCCAGCACCCGCACGTCGCAACGGTGCTGATGCGAGCGGGCAGTGATTTCATCAGCGATACTGCGAATCTCGAACAGCGCCGACTGGCCTTTTGGCTCGGCGACAAAGGTTCCAACCCCTTGTAACCGCACCAACAGTCCTTCGTCGGTCAGCTCGCGCAGTGCGCGGTTAATGGTCATCCGGCTGTAGCCGTATTGCGTCACCAGCGCCGCTTCAGACGGAATGCGATCGTGCGGCTGCCAGACGCCGCTGGCGATCTTCTCGCTGATCGCCCGTTTTACCGTTTCATAATACGGCGCGGGTGTCGCGCGGGGTCGAAGGACATTCATGCGTACATTTACCTTTTCATCAAACCAGGGTTGACGGAAGCCGTCGCTAAGGGCTTATTGCCACCAGTAAACGATCTGCCAGCCAAGCCGCGCCGCAACGCGCGCCGCGCTGCCATCATTATCAAAGCGCGGATTAAATTCAACCATATCCACCGCCTGAAGCTTGCCGCTGCGACAAATCGGCTCAATCAGCCGCAGCAGGGTCGACAGCGGTACTCCCAGCGCAGCGGGTGCTGAAACCGCAGGCATCGCCGCGCCGGGAAGCACGTCGAGATCGACGGTGAGATAAATTTTATCGACCCGTCCGATAAACGCCGCAAGCGTCGCCTGCGCGTCATCGCAATAGAGATCTTCAACTACCGTCACCCGGCGGGTTTGCGCCTCATCCCACAGCGCCTGGGTATTTGCCGCCCGGCTGACGCCAAAGCAGGCATAGTGAAACCCACGCTGCTGCTGGTCGCACAGTTGCGCCAGTTGGCGAAACGGCGTACCAGAACTGGGGCGTCCGGCGAAACGCAGATCCAGATGAGCGTCAAGATTGATAATTCCGATGCGTTCAGCCGCAAAAGCATCATAAACACCCGCGCCATGCCCGAACGCCGTCTCATGCCCCCCACCGAGTACAAAGGTGCGCACACCCGCCTGCTGGCAGCGATGTACCGCATCCCTTAACGCCTGTTGCGCCCCTTCCAGATCCGCGCCTGGCGCCAGAATATTGCCCATATCCACCAGTCGCTCATGTCCGGCGTGGCAGGCGAGATTCGCCAGCGCTTTACGCAGCGCGTCCGGGGCGCCAGCGGCGCCGGGGCGTCCGTGGTTACGCTTAACGCCTTCATCACAGGCAAAGCCCAGCAGCGCAATCCGGTCACGATAATGCCCGGGCGAAAACGTCCGGCTTATTTCGATGGTCTGACACAGACGCAGCGCATTCGCCGCCTCCGCGCGATCATCACGTCCCTGCCACAGCGCAGGGGAAACGGGTTGCCATTGCGTCATGCGATATCCCCCCGAAAGACGCGTTGATACAGCGGGTTGCGCCCCGGTTCGTAGACGATCTCTACCGGATGTTCCGCATCCCAGATCGCGAAATCCGCCCTATAACCGGCCGTAAGCTGACCGTGCGTCGACTGGCGACCCAGCGCGCGCGCGGCGTGACGCGTAACCCCCGCCCAGGCTTCTTCCGGCGTCAGGCCAAACTGCACGCAGGCCATATTCATCGCCAGGTGCAAGCTGATAAACGGGCTGGTGCCGGGATTAAAGTCGCTCGCCACCGCCATCGGCACGCCGTAGCGGCGAAGCAGTCCAACGGGAGGAGTCTGTTTCTCTTTCAGGAAATAAAACGCCCCCGGCAGCAGCACGCCGACAGTGCCGCTGCGGTGCATCGCCGCCACGCCCGCCTCGTCCAGATACTCAATATGATCGGCAGACAGTCCACGATAGCGGCTGACCAACTGCGCGCCGCCGAGCAGAGACAACTGCTCCACGTGCCCTTTTACCGGTATACCCAGCGCCTGCGCTGCGCGAAGCACCCGTTCGCTTTGCGCAAGCGTAAAGCCAACGCTTTCGCAAAACAGATCGACCGCTTCAAACAGCCCTTTTTGCCATAGCTGCGGCAAAATGACGTCGCAGACAAGGTCGATATAGCCGTCAGGATCGTCGCGAAATTCCTGCGGGGTGGCGTGCGCCGCCAGCAGCGTAGGGCTGATCTCCATCATTCCATCGGCCGCCAGCCGGGCAGCCACGCGCAGCATCTTTTCTTCGCTGGCGATATCCAGTCCGTAGCCGGATTTTATTTCCAGTAGCGTTACCCCTTCACGGGCTAAACGCTGCATTCTGTCTCTGGCGACGCGGTAAAGCACATCTTCTGTCGCCGTCCGGGTCGCTGACACCGTGGCGTTAATGCCGCCGCCCTGAGCGCTGATCTGCTGATACGAGACGCCGTTCAACCGCTGCTCCCATTCACTGGCGCGGTTGCCGCCAAAAATCAGATGCGTGTGGCAGTCAATCAGACCGGGGGTAACCAGTCGGCCCTCAAGGTTGGCGGTATTCGCATGGCGGGTCGGCAGTTCGGCTTCAGGAATAACAGACAGGATTTTTTCGCCGCGAATAATCAGCGCATGATGTTCAAGTATCCCATACGGGGCGTCGATGTGCGGATCCAGCGTAGCGAGACGGAGATTTCGCCAGACCTTATCCCCGGGTAACAGTTGCGACATGCTTTCTCCACTTGTCTTAGGTTGTATAGACATTTATTTGAGATCGCCGCTGGGAAGTCAATCTTCCGGATTAAAAATGTTACTTAATTGTGACTTCAAAACGCGAAGAATCCGCTAATGCTGAGTTAAAAAACAACTTTTTGCCTTTTCACCTTCCCGTTTCGTTCAACTTAGTATAAAAAAGCAGGCTTCAATGGACACTTAATTAGCCCGGAGCAACTCGTGAACACATCATCAGTTTCCCGTCTGGCGCTGGCACTGGCTTTTGGCGTGACGCTGACCGCCTGTAGCTCTACGCCACCAGACCAAATCCCTTCCGATCAAACCGCGCCGGGGACCGCCTCGCGCCCGATTTTATCGGCCAGTGAAGCGCAGAATTTTGTCGCGAAAACGTATTTTTCGTCGCTGACGCCAAACACCGCGCCGTGGACGCCGTCGGCAATTACCCTGCCGGCGCAGCCTGACTTTGTGGTGGGGCCGGCAGGAACCCAGGGCGTGACGCACACCACTATCCAGGCGGCGGTCGATGCGGCGATCACAACCCGTACGAATAAACGTCAGTACATTGCGATTATGCCGGGCGACTACCAGGGCACCGTGTACATTCCTGCCGCGCCGGGCAGCCTGACGCTTTACGGTACCGGCGAGAAACCGCTGGACGTCAAAATTGGCGCGGCGATTGACGGTGAGATGAGCACTGCCGACTGGCGCCGCGTCGTCAATCCGGGAGGCAAGTACATGCCCGGCAAACCAGCCTGGTATATGTTCGATAACTGCCAGAGCAAACGCGGCGCGACCATTGGCATGATGTGTTCCGCGGTATTGTGGTCGCAGAACAACGGTCTGCAGTTGCAGAACCTGACCGTTGAGAACAATCTCGGCGACAGCGTGGACGCGGGTAATCACCCTGCCGTGGCGCTTCGCAGCGATGGCGACAAAGTGCAGATCAACAATGTGAATATTCTGGGTCGCCAGAACACATTCTTTGTCACCAACAGCGGCGTGCAAAACCGCCTGGTCAACGATCGTCAACCACGTACGCTGGTGACCAATAGCTATATCGAAGGCGACGTGGATATCGTTTCCGGGCGTGGCGCGGTGGTGTTTGATAACACCGATTTCCGCGTGGTCAACTCTCGTACCCAGCAGGAAGCATATGTCTTCGCACCGGCAACCTTATCTAACATCTATTACGGCTTCCTTGCGACCAACAGCCGCTTTACCGCCGCCGGTGACGGCGTGGCGCAGTTAGGCCGTTCGCTGGATGTCGACAGCAATACCAATGGTCAGGTGGTGATCCGCGACAGCGTGATCAACGAAGGCTTTAATCGCGCGACGCCGTGGGCTGACGCGGTGATCTCTAAACGTCCGTTCGCCGGTAACACCGGGGTGCAGGATGATAAAGGCGAGATTCAGCGTAACCTGAACGACACCAACTTTAACCGCATGTGGGAATACAATAACCGCGGCGTGGGCAGTAAAGTGGTGGCAGAGCCGAAGCAGTAACAACGCAGGCCGGATAATACCGGCCTGATGACGCTACGCATAGTAGACCTGCGGGTCGTCACCTCACCGTGACGACCCGTTTTCACATCATGGAGTCAGACGCGCCCGGTTGAAATTAATCAGGCTGCCCGCCTTAATGATTTCACCCTCCTCGGCGGTGAGACTTTCCATATACAGACTGATTTCGCCCACCGGCGCGCCATCACGAATTACCCATGCCGTCATTTTTTCGCCGCAGCGCTCCAGCGCCGCGCGTATGCCGGGGATATAAATATAGTCGTCCACTTCAAACGACGGCGCTTCCGCCATTTGCAGCGGCAGCATTCCCCAGTTAATCATATTTGAGCGGTAGCGTTTGGTGGCATATTCCTGCGCAATATTCGCCAGCCCGCCAATCACGCGCTGACAGCTTGCCGCCTGCTCGCGCGCAGAGCCATCGCCGGGCTTCACGGCATAAATTACGCTGCCAATACCGGTTTCAGCCGCAACCACCCGCTCCTGACCGGCGATTTGCCGTATACCCGCAAATACCGAAGCCAGTTCGTCCGTCTCTCCCGCCCGCCGCCGTTTCTCCAGCGCGGCGACCGTTTTGCTTCTGCCCACATATTCCGGGTCGCGGCGCGACAGGGTAAATTCCGCCAGTCCCACCGGATTTGAACGATAAGAAGAGGTTTCGCCGGACGGAATAAGCTCATCGGTGGTGGTGACGTCGTCGAGGATTTTCGCGCACACCTTCAGCAGAATATTATCGGTCAGCGCGCCCATTTCCGGCCAGTCTTTGATATTCGGCCCGTAGATCAGTGGCTGTGCGGTGGCGCCTTTCACAAAGCCCTGATAGACGCGATTCTGGTAGGGCGCAGGATCGAAGCGGTAGGCCGGTACGTTATCCCAGCAGTCCAGCTCCGTTGCGGCGGTAAGCACGCCGCCGTTCGCCGCAGTGGCGGCCACGGAACGCGCGTCCATCAGCGCGACGGCGGACATCTGACCGTTGCCCGGTTTCGATCCCTCGCGGTTGGGGAAGTTACGCGTGGTATGACGAATGCTGAGTCCGTTATTCACCGGCGTATCGCCCGCACCAAAACAGGGGCCGCAGAAGGCGGTGCGGATAATCGCGCCAGCGCCCATCAGATCGCTGACCATCCCCTGCTTCGCCAGCGCCATAAATACTGGCTGTGAGGAGGGATAAACGGACAGCGAGAAGGCGTTGTCCCCGCATGAATGTCCGCGCAGCGCGTTGGCGGCGGCCACCACATTCTCATAGTTGCCGCCGGAACAGCCGGCAATGATCCCCTGCTGCACCTTCAGACGACCGTTTTCGACTTTATCGAGCAGCGAAAGCCCGGCCTTCCCTTGCGCAATGCGCTGCGCGTCAACTTCAACCTGGTGCAGAATATCGCTTAAGTTTTCCTGCAACGTTGCTATTTCATAAACATTGCTCGGATGGAAAGGCAAGGCGATCATTGGCCTGATAGCGCTCAGATCCACTGAGATGCAGCCGTCGTAATAGGCAAGCGGCTGCGGCGCCAGCGGGCGATAGGCCTCTTCGCGTCCGTGCAAGGCCAGCCATTGCTGAATTTCTTCATCGGTCTGCCAGACGGAGCTGAGACAGGTCGTTTCCGTGGTCATGACGTCGACGCTGTTACGGAAATCCGTGGAGAGGTTGCGGATGCCCGGCCCGACAAACTCCATCACTTTATTTTTAACGTAGCCGTTTTTGAACACCGCGCCAATAATCGCCAGCGCCACGTCCTGTGGGCCGACGCCCGGCGCCGGTTTACCGGTCAGCCAGACCGCCACCACGCCCGGATAATCGCAGTCCCAGGTATCATTCAGCAACTGCTTAACCAGTTCGCCGCCCCCTTCACCAATGGCCATCGTCCCCAGCGCGCCATAGCGGGTATGGCTGTCTGAACCGAGGATCATCTTCCCGCCGCCGGCCATCATTTCGCGCATGTACTGATGGATGACCGCGATGTGCGGCGGCACAAAAATACCGCCATAACGCTGCGCCGCCGACAGGCCAAACAGGTGATCGTCGCCGTTTATCGTCCCCCCGACGGCGCACAGTGAGTTATGGCAGTTGGTCAGGACATAGGGCAGTGGAAACCGCTCCATACCGGAGGCTTTTGCCGTCTGAATAATGCCGACAAAGGTAATATCATGAGAGGTGAGCGCATCAAATTTAATTTTCAGTTTGCGCATGTCGCCGGAGGTATTATGCGCCGCCAGGATCGACCAGGCGATAGTGCCTTTTTTAGCATCGTCTTTACTGACTGCGCCGGAATAGTGTTCTTCAGCAATTATCTCGTTATTGTCGCTGAGATAGATCCCTTTCTCATATAACTTAATCATTACAAACTCCGTACCGCTATGAGTGATTACAGCATGTTCCAGCCGATAAGCAGGTTCCACCACCAGACGCCCAGCGTGATATGAACCAGGAAAGTGATGAATGTCAGCATGGCGCCGACCAGCCACCACGATTTAATGTCGTTATATCCCACGCCGAAAATAACCGGGCCGGCAGCGCCGCCGTAATGGGTTACCATGCCGCCGTAGGAGTTGGAAAAAAGCAGCGCCAGCGCGGTTAACATTAATGGCGCGCCAGAGACGTTTGCCAGCATTGCGAAGACCGGCATCATCGCCACAATATAGGCGCTGCCGGAGGCAAAGAAATAACGCACGATAATGCTGAGAAACAGAATGATAAAAAATGCGATATTGCTATGGTTATCAAAGGAAATATTATTTTTGAAAAGTTCTGCCAGCCAGTCAAAAAATTTCACTTTCGATAATAATGAACTCAGACCAATAATGCCGCCGTACCAGATTAAGGTATTCCAGCCGCCTTTATTTTTGACCACGTCGTCCCAGCTCACCACGCCCAGCAGAAGCATCGCCCCCATCACCACGATAGCGACCGTGGATTCATCAATACCGAGACTTTTACTGAAGATCCATCCCAGCAGGGCAAGTACGAAAATGCTCAGCAGCATTTTTTCGCGCACTTTCATCGGCCCTAAATTCTCCAGTCCCGCCCGGGCGATGGTTTTATTATCTACTTTCTTAATTTCCGGCGGGTACATGAAATAGATAACCAGCGGCGCTAACAGCAGCATCACCATTCCTGGCAGCAAGGCTGCCAGCGCCCATCCGCCCCAGCTGATCTGCAGATGACAGATGTCGTTGATCATTTTTAGCGCCAGAATATTTCCCGCCATCGCGGTAAAAAACATATAGCTGGTGGTCTTGGTCACCATATACACCGTCATCATCAGGTAATGCCCGACGCGACGCGGACTTTTATCAGGTTCCGATCCCAGCGCCACCGCCACGCTGTTGATAATGGGCAGGACAATCCCCCCTGCCCGCGCCGTATTTGACGGGGTCGCCGGGGCGAGCACCAGGTCGAGAAAAACGGTGACGTAGCCCAACCCCAGCGTGGTGTTGCCGATTTTACCGATCAGGATGTAGGCGATGCGTTTACCCAGCCCGGTAGTGACAAAAGCGGCGCTGAGGGTAAAGGCGGAGAACACCAGCCACGTCGTGCCGGAGGCATAACCGCTCAGCACGCTGCTGGTCTTAAACTGACCGGCGCCTAAATTGCCGACCACCACCATTGATGCCGCAACGGCCATCAATAACACGACCGGCTCCGGGAAAGGTTTAATGACCAGCCCGACGATCGCTGCCAGATAAATGCCAAACAGCACCCAGGCCAGCTCGCTTAAACCGGCAGGCGCAGGCAGTAAACCTATTACGCAAGGGATCGCTAATATCGTTATTAGCTTCCATAATGATTTCACATTCATTTTTATGTCCTGATGGATCTGTGCAGAAATAGACAGCTGTCTGTTCGGCATTCCTTAATCACAACGAAATGTGTTTTTGGCACTTACGGAAGATAAACGTCTCCGGAAAATATTTTCCTTGCGGTGCGAATAACGGAAGCGCGAAGCGTTGTTGGGTCGTCACTTTGATTGCTTAACTGAATATCGAGGCTGCCGCCCGGATGCTCGAGGGTAATTTTGCCGTTGCCGGGGAACGGAATGATCTGACGGGTTACGGTACCGGCAATCGCGCAGCTGCTGGCGATAGCAATCGCGCCGGTTATCGCCAGCGCTTTATGGCAGGCGTGCGGCATGAAATAACGCACATTCAGGGTGCCGCCTTTTTGTGGTGGAGAAATTAATACTGGTTTCGGAATCACCTTATTCGCGACATCGCCCAGCCCCATCGCCAGCCCCGCCTGCAGACGAATAGACTCGATTCGCGCCAGAAGCTGCGCATCGCCGTCCAGTTCCGCCGCCGTTTCATAGCCGGTTTTACCTAAATAGTCGGCGGGAATTATCACTACCGGCATCGCCATATCGATACAGGTGGTTGGCACCGCGTCAAAATAGTTAAGCGGCTGGCCGGTCGGGAAAAGCCTGCCGGTTTTCGCCCCGGCGGCATTGAGGAAAGTCAGCGCGACGGGGGCCGCGGTTCCCGGTACGCCGTCGATTTTGACCGTTCCTTCATAATTCACTACGCCGTTCGGTGTCTGTACGTCCGCTTCAATAAGGGTATGGGTATTCACGTTGCGGATACGTAGCCGGGTGACAGGGGAAGTGGCGGCAGTCAGCCCTTGCTCTATAGCGAACGCGCCGACGGCGCAGAGCATGTTGCCGCAGTTTGGCGTGGTGTCGACGCGCTGCTCATGGACCAGCACCTGGGCAAAGAGGTAATCGATATCGGCATCTGGGGCGGCGGAGCGGCTGATGATGGCAACCTTGCTGGTCAGGGGATTTCCCCCACCGATACCGTCTATCTCCAGTTCATTGCCCGATCCCATAATCGATATTAATACCGCGTCGCGTTGAGCCGTATCCTCAGGCAGATCCTCAGCCCGTAAAAATGCGCCGCGCGAGGTTCCTCCACGCATCATTACGCAGGGTATTTTTTTCACGTCAGTGTCCTCAATAATTATTACGCAAAACAGAATTACACGTGAAAAACGGCCTGGCTAATGACTTTGATTTTCCTATTAGTAACTTTTATTTATTAATCATCCTGCGTGGACCAAAGGTAAACTGAGGCCTGTTCCCGGGCTGGCGACGCCAGCTTTTTTATTTGTGGAGTGGCAATGAAACACCAACTATCAAGTATGAAAGCGTTTGTCACGCTGGCAGAGTCAGAATCTTTTAACAATGCCGCAAAATTACTTAATATTACGCAACCTGCATTAACACGCAGAATAAAAAAGATGGAAGAAGATTTACAGGTAATTCTTTTTGAACGGACTACGCGTAAAGTTACGTTAACAAAAGCGGGCAAAATGCTGTTACCGGAAGCGCGGGAGATAATTAAAAAGCTTGATGAAATTCTGTTTAATATTCGAGAAATGAATACACATCAGCGAGGCAGAATCACCCTGTCCTGTATTCCAACGGCGGTGTTCTATTTTTTGCCGCAGGCCATAGGGAAATTTAATGAGTTATACCCCAATATTAATGTGCGCATTATGGAACAGGGCACGCATAATTGCATGGAGTCCGTTCTTTGCAATGAGGCTGACTTCGGCATAAACATGAACAACATCACAAATTCATCGATAGACTTTACCCCGCTGGTGAACGAACCGTTCGTCCTGGCATGTCGGCGCGATCATCCCCTCGCCAGCAGACAGCTGGTTGAATGGCAGGAACTGGTGAATCACACGCTGATCGGCGTGCGCTCGTCGAGCGGAAACCGGCTGCTGATAGAGCAACAGCTGGCGGATAAGCCCTGGAAGCTGGAGTGGTTTTATGAGGTTCGCCATCTGTCCACCTCGCTCGGTCTGGTCGAAGCGGGGCTTGGCGTGTCGGCGCTGCCGGGGCTGGCGATGCCGCAGACGCCGCACCCGACGCTGCTCGGCATTCCGCTGGTCGAACCGGTCATCCGCCGCACGCTGGGCATCATTCGCCGTAAAGACGCGGTTCTTTCGCCGCCTGCGGAGCGCTTTTTTAACCTGCTGCTGAAATTATGGACCGACCAGAGCGACCTGCTGTGGCGTCCGGTTTCGGAGTGAGCGCCCCCGCCGGTTGGCGGCAGCGCCCGACACTCCGCATTGTCGCGTTTATTCGGCCAGGAAAGTCCTTCCCGGCCCGTTTACGTGGCTTAATACGCGTTAACCACGACCCACATCGGCCCCTGGCCCACCGCATAACGCCCTTTTTCGGTTAATAATCCCTGCACGCCGGAAATCTCATACACCGCGATATGGTGCGATTTCTGTCCGGCGGCAATCAGGTATTTTCCGCTGTGATCGACGTTGAAGCCGCGAGGCTGGGTTTCGGTCGGCTGGAAGCCCTCTTTGCTCAGCACGCTGCCGTCTTCGGAAACGCTGAACACCGTAATCAGGCTGGCGGTCCGGTCGCAGGCGTACAGATGACGTCCGTCCGGCGTAATATGAATGTCCGCCGCCCAACGCGTATCGGCGAAATCGGCAGGCATCATATCCAGCGTTTGTACGCATTCGATCTTGCCATGCGGATCTTTCAGCTCCCACACGTCTACGGAACTGTTCAGTTCGTTAACACAATAGGCGTACTGCTGATTTGGATGGAACGCCATATGGCGCGGCCCCGCCCCTTCAACGGTGGTCACTTCCGCCGGTTCCTGCGCCACCAGTTTGCCATCATCGCTCAGGGTGAACAGGCAGATGCGATCCTGCTTCAGCGCAGGTACCCACAGGGTGCGGTTGTCGGGTGAAATATTAGCCGAGTGGCACCCCTCCAGCCCCTCCACTACGTCTACCAGCCCGACCGGCAACCCGTCCTCCAGACGCGTGACGCTGACGTTTCCGGCATTGTACGAGCCGACAAAAACGAAACGCCCTTGATGATCGGTGGAAATGTGCGTCGGGCTGCCCGGCAGCGCGGATTCAGCGGCGAAGGTCAGCGCGCCATCATCCGGCGCAATCCGATAAGCCAGTACGCGGAACTCAGGTCGCACGCCCACGTACAGAAAACGTTTATCCGGGCTGACCACCATCGGCTGAACCTGCCCCGGAACGTCGACGACCTGAACCAGGCTCAATGCACCGTCGTGTTGCAGACGCCAGACATGGATCTGTTGGCTCTCTGGGCTGGCGGTATAAACTGTTTGCTTCATGAATACTCCTTGGCTTTTGGCAACTGCTGCAATTTACCAACGTAGACGGTTTTGTCAGTAAATGCTGAATTAATTTGTCCGCTTCCCGTCCCGGTGTACCATTCCGGCAGACGCATTTTTCAACATTTATCTGGATAACGTTATGACTGCACGCGTGATTGCCCTGGATTTGGATGGAACCTTACTGACCCCGCAAAAGACCTTGCTCCCTTCATCGCTCGAAGCGCTCTCCCGGGCAAAGGACGCAGGCTATCAACTTATCATCGTCACCGGGCGCCATCACGTTGCGATTCATCCTTTTTATCAGGCACTGAAGCTGGATACACCTGCAATTTGCTGTAACGGCACTTATTTGTATGATTATCATGCAAAAAGTGTGCTTGAATCCGACCCGCTGCCGGTTAACCAGGCACTGCAACTGATAGATATGCTGGATGAACATCAGATCCACGGCCTGATGTATGTCGACAACGCCATGCTGTATGAACGCCCGACCGGACACGTGATCCGCACGTCGAACTGGGCGCAGACGCTGCCGCCGGAGCAGCGTCCGGTCTTCACGCAGGTGCCTTCGCTGGCCGAGGCCGCCCATGACGTCAACGCGGTATGGAAATTTGCCCTGACCGATGAAGATATTCCTAAACTGCAGCAGTTTGGTAAACAGGTTGAGCAAGCGCTGGGACTGGAATGCGAATGGTCATGGCACGATCAGGTCGATATAGCCCGCAAAGGCAACAGTAAAGGGAATCGCCTGACGCGATGGATCGAGTCTCAGGGCGGTTCGATGGCGAACGTGATTGCCTTTGGCGACAACTACAATGATATCAGCATGCTGGAGGCGGCCGGGACCGGGGTGGCGATGGGCAATGCCGATGACGCGGTGAAAGCCCGCGCCAACGTGGTGATTGGCGATAACACGACCGACAGCATCGCCAAATTTATTTACACTCACCTGCTGTGATCAGGCGGTAATCGACACGCTCTTGATTTGCGCGTACAGCCAGAGGCCAGGCTTGATAGCCAGTTCATCTCTGGCCCACGGGCTGATACGCGCCCATAGCGTTTTACCGCCTACTTCAAGCTGCACTTCCACCTGGCCGCAATCGTCAAGACAGGTGATCACCTTCGCCCGCAGAACGTTGCGGATACTGGTCTGCTGCGGTGGTTGCAATACCAGCGATACATCCGACGCCTGAATGCGAATGCGCAACGTACGGTGTAACGGTTCATCCAGCTTATTAACCCACACATGCTGGTCTCCCAGCGCCAGCGCGGTCATCGCATAGTGTGGATGGTGTTTCAGCACGCTGACCTTGAGCACACTGCTCTGCTGTTCTTTCGGCAGCCACGGGTGCATTACGCTGCTTCCCCATACCTCCTCCAGCGCGCCAAACGCTTTCACCAGGCCGTCTTCCAGCACCATTACGTTATCCGCGAGATGAAGGATCTCATCCAGTGAATGGCTGACGTACAGCATCGGGATGTTAATTTCCTGCGCCAGTCGTTGTAGATACGGCAGCAGTTCACGCTTTCGAGGAATGTCCAGAGAGGCTAACGGCTCATCAAGCAGCAGCAGTTCCGGGGCGGTCAGTAGCGCCCGGCCTATCGCCACCCGCTGTTTTTCACCGCCGGAGAGGTCGCCCGGCAAACGGTCGAGCAACGTTTCGATACCTAATAACGCCACCAGCTTGTCGAACTGTCCGGCCATGCTTTTTGCCATGCCGTAACGCAGGTTGCCGCGCACTTTATAATGCGGAAACAGCCGCGCATCCTGAAACACATAGCCCACCCGGCGCTTTTCCGGCGTCAGGCAGATGCGGCGCTCACTGTCGTTCAGCACCCGCCCATTAAGCATAATACGGCCGGTCTGCGGCGTCGTCAGTCCGCTGATGGCGTTGATCAAGGAGGTTTTTCCCGCGCCGGAGACGCCAAAAATGGCGGTGATGCCGCTGGCGGGCAGCGTTTCATTAATCGTCAGGCAGTGAGTGCCCAGCGTCTGGGTGAAATTGAGTTCCAGCATGATTATTGCCCCGTCCGCGTGCGGCTGATGCGCGCCAGCCATTCGGAGATCAGCAATGAAATCAACGCCAGCACGATGGAGATAACGCAAAGCCGCGCCGCCGCGCTTTCCCCACCGGGCGTCTGGATCAGCGTGTACATCGCCGAAGGAAGGGTGCGCGTTTCGCCGGGAATGTTGGAAACAAAAGTAATGGTCGCGCCAAACTCGCCGAGGGAGCGAGCAAACGCCAGCACCGTACCCACAATAATCCCCGGCAACGTAAGCGGTAAAGTTATAGTGAAAAAGACGCGCCAGCGCCCGGCGCCGAGTGTACGGGCAGCCTGCTCCAGTCGGGTATCCACCCCTTCCAGCGCCAGCCGGATAGCGCGCACCATCAGGGGAAACGACATCACGGCCGCCGCCAGCACCGCGCCGCGCCAGCTAAAGGCAAAGGTGATGCCGAAGCTGTCATACAACCACTGGCCGATAATTCCGCGACGGCCCATCGAGACCAACAGCAGGTATCCCACTACCACCGGCGGTAAGACCAGCGGCAGATGCAACAGGCTGTCCAGCAATGCTTTGCCCGGGAAACGACAGCGCACCAGCAGCCAGGCAAAGAAAATCCCAAACGGCAGACTGAAGAGTACGGCCAGGGATGACACTTTCAGGCTCAGAAGTACGGCCTGCCATTCGGGATCGCTCAGTATCATTACTTCGTCGTAAATCCGTAACGTTTAAAAATAGCTGACGCCTGCGGCCCTTTCAGGTAATCACAAAAGGCGCTGACCGTTGCGTTTTTATGTCCATCCACTATGGCGATGGGGTATTCCACTTTCTGATGTGACGCTTCAGGGAACGTGGCCACCACTTTCACGCCTTTACTGGCGACGGCATCGGAACCGTAAACGATTCCCAGCGGCGCTTCGTTACGCTCCACCAGCGCCAGCGCGCCGCGCACGTCTTCCGCAGGCGCCAGTTTCGGCGCTAGCGTATCCCAGGCGCCCAGTTTTTGCAGCGCTTCTTTCGCGTAAATGCCGGCCGGAACATGTTCCGGATCGCCTACGGCCAGGCGTCCGCCGTCAAGCAGGCGGGTCCAGTTGGTTTTGTTGTCGACAGTAAAATCTTTTTGTTCGCTTGCTTTGGGCGCGACGACAACCAGGCTGTTCCCCAACAGCGTCTGGCGTGACGCGGTATCTATCGCTTTTTTGTCTACCGCGTAATCCATCCATTTCTGGTCGGCGGAAATAAACACATCTGCCGGAGCGCCCGCTTCGATTTGTCGCGCCAGGGTAGAAGAGGATGCGAAAGAGGAAACCACCTCAACGTTTTTTTCTTTTTTATAAACGGCCGCGATATCCTGCATCGCGTTGGTCAGCGAAGCCGCTGCAAAAACGGTAATTTTGCCCTCACCTGCCAGCGCCTGCCCGGCAAGAGTAAGAGAAAGTGTTGCCCCGGCAACCAGACGTAGCCATGAACGTGCCATTGAAAGCTCCTGTGCGTATCGTTATGTAGCGGACAATATAACGATAATTCCGGCAATTTCCCAGCGGTTATTACTACCCATTCGGGAGGAATCAGGAAAACTATCGGCAGGAAATACGGGAACTTGAGCAAAGAAAAACGCCCGGCAAAGCGGGCGTCGGGAAATTAACGGTTTTGTCTGGACTGATCTTTCTGGCCGATGCCGGAGAAAATGTTAAACACTTCACCCAGACCGTAAATCAACCCCAGGATAATGGCCATTACCACGGGCACCATGATCACGGCGAATACCAGACTTTTCAATAACTCTAACATGGTCATCTCCTGATTCAGTTCTTTAAGTATTCTAACCGCATCATCGAGAAAAGCACTCCCCTTTTGTGCGGTCGTCTATGCGCAGGCGGGGTTTTCCGTCACAATAGTCCTTTTGCCAGGATCGTGTTATGCAAGCCGAAATCCTTCTTACCCTTAAACTGCAGCAAAAACTGTTTGCCGACCCTCGACGCATTTCTCTGCTTAAGCATATTGCGCTTTCCGGCTCCATTAGTCAGGGTGCGAAAGACGCGGGCATTAGCTATAAAAGCGCCTGGGACGCCATTAACGAGATGAACCAGCTCAGCGAGCAGACGCTGGTCGAACGCGCCACCGGCGGCAAGGGCGGCGGCGGCGCGGTATTAACCCGCTACGGACAGCGCCTGATCCAACTCTACGACTTACTGGCGCAGATACAGCAAAAGGCGTTTGATGTTCTGAGCGACGACGATGCGCTTCCCCTCGACAGTCTGCTGGCCGCCATTTCACGCTTTTCCTTACAAACCAGCGCGCGCAACCAGTGGTTTGGCACCATTACCGGCCGCGACCACGATCGGGTGCAGCAGCATGTAGACGTTTTGCTGGCGGATGGCGAAACGCGGCTGAAAGTCGCGATTACCGCGCAAAGCGGCGAACGTCTGGGGCTTAACGAAGGCAAAGAGGTGCTGGTGTTATTGAAAGCGCCGTGGGTGGGCCTCACCCAGGACGACGCCGTCGCGCAGACGGCAGATAATCAGCTTAAAGGGACGATTAGTCATATTGAACGCGGCGCAGAGCAGTGCGAAGTATTGATGACGCTGGCGGACGGTCAATCGTTGTGCGCGACGGTGCCGCTAGAAAACACCGCAACGCTTGCCCAGGGCGACAGCGTGACGGCCTTTTTTGATGCCGATAACGTCATCATCGCCACGTTGTGCTGAGAAACCGTTCAGGCGTTCTTCTTTGCATTTCGGCTACCGTCAGCGCTCGCGCAAAACGCATTGACATTCCTGTCCGGAAAACGTATCCCTGTTATTCATCGCTGCAAAAAATGGGATACAAAATGTCATCGTTGCAAATTTCGCAAGGCACGTTTCGCCTGAGCGACACAAAAACGCTTCAGCTTGATTCCGCTTCGTTAACCGCGGGCGAAAGTTGGGCGTTTGTTGGCGCGAACGGAAGCGGGAAGTCGGCGCTGGCGCGCGCGCTGGCGGGAGAACTCCCGCTGCTCAGAGGCGAACGCCATTGTCAGTTTACCCGTATCACTCGCCTCTCCTTTGAACAGCTACAAAAGCTGGTCAGCGACGAATGGCAGCGCAATAACACCGACATGCTCAGCCCCGGTGAAGACGCCACCGGCCGCACGACCGCAGAAATCATTCAGGACGAGGTGAAAAACCGGTCCCGCTGCGAGGAACTGGCGCTGCAATTCGGCATCTCTCATCTCCTTGCGCGCCGCTTCAAGTACCTTTCCACTGGCGAAACGCGTAAAACCCTGCTTTGCCAGGCGCTGATGTCCGAGCCGGATTTATTGATCCTCGATGAACCGTTTGACGGGCTGGACGTCGCCTCACGCCAGCAGTTGTCGGGGCTACTTGAGACGCTGCATCAATCCGGCATCACGCTGGTGCTGGTATTGAACCGCTTCGATGAAATGCCTGATTTTATCCAGTATGCCGGGGTAGTGGCCGACTGCGCACTCACCGAAACCGGCGCGAAAGACGCGCTGTTACAGCAGGCGCTCATCGCTCAGCTCGCCCATAGCGAACGTCTGGAAGGCGTCAGCCTGCCGGAACCCGACGAACCCGCGGCGCGGCATCTTCTGGCCGCAAATGACGCGCGTATTGTCCTTCGTGACGGCGTGGTTTCGTATAACGATCGTCCTATCCTGCATCATCTGAACTGGCAGGTTAACCCCGGTGAGCACTGGCAGATTGTCGGCCCCAACGGCGCGGGAAAATCAACGCTGCTGAGTCTTATCACCGGCGATCACCCACAGGGTTACAGTAATGACCTTACGCTGTTTGGTCGCCGTCGCGGCAGCGGTGAAACCATCTGGGACATCAAGAAGCATATTGGCTATGTCAGCAGCAGCCTGCACCTTGATTATCGCGTCAGCACCACGGTGCGTAATGTCATCCTCTCTGGCTACTTTGACTCTATCGGCATCTATCAGGCCGTTTCTGACCGCCAACAGAAGCTGGCGCAACAGTGGCTGGATATCCTCGGCATCGATAAACAAACTGCTGACGCGCCTTTCCATAGTCTTTCCTGGGGTCAGCAGCGGCTGGCGCTGATTACCCGCGCGCTGGTAAAACACCCAACGTTACTGATCCTCGACGAACCGTTACAGGGACTGGATCCGCTTAACCGCCAGCTGATTCGCCGTTTTGTGGATGTGCTGATTAGCGAAGGCGATACCCAGTTGCTCTTTGTGTCACATCATGCGGAAGATGCCCCTGCCTGTATCACTCATCGGCTGGCGTTTGTTCCCGAGGGCGATCGCTACGTGTATCAGCAGACCCGATTGCGCTAGTTTTCATCCGTGGGCGCGAAAGCGCCCTTTTTTTTCGGACAAAGGCCGCAATCCCTGGCAAAGTTTTTGATTTACAATCGTATAACTGACAACAAACGGTGAAAAACGGTTAGTGTAAACGATTCCACTATTTTATTCCGTGTCACACTTTTCGCATCTTTGTTATGCTATGGTTATTCCATACCATAAGCTTAACGGAGCGAATTATGAGAGTTTTGGTTACCGGTGGTAGCGGTTACATTGGCAGTCATACGTGCGTGCAGTTATTGAAAAACGGTCACGACGTCATCATCCTTGACAACCTCTGTAACAGTAAGCGCAGCGTCCTTCCCGTGATCGAACGTCTTGGCGGAAAACACCCGACCTTTGTCGAAGGCGACATCCGCAATGAAGCGCTGATGACCGAGATCCTCCACGACCACGCGATTGATACCGTCATCCACTTCGCCGGTCTGAAAGCAGTGGGGGAATCCGTCGCCAAACCGCTGGAGTATTATGACAATAACGTTAACGGCACCCTGCGGCTGATTAGCGCCATGCGCGCCGCCAACGTCAAAAACATTATCTTTAGCTCCTCCGCCACCGTCTACGGCGATCAGCCGAAAATTCCTTATGTTGAAAGCTTCCCGACCGGCACCCCGCAAAGTCCCTACGGGAAAAGCAAACTGATGGTCGAACAGATCCTGACCGATCTGCAAAAAGCGCAGCCGGAATGGAGCATCGCCCTGCTGCGCTACTTTAACCCGGTCGGCGCGCACCCATCAGGCGATATGGGGGAAGACCCGCAGGGCATCCCGAATAACCTGATGCCTTACATTGCGCAGGTGGCCGTCGGTCGTCGCGACTCCCTCGCCATTTTTGGCAACGACTATCCGACCGAAGACGGTACCGGCGTACGCGACTACATTCACGTCATGGATTTGGCCGACGGTCACGTCGCGGCGATGGAAAAGCTGGCGGGTATTCAGGGCGTGCATATTTATAACCTCGGCGCGGGCATCGGCAGTAGCGTCCTGGACGTGGTCAACGCGTTCAGTAAAGCCTGCGGCAAACCCGTTAACTACCATTTTGCGCCGCGCCGCGATGGCGATCTTCCTGCTTACTGGGCAGACGCCAGCAAAGCAGATCGCGAACTGAACTGGCGCGTTACGCGCACCCTCGACGAAATGGCGCAGGACACCTGGCACTGGCAGTCTCGCCATCCGCAGGGATACCCGGATTAAGGACGAATCATGACCCCATTTAACCCTGTCGATCATCCACATCGCCGTTTTAACCCGCTAACCGGACAGTGGATTCTGGTTTCACCGCATCGTGCCAAGCGCCCCTGGCAGGGCGCGCAGGAAAAGCCCGCAGACGAGATGCTGCCTTCTCACGATCCGGACTGCTTCCTGTGCGCCGGTAACACCCGCGTCACTGGCGATAAAAACCCCGATTACACCGGCACTTACGTTTTCACCAACGATTTCGCCGCGCTGATGACCGATACGCCCGACGCGCCGGAAAACCACGATCCGCTGATGCGCTGCCAGAGCGCGCGCGGCACCAGCCGCGTCATTTGTTTCTCGCCCGATCACAGCAAAACCCTGCCGGAACTGAGCGTGCCGGCGCTAACGGAAATTGTGAAAACCTGGCAGACGCAAACCGCCGAGCTTGGCAAAACGTATCCCTGGGTGCAGGTTTTCGAGAACAAAGGCGCGGCCATGGGCTGCTCTAATCCGCATCCGCACGGACAGATTTGGGCGAACAGCTTTCTGCCTAACGAAGCGGAACGCGAAGATCAGCGGCAAAAAACGTATTTCGCCGAACAGGGCTCGCCGATGCTCCTCGACTACGTGCGGCGTGAACGGGCAGACGGCAGCCGTACCGTGGTGGAAACCGAACACTGGTTGGCCGTGGTGCCTTACTGGGCCGCCTGGCCGTTCGAAACCCTGCTGCTGCCCAAAACCCATGTCCTGCGCATTACCGACTTGACCGACGACCAGCGCGCCGATTTGGCGCTGGCTCTCAAAAAACTGACCAGTCGTTACGACAACCTGTTTACCTGCTCCTTCCCCTACTCCATGGGCTGGCATGGCGCGCCGTTTAACGGTGAACAGAACGACCACTGGCAGTTGCATGCGCACTTTTATCCGCCGTTGCTGCGTTCCGCGACCGTTCGCAAATTTATGGTCGGTTACGAAATGCTGGCGGAAACCCAGCGCGATCTCACTGCCGAACAAGCGGCAGAGCGCCTGCGTGCGGTCAGCGACATCCACTTTCGCGAATCCGGAGTATAAAAATGAATCTGAAAGAGAACACACTCTCTCTGTTTGCTGAAAAATTCGGCTACCCTGCCACCCACACGATTCAGGCGCCAGGCCGCGTTAACCTTATCGGCGAGCATACCGATTATAATGACGGCTTCGTGCTACCCTGCGCCATCGACTACCAGACGGTCATTAGCTGCGCCGCGCGCGACGACCGTCAGGTTCGGGTGATTGCCGCTGACTACGAAAACCAGATGGATGTGTTTTCGCTGGACGCGCCGATTGTCACCCATGACAGCCAGCAGTGGTCAAACTATGTGCGGGGCGTAGTAAAACATCTGCAAAAACGCGACGCCAGCTTCGGCGGCGCAGATCTGGTTATCAGCGGTAATGTGCCCCAGGGGGCAGGTTTAAGTTCATCCGCGTCGCTGGAAGTGGCGGTCGGCACCGTGTTCCAGCAGCTTTACCACCTGCCGCTGGACGGCGCGCAGATCGCGCTGAACGGCCAGGAAGCGGAAAACCAGTTTGTCGGCTGCAACTGCGGCATTATGGATCAGCTTATCTCCGCGCTGGGTAAAAAAGATCACGCGCTGCTGATCGACTGTCGCTCACTCGGCACTAAAGCGGTTTCCATGCCTGAAGGCGTGGCGATTGTGATCATCAACAGTAACTTCAAACGTACGCTGGTCGGCAGCGAGTACAACACCCGTCGCGAGCAGTGCGAAACGGGCGCGCGATTCTTCCAGCAGCCTGCGCTGCGCGACGTCAGCCTCGACGCCTTTAACGCTGTCGCCGCTGAACTCGATCCGCTGGTTGCCAAACGCGTGCGTCACGTGTTAACTGAAAACGCACGTACTGTTGAAGCGGCAAGCGCGCTGGAGAAAGGCGACCTTAAGCGTATGGGTGAACTGATGGCGCAATCTCATGCCTCCATGCGTGACGATTTCGAAATCACCGTACCGCAGATCGATACTCTGGTGGAGATCGTCAAAAAGACTATCGGCGAGAACGGCGGCGTGCGCATGACCGGCGGCGGCTTTGGCGGCTGCGTCGTGGCGCTGATCCCGGAGACGCTGGTACCGGCCGTTCAACAGGCTGTCGCAGAACAGTACGAAGCGAAAACCGGTATTAAAGAAACATTTTACGTTTGTAAACCCTCACAAGGAGCAGGACAGTGCTGAATGAAACACCCGCACTGGCACCCGATGGTCAGCCGTACCGCCTGTTAACCCTGCGCAATAGCGCAGGGATGGTGGTCACGCTGATGGACTGGGGTGCTACCTTACTTTCCGCGCGAATTCCCCTTTCCGACGGCAGCGTGCGTGAAGCGCTGCTGGGATGCGCCAGCCCGGAACACTATCAGGATCAGACGGCCTTTCTTGGCGCGTCAATCGGTCGCTACGCTAACCGTATCGCCGACAGCCGCTATGTTTTTAACGGCGAAACCGTGACCTTACAGCCAAGTCAGGGCGTCAACCAACTGCACGGCGGACCGGAAGGGTTTGATAAACGCCGCTGGCAGATTGTGAATCAAAACGAACGCCAGGTGCTGTTCGCGTTAACCTCGGATGATGGCGACCAGGGCTTTCCGGGCAATCTCGGCGCGACGGCGCAGTATCGTCTGACCGACGATAATCGCATCTCTATCACCTATCGCGCCACGGTGGATAAGACCTGTCCGGTCAACCTGACCAACCACGTTTACTTTAACCTTGATGGCGACCAGACCGACGTGCGCCAGCATAAGCTGCAACTCCTGGCGGAGCAGTATCTGCCGGTCGATGAAGGCGGGATCCCGCGTGACGGACTAAAATCCGTCGCCGGTACGTCGTTTGATTTTCGCCACGCAAAAGTCATTGCCAGCGAATTTCTTGCCGATGACGATCAGCGCAAGGTGAAAGGCTACGATCACGCCTTCCTGCTTCAGGCCAATGGTGATGCCCGTACCCCCGCAGCCCGTCTGTGGTCTGCGGATGAGAAATTGCAGATGGAGGTTTACACCTCTGCTCCGGCGCTGCAGTTTTACTCTGGCAACTATTTGGCTGGCACCTCATCACGCGGTCCGGTGCCGTATGCCGATTACCAGGGGCTGGCGCTGGAAAGCGAGTTTCTGCCCGACAGCCCGAACCATCCGGAATGGCCACAGCCGGACTGCTTCCTGCGTCCTGGCGACGAATATGCCAGCGTGACGGAATATCGGTTTATTCCGTCCTGACGGTTTCGCTGAAATTACCCGGTGCCAAAAGCGCATCGGGCATACTTTCTCCTCGCCTGGTTAATTCCCCGCCACTCAACGACAAAATCGCAACGCAGAGTTCACAAGAACCTTACACTGCCGTCTGATTTTCGCTATGGTTATGCGTAAGCGTTGCTGTTGAGCAATAACGGCAATATAATGAGAATTATTATCATTAAACGGTATTAAGGAGTAAGTATATGGCTGTAACGAAGCTGGTGCTGGTACGCCACGGCGAAAGTCAGTGGAACAACGAAAACCGCTTTACCGGTTGGTACGATGTCGATCTGTCCGAGAAAGGCGTGGGCGAAGCGAAAGCGGCGGGTAAGCTGCTGAAAGCTGAAGGCTATAGCTTTGATTTTGCTTATACTTCTGTGCTGAAACGTGCCATCCACACCCTGTGGAACGTGCTGGACGAACTGGATCAGGCCTGGCTGCCGGTTGAAAAATCCTGGAAACTGAACGAACGTCACTACGGCGCGTTGCAGGGTCTGAACAAAGCGGAAACCGCCGAGAAGTACGGTGACGAGCAGGTGAAACAGTGGCGTCGCGGCTTCGCGGTCACCCCGCCGGAACTGACTAAAGACGACGAGCGCTACCCGGGTCACGATCCGCGTTACGCAAAACTGACCGAAAAAGAGCTGCCGCTGACCGAAAGCCTGGCGCTCACCATCGACCGCGTTATCCCTTACTGGAACGAAACCATTCTGCCGCGAATGAAGAGCGGCGAGCGCGTGATTATCGCCGCTCACGGTAACTCCCTGCGTGCGCTGGTGAAATACCTCGATAACATGAGCGAAGATGAGATCCTCGAACTGAATATCCCGACCGGGGTGCCGCTGGTTTACGAGTTCGACGAAAACTTCAAGCCGATCAAACACTACTATCTGGGTAATGCTGACGAGATCGCCGCAAAAGCCGCCGCCGTCGCAAACCAGGGTAAAGCGAAGTAAGCCTGTCTGCTGTCGCTACGCTTGTCGGGCCTGTGGATCGTTGATCTTTCCGGGCCGGATAAGGCGCTTAAGCCACCTCGACAGACGAAAAAGCCGACTCACTGAGTCGGCTTTTTTACAGGAGAAAGATTACCCGCGCCGTGCTTTTACTGCTTCCGCGAGCTGGCGCAGAATGGCGTCAGTGTCTTCCCAGTTAATGCAGGCATCGGTAATACTCTTGCCGTACACCAGCGGTTCACCGCTGTCCGGATTCTGATTGCCCTCTACCAGGTGGCTTTCGATCATCACTCCCATAATCGCTTTCTCGCCGCCCGCGATCTGCTGGCACACGTCAGCGCCAACGTCCATCTGCTTTTTAAACTGCTTGCAGGAATTCGCATGGCTGAAATCGATCATGATTTGCGCGGGCAGACCGGCCTTCGCCAGCCCTTCCTTCACTGCCGCGACGTGCGTGGCGCTGTAGTTTGGCTCTTTTCCGCCGCGCAGGATGATATGGCAGTCACCGTTGCCGCTGGTATTGACGATCGCCGAGTGGCCCCACTTGGTGACCGACAGGAAGCAGTGCGGCGCGCCTGCGGCATTGATGGCGTCAATAGCGACCTTGATGGTGCCATCGGTGCCGTTTTTGAAGCCTACCGGGCAGGAAAGACCAGAAGCCAGTTCGCGATGTACCTGAGATTCCGTGGTACGCGCACCAATCGCCCCCCAGCTCATCAGGTCCGCCAGATATTGTGGGGTAATCATGTCCAGAAACTCACCCGCCGCAGGCAGACCGCTGTCGTTGATATCCAGCAGCAGCTTACGCGCAATGCGCAGACCATCATTGATCTGGAAGCTGTTATCCATGTGCGGATCGTTGATCAGCCCTTTCCAGCCAACGGTGGTGCGCGGCTTTTCGAAATAGACGCGCATCACGATTTCCAGTTCGTCTTTCAACGCTTCACGCAGCGCCAACAGGCGGCCCGCGTATTCTTTTGCGGCAACCGGATCATGAATTGAGCAAGGACCAATCACGACCAGCAGGCGGTCGTCGTTGCCTTTTAAAATTTTGTGAATCGCCTTACGCGCATGGGCCACGGTATTAGCGGCATTTTCAGTAGCGGGGAACTTTTCCAGCAGTGCGACAGGGGGTAATAACTCGTTGATCTCTTTGATGCGTAAATCGTCGTTCTGATAATTCATGATTCGTCCAGTGTTGCCATACTTATATAAATGAATGCAATCCCTCCAATCTATATCGTCAGTCAGAAAGTGTAAACGCGATTTTACACTTCGAACGGATTAATCCTGGAAATCCGCAAAAAAACCCCAGAAAGTAGCGAAAAACGAGATCTAACCTACAATTTTTAATTGTAACTGCTTAGTTTTTTAATTTTTTCAAGATTCTCTACTGGGCCATTACGCCCGGATGGGATCTTAAACCATTGCCTGGTCCTTTCATGGCATATGCACTGTTGGAAGACGTTATCCGACATCTGAACCATAACAGGAGCATCTTATGCAAATGACAAAATTGGCTTCACTGTTTCTTACTGCCACACTCAGCCTTGCCAGCGGCGCAGCGCTTGCTGCCGATACCGGCGCCCAGACGAATAACGGACAGGCCAACGCCGCCGCAGAAGCCGGTCAGGTCGCGCCGGATGCGAAACAAAACGTCGCGCCGAATAACCTCGACGGCACAAACATCAATACCGGTAACACGAACACCAATACCAGCGGCGCCCAGCAGTCCACCGGGACGTCTGCAACCCAGGATGGGATGACCAAAGACGAGGTGCATAAAAACACCATGTGTAAAGATGGTCGCTGTCCGGATGTGAATAAGAAAGTGGAAACTGGCGACGGCACCAGTAACAACGTGGATACCAAAACGGATGGCACCACTCAGTAACGGTAAAACGGGCTGATAACAGGAGAGCTAAGGCTCTCCTTTTTAATTTAATTCGACCAAAAACGGTATGATGTCATACAGTTAACAGAGAATTCATAAAGGGATGACATTCATGGCGCACGCTCACTCTCACTCAACCCCTCATCTGCCTGAAGATAATAACGCACGTCGGTTACTGCTCGCGTTTTGCGTCACCGCGGGATTTATGCTGCTTGAGGTCGTTGGCGGGATTCTTTCCGGCTCGCTGGCGCTGCTGGCGGACGCCGGGCATATGTTAACTGACGCCGCCGCATTGCTGTTTGCCCTGCTGGCCGTTCAGTTTGCCCGCCGCCCGCCGACGTTACGTCATACGTTTGGCTGGCTGAGACTCACCACGCTGGCCGCATTCGTCAATGCGATTGCGTTAGTGGTTATCACTATTTTAATCGTCTGGGAAGCGATTGAGCGCTTCTATACGCCACGTCCGGTAGCGGGCGGCATGATGATGTCCATCGCCGTGGCAGGTTTGCTGGCGAATATCCTTGCGTTCTGGATCCTGCATCGCGGCAGTGAGGAGAAAAACCTTAACGTGCGGGCCGCCGCTCTGCATGTTATGGGGGATTTGCTGGGTTCAGTGGGGGCGATTGTCGCCGCGCTGATAATTATCTGGACGGGTTGGACGCCCGCTGACCCCATTTTATCAATTCTGGTCTCGCTGTTAGTCCTGCGTAGCGCATGGCGTCTGTTGAAAGACAGCGTGAATGAGTTGCTTGAGGGCGCGCCCGTGTCGCTGGATATCACCGCACTGAAACGCCATCTCAGCCGTGAAATCCCGGAGGTGCGAAATGTGCATCACGTCCACGTCTGGATGGTGGGTGAAAAACCGGTAATGACGCTCCATGCGCAGGTGATCCCACCGCACGATCATGACGCCCTGCTGGCGCGCATTCAGCATTTTCTCGTGCATCACTACCAGATTGCGCACGCCACCATTCAGATGGAGTACCAGCGTTGTGAAGGACCGGACTGCCATCTGAATGAGACAGCGTCCGGCCATACACATCATCACCATTAATGAGACAGCGCGCGTGAGCCTCGTTCGCGTGCGCTGTTAATCCACATCCGACTGCCGTTGAGCGCAATAAAAGTCAGGATCAGATACTCCAGCGACATGGCGTATACGCCCTGAAGCGCGAAGATCACGACGCTAATAACGTTGATCACCACCCATAACAGCCAGTTCTCGACGTATTTTCGTGTCATCAGTATCATCGCCACAATCGACAGTACCATCATGCAGGAATCCCAGAACGGGAAAGCATCCGGCTGAAGATTGGGCATAACCACCTGTAGCCCCAGCGCCTGCATTATGGTTACCGCGACGCGGGTCAAAAAAGCAAACACCGGATCGATAAACACCGTCATCAGACCAATCGCCACCACACAAACGGCCAGCCAGCCCAGCGCTTTCGGTAACGGTAGCCAGCGGATTTTCAGTTCCGCCTCATTCTGGGTATTCTGCCGCGACCACGCATACCAGCCGTAAATATTCGCCGCAAAGAAAAAGAGTTGCAGCAGCAGGCTGGCATAGAGTTGGATCTGAAAGAAAATGATGGCAAATAACGTCACGTTGATCAGCCCGAAAACGTAATTGCTGATCTTTTCCATGCTGGCAAGACCAATGCACAACAGTCCGGCGATGGTGCCTACCGCCTCAATCCATGAAAGATCGTAACCACCGGCGCCGATCGGAATATGTACCAGGATGTTTTGCGTACTAAAAAAGTCCATCTTTCCCCCAGAGCGTTTTTATTATTTACGCACGTAGTGTAGCCGCAAAATCCAGCATGCGGTTTAACGGCAATAATACCCCTTCTCGCAGCGCCGTATCAACCTGAATCTCATGGGCTTGTCCGCCCTGCTCCAGCCCTTCAGCAATCGCCTTAAGGCCGTTCATCGCCATCCACGGACAGTGCGCGCAGCTGCGGCAGGTTGCCCCTTCGCCAGCGGTGGGCGCTTCCAGCAACTCTTTGCCCGGAACGGCCTGCTGCATTTTGTAGAAAATACCGCGATCGGTAGCGACGATAAGTTGCTTATGCGGTAGCGTTTTCGCCGCGTTGATAAGTTGGCTGGTGGAGCCGACGGCGTCGGCCATGTCGACAATCGATTGTGGGGATTCCGGGTGGACGAGGATTGCCGCTTCAGGGTAAAGCCCCTTCATGCGGGCCAACGCCTGGGTTTTAAACTCATCATGGACGATGCACGCGCCCTGCCAGCATAATACGTCCGCGCCAGTCTGTTTTTGCACATAGCGACCAAGATGGCGATCCGGCGCCCAGATGATTTTTTCGCCCAAACTATCCAGATGCTCAATGAGTTCAACCGCAATGCTGGAGGTCACGACCCAATCGGCACGCGCTTTGACCGCAGCGGAGGTGTTAGCGTAGACCACCACGGTCCGATCCGGATGGGCATCGCAAAATGCGTTAAATTCCTCGACAGGACAGCCGAGATCGAGCGAACATTCGGCCTGCAGCGTCGGCATCAAAATGGTTTTTTCCGGGCTGAGGATTTTGGCGGTTTCGCCCATAAAGCGTACTCCTGCCACCAGCAGGGTGGACGCAGGATGCTTTGCGCCAAAGCGCGCCATCTCAAGGGAGTCTGATATGCAACCGCCGGTCTCTTCCGTCAGTTGCTGGATTTCCGGATCGGTGTAATAGTGCGCGACCATCACTGCATCACGCGCTTTCAGCAGACGCTTGATTTTGTCGCGATAGAATTGTTTTTCGTCAACGCTCAGCGGGACAGGTTTTGGCGGAAACGGATAAATCGCTGCTTCTGGGTCAAACATTACGCTCATCTTGCTTTCTCGTTTTTCTCGCTTAACGAAATAACCGATACAGAGCGTACATGACGCCGAAATCGGCCATATTTGTTTTATATGCTAAACAAGATAGCGGATTGCGTAACGAAAGTCACACCTATTGCGCACCGTTTTGCCGAAGGGTGACGGTGATCTGATCCGGCTTCGCCTCGCCCTTCGGGCCGTCGCTGCAAGCGGCTCCGTTGTCTCACTGCATTCGAATCATAACATTCTGCACATAGCAAAAAGGCGCCTTTAGGGCGCCTTTTTACATTGGTGGGTCGTGCAGGATTCGAACCTGCGACCAATTGATTAAAAGTCAACTGCTCTACCAACTGAGCTAACGACCCCTTGCGGGATTTACTGCTTAATCATTCAGACTGGTGGGTCGTGCAGGATGACTCGGCTTCGCCTCGCCCTTTGGGCCGTTGCTGTCGCAACGTTATCCTTCACGCTTTCTACCCGTTTCCACCGTTAAAATGGTGGGTCGTGCAGGATTCGAACCTGCGACCAATTGATTAAAAGTCAACTGCTCTACCAACTGAGCTAACGACCCTTTAGGGTGTCGCCTGAAGATTTTGACTCGGTACCCATTCAACATGGGTTATCGTGCAGGATGTTTTGGCTTCGCCTCGCCCTACGGCGCCGTTGCTGTCGCAACGTTATCCTTCACGTTTAACATCTGAGTTCGACGTTAAAACTGGTGGGTCGTGCAGGATTCGAACCTGCGACCAATTGATTAAAAGTCAACTGCTCTACCAACTGAGCTAACGACCCGAGTGGTGGGTGATGACGGGATCGAACCGCCGACCCCCTCCTTGTAAGGGAGGTGCTCTCCCAGCTGAGCTAATCACCCGATACTGCGCTGGATACTACTGTCTTACTGATGGGTCGTGCAGGATGACTCGGCTTTGCCTCGCCCTACGGCGCCGTTGCTGACGCAACGTTATCCTTCACGTTTAATTATCGCTTTCCACCGTAACGATTGGTGGGTCGTGCAGGATTCGAACCTGCGACCAATTGATTAAAAGTCAACTGCTCTACCAACTGAGCTAACGACCCACTTTTGCGCTGCTTTCGGTTTGTTTGATATCCCGTGGCAACGGCGGCATATATTACTGATTTCAGATTTCAGCGCAACTAAAATTTCGATGTAGATCACTCAACTGCTTATGAATCGCACGACACGACCAGAAATAATTCGATTTCTGGTCGTATGGTGTGCATTACATCGCGCCGAGACGTTTTTGCGCCTGTTTCGCCCCATCAGTACCTGGGTATTTGCTGATAACCTGCTGATAAACCGCTTTCGCTTTCGCAGTATCACCTTTGTCCTGCATGATCACACCGACTTTATACATCGCGTCAGCGGCTTTAGGCGACTTCGGGTAGTTCTTCACCACCGAGGCGAAATAAAACGCGGCATCATCTTTTTTACCCTTGTTGTAATTCAACTGACCGAGCCAGTAGTTGGCATTCGGCTGATAGGTTGAATCCGGGTATTTCTTGATGAAATTCTGGAATGCCGCAATCGCGTCATCCTGGCGGGATTTATCCTGCACCAGCGCAATTGCCGCATTATAGTCGGTATTGGCGTCACCGCTTTGGACCGGCGCGCCAGTGGCTGCCGCCCCTGCATCCGGTGCTGCCGTCGCTGCGCCCGTCGCCGTCCCCCCCTGAGCGCCGCCCGCGGACTGCGCGGCTGCGCCACCGCTGTTCAGACTGTCAATCTGCAGCAGGATCTGCTTCTGGCGTTCAACGACCTGATTCAGTTGATATTGGCTTTCCTGAATTTGACCACGCAGGGAATCGATATCGGCCTGATTATCAGAGAGTTGTTGCTGGAGTTGGGTTAAAAGCTGGCTGTGAGCATTCGAAATACGCTCGAGTTGAGTGACACGGTCTTCGACCGAGCCTGAGCCGACACTACTGATTGGCGCTTGAGCAAAAGCGGCCCAGGGGGCCGCTATGCCAACCAGTAACGACAGACTCAACACATGATGTCTGAAGTTACTGCTCATGCAATTCTCTTAGTAAACCAGTACGGCACGACGGTTTTTGGCATACGCCGCTTCGTCATGACCCAGTACTGCAGGTTTTTCTTTACCGTAAGAAACGATGGAGATCTGGTCAGCAGAAACGCCTTTACCCTGCAGGTACATCTTAACAGCGTTCGCACGACGTTCACCCAGGGAGATGTTGTACTCAGGCGTACCACGTTCGTCCGCGTGACCTTCTACGGTGACTTTGTAAGACGGGTTGCTACGCAGGAAGTTTGCGTGCGCATCCAGCATCGCAGCGAAGTCAGAACGGATATCGTACTTGTCCAGATCGAAGTAAACGATGTTGTTCTGCTGCAGCTGTTGCATTTGCAGACGCGCCTGCTCTTCGGAGGACATGTTGCCGCCGCTGCCGTTTGCATCCATACCAGTGCCGGCACCCAGCATGCCTTCGCTGCCGTCATTGCTGGCGTTCTTGTTGGAAGAACATGCCGCAATAGCCATAACAGGCAGAGCAATCATCAGCCCTTTCAGCACTTTGTTCAGTTGCATTTCAATGATTCCTTTATTAATCAATTATTTATTATCACAGATACGGCGACCAGGCAGGGAATTTAACCTGTCCATCAGTTGCCGGAAGACGCGCTTTGAAACGCCCATCTGTAGAAACCAAATTCAGCACGGATCCCATCCCCTGAGAAGAGCTGTAGATAACCATAGTGCCGTTAGGTGCCAGACTTGGCGTTTCGTCCAGGAACGTTGACGACAGAACCTGTACGCCACCCGCTACCAGATCTTGTTTGGCAATGTGCTGCTGACCGTTAGTCGTGCTTACCATTACCATAAATTTCCCGTCGCTGCTGACATCAGCATCCTGGTTTTGTGAACCTTCCCAGGTAATACGCTGCGGAGCACCGCCGTTGACGTTAACTTTATACACCTGTGGACGTCCGGCCTGGTCAGAGGTAAAGGCCAGGTTCTGGCTGTCCGGGAACCAGGTCGGTTCCGTGTTGTTGCTGCGACCATCGGTTACCTGACGGATCTGACCGGAGCCGATATCCATCACGTACAGGTTCAGACTACCGGTTTTTGACAGGGCAAACGCCAGTTTGCTGCCGTCCGGAGAGAACGCAGGCGCACCGTTGTGACGCGGGAAAGAGGCAACCTGACGCACCGCACCGTTAGATAATGTCTGAATAACCAGCGCAGAACGACCGCTTTCAAAGGTGACATAAGCCAGTTTCGAGCCATCCGGAGACCACGCCGGAGACATCAGCGGCTGCGGGGAACGGTGAACCACGAACTGGTTGTAACCATCGTAGTCAGAGACGCGCAGCTCATACGGGAACTGACCGCCGTTTGTCTGCACAACGTAAGCGATACGGGTACGGAAAGCGCCCTTAATGCCGGTCAGCTTTTCGAACACTTCATCACTGGCGGTATGGCCCGCATAGCGCAACCACTGCTTATTCACTTTGTAAGAGTTCTGGGCCAGTACAGTACCCGGCGCGCCGCCAGTGTCAACCAGTTGATAGGCGACATTATAGGAACCGTCCGGATTCGGCGTTACCTGACCGACAACCACCGCGTCGATACCCAGCGCAGACCATGCCGCAGGCTGAACCTCCTGCGCGGTACCCGGCTGCTGCGGCAGACGGGAGCGATCTAATGGGTTAAATTTCCCGCTGTTACGCAAGTCTGCGCCAACGATGCCGCCGATATCTTCAGGCGCCGCCCCCGGCCCCGCCCACTGGAATGGCACAACGCCAATCGGGCGCGCCGAGTCCACCCCCTGGGTGATCTCGATACGGACTTCTGCGTGCAGCACCGCCGCCCACAGCATCAGAAAACCAAATGCTACTCGTAATGCCTGCTTCATCATATCTCCCTTATCTGGACGGAAAGCCCACGATAATTTAGCAGAATGTTAACAAACTCAAATACACAAAACTACCGAAACCCAGGGACTGCCGACGTTTGTTTTCCCCGCGGTGACGGGGAAAGTTTAGCTTACGGTTTAAAGTCCAGAGGCGCGTTTTTAAACACTTCATACACTGCCTGGCTTGGCGGTTTTGGAATCTTCGCCTGTCGGGCCGCCGCAAGCGCTGCCTGACAAAGCGCCGGATCGCCACCTTCAGACTGAATATCCAGCAGCAGGCCGTCCGGCGCGAGTTTTATCCGCAGCGTACAGGTCTTGCCTGTATAGGACGATGCGTCATAAAACTTGCTCTCGATAGCAGATTTGATCTGCCCGGCATAGTTACTGATATCCGCGCCTGACGCGCCATTATTTTTAGTATTACCACTCCCCGCCGGAGAAGCGTTGTTCCCTTTCGCCCCACCGCCGGTTTTCGGCGCATTCTTACCGGAGCTTAAGTCGCCCAGCAGATCGTCCACGCCTGCTGCTGCCGCGGCCTTTTCCGCAGCGGCTTTTTCGGCGGCCGCTTTTTTAGCCGCTGCCGCTTTCTTATCGGCAGCCGCTTTCTCCGCAGCGGCTTTTTTCTCTGCGGCGGCCTTTTCGGCGGCGGCTTTCTTCTCGGCCGCCGCTTTTTCAGCGGCTGCCGCTTTGGCTGCAGCGGCTTTTTCTGCGGCCGCTTTCTTCTCCGCGTCGGCCTGAGCCTGCTTAGCAGCCTCCGCTTCCGCCTTTTTCTTCGCATCCGCGGCCGCTTTCGCCGCCTCGGCTTCGGCTTTCTTCTTCGCGTCAGCAGCGGCCTTTTTCGCCGCCTCCGCCGCTTCTTTCGCCTGCGCGTCCGCTTTCGCTTTTGCATCGGCGGCAGCTTTCTTCGCGGCTTCCTCAGCCTGTTTCTGCTGCTCCTGCGCTTTCTTCGCCTCAGCCTCGGCCTGCTTTTGCTGTTCCTGCGCCGCTAAGCGCTCTTTTTCAATCTGCTTAAGCCGTTCCTGTTCCGCAGCCTGCTTCTCGCGAAGCTCTTCCGCCTGCTGTTGCGCCAGTTTTTCACGCTGCTCTTTAGCACGCTGCGCGCTGGACTGTTGCTGCTGCTGACGTTCGTACTGCTGAACCACGGCGCCAGGATCAACCATCACGGCATCGATGGAAGAACCACCGCCGCCGCCGGCTGAAGCCTCTATATGCTCATCGAACGAACTCCAGATCAGCACTGCAAATAAGATGACATGCAGCACCGCTGAAATAATTATCGCCCGCTTGAGCTTGTCGTTTTGTTCGGTTGCCTTTGACACTCTCGGTTCCCAAAAACTGTTCGCCTGTTACACGCTCTTTTCACGCCAGAGAAGCGGATGATCAGATAGGCTGGGTCATTAAGCCGACCGACTTCACACCCGCGCTGTGTAACAAGTTCAGCGCTTTAATTATTTCATCGTAAGGCACGTCTTTCGCGCCACCGATTAAGAAGACCGTTTTCGGATTGGATTCCAGGCGGCTTTTCGCTTCCGCAACAACCTGTTCCGGCGGCAGTTGATCCATACGATCTTTTTCCACTACCACGCTGTACTGCCCTACCCCGGACACTTCAATAATCACTGGCGGATTGTCGTTACTGTTCACCGCCTGCGACTCCGTGGCGTCCGGCAGATCGACTTCCACGCTCTGGGTAATGATCGGCGCTGTCGCCATAAAGATCAGCAGCAGCACCAGCAGCACGTCGAGCAACGGTACGATGTTGATTTCGGACTTCAGGTCGCGACGACCCCGTCCACGCGATCTCGCCATGGTTTACCCCTTGTTGCTCTCGCTAACGGTAAACGCCTGACGGTGCAGAATCGCGGTAAACTCTTCCATAAAGTTGTCGTAATTCAATTCCAGCTTGTTCACACGCTGGTTCAGGCGGTTGTAGGCCATAACCGCAGGGATCGCCGCAAAGAGACCAATCGCCGTCGCGATCAGCGCTTCCGCGATCCCCGGCGCGACCATCTGCAGGGTGGCCTGTTTTACCGCCCCCAGGGCGATAAACGCATGCATAATCCCCCACACGGTACCAAACAGACCGATATACGGGCTGATAGAACCGACGGTGCCGAGGAACGGAATGTGCGTCTCAAGATTCTCAAGCTCGCGGTTCATTGAGATGCGCATCGCCCGGGAGGCGCCTTCAACGATCGCTTCCGGTGCATGGCTGTTAGCCCGATGCAGGCGGGCAAACTCTTTGAACCCGCTATAGAAGATTTGTTCCGACCCCGCCAGACTATCGCGGCGGCCCTGGCTTTCCTGATACAGGCGAGACAGTTCGATCCCGGACCAGAATTTGTCTTCAAACGCTTCGGCTTCACGCGCAGCAGCGTTGAGAATACGGGTCCGCTGGATGATGATGGCCCAGGATGCGATTGAAAAACCAATCAAAATCAACATGATAAGTTTAACCAGAAGGCTAGCCTTCAGGAACAAATCAAGGATATTCATGTCAGTCACTGCTTAAACTCCGCGACAATGGACTTGGGAAGCGCACGAGGCTTCATTTTGAGTGGATCAACGCAAACAATCAGCACTTCTGCTTCATTGAGCACCGTGTTTTCTGCGTTGACAATGCGTTGCGTGAACACCATTGAGGTACCACGCATTGACGTAATTTCAGACTGAACTTCGAGCATGTCGTCGAGTCGCGCAGGCGCATAGTATTCCAGCGTCATTTTACGCACCACGAAGGCCACTCGCTCTGCCAGCAAAACCTGCTGACTAAAGTGGTGATGACGCAGCATCTCTGTACGCGCTCTTTCATAAAAAGCGACATAGCTGGCGTGGTAAACCACCCCACCGGCGTCAGTGTCTTCATAATAGACACGAACCGGCCATCGAAATATATACTTATTCATTCCTGCGGCCTCGTTGTCGGCGCCATCCGCTCATCTCCGTCACTTACGTTTGCAAGTGTCTGGTGACTCGCGTCATTGCCCTCGCGACGCATCAAGAATGCTGTTGTATATCGCGTTGTATTCACTTTACATCCCGGTAATGCAACAAAAGAGAGAACTTTTAAACGTTGCTACTATACGCGCGCTATCAGGGCTTGGGAATGGGGGGAAGTTAAGGGAGAGTAAAAATATATGGGCTTATGCAAGCCCATCGTTCTTTCAGGATGTTTCTTATTCAAAAGAAGAAGAAAAACAGCCCCACGATAAGGACTATGTCGGCCAGCAGAGGGGAGAAGATCCCTTGCCAGTGCACGGCGCGAGGGCGAAAACCAACGCCATGTATGATGCCTGCGCAGACGGCCCACATCAGCAGTAAACCGTGCCAGATTTCCAGCGTACTGGTCTTTGCCGCGAAGCGGGAGGGATCCCAAAACATACATCCTGCTAACACCAGCGCCATGACGAAAGAAAGCGCCCGTAACGGGCGCTTGTCCATTATCGCATACAGCATCGCGATAAGTTTCATCAGTGTTCTTCTTGACCGTTTTTGCTTGCCTCGACGTGCTCAAGGGCCAGCGCGGTGATGATCCCAAATGCACAGGCAAGAAGCGTTCCCAGAATCCAGGCGAAATACCACATACAATTGCTCCTTACTTAGTACAGAGAGTGGGTGTTGCTTTCAATGTGTTCTTTGGTAATACGACCGAACATTTTCCAGTAACACCAGCTGGTGTAGATCAGGATGATCGGCACAAATACCACAGCAACCCAGGTCATCAGGTTCAGCGTCATCTGGCTGGACGTCGCATCCCACATCGTCAGGCTCGCATTCATCATGGTGCTGGAAGGCATCACGAACGGGAACATCGCGATACCCGCGGTCAGGATGATGCAGGCCAGCGTCAGAGAAGAGAACAGGAACGCCCAGGCCCCTTTTTCCATCCGCGAGGTCAGGATCGTCAGCAGCGGCAGTACCACGCCCAGCGCCGGAATCAACCACAGGATCGGTGCGTTGTTAAAGTTCACCAGCCATGCGCCCGCTTCACGAGTCACTTCTTTGGTCAGTGGGTTAGACGCGGCATGGTGATCGATAGCAGAGGTCACCACATAACCGTCGATACCGTACATCACCCAGACACCCGCCAGCGCGAAGCAGACCAGCGTGACCAGCGCGGCGATCTGTGAGGTCGCGCGGGCACGCAGGTGCAGTTCGCCCACGGTACGCATTTGCAGGTAGGTCGCGCCCTGGGTGATGATCATCCCAACGCTGATCACGCCTGCCAGCAGACCGAACGGGTTCAGCAACTGGAAGAAGTTACCGGTGTAGTAGAGACGCAGATACTCGTCGACATGGAACGGTACGCCCTGCAACAGGTTACCAAACGCCACGCCAATCACTAGCGGCGGCACAAAGCTACCGATGAACACGCCCCAGTCCCACATGTTGCGCCAGCGCGGATCTTCAATCTTGGAACGGTAGTCAAAACCGACCGGACGGAAGAATAACGATGCCAGCACGAGGATCATCGCCACATAGAAACCGGAGAACGCGGCGGCATAGACCATCGGCCAGGCGGCGAACAGCGCGCCGCCGGCGGTGATCAGCCACACCTGGTTACCGTCCCAGTGCGGGGCGATGGAGTTAATCATAATTCGACGCTCGGTGTCGTTACGACCGAGGAAACGGGTGAGCATGCCCACCCCCATGTCGAAGCCATCGGTAACCGCAAAACCAATCAGCAGAACGCCAACCAGCAGCCACCAGATAAAACGTAGTACTTCATAATCGATCATTTGACGACTCCTGTCTTAGCGTGCCGGCTGAGAAGCCACGGTGGACTGCTCAAAGTGATAGCGACCGGTTTTCAGGCTGCTTGGGCCAAGGCGTGCAAACTTGAACATCAGGAACAGTTCTGCCACCAGGAACAGGGTGTACAGGCCGCAAATCAGGAACATGGAGAACAGCAAATCGCCTACCGTCAGCGACGAGTTCGCCACGGCGGTGGGCAGCACTTCGCCGATAGCCCATGGCTGACGGCCATATTCCGCAACAAACCAGCCCGCTTCTACGGCGATCCACGGCAGTGGAATACCATACAGCGCAGCGCGCAGCAGCCATTTTTTCTCGCCGATGCGGTTACGGATAACGCTCCAGAAGGACAGCGCGATGATCGCCAGCAGCAGGAAGCCGCATGCCACCATGATACGGAACGCGAAATACAGCGGCGCAACGCGAGGAATAGAATCTTTCGTCGCCTGCTGGATCTGCGCTTCTGTCGCGTCGGAGACGTTCGGAGTATAGCGTTTCAGCAGCAGACCGTAGCCCAGATCTTTCTTCATGCTGTTGAACTGATCGCGAACGGTCTGGTCGGTTGAACCGGCGCGCAGTTGTTCGAGCAGTTCATACGCTTTCATCCCGTTGCGGATACGTTCTTCGTGCTGGACCATCAGGTCTTTCAGACCGATCACCGGCGTATCGACGGAGCGGGTAGCGATAATACCCAGCGCGTAAGGGATCTGGATCGCAAATTTGTTTTCCTGCGAATCCTGATCCGGAATACCGAACAGGGTAAAGGCAGCCGGTGCAGGCTGGGTCTCCCACTCGGCTTCGATGGCGGCGAGTTTGGTTTTCTGCACGTCGCCCATTTCGTAACCGGACTCATCACCCAGAACGATAACAGACAATACAGCGGCCATCCCGAAGCTGGCGGCAATGGCAAAGGAGCGTTTAGCGAAGGCAATGTCGCGGCCTTTCAGCAGATAGTAAGCGCTGATACCGAGGATGAACATCGCACCCGTGACATAACCCGACGCCACGGTATGAACGAATTTCACCTGTGCAACCGGGTTGAGCACCAGTTCAGAGAAGCTCACCATTTCCATGCGCATGGTTTCAAAGTTGAAATCCGACGCGATAGGGTTCTGCATCCAGCCGTTAGCGACCAGGATCCACAGCGCAGAAAGGTTAGAGCCTAATGCCACCAGCCAGGTAACAGCCATGTGCTGGACTTTGCCCAGACGATCCCAGCCAAAGAAGAACAGACCTACAAAGGTGGATTCGAGGAAGAAGGCCATCAGACCTTCGATCGCCAGCGGCGCACCGAAGATATCCCCAACGTAGTGGGAATAGTAAGACCAGTTTGTCCCGAACTGGAACTCCATGGTCAGCCCTGTTGCCACACCCAGAGCAAAGTTGATACCAAACAACTTGCCCCAGAACTTAGTCATATCTTTATAAATCTGTTTGCCGGAAAGGACGTAGACCGTTTCCATAATGGCCAGCAAAAACGCCATACCGAGCGTCAGTGGCACAAAGAGGAAGTGGTACATCGCGGTCAAGGCAAACTGTAAGCGCGACAGTTCGACTATATCTAACATCATGACTCCTTGCTCATCGCATGAAGACTCCGAGAGTGAACCCCGTTAGAAAGGGTCACACGCATGCCCCAATACAAATTTGTTTGCGCGCCTTCACCGGTATCCTTTTTCCGTATAAGGAAACAGAATGGGTGAAAGGTTACAAACATGTTAATAAAAAACTCAAATTGATCCCGCAATTATATTACGCCGCAAAATCCTTACAATAAACAGGTTTTTATTGAGGAAGATTTGCGTTTTTCGACAGTGATCAATTTATAGCGAATTTCTCACTTTTCCATCAATTTGATCGGCGACAATTTATCGCGTTTCCTTATCTTTTTCCAATCATTAAACATTGATTTAAATCAAAAACGCCCTTTTATGTTAACCATGTTTAGATGTGGTGACCGAAGTAAAAAACATGTTGCACATGTGTATCTTTGATTGATTGCAGAGTTACGCCAATAAAATTCTTATATAAAAAGACGGTGTTTTAATTAACGTGGCAGGCCGTTCTGCCAGGGTTTGCTGAGGGGCTATTTTTCGAAGTCCGGGTATCATTTTCGTCGCGTCTGAAAAGCCCGCCTTTCATCATTCACATTAATTTTACTTTAAGGTTAATTTGAATTAACACCACAACGTTATTATTGTGAAAATAACAACGCCACGCTAAGCGTGGCGTTGTTTCGATTGCTGACATTTCAGACAAGCTGGTAGCGGAAGGTCCGCGATTGCCCGGGTAAAAACGTCCCGGGAAGGTTATCGTCCCGCTCGTGAGCCGAAACGACCTGCTCGCTCATCATCACTTCCGCGCAGTTTGCCACCGTCCGGGTAAAGGTGACGGTGGTATCACTCGACGAGCTGTCCGACGGATTAAACAGGCGCAAAATCAGCGCTTCGCCGTCTTCCGCTTTCTTTAGCGCGCTTATCTGGCAGCCGACAGGCGGCATGGTCAGTAAACTGTAACGCTCAGGTACCGTAAAACGGGCCTTGTTGAGCTTCATCGCGTCCCACGGAATTTTATTGTAACACTGTACCGGCGTCAGCCACGCCCGCGCCTGTTGCGCCACACCCGCAGAGAACGGCGTACCGCTAAAGCTAAACAGACTTAGCCGACAATGCAGGGTTCCCCGCAGTTGTGAATCCGGTACCGGCATTTTGATGCCGGAAGGACGCCCTGGGCGCAGCAGTAAATCCTCTTTACCCAGTAGCCCCACGCCGCGCAAGAGCGTAATGGCGAAGGTTTTTTTCTCCTCGCCCGTCACCTCAAATTCGCGCAAACCTTCCGTAAAGACCGCCAACCCGTTACGCCCTTCCTGTAACGCAGCATAATTGAGCAGATTCCATACCGGCACAGGCGCCTCTTTCCACCCTTCTTCCCGCCAGTTAGTCATCGCGTCGTCCTCTACCGGACGCGTCACAGAGCCAAACTGGGTATCCGCCAACACCTGATCGGTAGTAAAAGGCGTTGGAATTAATACCCGCACCCGATGATCGTCGGCCTGGTTGTCCAGCGTTATTCCGACATCAATTCGTCTGCTGTTATGGGAAAGCGTCACCGCAATCTCCACCCCTACCCTGCCGCTGCGCTGGCGCAGGGCGCGTTCAGCGAGATCACGCGGAACCGCCAGGTCATAACGGATCAGCGCCTGGCTCTGCCACGCCTCATGGCGGATCTCGCAGTGGGGTTGCACACCGGCCGACGTCAGCCGCCACTCTTCTCTTGCTGGCGAATAATCATATTCATCGCCATCGTCAGAACCTTCTTCCAGCTCCAGCACCCGGTCATAACAGACGCCGCTGTCTTTATCATACAGGCGCAGCGTGCCGTCTTCGTTGAGCGAAATTTGCCAGAAAGCGTTCTCCAGCAACGTTTCCGGGGTCGTTTTCGCGGCAACCTGAAGTCCAGGGGCATTGGCATCAATGTACAGGGTGCGATACCCCATCGACGGGACGATCTGATGAATCTGGATGTCGTACTCCATAAACGGGTCGTAGTTGCCGTAGTGAACGATTTGCCGGTCGATCAGCCCCGGGTCCAGCTCTCGCGCCTCACGAATGAAATAAGGCACAGCGTTCCCTCTGTCATCACGCAGGCTGAACTGGCTGGCGCGCAGGCGAAGGGTGGTATTAATGACCTCTTCACGCGGCCACGGCATCAGGTTAAACAGCACCAGTTTGTCGGCGTCGCTGTGGGGCATGTTGTCCACCACTTTACGCAGATAAAAACGGATCAGGTTGTCGGCCATGTCTTCCGCCAGCATAAATCGCGCCGCAATTTCGCGGTGCACCGGGTCACTACAGCAACAGCCGATGCTGTCGTGGGCGTGATTCTTTAATATCTCCTTCCACATTTTTTCCAGCAGACCGTGGTGGTAATCAAAACCCAGCGTCCATGCCAGCGTCGCCAGCGGTTCGAGAAGATTGACGATTTTATTTTCGATCCGCGCGTGAGCGATTTTGATGTCCATCCGCGTCGAGCCTATGGTGCGGTGTACGCGCATGTATTTGCCGTCGATAAATTCGCCCTTCAGGGTGGCTAATTGCTCGCGATGGGCCTCAGTGCGTTCAAAGACCTCCTCGAAACGACTCATGACAAAAGTCCGTTGGGGATAAATTTCCCGCAACTTATCCATCACCGCAAAGATATTTTGCTGAAGCGGCATCTGGTCGTGACCGTTAGGCAGCAGGATCTCTTTTGTTACCGATGCCTTTTCCAGCACCTCGAAATAACCGTCGAGTCGTTTACGTAATCCGGCTTCGTCCTCCGGTAAGTACTTACCAATCGCGTAGCCCAGCGGCAGCACCTGCGCCACCACTTCGCTGCCATCGCGACTCTGCCACAGAAACTCGGTTTTATCGGTGCCGTGGCGTTCTGAACAACCGCGCCAGAACAGGGTGCGGGTGATGCCAAAGCCGTTGTAAATATGCGGAAGCTGGCCGGACATGCCAAACGAGTCCGGCAGATAGCCAATTTTCATCGGCTCGCCAAAGGCCAGACAGTCACGCATCCCATACATCAGGTTACGCACAATCGATTCACCGGAAACAAGAGTGGTATCCGTCTGGGTATACCACGGGCCGATAATCAGCTTCCCGGCCTGAACCAGTCGTCTGACCCGCTCTTTATTTTCCGGCACCACCGCGAAGTAGTCCTCCAGTATCGCCGTCTGCCCGTCCAGCACGTAATATTTGTATTCGGCATCCTGCTCCAGACGGGTAAGGATCTCCTCCATATTATTGACCAGCAAAATGCGTGATTCTTCGGTGGTGAAATACCACTCACGATCCCAGTGCATATGCGGGGTGATGTGAACACGAGAGACTGCTTTCATCGTCGTTTCCTGTTAGTGAGTGTTTACCGGCACGCGGTCGGTGACGTACTTGCCCTGCTTCACCGCCTGACGACGCCAGAGCAGCAGGATCAGCGTGGAAATCAACGTTCCCGCCAGCGCCGCGCCAAACCAGCCTGCCGCCGCTATGACGCCGCCTAATCCGCCATCATGGAGTAAAAAGAGGGAGAAAATCCCTGCGCCGGGCGTCGACAGCCCAATATTCATGGCGCCAACGATCGCCCCGGTGACCATCGACCCGAGGACAAAAGCGCTAATGACCCGCAGCGGATCTTCTATCGCCATCGGGATAGCCCCTTCGGTGATCCCCGCCAGCCCCAGTAGCCAGGTAGATTTACCGGTTTCGATTTCAAACTCTTTAAATAAACGTGGCGAGAGTAGCGTGGAGGCCGTTACCGTAAAGGCTGAAACCATTTTGACGGAGGCAAAAATGGCGTAAGGCCCGTAAACGCCGTTGGCCATTGCGCCCAGGCAGAAGGCGTAGGCAGCTTTATTCACCGGCCCGCCCAGGTCGAAGGAGCACATAAAGCCGAGGATAGCGCCAAGCAACAGCGCATTGGCGCCGCTTAAGCCATTCAGCCAAGCCGTCAGCGCGTTGTTGATCCACGCCACCGGCTCGCCAACCACGAACAGCATCAGGCTGCCCGCGCCGAGCGTGCCGATGACCGGGTACAAATAGAAGGTTAAAAACCCGTTGAACTTACTGCTCAGCCGGAGATGATTTTTCACCCAGCGCATCAGGTATCCGGCGATAAGCCCGCCCGCTACCGCGCCAAGAAAGCCGGAACCGATCATATTAGCGGCCAGTCCGGCGGCGAAGCCCGGCGCCAGCGCGGGTTTATCCGCCAGCGAATAGGCGGTATAGGCCGCCAGTACAGGCACCATGAGAATGCCAAGCATTCCGCCGCCCAGTTTGCGGTACATCCACAGCCAGGAGTTTTCCTGATCGAAAAGGTGTTGCAGCCCCAGCATCTGCGCCAGCAGTACCGCGACGGCAAGAACGGTGCCGCCCGCGACGATCAGCGGCACGGCGAATGAGATGCCGCTCAGCAGCGCCTGTTTGAGTTCGGTTTTTAGCCCCTTCGCAGGCGGCGCATCCTGCTGAAGCGCGCGCGTTTCACGCTGCGGCAGCGCCAGCGCCTGCTGGATCAGTTGCTCCGCATGGCGAATCGGCTCCGCGACCGGTACCGTAAGCGTCGGCAGTCCGGCAAAACGTTCACTCTCTTTTATGGCCACCTCAGCGGCGAAAATACACGCCGTCGCCGCATTCAGTTGGTCCGCCGTCAGCCTGCCTTCAATGCCGTTAGCGCCCTGCTTTTCGACATACACATTCACGCCCAACTTACGACCCGCTTTTTCCAGATACTCCGCGGCCATATAGGTATGCGCAATCCCCGCCGGACAGGCGGTCACGCAGACCAGCGTTGGCGCCTTCGCCAGCGGGGGTGTGAATGCAGCATGAACCTCGTCGTCCAGCGCCGCCAGCAACGCGTCTGCGCTTTCGGCAGCCATCACCCGTGCCCGCGTCTCGTCGTCCGCCAGACGGGTGGTAAGCGCGGTCAGCAAGTGCATATGCGTACTGCCCGCTTCATTCTGCGGGATGGCGAGCAGAAAGATCAGTTCCACCGGTTCGGGTCCATCGACACCATCCCACTCCAGTGGTTCGCTGAGGGTCGCCACCGCGAACGCGGCCTCCTTCACAGCGGACGTTTTACCGTGCGGTACTGCCAGCCCTTCGCCCAGCGCGGTGGGACCGAGACTTTCGCGGGAAAAGACCTCCGTTAAAAACGCCTGGGGATCGGCAATCTTACCCAACGCCGTTAGCCGTTGCGCTAATGCGGTGATTGCCTCGTCACGACTGGCGAAGCGGGCATTCAGGCACAGCGCATCGCGGTGGGTTAACGTTGTCAGGTTCATCATGTTCCTCACCCTGTGGTGGTTTTATGCGCGAAGAATTGTGCCAGACGAAATAATACATTTATGTGATCATTTTCACTATTGCGCGATAATTTGTATTAAATTTGTATTATTTACAGCGCCGGGATGTCAGGCATAATGAGCGAATTCGTATTAACCTTCCCGGAAAACCATGAGCCGAAAGCCGCTATACCGCCAGATCGCAGACCGTATCCTTGAGCAAATTCAGCGAGGGGAGTTGAAGCCAGGCGACGCCCTGCCGACGGAATCCGCGCTGCAGGCAACGTTTAACGTCAGCCGAGTCACGGTGCGCCAGGCGCTCAGGCAGCTTACGGAACAGCATATTGTCGAAAGCATCCAGGGTAGCGGCACCTATGTAAAAGCGGAGCGGGTTAATTACGACATCTATCAGTTAACCAGCTTCTATGAGAAGCTCGCTGACCGTAACGTCGATATTCACAGTGAAGTGCGGGTCTTTGAAGTGATCCCGGCAGATGACTTTTTGCAGGAACAGCTCCAGCTTGCCCAGGGCAGCCGCGTCTGGCACGTCAAGCGGGTGCGCTTTATCAAGCAAAAACCGGTAACGCTGGAAGAAACCTGGATGCCGCTGGCCCTGTTCCCGGATCTGACCTGGGAAGTCATGGAAAAATCGAAGTACCATTTCATCGAAGAGGTGAAGCAAATGGTGATCGACCGAAGCGAGCAGGAGCTGATCCCGGTGATGCCCACCGAGGAGATGAGCCGACTGTTGGCTATCGATCCCGGCAAGCCGATTCTGGAAAAAGTCTCGCGCGGATATTTGAAAGATGGCCGGATATTTGAATACAGTCGAAATGCGTTCAATACCGACGATTATAAATTTACCCTGATCGCCCGTCGTAAGCAGCGTTAAAATTTCCCTTGCGCCGCAGGCGATAAATAAAAGTGATGCGCAGCGCGAAAAAACACGTTATACGGCGATAAAAAACAAATCATTAGCATTTGTTTATTTTTATTAACAACCAATAAATGCCGTATCTCAAGCACTTTTTAAATTCCGTTACCTTACTCACAATTCTCTCGCTTTCATTATTTTTCATGAATATTTTTGTTGCTGATTATAAATAAGATTCAGATCACAAAGGTGACATTTCGTTTTTCACCATTATGGTTATACAAATATATTCCCACTCAGAAATAAAATTTAACCACATGATATTTATGGTTAAATTTTATCAGCATCCAGTATCGCCGTTTTACGCATGATTTTTTGAAAATAGATCAATTGCATCGATAACGCCGCCCCAGGACACTCCCTCACTATTAAAGGCCGCCACCCCAGAGGGCGCCATATATCATCATTTTTATTTTTACCCTGAGTCCTGGAGAGGATTACCCATGAAGAAATCAACACTTGTTATTGGCGTCATTGGTGCTGACTGCCATGCAGTAGGCAATAAAGTTCTGGACCGTGTTTTTACTGCCCATGATTTTCGCGTAATCAATCTGGGCGTTATGGTAAGCCAGGATGAATATATTGACGCCGCCATCGAAACCGGCGCCGACGCCATTGTCGTTTCCTCTATTTATGGCCACGGTGACATTGACTGTCTGGGGCTACGCGAACGCTGCATCGAACGCGGTATTGGCGAGATTCTGCTTTATGTGGGCGGAAATCTGGTTGTCGGTAAACATGACTTTGCCGATGTGGAAGCGAAATTCAAGGACATGGGCTTTAACCGTGTCTTCGCGCCAAGCCATGACCTGGAAGATGTGTGCCGGTTAATGGCCGCCGATATCAACCAGCGCCACGGCGTCACGCAGCGCTGTCTGGAAGAGGCCATCTGATGCAAATCGTCTCTGTCGACATCGGCTCGACGTGGACCAAAGCGGCTCTCTTTGCCAGGGAGGGCGACGCACTCACACTGGTCAATCATGTTCTGACGCCGACCACGACTCACCATCTGGCAGAAAGTTTCTTTGCCAGCCTTAACCAGGTTCTGAACGTGGACGATGCGCGCCCGCTGCTCAACAGCGGCGATGTGACGCTGAAATATTCCTCTTCCGCCAAAGGCGGGCTGGCCGTCGCGGCGATGGGGCTGGTGCCTTCAATCACCCTGGAATCCGCGAAAGTCACCGCCCACTCTGCGGGGGCGAAAATCGCGCAATACTACGCCTACAAGCTCAACCGCCACGACATTCAGGCGCTGGAAGCCTCGCCGCCTGACATCCTGCTGTTTACCGGTGGAACTGACGGCGGTGAAGAGAGCTACGGTCTGGCTAATGCCCACGCGCTGGCGAACTCGCGTCTGGACTGCGCCATCATCTACGCGGGTAACCGCGACATTCAGGACGAGATCCAGGCGATTCTGGGCCATAAAGATCTCATCACGGTGGACAATATTCTGCCGGATCTCGATCACCCAAACCCGTATGCCGCGCGCAAAGCGATTTGCGACGTGTTCCTGTCACGCATCGTCAAAGGAAAAGGGCTGGATGTGATTGTCGGCGAAACAGGTGAAGAGCCAATGCCGACGCCGTGGACCGTGTATGAACTGGTGAAAGCGATCAGCGATGTCGACAGCGCGTGGAAGGAGTTCATGCTGATCGACATGGGCGGCGCCACCACCGACGTCTACTCCGCCAGCGCCAACACGCTCTCCCCTGACACCGTCCTGCATGGCGTCCCGGAGCCATTTGTTAAACGCACGGTGGAAGGCGATCTGGGTATGCGCGTCTCCGCGGTGGTGGTGGGTGAGAGCACCCGGGATCTGGTCAACGTCGTTTTTGCCCGGCAGCCGCAGCGCCAGGAGGCCTTCTTTGGCTATCTGCGTCATCTGGTGGCCCATCCGGACTACCTGCCGCAGGGGGAGGAGGAGCGTTATTTCGACAGCCTGTTAGCCGGACTGTGCGTCGGCTATGCCGCAGAACGGCATGCCGGCACGAAAAAACAGGTCTGCACCTGCGTGGGCAACGTCGATCTCCAGATGGGACGCGATCTGACCACGGTGCGTAAAGTGGTGGGATCCGGCGGCTGGCTGTCGCGCGCCAGTCAGTTCGACATTCATCACTGGCTTAAGTACCGCGAACTGGACGACGACGGCAGGCGCATTCTTCTTCCCACCCAGTTTGACTATTACCGCGATGCAAAAGGTCTGCTCCCGCTGCTGGCGAACGTCGCCAGGATCGATCCCCAGGCCGCGGCACGCACCAGCATTCACTGTTTAACCCTCTAATCCCAAAGGCAGCGACGAATGGAACTTCGAAATAAAAAATTGACCCATGACGAGTTTATGACCGAACGGCACCAGGTGTTGCAGACGTGGTCAACCGGCAAAGATGTCGAAAAATTTGAAGATGGCGTGAAGTACCAGCAGACCATCCCGGAGAAAAAACGCTTCTCTCATGCCCTGCTAAAAGCCGATCAGCAGGGAAAAACCCTGAGCCAGCCGCGCGCCGGCGTGGCGTTAATGGACGAACACATTGCGCTGCTGAAAACGTTGCAAACGGAGTGCGATCTTCTGCCCAGCACCATTGATGCCTACACCCGTCTGAACCGCTATGAAGAAGCGGCGATCGGCATTCAAAAATCGATCGAAGCCGGCACCTCAAAACTTAACGGCTTACCGGTGGTAAACCACGGCGTAGCGGCCTGCCGCCTGATGACCGAAGCGCTGGAAAAGCCGATTCAGGTACGCCACGGTACGCCGGATGCCCGCCTGCTGGCGGAAATCGCAATGGCCAGCGGCTTCACCAGCTACGAAGGTGGCGGCATCTCTTACAACATTCCTTACGCCAAGCGCGTCACGCTGGAAAAATCGATCCGCGACTGGCAGTACTGCGACCGCCTGATGGGGCTGTACGAGGAACACGGCATACGCATTAACCGCGAGCCGTTCGGCCCGCTGACCGGCACATTGATCCCTCCGTTTATGTCCCACGCCGTAGCGATTATCGAAGGCTTACTGGCGCTGGAACAAGGAGTGAAATCCATTACCGTGGGTTACGGACAGGTCGGCAGTCTGACCCAGGATGTTGCGGCGATCCAGTCGTTGCGCGAGCTATCCCATGAATACTTCCAGAACTACGGTTTCGATGACTATGAGTTGAGCACCGTGTTCCATCAGTGGATGGGCGGCTTCCCGGAAGATGAATCGAAAGCGTTCGCCATTATCTCCTGGGGAGCGGCGGTGGCGGGAATGGCTGGCGCCACCAAAGTCATCACCAAAAGCCCGCACGAAGCCTTTGGTATTCCTACCGCAGCGGCGAACGTGCAGGGGCTGAAGGCGTCCCGACAGATGCTCAACATGGTCAGCGACCAGAAATTCCCGCCGTGTAAAGCGGTCGAGCAGGAAGTCGAGCTGATTAAGAGCGAAGTGCGCGCGGTGTTGAAGAAAGTCTTTGAACTGGGCAACGGCGACGTGGCGCGCGGAACGGTGCTGGCCTTCGAAGCCGGGGTGCTGGATGTGCCGTTCGCGCCTGCCGCCTGTAACGCGGGCAAAATCCTGCCGGTGCGCGATAACAGCGGCGCGATCCGTGTACTCGAAGCCGGCGCGGTGCCGCTACCGAAAGACATTCTCGCGCTGCACCATGACTATGTTGCCGAGCGCGCGCGCTTTGAAGGACGTAAACCCTCATTCCAGATGGTTGTTGATGACATCAACGCGGTATCCCACAGTCAATTAATAGGAAGACCATAATGAAAATCAAAAAGGCCCTTTTCACCGCTGGCTACTCCTCTTTTTATTTCGACGATCAGCAGGCGATCAAAAACGGCGCGGGTCATGACGGGTTTATTTACACCGGCGCGCCGGTTACGCCAGGCTTTAGCGCCGTGCGTCAGGCGGGCGAATGCGTATCGGTCCAGTTGATTCTGGAAAATGGCGCGGTGGCGGTTGGCGACTGCGCCGCCGTACAGTACTCCGGCGCGGGTGGCCGCGACCCGCTGTTCCTCGCAGAGCATTTTATTCCGTTCCTTAACGATCATATTAAACCGCTGCTGGAAGGCCGTGATGTGGACGCGTTTCTGCCCAACGCCCGCTTCTTCGACAAGCTGCGTATCGACGGTAAGCTGCTGCATACTGCCGTACGTTACGGCCTGTCCCAGGCGCTGCTTGACGCCACGGCGCTGGCCTCCGGTCGCCTGAAAACGGAAGTGGTTTGTGACGAATGGCAACTGCCGTGCGTCCCGGAAGCCATTCCCTTATTCGGACAAAGCGGCGATGACCGCTATATCGCCGTCGACAAGATGATCCTGAAAGGCGTTGACGTCCTGCCTCACGCGTTGATCAACAACGTCGAAGAAAAACTTGGCTTCCACGGTGAAAAACTGCGTGAGTACGTGCGCTGGCTGTCGGATCGCATCCTGACCCTGCGCACCAGCCCGCGCTATCACCCGACGCTGCACATTGACGTTTACGGCACTATCGGCCTGATTTTCGATATGGATCCTGTACGCTGCGCTGCGTACATCGCCAGCCTTGAAAAAGAGGCGCAGGGGCTGCCGCTGTACATTGAAGGCCCGGTGGATGCAGGTAACAAGCCGGATCAGATCCGCATGCTGACCGCCATCACCAAAGAGCTGACCCGTCTGGGCTCCGGGGTAAAAATTGTCGCGGACGAATGGTGTAACACCTACCAGGACATTGTGGACTTCACTGATGCCGGCAGTTGCCACATGGTACAGATCAAAACCCCGGATCTCGGCGGCATTCACAACATCGTTGACGCGGTGCTGTACTGCAACAAACACGGCATGGAAGCCTACCAGGGCGGCACCTGTAACGAAACCGAAATCAGCGCCCGTACCTGCGTTCACGTGGCGCTCGCCGCGCGGCCAATGCGCATGCTGATCAAGCCGGGCATGGGCTTCGATGAAGGTCTTAACATTGTGTTTAACGAAATGAACCGCACCATCGCGCTGTTACAGACTAAGGATTAACTGATGGCCCGTACATTTAAGATCTTATCACCGACGGCCATTCTCGGTTATGGCTTCCCGGAAGACAGTTTTCGCAAAGCCATGGAAGCGTCACCGGATCTGATCGCCGTTGACGCGGGTTCTTCCGATCCTGGCCCCCACTACCTGGGGGCGGGTAAACCGTTTACCGACAGGGCCGGCGTGAAGCGCGATCTGCGCTATATGATCGTCGCTGGCGTGAAAAACAACATCCCGGTGGTGATTGGCACCGCCGGGGGGTCCGGCGCGGCGCCGCATCTGGAATGGTGCCGCCAGATAATCCTCGAGATCGCGCAGGAAGAAAACCTGTCATTCTCGCTGGCGCTGATCCCTGCGGATGTCGATAAAGCGATCGTGCATGCGGCGCTGGACAACGGCAAGATCACCGCGCTGGATTTCGTTCCCGAACTCACCCATGAGGCGATTGAAGAGAGCACCTACATCGTGGCGCAAATGGGCGTAGAGCCCTTCCAGCGTGCGCTCGCCGCCGGTGCGCAGGTCGTGCTGGGGGGACGTGCTTACGATCCGGCGTGCTTCGCAGCCCTGCCCATTATGCAGGGATTCGATGAAGGCCTGGCGCTGCATTGCGGGAAAATCCTTGAATGCGCGGCGATTGCCGCCACGCCGGGGTCCGGTTCCGACTGTGCGATGGGGATCATTGACGACAACGGCTTCACCCTGAAAACGTTCAACCCGAAGCGGAAGTTCACCGAAACCTCAGCCGCGGCGCACACCCTGTATGAGAAGTCCGATCCTTACAGCCTGCCGGGGCCTGGCGGGGTGCTGAATCTGAAAGGCTGTCATTTTAAAGCGGTCAACGATGGCGAGGTGTACGTTAGCGGTTCACGTCACGAAACCACGCCGTATGCGCTGAAGCTGGAAGGGGCGCGCCAGGTAGGATTCCGCTGCCTGACCATCGCCGGCACGCGCGATCCGATCATGATTGCCGGAATTGATACCATTCTGGAAGACGTGAAAGCCAGCGTGGCGCAAAACCTCTCGCTAAATGACGACAGTATTCGCATGACGTTTCACCTGTACGGCAAAAACGGCGTGATGGGCAACCATGAGCCGGTAAACACCGCCGGGCATGAGCTGGGCATTCTGCTGGATGTGGTGGCGCCGACCCAGGATATCGCCAACAGCGTCTGTTCGCTGGTGCGCTCTACCCTGCTCCACTACGGCTATGAAAACCGGATCGCCACCGCGGGCAACCTCGCCTTCCCGTTCTCGCCTTCCGATATCCAGAGCGGGCCGGTGTATGAGTTCTCGGTCTATCATCTGATTGAAGCGAGCGACGATCTGCGTTTTGACTTCCGCCTCGAGCAGGTGACGCCAGAAGGAGTAACGGCATGAAATACCCTATTTGCACCCTGGCTCAGGTGATTCGCTCTAAAAATGCCGGGCCGTACGAACTGGTGTTAGATATTTTATTTAAAACACGTGAAGACTATCAGCGGGTTAAACGTTCAGAGCAATTAACGCCTCAGTTAATTGCCGGCCTGTATAACGTGGCGCCTGACTTTATTCATCGCATTGTCTGGTTTGACCCGGCGAATGCGGTAAAAATCGTCATGCCTCGCGATATTATTTCCGGCAATGTTGGCGACAATGATGTTTATGGCGCACAGCAACATGCCCCGCTGTTAAATATTACATTCGACCTTGAGTAATTAATAACAATAACATCCACCGGCGTACAGGGTTTCGCTGTATCACTGTATTCCAGTTTATTTAAATGGTTGGTCACAACAGGCTGGCGTCCGGCTGCTTCTGCGGTGCGGACGCCCCTTCTCCTGCTGCCGCCAACCCTTATCCGTATCCGATGGAGTGAAAATGAAAAAAATAAGTCTGACCAAAATGATCATATTAGGCCTGATTCTCGGTATGATTGCCGGGGTGGCTATTAATAATATGGCATCAGCCGATACTGCAAAAACCTATGCGCAGGAAATTTCTATTTTTACCACCATATTTCTGCGCATGGTTAAAATGATTATCGCGCCACTGGTTATTTCAACGCTGGTGGTGGGTATCGCCAAAATGGGTGACGCAAAGACGCTCGGACGTATCTTTTCAAAAACCTTTTTTCTGTTTATTTGCGCGTCGCTGCTGTCAATTGCGCTGGGTCTGGTGATCGTCAACCTGTTCCAGCCGGGGGCAGGCATTAACTTTGTCGCCCACGACGCGGGCGCCGTAGCCGCCGTCCAGTCAGAACCGTTTACCCTGAAGGTGTTTATTTCCCATGCGGTGCCCACCAGTATCGTGGATGCGATGGCGCGTAACGAGATCCTGCAAATCGTGGTGTTCTCCATTTTCCTCGGCTGTAGCCTCGCGGCGATAGGCGAAAAAGCGGAACCGATCGTCAAAGTGCTCGACTCGCTGGTTCACGTGATGCTGAAACTGACCGGCTATGTCATGCTGTTCGCTCCGTTGACGGTTTTCGCCGCGATCTCCGGCCTGATTGCCGAACGCGGGCTGGGCGTCATGGTGAGCGCCGGGATCTTTATGGGCGAGTTCTACCTGACGCTGGGGATGCTGTGGGCAATCCTGATTGGCTTGTCGGCAATGCTTGTCGGTCCGTGCATTGGCCGCCTGACCAAATCCATCCTCGAACCGGCGCTGCTGGCCTTTACCACCTCCAGCTCAGAGGCCGCCTTCCCCGGCACGCTGAACAAACTGGAAAAATTCGGCGTCTCGTCCAAAATTGCCAGCTTCGTCCTGCCGATTGGTTACTCCTTTAACCTTGTTGGCTCCATGGCCTACTGCTCGTTTGCCACTGTGTTTATCGCCCAGGCGTGCAACATTGAGCTGAGTATGGGCGAACAAATCACCATGCTATTGATCCTGATGCTCACGTCTAAAGGCATGGCGGGCGTTCCGCGCGCCTCGATGGTGGTGATTGCCGCCACCCTCAACCAGTTCCACATCCCTGAAGCGGGGCTGATCCTGCTGATGGGCGTCGATCCGTTCCTCGATATGGGCCGCTCCGCCACCAACGTGATGAGTAACGCAATGGGCGCGGCGATCGTTGGCCGCTGGGAAGGCGAGCACTTCGGTGAAGGCTGTCGCGGCACCGCGCCCGCGCCGGTTAAGGTCCCCGAGCAGGAACGTCCAGCGACTGAGCCGTCAGAAGTGGCCATGTCCTGATCGCGCAACAATGCCGGATGACGCCACTGCTTATCCGGCCTGCGAATCGCACATTTTTCCAGGCCGGATAAGGCGCAACGCCGTCTTCCGGCGTAATTTGTCGAGCGAGATTGCACCATGAACGTGAAACTTTTTGGCTCAGCTATCATTATCGCCAGCCTGTATTTCAACGCCCCTGTGCTGGCACAGCCTGCACCGGACTATGCCGCGCTGATTGAACAGGCGCACCAGAAATTCAAAAGTAACGCAGACGGAAAAGTCGCCGACTACATTCCTGCGCTGGCAACCTACAGCCCCGCTAATTTCGCCATTACCCTCGCCACGGTGGACGGTAAAATTTACCAGACGGGCGATGTGAAAAAAGCGTTTCCGATGGAATCGCTCAGCAAAGTGTTCACGCTGGCACTGGCCATGGAACAGCATGGCCCGCACGTGGTGCTGGAGAAACTCGGTGCCAACGCGACTGGCCTGCCCTTCAACTCCGGCCTTGCTGTTGAGCTGACCAAAGGCGCGCCGGAGAATCCATTGGTCAACGCGGGCGCTATCAGCACCGTGAGCCTGATTGACGCGAAAGACAAAACGGACCGCTGGAACAAAATTCTCAACAACCTCAATGCCTGGGCCGATGCAACCCTCACCGTCAATGAACCGGTATTCACCTCGGAAATGGAAACCAACCAGCACAATCAGGCACTGGCAGCGTTGATGGCGTCATACGGCAGCCTCTACGGCGATACCGACGAGGCCGTTGAGATTTATACCCGCCAGTGTTCGGTGGATGTCACCGTTGAACAGCTCGCCAAAATGGGCGCGGTACTTGCCAATAACGGTAAATCCCCCTTCAACGGCAAGCAGCTTCTGAATGCACGCTATGTACCGCAGGTGCTGGCGGAAATGGCGATTGCCGGACTGTATGACGGCAGCGGCAAATGGCTTTATACCGTCGGTATCCCGGCGAAATCCGGGGTGGGCGGCGGCATGGTTGCGGTCGTACCGGGACAATACGCCATTGCCGTCTATTCGCCGCCGCTGGATGAAGCGGGTAACAGCGTTCGCGCACAGCAAACCATCCACTATGTTGCTAACGCCACGCAGGCCAATCTTTTTATGACACGTTAAACCCCGTAGCGGATGGCGCTTGCGCTTATCCGCCTACGACTCGTTCATTTTTGCAGTTCAAACACCGCCATCCGGCAAAAAAACAAAAAGGTGAGAAGTCCTATGTCTAAACACTTTGTCTGGCAGGAACTCTTTGTACAAAGCAAAGAAAGCACAGAATATGAACTACTCAGTAATCAGCATATTACGGTAAGCGAGCTTGACGGTGAGGAAGTGATCAAAGTGGCGCCGGAGGCGTTAACGCTGCTGGCGCAGCAGGCATTTTATGAAGCGTCATTCTTCCTGCGCGCCAGCCATCTGAAACAGATCGCCAGCATTCTGCACGACCCGCAGGCCAGCAGTAACGATAAATACGTCGCGCTACAACTGCTACGTAATGCCGAGGTCTCGGCGAAAGGCGTACTGCCAAACTGTCAGGATACCGGCACCGCGACGGTAGTCGCCAGCAAAGGGCAACGGATCTGGACCGGCGGCGATGACGCCGAAGCGCTGAGCAAAGGCATTTACACCACCTTTCAGGAGCATAACCTGCGCTATTCCCAAAACGCGCCGCTGGATATGTATCGCGAAGTGAATACCGAGACCAACCTGCCCGCACAGATCGATATCAGCGCCACGCCGGGCAGCGAATACCATTTCCTTTTCGTCAATAAAGGCGGCGGTTCGGCCAACAAAGCCGCACTGTTCCAGGAGACCAAATCGCTTCTGCAACCGGAAAAACTGACCGCCTTCCTGATAGAAAAAATGAAATCACTCGGTACCGCCGCCTGTCCGCCGTACCACATCGCTTTTGTCGTCGGCGGTCTGTCAGCGGATCAGGCGCTGAAGGTCGCGAAGCTGGCCTCGACGAAGTATTACGACAATCTGCCCACTCACGGTAACGAACTGGGGCAGGCGTTCCGCGATACGGCGCTGGAAACGACCCTGCTCAACGCCAGCCGTGAATTTGGTATTGGCGCGCAGTTCGGCGGTAAATATTTCGCGCATGATATTCGCGTTATCCGTCTGCCGCGCCATGGCGGCTCCTGTCCGATCGCCATGGCCCTTTCCTGCTCGGCGGACCGTAATATCAAAGCAAAAATAAACAAACACGGTATCTGGCTGGAAAAACTGGAACATAATCCGGGCAAGTTTATTCCTGAGTCCTGTCGCGTGGAGAACAGCGCACAGACCGTGAAGCTGGAGCTGAACCGTCCCCTGCGAGAAATTCTGCACGATCTGTCCCGACTGCCCGTCGGTACCCGCCTCTCCTTAAGCGGTCCGATCGTGGTTGCCCGCGATATTGCGCACGCCAGAATCAAAGCACGACTCGACAGCGGCGAACCGTTGCCAGCGTACCTGTGTAACCACATTGTCTATTACGCCGGTCCGGCCAGAACGCCGGACAATATGGCCTGTGGCTCGCTCGGCCCAACCACCGGCGGGCGCATGGACGGCTATGTCGACGCTTTCCAGGCCGCTGGCGGTAGCCTGATCATGCTGTCCAAAGGCAACCGCAGCCAGCAGGTTACTGACGCCTGCCACAAACACGGCGGCTTTAATCTCGGCAGCATCGGTGGTGCCGCCGCCTTGCTGGCGCAGCAGTATGTGAAAAGCCTGCGCTGCCTTGAGTATCCCGAACTGGGAATGGAAGCGGTCTGGATGATGGAGGTTGAAAACCTGCCCGCTTTCGTGCTGGTTGACGACAAAGGAAATAACTTCTTCAGTCAGTTTGAGCAGCAGCACCGGTGCGCAACCTGCCCGGCGGGGCACTAAGGAGCGTCTATGGAAACGCGAGCCAACGATGCGCGGCATCGTCAGCGCCAGCAAAAGCTGAAAGAACAGGTCGAGGCCCGGGTCGCAGCGGCCACCGGAAAAAAAGGGATCCTGATTGTTTTTACCGGCAACGGTAAAGGGAAATCCACCGCCGCGTTCGGCACCGTCACGCGCGCTGTCGGCCACGGTAAAACCGTTGGCGTCGCGCAGTTTATCAAAGGCCAGTGGGACAATGGCGAATACAACACCCTGCATCCGCTGGGCGTCGAATTCCACATTATGGGTACCGGGTTTACCTGGGAAACGCAAAACCGCGAGGCGGATATCGCGGCGGCGCTTGTCGTCTGGACAGAAGCGCAGCGGATGCTGGCCGACCCGCAGTACGATCTGGTGGTGCTGGATGAACTCACATATATGCTGGCGTATCACTACCTTGATACCGACGCGGTGATCGCCGCCATAACGGCGCGTCCGGCGCAGCAGAGCGTGATCGTCACCGGTCGCGGCTGCCACGCGAGACTGCTGGATCTTGCGGATACGGTCAGTGAAATGCGCCCGGTGAAGCATGCTTTTGACAGCGGTATTCAGGCGCAGGTGGGCATTGACTGGTAGTCACATCGTTGCCGGATGGCGCATGCGCTTATCCGGCTTCCCGTTTGCCCGTCATCCGCCGTCAGCGTTCCAGGTGAGATACCACCGATTTTTGTAACAGCCACTCGCGGAAAACCTGTAAATGACGGGATTCCGCTTTTTCTTCCCGCCAGGTCATGATGAAACGATTACCCGTGCGCATGGGCACATCGCAAGGGATCACCATGTCACCGTTATCCAGATCGTGCTGGATCGCAAACCGTGGGAGCAGCGCAACCCCCAAATTCGATCGCACCGCGGCGATCAGCATCGACAGCAGATCAAAACGCGGGCCTTTGTTGACCCGTGGGCTACTGACATCTGACAGGGCAAACCACTCCTGCCAGCCGTTAATTCGCGTACTTTGATGCAGCAAGGGAAACTCATTGAGCAACTCTTCAACCGCCAATTTCTGGTTAGGCTGTGACAGCAGACTGCCGCTACAAACCGGGAGGATTTCCTCTTCGAACAGATACTCCACTTCTGACCACGGCGAACAGAAGTCTTCACGCATAATGGCCGCATCATATTCACGGTTGAGGAAATCGCCCATGTTCGCCAGCGAGTGAATATTAACGATAATATCGGGGTTAAGTTTGTTGAATTCACGCAGATTGGGGATCAGCCAGTGGGTGCTAAAGGTCGGATTGACCGCCAGTTCAATGACTTCGACCGTGGGCTGCCAGGTCATAATGGTATTAGTATCACGCTCAAGTTTATTGAGCGTTTCCTTAACAATGCTCAAATAATGCTTCCCGGCCTCGTTTAAAAAAATCCGCTTTTTGGCATGATTAAATAATGCAGTATGCAGAAAATCCTCAAGTGCATTCACCTGGCGAAATACAGCACTTTGCGTTAATGCTAACTCCTCCGCCGCACGCGTATAACTTTCATGACGTGCCACCACTTCAAACGTCACCAGTAATTCAGTCTTTGGTATCTTTCCTCTCATAACGTCTTCCATATGCCGCGTACAAAAATAGTTTAATTTATAAAAAATAAATGCAACCGACTCCCGATTGGCCTAAGAGTTATATTTTATTTCCTACCTGGATGTCATTGATCCACTCCATGGTTTATTCACACAGGAGTCGAACAAATAATAACCAATAATACGCAAAACTGGCCATAAACACAATTTAAATAAGGTTATTATGCGACAAATAGCGCCAATAAGTTCTTAATAATTTTTCAAGATAACTTGTTTATCGGCGAAAAAACTTTGCGGGTTTAATCAATATTATTTACTTATTATTTCAGGAGAATTCAGCTCACTAAACGATAAGCAAACGATGACGTTTTTTTATCTGCTTTTACTCTTTTTACCGTTTTTCCCGACAATAATTAAGGACGACATATGAAAAACTCCGGAAAAGTCTGGCTGGTTGGTGCAGGCCCTGGTGATATCAGCTTACTGACCCTTAAAGCCCTGCAGTGTATTCAACAGGCTGATGTCATCATTTACGATCGGCTGGTCAATCCTAAAATGCTTGAGTGGTGCTCAGCGAGCTGTACCTGCATCAACGTTGGCAAAAGTCCGGGCTTTCATAGTGTTCCTCAGGAGGAGATCAATGCCCTGATTATCCAGCATGCGCGAGCACAGCGGAACGTTGTGCGCCTGAAAGGTGGCGATCCTTACGTGTTTGGCCGCGGTGCCGAAGAGGTGGAATGTCTGGTCGAAGAAGGCATTGACTTCGAAGTGGTGCCGGGGATCAGTTCCGCCATTGGCGGGCTGGCCTGCGCCGGGATCCCGGTGACCCACCGCGATCTGGCATCGGGTTTTCATGTTGTGACAGGACATACCCGCGAAGGTAATCAGCAGCAGGACTGGCGGCAGTTGGCGAAGCTCAACGGCACGCTGGTGATTGTTATGGGGATCGCAAACCTGCCATTTATTTGTGAAGAACTGCTAATGGGAGGCAAATCACCGGACACGCCCGCGGCGATTGTGATGTCAGTTACCCGGGACAATCAGCGGCGCTTAACCTGTACGCTCGGTACATTACTCACGAAAGCGCAGGAAGCGAATATTGTGCCACCGGCACTGATTGTGGTTGGTGATGTTGTCCGTCTGAGCGACCGACTCTCTTTTATTCCAGAGGCGATGGAACGCGCCTACAGCGAAAGGCGTTCATGACGGAATAACTGCGGAGACGTCTGGTGAGCCGCCCGGAACACCCGACACAAATAGCTCGTCTGCGCATACTGAAGTTTCCGGGCGATGCTGTCGATAGAGTTCTACGGATCGCACATCAACTCACTCGCCCGCTGCATTTTTTCTGGCTCACCCAGGTTTTAAAATTCGCTCCCTGCCGTTTCTTAAAGAAACGGCTAAAGTAGTTGGCGCTTAAACAGACATGTGCGGCGACCCGTTTCTTTTCGTGGCGAGAAAGTTCCATTGCTGACAGACGCAGGTCGTTCTACTGCGCATCAGCGGTGTCCACCGTTTTACGCTGAACCGGATTGAGATTGTTAATAATAAAGCTGAGCAGGTTTGCCGCTGCCACCAGATGATTATTTTCTACAATCGCGATCTGATTCCAGGCTGATTTAATTTTAGGATCGAAAGCCCACTGCCGATCGTCATCGATGACAATAGTTTTATATTCCGGATACTTTGCGCACGCCTGATCGCAAATAATAAATCCCAGCAGATGCCCCTGACGAATTAACGCCATAGAGAAAAAACTCAACCCGGCATGACAGCAGAGTATTCTGATTTTTTCTTCTTTTACCCCTTCAAAAGCACAATATTTATCACGTTTCTGACAAGTTTTTGGTATTGCAGATTGGCGCGCAGTAATGAACAGAACGAATTAAAATTATGACAGGCAGTAATTTTCCGACCATTTATGTCTACCACCACGGCGGCGAGTCCGGTCGCCTTAGAAAACACCTCTGCCAGTGAGTAAAAAGTGTGTAAGACATCGTCCTGAATATGCTGAGGCACATTACGCTCCGTCAGTGGTCTGGATAACGTCGCTACTATGCTTAATTTGTCCAGGTGAAAAAATGACCCTGACCGCAAAAAATAATCTTATTTATTCAGGTGATTATGATCAAATTGCAAGAGCGTCCCCGCGCCCTCGAAACCAGACCACCGACTGCTGTGACAACTTTTCCCAAAGATTAACGAATCTTCACATCTCCCTGTGAGCTTCATTTCAATATCACTCATCACTTTATATATTATTTTCAATTAGTTATAAAAATCACATACAATTTTATGATGTGCTTATTTGTGAGAATCATCATGTGAATGTGAAACGCCCTCCTGAATAATAGGTTCAATGACAAGATAATCTGAACGGAGTGGATGTATGCCCGTCACGACAGGTGTTATCGCCGACGACTTTACTGGCGCAACGGATATAGCAAGTTTTATGGCTGAGCAAGGCTGGAGGGTCGCGCTGCTGCCCGGGATGCCAGACGCCGCCCTGCCCTGGAATGAAGAGGTCGACGCGATTGTCATCTCGCTGAAAAGCCGTTCTCTACCGGCTGACCAGGCCATCGATCAATCATTACGCTGCTGGCAATGGCTGCACAACACAGCAGGTGCGCGGCAGATTTACTTTAAATATTGCTCCACTTTTGATTCCACCCCCGCCGGGAATATCGGTCCGGTCAGCGATGCGCTGATGGAAGCGATGCACGCGCCGTACATCGTTCACTGCCCAGCCCTGCCGCAAAACGGACGTACGGTGATTCACGGTTATCTGTTTGTGAATGGCGTATTACTGAATGAATCCGGCATGGAGAAACATCCGCTCAACCCGATGACCGATGCGAACCTGATTCGCCTGCTCACAGCGCAAACTGCCAGCGCTGTCGGGCGCATTGACCTCCGCACGATTCAGAAAGGTGTGGAAGCGGTCACTCACGCGCTGGAACGCTGCCAGTCTGAAGGTGTACGTCACGTGATCGCGGATACCTTTAGCGAAGCCGATCTGCAGACCCTCGCTCAGGCCTTACGTCATACACCGCTGCTGGCGGGCGGTTCCGGCCTGGGTGGCGCACTGGCCGCTTGCGCTGCGTCACAGCGTGGGCGGGAAGCGGTACATCCCTTCCCGCTGCCGGCCAAAACGGTGGTTTTTTCCGGAAGTTGTTCCACCATGAGTAACCGCCAGGTGAATCGCTATAAAGCACAGGCCGCTTCCCTTCTACTCGACGTAGCGCGCTGCCTGACAGACGCAGAGCGTTACAGTGACGAGCTGTCGCTGTGGACAATGACTCATGTCGATGACGCGCTCGCTCCATTGATTTACGCTACCCAGCCGCCGGAAGCGCTGAAACGTATTCAACAGGAGTACGGCGAGCAGCGCGCCAGCCGGGCGATTGAGCAAACTTTTGCCAGACTGACGGCCAAACTGCAGGCCGCGGGCGTAACCGGTTTTATCGTCGCCGGTGGTGAAACGTCCGGCACCGTAGTGGAGGCGTTACAGGTGACGAGACTGACGGTCGGCAAAGCCATCGCGCCCGGCGTGCCATGGGTGTTCTCCGCCGAGCCGCCGCTCGCGCTGGCGCTGAAGTCAGGCAACTTCGGTGACGAAGACTTCTTTTTCATCGCGCAGGAGTCTTCATTATGAGTCAGCTTAACGAACAACAACTCCGCGAACAGCTGGTGCATTACGGTCGTTCTCTGTTTATGCGCGGCTTCAGCAGCGGTGGTTCGGGCAACCTGAGCGTAAGACTGCCGGACGGCGGCTATCTGGTCACGCCGACCAACTCCTGTTTGGGCGAGCTGAACGCCGCGACGCTCAGTAAACTGGATGCCAACGGCGTTTACCTCAGTGGCGATAAACCGTCAAAAGAAGTGCCCATGCACCTGGCCTGGTACCGTCATCGTCCGGCCTGCGGCGCGGTGGTTCATCTGCATTCGCCATGGCTGACCGCCCTTTCCTGTCTGCCATGCAGCACACCGGAAAATTGTCTGCCGCCGTTAACGCCGTACTACGTAATGCGCGTCGGGCAGTTGCCTCTGTTGCCCTATTTCAAACCCGGTCATGAGGGTATTGCCAGCGCACTCAGCGAGATTGCGGCGGACCATACTGCCGCGCTCCTGGCAAATCACGGTCCGGTAGTCAGTGGTCGCTCACTTCGTGAGGCGGTGTTTAATGCCGAAGAGCTGGAAGACAGCGCCCGCATCTGGCTGACCTTAAAACCACTCGGCTACGTGCCGCTAACGGCGGAAGCAGTAGCTGAACTCGAACAATCCCGGCGAGCATGAGGTGAGAGGATGATCCCCGAACAACGACGTGATTTTATCTACCGCTACGTGCATGAAAAAAACGTTGCCTCGTTTAATGAGCTGGCGGATCTGATGAGCGTGTCGCACATGACCGTGCGCCGCGATATTCAGTTGCTGGAGGAAGAAGGCAAAGTCATCTCGATCAATGGCGGGGTGAAACTCAACAATCTGCTGAAATCGGAGCTACCGTGGCGGGAAAAGGCTGAGCTGCATCATGACGTGAAGCGACGGATGGGGCAACTTGCCGCGATGCTGATAGAGCCAGGGCAAACGCTGTATCTCGATGCGGGAACGTCGTTGTTTGAAGTGGCGAAAGCCGTCGCCGCCAGCCACTGCTTCAACCTGACGGTGGTGACGAACGATTTTTCCATCAGCCACTACCTGATGGATATGCCGCACATCACGCTGTATCACACCGGCGGACTGGTGGATCAGCGCAACCGCTCATGCCTTGGGAAAAGCGCCGCCAGTTTTCTGCGCACGATAAACATCGACGTGGCGTTTCTCAGTTCGTCCTCGTGGGATACCGAACGTGGAATGTCGACCCCCAGTGAAGGCAAAGCCTCGGTGAAAGAGGCGGTGCTCACCGTCTCCCGCCGTCGGGTGCTGGTCTGCGACAGCAGTAAATTTGGTAAATACGGAATGTTCCACATCTGCTCGCTGGATCAACTGACCGACATTATTTCGGACAACCGGTTGCCCGACGTAGCGCAGGATACTATTGCCAGCCAGGGCGTGAAACTACACCTGGTGGATTGCCGGGAGGGAACGCATCATGCTGAAGTTAGCGGCTAACCTCGACTGGCTGTTTTGCGAACGTCCCATTGCGGAGCGCTTTCAGTCCGCAAAGGCGGCGGGTTTTCACGGCGTTGAAGGGCTGTTTCTGTGGCAGCATCCGCTGGAGGTGCTGCTGGCGGCGCAACGGGAAACCGACCTGCCGGTGGCGTTGATGAATGCGCCGGCGGGTAACTGGCAAGCCGGTGAACGCGGACTGGCCTCCCTGCCAGGCAGTGACGAGGAATTTCATCGTAGTCTGCTGATTGCCCGCGATTACGCCACGGCACTGGGCTGTCGCAAGGTGCACGTCATGGCCGGATTGCGCGTGGCTGGACTTTCCGCCAACGCCCAGTATGAGCAATTAACCGACCGACTGCGTATCGCCTGCGACGTCATGGTCGGGGCCGATATCGACGTGTTGATTGAACCGTTGAACCCGGACGATATGCCTGGTTATTTTGTCGATAGCTTTCCACTGGCTGAACGTCTTATTCGCGAAGTGAACAGAAAAAATATCGGCTTACAGTTTGATATTTACCACTGCCAAAAAATACACGGTAATGTTACGCATCTTATTGAACATTATTTACCGTTCATTAAACACTTTCAGATTGCTTCTGTACCCGGTCGCCATGAACCGGGAACGGGAGAATTAAATGAAACATGGCTTTTTGAATTTATTAAGCAAACAGGCTATCAGGGCTGGATAGGTTGTGAATATAAACCGTCAACACCAGGGCCCGAATCGTTACGTTGGATAACACCGTACTTATAATTTTAATATCTCTGTACCGGAAAACCGGAGGAACACATGTCGGATACTGTTATTATTTCGCTGGCACCCGTTGCCGCGGATTGCCCCAGAGTTATACCTGAAGAACTGGCGCAGGAAATACTGGCAAGCGTCGAACATGGTGCAGCCATCGTGCATTTACACGTTCGCGATAAGCAGGGTCGCCTGACGCCGGACACCACCGATTTTCAGGCGACGATCGACCACGTCATGCGCCATTCCGACCTGATTATTCAGGCCTCAACCGGTGGCGTCTCCGCCATGTCGATTGCCGAGCGCTGCGCGCCACTGGACTGTCCCGGTGTCGAAATGGCGTCGCTGAACGTCGGCTCCGTTAACCTCGGCGATGCCGTATACTTTAATCCCGGACCGGACGTCGAATATTGTTCGCAACAAATAACCCAACGTTCCATTATTCCTGAATTTGAAGTTTTCGAAATTGGCATGATTAATAACATTCTGGCGCTGGAAGAAAAAATACCGTTCAAGAAACCGATGTTATTTAATATCGTCCTCGGACACCGTGGAAGTTCACCCGCGACAGTTGATGCGTTAATTGCCTTGCGCAGTATGATCCCTCGCGACGCCTTATGGGGAATTACCCATTTTGGCCGCAAGAATTTTGATATTATTGCGGCAGCGGTCGGCATGGGCGCCAGTGAAGTAAGAATTGGTTTTGAAGACAGCTATTATTTAAGCGCCGAAGAGAAAGCTCAGCATAATTATCAGCAGGTTGCAAAACTCGCCACGCTTATTCGCAGTATGGATAAAAAAGTCGCCACGCCGGATATTGCGCGGCAAATGTTAGCTATTCCACCACGGCAGTAATAGCGAGAGAAAGGACATTTCACCATGACTATCACAACCGTTATTCACAGAACCGGACTGGGCGTCTGCATCGTCGGTGGCGCCCTGGCGGCAATTGGCGCGCTGATGCAGTCTCCCGCCCTCTGGCAGCCGGGGCTGGTGATGCTGACGACAGGCTTCGCGGCAGGCGCGGGCTACTGGACAAATCTTCGCAGCTACCAGTTTACCTTGTGGATCATTGCCGGCTTTGTCGCAGCGATGACCTGGTCAACCGATCTGATCGTCTGGGGCGGATTCAACATCACCCATAAATGGATCGTCTTTTTAGTGATCCAGGCGACCATGTTCAGTATGGGCACCAAACTCACGATTCAGGACTTTATCGACGTCGCTAAAATGCCCTGGGCGGTGTTTATCGGCACCTTCTGTCATTTCGTCATCATGCCTCTGCTCGGCCTGAGCATCACGCTGATCTTTGACTTTCCGCCGGAAGTGGCGGTGGGGATTCTGCTGATTGGTTCCTGTCCCAGCGGGCTCTCCTCCACCGTCATGGTGTATATCGCCAACGCCAACCTGGCGCTGGCGGTCTCGATCGCCGCCGTCTCGACGCTGGCGGCGACGGTCATGACCCCGCTGTGGGTGAATCTGCTGGCGGGTTCAATGATCGACATCCAGCTTACGGCGATGGTGATGGACGTCGTGAAAATCGTGTTGATCCCGATTGGCGCGGCGATTTTACATGACTACCTGAAAACCTATGCCGGCGTGCAGGGGCGTCGTACCGTGCAAACGCTGGCCGGGATCAGCGCCATCTGGCTGCTGTATATGCTTGCCGGCGGCTGGAACACGCTGTTTGGCAGCGCCAGCGCCGACGCGCAAATGTATGCAGTGGTGCTGAACTTTGTGGCAGGCGGGATCATCTGGGCGCTGTTCTATAACTGGCTGTATGGACGCGTGGCCGGCGTCAAGAAGATCATGCCGACCATCTCGATGATGGGCATCATTTTCTTCACCACTACGGCAGCGGCGGCCGGGCGCGACAACCTGGTTCAGGTCGGTTTCTTGCTCTGCTTCGCCATGCTGATGCACAACCTCGGCGGCTTCCTGATTGGCTATTTGATGAGCCGCTGGATCTTCCGCATGGATGTTCAGTCCGCCCGGACGGTAGCCTTCGAAGTCGGCCTGCAAAACGGCGGGATGGCATCAGGTCTTGCCGCCGCGATGGGAAAACTGGCCACCGTTGGTCTCGCCTCTGCGGTCATGACGCCGCTTGGCAACGTCAGCGGCTCGCTGCTGGCTAACTACTGGCGCAAAAAGGATGCCCGACAGGCGCAGGCCCAGAGCGAGTGTTCGCCTGCTCAGCCGGTATCAGAACCTCTGTCAAAAGGATAACTCACCATGATGACTTTAACCCTGCAACAGGCACGACGTGCGGTAGACAGCGCGCTCGATCTCACCGACACCCGTTATGCGCAACGTCCGCTCAGCGTGGCGGTATGCGACGCTCACGGCGAGTTACTGAGCTTTGCCCGTATGGATAACGCCAAACTGTTGACCATTGAGCTGACGCAGCGCAAAGCACGCACCAGCAGCCGTTTAGGTTGCACAACTCAGGCGTTTTTGCAACGTCTGCAAGATGAGTCACTGGATATCAGCTACTTTGCTGACCCACGATTTACCGCCCTGCCCGGCGGCGTACCGATTCTTCACAACGGTAAATGCGTGGGGGCCGTTGCGATTGGTGGACTGTCCGCCCAGGAAGATCACGATGCGGCCATGGCCGTTGCCGAATGTTTGCTCAAGGAGATCGCAGAATGAAAAAGATCGCTATGCTTCACACCAGTTCCGCCACGCTCGCCATGATGCAGCAACTGATCGGCGACATCATGCCAGAAGCGGACGTAATGCACCTGGTCGAAGAGTCGATGATTAAGCAGGTGATGAAGGCCGGAGGCGTGACGCCGAACATTGCGGCACGCATTGCCGACTACGTCCACATAGCCGAAAAAGCGGATTGTGAGATTCTCATCACCGCCTGTTCGTCCATTGGCACGGCGGTTGAACAGTGTCAGTTTATGACGCCGCTGCAGCTTGCGCGTATCGACTGCGCGATGGTGGAACAAGCCATTAGCCTGGGTGAGAATATTGCCGTGCTGGCCACCGTCGCCACGACCATGAAACCGACGCTGGAGTATGTGCAGCGCAAAGTACAGGCCAGTGGTAAGCAATGCACCGTGACGCCGATATTGATGGAAGAGGCCTTCCATGCCCTGCTGGCGGGCGATATGGAAACCCACGATCGCATCGTCAGCGAAGGATTGCACAGCGCGTATAAACAGGCTGATGTGGTTATGCTGGCGCAAGCGTCGATGGCGCGCGTTCTGCAACAGCTTCCGTCGCCGCCCGTCCCGGTGATGACCTCTCCGGAAAGCGGGATCCGTTGGCTGAAAACACTGGCGGAAAGCGCATAACCTGGCAAGTCAACACTCCCCGTAGGCGGATAAACGCCAGCGCCATCCGGCAAACAGACAGGCAAAAAAAGGCCATCATCAGATGGCCAACCATGTCGAAAATGGACCAGCCCTTTCCCCTGCATCACGGGTAAATGCAGGGGTTAGGCTGTTTTATTGCTTTTACTTAATGACAGCTTTCAGCGCTTCGCCGATATCGGCCAGGCTGCGAACCGTTTTCACGCCTGCGGCTTCCAAGGCTGCGAATTTCTCATCCGCCGTACCTTTACCCCCGGCGATAATCGCCCCCGCGTGACCCATACGCTTACCTTTCGGCGCGGTCACGCCCGCGATGTAGCCCACAACCGGCTTGGTGACGTGATCTTTGATGTACGCAGCCGCTTCTTCTTCCGCGCTGCCGCCGATCTCACCGATCATCACGATCGCTTCGGTCTGCGGATCTTCCTGGAACAGCTTCAGGATGTCGATGAAATTAGAGCCCGGGATCGGGTCGCCGCCGATGCCCACGCAAGTGGACTGGCCGAAGCCGTAATCGGTGGTCTGCTTAACCGCTTCATAGGTCAGCGTACCGGAACGGGAAACGATACCCACTTTACCCGGCTTATGGATGTGGCCTGGCATGATGCCGATCTTGCATTCGCCTGGGGTGATCACCCCCGGGCAGTTCGGCCCGATCATGCGCACGCCCGCTTCGTCCAGCTTCACCTTCACGGTCAGCATATCCAGCGTCGGGATACCTTCGGTGATGGTGATAATCAGCTTAATGCCCGCGTCGATCGCTTCCAGAATGGAATCTTTACAGAACGGAGCCGGAACGTAGATCACAGAGGCAGTCGCGCCTGTTGCTTCTACCGCTTCACGCACGGTGTTGAACACCGGCAGGCCCAGATGGGTGGTGCCGCCTTTACCTGGCGTGACGCCGCCAACCATTTGCGTACCGTAAGCGATCGCCTGTTCGGAGTGGAACGTCCCCTGGCTACCGGTGAAGCCCTGACAGATAACCTTGGTGTTTTTATCGATTAAAACAGACATTATTTCCCCTCCACTGCGGCAACAACCTGCTGAGCTGCATCCGTCAGACTTTTCGCTGCAATAATATTCAGGCCGCTGTCAGCCAGTTTCTTCGCGCCGAGTTCGGCGTTGTTGCCTTCCAGACGCACAACCACCGGCACGTTAACGCCCACTTCTTCCACCGCGCCGATAATACCGTCTGCGATCAGGTCGCAACGGACAATACCGCCGAAGATGTTAACCAGCACGGCTTTCACGTTGTCGTCAGAGAGAATAATTTTGAACGCTTCGGTCACGCGCTCTTTGGTCGCGCCGCCGCCCACGTCGAGGAAGTTCGCCGGTTCGCCGCCGTGCAGCTTAACGATGTCCATGGTGCCCATCGCCAGACCCGCGCCGTTCACCATACAGCCGATATTGCCGTCCAGCGCCACGTAGTTCAGTTCCCACTGCGCAGCCTGCGCTTCGCGCGGATCTTCCTGCGACTGATCGCGCATTTCGCGCAGATCCGGCTGGCGGAACAGCGCATTGCCGTCAGCGCCCAGCTTGCCGTCGAGGCAGATCAGATCGCCTTGTTTGGTGATAACCAGCGGGTTAATTTCGATCAGCGCCAGATCGCGCTCCAGGAAAATGGTCGCCAGGCCCATGAAGATCCGGGTGAACTGCTGCACCAGTTTGCCTTCCAGACCCAGTTTGAACGCCAGCTCGCGTCCCTGATACGGCATCGGTCCGGTCAGCGGATCGAGCGCCACTTTATGGATCAGGTGCGGGGTTTCTTCCGCCACTTTTTCAATTTCCACGCCGCCTTCGGTAGAGGCCATAAAGACCACGCGACGGGAGCTGCGGTCAACAACCGCGCCCAGATACAGTTCTTTGTCGATATCGGTCGCCGCTTCAACCAGAATCTGGTTTACCGGCTGGCCGTTCGCATCTGTCTGGTAGGTCACCAGGCGTTTGCCCAGCCAGTGTTCAGCAAACGCGCGAATCTCTTCTTTGCTGTTAACGACCTTCACACCGCCCGCTTTACCACGGCCACCAGCGTGAACCTGACATTTTACTACCCACGGACCGGCACCGATTTTCGATGCCGCTTCTTCAGCCTGGCGCGGAGTAGTACAGGCATAACCCACCGGCGCCGGTAAGCCATAGCGGGCAAAAAGTTGTTTTGCCTGATATTCATGTAAGTTCATGTGTTCTGTCCATCCTTCAGGTAATCGTTATCTTTAAACCCGTAGACCAGAGCGGTATCTTTGCCGGACGGCGCTACGCTTAATCCGGCCTACGGGGCAGGTGACGCTAAAAAATGACTATACGTCCAGCAGCAGACGCGTTGGATCTTCCAGCAGCTCTTTAATCGCCACCAGGAAGCCCACGGATTCGCGGCCGTCGATCAGGCGGTGATCGTAAGACAGCGCCAGGTACATCATCGGCAGGATTTCAACCTTGCCCTCCACTGCCATCGGACGATCTTTAATGGCGTGCATCCCGAGGATCGCGCTCTGCGGCGGGTTGATGATCGGGGTGGACATCAGGGAACCGAACACACCACCGTTGGTGATGGTAAAGTTACCGCCGGTCAGGTCTTCTACCGTCAGCTTGCCGTCACGGCCTTTGACGGCCAACTCTTTAATTTTCTTCTCGATGTCAGCCATGCCCAACGTATCCACGTCACGCAGGACGGGCGTCACCAGGCCACGCGGCGTAGACACCGCCATGCTCACGTCGAAATAGTTGTGATACACCACGTCGTCGCCGTCGATAGACGCATTCACTTCCGGATAACGCTTCAGCGCTTCAACCACCGCCTTCACATAGAAGGACATGAAACCCAGACGGATACCGTGACGTTTCTCGAACGCTTCGCCGTACTGCTTACGCAGATCCATGATTGGCTTCATGTTGACTTCGTTGAAGGTGGTCAGCATCGCGGTGGAGTTTTTCGCTTCCAGCAGACGCTCGGCCACGCGCTTGCGCAGTCGGGTCATCGGGACGCGTTTTTCACTGCGAGCGCCAAGCGCTGGCTGTGCCGCCGCAGCCGCAGCGGGTGCGTTGGACGCTGCTTTCGCCGGCGCTTTCGCCAGATGTTTTTCTACATCTTCACGGGTGATGCGGCCACCGACGCCGGTGCCTTTAATGGCGCTGGCATCCAGGTTGTGTTCGGCCAGCAGGCGACGGATCGCCGGGCTGAGCGCATCGTTGTTTTGCTCTTCCAGAGACGCCTGCTGGCGCTGCGCCGGGGTGGACGCTTTCTCTTCGGATTTCGCGCTGGTTTCTTTACCGGCGCTGTTGCCTTCACGCAGGCGACCCAGGATCTGGCGAGAGGTCACGGTAGTGCCTTCGTCTTCCAGAACCGCATCCAGAATGCCGTCCGCTGATGCCGGTACTTCCAGTACCACTTTGTCAGTTTCGATTTCGACCAGCACTTCGTCACGAACTACGGCATCGCCTGGTTTTTTGTGCCAGGTGGCGACGGTCGCGTCCGCTACGGACTCAGGCAGGTCGGGAACAAGAATATCTACGCTACTCATTATTTATCCTTTATTTAATCGACGTTCAGCGCGTCATTAACCAGATCTTGTTGCTGCTTCTGGTGAACGGACATATACCCTACCGCCGGAGAGGCGGAGGCCGGGCGACCTGCATAACGCAGGGCGGACCCAAATGGAATCACTTCACGGAAATGATGCTGGCTGCAGTACCAGGCGCCCTGGTTGAGCGGCTCTTCCTGACACCAGACAAAATCATGTACGTGAGCGTACTGTTTCAGCACGTCCTGCATCGCCTGATGCGGGAACGGATAAAGCTGTTCGATGCGCACAATGGCGACATCTTTCTGATCGTTCTTACGGCGCTGTTCCAGCAGGTCGTAATAAACCTTACCAGAACACATCACCACGCGCTTCACGCCTTTCGGATCGATATCATCAATTTCGCCAATGGCCGGCAGGAAGGTGCCGTTGGCCAGCTCATCCAGGCTGGAAACCGCCAGCGGATGACGCAGCAGCGATTTCGGCGACATGACCACCAGCGGACGACGCATGCCACGCAGCGCCTGACGACGCAGCATGTGGTACACCTGAGCCGGGGTGGACGGCACGCAAACCTGCATGTTCTGCTCGGCGCAAAGCTGCAGATAACGCTCCAGTCGCGCGGAGGAGTGCTCCGGCCCCTGGCCTTCGTAACCGTGCGGCAGCAGCATCACCAGGCCACACATGCGGCCCCACTTCTGTTCGCCGGAGGAGATGAACTGGTCAATCACCACCTGCGCGCCGTTGGCGAAGTCACCGAACTGCGCTTCCCAGATCGTCAGGGTACGCGGTTCCGCCGTGGCGTAACCGTATTCAAACGCCAGTACCGCTTCTTCAGACAGAACGGAGTCCCATACCCGGAAGCTGCCCTGGCCGTTATGCACATGCTGCAGCGGGGTGTAGGTTGAACCGTTAGACTGATTATGAATCACCGCGTGGCGGTGGAAGAAGGTGCCGCGACCGGAGTCTTCGCCGGACAGGCGTACCGGGATACCTTCATCAACCAGCGTGGCGTAAGCCAGATTTTCGGCGCCGCCCCAGTCGAACAGTTTCTCGCCCGCCGCCATCGCCTGGCGGTCAGCGTAAATTTTGGCCACGCGGGACTGCATCTCAACCGCTTCCGGCACCGTACTGATGCGTTTCGCCAGCTCCTGCAGACGCTTCATCTCCACCTTGTTCGGGTATGCTTCGTCCCACTCGTGGTTGAGGTACGGCGACCAGGTAAAGGAGTGCATGTTCATCGGACGCCACTCTTTCACCACGCATTCGCCGGCGTCCAGCGCGTCACGGTAAAGGTTGACCATTTCGGTCGCGTCTTCCAGCGTGGCGACGTTGTCGGCTTCCAGTTTGTCGGCGTAGATCTTACGCGGGGTCGGGTGTTTTTTGATTTTCTGGTACATCAGCGGCTGGGTTGCGCTCGGCTCGTCGGCTTCGTTATGGCCGTGACGGCGGTAGCATACCAGGTCGATGAAGACATCACGTTTAAAGGTGTTACGGAAGTCCAGCGCCAGACGGGTGACAAACGCCACCGCTTCCGGATCGTCCGCATTGACGTGGAAGATCGGCGCCTGCACCATTTTACCGATGTCGGTGCAGTACGGCGTGGATCGGGCATCCAGCGGATTAGAGGTGGTGAAGCCCACCTGGTTGTTGATAACGATGCGAACGGTCCCGCCCACTTCGTATCCCCGCGCTTTCGACATGTTCAGGGTTTCCTGAACCACGCCCTGCCCGGTCACCGCGGCGTCACCATGAATGGTGATCGGCAGCACTTTGTTGCTGCTCGGCTCGTCGAGTCTGTCCAGTCGCGCCCGCACGGAACCGATAACCACCGGGCTGACGATCTCCAGGTGCGACGGGTTAAACGCCAGCGCCAGGTGGACCAGGCCGCCTTCGGTTTCAATATCGGACGAGAAGCCCATGTGGTACTTCACGTCACCGGTACCGAGGTGTTCTTTATGTTTGCCCGCAAATTCGTCGAACAGATCCTGCGGTTTTTTACCCAGCACGTTGACCAGCACGTTCAGACGACCACGGTGGGCCATTCCCAGCACCACTTCACGGGTGCCGCTGTTGCCCGCATGGCGGATCATCTCTTTCAGCATCGGGATTAACGCGTCGCCGCCTTCCAGCGAGAAGCGTTTCGCGCCCGGGAACTTCGCGCCCAGATAACGTTCCAGGCCTTCCGCCGCGGTCAGTTCGCTCAGGAAACGTTTTTTCTCATCGGCGCTAAACGCCGCGCGTCCGGATTCGATACGCTGTTGCAGCCAGCGTTTTTCTTCGGTGCTGGTGATGTGCATGTACTCGGCGCCGATCGGGCCGCAGTAAGTTTGTTTGAGGGCGGAGAGCAACTCGCCCAGCTTCATCGTCTCTTTGCCGCCAGCAAAAGAACCTACGTTAAAGCTTTCCTGGAAGTCGGCCTCGGTCAGATCGTGGAAGGAAGGATCCAGATCCGCCACGGTTTCTTGCTTCCACAGTCCCAGCGGATCGAGATTCGCATGCTGGTGACCGCGGAAACGATAAGCGTTAATGAGCTGCAGGACTTTAACCTGCTTCACATTGGTGTCAGGGTCGGAAATCGAAGAAGAGTAACGTGAGGCATCCTTCGCCAGACGACGGAAATAATCACGCGTTTTTGAATGGAATTGATCCGGTTTGACCCCTGTACCAGGCAACTGCTGGAACGTGGAACGCCAGTTCGCGTCCACAGAGTCAGGATCGGTTAAGAAGTCTTCATAGAGCTGTTCTATCCAGCTCTGGTTTGCGCCAGAGAGGTAAGAAGAGTCCAGCCAGGCTTTCAAAGCGCTGTTCTGCATCGTGATCCCTTAAGCATTTTTATGCTTACTTTCGCCGTAGAAACTACCACGCACACCGAGTGTACGTGCCGGGGTTCACCTGCGAGCTCTTACTGGCCCGCGAAGGAACCTTTAAAAACTGCCATTCATCTTCTGCGTTCAGGCTGCGACGTCGTTGGCTGCCTTGTCTCGTCCTGTACGCCTCGATGACGGGTACTGCAATGTAGCGGTTTTTAAAGATTTCCTGCATCACCGGGGAATCGCTTCCCCGGCGTTTACACGTTATGCACTGCGCTGCAACAGCATCGACTTAATATGGCCGATGGCGCGCGTCGGGTTTAGCCCCTTAGGACACACACTGACGCAGTTCATGATGCTGTGACAGCGGAATACGCTGAATGCATCGCTCATCCCTTCCAGGCGGCTGTCGGTTTCGGTATCGCGGCTGTCGATCAGGAAGCGGTATGCCGCTAACAGACCGGCCGGGCCGATGAACTTATCCGGGTTCCACCAGAAAGACGGGCAAGACGTTGAGCAGCACGCACACAAAATACATTCATACAGCCCATCGAGTTTTTCCCGCTGCTCGGGCATCTGCAAATGCTCGCGCGCCGGAGGATTTTGCCCATTATTCAACAAGTAAGGCTTAATCTTCTCATATTGTGCGTAGAATTGCCCCATGTCTACCACCAAATCGCGGATCACCGGTAACCCTGGCAGTGGACGGATGACAATTTTCTTACCCGGCTGATTCAGCGCCGAAATGGGCGTGATGCACGCCAGGCCGTTTTTGCCGTTCATGTTCAGTCCGTCAGACCCGCAGACCCCTTCACGGCAGGAGCGACGGAAAGAGAGGCTCGGATCTTTTTCTTTCAGCTGCATCAGCGCATCCAGCAGCATCATATCGCGCCCTTCTTCGCCTTCCAGGGTGTAATCCTGCATGCGCGGAGCGTCATCAACATCCGGGTTATAGCGATAAATTGAAAACTCGAGTTTCATTGTCCTGTCTCCGCATTAGTAAGTACGAATCTTCGGCGGGAATGCCGGGCGCAGTTTCGGTTCCATATTGACCTGACGTCGCGTCATGGACTCCGTCTCTGGCAGATACAGGGAATGGCACAGCCAGTTTTCATCATCACGCTCCGGGAAGTCGAAGCGGCTATGCGCGCCGCGACTTTCGGTACGGAAGTTTGCTGAAACCGCCGTGGCGTAGGCAGTTTCCATCAGGTTATCCAGCTCCAGGCACTCAACGCGCTGAGTGTTGAACTCGCTGGAAGTATCGTCCAGACGGGCGTTTTTCAGCCGCTCGCGGATCGCCTTCAGCTGTTCCAGCCCTTTCGCCATCGCGTCGCCTTCACGGAATACCGAGAAGTTGTGCTGCATACATTCCTGCAGCGCTTTGCGAATCACGACCGGATCTTCACCGTCGCGGTTATTGTTCCAGCGGTTCAGACGCGCCAGTGAGGCGTCGATTTCGTCATCGGTCGCATCGCGCAGTGCGCCCTGCTCCGCGATAGACTCCTGCAGATGCAGACCCGCCGCACGGCCAAACACCACCAGATCCAGCAGCGAGTTGCCGCCCAGACGGTTGGCGCCGTGTACGGAGACGCAGGCGATTTCGCCCACCGCAAACAGGCCCGGAACCACCACGTCTTCGCCCTGCTCGTTCACGGTCAGCGCCTGGCCGGTCACTTTGGTCGGGATTCCGCCCATCATGTAGTGGCAGGTCGGGATAACCGGAATCGGCTCTTTCACCGGGTCGACGTGGGCAAAGGTACGGGAAAGTTCGAGAATACCCGGCAGACGGGACTCCAGAACCTCTTTCCCCAGATGATCAAGTTTCAGCTTGGCATGCGGCCCCCACGGACCGTCGCAGCCGCGACCTTCGCGAATTTCAATCATGATGGAACGCGCCACCACGTCGCGACCCGCCAGGTCTTTCGCATTCGGCGCATAACGCTCCATAAAGCGTTCGCCGTGTTTGTTCAGCAGATAGCCGCCTTCGCCGCGGCAACCTTCGGTGACCAGTACGCCCGCACCGGCGATACCGGTCGGGTGGAACTGCCACATTTCCATGTCCTGCACCGGCACGCCTGCGCGAATCGCCATGCCCACGCCGTCGCCGGTATTAATATGGGCGTTGGTGGTGGATTGATAAATACGGCCTGCGCCGCCGGTCGCCAGCACCGTGGCGCGGGCTTTGAAGTAAACCACTTCACCGGTTTCAATGCACAGCGCGGTACAACCCACGATCGCGCCGTCGGCGTTCTTCACCAGATCCAGCGCATACCACTCGGAGAAAATGGTGGTGTGATTTTTCAGGTTCTGTTGATACAGCGTGTGCAGCAGCGCATGGCCGGTACGGTCAGCTGCCGCTGCGGTACGTGCCGCCTGCTCGCCGCCGAAGTTTTTCGACTGGCCGCCAAACGGACGCTGATAGATACGACCGTCATCAAGACGGGAAAAAGGCAGCCCCATGTGCTCCAGCTCCAGAATCGCTTCCGGTCCGGTCTTGCACATATATTCAATCGCGTCCTGGTCACCAATGTAGTCCGACCCTTTGACGGTGTCGTACATGTGCCATTCCCAGTTATCCTCATGGGTATTACCGAGCGCGACGGTAATGCCGCCCTGCGCGGAAACGGTATGGGAACGGGTTGGAAAGACTTTAGAGAGCAGCGCACAGGTTTGTCCGCTCTGGGAAATTTGCAGCGCCGCACGCATACCCGCGCCGCCTGCGCCTATGACCACTGCATCAAATTCTCTGACTGGCAATTTCATTACACACCCCACACCACAACAAATCCATAAATGACGTAAACCACCAGCGCAACGACGATAGCCAGTTGCAGGCCTAAACGAACGGCCAGCGGTTTAACGTAGTCGGTCAACACCTGCCACATGCCAATCCAGGCATGAATCAAGATGGAAAAAAGGGCCAGCAGAGTGAAGACTTTGGTGAAGGCCGATGAGAAGAAACCGGTCCAGACTTCCCAGGTCAGGTCGCCGCTCGTGGCGAAGAACCCCACCATGTAGATGATGTATAACGTCAGAACGATAGCGGTAGCGCGGACCAGGATGAAGTCATGTACGCCATTGCGTCCTAATGCGGAGGCGTTGCTTACCATACGAGGACTCCTGCGAGAAGTGAAAGCACGACAGTGATAACGAAAGAGATTTTGGCCGAGCGTTGACCCGCTTCGAATGTTTCTTCCAGATAGCCAAAATCCATTAACATGTGACGCACGCCGCCCACCACGTGGTACGCCAGCGCGGTGAGAATGCCCCACATGATAAATTTAACGAAGAAGCTCCCCATGATGGCGGACGCCTGCTGGAATCCTTCCGGGGAAGAGAGGCTGGTACCCAATAACCACAACAGAATCCCGACCGCCACGAAGGTGATCACGCCGGAAACGCGATGGAGAATGGACGCTATCGCCGTGATTGGGAACCGGATCGTTTGCAGATCCAGATTGACAGGTCTTTGTTTTTTCACATTTCTTATCATGAATAACGCCCACATGCTGTTCTTATTATTCCCTTTAGACTTCGGGTACAGAGGCTCATCCACCTGTAGCCTGAAAGACGACGGGATTTCCTTCCTCCGGTCTGCGTGCGGGTCAGACAGCGTCCTTTCTATAACTGCGCGTCATGTAAAACACTGCTTCCAGATGCTAAAACGACACGTTACAACGCTGGGTGGCTCGGGATTGCAGGGTATTCCGGAGACCTGGCGGCAGTATAGGACGTTCACAAAATCATTACAATTAACCTACATATAGTTTGTCGGGTTTTATCGCGAACAGTGACCTACGTCACGATAACAACATTTTTTTAATTTTTAATCATTTGATTTGACAATCATTAAACAAAGTTGTTACAAACAACACCAGAAAAAGCATATAATGCGTAAAAGTTATGGGGTCACTCTTTAACCTGCAAATAAGTTATGTAACAGTAAGAAGATATTGACCGATCCCTTCAGTACAGTTAATAGTGATAGACAGGTTGAATAATTCGGATTGCTAAGTTGTTGATTTGTTGCTATTTCACCATGAGTTAACTGATTTACCTGCAAGCGCCCATTGCTCTGTACCCTGGTTTTCTCCTCTCACGCAGAGCGGCGAGCCGAATAACAAACCGGTAACAGTTAATTTTATGTTTACACAAACTCATTCCCGCTGCGTCAACGCGGCACGCGTGAAGGACGATGTGTAGAAGACAGATCTCACCTGTGCAGTCTCAAGCAATAAGGCGCTAAGGAGACCGTAAATGGCTGATACAAAGGCAAAACTCACCCTCAATGGTGATGCTGCTATCGAACTGGACGTGCTGAAGGGCACGCTGGGTCAGGACGTTATTGATATTCGTAGTCTGGGTTCAAAAGGCATGTTCACTTTTGATCCGGGTTTCACCTCTACCGCATCCTGCGAATCCAAAATTACGTTCATCGACGGCGATGAAGGGATTTTGTTACACCGCGGCTTCCCGATCGATCAGCTGGCCACCGACTCCACCTACCTGGAAGTGTGCTACATCCTGCTGTACGGCGAAAAACCGACGCAGGCTGAATACGACGAGTTCAGAACCACGGTGACCCGTCATACCATGATCCACGAGCAGATCACCCGCCTGTTCCACGCCTTCCGCCGCGACTCACATCCCATGGCGGTAATGTGCGGGATCACCGGCGCGCTGGCGGCGTTCTATCACGACTCGCTGGACGTGAACAATCCGCGCCACCGCGAAATCGCGGCCTTCCGTTTGCTCTCCAAAATGCCGACGATGGCAGCGATGTGTTACAAGTATTCGATCGGTCAGCCATTCGTTTACCCGCGTAACGACCTCTCCTATTCCGGTAACTTCCTGAATATGATGTTCTCTACGCCGTGCGAAACGTATGAAGTGAACCCGGTGCTGGAACGTGCAATGGACCGTATCCTGATCCTGCACGCTGACCACGAGCAGAACGCTTCCACCTCCACCGTTCGTACCGCAGGTTCTTCCGGCGCCAACCCCTTTGCCTGTATCGCGGCGGGCATCGCTTCCCTGTGGGGACCGGCACACGGCGGCGCGAACGAAGCGGCTCTGAAAATGCTGGAAGAAATCAGCTCAGTTAAACACATTCCGGAATTTGTTCGTCGCGCGAAAGATAAAAACGACTCTTTCCGCCTGATGGGCTTCGGCCACCGCGTGTACAAAAACTACGACCCGCGCGCCACCGTAATGCGTGAAACCTGCCATGAAGTGCTGAAAGAGCTGGGCACGAAAGATGACCTGCTGGAAGTGGCCATGGAGCTGGAACACATCGCGCTGAACGACCCGTACTTCATTGAGAAGAAGCTCTACCCGAACGTGGACTTCTACTCCGGTATCATTCTGAAAGCGATGGGGATTCCGTCCTCTATGTTCACCGTGATCTTCGCGATGGCACGTACCGTCGGCTGGATTGCGCACTGGAATGAAATGCACAGCGAAGGCATGAAAATCGCCCGTCCTCGTCAGCTGTATACCGGCTACGATCAGCGTGATTTTAAGTCTGACATTAAGCGTTAATGCTTTACGCATCCGGCGTCCCCCACGCCGGATGCGTGCCAGCGCGCTCCGGCTCTCCCCCCTGCCGGAGGGCCTGTTAACCGCACCATCCCCTCTTTTATTGACCCGCGTTATTTTAATCTGCTCACACTTTCTCTATGATTTCCTGAGATTTCGCTAAACGTTATTCAGGAGCAGGGAATGCCATCTTTGCAGTGGGGCGCCTTATTTGTCTTGTCGTTACTTCTTTCCCTGCTGTTCCTGTACGTTCATCTCCCGGCGGCGCTGTTGCTCGGCCCGATGCTGGCAGGCATTGTGTTTAGTCTGCGCGGGTTGCCCCTGAAACTGCCCCGTACCGCCTTCCTCGCCGCCCAGGCGATCCTCGGCTGCATGATTGCGCAAAACCTTACCGGCTCCATCCTCACCACGCTTGCCCTTCACTGGCCGATGGTCCTGGCGGTGCTGTTGGTTACGCTGCTTTCCAGCGCGGTAGTGGGCTGGCTGTTGGTGTGCTACAGTTCGCTGCCGGGCAACACCGGCGCGTGGGGCTCTTCGCCCGGCGGCGCGGCGGCGATGGTCGCCATGGCGCAGGACTATGGCGCGGACATCCGTCTGGTGGCATTTATGCAGTATTTACGCGTGTTGTTCGTTGCGGGGGCGGCGGTGCTGGTCACCCGCCTGATTCTTGGCGACAGCGCAGAGGCCGTCAGCCAGCAGGTGGAATGGTTTCCGCCGCTGAGCGTTAACTTACTGTCTACCCTGCTGCTGGCGGCCATTGCGGGTCTTGCCGGACGGCTGTTGCGGATCCCGTCCGGTACGATGTTGCTGCCGATGCTGGCAGGCGCGTTGCTGCATACCAGCGGGACGATGGTGATTGAACTGCCGGAGTGGCTGCTGGCGATTGCCTATATGGCGATTGGCTGGCGCATCGGTCTGGGCTTCGATAAACAGGTGTTTTTCATGGCGCTGCGCCCCCTGCCGCAAATACTCGCCTCCATCTTTTCCCTGATGGCGATTTGCGCGGCAATGGCCTGGGGCCTCGCGCACTACATGCAAATTGATTTTATGACCGCCTACCTCGCCACCAGCCCCGGCGGGCTGGATACCGTGGCGGTGATCGCCGCTGGCAGCAACGCCGATATGGCGCTTATCATGGCGATGCAAACCCTGCGCCTGTTCAGCATCTTGCTGACCGGCCCGGCGGTGGCGCGTTTTATTTCCACCTACGCGCCAAAACGGCCATCACAGCGCTGAAAAACGTCGCGTGGCCAGACTGCTCGCTATTTTTGACAGTGCGGACACCAGTAAAATGGGCGCGACGAAAGCGTGGTTTTTTCAATGATCCCGCCACAGCGCTCGCACGTTTCACCGTCACGGTGGAACACATGAAAGCGAAACAGCGCGCCATGGTGTTTATTCTCATCCACCCGCCCACGCGTGGTATAGGACAGGCGCGGAATATCCAGCAGAGCGTGGGATAACGCGTCGAGTTGTTTCGCATTCAACGCGTTCGCTTTGTGACTGCCGTTTAGTCCCACCTGCCAGAGGATCTCGACGCGCAGGTAGTTACCCAGCCCGGCGAGAAATGCCTGATCCAGTAGCAGCCCGGCAAATTGTCGATTGCGAAAACGGGGCGAAAGCAGACGTTCTTTTACCGCTTCAGCCGTCAGACGCGGATCGAGCACATCCGGGCCAACGCGCTGTAAAAAGGGATGGGTAGTAAGTTGCTCCGGCGTCAGCATCTCAATATCCGAGGCGCTGTAGAGCAGAATGGCTTTATCCGCCGTTTGCAGCCGCACGCGCAGCACGCGGGTGGTCTGCGGCGCTTCACCGCTGTCCACCACTCGCCACACGCCGTAAAGCTGATTGTGGCTGTACAACGTCAGGCCGTCGGAAAAATGGGTCAACAGCGCTTTACCACGCGTTTCCATTTCCGTCACTCGCTGCCCTTGTAGCTGTGATTCAAAGGGTTTTAACTGCGCAAAGGCAAACCAGACGTCCGTCAACGGTTTACCTTTGATCGCCGCCTCCAGGGTATCCGCCGCGCGGCGGATCTCCGGGCCTTCAGGCATGATACTGTCCTTATCGATAGTGTTAGTGGGTTGCGCCGCCCGTCACCACAAGATCCTTTTCGACCTGTAGCGCGGTCTCAATGGCGATTTCCAGTGCCTGACGCACCGTTTCCGCCGCCATGCTGGGCGCGCCCGGATGCGCCGCCGCCTGCTGCGGTAGATAAGGGATATGAATAAATCCGCCCTTCACCTCCGACAGGCCGCTTAATTTATGCAGCAGCCCGTACATGACATGGTTGCAGACAAAGGTGCCGGCAGTTTGCGATACCGACGCCGGCACGCCCGCCTCACGCATCGCGCTCACCATCGCTTTGATCGGCAGCGTGCTAAACCAGGCCGCCGGACCGTCGATCACTATCGGCATATCCACTGGCTGCTGGCCTTTATTATCCGCGATGCGGGCATCATCGACGTTGATCGCCACGCGCTCAACGGTGATATCCGAACGCCCCCCGGCCTGACCAACCGCCAACACCAGCGCCGGAGAGAGCGCGTCAATCGCCGCATTCAGTACGCTGAGCGATTCGCCAAATACGCAGGGTAACTGGCGCGCAACCACGCGACATCCGCGGATAATTGCGTTGTCGAGGCGCGACACCACTTCCCAGGAGGGGTTAATCTGTTCGCCGCCAAACGGCTCAAAACCGGTGATCAATACCGTTTTCATCCTTCCTCCTTACAGGAACATCAGGAAATACATCAGGAACACGTTGACGATAAGCAGCAACACGCCGGTCGGCACCTGCGCTTTAATCACCGCGTTTTTATCCGGCAGCTCCAGCAACGCGGCAGGAACAATGTTGAAGTTTGCCGCCATCGGCGTCATGAGCGTACCGCAGTAGCCGGAAAACATGCCAATCGCCGCCATCACCGCCGGATTGCCGCCGTGCTGGAGCACCAGAATCGGAATGCCAATCCCTGCCGTCACGATCGGGAAAGCGGCAAAGGCGTTGCCCATCACCATCGTCAACAGTGCCATCCCGAGGGTATACACCGCCACCGCGATAAAGCGGCTGTCAACGGCGAGGTATTCCTGAGTCAGATACGAAATGCCGCTGCCCACGCCTGCGGCGGTGAACAACAGTCCCAGCGTCGCGAGGATCTGCGGCAGAATAAACGCCCAGCCGATGGAGTCGAGCAAACGCCGCGCTTCCTGAATCGGCTGATGGACCTTCTCGTGCGTCATTTTGATCGCCATGCCGAGGCCGATCAGCGAACCTGCGGTCATGGAAAACAGCGTGACCAGGGTAGCGTGGTTACCCGACCCGAACAGCCCTTCCTGTAAACCGGGAATATGGTTGAACATCAGCACGCCGATCACCGTCACTACCGGAATCGCCAGCGCCGGATAAAACAGGCGGTTGCCGAGACGCGTCGCGCTCTCTTCACGTTGCTCACGGGTACGCTGATGATAGCTGCCGAGCTTTACGCCGCCAAATCCGGCAATCAGCGCCATCAACACCACGGCAATGCCAACGGCGATATTCACCGCGCGCTTGTCACCCACTAACTGATAGGTCCAGTCGCCCAGTAAAAACAGCAGACCGTAGACGCCCCAGAATAATCCCGTCGTCAGCCGTCGCGGGTTGGCTTTGTCCCGCCAGGACATCAGAGCGACAATCAACAGAATAACGCCTGCCAGCCAGTAGAGGTAGCTTTGCTGAAAATTCATTGCGCATCTCCTTTACCCGCGTTCGCCGCACTGGCTTTCGCCATCTCACGTTGCAGATAGTTATCGAGCCGCCACAGGCGCGCGCCGTGGATCAGAAACGCGCAGATCGCCGTGGGGATCCCCCACAGCGCAATGTGCAGCGGTTCGGTCTGGATCCCGCCGGATTCCAGCATAAAGTTGTGCATGAAGATGATCGCGCCGAACGCGACGAAGATATCTTCGCCAAAGAACAGCCCAACGTTATCGGTCGCCGCCGACATCGCCCGCAGGCGATAGCGTACCGCGCCAGGCAGCTGGCCGTAATTCTTCTCCGCCGCGCCTTCCGCCATCGGCGCCAGCAGAGGACGCACCATCTGCGGATGGCCGCCGAGGCTGGTCAGCCCCAGCGCAGCCGTCACTTCACGGATAAAGAGGTACACCACCAACAGACGACCCGCGGTGGCGCTGCGAATTTTCGCGATCCACGTCTGGGCGCGTTCTTTGAGACCGTGACGCTCCAGCAGACCGATCACCGCAAGCGGGATCAACAGAATAAACGGCAGATTGCGGGTATTGAGAAAGCCTTCTCCCAGTTTTTCGAGGATCGTGGCGATCGGCATCTGCGCCGCCAGTCCGGTGACGATCCCGGCCACAATGACCACCAGCACCGGGTTAAAGCGTAAAAGAAACCCGACCACAATGACGGCAATGCCCATCAGTGGCCAGAGAGTGATAGCATCTCCCATAATCCATTCCTTGTCTGTTGTGTTTTTGTTGTGTCGTACGTCAGCGCGTCGTCCTCTTTGGGACGACGTCATTGTTTAAGCTGTAATGTGAATACCGCGCGTCGTAAACGCTTCGCGCAGACGTCGGGCAAAAGCGAGTGCGTGCTCGCCGTCACCGTGAATGCACACAGTCTGGGCGACCACGCTGGCCCACGCGCCGGTCACACTCTGCACGCGGCCGCTTTCCACCATTCCCAGCGTTTGCGCCAGCGACTGTTCCTCGTCGTCGATCAGCGCTCCCGGCTGGCTACGCGGCACCAGCGAACCGTCAGGCTGGTAGCCGCGGTCGGCGAATACTTCCTGACGGGTGACAAGTCCGTAACGCTCACCCGCACGGATCAGTTCGCTGCCCGCCAGTCCGACCAGAACCAGCGCGGGGTCACAGGCATGTACCGCTTTCGCGATCGCGTCCGCAAGCTGCGGGTCTTTCGCCGCCTGGTTGTAGAGCATCCCATGCGGCTTGACGTGACGCAGAACGCCGCCCTCCGCTTTCGCGATCGCCGCCAGCGCGCCGACCTGATACAGCGTCTGCGCGTAGACGGTTTCCGGCGGCAGGGTCATTGCCGTACGGCCAAAGTTTTCCCGGTCGGGAAAGCTGGGGTGCGCGCCAATGGCGACGCCGTTTTTTAGCGCATTTCGCACGCTCAACAGCATGGTTTGCGCATCCCCGGCATGAAACCCGCAGGCAATATTGGCCGAAGAGACCAGCGTTAACAGTTCCGCATCGCTTGCGCAGCCTTCGCCGAGGTCCGCATTCAAATCAATGTTCATTGCTCAACCGCCATGTCAGTTGTTCAAGATAGCGCCGCTGGTCCTGGCGCGCTTTCAGCGCGTCTTCCAGCGAACACTGGACAAAATGAATCGGCTGACCGAGCGGGATCTGCGCCAGATGGTACATATCCGCTTCGATAATACAGGCGATTCGCGGATAGCCGCCGGTGGTCTGAGCGTCGTTCATTAATACAATCGGCTGACCGTTGTGCGGCACCTGCACCACCCCGGGCAGCAATCCGTGGGACAGCAGTTCACGTTCGGTGGTGCGTTTTAGCGGCTGTCCCTGCAGCCGGTAGCCCATCCGGTTACTTTGCGGACTGAGGTACCACGGCGAACGCCAGAACGACGCCTGCGATGCCGTATCAAACTCGTGATATTCCGGCCCCGGCAGTGCGCGAAGCCGGTTTCCCCACAGCAGCTGTTTTACCCCCTGGGCGCCGAGGAATTGCCGCGCCGGTGCGCCAATGGCGAGGCGGTCGCCGTCCCGGAGCAGACGCCCTTCGAAACCGCCAATCCCGACTTTCAGGTCCGTACTGCACGACCCCATGACTTCAGGTACGGCAATGCCTCCGGCCACCGCCAGGTAGCTGCGCATACCGTGTTGCGGACGCTTTAACGCCAGACGCTGACCCGCTTTTACCGGCAGTCGCCAGCCTGTCCAGACCGGGTGCTCATCCAGTTTCGCTTCGCACCCTGCGCCGGTCAGGGCAAACCAGCCGTCGGCCTCAAATTCGACCACCAACTGTCCGAGCGTAATTTCCAGCACGGGCGCGTTGGCGTCGTTGCCGACCAGCAAATTGGCGATATGCATGGCGGGTCGATCCAGCGCGCCGCAGTGGCTGATACCGGACTGGCGAAAACCGTGACGGCCACCATCCTGTACCGAAGCGTACATTCCCGCGCGAATAATCTTCAACATACCCCCTCCTTCTGCGGGATAAAGCGCACGTTGTCGCCGGGACGCAGCAGGACCGGTTCATCCTGCGTCGGATCGAACAGTTTCCGCGGCGTGTGTCCGATGAGCTGCCAGCCGCCCGGCGTCGCGAGCGGATAAATGCCCGTCTGCGAGCCACCGATCCCGACAGAACCTGCCGGAACGATCAGGCGCGGTTCGGCGCGTCTGGGCGTATGCAACGGTTCCGGTAAGCTCCCAAGATAGGGAAAACCGGGTTGGAAACCTAAAAACCAGACCACGTACTCAACCGACGCGTGTAGTTCGACCACCTGCTTTTCGCTCAGCCCACTGTGACGAGCCACCAGAGCGAGATCGGGACCGCCCGCGCCGCCGTAAACCACCGGGATATCAATATTGCGCGAGTCGGGCTCCAGCGCCTCGCTTTCTTCCCACCAGCGCTGCAAACGCTCAATGGCATCCAGCGCCAGGGTTTGCGGCTCCCGCAGGATCACCGTGATATTGTTCATCCCTGGGATAGCTTCAATCACATTTGGCATGTCGACCAGACGCTGGGTCAGTCGCCAGATACGTTTCTGGCTCGCCAGCGTCACGGGGGGTTCTAGCTCCAGTACCACCGCCGTTTCGCCTAACAGATAACAGCGCGCTCGTTGCACTTGCGTTCCTCTTCGTCTTTTTTACGCGGGATTCGGTATGTCAATAAACGTCACATCCAGATCGGTATTTTCATTCAACCAGTCGCTGAGGGCGCGAATACCGCCGCGTTCGGTGGCATGGTGCCCGGCGGCGTAAAAATGCAGCCCCTGCTCGCGCGCCGAATGAATGGTTTGTTCAGAGACTTCGCCCGTAATGAACGCGTCTACGCCAAAGCGGGCGGCGCTGTCGATAAAACTTTGTCCGCCGCCGGTGCACCAGGCGACGCGGGTGACCGTCTCCGGCCCGGTATCGCCGCACCATAACGGTTTACGCCCAAGACGCGCTTCAATCCATGAGGCCAGTTCCAGTCCAGGCACCGGCATCGACAGTTCGCCCCAGGGCACCAAGGGTTCGATCTCCCCCATCACGTTGATGCCAAGCAGGGCGGCAAGCTGCGCGTTGTTGCCCAGTTCAGGATGCGCGTCCAGCGGCAGGTGCCAGCCATAGAGGTTGATATCATTTGCCAGCAGCGTTTTCAGGCGGTTACGCTTCATGCCGCGAATCACCGGAGATTCGCCCTTCCAGAAATAACCATGGTGAACGATGACCGCATCAGCCTGCAGGCGTACCGCTTCATCCAGCAATGCCTGGCTGGCCGTGACGCCGGTGACGATTGTTTGCACCGTCGCTTTGCCTTCAACCTGTAAACCGTTAGGCGCGTAATCGCTAATCGCCGCGCTGTTGAGTTTCTCGTTGATCAGTTGTTCCAGTTCGGTGTTTTTCATCATCGCTCCCTTGTTCGTCTATGCGATACGTTAAAATAGCCTTCGGGCGTCCGTTCGTCGATAGCCAATTCACTGACACATTAAGAAACAATCCCGTCGTTTTTTAGCGTGAAAAGCGCGCCCTTCCGTGAGAGAATTCATGTATATTTATGCAATCAGACAGCATATTGCAAAAATAATCCTCTCTGTATCGACATTGTAACGTTAAGGAACCCCCGCCGCGCGGCGTTTTATCCGCTGGGCGCGCAAGCTATTCTGGTATCACAATGAATAAAGCATCATCTCAACCGCGGGCGATTTACTACGTCGTCGCGCTGCAAATCTGGGAATACTTCAGTTTTTACGGCATGCGCGCCCTGCTGATCCTCTATCTCACCAACCAGCTTAAATACGACGATACCCACGCCTATGCGTTATTCAGCGCTTATTGTTCGCTGGTCTATGTCACGCCGATTCTTGGCGGTTATCTCGCTGATAAAGTGCTCGGTAACCGCATGGCGGTAATGCTTGGCGCTTTTCTGATGGCGGTCGGGCATCTGGTCCTCGGCGCCAGCGAAATTGCCCCCACCTTCCTTTATTTGTCGCTGGCAATCATTGTTTGCGGCTATGGCTTGTTCAAATCGAACATCAGTTGTCTGCTGGGTGAGTTGTACCAGCCGGACGATCCACGCCGTGACGGTGGGTTTTCGCTGCTATACGCGGCGGGCAATGTGGGTTCGATCGTCGCACCGATCGCCTGCGGGTATGTCCAGGAAGAATACAGTTGGGCGATGGGCTTCGCGCTGGCGGCCATCGGCATGATCGCCGGGTTGATCATCTTCCTTTGCGGCAATCGCCACTTCGCGCACACCAAAGGGGTGAACAAAGCCGCGCTGTGCGCCCGGCCGTTTCTCCTGCCCAACTGGGGCTGGCTGCTGGTCCTGTTGGTTGCCGCGCCGCTGGTCATTACCGTTCTGTTCTGGCAGGACTGGTCGGTTTACGCGCTGATTGCCGCCACCGTCATCGGTCTGGCGGTGCTGAGTAAAATTTATCGTCAGGCAGAAAACCAGAAGCAGCGTAAAGAGCTGGGCCTGATCGTGACCCTCACCGTCTTTAGCCTGCTGTTCTGGGCCTTTGCCCAGCAGGGCGGCAGCTCCATCAGCCTGTATATCGATCGCTTCGTAAACCGCGATATTTTCGGCTATTCGGTTCCTACCGCCATGTTCCAGTCGGTAAACGCCTTTGCCGTGATGCTCTGCGGCGTGGTGCTGGCCTGGCGGGTAAAAGAGAGTATGGGGGGTCGCCGCAGCGTACGCATCTGGGGCAAATTCGCTCTCGGCCTCGGTCTGATGAGCGCCGGATTCTGCATTCTGACCCTTAGCGCCCGTTGGTCCGCAGCCTATGGCCACTCTTCCATGCCGCTGATGATCCTCGGTCTGGCGGTGATGGGCTTTGCAGAGCTGTTTATCGACCCGGTGGCGATGTCGCAGATTACACGTATTGAAATCCCTGGGGTAACTGGCGTATTAACCGGCATTTATATGCTGCTTTCCGGCGCGATTGCCAACTATCTGGCGGGCGTTATTGCCGACCAAACGTCCCAGAGCGCGTTTGACGCCAGCGGCGCGATCAACTATTCCATCAATGCTTATATCGATGTGTTCAGTGACATCACCTGGGGCGCGCTGGCCTGCGTCGGGCTGGTACTGTTGATCTGGCTGTATCAGTCGCTTAAATTCAGAAACCGCCCGCTGGCGATTGAGTCCTGAGTTAACGGGCATGAGTGGCTGGGCGCCGTGACCCGATCGTCTTCGTTAAGGTCGGTTACCCGCAGCACCCAGCCACGCTCGCTTCCCTGTGTCTGCATGGTGTGGGCAATGCGTAGCGCCGCCTCCCGCTGACCTTCTTTTTTCCCTGCTGACGTCCCTGCAATAAACCATCCTGTAGCCCCTGGCTATGTCCTTCCAGGCTACCGGGTGACATAAATGACCTTACGCGCCTTTTCTTGCCGCTTCATAGGCGGCAAGCGTCGCCGCGCGGGCCTGTTTATGATCGACGATGGGCTGCGGGTAGTTAAGCGTGACGCCTGCTTTTTTTGCCCATTTCCACGGTTCGTGAATCGCGTTTCCAGGCACGTCGCGCAGTTCCGGGAGCCACTGACGAATAAACTTACCGTCGCGATCGAATTTTTCCCCCTGCGTTGTTGGGTTAAAAATACGAAAATAGGGTGCGGCGTCAGTACCTGTGGAGGCCGCCCACTGCCAGCCGCCGTTATTGGCGGCGAGATCGCCATCAATAAGCTGCGACATGAAATAGCGCTCGCCCTTGCGCCAGTCGATCAGCAGGTCTTTCACCAGGAAACTGGCGGTAATCATTCGCAGACGGTTATGCATCCAGCCGGTAGCATTAAGCTGGCGCATAGCCGCATCAACAATCGGAAAGCCGGTTTGCCCCGTCTGCCAGGCGCTGAAATGCGCCGCGTTATCCTGCCAGGCTACCTTTTCCGTCCAGCCGATAAATGGGCGGTATTTACACAGCGCAGGGTTCCAGGTCATCAGATGCCGATAAAACTCTCGCCAGATAAGCTCGTTCAGCCAGACGCTGCCCGGCCCGCCGTCCAGTGCGTCAGGCTGTTCGGCGAGCAGGCGGTGCAGACACTGGCGCGGCGATAACCCTCCCGTCGCCAGAGCGGCAGATAAACGGCTGGTGCCGTCGATAGCGGGAAAATCCCGCTGCTGTGCGTATTCACCCGCCCCCTGCTGGCAAAACTGGCGCAGTCGGGCTATCACCGTTTTTTCGTCCACCGGGAAAAGCGTGGTGTCTGCCTCCTGCTGCGGATAGGTAAACACGATTTTTTGACGCCGCTGCGCCAGGGGCGAATTTTCTCGCGCGGCTGGCGCCGCCACACATTCAGGCATGGCCTCTTTCAAGCGCTTAAGCCAGGCATTTTTAAACGGGGTAAAAACTTTATACATTTCCTGATTGCCGGTCATCACCGATCCCGGCGGCAGAATCACGCTGTCGTCAAACCCTTCACATACCACCTCAGGCAGCGCTTTTTCTACCGCCGCATCCCGTTCGCGTTCGTTGACCTCATACTGATAGTTGTAAAAAAGATGGCTGACATCATGCTGCCTGCAGACCGCTTTTACCGTTTCGACGCTGGCGGTAAAGTCGTCCGCTTCGGCGGTGAGCAGCGGGATGCCCTTCTCCGCGAGGGAGGCCTGCAACCCTTCGAGTTGCGCACGGATCACCCCCGCCTGACGCGGCGACATAGTGTGATCTGCCCATTGGCGGGGCGTGGAGATAAAGAGCGCCAGCACGTGCGCATTACGATGGCGACAGGCGGCGGAAAGCGCGAGATTGTCATGCAGACGGAGATCGCGGCGGAACCAGACCAGATGGGTGGGCATAGAACTCCTGTTAAAATAACGCGATACGTTTCACGATAATGATTTTTATGTCCTTACAGCCGGGTCCTTTAGGCGCTAAGTGTAGTCGCAGACATAAAAAAACCGCCACATGACTGTTGGCGGTTTTTTTGTCGGTCAATGATCAGTAAAAATCGCAGGTCGCTTTTTCTGCCTGGTCCATCCACACCGGCTTGTCGCTGGTTTTCGACCAGACGCGGTGCAGGTAGCTGTAAAAACGGGCGCGATCTTTCCAGAACAGCATGACCGGCAGCGCCAGGACTCCCGCCAACACGGCGAAAGTACGGCGTAAGAACACAACATGCGCGGGATAATCTTTATAGAGTCCCATACTTTCTCCCCTTTTATATCTTCGGTGAATTGCACCGTGAAAATGAATTTGGTTATCTGATGAAAATTGTACCGCCTTGCCTGTAATTTTACTACTCATCCGACCACTTATTTTTAGCGGTTTAGGCTTTATTTACCTTCATTACGTAATTAAGTTACATAAAAGTTAAATTAATACTAATCATTAGTTAAATAATGGTCTCTGCCATTTTTATACTTTTTTTACACCTTACCCGCCAATTTTTGCGAAATCTTTGCAGGCAGATATTTACCCTTTGATTATCACCATTATGCCACTGGAGGTGCACTGTGAGTGCAGGCGTGATAATCGGTATCGTACTGATTTTCTTATTATTAGGTTATCTGGTATATGCGTTAATCAACGCGGAGGCATTCTGATGGCTGCGCAGGGATTTCTACTTATTGCCACGTTCTTAGCGATGCTGTTCTTACTTGCCAGACCCCTGGGAGTCGGACTGGCGCGTTTGATTAACGATACGCCGCTTCCGGGCACAGCAGGCATTGAGCGTCTGCTCTGGCGGGCGCTGGGGATTTCCCAACGGGAAATGAACGCCCGGCAGTATGTGCTGGCTATTCTCGCGCTGAATGTGTTGGGGCTGGCGGCGCTGTTCGTCATGCTGATGTGTCAACAGCGCTTGCCGTTAAATCCGCAGCAGTTGCCGGGCCTGTCATGGCATCTGGCGCTCAATACGGCAATAAGTTTTGTCACCAATACCAACTGGCAGGCTTACGGCGGAGAAACGACCCTTAGCTATTTCAGCCAGATGGTCGGCCTGACAGTACAAAACTTTTTGTCAGCGGCCACCGGGATTGCCGTCGTGTTCGCGCTGATACGCGGATTTGTCCGTCAGAGCGCCAGCACCCTGGGTAATGCCTGGGTCGATCTGGTACGTATTACCTTGTGGATCCTGTTCCCCCTCGCGTTACTCATCGCGCTGTTCTTTATTCAGCAAGGGGCGCTGCAAAACCTGCTGCCGTATCAGCCGTTCACCACCCTCGAAGGGGTGCAACAGTCCCTGCCAATGGGACCCGTCGCCTCTCAGGAAGCGATAAAAATGCTGGGCACCAACGGCGGCGGCTTCTTTAACGCTAACTCGGCGCATCCGTTTGAAAACCCGACCGCGCTGACCAATCTGGTGCAGATGCTGGCGATCTTTTTGATTCCGGCGGCACTGTGCTTTGCGTTTGGCGACGCGGCAGGCGATCGCCGCCAGGGGCGAATGCTGCTGTGGGCAATGTCGCTGATTTTTATCGTCTGCGTGGCGGTAGTGATGTGGGCGGAGGTGCAGGGTAACCCGCATCTGCTGCAATACGGCGCCGACAGCAGCCTGAATATGGAGGGGAAAGAGAGCCGCTTTGGCATTCTGGTCAGCAGTCTGTTTGCCGTGGTCACCACCGCCGCGTCCTGCGGAGCGGTCATTGCCATGCATGACTCCTTTACTGCGCTGGGCGGGATGGTGCCCATGTGGTTGATGCAGATCGGTGAAGTGGTGTTCGGCGGCGTCGGCTCAGGCCTCTACGGTATGCTGCTGTTCGTGATGCTGGCGGTATTCATTGCCGGCCTGATGATTGGCCGCACGCCGGAGTATCTCGGTAAAAAGATCGACGTGCGCGAAATGAAAATGACCGCGCTGGCGATTCTCGTTACCCCCGCGCTGGTCCTGATCGGCAGCGCGCTGGCGATGATGACCGAGGCGGGACGCAGCGGCATGCTTAACCCCGGCCCTCACGGCTTTAGCGAAGTGTTGTATGCGGTCTCCTCGGCAGCCAATAACAACGGCAGCGCCTTTGCCGGTCTGAGCGCGAACTCACCGTTCTGGAACTGTCTGCTGGCCTTCTGCATGTTTGTCGGTCGCTTCGGGGTGATTATTCCGGTCCTGGCGATTGCCGGTTCGCTGGCGGTGAAACAGCGCCAGCCTGCCAGCCCGGGTACGCTGGCGACCCACGACGCGCTGTTTGTCGGGCTGCTGATTGGCACCGTACTGTTAGTCGGCGCGCTGACCTTTATTCCTGCACTGGCGCTTGGCCCAGTGGCTGAACACCTTTCCTTACGCTGAGCACGGAGCACATGACTATGAGTCGCAAACAACAGGCGCTTTTCGAACCGTCATTGGTCGCTCAGGCGCTGATGGACGCCGTGAAAAAATTAAGCCCCCATACCCAGTGGCGCAATCCGGTGATGTTTATCGTCTGGATCGGCAGCCTGCTGACTACCCTGATAGCCATCGCGATGGCTGGCGGGCAGATGCCTGGCAGCGCGCGGTTTACCGGCGCGATCGCCCTGTGGTTATGGATCACCGTGCTGTTCGCTAATTTTGCCGAAGCGCTGGCGGAAGGACGCAGTAAAGCCCAAGCCAACAGCCTGAAAGGGGTGAAAAAAACCGCCTTCGCCCGCAAACTGCGCGAGCCGAAATACGGCGCGCAAAGCGATCGTGTGGCGGCGGACCAACTGCGTAAAGGCGATATCGTCCTCGTGGAAGCCGGCGATATCATTCCCTGCGATGGCGAAGTCATTGAAGGCGGCGCGTCGGTGGATGAGAGCGCCATTACCGGCGAGTCTGCGCCGGTGATCCGTGAATCCGGCGGCGACTTCGCCTCGGTCACCGGCGGGACGCGTATCCTCTCCGACTGGCTGGTAATCGAATGCAGCGTCAATCCAGGCGAAACCTTCCTCGACCGGATGATCGCCATGGTCGAAGGCGCGCAGCGTCGTAAGACGCCAAACGAAATCGCCCTGACCATCCTGCTGATTGCCCTTACCCTCGTCTTTTTGCTGGCAACGGCAACGCTGTGGCCGTTTTCCGCCTGGGGCGGCCATCCGGTGACCGTGACCGTACTGGTGGCGCTGCTGGTGTGCCTGATCCCGACCACCATCGGCGGATTGCTCTCCGCGATCGGCGTGGCCGGCATGAGCCGGATGCTCGGCGCGAACGTTATCGCCACCAGCGGACGTGCAGTGGAAGCAGCGGGCGATGTGGATGTCTTGTTGCTGGATAAAACCGGCACCATCACCCTCGGCAACCGTCAGGCGTCACAGTTTCTGCCAGCCAGCGGCGTGGATGAACGCACGCTGGCGGACGCGGCGCAGCTTTCTTCGTTAGCGGACGAAACGCCGGAAGGCCGCAGTATCGTTATCCTCGCCAAGCAGCGTTTTAATCTGCGCGAGCGCGACGTGCAGTCGCTGCATGCCACTTTCGTCCCGTTCACTGCCCAGAGCAGGATGAGCGGTATTAACATCGATAACCGGATGATCCGTAAAGGATCGGTGGATGCGATTCGCCGCCACGTCGAGGCTAACGGCGGGCAGTTCCCGCCTGATGTCGAGCAAAAAGTGGACAGCGTCGCCCGCCTGGGCGCCACGCCGCTGGTGGTCGTGGAAGGCGCACGCGTACTGGGGGTTATCGCGCTTAAAGATATTGTCAAAGGCGGCATAAAAGAACGTTTCGCCCAACTGCGCAAAATGGGCATTAAAACGGTGATGATCACCGGCGACAACCGTCTGACCGCCGCCGCCATCGCCGCCGAGGCGGGGGTGGATGACTTCCTCGCCGAAGCCACGCCGGAAGCCAAGCTGGCGCTGATTCGCCAGTATCAGGCGGAAGGACGCCTGGTGGCGATGACCGGGGACGGCACCAACGACGCGCCAGCGCTGGCTCAGGCTGACGTCGCGGTGGCGATGAACTCCGGCACCCAGGCGGCGAAAGAAGCGGGTAATATGGTCGATCTCGATTCTAACCCCACCAAGCTGATTGAAGTGGTGCATATCGGCAAACAGATGCTGATGACACGCGGTTCCCTGACAACTTTCAGTATCGCTAACGACGTGGCGAAATACTTCGCGATTATTCCGGCTGCCTTTGCCGCAACGTACCCGCAGCTTAATGCACTGAATATTATGCGTTTGCATTCGCCGGATTCCGCGATTCTCAGCGCGGTCATTTTTAATGCGTTGATCATTGTCTTTTTGATCCCCCTGGCGCTGAGAGGCGTGCGCTACAAACCGCTCTCCGCCTCTGCGATGCTGCGCCGCAACCTGTGGATTTACGGTCTCGGCGGTCTGCTGGTGCCGTTTATCGGAATCAAAATCATTGATGTTCTGCTGACCCTGCTGGGTCTGGTGTGAGGGATATATGAATCAACTACGTCCATTCTTGTCGACGCTGATTTTTCTGATGCTGTTGACCGGCGGGGTTTACCCGCTGCTGACCACCACACTGGGACAGTGGTGGTTTGCGCCGCAGGCCAACGGCTCGCTGATTATTGACAATAACATCGTGCGCGGCTCTAGGCTTATCGGGCAAAACTTTACGGCGGAAGGATATTTCCACGGTCGCCCTTCCGCTACCGCCGACATGCCTTATAATCCGATGGCGTCTGGCGGCAGCAACCTTGCCGTCAGCAATCCTGAGCTGGATCAGCAGATCCAGCAACGGATAGCCGCCCTGCGCGCCGCCAACCCGCAGGCCAGCGCTACGGTGCCGGTTGAACTGGTCACGGCGTCCGCCAGCGGTCTGGATAACAACCTGAGTCCGGCCGCCGTCGCCTGGCAGATCCCGCGTGTCGCCAACGCGCGCAATTTACGCGTTGAAACGGTGAGGCAACTGGTCGCAAACTATACCCAAACGCCGCCGATTGGCTACCTCGGCCAGCCAGTGGTCAATCTCGTGGAACTGAATTTAGCGCTGGATAAGCTCTGATGGTTAATGAAGAACCGCTCCGCCCGGATCCCGATCGTCTGCTGGAGCAGACGGCGGCGCCGCACCGGGGAAAACTGAAAATTTTCTTCGGCGCCTGCGCGGGCGTCGGGAAAACCTGGGCAATGCTGGCCGAAGCGCAACGTTTGCGCGCCCAGGGGCTGGATGTTCTGATTGGGGTGGTGGAAACCCACGGACGCAAAGAGACCGCCGCCCTGCTGGAGGGGCTGGCGATTTTACCGCTGAAACGCCAGGCGCATCGCGGGCGTCACATCAGCGAGTTCGATCTCGACGCCGCCCTCGCCCGCCGTCCGGCGCTGATACTGATGGACGAACTGGCGCACAGCAACGCGCCTGGCTCACGTCATCCGCGACGCTGGCAGGACATTGAAGAACTGCTTGAAGCCGGTATCGATGTGTTCACCACCGTGAATGTCCAGCACCTGGAAAGTCTCAATGATGTCGTCAGCGGCGTCACCGGTATCCAGGTGCGCGAAACCGTTCCGGACCCTTTCTTTGACGCCGCCGACGAAGTGGTGCTGGTCGACCTGCCACCTGACGATCTTCGCCAGCGCCTGAAGGAAGGCAAAGTGTATATCGCCGGTCAGGCCGAACGCGCCATTGAACATTTCTTTCGCAAAGGCAATCTCATCGCCCTGCGCGAACTGGCCCTGCGGCGCACCGCCGACCGGGTGGACGATCAAATGCGCGCCTGGCGGGGACGCCCCGGCGAGGAAAAAGTCTGGCACACACGCGACGCCATTCTGTTGTGCATTGGACACAATACCGGCAGCGAAAAGCTGGTGCGCACCGCCGCGCGTCTGGCGTCCCGGCTGGGCAGCGTCTGGCATGCGGTGTACGTCGAGACGCCCGCCCTGCACCGTTTACCGGAAAAGCAGTGGCGGGACATTCTCAGCGCCCTGAGGCTGGCGCAGGAGTTGGGGGCGGAAACGGCCACCCTTTCCGATCCCCGTGAAGAGAAAGCGGTGGTTCGCTATGCCCGCGAGCATAACCTGGGCAAAATCGTGCTGGGACGCCCACCGGGACGGCGCTGGTGGCACAAAGCGTCTTTCGCGGACCGGCTGGCGAAACGCGCGCCGGAACTGGACGTTATGATTGTCGCGCTGGACGAGTCGCCGCTACGCCCACTCTCCGCCCTGCCGGATACCCGCAGTTTTAAGGACAAATGGCGGGTGCAAATTCAGGGCTGTCTGGTCGCCGTCGCCCTTTGCGCGCTGACGACATTCATTGCCAGCCAGTGGCTGGCGGCCTTCGACGCCGCCAACCTGGTGATGCTGTATCTGCTGGGCGTGGTGGTTATCTCTCTTTTTTATGGCCGCTGGCCGTCGGTATTTTCTACCGTGATCAGCGTGGTCAGCTTTGACCTGTTCTTTATTGCCCCGCGCGGCACGCTCGCGGTATCCGACGTTCAGTATCTGTTGACCTTCGGGGTGATGCTCACGGTGGGCCTGGTGGTGGGGAATCTCACCGCTGGGGTGCGCTACCAGGCGCGCGTGGCGCGTTATCGGGAACAACGTACCCGTCATCTGTATGAAATGTCGAAAGCGCTGGCGATGGACCGCAGCGAGAAAGATATTGCCGTCACCAGCGAGCAATTTATCGCTTCCACGTTTCACGCCCGCAGCCAGATTCTGTTACCGGATGCGCAAGGCAGTCTGACGCCGCTGACCCACGCCAGGGGCATGACGCCCTGGGACGATGCGATCGCCCGCTGGAGCTTTGACAAGGGCCAACCGGCTGGCGCGGGCACCGATACCCTTCCCGGCGTGCCGTACCAGATCCTGCCATTGCGCAGCGCGGACAAAACGTACGGGCTGGCGATCGTCGAGCCGGGAAACCTGCGACAACTGATGATCCCTGAACAACAGCGCCTGCTGGAAACCTTTACGCTGCTGGTGGCGAACGCCCTCGAGCGCCTGACGCTCACTGCCAGTGAAGAACAGGCGCGTCTGACCAGCGAGCGGGAAAGCCTGCGTAACGCCCTGCTCGCTGCGCTCTCTCACGATCTGCGCACTCCGCTGACGGTGCTGTTTGGCCAGGCGGAAATTCTCACCCTCGATCTGGCCAGCGAAGGTTCCGCGCACGCGAAGCAGGCCAGTGAAATTCGTCAGCATGTGCTGAATACCACCCGGTTGGTGAATAATCTGCTGGATATGGCGCGCATTCAGTCAGGCGGCTTTAACCTGAAAAAAGAGTGGCTGACGCTGGAAGAAGTGGTGGGCAGCGCGCTGAAAATGCTGGAGCCGGGGTTACTTCACCCGGTCAATCTCTCCCTGCCAGCCCCGCTGACGTTGATCCATGTTGATGGCCCGCTGTTTGAACGGGTCCTGATCAATCTGCTGGAAAACGCCATTAAGTATGCCGGACCGCAAGCGGAGATCGGCATTGACGCCCATGTCGAAGGCGACCAACTGCTGCTTGACGTGTGGGACAACGGACCGGGGATCCCCGAGGAACAGCAGCAGCCGATCTTCGACAAATTCGCCAGAGGTAATAAAGAGACCGCGGTACCCGGCGTCGGGCTGGGACTGGCGATCTGTCGGGCGATTGTTGAAGTGCACGGCGGCGCCATTGCCGTCTATAATCGCCCCCAGGGCGGCGCCTGTTTTCGTGTTACACTGAAGCAAGAAGCGCCACCAGAACTTGATGATTTTCATGAGGATATGTGACAAACGTTCTGATTGTAGAAGATGAACAGGCCATTCGCCGTTTTCTGCGCAGCGCGCTGGAAGGCGACGGACTGCGTGTATTCGAAGCGGAAACCCTGCAGCGTGGACTGCTGGAGGCAGCCACGCGGAAACCGGATCTTATTATTCTCGATCTTGGCCTGCCGGATGGCGACGGCATCGATTTCATCCGCGATCTGCGGCAGTGGAGCGCCGTCCCGGTGATCGTGCTTTCTGCCCGCAGCGAAGAAAACGATAAAATTGCCGCCCTTGACGCGGGCGCGGATGACTATCTGAGTAAACCTTTTGGTATTGGCGAACTGCAGGCGCGTCTGCGCGTGGCCCTGCGCCGTCATGCCGCAACCCCTTCCCCTGATCCAGTTGTCCGCTTTTCCGACATCGTGGTGGATCTCGCCGCGCATCTGATTCATCGCGGCGAAAGTGAAATTCACCTTACGCCGATTGAGTTCCGCCTGCTGGCCGTCATGCTCAACAATCCGGGAAAAGTGTTAACCCAACGGCAGCTGTTGAATCAGGTTTGGGGGCCGAACGCGGTCGAACATAGCCACTATCTGCGTATTTATATGGGTCACCTGCGGCAAAAGCTGGAGCAGGATCCGGCCCGTCCCCGGCATTTCATCACCGAAACCGGCATTGGCTATCGTTTTATGCCATGAATGGTTATTCATTATTTTTAAATAATTCTAAAAATTAATTTTTAATATACCGCACTGCCTTAATAATAATTATGGCGGCATAAGTTTATTCTCACAAAAAATAACAAAACACAAATCTATAACATATAAAACACATTTTGATATCTTATCTGCCATCATGCATAAAAAACGACTAAATATTTTGCGAATGATCGTTTTTTGTTGATCTCCTTCACGGATCGGACTGTTTTCCTGGATAAAATACCCTCACCTTCTACTGATAAAGGAAAGGTAACCAAAATGGAAAACAATAACCGCTTAATGCCCCATATCAGGCGAACAACACATATTATGATGTTTGCCCACCGTAATAGTTTTGACTTTCATTTCTTTAACGCCCGTTAGTCGTTCGACTATGGGCACGTCAGCATACAGGTCTTCCTGACTCGCTGTATCACAGGCCTGCGCCTGTATCTCCAAGTGCTCACACTGCGTAAACCTGAATTTGCCTGTAACCGGACAGGTAAGGTTTTTTGCATCCTAAAAAAAGCAATTCACTGATTTTATTTATCAGGGGATGGACTTTGCTTTTATTCCGGCGCTATCAGTTTCTCATTTGAGAAATTGAGGACCTGCTATTACCTGAAATAAAGAGATGAACATGTCTGAATTAAAAATTGCCGTAAGCCGTTCCTGCCCCGACTGCTTCTCAACGCAGCGTAATATTGTAAATGTGGATGAAACCCATTTTATTGACGTGGCGGCGGTCGTGTTATCGGTCAATGATATTGAACGAGGTAAACTCGAAGAAATTGACGCCACCGGCTACGGTATCCCGGTGTTTGTCGCGACCGAAAATGAAGAGCGCGTCCCGGCGGAATTCCTGCCGCGTATCTCGGGTGTTTTCGAGTGCCATGAAGCCCGTAGCGTCTATTATGGTCGACAACTGGAAACTGCGGCGAGCCACTATGAAACGCAGTTACGTCCACCGTTCTTCCGTGCGCTGGTCGATTACGTTAACCAGGGTAACAGCGCCTTTGACTGCCCCGGACACCAGGGCGGCGAGTTTTTCCGTCGCCATCCTGCTGGCAACCAGTTCGTTGAGTATTTTGGCGAAACGCTTTTCCGCGCCGATCTGTGCAACGCTGACGTGGCGATGGGCGACCTGCTGATCCACGAAGGCGCGCCGTGCGTCGCCCAGCAGCACGCGGCAAAAGTGTTTAACGCCGATAAAACTTATTTTGTGCTGAATGGAACGTCATCATCGAACAAAGTGGTGCTCAACGCGCTGCTGACGCCGGGTGACCTGGTGCTGTTCGATCGTAACAACCACAAGTCAAACCATCACGGCGCATTATTGCAGGCGGGCGCCACCCCGGTATATCTGGAGACCGCGCGTAACCCGTATGGTTTTATCGGTGGGATCGACGCCCACTGCTTTGAAGAGCGTTATCTGCGGGAACTGATCGGCGAAGTCGCGCCTCAGCGCGCCCACGATGCGCGTCCGTTCCGCCTGGCGGTGATTCAGTTGGGTACCTACGACGGCACCATTTATAACGCCCGTCAGGTGGTGGATAAGATTGGTCATCTGTGCGACTACATTCTGTTTGACTCCGCGTGGGTCGGCTATGAACAGTTTATTCCGATGATGGCGGACTGCTCACCGCTGCTGCTGGAACTGAACGAAAACGATCCGGGCATTCTGGTGACCCAGTCGGTGCATAAACAACAGGCTGGCTTCTCCCAGACCTCGCAGATCCATAAAAAAGACAGTCATATCAAGGGGCAGTCACGTTATGTGCCGCATAAGCGCATGAATAACGCCTTTATGATGCATGCCTCCACCAGCCCGTTTTATCCGCTGTTCGCAGCGCTGGATATCAACGCCAAAATGCACGAGGGCGCCAGCGGCCGCAATATGTGGATGGACTGCGTGGCGAACGGCATCGACGCCCGCAAGCTGATCCTTGAGAACTGTCAGTATATCCGTCCGTTTGTCCCGGAAACGGTGGACGGGAAACCGTGGCATGTCTGGCCAACGGCGACTATCGCCAGCGATCTGCGTTTCTTCCACTTTGTACCCGGCGAAAGCTGGCACGCGTTCGAAGGCTACGCAGAGCATCAGTATTTTGTCGACCCCTGCAAGCTGCTGTTAACCACCCCGGGCATTAATGCGCGGACCGGCGAATATGACGACTTTGGCGTTCCGGCCACCATTCTCGCCAACTTCCTGCGCGAAAACGGCGTCGTACCGGAAAAATGCGATCTCAACTCGATCCTGTTTCTGCTGACCCCGGCAGAAGACATGGCGAAATTGCAGCAGCTTGTCGCACTGCTGGTGCGTTTCGAAAAACTGCTGGCGTCCGACGCGCCGCTGGCCGACGTACTGCCCTCCATCTACAAGCAGCATGAAGCACGCTACGCCGGATACAGCCTGCGCCAGCTGTGCCAGGAGATGCACGACCTGTACGCGCGCCACAACGTTAAGCAGTTGCAAAAAGAGATGTTCCGTAAAGCGCATTTCCCACGCGTCAGCATGAATCCGCAGGAGGCAAATTACGCCTATCTGCGCGGCGAGGTGGAACTGGTGCCGCTGCCGGAAGCCGAAGGCCGTATTGCCGCGGAAGGCGCGTTGCCTTACCCGCCGGGGGTGCTGTGCGTCGTGCCCGGCGAAGTCTGGGGCGGCGCGGTGCTGCGCTATTTCAGCGCGCTGGAGGAAGGGATCAACCTGCTGCCGGGCTTTGCGCCGGAGCTGCAGGGGGTCTACATCGAAGAATGTGATGGTCGTAAGCAGGTGTGGTGCTACGTGATCAAAGCGCGACAAGAGCATGACGGTCTGCTGAAAGGAGAAACATTATGAGTAAAGCCAAAGCCAACAAAATGGGCGTGATGCAGCTTACCATTCTGACGATGGTCAACATGATGGGCTCCGGGATCATCATGCTACCGACCAAGCTGGCGGAGGTCGGCACCATTTCGATTATCTCCTGGCTGGTCACCGCTGTCGGATCCATGGCGCTGGCCTGGGCGTTCGCCAAGTGCGGCATGTTCAGCCGCAAATCTGGCGGCATGGGCGGCTACGCGGAGTATGCATTTGGCAAGTCCGGCAACTTTATGGCCAACTATACCTATGGGGTGTCGCTGTTAATCGCCAACGTGGCGATTGCCATTTCCGCGGTGGGCTACGGGACCGAGCTGTTCGGCGCGACGCTCACGCCGGTGCAGATTGGCCTCGCCACCATCGGCGTTCTGTGGATCTGTACGGTTGCCAACTTCGGCGGCGCGCGGATTACCGGGCAGATCAGCAGTATTACGGTCTGGGGGGTGATCATTCCGGTGGTTGGCCTGTGCATCATCGGCTGGTTCTGGTTCAGTCCGACGCTGTACGCGAACTCATGGAACCCGCATCACGTGCCGTTCTTTACCGCCGTCGGGTCGTCTATCGCCATGACGCTGTGGGCTTTCCTCGGCCTGGAGTCCGCCTGCGCTAACGCGGAAGTGGTGGATAACCCTGAACGCAACGTGCCGATAGCGGTTCTTGGCGGTACGCTTGGCGCAGCGGTGATTTACATCGTCTCCACCAACGTGATTGCCGGGATTGTGCCGAACATGGACCTGGCCAACTCCACGGCCCCGTTTGGTCTGGCGTTTGCCCAGATGTTCACGCCGGAAGTGGGGAAAGTGATCATGGCGCTGATGATCATGTCCTGCTGCGGTTCCCTGTTGGGCTGGCAGTTCACCATCGCTCAGGTGTTTAAATCCTCTGCCGATGAAGGCTATTTCCCGAAAATCTTCTCGCGGGTGACTAAGGTCGATGCGCCGGTACAGGGGATGCTGACTATCGTGATTATTCAGAGCGGACTCTCGCTGATGACCATTAGCCCGTCGCTGAACAGCCAGTTTAATGTGCTGGTCAACCTGGCGGTGGTCACCAATATTATTCCGTATATCCTGTCGATGGCCGCGCTGGTGATTATTCAGCGGGTGGCGAACGTCCCGCCAGCGAAAGCGAAAATGGCAAACTTCGTGGCGTTTGTTGGCGCGATGTACAGCTTCTACGCGCTCTACTCGTCGGGGGAAGAAGCGATGCTGTATGGCTCGATTGTCACCTTCCTCGGCTGGACGCTATACGGACTGGTATCGCCGCGCTTTGAGCTGAAGAATAAGCACGGGTAAGTTAGCCCCCATCCTGAGACAAAAAAGGCGCCTTACGGCGCCTTTTCATTTGTCGGTAACGCCTGACGCATCAGGCGTTTTTCAGCACTTCGCTGACAATTTCAACCGCTTCTTTTTCGATCTGCTTGCGATGTTCTTCGCCGAGGAAACTTTCGCAATAGATTTTATAGGCGTCTTCCGTACCGGATGGACGCGCGGCAAACCAGCCGTTTTCCGTCATCACTTTCAGACCGCCGATCGCCGCGCCGTTGCCCGGCGCCGCGGTCAGGCGCGCGGTGATCGGATCACCTGCCAGCGTGCTGGCGCTGACCATTTCCGGCGACAGCTTCGACAACGCAGCTTTTTGCGCAGAGGTTGCGCCCGCCTGCAGGCGGTTATAGCTTGGCGCGCCGAAACGCGCCGCCAGTTCGTTGTAGTGTTCCTGCGGGTTTTTACCGGTGACGGCGGTAATTTCCGCCGCCAGCAGGCACATGATGATCCCGTCTTTATCGGTGGACCACGGCGTACCGTCGAAACGCAGGAACGATGCGCCCGCGCTTTCTTCACCGCCAAAGCCAAAGCTACCGTCAAACAGGCCGTCAACAAACCATTTGAAGCCCACCGGCACTTCGACCAGTTTGCGGCCCAGATCGTTGACCACGCGGTCAATCATTGCCGAGGAAACCAGCGTTTTACCCACCGCCACCTCTTTGCCCCACTGCGGACGGTGCTGGAACAGATAATTGATAGCGACCGCCAGATAGTGGTTCGGGTTCATCAGCCCCGCCGGCGTGACGATACCGTGACGGTCATAGTCCGGGTCGTTGGCAAACGCCAGATCAAACTTATCACGTAGCGCCAGCAGGCCAGCCATCGCGCACTCCGAGGAGCAGTCCATGCGGATCGCGCCGTCTTTGTCCAGGTGCATAAAGCGGAAGGTCTGATCCACCTGATCGTTCACGAGGGTCAGGTTGAGCTTGTAGTGCTCCGCAATACGCTTCCAGTATTCAATACCGGAACCGCCCAGCGGATCGACGCCCAGCGTCAGGCCCGCTTTCTGAATGGCGGCCATATCAACAATTTCCGCCAGCCCTTCCACAAACGGCTGCACCAGATCCTGCTCTTTGACGTGACCAGACGCCATCGCCGCATCGAGAGAAATGCGCTTCACGCCCTTCAGACCGTCGGCCAGCAGCGCATTTGCGCGGTCTTCCACCACTTTCGTGACGTTGGTATCTGCCGGGCCGCCGTTCGGCGGGTTGTATTTGATGCCGCCGTCTTCCGGCGGGTTGTGAGACGGCGTGATGACAATACCGTCCGCCAGCGCCCCCCCTTTTTTATTGTGAACCAGGATAGCGTTCGACACCGCAGGCGTCGGGGTAAAACCGTTGTTCTCCTGAACAATCACGTCGACACCGTTGGCCGCCAGCACTTCCAGCACCGAGATAAACGCCGGTTCGGACAGCGCGTGGGTATCTTTCCCCACATAGCAAGGGCCGGTGATACCGTTTTTCGCACGTTCTTCGGCGATAGCCTGGGCAATCGCCAGAATGTGCGGCTCGTTGAAGCTATGGCGACCTGCACTGCCGCGGTGTCCGGAGGTACCGAACTTCACCGCGTGCTCGGCATTCCCTGCCTCGGGTTTCAGTACATAATATTGCGCCGTCAGTTGGGCGACGTTAATCAAATCACTTTGTTGCGCAGGTTGACCTGCACGGTTGTGGATTGCCATTGCCTGGTCCTTTTATGCAAGCATTAAATTGTTCCGCAAACCTTCTCAATCAATTCCGCCGGGAATTGCATTGACTGCATGATGTGTTCGACCATGCTGCATTTACGGCCGGTGTTGGTGTTCGTGATCACCCAGTACGGCGTGCCAGGCACATGTTTCGGCTTGGTCTGATTGCCGTTTTTCAGCAGCGTCTGTTCATCCGCCGCGAAATAGACGCGAGTGCGACCATGCAGCGAGTCGGTGGCATCGGCAAACGCCTGGTGATCCAGTGAGTAAAGTGTAGACAGCACCAGCATAAAGCGATTCACCGCTTTTTTCTGTTCCGCATATTCATCGGACAGCAGCAGCTCACGCATAGCGCGCACTTTGTCTTTGACGGGATTGACGGGTTTCACTTCTGCGCTCACAGGCTGCGCGGCGCGTGCCTCTTTTGTCGCCGACGCGACGGGCTGCGATGCGGCGGAAAACTTCAACATACGCCGTAAAATGTCGGACGCGCTCTCGCCGATATGCTTGGTGTGGCTGGCAATATAGCTGTAGAGTTCATCATCAACTTCAATCGTTTTCATCTTAATCCAGTGCGGTGTCATAACTGATCTGAATACAAATCGTTGGAATTATAGGAGCAAATCCCAACAGCGGATAGCGTCAAACCTGGCTGAACAAAAAACTCGGAGTAAACCGTATCAGTTGCAGCCCAGTGGCAGAATGGTCAACATAATACCCTAACCCGACAGAGCGAAAAAAAGAACTTTGCCATGAAATTGAATATCCGAGCGCAAACTGCACAAAACCTGCACAATAATTCTCCCATCGTCCTCGTTCACGGTCTGTTTGGCAGCCTGGACAATCTCGGCGTGCTGGCCCGCGAGCTGGTCAGCGATCACGATATCCTCCAGGTCGATATGCGTAACCACGGCCTCTCGCCCCGCGATCCGCTGATGACATATCCGGCGATGGCGCAGGATCTGCTCGACACTCTGGATGCGCAGCAGATCGAAAAAGCCACGTTTATTGGCCACTCGATGGGCGGCAAGGCGGTGATGGCCCTGACCGCGCTGGCTCCGGAACGCATCGATCGTCTGGTGGCGATCGACATCGCCCCGGTAGATTATAAGGTACGACGCCACGATGAGATTTTCGCGGCGATTAACGCCGTGAGGGCGTCTCAGGCCACAACGCGCAAGGAGGCGGCTGCCGTCATGCGCGACCATCTCAGAGAAGAGGGCGTGATTCAGTTTCTGCTGAAGTCGTACGTTGACGGCGAATGGCGCTTTAACGTGCCGGCGCTGTGGGATCAGTATCCGCATATTGTCGGCTGGCAGCCGATTCCAGCCTGGGATCGCCCGGCGCTGTTTATCCCTGGCGGCAACTCCCCTTACGTCACCGAGGCGTATCGCGACGACCTGCTCGCGCAATTCCCACAGGCGCGCGCGCATGTCATCGCGGGCGCAGGCCACTGGGTTCATGCCGAAAAACCTGACGCAGTGCTGCGCGCCATTCGTCGTTATCTGAACGACAGCGCAAACTGATTAAAAACTCAGCGTCCGCGCGCGATTGCGCGCGCGAACGTTGGCGTGCCCCATCCGCTGATGTATGATGGCGCGCTATCCATCCGGGCAGAGGCCTGGCTGATTGTTTCCCCGAAGTCACCAAAATCATGGCCAAAGAACAAACGGACCGTACGACATTAGATCTGTTCGCGCACGAGCGTCGCCCGGGACGACCTAAAACCAATCCGCTTTCACGCGATGAACAGCTGCGCATTAACAAGCGCAACCAGCTTAAACGCGACAAAGTTCGTGGCCTGAAACGTGTTGAACTTAAGCTCAACGCGGAAGCCGTCGACGCCCTGAATGAACTGGCGGAATCGCGCGACATCAGCCGCAGCGAGCTGATCGAAGAAATCCTGATGAGCCAACTGGCGACGTTGCGACGCCAGGGTTCAGTCTGAAACCCGCACAATTTATCACTTTCATGTAGCAGGGAGTGCACTCGCGTGCGTTTGCTATTTCCGCATACCTGACTGTTCTGCTATGATTGCCCTTATCTGTGGGCAATTTGCCCCCACCATTTCAATAAGTTTCAAGAGGTTACTTTACTCATGGCAATCACTGGCATTTTTTTCGGCAGCGACACCGGGAACACCGAAAATATCGCAAAAATGATTCAAAAACAGCTTGGTAAAGATGTTGCCGACGTGCATGACATTGCAAAAAGCAGCAAAGAAGATCTTGAAGGCTATGACATCCTGCTGCTTGGTATCCCGACCTGGTACTATGGCGAAGCGCAGTGTGACTGGGACGACTTCTTCCCGACTCTGGAAGAGATTGATTTCAACGGCAAGCTGGTGGCGCTGTTCGGCTGCGGCGACCAGGAAGATTACGCGGAATATTTCTGCGACGCGTTAGGCACTATCCGCGACATCATTAAGCCGCGCGGCGCGACCATCGTCGGTCACTGGCCGACCGCGGGTTATCATTTTGAAGCGTCGAAAGGCCTGGCCGATGACGATCACTTTGTCGGTCTGGCCATTGACGAAGATCGCCAGCCAGAACTGACCGCCGAGCGCGTTGAGAAATGGGTTAAGCAGATTTCTGAAGAACTGCACCTGGATGAAATCATCAACGCCTGATGACCGTGCGGCGCAAAGACCATTTGCGCCGCATCAATAGACAAAACCAATCAAAATAATTGCTACAAATTTGTAACTTTCTTGCCCATCCCTGTACAATGTGCGGGAGTTATTAGGTGGCGCTCTCATTTCCAGGCAATACCACGTTTTTATTAACATTTGCCCGAGGCTTGCAGTTTTCATTTAAGGATGGCAGTCCTATAATGAGAGGCATTATCTCGAATGCAATTTCTGTCACTTCTCGTATGAAGTGAATCGTTTAGCAACAGGACAGATTCCGCATGACTGACAACAATACCGCATTAAAGAAGGCTGGCCTGAAAGTAACGCTTCCACGTTTAAAGATTCTGGAAGTGCTTCAGGAACCGGATAACCATCACGTCAGTGCGGAAGATTTATACAAACGACTGATCGACATGGGTGAAGAAATTGGTCTGGCGACCGTCTATCGCGTGCTGAACCAGTTTGATGACGCCGGTATCGTAACCCGCCACAATTTTGAAGGCGGCAAATCCGTTTTTGAGCTGACCCAGCAGCATCATCACGATCACCTTATTTGCCTCGATTGTGGCAAAGTGATTGAATTTAGTGATGATTCGATTGAAGCCCGTCAGCGTGAGATTGCGGCGAAGCACGGTATTCGTTTAACGAACCACAGCCTCTATCTTTATGGCCATTGCGCCGAAGGCGACTGCCGCGAAGACGAACACGCGCACGACGGCAAATAATTTTACGCTTGATGAAAGCCAGCCTGCGGGCTGGCTTTTTTGTGGGCGCGATCCCGCCGTTTTCCTTCCCTCCCCGCCCGTGTTGCTTTAATGTAAAAATTCCCTTCCCTGACCTGTCCGGAGAATCGAAATGGAACTTCGCCAGTTACGTTATTTTGTTCGTATTGTTGAAACCGGCAGCATGGGTAGCGCCGCGCTGGATCTCGACATTGGCGTCTCGGCGCTGAGCCAACAAATGACACGTCTGGAAAGTGAACTCGCCATCCGCCTGCTGCAACGAACGTCGCGCGGCGTCACGCCCACTAACGCGGGGCTGGCCTTTTATTCTCAGGCGCAACTGGCGCTACGGCATGCCGACGACGCCATTCTTGCTGCGCGTGAGGCGCGGTTATCCGGCCACGTTAGCGTCGGTATGGCACCCAGTACGGCATCGGTGTTGGGCATTCCGTTTATTAACGCCATGCGGGAAAGCTACGCTGACGTGCGGCTGCACGTCGTGGAGAGTCTCTCCGGCAATCTTGAGCGGATGATTAACACCCGCCAGCTTGATTTAGCGGTCGTCTTTCAGAAAGAGAAGATCCTGCGCTGGAGCGCGAAGCCGGTTCTGGAAGAGCGGCTGTTTCTGATCGGCCCCCATCCCCTGCTGGCTATATTCCCTGAAGACAACATCATGCCTGCTCAACTGGCGAATATTCCCCTCGTGATGCCCAGTCAGGGCCACGGTCTGCGCGGCAGACTGGAGGCTATCGCACAAGAGCACGCGCTGCAGGTTGATATCGTTGCGGAAATTGACGGTCTGACGCTACTGATGCGGGCGGTCCGCGACGGTCTGGGCGCCACCCTACAACCTGGCGCGGCGATTTCCCGACTGGACCAGGACGACCTGCGCGTGATCGGCGTCCATAATCCGGTCCTCAGCCGTCCCAACTTTCTGGTCAGTTTATCGGATGACGAACTGACCCCGGCGGGGCTGGCAGCTCGCGTCGTGCTGGGTAAAGTGATGCGTGAACTGGTTGAGGCTGACCGCTGGCCAGGCGCCACCCTTTACTTTAACTAAAGAGGGTTTTAGCAGTACCTCATAGCGCCCCCACAACCCATGCGTATACATTTTCATTACAAATTTAACATTTGTTAAAGCGTAATGGAGTCTACGATGGTTGATGTTCTGGTGATTGGCGGCGGCAATGCCGCGCTGTGTGCCGCCTTAACCGCCCGGGAGGCCGGTGCGTCGGTGCTGCTGCTGGAAGCGGCGCCGCGCGAATGGCGCGGTGGCAATTCACAGCACACCCGTAATTTGCGCTGTATGCATGATGCGCCGCAGGATGTGCTGGTCGACCGTTATCCCGAAGAGGAGTACTGGCAGGATCTCTGGCGGGTAACAGAAGGCAATACCAACGAAGCGCTGGCACGGCTGGTGATCCGCACCTCTTCGCAGTGCCGTGACTGGATGCGCAAACACGGTGTGAATTTTCAGCCACCGTTATCAGGCGCACTGCACGTTGCGCGTACGAACGCCTTTTTCATGGGCGGCGGCAAGGCGCTGGTCAACGCCTATTATCGCAGCGCGGAGGCGCTCGGCGTCACCATCCGCTATAACACGCCGGTACAGGCGCTGGAGTTACATGACGGCGAGTTTGTCGCCGCGCTGGCGGGCGATGAACGCATCGAGGCCAGAACCTGTGTACTCGCCGCTGGCGGTTTCGAGTCCAATCGCGAATGGCTACGTGAAGCCTGGGGACAAAACGCGCGTGGGGAATGGCCCGCCGATAATTTTCTCATCCGCGGCACCCGCTTTAATCAGGGTGTCCTGCTTAAATTTATGATCGATGCCGGCGCCGACATCATTGGCGATCCATCCCAGTCGCACTGCGTGGCGATTGATGCCCGCGCGCCACTGTATGACGGCGGGATCTGCACGCGAGTGGACTGCGTCTCTTTAGGCGTGGTGGTCAACCGCGACGCAGCGCGTTTTTATGATGAAGGCGAAGATTTCTGGCCGAAACGCTATGCCATCTGGGGGCGCCTGGTCGCCCAACAGCCGGGGCAAATTGGTTATTCCATTATCGACAGCAAAGCCATTGGTCACTTTATGCCACCGGTATTCCCCGGCGCGCAGGCCAATACGCTGGAAGAGCTGGCCTGCCAACTGGGGCTGGATGCACAACGTTTTAGCGCTACCGTCAGGCAATACAACCAGGCCTGCCAGCCTGGACACTTTGATCACACCGTCCTGGATAACTGCGCCACCAGCGGGTTAACGCCGCCGAAAACGCACTGGGCACGCCCTCTCGATACGCCGCCTTATTACGGCTACGCCCTGCGGCCAGGGATCACGTTTACCTACCTCGGTCTGAAAGTGAACGAACGCGCGGCGGTGCATTTCGCCGGAAAACCCAGCCGTAACCTGTTTGTCGCCGGAGAAATGATGGCGGGCAATGTGCTGGGCAAAGGCTATACCGCTGGCGTTGGCATGTCGATTGGCACCACGTTTGGCTGCATTGCCGGTAAAGAAGCCGCCCAGGCCGCACGTAAGGAGGCGCACCATGAAGCAGCTTGAGAAATTAATTATTGAGGCACAAATCATTACCGAACCGGAAGCCGAAGTGGAACGGGTGATGCAGGTTTGTAACGCCTGCCGCTACTGCGAAGGCTTTTGCGCCGTCTTTCCGGCGATGACTCAACGTCTTGAGTTTGGCAAAGCGGACATCAACTACCTGGCTAACCTGTGCCATAACTGCGGCGCCTGTCTGCACGCCTGTCAGTACGCGCCCCCTCATGAGTTCGCCATTAACGTACCGAAAGCGATGGCGGAAGTGCGCCTCGAAACCTATCAGCATTATGCCCGGCCCGCCGCGTTTGGCGCGTTGTATCGCCGGGCGGGCATGACCGTCGCGCTAACGCTGGTCTTTGCGCTGATTTTCTTCCTGTTGTTGGCGATGAGTCTGAAAGGCTCCTTGCTGCACCCGCCGCTGGCTGGCGACTTCTACCAGATATTCCCGCATAACCTGCTGGCCTGGATGTTTGGTTCCGTCTTTATTCTGGCGATGGGGTTGTTGATGGCTGGCGTGATCCGCTTCTGGCGTGAGATCTCCCCCGGCGCGCCGCAGCCCGTGGAAATTGCCGAAGCGACGCACAATGCCCTGACGCTGAAGTACCTCGACGGCGGACACGGCAAAGGGTGTAACGAAGCCGATGATGCCTTTACATTGCTGCGCCGTCGCTTCCATCACTTGACCTTCTACGGTTTTATGCTCTGCTTCGCCGCCACCGTGGTGGCGACCGGCTATCACTATTTTGCAGGGTGGGAAGCCCCTTATCCGTTTTTCAGCGTGCCGGTGCTCCTCGGCACCCTCGGGGGGGTAGGTCTGATTATCGGTCCTGCGGGTTTGCTGTGGCTGAACGTAAAGCGCTCGCCGCTGCACGGTGACGCGCGACAAAAACCGATGGATCGCGGTTTTATTTTGCTGTTGCTGTTGACCAGCCTGACAGGGCTGGGACTGCTGGCAGGGAGGGATTCCACGTGGATGGGCGTTCTGCTTGCTGTCCATCTTGGCGTGGTGATGGCGCTCTTTTTAACCCTCCCGTACGGAAAATTTGCCCACGGATTTTACCGCTGCGCTTCGTTACTCAAATGGGCTATCGAGAAGCGGCGCGGAAAACAGGCGGGGGTCGCAGGCGACTGACCCGCAACATCTTACCTCAATAACTATTACGATAAGACAGTGGAGAGCAATCCCATGAGCCAACAACCATCGCGCGCCGGCACGTTCGGCGCAATACTGCGGGTAACCAGCGGTAATTTTCTTGAGCAGTTCGACTTTTTTCTGTTTGGTTTTTACGCCACTTATATTGCGAAAACGTTTTTCCCGGCAGAAAGTGAATTCGCCTCGTTAATGCTCACGTTTGCCGTCTTCGGCTCCGGCTTTTTGATGCGTCCCGTCGGGGCGATTGTGCTGGGTTCGTATATCGACAGAATTGGCCGCCGTAAGGGGTTAATGGTAACGCTGGCGATCATGGGTTGCGGTACGCTGCTGATCGCCCTCGTGCCTGGCTACCAGACCATTGGCGTACTGGCGCCAGTGCTGGTGCTGCTGGGCCGACTGTTACAGGGATTTTCCGCCGGCGTGGAGCTGGGCGGCGTTTCCGTTTATCTTTCAGAGATCGCCACGCCGGGCAATAAAGGTTTCTACACCAGCTGGCAGTCGGCCAGCCAACAGGTGGCGATTGTGGTGGCTGCGCTGATCGGCTACGGTCTGAACGTCACGCTCGGGCACGATGAAATCTCTGAATGGGGCTGGCGCATTCCGTTCTTTATTGGCTGCATGATCATTCCGCTCATTTTTGTACTGCGCCGTTCGCTACAAGAAACCGAAGCCTTTATCCAGCGTAAGCACCGCCCCGATACCCGGGAAATACTGACCACCATTGCGAAAAACTGGCGCATTGTCACCGCTGGTACGCTGTTGGTGGCAATGACCACCACCACTTTTTATTTTATTACCGTTTATACGCCCACCTACGGCCGTGCCGTTCTGCATCTGAGCGCGCGTGACAGCCTGATAGTCACCATGCTGGTCGGGATTTCTAACTTTATCTGGCTGCCTATTGGCGGCGCGATCTCCGATAAAATCGGCCGTCGTCCGGTGTTGATGGGGATTACTCTGCTTGCGCTCATCACGACCTGGCCGGTGATGCACTGGCTGACCGCCGCGCCAGATTTCACCCGTATGACCCTGGTGCTGCTGTGGTTCTCGTTCTTTTTTGGCATGTATAACGGCGCGATGGTCGCCGCGCTGACCGAAGTGATGCCGGTCTACGTACGAACGGTGGGGTTTTCGCTGGCGTTCAGCCTTGCGACGGCCATTTTCGGGGGGCTGACTCCCGCAATTTCTACTGCGTTGGTTGAGATGACCGGTGATAAAAGTTCGCCAGGATGGTGGCTGATGTGCGCAGCGCTATGTGGTTTCGCCGCGACGGCTATGCTGTTTGTTCGCCTGAGCCGCAGTTACCACCCCGTGGAGAATTAAGCCAGAAAACAGGGGCGGAGACCCTCTCCGCACCCTGGGTTATTTGGCGCTATTGTTGCTGCGGATTTCCTGCCAGATCTTGTCACAATCGGCTTTTACCGCCTGATCGTTACCGGTACGCGTCGCCTGTATGCACTGCTGGTAATCCAGTACGCGAACGCTTTCCTGACGGGTAAACTGCTCGTGCTGTTTCTCTTTCTTCAGCACCGCTAAAACGCTCTGGCAGGCTTCGATTTTTTCTGGCGATCCCTGCGCCGTATTGATGCAGGCGCTGTACGCCTCTTTCAGACGGCTGTCTTCTTTTGGCGCCGTCGTCGTTGTGCAGGCCACCAGTCCCGAAGCCATCACGGCGATGAGTATCAGTTTTTTCATAGAACAGTCCTCAACGGTGCGGCAGGCGCATGGCCCGCCGCGTATGGGCATTAGAAGATGGTGAACGGGGCAATGACGATAAATTTCACGTCACGCTCATCCTGGAAGATGTTGCCGTAACCACCGCCCCAGCTTGGGATGTTGGAGTGGTTGTCATACTCAGTGAAGTGCAGTTTAAACATGGTGCCTTTGGCGCGTCCGTCCTGCAGGGTATAGACCGCATCCAGGCTGTAAGATGATTCCTCGATAGTGCGGTTTTTGTTGTAGTACGCATCAGGATTGCTCTGCCAGGTGGACGGCTTCGCATCCCAGGCATACACATAAGACGCCCCCACAGCCCAACCCGGCAGGTTCCAGTTTTTCAGGTCATACATCGCGCCGAAGAAGACCGCTTTTTCGCCGTTGGCGTTGAAGTCAGAACGGTTATCCCACCAGATATCCAGACGACCGTTGGAGGAGGCATAAGTCGGGGTCATACGCTGCAGGAAGTAACCCTGCTGCCCTTCCGCTTTCACCCAGGTGCCTTCCAGACGCAGGTCAACCACTTCCGCGACCTTGTAGCCGAAGGTTAAGGCCTGCAGCCAGGCCGTACCGTCGTAAATATCGTTTGTGCTACGGTCATCCACTTTGTCACGCGCACCGTAGAACTGGTAGCTGGTCGTCAGCGGGTTGCCGCCTAAATCAAACTTATAGCTGGCTTTCGCGAAGTACTGATCGACATAGCCTTCAGACTGTCCAAATGCCGCTTCCAGCACCAGGTCGTTTTTGAAATCATATTTCGCGCCGACGGAATGAAGGTAATCGACCTTAGTCTTTTTATCGGCCTGATAGAATTTGTCGACCTCGGTGTGCCACGGCGCTTTGTATTCGTTGGCCCACATATAGGAGAAGCTCAGCGCGCCCGCATCGCCGTAGTCAAAGTTCGCCCCGGCTTCGGCACCCTGATAGGTGCCCGGCATAAAGCTCCAGTGCGGTGCTAACAGCGTTTGTCCGGTTGGCTGAATATACCCCGCGCGCGCCCAGGCGGGGCCATACTTAAATTTCGCCGCCGCTTTATACAGGCTTACTCCGCTTTTATCGCCCGAGTAATCTTCGTCGTAGCCTTTATTCTTTTTCGAGAAGGCAATTTCGTTGGGGTGACCGCTGTCGCCGTTTTCCGCCATTTCGATAGCGGTGAAGGCCGCGATATCGAGGCCAAACATATCAGCCGCGTAGCCGGACTGGAAATCCAGGTTGGCGTTCCAGGTCGCATGAGAAAGGTTCGTTTTATATTTGTCTTCGTCGGTAACGTCTTTACGATCGCGCTCGCGCTGCCAGTAATAGATCCCGCCCGTCAGGGTGGAGTCATCAAAAAAACCTTCGGCATGAGCGTGTGGAACAACAACCAAGCCCGACATTGCTGTGATACCGGCGATAGCCAGCGCCAGCGCACTACGTTTGCCACTGAACGTACGCATGTGTTAATCCTCTTTGACGTTTTAAAGTGCTGTCGCCAACGGCTAACAGCCAAAAAATAAAAGTGAAAAGTAGCATTGAGAAAGACCTCGCTGACTACAATGAATAGACTATTTTTCGCGACGCGAATTATCAATACCTTTCTGTAACGAGAATGTAAGAGTATGAGCAACCGCACATATTTCATCGCGTTCTGTTACATTTCATTCATTTGATCAAAAAAGCGGAAGATCAGAAAAAAATACTTGTTTTCCAGAAAGATGAAATCGGTTACATCACGATAAGCATTGATGAAATCAATTTGTTATGTAAAAAGATTTGTTAAGCAGAATATTTAAGAAACGATAATTAATTCGCTTCGAAAAAAGAGAGTTGAGGGCAAAAAAAAACGCCGCTGAACGCGGCGTTTGAGAGACAAGTTGCGACTTATTCGCCGACTTTCGCCCAGGTGTCACGCAGGCCGACGGTACGGTTAAAGACCAGTTTCTCGGCGGTAGCATAACGACTGTCCAGACAGAAGTATCCTTCGCGCTCAAACTGGAACGCTTTACCGGCGACCGCCTCTTTCAGCGATGGTTCGGCATAACCCTGTTTGATAACCAGCGATTGCGGGTTCATTACGGACAGGAAATCTTCCGCCGCGCCAGGGTTCGGCACGCTGAACAGACGATCGTAGAGACGAATTTCAACCGGCAGCGCGTGCGCCGCGCTCACCCAGTGAATCACGCCCTTCACTTTACGGCCATCTGCCGGATCTTTGCTAAGGGTGTCGGCGTCGTAGGTACAGAAGATGGTGGTGATAGTGCCTTCGGCATCTTTTTCCACGCGCTCAGCTTTCACCACGTAGGCGTTACGCAGGCGTACTTCTTTCCCCATGACCAGACGCTTGTACTGCTTGTTCGCTTCTTCACGGAAGTCCGCGCGGTCAATCCAGATCTCGCCGCTGAACGGCACTTGACGACTGCCCATTTCCGGTTTGTTCGGATGATTCGGCATCGTGACCTGTTCGCTCTCGCCCTGTGGGTAGTTTTCGATCACCAGTTTCACCGGATCGATTACCGCCATCGCGCGCGGCGCGTTTTCATTAAGATCTTCGCGAATGCAGGATTCGAGCGACGCCATCTCAATGGTGTTGTCCTGCTTGGTCACGCCAATACGTTTGCAAAACTCGCGAATCGCGGCGGCGGTATAACCACGGCGGCGAAGACCGGAAATGGTCGGCATACGCGGGTCGTCCCAACCTTCCACATGCTTGTCGGTCACCAGCAGGTTCAGCTTACGCTTGGACATCACCGTGTATTCCAGATTCAGGCGCGAGAATTCATACTGACGCGGGTGAACCGGAATCGTGATGTTGTCCAGCACCCAGTCGTACAGGCGACGGTTGTCCTGGAATTCCAGCGTACACAGCGAGTGGGTAATACCTTCCAGCGCATCGCTGATGCAGTGGGTGAAGTCGTACATCGGATAGATGCACCACTTGGTGCCGGTCTGGTGATGCTCCGCGAACTTAATACGGTACAGCACCGGATCGCGCATCACGATGAACGGCGACGCCATGTCGATTTTCGCGCGCAGGCAGGCTTTGCCTTCTTCGAAACCGCCGGTACGCATTTTTTCGAACAGCGCGAGGTTTTCGTCCACGCTGCGATCGCGGAACGGGCTGTTCTTACCCGGCTGAGTCAGGGTGCCGCGGTATTCGCGGATCTGCTCTGGCGTCAGTTCATCAACGTAAGCCAGACCTTTGGTGATCAGCTCAACCGCGTAGGCATGCAGCTGATCGAAGTAATCGGAGGAGTAGCGAACCTCGCCAGACCAGTGAAAACCTAACCACTCAACGTCGTTTTTGATCGAATCAACGTACTCGATATCTTCTTTTACCGGGTTAGTGTCATCGAAACGCAGGTTGCACTGGCCCTGATAATCTTGCGCGATGCCAAAGTTCAGGCAAATGGATTTCGCGTGGCCAATGTGCAGATAGCCATTTGGCTCCGGCGGAAAACGGGTATGTACCGTGGTGTGCTTACCACTGGCCAGATCTTCATCGATGATCTGACGAATAAAGTTACTCGGGCGGGCTTCAGCCTCACTCATCGTGGATTCCTCAAAGCGTAAACAACGTATAACGGCATATGATCTTATAAGCCGGACAGACTGACAACCTTTAGTTACGCAAAATACGTCTCAAACGAAAATATGGGGACCATTTGCTGCAAAAAAAAGCGGCGAAGGTTTTCCTTCGCCGCTTAAGGTCGCTGTGATGTTGTCGGAACCCGGTTTTCGCCTTATCCGACCCGGACCTTTTTATTTACCTTTGATTTCATACAGTGGGGTTTGACCCGCCACGACGTGACCTTCGGCTTTCACTACCAGCGCGCTGAAGTCGTCGATGTTGCTGCACACCACCGGACTTATCATGGAGCGCGCGTTCGCGTTCAGATAGTCCAGATCCATTTCCAGGATCGGCTGGCCTGCGGTCACTTCAGCCCCTTCTTCAACCAGGCGTTTAAAGCCCTGGCCATTCAGCGCAACGGTATCGATCCCCATGTGGACCACGATTTCCGCGCCTTTCTCTGTTTCCAGGCAGAATGCGTGGTTGGTATTGAAGATTTTCACGATGGTTCCCGCTGCCGGAGAAACCACGATTTTATCCGTTGGTTTAACCGCCACGCCGTCACCGACCGCTTTGCTGGCGAACGCCTCGTCAGGCACCTGATCTAACGCCACCACGTCACCGGTAATCGGGGAAACCAGTTCAGCAATGGTCACCGCATTGGGTACCGCCTGCGGCTTCTGGGCCGGGGTTGCTGTTGCAGCAGGCGCGGCATCCGCCGAGGCTGCGGCAACCGGACCACGCGCAACGACTTTTTTCATCGCGTCGCCAATGGATTCTGCTTTCGCCCCGACAATAACCTGAATGGTTTGTTTGTTCAGTTTCACCACGCCGGACGCGCCCAGGCGTTTACACATTGCATCGCTCACCCTGGCGGAGTCGCCAACGGTCAGACGCAGACGGGTGATACAGGCATCAATGGCTTTCAGGTTATCCGTACCGCCGACCGCTGCGATGTAGCTGGTCGCCAGTTGCGTCAGACCTTCTTCCGTATTGCTGTTCGCTTCTTCAGTCACCACCTCGTCTTCTTTATCTTCGCGGCCCGGCGTTTTCAGGTTAAACATACGAATAACCGCGCTGAACAACAGGAAGTAAATGACGAAGAACGCCAGCCCCATAACCAGCAGCATCCAGACGTTCTGGCTCGCCGCGGGCAGGCTGTACATCAACACGTAGTCGATAGCGCCTGCAGAGAACGAGAAGCCCGCGTGGATCCCCAATAGCGTGGCGATAAACAGGCTGATGCCGGTCAGAATCGCGTGCAGGAGATACAGCAGCGGCGCAAGGAACATAAACAGGAATTCCAGCGGCTCAGTCACGCCGGTCAGGAACGCGGTGATGGCGACGGACAGCAGCATACCGCCTACCATCGGACGACGCGCTTTCGGGGCAGCGAAGTACATCGCCAGTGCCGCGCCCGGCAGACCAAACATCATGATCGGGAAGAAGCCGGACATGAACATCCCGGCAGTGCCGTCACCCGCATAGAAGCGGTTGATATCGCCGTGGAAAACGGTACCTGCAGCGTTGGTGAATTCACCAATCTGGAACCAGGCGATGGTGTTCAGCACCTGATGCAGACCGGTTGGGATCAGCAGACGGTTGATGAAACCAAAAATACCGGAGCCGAGCGCGCCTGCGGACACGATCCATTCACCGCCAGCATGAATAGCATGCTGAACCGGCGGCCAGACGTAGCCGAAAATCGCCGCCAGCACCAGGCAGAAAAAGCCCGTAGCAATCGGCACAAAGCGTTTGCCGCCGAAGAAGCTCAGGAAGTCAGGCAGCTTGATATCCGCCCAACGGTTGTAGACAGCGCCGCCCACCAGGCCGGTAATGATACCCGCCAGCACACCCATGTTGATTTCCGGGTTGATGGTGACCATCGCTTTAGTCAGTACGAAATAACCGACCGCCCCTGCCAGCGCTGCCGCACCCGCGCTGTCTTTGGACCAGCTGGATGCCACACCGATGGCGAAGATCAGCGCGAGGTTATCAAAAATCGCCCCACCCGCCTGCGCGATAAAGGCGACGTTCAGTAAATCTGGTTGGCCGAATCGCAGCAACAGCGCCGCCACCGGCAGCACCGCGATAGGGAGCTGTAACGCCCTACCCAGTCGCTGGAAAAAACCTAGAATGTTCATCTTATTCCCCCTACGAGACCCCGATATGGCCATTCAGGCCGTATTTTTATGTGTGTAGCTCAACTTCTCAGCGTGATGTTCCGGCAAATACGTTGTTAGATCATCTCCTGCAAGAGTGTGTGAAAATTTAATTCGTATCGCAAATTAAAAGCGTGTTTTTTGTGAGTACAGTCACCAAATATCGTTATTATCTCTCCCTGTCACTGGCTAACTTTGAAAACTTATTTTATCATTCAAAAAATCAAGACGGATTGACTCCAATCGCGACAGACCAGGTTACGCTTTAAGGTGCACAGACGCGCAATCCGCCAACGGCTTACATTTACTTTCTGAGGTGAAGAATGAGACTGATTCCCCTGACTACCGCTGAACAAGTCGGCAAATGGGCTGCCCGCCATATCGTTAACCGTATCAATGCGTTCAAACCGACAGCCGATCGTCCGTTTGTGCTGGGTCTGCCGACGGGCGGCACGCCAATGACCGCTTACAAAGCCTTAGTGGAAATGCACAAAGCGGGCCAGGTCAGCTTCAAACATGTGGTGACGTTCAATATGGACGAATATGTCGGCCTGCCAAAGGAACATCCGGAAAGCTACCACAGCTTCATGCACCGTAATTTCTTTGATCACGTTGATATTCCAGCAGAAAACATCAACCTGCTCAATGGTAACGCGCCAGATATTGACGCGGAATGCCGTCAATATGAAGAAAAAATCCGTTCTTACGGTAAAATCCACCTGTTTATGGGCGGCGTCGGTAACGACGGTCATATCGCATTTAACGAACCGGCTTCTTCCCTGGCTTCCCGTACCCGCATTAAAACCCTGACCCACGATACGCGCGTGGCAAACTCCCGTTTCTTCGACGGTGATGTGGATCAGGTGCCTAAATATGCGCTGACCGTTGGCGTGGGGACTTTGCTGGATGCCGAAGAAGTGATGATTCTGGTGCTGGGCCATCAGAAAGCCCAGGCTCTGCAGGCCGCCGTTGAAGGCAACGTCAACCACATGTGGACCATCAGTTGCCTGCAGCTGCACCCGAAAGCCGTGGTGGTCTGCGATGAGCCGTCAACGATGGAACTGAAAGTTAAGACGCTGAAATATTTCAACGAGTTAGAAGCCGAAAATATTAAAGGTCTGTAATGTTGTCTCCGCCCTGCCACTGCGTTCAGGGCGGCATATTTTTGAAATCGGGGGTCGGAATGTATGCTTTAACCCAGGGTCGGATCTTTACCGGCCACGAAATTCTTAATGACCATGCGATTGTTGTCGCCAATGGCCTGATTGACAGCGTTTGTCCGGTGGCGGAACTGCCGCACGGGATCGAACAACGTTCACTGAACGGGGCCATTCTTTCCCCCGGTTTTATCGACGTTCAGCTTAATGGCTGCGGCGGCGTACAGTTCAACGATACCGCAGACGCCGTTACCGTTGAAACGCTGGAAATCATGCAGAAAGCCAACGAGAAATCGGGCTGCACTAACTATCTGCCAACGCTGATCACCACCAGCGACGAACTGATGAAGCAAGGCATTCGCGTTATGCGTGAATACCTGGCGAAACACCCGAACCAGGCGCTGGGTCTTCATCTGGAAGGCCCGTGGCTGAATCTGGTTAAAAAAGGCACCCACAACCCGAACTTTGTTCGTCAGCCGGACGCTGCGCTGGTGGACTACCTGTGCGATAATGCCGACGTCATCACCAAAGTTACGCTGGCGCCGGAAATGGTGCCTGCTGAAGTCATCAGCAAACTGGCGAATGCCGGCATCGTGGTTTCTGCCGGACACTCTAACGCCACGCTTAAAGAAGCCAAAGCCGGTTTCCGCGCAGGTATCCGCTTTGCCACGCACCTGTTTAACGCTATGCCGTACATTACCGGCCGTGAACCGGGTCTGGCGGGGGCTGTTCTCGACGATGCGGACATTTATTGCGGCGTGATTGCCGACGGCCTGCACGTTGACTACGCCAATATCCGCAACGCCAAACGTCTTAAAGGCGATAAGCTGTGTCTGGTAACGGATGCGACAGCGCCCGCAGGTGCGAATATTGAACAGTTCATTTTTGCTGGTAAAACAATATACTACCGCAATGGATTGTGTGTGGATGAAAACGGTACGCTAAGCGGTTCATCGTTAACCATGATCGAAGGCGTGCGTAACCTGGTTGAGCACTGCGGCATTGCGCTCGACGAAGTGCTGCGCATGGCGACGCTCTATCCGGCGCGCGCGATTGGCGTAGAAAAACAGCTCGGCAGCATCGCGCCGGGTAAAGTGGCGAACCTGACCGCGTTTACCCACGACTTTAAAATCATCAAGACCATCGTTAATGGTAACGAGGTCGTTACTGAGTAAGAGAAAGTATGACACCAGGCGGACAAGCTCAAATAGGTAATGTTGATCTCGTAAAACAGCTTAACAGCGCGGCCGTTTACCGCCTGATTGACCAGCATGGACCAATCTCGCGGATTCAGATTGCCGAACAAAGCCAGCTTGCTCCCGCCAGCGTAACCAAAATTACGCGTCAACTGATTGAACGCGGGCTGATCAAAGAAGTCGATCAGCAGGCCTCCACCGGGGGCCGCCGCGCGATCTCTATTGTTACCGAAACCCGCGGTTTCCACGCCATCGGCGTACGTCTGGGACGCCATGACGCGACCATTACCCTGTTCGATCTCAGCAGTAAAGTGTTGGCGGAGGAGCATTACCCGCTGCCCGAACGTACTCAGGAGACGCTGGAACATGCGTTGCTCAATGCAATTTCAGCCTTTATTGACGGCAACCAGCGCAAAATTCGCGAACTGATCGCCATTTCGGTGATCCTGCCGGGCCTTGTCGATCCGGAAAGCGGCATGATTCATTACATGCCGCATATTCAGGTTGAAAACTGGGGACTGGTCGATGCGCTGGAAACCCGTTTTCGCGTCACCTGTTTTGTCGGTCACGACATCCGCAGCCTCGCGCTGGCAGAGCACTATTTCGGCGCAAGCCAGGACTGTGAAGACTCCATTCTGGTGCGCGTGCACCGCGGCACCGGCGCCGGGATCATCTCTAATGGCCGAATTTTCATTGGCCGTAACGGCAACGTCGGCGAGATCGGCCACATTCAGGTTGAGCCGCTGGGCGAGCGTTGCCACTGTGGCAACTTCGGCTGTCTGGAGACCATTGCGGCTAACGCCGCGATCGAACACCGTGTGCAAAACCTGCTCAAACAGGGCTATCAGAGCCGTGTTTCGCTAAATGACTGCAACATCAAAACCATCTGTAAAGCGGCAAACAAAGGCGACAGCCTGGCCTCGGAAGTGATCGAGCACGTAGGGCGACATTTGGGCAAAACTATCGCCATTGCCATTAACCTGTTTAATCCGCAGAAGATTGTGATTGCCGGTGAAATTACCGAAGCGGATAAAGTCCTGTTGCCCGCAATCGAAAGCTGCATCAATACGCAGGCGCTGAAGGCGTTTCGCCAGAATCTGCCAGTGGTGCGCTCTACGCTGGATCATCGCTCCGCTATCGGCGCATTCGCCCTTGTGAAGCGCGCCATGCTGAACGGCATTTTGCTCCAGCATTTGCTGGAAAACTGATGCGCTTTTATAGTATCGGATTCATAACCATTTCCCTGGGTAGTTCATGACCATTAAAAATGTCATTTGTGATATCGATGGCGTGCTGATGCACGATAACGTCGCCGTCCCCGGCGCTGCAGAATTTCTGACCGGCATTATTGAAAAGGGTCTGCCGCTGGTGCTGTTGACCAATTACCCGTCGCAAACCGGGCAGGATCTGGCGAACCGCTTCGCCACCGCCGGCGTCAATGTCCCTGACAGCGTGTTTTATACCTCAGCCATGGCCACCGCCGACTTCCTGCGTCGTCAGGAAGGGAAAAAGGCATACGTGGTGGGCGAAGGGGCGCTGATCCACGAACTGTATAAAGCCGGGTTCACCATCACCGACGTCAACCCGGATTTTGTGATTGTGGGCGAAACCCGTTCCTATAACTGGGACATGATGCATAAAGCGGCATACTTCGTGGCGAACGGCGCACGCTTTATCGCCACCAATCCGGACACCCACGGTCGCGGTTTTTACCCGGCCTGCGGCGCCCTGTGCGCCGGTATTGAGAAAATTTCCGGACGTAAGCCGTTCTACGTCGGCAAACCCAGCCCGTGGATCATTCGCGCCGCGCTGAACAAAATGCAGGCGCACTCGGAAGAGACGGTAATTGTCGGTGACAATCTGCGCACCGACATTCTTGCCGGATTCCAGGCGGGACTTGAAACCATCCTGGTGCTTTCCGGCGTTTCTACGCTTGATGATATTGACAGTATGCCGTTCCGTCCGAGCTGGATTTACCCCTCCGTCGCCAAGATCGACGTTATTTAACGCCAACCGTTGCCTGATGACGTTTCGCTTATCAGGCCTACGGTCAAGCCACGCCGTATCTAATAAAATCACCTAAAAACTGTCAATTCATTAATAAATCCGCTCATTACGTACTCTTTTTTCATCATTCCATAATCGCTGTTGCGTTTTTTCTTTTTTACCCGGCAAAAGTATTGCGCCCTGCTCTCCTTTGCGGCATTTTTTAAATCAAGCACACACAAAATGTATTCAGACAGGGTAACGGAGAAGGTTATGTGTTCAATTTTTGGCGTATTCGATATTAAGTCAGATGCAGGGGAACTGCGGAAAAAGGCGCTCGAGCTGTCACGCCTGATGCGCCATCGCGGCCCGGACTGGTCCGGTATTTTTGCCTGCGACAAGGCCATCCTCGCGCATGAACGTCTGTCCATTGTCGACGTCAACGCGGGCGCTCAGCCACTGTATAACGAAAAGAAAACCCACGTATTGGCTGTCAACGGCGAAATCTACAACCATCAGGCGCTGCGTGCGGAATATGGCGATCGCTATGCGTTCCAGACCGGCTCCGACTGCGAAGTTATCCTCGCGCTGTACCAGGAAAAAGGCCCGGAATTTCTTGACGATCTGCAAGGAATGTTCGCTTTCGCCCTGTACGATACCGAGAAAGACGCGTATCTGATTGGTCGCGACCACATCGGGATTATCCCGCTGTATATGGGTTATGACGAACACGGTAACCTGTATGTTGCTTCGGAAATGAAAGCGTTGGTGCCGGTTTGCCGCACGATTAAAGAGTTTCCGGCGGGCAGCTATTTATGGAGCCAGGACGGTGAGATTCGTCAGTACTATCAGCGCGACTGGTTCGAGTACGATGCGGTAAAAGATAACGTTACCGACAAAGCGGAACTGCGCCAGGCGCTGGAAGACTCGGTAAAAAGCCATCTGATGTCAGATGTGCCGTACGGCGTGTTGCTCTCCGGCGGTCTGGATTCTTCAGTGATTTCCGCTATCACCAAAAAGTTCGCCGCGCGTCGCGTGGAAGATCAGGAAAGATCTGAAGCCTGGTGGCCGCAGCTACACTCCTTCGCTGTCGGTCTGGAAGGTTCTCCGGATCTGAAAGCCGCGCAGGAAGTCGCGAACCATCTGGGCACGGTGCACCATGAGATTCACTTCACCGTGCAGGAAGGGTTAGATGCGATCCGCGATGTAATTTATCACATCGAAACGTACGATGTGACCACGATTCGCGCGTCAACGCCAATGTACTTAATGTCGCGTAAAATCAAAGCGATGGGCATCAAAATGGTGCTGTCCGGCGAGGGATCTGACGAAGTGTTCGGCGGCTATCTTTACTTCCATAAAGCGCCAAACGCCAAAGAGCTGCACGAAGAAACGGTACGTAAACTGCAGGCGCTACATATGTTTGACTGCGCGCGCGCCAACAAAGCGATGTCAGCCTGGGGCGTGGAAGCCCGCGTCCCGTTCCTCGACAAGAAATTTCTCGATGTGGCCATGCGTATCAATCCGGAAGATAAGATGTGCGGCAACGGCAAGATGGAAAAACATATCCTGCGTGAATGTTTCGAATCTTACCTGCCGGCAAGCGTCGCATGGCGTCAGAAAGAGCAATTCTCCGATGGCGTGGGCTACAGCTGGATCGACACCCTGAAAGAAGTGGCGGCGCAGCAGGTAACCGACCAGCAACTGGAAACCGCCAGCTTCCGCTTCCCTTACAACACGCCAGGCTCGAAAGAAGCGTATCTGTATCGTGAGATCTTTGAAGAACTGTTCCCGCTCCCGAGCGCCGCGGAATGCGTGCCGGGCGGCCCGTCTGTCGCCTGCTCTTCCGCCAAAGCGATCGAATGGGATGAAGCGTTCAAAACCATGAACGATCCTTCCGGACGCGCGGTCGGCGTACATCAGTCGGCATACAAATAAATCTGCATGATGAAATGGGTCCGCAAGGGCCCTTTTTTTGTTCTAAAATCTTGCCCATAAAGTGTTTCATAACCAATAATTGCCGATTATTGCGTCACGCTGTTCGCAACCTAACCAAACAGTCACATTCACGCTGTTTTCGATGAAAAAGAGGTTGACGCTTCAAGGCTCAATACGCATAATGCGCCCCGCAACGCCGATAAGGTAACGCGAAAAAAGAGGGCTACGTAGCTCAGTTGGTTAGAGCACATCACTCATAATGATGGGGTCACAGGTTCGAATCCCGTCGTAGCCACCATCTTTTTTGCGGGAGTGGCGAAATTGGTAGACGCACCAGATTTAGGTTCTGGCGCCGCAAGGTGTGCGAGTTCAAGTCTCGCCTCCCGCACCATTCACCAGTACGCGTTGCACGGATGGGGTATCGCCAAGCGGTAAGGCACCGGTTTTTGATACCGGCATTCCCTGGTTCGAATCCAGGTACCCCAGCCATATTTCTTCGAGTTTGCGGATCACCGCGACGGTCATTGGGGTATCGCCAAGCGGTAAGGCACCGGTTTTTGATACCGGCATTCCCTGGTTCGAATCCAGGTACCCCAGCCATCGAAGAAATACTCTGGCTACGTAGCTCAGTTGGTTAGAGCACATCACTCATAATGATGGGGTCACAGGTTCGAATCCCGTCGTAGCCACCATCTTACGAAATGTCGATTGATTCGGCAGATTCAGAAAAATTTGTTGGGGTATCGCCAAGCGGTAAGGCACCGGATTCTGATTCCGGCATTCCGAGGTTCGAATCCTCGTACCCCAGCCACGTTAAAAAAGCTCGCTTCGGCGAGCTTTTTGCTTTTATGAATTCCGAAAGTCCCAGCCAGCCGTATACATGTTCTGCCTCTGTCGCTAGATTAAGCCACTGCAGATAAAGGGACTTTACGATGAACTACCAGATTTTTCCGTTTATATTTACCCGGACGGCAACGCTGTTCCTTTTTGTTTTCGCCGTCGTGCTAACTTTCTTTAACCTTTCCGCGTTGCTAACCTACCTCATTCTGGTCGGTTTATTCTTTCCCATCGGCATATCAATGCGCCTGCACCAGCTCAACGAAACGGGAGTAGCGCTCACGCTGACGGAGAAAACCCACAATATCACCTACATTCATGGCTTACCGGCGCATGAACAGCGGGTGGTTATTAAAAACCCCTGTTTCTGGTCGAAAAAACGTATCCAGCAATTTTATACCTTCAGCTTTCTTGGGAAGCTAATTTTACAGGGGTTCTGTATCGCGATATTGGCACGCGAATATCTCCTGACAGGAGCAAATGCCGCAACAGACATCGTCGCCCTGCTCATACTTGTGTATATGCTATCGATGTCAGGGAGAAGCGCCTATATGCTATATCGCATCGCCACCCATCGTTGGCGCTGTGAACCCCTGACGACCAGCAGCGGAAGCATCTGGTATCAGGGATTTTTATTCGAAGGAAACAACAGAGTAACGCTGTTCGAGCGACTACTTTAAGCGCGTGTTACAACCCTAACGCATACTTCAGCGCCTGGCGTTTAACAACACCCGCACGTTCAGCAGCCATCAGGCCGAGGTTGCGCAGCATACGCAGCGGCGGCAGGTTATTATTGAATCCAGCGTAAAACAGATCCATTCCACTCTGCATCATAAAGTTATCCGCCATGCGCCGCATTTGGTAGCGCTTCAACACCGGCTGGCTGGCCCAACGTTCTCCATAGCTGCGCGCATTTACCAGCACATCGATCAGCGCATCGACATCGCGATAGCCGAGGTTCACCCCCTGCCCGGCCAGCGGATGAATGGTATGCGCCGCATCGCCAACCAGCGCCAGGCCCGGCTGAACATACTGCAACGCGTGTCGACGGGTCAGCGGGAACGCACCTGCGGCCAGCGGCGTCACCGGCCCCAGCCGCGCCGGGAAATGTTTTACGATTTCCGCCTGCAACTGCGGCATGCTCAGGGTCTGCAACTGGCGAATACGCGCTGGCGCGTCATACCACACCAGCGACGCCCAGCGATCAAAGAGCGGCAAAAAGGCGCGCGGGCCATCCGGCGTAAACTGCTGCCAGGTGCTGTCCCCCGGCGCCTGCTCGCACTGAACGCTGATCAGCATGCATGACTGCGCATACTGCCAGGCGTGAATGCCAATGCCAGCCCGTTGGCGCACCTGTGAATTCGCGCCGTCAGCGCCGACCACCAGCTTCGCCATAATCTGCTCGCCATCTGCCAGCTCCAGTACCTGACTGTCGTGATGACGATGTAGCGCCGCAAGCGACGCAGGGACTCGCAGGGTAACGTTCGGATGCGCCTCCAGCGCCTGCCACAGCGCCTGCTGCAAAACGGTGTTCTCGACCATATAGCCCAGCAGCGGCAGCTTCAGTTCCGCAGCGTCAAAAACAACGTGGGCATTTTCCCATTCCCAGGTTTCCAGCCGACGATAAGGATGGCTGCGCATCCCTTGTACCGCATCCCAGACGCCCAGGCTTTTCAACAGCGAAACAGACGCGGCGCTGATCGCGGAAATACGCACGTCGGGCCGGCTGTCCGCCGCAAAGGGCGCTGGCGCGGCGTGTTCAATCACCGTGACCGTAAATCCGTTCTGCGCCAGTCCCAGCGCCAGCGCGCCGCCGACCATTCCTCCGCCGACAATGGCCACTTCCGTTGGTTGATTTGTCATGGTCATTCATCCTGTTACGTGAATCAGATAAGTTTACAGGATTTTTTACCCCTTGAGCTGATAACGGTCATACTGGTCACAACCGCGGCAAAGCATTACACTATGCGCCCTGCAATTCAGCCACTATTTCGCAAGAGCAAGTCGATGACCAAAAAACTCCATATTAAAACCTGGGGCTGTCAGATGAACGAATACGATTCATCGAAGATGGCCGATCTGCTGGATGCCACTCACGGGTATCAACTGACCGACGTGGCGGAAGAAGCGGATGTGCTGCTGCTGAATACCTGCTCTATCCGCGAGAAGGCTCAGGAAAAAGTCTTCCACCAGTTAGGCCGCTGGAAGCTGCTGAAAGAGAAAAACCCCGATCTGATTATCGGCGTCGGCGGCTGCGTAGCGTCTCAGGAAGGCGAACATATCCGTCAACGCGCTCACTATGTCGACATTATTTTTGGCCCGCAGACGCTGCACCGTCTGCCGGAGATGATCAACTCCGTTCGTGGCGATCGCAGCCCGGTGGTGGACATCAGCTTCCCGGAAATCGAGAAATTTGACCGTCTGCCGGAACCGCGCGCGGAAGGGCCGACCGCTTTCGTTTCTATTATGGAAGGCTGCAACAAATATTGTACCTACTGCGTGGTGCCGTACACCCGTGGTGAAGAGGTCAGCCGTCCGTGCGATGACATCCTGTTCGAAATTGCCCAACTGGCGGCTCAGGGCGTGCGTGAAGTGAACCTGCTCGGTCAGAACGTTAACGCCTGGCGCGGTGAGAACTACGACGGCACCACCGGATCTTTCGCCGACCTGCTGCGTCTGGTCGCCGCCATCGACGGTATCGATCGCATTCGTTTTACGACCAGCCATCCGATCGAGTTTACCGACGACATCATTGAGGTTTACCGTGATACGCCGGAACTGGTGAGCTTCCTGCACCTGCCGGTGCAGAGCGGCGCGGATCGCGTACTTAACCTGATGGGACGCACCCACACGGCGCTGGAATACAAAGCGATTATCCGTAAACTGCGCGCGGCGCGTCCGGATATTCAAATCAGCTCCGATTTTATCGTCGGCTTCCCGGGGGAAACCACTCAGGATTTCGAGCAGACCATGAAACTGATTGCCGACGTCAATTTTGACATGAGCTACAGCTTTATCTTCTCTGCGCGTCCGGGTACCCCGGCAGCCGACATGGTGGATGACGTGCCGGAAGAAGAGAAAAAGCAACGACTGTATATTCTTCAGGATCGCATTAACCAGCAGGCAATGGCCTGGAGCCGCCGCATGCTCGGCACCGTTCAGCGCATTCTGGTCGAAGGCACGTCGCGTAAGAGCATCATGGAACTGTCCGGTCGTACTGAAAATAACCGCGTGGTCAACTTTGAAGGCACGCCGGATATGATCGGTAAGTTTGTCGACGTGGAAATCACCGACGTCTGGACCAACTCCCTGCGCGGTAAAGTGGTACGCACCGAAGACGAAATGGGCCTGCGAATCGCAGAAACGCCGGAATCGGTCATTGCCCGCACCCGTAAAGAAAACGATATTGGCGTCGGGTTCTACCAGCCTTAACGCCTTCAGGCCCGCTACGCTGGCGGGCCTTGTAATTCTTCTCGCCGCCCCCATTTCTACTGCAATGCTTGCGCCTTTATCCACTGGCGTGAATAATTTCCTTATCAGCCGGTGAACGTTCATCTTCCGGCTACCTATGCATAAGAGGAACAGTTTGAACACAGACACTCGCGAAATTACCCTTGAGCCCGCAGACAATGCCCGCCTGCTGAGCCTTTGCGGCCCGTTTGACGACAACATCAAACAGCTGGAACGCCGTCTCGGCATCGAGATTAACCGCCGTGACAACCACTTTAAACTGACCGGTCGCCCAATTTGCGTTACCGCTGCGGCAGATATTTTGCGCAGTCTGTATGTTGATACCGCGCCGATGCGCGGCCAGATTCAGGACATCGAACCGGAACAGATTCATCTCGCCATTAAAGAGGCGCGCGTGCTTGAGCAGAGCGCCGAAAGCGTGCCGGAATACGGCAAAGCGGTGAACATTAAAACCAAACGCGGCGTCATTAAACCGCGCACGCCGAACCAGGCGCAGTACATCGCCAATATTCTCGACCACGATATCACCTTCGGCGTCGGGCCGGCGGGTACCGGTAAAACCTATCTGGCGGTCGCGGCGGCGGTCGATGCGCTGGAACGTCAGGAAATTCGTCGCATTCTGTTGACCCGCCCAGCGGTTGAAGCGGGTGAGAAACTCGGCTTCCTGCCGGGCGATCTCAGTCAGAAGGTCGATCCGTATCTGCGCCCACTGTATGACGCGCTGTTTGAAATGCTCGGCTTTGAGAAAGTGGAAAAGCTGATCGAGCGCAACGTGATCGAAGTCGCGCCGCTGGCCTATATGCGCGGGCGCACCCTGAATGACGCGTTCATTATTCTTGATGAAAGCCAGAACACCACCATCGAACAGATGAAGATGTTCCTGACCCGTATCGGCTTTAACTCAAAAGCGGTGATCACCGGCGATATCACACAGATTGACCTGCCGCGCAACACGAAGTCCGGGCTGCGTCATGCGATTGAAGTGCTGGCGAACGTCGAAGAGATCAGCTTCAACTTCTTCCACAGCGAAGACGTCGTGCGCCATCCGGTGGTCGCGCGCATCGTGAACGCTTATGAGGCCTGGGAAGAAGCGGAACAAAAACGCAAAGCCGAACTGGCGGCGGAGCGCAAGCGTGAAGCGCAGGAGCAAGAGCAGAAATGAATCCGGTGATCCTTGATTTACAGCTGGCGTGTGAAAACAACGCGGGCCTGCCGGACGAAGTCCAGTTTCAGACATGGCTGAATGCGGTAATCCCGCAGTTTCAGGAAGAATCAGAAGTGACGATTCGCCTGGTCGATACCGCGGAAAGCCACGATCTCAACCTGACCTACCGGGGAAAAGATAAGCCGACCAACGTGCTCTCCTTTCCGTTTGACGCGCCGCCGGGTATTGAGATGCCGTTGCTGGGCGATCTGGTTATCTGCCGTCAGGTGGTTGAACAGGAAGCGCAGGAACAGGGCAAGCCGCTGGAAGCCCATTGGGCGCATATGGTGGTACACGGCAGTTTGCATTTACTCGGCTACGACCACATCGAAGACGATGAGGCCGAGGAAATGGAAGCCCTCGAAACAGAGATTATGCTTGCTCTGGGCTATGAGGATCCGTACATTGCCGAGAAGGAGTAGCACTCCTTCATTTTGCAGGCCTGAGACGCGTAGCGCCATCAGGCGATAAATGCCGTCAGCGGCTGAGTTTACGCCTGACGCGCGTTCGATTAACTAACATGAGAACCCATACGACGCCATGAGCGACGACAATTCACACAGTAGTGACACGTTAAGCAACAAGAAGGGATTTTTCTCCCTGTTACTGAGCCAACTTTTCCACGGTGAACCGAAAAACCGTGATGAACTGCTGGCGCTGATCCGTGATTCCGGGCAAAACGAGCTGATCGATGAAGATACGCGCGACATGCTCGAAGGGGTAATGGATATTGCGGACCAGCGCGTTCGCGACATCATGATCCCCCGCTCCCAGATGATTACCCTGAAACGCAACCAGACGCTGGACGAATGCCTCGATGTCATTATCGAGTCCGCCCACTCGCGTTTTCCGGTGATCAGCGAAGACAAAGATCACATTGAAGGGATTCTGATGGCGAAGGATTTGCTGCCTTTTATGCGCAGCGACGCCGAAGCCTTCAGCATGGAAAAAGTGTTACGCCAAGCCGTTGTCGTCCCGGAGAGCAAACGCGTTGACCGGATGCTCAAGGAGTTCCGCTCACAGCGTTATCATATGGCTATCGTCATCGACGAGTTCGGCGGCGTCTCTGGTCTGGTGACCATTGAAGACATCCTTGAACTGATCGTAGGTGAAATCGAAGACGAGTATGACGAAGAAGACGATATCGACTTCCGCCAACTCAGTCGCCACACCTGGACCGTCCGCGCGCTCGCGCCGATTGAAGATTTTAATGAAGCTTTCGGCACCCACTTTAGCGATGAAGAGGTCGATACCATCGGCGGCCTGGTGATGCAGGCGTTTGGCCACCTGCCCGCCCGCGGTGAAACCATTGACATTGATGGTTACCAGTTCAAAGTGGCCATGGCCGACAGCCGCCGTATTATTCAGGTTCATGTCAGAATTCCGGATGACTCCCCCCAGCCAAAACTGGACGAATAAAACCGAACGGGAAGAAGAACTCAATGGCATTTGCCTCTTTACTTGAACGCCAGCGCATTCGCCTGCTGCTGGCGTTATTATTCGGGGCCAGCGGGACGCTGGCATTTTCTCCGTATGACATCTGGCCCGCGGCGATCATTTCGCTTATGGGCCTGCAGGCGTTAACCTTAAACCGACGTCCGCTCCAGTCCGCCGCTGTCGGCTACTTCTGGGGACTGGGGTTGTTCGGCACCGGTATCAACTGGGTGTACGTCAGCATCGCGCAGTTTGGCGGGATGCCTGGTCCGGTCAACGTCTTTCTCGTGGTGCTGCTCGCCGCTTACCTTTCTTTGTATACCGGCCTGTTTGCCGGGATCCTGGCGCACCTGTGGCCGGAAACCCGCTGGCTGCGCGTGGCGATTGCCGCGCCAGTGGTCTGGCAAATCACCGAGTTCCTGCGCGGCTGGGTTCTGACCGGCTTCCCGTGGCTGCAGTTTGGCTACAGCCAGATTGACGGCCCGCTGAAGGGGCTGGCGCCGGTAATGGGCGTCGAGGCGATCAATTTTATGCTGATGATGACGAGCGGCCTGCTGGTGCTGGCCCTCGTCAGCCGAAACTGGCGTCCGCTGGCGGTGGCGGCGATACTGTTTGCGCTGCCTTTCCCGCTGCGATACATCCAGTGGTATACGCCGGAACCCGAAAGGGCGACCCAGGTTTCTCTGGTGCAGGGGGATATCCCGCAGTCGCTGAAGTGGGACGAAAGCCAACTGATCAATACGCTGAAAATCTACCTTGATGCCACCCAACCGCTGATGGGGAAATCGCAGCTGATCATCTGGCCGGAATCCGCAATTCCGGATCTGGAAATTAACCAGCAGCGCTTCCTCGGCATGATGGACGATTTGTTACGTTCAAAAAACAGTACGCTCATTACCGGCATCGTTGACGCGCGCCTGAACAAGCAGAACCGTTACGACACCTACAACACGATTATTACGCTGGGTAAAGACAATCCTTACAGCTACGACTCAGGCAATCGCTACAACAAAAACCATCTCGTGCCGTTTGGCGAGTTTGTGCCGCTGGAGTCGATCCTGCGTCCGTTAGCGCCCTTTTTTGATCTGCCGATGTCCTCATTCAGCCGCGGTCCGTATATCCAGCCGCAGCTGCACGCCCATGGCTTCGCCCTGACGGCGGCCATTTGCTACGAGATCATTCTGGGCGAACAGGTGCGGGATAACTTCCGTCCGGACACCGACTACCTGCTGACCATCTCTAACGACGCATGGTTCGGCAAGTCGATTGGCCCGTGGCAGCACTTCCAGATGGCGCGGATGCGTTCGCTGGAGCTGGCAAGACCGCTGCTGCGTAGCACCAATAACGGGATAACCGCGGTAATTGGCCCGCAGGGCGATGTCCAGGCGATGATCCCTCAGTTTACGCGTCAGGTGCTGACCACCACCGTGACGCCGACCACAGGCTTAACGCCGTATGCCCGTACCGGCAACTGGCCGCTGTGGGCGATAACCGCCCTGTTTGGTTTTGGCGCAGTGCTAATGAGCTTGCGTCAACGCCGGAAGTAACCCTCCCGCGTAATCTCGCCGGATGGCGGCCCTGGCCCGTCTCCGGCGTTTCCTTTCTCCTGCTATTCCATTCTGGCACGTCTATTGCTTTGTAATACAAGGCAAACCTGTTTTAAGCCCAACGTGCAACCGGGACGCACCAACGCGGTTCATCGGTAGCACCGAAACAGTGCAATGAAAGATTTTTGCCTCCGGATGGTGCGGCGCACTTCGCAAAAATAAACAATAACGCAGCAATATCTTTACATTCAGCCAAACTAAATGTTAACAAACAGGTACAACACTGCACGCGCAAGTTGCAGACGATAACAACATCACAATGGGTATCAATGCGCCGATGGCGCAGACGATAAAGGAGTTGGATATGCAATTACGTAAGCTAGCCACAGCAATGCTGGTTATGGGGCTGTCTGCCGGTGTGGCGCACGCGGAAGACGCCGCGCCTGCTGCGGGCAGCACGCTGGACAAGATCGCCAAAAACGGCGTCATTGTCGTGGGTCACCGTGAGTCATCCGTACCGTTCTCGTATTATGACAATCAGCAGAAAGTGGTGGGTTATTCTCAGGACTACTCCAACGCCATCGTTGAAGCGGTGAAGAAGAAGCTGAACAAGCCTGACCTGCAGGTGAAGCTGATTCCGATTACCTCCCAGAACCGTATTCCGCTGCTGCAAAACGGCACTTTCGATTTTGAGTGCGGCTCTACCACCAACAACGTTGAGCGCCAGAAGCAGGCCGCCTTCTCTAACACCATCTTTGTCGTCGGTACCCGCTTGCTGGCGAAAAAAGGCGGCGACATTAAAGACTTCCCGGATCTGAAGGGCAAAGCGGTGGTGGTGACTTCCGGTACCACCTCGGAAATTCTGCTGCACAAGCTGAACGACGAGCAAAAAATGAATATGCGCATCATCAGCGCCAAAGACCACGGTGACTCCTTCCGCACGCTGGAAAGCGGTCGCGCAGTCGCGTTCATGATGGATGATGCCCTGCTGGCGGGCGAACGCGCGAAGGCGAAGAAACCGGACAACTGGGAAATCGTCGGCAAAGCGCAGTCCGAAGAAGCTTACGGCTGCATGCTGCGTAAAAACGATCCGGATTTCAAAAAATTGATGGATGAGACCATCGCCCAGGCGCAAACCTCTGGCGAAGCGGCAAAATGGTTTGATAAATGGTTTAAAAACCCTATCCCGCCCAAGAACCTGAACATGAATTTCGAACTCTCTGACGAAATGAAGGCCCTGTTCAAAGAGCCAAACGACAAAGCACTTAACTAACAACAATGAAATAGGGCGAGATCTCCTTGCCCTCTCGATTGCTGGTCAGCACGGACAGACTATACGCCTGATGGTCGTTCCCCATCAGGCCTGAAAACCGAAACACGCTGATCAACAATCTTCGAGGGTAGCGCTGCTACCCTTTTTTTTCGGAGTAGATGTATGTCAATAGACTGGAACTGGGGTATTTTTTTACAGGAAGCCCCCTTCGGCAACACCACCTATCTCGGCTGGCTCTGGAGTGGCTTTCAGGTCACCGTGGCGTTATCCATCACCGCCTGGATCATTGCTTTTCTCGTCGGCTCGTTATTCGGCATTCTTCGCACTGTGCCGAACCGTTTTCTTTCCGGTATCGGCACGCTTTACGTGGAACTGTTCCGTAACGTTCCGCTGATCGTGCAGTTCTTTACCTGGTATCTGGTCGTGCCGGAACTGCTGCCGGAAGATCTCGGCATGTGGTTTAAGGCAGAACTGGATCCCAACATTCAGTTCTTCCTGTCGTCAATGATCTGTCTGGGGCTGTTTACCGCCGCCCGCGTTTGTGAGCAGGTACGCGCGGCAATACAGTCGCTGCCGCGCGGGCAAAAGAATGCGGCGCTGGCCATGGGACTGACGCTGCCGCAGGCGTATCGTTACGTGCTGCTGCCTAACGCTTACCGGGTGATCGTACCGCCGATGACCTCAGAGATGATGAACCTGGTGAAAAACTCGGCCATCGCCTCCACCATCGGTCTGGTCGATATGGCGGCGCAGGCGGGCAAGCTGCTCGATTACTCCGCCCACGCCTGGGAATCCTTTACCGCCATTACCCTGGCATACGTATTAATTAATGCCTTCATCATGCTGGTGATGAACCTGGTGGAACGGAAAGTCCGCCTGCCTGGCAATATGGGAGGCAAATAATGTACGAATTTGACTGGAGTTCCATTGTCCCTTCCCTGCCGTATCTGCTGGACGGCCTGCTGATTACGCTGAAAATCACCCTGACAGCAGTGGTCGTGGGGATTGTCTGGGGCACGCTGCTCGCGGTAATGCGCCTCTCAAGCTTTGCGCCGATCGCCTGGTTTGCCAAAGCCTACGTTAACGTTTTCCGCTCCATCCCGCTGGTGATGGTACTGCTGTGGTTCTACCTGATTGTGCCGGGGCTACTGCAGGATGTGCTGGGCCTGTCGCCGAAAACCGATATCCGTCTGATCTCGGCGATGGTGGCTTTTTCGATGTTCGAAGCGGCGTATTACTCCGAGATTATCCGCGCCGGTATCCAGAGTATTTCCCGCGGACAGTCAAGCGCTGCGCTGGCGCTGGGGATGACCCACTGGCAGTCGATGAAGCTCATCATTCTGCCGCAGGCGTTTCGCGCGATGGTACCGCTGCTGCTCACGCAGGGCATCGTCCTCTTCCAGGACACCTCCCTTGTTTACGTTTTAAGCCTTGCGGACTTCTTCCGCACCGCGTCCACGATTGGCGAGCGTGACGGCACGCAGGTTGAAATGATCCTGTTTGCTGGCGCCGTCTACTTTGTTATCAGCCTGAGCGCGTCGTTGTTGGTCAGCTATTTGAAGAAAAGGACAGTTTAATGATTACCCTGAAAAATGTTTCGAAATGGTATGGTCACTTTCAGGTGTTGACCGACTGCTCCACGGAAGTAAAAAAAGGCGAAGTGGTGGTGGTTTGCGGTCCCTCGGGTTCCGGTAAGTCAACGCTGATTAAAACCGTTAACGGCCTGGAACCCGTGCAAAAAGGCGAAATTACCGTCAACGGTATTATGGTCAACGACAAGAAAACGGATCTGGCGAAGCTGCGCTCGCGCGTCGGCATGGTGTTCCAGCACTTTGAGTTGTTTCCACATCTGTCGATCATCGAAAACCTGACGCTGGCGCAGGTCAAAGTGCTCAAGCGCGATAAAGCCCCTGCCCGTGAAAAAGCGCAGAAACTGCTGGAGCGCGTCGGCCTTGCCGCCCACGCCAACAAGTATCCGGCGCAGCTTTCCGGCGGCCAACAGCAGCGTGTGGCGATTGCCCGCGCGCTGTGCATGGATCCGATCGCGATGCTGTTTGACGAACCCACGTCGGCACTCGACCCGGAGATGATCAACGAAGTACTGGACGTCATGGTCGAGCTGGCCAACGAAGGGATGACCATGATGGTGGTCACGCACGAAATGGGCTTTGCGCGTAAAGTGGCGAACCGGGTGATTTTTATGGACGAAGGGAAAATTGTCGAAGACTCGCCAAAAGAAGCGTTCTTCGCTAACCCGCAATCCGAACGCGCAAAAGACTTCCTTGCGAAAATCCTGCATTGATCCTGACGGCGCGCACGGCAGAGTGCGCGCCATCTCACGCTTTCTTGTTTCGCTCCTCGAATCCTTTTCAACCCGGCGTTACCCTTGCCGCAAAAGTAGCGCTTACAAGGAGCAACAATGGCACTTCCGATTTTGTTTGATTGCGATCCGGGTCATGACGACGCTATCGCAATGGTTCTCGCCCTCGCCTCACCAGAACTTGATGTTAAAGCCATTACCGCCTCCGCCGGCAACCAGACGCCAGAGAAAACGCTGCGTAACGTGCTGCGTATGCTGACGTTGCTAAAGCGTACCGATATTCCGGTCGCGGGCGGGGCGGTAAAGCCATTAATGCGCGAGCTGATCATCGCCGATAACGTTCATGGCGAAAGCGGGCTGGACGGTCCGGCGCTGCCGGAACCGGCTTTTGCGCCGCAGCCCTGCACCGCCGTCGAGTTAATGGCGAAAACCCTGCGCGAAAGTCCACAACCGGTCACCATCGTCTCGACCGGTCCGCAGACCAACGTTGCGCTATTACTGAATAGCCACCCGGAACTGCACGCCAACATTGCGCGAATAGTGATCATGGGCGGCGCGATGGCGCTGGGTAACTGGACGCCCGCCGCCGAGTTTAATATTTTTGTCGACCCGGAAGCGGCGGAAATCGTCTTCCAGTCAGGCATTCCGGTCGTGATGGCGGGACTGGACGTCACGCACAAAGCGCAGATCCATGCTGATGATACCGAACGTTTTCGCGCCATCGGCAACCCGATCGCGACCATCGTCGCTGAACTACTCGATTTCTTCCTCGAGTATCATAAAGATGAAAAATGGGGATTCACCGGCGCGCCGCTGCATGACCCCTGTACCATCGCCTGGCTGCTGAAGCCGGAGCTGTTTACCACCGTGGAGCGCTGGGTCGGCGTCGAAACGCAGGGTAAGTACACGCAGGGAATGACAGTCGTGGATTACTATTTCCTGACGGGCAATAGACCGAACGCCACCGTGATGGTGGATGTCGATCGCGAAGGGTTTGTGGATCTTCTGGCTGAACGCCTGACGGCTTACGCGTAATGTTTGCCGGATGGCGACACCGCCATCCGGCAGTGCGAATCACGGCTCGAACGGTCTGCGCTGAAACTGATCGTGACCGCATTTTGGACACAGCGGCAGTACGTCTGGCGTATACACGGCTAAATGGAAATGGCATTTTTCACACACCAGGTTGCCTAACCCCACCACCTCGCCGCTGTGATAAACCCCGTGATGGCTGAGATCCTGGAACACCTCACGCCATTCCAGCTGTGTTTTGTCGGTAATATCCGCCAGTTCCTGCCACAGGCTCTCTTTAATTACCCGCATAAAGACGCTGTCGGACTCCTCCTCGAGGCTTTCTTCGTAGCTCATGGCGAACTCTTCCAGGTCGCGTCTGACCGCGCGGATCAGTTCGTCCGCCTCGGTTCGCGTTAACTCCCCTGCCTGTAATACCCGCTGCCGCGCCTGTTCCACCAGCAGGTCGATATCGCGTTCGCCGTTACGCAGGCGTTCGCTTAATGACGCCACCAGTTCACGGTAATATTGAGCAACCTTGTTCATCGTTTCGCCTCCTGGGTCGTTAACTGTCTATAATAATAGACGTTATTTGCACACTGCTTTGTAAGATCGCCCGCAGAGTGAGTAAATCAATGCGCGGATTAACCCTGCGAAAGACTGTTTTGACGCGGGCGTTTGGGCTATGCTATGCGGATCTAAAACACCACCTCTAAAGCTACGTTTGTAGCTGTATTGAAAACAGGACCACTGGCTGCCATGCAAGAGCAATACCGCCCGGAAGAGATAGAATCCAAAGTACAGCTTCACTGGGATGAGAAGCGCACATTTGAAGTAACCGAAGACGAGAGCAAAGAGAAGTATTACTGCCTGTCTATGCTTCCCTATCCTTCTGGCCGACTACACATGGGCCACGTGCGTAACTACACCATCGGTGACGTGATCGCCCGTTACCAGCGCATGCTCGGCAAAAACGTGTTGCAGCCTATCGGTTGGGACGCTTTCGGCCTGCCTGCGGAAGGCGCAGCGGTGAAAAACAACACCGCGCCGGCGCCGTGGACTTACGACAACATCGCCTATATGAAAAACCAGCTTAAAATGCTGGGCTTCGGCTACGACTGGAGCCGTGAACTGGCGACCTGCACCCCGGAATACTATCGCTGGGAACAAAAATTCTTTACCGAGCTGTATAAAAAAGGTCTGGTTTACAAAAAGACCTCTGCGGTGAACTGGTGCCCGAACGATCAGACCGTGCTCGCTAACGAACAGGTGATCGACGGCTGCTGCTGGCGCTGCGACACCAAAGTTGAGCGTAAAGAGATCCCGCAGTGGTTTATCAAAATTACCGCTTATGCGGACGAACTGCTGAACGATCTGGACAAGCTCGATCACTGGCCTGACACCGTCAAAACGATGCAGCGCAACTGGATTGGCCGTTCTGAAGGCGTGGAAATCACCTTTGATGTCACCGGTTATGAAGATACGCTGACCGTTTACACCACCCGCCCGGATACCTTTATGGGCGCCACTTACCTGGCCGTTGCCGCCGGTCACCCGCTGGCGCAGAAAGCCGCGGCGAACAACCCGGAACTGGCTGCCTTTATCGACGAATGCCGCAATACCAAAGTCGCGGAAGCCGATATGGCGACCATGGAGAAGAAAGGCGTCGATACCGGCTTTAAAGCGGTACATCCGTTAACCGGCGAAGCGATCCCGGTCTGGGCGGCGAACTTCGTGCTGATGGAATACGGCACCGGCGCGGTCATGGCGGTTCCGGGTCACGATCAGCGCGACTACGAATTTGCCACCAAATACGGTTTAACCATCAAACCCGTCATTCTTGCCGCCGACGGTTCCGAACCGGATCTGTCCGAACAGGCGCTGACCGAAAAAGGCGTGCTGTTTAACTCCGGCGAATTCGACGGTCTGGCCTTTGAAGACGCCTTCAACGCGATTGCCGACAAACTGGCGGCGAAAGGCGTGGGCGAGCGCAAAGTGAACTACCGTCTGCGCGACTGGGGCGTTTCCCGTCAGCGCTACTGGGGCGCGCCGATCCCAATGGTCACCCTGGAAGACGGCACCGTAATGCCAACTCCGGAAGATCAACTGCCGGTGATCCTGCCGGAAGACGTGGTCATGGACGGTATCACCAGCCCGATCAAAGCCGATCCTCAGTGGGCGAAAACCACCGTTAACGGTCAGCCAGCGCTGCGTGAAACCGACACCTTCGACACCTTTATGGAGTCCTCCTGGTATTACGCGCGCTACACCTGCCCGCAGTATCAGGAAGGCATGCTGGATTCCAAAGCCGCCAACTACTGGCTGCCTGTGGATATTTACATCGGCGGTATTGAACACGCCATCATGCATCTGCTCTACTTCCGCTTCTTCCATAAGCTGATGCGCGACGCGGGCATGGTGAACTCTGACGAACCGGCGAAACAGTTGCTGTGTCAGGGCATGGTGCTGGCGGATGCGTTCTATTATGTCGGCGAAAACGGCGAGCGTAACTGGGTTTCTCCGGTAGATGCCATTGTTGAGCGTGACGAGAAAGGCCGTATCGTGAAAGCGAAAGACGCGGCAGGCCATGAACTGGTGTACACCGGCATGAGCAAAATGTCGAAGTCGAAAAACAACGGTATCGACCCGCAGGTGATGGTTGAGCGTTACGGCGCCGACACCGTACGTCTGTTCATGATGTTCGCCTCCCCGGCGGATATGACCCTCGAATGGCAGGAGTCCGGCGTTGAAGGGGCAAACCGCTTCCTGAAACGCGTCTGGAAACTGGTTTACGAGCATACTTCACGTGGCGACGCTGCGCCGCTGAACGTTGCCGCGCTGAGTGAAGATCAAAAAGCGTTGCGTCGCGACGTACACAAAACGATCGCCAAAGTGACCGATGATATTGGTCGTCGTCAGACCTTCAACACCGCTATCGCCGCGATCATGGAACTGATGAATAAGCTGGCGAAAGCGCCGCAGGAAGACGAACAGGATCGCGCCCTGATGCAGGAAGCGCTGTTGGCGGTTGTGCGTATGCTTAACCCGTTCACTCCGCACGTCTGCTTTACGCTGTGGCAGTCGCTGAAAGGCGAAGGCGATATCGACAATGCGCCGTGGCCGGTGGCTGACGACGCCGCGATGGTTGAAGACTCCACCCTCGTCGTGGTGCAGGTCAACGGCAAAGTGCGTGGCAAAATCACCGTTCCGGTGGATGCGACTGAAGAACAGGTTCGTGAACGTGCGGGTCAGGAACATCTGGTCGCAAAATATCTTGAGGGCGTGACCGTGCGTAAAGTGATTTACGTACCGGGTAAACTTCTCAATCTGGTCGTTGGCTAAGCGCGGGAGGAAGCGTGCGATATCTGGCAACAGTGTTGTTATCTCTGGCGGTGTTAACCACCGCCGGGTGTGGCTGGCATCTGCGTAGCACTACGCAGGTTCCGGACACAATGAAAACCATGATCCTCGACTCCAGGGATCCTAACGGCCCACTGAGTCGTGCGGTGCGTAATCAGTTGCGCCTGAACGATGTTGAGCTGCTGGAAAAAGGCTCAATGCGTAAAGATGTCCCATCGTTACGTCTGGGCGCCGTCAGTATTTCTCAGGATACGGCGTCGGTCTTCCAGGACGGTCAGACGGCTGAGTATCAGATGGTCATGAACGTTAACGCCTCGGTGCTGATCCCGGAACACGGTATTTACCCGATCAACACCAAAGTGTACCGTTCATTCTTCGACAACCCGCAGATGGCGCTGGCGAAGGATAACGAACAGCAGATGATCATCAACGAAATGTATGACAAAGCGGCTGAACAGCTGATTCGTAAGCTGTCCAGCGTAAAAATCGCTGATGTCCGCTCGGTTCAGGAAGAAGAAAAAACTGAAAATACCGTGGTCACACCTGCGGCTTCTTCCTCACGCGTTTCAACCACGCTGGGTAACTGATGATTCGGTTGTACCCTGAACAACTCCGCGCGCAGCTCTCCGAAGGGCTGCGCGCGGCGTATTTATTACTCGGTAACGACCCTCTTTTGTTGCAGGAAAGCCAGGACGCCATTCGTCAGGCAGCGGCAGCGCAGGGGTTCGAAGAACACCATACCTTTTCGCTCGACAACAGCACCGACTGGAATGCGCTGTTTTCACAGTGTCAGGCGATGAGTCTGTTCGCCAGTCGACAGACGCTGTTGCTGTTGCTGCCGGAAAACGGTCCAAACGCCGCCATCAACGAGCAGCTGGCCCACCTCACGCAGTTACTGCATGACGATCTCCTGCTTTTGGTGCGCGGTAATAAGCTCACAAAAGCCCAGGAAAATGCCGCGTGGCTTAGCGCGCTGGCCGATCGGAGCGTGCAGGTCAGTTGCCAGACGCCGGAGCAGGCTCAGCTTCCGCGCTGGGTGGCCGCCCGGGCAAAACAAAAGAATCTGCAACTGGATGACGCGGCAAATCAGCTGCTGTGCTATTGCTATGAAGGCAACCTGCTGGCGCTGGCACAGGCGCTGGAACGTCTGTCATTGCTGTGGCCGGACGGAAAACTCACGCTTCCCCGTGTCGAACAGGCGGTGAACGATGCCGCGCACTTTACCCCGTATCATTGGGTCGATGCGCTGGTGATGGGCAAGAGCAAACGCGCACTGCATATTCTTCAGCAATTACGTCTGGAAGGCAGCGAGCCGGTCATTTTATTGCGCACCCTGCAGCGTGAACTTTTACTGCTGGTCAACCTCAAGCGCCAGGCCGCCCATACGCCCCTGCGCGCGCTGTTTGATAAACACCGCGTCTGGCAAAACCGCCGTGCCATGACGAGCGAAGCCCTGAACCGACTAAGCCTGACGCAACTGCGCCAGGCGGTGCAGCTACTGACACGTACAGAAATAACGCTGAAGCAGGATTATGGCCAGTCAGTCTGGGCGGAACTCGAAGGTCTTTCGCTGCTGATTTGCCATAAGGCGCTGGCAGACGTTTTTATTGATGGTTGATATGAAATCGTTACAGGCACTTTTTGGCGGCACCTTTGATCCGGTGCATTATGGTCACCTCAAGCCCGTGGAAACCCTGGCCAACCTGATTGGCCTGTCACGGGTGATTGTGATGCCGAACAATGTTCCCCCGCATCGTCCACAGCCGGAGGCCACCAGCGCCCAGCGGAAAACGATGCTCGAGCTGGCCATAGCCGATAAACCGCTGTTCACCCTTGATGAGCGTGAGCTGCTGCGCGATACGCCTTCTTATACCGCGCAAACGCTGAAAGAATGGCGAGAGGAGCAAGGTCCGGATGCGCCGCTGGCGTTTATCATCGGCCAGGATTCACTGCTAACCTTTCCCACGTGGCATGACTACGAAACCATCCTTGATAACACCCATCTGATCGTCTGCCGCCGTCCAGGTTACCCACTGGAGATGGCGCAGGAGCAGCATCAACGCTGGCTGGAAAAGCATCTGACGCATACTCCGGACGATCTGCACCGGCTGCCCGCGGGCAGAATCTATCTTGCCGAAACACCGTGGTTTAATGTCTCCGCCACCCTTATTCGCGAGCGTCTGGAAAACGGCGAATCCTGCGACGACCTGATGCCGAAAGCAGTATTGGACTATATTAATCTGCACGGTTTGTATCGTTAAGCACATCCGCTAACACCGCCAGCAGGCGGTCGTTTTCTCCGCTACTGCGTATCGCCACCCGAAAATAACGCGCATCAAGCCCTGGATAATTGGCGCAGCTACGGATCAAAATATGCCGTTCGAGGAGCGCGCGCTGCAGATCCCTTTCGCATTTCAGCAGCAGATAATTTGCCCGGCCAGGATAGACGCTCAAACCCGGCAGCGCGCTCAACTGCTGATAAACGCGTTCCCCTTCCTCTTTCAGCCACTGCCAGGTCGCCCGCTGCCAGGCGATGTCATCCAGCAGATGTTCTCCGGCAAGCGCCGCAAACGCATTGATCGACCAGGGCATCTGCCGGGCGCGTACTCTGGCGACCGCCTGCTCGTCGCTGTTGACCAGATACCCCAGACGCAGCCCCGGAATGGCATAAAACTTGGTCAGCGAACGCAGCACCCAGATATGCGGGTTAGCCTGCAAGGTGGGAATAAACCCCGGCTCGTCGGGGATGAAATCGAGAAAGGCTTCATCAAGAATCAGTGCGATATTCAGCGCCTTACAGCGTCGCGCAATGGCCTCGAGCAGCGACCGCTCCGGCAGCAGGCCGGTAGGATTATTAGGCGTACAGAGAAACAGGCAGTCATGCTCAGCGCGTAGCGCGCCAAGGATAGCGTCGGTTAGCTGCCAGCCGTCCGCCTCACGCAGGGCGAACAGGTCAATCTGACATTCGCCGCGGCGTAAGGCGCGACCGTATTCGGCAAAGCCGGGCGTGACAATCATCGCCCGTCGCGGTTTAAGGCCGTCCACCAGCGCGAAAATCGCCTCCGTCTCGCCGTTTGTCGCCAGGATCCAGGATGCGGGGATCTGATGATGTTTCGCCAGCGCCTGATGAAGATGGCGGTACTCAACGTCCGGATAGCGCTCGGCAAGATGAAGATTGTCGACGATGGCGCGTTTTACCGACGCCGGCATACCCAGCGGGTTAATATTCGCGCTAAAATCCAGCAGCCGATCGGCTGAAATACCGAGTAGCTCGGCGGCCTCGCGGGTATTCCCGCCGTGTGCGCTTGAAAACAGAGACATCGTGCCGCTCCTGGCAAAAAACGTTATTTTAAAGAAAACAGCGCGCGCAATCAGGGCCAATATCATATTTTGCGCGAATACGTTCACGAGGAAAAAATGCGACTCTGGTTAGTTCGTCATGGTGAAACCGAAGCCAATGTAGCCGGTCTGTACAGCGGCCATGCTCCCACGCCGCTGACGGCGCGAGGTATTACTCAAGCGCAGACGCTGAACACACTGCTCAAGCAGGTTCCCTTTGAGCAGGTGCTGTGCAGCGAGCTGGAGCGGGCGCAGCATACGGCGCGCTTAGTCTTAGCCGGGCGAGATCTTCCTCTCCTGACCCGCCCCGAGCTGAATGAAATGTTTTTCGGCGACTGGGAAATGCGCCATCACCGGGATCTTTGCGAAGAAGATGCGAGCAATTACGCGGCGTGGTGCAACGACTGGCAAAATGCGATCCCCACCAACGGTGAAGGATTTCAGGCGTTTTCAGGCCGGGTGGATCGGCTGATAAGCCAGCTTGCCGACTACCAGCATCATACACATGTGCTGATGGTCAGCCATCAGGGCGTACTTAGCCTGCTGATTGCAAAGCTGCTTTCTATGCCCGCGACCGCCATGTGGCGCTTTCGCGTTGAGCAAGGCTGCTGGAGCGCCATTGATTTCCACGACGATTTTGCCACACTGCGGGTACTGAACAGCAGAGCGGTATGGCAGCCGGGAGAATGAAAGGTCTGTTTTTTAGCGCCAGACACGCTTCGACCATTGACACCCCCTGACAGGCTGCTATTCTCCGCTGCCAGACTTTTCCCGCCCTTCAGCCCTTTGCAGAAATTGTTTTACAAAAATGGCGATGCATTCTGTTGCATGGGGTGGGATGATAGCCCACTTTCCGCACCTGAGCCGGTGACATTTGTCCCGTACCCGTGTGGGTTCAGGTATACTAACAGACTTATTTGTTTTACGCATTCATGCCCCAGGAGGAAAACTTGCAGGGTAAAGCACTCCAGGATTTTGTTATCGACAAAATTGATGACCTTAAAGGTCAGGACATCATCGCCTTAGACGTTCAGGGCAAATCCAGCATCACTGACTGTATGATTATCTGTACCGGCACCTCCAGCCGCCATGTGATGTCTATCGCCGATCACGTTGTGCAGGAATCCCGCGCGGCGGGCATGCTGCCGCTGGGCGTGGAAGGCGAAAGCGTTGCCGACTGGATCGTCGTTGACCTGGGTGAAGTGATTGTCCACGTAATGCAGGAAGAAAGCCGTCGCCTGTATGAACTGGAAAAACTCTGGAGTTAATGCGTGAAGCTTCAACTTGTCGCGGTAGGCACGAAAATGCCCGACTGGGTACAAACCGGTTTTACCGAGTACCTGCGGCGTTTTCCAAAAGATATGCCTTTTGAGCTTATCGAAATTCCAGCGGGCAAACGCGGCAAGAACGCGGATATTAAGCGTATTCTCGACAAAGAGGGTGAACTGATGCTGGCCGCCGCAGGCAAAAACCGCATCGTCACCCTGGATATTCCGGGTAAACCCTGGGACACGCCGCAGCTGGCAACGGAACTGGAACGCTGGAAGCTGGACGGGCGTGACGTCAGCTTGCTCATCGGCGGGCCGGAGGGCCTCTCTCCCGCCTGTAAAGCAGCGGCGGAACAAAGCTGGTCGCTCTCCGCGCTGACCCTTCCCCACCCGCTGGTTCGGGTGTTGGTCGCCGAGAGCCTGTATCGGGCATGGAGCATTACCACTAATCACCCCTATCACCGTGAGTGATCGTTGAGCTTGAGTAGACTACGCAGCGGATGAAACTACAGAATTCTTTTCGCGACTATACGGCTGAGTCCGCGCTGTTTGTGCGCCGGGCGCTGGTCGCCTTTTTGGGTATATTACTGCTCACCGGCGTGCTTATCGCCAACCTGTACAATCTGCAAATCGTCCGGTATACCGACTACCAGACCCGCTCAAATGAAAACCGCATCAAGCTGGTGCCCATTGCCCCCAGCCGCGGCATTATATACGACCGTAACGGCATTCCGCTGGCCCTGAACCGCACGATTTACCAGATCGAAATGATGCCGGAAAAGGTAGACAACGTGCAGCAAACGTTAGACGCCCTGCGCAACGTCGTGGATCTCACCGACGACGATATCGCGGCCTTTAAGAAAGAACGCGCCCGTTCGCACCGTTTCACCTCCATTCCCGTGAAAACCAACCTGACAGAAGTGCAGGTCGCGCGTTTTGCTGTAAACCAGTACCGTTTCCCTGGCGTCGAAGTGAAAGGCTATAAGCGCCGCTACTACCCTTACGGCTCCGCACTCACTCACGTCATCGGCTACGTGTCGAAGATCAATGATAAAGATGTCGAACGGCTGGATAAAGACGGCAAGCTGGCGAACTATGCCGCCACCCATGACATCGGCAAGCTGGGCATTGAGCGCTACTATGAAGACGTGCTTCATGGCCAGACCGGCTACGAAGAAGTTGAAGTCAATAACCGGGGCCGCGTCATCCGCCAGCTTAAAGAAGTGCCGCCGCAGGCCGGGCACGACATCCACCTCACCATAGATTTAAAACTGCAGCAGTATATTGAGACGCTACTCGCAGGCAGCCGCGCGGCGGTGATCGTGACCGACCCACGCACCGGCGGCGTGCTGTCGCTGGTGTCAATGCCCAGCTATGACCCGAACCTGTTTGTCGACGGCATTTCCAGTAAAGACTATTCCGGTTTGCTTAACGATCCGAACACGCCGCTGGTCAACCGCGCCACGCAAGGGGTTTATCCACCGGCCTCGACGGTAAAACCGTATGTCGCCGTCTCCGCGTTAAGCGCAGGCGTGATTACCCGCAATACCAGCCTGTTCGACCCGGGGTGGTGGCAGTTGCCGGGGTCTGAAAAACGCTACCGCGACTGGAAAAAGTGGGGCCACGGACATCTGAACGTCACCAAATCGCTGGAAGAATCCGCCGATACCTTCTTCTATCAGGTCGCGTATGACATGGGTATTGACCGCCTGTCCGAGTGGATGGGTAAATTTGGCTACGGGCACTATACCGGTATCGATCTCGCGGAAGAGCGCTCCGGTAACATGCCGACCCGCGAATGGAAAATGAAGCGCTTTAAGAAGCCGTGGTATCAGGGCGATACCATTCCGGTGGGTATCGGACAAGGTTACTGGACGGCCACGCCGATTCAGATGAGCAAAGCGCTGATGATCCTGATTAACGACGGCGTAGTAAAAGTGCCACATCTGCTGATGAGCACTTCCGAAAACGGCAAGCAGGTTCCGTGGGTCCAGCCCCACGAACCGCCGGTTGGCGACATTCACTCTGGTTACTGGGAACTGGCGAAAGACGGTATGTACGGCGTGGCAAACCGCGGTAACGGTACTGCGCATAAATACTTTGCCAGCGCGCCGTATAAAATCGCGGCCAAATCCGGTACGGCCCAGGTCTTTGGCCTGAAAGCCAACGAAACCTATAACGCGCATAAAATTGCCGAACGCCTGCGCGATCACAAGCTGATGACGGCCTTCGCGCCTTATGATAACCCGCAGGTTGCGGTCGCCATGATCCTCGAAAACGGCGGCGCTGGCCCGGCGGTGGGGACAATTATGCGTCAGATTCTTGACCACATTATGTTGGGTGACAATAACACCAGTCTGCCAGCTGAAAACCCGGCGGTTGCAGCGGCGGAGGATCAATAACGATGACGGATAATCCGAACAAAAAAACATTCTGGGATAAAATTCATATCGATCCCACCATGTTGCTGATTCTGCTGGCGCTGCTGGTGTACAGCTCGCTGGTGATCTGGAGCGCCAGCGGCCAGGATATTGGCATGATGGAGCGTAAGGTCGGGCAGATCGCCATTGGTCTGGTGATCATGGTGGTAATGGCGCAAATTCCGCCTCGCGTTTATGAAGGCTGGGCGCCCTATCTTTACATTGTCTGCATCATATTGCTGGTGGCGGTTGATGCCTTCGGGGCAATATCAAAAGGGGCGCAGCGCTGGCTGGATCTCGGCATTGTGCGCTTTCAGCCATCCGAAATCGCCAAGATCGCCGTTCCGCTAATGGTCGCGCGCTTTATCAACCGCGACGTTTGCCCGCCATCGCTGAAGAATACCGCCATTGCACTGGTGCTGATTTTTATGCCGACCCTGCTGGTGGCGGCGCAGCCTGACCTGGGCACCTCAATTCTGGTCGCCCTTTCCGGCCTGTTTGTGCTGTTCCTTTCGGGCCTGAGCTGGCGTCTGATTGGCGTGGCGGCGCTGCTGCTTGCCGCGTTTATTCCGATCCTCTGGTTCTTCCTGATGCATGATTATCAACGCCAGCGCGTCATGATGCTTCTCGACCCGGAAACCGATCCGTTAGGCGCGGGCTACCATATTATTCAGTCTAAGATCGCGATTGGCTCAGGCGGCCTGAGCGGTAAAGGCTGGCTGCACGGGACGCAGTCGCAGCTGGAATTTCTTCCGGAACGTCATACCGACTTTATCTTCGCGGTACTGGCCGAAGAACTGGGCCTGGTGGGGATCCTTATCCTGCTGGCGCTGTACATCCTGCTGATCATGCGTGGCCTGTGGATTGCCGCCCACGCGCAAACCACCTTTGGTCGCGTCATGGCCGGTGGTTTAATGTTGATATTATTCGTTTATGTCTTCGTTAATATTGGTATGGTGAGTGGTATTCTGCCTGTTGTAGGCGTTCCGCTGCCACTGGTCAGTTACGGAGGCTCGGCGCTGATTGTGCTGATGGCCGGGTTCGGGATTGTCATGTCGATCCATACCCACAGAAAAATGTTATCGAAAAGCGTGTAAGGGGTGCGCAATGCGTAAGCAGTTGCCTGGAGTCTGCGTCGCAGCAGGAATTATGCTGCTCGCGGCATGTACGAGCGATGATGGTCAGCAAGCGACCATCGTTGCGCCGCAGCCAGCGGTATGTAATGGACCGGTGGTGGAGATCGGCGGAGCGGAGCCGCGTTACGAGCCGCTCAGCCCGACCGCTAATCAGGATTACCAGCGAGACGGTAAGCATTATAAGATTGTGCAGGATCCGTCGCGCTTCAGTCAGGCCGGGCTTGCTGCGATTTACGATGCCGAACCGGGCAGCAATCTCACCGCTTCGGGCGAGATGTTTGATCCGATGCAGCTGACGGCTGCGCATCCTACATTGCCGATCCCTGGCTATGCGCGAATTACTAACCTCGCCAATGGCCGGATGATCGTTGTACGCATTAACGATCGTGGCCCTTACGGCAACGATCGGGTGATTTCGCTGTCGCGCGCCGCCGCCGACCGTCTGAACACCTCGAATAACACCAAAGTGCGCATCGATCCGATCGTGGTCGCCCAGGACGGTTCCCTGTCGGGTCCCGGCATGGCGTGTACCACTGTGGCAAAACAAACCTATGCCCTGCCCGCGCGGCCAGACCTGAGCGGCGGCATGGGAAGCGCCTCCTCCGCACCACAGGCTATCCAGCCTCAGGGCGATGTTCGCGCGATCAGTAACGCCACGCTGAAAAGCGAAGACAGCGCTGGCGCGCCGGTAAACAGTAGCGGTTTCCTCGGCGCGCCAACGACCTTAGCGTCAGGCGTTCTGGAAGGCAGTGAACCGACACCGGCTGCGCAACCCACCACTGCCGCGCCGGTAACCGCTCCTGTGAGCGCGCCAACTGCAACGGTACCTGCCGCAGCGCCTGCTGCAGCATCCGGTCATTATGTTGTTCAGGTCGGGGCAGTCAGCGACCAGGGGCGCGCGCAACAGTATCAGACGCGGTTAGCACAGCAGTTTAACGTGCCTGGACGCGTGACCCAGAACGGCGCCGTGTGGCGAATTCAGCTCGGTCCTTTCGCCAGTAAAGCGGAAGCCAGCGCGCTACAGCAGCGTTTACAATCCGAAGCCCAGCTGCAGTCATTCATCACCGGCGCGCAATAACGTAAAAGCGGCATCTGATTTGTCAATTTCTGTAAGTGACGTTAACAACGTTAACAAAAGTCACCCGGAAAGTCAGATGCCTGCCGGTAGTGCATTTGCTATAGTAAGGCACTTTTTTCAATTCCATCACGGATGTCGTAGTTCAGACCATGAAGACCACTTTTTCCGCTCGTTTCATGCAGCGCATGGCGCTCACCACGGCTCTCTTCACAGCCGCTATCTCAGGCGCGCATGCCGATGACCTGAATATTAAAACCATGATCCCGGGTGTTCCGCAGATCGATGCGGAGTCTTACATCCTTATTGATTACAACTCCGGCAAGGTGCTGGCTGAACAAAATGCCGACACCCGTCGCGATCCGGCCAGTCTGACCAAAATGATGACCAGCTATGTTATCGGTCAGGCAATGAAAGCGGGAAAATTCAAAGAAACCGATCTGGTCACGATTGGCAACGATGCCTGGGCGACCGGTAATCCGGTCTTCAAAGGCTCTTCTCTGATGTTCCTGAAGCCAGGAATGCAGGTGCCGGTCTCACAGCTGATTCGCGGCATCAACCTGCAGTCCGGTAACGACGCCTGCGTGGCGATGGCGGATTTTGCCGCAGGGAGCCAGGACGCGTTTGTAGGTCTGATGAACAGCTATGTGAACGCGCTGGGACTGAAAAACACCCACTTCCAGACGGTACATGGTCTGGATGCGGAAGGTCAGTACAGCTCCGCCCGCGACATGGCGTTGATTGGCCAGGCGCTGATCCGCGATGTGCCGAACGAATACTCGGTGTACAAAGAAAAAGAGTTCACCTTTAACGGCATTCGCCAGATGAACCGCAACGGCCTGTTATGGGATAACAGCCTGAATGTGGACGGTATCAAAACCGGACATACGGCAAAAGCGGGCTATAACCTTGTCGCCTCCGCGACCGAAGGGCAGATGCGTTTGATCTCCGCAGTGATGGGGGGACGCACCTATAAAGGTCGTGAAACCGAAAGTAAAAAGCTACTGACCTGGGGCTTCCGTTTCTTCGAAACCGTCAACCCACTGAAAGCCGGTAAAGAATTCGCCTCTGAACCCGCCTGGTTTGGCGATACCGATCGCGCCTCCTTAGGCGTGGATAAAGATGTGTATCTGACCATCCCGCGCGGACGCATGAAAGATCTGAAGGCCAGCTATGTTCTGAACAACGCGGAACTCCACGCGCCGTTGCAGAAAAATCAGGTGGTCGGCACCATTAATTTCCAGCTCGACGGCAAAACCATTGAGCAACGTCCGCTGGTTGTGCTGCAGGAAATCCCGGAAGGCAACTTCTTCGGTAAAATCATTGATTACATTAAATTAATGTTCCATCACTGGTTTGGTTAAAAATCGAACACTTGAAAGTGTGATTTCCATCCCCATATACTAAGCATCAGTAAAACTCCCGCCTTGCCGCGGGAGTTGTCATTTTTTTACGTTACGCCGGAGCTGACATGAAAACCAAACTTAACGAACTGCTTGAATTCCCTACGCCTTTTACTTACAAAGTTATGGGGCAGGCGTTACCTGAGCTGGTCGATCAGGTGGTTGAAGTGGTACAGCGCCATGCGCCAGGTGATTACTCTCCGACGGTAAAACCAAGCAGCAAAGGCAATTACCACTCGGTTTCTATTACCATCAACGCCACGCATATTGAACAAGTTGAAACACTGTACGAAGAGCTCGGCAACATTGAGATCGTCCGTATGGTGCTGTAAATCTGTTAACGTTACCCGGCATTGTCCGGGTAACCCCTCTCCTCTCTCGCTGTGATATACTTTTTCCCTCTTTTGTTTTCTCTACGGAGATGCTGTTTTGTCTCAGGATAAAATACTGGTCCGCCAGCTCGGCCTTCAACACTACGAGCCCGTCTCCCAGGCCATGCACGAATTTACAGACACCCGCGATGAGCACACCGCCGACGAAATCTGGCTGGTAGAACATCACCCGGTCTTTACCCAGGGCCAGGCGGGAAAAGCGGAACATGTCCTGATGCCAGGCGATATCCCGGTGATTCAAAGCGATCGCGGAGGACAAGTGACGTATCATGGCCCCGGCCAACAGGTGATGTACGTCCTGTTCAATCTCAAACGCCGCAAGCTGGGCGTCCGGGAACTGGTCACCCTGCTGGAGCAAACCGTTGTGAATACGCTGGCGGAAGTCGGTATAGACGCACATCCCCGCGCCGATGCCCCAGGCGTCTACGTCGGTGAAAAGAAAATTTGCTCCCTCGGATTACGTATTCGCCGCGGCTGCTCGTTCCACGGCCTGGCGCTGAACGTAAATATGGACCTTTCGCCATTTTTGCGTATTAACCCATGTGGTTATGCGGGAATGGAAATGACAAAAATATCGCAGTGGGATAAACAAGCCACCACGGAAAATATTCGACCACGTTTATTGGCAAATATTTTAGCCCTGCTAAATAATCCTCCTCACGAATATATTACTGCTTAACCAATTGATAATAATGACCCACAAATTAGCTGGGTCATTAATCCAGATCCCTTGAAGGCTTTACAAAACCGCCTGGTTTCTATATTTTCATTATCTCTGTGTTTGAATCGTTAACGAAATATTTCGTTTCGTCGTCATTCTATTTTTCATCGACGCGCGTTAATTATTCAATCGTCATTCTTTTTGCAATCAATTTTCGCAATGGCAAGATGAGTAAGGGTGGAGAAAATATATGCAGCTCATAAATATAACTCACGCAATTATTCATAAAACAAATAAATATGGAGTGTGAGCGTGAGTGAGAATAGTCAGCCGAAAGGCCATTGTTACGAACACCGGCCCGAAGATAAACCGCAAATTTTCAGAACGCTAAGAAATATCGACCTGAATCTGTTGACTATCTTTGAGGCTGTTTATGTTCATAAAGGTATCGTTAACGCCGCCAAAATACTCAATCTGACGCCTTCGGCCATCAGCCAGTCTATTCAAAAACTGCGCACTATTTTTCCCGACCCGCTGTTTATTCGCAAAGGACAAGGCGTTACGCCAACCGCCTATGCCACTCATTTGCACGAATATATCAGCCAGGGTCTTGAGTCGATTCTCGGCGCTCTCGATCTTACCGGCTGTTATGACAAACAGCGAACCATTACCATTGGCACCTCGCCGTCCGTCGGCGCGCTGGTGATGCCCACCCTCTACCAGGCGATCAAAACCCGCTTTCCGCAACTGCTGTTGCGGAATATTCCCGTGCATGACGCCGAAGCCCAACTCAGCCAGTTCCAGACCGATTTGATTATTGATAACCACGTCTACAGCAATCGCGTGGTCCAGCATCAGGTTCTCTTTTCCGACAACATTGAACTGGTTTGCCGGCAGAACCATCCATTCCTGACCGGCGCGTCCACCCCTGAGCACGTCGACAATGCGGAACACAGTCTGTTGATGATAGAAGGGCAAAGCTTCACGCTGCTGCGCCAGCGGATCCAGGAGATTTTCCCGAACCGGAAAATCAGCTTCAGCAGCTATAACATGTTCACCCTTGCCTCGCTGATCGCGCACAGCGATCTTGTCGGCATTATGCCAGCCCGCTTTTTCACGCTGTTCAACCAGTGCTGGTCGCTACAGCGGCTGCCGCACCCCGCCCTGAACCGCGAGCAGGTCGACTACTCGCTCCATTACAATAGACTGAGCCTGCGCGATCCCATTCTGGAAAACGTGATTACGGTTATTCGTGATGCTTTTTGAAAAGGAAATGTTGCTGTCGGGTCACAACTGAGGTTGGGCATATGGCACAAAACAACAACTATTTTACATTTTACCGACCACTCAGGCTGCTTTAAGGGCCGTTTCAATGATATACTGCCTGTAGTGAATTCAAAAATAGTTGATAAATACAACATTTGATTGAATTAAAACGCTTTCCTTCGTATTCGCAACTGGAACACGCACGCTATGAGTAAACCCATTGTGATGGAACGCGGTGTTAAATACCGCGATGCCGATAAGATGGCCCTTATCCCGGTCAAAAATGTGGCGACAGAGCGCGAAGCCCTGCTGCGCAAACCGGAATGGATGAAAATTAAGCTTCCAGCGGACTCCACGCGTATCCAGGGCATTAAAGCCGCCATGCGCAAAAACGGCCTGCATTCCGTCTGTGAGGAAGCCTCCTGCCCGAACCTGGCGGAATGTTTCAATCACGGCACCGCCACCTTTATGATCCTCGGCGCAATTTGCACCCGTCGCTGCCCGTTCTGTGATGTTGCTCACGGTCGCCCTGTTGCCCCTGACGCCAATGAGCCGGTGAAGCTGGCGCAAACCATTGCTGATATGGCGCTGCGCTATGTGGTCATCACCTCCGTGGATCGTGACGATCTGCGTGACGGCGGCGCGCAGCATTTTGCAGACTGCATTACCGCAATCCGTGAAAAGAGCCCAAACATAAAAATTGAAACACTGGTGCCTGACTTCCGTGGCCGTATGGATCGCGCACTGGATATTCTGACCGCCACCCCACCGGATGTATTCAACCATAACCTTGAAAACGTACCGCGTATCTATCGTCAGGTTCGTCCGGGCGCGGACTACAACTGGTCGCTGAAGTTACTGGAACGCTTTAAAGAAGCGCACCCGGAGATCCCGACCAAATCAGGCCTGATGGTGGGTCTGGGCGAAACGAATGCTGAAATCATTGAGGTGATGCGTGATCTGCGCCGTCACGGCGTTACCATGCTCACTCTGGGTCAGTATCTGCAGCCGAGTCGCCACCATTTGCCGGTACAGCGCTACGTCAGCCCGGATGAGTTTGACGAGATGAAAGCGGAAGCATTGGCAATGGGCTTTACCCACGCCGCCTGCGGCCCGTTCGTGCGTTCCTCTTACCATGCTGACCTGCAGGCGAAAGGAATGGAAGTGAAGTGATTCAGTAACGAATCGTTACATTTCAGCCATAAAAAACCCGCCAGCGTGCGGGTTTTTTCTCGTCAGCATAAAACGGATGAGCATCCTGCTCCGGGCATTACTCTTTATGAGAGAGTTTTTCAGCCTGAACGTTACCGTCTACGTCTCTTTTTGCAGTCGCATCGTCATCGTTCATAGCTTTTTTAAAGCCCTTGATTGCCGTGCCCAGGTCTCCACCCAGCGTGCGTAACTTCTTGGTACCAAACAGCAGAACAACCAGTGCGGCAACCACCAGCAGTTTGGTAATACTAATCTCACCCATAAATACCTTCTCGAATTAAAACAGGCAGCAAAGCGTGCCTTGATAACCGGATAACATTAACGGTCATTTGACGCGCGCACACAATAGCAATCTGTAACAAGGTGAATCAAGCAGTGTTTAAAAAAACGTCATAATAATTGCGGTGGCGCAAATCTGCGATTACGTAACACCGGCAACTGCGCGCGCACCTGGCGGATCCGCGCGGCAGAAATCTCCGCCATGATCAGCGCCGGGCACTCTGCCGCCGCCGCGACGGTTACGCCAAACGGGTCGATAATCCGGCTCTGACCAATATTTTTATTTCCGCACTCACCGGCAGCGACCATATAACAGGTCGTGTCCAGCGCCCGGGCCGCCAACAGCGTTGACCAGTGGTGCTCTTTCAGCGACCCACGAACCCAGGCAGCCGGAAGTACCAGTACGTCCGCCCCTTGTAGCGCCTGGGCGATCGACAGCTCAGGAAAGCGCAGATCGTAGCAGGTCATCAGCCCGACCTTAAACCCTTCCACCTCAATCAGCGGCGCAATCGCCTTTCCGGCGTCGACGTTTCGCGATTCCTGTATCGAAAACGCATCGTAAAGATGCAGCTTAGCGTAGCTCGCCACGATTTTCCCGGCGCGCAGCGCCACCAACGTATTCACCGCGCGTCCGGGAAGCGAAGGAACGTGGATAGTCAGGATAGTGGTCAGGGTATTGTTTGCGCTTTCCTGCAAAAGCCGCTGCAGGAACTCCCCTTCCAGTCGCTGGGCGGATTTAACCGATAAATCGGGATCCGCATCATCGCGCGCCAGCAGCGCTTCTGGCAGAACGAGCAGCGAGACGCCGCGTTTGACCGCTTGCGACATCAACGATACGCAGGTTTCTGCGTTTTCTTCCCATACGGGACTGACAGCAAATTGCCCGGCAGCAGCGAACATACACCCTCCAGTCAGGTTGGCTACACTCGCCAACCCTGTTTATTCAGCGTTACACTCATACCCATTACTCATCAAATAACAGGATTACGCAGTGTTACAACTTCTTTTAGCAGTTTTTATTGGCGGTGGTACAGGAAGTGTAGCGAGATGGATGCTCAGTATGCGGTTTAATCCGGTACATCAGGCGATCCCTGTGGGTACCCTGACCGCGAATTTACTGGGGGCATTTATCATTGGCATGGGACTGGCGTGGTTTAGTCGGATGACCCACATCGATCCTGTGTGGAAAGTGCTTATCACCACGGGGTTTTGCGGCGGGCTAACGACCTTCTCAACCTTTTCCGCGGAAGTGGTGTTTCTGCTTCAGGAAGGACGTGTTGCCTGGGCAATGCTGAATGTGCTGGTCAACCTGCTCGGCTCGTTTGCCATGACCGCACTGGCGTTCTGGTTAGTTACCGCCGCCAGCAGCCACTAAAGATCAAAAAAAACCCGCTGATTAAGCGGGTTTTGAATTCTTGCTGACGTAGGCTTACAGAGCGGTTACGTTTGCAGCAGAAGGGCCTTTGGCACCGTTAGTGATTTCGAACTCTACGCGCTGACCTTCAGCCAGAGTTTTAAAACCATTGGTCTGGATTGCAGAGAAGTGTACGAACACGTCTTTGCTGCCATCTTCCGGAGTAATGAAACCGAATCCTTTGGACTCATTAAACCACTTAACGTTACCTTTAATCTTAGACATCAAAATTACCTTTACATGAAAAATAGACACAAATGCTGTGTCGGGTACCAGTACACCAATTGTGGTACGCTTTGTCCAGTCGAACTTTGGTAAAAAGTGATAAATATCGCGTTATTTTTTAGCATAAGCATATAGCTTATTGTTTTATCTACTCTTTTTAATCACTTATCGCTTCAGAACTGAAAGCGCATCCAGGCAAAATAGACGTTACCATTATTGTAGGTACCGGGGATGTAGGTCATCTGAAACGTTGCCGGTCCGTACCCAATGGACGCCAGCGGCAGCAGCACCGGGACAGGAATGTAATTCCAGTTATCGCGCGCCGTAACGCCTGCGGTAAAGCCCAGCCCCAGTCGGAAGTTATCGTCCGGCAGTGGGCGCCATGTGCTTTCCCAACCATAGCCGCCAATGGGCTCCCATTTATTCCAGGAGTCTTTAAAGGCCATGATATACAGGCCATGCCAGTTTCCTTTTTCATCCCAACGTGACTGACCAAAACCGCCGCCCCACGGACGCTCATTATAACGATCGGTTTTTTCTTTATCGTAAGCGAAACGCGCATGCCAGGTGATCGCAGGAATATATAAATCATAATGTTCCGGCTCCCGCCAGGTCTCCGCGACATTGTCGGTAAACGTCGTAAACCATCCTTTCTCTTCAGCCAATGCCTGCTGTTGCAGGCCGGATTGAATAAAAAGAAAAACAATAAGGAAAAAGAATTTTTTAGCCACCATCACAATATTTATTACCCTGCTTAAGTACAGCTTAAATTGTACCAAAAAAAAGTTTAATGGGACCTTAACAGCGGTGATTTAAACCAGAATCAGATTGTTCTAAGATTTATTTTCACCCAAATAACCTTATTATATTTGGGTATATTTATTGCTGTGTTATCAGCGAGATATCGCTGTTTTTTTGTTCTGCTTCGCGCGTTGTTCTCCTGCCCCGCAAATTATTAACATTGATGCATCATAATTTGCACAAATAAAAAACAAACACCCATAACAGGGGTAAAGCTGGCTGAGATATATTGAACCGGTAGCATTATTGTAAAAAAAGCCGATAACTCAGATTTAATTCGTCTGTTTCTTGATTTTAATCAGCGAGTGTCGCAGGGTTATTCGGCACATTTTTACACCACTTAATTGGTATTTTCTTATTTTCATATCTGGGTGTCCATGCGACAGGGGAAACAATGTTAACAGTGATTGAACTCCTTATTGGAGTAGTGGTTATCGTGGGCGTCGCCCGCTACATAATTAAGGGGTATTCCGCGACCGGCGTACTCTTTGTCGGCGGTCTGGCGCTGTTGATTATCAGCGCGTTGATGGGACATAAGGTTCTGCCTGCCAGTGAATCGACAACGGGTTACACGGCGACCGATATTGTCGAGTACATCAAGATCCTGCTAATGAGCCGCGGCGGCGATCTCGGCATGATGATCATGATGCTCTGCGGTTTCGCCGCCTATATGACCCATATCGGCGCAAATGATATGGTGGTGAAGCTGGCATCCAGGCCGCTGCAGTACATTAACTCGCCTTACCTGCTGATGATTGCCGCCTATTTCGTGGCCTGTCTGATGTCGCTGGCGGTGTCTTCTGCTACCGGCCTCGGCGTATTGTTGATGGCGACGTTGTTCCCGGTCATGGTTAACGTCGGGATCAGCCGCGGCGCCGCAGCGGCAATTTGTGCGTCCCCTGCCGCGATTATCCTTTCGCCTACCTCCGGCGACGTGGTTCTGGCAGCGAAAGCCGCCGAAATGCCGCTCATCGACTTTGCCTTTAAAACGACGTTGCCGATCTCCATAGCCGCCATTATCGGTATGGCGGTAGCGCACTTTTTCTGGCAGCGTTATCTGGATAAAAAAGAAAACATCGCCCATGAAATACTGGACGTGAATGAGATTACCACCACAGCCCCGGCATTTTATGCCATCCTGCCGTTTACACCGATTATTGGGGTACTGATTTTTGACGGTAAGTGGGGACCGCAGTTGCACATCATCACCATTCTCGTGCTGTGTATGCTGATTGCGGCAGTGCTGGAGTTTGTTCGTGGCTTTAATACCCAGAAAGTCTTCTCCGGGCTGGAAGTCGCGTATCGCGGCATGGCGGATGCTTTCGCCAACGTGGTGATGCTGCTGGTGGCCGCAGGCGTTTTCGCACAGGGTCTGAGCACGATTGGCTTTATCCAGAGTCTTATCTCCATCGCCACGTCGTTTGGTTCGGCGAGCATCATTCTGATGCTGGTGCTGGTCATTCTGACCATGCTGGCAGCGATGACCACCGGCTCCGGTAACGCGCCGTTTTATGCGTTTGTCGAAATGATTCCCAAGCTGGCGCATTCGTCCGGCATCAACCCGGCGTACCTGTCGATTCCGATGCTGCAAGCCTCCAACCTGGGACGGACGATTTCTCCGGTTTCCGGCGTGGTGGTCGCGGTAGCCGGAATGGCGAAAATTTCGCCGTTTGAAGTGGTAAAACGCACTTCCGTACCGGTCATGGTGGGGCTGTTAATCGTGATTATCGCCACCGAAGTGATGGTGCCAGGCACGTCTTCCGCCGTCACTGGCGGCTGATATTATCCGGGGGAGATCAGCGCCGGATAAGACGCGGGGAAATCCCCAGGAGCATAATAACGATGTGACTGGGGTTTTGAGCGTAGCGAACAGTGAGGCAGCGTGAAGGTTGACGTGTATCACCCGTGGTAAATGCGCTGCGGCCGTCCTACCTTTCCATGCACTATTTCCGCTGTAATCAGATGCCGACTGGCGCAATACTCAAGGTACCGTCTGGCAGTGGTTCGGCTGATGGTCAGCGCCTGAGCGACGGTTTCGGCGGTGTGCTGTACCTGTGGGTCGGCGAACAGCTTCTTCACCGCGTTTAGGGTAAGCGCATCAATTCCGGTTGGCAGATCGTCTTTCGGCTCCCCACGGGCATAAGCATTAAACATCTCATCAATCTGTCGCTGGCTGGCGCTGTCATTACCTTCCAGCATCCGTTTGCGCTGCTGGTAGCGCGTCAGAGTCTGTCCCAGTCGCTCATAAGCGATGGGCTTGATCAAATAGTCAAACGCCCCGCTGCGCACCGCTTCCGATACCGTTTCCATATCGCTGGCGGCCGTGGTAAACACTACGCCGCCAGGATAGTGCGACTCGGTCAGCTCGTGCAGCAGGGTGATCCCTTTCCCGTCGGGCAGGTAATTATCCAACAGAATGAGTCCCGGTCTGAAGCGTTCGATCATCATTCTTGCCTGCGCCAGGTTGCCCGCTAACCAGATCTGGTTAAAACCGGGAATATGGCGGATGTATTCTGCATGCATTTCCGCAAGCAGCATTTCATCCTCAACGATTAATAGGGTTAATGGTTCCGTCATTGTTCTTTTTCACTTTCGGAATAAAGAGAGAAAATAGAGTGCCGCAGGGGGAATTGTCTTCCAGCGTTATCATCCCGCCACAGCGTCTCACATAGCTGGCAATCAGATACAGGCCAATGCCGTGCTCACCCGGCTCATCGGTACGGGTGCTGACACCCTGTTCAAATATTTTGTCGCGAAGCTCCTCTGGCACGCCGCAGCCCTGGTCGGCGACTTCTATCACCACCTCGTCACCTTCGTCGCTCAGATACAGTTCCACCACGTTATTGCCTTCCACTGTGCGTAAACTCGCTTCGAAGGCATTATCCAGCAGATTGCCGACAATCGCCGCAAATTCAGTGCTGTCCAGCCCTTGCGGCAGGTGATGCAGTTGGCTGCCAGGGACAATCGTCATTTTAAGCCCCAGTTCACGCGCGCGCTGTACCTTACCAAACAGCAATCCCGCTACCTGGCGGTCGGCAAAGGCGTCGCGCAGACTGTCGATAAGCTGCTGCTGCGCCTGGGACTCGCCCTGCACCATCTCCCTGACCCGATCGTACTCCTTCATCTGTAAAAGGCCATTGAGCGTCGACATCCAGTTAAGATGTTCGTGGCGTAACGTTCTGAGACTCTCTACGTATTGCTTGATCTGGGTTAACTGGGCGTTCAGGGTGGCGATTTCGTCTTTACTGCGAAAGCTGATAATCGCCCCCAGCAGTTCCTCGCCGGAACGGATCGCTTCGCGATTAGCAATCACGCTCAGGCCGTTGAAATTCATCATGACGTCAACGCGTTTTTCAGCAATGCGATCGGTAAAGAAATCGGACGGCGACACCACGTCCTCGATACGCCTGCCTAACCACTGTCGTCCTGGCGAGCGCAGACCAAGCATTTTTCTCGCGCTACGGTTAATCGCCGTGATAAAACCGTCCGGATCCACCGCAATCAGCCCTTCATACACCGAGCTAAACAGCGCCTCCTGCTGGCGCACCACCCGGGCGATCTGCCGGGGTTCCATGCCCATCATCTGACGACGAATATGGGTGGCGAACAGCCACGAAAGTAGCATCAGAACCACCAGCAACAGCACAAACACGCCCGCCATCGGCAGAATAAAGTCCAGTCGCCAGCTATCTATTTTACTGACCAGATAACCGATGGAGACGACGCCGATAACATTGCCTTCATTATCAAAGATCGGCGTTTTGGCGCGCATGGCATTGCCGATTGAGCCGGTACCAGAGATGAAATAGCTTTCCCCTTTCTCCAGCGCGCCTGGCTTGATGAACTGCATCGGGTAGCCGATTTTTTCCGGGTTCGGGTGATATAGGCGAACAGAGTTGCGATCGCCAATCACCACGTAGTCAAAGTCCGTGTCGATTTGCAGCTTATCGGCAATGGTTGCCAGTCGCTTGTAATCACGGGTTTTCACCGCCGCAATGATGCTGTCGTTCGCGGCGATGATCTTCGCCTGGTTCATCGCCATATCACGAACGTGGCGGGTCAAATAGTCTTCAAAGCTGGCGGAAAAATATTGCGCCAGCGCGGCGATAATGAACACCGAGAAAACCAGAATAAGCAGAAAAATACGCAACGGAAATGCCAGTTGTCGAAAAAAAGAAAACGGCTTTTTATTTTTTTGAACCAACATTGCTGTTCCTTTACCGGCATTATAAACAGAGCACGCACGCTAAATGTAATAAAAATGTTTTACTCCCACGCAAGCGGAATAAGAGTGATCGTTACAGATTCATCACCTTAAATCAATTAAACAACTTAAAACCACATCTCAAATTGTGATTAGAATAATTAAAAAACTTAAAACCATTAAACCCATAAAAACCATCTAAGTGTTTGTGAAATAAATCAAAATTTACCCCCTAAATACTCCTTACGATGTATGTGTTCAGGAGAAAAAGAAATATCTCGTCGCAAAATTTTCTTTTCCTCCAAATGAAAACAAAACGTTATTAAATTGCTTTTTCGTACAACATTCGCCTCAAAACGGCAACAATATAGCTTCTCAGGATGCCTTTACTATGTTTAGTAATAATGTGTTTACACGGGTCAAACGCTCAGAAAATATAAAAATGGCGGCGATCACACAATTCCTGAAAGAGAATGATTTAAGCATCGATACCACCGTGGAGGTGTTTATTACGGTGACCCGTGATGACCGCCTTATCGCCTGCGGCGGCATTGCCGGAAATATCATTAAGTGCGTGGCCATCAGCGAATCGGTACGCGGCGAAGGATTAGCGCTCACGCTGGCGACAGAGTTGATCAATCTCGCTTACGAAAGACATTGCACGCATCTGTTCATTTACACCAAAACGGAATACGAAGCCCTGTTCCGACAGTGCGGTTTTTCGACCCTCGCCAATGTTCCCGGCATCATGGTGCTGATGGAAAACAGCGCAACCCGCCTGAAACGCTACGCAGAATCGTTAACCCGTCTGCGTCACGACGGTAAAAAAATCGGCTGCATCGTAATGAACGCCAACCCATTCACCAACGGACACCGCTATCTGATCCAGCAAGCGGCGGCGCAGTGCGACTGGCTGCATCTGTTTCTGGTGAAAGAAGACACCTCGCGCTTTCCTTATGAAGACCGGTTCGATCTGGTGATCAAAGGCTCGGCGGATATCCCGCGTCTCACTGTGCATCGCGGTTCCGAATACATTATTTCCCGCGCCACATTCCCGTGTTACTTCATTAAAGAACAGAGCGTCATTAATCACTGCTATACGGAAATTGACCTGAAAATTTTCCGTCAGCATCTGGCGCCCGCCCTGGGAATTACCCATCGTTTCGTCGGAACGGAACCGTTCTGTACCGTCACCGCCCAGTATAACCACGACATGCGTTTCTGGCTGGAGACGCCCACCCTTCCCGCCCCACCGATTGAACTGGTGGAAATAGAGCGCCTGTGTTACCAGGAGACGCCCATCTCGGCCTCGCTGGTCCGCAAGCTGCTGGTTAAAAAAGATCTCACGGCTATCGCGCCGCTGGTGCCGCCTGCCACGTTGCACTATCTGCAACAAATGGCTGAACGTCCCGCAAACGGTGCGACAGTCCGCCAAAAGACCCCCGCATTAGTAACAGGTGAAAAATGAAAATAAACCAGGCTGCCGTCGCAGGCACACTTGAGTCGGGTGATGTGATGATCCGCATCGCCCCTCTCGATACGCAGGAGATTGACCTGCAAATCAATAGCAGCGTTGAGAAACAGTTTGGCGAGGCCATTCGCGCCACCATTCTGGCGGTTCTTGCGCAATATGACGTACGCGGCGTGCAAGTGAATGTCGATGATAAAGGCGCGCTGGACTGTATTTTACGCGCACGACTGGAAGCGTTACTGGCTCGCGCCAGCGGCATCCCGGCCCTGCCATGGGAGGATCGCCAATGATTTCCGCGTCTTTACAACAACGTAAAACCCGCACGCGCCGCAGCATGCTGTTTGTTCCGGGCGCCAACGCCGCCATGGTCAGCAACGCCTTTATTTACCCCGCCGATGCGCTGATGTTCGACCTGGAAGATTCCGTTGCGCTGCGTGAGAAAGACACGGCTCGTCGCATGGTTTACCACGCGCTGCAGCATCCTCTGTATCGCGATGTAGAGACCATCGTGCGTGTCAACGCGCTGGACTCCGAGTTTGGCGTCAACGATCTGGAGGCTGTCGTTCGCGGCGGCGCTGACGTGGTTCGTTTGCCGAAAACCGACACGGCGCAGGACGTTATTGATATTGAAAACGAAATCCTGCGCATTGAAAAAGCCTGCGGCCGCGAACCAGGCAGCACCGGCCTGCTGGCGGCCATTGAGTCACCGCTGGGCATTACCCGCGCGGTAGAGATCGCCCACGCCTCTGAACGCCTAATCGGTATCGCCCTGGGCGCGGAAGACTATGTGCGCAACCTGCGCACCGAGCGCTCGCCGGAAGGCACCGAACTGCTGTTCGCCCGCTGCGCTATTTTGCAGGCCGCACGTTCCGCCGGTATCCAGGCGTTCGACACCGTGTATTCCGATGCCAACAACGAAGCGGGTTTTCTGCATGAAGCCGCGCATATCAAACAGTTGGGCTTTGACGGCAAATCGCTGATCAACCCACGCCAGATTGAACTGCTGCATAACCTGTACGCCCCGACGCAAAAAGAGGTCAACCATGCGCGTCTGGTCGTGGAAGCCGCTGAAGCCGCCGCCCGCGAGGGACTCGGGGTGGTCTCTCTGAACGGCAAGATGGTCGACAGCCCGGTGATCGAGCGCGCGCGTCTGGTGCTCTCCCGCGCAGAACTTTCCGGCATCCGCGAAGAATAAGGCAAAAAATAATGACCCAGAAAAACGAACAGTCTCAACGACAGGAACGGGTAACAGCCTGGAGCCGCCGCGCTGAAAGCAACCTGTCCAGCTATAAAAACGCGTCTAAACAGAACCTGCAGGCGCAGAAACCGCGCAACCAAAAGCTGTGCGCAAACCTGGAAGAAGCCATCCGCCGTTCCGGTTTACAGGACGGGATGACCATCTCCTTCCACCATGCGTTTCGCGGCGGCGATCTGACCATTAACCTGGTGATGGACACTATCGCCAGCATGGGCTTTAAAAACCTGACCCTGGCCTCCAGCTCCCTGAGCGACTGCCACGCGCCGCTGGTTGACCATATTCGTAAAGGCGTGGTCAGCCGCATCTATACTTCCGGCCTGCGCGGGCCGCTGGCGGAAGAGATCTCGCGTGGCCTGCTGGCCGAGCCTGTGCAGATCCACTCCCACGGCGGGCGCGTCAATCTGGTGCAAAGCGGCGAACTGAATATTGACGTCGCTTTTCTCGGCGTGCCGTCCTGCGACCCGTTTGGTAATGCCAACGGCTATACCGGGAAAGCCTGCTGTGGTTCGCTCGGCTATGCCCGGGTCGACGCCGAAAGCGCCAATCAGGTGGTGCTGTTGACGGAACAACTGCTGCCGTATCCGCATAATCCGGCCAGCATCGCCCAGGATCAGGTCGATCTTATCGTTCAGATCGATCAGGTCGGCGATGCCGATAAAATCGGCGCAGACGCCACCCGTATGACCACCAACCCCCGCGAGCTGCTTATTGCCCGCAGCGCGGCGGACGTGATTGTTAACTCCGGCTACTTCAAAGAAGGTTTCTCGCTGCAAACCGGCACCGGCGGCGCGTCGCTGGCGGTCACCCGCTTCCTTGAAGACAAAATGCGCAGCCGCAACATTTGTGCGGACTTTGCGTTGGGCGGCATCACCGCCACCATCGTCGACCTGCATGAAAAGGGGCTGATTCGCAAACTGTTGGATGTCCAGAGCTTCGATCGCAACGCCGCTCAGTCGCTGGCGCGCAACCCGAACCACATCGAAATCAGCGCGAACCAGTACGCAAACTGGGGTTCCAAAGGCGCCTCCGTTGACCGCCTGGACGTGGTGGTGCTGAGCGCGCTGGAAGTGGACACCCAGTTTAACGTCAACGTGCTGACCGGCTCCGACGGCGTGATTCGCGGCGCGTCCGGCGGTCACTGCGACACCGCGGTCGCTGCTGCGCTGTCCATCATCGTCGCGCCGCTGGTACGCGGTCGCATTCCCACGCTGGTCGATAACGTGCTGACCTGCGTCACCCCAGGCTCCAGCGTCGACATTCTGGTGACCGACCACGGCATTGCCGTTAACCCGGCACGACCGGAACTGGCGGAACGCCTGAAAGAAGCCGGTATGAAAGTGGTGCCGATTGCGTGGCTGCGCGAGCGCGCGCAACAGCATACTGGCGAACCGCGTCCCATCGCGTTCACTGACCGCGTGATCGCCGTGGTGCGTTATCGCGACGGTTCCGTGATTGACGTTGTTCATCAGGTGAAGGAATAAGCCATGCACCTGCTTCCTGAACAGGCCACCCGCCACGCGGTTTCTATTCCCGAGCTGCTCGCCAGCCGGGATGAGAGACAGGCAAGGCAACACGCCTGGCTTAAGCGCCATCCCATTCCACTGGTCTCCTTTACCGTGGTGGCGCCCGGCCCGATCAAAGACAGCGCGCTCACCCGTCGCCTCTTTAATCACGGTGTGACTGCCCTGTACGCGCTGGCGGAGACAGCGGGCTGGTTAATCAGGGAGCAGGCTGCACTGGCCTCTGCAAGCGGGCCGGAAGGCATGATCTCCATAGAAGCGCCGGCCCGTGACATCAAGCTCGCGACGATTGAGCTTGAACATAACCATCCTCTGGGACGCCTGTGGGACATCGACGTCCTGACGCCCGGAGGCGAAATTCTCTCCCGTCGCCATTTTGCGCTGCCTGCCCGCCGCTGCCTGCTGTGCGGGCAAAGCGCCGCAGCGTGCGCGCGCGGGAAAACCCATACGCTCTCCGATCTTCTTAACCACATGGAGGCGCTATTACATGCTGCCGATTCCCGATACGCACGGTGAAACCACCGCCCTGCCGCGCACGCTGTTTGATGCTTACGCGCATCTCGCCTGGCGCGCCATGCTGACGGAAGTGAATCTGTCGCCGAAGCCAGGACTGGTCGATCGCCTGAACTGCGGCGCGCATAAAGATATGGCGCTCGCCGATTTTCATCGTAGCGCGCTGGCCATTCAGGGCTGGCTGCCGCGTTTTATCGAATACGGCGCCTGCTGCGCACAGCTACCGGCAGACTCGGTGTTAAGCGGGCTGCGTCCATTAGGTATGGCCTGCGAAGCGGATATGTTCCGCGCCACCGCTGGGGTCAACACCCATAAGGGCAGCATTTTTTCGCTGGGTTTGCTGTGCGCCGCCATTGGCCGCTTACATCAGCTGCAGCGCCCCATTACGCCTGAAACGATCTGCGCCGCCGCCGCGAGCTTTTGCCGGGGCCTGACGACACGCGAACTGCGCAATAACAATCACCAAAAAACCGCAGGCCAGCGTCTTTATTTCCAGTTGGGCTTAACCGGCGCGCGCGGCGAAGCCGAGGCGGGATACCCCTTAGTGATCCGCCACGCACTGCCGCATTACCGCACCCTGCTCGCCACGGGACGCGACCCGGAACTGGCGCTGCTCGACACGCTGCTTGTGCTGATCGCGCGCAATGGCGATACCAACGTCGCCTCGCGCGGCGGGGCGACAGGTTTGCGTTGGATCCAGCAGCAGGCCACAGCCTTACTGCAAAGCGGCGGCATTCGTAGCGCCGACGATCTCGACCGTCTTCACCAGTTCGATCAGGCGTGTATTGAACGCAATCTCAGCCCCGGCGGTAGCGCCGATCTGCTGATCGTGACGTGGTTTTTAGCTCAGCTTTCTCAGGTTAACCATTTAAACACTTATTAAAATTTCCTTTTCGGAGAAGCACTTATGTCTTTATCTAAAGATAATATATGGAAATTATTGGCGCCTCTTATCGTCATGGGCGTCATGTTTCTTATCCCTGTTCCGGACGGTATGCCCCCTCAGGCATGGCACTACTTCGCCGTCTTCGTGGCGATGATTGTCGGGATGATCCTGGAGCCTATTCCGGCTACCGCGATCAGCTTTATTGCCGTCACCATCTGCGTCATTGGCAGCCATTACTTGCTGTTTGATACCACAGAACTGGCCGATCCTTCCTTTAACGCCGGCAAACAGGCGCTGAAATGGGGGCTGGCGGGCTTCTCCAGTACCACCGTCTGGCTGGTGTTCGGCGCGTTTATCTTCGCGCTGGGCTACGAAGTGACCGGCCTCGGTCGCCGAATCGCGCTGTTCCTGGTGAAGTTCATGGGTAAACGCACCCTGACTCTGGGCTATGCAATTGTCATCATCGACATCCTGCTGGCGCCGTTTACGCCGTCCAATACCGCCCGTACCGGCGGCACCGTGTTCCCGGTGATCAAAAATCTGCCGCCGCTGTTTAAATCGTTCCCGAACGATCCGTCAGCGCGTCGTATTGGCGGCTATTTGATGTGGATGATGGTGATCAGTACCAGCCTGAGCTCCTCTATGTTTGTCACCGGCGCGGCGCCAAACGTGCTGGGTCTGGAGTTCGTGAGTAAAATCGCGGGCGTGCAGATCAGCTGGTTGCAGTGGTTCCTCGGCTTCCTGCCAGTCGGCATCATTTTACTGATCGTTGCGCCATGGCTCTCTTACGTTCTGTACAAGCCGGAAGTGACGCACAGTGCGGAAGTTGCTGCCTGGGCGGGCGATGAACTGAAAACCATGGGCCGTCTGACCCGCAAAGAGTGGACGCTGATCGGCCTGGTTCTGCTGAGCTTAGGCCTGTGGGTGTTTGGCGGTGAACTGATTGACGCCACCGCGGTCGGTCTGCTGGCGGTATCGCTGATGCTGGCGCTGCACGTAGTGCCGTGGAAAGATATCACCAAATATAATAGCGCGTGGAACACCCTGGTTAACCTCGCCACCCTGGTGGTGATGGCAAACGGCCTGACCCGCTCTGGCTTCATCGACTGGTTTGCTAACACCATGAGCGCGCATCTGGAAGGCTTCTCGCCTAATGCGACAGTCATTGTGCTGGTACTGGTGTTCTATTTTGCCCACTACCTGTTTGCCAGCCTGTCGGCGCATACCGCCACCATGCTGCCCGTGATCCTGGCGATTGGTAAAGGCATTCCGGGCGTTCCTATGGAGCAGTTGTGTCTTCTGCTGGTGCTGTCCATCGGTATCATGGGCTGCCTGACCCCGTATGCAACGGGCCCTGGCGTCATCATCTACGGCTGTGGCTACGTGAAATCTAAAGATTACTGGCGTCTTGGCGCAATCTTCGGGGTGATTTACATCGCGATGCTGCTGCTGGTTGGCTGGCCGATACTGGCTATGTGGAACTGATTTTTCCACGCGAGAAAACGGAATAACCCCACCGCCCGCCCGGTAATCATACCCGGCGGGCTTTTTTATGGTTAAATAGAGACTATTCAGTTTTTATATAAGTCCCACGCTCACCATGAAACCAATCTGGCAAAAATCTGTCCTTCTGGCTGCAACCCTGCTTCCTTTTTCATCGGCGTTCGCCGAACCGCTTCAGGCAAAACAGTATGGCGATTTTGATCGCTACGTGCTGGCGCTCTCCTGGCAAACCGGATTTTGCCAGAGCCAGCATGAGCGCAACCGCCATGAACCTGACGAGTGCCGCCTGCAAAAAGAGACCGCCAATAAGGCTGATTTCCTGACGGTACACGGTTTATGGCCAGGGTTGCCGAAGTCCGTGGCCTCGCGCGGGGTGGATGAACGGCGCTGGATGCGGTTTGGCTGCGCCACGCGTCCAATCCCTAACCTGCCGGAAGCGCGCGCCAGCCGCAAATGCGCGGCGCCGGAAACCGGCCTGTCGCTGGAAAGCGCCGCCAAACTCAGCGAAGTGATGCCGGGCGCCGGTGGACGCTCCTGCCTTGAGCGCTACGAGTACGCCAAACACGGCGCCTGCTTCGGCTTTGATCCGGATGCTTACTTCGGCACAATGGTGCGTCTAAATAAAGAGATCAAAAGCAGCGAGCTGGGAACCTTCCTCGCCGACCATTATGGTCAACGTGTCAGCCGCAGCGCGTTCGACGCGGCGTTTGCCAGACGCTGGGGTAAAGAAAATAGCAAAGCAGTGAAGCTAAGCTGTCAGGGTAATCCTGCGTATTTAACCGAAATCCAGTTTTCACTGAAAGCCAGTGCCATCAACGCGCCGCTGACGGCAGACTCTTTCGCCCCGCAACCGCATCCGGGAAACTGCGGCAAAGACTTTATTCTCGACAAGGTGGGGTATTAGCCGAGAATTCCGTGAAGCCGTAAGCAACCAGGTAATTGCGTGAATGTGAGCTAAATCACTTCAAAGTGCACGGAAGTCTCAGTATCATCAGGAGAGTTAAACCCTCGCCGCCAGACGGTGAGGGTTTTCTTTTGGGAATCTATACCTGCGGCAAAACGCAGTACTGACGACATGGAGTAAAAATGTCCAGACCAACTATCATCATTAACGACCTTGACGCAGAACGCATCGATCGCCTGCTGGAGCAGCCCGCGTATGCTGATTTACCCATTGCTGACGCGTTAAATGCCGAGCTGGATCGTGCCCAGATGTGTTCGCCAGAAACTATGCCGCCTGACGTCGTCACCATGAACAGTCGGGTGAAATTCCGCGATCTGAGCAATGGCGAAATTCGCGTGCGCACGCTGGTTTATCCTGCGGCAATGACCGACAGTAATACTCAGCTTTCGGTGATGGCGCCGGTGGGCGCGGCGCTGCTTGGCCTGCGCGTCGGCGACAGCATTCACTGGGAACTGCCGGGCGGCGCCTCCACGCACCTTGAAGTGCTCGAACTGGAATACCAGCCAGAAGCCGCAGGCGACTATTTGCGTTAATCCCTCATCTGCATAAGCGATTTTCCGCTTTACCCAGAGGATGCCCTGCATCCTCTTTCCGAAAATCATCCCTTCTTCCTGGTTCATCCTTTCACCGCCCGTTCCATACTTAGAGCCGGTTTCAGTCGGCGTCTTTATCGCCGCCAGTTTGCGCACTGCCCGGTTCCAAAGGGCAAATGAAATAGCCTGACAGGACAGGCTATTAATCGGTTTCACCGGCAGGTACAGTCATGAACGAGACTTTTGCGATACTGCTGGGGTTTTTCGTGATGGCGGCAATCGTCATCGCGGCAGTCCTGTATCTGGAAAAGCGCTGGTAAGGGTCAGATAACGCCGCCTGGCATCGCATTCACCAGCCCTTTCACCGTTTTCTGCGCCGACTCTGCGCTTTGCGCGCCCGGCACCAGGATGACTTTTCGGCACTCTTCCTGACGTTTTTCGAAGATCTCATACCCGCGAGCTGCGTCTTCAAACGGCATATAGTGAGTGACGATTTCTTCCGGCTTGAGCAGTCCTTTTTCCACTAAGGGCAGCAGCTCGCCCAGCCAGGCATGGACGTGAGTTTGCCCCATTTTAAAGCTCAGCCCTTTATCAAACGCATCGCCAAACAAGAAGCCGTGGATGAATCCGGCGTAAACGCCCGGCACGCTGACAATCCCGCCACGCCTTACCGCAGCAATACATTGGCGCAATGCTTTTCCGCTGCTGCCCTCGAGCTTCAGGTTGGTCAGCAGCGTTTCCGTGGTGCTGCCTTTGGCTTCAAAACCCACGGCATCAATCACCGCATCCACGCCGCGATTCCCCGCGGTTTGCTCAATAATCAGCTCCGCCGCATCGTTATGATCGTCAAAATTAATCGGGATCGCGCCGTAACGCGCTTCGGCGAAACGCAGTCGGTAGGGATGGTGATCGACGATAAAAATTTGCTCGGCGCCCAGCAGCCGCGCGCAGGCGATAGTCAGTAGCCCGACGGGGCCAGCGCCAAAGATCGCCACGCTCGAGCCTTTCCGGATTTGCGCATTCTTCGCCGCCTGCCAGGCGGTAGGCAGGATATCCGACAGAAACAGCGCTTTGTCGTCAGACAGCAAAGGCGGAACCTTAAACGGCCCGACGTTGCCTTTCGGTACGCGAACATACTCCGCCTGTCCGCCCGGCACGCCGCCGTAAAGGTGGCTGTAGCCAAACAGCGCGGCCGGCGGCGGGATCTGTTTTTTATTCAGCGCCGCGCCCTTGCCGGCGTTGGTGTTTTCACAGGCGGCATATTGCTGCAAACGGCAAAAAAAACAGTCACCGCAGGCGATCACAAAAGGAATCACGACCCGTTCGCCCTTCTTCAAGGTCTTTACGTCGCGACCGGTCTCAACCACTTCTCCCATGAACTCATGGCCAAAAATATCGCCATGCTTAACCTGAGGTATCTTCCCGCGATACAGGTGGAGATCGGAACCGCAGATGGCGGTCGCGGTAATTCGCAGGATGATATCGTCAGGTTGCTCAATAATGGGATCGGGAACATTTTCAACCTGAACATGATGCGGACCGTGGTACGTCAGTGCTTTCATATAACCTCCGGTACAGGGTTTTAAAATCGGCGCATCTCTAAAGGGTAGCCATCAGCGGGGAAAAGCCGTCACGCAGCGCGCCTTTGGGATTATTCCTGGCTGCACGCGCGGGGCATTTTCGCTAAAGAAACAGGACGAAGTGAAAAAGTGCCAGACAAAGAGCAGAAAGAAATATTATTATATGCTTGAATGATTTGAGTATTCATTAACAGGGAGAAACGGGTATGTATAAGACGATCATTATGCCGGTTGATGTTTTTGAAATGGAGCTAAGCGACAAGGCGATCCGCCACGCTGAGTTTCTGGCGCAGCAGGATGGCGTGATTCATTTGTTACATGTATTGCCAGGCTCTGCCAGCCTGAGCCTGCATCGTTTTGCCGCCGACGTTCGTCGCTTCGAAGAGCATCTGCAGCACGAAGCCGAGACCCGACTGCAGACCATGGTCGGGCACTTTAGCATTGATCCGTCACGTATTAAACAGCACGTCCGCTTCGGCAGCGTCCGCGATGTGGTCAATGAGCTGGGTGAAGAACTGGATGCGGATGTGGTGGTGATTGGTTCACGTAACCCGTCGATCACCACGCACCTGCTGGGATCTAACGCTTCCAGCGTCGTGCGCCATGCAACGCTGCCGGTGCTGGTCGTACGTTAAACTCACCGCTTCATAAACGATAAAGCCCTGCCTTTCGGCAGGGCTTTCTTATTGCAGGTATCGTCTTACTTTCTTTTTATGCCGTTTTCGTGCGGATCAGGTAGTCAAAGGAACTCAGTGACGCTTTTGCCCCTTCGCCGGTCGCGATGATGATCTGCTTGTACGGCACCGTGGTGCAGTCGCCGGCAGCGAACACGCCTTTCACGTTTGTCTCGCATTTCGCATCGATGATGATTTCACCCATACGGTTACGCTCGATGGCGCCTTCCAGCCAGTTGGTGTTCGGCAGCAGACCAATCTGCACGAAAATCCCCGCCAGCTCAACGCTGTGAACATCACCACTGACGCGGTCGCGGTATTCCAGACCAACCACTTTCGAACCGTCGCCTTTTACTTCCGTGGTCTGCGCGTTCAGAATAATGTCGACATTTTTCAGGCTGCGGACTTTATCCTGCAACACCTGGTCTGCCTTCATTTCAGGCGCAAACTCAAGCAACGTAACATGTTCAACGATGCCCGCGAGGTCAATCGCCGCTTCAACGCCGGAGTTACCGCCGCCAATCACCGCGACACGCTTGCCTTTAAACAGCGGGCCGTCACAGTGCGGGCAGTAAGTGACGCCTTTAGTGCGATATTGATCTTCACCCGGCACATTCATGTTGCGCCATTTCGCACCCGTCGCAATGATGATACTGCGCGCTTTCAGCACCGCGCCGGACGCCGTTTCGATCTGGTGTAACCCGCCTTCAACGGCTGCCGGAACCAGTTTGCTGGCGCTCTGGCTGTCGATCACATCAACATCGTAATCGCTGACGTGCGCCTTCAGCGCGCCCGCCAGTTTCTGGCCTTCGGTTTTCGGTACGGAGATGTAGTTTTCAATGTCTACCGTGTCGAGCACCTGACCACCGAAACGTTCGCCCATCAGGCCGGTACGAATACCTTTACGCGCGGAATAAACCGCTGCTGCCGCGCCCGCCGGGCCGGAGCCGACAATCAACACATCATAAGCGTCGCGCTTGTTCAGTTCTTCGGCTGCGCGTTTTTCTGCGCCGGTATCCACTTTAGCAACGATTTCCGCCAGCGTCATACGCCCCTGACCGAACTCTTTACCATTAACAAAGACCGCCGGTACGCCCATCACGTTGCGATCGGTGATCTCGTTCTGGAAGGTGCCGCCGTCAATCGCCGTGTGCTTAATACGCGGGTTCAGCACCGCCATCAGGTTCAGCGCCTGCACCACGTCCGGGCAGTTATGGCAGGAAAGCGAATAATAGGTTTCGAATTCAAACTCGCCGTCGATATCGCGGATCTGCTCCAGCAGAGACTGCGTTTCCTTCGACGGATGACCGCCGGTCCACAGCAGCGCCAGCACCAGAGAGGTAAACTCGTGGCCCAGCGGAGAACCTGCGAAACGAGGTCCCTGGTCAGAACCTGGGTTGGTAATCAGGAAAGACGGCTTACGCACCGGCAGACTGTTCTCTTCTTTGAACGTCACCTTCGGCGACAGTTCGGCGATTTCAGCCAGTAGTTCCCTGATTTCTGCCGATTTAGCGCTGTCATCCAGCGTGGCAATCAGCTCAACAGGTTTAGTGAGTTTCTCAAGGTAAGCCTTGAGCTGGGTTTTCATATTTGTGTCGAGCATCATTCTTCCCTCTCTGAAAACATCATCATGCAAGCTGCCTTAAACGGGCCGCCTGAATGCAACTTGCGTCATGGTGCTGGAATGAAATGGGCGCAGGCGCGCCCATGACTGAAACAATTTCCAAAGTATTTCGCGTCACAGCAAGGCGGCTAGCCTGAGAATCCCCGGAGCTTACGGAAGTCAGTGACCGGGGTGAACAGGCGACGCCAACGCAGCTATGGCGTGAAAGACGACGGAAATTTAGATTTTACCCACCAGGTCCAGGGATGGAGCCAGCGTCGCTTCGCCTTCTTTCCATTTCGCCGGGCACACTTCGCCTGGGTGAGCAGCAACGTACTGGGCAGCTTTGATTTTGCGCAGCAGGTCAGATGCGTCACGGCCGATACCTTCAGCGGTAACTTCGATCGCCTGGATGATACCCTGCGGGTCAACAACAAACGTCGCGCGGTCTGCCAGACCTTCGTCTTCACGCATGTTGTCGAAGTTACGGGTCAGGGCGCCAGTCGGGTCACCGATCATCGCATATTTGATTTTCGCGATGGTTTCAGAGCTGCTGTGCCATGCTTTGTGGGTGAAGTGGGTGTCAGTAGACACAGAGTAAACGTCTACGCCCAGCTTCTGCAGTTCTTCATAATGGTCTGCAACGTCACCCAGTTCAGTCGGGCATACGAAAGTAAAGTCAGCCGGGTAGAAGAAGAACACGCTCCAGCGGCCTTCGGTATCTTTTTCGGTAACTTCGATGAATTCACCGTTTTTGAACGCCTGGTTTTTAAAAGGTTTAATTTTAGTGTTAATCAAGGACATCTGTACTTCCTCCGTGTTTTCGTTGAGTTGTAAGGTAACGAAAAATGACTGACAGGGCTAATGCGTTTCCTTTATCAAATCAATAAGCGTTAGCTAACAACCTTCTCTCACCAACGTGGTGAACCTGAACAATCCAACGTAAAAAGGGCCACCTTCGCAGGCGGCCCCGTTACCTGAACTACCCGTAGGTAACTTCAGCGCCAGTGAAACTGGCTAAGTGTTGCGCTCTACATTACCTTAACAAAGGCTGTAACAGCGAAAAGGATTACAACACCCTGCCGGGAAAAGGGCAATCGTTCCCTCCGAGATGTTGCCTATGGCTGTGATAGGTTTGCCCATCATGCTCGTAACGCATTGGATTTATAAGGAATAAAAATGTTTAAACGCACGCTTCTGCTCACCCTGCTGCCCTTTCTCGCTCATGGCGAAGAGCTTCCGGCGCCGGTTAAAGCCATCGAAAAACAAGGCATTACTATCATCAAGTCTTTCGACGCGCCGGGTGGAATGAAAGGGTATCTGGGAAAATACCAGGACATGGGGGTGACTATCTACCTGACGCCGGACGGAAAACAGGCGATTTCGGGTTATATGTACAATGAAAAAGGCGACAACCTGAGCAATCAACTGATCGAGAAAGAGATTTATGCCCCGGCTGGCCGGGAAATCTGGCAGCGGATGGAAAAAGCCACGTGGCTGCTGGATGGCAAAAAAGATGCGCCGGTGGTGCTGTACGTCTTTGCCGATCCCTTCTGCCCGTACTGTAAACAGTTCTGGCAGCAGGCCCGCCCGTGGGTGGAATCCGGAAAAGTGCAACTACGTACTTTGCTTGTCGGGGTCATTAAGCCGGAAAGCCCGGCGACCGCCGCCGCCATTCTGTCGGCAAAAGATCCGGCTAAAGTCTGGCATGACTATGAAGCCTCGGGGGGCAAAATGCCACTTAACGTGCCGGCCTCCGTCCCGCCTGAACAAATGAAGATCCTGAATATGCATCAAAAAATTATGGACGATCTGGGCGCAAACGTGACGCCTGCTATCTATTATATGAATAAGGACAATGTGCTGCAGCAGGTCGTCGGTTTACCTGATAACGCGCAACTGGAAACCATGATGAAAAGTCATTAACATTTTGTGGGGTGATTAAAATTAAATTGACCATAATCGCCCTCAATACTTCTTAATTTCTTCTCCAAAAAAAAATGGAATGTGTTACTTTAGCCATACTAAATGTCACTTTAAGTTTGCATTGAAAAATTTTATTCAGTGACAACACCTAAAACATTCATGCAACAGATAATTTCATCTTAGAAATGGAAACAGGAAAAAACATGGCTAACCTTTACGATCTCAAAAAATTCGATCTTAACCTGTTGGTTATTTTTGAATGTATTTATCAGCATCTCAGCATCAGTAAGGCGGCTGAAACGCTTTACATCACACCCTCAGCGGTGAGCCAGTCTCTACAGCGGTTGCGGACGCAGTTAAACGATCCGTTATTTATCCGTTCTGGTAAAGGCATTACCCCAACAACGATGGGGATTAACTTACATCACCACCTGGAAAATAATCTGAACAGTCTTGAGCAGACGATAAATATCATGCATGAGACAGAAATCAGGAAAAAGTTCATTATTTACGGACCTCAAATCATTATTGCTGACAATGTGATAAGTTTAATTAATAAAATTCGTCAAAATACCAACATAGAAATCGAACACCATGACATTCTCACTGGCAAAGAATCGGCTGAGGATTTGTTAGCTTACCGCAAAGCCGATTTGGTCATTTCTTTATATCCAGTGAATAACCGCTCTATTCTTTGTAAGCCGTTTAATCCCGTTGAATGTATTCTGGTATGCAGCAAAGACCATCCCCGTATTAACGAAAACTCTGCCCTGGAAGATATTCTGGAAGAGCAATTCACGATGCTTATGCATGATGATCCAGGTTTTAAAGAATATCAGACCCATCCAGAAAATATTATTAAAGGTCGAAGTATTGGTTTCCGCAGCCAGTCACTTATTGCTATTGCAAATGTCATTGCGGCTACAGATATTATTGGATTTATACCCAAGGTCATCTATGACTTCTATCAACCACTTTTACATTTCAAGCGCATCAGTTATCCCTTTACGCTCCCTACTATTCAACTTTATTATTTATACAATCGCGCCTCGTTGAATAATAAAACGTTTGCCGAGATAATTTCTCGTATTGATAATGATGCTTAATATTTTGAGTGCTAAGCATTTGTTATATAAATACTTAGCGCCAACACATTCATAATAAATATGAATTTTGCACAATCCCTCAAACGGCCTATCGTATATAATTACTTATTGTATTATATTAATGATATTACCGTTCAGGGATAGGCTTTATATGTCTGTTTATAAGATTCCTTTAGATCAAAACGTTCTTGAAGCCGCAGAAGAACGAATATCATGGACCCTTGAGAATCTTCCACGCGTCTGTGTCTCATTTTCAGGCGGGAAAGACTCCGGGCTCATGCTGCATTTAACTGCACAGCTTGCACGCAAGTTAAACAAAAAAATTAGCATACTGTTTATTGACTGGGAGGCGCAGTTTTCCTGCACCATCGACTATATTGACGCACTGCGCCAGACATATTCCGACGTCATTGAGAATTTCTATTGGGTGGCGTTGCCCCTGACAACGCAAAATTCACTCTCACAATTCCAGCCAGAATGGCAATGCTGGGAACCCAATACCCGCTGGGTGCGCCAGCCGCCGCCGGATGCGATTACCGACCCGGGCTATTTTTCCTTCTATCAGTCCGGGATGACGTTTGAACAATTCGTACGCGAATTCGCCGACTGGTTTTCTAATAAACGCCCGGCCGCCATGATGGTCGGTATTCGTGCAGACGAGTCTTATAACCGTTTTGTCGCCATCGCCAGCCTGAGTAAGCAACGTTTTGCCGATGATAAACCCTGGACCACCGCCGCGCCGGGCGGACACACCTGGTATATCTACCCGATATATGACTGGAAAACCGCGGATATCTGGACCTGGTTTGCACAAACAAAACTGGCCTGCAATCCGCTTTATAACCTGATGTATCAGGCTGGCGTTCCGGCTCGCTATATGCGCATTTGCGAACCGTTTGGCCCTGAACAACGCCAGGGGCTGTGGCTGTACCATGTTATTGAACCTGAAAGATGGGCGCTTATGTGCGAACGCGTCAGCGGCGTCAGAAGCGGCGGAATATACGCCGGACAAAACAATCATTTTTACGGGCATCGGAAGATCCTCAAGCCCGACCATTTAAGCTGGCAGCAGTACGCCATGCTGCTCTTGCAAAGCATGCCGGAGAAAACGGCAGAGCATTACCGAAACAAAATCGCCGTCTATTTGCAGTGGTATAAGAAAAAAGGCGACGGGGAGATCCCGGAAACCCAGGCGGGTGATATTGGCGCGAAAGACATTCCATCCTGGCGGCGCATCTGTAAGGTTTTACTGAATAATGATTACTGGTGTCGGGCGCTCTCTTTCAGTCCGACGAAGCCAAAGAGTTACCAACGTTACAGCGATCGCATGAAAGCAAAACGTAAAGAGTGGGGAATTTTATGCAACAACGACTAACACAGGAACTCACGCACTTTCTTTCTGCGTTGTCCGAAGAAGAGCGCATTAAAGCTATCAACGAATTCAGAATGGCCATTCATCGCGTCAGCCCGTTTCGCGACCAACCGGTAGACTGCGTTTTATGGATCAAAAACGAGCATATCGCGCCCAATGATTACAACCCCAATACCGTCGCGCCACCGGAAAAGAAACTGCTGCTGAAATCCATTGAAGAGGATGGTTTCACCCAACCCATTGTGGTGTCTCAGGCCAGTGAAGAAGAGTATGAAATTGTCGATGGCTTTCACCGTCACGAGCTGGGCAAAGGCCGGGCGGCGCTAAAAACACGGCTGAAAGGGTATTTACCCATTACCTGCCTGGAAGGCGAACGCCACGATCGGATGGCGGCCACCATTCGCCATAACCGGGCAAGGGGGCGGCATCAGATCCACGCGATGTCAGAAATTGTCCGCGAACTGGCGTTACTGGGCTGGGATGACGCTAAAATAGGCAAAGAGCTGGGCATGGACGACGATGAAGTGCTGCGCCTGAAACAGATCAACGGTCTGCAGGAGCTGTTCGCCAATCGTCGATTCTCGAAGGCCTGGACGGTGAAATAAGCAGAACGACTGATGCTCAGTATCCTACAAGGCGCAGGAAGTCACAGCCCCAGCCACAGAAATCAGGATGAGCATCAGCAGCAGCGCGCGCCGCCCTTCCCGCCGTATCGCGCATCCTGACGCTCGCGGAAAAACTCTTCATAGGTCATCGGCGTCTGCTCAGGATGCGTCACCCGCATATGCTCAACATAGTTGTCATAATCCGGTACGCCAATCATCAGCTTCGCCGCCTGGCCCAGATATTTACCGGCTTTCGAAAGCGTATCAAACATCATTCCCCCTTAACAGAAACACCCTCCCCCGGTGCGGGAGAGGGTGATGCATAACTTAGTGCGCGCCTTTCGCCTGCGCGACGATCTCATCCACGTTTTCCGGCATCGGCTCGTACGGCGTTTCTTTCGCCGTCGGCGTGTCCACCTTCAGCGCCGCCAGCGCGGTCTTGATGGAGAACAGCGCCAGCACCACAACCACCACCATAAAGAAGATCGTCAACCCGGCATCCAGACGGTTATTAAATACCAACTGCGCCAGCTGCGATTCGGTGTACTGCGCCGGAATATTGCCGCTGTCGATCATCGCCTGGAACTTATTGGCGATCGCCAGGAAGCCCACTTTCGCATCCGGACTGAAGGCTTTCTGCCAGCCGGCGGTCAGAGTACAAATCAGCAGCCACGCGGTGGGCACCAGCGCCACCCATGCATAACGCTGGCGCTTCATCTTGAACAACACCACCGCACAAAGCATCAGCGCCATGCCCGCCAGCATTTGGTTGGCGATACCAAATAGCGGCCACAGGGTGTTAATGCCGCCGAGCGGGTCGACGACCCCCTGATGCAGGAAGTAACCCCAGGCCAGCACGCACAGCGCCGTCGCCAGCAGGTTAGCGGGCAGCGAATCGGTACGTTTCAGCCCCGGCGAGATCACGCCCAGCAGATCCTGCAACATAAAGCGTGCAGCGCGCGTCCCGGCGTCCACCGCGGTGAGAATAAACAGCGCTTCAAACAGAATCGCGAAGTGATACCAGAAGGCGACATCCATCATCCCGCCCAGCGCACCGTGGAGAATGTACGCCATCCCCACCGCCAGCGTCGGGGCGCCGCCCGCACGGGAAATGATCGACTGCTCGCCGACCTCGTTCGCGATCTGGTTCAGCGTATCCGGCGTAATCACAAAGCCCCAACTGCTGACCACCTGCGCGGCAGACGCTACCACGTCCGTGGTTCCGGCTGGAGCCAGAACCGCCATCGGGCTGTTCATTGCGAAGTAGACGCCCGGATCGATGATGCAGGCGGAAACCAGCGCCATGATGGCCACAAAGGATTCCATCAGCATCCCACCATAGCCGATAAAGCAGGCCTGTCCTTCATTCGCCAACATCTTCGGCGTGGTGCCCGAGGAGATCAGCGCATGGAACCCGGACACCGCGCCGCAGGCAATGGTAATAAACAGGAACGGGAACAGGTTACCGGTCCAGACTGGCCCCGTACCGTCAACAAATTTGGTCAGCGCAGGCATGGTCAGGGTTGGGCGCATGATCAAAATCCCTACCGCCAGGCCAACAATGGTGCCGATCTTCAGGAAGGTGGAGAGATAATCACGCGGCGCCAGCAGCAGCCACACCGGCAGCACCGCCGCCACGAAGCCGTACCCCACCAGCATCCAGGTCAACTGTACGCCGGTAAAGTCAAAGTATGGCGCCCAGGTTGGGCTTTCCGCGACCCAGCCGCCGGAGATAATGGCAAACACCAGGAATACCAGCCCAATCACCGACACTTCGCCAATGCGTCCCGGACGGAGATAGCGCAGATAAATCCCCATGAAGATAGCCAGCGGAATGGTGAACGCCACGGTATACGTCCCCCACGGGCTGTGAGTCAGCGCTTTCACCACAATCATCGCCAGCACCGCGAGGATGATCACCATGATCATAAAACAGGCCACCAGCGCAATGACCCCGGCGGTCGGCCCCATCTCCTCTTTCACCAGTTCGCCGAGCGAACGCCCGTCGCGCCGGGTCGAGACAAACAGCACCATAAAGTCCTGCACCGCCCCGGCGAGTACCACCCCGGCCAGCAGCCAGATCATTCCCGGTAGATAACCCATCTGCGCCGCCAGCACCGGCCCCACCAGCGGCCCTGCCCCGGCAATCGCCGCAAAATGGTGACCGAACAGCACTTTTTTGTCGGTCGGCACATAGTCCAGCCCGTCGTTATGACGCACGGCGGGCGTCATGCGCGTCGGGTCAACCGCCAGCACATTTTTGGCAATGTACAGGCCGTAAAAACGGTAGGCAATGAGATAGACGCAGACCGACGCCACCACGATCCATAGCGCGTTGATCTGTTCCCCACGGTTTAATGCAATGTAGCCCAGAGCGAACGCCCCCATAACCGAGAGCACTGTCCAGACGAGGTATTTCCCTGATTTGTTCATGGTTGTTATCCGTTTGCATGTTCCAGAGAAGTGAGATGTTACATTTTGTTTCTATAACATCTTTTTCAGTTTTAACAACCTGACAACCTAATAAACCTGAACCATCACCTGATATTTACATTGCATTGTTAAGCGGATCACTATCCGCAGGAAAACCGCACAAAAAGTGAAACTTTTTTTACAGCTCACAATTTTTGTTTCCTCACCGTTGTAGCCGCCAATGAAATGATTTGAATCATCTTTTTAATTGCTTACATCGTCAGAATAAGTGGGCTAAACGCATATCTACAAGGAGAAGGAAATGAGTAGTACAGAGGTAAAGGAGCAAAGAACAGGACCCGGCGCGTATTTCGCCCTGGCGTTTGCCGCCGTCTTTTTTTCCGGGTTATTGGGTGGAAAAGAGTGGTACGGGGTCTTTGACTTCACCACGCTCAACGGCGCGTTCGGACGCGTCGTGAGCGGCGTGAGTCAGCAAGGCGACGCGATTACTACCACCACCAGCGCCTTTCGCGGCGTGGGGGGGAACGGCGCGATGGACGGCTTTTTATTTGCATTGGGCCTCATTCCGGCGGTGATGTTCGCCCTCGGCATGATCAACGTACTGGAGCATTATGGCGCGTTGCGCGCCGCGCGCCGCCTGTTAACGCCCTTGCTGCGCCCGCTGCTGGGGATCCCTGGCAACACCGGACTGGCGATGATCGGCAGCCTGCAAAGCACTGACGTAGGAGCTTCACTGACCCGCAATTTGTCCGATGAAGGTCAGATTACGGAAAAAGAGAAAGATATCTTCGCGATGTTCCAGTTTTCCGCCGGCGCAATGATCACGAACTTCTTCTCCTCCGGCGCGATCCTGTTCACGCTGATGGCGATGGACGGTACGCCCGCGGTCCCAACGTCTATCGGCGTTTGCATCATGGTGATGTTCGTAATGAAAATTTTCGGCGCCAACCTGATGCGCCTGATCCTGACGTTCAGCGGGAAAAAAGCCCCTGCCGTCACCGCGGAAAAAGGAGAAGCCTGATGAGCGCCCAAAATGCTAAACCGGTTATTACCGATGTCTTCGTTGAAGGCGCGCGTAAAGGCTGGAACATCGCCACCAGCAGCACATTGCCCAATGTCGTGATGGCCTTCATTATCATCAAGGCGCTGGAGATCACCGGCGCGCTGAAAGGCATGGGCATGGTCTTCGCTCCGCTGATGGGGCTGTTTGGTTTACCCGGCGAAGCCGCCGCCGTGCTGATCGGCGGCTGGATGTCGATGGGCGGCGGCATTGGCGTCGCTATCGGTTTGTTCGATAAGGGGATCATCAGCGGCGAACATCTGGCGATCCTCGCCCCGGCTATCTATCTGATGGGCTCGCAGGTGCAATATCTGGGCCGTATCCTCGGGGTGATTGGCACCCAGGCCAAACGCATTCCGCTGATGATCGTCATTTCGATCATCAACGCCTTTATCGCGATGCTGCTGATGCGCATCATTCTCTGAATTAAGGACGATGTATGGATCTTGAAACGTATTTTGCCGAACTGGAAACCCTGGTCAACGTGGACTGCGGCACCGCCACACTTGAAGGTGTCGCGCAGGTTGCCGGCATCATCCGCCAGCTCTGGCTGCAGGAGGGCTGGCACGTCGAGTCCGTCGATCTGGGCGACAAGGTCGGTCCCGGCCTGTTTGTCACCAATAAACCGGGCGCCGAAAAATTCGACGTGCTGATGGTCGGGCATATGGACACCGTTTTCCCGGCTGGCACCGTGGCCGAACGCCCGATGAGCCGCGATGAAAACCGACTGTATGGTCCTGGCGTCTCTGACATGAAAAGCGGCCTGCTGAACATCCTCTGGGCAATGCGCACGCTGGCGCCGGAACATCGCGAACGCCTGAGCATCGCGGTCGCCATGAATCCCGATGAAGAAACCGGCAGCGTCTATTCTCACGAATGGATTGGCGAACTGGCGAAAAAATCACGCTGCGTGCTGGTCTGCGAAGCAGCGCGCGCCGACGGCTCGCTGGTGAAGGCGCGTAAGGGAATGGCAGGTTATCACCTGACCTTCACCGGCGTTGCCGCCCATGCAGGTAACGAACCGGAAAAAGGACGCTCGGCGATTACCGCTCTGGCGAACAGTATTGTCGCGATCAATGCCCTCGCCGACAGCCGCGCCGGAACGACGCTTAACGTAGGGGTCATTCGCGGCGGCAGCGCTGCTAACGTGGTGCCGGACAGCGCCTTTGCCGAACTCGACGTACGCTTCTGGCAAAACGACGAAGATGCCCGCGTCCATCAGGCGTTGCAGGAGATGTGCGAGCGCGGCTTCCTTGACGGGGTCACCACCACGCTCGTTCAGGTCAATCACAAACCGGCGATGGCCGCAAGTGAAGCGACGGGCGAGCTGATGGCCCTCGTGGAGCAGGCGGGTAAAGAAGAAGGTATTGCGATTACCTGGCAGGCCGTCGGTGGAGGCAGCGACGCCAACCATACCGCCGCGTTAGGCATTCCGACGCTGGACGGTCTTGGTCCGGTAGGGGCGGGTTTCCACAGCCCGGCAGAATGGCTGGATATCGCCTCGATCGCGCCGCGGATCCGCTTATTACGCCGCATCGTGTCGCAGTTGTAAGCGTCAACCCCTCTCTGCACAGGGAGGGGTATTTATCTTAACCGAGCACCGCGGTTCCCAGCCGGCAAGTGCAGCAACGCCGCCCTTGCTCATCAAACACCACAATCTCCCAGCTTTGACTTTGGCGCCCCAGGTGCAGCGGCTGACAGACGCCGCGTACTTTTCCCTGAGAGACCGGACGATGATGGGTGGCATTCAGCTCGGTCCCCACTACGCACTGACCGTCCCGGGTCATCAGATAGCCCGCCATCGAGCCCAGCGTCTCCGCCAGCGCCGCTGACGCGCCGCCGTGCAGCAGGCCAAACGGCTGATGAGTGCGGGCATCGACCGGCATTTCCGCTTCCAGCACCTCATCGCCCAGGCGGGTGTAGAAGATCCCCAAATGCGCCACCATCGTGTTCTGGCTGGTGGCATTCAGTTCATCCAGCGTTAAGTGACGTTTCCAGATCATCGTTATGCTCCCAGCGTCGAACCGCCGTCCACCACGATGTCCTGCAGCGTGATATGGCTCGCCAGATCGGAAGCAAGGAACAAAATGGTATTAGCGATCTCCTGCGGACGAGCGATTTTGCCCAGCGGAATACCGAGCTTAAACTGCTCGCCAAAGCCGCGAATGCGCTGTTGTTCAGCATCGTCGCTAATCCATAACGTGCGCTGCATATCGGTATCAGTGGAGCCAGGCGACACCACGTTACAGCGCACACCGTTACCCGACAGCTCCAGCCCAACGGTCAGCGCCAGGCTTTTCAGCGCCGCTTTTGACGCGCCATAGGCGCTCATGCCGATACGCGGGGTGTGCGCGGCGTCGGACGCCACGGTGACAATCGCTCCCCCCTGCTGGCGGCGAAACTGCGCCATTGTCTGTTGAAAAAGATTAAACGCGCCACCGACGTTGACGGCAAAGGTTTGCTGCCAGTCGTCGGCGCTCAGCGCATCGGTGGCCCCCATACGCAGGATCCCGGCGGCGTTCACCAGCACGTCCAGTCGTTCGGTTTGCGCCAGTAAACGCTGGCACACCTCGGCCACTTGCCCTGCATCCGCCACGTCCAGCGTTTCGGTGACGAACGGGTAGTCGTCCAGCGCGAATTCACGGTCGAAACCCGTGACCTGTGCGCCCGCTTTCGCAAACGCCTGCGCGGTCGTATAACCAATGCCCTTACCGGCGCCGGTAATCCACACCGTTTTGCCCTGAAAGTCAAACCCGGCCATTACTTCACCTCGCGTGAAAGCAGTGTCCACCAGGCGTCAATCGTCGGATTTTTCGCCAGCATCACGAAGTCGATATCGCCATGTACTTTGCGCCAGCGCGCCGCCAGCGCCATCATCCGCACCGAATCCAGACCGTAATCAATGAGGTTCTCATCATCCATCGGCGTATCGGACTCATCCAGCAGCGGCAGGATCAGGGCGCGCAGCGCATCTTTGCTGGCTGGGACTGGCGCGGGCAGCAGATCCTGCGTCATCACCACCCGGCCGGAACGCCCTGCGACGTACTTCAGCGACATCAGGTGCTCTTCGCGGCTAAAGTCCGCCAGCGCGTCCGCCACCATAAACGGCTTGATGTCACGCATAAAGGCGTCGGTGGCGGTGGTCATGCAGCCGATATGCGCGTACACGCCGGTGATAATCAACTGGTTACGCCCCGTCTCTTTCAACATTTGTTCAAGCGGTGAACGGTGAAACGCGCTGTATCGCCATTTCACCAGCACCGTGTCAGCCTCATCCGGCGTCAACAGATCCACCACCTTTTGCTGCTCCGGTGAACGGGTCAGGCCCGGCCCCCACATATCATTGAGCAACGCGCGGTCTTCATCGCTCTGCTCTTTCGGCTGGGCGGTGTAATAGACCGGAATGTGATGTGCTTTACAGTATTCCCGCAGGGCGGCGATATTGGCGATAACCTGCGCCATCATCGGGCAGTTTTCCCCCCAGAAGCTGACAAAGTAATCCTGCATATCGTGAATCAACAGCGCCGCGCGCTCGGGTTCAAAGGCCCAGTTCACCTTGTTGGTCGGAATATCCTGCGCGCCCGGCAGCGCGTATGCCTGTAATTTTGGGATTGCCATTGCGTGTTCTCCTTCAGGCCGTGCGCGTAGCCAGCCAATGACGTAATTGTTTTTTATCGACTTTACCGACCGGCGTCAGAGGCAGCGCCTCGACGGTCTCTACACGGTCCGGCAGCTTAAATTCCGCGACGCCCTGCTCGCGCAGGAATCGACGCACCTGGACGGCGCGCAGGGGTTCTTTCACCACCAGATACGCACAGCTTTTCTCGCCCATTAGCTCATCTTCCATGCTGACCAGCGCCGCATGGATCACCGCCGGATGGCGCAGCAACAGGTTTTCGATCTCTTCTGCGGCGATCTTCTCACCGCCGCGGTTGATCTGATCTTTTTCACGTCCCTGAACGGTGATGTATCCGTCTTTATCGATAGAAATCAGGTCGCCCGAACAGTAAAACCCGTTGTCGTCAAATGCGCTGGCGTTGTGCTCAGGGCTTTTAAAGTAACCGCGGAAGGTATACGGACCGCGGGTCATCAGCCGTCCGGTCTCGCCCTGCGGCAGCGGATTACCGTCGGCGTCCGCTACCCACACTTCGTCATCCGGGCACATCGGACGTCCCTGGGTGTTGATGATTCGCTCCGGGCTGTCGTCAAGGCGGGTGTAATTCACCAGCCCTTCCGCCATGCCAAACACCTGCTGGAGCTGACAGCCGATCTCCGCCGGAATACGGGCCGCCAGCGACGCGGACAGACGCGCGCCGCCCACCTGCAACAGTTGCAGCGAGGCCAACTGCGCGTTGCTGCCCCATTCGTTAATTGCCTGAAGCCACAGGCTGACCGCAGGCGGCACCAGCGCCGTGGCGTTAATCTGGTGTTTTTCGATCAGCGGAAAGCACAGCGTGGCGCTCGGATCATCCGCCAGCACCACGGTTCCCCCGGCGAGAAACACGCCCAGCGACCCCGGCGAACTCATCGCATAATTGTGCGCCGCCGGAATCGCGCATAAAAAACGCGTCTGCGCGGTGAAGCGGCAAATTTCGTTGCTGCGACGCACGCTGTAGTAGTAGTCATTATGGGTTCGCGGGATCAGCTTCGGCGTCCCGGTGGTGCCACCGGAAAGCTGAAAATAAGCCACCTCGTCGGCAGGGGACGGCGTGGCGGTAAACGCCTCCGCCGGGGTGTCAATCGCTGCCTGCAGGCAATGTTCGCCGTGATCATTAAGCAGATGCACCACGCGAATAGTGTTGTGCTCCGCCACAAAGGTATTCAGGAAATCATCGCCCGCAAACAGCGCGTGTTGGCGGTCAGCAATCAACAGCGCGGGTTCTATCTGCTTCGCGTAAGCGTTCAGTTCGGTACGCTGATGGCTGAACAGGGCGAGGACCGGCGCCACGCCCAGCTCCAGCAGGGCAAAGAAAGTGATATACAGTTCGGCCACGTTGCCCAGTTGCACCAGCGCGGTTTCGCCCGGCTTGATGCCCTGACGGCGTAAACTGCTGGCGAGATTCGCCGCCGCCTGATTCAACTGGCGATAGCTCAACTGGCGCTCGCCGTCGATCACCGCCGTACTGTCGTTTTGCGCATGGCGGGTCAGAATGTCCGTCAGCGGCAAATCCTGCCAGTACCCTTTTTCACGGTAACGCCGGGCAAACTCGTCAGGCCACCGGGTGAAAGGAATGCTCATCATCGCTCCTTAATGCAATCCAAAAACGTTCAACATGGTGGAGAGCTTGACGCCAGTTTCACGCCATTCCCCCACCGGCGAAGAGGCCGGGACAATTCCTGCGCCCGCAAACAGGCGGACCTGGTTTTTATGCAGCTTCGCACAGCGGATCGTCACCACCCACTCACCGTTTCCGTCGGCGTCGCACCAGCCGACAATGCCGCCAAACAGGTCACGGTCGAACGGTTCCAGTTCAGCGATAAGCTTAATCGCCGCCTGATGCGGGAAGCCGCTCAGCGCCGGCGTCGGATGCAGCAGGCACGCCAGCGTCAGGGCGTTTTCTCCGGCATTCGCCTTACCTTCAAAGGGCGTGCCGAGGTGCCACAGCGTCGGGGTGGTAATCAACTGCGGCGAAGACGGCAGGTGCAGTTCACTGCTGCGATCGCGCAGAACGGTTTTCATCGCCTGGGTCACCAGATCGTGTTCATGGCGATCCTTCTCGGATGCCAGCAGACGGTTACCCGCCTCCCTGTCCAGCACGTCATCCGGCTGGCGACGGGCGGAACCGGCTAACGGCAGCGAACTGAAGCGCTCGCCCTCTTTGCGCAGCAGCAGCTCCGGACTGGCGCCGAGCAGCACCCCGCCGTCCTCCAGCGGGACATGGAAGTTGTAACTAACTGGGTTTTGCGCCACCAGACGTTCAAGCAGCGCGCCGCTGTCGATCTCCGCGTCGGCGGTGATATCAATCAGGCGCGACAGCACAACCTTATCAACCTCCGGCGTGGCGGTAAGCGCAGCGGCTCGCGCCACCATACTTTCAAAGGTGTCCTGCTCCGGGATCGCCCTGCGTTCGGTCACATTCAGCGACTGATGACCGGTAAAATAACGCGAGGCCTGCTGTTTTTCCTGTCGCGAGAAGGTTTCCCAGGCCTCCGGGATAAACAACGCGGAAGGCTGGCGGGTATCAAACGGAATAGCGCCGACCATTATCGGGTTAGCGATGCCCTGCGCTTTGGCATCGGCGAACAGATTATGTAATTTTTGTTGGAAAGGACTGTCTGGCGAATCGCCGTTGACGGCAGGTTCATTGAAACGGGCGAAGCATCCTGACGTCGTAAAACTGCGGTACGGCGACATAAAGAAAAAGCGATCGGGCGCAAGTGTTGCCATGGTCTGCTGTACTTCCTCGGCCAGTGACGTATCCATATCATCCTCCAAAATGATAAAGGTTTTAATAATGATTATCATTTATATTTTCGGGCGCTAACCTAAAAGCAAACAGGCAGTATGTCAACTCCTGGGGTAGCACAATGTGCGACTAAGGCTTGCATCCCTTATCCTTAATAATGAAAATGAGAAGCATTAATCACTCAGTACAGGAACCGATTAGTGAGACTGTCTTCTCTCCCCACCCTGCTTATTACGCTTGCCGTTTTCGGATTCTCCTCAGCCCAGGCCGCTGACTGGCCGCGCCAGGTCACGGACAGCCGCGGAAGCCACACGCTGGAGCGCAAACCCGAACGCATCGTTTCCACCAGCGTCACGCTCACCGGTTCGCTGTTGGCGATTGACGCCCCGGTCATTGCCAGTGGCGCCACCACCCCGAACAACCGTGTGGCGGACAGTCAGGGCTTTCTGCGCCAGTGGAGCGACGTGGCGAAAGCACGCAAACTGACGCGACTGTACATTGGCGAGCCGAGCGCAGAAGCCGTCGCGGCGCAGATGCCTGACCTGATTTTGATCAGCGCTACCGGCGGCGACTCAGCGCTGGCGCTGTACGATCAGCTGTCAACCATCGCCCCGACGCTTATCATCAACTACGACGATAAAAGCTGGCAGACGCTGCTGACCCAGCTAGGCGCGATCACCGGCCAGGAAAAACAGGCCGCCGCGCGCATTGCCGAGTTCGATAAGAAGCTGGCGAGCGTGAAACAGCAGTTAACCCTGCCGCCGCAGCCGGTGAGCGCGCTGGTTTACACCGCCGCCGCCCACACCGCCAACCTGTGGACTCCGGACTCGGCACAGGGCAAGATGCTGGAACAGCTTGGCTTTACGCTGGCGACACTGCCTGCCGGGTTACAGGCCAGCCAGAGCCAGGGCAAACGTCACGACATCATCCAGCTTGGCGGAGAAAATCTCGCCGCCGGGCTGAATGGCCAGGCGCTGTTCCTGTTTGCCGGTGACGAAAAGGACGAGAAAGCGATTTATGCCAACCCGCTGCTGGCGCACCTGCCTGCGGTTCAGAACAAACGCGTTTATGCGATGGGCACCGAATCCTTCCGTCTGGACTATTACAGCGCAATGCGGGTTTTAGACCGCCTCGCCGACCTGTTTTAACGTGTTATTGTGCCTGACGGCGCGTCGCGACTCAGGCACTGGCTGGCTGCTGGCGAAACCGCCGCAGCTCGCTTAACAACAGCATCAACAGTACGCCAATCATCACCAGACCAAACCCGCTGACGCTGGCCGACGCCACGGGCGTCATCACAGCGCCCAGTCCGCCTAATAAGGCCGCGCCAATGGCGTCCCCGGTCACGTTCTGCGCGGTCCACAAACCGTTAATCCGCCCTAACATCTGTTCCGGCGTCTGGGTTTGCAGCAGGGTGTACTGCAACAGCGAACTTATTGCGCTCAGCCAGCCAAACAGCGCCAGGCAGATAACGCCCAGCGCCCAGATGGGCATCAGGGCGAACAGACCGATCGCCAGAAACGATCCCACGGTAGAAAGCAGCATAATCCACCCCGGCCGCACGCTGTGCGCCAGCTGTCCGCTGGTCAACGCTCCAACCGCCGCGCCGAGCGGAATGGCGGCGTACAATAAGCCAATCTGTGCCGCTGACATCTGCCAGCCGATCGCCAACGCCGGATACAGCACGCGCACGGCGCTGGCCATTGTCAGCAATCCTCCGAGCAGCGCGATCCCCCCGATTAGCGGGCTGGCAAGCAAAAAGCGAAATGCCGCGAGCAGCGACGTCAACGGATGCTCACGCGGCTGCGGCGGAGGCGGCAGAGCGGGTAAACTCAGCAACGGCAACAAAGTTATAAATGTTCCGGCCGCCGCCAGCCCGTAGTTCCATGCCACGCCGCCAGAGGCAAGAAGCAGCCCGCCGAGCATCGGCGAAATCACCGAGCCCAGACGTACGGTCAGCATAGTGATCGCCCCGGCCTGCATCAGGTTTTCGCGCCCGACCAGCGCAGGCGTTGCCGCCAGCAATGCGGTCACGCCGAGCGAGGCAAAGAAACCGTCCCACAAACCGAGCAGATAAATCGCCATCAGTGACGGCTCCGGCAGCATCGCATTCAGGCACAGGCCGATAAAGCCAATGCCGCAGGTGCCGCGCGCCAGCAGGATCACTTTTTTCCGCTCGTAACGGTCCGCCAGCACGCCGCCCACCATCAGCCCGATAAACATCGCGCTGCCGGTCAACGTCACCGAAAGACCGACCTGCCAGGTGGAGTGAGTCATCATCTGGATCTGAACAGGTACCGCCACGCCGAGCAACCCCAGCGAGACGATCGAGATAAAACGGGCGAGGAAGACCGCGCGAAAAGCAGGATGCGTCCTCAACAGACTGAGGTTGAGGAGCCAGGATTGTCGATTCATTACAAAACCTTGATGGGTACTTTTATTATCAATTCCGTGGCTGCACATGGTAACATATTCAAATAAGATCGATAACGATAATTACTATCATTATCAGGGAAGTGGATATGTCATGCTCTGTTTCCGTGACGCGCGCCATTGCCGTGCCCGGATTGTTGTTATTACTGATTGTCGCCACGGCATTAAGTCTCATCATCGGGGCCAAGCCCCTCCCCGCGGTCGTGGTGCTGGATGCGCTTCGCGGCAGTTGCCACAGCGCCGACTGCACGATCGTGCTTGACGCCCGTCTGCCGCGCACGCTGGCGGGTCTGCTGGCGGGGGGCGCGCTCGGCCTTGCCGGGGCGCTCATGCAAACGCTCACCCGTAACCCACTGGCCGATCCCGGCCTGCTTGGCGTCAATTCCGGCGCCAGTTTCGCCATCGTGCTGGGGGCGGCGCTGTTTGGCTTTTCCACACCGCAGGAGCAACTGGTAATGGCTTTTGCAGGCGCGCTGGTGGCGTCGCTGATCGTGGCGTTTACCGGTAGCCAGGGCGGCGGACAACTCAGTCCGGTGCGCCTGACGCTCGCCGGCGTCGCGCTGGCGGCGGTGCTGGAAGGCCTCACCAGCGGGATCGCGCTGCTTAACCCGGACGTCTACGATCAACTGCGCTTCTGGCAGGCCGGTTCGCTGGATATCCGCAGCCTGCAAACGCTCAAGGTGGTCATTGTACCGGTACTGATCGCGGGCGCGACGGCGCTGATGCTGAGCCGGGCGCTCAACAGTCTGAGTCTTGGCAGTGATACCGCTACGGCGCTGGGCAGCAAAGTCGCGCGCACACAGCTTATCGGCCTGATGGCCATCACCGTGCTCTGCGGCAGCGCCACGGCGATCGTCGGGCCTGTCGCCTTTATCGGCCTGATGATGCCGCACATGGCGCGCTGGCTGGTGGGCGCCGACCACCGCTGGTCATTGCCTGTCACGCTGATCGCCACCCCTGCCCTGTTGCTGTTTGCGGATATCATCGGACGGTTGATTGTTCCCGGCGAACTGCGGGTCTCGGTCGTCAGCGCCTTTATCGGCGCGCCGGTGCTGATTTTTCTGGTTCGTCGACGCCCGCGAGGTGCCGCATGAGGCATATCTCCCGTCGTCTGTTTATCAGTTGCCTGCTACTGTTGCTTGCCTGCCTGCTAGTCGGTATGTGGAGTCTGCGCAGCGGCGCCGTAACGCTCGAAACCTCGCAGATTATCGCCGCCCTGCTCGGCGATGCGCCGCGCAGTATCACGATGGTCGTCACCGAATGGCGATTGCCGCGGGTATTGATGGCGTTGCTGATCGGCGCAGCGCTCGGGGTCAGCGGGGCGATTTTTCAGTCGCTGATGCGAAACCCCTTAGGTAGCCCCGACGTGATGGGCTTTAACACCGGCGCCTGGAGCGGCGTGCTGGTGGCAATGGTGCTGTTTGGCCAGCATCTGACCGCCATCGCGCTGGCGGCAATGGCGGGCGGTATTCTTACCTCGCTGCTGGTCTGGCTGCTCGCCTGGCGCAACGGCATTGAGACCTTCCGCCTGATCATCATCGGTATCGGCGTACGCGCGATGCTGGTGGCGTTCAACACCTGGCTGCTGTTGAAAGCCTCGCTGGAGACGGCGCTGACCGCCGGACTGTGGAACGCCGGGTCGCTGAACGGTCTGACGTGGGCAAAAACCTGGCCGTCCGCGCCGCTGATTATTCTCATGCTGATCTGCGCCGCCCTGTTGGTACGCCGAATGCGTCTGCTGGAAATGGGCGATGACAGCGCCTGCGCGCTGGGCGTCAGTGTCGAGCGTTCCCGCCTGATGATGATGCTGGTGGCCGTGGTATTAACCGCCGCCGCCACCGCGCTGGCCGGACCGATTTCGTTTGTTGCGCTCGTCGCGCCGCACATCGCCCGCCGACTTAGCGGTACCGCCCGCTGGGGATTAACCCAGTCCGCGCTCTGCGGGGCGCTGCTGCTGCTGGCGGCGGATCTCGGCGCACAGCAACTGTTTATGCCGTACCAGCTTCCGGTGGGCGTTGTCACCGTGAGCCTGGGCGGTATTTACCTTATCGCCTTGTTAATTCAGGAGTCCCGCAAAAAATGACCGAATCAGTAGCCCGTTTGCGTGGCGACCAGTTAACGCTGGGTTATGGAAAATTCACCGTTGCCGACAATCTTAGCGTCGCCATTCCGGACGGGCATTTCACCGCGATTATCGGGCCAAACGGCTGCGGCAAATCGACGTTGCTGCGTACCCTGAGCCGCCTGATGACGCCCGTACACGGACACGTCTGGCTGGATGGCGAGCACATCCAGCGTTACGCCAGTAAAGAGGTCGCGCGGCGCATCGGCCTGCTGGCGCAAAACGCCACCCCCCCCGGTGATATTACCGTTCAGGAACTGGTGGCGCGGGGTCGCTACCCGCACCAGCCGCTGTTTACCCGCTGGCGCAAAGAGGATGAGGAAGCCGTTTCGCAGGCGATGCGCGCCACCGGTATTACCCATCTGGCCAACCAGAGCGTGGACACGCTTTCCGGCGGGCAGCGCCAGCGCGCATGGATTGCGATGGTGTTGGCGCAGGAGACGTCGATTATGCTGCTGGACGAACCCACCACCTGGCTGGATATCAGCCATCAAATCGATCTGCTGGAGTTGTTGAGCGAACTGAATCGCGAGAAAGGCTATACCCTTGCGGCGGTGTTGCACGATTTGAACCAGGCCTGCCGTTACGCTACGCATTTGATTGCCCTGCGGGACGGAAAAATTATCGCCGAGGGCGCCCCCAGCGCGATTGTCAACGCCGGGTTGATTGAGGAAATCTACGGGTTGCGCTGCACCATCATTGACGATCCGGTCGCGGGTACGCCGCTGGTCGTGCCGCTTGGACGTTCAAACAGAGGTTAACGACGAAATGGCTTAGCCGGACAAGGTGCATATGCCCTGTCCGGCTGGCGGGTTTATTTATTCACCCGCCTCAATGCCGTTCAGCTTCCCGGCGATAACCGGACCAATCTTCTCAAACGCCGCTGGAGAAATGATCTCCACATGCGCGCAGTCCTGACCATACACCTCCAGTTCAGCGATCCACGGCGCCCAACTGCCTGTCGGACTCATCCCTGCGGGCAGCGTTTTTTCTGCCACAAACAGGGTCGCTCGCCCGTCAAACGGGACGCTGTGCGCGGTGCTCAGTAACCGCACAGCATCAGCATAGTTGCCTTCGATGGTGCTGAACAATTCACGGGAAGCCTTCCCCTGCTGGGCGGCCAGAAACGCTTCCCGCTCGCGATCGATTTCCGCCAGCACTTCCGGATCCAGCCCGTTGGCCTCTTTTTCCGACCAGTTTTGCGTTTCCGGCGGCCAGGTATCGAGCAGGCCCAGGAAAGCGACCGCTTCACCACGCGCGCGCAGGCGCGACGCAATGCCCTGCGCTAACGTGCCGCCGAGCGAATAGCCGAGTAAGTAATACGGGCCGTGCGGCTGTTGCGCCAACAGTGTCGCCAGATGGCGTTCACAGACAGCGTCCAGATCGGCACAGGTCTGCATCGGCCCCTGTGGACGGGGAGACTGAATGCCGGTAATCGACCACTGCGAACCGAGATAGCGTGACAGAACGCTAAACTGCCAGGCAAATCCCGACGCCGGATGGAAACAGAACAGCGTGGGTCCCCTGCCTTTACGCAGCGGCAGCAGCGTTTCAAAACCCAGACGCTGGCTCTGTACGTCGTCTTCGGCCTCCAGTAACGCGGCCAGTTGGCCAACCGTCGACGCCACCATCACCTGCCCCGGCGTCACCTGACGCGCGAAAATACGGCTGAGCTGCGCCGCCAGCTTCATCGCCAGCAGCGAATGACCGCCGAGAGCAAAGAAGTCGGCATCAATGTCGTTAACTTCACAGCCCAGCAGTTGGCTGAACGCCCGCGCCACCTGCGTCTCACCCCCCGCCAGCGGCGCACGGCCTTTGGCGCGCGGGGCCAGTTCCGGCATCGGCAACGCTTTTCTGTCGAGCTTGCCGTTGGCGCTGAGCGGCAACTGCGCCAGTTGTAGCAGCACCGCTGGCACCATGTGCGGCGGCAATGTCTCGCGCAGTTTCGCCTGTAGCGCCGCAATATCCAGCGGCAGGCCGGACTGTGAAACCAGATACCCCACCAGTTGACGGGCGTCGCCGCCGGTCGCCGCCGCCTGATTAAAGACGCAGGCATGAACCACCGCCTGCTCAACATCAGGCAGCGCCTGCATCACGCGGTCGATCTCACCCAGTTCAATGCGCTGTCCGCGGATCTTGAGCTGATCGTCACTGCGCCCAAGGTACTCCACCGCGCCGTTATCCAGCCAGCGCGCAACGTCGCCAGTACGATACATGCGCTCGCCGGGGGCAAACGGATCGGCGATAAACCGGCTCGCGGTGAGATCCGGTCGCCCAAGATATCCCTGTGCCAGTTGAATACCGGTCAGGTAGAGATCGCCCGCCACGCCAGGCGGAACCGGATGCATCATCGCATCCAGAATGCGCAGCCCTGTGTTCCAGACCGGGAAGCCAATCGGTACGCTACTGCCGGTGACCGCTGCCAGTTCGTCACCCCAGGCGGGATACCAGCTTACATCTACCGCCGCTTCCGTCGGCCCGTACAGGTTATGCAGCGGCGCATGGGTCAGTTGCTCCCACTCCCGGCACAGCTCGGCGGGCAGCGCTTCGCCGCTACAGAAGACGTGTTGCAACGTGGCGCAGCTTTCGCGGGCGCTTTCCGGCGTTAGCGACGCCACAAACGCCGCCAGCATCGACGGCACAAAGTGGGTAGTCGTCACCCCATAATGGGCAAAGAAGCGCTGCATGGCGAGCGGATCGCGGTGTGCCTCCGGCTCGGCCATCACCAGCTTCGCGCCGGCGATAAACGGCCAGAAGAATTCCCAGACCGAGACGTCAAAACTGCACGGCGTTTTTTGCGCCACCACGTCGGTCGCCGTCAGCCCATAATGGTTTTGCATCCACAGCAGACGATTGACGATGGCGGTTTGCCCCACCATCACGCCTTTCGGCCTGCCCGTCGACCCGGAGGTGAAAATGATATAGGCGGTATGGTGCGGCTGAGATAAACCGAGCGGCTGGCCGTCCCCGCCTGCCAGCGGTTCGCTGTAGCAAAGGCTTTCCAGCCCCGGCAGGTCGTTAAAGCGAGCACGCTGTTCTTCACTGGTGATTAGCAGTTTAGGTCGGGCATCTTCGAGCATCATCCGCAGACGATCGTCCGGATAGCCGGTATCCAGCGGCAGCCAGGCCGCACCGGCTTCGACAATGCCATGCAGAGCGAGAGTCAGGAAAACAGAGCGCGGTAACGCCACCGCGACGCTGTCACCCGGTTTCACGCCGCGCTCGCGCAGCAGCGTCGCCAGCGCCACCACTTGCTCGCGCATTTCACGGTAGCTGAACTGATAACGCGCATCCGCCAGCGCCGGGGCGTTCGGCGTTCTTTTCGCCTGCTCCGCCACCAGCGCGCTGAGGGTCGTCCGAGGGATCGCGACCTCCGTGGCGTTGACGCTCTCCAGATGCCGCCACTCTGACGGCAGCAGCATGTCGGCATCGCCGCAGCGTAGCGCAGGATTTTCTGCAAACTGTTCAATTATCGCCGTCAGACGCGCGGCGTGCTTCGTCAGGGTCGCTTCATCATAACGCTGGCTGTTAGCCAGCAGCTCGATGCTCAGGCCGCCGTCATCATCGGGGAACAACGCCAGTTCAAGATCGTTGACCGGGCCGGTCGCCAGCGTATGGGTCTGTGCCTGAATGCCCGGAATATCCAGTTGATAATCAAAAACTTTAACATTGAGTACCGGACCAAACAGCGGCTCTTCTCCGGCGGCGCGCCCGCTGTCGCGAACGATCTGCTCTGCGTCGTAGCGCTGATGACGGCGCATTTTTTTCAACTGCGCCGAGAGTCGTTTCGCCAGATCCGCCAGACTTTCTGCGGCATCAATGCGTACCCCAAGCGGTAACACGTTAAGCACCGGTCCGGTCGCCGTCAGAGCTGCCGAACCCATCCGACGCATAAAGATAAAGCCCGCGGCGTACTCCATCCGGCTGCACAGCCTGCCGAGCCACAGCGCCACCAGAGCCAGCGCCAGATCGGTGCGCTGCACGTCAGGGAACTGCGCCGACAGCTGGCGAAACGCCCCTTCCGGCGCGTTCAGCTTCATGCGGACGATCTCTGCCGTTGTCGCGCGTCCCGGCAACGGCGCGGAAGACAGCGACGCGGGCGGCGGCAATTCCCGGCGCTGCTGAGTCCAGAACGCGCCGTCGCGCTGCCAGGCGTCGCTCTGGCGATACTGCTGATATTCCTCTACAACCTCAGCAAACGGCGTAAACGGCGAGGCGGGCGTGGGTTCACCATGCTGCCACGCGCAGTATATCGCCGCGATCTGGCGGGTAATGGCCGGGAAACTAAAGCCATCGACCAGCAAATGATGATAGCGCTGATACCAGTACCAACGGTTATCCGCTACCCGAATTAACTGATGAAACGCCAGCGGTTTACCGCTGTCCACGCGCAGATTTTGTTGCAGATCCGCCTGCATCAGCGCCAGCGCAGCGTCATGAGGATGGACGGCATCACGCAGATCGGTTATCTGCGGCCCGGCAAAGCGCAGAGAATCATCCACCCACTGCCAGACGTCGCCGTTATCTTCCGTAAAGCGCATCCGCAGCGTGTCGGCCTGCTCCATTCCGGCAACCACCGCGCGCGCCAGCAACGGCGCGTCCAGATGGCCAGTAAGCTCCACATAGTGGGCGACGCTCCAGGCCGACGGCAGCATTGACAGTTTTTCTGCCATCCAGATGCCGGGCTGAGCGGCGACCAGCGGTAAACGTTGGCTCATAGCGCCTCCTGCGAAACGGCATAATGGTGAGGAAGCAAAGTACGCCAGTGTGTTTCCAGCCACTGCTGACACGCCGCCTGGGACTGAGGCCCGGCTACCACCTGCCAGCCAGCGGGCAGCGCGCACTGCTGCGGCCAGAGGCTAAACTGATGCTGACCATTTTGCAGAATGTAAAACAGTCCCTGCGGGTTATCGAAGGGATTCGTGAATTCCATACTCAACTCCTGTCGTGGAAAATCGCCTGCTTAACGCAGCGGCTGCCAGAGGTCGATAAGCCCCTGCATCAGTCCGCCGCGCCAGCAAAGCGCATCATGTCCGCCGTCAACCTGACGCCAGAAAACCGACTGCTGTGTTGTCTCCAGTTGTGCATAAAGCGCCTGGTTCGCCCGGAAAATCACCGGCTCCCGGACCCCGGCCTCCAGCACAATGCGTAAACCGTTGGCCTGAAGAAGCCCGGCTTTGAGTTGTTCTGTGATAAACCCGTCCTGATGGCCGCCGCGATGGGGCCACCAGTACGAACCGGACTGACTGAGGACGCAGCCGAAGCGCCCGGGCCAGTTCAGTCCGGCGTAAAGCGATGACAAGCCGCCGAAGCTCTGTCCGGCCACCAGCGTGCGATCGGCGCGGTCGCTGAACGGCGCAACGGCGTAAACCTGCGGCAATAATTCTTCCTGCACGGCCAGCCAGAAGTCGGGATTACAGGGAAGCTCGCGGCTGCGGTGAGCGGTATCGATCGCATCAATCAGCACGTACACCGCCTGCGGAAGCAGCCCTTGCTGCGTGAGTGACGTTAGCGCAGGCCAGACCGGCAGACTTTGCGCCCAGAACTGGCCGTCGAGCAACACAGCCAACGGACGCGTTTGCGGCCGATCGTCACCGGTAGTAAAAACCCACACCCGTCGCGTATTGCCGAGGCGTTTGCTGCGCCATTGCACCACAGCTGGCAGAGAACGGGGCGGCTGCGGACGATCCCAGCCAGGCTGCGCTGGCGCCTGGGGCATTTCCAGCGCCGACACGCCATGTCCTCGCCCGCCCTGCCAACTTACCGGGTTGAGCGGGTCGGCAATCGCCTGGGGCAACAACTGCCGCCAGCCTTCGCGCAACATGGTCCGATCGGGCGTTTCACCTGCCGCCAGACCGGCAAACACATCGTCACGCGCGGTAGGAATAAAGCAGTAGCTGCCGCGCCAGTGAGCGCCAAGAACTGTTCGCCATTGCCAGACATCCGTTCCGGCAATGCGCTGCATCGACTGAGGCAACTGGTTCTGATGATGGTCGGTCACGCCGGTGATATAGACCCACACGCGCTGAATGGGGGAGCAGGTTTCATCGCCCTGCGGATCGCGCCACCAGAAGGTGACCTGGTAATTGCCGTTGGCATCGCGTGTCCATTCAGGACCGTTTTTTGACTGCCACCAGGCCTCGCTCCCAACCGTTAACGCCGTCACCGTCTTAACCCCATGTTTATTGTGAAATTTTTCATTGATTGATGAAATATATTGATAATATTATTGATAACTATTTGCATTTGCAATAGCGTATTGTCGCGCTGTGGGAAGCGCGAACACGTTTTAACCAACCGCACTGCGTGCTTTTCTGGAATGGAGGGTTTTCGCAGACGCGGGCGATATCGGGCCAGATGCGTCTTTCCGGCAACTGGTACACGTGGCTAAAGAAAAGCAGGATAAACAATGAACAAGAAGATTCATTCACTGGCCTTATTGGTCAATTTAGGGATTTACGGGGTCGCGCTGCCCGCCATGGCAGAAGAGACAACCGACAGCACAACCGCCTCTCATGAAGACACCATCGTCGTGACCGCCGCCCAGCAAAACCTGCAGGCCCCCGGCGTGTCGACCATTACCGCCGATGAAATTCGCAAAAACCCGCCCGCTCGCGACGTCGCGGAAATTATCCGTACGATGCCAGGCGTTAACCTGACCGGTAACTCGACCAGCGGTCAGCGCGGCAACAACCGCCAGATCGACATTCGCGGTATGGGGCCGGAAAACACCCTGATTCTGATCGACGGTAAGCCCGTCACCAGCCGTAACTCAGTGCGACTTGGCTGGCGCGGCGAACGTGACACCCGTGGCGATACGGCCTGGGTACCGCCGGAAATGATTGAACGCATTGAAGTGCTGCGCGGTCCTGCCGCAGCGCGCTACGGCAATGGCGCCGCCGGGGGCGTGGTGAATATTATCACCAAGAAAAGCAGCAGCGAGTGGCACGGCTCGTGGAACACCTATTTCAACGCGCCGGAGCACAAAGACGAAGGCGCGACCAAGCGCACCAACTTCAGCCTGAACGGCCCGCTCGGCGGGGATTTCAGCTTCCGTCTGTACGGTAACCTCGATAAGACCCAGGCTGACGCGCGCAACATTAACCAGGGCCATCAATCAGAGCGTACCGGCACCTATGCAGATACCCTGCCCGCCGGGCGCGAAGGGGTCATCAACAAAGATATTAACGGCGTGGTGCGCTGGGACTTCGCGCCGATGCAGTCCCTCGAACTGGAAGCGGGCTACAGTCGTCAGGGCAACCTGTACGCCGGGGATACGCAAAATACCAACACGAACCAGTTGGTGAAAGATAATTACGGCAAAGAGACTAACCGTCTGTACCGTCAAAACTACTCGCTGACCTGGAACGGCGGTTGGGACAACGGCGTCACCACCAGCAACTGGGTGCAGTATGAACATACCCGTAACTCCCGGACACCGGAAGGTCTGGCGGGCGGTACCGAAGGGATCTTCGATCCGAAGGCCGCGCAGAAATATGTTGATGCCGACCTGAACGACGTGACCCTGCACAGTGAAGTCAGTATTCCACTGGATCTGTTGGTAAACCAGAACCTGACGCTGGGCACCGAGTGGACCCAACAGCGCATGAAGGACATGCTTTCCAACTCGCAAACCTTTATGGGCGGCGATATTCCGGGCTATAGCAGTACCGATCGCAGCCCGTATTCAAAAGCGGAAATCTTCTCGCTGTTCGCTGAGAACAACATGGAGTTGACCGACACCACCATGCTGACGCCGGGGCTGCGTTTCGATCATCACAGCATCGTCGGCAACAACTGGAGTCCGTCCCTGAACCTGTCACAGGGCCTCGGCGACGATTTTACCCTGAAAATGGGGATCGCCCGCGCCTATAAAGCACCGAGCCTGTACCAGACCAACCCGAACTACATTCTGTACAGCAAAGGCCAGGGCTGTTACGCCACGGGCGCGGCGTCCGGCATCGGCTGTTACATGATGGGTAACGATGACCTGAAAGCTGAAACCAGCATTAACAAAGAGATCGGCCTTGAGTTCAAACGCGACGGCTGGCTGGCGGGCATTACCTGGTTCCGCAATGATTACCGCAATAAGATTGAGGCGGGTACCGCGCCGATGAACCGCACGTCCATCACCAGCAAAGGGAAAACCACTTACACCGATATTTACCAGTGGGAGAACGTACCCAAAGCCGTGGTTGAAGGTCTGGAAGGAACGTTAAACGTGCCGGTCAGTGAAACGGTGAACTGGACTAACAACATCACGTACATGCTGCAGAGTAAGAATAAAGAGACCGGCGAGCGCCTGTCGATTATTCCAGAGTACACGCTGAACTCAACGCTGAGCTGGCAGGTGCATCAGGACGTCTCGCTGCAGTCCACCTTCACCTGGTACGGCAAACAAGAGCCGAAGAAATACGACTACCAGGGTAAACCGGTGACGGGTTCAGACAAACAGTCCGTTAGCCCGTACAGCATCGTTGGCCTGAGCGCCACCTGGGACGTGACCAAGAACGTCAGCCTGACCGGCGGCGTGGATAACGTCTTCGACAAGCGTTTGTGGCGTGAGGGGAATGCCCAGACTACCGGCAGCACGACTGACGTCTCGTATATGCGTGGCGCAGGCGCGTACACATATAACGAACCGGGTCGTACGTGGTATATGAGCGTAAACACCCACTTCTGATATCAGCACACCCTTCCGCGCGGGCGGAAGGGTGTTATTATCACCCCATGCAAATCACCCATTCTCGTCTCCCCTTCGCCGACCTTACGCTGCACGTCGTCACTTTCGATCCCGCCAGCTTTCAGGAAAGCGACCTGCTGTGGCTCCCTCACTACACGCGTCTGATGAACGCCGGACGCAAGCGTAAAAGCGAGCATCTGGCAGGCCGGATTGCCGCCGTACATGCGTTAAGGGAGTATGGCGTCAAAAGCGTACCGGGCATCGGCGATCGGCGTCAGCCGCTATGGCCGGAAGGGCTGTTCGGCAGCATCAGCCACTGCGGCAATACCGCGCTGGCGGTAGTCGCCAGAGAGCCAGTGGGGGTTGATACAGAAGCCTTGCTTTCGCCGCAGACGGCGGAAGAACTGGTAAGAAGTCTCGTTTCGGAGACTGAGCAGGAACGTCTGAAAGCGTGTCGCCTGCCCTTTGAACAGGCGCTGACGCTGGCCTTTTCCGCCAAAGAGAGCGCTTTTAAAGCCACGCCAGCGTCAGAGCAGCATCACGCCGGGTTTCACCACTATGAGATTGTCGACGTGCAGGCAAACCTGCTGCGTCTGCGCCACCGCGCGCTGCGTTGGCGCGTGCAGTGGCATTTCACCCAACAGCATCTGATCACGCTGGCCCGCGGTTAACCGTTGAGCAACTCGCGCGCCTGATTCGCCACAGACTGCGCGTCAAAGCCGTGGTGTTGTCGCATCCAGCGCCGATCCGCCGCCGCAGCGTATTCACCGTCCGGAATACCCAACCGTTTCAGTACCGCGCCGCTACCCGCTTCTGCCAGCGCCTCCGCCACCAGACTGCCCAGCCCGCCGTTAACGTTATGTTCTTCAACGGTTATTACCGCCTTGCACCCTTTCAGCGCAGCCAACAGGGCCTGTGTATCACAAGGGCGGATTGACGGCACGCCGATTACCGTCGCATGGATACCGGCGTCGGCTAACAGCGAGGCGGCATCCACCACTTCATGCACCGTCGACCCTGTCGCCACCAGCGCCAGATCGTCACCTTCGCGTAACGTCACAACCGCGCCAGGCGCAAAGCGATAGTCCTCACCATACAGCTCCGGCAGCGCTTTGCCGTCCATACGGATATACACCGGACCGACATAACCGAGGGCGTAGTCGATGATCTGACGGCATTCGCGCGGAGACGAAGGGGCGAATATCTGGATATTGCCAAATCCCCGCATAACAGCGAGATCGTCGATCGAATGGTGGGTACTGGCCAACGGCCCATAGCTGGCCCCGGCGTTCAGGCCAAACAGCTTCACGTTCGTGTTGTTGTAACAAACATCGACTTTGATTTGCTCGTTAGCCCGGGAAATCAGGAACGGTGCGGCGTTACACGTGACGGCGACTTTCCCGCCCAGCGCCAGCCCTGCCGCCGTACCGACCATGCTTTGCTCGGCGATCCCCACGTTAACCAGCCTGCCGGGAAACTGTTTGATAAACGGGGCAATCTTCGCCGTCGAGGTGGAGTCCGCCACCACCGGCACCAGGTCGACGCCCTTTTCCACGGCATCAATAAACGCCTGAACCATCACGTTCGCGAGGTGTTCTGCATTACTCATCTTTCAGTTCCTCCAGTGCCAGTGCGATTTCTTCGCCTTTCGGTACGCGGTGGTGCCATTCCGGACGTCCCTGAATAAAGGAGATCCCTGCGCCTTTGGTGGTGTTGGCGATAATGACATTGGGTTTACCCGCCTGTTTCAGCCCTTCCAGCGCGGCAACCACCGACGCCATCTCATTGCCTTCACACTCCGTTACCGCCATACCAAACGCCCGCCATTTATCGGCCAGCGGGTCCGTATTCAGGATTTCGCGGGTCGGCCCGGCAAGCTGAAGATTGTTTTTATCGTTAATGATGATCAGGTTATCCAGCCCGTAATGCGCTGCCGCCAGAGCGGCTTCCCAGTTACTGCCTTCTGCCAGCTCACCGTCGCCGGTAATCAAAAAAATGCGGCGGGCGCTGTTGCTTTTTTTGGCTGCCAGCGCCAGTCCCACCGCAACAGGCAAACCGTGGCCCAGCGCGCCCGTGTTCAACTCAATGCCGGGGGTTTTCTGGCGAACCGGGTGTCCGGGAAGATGGGAGTTGGCATGCTGGTAGGTTTCCAGCCAGTCGACGGGGAAAAATCCCGCTTCTGCCAGCACGCAGTAATAGCACCCCACCGCGTGCCCTTTAGACTGGATGTAGATGTCGCGCTGGTCATCGTCCAGGCGATCCGGCGCGACGTTGAGAATACGGAAATAGAGCGCGGTCAGCAGTTCAACCTGAGACAAGTCGGCACCGGTATGGCCGCCTGCGGGACTGTTGGCGTTGAGTCTGACAATGTGGCGGCGCACGGCTCGCGCCTTGCGCTCAAGCGTCTGGATATCGTAATTGTAGGGATTCATTTAATACCTCTGAATTTATTTTCAATATGGAATATTTATTCCACCAGGAACTAAAAAAACCAGACATCCCCAGGCGTTGCATGACATGGCTTGTGCCGCTGCAGGATACTCAGGAACATTCTGTCTCCTTACCGCAACTGGATTAACGAATGACATATTCAATTGACTTAATGCGTCACTGAATATATATTCACACTTGATTCTTTATTCAATTATGCGACCTTTTTCTCAGCTTTGTCCAATGCTGTTTTTGAGGATTGGTTAAACTTAGAGCTTTGTCACACTTACCAGCTTTGTCTTTTCGCGTATGATAATACCCTCTAAGATAATGGCGGTACGGAACGTATGTGTCTGGCTATGATGAATTTTTTTGGGGAATACTATGGCAAAGCAGGATGAACAACGGCTATTGGTTAAAATCGCAACCCTTTACTATCTCGAGGGTCGCAAACAGTCCGATATTGCTCAGCTTCTCTCGCTTTCTCAGTCGTTTATCTCCCGCGCAATCACCCGCTGTCAAAAAGAGGGCGTGGTGAAAATCAGCGTCGTTCAACCGTCCAATATTTTTCTTAATCTTGAGAAAGGCATCGAAGAACGCTACGGGTTGAAACAAGCCATCGTGGTGGATACGGAAGAAGATGCCAGCGATCACGCCCTTAAACGCGCCATAGGCTCCGCCGCGGCCCACTATCTTGAAACCCGTCTGCGGCCTAAAGATCTGGTTGGCGTCTCGTCGTGGAGTTCAACCATCCGCGCAATGGTCGACGAAGTCCATACACAAAATCTGAAGGCGGGCGGCGTCATTCAACTTCTCGGCGGCGTCGGACCAAACGGCAATGTGCAGGCTACCATCCTCACCCAAACGCTGGCGCAGCACCTGAACTGCGATGCCTGGCTTCTGCCCTCGCAAAGTATCGAAGGTTCGGTGGCAGAGAAAAACCGGCTTATCGCCAGCAAAGACGTCGCCGATGTGATCTCACGCTTCGATAACGTTGATATCGCCATTGTCGGCATCGGCATTCTCGAACCGTCGCAGCTCCTTAAAACCTCCGGGAACTATTATCACGAAGATATGCTCCAGGTGCTGGCCGATCGCGGTGCCGTAGGGGATATCTGTCTGCACTACTATGACAAAAGCGGTCAACCTGTTTTACAGGACGACGAAGATCCGGTGATCGGCATGGCGCTCGACAAAGTGAAAAAATGCCCAAACGTCGTGGCGCTGGCTGGCGGTACCGACAAAGTCGCGGCCATTAAGGGGGCGCTGAACGGCGGCTATATTGACGTTTTGATCACCGACTATCCCACCGCTCGCCAGTTGGTCACCGCCTGAATTCCGCCTCACTGTACTGCCTTTGCGTTGCGATCCTTGTGCGCAAAGGCATTAAAAATCTTTAAATTTCAATAAACTGAAAGGATTCACCTCCACGTAATTTTCACCGGTCTTTGCTATTCTGCCCACTCTCTAAGTGTGATTCTCAGCACAATTGATGATTTTTTCGGTAGCTCAGCCCAACGATTGTGGCTAAGGTATTAAATAAATAATCAATACCGAATATATATTCACAAACAAAAATACGCGACGTCACAGCCAGCCTGATGAAGTAAAACGCGACAACGAGGGATGCCATTCTGCCTTCTACGCCGGGACGCAATGTGACTCAGGAGACAATCTATGTGTACAGCGAAGAAAGGGTTCATTATCGCGCTGGATGAAGGCACCACCAACGCGAAAGCGGTCGCGCTAGACGACAGGGGCAACGTGGTCGCGAAATACTCTCAGCCGCTGGCGATTCAAACGCCGCGGGAAGGCTGGGTGGAACAATCCGGCGAGGTATTGATTGAGGCATCCCTGGACGTGATCGCCAGGGCCATTCAGCATGTCGGCGCAGACAACGTCGTTGCGCTGGCGATCAGTAATCAGCGTGAAACCGCCATCGGCTGGTATCGCGACAGCGGTAAGCCGCTGAATGCCGCGATCACCTGGCAGTGCACGCGCAGCGCGGCCTGGTGTGAGGCGCTGCGCCAGGACAACCAGGAGCCGTTGATTAAAGCCACAACCGGCTTGCCCATCGCCCCGCTGTTCTCGGCCTCGAAAATGCGCTGGCTGCTGGAATCGATACCTGACGGTGCGCGACTGGCGGAACAGGGAAAAATTTGCCTGGGCACCATCGACAGTTGGCTGCTGTGGAACTTAACCGGCGGCGAGGCCTTCTCCTGCGACTTCTCCAACGCCGCCCGCACCCAACTGCTTAACCTGCAAACCGGGCAATGGGATGAGGCGATGCTGGCGCTGTTCGCGATCCCCCGCGTCGCGCTGCCGGAAATCAAACCCTCCAGCGGCCTGTTTGGTCATACCCGCGGCCTGGCCGGGATCCCGGATGGTATTCCGGTGATGTCGATGGTTGGCGATTCTCACGCCGCCCTGTTTGGTCATGCGCTTGGCGAACTGGGGTGTGTTAAAGCTACCTACGGCACGGGTTCCTCAGTCATGGCGCCAGTGAAGTCGGCGCAGTGCGCTATCCACGCGCTGGCGACCACCATCGCCTGGCATGATGGCGAACGCATTGTTTACGGTCTGGAAGGCAACATTCCGCACACCGGCGACGCGGTTGCCTGGATGGCGGACAGCACCGGACTGAGCGAGCTGCCTGACGACGAGCTGGCGCATGAACTTAACACCCTTCCCGCTTCCGTTGAATCGACCCTCGGCGTTTACTTTGTCCCGGCGCTGACCGGGCTAGGCGCGCCCTGGTGGGATGACAGCGCGCGGGGCGTGATCTGCGGACTCAGCCGCGGGGTAAAGCGAGCGCATCTGATCCGCGCCGCCCTCGAGTCTATTACCTATCAGATAGCAGACGTGGTCGTTGCCATGCAACAGCACGACGATTTCAGCTTAACGGCGCTCATGGTTGACGGCGGTCCAACAAAAAATGACTGGTTGATGCAATACCAGGCGGATCTGTTGGGCTGTCCGGTGATGCGCAGCGATGTGCCGGAACTTTCCGCCATCGGCGCCGCGTTGCTGGCGCGCAAAGCGCTTCACCCCGGCTCGCTGAGCGATCTTAAAGACCTCTTAACCGAGCACAGTACTTTTCAACCCGACATGGCGCGCCACCGTCGACTGCAACAACGATGGCAGGCGTGGCGCCATGCGGTGAACAGAACATTATGGAAACCGGCCTCGTCGGTCTGACGCCTTACCAGGGAATAACGGCTGACTGAATACATTCACTCAACAAAGGAGGACTCCGGCCCATAACAAATCTGGCTTTACGTTGTTTCACCGTACCCGACAATAACAACACAGAGAGAACATTGTCATGAAATTACGTTTAACGCTGTTAACCGCTGCTACCCTGACCGCGTTGTCCTTTGCCGCGCATGCCGTCGAAAAAGGGACAATTATGATTATGGTCAACTCGCTGGATAATCCGTATTACGCCTCTGAAGCGAAAGGCGCCAGCGAAAAAGCGCAAGAATTAGGTTACAAGACCACAATTCTTTCGCACAGCGAAGATGTGAAAAAACAAAATGAGCTCATCGATACCGCCATCGGTAAAAAAGTTCAGGGCATTATCCTTGATAACGCTGACTCAACGGCCAGCGTTGCGGCAATTGAAAAAGCGAAAAAAGCGGGAATACCGATTGTCTTAATCAACCGTGAAATTCCGGTAGATGATGTGGCGTTGGTGCAGATTACCCATAATAACTTCCAGGCCGGTTCGGAAGTCGCCAACGTATTTGTGGAAAAAATGGGTGAAAAAGGCAAATACGCTGAGCTGACCTGTAACCTCGCGGATAATAACTGCGTCACCCGTTCCAAATCATTCCACCAGGTCATCGACCAGTTCCCGGATATGGTCAGCGTCGCGAAACAGGATGCTAAAGGCACGCTGATTGACGGCAAACGCATCATGGACAGCATTCTGCAAGCGCACCCTGACGTGAAAGGCGTTATCTGCGGAAACGGCCCCGTCGCGCTTGGCGCTATCGCCGCCCTGAAAGCCGCTAACCGCAGCGACGTCATTGTCGTCGGCATTGACGGCAGCAACGACGAACGCGACGCGGTAAAAGCGGGTTCGCTGCAGGCTACCGTGATGCTTCAGGCTCAGGCCATCGCGGCGCAGGGGGTGACCGATCTGGATAACTACCTGCAAAACGGCGTGAAGCCCGATAAACAGCGCGTGATGTTCCGCGGCATTCTCATCACTAAAGATAACGCAGATAAAGTCCAGGATTTCAACATCAAGTCCTGATCCCGGGGAGTTGCGCCTCTCACGAGGCGCAGAGGAGAACATTATGTCTAAAAAAGCCTGGCTGGCGCTGGCCGTATTGACCATGGGAGGGTGCCGCATCGTCTCGCAACAGGAACTGGCGGACCTTAAATCTCCCCCCAATCCCCATATGGCCAACATTGACCAAACGTGGCAAAACCAGATTGTCCCGCAGATTGTCGGGCAGGTGCGTCCCGTCGCCGAACTGATGGCGGCGCTGGGCGCGGAAAAAGACATTGACAGCGCCTGTCAAAAGCTGGGCTTTCGTTCTCAGGATGAGAACCCCTGTCTCTTTTACGTCAAGGTAGCAGGAAAGATCAGCCAACTCGACACGGCGTCACGCAGCGGCAAGATGACGGTCGCGGATAAGAGCGGCAGCGATGTGGTCGTCCAGATCGGTCCGACGCTGCGCGGCACGCAGTTGCGCGATGCGTATAAAGGGGCCAGCTACGGTGATTTCAACGACCAGGTGTTGTTCGGCGAATATGGCCGGGCAATTAACGAGCAGGCCGTCAACATGATCCAGGCGGCGCCGCTGAAAACCGGCGAATCCGTCGAGGTGTATGGCGTATTTTCCAGTTGGGATATTCCCCAAACACTGCCTGCGATTACGCCCGCCAAAATCGACCTGGCAGGAGGGGAATAACATGCAGCCGCATAATCGCGTCGCGCCCGACTGCGCTGAGTCTGAAGTGATTATTGAAACCCGTGCGCTGTCGCGCGTTTATCCCGGGGTGGTGGCGTTAGATAATGTGAATTATCGGGTCTACCGGAATAAGGTCAATGTACTGATTGGCGAAAATGGCGCGGGTAAATCGACCATGATGAAAATGCTCGCCGGGGTGGAAACGCCCTCCTCCGGGCAACTGTTTCTTGATGGTCAACCTGTCTCGCTAAATTCGACACATCAGGCGGAGAAACTGGGGATCAGCATTATTTTTCAGGAGCTGAATTTATTTCCCAATATGAACGTCATGGATAATATTTTCATGGCTAACGAATTTTTCCAGAAAGGACGAATCAACGAAAAATATCAGTATGCGTTGGCGAAATCTTTACTGGAAAGACTGGAGCTGGACGTTGACCCTTATACGCCGCTAGGGGAACTCGGCATCGGCCACCAGCAACTGGTGGAAATCGCCCGCGCGCTGTCTAAAGACACGCGAGTGCTGATCATGGATGAACCCACCTCCGCCCTCAGCCAGTCTGAAGTGAAAGTGCTGTTCAACGTGATCGAACAGCTGAAGCGGCGCGGCGTGACCATTATTTATATCTCCCACCGTCTGGAAGAACTGATGGAAATTGGCGACAACATCACCATTTTCCGCGACGGTCGGTTTATCAGCGAACGCCCCGTTCGTGACGCCAGCATTCCGTGGATCATCGAACAGATGGTGGGCGACAAGAAAAAACATTTCGATTACCAGGCCGCGCCACACGGCGACACCGTGCTTGCCGTACAGGGCCTGACCGCGCTTCACCCCAGCGGTGGCTACAAACTCAATGACGTTTCGTTTCGCTTACGCAAAGGCGAAGTGATCGGCATTTACGGTCTGCTGGGCGCCGGGCGCACTGAGTTGTTTAAGGGGCTGGTAGGCCTGATGCCCTGCCAGAGTGGAAAGATAGACCTCAACGGCGAACGCATTGATAACGCCCACTTCCAGTCGCGACTGAAAAAAGGGCTGGCGCTGGTGCCAGAGGACAGACAGGGTGAAGGCGTGGTGCAGATGATGTCGATCCAGTCCAACATGACCTTGTCAGACTTCAGCCTGAAGGGGTTTCGTCGGGCCTGGCAATGGTTGAACCCGCATAAAGAGCAGTCCAGCGTGAAGGAGATGATCCAGCAACTGGCAATTAAGGTCAGCGATCCCGAACTGCCCATTACTTCCCTGAGCGGAGGCAACCAGCAGAAAGTGGTACTGGGCAAGGCGCTGATGACGCAGCCTCAGGTGGTGTTTCTTGATGAACCGACCCGCGGCATCGACGTGGGCGCGAAAACCGACGTCTATCACCTTATCGGCAAAATGGCGCAGCAAGGGTTGGCAGTGATGTTTTCGTCATCCGAACTCGACGAAGTAATGGCGCTGGCGGATCGCATTCTGGTCATGGCCGATGGCCGCATTACCGCCGATGTCCCCCGCGATGCCGTCACGCGCGAGGCGTTAATCGCCGCGTCTACCCCACAAGATTAATCAGGCTGGAATCCATCATGAACCAGAAATATATGATTTATATGTACCTGCTAAAGGCCAGAACATTCATCGCGCTGCTGCTGGTGATTGCGTTCTTTAGCGTGATGGTACCGAATTTCCTGACCACGTCTAACCTGCTGATTATGACGCAGCATGTGGCAATCACCGGGCTTCTGGCCATTGGCATGACGCTGGTGATCCTGACGGGCGGCATCGACCTGTCTGTGGGCGCCGTTGCCGGGATCTGCGGCATGGTGGCGGGCGCGCTGTTGACCAACGGCCTGCCCATCTGGGGCGGTAATATCCTCTTTTTTAACGTGCCGGAGGTGATCCTCTGCGTCGCCCTGTTCGGCATCCTCGTCGGGTTCATCAACGGCGCGGTAATTACCCGCTTCGGCGTGGCGCCGTTTATCTGCACCCTCGGCATGATGTATGTCGCCAGGGGCTCCGCCCTGCTGTTTAACGACGGCAGCACCTACCCCAACCTCAACGGGATGGAGGCGCTGGGCAACACCGGTTTCGCCACGCTGGGCTCCGGCACCCTGTTGGGCATTTATCTGCCTATCTGGCTGATGATTGGCTTCCTGCTGCTGGGTTATTGGATCACCACCAAAACGCCGCTTGGTCGCTATATCTACGCCATCGGCGGCAACGAGTCCGCCGCGCGCCTTGCCGGCGTGCCGATCGTTAAAACAAAAGTCTTTGTATACGCCTTCTCCGGACTGTGCGCGGCCTTTGTCGGACTGATTGTCGCCTCGCAGCTGCAAACCGCGCATCCGATGACCGGCAATATGTTTGAAATGGACGCCATTGGCGCCACCGTACTGGGCGGAACCGCGCTGGCGGGTGGGCGCGGCAGGGTATCCGGCTCCATTATCGGCGCTTTCGTCATCGTCTTTCTCGCCGACGGGATGGTCATGATGGGCGTCAGTGACTTCTGGCAGATGGTCATTAAAGGGGTGGTTATCGTCACCGCCGTGGTGGTCGATCAGTTCCAGCAAAAGCTCCAGAACAAGGTCATTCTGATGCGCCGCCATGAAGAAAAGCTGGCGGCGGCGCCCTCGGCAAAAACCGCATCAAGCTAAACCGCATCATTCCGCCGGGCGGAGGCTGCCCGGCTTAAACAGGAGAAAAAATATGCAACGCAATTTTCAGGGGAAAACCGTGGTTATCACCGGGGCATGTCGGGGAATTGGCGCCGGCATCGCCGAACGCTTCGCCCGCGACGGCGCAAATCTGGTGATGGTGTCCAACGCGGAGCGCGTCCACGACACCGCAGAGCAACTGCGCCAGCGCTATCAGGCGGATATCCTGTCACTGCGGGTCGATGTGACCGATGAGGCGCAGGTGCAGTCGCTGTACGAGCAGGCCGCCGCCCGCTTCGGGACTGTCGATGTATCCATCCAGAATGCCGGAGTCATCACCATCGACTATTTCGACCGGATGCCGAAGGCGGATTTCGAAAAAGTGTTGGCGGTAAACACTACCGGGGTATGGCTGTGCTGTCGTGAAGCGGCAAAATACATGGTTAAACAGAATCAGGGCTGCCTGATCAACACCTCGTCAGGTCAGGGGCGGCAGGGCTTTATCTACACCCCGCATTACGCCGCCAGCAAGATGGGCGTTATCGGTATCACCCAGAGCCTGGCGCACGAGCTGGCGCCGTGGAATATCACCGTCAACGCCTTCTGTCCGGGCATTATCGAAAGCGAAATGTGGGATTACAACGATCGCGTGTGGGGCGAGATTCTCAGCAGCGAAGAAAAACGCTACGGCAAAGGGGAACTGATGGCGGAATGGGTGAAAGGGATCCCGATGAAACGGGCCGGGAAACCCGAGGATGTCGCCGGGCTGGTGGCTTTCCTTGCCTCTGACGATGCGCGTTACCTTACCGGGCAGACCATTAATATTGATGGCGGCCTGATCATGTCGTAATCCCCGCCGGGGACTATGTGGAGAGAAATCACTATGATCGCAAAAGATTTTGCCCGGCAGTTATTTAACCTCGAAGGACGCGTCGCCTTCGTTACCGGCGCGGGTAGCGGTATCGGCCAGATGATAGCCTGGGCCCTTGCCAGCGCGGGCGCGCGCGTGGTCGGTTTTGACCTGCGGGAAGACGGCGGGCTGAAAGAGACCGTACAGAATATCGAGGCCATCGGCGGGCAGGCCGCCCTCTACGCGGGCGATGTCCGCCAACTCAGCGACCTGCGCGCGGCCATCGCTTTCACCCACGAACGTTTTGGTCGCCTCGATATCGCGGTTAACGCCGCCGGGATCGCGAACGCAAACCCGGCGCTGGAAATGGAAAGCGAGCAGTGGCAGCGGGTGATTGATATCAACCTGACGGGCGTGTGGAACTCGTGCAAAGCCGAAGCGGAACTGATGCTGAAAAGCGGTGGCGGCGCCATTATTAATATCGCCTCTATGTCCGGAATCATCGTGAACCGGGGCCTTGATCAGGCGCATTACAACAGTTCGAAAGCCGGCGTGATCCATCTTTCGAAAAGTCTGGCGATGGAGTGGATTGAGAAAGGGATTCGGGTCAACTCCATCAGCCCGGGTTATACCGCCACGCCAATGAATACCCGCCCGGAAATGGTGCATCAGACGCGGGAATTTGAAAGCCAGACGCCGATTCAACGTATGGCGAAGGTGGAAGAGATGGCCGGTCCGGCGCTGTTTCTCGCCAGCGATGCCGCGTCGTTTTGCACGGGGGTAGATTTGGTGGTGGATGGCGGGTTTATCTGCTGGTAAACATTCGCCCGCAGCCAGTGAAGACTGCGGGCTTTCATTTTTCTGAATCTCAGCAATGGCCTGAAGCCGGAAAGCGTCAGGCGCCCGCGATTACCCGACTCTCCACATCTCTTCTTACTGTGTATGTAAACAGTAAGCGTTTTTTTTCAGAAAACGTTTAGATCTACATGCCGGGAAACAGTACGCCGTTGCCTGGCGCTTCGCGATCCAGATGAATAAAGTTCAGATGGCGTTCATACTGGTCGAGAATATCGGTAATCACCTGCTCTTTGCTGTAGTCCATCAGGTCGTTACCCTGACTGCCTTCCAGCAGGAAAGTTTCCAGACGATAGTAGGTCGATTTACCACTGCGGGCACGGTAGGTGAACCCCGGCACCGCGTACTGCTGCGGCCAGATCTGGTAGATAAAATTCCGTTCGTCGCCCATGTATACCCGCAGATCCAGATGGCCGAGGTTTTCGCCCTCTTCCGGCGGCAGGCTTTTTAGCGCTACCCTGGCGCCGCGCAGTGTGAGCTCCTGGGCCACTTCTTCCATCGCCGGGAAGCATACCGTCTCCATCATCTGGCGGGTATAGCGCGTGCCCGGATAGTTCATCAGCCGCGATAAGCGTTTTTTCCAGCTCAGCCGATCCTGTACGCCCATCGGACGCGGCGCGGTGTGTCGGCTGGCGCTTTCCCGGCGATAATCCTCGACCTTCAGCGATTTATACAGCCCGGCCATGACAAAGAATATGACGAAGCTAAACGGTAGCCCCATGATGACCGTGGTGTTCTGCAGCGCGGAAATACCGTTTGTCATCAACATGCCGAGCGTCAGCAGGCCGATGGCGACAGACCAGAAAATGCGCAGCCAGTTTGGCGCATCGCTGTTAATGTCTTTTAGCTTTGAAGTAAAGTTACCCAACACCAGCGCGCCGGAATCTGCGGAGGTCACATAGAACAGCAGGCCTGTGATTGTCGCCACCGAGGCGCTGAAGGTGAACGCCGGATACTGGGCCAGCAGGCTGTAAAATCCACGCTCCGGATGCGCCATCGCTTCGGATGCAAAGCCTGCATCGCCGTGAATAATTTCGTACAGCGCGCTGTTGCCAAACACCGACAGCCACAGCAGGGTAAAGGTGAACGGAATAATCAGCGTGCCGAAAACGAACTGACGGATCGTACGCCCGCGCGAAATACGCGCCAGGAACAGGCCGACAAACGGTGACCACGCCACCCACCACGCCCAGAAGAACAGCGTCCAGTTGTTCATCCACTCGACCGGGCGATCAAAAGCAAAGCTGTTCAACGTCATGCCCATAAAGCGATTCACGTAATCACCCACGTTAAGCACCAGCGCATTGAGCAGGAATGACGTATCGCCCATAAACAGCACAAACAGAATCAGCCCCAGCGCCAGCGCAACGTTCAGTTCGGACAGCACGCGAATGCCCTTATCGACGCCCGAGGTGACAGAAATTGTGGCGATAATCACCGACAGCACTATCAGCGCCGCCTTTGCCGCCATTGAGTCCGGGATATCGAACAGCACGCTAAGCCCGTAGTTCAGTTGCACCACGCCAATCCCGAGGGTGGTGGCGATGCCGAAGATGGTGCCAATCACCGCCGCGATGTCCACGCTGTGTCCTATCGGTCCGTTGATTCGTTTACCAAAGATGGGATAGAGCGCCGAACGAATGGTCAACGGCAGGTTATAGCGATAGCTGAAGTAGCCCAGCGCCATGCCCATCAGCGCATACATCGACCAGCCGGTCAGACCGTAGTGAAACAGGGTCCAGACCATCGACTGGCGAGCCGCTTCGACCGTCTGCCCCGCCCCTTCCGGCGGCTGCATATACTGCGTGACCGGTTCCGCGACCGAGAAAAACATCAGGTCGATACCAATTCCGGCGGCAAATAACATCGCAGCCCAGCTTAGCAGGCTGAATTCTGGTTTGGACTGCTCAGGCCCGAGCTTCACTGAGCCAAAGCGCGAACAGGCGATAAAAATGACGAAGACGATATACAGCGTGGCGGCCAACAGATAATACCAGCCGAAGGTTTTCGATACCCAGTTCAACGTCTTGCCGATCCAGGCGGCGGAGAAATCACTAAAGAAGAGCGTGGTCAGGGAAAACAACAAAATCAGCCCGGCGGACGTAAAAAAAACAACCGGATTGATTTTGTCTTTTTCTCTGCACGAGGGAAGGTCTGACATCCAGTATCCTCACTTTTATTGCAACTATTTGAAATCAAAAACGTAACAATTAATACACATTTATATTGAACGTTCAATCAAAAACCGTTCTAATAGATAAACAAAACTGATGAATGGAGTCCGAAAATGCCCAAACTGGGGATGCAACCGATTCGGCAACGGCAGCTGATTAACGCCACGCTGGAGGCGATCAATGAGGTGGGAATGCACGATGCGACGATCGCGCAGATCGCCCGCCGCGCCGGGGTTTCGACCGGCATCATCAGCCATTACTTCAGGGATAAGAATGGATTGCTGGAGGCGACGATGCGCGACATCACCAGCCAGCTCCGCCATGCGGTTTTGCATCGGCTGCGTGCGCTCCAGGGCGCCCGTGCCGAACTGCGCCTGCGGGCCATCGTCGCGGGGAATTTTGACGACACGCAGATAAGCCACGCGGCGATGAAAGCGTGGCTGGCCTTCTGGGCCAGCAGTATGCATCAGCCGATGCTGTATCGCCTTCAGCAGGTTGCCAGTAAGCGTCTGCTGTCGAATATCGTCTACGAATTTAAGCGTGAACTGCCGCGCGAGCAGGCGCAGCAGGCGGGTTACGGACTGGCGGCGCTGATTGACGGGCTTTGGCTACGCGCCGCGCTGAGCGGCGAACCGTTTAATCTGAGTCTCGCCCAGGCGCTGACCACCCATTTCATCAGTCAGCATTTGCCGAAAGCCACTGACTAAACGAGGAGAACGCATGTCGCGAATGGCAGAACAACAGCTTTATATAGACGGTGGTTATACCGCCGCCGCCAGCGGTCACACCTTCGATACCATCAATCCTGCCAATGGCGATATTCTGGCGACGGTTCACGCCGCAGGGCGTGACGATGTTGATCGCGCCGTAAAAAGCGCCCAACGCGGACAAAAAATTTGGGCGGCGATGACCGCGATGGAACGTTCGCGCATTCTGCGCCGGGCGGTGGATATTCTGCGCGAACGCAATGACGAGCTGGCCAGACTGGAAACGCTGGATACCGGAAAGCCGTTCAGCGAAACCGCCAGCGTGGATATCGTGACCGGCGCGGACGTACTGGAGTATTACGCCGGGCTGATCCCGTCACTGGAAGGCAGCCAGATCCCGCTGCGCGAGTCCGCTTTCGTTTACACCCGCCGCGAGCCGTTGGGCGTGGTGGCAGGGATCGGCGCATGGAACTACCCGATTCAAATCGCGCTGTGGAAGTCTGCTCCGGCGCTGGCAGCGGGCAATGCGATGATCTTCAAACCCAGCGAAGTGACGCCGCTCACCGCGTTAAAGCTGGCGGAAATCTACAGCGAAGCGGGTCTGCCGGACGGCGTATTTAACGTGTTGCCGGGCGCGGGTGCGGAAACGGGCCAGTATCTGACCGAACATCCCGGCATTGCCAAAGTGTCGTTTACCGGCGGGGTTGCCAGCGGCAAAAAAGTGATGGCGCATTCCGCGGCCTCCTCACTGAAAGAGGTCACGATGGAGCTGGGCGGTAAATCGCCGCTGATTATTTTCGAGGACGCCAACGTTAATCTGGCTGCCGACATCGCCATGATGGCGAATTTCTACAGCGCCGGGCAGGTCTGTACCAACGGCACCCGCGTGTTTATCCCGACAAAGATGAAAAGCGCCTTTGAACAGACGATCCTCTCCCGCGTGGCGCGAATTCGCGCAGGCGATCTGTTTGATCCTGCAACTAACTTCGGGCCTCTGGTCAGCTTCGCGCATCGGGAAAACGTTCTGCGCTATATCGAAAGCGGCAAGCGCGAAGGCGCAACGCTACTGTGCGGCGGCGGCGCACTGAAAGGCCGCGACGTTGAACATGGCGCGTGGGTTGCGCCAACGGTGTTCACCGACTGTCGCGACGAGATGACCATCGTACGGGAAGAAATCTTTGGCCCGGTCATGTCAATCCTCACCTATGAGCGCGAAGACGAGGTAATTCGCCGCGCCAACGCGACCGACTATGGTCTGGCGGCAGGCGTGGTCACGCAGGATCTCAACCGTGCGCATCGGGTTATCCACCAGCTCGAGGCCGGGATCTGCTGGATCAACACCTGGGGGGAATCCCCGGCGGAAATGCCGGTCGGCGGCTATAAGCACTCTGGCATTGGTCGTGAAAACGGCGTGATGACGCTGCAAAACTACACCCAGGTAAAATCCATCCAGATCGAGATGGCCCCCTTCCAGTCCGTCTTTTAACCAGGAGGTCTCATTGCATTTTGACTATATCATTATTGGCGCCGGTTCTGCCGGCAACGTACTGGCAACACGACTGACAGAAGACAGCAATACCACCGTTCTGCTTTTAGAGGCGGGCGGCCCGGACTACCGTGCGGATTTTCGCACTCAGATGCCCGCGGCGCTGGCCTATCCCCTTCAGGGGAAACGCTATAACTGGGCGTATGAAACCGAGCCGGAACCGCACATGAATTATCGCCGGATGGAGTGCGGACGCGGCAAAGGACTGGGCGGTTCCTCGTTGATTAACGGCATGTGCTATGTTCGCGGCAACGCGATGGATCTCGACAACTGGGCAAACGAACCCGGACTCGAACACTGGAGCTATCTCCACTGCCTGCCCTACTACCGTAAGGCGGAATCGCGCGATATCGGCGCAAACGACTATCACGGCGGCGACGGCCCGGTCTGCGTGACCACCTCGAAACCCCATGTGAATCCTTTGTTCGACGCGATGATCGAGGCGGGCGTACAGGCCGGTTATCCGCGCACGGACGATCTTAACGGTTACCAGCAGGAAGGCTTTGGCCCGATGGATCGCACCGTAACGCCGCAGGGACGTCGCGCCAGCACCGCGCGCGGCTATCTCGATCAGGCAAGAAAACGTCCTAACCTGACGATAATCACCCACGCGCTGACCGATCACATCCTCTTTGATGGCAAAAAGGCGGTGGGCGTGGAGTGGCTGGAAGGCGACGGCACCATTCCGACCACCGCCACAGCGGAAAAAGAGGTGCTGTTATGCGCCGGGGCGATTGCTTCGCCGCAGATTCTGCAGCGTTCCGGCGTTGGCGACGCGGCGTTGCTGAAAGCGTTTGCTATTCCGCTGGTTCATCACCTGCCCGGCGTCGGCGAAAACCTGCAGGATCATCTGGAGATGTACCTGCAATACGCCTGTAAAAAACCGGTCTCACTGTACCCGGCTCTGCAATGGTGGAATCAACCGAAGATCGGCGCCGAATGGCTGTTTGGCGGCACCGGCATTGGCGCGAGCAACCATTTCGAAGCGGGCGGTTTTATCCGCAGCCGGGACGCGTTTACCTGGCCAAACATTCAGTATCACTTTCTGCCGGTCGCGATCAATTACAACGGCTCGAACGCGGTTAAAGAACATGGCTTCCAGTGCCACGTCGGCTCTATGCGCTCGCCAAGCCGCGGCCACGTCCATCTTAAATCACGCGATCCGCGCGAGCACCCGGCAATTTTGTTTAATTACATGTCGACCGACCAGGACTGGCAGGAGTTTCGCGACGCCATTCGCATTACCCGTGAAATCATCAACCAGCCCGCGCTGGATCCCTTTCGCGGACGGGAAATAAGCCCTGGCAGCGACTGCCAGAGCGACGAACAACTGGACGCGTTTGTGCGCGAGCACGCCGAGACGGCGTTTCATCCCTGCGGCACCTGCAAAATGGGCTTTGATGAAATGGCGGTCGTGGACGGCGAAGGCCGGGTTCACGGCGTGGAAAACCTGCGCGTGGTGGACGCTTCAATCATGCCGCAAATCATCACCGGCAACCTGAACGCGACCACAATCATGATTGGCGAAAAGCTTGCCGATGCTATTCGCGGTCGCGCCCCGCTGGCAAAAAGCACAGCCAGCTATTACGTGGCGGGCGACACGCCGGTGCGCCAGGCGCCACGGCGGTAACGGTCTGTACGGTCTGATAACGCGGCGCGTATCAGGCCGCTTCCGAATACCCATAACGCTTCTATACTGAAAAGACATTCCTTTAAAAGAGAACGTTATGCCGTTACCCGATTTTCACGTCTCCGAACCCTACACCCTCGGCATTGAGCTGGAAACGCAGGTGGTTAATCCACCGGGCTATGACCTGAGCCAGGATTCTTCGCGGCTGATTGCCGCCGTGAAAGACCGGGTCACCGCCGGTGAAGTCAAACATGACATCACCGAAAGCATGCTGGAACTGGCGACCGATGTGTGTCACAACATCGACCAGGCCGCCGCACAGTTTTCCGCCATGCAGCAGGTGATTCTCCACGCCGCGGCGGAGCACCATATTGAGATTTGTGGCGGGGGCACCCATCCGTTTCAAAAATGGCAGCGGCAGGAAGTGTGCGATAACGAGCGCTATCAGCGGACGCTGGAGAATTTTGGCTACCTCATTCAGCAGGCGACCGTGTTTGGTCAGCACGTACACGTCGGTTGCGCCAGCGGTGACGACGCGATCTATCTGCTGCACGGGCTGTCACACTTCGTGCCGCACTTTATCGCGCTCTCTGCCGCTTCGCCTTATATGCAGGGTTCTGACACCCGTTTCGCCTCATCGCGGCTGAATATTTTCTCCGGTTTTCCGGACAACGGTCCGATGCCGTGGGTCAGTAACTGGCAGGAATTTGAGGGGCTATTCCGTCGGCTCAGTTACACCAGCATGATCGAAAGTATTAAAGATTTGCACTGGGATATCCGACCGAGTCCGCATTTTGGCACCGTGGAAGTGCGGGTGATGGATACGCCGCTCACCTTGTCTCATGCCGTCAACATCGCGGGACTGATTCAGGCGACCGCGCACTGGCTTTTGACCGAGCGACCGTTTAAACACCAGGAACGCGATTACCTGCTGTATAAGTTCAACCGCTTTCAGGCCTGCCGTTACGGGCTGGACGGCATTCTGACCGACGTACATACCGGCGATCATCATAAACTGTCAGAGGACACCCTGCGTCTGCTGGAGAAAGTCGCCCCCTCGGCGGATAAAGTGGGCGCAGGCAGCGCGATCGAGGCCCTGACCCGTCAGGTGAGAAACGGCGGCAGCGAAGCGCAAAAGATGCGGGAATTTGTCGCCGATGGCGGGTCGTTGATTGGTCTGGTGAAAAAACATTGCGAGATCTGGGCGGGGTAACAGGACGGCGTTTGCGTTGTCCGGCGTAATCCCGGACAATGGCTTTTTTAACTCACATTTAACAATGCCATGAAACACCCGCTTGAATCGCTGATGACTGCCGCCGGTATTTTGCTGATGGCTTTTCTGTCCTGCCTGTTGCTGCCCGCTCCGTCTCTGGGACTGACGCTGGCGCAAAAGCTGGTTGACGCCTTTCATCTTATGGATCTCAACCAGCTTTATACGCTGCTGTTCTGCCTGTGGTTTTTAGCGCTTGGCGCTGTCGAATATTTTGTGCTCCGCTACGTCTGGCGTCGCTGGTTTTCGCTGGCCGGTTAAGCCCGTGAAGTCGCGCATGCCGTGCACCAGCGCTTCGCACCACGCGGTGTAGTCATGCCCGCTCGACCACGGATGAAAACTGACCGTGTAGCCCTTTTCTTTGAGTACCTTTTCAAACGCCAGCGTGTTGCGATAAATGCCGCCGTTCGGCCCTTCCTGTTCAAAACGCCCGGCTTGTAGCCAGAAGGTAATCGGGTAGCGCGGCGAGTTCTGATACTGCCGCGTCAGCCAGGCGGGCGCCTCCCCGTGCGGCGCCCACCAGTAGGAGCCGGAAAGACTCAGCACATTGCCAAACAGCCGTGGGTAGCGCAGCGCCACCCACGACGACGCCAGTCCCCCGTAGCTGGACCCGGCCAGCACCGTTTTCTGCCGCTGGAGGGATATGCCCCGCTGCGCCAGCCAGGGCGTCAGCTCGTGCGCCATGAAATCGGCAAAGTCCGGGTTTGGCGGCAGCTCTTTTCCACGACGCGGATGATCGAGCGAGTCCACAAATACCACATTGATCGGCGGAAGCTGATGGCGGGCAATCAGACCGTCAACTATCCGGTCGATATGGTAGTCATCAAGGTAGGTTTTACCGTCAAACAGGATCAACGTCCAACGCGCCGGCTGCGCCACTCGCGGACGGTAGAGAGCGATTTCCCGGCGATTGCCTAACCGTTCGCTTTTCAGCATCTGACGGGTTAGTGCGCCGTGCGTCAACGGCTGTGCAGCGGCCTGCGCCGAACAAAAACGCGGCGGGCCAAGATCGATTAACGACGACTGGTTCCAGCGATCGGCATGCTTATCGCCGATCCGCAACGGGTTATAAGGATCGGCCTGCGCGCTGACCAGGATCGCGCGTCGCTGATCGCGGGGCGAACCGCTGACTTTTGGCACATCCGGCGCCAGTTTGTACTGCATAACCGTATCCGCAGGCACAACATAGCTGCGAAACCAGACGTCGGAATGGCCGAGTCGAAACAGCGGATCGTGCTCGCCTGCCGGCGAGCCAAACAGAAAAACGTTTTGCTTCGCGCCGCGCCAGAGAAAGGTGATCCGTTTATGGTTAGCGTCGACAGGTTCGACCAGCGGCGTACCGTAACGCTGCCGATCCTGCCAGAAATCCGCGGTTCCCGCCCCGGCGGCAATCGCTTTTTCCAGCCGCTGTAGCGTCGGGCTGACAGGGGAAATTCGCTGCGTGCGCGGCAGCGGCGTCGTCTCTTTCATCTGCCAGCTAAACTGCCAGCGCGCGCCTTCGTTACCATGCAGCACCAGCGAGGTAGTCTGCTGTACGGGTAACGAAAACAGCAAATGATGCTCGCCATCGTCGGGGCCGTCTTCCAGTAACGTGCGGATACGCCGGTTTTGACCGTCGAGCAGACGGGCATCGGTGACGCCGGACAGCGTTGCGGAAACATAGTTTTCGTTTAGCGGATGAAGGACAAAACAGACTTCGCCGCTGGCATCAAATTTTCCCTGCTGCTCGCCGTAGAGCGAGGGAGTCGAACAGGGCATCGCCTGAGCCGACAGGGTTCCCAGCCCCAGGAGCAAACCACTCCACGCCATTTTCATTGGCTAACCGTTCCTGAAGAAATGTGTTAGCCACGCTAATGTAAATGGGAATGATTTGCAATAAGATTTGTAAGCGGAATGTTACTCTGCCTGTCGCGGCCTGATAACACTATGCCGGGTGTGTCCGGCTGTGGTTCTCTTTGCGGTAGGCGCCCGGCGGCTGATTAAACGTGCGGGTAAAGATGCGGGTAAACGTCTGCTGCGAATCAAAACCGTAGCGCAAACAGATATCGTATACTTTTTCGTCGGATTCGCGCAAATCCCGCGCCGCCAGCAGCAGCTTACGCTCGCGGATGTAGCGTCCGAGACTCTCCCCTTTGTACTGCATAAAAAGACGCTGCAAATGCCACTTGGAATACCCCGCGTGGCGGGCGATATCGTCAATACGCAACGGTTGATTCAAATTTTCATCAATCCATTCGACAATGGTGTCGATTACCTGAGCAGAAATGGTCATTCAGCACTCCTCTCCTGCAAATTGCTCGTGTTCTCCCACCATGCCGTGAACTGTTGCGCCGGATCGTCGAGCTTCACCGGTTCGCCCAGCGTCGGAGTGAGCAGGCGGTAGGGTTTATGACGGCTGGCCAGCGCCAGCCGCTTATAAGGATCATCCCAGGTGTGTTTCGCCAGCACAAAACGTCCGGCATGCCCCGGTAAGATGGCTCTGGCGCGCAGATCCTGTGCCGCCTGAGCGGTTTCCTCCGGCATCATGTGGATGTATTTCCAGTCCGGGTCGTACTGACCGTTTTCCATGATCGCCAGGTCGATCGCGCCAAACTGTTCGCCAATCGCCCGAAAGTGCGGGCCGTAGCCAGAGTCGCCGCTGTAGTAAATTTTCTGTTCCGGCGTTTCAAACAGAAAACTGGCCCACAGCGTCTGGTTACGCTTGATGCCGCGTCCGGAAAAATGGCGGGCGGGCAGTACGTGAATATAGAGCCCGTCATCCACCCGCACAGACTGGTGCCAGTCACGCTCCTCAATGATGTCGCCGTTCATACCCCAGTACCGCAAATGCGAACCGACGCCGAGCGGCGTAATCACTCGCTTCACTTTTGGCATCAACGCCTTGATGGTGGCGTAATCCAGATGGTCATAATGATCGTGAGAAATGATCAGCAGATCGATCGCCGGCATTGCCTGGGCGGTCCAGGGGTAATCGCCGACAAACGCTTTGTTGAGAAAAGAAAACGGCGCCGCATAACGGCTGAAGACCGGGTCGATCAGAATGCGTTTTCCGCCGAGCTGCAAATACCACGACGAGTGGCCGAGCCAGATCAGCGTGTCCCTGTCCGCGGGCAGAGCTGCAATATCGGTCGCTACCAGCGGTAACGGCTGCGCCGGACGCGCGTTCTCTCGCTTTGCGACCAGGAATGCCCACCAGGCCGCCAGCAGACTTTTATTTCCGGTATAGCCCGGCCCTGGCACCTGATTATGGAATTGCCCATCACGATAATTGACGGACTGTTCAAACTGGCTGAGCTGAGCCCCTTGCGGCGCCTGACCGAAGCCAGCATTGAGGACAAACGGTAACGTTGCGGCACTGGCAATGATCATCATAATAACCACACAAACTGTGAGACGCTTCATATCCTGACCTGAAAACGCGCTCCCGTCCGGTAGTCTGCGCGGCTGACTCTTGATTATGAGTGAGTAAGCACTCATTATAGAAATCGGAAATTTCGCGTCAAGACGTTTTTCAATCTTTGACATTCCACGTTGCGGCGCTGCAAAGGCCGTGTTTCAATTCGGGTTTTAGACTGATAAGGGTAAAATGTAGTGGCTCGTCCGAAGAGTGAAGACAAAAAACTGGCATTACTGGAGGCAGCAACCACGGCAATCGCGCAGTCCGGGATCGCGGCTTCTACCGCCGTGATTGCCCGTAATGCAGGCGTGGCGGAAGGAACATTGTTTCGCTATTTCGCGACCAAAGACGAGTTAATTAACGAACTTTACCTCCATCTTAAGCACAGCCTGTGTCAGTCAATGATCGCCAGGCTGGATCGCTCGCTAACCGATGCCAAAGCGATGACCTTTTATATCTGGAGCAGCTATATCCGCTGGGGGCTGGAACAGACGCACGGGCACCGCGCGATACGCCAACTGGCGGTCAGCGAGAAAATTACCAAAGAGACAGAACAAAAGGCCGACGCCATGTTTCCTGAGCTGCACGATCTTTGCCACCGTGCGGTCCTGCCGGTCTTTATGTCAGACGAATATCGCGCCTTCGGCGACGCGCTGTTTTTAACTCTGGCCGAAACCACCATGGAGTTTGCCACTCGCGAACCGGCTCGCGCCAGTGAGTTTATCTCTCTCGGTTTTGAAGCGATGTGGCGCGCCCTCACCCGCGAGGAATTCTGATGAATGATAAAACGCTGTATGATTGCGCGCGCCGTCTGGCGCTGGCTTTTCCGTTTACCGAACATTGCTGGCCGTTTGGCCCGGAATATGACGTCTTTAAAGTGGGCGGTAAGATCTTCATGATTGCCACCGACGTAAACAATCGCAGAGTGATTAATCTGAAGTCCGATCCGCAAAAATCGCTGTTAAATCAGCAGATATACCCGAGCATCACGCCTGGTTACCACATGAACAAAAAGCACTGGATTTCCGTCACGCCCGGCGACGATATCAGCGAGTCGCTGCTGGAAGAACTGGTCAACGATTCGTGGAATCTGGTAGTTGACGGTCTGACGAAGCGCGACCAAAAACGGATCCGCCCGCGCTGATTGGTCGTGACAGACGATAACTGTTTTCGCAATTTCTCACTTATCATCTGCCGGAGAACCTTGTACCCTGCGGGGTAATAAAACAAACCGGGAGTAGTTATGGATATCGTATCAGTTGCCTTAAAACGTCATTCCACCAAGGCCTTCGACCCCAGCAAAAAACTGACCGCTGAACAGGCAGAAAAGATAAAAACGCTGCTGCAATACAGCCCGTCCAGCACCAACTCTCAGCCGTGGCACTTTATTATCGCCAGCACCGACGAAGGCAAGGCGCGCGTCGCGAAGTCTGCCGCCGGAAACTATGTGTTTAATGAACGCAAAATGCTCGACGCTTCACACGTGGTGGTGTTCTGCGCCAAAACGGCGATGGACGACGCCTGGCTGGAGCGCGTGGTCGATCAGGAGGAGGCGGATGGTCGCTTCCCGAACGCCGAAGCAAAAGCGGCTAACCACAAAGGCCGCACCTTCTTCGCCGATATGCACCGTAAAACCCTTCACGATGATGCGCACTGGATGGCAAAACAGGTTTACCTGAACGTGGGGAACTTCCTGCTCGGCGTCGCCGCGCTGGGGCTGGACGCCGTACCTATCGAAGGCTTTGACGCTGAGATCCTTGACGCCGAATTTGGCCTGAAAGATAAAGGGTTCACCAGCGTGGTCGTGGTCCCTGTCGGTCATCACAGCGTCGAAGATTTCAATGCTTCACTGCCGAAATCCCGCCTGCCGTTATCCACCACCCTGACGGAAGTGTAACTGTTCAGATAAGAATGCCAGGCAGCAGTCCGTTGCTGGCTGGCAAATTATCAGGACATTCCTCATTACTTCCCCGCGCCATAAGTCCTGAACTGGATCAGAGTTTTCTCGCACCCGCAATGGCGAATAAATACACTTATGATTTATTCCCGGGTTTTATCATGTTCCCCACTCACTCTCTTTTTCGCCTGAGTGCGCCGCCCTCACTCAGACTGGTAACACTGGGGTTGGGCTGCCTGTACTGGCTTTTGATCGTTCACATCCCCTGGCCAAACAGGGGTGATTACGGCATGAACCTGCCGATGAATCTGCTGAGCTGGTCGGCAATTTGCCTTCAGGCGCTCATCATCTGGTTGCTACTGAAAGCGGATAAACTGCGGCTTACTCCAACATTTCTGCTGTTACTGGCTGGCGCGATCCTGTTCACCCTCCCTCTGCTTTGGTCACCCCATGCCGGATTATCCATTGCCCTCCCCCGCATCGTCGGCATATGGGGCGGCGTACTGATTTATCTCGCCCTGGTGCAACAGCCTGTACGCGAAAAAGATATCGTCGCGCTTTTTTATCTGTTAGCGTCCGCGGCAATTATTGAGACCGCTATTTCACTGGCCGGGTTTTACTGTCCGGAAATATTACCTTTCCCGCTTAAAGACCTGGCAGTTAATTATAAAGGCTATGCCCCCGGCATTTTCCAGCAGCTGAACGTTACCGCCTCATTTCTGGCAACGGGATTACTGGCGCTTCTTTTTTTGCTGGCCGATAAGCGCCGCACGTTGCTTAATCCGCGTACTGAACTCGTACGTTTAGCCGTGCTCAGTACATCGTTGCTCGTAATATCGGCTACGCTGGTGCTGTTTCATTCCCGGATCGGCTGGCTTGGCGGTGTATGCGGAATGATTTGCGCCTCGCTCCTGTTCGGTCATCACTCCTTCCGCGACCGCACGACGTTATATCGCCGTTTTCTGATCGTAATTTTGCCCATTGCTGGCTGTATTATGGGTAGCCAGTTGCTTAATCAGTCCGTATCGGATTCGTTAATCCACGAAAGCTCAACCCATCAGCGATACTTAACGCTGGAATATACACTGCGAATGATACTGATACATCCCTGGCAAGGCTGGGGAATGGGAATGTTTGAATCTACGTACCAGCATTTTATGGCCACGCTACCTTTCGCTAACCCCAACAGGGAAATGATGCAGCATCCCCATAACGAAACGCTATTTATTTGGTGGGAAGGTGGCGCGGTAGCGCTGATGGGCGGGCTATCTGTTTTTATGGGATGGATCAGTTTATTTCGTCGACGCAAAAACGTATGGCAGTGGGCAGCGTTGCTGACGACATTGCCAATTTTGCTGCATACGCAGGTCGAATTCCCGCTTTATTATTCAGTAGCGCATTTTTTTGCCATTTTACTGCTTATGTCCGCAGCGGACGGACGTCATTCACGCTGTCAGGTACCTCTTCGTCCCCTGCGCCCCGTTCTCGCCGCCCTCTCGGTGTATGGCATCGTGCTCTCACTACAGCTCTTTCGTACCAGCATAACGCTGGGTAATTTTGAAACCGGCAGACTGGAAGCGCCGGACAGTATCGCACAGTTGGATGTCCCGTGGCTGATGCAGCTGCGCTGGCAACGCGCCCTCTCGCAGTTACATCTGCTGCATTACAATCAATCAGGGGATCTTGCGGAACTCAAGCGGTATGCCGGAGAAAATGCGCAATGGATAACACTGCATATGGAAGAAGACGCCTATAACGATCAGATTGCTATTTTAGCGTTTCTGCGCCGCGACCAGGAAGCGCAAACGTTAAAAGAATATGCGCAGCGTCTGATGCCGTGGGACAAAAGATTCAGGTCGTAACAGGGTTCCATCCTTCCAGTCGCGGGAGCCTGAAGCTGGCAAAATTTGCATAAACTCCGTACAGCGGTCATCATAGGCCGCTGTTTTATAAAGGAGACGTTATGCAGGATTTAATTACCCAGGTCGAAGATTTAGCGGGTATAGAGATAAATCACACCACGTCGCTGGTGATGATTTTTGGCATTATTTTCCTCACCGCCGTGATTGTGCATATCATTTTGCACTGGGTGGTTCTACGCACATTCGAAAAACGCGCCACCGCCAGTTCGCGCCTGTGGCTGCAAATTATTACGCAAAATAAATTATTCCACCGCCTGGCGTTTACCCTTCAGGGGATCATCGTCAATATCCAGGCGGCGCTGTGGCTGCAAAAAGGCAGCGAGGCGGCAGAAATGTTAACCACCTGCGCGCAGCTGTGGATCATGATGTATGCCCTGCTGTCGCTGTTCTCCCTGCTGGACGTGATTTTTAATTTGTCGCAGAAATTACCGGCGGCATCTCAGCTTCCGCTCAAAGGCATCTTTCAGGGAATCAAACTGATTAGCGCGATTATCGTTGGCATTCTGATGATTTCGCTGTTAATAGGCCAGTCGCCAGCGATTTTAATAAGCGGCCTGGGCGCGATGGCGGCGGTGTTAATGCTGGTGTTTAAAGATCCAATCCTGGGGCTGGTCGCCGGGATCCAACTGTCCGCCAACGACATGCTTAAGCTGGGCGACTGGCTGGAGATGCCGAAATACGGCGCGGACGGCGCGGTGATCGACATCGGACTGACGACCGTAAAAGTGCGTAACTGGGATAACACCATCACCACCATTCCGACCTGGTCGCTGGTCTCTGACTCATTCAAAAACTGGAGCGGCATGTCGGCTTCCGGTGGTCGGCGTATTAAGCGCAGCATCAACATTGACGCCACCAGCATTCATTTTCTTGATGAAGATGAAAAAGCGCGCCTGTATAAAGCGCAACTGCTGAAACCCTATTTAGATACCCGTCATCAGGAAATTGACGCCTGGAACCAGCAGCGCAATGCGCCGGAATCCGTATTAAACCATCGCCGGATGACCAATATCGGCACCTTCCGCGCCTATCTGAACGAGTATTTACGTAACCATCCGCGCATTCGCCAGGATATGACGTTAATGGTGCGCCAGCTCGCCCCGGACGATCACGGACTGCCGATGGAAATTTATGCTTTCACCAATACCGTGGTCTGGCTGGAATATGAAAGTATTCAGGCCGATATTTTCGACCACATTTTTTCGGTGGTGGAAGAGTTTGGTTTACGCATTCATCAGTCGCCGACCGGCAACGATATTCGCTCGCTGGCCAGCGCATTGCCGAAATAACTCAGGTACTGGCGCGCGAAACATAGCGCCAGTTCATCATCACCCTTTCCGTCGGCGCATCCGGATTATCGATCTTATTTAAAAGCAGCTCGACCGCCTTGCGCCCAATATCCCGCGACGGTTGTTCGATGGTGGTCAGTGAAACCATTTCCGCCACTTCCGTGCCGTCAAACCCTACCACGGCGATATCTTCCGGCACCCGCAGCCCGGCCTGTTCAATGGCGCGTAGCGCCCCTGCCGCCAGCGTGTCGGAAACAGCAAATACCGCATCCGGCGGGGTATTCTGGAGTAACGCTTGCATCGCCTTCCTGCCCGCGCCGGAACTGAGATCGCTGGCGTATTCCACCGCCTGGTAATCGAGATCGCGAAGGTGAATGACGCTCTTATAGCCACGCTCACGCAGGCGGGCGTATTTATAGCTCAGGTCATGGTTGATAAGCGCAATACGCTGCCGTCCGCTGTCGGCAAGCTGACTGACCACATGCTGCGAGGCATCGACGTCGTTAATTCCCACGCAGGAAACCGCGCCCGCATCGGCGTATTCCGCACACTGTACCCACGGCGCGTTGCCAATCAGTTCCGCGAGTTCCGGCAGTTTCGAGAAGGCATCCATGGTGATAATGCCGTCGACGATTTTGCCGGACAGCAGGCTCAGGCCCGAACGGGAACGTTCGATATCGGAACCGGAATTGCACAACAGAATCCGATAGCCATTTTTCTCCGCCTCTTCTTCAATGCCTTTGACCACTTCAGCGCAAAACGGATTCGCGATATTAGAGACCATCACCAGAATCATATAGCTTCGTGCGGTGCGTAACTGCCGCGCCAGCAGGTTTGGCTGATAGTTACTCTCTTTGATCGCCTGCAGCACCCGCTCGCGGTTTTTCGCCTTCACCGTATCGCTGTTATTGAGCACGCGCGACACCGTAGCCACCGACACGCCAGCCAGCCTGGCGATTTTCTGAATAGACATAACGACGACACATCCTGCGGTTAGCGTTTTGTGCAGGCTATCATAAATTTGTTGCCCGGCGAACCGGGCGACGTGTCATTGTTCAACGCACACCCAGCGCTGCTGCTGATGGCTTTTCACAATGGCGTCAATGATATACATCACGTTAGCGCCGTCATGGAAGGTTGCGAACTGCGGCGCCTCCGGCATCGCTCCCGTCTGCACTGCCCGGTAGAACTGCGCCAGCATATTTTTGAAGGCATCCGGCCAGCCTTCAATGTGTCCACCGGGAAAGTGGGCGCTGTCGGCCACGTCAGGGTTCATCAGCCCTGGATCGTCGCTCAGCGTCTGATTGGCCTGCGCGCGATGGCCGATCCATAGCTGCTGCGGGATTTCCTGATCCCACGCCACTGACCGCTCGCTGCCATTTACCTCAAACGCCAGGCGGTTTTTGCGCCCGGCGCTCACCTGCGAGACGCTAAAGCTGCCTTTGCTGCCGTCGTCAAAGCGGAACAGCACCGAACCAAAATCTTCGGTGGTGACCCGCTTGTCTTCGTACTGCGCGTTTTCATCGTGGGAAAAGGTCTGGTTTCCCCCCACGCTGGCCTTACGCGTCGGCCAGACGATGGATAAGTCGGCCATCACCTCCGTAATGCGCCTGCCGGTGACAAACTGCACCGTGTCGCACCAGTGGGAGCCGATATCCGCCACCGCCCGCGATGCGCCGCCCAGCGCCGCATCCACCCGCCAGTTGTCGTCGGTTTCCAGCAGCATCCAGTCCTGCAAATAGCTGCCGTGCGAGGCAAACAGCCGCCCGATGCTGCCCGCGCGCATCATACTCGCCGCCTGGCGCACCATCGCAAACTGGCGATAGACGAAGCTCACGCCGTGCACCACGCCCGCCTGCTCCGCCAGCGCCACCAGCTCGCGCGCCTCGTCCGGGGTCATGCACAGCGGTTTTTCGGAAAATACGTGCTTACCCGCACGCAGGATCTTGCGGTTGATCTCCGCGTGCAGATGGTTCGGCGTGCAGTTGTGCACCACGTGCAAATCAGGGTGCGCGAGCAGTTCTTCCACGCTGGCGCAGGCGTGCGGCACGTTAAGCTGGCGCGCTTTCTCCTGCGCCCCGGCAAACACACCGTCGCAGAGCGCCACCACCTGCACAAACCCGAGGCGCCTGAGCGCCTCGATATGCGCCGGGCCGATAAACCCGCTGCCGATAATGCCAACGTTAATCATCGTTGCCCCCTGCGGCGAAATCATCAAACGCGCGTCCGGAAACGGGAATAATGTGGCGGCGGATAAACGCGCTGCCCTCCCTGGCGCCGGTATCGCCCTCCTTCAGGCAGCACTCCCACTCCAGCACCGCCCAGCCGTCGTAGTCGTACTGGGTCAGCTTGCTGAAGATGCCCCGGAAGTCGATCTGCCCGTCGCCGAGCGACCGGAAGCGGCCAGCGCGGTTGATCCACGGCTGATAGCCGCCGTACACGCCGCTGCGCCCGCTGGGGCGGAACTCGGCGTCCTTAACGTGAAACGCTTTTATACGCGTATGGTAGATGTCGATAAAAGTCAGATAATCCATCTGCTGCAACAGCATATGGCTTGGGTCGTAGAGTATGTTGCAGCGCGGATGGTTATCCACCAGCGCCAGAAAACGCTCGAAGGTCACGCCGTCATGCAGATCTTCCCCCGGATGCAGCTCAAAGCAGACGTCAACGCCCTGCTCGTCGAAGGCGTCCAGAATTGGCCGCCAGCGGTTTGCCAGTTCCTGAAACGCTTCCTGAAAACGCTGCTCGTTATGCGGCGGCCAGGGGTAGAAAAACGGCCACGCCAGCGAGCCGGAGAAGGTGGCATGGGCCTTCAGGCCTAACCGGGCGGACGCCACCGCCGCCTGCTTCAGCTTTTCCGTTGCCCACGCCCGGCGCGCCGCATCGTCACCGCGCACGGACGCGGGCGCGAAGTGGTCAAACGCGTCGCTGTAAACCGTGTTTACCGCCACAAGCTGCCCTTCCAGATGGGTCGACAGTTCGCTGATGACCAGCCCATGCGCGGCAAGCTTACTGGTAATGTCATCGCAGTAGGCCTGGCTCTCTGCGGCTTTCTCGACATCAAAAATGTGCGGATGGTTACAGGGGATCTGCACCGCTTTGTAACCCTTCGCCGCTGCCCAACCTGCCAGCCCGTTAAGCGTGTTGAACGGCGCGTTCTCACCAATAAACTGCGACAGAAAAATACCCGGTCCCTTAATCGTTTTCATACCCCCTCCTGAACATTACGCCTTGTCATCGTCATACCTAAACGTGAGAAGGAAAATCAGCGCGATCGCCGCGGCAGCCACCGCCGGGATCCACCAGAATGTCACCCATGCCTGCGGCACGGTCTGCCCGGCCACCAGGCGGTTATAGAGCGCGCCGGAAATCTGCGAGCCGAGCAACATGCCGATGCCGTAGGTAAACATTACGATCATGCTCTGGGCCTGACCTTTGACCTTTTCACCGGCGACCCGGTCGGTATAGATAAAGCCGACGACAAAGAAGAAATCGTAGCAGACGCCGTGCAGCAGAATGCCGAGATAGAGCAGGATGCGCCCCTCCTCGCTGACGCCCAGCGCGAACATGGCATAACGCACGAACCACGCCAGCATGCCGATCAGCAGCATCACCTTCACGCCCAGGCGGCGGAACAGCAGCGGGATGACCAGCATAAAGAAGATTTCGGACATCTGCCCGAAGGACATGGCGGTGCTGACGTCGGCAATGCCGGCATCCGCCAGATACGAGGCGGTGTAGGCGTAGTAGGTTCCCAGCGGGACGGAGATCAGCATCGCGCAAACGGAGAAGACGAAAAAGTGGCGGGTTTTAAGCAGCGCGAAGGCATCCGCGCAGAAGAGATCGCGCACCCTGACCGGCAGGCCTTTCGCCGGGGCTGGCGTGTGCGGCAGCGTCAGGCTATAGATCGCCAGCAGCACGGAGCTTGCCGCCGCCACCTGGAAGATGGTGACGCTGGACGCCACGCCGGTGACGCCGATAAAAATGCCCGCCACGATCCAGCCGATGGTGCCAAACACGCGCACCACCGGGAAAGTTTTATCCACGTTCGCCAGGCTGTGAAAGGCGATATTGTTGGTCAGCGCCAGCGTCGGCATGTAGCAGAGCGTGTAGCCAAACAGCAGGCCGATCAGCAGCGCGCCGTTCTCGGCAATCAGCGCGCCCGGCACGAACCACAGGATTGCCGCGCCCGCCAGGTGCATCACCGCCATGACCTTCTGCGAGGCGAAGAAGCGGTCCACCAGCATCCCGAGCACGAACGGCGAAAGAATGGAGGCGATTGGCCCGGCGGAGAAGGCATCGCCGATCAGCAAAGACATATTGTGCCGGGTCATCACCAGGCCGAGCGTGACCGACCAGCTACCCCAGATGAAAAACTGCAGAAACATCATTAGCGACAGACGCGGCACCAGCAGCCGGTGCTGTGTTATCGCCTTTTCACTACTTTCAGTTGACACCATGATAAGCCTCACCCTTAAAAGTAATCGATTACAAAATGCAACAAATAAAAAGTAATCGATTACAAATTAAAGATCCTGCGGATCGAAACAGAATTGGGAGAGGGGTCACGATAAAGGTGGAGCGGTACATTAAGGGCCCGGCAGGCGCAGTACCGCCAGGCTTAAAACGGGTGCGGCTGGGTGTCCTCACCCCGGCCCTCTCCCTGAGGGAGAGGGAGAAAAGCAGATCACTTTTTTCGGGATAATTTAAACGCCACAAACAGGAACACCACCCACACCGGCAGCAGCATCGCTGACAGACGCATCTCATCCATGGTGCACATCAGCACCAGGATCAGCGCCAGGAACGCAATACAGATATAGTTCCCCGCCGGATAGAGCAGCGCTTTAAACTGCGTCTCGCGTCCCTTGCGGCGCATGGCGGCGCGAAAGCGCAGGTGCGCCAGGCAGATCATGATCCAGTTCAGCAGCAGCGTGGCGACAACCAGCGCCATCAGCAGACCAAAGGCCTCTTTCGGCAGCAGGTAGTTGATCAACACCACCAGCGAGGTAATCGCGCCGGAAAGGAACAGCGAATTGACCGGCACGCCGCGACGGCTGACGCGGGTGAGGAATTTCGGCGCGTTACCCTGCACCGAAAGACCAAACAGCATGCGGCTGTTGGAGTACACCCCGCTGTTATACACCGACAGCGATGCCACCAGGATAACGAAGTTCAGCGCCGACGCCACCATGTTGCTGTTCAGATCGTGGAAAATCATCACGAACGGGCTGCTGTCGGATTTCACTTCCACCCACGGGTAGAGCGCCAGCAGCACCACCAGCGAGCCGATGTAGAACAGCAGAATACGGTACACCACCTGGTTGACCGCTTTCGGTATGCTTTTGTGCGGGTCGCGCGCTTCCGCCGCGGTGATGCCAATCAGCTCCAGCCCGCCGAAGGAGAACATGATCACCGCCAGCGAGAGGATCAGCCCTTTCCAGCCGGTCGCCAGGAAGCCGCCATGCTGCCACAGATTGTCGAGGGTCGCCCGCTCGCCGCCGTGGCCGGAGAACAGCAGCCACAGGCCAAAGCCGATCATGCCGATAATCGCCAGCACCTTGATCAGCGCGAACCAGAACTCGGTTTCGCCATACAGGCGCACGTTCACGAGATTAACGGCGTTAATAATGATGAAGAAGGCCGCGGCCCAAATCCATGTCGGCACGTCCGGCAGCCAGTACTGCATATAGATGCCTGCGGCGGTCAGCTCGGCCATGCCCACCAGCACAAACATTACCCAGTAGTTCCAGCCGGAAAGGAAGCCTGCGAACGGGCCCCAGTATTTATACGCAAAGTGAGCGAACGAGCCTGACACCGGCTCTTCGACAACCATCTCGCCGAGCTGGCGCATGATCAGGAAGGCGATGATCCCGGCGATACCGTAACCCAGCAGAACCGCCGGGCCGGCCATCTGAATGGCGGGGCCGATACCGAGAAACAGCCCGGTACCGATCGCGCCGCCAAGGGCAATTAACTGAATATGTCGATTTTGCAAACCACGTTGCAGCGTCGGATTCTGATCCGACGCGGCTTCAGCGCAACCACGGCCTGAAGCGGATGACGCGTCTTTCACGCCCTACCCCTGTCTCTTTTTTAGAAGGGGCACGTTTTAACACTTCATGCTGGAGGTAGCAAGTTTAACGCCGGGCTACCGCATGCGCCCGGCGGATAAACGTTACGACCCGATGATCCCACCGTCCGCTTTGGTAATCACCACCGTTGACGATCGTGGGCGGCCGTTCGGGCTGGCGTCAGGCCAGTTAGAAACGGCGCGCGGATTGGCCGGATCGGTAATATCATCCCCGCCCTCTCCCGGATGCTGAATGTTAATAAACAGCGTGCGGTTGTCCGGCGTAAACGCAATGCCGGTGATTTCGCACCCGCGCGGGCCGGTCAGGAAGCGGCGATACTCATTGGTGCCCGGAATGGTTGCCACCATCTGGTTATTGCCCATCCCCTCGTACGCTTTCTTATTGATGGTGCTGGAGGAGACGTCGGTCTGGATCCACAGGACGCCCTGGTGATCGAACGACAGCCCATCCGGGCTGCCGAACGCCGCGCCCTGCATGGAGCCTTTAGACTTAGGATCGTCGCCGTCGGTGCGTCCTGCCATGACCAGGATATCCCACTTGAAGCGGGCAGCGGCCGGATCGGCTCCCTCTTCGTGCCAGTGCATAATATGACCAAACACGTTGTTGGCGCGCGGGTTGGCGGCATCGACCGGCGCCTTGCCCTCTTTACCGCGATCGCTGTTGTTGGTGAGCGTACAGTAGACGCTGCCGCTGGCGTGCGGATCGACCGCTATCCACTCGGGGCGATCCATTTTCGTCGCCCCCACCACGTCGGCCGCGAGGCGGGTTTTAATCAGCAGATCGCCCTGGCTTTCGAAACCGTTGCTTTTATCCAGCCCATTTTGCCCGAAGATCAGCGGCAGCCAGTCGCCGCTCCCCTCCTCGTTGAACCGGGCAACGTACAGCGTGCCGGACGTCAGCAGGTTCATATTGGCTTCACGGTTCGCGGGATCGTATTTTTTGTCCGAGACGAATTTATAGATGTACTCAAACTTCTGATCGTCCCCCATGTAGACCACCACGCGGTTATCGGCGGCGAGCGTGACGGCAGCGCCCTCATGCTTGAAGCGACCGAGCGCGGTATGCTTGCGCGGCGTGGAGGTGGGATCGTAGGGATCAATTTCTACCACCCAGCCGAAACGGTTGGGCTCGTTAGGGGTTTTATCGACGCTGAAGCGGTCATCCACCTCGTTCCAGCGGTAGGATTCATCGCTGTCGCTGATGCCGTAGCGTTTTTCCAGCGGGTTGAGGTCGGCTTTTTTGACAAAAATATCCGACCAGTTCTCCTCGCAGGTGAGATAGGTGCCCCACGGCGTATGGCCGTTGGCGCAGTTTTGCATCGTGCCCAGCACGCGTTCCCCCTGCGGGTCGGCGGCGGTTTTCATTAAGTCCTGATGCCGCGCCGGGCCGGTAAGCTGCATTGGCGTATTGACGGTAATACGGCGCGCGAACGAAGACGGACGAACCACCTGCCATTCGCCGCCCGTTTTTTTCACTTCCACCACCGACACGCCCATCGCGTTCTGCCCTTTGCGGGCTTTGTCGAGACTCCAGTTCGCCGTACCGTCGGTAAACAGCATTCCGTTGTCGATGTATTCATGGTTCATCGCCAGCAGGCCATGCTCCGGATTTTGCTCCCCCTGCGGCAGGCTGAACCACGCCATGCCGTCGTGGTGCATGCCCGCCTGCACGGCCTGTTCGTCCGTGGTGTTGCTGGCATCCGGCTTAAATGCCGGCATACTGTTTTTGATCCCCGTCGGGTCACCCCAACGATAGAACGGGCGGGCAATATAGCCTTCCGGTACCCTTACCGTGTCTTCCGTTGAAATAGCGATACTGTTAAACCCAAGCGACACGGCTTTGGCCAGCGCGGAAGGTTTCGATAACGCGGCAACGGCATTTTCGGGTTTGATCAGTAAGGGGAATGAAACGGCAGCCCCCGCAACGGCGCCCGCCTGTAAAAAACGGCGACGGGAGAGAAATACCTCCGCCACCTCAGAGAATACCGGGTTAGCGCTGCGGTTGTTGATATCGTCACGATGTTCTTTTTTAAAAACGGATTTGAGGGGTCTGCCCATAGCGGCTTCCTGTCATTGGCCAAGAGGTAAGGAGTTGGCGAACAGTGTAAGAAGCTTTTGTTACATTTTTATAACAATGAGAGGAATTGGGGCATCCCTGCCCCGGATAACGAGGTGGAACCTCAGAACTCGTAGCCCACCGAAACCTTAAAGGTTCGCGGTTCGCCCTGCGTGATATAGGTGCCGGAATCGTCCACGCTGGCCCAGTAGTTCTCGTTGGTGACGTTATCAATACCGGCACGAACCACCATTTGATTCTGACTCTGGTTGACAGCAAAACGATAGCGCACGCCGAGATCCAGCGTGGTGTAGTCATTAAGCTTTTTGCTGTTGGCCAGATCGGCATACTGCGAACCGGAGTGATTCACCCGTGCGGTGGCGGTAAGCCCTTCAACCGGTTTAATGTCATACTCCGCGCCGAGTACCGCATAGAAGTTCGGTACGCCAATCGCCGCATTCCCCTGATTCACCCCGTTGTTGGTTTTGGTCAGCGTTGCCTGCAGCCAGGTGGCGCTGGCGTTCAGACGCAGCCCCAGCGTCGGTTCGCCGAATACGTTCAGCTCCACGCCGCGGTTACGCTGTTCTGCATCCAGCCCGTAATGTTTGGTTTCACTGTCGAGGATGGCCGTCGGCATTTTTATCTCAAACAGCGCCAGCGAGCCGCCCACGCGGCCAAAGTCCGCCTTCACGCCGACCTCATTTTGCTTAGAATGAACGATGCCGGTGCTCTGACCGTAGTTAACGGCGGTGTTGGGCGCAGTTTTTCCCGGCTGTAGCGCTTCGGTATGGTTGGCGTAGAGCGAGATTTCCTCCCACGGTTTATAAACCACGCCATAGGTTGGCATCCAGCGGCTGCCGTCAAAACCGTCAGCGGGGTTTTCCGCCCCTGTCATTTTGTCATAGCCGCGAATCACCACCTTCTGATGGCGGGCACCGACGGTGAACAACAGTTTGTCGTCGAATACGCCCAGCGTATCGCTCAGCAACCAGCCTTGTGTGCGGGTACGCCCGCTGGTTCGGGGGTCGCTATAATCTCCCCCCTTCCCGTTCGAGTTTGTGCTGTCCGGAGCGGCCACCCCGCCGTTGTGATAAATATTGGTGTACGGATTTTCCGCCGTTTTCGACATTTTCCACGCGATCTTTTCGTTTTTGCTTTGCGCCGAATAACCGACGTTCACCTTGTGCGAAACAAAGCCAGTGTCGAACTGCCCGCGAAGGCCAGCCATTCCACTCACTGTGTCGCTAATGCGATTGGTGTCGAGTCGGCTGACCATGGCCCTGCCGCTTTTATCCATCAGCTTCGGCGCGCTGTAAATCCCCTCTTCGTGCGCGTGCTGCGCGCCGAGACCGGTATAGGCCGTCCAGCTGTCGGTGATGTCGTACTCGCTGCGCCAGATCCCGAACGTGTTGTCGATATCGCTGTAGGCCCACTTCTGCGAGAAATTGCGGTTATTGTCCGGGGGGGCAGGAATGAAATCGACCACGGAGATATTGACGCTGGTCGGGCTGCCGTGGAAGGTTTTTTTCTGATAGCCCAGATCCAGCGAGGTGCGGAAACGGTCGCCTTTGTAATCCAGACCGGTGGAGAGCAGCGTGGTACGGCGGCGGTCATCAGTAATGGTCGTTTCACCTTCGCGGTGTACCAGGTTCACGCGCGCGCCGAACTGGTCGTTGTCGCCAAAGCGACGGCCTGCATCGAGCGTGGCGCCAATCTGTGAATCGGAGGTGTAGTCCACGCCCACTTTCGCCTGCGGCGCGTCGCCCGCATGCTTTGGCTCAAGGTTGATCATCCCGCCCACGCCGGAGCTTGCCGCGCCGTTCATCAGGGCGTTTGCCCCTTTGAAAATTTCAATGCGCTCGACCATCTGGGCATCCACTACCTGACGCGGCAGCACGCCGGACAGTCCGCCAAAGGTCATGTCATCGCCGTCAAACTTCAGGCCGCGGATGCGGAAGGTTTCGGCGCTGTTGCCGTACCCCTGAACGTACTGTACGCCCGCGTCGTTAGCCACCACGTCAGCAATGGTTTTTGCCTGCTGATCCTCCACCAGCTTCGCGGTGTAGCTGATGATGCTGAACGGCACGTCCATGGCGTTCTGCTGACCGAGCATCCCCAGCCTGCCGCCGTTAGCAACCTGACCGTCAAGAAACGCGGGCATCGGCGTGTCGCCGCCGGGAACGAAGTCGCCGCGCGTGGCCGCCTGCACTACGATGGTGTCTTCCGGGTTAACCGCCTTTTCTGCCGCCCATGCGGAGACTGAGAGCGCGCTGACCGTCAGCGCCAAAGCTGTTTTGGTGTTGTTCATGTGAATGCCATAGAAATAAGAAAAAACGGTGCCGGACAGCATCCTGCCCGGCCTTGTTATTATTTGTTCAGCGCAATGCGCACCACGCTGTCCGGCGCATCGGTGGAATGGTCTTTATTGAATTTTTGCTTTACGGTGACGTAGAGGGTCTGACCATCCGCAGAAAGCAGCAGGCTGTTGGGATTCGGCGGCAGATCCCAGCTTTTTTTCAGGCGGTAATCGGTCGCGTTGAGGCTAAGCAATTTTCCGGATTCACGCTGGGTAATGTAGATCTCGTTACGTTTCGGGTTGAACGTCACGGCTAAGGAATCCCCCACGTCCAGTTGCTTCAGCACTTTGCCGCTGTGGATATCCAGCACCAACGTGGTTTTGGCTTTCGAGTTGTCGGTAACGAACAGACGACCGGTTTGCGGATCTTCCGCCATATTCAGCAGCAGAGCCGGTTTGTCGCCCAGTGGCTTCCAGCGCTTCTCGACGCGCTGATTGCGTGGGTTGATCACCAGGATCTCGCCGCCGCCGTTCGCGGCATAAATACGCTGCGTGGTGTCTGAGTAGTGCAGTCCGGTCATCCATTTACCGGTGTTTTTGATGCGGGTTTTCAGCTTCAGCGTACCGGCGTCCACCACCCAAATCACTGCCGGATCGGCAACCGCGCCCACATACAGCAGTCCGTTATGCAGAAGCACCTGACGGGCGCCGTAAGGGAAGCCTTCCGGGTTACGCTCCGGGAACAGAATCCGGTTTTTGACTTTGCCGTCTGCGGTATTGATTGCGCTCAGCCCGCCGTCCAGCGAATTTGTGACATAAACCGTTTTCCCCTCCGCTGACATCGCCATACCGAAGTTTTTCAGATCGGTATGGCTGCGACCCAGAGTTTGCAGAGTGTTAGCATCCAGCTTATAGACCACGCCGCCCTGCACGTCCTTAAAGCCTTCTGCGCTGGCGACGTACAGCGCATCGCCTGCCGGGTTTAGCGCCATTTCGTACAGGCCATCCGCCAGATCGCGCTTAATAAGATCCGTCGCAGCCGCTGACGCGGCCACATGTTCTGTCGTTGCCGGGGTCGCGGTGGCCGACGGCGTCGTGGCGCAGCCGGTTAACGCCGCCGCGATCAGCAGCGCGAGGACGGTGGTGGTCTTTTTCATGCCGGGTTCCTTACCGAAAGAGGCAATGCATTAAAATAATAAAGAGAATGAGAACTATACTTATTCTCTTTTTCATCGCAAGCAAATTTCGCTTAAAAAAGACCCTTTTTGAAACAGGGGTTCGGAATGTGAGGAGTCCCACCGAAAAATGGGCGAATCGAGAATTTCTGCGAATTATTCTGGACGAAAAGGCATGACAGACCACAAAATGCAGATTGCTGTTTTTTCCATAAATATCAAAAGTATGACTTAACCTAAATCGCGTCATTCTTGGGATGGTTACGCCAGGCTACGGGTGTCATGAATAAGATCATTAAACGACTCGAAATCGTTAAAAGCGCTATCGAACTTGAAGATCAGCAGATTATCCAGCAGCAGCTTGTGCATTTAAAACAAGAGGCTGGCGATCCTGCTCTTTACGCCATTGCCCTCGCCATTGAATCGGGTCGATTCAGCGATGCCATGCGCGACATCGCCGCCTGGCTGCAAAATCAACGTGCCCTCACCCATTGGCAGGACCCGGCCATCGCCGCCAGCAAGCTGGAGCTTAAGGCGCTTGAAGCCCAGTTGCGCGAGCTGATCGACACCCGTAATACCCGCATTCAGATCCTCGACGAATTTAATGACCAGTATCACCTGCGTCTTGGCCCCTTGATGAGCCGGATTCTGGCGTTGCGCCAACAACTGGCGGCCAGCGCCCGGCGCAAACAGGAAGTGGAACGTCAACGGCGTGAAAAGGATTATCGTGCCTGCCAGCAGTATATTTCGCTGGCTATCGAAAGGTTAGCGCAGCTCAAACTGCAATGGATGGCGATAAGTTCAACCTCCCGCGAAGCCGTAACAGTGCGAGAGCGTATTCAGCAGCAAACGGAACTGATTGCCGATCTGCTCGCTGAAATCCGCGAGCTGGAAAGCGACGCCACCCACCATGATGACGGCGCGGCCCGTCAGGCGCAGGAAGACGCGGCCCATGAATATCAGGAATACCAGGAACAGCAACAGGACGCCCTGCACCGTTTTGCCCGCGACCAGCGTCTTTCCGCGGACGAACGCAATGAGCTTAAGCGCCTGTGGCGACAAGCCAGCCGCCTGTGTCATCCTGACGTGGTCGCCGATGATCTTAAAGAGAAGGCGCATCAGATGATGGTGAAGCTTAACCTCGCGCGGCAGAATGCCGATCTGGCGGCAATTCGTTCGCTGCTTTCGCAGTTGCAAAGCGGTCTGGAGCCGATGATGGCCAGCGACAGGCTGAATAATCTGGAACATTTGCAGAAAAAAATTCGCCAGTTGCGCAGCCAGATAGAAGCGTTACTGAAAGAGATTGCGGAACTGGAAGCGGAAAACGCCTGGCGTCTGGCGACATCGGTACAGGACAAAGAAGCGTATTTCGCTGAGCAGGAGCGCGCATTAGCTGCGCTTCGCGATACGCTGGAAGTGCAGGTAAAACACGTCGAGCAGGAACTGCTGGCAGGTTAACCGCAACGTTTTGTCGGTGTGTTACAAAATTCCTGCTGTTGGGGTGAAGCCCCGATAAGCGCCTTAATTGGCTTTAAGAAAACGTTTTAAGCGGCATACGGCTTAGCGCAACTCTACGCAGAATCCCTCAGTGATGCAGAGGGATTTTTTTCCGTGGAGTCATCTGAACGCACAGCCATTTACTCTGTACTATGAATAACGTTTTAATAAGGCCGGGATCGCCTCCGGCGGGATCGGCGGTGAAAAATAAAATCCCTGGGCTTTATCGCAGCCCATCCCAATCAGCCAATCGTTTTGCACTTCCTCTTCGACGCCTTCCGCCAGAGCCTCAACCCCAACGTTATGCGCCAGAGAAATGATCCCCTCCACCAATTGCGCCGCTCTCGCCCCTTCCGGCACCGCCGCAAGAAACGATTTATCCATCTTTAAGGTGTCAAAGGGATAGCGCAGCAAATAGTCAAGATTGGCGTGTCCGGTGCCAAAGTCATCCAGCGCGAAGGTGATCCCCAGCGCCTTCAGCTCACGCATATTTTTCGCCGCGATCTGGCATTCGCACAGAGGCTGTGTTTCCGTGACTTCAATTTCACAGCGCCGCGGGTCCAAACCGTATTTCGCAAGATTATGCTGGACCCGCGCGGGTAATTGCGGGTCACATAGTTCAAGGGCCGAGAAATTGATCGACAATGACAGGTATTCAGGCCAGCCTGCCGCCGTCTCCCACGGCGTTTTCGTCACCATCTCTTCCACGGCCAGGAACTGACCGCTGTTTTCTAACAGTGAAATAAACATATCCGGCGGCACCATTCCCATTTCCGGGCTGTTCCAGCGCATCAACGCCTCGAATGCGCAAATGCGTCCGGTGCGCAAATTAAAGATCGGCTGATATACCATATAAAGCTGCTGAGTCTGTTTCGCGCCTTTTAACGCTTTCAGCACGGCGCCGGAATCTGCCACTTTTCCCTCCTGATGTTATCCTTCCATTGGGTACCACGCCGCGCGCATCGCCCTCGCGAAGTCGTACCTGAACCAGAAATATTACAGGCAAACTTACGACAGGAAGGATAAGCGATGGTTGAATCTGACTATCAATTTATTCAGTTCCGCAGAGTTTGCCAAACCCAGCTTCACAATAATTTTCATCTTATGCGTCTGGATGGTTTTGTAACTCAGGCTGACCAGGCTTGAGATCTCCTGCGGTGAATAACCGCCCACCAGTAAACGGAGAACCTGCTGCTCGCGGTCGGTCAGTCTTTTTTGTGAACGAAATAACTGCGGGCTCCAGTACTCGCTCGCCAGTGTGGCCAGTCGTCGGTAATCCCGTAGCGGTGATTTATCCGTCAATACGATGGCCTTTTCAACATACAATAACTCGGTGCACAGTTTTGCCAGACGACTGTCAGCGATAACCACCACCGTATTGTCGTGAACGTTAAATCTGTTTTTATTTAAATAATTCACAAAGTCCGCACAGGCGTGTTTGTGGCTGGTGAGATTAAAAATCATCGTACGATGGCGATAACGCGCGGCGTTATTGACCATAACCCGCCAGGGGACAGGCGTGACTTCAACATGTTTACTTTTTAAATAGTCAGAGATGCCCTGACCCACAAAATCTCCACATCCACTCATTAACATGAGAGCCTCCCTTCTGGTTTAAATTTTTATAAAGTTTTAAGCTTATTGCTCAACAAAATATTAATGATGACTTTTTCGACCCCGGACTCCTCACGAGGATGTTTGAATTGAAATTTGCAGGAGATTTGTTGACTGGCATAAAGCTGATTATTTTCGTCAAATTCTTGTATGGGTACGACGTTGACCACTCGGAGATCCAGGTGGAGCGAACCGAACTGTTCAAATTCAAGCAATGCCCCTTTGATTAGCGCGTCTTTATACAGAAATCGCGTATTCACACTCGGTGACATTAGCGCACAGCCGCCGCGGGAGATATTTTTGATTTGTAGACTGTAATTTTCGCCGTTTTTATAACGACCCAGACAATAAAAATGCTGGCCTTTCAGAAAGGAAAAGCGCTGATGTTGCCGACGTTGCACAAAAAAAATGACGTCAGGAATGTAATACGCCAGTCCGCCCTTCATTTTAGCCGTCAGCGAGGGACTAAACCTGGCGTTAAACTTAATAATGCCTCTTTCGCTATGCAGAATGAAATGCTGGATCGAAGAAGGCATAACCTCGCTGCGTTCAACAATAACGAAATAATCAAAGTCCACCTTTTCCAGCTGTGTGACCACACTGTTTTCCTTGAATTTCAACTCCAGTTTGGTTTTTCTGAGAAGTTCTTCACGAATAATGGCCACGATTTCAAATTTATTTTCCTTTGCCATTCCAAATCCCATAGTCAATCCTTATTTTTCGTAATCCAGATACTTCTCATTTAATTAAAATAAAAAAGAAGGAGAATTTTCCTGACTGATAGTTTTTGTTTACCATAAGGGATTCTCTTTCAGATATTTCGCACGATATTAAGTTTTTAGCTATTTTTATTGATTAATTGATTTGTAAAAACATTCAGTGAAGTGTAAAACTGGCCCACTTTATGCGTGCAAAAATCCCAACTTAACGAAAATTTCATTACAAAAAGGGATAATTCGGCTAAAAAACGAAGCACCATGAAATAAAAAAATGGACGAGGGGAACGGCTTTCAGTACGCGATAAACATCGCTGTTTTTCTGCGCAACACGCTGGTGAATATGTCCTCAGTCACGTCGAGCGGAATTAATCCGCTCTTTCAGGAGAAAATAAATACAAAAAATGATGAAAAAAACGCTTACAGGAGAGGAAAAACGGCGAGGGATTTCATTCAAACGAAATGAAGGTATCCGACCGGTGCGGTGACACCAGGTCGGATAATGTGAATAAGATTATCTCCTCCCTGCGGCGTGATGCCTGCGCAACCACATCAGCTTATAGGCGGCGGGAATAATAAACAGCGACAATAGCGGCGCGGTAATCATCCCGCCAATCATTGGCGCGGCGATGCGGCTCATCACCTCTGACCCGGTCCCTGTGCCCCATAAAACAGGCAGCAGACCGGCAATGATAACCGCCACGGTCATCGCTTTCGGCCGCACCCGGAGTACCGCGCCGCGATAAAGCGCATCGTCGAGTTTCTCTGCCGTGAAGGTCTGCGGATTATTCAGCGCTGGCTCGGCCTCTATGGCATGACGCAGGTACATCAACATCACCACGCCAAACTCAGCGGCGACGCCGGCAAGGGCGATAAACCCGGTTCCCGTCGCCACCGACAAATGGAACCCCATCCCGTAAAGAAACCAGATCCCGCCCACCAGCGCAAACGGCACGCTGGTAATGATTAACAGCGCCTCGCCAACGCGACGGAACGCCAGGTACAGCAGAACAAAAATAATCATCAGCGTCATCGGCACCATCATTTTAAGCTTATGATTCGCCCGCTCCAGCAGTTCAAACTGTCCGGAAAACGCGACGCTGGTGCCGGGCTTTATCTGCACGTTTTTCGCAATCGCCTGCTTAAGATCGTTCACCACGGAAACCATATCCCTGTCGCGGGCGTCGATGTAGATCCAACTGGTGGGGCGCGCATTTTCCGTTTTTAACATCGACGGGCCGGACGTGATGTTGACCTCCGCCACATCAGCCAGCGTGATTTGCTGTTTTAACGGCGTCAAAATCGGCAACTGCCGTAGCGCCTGCGGGCTGTCGCGATAGTTCTGCGGATAACGCAGATTAATCGGATAGCGGGCGATGCCCTCCACGGTCTCCCCTACCATCGCCCCGCCGATCGCAGAGGAGACGAACAGCTGTACGTCGCCGACCGTCATCCCGTAGCGCGCCGCTTTTTCCCGATCGATGTCGATATGGAGATAACGTCCGCCTTCCAGACGTTCCGCCAGCGCAGAGGTTACCCCCGGTACAGTTCTCGCGACGTTCTCGATCTGTTCGGCCATCGCGTCAATATCCGCCAGCACGTTGCCGGACACTTTGATGCCAATGGGACTTTTGATGCCGGTGGAAAGCATATCGATGCGGTTACGAATCGGCGGCACCCACAGGTTTGCCAGCCCCGGCAGACGAACGGTCTGGTCCAGTTGCTCAATGATTTTTTCCATCGTCATCCCCGGACGCCACTGATCCTGCGGCTTAAGCTGAATGGTGGTTTCCACCATTTCCAGCGGTGCGGAATCCGTTGCGGTTTCTGCTTTGCCGGTTTTGCCGAAAACCCGCGCCACTTCCGGCACGCTCATAATCAGCTTATCGGTTTTCTGCAACATGCTGGCCGCTTCCGCCGCCGAGATCCCCGGTAGCGTGGAAGGCATATACAGCAAGTCGCCTTCGTTAATCTGCGGTAAGAACTCGCCGCCCACTTTGCCGAGCGGCCAGGCAACCGTCAGGACAGAAAGTAGCGCCAACAGCAGCGTGGTTTTCGGCCAGCGCAGCACGTTCAGCAGCAGCGGATGGTAAAGACGGATCAACAAGCGGTTCAGGGGATTGCGGCTTTCCGCCGGAATATTGCCGCGGATCCACAGCCCCATCAGCACAGGAATCACCACAATCGCCAGCAGCGCCGCACCGGCCATTGCCCAGGTTTTTGTGAACGCCAGCGGCCCGAACAGACGCCCTTCCTGGCCTTCCAGGGTAAAGATAGGGATGAATGAAAGGGTAATAATTAACAGACTGATGAACAACGCAGGTCCCACCTCGACGGAGGCCTGCGTAATCACCTGCCAGCGCGTCTCGTTATCGATGTTTTTCCCCGGATGCTGATGCGCCCACTCCTCCAGCCGTTTATGGGCGTTTTCGATCATCACAATCGCAGCATCGACCATTGCGCCAACGGCGATAGCGATACCGCCAAGCGACATGATATTGGCGTTAAGCCCCTGAAAATGCATCACAATAAATGCAATACACAATCCCAGCGGCAAAGAAATGATCGCCACCAGCGCGGAACGCAGGTGCCAGAGAAACAGCGCGCAGACCAGCGCCACGACAATGAACTCTTCCAGCAGCTTATCGCTAAGATTGTCGATGGCGCGGTCAATCAGCCCACTGCGATCGTAGGTTGTTACGATCTCCACCCCTTCCGGCAAACTGCGTTTCAGGGTGTCCAGCTTGTTCTTCACGGCGGAGATAACCTCGCGCGCATTTTTCCCGGAGCGCAGGATCACCACCCCGCCCGCCACTTCGCCATCGCCGTTCAGTTCGGCGATCCCCCGGCGCATTTCAGGACCGATTTGCACCCTCGCCACATCGCGCAGATACACCGGCACGCCGTTTTCATTCGTCTTCAGGACGATATGATTGAAATCCTCCAGCGATTGCAGATAGCCGCTGGCGCGCACCATGTATTCCGCTTCCGCCAGTTCGACCGACGACCCGCCCGCCTCTTGATTTGACGTGCCCAGCGCGGCCTTTACCTCCGCCAGGCTGATGCCGTACTGGGCAAGTTTCATCGGATCAATGACCACCTGATATTCTTTCACCACCCCGCCGACCGAAGCCACCTCCGACACGTCGGGAATCGTTTTAAGTTCATATTTCAGAAACCAGTCTTGTAACGAACGCAATTCGGCCAGATCGTGCTTACCGCTGCGATCGACCAGCGCATATTCAAAGATCCAGCCAACGCCTGTGGCGTCCGGTCCCATTTCCGCGCTCACTCCGGTGGGAAGTTTTCCCTGCACCTGATTAAGATATTCAAGCACTCGCGAACGCGCCCAGTACGGATCGGTGCCGTCTTCAAAAATGACGTACACATACGAATCGCCAAACTGCGAGAAGCCTCGCACCGTTTTGGCGCCCGGCACGGACAGCATCGTGGTCGTTAACGGATACGTGACCTGATTTTCCACGATTTGCGGCGCCTGCCCTGGGTAACGCGTTTTGACAATCACCTGCACGTCGGAGAGATCGGGTAGCGCGTCCACTGGCGTATTCACAATGGTCCAGGTTCCCCAGACGCCAAGGAAAAGCGCGCCAATGACGATCAGAAAACGGTTGGCGACCGAGCGGCGGATTATCCATTCAATCATCTGCGTTCTCCTCAGTGCGCATGCGCGGCGGGCGTGGATGTGTCAGGAGTGGACGCCGCTCGCATTCGATCCAGCGCGCCAGCGATATTCGCTTCGGAGTCAATCAAAAACAGACCGCTGGAAACCACGCTTTCCCCTTCTTGCAAGCCGGAACGGATTGCCGTTAATCCCTGCGATGACTGGAATACCGACACCCGTTTCGGCACAAAGCGCCCTTCGTTATCAACCGTAATCACCCGCTGTTCGCTGCCGGTGTCGATCAGCGCTTTTGTCGGGATCAGCAGCATTGGCTCGCTTTGGCTGTTAAGGCTAAGGAAAGCGTTCATGCCTGGCTTCAGCGCTTCGTCGGGGTTGTCCACTTCCAGACGCAGTTGCAGGGTACGGGTTGAGGCATCCGCACTCGGCAACAGCGTCCATTTGCGGAAGGTAAAATGCATGTCGGGACGGGCCGGTATGGTCAGGGAAAACTGCGAGGCGTCTTTAATCAGCCACGCAATGGACTCCGGCACGGCAGCCGTTACCCAGACCGGATTCATTCCCTGAATCCTCGCCACCACGTTATCTTTGCTGATGTTCATTCCGGCGCGTAAATCAAAGGCGGTAATCACGCCGTCGATCGGCGCGGTGAGGGTGAAGCGGGTCTGAATCTTGCGGGTGGTAATCAGGCGGCGAAGATCCGCTTCCGGCATGCCGGCCAGGCGCAGGCGTTCAAGGATCCCCTCAACCTGGCTGGCGGTTCCGCCTGTCTCCTTCAGCAGCAGATATTCACTTTGCGCTTCCACCCAGTCAGGAATGGTCAGCTCAAGCAGCGGCGCGCCCTTTTTCACTTTATCGCCGACGGTCAACGGCCAGACTTTTTCGATAAACCCGGCGGCGCGCGCCTGCATAATCGCATATTGATATTCGTTGTAGCTGACGTTCGCCGGGAAAGTCTGCGCAAAGGTCAGCGCCCCCCGGCGAACGACCCCGGTTTTCACGCCGAGGTTTTGCGTCTGTGTGGGGTCAATCCGCACGCCCGGCGCGGCGGCGTTTGCGCTTTCTTCATCGACGTATTTCGGCACCAGGTCCATATCCATAAAGGGCGATTTCCCCGGCTTGTCGAAGCGGGTATTCGGGTACATCGGGTCGTACCAGAACAGCACCTTGCGGGCGTCGTTTTGTGCGGTAGACGACGCATCGTCAGGCCCGCGATCGGCTGTGAAATACGCGTAACCGCCCACGGCGATAAGTCCGCCAGCCAGCATGCAGCCGATAATCAGCGCGATATTTTTCATGAGGTCATGCCCAACGTTGAAATAAAGAAAAATTACTGACGCTTAATGTCCTGCAATAACGAAAGATTCCCCTGCTGGACAAAATGAAAGGTGACGCTATCGCCTGGCGTGATCCCGTTAAGCTGCGTTTGTGGCGTGAGGGTAAAGCGCATGGTCATGGCCGGCCAGTTCAGCGCCGGGATCGGCTCGTGCGCAATGGTGACCTTCTTGCTTTCCCCGTCTATGGCTTTGACGACTCCCGTTGCGCTCACCACCGGGCTGTGTTCAGCGGCAATCATCCCGTCATGATGATGTTCACTGGCCTGAACATGGGCTGCCAGCACAGAGAAAACCGTTACTACGACTGCTTTAAAGAGATTGTTCATAAGTCACCTTTCAGAAGGAGTGAATTTTGCCGGACGGCGACTGGCGCCTGAACCGGCTACAGGAGGCCTGGCCCGCGGCGGGGGATTTATTCCACCCAGCCGCCGCCGAGGGCGGTATACAGTTTGATTTCGTTAACCTGGCGGGCGTAATTGAGGTCCAGCAACGTTTGTTGGGTTGAAAACAACGAACGCTCCGCGTCCAGCACGTCGATGTAACTCACCGCACCGTGGCGATAGAGCGCTCTGGCGCGTTGCAGGGTAATGTGCAGCGACGCGAGGTAGCGTTGCTGGCCGCGAATCTGCCCGGCCAGACTCTGGCGCAGCGCCAGCGCGTCAGCGACCTCTTTAAACGCGTTCTGGATTTTTTGCTCGTAATTGACCACCGACTGCTGTTGACGGATCTCGGCCAGATCGAGACTGGCCTGATTACGACCGGCATTGAAAATCGGCAGCTCCACCTTTGGGATGAAGCTCCACATGCCGCCCGCCGCGCTGAATAAGTTCGTCAGATCGCTGCTGCTGCCGGAAATGCCGCTGGTCAGGCTAATGGAGGGGAAAAACGCCGCCCGCGCCGCGCCAATATTGGCGTTCGCCGCCATCAGCGTATGCTCTGCCTCCATAATGTCCGGTCGTTGCAATAAGATGTGCGACGACAGCGCAGGCGGCAGGGTTACAGCATGGAGATCGCCCTCGCCAGCGGCGTTTTCCTCCGGTAGCCGGGCATAGGCGCCCAGCAGAAGCTGTAACGCGTTATTGGCCTGCGCCAGCTCCCCCTGACGTTTGGCGATGTCGCTGCGGGTGCTTTCAATAACGCCGCGCGCCTGTTCCAGCGCCAGCACATTACTGGTACCGGTGACCAGTTGCTTTTCCACCAGCGCATAAGAACGCTGATAATTGCCTAACGTTTCTTCGGCAACCCGAAGTTGAGCCGCCGCAAGTCGCTGACTGAAATAGCTTTGCGCCACGTTCGAAACCAGCAAAATATGGACCGCCCGACGGGCTTCTTCGCTGGCAAAAAAGTTTTGCCGGTCGGCTTCGCTCATGTTTTTCAGCCGACCAAAGAAATCCAGATCAACACTGAGATTCAGTCCCGCGTCGTATTCGCGGCTGGTTCCGCTGTCGCCCTTGAGATTTCCGCTCCAGCTTCCGCTGCCTTCTGCGTTCAACTGCGGATAGCGGTCGGCGTCGGTGACCCGGTACTGCGCCCTCGCCTCCTGCACTTTCAGCGTCGCCATGCGTATATCCCGGTTATTACGCAACGCCTCGCTAATAAACGTTTTGACTTGAGGATCAACGAAAAACTGCCGCCAGCCGCTGTCCTGATAGTTCGCAGGCGCGGTCATCAGACGGTTGTGGCTCAGCGAAAACTGCTGCGGCACCGGTAAGGCCGGGCGCTGGTAGTCCGGCGCCAGCGAGCATCCTGCCAGCAGCAGCGCCGTGCTGAGGGTAAAAAACCTGAATGTGCACATAAGCCTGATTAACATAAGGAAAGATGCGGGTCACTTTACCTGGCGCTCTCTGTTCAGTCGGTGACAGCAAAATGACAAAGCTGTCATTTTCCCGGAAGGCGATTGCTATCCGATCTGACTTCTCTAGAATTGGGACACGCCACGTCAACAGGCGGCGGAAGGAGGATGCGTTGAAGATACTGATCGTCGAAGATGAGAAAAAAACCGGGGAGTATCTGACCAAAGGGCTGACGGAAGCGGGCTTTGTGGTCGATCTTGCGGATAACGGCCTGAATGGCTATCACCTGGCGATGACCGGCGACTACGACCTGCTCATTCTCGACATTATGCTGCCCGACGTTAACGGCTGGGATATTGTGCGTATGCTGCGCGCTGGCGGAAAAGGGATGCCGATTCTGTTACTCACGGCGCTCGGCACCATTGAACACCGGGTGAAGGGACTGGAATTAGGCGCGGACGATTATCTGGTTAAGCCGTTCGCCTTCGCCGAGCTGCTGGCGCGCGTCAGAACGCTGCTGCGGCGCGGCGCCGCGGTGATTGTTGAAAGTCAGTTTCAGGTGGCGGACCTGAATGTCGATCTGGTCAGTCGCAAAGTCAGCCGGAGCGGAATGCGGATCACTCTCACCAGCAAAGAGTTTACCCTGCTTGAGTTCTTTCTCCGTCACCAGGGCGAGGTACTGCCGCGCTCGCTGATCGCCTCCCAGGTGTGGGATATGAATTTCGACAGCGACACCAATGCCATCGATGTCGCCGTGAAACGTCTGCGCGGCAAGATTGATAATGACTTCGAACCCAAACTGATTCAGACCGTGCGCGGCGTGGGCTACGTGCTTGAGGTGCCGGATGCGCAGTAAGCGACCTTTTTCCCTGGCGACACGCCTGACTTTTTTCATCAGCCTTGCCACAGTCGCCGCTTTCTTTGCCTTCGCCTGGATCATGATCCAGTCGGTAAAAGTCCATTTTGCCGAACAGGACGTGAACGATCTCAATGAAATTAGCGCCACGCTGGAGCGCATACTCAGCCATTCCGATGAACCGGAATCCCGGCGGCTGGAGATTGTGCAAAATGTGGTTGCCGGTTATTCAAACGTCCTCATTGCGCTGGAGGACACCCGCGGGCGCGCGCTTCTGCATTCGCCTGGCGCGCCGGACATCCGGCAATTTCTCGCCACCGCCGAGCCGGACACCACCGTTCCCGGCGGCAACGTATGGCTGATCAACGGGCCAGCGAAGCAAATGACCGGACACGGCACCCACGCCAGCTGGCGCATGATCCGCCTGCCGGTCGGTCCGCAGATTGACGGTAAACCGGCATATACTCTGTACATGGCGTTGTCGATCGACTTTCACCTCCATTACATTAACGATCTGAAAAACAAGCTGGTCATGACCGCGTCGATCATTAGCCTGGTGATCGTCTTTCTGGTTTTATTCGCGGTCTATAAAGGACACGCGCCGATCCGCCGCGTTAGCCGACAGATCCAGAACATTACCTCGAAAGATCTCGACGTTCGCCTTGACCCGCAAAATGTCCCCATTGAGCTGGAACGACTGGTGCTCTCTTTCAACCACATGCTGGAACGCATTGAAGATGTCTTTACCCGCCAGTCTAATTTTTCTGCCGACATCGCGCATGAGATCCGCACGCCCATCACCAACCTGGTGACGCAGACGGAGATTGTTCTTAGCCAGCCGCGAACTCAAAAGGAACTGGAAGAGGTGCTCTATTCCAGCCTTGAGGAACTGAGCCATATGGCAAAAATGGTCAGCGACATGCTGTTCCTGGCCCAGGCGGATAACCACCAGCTTATTCCAGAGAAAAAAGCGCTTAATCTGGCCGAGGAAGTCAGTAAGGTGTTCGACTTTTTTGAAGCGCTGGCAGAGGAGCGTGGCGTCACGCTGCGCCTTGAGGGCTGCCCGTGCCATGTTTTCGGCGATCCGGGAATGTTGCGCAGAGCGCTGAGCAATTTATTATCAAACGCGTTGCGTCATACGCCTGGCGGCGAAACCGTCATCGTCAGGCTAAAAGAGATTGACGATCGGGTGCGCATTGAGGTTGAAAACCCGGGAACGCCGGTTGCGGCGGAACATCTGCCGCGTCTGTTTGATCGTTTCTATCGCGTGGACCCCTCCCGCCAGCGCAAGGGCGAAGGCAGCGGCATAGGCCTGGCGATCGTCAAGTCGATTGTAACGGCGCATCACGGAAAAGTGTCGGTGACGTCTGACGCCCGCGCGACCCGCTTTACGCTGAGTTTACCGAAAGCGCTGCGCTGACAGGTCGCTACCGGTGGCGTCAGCGCTAAGAATCCTCCTAAATCAAAGAAGGCAATGGCGGTGAATTTTTAACCCACACAAAATTTTAACATTTCATACACATAGTGATATTGCCCGGCGGGCGATGTCCAACACGTCACGGCTCCTGACGTCACGGTTTTTCCTCCGCCCGCCTTTTCGTCAACCTATGACCACGCCAATGCGGTTACGCTAAATAATTCCACCTGGCGCACAATTTTTATTCTTCTTTGAAACAAAAAATCCGAAAAAAGGCATGTCTGGCCGCTGACTATTTATCCGGCAAATTATTAACAGAATAGCGTTATTACCGTCAGAATTTTGTGCGTGTCCGATCACGGTCATTATTGTTAATCGCACGTTGACATTTTTTAAATCGATAGAATTCAAATTATTGCAAAGCAAAAAAGGCCATTCTTATTTTTTATTGTGCATTAATTCACTGAATGTTACCGTCCTGACACCGATGAACAGCGTTCAGGATAATCAGGGAGGTTCGGTGAAGGTCTATGCATTATAACCTCCTGTGGCTTATTTGGGGGCTTTGGCTGTATCTCATTATTCATTATGGCGTGGGTGATCAACATTTTTACCTGACGATAAAATCGCGATGGAAAGTGATTGCCATAATTATTTTAACCTGTGGTTTATTTTATGCTGTTTATTTAATTTTATCATCGACGGGGATCAGAACCATGTTCAAACGCAAAGAGCAAAACACCACGTTTGCCGACACTCATGCAGACATCAACATCGCCTCTTCTCTTAACCCTTCTCAGGTTTCTTACCTCGGCGACGATGTGGAATTGACGGTAAAACCGACGCAGCAAAGCCCGCTGGAACCGTCGGTCGCCGTTATCCCGGAAACCTGTATTATTAAGGGCGAGCTTAACTCCACCAGCGATATTCACGTAAATGGCCGCATTGACGGTGTTATTCGCTCTGAAAAAACCGTTCATATTCTGAAAAGCGGTCACGTTGAAGGGGATATTATAGCCTATGCCATTGCCGTCGACGGCGTTCTGAATGGCAATTGTATCGGCGGCGAAGTCAGCATTAATGCGCAGGGAATGGTAAATGGTCAGGTAAAAAGTGACTCACTGGCCATTCATAAAAATGGCCGTTTTTACGGTAACTCTTTACCGCGCAGCGACGAAGAAGCGCAAAAAAATGAATTTATCAGCGCCATGGATGCGGTAAAGGAAAATACCATCGACCTGGCCAGTTTTTATAAAGAGTGACAGGAAGATATTCGCGCCGGATGGCGGCTTTGTGCTGTCCGGCCTGAATACCGCCAGGTAAACGCGCCAGGAAATGGCGCCCCCTGCAGGATTCGAACCTGCGACCGACGGCTTAGAAGGCCGTTGCTCTATCCAGCTGAGCTAAGGGAGCATCGAGAGAAAACAAACTGACATAAAACTGCCCGGTATTATACGTTCACCACTCTGGTGGTCAATGGCTTTCCTTTCAACTGCTTGAGTTATGAGCATAACCGCCGCCGTTCACCTCAAGAGCGGCCTGATTCCTGTCAAAAACTGCCGCGACCGTAAGCGGCGACTGACAACCGTCCTTACTTCTGACAAAATAGCCGCATCCCCTTCGACGTGAAATTACAGATGGAATCCTCTCTCTGATGGCAGCAAAGATTATTGACGGTAAAACGATTGCGCAGCAGGTGCGCTCTGAGGTTGCTCAAAAAGTTCAGGCGCGCGTGGCGGCCGGACTGCGGGCGCCAGGACTGGCGGTTGTGCTGGTAGGCAGTAACCCGGCTTCGCAGATTTATGTCGCAAGCAAACGTAAGGCCTGTGACGAAGTGGGATTCGTCTCCCGCTCCTATGACCTGCCGGAAACCACCAGCGAGGCGGAGTTACTGGAACTGATCGATACGCTGAATGCCGATAACACCATTGACGGTATTCTGGTGCAATTGCCGCTTCCGGCGGGTATCGATAACGTGAAAGTGCTGGAGCGTATCGATCCGGACAAAGACGTGGATGGTTTTCATCCTTACAACGTTGGTCGCCTGTGCCAGCGCGCGCCGCGTCTGCGCCCCTGTACGCCCCGCGGCATCGTTACCCTGCTTGAACGCTACAATATCGACCTTTACGGCCTGAACGCCGTCGTGATTGGCGCATCCAACATCGTGGGCCGCCCGATGAGCATGGAGCTGCTGCTGGCCGGTTGCACGACCACGGTGACGCATCGCTTTACCAAAAATCTGCGCCATCATGTCGAAAATGCCGATCTGCTGGTCGTCGCGGTCGGTAAACCGGGCTTTATTCCCGGTGAGTGGATCAAAGAAGGCGCCATCGTGGTTGATGTCGGCATTAACCGTCTGGAAAATGGCAAGGTGGTTGGCGACGTCGTTTTTGACGACGCGTCCGCGCGCGCATCTTACATTACCCCCGTGCCGGGCGGCGTTGGCCCAATGACCGTCGCCACTCTTATCGAAAACACGCTTCAGGCGTGTGTTGAATATCACGACCCACAGGATAACTAACATGGCGACATTTTCTTTAGGCAAGCATTCTCACGTTGAACTGTGTGATTTGCTGAAACTGGAAGGCTGGAGCGAAAGCGGCGCCCAGGCGAAAATGGCCATTGCGGAAGGACAGGTCAACGTTGACGGCGCAGTGGAAACCCGCAAACGCTGCAAAATCGTTGCCGGTCAAACCGTCAGCTATGCCGGTCAGAGCGTCACCGTCGTCGCCTGATGCCCTTTGCCGGACAGCGGTCTTCGCACCCTGTCCGGCGATGCTCCCCTTCCCGTCGAGTGACTTCATCGTCCCTTCACAGTGCGTTGCGAACATAGCGTTTTTTCATACGAAGCGAAAATATGCCAACGATTCTCACCCACGCGGCTGTCCCGCTCTGCCTCGGCTTAGGGCTGGGCACAAAAGTCATTCCCCCCCGTTTGCTGTTTGCCGGTATCGCGCTGGCGATGGTGCCGGACATGGATGTGCTCTCCTTTAAACTCGGCGTGGCCTACGGCAACGCGTTCGGCCATCGCGGCTTTACCCATTCGCTGCTGTTTGCTTTTGTGGTGCCGATACTGTGCGTGCTCATTGGTCGACGATGGTTGAAAGCCAGCCTGACGCGCTGCTGGCTGTTTCTTACGGTATCACTGCTGTCACACAGTTTACTGGATTCGATCACTACCGGCGGAAAAGGTGTCGGCTGGCTGTGGCCGTGGTCGGATGAACGCTTTTTTGCGCCGTGGCAGGTGATTAAGGTCGCGCCGTTCGCGCTATCGCGCTATGCCACGCCGTATGGCCATCAGGTGATATTCTCGGAACTGCTGTGGGTGTGGTTACCGGGGCTGATGCTGATGGGGATGTTGTGGTGGAAACGGCGATAAAAAGCCGGATAGCGACGCGTTACGTCTTATCCGGCCTGTAAATAACCTCAACCCGACAAACGTAAACGCCGCCGGGGATCTCCGTCTTACTTGCGACGCCAGGTGGTTCCCTGCGGTCCGTCTTCCAGGACGATACCCATTTCGTTCAGACGGTCGCGCGCCGCATCCGCCGCCGCCCAGTCTTTCGCTTTACGGGCATCCAGACGCTGCTGGATCAACGCTTCGATTTGGGCTACTTCGCCGTCATCCGCCTGCGCGCCGCTTTGCAGGAACGCTTCCGGCTCCTGCTCCAGCAGACCGAGCACAGCAGAAATTTTACGCAGATGCGACGCCATGGCATTGGCGGCTGCCATATCTTCCCCTTTCAGACGGTTCACTTCGCGCGCCATGTCGAACAGCACCGAATAGGCTTCCGGCGTATTGAAGTCGTCGTTCATCGCCTCAATAAAGCGCGTTTCAAAGGCCTCGCCACCGGCAGGAGCGACGGTTTTATCCGTTCCGCGCAGCGCGGTGTACAGCCGCTCCAGCGCTGAACGCGCCTGCTTGAGGTTCTCTTCGCTGTAGTTCAGCTGGCTGCGGTAGTGACCGGACATCAGGAAGTAGCGCACCGTTTCCGCATCGTAGTATTTCAACACGTCGCGCACGGTGAAGAAATTGCCCAGCGATTTAGACATCTTTTCGCGATCGACCATCACCATGCCGGAGTGCATCCAGTAGTTCACGTATTCGCCGTCGTGCGCACAGGTGGACTGCGCGATTTCGTTTTCATGATGCGGGAACATCAGATCCGAACCGCCGCCGTGAATATCAAAATGATTACCCAGCTGTTTGCAGTTCATGGCCGAGCATTCAATATGCCAGCCAGGACGGCCTGCGCCCCACGGCGACGGCCAGCTCGGTTCGCCCTCTTTGGACATCTTCCACAGCACGAAGTCCATCGGGTTGCGTTTGACGTCAACCACGTCCACGCGCGCCCCGGCCTGCAACTGATCCAGATCCTGGCGAGACAGCAGACCGTAGTTTGGGTCAGTCGGCACGTCGAACATCACGTCACCGTTGTCTGCGACGTAAGCGTGGCCTTTGGCGATCAGCTGCTCGGTGATCTCAATGATCTCGGCGATATGATGCGTCGCGCGTGGCTCCATGTCCGGGCGCAGAATATTCAGCGCATCAAAATCTTTGTGCATTTCCGCGATCATGCGATCGACAAGCGCCACGAAGCTTTCACCGTTTTCATTAGCGCGTTTGATGATTTTGTCGTCGATATCAGTAATGTTGCGTACGTATTTCAGCGTGTAGCCCAGAAAACGCAGGTAACGCGCCACCACATCAAACGCGACGAAAGTACGGCCATGTCCGATATGACAGAGATCGTAAACGGTAATACCACACACGTACATGCCGACTTCCCCGGCATGAATAGGTTTGAATTCCTCTTTTTGGCGCGTCAGTGTATTAAAAATTTTTAACATTGAAGGTTCCGTGTAAGACGTGTGTGGATCGTAAAGTCCGTATAATACCCATAATTCGGCATGGGATCAGCACACTTTGCAAGGTGATCACAGCCTGCGCTTATGCTATAACACACCCCTTACTCTGACCCTCATCGGGTTAAAGCACTTCTCTATCGGAACAGGATGCAAAAATGGTTACTTTCCACACTAATCACGGCGATATCGTAATCAAAACGTTTGATGATAAAGCGCCTGAAACAGTTAAAAACTTCCTGGACTACTGCCGCGAAGGTTTTTACAACAACACCATTTTCCACCGTGTGATTAACGGTTTCATGATTCAGGGCGGCGGTTTCGAACCTGGCATGAAGCAGAAAGCAACGAAAGAAGCGATCAAAAACGAAGCCAACAACGGTCTGAAAAACACCCGCGGTACGCTGGCGATGGCCCGTACTCAGGCTCCGCACTCTGCAACCGCGCAGTTCTTCATCAACGTCGTCGACAACGACTTCCTGAACTTCTCCGGCGAAAGCATGCAGGGCTGGGGTTACTGCGTATTTGCCGAGGTCGTTGAAGGCATGGACGTTGTGGATAAAATCAAAGGCGTCGCGACCGGTCGCAGCGGTATGCACCAGGACGTACCAAAAGAAGACGTGATCATCGAAAACGTGACCGTTAGCGAGTAATCGTGGCGACACTGTTTATTGCAGATCTTCATCTCTGCACGGAAGAACCGGCGATCACCGCCGGTTTTCTGCGTTTTTTAGCCGGAGAGGCCCGTCAGGCCGACGCGCTGTATATCCTCGGCGATCTGTTTGAAGCCTGGATCGGCGACGACGACCCTCTGCCTCTGCACCGGCAAATCGCGGCGGCAATCAAGGCGGTGGTTGACGCGGGCGTTCCTTGCTTCTTTATTCACGGCAACCGGGACTTTCTGCTTGGGAAACGCTTCGCGCGTGAAAGCGGAATGATCCTTTTGCCGCAGGAAAAGGTGCTCACGCTGTATGGCCGCCGGATACTGATTATGCATGGCGATACGCTGTGTACTGACGACCACGGTTATCAGGCGTTTCGCGCCAAAGTTCATCAGCGCTGGCTGCAAACGCTGTTTCTCGCCCTGCCGTTGTTTATTCGCAAACGGGTAGCCGCGAAAATGCGCGCGGGCAGCAAAGCCGCCAACAGCAGCAAATCGCTGGCCATCATGGACGTTAATCAAGATGCCGTTGTGGCCGGGATGGAAAAACATCAGGTGCAGTGGCTGATCCACGGGCACACCCACCGCCCGGACGTGCATACCCTTACCGCTAACGGCCAACCCGCGTTCCGCGTGGTGTTGGGCGCCTGGCACAGGGAAGGGTCGATGGTAAAAGTGACGCCGACAGACGTTAAACTGATCTCTTTCCCGTTTTAAATCTCCCCGCGAATTGCCAGTCTCATAAGTGACGCAACCGTTTTCCTTGGCGTATTTACATGCTATTCTCTGTGGCCTCAAAAGCAGCGTGTCCCGCACCACAGGAGTTTTCAGACGCATGTCTTCCCGCAATAACCCGGCGCGAGTCGCCATCGTGATGGGGTCCAAAAGCGACTGGGCTACCATGCTGTTCGCCGCCGAAATCTTCGATATTCTGAACGTCACACACCACGTTGAGGTTGTCTCTGCGCACCGCACCCCCGATAAACTGTTCAGCTTCGCCGAAAGTGCGGAAGAACACGGCTATCAGGTGATTATCGCCGGCGCCGGCGGCGCGGCGCATCTGCCGGGCATGATTGCGGCGAAAACGCTGGTGCCGGTGCTGGGCGTTCCGGTACAAAGCGCAGCGCTGAGCGGCGTCGACAGCCTCTACTCCATCGTGCAAATGCCGCGCGGCATTCCGGTGGGCACGCTGGCGATAGGTAAAGCCGGCGCGGCAAACGCAGCGCTGTTGGCCGCCCAAATTCTGGCAACGCACGACGACGCGTTACGTCAGCGTTTGCACGACTGGCGCAAGGCGCAGACGGACGACGTCCTTGAGAATCCGGACCCGCGAGGTACGGCATGAAACAGGTCTGCGTACTGGGCAACGGTCAGTTAGGTCGAATGCTGCGTCAGGCCGGTGAACCGCTGGGTATCGCCGTCTGGCCGGTTGGGCTGGACGCGGAACCTGCCGCCGTCCCTTTTCAACAAAGCGTTATCACCGCAGAAATTGAGCGCTGGCCGGAAACGGCGCTGACCCGTGAACTGGCGCGTCATCCCGCGTTCGTCAACCGCGACGTCTTCCCGATTATTGCCGACCGCCTGACGCAAAAGCAGCTTTTTGACACGCTCAACCTGGCGACCGCGCCGTGGCAATTGCTGGCCGATAAAAAGGAATGGCCCGCGGTGTTTGAACGGCTGGGTGAACTGGCGATCGTGAAACGTCGCGTCGGCGGCTACGACGGCCGCGGCCAGTGGCGACTGCGCGCGACGGAAACCGACCAGCTTCCGGCCGACTGCTACGGCGAATGCATCGTTGAACAGGGCATCAACTTTTCCGCTGAAGTGTCGCTGGTTGGCGCTCGCGCCTTCGACGGCAGTACGGTGTTTTACCCGTTAACGCGCAACCTGCATCAGGACGGAATTCTGCGTACCAGCGTCGCTTTTCCCCAGGCCAATGCGAAACAGCAGGCACAGGCCGAAGCGATGCTCTCCGCCATTATGCAGGAGCTGAACTACGTCGGCGTAATGGCGATGGAGTGTTTTGTCACGCCGGACGGCCTGTTGATTAACGAACTGGCGCCGCGCGTGCATAACAGCGGTCACTGGACGCAAAACGGCGCCAGCATCAGCCAGTTCGAGTTGCATTTGCGGGCTATTACCGGCCTGCCGATGCCAGCGCCGGTGGTAAACAGCCCGTCGGTGATGGTGAATCTGATTGGCAGCGAGCTGAATGCTGACTGGCTAAAGCTGCCGCTCGTGCACCTGCACTGGTATGACAAAGAGGTGCGTCCGGGGCGTAAAGTTGGCCACCTGAACCTGACCGACAGCGACACCGCGCGCCTGAGCGCAACGCTTGAAGCCCTCGCGCCGCTGCTTCCGTCGGAATACGCCAGCGGTATCGTCTGGGCGCAAAGCCAGCTCAACTAACACATTTAGTGCCAGGGGAAGGAAGTTTCCTTCCCCGTTTCCCCTCTACGCGCGTAAAATCCCCCCATTGCTGTTTTTGTCTTTTCAGGATTTCACATGAACGATGGAACGGACTATCGGGCGATCCTCGCCGCTGATACGCCCTTAATCGATGTCCGCGCGCCGGTTGAATTTCAGCAAGGCGCAATGCCCGGCGCGATCAATTTGCCCTTGATGGATGATGACGAGCGCGCCGCCGTCGGCACCTGTTACAAACGCCAGGGGCCGGACGCTGCGCTGGCGCTGGGTCATCAACGGGTCTGCGGCGAGAAACGCCAGCAGCGAATTGACGCCTGGCGCGCGGCCTGCGAAAAATACCCGCACGGCTATCTCTGCTGCGCGCGCGGCGGCCAGCGTTCGCATATTACTCAACAGTGGCTGCGCGAGGCGGGCGTCGAGTACCCGCTGATCAAAGGCGGCTACAAAGCGCTGCGCCAGGCGGCGATACACATTACGGAAGAACAGGTCCAGAAACCAATGGTGCTTGTCGGCGGCTGCACAGGCAATGGCAAAACGCAGCTGGTCCAGCAGCGGCCTGATGGGGTCGATCTTGAAGGGCTCGCCCATCATCGAGGCTCCTCGTTTGGCCGCACGCTGGAACCGCAGCTCAGCCAGGCGAGTTTTGAAAACCTGCTGGCGGTGACGTTACTGCAAAAACAGGCGTCACGCTGGGTGCTGGAAGATGAAGGCCGGATGATCGGCTCAAACCATCTGCCGGAATGTCTGCGCCTCCGGATGACTCAGGCGAGCATCGCCGTGGTGGACGATCCGTTCGAACGCCGTCTTGAACGGTTGCGCGACGAGTATTTTATCCGTATGCACCATGATTTCACCCACGCATACGGGGACGAACAGGGCTGGCAGGAATATGGCGAGTATCTGCATCACGGGCTTTTCGCTATTCGCCGCCGTCTGGGTTTGCAACGCTTTGCCGAACTGACCGCAAAGCTTGACACCGCGCTGACGGAACAGCGTCGTACCGGTAGCACCGACGCCCATTTCAACTGGCTGGTGCCGCTGCTGGAAGAATATTACGACCCGATGTACCGCTATCAACTGGAGAAAAAAGCCGACAAGATTGTCTTTCGCGGGACGTTTGAAGAGGTGGCGGACTGGCTGCGCCATTAAAAGAGCCGGGCGGCGTTTTCGCCTTACCCGGCGCGCACAGTGCGGCGACACAGGCCGGATAAGACGCCACGCGTCGCTCTCCGGCACTGTCGCCGACTCAGAAGTCGTAACGCAGACGCACGAGGTTCATATCGCCCAGGTCATCGGTGCTGGAGGTGAAGACATGCTCGTAATCAACACGGAAACCATAGTCCAGTTGGAAGCTGATCCCCACGCCGTTATCGGTGCGCAGATAATCCCGGCCATTCACGTATTCAATACGGTCGCCCATAAAGTACGGCTGAATGGATTTCACCGCGTACTGGTTGATCGGGAAAGTGTAGCCCGCGAAGTATTCCAGACCCCAGGCATCACCAGCAAAGTAGTCGCTCACCGATACTTTTTTCGTGGTCATGAAGTTCTGGTACCAGCCGCCGCCCATTGAGAAGGTCCAGTTTTCCGGCGTCCAGCTCAATGCTGTACCCACAATGTTCTGATCGTACGTCTTGTTGCCGTTGCCGCGCATTTCTGCACGGGTGTAGTTCCACGCCGTACCCCAGCTTAGATCGTCAGTAATATGATAATCCGCACCCAGCGAGCCGCCGCCTTTACGCTTGTAGTTCAGGCCGTTGTTTGCGTTGTAGTCATCGCTGAACAGATAAGACGCGTAGAGATCAACATCGCCTACGGTTTTCTTGTATTTCAGCATTTTGCGTGAACGGTAGGAACCGTCGTAGTCGCCGTTGATCCCGTTACCCGGAGCCTGGCCTATCATGTCATAGTCCCAGATATCGGTTTTCGCGCCCACCACATCGTAGTAAATGCTGTTCTGTTGACCGAAAGTCAGCGTACCCCAGGTATCGCTTTTCAGACCGGTATACAGCATACGGCGGGTGGTGTCGTGCGCGCCTTCGGCGTAGTGGTTATCCCAGTTAAACTGCGCCGGAATATTCACGCCCAGCTCGTAGAAGCTGATCCAGCTAATGTCGTCAAACAGATAGTAATCTGCCGCGAAACGGAAACGGGTGCCGCCGTCAAAACCATTACGTTTATAACCGTTGGCGCCGTCATCGCCCGTCATATTCTGGAACTGGGGACGAATACTCCCACCCACGGTGAAGTTTAGACGGCTCAGCGGGTTGCCCGCCTGGGGATCTTGTTTCAGAACAGTGATTTCCGCCTGAGAAGCGAAAGACATTAATGCCACTGCCGCGCCGATCGATGCCGCCAGCGCTGTTGTTTTTATAGTCATTATTTTTCCTTGATAGATTTCCTGCTAATTATTCAGCAATGGAATGTTAACCGGAATTACTACAGGCGTGTTGGCGGGTTTTTAATGATTTGTGCCGTTAAACGGCGCGGGCTTATCCATTTATGCTTTTAAAAAAGAGCGCGCCGGTATCTTCACCGGCGCGTCAGTCTCATACTGCTTAATTGCTAAACTGGCGGAACAGCGCCTTCCCCTTCAGTAACCGGATCCCCAACCAGCCGCCGCAGACGGAAAGCAGGAACGCGCCGCTAAGGGGTAAAACCGCCCACAATCGCCAGTCCGGCTGCCAGGGGAAATCAAAGACCCGGGTTTGCAACATGGCCAGCGCTGTTTCTGCGCCAATGGAGGCCACCAGCCCGGACACCAATCCCAGCATGGCAAATTCACACCATAAGGTGGTGCGCAGCAGTTTCTTGCCCGCCCCCAGCGTGCGCCAGACGACCAGTTCCTGATGACGTTGCCGCATGCCAACCTGCACCTGCGCCAGCAACAGCAGGATACCGCAGGCGGTAACCAGCACCACCATGACTTCCAGCGCCCGGCTCACCTGCTCCAGCACCTGGCCGACCTGCCGGAGAATAGCGCCGATATCCAGCAGGCTAACCGTCGGAAATTCGCGGTTAAGCTGGGTCAGCATTTCGTTGCCGTTTTCCCAACGAAAGCTGGTCAGCCAGCTTTGCGGCTGTCCGTCAAGCGCGCCGGACGGGAAGATAAAGAAGAAGTTTGGCCGCAAACTTTCCCAGTCCACCTTACGCAGACTGGTGACCTTTGCGCTGAACTGTTGGGTATCGCCCATAAAGGTCACGCTATCGCCCAGTGACACGTTCAACCGCTTCGCCAGCCCCTCTTCTATCGACACTTCGCCCTTTTTCGGCGGCCAGACGCCGGCGACAATCGGATTATGGCTGGGTCGGCTATCCTGCCATGTCAGATTCAGCTCGCGGTTTAGCGCTTCATCCGGATTACCTTCAGTCGATTTATCGTTAATGGCCGTCAGGCGCGCCCGGACAATAGGATAAAACGCTTCCGGGATCACCTGATGCTCCGAGAGAAAGGCCTTCACCTGCGGCACCTGTTCAGAAGCGATGTTGATCAGAAAATAGTTGGGGCTTTCCGGCGGCAGTTGCTGCTGCCAGCGATCCAGCAGATCGCCGCGCAGCACCAGCAGTAGCGCCAGCAGCATAAACGACAGCGAGAATGCGGAAAGCTGGCTCAGGGTGGACCACGGCTGACGCAGCAGGCGGCTAACGGCCAGACGCAGCGGCAACGACGAGAGCGTCAGGCCGCGCAGAACATTCAGCAGCATCCACCCCAGCACGCCGCACAGCAGCGCCAGTACCACCGCGCCCGCCAGCACCGCCCACAGCAGGGGACTGCCGCCCATTAATCCGGCGAGCAACAGCACAACGACAGCGGTGACGACCGGCAGATAAAACTTCAGCGGCCAGACATTCGCCACCGCGTCGCGACGCAGTACGCGCAGCGGCTGAGTCGCCAGCAGCAGACGATACGGACGCAGGCCCACCAGCAGCGAAATCACCACCATGGTGCCCAGCGCCCACAGCCACGGCCAGAGGCTGGCAGGCGGCAGTGCGGCAGGCAATACCGGCTTGAGCAGCACCATTAAGATCTTTTCAAACAGTAACCCTATCGCGCCTCCGGTGACGGCAGAAAGCGCCAGCACCATCAGCCACTGCCCGACGATCAGCTTGCGCAATTGCGCCCTGCCCGCGCCGAGGGTTTTCAGGATTGCCACTAGATCATAGCGGCTGCGGCAGTAATGGCTCATTGCCACCGCCACGGCGGCGACGGCCAACAGCAGGGTTAACAGCGCTGAAAGCAGTAAAAATTGCTGCGATCGCTCAAGGGATTTACCGAGCGCGCCTTCATCCTGCTCAAGACCATACCAACGATGCTCTGGTTTGAGCTGCGGCAGCAGCCATTTTTCGTAGTCGTCCAATTGCTGCGCAGTACCGCCAAACTTGTAGCGCCAGGTAACGCGGCTGCCGGGCTGTACCGCACCGGTTTTTTCCACATCAGCAATGTTCATCATCAGCCGCGGCGCCATCTGGAATGGGTTAAAGCCCGAGTCCGGCTCCTGCACCACTTCACCGGCAATACGCAACGTGGCGTCGCCCACGTCAAGGGTATCGTCGATTTTCAGATTCAGCAGCGCCATCAGGCGCGACGCGAGCAGCACCGACCCGGGCTGGGGCTTCAGCCCAGACGGGCGGGTCTCCAGCTTGCCGTACATCGGATAAAGGTCATCAACCGCCTTAACGTTAGCCAGTTGCGGCGTGTCTCCGGCAAACGTCATGGTGGCGAAGGTCAGTTGTTCCCCGACTTTTAGCCCGCGCTGACGCGCTTCGTCGATCCACGCCTGCGGGACCACGCGCGAACTACGCAGCGTCCGGTCGCCGGCCATAAACTCACGGCTTTGCTGGCTTAACCCTTTCTCCATTCGGTCGCTGATGCTGCCCAGCGCCAGCACACAGGCCACCGCCAGGCTCAGCGCCATCCAGACAATCAGTAACGACGGCGAGCGCCATTCGCGCCAGAACCAGCGTGCGATCATGCCTCCTCCTGCAACTGTCCGTTGACCAGTCGCAGACGCCTGTCGCAGCGCGCCGCCAGTTGGGGATCGTGGGTCACCAGGATCAACGTCGTCCCGTGTTCACGGTTCAGCGAAAACAGCAGATCGGCAATTTTGTCGCCAGTCTGTCGATCCAGGTTGCCGGTTGGTTCATCCGCAAACAGCACCTCCGGTCGTCCGTTAAACGCGCGCGCCAGCGCCACGCGCTGCTGTTCGCCGCCGGAAAGCTGGGCCGGAAGATGATCCAGACGCTTACCCAGCCCCAGTTGTTCCAGCAACGCTTTCGCGCCTTCCCGGCTTTTGCTGCTGGTTTCCCCACGCAGCAGCGCTGGCAGCTCGACGTTCTCCAGCGCGTTTAGCGTCGGGATCAACATAAACGACTGGAAAACAAAGCCGACGTGCCTGGCGCGCAGTTGCGCCCGCGCTTCCTCGTCCATCTGGTGCAGCGGTTTACCCACCAGACTGACCTCGCCGCCGCTGCCGTCATCCAGTCCGGCGAGGATCGCCAGCAGCGTTGACTTACCCGAACCCGACTCGCCAATCAGGGCGATGGTCTCGGCGCGTTTGACAACCAGTTCAACTCCGGTAAGGATGGAAAGCTCATGCTCCCCCTGACCGACGGACTTCTTAAGACGATGAACTTCAACAATGTTTTCCGCTGGCATTTGCCCTTCCTGTTTTTGATCCTGTTTACCTGTCGGGCCGTGGCGGCTGACACGTTATTAATCCTCGGCGACAGCCTGAGCGCCGGCTATCGTATGTCTGCCAGCGCAGCCTGGCCTGCGCTGTTGAATGACAAATGGCAAGCAAAAACCACGGTTGTCAATGCAAGCATCAGCGGCGACACCTCCGGGCAAGCGCTGGCGCGGCTGCCTGCCTTGCTAAAACAACATCAACCGCGCTGGGTACTGGTTGAGCTTGGCGGTAACGACGGCCTGCGCGGTTTCGCCCCGGCGCAAACCGAACAGACGCTGCGCACCATTTTGCAAAAGGTGAAAGCCGCTAACGCCGAACCGCTGCTGATGCAAATTCGCCTGCCCGCAAACTATGGTCGCCGTTATAATGAAACCTTCAGCGCTGTTTATCCTAAGCTTGCCAGTGAGTTCGATATTCCTCTGTTACCCTTTTTTATGGAAGAGGTCTATCTGAAACCCCAATGGATGCAGGATGATGGTATTCATCCTAACCCCGAAGCTCAGCCGTTTATCGCTGACTGGATGGCGAAACAGCTGAGTCCTTTAGTAAATCATGAGTCATAACACAACGGAGATCCTGACAGGTAAAGTTATGCAAAAATCGGTCTTAATAACAGGATGTTCCAGCGGAATTGGCCTGGAAAGCGCGTTTGAACTTAAGCGCCAGGGCTTTCAAATTCTCGCAGGCTGCCGTAAACCTGAAGATGTCGCCCGCATGAATAGCATGGGCTTCACCGGCGTACAGATCGATCTCGACTCTCCTGAGAGTGTGGATCGCGCCGCCGATGAAGTTATCGCCCTGACCGATAACTGTTTGTTTGGGATCTTTAATAATGCCGGGTACGGCGTTTACGGTCCCCTGAGCACCATCAGTCGTGAGCAGATGGAGCAGCAATTTTCCGCCAACTTTTTTGGCGCTCACCAGCTCACAATGCGCTTATTACCGGCAATGCTGCCCCACGGCGAAGGGCGTATCGTCATGACCTCGTCGGTGATGGGGCTGATCTCCACGCCGGGACGCGGCGCTTACGCCGCCAGTAAATACGCGCTGGAAGCGTGGTCGGACGCGCTACGTATGGAGTTGCGCCACAGCGGAATTCACGTCAGCGTGATCGAGCCCGGCCCCATTCGTACCCGTTTTACCGAGAACGTTAACCAAACGCAAAGCGACAAACCGGTGGAAAATCCCGGCATTGCCGCCCGTTTTACCCTGGATCCTGAAGCGGTGGTCAATAAAGTGCGCCACGCGTTTGTCAGCGACAAACCTAAACTTCGCTATCCGGTCACGCTGGTCACCTGGGCCGTCATGCTGCTGAAACGTCTGCTGCCGGGACGCCTGATGGACAAAATTTTGCGTGGGTGAGTTGAAGCGCGCGCGTCAGCCCCCATGTAAAAAAGAAATCGACAAAAGAGAGCAACTCCATGTCCGTACAGAATATTGTCAACATTAACGAATCGAACCTGCAGCAGACTTTAGAACAGTCGATGACCACACCGGTACTGTTCTATTTCTGGTCCGAGCGTAGCCAGCACTGTCTGCAACTGACGCCAGTGCTGGAAAGCCTGGCCGCGCAGTATAACGGCCAGTTTATCCTGGCGAAGCTCGACTGTGACGCCGAGCAGATGATCGCCTCCCAGTTTGGCCTGCGCGCGATCCCTACCGTTTACCTGTTCCAGAACGGTCAGCCGGTTGACGGTTTCCAGGGGCCGCAGCCGGAAGAAGCGATTCGCGCCTTGCTCGATAAAGTGCTGCCGCGTGAAGAAGAGTTGAAAGCCCAGCAGGCAATGCAACTGATGCAGGAGGGCAACTATATCGACGCGCTGCCCCTGCTGAAAGACGCCTGGCAGTTGTCTAACCAGAACGGTGAAATTGGTCTGCTGCTTGCGGAAACCCAGATTGCCCTGAACCGCACTGAAGAGGCCGAAGCGGTGCTCAAAACGATTCCTCTGCAGGACCAGGACACCCGCTATCAGGGACTGGTGGCGCAGATTGATTTGCTGAAACAGGCCGCCGACACGCCAGAGATTCAACAGCTCCAGCAACAGGTTGCCGATAACCCGCAGGATGCCGGACTGGCGGCGCAACTGGCGCTGCAACTGCATCAGGTGGGACGTAACGAAGAAGCGCTGGAACTGCTGTTCAGCCATCTGCGTCACGATCTCGCCGCGGCGGACGGACAGGTGCGTAAAATGTTCCAGGAAATTCTGGCCGCGCTTGGCACGGGTGATGCGCTGGCGTCGAAGTACCGTCGCCAGCTGTACGCGCTGTTATATTAATTCCGCCTGCAGTGCCCGGTGGCGCTACGTTTACCGGGCCTGCGGGTCAGAGATGCCCTTCCCCGCTCACGACTTTAAATGCGTCACCACCAGTTGGTGACGCGAATTGTAGAATTTCCGATAGGTTAAATAACAGGCGATAATGGTTGACAGGCTCGCCGTCGAAAGCAGCATAAAGGTCACCATAATCTGGTATTTTATCGCTTTTACCGGATCGATCCCGGCAAAGATCAACCCCGACATCATACCTGGCAAACTCACCAGCCCAACCGTTTTCGCCGAGTCAATCGTTGGGATTAGCGAAGCGCGAATGCTGTCGCGAATCAATCCGGCTGATGCCATTTTTGGCGTCGCGCCCAGGCTCAGTTTTTCCTGAATCTGCTGCCGCTCACTGCTAAATCGCTGTCCGAGATTGTTATAGCACAAGCCAACGGCGACCATCGCGTTCCCGGCAATCATCCCGGAGATCGGAATCACCTGCATGGGAATAAATTCAATCGACCCTGACAGCACCAGCACCGCTAGTGTTAAGCCTGCGCCCACGGTAATGGCAATAAATGAGGACACAAACGCTTTATCAATATATTTGCTGCGCTTCTGCGCGTTATACGCCGCGTTAAAACAGATAAATAGCACCATCACTAACGTCAGAACGGCGTGATTGACGCCGAAGATATATTTCAGGACATAGCCCACGATAATAAGCTGAACGACAGCGCGCCCGACGCTCCAGAGAATGTCCTTTTCCAGCGCCAGTTTCTCTTTGTGGCTGATCAGCATCGCCACCACCACCAGCATCATCGCCAGGGCCAGAGACGAATTGGTAATATTATGCTCGTTCATTACGCGTCTCCTGCATTTCACCGGCATGCGGCGTCAGGGTAATAATCGTATCCGCATGATCGATCTCATCTTTATCGTGAGTAACCCACAGCACCCCAATTTGCTTATCACGAGCGTAGCGATGGATCATTTCGTTGACGTTGCGCTTATTTTTTTCATCCAGCGCGCTGGTGATTTCATCAAGCAGCAGCACCTGCGGTAAAAACTGTAGATTGCGGATTAGCGAGATACGCTGCTTTTCGCCGCCGGAAAGCGCGCTGATGTTTTTCTCCAGTAGCGTTTCCGAAAGGTCAAATCGCGCCAGATCGTCGACAAGCTGCTGTCGCTCCGGGCGCTTATTGCGGATTTCCCAGGGGAAGATCAAATTATCATACACGGTGTTGCCAAATAGCGTGGGCGTTTGCGTACAGTAAGAAACCTGCTGGCGATACGTTTCCGGGCTGAGCGTGGCGATGTCTTGACCCGCAAAAAGAATTTCCCCTTCGCTGGGGCTAAGTAACGACGCGATAATTTTCAGCAAGGTGCTTTTACCGCAGCCGGAAGGTCCGGTAATCAGTTTAAATTCGCCGGGGAGGAGGGTAAAGCGAATACCACGCAGAATGGTTGTCTCCCCTGCCTGGTATCCCACGTTTTTGAGCTGAAGCAGAATGCCATTTTCTTTCATTGTGCGTCCATCTTTCCATTTTTTATCGGCAATGAGTGTATCTCTGTATGGAATAAGAGGGGAACTCCCTTTGATTAATCGGATATAATTTGTTTACGCTGGTAGCGATATATCATTTCAAGGACAGTGCAACAGGAGGTTTTTTTAATGCTTATTTTTATCCCTATTCTCATCTTTGTCGCCCTGGTGGTCGTTGGCGCGGGCGTGAAAATCGTACCGCAGGGGTATCAGTGGACAGTGGAACGTTTTGGCCGTTACACCAAAACGCTCCAGCCCGGCCTGAGCCTCGTTGTGCCGTTTATGGACCGCATTGGCCGCAAGATCAATATGATGGAACAGGTGCTGGACATTCCTTCCCAGGAAGTGATTTCCAAAGACAACGCCAATGTCACCATCGACGCCGTGTGTTTTATCCAGGTCATCGATGCTCCACGGGCGGCCTATGAGGTCAGTAACCTCGAACTGGCGATCATCAACCTTACGATGACCAACATCCGTACCGTTCTGGGTTCGATGGAGCTCGACGAAATGCTTTCCCAGCGCGACAGCATCAACTCGCGACTGCTGCATATTGTCGATGAGGCGACCAACCCGTGGGGCATCAAAGTCACACGTATTGAAATCCGCGACGTGCGCCCTCCGGCGGAGTTAATTTCCTCTATGAACGCGCAGATGAAAGCGGAGCGAACCAAGCGCGCCTATATTCTGGAAGCCGAAGGGGTACGCCAGGCGGAGATCCTCAAGGCCGAGGGGGAGAAACAGTCGCAGATCCTGAAAGCGGAAGGCGAACGCCAGTCGGCCTTCCTGCAGGCGGAAGCGCGTGAACGTTCCGCTGAAGCGGAAGCGCGGGCGACCAAAATGGTGTCCGAAGCGATTGCCGCCGGGGATATTCAGGCGGTTAACTACTTCGTGGCGCAGAAATATACCGAAGCGCTACAACAAATAGGCTCGTCCAGTAACAGTAAAGTGGTGATGATGCCCCTGGATGCCAGCAGTCTGATGGGCTCCATTGCCGGCATCACTGAACTGGTTAAAGACAGCGCCAGCGAGCGGAAAAAATAATGATCGAGATGATAGCGGCGCATCCGCATATTTTCTGGCTCAGCCTCGGCGGCCTGCTGCTTGCCGCCGAAATGCTCGGCGGTAACGGCTACCTGCTGTGGAGCGGCGTGGCGGCAGTGATTACCGGTCTCACGGTATGGCTACTGCCGGTTGGTTGGGAGTGGCAGGGTGTGATGTTCGCGGTCTTAACCCTCCTCGCCGCCTGGCTATGGTGGAAATGGCTGGCGAAGCGTGTACGGGAGCAGAAACCCGCCGACCGCCAGTTAAACCAGCGCGGGCAGCAACTGGTGGGTCGCCGGTTTATGCTAGAGTCCGGGCTGGTCAATGGCCGCGGGCATGTGCGGGTCGGCGACAGCTCCTGGCCGGTCAGCGCCACGGAAGATCTGGCTGGCGGTACGTTAGTTGAAGTGATTGCCGTTGAAGGGATTACCCTGCATGTCAGAGCAATAACACGTTCGTAATTAACTCACCTTCCCTTGTGATGGCAGCAGCCGGAAAGATTATCGATAATCGGACAGTCGGCGCTGTCATCGCCGGGACAGGCGTCCGCCAGCGTCAGCAGTTGCTCGCGCATCGACTGTAACTCGCTGATGTGCCTCTCAATTTCCGCCACTTTTTCCAGCGTGCGCTTTTTCACATCCGCGCTGTGGCGGGCCGGATCGTTGAACAGGTTGACCAGTTCGCCACATTCTTCAAGGTTAAACCCAACCTGACGCGCCTGGCGCAGCAGCGTCAGTTCGTTCAGATGCTGTTGGCTGTAGGTCCGGTAGCCATTTTCACTGCGTAACGGCGGCGTCACCAGCCCCTTTTCTTCATAAAAGCGGATGGCTTTGCTGGTTAAACCGGTTTTTTTCGCGACATCGGATATATTCATGACTTCCCCCTTGACCTTCCCCTTGATGGAAGGTTTACCCTAAATAACAGTTAGCCCATCGAAGTGCAAGGGGCAATACCTTTGCCCTGTAACAGAGGAGAGTTGTGATGCCACAAACCATCGACCTGACCCTGGACGGCCTGTCCTGCGGTCATTGCGTGAAACGCGTGAAAGAGAGCCTTGAGCAGCGCCCTGATGTTGACCAGGCGGAAGTAAGCATTACGGAAGCGCACGTCACCGGCACCGCCAGCGCCGACGCGCTTATCGAAACCATCAAGCAAGCCGGTTACGGCGCGGAGTTAAGCCACCCAAAGGCTAAACCGCTGGCGGAGTCATCAATCCCGTCGGAAGCACTGGCAGCGGTCCCTGATGAGCTTCCGGCAGCCACGGCTGAAGACGATAGCCAACAGCTGCTGTTAAGCGGCATGAGCTGCGCCAGCTGTGTCTCCCGGGTTCAGAACGCGCTGCAAAGCGTACCGGGCGTCACGCAGGCACGGGTAAACCTTGCGGAACGCACTGCGCTGGTCATGGGCAGCGCGTCCGCCGCAGAATTAGTGCAGGCGGTGGAAAAAGCGGGCTACGGCGCCGAGGCGATTGAAGATGACGCCAAACGCCGCGAACGCCAGCAGGAAACCGCCATCGCCACCATGAAACGCTTTCGCTGGCAGGCGATTGTCGCCCTGCTGCTCGGTGTGCCAGTGATGGTCTGGGGCATGATCGGCGACAATATGATGGTCACCGACGACAACCGCAGCCTGTGGCTGGCGATTGGCCTGGCGACGCTGGCCGTTATGGTTTTCGCAGGCGGCCATTTCTACCGCAGCGCGTGGAAAAGCCTGCTGAACGGCACCGCCACGATGGATACGCTGGTCGCCCTCGGCACCGGCGTGGCGTGGCTCTATTCGATGAGCGTCAACCTGTGGCCGCAGTGGTTCCCAATGGAAGCGCGGCATCTCTATTATGAAGCCAGCGCGATGATCATCGGTCTGATTAACCTCGGACATATGCTGGAAGCCCGCGCCCGCCAGCGCTCGTCAAAAGCGCTGGAAAAACTGCTCGACCTCACACCGCCAACCGCCCGGATCGTCACCGACGAAGGCGAAAAAAGCGTCCCGCTGGCCGATGTCCAGCCAGGCATGCTACTGCGGCTCACCACCGGGGACCGCGTACCGGTTGACGGTGAAATCACCCAGGGTGAAGCGTGGCTGGATGAAGCGATGCTCACCGGGGAACCTGTCCCGCAGCAAAAAGGCGAAGGCGATAGCGTTCATGCCGGTACCGTCGTGCAGGACGGCAGCGTGCTGTTTCGCGCAAGCCGCACGGGGAGCCACACCACACTGTCACGCATCATTCGCATGGTGCGCCAGGCCCAGAGCAGCAAACCGGAAATCGGTCAGATGGCCGATAAAATCTCCGCGGTGTTCGTCCCGGTGGTAGTGGTTATTGCATTGGTAAGCGCCGGGATATGGTACTTCTTTGGCCCCGCGCCGCAAATTGTCTATACCCTGGTCATCGCGACAACGGTGCTGATCATCGCCTGTCCATGTGCGCTGGGGCTGGCAACGCCGATGTCGATCATTTCCGGCGTTGGGCGCGCCGCCGAATTTGGCGTTCTGGTTCGCGATGCCGATGCGCTACAGCGCGCCAGCACCCTGGATACGGTGGTCTTTGACAAAACCGGGACGCTGACCGAAGGCAAGCCGCAGGTTGTGGCGATCGCAACCTTTAACGGCGTTGATGACGCCATGGCGCTGCGTCTGGCGGCGGCGCTGGAACAAGGCTCCAGCCATCCGCTGGCCCGGGCGATCCTCGACAAAGCGGGCGAGGCAACGCTGCCGCAGGTTAACCGTTTCCGTACGTTGCGCGGGCTGGGCGTGAGCGGTGAAGCCGAAGGCCATACCCTGCTGCTGGGCAACCAGGCGCTGTTAAATGAGCAGCAGGTCGCCACGACGCTGATGGAGACCGAGATTGCCGCTCAGGCGTCACAAGGCGCCACGCCGGTTCTGCTGGCGATTGACGGTAAAGCGGCAGCGTTACTGGCTGTGCGCGATCCGCTGCGCAGCGACAGCGTCGCGGCGCTTCAGCGACTTCATCGCGCCGGGTATCGTCTGGTGATGTTGACCGGGGACAACCCGACGACCGCTAACGCGATCGCGAAAGAAGCCGGGATCGACGAGGTGATCGCAGGGGTATTGCCGGACGGTAAAGCCGATGCCATTAAGCGTCTGCAGAGTCAGGGACGTCAGGTGGCGATGGTGGGCGACGGCATTAACGACGCCCCGGCGCTGGCGCAGGCGGAAGTCGGTATCGCGATGGGCGGCGGCAGCGACGTGGCGATTGAAACCGCCGCCATCACCCTGATGCGCCATAGCCTGATGGGCGTCGCCGACGCGCTGTCGATCTCCCGCGCCACGCTGCGAAATATGAAGCAGAACCTGCTCGGCGCGTTTATTTATAACAGCATCGGTATTCCGGTCGCCGCCGGGATCCTCTGGCCCTTCACCGGTACTCTGCTGAATCCGGTGGTTGCCGGGGCGGCAATGGCGCTGTCATCCATTACCGTGGTGAGTAACGCGAACCGTCTGCTGCGTTTTAAACCAAAAGAGTAACGCGGATCGCTGACGCTTATCCGGTCTACACAGCCGTTTGTAGGCCGGATAAGCCGCGCGCGCATCGTCATCCGACAATTCACGGTTTGCACCTTCTCAGGCCACGCGCTAGCATGAGTCTCTACTTAGGGAGGTCGCATGGATCTGTTGTACCGGGTAAAAAGGGTTTTCGCTGCGCTGCGCGGCCATCCGTATAGCTGGCCCGCCATCGACGTTTCGTTGCCCGGCCATCGCCACTTTCACCTGATTGGCAGTATTCATATGGGCAGCCGCGACATGTCGCCGCTGCCCGCCAGGCTACTCAAAAAGCTCAGAAACGCCGATGCGCTGATCGTTGAAGCCGATGTCTCCGGTAGCGACAGTCCGTTTGCCGACTTACCGGCGTTTGCCGCGCTGGAAGATCGCATCAGCGAAGACCAGTTGCGCAATCTGCACAGAGCGACCGACGAGCTGGGGATCTCCCCTTCCCTGTTTTCCACGCAGCCGCTGTGGCAGATTGCGATGGTGCTGCAGGCCACCCAGGCGCAACAGTTAGGATTACGGCCTGAGTACGGAATCGACTACCAGCTATTGCAGGCGGCCAAAAACGCGCAGATTCCGGTCATTGAACTGGAAGGCGCGGCCAGCCAGATTACGTTACTGAGCGAACTGCCGGACAACGGCCTGGCGTTGCTGGACGATACGCTGACGCACTGGCATACCAATGCCCGGCTGCTTCAGCAGATGATGAGCTGGTGGCTGAAAACGCCGCCGCAGGATAACGCGTTGACGCTGCCGAACACCTTTAGCGAATCGTTGTACGACGTACTGATGCACCAGCGCAACCTCGCCTGGCGGGATCGCCTGGCGGCGCTGCCCGCGGGACGCTATGTGGTTGCCGTCGGCGCGCTTCATCTGTATGGGGAAGGAAATTTACCGGCGCTGATGCGCTAAAAAAATGGCCAATATCGCTATTGGCCCGTCAAAGAGGAATTTCATCATTATTATTATGCCGCCGCTTTTTGCGACGGTGTATGTCGATTGTCGCTCAAACTCTGCATCCTGCCAATACAATTGCGCAAGATGGTACTATTTTTTAGACAGTCGTCAGGGGTATGCTTTTGTTGAATTACCTCCGAGCAAGGATTCGTAGTTATGACACCCGCCGTTAAATTACTCGAAAAAAACAAAATTTCCTTTCAGATCCACACCTACGATCACGATCCTGGCGAAACGAACTTTGGTGACGAAGTGGTGCGTAAACTGGGACTGAATGCGGATCAGGTTTATAAAACGCTACTGGTCGCTGTAAACGGAGACATGAAGCACCTGGCCGTTGCGGTCACGCCGGTTGCCGGTCAACTGGATCTAAAAAAAGTGGCGAAAGCGCTGGGGGCAAAAAAAGTCGATATGGCTGACCCGATGGTTGCGCAACGTACTACGGGGTATCTGGTGGGCGGCATTAGCCCACTCGGACAGAAAAAGCGGTTGCCGACGCTGATAGATGCGCCCGCACAAACGTTCCCGACCATTTACGTGTCCGGCGGCAAGCGCGGGCTGGATATCGAACTGGCGGCAAACGATTTGGCTGCCATTCTGGACGCTAAGTTCGCCGACATTGCGCGTCGGGATTAAACCCGTTGTCAGCCCGGCGGCATAGCGTCACCGGGCAAGCAGATTTAAAAAATCACCTCATTGCCAGGCGCATACGCACCGGCATCCAGCGGTGAATTTTTCTGGATATATTCTTTCAGCACTTCCGCATCGATGAAGCCGGTGTTGACGTAGCCCGGCTTATTATCCAACCGCGGATAACCATCCCCGCCCGTGGCGTTAAAGCTCAGCGTCGCCATCCGGTAGGTTTTGGCCGGATCGATCGCTTCCCCTTTGATTTTGAGATCGTTTAGCTTACCGTCTTTCGCCACAAAGCTGACGTTAGCAAACTGCGGATACGCGCCGGAATCCGGCTTCATTTGCGCTACGGCGGTCAGGTATTCAATGACCTCTTTGCCGCTCATATCGGCGTATACCACAATGTTGCCAAACGGCTGCACCTTCAGGACGCTTTTATACGTGATGTCGCCCTCTTCAATCGAGTCGCGAATGCCACCGCCGCTCATCACCGCGAAATCCGCGCCGGTGCGCGCCATTTGCGCGGCCAGGATCAGACGGCCCATATTGGTTTGCTCGAAGCGCACTTTGCTGCGATCGCCTTCCAGACGAGCATTCACCGAGCCGATTTTGACATCCAGTTGCGCTTTGCCTTTATTCTGAAATGGCGTCAGTAGCGAGAGCATCTGCGGGTTTTCGGCTATTTCCGGTGTGTAAAGCACGCGCTCACTTTTCCCGTCTTCCCAGGTGACTTTCTTCTTCAGGTTCACCGGAATGAGCTGGTAGTTGACCATTTTCATTTCACCGTTACGGAACTCAAAGTCCGCACGGCCTACGTATTTGCCCCATTCATGCGCCTGTACGATCCAGATGCCGTTCTGCTTATCCGGTGCGCAAGGCGTTCCCGGAACATAATCGACCTGCTTTTTGTTTTCTGACGCCATGCACACGGGGTCTTGTGAGTGACCGCCTACAATCATCGCCAGCGAACCGGCAGGCAGGCTGCGCGCCATTTCGACGTCGCCCGGCGCATTGGAGCCGTGATTGCCGTTATCGTAGTGCCCCATGTGGGTCGTCGCGATAATCAAATCCGGCTTCTCGTTCATTTGCAGTTCCTGAATCACCAGCTTCGCTTCATCCGCGGGCTTACGGAACTCAATATCCGTAAAGAATTCAGGGTTGCCAATTTTCGCCGTGTCGTCGGTGGTTAAACCGATAACCGCAATTTTCAGATCCTGACGCTTAAAAATAGCCCAGGGTTTAAACAGACGTTCACCGGTGCTTTTCTGGTAAATATTGGCGGAAAGAAACGGAAACTTCGCCCACTTTTCCTGCTGGCGTAAAACAGTGAGCGGATTATCGAATTCGTGATTGCCGACGGCCATTGCATCATAGCCAATCAAATTCATGCCGCGAAAGTCGGGTTCGGCATCCTGCAGATCGGACTCCGGCACGCCAGTATTGATGTCGCCGCCGGAGAGCAGCAGCAGGCTTCCGCCCTCTTCCGCCACTTCGTGACGAATACCGTCCACCAGCGTTTTTTGCGCAGACAGGCCATATTCGCCGTATTCACTGCGCCAGAAATGGCCGTGATGATCGTTGGTGTGCAGGATGGTGATTTTGTAAGTTTTATCCTTTTCATATGCCTGCACGGGCTGGCTGACCAGCGCCCAGGTTGCCAGCAACGCCAGTGCGACGCCACGTTTCATAAACTTCATTTTTTCTCTCCCTGACCCAGGACAAATGCAGAAATTACAGCGAGTAATGAGAATAAACAAATAAGTTTTCAGAAATGCGACTTTCTTCAAAACTCAGTCACAGGTATGTTAGGCGGATAATAATTACTCCCTGCACTTCAATAACTATAGACGTGGTACTTATGGCAATCAGTGAAACCTCTCAGCCAGCGTCGCTGCCGAAAGGGCGGACGTCATTTGGCATTTTAGGGGCCATCAGCCTCTCGCACTTACTTAACGATATGATCCAGTCGCTGATTCTGGCGATTTACCCACTGCTTCAGTCAGAATTTTCGCTGACGTTTATGCAGATTGGCATGATCACCCTTACCTTTCAACTGGCCTCGTCGCTGTTGCAACCGGTTGTCGGCTACTGGACCGATAAATATCCCATGCCGTGGTCGCTCCCCATTGGAATGTGTTTCACCCTTAGCGGACTGGTTCTGTTGGCAATGGCGGGCAGCTTTGGCGCCGTTTTGTTGGCGGCAGCGCTGGTAGGGACAGGTTCATCGGTCTTCCATCCGGAATCCTCGCGCGTGGCGCGCATGGCCTCCGGCGGACGTCACGGCCTAGCCCAGTCGATCTTCCAGGTGGGCGGCAACTTTGGTAGCTCGTTAGGGCCGCTGCTGGCGGCAGTGATTATCGCCCCTTACGGTAAAGGCAACGTTGCGTGGTTTGTGCTGGCCGCTCTGCTGGCGATTGTCGTGCTGGCGCAAATCAGTCGCTGGTACGCCGCGCAGCATCGAATGAGCAAAGGAAAACCTAAAGCCAGCGTTATCAATCCGCTACCGCGCAACAAAGTCGTACTCGCGGTAAGCGTCCTGCTGGTGCTGATTTTTTCGAAATACTTCTATATGGCGAGCATCAGCAGCTATTACACCTTTTATCTGATGCAAAAATTCGGATTATCGGTACAAAACGCGCAGCTTCATCTGTTTGCGTTTCTGTTTGCGGTCGCTGCCGGGACGGTTATTGGCGGGCCTGTCGGCGATAAAATCGGTCGAAAATATGTGATTTGGGGGTCTATCCTCGGCGTAGCGCCGTTTACATTGATTTTACCCTATGCCACGCTCTACTGGACCGGGGTTTTAACGGTGATCATTGGTTTTATTCTTGCCTCGGCGTTTTCTGCCATTCTGGTGTATGCCCAGGAACTGTTACCCGGCCGTATCGGCATGGTTTCTGGTCTGTTTTTCGGCTTCGCTTTCGGAATGGGCGGACTTGGCGCGGCGGTATTAGGGTTAGTTGCCGACCATACCAGTATCGATTTAGTTTATAAAATCTGCGCTTTCCTGCCGCTTCTCGGGATATTGACCATATTCTTACCTGATAACCGACCTAAAGCCTGAGTTTACCGCGGCTAAAGCTAAACTTTAGCCGCGCCCCAGACCAGTTATCATAAGCGTTTGCTCTGTCTGTCCTCAGTCCCTTTTCCGATCCGTGCCTTTTTTGCGCCAGATTGCAGTTTTCTTCAAAATTCAACAATTATTCATAAACATGATAATGAAAATTGTCATAAACTATTACGTGGAATTTGTGGACATCAGCTACCAAAGGAGACGGAATGCATCACGCCACCCCGCTTATCACCACCATTGTTGGCGGCCTTGTGCTCGCTTTTATTCTCGGCATGCTTGCCAATAAACTGCGTATTTCTCCTCTGGTGGGATATCTGTTAGCGGGCGTTCTGGCCGGTCCATTTACCCCTGGTTTTGTGGCTGATACCCAACTGGCGCCGGAACTCGCCGAACTGGGGGTTATCCTGCTGATGTTCGGCGTTGGCCTACATTTCTCGCTCAAGGATTTGATGGCGGTAAAGTCCATCGCCATTCCCGGCGCGATCGCCCAGATAGCCGTGGCGACGCTGCTGGGTATGGCGCTTTCCGCAGTGATGGGCTGGTCGTTGATGACCGGCATCGTCTTTGGGCTGTGTCTGTCGACCGCCAGTACCGTGGTGCTGCTGCGCGCGCTTGAGGAGCGTCAACTGGTTGACAGCCAGCGCGGGCAGATCGCTATCGGCTGGCTGATTGTCGAAGATCTGGTGATGGTGCTGACGCTGGTGCTTCTGCCCGCGGTGGCCGGAATGGTGGAAAAAGGCAACGTCGGTTTCGCCTCGCTGGCGGTCGATATGGGCATTACCATCGGCAAGGTCGTGGCATTCATCGCCATTATGATGTTGGTGGGTCGCCGCCTGGTGCCATGGATTATGGCCCGCAGCGCCGCCACCGGCTCCCGCGAGCTGTTTACGTTATCCGTTCTGGCGCTGGCGTTAGGCATCGCCTTTGGCGCGGTGGAACTGTTTGACGTCTCCTTCGCCCTCGGCGCGTTCTTTGCCGGCATGGTGTTGAATGAATCAGAACTGAGCCACCGCGCGGCGCACGATACGCTGCCTTTGCGCGACGCGTTTGCCGTACTGTTCTTCGTTTCCGTCGGTATGCTGTTCGACCCGATGATCCTTGTGCAACAACCGCTGGCGGTGCTTGCCACGCTGGCTATCATCATCTTCGGTAAGTCGGTCGCCGCCTTCCTGCTGGTGCGTCTGTTTGGGCATTCGCCGCGTACCGCACTGACCATTGCCGCCAGCCTGGCGCAGATTGGCGAATTCGCCTTTATTCTTGCAGGTCTGGGGATGGCGCTGAATCTGCTGCCCCAGGAAGGGCAGAATCTGGTGCTGGCCGGCGCGATCCTGTCGATAATGCTAAACCCAATATTGTTTGCGCTGCTGGAAAAATATCTGGCGAAAACCGAAACGCTGGAAGAGCAGACGCTGGAAGAAGCGATCGAAGAAGAGAAGCAAATTCCGGTGGATATCTGCAACCACGCGCTACTGGTAGGCTTTGGCCGCGTCGGCAGCCTGCTTGGCGAGAAACTGATGGCGGCGGATATACCGCTGGTGGTGATTGAAACGTCACGAACCCGCGTGGATGAACTGCGCGAGCGTGGGATCCGCGCGGTGCTGGGCAATGCCGCCAACGAAGAAATCATGAATCTGGCGCATCTGGACTGCGCGCGCTGGCTCATCCTTACTATCCCGAACGGCTACGAAGCGGGTGAAATCGTGGCGTCTGCCCGTGAGAAATGCCCGAACATTGAGATTATCGCCCGCGCGCACTATGACGATGAGGTGGAGTACATTACCGAGCGCGGGGCGAATCAGGTGGTGATGGGCGAACGTGAAATCGCCCGGACGATGCTGGAACTGCTGGAAACGGGGCCAGCAGGTGATGTGGTGCCGGGTTAATCCTGAATCCTGAATGTCACCCTGCCGGATGGCGGCGTCATGCCTTGTCCGGCCTACAGCGCTTGGTACTCTACGCAGGCCCGATCAGTGAATCGCCATCGGGCAGAGGTTCAGCGATCCCAGTAGGACTCCTCAAGACTGTCTTCCCGTTCCGGCAATCCTCGCGTCAGACGCGGGGAGTGTTGGTTCAACACCTGATAGCTGACCCGGTTCGCATACTTGCATACCTGCGCCAGTGACGAATAGGTCAACCAGGTAAAGGTATGCTTGCTGGAATTCGGCACGTTCGTGCGGTGATAGCTGTTAGCAGTAATATCATGCAGTAGCGCCGCCAGCGCGCCGTCGCCCGCGCCGTTGGTATTCATGATCTTTTCCGGACCGCCCATATACGGCGCGATATGAGAATAGACCCGCAGCGGATTCACGCAATCCTTATGACGCATCGCGCGGCTGAACTCGTACTGGTTAAACTCGGCAATCGCGCCCGGCAATAATGGATGCTGGGTTTTCCGTTTGGCTTCATCTTCGGTGAAGCCCGCCATATACAGGCCGATCGGCCCGGCGGTGCAAAGCACCAGATCCACCCAGTCCAGCGCCTTGTCCGACGCCAGCAGCGGATCGCTCTCTCCGGTCAACGCTTCGGCTTCTTCTTCGTTCATTGCCAGAATTGAGACGTTTTCTTGCAGAAATGCCTGCCACCACTGTGGGTTATCGGCAATCACGAATTTGGTGCCAAGCGTCAGCACTACCGGCACATTGTGTTTTTTCGCATACCCGATGGCCTTCATGGTCGCTTCCGGCATTGGTTCTCCCGGCTTACAGCGCACCAGATAGGAGGTTAATACCAGCGCAGAGGCACCGGCAATCACCGACTCGGGGATGCTTTCCGCACGCAGTTGGTTCATGTGGCCGGGGCTGATGGCGAAGGTACGCTCACCGGATTCGCCGATCAGGGTAAAACAACGGCCAATCGGTCCGTCCACGCCCTGAAGATAGTTGAGATCGGTACGGCTGGAGGTATTGCACAAATAGCGATAGGCATAGCTGCCTATTTCGATGTTACTGCACATGACGCCAAGCAACACCGAGCGATCGTCCGCCAGCACCGAATAGTTGTGCATGGTGTTGCCTATGGTGCCGCCCGCAAACTGATGAGTGATTAAATTTCTCTGCTTCAGCTCCTGATATAACGCTTCCGCCACGTCATCTTCGATCACCAGAGAATGTCCGGCGCTTAATCCGTAACGTTGTATAAACTCGTCATCGACTTTCGCTTCAATATCCACCAGCGTCTGGTCGATACCGACGACCCATGCGGCGCTACTCTCGTTTTCAGGCTGAATTTGTTGCAGCAGCGGATCGCGCGCATTGACGGGGAAATAGTGTTTGGATTTGCGTTTACCGGGAAATTTCATGACTGTTTTTACGGGTGACTAACGGAGCGGTGCATGGTAGCACATTCCCCCCCGCTTCCGCAGAGTTTCAATATCCGACGGCGGGATCGCAGTTTCTGCGGCGAGAATTTTTACAATGTTCCTTTTTCACAAGGAGCGTTCGATGAACCCGGAAAATAAGCTTCCCGTCCTGACGTGCATTTCAGAAGAGATGCAGACAGTGCTTGATGTCCACCAGGACGACCTGCCGCCCTGGCCGCCCGCCGATGATGTGAAAGCCATGCGCCAGCATTATCAGCTTGAGCGTCGTTTCTGGAATCTTGATGCGCCAGCGATGACGACGCGAGAATATACGATTCCAGGCGCGCACGGCGAACTGACCACGCGGTTTTACTGCCCGGAGCCAGAAAGTCAGGCAACGCTCTTTTACCTGCACGGCGGCGGATTTATTCTCGGCAATCTCGATACCCACGACCGCATTATGCGTCTGTTGGCACAATATAGCCGGTGTACGGTGGTAGGCATTGATTATTCCCTGTCGCCCGAGGCCCGTTTTCCGCAGGCTATTGAAGAAACGGTTTCTGCCTGCCAGTTTTTTCATCAGCACGCGGACGATTATCAACTGAACATGTCGCACATTGGCTTTGCCGGTGATTCGGCGGGAGCGATGCTGGCGCTCGCCAGCGCGCTGTGGTTGCGGGATAAACGGTTGGAATGCGGGAAAGTGGCAGGCGTGTTGCTATGGTATGGTCTGTATGGCTTGCAGGACTCCCCCAGCCGTCGGCTGCTGGGCGGCGAGTGGGACGGCCTGAGTCGCGACGATCTGAAGGTATTTGAGAACGCCTATCTGCGTACCGCAGAAGACCAGGAGTCGCCTTACTATTGCCTGTTCAATAACGACCTGACGCGCGACGTGCCGCCATGCTTTATCGCCACCGCCGAATTTGATCCGCTTATTGACGACAGCCGCCTGCTTTTTGACACGCTCAGGACGCACCGCCAGCCGTGCGAATACAAAATGTATCCCGGCACGCTGCATTCCTTCCTGCACTACTCCAGGATGATGCGTAGCGCTGACGAAGCGCTTCAGGACGGCGCGCGTTTCTTTACCGCCCAGCTTTAGCGATACGCTGCGGTCAGTTTTAGCATCATATCAATATGTTCCGGTGTGGCATTAAGCGCCGGAATATATTCATATTTCTTGCCGCCCGCCTCAAGGAAGATCTCTTTGTTTTGTACCGCGATCTCTTCCAGCGTCTCCAGGCAGTCAGCCGCAAAGCCCGGGCACATCACCTGTATATGGCCGGTCCCTTTTTCACCGAGCATTTTCAGCGTTTCGTCGGTATAAGGCGTTAGCCATGGCTCACGACCAAAGCGCGACTGGAAGGTCATCATCACCTTGTCCGGCGGCAGGCCGAGCGCAGAAACCAGCTCTCGGGTGGTATCACGGCAGCGCTGCGGATAATCGTCGCCTTCATCTGCATAACGCTGCGGAATGCCGTGATACGACAGCAGCAGCAGATCGGGTTCGCCATGTTCTGCAAATGATGCCCGCACGCTGTTGGCCAACGCATCAATGTAGGCGCTGTCGTCAGCGTAATCGCGAATGAATGAGATGCCGGGAATGTGGCGCTTGCGCTCAAGAATGCGCGCCAGTTCGTCCCAGACGGCAGCGACGGTCGAACAGGAATATTGCGGGTACAACGGCAACACGACGATATGATCGACATGGTTGGCCAGCAGTTCATCCACTGCGCTTTCCAGCGATGGCGATCCATAGCTCATCCCGAGGGCAACCGGCGTATCCGGCAAGCGTGCGGCAAGCGCCTGCTGCTGCTGGCGGCTGTAAACCATTAGCGGCGACCCGCCTTCCATCCACACAGACTGATACAGTTTCGCCACGCGCGGCGAGCGCAGCGGCAAAATCACCCCGCGTAACAACGGCCACCATAAAAGACGAGGCGTATCAACAACGCGTTTGTCGCTGAGAAATTGCTTGAGATAGCGTTTCACTGCCGCTGGCGTAGGCGCATCGGGCGTGCCGAGGTTAGCCAACAAAATTCCGGTTTTCGTCTGACGCATTACCGCCTCTTATCGTTTCAACTGGTTGATAATTGTAGCGGAAAAGCAGAGAAGAAGAACTAATTGCTGCGAGAGGTATTTTTGGGCGAAGCCGGAGAGTAGCGTGCCGCGTTCTCTCCGGCCTACGGTGCGGTAAGCCCGATAAGCGTGGCGCCTTCGGGCATTTTACCGATTAACCGAGGATTTTTTCCAGGTCTGCACGCACGTCAGCCACGGCCTGTGTGCCGTCGACTTTGGCGTATTGGGTGTTACCGGCTTCCGCTTCTTTCTGGTAGTAGCCAATCAGCGGTGCGGTCATCTGATGGTATTCCACCAGACGCTTACGTACGGTTTCTTCCTGGTCGTCTTTACGGGTAGTCAGCTCTTCACCGGTCACATCGTCTTTACCGTCTACTTTCGGCGGATTGAATTTGATGTGGTATACGCGGCCAGAGGCGGCGTGAACGCGGCGACCGACGATACGGTCCACGATCAGTTCGTCCGGTACGTCGAATTCGAGAACGTAATCCACCACGATGCCCGCTTCTTTCATGGCGTCAGCCTGCGGAATGGTGCGCGGGAAGCCGTCTAACAGAAAACCGTTACGGCAATCTTCCTGGGCGATACGCTCTTTCACCAGCGCAATCACCAGCTCATCGGTCACCAGCTTACCCGCATCCATGATGTCTTTCGCTTGTTTACCCAGCTCGGAGCCAGACTTCACGGCAGCACGCAGCATATCACCCGTGGAGATTTGCGGAATACCATACTTCTCCATGATGAACTGAGCCTGAGTTCCTTTACCCGCGCCCGGAGCGCCAAGCAGAATGATACGCATTACGAAAATCCCCTTAAAGGTTGTCGATATTTTTTAAAAAAGCGCTAAACGATACCACCATCACGCAATTCGCTCAAGGAAGGTGCCCTGCGCTGAAACGGTTAACGGCGGGAAAATAAGAAAAGAGAGGAACAAATAAAAGAATGCCGGATGGCGCTGACGCTTATCCGACCTACAAACAGCAACCTGTCGGTAGGCCGGAAAGACGTTTTCGTCGCCTTCCGGCATCACCTCAACGCGGTCAGGAAACCAGCAGTTGGTTCATGCGACGGATAAACTGGTTCGGATCCTCCAGCGTCCCGCGTTCGGCAAACAGCGCCTGATCCAGCAGCAGTTCTACCCACTCTTTAAACTGAGCGTCATCTTCGGTGTCCGCGGTGCGTTTCACCAGCACGTGATCCGGGTTCAGTTCAAAGATGTATTTCACTTCCGGTACAGCCTGACCCGCAGCGGCAAACAGTTTTGCCATCTGAGTGCTCATTTCGTCCGCATCGGTGGTGACAATCGCGGGCGTGTCGGTCAGACGGTGGGTCAGACGCACCTCTTTCACCCGATCGCCAAGCAGAGTTTTCACACGCTCAACGAACGGCGTCAGCGCTTTTTCCGCTTCTTTCGCGCTTTCGTCCACTTCATCGGCCAGCTTGTCGATAGATTCGTCGGCTTTCGCCACGGACTGGAACGCTTTACCGTCGAATTCGGTCAGGTAATTCATCATCCATTCGTCGATGCGGTCGGAAAGCAGCAGGACTTCGATACCTTTCTTACGCAGCAGCTCCAGGTGCGGGCTGCTCTTCGCTGCCGCATAGCTGTCGGCGGTGATGTAGTAAATCTTCTCCTGCCCTTCTTTCATGCGGGAAACATAGTCTTCCAGCGAGACGGTCTGTGCGGAGGAATCGGTATGGGTGGAGGCAAAACGCATCAGTCTGGCGATGGTTTCCTGGTTGGCGTGATCTTCCGCCGGACCTTCTTTCAGCACCAGACCGAACTGTTTCCAGAAGGTCTGGTATTTTTCCGCATCGTCCTTCGCCAGTTTTTCCAGCATTTGCAGAACGCGTTTGGTCAGCGCGCTGCGCAGATTACGGGTAACGGTGCTGTCCTGCAGGATTTCACGAGAAACGTTCAGCGGCAGGTCGTTGGAATCGATCAGACCCCGCACGAAACGCAGATAGTTCGGCATGAACTGTTCAGCGTCGTCCATGATAAACACGCGCTGGACGTACAGCTTCAGGCCGTGTTTATGATCGCGGTTCCACATGTCCCACGGCGCCTGAGACGGGATATACAGCAGGCTGGTGTACTCCTGCTTCCCTTCCACGCGGTTGTGGCTCCAGGTCAGCGGATCGGTAAAGTCATGCGCAATGTGCTTGTAGAATTCTTTGTATTCGTCTTCGCTGATTTCGGACTTGTTACGGGTCCACAGCGCCTGCGCCTTGTTGATTTTTTCCCAGGAGACAACGGTTTCACCGTCTTTCTCTTCCTGTTTTTCAATTTCTACCGGCAGCGCGATGTGATCGGAATATTTGCTGATGATCGAACGCACGCGCCAGTCATCGAGGAACTCATCTTCGCCATCGCGCAGGTGCAGGGTAATTTCGGTGCCGCGATCGTCTTTGGTAATGTCGGCAACCGTGTATTCGCCTTCGCCCGCGGATTCCCAGAACACGCCGTTTTCCGGCTTATCGCCCGCCGCGCGGGTGCGCACGGTCACTTTGTCGGCAACAATAAACGCGGAATAAAAGCCGACCCCGAACTGGCCGATCAGCTGGCTGTCTTTCGCCTGGTCAGATCCCATGGATTCGAGGAATGATTTCGTGCCGGATTTGGCGATGGTCCCCAGATGATCGATAACGTCATCCCGGTTCATGCCCACGCCGTTGTCGGCAATGGTCAACGTACGCTTATCTTTATCGAAGGAGACGCGCACGCGCAGTTCACCGTCGCCTTCATAGAGGTCCGGGTTTGACAGCGCGCGGAAACGCAGCTTGTCTGCCGCATCTGAGGCGTTAGAGATAAGCTCACGCAGGAAGATTTCTTTATTGGAATACAGAGAATGGATCATCAGATGCAGAAGCTGCTTTACCTCTGACTGAAAACCGCGAGTTTCTTGTCCTTTCATGTAGATCTACCTCAACAAAGCCATTTTTAATGGTAAAAACACGTTGAGGGGAAAATGGGGACGCGGGGGAGATATTTCAAGCGGAGGCCGCAAACGCCGCCTCCGTTTGTTCAGAATTTAAGCTTATGGCGACCGGCAAGAGAGTGTGACAGCGTTGTGCCGTCAACCATCTCCAGCTCACCGCCAACCGGAACGCCGTGAGCGATACGGCTGGCTTCGACGCCATATTGCGCGCAAAGCTCGGCAATATAGTTCGCCGTTGCCTCCCCTTCAACCGTGGGATTGGTCGCGAGGATCACTTCATTGAGCGGCTCAGAAGAAAGGCGCTGTTCCAGCCGGTCAAGTCCAATGTCGTCCGGCCCGATACCGTCGAGCGGCGACAGGTGCCCCATCAGCACGAAATAGCGCCCGGAAAATTGCCCGGTCTGCTCAATCGCGTAGATATCCGCCGGACTTTCGACAACGCAAATCTGACCGTTTTCCTGACGACGCGGGTTTGAACAGATATTGCACACGTCCTGCTCGGTGAAAGTACGGCAATCGGCACAGTGGCCGATTTCCGACATCGCCCGGGTCAGCGCTTGCGCCAGGCGCATCCCGCCGCTGCGGTCACGCTGTAACAGCGTAAACGCCATGCGCTGCGCCGACTTCGGGCCTACGCCCGGCAAACAGCGCAGTGCTTCCATAAGCTGAGTTAACAGCGGGCTGGTTTGCATCAGAACGGCATCTTAAAGCCTGGCGGCAGTTGCATACCGGAAGACACAGACGCCATTTTCTCTTTCTGCGTTTCTTCAATGCGACGAGCGGCATCGTTGAACGCGGCGGCGACCAGATCTTCCAGCATCTCTTTGTCATCTTCGAGCAGGCTCGGATCGATTTCCACGCGACGGCAGTTGTGCGCGCCGTTAATGGTCACTTTCACCAGACCTGCGCCGGACTCGCCGGTCACTTCCAGCTTCGCAATCTCTTCCTGCATCTGCTGCATTTTTTCCTGCATCTGCTGGGCCTGTTTCATCAGGTTGCCCAGACCGCCTTTACCAAACATAGGCTTCTCTCTCAATCACGTTAAGGGATGACAATCGTAAGTGACGCTTACGATCAAATGGGACGAATACTCTCTTCATCCAGATCCGCATCAAAAAAGCGACGCAGGGTCTGGATATTATTATCCGCAACGATCGACTCACGCGCCTGCGCAAGTTTTTCTTCATAAATGGCCTGACGCCACTCCAGCGGCGTGCGCACCGCCGGATTATCATCTTCTACGATAGTCAGTTCAACCGTTGTACCGGCCAGCGCGCTCAGCGCCTCGGCCAGTTTTTGTTTCGCGCCAGCGGAGTTCAGATGGCGCTGGCTGGAGCGCAAATGCAGACAGACAGCATTGCCGTTCTCTTCTTTCCAGGCATTGAGCGCCACCTGTTCCACCAGTTTCGGTAACGCTAACTGGCTCACCTGCGCCGCCCACGGGTCGCGTTCAATGGCTTCCGTCGCCAGCTTTGCCGCCAGTTCAGGCGTCTTTTCATGCTCCAGCGCTTTTTTCAGCGCTTTCGGCGTCGCGACAACGTCTTTCACTTCGACAACCGGAGTGGTTGCCTTCCAGCGATACGCTTCTTTCTTCACCGGCGCTTGTTCGAGCGCAGACGGTGCGGGACGCGCCTGCACGCGCTCCGTCACCGATGCCAGCCTTTCCAGCGCAGCGTTATTCACCGGCCGCGCGCGAGTTGCGGCTGCCGGTTCACTCTTTTTTGCTTTGGTTGCTCCCTGCGCGCGCTGAAGCTGATTGCGCGCCGCCAGCACCTGACTGGTGGCGTCGGACAATGGCGCGGCTGGCGCCTGCTGTGTCGGCGCAGACGGCTGCTGCGGCACCTGCGTCGGACTCATCACCGCCGTCGGGGCCACGGGCGCAAAAGACTGGCGCGGCGTCTCCGGTTCCGGCAACGGCATCCGTGGGTGAAACGCCAGCGCGCGCAGCAGGGTCATTTCAACCCCCATGCGTCTGTCCGGCGCGTAAGGCAGCTCTTTACGACCCATCAACAACGTCTGGTAATAAAGCTGTACGTCCGTTGGCGGTACGGTTCGCGCCAGTTCGCGCATCCGTACTTCAATTGTCGCCATGTCGCTGCCCAGCGCCGCGGGCGAAAGCTGGACCAGCGCAATTCGATGCAGCAGGCCGAGCATTTCGACCAGCAAAGCTTCCCACTCGATGCCGCGCGCCGCCGCGTCGTTTACCAACGACATGACGCGTTCACCGTCGGCGGCGATCACCGCTTCAACAAGCGACAGCGCCTGGTCGTCATCCAGCGTACCGAGCATCGCGCTCACCGCCTGGGTTGAAACCTGACCGTCGCCGCTGGCGATAGCCTGATCGGTCAGGCTAAGCGCGTCGCGCAGGCTCCCGTCTGCCGCCCGGGAAAGCAACTGCAACGCGCGAGGTTCGTGCGCGATGTGCTCTTCATTAAGAATGTGCTCAAGCTGGTGGCGGATCTGCTCGACGTCCAGCGCCTTAAGGTGAAATTGCAGACAGCGGGACAATATGGTCACCGGCAACTTCTGCGGGTCGGTGGTCGCCAGCAGGAATTTGACATGCGCTGGCGGCTCCTCAAGGGTTTTGAGCAGCGCGTTAAAGCTGTGACGGGACAGCATATGCACTTCGTCGATCAGGTACACCTTAAAGCGACCGCGCGCAGGGGCGTACTGAACGTTATCCAGCAGGTCGCGAGTGTCTTCGACTTTGGTACGCGACGCGGCGTCAATCTCGATGAGATCGACAAACCGTCCCTGCTCAATTTCACGGCAGTTGTCGCAAACGCCGCATGGCGTGGCGGTGATCCCGGTTTCGCAGTTCAACCCTTTCGCCAGCAGACGGGCGATAGAGGTTTTACCGACGCCGCGAGTCCCGGAAAAAAGATAAGCGTGGTGAATACGCCCTAGCGACAAGCCGTTCGCCAGTGCGGTTAGCACATGTTCCTGGCCGACAACGTCAGCAAAGGTTTGTGGGCGCCATTTTCGGGCTAAAACCTGATAACTCATTGGCTGGCTCTGCAACGCTGGAAGGTGAATTCATAGGGGGGAATGCTAACACAACCTCGCTCAATGAGCGAGGTTGCGGGGACCGGGATTAATGCCCGGCAAAGGAGACCAGACAGTAACTGGCGATACCCAATTTTTCCAGACGCGCTTCGCCGCCGAGATCCGGTAAGTTGATGATAAACGCCGCGTCATTGACTTCACCACCCAGACGGCGGATCAGTTTTGCGGTGGCTTCGATGGTGCCGCCGGTCGCTAACAGGTCGTCCACCACCAGCACTTTGTCGCCAGGCTGAATGGCATCAACGTGAATTTCCAGTTGATCGGTGCCGTATTCCAGCTCGTAGCTTTCAGCGATTGTCTCACGCGGCAATTTGCGCGGTTTACGTACCGGCACAAAACCAACGCCAAGCCCCAGCGCCACCGGCGCGCCAAACAGGAAACCGCGCGCTTCGGTACCGACCACTTTGGTAATGCCCGCATCTTTGTAACGCTCAACCAGCAAGTCGATGCTGAGCGCGTAAGCCTTCGGGTCTTCCAGTAAGCTGGTGACATCACGGAAAAGAATGCCCGGTTTCGGGTAGTCCTGAATGCTTTTAATGCTATTTTTGAGAAACTCAAGCTGCTGTGCAGTCGCGGTCATAAGTGTGTGCCTGATAAATACGGTATTACTCTACATTGCGCGCAGTATACTTCATCCTGCAGATTGCCTTAACGCACTTTGGACGATCGTGTGTATAGCAGGCCAAAGTTACCTGTGGTTAACCTTTGACCAGGCGCGCCTGTGCTCGAAAACGGTCGAATTTACTGGCTACAGCCAGTAATTGCAACTGCGATGATTACGCTTCAGTGCTTTTGTTGCTTTTCATCAACTACCGGGATTCGCCACATAAATATCAGCAGGCAGGCGAGGATGAAAAGCAGGAGGATCCGCACCCACATCATGGGGGTCAGCCACAATGAGACGCCAAAAGTCATCAGGATCAGAATAATCGCCCGGGATTTCGCGCCCGGCGGCATCGCTTTATGTTTTTGCCAGTAGCGTAAATAGCTGCCAAACCACGAACGGTAGAGCAACCACTGATGAAAACGCGGCGACGAGCGGGCAAAGCACCAGGCGGCAAGTAAAATAAACGGCGTCGTCGGCAGAAGCGGCAATACCACGCCAAGCGTTCCAAGGACAACCGCAAGCCAGCCCGTGATGATCAAGAAGATTCGTTGCATAATAAAGGCATGTCGCAAACCAGAACGCTACTTTAGCATAACAGTTATCATTTTCATTGGAGTGTTGCATTGAAAACCGCCATGCTGCTACAAAAGCTGGACGATCGGCTCGCCGAATTGCGCCATCGTTGCGCACCGCTAGCGCAGCACGCAACACTCAGCCCTCGCTTCGATCGCCAGCTTTTTCAGACCCGCGCTACGCGTCTTCAGGACTGCGTAGAGGAAGCGGAGGCCAATCTTCAGGCGCTACGCCAGGCTGTTATGCGACAGCAGCTTCCACAGGTCGCCTGGCTGGCGGAACATCTCGCCTCACAGCTGGAGGCTATCGCCCGCGAGTGTGAAAGCTGGTCGCTGCGCGAATGGGACAGCGGTTCACCCACCCTGACCAAATGGCAGCGTAAACGCCTTCAGCATCAGGAATTTGAACGCCGCCTGCGAGTGATGACGCAGGAACGTAAAATGCGCCTCGCCGAAACCCGCACTCTGCAGGAACAACAGACGCTGCAGCGCGAAGTGGAAATCTATGAAGGTCGTCTGGCGCGCTGTCGCAAGGCGCTCGACAGCATTGAACGCGTCATCGCACACTTAACCCGCTAAACCCCGGAGAATCTATGTCACTGGAAAACGCCCCGGACGAGGTCAAACTGGCCGTCGATTTGATCGTGCTGCTGGAAGAGAATCAGCTCCCTCCGCGAACCGTGCTACGCGCGCTGGAAATCGTTATGCGTGATTATGAAAACAAGCTCAAAAGCGCGGAAGACGGCTCGTAATATCAATGATTACTGTCTGGTGGAGCGTCGCGGCGAATGGCATAGTCGCCGCAACAATTCGCGACCATTGGATGGCTCATGGAACGACTTCCCCCTTCACCGCACGATGCGGTTTTCCGACAGATGCTGACGCAAAAAGCCGTTGCCCGGGATTTTCTGCAAATTCACCTGCCCGGCCATTTTCTTCAGATCTGTAATCTGGACTCCTTAAAGCTGGAGTCCGGTAGTTTTGTCGAAGAAAATTTACGCAATCGGTATGCTGATATCCTTTATTCCTTAGAGACGGAACAGGGTCCTGGTTACATTTATGCGCTGATTGAACATCAGAGCACACCCGATAAGCTCATGGCATTCCGAATGATGCGCTATGCGATTGCCGCCATGCAGCGCCATCTTGATGCGGGACATACAACGTTGCCGTTAGTGGTGCCTATCCTCTTTTACCAGGGGCTAAAAAGCCCATGGCCCCACAGCCTCAACTGGCAAAGTCTGTTTAGTGAACCCGAGATGGCAAAGACGCTATACAACAGTGAATTTCCGCTGGTGGACCTGACGGCGATACCGGATAATCAGATCCTGCAGCATCAACGGATGGCGATGCTGGAACTCCTGCAAAAACATATTCGTCAACGCGATTTGAGCGAGTTACTGGATCAGTTGATCACATTGCTAACGCAGCAATCGCTTACCGACCCTCAACTTAACGTGTTGATAAACTATATGGTGAAGGCAGGTAATTGTGAAAATCCCGGCGTACTGATTCGCCAACTGGCACAAGGTGCGCCTCAGTATAAGGATCAACTGATGACGATTGCCGAATGGCTGGAAGAGAAAGGCCGCACAGAGGGTATTCAACTGGGCATGCAACAAGGTCTGGAAAAAGGCCGCCAGGCGGAGGCCCGTGCCATTGCGCGAAAGATGCTGGATGACGGGATGGAATCCTCACGTATTATGCAGTTTACTGGCCTGACCGCAGAAGAACTGGCTGCGCTATCTCATTAAACAATCGAGGGGCGACATTCGCCGCCCCCGTTTGGTTAACTTACCGCCGGCGTCGGATCGTCGCCTTTAATCTCGCGCTTCACTTCCGTCACTTCATCGCCCTTATCGTTGCGCAGATGCACTTCAAGTTGATTAAAGGCAATGTCGATATTGTTTTCGCGGCACAGGCGGTCGATGGCGCGGTTCAGTTCGTCCACGGTATGGCTGCGATCGCGCAGTTCGCTGACGTACAAACGCAGCTCGTGGTCGAGTGTACTGGCGCCGAAGGTGGTAAAGAACACTTCAGGCTGCGGATCGTGCATCACCTTTGGATGCTCCAGCGCCGCCTGTTGCAGAACTTTACGCACTTTCTCCAGATCTGAACCGTAGGCCACGCCAATGCGGATCACCAGTCGCGTGGTGGTATCGGACAGGGACCAGTTGATCAGACGTTCGGTCACAAACGCCTTGTTCGGGATGATCACCTCTTTGCGATCGAAGTCAGTGATAGTGGTCGCACGGATGCGGATCTTACTGACGGTCCCTGAATAGGTGCCGATGGTCACCGTATCGCCGATCCGCACCGGACGTTCGAACAGGATAATCAGACCGGAGACAAAGTTACCGAAGATCTCCTGCAAACCAAAACCCAGACCGACCGACAGCGCCGCCGCCAGCCACTGCAGTTTATCCCACGAAACGCCAAGCGACCCGAATACTGTCATCGCCCCGACGGCGATAATAATGTAATTGAGGATCGTGGTGATCGCGTACGATGCGCCCTGGCGCATTTTAAGCCGCGAGAGCACTAACACTTCCAGCAGGCCCGGCAGGTTACGGATCAATGCCCAGGCCACCATAGAGGCGATAATGGCAAACAGTAAACTGCCCATCGTCACGCTTTTCACCACCGCGGCGCCCGCTTCAGTGCCGTTGTAATGCCAGAGCGTAATGCTGTCGAGATAGCTGAACACGGTGATCAGATCGGACCAAATCGCCCAGAACATGACCGCAAACAGCGAGACCATTAGCAGCATGGTGATACGCAGCGTTTGCTGGTTCACCTGCTCGAGCGCGATCGTCGGCTCCTCCTGCGGTTCCGCCCCTTCAGCGCCCTCTTTCACCAGATTTTGCCGACGCGCCAGTGCGCGACGCCAGGCAATGCGCCGCGCCGCAACGCTCAGTCCGCGCAGTACGGTCTGGTAAAGCAGATTCCAGATAATCACCAGATAAACGGTCTCTATCCAGCGCCCCGCCAGGCGAAGCGTGGTATAGAAATAGCCGGTCGCGGTCAGCACCATCAGGGCAACCGGAATGATCGACAGGATAGTGATCGTGACCAGTCGCAGTCCATGCGACTCTTTGTCGCGCCAGCTTTCCCGGAGCATCGGCCAGACCAGAAACGCGATCAACAGCAGGTTAAGGAAAATCATCGCCTGCCCCAGCACATCATCCATCAGATGCAGCGGCGACTGCTCGGCCACCACCGACCAGAAGTGCAGCGGCAGCAGCGCCAGACTGATGCGTACGATCTGACGCCGCCAGTGGCTGGTCAGCTGCGCGGGCATCCCGAAGTGTCGAATCGCCACCCCTTCTTTTTCCAGTACCTTCCAGCACAGGCCAAACACCAGCCAGAAGATGGCCAGTTTTTTGCTGAACGCCCACAGCAGGTCGCTGATGTTGAGCTGCATTGTCAGCAAAATCAGGCCGACGGCGAGGATAAGCAGGCACGCAGGCAGGGCGCGAATCAGATCGATCAGAATCGCTTTCGGCGTATTCAACTGGCTGTCATTGCGTAAGGAACCGACCGCCGCAGCAAGTTTTTGCTGCCAGGCTTTCAGCCATTTCAGACGCCAGCGAATCACGCCGGCAATCAGTAGCAGCGGCAAACCAGCGAGAAACGCGATGAATACCGCAGGCCAGGCTTTCTCCCAGTTAACGGTGATTTTCATCGCCTTAAACTGCTCTTTCAGGGTTTCCGGGAACGCCTTTATCCAGTCCCAGTCCATCGGACGGTTGCTGTTTACCCAGAAGATTTGCTGGGTGAGAATTTCTTTCAGGCTTTTTGATACGCTCATTAACTGCTGTTGATTAATTTGCAGGTTAATGGCCATCATCAGCTGATTGCCAAGCTGCTTATTCAACTGGTCCAGCAGCTCGCGGCGCATATCGACCACCTGCAGCAGCGCGTCGTGCACCTCGTCGTTAACGTCGCTCTGATGCCCCTCTTCCAGTTTGGCGACGAAAGCATCATTCTGAAACAGCGCGTCGCGCTGTTGGTTGACTTCAAACTGCTCAAGACGCAAATCCGCGATGCGGTTGGTCATATCTTCAAGCTCATCTGCCGACGGCAGGGTTTGCTGCTGTTGATACAGGATACGAGACAGCAGGAGGCTCCCCTTCAGCACCGCGATCTGTTCTTTAATATTGCGTTCAGACTGCAGGGCGCGATCCAGCCAGTTTTTGACTTTGATGTTTTGCTGCATCAACGCGTTGCCGTTTTCCGTCGCGGTAATCAGACGCTGGCTGAGCTGATGGTTGATATCCAGTTCCTGCTTCACCAGCGGATTGGCCTGAATGCGCGCGGTCTCATCTGGCGAAATGGCCTCCTGCGCGGTCTTTTCGGTGAGCGTTAGCCGCTTGTTATTCACCGCTTCCTGCAACAGCTGCAGCTGATGCTCAATCCGGTTGCTGTTGGCGGTGACGAAATCGCGCTGCTTTTGCAAAGTGTCCTGGAGCACTGTATTGCCTTCCAGGCTTTTACGCTGTTGCTCAATTTGGGCATTCAGCAACACTTGCTGCGCTTGTAGCAGCACCTGTTGGGTTGGACGTAACGCCGTTTCGCCGACGCCATCCAGTTGGTTACGGATTTGCTGAAGCTGTTGGGAAGCGGCGTACATAGCGTTCTGCACGCGCTCTGGCTGCGTTTGCAGGGAAACTAACTGACTATTATAGGTCGCCAGGTCGTTTTGCGAATTCTGCAGATCATCCAGCGCCTGGGCCACGCGCAGCTCCAGCTGACGCAGTGACAGAGTGCTGAGGGTTTTCCGCGTCTCGTCGTCATTATCGACATCGCTCAGCGCGTTAAGGGACTCCACGGCCTGACGCATTTTTTCCGGCGCCTGTGACACTTTCTGGCGTAACTGAACTGTCTCCTCTTTCACCCGTTCGATTTTCTCCAGCGTGGCAATGGTCTCAGTGAGATCCTGCTGAATCAGTTTGTCCTGGGCGGAAAGGTCTTTTTGTTTATTGAGTGTATCCAGTTGGCTTTGCACATCCGCCCGGGAAGGCAGGTCACCGTTTGTGGAGGCGCGGGCCAATGCCAATGACGGGCAGGACAACATAAGAATGAAAACAGCCACCGTGACAAAAATAAGGTGCTGTGAACGTTTATAGAGCTGCAACATAGTCATGTGAATGAAGGTTTCTGAACCGAAAAGACGACCGAAAATAGTCAACGCGCAAGAATATCACGGCTCTCTTAGGCAGAATAGCGGCAGCGAAATCGACCAGGACAATTCCTGGCGCGGGTTCAGGCCTGCGCGTCAGGCGCGACGGCGCGCAGTGTGGGGCAAAACATAAACATTTCCAGCAGGATAGCGACGTAATCGCGCGCTTCTTTTTTGAGATCGAACGAATGCGGCGCAAACAGCCAGTTTTCCATGATGCCCGAGACGTAGGCGCGCATGATAACCGCGGCGCGGCGCGTGAGCAGATTTGCGGGAAGCATATTGGCTTTTATACAGTGCGTGAGGGTCTGCTCAATACGGTCATAGCTCTCCAGGCAGATGTTTCTTTGCGCCTGCTGCACTACGGCCATTTCTCCCACAAATTCGCATTTGTGGAATATAATCTCCATCAATAAACGTCGCCGCTCTTCCGTCACGGTAGATTCAAGAAGATGAACTAATATTTCTCTTAATACAGATAGTGGATCGTCGGGGAATTTTGCCTGATACTCAGTCTCAAGCTCACCAATGTTGGATTCTGACAGCTCCCAGATTTCACTGAATAAATCCGACTTGTTTCTGAAATGCCAATAGATTGCGCCACGAGTAACGCCCGCGGCTTTTGCAATCTCCGCCAGCGAGGTGGAAGATACCCCTTGTTGCGAGAACAAACGTAGCGCTACATCCAGTATGTGTTGTCGTGTTTCCTGCGCTTGTTGTTTGGTTTTTCGTGCCATATGTCGGTGAATTTACAGGCGTTAGATTTACATACATTTATGAATGTATGTACCATAGCACGACGATAATATAAACGCAGCAATGGGTTTGTGGACTTTTGACCATTGATCAATTTGAAATCGGACACTCGAGGTTTACATATGAACAAAAACAGAGGGTTAACGCCTCTGGCGGTCGTTCTGATGCTCTCAGGCAGCTTAGCGCTAACAGGATGTGACGACAAACCGGCCCAACAAGGGGGCCAGCAAATGCCAGAAGTTGGGGTTGTGACGCTCAAAACTGAACCTCTGCAGATCACCACTGAACTTCCGGGTCGCACCAGCGCTTTCCGTATTGCCGAAGTTCGCCCTCAGGTAAGCGGCATTATCCTGAAGCGAAATTTCGAGGAAGGCAGCGATATCGAAGCAGGTGTGTCTCTCTATCAGATTGATCCTGCGACTTATCAAGCGTCATACGAAAGTGCGAAAGGCGATCTGGCGAAAGCCCAGGCCGCAGCCAGCATCGCGCAGGTCACGGTGAACCGTTATAAGAAACTGCTCGGCACGCAGTACATCAGTAAACAAGACTACGATCAGGCGCTGGCGGATGCGCAACAGGCGAATGCTGCCGTGCTTGCCGCTAAAGCCGCCGTTGAAACGGCGCGTATTAACCTGGCGTACACCAAGGTGACCTCTCCGATTAGCGGCCGTATTGGTAAATCGTCCGTAACCGAAGGCGCACTGGTGCAAAACGGTCAGGCGACCGCGCTGGCGACCGTACAACAGCTTGATCCGATCTACGTTGATGTTACCCAGTCGAGCAACGACTTCCTGCGCCTGAAACAAGAACTGGCTAACGGAACGCTGAAACAGGAAAACGGCAAGGCGAAAGTTGAGCTGGTGACCAGTGACGGCATTAAATTCCCGCAGACAGGCACGCTTGAGTTTTCAGACGTGACCGTCGACCAGACTACCGGTTCTATTACTTTACGCGCCATCTTCCCTAACCCGGACCACACGCTGCTGCCGGGTATGTTTGTCCGCGCGCGTTTGCAGGAAGGGACTAACCCATCCGCTCTGCTGGTGCCGCAGCAGGGGGTAACCCGTACGCCGCGTGGCGATGCTACCGCGTTGGTCGTCGGCGCAGATAACAAAGTCGAAACCCGTCAAATTGTGGCCAGTCAGGCGATTGGTGACAAGTGGCTGGTGACCGATGGGCTGAAAGCGGGTGACCGTGTTGTCGTCAGTGGGCTGCAGAAAGTGCGTCCTGGTGCGCAGGTGAAAGCACAAGAGATTACCGCAGATAACAAACAGCAAGCTGCTGGCGGTAACCAGCCTGAGCAAACTAAGTCTTAACTTAAACAGGAGCCGTTAAGACATGCCAAATTTCTTTATCGATCGCCCCATATTCGCATGGGTGATCGCCATTATCATCATGTTGGCAGGGGGGCTTGCGATCCTCAAACTGCCGGTCGCGCAATATCCAACGATTGCGCCGCCAGCAGTGACGATCTCCGCAACCTACCCTGGCGCTGATGCGCAAACCGTGCAGGACACCGTCACGCAGGTTATCGAACAGAACATGAACGGTATCGATAACCTGATGTACATGTCCTCAAACAGTGACTCCACGGGTACCGTGCAGATCACCCTGACGTTTGAATCCGGTACCGATGCGGACATTGCGCAGGTTCAGGTGCAGAACAAACTGCAGCTGGCGATGCCGTTGCTGCCGCAGGAAGTTCAACAGCAGGGCGTGAGCGTTGAGAAGTCATCCAGTAGCTTCCTGATGGTTGTCGGGGTTATCAACACCGACGGTTCCATGACCCAGGAAGATATTTCGGACTACGTTGCCGCCAACATGAAGGACGCCATCAGCCGTACTTCCGGCGTGGGTGACGTGCAGTTGTTCGGTTCGCAGTACGCGATGCGTATCTGGATGGACCCGACAGCGCTCAACAAATTTCAGCTGACGCCGGTCGATGTGATCAACGCAATCAAAGCGCAGAACGCCCAGGTTGCGGCGGGTCAGTTAGGCGGTACGCCGCCGGTGAAAGGCCAGCAGTTGAACGCCTCGATCATTGCCCAGACGCGACTGACTTCAACCGAAGAATTCGGCAAAATCCTGCTGAAAGTGAATCAGGATGGTTCGCAGGTTCGTCTGCGTGACGTTTCCAAAATCGAACTGGGCGGCGAGAACTACGACGTTATTGCGAAGTTCAACGGCCAGCCTGCGTCCGGTTTAGGGATTAAACTGGCGACGGGCGCCAACGCGCTCGACACCGCGACAGCGATCCGTGCTGAACTGGCGAAAATGGAGCCGTTCTTCCCGTCGGGCCTGAAAATTGTTTACCCGTATGACACCACCCCGTTCGTGAAAATCTCCATTCATGAAGTGGTGAAAACGCTGGTGGAAGCGATCATTCTCGTGTTCCTGGTAATGTATCTGTTCCTGCAGAACTTCCGCGCGACGCTGATCCCAACCATTGCCGTTCCGGTGGTTCTGTTGGGGACCTTTGCGGTCCTTGCGGCCTTCGGCTTCTCGATAAACACCCTGACGATGTTCGGGATGGTGCTCGCCATCGGTCTGTTGGTGGATGACGCCATCGTGGTGGTCGAGAACGTCGAACGTGTTATGTCCGAAGAGGGCCTGCCGCCGAAGGAAGCGACGCGTAAATCAATGGGCCAGATTCAGGGCGCACTGGTGGGTATCGCGATGGTTCTGTCGGCGGTGTTTATCCCGATGGCCTTCTTCGGCGGCTCGACCGGGGCTATCTATCGTCAGTTCTCCATCACTATCGTCTCCGCGATGGCGCTGTCGGTTCTGGTAGCGTTGATCCTGACGCCGGCGCTGTGCGCCACCATGCTCAAACCCATCGCCAAAGGCGACCACGGTGAAGGCAAAAAAGGCTTTTTCGGCTGGTTTAACCGCATGTTCGATAAGAGCACGCACCACTACACCGACAGCGTAGGCAACATTCTGCGCAGCACCGGTCGTTATCTGCTGCTGTATCTGATCATCGTGGTCGGCATGGCCTTTCTGTTCGTTCGTCTGCCAAGCTCCTTCCTGCCGGATGAAGACCAGGGGGTATTCCTGAGCATGGCCCAGTTGCCTGCCGGTGCGACTCAGGAACGGACGCAGAAAGTTCTCGATGAGATGACCGACTATTTCCTGACCAAAGAAAAAGCCAACGTTGAGTCGGTGTTTGCGGTTAACGGCTTCGGCTTTGCGGGTCGCGGTCAGAACACCGGTATCGCGTTCGTCTCGCTGAAAGACTGGGCCGATCGTCCGGGCGATGAGAACAAAGTTGAGGCGATTACCCAACGTGCGTCAGCGGCCTTCTCGCAGATTAAAGACGCGATGGTCTTCGCCTTTAACCTGCCGGCGATTGTTGAGTTGGGTACTGCAACCGGCTTCGATTTCCAGTTGATCGACCAGGCGGGCCTTGGCCATGAAAAACTGACACAGGCACGTAACCAGCTGTTTGGCGAAGTGGCAAAACATCCGGATCTGCTGGTTGGTGTTCGTCCTAACGGTCTGGAAGATACGCCGCAGTTCAAAATTGATATCGACCAGGAAAAAGCACAGGCGCTGGGCGTTTCCATTAGTGATATCAATACCACACTGGGCGCAGCCTGGGGCGGCAGCTACGTAAACGACTTTATCGATCGTGGTCGTGTGAAGAAAGTTTACGTAATGTCTGAAGCGAAATACCGCATGTTGCCGGAAGATATTGGTAACTGGTACGTCCGCGGCAGCGATGGCCAGATGGTGCCGTTCTCGGCCTTCTCGTCGTCACGCTGGGAATACGGTTCACCGCGTCTGGAACGTTATAACGGCTTGCCTTCCATGGAGATTCTGGGCCAGGCGGCGCCGGGCAAGAGTACCGGTGAAGCGATGGCGATGATGGAAGAGCTGGCAAGCAAACTGCCTTCCGGCATCGGCTATGACTGGACGGGGATGTCCTATCAGGAACGTCTGTCCGGCAACCAGGCCCCTGCCCTGTATGCCATCTCGCTGATCGTCGTCTTCCTGTGTCTGGCGGCGTTGTATGAGAGCTGGTCGATTCCGTTCTCGGTTATGCTGGTGGTTCCGCTTGGGGTTATCGGCGCGCTGCTGGCGGCGACCTTCCGCGGGTTGACCAACGACGTTTACTTCCAGGTGGGCCTCCTCACAACCATTGGGTTGTCGGCGAAGAACGCGATCTTGATCGTCGAATTCGCCAAAGACCTGATGGATAAAGAAGGTAAAGGCCTGATTGAAGCCACGCTTGAAGCGGTACGTATGCGTTTACGTCCGATCCTGATGACCTCGCTGGCGTTCATTCTGGGCGTTATGCCGCTGGTTATCAGCTCCGGCGCAGGCTCCGGCGCGCAGAACGCCGTGGGGACAGGCGTGATGGGCGGTATGGTCACCGCGACCGTACTGGCTATCTTCTTCGTTCCGGTGTTCTTTGTGGTGGTACGCCGTCGCTTCAGCCGCAAGAGTGAAGATGTCGAGCACAGCCATACCGTAGAGCATCGTTGATCCGCATTATAATAAAGGCCGCGCAAGCGGCCTTTTTTTTCGAGTGATAGTGTTCACCGCGCTAATTGCAACGTCGTTTACTTACGATTGAGGAATAAACGTCTTTATCCACAACAGTGAGGAGGATTTTCTTAGCGGTTTTAGTTAATTCTTATTTGTCGATTATTAATTCATTATTAAGAGTATTCCTGGCGATGAAAACAGCGACGCCTCCCCCGCAACAACTAAGTCAATGAAAAGATAAGATATATTGAGTCTACGACTCAGGATAAAATACCTTATTCCGGACAGCCTCTATTACGTGCTATAATGATAATGTTGCACCCCACTCTTCTATTCACTTAATTGTAATTTTTCGTAATAGGACGATGAAATCTTTTATAGAGTAGATTATAGTTAAAGCATCAGGAGCAGAGGGCAAGTTCCAGGTCTGTTAGTTGTACCCATCCCGAAAGGTGTTCGGTTAGTTAAAGCCACTAAGAAGGGGATGCGTTATGGATGAATACTCACCCAAAAGACATGATATCGCTCAGCTGAAATTTCTTTGTGAAACGCTTTATCATGATTGTCTTGCAAACCTTGAAGAAAGCAATCATGGCTGGGTTAACGATCCAACCTCGGCTATCAACCTGCAACTCAACGAACTGATCGAGCATATTGCAACCTTCGCGCTTAATTATAAAATTAAGTATAATGAGGACAATAAGCTGATCGAACAGATTGATGAATATCTGGACGACACTTTTATGTTGTTCAGCAGTTATGGCATTAATGCGCAGGACCTCCAAAAATGGCAGAAATCCGGGAATCGCTTGTTCCGCTGCTTTGTGAATGCCACCAGGGCTAATCCTGTTAGTTTGTCTTGTTAAATATTATTACAATCATAGGTAAGAATCATGTCCGATAAACCATTAACTAAAACTGATTATTTGATGCGTTTGCGACGCTGCCAGACTATTGACACGCTGGAACGCGTGATTGAAAAAAATAAATATGAATTGTCTGACAATGAATTGGCTGTATTTTACTCAGCAGCAGATCACCGTCTCGCAGAATTAACCATGAATAAACTTTACGACAAGATCCCCTCCTCCGTCTGGAAATTCATCCGTTAATTCGTGGCAGACTCATTAGAAAATACGGATGTTTTCTTGCGAAACAATGTTGAATATTTGCTTTAAGCGTCGATACGCTGTTGTGAATTCTGTCACAAAATAACGCAGGGAACGTTCCCTGACACCCTCTGTCCCTCTACTGTATGGCTTTTAATGCTAACGCAGAGAGTGCATGGAATGAGTGAAGAAAAGCAAAAAATGATCGCGGGCGAGCTGTATCGACCCTCGGATGACACCCTGCGCGATGACCGGATGCAGGCGCGCAAGTGGGTTCACCGCTACAATCAGACCGCCCCGGACGAAAAAGCCGAACGCCTGGCGATCCTCACCGCGCTCCTCGGTCACTGTGACAAGCCCTATATCGAACCGTCCTTTCGCTGTGACTACGGTTACAATATCTTTCTCGGGAAAGACTTTTACGCCAATTTCGACTGTGTACTGTTGGACGTTTGCCCCATCCGCATTGGCGACAACTGTATGCTGGCGCCCGGCGTTCATATTTATACCGCCACCCATCCTCTGGACGCGACTGAACGCAACAGCGGACGGGAGTTCGGCAAACCGGTCACCATCGGCAATAATGTCTGGATTGGCGGACGCGCGGTGATTAATCCGGGCGTAACGATTGGCGACAATGTCGTTGTGGCCTCCGGCGCGGTGGTGACCAAAGATGTGCCGGCAAACGTGGTCGTAGGCGGCAATCCAGCGCGGATCCTGAAACACCTGTCGGCCTGATTGTAACTGTTATGCTAAATTGTGGTTAATCTGTTACTTTTTTCAGGGTTACGCCGCTTTTAAAATGGGGTGTTCATCTGCAAGTAGCACAATCACAAAGGCTAAAAATGACAGAAATACAACGCCTGCTTACCGAAACCATTGACGATCTTAACGTGCGTGAGAAGCGCGATAATAAGCCGCGCTTCAGTATCAGCTTTATCCGCAAACATCCGGGCCTGTTTATCGGCATGTACATCGCCTGGTTCGCCACCCTCGCGGTCATGTTGCAGTCCGACACGCTGGTTGGCTCAGTCTGGCTGCTGGTCGTGCTTTTCATCTTACTGAACGGTTTTTTCTTTTTTGACGTCGCTCCGCGCTATCGTTATGAAGATATCGACGTGCTGGACTTCCGGGTGTGTTACAACGGCGAGTGGTACAACACGCGATTCGTTCCCCCGGCTTTGGTTGAGACGATTCTTGAGTCCCCGCGCGTCAATCGCGAACAGAAGACGCAGTTACAGAAGATGCTTTCCCGTAAGGGCGAGCTGTCGTTTTATGACATTTTTACTCTGGCACGCGCTGAAGCGCAGCAATAACCTGCCGGTGCCGGATGGCGCGCTCCGCCATCCGGCACCGGGTAATCTTACCGACGCTTTTTCCGCCCTTGTACTGCCTTAAAACGCGGATTCGTTTTACAAATCACATATAACCGCCCTTTTCTTCTGACAATCTGACAGTCCGGATGGCGCTGCTTTGCGCTGCGCAAGGAATTCAGTACCTGCATTTTCACCCCCGCTTCGAGCTTAAAAAATGGCCAAAACGTTTCTCAAAGCGCGCCGCGCTGCCTTCGTTAGCGAACGTTTTTTGCTTACCGGTGTAATACGGATGCGACTTAGATGAAACATCAATAGTGACGTACGGGTAGACCACACCGTCCAGCTCAATTTCGCGATCCGTTTTAATGGTTGAACCTACTTTAAAATATTCATCAGCGCTGGTGTCGTGAAACACCACGGTGCGGTAAGCAGGATGGATATTCGGTTTCATCTTTACCCCTTTAATTGTTACATTATAACATAACAATAAAATACGCCAAGCCTGGCCGTTTATCAACCCCATGAAAACCAGGCTCAATACGCACATTGCACTTAACACACTCACCAATACCGGTTTTTTTCCGCGATCGGATATAATTTCTTTACGATGCGTTATTAAGGATATCTTCGTGACCACACGACATCTGGTTAGCCTGGTAACGGGCGTGCTGATCCTCGCTATTTTGCTGCCAGTAGGGGTGAGCATCTGGCTTGCCCATCGCCAGGTCGAGAGGAAGTTTATTGAGGAGCTGGATAACTATTCCACCCAGGTGTTTGAGCGCACCCAGCGTGTGGTCCAGCAGGCGAAAAATGCCCTACAGGACATTGAGGCAGTGACCAGCCTCCCCTGCTCGCATGACCATTTGCTGGCGATGCGACGTATCTCTTTTAGCTACCGCTATGTACAGGAAGTGCTGTACCTGGAAAACAACATCCCGCGATGCTCGTCGCTGGAACAGGAAAGCCATACCGCTCCTTTTCCGCCCGCTATGAAGCTGACCGACGACGGTTACCAGGCCTGGTTTACCACGCATAACGATTTGGGGATTGCGCGCTATATGACCGCGCTGGGGAATGGTCGCTATATCGTAATGATCGATCCCGCCTCATTTATTGACGTTGTGCCCTTTGGCGCATGGCAAATCGATGTGGCGATAATCGGCACACAACGTAATATTGTTATCGCCAGTAGCGGGACCATTCCTCCCGCCGTTCTGCAATATACCCGCGAAAAAACACCGCGCCATCTGGAACGTCACGGCGTGGTATATGAAATCCGCCCCTTCCCGGAAATGGGGATTGCCATTGTCAGTTGGGCGTCCACGCGTCCACTGGATAAAATCTGGTATCAACAGGCGTTTATCTGGGTGCCCGTCGGTACGGCGATTGGGCTTCTGGCAGCGGCGTTTATCCTGCGCATTTTGCGGCGTATTCAGTCTCCTCGTCATCGGCTACAGGATGCTATCCATAACCGGGACATCAGCGTTCACTATCAACCCATCATGTCGCTGACCACGGGGAAGATCGTTGGCGCAGAGGCGCTGGCGCGTTGGCGGCAAACTGACGGCAGCTTTCTTTCGCCGGACATTTTTATTCCGCTTGCCGCTCAGACCGGGCTTACCGAATCGCTTACCCGCCTGATCATCGAGTCGGTGTTTGAAGATATGGGGCAATGGCTTCAGCAGCATCCGGAACAGCATATTTCCATCAATATTGAATCCACGGATCTTGCCTCAGAGAAGCTCCCGGCGCTGCTCAACAAACTGCTCCAGCAGTACCAGGTTTCTCCTTCTCAGATAGCCCTGGAACTGACTGAACGCGCCTTTGCCGACCCAAAAACCAGCTCGCCCATCGTTGCCCGCTATCGTGAAGCGGGACATGCCATCTATATTGACGATTTCGGTACCGGTTTCTCCAGCCTCAGTTACCTGCAGAATCTGGAAGTGGATATCATGAAAATTGATAAATCCTTTGTCAGCGCGCTGGAATACAAAAACGTGACGCCGCACATTATCGAAATGGCCCGGACGCTGAATCTGAAGATGGTGGCCGAGGGAATTGAAACGGCGAAGCAGGAAGCATGGTTACGCCAGCATGGCGTGGATTATGGTCAGGGCTGGCTGTACAGCAAAGCGCTGCCCAAAACGGCGTTTATCCTCTGGGCTGAAGAACACCTTTGAGGCGAAAATGGCTGGCGGCACGCCGCACAGCCAGTCACGTTATTCGTCGAGTATAGGGGCAAATCCACCGTAGATCATGCGTTTACCATCAAACGGCATTTCATCGCCGAATTCTTTCATCCGCGGGTCGGACATCATCTTTTGATTCGCCGCATCCCGTACCTCTTTCGACGGGTATTCGATCCAGCTGAACACCACTTCTTCGTTTTCTCCGGCTTTAACCGCCATGCGAAAATCGGTGACGCTGCCATCTGGCACGTCGTCGGCCCAGCATTCAACGATGCGAAGCGCGCCAAATTCCTTAAACAGCGGTGCTGCTTTCGCCGCCAGCGCCTTATAAGCCTCCTTGTTTTCGGCGGGGACGGCTACAACAAAACCATCAACATACTTCATGAGAAAAACCTCCGAAGTTTACTGCGCGACCAGCCTTTCCAGCCACGTCAGTCGGATTAAGTGTAGTCGTCTCTCGTCAACTACGCTGTCTGGATCCGGGACCGGGAAGTGTAGCGAAACCACGGCAAACAAAGCTGAATTAACGGCCCGATCGCCAGAGCGTACAGCACCGTTCCTATGCCAAGCGTGCCGCCCAGCAGCCAGCCGCTGAAGAGCACCGACACCTCGATCGCCGTTCGAATCAGACGCACCGACCAACCGGTGCGGGCATGAATGCCGGTCATCAGCCCGTCCCGCGGCCCCGCGCCAAAGCCAGCGCCGATATACATGCTCGTCGCCAGCGCGTTGACCACCACCGCCGCCGCCAGCATCACGCTGCGCACGACCAGCGAGGAGAGTTCCGGCATCAGCGCCAGCGCAGCATCGGCGGTAAGTCCAATGACAATAACGTTGCTGAATGTGCCTAAGCCGGGACGCTGGCGCAGCGGGATCCACAGCAACAGGACCAGCGCGCCAACGATAATCATCACGATGCCTATCTTCATTGACAGCAGATTTGCCAACCCAAGATGAAAAACGTTCCACGGATCGGCGCCTAAGTCCGCGCGCACAAACATGGCGGTTGAGACTCCATACAGAGCCAGTCCAAAATAGAGTTGCAGCAGTCGACGTCCCATTTTCCCCTCCCCGTCAAGATGGCTTTTATCTTCGCCATAATTGGCACTATGATTAATGACCAGTTTTGAGAAAGTGGACTGCTATGTCATCACGTCGCAATGGAAGCCAGTCGTTACATCGCCTGCTGGGTCACTGGCAAGAGACATCTTCACGTACGCCGCTGTGGCGACAGTTGGCGGAAGCGCTGCGTCTGCTGATCCTTGACGGGCGTCTGGCGCTAGACAGCCGCTTGCCTGGCGAACGCGAACTGGCGTCAGTGCTGGATGTGAGCCGCACCACCGTTGCCAGCGCGCTGGCGCAATTACGTGAAGAGGGATATCTGGACATCCGTCACGGCAGCGGGTCGCGGGTGATTTTGCCAACGCATATTCGCGACGTGCCCACGCGCTCGGCGACGCCCCTGGCGGTTGATCTTTCCACGGCGGCGCTGAATGCCGGACCTGAAATCCATCAGGCTTACCAGGAGGCGCTGCGCGCCATGCCGCCCCACTTGTTGACCTCCGGCTATCAGCCGCAGGGGTTGCTCTCCCTGCGCGAGTCTGTCGCCCGGCACTATGCGTCGCGAGGACTGCCGACCCATGCTGATGAAATCATGGTAGTGAACGGTGCGGTCAGCGGTCTGGCGCTGATCCTGCGTTTAATGACCGGGCCTGGCGACCGCGTACTTGTCGATCATCCCACTTACCCACTGGCCATTGCCGCGATTCAGGGCGCCTCCTGTCGACCGGTTGGCGTTTCGTTACCGGAGCAGGGCTGGGATACCGCTGGACTGGCAGCCACTATCGCACAGACCTCTCCCAGGCTCGCTTATCTGATGCCGGATTTTCATAACCCCACCGGGCGGTGCATGGATGAGCCGACGCGCCAGATTGTCGCCGACATTGCGGCCACAACCCACACAACGCTGGTCATTGATGAAACGATGGTGAATCTGTGGTACGACGCCGCGCCGCCGCCTCCACTGGCGGCTTATCATCGCCATGCGCCGGTCATTCTGCTGGGTTCGGCAGGAAAAAGTTTTTGGGGCGGCTTGCGGCTGGGATGGGTGCGCGCGCCCGCAAGAACCATCGCTGCGCTGGTGCAAACGCGCGACACGTTCGATCTCGGCTCGCCGGTGCTGGAACAGCTCGCCACCACGTGGCTTCTCGATAATGCCAGCGCCTTTTTACCCCAACGCCGACAGCAACTGGCGGAACGACGCGCATTGTGTCAAACGCTTATGCGCTCGCATTTTCCGGAATGGCGCTTTCAGACGCCGCAGGGAGGACTTTCGTATTGGGTGGAACTGCCGGACGCGCTGGCGACGCAGTTCGCCACGCGCGCGGAGAGCGCCGGGATACAATTGGGAACAGGCACCCGCTTCGGTTTAGCAGGCGCCTTTGATCGCTTTTTGCGGATGCCGTTCGCGCTGCCGGAAGAAGGCTTGCGCGAAGCTTTTCGAACCTTACAGCCGCTCTGGGAGAGCCTGCGCATGCAGTCAGCAGGCAGTAAAGTTCGCAAAATTATTTAGTATTGACGCGGTACCGGAAAGCCTTTCAGGGAGATGATAAAATCCTCACCCTCTTTCTTGATTCTGGCGCCCGCGTCGCACCAGTCTGAGGCAATACGGAAAAACTCGTCGCTGCCGACGTTCCAGTGTAAGCGAACATGTTTCACGTAGCCTGAGCGCAATAATTCACAGGCTTCACTGTAGCTGCTGGCGGTGGAAAGCGTTTGCTGTTTCATTTTTTCTTCTTCAGTAATCTGCGCAATGCTTTGATTTCTTTCGACGTCAGCGGTTCGACTTGCGACTCGATCGTGTGCTGGCTGTCGATCTCATCTGCGCAGACGTCGCCTTCTGCCGCCGCCCCAAAGGCGCTAAGCAGCAGTTTTTCTGTCGTGATACTCAAATTTTCGTTGTTCGTTTCGGCATGCTGGCGAAGTTTCTCTTTCACCGCCTCATCGATTTTGACATTTAGTACCGCTGTAGCCATCGTAAAATCCTTGTGTGCAAGCAGGCAAAACACGGCGTAGCCGCAAACGCGCCGGTACGACGTGGAAAGAAAGAGGGGATTATGTTTTAACTTCCCGACAACACTCTGCCAGTTGTTCATTACAAAAAAATGACAAATTCATGACAAAATGAAGAAGTGAGACGGCGGGCTACTTCGGACGGCAGAAATGGGTGGGGGCCCTGCCAGCTACATCCCGGCACACGCGTCATCTGCCTTGGCTGCTTCCTTCCGGACCTGACCTGGTAAACAGAGTAGCGTTGCGGGAGAACCAACAGAGCCCCCATTGAGAGCGTTGTTAACCAACGCGCAGGCGCATTATCACTGCTGCCCCGGCCAATTGCAAGCCGTCGGGCGTCGGATGCTGGTTTCTTGCGCAATAGCGCTTCACCCGCCGCCGTTTCGGGATTATCCTGAAGGATTACCGCAGGAAGAAATAATGGACAGAGAAGACACTTTTCCCCAACGAGTCTGGCAAATCATTGCCTCAATACCGGAAGGATTCGTCACCACCTACGGTGACGTGGCAAAACTTGCCGGTTCGCCGCGGGCTGCGCGCCAGGTAGGCGGCGTCCTCAAACGCTTACCCGAAGGCAGCACCCTTCCCTGGCATCGGGTGGTTAACCGACACGGCGCGATCTCGTTAACCGGGCCGGATCTTCAGCGTCAACGTCAGGCATTATTATCAGAAGGGGTTCAGGTGTCCGGAAGCGGGCAAATCGATTTGCAGCGTTATCGCTGGAACTACTGACCCTCTCCGGGCGGAGAGGGTCGTTTTACGTCTTAATACTGCGTAGGTGCTGGTACGGCAGAAGAAGGCGTCACCTGTGTCGGCGACGTCGACGGCACCGTTGTGGTTGCGCCGCCGCTGGCCTGAACAGGCACTGCCGTCTGCTGGACAGGGACCAGCGTCAGATCGGCTTTCGTTCCGCCCTGGTTGATAACCGGCTGAACGGTATCGGTGATAAAGACCAGTTTGTCATTCACAGTAATGGCTGCGCTCAGCAGAATGCGGGCATTCGGCTTGATATCGGCCGGGTTAAACGGCAGTACGAAGCTGAACGGCGCTTGCTTCCCTTCGGTTCGTACCGCTTTTTGCGACAGCACCTTAGACGGCGCATCGGCCAACGAAGCGTCTGACAGGGTAACGGTCAGAACAGCATCAGGCGGCAACGCCACTTTCTGACGGATCCATACGGTACCTGAAACATTAGGTTGCTGAATAGTGGACTGTGTGGCAGTAATGGAAGTGTTCGGGTTTGGCGCAGGCGTCTGAATGTCCGCGCTTCTATCCGCGCAGGCAGCCAGGGACACCGCAACCGCTAAACCACTTACTATGTGCACGAGTTTCATTCAATTCTCCTTATCATCAATGCACCAGCAGGCCTTTCCCCCCGCCGGAAGAGTGGTTAACAAATACATAACGTCAGTAAGTGTGGCACATATCACTGATTTTTGCCTGGATTAAGCCTTTTATTCAGACTATTGCACCCATCGGACCACTTAATAAATTGCGTTATACTCTGCCTATCTCGCTTCGGCGCCGTTGTTACCTGGAGAGCATGTATGAGTCAGGCACTGAGTAATTTGCTGACATTATTGAATCTGGAAAAAATTGAGGAAGGACTCTTTCGGGGCCAGAGTGAAGACTTAGGACTGCGCCAGGTCTTTGGCGGCCAGGTTGTCGGTCAGGCCCTGTATGCCGCTAAAGAGACCGTACCGGAAGAACGCCTGGTTCACTCTTTCCACAGCTATTTTTTACGCCCCGGCGACAGCCAAAAACCGATTATTTATGATGTGGAAGTGCTGCGCGACGGCAACAGTTTCAGCGCCCGCCGCGTTGCCGCTGTCCAGAACGGCAAGCCTATTTTTTACATGACCGCGTCGTTTCAGGCGCCAGAAAACGGTTTTGAACATCAAAAAACCATGCCGCACGCCCCCGCGCCAGACGGCCTGAAATCAGAAACCGAAATCGCCCAGTCGCTGGCGCATCTGCTGCCACCGGTACTGAAGGATAAATTTCTCTGCGACCGCCCACTGGAGGTGCGACCAGTTGAGTTCCACAATCCGTTGAAAGGCCATGTGGCCGAACCCACCCGTCAGGTGTGGATCCGCGCTAACGGCACGCTGCCGGATGATATCCGCGTGCATCAGTATCTGCTGGGCTACGCGTCGGATCTTAATTTTCTGCCGGTTGCGCTACAGCCGCACGGTATTGGTTTTCTGGAAAAAGGGATTCAGATCGCCACCATCGATCACTCCATGTGGTTCCACCGTCCCTTTGATTTGAATCAGTGGCTGTTGTACAGCGTGGAAAGCACCTCGGCGTCCAGCGCCCGGGGCTTTGTACGCGGCGAGTTTTATACTCAGGACGGCATATTGGTCGCCTCAACCGTGCAGGAAGGGGTGATGCGCAATCACAACTAAACCGGCAGACGCCGTATGCGGTTGATAACGCACGCAGGCCCGGTCAGCAATACGCTGCCGGGCCCCGACGTTACGCGTTATACGCGTTCTCGCCGTGGCTGTTGACATCCAGCCCTTCGCGCTCTTGCTCTTCCGGCACGCGCAGCCCTACGGTCATATCCGCCAGCTTGTAACCGATGAACGCCACCACGCCGGACCAGACGAGGGTGATGGCAATACTTTCCAGTTGTACCAGCACCTGATGCCCCATCGTTACGCCCTCGGCGAACCCCACGCCGCCCAGCGCGCTGGAGGCGAATACGCCCGTCAGAATACAGCCGACGATCCCGCAGACGCCGTGAACGCCAAACACATCGCACGGGTCGTCAACTCGCAGCAGACGCTTCAACATGGTTACGCCCCACAGCCCGGCTAGCCCGGCGACCACGCCGATGATTAACGCGCCGCCTACGCCGATATAGCCGCAGGCAGGCGTTACGCCAACCAGACCGGCAATCGCACCGGAACAGGCGCCCAGCAGAGACGGTTTACCGCGCAGCGCCCACTCCCCGAAAATCCAGCCGAGGATTGCCGCCGCCGTTGCGACAACGGTATTGACGAAGGCCAATGCCGCAATTTCATTCGCCGCCCCGGCAGAGCCGGCGTTAAAACCAAACCAGCCGATATAAAGGATCGCCGTGCCGGTAAACACCATCGGCAGGTTGTGCGGTTTAAACGCCTCTTTGCCAAAACCGACGCGTTTGCCAATCAGGTATGCGCCCACCAGCCCGGCAATCGCCGCGTTAATATGCACCACGGTACCGCCGGCGAAGTCCAGCGCGCCATGTGACGCCAACAGGCCTCCGCCCCACACCATATGGGCGATCGGAATATAGGAGAGCGTCAACCAGACCACCACAAAGATCAGCACGGCAGAGAAACGGATACGTTCCGCCAACGCCCCGACGATCAACCCGACGGTGATACAGGCAAACGAGCCCTGAAAAGCAACGTGAATATACTGGTAGATACTGCCCATCACGGCGGTCAGCTCAATGTTCTTGAGCATCACCCAGTTAACATTACCGAAGAAGTTGTTCCCTTCGCCAAACGCCAGTGAATAGCCAAATACCACCCACATAATACACACCAACGCGAAGGTGACCGTCACCTGCGTCAGCATCGACAACACGTTCTTACCGCGGATCAGACCGCCATAGAACAGGGCAATGCCGGGAATGGTCATAAACAGCACCAGCGCGGTGCAAATCATCATAAAACCGTTGTCCGCTTTTTCGGCAACTGCCGGAGCAGCCGCTGCCAGCCCAGGCAGCATCGCCAGTGAAGCAAGGCCCGTTTTCATCGTTGCTATCTTCATTTTGTCGTTTCCCGTTACTGTGTGCCAGGCGTTACAGCGCCGCTTCGTCGGCTTCGCCGGTACGAATACGAATCACACGCTGCAGCTCAGCGACGAAAATTTTGCCGTCGCCAATTTTTCCGGTGTATGCCGCTTTACTGATGACATCAATCACTTCATCAAGCTGGTCGTCGGCAATCGCCACATCAATTTTCACTTTGGGCAGGAAATTGACGCTGTATTCCGCCCCGCGATAAAGCTCAGCATGACCTTTCTGCCGCCCAAAGCCTTTCACTTCGGTGACGGTCAGTCCCTGAATACCTATAGAAGAGAGCGCTTCGCGAACGTCTTCCAGTTTGAACGGTTTGATTACCACGGTAACCAGCTTCATAGATCCCCTCCAGTCAGAATTCGGTAATGGCGCTGCTACACGTATACGTGATTGCAAGGGTTATGCCAGAAATGAAAATTCCCCGAAGAGCGGCCTGCGGCTGGCGAAAGAATTGACGTGAGAAAGAGCGAGGCGAAGCGAGAAAAGAAAAACGCACCATGGCAGTGCATGATGCGTTACATTTTTGCACCACCGCCGTCGGGGCTAACGGCGTCGGTGCATCAGGCGGGTTGCGACTCTTCCCGCACGCTGGCCGCCAGTTCCTCTCCGGCGAGCTGGAGCTGATACATCTGCCAGTAGCGTCCCTGCGCGGCGAGCAGTTGATGATGGGTCCCGCGCTCCACCGCTTGTCCGCGATGCAGCACCAGAATGGTATCCGCTTCCACGATAGTTGATAGTCGATGAGCGATCACCACCAGCGTGGTATGTTCGCGCACCGCCGCCAGCGCCCGCTGAATTGCCTGCTCAGTGCCCGAGTCAATGCTGGCGGTCGCTTCATCGAGAATTAAGATTTGCGGCGTCGCGACCAGAACCCGCGCCAACGCAAGCAGCTGTTTTTGACCGACGGAGAGGTTATTTCCCTGCTCGCCAAGACGGGTATGGATACCTTCGCTCATGCCGCGCGCCAGCTCCGCGAGCTGCACGGTTTCGAGCGCCTGCCAGACCTGCTCCTCGGAAATATCCCGTCCCAGGGTAACGTTGGCAAGGAACGTATCCGCCATCACCACCGGATCCTGCTGCACCATCGCCACGCCCTGGCGTAACGCACCGTGACTGAGCGTACTCAGCGGACGGCCATCAAGACGAATTTCGCCGTGGCGAAGGGGATAATAGCCCATCAGCAGGCTGGCAAGCGTGCTCTTGCCGCTGCCGGTGTGCCCCACCAGCGCCACAAAACTGCGCGACGGCACTGAGAGGCTAATGTTTTGCAGCACCAGATTATCATCGCGATAAGCAAACGAAACATCGTCGATTTCGATCTGCCCGGATGCCAGCGGACGAGCGTCCTGACCGTAACGCTGACGCGGGCCGTCCATCAGTTCAAACACGCGTTCACCCGCCACTACCGCCTGTTGCAGCATCGACTGCTGCGTAGTGAGTTCAATTAGCGGCTCATTCAGGCGCCCCAGATAACTGATGAAGGCGTACAGTACGCCGACTTCAATAGTGCCGACAGAGGTAAAGCTGAACAGCATCAGCAGCCCACAGAGAATCAACGCTGAAAACAGGCTCAACAGAGGACGCAATAAAAAGCCGTCCAGACGCAGAGTCTGCATCCGCGCCATATAATGCGATCGGCTGGCCTCCCCCATTCTTTCACCAAAACGCGCCTGTTGGCGGAACTGCTGAATGACGCTCATGCCGTTGATGACTTCGTTAAAACCGTCGTTAATATCGGCGAGATAAGCGCGTACCCGGCGCACTATCGGCGTGCTGTAGCGCTGGTAGATCACCATCACCACCAACACGGCCGGGAAAATCAGGATCGCCACCAGCGCCATACGCCAGTCAAGACTGAACATCGCCACCAGCATCGCGCCAATCAGCGCCGCGCTGCGCAGCACGGTCGCCACCACCGTGACGTACAGATCGCGAATGACTTCGGTGTCATTGGTGACGCGTGAAATCAGTTGGCCGACGGGTTGGGTGTCAAACTCGCTTAGCGGCTGTCGCAGCGCGGCGTCCATCACGTCGGTACGCAGTTGCTGAACCACCCCGACCGCGGCGCGGTTAAACAGCAGCGACTGCGCGTAATGCAAACTGGCGGCCAGGATTTGCAAGCCGAGATAAGCGGCTATCAGCCCGGCGACAATGCCAAGCGGCAGCGTGTTTTTCGCCACCATATTGTCGATAAAATAACTGATCAACAACGGGCCGCTGACTTCCGCCGCCGCCGCAATCCACAGCATCACGACCGCGATACCCAGCGGTTTACGCCACGGAGAGCCGTAGGCCAGCAGGCGCTTGAGGGTCGGCCATAACTGCCCGAAACTACGCATTCGCCGTCTCCTCATCGTTTTGCGGCGCATCGTCCAGCGCGGCTTCCAGTTGCTGGTAACGGTACATGTCGCGATACCAGCCCGCCTGCTGAACCAGCGTCTCATGATCGCCACGCTGGATGATATGACCATGCTGCATAACGATGATTTCGCTCGCTTCGGTCAGCGCCGACAGTCGGTGCGCGCTGATAATCACCGTGCGCCCTTCTCCCCACTGGCGCAGGTTATGCAGGATCTGATGCTCGGTGCGGCCATCCACTGCCGACAGCGCATCATCAAGGATCAGAATTTCGGCATTCAGCAGCAGCGCTCGCGCAATGGAGATGCGCTGTTTTTGCCCGCCAGAGAGCATGACGCCACGCTCGCCCACCTCGGTGTCATAGCCCTGCGGCAGACGCAAAATATCCTCATGAACGCTGGCCAGCCGCGCCACATGCTCAATGTCCTGCTGCGTGGCGTTCGGGCAGCCCAGCGCAATGTTATTGGCCACGGTATCGGAAAACAGAAAAGGCGTCTGGCTAACCACCGCCAGGCGGCTGCGCCAGCTGTCCAGTTGCAAACGCGGCAACGGAATGTTGTGAAAACGCACGTCCCCCTGGGTAATGTCGAAATGACGCTGAATCAACGACAGCACCGTACTTTTACCCGCGCCGGTGGGCCCGCAAATGCCAAGCATCTGCCCCGGTTGAAGGTGAAAAACCACGTTTTCCAGCGCCGGATGCGAGGTGTGGGGATAGCTGAACTCACGTATCGCGACCGCCAGTTCTCCCCGCCCTTCCGGCACCGGTTCCGTACCGTCGTTAACTACCGGCGCTTCGGCCAGCATCGCGCGAATGCGGCTGTATGCCGCGCTGCCGCGCTCGACGATGTTGAACATCCACGCCAGAGCCAGCATTGGCCATATCATCAGCCCGAGATACATCATAAAGCTGGTTAATTGTCCCAACGTCAGAGCGCCCTGGACAACCATCCAGCTGCCGCCGCCAATCGCCAGCAGGTTCGCCATCCCGATGGCGATGTAAATCGTGGGATCAAAGCGCGCGTCAATGCGCGCCACGCGCATGTTTTTCTTACCGGTGTCGTCCGCATCGGCCGCAAACAGCGCCGACTGGCGATCCTCCAGACCAAAGGCTTTGATCATGCGGATGCTGGTGAGGCTCTCCTGGGTACGGTCATTCAGGCTGGAGAAAGCAGCCTGCGCCAGGCGAAAGCGATCGTGCAACTTATCGCCGTAGCGCTTAATCATCAACGCCATAACCGGCATGGGCAACAGCGCTAACAGGGTCAGTTGCCAGCTGATCTGCGTGGACATCACGATCAGCACCGCACAGCCCATCACCAGCGAATCCACCAGCGTCAGGACGCCTTCGCCTGCGGCGAACACTACGCGATCCACATCGTTGGTGGCGCGCGCCATCAGATCGCCGGTACGGTGGCGCAGATAAAATTCAGGATGCTGACGGCTCAGCTGACGGTAGTAATCTTCCCGCAGTTCCACCGCAAGCTGGTAAGACGCGCCAAACAGCAGCACGCGCCAGACGTAGCGCAGCAGATACACCACTACGGCAATCAGGGCGATGGTGCCAATCCACATCAGCACCCGCTGCGTCGTAAAGTGCTGCGCGGTGACGCCATCCACGACAATGCCCACCACCTTTGGCGGAATGAGCTGAAGAATGGCGATGATAATAAGCAAGGCAACAGCGCCGAGGTAGCGACGCCACTCCCGGCGAAAATACCAGCTTAATTGAGCAAATAATCGCACGCGTTATGTCCTGACCTGATTTTCCGGCTCATCGTCCGGGAGGGTTATTCAATGGGTAAAGCGGTAGTGTATTTAATCTGTTCCATCGCGAAACTGGATGTCACATCGGAGAGGCCCGGCACGCTGTTCACCAGGCGCTTATAGAAATCATCGTAGCGTTTCATGTCGGCCACCTGTACCCGCATCAGGTAGTCGTACTCCCCGGCCATGCGCCAGAAGCCAAGCACTTCGGGCATCTCGCTGACCACCGTCACGAAACGGCAGTACCATTCACTGCTGTGGTGCTGGGTTTTGATCAGCACGAAGGCGGTTAATCCCAGCCCCAGTTTTTCCGGGTCCAGCAACGCGACTTTGCCCAGCAAAATACCGTCGTCTTCCAACCGTTTGAGGCGCTTCCAGCAGGGCGTGGTGGTCAGATTAACGGCATCCGCCAGCGCCTGCAAAGAGAGGGTGCAGTCTTGCTGCAACAGCGCCAGTAGCTTGCGGTCAATTTTATCTAACATATCGACGTCTCAGAGAACAATTTTCTCCATTCATTCTATTTTAAAGGTCAAATAGCAACAATTTTTTCCGTGCTTTTCGCTACGCTTGGCACAAAATGACAAATGGATATTAATGATGAATAGTGCATGGGTTAAAAACGCCATCAATGAAATCAACGCGGATTACCATCGCTCCGCCGATACTCACCTTATTCGCTTGCCGCTGCCTGCCTTTCCGGGTATTCAGCTGTATCTTAAAGATGAAAGCACGCACCCGACCGGCAGCCTGAAACACCGGCTGGCGCGCTCGCTATTTCTCTACGGGCTGTGCAACGGCTGGATCAAAGAAGGCACTACTATTATAGAATCCTCTTCGGGATCGACCGCGGTTTCTGAAGCCTATTTCGCTCGCCTGCTGGGGTTGCCGTTTATCGCCGTCATGCCATCCTGTACGGCAAAGCGTAAGATTGAGCAGATTGAATTTTACGGCGGTCGCTGTCATTTCGTCGAAAGCGCGTGTGAAATTTACGCCGCCTCGGAGCAACTGGCGCGCGAGCTGAACGGTCATTACATGGATCAGTTCACCTACGCTGAACGCGCCACCGACTGGCGCGGCAACAATAACATCGCCGACAGTATTTTCCGCCAGATGCAGTGCGAACCGAACCCGGTTCCCGCGCACATCGTTATGAGTGCGGGCACAGGCGGCACTTCCGCCACTATTGGACGCTATATTCGCTGTCAGGGCTATGCGACCCGTCTGATGGTGGTTGACCCGGAAAACTCGGTATTCCTCCCCTACTGGCAAAACCGTGACGCCACGCTTCGCAGCCCGACGGGCAGTAAAATCGAAGGCATAGGCCGTCCGCGCGTGGAGCCTTCTTTTATTCCGGACGTGGTGGACGAAATGCTGCGCGTGCCCGATGCCGCCAGCGTGGCAACCGCGCACTGGCTGGAAACCCAGCTCGGTCGTAAGGTTGGGGCTTCCACGGGAACCAATATGTGGGGAATGCTGCACCTTGCCGCCAGAATGCGCGACGCGGGTGAAACCGGTTCACTGGTGACGCTCTTATGCGACAGCGGGGAGCGGTATCTGGACACCTACTACCACCCCGAGTGGGTAAAGGCGAACATGGGCGATTTGACGCCGTGGCAGGATGCGCTTGCTCAGTTGCTACGCCTTAAATAAAAAAACGGGCAACGTGATGCTGCCCGTTGCCGGAAAGGATCTCTCATTCGGGGGAATAAGGTAGATGCGGATTGTCCAGCCAATGTGTCAAAAAGTGTGATACCGCCTGATTACGGCAGTGGCCAATAACCGGCAGATGAGGCAGCTCGGCAATCAACTGCGGCATCGCATTGCCCATAATCAGGCCATGACCAACGCTACCGAGCATTTCACGGTCGTTCATCGCGTCGCCGAACGCCATGCATTCCGCCATCGTCAGTCCAAGGTGCTGACTCAACACTGACAATGCGGAACCTTTATTACAGTTCACCGGCAATACTTCCAGGCAATCAACGGCAGAGAAGCACAGATGCGCCCGTGGGCCTAACGTTTCATGCAACTGCGTTTTCAGTCGCGACAGATCGTCATGATCGCCGCAGAAGCAAACCTTGGTGACTTGATCCGCCGGGAGACGTTTGATATCGACGATCTGATAGCGAAAGCCGCTGTAGACGTGGGCCTGCAGGATCGCCGGAATGTCCTGGCCGGTAAACCAGCCATTGTCGTTAAAAACATGCATACTTGCCCGGGTGTCCCACTTCTGCTGCAGGACGATTTGCGCGACCGCCGGATCCAGATCCTGTCGATGCAGCACCTCTCCTTCCAGCGAATGAATGCGCGTACCGTTGCCGGTAATTAAAAACGCCTCCAGCGAAACGGCGCCAAGAATATGGCGCATTTCCAGCACGTGACGCCCGGTCGCAAAAGCCAGCGTGATGTCACGTTCACGCAGGCGGGACAACGTGGAAATCGTTTCCTCACCCAGCAGGTGGTTTGGCATCAGCAAGGTGCCATCCATATCAAATGCAGCCAGACGAGCCATCTCTTTCTCCACTCTGTGACGGGGTTAACTTGTGGATGAGTATCACCTGATATATACGGAAGTAATAGTGAATAGATAATCTGAATTGTTCCGGGTTTTTATGCGACTTCTTAATCGTCTTAATCAATACCAGCGGCTGTGGCAACCTTCTGGCGGCGAACCGCAAAGCGTGACCGTGGGCGAACTGGCGGAGCGCTGCTTTTGCAGCGAGCGTCACATCCGCACCCTGCTACGTCAGGCGCAGGCGGCGGGGTGGCTTGTCTGGACGTCGCAGTCCGGGCGGGGTAAGCGCGGATTGCTGCGTTTTTTGGTGACGCCGGAATCGCTGCGCACCACGATGATGGAGCAGGCGCTGGAAAAAGGGCAACAGCTTAGCGTACTGGAGCTGGCGCAACTGGCGCCCGGCGATTTGCGCGCCATGCTCCAGCCTTTTATGGGGGGTCAGTGGCAGAATGCGACGCCAACGTTGCGAATTCCCTATTATCGCCCGCTGGATCCGTTGCACCCTGGTTTCCTGCCTGGCCGCGCCGAACAGCATCTGGCAAGCCAGATTTTCTCGGGTCTGACCCGCTTCGACAGCGAGACGCAGCAACCCTGCGGCGATCTAGCGCACCACTGGGAGATTTCCCGCGACGGCTTACGCTGGGATTTTTATATCCGATCCACGCTGTACTGGCACAACGGCGACCCGGTGGCAACCACGCAGTTACACCAGCGGTTGTTGATGCTGCTGGCGCTTCCGGCGCTGCACAGGCTGTTTATCAGCGTCAAGTCGATAGATGTGACCCATCCGCAATGCCTGACGTTTACCCTTCACCGCCCGGACTTCTGGCTGGCGCACCGTCTGGCAAGCTACTGTAGCCATCTGGCGCATCCGGAACAGCCACTCGTCGGTACGGGGCCGTTTCGCCTGACGCTTTTTACTCCGGAACTGGTGCGTCTGGAAAGCCACGACCATTACCATCTTACGCATCCCCTGCTTAAAGCCATTGAATACTGGATCACACCACAATTGTTCGCGCAGGATCTGGGCACCAGTTGCCGCCACCCGGTGCAGATCACCATTGGAAAACCAGAGGAACTCGCCACGGTAAGCCCGGTCAGTACCGGAATCAGCCTGGGCTTTTGCTACTTAACGTTGAAAAAGAGCGCAAGATTATCCCTGCACCAGGCGCGTTGGCTGGTCGAACTCATCCATCGTTCTTCGCTGCTTGAGACGCTCGATGTCGGCGAGAATTTAATCACGCCCAGCCGCGCGCTGCTGCCAGGCTGGTCTATTCCACGCTGGCAAGGGCTTGAAGAGGTTGCGCTGCCAAAAACCTTGACTCTGGTCTACCATCTGCCAGTGGAACTGCACACCATGGCCGAACGCTTGCGCCTTACTCTGGCGGATCTGGGCTGCGAACTGACGTTAATTTTCCACAATGCGAAAACCTGGGAGGGCTGTCATCTGCTTGCCGAAGCGGACCTGATGATGGGGGACAGGCTGATTGGCGAAGCGCCAGAATATACCCTCGAACAATGGCTGCGCTGCGACGCGCTCTGGCCACATGTGCTCGACGCGCCTGGGTTTTCGCACCTACAGGCGACACTGGATGCGCTGCAAATTCGCCCCGAAGAAGCGCATCGGCATGCCGCGCTCCGGCAGGTTTTCACCACTCTGATGAATGAGGCGACGCTGACGCCGCTGTTTAACTATCATTACCGCATCAGCGCTCCCCCAGGCGTGAACGGCGTACGCCTGAATCCGCGCGGCTGGTTTGCCTTTACGGAAGCCTGGCTGCCGCCGCCGGGGCCGTGAAGTCGCTGGTCGGCGCGCATTTCAGGCGTTAACATAATGGTTTTGTAGATTTACGGGAAATACCATGAAACGTGCCGTCGTTGTGTTCAGTGGAGGACAAGACTCCACCACCTGTCTGGCGCAGGCGCTGCATCAGTATGATGAAGTGCATTGCGTGACCTTTGACTATGGTCAGCGCCATCGCGCTGAGATCGATGTGGCCCGTGAACTGGCCCTGAAACTGGGCGCCCGTGCGCACAAAGTGCTGGATGTGACGTTGCTCAGCGAACTCGCCGTCAGCAGCCTGACGCGCGACAATATCCCGGTACCGGATTACGAACCGGAAGCAAACGGGATCCCCAATACTTTTGTTCCCGGACGCAATATTCTGTTTTTGACGCTAACGGCCATTTACGCCTATCAGGTGAAAGCAGAAGCGGTGATCACTGGCGTGTGTGAAACCGATTTTTCCGGCTACCCGGACTGCCGCGACGAATTTGTGAAAGCACTCAATCACGCGGTTAATCTTGGCATGGCAAAGGACATTCGATTTGAAACGCCGTTAATGTGGATTGATAAAGCTGAAACCTGGGCGCTGGCAGACTACTGGGGCAAGCTGGATCTTGTGCGTCATGAAACACTGACCTGTTATAACGGCATTAAAGGCGACGGTTGCGGCCAGTGCGCGGCCTGTTATCTTCGCGCCAACGGTCTGCACCATTATCTGGCTAATAAGCCTGCGGTAATGGCGGCGATGAAACACAAAACCGGTTTACAATAACGCCTGTAGCATGGCCGGATGGCGAAACGACGTGTCGTGTCCGGCCTACGCCGTCTGATGCGCAGGCCGGATACGCGAAGCGCCATCAGGCACGCTTCGCGGTTTTCTACTGGACCATTTGCTCCAGCTTATCCCGCAATTCCCCTTCCAGCGGTAACGCTTTCTGTGTTTTCAGATCGATGCAAACGAAGGTGATCAGCGCATCGGCCACCACCTGCCCTTCTGGTTCAAGCGTGATGACCTGGCTCAGAATACCGCTTTTACCGTTTAACTGTTGTACCTGACTGGTGACGGTCAACAGATCGCTCAGCACCGCCGGACGGCGATAATTGATATTGATATTTACCACTACGAAGGCGATGTTGTGCGCCGTCATCCACTGAAAGCTGTCGCTGTTTTCCAGCCCGTCCCAGCGGGCTTCTTCAAGGAATTCCAGATAGCGGGCGTTATTCACATGTTGGTAAACATCGAGATGATAACCACGGACTTTGATTTGTGTTTGCATAGCGCTGAAACCTTAATTTATCGTTATAGGTATGACAGAAGTAAAGAGGTCATAACTGGTATGACCTCCGTAATCCTGGCAAATTTTAGCCACTACGCAAGTGCTTAAAGCGTCAACGCTGACAGATTACGTTCAACTAATGCGCTACCCATGCCCGGCACCTGCTTGAGATCGTCTACCGTTTTAAAAGGACCGTACTCTTCGCGATAGCTGACGATCGCCTGTGCTTTCTTTAGCCCGACGCCGTTCATCGCGCGCGCCAGCTCCTCTGCCGTTGCGGTGTTAATGCTGACCCGGGTACCGTCTTCGTCGCTGGCTTTCACTGGCGCCGCCGCTTTGTTTTGCGCAGCGGTATGGGCTTCCGCTTTGTTTTCCGCCACCGCGCCCTTTGTTGCTGGCGCGGCGGCCAGCGCGCTGTGCGTCATGCCCGCGCAGGCTAAAGAAAGGGTAATGAGTAGCGCTTTGAATCCGTGTTTCATACTGTTTCTCCTTGTTTGTTAACAGTGAAAGCACAATAGCGGGACGGCAGAAAGCGAACAAACGGTAAAGTTCAGAAATGGAAAAGGCCGCGAAAGCGGCCTTTTGGTGTTACAACTGTTGAGCTATTTTTTGCGAGACGTCTCGATGATTAAGGCTGTTGCTCCATCGCATCACCGATTTTGATCTTCGCTTCTTTACGCAGATTGCTCATCAGCGCTTCAAACACAATCTGCGCATTGTTCTGGGTGATACCCTGAACCATCGCCTTTTTCTGATCTTCCGGCATGGAGCCTGCTTTCACTTCGTCCAGCGCCAGGATCACGACGTTACCCTGCATGTCGTCAGCAATGCCATAGCTTGGTTTATCTTTGGCTGGCAGGCTCAGGCCAAACGCCGCCTGGCTAATCGGATCCTGTCCCGTACGGCTCAGGGTTTTCGATTCACCAAAGCGCAGGCCCGCCGCTTTCATCGCTTCTGCGCCTTTTCCTGCTTTCAGATCAACCAGCAGTTTTTCCGCGCTCAGTTTGGCCTGCTGCGTGGCTTTTTCATGTTTCACTATTTCAGTGACCTGATCTTTTACCTCAGCCAGAGGCTTCACCGCTTCCGCTTTATGCTCGCTAATGCGCAGTACAAACGCACGATCGCCGTCAACGGTGATGATATCCGAGTTTCTGCCCGGCGTGCCGTTTTCACCTACCAGTGAGCCGTCAAAGATCGCGTCTGACACCGGTTTAAAATTGAGTTCTTCAGGCAGACTGTCGCGGCTAAACCAGCCCGTTTCCACCGCTTTCACACCGGCGACTTGCTCAGCGCCCGCCAGCGATTCGGTGTCATTGTTCGCCGCGTCGCTAACTTTCTGCTGCAAGGCGAAAAAGGCGTCGATCGCTTTTTCCTGTTTCACTTTCGCGGCAATGTCATCACGTGCTTCGCTCAACGGTTTGACCTTCGCTGGCTGGACGTCGTCAAGACGCGCCACCAGGAAACCGACGGAAGATTTGATTACGCCGGAAAGCTGGCCTTTTTCTTTCAGACCGGCATTTTTCAGTTCGTCAGGGGTGGTTGATTCTTCCAGCCAACCCATGTCGCCGCCGTTACGGGCAGAGATGATATCAGCCGATTTTTCTTTCGCCAGCGCTGCAAAATCACCGCCTTTATTCAGCGCGTCCAGCACCGCTTTGGCTTCATCTTCCGTTTTGGTCTGGATGATGCTGTAACGGGTGCGCTGCGGCTGAGTGAATTCATCCTGATGCTGATCGTAATAAGACTGGATGTCTGCATCGCTCACCGGTTTTTGCATCGCCGCAGCGTCGAGCTTGATATAGCTGACGCGGAACTGTTCCGGGGTCATGAAGCTGTTTTTGTGCTGCTCGTAATAGCTGCTGACATCCTGTTCGGTCACCTGCTGCTTCGCCGCCAGCGTATTGACGTCGATAGTGGCTTCACGCACCACGCGCTGCTGAGCCACCAGCGCCGCCAGTTCGTCTGTTTCGCCTTTGAGCATAAAGTCGGTACCCGCAACGCCGCTGATCAGCTGCTGGGTAGTCAGTTGATTACGCAGCGCCTGGGCATACTGGTCCGCGGTCATGCCCATCTGATTAATAATCGCGTTGTAGCGATTGTTATCAAATTTACCGTCAACCTGGAAAGCGGGCGTAGTGAAAATCGCTTGTTTAACCTGTTCGTCGCTGATGCCAAGTTTGAGTTCGCGCGCGTACTGGTCGAGCAGCGCTTCGTCGATCAGGCGATTCAGCGTCTGCTGGCGCAGGGTTTTCATATAGCCTTCATTGGCGGCCAGTTCTGAATACCGATCGCCAAGCTGCTGCTGCATGCGATTACGTTCGCTGTTGAACGCATTCTCAAACTGCCCACGGCTGATTTCCTGGCCATTCACTTTAGCGGCGTAGTTGTTGCCTCCGCCAATCAGGTAACCACTCACGCCGGTCAGAATGAACGACACGATAATGATTCCGAAAATAATCTTGAGCACGAGACTGTTAGCAGCCGTGCGTAAGCTGTCCATCATGGTGTAACCACACTCCGCTGTAGGTGACTATACACTGCACGCAGCATAGTGTTTCCTGAACGCTGCGCATAAAGGCCTATTGTGACAAGAAACAGGGGCGATTGTCAGCCCACAACGTATAGAAAATCGGTTCAATAATAAAAAAGGCACATCAGATGATGCGCCCTTGTACTGGATCCTGTTCCCCTGAAGGGAATACGCTTAGTTTACAGCGTCTTTCAGTGCTTTACCTGCACGGAAGCCAGGAACTTTCGCCGCAGCAATGGTGATCTCTTTACCGGTTTGCGGGTTGCGACCAGTACGGGCAGCACGCTCTTTAACGGCAAAAGTACCAAAACCTACCAGCGCAACGTCATCCCCTTCTTTCAGAGATTCGGTAACAGATGCAATAATTGCATCTAACGCACGTCCAGCCGCAGCCTTAGAGATATCAGCCCCTGCAGCAATTTTGTCGATCAGTTGAGATTTATTCACTCTTCTCTTCCTCATTATAATTTATATCGCACCTGAGTCCTTCAAAGTGCGACCGCGCAGCAGTTATATCAGGCCTGCCATGCCCTTACAACACCCGTTAATGATGGCAAGCCTAATCCGTCATCTAAATTAGCTATACAAAAAAAGGCTGGCAAGCCCGAAATGGCCTGCCAGCCCTGTTTTTATTAGTGCTCTTTGCGCGAGGTCACTATTTTGCGGTTACAACCTGCATGCCAGACGGCTCATTTTGCAGCGCGAGGGTCAAAACTTCTTCGATACGTTTCACCGGATGAATGTCCAGATCCGCAATCACGTTATCCGGAATCTCTTCCAGGTCACGTTTGTTCTCGTCAGGAATTAAGACCGTTTTAATGCCGCCACGGTGTGCCGCCAGCAGTTTTTCTTTCAACCCGCCGATAGGCAACACCTGGCCGCGCAGGGTGATCTCACCGGTCATCGCGACATCGGCGCGTACCGGGTTACCGGTCAGACAGGAGACCAGCGCAGTACACATTGCGATACCGGCGCTCGGGCCGTCTTTCGGCGTCGCGCCTTCCGGTACGTGAACGTGGATATCGCGTTTTTCGTAAAAGTCCGGATTAATACCCAGTTTTTCCGCGCGCGCGCGTACCACCGTCAACGCTGCCTGAATGGACTCCTGCATCACCTCGCCCAGCGAACCGGTATAAGTGAGCTTGCCTTTGCCCGGCACGCAGGCGGTTTCGATGGTCAGCAGATCGCCGCCCACTTCCGTCCACGCCAGACCCGTGACCTGGCCCACACGGTTTTCGTTGTCCGCACGACCATAGTCAAAGCGCTGAACGCCCAGGTAATCGTGTAGGTTATCGCCATTGATCACGATATGCTTCAGGGACTTATCCAGCAGCAGTTGCTTCACGGCTTTGCGGCACAGTTTAGAGATTTCACGCTCCAGGCTACGTACGCCCGCTTCACGGGTGTAGTAACGAATAATGCCGATAATGGCGCTATCGTCGACCGTCAGCTCACCTTTTTTCAGCGCGTTACGCTCGATCTGCTTCGGCAGCAAATGCTGCTTCGCAATATTCAGTTTCTCGTCTTCGGTGTAGCCAGACAGACGGATCACTTCCATACGATCCAGCAGCGGCGCCGGAATGTTCATCGAGTTAGACGTCGCGACAAACATGACGTCGCTGAGGTCGTAGTCCACTTCCAGGTAGTGATCACTGAACGCCACGTTCTGCTCGGGATCCAGCACTTCAAGCAGGGCGGACGCCGGATCGCCACGCATGTCCGAAGACATCTTGTCGATCTCGTCAAGCAGGAACAGCGGGTTTTTAACGCCCACTTTGGCCATTTTCTGGATCAGTTTACCCGGCATAGAACCGATGTAAGTCCGGCGGTGACCGCGAATTTCCGCTTCATCGCGCACGCCGCCGAGCGCCATACGGATGTATTTACGCCCGGTCGCTTTCGCGATGGACTGGCCCAGAGAGGTTTTACCTACCCCCGGCGGCCCAACCAGACACAGGATCGGTCCTTTAATTTTGTTCACACGGCTCTGCACCGCGAGATACTCAAGGATACGGTCTTTCACGCGCTCAAGGCCGTAATGATCGGTATCAAGAATTTCCTGCGCCTGACGCAGGTCTTTTTTGACTTTGCTCCGCGCATTCCACGGAACCTGCACCATCCAGTCGATATAGCCGCGCACAACGGTCGCTTCTGCCGACATCGGAGACATCATTTTCAGCTTCTGCAGCTCCGCTTCCGCTTTCTCTTTCGCCTCTTTCGGCATTTTCGCCGCGTCGATCTTGCGCTTCAACGCTTCGTTTTCGTCCGGGGCATCATCCATTTCGCCAAGTTCTTTCTGAATGGCTTTCATTTGCTCATTCAGATAGTACTCACGCTGAGATTTCTCCATCTGCTTCTTAACGCGGTTGCGGATACGCTTCTCAACCTGCAGCAGATCGATTTCGGACTCCATCATCGCCATCAGATATTCCAGACGCTCGTTCACGTCGGACATTTCCAGCACGGACTGTTTGTCCGCCAGCTTCAACGGCATATGCGCCGCGATGGTATCCGCCAGACGCGCCGGGTCGTCGATGCTATTGAGCGACGTCAGCACTTCCGGTGGGATTTTCTTGTTCAGCTTGATATAGCCTTCGAACTGGCTGATTGCCGTGCGCACCAGCACTTCCTGTTCACGCTCGTCGATGGCGGGGGAATCAAGGTATTCCGCTTTCGCAGAGAAGTGTTCGCCGTTATCAGACAGCGCAGAAATACGTGCACGCTGTAACCCCTCGACCAGCACTTTTACCGTGCCGTCAGGCAGTTTCAGCATTTGCAGAATAGAGGCCACGGTCCCGACGGTGAAAAGATCGTTTACACCCGGCTCATCCGTTGATGCTTCTTTCTGGGCGACCAGCATGATTTTTTTATCATGGTCCATAGCCGCTTCCAGACAACGGATAGATTTTTCCCGCCCTACAAACAAGGGTATGACCATGTGCGGATAAACCACCACATCGCGCAACGGCAATACGGGGATTTCAATGCGTTCAGAACGCTCAGGATTCATAGAGCTCTCTCTTAGTTTAGTGTCCGCCAGGTAATCAGGTGACACGCTGTGCTTCATCTCACCTTTAACATGTATGTCAGTATATGGGGATGTTTCCCAGACATTCAACGGCAGGATTCAGGAAAAATAAAAGGGGAGATAAAATCCCCCCTTTTTGATTAACCAGTTGTATATTTTGGCTAATTATTCGCCAGATGCCTGCTGCGCTTCCGGCTTGCCGTAGATCAGTAACGGCTTGCTTTGACCGCCGATGACCGACTCGTCAATCACCACTTTCTCGACGTCTTCCATAGAAGGCAGATCGTACATGGTGTCGAGCAGCGCGGCTTCAACGATGGAACGCAGACCACGGGCGCCTGTTTTACGCGCCATCGCTTTCCTGGCGATAGCATCCAGCGCTTCGTCACGGAATTCCAGATCCACGCCTTCCAGGTTAAACAGCGCCTGATACTGTTTGGTCAGGGCATTTTTCGGCTCTTTGAGGATCTGAATCAGCGCTTCTTCGCTCAGTTCGCTCAGCGTTGCCACGACCGGCAGACGACCGATGAACTCCGGGATCAACCCGAACTTAATCAAATCTTCCGGTTCGACCTGAGAAAGCAGCTCACCTTCGCTGGCTTTGTCGGATTTGCCTTTCACCGTCGCGCCAAAACCAATACCAGAGCCGGTTTCAACACGGTTCGCGATCACTTTATCCAGACCCGCGAACGCGCCGCCGCAGATAAACAGGATTTTCGAGGTATCAACCTGCAGAAACTCCTGCTGAGGATGTTTGCGTCCGCCCTGCGGCGGAACCGCGGCGACGGTCCCTTCGATCAGCTTCAGCAGCGCCTGCTGCACGCCTTCGCCGGAAACGTCACGGGTGATGGACGGGTTGTCAGATTTACGAGAAATCTTGTCGATTTCATCGATATAGACGATACCCCGTTGAGCTTTCTGCACGTCGTAATCACACTTCTGCAGCAGCTTCTGAATAATGTTCTCAACGTCTTCACCCACATAACCGGCTTCGGTCAGGGTGGTGGCATCCGCCATGGTGAACGGAACATCCAGCAGGCGCGCCAGCGTTTCGGCCAGCAGCGTTTTACCGGAACCGGTGGGACCGATCAGCAGAATGTTACTTTTACCCAACTCGACGCCGTTACTGGTGTCGCCGTTGCGCAGACGTTTGTAGTGGTTGTAGACCGCAACCGCCAGCACTTTTTTCGCCTGTTCCTGGCCGATAACATAATCGTCAAGATGGTTGCGAATTTCATGCGGCGTCGGCAATGCGCTGCGTTCGCGGTGCGGCGCCACTTCTTTAATTTCTTCGCGAATGATGTCGTTACATAAATCGACGCATTCGTCGCAGATATACACCGATGGACCGGCTATAAGCTTACGCACTTCATGCTGGCTTTTGCCGCAAAAAGAGCAGTACAACAGTTTGCCCGAGCCATCTTTGCGTTTATCTGTCATGAGTTAAAACCTCTTTCTTTGTTCTTTGTGCCGCACACGACGACGCAAAATGCCATTCTCAGGCGCAAGTCGCTTAGTCGCGTTGTGCCGCCTTTCATTAGTATATACACAAAATCATTCACGCTACATGAGGCAAACGCCCGTAGAATGATGAGTGTCGCGGCACGCTTGCGCCCGGGGCATCAATTACGATGGGTCAAAATCGAGTCGACTAAGCCGTACTCTACCGCTTCGGAAGCAGAGAGGAAGCGGTCACGCTCTGTATCGCGTTCAATCTGCTCAAGAGATTGACCCGTATGGTGCGCCATAAGTTCATTCATGCGCCCTTTCACTTTTAAAATTTCACGAGCATGAATTTCGATGTCCGTCGCCTGGCCCTGATAGCCGCCCAGCGGCTGGTGGATCATGACGCGAGAATTCGGCAGACAGAAGCGTTTACCTTTCGCCCCTGCGGTCAGCAGGAACGCGCCCATAGATGCCGCCTGCCCCATACAAATGGTGCTAACGTCCGGCTTGATAAACTGCATAGTGTCGTAAATAGACATCCCTGCGGTAATCACGCCGCCTGGGGAGTTAATATACAGGTAGATATCTTTTTCCGGGTTTTCCGCTTCCAGGAACAGCATCTGCGCCACAATCAGGTTAGCCATATGGTCTTCGACCTGGCCGGTCAGAAAAATGACGCGTTCCTTAAGTAGACGAGAATAGATATCAAATGATCGCTCACCGCGTGAGGTCTGTTCAATGACCATCGGCACCAGCGCCATATGGGGTGCAAAGTTATCTCGTTCGCCGCTGTATGACATTTCCGTCTCCTGGATAAAATTTGAAAAAACCTGCTGTACCGATTGTAACCTTATGGACGGATTATCAGCTAGTCCCTCTGTTATGGGTACGGCATCGCTATAATTCAAGCATAACAATCTTTTGCTTTAACGCTAACACCGAAAAACGCTTTTTCGCCCTCTCGCTGCAAAAGGTCCGGCAAAAAAAAGACCCGCCACCAGAGGGTGACGGGTCCTGTGCGAATGTCACGCGATAGCGCGAAATTACGCCTGCTGGTTCATCAGCTCGTTGAACGTTGTGGCTTTTTCAGTCACTTTCGCTTTCGCCAGAACGGCTTCAACAGCCTGCTCTTCCAGCGCAACGTTACGCATGTTGTCCATCAGCTCTTTGTTTTTGCTGTAGAACTCGATCACTTCTTTCGGATCTTCGTACGCAGAAGCCATCTCTTCGATCAGACCTTTTACGCGCTCTTCGTCAGCTTTCAGCTCGTTAGTGCGAATCACTTCGCCCAGCAGCAGGCCAACAACGACGCGGCGTTTAGCCTGTTCTTCGAACAGTTCGCGCGGCAGTTCCAGCGCTTGTTTCTCGTTGCCGCCGAAACGCTGAGCAGCCTGGCGACGCAGTACGTCGATTTCGCTGTCGATCAGAGCGGAAGGAACGTCAATGTCGTTCGCTTTCACCAGACCTTCGATGGCCTGAGATTTAACACGGTTACGCACAGCGCCTTTCAGTTCGCGCTCCATGTTCTTGCGCACTTCGGTACGCAGACCAGCAACGGAACCATCTTCAACGCCGAAACGCTTGATGAATTCTTCAGTCAGTTCCGGCAGCTCGCGCTCTTCCACTTTCTTCAGGTTGATCGCGAACTTCGCGGCTTTACCTTTCAGGTTTTCAGCGTGGTATTCTTCCGGGAAGGTGACGTCGATGGTGAATTCTTCACCGGCTTTGTGACCTTTGATACCGTCTTCAAAGCCCGGGATCATACGTCCCTGGCCCATTGCCAGGACGAAGTCAGACGCTTTTCCGCCTTCGAATTCTTCGCCGTCTACAGAACCGGTGAAGTCGATGGTCACGCGATCTTCTGCATCAGCAGCGCCGTCTTTGTCTTTCCAGGTCGCCTGCTGCTTGCGCAGGGTGTCCAGCATGACATCAACGTCAGCGTCGGTCACTTCAACCACCGGTTTTTCAACTTCGATAGCGTCCAGACCTGTCAGTTCAACTTCCGGATAGACTTCAAATTCTACAGAATAGGTGAAGTCTTCACCCAGCTTGTATTCGCCCGGAACGTAGTTCGGCGCGCCAGCCGGATTGATTTTTTCTTTGATGATCGCATCAACGAAGTTGCGGCTCATCAGGTCGCCCAGAACATCCTGGCGAACAGACGCGCCATAACGCTGAGCAACAACATTCATAGGTACTTTGCCTTTACGGAAGCCGTCAATACGTACTTTCTTCGCTACGTTGACCAGCTCGCTTTTCACAGCGGTCTCGATGCTGTCAGCAGCGATAGTAATCGTTACACGGCGGCCAAGGCCTTGAGTGGTTTCAACTGAAACTTGCATCTTGTTACCTCAAAAAATCACAGTGCTCGGTCAACTCTACTCCGCAAGCACAGATTATTGGCTTCGCGGAACCGGGATGTTCTCATAATCAATCACATTCCCTGTCGTCAGAATCATCCCGAAGACATTCAAATAGACGCGGCATTATAGCGGCATCACTTTTATGAGTCGAGAACGGTGATTGCGCGTTGCTGCGGCTTTTTTCACAATTCCCGGCTAATTTTGGTCTGAAAACCGTCAAACCAGAACAAAATTCAGACAAAATAAAACGGCCCGCAGGCCGTTTTCACACAATCGTTAGCAACATACTGGAAAAGCGCCAGCGGTTGCAAATAGGTTTTCAGGCGATGCTTCCTGCTCCACGGCATGGCGGTGACGCAAAAATCGTATCCTGCAAGCCTTCCCATTCCTTAATGGTGTAGGTGTGCAGCGCCAGCGCGTGGACCGTCGTGGACAGTTCAGCCGTTAATGTGCCGTAGATCATCCGATGACGATTTAAAAACCGTTCGCCTGCGAAGCGATCGCTAACCAGAACCACTTTAAAGTGGCTTTCGGAACCTGCCGGGACATTGTGACGATAACTCTCATCCACAACTTCGAGGAACACGGGTTGGAACGCTGCCCTTAATTTTTCTTCTATTTGCTCACGTATCATCATGAAAGATCTCCTCAAACCACGCTGAGATGTCACCCATCCCTTTAAATATTAGCCGCTTTTACCGGTTCCATTACACCATTACAACAAATATTTAGCCTTCGTCTGATTTTCAGCGTCAAACTCGTGAAGTTTACTGATTTATACATTCCGAAGATTGCAAAAAGCCGAAGTTTGTTCTCCATGCAGTCATAAAACGGACAACGCGATGAATTTACATGCGTTACCCACTTCCCCTCGCCGTTAGCGGTGTTATGATGGCGGGAATTTTTCACTTTCTCTGCTGAAGATTTACTGAGAGTCCGAACATGTTAAAAAAAATCCTCTTTCCGTTAGTCGCTGTCTTTATGCTGGCAGGCTGCGCGACGCCGCCGACCACCATCGACGTGTCCCCGAAAATGACCCTGCCGCAGCAGGATCCAAGCCTGATGGGCGTGACCGTCAGTATTAACGGCGCCGACCAGCGTACGGATCAGGCGCTGGCGAAAGTCACCCGCGACAACCAGCTCGTCACCCTGACCGCCTCCCGCGATCTGCGCTTCCTGTTACAAGAAGTGCTGGAAAAACAGATGACCGCGCGCGGATATATGGTGGGTCCGAACGGTGCGGTTAACCTGCAAATCATTGTTAATCAGCTGTATGCCGACGTCTCCCAGGGCAACGTCCGCTATAACATCTCCACCAAAGCCGATATCGCCATCATCGCCACCGCGGCAAACGGCAACAAGATGACGAAAAACTATCGTGCCAGCTACTCCGTTGAAGGCGCCTTCACGGCGACCAACAAAAATATCGCTAACGCGGTTAACAGCGTGCTGACCGACACCATCGCGGATATGTCTCAGGACACCAGCGTCCACGACTTCATCAAGCAAAACGCACGTTAATATCTGCATCCTGACCCGGCCTCACGCCGGGTCAGTTTTCTGAGCCCATGTCCAGTCACTACTTACGTATTTTTCAGCAACCAAAATCAGCGATTTTGCTGATGCTAGGGTTCGCCTCCGGCTTACCGCTCGCGCTGACGTCCGGCACGCTTCAGGCGTGGATGACTGTCGAGAATATCGATCTTAAAACCATCGGTTTTTTCTCGCTTGTCGGTCAGGCTTACGTCTTTAAATTTCTCTGGTCGCCGGTCATGGACCGCTACACGCCGCCTTTTTTGGGCCGCCGTCGCGGTTGGCTGCTGACCACCCAGATCCTGCTTTTGATCTCCATCGCGGCAATGGGTTTCCTTGAGCCTGGCAGCCAGTTGCGCTGGATGGCGGCCCTCGCGGTCGTCATCGCCTTCTGTTCCGCCTCGCAGGACATTGTTTTCGACGCGTGGAAAACAGACGTCTTAGCCGCGGAAGAACGCGGCGCGGGTGCGGCGATCAGCGTGTTGGGGTATCGGTTGGGGATGTTAGTTTCGGGCGGACTTGCGCTGTGGATGGCCGACCGCTGGCTTGGCTGGCAGGGTATGTACTGGCTGATGGCGGCGCTGCTTATTCCCTGCATTATCTCAACGCTGCTGGCACCGGAGCCAACCGACGCCATTCCGGTGCCCAAAACCCTTGAACAGGCCGTCGCCGCCCCACTGCGCGACTTTTTTGGCCGTAACAACGCCTGGCTGATTTTGCTGCTCATCATCCTTTATAAACTGGGCGACGCGTTTGCCATGAGCCTGACGACGACCTTTTTGATTCGCGGCGTCGGATTTGACGCCGGTGAAGTGGGCGTGGTGAACAAAACGCTGGGGCTACTGGCGACCATCGTCGGCGCGCTGTACGGCGGCATATTAATGCAGCGACTGACCCTGTTCCGCGCGTTGCTGATCTTCGGCATCCTGCAAGGGGTTTCTAACGCGGGATACTGGCTGCTGTCGGTCACTGATAAGCACATGTTCAGCATGGCAACGGCAGTATTCTTCGAAAACCTGTGCGGGGGGATGGGGACATCCGCGTTTGTCGCCTTGTTGATGACGCTGTGCAATAAGTCCTTTTCCGCTACCCAATTTGCGCTTCTTTCCGCGCTTTCTGCTGTGGGTCGCGTGTATGTCGGCCCGGTTGCAGGTTGGTTTGTTGAAGCGCACGGCTGGTCGACTTTTTATCTCTTCTCCGTTGTCGCTGCGCTACCCGGTCTGCTTCTGCTGCTGATATGCAAACAAACGCTGGAGTACACGCGAGAGAGCGAAAGCTTCCTGCCGCGTACGGAATTCCGTTCTGCTTACCGTCTGGCGCTGAAAATACTGATGGCGGGCTGCGCGATGTTGGGCGTCTGGCTGTTACTGCTGACGATGAATGCGCTGAACTTGTCCAACTTCACCTTCCTCGCTGGGCTACTGGAAGTGGCGGTGATCGTGGCAATCATTGGCGTTGTCGTGGGCGGCGTGCTGGATTATCTGGCGCTGCGCAAAACCCGTCTGGTGTAAGTGGCAGACATTATTTAGCCGTTGTAATCACCCTGCGCGATTATAACGGTTAAATAATCAACACTTGAGAAAAATAATATTTGTTGTTTTGTGCGCAATAGAAACTGGAAATTATTGACGCCTTTAATGTATTTTATTTTCCTTACTCGATTCAGCCAGAGCGCATTTATTTTTTGTATTTTGTTTGTCTCTTTTTTGATAATTAATTGTTAACCAATTGTTTTATTTTTGCATTGGTTATACCAATTGCCCTCCCGCCCCTTCCTCTTAGTCCCCTTTCGTTATAACGCGATGTTGCAACAGGTTCTTAATGCTATACTGACATATCTTGCAACATATGTGACACGTGCGGCAGAACCCGGTAACACAGATCCAATGATGTTTACAGTAATGTAACCTTCCCGTAAAATGCCCACACACTTTAAACGCCACCAGGTCCCGTGGAATTGAGGTCGTTAAATGAGACTCAGGAAATACAATAAAAGTTTGGGATGGTTGTCATTAATTGCAGGCACTGCATTACTCAGTGGCTGTAATTCTGCGCTGTTAGATCCCAAAGGACAGATTGGACTGGAGCAACGTTCACTGATACTGACGGCCTTTGGCCTGATGTTGATTGTCGTTATCCCTGCAATCTTGATGGCAATTGGTTTCGCCTGGAAGTATCGTGCGAGCAATAAAGATGCGAAGTACAGCCCGAACTGGTCACACTCCAATAAAGTGGAAGCTGTGGTCTGGACGGTGCCGATTCTGATCATCATTTTCCTTGCGGTACTTACCTGGAAAACCACTCACTCTCTTGAGCCAAGCAAACCGCTGGTGCATGACGAGAAGCCTATTACCATCGAAGTGGTTTCCATGGACTGGAAATGGTTCTTCATCTACCCGGAACAGGGCATTGCTACCGTGAATGAAATCGCCTTCCCGGTGAACACTCCGGTTTACTTCAAAGTGACCTCCAACTCCGTGATGAACTCCTTCTTTATTCCGCGTCTGGGTAGCCAGATTTATGCCATGGCCGGTATGCAGACTCGTCTGCACCTGATCGCCAACGAAGCCGGTACCTATGACGGTATCTCCGCCAGCTATAGCGGTCCAGGCTTCTCCGGTATGAAGTTTAAAGCTATCGCCACACCAGACCGCGCCGCATTCGACCAATGGGTTGCTAAAGCGAAACAATCTCCGAACACCATGAGCGACATGGCTGCGTTCGAGAAAGTGGCTGCGCCAAGCGAATACAACCAGGTGGAATATTTCTCCAACGTGAAACCGGATTTGTTTAAAGACGTCATTAACAAATTTATGGCTCACGGCAAGAGCATGGACATGACCCAACCGGAAGGTGAGCACAGCTCGCACGAAGGGATGGAAGGCATGGACATGAGCCACGCGGAAGCCGCTCACTAAGGGGCCGAGGAAGAAAACGATGTTCGGAAAATTATCACTGGATGCAGTCCCGTACCATGAACCCATTATCATGGTCACGATTGCTGGCATTATCATCGGTGGTCTGGCCTTACTGGGCTTAATCACTTACTTCGGTAAGTGGACCTACCTGTGGAAAGAGTGGCTAACGTCAGTTGACCACAAACGTCTTGGCATCATGTATGTCATCGTCGCTATCGTAATGTTACTGCGTGGCTTTGCCGACGCCATCATGATGCGTAGCCAACAGGCGCTGGCCTCGGCGGGCGAAGCGGGTTTCCTGCCGCCGCACCACTACGACCAGATCTTTACGGCTCACGGCGTGATCATGATCTTCTTCGTGGCCATGCCATTCGTTATCGGTCTGATGAACCTGGTGGTTCCCCTGCAGATCGGCGCGCGTGACGTTGCGTTCCCGTTCCTCAACAACCTGAGCTTCTGGTTCACCGTTGTTGGCGTGATCCTGGTTAACCTTTCTCTGGGCGTTGGTGAATTCGCACAGACCGGTTGGCTGGCCTATCCGCCGCTTTCGGGAATAGAGTACAGTCCAAGCGTCGGGGTCGATTACTGGATATGGGCGCTGCAGCTCTCCGGTATTGGGACAACGTTAACCGGCATCAACTTCTTCGTGACCATTCTGAAGATGCGTGCGCCGGGCATGACGATGTTCAAGATGCCGGTATTTACCTGGGCTTCGCTGTGCGCCAACGTGCTGATTATCGCCTCGTTCCCTATTCTGACAGTGACCATCGCGCTGCTGACCCTGGATCGCTATCTGGGCACCCATTTCTTCACCAATGATATGGGCGGCAACATGATGATGTACATCAACCTGATTTGGGCCTGGGGCCATCCGGAAGTGTACATTTTGATCCTGCCGGTGTTTGGGGTGTTCTCCGAGATCGCCGCGACATTCTCCCGTAAGCGTCTGTTTGGTTACACCTCGCTGGTGTGGGCGACAGTGTGTATTACCGTTCTGTCGTTCATCGTTTGGCTGCACCACTTCTTTACTATGGGTGCAGGCGCGAACGTCAACGCCTTCTTCGGTATTACCACCATGATTATCGCCATCCCGACCGGGGTGAAGATCTTCAACTGGCTGTTCACCATGTATCAGGGCCGTATCGTCTTCCATTCAGCGATGCTGTGGACGATTGGCTTTATCGTGACCTTCTCGGTCGGCGGTATGACCGGTGTTCTGCTGGCGGTACCGGGCGCGGACTTCGTTCTGCATAACAGTCTGTTCCTGATTGCGCACTTCCATAACGTCATCATCGGCGGCGTGGTCTTCGGGTGCTTCGCCGGTATGACCTACTGGTGGCCGAAAGCGTTTGGCTTCAAGCTGAACGAAACCTGGGGTAAACGCGCGTTCTGGTTCTGGATCATCGGTTTCTTCGTGGCGTTCATGCCGCTGTACGTGCTGGGCTTCATGGGGATGACCCGTCGTCTCAGCCAGCAGATCGATCCGCAGTTCCACCCGATGCTGATGGTTGCGGCTGTCGGTGCGGCGCTGATTGCGATTGGTATTCTGTGCCTCGTTATTCAGATTTACGTTTCTATCCGCGACCGCGAGCAGAACCGTGACCTGACCGGTGACCCGTGGGGTGGCCGTACGCTGGAGTGGGCAACCTCTTCTCCGCCTCCGTTCTATAACTTTGCCGTTGTGCCGCACGTTCACGAGCGTGACGCCTTCTGGGAAATGAAAGAAAAAGGCGAAGCGTACAAACAGCCTGCGCAGTATGAAGAAATTCATATGCCGAAAAACAGCGGCGCGGGCATTGTGATTGCCGCCTTCGCAACCCTCTTCGGTTTCGCCATGATCTGGCATATCTGGTGGCTGGCAATCGCAAGCTTCGCAGGCATGATCATCAGCTGGATTGTGAAGAGCTTTGACGAGGACGTGGATTACTACGTACCAGTCCGTGAAGTCGAAAAACTGGAAAACCAGCATTTCGATGAGATTTCTAAGGCAGGGCTGAAAAATGGCAACTGATACTTTAACGCACGCGACTGCCCACGCGCACGATCACGGGCACCACGACGCAGGTCAGAACAAAATCTTCGGATTCTGGATCTACCTGATGAGCGACTGCATTCTGTTCTCGATTCTGTTCGCAACCTATGCCGTTCTGGTGAACGGCACCGCGGGTGGCCCGACGGGTAAGGACATTTTCGAACTGCCGTTCGTTCTGGTTGAAACTTTCCTGCTGTTATTCAGCTCCATCACCTACGGCATGGCGGCGATCGCCATGCACAAGAACAACAAGAGCCAGGTGGTTTCCTGGCTGGCGTTGACCTTCTTGTTTGGCGCCGGGTTCATCGGGATGGAAATCTATGAATTCCATCACCTGATTGTTAACGGTATGGGTCCGGATCGCAGCGGTTTCCTGTCGGCGTTCTTTGCGCTGGTCGGTACCCACGGCCTGCACGTAACCTCTGGACTGATCTGGATGGCGGTACTGATGGTGCAAATCGCCCGTCGCGGCCTGACCAGTACTAACCGTACCCGCATTATGTGCCTGAGCCTGTTCTGGCACTTCCTCGATGTGGTGTGGATCTGCGTGTTCACTGTTGTTTATCTGATGGGGGCGATGTAATGAGTCATTCTAACGATCACGGCGGCGCGTCCCATGGCAGCGTAAAGACCTACATGACAGGCTTTATCCTGTCGATCATCCTGACGGTGATCCCGTTCTGGATGGTGATGACGGGGGCGGCTTCTCCAGGCGTTATTCTGGGGACAATCCTGGCAATGGCAGTGGTGCAGATTTTAGTGCATCTGGTGTGCTTCCTGCACATGAACACGAAGTCTGATGAAGGCTGGAACATGACGGCTTTTGTCTTTACCGTGCTGATCATCGCCATCCTGGTTGTCGGTTCCATCTGGATCATGTGGAACCTCAACTACAACATGATGATGCACTAAGAGCGGCGGTTATGATGTTTAAGCAATACCTGCAAGTAACGAAACCAGGCATCATCTTTGGCAACCTGATCTCGGTGATCGGGGGGTTCCTGCTGGCCTCCAAGGGCAGCATTGATTATCCCCTGTTTATCTACACGTTGGTTGGGGTGTCACTGGTTGTGGCGTCGGGTTGTGTATTTAACAACTACATCGACAGGGATATCGACAGGAAGATGGAAAGGACCAAAAACCGGGTGCTGGTTAAGGGCCTGATTTCTCCTGCTGTCTCGCTGGTGTACGCCACCCTGCTGGGTATTGCTGGCTTCATGCTGCTGTGGTTTGGCGCGAATCCTCTGGCCTGCTGGCTGGGCGTGATGGGCTTTGTGGTCTATGTAGGCGTCTACAGCCTGTATATGAAGCGCCATTCAGTTTACGGTACGCTGATTGGTTCTCTCTCCGGCGCTGCGCCGCCGGTGATTGGCTACTGCGCCGTGACCGGCGATTTCGACAGCGGCGCGCTGATTCTGCTGGCGATTTTTAGCCTGTGGCAGATGCCGCACTCGTATGCCATCGCCATTTTCCGCTTTAAGGATTATCAGGCGGCAAACATCCCGGTTCTGCCGGTGGTGAAAGGTATTTCGGTGGCGAAAAACCACATTACGCTGTACATCATCGCCTTTGCGATCGCCACGCTGATGCTCTCACTGGGCGGTTACGCCGGGTATAAATACCTGGTGGTCGCGGCGGCGGTGAGCGTCTGGTGGTTAGGAATGGCGCTGCGCGGCTATAAAGTGGAAGACGATCGCGTCTGGGCGCGCAAGCTGTTCGGCTTTTCAATCATCGCCATTACCGCGCTTAGCGTAATGATGTCCGTCGACTTTATGGTGCCGGATTCGCACAGCCTGCTGACTTACGTCTGGTAAGACAGCCTTGCGCTAACTCACGTTGAAAAGGGTGCTTCGGCACCCTTTTTTTTCGGCGTATTCTCCCAGGGGAAATACGCTTTCCAGTTCACACACGATAAAACGACGAGAAAGCCTTTCTCTCTTTTGGTTCATGAGGATATCCGGGCGGAATAATAGCCATGCAATTATATTAAATAAATTAGTTACACAAGTAACAAACCCTTTTATGTCTCTTCACAATTCTACATATCGTAGTGGTTTACCCTGTTACCTCGCCGCTTTACACTAGGCGCGACATTAAGACAGAGGTGGGAATGAACGATTATAAAATGACGCCGGGCGAGTTGCGCGCCACCTGGGGTTTAGGGACCGTTTTTTCATTGCGCATGCTTGGCATGTTTATGGTCCTGCCGGTTCTGACCACATACGGCATGGCATTACAGGGCGCCAGTGAAGCGTTGATTGGTATCGCGATTGGTATTTACGGCCTCGCGCAGGCGATATTTCAAATTCCGTTTGGACTGCTTTCCGACCGTGTTGGCCGTAAACCACTCATTGTCGGCGGGTTGGCCATCTTTGTTTTAGGCAGCATTATCGCCGCCCTCTCCCACTCCATCTGGGGGATTATTTTAGGGCGGGCGCTTCAGGGCTCCGGAGCGATCGCCGCCGCCGTGATGGCGTTACTGTCCGATCTCACCCGCGAACAAAACCGCACCAAGGCGATGGCGTTTATCGGCGTCAGCTTTGGCATCACCTTCGCTATCGCCATGGTGCTTGGCCCGATAATTACCCACGCGCTGGGGCTGAACGCCCTGTTCTGGATGATCGCTGTTCTCGCCACTACCGGTATTGCGTTGACAATCTGGGTCGTGCCAAACAGCACTACCCATGTGCTAAACCGCGAGTCCGGCATGGTGAAAGGCAGCTTCCGGAAAGTGCTGGCTGAACCTAAACTGTTGAAACTTAACTTCGGTATTATGTGTCTGCACATTCTGCTGATGTCGACTTTTGTCGCCTTACCCGGTCAACTCGCAGACGCCGGGTTGCCTGCCGCCGGGCACTGGAAAGTCTATCTGGTCACGATGCTGATCTCTTTTGCCTCCGTGGTGCCCTTTATTATTTACGCCGAAGTGAAGCGCAAAATGAAGCGGGTATTCCTGCTCTGCGTGGCGTTGATTGTGATTGCGGAGATCGTACTGTGGGGCGCGGGAAATCATTTCTGGGAGCTGATTATTGGCGTCCAGATTTTCTTCCTTGCCTTTAATCTGATGGAAGCCCTTCTGCCTTCGCTCATCAGTAAAGAGTCACCAGCGGGCTATAAAGGCACAGCGATGGGCGTCTATTCCACCAGCCAGTTCCTCGGCGTGGCGATTGGCGGCTCTCTGGGTGGTTGGGTCGACGGCATGTTCGATGGACAAACCGTTTTCCTCGTCGGCGCGCTGTTAGCCGTTGTCTGGCTGGCGGTCGCCAGCACAATGAAAGAACCGCCTTATGTCAGCAGCCTGCGGGTAGAAATCCCGTCCGATATCGCCGCCGATGACACATTAAAGCAGCGTCTGTTGGCAACAGATGGCGTGAGCGAGGTGCTGATCGCGGAAAATGAGCATTCTGCGTATGTTAAGATCGACAGTAAAGTGACGAACCGTTTTGAGGTTGAGCAGGCTATCAGGCTAGCGTGATGGTTGCCGGATGGGGGTTATCGCCGATCCCATCCGGCATAAACGCTTAATCGCGGAAGTTTTTGAACTGGAACGGCTGACCTAAATCCCCGCCACGCACCAGCGCCATAACGGACTGAAGATCGTCGCGGGATTTACCGGTTACGCGAATTTCATCACCCTGAATCTGCGCCTGCACCTTCAGCTTGCTGTCTTTGATCAGCTTAACGATTTTTTTCTGCACCGCGCTTTCAATACCCTGCTTCAGCTTCGCTTCCACAAACCAGGTTTTGCCGCTGTGCACAAACTCTTCCGGCACATCCAGCGAAGCCCCTTCAATGCCGCGTTTCAGCAGTTTGGCACGCAAAATGTCCAGCAACTGGTTCACCTGGAAGTCGGACTCACTCAGCACTTTGATGGTTTTATTCGCGTCGTTCAGCTCAATACTGGCCTCTACGCCGCGAAAATCGAAACGCGACTCGACTTCACGAACCGCGTTATCTACGCCGTTACGCGCTTCCTGCAGATCAACCTCGGAAACAATATCGAAAGATGGCATCTTTTCTTCTCCCTTCATTTTCGTTGCGTTGCATAATACCTGCAACGAGGCTTAACGAGAAGCTTAGCTGATGGCGCTATACTTAGGCCATAACACCTGGCGCAGTTGCAGGTGAGGAGGAACAATGAAAGTAACAGTGCTTGGATGCGGCGCCCTGGGTCAACTCTGGCTTACAGCGTTGTGCAAACAGGGACATGACGTTCAGGGTTGGCTGCGTATTCCCCAGCCCTATTGCAGTGTGAATGTAATCGAGACCGACGGTTCGATTTTTAACGAATCTCTGACGGCGAACGACCCGGAGTTTCTTGCCGACAGCGATCTGCTGCTGGTTACCCTGAAAGCCTGGCAGGTTTCCGACGCCGTAAAAGCGTTGGCAGCCATGTTACCCGTCAGTACGCCTGTTCTGTTGATTCACAACGGTATGGGTACCATTGAAGAGCTGAAATCGCTCCGCCAGCCGCTGCTGATGGGCACCACCACCCACGCGGCGCGTCGCGATGGCAACGTCATCATCCACGTTGCCAGCGGCACCACGCATATTGGTCCAGCCCGGGAGCAGGATGGCGACTACAGTTATCTTGCGGATACATTGCAATGCGCGCTGCCTGACGTCGCCTGGCACAACACGATTCGCGCGGAGCTGTGGCGGAAGCTGGCGGTAAATTGCGTGATCAATCCGCTCACCGCGTTGTGGAACTGCCCAAACGGCGAGCTTCGCCATCATTCCGACGAGGTCGCGTTGATTTGTCGGGAAGTCGCCGCGGTGATTGAACGGGAAGGTCATCATACGTCAGAAGACGATTTACGCTATTATGTCGAACAAGTCATTGAGAGTACGGCAGAAAACATATCTTCCATGTTGCAGGATATCCGGGCGATGCGGCATACCGAAATTGATTACATCACCGGTTATCTGCTGAAACGCGCCCGAGCGCACGGCATCACTGTGCCGGAAAATAGCCGCCTGTTTGAATTAGTGAAACGAAAGGAGAGTGAGTATGAGCGCATCGGCACTGGTCTGCCTCGCCCCTGGTAGTGAAGAGACCGAAGCGGTCACTACCATCGACCTGTTAGTGCGTGGCGGTATTAACGTCACCACGGCGAGCGTCGCCAGCGATGGCAATCTCACGATTGTGTGTTCCCGTGGCGTTAAACTGCTGGCAGACGCGCCGCTGGTTGAAGTCGCCGACGGCGATTATGATGCGATCGTTTTACCCGGCGGCATTAAGGGTGCGGAATGCTTTCGCGACAGTCCGCTGCTGGTGGAAACAGTCAAACAGTTCCACCGCTCCGGGCGCATTGTCGCCGCTATTTGCGCGGCCGCTGCGACCGTGCTGGTTCCACATGATATTTTCCCCATCGGCAATATGACCGGCTTTCCGGCACTGAAAGATAACATCCCCGCCGAACAGTGGCAGGACAAGCGCGTCGTATGGGACGCACGTGTGAAGCTGTTAACCAGCCAGGGGCCGGGGACCGCCATCGACTTTGGGTTGAAAATTATTGATCTGCTGGTTGGACGTGAAAAAGCCCACGAAGTGGCGTCACAACTGGTGCTGGCGGCGGGCATTTACAACTACTACGAGTAAGCGGGTAAAAGCCGGGTGGCAGTTGTGCCTTACCCGGCCTAATAAGTGATCTGTATTATCGACCCGGTAAGCACTGCGCCACCGGGCAATCAATTACGGACGGTAAACCTTCACGTTCTCAAAGCCCTGCTCGCGCAGATAAAGCGCCTGCAGACGGCTCATCACGCCGCGCTCGCACCACAGCAGCCAGGTTTTGCTCTGATCGAGATCGCCGAATTTGGTGCTCAGCTTGTAGAACGGCAGGGAAACCACATCCACGCCTTCCACCTTCAGCGGTTTGTCGTCCTGCTCATCGATGGAGCGGATATCGAGAATCGCGTCGTTCGGGCCGAAGCCGCTGACGGTCTCCACTTCAACCACCTCCTGCTCGGTCTGTTGGGCGATCTCGCGGATATCGACGTTGCTGGCTTCCGCCACCACGTTATCAAGAATGCTGAAATCGAAGTTCTCTTCTTCCGCTTCAATTTTCGCCTTGATGGCTTTCACCGTCGGACTTTTTGAGATCACGCCGCAGTATTCCGGCATCGTGCGGGCGAAATCTTCGGTACCAATTTCGCGGGCGATATTGATGATGTGCTCTTTGTCGTATGCGATCAACGGACGAAGAATCAGGGTATCAGAGACATTATCAATCAAACGCAGGTTGGTCAGCGTCTGACTGGAAACCTGCCCCAGCGCTTCGCCCGTCACCAGCGCCTGCACACCATACCGCTCCGCCACTTTCGACGCTGCGCGCACCATCATGCGCTTAAGCACGACACCCATCTGGCCATCGTCGACCTTTTCGAGGATCTCACCGACCACCGGCTCAAAGTTAATGGCGACAAAGCGGACGCGGTGCGAACTGCCGTAACGGTTCCACAGGTAATGCGCCACCTGGCGAACACCGATTTCATGCGCCGCGCCGCCAAGATTAAAGAAGCAGTAATGTACGCGGCAGCCGCGACGCATCAACATGTAACTGGAAACGCCAGAGTCAAAACCGCCTGAAATCAACGACAGCACGTCTTCCTGGGTACCGATCGGGAAACCGCCAATCCCTTCATAGCGACCTTTGATGATCAGCAGACGGTCATCTTCAACTTCAAGATGCACCGTTACATCCGGGTTGGTCAGCTTCACGCGCGCAGATTCAATATGCTGATTTAATCCGCCGCCCACGTAACGTTCCACTTCGATGGAGCTAAACGCATGCTTACCGCGACGCTTCACACGTACGCAGAAGGATTTGCCTTCCAGACGGTCGCGGTACTCCACCAGCGCTTTCTCGAAGATATCGTGCAGGTCGGTGAACGGCACATCTTCCACTTCAAGGATATGGTGGATACCCGGAATGCGGGTCAGCGCATCGCGAATCACCAAGCGCTGGCTTTCATCCTTAGCGCGTACTTCGATGTTATCCCAGTGGCGAACGACAGCAAGGGTCTCATCATAGTGCTTTAAAACGTTACGAATGTTCCCGGTCAGAATTTTTATAAAGCGCAAACGCACAGATTGGCTTTTGATAGTGATTTCCGGGAACAATTTAATGATAAACTTCATGGCGGCAATGGTTCTTAAGCAAGCCATCAAAGGCTTGTATTGGAGAATAGTACAGCAGCCCAAACATGAAGCTGCATCCAGGCGCGGGAGTATACCATCAACCGGCCCGTCCTGTGCACATCCCCTTACCATTGTGCGTTATTTGCTTATCAGTGCGAGTCCGTTACCATAGTCTTGTGCTGCCATTACTGAGAGTCAGACATTCATTATGCCGAAGAAAAACGAGGCGCCCGTCAGCTTTGAAACATCGCTGAACGAGCTGGAGCAAATTGTAACCCGTCTGGAAAGTGGCGATCTGCCGCTTGACGAGGCGCTGAACGAATTTGAACGTGGCGTGCAGCTGGCGCGTCAGGGCCAGGTTAAGCTGCAGCAGGCTGAACAGCGCGTGCAGATCCTGCTGTCTGACAACGAAGACGCAGAGACGACGCCTTTTACACCGGATAACGCGTAAATGGATTTTACCCAGCAGCTACAGGCTTGCGTGGAGCAGGCCAATCAGGCGCTAAACCGTTTTATCGCTCCACTGCCCTTTCAGAACACTCCCGTGGTCGAAACCATGTTGTATGGCGCATTATTAGGGGGTAAACGCCTGCGCCCGTTTTTGGTTTACGCCACCGGCCAGATGTTTGGCGTCAGCAAGGGTACGCTGGACGCCCCGGCCGCCGCCGTTGAGTGCATTCACGCCTATTCGCTCATTCATGACGATTTACCGGCGATGGATGACGACGATTTGCGCCGCGGCCTGCCGACCTGCCACGTCAAATTTGGCGAAGCGAACGCCATTCTCGCTGGCGACGCCCTGCAAACGCTGGCGTTTTCCATCATCAGCGACGCGCCGATGCCGGAAGTGAGCGACCGCGATCGCATCGCGATGATTTCCGAACTGGCGAACGCCAGTGGGATTGCGGGGATGTGCGGCGGTCAGGCGCTCGATCTGGACGCTGAAGGTAAGCAGGTGCCGCTGGACGCGCTGGAGAAAATCCACCGCCATAAAACCGGCGCATTGATCCGCGCCGCAGTGCGCCTGGGCGCGTTAAGCGCGGGCGAAAAAGGGCGAAACGCCCTGCCGATACTCGACAAATACGCAGAAAGTATCGGCCTGGCCTTCCAGGTTCAGGATGACATTCTGGATGTGGTGGGCGATACTGCAACGTTGGGTAAACGCCAGGGTGCCGACCAGCAGCTTGGCAAAAGTACCTATCCTGCACTTCTGGGTCTTGAGCAAGCCCGGAATAAAGCCCGGGATTTAATCGAAGAGGCCCGTCAGTCATTAAACCAGCTGGCCGTTCAGTCTCTCGATACCTCGGCACTGGAAGCGCTAGCGGACTACATAATCCAGCGTGATAAATAAACAACCAATCCTATGGGCTTGCGATGAGTTTTGATATAGCCAAATACCCTACCCTGGCACTGGTCGACTCCACCCAGGAGTTACGCCTTTTACCCAAAGAGAGTCTGCCGAAACTCTGCGACGAACTGCGCCGCTATCTTCTCGACAGCGTCAGTCGTTCCAGCGGACACTTCGCCTCCGGGCTGGGCACGGTGGAACTCACCGTGGCGCTGCATTATGTCTATAACACGCCGTTTGACCAGCTTATCTGGGACGTGGGCCATCAGGCTTATCCGCACAAAATTCTCACGGGTCGCCGCGATAAAATCGGCACCATCCGCCAGAAAGGCGGCCTGCACCCATTCCCATGGCGCGGCGAGAGCGAATACGACGTCCTGAGCGTCGGTCACTCTTCGACGTCTATCAGCGCAGGAATTGGCATTGCCGTCGCCGCCGAAAAAGAGGGAAAAGATCGCCGCACCGTGTGCGTGATTGGCGACGGTGCGATCACCGCCGGTATGGCGTTTGAAGCAATGAACCACGCGGGCGATATCAAGCCGGACATGCTGGTGATCCTCAACGACAACGAAATGTCGATTTCCGAAAACGTCGGCGCGCTCAATAATCACCTGGCGCAGCTGCTTTCCGGCAAGCTCTACTCCTCGTTGCGTGAAGGCGGCAAGAAGGTCTTTTCTGGCGTACCGCCGATTAAAGAACTCCTGAAGCGCACAGAAGAACATATCAAAGGCATGGTGGTGCCGGGCACGCTGTTTGAAGAGCTGGGCTTTAACTATATCGGCCCTGTGGATGGTCACGACGTACTGGGACTTATCACGACGCTCAAGAATATGCGCGATCTGAAAGGTCCGCAGTTTTTGCACATCATGACCAAAAAAGGGCGTGGTTATGAGCCTGCCGAAAAAGATCCGATCACGTTCCATGCAGTGCCGAAATTCGATCCCTCCAGCGGCTGCCTGCCGAAAAGCAGCGGCGGCCTGCCGAGCTATTCGAAGATCTTTGGCGACTGGCTGTGCGAAACCGCAGCGAAAGACAGCAAGCTCATGGCGATTACCCCGGCCATGCGCGAAGGTTCCGGCATGGTCGAATTTTCGCGTAAATTCCCGGATCGCTATTTTGACGTCGCGATCGCCGAACAACATGCGGTAACCTTTGCCGCCGGTCTGGCGATTGGCGGCTACAAGCCGGTGGTGGCGATTTACTCCACCTTCCTGCAACGCGCCTACGATCAGGTTATTCATGACGTGGCGATCCAGAAGCTGCCAGTGATGTTTGCCATTGACCGCGCCGGGATTGTCGGCGCCGACGGGCAGACCCACCAGGGGGCGTTCGATCTCTCGTATCTGCGCTGCCTGCCGGATATGGTTATCATGACCCCCAGCGATGAAAACGAATGCCGCCAGATGCTGTTTACCGGCTATCACTACAGCGAAGGCCCGACCGCGGTCCGCTACCCGCGCGGCAACGCGCTGGGCGTTGAACTGACGCCGCTGGAGAAGCTGCCTATCGGCAAAGGCGTGGTGAAACGTCACGGAGAAAAACTGGCCATCCTGAACTTCGGTACGCTGATGCCGGAAGCGGCAAAGGCCGCGGAATCGCTTAACGCAACCCTGGTGGATATGCGTTTTGTGAAGCCGCTGGACGACGCGCTGATTCTGGAAATGGCTGCCCAGCACGACGTGTTGGTGACGCTGGAGGAAAACGCCATTATGGGCGGCGCGGGCAGCGGCGTGAACGAGGTGCTGATGGCGCATCGTAAGCCGGTGCCAGTGCTGAACATCGGCCTGCCGGACTTCTTTATCCCGCAGGGCACTCAGGATGAGGCGCGCGCCGAACTGGGGCTCGATGCCGCTGGCATTGAAGCCAAAATCAAGGCCTGGCTGGCATAATCGTCTATTTGCTCCTGCTATGCTTATCCCATAATCAGCATAACAGGAGCGAAACAATGCAATACAACGTCTTAGGAAAAACCGACCTTCGGGTCTCCCGCCTGTGTCTGGGCTGTATGACGTTTGGCGAACCGAGCCGCGGCAATCACGCCTGGACGCTTCCCGAAGAAAGCAGTCGTCCGATCATCAAACACGCCCTTGAGGGCGGCATCAACTTTTTCGACACCGCCAACAGTTATTCCGCAGGCAGCAGCGAAGAGATTGTCGGTCGCGCCCTGCGCGATTTTGCCCGTCGTGACGAGGTGGTGGTGGCGACCAAGGTCTTTCATCAGGTTGACGACCTGCCGGAAGGCTTATCCCGCGCGCAGATCCTGCGCTCTATCGACGACAGTCTGCGACGTCTGGGTATGGACCACGTTGATATCCTGCAAATTCACCGCTGGGACTACAACACGCCGATAGAAGAAACGCTGGAAGCGCTGAATGATGTCGTGAAAGCCGGGAAAGCACGTTACATCGGCGCATCCTCAATGCACGCCTCGCAATTTGCCCAGGCGCTGGCTCTGCAAAAACAGCACGGTTGGGCGCCGTTCATCAGTATGCAGGACCATTACAATCTGATCTATCGTGAGGAAGAGCGCGAGATGCTGCCGCTGTGCTATCAGGAGGGCATCGCGGTGATCCCGTGGAGTCCGCTGGCGCGGGGTCGTCTGACCCGTCCGTGGGGGGAAACCACCGCGCGCGTCGTCTCCGATGAGGTGGGTAAAAATCTGTACCGCGAAAGCGACGAAAACGATGCGCAGATCGCCGCCCGCCTGGCAGGCGTTAGTGAAGAGCTTGGCGCGACGCGCGCTCAGGTGGCGCTGGCGTGGCTGCTCAGCAAACCCGGTGTCGCCGCGCCGATTGTCGGCGCATCTCGGGAAGAACAACTGGATGAACTGCTGAACGCGGTGGATTTAACGCTGAAGCCGGAGCAGATAGCCGAACTGGAAACACCGTACAAACCGCATCCGGTGGTGGGATTCAAGTGAAGACAGCGCCCGATAGCACGACGCTATCGGGCCTCTCCCGCATTTCAGGAATCGGTTAAAACATACCGATCGGCCAGTGGTGGCCGATAAAATACAAAATACCGGCAGAAATCACCCCTGCAACGATATCGTCAACCATGATCCCCATCCCACCGTGGACGTTGCGGTCAAACCAACGGATCGGCCATGGCTTCCACATATCAAGAATGCGGAAAATAACGAACCCGGCTGCCACCCACTGCCAGTCGCGGGTCGGCAGCGCCATCAGGGTGATCCACATCCCGATGAATTCATCCCAGACAATACTGCCGTGATCATGGACGCCCATGTCTTTCGCCGTCTGATGGCAGAGATAGACCCCGATACAGATGCCCAGCATCACCACCAGTGAATAGAGCTGCCAGGGCAGAAAGGTCATCACATACCAGAACGGGATCGCCGCCAGTGACCCCATCGTGCCCGGAACCACCGGACTCAGACCACTGCCAAAACCGGTAGCCAACAAATGCCACGGGTTAGTCAGTTTCAGGCGGCTTTTCGCCGTATCTTTATGACGTGGCAAAATGGTCATATCCTTTCCAGTCGAAGGTGACAGGCTCGCCGTCACGCGTAAAACAGATCCCTTCCACATCCGCGCTCATTTGCCCGATGCAGGTAAACGGCACGCCGAGATGGCCGAGCGCGACATCCAGCGCCCCGCGATTCAGTTCCGGTACCGTAAAGCATAATTCATAGTCTTCGCCGCCGGAGAGCGCCCAGCGCAGCGCCTGTTCGCTTTCGACATGACGTTTGACCGCGTCGGAGAAAGGCAGCGTTTCAATGTCTATGCGCGCGCCGCAGGCGCTGGCTTTGACGATATGCCCAAGATCGGAAATCAGCCCATCCGACAGATCGATCGCCGCGCTCGCCTTGTCGCGCAGCGCCTGCCCTTGAAGAATACGCGGCGTCGGTCGCAGGTGGCGTTTTAGCAGATATTCCCGGTCAACCTCATCCGCAACCTGTAAACGGTGCTGTAAAATCGCCAGCCCTGCCGCGCTGTCGCCTGGCGTACCGGTAACGTAAATCCAGTCGCCCGGCTTCGCCCCTGAGCGTTTCAGGGCGCGGCCCGCAGGGACGTAGCCGTGGATACCCAGCGTCATGGAGAGCGGCCCACGCGTGGTATCGCCGCCAATCAGCTGCATATCGTAATAATTGAGTAGTTCGAACAGACTGTCGCTGAATATTTCCAGCCAGCGTTCATCGACCTCCGGCAGCGTTATCGCCAGCGTCAGCCACGCCGGATCGGCGCCCATTGCCGCCAGATCGCTTAAATTGACCGCCAGCGCTTTATACGCCAGGTCCGCCGGATCGATATCGGCCAGGAAGTGATTGCCCGCCACCAGCGTATCGGTACTGATCGCCAGGGTCTGTTTTTCAGGAATATTCAGGAGTGCGCAATCGTCGCCAATACCGGTTTCGACATCGAGACGAGAGCTTCTAACACGGTCAAAATAACGGGCAATCAGGGAGAACTCGCCGCATGCCATACGTTATGCCTCAGCAGAAATAAAGAAAAAGCCGCCAGCGGAGCGGAGGCGTCCCCGCGTCACTGACGGCCTGGTGATTACTTTTTGTTGGGGCGAATCGCAGGCGCTGCTTTATCCAGTACGCCATTGACGAACTTGTGGCTGTCTTCTGCGCCGAAGGTTTTCGCCAGTTCGATCGCTTCGTTGATGGCCACTTTATACGGCACATCGCTACGCTTAGACAGCTCAAACAGCGCAATGCGCAGGACCGCTTTTTCCACCTGACCCAGTTCTTCCAACAGGCGGGACAGGTAAGGCTTCATCAAACCGTCCAGGTACGCGCTGTTAGTCGCCACCCCGGACAGCAGTTCGCGGAAGTACATGACGTCAACATCTTTTACGTCCTGTTCTGCCAGGAACTGGTATTCAACATCAGCGATGTCGTTCTGGGACAACTGCCAGGAGTAGAGCGCCTGAACGGCACACTCACGAGCGCGGCGACGAGCAGCAGGTTTCACGGATTTCCCCTTACAAAAATCAGGCCTTGATGGCTTTCAATACATTAATCATTTCAAGCGCGGTCAGTGCAGCTTCCGCGCCTTTGTTACCGGCTTTGGTGCCAGCACGTTCAATCGCTTGTTCAATGCTTTCGGTGGTCAGTACGCCAAAGGCGACAGGAATTTCGCTGTCCTGAGCGACATGCGCCAGGCCATTGCTTGCCCCACCAGCAACATATTCAAAGTGCGCGGTGCCACCACGGATCACGGTGCCAAGCGCAATCACCGCGTCATATTTACCGGTTTTCGCCAATGCGCCAGCCGCCAGCGGCAGCTCGTATGCGCCTGGAACCCAAACGACGGTAATATTTTCATCTTTAACCTGGCCAATGCGTTTCAGTGCGTCAACCGCGCCGTCCAGCAGGCTGTCATTGATAAAGTTGTTGAAACGCGCAATGGTGATGGCGACGCGAGCGTCCGGAGTAGCAACGTTAGCTTCAATAATGTTCATATTCTTCCTTCGGGTTCGGTATAAGCCCCCGCAGGGGGGCGGATTTTATCATAAATATCGTCGCGCTGCTTCCTAAATTCAGGCAGCCATTACGCGGGAATCAAATGCAGGCAAACGTCCGGACCTACACGACGTATCTCATTGAATGTAAACTTCGGCGCCTGGCTAAGTTGTTCAAGCCCTGGCAGGACGCATAATCCGCGGGCGTCATTGCCTAACAGTGTAGGCGCAACATAAACGATTAGCTCGTCCACCACGCCAGCCTGCAGCAGCGCGCCCGCAAGGGTCGGCCCCGCCTCCACCCAGAGGCTGTTGACCTGCTGTTTGCCTAACAACATCATCAGCACCACCAGATCAAGATGGCCATTGTGTTCCGGCACCAGAAGCGTACGCACCGTTTCCGGCCACTGGCGGGAATCATCTTTGGTACGCGCAAACCAGGTTTCTCCCGGCTGCTGAACAATGCGGTGTTCCGGCGTCACGCGATTCTGACTGTCGATCACAATCCGCACCGGTTGGCGCAGCGTGTCCTGCGGGTATACCGCCTGCATCGCGTCGTCCAGTTCAGTCCAGCGTACGGTCAGTTGCGGATCGTCCGCCAGTACCGTTGCGCTACTGGTCAGGATGGCGTGGCTTTGCGCACGCAGACGCTGAACGTCGCGTCGCGCCTGCGGCGAGGTGATCCACTGGCTTTCACCGCTCGCCATCGCCGTACGCCCGTCCAGCGAGGCGCCGAGCTTAAGCTGAACATACGGAAAACCGGTGCGCATTCGCTTGAGAAAGCCTTTATTTAACGCTTCCACTTCGCGCATCATCAGACCGTGGCTGACGTCGATCCCTGCCTGTTGCAGACGGTACAGCCCACGACCGGCCACCTGTGGATTCGGATCCTGCATCGCCGCGACCACGCGTGATACTCCGGCAGCAATCAGCGCATCGCAGCACGGCGGGGTGCGGCCATGGTGGCTACAGGGTTCAAGGGTAACGTAAGCCGTCGCGCCTTTGGCTTTTTCGCCGGCCATCCGCAGCGCATGGACTTCGGCGTGGGGTTCCCCGGCGCGGTGATGGTAACCTTCGCCGACAATTTCGCCCTCTTTCACAATCACGCAACCGACGTTGGGATTGGGGTGAGTGGTGAACCGCCCGCGCGCAGCAAGCTTCAGCGCGCGCGCCATGTATATCTCATCCTGCATGGCTTAGTCCTGTAGGCGAGCGATCTCTTCGCCGAATTCTTTGATATCTTCGAAGCTACGGTAGACGGAGGCAAAACGGATATAGGCGACTTTGTCGAGTTTTTTCAGTTGTTCCATCACCAGATTGCCGATCATTTTACTCGGCACTTCACGCTCACCGGTGGCGCGCAGCTGCGACTTGATGTGGTTCAGCGCCATTTCGACGTCATCTGAACTGACCGGACGCTTTTCCAGCGCACGTAACATGCCGCTACGTAGTTTTTCTTCATTAAAAGGTTCGCGCACGTCGTTGCTTTTCACAACCCGTGGCATCACAAGTTCCGCGACTTCGAAAGTGGTGAAGCGTTCGTTACAAACCAGACACTGCCGACGGCGGCGTACTGACGATCCCTCGCCCACAAGACGAGAGTCAATTACTTTCGTGTCTACGGCGAAACAAAATGGGCAATGCATACGGCGTCCTGACCAGGTGGTTAACAGAAATCTATTTTACCCTGAACTGACGTGACAACAAAGGCGCAACGCTTTTGAGACAAAGGATCGGTGTCTTTACGCCGTTTACGCACTACCATTAGGTCAGTGCAATATTCCAGGAAAACCGCGATATGACAAAACGTTACCTAAAAATTCTCCTGGCGGGAAGCCTGTTTAGCCTTACCGCCTGCGCCCAGCAAAGCGAGGTTCGTCAGATGCATCAAAGCATCAGTACGTTAAATAAAGAGATGAATCAGCTTAATCAGGAAACGGTAAAAATTACGCAGCAGAACAGCCTGAACGTGAAATCCACCCGCGGCGTGTACCTGTTGCCGGGCTCAAATACGCCGGCGCGTCTGAACAGCCAGATTGGCACGCTGCGCATGTCGCTAAAAAATATCGCGCCGAATGCTGACGGCACACGCGTGACGCTACGGATTCAGGGTGAGTCCAACGATCCGTTACCGGCTTTCAGCGGCACCGTTGAATATGGGCAAATTCAGGGAACAACTGACAATTATCAGGAAGTCAATGTGCAGAATATGTTGATTAACGCCCCTGCCAGCCTCCTGGCGCCAGCCGATGTGGACATTCCGCTTCAACTTAATGGTGTTACACCCGAGCAGTTAGGCTTTATCCGTATTCATGATATCCAGCCTGTGACGCGCTAAACGCCTCTGCGGAACGTTTTGTGCGTTCCGCAACATCTCACCCGCCCTTTTTGTGACTCTACTGACATCACCGAAATTTTTGCTAATCCTTTGCAACATTCATCAAAGTCAGTACAATCGCCGCGCTAAAACACGCAAACGTGAACGCAATCGATTACGTGAATGATAGAAATGTGAAACATGACAGATTTTTGTGAGCAATGATTTTTATAATAGGCTCCGCAGAAACACGAAATATTTAGAAACCTAATTCGCGCCTTTTTCACTCCCGTTAGGGATTTTCAATCAGTGGCATAAATATGAAAAAAACATTACTTGCAGCCGGTGCAGTGCTCGCGCTTTCTACGTCTTTCACCGTGAACGCCGCCGACAACGACAAACCGCAGTATCTTTCCGACTGGTGGCACCAGAGCGTCAACGTTGTGGGTTCCTACCATACCCGCTTCGGACCGACACTGCGCAATGACACCTATCTGGAATACGAAGCTTTCGCCAAAAAAGACTGGTTTGATTTCTATGGCTACGTCGATGCGCCTCGCTTCTTCGGCGGCGACAGCAACTCCCGCGGGATCTGGAACCACGGTTCTCCGCTGTTTATGGAAATCGAACCACGCTTCTCGATCGATAAGCTGACCAACAGCGACCTGAGCTTTGGTCCGTTCAAAGAGTGGTATTTCGCGAATAACTATATCTACGATATGGGTCGTAACAGCGAAGGCCGCCAGAGCACCTGGTATATGGGTCTCGGTACCGACATCGACACAGGGTTGCCGATGAGCCTGTCCCTGAACGTCTATGCGAAATATCAGTGGCAGAACTACGGTGCGTCCAATGAAAACGAATGGGATGGCTACCGTTTCAAAGTGAAATACTTTGTGCCGATTACCGATCTGTGGGGCGGTAACCTGAGCTACATTGGCTTCACCAACTTCGACTGGGGCTCTGATCTGGGCGACGATCAGTACCGCACCAGCAACTCTATCGCGTCCAGCCACATTCTGGCGCTGAACTACGATCACTGGCACTACTCGGTGGTCGCCCGTTACTTCCATAACGGTGGTCAGTGGAAAGATGGCGATGAGCCGGTATGGCAGGCGGAACCGATCAAGTCTAACGGCTTCGGCTGGTACCTGGTGGTAGGTTACAACTTCTAAGTAGCGCAAATAGCCGGGTGGCAACTTATGCCTGACCCGGCCTCCGCGCGTCGCCCGCTGTTCCGCAAGCGGGCTTTTTATCGCTTACCTTGCGCAAAAAATCCGCCAACGAGCGCTCTGCACTCTCGCAAAAGCGCCGCTCCGTCATCGTGATCTGCAAACATCTGTCGAGCCGAAAGCAGCGATAATCATCCCGCCGTTCGCACCAGGCGACCAAAAGCCAGTATTCGCCCCAGAAATACATCCCCAGCGGCTGCACCTCCCGCCAGGAGAGCTGTCCGGCCTCGTCGCGATAATGCAGCGCCAGCACCTGTTGGCCGGAAATGGCGCGATGAATAAGGTCGAATGCGCTGCGTGAATGCGGCTGTGTCCCAAAGTCCGGGGCGAATATCCGCGCCTGCTCGGCTTTACGGCGGCTTTCTTCCGGCAGGATCGCCAGCACTTTCTCTTGTGCTGACGCCAGTTCGCGCGACAGGGAATCTCCGCCCCAGGTCGTCAACAGACGAATGGCCGCAATCAGCGCTTCGGATTCCCGGTGAGTCAACATTAGCGGCGGCAAATCAAATCCCGCCATCAGGCGATACCCACTGCCCGCCTCTCCTTCCACCGGTACTCCGGACAGCGACAGGTCGCGGATATCACGGTAGATCGTCCGTTCTGACACCTCCAGCCGCTCGGCAAGTAGCGCCGCCGTCGTCAGTCGCCTGCCGCGCAGGATCTGCACAATCTGAAACAAACGGTCGGCGCGACGCGTCATAGTGACTCTCTTACGTTAAGCGGGTTGATGTAATCCGACACGGTTACCTTCGCTGTCGGTAAACAGCGCCACGGTGCCAATCTCTTTGCCCAAATCGATCGGGCCGAACACGCATTCACCACCGGCGCTGGCGACGCGATCCAGCGTTGCCGCAAGATCGTCGGTGTGCAGATAAACGATTGCGCCCTGCGGCGAAGGCAAGACGCCGTCAATTTTCGCCAACGCGCCGCCGGTAGCCGGATCGTCATAGGGAAAGACCGCCAGATCGGCACAGTCCATTTTTTCGCGGCGCAGCGACAGCCCCAGCACCGGCTCATAAAACGCGATAGCGCGCGCCATATCGGTGACGGGAATTTCAAACCAGTTAATGATGCTTTTACTTTTCATCCTTCCTCCTGCCTGTGTGGTTGAGTTCAGAAGAAGAATAAAACAGGGCTCCTGACAGCATACTGTCAGTAATGATTGCGGAACAAGCCAGAAAGGAAAAAGAAAAATCCCGATCTTACGACCGGGATTTCATCAGGGAGCTGAAAACCAGATTACGGCAGAATTGACGGCTGATCCGCCCCTTCTTTTTCGACTTTCTGCTGCAGCATGTGCTCGCGCTTCATACCCAACTTCAGCGCCAGCGCCGACGCAACGTAGATGGAAGACGCGGTACCGATAGAGACACCGATCAGCATGGTCAGCGAGAAGCCTTCCAGCACCGGGCCGCCGAACAGGAACAGCATCAGAATCACCATCAACGTGGTACCGGAGGTGATCAACGTACGGTGTAGCGTCTGGGTCAACGACACGTTAAAGATTTCGTACGGCGTACCGCGACGAATCTTGCGGAAGTTCTCACGGATACGGTCAGATACCACAATGCTGTCGTTAAGTGAGTAACCGATAACGGACATCAGCGACGCCACGATTGTCAGGTCGATCTCAATATGGAACAGCGACAGGATCCCAAGCGTGATGATCACGTCATGCGCCAGCGCGATCACCACCCCGGCCGCCAGTCGCCACTCGAAGCGGAAACCGACGTAAACGAGGATAGAAATCAGCGCGGCTAACAGCGCCATCGCGCCGGTTTGCGCAAGGTCAGCACCCACGCTCGGTCCGACGAATTCAATTCGCTTCACCGCCGCGTTCTGGTTGGTGGACTCGTTAATCACACTCAACACTTTGCTGCCCAGCACCTGGCCGCCGTTCGCCCCTTCGGTCGGCGGCATACGAACCATGATGTCGTGACTGCTGCCGAAGTTCTGTAAAAGCGGATCAACAAAGCCCGCTTTTTCCAGCGCATCGCGCATCACATCCATCTCCGCAGGTTTTTCCAGGGTGATTTCGATAACCGTACCACCGGTAAAATCGAGCCCCCAGTTAAAGCCGCGTACGCCCATAATCACAATGGCCGCAATCAGCAGAGCGCCTGAGATGCCGAAAGCCCAGTAGTCCCAGCGCATAAAGTCCCAGACTTTACGGCCATGGTTCAATTGTTCAACAGTATATTCCTGTGCCACTTCGCACTCCTCAGATTGACAGCTTTTTGACGCGCTTGCCGCCATACAGCAGGTTTACGATGGCACGTGTACCGACAATTGCGGTAAACATTGACGTCGCTACACCGATACCGGTCGTAATCGCGAACCCTTTAATCGCCCCGGTGCCGACCGCGTACAGAATGATAACTTTGATCAGCGTGGTGATGTTCGCATCGAAAATAGAGCTGAACGCCCCCGCATAACCTTCGTTAATCGCCTGCTGCACCGAACGCCCGTTGCTCAACTCTTCTTTGATACGTTCGTTGATAAGCACGTTCGCATCGACGGCAACGGCAAGGGTTAAGACGATCCCTGCAATCCCAGGCATACTCAGCGTGGCCCCCGGCAGCAGCGACATCACGCCGACAATCAGCACCAGGTTTGCGATCAGCGCGCTGGTCGCAATCAGACCAAACTTCTTATAGAACAAGATCATGAACAGGATGGAGACCGCCAGACCCGCCAGACACGCTTCCAGACCCTGCTTAATGTTCTGCATACCCAGGGTTGGACCGATGGTCCGCTCTTCAACAATCTGAATCGGCGCAATCAGCGCGCCGGCACGCAGCAGCAGAGAGAGCTGACGCGCTTCGTTCGGGTTGTTGATGCCGGTAATACGGAAGCTGTTACCGAGACGAGACTGGATGTTGGCGATGTTAATCACCTCTTCCTGTTTCACCAGCACGGCACGACCGTTGGCGTCTTTCTTACCGCTGTCCTTATACTCCACAAACAGGGTCGCCATCGGCTTGCCGATATTGTCCTTGGTGAAGTTAGACATGATGTTGCCGCCTGCGCTATCGAGCGAAATGTTCACCTGCGGCTGGTTATACTCGTCCTGGCTGGACGTAGAGTCGGTGATATGGTCACCGGTCAGGATGACGCGTTTGTACAGCACAACCGGCTGGCCTTCACGCATCTGCTTCACTTCGGAGTCGCCCGGTACGCGTCCGGACGCTGCCGCAGCCTGGTCTACGTTGGTGTTAACCAGACGGAATTCCAGCGTCGCGGTCGCGCCAAGGATCTCTTTCGCGCGCGCCGTGTCCTGAATGCCAGGCAGTTCAACCACAATGCGGTCAGCGCCCTGGCGTTGCACCACCGGCTCGGCGACGCCCAACTGATTCACACGGTTACGCAGAATATTGATGTTCTGCTGAACCGCGTATTCACGCGCTTCGCTTAAGCGCGCATCGGTCATTACCGCACGCAGCGCGTTGCTTCCCTGGCTGGAGATCACCAGATCCGGGTGGCGTTTGCTGAGATACGCAATCGCGTCGTCACGCGCGCTGGCATCACGGAAATTGATGCTCAGACCGTAGTTGTCTTCTTTACGAACGGTAGTATACGGGATGCCTTTTTCACGCAGATCGCTGCGCAGGCTATCGATATTTTGTTCCTGCAATTTACCCAGCGCGGTGTCCATATCCACTTCCATCAGGAAGTGAACGCCGCCACGCAGATCAAGACCGAGTTTCATCGGTTCTGCTTTGATGGCAGCCAGCCAGCGCGGGGTAGCCGGAGCAAGGTTAAGCGCCACGACGTATTTATCACCCAGCACGCCCACCAGCGCTTCACGTGCGCGCAGTTGAGTGTCGGTGGTGTCGAAGCGCGCGAGAATAGCGCCCTCTTCCAGTGCCACAGACTTCGCGGTAATTTTTTCTTTTTGTAACGTATTCTGGACCTGGATCAGCGTTTGCTCACTGGCGGCGACACCGCGCGCGCCAGTGATTTGAACGGCCGGATCCTCACCATACAGGTTGGGAAGCGCATACAGCAGACCGACGACAATGACGACGATCAGCATGACATACTTCCACAAAGGATAACGGTTTAACACGGCAGTTCCCTTCGGGAAAGTTACTATTACAGCGCCTTCATGGTGCCTTTCGGCAGAACGGCAGCTACGAAGTCACGTTTGATAACCACTTCCGTGGTGTCATTCAGCGCGATAGCGATGTAGCCAGTTTCTGCTACTTTGGTCACACGACCCACCAGGCCGCCATTCGTCAGGACTTCATCACCTTTCGCGATAGAATCCATCAGCTTTTTGTGCTCTTTGGTGCGCTTCTGTTGTGGGCGCAGGATCATGAAATAGAAGATCAGGCCAAACACAACCAGCATCAGAATCAGAGACATCGGGCTGCCCTGCGCCGGAGCACCTGTTGCCGCTACCGCATCAGAAATAAAAAAGCTCATTCAAATTCCCTCATTATTAAAATTAATCAACGTTTAAAGGTGGAACAGGTCGACCCTGACGTTGGTAAAAATCGGTCACGAAGCTCTCTAATTTACCTTCTTCAATAGCCTTGCGTAAACCCGCCATCAAACGCTGGTAGTAACGCAGGTTATGAATGGTATTGAGTCGCGCGCCCAATATTTCGTTGCAACGATCGAGATGATGCAAGTAGGCGCGTGAATAATTGCGACAGGTATAGCAATCACACTCAGCGTCGAGTGGGCTGGTGTCGCTTTTATGCTTCGCGTTACGAATTTTCACCACGCCGTCGGTCACGAACAGGTGACCGTTACGGGCGTTGCGGGTTGGCATCACGCAGTCAAACATGTCAATACCGCGACGTACGCCTTCAACCAGATCTTCCGGTTTACCGACACCCATCAGGTAACGCGGTTTATCTGCCGGAATTTGTGGGCAGACGTGCTCCAGAATGCGGTGCATGTCCTCTTTCGGTTCACCCACAGCCAAGCCGCCGACAGCGTAGCCATCAAAGCCAATCTCTACCAGACCTTTCACGGAGATATCGCGTAAATCTTCGTAAACACTGCCCTGAATGATGCCAAAAAGCGCATTTTTGTTGCCGAGGCTATCGAAACGGTCACGGCTACGCTTCGCCCAACGCAATGACATCTCCATCGAACGTTTAGCATAGTCCCAGTCCGCTGGATACGGCGTGCATTCGTCAAAGATCATCACAATATCGGAACCGAGATCGTACTGAATCTCCATCGATTTTTCCGGATCGAGGAAAATCGGATCGCCGTTGATCGGGTTACGGAAATGGACACCCTGCTCGGTGATCTTCCGAATGTCGCCCAGGCTGAACACCTGGAATCCCCCGGAGTCGGTGAGGATCGGGCCTTTCCACTGCATGAAGTCATGCAGATCGCCGTGGAGTTTCATGATCTCCTGGCCCGGACGCAGCCAGAGATGGAAAGTATTGCCGAGGATAATTTGCGCGCCGGTGGCTTCCACCTCTTCCGGCGTCATCCCTTTTACGGTGCCGTAGGTGCCCACAGGCATAAAAGCAGGCGTTTCCACTACGCCACGATCAAACACCAGGCGACCGCGACGCGCACGACCGTCGGTGGTATCAAGTTCGAACTTCATTATTTCTCCTGCATCAGAGAGACAGTCTGATGGTGATTACAGTGCCGCGGCCTTAGTCCCCGACACGCTCATTCAAAGCCTGCGGATTGTACGTGATAAACATCGCGTCCCCGTAGCTAAAAAAGCGATATTTTTGTTCTACCGCAGCCTTGTAGGCGTTCATTGTATGCTGATAACCGGCAAACGCGGAGACCAGCATGATAAGCGTAGATTCCGGCAGATGGAAATTGGTCACCAGCGCATCAATGACTTTGTACTGATAGCCGGGATAGATGAAGATCTGCGTATCGCCAAAAAACGGTTCGATGATGTCGTTTTTCGCCGCCTGCGCCGCGCTTTCAAGAGAACGCACCGAGGTGGTGCCGACCGCCACCACACGGTTGCCGCGCGCTTTCGCCGCCAGCACCGCATCAACCACCTCTTGCGGCACTTCGGCATACTCAGAGTGCATGATGTGATCTTCGATAGTGTCCACGCGTACCGGCTGGAACGTCCCCGCGCCGACATGCAGCGTGACAAACGCCATCTCAATACCTTTGGCGCGCAGTTTTTCCAGCAGCGGTTCGTCAAAGTGCAAACCGGCGGTTGGCGCCGCGACCGCGCCAGGCTTTTCGCTGTAAACCGTCTGGTACAGCTCGCGGTCGGCCTCTTCGTCCGGGCGCTCAATATACGGCGGCAGCGGCATATGGCCAATGGCGTTGAGGATATCAAGCACCGAGCGTTCGTCATGGAACGCCACTTCAAACAGCGCATCGTGGCGCGCGGTCATGGTTGCTTTAATGCTCTCGTCATCGCCCAGCAGCAGTTCTGCGCCCGGCTTCGGCGCTTTGGATGCGCGAATATGTGCCAGAATACGTTTATCATCAAGCATACGTTCGACCAGCACTTCAATCTTGCCGCCGCTGGCTTTACGGCCAAACAGGCGCGCCGGGATCACGCGGGTATTGTTAAAGACCAGCAGATCGCCAGGGTTGAGCTTGTCGAGCAGATCGGTGAAAGTACCGTGCGTCAGCGCGCCCGTTGGCCCGTCCAGTGACAGCAAGCGACAGCTGCTGCGCTCAGGCATGGGATAGTGAGCAATCAGGGATTCAGGTAGTTCAAAGGAGAAATCGGCGACGCGCATGACGTATACTCGTGACTTAAAAACAGGCGGCATAGTCTAGTGCTCACACCCTTTTGCTGCAACAACTAGCCGCCACCGGACAAATAAAACGCATGAATTTTCTCGCTCACCTGCATCTCGCGCACCTCGCGGACAGCTCCCTTTCCGGCAATTTGCTGGCCGATTTCGTGCGCGGCAACCCTGCCGATATCTACTCGTCAGAGGTTGTCGACGGGATTTTTATGCACCGCCGTATCGACGTGCTTACCGATAACCTGCCGGAAGTAACGGAAGCCAAAGCCTGGTTCCGTCCCGAAACGCGCCGTGTTGCGCCGATTACCCTTGACGTGATGTGGGATCATTTTTTGTCGCGCCACTGGGAACGGCTTTCGCCGGAGATGCCGTTGCCGGAGTTTGTGCGCTATGCCCATCAGCAGGTGTCGATCATTCTGCCAGACTCGCCGCCGCGTTTCGTTAATCTCAATAATTACCTGTGGTCGGAACGCTGGCTGGAGCGTTATCGCGAGATGAATTTCATTCAGAACGTACTCAACGGCATGGCCAGCCGCCGCCCGCGTCTGGATGCGCTGCGCGACTCCTGGTACGACCTGGACGAACATTACGACGCACTGGAAACACGTTTCTGGCAGTTCTACCCGCGCATGATGGCGCAGGCGAGAAATAAGCAGCTCTGACAGCATGATCAATGATAGGCAAAAGCTTGCTGAACGATTGTCGCCACCTCTTTGTCTTATTCGCGAACACTCTCTATACTGGCCCGCGTTGCGTTCCAAAAACCCTTAACTTTGCAGGAGAATAATATGGTACTGGTGACTCGTCCGGCTCCGGATTTTACAGCAGCTGCGGTACTCGGTAGCGGTGAAATCGTTGAAAACTTCAATTTCAAACAGCACACCAACGGTAAAGCGACCGTTCTGTTCTTCTGGCCAATGGATTTCACCTTCGTTTGCCCGTCCGAACTGATCGCGTTCGACAAACGTTATGAAGAATTCCAGAAGCGCGGCGTTGAAGTGGTTGGCGTTTCCTTCGACTCCGAATTCGTCCACAACGCATGGCGTAACACCCCTGTCGACAAAGGCGGCATCGGTGCGGTGAAATACGTAATGGTTGCTGACGTTAAGCGTGAAATTCAGAAAGCCTACGGCATCGAGCACCCGGAAGCGGGCGTTGCGCTGCGTGGTTCCTTCCTGATCGACGCAAACGGCATTGTTCGCCACCAGGTGGTTAACGACCTGCCGCTGGGCCGTAACATCGACGAAATGCTGCGTATGGTTGACGCGCTGCAGTTCCACGAAGAGCACGGCGAAGTCTGCCCGGCACAGTGGGAAAAAGGTAAAGAAGGTATGAACGCGTCTCCGGACGGCGTGGCGAAATACCTGACCGAAAACGTTTCCAGCCTGTAACCGGCACGAATCACGTAAAAAGGCTCGCATAGCGAGCCTTTTTTATTGCGTTACGTCGCGCCGTCTTTTTTTACTTCACGCCAGAGACGAAAGGCCAGCAGCGCCAACAGCGCGACGCCGACAATCAGCACGCCCCAGACCAGCAACTGTTTTGCCTGGCTTTCACGTTCCGTCGCTGAGGTCGCAGTTAACCGTGATTCCCCGCCCAGTTTGACCGCTTCGTTGACGGAGGCCGAGGGTAGCGTCGCCACATCATAGGTTGTTCGCAAATCGGCCGGAATAAGCATATCCACGCCAACGCTTGCCGGTTCCGCTGCGCCATTCCCCCAGGCCAGCAGATAGGGGGCTTTCCCTTGCGCGTTGAACACCAGATCATAACGATCGCGGTAGCCTGTCACCTGCGGCAGCGTTTCCGGTAAGCGCGCGTTAAGCGTGGTGATTTTTATCGCCTCCACCAAGGTTCCGGGCAGCGGGACGGGCGCCGATGCCCTCCCCTCCAGCTGATAGAGCACTTCTTTTTTCAGCACCTGCCAGTCACTCTTCGCCGTACTGCGCCAGGCAATCTCGACGGGAAGAACGCCATCGCTGTTCAGAGTGATATCCAGCGAACTGAGCGGCTGAGGACGCGTCCACTGCCATTGCGCCTCCGTTGCCGACAACCGCCGTCCCTCGCCCTGCATCGCCATTTGCTCCGCCACGACGTGCGCGGGGGCGCTGACAGCCTTAACGCCCGTTAGCGCGACGGTGGCGCGGGGCGCTTCCAGCACAAGCAGCAGATAACGAATGGCATGCGGGGATAACGTGATATCGACGTCAATCCTGTCGAGTTTCAGACGATCGTTGCCGCTGGCGATATCCATCAATGGCATCTCCTCGCGCAGCGAATGCCAACGCTTGAGATTGACGCTGTAATAGACCGATGCTTTCCCCTGCCACGGCGTCTGCGGTGTATCCCAGGCGAGCTGAAGTTGGGACAGCGAAACCGCTTCGCTCGCCTTTTCCGGCAACGTCAGCAAATAGTGCTGACCGACGGGTTTCGCTTTCTCCCCTTCCAGCACGATCTCTACGCCGCTTTTGGAACGCAGCAGGATTTTAGCGGTGTCGTCTTCCGTTGTCTGGCGTGACGTTACCGGCGAAGAGTCCAGCGGGAACAGCCGCAGCGCCGTCGGCTCAGACGCCGCCTGCTGGCGCGCCGCCTTTACCAGGCTAAACGGCACCGCTTCTCCCCTTTGGTTAAATACGCGCACATCCTGCAGTTCCGGTGAGGCGCTTTGCTGATAGACGTCCTGAGGCAGCGCGATTCGGTACCACTGCGAAGGGGTGGATGTGCCAAGCGTCACGCCAAAAGCGTAGTCCTGCGGCGATGCCACTGGCGTCTCGTTACCCAATACCGGGCCAGCCAGCGTTAGCAGCGTGGTACAGACCACGGCGTTTATCCATTTCATTTTTCTTCTCCTGCTTTGGGCGGTAACGGTGAGAAATAGCCAACGATCAGCACCAGAATCGCCACGCCGATAAAGGCTACCGCGCGCGCCAGACCGCCCCCGCCAGCGCTGTCCACCAACATCAGTTTAACAATCACCAGCCCCAGCAGCACCGCGCCGCAGAGCCATTCCCGCCGCGAGGCCTGACGAGTCGCATGCAGCATCATTACCAACGCGCTGAGCATCCAGAACAGGGCGAAACAGGTCTGAATAAGCCGCGAATGCCATAGTGATTCAAGCTCCCAGGCCACTTCGCCGTACCAGGCGAGCGCACGTAGCAGGACACCGTTCAGCCACCAGAATGCAAGCGCTATCAGCGCGACCACGGGCCAGGGCTGGCATAAAGAGAATGTCGCAGGAAAATAGCGCCGCGCGGCGCGGTACAACGCGACCAGCCCCAGCAACGCGAAGGCGGCGCCTTCCTCCAGCGGGTTAACCAGCGGCAGGTATGCCTGGCGGTACACTACGCCATCCTGTAAGTTTGCCAGCGCCAGCAAGCCTGCCAGCGCAACCGCTACCGGCACCATCGCCTGCACAGCATATAGCGCCGGCCAGACCTTAAACGGCCAGAACCGACGGCGCACCGCCGCGCCGATGAAAATAATCAGCAGCCCGCCTGTCGCCATCATCACGCCGCTTCCCCAGGCCGCCATGCCCCACGGCAAATCGCGGGCAAACCAGAACAATTCCGCGGCCAGCGCCAGTAAAAACATCCACAGGAGTGAAAGATGCAGCCCCTGGGAGAGTCGCGGCGGTAACGCGCGCTCGTCGCGGCGCAGCAACATCAGCGCGGCAGGCAGCGCCAGACACCATGCCAGATTCTGCCAGCCCTCGGCAAACAGTGACTGGCGGGAAATTTGCAGCAAAAGCGCCAGCAACATCACCGGCCACAACAGCCACTTACTGGCCTCCAGCGCGTGCCACGCCAGGCGTTTTCCGACGCTCCGCCAGCCCCAGACCGACACCGCCATCAGCGCCAGCACGCCGGACACCACCCAGGCATCTTTGTTGAAGATCAATTGCGAAGCGCCGGCCAGCGCGATAAGCCAGAACAGCACCCCGCCCGCCAGCAGTCCCCAGCTTCCCCGTATTGCGATCTGCCGCCATAACCACGCTGCTGCCAGCCAGCACAGGCTGAGCACCGCGAAAATCAGCATCAGGCTCAGCGCATCGCTTGCATCCGTCAACGCCCACAACGCGCTGCCGAGCGCCAGCACCAGCAGCGCTGTGCCGCTGTAGCTCATACGACGTTGCTGTTGTTGAACGCCCAGCCATAAAATACCCAGGCCTTCCAGCGCCCAGGCCATCGCCGTCCAGCGCGCCGACAGCGCCAACGGGATAGCCAGCGTCGCAAATGCGCCGCCCAACGCCAGCGCCGCCAGCACCAGAGGACGTCCCAGCGACGGATATCGACGCAGCGCCAGCCAGGCGAGACATAAGTAGACTCCGCCGTAGCCCAGCGCGCTGAGCGCCGGACCGTACTCCCAGTGACGGGTCATCGCGTACTGCATCCCAAAACCTATTAACGGCGGCGCAAACAGCAGCACGCCGTCGACAATCTGTCGACCTTTCTCCTGCGCCCGCAGCGACAGCGCCACGCTCAGCACGCCAAAAATCAGGATATTCGCCGCCAGGAAAAGTTGGCAGGGAAGGTAATACGCTGGCTGATAGTCGCTCAGCCCCCACAGTCCGCCGACGCCAAAGGTAAAGAGCAGGCCGAGCAGGTTAAGTTCGCGCCAGTGCTGCCAGATGCTGATCGCGAGAATGCCAACCGAAAGCAGTAAATAGAAGGAGAACAGCGCGACATAGTTGCCGCTGCCGGTAGACAGCAGCAGCGGAGCGAGATAGCCGCCGAGACTCGCCAGCATCGCCAGGCTGAGCGCCTTTTGCAATATCGCCAGCCCGACGCTCGCCGCACAGATCACCACCAGTAATCCAAAGGCCAGCGTCATCGGCAACATCTGCCAGAGACGAAAGGCGCCAAAGACCGTGAGATAGAGTACGCCCGTTGCGCCCCCCTGCAAAATCAACGCATAGACGGGCTGTCTATGCCGCAGCCGCCAGCCGACGGCGAGCAGGACAATGGCAAACAGCGCAGCCGCCACCAGGCGCAGTTCAAGCGGGAACAGGGCGTGCTCAACCGTATAGCGCAGCAGAAAAGACAGTCCAAGAAACAGCAGCAGAATACCGAGTTTCGCCAGCGGGTTGCCCTGCATAAACCAGCGCGCCAGCGAGGTTATCATGCCGCCAAAGGCGGAAGGCGGCTTTGCCACTGCAGGGGCCGGGTCGCGCGGCGGGACACCATCGTTGTTTGCCGCGCGCTGAGGACGCTGCGCTCGCCACGGGCTCGCCGGTTCAGACGCAACGTCGGGCACAGATTCGGTCGGGATGACCGTTTCAACCGGCTGCGCTGGCGTCGGCGTTGTCTGCGCAACCGTCGGCGCTGCGACAGCGCGCTGCTCGAGTTCTTCCACCCGGCGGCGCAGTCTGGCAAGCTCATCGCGGGTGGTCGCGCTTCGGTTAAACGCGACAATCGCCAGGATCGGCACCACCACCAGCGCGAAAAACACGATGATGCAGCCAAGGATTAAAAGGTCGTCCATGTTGTCACCTTCACTGTACGGGATCGTCTAAGATTGACACAAATTGTTGCATTTGCGCTATCTCTGAAGATGAAAATGCCGGATGGCGCGTCAGCATCTCATCCGGCAACAACGGGACTTTACCGTATCGGGCAGGCGCCAGCGCCCCCGCCCGTCAGGTTAAAAAGCGAAGCAGGAACAGCCCAGCGCTCCCCAGAATGCGCGATCGTCGGAAACCGCAATTCCGGATTTTCGGGCAATGTCGTGCTGATGACCGTGAACGCCGCAACTGCCGCAGCACTGATGCATTTGCACTACCGCCCCCACCTTCGCCGACGCTGGCGGCGCGGCGCGGTAATGCCCAGGCACATTCACCACCGGCGACCAGTCCGGCACCACCGGGATAGCAGGCGGCGCCAACGGCGTGAAAGGCCCGGCGGCATAGACCACTTTACCATCCACAACCGTCATCACTGACTCAATGCCTTTGATCTCCTCCTCCGCAACGCTGAAATAGTCTTTCGACAGCACCACCAAATCCGCCAGTTGATCTTTCACAATGCGGCCTTTTTTGCCCTGTTCGCTGGAGAACCACGCGCTACCCGCCGTCCACAGCTCAAGCGCCACGTCGCGCGGCAAACGGTTGTTCTCGTCATACATCGCCGTCCCGCCCACCGTACGCCCGGACACCAGCCAGTAAAGCGCTGTCCACGGGTTATAGCTGGCAACGCGGGTCGCATCCGTCCCCAGCCCGACCGGAACGTCGGCCGCCAACATTTTCGCGACTGGCGGCGTATGCTTCACCGCCTCTTTGCCGTAGCGGTCAATAAAATATTCGCCCTGAAACGCCATGCGGTGCTGTACCGCTATCCCGCCGCCGAGCGCCTTCACACGGTCGATGTTGCGTTCGCTGATGGTCTCGGCATGGTCGAAGAACCAGTGCAGGCCGTTAAACGGGATATCGCGATTCACCTTCTCAAACACATCCAGCATCCGGCCTATCGATTCGTCGTAAGTGGCGTGCAGGCGGAACGGCCAGCGGTGTTCGACCAGATGGCGCACCACGCGCTCCAGTTCATCCTCCATGCCTTCCGGCAGGTCCGGGCGCGGCTGAAGGAAATCCTCAAAATCCGCCGCCGAAAAGACCAGCATTTCTCCCGCCCCGTTCGCGCGATAAAAGTCGGTCCCCTGCCCCGGTTTGAGCATATCGGTCCAGCGCTCAAAATCTTCAAGCTCCTGCTGCGGACGCTGAGTAAACAGGTTGTAGGCAATGCGCACGGTCATCTGATCGTTTGCATGTAACTGCTCAATAATCTGATAATCTTCCGGGTAATTCTGGAAGCCGCCGCCCGCGTCGATGGCGCTGGTCAGCCCAAGACGATTCAGCTCGCGCATAAACTGGCGGGTCGAGTTGACCTGCATGTCCAGCGGCAGCTTCGGTCCCTTCGCCAGTGTCGAATAGAGGATCATGGCGTTTGGTTTGGCGATCAGCATTCCGGTTGGATTACCGTTACCGTCGCGAACAATTTCGCCGCCTACCGGGTCTGGCGTTGCTTTGGTGTAACCGACCGCGTTCAGCGCCGCACGGTTGAGCAGCGCGCGGTCGTACAAATGAAGCACAAACACCGGCGTATCCGGCGCAGCCTCGTTAAGCTCCTCCAGCGTCGGCATTCGGCGTTCGGCAAACTGGAACTCACTCCAGCCGCCCACCACGCGAACCCACTGCGGCGACGGCGTTCGGTCTGCCTGCGCCTTCAGCATACGCAGCGCGTCCGCCAGTGACGGCACGCCTTCCCAGCGTAGCTCAAGATTGTAGTTCAGCCCTCCGCGAATCAGGTGCAGGTGCGAATCGTTAAGACCGGGGATTACGGTATGGCCTTTCAGGTCGACAACCTGCGTACCGTCAGCGGCCAGACCCATCATCTGGTCGTGGCTTCCCGTGGCGAGGATTTTACCGTCTTTAATGGCAACCGCTTCCGCATGCGGGCATTGGCTATCGAGGGTGTGTATTTTTCCGTGAGTCAAAATTAATGAGGCAGTGTGAGACATAATATTCTCCTGATGAGTCGGTCAGGCTTTTTTCAGCCAGCCGGCAAACAGACGGGTGACGATGGGCATCCAGAACCAGACAACCAGCGCAACCACGCACGCATCGTTGATCAGATGCAACGCTAACGATCCCTTCAGGGTGGGCAGGATCATCCCGGTCAGCCAGGGCACCAGATTGGTGCTGGGAAAAATGACCAGCAGGGTGATAAGAAATTGCTTCCAGCGGCGTGGCTGCCGGACATGCGGCGCGGGTGGGGTGAACCAGAACGCGGCTTCCGTATGAATTTCCGTTTTATCGCCATCCGACAGCAGCGGAGCGATTTCGTCGACCAGAATCCGCCGGGTGTCCGACTGCGTCCAGTTGTAGAGATGCTCGAGCGTGTCGAAGCGGATGATGATATTCCAGTGATTTTGCCCATCGGTGGGGCGAATGACGTTTGCCCCCAAATGACCGGGGAACTCCGCCGCGACCGGCATAATTTTTCCAAGCCATAATTCATACCGCGCCGCCTGTTCAGGCCGGAGAGTGTGGGTAATCACCAACGTCACAGATTTATTCTGCGCCATGACAAATTCCTTACCGAAGGTCAATGGCGGGTTGCCCCGCCATGGGAATCAGGCTTTACGTTCAGGCGCGCCATGTACCAGGGTGTAAGCGTAATCCACCCCCATACCGTAGGCGCCGCTGTGTTCACGCACCAGATCCATAACCGCGTCATAGGTCTCTTTGCGCGACCAGTCGCGCTGGTACTCAAGCAGAACCTGCTGCCATGTCACCGGCACCGCCCCGGCCTGCACCATACGATCGATAGCGCGTTCGTGCGCATCAACCGACGTCCCGCCGGAAGTGTCGGTAACCACATAAATTTCGTAGCCAGCTTCCAGCGCCATCAGCGCCGGGAAGGTCAGGCACACTTCAGTCCACAGCGCAGAAATAATCAGTTTTTTACGCCCGGTAGCCTCAACGGCTTTGACAAACGCCGCATCTTCCCAGGAATTCATGGACGTGCGTTCGATGGGTTTGACATCCGGATGAACAGCGAGCAATTCCGGCCAGATATAGCCGCTGAAACTTTTCGTTTCTACTGAAGTATAGATAACCGGCACATTAAATATTTTGCCTGCTTTCGCCAACGCGACCGTATTATTCTTTAAAAGCTGTCTGTCTATATTTGCTACACCGAATGACATCTGCGGCTGATGATCAATAAAAATCAGGGCGGAATTAGACGGATCAATCAATTCACGGATAGACATAAATACACCTTACAATCAATAAGTTATAGGTAAACTTCTGTGTGTGCTATATACGTTCGGGCCCGGATTGATAAAGCAAATTGAGTATAGCGAGAATTGATTGTGAGGATATTAAAGAAATTTGTCCGCTCTGTTTAATTTAACCGAACAAGATAAAAAGGCAGGTTTTAATACCTGCCTTTAATAAGGGTTAATTACCTAACCAAATGGCAGCGGATATCGCCGGTAATGACAGTACGCAGTCCTGCATATCGGCTTTACCTTCTTTGATCTGCCAGGCGTTAACATTTAGCAGCGGCGACGCCGGTAAAACCACCTCGCAGGCTTCACCGCGGTTGATCGCGACCAGCACGCGCTGTTGGTTATAAACGCGTAAAAACACCACCACATTGTCTTGCGCATATATCACCTGACAGCCGCCATAGCGCAGCGCCTGGCTGCGCTGGCGCAGCTTCGCCAGACGCTGGTACAGCGCCAGCAGCGCGGCATCCTGCTTCTCCGCCTGCCAGGGGAAGGGTTTGCGGCAGAACGGGTCGTTGTTGCCATCCAGTCCCACCTCATCGCCGTAGTAAATGCAGGGGACGCCCGGCCAGCTAAACAGCCAGACAACCGCCAGCGGCAGACGCGCGACGTCTTTTCCAAGCAGCGATTTAAACCGCGCCGTATCGTGGCTGTCGAGCTGGTTGAACATCCGCAACTGCTGCTGGTGCGAGAGCCCCGCGCGGTAATTCTCCATCCACGCCATACAGGTCTGCGCATCAATCTGTTGCGGATCGTAAGAAATATCCGTGTTCGCGAGAAACCCCCACAGCGGGAAAGTAAAACCGCGGTAGTTCATCGCCGCGTCTTCGACGTCCGCCTGCAGCCACTGCCGCGCGTCACCAAAGTGCTCGCCGACAATATAGGCTTCCGGCTGCGTCTCTTTCGCCGCCTGCGTAATGCCCGCGACGTGCCGGAGGTTATGCCGCGCTCCGCCGTCTTCGCCAAGCATATGCACCACATCGAGCCGCCAGCCGTCCATATTCCACGGCGCTTTTAGCCAGTGGCGCACAATGCTGTCTTCACCGCGGTAAATTTCATTAACCAGACTTTCCGACCGGTAGTCCAGTTTTGGCAAACTGGGGTAGCCCAGCCAGTCCAGCGCGACGCCATCCTCTGAAAAGCTGTACCAGTCGCGCCAGGGAGACGCCGGATTATGGCACGCGCCGCCCGTCCCCCGGTTATGCCGGTCAAACCATGCATGGGAATCACCGCTGTGGTTAAACACGCCGTCCAGCACCAGCCGTATCCCCTGCTGCTGCGTCTTCTGCCGCAAACGCATCAGCGCCGGATCGCCGCCAAACTGCGGATCCACGTGACGATAATCTTCCGTATCATATTTATGCACGCTTGGCGCGGTGAAGACCGGATTCAGATACAGCGCGGTCACGCCGAGCTTTTTCAGATACGGCAGCTTCTCGCTGATCCCATCCAGATCGCCGCCATAAAAGGTCGATCCCCCGGCCTGCGCGGTCAGGGGATCGTCCCAGTCGCGCAAAACAATGTCCTGACCCGCCGCATGATGGAAATAGACGTTATCCTGCTGCGCCTCGCGCGGCTGGCTACGCGCAAAACGATCGGGGAAGATCTGATAAAAAATTTGATCGGCCACCCACTGCGGGCCGTTATCCGGCGCGTCAACGGCAAACTGCTCAAGGCGGGCCGGCGGGAAGCGGCTGAATCCCTGTGGCGTAAACCAGCGTTGGCGATCGTGCCAGAGCAGCTTAAAGCTGTAGCGGCGACGCGGCTGGCCGCGACTCAGGTCGATGACCGCGCGCCATGCGGTGACGCCGGGATGTGGCTGGCTGCGTAGTTTGTGCATTGCCAGCGACGTTTCTTCGTTGTCATTTTCCGCGCGCAGCGTCACGCGTTGAGGCAGGTTTTCCCCCGCCAGCCAAAGCGTAATGCTCAGTTGCGCTTTGTTTTGCTTAACAAATGGGGCAACCGGAAGGTGCCAGGCGTTCAACATCACGTATCCCCTTTGATGAAAATGCGCTCACCTTGCCACAGCAATTTACAGGATAACTCATCATCTGCAGGTTTATTGGGGGAGGAGTGTGGGGGAGGATATTTTGACGGCATTGCCGGGTGGCGACGCTGACGCGTTTTATCCGGCCTGCGAGCATTCGCAGACCGGACACACACCGTTACTGCGCCATCAGACGATCGCGACGGCGTTTGAACATCCAGCCAATCAGCAGCAGGACAATCCACGCAAAACCAACGTACAGCGAGATGCGGGTATCCGGGTGATAGCCAATCAGCCCAATGATAAAGACGAGAAAGATCAGCCCGGCGATAGTGGTCGCCACCCCGCCTGGCACTTTAAATTTCAGCGCGTTGACCTCGTCGGGCGGCAGACGGCGACGGAAGGCAATCTGCGACAGCAGGATCATAATCCACACCCACACCGTGGCGAAGGTCGCCAGCGAAGCGATAACCAGGAAGACGTTTTCCGGCATGATATAGTTCAGATAAACCGCAAACAGCAGCGCAACGGTCATCACCATCACGGTCACCCACGGAATGCCGCGGCGCGAAGTCCTGGCAAACACCTTCGGCGCGCTACCCTGCTCCGCCATGCCGTGCAGCATACGACCCACGCCAAAGACGTCAGAGTTAATCGCCGACAGCGAAGCGGTAAGCACCACGAAGTTCAGAATGCTGGCGGCAAACGTTATTCCCAAATGCTGGAAGGTCAGTACAAACGGGCTACCATTGGTTCCCACCTGGTTCCACGGGTAGATCGACATAATGACAAACAGCGTTCCCACGTAGAACACCAGAATACGCATCGGCACTGAGTTAATCGCGCGCGGGATCGATTTCTCCGGGTCTTTCGCCTCCCCGGCGGTGATACCGATGATCTCAATCCCGCCGTAGGCGAACATCACCATCTGGAGAGACATCACCATGCCCAGCCAGCCGTTGCTGAAAAAGCCGCCATTGCTCCACAGGTTATGAATACCGGTCGGCTGACCGCCGTTGCCAATCCCCCAGATGATAATGCCGAAACCGGCGGCAATCATGATGATAATGGTGGCGACTTTAAAGAAGGAGAACCAGAACTCCAGTTCACCGAAAACCTTCACGCTCATCAGGTTGATGGCGCAAATCAGCAGCACCACGCTAAGCACCCAGATCCAATGCGGCACCGCCGGGAACCAGACGCCCATATAGATACCGAACGCGGTCACGTCGGCGATGGCGACGATCAGTATTTCAAAACAGTAGGTCCAGCCGGTGATGTAGCCCGCCAGCGGGCCGAGGTTTTCTTGCGCATAGCGCGAAAAAGAACTGGCTGCGGGGTTGTGAACGGACATTTCGCCCAATGCGCGCATAATGATATACGCGGCAACCCCGCCAATAATGTACGCCAACAGTACGCTTGGCCCCGCCATTTTGATGGCGTCCGCCGAGCCGTAGAATAGCCCGGTGCCAATTGCTGAACCCAGTGCCATAAAGCGAATGTGCCGGGTGCTTAGCCCACGCTTTAGCTTGTTATTACTTTCCATCAATTCCTGACCCATCTACACAATAAAAAACCACGGGGTTAAGCAAGATAACCCCGTGGTCAAAACATACTGTCAGCAATCTTAGTGGGCGCTGGAGGTCACCTGCCGACCCGCTGCGCGATCCCAGATAATTGCCAGGACCACTATCACGACGGTGGGCATTAACCACGCCAGTCCCTGTTCCGCCAGCGGTAAACGCTGGGTCCAGGCCGGTAACACGTCGCCGATTGCCGATGCTTTAATCCCGTCAAGGATACCAAAAAGCAGGCTGATAAACATCGCCGGTGCGATAACGCGGGACGAATTATGCCACCATGAGCGGGTAAAACTTAATACAACCAGTGCGATACACGGCGGATAGATCGCCGTCAGCACCGGAATGGAGATCTGAATCAGGTGGCTCAGCCCCAGGTTGGAGACCACCATCGAGAAGCCGCCGAGGATAAACACCAGCGTGCGATACGAAAGCGGGACGTACTGCGCGAAGAACTCCGCACAGGCGCAGGTCAGGCCAACCGCGGTGACCAGACAGGCGATGAAGATCAGGGCCGCCAGCAGCAAGCTCCCCGCGCCGCCGAAGGTATGCTGAACGTATGCATGCAGGATCGCCGCGCCGTTAACGGACTGATCGACCAGCGTCGCGCTGTCTGACCCCAGACGGAACAGCGCCAGATACAACAGCGTCAGACCAATGCCCGCCATCAGGCCAGCCCAAACGGTATAGCGGGTCAGCAGACGCGCTTCGGTCACGCCGCGCGAGCGCGCCGCGTTCACAATCACGATACCAAATACCATCGCGCCCAGCGTATCCATGGTCAGATAGCCGTTCACAAAACCGTTAGAGAACGCCGCGTTTTCATAAGCGTCCATGGCAGTGCTGATAGGGCCAGCCGGCCAGATAATTGCCGCAACGGACAGGACGATCAGCGCGATAATTTTCAGCGGCGCCAGGAAATTCCCTACCGTATCCAGCAGTTTGCCAGGATAGAGCGACACCAGAATAACGAGGGCGAAATAGACCACGCTATAGATAAACAGCGGCATCGCCGAGTCGCCGGTCAGCGGCGCGATGCCCACTTCAAACGACACGGTCGCGGTGCGCGGGGTCGCAAACAGTGGTCCAACCGCCAGGTAACAGACGGTTGCCAGCAGGACGCCCGCCACTTTACCGATTGGGGTGCTCAGGCTGTCCACGCCGCCACCCACTTTCGCCAGCGCGATCACGGTCAACACCGGCAGACCCACGGCGGTAATCAGAAAGCCGAAAGCCGCAGTCCAGACGTGCTCGCCCGCCTGCAGACCAACCATTGGAGGAAAGATAATGTTTCCTGCGCCGACGAACAGCGCAAAAGTCATAAAGCCAAGGGCGATAATATCGCGCGATTTTAACTGATGGGTCATAAAGCTTACGGCCTGTGGATGTGGTGTTGATTAAATTAAAATTTTTTACCTTTCCCTACGGGAAGATACAGCGGATTTTTTAAGCAATTCCAGCGGGATATGCTCCTGGGCTGGCGCGGCGAAGAATAGTTTTTCGAATTACCGCCTGAATGCAGTCAGACCGCCAGCATCTGGGGCGCAATTTAAACGCTTATAACGTTTTAAAGCAAGGAGGGATCTAAAAACCGGAACATTATCGCGATATCGAATTCAGAGTTGGCATAAAACACCATTCTTAAGAAAAAGTCATGGCTTATCATGCGAACAAAAAACGACCAGACGTTGCGAAATTTAGTGGACTGTTCTTAACCGCAAACAAAATAAGCCAGCATTCGCTGGCTTATGGAAAGATAGCCTTACGATCGGGCATTAAGCCGATTTTTTGGCAATTAAACGTTCCGGCAGCACAAAACTAAAGCGCGTGCCTTTGCCCAGTTCACTGTCAATCGATAAGCGGCTTTCATGATGATTCACCGCATGTTTAACGATGGCCAGCCCGAGCCCACTGCCGCCAGTTTGCCGCGAACGGGCCTTGTCGACGCGGTAAAAACGCTCGGTCAGACGCGGCAAGTGTTCCGGCGCGATCCCCGGACCATTATCCTCCACGCTGAACGCCGCACCGTGCGGCACAGCGTGCCAACGCACAGTTATGTGGGTTCCTTCCGGCGTATGGTTTACCGCGTTATACACCAGGTTAGAAATCGCGCTACGCAACTGTTCTTCATTCCCCAGCACCTTAAGCTGATTATCGACCTCAAAGCTGAAGGTGTGCTTATTCTGGCTCAGCGTTTGCGCTTCGCGTTCCACCATGCGCAACATCATCGGCACATCGACCTGCTCATTGAGCAACAGCGTCGGCGAGGCTTCAATCTTCGACAGCGTCAGCAATTGTTTCACCAGTCCTTCCATCCGGAAAGTCTGTTCGCGCATCGTCAGCAACGCTTTCTCGCGCGTGGCCCCTTCCAGCGGCTGTTCGTGCATCATTTCCAGATACCCCTGCAGCACAGTGAGCGGCGTGCGTAGCTCGTGGCTGACGTTGGCAAAGAAGTTGCGTCGCGCCCCTTCAAGCTGATGCATCTGGGTCACGTCCCGGGCGACCATCAGCAACTGCTTGTCGGTATAAGGCATCACGCGAATCTCCAGATGCCGTCCGGTATTGAGCACCAGATTCAGCGGCCGGGTGAAATCACGCGTTTTGAGATAGTGAGTGAACTCAGGATAACGCAGCAAGTTCAGGATATTCTGCCCGTTATCGTCGGGCCAGCGTAGCCCCAGCACCTGTTGCGCCAGGCCGTTACACCAAAAAATTCCGCCCTCTTCGGTGGTTAATACCACCGCATCCGGTAGCGACTCCGCCCCGCTGCGAAAGCGTTTGATCAGGTTTCCCAGTTCACGCCGACGTTTTTTGTTACGCAGCTGCATCTGATGCAGCCCGTACAACAGCGGCTCCCAGCTTCCGCTGCCCGGCGGCGGCGTCATACTGCGGTCAACCCACAGCCACCATGACAGGCGTAACAAATTCCAGAAATGCCAGATGAGCAGTCCCGTTACCGACGCCAACAAAAACCACGGCAGGTAACCAAAAATAGCGCTGAGGATAAAGGCCGGGATACAGCAAAGTATCAGTTCCAGCACCAGCCTTTTCCATGACAGTCTTTCCAGCACGCGTCATACTCCGTTCTGAGCCAGGCCTGCGCCTGGCGCTTGTTTTACCCTTCAGAAGCGGGTTGAAAAACGATACCCTGTCCCACGTACCGTCTGAACCATCCGGTCATGACCGCTGGTTTCCAGCGCCTTGCGCAGACGTCGAATATGCACATCAACCGTGCGATCCTCAACGTAAACGTTAGTGCCCCAGACGTGGTTCAACAACTGTTCACGGCTGTAAACGCGTTCCGGGTGAGTCATAAAGAAGTGCAGTAACTTGAATTCCGTCGGCCCCATATCGAGAGGGTTTTCGCCGGTCATGACGCGGTGGGAGGTCGGGTCCAGGCTCAGCCCCTGCATCTCGATCACCTCTTCCACTGCCATAGGCGAAATGCGGCGCATAACGGCTTTGATACGCGCCACCAGTTCTTTCGGGGAAAACGGCTTGGTTATGTAGTCGTCTGCGCCGGTTTCCAGGCCGCGCACGCGGTCTTCTTCTTCGCCTCTGGCGGTGAGCATCATCACCGGAATATCCCGGGTCATCGCTTCGCGTTTGAGGTGTTTAATAAACTGGAGACCAGAACCGCCAGGCAACATCCAGTCAAGGAGGATCAGATCCGGCCAGGGTTCGTTAAGTTGGTTCACCGCACTGTCATAATCTTCGGCTTCGACAGGCTGAAAGCCATTTTGCTCGAGCACGAAGCAGACCATTTCGCGAATTGGAGCTTCATCTTCTACGACCAGAATACGTCTCGCCATGATTTGCCCTGTTTTAGATAAATTGCTAGTCATCAATGCGGCGTCATTATGCGTCACTTTTATGACAGATTTATGAAAAAGATAGCGCAGGCTGATGACAGGTTGTTGATTTATTACAAGCCATACAGGAGATATTACCGTCCGTGAAAAGGTATAATCCCCGCCACGCTTTTTTGCCATGGAACCGTTATGCGCATCTTACACACCTCTGACTGGCATCTTGGACAGAATTTTTACAGCAAAAGCCGCGCCGCTGAGCACCAGGCCTTTCTTGACTGGCTGCTGGCAACGGCGACCGAGCAGCAGGTGGATGCCATTATTGTCGCAGGTGACATTTTTGATACCGGCTCGCCGCCAAGCTACGCCCGCGAACTGTACAACCGTTTTGTCGTCAATTTACAGCAAACTGGCTGTCATCTGGTGGTGCTGGCGGGCAACCATGACTCCGTCGCCACGCTCAACGAGTCCCGCGAAATTCTCGCCTTTCTGAATACCACCGTTGTCGCCAGCGCCGGACACGGTCCACAGCTTCTGCATCGCCGCGACGGAACGCCCGGCGCGGTACTGTGCCCAATTCCCTTTTTACGCCCGCGCGACATCGTTACCAGTCAGGCCGGATTGAGTGGTCTGGAAAAACAGCAGCACCTGCTGAGCGCCATCACCGACTACTATCAGCAACAGTATCAGGCCGCCTGCGCCCTGCGCGGCGAACACACGCTGCCGATTATCGCCACCGGTCACCTGACTACCGTCGGCGCGAGTAAAAGTGACGCGGTGCGTGACATTTATATTGGCACCCTCGATGCGTTTCCCGCGCAAAATTTCCCTCCCGCCGATTATATCGCGCTGGGTCATATCCACCGTGCGCAGCAGATTGGCGGTACCGGGCACATCCGTTACTGCGGCTCCCCCATCGCCCTGAGCTTTGACGAGTGCGGTAAACATAAATGCGTCCATCTGGTGAGCTTTGAAAACGGCAAACTGGCGAGCGTCGACAACCTCACTGTGCCGGTAACACAGCCGCTGGCGGTACTGAAAGGCGATTTCGCCGCTATCACTGAGCAGCTTGAACAGTGGCGTGACGCGCCGCAAACGCCGCCGGTCTGGCTGGATATTGAGATCACCACCGACGAATACCTGCATGATATGCAGCGCAAGATCCAGGCGCTGACCGAAACGTTGCCCGTGGAAGTGCTGCTGGTGCGCCGCAGTCGCGAACAGCGCGAACGTATGCTGAGCAACGAACGACGGGAAACGCTGAGCGAGCTGAGCGTTGACGAGGTGTTTACCCGCCGTCTGGCCCTGGAGGCACTCGACGATCCTCAGCGCCAGCGCCTGATCTCGCTGTTTCACACCACCTTACAGACGCTGTCCGGGGAGGATGACGCATGAAGATTCTCAGCCTGCGCCTGAAAAATCTCAACTCGCTGAAAGGGGAATGGAAGGTAGATTTTACTGCTGAACCCTTCGCCAGTAACGGTCTGTTCGCCATCACCGGCCCCACGGGCGCCGGAAAAACGACGCTGCTGGACGCCATCTGTCTGGCGCTCTACCACGAGACGCCGCGTCTGAATACTGTTTCACAGTCGCAAAACGATCTGATGACCCGCGACACCGCTGAATGTCTGGCGGAAGTGGAATTTGAGGTAAAAGGCGAAGCCTACCGCGCATTCTGGAGCCAGAACCGCGCCCGCAACCAGCCTGACGGCAATTTACAAGCGCCGCGCGTGGAGCTGGCGCGCTGCGCCGACGGGAAAATTCTTGCCGATAAGGTGAAAGATAAGCTTGAGATGACCGCCGACCTGACCGGTCTGGACTACGGACGCTTTACCCGCTCAATGCTGCTCTCTCAGGGACAATTCGCCGCCTTCCTCAATGCTAAGCCGAAGGAGCGCGCAGAACTGCTGGAGGAGCTGACCGGGACGGAAATCTACGGACAAATTTCGGCGAAGGTATTTGATCAACACAAAACCGCGCGGGCCGATCTGGAGAAACTTCAGGCGCAGGCCAGCGGCGTCGCGCTGTTAGCGCCTGAGGCGCGACAGGCGCTGAATGAACGTTTGCAGGCGCTCACTGACGAAGAACAACAGCTTGCCGCGCGGCAGTCAACCCTGCAACAGCACCTGAACTGGCTGACGCGGCAGCACGAACTGCACGCGGAAACACAGCGTCGGCAGCAGGCGCTGGAAACAGCGCAAGCGGCATTACAGCAGGCCCAGCCGCAGCTTGCGCCGCTGAACCTGGCTCAGCCGGCCAGAGCGTTACGCCCACACTGGGAACGTATTCAGGAACAATCCGCTATCCTTTCCCGCACCCGCCAGCAGATTCAAGAAGTAAATGCTCGCTTACAAAGTACGCTTACGCTGCGCAGCCGTATTCGCCGCTATACGCAACAGCAGTCCGCGACGCTGGTAAACGCTCAGCAAACGCTGACGGCCTGGCTTAGCGAACACGATCGCTTCCGCATGTGGAGCAACGAACTGGGCGGCTGGCGGGCGCTGTTTGCCCAGCAGGCCAGCGACGCCGTCCAGCGGGAGAAATGGCGGCAACAGCTGGCGTCAGATACCCGCAAGCGGGAAGCATTGCCGACGCTGACCCTCGCCCTCACGCCAGATGAGGTTACCACAGCGCTGGCCCAGCATGCGCGACAGCGCCCGACTCGCCAGCGCCTGCTGGCGCTGCATGGTCAGCTCGCCCCCAACATTAAGCGTCTGGAGCAGCTTAAAATGCTGATTGCGCAGAATACGCGCACGCTGGCGGAGCAAACCGCGCAACTGGACGCCAGGCGCCAGCAGTATAAAGAGAAAAACCAGCATTACCTCGACGTCAAAACCCTCTGTGAACAGGAAGCGCGAATTAAAGATCTCGAAAGCCAGCGCGCGCTGTTGCAGTCCGGACAGCCCTGTCCGCTTTGCGGCTCGACCACGCATCCGGCGGTAGCGGCCTATCAGGCGCTCGAACTCAGCGTCAATCAGGCGCGACGTGACGCGCTGGAAAAAGAGGTCAACGCGCTGGCGGAACAAGGCGCCACGCTGCGCGGGCAGTGCGACGCCCTGAAGCAACAGGTGCAGCGCGACGAGAACGAAGCGCAGGCGCTGGCGAAAGATGAGCAAGCGCTCACTGTTGAATGGCAGGCATTAATTCGCGATCTCAATATCACGCTGCAGCCACAGGATGATATTCAACCCTGGCTAACGGCGCAGGACGATCATGAAAAACAGCTTTACCAGCTCAGCCAACGCCATGCTCTGGACGCGCAACTCGTCGCGCATCAACAGCAGATCACGCAGTTTAGTCAGCAGATTAACCAGCGTCAGGCGACGCTGACCGCGCAGCTCAGTCGCTACGCACTCTCCCTGCCGGACGAGGGGCACGAAGAGGCGTGGCTACACGCACGCGCTGCGGAGGCGCAGACGTGGCAACAAAAGCAGACCGAGCTTAACGAACTGCAGGCGCGTATCGCGCAGTTGACCCCACTACTCGAGACCCTGCCCCCAGCCGAGGCGGATTCAGAAGATCCTGCGCCGGTTTCGCTGGACCACTGGCGTCAGGTGCACGACGACTGTCTGTCGCTGCAAAGCCAGTTGCAAACATTAGAGCAACAGGCGGTGAACGAGAATCAGCGCGCCAGCGAAGCCCAAACGCAGTTTACGGCGGCGCTGGAAAGCAGCATGTTTGCCGATCAGGCGGCGTTTCTCGCCGCGTTGCTGGATGAGGAGACCCTCGCGCGCCTTGAACAACTCAGGCAGTCGCTGGAAAACCAGTTGCAGCAGGCCCGCACGTTAGCGGCACAGTCCACGCAGGCACTGGCGACGCATCAGCAACAGCCGCCTGCCGATCTGGATCCCACCTTATCGATTGCGCAGATCCAGGCGGATGCCGCGCAGCTCAACGGCCAGCTACGCGAAAACGCCACCCGGCAGGGAGAGATTCGCCAGCAGTTGAAGCAGGACGCCGACAATCGACAACAACAGCAAAGCCTGATGCTGGCGATCGCCAGCGCCAGCCAGCAGGTTGAGGACTGGGGCTATCTGAACGCGCTTATTGGCTCAAAAGAGGGTGATAAGTTCCGTAAATTCGCTCAGGGCCTGACGCTGGATAATCTGGTCTGGCTGGCGAATAACCAGCTCACGCGTTTGCATGGTCGCTATTTGCTTTCGCGAAAAGCCAGCGACGCGCTGGAGCTGGAGGTGGTGGATACCTGGCAGGCGGACGCCGTGCGTGATACCCGCACCCTTTCCGGCGGCGAGAGTTTCCTCGTCAGCCTCGCGCTGGCACTGGCGCTTTCGGATCTAGTGAGCCACAAAACGCGCATTGATTCGCTGTTTCTCGATGAAGGTTTCGGCACCCTTGATAGCGAAACGCTGGACACCGCGCTGGATGCGCTGGATGCGCTGAACGCCAGCGGCAAGACCATCGGCGTGATAAGCCATGTGGAGGCGATGAAAGAGCGGATCCCGGTGCAAATTAAGGTGAAGAAAATCAACGGGCTCGGTTATAGCAAACTTGACCCCCTGTTTGCGGTGACGAAGTAAATGGCATGCCGGGTGGCGTTTCGCTTATCCGGCCTGCTCAACAGTCACGCCGCCATCCGGCAAAGACCGATGCGTTAGCACGATCGTCAATACTCAGAGACGAATAAGGAATGGCATTCCGCCCGACTTAACCGCAAGCTATGACGCGATTGGCTGCGGCAATGCGCAGCCGTTGCGCTTAACCCGCGCACAATAATAGCAGGTGGTATGAACAAGGTTATTTTTTCTTTAGCGCTCGGGACGTTTGGGCTGGGCATGGCCGAATTCGGCATCATGGGGATATTAACGGAATTAGCCCGCGACGTTGGCATTTCGATTCCCGCCGCCGGACATATGATCTCGTACTACGCATTTGGCGTGGTGCTGGGCGCCCCCATTATCGCCCTTTTTTCCAGTCGCTTTTCGCTCAAGCATATTCTGCTGTTTCTGGTGACCCTGTGCGTCATCGGCAACGCGATATTTACCCTCTCCTCTTCTTACGCCATGCTGGCGGTCGGCAGGCTGGTCTCCGGCTTTCCGCACGGCGCTTTCTTTGGCGTGGGCGCGATAATTCTGTCTAAACTCGTCCGGCCGGGAAAAGTCACCGCCGCCGTGGCGGGGATGGTGGCCGGAATGACCGTCGCAAATCTGGTTGGCATCCCGCTCGGGACGTTTCTCAGCCATGAATTCAGCTGGCGCTATACCTTTTTGCTGATCGCCGTGTTTAACGTTGCGGTGATGGTCTCGATCGGTTTCTGGGTGCCTGATCTGCATGATGAAGCGAAAGGAAAGCTGCGTGAACAGTTTCATTTCCTGAAAAGCCCCGCGCCATGGCTGATATTTTCCGCCACCCTGTTCGGCAATGCCGGGGTTTTCGCCTGGTTCAGCTATATCAAACCGTACATGATTTACGTTTCCGGCTTCAGCGAGACGGTCATGACTTTCATCATGATGCTGGTCGGGCTGGGGATGGTACTGGGCAACCTGCTTAGCGGACGGTTATCGGGTCGCTTTTCTCCGCTTCGGATCGCGGCGACAACCGACTTTGTCATCGTCCTGTGTCTGCTGCTGCTCTTTTACGTGGGCGGGATAAAAGTCGCGTCGCTGACGTTTGCGTTTATCTGCTGCGCCGGACTGTTTGCCCTTTCCGCGCCGCTGCAGATCCTGCTGCTGGAAAATGCCAAAGGCGGCGAACTGCTGGGCGCGGCAGGGGGGCAAATCGCCTTTAATCTCGGGAGCGCTATTGGCGCATACTGCGGCGGAATGATGCTGACGCTGGGTTTTGCCTATCACTATGTGGCGCTGCCCGCCGCCCTGCTGTCGTTTACAGCAATGGCGTCATTGTTGACGTATGGACGCGTTAAGCGCCGACAGCACCCGGTGTCACCGGTGGCCGGAGGGCGCTGACGCGCGTCCGGCCTACACTTTCTGCCCGCAGGAATATTACCCTTGCGGCCACAGCCACGCGGCGCCGCGCACGCCGCTGGAGTCGCCGTGTAGCGCTTTACGGATTGGCGTTTCACACTCACCGCCAAAGACAAACTGTTTGATAAGCGTCGGAACGGTTTTATACAAACGATCGACATTGCTCATCCCGCCGCCCAGCACGATCGCATCCGGATCGAGTATGTTCACTACATGGGCAAGCGATTTCGCCAGCCGCAGCTCGTAGCGGCTTAACGCCAGCTCGGCCACCGGATCCTGCGCCGCCACACGCTGCATGATGTCGCTGCCCTGCAGCGGATGCCCGCTCAGGCGGTGGTAATCGGTCGCGAAGCCGGTGCCGGAGATAAACGTTTCAATACACCCCTGTTTGCCACAATAGCAGGGCACCTCCTCGCGATAGCGAAGTTCATCTTCATCCATCCACGGCAATGGATTATGCCCCCACTCGCCCGCCGTACCGTTCCCTCCGATGTGCGCCCGTCCGTTCAGCGCAACGCCTGCGCCGCAGCCGGTACCAATAATCACCGCAAACACCGTTTGCGCTCCGGCAGCCGCGCCGTCGACCGCTTCAGAAACCGCCAGACAGTTTGCGTCATTCGCCAGGCGCACCTCACGCTGCAAACGCGCGCACAGATCGCGGTCGAATGGCTGTCCGTTAAGCCAGGTCGAATTGGCGTTTTTCACCACGCCGGTGTAGGGCGACAGGGAACCGGGAATGCCTATTCCGACCGTTCCCGTCTGCCCGGTAGCGCGTTCGGCCATGGCGACCAACGTCGCAATGGTCTCAATAGTTTGCTGATAATCCTCACGCGGCGTCGGCAGGCGATGGCGGAACAATTGCTCCCCCGCCTCGCCGAGCGCAATCACTTCCGTTTTGGTACCGCCAAGGTCAATACCTATACGCACAGGCCACTCCTTATTTTTTTCGGCAATATCAATAGCGTAGAGTCGGGCTTTCGCTTAAGCAATGCAAGGCCGCCGACAATTCGCTACTATACGCGCTGGATTTAACGACAAGGCCGTGGAAATTATCATGCTGTGGTTCAAAAATTTAATGGTTTACCGTCTTAGCCGCGATATTTCGTTGCGCGCTGAAGAGATGGAAAAACAGCTAGCCTCAATGACGTTTACCCCTTGCGGTAGCCAGGATATGGCCAAAATGGGCTGGGTGCCGCCAATGGGATCGCACAGCGATGCACTTACGCATGCCCACAACGGCCAGATCCTGATTTGCGCGCGTAAAGAAGAGAAGATCCTGCCTTCGCCGGTCATCAAACAGGCGCTGGAAGCGAAGATCGCCAAACTGGAAGCCGAGCAAGCGCGTAAGCTGAAAAAAACGGAAAAAGATTCGCTGAAGGATGAAGTGCTGCATTCTCTGTTGCCGCGCGCCTTCAGTCGCTTCAGCCAGACAATGATGTGGATCGACACGGTTAACGGGCTGATTATGGTGGACTGCGCCAGCGCCAAAAAAGCGGAAGATACGCTGGCGCTGCTGCGTAAATGCCTCGGTTCGCTGCCGGTGGTTCCGCTGGCGCTGGAAAATCCGATCGAATTGACGCTCACTGAATGGGTGCGTTCCGGCACCGTGGCTCAGGGCTTCCAGTTGCTGGACGAAGCCGAACTGAAAGCGATGCTGGAAGATGGCGGCGTGATCCGGGCGAAAAAACAGGATCTGGTGAGCGACGAAATCGCGGTGCACATTGAAGCCGGTAAAGTGGTGACCAAGCTGGCCCTCGACTGGCAGCAGCGCATTCAGTTTATGGTTTGCGATGACGGTTCGATTAAGCGTCTGAAATTCAGCGACGAACTGCGCGATCAAAACGAAGATATCGATCGGGAAGATTTCGCCCAGCGTTTCGACGCTGACTTTATCCTGATGACCGGAGAGCTGGCGGCGTTGATCCAGAATCTGGTGGAAGGCCTGGGTGGAGAAGCCCAGCGCTAAAGCGCGGTTGCTGCGCAAGGAAAGGCCGGACAAGACGCTTTTGTGTCGCTATCCGGCCTTTCTCGTTTACAGATAGCGGCAAAGGTAGGAGGTCGGCTCCGCCACCTGCAAATGGAACTCACTGTGGCCAGGGACGTTAAATACCTCGCCGGCGGCATACACTTTCCATTCGGTTGCGCCCGGCAACAGGACATTCAACGCGCCGCTCACTACCGTCATTTCTTCCGGCTCTGCGGTACCAAACGTGTATTCCCCTTCCAGCATCACGCCAACGCTGGCGCGGCCAGTGCTGCTGCTGGTAAAGCCGATCGATTTCACTTTGCCGGAAAAGTATTCGTTACTTTGAAGCATAAACTGACCCTGTCTGGTGATTAAATTCACTCCCAATATAGGGTCCTGACCTTTCGCCTGTCACGCAAAATTAAACCAGCAATTCAGAAGCCAGCCGTGCAATCAATACATTAGAGAGCAAGACCGGCACATCCAACGACTTTTGCAGCACATCGCGGTGACGCTGATGAAATCCCAGGCAATCCAGCATAATCACATCCGCGCCCTGCTCAAGCAGCGCTTTGCCGGCGTCGATCAACTGCTGGACGCTGCCATGCACCGGATTCGCCAGTGAATAAACCGGCGGCGACGCCAGCACCTGCCACTTTTCCGCCTGGGCAGACATAAGCTCCTCGACCGGCACGATAACGCCCACCTGATGTCCGTCAACGATAGAGGCCACCAGCGGCGGGATAATTCGTCGCGGCTCCAGCAGAATACTGTTACGCGCGGTCATACTTCTGATGCTCGCGGTGCTCATCAAAAGAATAATGTCGTAACCCTGGTTATCCAGCACCTCAATAACGCTTTGCAGATCGCGTTCGACTTTTTGTTTAGAGACATGGGCCGGTTGATTATCGCTAAGCAGGGTTAATAGCGGTGCTTCTCCTGCGTCAATTTTATAATCCGTGAGCACATCTTCACGGTTCATTTTTCCAAGCAGGCTGTGATGGGTAATGTGCTGTTCGTCGATGTACTCCGTCAGGAGCGGCAGGATTTCGCTCGTGGGTACAACGCCGATAGTGAGAATTGCCAACGACGCGCTCATTTTTGCCACCTTTTTATATTTCGTCGTTTATTTGCGAACAAATGCTCTACGCCACTGCCGACATTTGCCTGATGCAAATTCAAATGCAAAAAAGCGTAGCAGGAGATGGGCAAAGTATTATGTAAAGATTCCAGATGATTCCAGTAAAATATTGTTATCGTTTAATGTTCGTTTTTTGAAACAAAATGTCATCTGCGAAATATGTGATGCAGCTTCGGTTTAGGGATAACTCAGAATCCATTCCGAGTCGCTTGTGGCGTCAGCTTTTTTCAGGATCTTCGTAACGCTTTTTCGCATCCATCGCTTCTTGCGCCGTCGGATGCTCGCTGATTAACGAGTCGGGTTTCGGGTGATCGGCACGCAACTGATACCAGGTCACGGTCTGACCCGGTGCGCCTTTCTCAATGGTGACAATATACGCTTCCCGTGGATAAGGAGGTCTGGTCGGCATGGCTCTTCCTTTTTGTCAGAATGAACCTTAAGTATAGACGCCGCCTTGTTTACGCTGCGTAACCTGCGCCAGCGCGCCCCGAATTTCAGAAATCACCTGGTCGGGCGCGTTTGACGCATCAATGATGAAATGGGCCGCCTGGCGATACAATATGTCGCGCTGGGCAAGCACCTCTCGCACCTCTTCACTGAGCGGTTTGCCGGTTAGCGCCGGGCGCAGTTCTTCTTCAGGCGACGCTTCCAGGCGTCCCACCAGCGTGGACACCGGCGCGCTTAAATAAACGACAATGCCGTTTTCGCGCATGAAGTGACGATTGTATTCCGTCAGAATAATGCCGCCGCCCGTAGCCACGACCGTCGCAGGGGCAGTGACCGCTTCCAGCGCGGCGGTTTCCCGGGCGCGAAACCCAGGCCAGCCTTCCCGTTCAACGATCTCCGCCACTGTCATTTGCATCTGCGACTGTAGCCATTGGTCGGTATCGACAAAGCGGCAGTTAATTGCCGACGCCAGCGCCATGCCAACCGTTGTCTTTCCACATCCACGCGGACCCACAAGATAAAGCGGTTGCGTCATACCGGGAATTCCCCAAAAAGCCGCGACGTTGCGGAATAAAATGTCGTGAAAGTAATAATCATACCACCCAATGCGTAGACAGCCCAAAGTGTAAACATTAATTTCCACCTCGAACTAAAAATAACAATATATCCCTACTATAACAAGAAACAGTGCTGAGAAAACTGTAAAAAATAAATTACATCATCCTTTTCAGCGCTGAGCTTCCCGCCACCACTTCTCCAGCTCAGCCGCGAAGTGCTGGCGGTCACGCGGCGAGAGGCTGTCCGGCCCGCCGGTCTGGATGCCGCTGGCGCGGAGGGTATCCATAAAGTCGCGCATGGTCAGACGCTCGCGGATCGTCGACTCGGTGTAACGCTCCCCGCGCGGGTTGAGCGCTGCGGCGCCTTTCGCCAGCACTTCCGATGCCAGCGGAATATCCGCGGTGATCACCAGATCGCCTGCTGCGCACTGGCGCACGATTTCGTTATCCGCCACATCAAAACCGGCGGGCACGCGCAGCGTGCGGATAAACGGCGACGGTGGAACGCGCAGGGTCTGGTTCGCCACCAGGATCAACGTCTGTTGCATTCGCCCGGCGGCGCGAAAAAGGATCTCTTTAATTACGTTCGGACACGCATCCGCATCAACCCAAATCGTCATACTGTTTCCCGTTAAGAGGCAATTTTCTATTGTCGCGTGCTTTTGCCCTGCGGCAAAGTGCTGTTTGCCCTTCATGGCTCTTTCATAACGCGTTAAGCTAGGCTTTATCAGTCAAAACAACAATTATCACGCAATAGGGAGTGACGAGATGGATAAGAAAATCGGTTTTATCGGCTGCGGTAATATGGGTAAAGCGATCCTCGGCGGCCTGATTGCCAGCGGTCAGGTGCTCCCCGGCCAGATTTGGGTTTACACGCCTTCCCCTGAAAAAGTCGCCGCGCTGCGCGACCAGTACGGCATTAACGCTGCGCAATCCGCCCAGGAAGTGGCGCAGATCGCTGATATTGTTTTTGGCGCCGTGAAGCCCGGCATCATGATCAAAGTGCTGAGCGATATCACCTCCAGCCTGAATAAAGAATCGCTGGTGGTGTCGATTGCCGCGGGCGTTACGCTGGATCAGTTGGCTCGCGCGCTGGGACATGACCGTAAAATCGTTCGTGCGATGCCAAACACGCCGTCGCTGGTCAATGCCGGGATGACCTCCATTACGCCAAATGCGCTGGTGACGCCTGAAGATACTGCTGACGTACTGAACATTTTCCGCTGCTTTGGCGAAGCGGAGGTCATTGCTGAGTCGATGATTCATCCGGTTGTCGGGGTCAGCGGCTCCGCGCCTGCCTATGTCTTTATGTTTATCGAAGCGATGGCCGATGCCGCCGTGCTGGGTGGAATGCCGCGCGCCCAGGCCTATAAATTTGCCGCCCAGGCGGTGATGGGTTCCGCAAAGATGGTACTGGAAACCGGTGAGCATCCGGGGGCGTTGAAAGATATGGTCTGCTCGCCGGGCGGTACCACCATCGAAGCGGTACGCGTCCTCGAAGAGCGCGGGTTCCGGGCTGCGGTGATCGAAGCGATGGCGAAGTGTATGGAAAAATCAGAGAAGCTCAGCAAGTCCTGAGCAGGCAACCGGACGTTACGCCGCCACTTCGGTGCGGTTACGTCCGGCGTGCTTTGCTTTATAGAGCGCCAGATCGGCGGACTTCAGCCATTCGCGATAATGGCTAAACTGCGGTGTCAGCGGAGCAACGCCAACGCTGATATGCACCATCACCTGCGGAGCGCAGGGCAGACGTAATGCGCGAAGTCCTTCGTGAACCCGCGACATCGCCGCAATGGCATTGCCGGCTGGCGTCCCATGCATAATGACCGCAAACTCATCGCCGCCAAAGCGGCCTATCAGGTCGCTGCTACGCAGGGTCATCCGTAGCTGTCGGGTCAGCGCCTGAATGGCCTCATCGCCGACGTCGTGTCCCCAGGTGTCATTAATTCCCTTGAAATGGTCGATATCAATGATCAGGAGCGTGCAGTCGCAATGCTGCCGGCGACAGCGTTCAAACTCCGCGCGCAGTAGCATCTCCCAGTGGCGCCGGTTAAAGACCCCTGTCATCCCGTCATGGGTGCTCATGATCTTTAGTCGTCGCTTATGCTCCGCCAGCGTTGTCGCGGTCTGGTAACTTACCCAGGCAAATAAAAGCGGATAGAGGATGATAATAGGCAGCGTTAGTCCCCCTTCAAGCGGCGTGCTGGAAAACGACACCACACCGCCGGTCAGTTGCAGTGTCAGCAAGGTGGATAATGTCATCAGCACCGTTCCGGCGAAAAACAACCGCGAACCGCCCGCGCCCATCAGATTCATCCCCATCATCATCAATAGCGCGCAGGAAGGCAGCGCGTTAACGCCAGTCAGCCCAATCCACACGCCAGCGAAGATCGCATCTATTTTGAAATTGCTGAACTCGCGATGCAGCGGATCGCTTGCCCTGCTGGCAATCTGCCAGGCCAGATGCGGCCAGACGAACGCCCAGCCAACCAGCGCTAACCACCAGCCCCCTGCTACCGGCTGGCTGACCAGGGTTGCCGCAAGGGGGAAGAACATTCCGCCCAGCGCCACCGCGCGCGGCAGCCTGACGCGCCGGGCGAATCGCAGTCCGGAGCGCTGAAGATCGTGCTGCAAAGAGATGTAACCACCCTCATCCGGCGCGATGTGATTTTTGTAAAAATTATCGTCATTCATTATTTTTTGGGAACATTTAGAAATAATTTCCCAAATTATAGAGACGAGCGTGGCGGGGAAAGTATGAGATTTCGGGTGAGCGATGCCCTCGGCTCACCCGTTAGCACTACGCGCTTAGGCCGCTTTCTTCAGGCAGGCGCTCATAAACTTACTGCGATCGTCACCTTTCAGCGACTGCTGTGTCGCCTGAGAATTGCACTCACGCATTTTCTGCTGCTGCGGCGTCAGGCTTTTCTCATTAGGATCGGATTGACTGTTTTTAAGGCAATTACTCATGTACGTCTTGCGGGCATCCCCTTTTAGCGCCTGCGCTGTCGCCTGCTGATTACAGGTGGTCATACGCTGTTGTTGTGGGGTGAGTGTTTTCTCGGCAGCACCGACTGTCGTTAAAAAGACCAGACCAAATAATAGCGTTACCAGTAATGTTATTTTCATAGCACCATCCTTTTTTGAACCAGGACACAGTCGAGCGTTTCGCGAAATGCGTTGCCATGCCGGATGGCGACGATCCGCGAACCTGATTTCGTACTGATGTCATTAAGTCTGGTCGCTAACCTCAAAAAAGCCACCCGACAGCAGTTATTTCGTCATGACGCCATAGCGTCATGACGGGAATTTCAACGCGTCCGGCTGGAATGAACATCAGCGGTAACAACGCAAGGGTTTTACCGCTTCGCTTCATTTTATATTCTCCATGTAAAATACTCACTTACCTTAAATAACAGACCTTGCAGGAAGGCGACAAATGAATGAATCCCGCTGAGCGTAGAAAACGCATTGAGTTATATGCGCCAACGCTACAACACACTTTTAACGGATGTCTTCAGGGTAAAATAATAAAAACAAAGCGACTATAACGTTATGTCGTGACAGGTTTATGACAATGTGTTCTTGCTTATAGCCAAAACACATTCGCGTTGCCGGACAGGACAAAAGCGCCCTGGTCAATTTCCGCCAACGCGTCTGTCACGAAGAATAACGTTAGTAACGAGGGTGTTTCAGGAGTTTTTGGACATACTGGCGCAGCAGTTCTTTATCGTCATCAGAAATGCTGGCATCCGGCTTTACCCCGTCAAGAGCCCCTTCCACCTGTTGAATCAGGATATCCTGCTCTTTTTTCGCCATATTACGCAGCATCGCCGTGACGATAATCTCTAACGCCTCTACCTGAGCAACCAGTTCCTTCGATTCTTCTTCTTTCTGGGCAAGCTTAAGCAACAACTCAGCAATGAGATTTTTCATGACTGTATTCCCTTATCTAAAGAAGCCTGACGTTATCACTGTGAACTCATGCTGCCTAGAGGTGAAGGGTAGTATTTTTAAAAGAAAGAAATGACTTTGCGTAAATAATCACAAATTAACGATAGCGAAACGTTTCTCGCCAGCAGTGAGGAAGACTGAAATTAAAGAAAGCAAATAAATAATCACCTCCAGCCATAATCTAAAGTTATGATAAAAATGCATGGATTTAACTTAAGTCACTTTCTTTTATTAATTCAACCCGTTGTACGACCTTTTTCCCGCTGGCGTAACGTCAGCATTAACTGAACAATGTTGATTAGCACAATGACCGCGGTGGCAATAAATACCCAGCGGAAACCGGCCATTGCCGAGACCGTCGCGCCCATTAACGGCCCCGCAACGTTGCCAAGATACATAAACGACTGATTATAACCAAAAATACGTCCAGTAATTTGCTCACTGGAGTATTTCACCAGCAGCGTTTGTACCGCAGGCAGCATCGCGCCATCGGCAAACCCGAGCAGAAAACGCAGTACGCCAAGCTGAAAAGGCGTAGTGACCCATGACATAGCGAAAAACAACACCACCGCACAGATAAGCGTCGCCATTAAAATGCGCTCCGTGCCGATCCGATCGCCCAGCTTTCCCAGTCGCGGCGCAGAGATGAGTGCGGAAATACCTGGCACCGAGGCAATTAATCCGCTCAGAAAAGCGATGTTATTGCTGTCCGGCGCCATCGACTTAATAAACAACGCCAGAATCGGACTAATGGAGCCATTGCACAGTTGAATGACCAGCGTGGTGAAAAACAGGCTAATAACTAACGCCGGGTACGGGAGCGAAGCAAAAACCGCCCTGCCGCTCAGACGTTCACTCTTTTTCAGTGTCGGACGCACGCCTTCTTTGATTAAAAAGAAGGTCACCAGAAAGCTCACCATCAACAGCATTGCGGTAATAAAAAAGACGGGTCGTAGCCCGACATGGTCGGCAATAAAGCCGCCCATCAGCGGGCCGCCAATCACGCCGCTGATTTGCGCGGTCGCCAGCGTACTGAGCGCCCATCCGCTTCGTTCGCGCGGAACCTGCGACGCGACCAGCGCCATCGCATTAGGAATATAGCCGGAAGTGAGCCCCATAATGCCGCGCAGCAAAAACAGCTGCCAGACGTTTGTGGCAAATGCCTGTAGCAGAATCGCTATCGCCATGCCTAAGGACGCGCGCAGCAGCATCAGCTTACGGCCCTTGCGATCGGCGAGACTGCCCCACAGGGGCGAGACAATGGCGGAGATAAGAAAGGTGATACTGAAAGTCAGACCAGACCACATCGAGAGCGCTTCGTGGGAGGAAACCCCTAACTGTGAAATATACAACGGCAAGAACGGCAGGATTTGACTGATTGCCAGACCGGTGAAAAAGCAGCCGAACCAGACGGAAATGAGGTTAACTTTCCAGGATTCCATAAATACTCGTTGTGATAACGTACTGAAAACGCAGCACAGTTTAGCAATAATGCAGCCGCGGAATGGTTCAAGAGATGCGATGGGTCTGAGTTTGCTATTTTATCTTCCCGTTCATCAGATTTGTGAAACAAATCACATAAATGACCCCCACATGCAGCGCGTTATGCTTAACGACAAAGGCCGTATCCGCGCATGCCGAGGTGAAAATGGTTAGCGTGCGCGGCGTTATACTCCGGACCCAACCCGTTACCAAAGTACTGACAGCTCGCGCTGAGCATCGTGCGCAGCCAGGGGGCGCTTTCATCCTGCTTCCAGCCGCGCAGCACGCTTATGTTTCGCCCGTCGGCAAGGCGAAAGCCGCTGATATCCAGCGCCTGCGCGCTGGCGTGTTCGCTTCGGCGCGCGTCGGGACGGTGGTAGATATTGCGGCAGGCGAAGCTGCCCAGGTGATCGATACGCGTCAGCCTGCTGGCCATAAACTGCTCGGTTAACGGCCGCGCCTGCTGTTCAACAAACAGCGCTGCGCTGAGCGCCAGCGGGCAGGAAGCGAGAAAGCTGCTGCTCAGTTTGACCGCGCCGAAATCCCTGACGCGCACCACGTCGGTTAACGGACAGTCGCCCGCACTGTCGGCCACCGGCTGCGAGGAGATCAGCTTTCGCTGGTTCGCCTGTTGCAGCAATGTCTGACATTGATCTTTCGTCAGCCGCTGAAGCTTGAATTTGGTCAGCCAGTTGGGCGGATCGGTCAGCCCGAGCGGCGTAAAGGGATTGTAATATGACGGCAGATACCGGTACCCCACGCCCCCCGCCACGCCCAAGAGAATAATAAACAGCCAGCCTTTACCTTTCACGCCCCCTCCTTTGCGTTTCTGCTTAACATTATGGCAGAAGCCCGCGAATCCCTCGTTTTGTCGTGGTAATGTATACGCTTTGCGTTCGATGGAATGGGTTTTAAGATGGCAAAATTGCGGGTAGGAATCGTATTTGGTGGGAAATCAGCGGAACATGAAGTGTCATTGCAATCGGCAAAAAATATTGTCGATGCCATCGACAAGACCCGCTTTGACGTTGTGCTTTTAGGCATTGATAAACAAGGGCAGTGGCACGTCAGCGATGCCGAAAATTACCTGCTCAACGCCGACAATCCGGCGCGCATTGCGCTGCGCCCTTCCACTACCAGCCTCGCGCAGGTGCCGGGTAAACATGAGCAGCAGCTGATTGACGCGCAAACCGCGCAGCCGTTGCCGACAGTTGACGTAATTTTTCCGATCGTTCACGGCACGCTGGGCGAAGACGGCTCATTGCAGGGCATGCTGCGGGTGGCGAATTTGCCGTTTGTCGGTTCCGACGTGCTGGGCTCCGCGGCATGTATGGATAAAGACGTCACCAAGCGTCTGCTGCGTGATGCCGGGCTGAATATCGCGCCCTTTATCACCCTCACCCGTGCCAACCGTCACGCTATCAGCTTTGCCGACGTAGAAGCGCGTCTTGGTCTGCCGCTTTTCGTGAAGCCTGCCAACCAGGGCTCATCCGTGGGCGTCAGTAAAGTCACCAGTGAAGCGCAGTATGCGCAGGCGATCGAACTGGCGTTCGGATTCGATCACAAAGTGGTGGTGGAACAGGGGATCAAGGGTCGCGAGATCGAATGCGCGGTCCTCGGCAACGATCATCCGCAAGCGAGCACCTGCGGCGAGATCGTGCTGAACAGCGATTTCTATGCCTACGACACCAAATACATTGACGACAACGGCGCGAAGGTTGTGGTGCCTGCGGCGATCGCGCCTGAGGTTAACGACAAGATCCGTGATATCGCGATCCAGGCTTACCAGACGCTGGGCTGCGCCGGTATGGCGCGGGTGGATGTCTTTTTAACGGCGGATAACGAGGTGGTGATCAATGAGATCAACACCCTGCCGGGATTCACCAATATCAGTATGTATCCGAAACTGTGGCAGGCCAGTGGGTTAGGCTACACCGACCTGATCACCCGGTTAATCGAGCTGGCGCTGGAGCGTCACGCGGCGGATAACGCCCTGAAAACGACCATGTAATCTGCACTTTTGATTGCCCGGTAGCGTCAGGCTTACCGGGCGCTCAAATGCACATTATTTGACTGACGCAGCGTCGTCATCTTCCACACGACGACGAATGATCAGCCCCGCCAGCCAGAAGCTCATCACCCAGGTGACTGCGCCCACTGCATAGGTTTGCCAGCCTTTAGCTTCAAATCCCAGCAACCCGACGACACCGTTAAGAATAAAAATAAGCCCGATGGCGAAGGCATAGTAATGCCAGTCGCGGCGGATTTTTACAGGCAAATTCATAGCGTCTCCCGCACGAAAAAAAGCATAGTGGCATAGTACTGGAAACCCGTCTGTGCCGTATGCGGAATTTCTTAAATGTTGCAAAATTTAAATTAAGGTAATGTATTTGTGACAAGCGGCAAAAATCTGCATTCCAGGACTCATCCCAGGCTTAATTTACCATCATTCTGATATTGACAAACGCGATGACCTGTCAGACTCACACTACGTTCCTGGCAGATGTCAGGCAGAAAGCAGAAATTCCCGCGGAGGTCATTTATGGCTGATTTCACTCTCTCAAAATCCCTGTTTAATGGGAAACATCGAGAAACCTCCTCTACCCCTGGCAACATCGCGTATGCGGTGTTTGTGCTGTTTTGTTTCTGGGCTGGCGCACAGATCCTGAACCTGTTGGTTCACGCGCCGGGTGTATATGAGCATCTGATGCAGGTTCAGGAGACGGGACGTCCGCGCGTCGAAATCGGGCTGGGCGTCGGTACAATATTTGGCCTGGTGCCGTTTCTGGTCGGCAGTCTGATTTTCGGCGTGATTGCCGCCTTCCTGCACTGGCGGCATCGCCATCACTAATCTTTCCTGTCGGGTGGGATTCCCTCACCCGACCCGCTACAGCTTCATACATCTCGCCCGTCGATCGTCTACCCGTTTTGCGAACCACGCCGTCGTCAGATTACGGGTAATCTTGGGACTTTCCAGTTGAATACCCGGCAGCATCTCTCGCGGTAATGCTTTACCCGTTTTCTTCTCGGCGAGAGCGTAGACCCCTTTGTACAGATCCGTCTCTTCGAACGCCAGGCTGTCACCTTTTTCCAGCTGTCGACGGATAGCGCTTTCACTGAGATCCAGTTTGTTCGCCAGCTTACGCACCGCCAGCTCGGTTTTGCCCGCCGCCTTGCTGCCATACGCGATCAAATCGCCGTCCAGCGCCAGTTTTACGCCGCTGGCTTTGCTGACGGCATTCTGGAAAGCGGCATTACGGCTGGCATACCATCCGGCATTAAAGTCGGCAAAGCGGAAAATTGGCGCGCTGTAGTTCGCCGGATAATTGAGCAGATGGTAGGTCCCAAACCACAGTCCGCCGCGACGGGTGAAGACTTCCTGACGCACCGTTCCGTCCATCGTCCACGGGTAACCGTTGGCGTGCTGCTCGGCGAAAGCGATGCTGACCTGCATCGGACCGCCCGTATGAACCGGATTCAGCGAGCCAAACAGCGTCTGCCCCATCGGCACCATATTGATGAAATCATCAAAAATCGCGCTAAGTTGTTTTTCGGTTTTTACCGTATCAAGGCGATCGCTGTAGCTCTTGCCATTCGGGGAGTTGATTTTAAGCGCGGTATGCACCAGAAAAAGCGGAATATGCATGCGCCCGGCGCGGCGGTCAATCTCCTGCCAGGCGATTTTGCTCAGCCCCGGCACGGTGGGATCGGCTGTGTAGTTAGACTCCTGCTGTGCGACCGCCAGCACCGAACAGACGTTTTCCTCCGTCGGGGCGATCTTCTGGCTCTCAAAGGTTTTCGCCAGGTCTTTGGCCCAGCTATCGCGGTCTTTGACGCTGGCTGGCATTTTCTGGCGCACCACGCTCGCGACGTCGACGGCTTTCTCCCCTTTTTTTAGCGGCTGCGCCGTCTGGGTACTGCATCCAACAAGAACCAGCCCGGCCAGTAATGACAAAGGGGAAAAACGAGACGCCGCCGACATAATGCTTCCTTATATTAACCAAGAGTGTGGGTGACAGCCTGAATATCGTTGTCGTCCAGTTCGCGCTCAAAGCTACGCAGACGTTTGTAGATAGACATCAGCTCCACCAGCGTGGTCCATGAGTTTATCAGATACTGAAAAGCCCCACGTACCTGGCTAAACACATTGGTGATTTGCGTCATCAGGCCGAGCGTAATCGTACCGGCAACGATCGACGGAAACAGCAGGAACAAGCCGAAAACGTTATCCACCTGCAGGTACAAAATGCGTGCGATATTAAAATACATGTAATGGAAATAGAGACGGAAATAGTTCTGGCGCACCGCGTTGAACAATTCACGAACCGTTGGCGGCGTGGCGCGGTTGGCGTCGTCTTCGCCATACACCAGCTCTTTACGATAAGCCGCTTCGACGCGCTGATTTTTGAACTCCAGCCCCGGCAGCTTGATCCCAACCACCGCCAGCAAACCGGTGCCCATCAGCGACCAGATAATCGCGGCAATCACCAGACCGTAAGGCACATGGCCGACGATCGGCAGTTCCGGTACGTGTGGAGAAAGCGCAATCAGCACTGGCAGAAAAGCGATTAAGGTCATAATCGCCTTAATAAAGCTCACGCCCATGCTTTCCAGCGTGGAGGCAAAACGCATGGTATCTTCCTGCACACGCTGGGCGGCGCCTTCGATATGACGCAAATGCTGCCACTGCGCCATGTAGTATTCGTTCATCGCCGTACGCCAACGGAACACATAGTGGCTGACGAAAAAATTGTTCAACACGCTTATCACCACGGCAATCAGCGCGATCCCCAGAAAGATACCTAACTCATTGTAGAATTGCGCCATTGTGACAGTATGAGGAGCGCTAAGCGCTTTCTGAATCAGATCGTAAAAGGGCGCATACCAGGCATTGACGGCCACCCCAACTTCAACCAGAAACCAGGTCACAAAGACAATCAGCGACGTGCCGAGAATCGACCAGTACTGCCAGCGGTGCGGGCTGTAGATAAACCAGAACAGGGCAAATACCCCCACGCAAAGCACGTAATAAGCATAAAAGATCAGGTAGTTCAATGACCAGAAACGCGCGGCGCTAATGGGCACGTCGTCCGTTGCGCCGGTGAAATGCGCAACCCAGTCTCCCCCACCCGCCTGCCAGAAAATGACGGCAGCGACTGCCCAAATAAACGCCGAGAGAAAAAAGGGTCCCGGCTTCGGGAAAAATGACTTGAACATAATGCTCTCCTGCTAACTTCTTATCGTTATGACAACGGCTGTGCTGAAGAAAGTAAAAACGTCACACCAGCGAAACCGCCATTGTGACCAGAATGGCGGCGCTTAGTTCGTCTGCCATTGCTGAAATATTGTTTCGACGGATTACAGCCTCCCGCACAAAAACGACGGCTACTATACGCTCAGGATCACAAAAGCGAACTTTCTTTCGCCGCAAAAAACGTGGATTTACTCGTCGTTACGTTTTTATAACTATCCTTGCTTTAAATAGCGCTTTGAAAAAGAACGCGCCGTAGTATAAATACGAACTGTCTTCTTCCTTTTATTCATGCATGGACACCACCGTTGAAACGTAGTCTGCTTTTTTCCGCCGCGCTGTGTGCGGCGTCATTGACCTCAGTCCAGGCGGCGCAGCCTATCGCTGAACCGGTTTTCGCATCTGATATCGTTGAACGTTACGCCAATCATATTTTTTATGGCAGCGGCGCAACGGGAATGGCGCTGGTTGTGATCGACGGCAACCAACGGGTCTTTCGCAGCTTCGGCGAAACCCGCCCAGGTAATAACGTGCGCCCACAGCTGGACTCGGTTATCCGTATTGCCTCGATAACCAAGCTAATGACCAGTGAAATGCTGGTGAAGCTGCTCGACCAGGGCACAGTCAGGCTGGACGATCCGCTGAGTAAATACGCTCCTCCAGGCGCATATGTTCCGTCGTATCAGGGCAAACCGATTACCCTGGTGAACCTGGCGACGCACACCAGCGCCCTGCCTCGCGAACAGCCTGGCGGCGCGGCGAAACGTCCGGTTTTTGTCTGGCCGACGCGTGAGCAGCGCTGGCACTATCTTTCTAACGCCACGCTAAAAGCCGCGCCGGGTTCGCAGGCGTCATATTCCAACCTGGCGTATGACCTGCTGGCGGATGCGTTGGCTACCGCCGCCGGTAAGCCTTACACCCAACTCTTTGAAGAAAAGATCACCCGGCCTTTGGGCATGAAAGACACGACCTATACGCCGTCCCCCGACCAGTGCAAGCGTCTGATGGTGGCGGAAAAAGGCGCCAGTCCGTGCAATAACACCCTTGCAGCGATTGGCAGCGGCGGCGTCTATTCAACGCCGGGCGATATCATGCGCTGGATGCAGCAGTATCTGTCCTCTGACTTTTACCATCGCAGTCGTCAGGCCGACAGGATGCAGACGCTGATCTATCAGCGTGCGCAACTCACCCGCGTGACGGGCATGGATGTGCCGGGTAAAGCAGATGCGCTTGGCTTAGGCTGGGTATATATGGCGCCGAAAGAGGGCCGTCCGGGCATTATTCAAAAAACCGGCGGCGGTGGTGGATTCATTACCTATATGGCGATGATTCCTCAGCAAAACGTCGGGGCGTTTGTGGTCGTGACGCGCTCACCGCTGACGCGTTTCAAAAATATGAGTGACGGTATTAACGATCTGGTCGTCGAACTGAGCGAAAATAAACCGTTAGTGGTTCCGGCGTCCTGATCAGTATTCTGAAGGCAGACGGTTAATTCCCACCAGTTTGCCTTTATTCATTTCGATATAGCCGCCCTTACGTAATGCCGCCAACACTTCCGCTACCACCGAGCGGGATATACGCGTGCGCTGGTGTATATAATTCATGACGCCCACCCGTGCGCGTAATCCTTCCTCCCATTCATTCATTGAAAACAGGGTCGAACGAATTTGTTCATAGGAGTTGTTGCCGATCAGTTGCAGATCGCGCTGTTCAAGAATGCGGTTCAGCCACGCCAGCCAGCAAAATGCATCACGCCACAGCTGGCACTCTTCGATAAGAGTCACGGTTTGCGATGAAGGCAGAAAATAACCGGAACAAGTTCCATCAGAGATCAGCTCATACGGCACGTTGTTTTCCATCACGCCGTTAGCAAGACCCATGATAAAAGGCGCCTGCCCTATGCCGACCAAAATGTGTTCCTGCCGTCTTAATGAAATGATGCCATCAAGGATAACTACGGTGTTATCACGATTCACATCACTGGAATAAAGAGTCTGTTTCTCATTACGGGAAAACTCAAAACGCGTTCCATATTTTGATAAACATGCGTCGAGCCGAGCGAATTCGGTTAATGGTTTACTGACAGGCAACATATTAGCGTTCCTTGCATTAATGCCCGTCAAATCCTTGACGGGCATTGTTTACCAATTTAAATACGCTTACATCTGTTCCACACGGGAACGATTACCAGGTGTATTTAACGCCGACGTTAGCAGACCAGTCCTGGTCGACATCGCCGCCACCGAGGTAGTTAGCATCGGTGTATGCGCTGAAGTTTTTGGTGAAGCTGAACTGTGTACCCAGACCCACGCGAACGGCGGAACCTTCAGTGCCGTTATCGATGGAGTCACCGTTTACGTCAGCATCGTTATTGGCATCGTCATAGACATAGGCCAGTTTGAAGTATGGCGTCAGCGCCTGATCTTCGCTGTAAGCGAAGGTATAACCTGCGTCAACACCCAGTTCATAACGCATGCTGTCGTAAGACTAACCGTCAACCTGCAGATTGTTGCTCAGCTGGTAGTCGTCGCCAGACTGGAACAGGCCAGACACGCTGCCGTACGGCGTCAGGTAACCCGCATCGCCCAGTTTCCAGTCATAACCCAGTTTCAGACCGAAGCCCCAGGCATCCGTAGACGCGCTGCCATCAACATACTGTCCATTGCTCATGTTGGCGGACAGATCGTTGTTGAAGTGCGAGTAGCTCATGTTGCCATCAACAAAGATGTTGTTTGCAAAACGCGCGGAAGAGTAGATGTACGCGGACTGGCTGTCCTGATCCACCTGACCGGTATGGTCGCTCATGTCGCCTTTGCCGAAGCCTGCCGCGGCACCGACGATCCATTTCGCGTTGTTACCATCAATTTTGGTATCAACACCGACCATGATGCCGTTAACATCCTGATCGTAGTTAATGGTGCCGTTGTCGCCGCTGAAGCTGCCGCCGAAGTAGCTCACCCATGCGCCGCCGTTGTCGGCCAGACCGTGACGCGCGTTGGTCAGACGAGTCCCTACGGTGTCCTGCTCCAGATTCCAGATATTATTGTTAGCAGACGGGATGCTCAGCGCCATGTTCGCATAGTCTGTCAGCTCCATCTGCTGCAGAACAACGGTATTGCCTTCCTGCTGCGCCTGATAGGTGTAGGCACCCAGATCGGCTTTGTTAGCGGCGGAGAAGGTGGCAGTGCTGTTCTTATCGTTTACGTAGATCAGCTCTTTGCCCTGATAATCCGCAACAGCGCCTTCGCCCGTCGCGTTGTCGATACGCACTTTGTAGTTGCCGGTTGCAGCCGCAACGCCATCACCCGCATTATCAACTTCAGCCAGGTCCGCGCTATACGCATCGCCGTTACCGTTAATGGTCAGGTGACCATCAGAGTTCATGGCGATAACGCCGTAGCCGTAGTTAGACTGGCTGTTGTCCCAGGTACGATCGTTAGTCAGATCGGCGTCCAGCACAAAACTGTTGCTGTGAACATCAAAGACACCGGCGTGTACATTGCCGTTGGCGTCGGTATAACTGGTCAGGTTCAGGGTATCCGCTTGCAGTGCATACGCGGTGCTATTGCCCACGTCCAGTACGCCGTCGTTGGTCACCGTGATCGAGTTGGCATACAGTGCCGCATCATTAGTGCCCCAGCCCGCAGAAACATCATCAGCAATGGTCACGGTACTGTTGTCGATGGTCAGCGCATCGGTCGCAACATGACCATCTTCATTGATATTCAGCGCCGCGCCGCCGGTCAGTGCGATGGTGTCAGAAACCAGTGAAGAATCTGCAACATTCACGACAGAACCGCTGTTGATGTTCAGGGTATCGATCAGAGAGGACTTCGTCGTATCCCACTGAGAACCATTATTCAGCGTGACGTTGAATAAACCGCTTTGATATACGTTGTTGCCAATGACGTGACCATCTTCACCGTAGGCAGTGTCGCTGTTATCCACGCCATAGGTTGACCACGGCCACAGGCTGTTAGCGGCGATATCAATCAGCGTAGAGGTTGCGTCAGTACCTGCAGCAACGCTGTCGTAAATACCGTCGCCATCGGTATCCGTCTGATGAACAGACATCGCCGCGCCAACCCACTTAGTGCCGTTGTCCAGCGTCAGATCCAGGCGATCGGTGCCATCCCAGCCGTTAGTGTCCACGTGGTCGTCAGTATCGCGATAGCTGTCCGCACCGTTCGGGAAGAAGTTCTCGTCAAAGTTGCTGGAGAAGACCACATCCCCCATCAGCGAGGAATTGCTCAGATACGCAGTGGTTTGCATTGCATTATCGGCTGCCGGCGTGGCAACCACGGCTAAGGCGACGTCATCCGCACTGTATTCGCCACTGTAATCGCTGGCATTGTTATTGTTGCCAAACCAACCTGACGTGCCTTCGTCGGAGAGAGACCCTGAGGTCACAGTAGAATCGGTAACGGTAATTGTGTTGTTGAAAATTTCGCCGCTGTTAACGCCAGTGCTGACCGTATTGTCGTCAACATCTTGCCACTCGTATCCCTGAGTCAGCGTAATACCCGCCACGTGAGAATTATTGGCGATAGTCAGATCAACTTCCTGATCCAGGGTAATCGCGGTGCCCATATTATACACGTCGACAACATGGGTATCCGCTGTGCCGTCGGTATAGGTGCCGTTGTAGGTATAGTGTTCGTAGTTATCGTCGATGGTCGAGTTATCAACGGTGAGCGTCAGGCGGTCGTAAACATACCCCGTGGTGTCACGGCCCACACAATCGGTGGTCATGCATTCCGAGGTGATCATACCGTGAACGGTACTGTTTTTGATCGTCAGGCTGTTGTCATTGGTGTTGGTGCTCAGACCATCATCCAGGTAATACGTTGAAATGACGCCATTAACGGTTGCATTCTTGATAACCGGGTAAATATCTCCGTTGTATACGCTGTCCGTAGCGTAGTTATTCCAGCCGACATAACCTTCAAAATAGACGCCGTCAGCGTAAGAGGAATTATCATAGTGCACAAACGTATTATACGTTGTGCCGGAGATATCCGTTGAAGCATTCGCCTGAGAAGTGATTGCCAGAGTGCAAGCCAATGCTAATTGTGAGACTACAAGTTTCTTTTTCCAGGAGTGCATTTGTCATCCCTCCTCAGGGACGTAATAGTGTTGATCCATCAATTATTAATGCATAGAAAACAATTTTGTTTCGCGAGGAGGATTATGCGATGCCTTTACGGAAAGGTTCAATTAAACTTTGTTTTCCGTCCGGAATCGGACATTAATAATAACATTAAAAATGCATTAACAGCATCAAATAAAAAGAATCACAAAAACAAGCAATTACAATATAAGCAACTCTAAAGGCATACAGAAAATAAATGCAACACAGCATTATCAACACGATACTGAATGAATAATCCTGTAATCACCTCAGACCGCTAAAAAATAAAATCAATTAGTATTCAAAATACAGCCGCAAGAATTAATTTCATTCTCGTATATGAATAATGAGCTATGCATAACAATTTATTGTTCAGATATTTCTTTAAATTGACGTACAAACCGCGCTTAGCGCCAACTTTCGTAAAACACGGATGACCAGATTCAGGTATACTAGCGACTTCGTTTTCACAAACATCAGGCATCCCATGACAGACTTAATCCACCGCCCTCGCCGCCTGCGCAAATCCGCTGCGCTGCGCGCCATGTTTGAAGAGACAACACTGAGCTTAAACGACCTGGTGTTGCCGATCTTTGTTGAAGAAGAACTCGACGACTACAAGGCTATTGAGGCCATGCCCGGCGTTATGCGCATTCCGGAAAAGCATCTGGCGCGCGAGATCGAACGCATCGCGAACGCGGGCATCCGTTCCATCATGACCTTTGGTATCTCTCACCATACCGATGACACCGGCAGCGATGCATGGAAAGAAGACGGTCTGGTGGCGCGCATGTCACGCATCTGCAAGCAGACTGTGCCTGACATGATCGTGATGTCAGACACCTGCTTTTGCGAGTACACCTCCCACGGCCACTGCGGCGTACTGTGTGAGCACGGCGTTGATAACGACGCGACGCTGGCGAACCTCGGCAAGCAGGCGGTTGTTGCCGCAGCCGCGGGCGCTGACTTCATCGCGCCGTCCGCGGCAATGGATGGACAAGTACAGGCCATTCGCCAGGCGCTGGACGCCGCGGGTTTTACGGACACCGCGATCATGTCCTACTCCACCAAGTTCGCGTCATCGTTCTACGGCCCGTTCCGTGAAGCGGCAGGTACCGCGCTTAAAGGCGATCGTAAAACGTATCAGATGAACCCGATGAACCGCCGAGAAGCGATCCGTGAATCCCTGCTCGACGAAGCACAGGGCGCGGACTGCCTGATGGTGAAACCCGCTGGCGCGTACCTTGACGTATTGCGCGATATCCGTGAACGCACCGAATTACCGCTCGGCGCGTATCAGGTCAGCGGCGAGTACGCGATGATCAAATTTGCCGCCATGGCGGGCGCAATCGATGAAGAAAAAGTGGTGCTGGAAAGCTTAGGCGCGATCAAACGCGCGGGCGCGGACCTGATCTTCAGCTACTTCGCCCTGGACCTGGCGGAGAAAAACATCCTCCGCTAAGGTTCCTGCTTTTTGCCGGATGGCGTGCCCATCCGGCCTTTCCCCAAAACGTCACCCGACCGTCATACAAGCGACACTTACGCCTTCTACTGTCTGCTCAGGACAGATGGAGGGGATGCTATGTTTAGTCTCGAGAACGTACTCAACGACCTTTGGCCCGAGGCGAGGACCACGCCGTGGCAGAAGTCATTATTACAGCGTCTGCTCTATGAAAAAGAGTTTCAGCAGTTTGCGACACGCCATCCCCATCTCAAAGGGGTGGATATGGTCGAACAGGTCCTTGAACATCTGGAGATTCGCTGCGAGATCCCCGAACATCACATTGAAAATATTCCCGAATCGGGTCCCCTGGTGGTGATTGCCAACCATCCCACCGGCACGCTGGACGGACTGGCGCTGATCTATGCCCTCTCCCGCGCCCGACGTGATATCAAAGTCGTGACGAATCGACTGCTTTCGCACCTTACCCCGCTCCGCTCGTTGTTCATCCCGGTAGACAATATTCATGGCCGTACGCCGAAATCCTCGTTGCAGCAAATGGATGCGCATCTGCAGGCGGGTGGCGCACTGGTGTTTTTTCCCGCCGGAGAAGTTTCCCGCCTGACCCTGAAGGGGATAGCGGAGCGGCACTGGCATTCCGGGTTCATCAGAATGGCGGAGAAGTACCGCGCGCCGCTGCTGCCCGTTTACATTCACGCACGTAACAGCCCGCTGTTCTATGCCTGCGGCCTTATCTCCGCGCAGGCCTCGCTGCTGCTGTTAATGCAGCAAATGTTTCGTCGCCGTGGCAGCACCCTGCCCGTGCGTATCGGACAGCAGATTGCCTGGACGCAGTGGTCCGCCCCCCAACGCACCGTTCGCGAGTTGGCCGGGAAGTGCCGTGAGCACGTCATTGCGCTGGGCCAGAACCGGGCTGGCGTGTTTCGCACCGAAAGCACCATCGCGCCGCCAGAGAACAGAGCGCGGTTGAAACGCCAACTGGCAAACGCGGAGTGTCTGGGCCGTACAGCAGATGGCAAAATCATCTATCTCTGGCAACGTAACGGGCAAGAGGACGCGACCATCCTGCGCGAGCTGGGACGGTTACGGGAAATCGCTTTTCGCGCGGTCGGTGAAGGCAGTGGTAAACGCCGCGACATCGACCGTTACGACGATGAATACCTGCACCTGATTTTATGGGATGAAGACGATCTGGAGATTGTTGGCGCGTACCGCTTTGCCCCCTGCGCTCTGGTGCAACAAAAACAGGGGCTTGACGGTCTGTATAGCCACAGCCTGTTCGACTACGATGCGCGCATGGCGGACATTATGCAGCAAGGTATTGAACTGGGGCGCAGCTTTATCCAGCCGCGCTACTGGGGACGACGGGGGCTGGACTATCTGTGGTCCGGCATCGGCGCCTGGCTCGCGCGCAATCCGCAGTACCGTTACCTGTTCGGACCGGTGTCGATCTCCGGCGGACTGCCTCCCGATGCCCGGGATCTGCTGGTGGCGTTCTATCGTCTGTGGTTCCCGCCCACGCATCCGCTGGCCGTCTCCCGCCAACCCTGTCCGGCATCGCTTCCCGATGTGCTGGCGCAGTTTACCGGCAACGATTACGCCGAAGATCTCACCCGTCTGAAATCGCTGTTGGGCAATCTCGGCTGCGGGATCCCGCCGCTGTATAAGCAATATTCCGAGCTGTGCGAACCGGGCGGCGTGCAGTTTATCGATTTTGGCCGTGACCCGGATTTCAACAACTGCGTGGACGGGTTGGTCCTGGTGGATTTAACCCGACTGAAGGCCAACCGCTACGCGCGTTATATCGGCGCGCATACGTAGCGCTTTAATTTAACCTGCCCGGAAGAACGGCTTATCCCCGAGAACAGTGGCCCGGTGCATAATTCGTCGCTGCGGCAGGTAATCGGCGTTGGCGTAATGCTGCGTCACCCGGTTATCCCAAATCGCCACATCATTCGGCTGCCAGCGCCAGCGCACCTGGAACTCCGGTTTCGTCATGTGGGCGAACAGGAAACCGAGCAGCGCCTCACTCTCTTTCTCTGTGACATCGACAATTCGCGTGGTGAATCCCTCGTTGACGAACAGCGCTTGTTTACCGCTTACCGGATGGGTGCGAATCACCGGATGCAGCAGCGGCGGATGTTTCGCCACGGCTTCCCGCCAGCGCTGATGCTCCTCCTCCGTCCGGCGGTATTTATACTCAGGGAAAGATTTGCGAAAGTCGTGCTCCGCCCGTAGCCCGCGCAATAACAGTCGAAATGGTTCAGAAAGCGCGTCATAGGCGGCAATACCGCTGCTCCACACCGTATCGCCGCCGGTATCGGGTAACGTTTTGGCAGCAAGTATCGCCCCGGCTGGCGGCGTCTCAATAAAGGTAACGTCAGTGTGCCAGTTGTCGTTATCCGGTGGATTATCGTTGTGCGTATCCAGCACGATAATCTCATCCACCCCGTCGGCATGGGGATAAACAGGATGAATATGCAGATCGCCAAACCGCAGAGCCAACGCGCGCTGCTGCCGGGGCGTGATGGCCTGCCCGCGCAAAAACACCACCTGATGGCGCAGTACCGCATGGTAAAGCTGCTCGAACTGATTATCGCTTAGCGGACGGGTCAAATCCGCGCCGGAAATCTGTGCGCCAATAAACGGCCCCAGCGGGGTAATTGCTAAACGTTCACTCATTGGACTTCTCCATACCAGGGCGTCAGGCGGCGCTGAAGCGCGCGCAAACCCAGTTCTAAAATAAAAGCGATAACCGCAATGACCGCGATCCCTGCCAACACGACGTCGGTCGCGAGAAATTCCCCTGCCGACTGCACCATAAATCCTAAGCCCCGCGTCGCGGCGATCAGCTCCGCCGCCACCAGCGTCGACCAGCCGACGCCAAGTCCGATACGCAAGCCGGTCAGGATCTCCGGCAATGCTCCCGGCAGGATCACGAACCAAAGTACCTGAAGCCGGCTGGCGCCCAACGACTGCGCCGCGCGAATGCGCACCTGCTGTACGCTTTTTACCCCGGCCATTGCCGACATCGTCACTGGCGCAAAAATCGCGAGATAGATCAGTAAGATCTTCGAGGTTTCGCCGATGCCAAACCAGATCACCATTAGCGGCAGATACGCCAGCGGCGGCACGGGCCGATACAGCTCAATGATCGGATCGAGCATGCCGCGCACCGTCGGGCTAAGCCCCATCGCGATCCCCACCGGAATACCGACAGCGACTGCCGCCAGCAGCGCCAGCACGATGCGGCTCAGACTGGCTGCCAGATGCTGCCACAGCGTGGCATCCATAAACCCCTGCGGCCCGGCAATAGCAATCAGCTTTTTCAGTACCTGCTCCGGCGGCGGCAGGAACAAAGGACTCACCAGTTGCATCGCCGCCACTGCCCACCACGCGAGCAGGATCGCCGCCAGCGTGGCAATGCTCAGCGTGAACTGGCGGGAGAATGGCCTGCGCCATTTCAGCGCGCGCGGGCGCGGTTTATCGTTAATCAACACGCTCATGAAAAGGCCTCCCGCTCGGCGAAAACGCGCTGCAAAACATACTCGCGGGTGTCGATAAACTGTGGGTCGGACTTGATACTACGCCCGCTTTCCCCCGCGACAACGCGCCGGGAAAAGTCGAGCGGCAGCCGTTCCAGCACCCGCCCTGGTCCGGGAGAGAGCAACAGCAGTTCGGTGGCCATAAATACTGCTTCTTCAATATCATGGGTAATGAGCAGCACCTGTTTTCCCGTCTCATGCCAGAGCTTAAGCAGCAGGATTTGCATCTGCTCGCGGGTAAACGCATCCAGCGCGCCAAAAGGTTCGTCGAGCAGCAACAGTTGCGGGTTTGCCGCCAGCGCGCGGGCAATACCCACGCGCTGGCGTTGCCCGCCGGAAAGCTGCCAGATGTAACGCTGGCCGGCCCCGTCCAATCCGACCTTCCTCAGCATCGCCTGCGCAATGTCATCACGCCGCGCTTTTTTCACGCCCGCCAGTTGCAGACCCAACGCGACGTTGTCCTGCACGTTGCGCCACGGCAGCAGTCCTTCCTGTTGAAACACCACGCCTCGCTCCGCCCCCGGTCCGTCAACACGGTTCCCTGCCAGTTGTATCGTCCCGCGCTGATACGGCATAAACCCGGCGATCAGATTCAGTAGCGTGGTTTTACCGCAGCCGGACGGGCCCAGCACGACCAGCAGTTCGCGGCTGTCCAGCGTCAGACTGATATCTTCCAGCGCGGGCTTTCCGCCGTAATCGGCGTATAAATGAGAGATTTGCAGCATCCTCGCCTCCTTTACGGTATAAAGCGATCGGTAACGAACTGGCTGTAGTCGCTTGCCACGGCGGGAACTTTGCCCTGCGCTTTCAGGAACTGCGCCGTGTCGATAATTGCTTTATTCACCGGCCCATTCAGTTCCGCTATCTGCTGCTGCGCCGTCAGGTAAGAATTACCCTTCACCAGACCCGGCACATCGGCTTCTGGCACGCCGCTTAGGCGCGACAGCTTGCGGAGGTTCTCCGACTGCTTCAGCCACGCGTCCGGATCTGCAATATAAGGCTGCTGCGCGTCGAGCGCGCTTTTGGCGAAGGCTTTCACGACTTCCGGATGTGAATCGGCAAAATCTTTCCGCACCACCCAGACATCAAGCGTCGGCGCGCCCCATTCCCCAACCTGAGCGGAGTCGGTCAGTATCTTGCCCTCTTTTTCCAGCGTATTAACCGCGGGCGCCCAGACATATGCGCCGTCAATATCCCCACGTTGCCAGGCGGCAATAATTGCCGGTGGCTGCAGGTTTATAATCTGTACCTGATCAGGCTTTATTCCCCAGTGCTTCAGCGCCGCCAACAGGCTGTAATGGGTGGTGGAGATAAACGGTACCGCAATACGTTTGCCGATCAGATCCGTGGGCGTGTGGATATTCTTCTTCACCACCAGCGCTTCGGAACTGCCGAGTTTAGAAGCGAGCAGGAAAACTTCGACAGGCACCTGCTGGCTGGCTGCGACCGCCAGCGGGCTGGAACCGAGATTACCAATCTGAACGTCGCCCGAGGCCAACGCGCGTACGATGCTCGCCCCGCTGTCGAACTTGCGCCAGTCGACGGTTGCGCCGCTCGCATTCTCAAACGTGCTGTCCGCCTGGGCGACTTTTGCCGGTTCAGCGGAGGTCTGATACGCGACGGTGACGTTAACCGCCTGCGCCTGAAACGCGATGAATGCCAGAACGGCAAGAAGTGAATAATGCGATGAACGTGCCATAGGTCTGCTCCCTTGTCTTGTTATAGAGGCAGTATTTCGTCGCAAAAGAAATTGATAAAGGAATTAAAAAGTCTTGCTAATAGCAAAGCGTTTTTAGAAAAAAATCGGCAATGGTTAGTGATTTCGCGCATTACCCCAAACGACGTCGCTGTCAGGTTGCATGACGTTTTTGTTACATCCATTCCATAACTACGCCTGATTGATTGCCAGCGCAGCGGCGGCAGGCATCATAGCGATATGATCCGGCAAGAGAGCAAAAAGATGATACGTGTGGTGCTGGTGGACGACCATGTGGTGGTGCGATCCGGTTTTGCGCAGCTACTGAGTCTTGAAGACGATCTGGACGTCGCGGGCCAGTACAGCAGCGCGGCAGAAGCGTGGCCTGCGCTGCTGCGCGAGGAGGTCAACGTGGCGGTGATGGATATCGCCATGCCGGATGAAAACGGCCTGAGCCTGCTGAAGCGACTGCGGGCGCAAAAACCGCAGTTCCGCGCCATTATTCTCAGTATTTATGACTCGCCGACCTTTGTGCAAAGCGCGTTGGATGCAGGCGCCAGCGGCTATCTCACCAAGCGTTGTGGACCGGAGGAACTGGTTCAGGCCGTACGTTCCGTCGGCATGGGCGGGCACTATCTCTGCGCCGATGCGCTACGCGCGCTGCGCGGCGGGAAACAGTCATCACCGGTCCTGGAAGCGCTTACGCCACGCGAGCGCGAGGTATTCGACCTGCTGGTGAAGGGCGATAGCGTGAAAGCGATCGCCTTTAAGCTCGACCTGAGCCATAAAACGGTACATGTGCATCGCGCCAACGTGCTCGGCAAGCTGAACTGTCACAGCACCATTGAGCTGGTGCATTTTGCGCTCGACCACCAACTGCTGGCGGGGCACTGATGTCGCGCGGCGTTCGCCACGTCGTCATTTCGCTGTTTATCCTGCTGGCCTGGGGAACGGGCTGGCTGATGCTGTGGACGCTCAGTTTTTACCTGACCCACAACGGTCAACAAGCGGCGCTGTTTTTACCGCACGGCGTTTATCTGGCGCTGCTGATCCTGCTTTCGCGTCGTTACTGGCCCGCGCTGGTCTTACCCCCCATAGCGATGCTCTTCTGGCTGCACAGCGAACACTTACTGAATGGCTATCTGCTGACGACCGCACCGTTGATCGGCCTGCTTCCCGCCAGCCTCGCACAGCAGTACTGGCGCCGTTTCCCACTTTACTGGCAGCGACTCACCCTGCTGCTGGCGACGGTCACCGTCGCTTCTCTTCTGAATACTGTCCTGCTTTCTCCGTTTGTGAAAAGCCCGGCATTACTGCTCGGGCTGGCTTCATTTACTGGCGGCGTACTGCTGACGCCGTTTGTTTATCTGATTTTTGAATTTCTTCGCCAGCAGCACCGTTATCATCTGCTGGGGCTGGACACCACTAATCCACCGCTGCGCACCTCGCTGATTATCTGGTGCAGCCTGTTTTTTATCATTGGCATCGGTACCCAGATGGTGCTTTCGCCGGAAATTGAACGGCTGCTGCTGATTGTGGTCTTTCTCCCCAACGTCGTGATGGCATGGAAATTCGGCTGGCAGGGCGGCGTGCTTTCTGGCCTGCTCGGCAGCATGATGATCACCCTCGCCCGTCAGGTTGGGGTTGGATTCAGTAACCTGATTGAGCTGGAGATCTTCCTCGCCACCCAGTCGCTGCTGGGCATCGGGCTGGGGATCGCCATCAGCCGTCAGCAGCATCTGGCGCAAAACCTGCACCATTACCGGCAACGGCTGGAGGCCGAACTGGCGGCGCGACGGGCGCTGACTGAAAAGCTGATCCATACAGAGGAGGACACGCGTAAAAATCTGGCGCGCGAGCTGCACGATGAAATCGGCCAGAACATTACCGCCATACAGATCCAGTCACAATTAGTAAAACGGGCGCGCGATCCGGCGCAAACCCAGGCCGCCGCCAGCCAGATTAACGAACTGGCCCGGCGCATTCACCACTCTACCCGTCAGCTTCTGCGCCAGCTTCGACCGCCCGCGCTGGATGAACTGTCATTCAAAGAGGCGCTGCATCATTTGCTCAACGAGTTTGCTTTTCAGGAGCGCGGTATCCGCTGCCGGTTTGACTATCAGTTGCCCTCCACGCCCGAAAGCGAAACGGTGCGCTTTACCCTCTACCGTCTGTTGCAGGAACTGCTGAACAACGTCTGTAAGCACGCCGCCGCCAGTGAGGTCTCGATTGTTTTGCGCCAGCGCGGTGAGACGGTGTATCTGGACGTAAAAGACAACGGCGTGGGCATCGACGTGGCGCGCATGTCTGGCTTCGGTATTCAGGGAATGCGCGAACGCGTCAGCGCGCTCGGCGGTGAACTGACCCTGGAGTCCCGGGACGGCACGCGGGTGAGTGTTAACTTGCCCACAAATTTGCAACAAATCGCCTTTTAACCAGGAAAAAGTCTTAGTCACTCCGGACTTTCTCTCATCCCCTTTCGGTTTCATTTTTTTATAGTCAGAAAAACGGAGACGGTATGCACGCACGCCCAGCGATTGACATTGAACAACGTTACCGGACGCTGCGCCCGAGATTACTGCTGTGCATGGTGATTGGCTACGCGGCGTTCTACCTGACGCGCAAAAGCGTGAACTATGTGTTACCTGCGTTACAAACCGAGCTGGGGCTGGATAAAGGCGATATCGGTCTCCTGGGATCGCTGTTTTACCTCAGCTACGGGCTGTCGAAATTCACCGCCGGACTGTGGCACGACAGCCACGGACAGCGTGGATTTATGGGCGCGGGACTTTTCGCTACCGGCGTGCTGAACGTCGCGTTCGCGTTTGGCGAGTCACTGACGCTTCTTCTTGCTGTCTGGACGCTGAACGGATTTTTTCAGGGCTGGGGCTGGCCGCCGTGCGCCCGTCTGCTGACCCATTGGTATTCACGCAATGAACGCGGTTTCTGGTGGGGCTGCTGGAACATGTCGATCAACATCGGCGGGGCGATTATCCCGCTGATTAGCGCCTTTGCCGCCCACTGGTGGGGCTGGCAGGCGGCGATGCTGACGCCGGGGATCATCAGCATGGCGCTGGGTATCTGGTTAACACTGCAACTGGCGGGAACGCCCCGCGAAGAGGGATTACCGTCAGTCGGCGCCTGGCGTAACGACCCGCTGGAACTGCGCCAGGAGCAGTTAAGCCCGCCGATGGGGCTGTGGCAGATGCTGCGAACCACCATGTTGAAAAACCCGATGATTTGGTTGTTAGGCGTGTCGTATGTGCTGGTGTATCTCATCCGCATCGCCCTGAACGACTGGGGCAACATCTGGTTGACCGAGAGCCACGGCGTCAATCTGCTGAGCGCCAACGCCACGGTTATGCTGTTTGAAGTGGGCGGACTGCTCGGCGCGCTGTTTGCTGGCTGGGGGTCAGATTTACTGTTCAGCGGCCAGCGGGCGCCGATGATTTTGCTGTTCACGCTGGGGCTGATGGTGGCCGTCGCCGCGCTGTGGCTGGCGCCGGTGCATCATTACGCGCTGCTGGCGGTCTGTTTCTTTACGGTGGGTTTCTTTGTCTTTGGCCCACAAATGCTGATCGGTCTTGCTGCGGTGGAGTGCGGACACAAAGCAGCGGCCGGGTCGATCACCGGGTTTCTCGGCCTGTTCGCCTATCTGGGAGCAGCGCTGGCGGGCTGGCCTCTGTCGCTGGTCATAGAACGCTACGGCTGGTCGGGGATGTTCAGTTTGCTCTCGATCGCCGCGGTATTAATGGGTTTACTGCTGATGCCCCTGCTGATGTCGGGCATCACCACCCCACTCAGTCAAAGGATAAAACAATGAAAATGACCTTTACCTCTACCCTTATTGCCTCTGCCGTGGCGCTGGCAACACTTTCCGGCGCGGCGCAGGCGAAAGGCCGTCTGGTGGTCTATTGCAGCGCTACCAATGAAATGTGCGAAGCAGAAACCAAAGCTTTTGGGGAAAAGTACGACGTGAAAACGTCATTCATCCGCAACGGCTCGGGCAGCACGCTGGCGAAAGTCGATGCCGAAAAGAAAAACCCGCAGGCTGACGTCTGGTACGGCGGTACGCTTGATCCGCAGTCTCAGGCTGGGGAAATGGGTCTGCTGCAACCGTATAAATCGCCCAACCTTGAGCAGGTCATGGCACAGTTCCGCGACCCTGCCAAACTGAAAGGAAATTATTCGTCGGCGGTGTATGTGGGCATTCTCGGCTTTGGCGTTAACACCGAACGCCTGAAAGAGAAAAACCTGCCGGTGCCAAAATGCTGGAAGGATCTGACTAAACCAGAATACAAAGGCGAAATTCAAATTGCCGACCCGCAAAGTTCCGGAACGGCGTACACCGCACTGGCGACTTTTGCGCAACTGTGGGGGGAAGATCAGGCCTTTGATTACCTGAAACAGCTAAACAGCAACGTTTCTCAGTACACCAAGTCCGGCATCGCCCCGGCGCGAAACGCCGCGCGCGGTGAAACGGCTATCGGTATCGGCTTCCTGCACGACTACTCGCTGGAAAAAGAACAAGGCGCACCGCTGGAGCTGATCTCCCCGTGTGAAGGCACCGGCTACGAAATCGGCGGCGTCAGCATTCTGAAAGGCGCGCGCAATCTCGACAACGCCAAACTGTTCGTCGACTGGGTGCTGTCGAAAGAGGCGCAGGAACTGGCATGGAAGAAAGGTAAGTCTTATCAGATCCTGACCAATACCACCGCGGAAACGTCACCTAACTCACTGAAACTCGACGGCCTGAAGCTGATCAATTACGACATGGATAAATATGGCTCAACGGATGTTCGCAAAGCGCTCATCAATAAATGGGTCAGCGAAGTGAAAATGGGTAAATAAGCCCACTTTTGCGGTCATGCCGGGTGGCGGCTACGCCCTACCCGGCCAGGATCTCCCTCAACACCGGAACCGCTATGTCACACACACTTGCACGCCATTCCGTGAAAAAACGGGATGCGGTATTCCTTTGGGTATTGCTGAGCTGGCTGGCATTTGCGCTGCTGCCGAGCTGGAGCCTGGATTATGGCCTGCTGGAGTCGACGCGCGATGAGATTGTCGACGCCTACGGCTGGTCGCAGGTTAATGTTAGCTGGCTGTGGTATCTGCTGCCAGGCCTGCTGCTGATACGTCCTTTTCAGGAAGCCACGCGGGAGCAGCGCAACCGCCATTACCTCGACGCAGGCTGGTCGTTATTCTGTATGGCGTTTGTCGTCATCAGCGCCACTGTGGAAGGTCGCGGCTTAGGCTACGCGACCCTCGTGCTGTTTGTGGCGCTGGGCGCGATAATGACCCTGGCGCTGACCCGTCTGGAATGGCTGGGCGGCGACCGTTTCGTCATCGGCTCGCTGGTCGCCATCGTGGCGTTGATTGGCGTGTTTATCGTCTGGCCAAGCATCGCTATTTTTATTCCGATGTTCACCGGCGATACCGGTGAATTCGCGCCGCTGGCGTTTATGACCGTGCTGTCACAGGCACACATCATTCAGGTCATTATCAACTCTATCGCGCTGTCGATAGCGGTGGGCGTCGGCTGCACGTTTTTTGGTCTGGTGTTGGCGATTTACACCACCCGTATCGCCCGCCGCAGCGCCATTATTGGCCGTATTTTTTCAATATTGCCGATCGTCACCCCGCCGTTCGTTGTGGGGCTGGGGGTGACGCTGATGATGGGCCGTTCCGGCTATGTCACTGAATGGATGGTCGACTGGTTCGGGCTGACCAACACCAACTGGCTGTACGGTTTTACCGGCATCTGGCTGGCGCAGGTGCTGGCGTTTACCCCAATGGCGTTTATGATCCTCGATGGCGCGATTAAAACCATTCATCCATCGCTGGAAGAGGCCTCCTATACCCTGCGCGCCAGCCGCTGGCAGACGTTTAACGGCGTGTTTGTGCCGCTGCTCAAACCGGCGCTGGCGAACGCGTTTCTGATCGTCATTGTGCAGTCATTGGCCGACTTCAGTAACCCGCTGGTTCTCGGCGGTAACTTCGACGTTCTGGCCACGCAAATCTACTTTTACATTACCGGTTCACAACTGGATTATCAGGCCGCCAGCACCCTCGGCGCGTTCTTGCTGCTCTTTTCGCTGCTGGTGTTCTGCGTCCAGTACATGTGGATCGGTAAGCGCTCCTATGTCACCGTGTCCGGTAAATCGTATCGCGGTGATGTGCAACCGCTGCCGGTGACGCTCGTGTGGAGCGTGGTGGTGATCCTGGCGGTGTGGGTGGCCTTTAACGCCCTGCTCTACGGCAGCATTTTCTACGGCAGCTTTACCGTTAACTGGGGCGTGGACTACACCCTGACGCTGGATAACTTTATTAAGCTGTTCGGCCAGGGCATGAGTGACGGCGCATGGCCTTCGCTACTGGATACCCTGCTTTACGCCGGGATTGCCGCGCCAATCACCGCCGCCTTCGGGTTGCTTATCGCATGGATCGTGGTGCGCCAGCAGTTCAAAGGCAAGAAGACCATCGAGTTCACCACCATGCTGTGCTTTGCCGTACCCGGCACCGTGGCGGGCGTGTCGTACATTCTCGCCTTTAACAGCGCGCCAGTGTATCTCACCGGTACGGCGGCGATTGTCATTATCTCAATGGTGATGCGGAATGTGCCGGTAGGGATTCGCGCCGGAATTGCGGGTTTAGGACAAATCGATAAATCGCTGGATGAAGCTTCGCTCAGTCTGCGCGCCGGGAGTTTACGCACCATTACCCACATTCTGCTGCCGCTGCTGCGCCCGGCGATCCTCTCAGCGCTGATCTACAGCTTTGTGCGCGCCATTACCACCGTCAGCGCCATTGTGTTCCTCGTGACGCCGGACACCCGGGTGGCGACGGCCTACATTTTAAACCGCGTAGAAGACGGCGAATACGGGGTGGCGATTGCCTACGGTTCGATTCTGATCGTGGTGATGCTGGCAATCATTTTCATCTTTGACTGGCTGATCGGGGAAGCGCGTATCTCCCGTTCGAAAGCGAAAAATCAGGCGTAATGGAGCGCACTATGAGTCAGAAAAATTTTGTTGAACTGCGCAACGTCACCAAACGATTCGGCAGCAACACGGTGATCGACAATATCACTCTCACGATTCCGCAGGGACAAATGGTGACGCTGCTCGGTCCCTCCGGCTGCGGTAAAACCACTATTCTGCGTCTGGTCGCCGGGCTGGAAAAACCGAGTGAAGGGCAGATTTTTATCGATGGCGAAGATGTTACCCACCGTTCCATTCAGCAGCGCGATATCTGTATGGTATTCCAGTCCTACGCTCTGTTCCCGCATATGTCGCTGGGAGAAAATGTCGGCTACGGCCTGAAGATGCTCGGCGTCTCACGCCAGGAAGTCAACGCCCGGGTGAAGGAGGCGCTGGCGATGGTCGATCTTGACGGCTTTGAAGCGCGCTATGTCGATCAGATCTCCGGCGGCCAACAGCAGCGCGTGGCGCTGGCGCGCGCCTTGATCCTCAAACCAAAGGTGCTGTTGTTCGATGAGCCGCTGAGTAACCTCGACGCTAACCTCCGGCGCAGCATGCGTGACAAGATCCGCGAACTGCAAAAGCAGTTTGATATTACCTCACTGTACGTCACCCACGATCAAAGCGAAGCCTTTGCCGTTTCCGACACCGTGCTGGTGATGAACAAAGGACATATCATGCAGATCGGTTCGCCGCAGGAACTGTACCGCCAGCCCGCGTCACGTTTTATGGCGAGCTTTATGGGCGATGCCAACCTGTTCCCGGCCACCTTCACCCCGGAAGCGGTGAATATTTACGGTTATCGCCTGCCGCGCCCCGCGCACTTTGTGGCTGAAGGCGCCGGGACCGTGGGCGTGCGTCCGGAAGCGATCACCTTAAGCGATCGTGGGGAAGAGAGTCAGCGTTGCGCCATCCGGCACGTGGCCTATATGGGGCCACAGTACGAAGTAACGGTGGAGTGGCACGGGCAGGAGATTTTATTACAGGTCAACGCTACGCGCTTACAGCCGGACGTCGGCGAGCAGTACTACCTCGAAATCCACCCGTACGGCATGTTTATGTTAGCGGACGCGGCGTGATCGTTGCCGGGTGGCGCGACGCCACCCGGCGCACCCTCAGCGACGGGCGTTTAATTCGGCAATATCCTTTGGCGTTGTCCGGCAGCAGCCGCCTATCAGCTTCGCCCCCGCCGCTAACCACTGCGGCAAATAATCCGCCAGCGTCTCGCACGCTTCACCATGATGATGCCAGGTTTTGCTCACCGCATCGTAATGCTCACCCGAATTCGGGTAAATCACCAGCGGCAGCGCCGTTACGCCGCGCAAATGCTGTAACGCGGCGGTGGTGTTTTCCAGCGCGATGCAGTTAATGCCAATCGCGACCACCTGCGGATAATGATTAAGCCACTCGGCCACCTCCTGCAACGGCGTGCCGTCGCTCAGATGTTCACTGTCGCGTAGGGTGAAAGAGAACCATGCGCGGGCGCGCGGGTAGTCGGTCAACAGCGCCGCCAGCGCCTGAATCTCAACAAAGTTAGGCAGCGTTTCACAGGCCAGCAGATCGGCGCCAGCATCCAGTAGCGCCTCAACGCGCGGACGGTGGAAGGCCTGAAATTGCTCGGGGGTGCGCACGTAGTCACCGCAATATTCCGACCCGTCCGCCAGGAACGCGCCATACGGGCCGACCGATCCCGCCACCAGCAGCGTGCCCGCCTGCGGATTTTCCGCCAGCCAGGCTTCGCGAGCTTTACGCGCCAGCTCCACGCTTTTGCCGATCAGCGCTTTGGCCTGCGCTTCATCCAGTCCGCGCGCCGCGAACCCTTCCGGCGTGGCCTGGTAGCTGGCGGTAATCGCGCACTGGGCCCCGGCGCGAAAATAGTCCAGATGCACTTCGCGGATCAGCTCCGGGTTTTCTACCAGCACCCTGGCTGACCACAAACTGTCGGTAAGATCGCACCCCCGCGCTTCCAGCTCCGTCGCCATTGCCCCGTCCAGCAACAGAAAATCGTGCTTTTCGAGAATGGCGCTTAACGGATTATTCTGCGACATGTTCAGACTCCTGTTGTTTATCTCGCGATTGAGTAAGGAAATAAACACCATAACACAGCGCCACAAACGGTAAACCGCACCACAGCGCAATTCTCTGACTCGGATCGAAAGCCAGCCCGATACAGGCCACCAGGCAAAGGACGAACCCGGACACGGGCACCAACGGATACCAGGGGGCGCGATACTGTAGCGCATCAAGCGTTTTGCCCTGCTGAACGTGACGACGACGAAAAACAAAGTGTGACGCGCAGATACTCAGCCACACCGCCACCACAGCAAAGCCGGAAATCGCCGACAGCGCGACATAGACCGTATCCGGCGCGACCACGCTGGAAAACAGCGCCAGCACGCCGCCGAGCATACTCACCGACAGCGCGGTAAGCGGCACGCCATTGCGGGTCACCCGCGCAAAACAGGCGGGCAGCGTGCGCTCGTTAGACAGCGACCACAGCATCCGCCCGGACGCGTACAGCCCGGAGTTTGCCGCCGACAGGATCGCAGTCAGGATCACGAAGTTCACAATATCCGCCGCGTAAGGAATGCCCACCTTCTCAAACACCAGCACAAACGGGCTTTTTTCAACCCCCGCCTGCTGCATTGGGATCAGCGCCGCCAGCACGAACACGGTGCCGATAAAGAAAATGATCAGCCGGGCAATGGTGGTACGAATCGCCACCGGGATGACTTTTTGCGGGTTTTCCGTTTCACCGGCGGCAATGCCGATAAGCTCTGTGCCGGAAAAGGCGAAATTCACCGCCACCATGGTCATCAGAATCGGCAGGCCGCCGTGCGGGAACCAGCCTTCGGCGGTGATATTGCTTAACCCCGGCGCGGGAGAACCGTCCTGCATCGGAATGATACCGAAAATCGCCGCTCCGCCAAGAACAATAAACGCGATGATGGTGATCACCTTCACCAGTGAAAACCAGAACTCGCCTTCGGCAAAAAAGCGGGTGGACACCACGTTCAGGCCAAATATCACCAGACAGAAAATGACACACCAGATCCAGACGGGTACCTGGGGAAACCAGTACTGCATACAGAATCCTGCGGCGGTAAAGCTGGAGCCGAGCGCCACAGTCCAGGTTAGCCAGTAAAGCCATGCCACGGTGTATCCCGTCGCCGGACCGAGGTAGCGCGCGGCATAGACGTGAAACGCCCCGGTTTCCGGCATCGCGACCGACAGCTCGCCAAGGCACTGCATCACCAGCCAGACCACCAGCGCGCCAATCAGATAAGCCAGCAGCGTCCCTGCCGCCCCGGTGGTCGAAATAATGTATCCGGTATTAAAAAATAAGCCGGTACCGATTACGCCGCCCAGAGACAGCATAATCAGATGGCGGGTTTTCATGGTGCGCTTCAGTGGCGCATGTTGTTGTGTTGTTTGCATATAACCTTCTAAACGTATGGACATCTAAACATCCAAAGAAGGTTTGTTATACCGTGTTTACGGGCGGAATGCAAAACTCAACCAGCCGCCAGGCGGCGCGATGTCCGGCTCATCAGTACAAACACCGCCAGTCCCGCCAGCAGGATCCCTGGCGCTGACGCCGCCATCACGCCAACGGTACCGGTGCCGAGCGCCAGCATTTTCCCGGCCAGCAGCGGCCCGCTCATCGCTCCGAGGCGCCCGACCGCCACGGCGGTGCCGACCCCTGTCGCCCGAATGTCGGTACTGTAGAACAGCGGCGCCAGCGCGTAGAGCACGCTTTGCCCGCCGGTGGCGAACAGCCCGGCGATGAATCCGGCCATCAGCATACCGCTGAAGGAAGAGACGGTGCCCAGCGCCAGCAGCGAGGCCAGCATCCCGCTATAGATCAGAAGCGACATGGCCAGCGGCCGCAGCTTGTCCATCAACGCCCCGAGGATCAGCGTGCCTGCCGCCGCGCCGATTTGCAGGGAAAACATCACCCGCGCCGCCTGCGAAGGCTGGAATCCCTGTTCCACCAACAGCATCGGTAACCAGTTGATCAGCATGTAGACCACCAGCAGGGTGAAGAAATAGCACAGCCAGAGCAGCAGCGTGGCGCTGGCCGTCGCCGGGGCAAACAGCGCGCGCAACGGTGGCGCGCCCGGGGTTTGACCGGCAAATACTGCCGACTCGGGCAGCCAGCGCATCAGCAACGGCACCAGCAGCAGCGGAATCACGCCGCCCACCCAGAAGACGGTCTGCCAGGCCGTTGCGACACCGGCAAAACCGAGCATTGCCGCCAGCGCGGCGCCAATAGGCACCCCGCAGTACATCAGGCTGACCGCCGTGCCGCGAAAGCGTGGCCCCGCGGCTTCGGAGGTGAGCGCAATCAGATTCGGCAGCGCGGCGCCCAGGCCCACGCCGGTCATCAGGCGGGCAAACACCAGCGTGAAGAAACTCCACGACAGGGCGGTCGCCAGCGAAAACACGCCGAACAGCGCCACGGAGGCGATCAGGACGCGCTTGCGTCCATAACGATCCGCCAGCATGCCACCGACCAGCGCGCCGGGTAACAGGCCGAGGATCCCGGCGCTGAAGATCCAGCCCATTTGCATGCTATCCAGCGAGAATGCCCGGGCGATGCCCACGGCGGCGATACCGGCGGCCTGGAGATCGAGCCCTTCCATCAGGGCGACCAGAAAACACAGCCCGATGGTCAGCATCAGGCGCGATGTAGCGTAGGGACGAGGATGCATAAGATCTCTCTCTGAGTTCACGGGGCAGGTGAATGGCGGCTGATACGTTGCCAGCCGCATCATTCTTATTTATTGACTGTTGCGCAGATCCAGCGCCACATCGACGATCATGTCTTCCTGGCCGCCCACCATCCGGCGTTTCCCCAGTTCGACGAGGATGTCGACCGCGCTCAGGCCGTAGCGTGCCGCCGCCACTTCGCAGTGACGCAGGAAGCTGGAGTACACGCCGGCATAGCCCAGCGCGAGGGTTTCGCGATCCACGCGCACCGGGCGGTCCTGTAACGGGCGCACCAGATCGTCGGCGGCGTCCATCAGCGCATACAGATCGGCGCCGTGCTGCCAGCCGAGCTTATCGGCCGCGGCAATAAAGACCTCCAGCGGCGCGTTGCCCGCTCCGGCTCCCATTCCCGCCAGGCTGGCGTCAATGCGGTCACAGCCCTCTTCCACGGCGGCGATCGAATTCGCCACCCCAAGACTCAGGTTGTGATGCGCGTGCATGCCGGTTTCTGTTTCCGGCTTCAGCACCGCTTTCAGGGCGCGGAAGCGATCGCGAATGTCCGTCATGTTCATTGCGCCGCCGGAGTCGACCACATAGATGCAGGTCGCGCCGTAGCCTTCCATCAGCTTCGCCTGCCTGGCCAGATTTTCCGGCGTGGTCATATGGCTCATCATCAGGAAACCGACGGTGTCCATTCCCAGCTCACGGGCAGAGTGAATATGCTGAGCGGAGACGTCCGCCTCGGTGCAGTGGGTCGCCACGCGCACCACCCGCGCCCCGGCCTGATACGCATTTTTCAGGTCGTGAATCGTGCCGATCCCCGGCAACAACAGCGTGGCGATTTTGGCATGTTTCACCACCTCCGCCGCCGCTTCAATCCACTGCAAATCGCTGTGCGCGCCAAAGCCGTAGTTGAAGCTGGAGCCTTGCAGGCCGTCGCCGTGGGCGACCTCAATCGAATCCACCCGCGCGTCGTCGAGCGCTTTCGCAATCTGGCGCACGTTTTCCAGTGAATACTGATGACGAATGGCGTGCATGCCGTCGCGCAGGGTCACGTCCGAGATGTAGAGTTGTTTACCGTTCATGCTGCTTCTCCTGCCCGACGCGTCAGCGACTGCGCCATCTTTTCAGCGGTCGCCAGCGCGCTGGAGGTCATAATATCGAGATTGCCCGCATACGCTGGCAGGTAGTGCGCCGCCCCTTCCACTTCCAGATACACCGCGGTTTTCAGCCCACAGAACTGTCCGATGCCCGGCAAATTCACTGGTTTATCCTCAGGAATGACCTCAAACTGCACGCGCTGCTTCAGGCGATAGCCCGGCACGTAAGCCTGCACTGCGGCCGCCATCTCGTTGATGGAAGCTTCCACTTCCGCCTGCGAGGCGGCGTCGCTCAGCACATAGACGGTGTCGCGCATCATCAGCGGCGGTTCGGCCGGGTTAAGCACGATAATCGCTTTTCCCTTCGCCGCACCGCCCACCGCCTCAATGGCTTTCGCAGTGGTTTCGGTGAACTCGTCAATGTTTGCCCGCGTTCCCGGTCCGGCGGATTTACTGGCGATCGAGGCGATAATCTCGGCGTAATGCACCCGCGCCACGCGGGAGACCGCCGCCACCATCGGGATGGTCGCCTGCCCGCCGCAGGTGACCATGTTGACGTTCTGCTGGTCGACGTTGGCCGCGAGATTGACCACCGGCACGCAGTACGGGCCAATGGCCGCAGGCGTCAGGTCAATCAGGCGAATGCCCGGCTTCGCTTCGCGCAGGGCGGCGTCGTTTTTGACATGCGCCCCCGCGCTGGTGGCATCGAACACAATATCAATGTCGGCAAATTCCGCCATCGCCATCAGCCCTCGTACCCCGTCGTGGGTGGCGACGACGCCCATGCGGCGGGCGCGGGCCAGTCCGTCCGATTCAGGGTCGATACCGACCATCACCGCCATCTCCAGATGCTGACCGTGACGCAAAATTTTAATCATCAAATCGGTGCCGATATTGCCGGAACCGATAATGGCAACCTTACACTTACTCATGACTGACTTCCTTCTGTGGTCGCCGCGGAAAACGTGACGGCAACCGAACCAATACCTGCAATATGGGCGGCAAAGGTGTCGCCCGCGTTGACCGCGACCATCGGCCCCAGCGCCCCGGTCAGAATAATGTCGCCGGCGCGCAGCGGCTCGCCGAGGCTGGCCATTTTGCGCGCCAGCCAGACGGCGGCGTTCAGCGGATGCCCCAGGCATTCGCTGCCGCGCCCGCTGGACACCTCTTCGTTATTGCGCGTCATGTGCATGGCGCAGTTTTTCAGATCGACTCCGGCCAGACGCTGCGCCGGGCCGCCGAGCACATACACGCCGCAGGAGGCGTTGTCCGCCACGGTGTCGACAAACTGAATCGACCAGTCGCGGATGCGGCTGCCCACCACTTCCAGCGCGGGCAGCACCCATTCAACGGCGCCAGCCAGTTCATCAAAGGTGGTGTCAACGTGCGGCAGATCCCGGTTAAGCACCAGCGCGATTTCCGCTTCGATGCGCGGTTGCAGCACGCGGGAAAACGGGATGGTCTCGTTGTCGCCGTAGCACATGTCGGCGAACAGGGTGCCGAAGTCCGGCTGACTCACCCCCAGCTGCTGCTGGACTTTCGGGTGCGTCAAGCCGACTTTGCGTCCGACTACCCGGCGCCCCTGCGCCACGGCGTGTTCAACATTGATGCGCTGAATGGCATAGGCGGCTTCCGCACTCTCCACGCCCGGCCATTCACGCACCGGCGCAATGGCTTCGCCCTGCTCTTCTGCACGCCGCAACGCTGCGGCGATTGGTTCAAGGATAGTGTTCGACATAACCGTTCCTTATGGGCGCGCGAGGAAATTGAGCACCAGTTGGTTAAAGGCGTCCGCATGTTCCCACTGCGCCCAGTGGCCGCAGTCGCGATAGATATGCAGTTCGGCACCGGCAATCCCGGCGAGCAGGCGCAGACCGGCGTCCATCGGCACAAAGCGGTCGTTGCGCCCCCAGACAATCAGGGTCCGGGCGGTGATTTCGCTCAGGCGCGGCGAGAAGTCGGGGAATTGCTTCGGGTTCGCCTCCAGACTTTTAATAAAGTTGTCCAGATGATCGCGGCGCGACAGCATATTGTTCAGCCGCGCTTCAAACAGCGCGTCGGTCAGGTCGCGGGGGTCATGGACGAAGATGTTCATCATCTGTTTCAGATTGTCGATGGTCGGCTCGCGGTAAAGCTGATTCAGCCGCTTAATGCCTTCCGTCGGCATTGGCGTGAACAGGCTCATACCGCCGGTTCCCCCGCCCATCAGCACCAGCCTGCCGACGCGCTCCGGCCAGCTCAGGGTGAAGGCGACGGCGCTGTGGCCGCCCATTGAGTTGCCCAGCAGGTGGACGTTCTGAATGTCCAGTTGGTCGACCACGCTTTTCAGAATGCGGGCATTGAGATCGGATCGTGACCCGGTATTGACGATCGAATCGCTCTTGCCCCAGCCCGGGCAGTCGAGCAGGATCACGCGATAGCCCGCTTCCACCAGCGGATCGATATTGCGGCTGAAGTTGGCCCAGCCCGTGGCCCCCGGGCCGGAACCGTGCAGCAGAACGACGGTTTCGTCGCCTGCGCCGCAGTCGTTGTAATGGATGCGTAGCGTTTTACCGGCTTCCTCAACGTTGAGAAAACGGCTGGTCGCGGCTTCGGTTTGCGGTTGATAACTCATGATGTTCTCCTGCCTTTCAGTTCAGTGTTCTGGCGCTCAGCGAGCCAAATCCGGCGATCCACTCCGGGATCGGGCGATAGTAACGACCTTCGCTTCGCCAGGCGCCAAAGGCGGAAATGGCGGCGAAAGCGGCAACCCAGGTTTTAATTTCGTGGGTGGATTTGCCCGCGATCGCGGACAGCTCTTCATTGCTGACGGCATCCAGTTCGGCAATACGACCCTGTTCGAGCAGCGACATAAACCGGTTGTCCCAGATGGGGTTCAGCGGGTGCAGCGTTTTCTGATCTGCAACAAACTTCTCGGCGGCGCCGATCACCCGCTGCTGACGCAGCTCACGCTCCCCGGCAGGCAACTGTTTGCCACTGCCCAGCAGGCGATCGCGCATATGGGCGTCGGCTTTCGCCAGCTCCGGCACCGGCGGCTGGTGCGACAACCCGCCGGACCCTAAAAACAGCACCCGCTTATTAAGCGTGCTGGTGAAACGACCAATCGCTTCCCCCAGCATCCGGGTACGCTGAAAGCCCGGCAACGGCGCGGCGACGCCGTTGATAAACACCGGCAGCACCGGCACGTTGTCCAGCCCGCCGAGCAAAAACTCCAGCGGCTGGGCAAAGCCGTGATCGACCTGCATGCAATACGAGACGGCGAGATCGATGCCGTTTTTCATCACCGCGTGGGCGCAGGCTTCGGCCAGTTCAGTCGGTACCGGCAGTTCCCCCGCCGCGCTACCAAAATCGCCAATCGCCGTCGCGCCGACGCCTAAACAAAACGGCGGCATGACGTCATAGAAAAACCCGTTGTAGTGATCCGGAGCGAACAGCACCACCAGTTCGGGATCAAACGCGGCGATCCGCGCGCGGGCACTGGCGATAACGCCGTTGACCTCGTCCAGCACGGCCTGCGCCGGGTCGACATAGCCCACCAGCGGCGAGTGGGAAAGACAGTGAAGATAAGCGTGCATATCAGGCCACCTTTTCGACAGGAAGATTGGCATCCGCGCGGGTCAGCGTCATCACTGACGCCAGGGTATTGAGCGTGGCGCCGAGGGTTTGAGGAATGGCGACAGCAGCGACAAAGCGGTCCGGGCGCATCACCACCAGCGAGACGTTATGCCGTGCGAACCACTCGCGCAGACGCCCCTGCGCGTCGCCGATACGGATCACCCCGTCGTGGCGGTCCTGCGGGGTGCCAATCTGCACCTCCGGCACCACCTGAATAAAGCGCGTGCCGGTGGCGCGCCACTGCCGAATCTGCGCTTCGCTCATCCCCCACAGCGGGTTACAGCCCCAGCCGATCACCGCGAAGTTCGCGCCGATGACGTTATCCAGCAGCGTCACCTCTCCCGTCTCCAGCGTGACCTTCGGCTGAATAAACATCTTGCCGACGGGGGACGTTGCGACCTCGCCTTCACGCACCAGCGCGCCGTCGTGATACTGCGGCATCGGCTTGAAGCGCATTTCGAGAAAGTAGCGTTTCACCGGCGGCAGGTAGTTCAGCAGCCAGGAGGCGCCGTCACGCACCGTGCCATGCCAGCGCTTCGGCGGCGCCAGCACGTTGCCGGCGGTCACTGAGAGGTCAATCATCGCTTTTGCGTGATCGCGGCGTTCCTGCTGGTAGGTATCGAGCAGCGCGTCACTCGCTTTGCCGTCGATCACCAGCGCCAGCTTCCAGGCGAGGTTAAAGGCGTCGCGCATGCCGCTGTTATAGCCCTGCCCCTGCCAGACCGGCATGATGTGCGCCGCGTCGCCGGCCAGCAGCACGCGATCGACGCGGAAGCGATCGGCAAGACGGGCGTTATGGGTGTAGACGCGCTGACGGATCAGCTCGACGTTGTCCGGGTTCGGCAGTACCTTGCTTAACAGCTGACGCATGTTTTGCGGCTCGCTGAGCTGCGCCTCGGTCTCCCCTGGCATCACCATAAATTCAAAACGCCGCACCGCGTGGGGTAGTGCGGCGGAAACGTAAGGCCGCACCGGATCGCAGCACAGATAGACATGCGGCGTGCTGAGCGGATCGTTGGCAATATCGACCACAATCCACTGGTTCGGCGCGGTTTTCCCTTCGAACGGCACGTTCAGCGTGCGGCGCACCAGGCTCGCTCCGCCATCGCAGGCCACCAGCCACTGTGCTTTGACCGTTTCCCGTTGCCCCTGCGCCGTTTTCAGGTTGAGCGTCACCTCGCCATCCTGCTGGCTGAAGGCTTCCAGCTCGCGAGAGAACAGACAGCGCACATTGGGAAAGCGCGACAGCCCCTCAAGCAACACCGCATCCACCTGCGGCTGGATAAACGCGTTGCGCCGCGACCAGCCGAACTCATCGGTCATCGGCTGAATATCAGCAAAGCAGCGGCCTTTTGGCGTAAGAAAGCGCATCGCGTGGTGTGGCGTGGTATGTGGCAACACCTTCTCCACCAGCCCGACGGACTGCATGGTGCGCAGCGCCTCATCGTCAATGCCGATGGCGCGGGGATAGTCGATGAGCTTATCAAGCTTTTCCACCACCAGCACCTCGATGCCCATCTGACCAAGATAGTTGGCCATCATCAGTCCGACCGGCCCCGCACCGGCTATGGCGACCTGAACGGTATGGTTGACGGCGGGTTGAATATCAGGGGTTGTTGACATGTTGTACCTCACGATTCGGACAAAACGGCGGGGCTGAGTCAGTTAGCCATCGCACTTTTTTGTTAAAAATATGTGAATACTTTTTTATAGTGTTGTCAGTATAAGAAGGGCTTTTTGCGCTACAATCAAAACATGTCAGAACGTGCACCAGGTGCACATCTTTGTTTTAACTATAAATATGTCAATAAACATGAAGAATGATGAGCAGACGGAATACAAAACCGTTCGCGGTTTAACGCGCGGCTTAATGTTATTAAATATGTTAAATAAACTCGATGGCGGGGCCAGCGTCAGCCTGCTGGCGGAGCTGAGCGGCCTGCATCGCACCACGGTGCGCAGGCTGCTGGAGACATTACAGGATGAGGGATACGTCCGGCGCAGCCGGTCTGACGACAGCTTCCGCTTAACCATTAAAGTGCGCCAGTTGAGCGAAGGATTTCGTGACGAACAGTGGATTTCTGCACTGGCGGCGCCGCTGCTGGGCGATCTCCTGCGCGAAGTGGTCTGGCCGACCGACGTGTCGACGCTGGACGTTGACGCGATGGTGGTACGGGAAACCACCCACCGCTTTAGCCGGCTGTCGTTTCACCGCGCGATGGTCGGGCGGCGCCTACCGCTGCTGAAAACCGCTTCTGGCCTGACCTGGCTGGCGTTTTGCCCGGAAAACGAGCGTCAGGCGCTGATAGCGATGCTGGCGGCGCGTCCGGGCGAAGAGTACCAACTGGCCCGCGAACCCCGCAGGCTGGACGCCATTCTTGCCCGCACCCGCCAGGCGGGCTACGGGCAAAATCATCGTGGCTGGGATGAAGAGGAGAAAATCGCCTCTATCGCCGTACCGCTGCGCAGCGAGCAGCGGGTGATTGGCTGTCTGAACCTGGTGTATATGGCCAGCGCGATGAGTATTGAGCAGGCGGCAGAGCGGCATCTTGCGGCGTTACAACAGGTGGCGCGACAAATTGAGGAAGCCGTAGAGTCGCAGGCGATTCTGGTGGCCGGACGGTGAAACGGGTCACATTTTTACCTCGACCCTGCGCCTGTTGACCGGAACGCGCGCGCGCTCATCCAGTAGGTCATCTGGCCCAATCTCATCGCTATTCGCCCATTTGCCCACATTTTTTCCTCGCGCCCTCTATTACGCTGTCTCCACTGACCCTCACGTGGAGTACCGATGATGAACATTACGCAAATTCGCAACGCCACCCAGTTGATTACGTTTGGCGGCAAAACATTTCTCATTGACCCGATGCTGGCGCCGAAAGGCGCGTGGCCGGGCTTTCCCGGCACCGCCCGCGCCGATATTCGCAACCCCACCGTGGAGCTTCCCTGCGATATCGACACGCTGTTACAGGCCGACGTGCTGATCGTCACCCATCTGCATGAAGACCATTGGGACGACGCCGCGTCCGCATGCGTGCCGAAGGATAAGCCGATTTATGTGCAAAACGAGCAGGATGCGCAGACGCTGCGCGAACAGGGTTTTACCGCGCTGACGGTGCTGACGGAAGAGACCATTCTCGGGGCGATCACGCTGCGTAAAACTGGCGGCCAGCACGGCTCCGATCGTCTGTATGCCGTTCCCGAAATGGCGGCCCGGCTGGGCGAAGCCTGCGGGCTCATCTTGACCCATCCGCAGGAAAAAACGCTGTATCTGGTGGGCGATACCGTCTGGCGCGACGAGGTCGAAGCCAACATGATCCGCTATCAGCCTGATGTGGTGGTATTGAACGCCGGTTTCGCGCACGTCATCGGTTTTGGCCCGATCATCATGGGCGCGGAAGATGTGCTAAAAACTCATTTCACCCTACCGGACGCGCAGATCGTGGCAACGCATATGGAAGCCATCAATCACTGTCTGTTAACGCGCGCGGCGCTCAAAGACTACGCACGTGACAACCAGATTGCAGAATATGTGCATGTGCCGGAAGATGGGGAAAACCTGACGTTTTAACCGCCATCGAGGAGAACTATGCGCCCCGTTACCGTCGCCATTGTCGCCGTGGACGATTTCAGCCCATTTCACTTTTCTGTGCCCTGCATTCTGTTCGGGGAAAAGGTGGCAACGCAGAAGCGCTTTACGGTGAAGATCTGCGCCGAAACGCCGGGTACGGTCAACTCGCAGGACGGGTTTTCGTTGCACGCCGCCTACGGTTATGAGGCGCTCATCGACGCGGATATTGTGATGATCCCCTACTGGGGCGCCACCGCCCAGCGTCCTCCCCAGACGCTACTGGATACGCTGGTGCAGGCCCGGCAAAACGGCGCGCAAATTGTTGGCCTTTGTCTGGGGGCATTTGTTCTGGGCTATGCAGGCCTTCTGGACGGCAAACGCGCCGCCACGCACTGGGAATTTGAGCAGGATTTTCAGGCGCGTTTTCCGGCGGTGACACTTGATATCAATGCATTGTATGTTGATGACGACGGGATCATCACCTCTGCGGGCACGGCGGCGGCTCTCGACTGCTGCCTGTATTTGATTCGCCAGCGCTTTGGCAGCGTAGTGGCGAACCAAATCGCCCGGCGGATGATTGTTCCGCCACACCGTGAAGGCGGCCAGGCGCAATTTATCGCCCAGCCGGTGCCCAAAACCACGCGCGATGCGCGCATTAACGGACTGCTGGACTATTTGCGCCAGACAATCCGCGACCCCCATGACCTTGATTCGCTCGCCAGTCGGGTCATGATGAGTCGTCGCACGCTCACCCGTCATTTTATGAAGGCGACAGGGTGTAGCGTCGCCGAATGGCTGATCCGTGAACGCCTGCGCCTCAGCCAGACGCTGCTGGAATCCAGCCAATTGCCCATCGAGCGCATCGCCAGTGAAGTGGGTTTTCAGTCTGCTGTGACCTGGCGTCAGCATTTTAAATCCCACTTCGGCGTCAGCCCGGCTGAATGGCGAAAAACCTTTTGCGGTATGGCATGATAGCGCGCGGAAAACGTGGAAATCAGGGTGATGAATGTGAAACCGGTAACGCTTTACGATGTGGCAGACTATGCTGGCGTCTCTTATCAGACCGTCTCGCGGGTGGTGAATCAGGCCAGTCACGTCTCGGCGAGAACCCGCGAAAAAGTGGAAGCCGCCATGGCGGAGCTGAACTACATTCCTAACCGTGTCGCCCAACAGTTAGCCGGCAAACAGACGCAGCTGATTGGCGTTGCCACCGCCAATCTGGCGCTGCACGCACCGTCGCAGATTGTCGCCGCCATTAAATCCCGCGCCGACCAGTCCGGGGCCAGCGTGGTAATTTCCATGGTAGAGCGCAGCGGCGTCGACGCCTGTAAAGCGGCAGTGCATAACCTGCTTGCGCAGCGGGTAAGTGGGCTTATCATCAACTATCCCCTCGACGAAGACGACGCCATTGCCGTTGCCGCCGCCTGTGGCAACGTGCCGGTACTGTTCCTTGACGTGTCGGACCAGTCGCCCATCAACAGCATTATTTTTTCCCACGACGACGGCGCGCGCCTCGGCGTGGAGCACCTGGTTCAGCACGGCCACCAGCGCATCGCCCTGCTGGCCGGACCGCAAACGTCGGTTTCCGCGCGCCTGCGTCTGGCGGGCTGGCATAAGCACCTCGCGCGTTATCAACTCCAGCCGGTGGCGCAGCAGGAAGGCGACTGGAGCGCGATGTCCGGTTATCTCCAGACCCAACGGATGCTTAACGCGGGGACGATCCCCGGCGCGATGCTGGTCGCCAACGACCAGATGGCGTTAGGCGCAATGCGCGCCATAAGCGAGTTCGGTCTGCGCGTGGCGACCGATATTTCCGTAATCGGCTATGACGATACCGAAGACAGCGCCTGCTACATTCCCCCCCTTACGACCATCAGGCAGGATTTCGCGCTGCTTGGACAAACCAGCGTCGACCGCCTGATCCAGCTTTCTCGCGGGGCATCAACCGGGGGCAATCAGTTGCTGCCGGTCACGTTGGTGGAGCGCAAAACCGTGCAGCCACCTGGGACACAGGCCGCCTCTCCACAAGCGTTGGCCGACTCGCTCATGCAGTTGGCGCGTCAGGTCGCCCTGTTAACGCGCTAAATCCTGCACACGAAAATGTGTGAGACAGTTCACCCATTAGCCTCAACAGACTTTACAGTTTTCTGGCTCTGCCCGTATGTTGTCTAAAATTGTGAGCGGATAACAATTCACGACAGGACATAGCCATGACATTGACCACGGATTCACTCGCCGCCGTACTGGCGCGCCGCGACTGGGAAAATCCCGGCGTAACCCAGCTTAACCGTCTGGAAGCCCACCCGCCATTTTCCAGCTGGCGCAGCGCCGAAGACGCCCGGGATAATACCCGTTCTCCCCAATTGCGCAGCCTCAACGGCGACTGGAAATTTGCCTGGTTCGCCTCGCCGGAGGCGGTGCCGGAAAGCTGGCGGCTAAACGATCCGGAAAATGCCGACACTATCCCCGTACCGTCAAACTGGCAAATGTACGGCTACGACGCACCGATTTATACCAACGTCACCTACCCAATTCCGGTCAATCCGCCTTACGTACCCGCAGAGAACGCTACAGGATGTTACTCGCTCACATTTGATATTGACGAGGCAGCACTCCACGACAGCCAGACGCGGATCATTTTCGACGGCGTCAATTCGGCCTTTCATCTCTGGTGCAATGGACGCTGGGTCGGCTACGGCCAGGACAGCCGTCTGCCTTCGGAGTTCGATCTCAGCGATTTTCTGCGCGGCGGCGAGAACCGTCTGGCGGTGATGGTGCTGCGCTGGAGCGACGGCACATACCTGGAAGATCAGGACATGTGGCGCATGAGCGGTATCTTCCGCGACGTCAGCCTGCTAACCAAGCCCGCTACGCAAATCAGCGATCTGCGGATTTCCACCCGCTTTAATGATGATTTCAGCCGCGCCGAACTGGCCGCCGAAATCAGAATGCACGGTGAACTGCGCGACGATCTGCGCGTCACCGTGCAGTTGTGGGATGGCGACGTCCTGGTCGGTGAACAGACGGCCCCCTTTGGCGGCGAAATTGTTGACGAGCGCGGCGCGTATCATGACCGCGCCACCCTGCGCCTGAAAGTCGATAACCCGTCGCTGTGGAGCGCCGAAACGCCGCATCTGTACCGCGCGGTTGCGCAGTTGCATACCGCTGACGGCGAACTGATTGAAGCCGAAGCCTGTGACGTCGGCTTTCGCCAGATCAGCATTGATAACGGCCTGCTGTTACTGAACGGCAAGCCGCTGCTGATTCGCGGTACGAATCGCCACGAACATCACCCGAAGCACGGTCAGGTAATGGACGAAGCGACGATGGTACAGGACATCATCCTGATGAAGCAGAACAATTTTAACGCCGTGCGCTGCTCCCATTACCCAAACCATCCGCTGTGGTACACGCTGTGCGACCGTTATGGGCTGTACGTCGTGGATGAGGCCAACATCGAAACCCACGGCATGGTACCGATGAACCGCCTGACCGATGACCCAACCTGGCTTCCCGCCATGAGCCAGCGGGTGACGCGCATGGTACAACGCGACCGCAATCACCCGAGCATTATTATCTGGTCGCTGGGCAATGAGTCCGGGCATGGCGTCAACCACGACGCGCTGTACCGCTGGTTGAAATCGGAAGATCCGTCGCGCCCGGTGCAATATGAGGGCGGCGGCGCAGACAGCGCGGCGACGGATATTATCTGTCCGATGTATGCCCGCGTCGATCAGGATCAGCCGTTCCCGGCGGTGCCGAAATGGTCAATCAAAAAATGGCTGTCAATGCCGGGCGAACAGCGCCCGCTGATCCTCTGCGAATACGCGCACGCAATGGGCAACAGCCTCGGCGGTTTCGCCAAATACTGGCAGGCGTTTCGGCAGTATCCGCGCCTGCAGGGAGGCTTTGTCTGGGACTGGGTCGATCAGTCGCTGATTAAATATGATGATGAAGGTAACCCATGGTCAGCCTACGGCGGCGACTTTGGCGACACGCCGAATGACCGCCAGTTCTGCATGGACGGTCTGGTGTTTGCCGACCGTACGCCGCATCCGTCACTGTACGAAGCCAAACACGCGCAGCAGTTTTTCCAGTTTACCCTGCTGCCCGGCGCGGAACGTAACATCGAGGTGACCAGCGAATATCTGTTCCGCCATAGCGACAATGAGATCCTGCACTGGTCCCTTGCCCTGGACGGTAACCCCATTGCAGCGGGGAACGTCGTGCTGGACATCGCCCCGCAGGGACGCCAGGTCATTACCCTTCCCGACGTTGCTGCCCCCAATGCAGCAGGCCAGCTATGGCTGACGGTGCGCGTTGAGCAGCCGCAGGCCACCGCGTGGGCGCCAGCCGGACACATCAGCGCCTGGCAGCAGTGGCCGCTGGCGGAAAAACTGAGCGTGGCGATCTCCTCGCCTGTCGGTTGTGCGCCACGGCTTGAGGCGGGAGAGACGCATTATCTGGTCACGGTGAATCATCAACGCTGGCAGTTCTGCCGCCAGCAGGGTGTATTGACGCAGTACTGGATCGGCGAGGACGCGCAGCTGCTGACCCCGCTTCGCGACCAGTTTACCCGCGCGCCGCTTGATAACGATATCGGCGTCAGCGAAGCCACGCGTATTGACCCGAACGCCTGGGTTGAACGCTGGAAAGCCGCCGGGCATTACCGCGCAGAAGCGATGCTGTTGCAGTGCGAAGCACAGACGCTCACCGACGCGGTGATCATCACTACCGCCCACGCCTGGCAGACCCAGGGGGAAACGCTGTTTATCAGCCGTAAAACCTGGCGCATTGACGGAGATGGCGAACTGACGATCACGGTGGATGTGGATGTCGCCCGCGGCACGCCACACCCGGCGCGCATCGGACTGACCTGCCAACTGGCCCAGGTGGCGGATCGCGTGAACTGGCTGGGATTAGGTCCGCATGAAAACTACCCGGACCGCCTCTCTGCCGCCTGCTTTGATCGCTGGGACCTGTCGCTCGACGACATGTATACGCCGTACGTTTTTCCGAGCGAAAACGGGCTGCGCTGCCACACCCGCGAACTGCGCTATGGCGCCCACTGCTGGCGCGGCGACTTCCAGTTCAATATCAGCCGCTACAGCCAGCAACAACTGATGAAGACCAGCCATCGCCATCTGTTGAAGGAAGAGGCCGGTACATGGCTGAACCTTGACGGCTTCCACATGGGCGTGGGCGGCGACGACTCCTGGAGCCCGTCGGTGTCGCCGGAATACCAGCTCAGCGCAGGTCGCTATCACTACCAGATCGTCTGGTGCCTGAAATAACAAAAAACGGGCAGGTTAACGCCTGCCCGATATTCGCATAAGGACGTTCACATGCATTATTTGAAAAATACTAACTTCTGGATGTTCGGCTTTTTCTTCTTCTTTTATTTTTTCATTATGGGTGCTTACTTCCCCTTTTTCCCGATCTGGTTACATGATATCAACCATATCAGCAAAGGCGATACCGGTATTATCTTCGCCTGCATCTCGCTATTTTCACTCTTGTTCCAGCCCATTTTCGGCCTGCTCTCTGACAAGCTCGGCCTGCGCAAGCATCTGTTGTGGGTCATTACCGGTATGCTGGTGATGTTCGCGCCGTTCTTTATTTACGTTTTCGGCCCGCTATTGCAGGTCAATATTTTGCTCGGTTCGATTGTCGGCGGGATCTATCTGGGGTTTATTTATAACGCCGGCGCGCCCGCCATTGAGGCCTACATAGAAAAAGCCAGTCGCCGCAGTCATTTTGAATTTGGCCGCGCGCGGATGTTCGGTTGCGTCGGCTGGGCGCTGTGCGCGTCGATTGCCGGCATTATGTTTACCATTAATAACCAGTTTGTCTTCTGGCTGGGCTCCGGCTGCGCGGTGATCCTGGCATTGCTGCTGTTCTTCTCGAAAACGGAAGCGCCCTCATCGGCAAAAGTGGCCGATGCGGTTGGCGCGAATCACTCGGCATTTAGCCTGAAACTGGCGCTGGAATTATTTAAACAGCCGAAGCTGTGGTTTCTGTCGCTGTATGTTGTCGGCGTGTCCTGTACCTACGATGTGTTTGACCAGCAATTCGCTAACTTCTTTACCTCATTCTTTGCCACTGGCGAACAGGGTACCCGCGTGTTTGGCTACGTTACCACCATGGGTGAACTGCTGAACGCCAGTATTATGTTCTTTGCGCCGCTGATCGTGAACCGCATTGGCGGTAAAAACGCCCTGCTGCTGGCGGGCGCGATTATGTCAGTGCGGATCATCGGCTCGTCGTTTGCCTCTTCGGCGCTGGAAGTGGTGATCCTGAAAACCTTGCATATGTTTGAGATACCGTTCCTGATTGTCGGTTGTTTTAAATACATCACCAGTCAGTTTGAGGTACGCTTCTCTGCCACGATTTACCTGGTGTGCTTCTGCTTCTTTAAGCAACTGGCGATGATTTTCATGTCGGTTTTCGCCGGCAATATGTATGAAAGCATCGGTTTTCAGGGAGCATATCTGGTGCTCGGGCTGATCGCGCTGAGCTTTACGTTGATTTCGGTATTTACCTTAAGTGGTCCGGGGCCGTTTACCCGCCATGTCAAACCTGTCTGTAAACAAGCATAAACCCCACCACAAGGATGAAATTTCACACATGACTATGCCAATGAGAGAAAGAATAAAAGCAGGCCAATTGTTTACAGATATGTGCGAAGGTTTGCCGGAAGAGAGATTGCGCGGAAAGGAATTGATGTATGAGTATAACCATTCGCGTCCGTCAGAAGTTGAAAAAAGGAAAAGCTTGATTAAATCCATGTTTGGCTCAACGGGAGAAAATGCATGGATAGAGCCGCCCATTTATTTTTCCTACGGTACCAACATCCATATCGGTGACAACTTTTATGCTAATTTCAATTTTACCATCGTAGACGACTATACCGTCACGATTGGCGATAACGTTCTTATTGCGCCAAATGTCACCCTCTCCGTGACCGGGCATCCTGTTCATCATGAATTGAGGCAAGCGGGAGAGATGTATTCCTTTCCGATCACAATTGGCAATAACGTCTGGATCGGCAGTAACGTGGTTATCAATCCAGGTATCACGATAGGAAATAACACCGTGATTGGCGCAGGTAGCGTGGTCACAAAAGACATTCCTTCAAATGTCGTTGCCGCGGGCGTTCCCTGTCGGGTTATCCGTGAAATAAACGACAGAGATAAAGAATATTATTATAAAGACCGCAAAGTAGAGCGTTCCCTTTGCCACCAGGCATGACGCCGGGCGCTCTACAACAATGCAGACCGTAGGCCCGGTAAGCTTGCGCCACCGGGCGCTACCGCTACTCCTCAATGATCTGGCGGATTTGCTGCAACGCGGCGGGATCGTCGAGGGTGGTGAGATCGCCGGGATCGCGACCTTCGCAGATGGCCTGGATCGTCCGGCGCAACATCTTACCGGAGCGCGTTTTCGGCAACTGCGAGACAAACCAGACGTGGGCGGGACGGCCAAAATTGCCAATCTGGCTGTCCACCAGCGCCATAATCGCTTTTTCTTCCGCCTGCGCCACATCACGATCTTCCAGGCTGTCGCTCTGTTTCGGGATAACAAACGCCACCGCCACCTGCCCTTTCAGCGCGTCTTTTACCCCCACGACCGCCACCTCGGCGACGTTAGGATAGCTGGAAATGCTCTCCTCTATCTCGCGGGTGCCAAGACGGTGGCCGGCAACATTTATCACGTCGTCGGTACGTCCGAGGATAAAGTAATAGCCGTCGGCGTCGCGAATGCCCCAGTCGAAGGTGGCATACACCTGACGGCTGAACAGCGACCAGTAGGTGTTAACAAACCGTTCATCGTCTCCCCAGATAGTCTGGATACAGCCCGGCGGCAGCGGCCCCTCAATCACCACCATCCCCTTTTCGTTCACGCCGCAGGGTTCGCCGGTCACTTCATTGAGTAACTGCACGTTATAACCGTACATCGGTACGCCCGGGCTACCGAGCCGCGACGGTCTGTCGTCAAGCTGGCGGGCAAGCGCCATAATCGGCCAGCCGGACTCCGTTTGCCAGTAATTATCGATAACCGGCACCTCCAGCGTCTGGGTGACCCACGCGGCGGTGGGTTCATCCAGCGGTTCTCCGGCCAGATACAGCACCTCCAGCGAGGAGAGATCGTGATTGCGGATCTGGGCGGTTGGAAATTTCTTCAGTACGCGAATGGCGGTCGGCGCGGAAAACATCCGGTTCACCCGGTACTTCTCGACAATTTTCCACCACACCCCGCAGTCCGGGTACGTTGGCAGCCCTTCATAGACAATCGTCGCCATCCCCGCCAGCAGCGGCGCGTAAACGATATAAGAGTGACCGACAACCCAGCCGATATCCGACGCGCAAAAAAAGACGCCACCCGCTTTGCCGCCAAAAATGGTGTCCATTGAGGTTGCCAGCGCCACCGCGTAGCCGCCGACGTCGCGCTGCACGCCTTTGGGTTTTCCCGTGGTGCCGGAGGTGTAAAGAATGCAGGAGGTCTCGTTAGATTCCAGCCACGCTACCGGCACCCGCGCGCCTGCGTGTTGCTGACGCAGGGCGGCATAATCAAGATCGCGTCCGGCCACCCGCGCCATTTTCGCCAGCCCTCGGTCCACCAACAACACGTGCTGCGGCTGATGCTGCGCCTGCGCGATGGCGTCGTCGAGCAGCTTTTTATACGGCAGGATCTTTCCTCCGCGCGCCCCGGCATCCGCCGAGACGATCAGCACCGGTCTGGCATCGTCAATTCTCGCCGCCACACTGTGTGAGGCAAAACCGCCGAATACGACCGAATGAATCGCCCCAATGCGTGCGCAGGCCAGCAGCGTCACGTGCGCCTCGGCAATCATCGGCATATACACCAGCACCCGATCGCCGCGCCGGACGCCCAGCGACAGCAGCATCGACGCCACTACGTTCACCTCGTCATACAACTGGCTGAAGGTGTAGGTGCGCTCCTCTTCGGTTTCGGAAGAGACGGCGATCAGCGCCAGCGCGTCCGGCTGTTTGTCCAGCCAGCGATCGATGGCGTTATAACACAGATTGGTGGTGCCGCCGCAGAACCAGCGGGCAAACGGCGGGCGGCTATGATCCAGCGTCCGGGTAAACGGCGTCTGCCAGTCGATGCGCTTTGCCTGCTCTGCCCAGAACAATTCCGGTTGCGTAATCGAACGCTGATAAAATTCGCGAAAAGACATGAGGCTCTCCTGTTGAACTTATGCCCTATTGCTATCTGTTTCAGATAACGAACAAGTCGAGGTACTCGTTAACCGGCATCTGCTCCAGACGGGTTCGGTCCAGGGAGGCTTCCAGAATGCGCTGCTGCTGACGGGCCGGGAACTGACGCGCCAGGTTGATTTTGAATTTTTCGATAAGCTTTGGAATGCCGTCGGCGCGACGGCGGGCGTGGCCGATAGGGTAATCCACCACCACTTCATCAAACGCCGTACCGTCGGTGAACGCCACGGTGATGGCATTGGCGATGGCGCGTTTTTCCGGATCGTGATAGTCGGCGGTAAACTGCGGGTCTTCAAAACAGCTTATCTTCTCACGCAGAGCGTCGATGCGTTTATCCTGCGCCACGCCATCTTCATAATCCGCCGCCGTTAAACGTCCGAACAGCAGTGGGATGGCAACCATGTACTGAATGCAGTGGTCGCGATCCGCCGGGTTATTCAGCGGGCCTTTCTTGTCGATGATGCGAATGCAGGCTTCGTGAGTGCGAATGGTCACCTTCTCAATATCCGCCGCAGTTTTACCCACCGCCTGCATCTGCGCATGCAGGGTCATCGCCGCTTCTACCGCGGTCTGCGAATGGAACTCCGCCGGGAAGGAGATTTTAAACAGCACATTTTCCATCACGTAAGAGCCATAGGGACGCTGGAAGCGGAATGTTTCGCCTTTGAACGAGACGTCGTAGAACCCCCAGGTTTTCGCCGTCAGCGCTGACGGATACCCCATCTCGCCGGTTTTTGCCATCAGCGCCAGGCGTACCGCGCGGGAAGTGGCGTCGCCTGCCGCCCAGGACTTCCGCGTGCCGGTGTTCGGCGCATGGCGATAAGTTCGCAGCGACTGGCCGTCGACCCACGCCAGCGATACCGCGTTCAGGATTTCGTCCCGGGTCAGCCCCAGCATTTCCGCCACCACGGCGGTGGACGCCACTTTCACCAGCAGCACGTGATCCAGGCCGACGCGGTTAAAGGCGTTCTCCAGCGCGATGCAGCCCTGAATCTCGTGAGCTTTGATCATCCCGCTCAGCACCTCCTTCATGGTCAGCGGCGCTTTGCCTGCCGCCACCGCGTTACGTGACAGCCAGTCCGCCGTCGCCAGGATGCCGCCGAGGTTATCAGAAGGGTGCCCCCATTCGGCGGCAAGCCAGGTATCGTTAAAGTCGAGCCAGCGGATCATCGCGCCGATGTTAAACGCCGCCTGAACCGGATCGAGCTGAAACTGCGTGCCCGGCACGCGCACGCCGTTTGGCACGAGAGTACCGGGGACAATCGGCCCCATAAGTTTTTTGCACGCCGGATAGTCCAGCGCTTCGAGACCACAGCCGAGCGTATCCAGCAGGCAGTAATGCGCGGTGTCATACGCCACTGTTGAGGTGATGTCATAATTCATCACGTAATCGACGATATCAACGATTTCGCGGTCAAATTCCGGGCGGACGTTTAGTTCTTGTACGGACATAAAAGCGTTCCTGCATGTTAGGGTCAGAGGGAGTGAATCAGCAACGTTGGTCTAACGAGACGAACGGACGATCTTCCGGTCCGGTATAGTTGGCGGAAGGTCGGATAATTTTGTTGTCCTGACGCTGTTCGATGATGTGCGCCGCCCAGCCGGTGACGCGGGCGATAACGAACAGCGGAGTGAACATTTCGGTGGGAACGCCCATCATGTTGTAAGACACCGCCGAGAACCAGTCGAGGTTGGGGAACATCTTTTTGGTTTCCCACATCACCGTTTCCAGACGATCGGCGATGTTGTACATCTTCAGCGAGCCGCCTTCTTCAGAAAGCTGCTTCGCCACCTGCTTAATGACCTGATGACGCGGATCGGCCAGGGTATAAACCGGGTGCCCAAAGCCAATCACCACCTCTTTGTTTTCCACGCGTTTGCGGATATCGGCTTCCGCTTCGTCCGGCGTTTCGTAGCGCTGCTGGATCTCGAGCGACACTTCGTTTGCTCCGCCGTGCTTCGGCCCGCGCAGTGCGCCTATCGCGCCGATAATGGCCGAATAGACGTCCGACCCGGTGCCCGCAATGACCCGGCTGGTGAAGGTGGAGGCGTTGAATTCGTGCTCGGCGTAAAGCACCAGCGAAATGTGCATCGCTTTTTCCCAGCTTTTTGACGGTTTCTCGCCGTGTAGCAGATGCAAAAAGTGGCCGCCGATGGAGTCGTCGTCGGTTTCTGGCTGGATGCGCTCACCGTTGTGGCTGTAGTGGTACCAGTAGAGAAGAACAGAGCTGAGCGACGCTAACAGCTTGTCGGCGATATCCCGCGCCCCGGAGACGGTGTGGCCCTCTTTTTCTGGCAGGGTACAGCCCAACGCCGAGACGCCGGTGCGCATGACATCCATCGGATGCGACGCGGCGGGCAGCGCTTCCAGTACGGTGCGCACGTTGGCCGGTAATCCCCGCAGCGCTTTCAGTTTGATTTTATACGCGTGAAGCTCGTCGCGGGTCGGTAATTTGCCGTGGATCAGCAGATGGGCGACCTCTTCGAATTCGCAGTGCCGGGCGAGGTCCAGTATGTCGTAACCGCGATAATGAAGATCGTTGCCGCTTTTGCCGACGGTGCACAGCGCGGTATTGCCTGCCGGTACGCCGGACAGCGCAACGGATTTTTTCGGCTTAATGACATGTGTGTTGTTTTGCAGGATCGTCGAGTCTGTCATGTTGTCCTCGTCATTATTGTAATGTGCAGGATAGTGAGGCCTGGGCGAAGCGTTACTTCCGGTTCAGCGCGTCCAGCGCCTCCTCGTACTGGTAGTAATTGATGCTCTCGTACAGCTCGTTGCGGGTTTGCATCATGTCGATGACGCTTTTTTGCGTCCCTTCCTGACGCAGCACGTTATAGACCTGTTCCGCCGCGCGGTTCATCGCGCGAAACGCCGACAGCGGGTACAGCGCCATCGCCACGTGGGCGCTGCGCAGTTCATCGGTGGTAAACAACGGCGTCGCGCCGAATTCGGTGATGTTGGCGAGGATCGGCACATTGACCGCGTCGGCAAACTGTCGGTACATGGCAAGCTCGGTGATCGCCTCCGGAAACAGCATGTCGGCTCCCGCGTCAACGTAGGCCTGCGCGCGATCTATCGCCGCGTCCAGGCCCTCTACCGCCAGGGCGTCGGTGCGCGCCATGATCACAAAGTCGGGATCGGTTCGGGCATCCACCGCCGCGCGAATGCGATCCACCATCTCCTCTTTCGAGACGATCGCTTTGTTCGGTCGGTGACCACAGCGCTTAGCGCCGATCTGATCTTCAATGTGTAACGCCGCCGCGCCGGCTTTGATCATTGACCTTACGGTGCGGGCCACGTTAAAAGCCGACGCGCCAAAACCGATGTCGGCATCCACCAGCAGCGGCAGCGGGCAGACGTCGGTGATGCGACGAATGTCGGTCAGCACGTCATCAAGCGTTGAGATCCCGAGATCCGGCAACCCCAGCGATCCTGCCGCCACGCCGCCGCCGGAAAGGTAAATCGCCTGGTAGCCTGCGCGCTGTGCCAGCAGAGCGTGGTTAGCGTTAATGGCGCCGACTATCTGAAGCGGGTTTTCTTGCGTAAGGGCCGCGCGAAATGCCTGACCCGGCGAGTGTCGTGACATATTTTATCCTTTGTTATCAAGTTGTGAACATCGTTACTCTCCACAAAGCAAAGGCTATGCCAGGTGCCGCACCCGATTAAGAAAAATAAAAAACACTGATATGACAATACGATAGATAAACCCCGCTGGCAGATAGCGAAAAAAAGCGTGTCAGCTAACGTTTCATAAAATGTTCCGCGTTGTTTCATTGCAACATAATTGAAACACGACTAAACCCATTATTCGGTCTCTTCACGTTTAGGTTTGCTATGACAGCTTCGCCTCTCCCTCCACGGATCAATGACGACAAACCGGTCATCTGGACCGTCTCGGTGACGCGGCTGTTCGACCTGTTTCGCGACATCAGCCTCGAGTTCGATCATCTGGCGACCATCACCCCTATTCAGCTTGGCTTTGAAAAAGCGGTAACCTACATTCGCAAAAAGCTGGCGACCGAACGCTGCGACGCCATCATCGCCGCAGGTTCTAACGGCGCGTACCTGAAAAGCCGTCTCTCTGTTCCAGTGATCCTGATTAAACCGAGCGGTTTTGACGTACTGCACGCGCTGGCGAAAGCGGGAAAACTGACCGCCTCGATCGGTGTGGTGACGTATCAGGAGACGCTGCCGGCGCTTATCGCCTTTCAGAAAACATTTGGTCTGCAACTGGAACAGCGCAGCTACGTCACCGAAGAGGACGCGCGCGGGCAGATAAACGAACTCAAGGCTAACGGCATTGAGGCGGTGGTCGGCGCGGGGCTCATTACCGATCTCGCCGAGGAAGCCGGTATGACGGCGATTTTTATCTATTCTGCGGCCACAGTGCGCCAGGGATTCAGCGATGCGCTGGATCTGACGCGAATGACCGCCCGCGTAACGGCCTCTTACGCGTCCGATCGGGCGCTGCGTACCCGCTATGCCCTGGAGGATATCCGTGGCGCGTCCGGACAAATGGAACAGGTGCGTCAGACCATCATGCTCTACGCCCGCTCCCGCGCCGCGGTGCTGATTCAGGGCGAAACCGGCACCGGCAAAGAGCTGGCCGCGCAGGCCATTCATCGCGAAAGCGGCGTACACGCGGGGTCTCGCAGCAACATCGCCTCCCGTCCGTTTGTCGCTGTGAACTGCGGTGCGATTACGGAATCGTTGCTGGAAGCAGAACTGTTCGGCTACGAGGAGGGCGCTTTTACCGGCTCCCGACGCGGGGGGCGCGCCGGACTGTTCGAAATCGCCCACGGCGGAACGCTGTTTCTGGACGAGATAGGCGAGATGCCATTGCCCCTGCAAACCCGTCTGCTGCGCGTACTGGAAGAAAAAGAGGTGACCCGGGTGGGCGGTCATCATCCTCTCCCCATCGATGTGCGGGTTATCAGCGCCACCCACTGCAATCTGGAAGAGGCAATGAAACACGGTCAGTTCCGCCGCGATCTCTTTTACCGCCTGAGCATTCTGCGCCTCGCTCTGCCTGCGCTGCGCGATCGCCCTGGCGATATCGCTGCGTTGGCTGAGGGGTTTTTAAAACAGTCGCTGGCAGCCCTGAACGTCCCGTTTACCGATACCGTCCGCAGCGGTCTGGCGCAAAGCGCAGCCGTTCTGGTGACCTACCCGTGGCCGGGAAATATCCGCGAGCTGCGCAATATGATGGAGCGTCTGGCGCTGTTTTTAAGCGTCGACCCCATGCCGACGCTGGATGCGGATTTATTACAGCGGCTGCTGCCGGAACTGTCAGAACGTGACGAAGCCGTATCTCCATCCACACGACTGACGGCCAGAGAAGCGCTCGACCGCTTCAATGGCGATAAATCCGCCGCGGCTCAGTTTCTTGGTATAAGCCGCACGACATTCTGGCGGCGGTTAAAACAGTAATCCCCCGTTTCAGAATGTTCACTTTTATCGGAACTGACGTCTTTATAGATAACCAACGGATGCCAAAATATATTCTTACATCCGTCATCAGATTATTCGGCAAGCAAAAAACATTTAATTGATAATAATCCTAAAAACACAAACAAATTTCTCAAATATGTCACTGATTAAAAATTGACATTTATCAAGCAATATTTAAAAAGCGCGCTTACAAAGCGTAAAATTAATGATGCCACTACGTGATTACACAAGGGTCAAATGATGAATATTTTAATGTTATCCAACTACCTTTGAGTAATTTCACTTACCGCAACCCTGTACCATCCCTTTGTTTTACCTTGTTTTCCAGCATAGTAAACACATCCCCGGCATGAAAGGAAACATTAAGCATCATAACGAAAGACGGTGAGATTGCGGTTCCCGGTACTGTCTGTATGACGCAATTAATTGTTTAAATCTATCAATGTCAAGCAAGAGTAATAAATAAACGATTGAAACTTTTTGACTGACAGCGAATAGTTAAAAGGCAGGAACGCAAACATATAAGCAATCTATTAATGCCCGTTATTACAGACAGGCATTGTTGCTTATCACTTCTTTTATTTTAAAACTTACGGACGAGTGATCATGAAAAAACACACGTTATATTTTCGTTCTTCTTTGTTATCCCTCGCAATTTCAGCGGCGCTGGCCTCAACCGCAGCGGCAAATACTATCAATGCGCTGACCTTTCCCCCCCCTTCCGACGCTAATGCCATTATTACGATTAATAACGATAATAATGTCTTACTCTCGGCATCTGAAAATACAGACCCGGCCTGGGATCGCTTTGGCTCCCTGCGGGTGGGTGAAAATAGCGACGGCTCGCTGATCATTGACAATCGGGCGATTACCACCGACGCCGGGATGATTGGCAACAATGCAACGGGCAGCGTCACACTCCAGAGCGGCGCCGCGTGGACACTGAAAGGGCTAAATCTGGTGCTGGGAACCCACGACGGTTCCGGTACGCTTGTGGTTAACAGCGGCAGCCGCGTCAGCGGGATTAACGAACTGCGGATCGGCGAATACGCCGCACAGGCCTCTGGAGAAGTGAACATCGACGGAGCCGGTTCGTCTGTATCGTCCAACTGGGCGGTGGTGGGCGATCAGGGAAAAGGCAAACTGACTATCACCAACGGCGGCTCGCTTACCCTCAGTGAACACATGAACATTGGCTATGTGGGCAATACCCTGAACTCAAACCGCGAAGGCGCTGGCGAAACGCGGGTCGACGGCGCAAATTCACAGCTGAATGTCGCCCAGGGCATCTATCTTGGCGGGTTTACCACTACGCCTAATGACGCCACCGGCAGTCTGACCGTCAGCAATGGCGCGACGATCAACTCCGGCACGCTTATCTGGTTGGCGGTGGGCGAAGGCAGCACCGGTATCCTGAACATTGGCGGCGCGCAGGGAGAAACCGAACAGGCGGCAGGCTCAATTAACGTTCCACGAATTCATCTTGGGAATACCGACGGCGTCAGCACGGCGGTGCTCAACCTGAACCATAACAGCGATGATTTCGTGCTTGGCGCCAACATTACCGGCACCGGCGAGGTGAATCATCTCGGTTCGGGAACGTCCACCCTGACCGGTGCGAGCAATTACCGGGGCAATACCCACGTCGCCAGTGGGACACTGCGTGCCGGAGCGGTTAACACGCTGAGCGCGAACTCGGACTACCTTGTCGACAGCGGCGCCAGTCTCGATCTGAATGGTTACTCTCAAACGGTCAACTCGCTGGTGCTTGACGGAAACGCGACGCTGTCGGCTGACACACCGTCTGACGGTACGTTTACGCCCACCACGTTGACCATTAATGGCGATTACGCCAGCAACAACGGGCTACTGTCCCTCCGTACCGCATTGGGTGATGATCTTTCCGCGACCGACAAACTGGTGGTAAAAGGCGATACCTCAGGCACGACGCGCGTGAGCATCGTTAACGCAGGCGGCAGCGGCGCGCAAACAGTTGAAGGCATCCAGGTCGTCAATGTTGAAGGCGCGTCGGCCGGCAGCTTTGTGAAAGAAGGCCGTATTGTCGCGGGCGCGTATGATTATGATCTGACGAAACGGGATAACCAGAACTGGTATTTGACCAGCCTGGCCTCCGTGACGCCACAACCTCCCGTCCCACCGGTGGACCCTGAAGAACCTGAACAGCCGGAAGAACCCGATGTTCCGGTGCCACCTGCGCCGGAAGGCACGCATCAGTATCGCCCGGAAACGGGTAGCTATCTGGCGAACGCACTTGCCGCCAATACGCTGTTTAACACTCGCCTGCACGATCGTTTGGGCGAGACGCAATACACCGATCTGTTAACCGGTGAAAAGAAAGTGACCAGCCTGTGGATGCGACACGTTGGCGGTCATCAGCGCTTTAAAGACAGCTCCGGCCAGATCAGCACCCAAAGTAACCGCTACGTGATCCAGCTTGGCGGCGACATTGCCCAATGGAGCAGTGACGGCCAGGATCGCTGGCACCTGGGCCTGATGGGCGGTTACGCGAACAGTAAGAGCCGCAGTCACGCCAGTCTCACGGGCTACACGTCACGCGGCGAGATCAGCGGATATAGCGCCGGCGTTTATGGCACATGGTACGCCAATGACGCCGACAAAACTGGCGCCTATCTGGACGCATGGGTGCTCTATAACTGGTTTGAAAATACCGTATCCGGACAGGGACTGGCGTCAGAGAAATATGATTCCGACGGGATCACCGCTTCGCTGGAAACAGGCTATACCTTCAGCCTTGGCGCCAGTCGCGATGGGCGTACCCGTTACTGGTTGCAGCCAAAAGCCCAGCTTACCTGGATGGATGTGCAGGCGGACAATCACACCGAGAAAAACGGGACCCGGGTGGTCGATGAAACGGATGGCAACCTGCAAACGCGCCTGGGCATTAAAGCTTTTATGCAGGGCCATAATGCCATCGATGACGGTAAAACGCGCACCTTCCAGCCGTTTGTCGAAGCGAACTGGATCTACAACAGCCAGAACTATGGCGTGAAGATGGACGATATTCGCAGTGAAGTGAAAGGCACGCGCAATATCGGCGAACTGAAAGTGGGTGTGGAAGGGCAACTCAACGCTCGCCTGCAACTGTGGGGTAATGTCGCTCAGCAGGTAGGCGACAAGGGTTACAGCGATACGCAAGGCATGTTGGGGTTGAAATATACATTCTGACAGACGCGCCACCCGCGGCAACGCGGGTGGTTTTTCTCTTCCCTTCTCTCTTTGTGATCCCCCTCGCATCGCCATCCATCGGTGAAAAATAGGATGACATCAGATCGTTCATTTGACAGAAGCGTGGTGTATGGACCCTTTACATGCCGTATTTCTTACCGTCAGCCTGTTTGTCCTGACCTTTTTTAATCCCGGCGCGAATCTCTTTGTCGTGGTGCAGACCAGCCTCGCTTCCGGACGGCGCGCCGGAGTGCTTACCGGACTTGGCGTCGCCGCTGGCGATGCGCTTTATTCGGGGCTGGGACTGTTTGGCATGGCAACATTAATCACGCAATGCGAGGCGCTGTTTTCGCTGATAAAAATTGGCGGCGGCGCCTATCTGCTGTGGTTTGCATGGAACAGCCTGCGCCGCCAGGACACACCGCAAATGAGCCCGCTCGCGCAGCCGGTGGCGGCGCCGTGGACGGTCTTTTTCCGTCGCGGTTTGCTGACCGATTTATCAAATCCGCAGACAGTGTTGTTTTTTATCAGTATTTTCTCCGTCACGCTCAGCGCGGATACGCCGACATGGGCGCGGATGATGGCCTGGGCGGGCATCGTGCTTTCTTCCATTATCTGGCGCGTCTTCCTCAGCCAGGCCTTTTCGTTACCTGCGGTCCGTCGCGCGTATGGGCGGATCCAGCGCGTCGCCAGCAAAATTATTGGCGCAATTATCGGTTTGTTTGCCCTGCGCTTGATTTACGAAGGCATAACCCATCGCTAATCTTTTGTGCTCAGGAACGAAAGCCCGCAGAGGTCATCAGCACTCTGAACAGCGCGCCGACCGCCGCCAGCAGCAGAACGCTGGCGCACCAGATGGCGATCAGCCATACCACGCGGTGGGACCATTTTTTGATTTTCGCCATCAGTGATATCCCTCTCCGTGACGGATTTTTCCGCGGAATACGTAGTAGCTCCAGAAGGTGTACGCCAGGATCACCGGGATGATGATCAGCGCACCTACCAGCATAAAGCCCTGGCTTTGCGGCGGCGCGGCAGCTTCATGCAGGGTGATCCCCGGTGGAATAATATACGGCCAGATGCTGATCCCGAGCCCGCTGAAACCGAGGAAAATCAGCCCCAGGGTCAGCAGAAACGCGCGGGCATGAAAGTCCGGTCGATACAGACTGCGCCACAGCCACAGGCTGAAGACGATGACCAGCAGCGGAACTGGCAGGAAATAGTACAGATTCGGCAGCGAAAACCAGCGTTCGGCAATCGCGCTCTGCGTCAGCGGCGTCCACAGGCTGACCACCGCCATCACCAGCAACAGGACGATCAACAGCGGACGGGCCAACTGCCGCATCCGGCTTTGCAGCGGATCTTCGCTTTTCATGATAAGCCAGGTCGCGCCCAGTAATGCATAGGTGATGACCAGGCCGAGGCCGCAGAACAGGTTAAACGGCGTCAACCAGTCCAGTTGCGAGCCGCTGAAGGCGCGTCCACTGACCTGAAAACCGCTGACTACCGCGCCGACCACGATCCCCTGGCAGAAGGTCGCCAGTATCGATCCGACAATAAACGATTTATCCCAGAAGGCGCGGTGTGATTCCGTGGCCTTGAAGCGGAACTCAAAGGCCACGCCACGGAAAATCAGCCCGAGCAGCATCAGCAGCAGCGGAATAGTGAGCGCGTCGGCAATCACCGCGTAGGCCAGCGGGAACGCGCCGAACAGTCCCGCGCCGCCCATCACCAGCCAGGTTTCGTTACCGTCCCAGACCGGCGCGACCGAGTTTACCATCACGTCGCGGTCATGCTTATCGCGAATAAACGGAAACAGAATGCCAATCCCGAGGTCGAAGCCGTCCATGACGATATACATCAGGGTGGCGAAGACGATGATGGCAAACCAGATTACAGACAGATCGAGCGTCATCAGCGTTTCTCCTGATCGAGCGGTTCACCCACCGCGGAGATGGGACGTGCCGGGCGGCCATCGGTTTCAGAGGTCGGTTCCTCCAGCGGTTGCGGTCCCTTTTGGATCAGGCGGATCATATAGAGATAGCCGACGCCAAACACCAGCGAGTAAACCACAAAGAACGCCAACAGGCTGATGCTCATCTGTAGCGTGCTGTGCGCCGATACCGCGTCACGGGTACGCAACAGGCCGTAAACCACCCACGGCTGTCGCCCAACTTCGGTGGTCACCCAGCCCGCGAGGATCGCGATCAGCCCTGATGGTCCCATCCACAGCGCGAAATGCATAAAAGGGCGGGAGTGATATAACCGGTTTTTGTAGCGCAACCACAGGCTGGCGAGTCCCAGCAAAATCATCAGCACCCCCATCCCCACCATCAGACGAAACGACCAGAACACGATGGTTGAGTTGGGGCGCTCATCTTTTGGATAATCCTTCAGGGCGGGTACCTGCTTGTCGAGACTGTGGGTCAGAATCAGGCTGCCTAACGCGGGGATCTCCAGCGCATAGCGGGTTTCTTCCGCGTCCATATCCGGCCAGCCCACCAGCGTCAGCGGCGTGGGTTCGCCCGGCGTGTTTTCCCAGTGTCCTTCAATGGCGGCGATTTTCACCGGCTGATGCTCAAGGGTATTCAGACCATGCATATCGCCAATCAGCGCCTGCACCGGCGCCACCAGCATCGCCATCCACAGCGCCATGGAAAACATTTTGCGGATTGCGGGTGTATCGTTGCCCTTCAGCAGATGCCAGGCCGCCGAAGCGCCGACAAACATTGCGCTACTCAGAAACGCCGCCACCGACATGTGCAGCAGGCGGTAAGGGAATGACGGGTTAAAGATAACGGCGAACCAGTCCACCGGCACCACCTGACCGTTAATGACCTCGAAACCCTGCGGCGTGTGCATCCAGCTGTTGGACGCGAGGATCCAGAAGGTGGACATCAACGTGCCCAACGCCACCATGCAGGTGGAGAAAAAGTGCAGGCCCGGCCCGACTTTGTTCCAGCCGAAGAGCATCACCCCCAGAAAACCGGCTTCCAGGAAGAAAGCCGTCAGCACTTCGTAGGTCAGCAATGGGCCGGTAATACTGCCGGCAAACTGCGAAAAACCACTCCAGTTGGTACCGAACTGGTAAGCCATCACCAGACCGGAAACCACCCCCATGCCGAAATTCACTGCAAAGACTTTAACCCAGAACTGATATAACGAACGCCAGACCGGATTATTTGTTTTTAACCAAAGTCCTTCCAGTACAGCCAGATAGCTGGCTAAGCCAATAGTGATAGCCGGGAAAATAATATGAAACGAAACGGTAAAGGCAAACTGGATTCTTGCCAGCAAAAACGCATCAATATCCATATTTTCTCCCGTTTATATGACGATACCTGCGCATAGAGACAACGACATCCAATAATTAAACGTTAAGCGAAGCGTAAAAATACTCCCCCACGTTAAAACAGGGGGGAGAGATTCACCCGGTCAGGATTTTTTCTTTGGGGTGCTGTCTGGCTTATCGCCGGATTCCGGGGCTTCGGAAGGATCATCTTTTTCGACAGCGAAACGGTTAAGGTGATAAAGCATAGTGCCTCCTTCGGTTATTTTCGCGCGATGCAAATATCACCAATCGTTACCGTTTAAATAGACTTCGGCAACGCTCTGGATATTTTCCTCGCACCATCATTTATTGCCTGTTAACAAGCCTGTCTGACCATTAAGAATAGACGCTAAGCCCCGATATTCAAGGCAAGAAAATAGCGAAGCGAGGGAAAGGAAATAGTGTCAGTGGGAATTTGAGATTTTCGGATAAAAGCCGGATGGCGGCGGTGAACTGCGCCTCATCCGGCTTACATGATTGTTTACAGGCCCGGTCGCGCAGCGCCACCGGGCCGTTCCGTTAAAACGACGCTTTAATGCCAATCATCGCCGAGGTGTCGCTGTAGCCTTTATCGCCAATCTGCTGGCCGACGTTGCCCCACAGGGAGACGTTCTTCGTCAGCTGGCCTTCCACACCGGCCTTCAGCTCGCCGATATTGCGGGTGCCGTCCAGATCCACGTTGTCACCGTTCATCGACACGCCGAACTCCTTGCTATTGTGGATCCAGTTCGCTTCGACAAACGGCTGGAAGGTGCGGTCTTTACCGTCATCCAGTTTGTTGTGGCCCTTGCCGAACAGACGCACGCCGACGCGGGTCTGCACGTTGCCGTCACCGTGGCCTTCCACGCGGGTGCCGTTGGCTTCGCGGTGTTCGTCCGCCTTCACGCCCATCCAGGTGACCTGCGCTTTCGGCTGGATGTACAGCGCGTTACGCTCGCTGATGTCCGCCAGTTTCCAGGTGTAGCCGGATTCCACCGACGCGGTGAAGCCTTTTGAGTCGTACTCTTCGGATTCGACGCCGCGACCGGAAATGGTGTTGTCAAACCAGCTGTACTGCGCCCAGGTATCGACATACGCGCCTTCGTGGGTGGCGTTACCCTGTAACCAGGTGCCGTACAGACCGACGCTGTAACCGCTGATGCGGCTGTCGGCGCGGTTGCCGTTACGCTGGTTTTCCGCCCGAGCCTTCTGGTTGGCATAGCCCGCCATCAGACCAAGGTGGAAACGGTCGGTGTTGTCGGAAGACCACTGAGCGATGTCGCCGCCAAGCTGCATCACATAGCGGTTGGCCTGCATATCCAGCTGGCCGCTGCCGTCCTGCTGGCGGGTGTGACCACCGACGTTGCGCAGCCACAGGCTGGTCACCGCTTTCTCGCCGGTCAGGGCGTCGACGTAGTGGGTTTCGCCCAGGCGGTCGTGCAGACGGGTGTTAAACATCGTGTTCGCCGCCTGCAGGTTCATACCGTACAGACCCGCTTCCGGACGCACCGCGTGCTCGCGCGGCGTCTGCGGCTCAGGTTGCGTCGGCGCTTGCGGAGTCAGCGGATCTACCGGGTCCACTGGCTCAGTCGGATCAACCGGTTCCGGCTGTGGTTCCGGCGTCAGCGCGCTGGTCAGATACCAGTTTTTCTCATTCTGCCCTTCCCCACGTTGCAGGGTGTAGTCATACGCCCCCGCCACGATACGCCCGTTCTGGGTAAACACACCGTCAGAATTTCCCGCCACGCTGATAAGCTCAATACCGTCAGTGGTCAGGCCGCCTGCGCCGCCCGCGTTCAGCACCGTCACGTTCGTGTTACCGGAGGTGTTGCCCTGCACAACCAGCTTATCGGTTGCAGAGGTATCATCGCCCAGTTGGGTGTTCATCACGAGATTACCGTTGACGCCGGTATAGTCGCCGTTCACCGTCAGGGTTTTAAACGTCGCCGCGTCGCGGGTCAGCGAACGGGTCGTCGCGCTGGACGGCATAAAGGTCAGCGTCGAATCGTTCAGCGACAGGTTGGTCAGCTGCGAGTCTTTGGTCATATTCCAGACCGATTGCTCCGCCAGCGACAGGTTGCTCACCGCATCGTCAGTGGTTGCTGCGCCGCCATCAAAACGGGACTGGTTAATCGCGGTGATATCAATCGTCGCAGCATCTTTTGCCTCCAGCGTCCCGACAATATAGACTTTCTGCGGATTGATGGTCACGCGGGAGTCGGCATTTTCAGCCAGGATCGCGACAGCATCCGGGTCGTTGTAATTCACCCCCATCCGCACCTCGCCATTCAGGGTGATTTCGCCGCCCTTATCCGCATGGAGATAATTCCAGCTACCGCTGCGGGTGGCGTCGACAACGTCAATATCCAGACTGCCGTTAACGGCGATTTTCCCTGCGGCTAACGCCTGATCCATCGAGGCATACAGCCCGGTGCCCGTTGTCTGCTGATGCCCTTTCGCATCAAAAGTGATACTCAGATCGTTGCCGGTATAGACCGTCGAGCCCATTGAGTCGACGCCATCAAGCACCGTCTGATCCGCGCCTGCGTTAAGTCGCATCGTGGTGGTGCCGACGGTAGTGACAGCGGCATCCACATCGACGCCCGGAAAACCGTCTGACAGCCAGATACCGGACGCCACGCCGCCAACGGCGTTGACGGTGACGTCAAGGACTGTATCGCCAAGCGCTTCAACTTTGCCGCCGTTAGCGCTAATCCCGTCAGCAAACTGATCGGCTACCGAGGTCACGGTCGCATTCTGATAGCGAATAAGCGAACGGGCACTCTCTTCCATCGCTTCGGAAATGATCCCGCCAGCATACCCCGTCCCCTTACTGTTGAGGATAACGTTCTCAGCTTCAATGCGGGTGCCATATTTTGCATACACGCCGAAAGCATTGCTGTTTGCCCCGGTCACCGTGGTATTCACAGTGGTATTACCGCTTAAGAGAATGGAACCATTGTTTTTCGCGCCATAAATCCCGGCGATCCCTTTATCATCACGCTTATGGCTCATGTTAACCGTTAAATCATCAGCAACGATCTGCGCCTGTTGCGCATTCAGGGGGGCGCTGATGTTTTCTTCAGTCATAATCGTGACCGCAGACATAAAATCATAATCAGCGTCAAGCGGCAGATCCGGTCTGTTGGGTCGGGTTCCGGGAATATAATCACCCACAATCTGATTCACGGTAGAACCGGAACCTAAGTTAATGGTGCCGCTGTTGTACAGCAGCACCGTCCCGCTGGCCAGCATGAAATCGCCCGTTTCTAACTCCCCATGGCCACTCACCAGCGCCGTTCCGCCCGGGTTATTAATGGTCACGCTGCCGTTATTGGCGACGGAGATAGTGTTATGTTCACCCGAAGTACTGACGATGCTATATGTCCCACCGTCGGCAAGCTCCCCGCTTCCGGTCATCACGCCATTTTCATTATAAAGTTCAGCATGAACATAGTTGGTCATCAACAGGCTGCTGATAAGGAGCGCTGTTGTGGTTAATTTAAATTGTTTCATATCGGTATCCGTAACAGACATCGCGGCACTAAAACGTATTGCGTGCAATAACGTCATGGCCGATGTGCAATTTCTGGGTTAAACAAAAGTGAATAAACGCCGGTTATTCCGGGAGTGGTCTTTGCTGGTGCTCACGGTGGCTTCTGTGCGCCATTTTCCACCTGCACAGCAACAGGACAAATGAAATGACCTTAGCTAAAAAATTAAATTTATTATCTAAATATAAAAACAATACCTGTTTAATATATAAGCATTTTATTTATTAGCAGTGTTTTATTCTTTTAAATTCAGAGCGGGAAAATCTTAAGATCGCCCCGTTAAGCAATACCCACTTTTTTAGAGTGGGTATTTCCGCAGTGTAAGTATCACCGGTAAATGTCGGATAAGGCGCAACGCGCCTTATCCGAGGTGACTTATCAGAACGACGCTTTAATACCAATCATCGCCGAGGTGTCGCTGTAGCCTTTGTCGCCGACCTGTTGGCCGACGTTGCCCCACAAGGAGACGTTCTTCGTCAGCTGGCCTTCCACACCGGCCTTCAGCTCGCCGATATTGCGGGTGCCGTCCAGATCCACGTTGTCACCGTTCATCGACACACCGAACTCCTTGCTGTTGTGGATCCAGTTCGCTTCGACAAACGGCTGGAAGGTGCGGTCTTTACCGTCATCCAGCTTGTTGTGGCCCTTGCCGAACAGACGCACGCCGACGCGGGTCTGCACGTTGCCGTCACCGTGGCCTTCCACGCGGGTGCCGTTGGCTTCGCGGTGTTCGTCCGCCTTCACGCCCATCCAGGTGACCTGCGCTTTCGGCTGGATGTACAGCGCGTTACGCTCGCTGATGTCCGCCAGTTTCCAGGTGTAGCCGGATTCCACCGACGCGGTGAAGCCTTTTGAGTCGTACTCTTCGGATTCGACGCCGCGACCGGAAACGGTGTTGTCAAACCAGCTGTACTGCGCCCAGGTATCGACATACGCGCCTTCGTGGGTGGCGTTATCCTGTAACCAGGTGCCGTACAGACCGACGCTGTAACCGCTGATGCGGCTGTCGGCGCGGTTGCCGTTACGCTGGTTTTCCGCCCGCGCTTTCTGATTGGCGTAGCCCGCCATCAGACCAAGGTGGAAACGGTCGGTGTTGTCGGAAGACCACTGAGCGATGTCGCCGCCAAGCTGCATCACATAGCGGTTGGCCTGCATATCCAGCTGGCCGCTGCCGTCCTGCTGGCGGGTGTGACCACCGACGTTGCGCAGCCACAGGCTGGTCACCGCTTTCTCGCCGGTCAGCGCGTCGACGTAATGGGTTTCGCCCAGGCGGTCGTGCAGACGGGTGTTAAACATCGTGTTCGCCGCCTGCAGGTTCATACCGTACAAACCGGCTTCCGGACGCACCGCGTTTTCGCGCGGGGCCGGTGCTGGCCTCTGCGGTTCCGGTTGTGCTGGTGGTGCCACCGGATCGACAGGGTCCAGAGGGTCTACAGGGTCTGTGGGATCTACCGGATCGACAGGGTCTACGGGATCTACCGGATCCGGATCGGGTTCCGGCTGCGGGTCCGGCGTCAGGCCGCTGGTCAGATACCAGTTTTTCTCATTCTGGCCTTCTCCGCGCGCCAGAGTGTAGTCATACGCCCCCGCCACGATACGTCCGCTTTGTTTGAACTCGCCGTCAGAATTCCCGGCCACGCTGATAAGCTCAATACCATCGGTGGTCAGCCCACCTGCGCCACCTGCGTTCACCACCGTCACATTGGTGGCACCGGAAGTGTTGCCGTTAACGATCATCCGGTCAGTCTGAGAACTGTCGTCGCCCAACTGCGTGCGCATGATGATAGTGCCGTTATTGCCCGCGTAATCGCCGTCTACCGTCAGGGTTTTAAACGGCACCGTTTCGCGCGTCAGATTACGGCTACTCGCCATAGCCGGGGCAAAGTTCAGCGTCGCGTCATTCAGCGTCAGGTTAGTGACGCTGGAAGAGTCGGTCATATCCCAGCGGCTGCTGCTGCCGTTAAACGCCAGATCGATCACCCCGTCAGAGACTTTTTTCGTGCTGCCGTAGAGATACGAGTTGTCGCCGGTTTTAATGTTAACGACATGTCCGCGTTCGGAGTGAATGTCGCCCCACGCCATAAACTTATTGTTGTTGCTGATATCGACAGAACCGTAAATGGCGAGCAGATCGCCTTTCGCGCTCGCCAGCCCCTGCTGGCTGCCCAGCGTAACGTCGCCGAGAATGCGCGCGTTGGTGCTGCGTAACAGTTCAACCCGGTCGCCGCCCTGCGTCTGTACGTTCAGCGTGTTGAGCACAATGTCCTTCGCGTCCACGCCCTGGAGGCCGTACATATTGGTGCTTTCACCGCCGGTCAGAGAAATATCCACGTCGTTTATTCTGACGCTGGACTCTTCACTACCGTGAAACAGTGCGCCAATCACGCTGGTGTCTCCGGGCGCCGCTACCTTGACATTGAGATTATTCATCGTCAAATCAGAGACTTCGCCGAGGAAAGAGAGCCCGGTGTTTAAAGCAAACGTATAGACGTCTTCGTTATTAGTAACGTCGATATTCACGTTGTTAAAGTTGATCTTATTTTCTCTGCCGGGTCTGGCCGTGGTCACATAGTGATCTTCAAGCACCAGCCCCTTCACCCCACTTCTCGCGCTGTCCGTGTTAATACGGATATTGGTGTCGCCTTCAAAATCGCCGTTGCTGCCCACGTTCATCCCCTCCAGATAGGACGCGGAAGTGGACTGCAAATCGACGTTAATATCACCGGTCACCTTCGTACTCAGGCCGCGTAACTCCAGGGCTTCAACGGTCGTGGTGCCCACTTCGCTGGGGGACTTGCTGTCAGCATAGTTGACGGTCAGGTTGTCCAGCGCGATGGTTGAATCCCGATATGAGGTGATGGCGGAGGCCATAATGCTTGACGATACCGTCACCGGGTCGGTAATCGTCATATCAATACGGGTGTCGCCCGTAAGAACCACATTCCCGCTGTTGTCGGCAGAAATGCCAATCGTCGGAACGCCGGTCTGGGTGATAGAGAGATCTTCGGCTTTAAAAGTGCCGCCATAGACCCGAACCGCATCAGCGACGGAGCTGGAGAGCGTCTTATAGCCAATAGTGGAGCCTTTACCGAAATCCAGCATACCACCGCTGACATACACGCTGGCGCCGGTGTTGCCTTCCGGACTGACCATATCAATTTTACCGTTAACCGTAACGCTGGCGTCACTTGCCGATACGCCGATATATTCCATGGCGGCGCCATCGGCAATAGTTAACGTGCGATCAGCTACAGGCGTGCGGCTATCAATAACGATGCGTTCGCCTTCAGCGTAAACCGGAAGCGAAGCGGCAGACAAAATTGAACTTAATAATAAGGCGATTTTACTGGGTTTAAATAAATAAAAAGACATCACAGGTTTCATAATTAAAAAGTACTCCGTTACCTGACGAGCCATATTTTCCAGGCAAATATTCCCATTTGCCTGTACGACATAAATACGTGAGGGATAGTGACTTAAAAGATGGTTGCCAGCAGCAACCGTTTCGATAGGGCTATTTTCGCGGCTGAATGAGGGGATCTCAAATGAAATAACCTTAACTCCACCTCAGACAGTAAATCTGAAATAAAGAATATTAGCAGAGCTAAATTCTTTAAATAATCTTAAATTAAGAATTAAAAACCAGAAAAGTAAGAAAAGATCATTTCTTAAATCTCAAAGAAGAAATAACGCTTCTGCCCCTCCTCCCTTTAAGACTTTTCGTTATATGGCGATAAACTGCGGAAGATGCTTTTTTTATTTATGGCAAAAATAAACCGGCGCCTTTAGCACCGGTTTGAAAATAAAGGTTTTATTGTTATTCAGGCATGGCTTATCGGTTTTTGCTCCGTCTTCTGCTGGGCATTTTCCAGCATCCGGCGTACCGGTACAATCAACACTATTAATACGGCGGCGCAAATCAACAAGGCGATGGAACAACGGGCGAAGAGGTCTGGCAACATATCCAGTTGGTCGGCTTTTACATGACCGCCGATCAGTCCCGCCGCCAGGTTACCCAGCGCGCTGGCGCAGAACCACAATCCCATCATCTGTCCGCGCATTCTTTCCGGCGCCAGCAGCGTCATGGTCGCCAGACCGATCGGACTCAGGCACAGCTCGCCCAGGGTCAGCATCAGTATGCTGCCCACCAGCCAGAACGGCGACACGCCCGCCCCACCGTTGTTCAGCACGTTTTGCGCCGCCATCATCATCAGGCCAAAGCCCGCTGCCGCGCAGAGAATACCAATCACAAACTTGGTGATACTGCCCGGACGCACATTTTTACGCGCCAGAGCAGGCCACGCCCAGCTGAATACCGGCGCCAGCAGGATGATAAACAGGGCGTTGATCGACTGGAACCAGACAGCCGGGATCTCAAAATCGCCCACCATACGGTTGGTATAGTCGTTAGCAAACAGGTTAAACGAGGTTGGTTTTTGCTCAAACGCCGACCAGAAGAAAGCGGCGGAAACCAGCAAAATAAAGCAGACCAGCAGTCTCGCGCGTTCTTTGCGGGTCAGTCCGGCAAAGACAAACAGATAAATAAAGTACAGCGCCACGGAGGCGGCAATGACGTACACCAGCATGCTGGCGACCGCCACCGGATTGATAACGATCACCCCTTGCGCGATCAGCGTCACAATAATGGCGACGCCCACCGCCAGTGCGATCAGCCACGCGCCCACGCCGTTTTTCTTCGCCACCGGACTGTTCCAGGTGGAGTCCAGGCCAACTTCCCTGTCATAGCGTTTCATGGCCGGAACGGCAAACACGCGGAAGATGATCAGCGCCACCAGCATCCCGATCCCGCCGATACCAAAGCCCCAGTGCCAGCCGTGGGTTTTAATCAGCCAGCCGGAGATCAGCGGGGCGATAAACGACCCCATGTTGATGCCCATGTAGAACAGCGAAAAGCCACCGTCACGCCGCGCATCACCTTTTTTGTACAGGGTTCCGACCATCACTGAGATACAGGTTTTGAACAGGCCAGAGCCCAACACGATAAACATCAGGCCGATAAAGAACAGGTTATCGCCCATCCAGGCGGAGAGCGCGATAGACAGATGACCCAGCGCGATCAGAATCGAGCCATACCATACCGCCCGCTGCTGGCCGAGCCAGTTGTCCGCCAGCCAGCCGCCCGGTAACGCGGCCAGATACATCGTCCCGGCAAAAATCCCAACGATAGCGGAGGCATTTTCGCGCGCCAGTCCCATGCCGCCTTCGTAAACCGTCGCCGCCATAAACAGAATTAATAATGGACGAATGCCGTAAAAGGAAAAACGTTCCCACATTTCGGTGAAGAACAAGGCGCCCAACGGATAAGGATGGCCGAAGAACGTTCGGCTTTCGTTTTTATTAACAGAGGAATGCATAATTTCTCCCGAAAGGGTGTGTCGTTTTGCTTGTAGACACTGAATTGCCGCCGGTCCTGAGAATAGTCAGGCCGATCATTACATTCAGCGAAATATTATTTAACCATTTGATAACCATGCGGCAGTTTTGTCTAGTGCCGAAGGGGGGACTTTAAGGCAAAAACTCGACAATCGTCTAGTTTTATAGATTTTCTGTTGGCAAAAACGGAAATGTGATTGACTTCCCTTTATCGCTTCTCGCTGCGTGGCTCCCCTCTCTGTTTTAAGACTAATCCCAGCGCCAGTGCCGACTATGCTTAATGTTTAAAAAACGTCCTTAGCGATTCAAACACGTTTTTCATTTTCCTTTTTTACCGACCGGAGGCCTGGCATGAGCAACCTAGGCAATAACCAGGGTGAGAATCATCTGCCCGTAACGCCGCCACCTGAAATCGTCCCCATCACCCTGAATGTCAACGGCAAGCCGCAGCAGTTGCACGTGGATACCCGCACCACCCTGCTGGATGCGCTGCGTGAGCATCTGCATCTGACCGGCAGCAAAAAAGGCTGCGATCATGGACAGTGCGGCGCCTGTACCGTACTGCTGAACGGTCGTCGCATCAACGCCTGTCTGACTCTGGCGGTGATGCACCAGGACGCCGCAATCACCACCATTGAAGGGTTGGGCACGCCCGACGCGCTGCATCCTGTGCAGGCCGCTTTTGTGCAACATGACGGCTACCAGTGCGGCTACTGTACGCCGGGTCAGATTTGCTCTTCCGTCGCGATGTTGCAGGAGATCGAAGAGGGGATCCCCAGCCACGTTACGCTGGATCTGGTCTCGCCGCCGGAAATGACCGCGAACGAAATTCGTGAACGGATGAGCGGCAATATCTGCCGCTGCGGGGCATACAGCAATATCCTTGCCGCCATAGAAGATGCCGCCGGGGAACTGAAACCATGAAAGCCTTTACCTACGAGAAAGCGGCAACGCCCGCAGACGCGGCCTCCAGCGCCCGCCGTCATGGCAATGCGAAATTCATTGCGGGCGGCACGAATCTGCTCGATCTGATGAAGCTGGAAATTGAAACGCCCACCCACCTGATCGATGTGAACGGTCTGGATCTGGATCAGATTGAGGCCAGCGCCGACGGCGGCCTACGGATTGGCGCGCTGGTGCGCAATACCGACCTGGCGGCCGACGAGCGTATTCGCCGTGACTACGCGGTGCTTTCCCGCGCCCTGCTGGCTGGCGCGTCGGGTCAGTTGCGTAATCAGGCCACGACGGCGGGAAACCTGCTGCAGCGCACGCGATGCCCCTATTTTTATGATACCCACCAGCCCTGCAATAAACGCTCGCCGGGCAGTGGATGCGCCGCGCTTGGCGGATTCAGCCGTCAGCATGCCGTGGTTGGCGTCAGCGACGCCTGCATCGCCACCCACCCCAGCGATATGGCCGTGGCGATGCGCCTGCTTGACGCGGTTGTCGAGACGGTGAACCCGGACGGCAACGAGCGCCGTATTCCCGTCGCTGATTTTTATCGCGCCCCGGGCGACACGCCGCATCTCGAAAATGTCTTACAGCCAGGCGAGTTTATCGTTGCCGTTACCCTTCCCCCTCCCGTGGGTGGGACGCATATTTATCGTAAGGTGCGCGATCGGGCCTCATATGCGTTCGCGCTGGTCTCGGTTGCCGCCATTGTGCAGCCAGACGGCACCGGACGCGTGGCGCTCGGCGGCGTCGCGCACAAGTCCTGGCGAAAGGCGGAAGCCGACGCACAACTGCCGCACGGCGCGCAGGCGGTGTATGACGCGCTGTTTGCCGACGCGCATCCCACGGCGGAAAACGCATTCAAGCTGATCCTGGCGAAGCGGACGCTCGCCTCAGTGCTGACAGAAGCGGGGGCATAAGCGATGAAATTTGAAAAACCAGCAGGAACCAATCCTGTCGATCGGATGCGCGTAGTGGGTCAACCGCACGATCGTATTGATGGCCCCAAAAAAACCACCGGTACCGCCCCTTACGCCTATGAATGGCATGATATCGCACCGGATGTGGCGTACGGCTATATCGTTGACGCCGCGATCGCGAAAGGCCGTATTATTTCGATGAATACCCAGCCCGCGCTGAACGCGCCGGGGGTATTCGCGGTGGTGACCGCAGAAAACGCCGGTCCGCTCGGCAAGGGCGAGCGTAACGCCGCCTCGCTACTGGGCGGACCGGACATTGAGCATTACCAGCAGGCGGTAGCGCTGGTCGTGGCGGAGACCTTCGAGCAGGCGCGCGCGGCGGCCTCTCTGGTCCATGTTGAGTACCAGCGCAAGCCGGGCGCATACGATCTGGCAAAAGAGAAGCCGTTGGTCACCACCGCGCCGGAGGATCAGCCCGATCAGGACGTCGGCGATTTCGCCACCGCATGGGCAACGGCGGCGGTGAAGCTGGACGCGATCTATACCACGCCTGACCAGAGCCATATGGCGATGGAGCCTCACGCCTCGATGGCCGTCTGGGAAGGCGACAAACTGACCCTCTGGACGTCAAACCAAATGATTAACTGGGCACATACCGATCTGGCCGAAACGCTGAACATCCCGCAGGAAAATATCCGCGTGATCTCGCCTTATATTGGCGGCGGCTTTGGCGGCAAGCTGTTCCTGCGCAGCGATGCCCTGCTGGCGGCGCTGGGGGCGCGAGCGGTGAAGCGCCCGGTCAAAGTCATGCTGCCCCGCCCGCTGATCCCGAACAACACCACCCACCGTCCGGCAACCATCCAGCATATTCGCATCGGCACCGATCGCGACGGTAAAATCAGCGCTATCGCCCATGACAGCTGGTCCGGCAACCTACCCGACGGCACACCGGAAACGGCCGTTAATCAGACCCGGTTTCTCTATGCAGGCGCGCATCGTCATACCGGTTTGCGCCTCGCCAGGCTCGATCTGCCGGAAGGCAACGCCATGCGCGCGCCCGGAGAAACGCCGGGGTTGATGGCGCTGGAGATCGCGATCGACGAGATGGCGATCAAGGCCGGCGTGGATCCGGTTGAATTTCGCATTCTTAACGACACGCAGGTGGATCCGGCCAACCCGGATCGCCCTTTCTCGCGCCGTCAGTTGATCGCCTGTTTGCGCACCGGCGCTGAGCGCTTCGGCTGGCAACAACGTCACACCACGCCGGGAGAAGTCCGCGAAGGCAACTGGCTGATCGGCATGGGCATGGCGGCGGGTTTTCGCGATAACCTTGTCGCCCCTTCCGGCGCGCGGGTGGCGCTGGACGCCAGCGGTACGCTGACCGTTGAAACAGACATGACTGACATCGGCACCGGCAGCTACACCATCATCGCCCAGACGGCGGCGGAGATGCTCGGCCTGCCGCTGGAAAGCGTCGACGTCAGGCTGGGCGACTCCGCCTTCCCCATTTCCGCCGGTTCCGGTGGACAGTGGGGCGCCAATACCTCCACCGCAGGCGTATACGCCGCCTGCGTCAAGCTACGGGAATCCATCGCCAAAAAACTGGGCTTCAACCCCGAGACGGCGGTATTTGAAGCAGGAGAAATCTGCGGCGACGGACGCCGGGTTTCGCTTCGCGAGGCGACAGCAGACGGTGCGCTGAGTGCGGAAGATAAGATCGAGTTTGGCGATTTAGCGGAGAAATACCAGCAGTCCACCTTTGCAGGCCACTTTGTGGAAGTCGGCGTTGACGCCGCGACCGGCGAGATCCGGGTACGCCGGATGCTGGCGGTGTGCGCCGCGGGCCGCATTCTGAATCCGAAGACCGCCCGCAGCCAGGTGATTGGCGCCATGACCATGGGGATTGGCGCCGCGCTGATGGAAGAGCTGGCGGTGGACACGCGGCAGGGTTATTTCGTTAACCACGATCTGGCGGCGTACGAAGTGCCGGTACATGCTGATATCCCTGAGCAGGAGGTGATTTTCCTGGATGACACCGACCCGATCTCCTCGCCAATGAAAGCGAAAGGCGTCGGCGAGCTGGGGCTTTGCGGCGTCAGCGCGGCTATCGCTAACGCGGTCTATAACGCCACGGGCGTACGGGTGCGGGATTATCCGGTCAGACTGGATTCGTTGCTCAGTGAGCTGCCGGATGTGGTGTAAGGAGAGTGTATGCAGCAATCGCTTATCGGCCTGACGGACGCGCCGGGCAGGACGCCCCAGGCTGCCTTTCTGACCGATGATAGCCGGGATATTTTACGCTTTGCTCTGGAGGCGTTAGCGAACGGTATGGGGGCGGCGCTGGTGACGCTGGTCGACATCCGCGGCGGCGCGGCGCGTCCGCTGGGGGCGCAGATGACCGTACGCGAGGACGGACAGTATTGCGGCTTTGTTTCCGGTGGGTGTGTGGAAGGGGCGGTCGCCTTTGAAGCGATGGAGGCGATCCGCTGCGCTCAGGATCGCACTGTGCGCTACGGTGAAGGCTCGCCGTGGTTCGACATTGTGCTTCCCTGCGGCGGAGGGATTACCCTCAACATTCATACGCTGCGTTCGGCACAGCCGCTGCACGAAGTCTTGCATCAGCTTGAACGCCGCCAGCCCGTGACGTTGCGCTACTGCCCGACCTCACAAACGTTAGCCGTTCAGCCTGGTTACAGCAAAACACGCTGGCGCAACGGCGAATTTGCGCTGGGCTTTCGCCCCTGCGTGCGGGTCATGATATTTGGTCGCTCCGTGGAGGCGCAGACCACCGCGCTGCTCGCCGAAGCGGCGGGCTACGATGTGCAGCTTTGCGCCGACGCCACGCTTTTCCCGCCACCGGATGCCGATACGGCGGTACTTTTGCTCTGGCACGATCTTGACCGCGAATTTCCCGTTTTGCAGGCGGCGCTGGCGGCAAAGCCGTTTTATATCGGCGCGCTGGGCAGTTACCGCACGCACCAGAAACGGGTTGCCCGACTTTGCGAACACGGCTGGCGACAGAAGGATATCGCCCGCATCAACGCGCCTGTGGGCATTTTTCCCAAAGCGCGCGATGCCCGCTCGCTGGCGCTGTCAGTGCTGGCGGATGTGGCGGCGACGCGGCTGAAAAGCGAAGCATCCTGATGCCGTCGCCGGTGGTGATTATTCTGGCGGGCGGAAAAGGCGAACGCTTTACCAGGGCTGGCGCCTCCGGGCATAAGCTGGATGCGCGGATTGGCGCGGATTCAGTGCTCGGGCATGTGCTTCGGGCGGTTGACGATGCCGGGTTGCGCTGGCACCTTGTCCGGCCCGCTGGCGGAACAAGCGGTATGGGGGTATCCATTACGCAGGGGGTTCGCGCGACGGCTGAGGCGAGTGGATGGTTGCTCCTGCCTGCGGATTTACCGTTGATTCGTCCTGCGTCGCTGCAAGCTATCGCGGCGGGGTTAGCGCAATATTCGGTGGTCGTGCCCTGGTATCGTCAGCAGCATGGGCATCCGGTCGGGTTTGGACGTCGTTGGCTACCGCAGCTGCTGGCGCTGTCTGGCGACACGGGCGCGAAGGCCATCGTGCATACTGCGCGAACGGAAAACGAAGTCTACGATCTGGCGCTGGACGATGCGGGCATCACGTTTGATATCGACACCCCCGACGATTTGCGGGCGGCCCGCCTGCATAGTCATACAGAACGGCGGTAACAGGGAACGCGCGCATCCTGCGTCGGGCCGTTATAGTCCGGCTGTTACATGGCCTGACCTTCACGCTGGATGATTATAATACCCCTATGACCTTATCTTTTATTTTCCTTGCCTGCCACACGGTATGCCGGAATAAGCCGCAACGAATTAACCCGGTCGCATAGCAATGCGCACTACGGCCTGGATGTTTAATTCGTTATTTAAAAATAAACAATCTTTCTCTATAGCATTCGTAGCCAGTCTGGATAATTGCGTTGACTTACTTGCCAGGCCAACACAGATGAAAAGATTATCCCGAAATGTTTTGTTTATGACTTTATTTACGCTCACCGCCTGCAGCGCGACGGGAGCAGATAAGATTGAACCAATCCGACAGATGCAAATTCCGCTTGTGCAACCGAACGATAGCGCGGCGAAAATACCTTTATCGCAGCTTGCTTCGTTGTACCAGTACAATCATCAGCATATCTCTACGCTGTCGGCGTCGATAAAAACGCGTTATTTGCAGGAAGTGAAGCCGAAAGAGATATTTGAACACGATAATGACGTGCAGCGCGTTTACGCAGCGTTATCGAAACTGGAAGAGTTGCAGATGATGAATGAACATTACTTTACGGAGAGAAATGAGACGGGGTTACGCAAAATTGAAAACGCCTTGTCTCCGCTTATTCGTGGATAAAAAAAACCGACACGTCGTGTGTCGGTTTTTTTCATTTACGTGTCGCTGATTTCCACGACCACCCGGCGGTCCGGTGACAGACAGTTAATCAGTGTCTGCCCTTGCTGGCCGTCACACTGTGCGCCGGTGACGGATTCGCTTTCGCCACGACCCTCGGCGCGAATATTTTGCGCCGGGATCCCCAGCGTCATCAGCGCGTCGGCCACCGTCTGCGCGCGGCGGGCGGAGAGTTCCTGATTATACCCCTCGCTGCCAGTACGATCGCTGTACCCTACTACTACGGTGGATTTATCTTTCGCAGGCTGCAGACCCGGGCTGTTATAAAGCTGACGAATGGCTGACTGGCCTTCTGCAGTCAACGTTGCCGAGTTGTAGTCAAACATCACGTCAGATTTCAGGTTGAAATGCCGCGGTTCCGACGCGGGTGCGGGCGCGACAACCGGGACCGCCACGGCAGGCGCATCATCGTGTTGACCAAAGCGGTAGGTTACGCCGGCTGTCACGGAACTGACGTCACTGCTTACGCCAATCTGATTGGCGTTGCCGACGTTGCTGACCCACTGGTATTCGACACGGCCAGCCCAGTTTTTATTGAAGGCGTATTCCGTACCGACGGCCGCCAGTGGACGCACGCCAGTTTCAAAACGGTTATGCCCGCTGACGTCAGACTCCGCGCGATAGCCCATCGCCCCTGCACGGCCATAAACATCCCAGTTATTCGTGACGGCATAGCTGGCTTTCAGAGACATTTGCAGACCCTGCGCCTTCAGTTTTGCCCCCGAGCCACCGTGCTGACCGGCGATCTGCATATTGCCTAAGTAGTCGTAACCGCCTTCCACCGCCAGCCACGGGGTGATTTGATAGCCGGTGTAAATCCCTCCGCCGACGTTATCACGATCGATATTAAAATGATTCGAGTCATTATTATTTTCGACCGCTTTGGCACCGGTTTTCGCATCAAAATAATGTGACCAGCCAAATTTTGCGCCGCCGTACCAGGTGCCCGCGTCCGCTGCCGCGAAGGCAGATGTAGCGCTGAACGCATTCGCGATAATTAAAGCTATTACTGTCTTTTTCATGTATTTCCCGTTTACCTGAACCTGAGTTAGATTCGTTTGCAAAGTGACTCAGTGGGCAAACGATATAACGAAAGTCGCAACGGGTTAATTCGTTTTCTGTTTAATTTTAAATTTTAAAAACTCTCGGGAAGATGACCCAGTTCAAGCAGATACCCCCCGCGCTTGAAGGTGATATATTTCCCCTGTTTGAGCGCAGAGAGGACGTTCAGTATACTACTGCGCGATAAAAGCGTGCGATCCTGAATATAGTCAAGAATGGTGGTACGCATACGCGTTTCTTCAGGCAATAATATCATTTCATGCAGATGGTTACGTATTACCGAATAGGTACGTTGCTGCACGATCTGCGCATCGCGATATATCAGATATGCCGTATGGTAAGAGAGCAACGCCGCCACGTCTTCCCAGACGCCCTCCTGACGAAAGCGCGCCGCCGCCAATTGCGCATCAACACGCAGTACCGTGGAGACTGATTCTGCCCGCAATATATGACCTTGTGTCGGTTGTATCATTTCTGCGATTCCGAACAGATGCGGTTCGTAAACCGTAACGATCAAAAGACCATCCGAAGCGCGAAGAATGGACAGTTCGCCCTCCAGCAGTAAATACATCTGCTGGCGGCCTTTATAAGTCCAGGTCATCCGTTTTCGCGGTGCAACGGTCAGTTTTTCTGCGACCGGCTCAATGATCGCCGTCAGGCGGGCGATGGATTCCTCGGGGCGAACGGGAGGTAAAACAAGCATGACGGATCCTTATCACTGAAAAGTGATGTCAGTATAGTCCAGTCGGGACGCGCAATAAGATAGTCAAAAACGTATTCATGCTTCGTTGTAAAAAGTCAGGGGAAAGAAATGACTGCCGGGATGACTGCCGGGATGACTGCCCTGCGTGATTATCTAACCCTACAGGAATTTATTTTCCTGATGAGCATAAATGTTGTTTATTTTTAAATTTCGGACGCGTTACGCCGGGTAAATTGCTGTTCGATGATACGGTTTCCCCACTGGTCGCCCTGCCACTCTTTTTCAAGCCTGAAGCCAAAAGATTCATACAGCCGACGCGCCGCCGTCAGCTTATTAAAGGTCCATAAATGTACCGTATGGAAGCCTTTCTCATCACAAAACCGCATGGCTTCAGCCAACAGTCTTCGCCCGATGCCATGCCCCCGGCAGCCATCATTCAGAATGAACCAGCGCAGGTGCGCCTCCCCTTCCTGTAAATCTTCACCGTCAATACGCCCATGATTAGCAGGTCATCTTACCGAACACGCGAGCAAAATCGACCGCGATTATTAGCCGAAATGTCACAAATACGCCACGAGAGGAGAACATAGCTTACTTGAACGCAAGGTAATTATATGAAAAAGAAAGGTGCGATAATAGGAGTAAAACGCGACAAATAACCTATTGTATTTATTATTAAACAAAACCAATGTACCCAAAGTGATATCCATTTTCATTTCGCTCCCGATTGAAGAACAAAACAGGCTATTCCGTAGCCCTTTACCACGTCTGCCAGCTATACTTATCCAGTAGTAACTGCCGCAGACATTCGTCGGTTTCTAAATCCGCCTGCAGTTTTCGTCGCTGTCAGTTCCCGCTTTGTCCGCCCCCCTGCACGGTTCCTGCATCAAATCCGGTGATGGAGTTGGCCGCGTCGAGGGCGCGCTGACGCAGCTGCACAACGTGATCGTTAAAATTGCACTTAGTATGATTCGGGTCGTTAACATATTTCACTACATCACGGTAAATGGTTCGATAAATCACTTTGCCTTCGGCGCTGACCGCTGCCGCTTTCCGCTCGCCGGCGACGACTATTTTCTCTGCCTTTTTGTTCTTTTTTGCATACTCGCTGCTAAATCTTGTCGCTGTGGGCGTACCAGCCTTTGAGATAACTGGCATAATATGTACCGGCGAGCAGCGCCAGCAATATGACCAGCGCTGACAGTTTCGCTTTTATGGTTAATGGTCTATCCTCCAGCACGTCAGCGCACCTTCCTGACCACGGTGAGAAACCTGTCCGTGGCAACCATCTTTTTGACCTTTGGTCTATCGGCAATCCCGACTTCCATCGAAGATCCAACGCCTGATTTCAGCACATGCGCTTTTGCGGTCACCAGCATTGATGCGCTTAGAGACATCGAGGGGAAACACTTACTGGGGTCAATGTTGTATGGGCAGAAGGATGCTATCCCCACTTTCTGTGGTTTGGTCAGCGGCACTTTACTATTGCGAGCCACTCAAGCCAGCGCCTTATTACGTTCGATGGCGTGTACCTGATCGCATTTCGCCTGCGTCAGCTTCATTACGCCCTAAGGGAAATGTGTAAGTAATGGCATAAAGTTAAAACGCATGCGCGGTTGGAATCCTGACTATATGCTTGTCGATCAAAGCCCTGAGCAGTGCTACACTTCAGACTTTTCTGAATTCACTAGTTTTTATCATGTTGAAGTTATTTGCTAAATACACATCTATAGGTGTTCTGAACACGCTAATACACTGGGTTGTGTTTGCTATCTGCATTTACGGACTGCATACAACTCAGTTTCTAGCCAACTTCGCTGGTTTTGTTATTGCTGTGTCGTTCAGTTTTTACGCCAATGCGAAAATTACATTTAACGCTGCGACTTCAACCCTACGCTACATGCTGTATATCGGGTTCATGGGGGCGCTGAGCGCTACAGTGGGCTACGCTGCTGACTTGTGCGGAACTCCGCCACTGGTGACGCTAGTCACGTTTTCCGCTATTAGCCTGGTATGCGGATTCCTCTATTCAAAGTATATCGTCTTCAGGGATACGAAATGAAAATCTCTTTGGTCGTTCCGGTCTTCAATGAAGAGGCCACGATTCCTATTTTCTATAAAACGGTTCGCGAGTTTGACGAATTGAAACCATACGAAGTTGAGATAGTTTTCATCAATGATGGAAGCAGGGACGATACGGAGTCGCTCATTAATGCACTTGCAGTATCCGACCCACTTGTCGTTCCGCTGTCATTAACAAGAAATTTTGGCAAGGAACCAGCGCTGTTTGCCGGACTTGACCATGCAACCGGTGAAGCAGTAATTCCGATTGACGTCGATCTGCAAGACCCGATTGAAGTTATCCCTCACTTGATTAAAAAATGGCAGGCTGGCGCGGACATGGTACTGGCAAAACGCACTGACCGGTCAACTGATAGCCGTCTGAAAAGAAAATCCGCTGAGTGGTTCTATAAGCTCCACAACAAAATTAGCAATCCAAAGATTGAGGAAAATGTTGGCGACTTTCGCCTTATGTCCCGTGCAGTGGTAGAAAATATTAAGCTCATGCCAGAACGCAACCTGTTTATGAAAGGTGTTTTGTCATGGGTTGGCGGCAAAACTGACGTGGTTGAATACGCCCGCGCTGAGCGCGTGGCCGGTGATTCGAAATTCAACGGCTGGAAGCTCTGGAACCTGGCACTGGAAGGCATAACCTCGTTCTCAACATTTCCACTACGTATCTGGACATACATCGGGTTAGCTGTAGCCGGTGTTGCATTTCTGTATGGTGCCTGGATGATATTCGACACGCTGGCATTCGGCAATGCTGTTAGAGGATACCCATCTTTGCTGGTTTCGATTTTGTTCCTTGGTGGAATACAGCTAATAGGTATTGGTGTACTGGGTGAGTACATTGGTAGGATTTATGTTGAGGTTAAACAGCGACCTAAATATATTTTAAAATCAGGAAAGAAGATATGAAAAAAATAGGAATAACTGAAATCCTTTGCTGTGCAGCGATTTTCTTATTAGTTCTTGCACCATCATTATATATTCCAATGCATTCAGATGATTATTCATATTATTTGATGGGAATGTCATTTGATAAACATTATGCGCATTATATGAGCTGGAGTGGAAGGATCGTTGCCGACCTGATTAGCCCTCTTCTTTTAACCACTATGCCTCATTGGGCATATGAGATGATAAACAGCATAGCGTTCGCGCTCCTGATTATTTTCGTTTCTTCAATTCCAGCACGTTCTGAAGGCTCAAGAAGGCTGTCATTTGCCATTATAGTATCCTTAATCTTCATGCTTTACTGGATTGCAAATCCAAATCTTGGCCAAACTTCCTTCTGGATTGTCGGTTCAGCTAATTACCTGTGGACAAACCTATTTATAGCAATATTTTTGGCATACCTTCTCCGTTGCTCAAGGGGGGGGAGAACTAACATTCCACTACTGGCTGTATTAGCATTGCTTGCTGGTTGCTCAAACGAAAATACATCGGTGATGGTTTTGCTTATTACAACCTTCATAGTTTTCTATGAGCAATTATCAAAACAAGTAAAAATCACGGCTATAGTTGGTGTTTTAATTGGAGCAGTATTTTTAATTCTTTCGCCAGGTAATATGGCAAGAGCATCCGTACCTGTTTTTGAATCATGGTATTCAACAAGCATACTCCATAGAATATTTGTACATTTTTTTTATAGGTTTCCGCAAGCAGCTGCTGAGTACTGGCCTGTTTATATAGTGCTGGTTGCGTCCTTAGTAGTTGCCTCCTTTGCAGGTAGTTTGCGTAAACAATCGTTGGTTTATGTCACTGTATTTTTCATTGCCAGCATCATGGCTAATGCTATTCTTGTGGCATCTCCTGTTTTCCCTCCTCGCTCGATGAGTGGAGGCCTATTCTTTCTTCTTATAGCAACATCGTTTGCATTATCTGATGCAGTAGATGCGAAAGGTAAATTTGAAAAAGCGCTTATAGCTGCTTCGCTTGCATTCTCAATATTTTATTTCTTACCGTCATATACATTTTTCAATATGGCGATGCAGAAGACATATGCACAGTCTAAGATTAGAGACTCTATCGTCATTGATGGGAAGGAATCAGGTAAAGAAAATATTCATATACCGGAATTCTATTTCTCTCAACTAATAAAACCCTATGATAGATTCGATTTATCACACACAAGGTTTATGGCAAATTATTTCGGTGTGAAATCAATTAACACTTTCAAAATCAACTTTGATTATTCAATGATCGATAAAGGTATAGCGAAGGATGTAAACCTACGCATTAATGATAATACCTATATTAAAAAAATGTCTTTCTATCCTGAAACTTTTGGTATTAGAAACTTTATCGTAATGGAGTTGAACAAACCAATTAGTGCTTCAAAAACGCCTCGCCTGCATGGTTTCATGCATGTATATTTAAAAGGAAAGTCAAAATACATAAATGCAGACTTTGATCTTAACGCTATAGACCTGAATGGAAGGTATTTTATCGGCAAGGACATCAAAGGTGCAAAATATGATATGATAGATAGAATCTATATCGGGACATATAATACCACAACAGGTAAAAGAGTGTTTGAGAACACCATAAGGTTTTAAGTTATAAAGGTGCGGCCTCGGCCGCACCATATTTTAATTATGACATATAACTATGTACATCACTGCACCGCCCGCAGCAGTTAAATTCTGAGTGCTCCCTGTACTGGTTGATTTGACTGTATAAGCTCCAGCAGAATAGTTCATATCCCGTGTTGACATTGCCATGTTTCTTAAATCTATTGTGATCTCCCCATAAATACCACCGACTTGAACAATGACAGTTAGTTTGGCGACCCTGGCCTAAAAACAGTACAGTGCTAAATCAGAGATCAGGGAGGAGATTAATAATTCAAAAGGCCACTACCATGATGTAGGTGGCCTGATATCCCTTAAGATGCATTATACTTGGCATCTTTCTCAGATTTAATAATTTGTTTGCTGTACTGCTTACTCAACCTTATTACTGGCTTCTCAATGCCCACATGGCACAGCCAGGACAATACTAAAAGCGTAACAAGCATTACCAAGCCATGCGCTATCAATGTAGCGTCGGTAATTCCTGAGTAATAAAAATATTGCCTGAAGAACATGAAGGACGCACCATGCATCAAATATAAAGGATAGGATATATCCCCTAAAAATTTTAAGGCTATATGTAAGGGTTTGATTACAAGCAAATCACCTATCAAAAAAAACATTGAGCAGACAGCAACGGTGATCATTGTAAATACAATTTTATTGGTACCAACGATAATATTTATTTGATTTCCTTGTGCAGGATAAAAGATAAAAACAGCAGAAAACATGAAAGCTATCGCAGAGAATAAAAACTTATTCCTCCCTACGTACTTTAACAAAAGATGCGCGATGACAATCCCAAAAACAAAGAAATAAATCTGATTTATTGGATTAATATACGCAGCCCACTGCTCAGCAATGCCGCTAGATGGTTCAAGATAGAACGCTGAACAATATCCCAGAAGAAAAATTGATGCCAGTACCACAGTGATCAACCCAAATCTATTTTTAACCATCATTATAAACACAGGGAAAAAAATATAGAACACAACTTCATTGCCAATTGACCACCCACCCATCAATATATATTCAGTGGGATTTGTTAAACCAAAAATCAAAAATATATTTTGCGCATACTTCCATATATCTATAGCAAATCCGTTTAAATATTTATAGCCAAATATAGTGAATAGGATAAGCCCTACCCAATATACAGGGGCTAATCTCAAGAATCGCCTTACTATAAAAACAAAATAATCAGAAATGCTCCAACTATCATTTCTATGTGCTAAATAAAGAGCCATTCCGCTTATTATATAAAATGCTGATACTGCATAAATCCCCAACCGTCCTAAAACCGCCCCCGAATCATTTAACCCCCAACTAGTAAATGAGGTAGAAAAGTGATAAAAAACAATACTTAAAGACATTAAACCACGTAAATAGTCTATTGATTGAACGCGCATAGAAACCCCACATAAAAAGTATGCGCATAAAGTACCAAATTGCCAATGAGAGGTAAATTTTACTTCTGAGGTTTTTCAGGCCAGGTAACGTCAGGAGCAAGCGAAGTGACAACCCGGATTATCAGCAAACGATATTTTTTCCATGCTTTCAACTCTGCTATTTCATCATCATTCGCCATATCAAGATCCACGGCATCCTAAAGGGGGTCAATCATAACTGTGGTTTCAGCCAGCAATCTTATCTTGGTTTGATCAGCTTCAGCAATGCTCTCTTCTTTGGGAATTTCTGGCTTTGGCGGAGGAGTTAAAACGCCATTTTAATAGTACCTTGCGATTATGCATTCACCGTCATTTCCTTACAGAACAGATATGTCTCCTTCTGGCGGAGCCTGCTTACTTTCGCCATCCTATACGATGATATTTGTGATTAAACCGCTCCCATCAAACACTGCATAATTAACCATCAGGCGTATACTCTATAGTGGCACACTGAATTTGGCCACCTGAACAGAGGTGATATGCTCACCTCAGAACAACACAGGTGCACCAATGAAAAGAAGAAATTTTAGTCCTGAATCCAAACGAGAATCAGCTCTGCTGGTTGTCGACCAAAATTACACCGTCTCTGACGCTGCCAGGGCAATGGATGTTGGTCTTTCCACGATGACGACATGGGCCAAGCAACTGCGTGATGAGCGTCAGGACAAAACGCCAAAAACCTCCCCGATAGCGCCGGAACAAATCGAAATACGCGAACTGAAGAAAAAGCTCCAATCTATTGAAACGGAAAACGAAATATTAAAAAAAACTACCGCGCTCTTGATGTCAGACTCCCTGAACAGCTCTCGACAATCGGGATACTCAGGGCGCGTTATCCTGTAGCCACTCTCTGCCATGTGTTCGGGGTTCATCGCAGCAGCTACAATTACTGGAAAAACCGTCCTGAAAAGCCAGACGGCAGACGAGCTGCATTACGCAGTAAGGTACTTGAACTGCATGGCATCAGCCGTGGTTCGGCCGGAGCAAGGAGCATCGCCACTATGGCAACCCAGAAAGGCTACCAGATGGGGCGTTGGCTTGCTGGCAGGCTCATGAAAGAGCTGGGCTGGTGAGTTGCCAGCAGCCCACTCACCGGTATAAGCGTGGCGGTCATGAGCGCGTTGCCATCCCGAATCACCTTGAGCGACAGTTCGCTGTAACGGAGCCACACCAGTTTGGTGCGGTGACGTGACCTATATCTGGACAGATAAGCGCTGGGCGTACCTCGCCGTTGTTCTCGATCTGTTCGCAAGAAAACCAGTGGGCTGGGCAATGTCCTTCTCGCCGGACAGCAGACTCACCATGAAAGCGCTGGAAATGGCATGAGAAAAGCGCGGCAAGCCCGTTGGGGTGATGTTCTACAGTGATCAGGGCAGTTATTATACGAGCAGGCAGTTCAGGCAGTTACTGTGGCGATACCGGATCAAGCAGAGTATGAGTCGGCGCGGAAACTGCTGGGATAACAGTCCGATGGAGCGCTTCGTCAGGAGTCTGAAGAATGAATGGGTGCCAGTGACAGGTTACGTAAGCTTCAGCGATGCTGCACATGAAATAACAGCTTATATCGTTAGGTATTACAGCGCGCTCAGGCCGCACGAATATAACGGCGGATTACCACCCAACGAATCGGAAAATCGATACTGGAAAAACTCTAAAGTGGTGGCCAGTTTTAGTTGACCACTACATCCTGACCATCGGCTCACCTTCGTTCCGTGCCATTCAACCGCCACAGCCTGAAACGTGTTGTTGAGCTGCACATCGCGAACCAGCTTTTCTTCTTTCTTGGCGAAAGACGGATCGATGCCCTCGGCCAGCTTTTTCTTGGCTTCATCACGTAGTGCCCTCGCTTGTGCAAGGGACACTGCCGGATAGAACCCAAAAGCTATACGCTTCTCTTTTCCATTAAAGCGATATTTCATCCGCCGTTATCTGGAACCAGAGGGAACAACCTCAAGATACAAACCAGCACCATCTGCCAGCTTATAGGCTTTCTCTTTGAGTTTGGCAGCGTCTACCTGTCTCGCATTAAGCTTCATTGGGGGGCATCTCTCTGGACCGAACACAGAATGCCCCACTTATGCCCCCAACTGTGACTTGATTTCGGTTGAGTCCAGTTGATAACAAGAGATAAGAAGCTGGTCAGAAACCGCAGTATACGGGCTTTGAGTTGATTTCGGTAGGCCTGGGAAGAGCTTGAAATGGTGCCGATAATAGGAGTCGAACCTACGACCTTCGCATTACGAATGCGCTGCTCTACCAACTGAGCTATATCGGCCCTGAAAGGACGTGTCCACGAGCGTGAACACGGGGTAGAAGGTTAAAACTAACCGGGCGATGCGTCAATGGCCTTGCGATTCAAATGCCTATTTTTGCATCATCCGGTTGGTTTTACGCACGAATCGTATCGTCGCCGATGCCGATCCACTTGTATGTGGTCAGCGCCTCGAGCCCCATCGGGCCGCGGGCGTGAAGTTTCTGCGTGCTTACCGCCACTTCCGCGCCCAGGCCGAACTGACCGCCATCGGTAAAGCGCGTGGAGGCGTTGACGTAAACAGCGGAAGAATCCACTTCATTCACAAAGCGGTTTGCGTTGTGAATCGTACGCGTCAGGATAGCGTCTGAATGTTGGGTACCGTGTTCGCGGATATGCGCGATAGCATCATCAAGATCGGCAACGATTTTTACGCTCAGATCCAGCGACAGGAACTCATCGTCGTACTCTTCCGCTTTCACTGCTACAACGTGTGCCGGACCCGCGCTCAACGGCGCAAGCGCGTTAGCATCCGCATGCAGCGTTACGCCGCTTTCTGCCATCTGCTGACTCAGCGCGGGCAGGAAACGTTCGGCAATGTCCTGATGCACCAGCAGGGTTTCCACGGTATTACAGGTGCTCGGACGCTGGGTCTTGGCGTTGACGATGATATTCAGCGCCGGTTTAATGTCGGCGCTGTCATCAACAAAAATATGACACACGCCGATCCCGCCAGTGATGACCGGGATAGTCGACTGCTCGCGGCACAGCTTGTGTAGCCCGGCGCCGCCGCGTGGGATCAGCATATCGATGTATTTGTCCATCCGCAGCATCTCGTTCACCAGCGCGCGGTCAGGGCTGTCAATCGCCTGAACAGCGGCTTCCGGTAAACCGCAGGCTTTAAGCGCTTGCTGGATAACGCCTACGGTTACCGCGTTGGTCCGATACGTCTCTTTACCGCCGCGTAGAATGGCGGCGTTGCCGGTTTTCAGACACAGCGAGGCGACGTCCACGGTGACGTTAGGGCGCGCTTCATAAATCACGCCAATCACCCCCAACGGAACCCGGCGACGCTCCAGACGCAGTCCGCTGTCCAGCAGCCTGCCATCCATCACCTCCCCGACCGGATCGGCCAGATGGCATACCTTACGCACATCGTCGGCAATCGCCTTCAGACGCGCAGGGGTGAGCGCCAGACGATCGAGCATCGCTTCGCTCAGGCCGTTGTCACGCGCTCTCGCCACGTCCTCGGCGTTGGCGCTGAGGATGATGTCCCTTTGCGCTTCCAGCTCGTCGGCGATTTTTTCCAGCACGCGATTTTTTTCACGGCTGGAGAGCAGCGCCAGTTGGTACGACGCGGCTTTTGCCGCTTTGCCCATGTGTTCCAGCATCTGTCTGCTCCTTAGCGGGTAATCATATCATCACGATGAACGGCGACCGGGCCGTATTCGTAGCCCAGAATCGCATCAATCTGCTGTGAGTGGTGTCCGGCAATGCGGCGTAGCGCGTCGCTGTTGTAGCGGCTTACGCCGTGGGCGATGTCGCGCCCTTCCAGATTACAGATGCGGATCACTTCACCACGCGAGAAATTGCCTGTCACGCTTTTAATGCCTTTTGGCAGCAATGAGCTGCCGCGCTCCAGAATGGCGGCGGTCGCCCCTTCATCGACGCTAATTTCCCCGGCAGGCGGCGCGCCGAAGATCCAGCGCTTGCGGTTTTCCAGCGGCGAGGCCTGGGCGTGAAAACGGGTACCCACGGAGAGACCTTCCATTACGTCACCAATCACGCCCGGCTTGCTGCCTGCGGCGATAATAGTGTCGATACCGGCGCGGCAGGCGACGTCGGCGGCCTGCAGTTTGGTGCTCATGCCGCCCGTTCCCAGACCAGAAACGCTGTCGCCGGCAATCGCGCGCAGCGCGTCATCAATACCATAAACGTCTTTGATCAGTTCTGCCTGCGGATCAGTGCGCGGGTCTGCGGTGAACAGCCCCTGCTGGTCGGTCAGCAGCAACAGTTTATCCGCGCCCGCCAGGATAGCCGCCAGCGCCGAAAGATTGTCGTTATCGCCCACTTTGATTTCAGCGGTCGCCACCGCGTCGTTCTCGTTGATCACCGGAACGATATTGTTATCAAGCAGCGCGCGTAGCGTGTCGCGGGCGTTAAGGAAGCGTTCACGGTCTTCCATATCCGCGCGGGTCAGCAGCATCTGTCCGACGTGAATACCGTAAATCGAAAACAGCTGTTCCCACAGTTGAATCAGACGACTCTGCCCTACCGCGGCCAACAGTTGCTTGGTGGCGATGGTGGCGGGCAGTTCCGGGTAGCCCAGATGTTCGCGCCCGGCGGCAATCGCGCCAGAGGTAACGATAACAATACGATGTCCTGCGGCGTGCAGCTGCGCGCACTGACGAACAAGTTCTACGATGTGGGCACGGTTCAGGCGGCGCGATCCGCCCGTTAGCACACTGGTGCCGAGTTTTACCACCAGCGTCTGGCTGTCACTCATGATTCTCTGCCGTTCAAAATAGGGAAAATGATATCAAACGAACGTTTTAGCAGGACTGGCCCCGGTTGCCAACAAGCAGCGCACAAAGCATGAAATTTTGTTGCGCAGGATCAGCAAGCGTAGCGGCAAAGTTTGACGGTTTTATTACCGTGATAAATAAAACCTCTTTTTTAAAATTATTCTGACTTTGTCATAAAACTTTCATTGCAGAACGATAAAAACCATCCTGTTTTTTTCACGGGGACACTCCCAATGAATAGTTGCGCGTTAGATAAATCAGGACTGAAAATGAAAAAGAGCACTCTGGCATTAGTGGTGATGGGAATTGTTGCATCGGCATCCGTGCAGGCAGCAGAAGTGTATAACAAGAACGGTAATAAACTGGACGTGTATGGCAAAGTGAAAGCGATGCACTATTTCAGCGATGATAATGCAAAAGACGGCGACCAGACCTATATCCGTTTTGGCTTTAAAGGCGAAACGCAGATTAACGATCAGTTGACCGGTTACGGTCGCTGGGAAGCTGAATTCGCCGGCAATAAAACCGAAAGTGAGAGCGGTCAGAAAACGCGTCTGGCATTTGCCGGTCTTAAATTTGGTGAATATGGCTCGTTTGACTACGGTCGTAACCTCGGCGCGCTATATGACGTCGCCGCCTGGACCGACATGTTCCCGGAATTCGGCGGTGATGGCCTGGCGCAAACCGATAACTTCATGACCAAGCGCGCCAGCGGCCTGGCCACTTACCGCAACACCGACTTCTTCGGGATGATCGACGGCCTGAATATGACCCTGCAATATCAGGGCAAAAACGAAAATCGCGACGTGAAGAAACAGAACGGTGACGGCTTCGGCACTTCACTGAGCTATGACTTCGGCGGCAGCGACTTCGCGATTATCGGCGCATACGCCAACTCTGACCGTACCAATGAGCAGAATCAGCAGGCGCGCGGCCAGGGGCAAAATGCAGAAGGCTGGGCGACCGGTCTGAAATATGATGGTAACGATATTTACCTGGCCACTATCTATTCTGAAACCCGCAACATGGCGCCAATCTCCGGCGGTTTTGCCAATAAAGCGCAGAACTTCGAAGCCGTTGCGCAATATCAGTTCGACTTTGGTCTGCGTCCGTCTCTGGGCTACGTGCAGTCCAAAGGCAAAGATATTGAAGGCGTTGGTGATGAAGATATCGTGAAATATATTGATGTCGGCATGACGTACTATTTCAATAAAAACATGTCCGCCTTTGTTGATTACAAAATCAACCAGATCGATGACGACAATAAGCTGGGCGTGAGCAGCGATGACATCGTTGCGCTGGGTATGACTTATCAGTTCTGATGATACATTGCCGGATGGCGTTTCGCGCATCCGGCATTTTTCGCTTTATGCGCTTAACTTCACCGGTTCATCGGCGAAATCGTCAGCAGGTTCCAGCGAAAGCTGTAGTGAGTTCAATAACTCACGCAGCTTCTCGTGAAATTCTCGCAGGGTATATTCCAGTCGCTCAACCACTTCGGTATCCTTAATCGGAACCGCCTTCCAGTCCCCCGCTTTGTCAAACAGACCAAACTGGTAACTGTAAGTGAAGCGATTTTCCTGTGCTTCCAGTTCCATCCACCAGCCCCAGAATTCGCGCAGCTCAGGCGCAGGCTTCACGTTGACGCAAACTGCCAGGCAATCGAAAAAGAATCGATTATCTTCGCACTTGCCTTCACGGATGTAAGGACCTAGCGCGGTAAACTTCTTAATCAACCTGCTCTTCGGGTGTCCACTCGGTAACGTCATTGCGATCTCCTGTTATGAAGCAACTGTTTTACCAAAACAGTAGAATTTAGCAAATTATTAACACAATCTCTTTTCAATCCAGTGCGTGATTTCCTGGAGCGCTTTGTCAAAATTGCGATACACCGGGTTAAACGGTATCTCTAAAAGTTTACCATCGGCGGATGAAGAGGTGATTAAACGCGACTCCTCCTCCGGACTGAACGGATCGTTCTTCCAGAAGCCCGACAGCATGGGCGTCGGGCAGCGTCTGCCGAGCAGTCCCTGCACCTTCAGCGAGTAGCGATTAAGCTCAACGCACAGCGCGTCGTCGGAGGCGTCGTGCATCCCCAGCCGGCTCGCCAGCACGTCAAGATACATTTCCGGTACGGCGCGCTGGCGTTGCACGTCGCTAAGCAACGCGTGTACAACCGGGCCGAGGCAGGCTACCGCTTTCAGACGCGGCGACTCAAGATAAGCGAGGCGCACCGCCACGTTCGCGCCAAAGCGGAAACCAAACGCCGCCACGCGGGTGTGGTCCACCCACGGTATGTTAGGCAACGCTTTCAGCACATGCTGATGCAACAGGCTGGAATCCTGAGTGAGTTTCCACTTCGACGAGAACCCTACCGACGGCATATCCAGCGTCAGCATGGCGATGCCGCGCGGGGCGAAGTAACGCTCATACAAGGTGTAATAATCAGTTTGCATGGCGTCGAGGCCGCCGCACATCAGTACGGTCGGGAACGGCCCGTCGCCTTTCGGCATATGTAAAAAGCCGGTCACGGGCGAACCGCCGGGAATAGCGAACTCCATTTCACGCAGCGTACCGGGCAACCGCTGCGCCGCCTCTTCATAAGCCCGGTTAGCCAACGCCTGCGCCTGCTCAGCCAGCTCGTCGCCTTTCAGATGTGGGTAGGCGGCAATATTATACAGCGTGGACGCATGCAGCCAGTGGCGACCGCTGCGTTCAGCGTCCTGCTCCTGACAAGCCTTCTGCTGCCAGTCCATCGCCTGTTTCGACCATTCATAAATCCAGTTGCCGCCGCGGTAGCCAACCACCGTATCGTACAGTTCAGCGTCGGTGCGCTCGGCTTCGCTCATGACGATGCGCGCCTGCACGTCGAGGATTTCCCACGGGTCCACGCCGCGCCAGATCCACATCAGGCGGTTAATCATACGATACCAGTGGGGAACGTTTTTACCGTCCAGCGTGGATTGCACCGGCGACTGCGTACCGGCATTGAACCGACGAACCAGGGTCGACGTTTCAGGATGTTTAAAGCGGGGTTTGAACAGGGTTTCACTGAGGTTAGCCTGTGACATGCGTGCAGCCTCCTTAAATACTTACTGAGGCTTATTGTAACCTGTCATGGCGTAAAGAGAACAACGCCCGGCATTGCCAGGCGTTGAAACGTGCGGAGATTAGCGACCAGAAATCGGCGGAACGAAGACCACGCCCATATCCCATGGCTGCTCAATCCAGGTATCCTGCGGGATATCAATAACATAGTCGTCCACCAGCGGACGGCCTGCCGGTTTGGCAAAGATCGTGACGAAGTGGGCTTTCGGATACATTTCGCGGATAGCCACCGCGGTTCCACCGGTATCGACCAGATCGTCGATGACGATGAAGCCTTCACCGTCGCCTTCCGCGCGCTTGAGCACTTTCAGTTCGCGCTGGTTGTCGTGATCGTAGCTGGAGATGCAAACGGTATCGACATGACGAATACCCAATTCACGCGCCAGTAATGCGCCCGGTACCAGACCACCACGGCTAACGGCAATAATGCCTTTCCACTGTTCTGAAGGCATCAGGCGAGCTGCCAGTTTGCGTGCGTGAATCTGCAACATGTCCCAGGTGACGACGTATTTTTCGCTCATGTGAAGTGTCCCAGCCTGTTTATCTACGGCTTAAAAAGTGTTCGAGGGGGAAATAGGTTGCGCGAGATTATAGAGATCTGACGCAGCAAAAACCAGTGTTTCGCGGTATCCGCCCCTCTTTTTACGTGCTTTATACTACCCGCCGACAAAGAAAGTGGTATTCTCAACCGCATTGCGCAAGCCTGACTTGTGGTAATGATTAACCTGCTAACCCTGTGTGCGACAAGCCTGTTTGCCGTACACCGATGAGGAGACTCAACGTGTCTGAACTGTCTCAGTTATCACCACAACCGCTGTGGGATATTTTTGCCAAAATCTGCTCCATTCCGCATCAGTCCTATCATGAAGAACAGCTCGCTGAGCACATTGTTGGCTGGGCGAAAGAGAAAGGTTTCCACGTAGAGCGCGACCAGGTCGGTAATATCCTGATTCGCAAGCCCGCGACCGCAGGCATGGAAAACCGCAAGCCGGTCGTGCTGCAGGCGCACCTCGACATGGTGCCGCAGAAAAATAACGACACCGTACACGATTTCACCAAAGATCCTATTCAGCCCTATATCGACGGCGAGTGGGTAAAAGCGCGCGGCACCACTCTGGGGGCAGACAACGGCATTGGTATGGCCTCTGCGCTGGCGGTTTTAGCCGATGACAGCGTAGTCCACGGACCGCTGGAAGTGCTGCTGACCATGACCGAAGAAGCCGGAATGGACGGCGCGTTTGGTCTGCAGGCCAACTGGCTGCAGGCGGACATTCTGATCAATACCGACTCTGAAGAAGAGGGTGAGATCTACATGGGCTGCGCAGGGGGGATTGATTTTACCTCTAACCTGAAGCTTGAGCGCGAAGCCGTTCCGGCGGGCTTCCAGTGCGTTAAGCTGACCCTGAAAGGGTTGAAGGGCGGCCACTCCGGCGGCGAAATCCACGTTGGCCTCGGTAACGCCAACAAGCTGCTGGTGCGCTTCCTCGCCGGTCATGCGCAAGAGCTGGATCTGCGTCTGGTCGACTTTAATGGCGGCACCCTGCGTAACGCGATTCCGCGCGAAGCGTTTGCCACCGTTGCGGTTGCGGCTGACAAGGTCGAGGCGCTGAAAGCGCGGGTCAATACTTACCAGGCTATCCTGAAAAACGAACTGGCAGAGAAAGAGAAAAATCTCGTGGTTCTGCTGGAGACGACGACCAACGAGAAAGCGGCGCTGACCGCGCAGTCTCGCGACAGCTTTATTCGTCTGCTGAACGCGACCCCGAACGGCGTGATCCGCAATTCTGACGTCGCCAAAGGCGTGGTGGAAACGTCGTTAAACGTGGGCGTGGTCACCATGACTGACGACAACGTAGAAATTCACTGCCTGATCCGTTCGCTGATCGACAGCGGTAAAGACTACGTGGTGAGTATGCTGGATTCTCTCGGCAAGCTGGCAGGCGCGAAAACCGAAGCGAAAGGCGGCTACCCGGGCTGGCAACCGGATGCTAACTCGCCGGTGATGCACCTGGTGCGGGAAACCTATCAGCGTCTGTTCAACAAGACGCCGAACATTCAGATCATCCACGCAGGTCTGGAATGCGGTCTGTTCAAAAAACCGTACCCGGACATGGACATGGTTTCCATCGGGCCAACCATTACCGGTCCGCACTCGCCGGATGAGCAGGTTCATATCGAAAGCGTGGGTCATTACTGGACGCTGCTGACGGAACTGCTGAAAGCGATCCCGGCAAAATAAGTCGGTAATCCATACCGGATGGCGCTACGCCATCCGGTCGTCTATAACCCCAGCAGTAACTGCCGCTCCAGCTGCGGATCAAGCAGCGTAACGTGTAATCCCACCAGGCGAACGCCTCGCCCTCCCCGTCTTTCGTCCCAGGTTTTACGCGCGGTAGAAAGTAAATCGTCTTTGTTCAACCGCGGCCAGACGTGTTCCTGGGTGGTTTGCTGAAAATCATTAAATTTTAATTTCACCCCCTGACGGGCGATTAATAAATCCGGTTTGACCTTTGCCAGACGGCGTTCAAGCTCGGGGTATAAGCGCTCGATGATTGCCTCACATTCCGACCAGTGATGAATATCTTCCGCCATCGTCCGTTCGACACCCACGGATTTTCGCAGGCGCTCGCTGTTGACGTCCCGCTCGTCAATTCCCTGACTGCGCTCCCAGATAATGCGTCCGAATTTGCCAAAGCGTTTTAACAGCGTCGCCAGGTCAAAATGCTGAATATCGCCGCAGGTACGCAGTCCCATACTTTCCAGTTTTGCCGCAGAGACTTTTCCAACGCCGGGGATTTTTTCCAGCGGCAGCGTTTCGAGAAATGCCGGAACGTCTGCTGGCGTGATCACGTACTGCCCGTTTGGTTTATTCAGATCAGAAGCGATTTTTGCCAGAAATTTTACCGGTGCGACGCCCGCAGAGGCGGTCAACCGCAGTTCGTTAAAAATGGTCTGGCGAATTTCCTGAGCGATAAGCGTCGCGGAGCCATGACAGTGGGTGCTGTCGGTGACGTCAAGATAGGCCTCGTCCAGCGAGAGGGGTTCAATGCGCGAAGTGTAGCGGGAGAAAATTTCGCGGATATGTTCTGACGCTTCTTTATACGCATCGAAACGACCGGGTAATAAGGTGAGGTGCGGGCATAACTTTAACGCCATTCCGGTGGGCATCGCGCTGCGCACGCCAAACTTTCGCGCCGGGTAATTAGCGGTGCTGATCACGCCACGCCGCTCCCGGCTGCCGCCAATGGCGATGGGAATATCGCGCAGCGCGGGGTTGTCGCGCATTTCAACCGCGGCGAAAAAACAGTCCATATCAACATGTATGATTTTACGCATCGCCCCTCCCACACACTGTTTAAGTATACAGTATTTTTAGGGAATGAGAAGTCAATGAAGAACCCATAATGTGGTGTCAAAAGAGATGCAATTAAAGAAATGTCTTAATTCGTTTTAGCGTAAAGTGTAAACACGACACGCGGGGGTTGCGAAAAACTGCCGTGGTGCTAATGTGAGCGCTTAAAATCCAGATTCGTCCGATTTTGGGTACTGATATTTGCCGTTCTGGCATGTGTAACCGTTTTATCAAGGAACAAGCAGTATGCGTAAAATCGCATTGTTTATTGCGATGCTTTTGATCCCGTGCGTGTCATTCGCCGGTTTGCTGAGTAGCAATAGCTCCACGACGCCGATCAGCAAAGAGTATAAGCAGCAGTTGATGGGTTCGCCTGTCTATATTCAGATCTTTAAAGAAGAGCGCACGCTTGATCTCTACGTTAAGATGGGCGAACAGTACCAGTTGCTCGACAGCTATAAGATTTGTAATTACTCCGGCGGTTTAGGCCCTAAACAGCGCCAGGGAGATTTCAAAAGCCCGGAAGGTTTTTACAGCGTTCAGCGTAGCCAGCTCAAACCGGACAGCCGTTTCTATAAAGCCATTAACATTGGCTTTCCTAACGCCTATGACCGCGCACACGGTTATGAGGGCAAGTATCTGATGATTCACGGCGCCTGCGTGTCCGTTGGCTGTTACGCCATGACCGACAGCGGGATTGACGAGATTTTCCAGTTCGTCACCGGCGCGCTGGTGTTTGGCCAGCCGAGCGTTCAGGTCAGCATCTACCCGTTCCGCATGACCGACGCCAATATGCAGCGTCACAAGTACTCTTATTACAAGTCGTTCTGGGCGCAGTTAAAGCCAGGCTACGACTACTTTGAGCAGACCCGCAAGCCGCCGACCGTTTCCGTTGTCGATGGCCGCTATGTGGTCAGCAAGCCGTTGAGCCACGAGGTGGTTCACCCGCAGCTGGCGTCAAACTATACGCTCCCCGAGACAAAATAACGCCCACTCGCCTGGCATGATCTTTTGCCAGGTTTCATTGCCCGTCAGCGGTTGAGTGGCGATCACCGAGACCACATCGTTAGGTGTGGTCTGCGAGCTGAAGTCAATTTCCACATCCTGATCCAGCAGCGTAGCGACGCCAAACGGCGCCCGGCGCGTGATCCAGTACAGATTCGTTGAGCAGAACGCCATCACATAGCGTCCGTCTGACAGCAGCATATTGAACACGCCTTTTTCCCGCAGCACCCCCGCCAGCGTCGCGATATATTTAAACACCGAGGCCATGTTGCCCGGCGTGCGTGGGTAACGCAGGGTGAGCTTATGCAGCATCCAGCAAAACGCCTTTTCACTGTCTGTTTCGCCAACCGGACGGAAGTTGCCGGTTTCGAGAGATTTATAACCGCTAAGCTGCCCGTTATGGGCATACGTCCAGTTACGCCCCCACAGCTCGCGGGTAAAAGGATGGGTGTTCTCCAGCGCCACTTCGCCGCGATTCGCCTGACGAATATGGGCTATCACCGAGCAGGATTTTATCGGATACTCCTGTACCAGTCTGGCGATGGGTGAGTTAAAGCTGGGTTGGGGATCTTTAAATGTGCGACATCCTTTGCCTTCATAAAAGGTGATACCCCAGCCGTCTTTATGCGGTCCGGTGCCGCCCCCACGCTGTACCAGCCCGGTAAAACTAAAGCAAATGTCGGTGGGCACATTGGCGCTCATCCCGAGCAGTTCGCACATATATCACCTCCACAACAGCGGGGGACCAGTTTGCCCCCCAGCGAAGCCTTACTTAACCATCTCTTTTTCGATCAGTTGGATCAGGATATGGATCACTTTAATGTGGATTTCCTGAATACGATCGGCGTAGCCAAAATGCGGCACGCGAATTTCGATATCGGCCGTTCCCGCCATTTTGCCGCCGTCTTTGCCAGTCAGGGTGATCACTTTCATGCCCTTTTCGCGCGCTGCGGCGATGGCTTTGATCACGTTGCCGGAATTGCCGGACGTGGAGATCCCTAACAGTACATCGCCTTCGCGCCCCACGGCTTCGACGTAACGAGAAAAGACGTAGTCGTAGCCAAAATCGTTGCTGACGCAGGAAATGTGGCTGACGTCAGAAATGGCAATCGCCGGATAGCCCGGACGGTTTTCACGGTAACGGCCGGTCAGTTCTTCCGCAAAGTGCATAGCGTCGCAGTGGGAGCCGCCGTTGCCGCAGGAAAGCACCTTACCACCCGCCTTAAAACTGTCTGCCAGCAGGACCGCCGCGCGCTGAATGGCGTGAATGTTGGCGTCATCTTTTAAAAAGTTAGCCAGCGTTTCCGCCGCTTCGTTCAGTTCGTTACGAATAAGATCCTGGTACATGAGGATATCCTTCAGCATGAATGTAAATGACAGAATGCAGTGTACCGGATAGCACCGGAAGCGAGAAGCACAAGCCTCGCTCATCCCCCGTCCTTTTGATTTTTCGTGCCGCGACAAACGGCAACAATGTGAGCTTCGTTGTAATTATTTTGTAAACACATTGCTAAAAGAATTTACATCCACTACAACCTAATCATCACAAGTGGTCAGACCTCCTACAAGCAAGGGAGCTTTTCGTTATGATGATTTTGAGTATTCTCGCTACGATTGTTTTGCTCGGCGCGCTGTTTTATCACCGCGTGAGCTTATTCCTTAGCAGCCTGATCCTGCTCGTATGGACGGCAGCACTCGGTGTGGCCGGACTGTGGAACATCTGGCTGTTGGTGCCTCTGGCCATTATTCTGGTGCCGTTTAACGTGACGCCAATGCGCAAGTCGATGATTTCCGCGCCGGTGTTCCGCGGCTTCCGTAAGGTCATGCCGCCAATGTCGCGCACCGAAAAAGAAGCCATCGATGCCGGGACCACCTGGTGGGAAGGCGATCTGTTCCAGGGGAAACCGGACTGGAAAAAACTGCACAATTACCCGCAGCCGCGCCTGACCGCAGAAGAACAAGCGTTTATTGACGGTCCGGTAGAAGAAGCGTGCCGCATGGCGAACGATTTCCAGATCACGCATGAGCTGGCGGATCTGCCGCCCGAATTATGGGCCTTCCTGAAAGAACATCGCTTCTTCGCGATGATCATCAAAAAAGAGTACGGCGGTCTGGAATTTTCTGCCTACGCCCAGTCGCGCGTGTTGCAAAAACTGTCCGGCGTTTCCGGGATTCTGGCGATTACCGTTGGCGTACCCAACTCATTAGGCCCCGGGGAACTGCTGCAACATTACGGTACCCAGGAGCAGAAAGACCACTATCTGCCTCGCCTGGCCCGCGGTCAGGAAATTCCCTGCTTTGCGCTGACCAGCCCGGAAGCGGGTTCCGATGCGGGAGCCATTCCGGACACCGGTATCGTCTGTATGGGTGAATGGCAGGGTCAGCAGGTGCTGGGGATGCGCCTGACCTGGAACAAGCGTTACATCACGCTCGCGCCGATCGCCACCGTACTGGGGCTGGCGTTTAAGCTGTCTGACCCGGAAAAACTGCTGGGTGGTGAAGAAGAGCTCGGCATTACCTGCGCGTTGATCCCCACCTCGACGCCTGGCGTAGAAATTGGTCGCCGCCACTTCCCGCTGAACGTGCCGTTCCAGAACGGTCCAACGCGCGGCAAAGATGTCTTTGTGCCGATCGATTACATCATTGGCGGGCCGAAAATGGCCGGTCAGGGTTGGCGTATGCTGGTGGAATGCCTCTCGGTCGGCCGTGGGATCACCCTGCCGTCAAACTCGACGGGGGGCCTGAAGTCCGTCGCCATGGCGACCGGCGCTTATGCCCATATCCGTCGACAGTTTAAAATCTCTATCGGTAAGATGGAGGGTATTGAAGAACCGTTGGCGCGCATCGCCGGTAACGCCTACGTGATGGACGCAGCGGCGTCGCTGATTACCTATGGCATTATGCTCGGTGAGAAACCGGCTGTCCTGTCGGCCATTGTGAAGTACCACTGTACGCATCGCGGTCAGCAGTCAATCATCGACGCGATGGATATTACTGGCGGTAAAGGCATTATGCTGGGTGAAGGCAACTTCCTTGCCCGCGCTTATCAGGGCGCGCCAATCGCGATTACCGTTGAAGGCGCGAATATCCTGACCCGCAGCATGATGATCTTTGGTCAGGGCGCGATACGCTGCCATCCGTATGTACTGGAGGAAATGGCCGCCGCGCAGAACAACGACGTTAACGCATTCGATAAGCTGTTGTTTAAACATATCGGTCACGTCGGCAGCAATAAAGTTCGCAGTTTCTGGCTGGGTCTGACGCGCGGCCTTACCAGCGCCTCGCCAACCAGCGACGCAACCAAACGTTACTACCAGCATCTTAACCGTCTGAGCGCAAACCTGGCGCTGCTGTCCGATGTTTCTATGGCGGTGCTGGGCGGTAGCCTGAAGCGTCGCGAGCGTATCTCCGCGCGTCTGGGGGATGTATTGAGCCAGCTGTATCTGGCCTCGGCGGTGCTGAAGCGGTATGACGATGAAGGCCGTCATGAGGCTGACCTGCCGCTGGTTCACTGGGGGGTTCAGGATGCGTTGTATCAGGCAGAGCAGGCCATTGACGATCTGTTGCAAAACTTCCCAAATCGTCTGGTTGCCGGTCTGCTGAACGTGGTGATCTTCCCGACCGGTCGTCACTATCTGGCGCCATCGGATAAGCTGGATCATAAAGTGGCGAAAATCCTCCAGGTGCCAAACGCGACGCGCGACCGTATTGGCCGCGGCCAGTACCTGACGCCGAGTGAGCATAATCCGGTAGGCCTGCTGGAAGCAGCATTGCGTGACATCATTGCCGCCGAACCAATCCACCAGCGGATCTGTAAAGAGATTGGCAAAAACCTGCCGTTTACCCGTCTGGACGAACTGGCGCAGAACGCGCTGGCGAAAGGCTTGATCGACAAAGATGAAGCCGCCATTCTGGTCAAAGCCGAAGAGAGCCGTCTGCGCAGCATCAACGTGGATGATTTCGACGCCGATGCGCTGGCGACACAGCCGGTAAAGCTGCCGGAGAAGACGCGTAAAGTCGAAGCGGCATAACGCTTTCGCCTCATCGTTTAGCCCTGCTCCGGCAGGGCTTTTTATTGCCCCCGTTTCCTGAAACCTCGTGCTACAGTGTTTGGATGCTGTTCAAAAAGGAGTATCGACCATGCCTGCCCTGAAAATTACGCTGCTGCAACAATCGCTGGTGTGGATGGATGGTCCCGCTAATTTACGTCATTTTGACCTGCTGCTTGAACTGATGAGCGGACGCGATCTGATCGTTTTGCCGGAAATGTTCACCACAGGCTTTGCCATGGAGGCCGCCAGCAGCGCACTTTCTCAGGAGGACGTGATTGACTGGATGCGCGGCAAGGCGCGACAAACAAATGCGATGATTGCCGGTAGCGTAGCCCTGCCAGGCGAGACAGGAGCGGTAAACCGCTTTTTGCTGGTTGAGCCCGAAGGAACGGTACACTTTTACGATAAGCGTCATTTGTTTCGCATGGCGGACGAGCATAAATATTATCAGCCGGGTGACACCCGAAAAGTGGTCGACTGGCGCGGCTGGAGGATCCTACCGCTGATTTGCTATGACCTGCGCTTTCCGGTGTGGTCGCGTAACCGAAACGACTACGATCTGGCGCTGTACGTCGCCAACTGGCCCGCTCCCCGTTCGCTGCACTGGCAGACGCTGCTGGCGGCGCGCGCTATCGAAAACCAGGCTTACGTGGCGGGATGTAATCGCGTCGGCACCGACGGCAATGGACATCACTACCGAGGCGACAGTCGGGTAATCAATCCTCAGGGCGAAATCATTGCGACCGCGGACGCCCACCAGGCGACACGGATCGACGCAGACCTGTCGCTGAGCGCACTGAAGGAATATCGGGAAAAGTTTCCCGCCTGGCAGGACGCGGACGGGTTTACGTTAGGGTGAGCGTTGAAGCCATGCAAAAACGACGAAAGCCTGAATCATTTCACGTCCGGCATCGCCTTCTGACGCATTTTATAAAGAAATGAATTACACCTACAAGCACTATTTTATCGATCCCCTGCGCAACTGGTGAAATCTTTATATTTGACCAATGCGTATGTTTGACCTCTTTGAATGTATATACAGAAATTATACATTGTCGTCATTCAATAACAAACCATAAAAAAAGACATCACTACCAGCCTGTACAGCAGGATTAGGAAGGACGCATTTTTAGTAACCATGTTAAGCATATTATTTCACACCAATAATCTAATAGTTTTTCAAATGGCCAGAACCTACTATATAGAGGCTGGAGTCCACCCCGAAAATAGAGTAATAAAATAGCCTGAATCACTTACATGACAGACGCCTTCATACTTAAACAACTTAGGGATAAAACGTAGTGAAATCATATACTCCCTGGCACTCAAACTAAAAAGTAAATATATCTACAGCCCGATGCATACCACAACAGCCTGGAAGAATCTAGCTTACCCCAGGCAATTCAAAGATAGATACTGAAGATGCTTTTCATACAACTTTTAGATATATTCATCATTCTAATATTATCTATTATCAAAAAGCAAATAGTCTAATTATACAATTTATGAATTTATTACAACTAATAACCAAATGCAGGAGTTATGTAGTTACATACCGTTCAAGAACTGGTATTGTATCCCGGATTCGCTGATGAAATAAGGATAAAAAAATCTGTGGTAAGTAGATAAAAAGAAAAAAAGAATCCCACCGGTTTGTTGTACTTATGGGGCTGTACTATGGCAGTGACCAGCATGATGTAAAGTATGTACGATATAAACAACCATCTTATTACTATTTCATATTAAAAGAGAAAAACCGATAAATTTATCAAATAAAAAGCAAAGAGAATTTTATATGAATAAAAACATTCAAAGTGGAAATGATAAAGATAATGCTATAAGTGTCTTTATTAAATCACAAGGAGAGTATGAAGCTGCGGCTTTGAAAAAACTGACTATCACAGCTTCTGGTTTTATCAAACATGATAAAGTACGATATGATTTTGTGACAAATGTAGAAGCATTTATAGAAGCCCAACTCGAATGTATTAATGGCAATGGATCGCATGGAGAAAAAAATCTGGCTTTGAATTATTTACAACAGGAACAAGAATATCTTGAGAAACAGATAATCTGGTTGCAATCTAAACAGGTAAAACCAGCAGCATTAGTTGAAGTAAGAATCATAAATGGCGTATTATCATATATCGTGAAAAGCATTGGTTTAATCGGTGGAATAATTCAGATGGTATCTGGAGGTTTCCTTATGCTTGCAGGTTCCCCAACAGTCGTCGGTTCAGCCGTCGGCGCTATGCTCTTTTTGCATGGAATTACCAATGTATGGGAAAATGGCCGCAGTTTATTTTTTGGAGATGACAATGCAACAGGACCTATGACATATATATATGGTGAGGTCGCCAATATATTAGGTTTTGACAGAACTTATGGAAAGTTAGCCTTCGCTGGAATCGATCTAGGTTTATCCGCAGTTGCGTTATTCGGAACCAAGTTAGTACCAGACGCCTGTAGACTATTTCGTTATATCCCCTCAGATTATGAGATGGGTTTCCGAACGATGAGTGCTCTGGAATTGTCTGCTGAAATATTCCCTGATGCGGCAACATTATATTCCGGAACTCAAACCTATTTTTCTTTACCTGAGCCGATGCCTGAACCCCCTCCTCAACCGCTTATCCCTTTTAATGATTATTAGTTGTAATGACATGTATTCATAACATATTCTGACTTCTGTATAATGTTTTTGATATAGAGAAAATTAAAATGAATGAAGATGAATTAATCAAAATAATGTATGAAAATAATTTTTCAAAAAAACAAGTAAACAAATTAAAGAAACTCTCACAAAAATATTCAACCTCACTTTATGAGACAGTTTCTGAACTTGCACGTCGTTTCTTTCGCTCCTTATTCATGCATATTCTGACATTTATATTGGTTTTTCATTCATATATCCGCCTCAGTGAAGAGCATGGACACACTTTACAAAATATCTTATTTTCCATTGGGGTCTTATGCTTGGCATATGTAATAATAGATTTATTTGCTCCATTATCTCAGGGATACAAGGCCAGAAAAGTCATACAACAAGCCCAAAGAAAAGAGAACTCTAAATGAGTATATGCCTAGCCAAACCAATGATAACACCTGCTAATTATGAGTATTAATAATGAAGAACGATGATCCGTCTTATCAATTTGAACAGTGCGCAGACAGGTATTTTTTGCTTGAATATTGTGCACATACATCCAAAAACAAACACAACGGACTTAAATAAAAAATCAATATATCTGGCCACTATAGCTGACATTAAAAATAACATTACGAAAAATACCTAGAGCCCTCGATATGTTATCTTTTCTGAAGTATGAAGGATTATATTATGTCGTTCCGACTTTAGGGTGAGATGTTGAAGCCATGCAAAAACGACGAAAGCCTGAATCATTGCTGATTCAGGCTTTCTGAATAGTGGCGGAACGGACGGGACTCGAACCCGCGACCCCCTGCGTGACAGGCAGGTATTCTAACCAACTGAACTACCGCTCCGCGTTGTGTTCCACTTGGGAACGAAGCGCATATTACGGATTGGTATGCACCCCGTCAACGCTTTTTCTCATGTTTTTAATCATTTGCTCTAAATTTCACCCGGACGGCGATTTTTACATCATTAACGGCCTGACTTACGCCCGCCAAAGGCAACTTCCGCCCTTTTTCTCAACCAGGTCAAGACGCGATTCATGGGCGGCGACCTCCTCATCAGAGGCAAAAACAACGCGTAGTTTGCGAGCCTGACGCACAAGACGCTGGATTGTCTCTTCACCCTGTTGCTGCTGAGTTTCCCCTTCCATGGCAAAAGTCATCGACGTTTGTCCGCCCGTCATCGCCAGATAAACGTCGGCCAGGATTTGGGCATCGAGCAATGCGCCGTGAAGCGTACGTTTGCTGTTATCGATCTCATAACGCGAACATAACGCATCAAGGCTGTTGCGCTTGCCGGGGAACATCTTTCTTGCCAGCGCCAGACTGTCGGTAACTTTACAGAAGGTGTTGGTTTTAGGGATATCGCGATTGAGCTTCGCGAACTCGTAATCCATAAAGCCGATATCAAACGACGCGTTATGAATCACCAGCTCTGCGCCACGGATATAGTCGAGAAACTCATCGGCCACTTCGGCAAAGGTTGGCTTATCCAGCAGAAACTCATCCGCAATTCCGTGAACGCCGAACGCTTCCGGGTCCACCAGCCGGTCAGGCTTAAGATAGATATGAAAGTTATTGCCCGTCAGACGCCGGTTGATGACTTCCACCGCGCCGATCTCAATGATCTTGTGCCCCTCGTAGTGCGCACCAATCTGGTTCATACCGGTGGTTTCGGTATCGAGGACGATCTGTCGTGTAATTGCAGTGCTCATAGCGGTCATTTATGTCAGACTTGTCGTTTTAGGGTTCGATTCAATTACAGGAAGTCTACCAGAGATGCTTAAACAGGTAGAAATTTTCACCGATGGCTCCTGCCTGGGTAATCCCGGTCCGGGAGGTTATGGGGCGATTTTACGCTATCGCGGACGCGAGAAAACCTTTAGTGAAGGTTATACCCTCACCACCAACAACCGCATGGAGCTCATGGCGGCGATCGTTGCGCTGGAGGCGCTCAAAGAACATTGTGAAGTCATTTTAAGCACCGACAGCCAGTACGTGCGCCAGGGGATTACTCAATGGATCCACAACTGGAAAAAACGCGGCTGGAAAACGGCAGAGAAAAAGCCGGTAAAAAATGTCGATTTGTGGAAACGGCTTGATGCAGCGCTCGGCCAGCATCAAATAAAATGGGAATGGGTAAAAGGCCACGCAGGCCATCCGGAAAACGAACGCTGCGACGAGCTGGCGCGCGCAGCAGCCATGAACCCAACCCGGGAAGATGTCGGTTATCAGACAGAAGAAGCTTAAGCGTCCGGTTTGCGAAATTGCCGGGTGGCGCCCACGGCCTGGGGAATTCGCGCTTTGGTTTTGCTCTGTTTCATTGGGTTAAGCGTAAGCGGAATCGTGCGCTTACGCGCCACAATCGTCTGCATACAGCCCAATGCAGGAAGATGCGCGCTCAGCATTTTTCCGCCGTTCTTTTTCCACGGCAGCACATGAAAGCGGCTGTAATACATCACCTCAAAATTCAACAAGGACAGCCAGTCCAACTGGCGCATCAGCGTAAACATTCGGCTATTGTAAGGAGGTGACTTACGCAGCACCGGCACCAGCTTACGCAGCCCCATCAGGCTCACCGGGTTAAAACCGCTGAGCACCAGCCAGCCATCATCAATCAGTACACGATCGGCTTCGCGCAGTAGACGGTGAGGATCGTCGCACCAGGGGAGCGTGTGCGCCAACAGGCAGACATCGACCGATTTCGGGGCGAAAGGAAGATGTAGCGGATCGGCCTGAACCTGGACAGGCGAGCCTTTGGTCGACACATTGACCTGATGAGACACCGCGCAGGCTTCTGTGTTGATTTCTGCGCTTAAATTGCCCACCTTAAGCAGGTGAAATCCATACATTTTAGCGAACCACGGATTAAGCTGTTGTTCCAGCGCCTCACGATAGTACTCGCCCCAGGGCAAATCGCCCCAGCGATCGGGTGCTACAACTGTCTGAGGGTTCCTTGCCGGTTTCATCACAACCATCCGTTACGCATAGAGAGGTAATAAATGAATCTTAACAGTATTCCGGCGTTTGAGGACAACTACATCTGGGTTCTGAGTGATGACGAAGGTCGTTGCCTGATTGTCGATCCGGGCGACGCCGCGCCAGTCCTGCACGCCATTGCCGAGAATCATTGGCAACCCGAAGCCATTTTATTGACGCATCACCATAACGATCACGTTGGCGGGGTAAAAGAACTGGCGCAAAACTTTCCACACCTGGTGGTATACGGACCGGCAGAAACACAAAATAAAGGCGCTACGCATATCGTCAAAGAGGGCGATTCCGTGCCCATTTTGGGACATGAATTTAGCGTATTCGCTACCCCGGGTCACACTTTAGGACATATCTGTTACTTTAGTCATCCTTACCTTTTTTGCGGCGACACGCTTTTCTCGGGCGGTTGCGGACGGCTATTTGAAGGGACTGCCAGCCAGATGTATCAATCCCTTAAAAAAATAACCGCACTTCCTGATGATACGCTTGTTTGCTGTGCTCATGAGTATACGTTAGCAAATCTTAAGTTTGCTTTAAGCATTCTTCCGCACGATTCGTTCATAAATGATTATTATCGTAAAGTTAATGAGTTACGGGTAAAAAAACAAATGACACTACCCGTAATTCTGAAAAATGAGCGGCAAAATAATATTTTTCTGCGAACGGAAGATCCTGATTTAATTAATGAAATTAACAAAGAAACAATATTGCAACACCCTGAACAGCGTTTTGCATGGTTAAGGTCAAAGAAAGACACCTTCTGACAATTCCGGGTTGCCTTTTCAAAACTTCGCCGTTATGATCGGTCGTCTTTTAAGCAACTATTGACACACACATGAAGGCAAAAGCGATATTACTCGCCTCTGTCCTGCTCGTGGGTTGCCAGTCGTCTCAAAACGCAGGCAATGTCCAACAGCACGCACAGAGCCTTTCTGCAGCTGGTCAAGGGGAAGCAGGAAAGTTTACGAGTCAGGCGCGATGGATGGACGATGGGACGTCCCTCGCGCAGGATCAAGACTTGTGGGCTTTCATTGGCGACGAGCTAAAGATGGGAATTCCGGAGAATGACCGGATTCGCGAACAGAAACAAAAGTATTTACGCAATAAGAGCTATCTCCACGATGTAACTTTACGGGCAGAGCCGTATATGTACTGGATAGCCGGGCAGGTTAAGAAACGTAACATGCCGATGGAACTGGTACTACTACCCATAGTGGAGAGCGCTTTTGATCCTCACGCAACGTCTGGCGCCAATGCCGCAGGTATCTGGCAGATCATTCCGAGCACGGGACGCAATTACGGTTTAAAACAGACCCGCAATTATGATGCGCGTCGCGACCTTGTGGCCTCCACAACCGCAGCGCTCGACATGATGCAGCGTCTGAACAAGATGTTTGATGGCGACTGGTTACTGACCGTAGCGGCGTATAACAGCGGCGAAGGTCGGGTCATGAAGGCAATCAAAGCGAACAAGGCGCGTGGGAAATCCACCGACTTCTGGTCGTTGCCGTTGCCGCGTGAAACGAAGCTGTATGTGCCTAAGATGCTGGCCTTGAGCGATATTCTTAAGAACAGTAAACGTTACGGCGTGAGTCTGCCCACCCCGGACGAAAGCCGGGCACTGGCGCGTGTACGTTTGAGCAGCCCGGTTGAAATGGCGCAGGTTGCAGACATGGCGGGGATTTCCGTCAGCAAGCTGAAGACCTTTAACGCGGGAGTGAAAGGCTCCACGTTGGGCGTTAGCGGTCCACAGTATGTGATGGTGCCAAAGAAGCATGCAGAGCAACTGCGTGAGTCGCTGGCTTCCGGCGAGATTGCCGCCGTGCAGTCTACGTTGGTGGCCGATAACACGCCGCTGAACAGTCGTAGCTATACCGTTCGTTCAGGCGATACACTTTCCGGCATTGCTTCACGTCTCGGCGTGAGCACCAGAGATTTGCAGCAGTGGAATAAACTGCGCGGATCATCGTTGAAAGTGGGCCAAAGCCTGACGATCGGCGCTGGCAGCAGTGCACAGCGACTGGCCAATAACAGCGACAGCATTACCTATCGCGTGCGGAAAGGCGATTCGCTGTCGAGCATTGCTAAACGTCACGGCGTAAACATCAAAGATGTGATGCGCTGGAACAGCGATACGGCAAATCTGCAGCCGGGTGATCAGCTGACGTTGTTTGTAAAAAACAACGCTACGCCGGACTCCTGAAGGCGGTAATAAAAATAAAGGCACTGGATTCCCCCCCAGTGCCTTTTTTATTTATGCCGCTTTGTGGGCTTCAACCATTATCGTGTCGCTGCAGAATGAACCGTCGCCCTGTAAGTCGAAGTAAGCTTTTACTTCTGCCGAGGCACTCTCCTGATAAATACGGATCGCCTCCACCAGCGCTGCGGGAGTTCGCATTCTCGTAACCCATGAATGGAACTCCAGCGACAGACGATCGGTCAATAACGAGTCGGCCACGAGACTCGCCTCGCTGATCAACGACAGCCACTCGCCAGCAGAATAATTACGCACGTGGGAGGTGTCCCGCAACGCTTCAACGGTCTGTAACCAGATATCCCGTACCGGATGTCCTGGGGACATAACATCCATCACGATCAATACCCCGCCCGGCTTCAGTACCCGATTCACTTCCCGCAACGCCCGTCCGACATCATGCCAGTGATGTGCGGAGTATCGGCTAATAACCACGTCAAAAACGCCGTCTTCAAATGGCAAGGTTTCGGCATAACCCTGACGGGTAGTGATATTGCTAAACCCCTTCTCGTTTGCGGCGTGAGCGACAACATCGAGCATCTGAGAGGATAAATCATACGCCACCACCTCTTTGACGTTCTGCGCCGCGACGAAGCTGGCATGGCCGGCGCCACACCCCATGTCCAGCAAGCGGGCCTGCGGCAAAGAGGACAGGCGTGCCGCCAGACGCTGTAAGTCGCGTCCGGAGGCATGTACTGCGCTGGTTAAATAAGCGCTGGCCTGAGAGCCAAACTGTTTTTCAACGTTATCGTGGTGGGAGTGGAATGTCATTGTGCTGTCCTTTCGTTGTTGACAAGATAAAGGGCAGCACCGCGACAGGTCTGCCCCAACGGCAGACCTGACTCACCTTATTGATCAGGTTTGCCGGGACTGAATTCGACGAGTAGCGGATTGTGATCGGAAGCGCGCGTCACCAGTACGGAAGCCTCGCTGACGTTCAGACCACGGTAAAAGACAAAATCGAGAGGACGACCAAACGCCCGACGGCGCTGATCGTCAGTAAAGCGAACCTGCCGCAGGGACATCTCACGCGCAAAGCGATACAGCGCATTCATACGACGTCGGCTCCAGGCGTTAAAATCACCGGCCATAATTACCGGACCACTGTGATGCGCTATCTGGTCACCGATGGGAAGTAACTGCTTACTGTACACATCAACCCCCAGACTAAAGTTCACTGCGTGAATATTCACGACCATCAGCAGTCGCGTATCCGGTAACGGATAGACCGTGACCAGTGCAGACTTGGCGAGACGCAGTATCGGCTCACGCTCGCGAAGAGGACAACAATAAACCGGATGCGCGGCTGACAGCGTCATCACCCCGGACGGGTGCTGCGGCAACACAAACGCCGGTACCTGATCGGCCGCCAGATAGTTAGCGGTCGCAAACTGGACCAGCTCCGGCGTGGTCTGAGCTTCCTGTAATAACACCAAATGCGCGTCTTTACCGAAATTTTTCAGCACCGACAGCCATTCTGCCCGCTGCTGCTTGAATATGTTCCACACCAGGATGCGTATCCGATCTTCACTGCTTAACGGCGCCCCGGCGGGTAATGCCTGGCCGATGCTCGAAAACGACCCGGGCGGCAATATCCGCTCAGCGGGTTGTCCGGCAACGTAGCGCATGGCATAGGTGTTTTTTCGCACTTTTAACTTTCAAACCTCTGTAACGTCAACCAGTCCGGTGTCGGACTGGTTCTTCTGTTATAGGGATTTTAGCTCACACTTTCAACGACCAATTACTGTTTGTTTGTAAGTAAGCGCTGACTTAAGCCACTTACCCCAGTGCGACCACGCGTTGCGGCTTGTCCATTCGGCCACTGACGCCGAGCAATAAAAAAGCGCCCAAAACAATCAGCGCGCCGATCCACGGCGTCTGCGCCAGCCCAACATGCTCAACCGTCAGCCCGCCGATCACCGATCCCAGCGCAATGCCAATATTAAAGGCGGCAATATTCAGCCCCGACGCGACATCAACCGCATTTGGGGTAAACAGCTCAGCCTTTTGCACGACATAGACCTGCAGTCCCGGAACATTGCCAAACGCGAAAATCCCCATCACCAGTATCGTTGCCAGCGCAGCGTAGTGCAGGGTGGCCGTGAACTGAAACACCATCAGCAGGAGAAACAACGCCGCAAAGATAAATTTTAGCGCGGGTACCGCACCATGCTTATCTGCCAGTCTGCCGCCCCAGATATTCCCCACCGCCACGGATACGCCATATCCCAGTAAGATCCAGCTCACCGCTGAGGGTGAGAACCCCGCAAGCTCCTGCATCATCGGTGCGAGAAAAGTAAACGCGGTAAAGACGCCGCCATACCCGAGCGCGGTAATGGCATAAATAAGCAGCAAACGTGGATGCGTTAATACGCGCGGTTGATCGCGGAGGGATGCCGCGGCGCGTCCGGGTATGTTCGCCGGAATCAATAGCTGGCTGCCGATCAGCGCTATAACGCCTAACAGGGAAACCGCCAGAAACGTTTCACGCCAGCCAACATGTTGACCGATAAACGTCCCCAGCGGCACGCCAGTGACCAGAGCCACTGTCAGCCCACCAAACATAATAGCAATGGCGGATGCCGCTTTCTCTTTTGGCACCAGACTGGTCGCGATGGTGGAGCCAACGGAGAAAAATACCCCATGAGCCAATCCGGTAAGTAGCCGGGCAATAATAAGGGTCGTGTAACCCGGCGCCTGCCAGGCCAACAGATTACCCGCCGTGAACAATACCATCAGCGCGACCAGGAGCTGCTTACGCGGTAAGCGCCCTGTCAACGCGGTCAGCACTGGCGCGCCAATAGCAACACCCAGCGCATAGATAGAAACCAGCATCCCCGCCGAAGGAAGGGAGACAGATAACTGTTCGGCAATGGTCGGCACCAGCCCTACAATCACAAACTCGGTGGTACCAATAGCAAATGCGCTTATTGTTAGCGCGAATAACGCGAGAGGCATAAATTACTCCAGTTCATCACTATTCAGATGACACGCAGTATGCCGGGATGGTTTAATAACAAAAATATCCAAAATAACAATACAATTTTGCTTCAGAGGCAAAAATGAAAGCGACATCGGAAGAACTTGCTATCTTTGTATCAGTGGTGGAAAGCGGAAGCTTTAGCCGCGCAGCGGAACAACTTGGTCAGGCAAACTCAGCAGTCAGCCGGGCCGTTAAAAAACTGGAAATGAAGCTTGGCGTCAGTCTCCTTAACCGTACTACCCGTCAGCTCAGCCTGACGGAAGAAGGCGAACGTTACTTCCGGCGCGTACAGTCCGTACTGCAGGAGATGGCTGCGGCAGAGACCGAGATTATGGAGACGCGAACCACGCCGCGTGGCCTGCTGCGCATTGACGCGGCCACGCCAGTCGTTCTGCACTTTCTGATGCCGCTGATTAAACCGTTTCGTGAACGTTATCCAGAGATTACCCTTTCTCTGGTTTCTTCCGAGACCTTTATCAATCTTATTGAACGGAAAGTGGATGTGGCTATCCGCGCGGGCACATTGACGGATTCGAGCCTGCGCGCCCGACCATTGTTTACCAGCTACCGTAAAATTATTGCCTCGCCAGAGTATGTATCGCGTTTTGGTAAACCCGAGACGGTAGAAGAGTTGAAGCAGCACCTTTGCCTGGGCTTTAGCGAACCGGTCTCGCTTAATACCTGGCCCATCGCCTGTCGCGACGGTCAGCTTCACGAAATTATATGCGGTATTTCATCGAATAGCGGAGAGACGCTTAAACAGCTTTGCCTTAGCGGCAACGGCATTGCCTGTCTGTCAGATTATATGATTGATCGGGAGATCGAGCGGGGTGAGCTGATTGAGCTCATGGCCGATAAACGTTTGCCGGTAGAGATGCCATTCAGCGCGGTGTATTACAGCGATCGCGCGGTGAGTACTCGCATTCGGGCGTTCATCGACTTTCTGAGCGAACATATCAAAACAGCTCCCGAAGGAGCTGTCTGAAAGGGAGAAGGCACAGATCAGGAATTAATCCCACTGTGGCGCCAACCCCTCGGGACTGACCAGGCGATCGTTACAGTCCAGCGTGGCGATTGCGTGTTTATCTTCAGCATCCAGCTTCAGATTCAGCGCCTGAAGATTACTCGCGAGGTTTTCCCGTTTTGTGGAAGAGGGAATGACTGAAAAGCCTTCACCTATTGCCCACGCCAGGATCACCTGGGCTGGCGTTGCGCTATGCTTCGCTGCAATACGGGAAATCACTTCATCATTCAGAGCTTTACCATACGCCAGGGTCATGTAAGAGGTGATATGGATGCCGTGCTGTTTTGCCCACTCAACCACTTTACCGTTTTGCAAATAAGGCGACAGCTCAATCTGATTTGTCGCGATATTATCAACGCCTACGGCGGCAATGGCTTTTTCCATCAATGGGATAGTGAAGTTCGAGATACCGATTTCACGAGTGAGTCCTTGCTCTTTCGCTTCCAGCAATGCCTGCATAAATTCTGCAACCGGAACAGCATCATTAGGCGAAGGCCAGTGGATTAGCGTCAGATCGACATAATCGGTACGTAGCTTTTTAAGACTCTCTTTCAGGCTGGGAATGAGCTTGTCTTTGCTCAGATTTTCAGTCCAGATCTTGGTGGTGATGTATAACTCACCGCGTGGAATGCCGCTTTCTGCAATCGCCTGCCCTACTGCCGCTTCATTGTCATAAATTTGTGCCGTATCGACAGCACGATAGCCCAGCGCGAGAGCTGTTTTCACGGACGCAATAACCACGTCGTCCTTAAGACGAAAAGTACCTAAACCAAATGCCGGGATAGCCATAAAATTCCTCGTTAATTCTGTATGTTTGTAAACTCAAAGGATTATGACGTTCCGGTGCAGCTGGAAAAAGAGCGTAAAGCGCAGAGGATTTTTGCGAATTTGGCAATAATGGAACGGCAGGCAAAGAAAAAGCCCTGAGTGTTAACTCAGGGCTCTTAATAAGTGGCGGAACGGACGGGACTCGAACCCGCGACCCCCTGCGTGACAGGCAGGTATTCTAACCAACTGAACTACCGCTCCACCGAATTTTTCTACAACCACTGATTTTTACATCAGTTTACTGCTTAATTTGATGCCTGGCAGTTCCCTACTCTCGCATGGGGAGACCCCACACTACCATCGGCGCTACGGCGTTTCACTTCTGAGTTCGGCATGGGGTCAGGTGGGACCACCGCGCTACGGCCGCCAGGCAAATTCTTTGTGCTCTGTACGCAATACTTTATCGCATCAGCAGCGCTGGCTGCGCAAACTATTGCGTACTTAACTCTGAATCAATGCTGAAAATCTCTCAATTCCGCCAAAACATCTTCGGCGTTGTAAGGTTAAGCCTCACGGTTCATTAGTACCGGTTAGCTCAACGCATCGCTGCGCTTACACACCCGGCCTATCAACGTCGTCGTCTTCAACGTTCCTTCAGGAGACTTATAGTCTCAGGGAGAACTCATCTCGGGGCAAGTTTCGTGCTTAGATGCTTTCAGCACTTATCTCTTCCGCATTTAGCTACCGGGCAGTGCCATTGGCATGACAACCCGAACACCAGTGATGCGTCCACTCCGGTCCTCTCGTACTAGGAGCAGCCCCCCTCAGTTCTCCAGCGCCCACGGCAGATAGGGACCGAACTGTCTCACGACGTTCTAAACCCAGCTCGCGTACCACTTTAAATGGCGAACAGCCATACCCTTGGGACCTACTTCAGCCCCAGGATGTGATGAGCCGACATCGAGGTGCCAAACACCGCCGTCGATATGAACTCTTGGGCGGTATCAGCCTGTTATCCCCGGAGTACCTTTTATCCGTTGAGCGATGGCCCTTCCATTCAGAACCACCGGATCACTATGACCTGCTTTCGCACCTGCTCGCGCCGTCACGCTCGCAGTCAAGCTGGCTTATGCCATTGCACTAACCTCCTGATGTCCGACCAGGATTAGCCAACCTTCGTGCTCCTCCGTTACTCTTTAGGAGGAGACCGCCCCAGTCAAACTACCCACCAGACACTGTCCGCAACCCGGATTACGGGCCCACGTTAGAACACCAGCCATTAAAGGGTGGTATTTCAAGGGCGGCTCCACGCAGACTGGCGTCCACGCTTCAAAGCCTCCCACCTATCCTACACATCAAGGACCAGTGTTCAGTGTCAAGCTATAGTAAAGGTTCACGGGGTCTTTCCGTCTTGCCGCGGGTACACTGCATCTTCACAGCGAGTTCAATTTCACTGAGTCTCGGGTGGAGACAGCCTGGCCATCATTACGCCATTCGTGCAGGTCGGAACTTACCCGACAAGGAATTTCGCTACCTTAGGACCGTTATAGTTACGGCCGCCGTTTACCGGGGCTTCGATCAAGAGCTTCTCCTTACGGATAACCCCATCAATTAACCTTCCGGCACCGGGCAGGCGTCACACCGTATACGTCCACTTTCGTGTTTGCACAGTGCTGTGTTTTTAATAAACAGTTGCAGCCAGCTGGTATCTTCGACTGATTTCAGCTCCATGAGTAAATCACTTCACCTACATATCAGCGTGCCTTCTCCCGAAGTTACGGCACCATTTTGCCTAGTTCCTTCACCCGAGTTCTCTCAAGCGCCTTGGTATTCTCTACCTGACCACCTGTGTCGGTTTGGGGTACGATTTCGTGTTACCTGATGCTTAGAGGCTTTTCCTGGAAGCAGGGCATTTGTCACTTCAGCACCGTAGTGCCTCGTCATCACGCCTCAGTGTTAAAGTGAACCGGATTTACCTGGAACACACACCTACACGCTTAAACCGGGACAACCGTCGCCCGGCCGACATAGCCTTCTCCGTCCCCCCTTCGCAGTAACACCAAGTACAGGAATATTAACCTGTTTCCCATCGACTACGCCTTTCGGCCTCGCCTTAGGGGTCGACTCACCCTGCCCCGATTAACGTTGGACAGGAACCCTTGGTCTTCCGGCGAGCGGGCTTTTCACCCGCTTTATCGTTACTTATGTCAGCATTCGCACTTCTGATACCTCCAGCATGCCTCACGACACACCTTCAACGGCTTACAGAACGCTCCCCTACCCAACAACACATAGTGTCGCTGCCGCAGCTTCGGTGCATGGTTTAGCCCCGTTACATCTTCCGCGCAGGCCGACTCGACCAGTGAGCTATTACGCTTTCTTTAAATGATGGCTGCTTCTAAGCCAACATCCTGGCTGTCTGAGCCTTCCCACATCGTTTCCCACTTAACCATGACTTTGGGACCTTAGCTGGCGGTCTGGGTTGTTTCCCTCTTCACGACGGACGTTAGCACCCGCCGTGTGTCTCCCGTGATAACATTCTCCGGTATTCGCAGTTTGCATCGGGTTGGTAAGCCGGGATGGCCCCCTAGCCGAAACAGTGCTCTACCCCCGGAGATGAGTTCACGAGGCGCTACCTAAATAGCTTTCGGGGAGAACCAGCTATCTCCCGGTTTGATTGGCCTTTCACCCCCAGCCACAGGTCATCCGCTAATTTTTCAACATTAGTCGGTTCGGTCCTCCAGTTAGTGTTACCCAACCTTCAACCTGCCCATGGCTAGATCACCGGGTTTCGGGTCTATACCCTGCAACTTAACGCCCAGTTAAGACTCGGTTTCCCTGCGGCTCCCCTATTCGGTTAACCTTGCTACAGAATATAAGTCGCTGACCCATTATACAAAAGGTACGCAGTCACCCCATAAAGAGGCTCCCACTGCTTGTACGTACACGGTTTCAGGTTCTTTTTCACTCCCCTCGCCGGGGTTCTTTTCGCCTTTCCCTCACGGTACTGGTTCACTATCGGTCAGTCAGGAGTATTTAGCCTTGGAGGATGGTCCCCCCATATTCAGACAGGATACCACGTGTCCCGCCCTACTCATCGAGCTCACAACCGGTGTGGTTTTGTGTACGGGGCTGTCACCCTGTATCGCGTGCCTTTCCAGACACTTCCACTACCACACTGGCTGATTCAGGCTCTGGGCTGCTCCCCGTTCGCTCGCCGCTACTGGGGGAATCTCGGTTGATTTCTTTTCCTCGGGGTACTTAGATGTTTCAGTTCCCCCGGTTCGCCTCGTTAACCTATGTATTCAGTTAACGATAGTGTGACGAATCACACTGGGTTTCCCCATTCGGACATCGCCGGGTCAAAGGTTCATATCACCTCGCCGACGCTTTTCGCAGATTAGCACGTCCTTCATCGCCTCTGACTGCCAGGGCATCCACCGTGTACGCTTGGTCGCTTAACCTCACAACCCGAAGATGTTTCACTTCTGATTGCGATAATTGAGAGACTCACGAACAACTTTCGTTGTTCTGTGTTTCAATTTTCAGCTTGATCCAGATTTTTAAAGAGCAAATATCTCAAACATGACTCGTAAGTCAGTTTTGAGATATAACGGCCGGCGACTTTCACTCACACAAACCAGCAAGTGGCGTCCCCTAGGGGATTCGAACCCCTGTTACCGCCGTGAAAGGGCGGTGTCCTGGGCCTCTAGACGAAGGGGACACAAAGTCTCAATCGCAAGACGCCTTGCTTCTCTACATCTATCAGACAATCTGTGTGGACACTACAAAGGCAGGTTCTTTAAGGTAAGGAGGTGATCCAACCGCAGGTTCCCCTACGGTTACCTTGTTACGACTTCACCCCAGTCATGAATCACAAAGTGGTAAGCGCCCTCCCGAAGGTTAAGCTACCTACTTCTTTTGCAACCCACTCCCATGGTGTGACGGGCGGTGTGTACAAGGCCCGGGAACGTATTCACCGTGGCATTCTGATCCACGATTACTAGCGATTCCGACTTCATGGAGTCGAGTTGCAGACTCCAATCCGGACTACGACATACTTTATGAGGTCCGCTTGCTCTCGCGAGGTCGCTTCTCTTTGTATATGCCATTGTAGCACGTGTGTAGCCCTGGTCGTAAGGGCCATGATGACTTGACGTCATCCCCACCTTCCTCCAGTTTATCACTGGCAGTCTCCTTTGAGTTCCCGGCCGGACCGCTGGCAACAAAGGATAAGGGTTGCGCTCGTTGCGGGACTTAACCCAACATTTCACAACACGAGCTGACGACAGCCATGCAGCACCTGTCTCACGGTTCCCGAAGGCACAACCGCATCTCTGCAGTCTTCCGTGGATGTCAAGACCAGGTAAGGTTCTTCGCGTTGCATCGAATTAAACCACATGCTCCACCGCTTGTGCGGGCCCCCGTCAATTCATTTGAGTTTTAACCTTGCGGCCGTACTCCCCAGGCGGTCTACTTAACGCGTTAGCTCCGGAAGCCACGCCTCAAGGGCACAGCCTCCAAGTAGACATCGTTTACGGCGTGGACTACCAGGGTATCTAATCCTGTTTGCTCCCCACGCTTTCGCACCTGAGCGTCAGTCTTCGTCCAGGGGGCCGCCTTCGCCACCGGTATTCCTCCAGATCTCTACGCATTTCACCGCTACACCTGGAATTCTACCCCCCTCTACGAGACTCAAGCCTGCCAGTTTCGAATGCAGTTCCCAGGTTGAGCCCGGGGATTTCACATCCGACTTGACAGACCGCCTGCGTGCGCTTTACGCCCAGTAATTCCGATTAACGCTTGCACCCTCCGTATTACCGCGGCTGCTGGCACGGAGTTAGCCGGTGCTTCTTCTGCGGGTAACGTCAATGACTGCGGTTATTAACCACAATCCCTTCCTCCCCGCTGAAAGTACTTTACAACCCGAAGGCCTTCTTCATACACGCGGCATGGCTGCATCAGGCTTGCGCCCATTGTGCAATATTCCCCACTGCTGCCTCCCGTAGGAGTCTGGACCGTGTCTCAGTTCCAGTGTGGCTGGTCATCCTCTCAGACCAGCTAGGGATCGTCGCCTTGGTGAGCCGTTACCTCACCAACAAGCTAATCCCATCTGGGCACATCCGGTGGCAAGAGGCCCGAAGGTCCCCCTCTTTGGTCTTGCGACGTTATGCGGTATTAGCTACCGTTTCCAGTAGTTATCCCCCTCCACCGGGCAGTTTCCCAGACATTACTCACCCGTCCGCCACTCGTCAGCAAAGCAGCAAGCTGCTTCCTGTTACCGTTCGACTTGCATGTGTTAGGCCTGCCGCCAGCGTTCAATCTGAGCCATGATCAAACTCTTCAATTTAAGTTTGATGCTCGTGAATTAAACTTCGTAATGAATTACGTGTTCACTCTTCGAGACTTGGTATTCATTTTTCGTCTTGCGACGTTAAGAATCCATGTCACTTTGAGTGCCCACACAGATTGTCTGATAAATTGTTAAAGAGCAGTTGCGACGCGCTTCAGCGCTCTGTCGCGAGGTGGCGTATATTACGCTTTCCTCTTTCAGAGTCAACCCTGAATTTCAGGATTTTTCTCTTCAACCGGACCGGCTGTTTGTGTGAAGTGATTCACATCCGCCGTATCGATGGAGGCGCATTATAGGGAGTCGTCTCAGGAAGACAAGCGGAAAAATGCAGATTTATTTCAACCGCTCACCTTTTGAGCACAACGCTTACTTTTACTGCTGTTTTATCGCTAAAGGCAGGTCTGCCAGACTATTAATCACCCAATCCGCGGCATTTTCTGCTTCTGGCGTCACAGGCTTACCGGTACGTACCAACACTTTGGTTCCGACCCCTGCCGCCAGCGCGGCCTGCATGTCTTCTAATTTATCGCCCACCATATAAGACGCCGCCATATCAATATGCAGAAAATCGCGAGCAGAGATCAGCATGCCTGGATGCGGTTTACGACAATCGCAAACCTGACGAAACTCCTCTACGCTTCCCTGTGGGTGATGGGGACAATAATAGATACCGTCGAGATCAACATCGCGGTCTGCCAGCGACCAGTCCATCCATTCTGTTAAGGTTTCAAACTGCGCTTCAGTAAATTTGCCGCGCGCAATGCCGGACTGGTTGGTGACAACCACCAGCGCATAGCCCATTTTTTTAAGTTCACGCATGGCGTCAATGACACCGTCGATGAATTCGAATTCGTCGATCTCATGTACGTAGCCGTGGTCCACATTGATAGTGCCGTCGCGGTCGAGAAAAATTGCGGGTACAGACTTTGCCACCTTTTATAGCTCCTGAATAAGGCATGTGGCGCTAGTATCGCATTTTTCGGCAGGCAAGAAAGTGCTCATCGTAGAAAGCCTGATTGATTTAGACGTCTGGATGCCTTAACATCCATTTTGTTGACGGCGATTCACCGCTTCAGACAGACAAAAATGCTACGGCTAACTTCATTACGATAATAAATAATCAATGATTAAACTTTCGAATATCACCAAAGTGTTCCAACAAGGGACCCGCACCATTCAGGCGTTGAACAATGTCAGCCTGCATGTCCCTGCCGGACAAATTTACGGTGTGATTGGCGCATCAGGCGCCGGTAAAAGTACGCTAATCCGCTGTGTCAACCTGCTGGAGCGCCCGACAGAGGGGAGTGTGTTGGTAGGCGGGCAGGAGCTGACCACGCTTTCTGAATCTGAGCTGACCAAAGCGCGTCGCCAGATCGGCATGATTTTCCAGCACTTTAATCTGCTGGCCTCCCGTACGGTTTTCGGCAACGTGGCGCTGCCGCTGGAGCTGGACAACACGCCGAAAGAGGAGATCACACGTCGCGTGACCGAATTGCTGGATCTGGTGGGTCTGGGCGATAAGCACGACAGTTACCCGGCCAATCTTTCCGGTGGTCAAAAACAGCGTGTGGCGATTGCCCGTGCGCTGGCAAGCCAGCCCAAAGTGCTGCTGTGCGACGAAGCCACCAGCGCACTGGACCCGGCAACCACACGTTCGATCCTCGAATTACTGAAGGACATTAATCGTCGCCTCGGTCTGACCATTCTGCTGATCACACACGAGATGGATGTGGTTAAGCGTATCTGTGACTGCGTGGCCGTGATCAGCAACGGCGAACTGATAGAACAGGATACGGTCAGTGAAGTGTTTTCCCACCCGAAGACCCCGCTGGCGCAAAAATTTATCCAGTCCACGCTGCATCTCGACATTCCGGAAGATTATCTGGAGCGTCTGAAACCGACCCCCGAAGCCGATAGCGTACCGATGCTGCGCATGGAGTTCACCGGTCAGTCGGTTGATGCGCCGCTGCTTTCCGAAACAGCGCGTCGCTTTAACGTCAATAACAACATTATTAGCGCGCAGATGGATTACGCCGGCGGCGTGAAGTTCGGCATTATGCTGACGGAAATGCACGGCACTCAAGAAGAAACACAAGCCGCCATTGCCTGGCTGCAAGAACACCATGTAAAAGTAGAGGTACTGGGTTATGTCTGAACCGATGATGTGGTTGCTGGTTCGTGGCGTCTGGGAAACGCTGGCGATGACCTTTGTATCCGGATTCTTTGGTTTCGTTATCGGTTTACCGGTTGGCGTGTTGCTCTACGTCACGCGTCCCGGGCAAATTATCGAAAACGCGAAGCTCTACCGCATTCTTTCCGCGGTGGTGAATATCTTCCGGTCAATTCCGTTTATTATTCTTCTGGTCTGGATGATTCCGTTTACTCGCGTCATTGTCGGAACCTCAATCGGACTGCAGGCCGCGATAGTGCCGCTTACCGTTGGCGCCGCGCCGTTTATCGCCCGCATGGTGGAAAACGCGCTGCTGGAAATCCCAACAGGATTGATTGAAGCGTCACGCGCGATGGGTGCGACGCCGCTGCAAATCGTGCGTAAAGTTCTGCTGCCCGAAGCGCTGCCGGGTCTGGTGAACGCGGCGACTATCACGCTGATTACCCTCGTCGGCTATTCAGCCATGGGAGGCGCTGTGGGCGCTGGCGGTCTGGGCCAGATCGGTTACCAGTATGGCTATATCGGCTACAACGCGACCGTGATGAATACGGTGCTGGTATTACTCGTCGTTCTGGTTTATTTAATTCAGTTCGCAGGCGATCGCATCGTTCGGTCTGTAACGCACAAGTAACGTTAACCACAACACAAATAACTCATTAAGGAAATAAGCATGGCGTTCAAATTCAAGACCTTTGCGGCAGTAGGAGCCCTGATTGGTTCTCTGGCTCTTGTGGGTTGCGGACAGGATGAGAAAGATCCCAACCACATCAAAGTGGGCGTTATCGTCGGTGCTGAACAGCAGGTTGCCGAAGTTGCGCAGAAAGTCGCAAAAGAAAAATACGGGCTGGACGTAGAACTGGTGACGTTCAATGACTACGTGCTGCCTAACGAAGCGCTGAGCAAAGGCGACATTGATGCCAACGCCTTCCAGCACAAACCGTATCTGGATCAGCAGATCAAAGATCGCGGCTACAAACTGACGCCTGCGGGCAATACTTTTGTCTACCCGATTGCGGGCTACTCCAAAAAAATCAAATCGCTGGATGAACTGCAGGATGGCGCGCAGGTCGCCGTACCAAACGATCCGACCAACCTCGGTCGTTCGCTGCTGTTACTGCAAAAAGTGGGTTTGATCCAACTGAAAGACGGCGTGGGCCTCCTGCCAACCTCACTGGACATTGTCGGAAACCCGAAAAATCTGAAAATTGTCGAACTGGAAGCCCCGCAACTGCCCCGTTCTCTTGATGATGCGCAGATCGCCCTGGCGGTGATCAACACCACCTATGCCAGCCAGATCAACCTGACCCCGGCGAAAGACGGTATCTTTGTGGAAGACAAAGATTCCCCGTACGTCAACCTGATCGTCACCCGTGAAGATAACAAAGATGCGGAAAACGTGAAGAAATTCGTGCAGGCCTATCAGTCTGACGAAGTCTACGAAGCTGCCAATAAAGTCTTTAACGGCGGCGCAGTGAAAGGCTGGTAATTTTTAGGCTCTTTTCTCAAACTGTAATATCATTCAGGACGGGCACTTGCCCGTCTTGTCATTTATGCAAGCTCCTGATTCAATATCTGACAGTTAGATCATTCATTGAGGAAATATTATGCGTGCTTTACCGATCTGTTTATTGGCACTCATGCTGAGCGGCTGTTCCATGCTAAGCAGATCCCCCGTTGAACCTGTTCAAAGCACTCCAACCCCACCTAAAGCGGAGCCGGAAAAACCTAAAGCGCCGCGCGCAGCTCCTGTCAGAATTTATACCAGTGCTGAAGCGCTGGTCGGCAAGCCGTTCCGCGATCTGGGTGAAGTCAGCGGCGACTCATGCCAGGCAACGAATCAGGATTCTCCACCGAGCATCCCTACGGCCCGTAAGCGTATGCAGATTAACGCGTCAAAAATGAAAGCGAATGCCGTCCTGCTGCACAGCTGTGAAGTGACCAGCGGTACGCCGGGCTGCTACCGTCAGGCTGTCTGCATTGGTTCTGCGCTTAACATTTCGGCTAAATGAGTCATTTTCAGTTTGAGCAAATCGGTGTCATTCGCTCACCTTACAAAGAAAAGTTCGCCGTCCCTCGCCAGCCGGGTCTGGTAAAGAGCGCGCATGGCGAACTGCACCTGCTGCCGCCCTTTAATCAGGCCGATGCCGTCCGTGGCCTGGAGGCGTTCAGCCATCTGTGGGTGCTCTTTGTGTTTCATCAGACAATGGAAGGCGGATGGCGTCCGACCGTACGTCCGCCTCGCCTTGGCGGCAATGCGCGCATGGGGGTCTTTGCCACCCGCTCGACGTTTCGCCCAAACCCTGTCGGCATGTCGCTGGTTGAGCTAAAGGACATTTCCTGCCACAAAGAACGCGTCATTCTGAAGCTCGGCAGTCTGGATCTGGTTAATGGAACGCCGGTTATCGACATTAAGCCTTATTTGCCGTTCGCCGAATCGCTTACAGATGCCCGGGCCAGCTATGCGCAACATGCGCCAGTGGCCGAAATGCAGGTAAGCTTTAGTGATGAACTTGAGCGGCAATTCCCGACGCTGGAAAAACGCTACCCGCAGCTTAAAACATTTATTCGCGATGTGCTGGCGCAGGATCCGCGTCCCGCTTATCGTAAAGGTGAAGAAACAGGGAAAACGTACGCGGTCTGGTTGCATGATTTCAACGTGCGCTGGCGCGTAACGGAAACGGGATTTGAAGTCTTTGCGCTCGAACCCCGCTAATTTCATGCCCTTCTCTTTTGACATCCCTTTCTCGCTGGTAAACTAAATCACTTTTTTTGTGTCAGGCTCACGTTGAGCCTGTTCGATCGTCCAACTGGAACCGTAACAACATGCGTACTAGCCAATATCTGCTCTCCACTCTGAAGGAGACACCTGCCGACGCCGAGGTTATCAGCCATCAGCTGATGCTGCGCGCCGGGATGATCCGCAAGCTCGCCTCCGGGTTATATACCTGGCTGCCGACTGGCCTGCGCGTTCTGAAAAAAGTCGAAAACATCGTGCGTGAAGAAATGAACAACGCCGGCGCGATCGAGGTGTCTATGCCAGTGGTTCAGCCAGCTGACCTGTGGCAAGAGAGTGGCCGTTGGGAACAGTACGGTCCGGAATTGCTGCGTTTTGTTGACCGTGGCGAGCGTCCGTTCGTACTCGGCCCAACCCATGAAGAAGTCATCACCGATCTGGTGCGTAACGAACTCAGCTCATATAAGCAGCTGCCGCTGAACTTCTTCCAGATCCAGACGAAGTTCCGTGACGAAGTGCGTCCGCGTTTCGGCGTCATGCGCTCCCGCGAATTCCTGATGAAAGATGCCTATTCTTTCCACACCTCGCAGGAATCCTTGCAGGAAACCTACGACACGATGTACGCCGCCTACAGCAAAATCTTCACCCGTATCGGTCTGGAATTCCGCGCAGTGCAGGCTGACACGGGTTCGATTGGCGGTAGCGCGTCTCACGAATTCCAGGTGCTGGCGCAGAGTGGCGAAGATGACATTATCTTTTCTGACACCTCTGATTACGCCGCCAACATCGAGCTGGCCGAAGCCGTCGCGCCAAAAGCCCCGCGCGCTGCCGCGACGCAGGAGATGACGCTGGTTGATACGCCAAACGCGAAAACTATCGCGGAGTTAGTTGAACAGTTTGCTCTGCCGATTGAGAAAACCGTGAAAACGCTGTTGGTGAAAGCGGTTGAAGGCAGCAGCTATCCGCTGGTTGCGCTGCTGGTTCGCGGCGATCACGAACTGAATGAAGTTAAAGCGGAAAAACTGCCGCAGGTCGCCAGCCCGCTGACCTTCGCAACTGAAGCGGAAATCCGCGCCATCGTCAACGCAGGCCCGGGTTCACTTGGTCCGGTCAACATGCCGATCCCGGTTGTCATCGACCGTACCGTTGCGGCGATGAGCGATTTCGCGGCAGGCGCTAACGTTGACGGCAAGCACTACTTCGGCATCAACTGGGATCGCGACGTGGCAACGCCGGAAGTGGCAGACCTCCGTAACGTGGTCGCAGGCGATCCGAGCCCGGATGGTCAGGGTACGCTGCTTATCAAGCGCGGCATCGAAGTGGGTCATATTTTCCAGTTGGGTACCAAATACTCCGAGGCGCTGAAAGCCGCCGTTCAGGGTGAAGATGGCCGTAACCAGATCCTGACCATGGGCTGCTACGGAATCGGCGTAACACGTGTGGTTGCAGCCGCGATTGAGCAAAACTACGACGAGCGCGGCATCGTGTGGCCCGACGCTATCGCACCGTTCCAGGTCGCTATTCTGCCTATGAATATGCATAAATCTTACCGTGTGCAGGAACTGGCGGAAAAACTGTATGCCGAACTGCGAGCCCAGGGCATTGAAGTGCTGATGGACGACCGTAAAGAACGTCCAGGCGTGATGTTCGCGGATATGGAGCTGATCGGTATTCCTCACACTATCGTGCTGGGCGACCGTAACCTCGACAATGACGACATCGAATACAAATATCGTCGTAATGGCGAGAAGCAATTGATTAAAACCGGTGACATCGTTAGCTATCTGGTTAAACAGATCAAAGGCTGATGCACAAAAAACCCCGCAGCCGCGGGGTTTTTCTTTTTCATACTCATGCGCTATTGCTGAGCACAGCTTTTACCCGGCATAAACGTAATCGCTTTATCCGCGTTCAGGGTCTTCACTGGCGCTCCCGTGTCCGGGTTGGCTTCAAGCGTGAAGTGCCCTTCCACCGACAACAGGACGGGTTTTTCGCTGTTCCCTCTGGCAGCAAGATAACCGCGCTCAAGCTCGGCGTTATTCGCCACAGAAACACGCTTACCAGTTGCACAATCGGTAAAGGTCGCTGCATCTGCCATATAGAAATACATACCGCGCATCGGCATTGGGGTTACCGGTAAAGTGGCCTTCACGGGTTCGAGCGTATAGTTAAACTGCGACTCAACCGGGTTGCCTTCACGGTCGAGCATCTCAAGCGCATCGCCTTTAGCGCGATAATACGCTTTCTCGCCCTTACTGTCGGTGAGCACCAGCTTATCGGCGGTCCGCGCCCAGGTACCATAGGAAGCAAAGGAAGATGGTTCGTCACGGACGCCCTGGTAGCGTTCATTCATCACCCAGGTGCCATCTTTTTCAAGAAACAACGAGGTTTCAATTCCTTCACAATCTGCGCACGGTAAAATGCCCCGCCAGCTTTGCTGCATCGGTTTAAGTTCCGCAGCCTGCGTCGGTTGCAGGACATCGACTTCTGAACGGTTGTTACAACCTAACAATGAAAAAAGCGAAAGCGCTGCTATCGCCGAAATGAGTGTCTTTTTCACCCCGAATTCCTTCTGCATTTTTATTCCTGCCCGTCAATCCACGCGACGGACTTTACCGCGGAGGGCTTTCACTGTGGATTTTTGCGCTTTCGAAGACAATCTTCGTTCTTTCGAGGCGCGCGTTGGCCGGGTTGCCCGTCGGCTTTTTTGTTCCGCGGTGAGTTCTTTGATCACTGCCACCAGTCGGGCCAGCGCCGCTTCACGGTTTAGCGTCTGGCTTCGGTATTCCTGCGCCTTAATGATAATGACGCCATCAGGGCTAATCAGGTGATGACTGGCAGCAAGTAAACGTTCTTTGTAATACTCTGGCAGGCCAGAGGCCCGGATGTCAAAACGCAAATGGATCGCCGTTGAGGCTTTATTCACATGCTGTCCGCCTGCGCCCTGCGCGCGAATTGCCGTAATTTCCAGCTCATCATCGGCGATAGAGACGTTTCGCGAAATAACAATCATGCCGGTTGTTGCCAGGCAGCCAGATGAATTTCCAGATTATTCTGAGCATCCGAAAGCCAGATGGCTCCGTCCTGAATGGTGGCTTGCAACGTCATCGTCCGTTCCGCGAAGGCGCTTAACTTCGCCAGTTGCTCATCATCAAGATACCAGACTGCCAGATTCGGAAACTGTGCGCACTTATTCTGGTTCTGCTGCCACCAGATCTGCGCCGCTCGACTGTTGTAAGCAAACAGCGCAACGTTTTTCGCCTGGGTGCAGGCTTTCTTGATCCGCCGCTCTTCCGGTAACCCCAGTTCAATCCACAGATCGATCCCCAAATGGTCGTTACGCAGCCAGGCCTCCGGCTCGTCTTCTGCGCTCAAACCTCGCGTAAACTGCAAGCGCTCATCCGCATATTTGATCCACGCCAGCAGGCGCAGCATCATGCGCTCCTGGGTTTCTGAAGGATGACGGGCCAGCGTCAACGGCGCGTCCAGAAACTGGTTGCGGTCCAGGTCCGCCACATTTACCACGGCTTTGTATATTGTCGCTTTAAGCGCCATGAAAAAACTCCTTTCGAATCAGGCAAACATTGTAACGAAAACGACGACAAAAGGCTGTTAATGGTTCGGCTATCAAGCTGCTGATTTCGGCGGAATGGCTGTGGTATAGTCACCTTGCTAAACAGAGTTTATCTTCGTAGGCTTAGACTTGCATCCACGGTGAAGTCAGAATACTGACAGGAGGGCATGTGGAAAAATATTGTGAGTTAATACGCAGGCGGTATGCGGAAATAGCCAGCGGAGACTTAGGGTATGTCCCGGATGCGCTGGGGTGCGTTTTAAAGGTGCTTAACGAAATGGCCGCAGACAGCGACCTTTCAGAGTCGGTCAGGGAAAAGGCGGCGTATGCTGCTGCGAACTTACTGGTGAGCGATTATGTCAATGAATGAAACATATCAACCCATCAATTGCGATGACTACGACAACCTTGAGCTCGCCTGCCAGCATCATCTGTTGCTGACGCTGGAACTGAAAGATGGCGAAGTTCTGCAGGCAAAAGCCAGCGATCTGGTGTCGCGTAAAAATGTGGAATACCTGATTACCGACGTTGCAGGTGAAACGCGCGAACTGCGTCTCGACAAAATCGCCAGCTTCAGTCACCCGGAAATCGGTACCGTGGTGGTCAGCGAATCCTGAATAGTGGTCGCCGGATGGCGCTACGCTTACCCGGCCTACAATGTGCGGTTACTGTAGGAGGAATAAGCGTAGCGCCATTCGGCATTTTAGTCTGCTTCCCGCCATAACAGCTGTAGTCCCTCTTCCTCCACCGCCATCCCTTCATCAGTGACAAAAACGCCAGCGGCAGCAATGAGCGTATCGCCGTAAAACAGCAAAGGCGTAGTATCACGTCGCCAGGGTGGAACCCCGAGTTCCTGCCAAACCTTCTTCAGCTTACGTCCACCGTTCCGTCCGACGATATACAGCAGGCCCGGCGCTTTAAAGCGAATGGAAACCGGTTCATCCGTTCGCGGTGTTCTCAGTTCACCGCCGGGCGCCAGCGCGACTTCGCCCAGCCCGGCGGGCAGCATGAGCGGCTTGCGCCTGTCTCGCCATGCCAGCGTCGTTTCACTCTGACCGCCAACCGATTTTATCCACCACAGCTGCGCCTGGTAGCGGCGAACCTCATACGCGCCAAAACGCAAACAGGGTGCAGCGTCTTCACGCGCCAGCGCCACTTCCTGCCAGATGCGCTCAAGGCCGTCACGCGAGGGCATCGGCGCATCCTTCGTCGCCAGCCAGCGGCGGATCACTGCGGCGCGGCGAGACTGGCTCATCGACAGCAGCGGCGCGAGCTGCAGCGTACCGTGCGGGGTAACGCAGCCTGACAGCTCTTCCGCCAGCAGTTCATCCAGCAGGCTTTCCTGGCTGGCGCACAGCGCCGCGCTGCGCGCCGTCGCTTCAGCAAAATGCGGCCAGCGCTGTTGCAGAAGCGGCAGCACACGCAGGCGCAGGAAGTTACGATCGTAGGCATCATCCTGATTGCTTTCATCTTCAATCCAGCGAAGCTGATGATCCGTTGCCCACTTTTCCAGGTCGCGACGGCTTTGCTGCAGCAAGGGACGAATAAGGTGGGTACCCGCAAACGCGGACACCTCGGCCATTGCGGAAAGTCCCGCCGGCCCACTACCGCGCTTGAGCGCCAGCAGAAATGTTTCACATTGATCGTCAAGATGCTGGGCGGTCGCCAGCACTTCCCCTGGCAACAGCGCCTGTGCGAATGCTTTATAGCGCGCCTGTCTGGCATGCGCTTCCGTGCCCAGCCCTTCATGCGCCAGCTGTACGCGCTCAACCACCAGCGGCACCTGCCACTGCGCGCATACCGCCTCACAGTGCGCCACCCACGCATCGGCATGAGTGCTCAGGCCGTGATGAATATGAATCGCCCGTAGCGTGATACCTGGCTGCTGGGCCCGCCATTGCACGAGTTGATGCAGAAGAACGGTAGAGTCCAGCCCGCCGCTGTATGCGACGAGAATTTGCTGAGCGCTAAACAGTGAAGTCTTCAGGGTGAGTGTAGTCATGGCGATTATTTACAGTGACGTTGCCCGGCACGTTACCGGGCAATCCTCGCGATCGCAAGTCTCACTGTTCATACAGTTCGAGCGGCAGGCCATCCGGATCGTTAAAAAAGGTGAAACGCTTGCCGGTAAACGGATCAACGCGTACAGCTTCGCATTTGACGTTTTTCGCCGCAAGGTGCGCGATAGCCTTCTCCACGTCATCAACGCTGAAAGCCAGATGGCGCAGACCGCAGGCCTCCGGTCGGCTTGGGCGCTGCGGCGGAAAGGGGAACGAAAACAGCTCAATGACATATTGCCCGTTCAGCGCGAGATCGCCTTTCCAGGAATCACGCTCCTCTCTGTAAGCTTCACTCATCAGGGTAAAGCCCAGCACATCGCAGTAGAACGCCTTACTTACCGCATAGTCGGTGGCGATAATTGCAATATGATGAACCTGTTTTAATCCCAGCATAGTGTCAGTGTCTCCATGTTATGTTATCTGCACGTTACCCGCCCGGGGTCCGCGAAAGCAAGCCGTTACGCGCTTTTTAAGACTCGTACGTGGTACACGCCATCATCATCCTGTTTTGCGCCGTGAATATCCGTTTCAAAGCCAGGATAGTGGTGCCCTATCGAGCAGAGCATCAGGAGAAAGTCGAGCACCGCGCGGCTCTGCTCGGTGATCATCTCCCCCGGCATCAGCAGCGGCACGCCCGGCGGATACGGCAGGATCATATTAGCTGACACTCGCCCAACCAGTTGATCCAGCGTTACCGTCTCCACCTCGCCTTTGATCTGCCGCTGCCACGCCTGATGCGGCGTCATAATCATATCCGGCAGCGTGTCGAACGCCCGCAGCATGAGCCCGGAAAGATCGTGTTGGCGAATCAGTTTATGGATCCCCTGCGCCAGATCCTGAATGCGCATATTGCGATAAAAATCAGGATCTTCAGCGTACAGATCCGGCAACATGTTCTTCACTCGCAGGTTAAGATCATAGGCCCGCTTAAATTCGGTCAAACCGCGCAACAGTCCCATTGCCCGGGTTTTATCAATACCGATACTGAACAAAAACAGTAAATTGTAGGGGCCGGTTTTCTCAACGACCACGCCGCGTTCATCAAGAAATTTCGCCACCAGCGCGGCGGGGATGCCCTCATCGCTCATGTTCCCTTGCTCATCCATCCCCGGCGTCAGGATCGTGACTTTCACCGGATCGAGAAACATATGATCGTCGTCGGCGTCGGTGAAACCGTGCCAGTCCGCGCCTGGCGCGACAGGCCAGCATTCGGCTTCATCGACCTCCTCCGGCTGCCAGATATCAAAGAACCAGCCCTCGGACTCCTCTCGAAGCCGCTGAATCTCTTTGCGAAAATGCAGCGCCCGCTCCACCGAGCGGTTAATTAACCGCTTGCCCGGGTTACCGCGCAGCATCGCCGCTGCCGTTTCAATGGAGGCGACAATGGGATAGCTCGGCGAAGTGGAAGTGTGCATCATAAACGCTTCATTAAAGGTCTCTTCGTCGTACTCACCTTTAATATGAATCAGAGAAGCCTGGGATAGCGCGGCCAGCATCTTGTGCGTCGATTGCGTTTCGAAAATCACTTTTCCGGGCACCCGATCGCCACTCATGCCGCTTTTACCCTGGTAGATGGGATGAAAATGCGTATATGGCACCCAGGCGGAATCAAAGTGGATCGACGGCACATCCAGCGTCTGCTTGATCCAGTTGGTGTTGTAGAGCAAGCCGTCATAAGTTGAGTTGGTAATGACGGCGTGTACCGGCCACTGCGCCTGCGGCGTTTCGGTGACTTTACGTTCAATACTCGCGCGCGTGAACTCGCGTCGGGGGATGCCGCCCAGGATGCCGAGCGCATTCCGCGTCGGTTTCAGCCATAAAGGGACAACGTCGCTCATCATCAACAAATGCGCCAGCGACTTATGACAGTTGCGGTCAATCAGCAGCGTGCTCCCCGTCGGCGCGGCGTACATGCCAACGATTTTATTCGATGTCGACGTCCCGTTGGTCACCATGTAGCTCTGTTCAGCGCCGAAGGTGCGGGCAATATACTCCTCGGCTTCCAGATGCGGGCCGCTATGATCGAGCAGCGAACCGAGTTCTGTGACAGAAATCGAGACATCCGCCTTCAGCGTATTGCCGCCGAAAAAATCATAGAACAGACAGCCTACCGGACTCTTTTGATAGGCGGTTCCCGCCATGTGTCCCGGCGTACAGAAGGTGTATTTCCCCTCTTTCACATAGGTGAATAACGCTTTGGTGAAAGGCGGCGTAATATTGTCGAGATACTCACCGGTATATTGACGGATACGCGTGGCGATATCTTCCGCCTGTCCCAGCGCGTACTCAAAAAACCACAGCGCCATACGCATATCATGTACGCTGACATCCATGGTGGAATGGGTATTGATAAAAGCGTACAGCGGCAGATATTCGTTTAACTGATTAATGTCGCTGCACAGATCGAGACTGTATTCATCCCAGTCAAAAATAACGCCGCAAATACGCGGATTGTGTTCAATAAACTTCAGCAGATCGACGCTGTTTTGTGGCCAGATAATCTGGAACCCTTGCGATTGCAGCGCGCGCTCAAGCTCCTTAATGGGCTCATCTTTATAAAAAACGCCGTGTGGTCCCATAATGGCAATGATATTCATGCGCTCCTCCTGGAAAATCCTTAGCTAATCATAGACTGTTCAAACCGCAGGTAAAAAAAAGGGCCACAATTCGTGGCCCTTTTCAGAATGGTCAACGCTTACGCGTAGCCGTAGCTCATCAGACGCTGATAGCGACGGTTTTTCAGATCGTCAGTGCTTAGCACATCAAGATCCGCAAGGTCAGCCAGCAGTTGCGCTTTCAGCGACGCGGCCATTGCTTCCGGGTTACGGTGCGCGCCGCCCAGCGGTTCCTGAATAATGGAATCGATCAGCTTCAGCTCTTTCAGGCGTGGCGCGATAATCCCCATCGCTTCTGCGGCCAGCGGCGCTTTATCTGCGCTTTTCCACAGAATGGACGCACAGCCTTCCGGAGAGATAACCGAATAGGTGCTGTATTGCAGCATATTCACTTTGTCACCCACACCGATCGCCAGCGCGCCGCCGGAGCCGCCTTCACCGATAACGGTGCAGATGACCGGCACGCTGAGGCGCGACATTTCGCGCAGGTTACGCGCGATGGCTTCAGACTGGCCGCGCTCTTCCGCCCCGACGCCCGGGTAAGCGCCCGGGGTGTCAATGAAGGTCACGATCGGCATCTTAAAACGTTCGGCCATTTCCATCAGACGCAGCGCTTTACGGTAGCCTTCTGGCGCTGGCATACCGAAGTTACGACGGATTTTTTCTTTGGTTTCACGGCCTTTCTGATGGCCAATGACCATCACCGGACGACCATCCAGACGCGCGATACCGCCGACAATTGCTTTGTCGTCCGCATAAGCGCGGTCGCCCGCCAGTTCGTCAAATTCCTCAAACGCCAGGCGAACATAATCCAGGGTGTAAGGACGCTGCGGGTGGCGCGCCAGTTGGGCTACCTGCCATGCGCCGAGATCGGCGAAGATTTTGCGCGTCAGTTCTACGCTTTTTTCACGCAGACGATGCACTTCTTCATCGATGTTAATATCCAGTTTCTCGTCCTGACGGCTCACCGCAGTCAGAGAATCGATTTTTGCTTCCAGCTCGGCAATCGGCTGTTCAAAATCAAGGAAATTCAGACTCATAGTATTCCTGTATTAGTCAAACTCCAGTTCCACCTGCTCCGAACCAATGAGGCCACGGAGATCGTTGAGTAAACGATCGCTCGGAGAAACGCGCCACGTCGCGCCAAAACGCAACCGCGCGCGCGCATCCGCCCTCTGATAGTAGAGATGTACTGGAATTGTCCCCGAGCGGTGGGGTTCCAGAGACTGACGGAGTCGGTTTAAAAGCTGGTCATCAATTTGCCTGTCCGTCAGCGAGATAGCAAGCCCGCGAGCATATTTTTCCCGGGCTTCGTCAATATCCATCACTTCGCGGGCGGTCATTTTAAGCCCCCCGCTGAAGTCATCAAAGCTGACCTGTCCGCTGACGATAAGTATGCGGTCTTTTTCCAGCAGTTGCTGGTATTTATCCAGAGCGTCGGTAAATAACATGACTTCAAGACGTCCGGAACGGTCATCCAGCGTACAGATGCCGATACGATTGCCGCGCTTGGTGACCATAACCCTTGCGGCAATGACGAGCCCCGCAGCCGTGGTGACTTTACCACGTTCTGTCGGATGCATGTCTTTCAGCCTGTAGCCTCCGACATAGCGCTCAATTTCTTTTAAATACTGGTTGATGGGGTGCCCCGTCAGGTACAGACCCAACGTTTCGCGCTCGCCATCCAGCACCACCTGCTCCGGCCACGGCTGGCAGCTGGCGTAGGACTGCTCAATTTGTTCCGGCTCTTCCGCCAGTACGCCGAACATATCGGCCTGACCAATCGCTTCCGCTTTGGCATGTTGATCGGCGGCCTTTAACGCATCGCCAAGCGAATTCATCAACGCGGCGCGGTGGGGTCCCAGGCGGTCAAACGCCCCGGACATAATTAACTTTTCCAGTACCCGGCGGTTCAGTTTTTTGGTGTCAGTACGGGCGCAAAGATCGAACAGCTCGCGGAAGTATCCGCCGTTGTTGCGCGCCTCGATGATCGCCTCAATCGGGCCTTCACCAACACCTTTGATCGCCCCGATACCGTAAACGATCTCACCTTCGTCGTTAACGTGAAAGTGATACAGGCCGGAATTGATGTCCGGCGGCAGGATCTTCAGCCCCATCCGCCAACATTCGTCCACCAGACCTACCACTTTTTCCGTGTTATCCATATCGGCGGTCATAACCGCCGCCATAAATTCGGCGGGATAGTGCGCCTTCAGCCATAGCGTCTGATAGGAGACCAGCGCATACGCGGCGGAGTGTGACTTGTTAAATCCGTAACCGGCGAATTTCTCCACCAGGTCAAAGATTTTCATCGCCAGTTCGCCGTCGATCCCGTTCTTCTTCGCGCCCTCTTCAAAGACAGATCGCTGTTTGGCCATCTCTTCCGGCTTTTTCTTACCCATCGCACGACGTAACATGTCCGCGCCGCCGAGGGTATAACCAGACAGCACCTGGGCGATCTGCATGACCTGTTCCTGATACAGGATGATGCCATAGGTCGGTTCCAGTACGGGCTTCAGGCTTTCGTGCTGCCACTGTACGTCAGGATAAGAAATTTCTTCACGCCCGTGCTTACGGTCGATGAAGTTATCCACCATCCCCGACTGCAGCGGGCCCGGGCGGAACAGCGCCACCAGCGCGATCATATCTTCAAAGCAGTCAGGTTGCAGACGCTTGATCAAATCTTTCATGCCGCGGGATTCAAGCTGGAACACCGCCGTGGTTTCCGAGCGTTGCAGCATGTCGAAGCTTTTCTTGTCATCCAGCGGGATGGCCGCAATATCCAGCGGCGGCTCGCCGTTTTTCTCACGACGGGCGTTAATCATTTCCAGCGCCCAGTTGATAATCGTGAGCGTTCGCAGGCCGAGGAAGTCAAACTTCACCAGCCCGGCGTATTCCACGTCGTTTTTATCAAACTGCGTAACCGGGTGCAGCCCCTGCTCATCGCAATACAGCGGCGCAAAATCGGTAATTTTCGTCGGGGCGATAACCACACCACCGGCGTGCTTACCGGCGTTACGCGTGACGCCCTCCAGCTTACGCGCCATGTCGATCAGCGCTTTGACCTCTTCGTCGGCTTCGTAGATTTCCGGCAGTTGCGGCTCAGCTTCAAACGCTTTTGCCAGGGTCATGCCCGGATCGGGCGGCACCAGCTTTGAAATACGGTCTACGAAGCCATACGGATGGCCCAGCACGCGGCCCACGTCACGGATAACCGCTTTCGCCGCCATGGTACCGAAAGTAATAATCTGCGATACCGCATCACGCCCATACATGTCCGCCACGTGCTCGATCACCTGGTCGCGTTTCTCCATACAGAAGTCAACGTCGAAGTCAGGCATCGAAACACGCTCCGGGTTAAGGAAGCGTTCGAACAGCAGGTCAAATTCCAGCGGGTCGAGGTCGGTGATTTTCAGCGCGTAGGCCACCAGCGATCCCGCGCCGGAACCACGGCCTGGCCCGACCGGCACGCCGTTATCCTTCGACCACTGGATAAACTCCATCACGATCAGAAAGTAGCCGGGGAACCCCATCTGGTTAATAACCTGTAGCTCAATGTCCAGACGCTCGTCATATTCCGGGCGGCGTTTTTTACGCTCTTCTGCATCCGGGAACAGGAATTCAAGACGCTCTTCAAGACCTTCTTTCGATTTCTTGACCAGATAGTCTTCGGTGGTCATATCACCGGTCGGAAACTGCGGCAGGAAATATTCGCCCAGACGCACCGTCACGTTACAGCGTTTGGCGATCTCAACGGTGTTTTCCAGTGCTTCCGGAATGTCCGAGAACAGCTCGCACATCTCCTCTTCCGTACGCATATACTGCTGCGGCGAATAGTTACGTGGGCGCTTAGGATCGTCGAGAGTAAAACCGTCGTGAATGGCGACGCGAATTTCATGCGCGTCAAAATCATCGCTGTTAATAAAGCGCACGTCGTTGGTAGCGACGACCGGCAAGCCGCGCGCTTCCGCCAGTTCTACGGCTGCGTGCAAATAGCTTTCTTCATCCTGTCTGCCGGTACGGATCAGCTCAAGGAAGTAACGATCCGGGAAATGCGTTTCATAGAACGAGACGCACTCTTCAACCAGCGCGCTATTACCCCGCAACAGGCTGCGGCCAACGTCGCCCATGCGTCCACCGGAAAGCAGAATTAACCCCTCTTTCAGTTCGATCAACCAGTCGCGATCGATAACCGGACCCGCCGCGCCGTAGCCGCGTTGATAGGCTTTAGAAATGAGCAGCGTAAGGTTCTGATAACCGGTGTTATTCGACGCCAGCACCGTTAAATGGGTGAGTTCTTCGCCCATTTGTTCGCTCTGAACGTGGAAATCGGCGCCAACAATGGGTTTAATCCCGGCGCCATGACCCGCCCCGTAGAACTTCACCAGACCGCAAAGGTTGGTAAAATCGGTGATCGCCAGCGCGGGCATGCCCAGTGCGGCCGCCTTTTTCACCAGCGGTCCGGTTTTGGCCAGCCCATCGATCATGGAGTAGTCGCTGTGCACCCGCAGGTGGACGAAACGAGGTTCAGACATCTTCAGATTCCTTTAACCCAGAGATCAGGACGCGAGTCCCAGTGCGCGTTTGACCGGGCCAAAGCTGCGTCGATGGTGCTCTGTCGCGCCATGAGCAGCCAGCGCCTCCAGATGAAAAGCGGTTGGATACCCTTTGTGCTGGGCAAAACCGTACTGCGGGAAAACGCTATCCAGCGCGGCCATTTCCGCATCCCGCGTGACTTTCGCCAGAATAGACGCAGCGCTGATTTCCGCCACACGGCTGTCGCCTTTTACCACCGCCATTGACGGTACCGGCAGCGCGGGGCAGCGATTGCCGTCGATGAGCACGTATTCCGGCGCAATATGCAGACCAGCGACCGCACGCTGCATCGCCAGCATGGTGGCATGAAGAATATTCAGCTCATCTATCTCATGCGGCTCCGCACGGCCCAGACTCCAGCTTAACGCTTTTTCTTTGATTTCGTCATACAGCGCCAGACGGCGCTTTTCAGATAATTTTTTAGAATCGTTAAGACCCACAATCGGACGCGTCGGGTCGAGAATCACAGCGGCAGTCACCACCGCGCCGACCAACGGTCCCCGTCCAACTTCATCCACACCGGCGACTAAATGCGTGTGCGGATAAACAAATTCGATCATTGTGCTAACTCCAGAACCGCGTCAGCCGCCTGCTCGTCGGCATTGCAGCGGATCTGCTGATGCAGTTCGCGGAAAGTATCATGCATCGCATGGCTGGTTTTACCGTTAGCCAGAAGCGGCAGTAGCGCTTGCGCGAGTTTCTGCGGCTCGCACTCTTCCTGCAGCAGCTCTTTGACGAGTTCTCTCCCTGCCAGCAGATTCGGCAACGACACATAGTCGGTTTTCACCAGCCGCTTCGCCAGCCAGAAGGTAAACGGCTTCATGCGATAGCCTACCACCATCGGGCACTTCGCCAGCATACACTCAAGCGCGGCGGTTCCCGACGCCAGCAGCGCGGCGTCGCTGGCGACCATCGCTTCGCGTCCCATCCCGTCAAGCAGATGCACGGACAGTTCCGGTGCGACATCCGCTTTGATTTTCTCAAACTGTTCGCGCCGTTTGGCATTCACTAACGGCACCACGACTTCGAGATCGGGGTAATGCTGACGCAAGCGCTGCGCCGTTTTCAGGAAGTCGGCGCTGAGCATCTCCACTTCTGCGCCACGGCTACCGGGCAGCAACGCCAGGCAATGGGCGTCATGCGGAATGCCCAGGACATCACGGGCCGCGTTTTTATCCGGGTCAAGCGGCATGGCATCCGCCATCGTGTGTCCAATAAAACGGCACGGCACGTTATATTTATCGTAAAACGCTTTTTCGAAAGGCAGAAAAGCCAGCACCATATTGGTGGATCTGCCTATTTTGAAAACACGTTTCTGCCGCCACGCCCAGACGGACGGACTGACATAATGAATGGTTTTGATACCCTGTTTTTTCAGGTTGCCTTCCAGGGTGATGTTGAAGTCAGGCGCATCAATCCCTACAAAGACATCCGGCTTAAGCCCGGTAAAACGACGGGTTAAATCGGCGCGAATGTGCAGCAGGCGACGGAGGCGTCCAAGCACCTCAACAATCCCCATAACCGCCAGTTCTTCCATTTCGTACCAGGCTTCACAGCCTTCAGCCTGCATACGCGGCCCCGCTACGCCGACAAAACGGGCGTGGGGGACACGCGCCTTCAGGGCGCGGATCAAGCCTGCGCCAAGAATATCGCCGGAGGTTTCTCCGGCGACCAGGGCAATCGTTAAAGGACGCTGTTCAGCCATTAACGAATCAAACCGCGCGTTGAGCGGGCAAAAAAGTCGCTGAACGGTTGCACTTCCGGATACTGCTTCGCTAGCTCGGCGATTTCCGGTTTTGCTTCATCCAGCGTTTTACCGCTGCGATACAGCGCTTTATATGCGTTGCGGATCGCGGTGATCGCTTCGCGGGTAAAGCCGCGGCGCTTCAGCCCTTCAATGTTCACGCCAAACGGCGTGGCGTGGTTGCCCTGCGCGATAACGAACGGCGGAACGTCCTGAGCGACGCCAGAACAGCCGCCCACCATCACGTGCGCGCCGATAATACAGAACTGGTGCACGGCGGTCATGCCGCCGATGATGACGTAATCGTCCAGCGAAACATGGCCCGCGAGGGTTGCGTTATTCGCCAGAATACAGCGATCGCCTATTGTGCAATCGTGCGCCACGTGGGCGTTGATCATCAGCAGGTTATCGCTGCCCACCTTCGTTAATCCACCGCCCTGCACCGTGCCACGATGAATGGTTACGCTTTCGCGAATGCGGTTACGATCGCCAATTTCCACACGGGTCGGTTCACCAGCGTATTTCAGATCCTGGTTCACTTCACCGATAGAGGCGAACTGATAAATCTCGTTATCACGGCCAATTTTGGTGTGGCCATTCACGACAACGTGAGACTTCAGTACGGTACCCTCACCAATTTCAACATGGGGTCCAACGAGACAAAAAGGTCCAATGTGGACGTTAGCGCCAAGAGAAGCGCCTTCTTCCACAATGGCGGTTGGATGAATAAAGGCGGATTTATCAATCACGTATCAGGCCTCCCGGCTACGAGCGCACATCATCGTTGCTTCGCAAACTACTTTACCGTCGACCAGAGCAACCCCTTTGAAGCGGGTCAGGCCACGGCGCGTTTTCTCGAAAGTCACTTCCATGATCATCTGATCGCCAGGCACGACAGGACGCTTAAAGCGCGCTTCATCAATACCTGCGAAATAGTAAAGCTCTCCCGGCTCCAGTTTACCCACGCTTTTAAACGCCAGAATACCGGTAGCCTGTGCCATTGCTTCCAGAATCAGAACGCCCGGAAAGATCGGCTTGCCCGGGAAATGTCCCTGGAAAAACGGCTCGTTAACGGAAACATTCTTCACTGCGCGGAGAAAGCGACCTTCTTCAAAATCCAGCACCCGATCCACCAGCAAAAACGGGAAACGGTGCGGCAGAAGTTCTAAAATCTCTTCAATGTGCAGAGTATGAGTGTTAGTAGTCAAAATACTCTTCCTGTCCAAATATACTAAAAGCCAATAATAACACGGCCTGCCGCAATCGTATGAATGCCGACAGGCCGTAAAGTATGTGTGACCGGGTGAGAGTTTAGTCTTGTTGATTAACCTTGCGCTCAATCGCTTTGAGACGCTTGCTCATATCATCAATGTTCATCACCAGTGCGGCTGTCTTACGCCATACTTTGTTAGGTTGCAGCGGAATGCCTGAGGAATAGACGCCAGACTCCGTGATGGGACGCATCACCATCCCCATGCCCGTCACCGTCACCTTGTCGCATATTTCCATATGGCCATTAATGACGCTGGCGCCGCCAATCATACAGTAACGGCCAATCTTCAGGCTGCCCGCCATAATGACGCCACCGGCAACCGCCGTATTGTCGCCAATCACAACGTTATGCGCAATCTGACACTGGTTATCAATGATAACACCGTTGCCGATCACCGTATCATCCAGCGCACCACGGTCGATGGTGGTACAGGCGCCGATCTCCACGCGATCGCCAATAATGACGCGACCAAGCTGCGGGATCTTCACCCAGTTGCCGCGATCGTTGGCATAGCCAAAACCGTCAGCGCCAATCACCGTACTGGACTGGATCAGGCAATTCTCACCTATCTGGATGTCGTGGTAAACCGTTACATTCGCCCATAAGCGCGAGCCGGCACCAATTTTCGTATTTTTCCCGACGAAGCAACCCGCGCCGATAACCACGTTATCGCCCAGCGCTACGCCTGATTCAATGACCGCATTTGCGCCGATTGAAACATTGCTACCCAGCGTCGCCGTCGCATCTACCACCGCACTTGGTGCGATATTCTGCGCCGGCTGCGGCGTGGTATCTAAAATTTGCGCCATTCGCGCATACGTGAGGTAGGGATTCTTCACTACCAGCGCGGCGCTTTTAGCAAAAGGAAGATCGTCCTGCGTCATGACAACGGCAGACGCCTGGCATAACGCCAGGTGCTCACGGTATTTCGGATTCACCATGAACGTAATGTGACCCGTTTGCGCAGATTGCATGGACGCAACGCCGGTGATGACGATATCGCCATCACCGTGTAATTCTGCATCCAACTGCTCTGCTAAATCAGACAGTCGAATTGAAGGCATTACTTATTTAACCTGTTTCAGTACGTCAGCAGTAATATCTTTTACATCGCTGCTGTTGTAAGCAACGCTGTTCGCGTCAACGACCAGATCGATGCTCTGGCTGTTGGCAACGGATTTCACCGCAGTCTGGATACGGGTAACCAGTTTGCCACGTTCTTCGTTGGAACGACGTGCGCGATCCTGCTCAAAAGCCTGCGCTTTCTGAGAGAACGTCTGGCGCTGCGCCATCACGTCTTTTTCCAGCTTGGTACGTTCGCCACCTGCTTTCATGGACTGCAGACGCTGCATTTTGGACTGCAGGTCAGTTTCCATACGTTGCAGTTCGCTGGCGCGGCTTTTGAACTCGTTTTCCAGCGTTTTGGAAACGCCAGTCTTCTGCGCAACCTGCTGGAACAGGCTACCCATGTTGACGATTGCAATTTTGTCAGCAGCCTGTGCAGACGTAACCATTGCTAAACCGAGACCTGCCGCTAATAACCACTTTTTCACAATAAACTCCTTACCATCCCATTTGCACCCGAAGGTGCAGTTCTTTGCGTGGCCAGGCGACCCCATGCAAGATCGCCTAAAGTCATCGCTACACTACCATTACATTCCCTTGTGAAGAACCGTTACCAGGTTTTACCAATGTTAAACTGGAACTGTTCTGCTTTGTCTCCATCGTACTTTTTAAACGGCTGGGCGTAGGAGAATACCAACGGCCCCAATGGGGACATCCATTGTAATGCGATACCAGCGGACATACGGATATTGCTCGGATCGCTGTAATCAGGATAGCCTGAGAAACGGCTGGAATCCCAGTTTGTATCCCAAACGGTACCCATATCCCAGAAGAAGGAGGTACGTACCGAGTTCGCGTATTTATCGCTGATAAACGGCGTTGGGGTAATGAACTCAAGGCTGGCGACAGCCATTGCGTTACCGCCCACTGCGTCATCGGATTCACACGGCGCCGTGTTGGTGCTTGCACATTCGTTATCGTAGTCATCATCGCCATCATGACGGCTGCTGGCTGGCAGATAGACCGCTTTCGGACCGATGGTGTTCGACTGGAAACCACGTACGGTGCTGGAGCCGCCCGCATAGAAGTTTTCATAGAACGGCATCTCTTTGCCGCCGATACCATCACCGTAACCCCAACGCGTACGACCCAGCACAACCCATTTGTGGTCGTCATCGATCGGCACATAAGTCGCGGTGTCCAGCGTCGCTTTGTAGTATTCGTTATCAGAACCCGGAATGGTCACTTTACCGTTCAGGTTGATACGCGTACCTTCCGTCGGGAAGAAGCCACGGTCGAGCTTGTTATACGTCCAGCCGTAGTTAAAGGTGAAGTCATCCGCGGCGAAGCTGTTGCGATCGTTCGTCGGGTCCGGGTTTTCCCCCATCGAGTTCAGATAACGCCACATGGCGACCTGCGGCTGCATGTTGGACAGTTTGTTATGCACATAACCGAGGCCCGCGCGCAGCGTGTTGTATTCATTCACCGGGAAGCCCAGCGTCACGTCCGTACCGTAGCTCTTGTTGGTATAGTCGGACAGATCCGCGTCATCCGCCTGGAAATCGTTATAGAACACGCGACCGCCGAGACTTACGCCGTCAACGGTGAAGTACGGGTTGGTCACAGACAGTTCGGTATAGGTCTGGTAGTCGTTCTTCGTACCATTGATCCCTACCGCATAACCGGTACCCAACCAGTTATCCTGCTGTACGCCCGCCTGGAAGCTGACGCCGCTTTCTGTACCGTAACCGATACCGAAGTTGAAGCTACCGGTGTTACGCTCTTTCACCTTGTAGACCACGTCCACCTGGTCCGGGCTACCCGGAACGCGCTGGGTGTCAGTATCGACGGTTTCGAAGTAACCTAAACGGTTCAGACGTTCTTTACCCTGATCGACCAGATCGCTGCCCAGCCATGCCCCTTCCATCTGACGCATTTCACGACGCAGAACGGCATCTTTAGAGGTGTCATTGCCTTCAAAACGGATCTTACGTACGTAGAAACGGTTACCCGCATCAACGTTGACGCGCAGGTTAACGGTTTTATCCGTATCGTTGATTTCCGGCTGAGACTGAACGCGTGGATAGGCGTAACCATAGCGACCAAGAAGCTTTTTAATGTCATCTTCCATTTTGGTCACTTTGGTGCCGTTATACAGCTCGCCCGGCTCGATTTTGGTCAGGCTTTCGATCTCAGCAGAGTGACCCGCCAGGTTACCGCTCACCTGCACGCCAGAAAGCTTGTACTGATCGCCTTCCGTGACGTTAACGGTGATATAAATGCCTTTCTTGTCCGGCGTCAGGCTGACCTGAGTAGAGTCAATGTTGAAGCGCGCGTAGCCGCGATCCAGATAGTAGCTGCGCAGGGTCTCTAAGTCGCCCGCCAGTTTCTGTTTCTGGTATTTGCGATCGCCGACCACGTTCCACCACGGCACTTCGTCGCGCAACTGGAAGTGAGAGATCAGTTCGTTGGTACTGAAAGCATGGTTGCCAACGATGTTGATCTGCTGGATCTTCGCGGACACGCCTTCCTGGAAGACCAGTTTCAGGTCAACACGGTTACGCGGCAGCGGAGTCACCACCGCTTTAACGCTGGCGCTGTATTTACCGACACTGTAGTAGAAGTCTTCCAGCCCTTTTTCGATATCGGCAATGGTGGTGCGATCCAGAGATTCGCCGACACGCACGCCAGACGCCTCGAGGTTTTGCTTCAGCATATCGTCTTTCACCGATTTGTTACCGGAGAACGTGATGCTGGCAATAGTCGGGCGTTCTTTTACCTGAACCAGAAGGGTATCACCATCACGAAGGACGCGGACGTCCTCAAAGTTGCCGGTGGCAAACAGAGCGCGAATGGTATTACTGATATCTTCATCATTAACCGTGTCGCCTGTGCGCACCGGCATACTGAGGAGGGCCGCACCAACGGCGACACGCTGCAGGCCTTCGAAATGAATGTCCTTCACTACGAACCCTTCAGCACCGTATACGGTGGCGCTGCTAAACAGCAGCGACGCTATGAGCAACTTTTTCATCGCCATCGTTATTATGCGTTCTTCCTAACTAACTCTCTTACAACCGAGAGAAATCATTGAAAAGTGCAAGCCCCATTAACAGCACCAGCAAAATCGAGCCAATGCGATAACTAAAGTCTTGAACCCGCTCGGATACCGGCCCGCCCTTAAGCTTTTCAATCGCCAGGAACAGCAGATGCCCCCCGTCAAGAACGGGCAGCGGAAACAGGTTGATTATCCCGAGGTTCACGCTGATAAGCGCAAGGAACATCAGGTAATATATCACCCCGAACTCCGCTGACATCCCAGCCCCCTGAGCGATAGAAATCGGCCCACTGAGGTTGTTCAGTTTCACATCACCGGTTATCAATTTTCCCAGCATACTGACCGTCAGCTTCATCAACTGCCACGTTTTATCCGTGGCCTGTGCGATGGCGCTAAACGGCCCATACTGGCGTACTGTCTTGTACTCATCCGGCAGAGGAATGATTTTCGGCACAACGCCGGCAAAACCTTCCGCCTTTCCGTTACCCGATTTGGTATCCGGGATTAACGTCAAAGACAAGGCACTCCCCTGCCTTTCAATTTCCAGCGCTAACGGCTTACCGGGATTATCGCGCACAAGCGTCACGAAATTCATCCATTGCGTTAACGGTTGACCATCGACTTTAACGATCCTGTCGCCAGCTTGCAAACCCGCTTTACTTGCCGCGGACTGCGCCTGCACTTCTGACAGCACCGGTTCGATCTGAGGCCCGCGCGGTCGAATCCCCAAAGAAGATACAGGATCTTCCTTGTCTGGCTCAAATGCCCAATGACGCAAATCCAGCGTTTTCTCCTGACGCTGGTTACTGCCAAAAGGCGCGACGCTGAGCGTCGTCTGCTCGTCGCCGATTTTCGCGACCAACTGTAAACGCACCGCATCCCAATCAGGGGTTTCGATACCGTCAATGGCTTTAAGTTCCGTTCCCGGCGCAATTTGCGCGTCGGCGGCAATCGAGTTGGGGGTTATTTCACCAACCACCGGACGAACGCCAGGGACGCCGATGATAAACACCAGCCAGTAAGCGAAGATGGCAAAAAGGAAATTAGCAACCGGGCCGGCGGCGATAATTGCGGCACGCTGACCTACGGTTTTGTTGTTGAACGCGTGGTGGCGCAGTTCCGGAATCACCGGCTCAGCGCGCTCATCCAGCATTTTGACGTAACCGCCCAGCGGGATAAGGGCGATAACATATTCAGTACCAGACCTGTCGGTACGGCGCCAAAGCGCTTTACCAAAGCCAATGGAAAAGCGCTCTACACGGACACCGCAACGCCGTGCAACCCAGAAATGACCAAATTCATGCACGGTGATAAGCACGCCCAGTGCAACAATGAATGCAGCCAGATTCCAGAGAATACTCAGCATAAAACCTTCCGTTAAAGCGTTTTGAATACCAGTAACAACAGGCACGCAAAGACCGGTACTGCCGCCGTCAGGCTATCAATACGGTCCAGAATACCACCGTGTCCTGGAATCAAATGACCGCTGTCTTTAATTCCTGCTTCACGCTTGAACATGCTCTCAGTAAGATCGCCCAGCACAGAGGCCAGCGCGGCAATAATAGAGCAAATTAACAAGGTGACCGGCGCAACGTCCAGGTTCGCCCACATGCTGTAACCCCAGGAGATTACCGCTGCTGTCGCGAGACCGCCAAAAAAGCCCTGCCAGGTTTTCCCTGGCGACACCTTCGGCGCCAGCTTATGTTTGCCAAACAGTTTGCCAAACATATACGCCCCGGAGTCCGCGCCCCAAACGAGGATCATGACATAGAGTAGCCATATCGCGCCACTGTAATGATTATCGTCATAATGCCAGGCGCGAAGCGCCAGCATGCCCCAGAAAAAGGGAACGATAGTCAACACGCCGAAAATTATGCGTAATGTCTTCGAATTACGCCAGATCGCCGCTGAACCGGGATAGAAAAACACCAGGAGTAAAGCAACGATCCACCAGCCTAACGACGCCCAAAGTGAGACCTCGACCAGCGGCTGGTGAATATTATGATGGTATTCCGGCAGTAAAAACAGCATTAGCGCGAGTAACAGCCCGCACAGTACCGCCAGCCATACGCGTTGCGTGCGAGTGGCAAAACCGCTTAACTGTCCCCATTCCCACGCGGCCAGCATACACACCAGCAGCGTAACAATAGCGAACCCCACCGGCGGCAGTAGAAACAGCGCCGCGATGACCACGGGTATTAAAACAAAAGCAGAAATCAGGCGATACTTCAGCAAAAGCGACCCCCATCAGGCTTTGTCATCACCGGGCTCGGTGCCGCCGAAACGACGCTCTCGATTAGCAAAGGCATGCAGCGCACCTTCAAAGTCTTGTTCATCGAAATCGGGCCAGAGCACATCAGTAAAGTAAAGTTCGGCGTAGGCAATTTGCCAAAGCAAAAAGTTACTTATTCTATGCTCTCCCCCAGTCCTAATTACTAAATCCACCGGAGCCAGCTCATGCATACAGATTTGTTGGTTGAGCATTTCTTCATCAATCTGTTCCGGGCGCAGTACACCGTCCTGCACCTGTTCCGCCAGTTTTCTGACTCCCTGGACAATATCCCAACGTCCGCCGTAATTCGCCGCAATGTTCAGCGTCAGCCCGGTATTCTGGGCAGTTAGCGCTTCCGATTTACGAATACGTTCCTGCAAACGCGAGTTAAATCGACTGGTATCGCCAATAATGCGCAGGCGGACGTTATGGCGGTGCAGGCTTTTGACTTCGCTGTCAAGCGCCCACACAAACAGCTCCATTAACGCGCTAACTTCCTGCGCTGGTCGGTTCCAGTTTTCACTACTAAAGGCATACAGCGTTAACGCATCAATACCGTTGTTGGCAGCAAAAGAGACGGCCCGGCGGACGGATTTCGCTCCGGCCTTATGCCCGAATGCCCGAATCTTCCCTTGCTTTTTTGCCCAGCGACCATTGCCATCCATAATGATCGCGACATGACGACAGCCATGTGCTGGCAAATTTTCGCTTACTGGTTGAGTTGCAGACAACATAACGCGTTTTTAGTCCCTGAAAGGATTTAGCGGTACTCAGGAATACAGAAGCCTTTTACACTTCATCTCTCAGGCTGCCACTTGTCAGCTTGCTGTCCCGCGTCACGTACCGCTGTACGCGCCCGGGAACGCATCCACTCGCCGCCCTGATGCAACCTGAATGATTTTGCGTATCCACAAAAAAGCCGTGTCAAACCACGGCTTGCCTGACCGAAAAAAGCCAAATACCTGCGATCAGGTGGCGCAGACTATATCACTGAAGCCCAACGCTAACAAATAGCACGATCTTCTGTAGCCGGATTATCCTCAGCTTGCGAGACGCGTCACTTGTTTTCTGGCGACTTCTCGCGCAATGGCATCCACTCGCAGGACGTCATCCACACTCTGAGGCTCTTGCAGGTCCATCTGTTCCAGCACAGCTAAATTGAGATCGGCAATATCGGTAAAGCGAAGTTCTTCAGCAAGAAATGCAGCAACGACGATTTCGTTTGCCGCATTCAACGCAGTGGTTGCCGCCTGCCCTTGCTCAAACGCTTCCATTGCCAGTTTCAGGCACGGATAGCGCTCATAGTCCGGCGCGCTAAAAGTCAGCGCGCTGAGCTGGCAGAAATCGAGCGGCTTAACACCCGAGGTCACGCGATTCGGCCAGGCCATGGTATGGGCAATTGGCGTACGCATATCCGGCTCCCCTAGTTGCGCCAGAACGCTGCCGTCCTGATAACGCACCATTGAGTGAATAACCGACTGCGGATGAATCAGCACGTCCATCTGGCGGGCACTGGCGTTGAACAACCAACGCGCTTCTATGTATTCCAGACCTTTATTCATCATGGTGGCGGAGTCGACGGAAATTTTACGCCCCATCGACCAGTTCGGGTGACGGCATGCCTGCTCGGGCGTCATTGAGGCCAGATCGCGCAGCGGCGTTTCCCGAAACGGGCCACCAGACCCGGTAAGCAAAACCGACATCACGCCATTTTGCTCAAGGTCAGCGTATCCCAGATTGTGTTGAATGGGTTGGGGCATACTCTGAAAAATAGCGTTATGCTCGCTGTCCACCGGTAAAAGCCGTGCGCCACTTTGCTTTACCGCATCCATAAACAGGCGTCCGCAGGTGACCAGCGACTCTTTATTGGCCAGCAGAATGGTTTTACCGGCGCGAATGGCGGCCAGCGTCGGCAACAGCCCTGCTGCGCCCACAATGGCCGCCATGACTTGATCCGCGTCATCCAGCGCCGCCATCTCACAGGCTGCCTGCTGCCCGCTAAGAACCTCTGTGCGGCAACCATGTTGCTGCAACGTGGCTTTTAGCAGCGTTGCGCTGGCTTCGTCATCCATCACCGCGTAATGCGGGGAGAATTCCAGGCACTGCTCCACCATACGGGTGACATTCTTACCTGCCACCAGCGCGACAACGCGAAAGTCGTCAGGGTTCTGGCGCACCACGTCAAGCGTGCTGCAACCAATAGAGCCGGTCGAGCCCAGAAGGGTTATGTGCTTCATTGAACGTCCAGTCTGAAAGTGAGACAGGGTAAAAGGTAAAAAGCAAAACGCCGCCAGCCGATCCAAAAGATCTTCTGAGCGGCGTTTACGTCGTACCGGTGAATCAGAACTGCATCAGTTCCGCTTCTTTGTCTGCCAGCGCCGCTTCCACTTTCTTGATAGCGGCATCGGTCAGTTTCTGAATATCGTCCTGAGAACGACGGTCATCATCTTCGCTGATCTCTTTGTCTTTCAGCAGCGCCTTGACTTTATCGTTAGCGTCACGACGCACGTTACGCACGGCAACGCGAGCCTGCTCCGCTTCGCCACGCACGATTTTCGTCAGGTCTTTACGACGTTCTTCAGTCAGCGGCGGCAGTGGAACACGGATATCGCTGCCGGCAGAACTTGGGTTCAGACCGAGGTCAGACGCCATGATCGCTTTTTCAACGGCCGGGCTCAGAGAGCGGTCAAATACGTTGATTTTCAGGGTACGGGAATCTTCTACCGTTACGCTTGCCAGCTGACGCAGCGGCGTCGGCGTACCGTAATATTCCACAACAATGCCATCCAGCAGGCTGGGAGAAGCACGACCCGTGCGAATTTTGCTGATTTGGGTTTTGAATGCTTCAACGCATTTGTCCATGCGTACTTCAGCATCTTTTCTGATATCGCTAATCACGTTACGAATCCTTGGAAACTAGTCTCAGTCAGACCAGACAATTGCACATAGTGGAAATGCGCTTAGTATAGCCCTGATTAAAATATTACGGGTAATCCCGCGATACTGACGCAAAATCTTACCGCGATTTCTGCACAAAATCATTCAGGTTGTATCAAGGCGGCAGTTGAACGACAAATTTGTCAGGAACAAATTTGAACAGCCGCAGGCGTCCTTCAGTGAGGGACAAGGATGCCCCTCATTTATTCCCAGCAGCTTACACATGTAAGTGACTGGGGTGAGCAAAGGCAGCCAACGCAGAGACAGCCTGAAAGATGAAGTGTAACACGGGAATTACTCCGTGATTAACGTCCCTTCTTTCTCACCCATGACCACACGACGCAGCGCGCCCGGCTTGTTCATGTTGAACACGCGAATCGGCAATTTGTGGTCACGCGCCAGCGTAAACGCCGCCAGATCCATCACTTTTAGCTCTTTTTCCAGCACTTCGCTGTAGGTCAGTTGCTCGTACATGGTGGCCGACGGATCTTTTGCCGGATCGGCGGTGAATACACCATCCACCTTGGTTGCTTTCAGGACAACGTCCGCTTCAATTTCAATACCGCGCAGGCAGGCTGCAGAGTCGGTAGTAAAGAACGGGTTACCGGTCCCGGCAGAGAGGATCACCACGCGGTTATTACGCAGCAGGCTGATCGCTTCCGCCCAGCTGTAGTTGTCGCACACGCCGTTAAGCGGAATCGCCGACATCAGGCGAGCGTTCACATAGGCGCGATGGAGCGCATCGCGCATCGCCAGGCCGTTCATCACGGTGGCCAGCATGCCCATGTGGTCGCCCACAACGCGGTTCATTCCCGCTTTCGCCAGACCTGCGCCACGGAACAGGTTACCGCCACCAATAACCACACCAACCTGAATCCCCAGTTCAACCAGTTCTTTGATTTCCTGAGCCATACGATCCAGTATGCTTGCGTCAATACCGAAGCCTTCCGAACCCTGCAGAGCTTCGCCACTCAACTTAAGCAGAATACGTTTATAGACGGGTTTTGCATTGGTAGCCATGTTTCTTTCCTGAGACTGTCAACGATTTAAAAAGGGGGTAAATTCTGGCGACAATGATATGTCGCTTCTCAGTACAACGAAATAAGAGCCATACTGATTTTGCGTGACGGGTGACAAAAAGAAGCCGCCCTCAGGCGGCTCCTTTTCAATCATTAAGACTGCTTGGACATTGCAGCAACTTCTGCTGCGAAGTCAGTCTCAACTTTTTCGATGCCTTCGCCCACTTCGAAGCGGATGAAGCCAGTCACGTCAGCGTTGTGCTCTTTCAGCAGCTGACCAACAGACTTGCTCGGATCCATAACGAAAGGCTGGCCAGTCAGAGAAACTTCGCCGGTGAATTTCTTCATGCGGCCTTCAACCATTTTCTCTGCGATTTCTTTCGGCTTGCCAGACTGCATGGCGATGTCCAGCTGTACCTGGTATTCTTTCTCTACCACTTCAGCAGACACGTCTTCCGGCTTAACGAATTCCGGCTTGCTTGCCGCAACATGCATTGCCAGCTGCTTAACCAGTTCTTCGTCAGCGCCTTTCGCGGCAACCAGAACACCGATGCGCGCACCGTGCTGGTAGCTACCCAGAACGTCGCCTTCCAGGGAAGCGATACGACGGATGTTGATGTTCTCGCCGATTTTCGCAACCAGCGCAACGCGCTCTTCTTCGAACTGCGCTTTCAGTACTTCAACGTCAGTGATTTTACCCGCAACCGCTGCGTCCAGTACTTTGTCAGCGAAAGCCTGGAAACCGCCGTCTTTCGCAACGAAGTCAGTCTGGCAGTTAACTTCCAGAATGAACGCGATATTGCCTTCGATTTTGGTTTTGATTACGCCGTCAGCAGCAACGTTGCCTGCTTTTTTCGCTGCTTTGATCGCACCGGACTTACGCATGTTTTCGATTGCCAGCTCGATGTCGCCATTCGCTTCAGTCAGTGCTTTTTTGCAATCCATCATGCCTGCGCCAGTACGCTCACGCAGCTCTTTTACCAGGGATGCGGTAATTTCAGCCATTCTAAAATCCTCGGAAGATTTGATCTGCCCGGCGTCAAACCGCACAGATTTAAAAGTGAAAAAGGGGGCCATTGATAGGCCCCCTAACCAAACGTGATACTACCTGGTCCAAAAAGGGGCTCGAACGAGCGTTCCTTATTATTCAGCTTCTACGAAGCTTTCTTCCGCCTGGGAAGCCAGATCCTGAGAACGGCCTTCACGAACGGTTGCAGCGACAGCGCCCAGGTACAGGCTAACAGCACGGATTGCGTCGTCGTTACCCGGGATAACGAAGTCAACACCGTCCGGATCAGAGTTGGTATCAACGATAGCAAATACCGGAATACCCAGGTTGTTTGCTTCTTTGATAGCAATGTGCTCGTGGTCGGCATCGATAACGAACAGCGCGTCCGGCAGACCGCCCATGTCTTTGATACCGCCCAGGCTGTTTTCCAGTTTCTCAAGCTCACGCGTACGCATCAGCGCTTCTTTCTTGGTCAGCTTTTCGAAAGTACCGTCCTGAGACTGAGTTTCCAGGTCTTTCAGACGTTTGATGGACTGACGAACGGTTTTCCAGTTAGTCAGCATACCGCCCAGCCAGCGATGGTTCACGAAGAACTGATCGCAGCTGTTAGCAGCTTCTTTCACCGCTTCGCTTGCAGCGCGTTTAGTACCAACGAAAAGGATTTTACCTTTACGAGAAGCAATCTTGTTCAGCTCAGCCAGCGCTTCGTTGAACATCGGTACCGTTTTCTCAAGGTTGATGATGTGAACTTTGTTACGCGCACCGAAGATGAACGGCTTCATTTTCGGGTTCCAGTAACGGGTCTGGTGACCGAAGTGAACACCAGCCTTGAGCATGTCGCGCATGGAAACAGTTGCCATGATTAAAACCTCTATAGATAAAGTTGGGGTTATGCCTCCACGTATCCCATATTACCGACCCCAAAGGGCACCCCGGAATATGTGCCGATACGTGTGTGTTGTTACACAAAGTGAGATATGTCGCTTCCGTCCATCTTGTGTAGTCTCGAATGGAACGGAAGTCCGGCGCGCTTTATACCACAAATACGCCGCCGACACCAATAATTGTTGGCTGAGTGTGCTGTTAATGATTCTCAATTTGGCACGGGGTGCGCCTGACTGATACCATTGACAATACTTACACTAGTATTGTCGAAAAAATCGACACCGATGGACAGATTACATGGCTATCTCAATTAAGACCCCTGAAGAAATCGAAAAAATGCGCGTCGCGGGCCGTCTGGCCGCGGAAGTGCTGGAGATGATCGAACCGCATATCAAACCGGGCGTCAGCACGGGCGAACTGGATCGTCTTTGTAACGACTACATCGTCAACGAGCAGCACGCGATTTCCGCCTGCCTCGGTTACCATGGTTATCCGAAATCCGTCTGCATCTCTATTAATGAAGTGGTATGCCACGGGATCCCGGACGATGCCAAGCTGTTGAAAGACGGCGATATCGTCAACATTGACGTGACTGTCATCAAAGACGAATACCACGGCGACACCTCAAAAATGTTTATCGTCGGCAAGCCGACTATCCTGGGCGAGCGTCTGTGCCGCGTCACGCAGGAGAGCCTGTATCTGGCCCTGCGTATGGTAAAACCGGGCATCCGTCTGCGCGCCCTGGGCGCGGCGATTCAGAAATACGCGGAAGGCGAAGGCTTCTCTGTGGTGCGCGAATACTGCGGACACGGTATTGGCCGCGGCTTCCATGAAGAACCGCAGGTACTGCATTACGATGCGGACGACGGCGGCGTGGTGCTGCAACCGGGCATGACATTCACCATTGAGCCAATGCTGAATGCCGGTGATTACCGCATCCGCACCATGAAGGATGGCTGGACGGTAAAAACCAAAGACAGAAGCTTGTCTGCACAGTATGAGCACACTATTGTAGTAACCGAAAACGGCTGCGAAATTCTGACCTTACGCAAGGATGACACTATCCCGGCGGTCATTACGCACGACGAATAACTGATTGCCTGATGGCGCTGTCGCTTATCAGGCCTGGAAATTGCAGTGTTCCCTGGGCCGGATAAGGCGTTTCGCCGACATCCGGCTTTTTAATGGGTGGCGCATAATGAATACTCTTCCTGAACAGCACGCGAATACCGCACTTCCCACCCTTCCCGGCCAGCCGCAAAACCCAGGCAGTTGGTCGCGTGACGAACTCACCGTCAGCGGGATAAAGTCCCACATCGATACCTTCCAGCAATGGCTGGGCGACGCGTTTGACAGCGGGATCTCCGCCGAGCAGTTGATCGAAGCCCGAACCGAGTTTATTGATCAACTGCTGCAACGGTTGTGGATTGACGCGGGATTCGGGCAGATTGCCGATCTGGCGCTGGTCGCCGTCGGCGGCTACGGTCGCGGCGAACTGCATCCGCTTTCCGACATCGATCTGCTGATCTTAAGCCGCAAAAAATTACCCGATGACCAGGCGCAGAAAGTGGGTGAACTGCTGACGCTGCTGTGGGACGTAAAGCTGGAGGTCGGTCACAGCGTACGTACGCTTGAAGAGTGTCTGCTGGAAGGGCTGTCGGATCTGACCGTCGCCACCAACCTGATCGAAACCCGGCTGCTGATTGGCGACGTGGCGCTGTTCCTTGAGCTGCAAAAACACATTTTCAGCGAAGGCTTCTGGCCGTCCGACACGTTCTACGCCGCCAAAGTCGAAGAACAGAACCAGCGCCACCAGCGCTATCACGGCACCAGCTATAACCTCGAGCCGGATATCAAAAGCAGCCCCGGCGGCCTGCGCGACATCCATACGCTACAGTGGGTCGCCCGCCGTCACTTTGGCGCCACCTCCCTTGATGAGATGGTCGGTTTTGGCTTTTTGACCCAGGCCGAACGCGCGGAGTTAAACGAGTGCCTGCACATACTCTGGCGGATCCGCTTTGCGCTGCATCTGGTGGTGCCCCGTTACGACAACCGTCTGTTGTTTGACCGCCAGCTTAGCGTCGCCCAGCGTCTCAACTACCGTGGCGAAGGCAACGAGCCGGTCGAGCAAATGATGAAGGATTTCTTCCGGGTGACGCGGCGGGTCAGCGAACTGAACCAGATGCTGCTCCAGTTGTTTGACGAAGCCATCCTCGCCTTGCCGGCGGACGAAAAGCCGCGCCCGATCGACGACGACTTTCAACTGCGTGGCACGCTGATCGACCTGCGTCACGACGATCTGTTTATCCGCGAGCCGGAAGCGATCCTGCGGATGTTCTATACCATGGTCCGCAATAGCGCGATCACCGGGATCTACTCCACCACCCTGCGCCATCTGCGCCACGCCCGACGTCATCTGAACCAGCCGCTGTGCTACATCCCGGAAGCGCGTTCGCTGTTTCTCAGCATGCTGCGTCACCCTGGCGCGGTCAGCCGCGGCCTGCTGCCGATGCACCGCCATAGCGTGCTGTGGGCCTATATGCCCCAGTGGTCGCACATTGTCGGACAGATGCAGTTCGATCTGTTCCACGCTTACACAGTGGATGAACACACCATTCGCGTGATGCTGAAGCTGGAAAGCTTCGCCAAAGAAGAGACCCGCCAGCGCCACCCGCTGTGTGTGGATCTGTGGCCCCGTCTGCGTCAGCCGGAGCTGATTCTGATCGCCGCTCTGTTCCACGACATCGCCAAAGGGCGCGGCGGCGACCACTCCGTGCTGGGGGCGCAGGACGTGCTCAAATTCGCCGAGCTGCATGGCCTGAACTCGCGGGAGACCCAACTGGTGGCCTGGCTGGTACGGCAACATCTGCTGATGTCAGTTACCGCCCAGCGCCGCGATATTCAGGATCCGGAGGTGATCAAGCAGTTTGCCGAAGAAGTACAGACGGAGCACCGCTTGCGCTTTCTCGTCTGCCTGACAGTAGCCGACATATGCGCCACCAACGAAACGCTGTGGAATAGCTGGAAGCAAAGCCTGCTGCGCGAACTGTACTTCGCCACAGAGAAACAGCTGCGCCGCGGCATGCAGAATACGCCAGATATGCGCGAGCGCGTACGCCATCATCAGCTTCAGGCGCTGGCGCTATTACGGATGGACAATATTGATGAAGAGGCGCTGCACCATATCTGGTCGCGCTGTCGCGCCAACTATTTTGTCCGTCACAGCCCAAATCAACTGGCCTGGCACGCGCGACATCTGCTTCAGCACGACCTGAACAAGCCGTTGATTTTGCTCAGTCCGCAGGCGACGCGCGGCGGAACGGAAATTTTTATCTGGAGTCCGGACCGACCTTACCTGTTTGCCGCCGTCTGCGCTGAACTGGACAGGCGTAATCTCAGCGTCCACGATGCGCAGATCTTCACCACCCGCGACGGCATGGCAATGGATACGTTTATCGTCCTGGAGCCGGATGGCAGCCCGCTGTCGTCCGATCGCCACGAAGCGATCCGCTCAGGACTGGAACAGGCGATCACCCAGCGCAGTTGGCAACCGCCGCAGCCGCGTCGCCAGCCGGCTAAATTGCGTCACTTTACCGTGGATACCGAAGTGACGTTTTTGCCGACGCACACTGACCGGAAATCGTTCCTCGAACTGATTGCGCTCGACCAGCCCGGACTGCTGGCGCGGGTCGGGCAAATTTTTGCCGATCTGGGAATTTCGCTTCACGGCGCCCGAATTACAACCATTGGCGAGCGAGTAGAAGATTTATTCATAATCGCCACCGCGGACCGGCGTGCCCTTAATAATGCGCTCCAGCAGGAAGTGCATCAACGGTTGACAGAGGCCCTCAATCCAAACGATAAAGGGTAGTGTGTTTTTTTATTAGGGAAAGAGTTTACCAATGCAGCAGTTACAGAACGTTATTGAGACCGCTTTTGAGCGCCGTGCCGAGATCACGCCGGCGAATGTAGATACCGTGACCCGTGAAGCGGTGAATCAGGTGATTTCCCTGCTGGATTCCGGCGCACTGCGTGTTGCAGAAAAAATCGACGGCCAGTGGGTAACGCACCAGTGGCTGAAGAAAGCGGTACTGCTCTCTTTCCGTATTAACGATAACCAGGTTATCGACGGCGCGGAAAGTCGCTACTTCGATAAAGTGCCGATGAAATTTGCTGACTATGACGAAGCGCGTTTTCAGAAAGAAGGCTTCCGCGTGGTGCCACCTGCGGCGGTGCGCCAGGGGGCGTTCATTGCCCGTAACACCGTGCTGATGCCGTCTTACGTTAATATCGGCGCCTATGTTGATGAAGGTACGATGGTTGATACCTGGGCGACCGTCGGCTCCTGCGCGCAGATCGGTAAAAACGTTCATCTCTCCGGCGGCGTCGGCATCGGCGGCGTACTGGAGCCGCTGCAGGCGAACCCGACCATCATCGAAGATAACTGCTTTATCGGCGCGCGTTCAGAAGTCGTGGAAGGCGTGATCGTGGAAGAAGGTTCCGTGATTTCGATGGGCGTTTACATCGGCCAGAGCACCCGTATTTATGATCGTGAAACCGGCGAAGTGCATTATGGCCGCGTTCCGGCAGGTTCTGTTGTCGTTTCCGGCAACCTGCCGTCGAAAGATGGCAAATACAGTCTTTACTGCGCGGTGATTGTGAAAAAAGTCGATGCCAAAACGCGCGGCAAGGTCGGCATCAATGAGTTGTTACGTACCATCGACTGACAATGATTTGAAAAAGCGGGCATAGCCCGCTTTTTTTATCGCCTGAAGTGGCGGAAACGGGGCTTTTCGTTAATTATTCATAGGTTATGTTGAGATTAAGGGTACCGCTATGTACGACAATCTGAAAAGTCTGGGCATTACCAATCCTGAAGAAATCGATCGTTACAGCCTGCGGCAAGAAGCCAACAACGATATCCTGAAAATCTATTTCCAGAAGGATAAAGGCGAATTCTTTGCCAAGAGCGTGAAGTTTAAATACCCACGGCAACGTAAAACCGTGGTCGCCGACGGTATTGGGCAGGGTTACAAAGAGGTGCAGGAGATCAGCCCCAACCTGCGCTATGTTATCGACGAGCTGGATCAGATCTGCCAGCGCGATCGCACCGAAGTCGATCTGAAGCGCAAGATCCTTGACGACTTACGCCATCTGGAAAGCGTGGTCGCGAATAAGATCACCGAAATTGAGGCCGATCTGGAAAAATTGACGCGTAAGTAAGCGATTGTTGCCAGATGGCGCCGCCCACGTCCAGCCTACGCCCCCTGTCCTTTGTAGGCCCGATCAGTGCTGCGCCATCAGGCAAAAATTACCGTTGTTCATCAAGTTGTAGCGCCACATACAATAACAATCTGTCGTCAAAATTCCCCAGATCCAGCCCGGTCAGCTCTGAAATACGGTTCAGTCGGTACTCCAGCGTATTACGATGAATAAACAGCGCCTTTGACGTCGCCAGCGGCTGCACATTATGACGGAACCACGCCGCCAGCGTTCGGCGCAACAGGCCGTTATTATCCATTGCCTTCAGTCGCGCTAAAGGGCGCGCCAGCTCGTTAGCCTGCCAACCGCCGCGCAGACTGTCGAGCAGCACCGGCAACATTAAATCCTGATAAAAATAACTGCGGCTGTCCGGCATGCGCTGCTTGCCGACCATCATGGTAGTGCGGGCGGTACGGTATGAGCGGGCGATACTGCCGGGGCCGGTAAAGTAGTTGCCCAACGCGACGCGAAAACGCAGTTGCCCATTCTCTTTCATCCGCGAAATAAGCTGCTCAACGCGCCTGCGGTGATCTTCTGCATCCCAGCGACCAAACTGATTCAGCGCCGGTTTTAACACCACCATTTCGGTCAGCGAGACAATCGCGATCAGGTTATTGCGCTCGGGGGTGGTCAGCGCATTTTGCAATTGCTGCAGTTCCGCCATGGCGCTGTCGACGCCAAGCTGTCCGCTGTCGACTTCGACCACCGCCACCACGCGCGGCTGATTGAGATCGATGCCCAGACGCTGCGCCCACTCGGTCAGCGCCGGGGTGTTTTCTTCCGCCTGAATCAGGTTCATCACCAGTTCTTCACGCAGACGGCTGTCCTGCGCCAACAGGTGCATCAGACGTGACTGCTCCAGCATCATTTCTGCCGTCATGCATACCAGCTCGCCATATTTGCGCAGGTGCTCCGGCTCGCCGGTCAGACCGATCACGCCAACGATCTCCCCTTCCAGACGCAACGGCAGGTTGATCCCCTGACGCACACCGTGTAAGTGCCGCGCCACCGCGTCGTCAATATCAACCACGCGTCCCTGAGAGAGCACCAGCAGCGCGCCTTCGTGCAATTCACCAATACGCTCACGATCGCCGCTGCCGATAATCCGCCCGCGGGCATCCATTACGTTGATATTGGTATCAATGATGCGCATCGTCCGCGCCACGATATCCTGCGCCATTTTGGTATCAAGATGCCAGCCAGCCATAAACCCTCCTGTGAGCAGAGCTCAAGCATAAGGAAGATGACTAATCGCAGCATTGTGCAAATGCACAAAGCGAAGCAAAGAAGTATGGAGTTGTGGGGGGTATCACAAAAAGAACCCCCTTCCCTGTTCGGGAAGGGGGTGGGGAGATTACTGCATCAGCAAATAGATGGAGCTATCGCCACGCTGAATATTCAGCGCGAGGACAGACGGCTTGCTGTCGAGGATCTTGCGCAGCTCAGCGATGTTTTTCACCGCCTGCTGGTTAGCGCCGACAATCACGTCTCCTTTCTTCAGACCAATCTGCGCCGCTGGAGAATTCGCTTTCACGTTATTCACCACCACGCCTTGATCCTTGCCTTTGTTGCTCATTTCAGCGCCCTCAATGCCGCTGAAAATAGAGCTGGAATCCACCTGATTCTGGCTGCTCTGCTGCAGTTCCAGATTCACGGTCACCGGCTTGCCGTCACGCAACAGTCCGAGGGTGAGCTTGCTGCCAACCGGCATGGTGCCGACCTGCGCGCGCAGCGCGGCAAAGCTGCTGATGGGCTTGCCGTTCAGGGAGGTAATAACATCCCCGGCTTTAATGCCCGCTTTCGCCGCCGAAGAGTTTGGCATCACCTGGCTGACGAACGCGCCGCGCTGTGCGTCGACTTTCATCGCCTTCGCCAGCTCAGAGTTCAGTTCGGTACCCATAATGCCCAGCTCGCCGCGTTTCACCTGACCGAATTCCACCATCTGGGATGTGAGGTTTTTCACCATGTTGCTTGGGATGGCGAAGCCGATACCAATGTTGCCGCCGTCCGGCGCAAGGATAGCGGTGTTAATACCGATCAGTTCACCATTAAGGTTAACCAGCGCGCCACCGGAGTTACCGCGGTTGATCGCCGCGTCGGTCTGGATAAAGTTTTCATAGTTTTGCGCGTTCAGACCGCTACGGCCCAGCGCCGAGACGATACCGGAAGTGACGGTTTCGCCCAGACCAAACGGGTTACCGATGGCCACCGTGTAGTCGCCGACACGCAGCGCGTCGGAGTCAGCCAGTTTAATCGCCGTCAGGTTTTTCGGATCCTGGATTTGGATCAGCGCGATGTCAGAGCGCGGATCTTTGCCGACAATTTTGGCATCGAATTTACGGCCATCGCTCAGCTGTACTTTGATTACCGTGGCGTTGTCCACCACGTGGTTGTTGGTGACGACATAGCCTTTCGCGGCATCAATAATGACGCCAGATCCCAGCGCCATGAATTTTTGTTGCTGGCCGCCGTTACCCCCCGGGCCTCCCTGACAGAACGGGGAACTCTGGAACGGAGAACCCTCCTGGCAGAACGGGGAGTCATCACCAAAGAACTGCTGGAAATTACGCGGCATACGCGGCGTATTTACGGTTGTGCTACCTTCAACGTTAATGCTGACCACCGATGGCATCACTTTTTCGAGCATCGGCGCCAGACTTGGCATCTGCTGAGCGGTCGTTGCTGAGGCGGTTTCAGCAGCCGTGGCAGAAAGCGGAGATAACGCCAAACCTAAACTCAGAGCCAGTGCACTCATTGCTAATGTGGTTTTTTTCATGTGTATCAATCTCGATTAACAGATAACGCAAAATTGCTGTGTACGTCAGATTCATTTTATAGCGCTAAGTTCCGGACAAAAGTTTATGGAAAAAGTAAAAATTTATTGTCCGTCTTTACAAAAGTTGCTTTATTGCTCGACCGCCATGAGCCGTCGATATTCATCCCACGCATAGAGGTCTGTCATGCCGCTGATATAATCCTGGATCAGACGGCAACGATAATAATATTCCAGCACCGGATACTCGGGGGAATCTGACGCTAATTTACTGACGGCTTCAATGTACGCCAGTCGATGACGAGTGGAGAGTTTCTGAAATAATCTGGATTCTATCGGAAAGCGTATCAGCCGCTCTTTTTCTACCAGCTCGCTGAAGTCTGCTAATGGAAGACTTAATAAAGGCCGGTAAATGTCTAATAAACCACTGATAACGCGATACCCCTGCAGCTCGAGTTGTTCCACGTCGGGGTGGCTAAACACATGTTTTATGGCGACATTTTTATAGAGCTTAAGCAAACGGCTAACGCTGCTGCCATCTTCCAGTAACGCCTGATTAAAGGTGCCCTCAAAGATCTGCTCAAGATTATCAATAAAACGCTGCGCGGCATAAGGCACCAGCTTATTTAGCGTGTTCACCCGCAAATACATAAAGAATTGATCTTCCGTACTCCGACTCAGCGTATTTGCGCGGGATTTCTCCCACGCATTTTCCACCACCTGCGCAAACAGAGAGCCTTTTTCGTGCTCGCCCCAGGCCTCGTGCAAATGGTGATACAACTGCTCTACGCTGAAAATTCTTTTCTCTACGGCGTCCTCAAGATCGGCCACGCAATAAGAAATATCGTCAGCGGCTTCCATGATCCAGGTTAATGGAAAGCGACTGTAAAGCGCGAGATCAAGTTCCTGACGTAACCTTGCAATATAGGACTCTTCAGAAAGATAGTAGCCCGGTTTTTTCATTAAATAATGATGCGTCGTAGGCGTTTCCCCCCGCCACCATGCCGGACGGGTATATTTTAAAATCCCGCCCACCTGCGCCCAGGTCAGGTTCATGCGCATTAAGGTATGCACCAGACGTATCCCCTGCGCATTGCCTTCGAAATGGCATAAATCCTGGCGGACTTTGCGCCGGATGTCATTCAGGGACTCCTCCCCTTCGCTCAGGCGCAGCGCGGCGACAATACAGCGGTCCTCCGTCAGCGGCTGGCTTTCGGCATCTGCCGGATGCAGACGCTGGCGAAACCAGTCGTTGATTGCCGCTTCGCCAAAATGACCGAACGGCGGATTCCCAATGTCGTGCATCAGGCAGGACATTTCGACAATGCTTTCGAAGGGACCGGTCAGTTCGTCCAGCCCGTAATGCGCCAGCAGTTGCAGTTCCTTAAGACGGCTCAGCACTTCTTTGGCGATATAGCGTCCCACCTGCTGCACTTCCAGCGAATGGGTAAGACGGGTGCGCACCGCCGCGTTGCGCTCCAGCGGAAACACCTGCGTCTTTTGCTGCAAACGGCGGATCGCCGGAGAGTTAATAATGCGCCCACGGTCACTCTCAAAGATGCGCAGGATCTCATGCTCAGTCTTCACCCCCTGAGGTGAGCGGTAACGACGATGCCAGTTTATTTTTTTGCGGAAATCAATCTGAGCCATCTCCTCCCCCATGAACATGCACTTCCCGTTAAGCGCATGATAGACTATGCCTTTAAATCTCACCTGGCGCGAGTAAATCTATGAAAATCGGCATCATTGGTGCAATGGAAGAAGAAGTTACGCTGCTGCGTGACAAAATCGAAAACCGTCAAACGTTCAGCCTGGGCGGTTGTGAAATCTACACCGGTCAGTTAAACGGCACCGACGTTGCGCTGCTGAAATCCGGCATTGGTAAAGTGGCTGCAGCGCTGGGCGCGACGCTGCTTCTTGAACACTGCAAGCCGGACGTGATTATTAATACCGGTTCCGCAGGCGGTCTGGCGCCAACGTTAAAAGTGGGTGATATCGTGGTGTCTGATGAAGCACGCTATCATGACGCCGATGTTACCGCCTTCGGCTATGAATTCGGTCAGCTTCCGGGCTGCCCGGCAGGGTTTAAAGCCGACGAAACGCTGATCGCGGCGGCGGAATCCTGCATTGCGGCGTTAAACCTGAACGCGGTTCGCGGGCTAATTGTCAGCGGCGACGCCTTCATTAACGGCTCCGTGGGGCTGGCGAAAATCCGCCATAACTTCCCGCAGGCGGTTGCTGTTGAAATGGAAGCTACCGCGATCGCGCACGTCTGCCATAACTTTAAAGTTCCGTTTGTGGTGGTTCGCGCTATTTCTGACGTCGCAGACCAGCAGTCGCACCTGAGCTTTGACGAGTTCCTGGCCGTCGCGGCCAAACAGTCCAGCCTGATGGTCGAAACGCTGGTGCAGAAACTGGCGCATGGTTAACGCATTCTTCAGGGCGTTTGTCGCCCTGCTGATTCTGCTGCCGGTGTGGCTGTCAGCCGCACCGCGCGTGATTTCCCTTTCTCCCGCCAATACCGAACTCGCCTTTGCCGCAGGCATCACCCCCGTCGGCGTCAGCAGCTATTCCGACTATCCGCCAGCGGCAAAGAATATTGAACAAGTGTCCACCTGGCAGGGCATGAATCTGGAACGCATTGTGGCGCTGAAACCCGATCTGGTTATCGCCTGGCGCGGCGGCAATGCGGAACGACAGGTTAATCAGCTCACCTCGTTAGGGATCCAGGTGATGTGGGTGGATGCCGTCACCATCGAACAAATTGCCGACACGCTGAAAAAATTAGCCGCCTGGAGCCCGGAGCCGGAAAAAGCGCAACGCGCCGCACAAAGCCTGCTGGACGACTATCATCAACTAAAATCGGCGAACGCGGCGAAAGCCAAAAAACGCGTCTTTCTCCAGTTTGGCATCAATCCGCCGTTTACCAGCGCAAAAGGATCGATTCAAAACCAGGTGCTGGAGCTGTGTGGCGGAGAAAATATCTTTGCCAATAGCCGGGTTCCCTGGCCGCAGGTAAGCCGAGAACAGGTGCTGGCGCGCGCTCCGCAGGCGATCGTGGTGGCAGGCGATGCGGATGAAACCCGCAAAATTCAGCGATACTGGGGCGATCAGCTCACTATTCCGGTTATTCCTTTAACCAGTGACTGGTTTGAACGCGCCAGCCCGCGTATTATCCTCGCCGCAAAACAACTCTGTAGTGCGCTTTCACAGGTGAAGTAAAACCCGTCACAGCACGGCTGGTCTTGAGGATAACGTGATGCTCGTCTATTGGCTGGATATTGTCGGTACCGCGGTATTTGCTATCTCTGGCGTATTGCTGGCTGGAAAATTGCGCATGGACCCGTTCGGCGTACTGGTTCTGGGCGTCGTGACAGCCGTCGGCGGTGGAACGATCCGTGATATGGCGCTGGATAACGGGCCGGTGTTTTGGGTGAAAGATCCGACCGATCTGGTGGTGGCGATGGTCACCAGTATGCTGACGATATTGTTGGTGCGCCAGCCCAGGCGCTTGCCCAAATGGATGCTGCCGGTACTCGACGCCGTCGGTCTGGCGGTATTCGTCGGGATTGGCGTCAATAAAGCGTTTATTGCCGGCACCGGTCCGTTGGTCGCAATCTGTATGGGCGTGATCACCGGCGTCGGCGGCGGGATTATCCGCGACGTGCTGGCGCGTGAAATCCCGATGATTTTGCGGACTGAGATTTACGCCACAGCCTGCATTATTGGCGGAATTGTTCACGCCACCGCGTTTTATACTTTTGCGATCCCGCTGGAAACGGCAAGTATGATGGGGATGATCGTGACATTATTCATTCGCCTGGCGGCGATCCGCTGGCATCTTAAGCTGCCGACGTTTGCATTAGATGAGAATGGGCGTTAAGGCATCGGGGCGAGAAGCGCAGGCCGGATAAAACGTTAGCCGCCATCCGGGACATCGCCCGGCGGCGTTACGCTTACCGGGCCTGTAGAACGGTTAACCGGCGGGACAACCGGCAACTGATCAAATACTGAACGAAGAACCACACCCGCAGGTGCTTTTCGCATTCGGGTTGGTTACGACGAAGCGTGACCCTTCCAGACCTTCAGTGTAATCCACGGAGCCGCCAACCAGATATTGCAGGCTCATCGGATCAACCACCAGACCCACACCCTGTTTCTCGATGGTCATATCACCTTCGTTGACCTGATCGTCAAAGGTAAAACCATACTGGAAGCCGCTGCAACCACCACCGGTAATATACACGCGCAGCTTCAGATTCGGGTTATCTTCGTCAGCGATCAGGCTTTTCACTTTATTGGCTGCTGCTTCAGTAAATTGCAGTGGCAGCGCTACGTCATCACTCATATTTTTGCTCCAAACGACATCGGCAATTGGGCAAATTCTGACCCAATACGAAAATCATTATCTAATACCCTGGTATTTCATTCAAGTATTCTCGCCAGCGGCCGCCGTCTGGCTTTTTGCCGCCTGTTCCGCTTCCTGCTTCGCCAGGGTGCGGGCAAGAATGGTGGAGTATAGCGGTTTTCCGCCGAGGAATTGCGCCAATAGTGTTGCGCCGAGACAGGTAATAATCATTGGCAAAATGAGCTGGTAATTGTCGGTCATTTCCAGCACCAGCACGATGCCGGTCAGCGGCGCGCGTACCGACGCCGCCATCAGCGCCCCCATGCCGGCGATAGCAAAAGTGCCAGCTTCCAGCTGATAGTGCGGAAAGAAGGCCGCCGCCGCCATGCCGAACGCGGTTCCCAGCAGCGTGCCGAGCGCCAGCATCGGGGCGAATATTCCACCCGGCGCGCCGGAGGAGAAACAAAGCAGCGTAGTGATTACCCTGGCGACAAAGATAAACAACAGTAATCCGACGCTAAAATTGCCCGCCGCAGCGATGGGGATCAGATTAAACCCGCCGCCTGCCGCTTCGGGTTCAATCAACCCGAGAATACCGCACAGTCCGCCAATCGCGCCGCCCATCAGCACCCATTTGGTGATATTGCCGCCGTGAAAGCGCTGGAACATATCCTGCGTACGCAGCACCAATCTATTAAACAGCGGCCCCACGCAGCCAAAAATCATACCGAGGATCAGATAGAGCCACAGCGTATTCACCGGCGCGTTAGACAGTTTACCGACCTCGATAATCGGTGCTTCGCCATTGACCACGCGAAAGACAATGCTCGACATAATCACGCCCGTGAACACAGCCTTAATGGAAATCAGGTTATAGCGAAACTGCGGACGCATCTCTTCGATGATAAACAAAATGCCCGCCAGCGGCGCATTAAACGCCGCGGAAAGACCGGCTGCCGCCCCGGTAGCCAGCAGCGTATGGCGAGCTTCGGCGCTGCGCATACGAAAAATATCCAGCACCATCCGGCCAATGTTGCCGCCGATCTGGACCGTTGGCCCTTCGCGCCCCAGCACCATACCGGCCCCCAGCGTCCCCATCCCGCCGATAAATTTCACTGGCAGCACGCGCCACCAGCGCACCGGACGCAGCTCTTCCAGCGCGCCTTCGATCTCCGGGATCCCGGAACCACCGGCTTCCGGCGCGAATTTGCGCACCAGAAAATAGCCCACCATGGCGAGCAGAGCGGAAAGCACAAATGCCAACGGCCAGACGAGAAACGCGTGATCGGCAACGCTGACCAGCGTGCTGATACGCATGTTCTGCACCCAGGTCACCGCTTTTTCGAACGCCACGCCGACCAGGCCGGTCACGGTGCCGACCACCGCCGCCATCAATAAGATCGCCAGTGGCGTTTTGTCCCGCTCAAGCAATCGACGGATTTGATCCCGGCGCCGCAAGCGCACGATTTGCTGTGCTTCAAAAGAGGGAGTTTCTGTCTTCATCAGATGATCATTAATTGGTAATACAAATGCAGAGGCGGCATTGTACTCGCCTCTCGCCGGAAAATCCCCTGCAAATCGTGATGTTTCAAATGCGCAAAACTTTCATAACCTTCTCTGAATAATTAGAATAGCGGGCATTCACTTTTTCTACGAACCAGGAATCCATCCATGAGTAAGTCTGAAAACCTCTATAGCGCGGCGCGTGAGCTCATCCCCGGCGGCGTTAACTCTCCTGTTCGCGCCTTTACTGGCGTGGGTGGCACTCCGCTGTTTATCGAAAAAGCTGACGGCGCGTATTTGTACGATGTCGATGGTAAAGCCTATATCGATTACGTCGGCTCCTGGGGACCGATGGTGCTGGGACACAACCACCCGGCCATCCGTAATGCGGTGATCGAAGCCGCCGGGCGTGGTTTAAGCTTCGGCGCGCCAACCGAAATGGAAGTGAAAATGGCGGCGCTGGTGACGGAACTGGTGCCGACGATGGACATGGTGCGCATGGTAAACTCCGGTACTGAAGCAACCATGAGCGCCATTCGTCTGGCGCGCGGTTTTACCGGGCGCGATAAAATCATTAAATTCGAAGGCTGCTACCACGGCCACGCCGACTGTCTGCTGGTGAAAGCCGGCTCCGGCGCGCTGACGCTGGGTCAGCCAAACTCGCCAGGCGTGCCGGCGGATTTCGCCAAACACACGCTAACCTGCACCTATAACGATCTGGATTCCGTCCGCGCCGCGTTTGAGCAGTTCCCGCAGGAGATCGCCTGCATCATCGTTGAGCCGGTCGCGGGCAACATGAACTGCATCCCGCCGCTGCCGGACTTCCTGCCGGGTCTGCGCGCCCTGTGCGATGAATTTGGCGCATTGCTGATCATTGATGAAGTCATGACCGGCTTCCGCGTCGCGCTGGCGGGCGCGCAGGACTATTACGGCGTAACGCCGGATCTGACCTGTCTGGGCAAAATCATTGGCGGCGGTATGCCAGTGGGCGCCTTCGGCGGCCGTCGCGAAGTGATGGATGCACTGGCGCCAACCGGTCCGGTGTATCAGGCAGGGACGCTGTCCGGAAACCCAATTGCGATGGCGGCAGGGTTTGCCTGTCTGAACGAAGTGGCCCAGCCGGGGGTCCATGATACGCTGGACGAACTGACGACCCGTCTCGCCGAAGGTCTGCTGGCAGCCGCACAGGAAACGGGTATTCCACTGGTCGTAAACCATGTCGGCGGCATGTTCGGCCTATTCTTTACCGATGCGAAAACGGTCACCTGCTATCAGGACGTGATGGCATGCGACGTAGAACGCTTTAAGCGTTTCTTCCACCTGATGCTGGAAGAAGGCGTGTACCTGGCGCCGTCGGCGTTTGAGGCGGGCTTTATGTCGATCGCACACAGCATGGACGACATCAACAACACTCTCGACGCCGCGCGTCGGGTGTTTGCAAAGCTGTAATAACGAGAAGGTTATCCATCGCAGGCCGGGTGAAGCGAAACCGCTACCCGGCCTTTTTATTGTCTGAAGGCGACGCCAGACGTTTTATCTGGCCGACAACGCAGACTGCCGTCTTATCGACTCTGCTTACGCAGCAGATAAATAAAGTATGGCGCGCCAATAAAGGTGGACAGTATTCCGGCCGGGATCTGATACGGGAACATCAGCATTCTGCCGCACCAGTCAGCAAACACCAGCAGTAATCCCCCCGCCAGGGCCGACATCACCATATGCGGCAGGGTGCGGCGAAAGCCCAGCATTCGCGCGATATGCGGCGCCATCAGCCCGACAAAACTTAACGGGCCGATGGTCATCGTCGCCGTGGCCGTCAGGCATGCCGCCAGCAGCAGCAGCGCAATACGCGACGGCGTCAGCGCCATCCCCACCGCCCGCGCGGTATCGCCACCCAAGGGTAAAATCGTCAACCAGCGACGGCACAGCGGCGCGATCGCCAGCAGAATCACCATCACGACGCCAGTTCGCAGCACCTGCTCTTCCGACGCGTTATAGGTTGACCCTGAAATCCAGGTCAGCACTTCCGCCATGCGCGGATCGCCGCTGGCCTGTAGCATCATCAGCAGCATCGTAAACGCCGTGCTGAGCGCCATCCCCGCCAGCAGCATCCGGTGAGGTGAAAAACCCCCGCGTCCGGCGGCAATCATAATGATCAACAGCGTCCCCGCTGCGCCGAGACTCCCGGCGGGCAGCAGCCAGCCAAACGCGTTGCCTGGCACCAGAAACAGCATCAGGACGACGCCAAACGCCGCACCGGAGCTGATCCCAAGCACTTCCGGACTCGCCATTGGGTTACCGGTCAGACGCTGGATAATACACCCCGCCACCGCCAGCATGACGCCGGCGATAAGCGCCGCCAGAATACGCGGCCAGCGCCACGGCATCAGTTCATCCAGCAGCGCCCCGCTCGCCCAACTCCAGCCATGGGCGTCGCGACCCAGCGAAAGCGCCACATACGCGCCAAGCAACAAAATGACCAGGCCCGCCAGCGCGTAACCCGCCACGTGCTGGCGCTCTGCGGCCACGCGATTGCTGACGTTCATATCCGGCGCGCTCATACTGCGTAAACGCGGCAGTAGCCATAGCAGCAGCGGCGCGCCAATCAACGCCGTCACCGAACCGGTAGAGACCTCCATCCACACGCGGCTCAGCCAGATAATCACCTGATCGGAAAGCCAGAGGATCAGCGCGCCGATCAGCGGCGCGAGAATCAGGCGCGGCAGCAGGCGGCGCGCGCCGAGCATTTTCGCCAGCAGCGGCGCAAACAGGCCAATAAAGCCGATGATCCCGACCGCGTTGACCAACAACGCGCTAAGCACTATCGCCAGCGTCAGAGCCGCCAGACGCGCCAGCGACAGCGCCAGGCCCAGATTACGCGCCACGCCGTCATCCAGCCCCATCAGCGTCAGCGGACGCAGCAGCAACAGCGTAAGCATCACGCCACCGAGCAGTTGCGGCCAAAGGCGCTGCACGCCGCTCCAGTCAGTTTGTGTCAACGTACCGGTGCTCCAGAGGAACATGCTTTGCAATTGATCGTGATGGAATAACACTAACAGCTGGTTAATCGCCCCGCAGTAGAGGCTTACCACCAGACCCGCGAGGATCAGCGTGACGGGTGAAAGGCGCTTGCCCCACGCGACGCCAAACACCAGCGCGCCAACGATACACGCCCCGGTGAGCGCGGCAAACTGCGCCGCCATCGCTCCCGGAATCGCCCATAGCGTCGTTACCGTAATCCCCAACTGAGCGCCCGTCGCCACGCCGAGCGTGGTCGGTTCCGCCAGGGGGTTACGCAGCACCTGCTGGAACAACACGCCCACCAGACCCAGTCCGGCCCCCACCAGCAGAGAAATCACCAGCCGCGGCAGCAGGCTGTAGTGAAACATCATCTGTTCGATAACGTTGATATCCGGCGCCCACAACGCCTGCTGCCACTGGCTACGCGGCAGCGCGAGGGAAAGGTTTCCCCAGGTTAAGCCCGCCGCGATAACACACAGCAGAACCAGCAAAAAAGCCGGGAAGAACGCGATACGTTTACTCACGCTTTGCCTCCCAGCGCGTTATCGAGAATGCGTACAAAGTGCATTGTCGATAACGTTGCGCCATAAAACCACACTGCCGGCACGCGCTGGAAGCGCCCTTCGCGTACAAACGGCATCGCCCGCCATAGCGGCGTACGCATCAGCGTAGCCATCTCTTTATTGTTGCCATGATCAAAACAGAGCACATCGGCATCTTTGTACGCGGCAAGGCGATCGATCCCCACCGCCGTGCTGCCCCAGAAGTTGGTTTCCCCCTGCCAGGCGTTGCGGATCCCGTACTCATCCAGCACCTCCTGGAACAAACAGTTCGGACCAAAGACCAGCATATGACGGGCATCGAGCAGGGTAATCAGCAGCAACGGACGCGTGCCTCGTTGAACGAAGCGCGGCTTTTTACTTTCGATAAACCGATCGAATTCACTGAGATGCCGGGCTGCCGCCGCGTCCAGATTCAGCAGTTGCGCCATCTCATTCAGCGACTTACGGGCCACCGCCAGGGGCTTATTGCCGTCGCTAAAGTTAAAACCGCGCCCGGGCGCGATGCGCGCCAGCTTCTCCGGGGACGGACCATAACCTGTCGACCAGAACATGTACGAAGGCTTCATTTCGGTCAGCAGTTCGAGATTAGGTTCGGTACGCAAACCAATATCGATGACCGACGCCGGGAGCGGCGGCTCGTTCACCCATAGCCGGTAGTTAGGAATATCTGCAACGCCATATGGCGTGATACCGAGCGCCAACAGTAGCTCGACCGGCAGCCATTCCAGCGCCACAATGCGATGCGGATCAACAGATGCCGCACGCGCCTGGCTCATCTGCCAGATGAGCGGAGAGAGCGCCATCGCCGTTAATAAACGACGACGCGTTAATTGGTGTAATCCGTTCATTAATAAACAAAACTCACGGGAGCAGCACCGGTCGGATGCGGCAGAATACCCATCGGGATACCGTATATTTGCTCCAGCGTCTCGCTGCGCATCAGTCCGGCAGGTGTGCCCTGGGCTATCATTTCACCGCCGCGTAGCGCAACCAGGTAGTCGCAATAGCGCGCGGCCATGTTGATATCATGCAACACGGCAATGACCGTCAGACCACGCTGCTGGCTTAAGCGGTGCACCAGCGCCAGCACATCCACCTGATGGGCAATATCCAGCGCCGAAGTCGGCTCATCGAGCAGCAGGCAGCGGCTGTCCTGCGCCACCAGCATCGCAATCCACGCGCGCTGACGTTCGCCGCCGGAGAGGCTGTCCACCAGACGATGCGCCAGCGGTTTTAAGCCCACCAGCGTAATGGCTTCCTCCACTTTTTCTCTGTCCGCTACGCCAAAACGCCCCAACGCCCCGTGCCACGGATAACGCCCAATCGCCACCAGTTCGCGGACGGTCATGCCCTCCGCCTGCGGCAACTGCTGTGGCAGATAAGCTACCTTTCGGGCGAAAGCTTTGCTGCTCCAGCTGTCCAACGGCTGATCGTCAAGGAGGATCTCCCCTTCGGACGGCGGCTGATGGCGACCCAGCATTTTCAGCAAGGTGGATTTACCGGAGCCGTTGTGACCGATCAGCCCCGTCACTTTCCCCACCGGGAAGGTTAACGACAGAGGATGCAGAAGCGTGCGCCCGGGAACGCGAAAGGCGACATCACGCAGTGCAAAAGTGGTATCGGGAAGAGGGGTGTGTTCCTGCATAGCGGCCAACTTGTAAAACGGGCACGCAAAGCGTGCCCAAAAGAGAAATTAGAAACGGAAGGTTGCAGTTGCAACGACCTGACGTTCCGCGCCCCAGAAGCAGCCATAAGTATTAAAGCAGCTGGCGACATATTCGCGATCAAACAGGTTGTTCACGTGCAGGGCGACATTCGACCCCGCCATGCCCACGCGTGCCAGGTCGTAACGGACCAGCGCATCCACCAGGGTATAGCTGCCGACTTTAAAGGAGTTCGCCGGATCGCCGTAGCTGGAGCTGGTATAGCGAACGCCAGTGCCCAGCGTCAGGCCGGAGAGCGGGCCGTCAAAGACCGTGTAGTCGCCCCACAGGGAAGCCATGTGTTTTGGCACCTGTGCCGGGGTGTTGCCTTTGTAGCTGGTGTCGGTGGTGTATTCCGCATCGGTATAAGTATAAGAGCCCACCACGTTAACGCTGGCCGACAGCGCTGCTTTCGCTTCAATTTCCACGCCACGCGAGCGAATTTCACCACCGTCAATCGAGAAGGTAGAACCAGGCGTAGGGTCAGCCATCAGGTTGTTGGTTTTGGTCAACTGGTAGACGGCGCCGGTGATAACGATCGGACGATCGTTCGGCACATACTTCACGCCCGCTTCGTACTGCTTACCTTTTGATGGCGCGAAGATATTGCCGCTCGCGCCGGTCAGGGAAGCCGGTTCAAACGACTCGCTGTAGCTGAAGTATGGGGTTACGCCGTTATCAAACAGGTAGTTAACGCCGCCGCGCCAGGTGAACTCTTTGTCCTCACGGGAATCGGTGGTGCCAAAAACACGATTCAGAGAATCCTGTTTCGCCCAGTCATAGCGACCGCCGAGGGTCACCAGCACTTTATCCCACTGCATCTGATCCTGCACATACAGACCGGTTTGTTTCTGCTTATTCAGAATTTGATAGGGACCGGAAGTATTCGGGTCCTTCGAGTTGAAGTCAAAATCACCGCGGTCAAGGTTATAAATATCAGATGGCGCTACGGAACCGGCATAGCCAAACCAGGAGTCGATATCGTTACGCATACGCATAAAATCAACGCCGGTCAGCAGCGTGTGATCGACAGAGCCGGTGGCAAACTGGCTCTGCAGTTGGGTATCCACCGCAAAGTTCTCCAGCTTCTCATTGTCGATAACATACTGACGGGTCAGGGTGTGGCCCCATTGCGACTGAGGAACGCTGGCGCACGGAGTCTTTTTAAGCGCTGCTTCGTCTTTGGTATAGGCAGGGTCCGAGCACATGCCGTAACCGTAGACGCTGTTCTGCTCAACTTTGTTCTGCGCGTAACGCAGGTTCTGACGCACAGTAAAGGTATCGTTGAATTCGTGGTCGAAGCTGTAGCCCACCATCTTCTCGTTACGGGAATAGGTGTTGTTGTTCGCCCCTTCGTTGAAGTCGGTCGGCAGACGCTTACCGTTCGGCAGCGTGGATACCGTCCCCTCTTTCGGCAACCAGCCGTAATAACCGGTTTCCGGCTCGTTCTGGAAATACGAGAGGAAGGTGAAGTTGGTTTTATCATCCGGACGCCAGCTGAATGACGGCGCGATGGCGTAACGTTGTTCTTCCGCGCCCTGCTGTTGGGCATTCGCCGAGCGCGCCAGACCGGTTAAACGGTAAGAGTAAACGCCGTCATCATCCAGCGCGTCGCTGAAGTCGAAGCCGGTCTGGAACAGGCTGTCGGTGCCCATTTTAAACTGCACTTCTTTCAGCGGTTCGGTGGTGGGACGCTTACTGACCATATTCAGCAGGCCGCCCGGGTTGCTCTTACCGTACAGGACGGAAACAGGACCGCGCATTACTTCTGCGCGTTCCAGCATGTAAGGGTCGATCACCGCGTCGTTATAGAAGTTACCCTGCATCTTCAGACCGTTCAGATAGTTATTCTGGCTTTGGCCGTCAGCAGCGAAACCGCGGATGATCAGATAATCATAGGTATTGGACGCGCCGCGAGTGCCGACAGCAACGCCTGGCGTATAGCTCAGCGCCTCTTTCACTGATTTAGGCTGATGCAGCGCCATCTCTTCCGCAGTGACCACTGAAATGGACTGCGGTACTTTCTGGATCGGGGTATCGGTTTTGGTCGCCGTGGCAGACTGTCGCGCCGCGATGGTCGCCGCCGGACCCCAGGCGCTTTCCTGCGGAGCAGGCGCAGCAGTTACGGTAATGGTTTCTTCTTTCGGTTGAACCGCCGCCTGTGCATAGACAGACATGCCGCTAACCGCTGTGGCTACTACAACTGCGATTTTACGCAGAGAGTATGTTGGCTGAGCAGTTTTATAACGCGCCATTGGTATATCTCTGATGGAAAGTGAATGATAACGTAAACGAGAATTATTATTATGACGGCAGAATAATATTCGAAACGCTGGCGAGATAGCAAGCAATACGCGTCCCTGGCAAAACTAAGGGGTTAAGAATTATCCAGATGAAAAGAAAGGGTTAAAACAAGCGCCCTGAGGTTAACAAAATGCTCAGGGCTCAGAGAGAACAAAAACCGAGGTTTACCGATAATAAACTTCAAAGGTCGCTACAGCATCGACCTGTCCACCCTTTATCGTACCGGTTTTGATATATCGGGCTTTAAGCGGAATGGTCACTGACTGGTCCTGAACCGTGTTACCTGTTGCGGTGTAGTCCCGATCAAACTGAAGCACCGTATCATTGTTGTCAAGAATCTGGATGCCAATGCCCTCAGCCGCATTTTCGCCTGTCGCAATAGAAAGCACATCCCCATCCTGCACGCCCGTTGAGCCTGAGGTTGTGAAGCGATAATCAACCTTAATGCCCGCATCACACCGCTCGAGCTGAATTTTAAAACTGTCGTCAGAAACCACCTTCGAGACATTGTTCGTGAAGTCGTGCGCCGTGATCGTGGCTAACGGTACCGTGATATTGTTTTCCATCAGTTGGCAAGTATTGGATTTAATATCGATTGTGGTTGAATTAAAGCGTAACTGACCGATGACTTTATCGTCGTATTTCCAGTCCGCGATCAGTTTACTGGTGTCAAGCACACCCGATGAAACAGGTCCGGTAACCACGAGCTGAACGGCAGCATGGAGGGTGATGGGATAGGCAGCATCTATTTTTTTTACTGTGTCGGTTCCTATGTGCCAGGGAGTGATCAGGTTTTCAGGGCCTAACGTTTCATTTGCGAAATTAGCCCACGCAGCGCGGAAACCAATCCCTGGAATGCCCGTTGCGTAAACCCCCTCGAGGGAACTTGTTGTAACCAGATCGGCGTCACTAAGTCCGCCGGTATATCCTTGATGAATATTACCGTTAGCATCGCAGGCAACCGTTATTTGCGCACTGGTCAGTTCCTCCGAATAAAGAATTTGACCGACAACGGCATCTTTACTGACGACCAGTGGCGGCAAGGTAAAGGTAACCTGCGCTGCATCAGGTCCCCCTTTAGTAATGACACAGCTTGCCGTGGCGTAAAAACTCAGGCCATTGCCAGTAAGCACCAGTAGTGCAATGACAAGACCCCGTAAAATCCTCTCGCGTATTCTGTTCATCTTTTTTACCTGCTCTGTAGGCATGCGACGGACGCCGTATAGATTCTGGCCTCCAGGGTTTCCGGCACAGTGACGCTTCCTTCACATTGCGTATCCGGCGTTTTTCCCCACTGAACGGTAAACCGCTGTGTCCCGTTTAAGCCCGTGACGTACGCTTCGCCGTCGTCACCGACAAGGGCTGTCGTCCCCTCCAGACTCAGCACCGCGCCGAAAGGCACTTTCCCCTGACCCAGGTTGAGCGTGAGCAGCGCGCGTTTTCCTTTACGCGCAGTGAAATCCGCCGCCACCGCTGCGCCTTTTGTCGGCGTGACATCAACCGAAGCATCCTGAATATCAATGTCATCGTGGCCAAGCGTGTTTACCGTTACGGTATTTCGTCGATAGTTGGTCAGCGTAGGGACAATCGCATTTCCCCAAAAATCGGTATAGATCCCCTGAGAATTCTGCACTTTCACATTGTCGCCATGATCTATATGAACGACTGCAAACGCATCCTGCAGCGACTGTCCGAGCGTGATGCCATGAGGATGGGCCACCACGGAGCCTTGTACGCCATAGCTCCACTGTTTCGTCTCTTTTTGATAGCTATAGCTGGTGTTGAACTCGCCATAGGAGGCGCGATAGCGAGAGGATAAATAGGCGCCATAACCTTTATCATGGTTAGCATAGGTTTGCTGCACGTTATAACTTAAGTTATTGTCTTGTAATAAGGTTCCACTGACGCCCACCTGATGGGAGGTTTCTCCGTGCCGGGTGCTGCTCAGATTGTATGTCGCCCAGGAATTAGCCATCCAGCGCGACAACGGAACGGTAAAGCTCACTGACACTTGCTGATCGTTATCCGATGAGGGCGTCTTCGTCAGGCTGTAGTTCAGTGACCAATTGATCCCCTCCCAACTGCTGCTGTAGCCCATACTGATGCTACGTTCATGCCCGTCCATGTCCCAGTAGTCTTGCTGGTAAGCATTGGCGTAAATCGATCCCCAATCATTGAGCGACTGCGAGAGATTTAACTGCAAGCGGCTACGGCGATTATTGGTACTGCGATAGCTGTAAATATCATCTTCATCGTAGTCATCGTTACGCTGATCAAGCGCTTCCTGAAACGTGTAAAAACCCGATGTGGAATAGCGATAGCTGGCCAGGGTTAACGTGGTGTCGGTTACGGGAAAATCTTTGGCGTACTGGGCGCGCCAGGACTGCCCTTTCGCGTCATTGCGATCGTGATTAAACGCGGTTTTCGCCGTAGTAAAATCGAGAGAGAAGGAGCCGTACCCCTGGAGATCGGCGCCGACACCAAGCAGAGCCGCATGGTACATCGACGCGCCAAGTCCTCCACCGTAAACGGTGATGCCATACGGTAACCCGTAGATCAGCGTTGCCTGACCAAAACCGGGCTCTTCACCGTTATCGACATCACGGTACTTCCCGGCGGCAACGCTGTATTTCACCGCGCCGTCTCGTAACATAACGGGAACCGACGAACTCACCTGGATGAAACTGCGTTCCGTACCATCCGATTCCTGTACAGTCACCTCCAGGTCCGCGCCAGCCGTCACTTGCGAAAGGTCGTGAATTTCAAACGGTCCGGGGGAGACATTGGTCTGATAAATGGTGTACCCGTTTTGCTTAACCGTCACTTTTGCGTCGCTATTCGCAATGCCGCGAACCACCGGGGCAAATCCTTGCAAACTGCCTGGCAGCATACTTGTGTCCGTTTCCAGCTTCACGCCAGTCATCTGTACGCTGTCAAACAGCTCGCCATTTGTATACGTTTGCCCTACCTCAAGCTGGCTTCTTAGCCACTTGATATCGCGTTCCAGCGTAGTGCTAAGCGACTGCCATCCCTCTTCGTCACCCCAGTTACTGCTGTTCCGCAAGCGCCATGCGCCAAGATTGATACCCGAGTTCAAACTTGCCCAGTTAGAGATATTGGTCGTGCTATTTGAATGCTGACGAGAGCCGGAAAAATAATAGCTCGTCCACACAGCGGGCATTCCGTCATCCCAGGTTCTCGGGTTGCTGTCCCCTGCCAGGAGAAGATCCCGGTAAATTTGCGGAATGCGCAACTGCAGCACATGTGTATCCTGATTAAAGTCATAACTCGCGTCAGGAATATATTGACTGATATCATCGACAAGCGCGTCATCGTCCAGGTGATTAAAGCTGGAAAGCGTGTCTACCTTGACGCCCAATTCCCGGAGTTCACCTTTGGTCAACTCCGGAAGCAGTTTCTTTTTATCTTTGGAAAGCGTGTAATTAAGATTGCGAGCGTCGAGGCGCTGTTGGTCCCACACTATCGTTGTCAAATATTGGCCTGGCGATAAACCATTATTTTTCAGATAGGCTTCCAGCGCGCCTGTATTCTCGAGCGGCGTATCCGTTTCAAGCACGCTGAGATTAAAATAATCTTCTGCAATAACAGGGAAATTTAACGCCAGTATCGATAATGTGCATGTATTTAACGTAAATGCACGAAGTTTGCGATATATAGCCATTATGACGCTCTCTAAATACAAGGTTCCCGAAAAAAATCATAAAGGCCGCTTTTGCACTTCCGTTTCAGATCCAAAGTCGTTCATTGCAGACCACGCAACGTCCCCTTTTGCGCCCGCAGGTATCTCGAAAGATTGCTCGCTAAAGGGGGCCAACATCATGCTGAGCGCACTTGGCATATTTGAATTTCCTACCGGTTTAGCGTCACGCCCACCCACGGTTAGCTGTCCGAAAGTGATGAAAAAGGGAGAAGGATTTTTAACAGCCATACGATTACCGGTTCGCTTAAACTCTAAGGATTTCCAGGCATCTCTTGCATCGCTATCGCTTAACCCCGCAGGGCGATAAAAAAGCTTCAGTTTCGTCTTTATGGCAAATTGCAGCATATTTTTATCGCGCATATTTTCCGGGATCGCAGAAACAGACTTCACATTTGTCATAAAAATGGACTCGCGATCCTGAGGCAGCGCGTTTTCATGTCCCGTATAAACAATATGCAGTAGGGTTTGTCGGTTTTCATCAATCTTATAAATGGGGGGCGTAATAACAAAGGGCGCTTTGCTATCGTCGAGGTTGCTCACCCAACTTTGTACGAGATAACGTTTATCGGTATCTTTATTTTTTAACGCTATCTGGACTTCCGCCTGCTTAGCCGGGTAGACGATGCGCGTTCCGCCCAACACGATACCTGCCATTGCGGAATGCGATAACATGAAGAAAATAAAAGCGTATATATAGCGAAAGTTATTCATACTCTTTTTCAGTCCGTTGAAAAAACTGGCCCGCCCCGGGCCAGCAAAAATATCCTTAACGATAGAGCAAGGTATAGGTTGTTTCAGCAGAGTAATCACCCACCGTTGGCGCTGTGCTTCCTACCTGAATGACTTCAGCGGTATAGTTAAAAGCAACGTTCGCGCTATTGGCCTTATCCAGTGATGAGTCGGGTTCTGAACCATCAAATTTCACATAACTACTGCTTCCCTCAGGCAACAAGCGAACCCCTAAGTTTTTAGCTTTACCAGTAGTTGTTAATACTTCATCGGAATAACCGTCGATGCGGGTGCCTTCGAATTTAACGTTCAGTTTGCTGATAGAAGCATCACATTCCGTCAGGGCGATTTCGACTTTTTGCGTGTCGCCCACCTTTTTATCGGCGCCAAAAGCAGTCGCGGACAAATCATTAAATGTCACCGTTCCGTTAGTTGCCGTCCCGTTGATATTAACGACACAACTATCATTAAGGATTTTGCCGCTAAACGTTATCGTTCCTGTATCAACAGCCATGGCTGGTGCAGAGAGCGCCGCGGTTAAACTGATTGCCAGCAGTGATAACACTGATTTTTTGCACATATAGCATTCCTTACTTATGCTCAATAATTGATAAAATGAATAAATACTGGAGAAAATAACAGATAAGGCGGACGTTACGGAGAACTCCATTACGCCTTCAATATTTACATTTACAGTTTCAATATTGAAAACAGCACATATCCTTTGCCTGAAAACCTCTCCTAAAAATATTATTATATTAAACTGCGGGAATGAACACCCTACGGAATGAGGAAAACGACAAGATTATACGCAAATGCCTGTATTATTTAGGAAATAAAAAACCTGATTTTTATTTAAAATGAAATTAAGTTAAATTAAAATTCATGAAATAAATATAACTAATATTATATTTGACATTATCTAACCATTGACGCCGTTTGCTTTTATAAAAGAAAAAGCCAGATGTTATTCTGGCTTTTTCTCATGACATCAACGGGCACAGCGTCGCGTTAGTTACCGCCAAACATATCTTTGATCCAACCGGCCACGCCGTCACTGTCTTTCTTCTCTTCCTGTGGCGCCTGCTGCTGTTGTTGCTGCGGCTGAGAAGATTGATCGAACGGGTTACCTGACGGTTGCTGCTGTTGCAGCATTTCACCCTGTTGGCAAAGCGCGTCAGGATCGGTTGTCCACACCGGCAATGTACGCATCCCGCCGCTGCAAACAAAGTTGCCGTCATAGTCCACGCCCATATCAACGATATCTTCCGGCGGCGTTAAGGTCAGCGGCGTCGGCGTCTGATTCGCCAGATAGCGCTGGTAAATCGACATCGCCCCGCTCGCGCCATAGAGCTTCGTCGGCTGGTTGTTATCACGGCCTACCCAGGTAATCGTCACCTGACTACCGTCAATCCCGGCAAACCAGGTGTCCACGTTGTTATTGGTGGTCCCGGTTTTGCCCGCCAGATGCAGGCCCGGATACTTCGCGCCAAGCTGGCGACCGGTACCGCGCTGGACAACTTGCTGCATCGTCCACAGCGTCATGTACGCCGCTTGCGCCGGAACGGCGCGCTCCGCCTGCGGGAAGCTTTGATACAGCACGGTGCCATCTTCCGCAATCACCGAACGCAACGCGGAGAGCGGCGCACGGTTACCGCCGCTGGCGATTGTCTGGAACGCTTGCGCCACTTCGACAGGCGTCAGGTTAAGCGCTCCCAGCAGCATGGCCGGAACCGGATGCAACTGATCTTTTGGTACGCCCAGTTTTGCCCAGGTGTCAGTCACCGCAGGCAGGCCCAGCGCCATCCCCAGATTCACCGTCGGCACGTTCATCGAACGCGTCAGGGCATCGACCAGCATTACTTTTCCGCTTTCGCTATAGCGACGGTCATCGTTCTGCGGCGACCAGACCTGGCCGTTTGGCTGACGCAGCGCAATCGGCGCATCAGCGATCCACGTATTCAGGCGATAAATCTTTGGCTGGCTCAGGGCGGTCAGATAAGTAGCCGGTTTTGCCAGAGAACCAATCGAACGGCGCGCCTGCATCGCACGGTTATAGCCCGCAAACTGCGGTTCGGCGCCGCCGACCATCGCGCGCACTTCGCCGCTGAAGCGGTCCACCACCACGATCGCGGTTTCGAGATCGCTCAGCTTACGCTGCTTTTTCAGTAGCGGAATGCCTTCCACCGCCGCTTTCTCGGCGGCATCCTGCGCCACGGAATCGAAGGTGGTGAAAATCTTCACGCCGGAGAGATCTTTCACCTTATCGCCGAGCTTCGCCTGCAGTTCCTGACGCACCATCTGCATGAATGCCGGCTGCGGCGAGATCACCCCACCACGCGGCTGCACGCCCAGCGGACGCGCGCTCAGCATATCGTACAGTTCCTGATCGATGATCTGCTGCTGTTGCAGCAGGCGCAGCACAAGGTTACGACGCTCCAGCGCCAGCGTCGGGTTACGCCATGGGTTATAAATGGACGCCCCTTTCACCATTCCGACCAGCAACGCCTGCTGATCAAGGCTTAACTCTTCCACCGGGCGGCCAAAGTAGTACAGACTCGCCAGCGGGAAGCCGCGGATTTCGTTATCGCCGCTCTGTCCGAGATACACCTCGTTCATATACAGCTCAAGGATGCGGTCTTTGCTGTAGCGGGCGTCCATCAGCAGCGCCATATAAGCTTCGTTGGCCTTACGCCAGTACGAACGCTCGCTGGTCAGGAACAGGTTTTTCACTAACTGTTGCGTCAGCGTACTTGCCCCCTGCACCGTCCGTCCGGCGGTCAGGTTCGCCAGAACCGCGCGGCCAATAGAGTACAGACTGACGCCGTCATGCTCGTAAAAGTGACGGTCTTCGGTCGCCAGCAGCGTATCCACCAGCAGATCCGGGAAGCCGCTGCGCGGCACAAACAGACGCTGCTCGCCGTTTGGCGAAGAGAGCATGGTGATCAGACGCGGATCGAGACGGAAAAACCCGAACTGGCGGTTATTATCCATGTTCACGATCGTGTCCAGATGGCCGCCATCAAAGGTCAAGCGCGCGCGCACCTGCCCCTCTTTGCTGTCCGGGAAATCAAACGGACGGCGGATCATTTCAATGCTGTTGGCCTGCACGGTAAACTCGCCGGGACGCGTCATCTTCGTCACCTGGCGATACTGCGTCGCTTCCAGCAGCCGCACCATTTCGTTCTTACTGACCGGCATTTCCGGCTCGAGATTCACCATCCGGCCATAAACGGCCGCGGGCAATTGCCAGACTTTGCCATCAATACGACTGCGGATTTTTTGATCCAGATAAACGCCGTAAATGGCGAACAGCACCAGAAAAACAATCGCTATTTTCAGCAGCAGCCACAACCAGCCGCGTTTACCACGAGGCTTACGCCCTTTGCCCTTACCTTTACGCGGCATCGGTTCTTCATCCTCATAGTCATCATCATAATCGTCGTCGTACTCATCATCTCTGAGTTGGCGACGGCTCACCTTTTGTTTCACCGGACGCGAGGGTTTCCCTTTGCGTCCAATCGGCTCGCGGTCATTCCCGGCCATGTTTTTTCTCCGCAACGTTCAGGCGCAAAGGCCCGATTTTCAGTTCTTCTGTCACCCGACAGAAGAAGAAATCTCTCAATTTATCGCTCGCTGTTTTGCCAGATAACGCTTTGCTTACCGGCTTACAGAGGACATTCGTCCCATTATGAATACTTTTTGGTACGCCGCGTGGGCGCGGTATTCGCCGGGTCGTCAGGCCAGACATGTTTGGGGTAGCGTCCTTTCATCTCTTTTTGTACCTCGCGGTACGCCCCCTGCCAGAACGCGCTTAAATCTCGCGTAATCTGTAAGGGCCGCTGGGCGGGCGATAAGAGTTCCAGTACCAACGGCACGCGCCCTTCGGCGATGGTCGGCGTATTGGCCTCGCCAAACATTTCCTGCATTCGGACCGCCAACGCGGGCGGGTTATCCTCATGATAACGAATGGCTATCCGACTTCCTGTCGGCACAGTGTAATGTGTGGGCAGCGAACTCACCAGACGTTGCTGCAGAGGATAGTCGAGCAGTCCCAGCAAAGCCTGATGAATATTCAGCGATTTCAGATTTTTTAACGAATGCACACCGGCCATATGCGGTAGCAACCAGCGCTCAAGATTCGCCAGTAGCGTCTGATCGTCCACCGCAGGCCAGTCATATTCCGGCAGCCACTTCGCCGCACACTGCAAACGCAGACGCAACTGCACCGCTTCCGGCGTCCAGTTGAGCACATCCAGCCCCCTGTCGCGGATCCCGTTCAGCATCGCCAGATGCAGCTCGTCTTCCGAGGGTTTCGCCAACGGCTGTACTTTCACCGTCAGTTGTCCGATGCGCATCCTGCGCCACGCTTTGAACGTCCCCTGCGCCTCATCCCATTCAATCGTGTCCGACTGCTGCAACAGTTCCGGACATTGCCGGACAAGCGCGTCGATGTCCAGCGGCAACGCCAGCAGGATCCGCGCGTCCGGCGACGCACTGCCCTGCAGCAAGAGCGGGGCGATCAGCCATTCATGACGTCCCAACGCATCATCGGCGTCCAGCACTGCGCCCATGCCGTTTGCCAGTTGATAACGTCCGTCCAGACCGCGCCGTCGCGCCACGCGATCGGCAAAGGCGTACGCCAGCAATGGCGCGATCCGCGAGACGTCCGCGACGCCGCTGCGGCTATTCAGGCGTTTCAACAGTTGCTGGCTGCGCTGCTGCCAGGCGGGCTGATGGCGTGAAAACGCTACGCCAAGATCGGTATTTCCCCCGCGCGGCGGCTCTTCGAGGATCGCCGCAAGCTGGGCGGCGGTCGCGGCGGCGTCGGGATCGGAAGCGCTCACCAACATAGCAGCCAGCCGCGGGTCGTTGCCCAACGCCGCCATCTTTTGCCCTCTTGCGCTCAGGCGTTCGCCATCCAACGCGCCCAGCATCTGTAACAGCCGTTTCGCCGCCTGTAAGTGTATCGCGGGCGGCAGATCCAGCCAGGTTAACTGTGCGGGATCGCTGCATCCCCATTGCAACAGCTCCATCAGCAGGCCGGAGAGATCGCTATGCAGGATTTCGGGATCCCCTTGCGCAGCGGCGCGTTCCGCCTGTTCTTTGGCGATCAGATGCAGGCAAATGCCCGGCGCCAGACGTCCGGCGCGACCGGCACGCTGGGTCATTGACGCCTGACTGACGCGCTGCGTAATCAGCCGGGTCAGCCCGGTACGCGCGTCAAATCTGGCGACACGCTCCTGGGCGCAATCGACCACCAGTCGGATGCCTTCGATGGTCAGACTGGTTTCGGCGATATTGGTCGCCAGCACCACTTTACGCATTCCCGGCGGCGCAGGCAGGATCGCCGTACGCTGGGCATTCAGCGACAGCGCGCCATACAGCGGACAGAGAAGGACATCGCTGCCGACACGCGCGCTCAGATGTTCCTGTACGCGCTGGATCTCGCCGACGCCGGGTAAAAACAACAGCAGCGAACCCGGTTCCTGGCGCAGCAGTTCGGCGGTGGCGACGGCAACGGCCTCATCAAAACGCAGTTGCGCCGCCAGGGGTTGATAGCGGCGCTCAACGGGGTAAGCGCGCCCTTCGGACACCACCACCGGCGCATCCGGCAGACGCTGCCGCAGGCGATCGTTATCCAGCGTGGCGGACATGATCAGCAGCGTCAGGTCGTCGCGCAGCCCCTGCTGCACATCAAGCAACAGCGCCAGCGCCAAATCCGCCTGCAGACTGCGCTCGTGGAATTCATCAAGGATCACCAGGCTGACGCCGCTTAGCTCCGGGTCGCGCTGTATCATTCGCGTCAGCACCCCTTCGGTGACCACCTCCAGCCGCGTGGTTGGCCCCACGCAGGATTGCGCGCGCATCCGGTATCCCACCGTTTCGCCGGGCTTTTCGTTCAACAGCTCCGCCAGCCGCTGCGCCACATTACGCGCCGCCAGACGACGTGGCTCAAGCAGGATAATCCGTCCGTCAAAGCGTTGATGGGAAAGAAACTGCAGCGGCAGCCAAGTGGATTTACCGGCGCCGGTCGGCGCGCTCAGCAGAACCTGCGGCGCAGAATCCAGTGCGGCAAGCAGTTCAGGCAGTACGGCGGCAACAGGCAATGACGTCACAAATGGCTCCAGAGGGTTAACATTCTTCGCGCTGCATTGTAGCATCGCGTTAATTCATAACCGAGTACCGAAGATGTCTGAGCCGAAACGGCTGTTCTTTGCCATTGAGCTGCCCGCCGACGCGCGCGCGCAAATTGTTCACTGGCGCGCGGCGCACTTTGCCCCCGAGGCGGGGCGACCCGTAGCGGCCGACAACCTGCACTTAACGCTGGCGTTTTTAGGCGACGTTAGCGCCGACAAAAAACAGGCGTTAGCTACGCTGGCCGGACGCATTCGCCAGCCTGCTTTCACGCTGACGCTGGACGATGCGGGGCAATGGCTGCGCTCCCGAGTGGTCTGGCTCGGAACGCGCCAGTCGCCGCGGGGTTTACTGCAACTGGCCAATATGCTGCGCGCCCAGGCCGCGCGCAGCGGCTGCTACCAAAGCCCGCAGCCGTTTCATCCGCACGTAACTTTGCTGCGCGACGCCAGTCATGCGGTCGCCATTCCCGCGCCCGGTTTTTGTTGGTCGTTTCCGGTAACTGAGTTTACGCTTTACGCCTCCTCGTTCACCCGGGGACGAACCCGATACACGCCGTTGCAGCGCTGGACGCTCAGCGAATAATTTAAGGACACGCGTGATGCAGTTTTCTCCCCCCCTCCAGCGCGCCACGCTGGTTAAGCGTTACAAACGTTTTTTAGCCGATGTGATCACACCCGACGGAACCGAACTCACGTTACACTGCCCAAATACTGGCGCAATGACCGGTTGCGCAGAACCCGGGGACACCGTCTGGTATTCGACGTCAGAAAATACTAAACGCAAATATCCGCATACCTGGGAATTAACTGAAACCCAAAATGGCGCGCTTATTTGTGTTAACACATTATGGGCGAACAGGCTGACGAAAGAGGCTCTGGAGCAAGGCAGGGTTTCAGAACTTTCAGGATACAGTACCCTGAAAAGCGAAGTAAAATACGGCGCCGAACGAAGTCGCATCGATTTTATGTTACAGGCAGATTTCCGGCCTGACTGCTATATTGAAGTGAAATCGGTAACGCTGGCGGAAAAGGATTTCGGTTTTTTTCCCGATGCCATCACTGAACGAGGTCAGAAACATCTTCGGGAATTGATGAGCGTAGCGGCTGAAGGCAAACGCGCCGTGATTTTTTTCGCCGTTCTGCATTCCGCCATTACACGGTTTTCACCTGCGCGCCATATTGACGCGAAATACGCGCAACTATTGATTGAGGCACAGCGTAAGGGGGTAGAAATTCTGGTTTATAAAGCGGAACTTTCTGCCGAGAGTATGACTCTTAAAGAGCCATTACCCATTACTTTTTAGTGATGTAAAATTTTGGTTATTTAGTATTCTGGTCGCGTGCGCAAATACGCTTTTCCTCACAGGGTTGTCAAGTGTTACGTTTAGTTAATTGCTATCCGGAAAAGCATCTGCTATTTATAGCGACCTGATTTTTCCCCCGAACATGGGGATCGATAGTGCGTGTTAAGGAGAAGCAACATGCAAGAAGGGCAAAACCGTAAAACATCGTCCCTGAGTATTCTCGCCATCGCTGGGGTGGAGCCGTACCAGGAGAAACCGGGCGAAGAGTATATGAACGAAGCCCAGCTGTCGCACTTCAGGCGTATTCTTGAAGCATGGCGTAATCAACTTAGGGATGAAGTCGATCGCACCGTTACTCATATGCAGGACGAAGCTGCCAACTTCCCTGACCCGGTAGACCGTGCCGCGCAGGAAGAAGAGTTCAGCCTTGAGCTGCGTAACCGTGACCGTGAGCGCAAACTGATCAAAAAGATCGAGAAAACGCTGAAGAAGGTTGAAGATGAAGATTTCGGCTACTGCGAATCCTGCGGTGTGGAAATCGGTATTCGTCGCCTGGAAGCGCGTCCGACAGCCGATCTCTGCATCGACTGCAAAACGCTGGCTGAAATTCGCGAAAAACAGATGGCGGGTTAATCCCCACCGTTTGATCACGTTTACACCAGGCGGGGACTTCCCCGCCTTTTCATTTGTCCGTAACGATGACTGACTCACACTATATTGGCCGCTTCGCCCCTTCCCCTTCCGGCGCACTGCATTTTGGCTCCCTGATTGCCGCGCTCGGCAGTTATTTACAGGCGCGAGCCCAAAACGGCATCTGGCGCGTACGCATCGAAGATATCGATCCTCCTCGTGAAGTTCCCGGTGCCGCTGACACCATTCTGCGCCAGCTGGAACATTACGGTCTGCACTGGGATGGCGAAATACTCTGGCAATCCCGTCGCCATGAGGCGTATCGCGAGGCGCTCGCCTGGCTGCGCGATCACGGGTTGAGCTATTACTGCACCTGCCCCCGCGCGCGCATTCAACGCATCGGCGGTATTTATGACGGCCACTGCCGCGACAAGCATAACGGGCCGGATCAGGCAGCGGTACGCATCAGGCAACGTCATCCGGTCACCCGCTTTCACGATCGCCTGCGCGGTGATATTCAGGCCGACGAACGGCTGGCGCAGGAAGATTTTATTATTCATCGCCGGGATGGGTTGTTTGCCTATAACCTGGCGGTGGTGGTGGACGACCATTTCCAGGGCGTCACGGAAATCGTGCGCGGCGCCGATCTCATCGAACCAACGGTTAGACAAATTTCGCTCTACCAGTTGTTCGGCTGGACAGTGCCCGACTATATTCATTTGCCGCTGGCGCTGAATGCGCAGGGCGCAAAACTGTCTAAACAAAATCATGCGCCTGCTTTGCCGCAGGGCGACCCGCGTCCTGTCCTCATTGACGCGCTGCGCTTCCTCGGACAGCGTATTGCGCCAGACTGGCAGGCCATGCCAGTGGAGGCGATTCTTCAGTTCGCCACAGAGAACTGGCGCCTGGCAGACGTGACGGAATCGGCATCTGTAAATCCGCCATTCTCAAACGCGTCGTGCTGAGCTATGATTAGCCGCTATTTTTGCTCGTTGTCTTTCGCATTTTCATAATCCGAAAGCCCGCGGGTAAATTGATTTGATTGATGATTGACACTACCGAGGTGCACTATTTTTACCCGAGTCGCTAATTTTTGCCGCAAGGTGCTAAGCCGCGAGGAGAGCGAGGCAGACACTGCCGTCGCCCGTCCACATATGACGGTCATCCCACGCGAGCAGCACGCTATTTCCCGCAAAGATATCAGTGAAAATGCCCTGAAGGTAATGTACAGGCTCAACAAAGCGGGATATGAAGCCTGGCTGGTTGGCGGCGGCGTCCGCGACCTGTTGCTGGGCAAAAAACCCAAAGATTTCGACGTGACCACCAACGCGACGCCGGATCAGGTACGCAAACTGTTCCGCAACTGTCGCCTGGTCGGTCGCCGATTCCGTCTGGCGCACGTGATGTTTGGTCCGGAAATTATTGAAGTCGCCACCTTCCGCGGTCACCACGAAGGCAGCGAGAGCGATCGCACGACCTCCCAACGTGGGCAAAACGGTATGCTGCTGCGCGACAATATTTTCGGCTCCATTGAAGAGGACGCCCAGCGCCGCGACTTTACCATTAACAGCCTGTATTACAGCGTCGCTGACTTTACTGTCCGTGATTACGTGGGCGGTATGAAGGATTTACAGGACGGCGTCATCCGTCTGATCGGCAATCCGGAAACCCGCTACCGTGAAGATCCGGTGCGGATGCTGCGCGCGGTGCGTTTCGCCGCCAAGCTGGACATGCGCATCAGCCCGGAAACCGCTGAGCCGATCCCGCGTCTGGCGACGCTGCTGAACGACATACCGCCAGCCCGTCTGTTTGAAGAGTCGCTGAAGCTGCTCCAGGCAGGCTACGGCTACGAGACCTATCTTAAGCTGCGCGAATACAGCCTGTTCCAGCCGCTGTTCCCGACCATTACCCGCTATTTTACCGAAAACGGCGACAGCCCAATGGAGCGCATCATCGCCCAGGTGCTGAAGAACACCGATAACCGTATTCACAACGACATGCGGGTGAACCCGGCGTTCCTGTTTGCCGCCATGTTCTGGTACCCGTTACTGGAGATGGCGCAGAAAATCGCCCAGGAAAGCGGCCTGGCCTACTACGACGCATTCGCTCTGGCAATGAATGACGTGCTGGATGAGGCCTGCCGTTCGCTGGCGATTCCAAAACGCCTGACCTCACTGACCCGTGATATCTGGCAGCTTCAGCTACGGATGTCCCGCCGTCAGGGAAAACGCGCGTGGAAGCTCATGGAACATCCGAAATTCCGTGCGGCTTACGATCTGCTGGCGCTGCGCGCCGAAGCGGAAAAAAGCGCCGAGCTGCAACGCCTGGCACAATGGTGGGGCGAATTCCAGGTCTCTGCGCCGCCAGAGCAGAAGGGCATGCTCAACGAACTGGATGAAGATCCGATGCCACGCCGCCGCAATCGTCGCCCGCGCAAACGCGCCCCGCGTCGCGAGGATACCGCGTGACCCTTGCTTATATCGCGCTTGGCAGCAATCTGGCCTCCCCCCTGGAACAGGTTAATGCTGCCATAAAATCGATTGGCGACATTCCGCAGAGCCGGATTGTCGCCGTCTCCTCTTTTTACCGCACGCCGCCCTTAGGTCCCCAGGATCAGCCGGATTACCTGAACGCGGCGGTCGCGCTGGACACTGACCTTGCGCCGGAGACTCTGCTCGATCATACCCAACGTATTGAACTGCAGCAGGGGCGCGTACGCAAAGCCGAGCGCTGGGGTCCGCGCACGTTGGATCTCGACATTATGCTGTTTGGCGATCGTGTCATTCAGACCGAGCGCCTGACTGTTCCCCATTACGATATGCACAACCGCGGCTTTATGCTTTGGCCGCTGTTTGAGATTGCGCCCGATCTGCGGTTTCCGGATGGAAAATCGTTACAACAACGCCTCGCCGAACTCGGCGAAGAAAAACCCGAACGCGGGTAAATCCCCCTCCCCTTTAGCGTTTACTGCTTTCACGCCAATCGATTGCTTAAAACAATTGCCCCCCTGAATGTGACTGTTAGAATGCCGATAAATATGACGTTCACCATCAGGAAATGTTATGAAACCAACCACTATCTCACTGTTGCAAAAGTGCAAACAGGAGAAAAAACGCTTCGCCACCATTACGGCTTACGACTACAGCTTCGCTAAGTTATTTGCCGACGAAGGCATCAACGTGATGCTGGTGGGCGACTCGCTGGGGATGACCGTTCAGGGCCATGACTCCACCCTTCCTGTTACCGTTGCGGATATCGCCTATCACACGTGCGCGGTACGGCGCGGCGCACCGAACTGCCTGCTGCTTTCTGACCTGCCGTTTATGGCGTACGCGACGCCGGAGCAGGCCTTTGAAAACGCGGCGGCGGTGATGCGCGCCGGGGCGAACATGGTCAAGATTGAAGGCGGCGCATGGCTGGCGGATACCGTAAGAATGCTCACCGAGCGTGCCGTTCCGGTCTGCGGTCACCTGGGGCTAACGCCGCAATCGGTCAATATTTTCGGCGGTTACAAGGTTCAGGGGCGCGGTGACGCCGGGCAAGCGCTGCTTGATGACGCGCTGGCGCTGGAAGCCGCGGGCGCACAGTTGTTGGTGCTCGAATGCGTGCCGGTTGAACTGGCAAAACGCATCACTGACGCGCTCACCATTCCGGTGATCGGCATTGGCGCGGGCAACGTGACTGACGGTCAGATTCTGGTGATGCATGACGCTTTCGGCATCACCGGCGGTCATATTCCGAAATTTGCCAAAAATTTCCTTACCGAAGCAGGCGACATGCGCGCCGCGGTGCGGCAGTATATTGCCGAGGTGGAGTCCGGCGTCTATCCGGGCGAAGAACACAGTTTCCATTAAGGAGTTTTGTTGTGTTGATAATTGAAACCCTGCCGCTGCTGCGCCAGCATATCCGCAGAGCCCGCCAGGAAGGAAAACGCATTGCGCTGGTTCCAACCATGGGCAACCTGCACGACGGTCATATGAAGCTGGTTGATGAAGCGAATGCCCGCGCCGATATCGTGGTAGTCAGCATCTTCGTTAATCCGATGCAGTTCGACCGCCCGGACGATCTGGTGCGTTATCCGCGCACGCTGCAGGAGGACTGTGAGAAGCTGAACAAACGTAAAGTCGATTTTGTTTTCGCGCCAGCAGCCGATCAAATCTACCCGCAGGGCACCGAAGGCCAGACGTATGTTGAGGTTCCAGGTCTTTCCACCATGCTGGAGGGCGCCAGCCGCCCGGGCCATTTCCGCGGCGTTTCCACCATCGTCAGCAAGCTGTTTAACCTCGTTCAGCCGGATATCGCCTGTTTCGGTGAAAAAGATTTTCAGCAACTGGCGCTGATCCGCAAAATGGTGGCCGATATGGGCTACGACATTGAAATCGTCGGCGTACCAATTATTCGCGCCAAAGACGGTTTAGCCCTCAGTTCACGCAATGGTTATTTGACCGCGGAGCAGCGCAAAATCGCCCCGGGTTTATACAAGGTCATGTGTGAGATTGGTGAAAAACTGCAGGCCGGCGAGCGCGAACTGGATGAAATGATCGCCCTTGCGGAAAAAGCCCTGAATGAGAAAGGTTTCCGCGCCGATGATATTCAGATCCGCGACGCCGACACCCTGCTTGCGCTGACGGAAACCAGCCAGCGGGCGGTCATTCTGGTGGCCGCGTGGCTGGGACAGGCGCGCCTGATTGACAACCAGACGGTAACATTAACCCAGTAGACAGGGGTTAAAAATCGGGCAATACTGCCTGCGAAAATTCTCAAGGCAGGGCGCGCCCTGCCGGGTTAACGACAGTACATACTCATCAATCTTCTCAGGCGTCCTGTACAGGGACAGCCTGAATGATGACGAATATTTTAAGGTAGACGTTATGATTCGCACTATGCTGCAGGGCAAACTCCACCGCGTGAAAGTGACTCAGGCGGACCTGCACTATGAAGGTTCCTGCGCCATCGATCAGGATTTCCTCGACGCCGCCGGGATCCTTGAAAATGAAGCTATCGATATCTGGAATGTATCGAATGGCAAACGCTTTTCCACCTATGCAATTGCCGCCGAGCGCGGTTCGCGCATTATCTCCGTCAACGGCGCGGCGGCGCATTGCGCCAGCGTGGGGGATATTGTGATCATCGCCAGCTTCGTCACCATGTCCGACGAAGAAGCGCGCCGCTGGCGGCCAAATGTCGCCTACTTTGAAGGCGACAATGAAATGAAACGCACCGCAAAAGCCATTCCGGTTCAGGTTGCCTGATATCTACCCCTGCGGCTGATTGCTGATCAGCCGCGACATCGTCTCCAGCGAGTCCGTTCTCAGGATGTACAGGCGCTTCAGCAATAACGGATTATCTCCCGGCTTAACCTTCCCTTTTACCGTCGTCACCGCCAGATGAAATCCGGCGTCTTTCGCGGCCTTAACCGCCGTCGCGTTATAACCGCCAAACGGATACGAAAGGTAACGCACCTGCGGCGTAAACTGCGCCAGCGCCCGGCGTGAACGTTTGAAATCAAAGAGAATATTATGGTGGCTGCGGCTTAACAGAATGGGATGACGATAGCCATCAACCCGATGCAAAAAGTGGGTATGCGACTGAAGGTCAAAAACATCACGGATGTGGTTAAGCTCGGAAACACTCATAAACTGTAGCGAACGTGGATCCCACTTCTGCGGTCGACCTTTTATGCGCGAGGTGATAATGAACGCGGTGGCCTTCATGCCGTACTGCTTCAACACCGGATACGCATAGCGGCTGACGGACTTGAGACCGTCATCAAAGGTAATGACCACCGCCTTCCCGGGCAGGTTCATTTTATTGCGCACATACCCTTCAAGCTGCGCCATCGTAAGCGTGGCGTAACCCTGGTCCCGCAGCCAGGTCATCTGGTTACTGAATGCCCGCACGCTGGTGGTTGTCGAAGTATGACGAAAGCGGGTGTTTTCTTCATCACGCAGAATGTGGTGGTAAGTGAGCACCGGCAGCCCCTTGTCCTCCTGGGCATCCAGCGCGCTTATCCAGGCCAGCCGCTCGCCAATGCGGATTTGATACCAGGTCTGGTTAAGCCGATCCTTCAGCTTACTGATGACGGGATAACGTAAGTTTTCCGCCAGCACGCCAAACGGCGCGCTGCCCACATTCGGGGCGTTGTAAACGGGCGTCGCTTTCCAGGTCACCAGGTTTTGGTTACTGAGTGGCTTATTGAGATCGCCTAAGCTGTCTTCAACCCGCTGTTTGCCCTGTACCGGCGCCAGGTGCCCTTTATCGATAAAGCCGGTTCCGAAGCCAAATGAAAATTCATAATAGTCAGCCGCCACGGGGATGACCGCAAGGATTTGCCCGGCGCGAATGTTCCCCACCGTTATCATTTTGTCGCCAATCTGCGCCCAGATCGCCGCATCTTCGGTGGTTTGCATATAACGGGCAGGCAACGCCGCGCTGACGACTGTAGAGACACACAGCAGCAGAAAGAGAAGGTATTTTTTCATGACACGAACCGGGAAAGAGACAACGCGAGGATTGTATCAATTCATCTCTGTGATCAAAATGCCCCAGCGCCTGTCCCGTCAGGCGCTAGCAGTCATACAGATCGTGCAACAGCACAAACGGTGGATTCTTTTGCTGCTGATGCCAGAGACTGGTTACCTCCGGCGCGCCACGCGACACAATATGATGGCGAAACGCCTCGCTGCTCATCGTTGCGCGGAAGGGGAGCATCTGCTCCAGCAGGGGAAAATGGATGCCGGAAATGACTTCACAACGGGGATGTTTGTGGCTCATCAGTGACGCCACCCGATACGGCGCAGCACCAGACGTATCGGTTAAAAATATGACGCCGTCGCCGGTATCCGTTTCGTGCAGCGCATCGCACAACATCCTGCTCAGCATGTTGGCGCTCAGACCGCGCCAGAAATTCACCGCCCGGCATTGCGCCAGTGGGCCATATTTCGTTTCCAGACGCTCCAGCAGTTCCTCTGCTTTATCGTCATGACAGGTAATCACCCAGCCTAACATTGTTCGCCTCCTTAGCAGGCAAGTAGTTTATCAGGGTGATAAATAGAGAATGATGACAGCGGTCAAATGTTATCCCCTCCCCGAACGGAGAGGGGAATGAGGCCATTAGCTACGCAGGCCGCGACCGCGCTGGATTAGCGTCCAGCACAGCAGATAAAACGCGACGATAAACACCACCAGCACACCGAACGTGGTCACCAGCGGCACATCGTGAATGCCGAGGAAACCGTAGCGGAAGCCGCTGATCATGTAGACGATAGGGTTCAGATGCGACAGCCCCTGCCAGAACGGCGGCAGCAGCGTCAGGGAGTAGAACACCCCGCCCAGATAGGTCAGCGGCGTCAGCACGAAGGTTGGGATCAGGCTGATATCGTCGAAGGTTTTTGCAAACACGGCGTTAAGCAGACCCGCCAGCGAAAACAGTACTGCGGTCAGCACCAGCGTCAGTGCGACAAACACCCACGAATGCACCTGAAAGGGCACGAAGAACAGCGAAATCGCCGTCACCAGAATACCCACGCATAAACCACGCGCCACGCCGCCGCCGACAAACCCGGCGATGATGACGTGGGTAGGCACCGGCGCCACCAGCAGTTCTTCGATGTTGCGCTGAAACTTGGCGCTGAAGAACGAAGAGGCAACGTTCGCGTAGGCGTTGGTAATGACCGCCATCATGATCAGGCCCGGCACGATAAACTGCATGTAGCTGAAGCCATGCATTTCGCCGATTCGCGAACCGATCAGGTTACCAAAAATAATAAAATACAGCGTCATGGTGATAACGGGCGGCACCAGCGTCTGCACCCAGATGCGCATGAAGCGATGAATTTCTTTCGCCCAGATACTTTTCAGCGCGACCCAGTAAAGCTGCATCATGCGCGATCTCCTTGTTTTTCATGAACCAGTGACACAAACAGCTCCTCAAGGCGGTTCGCTTTGTTACGCATGCTCAATACCTGAATGCCCTGCTCGCTGAGCTGGCTGAACACGCTGTTGATCCCTTGTTCGCGCAGGACTTCCACTTCCAGCGTGGAGGTATCCACCAGCCGGTATTGATAGCCGTTCAGCTTTGGCAGCGGGCTTTTCGGCGCCAGGTCGAGAATGAAGGTTTCGGATTTCAACTTCGACAACAGAGTCTTCATTGAGGTGTTTTCCACCAGCTCGCCATGCTGAATAATACCGATGTTGCGGCACAGCATTTCCGCTTCTTCCAGATAGTGGGTGGTGAGAATGATCGTGGTGCCTTTGTCGTTTAAATCCTTCAAAAAACCCCACATTGAGCGGCGAAGCTCAATATCCAGCCCGGCGGTTGGCTCATCAAGAATCAACAGTTTCGGCTCATGCATCAGGGCGCGGGCGATCATCAGGCGACGCTTCATCCCGCCGGATAACATCCGCGCGCGTTCGTTACGCTTCTCCCATAAATCGAGCTGTTTCAGATACTTTTCGCTGCGCTCGACCGCTTCTTTACGTTCGACGCCGTAGTACCCCGCCTGATTCACGACAATTTGCTGCACCGTCTCAAAAGGGTTGAAGTTAAACTCCTGCGGCACCAGTCCCAGCTGGCGTTTGGCGTTGACGATATCTTTTTCAAGATCGTAGCCAAACACGCTAACGCGCCCGGACGTTTTGTTAACAAGCGAACTGATGATGCCGATGGTGGTCGACTTTCCTGCCCCGTTTGGTCCCAGAAGCGCATAAAAATCACCCGCTTCGACCTGCAAATCGATACCGCGCAGCGCCTGAACGCCCCCCGGATACGTTTTTTTAAGTTGTTGAAGTTCCAGTGCAATGGTCATAAATTTTTACTTACCTTACGTTCTTACACTTTATATGTGGTTTAAATAATCGCGGAGTTGCCCTATATTAGCCCAACGCACTTATTTGGTTACAGGTCGTTAACCTCCATGAAAGACATAGATACACTCATCAGCAACAATGCACTATGGTCAAAAATGCTGGTGGAAGAGGATCCCGGATTTTTTGAGAAACTGGCGCAAGCGCAGAAACCGCGCTTTCTATGGATTGGATGTTCCGACAGTCGCGTTCCCGCAGAACGTTTAACCGGACTCGAGCCGGGCGAATTATTTGTTCACCGTAATGTGGCCAACCTGGTCATCCACACCGATCTCAACTGCCTCTCTGTGGTGCAGTATGCCGTCGATGTGCTGGAAGTTGAACACATTATTATCTGCGGCCACTACGGATGTGGCGGCGTGCAGGCGGCGGTTGAAAACCCGGAACTGGGTTTAATCAACAACTGGCTGCTGCACATCCGCGATATCTGGTTCAAACATAGCTCATTGCTCGGTGAAATGCCGCAGGAGCGTCGGATGGACACCTTGTGTGAGCTGAACGTAATGGAACAGGTGTACAACCTGGGCCATTCCACCATCATGCAGTCGGCGTGGAAGCGCGGTCAGAAAGTGACGATTCACGGCTGGGCGTACGGTATTCACGACGGGTTGCTGCGCGATCTGGAAGTGACGGCCACCAACCGCGAGTCGCTGGAACAGCGGTATCGTCAGGGCGTGTCTAACCTCAGTAAGAAACACATCAATCACCGCTAATTGACCATGCCGGGCGGCAACGCCATCCGGCATGTCTTCGCTTACTCGTCCAGCAGAACCACTTTACCGACATACGGCAGATGGCGATAACGCTGCGCGTAATCAATGCCGTAGCCCACCACGAACTCATCCGGAATCGAAAAACCGATAAATTCCACCGGCACGTTCACTTCACGACGGGAGGGTTTATCCAGCAGAGTGCAGATCGCCAGCGATTTCGGTTCGCGCAGCCCCAGGATCTCGCGCACTTTCGACAGCGTATTCCCGGAATCAATAATATCTTCCACAATCAGCACGTCTTTGCCGCGAATATCTTCGTCCAGGTCTTTGAGGATTTTCACGTCTCGGGTAGTAGACATGCCGCTACCGTAGCTGGAGGCGGTCATAAAATCGACTTCATGAGATACCTGCACTTCACGGCACAGGTCCGCCATAAACATGAATGACCCCCGCAGCAGACCCACCAGCACCATTTCACTGCCGCTGTCTTTATAACGTTCAGTAATCTGACGACCCAGTTCGGCAATACGCGCTTTGATCTCCGCTTCAGGGATCATGACTTCTACAGTATGTTTCATATCTCTAACCATATGATTTAAAAACAAATCACTCAATGCCTGCTCCAGATGAACCGGCATCGAAATGCAAGGCACGCAGTATACCAGTAAAAGTATTTATTCGCGGCATCTGTTGATAAAGCTCATTTTGTGATGACGATCACACATGTTAAATCCTATAATTAATTGCTATTAAAAATTTAACAAATTGAGATGGTGTCTTTTTATGGCTGAAAACAATGCACGTTCGCCACGGCTTCTCGTGACGCTAACGGCCCTCTTTGCCGCGCTCTGCGGGCTGTATTTACTGATCGGCGGCGGCTGGCTGGTCGCTATCGGCGGCTCCTGGTACTACCCGATCGCCGGTCTGGCGATGCTGGGCGTCGCCTGGCTGCTCTGGCGCAGCAAGCGCTCCGCGCTGTGGCTGTATGCCGCTCTGCTGCTCGCCACTCTGATCTGGGGCGTATGGGAAGTCGGCTTCGACTTCTGGGCGCTGACGCCGCGCAGCGACATTCTTGTCTTCTTCGGCATCTGGCTGATTTTACCTTTTGTCTGGCGTCGCCTGATAATTCCTTCCGGCGGCGCGGTCGCCGCCCTGCTGGTCGCCCTGCTGATCAGCGGCGGGATCCTGACCTGGGCGGGTTTCAACGATCCGCAGGAAATTGACGGCACGCTCAGCGCCGAGTCGACGCCAGCCGAGCCTATCTCGCCGGTGGCTGACGGTGACTGGCCTGCCTACGGGCGCAACCAGGAAGGCCAGCGCTATTCCCCGCTGAAGCAGATTAACGCCGATAACGTCCACAAGCTGAAGGAAGCGTGGGTGTTTCGTACCGGCGACCTGAAGCAGCCGGACGATCCGGGCGAACTGACTAACGAAGTCACGCCTATCAAAGTGGGTGACACGCTGTATCTGTGCACCGCCCACCAGCGACTGTTCGCGCTGGATGCGGCGACGGGGAAAGAGAAATGGCATTACGACCCGGAACTGAAACCGAACGAGTCTTTCCAGCACGTCACCTGCCGCGGCGTCTCCTACCATGAAGCGAAGGCCGACACAGCCTCTCCGGAAGTGATTGCCGACTGTCCGCGCCGCATCATCCTGCCGGTAAACGATGGACGTCTGATTGCGCTGAACGCGGAAAACGGCAAGCTGTGCGAAACCTTTGCCAACAAAGGCGTGCTGAACCTGCAAACCAATATGCCGGATCAAACGCCGGGTCTGTACGAACCGACCTCGCCGCCAATCATTACCGATAAAACGATTGTGATTGCCGGGTCGGTCACCGATAACTTCTCCACCCGCGAAACGTCCGGAGTGATCCGCGGTTTCGACGTTAACAACGGTAAACTGCTGTGGGCGTTCGATCCGGGTGCGAAAGATCCAAATGCCATTCCTTCGGATGAGCACACCTTCACCTTTAACTCACCGAACTCGTGGGCGCCTGCGGCCTATGATGCGAAGCTGGACCTGGTTTATCTGCCGATGGGCGTCTCCACGCCGGATATCTGGGGCGGCCACCGTACGCCGGAGCAGGAACGCTACGCCAGCTCCGTTCTGGCGCTGAATGCCACTACCGGTAAGCTCGCGTGGAGCTATCAGACCGTTCACCACGATCTGTGGGATATGGACCTGCCCGCTCAACCGACGCTGGCGGATATTACCGTCAACGGCCAGACCGTGCCTGTTGTCTACGCCCCGGCGAAAACCGGCAACATTTTTGTCCTTGACCGTCGTAACGGCAAGCTGGTCGTCCCGGCGCCGGAAACCCCGGTACCGCAGGGCGCCGCAAAAGGCGACTACGTCACCAAAACCCAGCCGTTCTCCGAGCTGAGCTTCCGTCCGACGAAAGATTTGACCGGTGCGGATATGTGGGGCGCCACCATGTTCGACCAGTTGGTGTGCCGCGTGATGTTCCACCAGTTGCGCTATGAAGGTATCTTCACCCCGCCATCTGAGCAGGGTACGCTGGTGTTCCCGGGTAACCTCGGGATGTTCGAATGGGGCGGTATCTCCGTCGATCCCAACCGTCAGGTGGCGATTGCCAACCCGATGGCGCTGCCGTTCGTTTCGAAGCTGATCCCGCGTGGTCCGGGTAACCCGATGGAGCAGCCGAAAGACGCCAAAGGCACCGGCACCGAGTCGGGTATTCAGCCACAGTACGGTGTGCCCTACGGCGTGACGCTGAATCCGTTCCTGTCACCGTTTGGTCTGCCGTGTAAGCAACCGGCCTGGGGGTATATCTCAGCGCTGGATCTGAAAACCAACGAAATCGTCTGGAAGAAACGCATTGGTACGCCGCAGGACAGTATGCCGTTCCCGATGCCGGTTCCGGTTCCCTTTAATATGGGAATGCCGATGCTCGGCGGACCTATCTCAACCGCCGGTAACGTGCTGTTTATTGCCGCCACTGCCGATAACTACCTGCGAGCTTATAACATGAGCAACGGGGAAAAACTGTGGCAGGGTCGTCTGCCCGCAGGGGGCCAGGCGACGCCGATGACCTATGAGGTCAACGGTAAGCAATACGTGGTGATTTCCGCCGGGGGTCACGGTTCGTTTGGTACGAAGATGGGCGACTATATTGTCGCGTATGCCCTACCGGACGGCGAGAAGTAACGCTTATGCCCGGGTAACGCCGGGCATACCGCCGGGGGCGCCATCACAGCCGCCCCCGGCATTTTTATACGGTAAATCCTAACATCATCCCCGTATCTTCATGTTCCAGCAGATGACAATGCGCCATATAAGCATGTTCTTTTGGCGCGTCGTGATCGAACTTCACTAACACTTCACTCACCCCGCCTTCAACCCGAACCGTGTCCTTCCATCCGCGGCGATGCGCCACTGGCGGCTGTCCATTTTCTGACAGAATACGGAACTGCGTACCGTGAATATGGAACGGATGCAGCATCATGTCGCCAACGCCAGAAATCACCCAACGTTCATGTTGTCCTTTGCTGGCGGCAAACATCGGTTTGTTCATGTCAAAGGCGACGCCGTTGATCATATTGGCATTGTGGAAGTCAACATGCCCGCCGTGGTTCATCTTATCCATACCGCCGTGCTGCATATGGCCCTTATGCCCCTGCATCTGGCCATGATTCATACCCGACATCGCCTGCGGACCATACTTCTTCATCAGCAATTGCATGCCCATCATGTCAAGCATCGGGTCCATAGATAGCTGCAATTTACGTACGGTCAACCCGTCAAGCGACGGCAGGGCTGGCAATGTCGCGAGCGTGTCCGGCAGCGTCCCGGAGGCGTTTACCGCCACTGGCTGAATGCGCATCACCGGGTGCGGCTTATCAAACGGCGCGACCGCCATCCCCATCTGGCTGACGGGCAGGGTCACAAGGTCGAACGGCTTACCGTCGCTCACGTCCACCAGCACCTCAAAGCGTTCGCCCATCAACATCGGCAGTTCAGCCACTTTTACCGGCTCAGGCAACAGGCCGCCATCGCTGGCAATGACATAGAATGGACGCTTATCGCTGGTCGCAAAATTAAGCGAACGGGCGTTACAACCGTTGAGCAGACGCAGACGCAGCCAGCCGCGCGGCGCAGCATGTTGTGGGTAAAGCGCCCCATTGGTCAGCAGCGTATCGCCAAACCATCCGACGGCGGCAGTCATGACGTCCAGTTGATAGTCTATCTGCCCGGCGTCGGTAAAGCGCTTGTCCTGAACAATGACCGGCACATCGTCAATGCCCCACTGTTTCGGCAACAGCAGTGTGTGGATCTCGTCGTCTTCAATCATCACCAGACCGGCCAGCCCCATCGCCACCTGACGCCCGGTTTTGCCATGCTGATGGGGATGAAACCAGCAGGTCGCCGCGCGCTGTTCGGGCGTAAAGGTCACGGTGCGTTTTCCCCCGGCGGGAATAATGCCCTGCGGGCCGCCATCCACGTCGCCGGGCACTTCCAGCCCATGCCAGTGCACCGTGGTCTCTTCCGCCAGTTGGTTATGAATATCCACCGTCACCGTTTTACCGCGCTGTAATTTCAGGGCCGGACCAAGCACGTTGCCGTTATAACCCCAGGTCGTCGCCGTCTTCCCGGCAAACGTTGACTGCCCTGCCTGAATCGTCAACGAGAGACGATGACGGGCATCGGGAGTCAGAAGATTCGGAATGGGAAGCGCAGGGCGCTCAGCGGCAAAAACAGCGCGGCTCCACAGCGGCAAAGCCGACGCCACCCCAAGCGCCACAGAATATTTTAAGAAATCACGACGTTGCATAATCACTTCCTTATTTTGCAGCAGGCGAAAACAGCCCAATCCTTGAGCATAGACCCTCCCCTTACGGGAAGGTCAAGTTTATGACATCACGCTGAACAATAATAAAAGTCGTCGCCTTGCCAACAGTGTGCTAACGTTTAGTTTCCGTGATGCCGTGGTAGAAGCAATGAAGACGTTTTTCAGAACCGTGCTGTTCAGCAGTCTGATGGCTGTTTGCGCGAACAGTTATGCGCTCAGTGAATCTGAAGCCGAAGATATGGCCGATTTAACAGCCGTTTTTGTTTTTCTGAAAAATGACTGCGGCTACCAGAATTTACCCAACGGGCAAATTCGGCGCGCGCTGGTCTTTTTTGCTCAGCAAAACCAGTGGGACCTCAGTAATTACGACTCCTTCGATATGAAATCGCTCGGCGAAGACAGCTATCGCGATCTGAGCGGTATCGGTATTCCCGTCGCTAAAAAATGCAAAGCGCTGGCGCGCGACTCGCTGAGCCTGCTCGCCTACGTCAAATAAAATCATGCTACCCTGTTGTTGACATCATGACCGTGCATCCGCGGTCATAGTTAGCTATTATGTTGCGCCCTTTTTAACGGGTGTTAACAATGGAGGTATCAACCTTTGGCCGACAAACAGCAGTGGCATGAAACGCTACACGACCAGTTTGGACAGTACTTTGCCGTCGATAACGTGCTTTATCACGAGAAGACCGAACATCAGGATCTGATCATCTTCGAAAACGCCGCCTTTGGCCGCGTCATGGCGCTGGACGGGGTGGTGCAAACTACCGAGCGCGATGAGTTCATTTATCATGAAATGATGACTCACGTTCCGCTACTGGCCCACGGCCACGCGAAACACGTGCTGATTATTGGCGGCGGCGACGGTGCGATGCTGCGTGAAGTCACCCGCCACAAAAACGTTGAAACCATCACCATGGTGGAGATCGATGCGGGCGTGGTCTCTTTCTGCCGCCAGTATCTGCCTGCGCACAACGCTGGCAGCTATGACGATCCGCGTTTTACCCTGGTGATCGACGACGGCGTTAATTTCGTCAACCAGACGCAGCAAACCTTTGATGTGATCATCTCCGATTGCACCGATCCGATCGGCCCCGGCGAGAGCCTGTTCACCTCGGCGTTCTACGAAGGCTGCAAACGCTGCCTGACCCCCGGCGGGATCTTTGTCGCCCAGAACGGCGTATGTTTCCTGCAACAGGACGAAGCTGTCGACAGTCACCGCAAGCTCCGCCATTACTTCGCCGACGTCGGGTTTTATCAGGCAGCAATTCCCACCTATTATGGCGGCATCATGACCTTCGCCTGGGCGTCCGATAACGACGCGCTACGTAGCCTGTCGACCGAAATCATCCAGGCGCGTTTTCACAGCTCAGGTCTGAAGTGCCGCTATTACAATCCGGCTATCCATACAGCAGCCTTTGCCTTACCCCAGTATCTGCTAGACGCACTGACCGCCTCGTCGTCCTAAGGAGAAGATAAGAAATTGAAAAAACTGAAACTGCATGGCTTTAACAACCTGACCAAAAGTCTGAGTTTTTGTATTTATGATATCTGCTACGCCAAAACCGCCGAAGAGCGCGACGGCTACATCGCCTATATCGATGAACTGTATAACGCCAATCGTCTGACCGAAATCCTGTCAGAAACCTGCTCCATCATTGGCGCCAATATTCTGAACATCGCCCGTCAGGACTACGAACCGCAGGGCGCCAGCGTCACCATTCTGGTGAGCGAAGAACCCGTCGATCCGCGGCTTATCGATAACACCGAGCATCCAGGTCCCCTACCGGAAGCAGTGGTCGCCCATCTCGATAAAAGTCACATCTGCGTGCATACCTACCCGGAAAGCCATCCGGAAGGCGGTTTGTGCACCTTCCGCGCGGATATCGAAGTGTCAACCTGCGGCGTGATTTCCCCGCTTAAAGCGCTAAATTACCTGATCCACCAGCTTGAGTCCGATATCGTGACCATCGACTACCGTGTTCGCGGCTTTACCCGCGACATTAACGGCATGAAGCACTTCATCGACCATGAGATCAACTCTATTCAGAACTTTATGTCTGAAGACATGAAGTCGCTGTATGACATGGTGGACGTCAATGTGTACCAGGAAAATATTTTCCATACCAAAATGCTGCTTAAAGAGTTCGATCTTAAGCACTATATGTTCCATACCCGTCCGGAAGATCTGACCGAAGCCGAGCGCAAAGACATTACCGCGGCGCTCTGGAGAGAGATGCGTGAGATTTACTACGGGCGCAATATCCCGGCGGTGTAACGTTTACCAACGTGCCGGATGGCGTCATCCGGCAAATCGGTTCTGTGTTTCGCCCGAAGTGTTTCACCCAATATGGACATGGCCGTGGTCGGCCCCGCCAGGGACGATGGGCGCTATCTGACAGTGATATGGAAGCGCAGGCGGCAAGATTAGGCCCCGGTCTGGCCTACGTCCCCAAGGAGTGAGTTCGTGAAGATTTAGCCCACGGCAGGCTCATCCGGACGCTACAGAACCACAGTTTGGGCCTGGAAGGGGCGTTTTTGTATTATCCGCGTCGCAACGTGTCGCCCGCCCTGAGAGCGGTGATCGCTCCCTTTAAATTTCAGGTTGTACCAGCGTAAGAGCCACGGAGTGGGCTTTCAGCTCAGCCTGGACAGGGAAGGGCAGATTTACATCGGTCACCACATCGGTAAAACGGCTCAGCGGCGCTACGTTGAACAGCGAATGCGCGCCATATTTGCTGCTGTCGGCCAGCAGAACCTTGCGTTGGGCGTTAGCGATAATCTCCTGCTTCAGCCCTGCTTTGTCTTCCGTCGGCGTCGTGACGCCCTTTTCCATACTCCAGGTGTTACAGCTCATGAAGGCGATATCGGGATAGACGCTACGCAACATTTTGCGACCAAACTCGCCGATGCAGGACTGACTGCTGTCATCAATGCGGCCACCTACAATGGTGACTTCAATCTGGCGAAACTCGGACAAAAACAGGGCGATATGCAGATCGACGGTGATCACCCTGAGCGGCAGATGAGTCAGGCATTTTGCCAACTCCAGCATGGTGGTGCCGGCGTCCAACACCACTGCGTCGCCCGCCTGTACCATTGAGGCGGCAAAACGCGCGATCGCCCGCTTTTCAGCAGGCGATCGTAATTGCTTTTCATTGGTTGTGGGTTGCGCCGGTTCAAAGCGTCGCAGAGCAACACCGCCGTGGCTGCGGCTGATCACGCCCTGTTCATCCAGCTTGATCAGATCGCGTCGGATCGTCGCGGGCGATGCTTCTACCGCATCTACCAGCTGTTCCACGGTCACCAGCGTATGATTTTTCAAATACGCCACAATCTTATCCAGACGGTGTTGTCCTTTCATAACAGGAAATTACGCCAGTTGCATTGCCAGTTTAATCGATACGGCCATGCTCTCAGATTTTGCTTTTCCCGTCCAGGCGATATCAAACGCCGTCCCGTGATCGGCAGAGGTACGAATAAACGGCAGACCGGCGGTGATGTTCACGCCATCATAGAAACCGAGCAATTTGAGCGGAATATGCCCCTGATCGTGGTACATCGCCACCACCATGTCATATTGGCCTTCGTACGCCTGTAAAAACACGGTGTCCGGCGGACATGGGCCGTAAACGTCTGTTCCCTTCGCCTTCATGTTTTCAATGGCTGGCGACACAATGCGAATTTCTTCATCGCCAAACAGACCGTTTTCACCTGCATGGGGATTGACCCCGGCAACGGCGATGCGCGGTTGGGCGAAACCAACACGCTTCAGGAAGCGATCCGCGATGCCGATGACCGTCTCCACGCGTTTTCCGTTGAGGGTGTCGAGAAACTTGCGTAACGCAATATGGGTCGAAACGTGAATCACCTTCAGCTTGTCGGTGTAAAGCACCATCGCATAGTCACGGCTTTCGGTAAGCGTCGCCAACAGTTCGGTATGTCCCGGGTAATGATGCCCCGCCAGATGCAGCGCTTCTTTATTCAGCGGCGCGGTGGCGATGGCGTGTACATCGCCTTTCAGTGCCAGCTCTGTCGCACGTTTTACGCAACGGTAGGCCAGATCGCCCGCCTCGGCCTGCACTTTACCTGGCTCCAGCGCCTCCGGCTGCGCCAGCGGCTCGTCGATGACGTGAATCACGCCCGGCGTAAATCGCGCCTGCGTGACACCGTCAATCGCGCGAAAGGTCACCCCTTCCGCCAGCCCTTTGGCTTGCAAACGTTTGAGGGTTTGCAGGCATCCCACCACCACCAGCGGCGCGCCGTTAAGTTCATCTTCACAAAGCGCTTTGACAATAATTTCCGGACCGATACCCGCCGGATCGCCCATCGTAATCGCAATTGTTTTAGTTACCACTGTACATCTCCTCAATAAAATAAAGCGCATCACAAAGGGTGCTGTCTGAACCGAATCCGCCTGCTTTCGTGATCACCGGAAGGTCGTCGATTTCGCTGTTCACAAACGTCCCGCAGGGAATGCAGGGCGCGACCTCGCTCTGGATGCGATAGCCTTCCGCGCCAAGCGCGCTGGCAACCGCAGTGGCGATATCTCCTCCGGTCAGGAACAGCCCGCCAATACGCGCCTGTTCGATAATGCGCAGCGTAATGGTCCCGAGGCGTTGGCTGAGCATCTCACCAAGCTGCTGGCGGCTCACGCCTGCTTCAGTACACAGCGCGTCGATCATCTGCCGATCGTCCGCGCTCCGGCTGGTGCGGAGAATCGTGTGCTGCTGGCGGCCGAGCAGCGCGCAGGCCTGCTCCACCAGCGCGGCGATTTCCTGTTCGGCCTGCGCCGAAATCAGCCGTGAGGCATCAATGTCCACCACGCTGGCGCGCGCCTGGCAGAGCGCTTTTTCAACCTGCCGCCGCGTGGCTTCGCTCATCGATCCGGCCACCACCAGCACCGGCAGTTCCTGCTTCTCCTGCATGAACATTCTGACCGGTAGCGCGTTCGCCAGTCCGGCAGCGCCGACCAACAGCGGCAGCGTAGCCTGTTCACAAATAGCCTGGGCAATCAGCGACAGATCGCGATCTTCTACCGCATCGACCACCACCATGCATTCCCCCTCGGCGGCAAAAGCCCTCAGCAACGCGCTGAGCTGTCCGCGTCGCACGTCATCGAGCGACACGTCACGTACCGGGATATCGCTTTGTAGCGCAATCAGCTCCGCAATGCGCGAGGAGAGAATCGGCGTTTTCGGATCGCTGGCAAATTCGGTTTCCAGTAGCGGCGTACCGTTGACCAGACATAATCCGTCACGGGTGGTGCGCCCGGCAGCGGGGATCGCCGCCGCGATCACCGCCAGCGTCCGGTTGGCGGCACGCATCGCCGCCGTCACTTCCGCGCCGACGTTGCCGCGAAAGGTGGAATCAATTTTCTTGTATACCAGCGGGAGCGTCTCACCTTCGCACCAGGGCGCTAACGCCTGCGCTACCGCTTTCGCCGCCTGCTCTGCGGGTATCGCGCGGCTTTCGGTGTTGATCACCAGCACATCCGCGCGACGCGAAGGCTTTTGCTCCGGCGTCAGCATCACCTCGGTGCGCGCCCCTTTCTTCGCCAACTGCACGCCGGTATCGTTAGAGCCCGTAAAGTCGTCGGCGATAACGATCATCTTCATGCTTTTTCCTCCTCAGCGACCTGACGCGCCTGCTTTTTGGCGACCCACGAGGTCAGGACAGGCGTCAGAATCGCGGTTGTGATCACCGATGCGGCAATCAGCGGGGCGGCTGCGGCAGCTACTTCCGCCAGCGACGGGTCTGCCTGGGCAATCGCCAGCGGCGTCGCCACCGCGTTCCCGGCGGTGCTGGAGGCCGCCGCGCCGGCAATGCCGGTTCCCCCCACCAGACGGTCGGCGCGAATGTTAAAGAAACCGCCGACGAAGGTGGTCAGTACGCCAAGCAGAATGCCTGCCAGACCGCCCTGCAGCAGCATTTCAAGGTTGATCCCCGCACCCAGCGCAAACGCGAAGAATGGGATCAACAGTGGCCCCCCTTTGGTCAGGAAGTCGCGCATGTTGGGATCAAGGTTACCGAGGATCATCCCCACCACCAGCGGAACCAGCACCGCGACCAGCGCCATGATCGGTATGTTCGCCATACCCGCCGCGCCCAGCGCGATCATCGTAAAGAACGGCCCGTCATTCAGAGACAGAATGGAAATAGCGCCGACATCACGCTCGTTGCCAAACTCCCCCACAAGCGCCGCGTAAAGCCCGCCGTTTGAGTTACTCATCGCCGCAATGATCGCCACGCCGCTTAAGCCGAAGATCCCTTCCGCACCGAACAGATGCTCAACGCCCAGGCCAATCGCAATGGCGACCAGCAGTTTGGTCAGGGTTATCGTACCGCCCTGCAACAGCGCCTGAGGTGCGGCTTTCACGCTAATCCCCGCCCCCATACAGAGCAGGAAGGCGCCAATCAGCGGCGCCGCGCCGTTTTTGAACAGCGCGGTGGTGAACCCGCCGATCTCCAGCGCCTGTGGGGCAAAGGTATTGATAATGGCGCCGATCACCAGTGGCACAACCATCATGCCGCCGGGTACGCGTTCTATTGCCTTTTTGATGTTCATGGTCTTCCCGCCTGTTGTTATGTTGTGATTAAATAAAATCACAAAGATTATATTTAATCAAATTTAAAGCACAAACGCGCCAGATCACAGATTCAAAATGATTAATAAAAATCAACAAGGACTTTTACGGTTAAAAAAAAGCCGGACACTGGCGTCCGGCCTTGTGGATGATTGAATTCACTCAGGATTGCGCTAAAAAATCCCGATAAGCCCGCACCACCTGAAGAAAATCCTCCACGCCGCACAGCGACAGGCTCTCTTCATCGTAGTAGTTCATGCCTTCTTCCATCTCATCGCCCGTAAACTCCAGCTGGTTTGCGCGGATCATCACCTCCTCGCCGTCCATCCAGAGCGTGTATTCATGACCCGCCCGCTGCCAGGAACGTTCACTGCCTTTTACCGCGCGTGCGGCCTGTTCCACTTCATCGAGCAACGCCAGGTTATCCTTCACTTCTTCATTAAACCAGTGCCCGACCACTTCGTGGCCCATCGACATACGCACTTTTACCCCACCGGTAACATCGCGCAGAAATTCGTAATCCATAAGGTGTTCCTCTGCAAAGCCCTTGAGCTAATTATCGCAGCAGAGAGGAAGAAAAAAAGCGTGAGAGGCGGGAGGAATGAAAATAAAAAAACCCACCGCCGTTGCGATGGGTTGTCTCAGCCTGTGGGCCTGATAAGCGCAGCCGTCAGATTAACCCGTACCGGATGGCGGCGTAACGCCTGTCCGGCACGGGAAAACCATCAAAACTACACTGCCGTCTGGAAGATCACCCCGTCAGCTTTCTCGGTGTACTGAGACAACTGGTCGAAGTTCAGGTAGCGGTAAGTATCGACAGCGGTTTTATCCACCTGCGCCACATAGGTCTGATACTCTTCCGGCGTCGGCAGTTTACCGATCAGCGCTGCAACCGCCGCCAGCTCCGCAGAGGCCAGGAAGACGTTCGCCCCGGTCCCCAGACGGTTCGGGAAGTTACGGGTAGAGGTGGAGACCACCGTCGCACCGTCAGCCACGCGCGCCTGGTTACCCATGCACAGCGAACAGCCCGGAATTTCGATACGCGCGCCGCTCTTACCGAAGACGCTGTAATAGCCCTCTTCCGTGAGCTGCGCGGCATCCATGCGGGTTGGCGGCGCGACCCACAGACGGGTCGGCAACTGGCCTTTGTGCGCATCCAGCAGCTTACCGGCCGCACGGAAGTGACCGATGTTGGTCATACAGGAACCGATAAACACTTCGTCGATCTTCTCGCCCTGTACGTCGGAAAGCAGACGCGCATCGTCCGGATCGTTTGGCGCACACAGGATCGGCTCTTTGATATCCGCCAGATCGATGTCGATTACCGCCGCGTACTCTGCGTCAGCATCGGCTTCCAACAACTGCGGATCCGCCAGCCATTTTTCCATGCCCTGAATACGGCGTTCCAAAGTGCGACGATCGCCGTAGCCTTCCGCAATCATCCACTTCAGCAGGACGATGTTGGAGTTCAGATACTCAATGATCGGCTCTTTGTTCAGCTTGATGGTGCAACCGGCAGCAGAACGCTCGGCAGAGGCGTCTGTCAGCTCGAACGCCTGCTCGACTTTCAGATCCGGCAGACCTTCGATTTCCAGGATGCGGCCAGAGAAGATGTTTTTCTTACCTTTCTTCTCAACGGTCAGCAGACCCTGTTTGATGGCATACAGCGGGATCGCATGAACCAGATCGCGCAGGGTGATGCCCGGCTGCATTTTGCCCTTAAAGCGCACCAGCACGGACTCAGGCATGTCGAGAGGCATCACGCCGGTCGCCGCGGCAAACGCCACCAGGCCGGAGCCCGCCGGGAAGGAGATGCCGATCGGGAAACGGGTATGGGAGTCACCGCCGGTGCCCACGGTATCCGGCAACAGCATACGGTTGAGCCAGGAGTGGATCACGCCATCGCCCGGACGCAGCGACACGCCGCCACGGTTCATGATGAAGTCTGGCAGCGTGTGGTGCGTGGTGACGTCGACCGGCTTCGGATACGCCGCAGTGTGGCAGAAGGACTGCATGACCAGATCAGAGGAGAAGCCCAGGCACGCCAGGTCTTTCAGTTCATCACGTGTCATTGGGCCGGTGGTGTCCTGAGAACCAACGGAAGTCATCTTCGGCTCGCAGTACGCGCCAGGACGGACACCGGTTACGCCGCAGGCGCGGCCAACCATTTTCTGCGCCAGCGAGAAGCCGCGGCTGCTTTCCGCCACGTCTTTCGCCTGACGGAACACGTCTGAATGCGGCAGGCCCAGCGCTTCGCGCGCTTTGGTGGTCAGGCCACGACCGATGATCAGCGGGATACGGCCACCGGCGCGCACTTCGTCGATCAGCACGTCCGTTTTTAACTCAAACGTGGCCAGCAGTTCATTGGTTTCATGGTTACGCACTTCCCCTTTGTACGGGTAAACGTCAATCACGTCGCCCATGTTCAGGTTGCTCACATCCACTTCAATTGGCAGCGCGCCCGCGTCTTCCATGGTGTTAAAGAAGATAGGAGCAATTTTACCGCCGAGGCACAGGCCACCGCCGCGCTTGTTCGGCACGTGCGGAATGTCATCGCCCATGAACCACAACACAGAGTTGGTGGCGGATTTACGGGAAGAGCCGGTCCCCACAACGTCGCCGACGTAGGCCAACGGGAAGCCTTTTTGCTGCAGGGCTTCGATTTGTTTGATCGGACCGACCACGCCAGGCTGATCCGGTTCGATACCTTCACGGGCGTTTTTCAGCATCGCTAACGCGTGCAACGGGATATCCGGGCGGGACCAGGCGTCCGGTGCCGGAGAGAGATCGTCGGTGTTGGTTTCACCGGTCACCTTAAAGACGGTAACGGTCATTTTTTCGGCCAGCGGCGGACGGTTCAGGAACCATTCGGCATCCGCCCACGACTGCATCACCTGTTTTGCAAATACGTTACCCGCTTTGGCTTTTTCTTCCACATCGTAGAAGTTATCGAACATCAGCAGGGTATGGGACAGCGCTTTGGCGGCAATCGGCGCCAGCGTGTCGTTGTCGAGCGCGTCGATCAGCGGATGGATGTTGTAACCACCCTGCATGGTGCCAAGCAGTTCGATGGCTTTTTCTGGCGTAACCAGCGGGGAGGTCGTTTCGCCTTTGGCGACGGCAGCGAGAAAACCCGCTTTAACGTAGGCGGCTTCATCGACGCCAGGGGGAACACGGTTGATTAACAGGTCTAACAGGAATTCTTCTTCACCCGCAGGCGGGTTTTTCAGCAGCTCGACGAGCGCGGCCATTTGGGTTGCATCTAAGGGTTTGGGCACAATCCCCTCGGCGGCACGTTCAGCTACGTGCTTACGGTATTCTTCTAGCACGACGGTTCTCCTCGCTCTCATTGTCATAGTGCGGCGCTTTTATCGATGGGCGATTTTCTTCACGCTCCTGTGAGACAGCAGTTAGTAGGGTAAATGCCCGGTACCGCAACGGGCAGAATAACAGGATTTTAGTGGGGTGTTAATGTGTTTACAAAAAAGCAACATAAAAAAGTGGCTGAATCGTTAAGGATGGTCTAATGCGCTTTTCGGTATCCCTTAAAGGGGAGGAAGCACTGTTACGAGTGGATACATTATTTTCGATTTTAATAATCACTCTACTGTAACGATCCCAAGATTAGTCAAAAATTAAACTATCGTCTCTTTATACTCCCGCAACACTGCACCTGCGGGTGGCAGCAATTCGACCATAGCGATTTCTTCAGGAATCGGGAGTAAGAAAATGACGTTGCCCTTCAAACCCCACGTGCTGGCGCTGGTCTGTAGCGCTGGGTTATTCGCCGCATCCGGCGTGATGTATGTAAAAAGCCGGACGCCAGAAGCCCCCACTCAGCCGGTTCCTGTCACCGCGTCTGCGCCTGCTCCCGCCGCGCCGGTGGCGAAACCCACATTTACCACCGCGCAAATCGATCAATGGGTCGCCCCCGTGGCGCTGTATCCCGATCCGCTGCTGTCCCAGGTGTTAATGGCCGCCACCTACCCGGCAAACGTGGTGCAGGCGGTACAATGGTCGCGTGATAATCCCACGTTGCAGGGCGATGCTGCGATTCAGGCCGTTTCCGGACAACCCTGGGACCCGAGCGTGAAATCACTGGTGGCGTTTCCGCAACTGATGGCGTTGATGGGAGAAAACCCGGAATGGGTGCAAAATCTGGGCGACGCCTTTCTGGCGCAACCGCAGGATGTGATGGATGCGGTACAGCGACTGCGTCAACTGGCGCAGCAGACGGGTTCACTGAAATCCACGCCGCAGCAAACCGTCACCAGTACGCCAAAGAAAAACGTCGCCACACAGGCCTCGTCAACGTCCCAGACCACGAACGTGCAGTCGACCACGCCGACGGTCATTAAAATTGAACCGGCAGACCCGCAGGTCGTCTACGTACCCAACTACAACCCCACAACGGTGTACGGCGCCTGGCCAAATACGGCTTATCCGCCCGTCTACCTGCCGCCGCCTCCGGGAGAGCAGTTCGCCAGCAGCTTTGTACGAGGCTTCGGTTACAGCCTCGGCGTTGCCACCACTTACGCGCTGTTCAGCAATATTGACTGGGACGACGACGATGACCACCACCATGATGACGATCATCACCATCATGATGATGGTGACTCTCATCATGACGGCTATCAGCATAACGGCGATAACATCAACATTAACGTTAACAACTTCAACCGTATCACCGGGCAGAACCTGAAAGAACAGAATCTGACCTGGCGCCATAATCCGGCATACCGTGACGGCGTTCCCTACCGCAACAGCGCCACCGCACAGCGTTTTCATCAGACCAGCGTCAGCGGTGGGTTAAGCGCAACGCCGCAGCCCGCTCCAGCCAGCCGTGACAGCCAGCGCCAGGCGGCAATGGCGCAGTTGCAACAGCGTCAGACATCTTCACGTGACGTCCAGCGTAACGCCGCCTCGCAGCAGTTAAACCAGATTGCCCAGCGCAATAATTACCGCGGCTACGATACGGATCGCGCCAGCGCTCATCACCAGACGGTACATAAACCGACAGTTGGGCAGCAGCAACAGCACCGTGAAGCGCGTAAAACGAAGGTACAGCAGCACCCGCTTTCAGAACAGCAGAGGGACAACGCGCGTCAGCGAATCGCCTCCGCCACGCCTGAGCAGCGCCAGACGTTCCGGCAACATCATGCCAATGTGTTTAGCGGCAACGACAGCCGTTCGCCAGACTGGCAATCGCAGCAGCGACGCGGTCAGGAAAGCCGTCGTATCAGCCACTTAAGCGATGAGCAGCGCGCCACCGCGCGTGAACATATATCTGAGCATCATGAATTTCGTCGTCGTTGATCGGAGCCGATAATGAAAAATATCTTGTTTAGCGCCCTTCTGTTCTCACTGCCGCTGATGGGCTATGCGCAGCAGAACTTCGCCTCGCCGGACGAGGCGGCCAACGCCTTCGCCTCCGCAATCGCCAGTAAAAACGACACGCAGCTCACCGCGCTTTTAGGGGATAACTGGCGGCAATTTCTCCCGCCGGAGGGCGCCGACCCGGAAGCGGTCGCGCGTTTTAACCGCGACTGGAAAATCAGCCATCAGGTGGTGCAAAACAACAACGTTGCGCATCTGAACGTGGGGAAAGAAGGCTGGCAGCTTCCTGTTCCTGTCGTGAGGTCCGCAGCGGGATGGCATTTCGATATGGCCGCCGCTCAGGAGGAGATCCTCACGCGCGCCATTGGCCGTAATGAGCTATCGGCTATTCAGGCCATGCGCGCCTATGTGGATGCCCAGTATGATTACTGGCAGCGCAAGCAGATGTTCGCGACCAGACTGATCAGCAGCGAAGGTCAGCAGGATGGGCTTTACTGGCCAACGCGGCCAGGCGAAAGGCCCAGCCCGTTAGGCCCGGCGTTCAGTTCCGATCGTCACGCCGAGGGTTACCATGGTTATCGGTTCCGCGTAATTGCCAACGACAACGACAAAGGTTTTGCTCTTCTGGCCTGGCCCGTCTCGTGGGGAGAGACAGGGGTCATGAGCTTTATGGTGAATCAGGATGATCGGGTGTATCAGGCTGATTTAGGCAAAGAGACGGAGAAGCGCGTTACGGCAATAAATCAATACAGTGAAGATGAACCGTGGAAGCCTGTTAACTAGCAGACACAAAAAAGCGGCTTACAAGCCGCTTTTTATTTGCCCGACGGCACGTTGCTTATCGGGCTTACAATCGAACCGGGAAGATTATTTCTTCTTCGCTTTCGGGTTCGGCAGGTCGGTGATGCTGCCTTCAAACACCTCAGCCGCCAGCCCCACGGATTCGTGCAGCGTCGGGTGAGCATGGATGGTCAACGCGATGTCTTCCGCGTCGCAACCCATTTCGATCGCCAGACCGATTTCACCCAGCAGCTCGCCGCCGTTAGTACCGACAATCGCACCACCAATGACACGATGAGACTCTTTGTCGAAAATCAGCTTGGTCATGCCGTCCGCGCAGTCGGAAGCGATAGCACGGCCAGAAGCAGCCCACGGGAAGGTGGCGGTTTCGTAGCTGATGCCTTTCTCTTTCGCTTCTTTCTCGGTCAGACCGACCCACGCCACTTCTGGTTCAGTGTAGGCGATGGACGGAATTACTTTCGGGTCGAAGTAGTGTTTCTTGCCGGCGATAACTTCAGCGGCAACATGGCCTTCATGGACGCCTTTATGCGCCAGCATCGGCTGACCGACAATATCGCCGATAGCGAAGATGTGCGGCACGTTGGTGCGCAACTGTTTGTCAACGCGGATAAAGCCACGGTCGTCCACTTCCACGCCCGCTTTACCGGCGTCGAGGTTTTTACCGTTCGGCACACGGCCAATCGCTACCAGCACCGCGTCGTAACGCTGGGCTTCAGCAGGCGCTTTTTTGCCTTCCATGGAAACGTAGATACCGTCTTCTTTCGCTTCAACGGCAGTCACTTTGGTTTCCAGCATCAGGTTGAATTTCTTGCTGATGCGCTTGGTGAAGACTTTAACGATATCTTTGTCAGCCGCCGGGATCACCTGGTCGAACATTTCAACCACGTCAATCTCTGAACCCAGCGCATGGTACACGGTTCCCATTTCCAGGCCGATGATACCGCCGCCCATAACCAGCAGGCGCTTAGGAACGGTTTTCAGTTCCAGAGCGTCAGTGGAATCCCAGACGCGTGGATCTTCATGCGGAATAAACGGCAGTTGGATCGGACGGGAACCCGCCGCGATGATCGCGTTGTCGAAGTTGATTACGGTTTTGCCGTTTTCACCTTCCACTTCCAGGGTGTTCGCCCCGGTAAATTTACCCAGACCGTTGACCACTTTCACTTTACGGCCTTTGGCCATACCCGCCAGACCACCGGTCAGCTGAGTGATAACTTTCTCTTTCCAGGTACGAATCTTGTCGATATCGGTTTTCGGCTCACCGAAGACGATACCGTGTTCAGCCAGCGCTTTGGCTTCTTCGATCACTTTCGCAACGTGCAGCAGCGCTTTAGAAGGGATACAGCCGACGTTCAGACAGACACCACCGAGGGTGTTGTAACGTTCTACGATTACGGTTTCCAGACCTAAATCAGCGCAACGGAAGGCTGCAGAGTAACCTGCCGGGCCTGCCCCAAGTACCACGACCTGAGTTTTGATTTCAGTACTCATCATGACCTCTTAATTGATTTCCGGCGATCCCTGGTCTTGTCGCCCATCGTCCACCGGGTCGTTCTATCCGCCCGTATTTTACAAAATTGTTAACAATTTTGAAACAACAAAACGGCAACGATTTATCTTTAGCACCAATAACCCCAATGACAACATGAGATTACCAGAAAAAAGCCGGCCGTCGGGCCGGCTTTTTTGCTTACATCACCAGACGGCGAATGTCAGACAGCATATTGTTAATGATGGTAATGAAACGCGCACCATCAGCACCGTCAATCACACGGTGGTCGAAGGAGAGAGAGATCGGCATCATCAGACGCGGCACAAACTCTTTACCGTTCCACACCGGCTCCATCGCAGACTTGGAAACGCCAAGGATAGCGACTTCCGGCGCGTTGACGATCGGCGCGAAATGGGTGGTGCCCAGGCCGCCGATGCTGGAGATGGTGAAGCAACCGCCCTGCATTTCGCCCGCAGTCAGTTTGCCGTCACGCGCTTTCTTCGAGATCGTGGTCAGTTCACGGGAAAGCTCAGTCACGCTCTTCTTGTTCACGTCTTTAAAGACCGGAACCACCAGACCGTTCGGGGTATCAACCGCAACACCGATGTTGATGTATTTCTTCAGCGTCAGGCGCTGACCGTCTTCAGACAGTGAGCTGTTGAAGCGTGGCATCTGCTCAAGCGCAGCAGCAACGGCTTTCATGATGAACACAACCGGCGTGTATTTGACGTCCAGTTTGCGTTTTTCAGCTTCAGCGTTTTGCTGTTTACGGAACGCTTCCAGATCGGTGATATCGGTCTTGTCGAAGTGCGTAACGTGCGGGATCATCACCCAGTTACGGCTCAGGTTCGCACCAGAGATTTTCTGGATACGACCCAGTTCCACTTCTTCGATCTCGCCGAACTTGCTGAAGTCCACTTTCGGCCATGGCAGCATGCCCGGGATACCGCCGCCAGCGGCTGCAGCAGGTGCAGCTTCAGCGCGTTTCACCGCGTCTTTCACGTACGCCTGAACGTCTTCGCGCAGGATACGACCTTTACGGCCTGTACCCTTCACTTTCGCCAGATTCACGCCGAATTCGCGCGCCAGGCGGCGAATCAGCGGGGTGGCATGGACGTAAGCGTCGTTCTCAGCGAACTCGGATTTGCCTTCCGCTTTTGCCGTAGGCGCCGCAGCAGGGGTTTCAGCTTTCGCCGCCGGCGCCGGAGCAGCCGCTTCCTGCTTAGCCGGAGCCGCAGCAGGCGCCGCGCCTTCCACTTCGAAGACCATAATCAGAGAACCGGTTTTGACTTTGTCGCCGGTGCTGATTTTGATTTCTTTAACGGTACCCGCGAACGGCGCCGGTACTTCCATCGACGCCTTGTCACCTTCTACGGTGATCAGGGACTGCTCGGCTTCAACCTTGTCGCCGACCTTGACCATCACTTCGGTCACTTCAACTTCGTCACCGCCGATGTCCGGTACGTTAACGTCTTTCGCGCCGCCAGCCGCAGCCAGCGCAGCAGCCGGAGCCGCTTCCGCTTTTGCTGGCGCCGCAGCGCCTTCAGCACCCGCCACCTCGAAGACCATGATCAGAGAGCCAGTGGACACTTTGTCACCGGTGTTGATCTTGATCTCTTTCACGGTACCTGCGAACGGCGCCGGTACTTCCATCGAAGCTTTGTCGCCTTCAACGGTGATCAGAGACTGTTCCGCCGCAACGGTGTCGCCCACTTTGACCATGATTTCGGTGACTTCAACTTCATCACCGCCGATGTCCGGCACGTGAACGTCTTTCGCTGCCGCTGCAGCAGGCGCCGCCGGGGCCGCTTCTTTCTTCTCTTCTGCCGGAGCAGGCGCAGCGTCAGCTGCACCGTCGGCGGAATCGAAAATCATGATCAGTTTGCCGGTCTCGGTTTTGTCGCCAACGGAGACTTTGATCTCTTTGACGATGCCAGCCTGCGGAGACGGAACTTCCATAGAGGCTTTGTCGCCTTCTACGGTGATCAGCGACTGTTCAGCTTCAACTTTGTCGCCAACCTTGACCAGGATCTCGGTGATTTCAACTTCATCTGCCCCGATGTCCGGTACTTTGATTTCGATAGCCATTATTCTTTTACCTCTTACGCCAGACGCGGGTTAACTTTTTCTGCATCGATGTTGAATTTGGTAATTGCATCCGCAACCACTTTCTTATCGATTTCGCCACGTTTAGCCAGTTCGCCCAGTGCCGCTACCACCACGTAGGACGCATCCACTTCGAAGTGATGACGCAGGTTTTCACGGCTGTCAGAGCGACCGAAACCGTCGGTACCCAGTACGCGGTAATCATCTGCCGGTACATAAGTACGAACCTGTTCAGCAAACAGTTTCATATAGTCAGTTGATGCGACAGCCGGTGCGTCGTTCATCACCTGAGCGATGTACGGTACGCGCGGGGTTTCCAGCGGGTGCAGCATGTTCCAGCGCTCACAATCCTGGCCGTCACGCGCCAGTTCGGTGAAGGAGGTCACGCTGTATACATCAGAACCCACGCCGTAATCTTTCGCCAGGATCTCTGCCGCTTCGCGGACGTGACGCAGGATAGAACCCGAGCCTAAGAGCTGAACTTTACCTTTGCTACCTTCGAGGGTGTCGAGTTTATAGATACCTTTGCGGATACCTTCCTCAGCGCCTTCCGGCATAGCCGGCATGTGGTAGTTTTCGTTCAGCGTGGTGATGTAATAGTAAACGTTCTCTTGTTTTTCACCGTACATGCGCTCCAGACCGTCATGCATGATGACCGCCACTTCGTATGCGTAAGCCGGATCGTAAGAGATACAGTTCGGGATAGTCAGAGACTGAATATGGCTGTGACCATCTTCATGCTGCAAACCTTCGCCGTTCAGGGTCGTACGACCGGAAGTACCGCCAATCAGGAAGCCGCGCGCCTGCTGGTCGCCCGCTGCCCAGCACAGGTCGCCGATACGCTGGAACCCGAACATGGAGTAATAGATGTAGAACGGGATCATCGGCAGATCGTTAGTGCTGTAAGAGGTCGCAGCCGCCAGCCAGGAAGAACCTGCGCCCAGCTCGTTGATACCTTCCTGCAGGATCTGACCTTTCTCGTCTTCTTTGTAGTACGCAACCTGCTCACGGTCCTGCGGGGTGTACTGCTGGCCGTTCGGGCTGTAAATACCGATCTGACGGAACAGACCTTCCATACCAAAGGTACGCGCTTCGTCGGCGATGATCGGAACCAGACGATCTTTGATCGACTTGTTCTTCAGCATCACGTTCAGGGCGCGAACGAAAGCGATAGTGGTGGAGATCTCTTTGTTCTGCTCTTCCAGCAGCGCGCCAAAATCTTCCAGGGTCGGCAGCTCCAGCTTCTCGGTGAAGTTAGGCTGGCGGCTCGGCAGGTAACCGTGCAGCGCCTGACGACGTTCGTGCAGGTACTTGTGCTCTTCAGAACCTTCCGGGAAGGTGATGTACGGCAGTTTTTCAATGTCAGCATCGGATACCGGCACGTTGAAACGATCGCGGACGTAGCGAACGCCGTCCATGTTCATTTTCTTCACCTGGTGAGCGATGTTTTTACCTTCGGCAGAGTCGCCCATGCCGTAACCCTTAATGGTATGGGCGAGGATGACAGTCGCTTTGCCTTTGGTTTCCTGCGCTTTTTTCAGTGCAGCGTAGACTTTCTTCGGATCGTGGCCGCCACGGTTCAGGGCCCAGATCTGCTCATCAGTCCAGTCTGCCACCAGCGCGGCGGTTTCCGGATACTTGCCGAAGAAGTGCTCACGCACGTACGCGCCGTCTTTTGATTTGAAGGTCTGGTAGTCGCCGTCAACGGTTTCGTTCATCAGTTGGATCAGCTTACCGCTGGTATCTTTACGCAGCAGCTCATCCCAACGACCGCCCCACATGACTTTAATCACGTTCCAGCCCGCGCCGTCGAAGATGCCTTCCAGTTCGTTAACGATTTTGCCGTTACCGGTGACCGGGCCGTCCAGGCGCTGCAGGTTACAGTTGATGATGAAGACCAAGTTGTCCAGTTTTTCGCGGGTCGCGATGGTGATAGCGCCTTTGGATTCCGGCTCGTCCATTTCACCGTCGCCCAGGAAGGCGTAAACGGTCTGTTTGGAGGTGTCTTTCAGGCCACGGTGTTCCAGATATTTCAGGAATTTAGCCTGGTAAATAGCGCCGATTGGACCCAGCCCCATAGAGACGGTCGGGAACTGCCAGAATTCCGGCATCAGTTTCGGGTGCGGGTAGGAAGACAGGCCGTTGCCATGCACTTCCTGGCGGAAGTTATCCATCTGCTCTTCGGTCAGACGGCCTTCCAGGAATGCGCGTGCGTAAACGCCCGGCGAGATGTGGCCCTGGAAATACACCAGGTCGCCGCCATCCTGCTCGTTGCGGGCGCGGAAGAAGTGGTTGAAGCAAACGTCATATACGGTTGCGGAAGACTGGAAGGATGCCATGTGGCCGCCCAGCTCGAGGTCTTTTTTAGACGCACGCAGTACCGTCATGATGGCGTTCCAGCGGATAGCAGAACGAATACGACGCTCCAGCTCCAGATTGCCCGGGTATTCCGGTTCATCTTCAACGGCAATAGTGTTGATGTAATTGCTTGCCCCTGCACCTGCCGCCACTTTCACGCCGCCTTTGCGGGCTTCGGAAAGCAGTTGGTCGATCAGATACTGAGCGCGCTCAACACCTTCTTCACGGATGACCGATTCGATCGCCTGTAGCCAGTCGCGAGTTTCGATCGGATCCACGTCATTTGGGAAACGTTCTGACATGGGTTATTCCTTATCTATCTAATACGTTGAGTTATCTGGAACCTGTCCCATTAAACTTTCGTCGGAAAGCTTAATAAGACAGGTTCTGCGTTTAGTTGCCGCGCACATTTTTGCGCTTTATTAACAACATCTTCTGGTAAACGAGCTGCCAGAAAAAACTAATTCTTGCGCTGTTCCAGACGGCGTAAGGCGCGTTCACGACGACTTTCCTCACGGCTTCTGTCCAGCAATATCTCTTCGATAAACGCCAGGTGGCGATGCGATGCTTCGCGCGCCTCCTCGGGGTTACCGGCCATGATCGCTTCGAAAATACGGGTGCGGTGACTGCTCACCAGCGGAAGCATCTCGCGACGCGAATAGAGTAATTCGAAGTTTTGCCGGACATTCTGGGCCAACATCGGCTCCATACACCTTAGCAGATGGAGCAAAACCACATTGTGTGCCGCTTCGGTGACAGCAATTTGATATTGCAGAACCGCATCGGACTCAGCGTCCAGGTCACCCGACTCCTGCGCCAGCTCAATCGCATGGTGCAGTTCGCGAATCCGCGTTTTGTCTTCGTCCGTGCTGCGCAGCGCCGCGTAATAGGCCGCAATGCCTTCCAGCGCGTGGCGCGTCTCGAGCAGGTCAAACTGGGATTCAGGATGATCGGAGAGCAATTCTACCAGTGGGTCGCTGAAGCTCTGCCACAGGCTGCTCTGAACAAAAGTGCCGCCGCCCTGGCGACGAAGCAACAGGCCCTTCGCTTCGAGACGTTGGATCGCCTCACGCAGGGAGGGACGGGAGACGTCGAACTGTTTCGCCAGTTCGCGTTCCGGTGGGAGTTTTTCGCCGGGGCGCAAGGTGCCCTCAAGAATCAAAAACTCCAGCTGTTGCTCAATCACATCGGATAATTTTGGTTGGCGGATTTTGCTGTAGGCCATGATGTCCTGTCTTAAGCCATTTGCCCGGAGTCAATTGGTCTTACCAATTTCATGTCTGTGACGCTAAAGTAACAAAGTATTCACCTTCTGTCCATACAGGTTTTGATTGAAATCAGGAAACCACGCACATTTTAACAACATTACAGAAATAACGTATCAAACATGTAACTATGCACAAATGTTAAATTTACCGCCTCCGCGCCAGTTTTAACCTTATTGAAACGAAATAAAATCCAAATTGAACCGATTCACTCGCATACTAATGCAAATAAAATAAATAAATAGGCAATCTGTTGGGCTGAGATATGGCGTGTGAGATTAACGAAGGGCTGTTACATCTGCTTTCTTTTTATGCAACTCGTCATCAACCATTCATAAAGCAGGTGCATTCGCCTGCGCATACCATTATTCTTATCCAGACAAAAGAGTTCCGGCGACATTTCATTAAACACAACTGTAAACAAAAAAATACAACAAACGGAATCGTTAACTTACACACGCATCCTGCGTCGTTACTACATAAACGCTCATCACAGAAAGAGCGCACCACACACGAGGTTTCATGATGGACAGTCAGCAGCACGGCGAGCAGCTTAAGCGCGGGCTAAAAAACCGCCATATCCAGCTAATCGCGCTGGGCGGCGCAATCGGGACAGGCCTGTTCCTGGGAAGCGCCTCCGTTATCCAGTCAGCCGGTCCCGGTATCATTCTGGGTTATGCGATCGCAGGGTTTATCGCTTTTCTGATCATGCGTCAGTTAGGGGAAATGGTAGTGGAGGAGCCGGTTGCCGGTTCGTTCAGCCACTTTGCCTATAAGTACTGGGGCAGTTTTGCCGGTTTTGCCTCCGGCTGGAATTACTGGGTGTTGTATGTGCTGGTCGCGATGGCGGAACTGACCGCCGTCGGTAAATACATCCAGTTCTGGTATCCGGAGATCCCGACCTGGGTCTCGGCGGCGGCCTTCTTTGTGCTGATCAACGCGATCAACCTGACCAACGTGAAAGTGTTCGGTGAAATGGAGTTCTGGTTCGCCATTATTAAAGTGATCGCCGTGGTGGCGATGATTCTGTTCGGCGGCTGGCTGCTGTTCAGCGGCAACGGCGGCCCGCAGGCTACCGTGCGCAACCTGTGGGAACAGGGCGGCTTCCTGCCGCATGGCTGGACCGGGCTGGTCATGATGATGGCGATCATTATGTTCTCCTTTGGAGGGCTTGAGCTGGTGGGGATCACCGCGGCGGAAGCCGATAACCCGGAGCAAAGCATTCCGAAAGCGACCAACCAGGTTATCTACCGTATTCTGATCTTCTATGTTGGCTCACTGGCAGTGCTGCTTTCCCTGCTGCCGTGGACGCGCGTAACCGCCGACACCAGCCCATTTGTCCTTATCTTCCACGAGCTGGGCGACACCTTTGTGGCGAATGCGCTGAACATCGTGGTGCTGACCGCGGCGCTGTCGGTGTATAACAGTTGCGTCTACTGCAACAGCCGAATGTTGTTTGGCCTTGCGCAGCAGGGCAACGCGCCAAAAGCGCTGCTTTCCGTCGACAAACGCGGCGTACCGGTCAATACCATTCTGGTTTCTGCGCTGGTCACCGCACTGTGCGTACTCATTAACTATATGGCGCCGGAGTCGGCGTTTGGCCTGCTGATGGCGCTGGTGGTTTCCGCACTGGTCATTAACTGGGCGATGATTAGTCTGGCGCACATCAAGTTCCGTCGCGCGAAACAGCAACAGGGCGTTAAAACGCGCTTCCCGGCTCTGCTCTATCCGCTCGGAAACTGGGTCTGCCTGCTGTTTATGGCTGCGGTACTGGTAATTATGTTAATCACGCCGGGAATGGCGATCTCAGTCTATTTGATCCCCGTATGGCTGCTGGTCCTGGGCGTCGGTTATCTGTGCAAACAGAAAACGGCGAAGACCGCCAAAGCGCATTAATTCTCTTCCCCTCGCCCGCCCGCCGGGTGAGGGGTGTTATCTGCTTCACACTTTCCTGCCAATAGCTATTTCGTCCATATCAGCGGCGCTATCCTGCAACGCAATTATTCACTCGCAGACGAATAATTCACTCCATCACCTGATGGGGAGACGTCTCAATGGAAAAGGGTAAACTTTCGGTACGAGAGAAGATTGGTTATGGCATGGGCGACGCCGGATGTAACATCATCTTTGGCGCCATCATGTTGTTTGTTAACTATTTTTATACGGATATTTTTGGTCTGGCACCCGCATTGGTGGGCGTACTGTTACTGTCTGTGCGCGTCATTGACGCGGTCACCGACCCGGTGATGGGCGCCATCGCCGATCGCACCCAAAGTCAATATGGTCGTTTCCGCCCCTGGCTGCTGTGGATCGCTTTCCCCTATGCGCTGTTCAGTATCCTGATGTTCACCACCCCGGACTGGACGTATAACAGCAAGGTTATCTATGCGTTTGTCACCTATTTCCTGCTGTCGATCACTTATACCGCCATCAATATTCCCTATTGCTCGTTAGGCGGCGTGATCACCAACGATCCTAAAGAACGCGTGGCCTGCCAGTCTTATCGCTTTGTGTTAGTCGGTATCGCGACGTTGCTGCTGTCGCTTACGCTGCTGCCAATGGTCGACTGGTTTGGTGGCGGCGACAAAGCCAAAGGCTACCAGATGGCGATGACCGTGCTGGCGATTATCGGCATGTGCATGTTCCTGTTCTGCTTTGCCACCGTTCGCGAGCGCGTCCGCCCTGCCGTTCCCACCCACGATGACATGAAGAACGATTTTAAAGACGTGTGGAAAAACGATCAGTGGGTGCGCATTTTGTTACTGACGCTGTGCAATGTCTGCCCGGGCTTCATTCGGATGGCGGCGACCATGTACTACGTGACCTGGGTGATGGGACAAAGCACCCACTTCGCCACGCTGTTTATCAGCCTGGGCGTGGTTGGCATGATGATCGGCAGTATGCTGGCGAAAGTGCTGACCGACCGCTGGTGCAAGCTGAAAGTGTTCTTCTGGACCAACATCGCGCTGGCCCTCTTCTCCTGCGCGTTTTACTTCTTCGACCCGAAAGCCACCGCGTTGATTGTCGTGCTCTATTTCCTGCTGAATATTCTGCATCAGATCCCGTCGCCGCTGCACTGGTCGCTGATGGCGGACGTTGACGACTACGGCGAATGGAAAACCGGCAAACGTATCACCGGCATCAGCTTCTCCGGTAATCTCTTCTTCCTGAAGCTGGGCCTGGCGATCGCCGGGGCGATGGTAGGCTTTCTGCTCTCCTGGTATGGCTATGACGCTGGCGCGAAAACCCAGAGCGACACGGCAATCAACGGCATCGTACTGCTGTTTACGGTGATCCCGGGCGTCGGTTATCTCATTACCGCGGGCGTGGTACGTCTGCTGAAAGTCGACCGTGAACTGATGAAACACATACAGGACGATCTGGAAAAGCGCCGCACCAATTACCGCGAGCTTAACGAATATCAGGAACTGAAAGCCGCTGAAAGCGTAAGGAAAGCCTAATGCAAGACTGGCCAAACCCCTTTATTGAGCAACGCGCCGATCCGTTTATTCTGCGAGACGGCTGCGACTACTACTTTATTGCCTCGGTGCCGGAATATGATCGGCTGGAAATCCGACGGGCGAACACCCTGGAGGGCCTGCGCAGCGCGGAATCGGTTATCGTCTGGCGTAAACCGGAAACCGGCCCGATGTGCGAGCTGATCTGGGCGCCGGAAATTCACCGCATCAACGGTAAGTGGTATATCTATTTCGCCGCTGCCCATACCCAGGCGCTCGACAAACTGGGGATGTTCCAGCACCGGATGTACGCGCTGGAATGTGCGGATGCCGACCCGCTCACTGGCGTCTGGTACGAAAAAGGCCAGATCAAAACGCCGTTTGACACGTTCGCGCTCGATGCCACTACCTTTCATCATCAGGGAAAACAGTGGTATCTGTGGGCGCAAAAATCCCCGCATATCGCGGGTAACTCCAACATTTACCTTGCCGAGCTGGAAAACCCGTGGACGCTCAAGGGCGAGCCGGTGATGCTCAGCAAACCGGAATATGACTGGGAGTGTCGGGGCTTTTGGGTCAACGAAGGTCCGGCGGTGCTCACGCATGGCGACAGATTGTTCATTAGCTACTCCGCCAGCGCAACGGACGAGAACTACTGCATGGGGCTTTTATGGATTGATATGAACGCCGATCCGAAAAACCCGGCGAACTGGCATAAATCGCCGCGTCCGGTCTTTGCCACCAGCTATGAAAATCGTCAGTACGGCCCGGGCCATAATAGCTTTACGCAAACACCGGAAGGAGAAGATGTGCTGGTGTATCACGCACGCAACTACACCGAAATTGAAGGGGACCCGCTCTACGATCCCAACCGTCACACCCGCCTGAAGCGCGTTCGTTGGGATGAAAACGGGATGCCTGATTTTGGCGTGCCGCCAGCGGATACTCTCTGACACGCAGCCCGGCGGCGCAACGCTTACCGGGCGACCCCTACCGGATAAGCGCTGTACGCCGGCCACTCAATCCACTACACCAGCGCCCCGTAAATGGTCAGGAAAGCGATCGCCACTACCACCACCAACGACGTTTTCTTGGCCATCGATACCGCCGCTTTCGGCGTCTCGACCTTATCGGTATGCGGTTCCCGCGCCAACGAGAACTGCGCCAGTCGGGTTAACACCTGGTACTGCGCGGTATGCATGTCGGCCAGCGAGGCAAACCACGCAGGAAGCGCTTTCTCTCCGTGCCCGATCAAGGCGTAAACCACGCCTGCCAGACGCACCGGGATCCAGTCCAGCACGTGAAGAATGGCGTCAATACCCGACTGCAAACGCTCATGCGGCGTCAGGTAACGCGCCAGCCACGACTGCCATGAGCGCAGAAAAGCATAGCCCACCAGCAGCACCGGCCCCCACTGACCGCCGACGATCAGCCAAAACAGAGGCGCAAGATAGAAACGGAAGTTAATCCACAGCAGCGCGTTTTGCAGTTCACGTAAAAACTCGCGCTCATCGCAATCCGGCGGGACGCCGTGGATCAGGGTGAGCTCACAGGCCATTGCCTTACGGGCGTGGGCGTCATCGCGCGAAGCCGCCTGGAGATAGGCGTGGTAATGCATCCGCACTTTCCCGGCGCCAATGCACAGCAGCCCCAGCAGGATCCACGCCAAAATCGTCGGCACATTGAACAACAGCCCCTGAAGCGCGCGTAAAAGCAGGGATGCGACCGCCATCGCAATAAACGTCATCCCCAGCGTACGCGCCATCGAAAAACGCGTAATGCGCCGAAATAACGCTTCCAGGCGGTGATCGAGCTGCCAGTGCTCTCCCAGTTTGAACAGGCGCTCAACAAACAGCACCAGTAGAGTCGTAAACAGCGTCATGTCATCTCCTTATCTGACGAGGGGGTGACCAGAGCGCGAAACCTCGCCCAGTCAAAAGCGGGGCCGGGATCGGTCTTGCGATCAGGCGCAATATCACAATGTCCGGTTATGTTATCGGCAATCGCCGGGTAATACGTTATCAGCGTGCGCGTAGTGGCCGCCAGCTGTTGGTACTGCGCATCGGTGTAGGCCAGCGTATCGGTGCCTTCCAGCTCAATGCCAATCGAAAAATCATTGCAGCGCTCGCGACCCCGGTAACGGGAAACGCCAGCGTGCCACGCGCGTTTATCGAAAGGAACATACTGAACGATTTCACCGTCACGGCGAATCAGACAATGTGCGGAAACACGAAGATGCGCGATTTCCGCAAAAAAGGGGTGAGCGGTGGGATCAATTGTTCCAGTGAATAGCGCATCGATCCACGGGCCGCCGAATTCGCCGGGCGGCAGGCTGATATTGTGCACCACCAGCAGAGAAGGATGGTCGTCATCCGGGCGGCAATCATAATGAGGAGAAGGGACGCGCCGCGCCTCTGCCAGCCAGCCCTTGTATAACAACATGCAGGATCTCCTTTTGAGTGGTGCTTATAGCCGCTTCAGAGTAGCATGTTTCTACCTTATGATTCGTTAGCAATTTGGAGTTTTATCATGCCGCCTCGCCGTTATAACGCTGACTACCGACGTGACGCGCTGTTGGAACGCATTAATCTGGATATCCCTGCCACTGTCGCCCAGGCGCTGCGCGAAGATTTAGGTGGCGAAGTGGATGCCGGCAACGACATTACGGCACAACTTTTGCCGGAAAATACCCGCTCTCACGCGACCGTTATCACGCGTGAAAATGGCGTTTTTTGTGGCAAACGCTGGGTGGAAGAAGTGTTTATTCAGCTGGCTGGCGATGATGTCACTGTTACCTGGCACGTCGATGACGGCGACAGCATCCTCGCGAATCAACCGCTGTTCGAGCTGGACGGTCCTTCCCGGGTATTGCTCACGGGTGAGCGTACCGCGCTGAACTTCGTACAAACCCTTTCCGGCGTCGCGAGCGAAGTGCGTAAATATGTCGAACTGCTGGCGGGGACCAAAACTCAACTGCTGGACACACGTAAAACGCTGCCGGGACTGCGCACCGCATTGAAATACGCCGTGCTATGCGGCGGCGGCGCCAATCACCGCCTGGGCCTTTCCGATGCCTTTTTAATCAAAGAAAACCATATTATTGCTTCCGGATCCGTTCGTCAGGCGGTGGAAAAAGCCTTCTGGCTGCACCCGGATGTGCCGGTGGAAGTCGAAGTTGAAAACCTTGATGAGCTGGATGAAGCGCTGAAAGCGGGCGCAGACATCATCATGCTGGATAATTTTGAAACCGAGCAGATGCGTGAAGCGGTTAAACGCGCCAACGGGCAAGCGCGACTGGAAGTTTCCGGCAACGTGACGGACAAGACGCTGCGCGAATTTGCGCAAACCGGTGTCGATTTCATTTCCGTCGGCGCGCTCACTAAGCACGTGCGCGCGCTGGACCTTTCGATGCGTTTCCGTTAACCCTCTTTGCCCGGTGACGCTGTCGCTCACCGGGCCTGTCTGGCGCTTTTCTCGAGCCGCCTCGTAAATACCTTGTCCTGTGATGAAACGCTGACAACTTCCTCTGAACCCTGATTCCCGTTTCTCTTTTTGATGCTCGCGTGTCTTTATCCCGTTTGCCAAAGTGACCGCCACTTACTCAAGGAGCGAACAATGGATAAACAACGTGGATTTACCCTGATCGAACTGATGGTGGTCATCGGCATTATCGCCATTCTCAGCGCCATCGGCATTCCGGCGTACCAAAACTATCTGCGCAAGGCCGCGCTAACGGACATGCTGCAAACATTTATTCCTTACCGCACTGCAGTCGAACTGTGCGCGCTTGAACATGGCGGCATCGTCACCTGCGATGGCGGAAGCAACGGCATCCCCTCACCCACTACAACGCGCTATGTCTCAGGAATGAGCGTGGCGAAGGGCGTGGTATCACTCAGTGGTCAGGAGAGCCTGAACGGTCTGATCGTCACGATGACGCCGAACTGGGATAACGCAAACGGCATTACGGGCTGGACGCGTAACTGCACTATTCAGAATGACGGTGCGTTACAGCAGGCTTGTGAAGATGTTTTTCGTTTTGACGGCAACTAAGGAGCAGCGATGAATACCGCTCAACTTACCGCCCTTTGTCAGCGTCATAACGGCATCTTACTTGATGCAGACAGTGACGTGGTACACGTCGCCGTCGTGGACGCGCCGTCTCATGAACTGCTCGACGCTTTGCATTTTGCGACGACAAAACGCATTGAGATCGCCTGCTGGACACGCCAGCAAATGGAAGGGCATTTGCATCATCCGCCACAAACGCTACCTGCGGTCGTACCGGAAGCCAGCCTCAGCGCGGCAGCATTGCTGGATAAAACCCTTCAGGCGGCGATGACTAAACGCGCATCCGACATCCACATTGAGCCTGCGGAACACCATTTCCGCATTCGACTGCGTGTTGACGGGGTGTTATACAACCTGCCCACTGTCGCCAAAGAAACGGGATTAGCCCTGACGGCCCGCCTGAAGGTGTTAGGTCAACTGGATATTGCTGAACACCGCCTGCCGCAGGATGGGCAGTTCACCGTCGGGCTGGCCGGTTCCACCGTCTCGTTTCGTATCGCCACGTTACCCTGTCGTCATGGCGAAAAGGTTGTTTTGCGTTTGTTGCACCAGGTTAGTCAGGCGCTGGATGTCACCGCCCTGGGGATGCATGACTCGCAGCTTTCGGCGTTCATTCATGCCTTGCAACAACCCCAGGGGCTGGTGCTGGTGACCGGACCGACGGGCAGCGGAAAGACGGTGACACTGTACAGCGCTCTCCAGATGCGAAACGCCACGGAGGTGAATCTGTGCAGCGTTGAAGATCCAGTGGAAATCCCGCTGGACGGCATCAACCAGACGCAGATCCATCCGCGTGCGGGGCTCACCTTTCAGGGCGTCTTACGGGCGCTGTTACGCCAGGATCCCGATGTCATTATGATCGGAGAGATCCGCGACGGCGAAACAGCCGAAATCGCCATTAAAGCCGCGCAAACGGGTCATCTGGTGCTTTCCACGCTGCACACCAACTCCAGCTGCGAGGCACTGATCCGCTTGCAGCAAATGGGAGTGGCGCGCTGGATGCTCTCCTCCGCCTTAAATCTTGTGGCGGCGCAACGGCTGGTCAGAAAGCTCTGCCCTCACTGTCGACGGCTGACTAACGACCCGATCCGTTTGCCGCAGACATTATGCCCAACCGCGTTGCCGCGCTGGCAAGCGGTAGGCTGCGAGCACTGTTATCACGGCTTTTATGGGCGTACGGCGCTGTTTGAAGTCCTACCCGTTACCGCTGAACTACGCCAGCACATCGCCAGTGGCGCGCCCGTTGAAGCACTGGAAGGTTATGCCCGACAAGCCGGTATGCTCACGCTTTTTGAAAGCGGCTGCCGCGCCGTCGACCAAGGGTTAACGACCTTTGAAGAGCTGGTACGCATTCTGGGGATGCCCAATGAGCAGTAAAACGCTTTGGCGATGGCAAGGCATTGACAGCGATGGCTTACCTGGCGAGGGCGCATTATGGGCCGAAAGCCAGGCTTTACTGGTACTGGCGCTCGAACAGCGCAAGATAACGCCACTGCGCGTGAAGCCGCTGCGCGTTAACCGCGCGCTGTGGCGCGCCGGGAAATGTTCGGAAGTGATTCATCAACTCGCCACGCTGCTGAAGGCGGGCCTGACGCTCTCCGACGGGCTGGCGCTTCTCGCCGGACAACAACCGGGAAAACAGTGGCAAGCGCTGTTGCAGAGCCTGGCGCACGAACTGGAGCAGGGTACGCCCCTCTCCAGCGCGCTGGCGCAATGGCCAGATGTTTTTCCTCCGCTGTATCAGGCGATGATTCGCACCGGTGAACTGACCGGAAAGCTCGACGAATGCTGCTTCGAACTGGCCCGGCAGCAAAACGCCCACAAACAGTTAAGCGATAAGATCAAGAAAGCGTTGCGTTATCCCTTTATCATTCTGGCGATGGCCTTCTTTGTGGTGCTGGCCATGTTGCACTTTGTCTTACCCGAGTTTGCCGCCATTTACCGGACCTTCAACACGCCCCTACCGGCGCTGACGCAGGGGATCATCACGTTCGCCGACTGGAGTGCAAACCGGGGCTGGTTGATTTTACTGCTGAGCGGCGGAGTCATTGCGGCAAACAGCGCGGTGAAGCATCGTTCCTCATGGCTGATAACGCGCCAGCGCTGGCTGCTGCGCATACCGGTAATGGGTCGCCTGCTCAGGGGGCAAAAACTCACGCAGATTTTTACCATTCTCGCGTTAACACAACGCGCAGGGATCGCATTTTTACCGGCGCTGGAGAGCGTACGGGAAAGCCTGCAATGTCCCTACTGGTCCCAGCGACTGGCGCAAGTCCAACGTGATATCAGTCACGGTCTTCCGGTCTGGCAGGCATTTCAAAATGCGCAAGTCTTCAGCCCGCTGTGCCTGCAACTGATTAGAACAGGAGAAGTTTCCGGTTCACTGGACACGATGCTGCATAATCTTGCCCGGCATCATAGTGAGAACACGCTGGCGCTGGCCGACAGTCTCGCCACATTGCTGGAACCTGCTTTGCTGGTCATTACGGGGTTAATTATTGGCACGCTGGTGGTTGCCATGTATCTGCCGATATTCCATCTGGGGGATGCGATGAGCACAGTAGGCTGAAGCGATTGAAGAGCGGGAACAGAACTCAAAGCCGGATTAGGCATTCATGCCTAATCCGACAAACGGAAAGGATTACAGGCTGTTGAAAATGCGGTTTTCCTGTTCCTGTACGCGGATAAAGGTCGTGCGTTTGGTCAGTTCTTTAAGACGCGATGCGCCAACGTAAGTGCAGGCAGAACGCAGGCCGCCGAGGATATCACGGGCTGTGTTTTCCACCGGGCCACGCAGAGGAAGCTTAACGGTTTTGCCTTCCGCTGCACGGTACTGTGCAACGCCGCCAACGTGACGGGTCATGGCCGATTCGGAACTCATCCCGTAAAACAGCATGAACTTCTCGCCATTTTCTTCAACGATCTTGCCGCCGCTCTCTTCATGCCCTGCCAGCATACCGCCAAGCATCACGAAGTCAGCGCCGCCACCAAAGGCTTTAGCCACATCACCTGGCATAGTGCAACCGCCGTCACTGACAATCATTCCGCCCAGACCGTGCGCCGCATCAGCGCATTCGATCACCGCAGAAAGCTGCGGATAACCAACACCGGTTTTGACGCGCGTGGTGCAGACAGACCCCGGCCCGATCCCGACTTTGACGATATCGGCGCCGGAGAGGATCAGTTCTTCGCACATCTCGCCCGTCACAACGTTACCGGCGCAGATCGTTTTCGTCGGCCAGGCTTCACGCGCTTTTGACACGAACTGAACGAAGTGCTCAGAGTAACCATTGGCCACATCAATGCAGACAAAGTTCAGCGCCGGGCTTAATGCCAGAATCTGTTTGGTTTTCTCAAAGTCCGCGTCAGAAGTACCGGTAGAGACCATCACGTGTTTCAGCACGTTGGCAGGCGCTTCACCGATAAACGCGGACCACTCTTCAACGGAGTAATGCTTATGGACGGCGGTCAGAATATCGAATGAGGCAAGCGCGGTCGCCATCTCGAACGTCCCGACGGTATCCATATTGGCGGCAATGACAGGTACGCCAGACCAGGTCTGACCTGAGTGTTTGAAGGTAAACTGACGTTCCAGCTCAACATCGGAACGGCTTTTAAGAGTAGAACGCTTAGGGCGGATAAGAACGTCTTTAAAACCTAACTTCAGATCTTCTTCAATACGCATGTGCGGATTCCTGGGGTTAAGGGCTATAAGTATGAGAGCGCAACTCCAGTGACGCTATCATACGCACTAATCAGTGCCGCGCAAGACTGCGAAATTCTCTTTTTTTACGCTACAATCCCATAAATTTACCTGGTGAAAGGCGGGACAGCTTTAGCGCCATTTCACTCTGATGCGATCAATATTCAACCAATTGATTATTAAAATAAATGACCGGGAACTGAGCTTATGAGGTATACAGTGGCCTTAACGGGCGGCATTGGCAGCGGCAAGAGTACCGTCGCCAACGCGTTCGCTGACCTCGGAATTCAGATTGTTGATGCAGATATGATTGCCCGCCAGGTCGTCGAGCCTGGCCAGCCCGCGCTGGCCGCTATTGCCGGCCACTTCGGTCAGGCGTTACTCGACGCAGACGGTAGGCTACAGCGTCGTCTGCTACGCGAGCGGATCTTCGCCAATCCGCACGAGAAAGCCTGGCTAAATGCCCTGCTGCACCCGCTTATTCAGCAGGAGACGCAGCGCCAGTTTCAGCAGGCGACATCCCCTTATGTACTTTGGGTTGTTCCTCTGCTGGTTGAAAATGGCCTGACGACCAAAGCGAACCGCGTTCTCGTGGTCGACGTGACGCCCGAGACGCAGCTTTTACGCACCATGCAGCGCGACGATGTTACCCGCGCACATGCCGAACAGATCCTCGCCGCCCAGGCAACACGTGAAGCGCGCCTTGCCGCGGCAGACGATGTTATTGATAATAACGGCGCACCAGAGTCCATCAGGTCGGATGTCGCCCGCCTGCACGCGCTGTATTTACAGCTTGCGTCGCAGTTTGTCTCACAGGAAAAACCGTAATGCACACCCACGTCCTTTTTGAACACCCGCTCAATGAAAAAATGCGTACATGGCTGCGCATTGAGTTTTTGATTCAACAACTTTCGGTTAATCTCCCCATCGCCACCCATGCGGACGCACTGCATTTTTTTCGCAATGTCGGGGACTTGCTGGACGTGTTCGAACGCGGGGAAGTGCGTACAGAATTGCTGAAAGAGCTTGAACGCCAGCAGCGTAAACTTCAGGCATGGATAGAAGTACCCGGCGTCGATCAAAGCCGTATTGAAGCACTGCGCCAGCAGCTAAAAACGACGGGAACTGTTTTGATTTCCGCGCCGCGTATCGGGCAGTTTTTACGCGAAGATCGGTTAATTGCGCTGGTTCGCCAGCGCCTGAGCATTCCTGGCGGCTGCTGCAGTTTTGATTTACCCACGCTGCACATGTGGCTGCATTTGCCACAGGCTCAGCGTGACGCACAAGTGGATGCCTGGCTTGCCAGCCTGAATCCGCTAAACCAGGCGCTGACGCTGATCCTCGATCTCATTCGCAACTCCGCGCCGTTCCGCAAACAGACCAGCCTGAACGGTTTTTATCAGGATAACGGCGAAGATGCTGATTTATTGCGTCTCAATTTGCCGTTCGAATCTCTGCTTTATCCGCAAATTTCCGGTCACAAGAGCCGTTTTGCCATTCGTTTTATGCCGCTTGATAGCGAACACGGCGTGGTACCTGAGCGCCTCGATTTTGAGCTGGCCTGCTGTTAAGGAGTAAAAATGTCAGAAACGATCACCGTCAACTGCCCTACCTGCGGTAAAACGGTCGTCTGGGGCGAGATTAGCCCGTTTCGCCCGTTCTGTAGTAAACGCTGTCAGTTAATCGATCTGGGAGAATGGGCCGCCGAGGAAAAACGCATTCCGAGCAGCGGCGATTTGTCAGACAGCGACGACTGGAGCGAAGAAAAACAGTAACCGTCGCCTGGAGGTCGGATGGCGCAATTCAGTGTGCTTATCCGGCCTACAAAAGTGTTCACCCCTGAAAAGCGTGTTTTAGCTTCGCAATGACCGGTTCGTTAGCGGGTGGAAAATCATCTTCCCTGAGCGCCTCAATAGCAACCCACTTGCCTGGTTGACCTTCCTTGCCCCACGGCTCTCCCAGCCAGGCTTCCACCAGCCAGAACCACAGGGTGACATGCCGGTCCGGAAATTGATATTCCAGCTTTTCAAACAGCGTGACGGTCGTCGGGGTAATCCCCACCTCTTCCTGTAACTCCCGGCTCAGGGCTTGCTCCGGCGTTTCACCCGATTCAAACTTTCCTCCGGGAAATTCCAGCTTATTCGCCATATGCGCATCAGCGGCGCGCTGGGTGATAAAAATTTCATTTTGCGGATTACGGATAATCCCGACCGCGATGTGCAGTGTTTTCATCTTGTCGCATCCATAAAAAAGGCACAGTCTCCCGCGCCTTTTTGTTGGTCACTTACCGTTGACCGGATAAACGTAGCGTTACCCGGCAATGATGCCTGGGCTCAGCTCAGGCGGCCATGGCACTGTTTGTATTTCTTGCCGGAACCACACGGGCACGGATCGTTACGGCCAACTTTGCGTTCGCCGGTTTGCGCTGCCAGATCAGCCGCCGCCGCGCTATCGTCGTCCTGATGGCTCAGCTGTTGCATCTGCGCCAGACGTTCCGCTTCTTCGCGACGCTGCTGCTCCATCGCTTCCACTTCTTCCGGCATACGTACCTGGACCTTACTCAGCGTGCTGATCACTTCATACTTCAGCGATTCCAGCATCGCGGCGAACATCGCAAAGGACTCACGCTTATATTCCTGCTTCGGATCTTTCTGCGCATAGCCGCGCAGGTGGATACCCTGACGCAGATAGTCCATCGCCGCCAGGTGTTCTTTCCACAGCGAGTCGAGCGTCTGCAACATCACGCCTTTTTCGAAGTGACGCATCATCTCAGCGCCGACCACTTCTTCTTTACGCTGATACACCTCGATAGCCTGCGCAAGAATACGCTCGCGCAGGGTCTCTTCGTGCAGTTCCGGCTCTTTATCCAGCCACTCCGCGATCGGCATGTCCAGATCGAAGTCATTTTTCAGACGTTCCTGCAGGCCAGGGATATCCCACATTTCTTCCAGCGACTGCGGCGGAATGTAAGCATCGATGGTTGCTTTAAACACATCCTCGCGAATGCTGTTAATGGTTTCGCTCACATCAGAGACATCCAGCAGTTCGTTACGTTGGGTGTAGATCGCGCGACGCTGATCGTTGGCGACGTCATCGTATTCCAGTAACTGTTTACGAATGTCGAAGTTACGGCTTTCCACTTTGCGCTGGGCGTTAGCAATAGCTTTGGTTACCCACGGATGTTCGATGGCTTCACCCGGTTTCATGCCGAGCTTACGCATCATGCCGGACACGCGGTCAGAGGCGAAGATACGCATCAGCGCATCTTCCATTGACAGGTAGAAACGGGAAGAACCCGCATCCCCCTGACGGCCCGAACGACCGCGCAACTGGTTATCGATACGACGGGATTCGTGACGCTCTGTACCAATAATATGCAGACCGCCCGCAGCCAGTACGGCATCATGACGCACCTGCCAGTCTGCTTTGATCTGCGCAATTTGTTCTGGCGTCGGATTTTCCAGCGCGGCGACTTCCGCCTGCCAGCTACCGCCCAGCATGATATCCGTACCACGACCCGCCATGTTGGTCGCGATGGTCACGGCTGCCGGATACCCCGCCTGGGCAACGATAGCCGCTTCGTTGGCGTGGAACTTGGCGTTCAGGACGTTATGTTTGATGCCCGCTTTCGTCAGTTCATTAGACACCACTTCCGATTTCTCAATCGAGATGGTTCCCACCAACACCGGCTGGCCTTTTGCGGTACGCTCTTTAATATCTTCAATGATGGCCTGAATTTTTTCCGCTTCGGTCATGTAGACCAGATCCGGCATATCTTTACGGATCATCGGACGGTTGGTCGGCACCACCACGGTGTCCAGCTTGTAAATGGAGCTGAATTCGAACGCTTCGGTATCTGCCGTACCGGTCATACCGGCCAGTTTTTCATACAGACGGAAGTAGTTCTGGAAGGTAATCGAAGCCAGCGTCTGGTTCTCGTTCTGGATGTCCACGCCTTCTTTGGCTTCAACCGCCTGGTGCAGACCATCAGACCAGCGACGCCCCTGCATAGTACGCCCGGTGTGTTCGTCAACGATAATGACTTCACCGTCTTTAACGATGTAATCAACGTCGCGGGTAAACAGCGCGTGCGCGCGCAGCGCGGCGGTAACGTGATGCATCAGCATGATGTTGCCCGGAGAGTACAGCGACTCGCCTTCATCCATAATGCCTTCTTTTACCAGCAGTTCTTCAATCAGCACCAGACCGCGTTCGGTCAGGTTAACCTGGCGCGCTTTTTCATCCACCGAGAAGTGTCCCTCACCCTGGAAGGTGTCGGAGTCCTCTTTTTCCTGACGAATCAGGTGTGGGATGATTTTGTTCACTTTCTTGTACATTTCCGAGCTGTCTTCAGCCGGACCGGAAATGATCAGCGGAGTACGCGCTTCGTCGATCAGGATGGAGTCAACCTCATCCACCAGCGCATAGTGCAGTTTGCGTTGGACGCGTTCTTCAGGGCTGAACGCCATGTTGTCACGCAGGTAGTCAAAACCGTATTCGTTATTGGTGCCGTAGGTGATGTCAGCGGCGTAGGCTTCGCGCTTGGCGGGCGCAGGCATACCCGGCAGGTTAATGCCGACGGTCATGCCGAGGAATTCAAACAGCGGACGGTTGTTTTCGGCGTCACGCTGCGCCAGATAATCGTTGACTGTCACCACGTGTACGCCCTTTCCGCTCAGCGCGTTCAGGTAGGCGGGCAGCGTCGCGGTCAGGGTTTTACCCTCGCCGGTACGCATTTCTGCGATGCAGCGATCGTTCAGAACCATACCACCGAGCAACTGCACGTCGAAGTGACGCATACCGAATACGCGCTTGCTCGCTTCACGCACCACGGCGAACGCTTCCGGGATCAAGCTTTCCACGCTAGCGCCTTTCTCGAGACGCGCACGGAACTCTCCGGTCTTGGCTTTCAGCTCTTCGTCGGTGAGTTTTTCCATTTCCGGTTCCATGGCGTTGATCACGCCGACCACTTTACGCATACGACGCAGCGTGCGATCGTTACGGCTACCGAATACTTTAGTTAACAATTTGATTAGCATATTAAAATCTCAAACGCCCCGCACAGCGGAGTCATAATTATCAGAGGAAGGTTTTCTGTTTTTAGCTGAGGCGTTGAGGACCGGCACGAATACCCTGCGCCAGGCTTATCCAGGCAGGAACGGTAAAGACGGCCAGCGGCATGAAATGGGCGTACGCGACGCGCTGCGGAGTCGCAGCGGGCGTGCCTTCCTGAGTCAGCAGCGCGCTGAGCGTGTTCAGTAAGGCTAAATGATGCGCCTGAAGCGGCGACGGCTCTTCGACCACGGGCAATGCCTGCGGCGCCATGGCGAAGGAGAGATGGCGGATAACGGTGCGGATGGCGTGCTGATGCCAGTAATCGACAGTAAAATTAGGCCGACGGTTGGAGGCTTCCAGCAAAGCAAGCTGGCTGAAATTAACGCTGACCTGTTGATCGTGGCGACTGGCCGCCGCTTTAGCTGGCGTGTTGGGTTCCGCGGCATTGCTGAGCGCAGGCAGGCCAAGACTCGCCGCGACCATCCCTAATAAGAGATGCGGCCAGAAATAGCGTCTACCTAACTGTCGCCAACGCGTCAGTATTCCACTCACGTTAAAGCCATCCCATAAATGTTATTCAAACGTTTTTTGCGCACAAATCTTATCATTAATGCTCAGGTACTACAGCAGTATTGATGAGAAGATACGGTTAAAAACGCTTAAGAAACCAGCGTTCGCACAGCATTTTAGTGCAGAATGAGTTTTGACATTGAAGAAAGTCTGTTACCCATACCGGCCCGCTCAACGAGCAAAAAAAAACGACTGGCTTACCTGGCCGGAGAGAGTGCCAGATTTACCAGTCGAATTTATGCGACAACGCGTGTCGTTATGCCAGTACGGTCGATGGTGCTTTGAAAGCCAACGGCAGTTCTGCGTCGTCTTCGAAGGTCACATATTCCCAGGCTTCCTGTTTTGCCAGAACAGCCTGCAACAATTTGTTATTCAATGCATGACCGGACTTATACGCGGTAAATGCACCAATAATGTTGTGACCACACATGAACAAGTCACCAATCGCGTCAAGCATTTTGTGACGAACGAATTCGTCTTCAAAACGCAGGCCGTCTTCGTTCAGTACGCGATAATCGTCAACAACGATGGCACAATCGAAGCTGCCGCCCAGGCACAGGCCGCGGGACTGCAGATATTCGATATCACGCATGAAGCCGAAAGTACGCGCGCGGCTGATCTGACGCATAAACGCGTCAGCAGAGAAGTTCATCGCATAGCGCTGCGTGCTGGAGTCGATCGCCGGATGGTTAAAGTCGATGGTGAAATCCAACGTAAAACCATTGTATGGCTTGAACTCAGCCCACTTGTCGCCATCTTCGACGCGAACGGTCTCTTTGATGCGAACAAATTTCTTCGCGCTTTTCAGTTCTTCGATACCGGCGTCAAGGAGCAGGTAGACGAACGGCGCAGCGCTGCCATCCATGATCGGGATTTCCGGAGCATCGACTTCAATAACGATGTTATCGATACCTAAACCCGCCAGCGCCGCATTCAGGTGCTCAACGGTTGAAATCCGTACATCATGCTCGTTGACCAGACACGTACAGAGCATGGTATCACGCACAGATTTGGCATCGGCCGGAAAATCTACCGGTGGATTCAAGTCGGTGCGACGATAGATGACCCCGGTGTTGGCCGGCGCAGGGCGTAAGGTCAGGGTGACTTTCTTGCCGGTATGTAAACCGACGCCAGTCGCCTGAACGATACGTTTAAGTGTCCTTTGTTTGATCATCGTATAATCTCGCCAAATTACCTATCCAACCGAAGTGTACTATACATTCGGTGGGCCAGTTTAGCACAAAGAGCCGCGAATCCCAACTTCCAGCTAATTCTTAATCAGCTTGCTTACGCAGGAAGGCAGGAATATCCAGATAATCCGGCTCTTTCGCGGTCTGCGGCGTATTGTCGTTCACCACTTTTGCGGCTGGCTTCTGCTCCTGGGTCAGCGGCGCCATGCCGTGCTGCTGGTAACGATCCAGTACCGGCTGCTGTACCTGTTTGTTGGTCACCAGCGTGATTTCCGGACGTTTGTCCATACCAATTCCGGTCGCCACGACGGTAACGCGCAGTTCGTCGTTCATATCCGGGTCCAGAGAAGTACCGATAACCACGGTCGCGTTATCCGAAGCAAACGCACGGATGGTGTTCCCCACGGTTTCAAACTCATCCAGACGCAGGTCGAAGCCCGCGGTGATGTTAACTAGCACGCCGCGCGCGCCAGACAGATCGATATCTTCCAGCAGTGGAGAAGAAATCGCCATTTCAGCCGCTTCTTCCGCGCGGTCTTCACCGCTTGCCACGCCGGAGCCCATCATCGCGTAGCCCATTTCGGACATCACCGTGCGCACATCCGCAAAGTCGACGTTCATCAGACCCGGACGGGTGATCAGCTCTGCGATACCCTGCACCGCGCCTTTCAGCACGTCGTTCGCCGCGCCAAACGCGTCAAGCAGAGAAATACCGCGACCCAGCACTTTCAGCAGCTTGTCGTTCGGAATGGTGATCAGCGAGTCCACATGCTTGGACAGCTCAGTGATCCCCTGCTCCGCAAAGGCCATGCGCTTTTTGCCTTCAAAGTTGAAAGGCTTGGTCACCACGGCAACGGTCAGAATGCCTAAATCTTTTGCGACTTCAGCAACCACTGGCGCGGCGCCGGTACCGGTACCGCCGCCCATGCCCGCGGCGATAAACACCATGTCTGCGCCATCCAGCGCGGCACGCAAGGCTTCACGGTCTTCATCCGCAGCGTTGCGCCCCACTTCCGGGTTTGCGCCGGCGCCCAGACCTTTGGTAATTCCGCTACCAATCTGAATGGTCTGGCCAACCGCAGTTTTACGTAACGCTTGCGCGTCAGTGTTCACTGCGAAGAATTCGACACCCTCAATGCGCTCGCGCACCATGTGCTCAACGGCATTACCACCGCCGCCACCGACGCCGATGACTTTAATCACCGCGTCGTTGGTTAATTCCATTGGTTCAAACATAATCTCTCTCTCCGTTGTGCCTGTCGCCTGAGACCGTAATTTTCGCCGGTCTCATAAAAAAATTAAAACTCTTTACGCAGCCAGCTGTTGATACGCTTGATCCACGAGCCGACCGAAGCTGTTACGCGTTTTTCTACTTCAGCTTCACCATTTAAGTGGGACTCTTTCCCGTAGTGAAGCAGCCCCACCGCCGTCGAGTAATACGGCTCCTGAGCGTAATCCGTCAGACCAGTAATATTCAGCGGCGCACCGATACGCACCTGCGTATGGAACACGCGCTGGGCGCAGGCAGCAAGACCTTCGATCTGCGCTGCGCCACCGGTTAACACAATCCCCGCCGCAAGATGATGTTTCACCCCCTGCTGGCGAAGCTGTTCCTGTAATTGCAATATTTCTTCGTTGACCAGGTTGAGCAGCTCGGTGTAGCGCGGCTCAATAACCTCCTCCAGCGTTTGTCGTTGCAGACTGCGCGGCGGACGACCGCCCACGCTCGGCACTTCAACGCTTTCGTCTTTACCGACGATGGAACCCAACGCGCAGCCATGGCGAACTTTGATCGCTTCGGCGTCGCTTGGCGGCGTACCGAAAGCGTAGGCAATGTCGCTGGTGACCACGTTACCTGCATAAGGTATCACCTTGGTATGGCGCAACGCCCCGCCAGTATAAACGGCGATATCCATTGTACCACCCCCGATATCCACGACGCAGACGCCCAGTTCACGTTCATCTTCCGTCAATACGGAATAGCTGGCCGCCAGGCCGGCAAATATCAGTTGGTCAACTTTCAGGCCACAACGTTCAACGGCTTTCACAATGTTTTTTGCCATATCGTTGTGGCAGGTGATCAAATGCACTTTCGCCTGCATTCGCACCCCGGAAAGACCGACAGGATTTTTGATGCCTTCCTGATAGTCAATCGCATATTCCTGCGGAATCACGTGCAGCACACGGTGCTCATCGCGTACGCGCACCGACTTCGCGGTATGCACGACGTTTTCCACGTCTTCCTGCGTCACTTCTTCTTCGGAAATCGGCACCATGCCGATTTCATTCTGACAGCTAATGTGCTTGCCGGAAAGCGCCAGATACACAGAGGAAATCTGGCAATCCGCCATCAGTTCTGCCTGGTCGATAGCGCGCTGTACGCACTTCACTACCGACTCAAGGTCATTAACCCCGCCTTTATCCATACCGCGCGACGGGCAACTGCCCACGCCAATGATATTGACCATACCGTCGGGCAGAACTTCCCCTACTAAAGCGGCAACCTTCGCGGTGCCAATCTCCAGTCCAACTACCAGTTTTCTGTCCGTCGCCTTGATCATTGTTGTTCTGCCTGTGCCTGATTCTGTTGCTGAGTAGATTCCTCAGGCGGTAAGGGCGCCCACCCTACTGCCGCACCTGAGTCATAACGCAAATCAACGTAGCTAATCCGTTTGCCATCGGTTTGCGCCTGCTGCTGTAAAACCGGATAGAGTTCTACAAAGCGAGCCAAACGTTTCATCGTGTCGCCCCTGCCAAGGTTGAGCTTAATATCGTTATTCAGCGTCAACTGCCAGGAACGACGTGCGGTCATCGCCGCTTCCTTCAGAGTAAATCTGTCCTTCGCCAGTATCTGTCCCATCTCGCGATAGCCCTGCAACACTTCACTTGCGCTGCCTTCCGGGCCATACAGCATCGGCAGGACCTGTTTGCTGGTACGTTCTGACGGCACGCTGAAAGCATTTCCTTCGGCGTCCACCATATGCTGATCATTCCAACGCGCTATCGGCACATATTCAACCAGATGAATCTTCAATTCATCGGGCCATTGCTTTCTGACGCTGGCCTGCTTGATCCACGGCAGGCGTTCAATCTGGTTCTGAATGATATTGACATCCTGCGTCATGAAGGTGCCGGGCGCGCCCAGCGCCAGAATTGACTGCCTGATATCATCATTTTTCGTGTAGTGCCGCTCGCCGGTTAACACCAGTTTTGACAGCGGTAAACGCTGCGCGTCTTCCATCCAGCCCAACACCACCCAGCCGCTGACAAACACGGTACACAGCACCGTCAGCAGAAATAAAATTCCTGCAAGACGCGTTCCATTATTGCGACGTGATGAAGACACCTCTTCGTCACTGTTTCGCGTGTTCAGCGCCGCCTGCGACATATCAGTCCGCCAACTCCAGAATACGTACCACTAACTGCGAGAAGCTCATCCCAGCCTGTCGCGCCGCCATCGGCACCAGACTGTGGCTGGTCATACCCGGTGAGGTATTCGCTTCCAGCAGATAAAACTGCCCATCGCTATCCAGCATGGCGTCAATACGCCCCCAACCTTCGCAACCTAACGTTGACCATGCTTTTTGCACTAAAGCGCGCAAATGGGTCTCCTGATCGGATTCCAGACCCGCCGGGCAGAAATATTGTGTCTCATCAGACAGATACTTCGCCTCATAATCATAGAAGGTTCCAGCGGGTTGGATACGTATCGACGGTAAAATTTCTTCACCCAGTATCGCGACGGTAAATTCCGGTCCGCTAAGCCATTTTTCAATCAATACTTCTTCATCATGCTGAAATGCCAGCGCTAAGGCGCTATGTAAACCATCATATTCCGAAACTTTCGACATGCCGACGCTGGAACCTTCGCGGCTGGGCTTCACGATCAGCGGTAAACCGAGCGCAGAAATTTCCGTGACGACCGCCTCGCTGAGGCCTTTCTCAAACTGGGCGCGAGTCAGCGCCACCCATGGCGCAACGGGTAACCCCGCGCCCTGCCACAGCAATTTACTGCGCAATTTATCCATGGAGATGGCAGAAGCCATCACGCCGCTGCCGGTATACGGCAGGCCGATCAACTCCAACAATCCCTGTAACGTACCGTCTTCGCCCCCACGACCGTGCAGCGCGATAAAGACTTTCTGAAACCCCATCGCTTTCAGTTGCGTCACGTCGGTCTCTTTCGGATCGACAGGATGCGCATCCACGCCGCCTTCACGCAGCCCGGCGAGCACCGCCGCGCCGGAATTCAGCGACACGTCACGTTCAGCGGATGTCCCCCCCAGCAGGACCGCGATTTTATCAGCCATGTTGCTCGTCCTCCTGAATTTGCGGCTTCAGTTTGATTTCAGCTAAGGAACGCGCGATTTTGCCGATATTTCCCGCACCCTGCACCAGAATTAAATCATTGCCGGTTAAGACCGGCGCCAGCATTTCAGCGACCTGCGCCGGATCGGGAACCAGAATCGGGTCGATCTTACCGCGCCCGCGAATCGTGCGGCACAGCGAACGGCTGTCAGCGCCCGGAATCGGCGTTTCCCCGGCGGCATACACATCCAGCATCAACAGAGCGTCAACCTGAGTCAGCACGTTAGCAAAGTCGTCGTACAGATCGCGGGTACGCGTAAAGCGGTGCGGCTGAAACAGCATCACCAGGTTTTTATCCGGCCAGCCCGCGCGAGCGGCTTTGATAGTCGCGTCCACTTCCGTCGGGTGATGACCGTAATCATCCACCAACATCGCCGTTCCGGCCTTGCCATTTACTGGCTCAAGCGGGAATTCCCCGAGGAAGTCGAAGCGGCGACCGGTGCCCTGGAAACTTTCCAGCGCGCGTAGAATAGCATCGTCGGCAATGCCCTCTTCCGTCGCCACCGCCACGGCAGCCGCGGCGTTCAACGCATTATGACGCCCCGGAGCGTTCAGGGTTACACGCAGCTCAGGCATCCCCTGACGCAGCAACGTAAAATGCCCCTGCGGACCGATCTGCTGATAATCTTCCACGCGAACGTCAGCATCATCGCTAAAGCCGTAAGTCGTGGTCTGACGCCCGACGCGCGGCAACAGCTCACGGATCACCGGGTCGTCAACGCACATCACCGCACGACCATAAAACGGCAGGTTATGCAGGAAATTAATGAACGTCTGCTTTAAATTTTCGAAGTCGCCATGGTAGGTATCCATATGATCGGCTTCGATGTTAGTGACAATCGCCACCATCGGTTGCAGGTGCAGGAACGATGCGTCGCTCTCATCTGCTTCCGCAATCAGATAACGGCTATGCCCGAGACGCGCATGCACGCCCGCCGCTTTCACCAGACCGCCGTTGACAAAGGTGGGGTCCAGGCCCGCTTCCGCGTATATGCTGGAAACCATCGCGGTGGTGGTCGTTTTGCCGTGCGTCCCGGCAATTGCGATACCATGACGAAAACGCATCAGCTCCGCCAGCATCTCCGCGCGGCGGATCACCGGTATGCGCGCTTCATGCGCCGCCACGATCTCCGGGTTATCGGCGGAGATCGCGCTGGAGACCACCACCACGCTGGCGTCGAGCACGTTTTCCGGACGATGGTTAAAGTAAATCGTCGCTCCCAGATTGGTAAGCTGCTGCGTCACCGGGTTTGGCGCTAAGTCGGAACCACTGATCTGATAACCTTCGTTAGCCAGAACTTCGGCAATACCGCCCATACCGGCACCACCGATGCCGACAAAGTGAATGTGCCGAACGCGACGCATTTCGGGCACGATGGAACGCAGTTTTGCCAGTTGTTGTGTATTCATTCTTTACGCCATTAACTACTTCAAAAAATTCGTGCAGCGCAACACGCGCTGCGAGGGTTAAGCCCGGGCTGCCAGGCTGACTTCTTTCGCCACCCGTTCAGTGGCATCCGGGATGGCCGTCGCGCGCGCGCGTTGCGCCATCTCCAGTAATACGTCCCGATCCCACCCGGACAGGGTGTTCACAACGGCATCCACGGTAAACTGCGGCTGCTCAAGGATTTTAGCGGCGCCCGCTTTTTCCAGCGGTAGCGCATTCCAGTACTGCTGTCGGTCTTTGTGCTGGAAAGGCACAAACAGCGCAGGTAAACCGGCTGCGGCGATCTCACTGACCGTCAGGGCGCCTGAACGACATACCACCACATCGGCCCATGCGTAAGCGGCGGCCATATCATCTATAAATTCAGTCACTTTATGCTGCGGTTGCCCGGCGCTGGCGTAAGCCTGTTCGACCGCCTGCTGTCCGCCTTTTCCGCTTTGATGCCAGATGGTCACGGCATTACCGAGTTTCGCGGCAACCTGCGGCAGCGTTTGATTCAGTACGCGCGCCCCCTGGGAACCACCGACCACCAGTATGCGAATCGGGCCAACACGCCCTGGAAGGCGATCCTGCGGCAGCGGTAACGCCAGCACGTCAGTCCGAACCGGGTTCCCTACCACTTCCGCATTCGGGAACGCGCCCGGGAAAGCCTGCATAACCTTGGTGGCAATTTTCGCCAGCCATTTATTGGTTAGCCCGGCAATGCCGTTTTGTTCGTGCAGCACCACCGGAATACCCAATGACCACGCGGCAAGGCCGCCGGGGCCGGAAACATAGCCGCCCATCCCCAGCACCACGTCAGGCTTAAATGACTTCATGATCGCGCGCGCCTGACGCCACGCATTGAAAATACGCAGCGGCGCGGCCAGCAGCGCGTTGACGCCTTTCCCGCGCAGCCCGGAGATGCGGATGAAATCAATGTCAATTCCGTGCTTCGGAACTAAATCCGCTTCCATACGGTCTGCGGTGCCCAGCCAGCGAACATCCCAGCCCTGAGCCATTAAATGGTGCGCGACCGCCAGCCCCGGGAACACATGTCCGCCGGTACCGCCCGCCATCACCATCAACCGCTTCGCCTGACCCCTCATCGTAAACCTCGTGTAAACGCCTGGGCTTTTTCCAGACGTGTTTCATAATCAATTCGCAGCAACATCATAATTGCCGTCGACATAATCAACAGACTTGAGCCACCGTAGCTGATAAGCGGCAGCGTCAGACCTTTGGTTGGCAGCATCCCCGCCGCGGCCCCCACGTTAACCAGCGCCTGGAAACTAAACCAGATCCCGATAGAGCAAGCCAAAAAGCCGGAAAAGCGGTGGTCAATCTGTAACGCCTTACGGCCAATCGACATCGCGCGAAAAGCGACGAAGAATACCATTAAAAGTGCCAGTACCACACCGATATAACCCAGTTCTTCCCCAATAATGGCGAAGATGAAGTCGGTATGCGCTTCCGGCAAATACTCCAGTTTCTGTACTGAGTTACCCAGCCCTTGTCCCCAGACTTCCCCGCGACCGAACGCCATCAAAGACTGAGTGAGCTGATAACCGCTACCGAATGGGTCTTCCCACGGGTTCCAGAACGAAGTCACGCGGCGAATACGATACGGTTCTGCGAGGATCAGCAGCACGACCGCCGAAATCCCCATGCCGATGATAGCGATGAACTGCCACAGCTTCGCCCCGGCCAGAAAAAGCATCGCCAGCGTGGTGACGAACAGCACCACAACGGTGCCGAGGTCAGGCTGCGCCAGCAGCAAAACCGCCAGTACGAGGATCACGCCCATCGGTTTTAAAAAGCCGCGCAGGTTGTTCCGCACTTCGTCAACCTTGCGCACCAGATAATTCGCCAGGTAACAGAACAACGACAGCTTGGTGAATTCCGCCGGCTGAATACGCAGCGGCCCGAGCGCAATCCAGCGCGATGCCCCGTTCACCGAGCTGCCGACCACCAGTACGATCAACAGCATGATGATCGAGGCGATCAGCATCGTGGTGCTGTAGCGCTGCCAGAACTCCATCGGCAGGCGTAGCGTGATCATCGCCAGACAAAATGCCAGTAAAATATAGAGCGCGTCACGTTTGGCAAACAGGAACGGATCGCCCGCCAGACGCTGGCCTACCGGCATAGATGCCGAAGTCACCATCACGAAACCGATCGCCGCCAGGCCAAAAGTCAGCCACAGCAGCATACGGTCATACATCACCAGGCTGTCGGTGTCTTTATCCCGCGAGCCCATCACCCAGCCTTTCAGCGCCGCAAAGATCCAGCCCAGGATGCCAAATCCCGGCAGGCGCGGCAGTCTCAGGCGAGGGAGAGATAAACGCATCAACCTAACTCCTTCGCCAGACGGGTAAAGACCTCACCCCGTTGCTCAAAATTCTTAAACTGGTCGAGGCTGGCGCAGGCCGGAGAGAGCAGAACCATATCACCCGACTTCACGCGCGGCGCCAGCAGGCGCATTGCTTCTTCCAGGGTTTCTGTCTGTTCGGCGATCTCCGGACGCAGCGCGGCAAGCTGCGCCCCATCGCGACCAAAGCAGTACAGCCGCACGCGATCGCCGTCAAGGTAGCGCGCAAGCGACGAAAAATCCGCCGACTTGCCGTCGCCGCCCAGCAGCAGATGCAGCGTGCCATCAACGTGCAGCCCGTTCAGCGCCGCCTCGGTACTGCCCACGTTGGTGGCTTTCGAATCGTTGATCCAGCGCACCCCGTTGTGCTCCAATGCCAGCTGGAAGCGATGCGCCAGGCCGGTAAAGGTGGTCAGGGCTTTCAGGCTGCTGGCGCGCGGTAAACCTGCGGCGTCCGCCAGCGCCAGCGCCGCCAGGGCATTGGTATAATTGTGCTGCCCGCTGAGTTTCATCTCTTTCACGTTCAGCACTTTTTCGCCTTTCACCCGCAGCCAGGTTTCGCCCTGCTGGCGGTTAAGGTGGTAGTCACCCATGTTTACGCCGAAGCTGACGCAACGCGCATCGGCGCCGCGCACCGGCATAGTCAGCGCATCGTCAGCATTGACGACGCACACTTTGGCGTTCTCATAGACGCGCAGTTTCGCCGCGCGGTACTGCTGCAGACCAAACGGGTAGCGATCCATATGATCTTCAGTCACGTTGAGGATCGTCGCCGCCACCGCCTGCAGACTGGAGGTGGTTTCCAGTTGGAAACTGGACAATTCCAGAACGTACAGTTCGCGCTCGGCATCCAGCAGCATCAACGCGGGCAGGCCGATATTGCCGCCGACGCCGACGTTTACGCCTGCCGCTTTCGCCATCTCGCCCACCAGCGTGGTGACCGTACTTTTGCCGTTCGAGCCAGTAATCGCCACAATCGGCGCCTGCGCTTCACGGCAGAACAGTTCAATATCGCCGACAATTTCCACGCCTGCGTCGGCGGCGGCGCTCAGCGCCGGGTGCGCCAGGGCAATACCAGGGCTGGCGACAATCAGATCCGCCGCCAGCAGCCAGTCTTCATTCAGGCTGCCAATGTGGCGCTCAACCGCTTCGGGTAGTTTATCCAGCCCCGGCGGCGTCGCCCGGGTGTCCATCACGCGAGGAGCCACGCCGCGGGCAAGAAAAAAGTCCACGCAAGAGAGTCCGGTAAGCCCCAGACCGATAATGACGACGTTTTTGCCCTGGTAATCAGCCATGATTAACGTACCTTCAGCGTTGCCAGGCCAATCAGCACCAGCATCAGCGAAATAATCCAGAAGCGCACAATCACGCGCGGTTCCGGCCAGCCTTTCAGTTCATAATGGTGATGAATCGGCGCCATGCGGAAAATACGCTGTCCGCGCAGTTTAAAGGAGCCGACCTGCAGGATCACCGACAGGGTTTCCACGACAAACACGCCGCCCATAATCACCAGCAGGAACTCCTGACGCAGCAGCACAGCAATAATCCCCAGCGCGCCGCCCAGCGCCAGCGAACCGACATCGCCCATAAAGACCTGCGCCGGGTAAGTATTGAACCACAGGAAACCTAATCCCGCGCCGACTATCGCCGTACAGACGATTACCAGTTCCCCCGCATGACGCAGATACGGAATATGCAGATAGTTAGCGAAATTCATGTTACCGGTCGCCCACGCCACCAGGGCAAATCCCGCGGCGACGAAGACGGTAGGCATAATGGCTAAGCCATCCAGACCGTCGGTCAGGTTCACCGCATTCCCCGTCCCCACAATCACGAAATACGCCAGCAGGACGTAGAACAGGCCCAACTGCGGCATGACGTCTTTAAAGAACGGCACCACCAGCTCGGTGGCAGGCGTATCTTTTCCGGCGAGATACAGGGCGAAAGCCACACCCAGCGCAATCACCGACATCCAGAAATACTTCCAGCGGGCAATCAGCCCTTTGGTGTCTTTACGCACCACTTTGCGGTAGTCGTCAACAAAACCAATAATGCCGTAGCCAATCAACACAACCAGTACACACCAGACGTACGGGTTGGACGGATAAGCCCACAGCAGCACGGAAATCACAATCGCCGTCAGGATCATAATGCCGCCCATCGTCGGCGTCCCACGCTTGCTGAAGTGAGATTCCGGACCGTCGTTACGCACGACCTGACCGAAGGAGAGCTTTTGCAAACGGGCAATCATGCGCGGGCCCATCCATAAGGAGATGAACAGCGCGGTCAGCAGGCTGACGATGGCGCGAAACGTCAGATAGGAAAAGACGTTGAAGCCGGAATAATATTTGACCAAATGTTCGGCCAGCCAAACTAACATGTTCCATTCTCCTGTAATGCGCGTACTACCTCTTCCATGGCGGCACTACGTGAACCCTTCACTAAAATGGTAATGATCTGTTGCTCTGCAATCAGCGCCTTCAGACGGGCGATCAGCGCGGATTTGTCCGCGAAATGCTCGCCTGTGCCGCTGGCCTCGCTGATGGCATGGCTCAGTTTTCCTGTACTCAGTACACTGTCGATCCCCGCCGCGCGCGCGGCAGTGCCGACCTGCACATGGCACGCTTCGCTTTCTGCGCCCAGCTCCGCCATATCGCCCACCACCAGTACGCGGTAGCCCGGCATTTCGGCCAGGACCTGTACGGCGGCGGTCATCGATCCGACGTTAGCGTTGTAGGAATCATCCAGCAGCAGCTTGTTTTCTGCCAACTGAACCGGGAACAGACGTCCCGGCACCGCTTTCAGATCCGCGAGGCCGGATTTGATCGCCTCCAGCGGCGCGCCGACAGCCATCGCCAGCGACGCTGCCGCCAGCGCATTGGCGATGTTGTGACGCCCCGGCAGCGGCAACAGCACATCAATGCCCCCCACCGGCGTCTGGAGGGTGAACTCCGTACCGTGCGAGGTCACATGGATGTTGGTCGCGGTAAAATCGCTGTTGGCGGCATTCGGGGAAAAGCGCCAGACTTTACGGTCGCCAATCACGCTTTGCCAGTTCAGCCAGTCGTTGTTATCGGCATTCATAATGGCAATGCCGTTTTCCGGCAGACCGGTATAGATTTCGCCTTTCGCCTTCGCCACGCCCGCCAGAGAGCCGAAGCCCTCAAGATGCGCGGCGGCCAGATTATTCACCAGCGCCGCTTCTGGTCGCGTCAGGCTGACGGTCCACGCAATTTCGCCCTGGTGATTGGCGCCTAATTCAATAACGGCAAAGTCATATTCTTCGGTTAACCGCAGCAGCGTCATCGGTACGCCGATATCATTATTAAGATTGCCTGCGGTGTATAAGGTTTTGCCACACTGGCTCAGAATAGCGGCGGTCATCTCTTTGACGGAGGTTTTGCCGGAGGAACCGGTCAGCGCGACTACGCGAGCCGGTACCTGCGCGCGAACCCACGCGGCCAGTTCGCCAAACGCCAGACGGGTGTCCTGAACGACAAGCTGCGGCAAGTCACAGTCCAGCGGACGGCTGACCAGCAGCGCCCCCGCTCCGCCCTCTTTCGCCTGGGCGGCAAAATCATGGGCGTCAAAGCGTTCGCCTTTCAGCGCCACAAACAGGCAGCCCGGCGTCAGTTTGCGCGTATCGGTGGTCACGGCGTCGAGGGTCAGATCGTCCCCTTTCAGTTTGCCGTTAAGGATGCCGGCAAGTTGACTGAGCGTTACGCTAATCATGCGATAACCCCCAGCAGCCGCGCTGCGGTTACGCGGTCAGAATAGTCGAGACGCTGCGTGCCGATGATTTGGTAATCTTCATGACCTTTACCCGCTACCAGCACCACGTCGTTTTCTTTCGCCTGCATAATGGCGTTCGTGACCGCCTCGGCGCGGCCTTCCATCACCCGGGCGTGTCCGGCATCCAGCATTCCCGCCAGAATGTCATCGATAATAGCGCGCGGTTCTTCGGTACGTGGATTGTCGTCGGTAACGACAACCACATCGGCAAACTCTTCCGCGATCGCCCCCATCAGCGGACGCTTACCTTTGTCGCGATCGCCGCCACAGCCAAAGACGCACCAGAGCTGACCGGTACAGTGCAGACGCGCCGCCTGCAACGCTTTTTCCAGCGCATCCGGGGTGTGGGCGTAGTCAACCACCACGGTGGTTTTACCCGGCGCGCTGAACACTTCCATGCGACCGCAAACCGGCTGCAAACGCGCGGCGGTTTTCAGCAGTTCGCTCAGCGGATAGCCCAGCGCCAGCAGCGTCGCCAGCGCCAACAGCAGATTACTGACATTAAAGGCGCCCATCAGACGGCTTTCGATTTCGCCTTCACCCCAGCTTGAAGCAAAGCGAATCGTCGCGCCGCTATCGTGGTAGTTCACGTCGACTGCCTTCAGCCAACGGCCATGGCAGTTCGGGTTGATGTGGTCTTCCATCGAGACGACAACCGCGTCCGGCAGATTTGCCAGCCAGCGGCGACCCACTTCGTCATCCGCGTTGATAATGGCCTGACCATAATGATGCGTGGAGAAAAGCAGCCATTTTGCCGCTTCGTACTGTTCCATGTCACCGTGATAGTCCAGGTGATCGCGGCTGAGATTGGTAAAGACGCTCGCGGCGAATTTCAGCGCCGCCACGCGATGCTGCACCAGACCGTGCGAAGAGACTTCCATTGCGCCAAAGGTGGCGCCTTCATCGACCAGTCCCGCCAGGACATGCTGCACATCTACCGCCGACCCGGTGGTATTTTCAGTCGGGATCACTTTCCCCAACAGGCCATTGCCGACGGTGCCCATCACCGCGCTGGTTTCGCCCAACAGTTGGCTCCACTGCGCCAGCAATTGTGTGGTGGTGGTTTTACCGTTGGTGCCGGTCACGCCAACCAGACGCATGTTTTCAGAGGGTTCGTGATAAAAGCGACCAGCCAGTGCAGATAAACGTTCGTTCAGTTGGCTCAGATAGATGACCGGTACGCCGTGCATTTCACGAACTTCGCCGTCGGTCGCCTCTTCTTTCGCTTCTGCAATAATGGCAGCCACACCTTGCGCTATCGCCTGCGGGATATATCGACGCCCGTCCGCCTGATGACCTTTCACTGCCACAAAGAGATCGCCCGAAGCAGCCACGCGGCTGTCGAGTGTCATCTCTCGCAGTTCTCTCGCAGGTAAACCTGGTACCCACGGAGCAAGAAGGTCGCGCAAATTACGATCTGCCACCTGTTCCCTCGCCTTGATTAATTACGAATTCACTTTTTTCGCCCGTGGCCAGCGCATCCGGCTCGATGTTCATGGTGCGCAGTACGCCGCCCATGATGGCACCAAAGACCGGCGCGGACACGGCGCCGCCGTAGTATTTACCCGCCTGCGGATCGTTGATAACAACAACCAGCGCAAAGCGCGGCTGACTCGCAGGCGCAACGCCCGCGGTATAAGCAATGTATTTGTTGATGTAGCGGCCATCCGGTCCGACTTTTTTCGCCGTCCCGGTTTTAATCGCGATGCGATAACCTTTAATTGCCGCTTTCACGCCGCCACCGCCCGGCAGGGCCACGCTTTCCATCATATGTACGACGGTGCGCACGATGGATTCCGGGAAGATGCGTTCTCCCGGAACAGGGGGATCAACTTTGGTGATCGACAGCGGACGGTAAACCCCGTAGCTGCCGATGGTTGCGTAGACTCGCGCTAACTGTAACGGCGTTACCATTAGCCCGTAGCCGAAAGAGAAGGTGGCCCTCTCTATGTCAGACCACCGTTGTTTTTGAGGATATAAGCCACTGCGTTCTCCGACCAACCCCAAATTGGTCGCTTTTCCCAGCCCAAAACGTGAGTAAGTGTCTACTAACGCTGAGGACGGCATCGCTAACGCCAGCTTAGAAACACCGACGTTACTCGACTTCTGTAGAACCCCGGTCAGGGTCAATTCGCTGTAGCGCGCCACGTCTTTGATTTCGTGACCGTTAATTCGATAGGGAATGGTGTTGAGCACCGTGTTCTCGTTGACGATACCCCGCTGGAGCGCCGTCATGACCACCATCGGTTTGACGGTGGAACCCGGTTCGAAAACGTCGGTAATGGTCCGGTTACGCATCGCGTCTTTCGGCGTACCGCTGAGGTTGTTCGGGTTGTAGGACGGGCTGTTCGCCATCGCCAGGACTTCGCCGGTGTTCACATCCACCAACACCGCGCTGCCGGATTCCGCTTTGTTAAACGCCACCGCGTTGTTCAGCTCGCGATAAACCAGCGCCTGCAGGCGCTCATCAATACTCAGCGCCAGGTTGTGCGCCGCCTGGCTGTCGGTGGAGGAGATATCCTCAATCACGCGGCCATAGCGGTCTTTACGCACCACACGTTCGCCAGGCTGGCCGGTCAGCCATTTGTCGAAGCTTTTTTCGACGCCTTCGATACCCTGGCTGTCAACGTTGGTGAACCCGATGAGGTGAGCGGTCACTTCGCCGGAAGGGTAGTAGCGACGTGATTCTTCACGCAAATGAATACCCGGTAGCTTCAGCTTTTTGATGTAGTCGGCCATATCCGGGTTGAGCTGACGCGCCAGATAGATAAAGCGCCCTTTCGGATTGGCGTTAATGCGGGCAGCCAGCTGATCGAGCGGGATATTAAGCGCGGTGGAGAGCGCTTTCCAGCGATCCCCGACGCTGACTCCACCCGCGTCATGCACTTCTTTCGGGTCCGCCCAAATCGCTTTCACCGGCACGCTGACCGCCAGCGGACGCCCGGAACGGTCAGTGATCATACCGCGGGAAGTGGCGACTTCCTGGACGCGCAGCGAACGCATGTCGCCCTGACGCACCAGCATATCCGGGGCGATAATCTGCAACCAGGCCACGCGGCCCAGCAGAAAACCCAGCGCCAATAAAATGCAGCCGCAAAGCAACGCAAAACGCCAACTGATAAAGTTGGTTTGTTCTTCCTGGCGTTTCGCTTTTATACGCGTCATGCTTCAAGCTGCCTCTGCGTTGGCTGCGCACACGTCTCCCGGTCGCTTACGTGTGTAAGCGCCTGGAGATTCATGTGCTCGCTGCCTTGATGCATCATGAATGCTTTTGCGTAGCGTGTTTCCTGCATTGCTTTCATGCGTCGCGCTGTTCCTTATTTTTGGACTACGATATTTTCTTGTGAGGGATCAACATGCTGCATTTGCAGCTTTTCCGTTGCGATCCGTTCCACCCGGCTATGGTCGCCGAGCGCGTTTTCTTCAAGGATCAGGTTGCGCCATTCAATATCCAGCGCATCACGCTCCAGAACCAGTTGTTCACGCTGCGCGGTCAGTAACCGCGTATGGTGAGCGGTCGTTACCACCGTCACCGCCGTCACAATGATGCAAATGAACAGGCAGAGTGGCAGCTTCCCGAATCGCAAAAGATCGTCACCGATCACGCCAGGCAAGGCATGGCGCTCGTTGCTTCCTATCGATCCCTTCACTTTGCTAAGGGCTTCTGTCACTCTGCTGATCATGCGTTCGTCCTCTCTGCAATGCGCAGAACTGAACTACGGGCACGAGGATTTTCTGCGACCTCTTTTTCACCCGGCATCAACTTGCCTAACGCTCTTAACTCACGGCCGCCCAGTTTACTGAGCTGCGCTTCCGTCATCGGGATCCCGGCGGGCACTTTCGGACCGCGGCTTTGCTCGCGCATAAAGCGTTTCACAATGCGATCTTCCAGCGAGTGGAAGCTGATGACAGAAAGCCGCCCACCCGGGGCCAGCACGCTGAGCGAGCTTTTTAGCGCCTGCTCTATCTCCTCCAGTTCACTGTTTACCCAGATGCGCACCGCCTGGAAGGTACGGGTCGCGGGATGTTTGAATTTGTCCTTCACCGGTGTTGCCGCCGCGACCACCTCCGCCAGCTCTTTGGTACGGGTCATCGGCTGCTCGCGGTTACGTTCAACGATGGCGCGGGCGATGCGCTTCGCAAAACGCTCTTCGCCAAAGGTTTTCAGTACCCAGGCAATATCCGCTTCTTCCGCGGTTTGCAGCCACTCGGCGGCGGACTGGCCGCGCGTCGGGTCCATCCGCATGTCCAGCGGGCCGTCGCGCATAAAGGAAAAGCCACGTTCAGCATCGTCGAGCTGCGGTGAAGAGACGCCAAGATCGAGAAGAATCCCGTCGATCTTGCCGGTAAGATCGCGCTCGCCGACATAGTCAGCCAGCGCCGAAAAAGGTCCATGAATGATGGAGAAGCGCGGATCATTGATGGTTTGCGCAACGGCGATCGCCTGCGGATCGCGATCGATTGCCAGCAAGCGCCCTTCTTCGCCAAGCTGCGAGAGAATGAGGCGCGAGTGGCCACCGCGACCAAATGTCCCATCAATGTAGATGCCATCTGGACGAATGTTCAGGCCGTTGACGGCCTCGTCGAGCAGCACCGTGGTGTGTTTAAAGTTTTCCATCATCTTATAGAGACAAGTCCTGCAGGCGTTCCGACAACGTCCCGGTAGCGCTCTGCTCTGCGTCGATATCTTCCTTGACCTGTTGATACCAGGTCGTTTCATCCCACAGTTCAAATTTGTTGAACTGTCCAACCAGCATCACTTCTTTCGTCAGACCGGCATGTTGCCGGAGAACAGGCGCTATCAGCAGGCGACCGGCGCTGTCCATCTGACATTCGCTGGCATGACCCAACAGCAGGCGCTGCACGCGGCGTTCTACCGGGTTCATGCTCGACAGACGCGATAATTTTTGCTCGATAATTTCCCATTCAGGCAGGGGGTAAAGCAGCAGGCATGGGTGATGGATGTCAATGGTGCAAACCATTTGACCGGTAGCGTTCTCGATCAGTTGATCCCGGTAACGGGTGGGCACGGCTAAGCGCCCTTTACTGTCGAGATTGACTAACGTTGCTCCCCGGAACATGCCAGCTCAACCCCTTATCACCACTTTGCCCCACAAATTCCCACTGAAAGGAGTTTACGGAGCGGAGGAAAAGCTTGTCAAGCGAGTCACAACGCTTACCAGAGTAAAAAACCCAATGTTTACGGCTAATATCAGCGTTGATTAAATTCTGTCCAACGAGCGAAGCAAATTAACGTCATGAATATTTGTAAGAAAAAATCCAAATACCCCTCCTCGTTTTTAAACGAACTTCTCTTCTCCTAAAGAAAATATAAAGTGTCAGTTTGCGACGCGAGCGGCATTTTAGGACATATTGCACTGCGAATACAGTCCCTGTTTAGCGCGGTTAACGCCGCGCGCCATCAAGCCAGCCGAGACTTTCGTAAAGAAGAAAAGGAAAGTGTCTGTTAATTCGGCAATTCGCGACAAACCTGTAACAAAAAAATACAAAACGGGCTGCGGTAAACGCTGTAATTACCCTTCGGGCCCGCACATGCGTTTAAAAAATCGTTTATTTGCCGTCGGGTGAGATAATACTAAGGAATAATCTTAATTCTGCTGGGGGTATTGTCTGGAAGGCATATTTCCCGCAGACCAGATTAACGCGAACGCCACCTGGACTGCGGTAAGGTTATCAGTTGCGGCTGAGAACGCCGCGACGGTACAAGTTACGTTTGATTCGCGTTAAGCCAGGCTTCGGTTTGCGCGGTTCGTCGAGACTCGCCAGCACGATCTCCAGCACGCGTTCCGCCACGTCGCGATGACGCTGCGCTACCGCCAGTACCGGGCACTGCAGGAAATCCAGCAGCTCATTATCGCCAAAGGTTGCAATGGCCAGATCGGAAGGCAGCTTGCCGTCGCGACGCAACGTCACATCCATCACGCCCTGCAGCAGAGCGAAGGACGTGGTGAATAGCGCCTGCGGCATCGGGTGTGTTTCCAGCCATTTTTCAAACAGCTGCGCAGCCGCTTCGCGCTCGTAGCTATTGGCGTACAGAAAGTGAACCTCACGCGGATCGTCTTTCCAGGCGCTGCGAAAACCCTGCTCCCGCAGGAAACTCACGGACAGCTCCGGCAACGCGCCGAGATAAAGTACCGTTTCAGCGGGGAATTTACGCAACTCTTGCGCCAGCATTTCCGCATCGTCCTGGTCGGCGCCGACGACACTGGTGAAATGTTCACGATCCAGCGCGCGATCCAACGCCACAATCGGGAAGGAGTCATTCGCCCAGCGTTGATAGAACGGATGCTCCGGCGGCAGCGAGGTGGACACGATGATCGCGTCAACCTGACGCTGCAAAAGATGTTCGATGCAGCGCATTTCATTGTCCGGCTGATCTTCCGAACAAGCAATCAGCAGTTGATAGCCGCGCTGACGCGCCTGGCGCTCAAGATAGTTTGCAATGCGGGTGTAGCTTGTGTTCTCAAGATCGGGGATCACCAGCCCGATTGAGCGCGTGCGTCCAGCGCGCAGCCCGGCAGCCACGGCGTTCGGGTGGTAATTATGCTCGCGTACCACTGCCATGACTTTTTCGACAGTCTTGTCGCTCACGCGGTATTGCTTTGCTTTTCCGTTTATCACGTAGCTTGCAGTCGTTCGCGAGACACCGGCCAGCCGAGCGATTTCATCCAGTTTCACAATTGCCCCTTGCATAAAAAGTACAAACCATAACCATTGTAACGGCATGGATTAGTTTCATTAACATTCAAGCGCAGAATAATGACTGCGGCAACCGCTTTTGTTCCGGGTTTCCGCTGATTTCGCAAAAAAAAGCCCAACTTTAACCGTTGGGCTTGCGGATCAAGAATAAAGGTAGAGCGGTTAAACGTTAACGTCACGCTTCCACCCAGGCGTTAGCGCATGATTTTATCGCCGCGCGACAACCCCACGACGCCGGAGCGGGCCACCTCGACAATTTTGGCCACCTCGCGCAGCGTCGCCAGAAACGCGTCCAGCTTATCGCTGGTTCCTGCCAGTTGTACTGTGTAAAGGGTTGGCGTGACGTCAATAATCTGTCCGCGGAAGATTTCCGTGTTGCGCTTCACTTCCTCCCGGCCATAGCCGCTGGCCTGAAGCTTCACCAACATAATTTCCCGTTCAACGTGCGCCCCCTGCCCCAGCTCACTCACCCGCAGGACATCGACCAGCTTGTGCAGTTGTTTTTCGATCTGCTCCAGCACTTTTTCATCGCCTACCGTCTGGATGGTCATACGGGAAAGCGTAGGATCGTCCGTTGGCGCAACGGTCAGGCTTTCAATGTTGTATCCGCGCTGGGCAAAGAGGCCAATAACGCGCGACAGCGCGCCGGACTCGTTTTCCAGCAGTACTGATAATATCCGGCGCATAATCAGGTTCTCTCCGTTTTGCTTAACCACATTTCGTCCATCCCGCCGCCGCGAATCTGCATCGGATAAACGTGCTCGCTGCCATCGACGTTAACGTCGACAAACACCAGACGGCCGCTTTGCACCTGGGCCAGCGCCTCGCTTAACGTGTCTTCCAGCTCTTCAGGACGGGAAATCCGAATACCGACATGCCCGTAGGCTTCCGCCAGACGGACAAAATCGGGTAGCGACTGCATATAAGACTGAGAATGGCGACCGGAGTAAATCATGTCCTGCCACTGTTTCACCATTCCCAGATAGCGGTTATTCAGGTTGAGCACCAGCACCGGAAGTTCATACTGAAGCGCGGTCGACAGTTCCTGGATATTCATCTGGATACTGCCGTCGCCGGTAACGCACACAACCGTTTCGTCCGGCAGCGCCATTTTTACGCCCAGCGCGGCTGGCAGTCCAAAGCCCATCGTGCCGAGGCCGCCAGAGTTGATCCAGCGACGCGGTTTGTCGAAAGGATAATACAGGGCGGCGAACATCTGGTGTTGGCCGACATCAGAAGTGACGAACGCATCGCCACGGGTCAGACGCCAGATAGCCTCAATGACCGCCTGCGGCTTGATGCTTTCGCTGTGGGTATCATATTTCAGGCACTGGCGGGCGCGCCAGCGCTCAATCTGCTGCCACCAGTCACGAATATCATCCAGCGGTTGTTGCGCGGTTTCCTGAGGCAGGAGTTCCAACATCTGCTCCAGCACCAGACGCGCATCCCCCACGATAGGAATGTCTGCCGTCACCGTCTTTGAGATAGACGTCGGGTCGATATCGATGTGCAATACCGTTGCATTCGGGCAATATTTCGCCAGATTATTGGTGGTGCGATCGTCGAAACGGACGCCAACGGCAAAAATCACATCGGCATTATGCATCGTCATGTTGGCTTCGTAAGTGCCATGCATGCCGAGCATCCCCAGCGCCTGACGATGGGTCGCCGGGAAAACGCCCAGCCCCATTAATGAGGAAACGACCGGCAGATTGAGTGTTTCGACAGCCTGACGAAGCGGCGCATAGCAGCCCGCCGTCACCGCCCCGCCGCCGACGTACACCACCGGTTTTTTCGCCGCGACGAGCGTTTGCAGCGCGCGTTTGATCTGTCCTTTATGGCCGCCGGTGGTAGGGTTATAAGAACGCATACTGACCGAATCAGGCCAGCTATACGGCAGTTTATTTGCCGGATTAAGAATGTCTTTGGGTAGGTCGACCACCACTGGCCCTGGTCGGCCGCTCGCTGCCAGCCAGAAGGCTTTTTTCAGCACCTGAGGGATATCTTCTGTCTGCTTAACCAAAAAGCTGTGCTTCACTACCGGGCGGGAGATCCCCACCATGTCGCACTCCTGGAAGGCGTCGTAGCCGATTAGCGAGGTCGCCACCTGGCCGGAAAGAATGACCAACGGAATGGAATCCATATAGGCCGTGGCGATGCCGGTAATGGCATTGGTGGCGCCCGGACCTGAGGTCACCAGTACGACTCCCACTTCTCCCGTCGCCCGCGCCAGGCCATCAGCCATATGCACGGCAGCCTGTTCATGGCGGACCAGCACGTGATCGATGCCGCCAACCGTATGCAATGCATCATAAATATCGAGGACTGCGCCCCCGGGATAACCGAATACCTGCTTAACGCCCTGATCGATGAGCGATCGGACGACCATCTCGGCTCCAGACAACATCTCCATGGCCTGCCTCACTGAATGACGAATAACGCGTGTTATTAAGTACAAAACACATTAACCGCTCGTTACTGCGCAGGCAATTCACTATCGGTTTTCTGACAGAAGGGAAATAAGAACAAACGAAAGGAAAGCGCCAAAGAAACGGGAAATTACACCAAATATGATTCTTTCGTTAATGAATAATCGCTTAAACCAGAAGGCTTGCAGAGAATCATCAATTTTTTGATCGATATGCCACCGCGCGCGCCAATCAATTCAGCATATAATTTCATAAAGAATGAAATAAAAAGAATAAACCGGATGTTCACACCCGGTTTATTTTGCCTACGCTTAGCGCTTGCAAACAGACGCCAGCAGTTCTTCCATCCATTGATGGCCCTTGTCCCGGCCTGCCGCTTCATGCCAGGAGAGATAACAGGTTCGACTATTAAGTTTTAACGGCAGCGGCAGCACTTGCAGATCCAGCGATTCAGCAAACTCATCCGCCAGCCAGCGCGGCGCAATCGCCACTAACTGAGTCTGCGAAACCACATTAAGCACGCTAATTAATGCCATTCCCTGATAGGCAATGCAGGATTGTTTATCCGCAGTGTCATACCACGGCTGGCTGAACGAGGCAAAACGGTCCAGAGACACAACGGCATGCTGTTCATTATAAACATCGCTTTCCAGTAATGGACCGCTAATACGCGGGTGCTTACGGCTGGCGACGAGAACCATTTCATCTTTAAACAGAGGGATACTGGTAAATTCAGGGCGACGGAATTCCTCATAACTAATAACGAATTCGGTTTCCTGATAACGTAATTGATGCTCTGTATTTTGATTTAATGAAGATTTGAAAACGACATGAATATTCGGCGCAATCTGCTCAACACGATTATAAATCAGGGAGGTAAGCACATTGTCCAGCGGGCTGCAGACGCAAAGATTAAACACGCGTTCACTGCTGGCCGGTTCGAAACCGGAACCCGGTAATTCATTTTGCACTAATTGCAACGCCTGGCGAACCGCGCCAAAAAGCTGGAAGGCGCGTGCGGTCGGTTGGATCCCACGGCCATAGCGCACAAACAGTTCATCGTTGAACATCACTTTCAGACGCGCAACCGCGTTGCTTACCGCGGGCTGCGACATCCCAAGGGCATGAGCGGCCCGCGTAATATTTTGTTCCTGCATCACCGCATCGAAGACTGTCAACAGATTAAGATCAACCATACGAAGCTGCGGCTTTTCCATCTCTATAAGAGGTGTATGAGGTTTATCATTTTTTACTTCTGGCATACTTAACTCCACTGTCACGCTTACTCCCTTTTCCAGCCGGAATGCAGAGAAATAATCTCAGAAAATATGATTTACCATGCATATAAAATAAGAAAAAGGGTACGGATAAAAATTAGGAAAACATAAAGATGCAAAAACAAAACACGAATAAACAGCGCAGGCGTGATGTGGCATCCTTCACGACACGACGAATCAATAAGTTTTAATGACGCGTGCAATATAAACATAAGCCAGACAAATAAACAATCATGTGTTTTATGAATAATACTTTAAGTATTAATTAAATGTTTATATTACTCTGTCGTTAATTCTTAACATTAGCTTATCAATAAACGGTTTTCAGTAAATGTTAATTTATTCATTATCGTTATAACAGCCTAAAAATCATAGAGATAACCAATCTTTTTCGGACGGTGCACATCCCGTATTTCTCTCACTAATTGAAAAAAAATATGCTTAAGTATGACAAAAGATGAAAATTATGTACGCGCGCTACGCGTTTATTCCGGAAGAGGGGCAAAAGTTCAGCACAATTAGCTAAAGCAACGGGTGAGATTTCTCCTCGCCGTGGCGGCCTTTTTGGCAAACGGGGTTGACATCAGCAGCGGTATCCAGTACCACTAAAAGCATATCGCATTCGCCTGGAGTTAAACTTAATGATACGTATCGCCCGCTTTAACGGTCTACTACTACTAAACGCATTTTCGTTGCGCGGTAGACTGGTGAGCGGCATTCAGCATTAAGTCAGCATCCAGTTAGATAAAAAACCCGCGCCGTTGCGCGGGTTTTTTTATGCTCGAAGCAAGGCGCCCTCAAGACCAAGGACCTAAACCATGAGCCAGCAAGTCATTATTTTCGATACCACTTTACGCGACGGAGAACAGGCGTTACAGGCAAGCCTGAGTGTGAAAGAAAAACTGCAGATTGCGCTGGCCCTCGAGCGCATGGGCGTAGACGTAATGGAAGTTGGCTTTCCGGTTTCCTCACCAGGCGACTTTGAGTCTGTGCAAACCATCGCCCGCCAGGTGAAGAACAGTCGAGTTTGCGCCTTAGCCCGCTGTGTGGAAAAGGACATCGACGTTGCGGCAGAGTCGCTGAAAGTGGCCGAGGCCTTCCGGATTCATACCTTTATCGCCACCTCGCCAATGCATATCGCCACCAAGCTGCGCAGTACGCTGGATGAGGTGATCGAACGCGCGGTGTACATGGTGAAACGCGCACGAAATTACACTGACGATGTTGAGTTCTCCTGTGAAGACGCGGGCCGTACGCCTGTCGCCGATCTGGCGCGGGTGGTGGAAGCCGCCATCAACGCAGGCGCCAGAACCATCAATATTCCCGACACCGTTGGCTATACCATGCCCTTCGAGTTTGCCAACATTATTTCCGGTCTGTATGAACGCGTGCCCAATATCGATAAAGCCATTATCTCCGTCCATACTCACGACGATTTAGGTTTAGGGGTTGGCAACGCGCTGGCCGCCGTGCATGCGGGCGCTCGCCAGGTGGAAGGCGCAATGAACGGCATTGGTGAACGCGCCGGCAACTGCTCTTTGGAAGAAGTGATCATGGCGATCAAAGTGCGCAAGGATATTCTGAACGTCCACACCCGCATTAATCATCAGGAGATCTGGCGCACCAGCCAGTTGGTCAGTCAAATCTGCAATATGCCCATCCCGGCGAACAAAGCGATTGTCGGTAGCGGCGCCTTCGCCCACTCCTCCGGTATTCACCAGGACGGCGTACTGAAAAATCGTGAAAACTACGAAATCATGACGCCGGAATCGATCGGCCTGAATCAGGTGCAGTTGAACCTGACGTCCCGTTCCGGACGCGCGGCGGTAAAACACCGCATGGATGAGATGGGATATAAAGAAAGCGAGTACAGCCTGGACGATCTGTACGACGCGTTCCTGAAACTGGCGGATAAAAAAGGCCAGGTATTCGATTACGACCTGGAAGCGCTGGCATTCATCAATAAACAGCAGGAAGAACCTGAACATTTCCGCCTGGACTACTTCAGCGTGCAGTCTGGCTCAAACGATATCGCGACCGCCTCGGTGAAACTGGCTTGCGGTAATACTGTAAAAGCTGAAGCGGCAAACGGTAACGGCCCGGTCGACGCCATTTACCAGGCGATCAACCGTATTACCGATTACCACATTGAACTGGTGAAATACGGCCTGTCCGCTAAAGGTCACGGTAAAGACGCGCTGGGCCAGGTGGATATCGTCGCTCACTATAACGGTCGCCGCTTCCATGGCGTCGGTCTGGCGACAGACATCGTAGAATCCTCCGCCAAGGCGATGGTGCACGTACTGAATAACATCTGGCGCGCCGCTGAAGTCGAAAAAGAATTGCAACGCAAAGCTCAGAACAACGAGAACAACAAGGAAACCGTGTGATGTCGAAGAATTACCATATTGCTGTTTTGCCGGGTGATGGAATTGGCCCGGAAGTGATGGCGCAAGCCCTGAAAGTCCTGGAAGCGGTTCGCGGCCGGTTTGATATGCGTATTACCACCAGCCACTACGATGTCGGCGGAGCCGCCATTGATAATCACGGTCAACCGCTGCCGAAAGCGACCGTAGAAGGCTGCGAGCAGGCCGACGCCGTGTTGTTCGGCTCCGTGGGTGGCCCAAAATGGGAACATTTGCCGCCAGATCAACAGCCGGAGCGCGGCGCCCTGCTGCCGTTGCGTAAACACTTCAAATTATTCAGCAATCTGCGTCCGGCGAAACTGTATCAGGGGCTGGAAGCGTTCTGCCCTCTGCGCGCCGACATCGCGGCAAATGGCTTCGACATCCTGTGCGTACGTGAATTGACTGGCGGCATTTACTTCGGCCAGCCGAAAGGCCGCGAAGGTAGCGGTCAGCATGAAAAAGCGTTCGATACCGAGGTGTATCACCGTTTTGAAATTGAGCGTATTGCGCGCATCGCCTTTGAATCCGCCCGCAAGCGCCGCCGTAAGGTAACGTCTGTTGACAAAGCCAACGTCCTGCAAACGTCTATTTTGTGGCGCGAAATCGTCAACGACGTCGCTAAAGCGTATCCGGACGTTGAGTTGGCGCACATGTATATTGATAACGCCACCATGCAGTTGATTAAAGACCCGTCTCAGTTCGACGTATTGCTGTGTTCCAACCTGTTTGGCGACATCCTGTCTGACGAGTGCGCAATGATCACCGGCTCCATGGGAATGTTGCCGTCCGCCAGCCTGAACGAGCAGGGCTTTGGTCTGTATGAGCCAGCAGGCGGCTCCGCGCCGGATATCGCCGGGAAAAATATCGCGAACCCTATCGCGCAGATTTTGTCGCTGGCGCTGCTGCTGCGCTACAGCCTGGATGCGGATGAGGCGGCAACCGCCATTGAACGCGCTATCAACCGCGCATTAGAAGAAGGCATCCGCACCGGTGATTTAGCCCGTGGCGCCGCTGCCGTTGGTACCGATGAGATGGGCGACATCATTGCACGCTATGTCGCGGAAGGGGTGTAATCATGGCTAAAACGTTATACGAAAAATTATTTGATGCGCACGTGGTGTACGAGGCGCAAAACGAAACCCCGCTGTTATACATCGACCGCCATCTGGTGCATGAAGTAACCTCCCCGCAGGCGTTCGATGGCCTGCGCGCGCATGGTCGTCCGGTTCGTCAACCGGGTAAAACCTTCGCGACGATGGACCATAACGTCTCGACGCAGACGAAAGACATCAACGCCTCCGGTGAAATGGCCCGTATCCAGATGCAGGAACTGATCAAAAACTGCAACGAATTCGGCGTTGAGCTGTACGATCTGAATCACCCGTATCAGGGCATCGTTCATGTGATGGGGCCGGAACAGGGCGTTACCTTACCGGGCATGACCATCGTCTGCGGCGACTCCCATACCGCCACGCACGGCGCGTTTGGCGCGCTGGCGTTCGGCATCGGCACCTCGGAAGTTGAACACGTACTGGCGACGCAGACCCTGAAGCAGGGTCGCGCGAAAACCATGAAGATTGAGGTCAAGGGCCGCGCGGCGCCGGGTATCACGGCGAAAGACATCGTGCTGGCGATTATCGGTAAAACTGGCAGCGCAGGCGGCACCGGCCACGTCGTGGAGTTCTGCGGCGACGCGATCCGCGCCCTGAGCATGGAAGGCCGTATGACCTTGTGCAACATGGCGATTGAGATGGGCGCGAAAGCGGGTTTGGTCGCCCCGGATGAAACCACCTTCAACTATGTGAAAGGCCGTTTGCACGCCCCGAAAGGCAAGGATTTTGATGATGCGGTTGCGTACTGGAAAACGCTGCAAACCGATCCGGACGCCCGCTTCGATACAGTTATCACCTTACAGGCTGAAGAGATTGCGCCACAGGTCACCTGGGGCACCAATCCGGGCCAGGTGATGTCGGTAACCGACATGATCCCCGATCCGGCTTCTTTCGCCGATCCGGTTGAGCGGGCAAGCGCAGAAAAGGCGTTGGCCTATATGGGGCTGAAGCCTGGCGTGCCGTTAACGGAAGTAGCGATCGATAAAGTATTTATCGGCTCCTGTACCAATTCACGTATTGAAGATTTACGCGCCGCAGCGGAAGTGGCGAAAGGACGGAAAGTGGCGCCAGGCGTTCAGGCGCTGGTGGTGCCAGGGTCCGGTCCGGTAAAAGCGCAGGCGGAAGCGGAAGGTCTGGATAAGATCTTCATTGAAGCGGGCTTTGAGTGGCGTTTACCGGGCTGCTCAATGTGTCTGGCGATGAACAATGACCGTCTGAATCCGGGCGAGCGCTGCGCCTCAACCAGCAACCGTAACTTTGAAGGCCGTCAGGGCCGCGGCGGACGTACCCATCTGGTCAGCCCGGCAATGGCCGCTGCTGCCGCCGTCACCGGCCATTTCGCCGACATTCGCAGCATTAAATAAGGAGACCACCATGGCAGAGAAATTTACCCAACATACCGGCCTGGTTGTCCCGCTGGATGCCGCCAACGTCGATACCGACGCCATCATTCCTAAACAGTTCTTACAGAAGGTTACCCGCACCGGTTTTGGCGCGCACCTGTTTAACGATTGGCGCTTTCTGGATGACAAAGGCGAGCAGCCGAATCCGGCGTTTGTGCTCAACTTCCCGGAATATCAGGGCGCGTCTATTCTGCTGGCGCGGGAAAACTTCGGCTGCGGTTCATCCCGTGAACACGCCCCCTGGGCGCTGACCGACTATGGCTTCAAAGTGGTGATCGCACCGAGCTTCGCCGATATCTTTTACGGCAACAGCTTTAACAACCAGTTGCTGCCGGTGAAGCTGAGCGATGAAGAGGTCGATGAACTGTTCACACTGGTGCAGGCGAATCCGGGGATTTATTTTGAGGTGGATCTGGAAGCGCAGGTCGTTAAGGCGGGCGAAAAGCGCTACAGCTTTACTCTTGATGCCTTCCGCCGTCACTGCATGCTGAACGGTCTGGACAGCATCGGTCTGACGTTACAGCACGAGACGGCTATCGCCGCTTACGAAGACAAGCAGCCCGCGTTTATGCGCTGATTGTCCTCCTGCGATGCGCTTTTAATTCACAGCGGCTTCGCGCTATCCGGCCCACAAACGCCCTTCCTGTGGGCCGGATACTCTCTCCTCAGACATCCTTCACCTGGCTGGTCATATACAGCGTTACCACAGAGATCGCCGCAATCACCCAGTAAACGGCATAATGCCCGACGCTCTGCGCCACCGCCCCCTGAATCACTCCCGCGAGGATCACGCCGGTTGAGATGCTGTTGGTGAAGAGCGTCGTCGCCGACCCCGCCCTGCCCGGCATCAGATCCTGAAACCAGAGCATCCCAATTCCGGCGACGATCCCGATGAACACCGCGTTGAACACCTGGAGAATCAATAGCGCCGCGTGGCTGTGAAAGACAATCAGACCGAGATAAAACAGCACGCCCGCCGCTACTGCAGTCACCATCATCCGGCGCTTGCCAAAGCGTTTGACATAAAAACCTGCGAGGATCATCGCCGGAATTTCCAGCCCTGCCGCGGTCCCCATCAGGATCCCGGCAAGCTTATCCGGCAACCCCAGCTCAGCGCTGATCCATAGCGGCATATCAATGATGTACATGGTGTTGCAGGTCCACATTAGCGTGGAGGCGATAAACAGCATGCGAACGTTGTTGTCCTGCCAGCCGCTAACCCGGGTGACAGGTACATCGGCCGGTTGTTCAACCCGCGCCACCGATGGCAGCATAAAGGCGATCAGGACAAAGCTCAGCGCAAAAATTCCGGCAGCAATAGAAAACATCACCGTAAAGCCATAGTTAAGCGCCAGCATAAACGCCAGCGGCGGGCCGATCACCCAGGCCAGGGAAAGCTGCGCACGCATCACCGAACTGAACATCACCACTTCCCGCGCCGAGCTGTCGGCGTATTCCCGCGCCAACGCAAACAGCTGCGGCATCGCGGTATTCGCCAGCGACGCCAGCAATACGCCGCAGGTGATCAGCGTCAGGTAATGACGGTTAAAAGCAAACAACAGGGCGTTGCCAATGGCCATCAGGCAACAAAACAGAATCAGTCTGCGCCGGTCGCCCTGGCTGTCGGAGCGCTTTGCCAGCGCGAGACTGACGCCAATCCCGGCGATGGCGTTGACGGTGTAAAACAGCCCCACCCAGAACGGCTGCGCCCCCACTTCACGGCTCAGGAAAAGGCTCAACGTCGGCGCCTGTAGCGCGCCCGCGATGCCCATCATAAAGGCGACCAGCATAAATGCCGCATAAACACCGTTGAGACGTCGTCCCATAGTCATGATCCAGAGCATAAACCTTTCCTTAGCGCGCAGCGGAAACGAAAAAAGCCAGCAGATAATACCTGCTGGCGGGGTGAAAAACACCAATACTCAGTCACACATGATGTCTGCCAATCCGGGGTCGCGATGTCACTCCCACTGCATCAGTTCTTCCAGCATCTTTAAGCGCTGCGGTGCGCTCAGGCAAGCCAACCAGGACAACTTTTCTGTCGCGGAAAAATACTTCAGATAGAACTGGCGCATTGTTGACCCCTTCATCGTGCTTCATCGGGATTCATTATTGGCCTAATATAGGGATAATAAAATTGCTGAGTTTTTCGCTGGAGTTCCCCTTTTATGTCTTCTGGTCGTCTGCAACAACAATTTATCCGTTTGTGGCAATGCTGCGACGGCAAAACCCAGGACACCACGCTCAACGAGCTGGCGGAACTGCTGAACTGCTCGCGTCGCCATATGCGCACTCTGCTGAACACGATGCAGGCGCGCGGCTGGCTGACGTGGGAAGCGGAAGTGGGCCGTGGCAAACGCTCTCGTCTGACGTTCCTCTACACCGGACTTGCGCTCCAGCAGCAGCGCGCGGAAGATCTGCTGGAACAGGATCGGATCGATCAACTGGTGCAACTGGTGGGCGACAAAACCGCCGTTCGCCAGATGCTGGTGTCACATCTTGGACGCAGCTTCCGCCAGGGGCGTCACATCCTGCGCGTCCTGTATTATCGTCCTTTGCAAAACCTGCTGCCGGGTACGGCGCTGCGGCGCTCAGAAACGCATATCGCCCGTCAAATCTTTAGCGCCTTAACCCGGGTAAATGAGGAAAATGGGGAACTGGAAGCCGATATTGCGCATCACTGGCAGCAAATTTCCCCGTTACACTGGCGTTTTTTTCTGCGTCCGGGCATTCATTTTCACCACGGTCGCGAACTGGAAATGGATGACGTGATCGCTTCGCTCACACGAATTAACACCTTGCCACTGTACTCGCACATTTCCCGCATCAATTCGCCAACGCCGTGGACGCTGGATATTCACCTGTCGCAGCCTGACCGCTGGCTTCCCTTACTGCTGGCGCAGGTGCCCGCGATGATCCTGCCGCGCGAATGGGAAACGCTGAACCATTTCGCCAGTCATCCTATTGGCACCGGCCCCTATGCGGTAATGCGCAACACGCGTAATCAGTTAAAAATTCATGCTTTTGATGATTTCTTTGGCTATCGGGCGCTAATCGATGAAGTTAACGTCTGGGTGCTGCCGGATATCGGCGATGAACCGACCGGCGCGCTGACGCTGGAAGGCCCCACTAACGATGAAAAGGCCATTGAAAGCCGGCTGGAAGAAGGCTGCTATTACCTGCTGTTTGACGCCCGCACCCACCGTGGCGCAAATCAGGAGGTCCGGGAGTGGGTCAGTCGCGTCCTGTCGCCGAGTAATCTGCTCTACTATGCCGACGAGCACTATCAGCGCCACTGGTTTCCCGCTTATGGCCTGCTACCTCGCTGGCATCATGCCCGTCCGGGCCACGGCGAAAAACCTGCCGGGCTGGAATCCCTCACCCTGACCTATTACCACGATCATATCGAACACCGGGTCATTGCGCAGATCATGAGCCAACTGCTGGCGGAACATCAGGTAAAGCTGAATATACAGGAGATCGACTACGATCAGTGGCACGCCGGAGACATTGAAAGCGATATCTGGCTAAACAGCGCCAACTTCACCCTTCCACTCGACTTTTCGCTGTTCGCGTATCTCTGTGAAGTTCCGCTGTTGCAGCACTGCATTCCGCTGGACTGGGAGGCGGACGCCGCCCGTTGGCGCACCGGTGAGATGAACCTGGCGGCCTGGTGTCAGCAACTGTTAGCCAGTAAAGCGATCGTCCCGTTGATTCACCACTGGCTGATCATCCAGGGACAGCGCAGTATGCGCGGTTTACGTATGAACACGCTTGGCTGGTTCGACTTTAAATCGGCATGGTTTGCGCCACCAGACCCGTGATTGCTGCATAGCAACAAAATCATTACACTAACGGCGTTCTCAACGGGGTGCTGATAAACATACACAACGTCATTCAGGATGAGGTGTACAGGCTGAGAAAATACCCGTCGAACCTGATCCGGATAACGCCGGCGAAGGGATTTGAGGCTACCGCTCAAAATCCTTTGCCACCCATCTATTGAGGTGCAAAGTGCTTAAAAAATGTCTTCCTCTGCTGCTTCTATGCGCAGCGCCCGTGTTCGCCAAACCTGTGCTTACCGTTTATACCTATGATTCGTTTGCCGCCGACTGGGGTCCCGGCCCGGCGGTCAAAAAAGCGTTCGAGGCTCACTGTGATTGCGAACTGAAATACGTGGCGCTGGAAGATGGCGTATCGCTGCTCAATCGCCTGCGTATGGAAGGGAAAAACAGCAAAGCCGACGTGGTGTTGGGGCTGGACAACAACCTGCTGGAAGCCGCCACGCAGACCGGGCTGTTCGCTAAAACCCCGATCCATACCGATGCCGTAAACGTCCCTTTCACCTGGAATAACGACACGTTTATTCCTTACGATTACGGTTGGTTTGCCTTTGTCTATAACAAGACAACGCTAAAAAATCCGCCAAAAAGTTTGAAAGAGTTGGTAGAAAGTCCGGAAAAATGGCGTGTGATCTATGAAGATCCCCGCACCAGTACGCCGGGTCTTGGCCTGCTGCTGTGGATGCAGAAAGTGTATGGCGATAAAGCGCCGGAAGCCTGGCAAAAGCTGGCGGCGAAAACGGTCACCGTCACCAAAGGCTGGAGCGAAGCGTACGGTCTGTTCCTGAAGGGAGAAAGCGATTTGGTGCTGAGCTATACCACCTCTCCCGCGTATCACCTCATCGAAGAGAAAAAGGATAACTACGCGGCGGCAAATTTCAGCGAAGGGCATTACGTGCAGGTGGAAGTGGCGGCGCGCACCGTCGCCAGCAAGCAGCCTGAGCTGGCGACGACGTTCCTGCGCTTCATTCTCACGCCCGCCTTCCAGAGCGCCATCCCGACCGGCAACTGGATGTATCCGGTTACCACCACCCCACTGCCCGCCGGGTTTGAGACGTTAACCAAACCAACCACCACGCTGGAATTCACGCCAGCTGAAGTGGCAAACCACCGTCAGGCCTGGATTAGCGAATGGCAACGCGCCGTCAGCCGCTAATTCCCGGCTGGCTGCTGCCCGGTCTTAGCGCCGCCACGCTGATGGTGGCGGTCGCGCTGGCCGCATTTCTGGCGCTGTGGTTTAACGCGCCGCAGGGGGAATGGTCCTCGCTCTGGCAGGACAGTTATCTGTGGCACGTGGTGCGCTTTTCCTTCTGGCAGGCGTTTTTGTCAGCTGTGCTGTCGGTCTTCCCGGCGATATGGCTTGCCCGCGCGCTCTACCGGCGTCGTTTTCCCGGCCGTTTGGCGCTGCTGCGCCTGTGCGCGATGACCCTGATCCTCCCGGTGCTGGTGGCGGTATTTGGTATCCTTAGCGTCTATGGACGACAGGGTTGGCTGGCTTCGCTCTGGCAGACGTTCGGGCTGGAATGGACCTTCTCTCCTTACGGTTTGCAAGGTATCCTGCTGGCCCACGTTTTTTTCAATATGCCTATGGCAAGCCGACTTCTGCTGCAGTCGCTGGAAAATATTCCCGGCGAACAGCGTCAGCTCGCCGCCCAACTTGGTCTTCGCGGCTGGCATTTTTTTCGTTTCGTCGAGTGGCCGTGGTTGCGCCGTCAAATCCCGCCCGTCGCCGCCCTTATCTTTATGCTCTGTTTCGCCAGCTTTGCCACCGTGCTATCGCTCGGCGGCGGGCCACAGGCGACCACTATCGAGCTGGCGATTTATCAGGCGCTGAGCTATGACTACGATCCGGCGCGCGCGGCGATGCTGGCGTTGATCCAGATGGTGTGCTGCCTGGCGTTGGTGCTACTGAGCCAGCGCTTAAGTAAAGCCATCGTTCCCGGAACCACGCTGGTGCAGGGGTGGCGCGATCCGGACGACCGCCTGCACAGTCGGATTAGCGATACGCTGCTTATTCTCCTCGCGTTACTGCTGTTACTGCCGCCGCTGCTGGCGGTGATTGTTGATGGCCTCAACCGCCATCTTTGGGACGTACTGGCGCAACCGATCCTGTGGCAGGCAATGTGGACCTCGCTGCGCATCGCCCTGGCGGCAGGCCTGCTGTGCGTGATCCTCACCATGATGCTCCTGTGGAGTAGCCGCGAACTGCGGGCCCGTCAGCATGTGCTGGCAGGGCAAACGCTGGAACTGAGCGGAATGCTGATCCTCGCCATGCCCGGCATTGTGCTGGCGACCGGTTTCTTTTTGCTGCTCAATAACAGCATTGGTCTGCCGGCGTCGGCGGACGGCATCGTGATCTTCACCAATGCGCTGATGGCGATCCCTTATGCGTTAAAGGTGCTGGAAAACCCCATGCGTGACGCCGCCTCCCGCTACTCAATGCTGTGCCAGTCGCTGGGGATTGAAGGCTGGCGGCGGCTCAAGGTTGTGGAGTTACGCGCTCTGAAACGACCGCTTGCGCAGGCGCTGGCTTTCGCCTGTGTGCTTTCCATCGGTGATTTTGGCGTGGTGGCGCTGTTCGGTAATGACGATTTTCGGACGCTGCCGTTTTATCTGTACCAACAAATCGGCTCGTACCGCAGTCAGGACGGCGCCGTGACCGCACTGTTACTGCTGTTGCTGTGCTTTATGCTTTTTACCGCTATCGAGAAATTACCAGGACGACATGCTAAAACTGACTGATATAACCTGGCTTTATCATCATTTGCCGATGCGCTTTACGCTTTCCGTGGCCCGGGGCGAGCAGGTAGCCGTTCTGGGGCCTAGCGGGGCGGGGAAAAGTACGCTACTGAACCTGATCGCCGGTTTTCTTACTCCTGCCAGCGGCACGTTGATGATTGAGGGCGACGATCATACCGCTACCCCCCCTTCTCGTCGTCCGGTGTCGATGTTATTTCAGGAAAATAACCTGTTCAGCCATCTGAACGTGCAGCAAAACATTGGGCTGGGGCTGGATCCGGGGTTGAAGCTCAGCGCCCTACAGCGCGAGAAACTGATGCATATCGCGCGGCAAATGGGCATCGACAACCTGATGCGCCGCCTGCCCGGCGAACTGTCCGGCGGTCAACGTCAGCGCGTTGCGCTGGCGCGCTGTCTGGTACGCGATCAGCCCGTGCTGCTCCTTGATGAGCCGTTTTCCGCTCTCGACCCCGCCCTGCGTCAGGAGATGCTGGCGTTAGTCAGCGATGTCTGTCACAACCGACAGTTAACGCTGCTGATGGTTTCACACAGTGTGGAGGACGCCGCCCGCATCGCCCCCCGCTCCGTTGTCGTGGCCGATGGGCGAATCGCCTGGCAAGGCAAAACCGATGAATTGGTCAGTGGGAAAGCCAGCGCCTCGGCATTGCTGGGAATTAAAGGGTGATGGTTGTCATGGACGCTTCGCTTTCCCGGCCTACAGTGAAACACGTCTGTAGGCCAGATAACGCGCAGCCATCCTTCAGCCAGAATCAGACGCCGACCACCTTCAGCAGGATATCCACATAGACTGGCATTAGCGGATGACGAATCAGCATCACCAGCGCAACAATCCCCAGCGCCAGCACGCCAGGCGCGAGCCACAGCAAACGCGCTTTTGGGAGAAACGCAGTTAACCGGTCGGTTGCCGCCTTTCCACTTCGCCACAGGCGCCAACACAGCCAGCCGCCAACCCATAACAGGAGCGCCGTTGCCAGCAGTAGCCATTTAAACTCGCCGCTCTGCATTCCCGCAGGAATATCGATCGCCGCCCCCGCCAGTATCCCCGGCAGAAAGTAAAACGGCGGCCAGAGCAGACAGCCGATGATATTGGGGGTGATAAATTTCGAGACCGGCAGATCGAGCATTCCTGCCACCATCGGCACCAGCGGACGCGTCGGCCCGACAAACCGTCCGACCAGGATCGTAAACATACTATGTTGATGCAGCGCATGTTCGGTTTTATCCAGCAGCGCCTTGTTTTTCTTAAGGAATGACCAGCGATGCAGCGGCTTTTTAAAGCGCCATCCCAGCCAGAATGAGATCCAGTCGCCGAGCAGGCAACCCACAATCCCCGCCAGCCACGCGTGCCAGAAATTAAGCTCGCCGCTACCGATTAGCGCGCCCAGTCCGGCCATCAGTACGGTGCCGGGTAAAATCAGACCGACCAGCGCCAGCGATTCCAGAAAGGCCACCAACACCACGGCTATCAAAGCGTACATGGCGGACTGCAGAATGAAGTGTTCCAGAAATGCTTGCATAGTTCGTCCGTCAGTTTTACGAAACAGGGATTCTGCAAACCCCTCGCTGCTTCGTCAAGCCATCAATTGTCTGAATAGTTACAGCTTATGACACCTTCACTGACACATCATTCACTTTTTCCTCACATCCCGCGCGGAACTCACTCGGGCTGGCGCCGGTGCATTTTTTAAAGACCCGGGAGAAATAAAGCTGGTCGTCAAAACCTACGTTACGTCCGACGGTGGCTATTGGCATACGCGTAGTGCTGAGCAGCAGTTTCGCCTGGCTGATACGCTGGTCCTCGCGCCAGCTCAGCACGCTGATCCCCAACTGCTGGCGGAACAGATGCGAGAGACGCGACGGCGACAGGCAAACATGCTGGGCAACGCTGGCGATATCAAAATGGCTGTCGGCGAGATGGTCGCTAATATACTGGCAGGCGTCGCGCACGCGGTTGTCCATTGGCGGATGCAGCGAGGCGTTTATCGCCTCCATACGGCGTAACAGGAGCTGTTCCAGCAGGTTAATCGCCAACAGTTCGGAATAGCGTCCTTCCCCCTGCCCGGCGCTGATGATCTGACCGAATAGTTCATTGAAGTGTGGCTGATGGGCTTCGTCCGGGCGGAAAAAACCGGTCTGGGCGAAAATCGGCGGCCAGGCCAGCCATTCTTGCCAGTAGGCGCGCGGACGGAAGTAAACCCACTGGTGATACCACTGGCTGGCATCCGGATGACGTCCATAGTGATGAATTTCACCCGGTGGAAACAACAAAATATCGCCGGGGCGGCAAACAAACTGCTTCCCCTGATTATTAATCACACCCTCTCCACGAATGGTGAGATTGAGAATATAGCCTTTCATCCCCAGCGGGCGATCGATAAAGAAATCGAGATAGCCGTTGGCGTCGATGGGCGTTAACCCCGCCACCAGATGCGCGTTAAACGAGTAGCCGGGCAGGAGGGGATCATTTTGCGGTTCAGCCATAATTTCACGACTCCCGAAGTTCGGTGAGGAAACAAATTGTCCATATTACGTAAAAGGGTGTTATCTGCGTCCTGCTTTGCCCTGGCGTTGTTGCTGGCAGAGCATCAACTCCGCTTTTTCACAGCATTTTGTAACAAAACTGCGCGGTCAGAGCGATAAAAACTGATAACAAAAGTGTCTATAACTACGGCAGAAATGTCCACATTGAATATTTGCACGGCGTCACACTTTGCAATGCTATAGCATTTTTATCCATAAGATTAGCGGATCCTGCCTGACGGTTTTTATCCCCACTCACTACTGTTTCTCCATACCCGTATTTCTGGATGGAGTAAGACGATGGCGATTGCAATAGGCCTCGATTTTGGCAGTGATTCAGTGCGAGCGCTGGCGGTGGATTGCGCCACCGGCAGCGAAGTGGCAACCAGCGTTGAATGGTATCCCCGCTGGCAAGAAGGGCGCTACTGCGATGGCCCGAACAACCGGTTTCGCCATCATCCGCGTGACTACATCGAATCAATGGAAGCAGCGCTAAAAAGCGTTCTCGCTGAACTGAGCGCCGCGCAACGCGCAGAGGTGGTCGGAATTGGCGTCGACAGCACAGGTTCCACCCCTGCGCCGATTGACGCCGACGGCAACGTCCTGGCCCTACGTCCGGAGTTTGCTGAAAACCCAAACGCGATGTTCGTTTTGTGGAAGGACCACACCGCGGTGGAAGAGGCGGAGGCCATTACCCGTCTGTGCCATACGCCGGGCAAAGCGGACTATTCCCGTTATATCGGCGGTATTTATTCCAGCGAATGGTTCTGGGCGAAAATCCTCCACGTCACCCGCGAGGACAGTGCCGTCGCACAGGCCGCCGTGTCGTGGATAGAGCTTTGCGACTGGGTGCCCGCCCTGCTTTCTGGCACTACCCGTCCGCAGGATATCCGCCGCGGGCGCTGTAGCGCCGGACATAAATCGCTGTGGCATGAAAGCTGGGGCGGCCTGCCGCCCGCCAGCTTCTTTGACGAGCTTGATCCCCTCATTAACCAGCATTTGCCCTACCCGTTATTCAGCGAAACCTTTACAGCCGATCTGCCGGTTGGCACGCTGTGCGCGGAATGGGCGCAGCGTCTCGGCCTGCCGCAGAGCGTGGTGATCTCCGGCGGCGCGTTCGATTGCCATATGGGCGCTGTGGGCGCAGGCGCGCAGCCGAACGCGCTGGTAAAAGTGATCGGCACGTCAACCTGCGACATTCTGATTGCCGATAAGCAAAGCGTGGGCGATCGCGCGGTGAAAGGGATCTGTGGTCAGGTTGACGGCAGCGTCGTCCCCAATTTCATCGGGCTCGAAGCCGGACAGTCCGCCTTTGGCGATATCTATGCCTGGTTTGGCCGCATTCTCGGCTGGCCGCTTGAGCAGCTTGCCGCCCAGCATCCTGAGCTAAAAACGCAGATCAAAGCCAGCCAGAAGCAACTGCTGCCCGCGCTCACCGAAGCGTGGGCCAACAATCCTTCGCTCGATCACCTGCCGGTGGTACTCGACTGGTTCAATGGACGCCGTACGCCAAACGCCAATCAGCGTCTGAAAGGGGTCATTAGCGACCTGAATCTGGCGACGGACGCCCCGGCGCTATTCGGCGGTCTGATTGCCGCCACAGCCTTCGGCGCGCGCGCCATTATGGAGTGCTTCACTGAACAAGGCATTGCGGTGAATAACGTCATGGCGCTGGGCGGTATCGCCCGTAAAAACAAGGTCATTATGCAGGCCTGCTGCGACGTCCTGAATCGCCCGTTGCAGATCGTCGCCTCCGATCAGTGCTGCGCGCTGGGCGCGGCGATCTTTGCCGCCGTGGCGGCAAAGGTGCATGCCGACATCCCTGCCGCTCAACAAAAGATGGCGAGTGCGGTGGAAAACACGCTGCAACCCCGCCCTGAACAGGCGCAGCGCTTCGAACAGCTTTATCGCCGCTACCAGCAGTGGGCGGTGAGCGCCGAGCAACATTATCTTCCGACTGCCGCCCCGGTCATCAACGCACCGGCTCACCAGGCAACCCTGACTCATTAAGGACACGACAATGACAATTTTTGATAACTATGAAGTGTGGTTTGTAATCGGTAGCCAGCACCTTTACGGGCCAGAAACGCTGCGCCAGGTCACTCAGCACGCCGAACACGTCGTTAATGCTTTGAACAGCGAAGCCAAACTGCCGTGCAAACTGGTATTAAAGCCGCTGGGCACCACGCCGGATGAGATCACCGCCATTTGCCGCGATGCAAATTACGACGATCGCTGCGCGGGTTTGGTGGTCTGGCTGCATACGTTCTCTCCTGCGAAAATGTGGATCAACGGACTGACGACCCTTAATAAGCCGCTGCTTCAGTTCCACACTCAGTTCAACGCCGCCCTGCCGTGGGACAGTATTGATATGGACTTTATGAACCTGAACCAGACCGCACACGGCGGTCGCGAGTTCGGTTTCATCGGCGCGCGTATGCGTCAGCAGCATGCCGTAGTCACCGGTCACTGGCAGGATAAGACGGCACAGGATCGTATCGGCTCGTGGATGCGTCACGCGGTCTCAAAACAGGATACGCGTCATCTGAAGGTCTGCCGTTTCGGCGATAACATGCGCGAAGTGGCGGTCACTGACGGCGATAAGGTCGCCGCACAGATCAAGTTCGGCTTCTCGGTGAATACCTGGGCGGTGGGCGATCTGGTGCAGGTGGTTAATTCCATCAGCGACGGCGATATCAACGCGCTGATCGACGAGTATGAAAGCCGCTACACCCTGACGCCTGCTACGCAGATCCACGGCGAAAAACGGCAGAACGTGCTGGAAGCGGCGCGCATCGAGCTGGGAATGAAGCGTTTCCTCGAACAGGGCGGCTTTCACGCGTTTACCACCACTTTTGAAGATTTGCACGGCCTGAAACAGCTTCCTGGTCTGGCCGTACAGCGTCTGATGCAGCAGGGCTACGGCTTTGCGGGCGAAGGCGACTGGAAAACCGCCGCTCTGCTTCGCATCATGAAGGTGATGTCAACCGGTCTGCAGGGCGGCACCTCATTTATGGAGGACTACACCTACCACTTCGAGAAAGGCAACGATCTGGTGCTTGGCTCGCACATGCTGGAAGTGTGTCCGACCATCGCGGTGGAAGAAAAACCGATCCTCGACGTGCAGCATCTCGGCATTGGCGGTAAAGACGATCCCGCGCGTCTGATCTTCAACACCCAAACCGGTCCGGCGATTGTCGCCAGCCTGATCGACCTGGGCGATCGCTACCGCCTGCTGGTGAACTGCATCGACACCGTCAAAACGCCGCACTCGCTGCCGAAACTGCCGGTCGCCAATGCGCTGTGGAAAGCGCAGCCGGACCTGCCTACCGCCTCTGAAGCGTGGATCCTGGCGGGCGGCGCCCACCATACCGTCTTCAGCCACGCGCTGGATCTGAACGATATGCGCCAGTTTGCTGAAATGCACGATATCGAAATCGCCGTTATTGATAACGAAACCCGCCTGCCCGCCTTTAAAGACGCGCTGCGCTGGAATGAAGTGTATTACGGATTCAAACGTTAACCAGGTAATTGCCTGATACGCCTCACTTATCCGGCCTGATCAAGGTGTAGGCCGGATAAGGCGTTTACGCCGCCATCAGGCAAGGAGACAAACATGTTAGACGATCTTAAACGCCAGGTGCTGGAAGCGAATCTGGCTTTGCCGCAGCATAATCTGGTGACGCTCACCTGGGGGAATGTCAGCGCCGTTGACCGCGAGCGCGGCGTGTTCATCATCAAACCGTCCGGCGTTGAATACAACGCGATGACCGCCGGGGATATGGTGGTGGTCAGCCTTGCGACAGGTGAAGTCGTGGAAGGAACGAAAAAACCGTCTTCCGATACCCCCACACACCGCCTGTTGTATCAGGCTTTTCCATCAATTGGCGGTATCGTACACACGCATTCCCGCCACGCAACCATCTGGGCACAGGCCGGACAGCCGATCCCTGCCACCGGTACCACCCACGCCGACTATTTCTACGGTACGATTCCCTGCACGCGTAAAATGACCGATGCGGAAATTAACGGCGAGTATGAATGGGAAACCGGCAATGTGATCGTGGAAACCTTCGAAAAACAGGGCATTGATGCCGCCCAGATGCCGGGCGTACTGGTACATTCTCACGGCCCCTTCGCCTGGGGTAAGAATGCTGAAGATGCGGTGCATAACGCCATAGTGCTGGAAGAGGTCGCCTACATGGGGATTTTCTGTCGCCAGCTTGCCCCGCAGCTACCCGATATGCAACAAACCCTGCTTGATAAACATTATCTGCGCAAGCATGGCGCAAAAGCCTATTACGGCCAGTAACACGCCGTTGCGCGTCCAGACAGAGACGCGCAACTTATTTATTCGGGAAGATATTCGGCGAATCGACTTTTGAATAAACAATTATTCGCGCTGATATATTCTATCGCATTATCAAAATAACCGCGTATTTCCTCCCCTTCCAGAGAATGAAAAAAGACGTAATCAACGATCGTTGACTGCCACCGTTGCCCGTGTAAAAAATAATTAATCACCGTATCGCGATGGCCATTTCGACGATCGTGACCTTGCCAATGAAAAAAAGCATTTCCATCTTCAATAGTTTCAGTACGCCAAATCTGCCCTGTCCATGTTTTATACTCAATATATTTACTGACGGTGTTCACCGACGGCCTTGAAACCAGCGTATTTACAAAAACATAGTTATGATAATTATTCTGATGTATTCGAGTAAATTCATTCATATACCCACTCCATGAAAAAAAAACGCCCGTTCCCTAAGCTGAACAATAATCATCTACTTAAAACAAAATGATAACAGAGAGATATTCCCGACGAAATCGAACCGCATCCTTTTTATTCAGCAATAGATAAATTTAAATATATATTATATTTTATCGATAGGTTACCCAAATATATATTATATTCAGTCAAAGCAATCGGGCGTTTCAAAAGAAAGTTTTACACTTACGTTTAATGAAAACAAATAAAAATTGCTAAATTTTGCTATTCCGAGAAACAAGTAACAAAATCAAACAGGCACTAATCCGAATTATATATAATGTCCTCATTCAGACTTTATAAAGGTTGCATTCGTCAATTACTGTACAAAATAACAGTATTCTTTTTCAAACCAGGTTATACTGAAGACACATAAGCGAACAGGTATACAGCGTGGCGCAGGCAGGTTTTATTTTAACCCGACACTGGCGGGATACGTCGCAGGGAACAGAGGTCTCATTCTGGCTGGCTACAGACAGCGGACCTTTGCAGGTGACGCTTGCCCCTCAGGAATCCGTCGCCTTTTTCCCAGAACAGCAGACGCCACGGGTAAAATCACTTCTGGCCGCCGAAAACGGCTATCGCCTGGCGCCGCTTCGTCTCAGAGATTTTCATCGCCAACCGGTGTCTGGTCTTTACTGCCGTTCGCACCGACAGCTAATGCGTCTGGAAAAGCTGCTGCGGGAAAATGGCGTCACGGTGTACGAAGGCGATGTGCGTCCGCCAGAGCGTTACCTGATGGAACGGTTTATCACCTCCCCGGTGTGGCTAGAAGGCGAAGCGCGTCACGGCGCAATCGTCAATGCGCGGCTCAAGCCGCATCCTGACTATCGTCCGCCGCTGAAATGGCTCTCACTGGATATCGAAACCACCCGCCACGGCGAACTGTATTGTATTGGCCTGGAAGGCTGCGGCCAGCGCACCGTGTATATGCTTGGCCCGGCGAACGGCGACGCTTCCACGCTCGACTTCCAGCTTGAGTACGTCGCCAGCCGCCCACAGCTTCTGGAAAAGTTGAATGAATGGATTGCCCGCTATGACCCGGACGTCATCATCGGCTGGAATGTCGTGCAGTTCGATCTGCGCATGCTGCAAAAGCACGCCGAGCGCTACCGCGTTCCGCTGCGCTTTGGCCGCGACAACAGCGAACTGGAATGGCGCGAGCACGGGTTTAAAAATGGCGTATTCTTCGCTCAGGCCAGAGGTCGACTCATTATCGATGGCATAGAAGCGCTGAAGTCAGCCTTCTGGAACTTCTCGTCATTTTCCCTTGAGGCCGTCTCGCAGGAATTACTCGGCGAAGGCAAGTCGATTGATAACCCGTGGGATCGTATGGATGAAATCGACCGCCGGTTCGCTGAAGACAAACCCGCGCTCGCCACCTACAACCTGAAAGACTGCGAGCTGGTCACCCGGATCTTCCATAAAACCGAGATTATGCCGTTTCTGTTGGAACGCGCCACGGTCAATGGTTTACCTGCCGATCGCCACGGCGGTTCGGTCGCTGCCTTTGGACACCTCTATTTCCCGCGAATGCATCGGGCAGGTTATGTTGCGCCCAATCTCGGCGAGGTTCCCCCGCACGCCAGTCCAGGCGGCTACGTGATGGATTCACGCCCCGGTTTGTACGACTCTGTGCTGGTGCTGGATTACAAAAGCCTGTATCCGTCAATTATCCGCACCTTTTTGATCGACCCAGTGGGTCTGGTCGAAGGGATGGCGCACCCGGATCCCGCGCACAGCACCGAAGGTTTCCTTGATGCCTGGTTTTCACGGGAAAAACACTGTCTGCCTGAGATCGTGACCACGATCTGGCAAGGTCGCGACGAAGCCAAACGTCAGGGGAATAAACCGCTTTCCCAGGCGCTCAAAATCATTATGAATGCCTTTTACGGCGTGCTCGGCACCACCGCCTGTCGATTCTTCGATCCCCGGCTGGCCTCGTCAATTACTATGCGTGGCCATGCGATCATGCGCCAGACCAAAGCGCTGATTGAAGCGCAAGGTTATGATGTGATCTATGGCGACACAGACTCCACGTTTGTCTGGCTGAAACGCGCCCACAGTGAAGCAGACGCGGCGGAAATTGGCCGCTCGCTGGTTGATCACGTCAACGCCTGGTGGAAGCAGGAACTGCAACGGCAAAACCTCAACAGCGCGCTTGAGCTGGAGTATGAGACGCATTTTTGCCGCTTTTTGATGCCGACCATTCGTGGTGCGGATACCGGCAGTAAAAAGCGCTATGCCGGGCTTATCCAGGAAGGCGATGCGCAACGGATGGTCTTTAAAGGGCTGGAGACCGTACGTACCGACTGGACGCCGCTCGCGCAGCAGTTCCAGCAGGATCTGTACCTGCGAATTTTCCGTCATGAACCCTATCAGGACTACGTGCGGGAGACGATCGCTAAACTGATGGCCGGTGAGCTTGACGATCGGCTGGTTTACCGCAAGCGGCTGCGTCGTCCGCTAAGCGAATACCAGCGCAACGTTCCGCCGCATGTCCGCGCGGCGCGGCTGGCGGATGAAGAAAACCTGAAGCGGGGTCGTCCAGCGCAATACCAGAACCGTGGCACCATAAAGTACGTCTGGACGATTAACGGCCCGGAGCCGCACGATTACCAACGTTCGCCGCTGGATTACGAGCATTACCTGACGCGCCAGCTGCAGCCCGTCGCTGAAGGTATCCTGCCTTTCATCGACGATAATTTTGCTACACTACTGACAGGACAATTAGGGTTATTTTGACGCGTGACGAATCCGCCGCCATCCATTACCATAGCGCCCTTTCCATTCCTGGACCCAAATAATCTTGCTGCCCACTTAGCGACTATCCCGGTAGGCGCCAGGCATGGCGGCAGGGTCGTTATACTCACCATAATTCGAGTGACGGGCTGGCGACGACGACGCAAATCCGCAGACGCTTCCTGAGGGTAAGTGACGGGAGTGAGCGAGTCGCGCCAACGCATCTGCAGCCTGAAGTATGTCGAGTATTGCCTGCAATTAAAGATATAGAGCCGAACAAAATATGCCTTTTACACTTGGTCAACGCTGGATCAGCGATACAGAAAGCGAACTGGGACTTGGAACCGTTGTCGCCATGGATGCGCGTACCGTCACCCTGCTTTTCCCTTCTACCGGCGAAAACCGTTTGTATGCGCGCAGTGACTCCCCTGTAACCCGCGTGATGTTCAACCCTGGCGATACCATTACCAGCCACGAAGGCTGGCAGCTGCAAATCGATGAAGTAAAAGAAGAAAAGGGTTTGCTCGCCTACATTGGCACCCGTCTGGACACCGAAGAAAGCGGCGTAATGCTGCGCGAAGTCCTGCTGGACAGCAAACTGGTGTTCAGTAAACCCCAGGATCGCCTGTTTGCCGGACAAATCGATCGCATGGACCGCTTTGCGCTGCGCTACCGCGCGCGTAAATTTCAGAGCGAGCAGTACCGCATGCCGTGGAGCGGCCTGCGCGGCCAGCGTACCAGCCTGATTCCACACCAGCTAAACATCGCCCATGACGTGGGTCGCCGCCACGCGCCACGCGTTCTGCTGGCGGATGAAGTCGGTTTAGGCAAAACCATTGAAGCCGGCATGATCCTTCATCAACAACTGCTGTCCGGCGCGGCGGAGCGCGTACTTATTATCGTTCCCGAAACCTTACAGCATCAGTGGCTGGTTGAGATGCTGCGCCGTTTCAACCTGCGCTTCGCCCTGTTCGATGATGAGCGTTACGCCGAAGCACAGCACGACGCTTACAACCCGTTTGAAACGGAACAGTTAGTGATCTGCTCGCTCGATTTCGCCCGCCGTAACAAACAGCGCCTGGAGCATCTGTGCGACGCCGAATGGGATCTCATGGTCGTTGACGAAGCGCACCATCTGGTCTGGAGCGAAGACGCGCCAAGCCGCGAGTATCTGGCGATTGAGCAACTGGCAGAACGCGTGCCTGGCGTTCTGCTGCTGACCGCCACCCCGGAGCAACTGGGGATGGAAAGCCACTTTGCCCGTTTACGTTTACTCGATCCGAGCCGCTTCCACGACTTCGCCCAATTTGTCGAAGAACAGAAGAACTACCGTCCGGTAGCCGACGCCGTCGCCATGCTGCTGGCAGGTAACAAACTCAGCAATGACGAACTGAATATTTTGGGCGAGCTTATCGGCGAGCAGGATATTGAGCCGCTGCTGCAAACGGCAAACAGCGACCGCGATGGCGCGCAAAGTGCCCGACAGGAACTGGTCTCCATGCTGATGGACCGCCACGGCACCAGCCGCGTCCTGTTCCGTAACACCCGTAACGGCGTGAAAGGCTTTCCGAAACGCGAGCTGCATACCATTAAGTTGCCGCTGCCGACGCAGTATCAGACGGCGATTAAAGTGTCCGGCATCATGGGCGCCCGCAAAAACGCGGAAGACAGAGCGCGCGACATGCTGTATCCGGAACAAATTTATCAGGAGTTTGAAGGCGATACCGGTACCTGGTGGAACTTCGACCCGCGCGTAGAATGGCTGATGGGCTATCTGACCAGCCATCGCTCGCAAAAAGTACTGGTCATCTGCGCCAAAGCGACCACCGCTCTGCAACTGGAACAGGTGCTGCGTGAACGCGAAGGCATCCGCGCCGCCGTGTTCCACGAAGGCATGTCGATTATTGAACGCGACCGCGCCGCCGCCTGGTTTGGCGAAGAAGACAGCGGCGCCCAGGTGCTGCTGTGCTCTGAAATCGGTTCTGAAGGTCGTAACTTCCAGTTTGCCAGCAACCTGGTGATGTTTGATCTACCGTTTAACCCGGACCTGCTGGAACAGCGTATTGGTCGTCTCGACCGTATTGGTCAGGCCCACGATATTCAGATCCACGTGCCTTTCCTGGAAAAAACCGCCCAGTCGGTGCTGGTACGCTGGTATCACGAAGGACTGGACGCGTTTGAACATACCTGCCCGACCGGTCGCGCCATTTACGATGCGGTTTACAACAACCTGATTGGTTACCTGGCGGCGCCGGAAGAGACGGACGGATTCGACGATCTGATCAAAACCTGTCGCGAGCAGCATGAGGCGCTAAAAGCACAGCTGGAACAGGGGCGCGACCGCCTGCTGGAGATCCATTCCAACGGTGGCGAGAAAGCGCAGCAACTTGCTGAAAGCATTGAAGAGCAGGATGACGACACCAGTCTGATCGCCTTTGCCATGAACCTGTTTGATATCGTCGGCATTAACCAGGACGATCGCGGTGAAAACCTGATTGTGCTGACGCCGTCCGACCATATGCTGGTGCCGGACTTCCCGGGCCTGCCGGAAGATGGCTGCACCATCACCTTTGAACGTGATGTGGCGCTGTCGCGGGAAGACGCGCAGTTTATTACCTGGGAGCATCCGCTGATTCGTAACGGCCTGGATCTGATCCTCTCCGGCGATACCGGCAGCAGCACCATTTCGCTGCTGAAGAACAAGGCGCTGCCGGTCGGCACGCTGTTGCTGGAACTGGTATACGTCGTCGAGGCGCAGGCACCGAAGCAGCTTCAGCTTAACCGCTTCCTGCCGCCGACGCCGGTGCGCCTGTTGCTGGATAAAAACGGTAATAACCTGGCCGCGCAGGTGGAGTTCGAAACCTTCAACCGTCAGTTGAGCGCCGTTAACCGTCACACCGGCAGCAAACTGGTTAATGCGGTGCAGCAGGATGTGCATGCGATTCTGCAACAGGGCGAAGCGCAGGTTGAGAAATCTGCCCGTGCGCTGATTGACGCCGCGCGTCATGAAGCTGATGAAAAACTGTCGGCAGAACTTTCGCGTCTGGAAGCGCTGCGCGCCGTCAATCCAAACATCCGCGACGATGAGCTGGCGGCGATTGAGAGCAACCGTCAGCAGGTGCTGGAAAGCCTGAACCAGGCCGGATGGCGACTTGATGCGTTACGTCTGATTGTCGTTACGCATCAGTAACGGAGCTGAAGATGGGAATGGAGAACTACAATCCGCCGCAGGATCCCTGGCTGGTGATTCTGTACCAGGATGAACACATTATGGTGGTCAACAAGCCGAGCGGCTTGTTGTCCGTGCCGGGGCGTCTTGACGAGCATAAAGACAGCATCATGACGCGCATCCAGCGCGACTATCCACAGGCAGAGTCGGTGCACCGACTGGATATGGCCACCAGCGGCGTGATTGTCGTTGCGTTAACCAAAGCGGCGGAACGTGAACTGAAGCGCCAGTTTCGCGAGCGCGAGCCAAAAAAACAGTACGTCGCGCGGGTGTGGGGACATCCTCAGCCCGCCGAGGGGCTGATTGATCTACCGCTTATTTGCGACTGGCCAAACCGGCCAAAGCAGAAGGTCTGCTACGAGACCGGTAAAGCGGCGCAAACCGGGTATGAAGTGGTGGACTATGCGGCGGATAACAGCGCCCGCGTGGTGCTCAAACCCATCACCGGACGCTCGCATCAGCTTCGTGTCCATATGCTGGCGCTCGGTCATCCGATCCTCGGCGATCGCTTTTACGCCACCCCGGAAGCGCTGGCAATGGCGCCGCGACTGCTGTTGCACGCCGAAACGCTCACCATTACCCATCCCGCTTACGGCAACAGCATGACGTTTAAAGCGCCTGCCGATTTTTAACTGTGCTTATGTGCTTACCGGATGGCGCAGCGCCATCCGGTAAACGACTCACTTAAATCCTTTCTGGTCTTTGATTAATTCATATGCTTTCTGAATTTCCTGCGCTTTCTGCTTCGCCATCTCCATCATTTCTGGCGGTAACCCTTTAGCGACCAGTTTGTCCGGGTGATGTTCGCTCATAAGCTTACGGTAAGCGCGTTTGATGGTGGTTGCATCATCAGAGGGCTTCACCCCCAGCACGTTACAGGCGTCCTCCAGCGTCGGACCGCGCTGCGTCTGCTGCCAGCCACCGCCGGATTGCTGCCGGTAACCACCGCCAAACTGCGCGCCGCCCTGCATCATACGCAGGAATTGCTCAAACTGAACGCGGGAAATGCCCAGCTCTTCGGCAATCACATACAGCACTTCGCGTTCGTTCGGGTGCAGCGAGCCGTCGGCAAATGCCGCCTGGATTTGAATCTCCAGAAACATACGAATCAGGTCGAAACGACCAAAACAGACGCTACGAAACTGACGCATTTTTTCACGCAGTGGGTAATTGTCTGATTTTCCGACGCGGAACGCGTTTTGCGCCGCAGATCGCGATTCGCCATGTAAATTCATTCGATCCATAAGCACATTTGCCACATGGATATCCGCTTCGGTCACCCGTCCTTTTGATTTCGTTAAGTGCCCCATCACCTCAAAGGTAGTGGCAAAAAACAGCGCCTGACGTTCACGCTGGTTGGCAAACCACGCCATTTTTCGGCTGCGGGCTTTGTCAAACATATGGCCGATTAACAGCCCGAGAACCACGCCCCAGAAGCCGCCGCCCATCATCAGAGCCACGGCCACGCCAATAATTTTTCCCCAGTACTGCATAAACTCCCCAATTTGTCTCACGCCTGGTGAGGTTATGTCCCGCAAAATAAGCCGCTTTTTACCGTTTCACGGCAACGGTCAATTGTGGGACATCGCCTATAATTTGCATTATCATACCTGTCATTCACAGCCGTGACTAACACCACAGACGCTATCCCGGCAGGATTAACACTAGCACTACGAACATGAGTAAGTTAGGCTGTGGCGGTTTGTCACGCGCGACGCTACTGATGATGGAACAATAAAATACAACGTATGAAAAAACGTATTCCCACCCTCCTGGCCACCATGATTGCCACCGCCCTGTACAGTCAGCAGGGTCTGGCAGCCAGCCTCGCCTCACAATGTATGTTGGGCGTGCCAAGCTATGACCGTCCTCTGGTACAGGGCGAGACGAATGAACTCCCTGTCACCATTAATGCCGATCATGCGAAAGGAAATTATCCCGATGACGCGGTGTTTAGCGGCAATGTGGACATCATGCAGGGCAACAGCCGACTGCAGGCCGATGAGGTGCAGTTGCATCAGAAAGCCGCGCCAGGCCAGCCAGAGCCAGTACGCACCGTCGATGCGCTCGGTAACGTCCATTACGACGACAACCAGGTGATCCTCAAAGGGCCGAAGGGCTGGGCAAACCTGAACACAAAAGATACCAACGTCTGGGAAGGTGATTACCAGATGGTGGGCCGTCAGGGCCGCGGTAAAGCCGACCTGATGAAACAGCGCGGTGAAAACCGCTATACCATCCTTGAGAACGGCAGCTTCACCTCCTGTCTGCCGGGTTCTGATACCTGGAGCGTGGTCGGTAGCGAAGTGATCCACGACCGTGAAGAACAGGTTGCGGAAATCTGGAACGCCCGCTTTAAAGTGGGTCCGGTTCCGATTTTTTACAGCCCGTACCTGCAATTGCCGGTGGGGGATAAGCGTCGCTCAGGTTTCCTGATCCCGAACGCGAAGTACACGTCGAAAAACTATTTCGAGTTCTATCTTCCTTATTACTGGAACATCGCGCCAAATATGGACGCGACGATCACGCCGCACTACATGCACCGTCGCGGCGGGATAATGTGGGAGAACGAATTCCGCTATCTGACGCAAGCGGGCGCAGGCCTGATGGAGTTCGACTATCTGAACTCTGACCGCGTCTATGACGATGAGCATCCCAAAGACGATAACTCGCGCCGCTGGCTGTTTTACTGGCAGCATTCGGGGGTGATGGATCAGGTGTGGCGCTTCAATGTCGACTACACCAAAGTCAGCGACTCCAGCTACTTTAACGATTTCGACAATAAGTACGGTTCCAGTACCGACGGTTACGCCACGCAGAAATTCAGCGTCGGTTACGCGGTAGAAAACTTCGACGCCACCGTGTCGACCAAGCAGTTCCAGGTCTTTAGCGATCAAAATAACAGTAGTTACTCCGCAGAGCCTCAGCTGGACGTTAACTACTATAAGAATGACGTCGGTCCGTTTGACACCCGTATCTACGGCCAGGCAGTGCATTTTGTCAACACCAAAGACAACATGCCGGAAGCGACGCGTTTGCACCTGGAGCCAACCATCAATCTGCCGCTGTCAAACAAGTGGGGAAGCCTCAACACCGAAGCGAAACTGATGGCGACGCACTACCAGCAAAAGAACCTCGAGAATTATCCGCAATATGATGATTCGGTGAACCGCGTTATGCCGCAGTTCAAGGTTGACGGCAAAATGGTATTCGAACGTGATATGAACATGCTCGCGCCGGGATACACCCAGACGCTGGAGCCGCGCGCGCAGTATCTGTACGTGCCGTATCGCGATCAGAGCAAAATTTACAACTACGACTCCTCTTTGCTGCAGTCTGACTATACCGGTCTGTTCCGCGATCGCACCTATGGCGGCCTGGACCGTATCGCCTCGGCGAATCAGGTCACGACCGGCGTCACATCCCGCGTATATGATGACGCGGCGGTTGAACGTTTTAACGTTTCTGTTGGTCAAATCTACTATTTCACCGAGTCTCGCACCGGCGATGACAACATTAAGTGGGAGAATGATGACCAAAAAGGCTCTCTGGTATGGGCAGGCGACACATACTGGCGTATTTCTGAGCGCTGGGGACTGCGTGGCGGTATTCAGTACGATACCCGTCTGGACAGCGTCGCGACCAGCAGTTCCAGTATCGAATACCGTCGCGACGAAGACCGCCTGGTTCAGTTGAACTACCGTTACGCCAGCCCGGAGTATATCCAGGCTACGCTGCCGAGTTACTACTCGACGGCTGAGCAGTACAAAAACGGTATCAACCAGGTGGGCGCTGTCGCCAGTTGGCCGATCGCCGACCGCTGGTCTGTCGTTGGCGCTTACTACTACGATACCAACGTGAATAAACCTGCCGACCAGATGTTAGGTCTGCAATATAACTCCTGCTGTTACGCGATCCGCGTCGGTTACGAGCGTAAGCTGAACGGCTGGGAAAACGAAAAAGAACACGCGGTATATGACAATATCATTGGATTCAACATCGAACTTCGCGGTCTGAGCTCCAACTACGGTCTCGGCACGAAAGAGATGCTGCGCTCCAACATATTGCCGTATCAAAGCACTCTGTAATAGATTGATTTACCACGTAATCCGCAGTGCGGTTAATTGAAATGGAAAAAGTATGAAGAACTGGAAAACGCTGCTTCTCGGTATCGCCATGATCGCGAATACCAGTTTCGCTGCCCCGCAGGTGGTCGATAAAGTCGCAGCCGTTGTAAATAACGGTGTGGTGCTGGAAAGCGACGTTGATGGCTTAATGCAGTCTGTCAAACTGAACGCGAGTCAGGCCGGTCAACAGCTTCCGGACGACGCCACGCTGCGTCACCAGATCCTGGAACGTCTGATTATGGACCAGATCGTCCTGCAGATGGGTCAGAAGATGGGCGTAAAAATCTCTGATGAGCAGCTTGATCAGGCGATTGCCAATATCGCCAAACAGAACAACATGACGCTGGATCAAATGCGTAGCCGCCTGGCCTACGACGGGTTGAACTATTCGACCTACCGTAACCAGATCCGTAAAGAGATGATCATTTCTGAAGTGCGCAACAACGAAGTGCGCCGTCGTGTCACTATTCTGCCGCAGGAAGTCGAGGCGCTGGCGCAGCAGGTGGGCAACCAGAACGATGCCAACACCGAGCTGAACCTCAGCCATATCCTGATCCCGCTGCCGGAAAATCCGACCTCTGACCAGGTGAATGAAGCGGAAGCGCAGGCGCGCTCGATTGTCGATCAGGCGCGTAACGGCAATGACTTCGGCAAACTGGCGATTACCTACTCTGCTGACCAGCAGGCGCTGAAAGGCGGCCAGATGGGCTGGGGTCGTATTCAGGAACTGCCAGGCATTTTCGCTCAGGCGCTGAGCACTGCGAAGAAAGGCGACGTGGTTGGCCCGATTCGCTCCGGGGTAGGTTTCCACATCCTGAAAGTGAACGATATGCGTGGTCAGAACCAGAGCATTTCGGTGACCGAAGTTCATGCCCGTCACATTCTGCTGAAACCGTCGCCAATCATGACCGATCAGCAGGCTCGCCAGAAACTTGAGCAGATTGCGGCAGACATTAAGAGCGGGAAAACGACCTTTGCCGCCGCAGCGAAAGAGTTCTCCCAGGATCCGGGTTCCGCCAACCAGGGCGGCGATTTGGGCTGGGCTGCGGCAGATATTTTCGATCCGGCCTTCCGCGATGCGTTAACCCGTCTGAACAAAGGCCAGATGAGCACGCCGGTACACTCTTCCTTCGGCTGGCATCTGATCGAACTGCTGGACACGCGTAACGTCGATAAAACCGACGCCGCGCAAAAAGATCGCGCTTACCGCATGCTGATGAACCGTAAGTTCTCGGAAGAAGCGGCAACCTGGATGCAGGAACAGCGCGCCAGCGCCTACGTTAAAATCCTGAGCAATTAATGACGGTTGCTCAACGCGTTGTCATTACTCCCGGCGAACCCGCCGGGATCGGCCCGGATCTGGTGGTTCAACTGGCGCAACGCGACTGGCCGGTTGAACTGGTTGTTTGCGCCGACGCCGCGATGTTAACAGACCGGGCAAACCAGCTCGGTCTACCGCTTTCCCTCCTCCCTTATTCTCCCGATACGCCAGCCAAAGCTCAGACCGCCGGTACGCTGACATTGCTGCCGGTGGCGTTGCGCGCGCCGGTCATCGCAGGACAGCTCACCGTGGAAAACGGTGAATATGTCGTGCAGACGTTGGCGCGCGCCTGTGACGGCTGCCTGGAGGGAGAATTCGCCGCGCTGATTACCGGCCCGGTGCACAAGGGCGTTATTAACGATGCGGGCATCCCGTTTACCGGGCACACCGAGTTTTTTGAAGCACGTTCGCAGACACAAAAAGTCGTGATGATGCTGGCCACTGAAGCGCTGCGCGTCGCGCTGGCAACCACGCATTTGCCGCTTCGCGACGTCGCCGATGCCATTACGCCTGCACTGCTTCATGAAGTGATCGGCATTTTGCATCACGATTTACGCACCAAATTCGGTGTCGCCGAGCCGCGGATCCTGGTCTGTGGCCTGAATCCACATGCCGGTGAAGGCGGCCACATGGGAACCGAAGAGATCGACACGATCGTTCCGGTGCTGGATACGCTGCGCGCTCAGGGGATGAAACTGACCGGCCCGTTGCCCGCAGATACGCTGTTTCAGCCGAAATATCTGCAACATGCGGACGCGGTGCTGGCAATGTACCACGATCAGGGTCTCCCCGTGCTAAAATACCAGGGATTTGGCCGCGGAGTGAATATCACGCTGGGCCTGCCCTTTATCCGTACGTCGGTAGACCACGGCACTGCCCTTGAACTGGCGGGCCGGGGTGATGCTGACGTCGGCAGTTTTATTACGGCGCTTAATCTCGCCATCAAAATGATTGTTAATACCCAATGAATAATCGAGTCCATCAGGGCCACTTAGCCCGTAAACGCTTCGGGCAAAACTTTCTCAACGATCAGTTTGTGATCGACAGCATTGTTTCCGCCATCAACCCGCAAAAGGGTCAGGCGATGGTTGAAATCGGCCCCGGTCTGGCCGCGCTGACGGAGCCGGTTGGCGAACGTCTTGACCAACTGACGGTTATTGAACTTGACCGCGATCTGGCAGCGCGTCTGCAAACCCATCCGTTTCTGGGGCCAAAGCTGACCATTTATCAGCAGGATGCCATGACGATGAACTTCGGCGAACTGGCGGAGAAAATGGGCCAACCGCTGCGCGTGTTCGGCAACCTGCCGTATAACATCTCCACGCCGCTGATGTTCCACCTGTTTAGCTATACTGATGCCATTGCCGATATGCACTTTATGTTGCAGAAGGAAGTGGTCAATCGTCTGGTTGCAGGACCCAACAGTAAAGCGTATGGTCGATTAAGCGTCATGGCGCAGTATTACTGCAACGTGATCCCGGTGCTTGAAGTGCCGCCGTCCGCCTTCACGCCGCCGCCTAAAGTCGATTCCGCCGTGGTGCGCCTGGTGCCGCATGCGACGATGCCGTATCCGGTCAACGATATTCGCGTGTTAAGCCGCATCACCACCGAAGCGTTTAACCAGCGCCGTAAAACGATTCGCAACAGCCTCGGCAATCTGTTCAGCGTCGAGGTTCTGACGGAGCTGGGCGTCGATCCGGCGATGCGAGCGGAAAATATCTCTGTCGCGCAGTATTGCAAGATGGCGAACTATCTGGCCGTAAACGCGCCGTCGAAGGAGAGCTAAGCATGATCAATTCGCCCCGAGTGTGTGTTCAGGTACAAAGCGTCTATATTGAGGCGCAATCTTCACCTGATGATGAACGTTACGTTTTTGCCTATACCGTAACCATCCGCAATCTGGGGCGAGCGCCAGTGCAGCTATTGGGACGCTACTGGTTAATTACCAATGGTCATGGCCGTGAAACCGAAGTCCAGGGAGAAGGCGTGGTGGGCGTTCAGCCGCACATTGATCCTGGCGAAGAATACCAGTACACCAGCGGTGCGGTGATTGAAACGCCGCTGGGCACTATGCAGGGTCATTACGAGATGATTGATGAGAACGGCGTCGCCTTTACCATCGATATTCCTGTTTTCCGACTCGCCGTTCCAACACTCATTCACTAAAACAATAGCTATGGCAACATACCTTATTGGCGACGTTCACGGTTGCTACGATGAACTGATCGCATTGTTAGACCAGGTAAAATTTACCCCCGAATCCGATACCCTCTGGCTTACCGGTGATTTAGTCGCTCGCGGCCCCGGCTCGCTGGACGTGCTGCGCTATGTGAAGTCACTCGGCGACTGCGTACGCCTGGTGCTGGGCAATCACGACCTTCATCTGTTGGCGGTGTTTGCCGGAATAAGCCGTAACAAACCCAAAGATCGGTTAGGCCCCCTGCTGGAAGCGCCCGACGCTGACGAATTGCTGAACTGGCTGCGCCGCCAGCCGCTGTTACAGATCGACGAAGAGAAAAAGCTGGTAATGGCCCATGCGGGGATTACGCCGCAGTGGGATCTGCAGACGGCGAAAGAGTGCGCGCGCGATGTCGAAGCCGTGCTGTCGAGCGACTCTTATCCTTTCTTCCTTGATGCGATGTACGGCGACATGCCGAATAACTGGTCGCCAGCGCTAACAGGACTGGCGCGTCTGCGTTTTATCACTAACGCCTTTACCCGTATGCGGTATTGCTTCCCGAACGGTCAACTGGACATGTACAGCAAAGAGTCACCCGAAGACGCGCCCGCGCCGCTAAAGCCGTGGTTCGCCATTCCCGGTCCGGTAAGTGAGGAATACAGCATCGCCTTTGGGCATTGGGCCTCGCTGGAAGGCAAAGGTACGCCGGAAGGGATTTATGCGCTGGACACCGGCTGCTGCTGGGGCGGAGAGTTGACCTGTCTGCGCTGGGAAGACAAGCGTTATTTTGTCCAGCCGTCGAATCGTCAGATGGATATGGGCGAAGGCGAAGCGGTCAACGCCTGACGATACGTGCCGGATGGCGTTGCGCTTATCCGGCCCACACGAGATTGACCGGTCGCAGGCAACCCTCCGGCATAAAGCGGATTAACGACGTTCCAGGATCTCGAAGCAATAGCTGTGAGAGTTCTGTGCATCGGCATCGTGAAATTCGCTGAACACCGATTCCCAGTCGTCCGGATCGTAATCCGGGAAGTGCGTGTCCCCTTCCACCTCCGCGTCGATATGCGTCAGGTACAGCTTGTCCGCTTTCGGCAGGAACTGCTCATACACGCGTCCACCGCCAATCACCATAATCTCTGGCGCATCGCCGCAGGCAACCAGCGCGTCATCAACGGATTTTACCCACTGAACGCGGTCGTCTGTGCCCGGCTGGCTGCTGATGACTATATTTTTACGTCCCGGCAGCGGACGTCCGATGGATTCCCAGGTATGGCGTCCCATCACTACAGGCTTATTTAAGGTATTGCGTTTAAACCAGGCGAGATCGGCAGGCAGATTCCACGGCATGGCGTTTTCCATGCCAATAACGCGATCTACCGCTAACGCAGCAATCAGACTGATCATTTATTCATTCCCGGATACAAAAAAATTGTCGCCACTATACGTAAAGAGCAATCTTTCGTCGACTGACGAAAAGAGGAAGAACACGAAAATTTTCCGTTCTGCTGGCGAGTCCACGTCTTGCGGGTGGACTCGCTGCATTACAGTAATTTAAAAACAGCGACTTAGTAGTAAAGTTTGCGGTACATCACACTTTTACCCCGGTTGGCGGTTTAACGTCCGGCTCATCGGCGATGTCGCCGGTGTGCTTGCCTTCCTCCGTTCCCTGCCAGCCGTGACGCTGTACCAACGACAAATGTTCACGGTCCTCGGTGATGATTTCGCTGAGCATCGCGCTGGTACGTTTATACACTGCCGCACGAGAAGTGGTATCGTTTTCGCCCTTCGCCATCTCCTCAACCATTCGGGTGTTGTAGCGGCGGAACAGATCGGCGCGCTCGCGTGCCTCGTAGCGTCCCAGCCCGAGATTTTCCAGCGCCAGCCGTCCGGTTTTCAACGCACCTTCAAAGGTTTCACGCTCAGGTTGCTCCACCCCGGCCTGACGCAGACGAATGTAGTGATCGACATCACGCGCGCGGGCGATAATCTGCAAATTCGGGAAATGCGCTTTGACCATTTCCGTCAGCGCCAGGCTGGTTTGCGGATCGTCAATGGCGTTGATTAGCACTTCCGCTTTCGCCGCCCCGGCGGATTCCAGCAGATCCATTCGCGTTGCGTCGCCGTAAAACACCTTCATGCCGAATTTGCGCAGCGTTTCAATATGATCCGGGTCATGGTCGAGGACCACCATTTTTACCCCGCTGGAGAGCAGCAAACGGCCGGTAATCTGCCCGAAGCGCCCAAAGCCGGCAATAATCACCCGCGGCTGTTCCTCATCAATTTCATCCGCTTCGCGTTCTTCCCCGGCGGCATTTTTCTCCAGACGGGTAAGGATGACGAGGAAGATCGGCGTCGCGGCCATAGAGAGCGCCACCGCCAGCGTCAGCGCTTTCGCCCATTCCGGATCCAACACGCCCGCCATCTGCGCCGCGCCAAACACCACAAACGCAAACTCGCTGCCCTGTCCCAGCAGCACCGCGAACCAGCGACGCTGTTTATTCGGCACCTTCAGCGGGCGGGCAATCAGCCATAACATGCCGGTCTTAATAACCAGAAAGCCCACCAGCAGAATGATAATGCGCAAAGGATTATCAATAAGCGTGCCGAAGTCTATCGACATGCCGACGCCGATAAAGAACAGCCCAAGCAGCAGGCCTTTAAACGGTTCAATATCGCTTTCCAGAGCGTGACGATACTCCGAGCTTGCCAGCAGTACACCTGCCAGAAACGCGCCCATCGCCATTGACAGCCCCACTTCTTCCAGCAACAGACCGAAGCCGAACACCAGAAACAACGCCACGGCGCTGAACACTTCGCGCAAACCAGAACGCGCGACAAAGCGCAACGCCGGACGCGTGACATAGCGCCCGAGCAAAATCACCAGCGCCAGCGCGCCGACCACCTTCAGCGCTGACAGCGCAAACGCGCCCAGCGTTGTTGACGCGCCGCTGGCTGCCAGCAGGGGGATCATCGCCACCAGCGGAATAGCCGCAATATCCTGAAACAGCAGCACCGCAAAGGCGCTGCGCCCCATCTGCGAGACGGTAAGATTTCGCTCATTCATTGCCTGCATCGCTATCGCCGTGGAGGAGAGCGCCAGGGTCAGGCCGATCAGCCCCGCCACCTGCCAACGCAGGCCGAGGAACATACAGAACAGGCCGATCAGCCCGCCGCACACGACCATCTGTAGCGCGCCGCCGCCAAACACCGAGGCCCGGAGCTTCCAGAGACGCTGGGGATCCAGCTCAAGGCCAATGACAAATAGCATCAGCACCACGCCGATTTCCGCAAAGTGCAGTATCGACTCTGCGTCAGTGACCAACCGAAGTCCCCAGGGACCAATGATGCACCCGGCAATCAGATAGCCGAGCACCGACCCCAGACCGAGCCGCACCGCAATCGGGACAATCAGTGCCGCGGAACCGAGATAAATCAGCGCCTGTATCAGCGTATGGCTATCCATTGTGCGCCTCCTGCCACTCCAGCAAACGTTGTTTGTAACGCCGTGCCTGCGCTTGCAGGGTTTCATCATCGCAGATAAACGTGCAGTGCATCGCAAACGGCGGGAGCCAGTTGAGACCACAATAAAGCGCCGTCGCCTGGAGAGGTTGTGAAAGCACCGCAAATCCCGGATGCGAGCCGATCTCGAAATGATTCTCGCCCCCGCCGGTCGTAACCGCCCACATCAACTGTTTCCCCTGCAACGCCGTGCCGCCGTGACCGTAGGCCCAGCCGTGAGAGAGCACCTTATCCATCCACAGTTTGAGCAAAGGCGGCACGCTGTACCACTGCATCGGATGCTGCCAGATAATCAGATCGGCACGGGAAAGCGCCTCCTGTTCAGCGGCGACGTCGATATTGAAGTCGGGATAAAGTTGATACAGCGAACGTACTTCAACCCCTTCCAGGGTCCTTGCCTGTTCAAGCATCCGTCTATTCGCATGCGAATGCTGCGGATAAGGATGCGCGTAAATAATGAGGATCATGTTTAGCCTGTTTTTTTAGTGCTCTGTTTTGTAACAGAGTGTAGTCACTAATCGAACAGGCTAATAGTGAATATAATTGAGCAGCCTAATGGATAAAACTGAATTAGTTATCCAGTTCGCTCATGTTTTTCACCTGGTCACGGTTAATCTGTTCCGTCTGACCGGTTTCGGCGTTTTTGTAAGATACCAGCCCGGTGTCGTCATCCACCTGCGGTTTGCCGTCGGTGACAATGGTTCTGCCGTCGGTGGTGCGTACCGCCTGGTTTGAGGAACAGCCCACGACGGTGAAGACGGTTGCTGCGGCCAAAATAGACGCGATCAGTCGATGCTTTTGCATGGTGTTCTCCCTGCTTTTCAGTCATTTTCTGTTACTTACCCGTTAACTGTAGCCTAAGGGGTTGACGCTGAACGCAAATGCAGAACACTCTGAATGGCGTCGTTAGCGCAGCGGCGACCTGCGGAGGGTCATGGTGCTGGTTTCAGCCAACGTCAGGCCACGGGTTTCAGGGGCGAAGGCAATGGAGATTAACAGCCCAACCAGCGAAATTCCGGCGCCCATCAACATGACGTGACTGATGCCGTACTTCGTAATGAAAATCGGCAGCGCCCAGGTCGAAAGAATGGTGCCAATACGGCTCAACGACATGATGACGCCGACCGCCGAGGCGCGAATATCGGTAGGAAACAGCTCATTCGGATACAACCACTGAAGGTTTCCCGGCCCGCCGGAAAAAAAGGCGTAAACCGCAAACGCCGTGACCACCAGCCCAATCCCCATTTCCGGTATCAGCCCCAACACCGCTAACGCCAGCGTCATCATCACAAAACTGCCGATCAGCAGGGGTCGTCGACCCGCGCTGTTGAGCCAGAACATGGGAGGAATGCAGCCCAGCATAAAGAACAGACTGATGACCACGTTGCCCAGCGCGGCGCTTTTCCCGGCCCCCAGTCCCAACAACCCCACAATCTGCGGGCCAAAGGTGTAAATGGCAAACATCGGGATCACCTGACAGGTCCAGATAGCCGCGACAAACAGCACAAACGGGAAGTGACGACGATTAAAAAGCTGTAAAAAGCGCGTTTCCTGCGGCGGTTCTTCTTCAAACGCTACCGGCTCGCCAAACAGCTTAATCATCATCGCTTCACACTCTTTCACTCGTCCCTTGCGCAGCAACCAGCGCGGCGACTCAGGCAGATCGAAGCGTCCGACCAGGATCAAAATACAGGGTATGGCCGCGCTACCCAGCATCCAGCGCCAGCCGCCCTCCACGTCATACAGCCAGTAACCAACCAGATCGGCACAGGTCGCGCCGACATACCACATGGCGGCAATAAAACTGATGGAGAACGCCCGCTGACGAGTGTTGGAAAACTCGGTAATCATGGAGGTGGCAATCGGATAATCCGCGCCGATCACCACACCGATCAACACCCGCATCACCAGCAGTTCCGCTGGGGTGGAAACAAACATGGTCGCCAGCGATATCACCCCAATCGCGATGATATCGATAAGAAACATTTTTCGGCGCCCGACCTTATCAGAGATATAGCCAAACAGCGAGGTTCCGACGAACAGCCCGGCCAGGGTGCCAGCGCCGAGCAGCCCCAGCCACCCGGCGTCAAGTTTGAGCGCTGGCGTAAGTTGCTCAAGCGCAACGCCAATTATCACCAGCACATACCCGTCGAGGAAGGGACCTCCGCTTCCCCACAGCATGATCCTGCGGTGAATGGATGAAAATTTTATGTCCTCAAAATTCCGTGGCTGTTGCATGAGCATATCCTGTGTAAACATCCTGCCTGATGACCCTTCGCATCGCCATCCGGCGCCCGGTTTAGCCGTAGCGAAATTCCACACCAAAGGTGCCGCGCGGATATTCCCATTTCTCCAGCGCCGTACCCAGCCCGAGGATGCGGCAGGTACCGCATTCCAGGCATCCCGCATAGTCAAAACGCACGCTGCCGTCATCCTGTTTTTTGTACAGCCCGGCAGGGCACGCCTTGACCAGTACATCCAGCACCTGCTGATTCGCATCGCTTTTCACGATGATGTGCGGATGCTCCTCATCGACATTGAATTTATTGACGCCCAGTTTGACGTCCACATTGACGGGAGAAGTCATAATGCGGTCACTCCTTTCAGACCATCTTTCATCAGATTGATGAAGCCTACGTTTTTCGCGTGACGCAGGATTTTCTTACGCAGCGGCACCGGCGCGCTGCCGTCGACGGTGAACAGGTCGCGGGCGATCCCCACCGCCATTTCCGGGTAGCGGGTAAACATCCGGGGATTATCCAGCAGCGCGGGCAAACGCTGATACATCCGCATATCCCGTAGCGGGCCGTCTTCCAGGTACTGGCGATACGTTGCCAGCCCCTGACGGCTAAAATCATTGCGCAGCCTCGCCGAGAGCACCGCTTTTGCCGCCGCTTCGCCAGCGGCAACGGCTAAATCCATACCGCGAATGGTGAATCCCAGGTTCAGGCACATTCCTGCGGCATCGCCGGCAATCAGCACACCGTCGCCTACCAGTTCAGGCTGCATGTTCATCCCGGCTTCCGGTACGACATGCGCCGCATATTCAACCAGTTTGCCCCCGGCTATCAGCGGCGCGACGGCCGGATGCTGTTTAAAATCTTCCAGCATTTGCGGAACCGATTTTTTCGCCTCCTGTAAATGATGAAGGCCACATACCAGCCCCAGCGAAAGCGTACTTTCATTGGTATAGAGGAAGCCGCCGCCCATCAGGCCATCGGTAGGCGAACCGGCGAACAGGCAGGCCGCGCCTTCGTTGCCCTGGAGCTGAAAACGATCCTCAATAACCGCTTTCGGCAGTTCGATCAGCTCTTTTACCCCCACCGCGACGTGCGCAGCGTCGACCCGTTTCGCCATACCCAGCTTTTCCGCGAGCAGGGAGTTCACCCCGTCGGCGAGGATCACCACATTTCCTTCAATGATCTCGCCGTCGGCTTCAACGCCCACCACTTTGCCATCGCGCTGTACCACGTTATCCACGCGGATCCCGGCAATCAGCTGTGCGCCCGCCGCTTCGGCCTGATCCATCAGCCAGCCGTCAAACCGGCTGCGCAGCACCGAATAAGAAACCTCTGCTGGCGAAGCGCTTTCCGCGTTGAGATAGTCCACCGTCATCGCACCGCGATCGGTCATAAAGGACAGTTTTTCATGAGTGATGACGCGCTCAACGGGAGCCTGCTGCGCAAACCCCGGGATAATGCGCTCGAGACTGTGCGCGTAAATGCGCCCGCCGGTGACATTCTTCGCGCCCGCCGAATTCCCACGTTCGATAACCAGCACTTGCGCCCCTTCCCGGGCAAGCACCAATGCCGCAACGGACCCGGCGAGCCCTGCCCCTACGATAATGGCGTCAAAGATATCTTCAGACATACATCCTCCCTGCTGGTGTGGATTAGCGCGCCAGAGCGGCGGTCAGCGCAGGAAGGATCTTCAGCGCATCGCCGACAATGCCGTAGTCCGCGTACTGAAAGATCGGCGCATTTTTGTCTTTGTTAATGGCAAAGATGGTCTGCGCGCCGTTCGCTCCAACCATGTGCTGGATCTGCCCGGAGATCCCCACCGCCAGATACAGCTCGGGTTTCAGCATCAGATTTGAGATCCCGACATAGCGCTCATGCGCCATCCACTTCTCGTTTTCCGCAACCGGACGAGAGCAGGCCAGTTCGGCGCCGATGGCCTGACATAGCGCTTGTGCCAGCGCGATATTCTCCTGGCTGCCGATGCCGCGCCCCACGCTGACCACCAGTCGCGCTTTGTCGAGGTCGACGCGCTGGCTCTGCCGCGCCTCGGTGGCGGTACGGGTTACGCTTGTCTCCGGCGCCTGCCATGCCACAACATGCGTCTCGCCGCTGCGTGACGCGTCCGGCTGCGGCGCGTCAAACGTCCCGCTATTGAGCGTGATCACCGCGAAAGGCGATGTCACGGTCTCGTTCCCTATCGCCAGGCCGCCATACACCATATGTTTGACCTGTGCATGACCGTCCTGGCAGAGTACGTCGCTGGCGTCGTTTGAGACCGCCGCGGCGAGACGATGGCCCAGCTTAGCCGCCAGTAGCTTGCCGCGACGGGTATTGGGCAGCAAAACCAGTCCGGCGTCGCCCTGCTGACGGATGGTCTGCGCAATGACGTCCGCATAATCCTCCACCATGCGGTCGTCCGGTTTCCCCTGCAACAGCCACACGCGCTCCGCACCGTACTGCAACGCCGTTGTCTCCTCGTCGGCGTGCTGCACAAACGCATTCACTTGTTCACCTAAAATCCGCGCGCCGCCGATCAGTTCCGGCAGGCGTGAAGCCATATCGCTGAAAACCCAGACGCTGGAAAACTTGCTCATAACATCCCCTTTTAATTAATCATCTTGCGCAAACTGTCGGCAAATGCGGCGATCTGCTCTTCACCATCGCCTTCAATCACTTTGCGCAGGCGTTCTCGCTGCTTCGGCGCGGCTACTGTTTGTGAGGAACGCGCTTCCCCTGCGTTAAACCCAATATCCGCCGCAGACCAGACCTGAACCGGTTTCTTCGCCGCGCCCAGAATGGCCTTCATAGACGGGATTTGCGGAGAGTTAATGTCAGTGGATACCGCCACCACGGCAGGTAGCGGGATGCAGAGGGTTTCGATTTCGTCTTCCAGCTCACGTTCAACGGTCAGCGTGCTTTCGCTCAGCGAGAGGATCTTGCTGACGCCGTTAACCGCCGGAATGTTGAGGATTTCGCCGACCAACAGACCAACCTGCTGCGCGTACAGATCGGACGATCCGTCGCCGCAAATCAGCAGATCGAACCCCCGCTTTTGCGCTGCGGCCGCCAGAGCGCTGGCCGTCTGTTGCGGGAGCGCCTGTTCAAACGGGTCGTCAATGACCACTACCAGCTCATCCGGACCGCGCGAAAGCACGTCTTTGCGTCCCTTCGCATTGGTTAGCGCTTTGCCGCCCACGCTCAGGGCGATAACCTGCGCGTCGCTGACCTGCTGTTTAAGCTGGCAGGCGGCTTCAATCGCATTCAAATCGTACTGGCTGATTTTGCTTTCGGCTTTGCTGATATCCAGGGAACCGTCAGCATTATTAATCGAAATATCCTGTTCGTCAGGTACGCTTTTATAGCAAGTCAATATCTTCATTGCATCTCCAGAAGTCATGAATATCGGCGGTGTTAATTACAGATAGCACGCACGTTAATTCCGAAATAAAACCTTAATCACCATTATTGAAAATGTCACACACTGATGATTTCAACTTTCAATATTGTTAACCGCTTCACCAATATTGAACACAAGCGAATACAACAGCTAATTTTCAATATTGTTTTACGGATCACCAATATTGAACGCCGACGGGTATAAAAAGCGCCAAACACACCATTAACTTATTGATTAAAAATAAAAATATCAATATCGACACCCCATAACAGCCCGTCTGAAAAGTGTGATGAGGGTAACAGAACACAGCCACGCGAATACCCATTATGAGTTATTCGCTCACGCGCCCCGAGGTTAAATGACCATCAACAACTATGTAATAAAAATAGAACAATTGGGAACGAATAATACATTCATTTTTAAACTGGAATTAGCGCATGAAAAATGAAAAGAGAAAGTCCGGCATTGAGCCAAAGGTTTTCTTTCCACCATTAATCATTGTCGGAATACTTTGCTGGCTAACGGTTCGCGATTTAGACGCAGCGAATATTGTTATTAATGCCGTCTTCAGTTATGTCACCAATATCTGGGGATGGGCCTTCGAATGGTATATGGTCGTCATGCTTATCGGCTGGTTCTGGCTGGTATTTGGCCCCTACGCCAAAAAGAAACTTGGCGATGAGAAACCGGAGTTCAGCACTGCCAGCTGGATCTTTATGATGTTCGCCTCCTGTACCTCTGCCGCTGTGCTGTTCTGGGGCTCGATTGAGATTTACTACTATATCTCGACCCCGCCGTTTGGCTTTGCCGCTCACTCAACCAGCGCGAAAGAACTGGGCCTCGCATACAGCCTGTTCCACTGGGGACCGCTGCCGTGGGCGACCTACAGTTTCCTTTCTGTCGCCTTCGCCTACTTCTTTTTTGTCCGCAAAATGGACGTGATCCGTCCCAGCTCCACGCTGGCGCCGCTGGTGGGGGAAAAACATGCCAAAGGGCTGCTCGGCACCATCATTGATAACTTCTATCTCGTCGCGCTGATTTTCGCGATGGGCACCAGCCTGGGCCTTGCGACGCCGCTGGTCACGGAATGTATGCAATACCTGTTCGGGATCCCGCATACCCTGGAGCTGGACGCCATTATTATCACCTGCTGGATCATCCTCAACGCGATTTGCGTGGCCTGCGGCCTGCAAAAAGGGGTGCGTATCGCCAGCGACGTGCGCAGCTATCTGAGCTTCCTGATGCTCGGCTGGGTGTTTATCGTCAGCGGCGCCAGCTTCATCATGAACTACTTCACCGATTCGGTGGGCACGCTGCTGATGTATCTGCCGCGCATGTTGTTCTATACCGATCCTATCGCCAAAGGTGGCTTCCCTCAGGGCTGGACCGTTTTTTACTGGGCGTGGTGGGTGATTTACGCCATTCAGATGAGCATCTTCCTGGCGCGCATTTCCCGTGGACGCACCGTGCGCGAACTGTGTTTTGGGATGGTGTTAGGGCTGACCGCCTCCACCTGGATCCTGTGGACCGTGCTGGGCAGCAACACCCTGTTATTGATGGATAAAAACATCATCAACATTCCGCAGTTGATAGAGCAGCACGGCGTGGCGCGCGCCATTATCGAAACCTGGGCCGCGCTGCCGTTCAGTACCGCCACCATGTGGGGATTCTTCATCCTCTGCTTTATTGCCACCGTGACGCTGATTAACGCCTGTTCGTATACCCTGGCGATGTCGACCTGTCGCGAAGTGCGCGACGGCGACGAGCCGCCGCTGCTGGTGCGGATCGGCTGGTCGGTGCTGGTGGGCGTCATCGGTATTGTGTTGCTGGCGCTTGGCGGCCTGAAGCCGATTCAAACCGCCATCATTGCCGGCGGCTGCCCGCTGTTCTTCGTCAACATTATGGTGACCCTCTCCTTTATTAAAGACGCCAAAGCGCACTGGAAAGACAACTCAATTACCCCTAACAGATCAAGAGGTTGAAAGATGGATTTTAACTTGAATGACGAGCAGGAACTGTTTGTCGCCGGTATTCGCGAACTGATGGCCAGTGAGAACTGGGAAGCCTATTTTGCCGAGTGCGACCGTGACAGCGTGTATCCGGAGCGCTTTGTTAAAGCGCTGGCGGAGATGGGTATCGACAGCCTGTTGATCCCGGAAGAACATGGCGGGCTGGAAGCGGGGTTCGTCACCGTTGCCGCTGTCTGGATGGAGCTGGGACGTCTCGGCGCGCCAACCTATGTGCTGTACCAGTTGCCGGGCGGTTTTAACACTTTCCTGCGCGAAGGCACGCAGGAGCAGATCGATAAGATCATGGCCTTCCGGGGGACAGGCAAACAGATGTGGAACTCGGCAATCACCGAACCGGGAGCGGGATCGGATGTGGGCAGCCTCAAAACCACCTATACCCGTAAAAATGGTAAGGTTTATCTCAACGGCAGTAAGTGTTTTATCACCAGCAGCGCCTACACGCCCTATATCGTGGTGATGGCCCGGGACGCCGCGTCGCCTGACAAACCCGTTTATACCGAATGGTTTGTCGATATGACGAAACCCGGCATCCAGGTGAATAAACTCGATAAGCTCGGCCTGCGGATGGACAGTTGCTGCGAAATTAACTTCGATGACGTCGAACTGGATGAAAAAGACAGGTTCGGGCGGGAAGGCAACGGCTTTAACCGCGTGAAAGAAGAGTTCGATCATGAACGGTTCCTGGTGGCGCTCACCAACTACGGTACAGCGATGTGCGCCTTTGAAGATGCAGCGCGCTACGCTAACCAGCGCGTACAGTTTGGCGAAACCATCGGTCGCTTCCAGCTGATTCAGGAAAAATTTGCTCACATGGCCATCAAGCTCAATTCGATGAAAAACATGCTGCTGGAAGCCGCGTGGAAGGCCGATAACGGCACGATTACTTCGGGAGATGCGGCGATGTGCAAATACTTCTGCGCCAACGCGGCGTTCGAGGTGGTGGACAGCGCAATGCAGGTACTGGGCGGCGTTGGAATTGCCGGTAATCATCGTATTAGCCGCTTCTGGCGAGATCTGCGCGTGGACCGCGTTTCCGGTGGGTCTGACGAAATGCAGATCCTGACCCTCGGTCGCGCGGTGCTGAAGCAATACCGTTAATCATTATCGGGTGTTTTTTCCTGGCCGGATAAGGCGTTCACGCTGTTATCCGGCCTACGGGACACCTATAACTGCCAGGAGCATAGGTATGAATCGTCTCCCCATGCCCACCTTTGGCCCGCTTGCCGGGCTGCGGGTGGTTTTTTCCGGCATCGAAATCGCCGGACCGTTCGCCGGACAATTGTTTGCTGAATGGGGCGCGGAGGTTATCTGGATTGAAAACGTGGCCTGGGCCGATACCATTCGCGTCCAGCCCCACTATCCGCAGCTTTCGCGCCGTAATCTCCACGCGCTGTCGCTGAATATTTTCAAAGATGAGGGGCGGGAAGCGTTTCTCAAATTAATGGAAACCACCGATATCTTTATTGAAGCCAGCAAAGGCCCGGCATTTGCCCGCCGCGGTATTACCGATGACGTCCTGTGGCGACATAACCCGAAGCTGGTTATCGCCCATTTATCCGGCTTTGGTCAGTACGGCAGCGAAGAGTACACCCACCTGCCAGCCTATAACACCATTGCCCAGGCGTTCAGCGGCTACCTGATCCAGAACGGCGACGTCGACCAGCCGATGCCCGCCTTCCCGTACACCGCCGACTATTTTTCCGGCATGACCGCCACCACCGCGGCGCTGGCGGCGTTGCATAAAGCGCGTGAAACCGGCAAAGGCGAAAGTATTGATGTCGCAATGTACGAAGTCATGCTGCGTATGGGTCAATATTTCATGATGGATTATTTCAACGGCGGCGAGATATGCCCGCGAATGACCAAAGGTAAAGATCCCTACTACGCTGGCTGCGGACTGTATAAGTGCGCCGACGGCTACATCGTGATGGAGCTGGTCGGTATTACGCAAATCGCCGAATGCTTTAAGGATATTGGTCTGGCGCACATTCTGGGCACACCGGAGGTTCCGGAAGGCACACAGTTGATTCACCGGATCGAATGCCCTTACGGACCGCTGGTAGAGGAAAAACTCGATGCCTGGCTGGCGACACGCACCCTCGCCGAGGCTCAGGCACGCTTCGCCGAGCTGAATATCGCCTGCGCCAAAGTGCTGACGATTCCGGAACTGGAAGGTAACCCGCAGTACATTGCCCGGGAATCCATTACCCAATGGCAAACGCTGGATGGCCGCAGTTGCAAAGGGCCAAACGTGATGCCGAAATTCAAAAATAACCCTGGAAAAATCTGGCGCGGCATGCCGTCACACGGCATGGATACCGCCGCCATTCTGCATAACATCGGCTACAGCGACGCTGAAATTCAGTCACTGGTCAGTAAAGGTCTGGCCAAAGTAGAGGATTAACCCGAACGCGCTAACCGGCATTGCCGGTTAGCGCCTGAATAAATGGACAGAGGTGCTATGGATATCGTTGGCGGACAACACTTACGCCAGATGTGGGACGATTTGGCCGAACGGCATGGCAGTAAAACGGCGCTGATTTGTGAATCCAGCGACGGGGAGATACGACAGTACAGCTACGCGTCGCTCAATGAGGAGATCAATCGCACAGCGAATCTGTTCCACGCCTCAGGCATTCGCAAAGGGGATAAGGTTGCCCTGCATCTGGATTACTGCCCGGAATTTATCTTTTGCTGGTTTGGACTGGCAAAAATCGGCGCCATCATGGTGCCGATCAACGCCCGCCTGCTGCGTGAGGAAAGCGCGTGGATCCTGCAAAACAGCCAGGCCAGGCAGATCGTCACCAGCCCCGCGTTTTTGCCGATGTACCGCGAGATCCAGCGTGAAGGCGAAACGCAGTTAACCCTTATCTGGGTGGTTGGCGAAAACGTCGGGACTGAACCCGGCGTGAGTCACTTTTCTCTGCAAAAAGATCGCCAGCCGGGCGCCTTGCAGGAAACGGTACCGCTGTCTACCGACGACACTGCAGAGATCTTATTTACCTCCGGCACCACGTCACGACCAAAGGGGGTGGTGATCACCCATTACAACCTGCGCTTTGCCGGATACTATTCCTCCTGGCAGTGCGCCCTGCGTGAAGACGATATTTACCTGACGGTGATGCCTGCGTTTCATATCGACTGTCAATGCACCGCCGCCATGGCAGCATTCTCGGCAGGCGCGACGTTTGTGCTGGTTGAAAAATACAGCGTCCGCGCCTTCTGGCAGCAGATCCGAAAATACCGCGCGACCGTCACAGAATGCATCCCAATGATGATCCGCACGCTCATGGCGCAACCCGTCACACCGCAGGACAACCAGCATTGTCTGCGGGAAGTCATGTTCTATCTCAACCTTTCGGAACAGGAGAAAGACGCCTTTGTCACCCGTTTCGGCGTGCGCCTGCTGACCTCCTATGGCATGACGGAAACCATCGTCGGCATCATTGGCGACCGACCCGGCGATAAGCGACGCTGGCCGTCGATAGGCCGTCCGGGATTTTGCTACGAAGCGGAAATTCGCGACGAGCAGAACCGTGCGCTGCCCGCTGGCGAGATTGGCGAAATCTGCATCAAGGGGGTACCGGGCAAAACACTCTTTAAAGCCTATTACGCCAGGCCCGACGCCACGGCGAAAGCGTTCGACTCCACCGGCTGGTTACACACCGGCGATTCCGGATATTGCGACGAAGACGGCTTTTTCTATTTTGTCGACCGGCGCTGCAACATGATTAAACGCGGCGGTGAAAACGTCTCCTGCGTTGAGCTGGAAAATATCATTTCCGCACATCCTAAAATTCAGGACATCGTGGTGATTGGTATTCAGGATGCGATTCGCGACGAAGCCATTAAAGCCTTCGTCGTACTTAATGAAGGCGAAACGCTGACGGAAGAAGAATTCTTCCATTTCTGCGAACAAAATATGGCGAAATTCAAAGTGCCCTCGTTTATGGAAATAAGAACTGACCTGCCCCGTAACTGTTCAGGAAAAATAATCAAAAAGAATCTGAAATAACCCTGCTGGCGGGAAATGCCCGCCAGTTACTTTATTTTCTGGAGATGAACCATGAGTGAATCTTTACGTTTGACCCGTAACGGACCTGTTCTGGAAATCATTCTGGATCGACCTAAAGCCAATGCGATCGATGCCAAAACCAGCTTTCAGATGGGGGAAGCTTTTCTGCAATTTCGTGACGATCCCGAACTGCGCGTCGCGATCGTCACCGGCGCGGGGGAGAAATTCTTTTCCGCAGGCTGGGACTTAAAAGCCGCCGCAGAAGGTGAAGCGCCGGACGCCGACTTTGGCCCCGGCGGTTTTGCCGGACTAACGGAATGCTTTGATCTCGATAAACCGGTGATTGCCGCCGTGAACGGCTATGCCTTTGGCGGCGGTTTCGAACTGGCGCTGGCGGCGGATTTTATCGTCTGCGCCGAAAACGCCAGCTTTGCGCTGCCGGAAGCGAAACTGGGCATTGTGCCAGACAGCGGCGGCGTGTTGCGTCTGCCAAAACGGTTACCCCCGGCCATCGTGAATGAAATGGTAATGACCGGCAGACGAATGGATGCCGCGGAAGCGCTGCGCTGGGGGATCGTCAACCGCGTGGTCAGCCAGCAGGAGCTGATGGACAGCGCGCGCGAACTGGCGCAAGAACTGGTCAACAGCGCGCCGCTGGCCATTGCCGCGCTGAAGGAGATCTCTCGTACCACCAGTGAAATGCCGGTCGAGGAAGGGTATCGTTTTATCCGCAGCGGCGTGCTGAAGCACTATCCGTCGGTCCTGCATTCAGAGGATGCCCTTGAAGGGCCGCAGGCATTTGCGGAAAAACGCGCCCCGGTATGGAAAGGCCGTTAACGCCTGATGACACAGCATTTATCCGGCCTGTGATGTTCGCCATCCCCAGGCCGGATACGTCGATTATACCGCCATTCGATACGGCGGATCTCCGCCTTACCGCCGCAAACTCTTTGACAGCATCATCTGCCATTTCTGCTCACGGTTCAGTTCTGACGGTGGAACCGCCGGGATCCGGGGCGCTCTGCTGGCCACCTTTTCCTGCGCGCGCTGTCCCAAACGCGCGTAAAGCTGCGGCGCGATATGGGTTACCCGCACCAGACGCTGGCACTGACAGCCCCGTCCTTCCAGTTGGTTAGGGATGGTCTTAGTCTCACAATGAATTTCCCCCACTTCCGCGAGAATATAAGAGACGGTATTAATTGCTTTGCAATGATCCATATTAAACTGCTTTGCAATCTCTTTTGCGCTGACCCAACGCTTTTCCGCCATAACCCAGTCGGCAATCATCAAATAAAGTGGTTTTTCAACATACTTTTCACACATAAGCACACCATTTCACAAATTAAAAATCGTGTTGTGTCCTGTCCATCATATTCCCGACAAGACCCTATTAAAATTGTGGATATAAGGGATAGTATGCAACTTGCCGGGTCATGAGTGTGATCCAAATCTTGCTTGTTACATTCACATTTCTGCTATTGCAGTATATTTCGCCAGGAAACGACTGATTGCATAAAAAAACGGCTCCGTTTCCGGAACCGTTTTTAAGACCGTGGAACATCAGGGTCGGTTATTTTTTAATTTGCGCGTGCATTTCCTGTACGGAGATCACTTTCTCCGTGGCGTCAGCATTAAGCGCCATCGCGGTGGCGAAACCGCCGTTCAGGGTGGTGTCGTAATGCACCTTGTACTGCAACGCGCTGCGGCGAATGACGCGGGAATCTTCAATCGCGCGACGCCCGGCGGTGGTGTTAATGATGTAGGTGTACTCGCCATTCTTGATACGGTCCTGAATGTGAGGACGGCCTTCATGCACTTTGTTTACCAGACGCGGGTTAATACCGGCTTCACCCAGTACGATCGCCGTACCGTGAGTCGCATCCAGCTCAAAGCCCTGCTTCAGCAGCTTCGCGGCAAGGTCTACCACGCGTTCTTTATCGCCTTCGCGAACGGAGAGCAGCGCACGGCCTTGTTTTTTCATCGTGGAGTTACTGCCCAACTGCGCCTTGGCGAACGCTTCCGCAAAGGTGCGTCCCACCCCCATCACTTCCCCGGTAGAGCGCATTTCCGGCCCTAACAGCGGGTCAACGCCAGGGAATTTGTTGAACGGCAGCACCACCTCTTTCACCGAGTAGTAAGGCGGAATAATCTCTTCTGTCACCCCCTGCTCGGCCAGCGATTTGCCCACCATTACGCGCGCCGCCACTTTCGCCAGCGGTACGCCGGTGGCTTTGGAGACGAACGGTACGGTACGCGCGGCACGCGGGTTCACTTCAATCAGATAGACTTCGTTGTCCTTGACCGCAAACTGGACGTTCATCAGACCGCGAACTTGCAATTCGAAGGCCAGCTTCTGCACCTGCTGGCGCATCACGTCCTGAATTTCCTGGCTCAGGGTGTAGGCTGGCAGCGAACAGGCGGAATCGCCGGAGTGAACGCCTGCCTGCTCGATGTGCTCCATGATGCCGCCAATCAGCACCCTTTCACCATCGCAAATCGCATCCACATCCACTTCAACCGCATCGTCGAGGAAGCGGTCAAGCAGCACCGGCGCGTCGTTGGAGACGCTGACCGCGGTCTGGAAGTAACGACGCAGATCCGCTTCGTCATAGACGATTTCCATCGCCCGTCCGCCAAGTACGTAAGAAGGACGCACCACCAGCGGATAGCCGATCTCTTTCGCTTTTTCTACCGCTTGTTCAATGGCGGTGACAGTCGCGTTCGCCGGCTGTTTCAGCTTCAGACGGTCAACCGCATGCTGGAAGCGTTCACGGTCTTCCGCCCGGTCGATGGCGTCAGGGCTGGTGCCGATAACCGGTACGCCCGCGGCTTCCAGCGCGCGCGCCAGCTTCAGCGGAGTCTGGCCGCCGTACTGGACGATAACCCCTTTCGGTTTTTCGATACGCACGATTTCCAGCACGTCTTCCAGGGTAACCGGCTCAAAGTACAGGCGGTCGGAGGTGTCGTAGTCGGTGGAGACCGTTTCCGGGTTACAGTTGACCATGATGGTCTCGTAACCGTCTTCGCGCAGCGCCAGCGAGGCGTGTACGCAACAGTAGTCGAACTCAATGCCCTGGCCGATACGGTTTGGACCGCCGCCCAGCACCATAATCTTGTCGCGGTCGACGGACGGGTTCGCTTCACATTCGTCTTCATAGGTCGAGTACATGTAGGCGGTGTCGGTGGCGAATTCCGCCGCGCAGGTATCCACGCGCTTGTAGACCGGGTGCAGGTCGTACTGGTCGCGCAGCTTGCGGATTTCCGCTTCGCGTACGCCCGCCAGTTTCGCCAGCCGCGCATCAGCGAAGCCTTTGCGCTTAAGCTGGCGCAGGAAGTCGGCGGTCAGGCCATTGATGCCCAGCTCCGCGACTTTTTCTTCCAGACGGACCAGCTCTTCAATTTGCACCAGGAACCAGCGGTCGATGTTGGTCAGGTTGAAGACGCCGTCTACGGAAAGTCCCGCACGGAACGCGTCAGCGATATACCAAATACGATCCGCGCCAGCGTCTTTCAGCTCGCGGCGAATTTTGGTCAGCGCTTCCGGATCGTCGAGACTGACTTTCGGGTCGAAGCCGGTCGCGCCCACTTCCAGCCCGCGCAGCGCTTTCTGCATCGATTCCTGCTGGGTGCGGCCAATCGCCATCACTTCGCCCACCGACTTCATCTGGGTAGTCAGGCGGTCATTGCTGCCAGCAAATTTTTCAAAGTTAAAGCGTGGGATTTTAGTCACCACGTAGTCGATAGACGGCTCGAACGAGGCCGGGGTACGCCCACCGGTGATGTCGTTCATCAGTTCGTCAAGGGTGTAGCCCACCGCCAGTTTCGCCGCCACTTTCGCAATCGGGAAGCCGGTGGCTTTAGAGGCCAGCGCCGACGAACGCGACACGCGCGGGTTCATCTCAATGACAATCAGGCGACCATTCTTCGGGTTCACCGCGAACTGAACGTTAGAACCGCCGGTTTCAACGCCGATTTCACGCAGCACAGCCATCGAGGCGTTACGCATGATTTGGTATTCTTTGTCGGTCAGCGTCTGGGCAGGCGCAACGGTGATCGAGTCGCCGGTGTGGATACCCATCGCGTCGAAGTTTTCGATGGAGCAGACGATGATGCAGTTGTCGTTTTTATCACGCACCACTTCCATCTCATACTCTTTCCAGCCGATCAGCGATTCATCAATCAGCAGCTCGTTGGTAGGGGAAAGATCCAGACCGCGCGTACAGATTTCTTCAAACTCTTCGCGGTTGTAGGCGATACCGCCGCCGGTGCCGCCCATAGTAAAGGACGGACGGATGATGCACGGATAACCGACGTCGGCGGCCACCGCCAGCGCTTCTTCCAGGTTATGGGCGATACCGGAACGCGCGGTGTCGAGACCGATTTTTTTCATCGCGATGTCGAAACGGCGACGGTCTTCGGCTTTATCGATCGCGTCGGCGGTTGCGCCAATCATGGTCACGCCGAACTCTTCCAGCACGCCCTGACGCTCCAGCTCCAGCGCGCAGTTCAGCGCCGTCTGGCCGCCCATCGTCGGCAGCACCGCGTCCGGACGCTCTTTTTCGATGATTTTACGCACGACTTCCCAGTGAATCGGCTCGATGTAGGTCGCATCGGCCATTTCCGGGTCGGTCATGATGGTCGCCGGGTTAGAGTTGACCAGGATAACGCGGTAACCCTCTTCACGCAGGGCTTTACACGCCTGCGCGCCGGAGTAGTCAAACTCGCACGCCTGACCGATAACAATCGGACCCGCGCCCAGAATCAGGATACTTTTTATGTCTGTACGTTTTGGCATGGCTCTCTTAACTCCTGATTATTTCGCGGACTGACGGTACTGCTCAATTAACTCGATAAAGTGGTCGAACAACGGCGCGGCGTCGTGCGGACCTGGGCTGGCTTCCGGGTGCCCCTGGAAACTAAACGCTGGCTTATCGGTGCGATGAATACCTTGCAGGGTATGGTCGAAAAGGGACTTATGGGTCACGCGCAGGTTCGCCGGCAGCGTGGCTTCATCGACGGCAAAGCCGTGATTCTGCGCCGTAATCATTACGGTATTGTTGTCGATATCTTTTACCGGGTGGTTGCCGCCGTGGTGACCGAATTTCATCTTCACGGTCTTCGCGCCGCTCGCCAGCGCCAGGAGCTGATGACCGAGGCAGATACCGAATACCGGCACATCGGTTTCGAGGAATGTCTGGATTGCGTCGATAGCATAGTCACACGGCGCCGGGTCGCCAGGGCCATTTGAAAGGAAGATGCCGTCCGGGTTCATTTTCAGAACATCTTCCGCTGAGGTTTTCGCGGGCACCACCGTCAGGCGGCAGCCTCTGTCCACCAGCATGCGCAGGATATTGCGCTTGGCGCCAAAGTCATAGGCGACCACGTGGAACGGCAGTTCGTCTTGTTGTTTTGCTTCCGGCAGGTCATTTGCCAGCGTCCAGCTTCCCTGGGTCCAGCTATACGCTTCCGCCGTGGTCACTTCTTTCGCCAAATCCATCCCGTTCAGGCCCGGGAAGGCTTTCGCTTTTTCCAGCGCCAGCTGCGCATCCGGATTATCGCCCGCGATGATGCAGCCGTTTTGCGCGCCCTTTTCACGTAACAGACGCGTCAGCTTACGAGTATCGATATCAGCAATCGCCACGATGTTATGGCGTTTCAGGTAAGACGAGAGGTCTTCGGTGTTGCGGAAGTTGCTGGCGATCAGCGGCAGGTCACGAATGACGAGGCCTTGCGCATGAACCTGAGAAGATTCTTCATCAGCAGCATTGGTGCCGACATTGCCGATATGGGGATAAGTAAGAGTAACGATTTGGCGGGAATAGGAAGGATCAGTGAGGATTTCTTGATAACCGGTCATTGAAGTATTGAAAACGACTTCCCCAACCGCCGAACCTGTTGCCCCTATGGCCCGACCGTGAAACTGGGTTCCGTCTTCCAGAACCAATAGCGCTGACTTAATCAAAACACCCTCCAGAGAATATTCACTCACTTTATTTGCATACTAATTCATTTATACGCGATGAATCAATGCAAATTTGCTTACCTTGAATTTCTGGCAAACGGCGGCATTCTGGAGATAAGGCAGCTAAAAGTCAACTTAAAGGCAGTATTTTTTATATTCTTTTGCAACCTGGAGGTAAAAAGGACGGATTAACGGGCAAAAAGAGCAACTAACCTGGTTGAGAAAACGCTTGCGCAGCAAGAAGAATATAAAAAATGGCGGTAGCGCTGGAAAAAGTGGACCATCTGGTCAAAATTTACATTTCAGCCACAATATTTAATAATAAAAAGTAGAATTTCAGGCATTACAAGAAAACTTTAAAGGTAAGGCGTTAAAATAAAAGGGCAATAAAATATTGCCCTATGTAATCAACACATTAAGATTACAATAACCACATCACGAAGGGTAATAACACATCATAAACTGTGTAAATTCAGGACATCTCGCATATCAAAAAGGCCGCTTTGCTTTGTACTGACCCAAAGCGCCGATCTTACCGCGCCGTTGGCAAAGGTCATACGGCTGGAGGCCTTATGGGTAATCTCGATACGCTCGCCAATATCGGCAAACATCGCAGTGTGTTCACCAACAATGTCGCCCGCACGCACGGTAGCAAAGCCAATGGTACCCGGCACACGCTCGCCGGTGTAACCTTCACGGCTGTACACGGCGCACGCTTTCAGATCTTTATCCAGCGCATGCGCTATTGCCTCGCCCATCGCCAGCGCGGTGCCGGACGGCGCGTCAACCTTATGGCGATGGTGCGCTTCAATAATTTCGATATCGGTATAATCGCCCATGACTTTTGCCGCCTTCTCCAGCAGCTTCAGCATGACGTTTACCCCAACGCTGAAATTTGCCGCGAAGACAATGCCGATGTCAGCTGCCGCCTCACGAATCGCCTGTTTGCCTGCGTCATCGAAACCGGTGGTGCCAATGACCATGCCTTTGCCGTGTTGACGACAAAATGCCAGATGATTCAACGTGCCTTCCGGGCGCGTAAAGTCGATGAAAACATCAAAATCGTCGGTTACCGCCTCGAGGCTGCATTGTACAGTCACTCCCGTTTTGCCGACGCCCGCCAGCTCACCGGCATCGGCGCCCAGCAATGACGATCCTTCGCGCTCCAGCGCCGCACCAAGCGCAACGCCTTCCATTTCAAGGGCTGCCTGAATCAGCTGGCGACCCATACGGCCCCCCGCGCCCGCTATCGCGACGCGGACCTGTGCATCATGCATAGTTATTCTCTTACGTTAAAATGATGTAAATCGTTTTCAGATTAACCAGCCCGAGACAAAGCCGCCATCTGAAATCGCCGATAATTAGAATTTTATGATAAACAGGAGGGAGTATCAGTAAAAGGCATGATACTCAGCGAAAACCGCATGACTCTCTGATCACCAGCGCGGGCGGCAGAATGATTCGTTTCGGCGGTTCATCGTTCCCCTGGATGCGGCTGTACAACAGCTCACCCGCTTTGCGACCAATCTCTTTTGCCGCAACCGAAACGGTTGTCAACGCGGGCTGCACCAGCGCCGCTTCGGTGATATCGTCAAATCCCACCAGCGCAAAATCGTTCCCCGGTTCCCGTCCCATTTTACGCAGCGCCTGCATAACCCCTAGCGCAACGATATCCTGATAACAGACAGCGGCGGTGATCTGCGGATAGCGGGTAAGTAATGATTCCGCCACTCTGGCGCCGTCGATCTGACTGGCTTCGGCGGCGACGATCCAGTCTGGATTCGGTGAGATCCCCCACTCCATCAACGTACTGGTGAATCCCCCCATTCGCTGCGCCCGACTGCCAGAGCTTGGGCTACCGCCGATAAAAGCGATATTCTTATGCCCCAACCTGAGTAAATGCGTCGTCGCCATCTGAGTACCGAGGAAGTTATCGGTGCCCACAAAGTCAAAATCAGGATCGCTGAGCGGGCGGACCACCATTATGGCGGGGATATTGCGTCTTTTCAGCGCGGCAAAAAACGAGACTGGCGTTTCCCGCGCTGCGCAAAGCACCATGCCGCAGGCGTTGTTTCGCATCAGGGAATCCACAAATTTTTGCTGCCGCTCGCCGGATTCTTCACTGTTCGCCAGAAACAGCAGCAAGTCATGCCGTTCCATCTCATGGCTCAGCCCGGCGGTCATCTCGCCGTAGAACGGGTTGGTGATGTCATGCAGCAACAACCCTACCTGGTTGCTACTCCGGTTGCGTAGATTCGCGGCCGTTTGATTGTAAACATAGCCAGACTCGTCCAGCGCTTTCAGCACTCGCTCACGCGTGGCCTGCGATATACGCCCCCGGTTGCGCAGTACCATCGAAACGGTCGCCGTCGACACCCCTGCGCGCTTCGCGACCTGCGCTAACGTGACTGTTGTCATGATTTCTCCTTGTGAAACGCCAGTTAATCGAATAACCCCAATCTGGCGCCTCTGGCCTGTGATACTCATCACACGGACGCCGCATGATCCCGGTTTGTTTCCGATTATGGCGGGTTAATCGCGTTAACCACGCTTTGAATTTAAGGTTAATCGATTAATCTTAATCCAGCGATTACGGAGACTCAACATGCAGACTACCTATAATAAATTCCCTGAGGTTGTCGTTCAGGGTTATGACACCCAGGCCTGGCAAGGCTGGGATTCTATTGCTTCTGTGCTCAACACCAGGGTTTCAGGTTTGACAAAACGCGTGCTGGTCGTGGATTGCTATCCGGGCGTGCGCTCAGATGAGCTGGAACAACGGCTTCTGGCCACCTTAAATGCCGCGTTGGTGGTGAATATCGAATCTGCCCGCCTCGGTAAAGAGGCATTACACGATCTTCTGGCCCGCAACCTGACCGACGACCGGGTGTTCGGCGTTCTTTCCTGCCATCAGCTTGTTGAGTTTTTTGATCCTGACAAACTCAATCAGATTCGCCAGCGCATCGCCTCGGTAGCAGAGGGCCTGGTCGTCGTATATGGTCCCGGCGCAGCGCTGGCGCATCCCGGCGATATCCTCGTCTATGCCGATCTCCCTCGCTGGGAAATCCAGCAGCGTATGCGCCATCACGGGCTGAGCAACTGGGGGGCGGAAAATCCGGACGAGGATATTCTCCGTCGCTACAAACGCGCTTTTTTCATTGAATGGCGTGTCTTTGACAGACACAAAACGCCACTGCTCAAGCGCGCCGACTTTTTGCTTGATTCCACCGTTGAAAACGCGCCTGCCATGGTCAGCGGCGATGCGCTACGCGCTGGCCTGCAGCAGACCACCACCCAGCCGTTTCGCGTTGTTCCTTTCTTTGACCCCGGCGTCTGGGGCGGTCAGTGGATGAAGCAGCAGTTTGATCTCGATCCTGCGGCACCCAATTACGCGTGGTGTTTTGATTGCGTGCCCGAGGAAAACAGCCTGTTACTGCGTTTTGGCGCCGTACGGATCGAGATCCCCTCTCAGGATTTAGTTTTGCTTTACCCTCGTCCCCTTCTCGGTGAGAAGGTCCATGCCCGCTTCGGCGCGGAATTTCCGATTCGTTTTGATTTTCTCGACACCATCGACGGGCAGAATCTCAGCTTTCAGGTTCACCCGCTGACGGAATATATCCAGCAGCAGTTCGGGATGCACTATACCCAGGATGAAAGTTATTACATTCTCGCCGCACAGCCCGGCGCGGTGGTGTATCTGGGCACCCAAACGGGCATTGAGCCGCAGGCGATGCTGGATGACCTGCGCGCCGCGGAACGTGGAGAAAGAACGTTCGACGATGCGCGTTTCGTAAATCAGATCCCAGCCCGCCAGCACGATCACTTTCTCATCCCGGCAGGCACCGTTCACTGTTCCGGCGCGGGCACCATGGTGCTGGAAATCAGTGCGACGCCGTATATCTTCACCTTCAAACTGTGGGACTGGGGACGCTTAGGTTTAGACGGTTTGCCCCGGCCTGTGCATCTTGAACACGGCGAGCGCGTTATTGACTGGCAGCGGGATACGCAGTGGGTCTACGACAATCTGGTTAACCGCATTGAACCCATTGCGCAAGGGGAAGGCTGGAGAGAAGAACGCACCGGCATGCATGAGCGAGAGTTTATCGAAACGCGTCGCCACTGGTTTACCGCGCCGGTAATCCATCACACCCAGGGTGGCGTTAACGTTCTGAATCTGGTGGAAGGGGCAGAGGCGATTGTCGACAGCCCCAGCGGTGCGTTCGCCCCATTTACCGTTCGCTACGCTGAGACATTTATCATTCCGGCGGCCGTAGGCGAATACCGGATTACGCCGTCTGGCAACAGTGTCGACCGGCCATTCGCCACCATCAAAGCCTGGGTAAGAGGATAACCGTATGATCAACATTCTTGTCGCCACCCACGGACCGCTGGCAGAAGCGCTCCTCGCCAGTGGCCGTATGGTTTACGGCGAATTACCGCACGTCCACACCGTTACGCTGAGCGACCAGGCCGGGATTGAAGGATTTAAAGAGAGCTTTGCGAAAGCCCTGGCCGATGCCGGGCAAAACGCGGATGGCGTGCTGGTACTGTGCGATATGCAAAGCGGCACGCCCTGGAATGTCGCCTGCCAGCATGCATTCTCTGCCCGGACCTTACCGCCTGTCGCCGTTGTCGCAGGCGTTAATTTTCCCATGCTGCTGCAAAGCGAAGAGATCTGCCACTTAACGGACGTGCATGCCGCCGCAGCCGAGCTGCTGGCGTTAACCGTACCGACGTTGATTAAAGCCGCCCCGGTTTTAACCGTTCAGTCAGATGATTTTTAAAGGAAACCACCATGAGTATTTCTTTTGTACGTATTGATGACCGCGTTATCCATGGGCAGCTCGTGACACGTTGGGCCAGAGAGCTGCCCTGTGACGGCATTGTCGCGATCGACGACGCCGTTGCGGCCGATCCTCTGCTCTCATCAGTCATGAAAGGCGCGGTTCAGGACACTAAAGTCTGGTTATTTGATACGGCGACCGCGATTGAGAAGTTGCCAAAGGTTATCGCCAGTGAGAAGCGTTATTTCGTGATTGGCAAATCGCCCGTCACGTTAAAGCGCCTCGAAGAGGCAGGCATCAGCCTGCAGAACAGCAATGGCAAAATCAACGTCGGCCCGATGAGCGCCCGCGCCGGCACCACCACCATCGGCCCTAACCAGTCGGTCAATCCAGACGAAATCGCCGCGTTTGACTGGCTGACGCAGCGCGGACATCAGGTGGAGTTCCGCCTGGTGCCGGATGCTGGTTTCTACAGCTGGCAGGACGCACGCCAGAAGCTGAAATAAGGAGGGGACGATGATTTTCGAAGCGACGTTAATCGGTATTCTGTGCTATCTCGGCGCCCTCAGTAGCCCCTGGCTTCTTGGGCTGACGGGCGGCTGGTATCTGATCACCCGACCGCTGATTTCCGGTATGCTGGTGGGGATCATCCTCGGCGATATGAAAACCGGCATCATCATTGGCGTTGCGGTTCAGGCCGTGTACATCGCCATGGTGACGCCCGGCGGCTCCATGCCCGCCGATCTTAACTTTGTGGCTTACCCGGCGATTGCCCTTGGGATCCTGTCCGGAAAAGGCCCTGAAGTGGCGGTCGCGCTGGCGGCAACGATCGGTATCGCCGGAACCATCCTGTTTAATGCGATGATGGTGCTTAACTCTTTCTGGAACCATCGGGCCGACGTGGCGCTGGAGCGCGGCGACGAGCGCGGCATCTACCTTAACAGCGCCATTTGGCCACAGGTGACAAATTTTATTTTACGTTTCGTTCCGACCTTTATTGCCGTTTACTTCGGCGCACAGTATATCAGCGGCTTTATGGACAGCTTACCAGGCGTCGTGCTGTCAACGATGAACGTACTGGGCGGCATTCTGCCCGCCGTGGGGATCGCCATCCTCCTCAAGCAGATCATTAAAAACTACACCATGTTGATCTATTTCCTCGTGGGTTTTGTCTGCATCGTTTTCTTAAAACTGAACATGGTCGCGCTGGTGATCGTCGGTTCGCTGCTGGCGTTGATTCACTATAACTACAAGCCGGAAGCGCCGCAGGCGGCTAATGCGGCGTCCGCCGCGACAGATGATGAGGATGAATTCTGATGGAAGAACGTTCCCTGACCCGCAAAGATCTCCGGCGCTGCTGGCGAGCATGGATGATGCATAACCTCTCCTCAATGAGCTTTGAACGTCTGGAGTCGTTTGGCTTTTGTCTGAGCATGCTGCCGGTCGCGAAAAAGCTCTATCCGGATGCCGCGCAGCGTACCGAAATGCTGCGACGCCACGCCTCGTTCTACAACACCGAACCGCAGATTGGCGCTATCGTAAACGGCATGGCGCTGGGGCTGGAAGAGAAAAAAGCCAACGGCGAACCCATTGACGGCGAGACCATTAACACCCTAAAAGTCGGCCTGATGGGCCCAATTGCCGGTATTGGCGATTCCATGATCCCAGGGATGTTGATCCCCATTCTGTTGAGTATCGGCATGGCGCTCGCCGCAGGGGGAAATATACTGGGGCCGCTTTTTTATACCGTCGCCTGGCTGGCGATCATCATTCCCGGCTCCTGGTTCCTGTTTTTGAAAGGTTACAAAATGGGTTCTGGTTCGGTTGAGATGCTGGTGAGCAGTAAATCTACCCGCCTGCGCGAAGCGTTGTCGTTACTGGGCGTGTTTGTCATGGGCGGCGTTGCGGCAAGCTACGTGAAGTTAGGCACCGGGCTGGAATTTATCACGCAGGATGGCGTAAATATTCATGTTCAACAGATGCTGGATGGCATCTTCCCTCAGCTCCTGCCGCTGGTCGTGGTGCTTGGCACCTGGTATTTGATGGCGAAGCGCGGCGTCTCGCCGGTAAAAGCGATGATACTGCTTCTGGTGCTGGCGGCGCTGGGAGTCGCAACGGGCCTGTTTGCGGGTTAAATCCGCGTGATGGCATAAAGAGCGTCAACGCAAAACGAATGGCCGGGGCGATGCCCCGGTTTTTTATGGATGAAACTGCGTCCAAAGCTCGGCGACTTTATCCGGACGGGAAATAAACTGGAAGCGCGCCGGTTCGTCAATAAACTGCTGATAGATTGGCGCGGAGCTAAGCCCAAACTCCGTATAGTGCCGGGGCGTCACGACCTGTAACCGGCCAGCGATGTAGTGCGGATTATGCTGCCAGACGACGTTTTTTCCCTGTAGCAGCGGGTACCATGCCAACCCTTTATGTGCCCTGACTGCCTCATATTCAAAGCCATATTCACGGTCACACCAGGCGCCAAAAGTGAGTGGCGAATCAGGATCGGCGGAGATCGTGGCATGACCCCAGCCTGGCGGCACCAGTACTTTCTCGCCCGGTCCGGCGAGCACCGCGAAGCAGCGGCCTGGATCGTCATCGACATACTCTTGCATATAAACGATCGCTTTTCCCTGCCAGATCTCATAGAGCTCCGGCGGCGACCAGCCGCTGTGCTGGCTGATCCGATGAACATGCCCCTGACTTCGAATCGGCTCCTCACCCAATCGTCCTGCCGCGTAGGTCACCACGCCAAACAGCAGCATCCGTTTTTTCAGCTCGTCACGATCCTGCATCCGCGCGACATCCATTGCGATAGCGTAAACATCCTCCGGCCCGCAACAGTGCGGGTCGCGCAGAGAGGCTCGAATATGTTCGAGCCGACGAATTTCCGGCATGGGTCCGGTTACTTCCTCGCCATAGCTAAACCCCAGCGGGTGATGATGCACCGCCATATCCAGCCCAAAACGTGATGAAGGTTCAGCCATTCTGCACCGTCCTCGCCAGCGGTTGCTGATTCTCTTCAAACACCCGGACATTGAAGCCTTTTGCCAGCGCCTGATAATCATGCCCCGCCAGCGTCGGCCATACGGCCAGCGCTGAGAGTACCTCGTCTCCGGTGTTGATCAACCGGTGAGCGGTATAACCTGCGATGATATGGACCGAGCCGGTAAAGACCTTTTCCAGACGTACTTCGCCCTGTTCATTTTGCAGCAGCAACAACCCGACGCCGTGTAGCCCAAAATAGACCTCACCTTGTTCGCGATGGGCATGAAAATGACCGCGGGTCATAAAATATTCGTGACCGACACGACCGGGATAAAGGTGGGTTATCCCGGTATAAAGCTCGCCTTCGGCGGGAGACGTGTTCAGCATCTCAACCTCATACACAATGTGTTCCCCGGCCAGTGACTGGCGGGCACGCTCATCGCTGAATATCCCAGTGAGATCCTGAATGCACGTTGACTTACGCAATAGCGGACCACCGGATAAATCGCCGGTAGTCCATTCCAGCCGCGGCGGCTGGCTAAAAGAAAGGTTCATATGTGTCTCCGGCCCGAGGAGAACAACATCGTCAGAGTAGCAGATTAATCGATTAACTTGCCAGTATGCGGCGAAAAAATGCCGGGTAACAAACCCGGCATTATCACGTCTGTCAGCACGAGAGAGGTTATTTGATTTCCTGCGCGTCGATGCGCAACTCTTTCGGCACCTCGAAGACAATATTCTCTTCGCGGCCTTCAAGCGGGACTGCCTCCCCGCCGCCAAGCTCCTGCAGGCGGGCGATGACGTTTTGCACCAGTATATCCGGCGCCGATGCGCCAGCAGTGACACCCACGCATTCCGCGTCTTTCACCCAGGCTTCCTGGATGTCGGCGGCATCGTCGATCAAAAACGCCATTTTTCCCATCCGCTGCGCCAGTTCAGCCAGTCGGTTGGAGTTAGAGGAGTTTTTCGACCCGACCACCAGCACCACATCCGCCTGCTCCGCCAGGGCGCGCACCGCTTCCTGACGGTTGGTGGTGGCGTAACAAATGTCGTCCTTGCGAGGACCGACGATTTTCGGGAAACGCTGGCGCAGCGCGTCTATCACGTCCGAGGTATCGTCGACGGACAGCGTGGTCTGAGTCATGAAGGAGAGTTTGCCTTCGTTTTTAACGTCAAGCGTCCAGACATCATCCGGCGACTCGACCAGGTACATGCCCCCTTCCGGGTTGCTGTACTGCCCCATCGTCCCTTCCACTTCCGGGTGCCCCGCGTGACCAATCAGGATCGACTCTTCACCGCGGCGGCTGGCGCGCGCCACTTCCATATGAACCTTAGTAACCAGCGGACAGGTGGCGTCAAAAACGGTCAGATCGCGGCTTTTGGCTTCGTTGCGTACCGCCTGAGAAACCCCGTGGGCAGAAAAAATCAGAATCGCGCCGTCCGGCACTTCGCTGATCTGTTCAATAAAGATCGCCCCACGTTCACGCAGGCTGTCGACCACGTAGCGGTTATGCACCACTTCGTGACGAACATAAATGGGCGCGCCGTAGATTGCCAGCGCGTTTTCAACAATGCTGATAGCGCGGTCTACACCTGCGCAAAAACCGCGCGGGTTGGCCAACAGGATCTGCATTTTACGCCTCCAGTGCCGGTTCGACTTCCAGCACTTCAATATCAAAATGAACGGTATGCCCGGCCAGCGGATGGTTGAAATCCACGGTGATCGAGTCGCCGTTGATCTCGCGGATCACGCCAGGCATTTCACTGCCGTCCATTGCGGTAAAGAGCATGATGGCCCCAATCTCAGGTTCGCCCGCGTCCATAAATTCACGACGAGAGAAATACTGGATCAGGTCAGGAGTCGGTACGCCAAACGCGGCATCCGGCTCCAGAGAAAAGGTGGTTTTATCGCCCGCCTTCAGGCCAAGAAGATGCTGCTCCAGTCCTTCAGACAGAGAGCCGTCACCCAGGCGAAAAAGCGCTGGCTTTCCGTTGTTACGGGTTGACTCAGCGGTGGAGCCATCGTCGAGCTTTAAAGTGAAGTGCACCAGCACCGCACTGTTACTCTGTACTGATTTAGACATGCAGGTTGCTCACTTATTGTCTTTCGCCAGGCCCGGTATGCGAAGCGTCACCGGGCCTGCTTAAACAGGCCTCTACCCAAAGGCCGGATACGGCGTTTATGCCGCCGTTTTTTGCCTGGAAGGTATAAATCCTTCCAGCACGATCAGCGCCGCGCCGATACAAATCGCGCTGTCGGCGAGGTTAAACGTGGCGAAATGCCAGTCCCCGACGTAGAAATCGATCATATCGACGACGAAGCCGTGCCACAGGCGATCAAACAAATTACCCAGCGCGCCGCCAATGATTAACGCATAGGCAATGTTATTTAGTTTCTGCGTCGCTTTTGAACGGTACATCATCACCGTCAAAATAAGGCAGATACCTATCGCAATACCGGCAAAGAACCAGCGCTGCCAGCCACCGCTGTCAGCGAGGAAACTGAACGCCGCGCCATAGTTACGCGCATAATGCAGATTAAGCGACGGGAACAGCGCCACCGTATCCCCCAGAGCAAAGTTCTGGAGGATCAGGTATTTGCTGCCCAGATCGATAATCAGCACGACCACCACCAGCCACAGCCAGCGTAGCCCTGTTGAAAAGATCGGTTTACTCATCAGGCGAACTTACGTTTTTCGCCATCACCGGCGACATTGCTGACACAGCGGCCGCAGATATCTGCATGTTCCGCCACCTTGCCGACATCTGTAGTGTAATGCCAGCAACGCGGGCATTTATCACCTTCGGCTTTACTCAACGCGACTTTCAGTCCTTTAAGCAATTCGCTCTGCTGTGCGTCGGCAGAAGCCTCCGCATAGTCCGCGACTTTCGCGCCCGAGGTCAACAGGACAAATCGTAATTCGTCGCCCAGCGCGGTCAGCATGGCAGCCAGTTCCGGTTCCGCGTACAGGGTCACTGCCGCCTCCAGAGAACCGCCCACTTTCTTGTCCGCGCGCGCCTGCTCGATCACCTTGTTCACTTCGCCACGCACTTTCAGCAGTTCGTCCCAGAAGGCATCGTTCATTGGCTCGGTTTCACCTAAGCCAAACAGACCGTCGTACCACTCGCCGGTAAAGACGTATTTCTCACGCTCGCCCGGCAGGTAGCCCCAGATTTCGTCTGCGGTGAAGGACATGATCGGCGCCATCCAGCGCACCAGCGCTTCTGCGATATGGTACAGCGCGCTCTGGCAGCTGCGACGCGCGACGCTGTCTGCCTTCGCGGTGTACTGGCGGTCTTTGATGATGTCGAGATAGAACGAGCCCATTTCAACGGAGCAGAAACGCATCAGACGCTGCACCACTTCATGGAAGTCATAGTCCTCGTAGGCTTTCAGGATGTCGTCCTGCGCGGTTTTCGCACAGCCGACCGCCCAGCGATCCAACACCACCATCTCTTCCGGTTTCACCATGTCTTTCACCGGATCGAACCCGTTCAGGTTCGCCAGCAGGAAACGCGCGGTATTACGGATACGACGATAGCTGTCGGCGGCACGTTTCAGGATCTCGTCCGACACCGCCATTTCGCCGGTGTAGTCGGTAGATGCCACCCACAGACGCAGAATGTCTGCGCCCAGTTTGTTCATCACGTCCTGCGGCGACACGGTGTTGCCGATGGACTTGGACATCTTGCGTCCCTGACCGTCAACGGTGAAGCCGTGGGTCAGAACCTGGCGGTAAGGCGCTTTGCCCTTCATGGCGGTGGAGATCATCAGGGATGACATAAACCAGCCGCGGTGTTGGTCAGACCCTTCCAGATACATGTCGGCAGCGTGACCGGCAAACTCAGGGCGCACGTCAACCACAGAGGCGTGAGTAGACCCGGAGTCAAACCACACGTCCAGGGTATCCGGGACCTTCACGTACTGGTCGGCTTCGTCGCCCAGGATCTCTTTCGGGTCGAGATCCCACCACGCCTGGATGCCGTCAACTTCAACGCGTTTGGCCACCTCTTCCATCAGTTCAACGGCGCGAGGATGCAGCTCTTCGGTATCTTTGTGAACGAACAGCGACATGGGTACGCCCCAGGTACGCTGACGTGAGATACACCAGTCTGGACGGTTAGCCACCATGGATTCGATACGCGCCTGGCCCCAGTCCGGGATCCACTGCACGCCTTTAATCTCTTTCAGCGACTGGGCGCGCAGACCTTTCTGATCCATGCTGACGAACCACTGCGGAGTGGCGCGGAAGATGATCGGCGACTTATGACGCCAGCAGCACGGATAGCTGTGCTGCATTTTGGCCACGTGCAGCAGCGCGCCTTTCTCACGCAGTAGCTCAACGATCGTGTCGTTAGCTTTGAAAACGTTAACGCCGTCCAGCCCAGGATAAGTCCCAGCCAGATACGCGCCGTCCGGCCCTACCGGGTTGGCGATTTCCAGACCGTATTTCAGGCTGATGGTATAGTCGTCAGGACCGTGACCACCAGCGGTATGTACGGCGCCGGTACCTGCATCCAGCGTTACGTGATCGCCGAGGATAGCCGGGACGTCAAATCCCATAAACGGGTGAGTGAAACGCAGCAGTTCCAGCTCCGCGCCTTTTACGGTGCCGAGGATGCGGTAGTCCGCCACGCCAATGCGCTGCATTACGCTTTCCACCAGATCTTTCGCCAGGATCAGCGCCTGACCGTCGATCTGCACCAACGCATAGTCGAAATCCGGCGCCAGAGAGATCGCGCGGTTGGCTGGCAGCGTCCACGGCGTCGTGGTCCAGATAACCAACGAGATCGGCCCGCTGACGCCCGGCAGGCCAAACTTCGCCTGCACTGCATCCTGATCAACCGCCCGAAACGCCACGTCGATCGAAGGGGACGTTTTGTCGTAATACTCGACTTCCGCTTCCGCCAGCGCGGAACGGCAATCTACGCACCAGTGCACCGGCTTGGCGCCTTTATGCAGGTGGCCGTTGCCGATGATTTTACCCAGCGCGCGAATGATGTTGGCTTCGGTTTTGAAGTCCATCGTCAGATACGGATGCGACCAGTCACCCAGCACGCCCAGGCGAATGAAGTCTTTTCGCTGACCGTCAACCTGCGTAGCGGCATATTCACGGCATTTGGCGCGGAATTCGGCGGCGGTGAATTTCTCACCCGGCTTACCGTATTCTTGCTCCACTTTCAGTTCGATCGGCAGACCGTGGCAGTCCCAGCCCGGAACATAAGGCGAGTCGAATCCCGCGAGTCCTTTGGACTTCACGATAATGTCTTTCAGAATCTTGTTAACCGAGTGACCAATATGAATGCTGCCATTCGCATAGGGAGGGCCATCATGCAGAATGAAGGTTTTTTTGCCTTTTTTGGCCGCACGAATGATGCCGTACAGATCATCATCAGTCCAACGCGCCAGCATTCCCGGTTCGCGCTTGGCGAGATCGCCGCGCATCGGGAACCCTGTTTCCGGCAAATTCAGGGTTGATTTATAGTCACTCATCAGATTCTCGGTTCCGTATTTAATACATAGGCATTTAAGCCGGGTATCGCCCAAAAAACTCGCGGGCCGTTAATTCATCTCGCGCAATCTGCGCTTTCAGTTCATCCAGCGAAGCAAACCGCTGCTCGTTGCGTATTTTTTTACGCAGCACTACATCTATATGGCGACCGTAGAGGTCCATTGCAATATCCAGCAAATGCACTTCTAACTGTTGGCGCACGCCCGACACCGTTGGCCGGGTTCCGATATTCACCACGCCGGGCAATGGCTTTTCGCCAAGCCCCCTCACTTCTACCGCATACACCCCTTTCACCGGGGAGACCTGACGGCGCAGCGGGATATTCGCCGTCGGAAAACCAATGGTGCGTCCCAGTTCATCACCGTGGACAACGCGTCCGGAGAGAGTAAACGGGTGCCCCAGTAAACTTTCCGCCAGCGCCAGATTGTCTTCCGCCAGCGCCTGACGCACGGCGGTGCTGCTGATACGCACGCCGCCTTCACAGAAGGTTTGGGTGCTGGTGACATCAAAGCCATACTCCAGGCCAGCCTTCTGTAATAACAAGAAATCGCCCGCCCGGCCAGCGCCAAAGCGGAAATCATCACCCACAGCCAGAAATTGCACCCCGAGGCGTTTGACCAGCAGATCGCTGATAAACGTCTGCGCGGTAAGCGCGGCGAAACGTCGGTCAAAACGCACGCACAGCACGTAATCGACGCCACATTCCGCCAGGTAACGCAGTTTCTCCCGCAGGCGAGTCAGCCGTGCGGGCGCTTTATCCGTCGCGAATAGCTCAAGCGGCTGCGGCTCAAAGATCATCACCATCACCGGTAAGCCACGTTTGCGCCCTTCTTCCTGCAAACCTTGCAGCAGCGCGCGGTGACCACGATGCACGCCGTCGAAATTACCAATAGTCAACACACACCCGTGCGGGGCCTGACTAAGATTATGTATGCCGCGTATCAGCTTCATGTCTGGCTCAAAACAGTGAAAATCGCCAAAGTATACCTTGTACCGCGGTCAAGGTTAACCGGCGATTGATGCGCCAAAACGAAAAGCAGATGGATTTCATCGCCATGAGGCAAACTCAGCGCCTAAACTGACAAAGCAATTCAATTTTTATCGTCGAAAAGCTGTATTCACGCCCCGCAAGCTGGTAGAATCCTGCGCCATCACTACGTAACGAGTGCCGCTAGATTAACGGCGCTTATTTGCACAAATCCATTGACAAAAGAAGGCTAAAAGGGCATATTCCTCGGCCTTTGAATTGTCCATATAGAACACATTTGGGAGTTGGACCTTGGCTAATATCAAATCAGCTAAGAAGCGCGCCGTTCAGTCTGAAAAGGCTCGTAAGCACAACGCAAGCCGTCGCTCTATGATGCGTACTTTCATCAAGAAAGTATACGCAGCTATCGAAGCTGGCGACAAAGCTGCTGCACAGAAAGCATTTAACGAAATGCAACCAATCGTGGACCGTCAGGCTGCTAAAGGTCTGATCCACAAAAACAAAGCTGCACGTCATAAAGCTAACCTGACTGCACAGATCAACAAACTGGCTTAATCGTCCGTTCGTTATCGCTTTGTGAAAAAACCCGCTAACGCGGGTTTTTTTATGTCTGCGATCGGGCGTTTGACTGTGCCGGATGGCGGCGGCGCGTTATCCGGCTAACGAGGTTTATTTCGCCACAGGCATAAACAACGCCGAATAGTTGCTGTTACAGATGCGCTGCACTGCCGGGTGTTGAATCATGCGCTCGGCAAATATCGCGTGATACTCCTCCATCACGTTCTCCACGCGTCCTATCTCAACGATTGAATCATCTGCATAAAAATCATTTGCATAGAGCGTAGGCGCGACGAAAATCGCGTTGTGCGTGGCACCAAAGGCTTTCATTAACGCCGCGTCGTCGAACTCACCTAAAATCTCGACGTTGAGCCCCTGAGAGTTAAACCAGTTCAGCAATTTGCGTCCCAGCATAGAACGCCGACCAGGCACTAACAGGCGGCGCTCCTCCAGGCAGGCCGGAAATGGCTTTTCCGGCAGCGGATTCGTGCACCAGAAGCTGACGCTGCATTCGCCAATTTTTACCGAAAACAGCCCCTCCTGCTGTGTCGAATCGATCGGGCAGTCGGAAATGATCATGTCCAGCTTATGCTGGCTTAATTGTTCCAGCAGCATTTCATGAGTGGACTCAAAGCAGCGCAGATGAATTTGTTCATCTTCCACCACCGCCGCGTCCAGTACGCTGCTGACCAGACGTTTTGACAGCGCATCCGCAACGCCCACATCAAACAGCAGGTTCGACTCTTTGCGGTAGTTAACGATATCCAGCATCTCCTGGCTGAGCGTGAACATTTTATCGGCATAGCGAAATACCAGTTCGCCAAGCTCGCTGGGTTCAAGGCCGCGCCCTTTACGCTTGAACAATTTGCCCTGCAAACGCTCCTCGAGCGCTTTGATCTGTCCGGTAATGGTTTGCGGCGTCAGATACAGCGCTTCCGCCGCGCCAACCACGGATCCCTCTTTATAAACGTGCCAGAAATAATAGAGATGGTTGTAATTGATATGGGACATACTCTCTCCCTGAAAAATGTCACAAAAAGGGGAGCTGACTGCGCTCCCCTGCGAATGCTTACGCTCAGGCCGCCGCGCTTAAACGCGCGCGTAGCCAGCTATAGCCAATTACTGCCGACAGCAGCGAACCAATCAGGATCCCCAGCTTCGCCCAGTTAATCAGTTCCGGATCAACGCTGCCAAACGCCAGGCTGGCGATAAAGATCGACATAGTAAAGCCAATGCCGCACAGAATGCCGACCGCCATGATCTGCGGGAAGGTCGTCCCCTGCGGTAATTGCGCCATTTTCAGACGCAGCGCCAACCAGCAGAACAGACTAATGCCCAGCGGTTTACCTATCAGCAGGCCGGCAATAATGCCCAACGGCAGGATGGAGGTGAGCCCATCGATCGTCACGCCCTGCAGGGAAACCCCCGCGTTGGCGAAAGCAAACAGCGGCAGGATCATGTACGCCACCCACGGGTGCAAAACATGCTCCAGACGCTTCGCCGGAGAACGCCCGTGTTTCTCCTTGAGTGGAATAAAGAACCCGACAATCACTCCCGCTAACGTTGCGTGTACGCCAGACTTGAGCACCGCTGTCCAGAGCACGACGCCCACCAGAATATAAACCCCCGTTCGTCTTACCCCGCACAGATTCAGCAGCGCCAGTACCGCAATGGCGCATGCCGCCACGCCCAGAGATACCATCGACAGATCGCTGGTATAGAACAGCGCGATAATCACAATCGCGCCCAGGTCATCAATAATCGCCAGCGCCATGAGGAAAATTTTCAACGCCAGCGGTACACGGCTGCCCAGTAACGCCAGTACGCCCAGCGCAAAAGCAATATCCGTCGCCGCCGGGATCGCCCAGCCCTCACGTGTTACCGGGTCGGCATAGTTAAACGCCAGATAGAGCACAGCCGGAACAATCATCCCGCCAATAGCGGCAATAACGGGAAACGCCGCCTGACGCAAGCTGGCAAGGGAGCCTTGCATCAGTTCCCGCTTGACTTCCAGACCAATCAACAGAAAAAACACCGCCATCAGGGCATCGTTAATCCATAACAACATGTTTTTGTTGATTTCAAGCGCGCCAACGCGCAGTTGTACAGGAGTGTCAAGAAAAGCGTGGTACCACCCACTGGTGGCGCCGCTATTCGCCATTATCATGGCCAGCGCAGCGGCGATGATCAGTATGATGCCTCCGGAGGCGTCGCTGCTAAAGAATCGATGCAGATGTTTCACTTTTTATTCTCGCTTTCAGGTGAATACTTCGTAATGACCATCTTACTCCGCATGAATCATCGTTAAAATTAGATTATTTATGATGAATGAATCGGTTTTTACGAGTATAGACCAAAATAAAAAAGCCCGAGATCTCTCAATCTCAGGCTTGTTAAGCGAAATAACCGATGTGTCTTAGCGTGTCAGATCGTCGAAGAACTTTTTCACGCCGTCGAAGAAACTCTTGGAACGTGGGCTGTTATTTTCCCCTGTCGGTCCGCCAAAGCTTTCCTGCAGATCTTTCAGCAGTTGCTTTTGCTTTTCGTTCAGGCCTACCGGCGTTTCCACCACCACGCGACATAACAGATCGCCCTGCGCGCCGCCGCGAACGGACTTCACGCCTTTTCCGCGCATACGGAACAGTTTGCCGGTCTGCGTTTCACCAGGGATTTTCAGCTTCACACGTCCGTCGAGCGTCGGAACTTCAATCTCGCCGCCGAGCGCCGCCATTGCGAAGTTGATCGGTACTTCACAGTACAGGTTATTCCCTTCACGTTCGAAGATCGGGTGCTGTTTCACCTGGACCTGAACATACAGATCGCCTGCCGGAGCGCCGTGCTCCCCTGCTTCGCCCTCGCCGGAAAGACGAATGCGATCGCCGGTATCCACACCTGCCGGGATTTTAACCGACAGCGTTTTGCTTTTCTCAACGCGACCATGACCGTGACATTTGTTGCACGGGTCTTTGATCAACGTACCCCGTCCCTGACAGTGCGGACAGGTTTGCTGAACGGCAAAAAAGCCCTGACGCATCTGCACCTGGCCGGAGCCGTGACAGGTCGGACATGTCTGCGGCTGAGTGCCCGCTTTTGCCCCGCTACCGTGACAAACATCACACTCTTCCAGCGTCGGAATACGGATCTCTTTGGTCACGCCACGTACGGCTTCTTCGAGGGTGAGATCCATGTTGTAACGTAAATCGGCCCCACGCGCGGCACGTTGACGGCCCCGGCCACCGCCGAAGATATCGCCAAAAACGTCACCAAAAATATCGCTGAAGTCAGCGCCGCCGCCAAAGCCGCCGCCACCGCCCATTCCACCCTGCTCAAACGCAGCATGCCCGTACTGATCGTAAGCGGCGCGTTTTTGCGCATCGGTCAGCACTTCGTAGGCTTCTTTGATCTCTTTGAACTTGGCTTCGGCCTCTTTATCACCCTGGTTACGGTCCGGGTGATATTTCATGGCCAGGCGCTTGTAGGCCTTTTTGATTTCACGCTCTTCCGCTGATTTGGAAACGCCCAAAATCTCGTAATAGTCTTGCTTAGCCATCTCTTTTTATCTGCCCTTAACATGCGTGCACGGGCGGAGAGGAAACCTCTTCGCCCGTGCCAGTAATTACCCGTTCAAAGGGCGATTATTTTTTGTCTTTCACTTCTTCAAACTCAGCGTCGACAACATCGTCATCTTTCGCATTGTTTGCGGAAGCGTCAGCGGAGCCTGCCTGCTGCTGTGCGTGCTGCTGCTGGGCGATCTCCATCAGTTTCTGGGAAACCTGCGCCAGTTCCTGCATCTTCGCTTCGATAGCCGCTTTGTCTTCACCTTTCAGCGCCGTTTCCAGGCCGCTCAGCGCAGACTCAATGGCCGTCTTATCGTCAGCCGGCAGCTGATCGCCTGCTTCTTCTACCTGCTTACGCGTGCTGTGCAGCAGATGGTCGCCCTGGTTGCGGGTCTGAACCAGCTCTTCGAACTTACGGTCAGATTCTGCGTTCGCTTCTGCTTCGCGAACCATTTTCTGAATCTCTTCCTCGTTCAGGCCAGAAGATGCCTTGATGGTGATCTTCTGCTCTTTACCGCTGTTTTTGTCTTTCGCGGAAACGTGCAGGATACCGTCAGCATCGATATCGAAGGTGACTTCGATCTGCGGCATGCCGCGCGGCGCTGGGTTGATGCCATCCAGGTTGAACTGACCCAGAGATTTGTTATCAGACGCGCGTTTACGCTCACCCTGCAGCACATGGATGGTTACCGCAGACTGGTTGTCTTCTGCAGTAGAGAACACCTGGCTGTGCTTGGTCGGGATGGTGGTGTTTTTGCTGATCAGCGCAGTCATGACGCCGCCCATCGTTTCGATACCCAGCGACAGCGGGGTAACGTCGAGCAACAGAACGTCTTTCACATCCCCGGTCAATACACCGCCCTGAACGGCAGCACCGATAGCCACGGCTTCGTCCGGGTTAACGTCTTTACGCGGTTCTTTACCAAAGAACTCAGCCACTTTCTTCTGCACCATTGGCATACGGGTCTGACCACCAACGAGAATAACGTCGTTGATATCAGACACGGACAGGCCAGCGTCCTGCAGCGCAACTTTCAGCGGCTCGATAGAACGGTTCACCAGATCTTCGACCAGGCTTTCCAGTTTCGCGCGCGTCACTTTGATGTTCATGTGTTTCGGACCGGTGGCATCTGCGGTGATATACGGCAGGTTCACATCGGTCTGCTGTGCGGAAGAAAGTTCGATTTTCGCTTTTTCCGCCGCTTCTTTCAGGCGCTGCATGGCCAGCGGGTCATTACGCAGGTCAATGCCCTGATCTTTCTTAAATTCTTCAACCAGATAGTTGATCATACGGCTGTCGAAGTCTTCACCACCCAGGTGGGTATCACCATTGGTTGCCAGAACTTCGAAGGTTTTTTCGCCGTCAACTTCGTCGATTTCGATAATAGAGATATCGAAGGTACCGCCACCGAGGTCGTAGACCGCGATAGTACGGTTGCCAACTTCTTTATCCAGACCGTAAGCCAGTGCCGCTGCGGTCGGTTCGTTGATGATACGTTTGACTTCCAGACCTGCGATACGGCCAGCATCTTTGGTTGCCTGACGCTGAGCATCGTTAAAGTATGCAGGTACGGTAATAACCGCTTCCGTTACCGGCTCACCCAGGTAATCTTCCGCCGTTTTCTTCATTTTTTTCAGCACTTCGGCAGAGATCTGCGGCGGCGCCATTTTCTGGCCTTTCACATCAAGCCACGCGTCGCCGTTATCGGCGCCGATGATTTTGTACGGCATGATAGAAACATCGCGCTGGACTTCTTCGTCCTGGAAGCGGCGGCCAATCAGGCGTTTGATCGCAAACAGGGTGTTTTGCGGGTTTGTCACTGCCTGACGTTTAGCCGGCTGACCAACCAGAGTTTCACCATCCTGGGTATATGCAATGATAGAAGGCGTGGTGCGATCGCCCTCAGCATTCTCCAGCACGCGTGCCTGAGTGCCGTCCATAATCGCTACACAAGAGTTGGTAGTACCCAGGTCGATACCAATAATTTTACCCATCTAAACGTCTCCACTAAAAATTCGGTCAACATGTGGTTGTGAGTCTGTAATAAGGGCGAAACGTGCGGTTTCAACTACCCCTGAATCGTTTTTTTTCAGACTCGCCATTGCGGTTGACTACTAAGTGGGGTCGTAACCCACTTCATCAAGGGGGGAATGAAAAAAATTTTTGCTTTTGATGAGAAAAAAGCCTCCGACGGCGTTGTGATGTCAATCACGTCAAAAATAACGCCGTTTCCCCTGATGAGATCATAGACAGCCACCTCGCCCCTGATTATTATGCCGCGCCCCGAACGCGGAACCGTTTTTCGGGGAAACTATTTCACCATTCAATCAATGATGATTTTTGAGGATTTATGGGCAACACTAAGTTGGCTAACCCGGCACCGCTGGGCCTGATGGGCTTCGGCATGACCACCATTCTGCTTAACCTGCATAACGCGGGTTTCTTCGCCCTTGACGGTATTATTCTCGCGATGGGAATTTTCTACGGCGGCATCGCGCAAATCTTTGCCGGTCTGCTGGAATACAAAAAAGGCAACACTTTCGGCTTAACCGCCTTCACCTCTTACGGCGCCTTCTGGCTGACGCTGGTCGCCATTCTGCTGATGCCGAAAATGGGTCTGACCGACGCGCCGAATGCGCAGTTCCTCGGGGTATTCCTCGGTCTGTGGGGCGTCTTCACACTGTTTATGTTCTTCGGTACGCTGAAAGGCGCACGCGCGCTGCAGTTCGTCTTCCTGAGCCTGACCGTTCTGTTCGCCCTGCTGGCTGTCGGCAACATCGGCGGCAGCGAAGCGGTGATCCACATCGCAGGTTGGGTCGGTCTGGTATGCGGCGCCAGCGCGATTTACCTGGCGATGGGTGAAGTGCTGAACGAGCAGTTTGGCCGCACCATTTTGCCAATCGGCGACGCGCATTAATCATTTATCCCCCCGCCTGGGGGGATACTCTCACTGCCGTTGTAGCTCTGCCTGTATGTCCGTGTTGTGATAACACCTATCCTGCCGCAACCAAATTCCCAGTCCTAGCCCTACCAGCGACAGCGCCAGCACATACCATGCCGGGGCCATTGGCGATACGTTCATTAGCAACGTCACCGCAATGGGCGTCAGGCCGCCGAAAATGGCGTAGGAAACATTGTACGAAAACGAAATGCCGGTAAAGCGAACCTCCGCAGGGAACGCGCGTACCATTACGTATGGCACAGCGCCGACCACGCCTACGCACAATCCCACCAGCCCGTATAAAAGAAATAATCGCGCCGGGTGTTCACCCGCCAGGTGATAGAAGAGCCCACTGGAACAGGCCAGCAGAACACTGCCGACAATAAAGGTTTTGCTGGCGCCGACGCGATCGACAAGGTAGCCGGAGAGCAGGCAGCCGACGCAGAGCATGATGGTCGCCACGCTGTTGGCCTGGAGCGTCAGGGCAGGAGCCAGTCCATACTGTTTTTGCAGCCAGACCGGCGACATCAGTATGACCACCACAATACCCGCAGAGAGCAGCCAGGTCAGCAGCATTGAGATGATGACGGCTTTCTGATGCCTGACCACCACCGACTTCACCGGTAACTCCTGCGCCAACGCTTTACGCTGTTGCATTTCCAGAAAGACAGGCGTTTCCTGTAACCAGCGGCGCAGGTACATCGCCACCAGGCCAAACACACCGCCGAGCAGGAAAGGAATGCGCCAGCCATAGTCGTGGACCGCCTGGGAAGAAAAATGGGTATTGACCTGTGTTGCCACCACTGAGCCGAGCAGGATACCCACCGTCAGCCCCGCCGTTAGCGTGCCGCAGGCAATGCCGATACGATGTTCCGGCACATGTTCGGCGACAAACACCCACGCGCCCGGCACTTCCCCGCCAATCGCCGCCCCTTGCAGGATGCGCATCAGCAACAATAACAGCGGCGCGGCAATGCCTATCGCGGCATAAGTCGGTAACAGACCTATCGCCAGCGTGGGCACCGCCATCAGCAGGATGCTCAGAGTGAACATTTTCTTGCGCCCGACCAGATCGCCGAAATGCGCCATGATGATGCCGCCTAACGGACGCGCCAGATAGCCTGCGGCAAAAATACCAAAGGTCTGCACCTGACGAAGCCATTCCGGAATGTCTGCCGGGAAAAACAGCTCACCAACAACGGCGGCAAAAAAGACGAAGATAATGAAGTCGTAAAACTCCAGCGCGCCGCCCAGAGCGGCCAGCGTCAGCGTTTTATAGTCCTGACGATTCAAAGATCGGGCATGTTGTGACATAGCAAACCATCATTAAGGCGTGATTGGGCGATCGCGCATCGCCCTTGTAAAGTAAACCTTACTTTAACGTAAATAAATCAACACACCAGATTTGCCGATGCTTATGTCACAAAAACATATAATTTAGCTATTTGTTTCGCGCCGCGCGCTTTTCGGACGAAATGCTGCTACAACTTCCGCTGCTGTTTCGACGTAAGGCCCGTCAAGCAACTGTATACAATACGGTACACTAGCAAAAATACCCGCGACCACCACGCTGCCATCCGCTGCTTTGACCCCTTCCAGCGTCTCTTGAATCGATTTCGGCTGGCCCGGCAAATTGAGGATCAGCGCCTGTTTGCGGATTACCCCAACCTGGCGCGAGAGAATCGCTGTCGGTACAAAGTGGAGGCTAATCTGCCGCATTTGTTCACCGAAACCGGGGATCTCGCGGTCGGCAATGGCCAGCGTCGCGTCCGGCGTGACGTCGCGACGCGCCGGACCGGTACCGCCGGTAGTCAGCACCAGGTGGCAACTCATTTCGTCGACCAGTTCGCACAGCGTCTGCTCAATAATGGCCTGCTCATCGGGAATTAAACGCGTCTGCACGTCAAACGGCGTTGTCAGCGCTTTGCCCAGCCATTCTTCCAGAGCCGGGATGCCTTTATCCTGATAAACACCGCTGGACGCGCGGTCAGAAATCGACACTAAGCCGATGCGTAAGGTATTCATATTCATTCCATTCAACTGATGCATTTAGGGAATGATACACGCAGAGGGGATTTTCAGACAGAGGACGAGAGAGGTCGCGTGACCGGGGATCCGGTCACGCGGAATGATTACAGCAGATCGCCGATCATTTTTTCCAGTTTTTCCTGGTCAACGGCAAACTTACGGATACCGTCCGCCAGTTTGTCCACCGCCATTGGATCCTGGTTGTGCTGCCACAGGAACTCAGACTCGGTAATACGTTCCGGGCGCGCTTTCACTTCGCCAGAGAAGGACAGTTTACGTTCGACAGTGCCTTCGCTTTCAGCCAGTTCTTTCAGCAGCGCAGGAGCGATCGTCAGGCGATCGCAACCTGCCAACTCAAGGATTTCGCCGATATTGCGGAAGCTTGCGCCCATTACCACCGTCTCGTAGCCGTGCTGTTTGTAGTATTCGTAGATTTCCGTTACGGAAACCACGCCCGGATCTTCTGCCGGAGCATACTCTTTCTTATCGGTATTGGCTTTGTACCAGTCCAGAATACGACCCACAAACGGGGAGATCAGGTAAACACCCGCTTCAGCACAGGCGCGCGCCTGAGCGAAGGAGAACAGCAACGTCAGGTTACAGTTGATGCCCTCTTTTTCCAACTGCTCAGCGGCACGGATGCCCTGCCAGGTGGAAGCCAGCTTAATCAGAATGCGATCGTTGCTGATGCCCGCGTCGTTATAGAGCTTAATGATGCGTTTTGCCTTAGCGATAGACGCTTCGGTGTCGTAGGACAGACGCGCATCCACTTCCGTGGAGATACGGCCCGGAACCAGTTTGAGGATTTCCAGACCGATGTTGACCGCCAGCTTATCGGTAGCGTCAACAATCTGCTGCGCGCGGTCGCTGCTCTGCTGCTTAGCCCAGGCAACAGCGTCATCAATCAACTTGCGGTATTCCGGGATCTGCGCTGCGTTAAGAATGAGAGAAGGGTTGGTTGTGGCATCCTGCGGCTGATACAGCTTCATTGCCGCGATGTCTCCGGTGTCGGCCACCACGGTGGTGAACTGACGAAGGGAGGTCAATTTGTCCGTCATGATAGTGTTTCTCTTTAAACAGCTTGTTAGGGGGATGTAACCGGTCTGCCCTGATGATAACACGACGCAGTGTCAGCGCAACCGCAGACAATGCGGTTATCCCCGTCGCGCCGCCAGGGGCAATTTTCAGCGCTTGTCTTGATGTCACGCGCGATTCGTGCGCTCAACCTCATGTATGATTGACGCCCGCTACCCGTTGTCCAGCAGCGTATATACTATTCGACAATTGGTAACGCTTACACGGGATTGTTAAAGCGTACCGGCAGCAACAAGAGGGATGTTAATGCCTGACTTCTTTTCATTTATCAACGACGTGCTCTGGGGATCGGTCATGATCTACCTGCTCTTTGGAGCAGGCTGCTGGTTTACCTGGCGCACGGGATTCGTTCAATTTCGCTATATCCGCCAGTTTGGCAGAAGTCTGAAAAACAGCGTGAACCCGCAACCGGGCGGGCTAACCTCATTTCAGGCATTATGCACCAGTCTTGCCGCGCGGATAGGGAGCGGCAACCTGTCCGGCGTCGCGCTGGCGATCACTGCCGGCGGGCCGGGCGCGGTTTTCTGGATGTGGGTCGCTGCCGTTATCGGCATGGCCACCTCCTTCGCCGAAAGCGCCCTTGCCCAACTGTATAAAGAGCGCGATCGCCACGGCCAGTTTCGCGGCGGTCCGGCGTGGTATATGGCGCGCGGTTTAGGCATGCGTTGGATGGGCGTGCTGTTCGCCCTCTTTTTGCTGATAGCGTATGGGATGATTTTCAATGGCGTTCAGGCAAACGCCGTTTCGCGCGCGCTCCATTTTTCGTTTGATTTCCCGCCCCTGGTCAGCGGCGTGGTCCTCGCCGGCGCCGCGTTGCTGGTTATCGTCAGGGGCATCCGGGGCGTGGCGCGAATGATGCAGTGGTTTGTTCCGATGATGGCGCTGCTATGGGTGGTGACCAGCCTGGTGGTCTGTGCAATCAATATCGACTTGATCCCTGACGTGGTACTGTCCATCGTGCAGAACGCGTTTGGCTGGCAGGAAGCCGCAGGCGGCGCGGCAGGGTACACGCTGAGCCAGGCCCTTACCAGCGGCTTTCAGCGCAGCATGTTTTCTAATGAAGCCGGAATGGGGTCAACGCCGAATGCCGCCGCCGCGGCAGCCTCCTGGCCGCCGCACCCCGCAGCCCAGGGCATCGTACAGATGATCGGCATTTTTATCGACACGCTGGTGGTCTGCAGCGCCACCGCCATGCTGGTTTTGCTGGCTGGCAACGGCACGACCTATGCGCCGATGGAAGGCATACAGTTGATCCAGAAAGCGATGAGCGCGCTGGTTGGCGAGTGGGGTGGCGATTTTGTCGCCATTGTGGTGACGCTGTTTGCCTTTAGTTCGATCGTGGTGAACACCATTTATGCCGAGAACAATCTGTTCTTTCTGCGAATGGATAACCGGCGGGCCATCTGGACATTGCGGTTTGCGGCCTGTTCTACGGTGATCGCCGGGACGCTGATGAGTTTCCCCGTTTTGTGGCAACTTGCCGACATCATCATGGCCTGCATGGCGATAACCAACCTGACCGCGATTCTGCTGCTGTCGCCGGTGGTGCATACCCTCGCCAGCGATTATTTACGCCAGCGTAAACTGGGCGTGCGTCCCGTCTTCGATCCGCTGCGGTACCCGGATATTGAACCGCAGCTGGCGCCGGATGCCTGGGACGATATCCCACGGAACTAATCGCAACTATCGATCAACTCTGTCGCGTTTTTTGCTAAAGTCGCAGAAAATTTCCTGCAAGGACTGGATATGCTGATTCTGATTTCACCTGCAAAAACCCTCGACTATCAAAGCCCGCTGGCGACAACGCGCTTTACGCAACCCGAGCTGCTGGATCACGCCCAGCAGCTTATTCATGAGGCGCGCAAGCTGTCGGCGCCGCAAATCGGCAAGCTGATGGGCATCAGCGATAAACTTGCCGATCTGAATGCCACCCGCTTTCATGACTGGCAGCCCGACTTTACGCCGGAAAACGCCCGCCAGGCTATTCTCGCCTTTAAGGGCGATGTATATACCGGTTTGCAGGCGGAAACCTTCAGCGACGCGGATTTCGAGTTCGCCCAGCAACATTTACGTATGCTGTCAGGGTTATACGGCGTCCTGCGCCCATTGGATCTGATGCAGCCGTACCGTCTGGAAATGGGGATTCGTCTGCAAAACGCCAGAGGGAAAGACCTGTATCAGTTTTGGGGCGACGTGATTACCAACAAGCTAAACGACGCGCTGGCGGCACAGGGAGACCGGGTGATTATCAATCTGGCGTCGGACGAATACTTTAAATCGGTGAAACCGCAGAAATTGAATGCTGAATTAATCAAGCCGGTGTTTCTTGATGAGAAGATCGGCAAGTTTAAGGTGATCAGCTTCTACGCCAAAAAAGCGCGCGGCCTGATGAGCCGGTACATTATTGAAAATCGTCTGACGAAACCGGAACAATTGACCGGTTTTAATCGTGAAGGCTATTTCTTTGATGAAGCCGCATCGGGGGATGGCGAATTGGTGTTTAAGCGCTACGAGCAGTAATGGGCGATGGTCTGATGGCGGCACGCCGCCATCAGACATTGCAGATACAGCCGCGATTATCCCCGGCTCATCATCAGCTTACGCAGAGCGGCGAAATCCGCCGGAAGCGAATGGGAAAGCAGCGGCAGATCGGCCCTTTCCGCCAGCGCTTTCGGCAGATCCAACGTTTCGCCCAGGATCGCTTCCACGCTCTCTTTAAATTTCGCCGGATGCGCCGTACCGAGAAACAGACCGTACTCGCCCGGATTCAGGCGATCGCGCAGGGCGCGGTACGCTACCGCCGCGTGCGGCTCCGAGGTATATCCCTTCGCTTTGAGCTCACGCAGGGTCTCTTTGGTGGTTTCATCATCCACTGCGGCATAGCCCAGCTCATTCAGACGCCAGATCTTACGACGGAACAGCTCCTCCACGCGCGGCCAGTTGTTCGGCTGGCTGACATCCATGGCGTTCGACAAAGTCGCCTGCGTCGCTTTCGGCGCCCATTTGCCCTCCTGCAGGAATCTCGGTACGGTATCATTGACGTTGGTCGCCGCGATAAAGCGCTTCACCGGCAGGCCAAGCGACTTCGCCAACAGGCCCGCCGTCAGATCGCCAAAGTTTCCGCTCGGTACAGAGATGACCAACTGATTGCGCGCGTCTTGCGGCAACTGCGCGACGGCTTCAAAGTAATAACAAATCTGCGCCAGCAGACGGCTGATATTGATCGAGTTCGCCGAGTTCAGCCCCAGCGCGACTTTCAGTTCCTCATCATCGAACGCCTGCTTCACCAGCGCCTGACAAGCATCGAAATCGCCATCAATCGCCACGGTTTCAATGTTGCCGCCGAGGGTGCAGAACAGTGTTTCCTGTAGCGGGCTGATCTTGCCGCGCGGATACAGAATAACGACGCGCACGTTCGGCAGACCGTAAAACGCATGGGCCACGGCAGCGCCAGTATCACCTGATGTCGCCGTCAGAATGGTCACCGGCTTGTCACCGCTGATTTGGGTCAGCATCTGCGCCATAAACCGGCCGCCGAAATCCTTAAACGCCAACGTTGGGCCGTGGAACAGCTCCAGACAGCCGACGTCGCCTTCAACCTGTGTGACCGGCGCCGGGAAGGCAAACGCGGCGCGCACGCGCTCTTCAAGGATCGCCTGCGGGATCTCATCGCCAATAAAAGCGGAAAGAATCTTCGCGCTCCGGCTGACGAAATCCTGGTTCAGCATGTCATCGACTTCTGTCAGGCTAAATTCCGGCAGGTCGTGCGGAAAAAACAGCCCCTGATTTTTGCCCAGCCCCTGCGTGACGGCCTGCGCGAAGTTAACCTGTTCGTTATGATCTTTAAGATTGTAGAGTTTCATTAATTATCCCAATACCCGTGCGCCTGCCGTGTCCAGCCGGCAAATATGAACAAAGCCTTCCTGATTTTGCAGATAGTTTTTCTCAAGCCAGTCTGCCACCCGCTGTGCGGTATCCGGCTTATCGCACAGCGCGAACAGCGTCGGCCCTGATCCGGAAATCCCGCTCGCCAGCGCGCCGATTTCCGCCACCGCCTGACGCGCCTGGCTGAAGCCCGGCAGTAAACGCTCGCGGTACGGTTCGGCAATCACGTCCTTCATCAGTTTTGCCGCCAGCCCTGGCTGACGGGAATAACAGGCATGAATAAATCCGGCCAGATGACGCCCGTGGGCGATGCAGTCCTGACGACGATATTGCGCAGGCAAAATCGCGCGCGCTTCCGCCGTAGAGACCTTAATGCCCGGATAAGCCAGCACCCACAGCCATTCATCAAAGCCTGGCACCTGCTGGCTGATAATGCCGTTTTCTTCAATCATCAGCTGCATGCCGCCGAGAAAACACGGCGCCACATTATCGTAATGAATACTGCCTGAGATACGGCCTTCCAGCTCGCCCATGATCGCCAGCAGCCGGGTATCGTTCAGCGGCTTTCCGCAGTGCGCGTTCATCGCCACCAGCGCCGCCACCACAGAACAGGCGCTGGACCCTAAACCGGAGCCAATCGGCATATTCTTTTCCAGGGTCATCGCCACCGGGATCGGTTTACCCAACTCCTGGCAGAAACGCTCCCAGCATTGATACACAATGTTTTCGCGTGGCTCTGTCGGCAGTTTGTCGGCGAAATGGCCGCGATTTTGCAGACTGAAGCTTTCCGCCGCGTCAACCGTTACCACGTCGCCTAACAGTGAACCATCAACCGGCGTTACGGCCGCCCCGAGCACATCGAAGCCAACGCTCATATTGGCGCTGGAAGCCGGGGCATACACTTTAACCATCTTAGACTCCTAACTTCCATGAGAGGGTGCGCAGCAGGTCGGCAAATACCCCTGCCGCCGTCACGTCGTTACCAGCGCCGTAACCACGTAGCACCAGCGGCAGCGGCTGGTAATAGTGGCTGTAGAAGGCCAGCGCGTTTTCGCCGTTTTTCACTTTATATAACGGATCGTTGCCATCCACTTCAGCAATTTTCACCCTGCACACGCCGTCTTCTTCGATATTGCCAACATAGCGTAAGACGTTGCCCGCATCACGCGCTTTTGCCACTCGTGCGGCAAAGGCGTCATCCAGTTGCGGCAGGTTCGCCATAAACGCCGCGACATCGCCGGAATCGTCAAATGTTTCCGGAAGGACTGGCTCAATTACGATGTCAGACAGCTCCAGCTCACGCCCGGTTTCACGGGCGAGGATCAGCAGCTTGCGCGCAACGTCCATCCCGGACAGATCGTCACGCGGATCCGGCTCGGTATAGCCCATTTCGCGCGCCATTTTGGTGGCGTCCGAAAGGCTCATCCCTTCGTCCAGCTTACCGAAAATAAACGACAGCGAACCAGACAGGATGCCGGAAAATTTTTGCAGTTCGTCACCCGCGTTGAGCAGGTTTTGCAGGTTCTCGATTACCGGCAAACCCGCGCCGACGTTAGTGTCGTAAAGGAATTTACGCCGTGACTTCGCCGCCGCGAAACGCAACTGGTGGTAGTAATCCATCGACGAGGTATTCGCCTTTTTGTTCGGCGTAACGACGTGGAAACCTTCACGCAGGAAGTCTGCATACTGATCCGCCACCGCCTGGCTGGAGGTGCAGTCGACAATCACCGGGTTCAGCAGATGGTAGTCTTTCACCAGCCGAATTAAGCGTCCCAGGTTAAACGGCTCTTTCGCTTCCGCCAGCGCCGCCTGCCAGTTTTCCAGGTTCAGGCCGTGTACGTTAGTCAACATTGCCCTGGAGTTCGCTACGCCGCAGACGCGCAGATCGATATGCTTGTTCTTAAGCCAGGTTTGCTGTCGCTTAAGCTGCTCCAGCAGTGCGCCGCCGACGCCGCCGACGCCGATGACAAATACTTCAATCACCTGGTCGGTATTGAACAGCATCTGATGGGTCACACGGACGCCCGTAGTGACATCGTCATTGTTCACAACAACCGAAATGGAACGTTCGGAAGACCCTTGAGCGATTGCGACAATATTGATATTGGCGCGAGCCAGCGCGGCGAAGAATTTAGCGGAGATCCCGCGCAGCGTGCGCATGCCATCTCCCACGACCGAAATGATCGCCAGACGTTCTGTGACTGCCAGCGGTTCCAGCAGCCCTTCTTTCAGTTCAAGATAGAACTCGTCCTGCAACGCGCGCTGGGCGCGGGCGCAGTCTGCCTGCGGCACACAGAAGCTGATGCTGTATTCCGATGATGACTGGGTGATCAGCACCACCGAGATCCCGGCGCGTGACATAACCGCGAAAACGCGCGCCGCCATCCCCACCATGCCTTTCATTCCAGGGCCGGAGACGTTGAACATCGCCATATTGTTGAGATTAGAAATACCTTTCACCGGCAGGTCGTCTTCGTCACGGCTTGCGCCAATGAGCGTGCCCGGCGCCTGCGGGTTACCGGTGTTTTTAATCAGGCAAGGGATCTGGAACTGGGCGATTGGTGTGATGGTACGGGGGTGAAGGACTTTCGCGCCGAAGTAGGAGAGCTCCATCGCTTCCTGATACGACATCGACTTCAGCAGCCTGGCATCCGGTACCTGCCGCGGATCGCAGGTATACACGCCGTCAACGTCAGTCCAGATCTCGCAGCAGTCGGCGCGTAAGCAGGCGGCCAGTACTGCGGCAGAGTAATCGGAACCATTGCGGCCCAGCACCACCAGCTCCCCTTTCTCGTTCCCGGCGGTGAAACCGGCCATCAGAATCATGTGATCGGCCGGAATGCGTCCGGCGGCGATACGACGCGTCGATTCGGCAATATCAACGGTAGATTCGAGGTAGTGACCGACAGCCAGCAATTTCTCGACGGGATCGATAACGGTCACGTTGTGGCCGCGAGCTTCCAGCAGGCCCGCCATGATGGCAATTGACATTTTTTCGCCACGGCAGATAAGCGCAGCGTTGATGCTGTCCGGGCACTGGCCGAGCAGGCTGATCCCATGCAGTACATGTTTAATCTGGGCAAACTCTTGCTCAACGAACGCTTTCAACTTCGCCACCGGGAAGCCCGGTTGCGCCTCAGCGAGCCCAGTCAGAAGTTCGGCAAAAATACGTTCGGCATCGCTGATATTGGGCAAAGCGTCCTGGCCGCCGATAGTCTTTTCAATCATGGCCACCAGATGGTTCGTTATTTTCGCCGGGGCAGAAAGTACGGTCGCTACCTGCCCCTGCCTGGCATTGCTCTCCAGAATATCGGCAACCCGCAGAAAACGTTCTGCATTTGCCACTGATGTACCGCCGAACTTCAACACTCGCATGGTTGTTACCTCGTTACCTTTGGTCGAAAAAAAAGCCCGCACTGTTCAGGTGCGGGCTTTTTTCTGTGTTTCCTGTACGCGTCAGCCCGCACCGTTACCTGTGGTAATGGTGATGGTGGTGGTAATGGTGGTGCTGATGCGTTTCATAGATGTTGTGTGCTCTGTCATTTTTATCTGTCTGTGCTTGTCTATACCCTGAATACGTCGAGTTGCACGAAGGCGGCAAATGAACAATGTCCGATGAGCCTGGCTAAGCGATTTCGCTGGGCGACCGCTGAGAGCACACCTGCAACGTGAAGTATGACGGGTATATATTGGTTAAAGTATCTGATGACCTAAGTCAATAAATAATTGATTTACTCACCTTACGAAACTTGTTCATGTGCTGCTGCCGTCAGGTTTACTTTTAACCGATAAACCAGGTTAGCCCCTCTTGTTTTCAGCAAAAATAACCACAATACAGATAATTAACAAACAATTATTCTGTGATATTTTTTTCGATATCATGCACCAGTCGATGCAGCATGGCGGTGTCTCGCTGACCTAAAAGTCCCAAACGCTGTTGTAACCAGTCGACCAGCTTTTGGTCATCTGCGACATCTAAGGTCATCAGCAATTGCATGAGGCGGGAACGTAACGCCTGTAACTGAAATTCATCAGATACGTCGATATTTTTAGCCGGTTGTTGCATTAAACCTGCTAATTGATAGCAATAAACCATGACGGCCTGCCCAAGATTCAGGGAGGGATAATCCGCCACCATTGGCACGCCGGTCAGCACGTCCGCCAGCGCCAGCTCCTCATTGGTTAAGCCGGAATCTTCACGGCCAAACACTAGCGCAGCATGATTCATCCAGCCTGCTTTTTCGTCCAGCAACGGCACCAGTTCTGCCGGCGTGGCGTAGTAATGGAATTTCGCCCGGCTGCGGGCGGTCGTGGCGATGGTAAAATCGACATCCTGAATCGCGTCAGCAAGCGTGGGAAAAACAGCAATATTATCAATAATATCGCCGGAACCATGCGCGACCCAGCGCGTTGCTGGCTCCAGATGCTCCTGGCTGTCCACAATACGCAACTGGCTGAATCCCATTGTTTTCATCGCGCGTGCCGCCGCGCCGATATTTTCCGCTCTCGCCGGGGCAACAAGGATAATTGTGATACGCATTTAGCTACTCTTTAGATATGCCCGCGCAGAATAACGTGACCAATGTCAACTTATTACGCAGAGCGAATTTACAAAATTTTAACGAAAAAAGCTGAAAAACCGTTTCACCGTCAATAAAAGACGCTAAACTATTTCCTGACTTTACTAACATTTTTTATGTTAACAGAAACAGTATATCCTGCTGTTTATCTAAGACAATTTGATTTAAAATGAAACGCATTCATCGGATTCATTGCGTTAATTAGTTTTCCTGTGCAACTAGTTGGATTATTGCAAATTTGTGATGAACGCTAGCATTTGGATACGATGATTTCATCAAACTGTTAACGTGCTACAATTGAACTTGATATATGTCAACGAAGCGTAGTTTTATTGGGTGTCCGGTACGTCTTAGCCTGTTATGTTGCTGTTAAAATGGTTAGGATGACAGCCGTTTTTGACACTGTCGGGTCCAGAGGGAAAGTACCCACGACCAAGCTAATGATGTTGTTGACGTTGATGGAAAGTGCATCAAGAACGCAATTACGTACTTTAGTCATGTTACGCCGATCATGTTAATTTGCGACATGCATCAGGCAGGTCAGGGACTTTTGTACTTCCTGTTTCGATTTAGTTGGCAATTTAGGTATCAAACATGCAGACCCCGCACATTCTTATCGTTGAAGACGAGTTGGTAACACGCAACACGTTGAAAAGTATTTTCGAAGCGGAAGGCTATGATGTATTCGAAGCGACAGATGGCGCGGAAATGCATCAGATCCTCTCTGAATATGACATCAACCTGGTGATCATGGATATCAACCTGCCAGGGAAAAACGGCCTTCTGCTGGCGCGTGAACTGCGCGAACAGGCGAACGTTGCGCTGATGTTCCTGACGGGCCGCGATAACGAAGTCGACAAAATCCTCGGCCTCGAAATCGGTGCGGACGATTACATCACCAAACCGTTTAACCCGCGCGAACTGACTATCCGTGCCCGTAACCTGCTGTCCCGTACCATGAACCTGGGTACTGTCAGCGAAGAACGTCGTAGCGTAGAAAGCTATAAGTTCAACGGTTGGGAACTGGACATCAACAGCCGTTCTCTGATCGGCCCTGATGGCGAGCAGTACAAACTGCCGCGCAGCGAGTTCCGCGCGATGCTGCACTTCTGTGAGAATCCAGGCAAGATCCAGTCTCGCGCAGAACTGCTGAAAAAAATGACCGGTCGCGAGCTGAAGCCGCATGATCGTACCGTTGACGTGACCATCCGCCGTATTCGTAAGCATTTCGAATCCACGCCGGATACCCCTGAAATCATCGCCACCATTCACGGTGAAGGTTACCGTTTCTGCGGCGATCTGCAGGACTAAGCGGGTTACCACCGTCATTGAAAAACGGCGCTTTGTGCGCCGTTTTTTATACCGGGAAGAAAAACACTTTATTTCCAGAGACGCAATGCGTCGTCCTGATTATCTGGCGTCACCGGCGGCACAGGCTTTGCACGGGAAAACGTATACCAGTCCAGATGGCGTGTCAGGAACATCACCCCGCCAAGCGCCAAAAGCAGTACCGCCGTCCCCAACAGCAGCGCGCTATCCTCGGAGCGCAGCAGCACCCACATCACCCCATCAAGCAACAGTAAAGCCAGCGTGAAAACGATACTGATACGCCAGCCTTTCAACACCGCCTGCAAATAGACGCCATTCATCATCGCCCCGACCAGACTCGCCGCTATCCACGCTGGCGTAAAGCCAATGTGTTCGGACAGCGCCAACAGCAGCAGGTAAAACATGACCAACGAAAGCCCCACCAGCAGATACTGCATGGGATGAAGCCGTTTTCCGGTCAGCGTTTCGAAGACAAAGAACGCCATGAACGTGAGACTGATCAGCAAAAGCGCATATTTTGTCGCTCTGTCCGTTAACTGATATTGATCGGCGGGTGTCGCAACGGCGACGCTGAACGAAGGCAAACGGTACCAACCGTCTTTTTGCGTAGCGACAAACTCTTCGCCGAGATTGTTGGCAAACCAGCTGCTTTGCCACTGGGCCTGAAACCCGGACGGGCTGATTTCACGTTTACCCGGCAGGAAATCACCGAGGAAATTCGGATGCGGCCAGTTGCTGGTGAGCGTCATTTCACTGCTGCGCCCGATGGGCACCACTGAAAAAGAGCCGGTTCCGCTTAAGTTTAGCGACATCGCCAGGTTCAGGTCGCGCGTCGCCCACTGTTCATCCGGCAGGGGAATGTGGATCCCCGCCCCGCTCCCGGTTAACCCCGTCCCCGGCTCGACGGCGAGTGGGATGCCATTGACCGTCGGCGCTTTCACTGCGCCAATCCCCCGCGCGTCGCCGACGCCCATCACAATAAACGGTTTCCCCAGGCTAATCGAGGGCTTGTTCAGCGCATTCAGGCGCGCAACATCAAACTTCGCGTTGATCGCCAGGTCGGTATGCCAGACCTGCCCCTGATAAATGCCTACCTTGCGTGCTTCGACATTCTGATTGCCTTCCACCATCAGCGACTCCGGTAGCCAGAAGTGGATAAAACTGCGGGTGCGCTCTACTTTTTTGTCATCTTCCATCACCGTGTACAGTTCGCTGACGGGTACTGCAATCAATGGCCCCACCACTTTTTGCGGGCCGCTGGTGCTCTGCCGAATGGCATCCTCCACCGTATCGCGGTAATCAGCGCGTTCAACAATAATCTGCCGGACCATCATCAGCGGGATCAGCAGTAACACGATCGCGCCACCTAAGGTGACGACTTTCCAGAACAGGGGGGATTTCAACATAGCGTTCTCCTTTTGCAATACCCGCAAGAGTAAGTCCGCTATGTGGGGAGATGTTGAAGTTATGTGAAGTGACGGTGAAGTGTGAACGAGGCCTCCACACCGCCTTGCGGACGGTTACGCAGTTCAACATTCCCTTTTAACAAACGCGCGACCTCGCTGACGAACGCCAGACCCAGGCCACTGCTTTTATGCCCGTTTTCGCGCGGCAGCGAATAAAACCGCTCGAAGATACGCGGCAGCGCAAAGTCCGGGATCCCCGTCCCGGTATCGGTAACCGTCAGCGTGACCCGATCAGCCTGCGCCCGCGCGCTCAGGGTAATGGTTCCCCCCTCGGGAGTAAAATCAATGGCGTTATCGAGCAAATTGCCCAGCGCCTGCTCCAGCAAAGCGGGCTCCGCCGCAACGGTCAATGTCGATGGCATTATCTCCAGTGCGATCTTCTTTGTGGCGAGCTGGATGGCGCGCGCCTCGCTGACGTGCGTAAACAGCGCGTCAACCGCCACCGGCGAGAGTGTAATTTCCTGACGGTTCTCCAGCCGCGCCTGGCGCAGCAGCGTTTCTACCAGCACCTGCATTCGCGCATTCTGGCTGAGAATGTTGTCGGTGAAACGCTGCACGATGTCCGGAGGCGGGCCTTCGCGCAGGATTTCCGCCGCGCCGCGGATCGCCGCCAGCGGACTTTTTAGCTCATGGGTTAACGCGTAGACATACTGTTCGATGTAATTCTTCCCTTCCAGCTTCAGACGCATACTCTCCAGCGCCTGCGCCAGCTTGCGCAACTCACTGCTTCCCAACGCCGGCAGCGGCATTGGCTGATTTTCCGTCACCGAATCCGCATAGCGTGTCAGGCGGGCGATCGAGCGGTTAATCCACCAGACCATACCCGCGCCAATCACCAACGCAATACCGAGCAGGATCGCGCTCGCCCAGAGGATCCGCCGTTCACTGCGTTTAATGACTGGCGCCATCGCCGCATTTGGCTTACCCACGCTCAGTACGCCAATGATTTTACCGCCGTCCAGCACCGGCGCCGCGACATACATAACCGAACTTTCCGGGTCCGCGGGATCCTGTGGGGTACTGCGCGCGCCGTATTGTCCGCGCAGGGTTAACCAGACGTCGTTCCAGCGCGAATAGTCTTGCCCAACGGCCTTATTCGCAGAGTCGAACACCACTTTGCCCTGCGCATCGGTCATGTAGACGTGGTACTCGTTACGCACTTTATAGATACCGCTGATATTGGCGCGAAAGGGGCGATCGTGCAGCAGCGTGAACGCCTGCGCCAGCTGGCCGCGCGCCGGATCGCCAGACAGAAGATCGTCGCGCGCCAGCGCCGCCAACAGCGTCGCGGTGTCAATCAACGTTCCCTCGGTTGCGCGTCGGACGCCCGGTTTGATTTCCTGCACGAAAATCGACAGTACAAACCAGGCGGCAACAGCGACAATCAGGAAGTAACCGAGCAGCAGACGCATGCCAATGCGCATCAGAGGCTCCTCAGGCTGTAGCCCATCCCGCGATGCGTATTGATAGGCGAAAGATCCGGATTAATCGCGCGTAATTTAGCGCGCAGGGTTTTGATATGCGTATCGACCGTGCGGTCAAAAGTATCCTGCGCATCGGCCCAAACGATATCCATCAGTTGCTGGCGCGAGTAAACCCGGCCGGGTGACTGTAGCAACGTTTTCAGCAGTAAAAACTCATAGCGCGTGAGCGTCAGCGGCGTGCCAAACCACGCAATCCCGGCGGCCAGTTCATTCAGTTCAAAATGACCAATAGTGACGACGGGAGATGGCGTGGAGAATTTTTTCACCCGGCGTAGCAGCGTTCGCACCCGGGCGCACACTTCCCGCGGCGAGAAAGGTTTCGCCACATAGTCATCCGCGCCGATTTCCAGGCCTAACAGGCGATCGACTTCATCACTGCGCGCCGTCAGAAAGAGAACCGGTAAGGCCGGATACCGTTCCAGCAGGCGTCGGCACAGTTCAAAGCCGCTGATATCCGGTAGGCCGACGTCAAGAATCGCGACATCCGGACAACGCTGCCGCGATTTTTCCAGCGCGGGCAAGCCGCGCTCAAAGGCTTCAACGCGAAAACCTTCCTGCTGGAGCATGTAAATCAGGGTATCCGCAATGCCCTGTTCATCTTCCACCAGCCAGACCGAAACCTGCTGCATAATGCTTCCTTGTTACTGTCGCCACGGCATGATCGGCACCGCGCTAATGGCGTTTTTTGGCGACCCATCGACCACCTTGTCCGAGTAGGCCAGATACGCCAACGCGTTGCGTTTGGCGTCATAAAAGCGCACAACCTGTAAAGACTTGAAGACCAGAGAAGTGCGTTTTTTAAATACCACTTCGCCCTGCGCTTTGCCGTTTTTGATTCTTTCGCCAAGCTCAATCGGCCCCACCTGCTGACAGGATATCGCCGCGTCGGAGGTATCTTCGGCCAGCCCTAACCCGCCTTTAATTCCCCCGGTTTTGGCGCGACTGACGTAGCAGGTCACATTTTTCACGTCGGGATCGTCAAAGGCCTCCACGACAATTTTATGATCCGGGCCAAATATTTTGAATACCGTATCGACAGAACCAATCTGCTCGGCCTGCGCCGTTTGCCCCAACAGCAGCAGAAGTGAGGAAAGTACTAAGCTCTTATATTTCATATTGTTACCATTATTAAACATTACGCTGCGTAATTATTCGGCATTGTAGAATAAACTGTTTGTAGATCACAGGATTACAATAATCCCGCGTTAATAAGTCCGGAAAAAGCATTTATACGCAAAAAAAACACTGAATGCTAAAACAGCAAAAAATGCTATTATCCAGGTACCTGATGTCAGGTGCTCGTAGTTGAAAGGATGAGGAAATTTTATGGATCAGGCCGGCATTATTCGCGACCTTTTAGTCTGGCTGGAAGGTCACCTGGACCAACCTCTGTCGCTTGACAATGTGGCGGCAAAAGCAGGGTATTCCAAGTGGCATCTGCAAAGAATGTTTAAGGACGTCACGGGCCACGCCATTGGCGCGTACATCCGCGCGCGGCGTTTGTCGAAATCCGCTGTGGCCCTTCGCCTGACGGCGCGACCGATCCTGGATATTGCCCTGCAATACCGCTTCGACTCTCAACAAACGTTCACCCGCGCCTTTAAAAAACAGTTTTCCCAGACGCCTGCGCTGTACCGCCGTTCGCCGGAATGGAGCGCGTTCGGTATTCGCCCGCCTTTGCGCCTGGGCGAGTTTGCCCTACCTGAGCATAAATTCGTCACTCTGGAAGACACGCAGCTGGTTGGCGTCACCCAAAGTTATTCCTGCTCGCTTGAGCAAATTTCTGACTTCCGCCATGAAATGCGCGTCCAGTTCTGGCGCGATTTCCTCGGCCACGCCCCAGCGATTCCCCCGGTGCTGTACGGCCTGAACGAAACGCGTCCGAGCCTGGAAAAAGACGACGAGCAGGAGGTGTTTTATACCACCGCGCTCACGCCTGAGCAGGCGAACGGCTACGTGCAGTCGGCACAGCCAGTGCAGTTACACGGCGGCGAGTATGTGATGTTTACCTATGAAGGTCTGGGTACTGGCGTTCAGGAATTTATTCTGACAGTTTACGGCACCTGTATGCCGATGCTGAATCTGACGCGCCGCAAAGGTCAGGATATCGAGCGGTACTACCCGGCCGAAGATGCCAAAGCCGGTGACCGCCCCATCAATCTGCGCTGCGAATTCCTGATTCCGATTCGCCGTTAACGCTGCAGTTCATCCAGCGCAGGGGCGTCCAGATGTGACACGTCCCCTGCCGTTTCCACGACCCAGCCCGGCGCCAGCCACAGGCTTTCCTGATAATCCACCCGCGAAATCGAACAGTTGCGCAGACGCAGGCGACGCTCCGCCCAGGCGGGCAGACCGAGAATGGTGCTCACCAGGCAACCCAGCGCAATACCGTGACTCACCAGCAGTGGACGGCTCCCCTGCGGCAGCTCAAGGCACGATGCGAGCGCGGCATTCACCCGGATGCCCAGTTCCTGCATCGATTCGCCATCCGGGATACGTCCATCCACCGTCCCGTTGACCAACTGGCGACGCCAGTTTTCTTCTTCTTCGGTCAGGGAATCAATATGACGTTTTTCCAGCACGCCCATGTCCAGTTCGCGCAGCCGGGCGTCAAAGCGGATATCGCAGCCACATGCCTGGGCGATAATTTCTGCGGTGCGGCGGGTGCGCCCTAAATCGCTACTGATAATGTGGGTGATGCCGAGGGTTTTCGCGCGCTCACCGACCTGCATGGCCTGCTGTTCACCTTTAGCGGTCAGTGGACTGTCTGACTGGCCTTGAATGCGTCGCTCGGCGTTCCACTGCGTTTCACCGTGGCGAACAAGGTATACCTGTAACATGCTTTTTTTCCGTTATATACTCAAAATAATTTGAGCAGACTGCGATAAATTTTTTAAACCGAGCTTAATTATGCACCATGTCGTCTCAGCAACAACCAATCCTGCCAAAATTCAGGCAATTCTAAAGGCATTTGAGGAGATCTTCGGCGAAGGATCCTGCCATATCGAGTCCGTTGCCGTCGAGAGCGGCGTGCCGGAACAACCCTTCGGAAGTGCTGAAACGCGTGCTGGCGCACGAAATCGAGTAGACAATGCGCGTCGCGCGCGGCCAGACGCCGACTTCTGGGTGGCGATTGAAGCGGGTATTGATGACGACGCCACCTTTAGCTGGGTCGTGATTGATAACGGCAGCCAGCGCGGTGAAGCGCGTTCCGCTACGCTGCCCCTGCCTGCCGCGATCCTCGAAAAAGTGCGTCAGGGAGAAGCGCTCGGTCCGGTGATGTCGCTTTATACCGGCATCGATGAAATAGGCCGAAAAGAAGGCGCAATTGGTGTGTTTACCGCCGGCAAACTGACCCGCGCCAGCGTCTATCATCAGGCGGTGATTCTGGCGCTCAGCCCGTTTCACAACGCAGTGTATTGATAGTCTCTGGGCCGGTTCAGGCGTCTTTCAGCAGCACCTGCTCCAGCCACTGGCGCAGTTCGACCGGAGCGGATTTCAGGCTGTTTGAGCCGCGGGTGATCGTCGCAATGCCCGCTCCCAGCTCGTTTTTCAGTTCACGCTGGCTCATCTCGCCGCGTAAAAGTTCTTCAATAATTCGCACGCGGGTGCCCAGCGCTTCGCGCTCGTCCGGCGTCAGCATCAGCTGCAGCAGCGGCAGATGCAAATCTTCTGTATAAGACTGGCGGAGCAACTCCACAAAACGAAGCCACTCCTGATGACGTTGTTCGGCCATCGCCGATGAATAAGGGGAATGCTGGGTCATGTTATGCCGCCATTTGTACTCTTACACGAGTACAAATCATAACATAACCCGTCTGATTAATAACGTCTCTGCCACTCAGAATCGCTCATCAGCGTCTCTTTCTGCCCCATGAAATGGCGGTAGTACGCATCGTAAGCCAGCACGTTCTTCACGTAACCGCGGGTTTCCGAAAACGGAATGCTTTCGACAAACGCCACGGCATCAATACGTCCGGCGCTGTTGCCAAGCCAGGTCCGCACGCGGCCCGGTCCGGCATTGTAAGCTGCCGAAGCGAAGATGCGGTTATTGCCAAACTGCTCGTACACATACTGGAGATAGTGCGTGCCAATATTGATATTGGTTTCCGGTTCGAGCAACTGGCTCTGGCTGTTGTAGCCGGGAATCGAGAACATCTTCACCGTATGCGTCGCCGTGCCCGGCATGATCTGCATCAGACCACTGGCGCCCACCGGCGATTTCACCTTCGGGTTCCAGGCGCTTTCCTGGCGCGCTATCGCCATCGCATAGCTCTGCGGGATGTCTTTACCACGGGTATAGCGGGAAAACAGATCGTTGTAAGCCAGCGGGAAACGTTCTTCCAGATGATCCCACAGCTTGCCGGCGATCGTCGCCTGCACGCTCAGATCCCACCAGTGATTGTTGAAGGCGTAGCGTGCCAGCTGCGCCTGTTCGGTTTTGCTCCGACTGGTTACCAGATTCGCCCACTCGCTGCGCGCCGTGTTATCCAGATTCCAGTACATCAGCTCGCGCACCCGCGCCATTTCGGGTCCACGGGTCAGGTCGTTGTCGACATTCGCCGGGGCTTTGTCGATTTTCAGAACATACTCTTCCCCCAGACGTTGGGCGGCCACCATCGGGTAGAAGCCACGCTGCTGCATCAGCGCATGGAGGATCTCTTTGGCTTCAGCTTCACGCCCACGCTCCAGCAGTAAATCCGCCTGCCAGTAGCGCCACTCATCTTTCTCTTTCGCGTCCATCGGCAGCCGCGCAAGCCAGGTATTCAGCCCGCGACGATCGCCGGTTCCCAGCGCCATCCGCACACGCCGCTCCACAAGCGTAGTGGACTGCGAGCGCATGATCGCATCGTCGCGCCATTTTGCCTGCTCGTCAGTGACGTCATTCCCCATCAGTCGCCAGGCGACGATGTCACGCAGTTCCTGGGTTTGTGCTTCATTAAGCTGCTGCGCCTGGGCCAGCGACGGGATCATCAGCCGCGCGTTCTCGGCGTCCTGGCGAGCGACGCTGGCAAAGGCGACGGCAGCCATCTGACGGGTGAAATCCGTCGCGCCGGTGGTACGGGCGAAGGTCAGTACAGTATTGGGATCGTTAGCCAGCGAGATAATGGATGAGGCGATAGTCTGGTAGTCAGCGGGCATCTGCCCCGCCAGTACCGTCACCAGCCCGGTATTGCCCGCTTTCATCGCCAGGCGGATCCGCTCCAGGTAAGCCAGCGGATCCTGGGTTCCCGATGCGCGCCAGACGCTGAACAATTTGTCGCAGGCGTTCGGCTGGCTTTTTCCCGTCAGCCAGAGTTCTTTCGCCCCCTGCCAGGCCTCTTCCGTTTGCCCGGTGCTCCACCTGGCGTAATAGTAATTACACTGAGCTTCAGTGGTTCTCGGTTTATCAGGGCTGAAGGCTAACAGCCCGCGCCAGTCTTCACGTCGCGCCAGTTCATTGACAAAGCGCGACTGCAGCGTGCGGGCCGGGGGCAGCGTTGGGTTGGCGCGCACAAAACGGGTCACCGTGATGGTCGGCTGGTTCATGAGATCGTCTGTAATCTGGCGGTATTCCAGGTAGGGGTACAGCGGATAATTCTTCAGGCCCGGCATCATCTGTTCCACCACGTCCATTTGCCGGTTATCCCAGGCCTGCTTAATCTGCGCATAACGGATACGCTGTTCGTCCAGGGAGTCGGCTCGCGCCGCCTGGCTTACCGCAAGCAGGCATACGCTGGCGGCAATAAAACGCCAGGTGAATGATTTGGCTTTGTCCACAAGCTCGTCCTCTGTTTGTCATTATTTCTGTGCAGCATCATGCCGCCTGATGGTTTTATGCTAACCAGTCATTGCCGTTTACGCCACGTCACGAACACTTTTTTACTTTTACTGAGAGTACGATCTGCTGGCTGGGCTTAGGGAGGGAAAAAGGCTACACTTCGCCTTTAACTACGATTACTCATCACGACAGAGAAAGAGGCGAGTCCAAAGTGGCCCAATTCGTTTATACCATGCATCGTGTCGGCAAAGTTGTTCCGCCGAAACGTCACATTCTTAAGAACATCTCTCTGAGCTTCTTCCCCGGAGCAAAAATCGGCGTGCTGGGTCTTAACGGCGCCGGTAAGTCCACTCTGCTACGCATCATGGCGGGCATTGATACCGACATTGAGGGTGAAGCACGCCCGCAGCCGGGCATTAAAATCGGCTATCTACCGCAGGAACCGCAGTTGAATCCTGAGCATACCGTCCGTGAATCCATCGAAGAAGCCGTGGCCGAAGTGGTCGGCGCGCTGAAACGTCTGGACGAAGTGTATGCGCTGTATGCCGATCCGGATGCCGACTTTGACAAACTGGCCGCTGAACAGGGCAAGCTGGAAGAGATTATCCAGGCGCATGACGGGCATAACCTGAACGTCCAACTGGAACGCGCCGCAGACGCCCTGCGCCTGCCGGATTGGGACGCCAAAGTCGCGAACCTTTCCGGTGGTGAACGCCGCCGCGTCGCGCTGTGCCGCCTGCTGCTGGAAAAACCAGACATGCTGCTGCTCGACGAACCGACAAACCACCTGGACGCCGAGTCCGTAGCCTGGCTGGAGCGCTTCCTGCACGACTTTGAAGGCACCGTGGTGGCGATTACCCACGACCGTTACTTCCTCGATAACGTCGCGGGCTGGATCCTTGAGCTGGACCGCGGTGAAGGTATTCCGTGGGAAGGCAACTACTCCTCCTGGCTGGAGCAGAAAGATCAGCGTCTGGCGCAGGAAGCCTCTCAGGAAGCGGCCCGTCGCAAGTCAATTGAGAAAGAGCTGGAGTGGGTGCGTCAGGGCGCGAAAGGCCGTCAGTCTAAGGGCAAAGCCCGTCTTGCGCGCTTTGAAGAGCTGAACAATACCGAATACCAGAAACGTAACGAAACCAACGAACTGTTCATTCCACCGGGACCGCGCCTGGGCGATAAGGTCGTGGAAGTGAGCAACCTGCGTAAATCCTACGGCGATCGCGTCCTGATCGACGATCTGAGCTTCTCCGTACCGAAAGGCGCTATTGTCGGGATCATCGGTCCGAACGGCGCGGGGAAATCCACCCTGTTCCGCATGATGTCCGGTCAGGAACAGCCTGACAGCGGCACCATCACGCTGGGTGAAACCGTCAAGCTGGCGTCCGTTGACCAGTTCCGTGACGCAATGGATAACAGCAAAACCGTGTGGGAAGAAGTGTCCGGCGGACTGGATATCATGCGTATCGGCAACACCGAGATGCCAAGCCGCGCCTACGTAGGTCGCTTTAACTTCAAGGGCGTCGATCAGGGCAAACGCGTGGGCGAACTGTCCGGCGGTGAGCGCGGTCGTCTGCACCTGGCGAAGCTGCTGCAGGTTGGCGGCAACATGCTGCTGCTCGATGAACCGACCAACGACCTGGACATCGAAACCCTGCGTGCATTAGAAAACGCCCTGCTGGAGTTCCCGGGCTGCGCCATGGTTATCTCGCACGACCGTTGGTTCCTGGACCGTATCGCGACCCATATTCTGGATTATCAGGATGAAGGGAAAGTGGAGTTCTTCGAAGGGAACTTCACCGAATACGAAGAGTATAAGAAACGCACGCTGGGCGCCGATGCGCTGGAGCCGAAGCGTATCAAGTACAAACGTATTGCGAAGTAATCAGTCAGTGTGCCGGATAAGACGCCGCAAGGCCTTATCCGGCTACAGGGATTAGTGCGCTTTCGCCGCCGTTGCCTGCTGTTGTCCTGCCGCAGGTTCCAGTTGGAACACCACATCAACCTGATCGTCAAACTGAATGGTCGCCTGCTCGTAGGTTTCCTGCGCGGAAGCCGGCGCCGCATCGGCTTTCATCATCCGTACCATCGGGCTTGGCTGATAGTTTGATACATGGTAACGCACGCTGTAAACCGGCCCCAGCTTGCTGTTAAAGCCTCCCGCCAGCGCCTGCGCCTGATGGATCGCATCGTCAATCGCCGCTTTACGCGCTTTATCTTTATATGCATTCGGCTGCGCCACGCCTAACGACACGGAGCGAATTTCGTTCAGTCCCGCTTTCAACGCGCCATCCAGCAGCGAGTTAAGTTTGTCTAACTGACGCAAAGTGACTTCCACGGTACGCACCGCACGGTAGCCTTTCAGAATGCTTTTGCCGTTCTGATAGTCGTAGTCGGGCTGGGTACGCAAATTGGCGGAACTGATGTCTTTTTTCGCAATCTGGTTTTGCTCCAGGAAAGAGAGATACTGCGCAACACGCTCATCGGCCTGCTTCTTCGCCGTCGCCGCGTCTTTCGCCGCCACGTTAACCTCGATGGCCAGAGTGGCGATATCAGGCACTGCATCCACGCTTGCCGTTCCGGAAGTCACGATGTGCGGTCCGTCAGGCAATTCGCTCGCCTGCGCCGACAGTGCACTTAAACCAACTAATGCCGCCAGGGCCATCACTTTGAACTTCACAGTCGTTCCTCCTTGTTACGTAGGTTGCCCTGGGTTTCAGGGCGCATGCAGGCAAGCTTAGCGCGAAACGCCCCAATGTCCATCAGACAACGCTTAGATGAACAAAGCGTGCACGTGTGCGACCCCTTCCTTTGCTAACTGGAAAGCGATAAACCACATTATCAGACCGACCAACGTGTTGATAATTCGCTGCGCTTTCGCCGTACGCAGACGCGGCGCGAGCCACGCCGCCAGCAATGCGAGACCAAAGAACCATAAGAAGGAAGCGCTAACGGTGCCAAGCGCGAACCAACGTTTTGGCTCTACCGCCAGCTGACCGCCGAGGCTGCCCAACACCACAAAGGTATCCAGATACACATGCGGATTCAGCCAGGTTACCGCCAGCATTGTGGCGATGATTTTCCAGCGCCCCTGTTTCATCACCTCCGCGCTGGCCAGCGCCAGATTGCTGCTCATGGCCGTCCTTAAGGCGCCAAAGCCATACCACAGCAGGAAGGCCACACCGCCCCAGGTCACCAGCGCCAGCAGCCATGGCGACTGCATCAGCAGCGCGCTTCCGCCGAAGATCCCGGCACAAATCAGCAGCAGATCGCTCACCGCGCACAGGAACGCAATCATGATGTGGTACTGGCGGCGAATCCCCTGATTCATGACAAAAGCATTTTGCGGGCCCAGGGGTAAGATCATGGCCGCACCCAGAGCAAGCCCTTGAAAATAATACGATATCACGTCAAATATTCCTGAAGAAAGTCGCTATGGCGAAACTATAGCGCGGGAAGATTATTAGCGATAATTGAAAATTTTAATCGGGTATAAGAAAGAGTAATAGCAAGTGGGGAAATTGCCGAATGGCGGCTAACGCCGGCGCCGGCCTGGAGACTGACAGGCCCGGTAAGCGTTAGCGCCACCGGGCACGTTTTACTCTGCCGTGTGTTCTTTTACACGTTTAAAATTAACGTCCATTTGCGGATACGGGAAGCTGATACCCGCGGCGTCAAACTCGCGCTTAATCCGCTCCAGTACGTCCCAGTAAACATTTTGCAGGTCGCCGCTTTTACTCCACACGCGCACCACAAAATTAATCGAGGACGCGCCCAGTTCGTTCAGTCGCACCGTCATTTCGCGGTCTTTCAGAATGCGCTCATCGGATTCGATAATCCCGGTCAGGATTTTCTTCACCTGATCGATATCCGAATCGTAAGCCACGCCAATAATAAATTCATTCCGGCGGACCGGCTCGCGGGAGAAGTTAATAATATTGCCCGCGATGATTTTGCCGTTCGGGATCACCACGATTTTGCCGTCGATGGTGCGCATAGTGGTAGAGAAAATCTGCACGTTCAGCACTGTCCCCGCCACGCCGCCAAGATCGACATATTCACCCGCACGGAATGGACGGAACATCACCAGCAGCACGCCTGCGGCAAGGTTTGACAACGAGCCCTGCAGCGCCAGACCGACAGCTAAACCGGCGGCGCCGAGAACGGCGATAACCGAGGCGGTTTGTACGCCAACGCGCCCCAGCGCAGCAATCAGCGTGAAGGCGATAATGCCATAACGCACCAGCGCAGAGAGGAAGTCGGCAACGGTGGCGTCAATATGGCGCGCCAGCATCAGACGGTTTACCGTGTTCGAGACGATACGCGCCACAATCATCCCGATGATGATAATGGCGATAGCCGCAACGATGTTGACGGCATAGCTCAGCAGCAACGCCTGATTACGGACCAGCCAGGTCCCCGCGCCGTTGATGCTGTCGACAACATTCAAATCTTCCATTCGATGTTCCTTGGTCATGACAAAAAAGAGCAAATGAGATCAATCTCACGAAATAACCTCTTAAAGGTAAACAAAAACAAGTCAATATTCCATTTTCGTTACGTTCTTGTTTGAGGGAAGGCTACTTCTGGCGCTCTGCGGGGCGATCGACCATACGTAAATAGCCCCCAACCAGGGGCTGACGCTGTTTAAAAATATTGGCGATTTCGCTGACCACCTTTCCACTACCCGCATTTTTCCACGCCAGAGAAAGCGGAGAGGGCTGGCGAGGATTTGCGGCGGATCGCGCCACCAGCGCTCCGGACTCCACGTACGGGCGGCATAAACGTTCAGGCAGAAAACCGACGCCCAGTCCGCTTAAATGACAGGCCAGCTTGGTGCTGAGATCCGGCACTTTGATCTCTTTTTGCCCGCTTAACAGCCAGGCCACGCGCCGGGTGAGCGTCCGCGAGGTGTCTTCAATATTGATAGCCGGGTAGCGCCGCAGCACATCATCCGATAATACCGCCGCCGGATGGCTGGCTAACGGATGTTGCTGCGCCACCACAAACTGCCAGGTGATATCCCCCAGCGGCAACAGCGAAATGTTGTTCGACAACGACTCAGAGCCAGTGACGCCAATCGCCAGTTGATAGTCGTCATACAGCAGCGAGTCCCAGACGCCCATATAGACCTGACGGGAAATCTGGAAGCGGGTAAAGGGAAAGTGTTGATGCAGCCAGGTCAGCAAATCGGCAGTGGTTTGCGGTTGATAAAGGAGATTATTGATGACGATATTGACCTGCCGCTCTACGCCCGCGTTAATTTGCTGCAACTCATCGGGCATCGCATCAAGCCAGTTAAGCCACTGGCGACAATGTTCCAGCAAATGCTGACCCGCCAGCGTCAGGCTGACAGAACGCGTGGTGCGCAAAAACAACTGTGTTCCCACCTGCTCTTCCAGCGTTTTAATGCGATAGCTGATCGCTGCTGGCGTTTTATGCAGCGAGCTGGCCGCACGGGAAAAACTCTCCGTTTCAGCAACGCGAATAAAGGTGCGAATGGTTTCCTGATCGAGCATGTTTACCCCTTAAATCAACGGCCTGTAACCAGCGCTGCGCAATGGCTATCCCTAACATCATGTCGGCGCCAGAGGTGTGTCCCGTCGCCAGCAACCGACCAATCGCACGCTGTGGCGAACGCCCGGACTGTAAACGACGCATAACCCGCAGTACGGGGGTAGAAAATTCCCCTACCCTGGCGCTGTTCAGATAGCTACAGCTTACCGAAGTTGTCAGCGAAGCGAGTTGATCGTTCGGGGGTAAAAAAAGCCGAACCGGCAGCGCGACGGCGTGAAAAACCGCCAACATGCCGGTTAACATATCATCTCCGCTGGGCGTTAACCCCGGCCCACAGCCAATCAGCCAGCGCCAGTCAGGCGCAACACCGGCCTGCCAGCGCGACAGCTGCGCGGCTATTTGCGGGAAAACAGACAGTGACGCGACGGCGCGATTAAGCGGGCCGCCAAGACCGGTTGGCGAGGTAAAAGGTGAGAGATCCGCTGGCTGTAAGCTCCCGGGCGTCAGGCGCAGCGTCAGTTGCCGCAGTGGTCGTAGGGTCAGTCTCCGTCCATAAAGCTGTGCGTCCCGCTTGATCATTGTTGCATGCTGCGCGCACCGGGAGAAGACATCATCAGCCAGCAAGACGCCCGACGGCCCCATGCCTTTACCGTAGCGATACAATGTCAGCAGTTCGCCTCCGGCATGGATGAAATTGATCGCCTGCGAAAAACGGCTATGCAGCAGCCATTCGCCGTCAGGAAGTCGATTAAGCCCGGCACTGGCCAGCGCATTGAAGGTGACCATAACTTTGCTCCGCTATGCCGGATGGCGGCTACGCCTTGTCCGGCCTCCAACAGCGTTGCCATGCAGGCCCGGTAAGCACTGCGCCACCGGGCCATGACACTACGCGGTGATGTGATGTGCTTCCGCCAGCGCTTCCAGCGCTTTTTCAAAACAGAGCAGCGGCGCACGTACAGTGCCCGCGCCGACCTGACCAATCCCCGCCTCACGGTGCGCAATCCCGGTATTGATCAGCGGCGTAATCCCCGTTTCCACCACCCGACGAATATCCAACCCCAGACACGCGCCTTTGAAATCCCAGGATGGGATCTGGAACAGCGGGTTGTGATCCAGATAAATTTCCGCCATCTCTTCAGAGATTTCCAGCGCCGCGCCCATACCGCCCGCGCCGACAAAGCGCGTCACGCCGGGGGCGGCAATCATCGCAGCGCCGCCAATGCCCAGCGTTTCGGTAATGGCGCTGTCGCCGATATCCGGATTGGCGTCAGACTGGCTGTAGCCGGTAAAAAACAAGCCCTGCGGCGTGTTCACCGGCGCAGTAAACCACCGGTCACCCGTGCCGCTAACGCGAATGCCAAATTCGCGACCATTACGCGTCATCGCCGTGACAACGGAACCGGCCTTAATCTCTGCTGCCGCGTCCATGACCGCTTTGCTGTAAGCCATCGCCAGATTAAGAAAGAACTGATCGGTGACGCTGAGGAACTGCATCACGTCGACAATCCCGGCTTTTGGTCGGTCCAGTCCGGCGATCGCCGGTGACAACGTGCGAAGCAGCAGCGAAGAAGCGGCGATATTGCGCTGATGGAATTCGTCGCCCATGGTGATCGCCTGAGCCATCAACGCGGTCAGATCAACGCCGTTTTCCATGCGTGATAACGCCTCCTGCAGCACTGGCGCCAGCGTATCGCGCATCCAGCGAAGGCGGGTCTGGACGTCATCGCCGTAAGCGCCAAAGCGCATCACTTTACCGATCCCTTCGTTCAGATTGCAGTACGACTGATTGCCGTGTACCGTGTCGCGCACCACCAGGACGGGCATATTTGCAGAGGTGATCCCTCCCATCGGCCCGACCGCGCCAACGTGATGACAGGGAATGAATGCCACTTCGCCCTTGTTTAACAGCGCCAGCGCCTCTGCTTCACTGGCCGCCCATCCTTCAAACAGCGACGCGCCAATACACGCGCCACGCATCGGGCCGGTCATCTCTTCCCAGGCGATCGGTGGCCCCGCGTGAAGCAGTTTTCGGCCTGTCGCCAGCGTCTCTATGACCTCTTTCGCCGGACGGACGGCAATCCAGTGCGGGCGAGCAGCTTTAATGCGTTCAATAATGGCGTCGTTGGCCTGAGCAATAGATGAATACATATCGGTACCTCTGAAATTAATGTAACTGCTTGAGTAAACTGGCGAGACGGGCGTTGCCACCGGCAACGGGCGCCCACTGATAATGCACAACCGGCGTGCCGCTGCTTTGCAGATCCAGTGCGAAGCTGCGTAGCCCGGCGTTAATCACCTGAATGCCGTCCAGCAGAGCGCTATGACGGGTTGCAGAACCGACGTCCTGATGGCGCGTCAGGCTAACGGCAAGCAAAACGGCTTCTTCGAGGGTTTCCACCACCGCGATACCGGCAGCGCGCAAGATGTCGGTTTGAGCACTACGTCCCTGCGGATCGCCGTCGGTACCGGTCAGGGTGGCAATGGTGACCAAAGGCGCGTCGCGTTTCGCGCGGACTTGCTCAACGGCCTCAACAACCGCGCCAGCCGGGTCAGCACAGGCGCCATAGCCCAACACCACGTCCAGTAGCAGCACGCCGACCTCCGGCATTGCGGCCAGTTTTTTGATCTCAATACTGCGGGTGGTCGGGTCGATCATGGGATGTGGCCGGCCCAGGGTGTAGCTGTCATCGCCAAGATCGACAATGCGATGCCCTTCGGCTTCCAGCATGACGCCATCGGCGTGCGTTTCGCTCACCGGGACGCCAAGCCCGGCAGACAGCAACATTGCGGCCTCTGCGGCAAGGGTGCCGCCGGCATACAGACCATAAATGGTTTTGCCCACCACCGCGGGCTGGCTGACGCGCTGTTGCGCAACGCGCATCAACAGCACCGCCAACTGCGCGGCATCTGACAGCGAATTTGCCAACCAGACGTTTCCTTCCCTGCGCCGTTCCGGCTTACTGCCGAGAAACAGCGCAACCACCGGTTTTCCAACCTTCTGCATCGCAGTAATAATGCGTGTTCTGACCTGCGGCGACGGCGGCTTGGAGACAAAAGCGATGACTCGTGTGGCGTCGTCACCAGCCAGCATCTCAAGAGCGGTTAAGGCGCTGATCCCGCCGACTTCCGCGCTGAGATCGCGCCCCCCCAGACCAATGGCGTGGCTGATCCCCTGATGGCGCAGCGCAATCTGCGACGTCACTTCCTGAATACCGGTGCCGGACGCGCCAATAACCCCGATTCCGCCTTCCGGCAGGACGTTGGCAAACGCCAGCGGACTACCGGCAATCATCGCCGTCCCGCAGTCCGGTCCCATCACGATCAGCCCACGCTCGCGCGCCAGCGTTTTCAGTTCGACCTCCTGCGCCAACGGCACGTTGTCCGAAAACAGCATAACGTTCTTACCTGCCAGCAGCCCTTCTCTGGCAACTGACGCCGCGTACTCTCCGGCAACGGAAACCAGCAGCAGATTGGCCTGCGGCAGCTTCTGGCAGGCGCTTTCCCAACGGCGCGCTTTCAGCAATTGTTGCGAACTGCCTGACGCGTTAGCGATCGCGCTGAGTTCTTTTTCCAGTTGCTCACGAACGAGGTCAAGGATCCCCGGACGCGCCTCCTGAGTTCGCACCGCCACGCAAATATCGTTTGGCGTGGCCTCGGCAAAATCGTCGTGCCAGAAACCGGTGGAGTCCAGCATGGCTTTATTGGCTGGCGTTCCCATCATGACCGATACCTGATCCACTTCCGGCCGTTCGCTCAATTTGCGGGAAATAATCATCAGGCTGACCGAGTCCTGAAAACTTCCCTTTTTAATAAAGGCGTAAATCATTACCGCTACCTCTTATGTGCGTTTTTCTTTCAAAAACAGCATGGCAATCAGACCAATGCCCAACAGAATGGCTGAAACATAAAAACTGGAGGCCAGGCTACCGGTAATATCGCGCGCGGCCCCGGCAATAATCGGTGCAAGGATCGATGAACTCATGCCGATAAAATTAAATAAGCCAAACGCGGTGCTGTAATTATTTTCATCGACGCTGTCAGCAACCAGTGCCACCAGTACCGGATCCAGCGCCAGTTTGCCGACAAGGCCGTAAACGCACAGTGCGATCACTACCCCGGTCATATTGGGCATCCAGATAATTGACAGCATGCTGATAATCGCAACCGGCACGAGGAACATAATTAACGGTTTGCGCTTACCTAATTTGTCAGACAGGCTGGAGAATAACAGCGCGCCAGGAATTGAAATCCACGCCACCAGCGACGAAATAAAACCCGTTTCGCTACCGGCGATACCACGTTCACTTTGCAGATAATACGGAAGCCAGGTCAGGATAACGAAGAATCCAAACAGGCTGCAAAACACCATAATATACGTCAACAGCAGATTACGGTTTTTCAGCAGGTCGCTGAATTTGCCTTTTTTAGCCTGTTTGCCATCGGTATCGGCGGTGCGTTTTTTCTCTTTGACCAAAAACCAGATCGCCAGGCCAACCAACACCGAGGGGATTGCCATCGCATAAAACGGCATCCGCCATGAATATCCCTGATCGTACACCAGCCAGCTCGACGTCATCAGCCCCAGCGCAATACCAAACGCCATGCCGCTGTTGATAATGGCGCTCCCCAGTGAGCGGTATTTTTTCGGGATCTGCTCGGAAGATAAGCCATACTGCGGACCATAATAGGTGCCTTCTCCGGCGCCTGTTACCACGCGGGCAAACAGCAAGGTGTACCAGCTTTTCGCCCAGCCGGTAACGGCCGTAAAAACGCCAAACAGAATAAATCCGGGCACCAGCACTTTTTTCTTGCCGATTTTGTCACCGAGAATACCGGCCGGAACCTGTAATAACGCATAAGAAAAATAGAACACCGAGTTGAGAATACCTAATTGCGTTCCGCTCAGGCCAAACTCTTTTTCCAGCTCGCCCATAACCGGATTCAATATTGTCCGGTCGGCATACATAAAAATCCATCCCAGCCAGAACAGGAAAATAGTGACCCACCAGGCCGGTATTCCTTTTTTATTTGTGACATCAGTCACTTCACATGAACCAGACATAAACTGTCTCCCGGTATTAAATTCCCCAAACGATGAGGATTGATGTTTAAACTGTCATTACCTTATCGGGCAAATCCCCCTTTTCTTTTGAACAAAGTCACACAAAACTCATTGTTATAAATTCCTGGGGACTGGCGACTTAATTATTAAAAAATATCTAATAATCATTTTTAAAGGATTTTAAATAAACACGTGACGCATTAATCAGATATTTTTTGGGGTAACAGCTTTGTCGACGCAATCACAATATCCGTTCTCAATACCGCTATTTTTGCCGCGAGATAATTTATTTATTGAGGCTAAAATGAAAAAGAAACTGGTTATTGCTCTGGGCGGCAATGCGCTTTTGCAGCGCGGAGAGGTTTTGAGCGCGGAGAATCAGCAGCGGAGCATTGAGCTTTTTGCACAAACCGTGACAAGCCTGGCGCGTGACTATCAGCTGGTGATTGTTCATGGCAACGGACCGCAGGTGGGTTTACTGGCGCTGCAAAATGCGGCGTACACCGGCTCTCCCGCCTGGCCGCTGGATATTCTGGTGGCTGAAAGCCAGGGCATGATCGGCGTCGCTATTGCCCAGGCATTAACGCAATGTGCAGGCGGAACGCCCGTGACGACGCTGATGACGCGCGTGGAAGTCGATCCTGATGACGCAGCGTTCGCCACGCCCGGCAAATACATTGGGCCGGTATATCCTCCCGAACAGCAGACCGATCTGGAGAAGCGTTATGGCTGGACGATAAAAGCCGACGGTCAGCACATTCGTCGGGTTGTACCTTCCCCAGCGCCAAAAAACATTGTCGACGGTGATGCTATTCAAACGCTGCTGGCGGCAGGCCATACGGTAATCTGCTGCGGCGGAGGCGGCGTCCCGGTTGTGGCGCAGGGGGATAGCTATCGGGGAACCGAAGCGGTGATCGACAAAGATTTAACGGCAGCGGTGCTGGCATGTACTCTCGACGCCGATCATTTGCTGATCCTCACCGATGCCGACGCGGTGTATGAGCACTGGGGCACGCCGCAAGCGCGGGCATTGCGTCACGTCACGCCAGAGGAACTGGCTCCCTTCGCTGCGCCGGACGGCGCGATGGGCCCGAAAGCCGCCGCCGTGATCCAGTTTGTCAAGCAGAGCGGGAATGCGGCCTTTATTGGCGCGCTCAAAGATGCGCCGCAGATCCTGGCTGGCGAAAAAGGAACCTGCGTGACGCGATAATGTCTGTGTGCAGGATGCACGCTATCACCTCACGGGACGGATGAGGTGATAGCCCCCTCCGGCTGACGGACAAAAAAATGGCTTCCCGAAGGAAGCCATTTCAACAATCTGCGAGGCTGAAATTACAGAACGTCTACCGCGTTCAGTTCTTTGAAAGCCTGTTCCAGACGGGTGATCATGGAAGTCTGGCCTGCACGCAGCCATACGCGCGGATCGTAGTATTTCTTGTTCGGCTGATCTTCGCCTTTCGGGTTACCCAGCTGACCCTGCAGATACGCTTCGTTATCTTTGTAGTACTTCAGAACACCTTCCCAGGTTGCCCATTGGGTATCGGTATCGATGTTCATTTTGATAACACCGTAGCTTACGGAATCTTTGATTTCCTGAGCAGTAGAACCGGAACCGCCGTGGAAAACGAAGTTCAGGCTGTTGTGCGGCAGGTTGTGTTTCTTAGAAACGTATTCCTGAGAGTCGCGCAGGATGGTCGGGGTCAGAACCACGTTACCCGGCTTGTAAACGCCGTGTACGTTACCGAAGGAAGCCGCGATGGTGAAACGCGGGCTGATTTTGCTCAGTTCGGTGTACGCGTAATCAACGTCTTCCGGCTGGGTATACAGAGCGGAAGCGTCCATGTGGCTGTTATCCACGCCGTCTTCTTCGCCGCCGGTGCAGCCCAGTTCGATTTCCAGGGTCATGCCGATTTTGGACATGCGCGCCAGGTATTTGGAGCAGATTTCGATGTTCTCTTCCAGAGACTCTTCAGACAGGTCGATCATGTGAGACGAGAACAGCGGTTTACCGGTCTCCGCGAAGTGTTTCTCACCCGCGTCCAGCAGACCGTCGATCCACGGCAGCAGTTTCTTCGCGCAGTGGTCGGTGTGCAGAATAACCGGAACACCGTAGTGTTCAGCCATCTGGTGAACGTGATGCGCACCGGAGATCGCACCCAGGATAGCAGCGCCCTGAGGAACGTCAGTTTTTACGCCTTTGCCCGCGATGAAAGAAGCGCCACCGTTGGAGAACTGAACGATAACCGGCGCTTTCACTTTTGCAGCGGTTTCCAGAACGGCGTTGATGGAGTCGGTGCCGACGCAGTTTACTGCTGGCAGAGCAAAGTTGTTTTCTTTAGCTACCTGGAAAACTTTCTGTACGTCATCGCCAGTGATAACGCCAGGTTTTACGAAATCAAAAATTTTAGACATGTTGCGAGTCCTGTTTCTGTATCTTCGACCGTTAAAACGGGGGAGCGGGCCTTTCAGCGCGCTGAAAAACAGGCGGGTTTCCCCGCCTGAACAAATTTACTGCTTCGCGCGCTCCTCGAGCATCGCTACGGCTGGCAGAACTTTGCCTTCCACGAATTCGAGGAATGCGCCGCCGCCAGTGGAGATGTAGGAGATTTTGTCTGCAATACCGAACAGATCGATAGCCGCCAGGGTGTCACCGCCGCCTGCGATAGAGAACGCTTCGCTGTCTGCAATAGCGTTAGCCACGATTTCAGTCCCTTTACGGAAGTTCGGGAATTCAAATACGCCGACCGGACCGTTCCACAGAATGGTTTTCGCATTCTTCAGGATCTCAGCCAGTTGCTGTGCAGACGCGTCGCCGATGTCCAGGATCTGCTCGTCTTCTTTCACGTCAGAGACAGATTTCAGCGTAGCCGCGGCGGTTTCGGAGAACTCGGTGGCAACGCGAACGTCAGTCGGCACCGGGATATCACAGGTGGTCAGCAGACGTTTTGCTTCGTCAACCAGGTCAGCTTCGTACAGGGATTTCCCTACGCTGTGGCCCTGAGCGGCAACGAAGGTGTTGGCGATACCGCCGCCCACGATCAGCTGGTCAGCGATTTTGGACAGGGAGTCCAGTACCGTCAGTTTGGTAGAGACTTTAGAACCGCCGACGATAGCGACCATCGGACGAGCCGGTTCTTTCAACGCTTTACCCAGCGCGTCCAGTTCAGCCGCCAGCAGCGGGCCGGCACAGGCTACGTCAGCAAATTTGCCGATACCGTGAGTAGACGCCTGCGCACGGTGAGCCGTACCAAATGCGTCCATGACGAACACGTCGCACAGCGCCGCGTATTTTTTGGACAGCGCTTCGTCGTCTTTCTTCTCGCCTTTGTTAAAGCGAACGTTTTCCAGAACCACCAGCTCACCGGCCGCCACTTCAACGCCGTCCAGGTAATCTTTAACCAGACGAACCGGGTTGGACAGTTTGTCTTTCAGGTAGTTAACAACCGGCAGCAGAGAGAATTCTTCGTTGTACTCGCCTTCGGTAGGACGACCCAGGTGGGAAGTGACCATCACTTTCGCACCCTGTTTCAGCGCCAGTTCGATAGTCGGCAGGGAAGCACGGATACGCGCGTCGCTGGTTACTTTCCCTTCTTTAACTGGCACGTTCAGATCCGCACGGATGAAAACGCGTTTACCAGCAAGATCCAGATCGGTCATCTTGATTACAGACATGGTGAATCCTCTCGTTGATTCTTAAAGTTTTGCAAGCGCTTACGCGCTTTACCTGAAACCAATAGCGGCCATGGCTAACGTGGTGTCGAGCATTCTGTTAGCAAAGCCCCATTCATTATCGCACCAGACCAGCGTCTTTATCAGGTGCCCACCACTGACTCGCGTTTGTGTGCCATCGACGATGGCGCTGTGCGGGTCATGGTTAAAATCTACTGAGACCAACGGTAATTCCGTATAGTCAACTATATCATGAAATGCACCTTGTGCCGCTTTTTGCAGCAACTGGTTGACTTCATTGGCTTTTACCGGTTTCTTCACCGTGACGCTTAAGTCGATTGCCGTGACGTTTATCGTAGGAACACGCACCGCAATGGCCTCAAAACGATCGTTAAACTGCGGAAAAATACGGGTAATGCCTGCCGCCAGTTTGGTATCGACCGGAATGATCGACTGACTCGCCGCACGCGTACGCCGCAGGTCAGGATGGTATGCATCGATAACCTGCTGATCGTGCATGGCGGAGTGTATTGTGGTCACCGTACCAGACTCGATGCCATAGGCATCATCTAATAATTTGATGACGGGAATGATGCAGTTCGTCGTGCAGGACGCGTTTGACACAATGCGGTCTTGTGCCCGCAGGCGATCCTGATTGACGCCAAACACAACGGTGGCGTCGAGATCGTGGCTGCCAGGATGTGAAAAGAGCACTTTCTTCGCGCCTGCGGCGATATGCGCTTCGCCGTGTTCGCGGCTGCCGTATACGCCCGTGCAGTCGAGGACAATATCAACGCCCAATTCACGCCAGGGCAACGCGGCAAGCGAAGGCTGATGCAGGATGCGGATCGAATCGTCGCCGACAATGAGCTGCTCGCGCTCATGGCGAACGTCCCATGCAAAACGTCCATGGCTGGTGTCATATTTCAACAAATGCGCCATGCCTGCGGCATCCGCCAGTTCGTTGATGGCCACCACGGTGATTTCCGCCCGACGTCCGGATTCGTATAAAGCACGAACCACGTTACGTCCGATGCGACCGAAGCCATTAATCGCTACGCGTACGGTCATAGATCTCCTGCAAGGCTATCCTGATTCAGATGTGGCTGACAGAGTAATCCAGCGCATCGTTCAGGGAAACCTTACCTGTCGCAAACTGCGACTGATTGATTATTTGTCGAACATTTAATCGACTGAAACGCTTCAGCTAGAATAAGCGAAACGAGGAATAAAAGGAATGATTGTCCAGTTGATTAAGCCAGCTATATGACTTACATCACATTTCACGCCCCTGGTTCGCAGAAATTATTCCACCCAGGAGTAATAGCGGTTGCCCCGGCGCCGATTCCAGGAATCGTACGCCAGGCGGTCCTCTTAGCAGAGCCGATACTCACCTGTCGGCGTCATGATTAACGTAAGGTCGGCCGGTCGACTGTTTTGCAGAACCCGACGCACGTTCGGCCCATCAGTGCGTTCATAGAATGCTTCGGCATCACCCTGAGACGATCCTCCCGCCAGTTTACGGGCGATCAGGCGCGATCGAAGCGCCTCTTCCGGTGCGCGTATAAAGATCGAATAATCGCAAAACTCCGCCAGCGCCTGCCAACGCGGTTCCTTCAGCAAAAGCCAGTTTCCTTCAACAATCACCAACGGCGCGGTTACCGGGATGGCATTTTCAACCGGCTCATGGGTTTGCCGATCGTACTGCGGCCAGGCGCCTTCCGCTTCCCTGATCTGACGCAGATTGCGCGCCAGTTTATCAACGTCAAAGGTGTCCGGCGCGCCTTTACTGGCTCGCAAGTTATGCGCCTCCAGCCACGCGTTGTAATGATGAAAGCCATCCATCGGCAGAGTCTGGATCGTTGGCAGACTGGCGTCCTGTTGACAGAGATACTCCCAAAATGTGGTTAGCGTGGATTTGCCGGTCCCGGGAGGGGCGCAGAGAAAAATAAGGGTTCGTTGTCCAGTATGCGCAGCGTTTATTTTCGCCAGCTGTCGCAACAGGGGTTTATGGACGATTTCAATTTCATCGTCGTGGTAATGCGCGGTAACGTCCAGCCCATTAACCGTCAGTCCGATTTTCACGGCGTTAATTCCTTTAAAATTGTCGTTACCGCCAGCGTCATCGCCGTCTTGATCATGCCGGTAAAGCGAACCTCGGACCAGGTGGCGAAGTCGGCAAACTTCATCGACTCAAGCGCGCCATATAAGGTTGCATTACGGGTAATACTGTTTACGTTACTGACGAAATCCCAGGTGATGTCATCCGTAAAGCCCGGGATCGTGTCCTGTTCCTTAAGGTAGCGATAAAACTGGGAAAAATGGGTGATGTCGGCATACAGCCATTTTTCCATTTTTCCCAACGCATAAATCAGGCGTAACGCAACGTCGATATCATCAAGCGGCCCACTCTGCGCGAGTAACGGCTTCACTGCATACTCCACGATCTCTTCATCATTATCGACAAACAGCGACGGCAGAAAGCGTTTAATGCCCTGAAGCAAAATGTCATGTGCCGTCGTCATAAACGAAAGTAAATTGGTCTGAGCGTCCAGTTGCTCAAGCACATCGTCTTCTGTCAGCGTCGTCATTTGTGTCCCGATAAATCACCATGAATGCAGAGAGTCTATTATATTACACGTTCGATCCGCGCCGCCGATCAGTAAAGTTTGCGTGCGCACACCCTTCGCAACCTGTTGGATCCCCTTCAGAAGGTCTCCCCCCGTCACGCCCGTTGCACTAAAGAGAATGTCATTTCCCTTTACTAACGTGTCGATCGCATAGACGCGGTTAATCTCGACGCCCATCTCCGCACAGCGTTGTCGTTCACGGACAGCGATCACGCGATTATCTGCGGTATCGCCTTTCGCTTCACAAAAGTCGATCAGCTCTGCCTGCATATCGCCCCCGAGCGCTTTTACCGCACAGGCGGAAATCACCCCTTCCGGCGCACCGCCGAGCGTATACATCAGGTCATACGGATTGTCCTGCAGACAGGTCAGAACGCTGGCCGCCACATCGCCATCGGGCAGGGCAAAAACCTTTACGCCGAGCTGTGTTGCCTCGGCAATCGCCGGATGAAGCCGGGGTTTGTCCAGCGTGACCATGCGCAAGCGATCCAGCGGTTTTCCCAGCGCCGCCGCCACATTGCGTAAATTGTCGGCTAACGGAAGCGCCAGATCGATCGCGCCTTTTGCCTGGGCATTAACAACCAACTTTTTCATATACATGTCAGGTGCGTGAAGCAAACTGCCGCGCGGGGCGAAAGCCATGACCGCCAGCGCATTGCTCTGCCCCATTGCGACCATACGGGTTCCTTCAATAGGATCGACAGCGATATCCACCTCCGGCCCGCTGCCTGTTCCGACCTCCTCACCGATCCATAACATCGGCGCACAATCGATTTCCCCCTCGCCAATGACAATTCTTCCACGGATAGCCACCTCGTTCAGAGCCTGTCGCATCGCGCTGACCGCGAGACCATCGATCCGGTTTTTGTCGCCGCATCCGGTTTGCGGCCAGGCTGCCAGCGCCGCCCGTTCCGTTGTGCGAAATAGCGGCCATGTCAGAGAGATCATGCAGCAGCCTCCCCTACGTCCACGCCAAATTGCGCCAGCAGGAATCTCTCAGCCTTTTCGTTCCAGATACCGTGCGTCTCTTCAACCAGACGCGCCAGTTCACGAAACAACGGATCGGTTTTGCCTTTTTCCGCGAAATCAGCGATCGCCGTCAGCGGCATCGTGACGCCGTTATAAATCAGCTTTTTGCCGCCCGGAATATCGGGAAGATTGAGGACCGTATCCGGCACCGCATCCAGCCCGCCGATATGGGTGACCATAAAAGACGGTTGCAGTTGTCCCGTAGCGCTTAATGCAATCGCCTCTTTCATATCGTCGGTGGAACCGCCGGATGTTCCAACCACGTGAGTACTGTTGTAATGCACGTTGTAAAAGTTGAACGGCACCCTGAAGCGACTGTCCGTCGGCCCGGCAAAAAAGTTCAGGCAACCGTCTTCCGCGAGAAGCGCATCCGCCAGTTCGACAAGGGCCGGAACAGCAGCATAGACAAATACGTCATCAAAACCGCTACCGTCCGTGAGTTCGCGAAGCATGGCTGCGGGTTCTTTTATTCCGGCGGTATTCACATAAATAAGCTCGATGCCTTTACTGGCCGCGTGCTCAACCGATAGCAAGCGGCTGGCCTGGGCCAGTCGCGTTTCATCGATATCCACCACCACGACTCGCGACGGCTGGATCCCGCCATTAATGGCATAGTCAATGGCGCCTATCCCCATCGGCCCGGCACAGGCTAATAGCGCGATGTTGCCGCCGGGTTTAATGCCCATCCGGTGCTCGTAAACGTAAGGCGTAGTGTGATAATTGGCGTTATAAGCGCCAATTATGCAGCACATCGGTTCCGCCAGCGATGCGGCGGCGAAATAAGAGCCGTGATAGGGTAAAACGCAGCCCAACTTAATCGCGATCTCCGGGATAATCATATACGTCGCATTACCGCCAAAATATTCATAGCTGTATCCGGCAGAATAACCACTCGGCAAGCCCATTGCGGGTTGTAAAACGAAGCGCTCGCCCTTTTTATATTTATCGGTTAGATTTTTCCCGACTTCGACAATGATCCCGGCACATTCATGACCGGTAATCACCGGATGATTCTCCAGATCATCTGGCACACGTTTATGTTCGCTGCCTAATGTTGCCGCTTTCCAGGTAGACAAACAGACGCTGTCAGAAATAACGCTGACTAATAATTCATTATCCGTAATGTCAGGTAGTTCAAATTCACGGATACGGACATCCCGCTTGCCATAGATGGCTGCCACTTTCGTTTTCATATTTACTCCAGAAACCAGAAATATTACTTCGTCGTAAGGTGATGAAATAAATCGTCGAGCAACGGGTCACCAATATAGTTTTTAATCAGAACGACGGGTTTGTCGCTAACCCGTTTAACGCGCCCCTCCAGGCTGGCATGCGTCACGATAATATCGGCATCCTCGGGAACATTTTCGATCGCATAATGTTTGACATCGACCGTTAATCCCGCTTTTTCCAGGCGTTTACGAAACGTCGTTGCTCCCATCGCGCTCGACCCCATTCCCGCATCGCAAACAAATGCTATTCGTTTCACATCACGGTAAGAGAATTTACCCTCCTGCTTCATTGCCTTGACGGCTTTCGTGGAATCACTAAAGGTATCTTCACTTTCGCCAGCGCTATTTTTTTCCATTTTTAATATGAAAGAGGTCACCACAAAGGTCACCAGCGTTCCCGCCGTAACACCGGCAATCGTCGCCAGGAAAGCCCCCTTCGGCGTCAGCGCCAGGTAAGCGAAAATCGACCCAGGGCTCGGCCCGGCGACCAGCCCGCCGCCTAATACATTAAAGACCCACGTTCCGCTCATCCCGCCCGCAATCATGCCGATCAGCGTCAACGGTTTCATCAGCACATACGGGAAATACAGTTCATGGATACCGCCCAGGAAATGGATGATCATGGCGCCGGGTGCAGACTTCTTCGCCATCCCTTTACCAAACAAGGTGAACGCAAGCAGTAAACCCAGACCCGGACCCGGGTTAGACGCCACCATAAAGAAAATGGATTTTCCTGTCTCCGAGGCTTGCTGCATACCCAGTGGATAATAAACGCCCTGGTCAATCGCATTGTTTAAAAAAAGGATTTTTGCTGGTTCATTAATTAACGACAGTAGCGGCAGGTAGCCCGCATGTACCAACGATTCAATACACTCCTTCACAAAGTTATTGGCAACCAGTACCGCCGGGCCAATGACCTCAAACCCCAGCAGACACAAGATCATCCCGGCGATACCCAGGGAGAAGTTATTAATCACCATTTCAAAACCGGCAGGAATGCGCCTGTCCAGCAGTCGGTCAATATATTTAATCACCAGCCCGCCTAGCGGTCCCATGATCATTGAACCGAGGAACATTGGGATATCCGCGCCAATAATGACGCCAATCGTACCAATGCCTCCCATCACCGCTCCCCGTTTGCCCCCCACCAGATGTCCACCGGTCGAACCAATCATCACCGGCAGTAAATAGGTAATCATCGGGCCGACAATTTTGGCGAAATGTTCATTCGGCAACCATCCGGTTGGAATAAATAATGCGGTTATAAAGCCCCAGGCAATAAAGGCGCCGATATTCGGGATGACCATTGCAGTCAAAAACCCGCCAAAAGCCTGGACCTTAGCACGAGCAGACTTGTGTTCCATATTAATATCCTGTCAAGGAGAGAATAATTATGCGTGAGCGATAATATCCGCTAACTGTTTTTCTGACTTTGCCGCTAACAGCGCGTTTATCGTTTGTTCTTCACATAACAGCTCGCTTAATGCCTGGATAGCTTCAATATGTGAATCGGCATTTGCTGCCGATAAACCGATTAATAACCTGATACCTTCTTCACCTTCACTGAACTGCACTTCCTGTTTGAGTAACGTTAACGACATTCCTGTTTTTAACGCTCCACACTCTGGTCGCGCATGAGGCATAGCCACGCCGGGGGCCAGAATATAATAGGGGCCGTTGCTGAGAGTCGAATCTTTAATAGCCTGAATATAATTTGAATTAATATAATGATGAGTCAGCAGGGAAGACATGCAAAAATCAATGGCCTGCTGCCAATTTTCTACCGATGACTTTATCGAGATAGATGCTTCAGGAAAATAATCAATCAACCGCATACGTAATCCTTATTTTATTTTTAGGGTACAATGTTGCGCTGAAAATAAAATACGCGCGCGATAAAATGAAAGCAACAGGGGTCAACGTCAGGGCGAAAAAGAAGCGCGTTTGATAAAAACAAATAAAAACAATGAGATAAAAACAAAAAATTAAAAAGCAACCGTAATTACGTGATATGAACTGCATTTTTTGAATATGAATTAATATTCATTTTGCAATGGTGATCACAAATATGCTATTGCCATCATTAAAAAACCATCCATTTCCCTGAAGCCGTTACGCATTAATCGCGCAAAAAAAAGGCCATCTGTAAATACAGACGGCCTAAGGGGGTAATGTGTAAATTCCCGCCAGACGATATGGCGGGGAAAGGGACGACTTAGCTCAAGAGCGAGTGATCAAATTGAATGATGACAGTTGCGTAGGCGTCGATGGTGGTTTCACGCATCAGAGGTACCCAGCGCGGCATGTCGCTCTGGCGCGTAACGCCGGACATGCTCATGTCGCCATTCCACTGCTTGTGTTCCGGCGTTTTCGGCATGTCCATACCCGTCTGACCGGTTGCAGACCCAGGAGAAAGCTTCACGTCACTGCCATCACCAGAAGACGGCGCCACGCCGTTGGTCATGTCACCGTTCGCCTGCTTGTGCTCCGGCGTTTTCGGCATGTCCATCCCGGTCTGACCGGTAGACGATCCCGGGGACAGCTTCGCGCTGTCACCGTTGCCGGAAGACGGTGCCACGCCGTTGGTCATGTCACCGTTCCACTGCTTGTGCTCCGGCGTTTTCGGCATGTCCATCCCGGTCTGACCGGTAGACGATCCCGGGGACAGCTTCGCACTGTCGCCGTTGCCGGAAGACGGCGCCACGCCGTTGGTCATGTCACCGTTCGCCTGCTTGTGCTCCGGTGTTTTCGGCATGTCCATACCGGTCTGACCGGTAGACGATCCCGGTGATAGCTTCGCGCTGTCGCCGTTGCCGGAAGACGGCGCCACGCCGTTGGTCATGTCACCGTTCCACTGCTTGTGCTCCGGTGTTTTCGGCATGTCCATACCGGTCTGACCGGTAGACGATCCCGGTGATAGCTTCGCGCTGTCGCCGTTGCCGGAAGATGGCGCCACGCCGTTGGTCATGTCACCGTTCCACTGCTTGTGCTTCGGCGTCTTCGGCGTGTCCATTCCGGTTTTGCCGGTTGCGGAACCTGGAGACAGCGTCGGGTAGTTCGTATTCGGAACAGGCCATTTCTTAGTCGGCGTCGTAGTATCAGCCGCGGCTGGCGTCGGCGTGGTGTCCGATTTCGTTTCGCTGTCTGCCGGTTTCGGCGCCGGTTTCAGATCGTCTGCCTTCTGCGGCGTGACGGCCGGAACGTCTTCACTGTGCGCGGTCTGCGACGGCGTGGTGTCCGTCTTCGTTTCGCTGTCTGCCGGTTTCGGCGCCGGTTTCAGATCCTCTGACTTCTGCGGCGTGACGGCCGGAACGTCTTCACTGTGCGCGGTCTGCGACGGCGTGGTGTCCGTCTTCGTTTCGCTGTCTGCCGGTTTCGGCGCCGGTTTCAGATCCTCTGACTTCTGCGGCGTGACGGCCGGAACGTCTTCGCTACGCGGCGGTTTGCCCGGAGTGAAATCTGTCTTTTTCTCGCCGGTGCTACCGTTGCCTTTGTTCTTAGGCGCATCTGGCGTATCAAGGTCATAGCTGCCTTTATTTTTCTTACCGATGCCCGGATCGGCCAGCGTAAAGGAGATATTGTTGCCCGCTTCCTTCTCATCACGCGTGACGACAGACATTTCGTCTTTATTGGTATTGATCTCGCCGGTCGTGCCTTTACTGGTGATATCACCAACGGAAATGGTCGATTTTTGCGTTTAATCACGATGAATTTCATCAACCGTATCAACATAAAGGTTTGCCGATGGCACGCCGCCTTTCTTGCCCGGCACGCCACCGATACCCACACCACCGCCACCGTACAGACCATCCTGTTCCACACTGTCTTCGAGGGTCCGGGCGTTAATGTCGCCAGCCACATTCACGGAGCCGGTACCCTCTTCAGAGACAATATTCGCCCCTGTCATGTTCAGGTCGCCGCCGGTTTTCACATTCACTTCGCCATTCGTGTGAATGCCGGATTGTTTTGCCGTGGTCGCTGCGTCATGCGCCTCGGAGCCACCACCCGCGTTTACCGCAGCGGTAGGCGTAACCCCTTTACCCGATACGGCGACACCCACCGACGCTCCCCAGTTCTGTCGGGCATTTTCGGTATGAACCGTATCCTGGACGGAGGTAATATCCAGATCCCCTGCCACGTCGACATCCGCGGTATTGGCCTCGATATTTGCCCCGGTCATGGACATATCGCCGCCGGTTTTGATCTTCACGTTATCGGCGGTAATAGTGCTGTTGGTGTAGGTGGTTGAATCACCGGAACCATTTTCTTTATTACCGCTGTAGTCAACGGACGCACCGCCGCTGATTCCGGTCAGATCCACACCAACGCCTGCCGTGACCCCTCCAGAATGTTCTTCGCTGGAGTTGGAATAGCTGGAAGTCGATTTCGCCGCATTCATCGACACGTCGCCACCGGCGTTAATTTCTACCTCCTCGCCCTTAATATCGACACCATTGAGGGTGGTGTCTTTTTTAGTATTGATAGAGATATTTTTCGCATTAATGTTGGTGATATTTTCCGATGTCGTTTCGGTAGTGGATGTCGATTTCTTCGAACCGCCGCCAATCGTTATGGACGCGCCCGCAATATCGTTAAGTAACAAATTCGACGCATCGCCAAGCACTTCTGCGGCTGTGGTCCCCGCATTAAGCTCCTGGCCATCCTGCGATTTCTCGACCAGGTTACCGGCTTTATCGGCAGAATCGGCAAGGGTACTGTGCGCTTCGCCAGAAATACCAAAATTCATCTCTTTATGCGTGGTGGTGGTCTTCTCTTCATCGAGGTATTTAGTGCTGGTGACATCTTCTGCATTAATACTCAGAGAGTCGCCCGCGCTCAGGTCAGCCCCACCGATATCCACGGTTTTATTGGCGTTGATCGATCCCGACTCGGCAAAACTGATTGAGGCATTCGTATTCTTTTTACTGTCAGTAACGGTAGAATCACTTTGAGAATTAAATTCGAGACTGAAACCCGCGGTATCGTTTACCGGCGCGCGTCCAGGCTTTTTACCGATAGCCGACGTATCGGATTGTGAACCGGCACTAACGTAATCGCCTGTCGTGGTTGTATTAGACCCACCCGACATCGTGCCATAATCCGTTTCCACAGTCTGACCACCACCGCTGACCCCAGCCCCCATACGGAATTCGCGGCTGGAGGTGTGCTCTTCCGAATGAGAGACATCCTCTGAGGTTTTAATCGTGACATTGTTTTCTGCCGAGATCGAGCCGGTCTGCGCAGAATAGGTGCCGCCTTCCATCACAACATCATTTTTAGCCTCAATGTTCATATTCCCGCCAGCCGACACATTACTGCCAATAGCGGTGCCCGTCGTGGTGGAGGTATCTGATAACGAGAAATTAAAGGCATTTTGCACATCGTTATCAATGGTGCGGGTCGCATCAATTTCATGCAGGTCGTTGAAGGTCACGTCCCCCTCTGTGGCCTTCATATTGACATCCTGACCCGCGGTAATATCTGACGCGTTTGAGGTGATTGATTTCGCTTCCATGCTGATGCTACCGCCAGCAGTCACGCCATCGTCGTAGGCATGAATAATCTGCTTGCCATCTTCACCCCGACCCACGCTTGCCGTCATGGTGATATCGCCATTTTCAGCGCTCATCGCAATATCACCGTCGGCACTGATAGCCGCGCCATTATTGTTGATATCGCCATTGGTGGTCGTCATGCTCATATCGCCACCCGCGGAAATACCGGAGTTCATACCGTTACTGACGTTATTAATATCGCCGTCAGAGACCAGCGTCATGTCGCCGCCAGACGAAATTGAGCCATTCATATTGTTGATTTCACTGGCATCAACGTTCATGTCATTACCAGCATGGATTGTCGCGCTGCCGCCGTTAACGTCGCCGCTTTCCATCTGACGCAGCGTTTCCGGGCAAAGATAAACAACCGGAACCAATACATCCACACCGTTTACATTTTGGTTAACAAACCAGACGATATCTTTATCCAGATTGTTACGCTGCTCCTGAGACAACGGTTCGCCAACCACCAGGCCAAGCTCGCTATCCTTCGCCGCTTCACCTGCGTTATCCATTAATGCCTGGACAAGCGCATCGCCCTCCAGGCCGTCGCGAATTGAGAAGAAGCTGCCAACCGAAGCGGAAATTTCGCGGCGAATCAGCTCAGAGGTAAAATAATTGTCGCCGATCACATTGACCGGTTGTTGCGGATCGTAACCCACCTGATCAAAGAAATAGTCCGATCCGGTATAACCGCTCTGGTCTATCATTGATGGACGGGTTTCAAAAATCGGCACGATATTATTAGCGGGTCCCGGATAATCCTCGCCATTTTTCGCCGCTTCTGTGGTTTTCTTGAAATCGGTGGAAATTTCAAACATTCCCGGGATCGAGATCATATCTTTGATGGTCGGCATGGGGCTGATACCCATGGACAGCTCATCAATAGTTTTGGTATTGACTTTAACATCATAGCCCGCAATAACGGTGTCAACGGTATAATCACCTACATCAATATCGCTGATATTGGCGTTGGCGTTAATCACCCCTGCCCCGGCAATACCATTATCCAGCACCCCACCATTCTGCGTGAAGTTGCCGCCAGCGGTAATTTCGCCTTTTTCCTGCGGCACATAATAGGTTTTATTGGCCTTCAGCCCTGCATTGTCTGATGCGGTTTGTTGCGCCCAAATATTACACAATTTGTTATAATTAGACGTTTGCCAGTTTTCGCCGAAAATTCGGATCATCATGCTGTTAAATAATGTTGATTGATTACCTAACATCACTACTGCGTTAAACCAGAGCTCTTTTTCCGCATCAGTGCCGCCCCCTTTTGAGTCAATTTTGTTTGCCGCACTGCCCCCGCCGAATTCAAAGTCAAGGAATTGATAAAGCGTATCGAATTCCCAGCTTGACTGGTGCTCTGATGCAAGCTCCCAGCGATAGGTAAGGGATCCTTGCTTGCTGAGCGGAAGTTGCAAGTAATCGTAAAGCGTGAGTTCGCCATAGCGCGGCGAGTTATAGACGTTACCTGTGATGGTGATATCTTTCGCCGCCTGTATCAGACCACCGGTATTAAACACATCGTGGGTATCGTAAATATCACGCTGGTTGATATTGATATTGCCACCTGCGCTGATCTCCGCCTGGTTTTCCAGCTGCAGGCCGGATGTGACGGTCGGCATATCTAACCCAATATGCGTAAAAGATTTCGTCAATGCATGTTCGATCGTCTCATACGATACAGTCGCAATCTGCGCACCAGTGACTGAAATTTCATCACCGCTGTAGGTGCTTTCATTGGTAATGACTTCAGCATCCAGATAAATATTTTTTTCTGACCGGATTATCCCCGCCTGGTTCCAGATTTCTTTCGCGATAATCGACAAATCACCCATGCTAAGCACGTTGCCGCCAACGGCATTGATAAACTGTCCGTTGCGCGCTTCAAGACTCAAATCGCCCATTGTCCACAGCAGACTTTGCGCGCCATTAGTCACATTCTTCGCATTAATATCTAAATCACCGCCGGTGACGATGGACATGTTATTGACGAAGTCGCCTTCGGCGTCCACGTTCATATCGCCGATGATTTCCAGCATGGCATTGTTCGTAAAATCACCCTGCGTCGAAATGTTTAGCTCACTTCCTGCCCGAATGTTTTTACTGAGATTGTCAAGGGTCAAACTGGCGTCGAGATCAAGAGACAAAATCCGCCCGGCTTCCAGAATACCAGAGGTATTATTCAGGCTGGCCAGTTTGAGCGTCAGATCGCGATCGGCAACAATAGACGAGTTGTCATCATTCGCCATAGCCCTGGCGTTGACGTTAATATCATAACCGGCGATAAGCGAATCAGCGCTGTTGTTAATATCACCGTTCGTCACGTTCAGCGTAGTGGTTCGGCCACCGACGATTACCGCCGAATTTGTGTTATTTAAAACCTGCGCAATATTCAGCGTCAGGTTATTATCAGACGAGACAATAGCGCCGCCATCATCATTCGTCAGATTATTAGCATCGATAGTCAGGTCGCCGCCCGCGACCAGAGTTGATGCGTATTCCCCCGTGCCGCCGCTGTTGGTCAAGGTATCCGCGGCGATAGTCAGCGTACCGTCAACCGCCTGAATCAAGGAACCTGACAGATTCGTCAGCAGACCGATCGCAGTGAGTACAGTATGCATACTTGCTGTAATCACGGCCTGGTCGGCGTTGGTCAGGGCATCCACATCTTCAATCGTCAGGTTACGCAAGGCCATTAACACATGGTCGCTCCCCTGGTTAATCAGGTTTCTGATATTACGGATAATCAGATCGGTTCCGGCCTGTACAACGCCTTCATTTTTAAGCGTATCGCCATTTTGCAGGGTGATCGCACTGTTGCTAAGGATGACAGCCTGGTTAGTCAGTTCCCGAACGCCGTCAAACGTCATATCGCCTGACGCCACAATGGAAGCGTCGGAAGCGTTATTCAGCGTATCAACGGAAGTTATGTTAAGCGCGCCACCTGCCTGAATCACCGCGCCACCGCTGTTGGTTAATGAATCAACATTGTTGATGGCAAGCTGCGTGCCACTGACCACCACCGCGCCATTCTGGTTTGAAATGTCGGACAGATGGCTGAGTGAAAGAGCGCCTTCGGCAATCAGCTGGGAATTATCGTTTTTAAGGGATTCAATATTCGACAATTGCAGGCTATCACCGCTGTAGATTGTCCCGGTATTGACGTTATTAAGCGTATCAATCTGATCGAGCAGGAGCGTCGTCGCCTGAATTGTCGATGCGTCATTCGTCAGCGTATTAATACCGGTAAGCGTAAGATCTTCCGTGGCTAAGATAACCCCATCCTGGGTATTCGACAGCGACGCAAGATTGGTCAACGAAACGGACTTGCCCTGGATCCAACCGGCATCGTCATTCACTACTGTCGTTACGTTTTCGCCATCCAGTGACAGTTTACCCGCCGCCAGGATTTCACCGCCGCTGGTGTTGGCGAGCTGCTTGCTCACCTTCAATTCCATATCGCCCGACGAACTGAGCGTACCGCCAGTATTGCTTAGCTTCGCGGTCTTCACCTGAACTTTCTGTTTAGCATTCACGGTGCCACGGTTTTCAAGAGTGGCATCTGCATCAGAAGTCGTTAGCGCGATACTGCGGCCTTCAATGGCGCCGGTATTTTTCAGCGACTTGCCTTTCGCAGTGACGGTAACGTCATTTTTATTGCTGATGATATTGCCGCTGTTGTCGATATCACCTTCAGCACTTACATCGATGGTTGCATCGTCGCTACTGATCGTACCGCTATTGATAAGGCTTCCGCGGCTGGCAAGCTGCATTTCCCCTTGCGTGACGCCGATTACCCCTTTGTTATTGAGGGCGCTGGCATTCATCACCAGTTTTTTATCGGCAAAGATTCGGCCGCTGTTATCCAGGTCGCCAACGGTGAGCGTCTGGGTGCCAGACGCATAGATCACGCCATTATTTTTCGCCGATCCGGAAGCGATAACGATATTGCCGCTGGCGTTAACAGCACCGCTGCTTTCAAACGCGCCAGTCAGATTAACCTGCAAAGTGCCTTTTTTCGCCAGTACAGAGCCGCCGTTATTGGTCATACTGCCAGCGGTAATCTGAATATCTCCGCTGTGGCTGATAACCTGAACATCCGATACCAGTGAGCTGAACGCGACTTCCTTGCCGTCCACCAGGACGACGAAGTCACCCTTTTTCAGCGTCACAACGCCATTGCTGATGATATTGCCATTTGCATCCAGCGCCTGGAGTTTGCCATTCAGCGTATATTGTCCGGCAACGTTGATCTGGATGGCTGGTACAGAGGTCGTCGCCGTCGCGTTGGTAATCAGCGAGGCGGCATTTTGCACCAGCGAACTGGCGTCAATACGGATCTTACCCGCAGAGGAAATCACATCGTTATTGAGGGTAACGCCAGCAAGCGCATTAAACACAATGTCATTTTGCGCTTCAACGCCCATCGCGCTATTGCTGGATTTGGTGGTCGCAATATTATTGCCGTTTAGCGTAATATTTTTATCGCTGTGCAGACTGGCCAGCGTGATATCCCCGTCGGCGCTAATCTCTAAATCACCGCTGGAAATAATACCACCTGCGTGGCGCACACCCGCGCCAGATTCGGTGCTGATTAACTGAATTTTACCGCCGTACATGGAACCCAGCGCGCTACCATCGATAGCAACAGCAGGCCCCTGCCCATCGCCCTGGCTACGAACGGTATGGCTACGGCTGGCAAGCTCATAGTCGTTCTGTCCGGCCAAAACCTTCAGGTCTGCCTTACCGGCGATTTCGCCTTCAAGCTGGGCGCTGCGGCTGACGATATCAAAATAGCTTAAGCCTTCAGTGTTAATACCCTGCCCGGTGACGGTGATGTTTCCCTTATCGACGGCAAGTTTATAAGTACCGTCCTGATTTGCCTGTACTTTACCGGTGCTGAGGGTCAGACTATTGGCGTTAATGGTCGTCGCGCCGTTGACGCTAATACCATTTTCGTTCGCAATAATAATGTCGGCTTTTTTACCGAAAACTTCCATCGTGCCATTAATATACGAGGCCTTCGCACCTGTGACTTCGCTGATAATCGCACTGGCTTCCTGCTGCAGTTGACCATTTTTAACCGCGTAACCTCCAATTTTGGTCACGCCTTCTTGCATGCTGTTATTAAAGACAACGCCTTTCTGGTCAACGTTAAATTCAGTGAATTTATTTAATGAAACGCCCTTCGCATTAGGGTTAGCGATATTAATCAACGGCGTGCCATTCGCCGTCTGGCCCATCGTGGGACCGTTTGATTGACGATTGTCCGGTGTGGTGGCTGCTTCAACGGCAGGCGATAAAATACTCGCCAATGACAGATATAATGGGCCAAGTTTTTTATGCAAGTTGCTGGCATTCAACTTCTCAGCTTTAACATTTTGTCGATTCATAATGTGTCCCTAAATTAAAAAGTAATTTCCGTTTTGTAATAGACAACTGCATCATCTACAGTCTGTTCATCCATTGAATCTGGTTTTCTGATGGGCCAACCTGCCATAACATAGGAGGAGAAATATTTACCGCTTGCTTTGATACCTACTGACGCGCCCATCATGAACTGCCCATCACACGCATCGACACCCTCGGGACAATTATCTTTAGTAAATCCGAGATCGTAGCCCATATAAGGCGTCAACTGATAAACACCAGCCACACCCACATCAAAAGGGAATTGCAGAGTATTTGCGATCCATGCTCCGCTATCGCTCATTACATTATCGTCTTTGAAGCCCCGAACCGTATATTCATCGCCAATTGTGACTTTTGCGTCACTCACCAGCACATCTGGCGAATACTGGAAGCCACTGTTTAATTCATACGTAACCCCCAGCCTTCCCACTTTATAAAGAGGGCGAGTCCAGCTGACAATGCCGTTATATTTAATATAATTGAGGTCAAAACCCTCCAGGTCCGGATCGCCTTTCCAGGCCGAACCAAACCATGGAACCCCAGCCGTTACGCCAATATCACCATAGACCCACCCCCCGCCCAGCGCGCCGACGTACGTCAGGCCAGAAGCAAGCGAGGTGTATTTTTTTGAACTGACATCGATTTGCGAATGTTCAATTCCATTGTAGTTATCACGGCGCTCAACTTTCATCCACGCGCTTGTTTTACCGGTTGCACCACGCATAAGCATACGGCTTATACGCAGTGACGCGCGTTCTGAGTTTCCATCTGATTCATAAATGTCGTACCCACCATCAATGCTTTTAGTGTATTGGGATTTATAGTAATTCGCATCAAATCCCCAGTATCCCAATGGGACACCATAGCTAAAAGACCAGGAGTCCTGTTTGTCATCCGGATTATTAAGGTTGTTCCAGGAGTAATAAGCATTAAAAATATCATTTAGCCCGGCAATATTTTTACCGGTAAAACTGCCATAGTATTGCTGCCAGCCCTCCGCCTGAGTGCCCGAGTTATTGAGACCTGCGGTGAGAGATACCGGAAATGATGGCTGATGCAGTAAATTGAGATCGGAATAGCCATTTATCACCGAGGGCTGAACATGAATATTGTCAGCATCCGATACGCGTAATAAATTTTCCACACTCTGGTCAATATCCTGCATATTGAGGACCTTCCCTTTGGCAAAGGGATAGGCGGTAAATAAACGCGTGTGTTCACGAAATGAAGGTTCTTGACCGTTCACTTTAAAATCGTTAATCTTTCCCCACAGTACACGAAGCGTTAACGAGCCGCTTTTAATATTGCCAGGTTCAATACTTATAAGGGTTGTAGCATAGCCACGAGCAATATAAAAATCCGTCAGTTCTTTGACCAACGAAAAAATTTCGGCTTTTCCCAGTTCCTTTCCCACATAGCGCTGAACGATTTCTTCTCGTTGCGGCGAGCTGTCGAACCGATCGTCATCCAGAATGACAATTTTATCGACTTTAAATTTCCACTGTGAATCAGCCGGCAGCCCGCCTTCTTCTTCGCTACCGCGCAGCGCTCTTTGTTTTTGCAAAAGCGCTTCTGTACGTTTCGCCTCTTCAATTAAAAACTGATTACTTTGTCTTTCGAGTCTGTCCAGTTCTTGCTTATTTTGCTGACCGGGAAGCATAGCGGCATGTGCCACTTGTAAAAGTGGCACAATTAAAACCATCTGTTTTAATAAAAATCGTGAATATATCATCACATCATTCCCTGATATTTATATTTAATTAATCATTGTGTATACAACAACGCCCACAACTTTTCCGGCTGTCAGCTGCGAATCGCGCTGGATGTCGGCCGGCACATATATTTGTGCCTGATAGGTATTGGTCCGCATTGATGTGACCGGGTACTCTTTAGCTTGTCCAAGCGTTAGCGCAGTAGAGCTGTAACGGCTTTTTTCATAAAGACGTATCGCAAAATTTTTCGCGTATCCCTCGCCTGTCTCAACACCCAGTACCCCTGTGAGAGAAGCGAACTGTGGGTTAATCACTGTGTCAAACTGCAGCTTGACGTTTGCGGGTTCGGGGCAGGTCACAGTAATAGTGAACTCTTTTTTATCCCCTTGCTTCGAATTATCTTTAACAAAATCAGCCAGACTATAGGTTCCCAGATCGATATAATTTGTTGATGGATAAAGAGTGCACGAATAGGGTTTAACTTTAATCGCCGTGCCAAAATTAATTGATAAAATGGATAATTTATCGCTGGAATCTGCTGTCGGAATAACCGAGGCCTCTGCAACGCTTCCTGCCGGAATATAACTCTCCCCAGCATTGAGCGTACCCGTCTGAACAAACTCGACCAGCACCGTGCTATTTTTTATCGAACATCCGGCAGCACACGTCACCGCAGCTCCTGAGTTACCGGGTAACCAGGCGTCAGCGGCTTGAGTAGGCCACTTCATGCGGATACCGATACCCGGAATTTCCGTGACATAGACATTATCGATCTGCGAGGTAATGTAATTGCGCGTATAAGAGGAATGCCAGGTTGACTGCGTAGCGCTATTACACTTATAGCTAATATCCGGCACCGAAAAGGTTTTACTCCAGAGTACAGTACCTGCAGCCCCCTTCTCTGCAGGCTTAAGTGTAATATCATCTGTGATATTCAGCATCGCCAACGGTGACGTTAATTCACAAAGCGCAGCATAAGCTTGATTACTACTGACCGAAAACAGTATGCCCGCCGCTAACATCAATAGCCCTGATAAAATCCGTTTCATTTTGTTAATTCTTCCTTTTCGCAATGAATATCGACAGCTTTAAAAGCGCTCTCTGATTCATCAGCATTATGTTCTTTTTCAGTCACGTCATAACTTGACCGGCACTGGAATGACTGCTTTTGTTTTTTCCATTTAATTAAAAGCGTATTTTTCCCTTTTTGCAGTGAAACCATAGCAAGACCATTCTGGCCAACCATGCCAATATTATCCCCCTCGCCATTGAGTATGGGCGCGCCAAAAGGAATAATCTCCCCCGTATTCAATACGAAATGGACAAAAGTTTGCTTATCCTTTTGCGCATCCATTTTTATGAGGACGGCTGCCCCGGCGGTAGGAACAATTGTACGGCGCGTATCATCGACTTCTACGTCAAAGCGAGTACCTTTAGGATCGGCGTACACTTCATTGTATCTGTAGGGTGACAGATAACTGATAATCCCATATCCATTATCTTTAATGATTGCATTCGAGTCCGGATACACATGCGATCCTTCAGCCCCTTTCGCTTCAACTATACCAATGGTATCGGCGAGCATTGGCACAAAGTTAACCCCGCCCTGATGCACTACCATTCCGCCGTTGAAGTTCACGCCTGCCATGAAACTGTCTCTGGACTGGCTGTAGGTCACGCCGCCGGAAGCGCTTTCTCCCGTATAGGACAGGTTCATACCGAAGTTGGTTTCTGGCTGGTTTGACTGGCTGAAGTAACCGCCAAAACCGAACTGCGAACGCTCGCCGGCAGAGCCATTTAGGGAGGTTCGGAAATTCGCGTCGTCGCTGTTATAGCTAAAGTTAGCGCCGAGGCGCACGTTTCTGTCGTACTGGTTGCCGAGCGGCAGACTGACGTTTAGGTAAACCGTGTCTTCACGTTCGCCATCTTCGCTATGCGTGCGACCAAAAGAGATACCCCAGGTCGTTCTGCCAAACTGGTTGTTATACCCAACGACAAAGTTGGACTTTTCATTCTGTCCTAACTCATCATTCCAGACGTTGCCAACAAATCCGCTCACATAAAAACTTCCCCAACCGGGAGGTAATGTCTGATTGATGTTGGCTTCAAGACGCTCGCGATAGCGTGATGGATAGTAATCCGTATCGCCCGTATCAAGGCTTCTTTTAAGGCTTATCGCATCGGACAAGGAGTAGTAATTTTTGCTCGAATAACGGTAGCCGACCAAACTGAAGTTGGTGCCGATATCCGGCAGGCTCTTCGCCAGACTTATCCGCAGACTCATATCGCAAAACGTACCGCAATCCTGAGTCTCCGGCTGCTCGTCGAAGTGAGTAAAAGACCGTGTTACATCAAGACCCAGCGCGCCGAGGCGGGTATTCACCGCTAAACCTGCCATTAATGAAGCGTAGTCGCCGTCGAAAGCGCTTTGCCCACCGAGATAACCCGTGAGGTTATTGAGCAGACCATATTGGATGGTCCCTTCCAGCAGTTGCGGATCCTCGGAAAGCCACGTGTCGCGGATCTCGCCGGCAGACACGGAGTAGCGTGAATAGCCTTCTCGCAGCAACTGCGGGACGCTGGAATACGGTACGGAGAAATGCGTTTCATCGCCATTGGTTTCCTTGACGGTGACCTCCAGGTCGCCGTTGTAACCGGTGGCATACAGATCGCTTATCACAAACTCGCCCGGTGGGACGACTTTTTCGAAAATCGTATTCCCCGCCTGCGTGATAGTAACCGTGGCGTTGCTGTTCGCAATCCCACGCACCACAGGCGCGTAATTACGCACGGAATCCGGTAACATCCGATCGTCCGTCGCCAGGCGCGCGCCCCGTAGCGCCGTGGTATCGAAAAAATCACCAGTGGTGTTGAGATCGCCCAACACAATTGTCGACTTCATCGGCGCAATGGCGCGTTCGGCATAAGCCTGAATATGTTGTATACCAGACTCACTCGTATCACTGCCGGACATCATGCTGTCATAGGTTGTAAAACGCCACGCCCCTAAAGACAACGAGTTGTGCATGTTACCGTAGAGGTAATTAGAGTTATCCTCCCCTGGTCGATAGCGCGCGCTGGTTGCGCTAAAGGTGTAGGAAGACATTAACGCAGGCACACCGTCATCCCATAATTCCGGACTGATATACCCTACCGGCGTATTTAACAGCATCGCCTGAGGAATGGTGACGTCAAGCTGTTCATCGTCCTGGTTGTATTTCACGGTAGCGCCAGGAATTAACGCCGGCAGGATAATGCAGTCTGCGTTCTTCCAGTTCTCCGGCAGCTTTGAGGTATCAACGTCAAAGCGGATGATCATTTCGGGTTTCAGGCAGGCGTTGACCCCCTGTTCGTTTTGCGCCGCAACGAATGTGATCATCCATGCGTCAATTTTTGTACGATTGCTGTAGACCTCCAGCTTATAGTCCCCGGGCAGGATTTTGTCTTTGCCGTCGAACTGCGTGAGGTCAATTCCGCTATCATAAAACTTCATAAACCCACGAGAAAAATTTATGGCCTGGCCTTCACTCGCCGCCGATGCGGAAAATGAGGACAGTACCGCAACAGCAACCCAGGTCGTCATAAGTCGCTTGATTTGATGTTGTGTTATATCTTTTTTAATAAAAGGGAACATGCAGCAACCATCCTGGCAACAATATCCTTAACGTTTAGAACGTATAAGTACGTTTGATATAAGCACCTAAATCGGTAATGTAGTTATATTTAAATACGCCTTTTCCCTGTACGGCATTAACCTGCGGAAAGTGGTAAGTCAGTTGGCTGTATGGCGCAAGTATCTGTCCTTCAACTTCACTCTCTTTACCCTGGGCATTGAGCAGCCAGGCGTTCGTCATACTGACGTAATAAGGCGATCTATTCGTACCCGTAACGGCATAGCCTTTCGCGGTTTTTTGTAATTCCCATGTTAAATTATCCGCCGCTTCCATCGGGTTTCCTTTCAAACCTGCCGGACGGTAGAAGAATTTAATCAGCGTCCTGAATGCCATTTTTATCTGATTCTTGTTCGCATCTTCAGGTAATTCAGGTGGGATATCTAATACGTTCAACCAGAGCATGGTTTCACGATCTTTAGGGTATTTATTAATGGCCTCGTCGGTCTGGAAGATACGGAATACTTTCCCTTTTTGGCTGTTAATCCGGGCTACCGGCGGGTTAATAAAGAAGGGTAGCTGCTCCTTCTCGGCACCGATGTTTTTCTCTGTGGTAGATAGCCACACTTGCGTTAACGTGGGCTGGGCCCCCACGTTGTTAATACGCACGCTTTGTTCTTTTTCTGCTGCATTAAGCACAACGCGCGTCGACATAATTTGAATCGTCGACATGGCCTGAAACGAGCAAGCCAGACTTAACACCGCCGCGATACCGACACTCAACTTCCTTATCATTCAACCTGCTCCTTCAGATGAATTTAATGGCGGATGTTCTCCGCCATTTGGCTAATACATGATTAATTTATTAGGGGATCACTGATATTTGATGGAATAAACCACTTCAGTACTGACCTCACCAGCGGTAGCCGCGCCGCCGGTAGCAACATACTGCGCCCAGTAGTCAAACTGCGCAGTATTACCGCTCACCGTTTTGGTGATCGCTGATTCGTTGGCCGTCGTCAGATTCAGAATCGCTTTATTAGCATCAAGCAAACCCACCTGCACTTTATTCGCGCCGCCGCTATCTGCAGCAACGGTGTTTTTCAGGTTACCGGTAGCATTGTCGATATTTGTACTTTGCGCGAGTTCAAAGAAGACGCTGGCAACCTTTCCGTTCGCACAGTTTGCGCCGCTGAGTTTAATAAAGAATGGTGTGTCCCCTGCACGCTCACCATCCGCCGCTAATGCCGTGATGCTGATGGGTGGCAGATGTACAGTAAAGTCCGGGGTCGTGGAGGTGCCGGTAGCATCGCCCCCCGTTATTGTACAGGTCGCATCGCTAATCGTCCCTTCAAAGGTAATTGTTCCATCTTCCGCAGCGGCAACATTCCCGGCACAAATGAGAACCGTCAGTAATGCACTTTTCGCAATATAATTCATACTATATCCATATATAAAATAATAGTGAAATGAGGATGTATTCTAGTTTTTTTTGCTTGTGTCAACTACATTCCGGTCCTAAATAAAATCCTAAAATGGACCAATATTTATTTTATGAATGGTTATTGGACTGTTTAAGTTTGAATACAGCTGATATATAAGGGATAATTACTTTTATTACTTGAATCAATATTTATTAAATAAATATATGGCACGTGCAGTGTCCAAATATGGAGTTGCTTTTTTTCAAGAAATTCATTGAGTAAAATAATTTTTTATGATGTTTTTTTGCGCGGGTAAGAGGAGAAAAAAGAGAAAAAAAATCCGGAAATGCGTGTCATTTCCGGATTCAGATTTTAGCGCGAATGAACTCGCGTTATGTTGCTATGCGGTCCATTTCAAGCGAGTACGCCATTATCGCAGCAGTTCTTTCGCTTTAGCCACCACGTTGTCCACGGTGAAGCCAAATTCTTCGAACAGTTGCTCAGCAGGCGCGGATTCGCCGAAGGTCGTCATGCCCACAATAGCGCCGTTGAGGCCTACGTATTTGAACCAGTAGTCAGCGATGCCGGCTTCAACTGCCACGCGTGCGGTAACGGCTTTTGGCAGTACCGCTTCACGATAGGCGGCATCCTGCTTGTCAAACGCGTCGGTAGACGGCATGGAGACCACACGCGCCTTCACGCCTTCTGCGGTCAGTTTGTCCCAGGCGGCCACCGCCAGCTCAACTTCTGAACCGGTAGCGATGAAGATCAGCTCAGGCTGACCAGCACAGTCTTTCAGCACGTAACCACCGCGCGCGATGTTCGCCAGTTGCTCTTCGGTACGTTCCTGCTGCGCCAGATTCTGACGGGAAAGAATCAGTGCGGTCGGACCGTCCTGACGCTCAACGCCGTATTTCCACGCCACGGCGGATTCCACCTGGTCGCACGGGCGCCATGTGCTCATGTTCGGGGTCACGCGCAGGGAAGCCACCTGTTCAACCGGCTGGTGAGTCGGACCGTCTTCACCCAGACCGATGGAGTCGTGGGTGTAAACCATCACCTGACGCTGTTTCATCAGCGCAGCCATACGCACCGCGTTACGGGCGTATTCGACAAACATCAGGAAGGTGGAGGTATACGGCAGGAAACCACCGTGCAGAGAGATACCGTTAGCGATAGCGGTCATACCGAATTCACGCACGCCGTAATGGATGTAGTTACCGGCAGTGTCTTCGTTGATCGGCTTAGAACCAGACCACAGGGTCAGGTTAGAAGGCGCCAGGTCAGCGGAGCCGCCGAGGAATTCAGGCAGCAGAGGACCAAAGGCTTCGATCGCATTCTGAGACGCTTTACGGCTGGCGATTTTAGACGGATTCGCCTGCAGCTTCGCGATAAACTCGTTCGCTTTCGCGTCGAAGTCAGCCGGCATTTCACCTTTCATACGGCGGGTGAATTCTGCCGCTTCCTGTGGGAAAGCCTTCGCGTAGGCAGCGAATTTCTCGTTCCAGGCCGACTCTTTTGCCTGGCCGGCTTCTTTCGCATCCCATTGAGCATAGATTTCAGACGGGATTTCAAACGGCGCGTATTTCCAGCCCAGTTGTTCGCGGGTCAGCGCGATTTCGGCATCGCCCAGCGGCGCACCGTGGGAGTCGTGGGTACCCGCTTTATTCGGAGAACCGAAACCAATGATGGTTTTGCACATCAGCAGGGACGGTTTGTCGGTGACAGCGCGCGCTTCTTCTACCGCACGTTTGATTGCGTCAGCGTCGTGACCGTCTACGCCGCGCACCACGTGCCAGCCGTAGGCTTCGAAACGCTTCGCGGTATCGTCAGTGAACCAGCCTTCAACGTGACCATCGATGGAGATCCCGTTGTCATCGTAGAACGCCACCAGTTTACCGAGTTTCAGGGTACCAGCCAGCGAGCAGACCTCGTGAGAGATGCCTTCCATCATACAGCCGTCGCCCATAAACGCATAGGTGTAATGGTTAACAATGTCATGACCCGGGCGGTTAAACTGGGCGGCCAGCGTTTTTTCCGCAATCGCCATGCCCACTGCGTTAGCAATACCCTGTCCCAGCGGGCCGGTCGTGGTTTCAACACCAGCGGTGTAGCCCACTTCCGGGTGGCCCGGGGTTTTGGAATGCAGCTGACGGAAGTTCTGCAGTTCAGACATTGGCAGATCGTAGCCAGTGAGGTGCAGCAGGCTGTAAATCAGCATGGAGCCGTGGCCGTTAGACAGCACAAAGCGGTCACGGTCAGCCCAGGACGGGTTGCTCGGGTTGTGGTTCAGGAAATCACGCCACAGGACTTCGGCAATGTCAGCCATACCCATAGGGGCGCCCGGGTGACCGGATTTGGCTTTCTGTACTGCGTCCATGCTCAGCGCACGAATAGCATTAGCAAGCTCTTTACGTGAGGACATTTTGACTCCAGATCGGATGATGAAGGCCATGCCCGTAACGACTTGACGACAGCGCGTTTTGGGCTACGCCGGAAAAAAGTGCGAACAATGTAACCCAAGCCGCCTGCCATGTACATGGAGCATCCTTTTGCCGCTTCAGAAATCTCCGGATCGTGCTCGCATGTTGCGCAATCTGCTCGCCCGCTTGTTGTTCTTTTCTTTATACTTAGTCATAAGCGCCGGTTCATCTGCTCAGGCGCACTTTTAGAACAATCCTCATTTCATGCGGAAGAAAAAAACATGAAGATTCGCGCTTTACTGCTTGCTATGGGCATGGCGACGGTGTTGACCGGCTGCCAGAATATGGACTCCAACGGACTGCTTTCATCGGGCGCCGAAGCGTTTCAGGCCTATAGCCTGAGCGATGCGCAGGTGAAAGCGCTAAGCGACCAGGCTTGCGCAGAGATGGACGGGAAAGCCACTCTCGCGCCTGCCAGCAGCGAGTACGCGAAGCGCCTGAGTAAAATCGCCGCCGCGCTGGGCGATAACATCAACGGACAGGCGGTTAACTATAAGGTTTACATGGCGAAAGACGTGAACGCTTTTGCTATGGCGAACGGCTGTATCCGCGTCTACAGCGGCCTGATGGACATGATGACGGATAACGAAGTGGAAGCGGTTATCGGTCACGAAATGGGTCACGTGGCGCTCGGCCACGTGAAGAAAGGGATGCAAGTTGCGCTGGGCACCAATGCCGTACGCACGGCGGCGGCATCCGCGGGCGGAATTGTCGGCAGTCTGTCCCAGTCACAGCTCGGGGATCTGGGTGAAAAACTGGTGAACTCGCAGTTCTCCCAGCGCCAGGAATCAGAAGCCGATGACTACTCTTACGACTTATTGCGCAAACGCGGCCTCAGTCCGGCGGGTCTGGCGACCAGCTTCGAGAAACTGGCGAAGCTGGAAGAAGGCCGTCAAAGCTCTATGTTTGACGATCACCCGGCATCGGCAGAACGTGCGCAGCATATTCGCGATCGCATGAAAGCGGACGGTATCAAGTAACGATTTTTCACCCCGGCAAAGCCGGTTATGACACGGGCAGCGCGCTGCCCGCTTTCAAAATGGCGAGATTACTCGCCTTTCTTCGCCGCCTGGATATAAAGCATCTCTAATGCCAGCGTCGCGGCAGCCAGTGCGGTAATTTCCGACTGGTCATAAGCTGGCGCGACTTCCACCACGTCCATACCGACGATATTCAGATCCTTCAGGCCACGAACCAGCTTAATGGCGCGATCGGAAGTCAGACCGCCAATAACCGGCGTACCGGTTCCCGGAGCAAACGCCGGATCCAGACAGTCGATGTCAAACGTCAGGTAAACCGGCATGTCGCCGACGATCTGCTTCACCTGCGCGAGGATATCGTCCACGCCGCGATCGTTGACCTGGCAGGCGTCCAGCACGGTAAAGCCGTTGTCTTTGTCAAACTCGGTACGAATACCGATCTGTACAGAATGATTCGGGTCGATCAAGCCTTCGTTCGGCGCGGTGTAGAACATGGTGCCATGGTCAAATTCACAGCCGTTCGCGTAGGTGTCGGTATGCGCATCAAAGTGCACCAGCGCCATTTTGCCGAAGTGCTTCGCGTGGGCGCGCAGCAGCGGCAGAGTCACGAAGTGGTCGCCACCGAAGGAGAGCATCCGCTTGCCGGCAGCCAGCAATTTCTCTGCGTGCGCCTGCAGCTTTTCGCTCATTTCACGAGCATCGCCGAACGCATACACCAGATCGCCGCAGTCAACAACGTTCAGGCGCTCGCGCATATCGAAGTTCCACGGGAAGCGGTTGTGCTCCCAGGCGAGGTTAGTCGAAACCTGACGGATCGCCGCCGGGCCATGACGCCCGCCTGCGCGCCCCGACGTCGCCATATCAAACGGAACGCCGGTGATCACCCAATCAGCGTCGCTGTCGTACGGCTGGAAGTTCATTGGAAGGCGTAAAAAACCAAACGCGTTAGATACCAGAGAGTTATCGTACTGATGACCTAAAGTGCTCATGACCAGACCTCTTTTAAAGTCGATACATTAAAAACAGATGAAAAAAAATCCCTTCCGCGTCGTTAAACCCGACGAGGAAGGGATTGATTCGTAAATCGCTTATTGGGACGAATTATCGCCGTTAATTCATACGGGTTCAAGTGAGTATAGCATCCTGCCGGTTGACGGATTCACCCTATCCGGCGCGGAATTGTCGGCCCGGACAGCGCAGCGCCGCCGGGCATCAACCGCTACTCGTCTTCCAGATACGTGTACCCGTAAAGACCGGCTTCAAACTCTTCAAGGAACTGCTGCTGTAGCGCATCGTCCAGTCCGGTCTGTTTCACCTGATCGCGGAAGTGGGTCAGCAGCGTTTTCGGATCTAATTGCACATATTGCAACATGTCCGCCACGGTATCCCCTTCGTCTGACAGCTCAACCTCGACGCTGCCGTCAGGGAAGACAAACACGTCAACCGCTTCGGTGTCGCCAAACAGGTTATGCATGTTGCCAAGGATCTCCTGATACGCGCCGACCATAAAGAAACCAAGCATTGGCGGGTTATCCGGATCGTATTCCGGCATCGGCATCGTGGTAGCGATACCGTCACCGTCGATATAGTGATCGATAGCGCCGTCAGAATCGCAGGTGATGTCCAGCAGTACCGCGCGGCGCTCCGGCACCTGATCCAGTCCTTCCAGCGGCAATACCGGGAACAACTGATCGATCCCCCACGCATCCGGCATCGACTGGAACAGGGAAAAGTTGACGTACATTTTGTCCGCCATCCGCTCCTGCAGTTCGTCGATGATCGGGCGATGCGCGCGGTTGCTCGGGTCGAGCTGTTTCTGCACTTCATGACACATGTTCAGATACAGCTGCTCGGCCCAGGCGCGTTCCTGAAGGCTAAAGGTTCCGGACGAATAACCCACATGAATATCGTGCAGGTCCATCTGGCTATCATGCAGCCATTCACGCAGCGAACGGCGGGTGCCTGGTTCATGCATTTCCTGCCAGGTTTCCCACATGCTTTGCAGCGCGCGCGGCGCGTCGTCCGCAGGCGGCGTTGCTTCCGTGTATTCGTTACGCTCTACGCCGATGATATTGGAAACCAGCACCGTATGGTGCGCGGTAACGGCGCGACCTGACTCGGTGATCACCGTCGGGTGCGGCAGGCCGTGCTCGTCGCAGGCATCGCCAATCGCCCAAATAATATTGTTAGCGTATTCATTAAGGCCGTAGTTTACCGAGCAGTCAGACTGCGAACGGGTGCCTTCATAGTCCACACCAAGACCGCCACCAACGTCGAAACACTGGATGTTCACGCCCAGTTTGTGCAGCTCTACGTAGAAACGCGCCGACTCACGCACACCAGTGGCGATATCGCGAATGTTGGCCATTTGCGAACCGAGATGGAAGTGCAGCAGTTGAATACTGTCGAGACGCCCGCGTTCGCGCAGAATCTCCACCAGTTGCAGCACCTGCGCCGCCGCCAGGCCGAATTTCGACTTTTCGCCGCCGGAAGACTGCCATTTACCCGAGCCTTGCGAGGCCAGACGGGCGCGCACGCCGAGGCGCGGCACGACGTTCAGACGCTCGGCCTCTTCCAGCACGATAGCGATTTCCGTCATCTTCTCGATAACCAGATAGACCTTATGGCCCATCTTTTCGCCAATCAGCGCCAGACGGATGTATTCACGGTCTTTATAACCGTTACACACGATCACGCTACGGGTCATGCCCGCGTGCGCCAGTACCGCCATCAGCTCAGCTTTTGACCCCGCCTCCAGCCCCAGCGGTTCGCCAGAGTGGATCAAGGATTCAATGACGCGACGGTGCTGGTTTACTTTGATCGGGTAAACGAGGAAATAGTCGCCGTTATAGCCATACGATTCCCGCGCGCGTTTAAACGCGGCGTTAATGGAACGCAGACGGTGTTGCAGGATCTGCGGAAAGCAGAAGAGTGCAGGCAGACGCTGCCCCTGCGCTTCGCGAGCCTTCACCAGTTTGGCAAGGTCGACGCGCGCTTGCGGAACGTCAGGATCCGGGCACACGCTGATGTGGCCCAGCTCGTTGACGTCATAGTAATTATTGCCCCACCAGGCAATATTGTAAGTACGCAGCATCTTGCTGGCTTCCTGGGAGCTCATTGCAACCTCCTGCATGGAGCGTAGTACACCCTGTTCGCCCGCTGACGAAGGCGAACCCATAGACATATCGTCAGACATAGCGAACCTCAACTCTTTGTATTAAGTGTAAAACAGTTGACTACTATCGCAGCGTAACACTGCGATAACAACCCATAAACGGCGCTAAGTTTCAGCACATTGTGCTGAAAGCGAGGCCGTGCGACCGGTTTCTTATTCATATCATTGTAAAACACGTAACCGAACTTAAGTATGACAAGGTTCGGCGAAACCACGAGAAACCTCCTGAGATTCAGGAGTGCCCTTGTTCAGAAATCACAAAGCGATCAACCGGCCCTGGAGTCCTGAGAAGCGCCGAGATGGGTATAACATCGGCAGGTATGCAAAACAGAGATGCAGAATGCGGGGGACATGCGCACACCAGAACGGTGCGTCAGATTCAGCAGTAAACAACGGTTCATTATTTCGTATCACCTCCACGGCCGCCCCGCAGGACAAGCCAAAAGCCAAAGCATTCGTTTTAACCCGGCTGGAAGTGGCGACACGATGAATCCATCGAGCGCTTTTTTGTGTGAGCCGCGCGCCGCGATTTATACCGATAAGCGATTTAAAAAGCAAAACATAAATGCGCAGATTGCCATCAGTGTTTGTAAAAATTTCCACACACGTTTACAACGCAGTGAGAGATGATTCAAAAAAAACTGGAAATCGGGTGAAGAAGTAACCTAAAATAGCCGTCCAGATGTTAATCCATCCATACTGATTAACACTCAGACTGCCAGTGTCACTAACCTGCAAGCCCTGGTGGAATCTTCTACCCTGGCTTTTCCGCACAGCAGTTTGAGCTAACCAAATTCTCCTTAGGTGAAACAAAAAATGGCTAAACACCTTTTTACGTCCGAGTCCGTATCAGAAGGGCATCCTGACAAAATCGCTGACCAAATCTCTGATGCCGTGCTGGATGCGATCCTGGAACAGGATCCGAAAGCGCGCGTCGCCTGTGAAACCTACGTCAAAACCGGTATGGTTTTAGTGGGTGGTGAAATCACCACCAGCGCATGGGTCGATATCGAAGAGATCACCCGTAACACCGTGCGCGAAATTGGCTATGTGCATTCCGACATGGGCTTTGACGCCAACTCTTGTGCGGTTCTGAGCGCCATTGGCAAACAGTCGCCAGACATCAACCAGGGTGTAGACCGTGCCGATCCGCTGGAGCAAGGCGCGGGCGACCAGGGTCTGATGTTCGGCTATGCCACCAACGAAACCGACGTGCTGATGCCTGCGCCGGTCACCTACGCGCACCGTCTGGTACAACGTCAGGCTGAAGTCCGTAAAAACGGCACCCTGCCGTGGCTGCGTCCGGATGCGAAAAGCCAGGTTACCTTCCAGTACGATGACGGTAAAATTGTCGGCATCGACGCGGTCGTGCTGTCCACACAGCATGCTGAAGATATCGAGCAGAAAACGCTGCAGGAAGCGGTGATGGAAGAGATCATCAAGCCGATTCTGCCAACCGAATGGCTGTCTTCTGACACCAAATTCTTCATCAACCCGACCGGTCGTTTCGTTATCGGCGGCCCGATGGGCGACTGTGGTCTGACTGGCCGTAAAATCATCGTCGATACTTACGGCGGTATGGCGCGTCACGGCGGCGGCGCATTCTCCGGTAAAGATCCATCAAAAGTTGACCGTTCCGCAGCCTACGCGGCGCGTTACGTGGCGAAAAACATCGTTGCAGCGGGTCTGGCTGACCGTTGTGAAATCCAGGTGTCTTATGCCATCGGGGTGGCTGAACCGACTTCCATCATGGTGGAAACCTTCGGTACGGAAAAAGTGCCGACTGAACAGTTAACCCTGCTGGTGCGTGAATTCTTTGATCTTCGCCCTTACGGCCTGATTCAGATGCTGGATCTGCTGCACCCGATCTACAAAGAAACCGCTGCGTATGGTCACTTTGGCCGCGAGCATTTCCCGTGGGAAAAAACCGACAAAGCGCAGGTACTGCGCGACGCTGCTGGTCTGAAATAATCCCTTCTCTGCGTATCCGGCCCGCATCCTACAACGCAGGCCGGATACGCGTTGCCCTTCCGGCAAAACCTCCCTGCGTCATCTACACTTTACACGACCTCATAACGTATTCATGAAAGCGATTACATTCGCTTTTCTCCCCCTCTGACCGCCATTTCCCTTCGCCATGATCCCGATCGCAGAGTTGTTACATTGTTTTTCAGCTTTGTCTTAAATTCAGACAAACGCTCCCGTACTAAGGTTAGCAAAAGGTTTTAATTTCAGAAAGTTAAAACATTAATGGGATAAATGATAGTGTAACCGATTACACCAACGTGATAACAATCACATATTTTTACGGTGCACTGACCTACCCTTACCATCATCAAAACTGATAACCCAATCGGAGGGCATAATGCCTGACAATAAAAAACAGGGGCGTTCAAATAAGGCGATGACATTTTTTGTCTGCTTCCTTGCAGCCCTGGCAGGATTACTTTTTGGCCTGGATATCGGCGTTATTGCCGGCGCGTTACCGTTTATTACTGACGAGTTCCAGATTTCCGCCCACACCCAGGAGTGGGTTGTCAGCTCCATGATGTTCGGTGCGGCAGTGGGCGCCGTCGGCAGCGGCTGGCTCTCCTTCAAGCTCGGGCGTAAGAAAAGCCTGATGATTGGCGCGATCCTGTTTGTTGCTGGTTCGCTGTTTTCCGCCGCTGCGCCTAACGTCGAGGTGCTGATTCTTTCCCGCGTGCTGCTGGGCCTGGCCGTCGGCGTCGCCTCTTACACCGCCCCGCTGTATCTGTCTGAGATTGCGCCGGAGAAAATTCGCGGCAGTATGATTTCCATGTATCAGTTGATGATCACCATTGGTATTCTCGGCGCCTATCTTTCAGATACCGCCTTTAGCTACAGCGGCGCATGGCGCTGGATGCTGGGCATTATCATCATTCCGGCTATCCTGCTGCTGATCGGCGTTTTCTTCCTCCCCGACAGCCCGCGCTGGTTTGCCGCGAAACGCCGATTCCACGACGCGGAACGGGTGCTGCTGCGCCTGCGTGACACCAGCGCTGAAGCGAAGCGCGAGCTGGACGAAATCCGTGAAAGTTTGCAGGTAAAACAAAGCGGTTGGGCGCTGTTTAAAGAGAACAGCAACTTCCGCCGCGCGGTATTCCTCGGCGTGCTGTTACAGGTGATGCAGCAGTTCACCGGGATGAACGTCATCATGTATTACGCGCCGAAAATCTTCGAACTGGCGGGTTACACGAACACCACCGAACAGATGTGGGGTACCGTTATTGTCGGTCTGACTAACGTACTGGCCACCTTTATCGCTATCGGCCTGGTTGACCGCTGGGGCCGTAAGCCGACGTTGACGCTGGGCTTCCTGGTCATGGCGGCAGGGATGGGAATTATGGGGACGATGATGCACGTTGGCATCCACTCTCCGGCAGCCCAGTACTTCGCCATCGCCATGCTGTTGATGTTTATCATCGGGTTTGCCATGAGCGCCGGTCCGCTGATCTGGGTCCTGTGTTCTGAAATTCAGCCGCTGAAAGGTCGCGATTTCGGTATCACCTGCTCTACCGCCACCAACTGGATCGCCAACATGATCGTCGGGGCAACATTCCTGACTATGCTCAACAACCTGGGCAGCGCTAACACCTTCTGGGTGTACGCCGCGCTGAACGTGCTGTTCATTCTGCTCACGCTGTGGCTGGTGCCGGAAACCAAACATGTGTCGCTGGAACACATCGAGCGTAACCTGATGAAAGGCCGCAAGCTGCGCGAAATTGGCGCGCACGACTAATCTTCCCTGCGCGTCCTCTCGTCTGAGAGGACGCCCGTTTCTCTTAACCCTTAGCTTCCCCGATAGGTTGAGTAACCGTATTGGCTCAGCAGTAAGGGAACGTGGTAGTGTTCGCTGGTATTGCTGATATGAAATTCAACGGGAACTTCAGGGAAAAAACTCGCCTGCTGTTTGCTGTCGAAGTACGGTTTGGTTTTAAACGTTACGCGATAATCCCCTGGTTTTGCCGCCTGTTCAGGCCATAGCGCCTTAATTCTGCCGTCCCGATCGGTGCGGCCGCTGTTTAACTGCTGCCAGCCGTCCTGACGTTTTTGCTCAAGGATAACCTCAACATTCGCCGCAGGCTTGCCGGTTTGCTGATCGAGAATATGTACGCTCAGCAGGTTAGTGGCTGCCGCCATCGCCATGGCGGGTACAGCCATTGCGCTGAGTAACGCTACGGTCAAAATAGTTTTTTTCATGTGTCGCTCCGTATGGGGTGAGTGAGACAAATGTAGATGAACCGCCCGCTGCTAACCTGACATTCGCATTACATTTTCGTCATCTTTGGTGTTATTTTTAGCCGTGACCCGCCGCGTGTGACATAGTGAATTCCATGAAGATTTTGCTGATTGAAGATAACCAGAAAACCCGCGACTGGGTAAGCCAGGGGCTGACGGAAGCAGGCTATGTCGTCGACCAGGCCAGCGATGGCAAAATGGGACTCCGTCTCGCGCTGCATGAACCTTATAGCCTGATCGTTCTGGATATCATGCTGCCAGAACTGGACGGCTGGCAGGTGTTGAAAGCGATCAGAACCGCACAGCAAACGCCGGTCATTTGTCTTACCGCTCGCGACGCCATTGAGGACCGGGTAAAAGGGCTGGAGTCCGGCGCCAATGATTATCTGGTGAAGCCTTTTTCTTTCGCCGAACTGCTGGCGCGGGTGCGCGCGCTGTTGAGAAATCACAGTCGCGGCCAGACCCGAATAAAAATCAGCGGGCTGGAAATGGACTCCGTCAGGCAAAGCGTTTCCCGCGAAGGAAAGGCCATTGTCTTAACCCGGAAAGAATTTCTGCTGCTCTGGCTGCTGGCGTCCAGAGCCGGAGAAATCATCCCCAGAGCGGTCATCGCCAGCGAGGTATGGGGAATCAATTTCGACAGTGAGACCAACACGGTAGACGTCGCCATCCGCCGCCTGCGGGCAAAAATCGACGATCCGTTTGAGGTGAAGCTGATCGGCACTGTCAGAGGGATGGGTTACCGCCTGTGCGCCGGAGAAAACAATGAAGCGTGAACTCTCCATGACGTTGCGCCTGACGTTGTTATTTGTGCTGGTGCTGACTCTCGCCTGCGCAGGCGTCAGCTGGACACTGTATCGCGCGCTGAGTAAAGAGCTGACCTGGCGTGATGACATCACTCTGATTAACCGCGCGGAGCAAATCCGACAACTGCTTGTTGACGGCGCGAAAGCGGAAAATCTTCCCCTTTATTTCAACCGGATGATGGACACCCGCCAGGATATTCTGCTTATCCACTCCCCCACGTCGGAAAATATTGCCGTTAATCATACCGGGGTCAATCCAGCGGTTCTGGATGCCCTTCCGGCGCAGCAAAAACCGACGCTGGCGTCCCTCGCCAAAAGGGATATTGCCGGTACGCAACTTTCAGCGGTGCGCATCATCGCGAGTAGCAACGCCCGCCCTGTCACCATTACCGTCGCCAGACTGGCATCGGAACGCCAGGACATGCTTGAGCAGTACCGGAATAACAGCCTGGCGATCGGCATTCTCGCCATCCTGGTGTGCTCAGCGCTCACCCCCTTTCTGGTCAGGCGAGGACTAAAAGCGATAACATCACTCAGTCAGCAGACGGCTAATATCGACAGTCGCGGGCTGAGCCAGCCGCTGGACGAAAATGCGCTCCCCGTCGAGTTGAAGCCGTTGGGCAGCGCGCTGAACGTAATGCGCCAGAAGCTCTCTGATGACTTTACGCGCCTGAATCAGTTTGCTGACGATCTGGCGCACGAGCTGCGTACCCCGGTCAATATTCTGTTGGGCCATAACCAGGTGGCGTTAAGCAAAGCGCGCACGGCAGAACAATATCAACACACGCTGGCGAGCAATATTGAGGAGCTTGAGGGACTGTCGCGTCTAACGGAAAACATCCTTTTCCTCGCCAGGGCGGAGCATCATACTATTTTGCTCGCCAAAGAAGCGGTGGCTTACTCCGCGATCATCAACAACCTTGTCGAGTTTCTTGAGTACGAAGCCGAAGAAAAGAACATCCGCTTTTTCGTATCAGGCGATGCAACGATTCAGGCGGACCGGACGTTGCTGCAAAGGGTATTAATGAACCTGCTCAGTAATGCGATCCGCTATTCGCCAGCGCAGGCGACCGTGGAGATTGAGGCCAGTGGCAACCCTGACCAAACGGTTATCGAGATCCGTAATCCAGGCACCGTCGCCCTGAACGCCGATAAGCTGTTTCATCGCTTCTGGCGAGGAGATAATGCCCGTCAGTCTGCGGGTTATGGGCTGGGATTATCGCTGGTTAAAGCCATTATGACTCTGCATTCCGCCACAGTGAGCTACCACTTTCGCGACGGAAAGCATATTTTCGCCCTGCACTTTCCTGCCTGACAGGTAAGCGCTGGTTGCAGTCGCCTTTTTTAGCCATTATTCTCTGCCGTTATGAAAACAGCCCGTCTCCCCATCGCCGTCCAGCAGGCCGTTATGCGCAGCCTGCGGGAAAATCTCGCCAGGGCAAACCTGAAACTGGCGCGCAGTTATCCTGAACCTAAGCTGGTTTATCAGCAGCGTGGCACCTCCGCCGGCACCGCCTGGCTGGAAAGCTACGAAATTCGCCTGAACCCGGTCTTGCTGATGGAGAACACTGACGCATTTATCAGCGAGGTGGTTCCCCACGAGCTGGCGCATTTGCTGGTCTGGAAGCACTTTGGCCGCGTGGCGCCGCACGGTAAAGAGTGGCAATGGATGATGGAAAGCGTACTTGGCGTGCCTGCACGGCGCACCCATGAGTTTGCGCTCCAGTCAGTGCGCCGCAATACCTATCCTTATCGCTGTCAGTGTCAGGAACATCAATTGACCGTCCGCCGCCATAATCGCGTGGTACGCGGTGAGGCAACCTACCGCTGCGTTCACTGCGGCGAACCTTTAATGCCACTGAAATAATCAGAACTATCAGGAACTTTCCTGATCTGACTGATTGCATCCCAAATCATCTTTCGCTACGTTGCGGGCTCGTTTTGACACGGAGTGTGTGATGTACCGTCATTTGAGTGTTACCGCTGCGCTGCTGGCAACGGTATTTTCAGGCCCGGCCCTTGCTGCCGGAATCAACAGCTTTTCACAAGCCAAAGCCGCTGGCGTCAAGATCTACGCCGACGTACCTGGCGACTTCTACTGCGGATGTAAAATCAACTGGCTGGGGAAAAAAGGGGTCGTTGATCTCGCATCCTGCGGCTATAAAGTGCGTAAAAATGAAAACCGCGCCAGCCGAATTGAATGGGAACACGTGGTTCCTGCATGGCAGTTTGGCCACCAGCGTCAGTGCTGGCAGGACGGTGGGCGTAAAAACTGCGCCAAAGACCCGGTCTATCGCAAAATGGAAAGCGACATGCATAACCTGCAGCCCGCCGTTGGCGAGGTTAACGGCGATCGCGGCAACTTTATGTACAGCCAATGGAACGGCGGCGACGGTCAATACGGGCAGTGTGCAATGAAGGTCGACTTTAAAGCGAAGGCCGCCGAGCCGCCCGCCCGCGCTCGCGGCGCCATCGCCCGGACGTACTTTTACATGCGCGACCAGTACGATCTGACCCTTTCCCGCCAGCAAACCCAACTTTTCAACGCGTGGAATAAGATGTACCCGGTCAGCGACTGGGAGTGCGAACGCGACGAACGTATCGCGAAGGTGCAAGGCAACCACAACCCGTATGTGCAACGCGCTTGCCAGGCGCAAAAGAGCTAACCTACACTAGCGGGATTCATATTAAACCTCCCCGCGCCAACGGGCGTGGGGCAAGACGCGGACTGTTAACCATGCGTATTCCCCGCATTTATCACCCTGAACCCATTATCGCTAACACGCAATTTTCATTGTGCGAAGATGCCGCGAATCATATCGGGCGCGTTCTGCGGATGGGGCCGGGTCAGGCGCTGCAGCTGTTTGACGGCAGCAATCAGGTTTTTGACGCCGAAATTACCCATGCCAGTAAAAAGAGCGTGGAGGTAAAGGTTCTGCGCGGTGAAACAGACGATCGCGAATCGCCGTTACATATTCACCTTGGACAGGTGATGTCGCGCGGTGAAAAAATGGAATTCACCATCCAGAAATCGATCGAGCTTGGTGTAAGCCTCATTACGCCACTTTTTTCTGAGCGCTGCGGCGTTAAACTGGATAATGAACGTCTGAACAAGAAGCTGCAGCAGTGGCAGAAAATCGCCATCGCCGCCTGCGAACAGTGTGGCCGCAACCGGGTGCCGGAAATCCGCCCGGCGATGGACCTGGAAGCCTGGTGCGCGGAACAGGAAGAAGGGTTAAAACTGAACCTTCATCCCCGCGCCAGCAACAGTATTAATACGCTGCCGCTGCCGGTTGAACGCGTTCGTCTGCTGATTGGCCCGGAAGGCGGGCTGTCGGCAGATGAAATCGCCATGACCGCACGCTACCAGTTTACTGATATTCTGTTAGGACCTCGCGTTCTGCGTACTGAGACAACTGCGCTCACCGCCATCACCGCGCTGCAGGTGCGTTTTGGCGATCTGGGCTAACGGAGAAGAATAATGATCAAGCTCGGCATCGTGATGGACCCCATCGCAAGCATCAACATCAAGAAAGACTCCAGCTTCGCTATGCTGCTGGAAGCGCAACGTCGTGGTTACGAACTTCATTATATGGAGATGGCCGATCTTTATTTGATCAATGGTGAAGCCCGCGCACATACGCACACGCTGAGCGTCGAGCAGAACTACGACAAATGGTATGACTTTACCGGCGAGCAGGATCTGGCGCTGGCGGATCTCGACGTGATTCTGATGCGTAAAGATCCGCCGTTTGATACCGAATTTATTTACGCCACCTACATTCTGGAGCGCGCCGAAGAGAAAGGTACGCTGATCGTGAACAAACCGCAGAGTCTGCGCGACTGTAATGAAAAACTGTTCACCGCCTGGTTCTCTGACCTGACGCCGGAAACGCTGGTCACTCGCAACAAAGCACAGTTGAAAGCCTTCTGGCAAAAACACAGCGACATTATTCTTAAGCCGCTGGACGGCATGGGCGGCGCGTCCATTTTCCGGGTGAAAGAGGGAGATCCGAACCTCGGAGTGATTGCCGAGACCCTGACCGAGCATGGCACCCGTTACTGCATGGCGCAGAACTATCTGCCGGCGATTGTCGATGGCGATAAGCGCGTGCTGGTGGTGGATGGCGAGCCGGTGCCGTACTGCCTGGCGCGTATCCCGCAGGGCGGCGAAACCCGTGGCAACCTCGCCGCGGGCGGCCGTGGCGAACCGCGTCCATTAACCGACAGCGACTGGGAAATCGCGCGCCGCATTGGGCCAACGCTGAAAGCTAAAGGGCTGATTTTTGTCGGTCTGGACATCATTGGCGATCGCCTGACCGAGATTAACGTCACCAGCCCGACCTGTATTCGCGAGATTGAAGCGGAGTTCCCCGTCTCCATTACCGGCATGCTGATGGACGCCATCGAAGCGCGCCTTGCCAGGTAAAATCTGTCGCCGGACGCGACGCCTGGGCGTCGTGTCCGGCTGACATTTTGCGTCCCTGTTCGCCAGATAAAGCGAAGCCCCATCCGGCAACGCGTTTCTAAGAGTGACAATTTAACGCTTTCCACACATACTGACCCCTGTTGATTTTTTAAACCAGGACACAGAACCTCTGACAATGAATTTACAGCATCACTTTCTTATTGCCATGCCTGCTCTCCAGGATCCGATTTTCCGCCGCTCTGTGGTCTATATTTGCGAACATAATGAAGATGGCGCAATGGGGATTATTGTTAACAAACCGCTGGAAAACTTGCAGATTGAAGGAATTCTGGAAAAGCTGAAAATCACCCCGGAACCGCGCGATCCGGCTATTCGCCTGGATAAAGCGGTGATGCTCGGCGGCCCGCTGGCGGAAGATCGCGGGTTTATCCTGCACACCCCTCCGTCGCGTTTTTCATCAAGCATTCGCATTTCCGATAACACGGTCATTACCACCTCCCGCGACGTACTGGAAACCTTAGGCACCCGCGAACAACCCTCTGAAGTGCTGGTCGCGCTGGGCTACGCGTCGTGGGATAAAGGCCAACTGGAGCAAGAGTTGCTGGATAACGCCTGGCTGACCGCACCCGCCGATCTCAATATTCTGTTCAAAACGCCGATAGCCGACCGCTGGCGCGACGCTGCCAGACTGATTGGCATCGACATTCAGACCATGCCCGGCGTGGCGGGGCATGCCTGATGAGCGGAACGTTACTGGCCTTTGATTTTGGCACCAAAAGTATCGGCGTGGCGATTGGTCAACGCGTCACCGGCACCGCCCGCCCGCTTCCGGCGATTAAAGCGCAGGACGGCACACCGGACTGGCTACTCGTCGAACGCCTGCTCAAAGAGTGGCAGCCGGATGAAATCATCGTTGGCTTGCCGCTAAACATGGACGGCACCGAGCAACCGCTCACTGCCCGCGCGCGCAAATTTGCTAACCGCATCCATGGTCGATTTGGCGTGACGGTAACGCTGCATGACGAACGCCTGAGCACCGTTGAAGCACGGTCTGGCCTGTTTGAGCAAGGCGGCTATCGCGCGCTCAACAAAGGTAAGATTGACTCCGCTTCTGCAGTCATCATTCTCGAAAGCTATTTCGAGCAGGGTTATTGAGGCGCCCTCCGCGTTGACACGCCGCTTAGCTGGCTACACTCGCCCCTGCGCCTGACGCTGCTGCCAACTCTGGGCAAAAGTCATCATTCCTGCCTGCTGTCCGGTCTGAATGACATGGGGTAGTTGGTGCGTTTTGCCCTCACGAATTAAATTTCCCGTCGCTGGGGTGTTGATCAGCAGTTCAAACAGCGCAACGCGCCCTTCCTGCTTGTCGGGCTCCAGCTTTTGCGACAGAACGGCGCGCAGACTGCCCGCCAGTTGGCTGCGCACCGGCTCTTTTTCCTGCGCCGGAAAGGTATCCACCAGCCGCTCGACGGCCTGCGCCGCGCCGCGGGTATGTAGCGTCGCCAATACCAGATGCCCGGTTTCCGCCGCCGTCAGCGCCAGGCGGATGGTCTCGCTGTCCCGCAGTTCCCCGAGCAGAATAACGTCTGGATCTTCCCGCAGCGCCGCGCGTAATCCCGCGGCAAACGATGAGCAATGCATACCGATCTCACGCTGTTGAATCAGGCAGCGTTGGCTGGCGTAAATGTACTCAATGGGATCTTCCAGCGTCAGAATATGTCCGTCGGTATGGCGGTTGAGCCAGTCCACCATTGCCGCCAAGGTGGTGGATTTACCGCTGCCCGTCGCTCCGGTCACCAGTATCAGTCCGTTCTCGCTGGCAAGCAGTTCAGGCAGTGCCGCAGGCGTCGTCAGCGCTTCCAGGGTGGCGCAACGGGAGGGCAACAAGCGCAGCGCCAGCGATATCCCCCGCTGTTGACGAAAGGCGCTGGCCCGCAAGCGTTGGTTACCCGTAAGCGTGACGGCGAAATCAAGCTGCCCTTCCTGCTGAAACACCGCCAGCTGTCGCGCATCAAGCCATTGCGCCAACAGGCTGTCCATATCCGGTATAGGGAATGGCGCCGCCTCAAGCCGTCCTCGCTTGCGCCATCGTGCCGGCCACGCATTGCTTAGGTGTAGATCCGAGACATTATGCTTTACACTAAGGGCCACAATTTCTTCCATATTCATAGATGCATCCTCGGAAAATGAACGATATCGCGCATAACCTGGCACAGGTCCGGGACAAAATCTCAGCCGCCGCATCGCGTTGCGGTCGCGCTTCAGAAGAAGTTACGTTGCTTGCAGTCAGTAAAACCAAACCTGCGAGCGCCATCGAAGAAGCCATCGCTGCCGGACAGCGTGCATTTGGCGAAAATTACGTACAGGAAGGGGTGGAGAAAATCCGCCATTTTCAGGCGCAAGGCGTTGAAGGCCTGCAATGGCACTTTATCGGCCCGCTACAGTCCAATAAAAGCCGTCTGGTGGCAGAGCATTTTGACTGGTGCCATACCATTGACCGTCTGCGCATCGCCGCGCGTCTGAGCGAGCAACGTCCGGCTGAACTTCCTCCACTTAACGTGCTGATTCAAATCAATATTAGTGATGAGAACAGCAAGTCCGGGATTTCACTGGAGGCCCTGGATGCGCTTGCTGCGGAGGTCGCTGAATTACCCCATCTTCGCCTGCGTGGTCTGATGGCGATTCCGGCGCCAGAGTCAGATTATGTAAGGCAGTTTGAAGTCGCACGCCAAATGGCTGTAGCATTTGCCGGGCTGCAAGCGCGCTATCCTGACGTCGACACGCTGTCACTGGGCATGTCGGACGATATGGATGCCGCTATCGCCGCCGGTAGTACGATGGTCCGTATCGGCACCGCCATCTTTGGCGCCCGGGATTACACAAAAAATTAAGGAAAACTGAGGAACGCGATGAATACGTTGACCTTCCTGCTCTCAACGGTAATTGAGCTGTACACCATGGTGCTGTTGTTGCGCGTGTGGATGCAGTGGTCTCGCTGCGATTTTTACAACCCTTTCTCCCAGTTCGTGGTGAAAGTCACGCAGCCGATTATTGGCCCCTTGCGCCGCATCATTCCGCCGATGGGCCCTATCGACAGCGCCTCTTTGCTGGTGGCGTTTATCCTCAGCTTTATCAAAGCGATCGTGCTGTTTAAGGTGGTGACCTTCCTGCCGATTATCTGGATTGCCGCGCTGCTGATCGTGCTGAAGACTATCGGTCTGCTGATTTTCTGGGTGTTGCTGGTGATGGCGATTATGAGTTGGGTCAGCCAGGGCCGCAGCCCGATCGAATTCGTGCTGATGCAGTTGGCCGACCCGCTGCTGCGCCCGATACGCCGCATTTTGCCCGGTATGGGCGGTATTGATTTCTCCCCGATGATCCTTGTTCTGCTGCTGTATGTGATCAACATGGGGATTGGCGAGCTGTTACAGGCCACCGGAAACATGCTGCTGCCGGGGCTGTGGATGGCGCTATGAGTGCCGTAACGCGCTGCGAAGACGGTCTGGTTTTACGGTTGTATATTCAGCCGAAAGCCAGCCGTGACAGCATTGTCGGTTTACACGGCGACGAACTGAAAGTCGCCATTACCGCTCCGCCGGTAGACGGCCAGGCGAACAGCCATCTGGTGAAGTTTCTCGGCAAACAGTTCCGCGTGGCGAAAAGCCAGGTCATTATTGAAAAGGGCGAACTTGGCCGCCATAAACAGGTTAAAATTCTTCATCCGCAACAGATCCCGCCCGAAGTCTCGGCGTTAACAGATTAGGTATCCTATGCAAAAAGTTGTCCTCGCTACCGGCAATGCCGGTAAAGTGCGTGAGCTTGCATCGCTGCTGAGCGATTTCGGGCTTGAAGTCGTGGCGCAAACGGCACTCGGCGTCGATTCCGCCGAAGAGACCGGCCTGACTTTCATTGAAAATGCGATCCTGAAAGCGCGCCATGCGGCTCAGGTTACCGGTTTACCGGCGATTGCCGACGACTCCGGTCTGGCGGTTGACGCGCTGGGCGGCGCGCCGGGGATCTACTCCGCGCGCTACGCCGGTGAGGACGCCACTGACCAGCAGAATCTGGAAAAGCTGTTGCACACCATGCAGGACATTCCGGACGATAAACGCCAGGCGCGTTTCCACTGTGTGCTGGTTTATCTGCGCCACGCGGACGATCCGACCCCACTGGTCTGCCACGGCAGTTGGCCGGGCGTTATCACACGCGAAGCGGCAGGCAACGGCGGTTTTGGCTACGACCCCATCTTCTTTGTCCCTTCGGAAGGCAAAACCGCGGCTGAACTGACCCGCGAAGAAAAAATCGCGATTTCCCACCGTGGACAGGCGTTGAAGCTGTTACTGGAAGCCTTGCGTAATGGTTAAGCTACCGCCGCTGAGTCTTTATATTCACATTCCGTGGTGCGTGCAGAAATGCCCGTACTGCGACTTTAATTCGCATGCGTTAAAGGGCGAAGTGCCGCACGACGATTACGTTCAGCACCTGCTGAGCGATCTGGATGCGGACGTCGCATACGCACAGGGGCGTGAAGTAAAGACCCTTTTCATTGGCGGCGGTACGCCGAGTTTGCTTTCCGGCCCGGCGATGCAAACGCTGCTCGATGGCGTGCGAGCGCGCCTGAATCTGGCCGCCGATGTGGAAATCACCATGGAAGCGAACCCCGGAACGGTAGAGGCCGATCGCTTCGTCGACTATCAACGCGCTGGCGTTAACCGTATCTCCATCGGCGTACAGAGCTTTAGTGAGCCGAAGCTGAAACGGCTTGGGCGTATTCACGGCCCGGAAGAAGCGCTACGTGCGGCGAATCTGGCCTGCGGGCTGGGTCTGCGCAGTTTTAACCTTGATCTGATGCACGGCCTGCCGGACCAGACGCTGGAAGAGGCGCTTGGCGATCTGAAACAGGCGATTGCGCTTAATCCACCGCATCTTTCCTGGTATCAGCTGACCATTGAACCGAACACGCTGTTTGGCTCACGCCCACCGGTACTGCCGGATGACGATGCGCTGTGGGATATTTTCGAACAAGGACACCAGTTGCTGACCGCCGCCGGTTATCAGCAATATGAAACCTCTGCCTATGCCAGACCGGGCTATCAGTGCCAGCACAACCTGAACTACTGGCGCTTTGGCGATTATCTGGGGATTGGCTGCGGCGCACACGGCAAAGTCACCTTCCCGGACGGCAGGATCTTGCGCACCACGAAAACCCGTCATCCGCGCGGCTATATGCAAGGACGGTATCTGGAAAGCCAGCGTGATGTGGCGCAAGCGGACAAACCGTTCGAATTCTTTATGAACCGCTTCCGTTTGCTGGAAGCCGCGCCCCGTCGCGAATTCAGCGAATACACCGGCCTGAGCGAAACGACGATTCGCCGGCAAATCGACGACGCGAAAGCGCAGGGTTATCTGACCGAAAGCGAAGAATACTGGCAGATCACCCAGCACGGTAAACTGTTTCTCAACTCTCTCCTCGAACTATTTCTTGCTGAATAAATAGCGCGCGCCTTTTTAAAGGCGCCCATTCCCCCGACCAATAAATTCGATAAAACCGAACGGTAAGCGCGGTATTTCCACATAATATTCTTCTTCATTATTTTTATTGAAATAAAAAAACCCTGCACTGCGAAAAATATATCCAACATGGCGCACAAAACAGATACAAACTCCTTTCGGCTGACGCATTAGTGATTAAGATGGCGCACAGATGTACGACAACTATGTCAATCTATCATACAGAAATTAAATTACTGACAGCAGATATAAACCACTATCTTCCCTCTGGAGCATGGAGCCTACCTTATGAAGATCAGATCGTTTTCTCGTTCATTATTATGCGCTTCCCTTCTTGCACTATTGAGCGCCGGCGCCAGCGCGGCGGAAAAAGTGACGCTAAAACTGGCGCACAATCTCGAGCGTAGCCATGTCGTCCATCAGGCGTTTGAAGAGCTGGCAAAAGAGGTGAAACAACTTTCTGACGGTAAAATGACGGTGCGTATTTACCCCAGCAGCCAAATGGGCAATGCCCGCGAAACAATGGAACTGCTACAAAATGGCGCGCTGGATATGACAAAAGGTTCCGCCAGCGATCTGGAATCTTTTGATAACGTCTACGCAATTTATAATTTGCCTTTCTTATTTAAAGATCAGAATCATTTCAATAAAGTGGTATTTGGCGAAGTCGGTAAAGAAATTATGGATTCCACTAAAGACAAAGGATTCTTTGCCCTTTCCGCCTATGTTGCCGGTACGCGTAGCTTTTACGCCAAAAAACCCATTACCCGGCCTGAAGACCTGAAAGGTTTAAAAATCCGCGTTCAGGCCAGCCCGACGACCATTAAAATGATCGAGCTGATGGGCGGTTCGCCCACGCCCATCTCCTTTGGGGAAGTTTATACCGCCATGCAACAAGGGGTGATAGATGGCGCGGAGAACAACGTGCCTTCCTGGGTACAGACGCGTCACATTGAAATCGCCAAAGTGTTTTCTGAGGACGAGCATGCCTCTATTCCTGATTTTCTGGTGATCTCAACGAAAACCTGGGAAAAGCTCACGCCTGAACAGCAGCAGATCCTGAGTACCGCAGCGAAAAACTCTGAAGTTCACCAGCAAAAACTGTGGGACAAGATCGACGCCGATACCCGCGCGCAAGCGAAAGCCATGGGCGGCGAAATCATAAAAGTCGAGAAAGCCCCGTTCCGTGCAGCGGTACAGCCCCTGTTTGATGACTTCAAGAAAGATTCCAGGCAAGCCGCGCTGCTGGAAAAATTTGAAAACGCCGCGCAATAACCACTCTTCCGGGCCAGCCGCTGGCCCGGCACACCGGGATTTTAATGATGATATTTAACCGCCTAAAACTTGCGGTAGACCGCGTCATTGCCGCATTTTCCGTCATCGTCATGATTGCGCTGGTGATCTGCGTGGTCTGGCAGGTTTTTAGCCGCTATGTGCTCAACCAGCCCAGCACGTTAACCGATGAACTGGCGCGCTTTTTAATGATTTGGGTTGGCCTGTTGGGCGCGGCCTATACGGTCGGCGCACAGCGCCACCTGTCAATTGACCTGCTGGCGATGTCGCTCGACAAACGCAAGCAGGCCCTGCTTAGCCTGCTGATCAACGTGATGATTTTCGGCTTCGCCGGATCCGTCATCGTTACCGGTGGCCTGAAGCTGATCGAGAAAACGCTGGCGACAGCGCAGGTGTCTGCGGCGATGCAGATCCCGATGGGCTACGTGTACTTTATCCTGCCGCTGTGCGGCGTGGTGATGATGTTCTATGCCCTGTGCTTTATTTATCAAAGCTTTCAACAACTGAAAAACGGTACGCAGGGAGTCGTCTGATGGACAGTTATATCGCTCTCACCCTCTTTGGCTGCTTCTTTATTCTGGTCTTTATTGGCGTTCCGATTTCCTTTTCCATCGGCATTGCCACCGTCGCCTCGATGCTGTTGATGTTCCCGTGGGATATCGCCGTTATCACTGTTTCACAGCGACTGGCAAACGGCCTGGATAACTTTGCGCTGCTGGCCATTCCCTTCTTTATTTTCGCCGGTACGCTGATGAACAGCGGTGGCATCGCCATCCGCCTGATTAATCTGGCGCAGGTGATGGTGGGCCGGGTACCGGGATCGCTTGGCCATGTCAACGTACTGGCCAACATGATGTTTGGCTCCATTTCGGGTTCGGCGGTAGCCGCTGCCGCCGCAGTGGGCGGTACGCTTAACCCGATCCAGACAAAACAAGGTTACGATCCCACGTTTTCCACCGCGGTGAACGTCTCCTCCTGTATCACCGGACTGTTGCTCCCTCCTTCCAATGTGCTGATCGTCTTTTCACTTACCGCAGGCGGCGTTTCGGTGGCCTCGCTGTTTATGGCGGGTTATTTGCCGGGCATTCTGATGGGACTGGCGATCATGGTGGTCTGCGCGATCATCGCCAAACGCCGCCATTATCCGCTTTCAGAACGCCCAACCTGCGCTCAGGCCTTCAGGGCATTGATTGACGCTCTGCCCAGCCTGCTGCTGGTGATTATCGTTATGGGCGGCATTCTCGGCGGGATTTTTACCGCGACGGAAGCCTCTGCCATTGCGGTGGTGTATACCTTTATCCTGTCGGTGCTGATTTATCGTGAAGTGAAATGGCGTGACCTGCCGAAGCTGATTCTGGAGTCAGTGGTGACGACCTCGATCGTCCTGCTCCTGATTGGCTTCTCGGTCGGGATGTCATGGGCGATGACCAACGCGGACATTCCGTACATGATCAGCGACACGCTGATGGGCATTTCGGACAATCCGATCATCATTCTGCTGTTAATCAATATCGTGTTGCTGATCGTCGGTATCTTTATGGATATGACGCCCGCCGTACTGATCTTCACGCCCATCTTCCTGCCTATCGCGCAGGAGCTGGGAATGGATCCGGTTCATTTCGGTATTATGATGGTTTCCAACCTCTGTATCGGGTTGCTTACGCCACCGGTGGGAAGCGCGCTGTTTGTCGGCTGTTCCATTTCCGGCGTGAAGATTCAGCAGCTGATTCGGCCACTGCTGCCGTTTTACGCCGCGCTGCTGATCGCGCTGATGATGATCGTCTACATCCCGCAAATTTCGCTGTTCGTGCCGCAACTGCTGGGTTTAATGTAAACACGAAAAGCCGGGTGAGGCAGGACCTTCACCCGGCAAGCGCCTGATGGCGCTACGCTTCTCTGGGCTACAACGACACGTAGCCGCCCTGCGCTATTAGTACTGATTAAACATCGTCTGGATTTGCTTCGGATCTTTAGTCTGGGTTAACGCCAGTTGCAGCAGCACGCGCGCTTTCTGCGGGTTCAGCGTACCGGAAGCCACAAAACCGTACTTCGCGTCGTCGATTTCTGCATCCTGAGTGGTAGAACCGGTCGGAACGCGAGAAGAACGCACCACTACCGTACCTTTATGCGCCGCCGTCGCCAGGGTATCGAAAACCGTTTTATACAGGTTGCCGTTACCCACGCCTGCGCTCACAATCCCTTCATAACCGGCATCCACCAGCGCTTTAGCCGGCAGATCAGAAGCGTTGGCGTAGTTATACACAATGCCTACTTTCGGCAGTTCGCTCAGCTTAGAGACGTCGAATGGGGTAGATGTCGTGTGCTTACGCGCCGGGGTGCGCTGATAGTCAATTTTACCGTTGTGAATGTAGCCCAGCGGCCCGTAGTTAACGGACTTAAAGGTGGCGACATCGGTGGTGTTAGTCTTGGTCACGTCACGCCCGTCAAGCACAGTATCGTTCATCACCACCAGCACGCCGCGGTTAGCGGAGGCTTTGTCTGCCGCCGTTACGACCGCATTATAAAGGTTGAACGGACCGTCGGCGCTCATCGACGTGGATGGACGCATCGCCCCCACCAGCACCACCGGCTTGTTGCATTTCACGGTAAGATCGAGGAAATAGGCCGTTTCTTCCATGGTGTCGGTACCGTGGGTGATCACGAAACCATCGGTGCTGTCGCATTCGTTATTGATTTTCTTCGCCAGGGTTAACCAGACCTCGTCGTTCATATCCTGCGAGCCGATATTCACCACCTGTTCGCCTTTGACGTTCGCGATCTCCTTCAACTGAGGTACCGCGTTCACCAGGTTTTCCACACCGACTTTGCCCGCTGTGTAGTTAGATTTGGTGGCGGAATCACCGCCGCCAGCAATGGTGCCACCGGTCGCTAAAATAGTGACGTTCGGTAAGGCCAGCGCCGCGCCGCTAAAGCCCATCACCAGTGCGGCAAGTGCCGTTTTCCTGAAAAACTCCATGTTATTTCTCCAGTTACGTGAATTTGCCGCATTATCCCAATGCCACAGATGAATAATGTGATTTCATCCAATTAACCAGATAAATATATTTTTCAGATTGTTAAATTTAGAGGTGGCTATCAAAACGAAGCGGAAAGGGAAGATAAAACGGCACAGAGACGATCTGTGCCATTGTTTTTTAAGAAAGAATTATTTCAGGCTGCTGACCAGCGCCTTGCGGTTGTCTTCCAGGGTGACCACACGGCTACAAACATCTTTGCCGAACTGCTGGAAGTCTTTTTCCTGATTCTTCCATTCATTTTGGATGGCGGTTTGCAAACCACCGAGGCTGCCGAGTACGCCCTGGAGCGGATTACCGCCGCCTTTGAGCACGGCTTTCGCCCCCATCTCGTTAATGCTGTCCTGCAAAATGCCGCCCATCGCCTGGTTCACCAGTTGCTGACCGTCGGCGCGCACTTGATCGATCGCTTTATAGTGGAACGTCAGACCGTCGGTACGGTGCTCAATGATCCGGTTCATTTGCTCTTTAAGCTGAGCATCAAGTTTGGTCAGGCGACCGCGCATGTTGCTGCTCTCGCCGACTTCTTTAGCGATAATGTTGTCCAGTGCGACGCGGCCTTTTTCCACGCGTGAGCGGGCGCCTTCATCAATCCACGGCAGGGTGCTGCGCAGCGCCGCCTGATAATCTTTCGCCTGTTCGCGTTGCGCCGCGCTCAGGGAGTATTGCTTGCCGTTGTACATCACATTGCCGTCCGGCGTGATGACCAGATTGCCGTTTTCGCCCTTCACTTGCACAGTTTGCGGGCTAAGAATCACATCGTCACGCGGCGTGACGCTGCACTGGTAATCTGCATGGGCGGACATCGCAGTAACAGAAAGCGCTGCCGCCAGCAGCATTTTGCGCATCATAACTTTCCCTCAAGACAAATCGGGCCGGCATTTGCCGACCCTTTGCTTTATTAGTCCCACCAAACGTCAAAAAGTTCGCTGGTGCGCACTTCTTCAAGTTTGTGATCTTCTAACCATTTACGCACGATGGTCTGGTGCTCTTCCGTGCATTTGCCGATTTCCTGCATGCAGATCAGACCTTCCCAGGCCAGATAACCGCTGCCGTCAAAGGCCAGTTTGTTCGGTTCGATCACGTCGTTGATAAAGTCATCAACGGTTTTATCAATCTGATCTTCAGAAGTGCCTTCCGGGAAACGCCATGCAACCGAAAACCCTAATTCCTGGAATTCGTCGATGTGCATTTTTTTACGCAGACGACGGCTACGGTTCTTTGCCATTATTTCACCCTCTCGAACATTAAGTCCCATACGCCGTGACCAAGACGATGGCCACGTTGTTCAAATTTGGTTACCGGGCGCGAGGCCGGGCGCGGTACGTAATCGTGACTCTCCGACAGGTTTTTATAGCCGTCAATTGAAGACATCACTTCCAGCATATGTTCCGCATAGGCTTCCCAGTCGGTCGCCATGTGGAACACGCCGCCCAGCTTCAGCTTGCTTTTCACCAGTTCAGCAAACGGCACCTGAACGATACGGCGTTTATTATGACGTGCTTTATGCCACGGGTCAGGGAAAAAGAGTTGAACCATCGATAAAGAATTGTCAGGAATCATTTTGTGCAGTACTTCAACGGCGTCGTGACACATCACGCGCAGGTTTTCGACGCCTTCTTCATGGGCGGAAGCCAGACACGCCCCCACGCCCGGCGAATGCACTTCAATACCGAGGAAGTTTTGCTCCGGGCGCGCTTTCGCCATCGCCACCAGCGAAGCCCCCATGCCGAAACCAATCTCAAGCGTCACCGGCGCTTCGCGGCCAAACAGCGTCGCGAATTCCACGGGAGCTTCGCTAAACTCAACGCCCATCACCGGCCAGTAGTTTTCCAGCGCGTGTTCCTGCCCTTTGGTCAGTCGCCCCTGGCGACGCACAAAACTGCGAATCCGGCGCAGCGGGCGGCCGTTTTCATCAAATTCCGGTGAAATGACGTCGTTTTTCATAAAAGTTAAGTCTGCTTGTGATTGAGTTCTGAAAACGGGCATTATCCAAAGTTAGTTGCCGGATGCAAGTAAAGGAAGATGACACGCTGCGGAAAGTTCCGGTTTACACCCTGTTGCCGCTGTGCTGCAATCTGGCCCCCGACAATAATGATTTTGGTGACCATGCAAGCGTCTCAATTTTCAGCCCAGGTTCTGGACTGGTACGACAAATACGGGCGAAAAACCCTGCCCTGGCAAATTGACAAGACGCCTTACAAAGTATGGCTCTCGGAAGTGATGTTGCAACAGACGCAGGTTGCGACGGTTATTCCCTATTTTGAACGGTTTATGCGTCATTTCCCGACGGTGACCGATCTCGCTAACGCGCCGCTGGACGAAGTGTTGCATCTGTGGACCGGACTGGGCTACTACGCCCGCGCGCGCAACCTGCACAAAGCCGCTCAGCAGGTCGCCACGCTGCACCACGGCGTCTTTCCGGAAACGTTTGATGAGGTTGCGGCGCTGCCCGGCGTTGGCCGTTCCACCGCCGGAGCGGTACTTTCTCTGTCACTGGATAAACCTTTTCCGATTCTCGACGGCAACGTCAAACGCGTGCTGGCACGCTGCTATGCTGTTAGCGGCTGGCCGGGGAAAAAAGAGGTCGAGAAAAAACTGTGGGATCTGAGCGAAGACGTGACGCCGGTCAACGGCGTGGCCCGTTTTAACCAGGCGATGATGGATTTAGGCGCGATGGTCTGCACACGCTCAAAACCGAAATGTATGATTTGTCCGCTACAGCACGGTTGCGTGGCGGCGGCCACCGACAGTTGGTCACGTTATCCCGGGAAAAAACCGAAACAAACGCTGCCCGAGCGTACCGGCTATTTTTTACTGATGCAGCATCAAGATGAAGTCTTACTCACCCAGCGTCCACCCAGCGGACTGTGGGGTGGGCTGTACTGCTTCCCGCAGTTTGCCAACGAAACAGAATTACGCGAGTGGCTGGCGCAACGGCAGGTTAACGCGGATACTTTGACCCAGCTTAACGCGTTTCGCCATACCTTCAGCCATTTCCACTTAGATATTGTGCCTATGTGGCTGAGCGTGTCCTCAACGGGTTCCTGCATGGATGAAGGCAGCGCGCTCTGGTATAACTTAGCGCAACCGCCGTCCGTTGGTCTGGCGGCTCCCGTGGAGCGTTTATTACAGCAGTTACGCACCGGCGCGCCGGTTTGACGCATCGGTCGATAAAGAGGATTTGTTATGAGCAGAACGATTTTTTGCACTTTCCTGCAGCGTGAAGCAGAAGGCCAGGACTTCCAGCTGTACCCGGGCGAACTGGGAAAACGCATTTATAACGAGATTTCAAAAGAGGCATGGGCGCAGTGGCAACACAAGCAGACCATGCTGATCAACGAAAAGAAACTCAACATGATGAACGTCGAGCACCGCAAACTGCTGGAGCAGGAAATGGTCAACTTCCTGTTTGAAGGCAAAGACGTGCATATCGAAGGGTATACGCCGGAAGACGGTAAATAATGCGTTGCCGGATAGCGCCGCGCTTATCCGGCCCGGACATCATGCCGTCTCCAGGACGAGAATCCTGCGGCGAAATGGCATAACGACAAACACAACACGCACTCCCGGAATGATGAAAAAATTACTCGCGCTTGCCGTTATTGCGCCGTTGCTCATCTCCTGTTCCAGCTCGACCAAAAAAGGCGATTCTTATAACGAAGCCTGGGTCAAGGATACCAACGGTTTTGACATTTTGATGGGGCAGTTTGCCCATAACATTGAAAACTTGTGGGGCTATCAGGAAGTGCTGATTGCCGGTCCGAAGGACTATGTAAAGTATACCGATCAGTATCAGACCCGCAGCCATATTAACTTCGACGCCGGTACGATTACCGTTGAAACCATTGCCGGAACAGATCCCGCCGCGCATTTGCGTCGCGCAATCATAAAAACGCTGCTGATGGGCGACGATCCGAGTTCGGTCGACCTGTACTCGGATGTGGATGACATCCAGATCTCCCGTGAGCCGTTCCTGTATGGCCAGGTACTGGATAACACGGGTCAACCGATCCGCTGGGAAGGCCGCGCCACCCAATTCGCCGATTACCTGTTACAAACGCGCCTGCAAAGCCGCAGCAATGGGATCCGCAAAATCTTCAGCGTAACGATCAATCTGGTGCCGAATCACCTGGATAAACGTGCGCACAAATACCTCGGTATGGTGCGCAAAGCGTCGCACAAATATGGCGTTGACGAGTCGCTGATTCTGGCGATTATGCAGACTGAGTCGTCATTTAACCCTTATGCAGTGAGCCGCTCCGACGCCCTGGGCCTGATGCAGGTTGTGCAGCACACCGCAGGCAAAGATGTCTTCCGCTCCCAGGGGCGTTCCGGAACGCCAAGCCGCAGCTATCTGTTTGATCCGGCAAGTAACATTGATACCGGGACGGCCTATCTGGCAATGCTCAGCAATGTTTACCTGAGCGGCATCGACAACCCGACTTCCCGACGCTATGCGGTGATCACCGCCTATAACGGCGGCGCGGGTAGCGTCCTGCGCGTCTTCTCAAACGATAAAGTTCAGGCGGCGAATATTATTAACAGTATGACGCCAGGAGATGTCTACCAGACCCTGACCACCCGCCACCCGTCGTCGGAATCGCGTCGCTACCTTTATAAAGTGAACTCCGCGCAGAAATCCTACCGTCGTCAGTAATCCCCTCTGCCCGCCCGGCAAATTTGCCGGGTGGGCAGCTTCAGAATGTTAACTTCGTCACTCTTTTGCATTGCAAAAAGATATTGTTTGCAATTATTTGTCACAGGTAACAAAAAACCAGCCGTAGTCGTTGATAGAATTACATCATATTGAAACGGCAAATGTGCCAATTGGAACATTCAATCGCCTTTTGGTGTGAGGAAATTAACATGAATCTTAAGCTGCAGCTGAAAATACTCTCGTTTCTGCAGTTCTGCCTGTGGGGTAGCTGGCTGACGACGCTCGGTTCCTATATGTTTGTCACCCTCAAATTTGACGGTGCTTCCATTGGCGCGGTGTATAGCTCGCTGGGGATCGCGGCAGTCTTTATGCCGACGCTACTGGGGATCGTTGCCGACAAATGGTTGAGCGCGAAATGGGTTTACGCCCTCTGTCATATCGTCGGGGCGGCAACGCTATTTATGGCCGCGGAAGTTACCACGCCGGGCGCGATGTTCTTTGTGATCCTGCTGAACTCGCTGGCCTACATGCCGACGCTCGGTCTAATCAACACCATTTCCTATTATCGTCTCCAGTCTGCGGGGATGGACATCGTCACCGACTTCCCGCCAATCCGCATCTGGGGCACCATCGGGTTTATCATGGCGATGTGGGGCGTGAGCTTCTCCGGCTTTGAACTGAGCCATATGCAGCTGTACATTGGCGCAGCGCTGTCGGTACTGCTGGTGCTGTTCACCCTGACGCTGCCGCATATTCCGGTTGCAAATCAGCAGAAGAACCAGAGCTGGTCCTCCATGCTGGGTCTGGACGCGTTTGCGCTGTTCAAAAACAAGCGTATGGCGATCTTCTTTATCTTCTCCATGATGCTGGGCGCGGAGCTGCAAATTACCAATATGTTCGGGAATACCTTCCTGCACAGCTTCGATAACAACCCGCTGTTCTCCGGAAGCTTTATCGTGGAACACGCGTCGGTGATGATGTCGATTTCGCAGATCTCCGAAACGCTGTTCATCCTGACCATTCCGTTCTTCCTCAGCCGCTACGGCATCAAAAACGTTATGCTGATCAGTATTGTAGCGTGGATGCTGCGCTTCGGTCTGTTCGCCTACGGTGACCCGACGCCGTTCGGTACCGTGCTGCTGGTTCTGTCGATGATTGTGTACGGCTGCGCCTTCGACTTTTTCAACATCTCCGGTTCGGTGTTTGTGGAAAAAGAGGTTCGCCCGGAAATCCGCGCCAGCGCGCAGGGCATGTTCCTGATGATGACCAACGGCTTCGGTTGTATTCTCGGCGGCGTGGTAAGCGGAAAAGTGGTGGAGCATTACACCCTGAACGGCATTACCGACTGGCAAACCGTGTGGCTGATCTTCGCGGGCTACTCGCTGGTGCTGGCCTTCGCCTTCGTGGCGCTGTTTAAGTACAAGCACGTTCGCGTACCGACGGGTACGCAGTCTGTGGCGCATTAATCCGATTGCCGGATGGCGTTCGCCATCCGGCCTGGACGCGGCGTTACTTCAACACGTAGCCATACAGCCGCTTAATGCCATCGGCGTCTTTTTCACTGTAAACTCCCTGTAATTCCGGCGAGAAGCCCGGCAGAATATTCACCCCTTCTTCCAGCGCCAGGAAATAGCGCTGTACCGCGCCGCCCCATACTTCACCGGGCACCACGCACAGCACGCCCGGTGGATACGGCAGTGCGCCTTCTGCGGCAATACGCCCTTCGGCATCGCTAATGCGTACCAACTCAACGTCGCCGCGAATAAAGGCGCTGTTGGCATCCTGTGGGTTCATTGCCACTTTCGGCAGGCTTTCCTGACGGAACATTGCCTTTTGCAACTCTTTGACGTTAAAGCTGACATACACATCGTGCATTTCCTGACACAGCTCGCGCAGCGTGTAATCGCGGTAGCGCACGGGATATTTGTTGAAGATGGTCGGCAGTACGTCCGCAAGCGGCGTGTCGTCTTCGATATGCTGTTCAAACTGGGCCAGCATCGCCACCAGGTGGGCCATTTTCTCTGCGCTTTCGGCAGGCGTCAGCAGAAACAGGATGGAGTTGAGATCGCATTTTTCCGGCACAATGCCGTTTTCCCGCAGGTAGTGGGCGAGTATCGTCGCCGGAATGCCAAAGTCGGTATAGCGTCCGGTTTCGGCATCAATGCCCGGCGTTGTGAGCAGCAGCTTACACGGATCGACAAAATACTGGTCATCGGCATAGCCTGCAAATCCGTGCCATTTGGCGCCCGGCTCAAAGCTGAAGAAACGTCGCTCGCGGGCAATCCGTTCCGTCGGATAATCCTGCCAGGCTTTGCCGTCCACCACGGGCGGGATAAACGGCTGGAGCAGTTTACAGCTGGCGAGGATGGCTTTACGCGCTTCAATTCCCAGTTCTACGCACTCCGCCCACAGTCGTCGGCCGCTCTCCCCTTCATGGATTTTGGCGTTCACATCCAGGGCGGCAAACAGTGGATAAAACGGGCTGGTGGACGCATGCAGCATAAACGCGTTGTTCAGTCGCTTATGTGGACAAAAACGCGCCTGACCACGAAGGTGGTTATCTTTTTTATGGATTTGTGAAGTCTGCGAGAACCCGGCCTGCTGCTTGTGTACCGACTGGGTGACGAAAATACCCGGATCGTTTTCATTCAGTTCCAGCAGCAGCGGTGAACCGTCCGCCATCATCGGGATAAACTGCTCGTAGCCCACCCAGGCGGAATCAAACAAAATGTAGTCGCACAGATGGCCGATGTTGTCGATCACCTGTCGGGCGTTATAGATGGTGCCGTCATAGGTGCCAAGCTGGATGATCGCAAGGCGAAACGGACGCGGCGCCCCGGCTTTGTGCGGCGCTACGCGACGAATCTGCGCACGCAGGTAGTCTTCATTAAAACAGTGATTATCGATCCCGCCGATAAAACCAAACGGATTACGCGCCGCTTCCAGATACACCGGCGTCGCCCCGGCCTGGATCAGCGCCCCATGATGGTTTGACTTGTGGTTATTACGGTCGAACAGCACCAGATCGCCACGGGTCAACAGCGCATTCGTTACCACTTTATTGGCCGCCGACGTGCCGTTCAGCACAAAGTAGGTTTTATCGGCGTGAAACACTTTTGCCGCAAACTTTTGCGCATGTTTTGCCGATCCTTCGTGGATCAGCAGATCGCCGAGCTTAACGTCGGCGTTACACATGTCCGCGCGGAAAACGTTCTCGCCAAAGAAGTCATAAAAATGCCGCCCGGCCGGATGCTTTTTAAAAAACGCGCCATGCTGATGACCCGGACAGGCAAAGGTGCTGTTGCCCATTTCCACATACTGCGTCAGGGTGTCGTAAAAGGGCGGCAGGAGATTTTCTTCATACTGGCAGGCAGCGGCTTCCAGCTCAAGCCACTCCTGCGCATTGCCGCTGATGATTGCCTGCACGCCTGCTGGCGTATCGGTTTTCTCATCACTCAGGATAAATACCGGCAGATAGAATCCCGTACGCTTAAGCAGCGCCAGAATGCCGCTACGGCTGTCGGCGACGGTCAGCACGACGGCGGCCACATCGGTAAAGTCGGTGCTGTCCAGCGCGACTACGCCACGGTGAGTAGATAAACGCGAAACCAGTTCACTACTGGCGGCAATGTTCATAGATTTCATAAGCGCAAAAGCCCGTTTCGGGAGAAAAAAGTCCCGGACAAGGCGTATCGCCCTGTCCCACGAGATGTTGGGTCAAACTGGTCACCAGCTCCGACCGCCAGACATCAGTAAAAGCAGACCGTTTCTGATCTTACTGTTGTCCCGCGTGAGCATGCGCTACCCTCACCGCATGGTGAGTAAAGGAAGGGGAGTAACGAGAAGGGGCACGCATCGCACCAGACGGCGATGATGATAAAGGCGATGTGAAGACGCGACATTCATCCCATGCGGCCCCAACAGACTGGAGAAAATTCGCGCAATGATGGCACCTTTACCCGGCAGGCGCAAGATCAAATCTCTATGCACACAGGCCACGGATAAACAAGCATTAAAGGTGAGAACCAGGTCATAATAATGCACTCTGACAAAATATTTAGCAGGAGCTAACGTGGTAATCGGACCTTTCATTAACGCCAGCGCAGTGTTGCTCGGCGGCGTTATCGGTGCCCTTCTCAGCCAACGTTTACCGGAACGGATTCGTGTCTCAATGACGTCGATTTTCGGCCTGGCGTCGCTTGGCATTGGTATTTTACTGGTGGTCAAATGCGCCAATCTGCCGGTCATGGTTCTGGCAACGCTGATCGGCGCACTGATAGGCGAGTTTTGCTATCTGGAAAAAGGCATCAACAATGCGGTGGCGAAAGCGCAGGCGCTCTTTTCAAGGCCGGGGAAAAAACAACCACATGAGTCGTTTATTCAGAACTTTGTCGCCATTATCGTTCTGTTTTGCGCCAGCGGCACCGGCATTTTCGGTGCGATGCGCGAAGGGATGACTGGCGATCCCAGTATCCTGATTGCCAAATCTTTTCTCGATTTTTTTACGGCGATGATTTTCGCCTGCTCGCTCGGTATTGCCGTGTCGGCCATTTCGGCGCCAATGCTGTTAATCCAGCTGTCGCTGGCAGCCTGCGCGGCGCTGATCCTGCCGCTCACCACGCCAGCGATGATGGCAGACTTCAGTGCCGTTGGCGGATTACTGCTGGTCGCCACCGGTTTGCGCATTTGCGGTATCAAGATGTTCGCAGTGGTCAATATGCTCCCTGCCCTACTGCTGGCAATGCCTCTTTCCGCCGCCTGGACGGCATTTTTCGCCTGAGAATGCGTGCAATAACAGCAAAGTGGTGATAGATTGTGCAGTCTGCGTTGATTTGAAGAAATTTCGTTGACGAAACGAGGCGGATCGGTTTTAATGCGCCCCGTTGCCCGGATAGCTCAGTCGGTAGAGCAGGGGATTGAAAATCCCCGTGTCCTTGGTTCGATTCCGAGTCCGGGCACCAAATTCATATCAACGGACCTCCATGGAGGTCCGTTTTTGCATTTTAGCTGGCCTCAGCCGACAAAACTTATCGGTATCCGGTTGTTTTCCAAATATAATCGCCTGTCAGATTGATTTACGCCCTGCCTAACGGCGAAAAATATGACGTCTGGAGCAGACCTTCTTCAGGATGCCGTTCTTCGATGTTATAGAGTGGCTGAAAATAGTGGTGTTCGCGCGATCATGGCTCACTCTCTGTCTGAAGAAGCCAAATACTTTTATATTCACCAAGGCTTTAAGGTATCGCAAACCCAGGCGCTAACGTTGATTCTCAAACTGCCACTATAGCCTTAAGATGGAAAGGGTACAGAGCTTACCATTCAACCCATTGAAATATATTGGCAATTAGTGACCCCTCTCCTCACGGAGAGGAGCACCTCAAAAAATCCCTTTTTGTTTAATCTGTTTCATCTTCTGCGTCTGGGCCTCAAGCGTGCTTAAATCTATCTCTTCCGCCCCGGACGTTTTTGCGCTTTCCGCCGCAGGCGTCGTCCGGGCGATCATCTTCAGTTGTTGCAACAATACATGTTGCTTTTCCAGCAGCGCTTTCAGCTGTGCGATTTCATCGTGCATCGCCGCCAGTTCACCCTCATCTTTCTCTTTCACAACTGGCTGCCGTTGCATCGCGTCGGACATCAGCGCACGCAGCTGGCGCAGCTGCTGCTTACTGAACTCCAGGCAGTTTTGCGGGGCGGAAGCGGGCTCCGCCGCGGCGACCGGCAGCAGTTGTCCTTCACTCAGTTCGGCACAAAGCGCCTCCAGCGTCAGCGTTTCACGACCAATCGATTCGGCGATATGGCTGCAAAGCTGCGGATTCAGCATCTGCAGCTGTAGCCCAGCCAGATAGACGTTACGGTGAAAACGACGCACCTCCATACTGGCGTCACTCGCATTTCCGCCCGCCTGGTTGATGTCATCGTGCCATTTTTTCAGATGCAGCATCGCGCGCAGATCCGCACGCGAATGCTCCGGCGACAAATGCAGGGAGAGATTAACCCGGCGAATTTGCCTGTTATTCATCGTCGCCGACCTCGACCATCTGCGGCGCAGCCACCTGCTCAACGCCGTTTTCCGCATGGTACAGGCAGATTTCGCGCGACAGCGCGCTTTGCGGATTGTCGATGGTCACCACGCGATCGCCCAGGGTCGCGTAAGTCTGACGTACAGCGGATTCAATCAGATGCGCCCCGCCGCCGACCAGATAAACGCGGTTCGGGTTTTTGGCGAATTTTTTCGCTTCATACGCCACCTGGTCGCCCAGCTCCTGAATTTTAATCGCCACGCGCTCAAGAATGTCGTCGATGCGCGACTCATCGTTAATCACGCTTTTCACAAACGCCATATCGTGGCGGCGTTTGATCAGTTCATTCGCCACCAGATAGCTGGAGTCGCTGTCTGCAGCGGCCAGCAGCTTGCGGGTGGCGTCAGTCACCATCGCCACACCAATCTCATTGTTACCGTAAATCGCGGAGACATCGTCAAATTCGCCGACGATCACTCCCATATCCAGCGTGGTGCCGCCGCAGTCAATCACCAGCGACTTCGTAAACTCGTTGACGTTCGAATTCAATAGATGCGACAGCGCCGCCGGCAGACTCTCCGGCATCACCTGCACATCGACGATACGGAACAGTTCGCCCTTATTGAGGGAAATGTCGCGCGTCAGATTGCGGCGCTTCGCTTCGATGCGGCTTTCGTTACGCTGGCAATCGTCCGGGTTGTAGAACTGGGTAATCGGCAGCGTGACCACGATATCCACGTCGCACGGCGTCATGCCAGTTTGCAGCAGCGCGTGGTGTACCGCCAGCAGATTCAGATCGTCATACTGGTAGTCGATGTGCGTAGTCGACAGCGCCTTATCGGAGGTGGCGTCGTAGGTGTATTTCGTGGTGCCGATGGTGTAGTTGTAAACCGACTGTCCGCGCAGCAGCGCGGCGCTTTTCCAGTCTTTGCGAAAAGAGTTCGGCGACACAACGGTTTTCAGTGTGCCGTTTTCAATCCAGCTGATTTTGACGTTGGTAGAGCCATCATCAATGGCGAATTTCATACGGGTTGCGGTCATGGGTGGTATCTCAATCTAAAGGGTATTTTTCAAAACGCGGCGTCTTCACTCAGAATGCGGCGCGCGCCAAGATAATGTGATTGCCAGAAATTGTCTGAAAGCTGGCTAATGCGGATTTTCAGCCCGGTACGTGGCGCTTCAATAAACTTATCGTCGCCCAGATAGACGCCAACGTGATCGGCGCCGGGGCGCTGGTTGATGTTGAAGAACACCAGATCGCCGTTGCGCAGTTTGTCTCTGCGCACCGGCTTCAGATGATTCGCCTGATACATTTCATTCGCCGTGCGCGGCAGCTTGCGCTCCAGCACCGCATTGTAGGCGTAGAAGACCAGTCCGCTGCAATCAAAGCCCTCGGTGGGGGTTTTACCGCCCCAGACGTAAGGTTTGCCGAGCTGCCCTTCCAGGCGGCGGATCACCGTGCGCAGTTTGGCCGCGCGCTGAAGCGCCTCCCGGGTCACGGGCGCCTTTTCATCCAGCGAGCGCGTCCAGAGCGCATCGACGGTGCCGGGTCGCCAGCGGGAATGCATCGCCAGCATTTCGCGATTTTTCAGCCGCGTCGCGCGTTTTTGCTCGATGTCCCGGCGCTTCTGCTCCGGCGTTAAGGGTACGGTCACCGTCCGCTTTTTGACCTTAGCCATCAGCCGCAGACGGTTCTGTTGCCTCGCCAGTTCCGCGCTTTCCGGCGACGGCTGAGACCGGGCGGTGCTATATCCGGAGTTTGCCAACAGCACCAGCGCCAGCAGAAAAAGAGGTGCCCGAAGAACGGGCAAGCCAGAAGTAAAAGAGAGAAAACGTTTCACGCGACAACTATTTATTATGGATTTTTCGAGATTTTCTCGACCAGCGGCTTGATGATTTTCTCACCATGCTGGCCAAAAAACTGATACAGTGACTCACTGGCAGAGTGCGTTAACACCATGATTTCAATACGGCGATTCGCAGAACTCAGCGGCTGGTTCGGGTCGAGGAGCATCTGATCAGCCATGCCGCTGACCTGCAACACTTTGTTTGGGTCGAGCCCGCCTTTCGTCAGCACTGCACGCGCCTGCATGGCGCGCTCGCCGGAGAGATTCCAGTTGTTATACAGCACCTGATCGCGAAAACGCGTGGCGTCCGTATGGCCGGTAATAATGATCTTGTTATCTATCTTATTCAGTTCCGGCGCAAAGCGGGTCAGCAGCCGGTTAAAGAACGGCGTCAGAACGGCGCTGCTGCGCTGGAACATCTCCCGTTTCCTATCGTCAGAAACCAGGATGCGTAACCCCTGCGGCACAATCTCCATTTTAAGGTTGGACTGCGCGTCATACGCGGAGGTGATCTGCATAATGATGCGCGCCAGCTCCTCAATCTCGGCGTTCGAACGGGTGTTAACGTCTTTGAGATTTTCCGACTGCTTAACCTGCTGCGCCAGCTGTTTTTTCTGTTCTGCCGTGTTTTTCTGCGGATCGCGTTTGCCGACGATGGTCAGATCGCCGCCCACATCTTTCTGGGTGATCGGCGAAATCGCATGGCCTTCAAATATCGTCTCGCCGCCGTTGAGCAGAGAGACAATCTCTTTACGCTCCTCTTCGGTGACCGCGCCCATGATCCACAGCACCATAAACAGCGCCATCATCGCCAGCGTAAAATCGGCGAAAGCCACTTTCCACGCGCCGCCATGGATCTCCTCATGCCCTTTACGCGACGAGCGCTTGATGATTGTGGTGTGGTGATCTTTACCGCGATTACGCATCGGCCATACCCGTCATCTGGTTCACCCAGCCATCGAGAGTGGCAAAGGTTGGTTTAGAATCCATCGGCAACATTTTGCGTCCGGCGTCGACCGCCAGCAGGGTCGGTTTGCCTGCGACATGATTGACCAGCACAGTACGCACGCACTCCAGCACCGCAATCTGCTTTTTGGTGCGCTGCTCCATGGCGTTCGCGACAGGGTCCATCAGACAGTAACAGAAGAAAACGCCGAGGAAGGTGCCCACCAGCGCTGCCGCGACCTTCACGCCGATCACGGCAATCGAGCCATCAATGGACTGCATGGTGATAATTATCCCGAGCACCGCGGCGCAGATCCCGAAGCCCGGCATCGCTTCAGCGGTACGCTGCAGCGAGCGCGACGGCTGGAGCAGGTTCTCTTCCATCGCGCCGAGTTCCTGCTCCAGAATCCCCTCCAGCTCATGTTCGTTGATCTTGCCCATCGCCATCAGGCGGAAGTTATCGGAGATAAACATGATCAGCGCTTTATCACGCAGCATTTGCGGATATTTCTGGAACAACGGGCTATTGGCCGGCGATTCGATGTGCTCGTCCAGCACCTTCAGGCCGCCGTCCTGCACCAGCTCCAGTAGTTCATACAGCAGCATCAGCAGCTCGCGCTGGTATTCGCTGGTGTACTCGTTTTTGCGCATAATGCCGCGGAACTGGCGATACATCTCGCCCAAAACGGCTTTCGGGTTCGCCAGAACCATTGCGCCCATGCCCGCACCGAGGATGATGATGATTTCACCCGGCTGCCAGAATGATGCTAAATGCCCGCCAGACATAATAAAACCGCCGACAACACACCCCATGATGATGAGAATACCTAAGAATTTCTGCATAAACCTTTCACTTTCACTTCTGGAAAAAAGACTGAATTTTTTGCGCGATTTTTTTATTGAGCTGACAGACTCTCGCCTCGGTGAGATCAAGCACCAGGGCAATCTCTTTCAGGCTCATTTCCTGCTGGTAATAGAGCGTGAGGATCAACTGTTCACGTTCATCGAGGCTTGCCAGCGCGTTGCGCAGCGTGCGGCTGACAATCATCTCCTCTTCAAGGGGGCGGCTATCCAGCGCCCCGGCATGCACATCATTGCTCAGGAGATCGTCAAGGCTCTCCAGCGCTTTGGCGCAATCCAGCAGCAGATACTCCTGATACTCATCAGCCGTAATGGAAAGATGGCGGCTAAGATCATCAAACGTCGGCGGGCGGCCCAACAGCCGCGCCACTTCGCGAATGGCATCGTTGATCTTGTGCGTTTTCTGTCGCAGTCGACGCGGCCGCCAGTCAAGCTGACGCAGTTCGTCCAGCACCGCGCCGCGAATACGCGGCGCAGCATAGGCGGCAAACTGCTCGTCAGGATGACCATAGCGACGCAGCGAGCTTAACAGCCCCATCAGCGCGCTCTGCTCCATATCTTCGCGGTCAAGCACGCTGCTGGCCTGGTATGCCAGCTGTTTTACAATTTTGTTAACCAACGGCAGATACTGGCTGAGGTAGCGCGCTTCGTCTGCGGGCGTCAGCGTTTCGCTGGCAATAAAATCCATCATGTCCATTACGGCTTATTAATCACTGGAAAACCATTTTGCTGATGATCACGTCATCAAATGGTACATTCATGTTCAGGCTGCTGAAGCGCGCCTCGTATGCCGTCTTCAGTTTGTTATGCAGCTCACCCACGCTTAAGGCGCGCACCGCACTGTATTCCATATCGGAAAGCAGGCTGACGGTCGCCCCGCGAATTGCCGGGATCATCTCTTCCGATTTACGGGTGTTATCCGGGCCGTTGGTCGCCAGGTTAAGTTCCAGCAGCAGGTAACGCTCCGTACGGCCGCTCCCTTTCAGGGTGATCACCAGATTTTTGATCTCCACAAACTCCACCGAATGCGACCCGGAAGAGGAAAAGAGTTTATCGATCGCCGTCGCGCTCTCATCGGAACGCAGCAGGTGGGTGCCGACCACGGTTAAACCGGCCGCCATCACGGCGGTCACAAGGGCGATAATCACCCCAAATAAAAGTGTTTTTGTATTCATAGTGTTCTTTCTGTTAAACGGTCAGTAATACCGAGTCATCTTTACGGCGTGTTTCATCCGCCACCGTGGCGCCTGTGGCGATCTCCGGCGCGGACTGAATCGCCGCCTGCTGTTCGGCAAAAGGCGAACCCTTCTCCTGCTGCTGTCCACCGGACTGCGATGAGACCTGCACGTTGACCTGCACGAAATTTTGTTCCGTCAGGCTCTGACGCAAATCGTTGCTGGTCTGCTGTAACGCACGGTATACCTCGGCGTGGCTGGCGTTGATTTGTACTTGCATCCGACCGTTATCGATCTGCAACGAGATGTCTATTTTGCCCATCTCCGGCGGGTCAAGACGGATGGTGGCGTGCTGGATCTGATTCTTCACCTGCACCTGCAGACGTTCGCCCAGTACTCGCTGGAGCTGCTGCGTCCAGCGGGAATCTTCCGTATCCAACTTCAATGGCGCGCCCTGCGAGGTGCGGGCGTCGTTACTCACCGTGACGACACTGCTGCTCTGTGTGCCAGCAGGCTGCCCAGCAAGCTCAGGCGTTACCGCGGTCATCGCCGTCATCAGCTGCGGCGCGACCTGAAGCTGCCTCCCCGTTGCGGGCGTGACCGGCAGCGCCGTTTCCGCCCCCGATACCGCTTGCGGCAGTCCTGTCGCCCCGTTCAGCGCAGGCGCGTATCCACTGAGCGCGTCGGGTGTTTGCTGAAGCAGGGAATGCGTCGTCGCCGCCTCGCCGGTACGCATGTTTTCGACGTTAACCGGCTGCGGGCGCGGCATCAGCAACGCATCCAGCAGTTGTTGTTGCGCATCGACTCTCAGCAGGGAGGAATCCTCCACCGTCGCGTCCTTCGCCTCTTCGCTCGCTTTCTGTCGAATCCCCTCGGCGCTGACGCTGACGGCGGGCGCGTTTTCCCCCTGCCCGGCCATCAGCGTATTCACCACATTCAGCAGCGCGTCGCTAAAGGCCACTGGCGTCTGGGCGCTGGCGGCTGTCACCGCCGGGCTGCTTCCGGTAATCGGCTCCGCCTGCACCGGCGATCCCGAGGCATTACCCGCGCCAGCCGCGAGCGTGAGAAGATCCATCATCGTAAATCCTCCGCATCCATAAAGGCTGCGTAGGCCGTTGCGCCTTCGCGATTACGCACGGAGAGCGCCATTTTGGCTTCCACAATCTCAAGCTGCCCCATGCAGTATTCGCGCGCCTGGCGGTGAATATTCGCCAGGGTTTTCAGCGCCTGCTGCTCGGCGCCGTTCAGGGTTTTTCCCTGAATGTCCGCCAGCAGCGCGGCGATTTCACCATCGGCGCGCTGTACCGCCGGCCAGTTATGATCGGCGGTCACCTGGCGCAGCGTGGCCGCCAGGGTTTGCAGAGAGGAGAGATAACTCATGCAGCCTGACCCATTTTTTCCCAGCCGTCCTGGATGTTGCCGAGAATGTTTTCCACTTCTTCGATCTGTTCAACAGAGAGCTTATGGCTGGCGTCATAGAGTCGGTAGACGCAGTAGTCGTAGAGATTCGCCAGGCTCAGGGCCAGTTCGCCGCCCTTTTCGAAGTCGAGCGCGCTGGTCAGCGCGTTGAGAATATCGATGCATTTATTGATGCTCTGCGCCTTGCGCTCAAAGCGACGCGCGGCAATATGACTTTTCGCGCGAATTAATTCATCCATTAGCCCGTTAAACAGCATCAGCACCAACTGGTGCGGATTCGCCGCCGCCGACTGAATCGCGAGATCTTCCTGGTGGTAAAGGCCGTAGCCTTCCCGATCGTTACCGTACATTACGCTCAGATTCCCTTAGAATTAGCTAAACATGCTCATGGTGTTATTCATCTGCGTCATGATGCTCTGCAACTGCGTGAACTGCTTGAGGTAGCGGTTATAGGAGCTTTCATAACGGGTATTCATTTTTTCTGTTTTCGTGTCGATATCGCGCTGCTGGCGGTCGAGCGTGTCCTGGCGGCCTTTCAGCAAACCGGTGCTGGTATTGAGGTATTTATCCAGCGATTTATCCATCGCCTTGATCATGCCGTCGTTGCCGTTAAAGAAGTTATTTACCGACTGTGGATCGGCTTTCAACTGCTCTTCCAGCGTGTCGGCGTCCAACGAGAGCTTGCCGTCTTTATCGGAGGTGATGCCAAATTTGGTCATGTTTTCATCACCGAAGGTCTGGCGCAGAATGTTACTTAGCTCATTAGAGAGCGAAGAGATGCTCGCATCACCGGCGAACGCACCGCGTTCGTCCGTATTACTTCCGGAAGAGGTCAGCCCGGAGATCGTATCTTTCAGCGTGTTGTAGGCGTCGATAAAGGCCTGAATCTGCTCTTGCGTCCCGGTGGGATCGGTATCCACGGAAATCACCAGTGGTTTGCCAACTTCCGTCGTGCCCGTCAGTTTGATCGACACGCCGTCCACCAGGTTGTCCAGGTTGTTGGAGCTGCTGCTGTACTCCTGGGGCGAATCGCCGAGCGTAAATTTCGCATCTTTCCCGCTGGTGATGATGGTCGCATTGTCGAAAATAGTCTGATCGCCGGTCATCGCGCTGGTATCGAGTTGAATATCGTACTGTTCCCCACTCTGGTCGCTGCTCAGCATCAGTTGCACTTTGCCGTCAACGCGCATCAGCGAGGCGGTGACGCCGTTCTGCTCTGTGGCAGAGGTATTGCTGCTGGCGCTCGGAAAATCCGCCTTGTTCACCGCACCGGCGAAATCGGACAGACTGTTCAGATTGTCCATCTCAATATCAATGCTTTCACCGTTCAGGTTGATGGTCAGCGTGCCGGTGGCGTTTTTAATATCCTCATCCGTCAGGTCGCTAAACCCTTTTTGCTGGGCGGAAGCCAACTGCGTCACATTCAGGCTGTAGGTCCCTTTACGGGCCGAGGCGCTGGCGGAGATAGTGGCGATCCCCTCCTGATTCATGGTGACGCTGTTCTTCAGCACGTTGCTGGAACTGGAGTTCAGCCCTTTGATCGCCGTACGAAAATCCGTGAGCGCGGTACGTAACGAGGTTAGCGCTTTTTTCTGCGCGGCCAGCGTGGAGGTCTGCGTCTGGATAGAGTTCTGCAGCGCCAGAATGTCATAGCTTGCCAACTGTGTAGCCAGTGTTGTGGGGTCAAAATCAGACATAAAAGGTTTCTCCAGGCACGCTCGTCGCGTTCGACATGACGTCATTCAAGCAACTATCGTGCCAACTTTTTAATTAAACATTTTCAGTAGGTTACAAAACGGGAGGAATCTCCCTTTCCGCTATTTCCGGCAGAGGAAACGACGTCGCCGGATACAAAAACACCGCTATGCAGCGGTGTTTTTTATTGATGCGGCGCCGGGAGGAATTAGCCCAGCAGGGACATCACCATGCTGGACATACTGTTGGACTGCTTCAGCATGGACATGCTGGTCTGCGCCAGCATCTGGTTACGCGTCATGGAGGAGGCCTCGCTGGCGAAATCTGCGTCCTGAATATTGCTCAGCGCCAGTTCGGTGTTGTCTTTCATGTTCGCCAGGTTAGAGGCGGTGTGGCCCAGACGGTTGATGCTGGCGCCCATTTTGGAGCGTACGGAACCGACATCATTCAGCTTAGATTCCAGATCGGACATCAGTGCTTTTGCCGTATCTGCATCGCTGATGTTGATGCCATCGGCCTTTTCCCAGTCACCAAAGCCGAAGCCGGAAGAGGTAAACAGCGCGCCGCTCCCTGTTCCGTTCAGTTCGCCAGAAAGATCAATCTTCATCGCTTCACCGGAAGAGGAACCAATCTGGAAGTTCAGCGCTTTCGCGAATTTGCCGCTGTCACCGAACAGCTTCTCACCCGCATAAGAGGTATTGTCCATGATGTTCTTCAGCTCGGCGTTCAGATCGTTCAGTTCCGCATTGATCGCATTGCGATCTTTTTCTGTGTTGGTGTCGTTCGCCGCCTGGGTTGCGAGGTCTTTCATGCGGTACATGATATTGCTGACTTCATCAAACGCGCCTTCCGCCGTCTGCATCAGCGCAGTCGCATCGGAGATATTACGCTGGGCAACCGCCATACCGTTGGTCTGGCCCTGAAGACGGCTGGCGATCTGCAGACCTGCCGCGTCATCCGCCGCTGAGTTAATACGTTTGCCGGTGCCCAGGCGCTCCATCGCGGTGGACAGCATGCTGTTGGATTTATTTAACGCGTTGGTGGATGCCATGGAAGATGCGCTGGTGAAAATTGACAGTGACATTGTGTATTCCTTTTTAAAATCGGTTTTCAGTGGCTCTGGTAAATAAGAACGGCACGCCGGTTTAGAAAATTAAATCGCCGGTGTGCTGAATGGCGATTTTTTATCCTGACAGGCATTCCCCCATAAAAAAGCCGCCCCTATGGAGCGGCCTGTGAGGCATCTGCGAGCGATTAGCCCAGCAGGGACATCACCATGCTGGACATGCTGTTGGACTGCTTCAGCATGGACATGCTGGTCTGCGCCAGCATCTGGTTACGCGTCATGGAGGAGGCCTCGCTGGCGAAGTCAGCGTCCTGAATATTGCTCAGCGCCAGTTCGGTGTTGTCTTTCATGTTCGCCAGGTTAGAGGCGGTGTGGCCCAGACGGTTGATGCTGGCGCCCATTTTGGAACGTACGGAACCAACATCATTCAACGCGGTTTCCAGTTTATCCATCATCGCTTTTGCCGTATCTGCATCGCTGATGTTGATGCCATCGGCCTGTTCCCAGTCCCCAAAGCCGAAGCCGGAAGAGGTAAACAGCGCGCCACTGCCTGTCCCGTTCAGCTCGCCAGAGAGATCAACTACCATCGTTTCACCAGAAGAGGAACCAATCTGGAAGTTCAGCGCTTTCGCGAATTTGCCGCTGTCACCGAACAGCTTCTCACCCGCATAAGAGGTATTGTCCATGATGTTCTTCAGCTCGGCGTTCAGATCGTTCAGTTCCGCATTGATCGCATTGCGATCTTTTTCTGTGTTGGTGTCGTTCGCCGCCTGGGTTGCGAGGTCTTTCATGCGGTACATGATATTGCTGACTTCATCAAACGCGCCTTCCGCCGTCTGCATCAGCGCAGTCGCATCGGAGATATTACGCTGGGCAACCGCCATACCGTTGGTCTGGCCCTGAAGACGGCTGGCGATCTGCAGACCTGCCGCGTCATCCGCCGCTGAGTTAATACGTTTGCCGGTGCCCAGGCGCTCCATCGCGGTGGACAGCATGCTGTTGGATTTATTTAACGCGTTGGTAGACGCCATAGATGAAGCACTGGTGAAAATAGAAAGGGACATTGTTTTCTCCTTGGGTGACCTGTCCGTCAGGCACTTTCATTGTTACTGGAAGAGTAAAACGGCCTTTTGACGGAAAAATTAAATTTTATTTTTAACCCACCTTTACATCCCGCAAGAAAAATATTTCGCCTATCTGATAAGCCTCGCTAATAATAGTAAGGGAGTTCTTCATCATTTTTCTAAGACGACTAAAAAGCGCAGAATCAAAATATAAGGCGACACAAAAAACAGCAAACTTAACCACTATTTTCGATAACCGTTACCACCCCTATAAAACCCTTTTATTCCGTAAGGTATAGATTTATTCCATGAACATAGGATTCACATAAACACGACCTTTTTTAACATCAAGATCTTTTAACTATTGGAGTTAACTTTTGTCTAATTTTCTTAATCAGCGGCAAGATTTTTTACTACCAGAGGTGTTGCGCATCACACTTTTATCGCGTAAAAAGAGGCCATGGAAAAGATTATTCCTAGAGCTGACGACACGGGGAAAGGGGTAATCTTCCGCTTTTGTTCAAAGTTTATGCGTAACTTTTCGCAAAGAATAACTTATTCCTTTCTTGCTTTTTTGCATAAGCGGCAATTCATTATAACCCCCGGCTTGCCATAACAATTAAATAACACAGCATTGAACTTAAATTATGACAATACAAACTGACTGAACGGGAATGGTCACTACCATCAACTAATCGATGAATAAACGCTACTGCTCTGTAAATAACTGGCTGATTGATATTCCTTCAGGATCGATCCTCCATTTAACAACCGGAGAAAAGAAGCGCCTTGGTGAATATCAGCTCAAGCTGCTGGATATTCTGATGCAGGATGCAGGGAAAATCTTCACACGTGAAGAATTGACTAACCTGGTTTGGGAACGGCGTGTTATCGGTAATAACAGTCTTCCCAATGCTATCCATGCATTACGTACCGCGCTGGAGGATGACGGCAAACAGCAAAAAATTATCAAAACGATACCCAAAAAAGGGTATTTGCTGGAGCCGGAATATTGCCGCGTAATCGAGAAGGAAGAGAGTGAAGTTAATGAATCTACGCAAGATCCAGCTGAGCGAGAGACGGAAGAGGAAAACAAACCGGCGGTACCTGAAGACAGGGTGAATGAATCCGCCGCTATGCCGCCAGCGCCAGAAACACCGGCTCAGGAAGCCACCGTTCCTGTCGCTGCGGCGGCGCTGCCGCGCGCAAACCGGACAACCTTTGTACTGTTCGTGGTGCTGGTCATCGTCTGTACCACGTTGCTGACATGGTGGGTGGTGAAGCGTCAGGAGAGCGGAAACCTGACGGCGAAAGAGGTACAGCCTAACGTTTACAGCAATATTCATATTTACGCGATTGAACCGTCCGGCGATCTCTCCTACGGCGCGGAGAACCTGTACAGCAAACTGAAAGCCTCGCTCTATACCCTGAACCAGCAGATTAAAACGCAGTCTGTGACGATGACCGTCTATTTCAGCACCCGAAATTTCATGCTGAATTATACATTTGCGCTGAGCAGCCCCTGCGATAAGCAACAGTTGGTGATGGCGGTTTATCAATGGCGGCTCGATGCAAACCAACTCAACAATCTGATCCTGCGCGAAACCCGGAGAAAGCTGAATGAAATGGCTATTTGTACAGAGAATTAATCTGCTGCTGAGCATCGCCATTCTCATCGTGGCGGTCTCGCCTTTTGTCTGGAACGCGCTAACATCACCAAGAATGATGCGCGGCGCCAACGTTGAAGGCACGTTTCAGATGGGATTTTATGATTTGAAATCGCAGAGTAAAGAGACTTACGACGCGCACCTGAAAACAACGCGGGGCACGATTCTGATCACGCTCATCAGCCCGAACGATAACCAGTTTGTGCTGAAAGGCACCTTTACCCCGACGCAAAGGCGAAACAACAGGCTCTATTTTTATCTGACGCCGATTTACTACAGCAAGGCGCAGAACCTGCTGATGGTCGACAACCTGGTGGATCAACTGATGCACACCATCTTCTGGATGGAGCCGCTTTCGCTGGGCGATCAGCCGCTGGTGGTCGGGGAAAGCGGGTCAATCTTTCTTTATCCACTGAGACGCTCATAAAGAAAGGTTTTTTTCCCCTGAACGACGCCTCCCCCGACCCGGAGAGGCGAGTTTTAGCCCAGCAAATTCTTCACCGTCGCCAGACGCACATTCGCCTGCGCGCCCAGTGCCTGTGAAAGCACGCTAAAGTTTTTCGTACCGCCGGCCAGCGCATCCCCCAGCCCACGCGCCGTCTCCAGCGCCTGCTGCGGCGTGAAAACCGCCGCCATATCGTTGATACGCGACGCCACATGATCCTGCTGCTGGCGCAGTCGGCTGCGCTGGCTGGTGATGTGCTCCAGAGTATTTTGCAGCTTTGCCGGCCCTTCCCGCTCGCGGCCTGCGGTCAACGCCAGCACCTCATCGCTGCTGGCGGCTTCCGCCTGCGGCGACAGCAAGGTAAAAGCATCGGCCGGATAGCGCCCCCCTTCACCGCGTACTGTAAGCTGCTGGCTGACGCGCGCCCAGCGGCTTTCATCCACGCTAAACAGCAATTGCCCGCTCCCGCTCTGCCGGGCGTGAATACCCAGCCGTCCCAGGCCAATATTCAGCTTCGTCAGGATCTGGCGCGGCGATGCTTCTGCGGGCAGCGACACGGCGCTCATTTCACGCTGGCGGCCGCCAAGACAGAACACCAGCGTCTCACCTTCGGGGTTACTGAGGAGTTTCTCACTGCCTGGCAGCGTAAAATTCACGCTGCTTTTATGTTCCAGCGAAGGCATGAGATGGCGATCGACCGTCCCCCCGGAAAGCTGCGTACGGCGGGTTAAGTGCTTTTGCAGCGCCGCCGCCTGGGCGGAAGCATCGCCGCGCAGGGAGGATTGGCGCAGCTGAAGCAGTTGTGTTTCCGTTTGCGCCAGATAACTGTCCGCCTGCTGTACCGCCGTCAGTTGCTGGTTAAGCTGCACGTTATAGCGCATCGGGCGACGGGAAAGCAGCGCCGACTCCGGGAACGCGCTGCGCGAAGAGACCGCTTCCGGCATGCGAACACGGGTAACGGTCTGTGGGGCATCAATAGTGCCGCGTCCGGCAGTGGTGGACGCGGGGGTCGTCAGCGACGAAGTTTTTAAACCAACCTGCATCGTGATTACATCATACTGAACAGATTAAGCTGACTGACCATGCTGTACGTCTTGTAGCTTATCTGCATCGATTGCGCGTAGAGCTGAAGATTGGTCGTCGCCGTCACTTCATCCGTATCGCCTAATTCACTGGCCAACTGGCGGTTCGCCACACTGACGTCCGTATGCGCGTCGCCGAGCAGCGTCAGACGGTTCTGGCGTCCGCCGAGGTCGGTGAAAATACTGGAGACGCGATCGCGCGCGCCCTGCACTGAGCCGAGCATGGCGTCTATCTCATCTTTATAGTCCGCGTAGCTGGCGTCCGGGTCCTGCATTTTTGCGCTAAGGGCTTTCAGATCGTTCAGCACCTTCAGATCGTTACCTGAGCCGGAAAACGCCTGCGCGACGTTGGTATTTTCGGTGATGCTCACGCCGTTGGCGACCTGCGTTTCACGCGTGCCGTCGTTGCCGCCGTAAACGTATTGTCCATTCTCGTCCAGAGTGACGGTTTTGCTGTCGGTTTTGGTGCCGGAAAAGAGATAGCTGCCATTTTCATTTTTGGCATTCATTGATGCCACCAGCGAGTCGATCATCGAGTCGATTTCCGCGCCGTAGCCCGCCATATCTTTCTGGCTGTGAGTGCTGTTGTTGGCCGACAGCAGCTTATCGTTAAGCGACAGAAGCTGATTATTGAGCGCGTTGACGTTCGACTCCTGAATCGCCAGCGCGCCGCTCAGGCGTTTGATATTGCTCTGGTACTGGGTGATCGCTGATTCTTCGCGGTTGAGCTGCACCAGACGGCTGGCGGCCACCGGGTCGTCGGAAGGCACGTTAATGCGCTTCAGCGTGGAGACCTGCTCCAGAAGTTTGCTCAGGCGCGTGCCGTTAGTGCCCATCTGTGTCAGCATGGCGTTGGAGTTATAGAGGCTGCTAATACGCATTGTTAATCATTCCTGTCGCGCTTAAAACATGCTCATCAGATCGGAAAAGATCTGATTACCGGTAGAGATAACCTTCATATTCGCCTGGTAAGCCTGCATGTAGATCTGAAGATTAATCGCTTCTTCATCCTGGTTTACCGCGCTGAGGTTATCGCGCTGATTCTGCGCCTGCTCGCGCACGGCGGCGGCGGCATCCATCTCGGTGGTGCTCTGGCGGCTGGCGATACCGATGGTGGAGATAATCGCCGCGGCCCCTTCGCTCAGGCTCATGTTGCCCATACCCGGAATAGTGGTTTTTTTGTTTTTCAGCTCAATCAGCTCGGCCAGATTGTCGCTGTTGCCGGGCTCATCTTTCGCGCCGGAGAGCGCCAGCTCTTCCGGGTTTAAGTCATTGACCTGCAACATTCCCGCCGGGTTAGACGGGTCAAAAGTGAAGAGCGCTTTCCCTGGATTGCCGTTCAGATCAAACCCCTTTTGCAGTTGATCGTTAAACAGGTCCGCCACCGTTTCCGCCATGCCCTGCACCGAGTCTTTCATCTGCTGCAGCGTGCCAGTTTCATAGTCGTGCAGCGCGCCGAGCTGGCCGCCAACGGCAGGGTCGAGCGAAAATTCGCTGGTGGAGAACTTCAGCGCCAGCGTCGAATTACCGTTCGCATCCTGACCGACGCGCAGTTGGCCGGCAGTTTTGCCGCTAACCAGCGGCTGGCCGCTGGCGAGCGAAACGGTATAGCTGCCGGATTTATCCTCCGTCACCTTCACGTCCGCCAGCGTACTGAGGGTTTTCACCAGCTCATCGCGCTGATCGCGCAGCACGCTGCTGTTACCGCCGGTCGAATCCATATCGGCGATCTTTTTGTTGTAGTCGGCGATGCTGCCGCTGATGGTGTTGATCTGATCGACCATCGCGCCGCGCTGGGTGGTAATCGACTCTTTCTGGCTGGTGATAAAGTTATTCACGCTGTTAAAGCGTGTGGCGAGGGCCCCCGCCTGATTGAGCAGTTGCTGGCGCAGTGCCGGAGATTCCGGCGTCTGGGTCAGTTCGCTCAGGGCATTGATAAACTCATCGAGCCCGTTACCGAGGCTGGTGGTGTCGGAACCCACCACTTTTTCCAGCGATGTGATGTACTGATTTCCCGTCTCGTAATAGCTGGCCTTGTTACCGGTCTGCCACACCTGATTCACCAGATACTGGCTGGAGATACGCCGAATGCTGTCCACCTGGACGCCATTCCCCGCACTCATTCCCGCCTCACCCATCGGTCCGATAGCGCTTTGCACCGCTCCCTGGCGGCTGTAACCGCTCACCATCCAGTTGGCTACGTTCATCGAGGTTACGTTCATGCCGATCTGCGCGGCCTGAATGCCGCTGAAGGCAATATTAATCATACTCATGGGTTACTCCTGTTCACGCATGACCGGGACAACGGGCGTGCTGAGTTCTTTTGGCTGTCCTTTTAAAGCGACCAGACTTCCCGCATCCTTAAGCGGCGCTGTCGTTTGCGGTGAAAGTTGGCTGATAATCATCTGTGCGATGCCGGTGCTGCGCTGCGACGCGAGCTCAGAGGCGAGCTTATCGTCATAAAAATCACGCATCATGCGCTGCTGTTTGCTGTTGAATGGATTATCTTCCCCCAGCACATCGGCGGCTTTACGCATCTGCGACAGCATAGAGCGCAGCATCAGCGCTTCGAACTGCTCCGCCGCCTGCTCCAGGTTTTGCGGTTTCACCTGCCCGGTGATGTCGCCGGGCAGAATGGCACTTTGACGGGTAATAGCATTCAGCATCAGATGACCACCAGTTCAGCGTCCAGCGCGCCTGCTTCGTGCAGCGCCTGCAAAATCGCCATCGTGTCATCCGGCGCGGCGCCAAGGCTATTGATGGTGTTGACAATACTGCGCAGGCTAGTGCCCGCAGGGATCATCACCATCTGGCCGCTACCGCGGTTGACGTTCACATCGCTCTGCGGCGTCACCGCCGTTTGCCCCTGGCTGAACGCGCCCGGCTGACTCACGTTTGACGACTCACGAATGGTAACCGTCAGGTTGCCGTGGGAGACGGCGGCGGCACGCACCACTACGCCATCGCCGATCACCACCGTGCCGGTACGGGCGTTAAACACCACGCGCGGCGGCTGCTTCCCGGCGTTGATCTGCACATCTTCCAGCGTTGACATAAACGCCACGCGATCGCCTGCGCCCAGCGGCGCGCGAACGGCGACGTTGGTGGCGCTCTGGGCGGTCGCGGTGCCGGAGCCAAAAGCGCTGTTCAGCGCGACGGCAACGCTGTTGGCCGTTTTAAAGCTCGGGCGCTTGAGGTTCAGCATCACCACCGGCTCCTGCTGGAAATCGGTCATCACTTCACGCTCGACGGAGCCGCCATTCGGCACGCGTCCCACGGTCGGTGTATTGATGGTCACACTGGAGCCGCTATTGCCTTCGGCTTTCACCCCGCCGACCACCACATTGCCCTGCGCCAGCGCATAGACTTCACCGTCCGCGCCGCGCAGTTGGGTCAGCAGCAGCGTACCGCCGCGAAGGCTTTTCGCATCGCCAATCGAGGAGACGGTGACGTCAATGCTCTGCCCACGCGCATAGCCCGGCGGCAGCGTCGCGCTGATGGCGACGGCCGCGACGTTTTTCACTTTCGGGTCGATTTTCGCCGGTAGCTGAACGCCAAACTGTCGCAGCATGTTGGTCACCGACTGGCTGGTGAATTTGACCTGGTTTTTATCCCCGGTGCCGTCGAGCCCCACCACCAGGCTGTAGCCCACCAGCTGATTGCCGCGCACGCCCTGAATATCGACCACGTCGCCCAGGCGCTGGGCCATCGCCCCCATGCTCCAGATGAGCAGGCAAAAAAGTGCCACTTTACGCATTACGGACTCCATTAGATCGGAAACAGCGGGTGGTTGAAGACGCGCGTCAGCCAACCAGCGGAATTGGCGTCGCTCAGCGCGCCGCGTCCGGAATAGGAGATGCGGGCATTGGCGATGCGCTGTGAGGAAACGGAGTTGTCACGCTCGACGTCATCCGCCCGCACCAGCCCGGTCACGCGCATGTATTCATCACCCTGATTGAGTGTCAGCCACTTCTCGCCGCGGATCGCCAGCACACCGTTCGGCAGCACTTTGTAGACGGCCACGGTGATCGCCCCGCGCAGGCTGTTTTGCTGCTGCGAGGCGGCGTTGCCGTTAAAGTTACGGTTGCCGTCTATGGAGGCGGAGAGATTATCCACCGAGTGGCCGAACGCGTCCGGGATCCCCAGGGAAACATCGTTCTTTTTGCCGAAATTGGTGCGCGCCTGCTTGCTGGCTTGGGTGGACTCATCCAGTTTGACGGTCAGGATATCGCCCACGCGATAAGCGCGGCGGTCCTGTATCAGCGACCAGTTATAGCCGCTGTTGTACAACCCGCCACCGCGCACCTGCGTATCCGGCATCACGATATCTTCCGGCGGCGCGAAGGCCGCATCATCTTTTTGCACCAGCAACGCCGGGCTTTCACAGCCCGACAAAAACAGTGCCAGCAAAACCATTACTACCTGCTTTTTCATTACACTTTCACTTTACTGCCCGGTCATTACATCGACTGGGTGACAAACTTCAGCATGTCGTCGGCGGCGGAGACCATTTTGGCGTTCATTTCATATGCCCGCTGCACGGTGATCATATCGACCATCTCCTCGACGACCTGCACGTTAGAGCCTTCCAGCGACCCCTGCTCCAGTTGGCCAAACGCCTCTTCGCCCGGAACGCCTTCTACCGCTTCGCCGCTGGCGGCAGTTTCGCGATAAAGGTTACCGCCCACCGCTTCCAGCCCGGCCGGATTGACGAAGTTCACCAGCGTTAGCTGGCCGAGCTCAACCGGATCCGTTTCGCCTGCGACGGTCGCGGTGATGGTACCGTCTTTACCGATCTGCAGGTCCTTCACGTTTTCCGGCAGTTCAATTTGCGGCACCAGCGGTAAGCCCTGAGCGTTGGTCAGCAGGCCGTCCGGCGTTTTCTGAAAGTTACCGGCGCGGGTATAACCGATATCGCCGTTGGGCATTTCCACCTGGAAAAAACCCTGCCCGGTGATCGCCACATCCAACGCCTGCTCGGTGTTCTGAATGCTGCCAACGGTGAACTCTTTCTGCGTACCAACAATTTTCACGCCGGTGCCGTACTGGATACCGGTCGGCGCGACGTTGTTTTGATCCAGTTGGCCCCCCGGCGTACGCTGATTCTGATAGAACAGATCGGCGAACATGGCGCGATCGCGCTTAAACCCGGTGGTGTTGACGTTCGCCAGGTTGTTAGAAATGGCAGTCATTTTGGCGTCCTGCGCCGCCAGACCGGTTTTACTAATCCACAATGCGGGATTCATCTCTCATCCTTCTTTTAATATCAGGAGCCGCGAATCAGGCGGTTGCCCGCCGTCGCGAGATCTTCTGCGGCTTTCATCATTTTGATCTGCGCTTCAAACTGGCGGTTTAGCGCAATGCTGGAGACCATCTCGTCGATCGCCGACACGTTGGCGCTCTCCAGATGCCCGGAAGCCACCATCACCTCTTCATCGCGCGGGTTAACGGCCGCATTGCTCACCAGAAAGCCATCAGCATTTTTGCTCAGCTCACTGGCCGGCACGTTAACCAGCTTGACGCGATCGATATCCACCGGCGCGGCGATGTCACCGTCGTCGGGCACGATGGTTATCACCCCGTCCTCGCCGATGCTGACGGAGGAGAACGGCGGCAGAACAATCGGGCCGTTGTCACCTTCCACCGGCAGCCCGTTGATAGACAGCTCGCCATCGGCGTTGACGTCAATCTGGCCGTTGCGGGTGTAGACCTCACGATTGCCGCTGCTCAGGGCGATTAGCCCCTCGCCCTTAATCGCCAGATCCAGGCTGCGCCCGGTTTCACGGACCGCGCCGGGGGTCATGTCCACGCCACCCTGAGTGGGCAGGGTCATATAGCGGGAGGCGTAACCCTCGCCGCTCACCTGCTGCGTGATCGCGCGATCGAGATCGCCGCGAAAGCCCTGGGTGTTGACGTTCGCCAGGTTATTCGCGTGGATCTCCTGCTGCGACAGTGTGCGTGATGCGCCGCTTACGGCGGTAAAAATCAATCGATCCATTACACCGCCTGGAAGAGCGCATTCATCATGTTGTCGTTAGTGCTGATCACCTTGGTGTTGGCCTGGTAGTTACGCTGCGCGGTCATCAGCCCGACCAGCTCAGAGGTCAGGTCGACGTTGGACTGCTCCAGCGCCCCGGCGGTAATCGAGCCCAGCAAGCCTGTACCTGGCGCGCCTGTCAGCGGTGCGCCCGAGCTGGCGGTTTGCGTCCAGGTGGTGCCGTCCTGCGACTGAAGGCCGTTGGCGTTGGCAAAGTTAGCCAGCACCAGTTGCCCTTGCAGCATACGTTCGCCATTGGAGAAGGTGGCGTAAACGCTGCCATCGGCATCAATCGCCTGGCCGGTACGCTCGCCGGAGGCATAGCCGCTACCCTGGTTTTTGCTCACCGAGAAATCAGAACCGTACTGCGTAGTGCCGTTGTAGCTCAGGTCGATGGAGAGCCCGGCCGCGCCCGGAATATCAACATTCAGGCTGGTCAGGTCGGTCGGTGTGGTCAGTATGCCCTGGTCGGAGAACGTCATTTCCTGGGCACTGTTTGGGATCTCGGTGTCGTCCATGTAGTAGTGGACTTCCCAGGTGTTATCGTCTTTCTTCACGAAATACTGGTTCAGGGTGTGCTCACGACCCAGAGAATCGTAGACCTGCGTAGTATAGGTATTGTTGTACGAGGTATTGTCCTTCGGGTCGAAGTTGCCGTTTGTCGGCACATCTGCGTTGGCGTCGAGGTTGGCGGTGAAGTCGAGGCTGTCGGTGGCCTTCGCCGGGATCGAGCCGCTGCTGATGGTCAGATTGCCGACGGTGCCGACCTGAAGCTGGCCGTTCGCATCCACCGGGTAACCCTGCAGGTACATGCCCAGGTTATTGATCAGGTTACCGCTGCTGTCGGTGCCGAAGTAGCCCGCGCGACTGTATGCCGTGGTGCCCGCGCTGTCGCGCACGACAAAGAAACCGTTGCCGTTGATCGCCAGATCGAGGGCGTTGCCGGTGGAAGAGATACTTCCGCCTTTGGTGATGCTTTGAGTGACACCGGAAACGCCGACGCCCAGTGGCTGGCTTTCAGCGTAAAGCGCGGAAAACTCGGCGCGGCCCGATTTAAAGCCTACGGTGCCGGAGTTGGCGATATTGTTAGAGATCGCGTTCAGCTGTTCGGTGACCGCGTTCAGGCCGGTGGTGGCAATGTTAAAGCTCATAAAAGTTCCTGTTTCATCATCTCGTGAAATCGCCTCAGACGGCGTTTTTCGAGGTTGTTCCAAATTGCGTAATGTTGTTGTAAGCGATGTCGCCAATACCGTTGATATTCAGGACGGTGGCGCTTCCGTCGAGCGGAATGCGCACGTTGGTGACCGTTCCGCCCACTTCAATCGGCACCGTCTCTTCGCCGGTATCCGTGACCACGCTCAGAGTGTATTTCCCTTCGCTGAGCCCCATCTCCGCCGGGTCGATACTGAAATCCACCTGACCCGCGTCCTGTTTGCCCAGTTCGATTTTGTGCTCGACGCCCGCAGAATCTTTGACGATCACCGTCACTACGCCCGCGGCGTGCTGCAGCGTCAGACGCCCGTCCACAACCGTTTCGCCGTCGCTGTTGATGCTGTCGCTCTGCACCATCACGTGCTGGCCGACCAGATTGCCGGTGGTGAGGGTTTGCAGGTTGTCCATCAACACGGAACTGTTCGCCATCAGTTGGGACATGGTTTCCATCGACTGCACCTGAGTAAGCTGTGCCAGCTGGCTGACGTACTCGGTGCCATCCGTCGGGTTTAGCGGGTCCTGGTTCTGGATCTGTGCCACCAGCAGTTGCATAAACAGCGTGTTCATGCCAGCCGCGGTGTTGCCATTGCCGGAGACGCTGCCGTCGAGGGAAGTCGCCTGGGCGTTGCGGGATGCGTTATTTACGTTCATGCTTAGGCTTCTCCAAGTCGCAGCAGGCTTTGCTGCATACTTTTCACACTGTTAAGCACTTCAACGTTGGTTTCGAAGCTTCGGGAGGCCGACATCATGTCCGCCATTTCTTCCACCACGTTGACGCCCGGGTAATAGACGTAGCCGTCGCCGTTCGCCAGCGGGTTATGAGGCTCGTAGCGTTCAACGGCTTCGCCGCTCTCCACAACGTCCATCACCTGAACCCGCGCGCCGGTCAGCGCCCGGCTGTGCATCAGTTCGTCGTTTTTGTAAATCGCGGCAAACACCGGACGGCGGGCTTTATAAACCCCCTCTTCGCTGGTTGCCGCTGTTTCTGCGTTGGCGAGGTTACTGGCGATGGTATTCAGACGAACGGTTTGCGCCGTCATCGCCGACCCCGAAACGCGATAAATATCGGTAAAAGCCATATTCCGTGATTACCTGCGTAGGATTACTTACCTTCAATGGCCTGCTTCAGGCCCGTAAATTTCATGTTTAAAAACGCCAGGCTCATCTGGTAATCCTGCGCGTTTTTGGCAAACTCAGCCTGCTCCACGTTCAACGATACGGTGTTGCCGTCCGAAGAGGGCTGATAAGGAACGCGATACATCTCCTGCGGCAGTGCGGTCTGCGAAAAACTCCGCGATGAACGTTGCATCTCTGCGGCAAAATCAATATCTTTAGCCTGAAAGTTGGGGGTATCGACATTGGCCAGATTGGCTGAAAGCAACTCTGCTCGGGAAAGTCGAAGTGCTACAGCCTGTGGATGAACGCCCAATGCTTTGTCAAAAGTAATACTCACAATTCACACCCTCGTGATGCTAAACCTGCGATGATTTGCTTACCCTATTAGCAAAATTCGTGCCAAGGTTTTAATATCATGATTTATAACCGTTTTAGTCATTTCCAGTCGCCAGAGGTGAAGCGTTGCTTCCGCTATGGCGTCTTCTCTTTCCTCCTGGCTTTCGCCGTCACCGCCAGTGCGGCAACGCCCGAAAAAAAAACCAACGCGCGTAAGCAGATCTACGTCGCGACGCAGCTCCACGCAGCCAAAATGATTTATCATGAAGCCAAACGCCGACAGTGGCCGGACTACCAGGCGGAGATGAATTTGTTTATCCCCTCCGAGGCATCGCACCTGGTAGTCTGCGCACAGGAACCGACCGTCACCCTGCCGGAGGGTGAACGTATCGATCTCAACCGCCTGCGTGTGGATGTACGCTGCGACGCGCCGCAGCGCTGGGACGTGGCGGTAACGGTAAAACCGGATATCTATCTTCCGGTGGTGGTCGCGCAAAACACGTTGGATCGCGGCCATCTGCTCTCCCCGGACGACATCACCATTAAGAAACTCAATATCAGCGGCCTGCGCGGCAACTACCTGACCAACCCGGACGAGGTGATGGGGCTGACGGTGAAGCGCCGCATCCGCGATCGTCAGGCGATTGCCCTGACGCAGTTGGAAGCGCCGGTGCTGGTTGAACGCGGCCAGCGCGTGGTGATGATCGCCGAACAGGGCGGTGTGGAAGCCCGCACCGTGGGCGAGGCGATGAAAAAGGGACGTAAAGGCGAAATTATCAAGGTGAAAAATGAGAGCAGCGAACACGTGGTGAGCGCCATCGTCGCCGACAGCGGGGTGGTGAAAATGGTCTACGCGGGCGGACGCTAAAAAAGTGCGAAATCGGTTTAAGTTTGCCCGACGACTGGCCGCTCTTACACAGTGAGGGCATCGGAAGCCCCTCTTCCGCCAGGCAGGATTCGTCAGCAACCCAAACAAAATTCGAAAAAGAGAGCGTAGCGATGAAAGTAGCAGCAACTCAGTACAACCTGGCAGGCGCCATCAATAATGCCAGCACAGCCGGGCAGACCCAGACCGTCGCGCAGAAAGGCAACAAAATTGAGCGTAGCGCCGCCGTTGACCCAATGCTGGGCGATGCACAATCTCAACTGGCCACGCTGCCGGAAGTGGATATGGCGCGCGTCGCCGAGATGAAAGAAGCCATTAGCAGCGGCAAAATCGCCATTAATCTCGATTCCCTGACCGAATCGATGCAAAAATATTTCCAGAGGTAATTATGACTAACGCTGTCCAGAGCGTTAAGACCCTGATTCAGGGCATGGCCGCCGATCGCCAGCACTACCATGCCCTGCTGCGCCTGCTTGAAACGCAGCGCGAGCACATTGTCGCCCGCCGTGCCGCTGAGCTTGACGCGCTCAACGCGCAGGTAATGGAACAGTATCAACATCTGTCCATCAACAGCCAGCAGCGCTACCGCTTGCTGAAGTCACTGGGCATCCCTGCCAGCGCCGAGGGAATGCAGTCATTGATCGCCCGCCTTCCGCCCGCCAACCGCACGCCCGTCGCCGCACTCTGGCAGGACCTGCAGCAGCAGGCCACTCGCTGTTTTTCAGCCAATGAATACAATGGCTCACTGATGAGTATGCAGCAGGAGATCCTGTTGAACGTCTTAAACGTGAATGAGCCGGAGAACTGGTTATATCAGCAGGGGTAACGCTTCCCTATTTTTCTTAAAGGCTAAACAACAGTGGATGAGAAAACGTTTAAATTCCGCCCCGATATTAATATTCATTATCGAATAAAAAAATCCAAGTATGATTGTCAGCATTTATTAATCGTGATGTCAGGGTTTAACTTACCGGACCCAACCATCTACGATTTTGACATTCTGTCACACTGCCGCTCGACTGTATTATGGATCAAAGATGATTTCAAAGGGTTGCCCGCTTATTACCTGTGCAACGACATGAAATTTGATATAGAAAACGGTGTCAGTCTGCTTATTGACGCGGTCATTGACAATGTGAAGCCGGTTAATGTTTCTATACTGGGGGCCTCTAAAGGGGGCAGTGCGGCCCTGTATTATGGTATAAAACATAAAATTAAAAATATTATCACCTGCGTACCTCAATTTAGCATTGGTCGTTATGTTGCAGAAGGCCACTGGGAAGCCGTTGGCGCCGCCATGATGGGTGAAATAAGCCCTCAAAAAGTATTTGCTCTTGACCGTTATATTCCAGGCATCATCAGGCATGATAATGAGACTCAGCGAAACATCTACCTTTTCACGTCAAAACAAGACGTACAGTATGTTACCGAGATAGAACCCAACCTTTCTCTATTTGATAAATACCCTTTATTCAATCTCATCGAAACCTGTTCACCGCAGGTGACAAAACATACAGAAGTCACTCCCTATAACCTGCCGCTCATTCTGTCATTAATTTATCAATTTGAATCGGGTATTTTCCCTCAGTGGGGGCATATCTATAACGGCCATCACGCCTAATCATTATTACCCGACAATCCTGTTTATATAAAAAGGAAAACAGATGCAACAGCAATCTGGCTGCGTAGCTTTTTACATGGAGACTTCTTTTCATTATGAAGTTTATCGCAATATCATATCTGTATTGCTGAGCAAAAATGTCAAGTGCGAGTTGCTCATAAATGACTTAATCGAAAAAAACTTCGTCGCTGAGATGATTTCCGGTTTGAATAATATCAAAATGCCGGGACTCACCTGCACCACACTCTCATATATTTTACAGACAGAGAAAAAATATCACTGTCTGATCACACCTTATTACATTCGGCATCTGAAAAATTCAGCGCATATTCATATTCGTGCGCTATATGGTCTGGCAAAAAATCAATGGAATCATGCACACTGGAACTCAGATTACCACTATATTCTTTGTTACAGCGACTATACCCAAACATCATTGAACGTGGGTGATAAAGCCATTGTTGTCGGCAACCCACGCTTTGATGACTGGCATAATAATACCTGGTCCAGGACGCTACCGGATGGCATAAAGATTGATCCGGCGAAACCCACACTTCTTTATGCGCCAACCTACGGCGATCTCAGTTCAATTCCTCACTGGGCCGAAAGGCTGGGTCGAATGAACAAAGAATATAATATTATTGCTAAACTGCATCACCGAACGCTTTATAAAGAGAGCGAACGAAACATGCTCAAACTGGTCCGCCGTTTTATTAAGAACATTGTCAGCGATAGCGCCACGACTTTTGCCCTGCTGGATTGTGCCGACTATGTCATTACTGATAATAGCGGTTTTATTTTTGATGCGATTAATGCCGATAAAAAAGTCATTCTTTTAAACTGGCCAGGAATGGAAAAACTGCTAATCAATCAGGCATCCTATAGTTCTGTAGACAGCCCGGAACAAAAAGTTCGCGAATTTATGCCCGTTGCCACAGATATGCAAGATATCAGGCGATATTTGTCTACTGACTATCCCTGGGAGAATCTCAATACTTCACTGCAACAGATTAAAACGCATTATTGTGACGCGTTTAATGATGGCATGGCTGGCCTGCGGGCAGCGCTGGTGATCGTTGAGGCGTTACACGAATAGTGTTAAGAATAATCTGGCCCGACGCACGCCGGGCCAAACTCAAAAATTTTTAATCACATCGATGATCGAGGTCGTTGAAATGACGGGCGTCCGGGGTAAATAGATCACCTCAACGAGAGACGCGAGTTCATCAAATTTTCCCTGCCAGTCATTACCCATGACGAGCGTATCCGCCGCGTGTTGCTGAATATACCGGGATTTTAATTCCAGAGAGTCTTCAATAAAGACGTCATCGACATATTTTATCCCGGCCACGATAGCAAGTCGATCCTGCTCGTTATAGATAGGGTATCGCCCTTTTTTTCTGTAATTAAGCGCATCCGATGACACGCCAACCACCAGCCGTCCTCCCAGCGATTTTGCCCGGCGCAAAATATTCAGGTGGCCGACATGAAAAACATCGAACGTCCCAAAGGTAATAATTTTTTTACTGTGTTCAGGCTGGCGTACATCTGTGTTCATACGTTATCTCAACAGCGATAATCCATGGAGCAACCGATAATCTGCTGTATATTGCGCCGGCGACGGGGAAGGATTTTTGCTCTGCCACGCCTCCAGCGCGCTGGCCAGCATCGCCACATCTTCCGGGGACAACTCCTGACGTTCGTCGCAACGAATGCTGCAGATCGCTTTTAAGCGGAAAAACGTCCGCGCCAGATTCAGAAAGGCTTCGCCATAGTTATCACAATGGAGACCGGGGAAAATGCGGCTGTAGAGCGCATAGAGTAAAATGTTATTGAGAAGCCAGGGCTGTTCGTTAAACAGCGGTATGGTCTGCCAGTGCGATTTGAGCGCGTCAAGCCGCTCCGCCAGCCGCGACGGCGACATAATCCCCAGCTCGCTCAGCTTCAGCGATATCACCATTTTTTCCGCCATCGGTAAATTCAGCGTCAGGCGAATCGCTCCCATCTCTTTTAACACTGCGCACGGGTTTTCCGGGATTTCCGGCAGCATCGTAAACTGCTGAGAGAGAATGCCCTGATCCGCCAGACTGGCAAGCTGATCACCCATCGACGCCAATAACGCCGGGTCATGCTCGCCGTTATCCCGGTACTGCTGCGCTTTACTCAGCAATATGCCAATCGCGTAGAGACGCTCGTCATGTGACAGCGCCGGATGAATTGCCAGGTTGATGCACTGCTGATTCAGGACTTCGCTCCAGCCAGAAAGAACTTCTTCTCCCTGTGCCGGTGCCTGTGACGTATGCAGCACAAATGCTTCCGGGTTGAGTACAATTTCACGCGCTGCCGTTTCACACGCCATATCCAGGCTTTCACGCTGCTGGTTTTTCATTTTTATACTGATGTACGGCCAGCCCTGCGGCGCGTTGCGGCAGGCCTGGCATTCACAGACGCTGTCCCGCGCCATAAACCGTCTTACAAATTCAGGTTGGTAATGTTCAGTCAGTTCCATAGTGCTCTCTCAGGGGGATAATCGGTTTAGCGGTGTTTGCGGAAAAACCAGTGGGTACAGTCGATGACCTCACCGCTTTTCGGGTCCGGATGGTGTTGTAAAAAGGCGAAACCGGGACTAAAACCGAGCCATACGTCGCCACGCCCCATCACCCCGGCCCAGCAGCGGTCAAGGTTGACGTCCTGCGCCATCCCCTGGCGATAGGCGCTTAATAGTTCGCCATAATAGGGCGCGTTGATCGCGTAGGCGCAGCCACACCCGGCGTTGAAGATACGCGCGACGCCCGGCATCGATTGCATCGGCGTGAAGTTTTCATAACGCGCTCCCAACGTCAGCCCGTGCCAGGCGACCTGCTCCAGCCCGTTCAGCAGTTTGTTGACGTAGAGGATCGTGTTCTCTTTTTTGACAAACTGAATATCGGCGTCGAGCAACAGCACATTGCGCCAGCCCTGCTGCTGCGCCTCCTCCAGTACCTGACAGTGGGTTTCGAGCTCAAGCGTCTGCTTCTCCACTGGCCAAATTTGACTGGCGCGAACGCCAAACGCCATCAGCGCTTCGCAGTGCGCCTGGAGCGCAGACGCCTGACCGCCATCAAACAGTACCGCGATTTTTTCAAAGATCGCCCAGTTCACTTGCGTATTTACCGGGGCATGGCTCAGGCGGCGATAGTGCGCCAGCAGGTTCGAGTCGCTGACAAAATCCTCAATCGTGAGATCCACCGGTGTGGAAGTGCTCATTACAAAGTCTTTGTCGTAGGTATTGTGGCTATGCGAAATGCACAGAATGGACTGCTTCGGGTCGATCTGCAGCACCGGCGTAGTAAACCCGTTCAGAAACGATGTCTCCTCGGCACGGGTCGCGGTATCGTCATAACGATGCTTTTTCAGGAAGTTGCGATGAAACCCAAAAGTACCGTTCAGCGCATGCCTGGGGCCAAAAGCATGGGTAAGATAAATTTTATTCAGATGGCTGTACCAGATATAGAGACGATCGGTGCCGGAGAAAAGCGCGTTGTTCTCCTGCATTTGCGCCACCTGATGAGAAATTTTATTCGGCGGGTAGTAGTCATCATCATCAAAGCAGAGGATGTATTCGCCTTTCGCCAGCTCGTTGAGCATATTGCGTTTTTGCCCAAGCACCAGTCGCTCTTCGCTGTGAATATAGCGCACGTTCGGGCACGCCGGGTCGACCATCATTGCAATGAGGTCAGCATTGCTCTGCGCAGAGTCATCAAGAATCACCAGCTCACGCTTCTCCGCCGGGTAGTCCTGGTACTGCCAGATATAAAGCAGATAGGGCAGAAATTCGCGACGGTTATAGGTAGGGCAGACCACGCTGATAAACGGCGTGTGCCGGGGAGAGACCGTCTTCTGACGTTTCATCAACGTGTCCATCAGCGAGGCGGACTCGGTTTTTTTTACGTTTGCCATCGTTCTTATCGTTGTCGTTGGAGGATCTGCTGGCGCATCCAGCACTGCGCGGAAATAGCGTCTGTGGTTTTCTGTTCGCGGCGCGTATGTTCAGCCTGCTTGTCAGCGCGTTTCGCATCCAGCACCAGCTCCAGGCTCTTCTCACGCCGCGACGCCGTCAGCAGCCTGCCCTGGATTTGCTGCGCTTCCAGGCGGGCCAGCGCCTGCTCCTGTTTCTGCCAGTCAATGACCCGCTGAATGTTGTGCTTATATTTTGACTGGTTAAACATCATTGCCGCGTTGCCGCCCTGAGCGGCTGACATCCCGGTGGCCAGCGAGGTCAGACCGGCGATATTCTTCTCAAAGCGCTGGCAGAGCTGGTTCTGTGAAGCCAGTTTGCCGGCTAAGTCATTCACCGCGCGATGTCGCAGCAGATGGAGTTGTTCCAGAGTTGATATCAGTTTGCTCATCGTTCAGCCTTATCCCGCTTGCGCCAGCGCGCACAAATCATTGACGACCGCGGCGATTGGCGCGGCATCCTGCACTTCCTGCTGTAAAAACTGGGTGATGGCGGGAGACAGGCGCACAGATCTGTCGGCCAACGCATCGGCACCCGCTACGTACCCCCCCAGCGGGATCAGCGGTTTAATATTTTGATATTCCGCGTAAAGCTGCTTGAGGGTACGGGCGGCGAGCTGATGCTCCCGCGTGGTTATCTGGCTCATACAGCGGCTGATGGACTGGCCGATATCGATAGCCGGATAGTGTCCGGCTTCAGCCAGATGGCGAGACAGAACGATATGCCCGTCGAGTACTGCACGGGCGCAGTCGACGATCGGGTCCTGCTGATCGTCCCCTTCCGCCAGTACGGTATAGATCGCGGTCATCGAACCCGCGCCTTCACTGTTACCGGCGCTTTCCACCAGACGAGGGATCATGCCGAACGCCGAGGGCGGATACCCTTTCGTGGCAGGCGGTTCACCCAGCGACAGAGCGATTTCACGCTGCGCCATAGCGTAGCGCGTCAAAGAATCGACCAGCAGCAGCACGTCTTTACCTTTGTCACGATAGTAGCTGGCGATGGTGTGGCACAGTTCGGTGGCTTTCATACGCATCAGCGGCGACTCATCGGCCGGTGCCGCGACAATCACCGATTTCGCCAGCCCTTCGACCTTCAGCGAATTTTCAATAAACTCTCTCACCTCGCGGCCGCGTTCGCCAATCAGGCCAACCACCACCACTTCCGCCTGGGTATAGCGGGTGATCATGCCGAGCAGTACGCTCTTGCCGACGCCGCTGCCCGCCATCAGCCCCACGCGCTGACCCTTGCCGATGGTCAACAGGCCGTTAATGGCGCGCACGCCCACGTCCAGCGGCGATTCAACCGGCTGGCGTTTCAGGGGGTGGATCTGCGGCAGTTGCTGCGCCAGCAGCGTATCGCCGCCCAGCTTGCCCTTATCATCAATCGGCTCGCCCAGGCCATTTACCACGCGGCCCAGCCACTGATCGCCAATCATCGCTCCTTCGCTTTTTCCGGCCGGAAAGACGCGCGCCCCGGCAATCAGGCCGGACGGCTGTTTGAAGGGCATCAGGTAGGTCACTTCGCGGTCAAAACCAACCACCTGCGCATCCAGGGTTTCACCATCCATGCTTTCCACGCGGCAGATCTGGCCTACGGCCAGGCGGCAGCCGACGCACTCCAGCAAAATGCCGTTCACGCGCACCAGACGCCCGGCGACGCGCGCCAGATCTATCTGTTCGATCGATTTCAGCGCCTGTTCGAAATCAAGGCTGCTCATGGGTCACATCCGACAGCAGGTTTTCTTTCAGCACATCGACACACTGATCCAGACGATGCTGACAGCCGACGTCTATTTCAGTGGTGTCGGTCACCACGCGGCATTCGCCCGGCTCCAGGGTGGCATCGGCTGCCAGCCCCCATTCGCGAGTTTTCTCCGGCTCCGCTTCGCTGATGCGCTGAAACTCTTGCGCATTCAGCAATACGCGTACCTGTTCCGGCGGCTGCGGCAGGCTGGTTAACGCCTCTTCCACCAGCGCCAGCAGTTGCGTGGGTTGCAGCGCCAGTTCGCAGCGGATCACCTGACGGGTCACTTTTTCCACCAGTTGCAGCAGCTCTTCGCGGCGGCGCTGCTCATAACGTTCAAGATAATGCTGTACTTCCGTGGCGATGCGCTCAAACGGTGCGGCGGCCTCCATAAACTGCTGGCGTGCCTGCTGTTTGCCTTCCGCCAGCCCTTTGCGCATCCCCTCGTCGAATCCGAGACGCACTCCCTCCTGGTAGCCTTCTTCTTTCCCTTCGGCCATCCCCAGAGCAAACCCCTGGTTCATGCCGTCCTGAAAACCCTCTTTTTTCTGCTGCTGGTATTCTGCGGGATCGAGCGCGCGCGTCCCCTCCTCTTCGCGCGGCGGACCGTTCTGCACCCAGCGTTTACGCAGCGGAGGGAATTTGTGCAGGCGCGGCTTCACCACCGCCTGGCGGCGAGGAGTCAGGGCATCAAGCGGCAGATTGCGACGTTTAAACATGCCTTACTCCACCGTCTGCTCGGCAAACAGCTGCACCTGGATTTCGCCCTCTTCGGCGAGCTGACGCACCACCTGCATGATCTCTTTGCGCACCTGCTCAATGCGACTGACCGGCACCGGCCCGAGACGCGAAGTGGTATTTTGCAGCAGCGTCACCTGACGCTTAGGCATAACGTTGAAAATCGCCTGGCGCAGAACCGGCTCGGTGCCTTTCAGCGCCACAGCCCAGTCCTCCAGCGGGATTTCATCCAGCAAATACTGCAAGGTCACCTGCGTCTGGCGACTGAGGATATAGAACTCATACATCTCATCTTTCAGATCGTCGACCACCTTCTCGTCGCGCTCGCGCAGCTGATCCAACAGGATCTGCTGGTTGCTCGGAATACGGTTGACAATGTTGGCGGCGTGCTTAATGCCGATCACTTTTGAGCCATGTTCAGAGAGCACCGCCACGCCGCGATCGATTAAGCGGTCGAGTTCGTCGATCACATCGCGGTTAATATCATCGAGGCGTGCGATGCGGTAGATAATCTCATCCTGGCGTTCGCGCGGCAGAACATTCAGCACGCTGGCAGCAATATCCGGCGGCAGGAAGGCGAGGAAAACTGCCTGCAACTGCAGGTGCTCCTGCTCAATCAGCGCCGCCAGCTGCGGAATATCCACCCACTGCAGGCGCGCCATGCGGTAGCGGATCTCATCGCCATAGATGCCGTTAATCACGCTGCGGGCAATTTCGCCACCCAGCGCTTTTTCCAGAATGCTGCGCAGATAGGTGCGCGACGCACCGTTGATCCCGCTCTGCTCGCGGTAATCCGAGAAGAAGTTGTTCATCGCCTGGCGCGCCTGGTTTACCTTTACATCATGTAAACGCGCCATGGTTTCGCTGAGCAGCACCACCTCTTCACGATCCATTTTTCTCATCACCTGAGCGGCGGCCTCTTCACCCACGCTCAACAGGAGGATTGCCGCCTGCTCCAGGCGGCTGCGCCCGGCTGCCCCGTCGCTGCTATGATTATTCCGGTTTACTGTTGCTTCGCTCATTGCTGTTGATCCATTGTTTCAGTACGTCCGCTACACGCTCGGTTTCACTCTGCGCCAGCACCTGGAGATATTCGACTTTCGCTTCCAGACCGGAGCTCTGCGGCGGCAGATGATCGTCATTATGGAAGCCCACTTTCGGCAGGCCATTCGACAGGCCGTCTTCCGCCATCACTCCCTCATGGCTCAGCAGAATGTTCTCAGGTTCTGCTTCTTTCTCGATGGCGACCCGTTCACGGCGGCCAAAGCGCTGCGCCAGCGGACGCACGCCAAACAGCAGGGTTAACAGCGCCAGCAGGCCAATGCCGCCATTCTGCCCCCAGTACTGCATGGACGGGTCCTGCCACCACTTCAGCTCCGGCATGACATTTCCTTCCGGCGCGGTAAAGGCCAGCACGTCCATCGTCAGGACATCGCCGCGCGATTTTTCGATACCGGCGGCGCTCTCCACCAGACGCGTCATAGAGGCCAGCTGTTCCGGAGTCATTTTCGCCAGCGCCGGTGCCGACTTGTTCAGCGCCACGGCGACGCTCATTTTTTCCAGCTTGTAGCCAGGGTGGCGGATATGGCGAATATCGCGGTCAAAGGCGTATTTACGCTGCTGCTGGCTGCGGCTGGAGAGCGAACGCGGGTCGGCGCTGTCGCCGTTCGCCGCGTTCGCGTCAGGCTGTACGCCCGCCGCCTGATTTGCCGCAGCCTGCGGCGCCTGGTTCACCGGGCGATTGCTCAGGGAGCCCGGAATGCCGAACGCCATTTCGTTGGTGGTGTTTTCCTGTGTGACCTGCTCATCGCTGACGAGCGGCTCTTTCCCAAGGCGCTCCTGCGTCTCTTCCACGCGGCTCAGGTTGACGTCCGGCGCAACGCTGATGCGAAAGTTGCCCGCGCCGACCAGAGAGGTCAGCAGGCTGGCGATGTTCTGGCTGGTATCGGCGCGGATACGCTGCACCACATCGCTGCCCGGCCCCTTACCCGCCAGCGCGCCATCCGGCCCGTCGATTCCGGCCGAGAGCAGATTCCCCGCCTGGTCTACCACGCGGACATTCGTTGGCAACATGCCGGGCACGCTGCCGGAAACCAGTTGAACGATAGAAGCAACCTGCGCATCATCCAGCTTTTTGCCGTAGCGTAGCTGCACCATCACCGAGGCGCTGCTGCCCGGTTTGTTCGCCAGCACGAATGAGCTCGCTTCGCTGATCCCAAGATGCACGCGGGCATTTTCCACCGCTTCCAGCGCCATAATGCTTTTCGCCAGCTCACCCTCCATGCTACGCTTGTAGCGCACGTTCTGAATAAACTGGCTGCTGCCCAGCATCTCTTCTTTGTCCATCAGCTCATAGCCCTCCGGCGTGAGCGCACTGATGCCCTTCGCCGCCAACGCCATACGCGCCTGAGAGAGTTTGCTTTCGCTGACCAGGATCTGGCCGTTGTCCGGGTTAATACGGTAAGGAATGGTTTCCGCCCCCAACACCTCCACCACCTGAGAGACCGGGAGATGCTCTTGCGAACCATAAAGCGCCACATAGCCCTGATTGCGGTTCCACAGGGAAAGCACGATGCCGAGCGTCAGTACCACGCCACCGACGATAGCCAGCAGTTGCGTTTTATTCAGGCCGGAAGGCAGTGAAACGGCGGGAAGACGAGATTTGATCTTGTTTAACACGATTAAAACCTTAGAGCGGAGTATTCATCACTTCGTCCAGCGCGCTGGTGAGCTTATTGCGCACCTGCATCATGGCCGAGAAAGCCACACTGGCCTTTTGACTTTCGATCATTGCACCGGCTAAATCATCGCTCTGACCCATATCAATCGCTTTCTGTTTTGCGCCCGCGCTGTGCTGAATGGCATCAACATTATCGATAGCGTTATTAAGAACCTGACCAAAAGAAAGCGGTTCGCTGGCCGCGAACGCGCTGCTGGCGGGCTGTACCGACGTGTGCGCATCCAGTCCGCTGGCAGAGGCCAGCGCGGCGGTGTGCTGCATCCGGCTCAGTATCTCTGTCTGCGTCGGGTTCATGCCTGTTGCTCGTATTTCATCCATTACTCAATCCTTCCTGGCCTCAGGAGTCACATTCAAGGTCGATGCCTTCATCACGCATCGAAGCGAGGCGATAACGCAGGGCGCGGGGGGTGATGCCTAAAAATTCGGCGGTCTTTGATTTATTGCCTTTATGGCGCTTCAGCAAGTCGATGATGTACTGGTATTCCGCCAGACGGCCATGCAGCTTGACGTCACGGATCGCCGATGCGCCCGCACTCTCCTGCTCGCGGTAGGCGGGCATCATGTCGATGGCCGGGGTTTCCGGCAGCATCACCCGCGCAACCAGACCGAAATCAGCGGCGCTGACCTCTTCGCCATTGCATAAAATCATGCCGCGCTGAATCACGTTTTCCAGCTCTCGCACATTGCCCGGCCAGTCGTAGCCCAGCAACGCCTTACGCGCATCATCGCCAAGGCGTAAGCTCCCTTTGTGAAAAGCGCGGTATTTGGCGATAAAGCGCTGCGCCAGCGGCAGAATGTCCTGCTTACGTTCACGCAGCGGCGTAATATGAATCGGCACCACCGAAATACGGTAAAAGAGATCCTGGCGGAAACGGCCTTCCGCAATTTCCTGCTGCAAATCTTTATTTGTGGAAGCAATTAAACGAATATCCAGCGGAATGCGTTTATGGCTGCCAAGACGTTCGACTTCCTGCTCCTGTAATACGCGCAGTAATTTCGCCTGCAGCGCCAGCGGCATGTCGCCAATTTCATCCAGCAGCAGCGTGCCGCCGTTGGCCTGTTCAAATTTACCCGCCACGCTGGCTACCGCGCCGGTAAATGCGCCTTTTTCATAACCGAATAAAATGGCTTCCAACATACTTTCCGGAATCGCCGCACAGTTAACCCCTACATAAGGAGCCTCGCTGCCACAGGCGTGTTCATGAATGTATTTCGCAACACACTCTTTACCTGTTCCCGTTTCGCCAGTAATGAGAACTGAAACATTATAGTTTGCAACACGGCGGGCTAACGACATTACGTTAACGCTGGCAGGGGAAACAGCAATTAAGCCGTTTTCATTGCGCTCTTCACGGTCAATGATAATGCTCATCAGGAGTACCAACAGAAAGAACAAATAAAAGATACCCCACTCTACTTTTATTAAACACATCGCCACGTAATATTATCCGTAGCACGCACAACAAGGCGAAAAACGAAATGTTAATAAAAATAAGTAGGATGTTAACCTTTCATAAAAGGGCATGATTTATGAAAGTGAGTGCAGTATACCCACGGACTCAGAATTGTCTTTTTTTTAATGGGTATTAAAATATTAATCATTTAAAAACAATAAGTTATAAAAGTTATTAATCAATATGATCGCAGATAAATAATGGATTAATAACCCATTACCTATTGCAAATAAAAGCCTGTAATTGTCTAATCCTCTTCCTGATGAATGGAGTGTAAGTCTGCACCTCGCGAAGTTTCCCCGATGTTGTAGTAGAGCGACACGAGATTGTAAAAACTCAAATGCTTCCACGATTTTTTTGTAGATAGCGCCATTCAGATTAATAACGAGCGTTATTACTCGATTGACCATTACTATTAACCCGGAATAATCATGTACCCTGTCTCACAGCGAATCAGAATCCATAAGCACGATGATTTGCCCGATCTCATCAAACCAGAGATCAGCAAGCTCGGTCGCCCATGGCATAAACTGCCAAAGCTGATGAATGACTGCTTTGACATCCTTGACGCCAGACTGAGCATCTATTTTCTGAAGAAGCTCCGCGTCAATGCGGCGTTAAAGACCATGACGTTTGCGATAGATCAAAACTATAAAAACGCGCAAATATTCTCAACACCCTACGGTAATATTGCGTTTGTCATTGACCGTATTTTACTGCTGAATATTCTTCATGATTATTATGGGTTGAGCAAAGACAGTAATCATGTCGAGCCCGACGACACATTGCCGGTGACCAAAACCGAAGAACGCCTGAAAAGTAAACTGGGCCAGGAATTAACGTCATTAATTATCAGCAAAGAAACCTTCGGGGAAAATCTCGATATTAAAATCGATTATTCCACGGTCATTAGCCAATGGTCATGGTGTATTACCTTTACGCTCGAAGGGTATGACCACGGCAGCTTTACCGTGCTCCTCGACCATCATCATGTCGATCAGATGCTGGCGTCGCTGCGTACACCCGAAGCCAGCCAAAGCAGCGTGCAAAGCGCACCGCTGAGCCCGGCACAAATCGAGCGTCTTTTCGATACGCTGCCGTTGAAGCTGAATGGCCGTCTGGCCAGCCTTAACCTGACGGTCGCGCAGATCGCCGATATCAAACCTGGCGACATCATCCCTATCGCCGTCAATGAACCGTTACCGGTTTTTATCGGTAAAGAACAAATTTTTGAAGCCGCAATTGCAGAAGATCGCAGCAAGTTGTTCCTGTGCGATATCTATGACAAAACAACCGAGAAACACTATGAGTGATTTGCAACACGAACTGAGTCAGTCTCTCGATCTTGACGATCTGAACCTCAGCGATATGCCGCAGGAAGCCACCGTCGAAGGCAATATCCGTCTTGATTTGCAGTCGGAAACGCGCAGCGCGCCGATGACCGACATGCGTAAAATGGCCCTGTTCCGCCGTATTCCGGTCACACTGACGCTGGAAGTCGCCTCCGTCGATATTTCGCTGGCAGAGCTGATGACGGTCAACAGCGATTCCGTCATCGAACTGGACAAAATGGCAGGCGAGCCGCTGGATATCAAGGTTAACGGCATTCTGTTCGGCAAAGCAGAAGTGGTGGTGCTGAACGATAAATATGGGCTGCGCATTATCGAGTTTAACGCCAAAGAGCTTGGTGAGTTGACGCGATGAATCAGTCGTTTTACCGCAGCGGCATCGCCCTGTTGCTGCTCCTGGGTTTGCTGTTTGCCCGGCCCGTACTGGCGGCAAATGGTGATGTCACCCTCTTTAGCACCGCAACGACGCAGACAGGCCAGGATTACAACGTCAAAATTGAGATCCTGATCCTGATGACCCTGCTCGGCCTGCTGCCGATCATGGTGCTGATGATGACCTGTTTCACCCGCTTTATTATCGTCCTGGCGATTTTGCGCCAGGCGCTGGGGCTACAGCAGAGCCCACCCAATAAAATCCTGACCGGTATCGCACTGGCACTGACGCTGCTGGTGATGCGCCCGGTATGGACGACCATCTATACGGACGCCATCACCCCGTTCCAGAACGATGAAATCACGCTGAAGCAGGCGCTGGCAAAGGCGGAAGCCCCGCTGAAAAAATATATGCTGGCGCAAACCAACAATAAGGCGATGGCGCAGATGATGAGCATCGCGGGTATCGAAGGTGATGCCCGCGAACAGGATTTAACGGTGGTAACGCCCGCGTACCTGCTGAGCGAACTGAAAACCGCTTTCCAGATAGGTTTCATGATCTACATCCCCTTCCTGGTTATCGACCTGATCGTCGCCAGTATTCTCATGGCGATGGGGATGATGATGCTGTCGCCGCTGATCGTTTCGCTGCCCTTTAAGCTGATGCTGTTCGTGCTTTGCGACGGCTGGACGCTGATTGTCGGCACGCTGACCTCCAGTGTGCAGGGGTTATAACGATGATGAATATGGATACCGCCGGAGACATCATGGCCTCCGGCATTCATCTGGTGCTGTTGATCTCCGCCGTCGCGATTGTACCCAGCCTGATTGTCGGGCTGTGCGTCAGTATTTTTCAGGCCACCACGCAGATTAACGAACAGACGCTGAGCTTTCTGCCGCGCCTGGTGGTGACGCTGGGGGTGCTGATTTTTGCCGGAAAGTGGATGCTGACGCAGTTGGTGGACTTTACCACGCAGATCTTTCACCAGGCGGCGGGGCTGGTAGGCTAAACCGCAATGGGAATCGATATTCAGGCGCTGCTTACGCCATTAATGGCGCTGGTGCTGCCCTTCATCCGTATTCTGGCGTTTCTGCAGTTCGCCCCCGTGCTGGATAACAAAGCGTTTTCCCGCCGGATTAAAATCGCCACTGCGCTGGCGCTGTCCGTCATTATCACCCCTATGCTGCCAAACAATGTACTGTTGAGCGAACTGCTGTCGATACGCACCATTTTGCTGATTAGCGAGCAGTTACTGTGGGGCATCCTTTTCGCCAGCGCCCTCCAGCTGGTGTTTGTCGCCCTGCAAACCGCCGGACATATTCTGTCTATGAATATGGGGCTCGGGATGGCGATGATGAACGACCCGATCAACGGCAACTCCACCACCGTGATTTCACAAATTATCTACGTGTTCTGCGGCCTGCTTTTTTTCGTTATGGATGGCCATCTGCTGATGGTGACGATTTTGTATAAGGGCTTCAGCTACTGGCCCATCGGCCAGGCTATCAACAACCCTACACTGACCCTGATCGCCCAGGGCCTCGGCTGGATCATGGCCTCCGCCACGCTTATCGCTCTACCGACCACTTTTGTGATGCTGATAGTTCAGGGCGGTTTTGGACTGCTGAACCGCGTGTCGCCTACGCTGAACCTGTTTTCGCTCGGCTTCCCGATCAGCATGCTGTTCGGGTTGCTTTGCATTTCAATGCTGGTCACGAATATTCCTGACCACTATCTCAACCTGACCACTGAAATTCTGGCGAAACTCGACGCCATAAGGGTGCACTAATGGCCTCTTCCGGTGGCGATAAAAGCGAAAAACCCACCCTCGGGAAGCTGCGCAAAGCGCGCGAAAAGGGCGATATCCCGCGCTCGAAAGACCTGACGATGGCCGTCGGTCTGGTGGCATCATTTTTCACCCTCGCGGCGTTCCTGCCCTACTACCGCCAGTTGGTCGGGGAGTCGTTTATCGCCGTCGGCCAGATGGGTTCGAAAATCGACGATCCGGGAGCGCTTAATCAGTTTCTGCTGCTGAACGTCTGGATACTGCTGCGTTTTATCGCCACCCTGATCCCGATTCCGCTGGCGTGCATGGTCGCCAGCCTGATCCCTGGCGGCTGGATTTTTACGCCGATAAAGCTGAAACCCGACATCAAAAAACTGTCGCCCATCAGCGGCGTAAAGCGGCTTTTTTCCGCCAGCCACTATCTGGATGTCGGCAAGATGCTGCTCAAATGCGGCATTATTCTCAGCGTTCTCTACATGATGGTGCACGACTCCATGGACGGGCTGCTGCATCTTCAGCGCCTTTATTTACGCCAGGCGATCATGCAGGGTTTCGATATTTTCCATCACGTTGTCAGCTATTTTGTCGCGGTTATTGTCATCTTTGCTTTGCTTGACGTTCCCCTGAGTAAGTTCATGTTCACCAAAAAGATGCGCATGACCAAACAGGAAGTGAAAGAGGAGCATAAAAACAACGACGGTAACCCGCAGATCAAAGGCCGTATTCGCCAGTTGCAGCGCCAGATGGCGATGGGGCAGATCAGCCGAACCGTCCCGACGGCGGATGTGATTATCACCAACCCGACCCACTACGCGGTGGCGCTGAAATACGATCCGCAAAAGGCGGAAGCGCCTTACATCGTCGCCAAAGGCATCGACGACGTGGCGTTGTGGATCCGTGAAGTCGCCGCCAGCCACGACATTGAAGTGGTGGAGTTTCCTCCGCTGGCGCGCGCGGTTTACTACACCACGCGCGTTAACCAGCAAATACCGGCGCAGCTTTTCCGCGCTATCGCCCACGTTCTGACCTATGTGATGCAGCTGAAATCGTGGCGCGCAGGCAACGTTGAGCAAAAACCCCGTCTGAACAGGCAGATAAACATTCCTCAGGAGGTCTTAAAAGCCAATGGCGAACAGTAAATTGCGCAACGCGCTCAGCGTGCTCCGTCAGTGGCACGTTGGCGTGCCTATCTTGCTTCTCTGCGTGCTGGCAATGGTTATTCTGCCGCTGTCGCCGCTGATGCTGGATATCTTCTTCACCTTCAACATCGTACTGGCGGTGATTGTGCTACTCGTGTCGGTCAATATGCAGCGTCCGCTGGACTTTGCCATTTTCCCGACTCTGTTGCTTATCACCACCCTGATGCGCCTCACCCTCAACGTGGCATCAACGCGCGTGGTGTTACTGCACGGTCATGAAGGGGAAGGCGCGGCCGGTAAGGTGATTGAAGCCTTCGGCCAGGTGGTGATCGGCGGCGATTTCGTGGTCGGCTTCGTGGTATTTATCATCCTGATGATCATCAACTTTGTGGTCGTCACTAAGGGTGCGGAACGTATTTCTGAAGTCTCCGCGCGCTTCACCCTCGATGCCCTGCCGGGTAAACAAATGGCGATCGACGCCGATCTCAACGCCGGGTTAATCAATCAGCAGCAGGCACGCACCCGCCGCCAGGAAGTGGCGAAAGAGGCCGATTTCTACGGCTCGATGGACGGGGCCTCGAAGTTTGTACGCGGCGACGCCATCGCCGGGATCATGGTACTGATCATCAACGTGATCGGCGGGATCTGCATCGGTATCTTTAAATACGATCTCGACGCCACCCACGCGTTCCGTCAGTACGTTCTGCTGACTATCGGTGACGGCCTGGTGGCGCAGATCCCGTCGCTGCTGCTGGCAACCGCCGCGGCGATTATCGTGACCCGCGTCAGCGAAGGCAACGACGTCAGCGACGAGATTAAAGCCCAGTTGCTCTCGAAGCCGAAAGTACTCTACACCGCCGCGTTCGTGATGTTTATTCTTGCCATCGTGCCGGGCATGCCCCACATCGCCTTCCTGAGCTTCACGGCGCTGCTGTTATTCGCCGCCTGGCGACAGAGCAAAGTGGTGCAGCCCGCACAGCCAGAAAGCGATATGGACGCCATTTCAGAGGCGCTCACGCCGGATGAAACGCCATCGATCACCTGGGAGAATATTCCGTTGGTGGAACCGATTGGCCTCAATCTCGGCTATAAGCTGGTAATGATGGTGGATGAGTCTAAAGGCAGCCCGCTTACCCAGCGTATTCGCGGCGTGCGGCAGGTCATTTCCGAACACTGCGGCGTGCTGCTGCCGGAAATTCGCGTGCGGGAAAACTTCCGCCTTAAGCCCGCGCAATACGCCATTCATATCAACGGGATCCGCACCTCACTGGGCGAAGTCCACGCGGATAAGCTGATGGCGATCCCCGGCGCGGAGCTGTATGGCGAGATAGACGGTGTGCTGGATACCGACCCGGCTTACGGCATGGCGATCGTCTGGATCGACCCGGAGCAAAAATCCAAAGCGCTGAATCTGGGCTATCAGGTGGTGGACTGCGCCAGCGTGGTGGCGACCCACGTTAATAAGGTCGCCCGCGAGCATCTGCCGGAGCTGTTTAACTATGATGATATTACGCATCTTCACGCCCGTTTGGCCCAGCAGGCGCCTAAGCTGGCGGAAGATCTCAACGCGGCGCTGAACTACAGCCAACTGCTGCGGATCTACCGCCAACTTCTGCTGGAGCAGGTGTCGCTGAAGGATATTGTGACGATCGCTTCCACGCTGCTGGAAAGTTCAGCCGTGACCAAAGATCCGGTTCTGCTCACCGCCGACGTGCGCTTTGCCCTGCGCCGCGCGATTGTGCACAGCATTAACGCGGACCGGCCCCAACTGGTGGCCTATACCATCGATAATGAACTGGAGAATATGCTGCTTGGCGCGCTCACCCAGGCGCAGCAGGCGGGAAAAGTGGCGCTGGACAGCTTCCCGGTCGACCCGAATATTCTGACGCAGCTACAAAACACCATGCCGATGGTCTACGAGCAGATGAAAGCGAAAAGCCTGCCGCCGCTGCTGCTGGTGACGCCGCAACTGCGACCGGTGATCGCCCGTTATGGACGCCTCTTCGCCAATGGGCTACATGTGCTTTCTTATAATGAAGTGCCGGATGACACTGATTTGAACGTGGTGGGTACGCTGGGGTAAAGGGCATTTGTGCGTATCGTTTCCCCTCCCTCCTGACCCGCTCTTAAAGAGAGAGTCATCCGTAGGTAATAAAGCCTGATGGCGTTTCGCTTATCCGGCTTTATTTATCCAGAAAACGCAGCTTCCACTCGGCGATAGTCCGGGTCATGGTGCGCGGATCGTTCCCTTTCGTGCTGAAATATTGCAGCTGTAGCTTACCTTTCTCATTCGGATAAACTCTCGCCGCCCAGATGTCGCTTTTCGTGTACATGATGATCGCCGTCTGGTTATTGGCGGCGCCCCGCACCCACATAGAGACCACCGTCGCGCCGATATTGTCGGTATCTTCCTGATACATATAAACATTGGCCGTGTCGACAAACTTTTGGTAGTCGCTTCCTACCAGCGTGCGAAAACGTTCATCCATCTTCGGATCAGAGAAAATCGCCAGCGACAGCAGCGTCGCTTTTGGCCGCGGATCGCTGTCGGCACGCTCATAGCGCCCGTCAATAAACGCACCGCTCGGCATTGAGAGCCCACAGCTCCAGTCCGCATTGCTGAAGACCTGAATCGCGCCGCTCTTGCGCGGAATAAACAGTAACCGGCAGTTATTGGTATCCGCGATACGCTCCACCAGCGCCATACCGTAAAGTTTGCGGGCCTCCGCCGCAAATTCATCCTTGTTCCGTCCTGACCAGACGCGAATGTCCGTTGTGACCGACCACTCCGCGCTGCGGCTAAACTGAATGGTGCCGCCGCTCATATTGGAGACGCTGACGTTCCACCAGCGCCCTTCCCAGTCAAAATCGGGCGCTACGTCCGAAATGGTGCTGATCCCTTCGTAATAAGCGCGTTCAATGCAGGTATCCGTCGTGCAGTTTTTCAGCGATGACTCCCACTCCGCATAACGCTGCTGCACGTCATGGTTACCGCTTTTTACCAGCATTGTACGGTAAATCACGCTCATCGTGCTGTCCAGCCAGTGCAAATTATCGTTGCCGCAAATGGTGTTTTCCAGCGGCGTCGAGGCGCGCAAACAGTTCACCGCAAACGCGCTGCTGGTGAAAAGCGAAAGGGTCAGGAGCAAACAATTAATCAGGCGGCAGGTCATTTTGCGTATTCTTTAACCAAAAAGGTCGCCCATTTTGGCGAAAACAGCGTTTATTTGCAATAAGTCGCATAAGTTAATTCCAGCGATAAATAATAATGCCATCAGCTTAAGCAATCGCCCCCGACGGTCGCTTATACGTCATATGTATTCTTTGTTGGAAGTTATGTTATGAAAATTGATAGCAGTAATTACACTCTTTCGGTGCTCTCTTCTTCACTTCAACAAGACGATTCCCGCCGCAAGCCGCTTGGCATCATTCGCAACAGCGGTCAGCTCAGCCCACAAAGTGGCTACTGGCAGCTCTCCAGCACCGTCGTTTCGGCCGTGGTAAATTTAAAAAAGGGAGAAATGCTGCCCTATTATCAGGGTTCTCCTGTTAAATGGACGTTAATAGAATACGATCTCGGTAAAGAGATAGAGATTTAAATTGCTCTGTTTTTATCTGACATATAGATAACACGTTTTCGTCTCCGCCAATAATCTCCCTGATAAGATGAATCAGTATTAAAACAACACGGTGTTGATACGCATGAAAGAAAACGGACGTAAAGAAGAATGATTACCTGACCAGCCCCTTCCCGGACAAACCGTGGCGCCACGGAATATAAAAAATTGATCCAGCCGCCTTTTTTCTAAACAAAATCGCTTGGTGCATTCTCGCTTATCTTGATAATGCTTCTCGCTACCAAGTTGATTATCAGTTCCATAATAAATGTGCCAGGACTGAGCAACACATCAGCCGCTCTGACAACACATCGCGTTTCGTCGCGTCCTTCCCCCGTGAAACATCTGATCAACAGCAAAACGTTATCCGGCGACGAGGGCCCGGTATGAATTGCGTACAATAGCGAACACTATCAACTACGCCAGACGCATTCCGGCAAATTGATACTGACGAAATAAATCATCCCACTTCGCCAGCCACCCAGGTGACGCCCATCCAGCACTATTTCATTTTCCTCAGGGAGAATTATTATGCTACGCCTGCAAACTTTCAGACTGAACTCCGGAGTGAAGGTATGCCGGGTTTTCTTGTCCATTAAGTCACCCGTTTTGTGTTGAGACGAGAATATCACCTTTAAACGGGTGGCCAAATTTACTGTGCCACTCCACAACACAGTACCGCATCGAGATACAGCGCCAGGCACTATGCCTGGCGCTGTTTTTCAGGTAGGTTTAGAAATTGACTTTAAGTCCCAGCATGGCGCTGGTATCACTGTAGCCCTTGTCGCCAATCTGTTGTGCAACATTCCCCCACAGATTTACATTGCGGTTGATCTGGCTTTCTACACCGGTTTTCAGCTCAGCAATGTTACGCGCTCCTGCCTGTTTGACATCCACTCCACCCATTGATACGCCAAAATCGCGTGTGTTGTGGATCCAGTTGGCTTCGATGAACGGTTCGAAAATTCGCTGTTTACCCTCATCAAGCTGACTATGACCTTTGATAAACAAACGGGTCCCCAGTCGGGTCTGGATATTTCCATCACCTTCACTTTCAACGCGCGTTCCGTTTTTCTCCGTGAAAGAGTCAGCTTTAACGCCCATCCATGTCAGTTGTGCAACAGACTGAACAAAATAGCTTTCCCGATGATTTTTCTCGCCAAGTTTCCATGTGTAACCAGACTCAACCGATGCAGTGAAGCCCTTCGATTTATAGTCTTCGGAAGCCAGGGAATTGCCGCTTACGGTATTGTCAAACCAGTTATACAGAAGCCAGGTATCAACATACCCCCCCGTCTTCTCGGCGTTATTTTCCAGCCATGTTCCGTAAATACCTGCGCTGTAGCCGTTTACACTCCCTTCGCTGTAGTAATGGCTGAATTTATTATGGGAGTTACTTTTCTGGTTGGCGTATCCGCCCATAATACCGAGGTGATATCTGTCTTTACCGTCACTGCTCCATTGCACAATATCCCCACCTAACTGGAGAACATAACGGTTCGCCTGGGTGTTGATTTGCCCACTGCTGTCTTTGAAACGAGTATGTCCTCCGACGTTTCGTATCCACATACCCGTAACTTTTTCTCTGTTATCTGAAACGGCTCCGACATAATGTGGCTCACCTACGCGATCGTGCAGTCTATGCAGGAATAAGGTATTAGACCCCATAATGTTAGCCACATATTCTCCTCCTTCCGGACGAACTATCGGGGAAGGATTCGGTGTTGGCTTCGGAGTCGGGATTGGCTCCGGCGTTGGTTCCGGCGTCGGCTCTGGTGTTGGTTCAGGTGTTGGTTCCGGCAGGCCACTCACCAGATACCAGTTCTCGCCTTTACGGACAACATCATAATCATAAGCGCCGGCAACGATACGACCATATTTTGTGAAGGTGCCGATTGACTGGCCCCCCACATTGACTATTTCAATGCCCTGATTCGTCAGGTCACCCTGGCCGCCAATATTATTTATACTGACCTGAGTGTTACCAGCTTCTACATCGCCATGAACATACAGTTTATCAGTCGGAGAGTCATCACCGCCAAGAACGGTATTAAGCGTCAGAATGCCATTATTTCCGGAATAATCCTCGATCACGTGCAGGAGTTTAGGTGTAAATGATGAATGCTGGGTGGGGGCAGCATAGGTTAAATTCGCATCATTCAAATCCAGACGGGTAACCACCGAGTCCCCGGTCATATTCCAGATACTGCTGGTTCTGGACATATCCAGATAAATATAGCCATTATCCACGGTATTCAGGGAATTATCAGTATTCAGCTGTTTAGAATCGGCGGTGCCGGTAAATACTGAACCATGGGTCATCCGTAAATCAATCACCCCTAATGTTTCAGCCAACAGGTTACCATTGACGATATAGGTCCCTCTGGACTGCTGCCCGCCAAGCCAGGAAGAACCGATGTAAGATCCAAACCCGGTCGAATGCATGGCGTAACTTCCGGCGCCTTCCACATCGATATTAACGTTACGTGTCAGGAATATTTTTCCACCTTCATAACTTTCAGTTCGGGCTCTGAGTAAACGTTGTCCTGGTGGTGCATATTTGTTGCCATCCTCCGCTTTCAGGCCCGCCGCCTGCTCACCCCGGGTAAGAACGGAGATGTCACCAACCTGTATCATCCCTGTTTTGTTCGCATACACCCCATGGGCTTCATCGCCGCTGGTTTGTACAGATACATTGTTACCCAGCATGATACGGGCCGTATGGTGATCGGGAATAAATCCCAAACTGTTTAAATAGTATGCAGAGCCGGCATAGATTCCATATCCGGCACCCCGTCTTAAGTTATTTCCTGCGCCTTCTGTGACAACGGAAATATTATCTCCGGCGGTTAATAGATTGTTTTTATTATTGCCCAGAGTAAGTTCAGCGGCGATCCCCATGCCATGGCGTGTATAAATGTCCATGTCGCCAGCGATGGTTACATTGGCGTATTCAAACTCCTGCAATAATATACCGGAGGAATATTCACCATACGTTTTAATATTCAGGTTGCCATCAATTGTCGTCGTGGCTATCCGCCCTATAATACCGTCAGAGTATTTTCCAGTAGTGGTAATGTTTATGTTATCTGGCGTTAAATGATGGACAGTTTGACGGAAGTCTAATCCATAGCCTCTGTCATTTGTTGTAGTATCAATAGTAACGCTTTGATATGAGTTAAGGGTGTTGTCAATATCGGTAAAAAGTCCTTGCTCGCCGCTACAGGTTAGTTGTTTCCCGTCGGTGGAGCTACATACAGCTTCAGCTGCGAGCGCATTCCCTGAAGATAGCAGGACGATAAAAGAGAGTTTTCTAAGCATGATGCTCTGTTCCGTTTTAAGTTTATGCCTTAATGTCCCTTTGACTTATTGATAAATAAAATTAATGCAATTCAGATAATTACCACTAATAACCTTAACAATAAGACGCCTATTTATATCAGAAATATCTTACATGGACAAATTATGTGCCTATGAGAAATTACGTTTTTAATCCGTGCTTATAGTGGACTCTGTAAGAGGTTTGCAAAGTTCATAAGGGCCCACTGGACTGACCCCACCCGGTAGACGATCCTGCCTCTGGTGTCGAGCACGGCCGCACCGTCTGGCCCCGAACGCCCCGTTCCAGGTGCTCGCGGATGACCTGCCGCTACCAGCTTCCCGGTTTCAGTCGTCGTTGCTCTGGTTAAACGGTTTCTGCATACCGGTTACTCATAGCGCATTTACTCCCACATCGGGGGTGAGTATCGCCGTCTTAAAGTCGGTTATGTCGGTATTTCCCGCACCAACCGTAAAATCAAAGTCCCCACCGGATATTCGCGCAGCCCCAGCGTGCACCTTAGTGGCGACGGGTTGGCAGAGGCGGGATTTGAGACCGGACGCGGACTGACGGTGAGGATTATGGACGGGTGTATTGTGTTGATGGCGGACGTAACGAGGTGCAGGAACGGCATGATGAACTTTATCAGGTTAAACAGTTAGTTAAAGGGATCAAAGACGGGATGTTTAGTTTAGTGTACTGAACGGAGATTTTTATTTATTCCTCTACAAAACCACGAATATTTTATTTTTATGAAATGCGTAAGTAACTCTTTCTCTTATTATCTTTTGTTCATTAAAATCACCAAATACTGATAAAACAACAACATTGTCAGTGATCGAAGCTTCAAAAAGTGGAGGTTCTTTTTCGTTATTACACTCGTCAATAACCAATGTAATATTAATAATAATATTATCACTTACCGAGAGTCGCCAAATAATCATATTGCATCTTGTTTTTCTAAAAATATATACTTATTCGACATTTTTCCCTCGTGGCTATGGATTCGATTCAGTACGAGAATACCCCGTCCTACTAATAATTTTTCTGATCGTCGCCATAATTCAACGTCTGATGTAGAGTTGATTTACTGATACCGACTCACCAAATCTTTAACCGCTGTTGCATAGGTTTTTTGTTTAAGCTGAGTAATTTGTTGCTCCGTGGTAGCTGTGCCGCTTTTACTCGTCAGCAAGGGAAGAACAGCCTCTTCATAGTTGACTGGCGTCCAGGTGGACCAGCCTCCTGTCGCCACATCCACGAGCGTAAAACGCACCAGGAAACGCAGCGAAGCCGCATCCGTCAGCTTCTCATTTTTATAGTCCGACCACGTCGTCGTTTTGGTTGTGGGATCGTATTTACCGGACTGCAATACATCCTGATAAACAACGATCGCTTTCTGATGCCCCTTCGCGCCGACGTAACGCAGTGCCTGCATCCAGTTCATATTCTCACTGGCAACCACATCGCCGTTCTCATTTTTATTGCAGGAAATCACTTTTTGCCTGTCCGGAATCCCGGAAAAGGTCGCGACAGTATAATATTTCCGCATTTCTTGCTGCATCGCCGTTTCCGGCGCGCGGCTACCGGACTGTACAAGAATAACAGGGGAATTCAGCGGTACACGAAACTCATCCTCTTCCAGCGCCGCCTGGATATCCTCTTCGGACACCGCCAATGTGGTTTCGTTACCAAAAATATCCTTGTCCGACAGCAGCTGTGCTGAAGCATTTTTATTGACGCCGCTCTCCGCCCGCAGCCCCGTTTTCTTCGCATCGATGGAGGAGCGTGGCGCACAACCCGCCAGCAGGAATGCGACCACACATAAAAATATTGCTGACCGGGTATTCATAGTGCATGCTCCCTCATCTGGATCTGAATTCGTGTATTATTTCCCTGAAAAATCCCAATAATTATATACCTACAAAAGAAGCTGGCAAAAGAGAATTATTTCCGTAGATGAAACATTTATTGCATAAATAATAAATCAAAATTTAAAACGATGATGAATATACCAGCAAGACACGATCAAGAACTATTCCCCCCATATACGTTTAAAAACTTGCTGAAGAAGTCTCTTTTTAAAAATAGTCTTAACGCTCTCTGATATTCCTGCCTCTGGGGAACGTCTCTTTATCCTGGCTGTTGCGGAATAACGCCGCGCCGGCGGCGGCATCACGATGTAAAAAGCCCGCCCGAAGGCGGGTTTAGGTTTATGTAGCGCTTACCGTATTGAGGCCTGCCGTCACGTCGCAGGTCTGTAAGCGTCTATTCTTTCACGACAATCAGCGGTTCGATATCGCTCTCTTTTTTAATGACCAACGACTCGTCGCCGCGCAGGCAGGTGCCGCCGTAGTTGCCGCCAACAGTAAACGTGCAGACCTGAATGTACTTCCCGGCGACGTTTGGCAGACACCACAGTTGCTGATAAATGTTCTTCTGCTCGGCGAATTTCCCGCTGGTTTTATCCAGCAGTTCTTCCTGATGACTGACCAGATCGATATTGCTGCCGCAGCGTCCGGCAATCGGTTTCACCGCATAACCGGTTTGCGCCAGTTCGTCGTTCACTGTGAAATCGGTGTCCAGCAGATAACGATGATGCGGGAACAGTTGCCACAGAATCGGCAGGATCGCTTTGTTTCCGGGGATCACTGTCCACAGTGGTTCAAACACCAGCACCTCCGGGCGCAGCAGGACGTCTATCAGGCGGACGTCCTGATTGGTATGCCCGGTGCGGATCGGCACAGCGGCGTATTCGGTTTCACTGACTTCGCGAATCTGCTCAATCGCTGTTTCCCAGGCCCACGTTTTCCAGACGCAGTTCACCAGGCGATCGTCACCGTCAATCAGTTGCCCCGCGTCGTCCCAGCGCAACTCATCCAGCCCGCGCAGGATTTTGCTTTCAAACCCGGCCTGGCGCAGCGCCTGCTGCATAAACTGGGCGTGGTAATTTTCCTCAATGTCTTTATCCTGCATGATATGCACGAAAGGCCGCGCATGGCTGTGTTTCCACGCCCCGGCCAGTTCATTGATCAGCCCTTCGGCGGGATTATGGCCCTGTCCCGTATAGCCCTGTTCAGCCCAACGTTCAAGAATCAGCCCCGCCTCGGTATGACAGGAGGCGGAATCCGCGTTGTACTCGTAAACCTTCAGCCCGCGTTCATCCATACAAAAATCCATACGACCGGTGATCATATGATGACGGCGACGCTGCCAGGACAAACGTAAACGCGGCCAGAGAATTTTGGGGATATCGAACAGCGCCAGCAGATTGTCATCTTTCAGCACCTTGTCGGTGGCATGAAGATACATCAGATGCAGTTCGTTGGTCGCTTTAATCAGCTCCTGCTCGGCGCTCTCGGTGATGGTGAAATACTGGTACGGATCCTGATTTATCACGTGTCCGTTAGCGGCCACATACGCCTTTTGCAGCGGATCGCGTTCATCCAGCCATTTGCCGTCGAACTGGCCTTTCTCCGCCAGACGCGCGCCGCGGATCTTCAGTGAGTCATTGGCATTCCCCGGCTGCGGCAGGCTGTGCTGCGTGTCGTCAGTCTGGATCATCCACCCCAGAATCGTGGTATCGTCGAAGGTATCTTTCAGCGTGTAATGACCCTTTTCTACCACCATCTCCAGCTCGCGCGTCCACTGCTGGCCGGGAGGGAGCGGCGTGTGGATGACGTTCTGCTCGGCGATACGGATCTTATCCTCCAGCAACTGGGTGATAATCGCCACATGACCGGTCTCGTTAAATTCACCGCCCTTTTGCCAGATTAACAGCGCCCCGGCGACCGGCGCGCGAGGCGAACCGTTAGGAAAGGCCTGCAGCGGCAGGATATTGTCGTTTACCACTTCGCGCAGGAAACGCAGTGAGAAGATCTCCCACGCCATACCGACATCGGTAAACACAACACCATAGTTAAGAAACAAAAAACGGCGGGCGAACTCTACGCACTGCCATTTATGCCCCATATACTCGTTGTCGATGTAGCTGCGAAACGCGGCGTCGTCGGCATAGTCCCGTGGGTCAAGGGAGCTGTAATCTGAAGAATAGATGGCTACACCACCGGGGGCATAGCCCAATAATGTCCCAAAGGGGGCATCCTGACTGCTCGTTCCTGTGCTCATCCAACTTACCTCAATCTGTACAGCCTGAGCGGCATCTGCTTGCCTGCCCAACAACATTCATCATCATACACCTCCGCGCAGCGGCCAGACGCCCGAAGGCAAAAAATAGCAGGGCGTAAATGTGCCAATCTGTTAAATGCCTCAATGGCGACCTGCTACACTGCTTCAACACAACCCATCAGAAGGCAGGTCAACATGTCAGATAACACTTATCAGCCCGCAAACGTCTGGACGTGGGATAAATCCGGCGGCGGCGCATTCGCCAACATCAACCGTCCGATCTCCGGCCCAACCCATGACAAGACGTTGCCCGTCGGTAAACACCCGTTGCAGCTCTACTCGCTGGGCACGCCGAACGGTCAGAAAGTGACGATCATGCTGGAAGAACTGCTCGCACTGGGCGTCACCGGCGCAGAGTATGACGCCTGGTTGATCCGCATCGGCGAAGGCGATCAGTTCTCCAGCGGCTTTGTTGAGGTCAACCCTAACTCGAAGATCCCGGCCCTGCGCGATCATTCGCAAAATCCGCCGGTGCGCGTGTTTGAATCGGGATCGATCCTGCTGTATCTGGCGGAAAAATTTGGCTATTTCCTGCCGCAGGATCTGGCAAAACGCACGGAAACCCTGAACTGGCTGTTCTGGCTACAGGGCGCAGCACCGTTTCTTGGCGGCGGCTTCGGCCATTTTTATCACTATGCGCCGGTGAAGATCGAATACGCCATTAACCGTTTCACCATGGAAGCGAAACGTCTGCTGGACGTGCTGGATAAACAGTTAGCGAATCACCCCTATGTCGCGGGCGACGACTATACGATTGCCGATATGGCAATCTGGCCATGGTTCGGCAATGTGGTGCTCGGCAACGTGTACGACGCAGCGGAATTTCTCGACGCAGGCAGCTACAAGAACGTGCAGCGCTGGGCGAAAGAGATTGCCGCACGTCCGGCGGTGAAACGGGGAAGAATAGTGAATAAGACCAACGGTCCGCTGAACGAACAGCTGCATGAGCGGCACGACGCCAGCGACGTTGAAAACAAGACGGAAGATAAGCGACAGGGATAAGTTCCTGGCCGGATGACGGCGCGCAGTGCGCCTTATCCGGCCAGGAAGGTCGCGAAATGAGAGCGGTATTACGCGCTGGTCACGTCGTAATCCATACGGCGCAGCGCATCTAATGTAGCGTTGGCCTCATGCTCATCAATTATGCTCATCGCAAAGCCAACGTGAACCAGCACCCACTGCCCAACCAGTTCCGCAGGGTTGCCTTCGCAGATCAGGGCGATATTGACATCGCGCTTGATACCACACACTTCCACCTGCGCCAGTTGATGAATATCTTCACCCACCGCCAGAACCTGACCCGGAACGCCAATACACATAATTAACCACCCAGAGGTTTATTCAACTTCAATACTCTTCACTTTTAGCGAATCGCCGGTATCCACGCGCAGACGATCGCCATGGCAGCGCGGACATTGCGCATCGTGCCGGGCGATCTCAACCACCTGACTGCAATCCCAACACCATGCCTGCGCTGGCGTGTAGTCGATGTGCAGCACGCAGCCCTGCGCCACTGTCCCCTGGCAGACAATGTCAAAGCTAAAACGGACGGCGCTCTCCTCGACGCAGGAAAGCGCGCCAATCTCCAGCCACACGCCAGTGACTCGCTTAACGCCGTGCTGTTCTGCCTGCTGTTGAATGATCTCAACCGCGCTCTGGCAAAGAGACAGCTCATGCATTTTCACTACTCCGGCGGCCAAACAGCAATGCACGGCGGCTGGTTTGCGGCGCATCAGGATTACTGACCGGCAGCGACAGCAGCATCCGCGCGCAGTCGTCTGCCAGACGGACGCCCTCTTCCGCCGACATCGCATGATTCAGCGGCGACATCAACGAGCAGGAGAGATATTGCGATACGCCGTCAAGCTCGCCAACGGTAAACGTCATATCGCCATACGGCAGACGCAGCCCGAGTTTTTCGCTCACCTTGCGTACCGGCCAGAGTTGATCCGGCCCGGGGAAAATCAGCGCGCTCAGCATCCACGGCGTGATAACACATCCCGTCCACTGTCCTTCATACAGCGTAAAGTCAGAGACATACACCGGCATATCAGGATGCAAAAAAGAGAGATCGTGCATTGAACGCTGCGCGATGGCGTCAAATGCGGCCTGAACCTGCGCCTTCGGGGCGGTCTGGAACCCTGAAATCTCCTCAGGCATGCGCAACCTCCCGTGGGACGGCATCCACACCAGACTCGCGCAGCGCGGCAAGAACCTGCGCAAGCGCAGGTTCAATCATCGCTTCCACCGTCGGCGTTAAGCCAATGTGCGGCTCCAGCGACTCAGGAATGACGCCCACCAGGGTCAGCTTCTTCGGGAACTCGCCGGTAAAACGCAGGGCCGACAGAACGTCGGCCAGGCCAAGCTGGTGCGGGGAAATTTTATTGGTAAACAGCGCAGGCACTTCATCGTCCCGCAGGACCATGATCGTACCCGGCGTGTTTTTTCTGGACACAATGGCGTCCGCGATGATCAGATGATCGCGGTTCGCCATGTCACCCAGCAATTCCATTCCCGCCGTGCCGCCATCGAGGACCTCTACGAAATCCGGCAGTACGTATCGCTGCGCTAACGCTTCAACGATCCGCACTCCGATGGCTTCATCGGTCAGCAAAATATTGCCGACCCCTAAGACTAAAATCCGCATTACAGAACCTTCACAGAGACCACTTCGTTCCCGTCAGCGTCGACAACATGCACCGCGCACGCCATACAGGGGTCGAAAGAGTGAATAGTACGTACCACTTCCAGCGGTTTTTCCGGATCGGCAATCGGCGTACCCACCAGCGACTGTTCATACGGGCCGACATCGTCGTTAAAGTTACGCGGGCCTGAGTTCCACGTTGACGGTACAACCGCCTGGTAGTTGCTGATAATGCCGTCTTTGATCACCATCCAGTGAGAAAGCATCCCGCGCGGCGCTTCAAGGAAGCCGACGCCTTTGAACTCGCCAGTGGACGGAATATCCGGCTTCACAAACGTAGTGTGATCGCCTTTACCAATGTTGGCGATCAGCGCGCTGTACTGGTTCTGCAAAATACCCTGCAGTTCGCAGCAGTGAACGGTACGGCCAATAATGCGCCCCAGCGTGGAGTGCAGTTGCGCCACTTCCAGCGTTTTACCGGTCAGCTTCTGGTAGATAGCGACAATTTCATTCAGCTTCGCCTGCGTGGACTCGCGTCCCGCCGCCAGTTTAACCAGCATATTCGCCAGCGGTCCCACTTCGACGGTTTTGCCGTAGAAGGTCGGCGATTTCACCCACGAATATTTACCGTCATCCGCCCAGCCGTTGTATTCCGGGATGGTGGTGCCTTCCCACGGCGCCTGCGGCGCTTCGTCTTTATACCAGGCGTGCTTCGCGCTCTCCTGGATACCCTTGATCAGGTATTCATCGGAGTGAGAGCTGATTGGACGGTAGGTCGACAGATCGGCGTTTTCAATGTAGCCGCCAGGGAACAGGAAGCTGCCGTTTTTGCCGTCGGTCGGGAATTCCGGCGCGCTCAGGTAGTTCACCGCGCCTTTACCCCGTTCCAGCCATTCCGGATAAAACGCGGCGATCACCGCAGTATCGACCTTATAAACTTGTTCAACGAAGTCGCTCAGCTTGTCGATGAATGACTTAATGTACATCAGGCGTTCAAGGTTCAGCACGCCCAGACCGTCGAGGTTGATCGGGTTGGCTACCCCGCCCACCGCCAGGTTCTGAATGTGCGGCGTTTTACCGCCCAACAGCGCCACCACACGGTTGGCGTCACGCTGGCATTCCAGCGCCTGCAGATAGTGCGCAACCGCGATCAGGTTCACTTCCGGCGGCAGTTTCATCGCCGGATGTCCCCAGTAGCCGTTAGCGAAAATGCCCAACTGACCGCTGGCAACCAGATCTTTGATCTTGTTCTGCACTTTCGTGAACTCTTCCGCGCTGTTCAGGTGCCAGCTGGAAACGCCTTTCAGCAGCGCTTCGGCTTTTGCCGGGTCGGCATTCAGCGCGGAGGTGATGTCCACCCAGTCCAGCGCGGACAGCTGGTAAAAGTGAACGATGTGGTCATGCGTGGTATGCGCCGCCAGAATAATGTTGCGGATATACTGCGCGTTCACCGGCACGTCGATGTTCAGCGCGCTTTCCGCCGCACGCACCGAAGAGATGGCATGTGTGGTCGTACAGACGCCGCAAATGCGCTGCACAATCATCCACGCGTCGCGCGGATCGCGGTTCTTCACGATCTCTTCCATGCCGCGCCACATGGTGCCGGACGCCCATGCTTTCGATACAACGCCATTTTCGATTTCGCAATCGATGCGTAAATGCCCCTCGATACGGGTTACCGGATCAATAGTAATTCTCTGGCTCATGCTTTGCTCGCCTCATGACGATTATGATCGTTTTGTTTTAAAGGAGGAAGTATCGGCAGTAGACGAATGAGAACGATGTAAGCGCAAATCTCAATAGCCACAAAACCAATAGAAATCAACAGTTCTTCCCAGGTTGGGAAGTAGTGGTAGCCGCCGCCTGGATTGAAGGCCACCAGCGAATAGGAGAGTCGCCAGGTCGCGCAGCCCAGCAGCGCGCTCAGCGCAGACAGGTACAACATCCGCGAATCGTTGCGCAGTTTCGCCACGCGCAGCACCACCAGCGGGAAGACCATCAGCACGACTTCAATCCAGAACATCAGGGAATAGAGGTCGCCTGCGAACGCGTACGATAACTTGTCGCGATAGATCAGCTCGCCAAAGCGCAGCACGACGAATATCGCCAGCAGTACGCTGATGGTGTTCGTCAGTTTGATAAACAAGCTCTTTTCATCCGGGCCGTTGCCTTTCAGACCCGCCTGAACCAGCGAACCTTCAAAGATAACGATTGAGAAGCCCATGATAAAGGCGGTTAGCACCGAAAACAGCGGCAGCATTTCGTAGCTTTGCCACAACGGATGCACCTTGTAGCCGGCCGAAATCATCAGCGATCCCATTGAGGACTGGTGCATGGTCGGCAGCAGCGCGCCGAGGGCGATGATAAAGAACATCACCTTGTTCAGACGCTTCAGCGACACTTTCCAGCCCAGGCGTTCGAACACCGCCGGGGCAAACTCCAGCGCCATCACGCCGATATAGATGGTCATACAGACCGCCGTCTCAAACAGCACCGAGTTCACATTGAAGTGACCCGGAATGTAGAAGTACGGCAGGTTCCAGTAACGCCCCACGTCAATCGTGATAGACAGACCGCCCAGCGAATATCCAAACAGACTGGCCAGCAGCGCCGGACGCACCAGCGGGTGGTATTGTCCCCGGTTGAAAACATACACCGCCCATGCCAGCGCCCAGCCGCCACAGGCAAAGCCAGTGCCGATCAGCAGGTCGAAGGCGATCCAGACGCCCCATGGGAAGCCGCCGTTCAGATCGGAGACGGACCCCAATCCAAACACCAGACGCTTCACGATAAGAAGCATACAAAGGATGATTAGCGGCCCGAAAATAATGACCGGTTTACTGATAATTTTGCCGCCCAGCGGTTTAGGATCATGACTCATGATCGTCTCCTCCGTCGTGATGGTCGTTTTTAGTGTTACGACGAACCAGCACGGATAAGCCCGCCAGCGCAGCCAGGGGTAATATCATGCCTTTATACAGCGTGTGTTGAACGTGTTCGGATCGCGCGCCGGTAGAGAGGTCGTCCAGCTTCGGTAGATCCAGATTTTCGTAAGGTACCCCGGTCAGCACCAGCACCTGCGTACCGCCGCCCTCTTTTTCGCCATACAGATGCGGGTAATACTTCGGCACGGTATGCACGTAGGTGTCGCCGGTTTTCAGGGTCTGACGCGGATAGTGATACTGACTGCCCGGTTCAAGCGAAAGACGCTTTTTCGCCTCGGCCATCAGCTCTTCGCGAGTGCCGAAGATCACCGCGCCCGCCGGACACACTTCCACACAGCCTGGAAGACCGCCCTTATCGAGTCGCTCAACACCTTTCTGGTTACACAGTTCACACTTGTGTAGCGCGCCAAACGGGTTGTTGTAGTCGTACTTCGGCACGTTGTACGGACACGCGACCATGCAATAGCGGCAACCGGTACAGACGTCTTTGTTGTAATGGACGATGCCGGTTTTCGGATCTTTTTTCAGCGCGGAAACCGGGCAGACAGAGACGCAGTTAGGGTCGACGCAGTGCATACACTGTTTCTTAATGTACGCATAGCCGTTATCGACCTGGTCTTTGTTCACGCCGTCGCCGCTACGCCACACCTGAATAATGTTATTGGTGTAGGGCGACAGTTTGTCGTTGTTTGACCAGGTCTGTTCCCCTTCGGGGTTGCGCGCCGGAAAGTTGATGTCCTGACATTTGGTCACGCAGGCCTGACAGCCGACGCACAGCGTCGAGTCATACAACATACCGAGTGAACCGGGTATCGGCGGGCGGTTTTGCGCAGCCGCATGGCTGACAGACGGCGCGGCGCCTAACAGCAATGCCCCGCTGGAGGCTGCTTTAATAAAGTTACGTCTGTTCACGGTTATTCTCCCCGTGAGTCAGCGTTATCTTTCTTTTGCTGACGACCCAGTTCACGCACCGCCATCACGCTGACGCCTGCCACAAGTCCGACGACGCCGCCGAGTAAGCCAATGGCGCCGGCAGAGACGTTGCCGCCTTCTTTCATATTTACGTCAGGTTTTTCAGAACGCGGTGTCTGGTTTTCCACGTGAGCAAGCTGGTGAATGCCCTTATGGAATCCCACGCCCTCTTCGTTACAGCCGTAGCAAGGATGCCCGATCGCCACCGGCCACACGCCGCCCACGTCGCAGAACTGCAGCGTGGAGCAGTTGCCCCAGGTTTCCGGTCCTTTACAGCCAAGATGGTAGAGGCACCATCCTTCACGGTGACCTTCATCGCCGAACTCTTTGGCAAAGCGACCGGCGTCGAAGTGCGGACGGCGCTCACAGTGCTCGTGGATCAGGCGGCCATAGGCGAAGGTGGGACGATTTTTCGCATCCAGCTTCGGCGGCTTACCGTAAGTGATGATGTGCGCGACCGTCGCCAGGAAGTTATGCGGGTTCGGCGGACAGCCTGGAATGTTGATCACGGTTTTGCCTGGCAGTACTTCCTGCAGACCCACCGCGCCGGTTGGGTTCACGCCCGCAGCGGCGACGCCGCCCCAGGCGGAACAGGAGCCGATAGCGATAATCGCCGCCGCGCCTTCCGCCGCTTTGCGGATATGGTCCACAATCGGCTCACCGGCAACCATGCAGTAAATACCGTTATCTTTTAAGGGAATGGAACCATCGACGACCAACACATACTGCCCTTTATACTTCTCAAGCGCGTTGTGTTTATTCTCTTCAACCTGATGGCCGAACGCGGCGGAAAGCACCTCGTGATACTCCAGAGAGATGGTCTCCAGAACAAGGTTTTCTACCGTGGGGTGGGTCGCACGAAGGAGGGATTCGGTACACCCCGTACACTCCTGAGCGCCAATCCAGATAACTGGCGGGCGCTGCGGACGGGATACCGATTCGGCCATTTCTGCGGCGGCTTTGCTGCTGAGCCCCATGGTGGCGGCGAGTGCTGCACAAAGCTTCATGAAATCACGACGGTTAACGCCGTGAGAATTAATGAGAGTATTATCTCCAGTCATTTTATAGTTATTCCGTTGCGAAGACCTGGCTTTTATTTTGCATCAATCGCGCAAACGTTATTGCGATCGGTGCGCCATTTACCACATTTTTATTATGGTTATGTAGTCTATGATACTGCGCAGGAATACTAAAACGAAGGGAGTAGCCGGTAGTGTAATTAATAAAACCGGCCCAATACCCCTTTCGGATCAATGTTCGGTTCGAAAGTCAGCGTTATCGCTTTGCGAAAGACGGAATTTTTGCACCGAACGCTGCAGTTCTTCGGTTTGACGCTCCAGCGCGGCGGCGGCGGCGGCGGCAGAAACCTGTTCCACCAACGCGGCATTTTGCTGCGTGACGCCATCCATCTGCGTAATGGCGACGCCAACCTGCGAAATGCCTTTACTCTGCTCTTCTGAAGCCGAAGCGATTTGCTTCATTATGGCCTCCACTTCTGACACCCCGCGCAGAATCGCCTCCATGGTCGAACCGGTGTCTTTCACCAGTTGCGCCCCTTGATCGACACGGCGAACGGATTCGGCGATCAGCGTTTCGATCTCTTTCGCGGCATTCGCGCTGCGACTTGCCAGGTTACGCACTTCACCGGCAACCACCGCGAATCCACGCCCCTGTTCACCGGCACGCGCGGCTTCGACCGCCGCATTGAGGGCGAGAATATTGGTCTGAAAGGCAATGCTGTTAATCACGGTGGTAATTTCGGCAATCTGCTTCGAGCTGGCGGAAATGCCGTTCATGGTGTCCACCACGTCTGACACCAGCGCCCCCCCCTGGCTGGCGGTACGGGAGGCCGAGTCCGCAAGCTGGCTGGCCTGACGCGCGTTATCCGCGTTCAGTTTTACCGTCGCGGTTAGCTGTTCCATACTGGCGGCGGTCTCTTCCAGCGCGGCGGCCTGCTCCTCGGTACGCGATGAGAGATCGTTGTTGCCGCTGGAAATTTCGGTCGCTCCCCGCCAGATATTATCGCTGCCTGCGCGAATCGCGCTGACCGCCTCGCGTAAACTGTCCTGCATCGCTCGCAGTAGGGGCACCAACTGGCCCACACAGTTACGCCCGATATCGTCAATCGGCTGGCTGAGATCGCCCTGGGCTATCTGGCGAAACTGCTGACGGATCCGCCCCAACGGTTTCACCAGCATCGCCACAAGATAGCGGTCGGTAAAAAACAGGATCGCAATTCCCAGGATTACCGCGCTGACGATCAGCGTGCGGATCACCGCCGTTTTGCCATCGACCATAACCCGGGTTTGATCGAGCATGACCGCAGCGGCGGTATTGAACCGCTCTGCGCTTGCGCCGAAGGCGCGGCTCAATGCTGGCGTCACGTTATTCGCCTGCGCACTCCACGCGGTCAGCGTGCCCTGCTGCGCAAGTTGCATTTGCGGCGTGACGCCTTTATCGAGCAGATTCTGCCATTTAGCCAGCACATCGGCGGCAACCTGGGGATCCATCGGGCCTGGAGAAAGGGTTTTCATCTCCTGTAACTTTTTACTCATGTTATCCAGCGCCTGTTGTACGGGCGCAAAATCGGGCGTCCCTCCGCCGATTTTAACGTCCATGGCGCGGCTGAGACGGGTCACGAAGCGAAAATACTGATCGTTGCCCTGGCTGAGCACCGTCATCTGGCGAACAAGATGGCGATCCACCTCGTTGCCCTCCGCGACGCGAGAAAGAGACCAGGTGCTGTAAAGCCCCACACCGACCCACATTAAACAGAAAATGCCGAGGATCGTCAGCATGACAACCCGGATAGTGAAATTACGAAGCATGTACATATGTTTTCCTTGCCATGAGGGAGAAGTCGCCCAGAGGCGCGTCTAACCTCGTTATCGGCAGGAAGCGGCGAAGGTATAATTTTTCGCGCGTAATTTTATAAAAATTTTTACTCCACAAGAAAGTTAATGAAAACGATAATCGCCGGGCGAGAAATCCACATTGCGTTAACGTGTTTTTATCTTTCAATAGTTGTAAAAATGTAAAACAGCCGCGCAGTAAATTACCGAAATACCCCTAAAGAATTATTGGGTTTGAGGCGTTCTTTTGAATTATATCGATGTCGCTGGATAAAATTGGCATAAACAGCTTATTATTTAAGCTTAAACATTCACGAGAAAAATGTATTCATAATGATTAATTTATCAGACCGTGATTAAAACATTATTTTTTCTTAAGACCATTTTAAGATTTTATTACATCACTCTCCTTTCAGAAGATTCTTAATTGAACGTATTTCCATTAAAAAGAAAGCGGATTCATCTTGATATTAATGGAATAAAAAATGCGCAAATTAATGAACCGCACGTTGCTCTCGCAATGTGTATTAGTGGCTTTAGCTTCCTTCAGTTCCTGTGTTTCTGCTGCCTCCAGCACGCCGTGCGTTGGTGACGATACGTCGCAAACCTGCGGTCTACGGGCTGCGGAGTCCGTGGGCGATATTAGCGTTTACCAACAAGATAACGGTGTCGCTAACGCCGTAATGGCGGACCCAACCTCCGGGTCGATCTTCATGAACGGGCATTTCAACACCGGAGAAACCCAATCATTAACTGTCAACGGCACCGATATGACCGGCAGCTATATTCAAGGAAGCAATGGCGGGACGGCAAATATCACCGTCACCAACGGCGCGAAAGTGGATATGATTGAAGTCGGCAATATTAAAGAGACCACGAACACTACCGTCACCGTTGATCATTCAACCCTGAATGGCGAAAACGACGATGTGCTTTATCCGAATAAAAAAGACTACATGATGGGTGCGTCTATCTATCTCGATCCGCAGGATAATGGCTATCATACCGCCAATATTATTAACGGCAGCGATCTGCACGGCAGTATTATCAGCGGCGGTAATGGGGTTCAGACAATATCCATGAGCGACAGTTCATTGGATAAAGGCGGTATTTATGCCGGTAGCGAAAAATCGGATACGACACTCTCGCTCACCAATGCCTCCGTCGACGGTACCGACAGTGAAGTGGCGCAGGATATTGAAAAAGCGTCACAATTTTTGAGTAAGACAATCTTTAAAGATCTCAACCTTGACGCGTTTGGCGACGTTACCGTCGCCATGCTGGGCACTACCCACACCAGCCTGACGATGAATAACAGCACCGTGACCGGCGATATTGGCGTCGTGAATGAAAAAGGGTACGCCAGCCTTTCACTCACCAATCAAAGCGTGATTAACGGGAACGTCACTCTGGCCGGTGATTCCACCAATTCCCTTCTGCTGGACAACAGCACCATCAACGGTGACGTCAACACCAGCGCCAATAAAGGCAATACCACCATCACGCTGCAAAACAACGCCAACGTCAACGGCGATGTTACCACCGGTAAAGGCGACGACACGCTGGTGCTGACCAATCAGTCTCACGTTAACGGCAACGTGGACGGCGGCGACGGCAGCGATACGCTGTCCATGGACGCGGGCAGTTCGATCACCGGTCAGATAAGCCAGTTCGAAACGGTAAACACCACCAGCGATAACAGCATCAGCATCGACAAAATCAACGACGCGACCACCTGGGATCTGCAAAACGGATCAAGCCTGATCGCCAGCACCACCGGGAGCAATGCTTCGGTCAGCATGAGCACCGACAGTTTCGTTAACTTCGGCACGATCACCGGCAGTAATAACGCCGTGGTGGTCAACAGCATCACGCCGTCTGCGATCAATCGTTCCGGCGTTCTTCTTGGGACTTTTACGACCACCGGCACTGCTGCGCCGCAGGACTATGCGGGTGCCACGTTCACTAACGGCCAGCAGACAGTGGAAAATCGCAGCGGCGCGTACAACTACGACAACAGTCTGGACATTGTCGCCGCCGACAGCGCGCCACAGGCCATGCTGAAAGCCAGTGACAGCCAGAGCTGGAATATTCTGTTTAACAGCGCGCAAGGTTCGCTGGCCAGCGACGTGCAGGGGTTAATTGCCGGTCTGGATGCGGCTGAACAGGCGGGTCATCAGGTCGCTGACGACATCAGCAATCACATGAACCAGGTACATCTGGCCAGCCTGTTGGGCGAACAACAGGAGGGAGCGCAGGTATGGGGCGATTTCCTGTACCAGAACGGTAATTTCAGCAACGATGTCGACTACAAGAGCGTTACCCAGGGCGCGCAGGGTGGTGTGGACTGGACGGCGCATTTAACTAACGGCGACAGCGTCACTGGCGGTATCGCCCTGGCCTGGACCCGCAGCCGCGTGCAGGACACCAGCGACAGCGTCGACAGCTTCAAGGACAGCGTGTACGGGAATTACTACAGCCTGTACGGCGGATGGCAGCAGGCGCTGAATGGCGATACCTGGGGACTGTTCGCGGACGGTAGCTTCAGCTATGGCGATATGCGTTACTCGCTGTCTGCCAACAACGTCACCGGCAATACCAGCGGGATGGCAGAAGCGCTGAACGGCTCGACCGACGGAAGCCTGTATATGGCGCAAGCGCGTACCGGCGTAAACGTCCTGCTGCCGGGCGAAACCCTGCTGCAGCCGTATGCCACTCTGGGCTGGGATCAGACCAAAGCCGACGGCTTCTCCGATCAGGAGATCACCTTCTCTGACAGTCAGGTATCTTCCTGGAACGGCGGCGCTGGCGTCCGTCTGACCACCACGCTTCGCGATCTGAACAAAGGCGTGCAGCTGATGCCGTGGATTGACGCGCGCTTCCAGAAAGAGTTCAGCGACGATACCGACATCAAGGCGGCGGACTATCACAACACCACAGGCCACAACAACACGATGGGCATTTTTGGCGCAGGCATCAACGCCACCATCGCCCACAACTTCACGTTAAATACCGGCGTGTATGTGGGAACCGGTGATGTGGATAACGACGCCAGCGTCCAGGCAGGGATGAGCTATAGCTTCTGATGCCTGAATTGCCGGGTGGCGGCTTCGCCTTACCCGGCTAACCCTACCAAAAGCCCGGCAGGCGTCGCGTCACCGGGCTTTAGCGCAAATACGTCTCAAACCACGCCAGCGTGCGCTTCCAGGCCAGTTCGGCCGCGGGTTCGTCATAGCGTGGGGTTGAGTCGTTATGAAATCCGTGATTTACGCCGGGATAAATCCAGGCTTGATAAACCTTATTATTCGCTTTCAGTGCGGCCTCATAGGCGGGCCAGCCTTCATTAATATTTTTATCCCGCTCGGCATAATGTAACAAAATCGGCGCGTTGATCTTCGGCACGTCCGCCGCTGCGACCTGGCGACCATAAAACGGCACCGCGCACGCCAGCTCCGGATACGCCACAGCGGCGGCATTTGATACCCCGCCGCCATAGCAAAAACCGGTGATCCCGACCTTGCCCGTAGCGTCAGGGTGTTTCTGCATAAACTCAATGGCGGCAAAAAAGTCGTTCATCAGCTTTGTCGGATCGACCTTTTGCTGTAAGGCTTTTCCTTCTTCATCGTTTCCGGGATACCCCCCAACCGAGCTTAAACCATCCGGAGCCAGCGCTATATAGCCCGCCTTCGCCACCCGCCGCGCCACATCTTCAATATAAGGATTCAGCCCGCGGTTTTCATGTACGACCACCACAGCCGGAACCTTACCCGTCGTTTTTGCCGGTTTTACCAGATAGCCGCGCACATCGCCGTGCCCGTTTGGCGACGGGTAATGGATGTACTCCGGCAGGATAGCGGGATCGGTGAATTTCACCTGCTCAGCCAGCGCGTAATTGGGCCTGAGCATGTTGAACAGCGCCAGCGCCGTCACCCCGCCGGCGGCATATTTTGCCGCGAGGTTGAGAAACTCTCGTTTTGAGATTTTCCCGTGCGCGTAATAGTCGTAGTAGTCGAGCAGTTCTTGCGGAAAATCTTTCGCGGTCAGACGGGCCATCGCATATCTCCAGGATTTGTGATTTGATAAGCATAGAATGAAAACGCTGTTTCGAAAATTCATCACAAGAAAGGAGACATCATGTCCTGGAACGCCTCCCCTGACCGCTACGACACTATGCTTTACCGCTACTGTGGTAAAAGCGGACTCCGGCTGCCCGCCCTGTCGCTCGGCCTGTGGCACAGTTTCGGCCACGCGCAGGCGCTGGATTCTCAGCGCGCACTGCTGCGTAAAGCTTTCGATCTGGGTATTACCCACTTCGACTTAGCCAATAACTATGGTCCGCCGCCGGGCAGTGCGGAAGAAAATTTCGGTCGCCTGCTGCGCACCGATTTCGCCCCTTTTCGTGACGAACTGATCATTTCCACCAAAGCCGGTTACGACATGTGGCCTGGTCCCTATGGCTCCGGCGGCTCACGTAAGTACCTGCTCGCCAGCCTCGATCAAAGCCTGAAGCGCATGGGGCTGGATTACGTTGATATCTTTTACTCGCATCGCGTGGATGAAAACACGCCCATGGAAGAAACCGCCTCAGCGCTCGCCCACGCCGTACAAAGCGGTAAAGCGCTGTATGTGGGTATCTCTTCTTACTCACCGGAACGCACGCAGAAAATGGCGGCGCTACTTCGCGAGTGGAAGATCCCGCTGTTGATTCATCAGCCTTCCTATAACCTTCTGAATCGCTGGGTGGATAAAAGCGGTCTGCTGGATACGCTGGCGGAAAATGGCGTTGGCTGTATCGCGTTTACTCCGCTGGCGCAGGGACTGTTAACCGGTAAATATTTAAACGGGATCCCGGAAGGTTCACGGATGCAGCGCGAAGGGAAAAAAGTGCGCGGCCTGACGGAAAACATGCTGACGGAAGCGAATCTCAGCAGCCTGCGCCTGCTCAACGCCATGGCGCAACAGCGCGGTCAGTCGATGGCGCAAATGGCGTTAAGCTGGCTGCTGAAAGATGAGCGCGTCACTTCGGTACTCATTGGCGCGAGCCGCCCTGAACAGCTTGAAGAAAACGTACAGGCGCTGAAGAATCTGGCGTTTACCGCCGAGGAACTGGCGCAGATTGATAAGCATGTCGCGGACGGCCAACTGAACCTGTGGCAGGCGTCCTCCGACAAATAAACCGTCATCGCCGTCGGGCGAGACACCCTGCCGGATGGCGCTACCGCCATCCGGCGCGAGGAGTGAAGATCGCTTACTCGTGTTTATGCCGGGTGAGTCTGTCGAGATAACCCATTACAAACGCCGACAGCACAAAGGTGAGGTGGATAATCACATACCACATCAGCTTATTGTCCGGCACGTTTTTCGCGTCCATAAACACGCGCAGAAGATGGATAGAAGAGATCGCCACAATCGACGCGGCCACTTTGTTTTTCAGCGAGGTCGCATCCATTTTCCCCAGCCAGTTGAGCTTTTCCCGACCTTCTGAGATATCCAGCTGTGAGACGAAATTTTCGTAACCGGAAAACATCACCATCACCAGCAACCCGCCGACGAGGGTCATATCCACCAGCGACAGCAGCACCAGAATCAGATCCGCTTCCGCCATCGAAAAGACGTTAGGCAGGACGTGAAAGATCTCCTGAAAGAACTTCAGCGCCAGCGCCACCAGCGCAAGCGACAGACCGAAGTAGACGGGGGCGAGCAACCAGCGAGACGCGTACATTACGTTTTCGAGAAAGCGTTCCATATATTCCTGTCATGTAGCAAAACCGGGGAACAGTATATCTCAACAGGGCAACATCAGATCAACATCCCTTAAACTTCCCCGGGGGTGATCCACGGGCGCTGATACTCGGGCCACACCAGCGCCACCAGCGACGGATAGGCTTCAAGGCTAAATTCCCGGAAGCACTGTCGCAGATTGAGGACATCCAGATCGGAATGCGGCACTTTTTCACCATTCAGGCAGCGTTTTTTTATCGTGTCGTAGTATTTATACACGGCGGAATTGAGATCGCTACAGCGACGCTGGGCATCAAATAGCCCGGGGGTTTCATTCAATTGCGCCATTGTCATTCGCTTTACCGTGGCGTGCAGGAAATCAATATATTCATGATTAACCCGCCAGTACCATACCGGCGTAATGGCATTCATCAGCGTGGAAAAATGATCTTCCCCCTCGTCTTTGGTTAACGGCGGGAGTGGAACGTCGGGAGAATGTTCTTCGGCACCGCGCGGCTTATTAAACTCGCGTATTAAAAAAAGTATGACTCCGGTGAGCAATAGCAGAGTAATAACAGAATAAAAAATACTGTTCATAAAATGGCTCCATTTTTTTTGATTTTAAAATTACCCCATGTTATTGTCAACGCGACCTGTCAATAAGAATAATTATACACCTGATAATAAAGGATAATGTGACATGCTTCCCGAGCATCTTGTCCCGCCGCGTTTTCATCTGTCTGCGTCAGGCCAGACGGAAGGATCCGCAGAAAACGCTAATAATTTCACTCAGGGAAAGAAAAACCTTCGCGATTACGAAGCCGATATTTTAATTAGCGCGGCATCTACCGGGCAATCTAAAAATATGCTGCTCGAAGAACACGATCGCCATTTTAAAGAACGCCTGTGTCGGGTGGCGAAAATTGAAACCTTTGCCCGTGTGATTAATACCTTACAGGCGGAAGGTGACATGGATGCCCAGACCTTAAGTAAAATATTGGCTGACACCACCAACCATATTAATGAAAATGGCAACGAAATTTGGCTTAATTTAATTACGCGAGAAAAATCTTCCCCGATTTTTTATTCTCTGGATGATGAACAATGATCAAAGATGTTGAAGATAACAATGTCTATCTGGCTTTGGACGATAATAAAAGCGATCAATTTGCCTTAAAGCAGAATCTTGCGGCGCTGGTCGCGCATAAGAATGCGCTGCTGGAAAACGTGGCGCAGGAAGCGACGTCCATTCCTGCGGCGCTGGTTCGGTTGAAGTGGCAGAACCGTCGGGAAATGTACGCGCTGCAAATTAAGGAAGAAATTTACGGCGCGGTGATAAATGCCCTTATTCGGCAACGCCCTGAATTACATGACAAAATCATGAGGCGTCTGGAAAGCCACTGGCAACAACTGCTGGATCGCGAAACGGCGACGCTGCGCCTGACGCGTAAGCTTGCCGAAGGTCGCTACCGCACGCTGAACATCACCAGCGTCGCGCTGGATGAACAACTCGTCGTAAAGAAAACGTAGCCTGTCCGGGCGATCAGGATCGTCCTGGTTCCCCCCGCTTTCCCGCACAGCGTCTACCCTTAAGGTATGTTTAACCTGAAGGGAGAAATGGCATGTCGACTCTACAAGACCCCACCACACAGTACTACACCGGTGAATATTCCCAACAGAAACAGCCCGCGCCAGGCGTACAGGCGAAAATGTCCCCAGTGCCTGACTGTGGCGAAAAAAGCTACGTGGGCAGCGGTCGCCTTAAAGATCGCAAGGCACTGGTGACAGGGGGCGACTCCGGCATAGGACGGGCTGCCGCCATTGCTTACGCGCGTGAAGGCGCAGACGTGGCGATAAACTATCTGCCAGCGGAAGAAGAAGACGCGCAACAGGTTAAAGCCCTTATTGAAGAGAGCGGGCGCAAAGCGGTGCTTATTCCCGGCGATCTGAGCGATGAGTCCTTTGCCCGCTCGTTGGTACATAAGGCGCGCGAGGCGCTGGGGGGTCTGGATACGCTGGCGCTGGTCGCCGGTAAACAGGTGGCGATTCCTGAAATTAAGGACCTGACAAGTGAACAGTTCCAGAAAACCTTTGCGGTGAACGTGTTTGCGCTGTTCTGGATCACGCAAGAGGCCATCCCGTTGCTGCCGAAAGGCGCCAGCATTATCACCACCTCGTCAATTCAGGCGTATCAGCCAAGCCCGCATCTGCTGGATTATGCGTCGACTAAGGCGGCGATCCTCAACTACAGCCGGGGTCTGGCGAAACAGGTCGCCGGGAAAGGGATCCGGGTAAACGTTGTCGCGCCCGGCCCTATCTGGACCGCACTGCAAATCTCGGGCGGTCAGACGCAGGATAAAATTCCGCAGTTTGGTCAGCAGACGCCCATGAAGCGCGCTGGTCAGCCCGCGGAACTGGCGCCGGTCTATGTCTATCTGGCGAGTCAGGAATCAAGCTATGTGACCGCAGAAGTACACGGCGTGTGCGGCGGTGAGCATTTAGGCTAGTAGAGTACGGTAAACCATTGGCCTGATACGCGACGCGCCATCAGGCCATAAAAAAGCGCCGGTTATTTCGCCTTCGCGACCTCTTCCCCGACCAGGCCAATCTTCAGATACCCCGCCTGATGCAGCGTATCCATGACCTTCATCATGGTTTCGTAGTTCACGGTTTTGTCCGCGCGGAAGAAAATCGTGGTGTCCTTCTTCCCTTCCGTCAGGGCGTTAAGCTCAGCAATCATACTTTCTTCGGTCACCGGATCGTTACCGATAAACATGCTGTTGTCGGCTTTCACTGACAGATACACCGGTTTTTCCGGACGCGGCTGCGGCGTGCTGGAAGATGCGGGCAGATTCACCTTCACATCCACCGTCGCCAGCGGGGCCGCCACCATAAAGATGATCAGCAGCACCAGCATGACGTCGATAAACGGCGTCACGTTGATTTCATGCATTTCACCGTTATCGTCCAGGTTTTCGTTAAGACGCATTGCCATGAAACGTTATCCTACACGTAATTTCTGCGCGGTACGTACCGGATGCGCGGAGGCGCTTGCATCCAGGTCCAGGTCGCGGCTTTGCAGCAGCAACACCTGCGCGGCGATATCGCCGAGCGTTGCTTTCAGACCGCCAATCTGACGGGCGAAAATGTTATAGATGACGACGGCTGGAATCGCAGCAACCAGACCAATCGCGGTCGCCAGCAGCGCTTCAGCGATACCCGGCGCGACCACCGCAAGGTTAGTGGTTTGCGTTTGGGCGATACCGATGAAGCTGTTCATGATACCCCATACGGTACCGAACAAACCGACAAACGGGGAGATCGCCCCGATGGTCGCCAGGTAACCATTTCCGCGTCCCATCTGACGTCCTGCCGCCGCAACGCGACGCTCAAGGCGAAAACCGGTACGCTCTTTGATCCCTTCGTTGTCTTCGCTGCCTTCAGACAGCTCCAGCTCGTTCTGCGCTTCGTTGAGCAACTGGGTACTCAGGCTTTTCGCGCCGAACTTAGCGGCAATATCGCTTGCCTGATCCAGAGAGCGGGCTTCCGCCAGCAGTTGCTGTTCGCGCTTCAGGCGACGCTTCTGGGAGAAGAAATCCACGCTTTTACTGAAGAAGATAGCCCAGGTGACCACTGACGCCAGAATCAGACCAATCATCACGCACTTCACTACGATATCGGCGTGCTGATACATACCCCAGACGGAGAGATCCGTCTGCATCAAATTATTACCCACTCTGTATCTCCAGGACGCAAATCACAAAATCTGAGCATAATAATATCAAAACGACGTCGAATTGATAGTCGTTCTCATTACTATTTACATAGTGCCGCACCTTTGGTTTCTTTTCCTTGCGCTTACGCAGTAAAACATCACGAGCGGAGAATTTGGGAAAATATTGTGCTTTATATAAGAGGACGGGATGCGCATTTTGTCATTCGTGGTAGTTTAGACATCCAGACGTATAAAAACAGGAAAAACCGACATGGCAGATAAGCAACTGGAGACCCGACTGGTCAGCGCGGGACGCCGTAAGAAGTACACTCTCGGCTCCGTCAACAGCGTGATTCAGCGCGCCTCATCGCTGGTCTTCGACACCGTCGAAGCCAAAAAACACGCCACCCGTAACCGCGCAAACGGCGAACTGTTTTACGGACGTCGCGGCACGCTCACACATTTCTCACTCCAGGAAGCGATGTGTGAACTGGAAGGCGGCGCCGGATGCGCGCTGTTTCCCTGCGGCGCTGCGGCGGTCGCCAATACCATTCTGGCGTTTGTGGAACAAGGCGATCATGTGCTGATGACCAACACCGCCTATGAACCGAGTCAGGATTTCTGCCGCAAAATCCTCGGCAAACTTGGCGTGACCACCAGTTGGTTCGATCCTCTCGTCGGCGCGGATATCGCAAAGCATATTCAGCCCAACACCAAAGTGGTGTTTCTGGAGTCGCCCGGCTCCATTACGATGGAAGTGCATGATGTTCCGGCGATCGTCAGCGCGGTAAGACGCGTCGCGCCGGAGGCCATCATTATGATCGATAATACCTGGGCGGCGGGGATCCTGTTCAACGCGCTCGACTTCGGTATCGACATCTCTATACAGGCCGCGACAAAGTATCTGGTTGGTCATTCAGACGCGATGATCGGCACGGCGGTCGCTAATGCCCGCTGCTGGGATCAACTGCGTGAAAACGCCTATCTGATGGGACAAATGGTCGACGCCGACACCGCTTATATCACCAGTCGCGGACTGCGCACGCTCGGCGTGCGTCTGCGTCAGCACCATGAAAGTAGCCTCAGGGTTGCCGAGTGGCTGGCCGCGCATCCTCAGGTGGCGCGAGTGAATCACCCGGCCCTGCCCGGTAGCAAAGGTCATGAATACTGGAAACGAGACTTTACGGGCAGCAGCGGGCTGTTCTCGTTTGTGCTGAACAAAAAGCTGACCAACGAAGAACTCTCCGCCTATCTGGATCACTTTAGTCTGTTCAGCATGGCCTACTCGTGGGGCGGCTTTGAGTCGTTGATTCTGGCGAACCAGCCGGAACAGATTGCGGAGATCCGCCCGCAAGGCAACGTCGATTTCGACGGCACGCTCATCCGTTTGCATATTGGTTTAGAGAATGTTGACGATCTGATTGCAGATTTAGCCGCCGGTTTCTCCCGCATCGTATAATATTGACGCCAATGGACATGAATGCAGACACATCGACCGAAATTGTCTGCATTTGTTGCGCCTCGGATCAAGGCATCCGGGCCTGTAAGGGAGTATAATGGGTAAATTAAGCGCCCATTCCGTTCGGCTCAGGGGCGTAAACGCTGTTCCACAGGAAAGTCCATGTCTGTCATTCAAGATATTATCGCTGCGCTCTGGCAACACGATTTTGCGGCGCTGGCGGATCCCCATATTGTTAGCGTCGTCTACTTTGTGATGTTCGCCACGCTGTTTTTAGAAAATGGCCTGTTACCGGCCTCATTCTTGCCTGGCGACAGTTTGCTGCTGCTGGCGGGCGCGCTGGTTGCGCAAGGGGTGATGAGCTTTGTCCCGACGCTGTTCATTCTGACGACCGCCGCCAGCCTGGGCTGTTGGCTGAGCTATATTCAGGGACGCTGGCTGGGCAATACCAAAACGGTAAAAGGCTGGCTGGCGCAGTTGCCGGTGAAATATCACCAGCGCGCGACCTGCATGTTCGACCGCCACGGCCTGCTGGCGCTGCTGGCTGGCCGTTTTCTGGCCTTCGTGCGTACCCTGCTGCCAACCATGGCGGGCATTTCCGGGCTTTCCAACCGCCGCTTCCAGTTCTTTAACTGGCTGAGCGGGCTGCTGTGGGTCGGCGTGGTCACCAGCTTTGGCTACGCGCTGAGCATGATCCCGTTTGTGAAGCGTCACGAAGACCAGGTGATGACTTTTTTAATGATCCTGCCGATCGTCCTGTTAGCAGCGGGTTTACTGGGCACGCTGGTCGTGGTGATCAAAAAGAAATACTGCAACGCCTGAATGCTGAATGCCGGATAGCGCTTCGCTTATCCGGCGTGGAACAGGCAGGTTAACTTCCTTGTAAAGTGCGGATCCGCGCCGCATCTTCTCCCGGCGTGACGCCGAAGTAGCGCTTAAACTCGCGGCTGAACTGCGACGCGCTTTCATAACCCACCCGCATCGCCGCCGCGCTGGCCTTCATACCGTCGTGAAGAATCATCATCCGGGCCTTATGCAGCCGATACGTTTTCAGGTACTGCAACGGTGATGTGCTGGTCACCGACTTAAAGTTATGGTGAAACGCCGACACGCTCATATTGGCTTCCGCCGCCAGTTGCTCGACGTTCAGGCTCTCGGTGTATTTGTTCTCAATGCGCTTTATCACCCGGCTGATCAGGCTGAAATGGGTTTGTCGGCTCACCAGCGCCAACAGCGCGCCGCCACGTGGTCCGGTCAGCACGTGATACAGGATCTCACGGATAATCTGTTTCCCTAAAATACGCGCGTCGAGCGGTCGCTCCATCACGTCCAGCAGGCGTTCCGCCGCGCACAGGATCTCATCAGACAGCGTTGCAGAGTTAATCCCGCTTGCCGCCATCGACGGCTGAAAACGTTCATCCTCGCCGATGTCCATCAGCAGTTCCTGTAGCTGCAGCATGTCGACGTTAATGCGAATGCCAGCCAGCGGCACCTCCGGCGTCGCATAGGTTTCACATTCAAACGGCAACGGCACCGTCAGCAGCAGATATTCATTAGCGTCATAACGGAAAACGCGCTCGTTGATATAACCAATTTTATAGCCCGAAAAGAGAAATATGATGCCGGGATCGTACATCACCGGCGTGCGCGGCCCCGGCTCAGTGCCGTACAGCAGGCGGATGTCCGGCAACCGCTCCCCCTGGTTTTTTTCACTATCTTTCAGATGCTTAATTTTATCTGTCAGCAACAGACAAATCTCTTCACGGTTCATGACGGCTTATTTTCGCAACGAGTATCGATGAATTGATTGTGCGCAAATTTAGTGTTTTTCTCCAGCGCTCTGGAGGAATAGGCAAAACATTGGCAGAAATGAGCATTGAGAGGCAGCGTGGGGACGCCCACAATGTTTCCATCAGGCAGACCGACGCCTGCCCTCTTTTTACCCACATAAGGGAACGAGCAATGAATAACTTTAATCTGCATACCCCAACCCGCATTCTGTTTGGTAAAGGCGCGATTGCCGACCTGCGCGATCAAATCCCACAGGACGCACGTGTCATGATCACCTATGGCGGCGGCAGCGTGAAAAAGACTGGCGTGCTGGCTCAGGTTCAGGATGCGCTGAAAGGCATGGACGTGCGTGAGTTTGGCGGCATTGAGCCAAACCCGTCTTACGAAACCCTGATGAACGCGGTGAAAATCGCCCGCGAAGACAAGGTCACCTTCCTGCTGGCGGTGGGCGGCGGTTCGGTGCTTGACGGCACCAAATTTATCGCCGCGGCGGCACACTATCCGACAGACATTGACCCGTGGCGCATTCTGCAAACCAGCGGCAGCGAGATTAAAAGCGCCATCCCGATGGGCTCCGTGCTGACGCTACCCGCCACCGGTTCTGAATCCAACAAAGGCGCGGTGATTTCGCGCAAAACTACCGGTGACAAACAGGCGTTTCATTCCGAACATGTGCAGCCAGTCTTCGCCGTACTGGATCCGGTATACACCTACACCCTGCCGCCGCGCCAGGTGGCGAACGGCGTAGTTGATGCCTTTGTCCATACCGTTGAGCAATACGTGACTTATCCGGTTGACGCCAAAATTCAGGATCGCTTTGCGGAAGGCATCCTGCTGACGCTGATCGAAGACGGTCCGAAAGCGCTGAAAGAGCCGGAAAACTACGATGTGCGCGCCAACGTGATGTGGGCGGCGACGCAGGCGCTGAATGGTTTGATTGGCGCAGGCGTACCGCAGGACTGGGCCACCCATATGCTCGGTCACGAACTGACGGCGATGCACGGTCTCGATCACGCCCAGACGCTGGCGGTGGTGCTGCCCGCGCTGTGGAATGAAAAACGCGACACCAAACGCGCCAAACTGCTGCAGTACGCTGAACGCGTGTGGAACATCCGCGAAGGGTCTGACGCTGAACGTATTGATGCCGCTATTGCGGCGACGCGCAACTTCTTCGAGCAGCTTGGCGTACCGACACGCCTTTCCGGCTACGGTCTGGATGGCAGTTCTATCCCGGCGCTGCTGGCGAAGTTAGAAGAGCACGGTATGACGCAACTCGGTGAAAATAAAGACATTACACTTGACGTCAGCCGCCGTATTTACGAAGCCGCGCGCTAAGCTTTTTTCGCCTCTGCCTTTCGTTTTTGGACATTTCGTCCAGACTTAAGTCACACCGCATCACCGGAGGCTTCCTCCGGTGATGAGCACATGAAGGAGGAAAAATGGCAAACCAAACCGTAATTAAGCTTCAGGATGGCAATGTAATGCCCCAGTTGGGGTTAGGCGTATGGAAAGCCGGTAACGACGAGGTCGTCTCCGCCATTCATAAAGCACTGGACGTCGGCTACCGCTCAATAGACACCGCCGCCGCATACAAAAATGAAGACGGCGTGGGCAAAGCATTAGCCAGCGCTGGCGTTCCTCGCGATGAACTGTTCATCACCACCAAGCTGTGGAATGACGATCAAAAACGTCCGCGTGAAGCCCTGCAGGAGAGTCTGGAAAAACTTCAGCTCGACTACCTTGATCTGTATCTGATGCACTGGCCGGTTCCGGCAATCGATCATTACGTTGACGCCTGGCAGGGTATGATCGAGCTGCAAAAAGAGGGGTTAATCAAGAGCATCGGCGTCTGCAACTTCCAGGTCAATCATCTGCAACGACTGATCGATGAAACGGGCGTCACGCCGGTGATCAACCAGATCGAGCTGCACCCGCTGATGCAACAGCGCCAGCTTCACGCCTGGAATGCGACGCATAAAATCCAGACGGAATCCTGGAGTCCGCTGGCGCAGGGCGGCGAAGGCGTTTTCGATCAGAAAATCATTCGCGATCTCGCGGACAAGTACGGTAAAACCCCGGCGCAGATCGTTATCCGCTGGCATCTGGATAACGGCCTGGTGGTGATCCCGAAATCGGTCACCCCGTCGCGTATTGCCGAAAACTTTGACGTCTGGGATTTCCGCCTTGATAAAGACGAACTGGGCGAAATTGCCAAACTGGAGCAAGGCAAGCGGCTCGGTCCCGACCCGGATCAGTTCGGCGGCTAATCTTCCTTCCCAGCCCGGTGTTCTGCCGGGCTTTTTCTGCGCCTATGACCCGAACGAGCAGGCCATCTCACCGGGTGTGGCCGGGACTCTGCAAACAACCTTGAACACGTCGCCTTCAAGCTCGAACGGCCCACCGACGCCCCCGCCGGTCTCCGCTTCGTATGCCTTACCGTTAGCATTCACCTGCAGCGAGGTAGCGTAAAACCAGTCCATTGGACCTATCGGCAGAAAAAAGGCCCATTCGTGTTGGGGCGGAAAGGCAAAACGCCCCTCTTTATCTGATAAGGTCGTCACCGGCTTCTCAGCATGGCTCGCCAGTACGACTGTTGCGCCGCTAACTGGCTTGCCGGCGCTGTCGATCAGCCGTCCTTCCACTTCCGGCTGCGTCTGGCGATGTATCATGCAACCAGATTGCAGCAAGGCGATCGCAATTATCCCTGCCAGCATCCCTGCTTTCATCTCTGCGTCTCCGCCCTATGGGCCACGGTTTTCCTGGCCCGACAAACGCGCGTCATCGGGCATTCAGATTAACGCCCCGCGACCTTGCCGCGTTTTTTGTTCGCCGCCGGGGTCTGACGCTGATGCGACACTGGCGTATGCTTGGTCAACGCCGGACGAGTATGCCGGTTCTGACGACGCGCCTCGCGCATCTCTTCGATCGTTGGCGCCGGAACCAGACATTCGCGACGCCCGCCGATCAGATGCTTTTTGCCCATCTCTTCCAGCGCCTGACGGATTAGCGGCCAGTTAGCCGGATCGTGATAGCGCAGCAGCGCTTTATGCAGACGGCGCTGCTTATCCCCCTTCGGCACCACCACATCTTCACTCTTATAGCCAATTTTACCCAGCGGGTTTTTGCCGGTGTAATACATGGTCGTCGAGTTAGCGAGCGGCGACGGATAGAAGTTCTGCACCTGATCGAGACGGAAGCGATGTTTCTTCAGCCACAGCGCCAGATTCACCATATCTTCATCGCGCGTACCGGGGTGTGCGGAAATAAAGTACGGGATCAGATACTGTTCTTTGCCCGCCTGTTTCGAATAGAGATCGAACAGCTCTTTGAAGCGGTCATAGCTGCCCATGCCCGGCTTCATCATCTTCGACAACGGTCCTTCTTCGGTATGCTCCGGCGCAATCTTCAGATAGCCGCCAACGTGATGGGTCGCCAGCTCCTTGATATAGCGCGGATCTTCCACCGCAATGTCATAACGCACGCCGGAGGCAATAAGGATCTTCTTGATGCCTTTCAGATCGCGGGCGCGGCGATACAGATTGATTGTCGGCTCGTGATTGGTGTCCATATGCGGACAAATATCCGGATAAACGCACGACAGACGGCGGCAGGTCTGCTCCGCGCGCGGCGACTTACAGCGCAGCATGTACATGTTGGCCGTCGGCCCGCCGAGATCGGAGATCACGCCGGTAAATCCCGGCACGGTGTCGCGGATCGCTTCAATCTCATTGATGATTGAATCTTCAGAGCGGCTCTGAATGATGCGCCCTTCGTGTTCTGTAATTGAACAGAAAGAACAGCCGCCGAAGCAGCCGCGCATGATGTTGATGGAAAAGCGGATCATCTCATAGGCCGGAATGCGGCTGTTGCCGTAGGCCGGATGCGGCACACGTTTGTACGGCAGCGCAAATACGCTGTCCATCTCTTCGGTCGAGAGGGGAATAGCCGGCGGGTTGATCCAGATATAACGATCGCCATGCTTTTGCATCAGCGCGCGCGCGCAACCCGGGTTGGTTTCATGGTGCAGAATGCGCGAGGCGTGAGCATAGAGGACTTTGTCACCCTTCACTTTTTCAAAGGAGGGCAGCAGCACGTAGGTTTTTTCCCACGGCTTCGGGCGCGGCGGCTGCACGGTGACGGCTTTCGCCTCCTGCTTTTTCGGCGCGACCGGCTTATTGTCCGCACACGGCAGGTCTTCTCCGTACGGATGCGGAATTGGGTCGATTTTTCCCGGCGTGTCGAGACGGGTCGAGTCGACACCGCTCCAGCCCGGCAGCGCTTCTTTTACCATAATCGCGGTATTACGCACATCGCGGATCTGGTCGATGGTTTCGCCCATTGCCAGACGATGCGCCACTTCCACCAGCGGACGCTCGCCGTTGCCAAACATCAGCATGTCGGCTTTGGCGTCCACCAGCACCGAACGGCGCACGGTATCAGACCAGTAGTCATAATGGGCGGTACGGCGCAGGCTGGCCTCGATGCCGCCGAGGATCACTGGCACCTCTTTCCACGCCTCTTTACAGCGCTGGGTGTAGACCAGCGTGGCCCGGTCCGGACGCTTGCCCGCCACATTATCTGGCGTATAGGCGTCGTCATGGCGCAGACGGCGATCGGCGGTGTAGCGGTTGATCATCGAGTCCATGTTGCCCGCGGTCACGCCGAAGAACAGATTCGGTTTGCCCAGACGCATAAAGTCGTCTTTGCTGTTCCAGTCCGGTTGGGCGATGATGCCCACGCGGAAGCCCTGCGCTTCCAGCATACGGCCACAAATCGCCATGCCGAAGCTCGGGTGGTCGACATACGCGTCGCCCGTCACCAAAATAATGTCGCAGCTATCCCAGCCAAGTTGATCCATTTCGTCGCGAGACATCGGCAAAAAAGGGGCTGGACCAAAGCAGGCCGCCCAGTACTGAGGCCAGGAGAAGAGATCTCTGTCTGGCTGGATCAGGGATATTGCGCTCATATTGCTTCCAAAAAATGGTAAAAAAATAATCAAAGGCCGGGGATTATAAGCCGGAACGAAAGAGAAATCGAAAGGTATTCACTCGCCCTTCCGGGCGAGTGGGTGACGCGTCACGGCGCCGGGTTGACCAGAATCTGGCCGATAGAGCCGCGATCGGCCATCTCCAGGGTCTGGCTGTTAAAGTAGAACGGGAAATGCGCCCAGGACGGCTGGCCGTAGTACACCAGCAGCTCAACCTGACCGTCTACCCAGACGGTGTCTTTCCAGCCGCGATCTTCCGGGAACGGCATCGCGCCGTTAACGTTACGCACCAGGAAAGAGACGCCTTCAATGTGGAACGACTGCGGCATGTCGGCGCGCACCGTCCAACGCTCCCAGGTGCCCTGCTGCGCGGTAATATCAATGCGGTTTACATCCCACAGTTGACCGTTAATCCCCGGATCGTCCCCCAGGCTGATATCGCGGCTGCGAATCGGCGCGCCGCCCAGGATTTCCGTCGGCAGCAGGCGCATCGGCAGGCTGTCGGTGACCAGCGGCAGCAGCCCGGTCGGACGCAGCGTTAACACCAGCGTGGACACCAGAATACTGGACGGCTCGAAGAAACCGCGGATCCGGTCGACGATGCTTGCCGCTTCGCCGCAGGTGATCGACACTTCATCACCGTTGGTCATGTCGACCAGAATCTCACGGCGCTCGCCCGGCGCCAGCGATAGCTGTTTCACCGACACCGGCGCGGGCAAAAATCCCTGATCGCCAGAGATAACGTGCAGCGCGCGCCCGTCGCTCATTTGCAGCTGATAGCGGCGCGCGTTGGAGGCGTTTAGCAAGCGCAAACGTACCCAACCGCGAGAAACTTCTACGTATGGGCTTTGCGCGCCATTCACCAGCAGCGTATCGCCGATGAAACCGCCGCTTCCCGGTTCACTGTATTCCGGCGTACCGAAGTTATCCAGCCGCTTATCCTGAATGATGATCGGAAAATCATCCACCCCGTAATGATTGGGGATAGGCAGCGTTTTACTGACCTCATCTTCCACCAGCCACATACCGGCCAGGCCGTTGTAGACCTGCGAAGCGGTACGGTTTGGCGTATTGGCGTGATACCACAGCGTGGCGGCGTTCTGACGAACAGGCAACACGGGCGCCCAGTCGGCATTCGGCGACATCATCCGCGCCGGCCCTCCCATCAACGGTCCTGGCACCTGTAATCCGGCGATGGTCATAGAGACGTTTTCGGTGAGACGGTTACTGTAGATAAGCTTAACGTCATCGCCTTTCCAGACGCGGATCGTCGGGCCAAGATAGCGTCCGTTAATACCCCATACCGGCGCGCGCGTCCCCTGGGTAAAAGACCAGTGGGTCCGCTGTAAGGTCATAAATAACGGCTGACCGCGGCGGGACTCCAGCAGCGGCGGAACGGGCAGCGGCTGTTGCTGACCGGCAGCATTTGCCCTCAGCGGAACTGCACCTGCGCACAGTGCGATCCCCGATGCCTGAATGAACTGACGCCGACTGAGTGACATATAAGCTCCCTGTAAAACTGGCTAAACGACGGGCAGAAAAAGGAGGCCTGTTCTCTGCAAAATAACGCGTTCTTAATTAAACTTTTCCGGCAGCTTCCCGCCCGGCGACTTCTTTATCGAGTTCTGCAATCTTTTGTTCCATCAGCGAACGGCAATGGGCGGCCAGCTCGCGAACCTGGTCTTTACCGTACTGGCTCACATCCACCGGCGGCAGCATCTCGACAATCACCAGACCATTCTTCAGACGGTTGAGGTTAATCTTATTTGAGGTATTCGAAACGCACACCGGAATAATCGGTACGCCTGCGGCAATGGCGGCGTGAAACGCGCCCGTTTTAAACGGCAGCAGCCCACGACCGCGGCTACGGGTCCCTTCCGGGAACATCCAGATAGAAATACGGCGCTTTTTGAAATGGTTCACCACTTCGGCAATCGTGCCGTGGGCTTTCGCACGGTTGTTACGGTCAATCAACAGGTTACCCGTCAGCCAGTAAAGCTGGCCGAAAAACGGGATCCACAGCAGGCTCTTTTTTCCCACCGTAACGGTTGGCGGCTGCACAATATTCGCTGCGGTCACCATATCGTAATTATTCTGGTGATTCGCAATATAGATGGCGTTGCCGTAGCTTTCGGCATCGGCAGGTTTGCGGCATTCGACTTTCAGGCCAAACACCGGCGCCAGGCGACCAAACATATGCCCGAACGTCGCGACGTGTTTTGGATTACGCGGGCTGAAAAGGCAGTAAATCGATCCAAAAACACAAACCAGAATGGAGTAAATAACGGTAATAATAAATCGAAAAATAAATAGCATAACAACCTCTGAAGGCCTAAGAGCCCGGGATTCTACGTCACCTGCTATCAGGTTAGGGTATTGTTGATGTGGCTCTCTGGAAAACTGTATTGTTAATCGCTATTCACGAATAAACAACGGTTTTACGGGAAATTTTAATGTACATCCGGCCCAGCGGCAGGGTTAAAACCGCAGGCCGAAAAAGTATTAATAACGCCATCCGCTACGACGGACGGGCCTGACGGCGACGCACTGCGTCTTTTCAGGCCCGACCGCGTTTCAGGCGTTAAAAAACCTCTTACTCTTCGCTGTCGCCCTGGCTTGCGCGACGCGGCGAATCAATCTCAACGTGATCGATACGCTGGAGACCGCGCATCAGCGTACCGCGACGACCGCGCTCGCCGGTCACCTTCTGCAACTCTTCCGGACGCAGCTTGATTTTGCGCTTCCCGACATGAATGGTCAGGGTGCTTTGCGGCGGTAGTACGTAGAGGTGCGCAAGGCCGTCGTCCCCTTTCGCCGCTTCCGCCGACGGGATATTGATGATCTTATTGCCTTTACCTTTGGACAACTGCGGCAGATCGCTCACCGGGAACATCAGCATCCGTCCGGCCTGGGTGATCGCCAACAGCATATCGCTTTCGTCGCTGATCACCACTGGCGGCATAACGTGAGCGTTTTCCGGCAGCGTAATCAACGCTTTACCGGCACGGTTGCGCGCCACCAGATCGTTAAAGGTGCAGACAAAACCATAGCCCGCGTTCGATGCCATTAGCAGCTTCTGATCGTCGCCTTCCATCAGCATGTGCTCTACGGTCGCGCCCGGCGGCAGCGTCAGCTTACCGGTCAACGGCTCGCCCTGGCCGCGCGCCGACGGCAGCGTAATCGGGTCAATGGCGTAGCTTCGCCCGGTTGTGTCGATAAACACCACCGGCTGGTTGCTCTTGCCCTTCACGTCCGATTTGTAGCTGTCGCCCGCTTTATAGTTCAATCCCTGGGCGTCGATGTCATGACCTTTGGCGCTACGCACCCAGCCCATCTGCGACAGTACGATGGTTACCGGCTCGGACGGCAGCATATCGTGCTCGCTCATCGCCTTCGCTTCTTCGCGCTCGTGCAGCGGCGAACGACGATCGTCGCCGTAAGCGTCTGAATCCGCCTGCAGCTCTTTTTTCAGCAGCGTATTCATCTTCCGCTCAGAAGCGAGGATCCCTTGTAACTGATCGCGCTCTTTCTCCAGTTCGTCCTGCTCGCCGCGGATCTTCATCTCTTCCAGTTTGGCGAGATGACGCAGTTTCAGCTCAAGGATCGCTTCGGCCTGGGTTTCGCTGATGCCAAAGCGCGACATCAGCGCTGGCTTCGGCTCATCTTCCGTACGGATGATCTCGATCACTTCGTCGATGTTGAGAAACGCCACCAGCAAACCTTCGAGGATATGCAGGCGCTTCAGGACTTTCTCCAGACGATAGTTCAGGCGGCGACGCACGGTATCACGGCGGAACGCCAGCCACTCGGTAAGGATCTCCAGCAGGTTTTTCACCGCCGGGCGACCGTCCAGACCGATCATGTTCAGGTTAATGCGGTAGCTTTTTTCCAGATCGGTGGTGGCGAACAGGTGGTTCATCACCTGCTCCATATCCACGCGATTAGAGCGCGGCACGACCACCAGTCGGGTTGGGTTTTCGTGATCCGACTCGTCGCGCAGGTCGTCGACCATCGGCAGCTTTTTATTGCGCATCTGGGCGGCGATTTGCTCCAGCACCTTGGCGCCGGAAACCTGATGCGGCAGCGCGGTAATCACCACCGCGCCGTCTTCTTTGGTCCACACCGCGCGCATACGTACCGAACCGCGGCCATTTTCGTAAATTTTACGAATTTCAGCCCGGGATGTGATGATTTCCGCTTCGGTCGGGAAGTCCGGCCCCTGAACGATATCCAGCAGTTGATCCAGCGTGGTCTTTGGCTGCTCGATCAGGGTAATCGCCGCTTTCGCTACTTCGCGCAGGTTGTGCGGCGGGATATCCGTCGCCATGCCGACGGCGATGCCGGTGGTGCCGTTCAGCAGGATGTTCGGCAGACGCGCAGGCAGCATTTTGGGCTCCTGCATCGTGCCGTCAAAGTTTGGCACCCAGTCGGCGGTCCCCTGTCCCAGTTCGCTCAGTAAGACTTCGGCATACTTCGACAGACGCGATTCGGTATAACGCATCGCCGCAAAGGATTTCGGATCGTCCGGCGCGCCCCAGTTCCCCTGACCGTCAACCAGCGGATAACGGTAAGAAAACGGCTGCGCCATTAGCACCATGGCTTCATAACAGGCGCTGTCGCCATGCGGATGGTATTTACCCAGCACGTCGCCGACGGTACGGGCGGATTTTTTAAATTTGGCGCTGGCATTCAGCCCCAGCTCGGACATCGCGTACACGATGCGACGCTGTACGGGTTTCAGACCATCACCAATAAACGGCAACGCACGGTCCATGATGACGTACATGGAGTAATTCAGATAAGCGTTTTCCGTAAATTCATGCAGCGCAAGGCGCTCTGCCATATCGCTCATTAATCGTGATTCCTCAACTGTAAGCCCGCCAGATACCCGGTATCTTTTCAGGCAATATTGCCGCAGATACTACCTTATCTGGCGCGTTGAGTCACAAAGAAAAGGGCCGCGAAAGCGGCCCTGATGGGGATTATTTGCTGACTTTCCTGATTTGCTTCACGTCAATTTCAACGGAATTCCAGTCTTTATCCACTTCGCCCTGAATTTCAACGGTATCCTGCGGGGTGACGGTCAGGCCGTTCCAGCGTTTATCGTCAATATCAACGTTGATGGTGCCGGTAGCGTCCTTGAACAGATACAGGTCATCGGAAACACGCTCAACGATGTTCCCGCGCAGGGTAACCCAGGTATCGTCACGCAGCGATTTTGCGCTTTCTACGGTTGCGCTACTGCCGTTCGGTCCGACGAAACCACCGCCCTGCGTCTGCGTTTGTGTGGCCGAGGGACCGGAAAAACCGCCCTGCTGAGCTGCCAGAACCGGTGCGGAGCTGAGTGCCAGAACGGCAAAGATAGCTGCTAATTTTTTCACGATCGTTTCTCCCTTTCATGTCATTTCATGTCCATTACATAAGTTAATCCTTAACAAGTTCTTAAGCCAAAAAAAAGACATTTTTTTACTGTACATCGCGGGCGACCTCGGGGTTTACTTGCCGTGATGAAGGCGGATCCAGGGAAGAAAAGATGCGGATTTTACTGGTTGAAGACGACGCGCTGATTGGCGACGGCATCAAAGCGGGGTTGAGTAAAATGGGGTTTAGCGTCGACTGGTTTACCGAAGGGCGCCAGGGAAAAGAGGCGCTTTACAGCGCGCCTTACGACGCGGTCATCCTCGACCTGTCGCTGCCAGGCATGGACGGGCGCGATATTCTGCGCGACTGGCGCGAACAGGGTAAACGCGAACCGGTACTGATTCTGACCGCGCGCGATGCGCTGGCGGAGCGGGTTGAAGGTTTACGCCTCGGCGCGGACGATTATCTCTGCAAGCCCTTTGCGCTGATTGAGGTCGCCGCCAGGCTGGAAGCGCTTATGCGCCGCGCCAGCGGGCAGGCCAGCAGCGAACTCCACCACGGTCAGGTGACGCTGGATCCCGGCGGTCTGACCGCCACGCTGGCGGGTGAAAACTTAGCGCTCAAGCCAAAAGAGTTCGCGCTGCTGGAATTGCTGATGCGCAATAAAGGCCGGGTGCTGCCGCGAAAACGTATCGAAGAAAAACTGTATAACTGGGACGAAGAGGTCACCAGCAACGCCGTTGAGGTTCACGTTCATCATCTGCGCCGTAAGTTGGGTAGCGATTTCATTCGCACCGTGCACGGCATCGGTTACACGCTCGGTGAGGCATAACGGTGACAAAACGGCTCAGCCTGCGGGTCAGGCTCACACTCATCTTTTTGATACTGGCGGCGGTGACCTGGGGAGCATCGAGTTTCGTCGCCTGGAAACAGACCACCGACAATGTGGACGAGCTGTTTGACACGCAGTTGATGCTGTTCGCCAAACGGCTGATTACGCTGGACATTGATGAACTTAAAGCCTCCGAGCGAATGGCCCATACGCCAAAGACGTTTAAACACGGGCATATCGACGATGACGTTCTGGTGTTCGCCGTTTACACCCTCGACGGCAAAATGATGCTGCACGATGGCGACAACGGCCAGTACATTCCCTACAGCTACCGCCGGGAAGGGTTTGACAATGGACGATTGATCGGCGACGACGATCTCTGGCGTTTTGTCTGGCTGACGTCCGCCGACGGTAATTACCGCATTGTGGTGGGTCAGGAATGGGAATACCGCGAAGACATGGCGCTGGCGATCGTCAGCGCGCAGCTCATCCCCTGGCTTATCGCCCTGCCGCTGATGCTCCTGCTGTTGATTATGCTACTGCATCGCGAACTGAAACCGCTGAAAAAGATGGCCCGGACGTTAGGTTTACGCGACCCGGAATCCAACGAGCCGCTCAGTTCACAGGGCGTACCAAGCGAAGTGCGTCCGCTGATCGACTCGCTGAACCAGCTTTTTACCCGCACGCACGACATGATGATGCGCGAGCGGCGCTTCACCTCGGACGCGGCCCATGAGCTGCGCAGTCCGCTGGCGGCGTTGCAGGTGCAAACCGAAGTGGCGCAACTGTCTGACGATGACCCGCAGGCGCGGAAAAAGGCGCTACTCCAGTTGCATACTGGCATCGACCGCGCAACCCGCCTGGTCGATCAGCTCCTGACGCTTTCCCGGCTCGACTCGCTGGATAATCTGCAGGACGTCACCACGCTTGCGCTTGATGACGTTCTGCAGTCTGCGGTGATGGACATTTACCATCCGGCGCAACAGGCGAATATCGATGTGCGCCTGCACCTCGTCGCGCACGATGTAAAGCGCACAGGTCAGCCGCTGCTGCTCAGCCTGCTGGTGCGCAATCTGCTGGATAACGCCATTCGCTACAGTCCGCAGGGCAGTATTGTCCAGGTCACGCTGCGGCATAATGGTTTTTCCGTCAAAGACAACGGCCCTGGCGTTACGCCAGAGGCGCTGGACCACATTGGCAAGCGCTTTTACCGCCCACCGGGGCAGCGCGTTACCGGCAGCGGCCTGGGCTTATCGATTGTCCGCCGCATCGCCACGCTGCACGGCATGACGGTGGCGTTTGGCAATGCGCCCGACGGTGGATTCGAAGCCACGGTGAACTGGCGATAGCGGATTGTTGCGTCAGAAGCAAAAGACTTTGCACATTTTGCTCATTTCACCGCGCCGTTTTGCGGCGTAAAATGGCCCTCAAACGCATTTTCCAGAGGGTAAAAAATGAGCAACATTCTGATCGTCAACGGCGCGAAAAAATTCGCCCACTCTAATGGTCAACTTAACGACACCCTGACCGAAGTCGCGGACGGCACGCTGCGCGACCTCGGGCATGATGTTCGCATCGTTCGCGCTGACGGCGAGTACGATGTAAAAGAAGAAGTGCAGAACTTCGTCTGGGCTGACGTGGTGATCTGGCAGATGCCGGGCTGGTGGATGGGCGCGCCGTGGACGGTAAAAAAATATATCGATGATGTGTTCACCGAAGGCCACGGTACGCTGTACGCCAGCGATGGGCGTACCCGCTCCGACGCATCGAAGAAATACGGTTCCGGCGGTCTGATTCAGGGCACCAAATACATGCTCTCTCTGACCTGGAACGCCCCGATGGAAGCCTTTACCGAGAAAGATCAGTTCTTCCACGGCGTGGGCGTTGACGGCGTGTATCTGCCGTTCCACAAAGCGAATCAGTTCCTGGGCATGACGCCGCTGCCGACCTATATCGCTAATGACGTCATTAAAATGCCGGACGTTCCGCGTCACATTGCAGAATATCGCGAGCATCTGAACGCAATTTTTGGTTAACTAGTCGTCTGGAATTAGAAGGAGTTAACCATGCTTACAGTTATTGCTGAAATTCGCACCCGTCCGGGTCAACATCACCGCCAGGCAGTACTGGATCAGTTTGCGAAAATCGTTCCTACCGTCCTGAAGGAAGAAGGCTGCCACGGCTATGCGCCGATGGTGGATCACGCCGCAGGCGTGAGTTTTCAGACCACTGCGCCTGACTCAATCGTGATGATTGAGCAGTGGGAAAGCATCGCGCATCTTGAAGCGCACCTGCAAACCCCGCATATGAAAGCCTATAGCGAAGCGGTAAAAGGCGACGTGCTGGAGATGAATATCCGTATTCTCGAATCCGGCATTTAAGCGTATCCTGCGTCACGCCGGGTCGACACACCATCGCGACCCGGCGATTTTTTTACGGCAGCGCCCTTTTCAGTCTGCGCACCGCTTCTTCCAGTTCATTCTTCGTTGGCGTGGCAAAAGAGAGTCGCAGCGTGCGCTTGTCCGGGTTATCGCTATAGAAAAACTCCCCCGGAACATACACGACCTTTTCCTCCAGCGTACGGGAAAGCCAGGCCGTGGTGTCGACGTCGTAACGGAAGGTCCCCCACAGGAACATCCCCCCCTGCGGCATATGGAAAGTAATATGCTCGCCCAGTTCACTGCGCATCATATCGGCGAGGAAATAGCACTTCTCACGATAAGCCTGACGGATCACCGTAATCTGCTCTGCTAAGCGTCCCAGCGACAGATAGCTGGCCGCCAACGCCTGTGAGTGCGCGCTGGTATGCAGATCGGTCGCCTGCTTCACGATAGTCGCCTTCTGCCCCATCCATTCCGGCAACACCACCCAGCCCACGCGCAGCCCCGGCGCCAGAATTTTGGAGAAGGTCGACGTATAAATGACCTGCTCCGGGCAACCGGCTTGCGCCGCATGCTGGAAGAGGGTTGTGTAGGACTGGCCGGTAAAGTTGATTTCACCGTAAGGATCGTCTTCGATAATCACAAAGTTGTGCTGTTTCGCCAGTTGCACCAGCTTCTGGCGACGGTCATCGCTCAGCACCACTCCGCCCGGATTGCCAAAGGTAGGAACGACATACAGGGCTTTGATGGTATGGCGCTGCAACAACTGCTCCAGCTCGTCAACGATCATGCCGTCTTTGTCTGTACCGACAGAGAGGATATTCGCCTGCGACAGCTGCAATACCTGTAGAGCGGCAAGGTAGGTCGGGCGCTCAACCACCACTTTATCGCCCGGATTAATCAACGTTCTGACCAGAATATCCAGCGACTGTTGAGACCCGTTGGTGATCAGAATTCGCTCCGGCGCGGCATGAATCCCGCGCCCCAGGCAAAGCTGGCTGATGGCCTCACGCAGCGGAGGATATCCCTCGCTCAGACCGTACTGAAACGCGTCCAGAAACTGCGTCGCCATCATTTTTTGGGTGGCGAGTTCAAGACCGGTTTTGTCGAACAGTTCAGGACTGGGAATTCCGCCGCCGAGGGAAATGACGCCGGGCATTTTGCTATGTTTTAATAATTCGCGGATCGCCGACGGTTTTAACGCGTCGACGTTTCGGGCGAGATGTGTGTTGTTCATTCTGTTTCCTTATCACGTAGTTCGGCGTCCATCCCCGGTATCAGCTATCCACCTGTCGATACCCGCCAGATTACGTTCCTGCACACCCGCGTTCTCGCCTTCGTTTGAGCGTAATAGACCTCTCTGTCTGGATCAATAAGATATTCTCCGCGTCAGGGATTGCCTGACGCGGAAAGGGCTTACCAGTACAGCTTCCAGCACTGGGTGAAACGCATCAGCGCTTCCACATAGAAATAATCCCCCCAGCTCGCGCATTCATCGACGCCCTTATGACTGGAGAGATGATATACCGAATGCTTCAGCAGGCCGTTGCCCTTCTCGTCCTTCGCCATCACATAATGCGCCGTCAGCGAGGACATGATACCCATCGCCCACTGCTGATAGCGTTCACGATCCGGATCGGTAACCGGCAGATGCTTGATCAGCTCCAGCAGGCCGCAAACCGCAATGGCCGCCGACGAGGCGTCGCGCAGCGCGTCGGTTCCCACCAGCGCCAGATCCCAGTGGCAAACGGCATCTTCCGGCAGACGGTTGAGGAAATAGTTCGCCAGCTTTTTCGACAGCGAGACCATCTCTTTATCGCCGGTGTAGATGTAGCTCAACAAGAAGCCGTAAATGCCCCATGCCTGCCCGCGCGACCAGCATGAATCGTCGGCGTAGCCCTGCTGTGTGTTGCCATAGCGCGGCGCGCCGGTTTTGACATCCATGTAGTAGGTGTGAAACGTCGAGGCATCTTCACGAATCAGATATTTCGCCGCCTGCGCCACGTGCGCTTTTGCCGCCTCGGCAAAACGCATGTCGCCCGTCTGCTCGCTCGCCCAGTAGAGCAACGGCAGATTCATGTTGCAGTCAATGATCATGCGTCCGGCCTGCTCCGGATCGTTAAGATCGCCCCATGCCTGGATGATCCGCGCCTTTTCGTGGAAGCGCTCAAGGAGCGCCTCTGCCGCCATCAGTGAAAAGCCGCGGGCGTCGCGGTTGCCCGTCAGTCGCCAGGCCGCCACGCAGGACAACGTATACAGAAAGCCGAGGTCATGGGTGTTGGTGTCATGACGTCCGGCAATCCGCAAACCGAATGAGCGCACGTGCTTTTCCGCCATCTCGCGGAACTTCGCGTCGCCGCTCATCTCCCAGGCCAGCCAGAGTTGCCCGGTCCAGAAACTGGTGGTCCACTCAACGTTGTCCGTTAACGGGTAAAAACCTTTGACGCAGGTCTCGGCGGGGAATTTATCACCGAATTCCGTTAAATGACGGCTAATCAGCTCAAGGACATGCTGCCGCGCACTGCTCATTTGATCCTGAAATGCCCCCACATTGACCGGGCAGCCAGGAAATTCGCGCAACGTTTCCTCAACGATATGATTTAACATTTTTCGGTTCCTTTTGACGTAATTTATCTTGAAGCGTTATTTTCAGCGATATCCAGCGCGGCAGTATTCCGGCGCTTACTTTGACATGCCGATAAGGTAAAGGCGGAAATCAACGTAAAGGTCAGAGCAATAACGCCCATAATGATATAGGTTTTCTCAAAACCAATACGGTCATACATTAATCCAGCGGGCGAGGAGACGACCACGTTGCCGACGTACAGCATCGCCTGATAGCCCAACAAATACATGGTCGCATTAACGCGTTTATCAAAATGTTCCGCGATATATTTAAATACCGATACCAGCAGCAAACAAATTTCCAGACCGTACAGCGGCTTAAGAATGGAAATAAGCAGATGGGAATCGCAGATTCCGGAAATAACCAGTCGCGCCCCGACCACTACCCCGACAATCAATAACCCGCGTTTCGCGCCAATGGCATTCACGAACAGAGGAATGACCATATACATCACAAATTCCATGCCCGACTGTACGGTGCCGAGATAGCCAAACACGGCATTTCCTTCATTAACATCCGAGAAGAAGGTGACGAAATAGCGTGAAAACTGCTGTTCGGCGATAAACATCATCCACGCCACGCCCGCGACATACAGGCAGAAAGCCCAGAATTTACGGTTACGCAACAGCGCGTAAACGTCCGCCGGAACGATCTTATCTTTCGTCAGGACGTCCGCCGCGTTAGCCGCGTTGACGTTGACCTTCAGGCTCAACAGGACGATCAGCATCACCACCGACGCCACGCTGCCAAGAATAAAGTTATAAGCCGGCGAGAGGTTAAACAGCAGACCGGAAAACGAGGACGCGACAGCCCAGCCGAGGGAGCCCCACATACGGATCTGACCGAACTCCATTCCGTTAAGACGGCTGTAGCGATCCGAATAGGATTCGCAGGCCGCCACGCCAGCGTACCAGGCAAAGCTCAGGTAGATTGCGCCGATAATAATCCCCAGCATCGTATTGGACATCAACAGCGGCTGGTAGACGTAAATAAAGAACGGCGCCATTAACGCAGACATGATCACCACAAAATAGAGCAGATATTTGCTCATGCCGATCTTATCAAGAATATAGCCGTAAATGGGTTTAAGAATGACTGAAAATATGCCATTCACGGCAAACACGGTGCCAATTACCGTTCCACTGAGCTGTGCTTTTTGTCCTAACCAAATAGCCAAAAGACCAATACTGGCTGACCAGGTAAAGAAGTAGAGGAATATAAAGCTACTGATTTTGTAATATTCCACTCTGTTATTAAGTGAGAGTTTATTCATATCATCCTCGCCGACGCACTGGGCGCCAGTTTTTATAAAATGAACGACAGTTGACGTGAGCTTCCAGGTTCGCGAATAACGACCTGGTCTGTGTTTATTTCCAGTTGCGGAACAGCCGCATCGCTTTTCTGCTGAGCCGACACTGCGCAGCACAGCCAGGTTTCGCCCGGGGTAATTGTTGTTAACAGCAGGGGGATGGACGCGCACTCTGCGAACATAATGCTGCTGTTCGGCGGCGTGACGACGCTGTCCGGTTGACGACGGATCGCTGGCGACAGATCGACAATCGCGCTGCTGCCGTTGCTGGCGTTGATTTCGCAGCCGCGTTCGCTTACCCGATGATCCGCTTTCATCACCGCAAATCCGCCTTCCGCCGTCTGTAAGGTACGGGCGCTGTGGATACGGTGCAGGCGAATATGCCATTCACCAAACGGCGCCAGCCAGGTGTCGATAATGACGTCATGCCACGGCGACCAGCGCGAAAAGATGACGTTTTCACGTACGCTGACCGCGTCGCAACCCCGTCGACCGCGATAATAGTTGTCGCCGTCCGCCAGCAGCAGCATGGAGTCGCACGCCGCGTGTTTCAGGCCATAGCGTCCGCGTTCGACGGTGAAACCAAAGCGGCTGGAGTAAGCAAATTTGGTGTATTTGGCTTCGGTGTTGACGTAGTTGTTCAACTCAAGTTGGCCGGAGGTCAACAGGGTGACATGTTGCGAACGCTCGCTGTGCTGCAAAATTTGCCCGGCGTGCGGGACGGTCCGCGTTTCGCTAAGCGCAGGAAGCGGCAGTTCCTCCGCTTGCCAGAAAGGATGCGTTGACGGCAGGGCGAGGATTAAAAATATCTTCAGCGCCCAGTAAGGGGAACCGGGCGAGTTGTAGTCCTCGCACATGACCAGATTCGGGTAGGCAAAACCCAGCGTCAGGATACCCTCACGATCGAAAATCGACTGCTGTTGCCACCAGCGCAGATGGCGCAGAATGATCCCTTTCACCACCCCCGGAGAGAACACGTCGAGCCCGGAAAACGCCACTGCGCTCCAGAACGCCACCATTGCAAAGCGGTAGGTCAGGCTGCGCCCGAACGGCACCGACGCGCCGTCCGCCGCTGACATGTAGATAAAATCCTGCGCAAACAGCCGCGACCGTTCGCGCAGCGTCGCGGCACGTTCAACGTCATCCGGACTGAGGGTGGCGTACAGCAGGCCGTAAAAATGGAAGGCCATTGAGATGTAATAATCTTTCGGCCGCCCGGGACCGTCGGAATACCAGCCGTCGCCGAGGTAATAGGCTTCCATCATGGCAAAACGGCGATCAATCGCAGCCTGATCGAACGGTAAACCGGCGCGCTTGAACCCGAGCTGCACGATGATGGCAAAGTAGTTCCAGTTACTGTCGGGCATTTGCGCGTCAGTGATTTGATTCAGCCAGCGATGAAGATTTTCCCGTTCGTCAACGCTGAACGCATCAGTCAACCGCGTCTGCAATAGCGCAAGACCCAAACCGTAAGCGGCCATTTCAACCAGGCGCTGATCGTAAGGGCCGGTATCGCCCCAGTACTGAGAGCTATGCGGATCGGTGCCCAGCTTAATCGCCTGAATATACTTCTCTGCGAACGGCACTTCCGCGCCGCCCGCCAGCAACGGAAACAGCCCCCACAGCGCGCGGGAAAGCCCCTCCATGCAAGCGATATCCACGCTGTAATGCGCGCAGGTATTGCCCAGCGAAAACTGCGCCTTCCCCGCCGGAAACTGCTTGTCCAGCGCACGTAAGATGTCATTAACGGCGCGCGTTACGTCTTCGCGTGATGACAAAGGATTTGATGTTTCTTCAGCAGCCGTCCACATAGCCTGTCCTCCAGATTAAGTGGACAAATCATAGTGAATCGCTGATAAGCGGAAATGTTATCTCAGTCACACCGTTATCACCGAAGTAAAACAGTGATTGAGAAAATTTAAAAATAGGGTTTATAAACAAATCTAGGACGATCAAAATTTAAATCTGTTGCACTATGAACGCACCGCTTAATGAAGAACGCCTGGAGTTGATCACCCTGAACGATGCCATTGCCTCGTTCAGCCGCCTGTTTGCCAATACAGTGCGGTATCACCACTGGCATCAGTGTCTTGAGGTGTTGTACGTAGAGGAAGGATTTGGCGTGGTGATTGTCGATCACAAGCAATACACCATGCGTCCGGGGAGGGTGTTCTTTTTCCCGCCCTTTACGCTGCATAAAATTATGGTCGATGAACGGGCCCAGGATGGCTACCGGCGCACCATTATCCATCTCGATCACCATGCGGTGCTGAAGGCGTTACGCGACTTTCCGCATAACCATCAGCGTCTGCAAAACCTGAGTCTGCGCGGCGGCGAAGCCTGGGTGACCGACGCGGCGGATATTCATCCGCACGTCGATTTTCTTTTCAGTCGCTACGAAAAAATGGCCGCCCGCAAGCCGCTCAATACGGAACAGGTCTCTTGCCTGTTGCTCAGTTTATTAAGCCTGTTACCCGAGGATAACGTCAATTTGACAGCGACAGACAGCGGAATCGCCAGCCAGGTGATGTTTTGGCTTGATGAAAATTACCGGCACAAATTCCGGCTCGATGCGCTGGCGGCAGAGGTGGGGAAATCGAAAAGCTACGTCTCGCGCCGCTTTCATTATGAGACGGGCGAAAGCATTCTCGACTATCTCAATACATTACGGTTACGAAAAGCGTGCGAGGCGCTGCTACACAGCAACGCCAGCGTGCGCGATATCGCCCGACAGGTGGGCTTTTCGGACGTGACCTACTTCATCAGCGCGTTTGGCAAGGGAATTGGCGAGACGCCGTTGCAGTACCGGAAAAAACACGCCACCTGATGTTACCGCCGTCATCCGGTACTCTTAGCTTTACCGGATGGCGGCGGCGTAACGGGCTTTGCGCAAAAGCGAACAACTATGCCTCAATATCCGCGAGATCGCCCTTTTCCTGCAACCAGTTGCGACGGTCTTCAGAACGTTTCTTCGCCAGCAGCATATCCATCACCGCGTTGGTACGCTGGTCATCTTCATCGCTGATGGTGAGCTGCACCAGACGGCGGGTGTTCGGGTCCAGCGTTGTCTCACGCAACTGCATCGGGTTCATTTCACCCAGACCTTTAAAGCGCTGAACGTTTGGCTTGCCTTTCTTACGCTTGAGCTGTTCCAGCACGCCCGCTTTTTCTTCTTCCGTTAAGGCGTAATAGACCTCTTTGCCGAGATCGATACGGTATAACGGCGGCAGCGCAACGTAGACGTGACCCTGCTTCACCAGCGTCCGGAAGTGCTTCACAAACAGCGCGCAGAGCAACGTGGCAATGTGCAGACCGTCGGAGTCGGCGTCCGCAAGGATGCAGATCTTGCCGTAGCGCAACTGGCTGAGATCGTCACTGTCCGGATCGATGCCGATCGCCACCGAAATGTCGTGGACTTCCTGAGAGGCCAGCACCTCATCCGAGGAGACTTCCCAGGTGTTGAGGATCTTACCTTTAAGCGGCATGATCGCCTGATATTCACGATCGCGCGCCTGCTTGGCCGAACCGCCCGCTGAGTCCCCTTCGACGAGGAACAGCTCGGTACGATTCAGATCCTGAGCGGTACAGTCCGCCAGTTTCCCCGGCAGCGCCGGACCGCTGGTCAGCTTTTTACGCACCACTTTTTTCGCCGCGCGTAGACGACGCTGAGCGCTGGAGATCGCCATTTCCGCCAGCAGTTCCGCGGCCTGGACGTTCTGGTTCAGCCACAGGGTAAACGCATCTTTCACCACGCCGGAAACGAACGCCGCGCACTGACGGGACGACAGGCGCTCTTTGGTTTGACCGGCAAACTGCGGATCCTGCATCTTCACGGAAAGCACGTAGGCGCAGCGATCCCAGATGTCTTCTGCCGACAGCTTCACGCCGCGCGGCAGAATATTGCGGTATTCGCAGAATTCGCGCATCGCGTCGAGCAGCCCCTGACGCAGACCGTTAACGTGCGTCCCGCCCTGCAGGGTCGGGATCAGGTTGACGTAGCTTTCGGTCAGCAGTTCGCCGCCTTCCGGTAGCCAGAGCAGCGCCCAGTCGACCGCTTCCGTATCGCCTTCGAAATTACCGATAAACGGTTTTTCCGGTAGCGTCGGCAAGCCGTTAACCGCCTCGCCGAGATAGTCGTTCAGACCATCCTGATAGCACCAGCGTTGCTCGCTGTTGTTGACCTCGTCCTTAAAGGTGATTTCCACGCCGGGGCACAACACCGCTTTCGCCTTCAGCACATGCGTTAAGCGCGAAACGGAGAAACGTGGGCTATCAAAAAAGGTTTCGTCCGGCCAGAAGTGAACGCTGGTGCCGGTGTTGCGTTTACCGCACGTCCCGACAACCTGCAAATCCTGCACTTTCTCACCGTTTTCAAACGCAATGTTATACACCTGACCATCGCGGCGCACGTTCACTTCCACGCGCTTCGACAGGGCGTTCACCACCGAGATCCCTACTCCGTGCAGCCCCCCGGAGAACTGATAGTTCTTGTTGGAGAACTTACCGCCCGCATGCAGTCGGCAAAGGATCAGTTCAACCGCCGGGACGCCTTCCTCAGGATGAATGTCGACGGGCATGCCGCGCCCGTCATCAATGACTTCCAGCGATTGATCGGCATGTAAAATGACGTCCACGCGTTTCGCGTGTCCTGCCAGTGCTTCATCCACACTGTTATCAATCACTTCCTGCCCAAGATGGTTGGGACGGGTGGTATCAGTGTACATCCCCGGGCGGCGGCGCACCGGCTCAAGCCCAGTGAGTACCTCAATGGCATCAGCGTTATAAGTTTGCGTCATGGTTTTAATAGCAGTTCGAAATGATTGTCAGCAACTGTGCAGTCCAAGGAAATCGACAATCTGGTTGAAATAATCTTCGAAGCCCGTGAATGCGTGGTTTCCACCTTCGATTACAGTCTGGCGGCAGGACGCGTAGTACGCCACTGCCTGGCGGTAATCCAGCACTTCATCCCCCGTCTGTTGCAGCAGCCAGATAAGGTCTGGCGCTTCCAGCGGGTCAATCTGCATGACTTTAAGATCGTAAATATGACGAGACTCTAGCACATATTGCTGCCCCGTGTAGGGGTTCTCGTTCTGGCCGAGGTAGTCGGTCAGCAGTTCGAAAGGCCGCACCGCCGGGTTGACCACGACAGCGGGCAGCATAAAGCATTGCGACAGCCAGGTCGCGTAGTAGCCGCCCAAAGAAGACCCGACGACACCCAGCGGTTCCCCACCGTGCTCCAGCACGATCGACTCCAGCATTTCTGCGGCATCGGCCGGGTATGGCGGCAGTTGCGGCACAATCATCTCAATGTCAGGATGCTGTGCGCACAGCCAGTCTTTGAGCAGACAGGCTTTCGCCGAGCGAGGCGAACTGTTGAAGCCGTGAAGATAAAGAAGCGTAGACATCAGTAGCCTTCTGACGCGGTGTCGGGGCGAAACTCAGTCCCCTCTAAACGACAGACGTCCGTATGTAGCGAACCGTCAGCAAACAGCTCCAGTGTACGCCAGCCAGGACCAATCGTGTCGAGGGTAAAGTTAGCGCAGTGCGGTTTGAACTGGACGCAGGTTGATGGCGTCGCCAGCAGACGGCGGCCATTCCAGTCGAGATCCAGCTCCTGATGAATGTGTCCGCAAAGCAGATATTTCACGCGCGGGAAGTTCACCAGCACGCTGTCCAGCTCCGCAGCGTTGCGCAGACTGTGCTGATCCAGCCAGCTGCAGCCCGCAGGCAGCGGATGATGGTGCAGAAGCAGCAACGTATGACGTTCCGGCGCTTCCGCCAGCTTTTGCTCAAGCCACTCCAGTTGGAATTCGCTCAGTTCGCCGTGGGGTACGCCAAACACCTGGCTGTCGAGCAGCAGGATCTGCCAGTGCTCGCCAATCATCACGCGCTTGGCTGGCGAGATCCCCGCCTCCTGCAACGCGCTGTACATGGCTGGCTGAAAGTCATGGTTGCCTGGCAACCAGACGCAAGGCGCGCGAAAGCTGGCTATGCCTTCAGCAAAATGCTGATAGGCCGCCGCGCTTTGATCCTGCGCTAAATCCCCTGTCGCCACGATCAGATCGTATTCCTGCCCCTCGGCATGAATCGCTTTCAGCACGGCCTGGTAACTTTCCCAGGTGTTCACGCCTAACAGCGTTTCGTGCTTTTCGGCAAACAGGTGAGTATCGGTAATTTGTAAGATCCTGACCCTGGCCTCACCAGCCAGAGGAAGGTTTAACAGGCTTTCCAAATGGTGTCCTTAGGTTTCACGACGCTAGTAAACCGGAATCGCCATCGCTCCATGTGCTAAACAGTATCGCAGCCAGTCGGCTAAAAACTGATTAATTTGATGCTTTTCGTCGCGTTGGTGCAACTTTTTATTGGGATAATCATACCGCGCTTTGAAGCGAAAGATCTGCTGACTTGAACACACTTCAGCCACCATCGCGTCATGATAGAGGCGGACCGTCAGCGACGGCAGGCTCCAGTAGGTGATTGCCGGCGCCGTCTGCTCGATCGTAACAAGCGTAGTGTATCGGGTCGATTCAACAACCGTTAGCCGATATTGTGCGTTGCCCACCTGATAGCTTACTGTTTCGCCAGGCGCGTCATTGCGCGGCAGCAGGCGGCGTAGCTGTGAGAAATTGGTTTCGCACAGACGCATCATTTCAGGAAAGTCAGGTGTATAGCGCTTCATTTTTTCCACTCGTGTATTAACTCTTTATAGTGCAACTGCAACCATTGCAGGGCAATGACGGAAGCCGCGTTATCAATTTTCCCCTCTTCAACCCATTGATAAGCCTGTTCCCGGCTTACCACATGAACCCGAATATCTTCGTTTTCATCAGCCAGACCGTGAATCCCGTTCGCGGTCGTGGCGTCCACTTCACCCACCATAATTGACGAGCGCTCGCTGGTGCCCCCCGGACTTGCCAGATAACTGAGCACCGGTTTCGTCCGTTTCACCACGATGCCGGCTTCTTCCATCGCCTCACGGCGCGCGACGTCGTCGACGGTCTCGCCGTCTTCAATCATGCCGGCCACCAGTTCCAGTAACCACGGCGTGTCGCTGGTGTCATAGGCCGCAATTCGGACCTGCTCGACAAGCACCACTTCGTCCCGCTCAGGGTCAAAGGGTAGCAAGACTGCGGCGTGACCGCGCTCAAAAATTTCGCGCCGCACCTCCTGGCTCATTTCACCGTTGAACAAGCGGTGGCGGAAGCGGTAAAGATCCATCGAAAAAAAACCGCGATATAGCGTTTCTCGTGCAATAATTTCTACATCGTTTTTGGTGAAAGTTACGGGCGAGTTGCCTGATTTACGCATTGTGCCGTCCTGTACCAATAGTGATTTAAATGTGAATTTCAAGGGCGTTTGACTGCTGTTTTAGCGACCTTGTGGTAAATTGGTGCAAATTAACGCCTGATGGCACATAACGCCAACTTTTTGCAGTGGCGGATTCTGCTAGAATCGGCAATTATTTTTCTAAAATTTGATCAGCGCTAAATACTGCTTCACAACAAGGAATGCAAATGAAGAAATTGCTCCCCATCCTTATCGGCCTGAGCCTGTCGGGGTTCAGCACACTGAGCCAGGCAGAGAACCTGATGCAAGTTTATCAGCAAGCACGCCTGAGCAACCCGGAACTGCGTAAATCCGCCGCCGATCGCGATGCTGCATTCGAAAAAATCAACGAAGCACGTAGTCCTTTACTGCCTCAACTGGGTCTGGGTGCCGATTACACCTACAGCAACGGCTACCGTGACGCGAACGGCGTGAACTCTAACGCCACCAGCGCTTCTCTGCAATTAACGCAGACCCTTTTCGATATGTCGAAATGGCGCGCGCTGACCCTGCAGGAAAAATCAGCGGGCATTCAGGACGTCACCTTTCAGACGGACCAGCAAACGCTGATCCTGAACACCGCCAGTGCCTACTTTAAAGTGTTGAACGCCATTGACGTTCTCTCTTACACCCAGGCGCAGAAACAGGCGATTTATCGTCAGTTGGATCAAACCACTCAACGTTTCAACGTGGGTCTGGTGGCCATTACCGACGTGCAGAACGCCCGTTCACAGTACGATACCGTACTGGCGAACGAAGTGACCGCGCGTAACGATCTCGACAATGCTGTCGAAGAACTGCGTCAGGTTACCGGCAACTACTACCCGGAGCTGGCGTCGCTGAACGTCGACAGCTTTAAAACCGACAAGCCGCAGCCGGTAAACGCCCTGCTGAAAGAAGCGGAAAACCGTAACCTGACGCTGTTGCAGGCGCGTCTGAGCCAGGATCTGGCGCGCGAGCAAATTCGCCAGGCGCAGGACGGCCATCTGCCGACACTGGATTTAACCGCCTCGACCGGCGTTTCCGACACCTCATACAGCGGTTCCAAAACCCGTGGCGCTGCCGGTTCGCAATATGACGACAGTGAGATGGGCCAAAACAAAGTGGGCCTGAGCTTCTCTCTGCCGATCTACCAGGGCGGTATGGTGAACTCGCAGGTGAAACAGGCGCAGTACAACTTTGTCGGCGCGAGCGAACAGCTGGAAAGCGCGCACCGCAGCGTGGTACAGACCGTACGTTCGTCTTTCAATAACATTAATGCTTCCATCAGCAGTATTAACGCCTACAAACAGGCGGTTGTTACTGCGCAAAGCTCATTAGACGCGATGGAAGCAGGTTACTCTGTGGGTACACGTACGATTGTTGACGTGCTGGATGCGACCACCACGCTGTATAACGCCAAGCAGCAATTGGCGAATGCGCGTTATAACTACCTGATCAACCAGCTCAATATCAAATCCGCACTGGGTACGCTGAACGAGCAGGATCTGGTGGCGCTGAACAACACGTTGGGCAAACCGATTCCGACCAGCCCGGACAGCGTAGCGCCGGAAACTCCGCAGCAGGACGCCGCCGTGGATAACTTTAACGGAAACGCCACTGCCGTACAGCCGGCGTCAGCCCGGACGACCTCCGGCAGTAACCCGTTCCGCAATTAAGAGGGCCTTTCGCTTATCGGGCCTACCGCTACGTAGGCCCGATAAGGCGCAACCGCCGATCGGCACAAAATCGCTGCTGAACGTAAGACAACGTAAAGATCCCACGATTCAGCCGCATTCCTGCCCCTTCTCGCTTCATTTTCAACCACTCATCCTCTATCCTGAGCAGTAATTACCACTGGGTCCTGGAAGACGACAATGAAACGGACAAAATCCATCAAACACGCTGCGTTCCGCAAAAGCTGGAGCGCGCGTCACCTGACGCCTGTGGCGTTAGCCGTTACCGCTGTGTTTATGCTGGCGGGATGTGAAAAGAGCGACGAAACCGTATCGCTGTATCAGAATGCGGATGACTGCTCGGCAGCCAATCCGGGTAAAAGCGCGGAGTGTACTGCAACCTACAACAACGCGCTGAAAGAAGCCGAACGTACCGCGCCGAAATACGCGTCCCGCGAAGACTGCGTGGCCGAATTTGGCGAAGGCCAGTGCCAGCAGGCGCCAGCCCAGGCCGGTATGGCCCCTGAAGGACAGGCGCAAGCGCAGCAGTCCAGCGGCAGCTTCTGGATGCCGTTAATGGCGGGTTACATGATGGGTCGGATGATGGGCGGCGGCGCAGGTTTCGCGCAACAGCCGCTGTTCAGCTCGAAAAACCCGGCCAGCCCGGCATACGGTAAATATACCGACGCAAGCGGCAAAAACTATGGCGCCGCCACGCCAGGTCGCAGCATGACGGTGCCGAAAACCGCCATGGCGCCGAAGCCTGCCACCACTTCGACCGTCACGCGCGGCGGCTTTGGTGAATCTGTCGCCAAACAGAACACCATGCAGCGTAGCGCCAGCGGCACCTCCACGCGTTCAATGGGTGGCTGATCCGCATGGAAAGAGTCAGTATCACTGAGCGCCCGGACTGGCGCGATAAAGCCAACGAATATGGGTTCAATTTTCACACCATGTACGGTGAACCGTACTGGTGTGAAGAGGCATACTACAAGCTGACGCTGGCGCAGGTTGAAAAGCTGGAAGAGGTGACTGCCGAACTGCACCAGATGTGCCTGAAGGTGGTCGAAAAAGTGATCGCCAGCGACGCGCTGATGACCAAATTCCGCATTCCCAAGCATACCTGGGGCTTCGTTCGTCAGTCCTGGCAAACGAGCCAGCCCTCGCTCTATTCACGTCTCGATCTGGCGTGGGACGGCACCGGCGAACCTAAGCTGCTGGAAAACAACGCCGATACGCCGACTTCGCTGTATGAAGCCGCATTTTTCCAGTGGATCTGGCTTGAAGATCAGCTCAACGCGGGTAACCTGCCGCAAGGTAGCGACCAGTTTAACAGCCTCCAGGAAAAACTTATCGCGCGTTTCGCCGAGCTGCGCGAGCAGTACGGTTTTCAGCTTCTGCATCTCACCTGTTGCCGGGACACCGTTGAGGATCGCGGAACCATTCAGTATCTGCAGGACTGCGCCGCAGAAGCGGAAATCGCCACCGAATTCCTCTACATCGAAGATATCGGGCTGGGCGAGAAAGGCCAGTTTACGGACCTGCAGGATCAGGTGATCGCCAACCTGTTCAAGCTGTATCCGTGGGAATTTATGCTGCGTGAGATGTTCTCTACCAAGCTGGAAGATGCAGGCGTTCGCTGGCTGGAACCGGCCTGGAAGAGCATTATTTCCAACAAGGCGCTGCTGCCGCTGCTGTGGGAAATGTTTCCTGACCATCCGAATCTGCTGCCTGCGTACTTCGCAGAGGACGATCATCCGCAAATGGAAAAATTTGTCGTGAAGCCGATCTTCTCGCGTGAAGGCGCTAACGTCTCCATCATAGAGAACGGTAAAACGATCGAAGCGGTGGAAGGCCCTTACGGCGAAGAAGGCATGATCGTGCAGCAGTTCCATCCGCTGCCGAAGTTTGGCGACAGCTATATGCTGATCGGTAGTTGGTTGATCAACGATCAGCCTGCCGGGATCGGCATACGTGAAGACCGCGCGCTGATCACTCAGGATCTGTCCCGCTTCTACCCGCATATCTTTGTTGAATGATTAAGGGTGCCGGATGAGTGCGCAAAGCGCCTTATCCGGCCTGACCCACCTGTACCGACAGCATACTCAGACTGCCCATTTCGATCCCCTCTACGGGTAGGGTCACTGGCTCTTTACCATCCCATGCGCCCAATACATACAGTAACGGCAGGAAGTGATCCGGGGTTGGATTCGACAGCGGACCGCCTTCGTGGTCGAGATAGTTGACCAGCGGATGCCGTTCTGTCGGTCCCTGCCAGGTCAGATTCGCTTTAACAAAATCATTGAACGAGGTCGCCCACGGATAAGGCGCGTCGTCACCGTGCCAGCGGACAGTGCGCAAGTTATGCACCACATTACCGCTGGCTAGCAGCATAATTCCTTCGTCACGCAGCGCCGCCAGCTTACGTCCAATCTCAAAATGCCAGGCCGCCGGTTTGGTGCTGTCGACGCTCAACTGCACCATGGGAATATCGGCATTCGGATACATTTTGATCAACACGCCCCACGAACCATGGTCAAAACCCCAGGCCTCTTTATCGAGCGTAACCGGCACCGGCGCCAGAAGCTCCACCAGCCGCTGTGCCAGTTCCGGCGAACCGGGAGCCGGATAATGCGTGTCGTACAGCGCCTGCGGAAAACCGCCAAAATCATGAATCGTCTTTGGCGCGTCCATTGCGGTCACGCCAGTACCGCGCGTGTACCAGTGAGCGGACACCACCACAATCGCTTTCGGACGCGGCAGACGCTCCCCCAGTTGCTGCCAGGCGCGGGTATACAGATTATCTTCCAGCACGTTCATGGGGCTGCCGTGCCCCAAAAACAAAGCTGGCATACGAATTGAAGACATGATGATATCCTTACTCAGGGAGTCATTTTATGAGTCTTACCATACGCTCTTTCGATATATGAAGAACTCAGATAACCATGATGATGATCATCAGTTATTTTGAAGGTCAGGTGAATTTTTAAGGAGTTATTGATGTCAGTACCTTTACTTCTGACCTTACTGGCGGGCGCCGCCACGTTTATCGGCGCGTTTTTAGGCGTCCTGGGCCAGAAACCCTCGAACCGTCTGCTGGCGTTTTCACTCGGATTTGCCGCCGGGATCATGCTGCTCATCTCTTTAATGGAGATGCTGCCTGCGGCACTGGCCGCGGAAGGCATGTCGCCGCTTCTCGGCTACGGAATGTTTATTATCGGCCTGCTGGGCTATTTTGGCCTCGACCGTCTGCTACCACACGCTCATCCCCAGGATCTGGTACAAAAAACAACGCAGCCGCTTCCAGGTTCGATTAAGCGCACCGCTCTCCTGCTGACGCTCGGTATCAGTTTGCACAACTTTCCGGAGGGCATCGCCACTTACGTTACCGCCAGCAGTAACCTCGAACTTGGATTTGGCGTGGCGCTGGCCGTTGCCTTGCACAACATTCCTGAAGGGCTGGCGGTAGCCGGTCCGGTATACGCCGCGACAGGCTCGAAGCGAACGGCCGTCTTCTGGGCAGGCATTTCCGGCATGGCCGAAATTCTGGGCGGCGTCCTGGCATGGCTGATTCTCGGCAGCCTGGTTTCGCCTGTGGTCATGGCCGCCATTATGGCTGCGGTGGCGGGCATTATGGTGGCGCTGTCGGTCGATGAGCTGATGCCGCTGGCAAAAGAGATCGATCCAAATAACAACCCCAGTTACGGCGTTCTTTGCGGCATGTCAGTGATGGGGCTAAGCCTCGTCGTCCTTCAGACGATGGGGCTGGGATAACGAAGAAAGAGCAGGAAGCGACTATTCCTGCTCTTTAGTCAGAACACGCGTTTGTTCGTCCCGACGCAGCAATGTATTACGAATTTCCAGCAGCGCATCTCTGTCCTGGCGAAACGCTTTGCAGTAACGCTTCATATGGCAGAAATAGCCCACCACGACCAGTACAATTAGCACAATCCAATACCAGGCAATAAACATCCTTTTCCCTTTAAATTTAACATTAACAGATATTTAGCGTTAAAATTAACATACCTATTTTTAGGTATATTTATATACTGGCACAGTATGAAATCGAAATGATGATTTCGATCATAGAGAAAAAGGTTGGGTGTTTATTAACCTATAAGAAGGGCAAATAAGGGAAATTTGCCGGATAAGGTGCTTTAACCACTATCCGGCAAGGAGGTATTAGCTGGCTTTACGTTCGTGGGCCTGACGGTATGCCACCAGGTCTTCGATCGTCACTACCGCCATATTGTGTTTAGTGGCAAAGTCGATGCACTCCGGCGCGCGCGCCATGCTGCCATCATCATTGGTCAGTTCACACAGCACGCCCGCAGGTTTGAAACCAGCCAGCGTCACCAAATCGATGGTCGCTTCAGTGTGGCCGCCACGGGTCAACACGCCGCCAGGCTGAGCACGCAGCGGGAAGACGTGTCCCGGACGATTCAGATCGGAAGGCTTCGCGCCATCGGCAATCGCCGCGCGCACGGTGGTGACGCGGTCAGCGGCGGAAACGCCGGTGGTCACGCCTTCAGCGGCTTCAATGGTCACGGTAAAACCGGTGCCGTAAGCGCTGGTGTTATTTTCCACCATCATCGGCAGATCGAGCTGCTTGCGGCGATCTTCGGTGATGCACAGGCAAACAATACCGCTGCCGTGACGAATGGTCAGCGCCATTTGTTCAACGGTCATGGTTTCTGCCGGGAAAATCATATCGCCTTCGTTTTCGCGATCTTCATCGTCAAGCACCATCACACCGCGGCCTTCGCGCAGCGCAGTCAGCGCATGTTCAACACGTTCGAAAGGCGTACCAAAAGAGGAAAGTAGCGTCTGATTCATGGTAAAAAAAACCTCACTAAAATTATGGTTACCAGAATCAGGGCAGTCTTAGGAGTACCGACAAGCGGCAAAAAAATAACGTGAGCGGGTCCGTGCCCGACTGGATCGTTACTCTCTCCCATCCGGACTTTAACCGTCGGCCCCGGAATTACACCGGATCTGCTGACCTTCAGATTCACATCTGAAGCGCTCGCGGGCTTTCAGCCGGTCCTTCAACTTTCACGCCGCTGCAGGATGAACTGCAACACGAAAAGTGATGAACATCGCTGATTTACCGCCGGTGGGGAATTTCGCCCCGCCCTGAGAATAAGCGGAATAACTATAACGCTATTGATTACCTTCATCAACGCCTTTACCCGCATAAGCTTCACACAATTCTGGTTTATGCCTTGCGCATATCGCACTACAATGTGCTTTAACACTTACCAGTTCAGGGAAACCACTATGATTGACCCGAAAAAAATTGAGCAGATCGCTCGCCAGGTTCACGAGTCGATGCCGAAAGGGATCCGGGAGTTCGGGGAAGATGTCGAGAAAAAGATCCGTCAGACGCTGCAGTCTCAGTTGACGCGTCTCGATCTGGTGAGCCGCGAAGAGTTTGACGTGCAGACGCAGGTGCTGTTGCGTACCCGTGAAAAGCTGGCGCTGCTGGAACAGCGGTTGAGCGAGCTGGAAGCGCGTCAGAGCGGTATCAGCGACGAAGTCAAACCCGCGCCTGCCATCCCGCCGGTAGAACCGCAGGAGTAAAAACAGCAACGGGCCGCAAGGCCCGTTGAGTCGTTTAGTGTTCCACTTCTAATTTTCTCGCTTGCATCGCCTGCTGACAGTAGTGTGCATAGCGTTTGCAAAACCAACTGCGGTGCTCCTCATCCATATTGCCTGTCACGGCCTGGATATCCACCGGGCGACCTTCAGCCTGCATTCTGGCAAAACTGCGCGCCAGGAAATCAAAATTGTTCAACGAATAAACCGTGTTGTTCATCAGCATACCCTCCAGTTTGTGAAACTCTGCTAAGGCCATATGCTTTTTCTGATTTCAGTATTTACCCGTCCCGGTGACGGGTTTGTACATAATGTGCGCAATTAAGATGCCGGATATCACACTTTGGCAAGTTACCCGCCAGCGTGGCGTTTATCCGGCGCAGGGCAGCGCTTTTAGTTATCGCTCTCTTTCTGGATTTTTTTAATGATATTGGTGGTTGAGCAACCGTCTTCGAAGTTCAGTACCAACACTTCGCCGCCGTTGGCCCACACTTCTTCGCTGCCTGCGATCTCTTCTGGCTTATAGTCGCCGCCCTTCACCAGCAGATCCGGCAAGATCCCCGCAATCAGGCGCTGCGGCGTGTCTTCTTCAAACGACACCACCCAGTCCACCGCTTCCAGCGCGCCGAGTACGATCATGCGCTGCTCAAGCGGGTTCACCGGCCGCGTTTCGCCTTTCAGGCGTTTGGTTGACGCATCGCTGTTCACCGCGACAATCAGGCGATCGCCCAGTTTGCGCGCATTCGCGAGATACGACACATGCCCTGCGTGCAGAATATCGAACACGCCATTGGTCATCACCACTTTTTCACCACGTTTACGCGCGGCGGCGACGGCGACCTTCAGTTCGTCTTCGGTCATCACGCCAAAGCCCGTTTCCGCACGGCCACGCACCGCGTTTTCCAGTTCGATCGGCGAAACGGTAGACGTCCCCAGCTTACCGACCACGACGCCTGCCGCCGCGTTGGCAAAGAAACAGGCTTCTTCCAGACTGTTGCCTGCGGCAAGCGTAGCAGCCAGTACGCCAATCACGGTGTCGCCAGCGCCGGTCACGTCATACACTTCCTGCGCCTGGGTCGGCATATGCAGCGGCGCTTTGCCTGGCTGCAGCAGCGTCATCCCCTGCTCGGAGCGGGTCACCAGCAGCGCGGACAGTTCAAAATCGGCGATCAGCTTCATGCCGCGCTCAACAATGTCTTCTTCGCTTTTACATTTCCCGGCCACCGCTTCGAACTCAGAGAGGTTCGGCGTCAGCAGGGTCGCGCCGCGGTAGCGCTCAAAATCGGTGCCTTTCGGGTCGATCAGTACCGGAACGCCCGCTTTACGCGCCAGCGCAATCATCTGCTGAACGCTGGCCAGCGCGCCTTTGGCGTAGTCGGAGAGCACCAACGCGCCAATGGAACTCAGCGCCTGGTTAATACGCTCGTGAAGCGGTTGCGGATCGACGCCCTCGAAGCCTTCTTCAAAATCCAGCCGAATCAGCTGCTGGTTACGCGAAAGCACGCGCAGTTTGGTGATAGTCGGATGGGTCGGTACAGAAACAAAGTCGCATTTCACATTCACATCGGCCAGCGTTTTGCTCAGCGCACGCGCCGCATCGTCTATACCGGTTAACCCGACCAGACGGGAGTTTGCCCCCAGAGAGGCAATATTCATCGCCACGTTCGCCGCACCGCCCGGACGCTCTTCGATGGTATCCACTTTGACCACAGGCACCGGCGCTTCCGGCGAAATACGGCTGGTTGGCCCATACCAGTAGCGATCCAGCATGACATCGCCAACAACCAAAACTCCTGCACGTTCAAACTCTGGCAGCGTTACTTTCATTCCTGTCTCCTGAGAGATTCAAAATTTGCGCGCGATAATAGCACACTTCAAACGGCGACCAGCCACTTCCGCCAGCTTGCCCGCACCAGCGCGCGTTCGGCTTCAAAGCAGGTTTGCGCCACATGGCCCGGCAGTTCCTGTAAGGCCAGGTGATGCAGCTCATCGCGCAGCGTGGTATAGGCGCGGGTCAGCGCCATCGCCTCCTGCTCATCCATAATGTCGTTCTGCGCTAGCAGCTCCAGTATCCGCACGTTATCCGACCAGCGCGTCAGCTTCGGTTTGTCGTGTGCATAGCGCAGCACCAGATACTGCGTAATAAATTCGATGTCGGTGATCCCGCCTTCATCTGCTTTGATGTCAAAACGATCGCGATGTTTATTGCCCAGATGAGCACGCATTTTTTCGCGCATTTCGCGCACTTCGGTTTGCAACGTGGCGCCGTCGCGCGGCAGGGTCACGATCTCGCGGCGTACCGCGTCAAACTGTGCGGTGAGCTGCGGGTCGCCGTAGACCACGCGGGCGCGGACCAGCGCCTGATGTTCCCAGGTCCAGGCCTCGTTTTTCTGGTAATCCGCGAAAGCCTCGGCGGAGGTCACCAGCATCCCCGCCGCGCCGGACGGGCGCAAACGCGCGTCCACTTCATACAAAATGCCGGAAGACGTCCGCGTGCTGAACAGGTGCATAATGCGCTGCGCCAGGCGCAGATAAAACTGTCGTCCGTCGATTTCGCGATCGCCGTCGGTCATTACGTCAACCGGACAGTCGTGCAGGAAGATGAGATCGAGATCGGAACTGTAGCCCAGTTCCCAGCCGCCCAGTTTACCGTAGCCTACCACCGCGAAACCGCGCCCTTCACGATCCGCCAGATGTCCCGGCTGTCCGTAGCGCGCCACCATCTGTAGCCACGCCTGCTGCACCACGGCGTCTATCATCGCTTCCGCAAGCCAGGTCAGGTGATCGCTGACCTTCATCACCGGCAGTGTTCCGGCGATATCCGCGGCGGCAATACGCAGCAGCTGCGTCTGCTTAAACTGGCGCAGCGCCTCCAGTTGCTGTTCTTCGTCATCTTCCGGCACGCGCAGCAGATACTGCCGCAGTTCATCACGGTAGGCGTCGGTCGCGGTGGGCTGATAGAGCGTGTTCGGGTCAAGCAATTCGTCGAGCAACAGCGGGTAACGGGCAAGCTGGCTGGCGACCATCGGCGAGGCGGCGCATAGCGAAATGAGATGCTTCAGCGCGCCGGGGAATTCGCTCAGCAGCTCGAGATAAGTCGTGCGCGTGACGATCCCCACCAGCAGCGGCGTGATGCGTGACAGCGGGACGGAGGCATCCTGACGGACGCAGACATCGCTCAGCAGATGCGGCATCAGATGATCAAGCACCTGTCGCCCACGCGGCCCAATGGTGCGTTTATCAAGCTCTTTACGGAAGTCGGTAATCAGTGCCAGTACCCGGGTCCGGTCTTCGTCGGTCAGGTGAGCCAGGACCGGCGGCGTGTCGTCTTCCTGTAGCGCGTCCTGCCAGAGCTCGCGCCATTGCTCCGAAAGCGTATCTTCCTGCGTTTCGCTTTCATCATCGCCAATCAGTTCATTAAAGACGCGACGGACATTGGCCATATGCGTGTCCAGGATGTCGGTCAGTTGCTGCCAGTCATCCGCATTCATCCCCCACGCCAGACGCGCGCGGTTCAGTTCATCGCCCGGTAACGTTTGGGTCTGTTCGTCGTTAATGCTTTGCAGCAGGTTTTCCAGACGGCGGAGGAACAGATAAGCCGAGCGCAACTGGCTCGCATCGTTATCCGGCAACAAATGCAGCGCGGCGATGGCCTGTAAAGTGGGAAGCAAAGCGCGGGACTGCAACGACGGTTCGCGCCCGCCGCGAATAAGCTGGAAAACCTGAACGATAAATTCAATTTCACGAATACCGCCCGCGCCGAGTTTGATGTTGTCTTTCAGCCCGCGACGACGCACTTCCCGGGCAATCATGCCTTTCATGTTGCGCAGTGACTGAATCACGCTGAAATCAATGTAGCGACGGAACACGAACGGACGCAACATGGCGCGCAGTTCGTCAACGTAGCGGCCCTCTGTCTCGCCCATGATACGCGCCTTCACCATCGCGTAGCGTTCCCAGTCACGCCCCTGCTCCTGATAATAATCCTCCAGCGCGACAAAGCTCAGTACCAGCGGACCGCTGTCGCCAAACGGTCGCAGGCGCATATCCACCCGATAAACGAAGCCGTCCTGCGTGGGCTGATCGAGCACTTTGATCAGCCGCTGGCCCATGCGGGTGAAGAACTGCGCGTTATCCAGCTCGCGACGCCCACCCCGGGTGGCGCCGTGTTCCGGCCAGGCGAAAATGAGATCGATATCCGAGGAAAAATTCAGCTCGCCGCCGCCCAGTTTGCCCATGCCTAAGATCAGCAGCGGCTGTGGGATGCCCTCCGGGTTACACGGCGTCCCCCACTCACGGCAGCAGGCGTCATACAGCCAGTCGCGCGCGCTGACAATCAACGTCTCCGCCAGCTGGCTGAGCTGCTGTAAAACCGCAGTATCTTCAATCAGCGAGAGCGCCTGGGCCCAGGCTATCCGCACCATAATACGACGACGAAACAGGCGCAGCTCCCGCATTAGCGCCGCTTCGTCATTCACCTCAGCCAGCGCCGTGTGTAGCCATTCGCCGTAGCGCTGCCATTCGTCCGCCTGCGGCGGCGCATTTTCCAGCCCGCTCAGCCAGTGGGGATGGGCAATAACGCTGTCCCGCACAAAGTCGCTGAATGTGAGCACTGACTTCGCTTGTACGCTAAGCGTAGCGTCAGGCAATTGTTCAGCAACGGTTTGCCAGTACTGCTGTAACGGTGAAGAAAGCGGCTTCATGAAAGAGTTCCTTGTAACGTTGCCGGATGGCGGCGTTCGCCAGAGCCGGCCTACAACGACGCAGCGCCAACAGGCATTCACTTCTGCGTTCGGGAATGACGCGGTTTACCGTTTTCCGCTGTGCAACCAGAACGGCGCCTGGTTTATCGCTTCATTGCGGAAATGTTCAATTTCAATACGCTGTCGGGTGGCGATGGCGTGATGCAGCCCCTGCCAGTTTTCCAGCCACGCCTGCGCCACTACAGCATCGTAATACCCGGCCAGCAGTAGCACAGTATCGATATCACGACGTAAGCGCGGCAGTTGATCCTGATACTGGTCGCCTAACGGCTGAGCAAACACGCTTTTCAGTTCAGCGGCGGTACGTGAAAGATGGATATCCGCGAAACGCTTAAAGGAATCGGCCATTTTGGCCTGTGCTTTAGCATCCAGAAACGGCTGCCAGGCTTTGGTGACCAGCCACTCCGTCAGCGCCAGTTTTGCCATTGCGGTTTGCGGGGTATACACCGCCGTCACGGCAGAGACCGCCGAGGCCAGGGTAGCCTCAGACTGGGTTAACAAATCTCGTAAGTGAGTGCTCGCTTTACGCGGAACGATACCACCGAACAGGGTAAGCGTATGGCGCACCAGCCCCATCGCCGCAGACACCTCCGCTTTCGCCGACTCCACGCCGCGCAGCCACAGTTCCTCGTGGTACTGCCACTGCGCTAAGGCCAGCTCCATCGCCGCTTCCAGCCCCTGCTCAACGCTGGCTTTTGCGGGCAAGGTCAGTACTGTGGTCGGTTTGATCTCGCGCCGGGCGTTTCCCTGGGCCAGGTGATAACCTCGCGCCGCCTTACTCAGGCTGCCCTGACGCAGTCCCGCCTGGCTCACCAGTTGATTAGCCAGCTTCAGCACCGCCCGGGTGTCGCCGCTCAGCAGTTCAAGCTCCAGCTCGCAAAGAGGTTCGGTAAATTCGCCGGCCTTAACCTCTCCGAGATCGAGCGCAATTTCAATCTGGCTGCCGTCAATTTCCAGCAGCCATTTCTCGCGATCAAAATCGGTACTGAACAATGGCTGCACGCGGGAAGCGAGATCGGCAGGCAGCTCGCCGTTCGGCCACACTGTCTGCGGAAGTTGCGCTAAATCGAGCGTAGGTTCGCTAAGCGGAATATTATATTCCGGACGCTGATGCAAACCGCCGACCACCCGCCCGGCGATTTTCAGGGTCATTTCATAGCGGCCATTCTCGCCGCGAATGCGTAACCCCATATCGTGGCTGCGTAGCCAGTTATCCGCCGTCTCGTAGTAAATGTTCAGCAGCTTGCTGGGCGCGTGATGTTCGCCGCCAAGCGTATTCAGATGGTCGCGCAGTGCGTCAACCGCATCGTGATTAACGATAAATTTTAATTCGATTTCCTGAGCCATGGCCTTGTACTTAGGGTTATGTCACAGTTGAAGGGATCGACTGCGAACTTCGTGCGTTACTGAGTGTCAGTAGATAGTATTTTGCGCCAAATTGCCATGCAACGAGCAATTTGACGGGCGTAAAAGTTTGACGTAGTGGCGAAGCTGACACAGATGATTCCGATTGATGTCGAATGCTTTGCGTAGAGACACTGATCCCACTACTATCGTTCCACTTTCTATGACAATAACGACAGCCTGATGCCAAAATTACGCCTGATTGGACTAACTTTACTTGCACTTAGCGCCACTGCCGTCTCCCACGCAGAAGAAACGCGCTATGTCTCTGATGAACTAAGCACCTGGGTCCGCAGCGGTCCGGGAGATAACTATCGCCTCGTCGGCACCATGAACGCCGGCGAACAGGTCACCTTGTTACAGACCGACAATAATTACGGCCAGGTCAAAGACAGCACCGGTCGCACTGCCTGGATCCCGCTGAAAGAGCTGAACACCTCGCCCAGCCTGCGCACCCGCGTACCGGATCTGGAAAATCAGGTCAAAACCCTGACCGATAAGCTGACCAACATTGACACCACCTGGAATCAGCGGACAGCCGACATGCAGCAAAAGGTCGCGCAGAGCGACAGCGTGATCAACGGCCTGAAAGAAGAAAACCAGAAGCTGAAAAACGAGCTGATTGTGGCGCAGAAGAAGGTCAGCGCCGCAAATCTGCAGCTTGATGACAAGCAGCGTACCATCATCATGCAATGGTTTATGTATGGCGGCGGCGTGCTCGGTCTCGGCCTGCTGCTCGGTCTGGTGCTGCCGCATATGATCCCAAGCCGCAAACGCAAAGACCGCTGGATGAACTAAATCGCCTTCTCCGCCACACTGTCATATCATTAAGAAAGTGTATTTCTCAGGAGAGGTGGTGTGGCGTGAAGATTTATCTGGTCGGTGGTGCGGTTAGGGATACGTTGTTAGGGCTACCGGTCAAAGATAAAGATTGGGTGGTGGTAGGCGCCACACCACAGCAAATGCTCGACGCGGGCTACCAGCAGGTAGGCCGCGATTTTCCTGTTTTTCTCCATCCTCAAACACACGAAGAGTACGCCCTTGCGCGCACCGAACGTAAATCCGGTTCCGGTTATACCGGATTCACCTGCTACGCGGCGCCGGACGTCACGCTGGAAGATGACTTACAGCGCCGCGACCTGACCATTAACGCCCTGGCGCAGGATGATGACGGCGCTATCGTCGATCCGTATCACGGACGCGCCGATCTGAAAAACCGCCTGTTGCGCCACGTCTCGCCGGCTTTCAGTGAAGATCCGCTCCGCGTCCTTCGCGTGGCGCGCTTTGCCGCCCGCTATGCGCATCTCAGCTTTCGCATTGCCGACGAAACCATGGCGCTAATGCGCGACATGACCCACGCCGGAGAGCTGGAGCACCTGACGCCTGAGCGCGTGTGGAAAGAGACCGAAAACGCGTTAACCACCCGTAACCCGCAGGTCTATTTTCAGGTCCTGCGCGACTGTGGCGCGCTGCGCGTGCTGTTCCCGGAGGTGGATGCGCTGTTTGGCGTTCCCGCGCCAGCGAAATGGCATCCGGAAATCGATACCGGCGTTCACACGCTCATGACGCTGTCGATGGCGGCGATGCTCAGCCCGGAGGTGGATATCCGTTTCGCCACCCTGTGCCATGACCTGGGAAAAGGGTTGACTCCGCCAGCGCTTTGGCCGCGTCATCACGGTCATGGTCCGGCGGGCGTAAAGCTGGTGGCGCAGTTGTGTCAGCGTCTGCGGGTACCGAACGAAATCCGCGATCTGGCAAAGCTGGTGGCGGAGTTTCACGATCTCATTCATACCTTTCCGATACTGCAGCCTAAGACCATTGTAAAGCTGTTCGACGCGATCGACGCCTGGCGTAAACCGCAGCGCGTGGAGCAGATAGCCCTCACCAGCGAGGCTGACGTACGCGGGCGTACTGGCTTTGAAGCGGCGGATTATCCGCAGGGTCGTCTGCTGCGCGAAGCATGGCAGGTGGCGCAGTCGGTACCGACAAAAGAGGTTGTGGAGGCCGGATTTAAAGGCGCAGAGATCCGCGAAGAGTTGACGAAGCGGCGAATTGCGGCGGTCGCCAGTTGGAAAGAGACGCGCTGCCCGAAACCCGCCAGCTAAACGGCCCGTACCGGCAGCGCTACCGCTGACCGGCCTGTGGACAGACGTGCGTGGTTGGCCGGATAAGGCATAGCCGCCATCCGGCACGGTGAATAATCAGAAGAACACCACGTAAACCGCGGCTGCAACGATAAAGCGATAAATCGCAAACGGAATGAACGAGATTCGTTTGATCAGTTGCAGGAAGGTTTTAATGGCGATCAGCGCAACCACAAACGCCGTCACGAAACCGACGGCAAACATCGGAATATCGGCGGCGGTCAGGAACGACCAGCTTTTGTAGAGGTCCAGCACCGTTGCGCCCATCATCATCGGCACCGCCAGCAGGAACGAGAACTCCGACGCCGCATAACGGCTCACGCCCATCAGCATCCCGCCGGAAATGGTCGCGCCGGAACGGGAAAAGCCCGGCCACAGCGCCAGACACTGGAAGCAGCCAATCATAAACGCCTGTCGGTAAGTCATATCGTCCAGCCCCGGCGCGCGCGGTTCTTTCGGCTTCAGGCATTCGGCGGCAATCAACAGTAAACCGCCCACCACCAGCGCATACATCACGTTAATGGGGTTAAACAGTGATTTTATCGTATCGTGAAACACCAACCCGAGCACCACGGCGGGGATCATCCCAAGCAGAATGTGAATGAGCGTTAACCGCCCTTTACTTTCCCCTTCGCGCTGCAATGGTCGGCCAAAATGAATCCCGATCAGGCCGAACAACCGCCGCCAGAACATCACGACCACCGCCAGAATCGACCCAAGCTGGATCACCACTTCAAAGGTCTTTGCCGTATCACCCTCAAACCCCAGCAGATGGCCAACGATAATCATATGGCCCGTACTGGAAACCGGCAAAAACTCCGTCAATCCTTCGACCACACCCAAAATTGCCGCTATCAGCAGCGAGTGCATATCGCTCATCAATAAACCCCTAAATAGAAAAACTACCGCAAAAAAAAGTTCCCGCTGTAAGACTCTTTTATATCCGTTTGGTTTAACAATGATGAAGTTAATTATTTTCCTTTCAGATTATGGCTACGCTCGACAATCACGCCCACGTTCGCCGCGCGCGCGACCGCGCCGGGCTTACTGAGCTTGATTCGCACCCACGGTGAATGGAAGCGTCCCAGCAGGAGATCCGCGACCTCTTCCGCGACGCGTTCCACCAGCGCAAAGCGCCTGCCTTCAACGTGCGCGATCACGGTTTCGGCGATATCCGCATAGCTCAGACAGTCGGCGACATCGTCGCTTTTTGCCGCTTTCCGGTTATCCCACGCCATTTCGATATCGAACACCAGCTTTTGCTCGATGGTCTGTTCCCAGTCGTAAACACCAATGGTGGTGATTACCGAAAGTTGCTCTATAAATACAATATCCATCACGACCTGCCCGCTTTTTGGCTAACCCGGATACCACTTCCGGCGAAATATGCGTATTATCCACAGAAGTAGCGTTTTACACGACATTTTCAAAACGGAACAGCTTATGAGTGCAATCGCGCCTGGAATGATCCTCATCGCGTACCTCTGCGGCTCCATTTCCAGTGCCATTCTGGTCTGCCGCATTGCTGGCTTGCCCGACCCGCGTAGCAGCGGATCCGGCAATCCTGGCGCGACCAATGTGTTACGAATCGGTGGCAAGGGAGCAGCCGCAGCGGTGCTGATTTTCGACGTCCTGAAAGGGATGTTGCCCGTCTGGGGCGCATACGCGTTGGGCGTAACCCCCTTCTGGCTGGGCCTGATCGCCATTGCCGCCTGTCTGGGCCATATCTGGCCGGTCTTCTTTGGGTTTAAAGGCGGGAAAGGCGTGGCGACGGCATTCGGCGCTATTGCCCCTATCGGCTGGGATTTAACCGGCGTGATGGCGGGCACCTGGTTGCTCACGGTGCTGCTGAGCGGTTATTCGTCGCTGGGCGCCATCGTCAGCGCGCTGATCGCGCCGTTCTACGTCTGGTGGTTTAAACCTCAGTTCACCTTCCCGGTTTCGATGCTGTCGTGCCTGATCCTGCTGCGCCATCACGACAACATTCAGCGACTGTGGCGTCGTCAGGAGACAAAGATCTGGACGAAGCTGAAGAAAAAACGCGAAAAAGATCCGCAATAGCGTTTTCACCTCGCCGGAAGGCTATCGGGTTCACCACGTCACCCGATAACCTTCATCCGGCCTGCCCAACCGCTGCTGACACCACGCCGCCAGAAACTCCACGCAGACCCGAAGCTTCACGCTGCGATATAGCGGCTCCTGATACACCGCCCAGATATTGGCGCTCTGCGCATAGTCCGGCAGCACCCGCACCAGTTTGCCGCTCGCCAGAAACGGCTGCACGTCCCACTCGGATCGCAGCATGATCCCCTTGCCCTCCAGCGCCCATTGCAGCACAATTTCCCCGCTGTTCGACGAGAGATGCCCGCTCACCTTGACCGATTTTTTCTCCTCGCCGTTTCCCAGCTCCCATATTCCGTGCGTCATATCGCGCTCTTTCGTGATCAGGCAATCGTGACGGCTTAATTCCTGGAGAGTTGTCGGTTCTGAATGTTTTTCGAGATAAGACGGCGCGGCGCACAATATTCTTTTATTCTTTGTTAACAAGTGCGCAATATAATAGTCTGGAATCACATCGTTAATACGAATATCGAGATCGATATTATCCTGCACCAAATCAATTTGCCGATCGAACAGTTCAAAATGCACCTGTAACTCAGGGTAATTGCGCATCAGCTCGGTAATAGCTGGGGCAATATGGCTACGCCCGAAACCAAAGCTACAGCCGATACGAATCATGCCTTCCGGACGAGTTTTAATTTGCGTCACCTCATCCACCAGAAGCTGATAGCGGGTCAACACCTCCAGCGCATGTTCATAACATTTTTGCCCACTCTCGGTCAGCGCCACGCCGCGTGCCGAACGGTTCAGCAGCGTGGCGGCGAGAGTGGATTCCAGGATCTGCACCCGCTTGGTCACAAACGCCGGGGTTTGTCCGAGCGCCGCCGCCGCCGCGCTGAAGCTTCCCGTATGAACAATTTCAACCAGCACCTGCAGATCTTTCGCTAAAGGGTATGTGTTCAGCATATTCGGGCACCCATGAAGATAATACCGGCAGTGTAATTCCCTTACTGCCGCTATTCCCTGCCCTTGCTCAATTTTCGCTGATTTTTCACATCATGATTCACGAACTGTTAATTACATATACACAGTGGCAAAAAATATAAAACCCTATTTTTAGTGGTAGTTTGTTTCCCAGAATGTCTTTCCAGACAAATAAAAGCACTGGAGTTGTCATGATGAGCAATGAAAATAAACAAAAAGCGATAAATACGCTGACGGAAATTGTCGCCGGGTTTACGGCAATGATTTCCACCCGGATGCCCGACGACGTCGTGGATAAATTAAAACAGCTGCGCGATGCTGAAACCTCGTCGATGGGAAAAATCATCTATCACACGATGTTCGACAACATGCAGAAAGCGATCGACTTGAACCGTCCGGCCTGTCAGGACACCGGCGAGATCATGTTCTTCGTCAAGGTCGGCTCCCGCTTCCCGCTACTGGGCGAACTGCAGGCCATTCTGAAGCAGGCCGTGGAAGACGCGACCGTGAAAGCCCCACTTCGTCATAACGCGGTAGAAATTTTTGACGAAGTCAACACCGGCAAAAACACCGGCAGCGGCGTGCCGTGGGTGACATGGGACATTATCCCCGACGGCGACGACGCCGAAATAGAAGTCTATATGGCAGGCGGCGGCTGTACCCTGCCGGGGCGCTCAAAAGTGTTGATGCCGTCCGAAGGCTACGAAGGCGTTGTTAAGTTCGTGTTTGAAAATATCTCCACGCTGGCGGTAAACGCCTGTCCGCCGGTGCTGGTGGGCGTGGGGATCGCCACTTCCGTAGAAACCGCCGCGGTATTGTCGCGCAAAGCGATTCTGCGCCCCATCGGCACCCGCCATCCAAATCCCAAAGCGGCTGAACTGGAACTGCGTCTGGAAGAAGGATTGAACCGTCTGGGGATCGGCCCGCAGGGGTTAACGGGCAACAGCTCCGTCATGGGCGTACACATTGAATCCGCCGCGCGTCACCCCTCGACTATCGGGGTGGCCGTCTCCACCGGCTGCTGGGCGCACCGTCGCGGTACGCTGCTGGTGCATGCCGATCTCTCCTTCGAAAACCTGTCTCATACCCGGAGCGCGCTATGAAAAAGATCCTGACGACCCCGATCAAGGCCGAAGACCTGGAGGATATCCGCGTTGGTGACGTGATCTATCTGACCGGCACGCTGGTCACCTGCCGCGACGTCTGCCATCGCCGCCTGATCGAACTCAAGCGCCCGATCCCTTACGACCTGAACGGTAAAGCCATTTTCCACGCCGGGCCGATCGTGCGCAAAAACGGTGAAAAATGGGAGATGGTTTCCGTCGGCCCGACCACCAGCATGCGTATGGAGGCGTTTGAAAAAGAGTTCATCGAGCAGACCGGCGTCAAACTGGTGGTTGGCAAAGGCGGCATGGGGCCATTGACCGAAGAAGGCTGCCAGAAATTCAAGGCGCTGCACGTGATTTTCCCCGCAGGCTGCGCGGTGCTGGCAGCCACGCAGGTGGAAGAGATAGAGGAAGTCCACTGGACGGAACTCGGCATGCCGGAATCCCTGTGGGTGTGTCGGGTGAAGGAGTTCGGTCCGCTGATCGTCTCTATCGACACCCACGGCAATAACCTGATCGCCGAGAACAAAAAGCAGTTCGCCGAGCGTCGTGGTCCGATCGTCGACGAAATTTGCGAGCACGTTCACTACATCAAATAACCCTTCCGGAGAGGCGCCCCGCCTCTCCCTCTTCGCAGGGATACGACAATGGCACCTTTAGCTGGTTGGTGGCGATACCTGGCTCCGCTGGTGGTCATCGCCATTATTGCTGTTTTGCCCGTCCCCACCGGTCTTGAGAACCACACGTGGCTCTATTTTGCGGTCTTTACCGGCGTCATTGTGGGACTGATTCTGGAACCTGTTCCCGGCGCGGTGGTGGCGATGATCGGCATTTCGACGATCGCCGTCCTCTCGCCGTGGTTGCTGTTCAGCCCCGAACAGCTGGCGCAGGACGGGTTTAAATTCACCGCCAAAGCGCTATCGTGGGCGGTGTCTGGTTTTTCTAATTCAGTTATCTGGCTGATCTTTGCCGCTTTTATGTTCGGTACGGGCTATGAAAAAACCGGGCTGGGGCGACGCATCGCGCTATGGCTGGTGAAAAAGATGGGGCACCGCACGCTGTTTCTCGGCTACGCGGTCATGCTCTCTGAGCTGATCCTCGCGCCTGTTACGCCCTCAAACTCCGCGCGCGGCGCCGGGATTATCTACCCGATAATCCGTAATCTGCCGCCGCTGTATCATTCGCAGCCGAATGACGCCAGTTCGCGCTCTATTGGTTCCTACATCATGTGGATGGGGATCACCGCCGACTGCGTCACCAGCGCCATTTTCCTCACCGCGATGGCGCCAAACCTGCTGCTGATTGGCCTGATGAAGGGCGCGGCGCACACGGCGCTAAGCTGGGGCGACTGGTTCTTAGGGATGCTGCCGCTGAGTATTTTGCTGGTTCTGCTGGTCCCGTGGCTTGCTTATGTGCTGTACCCGCCGGTGCTTAAGTCCGGCGATCAGGTGCCGCGCTGGGCAGAAGCGGAGCTGAAGGCGATGGGCCCGCTAAGCACGCGTGAGAAAAAGATGTTAGTGCTGATGGTCGGCGCGCTGGTGCTGTGGATTTTCGGCGGTGACTACATTGACGCGGCGATGGTTGGCTACAGCGTGGTGGCGTTAATGCTGGTGCTGCGCATTATCTGCTGGGATGACATCGTCAGTAATAAAGCCGCATGGAACGTCTTTTTCTGGCTCGCGTCACTGATTACTCTTGCGACCGGGCTGAACAATACCGGTTTTATCACTTGGTTTGGCAACCTGCTGGCAGGCAGCCTGAGCGGTTATTCCCCGACAATGGTGATGGTCGCGCTGATCGTGGTGTTTTATCTGCTGCGTTATTTCTTCGCCAGCGCCACGGCGTACACCTCCGCACTGGCGCCAATGATGATCGCCGCCGCGCTGGCGATGCCGGACATTCCGCTCCCCGTATTTTGCCTGATGGTCGGCGCGGCGATTGGTCTGGGTAGCATTCTTACCCCGTATGCTACCGGCCCCAGCCCCATCTACTACGGTAGCGGTTATTTGCCGACGGCTGACTACTGGCGGCTAGGGGCGATTTTTGGCCTGATCTTCATGCTGCTACTGATCGTCACCGGTTTGCTCTGGATGCCTCTCGTTTTGCTTTAACCCCCGTTGGGGCGGCCGGGCTGCCGCCCCTTTTTTCTGATTCCCCCTCCTTTCCCATAAGCGTCTCATATGACCGCTTTGCCGCCGTGCTGAGGCATACTTTTTGCCATGCACCTATCTTTAAACTGACAGGGGAACGCTCTGGACACGGTTGCGCACGAGACACTCATTCGGGGCTGGCAGGCCGAACTGGACCTGCGGTTTACCCGTGCCGCGCACAAAACGGTGCTCACCTCAGCGCGTCACGTTGGTCCGTTAGCCGTTCAACGACCGTTTTACCCGGAAGATGATGTTTGTCATCTTTATTTGCTTCACCCGCCTGGCGGTATTGTCGGCGGCGATGAACTGCACATTTCCGTCACCCTTGACGCCCACAGCCACGCGTTAATCACCCAGCCCGGCGCGGGAAAGTTTTACCGCAGCGCAGGGCAACTGGCGCAACTGCGTCAGGATTTCGCCCTTGCGCCGCACGCCACGCTGGAATGGCTGCCGCAGGATACGATCCTGTTTCCCGGCGCTCGCGCCAGCCTACGCACCGTGTTCCATCTGACAACCGAAAGCCAACTGCTCGGCTGGGATCTGCTCTGCCTGGGTCGCCCGGTAATGCAGGAAACGTTCAGCCACGGCACGCTGGTCAACCGGCTGGAAATCTGGCGCGACGGCATACCGCTGCTTATCGAAGGCCTGAAAATTCGCGGGGGCGATCTTTCCGCCGTCGCGAACCAGCCGTGGTGCGGCACGCTGTTTTGCTATCCGGGGACAGAGGCGATGCTGGACGGAGCCCGTGAACGGCTTATGCCGCTTGGCGAATACGCAGGCGCGACGCTCGTTGACTCGCTGCTCACTGTACGCTTTCTGGCGGCAGACAACCTGCTTATCCAACGCGCGATGCGCGATATCTGGCGCTTTTTACGTCCGCTGTTAACTCACAAACAACCGCATCTGCCGCGTATCTGGCAGACCTAAGAGACACCGATGGAACTGACTCCCAGAGAAAAAGACAAGCTGTTGCTCTTTACCGCCGCGCTGGTGGCAGAACGCCGTCTGGCGCGCGGCCTGAAGCTGAATTATCCGGAATCGGTAGCGCTGATCAGCGCCTTCATTATGGAAGGCGCACGCGACGGCAAAAGCGTGGCCTCGCTGATGGAAGACGGCCGCCATGTGCTCACCCGCGATCAGGTGATGGAGGGGGTACCGGAGATGATCCCGGACATCCAGGTAGAAGCAACGTTTCCGGACGGATCCAAGCTGGTGACCGTCCACAATCCGATCGTGTAAGGAGAGGTTATGATTCCAGGCGAATACCGGATCGCGGCAGGAAATATTGCGCTCAATCACCAGCGCGAGACCTGCACTCTCGTGGTGGAAAACCACGGCGATCGCCCCGTTCAGGTTGGATCGCATTACCACTTTTTCGAAGCTAACCCCGCCCTGCGCTTCCCGCGCGAGGCGGCGCGCGGATACCGCCTGAATATCCCCGCCGGCACCGCGGTGCGCTTTGAACCGGGGCAAAAGCGAGAAGTCGAGCTGGTGCGCGTGGCAGGCGCGCAGCGTATTTTTGGCTTTCGCGGCGAGGTCATGGGCGCGCTGGAGGTCAACAATGGCTGAGATCTCCCGGCAAGCGTATGCCGATATGTTTGGCCCCACCACCGGCGATAAAGTGCGTCTGGCGGACACAGATTTGTGGATCGAAGTGGAAAACGATCTCACCACCTATGGCGAAGAGGTGAAATTCGGCGGCGGTAAAGTGATCCGCGACGGTATGGGTCAGGGACAGATGCGCGCCGACGCCTGCGTGGATCTGGTGATCACCAACGCGCTGATCGTCGACCACTGGGGGATCGTTAAAGCGGATATCGGCATCAAAGACGGCAGGATCTTCGCCGTCGGCAAAGCCGGTAATCCGGACATTCAGCCTGACGTGACGATCCCGATCGGCGTCGGGACGGAGGCGATCGCCGGAGAAGGTAAGATCGTCACCGCTGGCGGCGTCGATACCCATATTCACTGGATCTGTCCGCAGCAGGCGCAGGAGGCGCTGGTTTCCGGCGTGACGACGATGATCGGCGGCGGCACCGGACCGGCGGCGGGCACCAACGCCACCACCTGTACGCCCGGCCCCTGGAACATCGCCCGGATGTTGCAGGCCGCGGATACCCTGCCGGTCAATATCGGTCTGCTCGGCAAGGGAAATGGCTCCAATCCGGATACGCTGCGCGAGCAGGTGACCGCCGGGGCGATCGGCCTGAAAATTCATGAAGACTGGGGGGCGACGCCTGCGGCTATCGACTGCGCGCTGACCGTCGCCGACGAAATGGATATTCAGGTGGCGCTGCACAGCGACACCCTGAACGAGTCCGGCTTTGTCGAAGACACGCTGGCGGCTATTGGCGATCGCACGATCCATACGTTTCACACCGAAGGCGCGGGCGGCGGCCATGCGCCGGATATCATCACCGCCTGCGCGCACGCCAATATTCTGCCGTCATCAACCAACCCAACGCTGCCTTACACCGTGAATACTATCGATGAGCATCTCGACATGCTGATGGTGTGCCACCATCTCGACCCCGATATCGCCGAAGACGTGGCGTTTGCCGAGTCACGCATTCGGCGCGAAACCATCGCCGCCGAGGACGTGCTGCATGACATTGGCGCGTTTTCGCTGACCTCGTCGGATTCCCAGGCGATGGGCCGCGTCGGCGAAGTGATTCTGCGCACCTGGCAGGTAGCGCACCGGATGAAAGTACAGCGCGGCGCGCTGGCGGAAGAGCGCGGCGATAACGACAACCAGCGGGTGAAACGCTACATCGCCAAGTACACCATTAACCCGGCGCTGACTCACGGTATCGCCCATGAGGTCGGCTCCATTGAGGCCGGAAAACTGGCGGATCTGGCGCTGTGGTCGCCGGCGTTTTTCGGTGTCAAACCCGCCGCCATTATCAAGGGTGGAATGATCGCCTGCGCGCCGATGGGCGATATCAACGCCTCGATCCCCACGCCGCAGCCGGTGCACTACCGGATGATGTTCGGCGCATTAGGCGCTGCGCGTCATCACACCCGGTTAACCTTTTTATCCCAGGCCGCCCACGACAGCGGCGTCGCTCAGCAGTTGAATTTACACAGCGCCACCGCGGTGGTGAAAGGCTGCCGGACGGTGAAAAAAGCCGACATGATCCACAACAGCCTGCAACCCGATATCACCGTCGACGCCCAGACCTACGAGGTGCGCATTGACGGCGAACGCATTACCAGCGAGCCGGCAGACGTGCTGCCGATGGCGCAACGTTACTTTTTATTTTAAGGAGCCGACATGCTGCTATTAACGCAACGGGTTGAGACGACAGCGCAAGCCACCGCCACCCTGACGCTGCCGATTGATATCCGCGTAAAAAGCCGGGCCAAAGTGCGACTGAACGACGGGCGCGAGGCGGGATTGATGCTGCCGCGCGGCCTGCTGTTGCGCGGCGGCGACCGCCTGCGTAGCGAAGACGGGACGGAAGTGGTGGAGATCATCGCCGCCCATGAAGCGGTTTCGGTGGTGCGCTGCGCCAACCCGTTTCTGCTCGCCAAAGCGTGCTATCACCTCGGCAATCGCCACGTACCGCTGCAAATTTTGCCGGATGAACTGCGCTATCATCACGATCATGTGCTGGACGCCATGCTGCGCCAGTTCGATCTTGACGTGACCTTTGCGCATTTACCGTTTGAGCCGGAAGCGGGCGCTTACGCCAGCGAGTCCCACGGGCATAACCATCATCACGGTCATGCGCACTGATGCGTGACGCCCGCCAGCAGTTGCGCCTGCTACAGCTCGCCAGCAGCAGCCTGCCGGTGGGATCGTTTACCTGGTCTCAGGGGCTGGAGTGGGCGGTGGAGAGCGGTTGGGTCAACAGCGTCGATGCCTTCGCCCGCTGGCAGCGACAGCAAATGGAGCACAATTTTTTCACCGTCGACCTGCCGTTGTTCGCCCGGCTTTATCGCGCCTGCGAGCAGGACGATATCACCGCCGCGCGCCGCTGGACGACGTACCTGCTGGCCTGTCGGGAAACCCGCGAACTGCGCGAAGAAGAGCGCAGCAGAGGCGCGGCGTTTACGCGGCTGGTGGTGGACTGGGTGCCGGAAAGCCCGCCCGCGTGGCGCGCGCTGTTCGCTGACAGCCAGCTCTGCGGAATGGCCTGGCTTGGCGTACAGTGGCGGCTGCCGCTCGCCGATCTGGCCTTAACGCTGGGCTACAGCTGGATCGAAAGCGCCGTAATGGCGGGCGTTAAGCTGGTGCCCTTCGGCCAGCAGGCGGCGCAGCGGCTGATGATAACCCTCAGCGAACATTACGCACAGGGTATAACGCAGGCGTTGAGCTGTCCGGATGAACACCTCGGCTCTGCTACGCCGCTGGCGGCTATCGCCTCCGCCCGTCACGAAACCCAATACTGTCGATTATTCCGCTCCTGAGGAGAGACAATGAGTGAGCACAAACATCCCCTGCGCGTCGGCGTGGGCGGCCCGGTAGGATCGGGCAAAACCGCCCTGCTGGAAGCGTTATGCAAAGCCATGCGCGACACCTGGCAACTGGCGGTGGTCACGAACGACATTTACACCAAAGAGGATCAGCGCATCCTGACAGAAGCGGGCGCGCTTGAGCCGGAACGCATCGTCGGCGTCGAAACCGGCGGCTGTCCACACACCGCCATCCGTGAAGACGCCTCAATGAATCTGGCGGCAGTGGATGCATTAAGCGCGAAATTCGGTAATCTGGATCTGATCTTCGTTGAAAGCGGCGGTGACAACCTGAGCGCCACGTTCAGTCCGGAGCTGGCGGATCTGACGATCTACGTGATCGACGTAGCTGAAGGAGAGAAGATCCCACGCAAAGGCGGCCCGGGGATCACTAAATCTGACTTTCTGGTGATCAACAAAACCGATCTGGCCCCTTACGTCGGGGCGTCGCTGGAGGTGATGGCGCGCGACACTAACCGCATGCGCGGCGCGCGTCCGTGGACCTTTACTAACCTGAAGACGGGCGACGGTCTGGAGACGATTATTGCGTTTCTGAAAGAGAAAGGGATGCTGCGAATCTGACTAAAAGGGCCTGGCGATAAGCCAGGCCTTCATGGTTATTTGCAGCTGTTATTGGATGTGCCCTGTTCACGCCATGCGCCCCACTGGCCGCCCGTTCCCGGTGTTTCCTGTCCCGGGTTGACATACCACTGGTTGAACCAAATTTTACCGTTGTAAGATACTTTGGTGCATTTGGTCGGATAGGCTATTTTGCCGTTATAGGCTGGCGCCGTATTGGTCGCCGGCACGTCATCATTTGCCGGCGCGTCGTCCTTCGCCGGCGTATCGTCTTTTGTCGGCGTGTCTTCCTTCGCTGGCGTCGCAGGTTTACTTACCATGATGGTCATGCTGTCCTGCGCGGTACGGCCATCCGCCCCTGTTGTTGTCAGCGTAAAGGTAGCCTGCCCTTCCGTATTGGCAGGAATCACCGCATAGGCATGAGCATTGTCGATGCTGTTCACCTGCACGCCGTTCAGTTTTTCCTCCAGGAAGAAGGTGCCAACACCTTTTGTCACGCTCCAGTTATACGATGTCGCGTTCAGGCTCTTGCTGCCGTCCAGAGGATAGGTGCTTACGCCAGTGGTTGGGGAAACCATAGTGTAGTCTGCTCCTGCGGCGGCGGTAGGAGCAGGAATAGCAGGAATATCGCTGCCATTCTTCAACGCCAGGATCCGGGCGACAGCACGCGCCATATCGGGTTGCGTGCCGACCTTCGCCGAGTCGCCATTCGCAATTGGCGTGCCAGTCTCAGCCAGGATTTGACGCATCTGGCGCGGTGTAACGGTGATCCCGTTCGCTTTGGCAATACCTGACAGGCTGGCCACCACGCCTGCCACAATAGGCGTTGCTGAAGACGTCCCGCCAAAACTTCCGGTATAATTTGCATTGGTTCTGTTATAGAGATTGCCATAGCCCGTCGTTGTGACATCACTACAGCCTCTTGATGAACTGGTGACACGCGACCCATAGGTGCTAAAGTTCGCTTTTTTACCGTCTTTTGAACAGAATGCCCCGGCGATAATCGCGCCTGAATCACGCACTTGCGTATCCCAACGACCATTAAAGGCGGGAGAGTCCAGATTAATATTGCCATTCCCTGCGGAAGTAATCACAAACACGCCTTTATCCGTGAGCGCCTTGATGACGTTGAAATAACTGTCCAGATATTCAATGGGAATATAACAGGCTGATTTACAGGTCCCGGTAATTTCTCCGCCATACGTCTGCATATTTAACGAGACAACATCACCCGCTTTTAATAACGGAATAACATTAAAGAGATTCGACGCAGGCCAGGCCGCATAGCCCACTTTGCTTTTATAACTTAGACCACGAACACCAGAACCAATATCGCGCGCAGCTAAAATACCAACAGAAGCCGTATTATGTTCCCGCTCATTGCAGGTATCTTTATTTGGTCCCTGAACGAATGAAGCAGGTGGTAAATTCACATGATTTTCATTCCAGCCGCAGTTCTCAGAAGAAACAATAGTGATATCCTCACCCTCGTTCCCTATATACTGATTAACGCTGTCGCGGTTCACCCCGCCAATATAATAACCAGAACGCTTGTCATCCGGGGCTTTTAAATAATCCTGCTGCTGTCGATAATCGGGCACAGACACGGCCGACAGGCCGCTGTTCACTGTCGATTTTAATAGGGTTGAAGACTGACCCGCTTCTTGCTTTTCTGCCTGAAAACCTACGGGCATAGCTTCAGGATAAACAGTCTCAACATCCTGATTTTGTTGAATAGTGTTGATCACATGTTCGATATAATTTCGATCTTGCTTTTTATTTTCTGGCAGCTCAATACGCAGATAACGATCGAATCCATACCGTGCGTTTAGCTCCGCAATTTCAGCTGCGCGTTCGCGGCTCAGGTTGTCCGCGTGGTACATGCGGGTGGCGACGAGTGCGGGATCGTCAAGTTTTAACGGGGAGGTTTGAGATTTACCCGGTTTTAGCTTAACGACAATAGCGTCATACGAAACGCCTTCCTGAACCTCTTGCGCCTGATGTACGTGCTGTAAGGCGGTGCCGGTTTGAGCGTAAGCCGCACAGGTTACTGCTGCGCAAATTAACATTGATAAAATGCTTTTTTTCATGTTAGCCGATATTCCTTTATGACATGATCTGTGTTGTTCCTTTTTTCAGCCTAAAATAGTCATTACCCAACGGCCAAGTAGAGCTTTCTTTTAAATAATAAGAAAATTCTTTTTCTTTCGCGCCGAGCTAAAAAGCAGAGGCGTTACACAAGTCAACTCATAAAAAAGATAAAAACGGTCAAAATAAAAAAATCGTATATCGACATTAATGCAAGCACATTTTTATATGAAAGTGTTCTTTTAATTTTACTCACCAACGTATGGTGCTTATAAAATATTCGCCTTCTTATGCTGGAGAACGTGATGTCAGTAAAAATAGCGATTGCCGATGAGCACCCCCTGATCCGCCGGGGTATACGTGCAATGATTGAAGGGTTAGACAGATCCTGCGCGAGCTCTGGTTCCCATTTCTCGCTGCTGGAAGACGTCGGGTCGACCTCTTCCTTGCTTACGTTGCTGGCAGGAGAAACTCCCGACATCCTGCTGTTGGGATATATGCTTAACACCGCACAACACCTTCATCCGCACTGTGATTTGGACGGACTGGCGCTGATTAAAAAATTGCACCAGAAATACCCTGCGTTAAAAGTGGTGCTGATAGCCCCGTTTAAAAGCCCGCAGCTTATCCGGCTGACGCTTGAAGCCGGGGCAAAAGCCTATGTCAGTCACGCCCTCAGTGAGACAGTCCTGCGCGATACGCTTAATTGCGTCATAAAAGATGAGGTCTACATCGAACCGTCGCTAATGAAAGGCTTCCTTCAAAGCGAGGAGTCGCTCTCCGCCAGAGAAATAGACGTGTTGCGTTTTCTGTGCAAAGGGGGAAATCTGACGGATGTCTCTCGTCAGATGCACCTGAGTATTAAAACCGTAAGCGCGCATAAAATACGGGCAATGGAGAAATTGCGGGTGAAAAATGACAGTCAGCTCTATTGCCTGCTGGCCAGATCCCGGATATTAGATATTATGACCTGACATCCGGGATGACACGCCGCCTCAGGCGGCAGGCAACTCCGCCAGCGGCCAGCGCGGACGCACGCTGACGCCCAGGTCGGCCAGCGCGCCCGCTTTAAAACGCACCATACCGGCATAGGCGATCATCGCGCCATTGTCAGTGCAAAATTCCGGGCGGGCGTAAAAGACTTCGCCACGGCGTTTTTGCATCATCTCTGCCAGCTTCGCGCGCAGGGTACGGTTAGCGCTGACGCCCCCCGCCATCACCAGACGTTTGAAACCGGTTTGATCCAGCGCGCGTTTGCATTTGATCATCAGCGTATCGACGACCGCGTCTTCAAATGCGCGGGCGATATCGGCGCGGGTCTGATCGTCGTCGCCATTGCTGCGAATGGTGTTAGCAGCAAAGGTTTTCAGGCCGGAAAAGCTGAAGTCCAGCCCTGGGCGATCGGTCATCGGGCGTGGGAAGACAAAACGCCCGGCGGTACCCTGTGCGGCCATTTTCGACAGCATCGGACCACCAGGATAGTCCAGCCCCAGCAGCTTCGCGGTTTTATCAAACGCTTCGCCAGCGGCATCGTCAATCGACTCGCCCAGCAGGGTATACTGACCGACGCCGGTCACGCTGATAAGCTGCGTATGGCCGCCGGAAACCAGCAGCGCCACAAACGGAAATTCTGGCGGGTTATCTTCCAGCATTGGCGCCAGCAGATGCCCTTCCATATGGTGTACAGGAATGGCCGGCACGTTCCAGGCGAATGCCAACGAACGTCCAACCGTTGCGCCCACCAGCAGCGCGCCAACCAGACCCGGACCGGCGGTATACGCCACCGCGTCAATCTCTTTGGCGTTCAATCCGGCTTCTTTCAGCGCCGCCTGGATCAACGGTACCGTTTTGCGGACGTGATCGCGTGAAGCCAGCTCAGGCACCACGCCGCCGTAGTCAGCGTGTAATTTCACCTGACTATACAATTGGTTGGCTAACAGACCTTTTTCGTCGTCGTAAATGGCGATGCCGGTTTCATCGCAGGATGTTTCAATTCCCAGTACACGCATGACTTGTTTTACCTCACTCTGATACCGCGCAGTTTAGGTCGAATGCGGGTCGATGTATACCCTGCGACCTGACTTCGTGTATACTCTGGCCCCTTACAAAAGTCCCTTTCAAAAAAGGCCGCGGTGCTTTACAAAGCAGCAGCAATTGCAGTAAAATTCCGCACCATTTTGAAATAAGCTGGCGTTGATGCCAGCGGCAAACCGATTTAATCAAAGGTGAGAGGCACATGCCGGTAATTAAAGTACGTGAAAACGAGCCGTTCGACGTAGCTCTGCGTCGCTTCAAGCGTTCCTGCGAAAAAGCAGGTGTTCTGGCGGAAGTTCGTCGTCGTGAGTTCTATGAAAAACCGACGACCGAACGTAAGCGCGCTAAAGCTTCTGCAGTGAAACGTCACGCGAAGAAACTGGCTCGCGAAAACGCACGCCGTACTCGTCTGTACTAATCTGTTGAGGGCCAGGGCTCTCAATTCAGACAGAGTTGTAGTTGTAAGGCCGTGCTTCCGAAAGGAATGCGCGGCTTGTTTTCGTTTATGAATCAGCAATTACACAACATCATTCACCCTGTATCAAAGCGGCAAGTGAGTGAATCCCCGGAGCTTAGAGAAGTCAGTAACTGGGGGTGAACGAGCGCAGCCAACGCAGAGACAGTTTGAAGGATGAAGTTTACTAACAGGGCTTATGGCTGGACGAATCCCACGCGTATTTATTAATGACCTGCTGGCGCGCACCGACATCGTCGATCTGATCGACGGGCGGGTGAAGCTCAAAAAGCAGGGCAAGAATTATCATGCGTGCTGTCCGTTCCATAACGAAAAAACCCCCTCTTTCACCGTAAACGGTGAAAAACAGTTTTATCACTGCTTTGGATGCGGCGCGCACGGCAACGCGATCGATTTCCTGATGAACTACGACAAGCTCGAGTTCGTGGAAACCGTCGAAGAGCTGGCGGCAATGCACAATCTTGAGGTTCCATTTGAAGCAGGCACTGGCCCCAGTCAGATAGAGCGCCATCAACGGCAAAGCCTTTATCAATTGATGGACGGTCTGAACACGTTTTATCAGCAATCTCTGATGCAACCCGCCGCTACCCCTGCGCGCCAGTATCTGGAAAAGCGAGGACTCAGTAGCGAAGTGATCGCGCGTTTTGCTATTGGTTTTGCGCCCCCCGGCTGGGACAACGTCCTGAAACGGTTTGGCGGCAATAGCGAAAATCGCCAGTCACTGGTCGACGCGGGCATGTTGGTCACCAACGATCAGGGACGCAGCTATGACCGCTTCCGCGAACGGGTGATGTTCCCCATACGCGACAAGCGTGGCCGGGTGATTGGCTTTGGTGGTCGGGTGCTGGGCGATGCCCTGCCGAAGTACCTCAACTCCCCGGAAACCGATATTTTTCATAAAGGCCGTCAGCTGTATGGTCTGTATGAAGCGCAGCAGGATAACGCCGATCCACAGCGACTGCTGGTTGTGGAAGGTTATATGGATGTGGTGGCGCTGGCGCAATACGGCATTAACTACGCCGTGGCGTCGTTGGGCACCTCGACCACCGCCGATCACATTCAGCTCCTGTTTCGCGCGACCAACACGGTGATTTGCTGTTATGACGGCGACCGGGCAGGACGAGACGCCGCCTGGCGCGCGCTGGAAACCGCGCTGCCGTATATGACCGATGGTCGTCAGCTACGCTTTATGTTCCTGCCTGACGGCGAAGACCCGGATACGCTGGTGCGTAAAGAGGGTAAAGAAGCGTTTGAAACCCGGATGGAGCAGGCGTTACCGCTCTCCGCGTTTTTGTTTAACAGCCTGCTGCCGCAGGTCGATTTGAGCACTCCGGACGGACGCGCGCAGCTCAGTACGCTGGCATTACCGTTAATCACTCAGGTGCCGGGCGAAACGCTGCGCATTTACCTGCGCCAGGAGTTGGGCAACAAGCTGGGCATCCTTGACGACAGCCAGCTTGAACGATTAATGCCAAAATTGTCTGAAAATGGCCCTTCCCGGCCCGCTCCACAGCTAAAACGCACGACCATGCGTATACTGATAGGACTGCTGGTGCAAAACCCGGAACTGGCGCCACTGGTCCCACCGTTGAACGGTCTGGATCATAATAAGCTGCCCGGACTTGGCTTATTTGCAGAACTGGTCAACACTTGTTTGTCCCAGCCAGGTCTGACCACCGGGCAACTTTTAGAACACTATCGTGGCACAAATGATGCGGCCACCCTTGAAAAACTGTCGATGTGGGACGATATAGCAGATAAGGACATTGCTGAAAAAACCTTCACCGACTCACTCAACCATATGTTTGATTCGATGCTTGAGCTGCGCCAGGAAGAGTTGATTGCTCGTGAGCGCACACATGGTTTAAGCAGCGAAGAACGCCGGGAGCTCTGGACTCTGAACCAGGAGCTGGCGAAGAGATAACTGAAAGACAACATCATTCGCGTTGTATCAAGGGCAGCATGAAATGCATCCCGGGAGTGTAAAGCTCGGGAACTCAGCGCCCCCAGGGACAACGTAAATGAGGAAGTATTTAACGGCTTAAGTGCCGAATAGCGATCGGGGAGACCCCGACAGCCGCACTGAGAGGCAGCGGCAAAAAAACAAATACGCCCTCGCTTTAAATGTTGGCGGCAACGCTGGCTGACACCAATCAAACGAATTAAGTGTGGATACCGTCTTATGGAGCAAAACCCGCAGTCACAGCTGAAGCTTCTTGTTACCCGTGGTAAGGAGCAAGGCTATCTGACCTATGCCGAGGTCAATGACCATCTGCCGGAAGATATCGTCGATTCAGATCAGATCGAAGATATCATCCAAATGATCAACGACATGGGTATTCAGGTGATGGAAGAAGCACCGGATGCCGATGATCTGCTGCTTGCTGAAAACACGACCAGTACCGATGAAGACGCAGAAGAAGCGGCTGCGCAGGTTCTCTCCAGCGTAGAGTCGGAAATCGGTCGCACCACCGATCCGGTGCGCATGTACATGCGCGAAATGGGCACCGTTGAACTGTTGACCCGCGAAGGCGAAATCGACATCGCAAAACGCATTGAAGACGGGATCAACCAGGTTCAGTGTTCGGTTGCGGAATACCCGGAAGCCATTACCTATCTTCTGGAACAATACGATCGCGTTGAAGCAGAAGAAGCGCGTCTGTCCGATCTGATCACCGGTTTCGTTGATCCAAACGCGGAAGAAGATCTGGCGCCTACCGCCACCCACGTCGGCTCAGAATTGTCTCAGGAAGACATGGACGACGATGAGGATGAAGATGAGGAAGACGGCGACGACGACAGCGCGGATGACGACAACAGCATCGACCCGGAACTGGCGCGCGAGAAATTCGCTGAACTGCGTACGCAGTATGAAGTGACGCGTGACACCATCAAAGCGAAAGGCCGTAGTCATGCGGATGCGCAGACCGAGATCCTCAAGCTTTCTGAAGTGTTCAAGCAGTTCCGTCTGGTACCGAAGCAGTTCGACTACCTCGTGAACAGCATGCGCGTGATGATGGACCGTGTGCGTACTCAGGAACGCCTGATCATGAAGCTCTGCGTTGAGCAGTGTAAAATGCCGAAGAAGAACTTCATCACCCTGTTCACCGGCAACGAGACCAGCGAAACCTGGTTCAACGCGGCTATCGCGATGAACAAACCGTGGTCTGAAAAGCTGCACGACGTGGCCGATGACGTTCACCGCGGCCTGCAAAAACTGCAGCAGATTGAAGAAGAGACCGGCCTGACCATCGAGCAGGTGAAAGACATCAACCGTCGTATGTCCATCGGCGAAGCAAAAGCCCGCCGTGCGAAGAAAGAGATGGTTGAAGCGAACTTACGTCTGGTTATCTCTATCGCCAAGAAATACACCAACCGTGGCCTGCAGTTCCTGGATCTGATTCAGGAAGGCAACATCGGTCTGATGAAAGCGGTAGACAAGTTTGAATACCGTCGTGGTTACAAGTTCTCCACCTATGCGACCTGGTGGATCCGTCAGGCGATCACCCGCTCTATCGCAGACCAGGCGCGCACCATCCGTATCCCGGTGCATATGATTGAGACCATCAACAAGCTCAACCGTATCTCCCGCCAGATGCTGCAAGAGATGGGGCGTGAACCGACGCCGGAAGAACTGGCCGAACGTATGCTGATGCCGGAAGACAAGATCCGTAAAGTGCTGAAGATCGCCAAAGAGCCGATCTCCATGGAAACCCCGATCGGTGACGATGAAGATTCGCATCTGGGTGATTTCATCGAGGATACCACCCTCGAGCTGCCGCTGGACTCTGCCACTACCGAGAGCCTGCGTGCTGCCACGCACGACGTTCTGGCTGGCCTGACCGCCCGTGAAGCCAAAGTGCTGCGTATGCGTTTCGGTATCGACATGAATACCGACCACACGCTGGAAGAAGTGGGTAAACAGTTTGACGTTACCCGCGAACGTATCCGTCAGATCGAAGCGAAGGCGCTGCGTAAACTACGCCACCCGAGCCGCTCTGAAGTGTTGCGTAGCTTCCTCGACGATTAATTTCGTCGACTGTATAACTGACGCCACCTTCGGGTGGCGTTTTTTTTTACTGCTCGGTAGATCCTGCATCGGGGCAATACTATCCCGCGCTACAATCCGCGGGTGATCAGCGCCTCGTCCAGCTCCCTGAATGCCTCGACCAGTTTATCCAGCGTAATGCGGCTCAGCCCGCTGGTATTGGGTAACACCCACACCTCGGTGGCGCCAATGGTGATGTCCTGTTTTCCCCATTGGACGCCCCGCTGGCTGAATCCCTGTTCAAACGCCTGCTTACCTAAAATGGCCAGCGCCTGCGGCTGATAATCTTCGATCTTCGCGATCAGATTACGCCCACCGTCATGCAGTTCTTTGCGCGTCACTTCATTCGCCTGAACCGTAGGCCTGTCGACCAGTTTAGTGACGCCGCAGCGAAAGTCTAACAGCCGTTCAGCCTCTTCCGGCTTAAGCTGGCGGTCGGTAAATCCGGCCTGATGAATCACTTTCCAGAAACGATTTGCCGGATGCGCAAACGGAAACCCCGTTCCCGCCGACGAAAGCCCGGGATTGATGCCACAGAACACCACCCGCAGCCCCGGGGCCAAAATATCCTTAACCATATTTTCTCCAGAACAATACAACACGAGAAAAGTATAACGGATTGAAAATACGTTGTTTAATAAAACAGCACCTGTGCGGTTATGGCTGGATTGCAGGAGGGAGTTACTTTATAATTCACCGCCACGGCCCCTTAGCTCAGTGGTTAGAGCAGGCGACTCATAATCGCTTGGTCGCTGGTTCAAGTCCAGCAGGGGCCACCAAATTTTAGTTTTAGAATCATATAATTAAGCCACATCATGCGACGTGGCTTTTTTTGTCTGTATCGGTCAGCGTCCCCTTTTCGTCCCCATGCTCATCTGTCTCTCAGTGATTAGCCCTTCACCGGACCATGGCGATTGAACGCTTTGCGCTTTTTTTACATACTGCTTCAATCTCGTTTGCCAATATTTTAGTCAGGATGACAATATGACGTCGTACAATGAACTGAAAGAATGTATCCGCCTTGAAGTCATTGGCCATGACAAATCCTTTTCATGGCGTAAAGCGTTACTTCGTACCCGACGCAATCAGAAGAAGCACTTCCTGTTCTGGTGGCGTATCGCTTCATGGCTCTATGGCCAGAATAGTAAGTTCAAAAAACGCATTGCCCGCAGAATTGAAAACCGCCTCAAGTACCAACATAGCGTTGATATTTCACTGTCCTGCAAAATCGGCAAGGGTTTAAACATTGCTCATCTGAACGGTATTGTCATTACTGACAACTGTGTGATTGGTGATTTCGCCGACCTGAAGCAAGGCATCACCATAGGGTTACGTACCGAGAGCGCCGACGCGATGATAGTCATTGGCGATCATGTTGATATTGGCTGTAACTCGTCCATTCTGGGCGGCAAAGTTACGATCGGAAACAATGTCACCATTGGTGCGCATTCTCTGGTGCTTCAGAACATCCCCAGCGACACCGTTTATAAAAACACGATCACGCCGGTGTATACGTCCAAACTACCGCAGACGGAATACGTGGAAAAGCAGCCTTTTGTCACTGGCAATGCGACAAAAGAAGCGTCCCGTTCCGCAGAAGCAGTGCTGTGATTTCGAAGTACGAATTTCAGTTCTCCGCAAAGCAGCCAGTGCGAAGGCCGGACTCGCACACAATGATTAATCCTTTGATTTAAAAGCAATAAAAAATAACATCTGGATAATGTACCAACATCGATACCAACACATTAAATCATTGATTTTGGGACTCGAATCGGGGCAAAACCAAGGAGTTGATCCAACCAGATTCTAACATGATGACAGCATCCCCGATTAATGCTTCTCCAAAATATCATTCATCCGTTCGTTGAATTCGCTTAATACCTCGGGTTCTGTTTGCATCGTCAATTATCCATAAAAGCAAACACGCCTGCCGTAAGTGGCAGGCGTGTTATGCGATGAATAAGAAGAGTAGAAAGCGCGTAGGTAAAAATCAGGAATGAAACTCGCAGAATTTACTTATTCATCAGCCCGGTAGCTCTTCTGGCTCTGAGAATATCTGTAGCGGTTACAAATGGTGTCTGCTCCTGCCACGTAAACCCCTTGCGATCAGTGCGTACCAGTTCATAACGTTCCACCAGGAAATTCACCGCATCAGCAAGCGTGATACCCGCCTCGATATGTTCCTTGATGGCCGCATCATCATGGAATGGTGTGTCGTTGAGCGTCAGGCCGTAATGGTGCTCCAGCAGATACGTTAACAATTGCTGCCAGACCTGCACGGGCGACAGGCGTGACGAAACCGGCATCGTGGCCGGTACAGTTGAGATTTGCATATGTTGAGTCTCTTAAATAAAGGAACGGAAGATTTGAAGGCTTACAAAGCTGAGATGCTGCTGAAGATCAGTCTTTAACCTGATTTGAGGGATAAATTGCCATATACACGTGCCCATGACTGCCCAGCGTATCTGCTTCACAAGTCAACCCGTTACGGTACAGTGTGACACAGTGCGCGTACCGGGGATTCAGCTCGCAGGAGAGCAGCATCAGCTCCAGATATGCGACAAAATGCGGGAAGGCTTCATTCAGTTGTAAGGTCTGCACCTCACTGAATGAGCCGGTGAATCCTGCCCGGTTAGCCAGAAAATGCAGGCGATGACCTTCCTGCACCAGTCGGGCTCCGAAACACGGAGTGATATCTCGTCTAAGCCCCCAGGTTGGTGTAGCGTCTTTATACATAATTTTATTCCTGTTAAAGAAGACCATGTTCGGCGAATGAGAATATTTGCCTGCCGCCGACTATCAGGTGGTCGGGGACCCGGATCTCCACCAGCATCAACGCCTGTACCAGCCGTTGGGTGATGGCTTTGTCTGCCTGGCTCGGAGCAACCTCTCCTGAGGGGTGGTTATGGGCAAATATCACTGCTGCAGCGTTAAAGTACAGGGCGCGTTTCACCACCTCGCGGGGATGAACTTCAGTGTGGCTGAGGGTGCCGGTAAAAAGCGTTTCGTGGGCAAGCAACTGGTTCTGGTTATTGAGGTACAGCACGATAAATTCTTCGCGCTCAAGGGTTCCCATCTTCAGCCTGAGCCAGTCGCGAGCAGCCTGCGTGGAAGTAAACGCCACACCGGGTTCGCGCAGGTGCTGGTCAAGCAGACTCAGGGCTCGTTTGATGGTGCGCAGTGAGGTCAATGGCAACTCCGGTGTAAAGAGAGTCAGTTGTTTGTCCATGACAAAACCCCTTAATCAATGATGGCAAGAATGGCATGGGATTCAGGGTGCTGCAGAGCGTAATCCCGCAGTCGGTAATAGTGTTCAGTCATGGCATCGCATTCGGTGCGACAGGCGTGATGGCTGTATTCAATCAGGCAGACTGCGATACCTGCGGCTTCCACGCTCATTTGCGCACCATTGCCGTTCATGCCGTTGAACAGATGCCATTTATCGTCAACGTCAGCATCAGGGGCCATAAACGCGCCGCCATTGCTGAGCGTGTAAAAGGACCAGATACCACCGCTGCACTCATCACAGAAGCGGTCCATCCAGGCGAAAATACGTGGTTCCAGCGTTATCCACTGCGCAATAGAACCAAAGTGTTGTGGCCAGAAGCCGATACGTTGTTCATCGGGTACAGCTGTAGCGGTGATAATCAACTGTGGCTCGTTAGCCAGGATGAGGGTGTGTTGTGTCATGGTGTTCTCCGGGAATAAAATCGCCAGCAACTCAGGCTGGCGTGATGGGGAATAAATGATGTGGTGTGAAGCGTGATGCCGCGTTAAGTACGCGTTCAATTAGAGTGCTGAGGGCTGCTTTATAATGCTGTACTGCCGGATATAAAGGTTAAGCCCAGCTCCGCCGTCAGGTTCAAAGTTCCATGCCCGCCAGACCATCAGGCCTTCGGGGTCACGAACCACTAGTCGGAAGTGACTACCCTGGTCGTCTTCAATGGTGATATTGCGATACGTTACCATGACAACTTCCGCTTGTATCCGGGTGAACGGTCCCGGTGGCAGCAACACTGATGGGGACATTTGCAGGCTCCTGATAAAGGAAAACCCCGGCAGCCTGGTGGCTGTCGGGGTTAGTTTGCGGGGGAAGATGCGGCTGTCAGTCGTTACTGCAGTCTCCGGGAATGGGTAGAACTTTCTCTGCGTTCTTCAGGTCCACAGTGAAAGTCCCCGCTTTACGGTCATTGACGTAAACGTCAAACTGCCCGGTCTTACGGATATCCATGATGAAGTCAAACCAGGCGTTATCGCCGTTACGCCATCCAAGTGTTGAGGGAACGGCATATTGCTTATGGTCCATCACCACGGTGATGTCAGTATTGTCATCATGTGAGCTGACCGTTTTGTCCCCAGCAAGGGTAAGAAAGACTGAATGCTGATAGAAACCATTCTGGTCCGGGTTTCCTGTGCAGTTGATGGTAAAGGTCTGCCCGTTAGCATCCGTGACGCTGTATTCCGTATTGCCCTGACCGTAACCCTGCTGCCAGAGCCCCGGGATCGCAGAGGCATTAAAGCTGGCGAGCAGTACACCCGCCAGCATAAATCGGCTTAGTGAACGTATTGTCATTTCTCTCTCCTTTATCATTGTTTTTATTCCTGATTGTCAGGGTTCGAGGGTATCAGCAGTCGACCCATCAGTTTGCCGTCATGGGCGTACTCAAAGTATCTTTCTTTGGTATACGGGTCCGTAACCTCGTGGTATTCCAGTTTGATATTGTCGGCAATACAAAGCGCATTCATCAGCGGCTGGACGGTTTTTTCCTGCATATCCACGAGGTAGTAGTAACTACCGCCCTCGCAGCCATCGGGCGACTCACGGGTACGTAAGACCTGCAGGGTGAGACCTGATGAAAAGCCAACCTGTGACCATTCTTCGCTGACATCATCCTGCCGACTGACCACATCGCTGAAGCGCGGAGGCGTGAGGTCCTTAAATTTACTGATAGCTTTCAGGTCATCACTCCTGTCATCGCAGGCGCTCAGAAACAGAGTGGTGGCAACCATCGCCATCAGAGGTAGTGTTTTACATTTCATTATTTTTTCCCTGAAATCAGACGTACCACTTTGGCAAATACATAAATGCCGACGAAAATACCCACCGGCACGCCGACGAACGGTGTCAGCGCGACACTGGCAGCACCGGCTGCGCCACCTCCCGTCAGCAGTGCGGCAACAGTGGCAAGGGTCAGGGCCGCGAGACTGTCGGACACCCCGGTTTTATTCAGAATGATGACGATGACAACAATGGCGATAATGGCAATAACGGGCATAGGGCTCCTCCCTGTTGCCGGGTTGATAACAACGCTTGCGCTATTCTGGTGAGCTGTCGGCCGGAACAAACGTAAGCAGTGACTGCTGGATAAAGCGAAAATGGGGTAAGGACTGAATAAAGCCCGGGTCTTCAACAAGACGACACAGACTGTCGTTACGCCGGAAAGTCTCCTGCAGGGGCTGAACCAGATGGATTTCATCCAAGGAGAATACGGCGATATGTCCGTCGTGCTCTGCCACCAGATACCAGGCCTGCTGGTGGATGAGTAACCGACAGGGAGCCAGCCGCTCACAGCGCTGCTCCTCGGCAATCAGCGTTACCCGCCTGCGCCCGGTAATGGCCTGAATTAGTCGCCAGAAAGACAATGCGCCTGTTGGCGAAGGAACAGGACTGGCGGGTGCTATAACGCAGGGAGACTCATCGCACATCAGCAGTGCGTTCACCAGGCGGCGGTCAAAGCCAGGAAAAAGACCGGCCATCCCGCTGCGATGGGCAAAGATAAGCACGTCGGGCACCATCTGCGTCTCACTGCCCGCTGTGCGTAAGCGGCAATATCCGGACTGATACTCCAGGTCCAGATACATCAGCCGCTCACGAAAATCACGCCGCAGCGTGCGCACCGACACACCAAACTCAGCGGCCAGCTTACGCACACTCAGCGTTTCCCCCGCCACCAGACGGCTGATTATCAGTGACAGTCTGACAGCCAGCCGGTCATGGCGGCGTTCTGCCTGTGTCATGAGACGTTCTCCGTGGAAGTTAACTGACTGAAAATGATGTGATTACTTTAAATAAGGGGGCGGACAGGGTATGGACATCACAGAAACTATTTTTTATTTCTGCAAAAGCCAGATGTAGCGGGGGTTACAAGCCATCCCCCGGTGAGTGAGGACCACCAGCACGTTGCAATGCGGACAGGTGGTGTCCGATATTAACAACGTGGCAACATGAAACGCTTATTGCAGCTGCGTGAGCATCGCTTCCGCCATCACCCATAGTGCCCGGTTAAGTTTCACGTCCCCGTCAATACCACGAACGGCACGGGTATGTGACCGTCCTCCTTTGGCGTTACGCCCACTGAGACCGCCCTTAATCAGGTTCTCCTGAATACGCTGGTAGGTGGTCCACAGGTCATTGCTCTCATCCTGCCAGCGACGTGGGGACAGTATCTGCGATTCAGTCACCGGCTGGTGGTCTTCACCGAACCGGTACGTGAGTGCAGCTTTTGCCAGTGCCTGCTGCGCCGGTGATGGCAACAGCAACGACTGCATGGCATCCCGTTTCTCCTCCACCCGGTCAAAAATCCCCAGTACCTCATACGCCCCTTCTATTACCTGACTTACCACGTCCCCCTTGTGCGGCACCCGCACCTCCCCAAACGACTCACCGCAGACAAGACCGTTTTGGCACACAGCCCTGAACAGGCCAGGCAACATCTGGTAAGAGCTGGTGCCATCATGGGAGTTAAGCAGAATGATTTCCGGGACCTGTTTACCGGTGATCTGTCCCTCCCGGCGCAGACGCAACATGTGCTTTGTGTGCTCACGACGCGCCGGGTCACGCACACGGGTTTGACAGGCAAAGAACGGCTGGAAGCCTTCCCGCTGCAGGCTGTCGAGCAGGGAGATGGTGGGTATGTATGTGTAGCGTTCACTACGGGACTCGTGTTTGTCCTGGCTGAATACGCTGGGCACCACGCGAAACAGCTCCTCACGGGTTAACGGACGGTCACGACGGATAAGATTTGCGGCGCTAAAGCGCGAAGCCAGACGGGTCATAAGCAGACTCCTCATAACGGGAAAACAAATAAAGAAATCCCCGTCGCATCGGCGACAGGGATAGGGAAATAACAGGGATGGGTTAAATACTCAGAAGAAGAAATCCCAGACGGCGCGGGCCACTGACACCACGGTGGTGCGCATGGCCTGAATGACGGCCCGCACTGGGGCGGGTATCAGGGGAAAGGCACTGATGCTATCGAGTACAGCACCGACGGTTTCACCAAAATCGCTACGAGCCTGCTCCCGGACTACCGTCGTGCGAAAGGAAGACTGTAGTTGCGACACCACCGGGCTGGTAGCTTCGCGTGGCAGACACTTAATCATCCGCTCGGCCATCACCCGCAGTCCCCACTGCAGTCGGACAGACACCGCACATACTGGATGCACAGGCTGGAACAGCTCATGCAGCAGAAAGATTTTGCGGCTGATATTCTGCTTCTGCGCCGTAGACAATGGTCCCCCACCGCTGGTGGGTTCGGCCTTGTCCGACTGGCTGATAACAAACAGCACTTTATGCCGGTATACCTCACCAATCACCTGATGATAAAAGTGTTCATCCACTGCCAGCGCCCGGTCATCGGCCTTAATCAGCCACAGCACCAGGTCGAGGCGAGAAAGCTGTTCTCGGTACAGCGCAGCATACTCGGTATCGCGAACGCCACTTTCGCCCACACCGGGTAAATCCACGACGGTCATATAGCGCTCGCCAACCTGCAGGCGAAATCGCAAAGGTTCACGGGTGCAGGCAGCCACATCGCTGACCGGTGATATATCTCCAGCAAACAGGGCATTGCACAGACTACTCTTCCCCACCCCGGTTTTACCCATAATGCCGATCACTGGCTCGTAGCGGGTTAACTGATTTATCTGCTGCAATATACGCTCAGACACCCATTGCGGTAGGCCGGAAAGAGTATGGTTTAGTGACTTTAAACCTCGTGGGTTATTCATGATTACTCCTGCAATAAATAAAACTAAAACGGCAGAACCGTGAAGTCCTGCCGTTATGCTGGTATATTCATGAAAATGATATATATCTGAATATGTTTTGAATGATGATTTTCTATTGAATCATCCTAAATACTTCCAGTACTCGTAAGGAAGGTTAATGGTGGTTTTAGGAGGATATAGTTGATTAGGCAACGCTTTATCGATGTGCAAAGCTGCAACAAAAACAACCCCATCCCGAAAGGCCGCAACAGGAACCCATGAAAGATACGCTGTATGCAGATACTTCTTATTTCTCTGCATGTATTCATTAATTCCAATATTGCAAAAATCAATAGCGCGAACGTAGCAGATTGATTGGATATCAAACAAATACTTGTCAACAATGAAGAATGGAATTGTTATCTGGATTAAATCGAACTCAAACTTTTCAACAGGATGCTTTTTTATACATAAGTAAACATATTTAGATATACCATCATCTTCTGGCATATGAACTTCAATATTTTCTTCTATCTTTGCCTTAAATTCTTTTTTGTAAGAATCCCATTCATCAAACATTGGAAGAGAAAAGGACATTATTGGTTCAGATCGAATACGAAAAACAAGTTTCTCAGACAGCAGATGAAGATACTTCAGCGTGGAATCATCTTTATGCTGCTGCGTTTCGAAGTGACGAACCTCATGATAAAACATGCTAAAAAGCCTGCTTTCAACCTCCTGAGTAATTCTATTTTGATATGTCACAAAATCAAGAATAGGTGCAGTAGATCGTAATAACTCACATATTACTTTCGAACGTGACGTGCCATTGGATTCGGCATACCTGTCGATTGAGTTAATCGTTAAATTATCATCGGTATTAAATGTTATTCTCTTTATCATAATTGTTATGCATTTTGTTGATTATGCATAACAACATATCACAGGGGCCAGTAAAGCGCCAGATCGCACTGCAATACATCAGATTTCACGCACACATTTCTTCCTATGTAAGGCCACCATGCGAACCTGCGATAGAATCCTTGAAACCATCTGTTCTTACTGAATTAAGGTTAATTAGTATTATCACCCGGAGTTAACCATCCCCCTCCTGTAATCAATGCTCATCCCTGTATAAAAAATACATCACACATCTATCTATTGAACCCCATTTAGTTTGAGGATAGATAATGAAAGAACCCTACAATGCCAACCCTAATTACCCTATGCATTGTTTTCTTCTCGAAGATATAAACCACCACCTGGATGAAATGTTTGAGCGTTATTCACGCTTACTGGCTTTTCGTATGGATTTTGGCTGGAAACAAGGAAGTGAACGCTCGCAGCGTAATCTCATGGATGAGATTGAGGGCGAGATACAGCATCTGATGGATATAGTATTTGGCCGAAAGATGGTTATTGGGTACTACTGGGTAATTGAATACAGACAACGTAAGGGGTTGCATGTGCATGCCATGTTTTATCTTGATGGGCAGAAGCATCGGAAATTTTATCCGACCTCGCGTGCGATAGGGGAAGAATGGCGCAGATTGACTGACGATGAAGGTCTCTTTCATCTGTGTTCCAAGAAAAAGCATTTCGTTGCGAGTTCCGGAACGATAGTGGATCACCGCAATAGGCAAGCAGTAGATGAACTACGTTACGTAATCAGTTACTTAGCCAAATCTGAGCAGAAGTCACGAGGGGTTATTGCAGGCATGAATGCTATACCACCACGAAGCCGTAGAGGCAGGCCCAGGAAGGAGTAGCGACTGGTAAACATTGAGCCGAAGTTTTTTTACAACAGAAGCCATTGATGTGGGGGAGCTGACGGTAATGATTGGTTTACTAACAGCTCCGGTTATTCATCCTTAACCGGAACACATCAACATGTATACAAAACCTGCACTACTTGAAGATCAATTCATTGATATGAAATTCATTACCCAGCTTACTGGCCTGAGCGATAAATGGTTCTATAAGCTGATACAGGATGGGGCATTCCCTAAACCAATTAAGCTGGGCAGAGCTTCCCGGTGGTTAAAGAGCGACTTGGAAGAATGGTTATATTACCGTATTTACGAATCCAGAAATTAATCTGTTCTTATTCCAGCCTGCTTTAAAATCGCAATATTAAATGTCAACGCATCAGGTGCCGGCCCTTCAGAGACGGGTTACGCCTGTCTGCAGGAGTCTGATTATGTCTCCCAAATCCTTTATCGCTCTCGATGGCAATGGTCATCTGATCGGTGCCAAAATGGTGCAGACTGAATCGCCACGGATAATCTAGACACTTCCGAGCCGTTGATAATACTGGTTTTCATATTCTGTCGGTGACATCTGTTCGCTAGAACCATGCCGACGCTTACTGTTATAAAACATTTCGATGTAATCAAAAATATCGCTGCGGGCTTCTTCCCGCGTTCCGTAGATTTTTTTCTTTATCCGTTCACGTTTCAACAACTGGAAAAAGCTTTCTGCAACCGCATTATCATGGCAGTTACCGCGACGGCTCATGCTGCCCTCCAGGCCGTGTGATTTCAGGAACGACTGCCACTCATGGCTTGTGTACTGACTGCCCTGATCCGAATGAACCAGCACCTGTTTTTGGGGATTACGCCGCCATACAGCCATCAGCAGTGCGTTCAGGACAATGTCCTTTGTCATCCGGGATTGTATGGACCAGCCGATAATTTTGCGTGAGAACAGATCAACAACCACGGCAAGATACAGCCAGCCTTCGTGGGTCCTGATGTAGGTTATGTCCGTTACCCAACTCTCATCCGGAGCATCCGGATTGAACTGTCGCTGGAGCCTGTTGGGCGACACGATACTGGCCTCGCCTTTACGTGCCCGCGGGCTCCGGTATCCGACCTGAGCCTTTATCCCGACACGTTTCATCAGTCGCCAGACTCTGTTCACTCCGCACTGTTGCCCGCTGTCCCGCAGATCCAAATGGATTTTGCGATAACCATAGACGCATCCCGATTCCAGCCAGAACTGTTTAATCTGCCCTGTCAGCCTCAGGTCTGCCTGATGGCGTTGTGAATGCGGCTGCTGAAGCCAGGCGTAAAAACCACTGGGATGAACATCCAGCACCCGACAGAGCAGGCGAACAGGCCAGCAACAGGTGTTGTCACGGATAAAGGCGTACCTCAGTCGGACAGCTTTGCGAAGTACGCCGCGGCTTTTTTTAATATGTCCCGTTCGTCGGTAACCCGCTTCAGCTCTTTCTGGAGACGGCGGATCTCGGCCTGAGCATCTGACTCTTCTTTATTAGTGGAAGAATCTGGACCGTACTTCTTTATCCAGGCGTAAAGGCTGTGGGTGGTGATATCGAGACGTGTTGCAACGCTGGCAACAGAATAACCGCGATCAACAACCTGTTTGACTGCTTCAATTTTAAACTCTTCGGGATAACGCTTACCGCTCATGGGCACCTCTCTTTAAGCCATCTTAAATGACTCTGAGGTGTCTGTTAAACCCGTGGCGATTCAGACAACCCACTACGACCGCTATACCTGCCATCTCTACAACAGCGCATTGCAATACCATCCTGAATACGACACTGAATGTCCATGGTTTGGACATACCTAACTGTAGCTTACAAGCAACAGTCCTATGTGAGGCTCGACGCCTGCGCCGTTTCCTCACCAATGCCACTCCCGAGGTCAGTAAAGTCGACTGGCACTGTACACAATGTGCCACTGACTACTTGTGAATGTTATTGCCTAGCATGCTGAACCGGAGACTTAAATCAGCCAACAGGAGGAGTATCATGGGGCCAATGCCAAAAACAACCTGATTTGGATACGACCGAAATAATTTTGCCTATCCAATAGAGTGTTAATAGCTAACTCAGAAAAGCTAGGAAATCGTGCTTCTTATTGTTACTGTATAACAAAAAAATGAGGTCACCATGAAAACTACGCTATACAAAGATTTCACCTTTGAAGCCGCACATCGACTGCCCAACGTGCCTGATGGCCATAAGTGCGGACGCTTACACGGACACTCTTTTGTGGTTCGCCTTGAAATCACAGGCGAAGTAGATAATCACACCGGGTGGATTATCGATTTCGCCGAACTGAAAGCAATTTTTAAACCCACGCTAGATAAGTTGGACCACTATTATCTCAACGACATCTCCGGCTTAGAAAACCCAACCAGTGAAGTACTAGCAGAATGGATTTGGAATCAGGTTAAGCCACAACTGCCTATCCTTAGCGCAGTGGTAGTGAAAGAAACTTGTACAGCTGGTTGTATTTATCGCGGCGAATAAGCACACGTTTAGATGGCTGGTTGCAACTCCGCCAGCCCTGCTATCTCGTATTGATGTATAAAAGCTGAAAATGAAAAAAGTTTAATCTTTAACAAAATCAACAATATATTCACACCAACTTTGGTAGTTGAAAATACGAATTTAATCCCCCCTGAAGATCCATAATCATTTGACTCACATACATTTTTCACTTGAATGTGGTGCTATCTCATTTTTACCTTTTTTCACTTGAGTATGAATTTTATCTTAGTATCCTATTCATATTCATGTATTTATAGCAACCGCACATAACATCATTCAGATTTGGGTGAATTTCAACCAAAAAAAAATAACATACTGTTTTTTCTAGATAAAGAATGCAATCTTCTATTAAGGACTAAGAGGATGAACATACTACCAATCGGGTCACTGGTGGTCTCTGAGCATTTTGAGGGTACTGGCAAAATCGTCAGCGTCAATATCGATTCAAATTTCGCAACAGTTGCTTTTTTTGAGTCTCCTGCGCAACCTTATGCACGTCAAATTGAAGTAAACCGGGATAAATTATCACTAACAATACCGCCCGAAGAGGCTGTAATTTATTGCCTTGAACCTCAAAGTCAGCGCTGGGCACGCGCACGCTTTGGAGGATCTAGACCTAATGGTGATTTCCTGGTCATTTTTCGTGAAGAAGAATATGCAACGCTCCCGATTGATAAAATCTTTGTTCTCAACAAAGCCTATGATACTCCAGTAAACCCTGCTGACTTTCTTGCCTTACAAGCAAATGACGCGCCGTTTTTTTTTCCTCTTCGACAGTCCTTTATTGAAACCTACATCCAGCAACGCGCTGCATGCCGCGCGATGGCGTCCATTTCCAGTAGTGCCGTTGAACTCGAACCCCACCAATTGGCTGTGGTACGCCGTGTGCTTCAGGATAAAAACCCCAAGTATATTCTGGCCGATGAGGTTGGTCTGGGGAAAACCATCGAAGCCGGAATGGTCGTCCGTGAACACGCGTTAGAAGCAACTGGCCACGTCAGCATGCTTATTGCGGTTCCGGCACCGCTCGTTAACCAGTGGCGGGAAGAACTGGGTGAACGCTTTCAACTGAAACAACTTATTATTGATGCCTCTACGGCCCTAGCAGGTTTGCGACAAAATGAGGTCACAGAAGGCATCGTGATTTGCACCCATTGCGATGCCTGTACCCTGATTGAACGGGGATTCACCCCTTCACTTATCGCGGTCGATGAGGTCCACCAGATTGCCTCCTGGCCGTGGTCAGGAGATAAAGATGAACGTTATGACTTCAACCTGATCGCTAAGGGTTGCCGGAAAGCCCACTACGTTCTGTTACTCACGGGGACCCCTCTGCATGGGCATGAAAGGAACTTCTTGTCGATGCTGCACTGTATTAATCCCGAAGCCTACCAAGTGGATGAGACCCATCTGCAAGACTTTACCGAACTGGTCAAAAATCGTGAAAACCTCGGCGGGATCTTCTCAGGGTTAGTACCTTCCGTCTCAAACGTCAGCTTACGCCGTAATCTGGAAACACTGCAGCAGCAGTTCCCAGAAGATACTGTTCTGATGACACTCTGCCAGCAACTCATCCCGCTTATTGGGACGTTCTCCCCCAATACCCAGGAGCGTGAAGAAAGGATCCGGGATATTCGTCGGCACCTAGGGGAAAACTATCGCATTCATCATCGACTGTTGCGTAACCGCCGTCAGGTTTCACTCAGCTTCGATGAAACGAAAAACCTCAACCTAAACCTTCTGTTTCCAGGGCTAAATGGAGCAGCGGAGTGCCGCTGGTATTGCGATGGGTTAGCGTTAGACGAACTGATTGATGAGTATCGTTCATTATCTTTACTACCGCAGAATACGCAGTGGGCAATGAGTGAAGACACGTACCTCTTCTGGATTGACGATCTCCTATCCAGCCCACTCTGTGTCATGCAACGCGCTAAAGTACATTTGGGTGAAGCGGAACGCACTCAGGAAGAACGAGATCTGTTAGAACACATTGTTTCAACTGCAAAAAATGAACTTCAGGCCATTGATAACAAGCTTGCCATCACCCTGAATGAGTGGCTGCAAAAGAATTCAACAGGAAAAGCCATCGTCTTTTGCGATCGTCCGGATCTTGCCCAGCACTTGGCAATAAAGCTCGAACTGCTGCTGGAGTACCCCCTGGAGCGCTATCAGCCGGATCAACCCCTGATGTACCTGAAACCCGGCAGCCCCATTCGGATCCTGATCTGCGATAAAAGCGGCGAAGATGGTCTGAATCTCCATGGGGGTCTGCGACTGGCCGTTCACTACGGTTTACCGCGCTCTTGTAGCCGTATTGAACAGCGCCTTGGTCGTCTGAACAGGTACAGTGCAAACCTGAAAGGCGTAAAACCCGTCCAGAGTCTGATCCTGAAAAATCACGCCGACCGCGGATTACGCAACGTGTGGGCCAGTATTCTGAAAGACAGCATTGGCGTATTTAATAACACCATCGCCAGCCTCCAGTTCGTCCTCGACGATTATCTGGAAAATGCGTGGCAAAATGTCTACCAAGAAGGTCCGGTGGCCCTTGAACGTATTGCCAGCGAATTCCCTGGCGAACAGGGCATTCTGGCCAACGAAACGCATAAAATTAACATGCAGGAAAAGCTGCTGGCGATGGATGACGAGATTGCAGAGGCGGCGATTTTTGCGCAACAGATAAGCGCTGACGATCATCTTGCAGTAGCGCAGTGTAATGCGCTGACAAGTTGGATCACGCGTGCACTGCGTTTTCGCGCCACCGGCACCGCAGAAAAAGGTATCAAGTTTCAGTTCGAACTCTCTGACCGCAGCACAGGGACGCTGGTCGATTTTAAAACCTTTCTCACCACCTGCATGCTCAGCTTCGATAAAGAAGGGGGTAACCCACCGTCAACGCATCTGATGAGCGCTGAACGCATTCCGGCGATCGACGGAACAACCGTTTATCCGCTGCGTTATGGGCAGCCATTTGTCGATACGATCTGGCAACTGTTAAACCAAGATGCCCGGGGCAGTTCCATGGCGGTACTGCGGGTGCTCCCAAAGCCATTGAATGAGCCCAATTACTTCTTCCAGTCTACCTGGCTTGTCACCCATCGCCAGACGCAGGACACCTACGCCCAACGCCGTATCGCAGACGAGTTGTACCCGCCGCGTATTGTGCAACACTGGCTGTCCTCTAAGGGTACACCGGTGACGAATCCGCAGTTGCTGGAACTGCTCAATAGCGAGTACGCCAAACATGAAACATCGCAGAAATTCTATGCAGATATGAATCTGCGCCCTAATCTCTGGCAAGAAATTGAAGAGCTTGTCTCACCGGACACCTGGAAAGAGATGGTGGAACGAGTCTATGCCAGTGACCGGGAACAACAACAGGCAACCTTCGGCGAACAAGCCAGACTCCAGTTAATGGCCGTCAAAGCCGTGGTGGTGTGCAGCAGAAATCTACTGGAGGAAATCGTCTGATGGAAGAGGAATGGTCACGCCTGCAGCAGGCGCTAACCACCTGTTTTAGTCAAGGGGTCACCTTTAAGGACGGTATCGAAAATCAGTTTCTGAACAGACTGATTCAGATCATCACCGATGCCTCGGCAGGTCATGGTGACATTTTTGCCGGCTACGCCGATGCGTTACGTGCCGCTCACGCAAGTGGTATTAGCGCGCCGTGGCTACCCCTGCCGCCGGAACTGACCGACGCTCCGGCGCCTGAGTGGGGCATGACAAAGTCGCCTGCCGCGCAACAAATTCAACTGGCTGAAGAGGCGGACCTGGCGCTGACCAGAGCCACCTATCAGCGTAAGATCCGCAGGAACTTGCTGCGCCCCGAGACCGATCCGGCACTGAAGCGCCTGTTACCCGAGGAGCCCTGGCTGACTCACTATCAGGGATTCGGTCAACAGGCCGCCATCCGGACGCTGCTAACGTCTGATAATAACTGTACATTGCTGGTGAATCTGCCCACCAGTTGCGGTAAAAGTCTGCTCACCCAACTCCAGGCGCTCAGCGCACCGACAAACACCCTCACGCTGGTGATCGTCCCCACCGTCGCCCTCGCAATTGAGCAGGCTGACGACATGCAAAAACTGCTTCGCGGCACCGACCAAGATCATGGTGGAAGTTATGCTTGGATCGGAGGACAAGATCAGCCCTCGCGTCAGGCAATTAAGGAAAGAATCAAAGCGGGGACACAGCGTGTGCTCTTCTGTTCCCCGGAATCCGTTCGCTCTTCTTTGGTTCCGGTGCTGTTTGAGCTTTCCAGACTGAATATGATTGGCGCGATCGTCATCGACGAAGCGCATTTGATCGATCAATGGGGCGCAGAGTTCCGCCCTGACTTTCAGCTGATTGCCCCTATGATTCGCTCACTGAAAGCCCTAGGAAAATGCCGTTTTCGTACGCTGCTGCTTTCGGCGACTTACAGCAAAAGCACCCGGGACATTCTGGTCGAGCAGTTCCATGATGAAAACAGCGAACTGATTGAAGTGTCAGCTAATTTCCTACGCCCGGAGCCGGAATATTTTGTGCATCATGAGGCAAATGAAAACGCGCATCGTCAGCGGGTCGAACAGCTTCTGATGACCTTACCCCGCCCGCTGATTTTGTATTGCACTACCCGCACAGATGCGGAAATGTGGTCTGCCCGTCTGAACGAACTGGGCTACTGGCGAACCGGCATGTTCCACGGTCAAATTGACACAAACAATCGCAAGAAATTGATTTCAAAATGGAAAAATGACCAGCTCGATATCATGGTCGCTACCTCTGCCTTTGGGGTAGGGATGAATAAAAAGGAAATCCGCAGCATCATTCATGCTGCCATTCCGGAAAATATCGACCGCTATTACCAGGACTGCGGGCGTGCTGGGCGTGACGGCAGATCCTGCCAGGTGCATCTGGTATGGCATAAGGCGCAAATGAAAACGGCAAAATCGCTGGCCGTTGAGACGCTGATTGGCGTAGAAAAAGGTTTTGCCCGCTGGAAAGCAATGTTTGACGATCGTAAGAAAAGCCCGATCGCTGACTACATGATTTCACTGAACACCAAGCCCGTTCATATTGATCACCAAGGCGATAAAAACGAAGCCTGGAACCGTCGGACATTGCTGTTAATGCAAAGAGCCGGACTCATCAAACTGGTCTTTGCTGATCCGAAAATTCCTGACGACCTGCGAGATAATCTGGATGACAACAACACGCAACTGATTGAATGGTTCGAAAGCTACTATAACCACGTTCATATCCGTCACTGTGACGATGCGCATTATTCAGAAGCGCACTGGAACACCCATGTGGAGAAGATCCGCCAGTCCGAGTTGAATAACCGCCGGGCAGCCTTTACGGTAATGGAAATGTGGTTGGAGGATCCTGGCAAACCACTGTGTAAAATTCTGCAGAAATTCTATGAATATCAGAGCCATCCTCCCGAGTTAACCTGTGGAGGTTGTCCGGGATGTCGTCAGAAAGGGAAAGGAGCGTTTTCGCCCACCGTGGGCACAGATGTACAAATTTTACGCTCCGAGCCGAAGAAAAAAGCACTCTTCGTAGGTGCGGAAAAGAAAGTTTATTACAACGAAAATATGAAGTTACATTCGTTGTTGATGGAACTTCGTGTGACGTTGCGGTCGCTGATCACCTCTGGCGAATACGTGTTTATTCGTGCAGACAGGCCAGTGTTCCTGCAACTAGAGAACAACCTGGATTCGCTTTCGCATTTCTGGAGCGCACAGAAAATGACAGCACCTGCATCGGATGGACCAGAGATCGTGATCATCCCTAACACGGCCAATGCGTTCCCAGACCTACCCATGACGCGCTTTGAGCGAATTATTATTGCACCTGAGCATCTCGCCGATCCTCAGTTCCCACATCGAACATGGTGTGCAAGCGCCGCTAATGCGCTGTCGCTGGACACTTTTATCAGGCAACTACAACATGTCAATAATTAACAACGCAAACCCAGGAAGCGGCCTGATACTGCTTCCTTTGATTGAACGCGTTCTGCAAAGCGCACAGGAACCGTTGTCTCAGGACACGCTGCTCGCCCGCTATCGTCCTGATAACCTGCCCACTAACGATAACGCATGGGGAAAATTAAAAGAGAACCTGAGCTTCTGGTGCAATCTGGGACTCTGGCCGATGCTCGACGGAAAGATGTTACCGCTTGAAGCAGGTGTGCGTCCGTTGGCGCATCGGTTGCTTGCCTGTACGATTGATGCTTGTCGTGAAAACGGCGTTGCCAGTGGGAATGAATGCGAACCGCTGTGGCGGGTACTGAGTTGCCTGTTGAGCCTTCAGCAACACTCGCTCGGGGGCCTGGAACCTCTCTCCCCTACGATCATCACCAACAAAGTGCATAAATGGTTACCCGGCGAAACCATCAATACCAACACCGAAAAACTAGTGAGAGAATTTGGTCGTTTTCTCGGTTTTCTCGAGTTAATGCCGGACGGAAATTATGTCACCGACCCTACCCGGGCCATTCAATATTTTCTGCCGGAGATCTTTGACGATACGCGTACCCTTCCCGCCAAAATCTTTATGGCAAACATGGCGGAGGTCATGCCAATGATGGACGGGGGCCAGTTCAGAAACTCCGTTCATGACGTGATGCAGCAGGAAAAAGACTGGGTCGCGCCGGAAGGTGACAATATCTGCACCAGCACATCCGTTGCGCTGCAACGACTTGAAATCAGTAAGCGCATTATCCTCGCCATCGGCAGTGATGATAAAGACGCCTTATCACTCCACTTACCTGGCGGTAAAATTCGCCGGGTTAGCCAAATCACGCTAAGGGAGGATGCAGAATGAGCATGATGGAGTACTGGCCATCCAGGAAAAATATCGTCCAATGCATTCGCAATGAAGCAGAAGAATTAGAGGATCATGTGCTTCTGGCCGTGCATGAACCGATGCTACTGACCCGACGCGACGTCAATGAAAATCATAAAATATTACGTGACGAAGACCTGTTCCAGCAGTTACTTCATACGGAGCGCGCCATCCCACTGATTGGCCGCTCGGGGATGGGGAAATCACATCTGGTGCGCTGGTTAGACTGCCGGTTCAACATGTACCTGGCGGAAAACGACCAGAGCGAGCAATGGGAAATTGTCCGGATACCCAAAAACTCCAGTCTACGACAGGTGCTTTTACGCATCCTGAAAAACTTGACGGGGGAATTTTTCGACAACGCACGCATGCGCGTTAATGAAGTAACAGAACAGTATCCGGCGAAAGATCTGGCAGATCTACTGTTGACCATGATGGCCCATCAGTTGCAGGACATGCAAAAAGCGGTCATGGAAGAAGGTCAAACGCTGCTGGCACAAGGTAAAGACATTCCAGCAGACCGACTCGCCTATATGGAAGCCATCATTGAAGAGGTGGAAAACGGTATCTGTGATCTGATCACCGACCCCAACTTCAAACAGAATCTTCTGAAGCCGGGCCACTGTATTTTCAAACTTGCCAGTCGGATGAGTAGTGGTCTGGAAGAAGGAGAAGAAGATCATGATAAATATGAACTTCTTCCGGAAGATCTCTATTTTGTCTTTGAGCCTGACGATCTGTCCGCGCGTGCACGCCGCTATCTTAACCATTCTCAACTGCATGAGTCAGACCAAGTGGAGGCGCGTACCCGTGCAGCGCGCGTGCTCAATGAAGCCATGCATACCTCGCTGAAATCACTCTTCAAGCGCCTGTTCACCTTCAATGGAGGATCTTTTCAGGAGCTTTTTCAGGAAATCCGCAAGGAGTTTCTGCGACTTAATCGCCGTCTGGTGATTCTGGTAGAAGATATGGCGGCGATCTCCGCCATTGAAGATGTCCTGATCGACAGCCTGATCGAAGAAGCGGCACCTGGCGGCGTGCAAATTCTCTGCCCTGTCCACTCAGTGATTGCAGTCACCGACAATTATCCCGGCTATAAACGCCGCCAGGAAACGTTAATCACGCGTGCTGGCTACGAGTGGGTCATCGAGAACGTCGATAAAGACAATAACGAAGATCGTATTGTCTCGCTCTGTGGTCGCTATCTGAACGCCGCACGCTTTGGATCAGAGGAGTTAAAAAACAGTCCTGAGCAAGGTAAGCCCCAGTGGCCACCTGTCTGGCACAGTGATGAGATCCCCAATGCACTAGAAGATTTTGGTTATTCTGCCAATAAGAAATTCCCGCTCTTCCCGTATAACCGCAATGCCATTTTGGCATTGGCGGATAAGCATTGCCGCGACAGCAGCGGCGAGTTGATTTTTAACCCGCGTACAATCATTAACCGCATCCTGTTAGATATTCTGCGCGATTGCAGAATAGAAGCGGAAAAAACACAGTTCCCGCCAGCAAATTTCGCTGGAATTCATGCCGTTCCCGAGATCGAAGACAAGATTTCACAGATAGTTGTCAACCGGGTTGGCAGTTCGGTGACGCTTGCCGCCATCTGGGGATATGGCATTGATTCATTTGATGAACTACGCGAAAAACTGCCGGGCAGCGTTGCGAGTGCCTTTGGCCTCGATGAACTAGCAGCGCAACTGAATGGCAAAGGTCCCACCATGGAGTCGGCGGAACCAGCAACAAAGAACGCACACGAAACGGCGGGCAAAACAGGCAGTACGCCGGCGGGTAAAAAGATTGACAATCCGGAATTCAAACCGAAAGAAGAGGCAAAATACACTGCCAAATCCGAACTACCCTTTATCAGGGCGGTCCGTGCATGGGTGAATGACAATGTCATTCTGCCGCAGGATGTTGCCCGTGATTTGCGTGCGGCACTGAACGCCTGTTATGAAATTCATGCACAGCCAGAGTTGTTCGGTATGTCTTCTCGGCCACCGCTGAAAGAAGGTCGTTTTACGTTGATTTCACTGCCAAAAGCGGCGTCTGACCCCTCAAGCATTATTACGAACTTTTACTCTGAGCAGGACCTGATCGATCCTTCCCGACGGGTAGATGTGTATAACGCTGCGGTAGCCCTGTTACGTATCCAGTATTACGCCGGTTTAAAGCAAGGCTTTAATTATCCAGAGGCGCAGGAAGACTACACTCGCTATCAAAACTTCATCCAGTGGTGGGTGCCGCAGGCTACGGAAAGCGCCATTAATCACTTCCGGGCGCGTAACTTACAGGATGCGCTTAAAAAGCATCTGCAAAAAGCTCTGCTGCTTGGCCTGGTGACGGGTAAAGAAGAACCGGCGGAGATCGTCAATACCCTATGCCTCACCCAGAAAGGTGTCGGGAGAACCGAAGGGAAAAGTACCGGTCGAACGCTGACGACCTCTCCTTCCGAGATCTGTTTCAGAGGGATTGAGGCGACCCTGCATCCGCACGCCAGCGCCAGAGTCGCCGAAGCCAGGGCGCAGGCGCTCGTAGGATGGGATGATGCCAGAAAAGCGTGGCTTGAACAGGTTGCCATCACTGAGCAAGGCTCAGGCTTGGGCAGCAGTCGTGCGCTGGATGCCGATGTAATATATTCCGCGCTGAAAACAGTGTTAAAACAGCCGCTTGGTGCGGAAATTGAACGTGCGGCGCTCTCCGTCAAACAGGAACTTGCCAGCACGCTAAAAAATGTTCATCTCTTTGCCAACATTAAAGATAGCGACGATTTCCTCAGCCAACTGAACGACTGGCAGACGTTTATTGAGACTGTGCGGACCGAGCACTATCCCACAGGCAGCGCTCAGTACAAACCATCTTCGTGGCTGCTGGGTGAAATTGAAGCCCTCAGAACCGACGCCGAGGAGAGTCTGGCGACTTTAATTGCGTTACTTTCCATTGAAAAACAGAAAGATAGTGCGAAATTGTGGCTGGAGATCTGTCGACTTGACGGTGACTACGTTTCAAGAATCAGCAGCGTACTTGCGCAATGGCAACTGGTACAACCCAAGATCGCGTTCACACTCCAGCAGATGAACGCCAAAGGGGATATCCAGCAACTGACTCTTGCTCTGAATAAAGTGAATGACCGTCTGAAAACACTTGTGAGCGATATCATCGCCTCTGGAGCCGATCAATGACCACCTTGCGCCAACAACTGGCTGAAATGCAAAAAGAACTCGATCTTAGCGTTCAGGCTGGTAAGGCCTCACAAATCATCGATAAATGTAATCTGGTGTGCAGCAAAACTAACACCATTGCCGATAAGTTTGCATTGCTTAAACAGCAATATCCAGCCCAGCAACAACTCCCGCGGGGCATTGCGGTTACCTGGAATGACGAGCAGCGTAGCGAACTGATCGCTGCCGCGAACAGCGTTAAAAGTCTCAAGTTACAGTGGGGACGCTGGCTGAAAAACCAGTCGGTAAACAATCCCGGCGAGGAAGAAAACCTTGTAGATCAGGAAGAGTCGCCACAGAACTCTCTAGATGAGACGCTGGCCGCTTCAGAGGAACCTACCGCTTACGACATCATCCAGAATGATTCCTTGACCCATTGCGTCAGCCAACTCGGCACCCTACACAAGGACCTGAGCAAAGAACTAAAAGATGCCTGGGATGCATGGTTGGAAGAGTTACATCAGCAGGTTCATGTCGATGACAAGACACTGAATTTCCAAAAAAATGCGAACAAATTTGACGATATCGCCTCCGACTATGAGCGTCGACGTCAGGATTTCGAAAACTTAACGCAGTGCCAACCAGTTAGCGGTGAAAAGATTCACCAAATCAAAGCGCTCGCCGAAAAACTGTATTCCCTGCGCGGCATGATGAAAACAGACTGGCCTGACGTGGTGCAAGCATTTTTCAATAGCATTAATGGCCCGCAGAGTCTCCGCCCGACGTTAAGTGCCCTGACGCCCGAGGTGCTTGAGTGGTTAAGGGATGAAGAGATGCTGGATGAGTTCGTGATCACAAGGAAATAGTTTATGTCTACGGCTGATTTGTCCCACTTGCACCAGGCGCTGGACCTGCTCGAAGAGCGGGAAGCGGAACTGCTGGTCTGGGGGGATACGAATGGCGCATTTACCCATGCCGATATCATCTCACTCTTTACCCGGCACCTGCCCTACGAAGATGCAGAGTCGTTACTGGCAGAACTGCAGAATGCTGCCATGCTCTTCAGCGTCCCGACCAGCAAAGGGGGGACGCGCTACCGCACGCGTATGGCGGAATCGGTCTACCTGTTCCGCCACCAGCGTCAATGGTTCCGCGATCAACCGCTTCAGCGAGCCCGGACGCTTGTCGCCGACTACCGTTTCGTCCGTCGCCCGCGCAACTATCCGAAGCGGGAACTTCCGGCGCAAACGGTGCTGAGCAAATGGGTCGACGTCCCGTGGATGAACGAGATTAAACGCAAGGCGCTTTCCCGACTGATCGGCGACTTTTCCATTGCCGGCTTTCAGGAACGCTCAACCGAACGTATTTTGCGCGCCTGGCACTTTCATAGTCATCATGCTCACGCGAAAGAAGCCACCGGGACCATTGTCTGTGCCGGTACGGGGAGTGGTAAAACGCTGGCGTTCTATCTCCCGGCACTCACCTCGCTCCTCAATGATATTCAGCGCGACAACGCACAGCGGGTCAGGACGCTGGCACTGTATCCGCGTAAAGAACTGCTTAAAGATCAGTTCATGGAAACCTGGGGCAAATGTCGTGAACTCGACAGTCAGGCCCTAGCACTGGCAGGACGCAAGATCCGTATTGGTTCTTTTTTCGGTGACACCCCGTTCAACCATCAATACGCAACGAAAGATAAAGACAAGGATATGCCCTTTGATTTACTCCGTTGCACCACGCCGAAATGTCCGGGGCAAATGCACTGGAAAGCAGAAGATATCAAAGCGAAAAGAGAGATTCTTCGTTGTAGCCACTGCGATCACAGCGTAGACAGTGACGAAGTGATCCTAACCCGCGTCTCGCTGATGAAAAACCCGCCTGACATCCTGTTTACTACCACCGAAATGCTCAATCAGCACCTCGGGAATAACCAAACGAATCACCTATTTGGCGTTGGCATCGGCGTAACACCGCCGCCGGTAGTCCTGCTGGATGAAGTACACACCTATGTGGGGAATACCGGTGCGCAGACAGCCTATCTGCTGCGACGCTGGATGCAACTTGCACGCAGTCGCCCCCATTTTGTCGGGCTGTCGGCAACGCTAAGTGACGCCGAACGTTTCTTCGCCGATCTGGTAGGCGCGCATAAAAAACATGTGGCTCTTATCGAACCGAAGCTCCACGAAATGGAAGATGAAGGGGCTGAATATCTGCTGGCATTACGCGGTGATCCGGTCTCGCAAACCGCCCTGCTGTCTACTACTATCCAGACCAGCATGCTCGCCCGGCGTATTCTGGATACGAAAAGGAAAAAATCACGCGGGACATGGGGGCAAAAAACCTTCGTCTTCACCGACGATCTGGATATCAATAACCGACTTTATCATCAACTGTGTGACGCCGAAGGCTGGCGGTCACGTGGTCAAAACTTATACGTTGCGAAACCGCCGCTGGCCGCTCAGCGTCTGGAAACACCGCAAAACAGCCATACGCTGACTCTGGCAGGACAGAACTGGCGTATCGCGCAGGATATTGGTCACCCACTTGACGAAAATGACCGGGCCATCGTTGCCCGAACGTCCAGTCAGGACGTCGGGGTCGATCCTAGAGCGGAAGTGGTAATTGCAACCGCGTCGCTGGAGGTGGGCTTTAACGACCCCTCAGTTGGCATGGTTATTCAGCATAAAGCGCCACGTAACGTTGCCTCCTATTTGCAGCGTAAAGGGCGTGCCGGTCGTTCAAGAACTATGCGTCCGTGGATGGTCGCAGTCCTGTCCGAATTTGGCCGCGACCGCGTCGTTTATCAACGCTATGAAGAGCTCATTAATCCAGAGATAAAAGGACAGTCGTTGCCGATGGGCAACATTCATATCCAGAAAATGCAGGCGGCAATGGCGACACTTGACTGGCTGAGCATGAAGATCCCCGGAAGTAATATCTGGTCATTGCTGAATAAACCGCAGACAAAGCGAGAGTCTCTTGACCATCTTGATCGTATGTTCCACCTGATTACCGCCGTGATCGAACAACATGCGTGGCAGCAGGAGTTGGAAAAGTATCTGTTCTACGCGCTGCGCATCACTGACGAGCAACTTCAGCGTGTACTGTGGTCGCCGCCCCGTTCGATCATGATGGAGTTGCTGCCGACATTAAAACGACAACTCACCACCCAATGGTCGCGGATGGGCCAACCGGAGGCAGACCGTTCGACGGGACGTTCCCCGCTGCCGGCCTTTATTCCTTCAGCGCTATTCAGTGAACTCAATCTGCCGGAACTGGAGATCCATCTCGAGCGGAAGTTCAAGAAACGTGAACATTTGCCCTTTATTCAGGGTCTGAAAGAGTTTGCGCCGGGGCGCATTTCCAAGCGCTATGCCGTTTACTCCGACAATGAAGCAGACTGGCTTATCCCGAACAACTTTGTTCCGGCGATGAATTGCGTTTCGGATGTTGATTTTGAAATTGAGCAGGCTTTCGGCGATACCTGGCAGCCCGAGTGTATCATTGAGTATGAAGGTCAGCCCCCTATTAGGGTCATTCGCCCGATGCAGGTGCTTACGCGCGCGCTGCGATTCGAGCAAAATCTCACCGAGAAAAGCAACTCGCAACTGTACTGGCATACCCGGTTTAACCCAGACGATCAGGCCGATCCGCTCCCCATTCCTGCCGGCCCGTGGACGGACACCCTCCGCTCCATTACGTTCTTTACCCACCAGAACATGACACCTCTCGACGTCACGCGTTACGCCACCCACGCAACAGCCTCATTACGCAATAAAACCAAGCAACAGGCGCATGTGAACTTCAGGTGGGTCGACAATGGCGAGCCTGTCGGGGTTGGCGTGCGGCAGTGGGTGGATGGCGCCCGGCTCAGATTTACGCTGCCGCCCACTCTGCTGCAACGCCTCCGGCATGACCCGGCCATTCAGCGCGCACTGCGAACGCTCTATTTCCAGCATCGGATCAAACATGAACCACGCTTCGAATATGACACGTTCACCGCTGACTGGATCTACGAGTGCTACCTAGCGGCGGTTACGCGGGAATTGGCCACACAGTCGTCTCTGGCAGACTCTATCGCGGAATTAAAAACCCCGGACGGCCGACGTCGACTGACTGATATCGCGGACACACTCTTCCAGGCAGAGAATATCTTTGAAAATAGCGAGGATGGTGAAGACGACGCCGAAAGCCAGGAACTGCAGCAACATTTGCGCAACCTGTTTAAAGAGACCGACATTCTGGAAATGGTGGACAGGCACAGCGCGATCCTGACTCAGGATCTCAGTGATGATGTCGATTTTCAGGACTGGCTACAGCATCTGCTGACAACGACCCTTGCCGGAGCGGTCAAACAAACCAGCCACCTGTTGCTGCCGGATGTCGATGAACGCGGTCTGGTGGTGGATACCGAACTCAACGACGAAGTACTGGACATCTGGCTGACCGAATCAGAACCCGGCGGCTGTGGCATCATTACCCGTCTGGAAGACGTTTTTCATCAGGATCCGGTCTCCGTACTGAATCTGTTTATGCGTAGTTTTGCCGCCAGCGATTACGAGCAGATCGACTACGACCTGTTCGAAATGCTTTCGCGGCTCCCCTCTTCCAGCGAGCTCCAGGAGGCCTTAAATGCGATACGTAAGGCCAGCAGCCATCCGCAGCGCCGTGAGGCTAACGCCCACCTCAGAGCGCTGTTGAAGGCGCAGGGATTTGCACTCAGTCACAGTTTTATGTCGGTGCTGCACACACGGGTACTACGTCCGGGCAGCCAGGCATCACATGATGCGCAGATGCTTGCATATCTCAACGCATGGCGGGAACTGGAAGACAAAGCCGGATACGAAATCGCTCTGAATATTTTTGCCCATACCCAAGCGACGCAAGAACTGCCTGACGCCAGTGTGATTAAAGTTTTTGAGCGCTTTTGCAAAATTCAGGGAATGCTCTGGCAGCGCGGCAATGCCATCCGTCAGTCGGTTCTCAGCTATTACAATCCGTTTAAGTCCGGTAACAACCTGACTGAACGACTGCTGCTAAGCTCACTGTTTCAACAGACGGCGTGCAGCATCAGCATCAGCGAGAACGACTGGTTAGCGCAGTTACATCACGCCATTACCCAACACGGCTTTGCAGAACTGCATATCCCGCGCGAGGCCCGCCATCGTATTGTGGAAGTGATCTCTCTGGTGCAGGTGACCCCGATTGAGTACTTTGGTTTGCATCTTTATCCCCGCGAATCCGCCGTGGATTATCAGGATGGCAATCTAGTGTTACGTATTGAACTGGCCGAAGCGCTGCTGTAAGGAACGCAGAAATGGAAGAACAACGACAAATTTTCCTACATGGCCCACTGGGCCAGCGACATTTGCGAGAAATTCTAAGCGCGCAGTTTAGTGGCTTGATCCTCTACCCAGAACCGATCTGGCTGATCTCACCGTGGATGAGCGACTTTGACGTGATTGATAACCGGGGCGGTCAGTGGAGTTTTCTTGATCCTTCATGGGGGGCCCGGATGGTCAGCTTCCAGGAATTGCTCGCCACCGCCGTCAACAATGGCTGTCCGCTACGCATCGTGACACGTGAAGACACGCGCAGCGTGGTCTTTATCGAGCGACTGTTGACGCGCTTATCGCCCGATCACGACATGCAATACCTATATCACGAGAACCTGCACGCCAAGGGGTTGCTGACCAAACATTTCTTTCTGAAAGGATCCATGAATTACACCTGGAGCGGCGCAAACCTGAACGATGAGCATCTGCTGTTTTCAACTAATAATACGGTGATTTCAGATGCGTTGATTGAATTTAGCGGCCAGTACACCTTTGGAGACACCCATGACTGATACTCCTCAATGGGTGCGTGACTTCTTTGGCAACGGAAATTTACTGAAGCTGGACAGGTTGCTAGAAAACGTTGAAAACGCCTACCCTGCGGACTTAAAAACCGTCTTACTGCCGCTCTACGAGAGCGCGACTGACGCTCAGTGGCCGATCATTCTGCCCTGGTGCGATGCTCATCGCTGGGTATTTTTTGCCGCGGCAGAAACGGATCGCACCACGCTGGAGCTCAGCAATGTGTTGAATGCCAGGCTGGGGTCTGCCGATGTTATTGCCGATAGAAGGGTGACTTTCGTCCCCGCGCAGGGAGCGACATCGCTGTCTGAAACGGCTCTGCTGACGCACTGTCCGGCCGGATTTATCCGGATCGAATTACTGCCCACAAAGCAGAAAGATAAACCAGCAAAAGAGCGGGTCTTCGCCGCGCTCAAAGACGTTATCGCCCTGTTTCGTGATAGGCCATCAATCGTACGCACGGTCAAACGTCCCTTTGGGCGGATCTTGAGTGATTTCATTCTGGCGAATAGCCAAAAAGACGAAGCCACAAGCGACGCTTTACTACAGGAACTGAAGAACAACGGCGCGCTTTCGCGACGCAACCTTATGCTGCTTGAACTCCAGCAGGCGGGTAAGTTAGAGAAGTGGGACACGCTGCTGAATCACGATTCGCTTGCTGATTTGGTTCGGGGACGCATTCCCACAACTCTGATGCGGATGCTGCTGAAAGCATACCAGCAGCGCTTTTTTACACCCGACATCCACGGGTATCCGCAGGCCTCCCCGGCGGATCTTCGCCCGCAATGTCTGGCGCTACACCCTCTGTTTACGCAGATGCCTTTTTTATCCCAGGATGAGGCTGACTTTGCGGCGTGGAAAACCTGGGCCACCGGCGTGATGCTTATTGGCGAAGTCGACCTGCTCAACGCGTTACCAGAACGCCTAAAAACCGACTGGTTGAGTGGATTGCACACCTGGGCCAGTCGGCCGTTCTACGTTGTGAGTCCGTCAGCAGCGACAGCGACGGCGTCGCTCCCGGATACGCTGCAACAGCTTGCCGCATATCTGCAAACCTCCCTGACCGCAACGCAAGAGGAGATTACCGGCTACGCACAAACGCTCCACACGCTTGATCAGCAGTTGATAGAGCAGGCGATGGCGGTACCACTGCTGAAAACACTCATCGAGGAGATCCGCCATCTGACCAATCCGCAAATCGTGGGCTGGGATATCTGTTTCTCCCGACTATGTCAGTCAGAAGTCGACAGCAACAGCCTGGTGCAACTGGTCGCGCTGGAAAGTGAAAACTGGCCCGCCGACTCGTTCCATGAAGCGACGATGCTCCAGTTACTATCAAGTCAGGTTCCACCAGACGCGTTCCCGATCCTGCGTAACGTGATGCCTGCCTTTATTGAATGGCTTGAACGTCATCAGTTCAGTCTGAGTAGTACGACGTGGCTAAAGTGGCTGGATGTTCTTGCGATGGAACAAAGCGTCAGTCAGGCGGATATCAAGCTGGCCACAATGGTGACGGACCGCTTCCTACAAGGCTCTGTTAGCCAGGAAGCGTATCAACAGTCCGGTGCCATGCTGGAACTGATCGTCGAACGCGCCAGTTCATTCCGCAACCTGCCAGCGCTGGGCGAGTTGATCGAACTCTTCCTTGATGCTCCGGTGCAGGATCGGGCGACGCTCACCTCGCTGTGGCTCAGCGTTCAGTCTTTTGTGAGCGGAATATGGGCGCGATTAGATCCGACTACTCGTACAGTGATGCGCAACTTGGCGACTGACGTGCTAGGGGAAGGTGCAGAGCGCGTATTTCCGGTTGAGCAGGATAGCTGTACGGCAGATGCAGAAGATGAATTGCCGGACTTATCCGGAGCCAGAGTGGCGATTTATAGCCTGACAGAAGGCGCGGTAAGACGCGCGAAACGGATGCTGGAAACGCTGTTCCCCGGGATCAGAGTGGAGATCAGCCATGCGCACACTGCAACCGACAAGTTGATTAATCAAGCAAAACAGGCTGATTACTTCATCTTTTCTGCAGGCAGCGCCACTCATCAGGCCTTTTACGCGGTCTCAGCACAGCGCAGAGATTTAATCTACCCTACAGGTAAAGGTGCCGGGTCAATGCTGAACGCGTTTATTGCGCACGTTCAGCAGGTCTCTGCAGTAGTGGCATAAAAAAAGGGGCAAATGCCCCTTTTTTATATATTGGCGTTCGCTGCTTTGATATAACTTGTGACCAGATAATCCGTCACTAATGAGATATCTTTCGACAGGTTCTGCAGTTCATTCCATTTACGGACGATAGGCTGACCATCAATATCCGTACCGAAGTTCCACGCGCCACTACTCCATGCACAAAGCGACTTGATGCGATTTAACTCTTCGACAAAACGAGTATAGGAAGGGATCTCAGTCCAGCCAGGTTCACCTTTATAGTCCTGATGCACCTGATCAATTTCATCCATCAGGCTACCCAGTGCAAGAATACCGACGCCGTGTAATAGACGGGAATAGCGCGGCTTTTTGTCCCAGTCATCGGTAAACACGGTTTCCACCGCCGACCAGAAGTTATTCAGCAGTTTCACCATCTTCCCTTCATCCCCCAACCCTGTCGCAGGGTCACGGAAGCGATACAATGCTCCCTCACGAAGACTAGCATCGATCATTTTGATCATCGAGTTGTCAGCAATAACCCCATCAGGATTGGTTGCCGTTTTGATGCGCCCCGCAAGTGGACCTTCCCCGAAGTTCAGTCGTTGAGTCAGCAGCGAAGGAAACTTACGCATTTGCAGATCGGATGGCAAACGACCGTGGGTATGCGGTGCCAGTTCGTATAACAACGTTTTGGGCAGCGGTTTTGTGGAGTTAACCAGCATAAACTGCTCGCGTTGTTCTTCTGCATCATTAGCGATAAATGCAGAGACCGGCATCATAAACGAGTCGATTTCCGCATCCCGCAAAGCAGCAGTACGTTGTTGACCATCCACAATAAACCCTGGCTTCTCAAAATCCTTATCTTCGGAGAAAGGTATCACCAGATGCCCCATGTCGCCATTATCTGTAAGCGGTTCAAAACGCACACGCTTATCAAAAGCGATAATCACCGGGTTTGGTATCATCGGGTTTTTACTCTCAATATAGCGCTGAATTTCGCGAATATGGTTACGTACTTCTGGACGCTGATAACCAACCAAATTCTCTTCACCGCGACGAATTCGCGAAATCGCTGCAATTTTGCTGATCTGTTTACCTTCTATCGCAAGGCTATAGAGTTGCCTCTCCTCACCCTGTCGGATTCGCAGGGCGGGAACACGATATTCACTCATGACAGTTCCTCTGAGCGTAATGACAATGTGTGCTGTAAACGGTTGTACAACACCTGAATATTATGGAAACCGCGGCGACGGTTACGTTCTGCTCCGCGGAAAATGATGACGTTGATACCGATGGCCTGGCAAATATTGCACTGGCATTGTTTCCAAGGACGTTCTCCCAGCGTACGCTCATAATCCGCACGGATTTTATCGGCCTCTTTTTCACCCGAATGGAGGCGTTCATATGCCAGGACTGCATCAAGAGTTTTCTCAAGGGACAAAGCCCCTTTATCATATTCAAACAGGGCAGTCATGGCATCCTTTTCCAGATGTCGTGCAATATCCTGATCAATCACGCCAGATTTTATTTTGCGACTCAAGCTTGGATTCGCATCAAACTGAGGGACACGCACAGCGGTATAGGCCGGGCCATCAGGCGTATGATAGTTGTTTTTCCGATCTTTGAAGGCTTGCTGCAGCGGTGTTGTTGAGTCAATACTGGTCACACCAAACTTGATAAAGTCGGCGAAACTCTCTGGACGGGCAATGCCAAGCAAGTGAACACGTGTATCACTTTTCAGCAGCGGTTTAATCTCTTCGAGAGTCTCAAGGATCTGCGCCGTTTTCAACGGCACCATCCCCCCCATGGTGATATTTCTGTATCCCATGGCCAGCAGGGCCTCTACAGACTGACGATAGGAAGTTTTGCTCCATCCATGTGCAACGCCAAAGGGAGTAAAACAGGACTTTTGAGACTTGTTTAAAAACTCTTGAGCCAAGGTCAGAGTGATATCTTGGCGTCGGCGACATTCAGCCAATACTTCGCCACTGAATACTTCACCTGGCTTCTCATAGCCAAAGACAATGTGATCGAGAGAAACGCCATGGTTAAAGCGGGAAGTTTCGTAGAACTCAATCACCTCTTCCACACGGTATGGGGGGACGTCCTGGTTAACATAGGTGAAGGCTCCGCAATCACCCATGGTTTCCATATTTTCCGGAAGACGGAAAAAGTGCTTCATTCCATTACGGAAATAACGCAAACGCTGGGCACGGGTATATTTGCTCTCACCGCCACCAAGACCATCTACTACAGCTTTAGAAACCAGCATACCATCATAAGGATGAGGAAAAACCTCATGCGGATAATGATCGTCACGTTGACGCACGCGATGTTCGTTACGCGTTTCGCGGAAGAAGTCAAAACTGGGATCGATAAAATCCTGACTATCAGGGAAAAAATACTTTAGCTTCGACAACTTACTCTCCTGTGACGCCACTGCTAAGCCTCAAAAAACGGGGGATTCTACCATGAAACCCAGGCAAGTAGCATTAAGGTTTAGCCTCTCTAAGGGCCTTAAACTCAGCCCGAAAACGTTTTTCCTCAAATGAATTTCCCGAGTCACGAAATTCACGCAACGCATGTGTTGCACTGATACCAGGATTTTGTTCCATAAGCTTTAAAATGAATGACTTAACTTCCTCCGGGCTACGACGAATTCCTTTTTTCACTTCACGCTCAGGTAACTCCTTGAGTTCTTCTATTAACTTTTGAGATAGCTCATTTAAATCATTGAGTTGTTTTGACGTAAATTCGTTCACAATGTATTTTGCCACACTGATATTAAGCATAAGCATATTGCATCTCAACCACTGAGCTATATTTTGGTTGGTTTTGAAAAGGTATGCATTCAGCCTACTATTGATTTTTTTGGAAGTTATAATAAGCAGTTGTTTTTTTGCATCAACCAAATATTCAAGACCATTAATGATATCCAGTTCAATTGCATTAATATAATCTGGGGAACCACAGATTATATAATATTCTTTTTTTCTTTTTTTCATTAACTCTACAATAGATGTAGGATGCTTAGATTTAAAAATAGATCTATTGGTTATTTCTTTCCACCATGTTCTATGAAAACTTTTTCCTGCATATTCTTGAGAATACAATGGTATTGATTCGTCATATCCAACAGCAAAGGTCGCTTTATAAGGTACAACATTGTCTTTGTAGTGAAGGAGGCCTAAGCCAGCAGAAAGAACCCATAAATCAATAGGATAATCATCTAAGATGGCTTTAGCTGTCGCCCAATGCCCACCTTTATAAAGATCCTTTGCACATACAGTTGCAGAGGTAGAAATAGCTTCATTCAGAGCATTGCACCAAGAATTCACGAGCACATTTGAAGGTGTTCGGCCTGATGAAAATTGACTCAGACTCAATATATCCCTACTACCGTAGTGTTTGCCGTTTGTACATGTTGTTATTAAGTTAATGTTGCTCACAATCGCCCCCCAGAATCGTGTTACACAAGCTACAGGAGAAAAAAGGGGATGACAAGAACGGAGTTATCAGTCCCTGAAAAAATTTTCAGGGACTGATGTTAGTGAGGAATATACTCGAAATACTCATCTTGAGAATGAGAACATTTTTGGCATCGCCTCAGAATGCCTTTTTCCTCAAGAGAGAGACAAAAATTTCGACATGACTCAAGAAGAATGTCGGGGCTTTCATTTTTATTCTTAGAAATCAAAGCTCTAGCTAGAGTGTCGTAACTAAAACCTCCCGTTGAGTGCGATACAATACTCATCGCAAGTTGAGTATCGAAAGTTTTCATAGTGCACCTCTGAATCGCCAGAACAATACAGTTATAAAAAAGTATGGGTTATAGTTCAAGCTGGCTTTTCAAATTCACGCATAGCAAGCGTCAGGAATTAGATTATTTACCAAAGTCATAAGGACTAACTTCCTTTTCCCGATTCGCATCCAAAAAATCAGCCCACCACTGCAGCATCAGTCTGCGCTCATCCAGATGCTCGGCCTTATGAATATAAGCCGCACGTACAGAGTTACGCTCCATATGGCTCATCTGCCGTTCAACCGCATCCCTCGACCACAATCCCGATTCTATCAATGAACTACAGGCCATTGTTCTGAAACCATGTCCACAAACCTCTACCTTCGTGTCATAACCCATAACGCGCAGCGCCTTGTTCACCGTGTTCTCACTCATCGGTTTACGATGGTCGTGATCGCCAATGAAAACAAAATCGCGCTCGCCACTAAGTTTGTGTACCTGTTTAAGGATTGCTAACGCCTGACGAGATAACGGCACCAAATGAGGCGTACGCATTTTTGAACCACGCTGGGAGTGCTTCACCCCTTCAATAGCTTCTCGCTCTGCTGGGATCGTCCACATCGATGTTTCAAAATCGATCTCAGACCAACGAGCAAAACGCAGTTCACTTGAACGAATAAATACAAGGAGGGTTAGCTCAACGGCAAGGCGGGTCAAAGGTCTACCCGTATAGCTGTCAATGCGCTGAAGCAGTTCGGGGGTACGTTTCAACTCCAATGCAGGTCTATGCTGCCTGTTACTTGAAGCAACAGCACCAACCATTTCCTGTGCGGGATTGTAATCAAGTAAACCACTCTGAACGGCATATCTCATAATTGCAGTAGTGCGCTGCTGTAGACGGGATGCCACCTCAAGTCGCCCCGACAACTCTACCGCTTTGATTGGGACTAGCAGGTCTCTAGTTTTAAGATCAGCAATATTTCGCTTACCTATGGCAGGGAAGAGATTATCCTCCAGACTTTTCAGTACTCGTCGGCTATGTTCTTCCGACCACTTTTTATTTGTGGCATGCCACTCAATAGCAAGTTGTTCGAAAGTACGTGCTTCTTCCTGCTCAACCTTATCATTTTTCTTTTTATCTCCCGGATCGATGCTGTTTGCCAAAAGCTTACGAGCCTCATCACGACGAGCCCTTGCATCAGCGAGTGACACAGCAGGATAAACACCCAGAGCCAGCATCTTTTGCTTTCCGCCAAATCGGTATTGCAAACGCCAGTATTTAGAACCATTGGGATGGACGAGAAGATGCATACCGTTGCCATCAGTCAGCTTATATTGCTTATCCGTTGGCTTGGCTGTTCTGACTTTGATATCTGTTAGAGCCATGCTTATCCCCTCCCTGTTGGTACAAGCATTATCGAACCGGAAATACCATCATCTGTACCAACATCTGTTGGTAGATGTACGTTGAAGTAAGTTGACCTTGAGAGAGTTAATATAGCGGGAATAATGGGTAAATACTGGATTTCAGGCACAAAAAAAGACGTCCGTTGACGTCTATTGATGTTCCGATGGTGCCGAAGGCCGGACTCGAACCGGCACGTATTTCTACGGTTGATTTTGAATCAACTGCGTCTACCGATTTCGCCACTTCGGCACTGAAGAGGTATGCGGAAAACGTTGTGGATTATACCTGTCGCTCGCAACCATGCAAGCAGTAGCATCCGCCTTGTTCACTAAGTGTTGAAAAAATCAGCACACCTTCCCCATCTGACGCCATTATCCCCCCTTCTGCGAAGCATCGCGGTTTTCCATGCTCTACACTTCCAGTTCAACACCACACGAGGGAAACACGATGTCGATGATAAAAAGCTATGCCGCGAAAGAAGCGGGCAGCGAACTCGAACTCTTTGAATATGATGCGGGTGAACTCAAGGCAGAAGATGTCGAGGTAAAGGTGGACTACTGCGGTATCTGCCATTCCGATTTGTCGATGATCGATAACGAGTGGGGTATGTCGAGCTACCCGCTGGTGGCGGGACATGAGGTGATTGGTCGCGTGGCGGCCCTCGGCAGCGCGGCGCAGGATAAAGGGCTGAAGGTCGGTCAGCGCGTTGGCATTGGCTGGACAGCGCGCAGCTGCGGGCATTGCGACGCCTGTATCAGCGGTAACCAGGTCAATTGTCTGGAAGGCGCCGTCCCTACCATTTTGAATCGCGGCGGCTTTGCCGAGAAAATTCGCGCAGACTGGCAATGGGTGATTCCGCTGCCGGACAGCATTGATATTGAATCCGCAGGCCCATTGCTGTGCGGCGGCATCACGGTATTTAAACCGCTGCTGATGCACCACATTACTGCCACCAGCCGTGTTGGGGTAATCGGTATTGGCGGGCTCGGGCATATCGCCATCAAGCTCCTGCATGCGATGGGTTGCGAAGTGACCGCGTTTAGCTCCAATCCGGCGAAAAAGCAGGAAGTATTGGCAATGGGTGCCGATATCGTGGTGAACAGCCGCGATCCCGAAGCGCTGAAAGCACTGGCTGGACAGTTCGATCTGATCATCAACACCGTCAACGTCGATCTCGACTGGCAACCGTATTTTGAAGCGCTAGCCCACGGCGGCAACTTCCACACCGTCGGTGCGGTGCTGAAGCCGCTGCCTGTCCCGGCGTTTACCCTGATTGCTGGCGATCGCAGCATCTCCGGCTCGGCAACAGGTACGCCTTTTGAACTGCGTAAGCTAATGAAGTTCGCCGGTCGCAGCAAGGTTGCGCCTACCACCGAACTGTTCCCCATGTCGCAAATCAACGAGGCTATCCAGCACGTTCGTGAAGGCAAAGCCCGTTATCGCGTGGTGCTTAAAGCCGACTTTTAATCGCTTCTACCGGGCGGCATTCGCTGCCCGGTCCTCTCCTCCTCTTTGGAATCCTCCTCGCAATCTGTTGAATAAAGCGGTGAAGAGTGCCGCACGGTTGCCTATACTCGACGCAGGATAAACGGAGGAAATCTCATGAGCGCACCCTTGTTAATTGCCCGCACGCCGGACACCGAACTGTTTTTACTGCCTGGTATGGCGAACAGTCACGGCCTGATTACCGGGGCGACAGGGACAGGGAAAACCGTCACGCTGCAAAAGCTCGCCGAGTCGCTATCCGGCATCGGCGTACCGGTATTTATGGCGGATGTTAAAGGCGATCTCACCGGGGTGGCTCAGGAAGGACAAGCCTCCGAGAAGTTGCTTGCCAGGCTGCAAAACATCGGCGTCAGCGACTGGCAGCCGCATAATAACCCGGTGGTGCTGTGGGATATCTTTGGCGAGAAGGGACATCCGGTACGCGCCACGATCTCGGACCTCGGACCGCTCCTACTGGCGCGCCTGCTGAATCTCAATGAGGTGCAGTCCGGCGTGCTGAACATCATCTTCCGCATTGCCGACGATCAGGGATTTTTACTGCTCGATTTTAAAGACCTGCGGGCGATTACCCAGTATATCGGCGATAACGCGAAATCCTTCCAGAATCAGTATGGCAATATCAGCAGCGCTTCCATCGGCGCGATCCAGCGCGGCCTGTTGACTTTAGAACAACAGGGGGCGAACCATTTCTTCGGCGAGCCGATGCTCGACATCAAAGACTGGATGCGCACCGATGCCAGCGGTAAAGGGATCATCAATATCCTTAGCGCCGAAAAACTCTACCAGATGCCGAAACTCTATGCCGCCAGCCTGCTGTGGATGCTCTCTGAGTTTTACGAGCAACTGCCGGAGGCGGGCGATCTGGAAAAACCGAAGCTGGTGTTCTTTTTCGACGAAGCGCATTTGCTGTTCAACGATGCGCCAGAGGTGCTGCTGGATAAAATCGAACAGGTGATCCGCCTCATCCGTTCGAAGGGCGTTGGCGTCTGGTTCGTCTCACAGAATCCCGCTGATATCCCGGATAACGTGCTCGGTCAACTGGGCAATCGTGTCCAGCACGCCCTGCGGGCCTTTACGCCGAAAGATCAAAAAGCGGTGAAAACCGCCGCGCAAACCATGCGCGCCAATCCAGCGTTCGACACGGAAAAAGCCATTCAGGAACTGGGCACCGGCGAAGCGCTGATCTCCTTCCTGGATGCCAAAGGTAGTCCATCGGTGGTGGAGCGGGCAATGGTGATTGCCCCCTGCTCGCGTATGGGGCCAGTCACTGACGACGAGCGCAACGGGTTGATAAACCACTCTTCACTCTATGGAAAATATGAAGAAGAACGGGATCGCGAGTCGGCGTTTGAGTTGCTGCAAAAGGGTGTTCAGGCCGCGACTGAAGAGCAAAACGCGCCTGCAGCGAAAGGCAAAGAGGTAGCGGTTGACGATGGTATCCTGGGCGGGTTGAAGGATATTTTGTTTGGCAGCACCGGTCCGCGCGGCGGCAAGCGCGACGGCGTGGTACAAAGCGTAGCGAAAAGCGCAGCGCGACAGGTTACCAATCAGATCATTCGCGGGATGCTGGGAAGCCTGTTGGGCGGCAGAAAGCGTTAGCCTGACGGACACTGAACGCTGCACCCATTGTGCCCGGCAAGCGTAGCGCCACCGGGCAATCACAAGGATAAAACTGCGGTTACGACTTGCGCATCATCAGCCACAGGCTTATCAAGAAGAACGAAGCGCTCGGCAACAGCGCGCCGACAACCGGCGGTATACCGTAAACCAGCGTCAACGGGCCGAAGATTTGGTCCAGTACATAAAAGACGAAACCAAAGCTGATGCCGGTGACCACACGCACGCCCATCGGTACGCTACGCAGTGGACCGAAGATAAACGACAGGGCCATCAGCATCATTACCGCCACGGACAACGGCTGGAAGATTTTGCTCCACATATTGAGCTGGTAGCGTCCGGCGTCCTGGCCGCTCGACTTCAGATACTTCACGTAGTTGTGCAGGCCGCTAATGGAAAGCGCATCCGGGTCCAGCGCCACCACGCCCAGTTTGTCCGGCGTGAGGTTGGTTTTCCATATACCGCTCACCGTCTGAGTGCCAGTAATCTGTTTAGGATCCTGCAGGTTCGACTCGTCCACCTGCGACAGACGCCAGACCTTCTCGTCCGGGTCGAACGTCGCGGAGGCCGCGTAGCGAACAGACTGCAAACGGCGCTGATCGTTAAAGGCGTAAATACTGATGCCGCCTAACTCTTCTTCACCTTTTACCCGTTCGATATAAACAAAACTGTTGCCGTCTTTCGCCCATAACCCCTGCTGGGTGGAAAGCAGCGAACCGCCGTACATCGCCTGCGCACGGTAATTACGCGCCATCTGTTCACCCTGCGGCGCGACCCATTCGCCGATAGCCATGGTCAGCAGCACCAGCGGAATCGCGGTTTTCATGACGGAAAGCGCGACCTGCATCCGGGTGAAGCCGGAGGCCTGCATCACCACCAGTTCGCTGCGCTGGGCCAGCATGCCGAGGCCCAGCAGCGCGCCAAGCAACGCGGCCATCGGGAAGAAGATCTGGACATCTTTCGGCACACTGAGCAAGGTATACATCCCGGCGCCCAGCGCATCGTAGTTCCCCTGCCCGGCCTTTTTCAGCTGGTCGACGAACTTGATGATGCCAGAGAGCGACGCCAGCATGAACAGCGTCATCATGATGGTGGTAAAAATGGTTTTACCGATATAGCGGTCAAGGACACCAAATGGCTGCATCACACCGCTCCTTTACGTGAAAAACGGGCGCGCAGTCGGCGCACCGGCACGGTATCCCACAGGTTCAGGCCAATGGCTAACGCCAGATACAACAGGTTGACCAACCACATCCAGATAGCCGGATCCAGCTTGCCTTTACCGCCGTTGGATTTCAGCGAGGTCTGGATCAGGAAGAACATCAGGTACAACAACATCGCCGGTAACATCGAGAGCACACGTCCCTGGCGCGGGTTTACCACGCTCAGCGGCACAACCATCAACGCCATCATAAATACTGTGAATACTAATGTGATACGCCAGTGCAGCTCGGCACGGGCGCGATCGGTGTCGGTCGTCCACAGCGTGCGCATGTCCATCTGGTCGGTATCGTTCGGATCCAGCGCAACCGCCTGATGACCGATAATCGCCCGATAATCCTGGAAGTCAGTAATCCGGAAATCGCGCAATAGTGCGGTGCCTTCGAAGCGGGTGCCTTTATTCAGCGTGACCACCTGGGAGCCGTCGCGCAGTTGGGTCAAGTGTCCGGAATCTGCCACGACCACGGATGGACGCGCGTTGCCTTTCGGGCGAATTTGCGCCAGGAAGACATCCTTAAAGTCGCTGCCGTCTACGCTTTCGATAAACAGCACCGAGCTGCCGTTGGTCGCCTGCTGGAATTGTCCCTGCGCCAGCGCGGCCATACCCGGGTTGGCTTTGGCTTCCGCCAGCACTTCGTCCTGATGTTTTGACGACCACGGTCCCGCCCACATGACGTTGACCGCGGCGATGATCCCGGTGAACAGCGCCAGTATCATGGCGGCTTTGACCAGCACCGCCTTGCTCAGACCACAGGCGTGCATGACCGTAATTTCGCTTTCGGTATAGAGTTTGCCCAGCGTCATCAAAAGCCCGAGGAACAGGCTGAGGGGAAGGATGAGCTGCGCCATTTCAGGTACGCCAAGCCCCAGAAGCGAGAGCACCAGATTTGCCGGAATGTCACCGTCAACCGCCGCGCCGAGGATCCTCACCAGCTTCTGACAGAAAAAGATCAGAAGCAGGATAAAGAGAATCGCCAGTTGGCTCTTGAGCGTCTCCCGCACCAGATATCTTATGATTATCACTTTAAATACGCCCGTAAAAACTCGTCTTTTGCAGGAATTTAGCTTGTTTCATGGCTTATCCGTCATTTATTCTCTTGAGTCGTCGAAATCGTCGCTAAAATTATTATACTCAGCGGATTCGCCGCTCAGAACGCGTTCTGACGTGCCAATGCCGTAATAACGTTAAGATTAACACGAAGTCACCGCAACAGCGGACATGAGTTACGAAAGCTTGCAATTCTAACCGCAGGTGCCGCCGTTGTCTTTAAGATTCAGGAGCGTAGTGCATGGAGTTTAGTGTAAAAAGCGGTAGCCCGGAGAAACAGCGGAGTGCCTGCATCGTCGTGGGCGTCTTTGAACCACGCCGCCTTTCTCCGATTGCAGAACAGCTCGATAAAATCAGCGACGGGTACATCAGTGCCCTGCTGCGCCGTGGCGAACTGGAAGGAAAACCGGGGCAGACGTTGTTACTGCACCATGTTCCAAACGTTCTGTCCGAGCGTATCCTCCTCATCGGTTGTGGCAAAGAGCGCGAGCTGGATGAACGTCAGTATAAGCAGGTTATTCAGAAAACGATAAATACCCTGAATGATACCGGCTCAATGGAAGCCGTCTGCTTCCTGACAGAACTGCACGTCAAAGGCCGCAACAATTACTGGAAAGTGCGTCAGGCGGTGGAAACCGCGAAAGAGACCCTTTACAGCTTCGATCAACTGAAGACCACCAAAAGCGAGCCGCGTCGCCCGTTACGTAAAATGGTCTTTAACGTCCCGACCCGCCGTGAACTGACCAGCGGCGAGCGCGCCATTCAACACGGTCTGGCAATCGCCGCCGGGATCAAAGCGGCGAAAGACCTCGGCAATATGCCGCCAAATATCTGTAACGCCGCCTACCTGGCGTCACAAGCGCGCCAGTTGGCTGACAGTTACAGCAAAAACGTTGTAACCCGTGTCATTGGCGAACAGCAGATGCGCGAACTGGGGATGTGCGCCTATCTCGCGGTCGGACACGGCTCCCAGAACGAATCGCTGATGTCGGTCATTGAATACAAAGGCAGTCCGGACGAAGACGCGCGCCCGATTGTGCTGGTCGGGAAAGGCTTGACCTTTGACTCTGGCGGTATCTCCATCAAACCAGCCGAAGGCATGGATGAGATGAAGTACGACATGTGCGGCGCAGCGGCAGTTTACGGCGTAATGCGTATGGTCGCTGAACTGCAACTGCCGATTAACGTCATTGGCGTGCTGGCGGGATGTGAAAACATGCCGGGCGGTCGCGCCTATCGTCCGGGCGACGTGCTGACCACCATGTCCGGTCAGACCGTCGAAGTGCTGAACACCGACGCCGAAGGCCGTCTGGTGCTCTGTGACGTGTTAACCTACGTTGAGCGTTTTGAGCCGGAAGCGGTGATTGACGTCGCGACCCTGACCGGCGCCTGCGTGATTGCGCTGGGCCACCACATCACCGGACTGATGTCGAACCATAATCCGCTGGCGCACGAGCTTATCGGCGCGTCCGAGCAAGCGGGCGATCGCGCATGGCGTCTGCCGCTGGGTGACGAGTTCCAGGAGCAACTGGAGTCTAACTTTGCCGATATGGCGAACATTGGCGGACGTCCGGGTGGGGCGATTACCGCGGGCTGCTTCCTGTCGCGCTTTACCCGTAAGTACAACTGGGCGCACCTGGATATCGCCGGTACGGCCTGGCGCTCCGGAAAAGCAAAAGGCGCAACAGGTCGTCCGGTAGCACTGCTGTCGCAGTTCCTGCTGAACCGTGCGGGTTTTAACGGCGACGAGTAATTGTCGTCTGTTGCCCGGTGGCGCTATGCTACCGGGGCGACGTAAAAATGCTGATTGCAGGCCGGATAAGCATCGCGCCATCCGGCTTTGCATATAAATCCACAACAAGAAGCCCCCAATATGAGAAACGCAACGTTCTACCTTCTCGACAACGACAACACCGTGGACGGCCTCAGCGCCGTCGAACAGTTGGTGTGTGACATTGCCGCAGAACGTTGGCGCAGCGGCAAGCGCGTACTGATCGCCTGCGAAAACGAAAAGCAGGCGCTGCGTCTGGATGAAGCGCTATGGGCAAGACCTGCGGAAAGCTTTGTTCCGCACAATCTGGCCGGGGAAGGCCCGCGCGGTGGCGCGCCGGTCGAAATCGCCTGGCCGGAAAAGCGCAACAGCAGCCCACGCGATCTGCTCATCAGCCTGCGCGTCGGCTTTGCAGATTTTGCCACCGCTTTCACAGAAGTGATAGACTTCGTTCCTCACGAAGATTCTCTGAAACAATCCGCACGCGAGCGCTACAAAGCCTACCGCGTGGCGGGTTTTAACCTGAATACGGCAACCTGGAAATAATGGAAAAGACATACAACCCGCAAGATATCGAACAGCCGCTTTACGAGCACTGGGAAAAGCAGGGCTATTTCAAACCCAATGGCGATGAAAGCCAGGAGAGTTTCTGCATCATGATCCCGCCGCCGAACGTCACCGGCAGTTTGCATATGGGTCATGCTTTCCAGCAAACCATCATGGACACCATGATTCGCTACCAGCGTATGCAGGGCAAAAACACCTTGTGGCAGGTCGGCACCGACCACGCCGGTATCGCAACCCAGATGGTGGTTGAGCGTAAAATTGCCGCAGAAGAAGGGAAAACCCGTCACGACTACGGCCGTGACGCCTTCATTGATAAAATCTGGCAGTGGAAGGCGGAATCCGGCGGCACGATCACTCGCCAGATGCGCCGTCTCGGCAACTCCGTAGACTGGGAGCGCGAGCGCTTCACCATGGACGAAGGTCTTTCCAATGCCGTGAAAGAAGTGTTCGTCCGTCTGTACAAAGAAGACCTGATCTACCGCGGCAAACGTCTGGTGAACTGGGACCCGAAGCTGCGCACCGCGATCTCTGACCTCGAAGTGGAAAACCGCGAGTCGAAAGGCTCCATGTGGCATATCCGCTATCCGCTGGCCGACGGCGCCAAAACCGCCGACGGTAAAGATTATCTGGTGGTCGCAACCACCCGTCCGGAAACGCTGTTGGGCGATACCGGCGTGGCCGTGAACCCGGAAGATCCGCGTTATAAGGATCTGATTGGCAAGTTCGTGGTGCTGCCGCTGGTGAACCGCCGTATTCCTATTGTCGGCGACGAACACGCCGACATGGAAAAAGGCACCGGCTGCGTGAAGATCACCCCGGCGCACGACTTTAACGACTACGAAGTGGGCCGTCGTCACGCTCTGCCGATGATCAACATTCTGACTTTCGACGGTGACATCCGCGAAAGCGCGGAAGTGTACGACACCAAAGGCAACGAGTCTGACGTTTACTCAAGCGATATCCCGGCTGAGTTCCAGAAGCTGGAACGCTTCGCCGCACGTAAAGCGGTGGTTGCCGCTGTAGACGCGCTGGGCCTGCTGGAAGAAATTAAACCGCACGATCTTACCGTGCCGTACGGCGATCGCGGCGGCGTGGTTATCGAACCGATGCTGACCGACCAGTGGTACGTCCGCGCCGACGTGCTGGCCAAACCGGCGGTAGAAGCGGTTGAAAACGGCGATATTCAGTTTGTGCCGAAGCAGTATGAAAACATGTACTTCTCCTGGATGCGCGATATTCAGGACTGGTGTATTTCCCGCCAGCTGTGGTGGGGTCACCGCATCCCGGCGTGGTACGACAACGAAGGCAACGTTTATGTCGGCCGCAGCGAAGACGACGTGCGTCAGGAAAATAACCTGTCCGCCGACGTTGCGCTGCGTCAGGACGACGACGTGCTGGATACCTGGTTCTCTTCCGCGCTGTGGACCTTCTCCACCCTCGGTTGGCCGGAAAACACCGACGCGCTGCGTCAGTTCCACCCAACCAGCGTAATGGTGTCCGGCTTCGACATCATCTTCTTCTGGATCGCCCGCATGATCATGATGACCATGCACTTCATCAAAGATGAAAACGGTAAACCGCAGGTTCCGTTCCATACCGTCTACATGACCGGTCTGATCCGTGACGATGAAGGCCAGAAGATGTCCAAGTCCAAGGGTAACGTGATTGACCCACTGGATATGGTGGACGGCATCTCCCTGCCGGAACTGCTGGAGAAACGTACCGGCAATATGATGCAGCCGCAGCTGGCAGAGAAGATCGCCAAACGCACCGAGAAGCAGTTCCCGGACGGCATTGAACCGCACGGCACCGACGCCCTGCGCTTCACCCTGGCGGCGCTGGCGTCAACCGGTCGCGACATCAATTGGGATATGAAGCGTCTGGAAGGCTACCGTAACTTCTGTAACAAGCTGTGGAACGCCAGCCGTTTTGTCCTGATGAATACCGAAGATCAGGACTGCGGTTTCAACGGCGGTGAAATGACGCTGTCGCTGGCAGACCGTTGGATCCTCGCGGAATTCAACCGGACCGTAAAAGCGTACCGTGAAGCGCTGGACAGCTTCCGCTTCGACATTGCCGCAGGCATTCTGTATGAATTCACCTGGAACCAGTTCTGTGACTGGTATCTTGAGCTGACCAAGCCGGTAATGAACGGCGGTACAGAAGCAGAACTGCGCGGCACCCGCCATACGCTGGTGACCGTACTGGAAGGTCTGCTGCGCCTGGCGCATCCGATCATTCCGTTCATCACGGAAACCATCTGGCAGCGCGTGAAGGTGATTTGCGGCATTAACGCAGACACTATCATGCTCCAGCCGTTCCCGGCTTATGACGCCTCTCAGGTTGACGAAGCGGCGCTGGCGGATACCGAATGGCTGAAGCAGGCGATCGTGGCTGTACGTAATATTCGCGCGGAAATGAACATCGCGCCGGGCAAACCGCTGGCGCTGCTGCTGCGCGGTTGTAGCGAAGATGCCGTTCGTCGCGTGAACGACAACCGTAGCTTCCTGCAAACGCTGGCGCGTCTGGAAAGCATCACCGTACTGCCTGTGGATGATAAAGGTCCGGTTTCCGTAACCAAGATTATCGACGGCGCCGAGCTACTGATCCCAATGGCGGGCCTGATCGACAAAGAGGCAGAACTGGCGCGTCTGGCGAAGGAAGTGGCGAAGGTGGAAGCCGAAATTGGCCGTATTGAAGGCAAACTGGCCAACGAAGGCTTTGTGGCGCGCGCACCGGAAGCGGTGATCGCCAAAGAGCGTGAGAAGCTGGAAGGCTACGCCGAAGCGAAAGCCAAGCTGATTGAGCAGCAGGCGGTGATTGCCGCACTGTAAGCAGACAGCCGGACAACGAGGCAGAATGTCTTGTCCGGCTCACAAGATTAAAGCCGGAGAAGCGGTCACGCCATCCGGCTTTTTTTTTTACATAAAATAGAGTGTCGGCATCACGCCGCGGGACAGGCGCGACACCAGGCCGTTATCTAGCCGCTCATCGCTGTCGGTCAGCGCCAGCGTATCCAGATCGCCCACCACGCAGGTGTTCTCCGCCAGCCATTTAATCACCCACACGCGCAGCAGCGGATAGGCCAGCCCGCCGGTAATCCCTGAAATCAGATACAGACCGCCCAACCGGTACACCATCCCATGCCAGCTCAGCGTAGAGCGAAAACGGATATGTCCGTCGGCAAGTTGCAGGTTATTGAGGAAATGGTTACGAAACGCGACGATGAGATAGCTGGTCGATACCGCAAAGCCCAGATAATAAATAATCTGCATCATCATAATCTGTCGTTGGTATTCGATAAGAATTAGCGTCTCTATCTCGTCTTCCGACATCCCCGTCACGTCCAGTTCTGCGGCGGATTTGATCAACGCAACGGCCATAAAACCGATCACCGTGAGAAACGGAATTAACGCCGCCATTGCCAGAATCGCCGACTTAATGCAGTGCCGGAGGTTAACCTGTACCGAAAAACGGTGGATGCCAAAACTGCCTCCCTCACCCACCATTGTCATCAGGCGACTGTAGAGAAAGCCGCTGATCGTGCCCATTCCCGCCAGCGATATCAGACCCAGCGCAATCGCCGAAAAAATAATTTCGCCCAAACTTTCGCGCGGGCAAACCCGGTACAGGCAATAAACCACCACGACCAGTGCCAATATCAACAATACCGGCAGAAACAGCAGATTCCACATCGCCTTCACAGAAGAAAATCGAAAGCCAAAGCGAATGCCGTTCAGCGAGGTCATAATCGCCTGACATTGCAGATTTTTCATCATCAGTATGGGAAGCGATAAGATCAGCAGCGCCAGAATCATCGCGCCAACCGCAACGTACTCCATGCTAATAAATCCGACGCCTGCGATATATATCACCACCAACATCAGCCAGCTCAGGAATATATCGCCACCTTTCATGTTCCAGCTAAAAGGTTGGCCGTTTAGCGTCATGTTGGCATAAATATAGCGGCGGCATTTCATTAGCGCCCATGGCAAATAAATACCCAGCGTAATTAAAACCAGTAATGAATTGACAAGACAAATAAGAAAATAGCTACCGCCATCGCCGCGAAAATGAAAACGATGAGACGGAGGCTCACTCTTTATAAGATTTTCCTGCATATTAGATCCCTGAAAAATTGTTCCTTAAAAATGCACATAATTAGCAGGCAATAGTTTGCCTGTAAAAGAATAATACCTTATTCATGTTTTGATTTACATAATTCCTCCGCGCGATAAGGCGCTTGCATCACTTAGCGGAGGGTGCTATTAGTGCGGATTATTTGCGTAATTTATCCGGATTGTACAATGAATGCTGTCGACTCTTCCCCCACCTTACGTCGCCTGACGGCTAACGATAATCAGGCGATTGCCGCCGTTATCCGCCAGGTTTCCGCCGAATATGGCCTTACTGCTGACAAAGGCTACACCGTTGCCGATCCGAATCTGGATGCGTTATATCAGCTGTATTGCCAGCCGGGTCACGCCTACTGGGTGGTGGAGTGTCAGGGTGAAGTGGTGGGCGGCGGCGGGATTGCGCCGTTGACCTGTAGCGAACCGGACATTTGCGAGCTGCAAAAAATGTACTTTCTGCCGACCATTCGAGGGAAGGGGCTCGCTAAGAAACTGGCGCTGATGGCGCTGGACCACGCCCGTGAGCAGGGATTCAAACGCTGTTATCTCGAGACCACGGCTTTTCTGCGCGAAGCCATCGGCCTGTACGAACATTTAGGGTTTGAGCATATCAGCGAGCCGCTGGGCTGTACCGGGCACGTCGACTGCGAAGTGCGAATGCTCAAACCCCTGTAAGCGCCGCTACTGCATTTCAGGAGATACCGAAAGTCGAATGACGCCAGCGGCGTTGGCTGCTGGCAACGCCAGAACTTCCGTCCACATGTCCTGCACCAGATTGCAGGCAATTTTCTCTTTGCCTATCCCTTTCTGCGGTTCCGCCATAATTTGCAAATCATCGCCATAGCGTTGCGCCAGCGTCGGCACCACGTTGCGCAGGTCCTGCAACGCCTGTTGCTTTTCGGCATCCGTCACCGTGTGTTTATTCGGCCCATAGGCTGCGCGCATCATCGCCACGTCACTGTCCATCCGGCGTTTGATGATCTCGGGTGAGATCATCCGCATCGGATTAATGCCGCCCTTCACCGCCGGAAAGAGGAAACGAAAACACGCGTCATCCCCCTTTTTCTGCACAGCGGCAATCTGCTCCAGATTGATTTTCATGTAGTTAATGACATTATCATCCGGCGCGTTTTGCAGGCGCGCCATCTGGATCTGCAATATCTGCGGTTGCACAGTATCAATTAATTGCTGCTCAGATTTTCCTTCTTTACGCATCTGAACAGCCTGATCGCGGATACGATTCCAGAGTTCAGGCTCCTGCTCTTTCAAAACCTGCATGGTCGGCAGCGTGGTCATCGCCTCATTAAACTGCTGTTCTTCGCTCTGCCCCGTCGCCGCTTTTTCGCGTGGGATCAGATAGTGAACGTCAAATAAATTCCACGCCACGATCGCCACAATAAAAATTACCGCGCCGGAGACTTTCCCGACCCAACCCTTTTTACGAAACAGGCCAATGACGATAGCGAGAATCGCGCCAACGTAGCCTGCGAGTATGACATGTGTCCAGTTCATCGGTATTCCTTGCCTGCGCGTGAGGGATCCGCGCGTAAAAGAGAGCCATTTTTCACGTCTTTCGTTGTGATGTCACCTTACGCCAGACAGAACTACCGAAATTAAGAGGCGAGGGGAATACCGCTATGGAAGCGAAACACGCTGTCCGGCGAAGCGATCAACGCCGCTTCCACTTCTCCGAAATAGCGCACGCGGGGCGAAATGTCCTCTTGTGACACCTGTTGCGCCAGCGCCAGATAGTCCTGATAGTGCCGCGCTTCGGAACGCAAAAGCGAAAGATAGAACGTCTGCAGAGCGTCGTCCAGGTACGGAGCCAGCGCAGCGAAACGTTCGCAGGAGCGTGCCTCAATATAAGCGCCGCAAATGAGCTTATCAATAAGCGTAAGCGGTTCATGCGTGCGCACTTCTTTCAGCATCCCTTTGGCGTAACGGCTGGCGGTGATTTTCACATAGGGAATATTGCGCGCCTGCATCGCTTCCCGCACCTGCCAGAAATGATGCAGCTCTTCTTTTATCAGCAGTACCATGCTGTCGATCAACCGCTGTCCCCACGGATCGTCGGTTTTCGGCATCACGCTTTTACCAATGTGTTTATTCAGCGCGACGAAATCCGGTTCCGGCCCGTCGCGGAAGGCAAACGCTTCATAAGGCTGAAGCCAGGCGAGCAGCGCTTGCGCCCCCTGTTTATCCGCGACGTACTTACGCACCAGCAGCATCGCCGTTTGCGCTGCTTTCAGCTCGCAGAGCAGATGGTCGGTCAGTAACAGAGGAAGATGTTGCGGGAGGCGCGCCTGGTCAATCCACGCCTGAGGCGTTGGGCAGTGCAGGAAGCGCAGAATCGGAGCGAGTATTTGCGGGTAATCCATGTGTAACCTGTCAAAACAGTGCGGCAACCAGCGTTGCCGCACGTTCAGCGCATTGTGCGATTAGTGACGCACGCCGTCGTCATCTTCATCGACGAAATCGTCGTCGCCTTCACCTTCTTCGCCGTTCGGATCTTCAAAGTAGGTGCCCCAGCCGTCGTATTCAACATCATATTTTTCCGCCAGGGTCATCAGTTGTTCAACCTGCGCATCAATCAGTTCGGCATTCAGCGCGCATTCGCTGAGGATATCGCAGCAGATCACCGTGTCGCCTTCTTCTACTTCCAGTTCTTCCGGCTCAGTCACTTCATAACCGAGTTTAAACGCTTCTACCGCCGCTTTTTCCAGGGTTTCGAAGTCGTCTGCGGAAAGGTGATGCTCGATGGTGTACAGCGCGTCCGGGTCGCTGCCATCTTCCAGTAATTCTTCAATAATCAGGCGCGTCTCTTCACGCTGTTCTTCCAGTAGTTCCGGGTTTGCCATAGCTCGTTCCTCATAATGTCCTGCCGATACTCTTATTGTCACACACCGCCGTCATTGCCTCCACCTTTCCAGGAAAGATTTGTTAAACGGGGTTGCAATTGCATAATCATCCATATAAATTGAATTTTAATTCAATAAGTGGCTTATGCCTCAGGAGGGATCTATGTCAGGTTTTTATCAGAAGCATTTTTTGAAGTTACTCGATTTTACCTCTGCTGAACTTACCGCGCTGCTGCAACTCGCAGCCTCCCTGAAAGCTGCCAGGAAAAACGGCACAGAAGAACAGAAACTGACGGGCAAAAATATCGCGCTCATCTTCGAAAAAGACTCGACCCGTACGCGATGCTCTTTCGAAGTTGCCGCATATGACCAGGGCGCGCGCGTGACCTATCTCGGCCCCAGCGGCAGTCAAATTGGCCACAAAGAGTCGATGAAAGACACCGCCCGCGTGCTCGGGCGAATGTATGACGGCATTCAGTACCGCGGCTACGGCCAGGAACTGGTCGAAACGCTGGCGGCCTACGCTGGCGTTCCGGTGTGGAATGGCCTGACTGATGAATTTCACCCGACCCAATTGCTGGCTGACCTGCTGACCATGCAGGAGCATCTGCCGGGCAAAGCGTTTAACGAAATGACGCTGGCGTATGCGGGCGATGCGCGCAACAACATGGGCAACTCGATGCTTGAAGCCGCCGCCTTAACCGGGCTGGATCTGCGTCTGGTCGCGCCTGAGTCCTGCTGGCCGGAGGCTGCGCTGGTGGCAGAATGCCAGGCGATGGCGAAGAAAAACGGCGGGAATATCACTCTTACCGCAGACGTTGCCGCAGGCGTCAAAGGCGCGGACTTTATCTATACCGACGTCTGGGTATCGATGGGCGAACCAAAAGAAAAGTGGGCAGAGCGTATCTCGCTGTTGCGCGGCTATCAGGTCAACAGCCAGATGATGGCGCTTACGGGCAATCCGCAGGTGAAGTTTCTGCACTGCCTGCCCGCGTTCCACGACGACCAGACCACGCTGGGCAAGAAAATGGCCGCAGAGTACGGGCTGCATGGCGGCATGGAAGTGACCGACGAGGTGTTTGAGTCTCCGGCCAGCATTGTGTTCGATCAGGCCGAAAACCGGATGCACACCATCAAAGCGGTAATGGTCGCGACGTTATCGCAATAATCCGTTGCCGGAGGCCGGACGTGCAATCGCCGCCCGGCCCTGGCGTATTACGCTACCAGCAACTTAACCACCGCTTTACGCACCTGCGCCGGTGCGCCGACGGCGCACAGCGGCTTGTGGACTTCTCCCGGATAAAAGACGACAAAGTCGCCTTCATTGAGGATCACTGTTTTTTCCTGCTCACCTTCCGGTAAGAAGGCGATATCTTTTTCCGCCAGCCAGTCCGTTTCCGGCGTTCCGGCTGGCAACGTGCTGAAGGTCATCCCTTCCTGCCCTTTTAAAACGATCTGGATATCCAGATAGCGCGCATGATACTCCGCCCGACGCTTTTCAAACGGCTCGGTCATGTCTTCCGAAATCAAGTAAAACAGTCGGTTACCGTCAATATCGTGCTTACCCTTTTCTGTTGTTTCAGAGACATGGGCTTTTATGTGCTCAATGGCTTCGCGCAACTCCTGAGGAAGCCAGGATTGCAGATGGTGAATATTGCCGACGATCATCTCATACCTCACAATTAAAACAGCGTTTCATTTTAAATTGTTATACGAGAATTTTTAGCGGAGCACCACCCCCGTCTGACGAAGTTTTGCGTCAGCGCATGTTTATCGGCGGACTTGTTGATGGACTGTTAACAGCTAATTGTAATTTATGCGCTTTTTCTGCATAACTGGTAAACCAGCGTTTCCTTAACGCTGCCTAACCTGCTGTTATTAAATTCTTTACAGGAAAAATCAGCAGCCGATCACACTTCATTTTCCCTGCATTAACGAGCAACATTCTCATAATTATCGCATGATTTAATTTTGGTCCTAAATAATATAATTAGCATTACGCATACTTATGCAGTAAATTGTTAGCAACCCTTACAAATCAATCGGTTAGCGGAGATAATTTATATATCGCCCCCAACAAATAATTAACACTGCCGCATAAGCCGCCGCATAATTGCGTAGTAATTCATTTTAGATCTTATTATTTTTGTTATTTCTCAGACCCCCGTCATATATTAATTAAGAAAATACACATATCCCACCTGATGTGAATCCCATCACACAATCCCTCTGAAATTAATTTAATGATGCTTTACGAAAATTATCTGCACTGTCCTGACTGCGAATAACCTAATTATTTGCAGCCACCACCTTTTTATTCCTGAAACAGAGTGGAAGGTATCGTAATGGAAAAACATTATGTCGGTTCTGAAATCGGTCAACTGCGCAGCGTAATGCTGCATCGCCCAAATCTCAGCCTGAAACGCCTCACGCCATCTAACTGTCAGGCGCTGTTATTTGATGACGTGCTGTCGGTTGAACGTGCGGGTGAGGAGCATGACATTTTTGCCAACACCCTGCGTCAACAGGGCATCGAAGTGCTGTTACTGACTGATTTATTAACACAAACCCTGGATATCGCTGACGCCAGGCGCTGGCTACTGGAGACGCAAATTTCCGATTACCGACTCGGCCCAACCTTTGCCGCCGACATTCGCGCGTGGCTGGCGGATATGCCGCACCGGGAACTGGCGCGGCATTTAAGCGGCGGACTCACGTACGGTGAAATTCCGGCATCCATTAAAAATATCGTGGTGGATACTCACGATATTAATGACTTTATTATGAAGCCATTACCTAACCACTTATTTACTCGCGACACTTCATGCTGGATATATAACGGCGTTTCGATTAATCCGATGGCGAAACCCGCCCGTCAGCGTGAAACCAATAATTTGCGTGCGATATATCGCTGGCACCCACAATTTGCCGACGGCGAATTTATTAAATATTTCGGCGACGAAAACATTAATTACGACCACGCGACGCTTGAAGGCGGAGATGTACTGGTGATTGGACGCGGCGCGGTATTAATCGGCATGTCCGAACGCACTACGCCGCAGGGCATTGAATTTCTGGCTCAGGCGCTGTTTACCCATCGTCAGGCCGAACGGGTGATTGCCGTTGAGCTGCCCAAACACCGCTCCTGTATGCATCTCGACACGGTGATGACCCATATCGATATCGACACGTTTTCCGTGTACCCGGAAGTGGTGCGTCAGGACGTCAAGTGCTGGACCCTGACCCCGGACGGGCGCGGCGAGCTGAAGCGTACCGAGGAGCGCACGCTGGTAAACGCCATTGAAAAAGCGCTCGGCATCGATCAGGTCCGCTTAATCACCACCGGCGGCGACGCTTTTGAGGCCGAGCGCGAACAGTGGAACGACGCCAATAACGTCCTCACCCTGCGCCCCGGCGTTGTGGTGGGCTACGAGCGCAATATCTGGACCAACGAGAAATACGACAAAGCGGGGATCACCGTACTGCCTATCCCCGGCGACGAACTGGGACGCGGGCGCGGCGGCGCACGCTGCATGAGCTGCCCACTGGAACGCGACGGCATTTAAGGAATCGACCATGACACAGAAACCGACTCTGGTTGTCGCGCTGGGCGGCAACGCGCTGCTTAAGCGCGGCGAACCGCTGGAAGCGGATATTCAGCGCAAAAACATCGAACTGGCGGCCAGCACCATCGCGCAGCTCACCCGGCAGTGGCGGGTGGTGCTGGTGCATGGCAACGGCCCGCAGGTTGGTCTGCTGGCGTTACAGAACAGCGCCTATGACCGCGTTACCCCCTATCCTCTCGACATCCTCGGCGCCGAAAGCCAGGGGATGATCGGCTACATGCTGCAACAGGCGCTGAAAAATCAGTTACCACAGCGGGAAATCAGCGTCCTGCTGACCCAGGTGGAAGTGGACGAGCACGATCCGGCGTTTCGCAACCCGACTAAATACATCGGCCCGGTGTATGACGCGGCGCAGGCTGATGCGCTGGAGGCGGAAAAAGGCTGGGTATTCAAAGCCGACGGCAACGCGTTCCGCCGCGTGGTGCCTTCACCACAGCCCAGACGCATTGTGGAAAGCGATGCGATTCAGGCGCTGATTGCCCGCGATCATCTGGTGATCTGCAACGGCGGCGGCGGCGTGCCGGTCATTGAAAAAGTGGACGGTTACCACGGCATTGAAGCGGTGATCGACAAAGATCTCTCCGCCGCCCTGCTCGCCAGCCAGATCTGCGCCGACGCGCTGCTGATCCTGACCGACGCCGACGCCGTGTATCTCGACTGGGGTAAACCCACGCAGCGTCCGCTGGCGCAGGTGACTCCGGAATTGCTTAGCGAGATGCAGTTTGACGCGGGGTCGATGGGGCCGAAAGTCACCGCCTGCGCAGAGTTTGTCAGCCGCTGCCATGGCATTGCCGGGATTGGTTCGCTGACCGATGGCCCGGCGATCCTCGCTGGCGATAAAGGCACGTTAATCCGACGCGAAACTGCCGACGCGTAATCCCTTTTATTTCATTCATCTCTTTGTCGACCGGATAACGCAACGCCGTCATCCGGCAACGAAACGCTGACATCGTCTGAAGGCGCGGCGCTTGTCAGGCCTACACGATTTAAGGACAGATACATGGCTATTTCACTGAAAAAACGTAACTTTCTGAAACTTCTGGACTTTACTCCGGCGGAAATTCAGTCGCTGATCGATCTGGCAATCGAACTGAAAGCGGCCAAAAAAGCCGGGCGTGAGGTGCAAAAACTGAGCGGTAAAAACATCGCGCTGATTTTTGAAAAAACCTCCACCCGCACCCGCTGTGCCTTTGAGGTTGCAGCCTTCGACCAGGGCGCGCAGGTGACCTATCTCGGTCCGAGCGGATCGCAAATTGGTCATAAAGAGTCGATGAAAGACACCGCCCGGGTACTGGGACGGATGTATGACGGCATTGAATATCGCGGCTTCGGTCAGCAAATCGTCGAGGAGTTAGGGCAATACGCCGGTGTACCGGTATGGAACGGCCTGACCGACGAGTTTCATCCCACACAGATCCTCGCGGATCTGATGACCATGCTGGAGCATGCGCCAGGAAAAACGCTGCCGGAACTGCGCTTTGCCTATCTGGGCGATGCGCGCAACAACATGGGCAATTCGCTGATGGTCGGCGCGGCGAAAATGGGTATGGACATCCGGCTGGTGGCGCCGAAATCATTCTGGCCCGACGAGGCGCTGGTCGCCGAATGCCGCGCTATCGCCAGCACCACTGGCGCGCGCATCACCCTGACAGAGGATGTGGAAGCAGGCGTCTATGACGTCGATTTCCTCTATACCGACGTCTGGGTGTCAATGGGCGAACCAAAAGAAGCGTGGGCGGAACGCGTCAGTCTGATGACCCCTTACCAGGTGAATCAGCAGGTGATTAACGCGACCGGCAACCCAAACGTCAAGTTCATGCACTGCCTGCCCGCCTTTCATAACGAGCACACCAAAGTAGGACGCGAAATCGAAGCGGCTTACGGTCTGAAGGGGCTGGAAGTGACCGACGAGGTGTTTGAGTCCGACCACGCCATCGTGTTCGACGAAGCGGAAAACCGCATGCACACCATCAAAGCGGTGATGGTAGCGACCCTCGGCGACTAACCCTTGCGGGCAGCGGTCGCTACGACGGCGGCTGCCCGTGATATCCGGAGAGAAAATCATGGGTAAATTCAAATTTCCCACCGCGTACACCATCCTGTTTATTCTTATCGCGCTGGTCGCCGTCATGACCTGGATTGTCCCGGCGGGCAAATACCAGATGGCGATGAACGCCACGCTTGGCAAAGAGGTTCCGGTGGCGGGAACCTATGCTCCCACCGAGGCGCATCCGCAGGGCATTACCGCTGTGCTGCTGGCGCCCATTGACGGTTTATACAATCACGAAACCTACACCGCAGGCGCAATTGACGTGGCGCTGTTTGTTCTGATCATCGGCGGCTTCCTCGGCGTGGTGAACAAAACCGGCGCTATCGACGCGGGCATTGAGCGGGTGACGGTCAGACTTAACGGCAAAGAGGAATGGATGATCCCCATCCTGATGGCGCTGTTTGCCGCGGGAGGCACGATTTACGGGATGGCGGAAGAGTCGCTCCCTTTCTACACGCTGCTGGTACCGGTGATGATGGCGGCGCGTTTTGATCCGCTGGTTGCCGCCGCCACCGTGTTGCTCGGCGCAGGCATCGGCACGTTGGGCTCGACCATTAACCCGTTCGCCACGGTCATTGCCGCCAACGCCGCCGGGATCCCGTTCACCCAGGGAATGCTGCTGCGCGTCATTCTGCTGCTCGTCGGCTATCTCATCTGCGTGGTCTGGGTTATGCGTTACGCGCGTAAGGTACGCAGCAATCCTGAACTGTCGATCGTGGCGGATAAAATGGCGGAAAACCGCGCCCACTTCCTCGGCAACCGTTCCGATACCCTGCTGGCCTTCACCACCACCCGCAAATGGATTCTGCTGATCTTCGCCGCCTCTTTCGCCATTATGATCTACGGCGTGGCGGTGCGCGGCTGGTGGATGGCCGAAATCTCTGGCGTCTTTCTGGCGGCGGCGATCGTGGTGGGCGTAATCGCCCGCATGGGAGAAGAAGCGTTTACCAGCACCTTTATCGACGGCGCGCGCGATCTGCTCGGCGTGGCGTTGATTATCGGCATCGCGCGCGGCATTGTGGTCGTCATGGATAACGGCATGATTACTCATACCATTTTGCACAGCGCCGAGAATCTGGTCTCCGGTCTATCCACCACGATTTTCATCAACGTCACCTACTGGCTGGAAGTTCTGCTCTCCTTCCTGGTCCCTTCATCATCCGGACTGGCGGTACTGACGATGCCGATCATGGCTCCGCTGGCCGATTTTGCCCATGTGCAGCGGGATCTGGTTGTTACGGCGTACCAGTCGGCGTCGGGGATCGTCAACCTGATCACCCCGACCTCGGCAGTGGTGATGGGCGGCCTGGCGATCGCCCGCGTTCCCTACGTGCGGTATCTGAAATGGGTTGCGCCGCTGTTGCTGATCCTGACAGTGCTCAACATGGCCGTACTGAGCGTGGGCGCCATGCTGTAGCGTTCGAATAATAAAGATAAGGTGCATTTATGAAGGATTACGATGATTACTCCGCCAAAGAGCAGCAGCAACTGGCGGTCTGTCAGCGCCTGATTACCGAAAAAAGTTACCTGTCGCAGGAGGAGATACGCCGCGACCTGCAGGACCACGGGTTTGAAAGCATCAGTCAGTCGACGGTGTCGCGCCTGCTGAAAATGCTTGGCGTCATAAAAATACGAAATACAAAGGGTCAAAAAATTTATTCCGTGAATCCGCAACTGCGCCCTGCGCCGGATGCCGCCCGTTCGATTGCTGAAATGGTGGTCAGCGTGGAGCACAACAGCGAATTTATCCTTATCCATACCGTTGCCGGATATGGCCGCGCGGTCGCCAGAATCCTCGATTACCACGCCCTGCCGGAGATCCTCGGGGTTATCGCTGGCAGCAGTATTGTCTGGGTGGCCCCCCGGGTCGTGCAGCGCACCGGCCTTGTCCACAAGCAGATTAATTACTTACTAAAAATGAATTAGTATTCATTAAAACCGTTTGCTTTGAATAAAATGAGCATTTTTTTGCTTGATCCGTAAACGGAGCCGAGTATAATCGCGGACAATTTGCCGGGAGGAAGCATGGTTCAGTGTGTACGACATTCTGTCTTACCGCGTCTGAAAACAGACGCTGGCCTGCCGTTTTTCTTTCCGTTGCTCACCTATTCACAGCCCCTCAATTGAGGGGCTTTTTTTTGCCCAGGCGTCAGGAGATAAACATGGCTAATCCGCTGTATCAAAAACACATCATTTCCATAAACGACCTCAGCCGCGATGACCTCAATCTGGTGCTGGCGACGGCAGCAAAATTAAAAGCGAATCCACAGCCGGAGCTGCTAAAGCATAAGGTCATCGCCAGCTGTTTCTTCGAGGCTTCCACGCGTACCCGCCTGTCGTTTGAAACGTCGATGCACCGCCTGGGCGCAAGTGTGGTGGGCTTTTCCGACAGCGCGAACACGTCGCTGGGTAAAAAAGGCGAGACGCTGGCAGACACCATTTCGGTAATCAGCACCTATGTGGACGCTATCGTGATGCGCCATCCGCAGGAAGGCGCCGCGCGTCTGGCGACCGAGTTTTCCGGCCAGGTGCCGGTACTGAACGCTGGCGACGGTTCAAACCAACATCCGACCCAAACGCTGCTGGATCTGTTTACCATCCAGGAAACCCAGGGTCGTCTGGATAACCTACACGTCGCGATGGTCGGCGACCTGAAATATGGCCGTACCGTCCACTCGCTGACCCAGGCGCTGGCGAAGTTCGACGGCAACCGTTTCTACTTTATCGCCCCGGACGCGCTGGCGATGCCGCAGTACATTCTCGATATGCTCGACGAAAAGGGTATCGCCTGGAGCCTGCACGCCTCGATTGAGGAAGTCATGGCGGAGGTGGACATTCTGTACATGACCCGCGTACAGAAAGAGCGTCTCGACCCGTCGGAATACGCCAACGTAAAAGCGCAGTTTGTTCTGCGCGCCAGCGATCTGGCGGGCGCGCGTGAAAACATGAAGGTGCTGCATCCGCTGCCGCGCATTGATGAAATCGCCACCGACGTCGATAAAACCCCGCATGCCTGGTACTTCCAGCAGGCGGGTAACGGTATTTTTGCCCGCCAGGCGTTACTGGCATTGGTTCTGACCCGCGATCTGGCACTGTAAGGGAGAATAAACGATGACACACGACAATAAATTACAGGTTGAAGCGATCAAATGCGGCACCGTGATCGATCATATTCCCGCCCAGGTAGGCTTTAAGCTGCTGACCCTGTTCAAGCTGACCGAAACCGACCAGCGCATCACCATCGGCCTCAACCTCCCTTCCGGCGAAATGGGCCGCAAAGATCTGATCAAAATTGAGAACACCTTCCTGACCGCTGAGCAGGTTAACCAGCTGTCACTGTATGCGCCGCAGGCCACCGTGAACCGGATCGACAATTACGAGGTAGTAGGAAAATCGCGTCCAAGCCTGCCGGATCGCATTGAAAGCGTTCTGGTTTGCCCGAACAGCAACTGCATCAGCCATGCGGAGCCGGTTTCCTCCAGCTTTGCAGTGAAAAAGCGCGCGGATGACATTGCGCTCAAATGCAAATACTGCGAAAAAGAGTTTTCTCATTATGTGGTGCTGGCCAACTAATTGGGGTTGGTTATAAATTCCCGGCTCCTTATAATTGTTGGGAACTTTCTTTTACCGCTGTATTCAGGAGAAATCATGAGCAAAACTATCGCGACGGAAAATGCACCTGCGGCTATCGGTCCTTATGTTCAGGGCGTAGATCTGGGCAGCATGATCATCACTTCCGGTCAGATCCCGGTTGATCCAAAAACCGGCAGCGTACCGGAAGACGTGTCCGCTCAGGCGCGTCAGTCGCTGGAAAACGTTAAAGCCATCGTCGAAGCGGCTGGCCTGAAAGTGGGCGATATCGTGAAAACCACCGTGTTTGTCAAAGATCTGAACGACTTCGCGACCGTGAACGCCACCTACGAAGCGTTCTTCACCGAGCACAACGCCACCTTCCCGGCGCGCTCCTGCGTGGAAGTGGCGCGTCTGCCGAAAGACGTAAAAATCGAAATCGAAGCGATTGCCGTTCGTCGCTAACTATTCCGGTTATCTCTTTTTAAGGCAGCACACGCTGCCTTATGTTTTTAAAAATAAAATAGGTTTTTATTTTGACCTTTTTTATCCTCGCTATTTCATGACATCACCGTCGGTCCATTAATATACTTCCTGCCGCACTCGTTGTTTTAATACACTAATGGACTAATAATGAAACTTTCCAAAATCGCGCTGGCGGTAGCAACATTGACCGTTGCTTCTTCAGCGTTAGCACACGGTTATATTGAATCCCCTGCCAGCCGCGCATATATGTGCAAGCTGGGGCAAAACGTCGATTGTGGTTCCGTTCAATACGAACCGCAGAGCGTAGAAAAAACCTCCGGCTTCCCGACTGGCGTGATGCCGCCAGACGGACAGCTCGCCAGCGCCGGTATTTCTCAGTATTCTCAACTGGATCGCCAGAGCCTGAACGCCTGGACCAAAAGCCCAATGACAGCAGGTCCACACCAGTTTGTATGGCACCATACTGCGCCGCATAAAACCACGAACTGGCGTTATTACATCACCAAACAAAACTGGGATCCAAATAAGCCGCTGACCCGCGATCAATTTGATTTAACGCCGTTCTGTACCATTAATGGAAATGGCCAGGCGCCGGCGGTCACGCAGTCAATGAACTGTAATGTTCCTGAACGTACCGGTTATCAGGTTATTTACGGCGTGTGGGAAATTGCAGATACGACAAATAGCTTCTATCAGGCCATTGACGTGGATTTCGGTAACAGCGGCAACGTGACTCCGGATGAAACCCCGGGCGTGGTTTCCGAATGGAGCAAAACCCTCAGTGGGCAGATTGCCGGTAATAACCTGAACGCAGGCGATAAAGTCATTGCCCGCTTCTTTGACGCCAATGGTGAAGTAACCTCAATGCGCACTGAAATGACCATTGCCTCCGCTGCTCAGGGCGATGCGAACCAGTGGGCCTTCGATATGGCGCAATTGATCAACAGCACCCACAGCGATGTGCGCGTAGGCGTGAAAGACGAAGGGGGTGAGATCGGCCCGGTACATGGCGCGAATAGCGTGTTCGTAAGAGAAGGCAGCGCGCTGCAGTCTGTCGCCATCTCTTATGAAGAGCAAAAAGCGCAAGTGAACGAAACCATCGCCGTTACCGATCTGCAGTACAGCAAGATTGCGCACGGCAATGCCACCGTGACTTTCCACGTGAATACGCACGGCGATGTGAATTTTGAAGCCCACGTGATGAATCATCACGGCGCGGAAAAAGGCTATCTGAAGCAGGACATGAACAACGCCAACCAGGACGTCACCATGACCCTGACTGACGTGACTGCTGGTCACCATATGCTGAAATACTATGCGACCAACAAAGACGGCACGCTGTTTGCTCAGGACGTGTTGAACCTGATGCTGGAAAGCGACGCGGCGACCGACAACGCCGGTCACCACGACTTTACCTTCCCGGACAGTATCGCGTCTTACAAAGCCGGTACCGTGGTGCTGCAACCGAAAGACGGTAAGACCTACGAATGTAAGCCTTTCCCGTACAGCGGCTACTGCGTCCAGTACGCTCCAGGCGCTAACCAGTTTGAGCCAGGCGTTGGCGCACACTGGAAAGAAGCGTGGGTGCTGAAGCACAAAGCCGACTGCCGGACGGGGTCATGCTCGTCCTGCTTTTTACCGCAGACACCGGAGGGCGGTTTCGCTTTGCCCGACCGGCTCATAAGCGACCCACCGCGCATTACTGCCAACCGTAGCGGCGACTATAGAAGCCTTTCACCAACTGCGTTAACGTCATATAGCCTACCAGAATACCGACCAGCCACGGGAAGTAGCTCAGCGGCAGCGCCTGCAATTGCAGATACCCGGCCAGCGGCGAGAACGGCAGCGCAATGCCCACCATCATCACCACCAGCGTCATCAACAGCAGCGGCCACGCGGCGCGACTCTGAATGAACGGCACGCGGCGGGTACGAATCATATGCACAATCAGCGTTTGCGACAGTAGCCCCACTACAAACCAGCCGGACTGGAACAAGGTTTGCGCCTCCGGCACGTTCGCGTGGAAGACCCACCACATCACGCAGAACGTGATAATGTCGAAGATCGAGCTAATCGGACCAAAGAAGATCATAAAACGCCCCAGATCTGTCGGATTCCAGCGCTGCGGCTTCTGGATCTGCTCATCGTCCACGTTATCAAACGGGATCGCCACCTGCGATACATCGTACAGCAGATTCTGAATCAGCAAGTGCAGCGGCAGCATGGGCAGGAACGGTAAGAAGGCGCTCGCCACCAGCACGCTGAAGACGTTACCGAAGTTGGAGCTGGCGGTCATCTTAATGTACTTCAGCATATTCGAGAAAGTGCGACGACCTTCGATCACCCCTTCTTCCAGCACCATCAGGCTCTTTTCCAGCAGGATAATGTCGGCGGCTTCCCGGGCAATGTCCACGGCGCCATCGACGGAAATACCGATATCCGCCGCACGCAACGCCGGAGCGTCATTAATACCGTCGCCCATAAAGCCCACGACATGCCCTTCGCGCTTAAGCAGTGTGACAATGCGTTCTTTATGCATCGGCGTCAGACGGGCAAACAGCGTGGTACGCTGCGCCAGCGTCGCCAGCTCGTCGTCGCTCAGGCTTTCGATATCGCTGCCAACAACCACTTCACCCGCGTCCAGTCCGACGTCATGGCACACTTTTGCCGCGACCAACTCGCTGTCGCCGGTCAGAATTTTCACCGTGATACCGCTGGCCTTCAGCGCCTTTAACGCAGGCGCCGTCGTCTCTTTCGGCGGATCGAGGAAGGCGATGTACCCTTCAAGGATCAGATCGGATTCGTCGATACGCTGGTAGTCGCCTTCTCGCGCAGGCAGATAGCGGGTAGCCACCGCCACCACGCGCAGCCCCTGACGATTCAGGGTATCGGTGACGCGCTTCACGCGGCGCAGCATGTTGTCATCCAGCGGCACGATTTCTCCGTTATGACGCACATGCGTGCTGACGTTGAGAATTTCCTGCAGCGCGCCTTTGCACACCAGCTGATGCACCTCCGCATGTTCAGCGACCACCACCGACATGCGGCGACGTTCGAAATCAAACGGGATCTCATCAATTTTCTGCCAGCGGGTCGCAAGTTCGCGCGCGGAAGCTTCATCCACGCCCTCCAGCACGGCGGTATCAAGCAGATTTTTCAACCCCGTCTGATAATGGCTGTTCAGCCATGCCGCGTGCAGAACGCGATCGCTGGGTTTGCCGGAAATGTCAGTGTGGTTTTCCAGAACAATTTTGTCCTGGGTCAGCGTACCGGTTTTGTCGGTGCAAAGAATATCCATCGCGCCAAAGTTCTGAATGGCGTCGAGATGCTTCACAATCACCTTTTGCTTCGACAGTTTCACCGCGCCGCGCGCCAGTGTGGAAGTGACGATCATCGGCAGCATTTCCGGCGTCAGTCCGACGGCCACCGAGAGCGCGAACAGCGCCGCTTCCCACCAGTCGCCTTTGGTATAGCCGTTGATCACCAGCACGATGGGCGCCATCACCAGCATAAAGCGAATCAACAACATACTGACGCGGCTGATGCCTTTCTGAAAGGCGTTCTGTTCGCTTTCCTGTTCGCTGACGCGGCCTGCCAGTTGCCCAAACCAGGTGTTGGCTCCCGTGGCAATCACAAGGGCCTGCGCCGTACCGCTCACGACGTTGGTCCCCATAAAGCACAGGGTATCGCACTCAAGCGGGTTGTTATGCGCCGGCTCGCGGGTGTTAGCCACTTTTTCCACCGGCAGCGACTCGCCGGTTAACGACGCCTGGGCGACAAACAGATCGCGCGCCTGAAGCACCCGCAGATCAGCCGGGATCATGTCTCCCGCCGCCAGTTTTACGATATCGCCAGGCACCAGTTGATCAATAGGGACGTCGATCCAGCCGTTCTCGCCTTTTTCATTGATCACCCGTAACACCGTCGCGGTATTGCTGACCATCGCTTTTAGCGCATCCGCCGCTTTGGTCGAGCGTGCTTCCTGAACGAAATTCAGCAGCGTGGAGATCGCCACCATCAGCGCGATCACTCCCGCCGCAAACAGATCCTCCGTGGCGTAAGAGATGGCCCCCAGAATGGTTAACAGAATATTAAACGGATTGCGGTAGCAGACCCACAGATGTACCCACCACGGCGATGGCTGCTGGGCGGGTAACTGGTTGTCGCCGTGCTTTTCACGCGCCGCATCCACTTCCATCGGCGTCAACCCTTCCGGGTGGGCGCCGAAAGTTTTCCACAACGTCGCGTCATCCATGACGGCCACTTTCAGGCAGTGTTCGCTGAGTGATGACGGGATCGGCGTACTGGCAAGCGTCTGCGCGTTCGGTAACGGATCGCGATGCACCAGGCGATCGGGCAAATGGCGGCTGAGCCGGGCAAAAAGCTGGCGAGTGATATTTTTAAACATAGGCAGTCCCTCCGCGCCAAAAACAGAAAGGCGCAGAAAAAGCGTTCAGGCGTGGCAAAGCCTTACCTGACAGGCAATTTATTTTCTTAACAGGGACGTTAACGCGTCACTGTCTTACGTCGCCGGTAAGACAGCGAAAGGCAGGCTTACCGGAAAAAAGTGTTTCTCCATCGCGGGAGAGGGGTGGGATCGGGATCCATAAAGCCTCCGGTAAGTGAATAATTTAAGACGCAGATTATAAGCCGCAGATCATACTCTTTGTGGCTATTATGGCGATATAATAACACCCTGTGATTAAACCAATGATAAACCAGACTTTGCTCATTGCGGTTCAAATGCGTAAAGTTATCCTCTTTACCTCTTCTTGATGCCTGCTATGGGAAAACGGGATGCAAAATCGGCTGACTATCAAAGACATCGCCCGTCTGAGCGGCGTGGGAAAATCCACGGTTTCGCGCGTACTCAATAACGAAAGCGGCGTGAGCGAGCGCACCCGCGAACGCGTGGAAGCGGTAATGAATCAGCACGGCTTTTCCCCCTCCCGCTCTGCGCGCGCCATGCGTGGTCAGAGTGACAAAGTGGTTGCCATTATGGTCACCCGCCTTGACTCGCTGTCCGAAAATCTTGCCGTTCAGACCATGCTGCCCGTGTTTTATGAACAGGGCTACGATCCCATTATGATGGAAAGCCAGTTCTCCACAGCGAAAGTAGAAGAACACCTCGGCATGCTGAAGCGCCGCAATATTGACGGCGTCGTGTTATTTGGCTTTACCGGCATTACCGACGCGATGATTGCGCCGTGGCAGGCTTCGCTGGTGCTGCTGGCGCGCGACGCACAGGGCTTTGCTTCCGTCTGTTATGACGACGAAGGGGCGATAAAAATGTTGATGCAGCGCCTGTACGATCAGGGTCACCGCAACATCAGTTTTCTCGGCGTCCCCCACAGCGACGTCACCACCGGTAAGCGCCGCCATGAGGCGTACCTGGCGTTTTGCAAACAGCGCAAGCTGCATCCCGTCGCCGCGCTGCCGGGTCTGGCAATGAAGCAAGGTTACGATCATGCCGCCAGCGTGATCACGCCTGAAACCACGGCGCTGGTCTGCGCCACTGACACCCTCGCCCTCGGGGCCAGCAAATATTTGCAGGAACAGCGGATCGACGCGCTGCAACTGGCGAGCGTTGGCAATACGCCGTTGATGAAATTCCTCCATCCCGAGATCGTCACCGTCGATCCGGGCTACGCCGAAGCCGGACGCCAGGCGGCTTCCCAACTGATCGATCAGATCACCGGGCGCGGCGAACTGCGCCAGATCGTCATTCCTTCCATGCTTTCCTGATCCGCAACTGACCGCTTTCTGTACGCGAATTTGTGATCTTCGCTGCGTTTCGGGAACGTTCCCATTTTTAAATATTCATCGCGGATATATTCTGTCGCCAGTCCAGCAACACCCATTTTCACAGTCATCGCCATGAGGCTTCATGATGAGTAAAATCAAACAAACGGATATCGACCAGCTTATTGCGCTGGTTGGCGGGCGGGAAAACATCGCGACGGTGAGCCACTGCCTGACACGTCTGCGCTTTGTACTGAATCAACCAGCCATTGCCCGTCCGAAAGAGATCGAACAACTGCCGATGGTCAAAGGCTGCTTTACCAACGCCGGACAATTTCAGGTAGTGATTGGCACCAATGTCGGTGATTACTATAAGGCGCTGCTGGCCACCACCGGCCAGGCCCACGCCGACAAAGAGCAGGCGAAAAAAGCCGCGCGCCAGAATATGAAATGGCATGAGCAGTTGATCTCCCATTTCGCCGAAATCTTCTTCCCGCTACTGCCGGCGCTGATCAGCGGCGGCTTAATCCTTGGCTTTCGCAACGTGATTGGCGATGTGCCGATGAGCAACGGCCAGACGCTGGCGCAGATGTATCCGGCACTGAAAACCGTCTATGACTTTTTATGGCTGATTGGCGAAGCGATTTTCTTCTACCTGCCGGTCGGGATCTGCTGGTCGGCGGTCAAAAAAATGGGCGGCACGCCGATCCTGGGTATTGTGTTGGGCGTCACGCTGGTTTCACCGCAGCTAATGAACGCGTATCTCCTCGGGCAACAACTGCCGGAAGTCTGGGACTTTGGCCTGTTCAGCATCGCTAAAGTTGGTTACCAGGCGCAGGTAATCCCGGCACTGCTGGCGGGTCTGACGCTCGGTTTTATTGAAACGCGCCTGAAGCGCATCGTGCCGGACTACCTGTACCTGGTGATCGTACCGGTTTGTTCGTTAATCCTCGCGGTCTTCCTCGCCCACGCGCTGATCGGTCCGTTTGGTCGGATGATCGGCGACGGCGTCGCGTTCGCGGTGCGCCATCTGATGACCGGCAGCTTCGCCCCCATTGGCGCCGCCCTGTTTGGCTTCCTGTACGCCCCGCTGGTGATCACCGGAGTACACCAGACAACGCTCGCCATCGATATGCAGATGATCCAGAGCATGAACGGCACGCCGGTCTGGCCGCTGATCGCGCTGTCTAACATCGCCCAGGCGTCCGCCGTGGTAGGAATTATTATTTCCAGCCGTAAACATAACGAACGCGAAATCTCCGTGCCCGCCGCCATTTCCGCCTACCTGGGCGTTACGGAACCGGCGATGTACGGCATCAACCTGAAATACCGCTTCCCGATGCTCTGCGCAATGATTGGCTCCGGGATTGCCGGCCTGCTGTGCGGCCTGAACGGCGTGATGGCAAACGGGATTGGCGTCGGCGGCCTGCCGGGCATTCTCTCGATTCAGCCCACCTACTGGCAGGTGTACGCCGCCGCTATGGCGATCGCGATTGTTATTCCGATGGTGCTGACTTCGTTTGTGTATCAGCGTAAACACCGTCAGGGCACCTTACAGATTGTCTGACTTCATTTGGGGCGCAGTTGCGCCCCCTCGCATAACCAGGAATTTGCTATGACTACCCTTCCCCATTGGTGGCAAAACGGCGTGATCTACCAGATCTATCCAAAGAGTTTTCAGGATACCACCGGAAGCGGCACCGGCGATTTGCGCGGCGTGACCCGACGTCTCGACTACCTGCAAAAGCTGGGCGTGGATGCCCTCTGGCTGACGCCGTTCTATATCTCCCCACAGGTAGATAATGGTTACGACGTTGCCAACTACACCGCCATCGATCCGGCCTATGGCACGCTTGACGATTTCGACGAACTGGTGGCCCAGGCCAAAGCGCGCGGCATCCGTATCATCCTTGATATGGTGTTTAACCATACTTCCACCCAGCACCCGTGGTTTAACGCCGCACAGGACAAAAACAGTCCGTATCGCGAATTTTATCTCTGGCGCGACGGCTCGCCTGACGCGCCTCCGAATAACTGGCGCTCCAAATTTGGCGGCAACGCCTGGCGCTGGCACGCGCAAAGTGAACAGTATTACCTGCACCTGTTCGCGCCGGAACAGGCGGACCTGAACTGGGAGAACCCGGCGGTGCGCGCCGAACTGAAAAAGGTGTGCGAGTTCTGGGCGGATCGCGGCGTAGACGGCCTGCGTCTGGACGTCGTTAACCTGATCTCCAAAGACCCGCGCTTTCCTGACGACCTGGACGGAGACGGTCGACGATTCTACACCGACGGTCCGCGCGCCCATGAATTTCTGCATGAGATGAACCGCGACGTGTTCACCCCGCGCGGTCTGATGACCGTCGGCGAGATGTCCTCCACCACCCTGGAACATTGCCAGCGCTACGCGTCACTCAGCGGCAGCGAACTGTCGATGACCTTTAACTTTCATCATCTGAAGGTGGATTATCCCGGCGGCGAAAAATGGACGCTGGCGAAGCCGGACATGGTGGCGCTAAAAGCCCTGTTCCGCCACTGGCAGCAGGGAATGCACAACGTGGCATGGAACGCGCTGTTCTGGTGTAACCACGATCAGCCGCGCATCGTTTCGCGTTTTGGCGATGAAGGCGAATACCGCGTTCCGGCGGCGAAAATGCTCGCGATGGTACTGCACGGTATGCAGGGCACGCCGTACATTTACCAGGGCGAGGAGATCGGCATGACCAATCCGCACTTCTCGCAGATCACCGACTACCGCGATGTGGAAAGTCACAATATGTTTGCAGCGCTGCGCGCGCAAGGGCGCGAAGCGGATGAGTTATTGGCTATCCTGGCGAGTAAATCCCGCGACAACAGCCGCACGCCGATGCAGTGGGACGATAGCCCAAATGCCGGGTTTACCACCGGCGAACCGTGGATTGCGCCCTGCGATAATTACGCCGACATCAACGTGGCGGCGGCAGTGGGCGATCCGAATTCTGTGTTCTACACCTACCAGCGGCTGATCGCGCTGCGTAAAGCAGAGCCAGTATTGACCTGGGGCGACTATCAGGATCTGCTGCCCGACAGCCCGCATCTCTGGTGCTATCGTCGTGAATGGCAGGGCCAGACGCTGTTGGCGATCGCTAACCTGAGCGCTGAATGCCAGCCCTGGCAGCCAGAACGCTGGCACGGTAAGTGGCAATGCCTGATGCATAACTACGAGGAAGTCTCGCCGCAGCCGACAACCATGACGCTACGCCCGTTTGAAGCAGTCTGGTGGTTGCGGAAGTAAATCCATACCTCTGTCCTGCCCGGCGAAAGGATTCCCGGGCTGAATGTGCCTCCCGCCTTACCTTCCTGTTTTCGTTGAATAATTAATCAGATTTTTCTCGCAATAATTTACAAACCGCGTAGTGCCCGTCATCTGTACGCTCTGGTTTTTACTTTGCGCTACATCAAGAAAAGTTCAAACACTTTTGATGCAAATCACTACATATAGAATTTAAAATGCACGCCGACCCAATATGTTGTATTAATCGACTACAATTGCTACAACGACAAAACACCGCCTGAGGGCAAAATTGTGGATAACATGGGTCTGGATTGCGGGAAGTCATTGGATAAAGAGATGAATAAGCCCAACACGGCTTCCCCAGCCTCTGTGGATAACCTGTTCTTATAAATATGGAGTGATCATGACACCGCATGTGATGAAACGAGATGGCTGTAAAGTGCCGTTTAAATCAGAGCGCATCAAAGAAGCCATTCTGCGTGCAGCTAAAGCAGCGGGAGTCGATGACGCAGATTACTGCGCCACCGTCGCAGAAGTCGTTAGCAGCCAGATGAATGGACGTAGCCAGGTCGATATCAATGAGATCCAGACTGCGGTTGAAAACCAGCTGATGTCCGGTCCGTATAAGCAGCTGGCGCGCGCCTACATTGAGTATCGCCACGATCGCGATATCCAGCGCGAGAAGCGCGGCCGCCTGAACCAGGAAATTCGCGGCCTGGTGGAGCAAACCAACTCCGCGCTGCTTAACGAAAACGCCAACAAAGACAGCAAAGTGATCCCGACTCAGCGCGATCTGCTGGCCGGTATCGTGGCGAAACACTACGCCCGTCAGCACCTGCTGCCGCGAGATGTCGTACAGGCGCACGAGCGGGGTGATATCCACTACCACGATCTGGACTACTCGCCGTTCTTCCCGATGTTCAACTGTATGCTGATCGACCTGAAAGGCATGCTGACTCAGGGCTTCAAAATGGGGAACGCGGAGATTGAACCGCCGAAGTCCATCTCCACCGCCACGGCGGTGACCGCGCAAATTATCGCTCAGGTCGCCAGCCATATTTACGGCGGCACGACCATTAACCGTATTGATGAAGTGCTGGCGCCGTTTGTCACCGCCAGCTTCAATAAGCACCGTAAAACTGCCGATGAGTGGCAGATTCCGGATGCCGACGGCTACGCGCATTCGCGTACCGAAAAAGAGTGCTACGACGCATTCCAGTCTCTGGAATACGAAGTAAACACGCTGCACACCGCTAACGGTCAGACGCCGTTCGTGACCTTTGGCTTTGGGCTGGGCACCAGTTGGGAGTCGCGACTGATTCAGCAGTCGATTCTGCGCAACCGCATCGCGGGTCTCGGCAAAAACCGCAAGACTGCCGTGTTCCCGAAACTGGTGTTTGCCATTCGCGACGGCCTGAACCACAAGTTTGGCGATCCGAACTACGACATTAAGCAGTTGGCGCTGGAGTGCGCGAGTAAGCGCATGTACCCGGATATCCTGAATTACGATCAGGTCGTGAAAGTGACCGGTTCGTTCAAAACGCCGATGGGCTGCCGCAGCTTCCTCGGCGTCTGGGAAAACGAGAACGGCGAACAGGTACACGATGGGCGCAACAACCTGGGCGTAATCAGCCTGAACCTGCCGCGCATCGCGCTGGAAGCGAAAGGCGACGAAGCGACGTTCTGGAAACTGCTGGATGACCGTCTGGTGCTGGCGCGTAAAGCGCTGATGACCCGTATCGCCCGTCTGGAAGGCGTGAAAGCGCGCGTGGCGCCCATTCTGTATATGGAAGGCGCCTGTGGTGTGCGTCTGAAAGCCGACGACGATGTCGCAGAGATCTTCAAAAATGGTCGCGCGTCGATTTCGCTGGGGTATATCGGTATTCATGAAACCATCAACGCCCTGTTCGGCAGCGAGCACATGTACGACAACGACACACTGCGCGCCAAAGGCATCGCGATTGTCGAACGTCTGCGCCAGGCGGTTGATCAGTGGAAAGACGAAACCGGCTACGGCTTTAGCCTGTACAGCACGCCGAGTGAAAACCTCTGCGACCGCTTCTGCCGTCTGGATACCGCCGAGTTTGGCGTGGTGCCGGGCGTAACCGATAAAGGCTATTACACCAACAGCTTCCACCTCGACGTGGAGAAGAAGGTGAACCCGTACGACAAGATCGACTTCGAAGCGCCTTACCCGCCGCTGGCGAGCGGTGGCTTCATTTGCTATGGCGAGTACCCGAACATTCAGCACAACCTGAAAGCGCTGGAAGACGTGTGGGATTACAGCTATCAGCACGTGCCGTACTACGGTACCAACACGCCGATCGACGAGTGCTATGAATGCGGCTTTACCGGTGAGTTCGAGTGTACCAGCAAAGGCTTTACCTGCCCGAAATGCGGTAACCACGACGCCGCCCGCGTCTCCGTCACCCGCCGCGTCTGCGGCTACCTGGGCAGTCCGGACGCACGTCCGTTTAACGCCGGTAAGCAGGAAGAAGTGAAGCGCCGCGTTAAGCATTTAGGTAACGGGCAGATCGGTTAAGCAGGCAGTATTATTGCCCGGCAGAGCGACGCTTTTCGCAAAGCAACTGGCGCCAGGACAAGGCGGAAAGTCAGTGAATCCCGGGGAGCTTACAGTTGTAAGTGACCCGGGTGAGCGAGCGCGGCCAACGCAGTAATGGCGTCAATTGAGAAGCGAAAATGAATTATCACCAGTACTACCCTGTCGACATCGTCAACGGCCCCGGTACCCGTTGCACATTGTTTGTTTCAGGTTGTGTGCACGAGTGCCCCGGCTGCTACAACAAAAGCACCTGGCGGCTGAATTCCGGTAAACCGTTTACCAAACAGATGGAAGACCAGATCGTTAACGATCTGAACGACACGCGTATTCGCCGTCAGGGAATTTCGCTTTCCGGCGGCGATCCGCTGCATCCTCAAAACGTACCGGATATCCTGAAACTGGTGCAGCGCATTCGTGCTGAATGTCCGGGAAAAGATATCTGGGTGTGGACCGGCTACAAGCTCGATGAGCTCAACGCCGCGCAAATGCAGGTAGTGGAACTGATCAACGTGCTGGTTGATGGCAAATTTGTGCAGGATCTGAAAGACCCGGCGCTTATCTGGCGCGGCAGCAGCAATCAGGTTGTGCATCACCTGCGTTAACAGGCTTGTTTATTTCTGCAACGTACTGAAACTGCGGACAAACACCTCTCAAAAACGGCTCACGCACTCCATCGCCACCGCTTTAAAGTCGGCGAAATTCTGGCAGGCGCACAGGCGCGTCATGGCGCGCTCGCGCAGGAAGGTCACGAAAATATCGTAGATCGCCATCGCTTCTTCGTATTCACTTTTGCTGATGGCGAGTAAAAAGATGACGTGCGCGGTTTCATCTCCCCAGGCAATACCCTGCGGCGCCAGCACCGTATAGACCACCGTTTTTTTCGCCAGCAATCCGAGGGCGTGGGGCAGCGCGATGCTGTCGCCGAGCATGGTACTGACAATGGCTTCACGCTCGACCACCGAATCAAGAAATTCGGCATCGACAAAGCCTTCACGGTGCAACTGATCGCACAGCGTTTTAAACAGCGTCTGCCTTTCCATCTCACCGTCAATAATGCGGAAATGGGCGGCGTCGAAGTATTTGTTCAACATCCACGGACGGGTACGGTCGACCAACACCAGCTTGCCGATCTGCTCCAGTTGATAGTCGGTGGGAAACGGCGCAATCTGCACGACCGGTTTGTCTTTTTCACCGACCCGCGCGGTGGCAATCACAAAATCCTCGGCGATGCTTTCGCGCTGCTCGTAGTCGCGCAGCGTCAGCGTACGGACAATTTCAATCTGCGGATATTTGCGTGCCAGTACCGCTTCAATCATCCGCACCATCGCGTTACCCGCATCGCAGACCAGCAGAACCTTCGGCTGCCGCTGGTAACCAATGTTGTAACTACGTTCAAGCCCTACGCCAATATGCAGCACCAAAAAACCGATCTCATTTTCGCTGATGCTATAGGGAGTGTATTTCCCCCAACTGGAGACGGCCGCCAACGTCATGTCCCACGCCATTGGATAATGCTGTTTGATGTTTTCCAGCAGCGGATTCGGCAGCATGATCTGGTAGCGCACCCGGGTGATCATCGTTTTGATATGGGTCAGCAGATCCGCATGTAATTGCTTGTCATTCAACAAGTTGTAGTTGTACTGGTTATTGATAAAACGCAGGATGTAATTCACCAGCGCTTCTTCGTCGTCGGCGTTGATCGCGCTCGGCGCAATCTCCTGAACCTGGCGGGCGGCAATATGCACCTTTAGCCAGTTTTCTTCCGACACCGAAAGCGGGTGATTCGCCAGATGCTGGATCACACCGGCAATCTCACGCGCCGCCAGGCAGACATTTTCTTCCACTTCTTCGGTGGCAAATTCCGACAGCGGATAGCCTTCGCTGATGCGGCGCACCGCCACCGCACAGTAAAGGCGTAAAAACAGCTCGCCTTCGTCGGTCAGGCGAATGTGAAAACGGTTAAAAATATCCTCAAGGACAGGCTGCAACTGCGACGGCACGCCTGCGTACAGCGCCTCTTCCATCACCAGCGGATTCGCCGGATCCTGCTGTACCAGCGTCCATAACAGATCGGTCAGACAGGCGCGGATCGCCATCTCGCTGCCAAACAGCTTCATGCCATGACGCGGGCGGGTTTCCAGCGTCAAATGGTAACGCTGCAGCCATTCGCGCACGTCCGCCATGTCGTTTTGCAAGGTCGCCCGACTGACAAACCATTCATCAGCTAAATCTTCCAGCTTGATGGAAAAGGCGGAAGTCAGAAAGCGCACCATCAGATGATACACGCGTTCCTGGCTGGTGCGCGGAATGCGTAGCGCGCTGGGCTGCTGCGCCTGTAAGGTCTGAAAACTGGCCGGGTCATCGATCCTGAGCTGATAACCGTTTCCCCGGCTGAGGATAAACTGCGCGCCGTGCTGGGTCAGCAGAGCGTTAAGCGCCGTGATATCGGCACGAACAGTACGCGTGGAGACCGACAACCGCTGCGCCAGCTCATCCTGCGGCAGCGTCTCGTTTTGCAACATCGCAAACAGTTGCGCTAAACGTTGGTTGGGGAATCGCACGTCACTCTCCTCGTTTTTTTAGCCTAAGCACGTCCGGGTGAGCGCCAGCAGCTGGCGCACATCGTCCGGACGGGTATTACCGCTCACCTTATCAATAATTGAACTATAAATGTGAGGAATGATTTTGCTCACACCCGCGTCCAGCGCAATCTGCAAAATCTCGGCATAGTTATCGAGATCAATGCCGCCCGTCGGCTCCAGCCAGAAGTCATAACGCGCACAGGCTTCGGCTACCGCTTTAAATTCATCGCGGCATTTCAGGCCACCCATCGGGAAGTATTTGATGGAACTGCCGCCCATATCCTTGAGCAGGGCAATGGCCGTTTCGACCGGAACTATGCCGTCTGCGGCGCGGCTGCTTAGCGGCCCGGTAGAAATCTTCACCTTTCCCGGCGTGCCGGTAGGCGACACCAGTCCATTCACCACCGTTTCGCCCTGCCCCAGCAGCGCACGGCTGGTCCCCACGCCGGTGAAAACCTGATTGACATGCTGCGGCTGCACCTGACGCGAGATCTCACTCACCATCGCCGACTGGTTCGGGTCGCCCGCGCCAAGCCCTACCGACAGCGCGTTATCGATCAGTTGGGCATACTCGCGCATATCAGCCACGGCGCTGTCGACATCCGGGTAATGTTTAGAGAGCACGCCGACCAGCACATGTCCTTCCGCCGCCGCGTAGATCTCACGGGCGTTATCCTTCGAGCCTGCCAACACGTTCAGGCAAACGCGATCGCGGTAAAAATTAGGGGTCAGTTTCATGCTGTTTTCTCCTGGTTAATCACCTCGCCAATACGGCGCGCCACAATCTCCAGTTGCGCGCGGTCTACGCTGCGCACATCTGCTTCAATAATCCCTTCGTTGGCTTTGTACCCGCGGAAATAAATGGCGTATTCGCCCTGTTTGAGCGCCTCTACCAGTTCGCCGGTCGCGATGCCGGTCACCGCTTCATCGAATTTAATCTCAGCGCGCGCGATGTCGCGTCCGGCGCTGTCCCACACCACGCGGGCGCTTACGCCGTTCAGGGTGTTCAGCGTGTCGATAAACGGCGTCATTTTTTCCACCATTTCCGCCCCGCTCTCTTTTTGCGCGTTCAGGTAAAGCTCAATGGCGCAGGTCAGGCCGAGGATGCCCTCTTTACCGACCTTCATCGCCCGGCCAATGCCCGCCGTCTGACGTTTCACCCATTCCACATACTGGGTTTTGCCTATCACCAGACCGCTGGTCGGACCCTCAATGGCCTTCGCGCCGCTATAGATCACCAGAGAAGCGCCGGCGCGGTAGTAGCACTGCAAATCTTCTTCCGCTGCGGCATCGACGATCAGCGGCAGATTGTGTTTGCGCGCCACCACCACCGCCTGCTCGACGCTGAGCATACTTTTCTGTACGCAGTGGTGAGACTTGATATAGAGGATAGCCGCAGTACGCGGCGTAATCGCCGCCGCCAGTTGGGCTGCGGAGCATTCGTTGGCGTAGCCAGCCTCCACCAGCTTACCGCCGCCGAGCGCCACCATTGTGCCGACCGGCGCGCCGAAATTGACGTTATGGCCTTTCGGCAACACGATTTCGTTCTTTTCTATGGGCGTAACGTGGAGGTTTTCCAGCAACCAGTCGCTGTCCTGCACCAGAACAGCAGCCACCGACTGGGCAATGCCCGCTGACGCGCAGGAGACCACCGTCGCGCCTTCCACCTCCAGCAGTTTCGCAATGTACTCGCCGGTTTTATTCACCAGATCCTTCATTTCAAAGTACTGATTCATCCCGGCCATCGCCGCGTCTACAACTTCCGGGCGCGGCGTGGAAACGCCCAGCGCCGTCATGCGACCCGAAGTATTAATGACTTGTTTTAGATTGTATTTCTCAAAAATTGAAGGCATGTTCCGCGCTCCCTTGTTCGGTCATATAGCCCTTGCCCGCGCGAATCGCGGCAAGCGGCACTAACAGCATTTCAGCCTGTAAGCTGTCGTTTTCAGCATCCACCAGCACGGTGGGCTGGCGTTGAAGCGTAAAGAGGGTGAGATCGGCGTCCAGGCCCGGCAGGAGGCGACCTTTATTTTTCAGACGCAGCCCTTCGGCGGCATTAACGGTCACACAGTCGATGACCTGCGGCAGCGACATGCCGATAGCAAGAAATTTCGACATCACGTTGGCAAGCGAATGCACCGGACCGCTGATGCGGTTGCGGCAATAAATGTCCGAACTGATGGTGTGCGGCAGAATGCCTAAGCTGATGGCGCGCTTCGCCACCGCAAAGCTCAGGCTGGCGGTACCGTGACCGACATCAAGCCGCACGCCGCGCTGAATCGCCCGGGTGACCGAGGCGCGCAACGCCCCTTCCGGCGTCAGAATGCGGTTAGGTTTGCCGTTGTAGCAATGGGTGATGATGTCGCCGGCACTCAGTAGCCCGGCAATGTCATCCAGATTCGGCGGGTTATTGCCGATATGCACCATCAGCGGCAGTTCGCCGTTCTCTTTCTGAATGGCTTTTGCGCGCGCCAGCGGGGTGATGCCGTTTTCACCGACCACACTGCTGCTCATGCGCGCTTTCAGGCCGACGATAAAGTCCGGGTGACGCTTCACCGCCTGCTTTACCGCGTCGGCGTCAATATTCGCCATGTTCGCCAGTTCATTTTGCGCAATCAGCCCGACGCGGGAGACATTAAGCAGCGCATACACCTCCGTCGCCGCGTCGCGGGTAAGGGTGTAGAAATCATCAATATCGTCAGCACCGGTACTGCCTGCATCCACGACGGTGGTCACGCCGGTTGCAATGCCGACGCTGTCTGGCTCGTCATAATAAATGGGGGATTTCGGATAGCAGTGAACGTGAGAGTCAATCCACCCGGCGCTGGCGTAGCATTCGCCGCGTAAGTCGACGGTTTTCACCGCCGGATCGTTTATCTCGCCCAGCGCGGCAATTTTGCCGTCCTTTATCGCGATATCGCATACCGTGTCGTCGACCAGACGTGCACGGCGCAGGAGTAAATCAAACATGTCACTCTCCTGTTTGCGCGGGCGATTCTACGCCCGCCGGGATGATGTGCCGGATAGCGGCGTCACTGCCTTATCCGGCCTGGAGGCGGTCATCAGCTGATCGCGATCGGGAAGATGGAGCCTAAAATCATGGCGCCGAGGATCGCGCCGCCGGTGATCGGTTTTTGCCAGATATAGAACAACAGCGCGCCCAGCAGCGACCCCACGCCAATCGGAATAGAGGCGGTCATCGCGCTCAGAATAATCAACGGTCCCAGGAAACGGCCAGAGGCGTTACCGGCCCCCATCATGACGTCCGCCCCGTAGGTCGAATCGCTCTGGTTGATGGTGAATTTACGCGCCAGAATGATGACGTAACCAATCGCCAGGCCAATCGCCAGACCGGTTACCAGAGAGGCGATAAAGTTCTCGACCGGGAAAATAATGCCAGCGCCGAGCAGCAGCGCCGGAACGCCCAGGCCAACGCCAGTCTGAATGGCCCCGCCGATATCCAGAATCCCTACCAGCGAACCTTCAATAATGCGGGCGAACAGGAAGCTGGCGCCAAACGCCGCAACCGCGCCGTAGGAGCCGGTATCCATCCCCGCCTTCAGCATCGCCACAAAAGCCACTTCGTTAAACGCGCCGATACCGTACAGGTAGTACATGTGCGTCCCGGCAAACACGCCGGAAGAGAGCAGGCCAACGAAGATCGGAAACGACCAGTCGGCAAACCAAAAACCTTTATTCTGTTCCATTGTGGCCTCCGTTATTTGCCGCTAAGCGAGTTGTGGATCAGTTCGAGCCAGTTCGGCACGGTCATATGGAAAGATTCGATCAGCTTCATATCGAAGCCGCGGAAGAAGCCGCTCAGGACAAACAGCAGCACAATGGCGGCCATCATGACTTTGGTGACGTGGTTCCAGCCGCTCTCTTCGACGCCCTTGCCGATCAGAATACCAAGCACCAGCCCCGGAACGGCGTTGCCCATAATCAGCTGCGCCGCGCCGCCGAAAACGGTCGCCCAGAAACCGGATTTCTTACCGGCGTCGATCGCCGCCAACCAGAAGATCACCGGCATCACGGTGTTGACCAGCAGGTTTGCCGCAGGCACCAGCACTTTCACAGCGGTGACCTGCAAGGCTTCCGGCACCGAGGAGGCGGTAAGGTTCAGGAAGGTCACCACGATCATGCCGATGATGCCGCAGGCAATCGCCATCTTTTTCGGATCGTGCAGCGTTTCACCCACGTTGCGGTTTTTGAGCATCAGCGCCGCCGCGCCCCAGTTCGGTATGATGCGGTGATCGACGTCCTGAGTGAACGCCCCCGCCGCCACGGAGGACGCCCAGGCGTTGAAGAAGAAGCCCAGGCCGAAGGAGAAGTGAGAAGCCGGATCCCCTTCGCAGGAGTTCAGTTCCCCCAACGTACGAAATGCGCCCATCCCCTGTGTGGTAGGCGCATGAAACATGCGTGCAGCCCCGGCACCCACACCTACGCCGACCAGGCCGCCGATGATGAGCGATTTTATTAAAATTATCAGGAACATAGTTATGCCTTTTTAACAAGAATCAGCGTTGCGAGACAAAATCCACCTTGTCCAGATTGATGGCTGTCACGTTGACGGTCACGTCCAGCTCCACGCTGTACGTCCGCCTTTCACGGCGCAAAAAGAAGAACAGAAACGCTTCTTTTCGTACCGATTCACGCGCCTGAACAACCTGCACATCCTGTGGCTCAATACGCAGTAAAATATGCGGCGATGCCTTCATGACCGCAGCCTGAACGTGGTTCAGGGCATCGGCAAAGGCGCGCGCTTTGGCTTCGCCTTTCCCGGAGACTCTCACCGTGGTGGTGAATTGTTCTTTCATACTCAGGCGCCGTACTTTTTCTGCCAGGCCTGCACCAGACGTTCGCCAAGCTCTTCTTTATCCATAAAGCCGAAACCCAGCACATTGCAGCCTTCGTTAATCGCCGTTACGCCTTCATCCACTGAGCGCATCCCGTATTTGGCTTTATAGCCATGTTTGTTTTGCGCGGTGATCGCACCTGCGCCGCCACTGCCGCAGAAAGAGATGCCGAAGGTGGCATTTTCCGCTTTCATAACGTCCCCCAGCTTCATATCCGCCGCCACGCCCGGCACCACTACCGCACGGCCGCCCGCTTTCTCGACGCCTGCCGCCACTTTCTGGCCTTTTCCCAGACGATCGCCAATCACAACGGTAATTTGTTCCATTATTTGCTCCTTAAAGATTGTCTTTCGCGACTTCGAAGTGGACCGACAGCAGCCAGGCTTCTTCCTCGGGAAGATTGCCAAACGCCGCCACCACGTCGCGGGCAAGCGCCATTGATTCGGCGGATATTTCATCAAATAAACTGGCTTCCACTTCCGGCAAAGGCTCACCGGTCACTGACCGGTGCGCCATGGCGCGAACATGAGACGTCAGCATTTGTTCCTGTACGGCGTTGGGAATGATGTGATGTTCACGCAGTAATGCGTACACCTGCGCCAGCATGCGATCGGCCAGTGCCGCCGTCTGCGCCACCTGTTCCCCCATGTCGTTCATTACTGCTCCGTTATTCACTCGTCTTACCCCGTTAATGGCTCTGGGTTAAAACTAACGGCGGAGGTAAAAAGTTTGTAGCGAGTTGTTTTCCACTTCGAAGTGGAAAGGTGAGTGGCGATAGTGATCTGTTCCACAGAAAAGGCGGTTTTGCTGATTTATCGCTGGAAAAGTGTGATTTGTATCGAGAAATGAAGCGGAAACGAAAGGAGGAAAACGAACAATGCTATTGATGGAATAAGTTGAGAAGTGTGATGGGTATTACGTTTACTTATGGGTGCGAAGCAATGCCGGATGACGCCGCAAAGCGTCTTATCCGGCCTGTCGCGCGTTTGCCGCCTGAGGCGGATTATTGTCCGGCAATCTTCATTTCCGGCAGCAGGACGGAGCCGCACTGAATATTGCTGCGGGTTTCGATATCGTTACCGACAGTCACGATATTGCGCCACATCTCTTTTAAATTCCCGGCGATGGTGATTTCACTTACCGGATACTGGATTTCGCCGTTCTCCACCCAGAAGCCGGCCGCGCCGCGCGAGTAATCACCGGTGATGCCGCTTACCCCCTGGCCCATCAGTTCTGTCACCACCAGCCCGGTGCCCATCTCTTTCAGCATCTGCTCAAAGCTCAGCCCTTGTCCGGCAATACGCCAGTTGTGAATGCCGCCCGCATGGCCGGTGCTTTTCAGTCCCAGCTTGCGCGCGGAATAGTTGGTCAACAGCCATTGGGTCAGAATGCCGTCTTTAACGATGTCACGGCGTTCCGTACGCACGCCTTCGCTGTCGAACGGTGACGACGCCAACCCTTTACGCAGGTGCGGATGTTCTTCAATTGTCAGCCAGTCGGGAAGAATTTGTTTACCCAGCGAATCCAACAGGAAGGTGGATTTACGGTACACCGAGCCGCCGGCAATCGCGCCAACCAGGTGGCCGAACAGTCCGGTCGCCACTTCATTAGCGAAAATCACCGGCGCTTTCATGGTCGAAAGTTTACGCGGCGCCAGGCGGGACAGCGTACGACGCGCGCACTCGGCCCCAACCCACTCCGGCGTTTGCAGGTCGCCCAACGCGCGGCCAATCGTGTAGGCGTAGTCACGCTCCATATCGCCGTTCTCTTCGGCGATCACGCAACTGGACAGCGAATGACGGGTAGAGCAATAGCCCTGCAGCATACCGTGGCTGTTCCCGAACACTTTAATGCCATAGTGGCTGTTAAAGCTGCCGCCCTCGGTGTTGGTGATGCGCTTGTCCGCCTGTAAGGACGCCTGCTCGGCGCGCGCCGCCATCTCAATAGCTTCGTCCGGGGACACGTCCGCCGGATGGAACAGATCGAGATCCGGCGCATCGAAGGCCAGCAGTTCTTTATCCGCCACGCCTGCGCACGGATCCGGCGAGGTGTAGCGCGCAATGTCCAGCGCCGCCTGTACGGTACGGGCAATCGCCTGCGGACTGAGGTCGGTGGATGACGCGCTGCCTTTACGGTTCTGGTGATAAACGGTAATCCCCAACGCGCCATCGCTGTTGAATTCAACATTCTCCACTTCACCGTAACGTGTGCTCACGCTAATGCCGGTGGTTTTGCTGACGGCGACTTCCGCGCCGTCGGATTTGCCTGACGCTAACGACAGCGCTGTCGAGACCGCTTCTTCCAGAATCTTACGCTGCGCTTCAACTTGTGAGATTACTTTCATCGCAAATGCCATACTGTAGAGAGAGTTTCTCTGAAGTCTAACAGAGAACCGTTTTTCAGTGCGCATCTTAACTGGTAATATTAGCCTCTTTTTTTAAGGAGCCTGAGATGACAAAGCAGCCCGAAGACTGGCTCGACGACGTTCCCGGTGATGACATCGAAGACGAAGACGATGAAATTATCTGGGTCAGCAAAAGTGAAATTAAACGCGATGCCGAGGAGTTAAAACGCCTGGGCGCAGAAATTGTGGATCTGGGGAAAAACGCGCTGGATAAGATCCCGCTGGATGCGGATCTGCGGGCCGCCATTGAGCTGGCTCAGCGTATCAAGATGGAAGGCCGTCGCCGCCAGTTGCAGTTGATTGGTAAAATGCTGCGAAGCCGTGACGTGGAGCCAATTCGTCAGGCGCTGGACAAGCTGAAAAACCGCCACAACCAGCAGGTGGTGCTGTTCCACAAGCTCGAAAACCTGCGCGATCGTTTGATCGTCGAAGGGGATGACGCGGTCGCGGAAGTCCTGAACCTGTGGCCCAATGCCGACCGTCAGCAATTACGATCGCTGATCCGTAACGCGAAGAAAGAGAAAGAAGGAAATAAACCGCCGAAATCCGCGCGCCAAATCTTCCAGTATCTGCGCGAACTGGCGGAAAACGACGCGTAATAGCGTATGGCAATCTGCCGGATAGCGGCGCGTGCGCCTTGTCCGGCTACCGAGATTGCGCATTGTCCAGGCCCGGTAGGCGCCAGCGCCACCGGGTACTGTTTTACTCTGCGGCTGCCGCTTTCTTCGCCAGCCCATCCAGCAACTTCTGGTGGATACCGCCAAACCCGCCGTTGCTCATCACCAGAATGTGATCGCCCGGCTGCGCGGTTTTCACGACCATCTCCGCCAGCGCGTCAACGTCTCCGCTCCAGTGCGCAGGCTGTACGCAGGCCTCCGCCACTTCAGCCACCTGCCACGGAATATGCGGCGGCTGTAGCAGATACACTTCATCGGCGCGGCCTAATGACGGTGCCAGATCGTCCTTACACAGTCCCATTTTCATGGTATTGGAACGCGGTTCCAGCACGGCGATAATGCGCGCGGTGCCGCCCACTTTGCCGCGCAGCGCGGCAAGGGTCGCCAGGATCGCGGTCGGGTGATGGGCAAAATCATCATAGACGGTCACGCCGTTCGCTTCGCCACGCAGTTCCAGACGACGGCGGGCGTTAATAAACGACCCCAGCGCCGTTGCGGCATCCGCAGGCTGAACGCCGACATGACGCGCAGCGGCAATCGCCATCAGGCCGTTGTGCATGTTGTGCTCGCCCACCAGCGACCACTTCACTTCGCCCACTTTTTCACCATCCAGCCACACTTCCCACTCAGAGGCATCGACGTTCAGCTTCTTCGCCTGCCAGTGGCCCTGCTCGCCCACCAGCTCCTGCTCGCTCCAGCAGCCCATCGCCAGCGTCTGCTTGAGGTTAATATCGTGTTCCGGCCAGATAATCCGTCCCTGGCCCGGTACGATGCGCACCAGGTGGTGGAACTGTTTCTGGATCGCTTTCAGATCGTCAAAAATATCCGCGTGATCGAACTCGAGGTTATTGAGGATTAGCGTGCGCGGGCAGTAATGAACAAACTTGGAGCGCTTGTCGAAAAAGGCGCAGTCGTATTCGTCGGCTTCAATCACGAAGAAATCGCTTTCGCCCAGACGCGCTGAAACCTCGAAGTTGCCCGGAACGCCGCCGATCACAAAGCCAGGCTTGTAGCCACAGGCTTCCAGGATCCAGGTCGCCATGCCAGCAGTGGTGGTTTTACCGTGGGTGCCCGCCACGGCCAGCACCCAGCGGTCACGCAGGACAAAATCATGCAGCCACTGCGGGCCGGACATGTACGGGATGTTTTTTTCCAGCACCGCTTCAACGCACGGGTTCCCACGCGTCATGGCGTTGCCAATGATCACCAGATCAGGCTGTGGGTCGAGCTGACTGGCGTCATAACCCTGAATCAGATCAATACCTTGATTTTCAAGTAACGTGCTCATCGGCGGATACACATTGGCGTCCGAACCTGTTACTTCATGACCGAGTGAGCGCGCCAGCATCGCCAGGCCGCCCATGAAGGTGCCACAAATTCCCAAAATATGAATGCGCATACGTCACTATCCTTTTTTAATCTGCGGGCCATTTTACGCATATGTCAGGCAAGTGAGAAACGCATTTCAGGATAATCCGTACTTTGCTGGCGCGATTCACCTGAGCGCAGCCCCTGAAATATTTGTTAAGATTGTTACGGTCGCTTTACTCCATATCAATTGCAGGGAAAGTGTTATGAAAACGTTAGGTGAATTTATTGTCGAAAAGCAGCACGAGTTCTCTCATGCTACCGGTGAGCTCACTGCTTTGCTGTCGGCAATAAAGCTGGGCGCCAAGATCATCCACCGCGATATCAACAAGGCCGGTCTGGTCGATATCCTGGGTGCCAGCGGTGCTGAGAACGTGCAGGGCGAGGTTCAGCAGAAACTCGATCTGTTCGCGAACGAGAAACTGAAAGCTGCACTCAAGGCGCGCGATATCGTCGCGGGCATCGCCTCTGAAGAAGAAGACGAAATCGTCGTTTTTGAAGGCTGTGAACACGCGAAGTATGTCGTACTGATGGACCCTCTGGATGGCTCGTCCAACATCGATGTTAACGTCTCTGTCGGAACCATTTTCTCTATTTATCGTCGCGTGACCCCGGTTGGTACACCGGTGACGGAAGAAGACTTCCTGCAGCCAGGCAACAAGCAGGTTGCCGCGGGCTACGTGGTGTACGGTTCTTCCACCATGCTGGTGTACACCACCGGCTGCGGCGTACATGCCTTTACTTACGATCCGTCGCTGGGCGTGTTCTGTCTGAGCCAGGAACGCATGCGCTTCCCGCAGAAAGGCAAAACCTACTCCATCAACGAAGGCAATTACATCAAGTTTCCGAATGGTGTTAAGAAGTACATCAAATTCTGTCAGGAAGAAGATAAGCCGACCAATCGTCCTTACACTTCGCGCTACATTGGCTCACTGGTGGCGGACTTCCACCGCAACCTGCTGAAAGGCGGGATCTACCTCTACCCAAGCACCGCCAGCCATCCGGAAGGGAAGTTGCGCCTGCTGTATGAGTGCAACCCGATGGCGTTCCTCGCCGAGCAGGCGGGCGGTAAAGCCAGCGACGGGAAAGAGCGTATTCTGGATATCATTCCGGAAAGCCTGCACCAGCGTCGTTCGTTCTTCGTCGGTAACGATCATATGGTTGACGACGTTGAGCGCTTTATTCGTGAGTACCCGGACGCATAAAGATGACAGACGGCATGCGCAGGCCGGATAAGGCGAAACCGCTATCCGACCTGCGTTTTGCCGTTACGCCGTCTGCAGTTTAAAGGTCGCCATCGCGTCGATTAAGGCATGAGACTGCGCTTCCAGCGAGCGGGTGGCCGCAGAGGACTGCTGCACCAACGCCGCGTTTTGTTGCGCGGTTTCATCCATCTGGCTAACCGCGATATTAACCTGCTCAATGCCGCGGCTCTGCTCCTGTGACGCGCTGGCGATTTCCCGCATTAGCGTCGTCATGCGCATCACTTCGCTGGCGATCTCATCCATCGTTTCGCCCGCCTGCATGGCCAGATCGCTGCCTTCGTTCACCTGCGCCTGAGAATCGCCGATAAGCATACGGATCTCTTTCGCCGCCTCGGCGCTGCGGCTCGCCAGGTTACGCACCTCGCCTGCCACCACGGCAAAACCGCGCCCCTGCTCCCCGGCCCGCGCCGCTTCCACGGAGGCGTTCAGCGCCAGGATATTGGTCTGGAAAGCAATGCCGTCGATCACGCCAAGAATATCGGCGATCCGGTGTGAACTGCCGGAAATATCGCGCATTTTCTCAATGACATAACAGACCATTTCGCTACCGCGGTCGGCGGTGTCAGAAACAGACTTTGCCAGCCGGTGCGCCTGGTCGGCGTTTTCCGCATTCTGCTTCACCGTCGCGGTAAGCTCTTCCATGCTGGCGGCAGTTTGCTCCAGCGATGTCGCCGTCGATTCAGTACGCGAAGCGAGATGCAGATTGCCGGCGGTCAGCTCACGACTGCCGGTGTCAATTTGCGCGCTGGCGTCACGGACGCGCCTGACGGATTCACTCAGCGCCACGCGCATCCCGGCAAGCGCCGACTGTAGACGATTGAACTCGGCGCTGGCATAACGACTTTCAACAGACGATAAATCCCCCGTTGCCAGACGCTCCAGTTGCTCAACCGCGTTATCAAGCGGCTTCAGGAGCTGGTTACGCAGCAGCAACCAAACCACCATCAGCAGCGCAATGGCAGTCAGCGTCGCGCCGGTCATGATCCCATAATAGAACCAGGAAGTGATGATGCGGGTGGAGGCGTACATCCCCATACTGCCCGTCAGCAGCAACAGCAGGGTAATCAGCGACAATAAAACCAGCAGGGAAAGTCGTAGGGAGAGGGATTTTGGCATCGTTATTTTCCGGTTGAAGTCTGTACAGAAACTATCGACAACAACCGGAAAAAGTTTAGGTGATTACGCGATGCCCGCGTTTCACTTTGGTAAGACCGAGGGGGATATTCTGCGTACCGGCGCGTTTTGCCGGTTCTCCCACAGCACCGTCAGGCCGCGCTGTAACGCGATGAAGATAAATAACAGGATCCCGATGGCGATTTTCGTCCACCACGAACTGAGCGTGCCGTCGAAATTAATATAGGTCTGAATCAGCCCCTGAATAGCCACGCCGAACAGCGTACCGAGCACTGTGCCGACGCCGCCGCTCAGCAGCGTGCCGCCAATGACCACCGAAGCGATCGCGTCCAGCTCCACGCCAACGCCCGCCAGCGCGTAACCGGCCTGGGTATAGACAGAAAAAACGATTCCGGCGAGCGTCGCCAACCCGGTGGACAGCATATAAATGCGAATAGTGGTGCTGCGCGTTGAAATGCCCATCAGGTTTGCCGAGGTCGCGTTGCCGCCAATGGCGTACACCTGATTCCCAAACCGCGTGCGGTGAGCCAGAAAAATGCCTGTCACCACCACCGCCAACATCAGCAGACCCATTGCGCTCAAACGCCCGCCGCCGGGGATCTTCCACGCCAGGCTGGAAAGGGTATCGTAAACAGGATGGTCAATCGGAATCGACTCTTCAGACACCAGATAGCTGACTCCGCGCAGAAAGAACATCCCGGCAAGGGTGATGATAAACGCCGGGATCTTCAGCGCGTCAATCAGTAATCCCATAAACGCGCCGAAGGCGCAGCCCATCGCCAGCACCAGTGGAAACGCCAGCAACGGCGACACGCCCCAATAACCAATGGCTTTCGCCAGAAATACGCCAGTGAAGGCGATCACCGAACCGACAGAAAGATCGATACCGCCGGAGAGGATCACAAAGGTCATCCCTACGGCGATGATGCCGAGAAAGGCGTTGTCAGTGAGAATATTGCAGATCACCCGCGTGGAGGCGAAGCCGGGAAACTGGGTCAGGCAGTACAAATAGCCCAGCACAAAAACCCCGAGGGTGATCATCAGCGGTAGGTTACGTTTTATCACGACCACGCACTCCTTTTAGCAAACTGATAAAGCGCTGCGACTGGACAATCAGCACGCACAGCACCACGACGGCTTTGACGACCTGATTCATTTCCGGCGGGAATCCGGACAGTAAAATGCCGGTGTTCATGCCCTGAATGATCAGCGCCCCCACCACCGACAAAAACAGGTTGAAGCGTCCGCCCATCAGCGAGCCGCCGCCGATAACCACCGCCAGAATGGCGTCCAGCTCCAGCCATAGCCCGGCGTTGTTGGCGTCGGCGCCGCGTATATCCGCCGCAACGATGATCCCGGCAATCGCCGCGCACAGCCCGCTGAGCACATAGGTGAGCATGACGATGATCCGTGTATTCACGCCGGCGTTTTTGGCCGCGCGAATGTTAATGCCTACCGCTTCAATAAACATACCAAGTGCGGTTTTACGGGTCAGCAACCAGAACAGCAGCAGAGTGATCAACGCCACGATCACCGGCGTCGGAAACAGCAGCAGGGATCCGCTGCCAAACCAGGAGAGCGCAGGCGAGCTAAAGGTGACGATCTGTCCGGAGGTGATCAACTGCGCGACGCCGCGCCCGGCCACCATCAGGATCAGGGTGGCGACAAACGGCTGGATTTTCAGGATCGCCACCAGAACACCGTTCCATAACCCGGCGAGGATCCCCGAGCCAAGCGCGGCGAGCAACACCACCGGCAGGCTGTGTCCGGCGACGGTCATGGCCGCGGTGGTGGCCCCCGCAATGGCCATCACCGCGCCGACAGAGAGATCGATGCCGCCGGTAGCGATCACCAGCGTCATACCGATCGCCAGCAGCGCCACAGGCGCGGCGCGATTGAGAATATCGACAGGGCTACCGAACAGACGGCCATCCTGCAGGACAATCTGGTAAAAATGCGGCGCAACCAGACTGTCCACTAGCAGCACCAGCAGGAGCGCTATCAGCTGCGGCGTCCCGGTCGGCCAGCGAAAGCGTCGCTTTGGCGAGGTGCTTTGCGGGAGAGATTGAGGCATCACAAAAGTCTCCTTACGCCGCGATGGCGTTCATGATCGCCGGAACAGAGAGTTCAGCCAGGGGGATCTCCGCCACCTGTTTTCGGTCGCGCATAATGATGACCCGATCCGCATAACCGACCAGTTCCTCCAGCTCCGAAGAAATCACCAGCAGCGCCAGACCGTCGGCGCAAAGGGTTTCGATCAGCCGGATGATCTCGGCATGCGCGCCGACGTCAATCCCGCGGGTGGGTTCGTCGAGGATCAGGAACTGCGGTTTGGTCAGCAGCCAGCGCGACAGCAGCACCTTCTGCTGATTGCCGCCGGAAAGAAACTCAATCGGCTGTTCCGCGCTGGGCGTGCGTATACCAAGCTGGCGAATAAAACGCGCCGCAATGTCGTTTTGCTCCTTGCGCGGGATCGGCCTCAGCCAGCCGCGCTGAGCCTGGAGCGCCAGAATGATATTTTCCCGTACCGATGCGGCGGCAATGATACCGTCGGTTTTCCGATCCTCCGGACAAAACCCGATCCCCAGGCAGGATGCCTGATGCGGCGATCGCAGAGCGTGCGGTTTGCCTTTGATCTGCGCGCTGCCGCTGTCTGCCGGCTTGATGCCAAAGATCACTTCCGCGGTTTCCGTCCGCCCGGAGCCTAACAGCCCCGCCAGACCGACGATCTCACCGGGGCGCACTTCCAGATCGAACGGGGCGATCGTCCCTTTCCTGCCATACCCTTTGAACGCAGCGATCGGTTTGTCTCTCAGCAAGGTGCGCCCCGCGCGCTGGAGCGCGTTGGTTTCCAGCTCGCGTCCCAGCATCATTTTCACCAGTTCGATCTGCGGCAGCTCGCGCGTTTCACGACAGCCAACAACGCTACCGTTACGTAAGACGGTGATCCTGTCGCTCACGTCGTAGACCTGATCGAGGAAATGGGTCACGAAGATCAGGCTGACGCCGTTGTCGCGCAAGCGGCGCATCAGACCAAACAACATCTCCACTTCCTGGGTGTCAAGGCTGGCGGTCGGCTCGTCGAGGATCAGCACTTTTGCAGAGAGATCGATAGCCCGGCAAATGGCGACGATCTGCTGCATTGCCACTGAAAAGCGGTTTAGCGGCTCGCGCACGTCGAGCGAGAAGCCGTAAGACGCCATTAGCGCCGAGGCGCGTGCTTCCATCTCCTTGCGCCGCAACAGGCCAAAACGCCGGGGCTCACGGCCAATAAACAGATTATCCGCCACCGACATGTTTGGCAGCAGGTTAACTTCCTGATACACCGTACCAATGCCCAATTGCTGTGCATGGGCGGTATTCCGGGGTGAGATCGCACGGCCTTCCAGAAATATCGTACCGCGATCGGCGTGATATACCCCGGTCAGCGCTTTGATCAGCGTCGATTTCCCCGCGCCGTTTTCCCCCAGCAGCGCCATGATTTCGCCGCGCCGTAGCGTGAAGTCGACGTTATCCAGCGCTTTGACGCCCGGGAAGAATTTACTCAAGCCCTCGGTACGGAGGATCGCCTGGTGTTGAGCAGTGGTCATGGTTCCTCCGGTACATTCTGAACCCGCTTTACCGTAGGCCGGGTCAGCGTCGCGCCACCCGGCCTTGTCAAACAATCAGTAGCCCATATTTTTCTTCTTCTCTAACTCTTCTTTCGCGGTGTCCGGCAGATAAAGCGTCGATTTGGTGATGGTCACTTTTTCCGGCATCGTGCCGTCTTTCTTGAACTTCTCGAGCGCGTCGAAAGCCGGACCCGCCATGTTTGGCGTCAGTTCAACGCTGGCGTTGGCATCACCGTCAATCATCGCTTTGAAGATGTCGGGCACGCCGTCGATGGAACCGGTGAGAATGTCTTTCCCTGGCTTCAGTCCCGCCTCTTTTATCGCCTGAATGGCGCCAATTGCCATATCATCGTTGTGGGCGTAAACCATGCAGATGTTCTTGCCGTTGTTTTCCGCTTTGATAAAGCTTTCCATCACCTCTTTACCTTTACTGCGGGTAAAGTCGCCAGACTGGGAACGGATAATTTTGATGTTTGGCGCATTGGCGATGGCTTCTGCAAAGCCTTTCTTACGGTCGATAGCCACGCTGGCGCCGACTGTTCCCTGCAACTCAACCACGTTACACGGCTTACCGTTCACCTCTTTGATCAGCCAGTCGCCTATCAGTTTGCCTTCAAGGACGTTGTCGGCGGTCACCGTCGTCATATAGAGAGATTTGTCTTTGACATCGATGGAGCGGTCGAGCAGAAAGACCGGAATTTCCGCATCCTTCGCTTCCTTCAGCACCGGTTCCCACCCTGTCGCAACCACCGGCGCAATGAAGATAGCGTCAACCCCTTGCGCCACGAACGAGCGCACTGCTTTAATCTGGTTTTCCTGCTTCTGCTGGCCGTCGGCGATCTTCAGCGTAATCCCCCGCTTTTCGGCCTCGCTTTTCGCCACGTTGGTCTCGGCGGCGCGCCAGCCGGACTCTGAGCCGACCTGCGAAAATCCTACGGTTAAGGGGGCGGCCATCGCCATAGACGACATGGCTGCCGAAACTGCTGTGACTAAAAGTAAGCGCTTCCACATAACTGTGTCCTCGTAGGGTGAGTTTTTGTTGGTTAAGAAACAGTCGCGAAAAAACTATAGACAATCGAATATGTAACGAATTGCGTTACATCACACTTCAAAAAAGTAAATAGAACGTTAATCACAAGTTTGTAATCGCTTTCATTTACCTATGAAAAAAGCGGCTGAAGATATGGATTTTCCTGTCATGCGAGCGCGCTAAAAAGGCCATGCGGGAGGGAGGTAAAAACAAAATCAGGCGAAGACATTCGGCGCGAGATAGCTATAATACTTGCCACTTGTTTACGACACAGTTAAAGGAAACAGACATGAGCTTACTCAACGTACCTGCGGGTAAAGAGCTGCCGGAAGATATCTATGTAGTGATTGAGATCCCGGCTAACGCAGATCCGATCAAATACGAAGTCGACAAAGAGAGCGGCGCGCTGTTCGTTGACCGCTTCATGTCCACCGCGATGTTCTATCCGTGCAACTACGGCTACATCAACCACACCCTGTCTCTGGACGGTGACCCGGTTGACGTACTGGTCCCAACGCCGTACCCGCTGCAGCCGGGCTCTGTGATCCGCTGCCGTCCGGTTGGCGTGCTGAAAATGACCGACGAATCCGGTGAAGATGCGAAACTGGTTGCCGTGCCGCACACCAAGCTGAGCAAAGAGTACGATCACATTAAAGACGTGAACGACCTGCCGGAACTGCTGAAAGCGCAGATCACTCACTTCTTCGAGCACTACAAAGACCTCGAAAAAGGCAAATGGGTGAAAGTTGACGGCTGGGACAACGCCGAAGCCGCTAAAGCGGAAATCGTTGCTTCCTTCGAGCGCGCCGCGAAGAAATAAGTTCGTTACGCGATAAAAACCCTGAACGTCAGGCATCGGCGGATCAGGGTTTTTTTATGCCTGACGAAACGCCTTAACCGGCCTAACTTCCCCTCTTTCACGATAGCCTGCGTCTTAATAACGCAACGTCGACCACCTCATCCCCAGCCATGCCTGTGCGACGGAGCTGTTTGGCGCAGAGAGCCCGCGTCCGTAAATGGTTGTTCAGTATCCTCCCTGGATTTCTCCCTCTGCACAGTGAAGCGGAACGGAGAGAAAAGAAATGGCGTGATGGGATGACAAATAATGATGCGTAGCGCCTCGCAAAAAACAACGCCACCCGAAGGTGGCGTGCTCAATTCAGTACTGGTCTCTGTCTAACCAGTTACCGCTTTCGATCAGCGTTAATCCCGTCACCGGACGTTGGTACACATACATCCATGCACTTCCGTACGGCGTCTGGATCAACTGGCGTGCGTATTCGCCGCCCCGGGTGCGCAGGGCATCCAGTTCGGCCAGCGTGGCGTTATCAATACGATAAACTTCACCCTGTACTGTTCCGTTCCCGGGAACTGCGCCTGGATAGTGGCCCAGGCTGTACAACTGGTAGTTATCAATACTGTATTCGCCCAGCAACTGGGCGTTGGTCATCCAGTGGCTGTTGCCTTGTTTGGTTCGTAAACTGCCGTAGACAAATATTCGCATTGCTAAAACTCAAACTGATAGAGCAAATCCAGTGCCTGATCTACGCCAGACACGGCTTCCAGATATAGCTTAGGCATCAGGCGATAACGTAGCGTGAGCGTGGCTAAAGAGTCAAATATGCCCACACCGTATTTCACCTGTAGACCAGGCAATACATATCCGCTGACCACCACCTGGGATGAGTCCCCTACCCCCTGGGTGTCCAGCGCCAAATTGCTTACGCCAAATGTCTCCCCGATTTTACCCACAACCTGACCACTTTGTGCAACCCCCAGGCCAATGAGCATGGAGGTCATCGCTGCGCTGTCGCTTTGATCGCTGTCCAGTCCCTGTCCGCGCAGCAGATAAGAGAGCGCCATTTGCTGTGACATGGCCGGATCAGAGAAGATCTCCGCCTTCGGTTCGTCCGCCGATCCGGTGACGCGAACGCCAGCGATCACATCATCTTCGGTCGCTTCCGGGTTACGAATCGCTTCGATATTGAGTAAAGGCTGATCCGGCGGGCCAGAGAAGAGCAGTTCGCCCTTACGCACTATCAGATCCTGCCCGTAGGCGTGGAAGCGGCCTTCCGGAATATTAATCTGTCCGTTAAGCCCCAGCCCCTGTTTATCCTGCGCCACTTTCAAATCGCCCGTCAGACGGGCTTTCAGGCCAAACGCGTCCATCCGCACGTTGTTGCCGACGTGAACGATCAGGTTGCTGTTGATCGGGATCCCGGCGGTCTGCGGTTCTTCAGGCTGTAACTGATCGTTGAGCATGACTTCGTCGCTGGAGACGCCCACTGCGCTTTCCGGCAGCTCATGCACCACAATGCGCGCCCACGGCACGTCGACACGACCGTCGAGGGTGAACAAGCTCGGCGTCGCTTCAAACACCACGTCCGGCGAGACGTCCAGCCGTACCATTGGCGGTACGGTAATGCGCACCCGGCTGCCTTTCGCCGCAACCCGCGCGCGCCAGTTGTCGATCTGGCTCCAGTCTGCGTCACCGCTGAGGTTTATCTGCCCCTGCTGAGTACGTACTTCCCCGGTCAGGGTCGAGCGCGTACCGTTAAAATTCATCGCCAGCTGACTTGGCTGCATGTCAAACGGCATAAAGTTGCCGTCGATATCCAGACCGCTTAGCTGGAGCTGACCAAACATCTGCGGCCCCTGGACATCGCCGCCGAGACGCAGGTTCGCGTTCAGCATCCCCGCCGCTTTTTCACCGCGGGCAAAGATCGGGTTCACCATCGCCAGATTGAGGTTGCGGATGTTCACATTGCCGCCGAGATTACGTCGCCCCTGCGGATCGGTCACCTGCACCTGACCGTCAAGCTGTCCGTTATTGGTCAGGCGAATCAGCCAGCCCAGTTCCGCGCGATTGTTATGCAGATCGGCGCTGACGTTCAGCGTGTCAAACGCCAGCGGCAGCGGCCCGTCGTTAACCGTCTGCGTCACCTTCACGTTACGTCCGGAAAGCGTCACGTTGCCCTGCGGCAGCCCCTCTTTGGTGGTGTCCCACGCCACGTCAGCCTTCCCGGTAAAAACGCCACTGGCCTGAGTGGTCTCTGGCATAAACGGCTTCAGCATCGCCAGATCGAAGCGGTTGAGATTCACCACCGCCCGGCCTTCCGCCCCGGCGTCAATGGTTTGCGGCACACACAGTTCAGCGTTCGGGTTCGTCCAGCAATGTGGCCCAATGCTGATTTTCTGCTCCTGGTTGCGGTAATCCAGTGCGATGGCGCGGGTCAGCGACCACGGCCCCACCGGCGTCTGGAAGCGGGTATTGCTGAGGGTACCTTTCCAGCGCATCTCTTTTCGGTCAAAGCTACCGGCCAGATCGAGCTGTCCGGAAACCGGCTCGCCCTGAACCCGCAGCTGCAACTGGTGCTGCTTCTCGCTGCCTTTCGCGTTCAGCGTGACAAGATTGATATTCACATCCGGCTGCGAGATTCGTTCAACCCTGACATCAAGCTGTCCGGCAATCTGGTCGGTGGATTTGATATCTCCTTCTACCCGCACCTGGGCCACGGAGAGTTCCTGCCAGCGCAGGCCGTGGGCGGTGATATCCGCCAGCAGTTGCGGCGCATCGACCGTGCCGCGCACCTTTAACAGGCCTTTCGCCGTACCGCCTAATCCCGGCAGTGCGTTATCCAGCCCCGGCGCGTCAATGGTGGCGTCCAGATTCAGCTCTTTGACGCCCAGCTCACCTTTCACATCCGCGCTGTTCGCCCCCAGTTCCAGATGCAGTCCTGGAATGATCCACTGCATGTAACTGTTGCCCTTCAGCGAGCCGTTAACGTTAACCTTGTTCTGCTTAACGTTGCCTGTCAGCTTCAGCTCCGGCACCTCCATCTGCCACGTGCCGCCATACAGGCTGCCGCGGGTTTTGACCAGACCATTGAGCCTCGAGGGCCAGTCCGGCACCTCTTTGGCGGTGTTAATGCCGTCCAGCGTCAGTTCACCGCGCCAGCTGATCGCCTGCTGCCAGTCCACCAGCGCTTTCAGCTCGGTTTTCCCTTCCAGCGCGGCGACGGTCAGCTTGTCGAGGTTAATCTGCTGTTCGTTGCCTTTCGCATCCAGGGTGATGGTCGCCGGGGGAATATCCTGACCTTTCACCGCCGTGCGCATCGACAGCGTGTAGTCGGTCATTTTGCCGGTGAGTTTGAGCCGGATATCATCGGCCTGGAACTGCTTATCGCCGGTAAACGGCCAGTAAACCTGCTTACTGACCACGTCCAGATTGAGCGGCAACCCGGCCTCCGCCAGCCGCGTCTGCGCCCGCAGATCCACATCCACCGGGCCGGAGAGATTCACGCCGACTTCCAGCTGTTCGCGCAGCGCGCCGCCCACCTTTAGCGTGATCTTCTCGCCCTTCAGCGGCTCCACGTTCAGCGTGCTGTTGAGGGTCATATCCACTGGCCAGTTATGGCTTAACTGTGCCGTACCAGTCGCATTTATCGTCCCCTGACTGGAATCGATATCCAGCGCGTCCAGCTTCATATTGCCGTCAATGCTACTGACCTTCAGCAGCAGGCTAAAGACCGTCAGATCGGTATCGCCCGTAAGACGCAACTGCTCGCCTTTAAACGCTTCAATATTAAGATTCAGCGGCAGGTGAACGTCGGTCATTTCCGGCAGCACCGGCCTGGAGAACAGATCCTTGAGCGTTTCGCCGAGCGGTTTTTCGTCCGGCTGCGGATTCTGGATCTTCGGTTCCACGACCTCTTCTTGCGCCACGTCCGCCACTTTCGGCAGCGCGATCAACAGCCCCTGTAATGAGGTGGGCTTCAGGGTCAGATTTTTTTCCTGCCAGTTCAGGCCTGAGGTGAAATCCATTACCGAAACGGTGGTGTCGTCAATTTTAATATTGACGTTTTCCAGCGCGACGCGAGAAAGGGTGATGGGATAGGGCGTGGAGAGATTCAGCGGGCCGCTGTCTTCCTCTGCCTCTACCTGTTCCGCGGGCGGCATCTTTTTGCTGTCAATGACGACGTTGATGTCCTTGAGCGACAGATCGTTGACGCACAGACTGCTGTTCCACAGGCAGTCCAGCCCCACGGCCAGATGCACTTCGCCGGCATTCACCGCCACGCCCGGCTGGTCGTAACGGATATTTTTCAATGACAGGTCACGCCAGCCGCCGGTCACCTGGCCGATTTCCAGCCCCGGTACCCAGCGGTTCGCCGCGTTGAACACCAGATGCAGACCGGTGGTGGTGCCCACCAGAAACCCGACGGTTGCCAGCAGCAGCAGGATAAAAATCAGTACGCCGAGGCTTATCTTCTTCCATAAACTCATAATTCAGGCCCCAGACCGATGTAAAACTGTAAACCATGCTCGTCTTTGTCGCCGATCGGCGCGGCGATATCGAGCTTGATCGGCCCGACCGGCGACTGCCAGCGCACGCCAACCCCGGCGCCGGTTTTGAAGTCGCTTCTGCGGATATCGCTGACCGCTTCGCCGCTGTCGACAAACATCGCGCCCCACCATTTTCCGCTGACGTTATACTGATATTCCAGCGAGCCGGTTGCCAGCTTCGACGCCCCTTTCAGGTCGCCATTGCTGTCTTTCGGCGAGATTGATTTATATTTGTAGCCGCGAATACTGCGGTCGCCCCCGGCGAAGAAGCGGAGATCCGGCGGCACTTTGTCAAAGTCGCCGGTCTCAATCCAGCCGAGATTGCCGCGCATCACGAAACGGTGGCGATCGTACAAGGTGCGGATCCAGACGTTTTGCGCCTGGATCACCGAAAAATCGACATCTGATCCCCAGGCGGTGTTGGAGTAGTCAATCGAATAGCGCTGCGAGTCGCCCCACGTCGGCATCAGGCCGCCGCGCGAGCGGGTACGGCTTATCATCACCCCCGGATACAGCAGCATGGTGGTATTGGTCACTTCGCCCTGGGTAAAGTGGTCGAGACTCCAGCGCAGGTTTATCGCCCGCTGCCAGCCGCTGGAAAGATCCCAGTAGCGCGAAAGCGCAAGCGTGGTGGAGTCCTGTTCGGTATCGTTGAGATCGGTACGCTTAAAGCCGCCCTGCACCAGGTAATACTGCTCCAGCGGATTCTTTAAGAGCGGGATTTTGTAGCTGAAATCCAGCACCTGTTCGGGGGCGGAGATGCTGGCGCTGGTGGTCAGGCTGTGCCCGTACGAGTTCATCCACGGTTTTTTCCACGTCGCCTTTACCCGCGGGCCGACGTCAGTGGAATAGCCCACCCCGGTTTCGATGGTGTTTTCGGTGCGCGGCGAAACCACGCCCTTTAGCGGCAGCACTTTGGTCTGGCGCGCTTTGTCGAATTCCGGCGCGACGACCACCGAGTTGAACCATCCGGTCGCCGAGAGACGACGGTTTAACTCGCCGAGATCTTTTGATTCATACTGGTCCCCCTCTTTAAACGGCACCAGATTTTGCAGATACTCATCGCGGATCTGCGAACCTTCGAAAGTGACATGACCAAAGCGGTAGCGCTCGCCGCTGTTGTAGTCGATATCCCAGAAAGCCTGATGGCGGTCAAGCGCGACGCCCAACTGGCTCTTATTAAATTCGCTGTCGAAATACCCTTTACGTAGCGCCACGCTGGTGAGGGACTTTTTAAAACTGTCGTAATCCCCGTGATTCAGCACCGTCCCGACTGCCGGACGCGTTTTCAGCAGCTCCAGATAATCTCTGTCGGTACGCGCGCCGCCGCGTAAAATGACTTCGGTCCCGCCAATGCGCACCGGTTCACCCGGCGTGACCCTGGCGATCAGCACCTGACGCCCCTTTGCCGGCGGCGGACGCAGGTCAAAGTCGATCGTCGGCTCGTAGTAACCGAGCGCCTTTAGCCCCTCACGGATAGCATCATCCACGCGCGCGCGAAAACGCCGGTCCGGCGTCACTTCGTCGCTTTGAATTGTGGAGAGCTGCGCACGGACGTTTTTCTCCAGTTCTCCTGATAGCCCCTCGACCTGTAATCGGACGTTCGCGGCCCAGGCGGAACTGCTTAAGCACAGCAGGCTCACCCAGCATAACTGACGGATATGTGGCACTTTTTCTCCTGAATATCCCTTATTTCCACCCCTGGAAAACAACCATAATGCCGATCCACGGCTTAACAAAAACCCAACAACTGGGATTGAAAAACAGACGACAACCCAAATATTTCTTATGTTTAAGATAGACGTATTCGTAATGGATATTGTGTGCAAATACGCGTCTTGTTACAACCTTAACCCCAATTACTGATTATCGGGAGAACGGCACCATGAGTTTATTCGACAAAAAGCATCTGATTTCACCGTCAGAGGCGCTACCTGGACGCAATACCCCGATGCCGGTGGCGACGCTTCACGCCGTCAATGAACATTCAATGACGAACGTGCCCGAGGGGATGGAAGTCGCCTTTTTCGCCATGGGCTGTTTCTGGGGCGTTGAGCGCCTGTTCTGGCAGCTCCCTGGCGTTTACAGCACCGCGGCGGGGTATACCGGCGGCTATACGCCTAACCCGACCTACCGGGAAGTGTGTTCCGGCGAGACCGGCCACGCCGAAGCGGTACGCGTGGTGTATGACCCGAACGTTATCAGCTACGAGCAGCTGTTACAGGTGTTCTGGGAAAACCACGATCCGGCGCAAGGTATGCGTCAGGGCAACGACCACGGCACCCAGTACCGTTCGGCCATTTATCCGCTGACGCCGGAGCAGGACGCCGCCGCGCGCGCCAGCCTTGCGCGTTTTCAGTCGGCGATGACCGCCTCCGGCGACGATCGCCACATCACAACGGAAATCAGCAACGCCACGCCGTTTTACTACGCCGAGGACGATCACCAGCAGTATCTGCACAAAAATCCGTACGGATACTGCGGCATCGGCGGGATTGGCATTTGTCTGCCGCCACAAGGGTAATCTATCGTGACACGGCCACGCGGGCGGCGTGGCGCGTGGCGCTAACCACCGTGCCCTTATCCAACACCTTGCCTTTCAGGCATAAATTGAATACCGGCGCGGATGGCCGGTTGAGCCGGTTTTGCAATAAATGCACGGCTTCCACCCCCAGCGCCCGACAGGGGATGGTGATGCAACTTACCGTTGCAATAACCTCCGCGTCCAGTCCCTCCACGCCGGTGGTCATGAGCGAGATCCCCTCCGGCATGCGAACGCCCGCTTTTTCCAGCACGCGCTGGATGCCCACCGACATCGGCGCACCCGCGCAAAAAATCACTTCCGGCCACGCCTCGCGCGGCGTAATGCGCAGCCAGTCGTCTATCGCCTGTTCCGCCTCCCCGGCGGTAAACCCTTCGGTGACCAGCAGATCCCGCTGTGAATCAAACGGGATCTGATACTGGCGATAGACCTCTTTAATGCCTTCCAGCCGCCAGTACATGGTTTCGCGCCGCAGGCTGGTGATGTGAAGTATGCGGCGGTGCCCCTGATCGAACAGATATTGCGCCGCAAGGTTGCCAATCGCCCGGTGATCCGGTGATACCGCGTCGAGTAGCCCCTCCCGATCCTGCGAATTCACCAGCACGCAGGGTTTATCCAGCGACTGCGCCAGTTTGTGGATGGTTGGATCGTCAATGCCGATCAGAATGATGGCGTTGATATTCTTATTGTTGGCTTTTTCCAGAAAGATTTTGATATCGGCGCGTTGCTCGTCAAGCCCACACCAGGTGAGATACACATCGTGCGGCGCAACCGCGTCAGCGATGCCCCGCGTCACCTCCAGGTAAAAAGCGTCGCCCTGGGCGGTGAATGTTCGCTGGGGGGCAAAAACCACGATCCCGTTAATCAGCAGGCGACCGCTGGCGAGGGAGTCGAGCACGCCCAACTGGCGCGCGCAGTTCACTATCGCTTCACGCGCCTTGTTGCTGGTGTAAGACTTTCCGCTGAGTACCCGGGAAACGGTACTGACCGAGAAGCCGGTCAAGGCCGCAATTTCGTCCATTTTTAGCTTGCCTGACATTCTGTGACCCCGCTCGCAATGTATCTTTGCAAATTTTTGCAGATGTACCCCATTGATTCTAAAACGCCTTTTTGCTTCGCGGGCTAACTTCTTTTGCATCCTGCAAGCCCTCTCACAAAATCCCGTTGTCGACGTTTCAGCCGTTTTCTATGTTCCGGTTATCCCCCCATCGCACTGAGTAAGGCCTGACATGAAAAAAGTACGTTTTGGCATTATTGGCGTCGGCAATATCGGCACCGTCCACGCCCGTTATCTGCTGGCAGGTAAGGTTGAAGAAGCCTGCCTGACCGCCGTTTGCGATAACAATCCCGACAAACATGCCGCCATCCGCCGTCTGACGGGCGAGTCGGTCGCTCTGTTCAGCGACGCGCGCGAGATGCTGGAAAGCGGTCTGATCGACGCGGTGATTGTCGCCACGCCGCATTACGATCATCCGGCGCTATCGATAATGGCAATGCGCCGGGGCATACACACCCTCTGCGAAAAGCCCGCTGGCGTCTACACCGCGCAGGTTGAGGAAATGAACGCCTGCGCTCGCGAATGCGACGTGGTGTTTAGCATGATGTATAACCAGCGTCCCAATCCGCTGTACCAGAAAGTGAAAGATCTCATCGACAGCGGCGAACTGGGCGAACTGCGCCGCTCCAACTGGATCATCACCAACTGGTATCGCTCGCAGAGCTATTACAACTCCGGCGGCTGGCGCGCCACCTGGAAAGGCGAAGGCGGCGGCGTGCTGCTCAACCAGGATCCTCATCAGCTCGATCTCTGGCAGTGGCTGGTGGGAATGCCGGTGCGGATGCGCGCCTTTTGCCAGTTTGGTAAGCATCGCCAGATTGAGGTCGAAAACGAGGTCACCGCGTATGCGGAATACGCCAACGGCGCAACGGGGGTGTTTATTACCACCACCGCAGAAGCGCCGGGGACCAACCGGCTGGAGATCGCAGGCGATCGCGGCAAAGTGGTGGTGGAAGAAGGCCGCCTGCGCTTCTGGCGTTTGCGCGAATCAGAAACCGAGTTCAATGCCCGCTGGCAAAACGGCTTCGGCGAGCCGGAGTGCTGGGAAGTGACGATTCCCACCGCGGCGGAATGCAGCGAGCATGATGTGATTACCCGTAATTTCACCGCCGCTATCCTGCACGGCGAGCCGCTGATCGCCCCCGGTCTGGAGGGGATTCGCGGTCTCACGCTTTCTAACGCCATGCACCTGTCCACCTGGATCGACGACTGGGTCGCGTTTCCCTTTGACGAACAGCGCTACTACCAGTTGTTGCAAGAACGCATTGCGTCATCGGTAGAAAAACATGTCGCCAGCCGCACGCTGGACGCTTCCGGCACCTGGTAACGACGAGGAGGAAGGATGCTGAACGTTGCGATTGTTGGAACGGGGAACATTTCCCATAACCATATTCAGGGCTATCTGGCCTTTCCTGAACGCTGCCGGATCGTCGCGCTGGTGGATATCTATCCGGAGAAAGCCGAAGAGAAGAAAACCCGCTACGGGCTGGCTGAAGCGCAGGTGTTCGCCACCCACGCCGCGCTGCTGGCGGCGGATCTGCATGTCGATCTGGTGGACGTCTGTACGCCGCCTTACGTCCACGCGGAAATCGCCATTGATGCGCTGAATAACGGAAAGCATGTGCTGTGCGAAAAACCAATGGCGGCGTCGCTGGAGGAGTGCGACGCGATGATCGCCGCCCAACGGGCCAGCGGGAAAACCCTGTCGGTGATTGCGCAAAACCGCTTTACTGACGCGTTCTGGCGCTTAAAGGCGGCGGTGGACTCCGGCCTGGCAGGCAATATTTGCCACGCGCAGGTGGACTCCTTCTGGTGGCGCGGGCACTGCTATTACGACCTCTGGTGGCGCGGCACCTGGGAAAAAGAGGGCGGCGGCTGCACGCTGAATCACGCGGTGCACCACATCGACGCCATCCAGTGGCTGCTCGGCTTTCCCAGCGAGGTGGTGGCGATGATGACCAACGTCGCCCACGATAACGCCGAAGTCGAAGACCTCAGCGCGGCGATTTTCAGATACCCCGGCGGCGCGCTGACGCAGTTGACCGCCTCGGTCGTTCATCACGGCGAAGATCAGAAGATTGTCATCCAGGGCGAAAAGGCGCGGATCTCCGCGCCGTGGAAAGTGTTCGCCAGTCAGTCCGCCGACAACGGCTTTCCGCAGCCGGAAAACAATCTTGCGCTGGAAGCGCGCCTGACCGCGCTGTTTCACGCCACACCCGCCCTCACATGGACCCTGCATACCGGGCAAATCGAAAACGTGTTAACCGCCATTGAACAACAAACCGCGCCGCTGGTGGACGGTGAGCAGGGGAAACGCTCACTGGAACTGATCGCCGCGATTTACAAATCGGCCATCACCCGTTCCGTGGTCACGCTGCCGGTTGCCCGCGACGATGCGTTTTATCGCACCGGCGGCCTGCTGGAGAAAGCCCCGCATTTTTATGAGAAATCCGCTTCCGTGAGCAATTTTGCCGAAGTGGGCGCAATCCCTCTGGGTAAAGACTTAGATTCAGGAGTAGAAGCATGAGCTTAAACGATGGAATGAACTATGCCCCCACCGGCAAACCGCAGCCGGTGGTCCAGCCTGGCGAGTTTATGATTGCCGCCGCCGCGCTCGATCACGGCCATATCTATGGCATGTGCAACGGGTTGATTGAGGCTGGCGCGACGCTGAAATGGGTATATGACCCCGATCCGCAGAAGGTGGCGGCGTTCGTGAAGCAGTACCCTCAGGCGCAGGTGGCTGACTCGCTGGACACGCTGCTCAATGACCCGGACATACAGCTGATCGCTGGCGCGGCGGTGCCCTCAGAGCGCTGTCCGCTGGGGCTGAAGGTGATGGCGGCCGGAAAAGATTACTTCACGGACAAAGCGCCGCTGACTACGCTCGGGCAACTGGAAGACGCCAAAGCGATGGTAGCCAAAACCGGACGAAAATACGCGGTGTACTACAGCGAACGCCTGCACGTCGAAAGCGCGGTCTTCGCCGGCGAGTTAGTGAAAAAAGGGGCGATAGGCCGGGTGGTGCAAACGCTCGGTACCGGCCCGCATCGCGAGGGCAGCGGGCGTCCGGACTGGTTCTACGACCGTCGCTATTTCGGCGGCATTCTCTGCGATATTGGCAGCCATCAGATCGAGCAGTTTCTGTTTTACACCGGCAACAGTAACGCTCAGGTTGTCGCCAGTCAGGTGCGTAACGTGAATCACCCACAGTATCCGTTGTTTGAAGATTTCGGCGACGCGATGCTGGCGGGCGATAACGGCGCCACAGGCTACTTTCGCTGCGACTGGTTCACCCCGGACGGCCTCTCTTCCTGGGGCGACGGACGCTTAACCCTGCTCGGTACTGAGGGCTATATCGAAATCCGTAAATATGTCGATATCACTCGCGGCGAGCAGGATGTGGTCTATCTGGTCAACAAAGAGGGCGAGTTCCGCTATCCCGTGGCGGGGAAAGTCGGCTTCCCCTACTTTGGCGAACTGATCCTCGACTGTCTGCATCGCAGCGAAAACGCCATGACCCAGGCGCATGCCTTTAAGGCCGCCGAGTTGTGCGTTAAAGCACAGATGCTGGCAAATGCGCGTGGATGACGGAGCGCCCATGAAAACACTGAACGCCGCCATCATTGGCTGTGGAGCCATCCACACCACCCACGTAGAGGCACTGCGTCAGTTGCCCGCCGTGACGCTACGGGCCATTGCGGAATGCAATATCAACCGGGGGCGACAACTGGCCGCAGAATATGACTGCCAGCTCTACCATGACTATCGTGAAATGCTGTGGGATGACGCCATCGACGTGGTGCATATTTGTACGCCGCATTATCTGCATAAGCCGATGATCCTCGCCGCGCTGGCGGCGGGGAAACAGGTCTTTTGCGAAAAGCCTGCGGTGATAAACGCGCTGGACGTGGCGGAAATCGACGCCGCCCTTCTGCACGCCAAAGGAACGCTGGGCATTTGTTATCAGAACCGGCTTAACCCCACCAGTATCGCTATTCAGCAGCAGCTGCAGGACGGGACAATCGGCAACATGCTCGCCATTAAAGCTGTGCTGACCTGGTCGCGCGGCGGCGGTTATTACACGGACAGTCCCTGGCGCGGGAAACATGCCACCGAAGGCGGCTGTCTGCTGATCAACCAGGCGATTCACACCCTTGATTTGATGCAATGGTTTGGCAAGGGCGTCACCCGCGTGAAAGGCGTGGTCGACAGCAGTTGGCTGGCTGACATTATTGACGGCGAGGATAGCGCGATGGCTACCTTCGCCTTTGCTAACGGCGCGCGCGGGCTGTTCTACGCCAGCAACTGTTACACCACCAACTCACCCCTGCAAATGGAAATTCACGGTGAACATGGCTTGCTGCAGCTTGAGGGCAGTGAGCTGTGGTTACTGCGTGACGGCGCGCGGCACAAGCTGGCGAGTGATTCCGCCCCGGAGGGCAACGGCAAAAGCTACTGGGGCGTCGGCCACCGGGAAGCGATTCGCCAGTTCTACAATGCGGTGCGCGATCCCGCCGCCGCAAAAGTGTGCGGCATTGATGAAGCCGCGAAATCCTTGCAGATCGTCGATGCCATTTATCGTTCGTCGCAATTACGGCACTGGATAACCCTGGAGAAATAAACCCGCAATGCGTTAAACCCAGGCCGGAGCTGGCGACGCCGCCCTCCGGCAATAAAAAGTCCCCTACAGGAATAATGATATGGCGAAACCTACTGAACGGAGAGTGGGTTACGGCGTAGCGATAGGCTATGGCGTAACCGATTTATTTGGAGGCGGTGCATTCGCGGTTATTGGCACCTGGCTTTTATTTTTTTATACCACCTATTGTGGATTATCGGTGCTGGAAGCGGGCTCGATATTTGCAATCGCCCGAATTATTGACGCCATTTTAAGCCCGGTGATGGGCTATATTACCGATAATTTCGGTAATACCTGGCTTGGCCGGAAATTTGGCCGACGACGTTTCTTTCTGTTAATCAGCGCCCCGCTCATGTTTCTCTACGCGCTGGTGTGGGTCACCGACATGAGCTACTGGTATTATCTGGGCACCTATCTGTCTATTGAGCTGCTGTCAGCGATGGTGCTGGTGCCATGGGAGACGCTGGCCGCAGAGATGACTAACCGCTTTAGCGAACGTACGCGTCTGGCTGGCGTCCGTATGATGTGCTCGTCGCTGGGCGGATTTTTAGCGGTGTCGGTGCCGGGTATTATCATGCAGTTCACCGGTAAAGATAATTCTTTTACCTATACGCTAACCGGGATTGTTTTTGCGATCATTTATTTTGTCGCGGTGTTTACCACCTGGGCGACAACGTGGGAAGCGAAAGACGTACGCGAAGAATATGAATTCACGCCGGAAACGCAGCGCAGCAGTGGGTTATTCAACCATCTTAAGTATCTGGTTATTGATCTCTTTTCATCCTTTAAAATACGTATTTTCCGTCAACATATTCTTATTTATATTTGCTCGTTTACCGCCATGGATGTGTTTGGCTCGGTATTTACCTATTACGTGGTTTACGGCTTAAAGCAGGATGCGGCGACGGTGTCTGGATTACTCAGTATCGCGGCGTTTGTTTCTATTCCGGGTACGTTTGGCTTTATGATGCTGATGAACAAGCTAAATATGACGCCATCCAGCGCGCTACGGCTTTCTTACGGCTGTATTTTTATCGTTCTCGCCAGCCTGCTGGCGATTTACGTCGTCGACGTACCGATCCCCGCCCTGCTCTTTTCCGCCCTTTTTGTGCTGTTCGGTCTGGCAAAAGCGGGGTTGTATTACATTCCGTGGAACATCTATAGCTTTATTCCGGATGTCGATGAGATTGTCACCCGCCAGCGTCGGGAAGGGATTTTTGCCGGGGTGATGGTATTAACCCGTAAAAGCACCGTCGCGCTGGCGATTATGCTAATAGGCGTGGTACTGGAAGAGAGCGGCTTTGTCAAAGGCGGCGGTGCGCAACCCATCAGCGCCCTGCACGCCATTATCGGTCTGATGATCTTCGCCACCGCGGCGTTGCTGGCCGTCAGCTTCTATACCACATTCAGGTTTACGTTGACCCAGAAGACGCACAAGATCCTGATTAAAGAGGTGGCGCGGCGCAAGCTGGGCGGCAACTGCGCCGACTGTGACGAAGAGACCCGCCAGGTCATTAAAGCCCTGACCGGCTATGAATATGACGAAGTCTGGGATGCGAAGCCTGGCGCGAAAAACCCTGCCGTTATTGCTGAAAATTAACCCTCTGGCGACTTTACAGTCGCTTACGCTATACTAGCCCCTGAACTTACCGGCTCACCGCTACGAGCCGGTTTTCAATTTCTGTATCGCACGAATTATAAACTTCCCTTCCGAGGATCTGACCTGAACGGTCGGATAAGATATGTTAAACAGTATTTTTATCATTCTTTGCCTGATCGCTGTGAGTGCGTTCTTCTCGATATCCGAGATCTCGCTTGCCGCCTCACGTAAAATCAAACTGAAGCTGCTGGCCGATGAAGGCAATCTTAATGCGCAGCGCGTTCTGAAGATGCAGGAAAATCCCGGCATGTTCTTTACCGTGGTGCAAATTGGCCTGAACGCAGTCGCCATTTTGGGCGGTATCGTCGGCGACGCCGCCTTTTCTCCGGCATTTCACTCGCTGTTTTCCCGGTACATGTCAGCGGAACTCTCCGAGCAGTTGAGCTTTATTCTCTCTTTCTCGCTGGTAACCGGCATGTTTATTCTCTTCGCGGACTTAACCCCGAAACGCATCGGTATGATTGCGCCAGAAGCTGTGGCTTTGCGTATCATCAACCCGATGCGCTTCTGTCTGTTTGTGTTCACCCCGCTGGTGTGGTTCTTCAACGGGCTGGCGAACGTGATCTTCCGCATCTTCAAACTGCCGATGGTGCGCAAAGATGACATCACCTCTGACGATATCTACGCCGTGGTGGAAGCCGGGGCGCTCGCGGGTGTGCTGCGTAAGCAGGAACATGAGCTGATTGAAAATGTCTTTGAGCTGGAGTCGCGTACCGTGCCGTCTTCCATGACCTCACGTGAAAACGTAATCTGGTTTGATCTGCACGAAGATGAGCAAAGCCTGAAAACCAAAGTCGCGGAGCATCCGCACTCTAAGTTTCTGGTATGTAATGAAGATATCGACCATATCATTGGCTACGTGGACTCAAAAGATCTGCTGAACCGGGTGCTGGCGAATCAAAGCATGGCGCTGAACAGCGGCGTGCAGATCCGCAATACGCTCATTGTTCCCGATACTCTGACCCTCTCCGAAGCGCTGGAAAGTTTCAAAACTGCCGGGGAAGACTTCGCGGTGATCATGAACGAATACGCGCTGGTGGTGGGTATTATCACTCTGAATGACGTGATGACCACGTTGATGGGCGATCTGGTCGGCCAGGGGCTGGAAGAGCAGATTGTGGCGCGCGACGAGAACTCATGGTTGATCGACGGCGGTACGCCAATCGACGACGTGATGCGCGTGCTGGATATTGACGAGTTCCCGCAGTCGGGCAACTACGAGACCATCGGCGGCTTTATGATGTTTATGCTGCGGAAGATCCCAAAACGTACCGATTCGGTGAAGTTTTCCGGCTACAAATTCGAAGTGGTGGATATCGACAACTACCGTATCGACCAGCTGCTGGTGACCCGTCTGGACAGCAAACCCAACGTCCTGACGCCGAAACTGCCCGATGCGAAGGACGAGACCCACGCCTCCTGATCCCACAAACATCAACGGCTCCCATCGGGAGCCGTTCATTTACTACGTAACACAACTGCATAGCACTTTGGTTAAGCCATCTCAGTTTGCAGACGCAGAACCTGACGGTTAACTTCGGACATCACAGAAAGATGCTGTTTGTCCTTCACTTTTGGGATAAGAATCTTACCCTTATCGAACTCAAAAGCGCCAACGTCCTTGATATATAACCGTCCGCGGAACAGGATCTTCACGTACTTCGCCACCTGCAGTGGGTTGTACCGTTGGAAAATTTTCATTGTTGTCTCCTGCGTAAGTCTTACGCCCTTGCGGTGCCACAATCGGCCCAACAGTTCTAAGGCGCAAATTTTAATGCCATTTGACTATAGACTATCTGTACGATGTTTCCAGCGTGTATAAGTTTATTTACCTTTTTATTACAGTTAATCAGAATCATCTTTGATTGCTGCCGATGCCTTCAGTATAAGACGTCGTTTTTCGCAGGATTTGTGCGCCCGTCCGCAAACTGACGCCGCGTTTACGGGAAAAAGCATCATTCGCACATATGATTAAACAGCGGCCCAAAGTGGTCGGATCACCTGCAAACAAGAAAAAGGAAACACCATGACCCTACGTAAGATTCTGGCGCTGGCATGCCTGTTAGCGCCGATGATGGCTTCCGCCCATAGCTTCGAAATCAACCAACGCGTACCGGCGGTGGGAATAGCCGATCGCGGCGAGCTGGTGCTGGAAAACGATACGTTCAGCTACAAAAAGTGGAACAGCGCGCAACTGCCGGGCAAAGTGCGCATCCTCCAGCACATCGCGGGACGCACCTCGGCTAAAGAGAAGAACGCCACGCTGATAGAAGCGATTAAATCGGCAAAACTGCCCCACGATACCTATCAGACCACCACTATCGTGAACACCGACGACGCCATTCCCGGCTCCGGCATGTTTGTGCGTAGCAGCCTGGAGAGCAATAAGAAGCTCTACCCGTGGTCGCAATTTATTGTCGACAGCAACGGCGTAGCGCGTAAGGCCTGGCAACTGGAGGAAGAAAGCTCCGCCATTGTGGTGCTGGATAAAGAGGGTCGTGTGCAGTGGGCCAAAGACGGTGCGTTAAGCCAACAAGATGTGCAGCAGGTGATCGCCCTGCTGCATAAATTACTCAGTAAATAGACACCCGGAAGCCGGGGTTGAGGAACGATTCACGCGGGGTGTAGTCCAGCGGTTTGCCCTGCCAGTCGTGAACGTGCGCCCCGGCGGCGGCGGCAACCGCATGGCCAGCGGCGGTATCCCAGATGCAGGTCGGTCCGAAGCGCGGGTACAACTGCGCCTGTCCTTCTGCCACCAGACAGAATTTTAACGACGAACCGATCGACGTGGTCTGGTGTTCGCCCAACTGCTGAAGATACTCTTTCAGTTCGTTATCCGTGTGCGAGCGACTAATGACTACCAGCGGCGGACGCGCATCGCGTACCTGGATCGGTTTGCGTACGCTGCATTCCTCTTTCCAGGCCTTGCCCTCAGCGGCGCTATACATCACCTTCATCACCGGCGCATAAACCACGCCCAGCACCGGTTTACCGTTATCGATCAGCGCGATGTTAACGGTGAATTCGCCATTGCGTTTGATAAACTCTTTGGTGCCGTCCAGCGGGTCCACCAGCCAGTAGCGCTGCCAGTGCTGACGCACTTCCCAGGCGGGGGGATCTTCTTCCGACAGAACCGGGATGTCCGGCGTTAACGTCTTTAACCCTTCAACGATGACGGCGTGCGCGGCGATGTCCGCTGCGGTGACGGGAGAATCGTCCTGCTTGCTAACGATCTCCATCGGTTTGATTCCATCATAAACCTGCATAATGGCATCGCCCGCGTTCCGTGCAAGCTGACAGACTTGTTCTAACATTCTCCACCTCGTTTTCGTACAGTGGTGTTAACTCGTTGTTTTACTTATACCCCATTGCAGGAGGATCCGCCAACTGTGATAGCGTCTGCGTTTTTGCCGCCGCTTTTCATGTCATGATTCACAGTTCTGTAAGAAAGAAAATTTATATACATTTTCTTTTGTGGCCTCGATCTAAAAAAGGATGCCCCTGATGATTAAGTTTAGTGTAACGCTTTTGGCCACGCTGATCGCGGCCAGCGTGAACGCCGCGACGGTCAATCTGCGGATAATGGAAACCACCGATCTGCATAGCAATATGATGGATTTCGATTATTACAAGGATACGCCGACCGAAAAATTCGGACTGGTACGCACCGCAAGCCTGATCAACGCAGCGCGTGGCGAAGTGCAAAACAGCGTACTGGTCGACAACGGCGATCTGATTCAGGGAAGTCCCTTAGGTGACTACATGGCGGCGAAAGGGCTAAAGGACGGCGATATTCACCCGGTCTATAAAGCGATGAACACGCTGGACTACGCGGTCGGTAATCTTGGCAACCACGAGTTTAACTACGGGCTGGATTACCTGCACAAGGCGCTGGCTGGCGCCACGTTCCCCTACGTCAACGCCAATATCATCGACGTGAAAACACAAAAGCCGCTGTTTACGCCGTATCTGATTAAAGAAACGGACGTGGTGGATAACGAAGGCCATACGCAAACCCTGAAAATTGGCTATATCGGCTTTGTGCCGCCGCAAATCATGACCTGGGATAAAGCCAACCTGAGCGGCAAAGTGACGGTGAATGATATTACCGAAACCGCGCGGAAATACGTGCCGGAAATGCGCGAGAAAGGGGCGGATATCGTCGTGGCGATTGCTCACTCCGGCCTTTCCGCCGACCCGTACCAGAGCATGGCGGAAAACTCCGTTTATTATCTCAGCGACGTGCCGGGCATTAACGCCATTATGTTTGGTCACGCGCACGCGGTCTTTCCGGGCAAAGACTTTGCCGGTATCAAAGGCGCAGATATCGCTAAGGGCACGCTAAACGGCATACCAGCGGTGATGCCGGGCATGTGGGGCGATCATCTTGGGGTTGTGGATCTGGTGCTTAACAATGACAGCGGAAAGTGGCAGGTAACCGGAGCGAAAGCTGAAGCGCGCCCGATTTACGACCCCGCGGCGAAAAAGTCGCTGGCCGCCGAAGATGAAAAGCTGGTGCGGATTCTGAAAAGCGATCATGACGCCACCCGCGATTTCGTCAGCAAACCGATCGGCAAATCCGCCGACAACATGTACAGCTTTCTGGCGCTGGTGCAGGACGATCCGACCGTACAAGTAGTGAACAACGCGCAGAAAGCCTATGTGGAACACTTTATTCAGGGCGATCCGGATCTGGCGAAACTGCCGGTATTGTCTGCCGCCGCGCCGTTTAAAGTGGGCGGACGTAAGAACGATCCGGCCAGCTTTGTCGAAGTCGAAAAAGGTCAGCTTACCTTCCGTAATGCCGCGGATCTGTACCTGTATCCGAACACCCTGGTGGTGGTGAAAGCCAGCGGTAAAGAGGTGAAAGAGTGGCTGGAGTGCGCCGCCGGGCAGTTTAATCAGATTGATATCAACAGCAGCAAACCGCAGTCGCTGATCAACTGGGACGGTTTCCGCACGTATAACTTCGACGTGATCGATGGCGTGAACTATCAGATTGACGTCTCCCAGCCCGCCCGTTACGACGGCGAATGCCAGACGGTAAATCCAAAAGCCGAGCGCATCAAAAACCTGACCTTTAACGGCAAGCCGATCGACCCGAATGCGCTTTTCCTGGTCGCCACCAATAACTATCGCGCATACGGCGGTAAGTTCGCCGGAACCGGCGACAGCCATATCGCGTTTGCCTCACCGGATGAAAACCATTCAGTGCTGGCGGCGTGGATCGGCGCGGAGTCGAAGCGTACAGGCGAGATCCACCCGGCAGCAGATAATAACTGGCGTCTGGCGCCGATTCACAGCGACCGCAAACTGGATATTCGCTTTGAAACCTCACCCACCGCGAAAGCGGCGGCATTTATTAAAGAGAAAGGGCAGTATCCGATGCAAAAAGTCGCCACCGATGACGTTGGGTTTGCGATTTATCAGGTGGATTTGAGCAAGTAAACGTTGTGCGGCGTGCCGGATTGCGCTGTTCATGCGCTTATCCGGCAAGACGTCACGCCGCACGCGCTTCCCGCAGCGCCAGCACCTGCGGTAAATTCAGCTCAATCCAGTCCGCCAGCGCGGCGACCTTTTCACTTACCTGCTCGCCAAGCGGCGTCAGGCTATACTCGACATGCGGCGGTACCACCGGATAGGACACCCGGTTGATAAACCCATCCCGTTCCAGCGCCTGCAATGACTGCGCCAGCATCTTTTCACTCACGCCCCCCATTTTGCGCCGCAGATCGCTAAACCGGTGCGTGCCGTCACGCAGCGCAACCAGAATTAACACGCCCCAACGGCTGGTGACATGCTTAAGCACGTCGCGGGAAGGGCACTGCTCGGCGAACAGGTTGCCGTCGCGAAGCTGCTGAGAAAGAGTGGATTTACGCATTACACTTACCTTTTTGTACGTACTTACTAAAAGTAAGTTTAGGTGATAGCGTAATGGAACACAACAGACACGTAAAGGAGTCACCCCATGATTGCCATCACCGGCGCTACCGGCCAACTCGGCCACCATGTTATCGAAAGCCTGCTAAAAACTGTTCCCGCCAGCCAGGTCGTGGCGATTGTGCGTCACCCGGCGAAGGCCGCGACGCTAAGCCAGCGGGGAATCACCGTCCGCCAGGCAGACTATAGCGATGAGGCCGCCTTCACCACCGCGCTACAGGGCGTCGAAAAGCTGTTGTTGATCTCGTCAAGCGAGGTCGGGCAGCGCGCTGTGCAACACCGTAATGTGATTAACGCGGCGAAAACGGCAGGCGTAAAATTTATCGCTTACACCAGTCTGCTTCATGCAGATCGTTCCCCGCTCGGCCTGCACCTTGAGCATGTCGAGACTGAGAAGATGCTGGCGGGATCCGGCATCCCGTATACGCTGCTGCGCAACGGCTGGTATAGCGAAAACTACCTGGCGAGCGCGCCCGCCGCGCTGGAGCACGGCGTGTTTATCGGCGCCGCTGGCGAGGGCAAAATCGCCTCTGCGACGCGTGCTGACTATGCCGCCGCCGCTGCGCGCGTCCTCAGCACCGACGGCCATGCCGGAAAAGTGTATGAACTGGCGGGGGACGACGCCTGGACGCTGAGCCAACTGGCTGACGAACTGAGTCAACAGAGCGGCAAACTCATTGTCTATCAGAACCTGAGTGAAGCGGACTTCGCCGCGGCGCTGCAGGGGGCAGGTCTGCCCGCTGGCCTGGCTGATATGCTGGCGGATTCGGATATTGGCGCTTCTGAAGGCGGTCTGTTCGATAACAGCCGTACATTGAGCCAACTGATTGGTCGTCCCACCACCACGCTTGCCGACAGCGTTCGCACCATGCTGCAAGTGTTAAAAATTAGTTAAATTAGGTGACATCCTCACGTATCCTCTTTGATAATGGCAGGATGATGCGTGGGGAGAGATGACATGCAAGGTGTACCTGAGCAATTCAACGATGAGAAAGACAGCGCCCGTTTTCGCCATCTGGCGGAAGTGCCGGGCGTGGAACTGTATCATGCGCATATTTCTCGCTACGCCTTCGAACCCCACACCCACGAAGCCTTCGGCATTGGGGCTATTGAGGCGGGAGCCGAGCGCTTTCGCTATCGCGGCACCCAGTATCTGGCGCCCGCCCATTCCGTTATCACCATGAATCCGGACGAACTGCACACCGGCGAAGCTGAAACCGCCGATGGCTGGCGCTACCGGATGATCTATCTTGACCCCACCCTGCTGGAAGAGATCACGGGGATCCGCCACTGGGGGTTTCGCGAAGTGACAAGACACGATCCCTTGCGTTCACGCCAGATTTGCTCGCTGATCCACGGTTTGTGGCACACCGACGATCCGCTGGCGCAGAAAGGACTGTTGCTGGATTTAATCGATACCTTCCGGCCGCTGGCGCAGCCGATGCGGGCGCCGCGTGAAGGCGCGCACCGCTTTGCGCGGGTGCGCGATTATCTCCACGACAACTACATGCGTCCGGTCACCTTAGACGAACTGGCCGCTGTCGCGGCGCTCAGTCCCTGGCATTTTCAGCGCCAGTTCAAAGCGCATTTTCACGTCACGCCGCATCAGATGCTGATGGCGATCCGCCTGTGGAGGGCGAAAGCCTTTCTCACTCTCGGGATGCCCGCCGCCGAAGTGGCCGCCGCCGCTGGCCTTACCGACCAGTCGCATCTGACTCGCGCCTTTACCCATCGCTACGGCATCACTCCCGTGCGCTACCAGAGACAGGTTTTCCTCCGCTAATGCGCAATCTCATACAATACGCCCGCGTTTTCCCTGCCTACACTCGGCGCTGGGTTAAAGCAAAGGGAGAAACATAATGATTAGCGGCGTGATATATGCCCTGCTGGCAGGGTTAATGTGGGGACTGATTTTTGTCGGGCCGTTGATCGTACCGGAATACCCGGCGATGCTGCAGTCGATGGGGCGTTACCTGGCGCTGGGCCTGATCGCTCTGCCGCTCGCCTGGCTTGGTCGCGCCCGTCTTCGCCAATTGACCTCAAAGGACTGGTTCACCGCGCTGGCGCTGACCATGATGGGCAACCTGATTTACTATCTCTGCCTCGCCAGCGCCATTCAGCGCACCGGCGCGCCGGTATCGACGATGATTATCGGCACGCTGCCGGTCGTCATTCCGGTATTTGCTAACCTGCTGTACAGTCATCGCGACGGCAGACTCGCCTGGCGACGCCTTGCCCCTTCACTGGCGTTGACAGGCATCGGTCTGCTGTGTGTGAATATCGCGGAGCTGGGTCAAGGGCTGCCGAATTTCAGCGGCTGGCGCTATGGCTCTGGCATCGCGCTGGCGGTGGTTTCGGTGGCCTGCTGGGCGTGGTATGCGCTGCGTAATGCGCGCTGGCTGCGCGAAAATCCGGACAAGCATCCAATGATGTGGGCGACAGCGCAGGCGCTGGTCACCCTGCCCGTCTCTTTCGCAGGCTACATCGCCGCCTGCTTGTGGCTACACAACCAAACCCCAGGCTTTGCGCTCCCCTTTGGTCCGCGACCTGCGGTCTTTATCGGCCTGATGGTGGCAATTGCGGTGCTGTGCTCGTGGGTAGGGGCTCTGTGCTGGAATATCGCCAGCCAACGGTTGCCGACGGTGATCCTTGGGCCATTAATTGTATTTGAGACGCTGGCGGGCCTGCTGTACACCTTTATTCTGCGTCAGGACATTCCCCCGCTGCTGACATTAAGCGGCATAGCGCTGCTCGTTGTCGGCGTGGTGCTCGCCGTGAAAGCCAAACCGGAAAAACCCGGCGTGGCGCCCGTCCCGGAGATGTAAATGGGCCGGACAGCGCTGCGCGTGTCCGGCCTGCAGTTAATGCTGCTGCTTATACTTTAAATACCGCTACCGTCTGATTCAGACGCGCAGCCTGTTCTTCCAGCGCGGCGGCGGCAGACGCTGACTCCTCCACCAGCGATGCGTTCTGCTGAGTCACGCGATCCATCTCCGCCACCGCCTGTCCCACCTGATCGATTCCCCGGCTTTGCTCATCCGACGCGGAGGCGATTTCGCCCATGATGTCGGTCACACGGGTGACCGCGCTGACAATCTCATTCATCGTTTCACCGGCTTCATGCACCAGCGCGGAACCGGCATTCACCCGATCGCCAGAGTCTTCAATCAGCGCCTTGATCTCTTTCGCGGCCTGGGCGCTGCGGCTCGCCAGCGTACGAACTTCACCAGCGACCACGGCGAATCCACGTCCCTGCTCGCCTGCGCGCGCCGCTTCCACCGCGGCGTTAAGCGCCAGGATGTTCGTCTGGAAGGCAATGCCGTCAATCACGCTAGTAATCTGGGCTATCTTGCTGGAACTGGCGGCGATCTCATCCATGGTGCGCACGACGCCTTCCACGACCTCGCCGCCCTTTTTCGCCGTACCCGAGGCGTTCTTCGCCAGTTGCGTCGCCTGGCGGGCGTTGTCCGCATTCTGCCGGACGGTGGCGGTCAACTGCTCCATGCTGGCTGCGGTTTCTTCCAGCGAAGCGGCCTGCTGTTCAGTACGTGAGGAGAGATCGTTACTGCCCGCCGTAATCTCACCGGCACCGGTGTAGATCGTATCGGCGCCATCGCGCACCACGCGGACGGTATTCGCCAGCGACTGCTGCATATCGCGTACGTTACGCGCCAGCAGCGCCATTTCGTTGTTGCCTTCCGCGTCAATGCTGTGCGTGAGATCGCCGGACGCGATATGGCGAATATGGGACATCACTTCATGCAGCGGCTTCAACAGCACGCGCTGCATCGCTATCCAACTGATCAGGATGACGACCACGACCGCCAGCAGAATAAAGGACAGAATCCACAGGATGCGCTGATAGTCGCTTTCGTTATCCTTGATCCCCGCGCTGGTGAGCTTCGCCTGCGCGGTGCGCCATTCGTGATAGACGCTCTGCATTGCCGTTTGTTTCTGTTCGGCGTTCTGCTTAAACATCTCTTCCAGTTTGCCTTGCGCCAGCAAGGCGTTCATTTTTGCCAGCGTCGCTGAGTAAATGCCGTACTGTTCTTCCAGCCTGTCCGCCAGGCGCTCGTCCATCCCTGGCGTTTCCGGTAGCGCATAATAGGTGTCGTAATGTTTTTTCGCGTTCGCCAGCAGAGCATCTGCGGTTTTCACCAGTTCGCTGAGCTGGCCGCCGTTGATCTGCCCTGCCATGCTGCTTTGCAAACGCAGCATCCCCCGGTTCAGCGTTACCCGCGCCTGATTGAGGCTGATCCACGCATCGGTAAATTCCGCCACGTTCTGGCTTGCAAGTTGCGACACCGTGAAATTTTGTTTGTCATTTTTCAGCGCGTTAATAAACACGCCAGCCGAAAGAAGCTGCATCGCCCCGAGCGCAAGTAGCACCACGATCAATAAAGTGATCACGTTGATTCGTTTAAACATCTTTTGCCTTTTATGTTGCAGGTGTTGTCTGAGGACTTGGTATCGGCAGCGATCGCGGGTTGTTTAATTCGCCAGGACTCCGTTTATGGGAGAATGGCGCGCTTTCTGATAAGTATCAGTACGTTAAAAACGAAAGAATTTTTCGTGACAGACATCACAAAATCCTCTGACCCGAAAGGGTTATAGCGCCCACATAAAGATGTATTTAAGATACATCTTATATTATTCAAAATGAGGTAACGGCTATGGCTTATCGCGATCAACCTTTAGGTGAACTGGCGCTTTCTATTCCTCGCGCGTCGGCGCTGTTTCGTAAGTATGATATGGACTACTGCTGCGGCGGTAAGCAGACGCTGGCGCGGGCGGCCGCTCGCAAAGAGCTGGACGTTGACGCCATTGAGGCGCAGCTTGCCCAACTGGCTGAACAGCCCATTGAAAAAGACTGGCGTACCGCGCCGTTAGCCGAAATCATCAACCACATCATCGTGCGCTACCACGACAGACACCGTGAGCAATTGCCGGAACTGATCCTGCAGGCGACCAAAGTTGAACGCGTACATGCTGATAAGCCAAACGTGCCGAAAGGTCTGGCGAAGTACCTGACTATGCTGCATCAGGAGCTGTCGAGCCACATGATGAAAGAAGAGCAGATCCTGTTTCCAATGATCAAACAGGGAATGGGCAGCCAGGCGATGGGGCCAATCAGCGTGATGGAAAGCGAGCATGATGAGGCGGGTGAACTGCTGGAAGTGATTAAGCATACCACGCAGAATGTGACCATTCCGCCGGAAGCCTGCACCACCTGGAAAGCGATGTACAACGGGATTAACGAGATGATTGATGACCTGATGGAGCACATCAGTCTGGAGAATAATGTCCTGTTCCCGCGTGCCTTAGCCGGGGAATAAGCGATTTGCCGGATGGCGGATACGCCTAATCCGGCCTACAACCTGTACCAGTAAGCGAGCCCGGTAAGCGTTGCCGCCACCGGGCGATACGATTTAACGCATTCCTGCCATACGTCTCTTACCGATAAACAGCCAGCCCAGTCCCAGGGCGATAAACCACAGCGGCGTGACGAGCAGCGCCTGACGGGTATCGTCTTCCAGGGTCAGCAGCACGATCACAAACACGAAGAACGCCATGCACACCCAGCACATCAGCTTGCCAAGCGGCATTTTATAGATCGATTTCTCATGCAGGTGCGGACGCTGTTTGCGATACACAAGGTATGAACACAGGATAATGGTCCACACGAACATAAACAGGATTGCCGACACCGTGGTGATCATGGTGAACGCGCCAATCACGCTCGGGTTGACGTACAACATCACCACGCCGCCCAGCAGACAGATGCAAGAGAAGGTCAGCCCTTTGGCTGGAACCGCGCGTTTAGACAGCTTCGCGAACGCTTTCGGCGCCACCCCTTCCTGCGCCAGGCCGAACAGCATGCGGCTAGTCGAGAACACACCGCTGTTTGCCGAAGAGGCCGCAGAGGTCAGCACCACGAAGTTGATCACGCTTGCCGCGGCAGGCAGACCAACCAGTACAAACAGCTCTACGAACGGGCTCTTATCCGGTACCACGGAGCTCCACGGCGTGACGGACATAATGACGATCAGCGCGAACACGTAGAACATAATGATACGAACAGGAATGGAGTTGATGGCGCGCGGCAGGGATTTCTCGGGATCTTTCGTTTCAGCCGCCGTTGTCCCTACCAGTTCGATACCAACAAACGCAAACACTGCAATCTGGAAGCCAGCAAAGAAGCCGCTGATGCCTTTCGGGAACCAGCCGCCATCATTCCACAGGTGCGCAAAAGACGCTTCGACGCCGGTCGGTGATGTAAAGTGCATGGCGATCATCACCAGCCCCACGATAATCAGCGCGACGATGGCGACGATTTTAATCATCGCGAACCAGAACTCCATCTCACCGAACATTTTCACAGTGGCGAGGTTAAGGCTCAGCAGCAAGACCACGACAGCCAGCGAGGCCACCCAGTCGGAAAGCCCCGGGAACCAGAACTGGGCATAAGCGGTAATCGCCACGACGTCCGCCATCCCGGTCACCACCCAGCAGAACCAGTAGGTCCAGCCGGTAAAATAGCCTGCCCACGGTCCCAGCAGATCCGAAGCAAAGTCACTAAAAGATTTATATTCCAGATTTGAGAGCAGCAGCTCGCCCATCGCCCGCATGACGAAGAAGAGCATAAAGCCGATGATCATATAAACAAAAATGATCGACGGTCCGGCGAGGCTGATGGTTTTGCCGGACCCCATAAACAGGCCCGTACCGATCGCCCCGCCAATGGCGATAAGCTGAATATGTCGGTTTGTGAGATTGCGCCGTAGCGACTGTTCAGCCGGTGCCTGTTCATCGGCGGCGACTTTTACCTGATCTACCATGTTTTATTCTTCCTGTACCTGTCTGTGTTGTGCAGGCTCTGCGGCCTTTAATGCGTCTGTTGTGCTTCTGTATGATACGACGATCCTGTTGTCAGGACTCATCGATATTAGGTAAGAATCGGCGGGATGAATACTAAGATTTAAATATTATGTTAACTATATGTTTAAAGTGAGTGTCATATCACTCTGATAACGCGAATTAGCTCACAAAAATACACGCAACGGAACCATTTGCAAGATAAAATGCCGATGTTCGGCGAATACGCGGTTTTATTGCATATTTTCTGTTCCCCTCTTTTCCGAAGGGAACAGAAGACTCTGCTTACAGGATTTCCAGCAGCTCGACGTCAAACACCAGCGTGCTGAACGGCGGAATGGAGGCACCCGCGCCGCGTTCACCGTAGGCGAGTTCATGAGGAATAGTCAGTTCCCACTTCGAGCCGACCGGCATTAAGGTCAGCGCTTCAATCCAGCCGGCGATCACTCCATTAACCGGGAATTCAGCCGGTTCGCCGCGCGCTACGGAGCTGTCGAATACGGTGCCGTCAATCAGCTTGCCGGTATAATGCACGCGAACGCGGTCAGTACGGGCCGGAATCGGACCTTCACCCTGGGTCAGTACGCGGAATTGCAGACCGGATTCGGTGCTGCTCACCCCCTCTTTCTCACGGTTTTCTTCCAGATACTTCACGCCTTCCGCGGCCATCGCCTGGAAACGTTCGCGACGTACGGCATCAGCACGCTCATGAATTTCACGCAGCGCGCGGTGTACCACGTCAACCGGAACAGCCGGTTGTTTACCTTCCAGCGCATCGGCAATACCTGCAACCAGCGCTTCAGGCAACAGCCCCTGCAGGCCGGATTCGCTCAGTTGCTGTCCTACCTGCAAACCAATGCCGTAGCTTGCTTGCGCTTCGATAGTGTCAAAAGTCGGGGTTGCCATCGTATTTCCTTTCATCGGATTTAAAGTAGCGGGCAGCATAACAGCCGCGCCCTCTGCGGTAAAATGTTGTCATGGGGTGGATGACAAATCCTGGGGAAAAAGAAACAATAGGGGTATCCCGTATGAATATATCAAAAGCGGGTAATATCACGAACATCATAGCGTTAGCTGTCTATACTCTATGATTGAGGAACGAGACGCGGAGCAGGAGGAAAGCCATGCCCGGGCGCTTTGAACTAAAACCTACCCTGGCGAAAATCTGGCATGCACCGGACAATTTTCGCCTTATGGACCCGCTTCCGCCGATGCACCGCCGCGGCATTATTATTGCGGCAGTGGTGCTGGTCATCGGTTTCCTGCTTCCCTCCGACGACAATAGCGTTGCGCCTACGGTAACCCGTGACGCGCAGCTGGATATTCAGTCACCGTCTCAGCCACCGACCGAAGCACAGCTGCAGGCGCAGCTCGTCACGCCGCAAAACGATCCCGGACAGGTCGCTCCGGTGGCGCCGGAACCCATTCAGGAAGGCCAGCCGGAAACGCAGCCGCAGACACAACAGTCGCAGCCGCAAACGCAGCCTTTCCAGCCGGACAGCGGGATCGATCAGCAATGGCGTTCTTACCGCGTTGGTTCTGGTAAAACGATGGCGCAGTTGTTCCGCGACCACGGGCTGCCGCCGACAGACGTGTATGCCATGGCAAAAGTGGAAGGCGCAGGCAAGCCGTTGAGCACCCTTAAAGAAGGGCAGTTAGTGCAGATTCGCCAGAATGCGAACGGCGTAGTGACAGGCTTAACCATCGATACCGGCAATGACCAGCAGGTACTGTTCACCCGTCAGCCGGACGGCAGTTTCCTGCGGGCGCGATAATCACCTATGCCCGGCGACAGTATGCCACCGGGCCTGATTTACGCTTTACGCACCTTATTGACCCACCAGATCCCCGAACACACCAGCACCAGCGCAATCGCGTATTTCCATTCAAGAATATTCTCGCCAAGAAACACTGCCGACAGCACCGCTCCGGAAACGGGAATCAAGAAGTTAAACGGTGCAATCATTCCCACCCGGTTGTATTTGAGCAAAATGCTCCACAGTGCAAACGCTACCGACGAGAGTAATGTCAGATAACCGAGAATCGCGACAGATGAAAACCCGTGGACGGTGAGCGTGCCGCCAAACGCGTAACCGCCAGCGATCAGCGCCAGGCCGCCAATCCCCAACTGGTAACCGGTCATTACCGTAGGGTCAACCGTCTGCGAGATGCGCTTGCCGTAAAGCGTGGCGGCGGAAAGGATAAACGCCGCCAGGACGACAGACCCGTCGCCCAGCAGGCTAAAACTGAAGTCCAGCCCGCTGCTGAAATTCACCACCATCACTCCCGCGAAGCCGAGGATACAACCCAGTGTTTTGTTATAGCTCAGCTTGTCATTCTGGTAGATGAAGTGCGCCAGCAGTACGCTAAAGAAGGTGCCTGTCGCATTCATGATCGAGCCTTTCACCCCAGTGGTGAAGGCCAGACCAATATAAAAGAAGATGTACTGTAAAGAGGTCTGCGTCAGCCCCAGTAACGTGAGCTGGCCGAACTGGCGAGAACGTAATCTGCCGATGGGCTTACGCTGCGCCATGGCCAGCAGCAGAAGCAGCAGACCGGCAAACAGGAAGCGGTAACCGGCAAAAACAATTTTTGAAGGAATATCATCGGTTGCGATCTGGAAGATCTCATAGCCGCTTTTAATCGCCGGGTAGGCGCTCCCCCATAACAGGCAGCAAAACGCGGCGCTCAGGTAGACAATATTTTTACGCGCAAACAGAGGTTGCGGGTGCGGGGTATCCATTCTTCACCACATTGAAATTATGTTTTATTTTTAATGATTATCCCGAAAAGGGCAAAGAATAGCCAGTGTGAAAAAGCGCAGAGGAAGAAAAGCAAAACGCCGACACAAGGTCGGCGTTTTTCACGAAGCTGTCAGAATAAAAACTTATTCTGCAACAACGTTAATGGTCAGCTTAGCGAAGACTTCGCTGTGAACCTGGAAGTTCACTTCGTGCTCACCAGTGGTACGCAGAACGCCGTTCGGCAGACGAACTTCGCTCTTAGCCACTTCAACGCCAGCTGCAGTAACAGCGTCAGCGATGTCGCGAGTACCGATGGAACCGAACAGTTTACCTTCGTCGCCTGCTTTAGACGCGATAGTAACGGTTTCCAGTGCGTTGATTTTCTCTGCGCGTGCATTTGCAGCAGCCAGAACGTCAGCCAGTTTAGCTTCCAGTTCAGCGCGACGTGCTTCGAAGTATTCAACGTTTTTCTTGGTAGCAGGAACAGCTTTACCCTGTGGTACCAGGAAGTTACGAGCGTAGCCCGCTTTAACGTTAACCTGATCACCCAGGCTACCCAGGTTTGCTACTTTATCAAGCAGAATAACTTGCATTACCTTATCCTCTCAAAGTCGTATTAATGGACCGTGACCGATTACTGATGGCGATCAGTGTACGGCAGCAGGGACAGGTAGCGAGCGCGTTTGATAGCGCGAGCCAGCTGACGCTGGTATTTTGCACGGGTACCGGTGATACGGCTTGGGACAATCTTACCGCTTTCGGTGATGTAGTTTTTCAGCGTAGCGATATCTTTATAGTCGATCTCTTGAACGCCTTCCGCGGTGAAACGGCAGAACTTGCGACGACGGAAATAACGTGCCATATGGCTAGTCTCCAGAATCTATCAATTCAATCTGCTCGGCATGCAGAACCATTTTGCTCAGGCCGTTCTTTGCTTTGTGGCAAGAGATAAATCCCTGAATGGTTATGCGACTACCGACCGTTATACTGTGAGTAATGGCCTGGTTTTCATGTCCGCTAACAATAACGGGCATTTGGCACCACGCCTGCCGGTGAAACCCGGCTTCCTCTTGCACAGAACGATGCTCAAGCACGAACTGGCAATGCGGAATTCCTGATGGACTGACCTTTCGAAGGGGAGCCCTGCACACGGTGCCGGACAACACCAGACGGTTGGTCATCAGAAATTACTCTTCAGAATCCCCAGCTTCAGCATCATCTGCGGTTTCGTTTGCGAAATCATCGCGACGCTCACGGCGCTCGTCTTTCGCTTTAACCATCGGAGATGCTTCGGTAACAGCGTGCTTGGTACGCATTACCATGCTACGGATAACGGCATCGTTGAAGCGGAAGGTAGTTTCCAGCTCATCGATCACTTCCTGCGGCGCTTCAACGTTCATCAGAACGTAGTGCGCTTTGTGCAGTTTGTTGATCGGGTAAGCCAGCTGACGGCGGCCCCAGTCTTCCAGACGGTGGATCTTGCCTTCTGCGCCAGTGATGGCAGCAGAGTAACGCTCGATCATGCCCGGAACCTGTTCGCTCTGGTCAGGATGGACCATAAAAACGATTTCGTAATGACGCATCGAATTGCTCCTTACGGATTATTCAGCCTCCTGTCTGGGTCAGCCGAGGCCCGGGGAGGCAAGGAACGTGTTAAAGGTCGGCTGAAAAATGACGCGTCATAATACTGGGGTCAGACGGGAAACTCAAGGCGATTTGCAAACAATCGCCTGCTCGCTGTCGCTGCTCATCCCCCGGCGAGAAGAGAGAAGTTCATCTTGTGGTTGTTATTAGATGGTTTTTGCCGGGATGACCACTTAGTATGCAGGGAGATAAAATGGAATATTTGACCTGGAGCAAAGGATGCTTAGCAAAAAATGTGGGCTGGCGTTTATTTTCACAGGCCTGATGGCCTGGTATGTCATTCAGACGGGCACAGAGAGCCCGCCGCACCCTGAAAGCTGTTTACCATCACCCTATGCTGACTATAATCCTGCGCCGGTTTTTACCCGGTGGCAGTGGGAATCGCCCGCAGAGCGGGGCCTGGCAAATTCGCCGAGAGCGTCCCTGGACGATACCAACATTCTGGTCTGGCTGGATGGCAAAAAACGTATTGAAGCGGATAAAATGACGCTGGCGATCGCCGCCGACTGGAATACGCTGGCGCCGAAGCTGTCGGACTTACTTAAACAAGAAAATTTTAGCCTTCAGTCAGCGTCAATGCCTGTCGCTTACCTGGAAGAGGACTGGGGGCAGACCCTGCTATCACACAGACCGGAAGTGGCCACCAGCCTGGCTGAAAAATTTATCACGCCGAAATTATGGCAAGCACAGCAGGCAGGCTATATCACGGCCAAAGAAGTTGAGCACAAAACAAATCTGGCGATTTCACAGCATTGGTTATGGCGGGCGCCGCAGGAATTAATTAAACAGCCTGAACTACAAGAAGAAATATCGTTTACAGAGGCACGAAAAACCTACTCTGTAGGTGACACTAAACGAACCACTTATCTGAAAATAATGGACGCCAGCGCTGTTTTTGGCGAGCCAAAAGTTGCGTTGATCCTAACAACATGTGTCGTATCGCCTAATCCTAATTATTCGTATCTAAAGGCAATAGCGAACAGAATCGACTACTGGAAAAACTTCACTCTCCTCGGGCCGGGCCTCAGGCCATTACAGAGCTATCTCTCTGACAAGCTCGTACTGGAAGAGAGTATCAAACCCATTACCACCTACCTGAAGAAAAATAATCTGCAAAGCGAACTGGCTTCAGAGGTCACGGCATGGGTTAAAAAAGTACCGTTAGCGGAAACTGCGCCTGAACGTCAGTCTGGTGAAACAACGTCATCCGACGCCATGAGCATGGTAACAATCACACTCAAAGATCTCCTTTCTGATACGGATGACTCCCGGGAAATTAAGGAATACAAGGAACTTCCTGACGGTAATTCATTATTCGCCACGAAACGCTACGATCGCCAACAGCAAAATTACGTTTCGGAACTCTATATCACCGAGCCCGGAAATCCGCAGCATGCCACCCAACTTTGGCAAGGGGAAAGTCTGTCCGGTTTAACGTTGGTTCATAAAGGACAGAAGGCCTGGTTCAAAACGTCTCCAGGCCAGTGGTTTGAACTGAATATCCCCACCAGAAAAATAGCTACGCTGGCTTTAAATGAAGAAACTGGCGTGACATCATGGTTCAGTGATGCGAACGGGAATCCCATTACCTTTTCGAGCGACTATAGCGACGAGGGGAAAGGATGTTTAATTTTTCGCCGTATCGATCCGCGTATGTCTCCGCCAGAAAATAGCCTGTTCAAAACTTGCCGTAACCATTTCGCCAGCGGAAACTCCATTCAACCGGTCCTGATTTCAACCCCTGGCTATTTTTGGCTTGAAGACAGCAATGGATTAGTCAAACTTAATTCAGAAACCGGAAGAGCTGAACTCTCGTATACGGTTCCTTTCCGATCGCCAGCCGATATCAGAAGCCGCCGCATCGATTTATCTGCCGATGACATTACCCGACATACGCCATATCCGCTGGGCTCCAGTGAGGCCCACTGGATAGCGCTGCATTATCAATATCAATCACCGCTTCAACATCACATGAATGCCTGGCGAATGGGGACCTATTTTATTGATAGTCTCAGCGGCAAATGGCGCTTTAGCGCAGAGCTTAAAAATGCTGACAGTATCACTGCAACCGCCCGTTCCGCTCATGGACGCTTTTTTGCTCAGGCAGGTTGTGAAAAACCGGCGGGTTCAGGAATAACCGCTGATATCTGGGATGTCGCCAGCGCGACAAAAATTGCATCATTGCACCGGCTTCGCTACTGCGGGTTAAAAAACATGGCTTTTAACTGGCAGGGAAATACGCTGATCCTGGTTTTTCATGACAGGTTGATACGCGTCAGACTGCCTGATAACAGACAAGATGCCGCCACTGCAGAGGCGATTCCCACTGAGTCGAAGAATTAATTCTGCTATACCTGATGCGGTAATTTTTTGAACAACTGCATCAGAAAAGGTCGCCATCGACATTGCGGGTAGCGATTAAAATAAGATCAACAGGGGTTACCCTAAAAACGGTCTCGCTCATCCGAGTTAGCAGTCGAGGAGGTTGGTATGCGAACCCGTATGATAGCCCTTCTGGCTGGGCTTTTGCTGGGCGCCAATGCGCTTGCCGCCATTGAGATTGATAACCAGCAGGCCAGAAATATGGATGATGTTCAGAGCTTAGGCGTCATTTACATCAACCATAACGTCGCCACGGAAAGCGACGCTAAAGATGCGCTGAACGACGAAGCCGATGCGCAAGGCGCGACGTATTACCATGTCATTTTGATCCGCGAACCCGGCAGCAATGGCAACATCCACCCCAGCGCAGAGATTTTTCGCTAGCACCAGGTAAACCAACGAAAAATAATGCCATACTCTGATTCGCCCCCTTTGCAGGGGGCTTTTTTTGCAAAAACCGCCAGAACCTGACCGATTACCTCCCCGCCAGGGAGTGAGTTCCGGCGCTATTTACTTCTTCACTTCTTGCAGCTTCACTTCTGCCCATAGTAAGCGTTCGGACCGTGTTTACGCATGAAGTGTTTGTTCATCAGATAATCGTCGATGGGGCTGAGGTCTGGGTTAATCCCCCGCGCAATCCATGCCATCCGCGCTACCTCCTCCATGACCACGGCATTATGCACCGCATCGTGAGCATCTTTGCCCCACGCAAATGGGCCGTGCTGATACACCACAACTCCCGGCGTATGCAGCGGTTCAATGTCGCTCAGCGTTTCGATGATTACCATGCCCGTATTGAGCTCGTACTCACCCTGCACTTCTGCTTCGCTCAGTGCCCGGGTACAAGGGATGTCGCCAAAAAAGTAATCTGCGTGGGTGGTGCCGAGCGCCGGTATCGCCAGCCCCGCCTGCGCCCAGGCGGTGGCGTGGGTGGAGTGGGTATGCACGACGCCCCCGAGTGACGGATAATGGCGGTACAGCGCAAGATGCGTAGCGGTATCGGATGAAGGACGATACCGCCCCTCCATGACATGACCGTCCATGTCGACCACCACCATGTCATTAACCGTCATGGTCTCGTAAGGGACCCCGCTCGGTTTTATCACGACCAGGCCGCGTTCCCGGTCGATGGCGCTGACGTTGCCCCAGGTAAAGGTCACCAGGCCATAGCGAGGAAGATCCATGTTGGCGTTAAACACCTGCTGCTTTAACATCTGCATCATGCTGCCTCCACCAGACCTGCGCTGACCATGCGCGCTTTCACCCAGTCGCGCGCTTTCGCCACCTCACGCGCCGGATCGTCCGCCGTTTCGCTCCACATCTCAATCAGGTATGGCCCGCAATACCCACTCTGCTTGAGCGTCGCAAAACAACGTTCAAAATCGACAACGCCTTCGCCAAACGGCACGTTCTTGAATACGCCCGGCTTCGTGTCTTTTACATGAACCGCCACGATATGACCTATCCCGGCCTGCAGCTCCATCTGAACATCGTTATCCCATGCCGACAGGTTGCCGATATCGGGATACAACTGGAACCACGGGTTATTCAGATAGTGCGCGTAGCCTAACGCCTTACTGATGGAGTTCATCAGAGGGTAATCCATGATCTCCATCGCCAGCGTCACCTGCGCCCGGCTAGCCATCTCTACGCTCTCTTTCAGACCGTCACGAAAACGACGGCGCGTCTCGTTATTGGCTTCCTGATAATAGACGTCGTAGCCGGCTAACTGGATCACGCGGATCCCGATATCCTGCGCCAACTGAATCGCCTTGCGCATGATCTCCAGGCCCTGCGCACGCACCGCGTCATCTTCGCTTCCTAACGGAAAACGACGATGGGCGCTCAGACACATGGATGGAATACGCACGCCAGTCTCCGCAATGGCGCTCACCAGCGTCAGCCGCTGTTCGCGGCTCCAGTCGAGTCGCGCAAGACGCGCATCGGTCTCATCCACCGACATTTCAACGAAGTCAAAACCCAGCGTGTTCGCCATCCGCAGGCGCTCCAGCCAGCACTCCCCGGCAGGGAGCGCTTTTTCATAGATGCCCAACGGGTTCTGTTTCGACAGCATATCCGCTCCTTATCCCCACAGTTGGGCGATGGAACGTTTAAACTGGCGCGCCGCTTCAACCGGAGAGTCGGCATCGCGAATGCTGCGCCCGGCAATAAAGACGTGAACAGGAATCCCTTTGAACAGCGGCAGATCTTCCAGCGCCAGGCCACCGGTCACGGTCACTTTAAAGCCCATATCGGCAAGGCGCTTGATGGCGCTGATATCCGCCTCGCCCCATGCAACGCCCGCCGCCTGCGCGTCACGGCTACGGTGATAAACCACCTGCTGGATGCCCGCATCACGCCACTGCTGCGCCTGCTCCCAGGTCCAGTATCCGGTCAGCTCAATCTGTACGTCGCCGTTAAACTCTTTCGCCACATCCAGCGCGCCTTTCGCAGTGTTGATATCTGCGCAACAGATGACGGTCACCCAGTCGGCGTTGGCTTCAAAGCACATCCGGGACAGGATCTTGCCCGCGTCGGCAATTTTGGCGTCCGCCAGTACGATTTTGTGTGGATAGAGCGCTTTCAGGTCACGCACCGCGCGTACCCCTTCCCCAACGCAGAGAATGGTGCCCACCTCAATAATGTCTACTTCTTCCGCAATCAGGCGGGTGGTCTCGTAGGCGTGAGACAGCGTTTGATTATCCAGCGCAACCTGTAACATGGGTAACTGAGACATATGAAATTCCTCTTAAACAGCCGCCGCGGTGGCGTTATCTATTAAATCAAGCACGTCCTGCTCGTTACGGCAGGCGCGTAAACGGTCAAAATTGGCCTCGTCTTCAAACAGATTCACGATCTGCATGATGCCCACTTCCTGATGGGTATTCGCATCAACGGCGGCCATGGTGATCAGGATATCGACCGGATCGTTATCTTCGTGGTTAAACGCCAGCGGCGTCTTCAGCGTTACCAACGAGAAACCGGTTTTCTTAACGCCCTCTTCCGGTCGGCCATGCGGCATCGCCAGCCCAGGGGCAATCACGAAGTACGGGCCAAACTGCGCTACGCCATCAAGAATGGCCTGGTAGTAGCGCGGCTCGACGACATCAGCGGCCACCAGCAGGTCAACGCCAATCTTCACTGCGTCTTGCCAGGTGCTGGCTTCAGCCTGCAAACGGACAGAATGGTTTTGCGCCAGCGAATCACGTAGTTTCATGACGCCCCCTTACTTCACATCCTGCGGAAAATGTTGTTTGATCACTTCCAGCAGCTTTGGGCCAAAGTCAGCGGGCGATAACATATTGCGAACGCCCACCACATACTTGTTACCTGTCACGCTAATCTCACCGGCGATATGGGTTGAGGCGATGATGATGTCGGCGCCGCCCAGCTCGCTTTTGTACTCGCCGACAGCACAGCTGTTTACCGTGTGGTCGATATTGGATTGGGTTAAAAACTGATCCACTTTCATTTTCATGATCATGGAACTCCCTTGCCCGTTGCCACATACAGCCAGAATACGTACGGTCATAATCCACACTCCTCATTAAGCAGAATGTTCTGCCAGTTGTTTTTCTGCGTCTTCTTCCGCACGTAGCGCGCGTCCGGCGAAGACCATATAAACCAATGCGATAATCAGAATGACGGCCATAAACGCGATGCCGAGGGAGAAGAAGCCCTGCATCATCGGCGGCGCCAGAATCGACCAGTCGGCCATCCCCATCCAGGCGCTCATACCCGTGAGTTTCACGGCCCAGACGCAACCAAAGATTTCGATCATCCCCATCACCAGACAGATCTTCAGCGCCGCGCGCCAGCCGCCAAAGTGGTTGGCAAAGACGCCAATGGTGGCGTTGGAAAAGAACATCGGGATGAAGCCCGGAATGATCAGAATGGACGAACCGCAACCCACCAGAATACCGACCGCGATCAGTTGGCCGATGGTGCCCCACATAAAGCCCCAGACCACCGCGTTAGGCGCAAAGCTGTAAATCGCGGCGCAGTCGATAGCCAGCACGGCGCCGGGAATCAGGCGTTGAGAAATACCGTTGAACGCTTCGGACAGTTCGGCGACGAACATACGCACGCCCTGGGTGATGATGAAAATCGCCACGGCAAATGAGAAGCCGGTTTGCAGGATATACACCGTCCAGTGTGTTTTACCCGCCATCGCCTGCACCGTGTCGATGCCGAAGGAAAGGAGGATCGCGCCAAAGAAAATCGTCATCACGATGGCCGTTGAAACGATGTTGTCGTGGAAGATATTCAGCCAGCCCGGAAGCTTGAGATCTTCAACGCTTTCTTCTTTTTTACCCAGATATGGCGCGACCTTATAAGCGATCCAGGAGGCGAACTGCTGCTGGTGACCGATGGAGAAACCGCAGCCGTCAGTCACTTCCTGAGTCGGCTTGTACATCATGTTGGACGTAATGCCCCAGTACAGGGAGACCAGGATGGCGGTGCAGATAATAGTGGTCCACATCGAATAGCCGAAGATGTAGAGCGACACCGCGATCAGCCCCGCCTGTTGGAACATGATGTGTCCGGTCAGCATGATGGTGCGGATGCCGGTAATACGTCGGAGCAGGACGTAACAAATATTCAGCGCCAGCGCCAGAAGCACGGCATACCCTACCCAACTGTATGCATCGCCCATCCGGTCAATGGTTGCCATCATGGAGGCGTAGGTATCGGAGATCGCGCCGTTGATGCCGTACACTTCAGACATTTTGGCAACAACCGGCTTAAAGGTGCTGGTCAAAATGCCAGACCCCGCCTGCAACAGCATAAAACCAATAATGGTTTTAATGGTGCCTTTAATAATCACGCTGACGCTTTTACGCAGCAGGATATAACCGAGGCACGTCACGATGCCGAGCAGAAGCGGCGCGTTTGTCATTACCTGATTAAAGAAAACGGTAAAGACGTCGTAGAGGATCTCCATAACTCTCTCCAGTAAAAAGGAACACGAGGGGTAATCCCGGTGTGGTTGGTGCCATCACTCTAGTAATCACAAATAATCACCACAAGATTAAATTTGATTATTTGTGACGCATCACGCAAATTATTTCCCCTCTTTTCATAATGGATTTCATGATATAACCAGAAAACAGAATTAATCTTTATTTTTCATGGAATTAATTAAATACACACGCTCAATTACCGGCGTAATCCGTTATTGACCGTGTGATCAATAAGGTAAAACCCCACGTTCCCCCCATTGCAAACCGCTCAAAATGGTGACAACATGAATCACATCAAATCATAAAATGATTACTTTTGATTGAACCCAGGAGTCAAACAATGAGTAAAGTGAATACCATCACCCGTGAATCATGGATCCTGAACACTTTTCCGGAATGGGGAAGCTGGCTGAACGAAGAGATTGAACAAGAACGCGTGGCGCCAGGCACATTTGCAATGTGGTGGCTGGGGTGTACCGGCATCTGGCTGAAATCCGAAGGCGGCACCAATGTGTGCGTGGATTTCTGGTGCGGTACCGGAAAACAAAGCCACGGTAACCCGCTGATGAAGACCGGCCACCAGATGCAGCGTATGGCGGGCGTAAAAAAATTGCAGCCAAACCTGCGCACCACGCCATTTGTGCTGGATCCTTTCGCGATTCGCCAGATCGACGCGGTGCTGGCAACACACGATCATAACGATCACATTGATGTCAATGTGGCGGCAGCGGTGATGCAAAACTGCGCGGACGATGTGCCGTTCATTGGGCCGCAGACCTGCGTGGACCTTTGGATAGGTTGGGGTGTGCCGAAATCGCGCTGTATCGTGGTAAAACCAGGCGATGTGGTTAAAGTAAAAGATATTGAAATACATGCCCTTGACGCGTTTGACCGCACCGCGCTGATCACCCTTCCGGCGGACCAGAAAGCCGCAGGCGTTCTGCCTGACGGCATGGATGCGCGCGCCGTAAACTATCTGTTCAAAACGCCGGGGGGGACGCTGTACCACAGCGGAGATTCCCACTACTCCAACTACTATGCGAAGCACGGCAACGAGCATCAGATCGACGTGGCGCTGGGCTCCTATGGCGAAAACCCACGCGGTATCACCGATAAAATGACCAGCGCAGACATTCTGCGCATGGCGGAATCCCTGAACACGAAAGTCGTGATCCCGTTCCACCATGATATCTGGTCAAATTTCCAGGCCGATCCGCAGGAGATCCGCGTCTTGTGGGAAATGAAAAAAGATCGCCTTAAATACGGTTTTAAGCCGTTCATCTGGCAGGTTGGCGGGAAATTCACCTGGCCTTTGGATAAGGATAACTTTGAATATCACTATCCGCGCGGCTTTGACGACTGCTTCACTATTGAGCCCGATCTGCCGTTTAAATCGTTCCTGTAATCGCGATAATGCCGGGTTTTCCCGGCATTTTTTTCACATTTACTTTAGTATTTTCAGGCTATTTCAAATATCATCTTTTAAAATCATTTTGTATCGGAATAGCTCATGACTGAAGCGCAAAGACATCAAATTTTGCTGGATATGCTGGCACAACTGGGCTTTGTCACCGTGGAAAATGTCGTTGAACGTTTGGGTATCTCCCCTGCAACGGCACGCCGGGATATCAATAAACTTGATGAGAGCGGCAAGCTAAAAAAAGTGCGAAACGGAGCCGAAGCCATCGCCCAGCAGCGCCCACGCTGGACGCCAATGAACCTGCATCAGGCCCAAAACCACGATGAAAAAGTTCGTATCGCGAAAGCCGCCTCCCAGTTGGTCAATCCGGGGGAAAGCGTTGTGATTAACTGCGGCTCCACTGCCTTTTTGTTGGGGCGCGAGATGTGTGGTAAACCTGTGCAGATCATCACCAACTATCTTCCGCTGGCCAATTACCTGATCGATCAGGAGCATGACAGCGTGATCATCATGGGCGGCCAGTACAATAAAACCCAGTCGATCACCCTGAGCCCCCAGGGCAGTGAAAACAGCCTCTATGCCGGACACTGGATGTTCACCAGCGGTAAAGGGCTGACCACGGATGGCCTGTACAAAACGGACATGCTCACCGCTATGGCCGAGCAAAAAATGCTGAGTGTGGTCGGCAAGCTGGTCGTATTGGTCGACAGCAGCAAAGTGGGCGAACGGGCGGGGATGCTGTTCAGTCGCGCAGATCAGATCGATATGCTTATCACCGGCAAACATGCTAACCCTGAAATCCTGAAACAGCTTGAGGCTCAGGGCGTAAGCATTATACGCGTTTAAAGGTGCTGACGAAAAAAAGAGACCGTCGCCGCCAGGGCTTCGGGCGTGATGCGATGGCGCACGCCCGTCTGCCACTCACAGGTCAGATTCCGGTCTCGACCAGCCTGCGCCAGCGCCCGCTGCAAGCGAAACGACTCTTCTGCTGGCACGACATCATCCTCCACTCCATGCCATAACAGCAGCGGCCTGTCGGACACGTGTTCCAGCTGTTGCGAGACATCCCACTTCGCCAGTGGCGCGATAACGCTGTCGAACGTCGCCTGCTGCGCTGGCGTATCCAACGCCGAAGGGGGAAACAGCGTTTTTGCCAGACGGGTGAAGTAACCCGAGCCCATCAGGCTGGCCACGCAGCTGACTTCAGGATGCTGCGTCATGATCCCGAGTGCGGTCATACCGCCCATTGACGCTCCCGCCACGGCAAGCCTGTCATCCTGCAGCCAGTTCTCCTGGAGAATAGCCGCACGTAACGCAGTAAATTCCTGCATGTTTTGCTGCAAAATCTGCCAGAAGCGCGTCATTCGCAACGGTGCGTTACCGCTGAAACGCGCGCCGTGTTCTGCGGCGTCTGGCATAATAACCCTAAAACCGGCCTGAGCCAGCGCGACGGCAAAGTAGCTGTAAACCAGCGCTGACGACGTGAACCCGTGATAGAAAATGATACTCGGTAAAGGTGTATTGATTTTACCGGTTGGGAAAGCGTGCAGCAGGTGATGCTCCGCCAACTGACATGTTTCTATTTCAATCATTTGCGGGTCCTTTTTTGTCCGGTACGCCACAGGGCGATCCATTAAGCAGTGTTAAGTGTTCAACAACGATTCATAATGTTGAGAACTGGATTACGCTTTCACGACATTTTCATTCGAAAATCGCGCGGAAGTTAACATTTCGGGAACATTCCCCCAAAGGGAAATTAAATAGGCACTACACTATGACTATCAGTAAACGAGATAGAGTTATGCGTCGGCTTGTCCCTTTGATGCTGGTTATGTTGTTAACGGGATGCAGCGTACTTGAAGGTAAGCCGCAGCCAGCGCCTCCCGTCGCCGATCATCCGCAGGAAATACGCCGCAATCAAACGCAAGGGTTGCAGCGAATGGGCACCGTCACCTCAATGGTGAGGGGGTCTCCGGATGACGCAATTGATGAGGTTAAAGCCAAAGCCGCCGCCGCGAAAGCCGATTATTACGTTATCGTCATGATCGATGAGACGATCGTGACGGGTCAGTGGTATTCACAGGCCATTTTATATCGTAAATAAAAGATGCTGAAATTTAAGTCAGTTTCACGTTGCTTTACGCCTCTATACGTTTATCTGTGCACAATAAACCGACAGCAGGAAGCTCGAGGTTTATTACGGCGATGGAATGCCCTGCGTCTTGCGGGGAAACGTAAAATGGAGCTGACGATGAACCAATCTCTTGCCTTATCCTCACTGCTGCTTACTGCCGGGCTGATAAGCACGACGGCGCAATCTGCCGAATTTGCCAGCGCGGACTGCGTGACGGGCCTCAATGAAATTGGCCTGATTTCAGTCAGTAATATTTCAGGAAATCCACAGGACGTGGAGCGTATCGTGGCGCTTAAAGCCGATGAACAAGGCGCTTCGTGGTATCGCATTGTGCAGATGTATGAAGAACAGCAGCCTGATAACTGGCGCGTCCAGGCCATCCTTTACGCCTGATTCTGCCCTTCCTGAGCCGGGTCAGCGTTGCGCCACCCGGCTAAGAGATTACCGTACTCCTCCCGTCGCCCTCAGCAGTACTTCATCCTGAACCTGTTCCGATAAGCGTCTTCCTCCACGCGTATCCAGCATCATCTGACACCATGCCTGCGCAACCGGCGGCGACGCGTATCGCAGCATTTGCGAACCGCAGCCGAGCAGATAAATCAGTTGGGTGATGTCACGCCCCTGCGCTTCCACAGGTTTACGTAGCCGCTGTTGCAGTTGGCGAACCGCACGATCAAAATGGCGGTCCTGCCCCCTCACATCAGAAAAGGTTTCGCTCAGTATTTCATCCGCGCCGGTTTGTTTACTGATGACCCGCAGAACGTCGAGACACATTACGTTTCCTGAACCTTCCCAGATGCTGTTAACCGGCATTTCGCGGTATAGCCGCGGCAGTTCGCTATCTTCGCAATACCCTACGCCACCGAGGACTTCCATCGCTTCGGCCACAAACGGGATACCGCTTTTACAAACCGCGAATTTAGCGGCAGGGGTAAACAGACGGGCCAGCAGTTGCTCTTTTGCTTCGCTCCGGCGTTCCCACGCGCGAGCCAGACGGAACAACAGCGCGGTTTGCCCCTCAAGCTGTAGCGCCATCCGGCTGAGTACCTGACGCATCATAGGCTGTTCAATCAGCGGCTTGCCAAAAACCTGACGCTGGTGCGCGTGGTAAATCGCCACTGAGAAAGCGCGGCGCATCAACCCATGGCTACCGAGCGCGCAATCAAAGCGCGTCATGCCGCCCATCTTCAGGATATGGCGAACGCCTTCGCCCTCTTCACCCAGCAGCCAGCCAAGGGCATCCTGAAACTCCACTTCGCAACTGGCATTGGAGCGATTACCCAGTTTGTCTTTGAGACGTTCGAGCCGCACAGCATTGCGCTTTCCGTCGGGCAAAAAACGCGGTACGAAGAAACAGGATAGCCCCCCAACCGTCTGGGCCAGCACCAGATGGGCATCGCTTTGCGGGACGGAGAAAAACCATTTGTGCCCCACCAGCCGGTACGATCCGTCTTCCAGTCGCTCCGCGCGGGTGGTATTGCTCAGCACATCGCTCCCGCCCTGTTTCTCCGTCATTCCCATACCAATGAGCAGGCCGCGTTTTTGCCCGCCAGGCAAAAGATGTGAGTCGTAGCGATCGCTCACTAACGGTGTCAACCAGTCAGAAAAGGGGGGCGGGAGCATCTGCTGTATAAGTGGCGTGGCGGCAAAGGTCATGGTTATCGGGCATAGCGTCCCGGCTTCCACCTGCGCATGCAGGACAAAGCGCGCAGCGCGGGCGACAAACGATCCGGCGCGCGCCTCCTCCTCCCAGGGCAGGTTGTGCACGCGGTTGGTACATAGCCCCTGCATCAGCAGATGCCAGGCGGGATGAAAACGCACATCGTCCAGACGCTGCCCCTGCGGGTCATAGCGCAATAATTCCGGCGGCCAGCTGTTCGCCAGCCGTCCCAGCTCCAGAGACTCGGCGGTGCCAAGCTGTTGTCCGATGCTGGCGAGCAGTTCACCGTCCCAGCCAGCCCCTTCCCGGACAACTGCTTCGCACAGCGCGCCGTCAGACAAGAAAAGATTGCTGTTATTCAACGGTATCGGTTGGTTAAAAACGGTATGCGTTTGCCAGTGCATTGTGTCTCCCTCCTTCAATGGCCGGACAATAAGTATGGTCGCTGCCGGTTGAATGACGACGGAGAGAGATCACAAAAGTGGGATCACCCCGAGATGTAGTGAGGTATGAATCGTGACGTATCTTTGGTGATCAGGGTGTTATCTTCACGGATCCCCATACCGCAGGCTTCATCATCTACGATCCAACTACCGACCAGCGTATAGCTGTCGCCGAAGCGTGGTAGCGGCTGAAACGCCTGATAGATCATGGGTTCGTCGGCATAATCACCATCGGCATGCTCCATTACCTGCTGATGGCCGTCAAAGATCGTCACGTTCCCCCCCTCACGGGAGAAAATCGGCTTGCGCACACAGCTTGCCCCCGCCTGGATACAGGGCTTTTCCCCGTCAAACCAGGCCGGAAGCAAATTGGGATGCTGCGGGAAGAGGCGCCACAGCAGTGGCATTAACCCCTTGTTGCTGAGGATACTTTTCCATAAAGGTTCAATCCATTGTTCTCGTCGCTTGCGTAACAACGGCCCGTTATCGTCCCGCATCATCCATTCCAGCGGATAGAGCTTAAAGGCGCGCTGAATCACGTTATCGTTGAGATCGGTTAACACGCCGCCAACACCAAGCCCCAGCTCTTCGAGATAAAGAAACCGCGTCTCCTGGCCCGCCTGCTCCGCACAGTCCTGTAAATAAAGCACCGTGGTGCGATCTTCATCGCTGTCTTCACAGCAGCAAAAATAAAATGGTTCCGGACGATAAAGCTCCGCAAACCGCGAAATCAAGCGCTCCTGTATCGCGTTGTACTGATCGGCATCACGGGGAATCGCGCCGCTTCGGCGGGCATCCTCCAGCCACAGCCACTGGAAATACGCCGCCTCGTATAATGACGTTGGCGTGTCTGCGTTGTATTCAAGCAGCTTAATCGGCGCATTACCGCACCAGACAAAATCCATACGTCCGTATAGCGTAGGATCCTTGCTGCGCCAGCTTTCAGCAATCGCATCCCAGTAAAGCGGCGGGATCGCCAGTTGCTCAAGAATATGCTCATCTTTTATCGCGCGATCGACGATTTCCAGGCACATCTGATGCAATTCTGCCGTCGGCTTTTCGATCTGTTCTTCAATTTGCCGAAGCGTGAAGCGGTAAGCCCGGCTTTCATCCCAGTAGATTTCGTCATCAATGATATGAAAATCGAAACCGTGATCGCAGGCGATCTGATTCAGATCCCGGCGAACCGGCACATCATGTCGCAGCATGGTTAGCCCCCCCAGCTGCCACGGGCGCTGGACGAGCGTCCGTAACCTCCACGAGACACCGTTGATACCTTTTTCGTGCTGTAGCTATGGCTGGTCGCAGAGTCTGTTTTTCGTGAGCCTGTACGCCAGGCGTAGTCGCCAGACGTCGTACGCCAGACGGGACGAGAAACGTAGGATGACCCATTGCTGCTATAAACATACGCCTCATCACGATCTTTACGGAGCGCACGGCTGAGCAAAAAGCCAGAAATGACAGGCACCCAGCTCTGGTCGATAATATCCTGATAACAGTTGCCGAACTGGGTTTCGCAGTCGCTCTTGCTCATCCTTTTTGGCAAGGTGTTATAAAATTCGGTTTTCGCGTTATTCCAGGCATCAACGCAAACGCTAATATTATTGCCATCATCAATGCAGTTCTGCACCGTTTCGTAAAAAACGCCGTCACCATCGTTGTCGACATCGTCACTGTCACTGCACCCTTTCAAGGCGAAAAAAGCCGCGCCGCCCATGATCGCCAGCGTCAGCACTTTGCCACTGTACCGGCTGCGTTTAGGCTCGAAAGTGTTTACCGGACGGTCGATCCGGGTAATCGCTGCATGACCTAAGCCTGTTTTACGTTTTTTGTTTCCTGTTTTTTTAGCCATGATCGTCCATTACCACGTCATGCAAGCCGCATTGAAAATACCGCCCGCCAGTGCGGAGGTGCCCATAAATAGTCCCGCCGCCGTATTATGCTGAATGATTTTCTCGCTCAGCGTCGGCATATACAGCCTGACGCTAGCGTAGATGATGAGCTGAATGACCAGCGCAATGCCTCCCCAGGCAAAATAATCCGGAATGCTAACGGCGTTTATTGCCGCGCTGGATAACGGAATAACATATCCCAGCAGCGTACCGCTGAAGGCCAGCGAGGCTGCGGTGTTATTAGTTTTTATCAATCGCCATTCATTGTGTGGCGTAATTTTGGAGTAGATAAAAAGGAAAAGGATAACCATCGCCGCGCCAATAAAAAAATAGGCGCAGAAGGCCAATAATGAATCCAGAATGTGCATCACATGCTTCCCTGTAATTAACCAATAATATTCAATGAAGTCAGGGGAATATCAACGCCCAGCGCGCGTGAAAAGACCCACTCGGGCTCTCCGCGCTCGTCAAATGTCTCCTCCCCGTTCAGCAGCAAGTATTCCCAGGTGTCGTCAGTGATCTGACGCTGGTAGCCCATCGAGAAATTGTGGATATCCCATTTTGCCTGCTGTTGATTCTCCACTTTTTCCAGCATAAAGATCGGCGCGATGTTTCCCGGCTCCTCGCGGTTAAAAAATCGCTGCCAGCGCTGCGCCTGCCAGGTCAACGTCGGCGTACCAATGGCCACTGGACTGATGGCCGCACGCCAGTGCGCTTCCTGGCTTATGCCGTCACAGGTCTGGTAAACGAACAGTTTGATGTCGTCGATATCCTCGACGCCCGTGCCTCCGGTGGTGTTTATCTGTAAGAATTCATCTCCGGAGGTGTAATAACGGAAAATTTGACTGCCTCCCCCCAGATCGATATGGCTGACAGCCGCAACGGTATATTCTTCACCGGGCAGTTCCACCAAGAGCGACGCCTCCAGTAGGCGGAACGCCAGCGTATCCAGCGTAAACCCGGCATTGAGGTGCAGTCCTAACGGTCCACGAACCGGCGCCTGTGGGGCAGACCTTCTCCACAGCCGTTGAAAGAACGACGTCATCTCGCTTCTCCTATCTCTTGCCAGGCGACATCGTCCGCCAGGATGCGGCTGTTGCCGACCAGGTGTAACCACATGCCACCGCGGACTTCGGTTGAAATCACCGGGTTTAGCTCCATGCCGCGACCGTTCTTGCAATGGCTGATACCGAGCACCGTCGCGTCATGATGAAGTTTCATATAGCGCATCAGCGCGCCATAGCGGAAAGGCGTAACCGCTTGCGGCACAGGCAGGGCAAAGCCGGTGTCGCCGAGCATGGGATTCATAATGGAAGCCACCGACTGTGAGGAACCAGGATCCTGGATCGAACGGGACAGCTGCTCCGCGGAGAGATTGCGCACAATTTCTATTTGCGGACAGTGTGTTTCAAGCAGTCCGGCGTAACGTTCATCTTCCAGATACACCACGATATGGCTGTGCGGCGGAACAAAGCCCGCCAGCGATAGCGCAGCGGTAAAGGTCTGCTCGTCTGTTCTGGCATAAATGATTACGCTCTGGCAGTGGCTCAGCCCCATCCGCTGATGTTCCTGTGGGTCGTTAATATTACTGACGCGCAGAAAATCCACCCAGCGGTTGCCTGACAGCGGGTGTTGCATCTCGTCCCACTCGCACAGCAAAACCCGTTCAAAGGCGCGTCGGGTATCGTAAAGCAGAAGCGAGATCATCTTCTCCGTCTGATGGCCCCGCCAACCAATCACCAGCATATGTTTACGCAGATGTCGAAAATCGCCCATCCCGGTTAATCCTTTCGCTAACGTTCCTTGTACCTGCGCAATGACCTTTCCCATCAGCGCACCAAATAAGCCAACGCTTACCGGGATTTGCCAGAGGCCGGTAAACAAACGTCCTCCGGCGGTCTGCGGGCTTAAGTCACCAAAACCCAGCGTAGACCCCACCACCGAACAGTAGTAGATGAAGTCGCTCAGGCGACCGACCAGCGCCGTTTCACCCAGCAGGGTCAGAACCAGATAACAAATCAGGTACTGACTGATAAACAAACCCAATAACGCAGGCCAGGTCACCCGGGAAAGGTGCCGCTGGCAGGCCCTGACAAGCCAGGTGAACAGCATTACTCACCTTTTTGCTGTTGCAGGCGCGCTAACACATCCTGAGCTGAACTTTTATTGCTGCCGCCGATGCCCACTTCAGCCAGCCGCTCGTCCAGATCGCGCCCATCCGCCACTTTTTCCAACTGCGCCGCCGCGTCCAGCCGTGCCTGACGTTCTGCCTGGCGCGTCTGGATGCGCTTGAGTGATTCTGCCGCTGTAGAGACGTTGGAGGAGGCGCCTACAGTAGAGGTGGTGACCGCCTGCTGCGCGCGCTGCATCGCCTCCGTCGCCTTTACGACTTCCAACTGCTGCTCAAATTGTGAAATGCGCTGACCGGTGGCTGTTACGGCTCTCTCTACGCCGTCCCGCGACGCTTCAAGGTTAGCAAGTACTTGCTCTTCTGCCGTAATGAGGTTTTCCAGGCGCGCTATTTCTTCTGCGACCTCATTGATTAACGCGGCGTCGACCTTTTTATTCAGCGCTTCCAGCGCCCGCTTCTCGAGGCTGGCTTTACGCTCGCGCAAATCATAAAGTTTGTCGTTGCTGAGTTTCACCCGGGCGAGCAGTTCGACACGCGACTGATTCGCTTTATTAAGTTCAGTTTTAGCGTCGCGAATATGCTGCTCCAGCATTCTTACGCCCTGCGCTTCTTCAATTGAAGCTTCCGCCTGGGAGATCATTGATTTACCCAGCGTAAATAAACTTTTTAAAATACCCATCATTTTCTCCCTGATGATTACTGCGCGTACTCTTCCGTGACTTCTGCGAGATCTAACGCATTTTCGACCAGCGTGGTAATTTCAAGAACAACATCGCTCAACGAGGAATATAGCGATAGCGCGCCAAACACCACGTAGTACTCTTCATTTTGAATGCCCGAAATGCCAACCGATGAGAGCGGCAACATTTTCTGGTGACGGAGCAGGAAAAGATTAAATTCAGGCTGATTATGAATCGCCGTCACCGGACACACACGTGTTTCAATAATTATCTGCCGTGAGGTAAATAATACCGAGAGCAGCAGGTCGCCATAATCATTCATTTTAATGATTAAGGCATTTTCATTATTTGTGATTTCTATATTTAAAGCGGCATTATTCTGTAGCGCATCAGCAAGCGCCAGCGGAGTCCATGGCATATAACATTTCCCATTGAGTCATAATCCATTTTAGTCGGTTATAGTAATCGCAATAAATAAAAAAAAGCCATCCGAAAACGGATGGCTTTTACTTAAAAAGAGATTTAGCTGCGCTGACGCACAGCTTCGAAAAGGCAAATCCCAGTCGCCACGGAGACGTTCAGCGATGACACGCTGCCTGCCATTGGAATGCTGATAAGTTCGTCGCAGTGCTCACGGGTCAGACGGCGCATACCTTCACCTTCCGCGCCCATCACCAACGCCATGCGGCCGGTCATTTTGCTCTGGTAAAGCGTATGGTCGGCCTCACCTGCCGTTCCCACAATCCAGATGTTCTCTTCCTGCAGCATACGCATGGTACGCGCCAGGTTAGTGACGCGGATTAACGGAACGCTTTCGGCAGCGCCACAGGCGACTTTTTTCGCCGTCGCGTTCAGTTGCGCCGAGCGATCCTTCGGCACAATCACCGCATGTACGCCAGCGGCGTCTGCGCTACGCAGACAGGCGCCGAGGTTGTGCGGATCGGTGACGCCGTCAAGGATCAGCAGGAACGGTTGATCGTGTGAAGCGATCAAATCCGGCAGATCGTTCTCCTGATACTGACGCCCCGGCTTCACCCGGGCGATGATCCCCTGATGTACCGCACCCTCGCTTTTTTCATCCAGAAACTGGCGGTTCGCCACCTGGATGACCACGCCCTGCGCTTCCAGCGCGTGGATCAGCGGCAACAGACGCTTATCTTCACGACCTTTAAGAATAAAGACATCCTGAAAACGCTCAGGAGCACGCTCAAGCAGGGCCTGCACCGCATGGATGCCGTAAATCATTTCACTCATGAAAGTACTCATTAAGGTTGTTTTCGCCGGGTCAGGTTAGCGGCCCGGCGGCAGTTTTTCGCAATTATTCGGCGGCGTTTTTCTTCGCCGCGCGTTTAGCTTTAGTAGCGGCGGCGATTTTCAGCGTTTTTGCCGAAGGCTTTTTCGCTTTTTTATCGCCTTTTTTCGCCGTTGACGGCCTGGCCTTCGTCTTCTTCTCACCGCGGAATGCGCTGTCTGGCTCAAAGTTCACTTTTTTGCCGACCTGCCGACGACGGCTGGTTTTTTTCCCGGCATCGCCTTTCTTCGCTTTCTCACGCGCTGTCTTGCCAACGTTGCGCGGCGCGCGTTCGCTGGAGATCAGGCTAAAGTCGATCTTACGCTCATCCATATTGACCGCTTCGACGCGCACTTCCACGCGATCGCCCAGACGGTAAGTCTGGCCGCTGGATTCGCCGGTCAGACGCTGCCCGACCTGATCGTAACGATAGTAGTCGTTTTCAAGCGAGGAGACGTGTACCAGACCATCAATAAACAGTTCATCCAGACGCACAAAGAAGCCAAAGCCGGTGACGCTGGCAATCACGCCTTTAAAGACGTTACCCACCTGATCGAGCATAAAGTCGCATTTCAGCCAGTCGGCCACGTCGCGCGTCGCTTCGTCGGCGCGGCGTTCAGCCATCGAACAATGCTGGCCCAACTGGAGCATCTCTTCCATCGAATAATGGTAGCCGCCGGTTTCGGTGGTGTTACCTTTATGCCCCTGCTCTTTCGCCAACAGATATTTAATGGCGCGGTGCAGCGAGAGATCCGGATAACGGCGGATCGGCGAGGTAAAGTGGGCATAAGATTGCAGCGCCAGACCAAAGTGACCACGGTTTTCCGGATCGTAGATCGCCTGTTTCATTGAACGCAGCAGCATGGTTTGCAGCATTTCCGCGTCCGGACGATCGGCAACGGATTCCAGCAGTTCCGCATAGTCGCGCGGTTCAGGTTTGTTTCCGCCCGGCAGTTCGAGTCCCAACTCCGCCAACACGGAACGGAAAGAGGTGATCGCCTCTGTGGTTGGCTTGTCGTGGATGCGGAACAGCGCAGGCTCTTTGGCTTTCTCAACGAACCGCGCCGCAGAGATGTTCGCCAGAATCATGCACTCTTCAATCAGCTTATGGGCGTCGTTACGCTGGGTTTGCTCGATTCGTTCAATACGACGTTCAGCGTTAAAAATAAACTTCGCTTCTTCGCTTTCAAACGAGATACCGCCACGTTCTTCACGCGCTTTCTCCAACACCTTGTACAGATTGTGCAGTTCTTCGATATGCTTCACCAACGGTGCGTACTGCTCGCGAAGGTCCTGATCGCCTTGCAGCATATGCCAGACCTTGGTGTAGGTCAGACGCGCATGAGAGCTCATCACCGCTTCGTAGAATTTGTAACCGGTCAGACGGCCTTTATTCGAGATGGTCATTTCGCAGACCATGCACAGGCGGTCCACCTGCGGGTTCAAAGAACACAGGCCGTTGGAAAGCACTTCCGGCAGCATTGGCACAACCTGCGACGGGAAGTAAACGGAGGTGCCGCGGTTGCGCGCTTCCTGGTCGAGCGGCGTTGGCGGACGCACGTAATAGCTCACGTCGGCAATCGCCACCCACAAACGCCAGCCGCCGCCGCGCTTCTTCTCGCAATAAACCGCATCATCAAAATCGCGGGCATCTTCGCCATCAATGGTCACCAGCGGCAGAGAACGCAGGTCAACGCGCCCTGCTTTCGCCGCTTCCGGAACCTCTTCTTTCAGCCCGGCAACCTGCTTTTCGACTGCCTGTGGCCAGATATAGGGGATTTCATGGGTGCGCAGCGCCATATCAACCGCCATGCCGGTGCCCATGTTGTCGCCCAGCACTTCGACGATTTTACCCACCGCTTTGGTGCGACGCGTCGGACGCTGAGTGAGTTCAACCACCACCACAAAGCCCATGCGCGCGCCCATGATCTCTTCCGGCGGAATAAGGATGTCAAAACTCAGGCGGCTGTCGTCAGGGACGACAAAACCCACGCCCGCTTCGGTAAAGTAGCGGCCCACAATTTGGCTGGTTTTCGGCACCAGCACGCGCACGATACGCGCTTCACGGCGGCCTTTACGATCCGCGCCCAGCGGCTGCGCCAGCACCTGATCGCCATGAATGCAGGTTTTCATCTGCTCGCTGGAGAGGTACAGATCGTCTTTACGCCCTTCGACGCGCAGAAAGCCGTAACCATCACGGTGGCCGATAACGGTACCTTTCAACAGGTCAAGACGTTCCGGCAGCGCATAGCACTGGCGGCGGGTGAAGACCAACTGGCCGTCACGCTCCATTGCGCGAAGGCGACGACGCAGGGCTTCCTGCTGCTCTTCGCCTTCAATATTCAGTTCTGCGGCCAGCTCGTCACGGTTGGCCGGTTTTTCACGTTTTGTTAAGTGTTCGAGGATAAATTCCCGGCTCGGGATAGGGTTCGCGTACTTTTCAGCTTCGCGTTCCTGGAAAGGATCTTGTGACATTGAGGTTCCTCCATTGTCAGCTCCGGTGGAGATTTTCGTCACTCCACCAGCAATAATTTATAAAGCGGTTGATTTTCTTCAACCAAATCGGCAAGCGTGTAGTTGTCCAGTTCCGTCAGAAAACATTGCACGGCCTTAGAAAGCGCCTGTTTGAGTCGACAGGCAGGGGTGATATGGCAAAACTCGCTGCTACAGTTCACCAGCGACAACGGTTCGAGTTCACGCACGACGTCGCCGATACGGATAGTATTCGCGGCTTTGCCCAGGCGTATCCCGCCGTTTTTTCCCCGGATAGCAGTAATGAAGCCCGCCCGGCTAAGTTGATTGATTATTTTGACCATATGATTACGGGACACGCCGTAGACTTCTGTCACCTCAGAAATACTGGTCATGCGTCCTTCCGGTAGCGACGCCATATAGATTAGCGCACGTAATCCGTAATCGGTGAAACTCGTTAACTGCACATCAACCTCAAGGAAAAGGGGAAAACGGGATACAACTCATTTATTGATGATAAACCAGCCACTCGCCAGGTCGCTAATTTATTTCAGTTTGGGAAGGAAAAAAGCGAGGATATTGCAATGTACATAGCCGGATGGCGGCGAAAATGCCTTATCCGGCTTACAAGGCCCGGTCAGCAAAGCGCTACCGGGCATTATACCTTAATTATGCGTCGTACGGGTCACGCAGAATCATGGTCTCAGTACGGTCCGGGCCGGTAGAGATGATATCAATCGGCACACCGGTCAGTTCTTCAATACGCTTAATGTAATTGAGCGCCGCCTGCGGCAGACCGCTACGTTCTTTCACGCCAAAGGTGGATTCAGACCAACCCGGCATGGTTTCGTAGATCGGCTCGATACCTTCCCAGTCGTCAGCCGCCAGCGGCGTCGTCGTCACTTCACGGCCATCCGGCATACGGTAAGCAACGCAGATTTTCACTTCTTTCAAACCGTCCAGTACGTCCAGTTTGGTCAGGCAGAAGCCGGACAGTGAGTTGATCTGCACCGCACGGCGCACGGCGACGGAGTCCAGCCAGCCGGTACGACGGCGACGTCCGGTGGTGGCGCCATATTCGTTACCCTGCTTGCAGAGGAACTCGCCGGTTTCATCAAACAGCTCAGTCGGGAACGGACCCGCCCCCACGCGCGTGGAGTAAGCTTTGATGATACCCAGAACGTAATCCACATAACGTGGGCCCAGGCCAGAGCCGGTCGCCACGCCACCCGCGGTGGTGTTAGAGGACGTTACGTACGGATAAGTACCGTGGTCGATATCCAGCAGCGTACCCTGCGCGCCTTCGAACATGACGAAATCGCCACGCTTGCGCGCCTGGTCCAGCAGATCGGAAACATCGACAACCATAGAGGTCAGGATGTCGGCAATCGCCATCACATCATCCAGCACTTTCTGGTAGTCAACGGCTTCGACTTTGTAGAAGTTCACCAGCTGGAAGTTGTGATATTCCATCACTTCTTTCAGTTTTTCAGCGAAGGTAGCTTTGTCGAACAGGTCGCCGACGCGCAGACCGCGACGAGCCACTTTGTCTTCATAAGCCGGTCCGATACCACGACCGGTCGTCCCGATCGCTTTCGCGCCACGCGCTTTCTCACGCGCAATATCCAGCGCTACGTGGTAATCGAGGATCAGCGGACACGCTTCAGACAGGAGCAGACGCTCACGGACAGGGATGCCACGGTCTTCCAGACCTTTCATCTCTTTCATCAGCGCAGCAGGAGACAGAACAACACCGTTACCGATGATGCTGGTTACGTTCTCACGAAGAATGCCTGATGGAATAAGATGGAGGACGGTTTTTTCACCGTTGATTACGAGAGTATGGCCTGCGTTGTGTCCACCCTGGTAGCGCACAACATATTTAGCCCGTTCAGTCAGAAGATCGACGATCTTTCCTTTACCTTCGTCACCCCATTGGGTGCCCAGTACGACGACGTTGTTACCCATTTTTCAAAATCACCGTTTGCTTAAAAATGGATTCTACCATCGCTTTTTCAGATATACAGCACTTTTTGCATGCAAAAATCAGCTAAATTCGCCGCTTTTTTGATCAGCCAATCGTTTTCCTCAACATGTAGTAGACCACAACGCCCGCAACCACAAGTCCGCCGCCAAAACGACGTAACGTATTTTCCGGCAGTTGCGTCATTGCGGAAATCATCTTCTTCCACGCGCGCGGATAGAGCATCGGGCCTAAACCTTCCAGCACCAACACCAGGGCAAGCGCCAGCCAGATTGTTTCGTTCATTTCTGCTCCTTATAAAAGAAAACCACCGCTTCCGGAGAGAGCGGTGGTTTGAAAACTCAAACGCGTTGAGTTTATCGCGTTGCGGTATTCGGTGTCTTCATGTAGCGGAAGAAATCGCTGTCCGGGCTCATGACCATGACGTCCTGATTTCCTTCGAAGCTCTTCTCGTAAGCGCGCAGGCTACGAATAAAGGCATAGAAGTCAGGATCCTGGCTGAACGCGTCGGCAAACAATTTCGCCGCTTCGGCGTCGCCTTCACCGCGCAGGATACGCCCCTGACGCTCAGCTTCCGCCAGCGTTTTGGTCACTTCGTAGTCGGCAGCCGCGCGCAATTTTTCCGCTTCTTCCTGACCCTGTGAACGATGACGACGGGCGACCGCTTCACGCTCAGCGCGCATACGGTTGTAGATCGCTTCGGACACTTCGGTCGGCAGGTTGATCTGCTTGATACGCACGTCCACCACTTCGATACCTAACGCAGCCATACTGTTCGGGTTGATCACCGGCACATTGCCGTTGGTTTCAGCCTGAACGCGCTCTGCGGCTTCAGCAATGGCGTTATCCGCCGCTGGCGTCGCCACTTCGTCTTCCGTTCCCGCAGAACCGGAGTTCAGCGCGTCACGGACTTCCAGAGTCAGACGACCACGGGAATCGGTCACGATGTCTTTCACATCCAGACGACCAATCTCAGAACGCAGACGGTCAGAGAACTTACGTTTCAACAGCACTTCCGCCTGCGACACATCGCCGCCGCCCGTTGCCAGGAAGTAACGGCTGAAGTCGCTGATACGCCATTTGATGTATGAGTCGACGATCAGGTCTTTTTTCTCTTTCGTGACGAAACGATCGGCCTGGTTATCCATCGTCTGGATACGCGCATCCAGCATTTTCACCGACTGAATAAACGGCACCTTGAAGTGCAGCCCCGGTTCATAGATCAACGGTTTCTTATCGTCATCACGCACGACGCTGCTGAACTGGAACTTAATGCCACGCTCGCCTTCTTTCACTACAAAGACTGAGGTATAGAGCACTACCAGCACGATGATGACAATCGCAATAACTGACTTACGCATCGTTATTCCCCCTGACGCTGGTAGTCGTTACGCTGCGCGTTAGCGCGGCGTTGGTCCATAATATCGCCCTGACTGGTGGACGAGGTGTTGCTTGCTCCGCTACTGCTGGAAGATGACGTAGTCGGCAAGCGCAGCAGGTCGGAACCGCTGTCGCGTTTTGTTGCCGGCGCGTTGCCGCCTTTCAGCATCTGATCCAACGGCAGTACCATCAGGTTACCGCCCTTGTCGTTGACCAGCACTTTACGGGTATGGCTCAACACTTTTTCCATCGTCTCGATATACAGACGCTCGCGAGTGATCTCAGGGGCGGCTTTATATTCCGGCAGGATTTTCGCGAAGCGCGCCACTTCACCCTGGGCTTCCAGAATGGTTTGCGTTTTGTAAGCGCGCGCTTCTTCAAGAATACGCTGTGCCTGACCGTTCGCACGCGGCTGAACTTCGTTGGTGTACGCTTCCGCTTCACGGATGTATTGCTGTTCGTTTTCACGTGCGGCAATGGCGTCATCAAACGCGGCTTTCACCTCTTCCGGCGGACGAGCAGCCTGGAAGTTGACGTCCAGCAGGGTAATCCCCATGTTGTACGGACGGATCGTCTCTTCCAGTTCACGCTGGGTGTCGCTACGAATAACGGTACGCCCTTCGGTCAGAATACGGTCCATGGTGTATTTACCGATAACGCCGCGCAGGGCGCTGTCGGTCGCCTGACGCAGACTGTCGTCGGCGCTGGTCACGCTAAACAGGTATTTTTGCGGATCGGTGATGCGGTACTGAACGTTCATCTCGACGCGCACGACGTTTTCGTCAGAGGTCAGCATCACACCGGACGCCGCCAGTTCGCGAACCGCTTCCACGTTCACCGGCGTCACCTCATCGATAAACGTCGGTTTCCAGTTCAGACCCGGCTCAACCAGATGACTGAATTTACCGAAGCGCGTAACAACGCCGCGTTCAGCTTCTTTAATGGTGTAGAAACCGCTTGCCGCCCAGATAATGACGATAGCTGCCGCCGCGATGGTGACGACACGTCCGCCCAGATGCGGGCGCGGGCCTTGCGATGAGCTTCCGCCGCCGGAGCCGGTACCTTTACCGCCACCCAGTCCACCGAGCTTTTTGCTCAGCTTACGGAAGATATCATCAAGATCAGGTGGCCCCTGCTCGCGACCACCTTTGTTTCCATTTCCCTCAGAGTTGCCGCCTGGTTTGCTGCTTCCCCACGGGTCGCGGTCTTGTCCGTTATTACCGGGCTGATTCCACGCCATGTTTGTGCTCCATATTTGTTATGCGGTGATATACCCACTGTGTTCCAGGTGATGACAACGTCGCACCAGGTGGCTTGTCGTATAACCCGAAATGCTCAGAGTATTGGGCAAAAATCCTCAGGCCCTTTCCTCCCGGTCAGACAACGTAGTCGGCCAGGGAAGGTTCTTGTTTACAGAGGCGACGCCAGTCCACGATCGGCAGGCGAACCTGCAAGCTCATGCTGCCGTCATCCTCCATCCACTCTTTTTCTATTGCCTGAAGCTGATAAAAACGACTTCTCAGACGCCCTTCCTGCGGCGGCAAACGCAGCGTATGTTGCGCTACCTCGCCGGAAAGCCGTTCCGTCAAAGCCTGAAAAAGCTGTGGTATTCCGATCCCTGTCTGCGCGGAAAGCCAGACACGAATCGGTTTGTTCTCTTCGTCCCTGTCGATACGCGGCTCGAAGTCGTCCAGCATATCGATTTTATTCATCACCATCAGGGTTGGGATCTCGTGAGCATCGATCTCCTCGAGAACCGTATCCACTGCGTCGATGTTCTCCTGCACACGCACATCAGCAGCATCTACAACGTGCAGCAACAGCGTGGCCTGACGCGTTTCCTGGAGGGTGGCTTTGAACGCCGCCACCAGGTCATGCGGAAGATGGCGGATAAACCCTACGGTATCCGCCAGCACGGTTTCACCTACGTCCGCGACGTCAATACGGCGCAACGTGGGGTCCAGGGTTGCGAACAGTTGGTCTGCCGCATAGACCCGGGCTTCTGTAATTTGGTTGAAAAGGGTGGATTTTCCGGCGTTGGTATATCCCACCAGCGAGACGGTCGGGACATCCGCTTTAATGCGCGACTGTCGCCCCTGCTCACGTTGCTTTTCAACTTTTTCCAGGCGCGACTGGATCTGCAAAATACGATTACGCAATAAACGGCGGTCGGTTTCGAGCTGGGTTTCACCCGGACCGCGCAAACCAATCCCGCCTTTCTGTCTTTCAAGGTGGGTCCAGCCACGGACAAGGCGCGTAGCCAGATGGCGCAGCTGCGCCAGCTCAACCTGCAGTTTCCCCTCATGGGTACGCGCACGTTGAGCAAAAATATCCAAGATAAGACCGGTACGGTCGATAACACGACACTCGCACAAACGTTCCAGGTTACGCTCCTGGGCCGGGCTTAATGCATGGTCAAATAGCACGACGGCAGCGCCAGTCGCTTTTACGGCTTCCGCAATCTCAACAGCCTTACCTTCACCTACAAAGTACTTCGGGTGCGGTGCTTTACGGCTACCGGTAATCACCTGCATTGCTTCGACACCGGCGGAAGACACCAGAGATTCAAACTCCTGGAGGTCTTCCATATCTTTGTCTTGCGAAAAATAGATGTGTACCAGTACCGCCTGCTCACCGGCGTCATAACGGTCAAACAAGCGTCAACCCCTCGATATAAATCAGCGGGGAACGCAGATAACCTGGCTCCCCGTGTGTAAAACAGCCAGAAACGTTATTCAGTTTCTTCGCTGTCCTGCGGCGCAGAAGAACCCTGCGCGTTGCTACCGTGATGATAGTTGCTGCTGGTACCGCCACCGGTATTGTTGCTGTGATGAGAAACCGGACGAGACGGGACAACAGTAGAAATCGCGTGCTTATAAACCATCTGGCTGACCGTGTTTTTCAACAGGATCACGAATTGATCAAAAGACTCGATTTGACCTTGCAGTTTAATACCATTCACCAAATAAATAGAAACTGGAACACGTTCCCGACGCAGTGCGTTCAGGAACGGATCTTGTAAAGATTGCCCCTTAGCCATTCTCTCTTTTCCTTATATGCTTTGTACTTTGAACCTTTTGGTTCTGAAAAATTGCGCACGATACGTCTCAATTGTACACATTCAGTTCGCGATAGCACCAACAACCTGTAATACTTCGTTGAGCGCCTGTTCAGGTTTTTCACTGTCAAGCCAGCGCACCCCATCCCAGCCGCGCAACCAGGTCATTTGACGCTTCGCCAACTGTCTCGTGGCGCAAACACCTCTATAAACCATTTCATCGTATGAAATTTCGCCTTCAAGGTACGACCACATCTGGCGATATCCCACACAACGAATGGAAGGCAAATCCGTATGCAAATCTCCACGGGCAAATAGCGCCCGGACTTCTGCTTCAAAACCTGAAGCCAACATCTGATGAAAACGCTGCTCGATGCGTTGATGCAGCAATTCACGACTCGCCGGGGCGATGGCGAACTGATACACCTGGTACGGTAAAGCATCACCTGACGTTTGCGTCAGTTCCGTTAAAGTTTTACCCGAAATGAAAAAAACTTCCAGTGCCCGGGAAAGCCTTTGCGGATCATTCGGATGAATACGCGCAGCGGCGACAGGATCAATCGCCTGAAGCTGCTGATGCATCGCATCCCATCCCTGCTCTACCGCCTGCTGCTCTATTCTGGCCCTGACCTCCGGGTCCGCCGACGGCAGCGGCGAAAGCCCTTCCAGCAACGCCTTGAAATACAGCATTGTTCCGCCCACCAGCAGCGGAATTCGTCCGGCTGCGGTGATATCTGCCATCTCCGCCAGCGCATCGCGGCGGAAATCTGCGGCTGAATATGCCTGCAACGGATCGAGAATGTCTAACAATCGGTGCGGCGCCGCCTGTAACTCTTTCGCGTCCGGCTTCGCCGTACCGATATCCATCCCCTTGTAGATAAGGGCGGAGTCAACGCTAATCAACTCTATTGGCAAAACTTTACGCAGTTCAATCGCTAACGCCGTTTTGCCCGAGGCCGTCGGCCCCATCAAAAAAATTGCCTTTGGCAGGCTCGCCTTAGGGGTATCACTCATGTTTCAGGGCATTCATCGCCGTATGTAAATCAACAGGTTGTAACAGACCACCCGGCGGCGCCTTCACAAGCTGCGGACAAAGCCGCTCCACGTCAGCCAGCAGCGTAATGGCCTGGGCCATGGTCCACTGCGCGTGTTCGCTCATTAAATTGCGTGCAATCCACTGCGCCATATTGTCAGGTTCGAGCGCTGACTGCTGCGTCAGGTAGCCTATCAGTTCAGGAATCAAGATTTGTAAATTTTGTTGGCGTAAGGGTAAAGGCACCGCCCGAACGGTCACATGCTGGGCATCTGACTGAAATTCGATCCCCAATTTCGCCAGCGCGTTTTGCGCGTTTGTCAGCGCCGCTTTTTCTTCAGCGGTCACCTTCAGGCGCAGCGGGATGAGCAGCGGTTGCGCGCAAACCTCTCCCTCGCCCGGCGTCAGCTGCGCCTGACGTAGCCAACGCTCCGCCACCGGCAGCGCCAGCAGGTGAATTTGCCCATCACGCTCAAGCAACGCGCAGTCGTGACCAACGATTGTCAACACGCGTCCAAAGCTCTGGCTGTGTCCGGATAACGCGGAAACCGCCGTTTCCGGCGCGCGCGTTTTGCCTGCGGGAACCGGTTCAGGCGTCTTTAGGAGCTGGCGATAGACCTCTCCTTGTTGCTTCTGGTAGCCCGGCTGAGCATGGGGCCAACCGGCCTGCGTCGGACGCGCGCCGCCGCTCGCAGGCGAAACAGGAGAAAAATAACGCGGCGCTGTCGTTTCGCGCGCCTGCGGAGGCTCGGCAAAATGGTTACGCCCTGCCGCCACGCGGTTTTCCGGCACGTGTCTTGGCGCAGGAGCATCATCCCCCTCCAGCGGCAGCGGCGACTCAAGCTGCTGTTGCAGCACGCTCAGCACGCCCTGGTAGATAAAATCATGTACCAGGCGCGACTGATGAAAACGGACTTCATGCTTGGCTGGATGCACGTTCACATCGACCTGGTGCGGGTCTATTTCCAGATAAAGCACGAAAGCCGGCTGCTGATCGGCGCCAAGCTTATCTTCACAAGCCTGACGAATAGCGTGATTTATCAGCCGGTCGCGCATCATACGACCATTCACGTAACAGTACTGAATTTCTGCCAGCGCCGTGGTGGTGTGATGGGGATCGGCAACCCAGCCGCGCAGGGTGAGATCGCCATGCTGCCACTCGATAGTCAACGCCTGTTCAAGGAATGGCGCGCCGCAAATCGCGCCAAGACGGCGCTCTTGCGGCCCGTCTTTCGCCACCGCGCGATACTGGCGCACCATTTTACCGTTGTGCGACAAATTGATGGTTACGTCAAAACGCGCCAACGCAATACGGCGAATGATCTCATCAATATGATTAAACTCGGTTTTTTCGGTGCGCATAAACTTGCGACGGGCGGGCGTGTTATAGAACAGGTCCAGCACTTCCAGCGTGGTGCCTACGGGATGCGCGGCGGGTTTAACCGTCACATCCATATCACGCCCTTCAGCATAGGCTTGCCAGGCTTCCTGCTGATCGGCGGTGCGGGAGGTCAGCGTCAGGCGGGAGACTGAGCTGATGCTGGCCAGCGCTTCGCCACGAAAACCAAGGCTGATAATCGCTTCCAGATCGTCGAGCGAGGCGATTTTACTGGTGGCGTGACGGGCCAGCGCCAGCGCCAGCTCGTCTTTCCTGATGCCGCAGCCGTTGTCGCGAATACGGATAAGCTTCGCGCCGCCGCGTTCGATATCAATATCGATACGCGTTGCGCCCGCGTCAAGGCTGTTTTCCACCAGTTCTTTGACCACCGACGCAGGTCTTTCCACCACCTCGCCTGCGGCAATCTGGTTCGCCAGTTGTGGCGGTAGCACCTGAATCGGCATGACAATTCCTTAGTTAATCAACGACTCGCCAGGCGTAACGGCGCTCGCGGTTTGTGTCCCTTGTGGACCTGACTGCAGGGGATGCGCCTGGAAGTAGCTCCGCAGTCCTTTGTAAATCGCTTCGGCCAGTTGCTGTTGGTACGCATCGCTGGCGAGCAGCCGTTCTTCGCTGTGGTTACTGATAAATCCGGTTTCAACCAGCACCGACGGAATATCAGGCGATCGTAGCACCCCCAGGCTGGCATGCTCCGGACGCCGCTTATGCAATGACCCGATACGTTCGAGCTGGCCTAACATATTGGTTGCCACATCATACCCTACGCGCTGGGAATGGCCGAACTGCAAATCCAGAACCGCCTGGCTTAAGTAAGGGTCGGACTGACTGTTCGCCAGTACGTCGCCCGCGCCGCCGAGCAGCTCGGATTGTTTTTCATGCTCTTCCAGCCAGTTCGCCATTTCGCTATTGGCGCGACGGTTAGACAGCACCCACACCGACGCGCCGGTGGCGTTACGGTTTGGCGCGGCATCGGCGTGAATCGACACCAGGAAATTGGCGTTCTGCTTACGCGCCACATCGGAGCGGCCCATTACCGAGATGAAATAGTCGCCGTCGCGGGTGAGAACGCCTTTAAACATAGGATCGTTATTCAGTAGCGTGCGCAGCTTGCGGGCCACCGCGATGGTCACGTTTTTCTCCCGCGTGCCGCCGGGGCCAATCGCCCCTGGATCCTGCCCACCGTGCCCGGCGTCGATGGCAATGACCACCTTGTCGCCGTTACTGGTCGTCGTACGCGCGGCGGGGCGCGTGATGGTATGACTGCTGGTGACGGCCGTAGTACGCTCATTGCTGGATTTAAACGGGTTTCGCGCCGGTTCGCTCGGACGTGGCGTCACCACGGGCGGTTCAACCCGCTTTGCGACCACTGGCGGAGGCGGCGGCGCATCGGCGTTGATCGTAAAGACGACGGTGTAATTGCCGCCATTCTGCCGTTTTACCGCTTCAGTCTTGCCGTTTTCCGTGAGATCGACCACCAGCCGCAGCGACTGCGGATCCTGCGGCGTGCCGGAACGTATCGTTTTCACCAGGTTATTGCCGCTAAACTGCAGCGGCAGCCCTTGAATCACGCCGGTTTGCTTAATATCCAGCGCAACGGTACGTTTACCCTGCTGCGAAAAGGCGTAATCCGGATCGCCGATAAAGCTCAGCGTAATCCGCGCCTGCTGTTCACCGTTTGAAACCTGAATATCGGACAAACTGGCCGCGCCAGCCTGCGCGCACAGTAACACCAGCGTTGCCGCCAGCCACTTTCTGATGCGATACATCATCCCGCCACCTTTAAGGTTAACCGGCTAAACGCGCAATCAGCGCTTCCCCGGAGGAGGAAACGGCGCTGATTCGCGCCTCACGGCCTTGCGCCTTATACTCTAAATGGATTTCAATATCCGGGTCCGGCAATACACCTTTCCCCTGCTGCGGCCACTCCACCAGACAAATGGCGTCGTTGGCAAAATAATCCCGGATCCCCATAAATTCCAGTTCTTCCGGATCGGCGAGGCGATACAGATCGAAGTGATAAACCATCAGGTTATCGAGCGCATAGGGTTCGACCAGCGTATACGTTGGGCTTTTTACATTACCGGCATGGCCTAACGCCTGCAGGAACCCGCGGCTAAAGGTGGTTTTACCCGCGCCTAAATCCCCGAACAAATAGATAACGGTCGCGCCGTCGCAGGCGTGGGCGACCCGCAGCCCCAGGTCTAACGTGGCCTGTTCGTCAGGTAGCGGAATTACTCGATTCATCATGATAAACGTCAATCACATCTGGGTTAACAATACGCTGTAGCGTGGAAAAAAGATCGGTTGCCAGCATGCCGCGCATGCCAAAACGTGCTGCCAGAACATCTGCCGCCGCGCCGTGGGCAACACAGCCCGCACAGGCTGCATCATACGGGGTAAGCTTCTGTCCAAGCAATGCGGCAATGATCCCGGAGAGCACATCCCCCATACCGCCGCTGGCCATTCCTGCATTTCCGGCATCAATTATTCCCAACGCATTCGGCTCCGCGGCAACCACCGTTCCCGCGCCTTTCAACACCGCAACGCCTCCATAACGTTTTACCAGACGCTGTGCAGAAAGTAAGCGATCGCTTTCAATTTCTGCGACAGAACAACCCAGTAACCGCGCGGCTTCTCCCGGATGCGGCGTGATGACGCGATTGTGACGTTTATCGGGGTTGATTGCCAGCAGGTTCAGCGCATCGGCATCCCAGAGCATTGGTTTGCGAAAATTCTCGACCTTCTGCAGCGCTTTTTTGCCCCATTCCGCCTGACCGAGCCCAGGGCCAATCACCACGACATCCGCCCATTCGAGGCTCTCATCCAGCGTCTGCGGCGTGAGCTCATAAACCATTAATTCCGGGCGAGCCGTCAACAACGGCGCGATATTCTCCCTGCGGGTCAGCACCCGCACTAGACCAGCGCCGGTACGCAACGCCGCTTCTCCGGCCATGCGAATGGCGCCCGCAGTGCCATGATCGCCGCCAACGATCGCCAGGCGACCATGATCGCCCTTATGAGAGGTAGGACGACGCGGCGCCAGCCATTGCGCGAGCAGCGAAGCGTCAACGCGCCGGATCGGCGACGCCTGACCTGCTAACCACTCTTCCAGACCCAGCGCGTTAAAATGCAGTTCGCCCACCACATCGCGGGCCTTTCCGGTCAACAAGCCCGGCTTCAGCGCGATAAAGGTGACGGTGCGATCGGCATCGATTACCGCGCCCGGCGTTGCGCCCGTTTGCGCCAGCAGCCCGGACGGGATATCAACCGCCAAAACCGGCGCGGGATGGGCGTTGGCCTGTGCAATGAGTGCGGCGATCGGTTCACGGGGCGCCTGGGTTAACCCGGTGCCGAGCAAAGCATCAACAATGAGGTCCACTTTTTCCGGCCAGATAATCTCCGGCGCATGAATAATTCCCCCCGCGTTCAGCCAGGCTTCCCGTGCCTGTTCGGCCTCTTCCGGCAGCGGCTTTTCGCTCTCCTGAGCCAGCAACGTGACGTTAATGCCCGCCGCTTTCGCCAGCCTCGCCACCACATACCCGTCGCCGCCGTTATTCCCGTGACCGCACAGCACCAACCAGTGGCGGGCATAAGGCCAGCTTTCACGCGCGACGTCAAACGCCGCTTCTCCGGCACGCAACATCAGTTCAAACAACGTCAACCCAAGCGTATCAGCAGCCTCTTGCTCCAGTCCTTTGATGTCGTCGGCGGGCCAGAGGGAGTGTGGTATACTTACGGGGTTTTTCTTTATGGTATGGTCCGTCATGTCAGAGCCCCTCGATCTCAATCAGTTAGCGCAAAAAATTAAGCAGTGGGGGCTGGAACTGGGCTTTCAGCAGGTAGGTATTACCGATACTGACCTCAGCGAAGCCGAACCCAAACTGCAGGCATGGCTGGACAAACAGTACCACGGCGAGATGGACTGGATGGCGCGCCACGGCATGATGCGCGCGCGCCCTCATGAGCTGTTGCCTGGTACGCTGCGCGTTATTAGCGTGCGTATGAACTATCTTCCCGCCAGGGCTGCGTTTGCCAGCACGCTGAAAAATCCTGACCTGGGTTACGTTAGCCGCTACGCGCTGGGGCGCGACTACCATAAGCTATTGCGTAACCGACTAAAAAAACTGGGTGAGAGGATTCAGCAGCATTGTGTCTCGCTGAATTTTAGACCTTTTGTCGACTCTGCGCCCATTCTGGAGCGACCGTTGGCGGAAAAAGCGGGTCTGGGGTGGACAGGTAAGCACTCACTTATCCTCAACCGGGAAGCGGGGTCGTTTTTCTTTCTGGGTGAATTGTTAATCGATCTCCCGCTGCCCGTGGACCACGCCGTTGAAGACGGATGCGGAAAGTGCGTCGCCTGCATGACAACCTGCCCAACTGGCGCGATTGTCGCCCCTTATACGGTAGATGCCCGCCGCTGTATTTCTTACCTTACAATTGAACTCGAAGGCGCCATTCCCGAAGACTTGCGTCCCTTAATGGGCAACCGGATTTACGGCTGCGACGACTGTCAGCTCATCTGTCCGTGGAACCGATATTCACACTTAACGGACGAAGCGGATTTCAGCCCACGCCAACAACTGCACGCGCCGGCGCTAATTGAACTCTTCAGTTGGGACGAAGCTCGCTTTTTGAAAATCACCGAAGGTTCAGCTATCCGGCGCATTGGTCACCTGCGCTGGTTACGGAATATCGCGGTCGCCCTTGGCAACGCGCCCTGGCGTGAAGACGTGCTCTGTGCGCTGGAAAACCGCCGGGGTGAGCACCCACTTCTCGATGAACACATCCAGTGGGCGATCGCGCAGCAAATCGCAAAGCGAAATGCCAGTGCAGTCGAGGTGCAACTCCCGCAGCAGAAACGTCTGGTCAGAGCCATTGAAAAAGGGCTTCCACGGGACGCATAAGTCGTCCACAGCCTGTGCATAAAATTAAAAACACATTGCTATTCAAGCACGAAAAAATCGTCAAGCGATCCGCTTAACAATTTAAGATGTTATTTATTTCTTATATTTCAGCGGGATATAAAAATATCATTCACTCTGCGAAGCGTTTTAAACGCAGAAGACAAATACGCAGTCTGTGGATAACTCTGTTTACAAGAATATATCAGGAACGAAAAGAGACGCACCACGAGCAGCCGTTCACTGTGGATAGGTGTAGAGATAAGAATTTGGAGCGGGAAACGAGACTCGAACTCGCGACCCCGACCTTGGCAAGGTCGTGCTCTACCAACTGAGCTATTCCCGCTTGGGTGGTCTGTGCGTTGAGGCACTTTCAAATTTTGGAGCGGGAAACGAGACTCGAACTCGCGACCCCGACCTTGGCAAGGTCGTGCTCTACCAACTGAGCTATTCCCGCTTGGGTGGTCTGTGCGTTAAGGCACTTTCAAATTTTGGAGCGGGAAACGAGACTCGAACTCGCGACCCCGACCTTGGCAAGGTCGTGCTCTACCAACTGAGCTATTCCCGCTTAATCTTCGTCTTCCGAAAAATCGAAATCCTGCGATTAATTTACTGCCGTTTGTTGCTGTCGTAATTCGCATTTCTGCGTCGTTACGGGAGGCGCATTATACGAGAAATCCTTTCTCCTGCAACCCCTTCAAACGCAATTTTTTATGAAATTCGTTTGAGTGCTGATTTTATCAGCAAAGCGTATAATTTAGCGGCAATCATCCCCCTGTGCAAGTGAGACGACCAGCGATCAGGCCGGGCACGGCGTCGCCACACCCGGCACAGCAGGCGGTTAAAGCTGAATAAAATGCTCGCGATAGTAAGCCAGTTCCGCCACCGACTCGCGGATATCGTCCATCGCCTGATGCGTGCCCTGCTTGGTAAAACCCTCAAGAATTTCCGGCTTCCAGCGACGCGCCAGCTCTTTAAGCGTGCTCACGTCTAGATAACGGTAGTGGAAATACGCTTCCAGCTCCGGCATATACTTAAACAAAAACCGGCGGTCTTGTCCGATACTGTTCCCGCAGATTGGCGATTTGCCCTGTGGAACCCACTCTTTCAGAAATTCAAGGGTCGCCAGTTCCGCTTCGCGATCGCCCATCGTGCTCGCCTTCACCCGCTCCACCAACCCGCTGGCGGTATGTGTGCGCACGTTCCAGTCGTCCATCAGCGCCAGTTGTTCATCAGACTGATGCACCGCGATGGTCGGCCCTTCGGCCAGAATCGTAAGATTTGCGTCGGTGACCAGCGTGGCGATTTCTATTATGCGATCGCGCTCGGGATCCAGACCGGTCATCTCAAGATCAATCCAAATCAGGTTGTTTTCATTGGCACTCATGCTATTTTCCACCCTTCAGTGGTCACGTTTTCGTGTGACTATATTCATTTAGAATTGCGTGTATCATAAATGTTTTGCCCATCATGGGCGACCAGGAGTCAGTACGATTGAGTAAAAATAAACTCTCCAAAGGCCAGCAGCGCCGTGTGAACGCTAATCACCAGCGTCGTCTCAAAACGTCTAAGGAGAAGCCAGACTACGATGACAACCTGTTCGGCGAGACCGCTGAAGGTATTGTCATTAGCCGCTTCGGCATGCATGCCGACGTCGAATCCGCCGACGGTGAAATTCACCGCTGCAATATTCGCCGTACAATCCGCTCGCTGGTCACTGGCGACCGCGTGGTCTGGCGTCCGGGTAAAGCCGCCGCCGAAGGCGTCAATGTGAAAGGTATCGTGGAAGCGGTACATGAACGCACCTCGGTGCTCACGCGCCCGGATTTTTACGATGGCGTCAAACCGATTGCCGCCAACATTGACCAAATCGTCATTGTTTCTGCCATATTACCGGAGCTGTCGCTGAATATTATCGACCGTTATCTCGTGGCGTGCGAGACGCTTCAGGTTGAACCCATTATCGTGCTCAATAAGATCGATCTGCTGGATGACGACGGCATGGCGTTTGTGAACGAGCAGATGGATATCTATCGCAACATCGGTTATCGCGTACTGATGGTTTCCAGTCATACTCAGGATGGCCTGAAGCCGTTGGAGGATGCGCTGACCGGGCGAGTTAGTATATTTGCCGGGCAGTCCGGCGTCGGTAAATCCAGTCTGCTGAATGCGCTGCTGGGCCTGCAGGAAGAGATCCTTACAAACGATGTTTCCGACAACTCGGGGCTTGGGCAGCACACCACCACGGCGGCGCGCCTGTATCACTTCCCACACGGCGGCGATGTCATTGACTCCCCTGGCGTACGGGAATTTGGTTTGTGGCACCTGGAGCCGGAACAAATTTTCAACGGTTTTGTCGAATTTCACGACTTCCTGGGATTATGCAAATACCGCGACTGTAAGCATGATAGCGACCCCGGTTGCGCCATCCGTGAAGCAGTAGAGGACGGTAAGATTGCGGAAACCCGTTTCGAGAACTATCACCGCATTCTTGAAAGCATGGCGCAGGTAAAAACGCGTAAAAACTTTTCTGATACGGACGACTGACAGATACCCTAAGCGTCGTTAGAATCGTCCCCTTTTTTCAGGATACTGGCGTGAATGCCGGTTCAGGTAAAACAATAGCCTGGAGGCTACCTTGCTAAACTCATTTAAACTTTCGCTACAATACATTCTGCCGAAACTATGGCTCACTCGCCTGGCGGGCTGGGGCGCGAGCAAACGAGCGGGATGGCTGACGAAGCTGGCTATCGATCTGTTCGTAAAGGTCTACAAGGTCGATATGAAAGAGGCGCAGAAGCCGGATACCGCAAGCTATCGCACCTTTAATGATTTCTTCGTGCGTCCGCTGCGGGACGAGGTGCGTCCGCTGAATACTGACCCGAACGTGCTGGTCATGCCAGCAGACGGGGTGATCAGCCAGTTAGGCAAGATTGAAGAAGATAAAATCCTGCAGGCCAAAGGCCATAACTACAGCCTGGAAGCCTTACTGGCGGGCAACTATCTGATGGCGGATCTGTTCCGCAACGGTTCGTTTGTCACCACCTACCTGTCGCCGCGCGATTACCACCGTGTGCACATGCCCTGTAACGGGATCCTGCGCGAGATGATCTACGTGCCGGGCGATCTGTTCTCGGTAAACCACCTGACCGCGCAAAACGTGCCGAATCTGTTCGCCCGAAATGAACGTGTTATCTGCCTGTTCGACACCGAATTTGGTCCAATGGCGCAAATTCTGGTGGGGGCTACGATCGTCGGCAGCATCGAAACCGTCTGGGCCGGAACGATCACTCCGCCGCGTGAAGGCGTGATTAAACGCTGGACCTGGCCTGCCGGAGAGAGCGAAGGTTCCGTGGCATTGCTGAAAGGCCAGGAGATGGGCCGCTTCAAGCTCGGCTCCACCGTCATCAACCTGTTTGCGCCAGGTAAAGTGAATCTGGTTGAATCGCTGGAAAGCCTGTCAGTGACTAAAATTGGTCAGCCGCTGGCGATCTCAACCGAGACGTTCGTGGCGCCCGTGGATGCTGAACCTGCCCCACTGCCGGAAGAAGAAATCAAAGCCGAACATGATGCCAGCCCGCTGGTAGACGACAAAAAAGACGAAACCTGAAACAGACACCCCATCATTCAGGAGCATTGACGCAACCTGAATGATGGCGTGGAGAGGAAACGCTGCTGTGCGCCTGATAATCACATTTCTGATGGCCTGGTGCCTCAGCCTGGGGGCATACGCCGCGACAGCCCCCGACGCCAAACACATTGCCCAGGAACTGGAGCAGGCGAAAGCGGCAAAACCCGCCCAACCGGAAGCCGTTGAGGCGCTGCAGGCGGCGTTGAATGCGCTTGAGGAGCGTAAAGGCTCCCTCGAGCGCGCTCAGCAGTATCAACAAGTCATTGATAATTTCCCCAAAATGTCCGCCTCGCTGCGGGCACAACTCACCAACCTGCGCGATGAACCCCGCACCGTTCCGCCTGGCTTGTCCACCGATGCGCTAAACCAGGAGATCCTCCAGGTCAGCAGCCAGTTGCTGGAGAAAAGCCGCCAGGCCCAGCAGGAACAGGAACGCGCGCGCGAAATCGCTGACTCATTGAGCCAGCTTCCGCAGCAGCAAACCGATGCCCGCCGCCAGCTTAACGAGATCGAACGCCGCATTGGCACAGCAACGGGTAATACGCCCGTCAGCCAGGCGCAAAATTACAGTATGCAGGCCGACTCAGCGCGGCTGAAGGCGCTGGTCGACGAACTGGAGCTGGCGCAGCTTTCCGCCAATAATCGTCAGGAGCTGGCGCGGTTGCGCGCGGAACTGGCGCAAAAGCAGAGCCAGCAGCTTGATGCTTATCTGCAGGCATTACGAAATCAACTTAACAGCCAGCGCCAGCGTGAAGCAGAACGCGCGCTGGAGAGCACCGAACTGCTGGCGGAAAACAGCGCGGATCTGCCGCCGGATATCGTTGCGCAATTTAAGGTGAACCGTGAGCTGTCTGCGGCGCTGAACCAGCAGGCGCAGCGGATGGATCTGGTCGCCTCTCAGCAGCGTCAGGCCGCCAGTCAGACCCAACAGGTTCGCCAGGCGTTGACGACGCTACGGGAACAGTCGCAGTGGCTCGGCTCTTCCAACCTGCTGGGCGAAGCCCTGCGCGCGCAGGTGGCGCGGCTGCCGGAGATGCCAAAGCCGCAGCAGTTGGATACCGAAATGGCGCAGCTGCGCGTTCAGCGTCTGCGCTACGAAGATCAGCTCAATAAACAGCCCCAGCTTCGCCAACTGCATCAGGCAGACGGACAGCCGCTTACCGCCGAACAAAATCGCATTCTGGAAGCCCAACTGCGAACCCAGCGCGAGCTGCTGAATTCGCTGCTCCAGGGCGGCGACACGCTGATACTCGAACTGACTAAGCTGAAGGTGTCCAATAGCCAGCTTGAAGACGCCCTGAAAGAGGTCAACGAGGCGACCCACCGCTATCTTTTCTGGACCTCCGACGTGCGCCCTCTGTCGTTCTCCTGGCCAATCGATATTGTCCAGGATCTGCGCCGTCTGATATCGCTCGACACCGTCAGCCAACTGGGCAAAGCCAGCCTGATGATGTTAACCAGTCGGGAAACGCTGTTACCGCTGTTCGGCGCGCTGATTCTGGTGGGCTTTAGCATTTATTCGCGTCGCCACTTTACCCGTTTTCTCGAACGTTCCGCCGCCAAAGTCGGCAAAGTGACCCAGGACCACTTCTGGCTGACGCTGCGCACCGTGTTCTGGTCGATCCTGGTGGCCTCGCCGTTGCCGGTGCTGTGGATGACGCTAGGCTACGGTCTGCGCGAAGCCTGGCCGTATCCGCTGGCGGTCGCGATAGGCGACGGCGTCACGGCGACTGTGCCGCTGCTGTGGGTCGTGATGATCTGCGCGACCTTTGCCCGCCCGAATGGTCTGTTTATCGCCCACTTTGGCTGGCCACGCCAGCGCGTCACGCGGGCGATGCGGTATTACCTGATGAGTATCGGTCTGATTGTGCCGCTGATTATGGCGCTGATCATGTTTGATAACCTGAATGACCGGGAATTTTCCGGCTCGTTGGGGCGCCTGTGCTTTATATTGATTTGCGGCGCGCTGGCGCTGGTGACGTTGAGTCTGAAAAAGGCCGGGATCCCGCTTTATCTCGATAAAGAAGGCAACGGCGACAATATGGTCAACAGTATGCTGTGGAACATGATGATCGGCGCGCCGCTGCTGGCGATTCTGGCGGCGGCGGTGGGCTATCTCGCCACCGCACAGGCGCTGCTGGCGCGGCTGGAAACCTCCGTCGCTATCTGGTTCCTGCTGCTGGTGATTTATCACGTCATTCGCCGCTGGATGCTGATCCAGCGGCGGAGGCTGGCCTTTGACCGCGCGAAGCACCGTCGGGCGGAAATGCTGGCGCAGCGTGCCCGTGGCGAAGAAGAACCGGCCCATTCCACCAGCCTTGAAGGCACCGTTGACATCGATGAAAGCGAAGTCGATCTCGATGCCATCAGTACCCAGTCATTACGTCTGGTGCGTTCTATCCTGATGCTGATCGCCCTGCTGTCGGTGATTGTATTGTGGTCGGAGATCCATTCCGCGTTCGGCTTCCTGGAAAATATCTCACTCTGGGATGTTACCTCCACGGTGCAGGGCGTCGAAAGCCTCGAGCCAATCACGCTGGGCGCGGTGCTGATTGCGATTCTGGTATTTATCATCACCACGCAGTTGGTGCGTAATCTTCCCGCACTGCTGGAGCTGGCGCTGTTACAGCATCTCGATCTGACGCCAGGCACCGGCTACGCCATTACCACCATAACCAAATACCTGCTGATGCTGATCGGCGGGCTGGTCGGCTTCTCGATGATTGGTATCGAATGGTCAAAACTGCAATGGCTGGTCGCGGCGCTCGGTGTGGGTCTTGGCTTTGGTTTGCAGGAGATCTTCGCAAACTTTATCTCGGGTCTGATTATCCTGTTTGAAAAGCCGATTCGTATTGGCGATACGGTGACGATCCGCGATCTGACCGGCAGCGTAACGAAGATTAACACCCGCGCGACCACCATCAGCGACTGGGATCGTAAAGAGATAATCGTGCCGAACAAAGCGTTTATTACTGAGCAGTTTATCAACTGGTCGCTGTCCGACTCGGTAACCCGCGTGGTGCTCACCGTTCCGGCCCCTTCTGACGCTAACAGCGAAGAGGTCACCCAGATCCTCTACACGGCGGCGGAGCGTTGTTCGCTGGTGATTGATAACCCGCCGCCGGAAGTCTTTCTGGTCGACCTGCAACAGGGGATTCAGATCTTTGAATTGCGCATCTATGCTGCGGAAATGGGCCACCGAATGCCGCTACGCCATGAAATCCACCAGTTGATTCTGGCGGGCTTCCAGGAGCACGGTATAGATATGCCGTTCCCACCGTTCCAGATGCGTCTGGAAAGTCTTAACGGCAAGAAAACGGCCAGAACGTTAACCTCAGCCGGACGCGGTAGCCGCCCGGCAGGAAGTTTGTAAAGCAGGTGTAGGCCTGATAAGGCGAAGCCGCCATCAGGTCTACAGCCGTTCTGTTTATTCCAACGCCCACTGCGGCTGATTTGCCATCCGGCGGCTATAGTTCTGATAAATCGTTATTGCCAGCAGTGAAAAGAATACCGGGCCGCCGGTCATCCACAGCGCGCTGTTCCAGTCTCCGGCCTCGATCACTGGCTGGACGATCGTGAAAACGTTGGCAAACGTCACCACCAGCACTACCACACCCGTCGCGGCCAGCGTCGATGCTCTGGTTTTGAAAATCACAAACGGTCTTTCCAGCTCAGTTCGCGCCTTAAAGAACGGGAACGCCAGCGCGAGGAACAGGTACGGCAGGGTCATTGAGACATTCGCCATTAGCGTCAGCTTGTTATAAAACGCCGAGGCGGTGTCGCCGCCAAACGAGACCAACAGAATAAACAGGCACACCAGCAGACACTGCATCCACATCGCCGTTGCCGGCATCCCGACGGCGTTGAGTCTTGTCATTGGCGCAGGCCATAACGCTTTCGGCGTTCCCTGGATGATCGCTTTCAGCGGTGAATAACTCAGCGTGAAGAACGCGCCGGTGTAGGCGAGGAACATCGACAGACCGGTAATGCGCGCAAACCAGACGCCCAGGGTTATCGCTGCTTCCGGCGACAGATGTAACGCATTGCCCAGCGTCATCCCAAGGCTTTTCATCAGGATATAGGTAATATTTCCGAGGTTCACGGCGCTATTACTGAGTACCTGCTGCCAGTTGGTGCTAACACCCCATAAAAATATCGCCAGCGAATAGCCGACGGAAATAACCATCGCCGCAAATACGATGCCTTTCGCAAAGTTCTTTTCCGGTTTTTCGGTTTTATCCACCAGCCCGCCGACCGCTTCAATACCGCCATAGGCAAATATCGCGAACACCACAAATGACAGCATTGCCAGGCCAGACTGATAGCCCGTGTTCGGCGAGGCGGTGAAATTAATCCCCTCGGCGAAATGTCCGCCGTTTAATAACAGAATGGCGATGCTCACCAGCAGCAGAACCGCATTCAGGCACATCACCGCAATGCCGCCAACCGCCGTAACGCGAGCAATTTTATTAATCCCCCGCGCGGCCACGCCGGTGACCATAATCATCCACGCCACGGCAAGCAGCCCTACGACCTGCGTGGGTTCAAGCCCGCCGATGCGCCAGTGTTGGGTCATATCCGCGCCAAACACAAAGGTGGAAAATGGCACCCACACCTTCGCCGCAGTACTCACCATCCAGATGACGTAAGATGAAAACCACATGAACGTGCCAATAAAAGCATAGCGTGGGCCAACGCTGTTATTCATCCAGGAATAGATTCCGCCCTCCTCTTTTCGGTAAGCGGAACCCATTTCAGCCATCATTAATGCAAATGGAATAAAGAATAATAATGCAGAAAATATATACCATGGGATTGCGCTATAACCCATTAAGTAAAAAGCGGAAGGGCTATTTGCAAATCCAAAAACGGAAGTAAAAATCATCAGGATGAGACCTGTCAGGCTCATCTTTTTTATTGTCTGGCTCATGAAACCATCCCTCACTCTGAGCGCGTTGAGTAAACCGCGCTCACTGAATCGCACCGCTCTCTATTGCGGAGAGCGGCAAGTGAAATCAACACAGGATTGATACCTGAATGGTAACAAATGACCAGCATTTAAATGTGGCTTTTAGAGGGAAATTGAAAATTTGTGCTACAAAATGGCGCGCATAACACCATTTTGTAGGGAAAACGAGAACACTATGCGCGGTCGACGGTAAAGGCAATCACTTCTGCAAGGCTTTCTGCCCCCAGCGCCAGCATCACCAGGCGATCCACGCCCAACGCGACGCCGGAACAGTCCGGCATCCCAACTTTGAGCGCGTCGAGCAGGTTATTGTCGATCGGCTGCTGTGGTAAGCCACGGGCGGCACGCTTACGGTTATCCTGTTCAAAACGCTGCTGCTGTTCGCGCGCGTCCGTCAGTTCGTGGAAACCATTCGCCAGTTCAATACCTTTGTAGTAGACCTCAAAGCGTTCCGCCACGCGGTGATCTTCCGTGCTGATTTGCGCCAGCGATGCCTGGCTTGCCGGAAAATGGTACACAAACGTCGGCTTTTCCTTACCGATGTGCGGCTCGACGCCCATTGTGAACAACAGTTGCAACAGCGTATCGCGATCCTCTTCGGTATCGGCAATATTGCTCAGGTCCAGCTTCGCTGCGACTTCTCGCAGTTGCGTCTTATCCGCGGAGAGCGGATCGATCTCCAGATGACGCAGGAATGCCTGCTGATAAGAAAGGCTCTCCGCCGCCGGGCATTCCAGCACCTGTTGCAGCAGATCGTCCACTTCGTTCATCAGCCGGTACATGTCGTAATGGGGACGGTACCACTCCAGCATGGTGAATTCCGGGTTGTGATGGCGCCCCATCTCTTCATTACGGAAGCTACGACAAAGCTGGAAGACCGGACCACAGCCTGCCACCAGCAGACGTTTCATGTGGTATTCCGGACTGGTCATTAAATAGAGGTTCATCCCCTGGGAGTGACCGGGGCCGACGAAACGCGTCTCGAACGGGAACAGATGAATGTCTGTGACCGTCGCCTGGCTCATGCAGGGCGTCTCTACCTCCAGCACGCCGCGATCGGCGAAAAAACGACGAATTTCCGTCATAATTGCCGCGCGTTTTAACAGGTTAGGTATGGACGCGCTCGGCTGCCAGGTTGCCGTTTCGCTCATGGTTCTTTCTCCAGTTTAAGACAAGGGCACGAAGTCTACTCGTAACGCGCCAATGAAACAAATTTTGCGCAGGAATAATAAAGCGGGGCTACCGGGTTAAAAAAGCGTACAACGATGGTTTAGTAATTAAATTAATCAAATTCAATGATAATTCCCCCCTCTGACGCGCTAAAAAAATCGAACACGTCAAATTTCGTGCACATCGCAATGACTATACTGTTGTACCTATAAAGGAGCAGTGGAAACGCATTCACGTCCCGTATGATTCAGGGTCTTTATCTGAAAATACGAGGTCGTGAAATTACAACAATCTGGAGGAATGTCGTGCAAACCTTTCAAGCCGATCTTGCCATTATAGGCGCCGGTGGCGCGGGATTACGTGCTGCAATTGCTGCCGCGCAGGCAAATCCTAACGCAAAAATCGCACTGATCTCAAAAGTGTACCCCATGCGCAGCCACACCGTTGCTGCCGAAGGGGGCTCAGCCGCAGTCGCCCAGGATCATGACAGCTTCGACTATCATTTTCATGATACCGTAGCGGGCGGAGACTGGCTGTGTGAACAGGATGTCGTGGACTACTTTGTCCATCACTGTCCGACCGAAATGACCCAACTGGAGCAATGGGGCTGCCCATGGAGCCGTCGTCCGGACGGTAGCGTCAACGTCCGTCGCTTCGGCGGGATGAAAATCGAGCGTACCTGGTTTGCCGCGGATAAAACCGGCTTCCATATGCTGCACACCCTGTTCCAGACCTCCCTGCAGTTCCCACAAATCCAACGTTTTGACGAACATTTTGTTCTGGATATCCTGGTTGATGAGGGACACGCTCGCGGCCTGGTCGCGATGAACATGATGGAAGGCACATTAGTGCAGATCCGCGCGAACGCGGTGGTGATGGCGACCGGCGGCGCAGGCCGTGTGTATCGTTACAACACCAACGGCGGCATCGTGACCGGCGACGGCATGGGCATGGCGCTGAGCCACGGCGTTCCGCTGCGTGATATGGAATTCGTTCAGTATCACCCGACCGGTCTGCCAGGTTCCGGTATTCTGATGACCGAAGGTTGCCGTGGTGAAGGCGGTATCCTGGTCAACAAAAACGGCTACCGCTATCTGCAGGACTACGGTATGGGTCCGGAAACCCCGCTGGGCGAGCCGAAAAACAAATACATGGAACTGGGCCCGCGCGACAAAGTTTCTCAGGCCTTCTGGCACGAATGGCGTAAAGGCAACACCATTTCAACCCCGCGCGGCGATGTGGTTCACCTCGACCTGCGTCATCTGGGCGAGAAGAAACTGCTCGAACGTCTGCCGTTTATCTGCGAACTGGCGAAAGCCTACGTGGGCGTCGATCCAGTGAAAGAGCCGATTCCGGTTCGTCCAACCGCGCACTACACCATGGGCGGTATCGAAACCGATCAGAACTGCGAAACCCGCATTAAAGGTCTGTTTGCCGTCGGCGAATGTTCTTCCGTTGGTCTGCACGGCGCTAACCGCCTGGGCTCTAACTCGCTGGCCGAGCTGGTGGTCTTTGGTCGTCTGGCGGGCGAGCAGGCGATGGAGCGCGCGTCGACCGCAGACACCGCTAATGACGCCGCGCTGAACGCACAGGTTGCGGACGTTGAAAAGCGCCTGAAAGACCTGGTTAACCAGGAAGGCAATGAAAACTGGGCGAAGATCCGCGACGAAATGGGTCTGTCTATGGAAGAAGGTTGCGGCATCTACCGTACGCCGGAACTGATGCAGAAAACCGTGGACAAGCTGGCCGAGTTGCAGGAACGCTTTAAACGCGTGCGCATTAACGACAACTCCAGCGTGTTCAACACCGACCTGCTTTACACGATCGAACTGGGTCACGGTCTGAACGTGGCAGAATGTATGGCGCACTCCGCGCTGGCACGTAAGGAATCACGCGGCGCGCACCAGCGTCTGGATGAAGGCTGCACCGAGCGTGACGACGTCAACTTCCTCAAACATACTCTCGCCTTCCGCGATGCTGATGGCACGACTCGCCTTGATTATAGCGACGTGAAAATCACCACGCTGCCGCCTGCGAAACGCGTTTACGGTGCGGAAGCGGAAGCAGCCGATAAGAAGGAGAAGGCGTAATGGCTGAGATGAAAAACCTGAAAGTTGAGGTGGTGCGCTACAACCCTGAAACCGACACCGCGCCGCACAGTGCTTTCTACGAAGTGCCCTATGATGAAACCACCTCACTGCTGGATGCGCTGGGCTATATCAAAGATAACCTGGCGCCGGACCTGAGCTACCGCTGGTCCTGCCGTATGGCGATCTGCGGTTCCTGCGGCATGATGGTGAACAACGTACCGAAACTGGCGTGCAAAACCTTCCTGCGTGATTATACCAACGGCATCAAGGTGGAAGCGCTGGGCAACTTCCCGATCGAACGCGATCTGGTCGTCGACATGACGCACTTTATTGAAAGTCTGGAGGCGATCAAGCCGTACATCATCGGCAATCCGCGCACCACGGATCAAGGACCGAACGTCCAGACCCCGGCACAGATGGCGAAGTATCACCAGTTCTCTGGTTGCATCAACTGTGGTCTGTGCTATGCCGCCTGCCCGCAGTTCGGCCTGAACCCTGAGTTCATCGGTCCGGCGGCGATTACGCTGGCGCATCGTTACAACGAAGACAGCCGCGACCACGGTAAGAAGGAGCGTATGGCGCAGTTGAACAGTCAGAATGGCGTATGGAGCTGTACTTTTGTGGGCTATTGCTCTGAAGTCTGCCCGAAACACGTCGATCCGGCTGCGGCCATTCAGCAGGGTAAAGTGGAAAGCTCGAAAGACTTTCTTATCGCCACCCTGAAACCACGCTAAGGAGTGCAACATGACGACTAAACGCAAACCCTATGTGCGGCCGATGACGTCCACCTGGTGGAAAAAACTGCCGTTTTATCGCTTTTACATGCTGCGCGAAGGCACCGCCGTTCCGGCAGTGTGGTTCAGTATTGAGCTGATTTTCGGTCTGTTCGCGCTCAAGCATGGCGTGGAATCCTGGGCAGGCTTCGTAGGCTTCCTGCAAAACCCGGTGGTGGTGATCCTCAACCTGATCGCCCTGGCGGCAGCGCTGCTGCACACCAAAACCTGGTTTGAGCTGGCGCCGAAAGCCGCCAACATTATCGTAAAAGATGAAAAAATGGGGCCAGAGCCGATCATTAAAGGTCTCTGGGTGGTTACTGCGGTCGTGACCGTAGTCATACTGTTTGTTGCCCTGTTCTGGTAAGGAGTCCGGGATGATTAATCCAAACCCAAAACGTTCTGACGAACCGGTATTCTGGGGTCTGTTTGGCGCAGGCGGTATGTGGAGCGCGATCATCGCGCCGGTAATGGTTCTGCTGGTGGGTATTTTGCTGCCGCTGGGTCTGTTCCCGGGCGATGCCCTGAGCTTTGAGCGCGTACTGGCGTTTGCCCAGAGCTTCATTGGTCGTGCGTTTCTGTTCCTGATGATCGTCCTGCCGCTGTGGTGTGGTTTACACCGCATGCACCATGCAATGCATGATCTGAAAATCCACGTGCCGGCTGGCAAGTGGGTCTTCTACGGTCTGGCGGCTATTCTGACGGTTGTCACCGCTATCGGGATTGTCAGCATCTAAATCCTCTGCCCTCTTGTCAGCCTGATAAGAGGGCAATTTTTTCTCCCTTCTGCCGCTATTTTCCCGCCAGGTTCTACACTTAAGTAAAAACCGCTTAAGGAAGACCTATGCGCCTGCTCCCCGTCGTTGCCGCTGTCACCGCGGCTTTCCTGGTCGTCTCCTGCAGTAATCCAACACCACCACGCGGCGTCACGGTGGTCACAAACTTCGACGCGAAACGTTACCTCGGCAGTTGGTATGAGATAGCTCGTTTCGATCACCGCTTTGAACGTGGTTTGGAAAAAGTGACGGCAACCTACAGTCAGCGCGACGACGGCGGTCTTAACGTCGTCAATAAAGGCTATAACCCGGACAGAGGCCGATGGCAGCAGACGGAAGGAAAAGCCAATTTTACTGGCGATCCCAGCCGCGCGGCGCTGAAAGTCTCTTTCTTCGGACCGTTCTACGGCGGATATAACGTTATCGCGCTCGACAGAGAGTATCGCCACGCGCTGGTTTGCGGTCCGGATCGCGACTACCTGTGGATACTCTCACGCACCCCGACCATTTCCGATGAAATGAAGCAGCAGATGCTGGCCGTCGCGACCCGGCAAGGTTTTGATGTCAGTAAATTAATTTGGGTGAAGCAACCCGGCGCTTAATGGGTGCTCAGCTTCAGGCCAATAATCCCAACGACTATCAGCGCCAGGCTGGCGAGACGCATCGGGTTGGCTGACTCTCCCAGCAGCACAATACCGGTAATGGCGGCCCCGACGGCGCCGATTCCGGTCCACACGGCATAGGCGGTACCGACGGGCAGCGTTTTCATCGCCCAGGCGAGAAGCGCCATACTGACAATCATCGCGGCGATAGTGATGACGCTCGGCGTCAGGCGACTGAATCCGTGAGTGTATTTCAGGCCAACCGCCCAAACCACTTCAAGCAGACCCGCAATTAACAAGATTATCCAGGACATATCAGGCTCCGTAGAAATGGGGCCGTCCCCGATGAAAGACGCGCTTGCAGGTCGTCCTGCAACGCGATGAGTAGAAAAATAATTCTGCCTGAGCGGGGATAAATTTCAACTTTTTTCTCTTTTGCCCGCTAAAGCGTCGAATTAGGCGCATTTCGAAGCGCATTTTACGCATTCAGCACTGATCGGACTTCTCTATGATGGGACGCTTTCTGAAGTCAGGAAGCCACTAGCCTTACTTCTGAATGCGAAAACGTTATGTTGAAAATACTCGTGATTGACCGTTGCCACTTTACCCGTTCCGGGATCGAGGCGTGGCTTAATCGTTCTGAACTCTTTAATCATTCATTTCTGGTCTCCGGGCTTAACAACCTGCTGTTGGTGAAGGAGCATATCCAGCAGTGGAAACCGCACCTGGTGATCGCCGATCTTTATGGCTTTCTGAATGATGCGCGTTCTGTCCAGTACATTGCGCCGTTTGTTCTCGCCTGCGGTAGCAGCCCACTCATTTTGCTGGAGTCTGGCGGTCTGGCGGAAACCCAGCGCTATCCGGTTTATGCCGCGTTGTCGAAGCAGGTTGCTCTGCCGGAACTGGCGGAAAATATTCACAATGCGTTGCTCAGCGGTTCCGTCGCAGAAGCGCCTGGCAATGCTTCGCCCTTGCTGACGCCGCAGGAAGAAAAGGTACTGACGATGTGGATGGAAGGGGCAAGTAATAACGCCATCGCCTGTGCGCTCAGCATTCACGCAAAGACGGTCTATACCTATAAGCGCAATATCCGTATGAAGCTACACATGGACAATCGCTTTTCACCTTTTCTGGCGCTTTCCGAAATGAAAAGTTAACGGCACGACAGGGTTGCCGTACCGTTTACGCTGTTACTGCTGAGCTCTTGTCGCCGCGCCGGAAATAGCATCGCCGCCGTCAGAAATATCCTGACCAACGCCTCGCGTGGTATTACAGGCAGTCAACACGGAGGAAAGCACTAACACTGAAAAGATCGCTGCAATTGTTTTCTTAAACATAACGTCTTCCTTTTCTAGCCAATGTTATTTGAGTATTGCTACTTAATCATAGACAAGATCCGGAAAAATGACGGAACAGAGACAATTTTTAGGAAGACGAGAAAAAATTAGCTGGCGGCGTTCGAAATGGAGTTGCCGAGATGTTTCATGTCCTCACCAAAGCCCCGTGCGGTATTGCAGCCCGCCAGCAACGATGTGGTGAGAAGAAACAGTGTTACAAGACCGAGAAGACGTTTCATCATTCCTGCCCTGGAAAAACAGTGGTGCAGCGAAAGGGCTGCACCAAATTTATGCTGATCCACTCCATCCTTCAGGATGAGATGGATTATTTAACGCGGGAAACGTATTCGCCTGAACGCGTATCCACTTTGATCACTTCGCCAATCTGAACGAACAGCGGAACTTTAACCACTGCGCCAGTGGACAGCGTTGCCGGCTTGCCGCCAGTCCCTGCGGTATCGCCTTTCAGACCCGGGTCGGTATCAACGATTTCCAGCTCAACGAAGTTCGGCGGCGTGACGGAGATCGGCTGGCCGTTCCACAGGGTTACGATGCACTCAGCCTGGTCCAGCAGCCATTTCGCGTTGTCGCCGATCGCTTTCGCATCAGCAGACAGTTGCTCAAAGGTTTCGTTGTTCATGAAGTGCCAGAACTCACCGTCGGTGTACAGGTAAGTCAGGTTCATATCGACTACGTCAGCGCCTTCTGCGGAGTCAGTAGATTTGAAGGTTTTCTCTACGCGAGTACCGGTCAGCAGGCGGCGCAGCTTAACGCGAGCAAAAGCCTGACCTTTACCTGGTTTAACGAATTCGCTGGCTTCAACCGCATAAGGTTCGCCGTCCAACATGATTTTAAGACCAGCGCGAAAATCGTTGCTATAGTACGTTGCCATAAGGCCCTCTGAAAATTGTTAACTGGTAGCTAAGCCACAAAATGGCGCATATTGTAACCCTAAATACCCCATCCAGAGAAGATTGGTTATCGCAACTTGCCGATGTTGTGACCGATCCCGATGAGCTCCTGCGTCTTTTAAACATAGAGGCAGACGAAAACCTGTTAGCCGGGCGTGACGCCAGACGTCTGTTCGCCCTGCGCGTGCCACGGGCGTTTATCGCGCGCATGGAGAAAGGTAACCCTGACGATCCGCTTTTACGTCAGGTACTTACTTCGCAAGAGGAGTTTATCGCCGCGCCCGGTTTTTCCACCGATCCGCTCGATGAGCAGCACAGCGTGGTGCCCGGACTGCTGCATAAATACCACAACCGGGCGCTGCTTTTAGTGAAAGGCGGCTGCGCGGTAAATTGTCGTTATTGCTTCCGCCGTCACTTTCCTTATGCGGAAAATCAGGGCAATAAACGCAACTGGCAGGCCGCGCTGGACTATATCAGCGCCCATCCGGAGCTGGATGAGATCATTTTTTCCGGCGGCGATCCGCTGATGGCAAAAGACCACGAGCTGGACTGGCTGCTCACCCAACTGGAGGCCATCCGACACGTAAAGCGTCTGCGCATACACAGTCGCTTGCCGATTGTTATTCCAGCGCGCATCACGGAGGGATTGGTGGCCCGCTTCGCGCACTCTTCTCTCCAGATCTTGCTGGTGAACCATATCAACCACGCCAATGAAATCGACGCCAGTTTTCGGGACGCTATGGCGAAATTGCGCACGGCTGGCGTCACGCTGCTTAACCAGAGCGTCCTGCTGCGCGGCGTAAATGACAACGCCCGGACGCTTGCCGCTCTCAGCAACGCCCTGTTCGACGCGGGCGTGATGCCCTATTACCTGCACGTACTGGATAAAGTGCAGGGCGCAGCGCATTTCATGGTCACCGATGACGAAGCGCGCCAGATTATGCGCGAACTGTTAACGCTGGTGTCGGGTTATCTGGTGCCTAAACTGGCGCGGGAAATTGGCGGCGAGCCCAGTAAAACGCCCCTCGACTTACAGCTACGTCAGCAATAAGCCACAAAAGGTGTCCGGTTCCGGACACCTCCATTTAAATTACCCGCTTTCCCGCTCTACATTATGTTACTTTAACGATAACTGTCGCATTATATATTTAAAAAACATATATATAGCTCGTAACTAATGATTTAATTAATAATTGGTTAGGGAGAACCTTGATGGCTATGAGTATCAAAGGCATTAATACAGGTGTTATTCGCAAATCGAATGAATTTATGGCGCTGGCGCTGAAAATAAAAGAGCCAAGAAATAAAGAATCACTGTTCTTTTTGACTGCGCTGGAGTTAAGGGATCTGCTGATCGCGCTGGAAAGCCGCCTCCATGAAAAGCAGCAATTAAATGCGGAACAGCGGCAGTACTATGAGAAAGCGCGCGATAAGGTCAGTAAAAAGCTGTTGGATAACACCCCGTCCATGGTGGAAGACGAACTTAAACACGCCGATGTCAACCGGCGCATTGTTTCTGTCACCTTATCCGAGGCAAATAGCGAGGACTTACTGTTCGTCTGCCAACTTCACGACGGCAGCCGCTGTGAATTGATAATTAACGAGCTGCAGATTGAAATGCTGGTCCAGGCGATAGTTCGGGCGTTGAGTAATGCCGGCATGCGTGAACTGGCGCTGCGGATTTCTTCTCTTCTCGACTTCCTGCCGTTATATGACGCCGACTGCAAGAGCAATGATAATCTGGAATATGACGCCTACGCGCAACCGGACTGGAAACACGCGCTTTTCAGCCACTATGTCGCGGTGCTTTACCGTTATACCGATGAAACAGGAAAAGAGCAGCACAGCGGCGTTGTGGTAAAAACCCGCTCGCCTTCCGGTAATAAAGAGGTGGAGTCGATTTCACGTCGGCTGCTCGAATTTAGTCCGAGACTGAAAAAGCTGGCAGGAAAGCCTTGTCAGGTATTCGCCAGAACGCTGGCCGCAGGGAAAACGCAGAAGCTCACTCAGGAACAATGCCTGCGCGCGTTGCACCACTTACGCGTTCAGTCGGATAAGGCCCCGCGGAATGCCTGATGGCGCTGCGTTTATCAGGCCTACAGGAGCCGTAGGCCGGATAAGTCGCGTCACGTCGCCATCCGGCAAGGAGAGTGCGATTAATTAGGGCACTTATAAACTTGTCCCGTCATTTCACTGGCGGTCGGGACAAAACTGGATAACATCCCCTGTGATGGGCTGCTTACGCCGTAAAGCACATTGCCGCCCATTGCCGCAGCCTGGTTACGCAGATCGTTTGCCGCGCCGCGCATAGAACCGCCTTCCTCGCCATGCTGACCAGAAAGCCAGTTGCTTTGCTTACCGGTTGCCGTACCAATCAGTTGGCACTCCGCGCCTGGCTTTTCCTCCATGAAGCGAACGCTTTGACCGGCAGCGCTCAGTTCGTTGCTGGAGCTACAACCCGCCATCAGTAGCGCGGCACCGACGATCCCTGCTAAATATTTCACGTGCATGTTATTCCCCATAATCAATGAGCTGGACTCGTTGTCCGTAGTTGAATCTTATACTAAAAAGATGACTAAAAGAAAAACCCCCGGACATTTCTGCCCGGGGGTTTCTCATTTTTCGCAATATGTTCGTTATGTGTATTTAATCGATATTTCACGTTGCAGGCAGGTGGCAAGTTCTTTTATCTCCAGGAGCTTACATCAGTAAGCTCCTGGGCAGAGAAACGCTGCCAACGTACCTGCGGCGGGGGGTATGAGGATTAAATTACATCATGCCGCCCATACCACCCATGCCGCCCATGCCGCCAGCAGCACCTAAGTCAGGCGCATCGCTTTTCGGCAGGTCAGTCACCATGCACTCGGTGGTGATCATCAGGCCAGCCACAGAAGCCGCGTACTGCAGTGCAGAACGGGTTACTTTGGTCGGATCCAGGATACCCATGTCGATCATGTTGCCGTATTCTTCAGTTGCCGCGTTGTAACCGTAGTTGCCGTCGCCGCTCTTCACGGTGTTAGCCACAACAGACGGTTCTTCGCCGCAGTTCAGCACGATCTGACGCAGAGGCGCTTCCATTGCGCGCAGCGCAACTTTAATACCGACGTTCTGATCTTCGTTCTGACCTTTCAGCTCGGCGATTTTGCTTGCCACGCGAATCAGCGCAACGCCACCACCGGCAACCACGCCTTCTTCTACCGCAGCACGGGTCGCGTGCAGGGCATCTTCAACGCGCGCTTTTTTCTCTTTCATTTCAACTTCGGTCGCCGCGCCAACTTTGATCACTGCCACGCCGCCTGCCAGTTTCGCTACGCGCTCCTGCAGTTTTTCACGATCGTAGTCAGAAGTGGCTTCTTCGATCTGCTGACGAATCTGCGTCACACGACCCTGGATTGCCGCTTCTTCACCCACGCCATCGATGATGGTGGTGGTGTCTTTATTGATCACAACGCGTTTTGCCTGGCCCAGGTCTTCCAGGGTGGCTTTTTCCAGTTCCATACCGATCTCTTCAGAGATAACGGTACCGCCGGTCAGGGTTGCGATATCCTGCAGCATCGCTTTACGACGGTCGCCGAAGCCAGGCGCTTTAACCGCAGCCACTTTCACGATGCCGCGCATGGTGTTAACCACCAGGGTCGCCAGCGCTTCGCCTTCCACATCTTCTGCAATGATCAGCAGCGGTTTGCCTGCTTTCGCAACGGCTTCCAGAACCGGCAGCATTTCACGGATGTTGGAGATTTTCTTATCAGCAAGCAGGATGAACGGGCTTTCCAGTTCTACTGCGCCAGTTTCCGGCTTGTTGATGAAATATGGAGACAGGTAGCCACGGTCGAACTGCATACCTTCAACCACGTCCAGTTCGTCCTGCAGACCGGTACCGTCTTCAACGGTGATCACGCCTTCTTTGCCGACTTTGTCCATCGCTTCCGCGATCAGTTTACCCACGGTTTCGTCGGAGTTCGCGGAGATGGTCCCTACCTGAGCAATCGCTTTGGAGTCAGAGCACGGTACGGACAGCGCTTTCAGTTCTTCAACCGCCGCAGCGACAGCTTTGTCGATACCACGTTTCAGATCCATCGGGTTCATGCCCGCAGCAACAGCTTTCAGACCTTCAGTAATGATGGACTGAGCCAGTACGGTTGCAGTGGTCGTACCGTCGCCCGCAGCGTCGTTCGCTTTAGAGGCCACTTCTTTTACCATCTGCGCGCCCATGTTTTCGAACTTGTCTTCCAGTTCGATTTCACGTGCTACGGATACGCCATCTTTAGTGATGGTCGGGGCACCGAAGGATTTGTCCAGGACAACGTTGCGGCCTTTCGGTCCGAGGGTCACTTTCACTGCGTCTGCCAGTACGTTTACGCCGCGCAGCATTTTCACACGAGCGTCGTTACCGAATTTTACGTCTTTAGCTGCCATGTTCTTATTTCCTCAAATTCGTACAGTTTCGTGCGTTAATTACGCTTCAACAATTGCCAGAATGTCGCTTTCAGACATGATCAACACTTCTTCATTGTCGATCTTCTCAGACTTCACACCGTAACCATCGTTGAAAATCACGATGTCGCCGACTTTCACGTCCAGCGGTTGCACGGTACCGTTATCCAGGATGCGGCCCTTACCGACAGCGATGATCTCGCCACGTGTTGATTTACCCGCTGCAGAACCGGTAAGTACGATGCCGCCAGCTGATTTGGATTCAACTTCTTTACGCTTGACGATCACACGATCATGTAACGGACGAATACTCATTGATAGCTCTCCTTTGAGAAGGTCTTTATCAGTTATGGGTGACGCCGGCCCGTAAAGGTTCCCCGGCTAGTGACCAGAGAGATGGGGATGGGGTTTTACCCCTTCAAGGGGTAACGCAAAAAAAAATTATCTTCAGCGAAAAATCCTGTAAAAACACGGCTTACCTCACATTTCTCGTCTATTTAATCGCCTGCGTCATAAGCAAATCCGATTGTGATACCATCGAAAATCTGCGCAGTTGCCTGACACCAGGCGCAACCGGATAACTTCTCATGAGTGGACTGAAACAAGAGCTGGGACTGGCTCAGGGCATCGGCCTGTTGTCGACATCGTTATTAGGCACCGGCGTCTTCGCCGTTCCGGCGCTGGCGGCGCTGGTTGCAGGCAACAATAGCCTGTGGGCCTGGCCAATTTTGATCGTTTTAGTGTTTCCCATCGCGATTGTCTTTGCACTGTTGGGCCGCCACTACCCCAGCGCGGGCGGCGTCGCTCATTTCGTCGGCATGGCGTTTGGTCCACATCTGGAACGCGTCACCGGTTGGCTGTTTTTATCCGTGATCCCCGTGGGGCTCCCCGCCGCCCTGCATATCGCCGCCGGATTTGGCCAGGCGATGTTTGGCTGGCACGGCTGGCAGCTTTTGCTCGCGGAACTGGGCACGCTGGCGCTGGTGTGGTACATCGGTTCGCGCGGCGCCAGCTCCAGCGCCAATCTGCAATCGGTAATTGCCGGGCTTATCGTCGCGCTGATTGTTGCTATCTGGTGGGCAGGCGACCTGAAACCGGCGGAAATCCCCTTCCCTGCCCCTGGCGAAATAGAGATGTCAGGATTGTTTTCCGCGCTGTCGGTGATGTTCTGGTGTTTTGTGGGTCTGGAAGCGTTCGCTCATCTCGCCTCTGAATTTAAAAAACCGGAACGCGATTTCCCCCGCGCGCTGATGATTGGCCTGCTGCTGGCGGGCTCCGTCTACTGGGGCTGCACCGTTGTGGTACTGCATTTTGGCGCCTATGGCGAGACGATGGCGGCCGCAGCATCGCTGCCTGACATCGTGGTGCGGCTGTTTGGCGTGCAGGCGCTGTGGGTGGCTTGCGTCATTGGATATCTGGCCTGCTTTGCCAGCCTCAATATTTATATCCAGAGCTTTGCCCGCCTGGTGTGGTCCCAGGCGCAATATAAGCCCGATCATTATCTGGCCCGCCTCTCGCCACGCCATATTCCGCGTAATGCATTGAATGCCGTGTTGGGTTGTTGTGTAGTCAGCACACTGTGTATTTACGCGCTGGAGATCAATCTTGATGCGCTGATCGTCTACGCCAACGGCATCTTTATCATGATTTATCTGCTGTGCATGCTGGCCGGATGCCGCCTGCTGAAAGGTCGCTACCGCGCGCTGGCGGTGGTTGGCGGGGCATTATGTTTGCTGTTGCTGGCGATGGTGGGCTGGAAAAGCCTGTACGCGCTGGTGATGCTGGCCGGATTATGGCTGTTTTTGCCGAAACGGAAAAAAGTGGAAAGTCGGTTGTAGTTCGAGTGGCCCGGCCGACGCACAGCGTTCCGGGCCTGCACGGTCACAAAGCAATCAATCGCGGCGATCGTCTTTATGTTCGATCCGGTCACGCTCTTCATCTTTACGCTGAAACTCGCCGTCAAACGTCTCGCCGCCGCCCGTTCCGGCGCTAAATCCACCGCCCGGCATTCGGGAAAAACGCAAATGCGGCAGCAGCTTCATCGTCAGATGCTTTTGCACTGGGGGTAATAAAAGAAGCAGGCCGAGGAAGTCGGTAAAAAAGCCAGGCAACAACAGCAGCAGACCGGCAATGATCAGCGACACGCTCTTGATCATCTCCGCCGCCGGGCTCTCACCCGCCGCCATTTTCTGCTGCATCAGCATAAAATTCTTAAATCCCTGGTTACGCACCAGCGACATCCCAATCACCGACGTGAAGATGACGAGGATCAGGGTCATCAGCACGCCCAACACATGGGCGACCTGAATAAAGATAGAAATCTCAATATAAACATAGAGAAAGACAGCAAGTAACGGTATCCAGCGCAAGGGGTTCTCCTGTGGCAGACCGCCGTTTCACCCACGTCGGCCTGAAATTGGTTGCGATTCGCATTAGTCAGTTGTTGGGGTAGTTCGCAAAATTTCAAGCTGTTTGTACACTTATTTTTGGAGTTAATCCTGAAGCGGTGACATATTTCACAAAATAATAATTAAGGGGTAATTAGTACCACTTAAAGTGATCCAGATTACGGCACAATTCCTGCAGCAGCATATGATCTCGTATACCAGACTGACGGAGGGGATAATCGTCGGTCAAGAAACAATCGAAACCACATATGTTCTGTGTGTTTAGTGCATTCATTGGCAGCTTTAAAAAAGAAGGTTCACATGTTAAACAACATTCGTATCGAAGAAGATCTGTTGGGTACCAGGGAAGTTCCAGCTGAAGCCTACTATGGTGTTCACACTCTGAGAGCGATTGAAAACTTCTACATTAGCAACAGCAAAATCAGCGATATCCCTGAGTTTGTGCGCGGAATGGTAATGGTGAAGAAGGCCGCGGCTCTGGCGAACAAAGAGCTGCAAACCATTCCTAAGAGTGTGGCGAATGCAATCATCGCCGCATGTGATGAAGTCCTGAATAACGGCAAATGCATGGACCAGTTCCCGGTAGATGTCTACCAGGGCGGCGCGGGCACTTCCGTTAACATGAACACCAACGAAGTGCTGGCCAATATCGGGCTGGAGCTGATGGGTCACCAGAAAGGTGAATATCAGTACCTGAATCCGAACGACCACGTGAACAAATGTCAGTCTACTAACGACGCCTACCCAACCGGTTTCCGCATCGCGGTTTACGCCTCTATCGTTAAACTGATCGACGCCATTAACCAGCTGCGTGAAGGCTTTGAACGTAAAGCTGTCGAATTCCAGGACATCCTGAAAATGGGTCGTACCCAGTTGCAGGATGCGGTGCCAATGACGCTGGGTCAGGAATTCCGCGCGTTCAGCGTCCTGCTGAAAGAAGAAGTGAAAAACATCGAGCGTACCGCCGAGCTGCTGCTGGAAGTTAACCTTGGCGCAACGGCTATCGGTACCGGTCTAAATACCCCGAAAGAATACTCCCCGCTGGCTGTCCAGAAACTGGCGGAAGTAACAGGTTTCGCCTGCGTACCGGCTGAAGACCTGATCGAAGCGACCTCTGACTGCGGCGCTTATGTCATGGTGCACAGCGCGCTGAAACGCCTTGCCGTGAAGATGTCCAAAATCTGTAACGACCTGCGTCTACTCTCCTCTGGCCCACGTGCCGGCCTGAACGAGATCAACCTGCCGGAACTGCAAGCGGGCTCTTCCATCATGCCAGCCAAAGTGAACCCGGTTGTGCCAGAAGTCGTAAACCAGGTGTGCTTCAAAGTTATTGGTAACGACACCACTGTTACCATGGCGTCTGAAGCGGGTCAGTTGCAGCTGAACGTGATGGAGCCCGTTATTGGTCAGGCGATGTTCGAATCTATCCACATTCTGAGCAACGCTTGCTATAACCTGCTGGAAAAATGCGTTAACGGTATCACCGCTAACAAAGACGTGTGCGAAGGGTACGTCTTCAACTCTATCGGTATCGTCACCTACCTCAACCCGTTCATCGGCCACCACAACGGCGACATCGTTGGTAAGATTTGCGCCGAAACCGGTAAGAGCGTCCGTGAAGTGGTGCTGGAGCGTGGTCTGTTGACTGAAGCAGAGCTAGACGATATTTTCTCCGCACAAAACCTGATGCACCCTGCTTACAAAGCAAAACGCTATACTGATGAAAGCGAACAGTAATCATACAGGGTAGTACCAAAGAGGGCACGTCAGATGACGTGCCCTTTTTCATATAAGAAGTTACCAAATAACAACAATTTAATATCAACTTGTTAAACAACAAGGAAGGCTAATATGATAGTTGTCGAACTTATCATTGTTTTGCTGGCAATCTTTTTGGGCGCCAGACTAGGGGGCATCGGTATTGGATTTGCAGGTGGGCTGGGTGTTCTGGTTCTTGCCGCTATCGGCGTGAAACCCGGTAATATCCCGTTCGATGTCATTTCCATCATCATGGCGGTTATCGCTGCCATCTCCGCAATGCAGGTCGCGGGCGGTCTTGACTATCTGGTTAACCAGACGGAAAAGCTGCTGCGCCGTAATCCAAAATACATCACGATCCTCGCACCGATCGTCACTTACTTTTTGACTATTTTCGCAGGCACCGGGAACATCTCTCTGGCAACGCTGCCGGTTATCGCTGAAGTGGCGAAGGAACAAGGCATCAAGCCTTGCCGTCCTCTGTCCACCGCAGTGGTTTCCGCACAGATTGCGATTACCGCATCGCCCATCTCCGCAGCGGTGGTGTATATGTCTTCTGTGATGGAAGGTCATGGCATTAGCTACATCCACCTGCTGTCCGTGGTCATTCCGTCCACGCTGCTGGCGGTTCTGGTGATGTCCTTCCTGGTCACCATGCTGTTCAACTCAAAACTCTCTGACGATCCGGTATACCGTAAACGTCTGGAAGAAGGTCTGATTGAACTGCGCGGTGAGAAGCAGATTGACATCAAACCAATGGCGAAAAGCTCCGTCTGGCTGTTCCTGCTGGGCGTGGTGTGCGTGGTGGTTTACGCGATTATCAACAGCCCAAGCCTCGGTCTGGTTGAGAAGCCGCTGATGAACACCACTAATGCTATCCTGATCATCATGCTGAGCGTCGCGACGCTGACCACCATTCTGTGCAAAGTGGAAACCGACGCTATTCTCAACTCCAGTACTTTCAAAGCCGGTATGAGCGCGTGTATTTGTATCCTGGGCGTGGCATGGCTGGGTGACACTTTCGTGTCTCACAACATCGACTGGATCAAAGATACTGCGGGTGAAGTGATTCAGGGCCATCCGTGGCTGCTGGCGGTGATCTTCTTCTTTGCTTCTGCGCTGCTTTACTCTCAGGCGGCAACCGCAAAAGCACTGATGCCGATGGCGCTGGCGCTGAACGTTTCTCCGCTGACGGCGGTCGCATCGTTTGCGGCGGTTTCTGGTCTGTTCATTCTGCCGACCTATCCGACGCTGGTCGCGGCGGTACAAATGGACGACACCGGCACCACGCGTATCGGTAAGTTTGTCTTCAACCACCCGTTCTTCATCCCTGGTACGCTGGGTGTGGTTCTGGCGGTCTGCTTCGGCTTCCTGCTGGGCAGCTTCATGCTGTAAGTATGACCCACGGGGCGTATTCACGCCCCGTTTTTCCCCTCCCTTTGTCTAACATCCTTCCGCCGTCCATTGTATAGTGACCCCTTCGTTGCAGGTCTTTCTCTCATTCGAGGTGTTTATGCTTGATGTTAGCCGTCAGGACGAGTCCATCCCCGATGCCGTTGTCGTGCTTTGCACCGCACCGGATGAAGCCACTGCTCAGGATCTGGCCGCTAAAGCGCTGGCTGAAAAGCTGGCCGCCTGCGCCACGCTGATCCCCGGCGCGACCTCTCTGTACTACTGGGAAGGGAAGCTGGAGCAGGAATATGAGGTGCAAATGATCCTGAAAACATCGGTGACGCGCCAGCAAGCCTTACTCGATTGCCTGAAGTCGCATCATCCTTATCAAACGCCCGAACTTCTGGTTTTACCCGTTACTCACGGAGACAGTGATTACCTCTCATGGCTCAACGCATCCTTACGCTGATCCTGCTACTTTGCAGCACATCGTCTTTCGCGGGACTGTTCGACGCGCCGGGACGCTCGAATTTTGTTCCTGCTGACCAGGCCTTTGCCTTTGACTTTCAGCAAAACCAGCACGACCTGAACCTCACCTGGCAGGTGAAAGACGGTTATTATCTGTACCGCAAGCAGATTAACATCACGCCTGCTCAGGCGAAGATTGCCGACGTCACGCTCCCGGCGGGGGCCTGGCATGAAGATGAGTTCTACGGTAAAAGTGAAATCTACCGCAAGCGACTGACTGTTCCGGTCAATGTTCAACAGGCTGCGGCTGGCGCGACGCTGACGGTCATCTACCAGGGGTGCGCTGATGCTGGTTTCTGCTATCCGCCGGAAACAAAAACCGTCCCTCTAAGCGAAGTGGTTGCCAGCACAGCGCCCCAGCCAGCCGCGACGCCAGCCCCGCCGCAATCTGCTCAACCGCCAGAACCGCCGCCTGCGCAGCTTCCCTTCACGGCGCTGTGGGCGTTGCTGATTGGCATTGGCATCGCCTTTACGCCCTGCGTACTGCCGATGTATCCACTCATTTCCGGGATTGTGCTGGGCGGTAAACAACGTCTCTCTACCGGACGGGCGCTGCTGCTGACCTTTATCTACGTGCAGGGGATGGCGCTGACTTATACCGCGCTGGGCCTGGTGGTCGCTGCGGCAGGTTTGCAGTTCCAGGCCGCGCTTCAGCATCCCTACGTATTGATGGGTCTCGCGATAGTCTTCACCCTTCTTGCGTTGTCGATGTTCGGTTTGTTTACGCTGCAATTACCGTCGTCACTGCAAACTCGCCTGACGCTGATGAGCAACCGCCAGCAGGGCGGCTCTGCGGGTGGTGTATTTGCAATGGGCGCTATCGCCGGGCTGATTTGCTCGCCATGTACCACCGCGCCGCTCAGCGCCATTCTGCTGTATATCGCGCAAAGCGGAAATATGTGGCTTGGCGGCGGCACGCTTTACCTGTACGCGCTCGGGATGGGGCTACCGCTGATGCTGGTCACCGTCTTCGGCAATCGCCTGCTGCCAAAAAGCGGACCGTGGATGGAGCAGGTCAAAACCGCGTTTGGCTTTGTGATCCTCGCGCTACCGGTCTTTTTGCTGGAGCGGATCGTTGGCGATACGTGGGGCTTACGCCTGTGGTCGCTGCTGGGCGTCGCCTTCTTTGGCTGGGCGTTTATCACCAGTCTGCAGGCAACGCGCAGTTGGATACGTCTCGTCCAGATAATGTTGCTGGCGGCCGCGCTGGTCAGCGTGCGTCCGTTACAGGACTGGGCGTTTGGCGCGTCCCCTGTGCAGACGCAATCGCATCTGAGCTTTAAACAGGTATCCAATATCGACGAACTTAATCAGGCGCTGGCGCAGGCCAAAGGCAAACCGGTGATGCTCGACCTGTACGCCGACTGGTGTGTCGCCTGTAAAGAGTTCGAGAAATACACCTTCAGCGCGCCGCAGGTGAAACAGGCGTTGGGCGACACGGTGCTGTTACAGGCTGACGTCACGGGCAATAACGCCCAGGACGTGGCGCTGTTGAAGCATTTACAGGTACTTGGGCTGCCGACCATTCTGTTCTTTGACGCAGAAGGTCAGGAGCACCCGCAGGCGCGAGTAACAGGCTTTATGGACGCCGCAACGTTTAGCGCGCATTTGCGCGATCGCCAACCGTGAGCGACACTTGCAACAGCAAAGTGGGAGGAATATACCGTGCAACGTGAAGATGTTCTGGCAGAAGCCCTAAAGTTATTAGAGATCCATGGGATTGCCAATACCACGCTGGAGATGGTGGCCGAGCGCGTTGATTATCCGCTCGAAGAGATGCTGCGTTTCTGGCCCGACGACGAGGCCCTGCTGTATGACGCCCTGCGTTATCTGAGTCAGCAGGTAGACATCTGGCGCCGCCAACTGATGCTGGACGACACTCAAACCGCTGAACAAAAGCTACTGGCGCGCTACGCGGCGCTAACCGAATGTGTCAGCAATAACCGTTATCCCGGCTGCCTGTTTATCGCCGCCTGCACCTTTTACCCCGATCCCGCGCATCCCATTCATCAACTTGCGGATCAACAAAAACGCGCAGCGCATGACTTTACCCACGAACTGCTCACCACGCTGGAAGTTGACGACCCGGCAATGGTTGCAAAACAGATGGAACTGGTGCTGGAAGGCTGCCTGAGTCGCATGCTGGTTAACCGCAGTCAGGCCGACGTGGAGACGGCGCACCGTCTGGCGGAGGACATTCTGCGCTTCGCCCAGTGCCGTCAGGGTGGCGCGCTGACCTGATTCTCATTTCGTTACCTCGTTGAATCGCATATAATTTCGCCAGCACCGCCCCAATAAAAGGAATTATATGCGTCTCTTGTCCTGCGCCCTTCTGACGGGCCTTCTCTCTTCGTCCCTCTTCGCCGCACCGCTAAACGGCGTTTCATTTGCTCATAAAGACCGGGAAGTCGCCTGTGATAACACGAGCGCCTGCCGGGCGGTCGGGTATAGCGATAATGTCGCCCTGAAAACACTTCATCAGGCCTTAATTGATCAACAAAAAACCGATCCTGAACTCGATCTCAGCAACATCGCCAAACGGTTCCCGCTGACGGGCCAGCTCACCAGATTCACCCTTTCATACACGGAAGATTCATCGCAGCCGACGACAAAACCTTCACCGGAAATCAGTGACGATGAATGGCGGGCATTTTTGCATTCCAACATTCGCGCTTATGCAGAAAATGGTCAGGTGAATTTTACGCTGGTTGATCTGGACGGCGATGGCAAGCGCGATCTCATTATCGACAGTTATATTGGCGGGACGGGCCTCTTCAGCTATACCGGCGTGCTTAAACGGGGTGAGAGCGCATTCTTTACCGTGAATGAAAACGCTAACGACGATGACTTTGGGGTACCCGGCGCGTTATTTTCGGAAAATGGCCGCGGTGCTAACCAGTGGAGCCAGTGGGTACGTATCAACGGCCAGGTGTACGCGCTTTGGTTCAACGGCGTCTTTGGCGAAGATAACATTTATCTGCTGCGTCCGTTCAGCACAGACAATAAGGTGCCGGTAGTAACCCTCCGCTATCGCTATACGCTCAATGTCATCGACTCAGCAGAAGAAGGCCGCCCTTTGACCCCTGCGCTGAGCGACAAGGACAAGGCGGGGCTAGTCAGGACGCTGGATATCATGCAGGACCATCTGCTTAAAGACCTCCCGTCAGACCAGCCTGACACCGCTATCTGCCCGGTTCCTGAAGGCATCTCAGCAGAAGACGCGGAATGGTACAGCAGCGGCGTAGCAGGCCATTACACCATAGAAACCGTCGCCCTGATTCCCGTGTGGCTAAACGAGAAATGTTATATCGGCACCGTCTTCAGCCATCACGGATTTTATAAACATGGTGTGGATGCCGAGGTTGTCCTTAGCTCGCCCGCTGGGAAAGGTGATATTGTGGGCGGCTATGCGATCTCCGGCCTGCGCCAGGCAACGTCGATAAAAAGCGACTGGCAGTTTCGGGAAGGCGATAACGGCGCACTATGATGGTGGGCTAACATCGCTGAATTGTACCCGAATCGCCGCAAAGTTAAGCAGTTGAACTGCTTTTAAGGAAATTTGGTTGACTGGCGGGCGTGATTACGGTTTAATGCGCCCCGTTGCCCGGATAGCTCAGTCGGTAGAGCAGGGGATTGAAAATCCCCGTGTCCTTGGTTCGATTCCGAGTCCGGGCACCAAATTCATATCAACGGACCTCCACGGAGGTCCGTTTTTGCATTCTAAGCCCGCCAAAACCAACATTCCTACAATCCCTTAACTCCACCCAACTCAATCAACTTCAACCCGCATCAAGTCCCTTGCGAGGGTACAACTGAGGGTATAGTCTGATTCGATAAAATTTATACCCCTTTTTACTATCAGGAGATACCGCCAATGGCGCTCACTGACGCTAAAATCCGTGCCGCTAAACCGGATGAAAAACCTTATAAACTTGCCGACAGCGGCAACATGTTCTTGCTCGTTCACCCTAACGGCTCTCGCTACTGGCGGCTCCGCTATCGGTTTCTGGGCAAAGAGAAAACGCTCGCTCTGGGGGTCTATCCTGAAGTCTCGTTATCAGAAGCAAGGGAAAAACGCGATACGGCGAGAAAGCTGATAGCTGAGGGAACTGACCCATGCGAACAGAAAAGGATCAAAAAGTCGGTACCCGAAACAGCTCAGACATTTGAAGGCATCGCAAGACAGTGGCATAAGAGCAACAAAAAATGGTCAGCCTCACACAATGAGAGGATACTGAAAAGCCTCGAAACTCATGTTTTCCCCTTTATTGGTTCACGTGACATTACCACCCTCAGGACTCCCGATTTACTTGTTCCCGTTAAAGCAGCCGAAGCAAAGGAGATATATGAAATCGCAGCGCGCCTTCAGCAGCGTATCACTGCAATCATGCGCTATGCTGCCCAGTCAGGCATTATCACCTATAACCCTGCCTTGGATATGGCTGGCGCGTTAACCACAGTGAAACGCCAGCACCGCCCTGCCCTCGCCTTAAATCGCATTTCAGAGCTTCTTGAACGACTGGATGCCTACAGAGGACAACCTCTCACCCGGCAGGCAACTAAACTCACCCTGCTTATCTTCATCCGTTCCAGCGAACTACGCTTTGCCAGGTGGTCTGAGATCGACTTCAAGAAAGCCATGTGGACCATTCCTCCTGAGCGGAAACCTATTGAAGGGGTCAAGTATTCCCATCGTGGCTCAAAAATGCGAACAGAGCATCTTGTGCCACTATCTACTCAGGCGGTGAATATACTGAAGCAGATCCACACTATCAGCGGAGAACATGAACTGATTTTCACCGGCGATCACAATCCATGGAAACCCATGAGTGAGAACACTGTAAATAACGCACTGCGTCTGATGGGCTATGATACAAAGGTCGATGTCTGTGGTCACGGCTTCCGGGCAATGGCCTGTAGTTCGTTGATTGAGTCAGGTCTTTGGTCCAGAGATGCGGTCGAACGTCAGATGAGCCATATGGAACGTAACACAGTGCGGGCTGCGTATATCCATAAAGCGGAACATCTGGATGAGCGAAAGCTGATGTTGCAGTGGTGGGCTGATTTTCTGGATGCTAACAGGGAACAGAGTGTCAGCCCTTTTGACTATGCAAAAATTAATAATCCTTTGAGAAGGTGACAGAACTCCATACACACACATGCTCTTCCCTCACAGGGGAAGAGCACTCATTGATAAAATACTGGCGTACAACCCCGAAGATAATCAGGGAGCACGCTGATTGATAGGACCGGAATTGTTACGCTCATGGCGACCATGAGGGGCAGTCCATGTACTGATGGTGCATGTAGTTGAATTTTCACCTTACTGGTATGAACTTAGTCTTCTGTATTTTCTGAATGGAGAATACATTAAAGGTGCGATAGCTTTTCGCCACGGTTTTACCACAAAATCTTAGGAAGGTGCGAATAAGCGGGGAAATTCTTCTCGGCTGACTCAGTCATTTCATTTCTTCATGTTTGAGCCGATTTTTTCTCCCGTAAATGCCTTGAATCAGCCTATTTAGACCGTTTCTTCGCCATTTAAGGCGTTATCCCCAGTTTTTAGTGAGATCTCTCCCACTGACGTATCATTTGGTCCGCCCGAAACAGGTTGGCCAGCGTGAATAACATCGCCAGTTAATTATCGTTTTTCAGCAACCCCTTGTATCTGGCTTTCACGAAGCCGAACTGTCGCTTGATGATGCGAAATGGGTGCTCCACCTTGGCCCGGATGCTGGCTTTCATGTATTCGATGTTGATGGCCGTTTTGTTCTTGCGTGGATGCTGTTTCAAGGTTCTTACCTTGCCGGGGCGCTCGGCGATCAGCCAGTCCACATCCACCTCGGCCAGCTCCTCGCGCTGTGGCGCCCCTTGGTAGCCGGCATCGGCTGAGACAAATTGCTCCTCTCCATGCAGCAGATTACCCAGCTGATTGAGGTCATGCTCGTTGGCCGCGGTGGTGACTAGGCTGTGGGTCAGGCCACTCTTGGCATCGACACCAATGTGGGCCTTCATGCCAAAGTGCCACTGATTGCCTTTCTTGGTCTGATGCATCTCCGGATCGCGTTGCTGCTCTTTGTTCTTGGTCGAGCTGGGTGCCTCAATGATGGTGGCATCGACCAAGGTGCCTTGAGTCATCATGACGCCTGCTTCGGCCAGCCAGCGATTGATGGTCTTGAACAATTGGCGGGCCAGTTGATGCTGCTCCAGCAGGTGGCGGAAATTCATGATGGTGGTGCGGTCCGGCAAGGCGCTATCCAGGGATAACCGGGCAAACAGACGCATGGAGGCGATTTCGTACAGAGCATCTTCCATCGCGCCATCGCTCAGGTTGTACCAATGCTGCATGCAGTGAATGCGTAGCATGGTTTCCAGCGGATAAGGTCGCCGGCCATTACCAGCCTTGGGGTAAAACGGCTCGATGACTTCCACCATGTTTTGCCATGGCAGAATCTGCTCCATGCGGGACAAGAAAATCTCTTTTCTGGTCTGACGGCGCTTACTGCTGAATTCACTGTCGGCGAAGGTAAGTTGATGACTCATAATGAACCCTGTTCCATGGCTCCAGATGACAAACATGATCTCATATCAGGGACTTGTTCGCACCTTCCTTAAGGAAACAGATAAGTAAACAAATCAACATTCCCAGAACCACCCTGCAGAGTCTGTTCCGGCGCTTTGCCCGTTCAGGTCTGAACTGGCCCGTTCCCGAACATATATCACCTGAGCAACTTGAACAGCTTCTCTACCCCGGGAAAAGCCAACAATACGAACCGGTTCCCACCAGAGAAATACCCGAAAAACGCCGGCGACCTAATTTCTCCACGGAGTTCAAACTCCACCTTGTGGAGCTGTCGATGCAACCTGATACCAACGTGGCTCGTCTTGCCCGTGAACACGGTATTAATGACAACCTGCTGTTTAACTGGCGTCACCAGTATAAACAGGGAAAACTGAATCGCAGGGATAACCTGCCTGTCAAACTGCTACCGGTAAGTATCGCGCCTCCCCCAGTCGTTCCAGCCCCTCTGACGGCACCATCGCCTGCTGATGTACCCTGCTGCGAAGTAGAGCTACCAGGTGGAACGATAAAACTACACGGAACTATGACACCGGCTCTGCTGCGAGTATTACTTGGCGAGTTGAAAGGGGAGCTCCGATGATAACTCTGCCGACTGGTACCAGAATCTGGATCATCGCTGGCGTCACCGACATGCGCTGTGGCTTCAATGGCCTGGCCTCAAAGGTCCAGAACACGCTGAAAGATGATCCCTTCTCCGGGCATATCTTCGTTTTCCGTGGCCGCAGCGGCAAAATGGTAAAAATCCTGTGGGCAGACCGTGACGGGTTATGCCTGTTCGCCAAGCGTCTTGAGCGGGGACGCTTCGTCTGGCCGGTGACCCGGGAAGGGAAAGTTCATCTGACGCCTGCACAGTTGTCCATGCTGCTGGAAGGTATCGCATGGCAACATCCAAAACGGACGGAACAGCCTGGTATACGGATATAACCCGTGATAAAACAGGTGGATGAACAGTGAACTCCCGGATGACATCGAGCAACTGAAGGCCCTGCTGGTCGCGCAGCAGGCAGTTATCGTTCGTCTGTCCGGTGAAATAACCGGCTACGCCTGCGAAATCGACTCGCTCAGGGCACTGGTCGCTAAACTGCAGAGAATGCTGTTCGGCCGCAGCAGCGAGAAAAACCGGGAGAAAATAGAAAAGAAGATCGCGCAGGCTGAAAAGCGGATAACCGAGCTTCAGAACAGGCTTGGCGAAGCGCAGTCGCAACTCACCTCAATGGCCGGAGATGCAGTACCAAAAACATCAGACTCTCCCACCCGCAAAGCGCTTCCGGCAACACTCCCCCGTGACAGGCAGGTTATCGCCCCGGCAGAAACCGAATGCCCTGTCTGCAGTGGCAAACTGAAACCGCTGGGAGAGAGCATCTCTGAACAACTGGATATCATCAACACCGCCTTCAGGGTAATCGAAACGGTTCGTCCGAAGCTGGCCTGCAGCCGGTGCGACTGTATCGTGCAGGCACCGCTGCCGCCGAAACCCATCGAATGCAGCTACGCCAGCCCGGGGCTGCTGGCCCGTATCATTATGGCGAAGTTCGCTGAACACTTACCACTGTACCGCCAGGCTGAAATCTACGCGCCGGCAGGGCGTGGAGCTGAGCCGCAATACGATGGGGCGCTGGGTGGATATCATGGGAGAGCAACTTCGCCCGCTGTACGATGAAATGAACCACTATGTGCTGATGTCGGGTAAAGTGCATGCAGACGACACGCCGGTGAATGTCCTGGAGCCCGGACAGGGTAAAACCCGTACCGGGCGGTTGTGGACGTATGTTCGTGATGACTGCAACGCCGGGTCAGCGCTGGCACCGGCGGTGTGGTTCGCCTACAGCCCCGACAGAAAAGGCATCCATCCGCAGACCCATCTTGCGGGGTTCAGCGGTGTGCTACAGGCGGATGCGTACGCCGGGTTCAACGAGCTGTACCGCGATGGCCGGATAACGGAAGCCGCCTGCTGGGCTCACGCCCGCCGTAAAATCCACGATGTGCACGTTCGCACGCCGTCAGCCCTGACGGAGGAAGCCCTGAAGCGTATCGGCGAACTGTATGCCGTGGAGGCGGAAATAAGAGGAATGCTGGCGGAACAACGGCTTGCTGAACGTCAGCGGAAAACGAAACCGCTGCTTAGTACCCTGGAAAGCTGGTTGCGTGAAAAAATGAAAACGCTGTCGCGACACTCGGAGCTGGCAAAGGCGTTCACGTACACCCTGAACCAGTGGCCGGCCCTGACGTACTATGCAGAAAACGGCTGGGCCGAAGCCGATAATAACATCGCTGAAAATGCGCTGCGGATGGTCAGTCTGGGTCGTAAAAACTGGTTGTTCTTCGGCTCAGACCACGGTGGTGAGCGGGGAGCGTTGCTGTACAGTCTGATCGGGACGTGCAAACTGAACGGCGTGGATCCAGAAAGCTACCTTCGCCATGTCCTTGACGTCATAGCTGACTGGCCGGTCAACCGGGTCAGCGAGCTGCTACCCTGGCGCATCACACTGCCAACTGAATAACACATCCCCGTCAATACGGTTCTCGCTGTACGCTTACCAACGTGAAGGTTTTCAGCCGTTCTTTGCCTGCCAGACACGCGTCCGTGACCAGAGCCGCCGGGAGCACACGAAACATATGCTGCGCCTGCGCCGTGCCGGGCAAATCACTGGTCAGCAGGTTCCGGAAATTATTCAGCTCAACTCGCATGACGGCTCCAGCAGCTACCAGATGCTGCCGGGCCTGTTCCGTAGTGTCTGCTGTAATGGCCTGAGCCATGCAGTAATACCCCACCACTTACATCCCTTCAGCATTACGGAATAACCGATATGAAAACATCACCCGATTCACTATCATGGGCGGCATTGTCACATCTGTCCCCCGTCGAAATCTGGCGCCTCCTGCTGGGATATCTGCTCAGCCAGCACTACGGACTGACTCTTAACGACACGCCGTTTGGCAGCGATGGCGTGATTCAGGAGCACATTGAGGCCGGTATACCGCTGGCGGATGCCCTGAATGATGTTGTTGAAAAATATGACCTAGTACGTACAGGCCAGAGCAGCTTCCGTTTCACGGTGCGGTCTTCACTTATCACCCCCACGGATGTCCTGCGGGCACGGAAAGCCACAGGGCTTCTGAAGCGGGGCTATTACAGGCGGGTGACGGATATCACGCAAGGTCTGCCGATTGACGGGACACTTCCGGCAGGCACCTTCACCCGCAGACAGGCTGAGGCCACTGCCGCCCTGTATATCAACGTTGGCATTGAGGATGACCAGCACACCCACTTCCGGCTGGTCATTCGCGATGCGGACGGCCAGCTCATCTGGCGGGCATGGAACTTTGAGCCCGGTGCTGGTCATGACCTGAACACCCACCTGCAGCGCTACGGTGTGAAAAAACGCTGACAGCACGCCGCTGGCCCGTCTGGGGCAGGGCTGGCGGATCTCAACCTGAACAACTGACTGTCCTTTGTTGGTGGAAAGTCCGACCCATGCTTCTTTATCCAAGCGTATCCAGGCATTAAAAAATAGGTCATCGGAGTACTGTTTGTAGACAATGTTGCCGACGATATTCTGTGGGTGTCACACCTGTTTGCTTCTTAAATGCAGTATTAAATACCGATTTAGAATTAAAACCCGAAGCATACATAATATCAAGAATGGTCCGCTTATCTCCCGGCGTGGCCAGTAACTTTTTGGCATACTCTATGCGGTACTCGCTGATAAAGGTAAAAAAGTTCTGCTGAAATCCATTGTTGATAATGGCGGAGAGATCGTGCGGTGAAAGTTTTATCTGGCGCGCAAGCTGGCTTAAGGAGAGGGTGGAATCCAGAAACGGCTGATTCCGACGCATAAAATCCACCACGTTATCTACCTGTTTTGACTCCGGTAACAACAGTGTTTTAACCGGCTGAATATCCACCAGCAGGGTTTCATCTTCCTGCGTTAGCCCCATAAACGCAGCGGGCTGTCGCAGTGCGCAGATCAGCAATGTATTAATGAACGCAAACCCCGCCATACTGACAACAGGCAGTATCCAGGTGGTTTGATCGGTTAGCCTGAACAGATAGAAAAACAGGCAGCAAATGATACTGACGATCCACAGCCCCGCGTAACCCGACAGCAGGAAGCGGAGCCAGAGTATTTGCTGGCGGGCGATATCAGAATAAAGACGCTGGATATCCGAATTAAATGACTGCAAGCGGCCGAGCGAATAGCCCAACCAACCGAGAAATACCCCGTGATAGACCAACGCAAGGGGCAGAGGTTCCGGCATTCCTGGTAAATCCTGTTGTTGTAATATTGTTATTTTTTCCGACTCAGGTAGCGGAACATATAGTGTGAAAAACACAATCAGGCCAGCCGCGAACGGGATTAAGTGTACGGCATGAATGAGCCGAATTTGAAAACGGCAATACATCAGCGATCGGGTATACAGATAGATAGCTGGCGGCTGAAGCAGAGAGATGAGCGTACCGATATAAGCGTAGTTTGGGTGTGAAAAACTTACACCGCTTCCGTAAAGTAAAAGCTCGCCAAAACCGGCGGCGACGGTCAGCAGGACGACCACCAATAGCCGGTTGCTGGTTTGTACAATGTTGGACGGCAAAAGTAGAAAAACAGAAAGCAATACAGCCTGCATTATTCCTGCTGCCAGAAGAAAAACGGATAGCTCAATCAGCATGTATTACCGCCACCAATCATTCAAAACGAGACATAAAGAACGGGTTCCGCTCTGCCTCTTGTTAGCGGAACGTTCGACTTTGCGCTTTGTAGGTTCGACTTTACCAATTCGAACGACGCCCTGATTTCACGCCAGTACTCTGATGTCAAATCGGCAGAGGGTCTGAAATCCTACGTCGATTAACATCCCCAAAAAGCAGATGAACAGGTCGAAAAAGACCCGGGAGCATTATTGTGAAAAAGCAGAAAAACATCAGAACTACCCTGTGCGCGAGCATCGTGATCCTTGCGGGAATGACGATAAGCACAACGGCGTTCGCCCACTGCGACGGCATGGATGGACCGGTGATTACCGAGGCTAAAAGCGCGCTCCAGGCGCATGATGTTACCCCGTTATTAAAATGGGTGCCAGAAAACCGTGAAGATACCGTCAGGAAGGCGTTTGACGAGGCAATAAGCAAACAAGGTGGCAGTCAGGCCGCTCAGGAGAAGGCCGATCAGCAGCTCTTCACCACTCTGGTACGTGTTCACCGTGAGGCGGAAGGCGCGCCCTTTACCGGTGTAAAACCGGCAGGCCATATTCCCGTGGTTGTACAAGAGGCAGATGCCGCACTCAACGCCGGCAATGTTGATAGCCTGGTGGCGAAGGTGACTGCCAATGTTGAGCATGCTCTCCGGGAAAAATTTGCTAAAGCTGAACAAAGTAAGCAACAAGTGAATCAATCGGTTAAACAGGGACGTGGATATGTGAATGACTACGTTCACTACATACATTTTGTCGAAGAAGTGAACGGAATGGCGGCAGGAGGATCGCCTGAGATGGAACATCAGCACTAATTATCATGTCCGCCAGAGATGCCCTTGCGGCATCTCTGAATCACCACGATAACGCCCAGCGGGATTTGGAGGATTGTAATTAAAATTATGTAATTACCTGTTTTTGATATGTTCATTCCGACAACGGATGTAAGTAAATTTATGGACGAAAAAACTCAGAGCTCTGCGGTTGAACGGGCTAAAGGTCCGCAAACTTAATGAGTACATCAGAGAATTTCGACGTGCATACGCCAATGATGCTGAATCGTCACGGATAGAGGCTGCTACAGGCAAGAATACCGTGAACTAAATAGCTGCGCTTAATACCGCTACACTTTTGCCACCCCATGTTGTCCCCCCGGGAATGGGCTGACGGTTTCCATATAATGATGGACCTTTTTCAACAACTGTCACATTGAACGGCACTGATGATTGCGGGTTATCGTGTCGTGCAGCGCCTGCCACAACCGCTCTACGTGGTTCACCCACGGCGAGTAAACTGGCTGGTAAATCACCCGAACTTCGGGTTTGCTTTCAGCCAGCCCTGAGTTTTACGGCTTTTATGGATGATGTAGTTATCCACGATGAGCGTGATTGTTTTCGCTCGCCGGTATGTCGCTTTCAGATGTTTTAACAGACTGATAAATAAAGATGAACTTTTGCGGCACTGTTGCAAATAGTCGGTGGTGATAAACTTATCATCCCCTTTTGCTGATGGAGCTGCACATGAACCCATTCAAAGGCCGGCATTTTCAGCGTGACATCATTCTGTGGGCCGTACGCTGGTACTGCAAATACGGCATCAGTTACCGTGAGCTGCAGGAGATGCTGGCTGAACGCGGAGTGAATGTCGATCACTCCACGATTTACCGCTGGGTTCAGCGTTATGCGCCTGAAATGGAAAAACGGCTGCGCTGGTACTGGCGTAACCCTTCCGATCTTTGCCCGTGGCACATGGATGAAACCTACGTGAAGGTCAATGGCCGCTGGGCGTATCTGTACCGGGCCGTCGACAGCCGGGGCCGCACTGTCGATTTTTATCTCTCCTCCCGTCGTAACAGCAAAGCTGCATACCGGTTTCTGGGTAAAATCCTCAACAACGTGAAGAAGTGGCAGATCCCGCGATTCATCAACACGGATAAAGCGCCCGCCTATGGTCGCGCGCTTGCTCTGCTCAAACGCGAAGGCCGGTGCCCGTCTGACGTTGAACACCGACAGATTAAGTACCGGAACAACGTGATTGAATGCGATCATGGCAAACTGAAACGGATAATCGGCGCCACGCTGGGATTTAAATCCATGAAGACGGCTTACGCCACCATCAAAGGTATTGAGGTGATGCGTGCACTACGCAAAGGCCAAGCCTCAGCATTTTATTATGGTGATCCCCTGGGCGAAATGCGCCTGGTAAGCAGAGTTTTTGAAATGTAAGGCCTTTGAATAAGACAAAAGGCTGCCTCATCGCTAACTTTGCAACAGTGCCCTTTCCTGCACGTGGGCGAATGATTGGATCACCGCCTTGCCGTCGCTGCTCACAGCAGCCAGCTTCATGGCCAGCGCCGCCTCGTGAGTCTGCGCGTCAAAGTTTCTGAACTTGGTCGCATCAGCGCCGAGGTAAGCAAGGATGCGCATTTTTTCAGTAAGCGGTGGCTCGGGGTGTGCAGCAACTTTTGGGGCGAGCTGAACGACCTGAACCCATTCCTCCTGCGAAATCGCACCGGTAATAGCCTGCATGTTGCGCCCGAGTTCCTGCATGATCTTGCGTAGCGCCAGTGGCTCAACCTGGGTAGCGTCACCAGCCCAAGCTGGCAACTGAAAACCCCATAAAAGCAGGCAGGCCGTAACGGTCAGGGTGATAGTTCCAAATGCGTGGCTGTGTTTGCGGTGGGTCATGAAATTCTCCTGTAATTCAATCGTTCTCTCATTCGAACTCCCGCCCTTCGCCAGCTTCCTCATGGGTCACGCCGTCGCGGATGTGGTAGATGCGCTTGAATGTGGGGATGATCTTTTCGTCATGGGTGACGACGATGATGGCGGTCTCGAACTTCCGGGCCATGTCGTTGAGGATGCGGATTACAGCCATGGCGCGCTCGGAATCCAGCGGCGCAGTGGGTTCATCGGCCAGGATCACCGGCGGACGATTGACCAGTCCGCGCGCGATGGCGACCCGTTGCTGCTCGCCACCGGAGAGTTGCGAGGGCATTGCGCGAGCTCGGTGTTGCACATCAAGCGCTGTGAGCAATTCCAGTGCCTTCGCGCGCGACTCTCCATTCGCGACGCCTGCAAGCATCGGCAGCAGCGCCACGTTGTCGGTGACATCGAGAAACGGAATCAGGTACGGCGCCTGGAAAACGAAACCGATCTTGTCACGCCGTAAGGCGCGCAGGTCGCGGACTTTCCAGCCATCGGCGTAGATCACTTCATCGCCCAGTGTCATGCGACCGGCGGTCGGTTCGATCACCGCACCCAGACACTTGAGCAGCGTGCTCTTGCCGGACCCGGAAGGGCCGATCAGTCCCACCACTTCACCAGGCGCAACATGCATATTCACGTCTCTCAAGGCAAAGACAGCGGTGTCACCATCGCCATACCGCTTGCTTAAACTTTCGATGTGTATCCCTTTGCCACTCATCTCAACCTCCAATGGCTTCGGCCGGATCGACCTTGAGTGCTATGCGAATGGCGACGAGGCTAGCTAGAACGCAGATCACGAGCACGGCAAAAAAACCGGCGACAGAATCCATTGGCGTGAGCAGGACATATTTTGGAAAAGCCGGTGCTGAAAAGGTGGCTGTGATCTTGCCGACCACGAAGCCAATCACGCCCAGGGCGAGCGCCTGCTGCATGATCATCGCGGCGATGGTTCGGTTGCGTGTGCCGATGAGCTTCAACACCGCGATCTCACGGATTTTGTCCATCGTCAGCGAATAGATGATGAAGGCAACGATGGCCGCGCTAACGATGGCCAGAATCACAAGGAACATGCCGATCTGCTTGGCCGAGGTGGCGATCAGCTTGCCGACGAGGATGTCTTCCATCTGTGCCCGGGTGTAGACCGTCAAACGCTTCCAGCGCTGGATGGATTCGGCAACCTCGTCCGGCGCATGACCAGGTTTCAGAGTGACCAGCACGGCATTGACGAACGCGTTGCTGCTCTGTGAAGCAATCACGGCATCCAGCAAACCTGGATCACCGGGTCGATTGAAGACCGGGTTGGCTTCGGTGCGACGCCGGCTTTGCCAGATGGCATCGTTGTCCTTGAGGAACTGGGCCTCCTGGGCATCTTTGAGCGGAATGAATACCATCGGGTCGCCGCTGGACGACACCATGCGCCGTGTCAGCCCCACGACGGTGTAATGATTGCGGCGAATGGCAAGACGATCTCCCAGTTTGAAGCCGGTGGCGATGTCGGCCACAGACTCGTAGTGACCGCGCGTGATCTGGCGTCCAGCGACGAGATAAGGAGGCCATCCGGGTGTAGCCCCCAACGCACCGGGCGCGATGCCGACCACCATGGTGCGTACATCACTCTCGCCCTTGCGTACCTGCATGGTCAGGTAGGTCGCGTTCGCTGCCTGTGAGACTCCCGGCATGGCGAGAATGGCGCGATACACGTCATCGTTGAGGCTGGACGACTCCGCATAAGGACCCAGAGTATCCTTTTGCACCACCCAAAGGTCAGCGCCACTGTTGTCGAGCAACGCCTTGCCGTCGTCCACCATGCCTCGGTACACCCCAGCCATGACTAGGGTGACGCCGATCAGCAGACCCAGACCGATGCCGGTGAAGACGAATTTCCCCCAGGCATGGAGAATGTCGCGGCCGGCCAGGCTGATCATCGTGAAACTCCCGGGATATGCTCGACCACATGGATGCGGCTGCGCGCCGTCAGTGCCTTTTCGCTATAGGTCACAACCTGGTCCCCATTCTTGAGCCCTTCGCGCACCTGCACGTAACCATTGAGGTCGGAAGTGCCGAGCTTGACCGGGGAGAAATGCAGATCACCATCCACGATTTGCCAGACACCAACTTTATCGCCTTCACGCTGGACGGCAGCGTTGGGGATCAGTGGAGCGGCCGGGAGCGCCGGCAAGTCAACCGTGACTTCGGCCAGTTCACCCACTGGTGGCAAAGGTTCTGGTTTGTTATCGAATGTCACCTTGGCAAGCGTTTCCTCGGTTACCGCGTCGGCCTTGGGTTCCACCCGCAGCACGCGACCTTTCAAGGTCTGGCCACCACGCGAACGCAGGACGATATGAGCCGGCAGCCCCCCAGCCAGCCCCGATGCGCTGATCTGGTCGAAGCGCACATTGATCCACAAACTCTTGGGGTCGATCACTTCCACCACGGCCTGGCCCGCGACGATGGTCGTGCCGGGATCGGCATCGCGCACGGCGACTACACCGTCGACCGGCGCGATCAGGCGCAGATTGCTCCGCTGCGCGACGAGTGCTTCGCGGTCGGAGCGTGCCCGGGCAATATCTTCCCGAGCGGCGGATAGGGCGGCATCGGCGATCTGCAGTTCCTGCCGCTTGGTGGTGACGATTTCCTCGCTGGTCGAGCGCACCGCAAACAATTGCTCATAGCGGCGCGCCTGGGTTTGCGCGTAGGCTTGCCGGGCTTCTGCCTCGCGCAAAGCCGCTTCCGCCCGCTTGAATACAGACTCCTGTGAGCGCACCCGATCATCAAGGTCGACCGGCTCCATCTCGCCGAGCACCTGTCCGGCCTTGACCTGGTCGCCTACATGCACCTCCAGGCGTTTGACGCGCCCGGCAAACGTCGGTCCGATCTTGTAGGTGTAGCGCGCCTCCACCGTGCCGATGCCGAACAGCGCCGGTGTGATAGCCTGTGATTCCACGCTTGCCACCGTCACAGCGACCGGGGCGAGCGGCCCTGATCGCAGACCGACATAAATAAAAAGCACCAGCAGAGGAATGATGACGGCAAGCAGTGCCAGGGTGCGGCCTTGCAAGGGTAACTTTTTCATTGCGCACTCCTTATGCCACGCCGATAAATTGCAAAGACGCGCGGCGCATCGCGGTGCATACGTCCCACATCACCCGCCAACAGCGATTGCATGACCAAGCCCTGGATCGTGCCAATGAACAGCGTTGCCGCCGCCTCGTTGTCAAGCGAGGGAGACAACTCGCCGCTGGCCTTGCCTTTCTCGATGAGACGATGCAAACGTTCGCCGTAGCGCTGAATCAAGGTTTGCACCATGCGCTTGGCCGGTGTCGATTCGGCACGCTGAAGCTCACCAAACATCATTCTTGGCACGCCTGGGTGCTCAGCTACGAATTCGATATGACTCATGAACATCGCCTCCATGGCTGCCAAGGGCGACTCGATTCCTTGTGCGGATCGATCGATTCTGGCTAATAGGCGCTCTGCTACCCACTCCATGACCGCCTGCCAAATGGCTTCCTTGTTCGGGAAGTGCCGAAACAGCGCACCCTGGGTCAAGTTCATGTGTTTAGCGATAGCCGCAGTGGTTATCTCGCTTGGGTTTTGTGAACCGGCAAGCGCCACGACGGACTCGACAGTTACGGCACGACGTTCATCGGCCGGCAGATGCTTTGGATGGGTGTCCACGAGCACTCCTTGTAAGATAGTAATCAATTACTATCTTACCACAAGAGGCAACTCAAACAAGAGAAAACCCGACGTACTCGTCAATATCTAGAGTCTGCAATGGGCTTAACGTGCTTTATTTTCCGTTTTCTGAGACGTCCCCAGTATGGCAACCACGATCAGTTGTGTAGAGACATTAAAGTTGTATCCTTTAACCTGAAAAAGACTTTAAAGTTGTAAACTTTTAAAAAAAACACATACAAAACATGATACTAAGTGTGTATCACACGCTGTTCCAACATTATGCCTTGATGTTCTTGCAGGAACTGCAATTTACAGGAGGAAAAAGGTGTTTTTGTAGTTATCTGGCGTTACGTGACAGTGTTGGTCAGATACTTCCACCTCTTCAGAGTTAAAGTTTGATATATGGGAAAAAAACGCTCCCGGACGGGAGCGTAAGCCAGTGACTTCGGCGTCAAATGAGGGTCTAACAAGTGGAGCTGCGGGTTAATTCTGGGTGATCTGGCTGCGATGCTTTTCAGCCTGCTGCTGATGAATAACGGAAGATTGACCATTATTCGCCTTCTCATGCACAACAGCGGCTTTCTCATGCTCGTTCATTTCGGAAAATGATTTTGCTGTTTCGTTAGAAGCTGCTGGCTTGGATTTCATCATTTTTTTATGCATTTCAGCCATGTCCTGATGGGCAGCAGAATTGCCGTTTTGCATCATTTCATGGGACATTGCGGCCTGATCGTGACCGCTCATATCCATCATTTTCATGCTCTCCCCCTGAACTGCACTTTTTTCAGCGGATGATTGCATCTGATGGGCAGGCGCCTGGGCATTATTTACCTGGTCATGCATGTTCATTGTCTCTGCAGCCCAGGCAGATGAAGCGACAGCCATCATGGCAATAAAGGATACAAGGATCTTTTTCATGGTTGGGTCTCCGGTGTTTTCATACCCGAACAATCAATGCTTATAACAGAGAAAGCATTTGATCTCAGGGCTGGTTGATCATCACGCCAGGAACCGGGCGATTGAATTATCACGCTGTCCTGATTTATGGCTGATTATAAAAAACCGCCTCTGTTTATCGCGTGACTGAACGATGACATTTTTGTCACCTTCCGGGTTTCTCCTGAATAACGGTATTAATCCATTAACAGACGCACACTGAACACAATTTCCCGCCCCTGCTGTTCTGCTGACAGCTCGCCGCCGTGAGCATGAATGATCGACCTTGTAATTGATAATCCCAGCCCCGCGCCTTCCGTGTTGTAGAACCTTGATGAGTCTGCGCGATAGAACCGGTCAAACAAACGTTCCAGATTAGCGGGAACCTGGCCGGACATCGTATTCGTAATCATCACGTTCACACAGTCACTGTCACGCTCAAGGTGTATCGCTGTACAGGTGTTATCGGGAGAATACTTGATTGCATTGGAAAGCAGGTTACTGAAAGCACGTCGGAGCATATCGCTGTCTCCGGCAACAACGCCCTCTCCTTCAACCGTGATTGTCTTTCCTGTTTCGTCTGCCAGGGGCTCGAACAACTCACGTAATTCATTCAGTTCGGCTGCCAGATCCACATCATGTTTATCCAGCCGCAGCAGACCATGCTCTGAACGTGCCAGAAAAAGCATGTCACTGGTCATTCGTGACAACCTTTTCAGTTCTTCCAGGTTAGCGAATAAAATTTCGCGGTAATGCGAAACATCCCTTTCCTTAGCCAGTGCAAACTGCGTCTGCATCATCAGATTACTGACTGGTGTGCGCAGCTCATGCGCGATGTCAGACGAGAAATCTGACAGTTTCCGGAATGCCCCCTCCAGGCGATCAAACATATTATTGAACTCCTGCATGGTCTCAGAGATTTCCGGCGGAGCCAGATCGGGATTTAGACGCTGATCCAGGCTGTGTACAGTCATGGAGGAAGCCAGACTGGTCATTTCCCGTAACGGTTTCAGACCAATACGTGTGGTCAGCCAGCCCAGAAAAACAGAAATAAAGACCAGACCGATATTGAACCAGAACAGCCAGGTACTGAGTTTGTCCATCAACAGGGTGTGATACCCAGTATCCGTGGCAACCGTAATGATGACATGTTTGCTTTTACCCTGTTCCGGCGTCACGGCAACCCGCCGCGAGATACTGCGGTACACGGTGTTATTTTCTTCCGTCTGGATCATATAGTCGAGAATATCACCCGACTTATTAAGCAGGACCGCTGGAACAACAGAATTTTTGGCATAGAGTTCAACAATTTTTTCATTTTCCATGTTTTTTATAGAAATGAATAAACCATTGTGCCCTACCATCGCATCGTTTATTTTTTCTGATAATGACTTAATATCCGTTTTGTTCCGGAACGTCTCTGTTTTAAGAAACTCTTCGGTGAGCTGAAGTTTACCTGTCAGAAAATCGCGGTCCTGATTATCGAAATAGCCATTAAGGGTGCTAATCAGGATAAAACTTGATAACCACCATACCGTAAGCATCACCGCAGAAAAAATCAGGCTCAGGCGTGTGGTCAGGGAAATTTTGAACCTCACTCTTCTCTGATCTCCAGGACATATCCGGCACCGCGAACGGTATGGATCAGTTTTGGCTCAAAGTCATCATCAATTTTACTTCTCAGACGTCTCACGGCGACATCAATCACATTCGTATCACTGTCAAAATTCATGTTCCAGACCAGGGACGAGATAAGACTCCTGGGTAACACTTCTCCGGTGCGTTGCAGCAGCAACTCAAGCAGAACGTATTCTTTACCGGTGAGATGGATCTTCTTCCCCGAACGGATCACGGTCCGGCGCACCATATCAACGGTCATATCGGCGATGGTGCAGACTGTTGCGGCCTGCGAGCGTGCCCGGCGCAGTAGGGTTCTTACACGTGCAACCAGCTCCGTAAAATCAAAGGGCTTAATCAGGTAGTCATCTGCGCCAAGCTCCAGTCCTTTCACTTTGTCCCGCACGTTGTCCTTTGCGGTTAAAAACAGGACCGGTTCTTCGTGCCCGGACTCCCTCAGTGCGCTGATGATTTGCCACCCGTCGAGGAAAGGCAGCATCACGTCCAGTATTATCAAATCATACTGTCCCTTCGACGCGGCCCCGAGACCATCGCGGCCATTATTAAAGAGATCGGCCTGATAGCCTTCCTCAACCAGTCCCTGCTGCAGGTAACGACCTGTTTTTTGTTCGTCTTCAACGATTAAAATACGCTGCATGGTCAACTCGCTGATATGAAAGTAAAAATCTCACGCATGAGCTTTGGCTGTCCCCTAGCTGACCTGAGACGGAGCAAGCATTCCGAGCCACGCTACGGCGCCCAGAATGATAATCGCAACAACGAATTCTGTCAGGATGCTGTTTCGCATCAGGGCAACGCTGCGATCATAATTCCCTTCCCTGACCATAACTTCAAGCCGGGGACCCAGGTGAAACCGGTTTGCTGCAGCCAGAAGAAGCATCAGAACAAACAGAGCCGTCTTGGCAAGCAATATCCTCCCCCAGGAACTGTTGAATAAGGGAGTTAAGTTACCCTCAGCAATATACAGATAGTTGACCAGCGCACTCAGGATCAGGGCTACAACAATCACCGTTCCTGCCGTGGCAAATTTTGCCAGGGAGTCAGATATCACAATGACGCTCTGTGCATTATGCTCGTTTCTGCGCATCAGCAGGATAGCAAATGCAACCAGAGCACCTGTCCAGGCACCTGCAGCGCCGAGATGGGTCAGATCGCTCAGTAAATGGAGATAGTAATGCAGACCGTCATGCATAACGGCGTGTCCTCCCCAGGCAAGTGTAGCCAGCGCCACGCCCCCACTCATCGTCATCAGCAGGCAGGACAATACTCTCTTATTAGTGTAAAGGAACAAAGCACCGAGTGTGGTAAACAGGGCACAGAGCCTGACAATCCAGCTAATACCCACATCAGTTTCTTCTATCACCATCTCGATAACATGGATGGATAATTCTCTGAGGTCAGTTACTCCACTCATGGCATTAGATACCAGGAGCATATTAATGCCAGTAAGAATGATGCCTGTAACAACAGCAAAGGTTATAAACGACCTGAAATTAGTCAGGTTATAGGTTTCATGTCTGACACCACTTATTCCATATATCTGAAAAAATGGCAATCCAAATATTACCATCAAATCCAGATAAAGAAGAAAACGAATAACAATCATAATCAGGTCGTTCATAATATTACTTCACTGTAAAGGTGTAATTACCGGTAATAGGGTGCGTATCTGAAGAAACCGCGCGCCAGTCAACACGATAAGTGCCAGCGGGTAAAGGCTCTCGCGGAATAATGACCATCGATTTAGGGTCAGCGCCTGGCGCCACTTTTGCCGCGACCGGCATCGGAGAATGTGATGACATGCCTTTCATACCCGTCATCGTTAATTTTGCACCTGAGAATTTCACGGTCAGATTTTCCGAGAAATTAAGCTGAATCTTTTCCGGGGCCGCTACGGCTGAATCAGCCTGTGGCACAGAGCTTTTTAATTCCGGATGGGCCATAGCAGAGAAAGCAACGCCCATAACGAGGCCACCTGTAAGAATGGCTTTATTTAAAATCGACATTTTATTTACCTGTTTAGTTGAGTGTTTTATATCAGTGCGTTAAAACCAGATTCTGGCTCCCGCCAGGAATACTACCTGATGGTCTTTCTCACCTTCTCTTTTCGCCATATCGGATGTTTTCCCGTAAAGTTGATTCCAGGAAACGCCTATATAGGGTGCAAACTCACGGCGTATTTCATAGCGCAGCCGGAGCCCCAGCTCTGTGTCAGTCAGTCCCCTGCCGCGACCCCGCGATTCATCATCCTGACTGTAGAAATTCACCTCATAGGATGGCTGGAGTATGAGCCGGTTAGTCAGTAAAACGTCGTATTCTCCTCCCAGACGAAGGGCTGCTTTTCCGCCATTACTGACAAAACCCGTAATTTCAGACTCAAAATTATAGAGTGCCAGCCCCTGAAAACCGACAGCAGCCCAGGTCCGGGCAGAAGCAGGTCTGAAATCCTGCCTGACACCCGCAACCAAATCCCACCATGGGCCAACCGCATGTCCCCAGAGTAACTGCGCTTCAGCCGCCTCCGTTTCCCCATTGCTTCGTTCACCTTCACTCTTTAGCCAAATCCGATCTGTGTCGCCTCCAATCCAGCTGTTAACACTCCAGCTGAAATTGTTGGTGTTATCCGACCGTTGCCATTCCAGTTGATCCAGCAGAACCAGATAATTAATCGCACTGTCGTGAATCGCATGCCCCTGTAAATTGCCGAATGCAGCCTTCCGGTCGGCATCGGTAACAGGCGGAATTGGCGTTCTGCTCTCAGTTACAATGGGCTCCATTGACGTCATCTCAGTGAAATTCTCATCTGCTGGCATCTGCATGGCAGACATGTCGTGCCCGGCGTGGGGATCTGCAGAGACGGAGCCCGCCGCAATAGAAAGCTGTGAGGTAAACAAACCGGCGACCAGAACAGGTATGGCCTTCAAATTTCTCTTCATTCGCATCATTCCTCCACCCGGACTTCACGAAACATTCCCATTTCCATGTGATAGAGCAAATGGCAGTGATACGCCCAGCGGCCAAGCGCATCTGCTGTCACTCTGTAACTGCGTTTTGTACCAGGGGGAACATCTATTGTGTGTTTACGAACCATGAAATTACCGTTTTCATCTTCCAGATCGCTCCACATACCATGCAGGTGAATGGGGTGAGTCATCATGGTATCGTTGATCAGCGTGATCCTGAGCCGCTCACCGTATTTCAGCAGCACCGGTGCGGCATCTGAAAACTTGATTCCGTTAAATGACCAGGCAAACTTTTCCATGTGGCCGGTTAAATGCAGTTCTATGGTACGGCCAGGTTCACGTCCGTCAGGATCCTCAAAGCGGCTTTTCAAATCCGCGTACGTGAGAACCTTTCTTCCGTTATTTCGAAGACCAATACCCGGATCATTTAATTTCGGAGAGACGCTCATCGCCTGCATATCAACCAGTGGGTTATCCGTTTCTGACGCAGGATGACTTTGCATACCCGGCATTCCGGCCATCCGGGAATGATCCATACCGGCCATGCTGCTGTGATCCATGGGCGCGGAGGATGTCCCGCTATCCGGAAGGTCAGCACCGTCCATAGACATCATCTCTCCGCTGTTATCCATGCCTCCCATCTGGCTGTGGTCCATTCCTGCCATATCATGTCCCATTCCCCCCATACCCATATCTTCCATGGTCAACAGAGGACGGGGATCGAGGGGGGGAACGGCAGCACTTAACCCCTCTCTCGTGGCCAGTGTCCCTCGAGCGTAACCGGTCCTGTCCATGGATTGTGCGAAGATGGTATAGGCCTCACCCTGAGGCTCCACAATGACATCATAGGTTTCGGCAACGGCAATCCTGAATTCGTCAACGGTAACCGGGTTTACATACTGGCCATCTGCAGCCACGACCGTCATTTTCAGCCCGGGGATACGGATATCGAAATAGGTCATTGCCGAGCCGTTGATAAACCGTAAGCGTATCTTTTCACCGGGACGGAACAGTCCGGTCCAGTTTTTCAGCGGGGCCTGCCCGTTCATGAGATAGGTGTAGGTGTAGCCACTGACATCCGCGAGGTCAGTCGGATTCATTTTCATTTCAGCCCACATTTTCCGATCGGCAATGGTGGCTGACAGCCCCCTGGTATTCACGTCGCGGAAAAAAGAGCCAACGGTTGGTTTATTGAAATTGTAGTAATCCGACTGTTTTTTTAATTTTTTCAGCAGGCTGTGAGGATTTTCATCGGTCCAGTCAGACAACATGACCACATGCTCACGATCGTAAGCAAACGGTTCTGGCTCCCTGGCATCGATGATAATGGCACCGTATACCCCCTCCTGTTCCTGCAGACCGGAATGGCTGTGGTACCAGTAAGTCCCGTTCTGCTTAACCTTAAAGGTGTAAACGTAGGTATCATCAGGCTCTATGCCCATAAAACTCAGCCCCGGAACACCATCCATATTGGCCGGAAGAATAATGCCGTGCCAGTGAATGGACGTCTGTTCATTAAGACGGTTTTTGACCTTCAGGGTAATGGTGTCACCTTCTTTCCAGCGAAGAACGGGCCCCGGCAGGCCTCCATTGATTGTTTTGGCCTGACGCTCACTGCCCGTGATATTGACGGCCGTTTCACCAATGGTCAGGTCAAACTGAGTACCCTGCAGGGATGCGGCAACTGGCAGGCTCAGACTGGAACGCGCATTGAAACTCCATACGCCAAGACTTCCGGCTACGCCAGAGAGGGTTAACCCCTTCAGGAAAGTTCGTCGAGACGTTTTCAACAGCATGCGCATTCCCTTATTTAAAGTATGGTTACTGACAGAATTCGAGAACCGATTTAAATTAAATTACTGGTTCATCCACTTACAATGAAATGAATCTAGCACACCTTAAGAAACAAATTCATTACAATCGTGTAATGTACATAGCTGTATTACATTTACGTCATCTTCCCCACAGGTTGATTATTTTTATATATGATCATAAGGACATCTTTTATGTACCTCAGAAGGTAATTACACATGAATATATTAATCACGACCACTGCGTTTACAGCTTTATTTTGTGGGGCAGCTTTTGCTCAGTCCAGTGATATTGCCCATGAAGCACATCGATTTGTTAATAATGCCTCAGCCGTCAGTCATGTGAATTCCTCGACGCATGAAAATTTACCGGACAGGGTTAATAAAAACAACACGCCCTCATTCTCTGAAATGAATGAACATGAAAGGGCCATTGTTGCTCATTCATTTATGAACAACAGCGCGTCCTATGCGCATCAGAAAATGATTGAGGAACATAAAAAAATGCTGTCCGGCAGTGATGCAAATTCAAAGACCTCGTCTTCTTCTTTTAACGAACTGAATGCCGGAGAAAAAGCCGCTCTCGTGCATGAGCAGGTCAATAATGCCGGTGCGGAAGCACATCAGACGCAGGCAAGAAAGCTTCGCGGGCTGTATTCGACCAGGTAACTGCAGGCGGGTTAGTGCTTAGCGTCAGGTGCGCAGCAGGGCTTTACTGACGGGTTACGTAGCAGGACATGAGCCCCATATTGCTCTGCCGTAACCTGTTTCAGTCCCGTTAATCATCACCGTCGGGCTGGTCATACAGTTCCCAGAGCTTCAGGAGCAAACGGGAAACAAGATATGTTACAAAAATGACGACCATCAACGGTGCTCCCGATTAACTGACAGATGACACGCCTCCTGAAAACCCCTAGCATACGCCGCAGTGTTCATGCTAACGGCGAATTCCAGTAAATGTATTCTACCGATGTCGTAAAAGAAAATGCCTACCTTTCAGCCACCCGCTCGGGGCTGGAATCGAACGAGATCGCTACTCTTCAGCGCTCCTTGCCTTCCCGGTTTAATCTGCGGCATTTGAAAAAAAATGAATCATTAAAACTCGTACTGCAAAAGAAAGCGGGAAAATCACGTGTCGTGGCCTATAAATTTACGTCCGGTTCATTTAATTACACGGCGTATCGTATATCAGATAAAAAGTTCTATAACCTTTCCGATACTTCCGGGAAAGGCAGTCTCGATTATCCGTTACCGGCCACAGCAAGACTCAGTTCGCCTTTCAATCCTGCAAGACTTAACCCGGTATCGGGAAAAGTGAGTCCCCATAATGGCATTGATTATTCCATGCCCATGAACACGAAAATAGTCAGCGTCATCGACGGAAAAATCACCCGGGCCGAATACAACAGTACCATGGGATATTTTGTTGAAGTAACGGGAAAAGCCGGTGTTAAAACTCGCTATCTCCACCTCAATAAAATACTCGTTACTAAAGGGGCCAGGGTTACCCGGGGAGACGCTATTGCGTTATCCGGTAACAGCGGACGTTCATCCGGTCCTCATCTGCATTACGAGCTGGTCATCAATAACAATCCTGTTAACTCACTGGCGTTCCGGACGGCGGCACCCGCTGATAACAAACTCGAACAGCATGCCTTTGCGCATGCCAGAGACTACGAACGATACCTGGACTGATAACGGGACCGCGACGCGGTCCCGTCTGCCGGATTAATTTTTTTTATCGTTTTCACTTCCGTGATGTTGATGATCTCCATGCCCCCCGTGACCGTGGAAAAGATGCATGAGCGGACAAAGCAGCAGTAACAGATATGGCCAGTAGCCTGCCACATGTGACCAGTGTTCGCGCAGGAGAGCAAATGCCGCAATCGCGGCGACAGCAATAAGCGCATAGGTGGTACTTTTCATACCGGACTCCTTCTGTTCGTAACTGACCCTTCACTCAGGGTTATTTCCCGAGCCTGACACTTTTCAGACGCAACGCATTCACAATGACGCTGACGGAGGAAAGAGCCATGGCCGCCGCCGCAATAACTGGCGACAGCAGTATTCCATACACAGGATAAAGCAGACCTGCAGCCACAGGCACGCCAAGTGCGTTGTAGATAAATGCAAAAAACAGATTCTGTCGGATATTTTTCATGGTGATTTCTGACAGATGACGGGCCCTGTTCAGTATCATCAAGTCGCCTTTGAGAAGGGTGACTCCGGCACTTTCAATTGCCACATCTGTACCCGTTCCCATGGCTATACCCACGTCAGCCGCTGCCAGCGCCGGGGCATCATTCACACCGTCTCCGGCCATCGCAACCACATGGCCAGACGCTTTCAGTCGGGTTATCACTGCTTTTTTGCCATCCGGCAGAATTCCGGCTTCAACCTCATCTATTCCCAGTTTCCGTGCGACTGCTTCAGCAGTAAGCTGGTTATCCCCGGTGAGCATAACAATGCGGATCCCCGCCTGACGCAAAGCTTTAAGCGCATCCGGCGTGGTTGTTTTCACGGGATCCGAGATAGCTATCAGGCCTGCAAGGTCCCCGTCTGTGGCCACATAGATAACGGTAGCGCCTTCCATCCGCAACGTATCCGCAACGGCCTTTTGATTATCAATAACGATACTGTTTTCCTGCATAGCCAGTTCATTACCAATAACAACCCGTTGACCTTCGACATCGCCTGAGACACCTTTACCCGACGGTGCATCGAAATGAGTGACTGCGGGTATTGCGATCCCCTTTTCCTGTGCTGCTTTAACTACTGCCATACCCAGCGGATGCTGCGAGCCTTTTTCCACTGCGGCTGTTACACGCAAAAGAGATGTTTCCCCACCCGGATTGAGACTGATAATCCCTGTCACCGTAGGCGAACCTTCCGTGAGCGTGCCTGTTTTGTCGACAACCAGCGTGTCCACTTTTTCAAGACGCTCAAGGGCTTCGGCATTCCTGATTAACACCCCGGCCTGGGCTCCTTTGCCCACCCCCACCATTATCGACATCGGCGTGGCCAGCCCCAGCGCGCAGGGACAGGCAATAATCAGGACCGACACAGCCGCAATGAGACCGTGAGCCATCCTGGGCTCGGGCCCCCAGACAGACCAGATCACGAAAGCAACAACCGCGATAAGTATCACCAGAGGAACAAACCAGCCTGAAACGCTGTCAGCCATTCTCTGGATGGGGGCACGCGAACGCTGTGCATCAGCGACCATCTGAACAATTCGTGAGAGCATTGTTTCATCACCGACTTTCTCTGCACGGATGATGAGACTCCCTGTCTGATTAATGGTCCCCCCGATGACAGGGTCACCCTCCGTTTTGGTAACCGGCATAGATTCCCCGGTCACCATCGATTCATCAACGGTTGTTTTGCCTTCGATCACAATACCGTCGACCGGAATACTCTCTCCTGGTCTGATGCGGAGCTTATCGCCAGGCAGAACATCTTCCGCATTAATATCCGTTTCATGACCGTCATGATCCAGCCGCCTGGCGGTTTTGGGGGCAAGATTCAGTAGTGCAGTAATGGCACCTGAGGTTTGTTCCCGTGCCCGCAGCTCAAGAACCTGTCCCAGCAGAACAAGCACCGTAATAACTGCTGCGGCTTCAAAATAAACGGCCACCAGGCCATCCATGTTTCTGAACGATGCAGGAAACCAGGAGGGGAAGACGGTTGCAATGACGCTGTACACCCAGGCTACGCCGGTGCCCATTGCAACAAGGGTAAACATATTCAGGGAGCGGTTACGTAACGACATTCCGGCCCGGGCGAAGAATGGCCAGCCACACCACAACACGACAGGAGAGGCCAGAAGCAGCTGCAGCCATGTGTTGTACTGTGGCGGTACTGTATTCCTCAAGGCGGGAAACAGATGAGATCCCATTTCGAGTACCAGAACCGGAAACGCCAGCAACAACCCCAGCCAGAAGCGTCTTGTCATGTCGCGAAGTTCATCACTTGGCCCCGTGGATGCCGTAGCTACGAGCGGCTCCAGTGCCATTCCACAGACAGGACAGCTTCCGGGACCACTGCGGCGTATCTCCGGGTGCATCGGACATGTCCACACACCTTCAGAATTCTCTTTCTCCGCCTGGTGGTGAGGCTGTTTTATCTGATCAGGGCTGACTTCGTGATGATCGTGGTGATGGTGATGGGAATGTTCACTGGCATCTTCGGTAAGATAACGATCGGGATGGGCTTTAAATTTACTCTCACAGCTGGCGGAGCAGAAATAAAGTTGATGGTCCTGGTATCGAATGCTGCTGTGCGCCCTGTCGGGCAGGATGGCCATCCCGCACACGGGATCTCTCACCTTATGCAATACGTGGCCCTCGTCCGGGGATAATGTCTGCTCAGAAGCAGTCTGGTTGTTGTGTTGCACTGCATTGTCATTTTTCACAGTAACTCTCCTTATGCATACCGAAGCATCTTCTGTCTTCAGGGTATGTCATGGATGCGATTACCACGAATATCGCCGGCACAGGAGTGCCTGCTACCGGCGTCCCGTTATCAGCCGTTCCGCTGACTATTCGATTCGCTGGAAGACTTTTTTACTTCCATCCGGTGAGAATGCGATAACATCGTAAGCCTCTTTTCGGGCTCCCATCTCCATTCCAGGACTTCCTGCTGGCATACCGGGGGTGGCGAGACCGTATATACCCGAACCAGACTGCATTGCCTTATGTATCGTTGTCGCAGGCACATGGCCTTCAATGATCAAATTACCGGCAACCGCGGTATGACAACTTCGTAGTCCTGCAGGAATAGCATGCTTTTCTTTCAGGGCTGACAGCGCCTGATCATTCATGACGTGAGTTCGTACTTCAAACCCGTCTTTTTCCATCGCCTTGCCCCACAGGGAACAACAGCCACAGTTTTCAGATTTGTACATATCAATCACTTTTTCACTCGCCATTGCGGGCAGTGAAAGGCCGAGAGCCAGGGCCACCAGGACCACTTTTTTCATACTCACCTCTGTATATTATCGATATAACCCCTGACGTCAGGATGAATCAGTACAGAAGGGCACCCACAGAGGATGCCCTTACAGGGTTATGACACGCTTTTTTTATGTCTGCGCAGCCAGATTAATTTGTAGGCGGCAGGAATTATGAACAGGGACAGCAGCGGAGCCGTGATCATCCCACCAATCATGGGTGCCGCGATACGGCTCATGACTTCTGAACCTGCACCGGTTCCCCAGAGTATTGGCAGCAGACCCGCAATGATCACCGCCACGGTCATGGCTTTCGGCCGGACACGCAGCACGGCACCATGATAGAGGGCTTCATCAAGACCTTCCGGTGTGAACGTCTCTTTACGGGACAATTCCGGGTGCGCTTCAATGGCATGACGCAGATACATCAGCATGACCACGCCAAACTCTGCTGCCACCCCGGCCAGAGCGATAAACCCCGTTCCGGTTGCGACAGACATATGGAAGCCCTGCCAGTACAGGAACCATATCCCGCCAACCAGGGCGAACGGCAGGCTCATCAGGATCAGCAGGGCTTCATCAACCCGGCGGAATGCCAGATACAACAGGATGAAGATGATCATCACCGTCATCGGCACCATCAGCTTCAGTTTCTTGTTGGCATGCTCAAGCAGTTCAAACTGTCCGGAGAATGACACGCTGGTACCCGGTCTCAGTTTCACTTTCTGACTGATCGCCGTTTTAATGTCATTAACCACCGACACCATATCCCTGCCGCGCGCGTCAATGTAAATCCAGCTGGCTGGACGGGCATTTTCCGTTTTCAGCATAGTCGGCCCGGAAACGACCTTAATATCCGCAACATCGCCCAGCGTGATCTGCTGCTTCATCGGGGTCAGGATCGGCATCTGTTTCAGGGCCTGCGGGCTGTTCCGGTAATCCTGCGGATAGCGGATATTAATCGGGTACCGGGCCACGCCTTCAACCGTTTCCCCTACCGTCGCGCCGCCGATGGCTGATGAGATGAACAGCTGCACATCGCCCACCGTCATTCCGTAGCGGGAGGCTTTTTCCCGGTTGATATCCACATCAATGTAGCGCCCGCCTTCCAGTCGCTCTGCGAGAGCAGACACTACGCCGGGTACGGTTTTGGCGACCGCTTCGATACTCTGCGCCGTTGCATCGATATCGGACAGAACCGTTCCGGACACCTTGATACCTATCGGGCTTTTGATCCCGGTTGAGAGCATATCAATACGGTTACGGATTGGCGGCACCCAGAGGTTTGCCAGCCCCGGTAAACGGACGGTCCTGTCGAGTTCTTCAATAATCTTGTCAATCGTCATGCCTGGACGCCACTGATCCTCTGGTTTGAGCTGGATCGTGGTTTCAACCATTTCGAGCGGTGCGGAATCCGTGGCGGTCTCTGCTTTACCGGTCTTGCCAAATACAGAGGCCACTTCAGGAACGCTTTTGATTAACTTGTCCGTCGTCTGCAGGAGCGCTGCAGCTTCAGCCGGAGAGACACCCGGCAGGGTCGACGGCATATACAACAGGTCGCCCTCGTTAATCTTCGGCAGAAACTCACCGCCCACCTGGCTCAGCGGCCAGATAACGGTGAAAATGGACAAGGCCGCAACCAGCAGGGTTGTTTTTGGCCAGTGGAGAACCCGCAACAGCAATGGATGATACGCTTTGATCAGTACCCGGTTCAGGGGGTTACTGGTCTCTGCAGGAATTTTCCCCCGGATCCAGAATCCCATCAGAATCGGAATGACGATGATGGCCAGCGCGGCCGCGCCCGCCATGGAGTACGTTTTCGTGAATGCCAGCGGGCCAAACAGACGTCCTTCCTGACCTTCCAGGGTAAAGATAGGAATAAAGGACAGGGTGATGATCAGCAGGCTGATAAACAGTGCGGGTCCCACTTCAACGGAGGCATCGGTAATCACCTTCCAGCGGGTGGCGTTGTCAATCTGCTCACCCGGATGCTGATGATCCCACTCCTCAAGCCGCTTATGCGCATTCTCAATCATCACAATGGCGGCATCCACCATCGCACCGACGGCAATCGCTATCCCTCCCAGCGACATGATATTGGCGTTCAGTCCCTGGAAGTGCATGACGATAAAGGCGATACACAGACCAAGCGGCAGAGAGATAATCGCCACCAGGGCAGAACGTACGTGCCACAGGAACAGGGCACAGACGATGGCCACCACGATAAACTCTTCCAGAAGTTTGGAACTGAGGTTATCAATCGCCCGGTCGATGAGCTGGCTGCGATCGTAGGTGGTCACGATTTCAACGCCTTCCGGCAGGCTGGCCTTCAGCGTCTCAAGTTTATCCCTCACTGCCGTGATAACGTCGCGTGCATTTTTACCCGACCGCAGGATCACCACGCCGCCAGCGACTTCGCCCTGGCCGTTCAGCTCGGCAATACCACGCCGCATTTCAGGCCCGGTCTGCACGCGGGCAACATCCCGCAGATAAACCGGCACGCCGTTCTCGCCTGTTTTCAGGACGATGTTATTAAAATCATCAATGCTCTGAAGATAACCGCTGGCACGGACCATATACTCAGCTTCGGCCATTTCAACGGATGAGCCACCGGCCTCCTGGTTAGACGATTCAAGGGCCTGTTTCACTTCGGGCAGGCTGATACCATACTGAGACAGTTTTACCGGATTGACCTGAATCTGGTACTGTTTCACCACGCCGCCAACCGAAGCGACCTCAGCCACGTTCGGGATGGTTTTCAGCTCAAATTTCAGGAACCAGTCCTGCAGAGAACGCAGTTCTGAAAGGTCGTGTTTTCCGCTGCGATCGACAAGGGCATATTCAAATATCCAGCCCACCCCCGTGGCGTCCGGACCGATTTCAGAACTCACACCGGCGGGCAGTTTTCCCTGTACCTGGTTCAGGTACTCCAGCACGCGGGAACGGGCCCAGTACAGATCGGTGCCGTCTTCAAAAATGACATACACATACGAATCACCGAACTGTGAAAAACCACGCACGGTTTTTGCGCCAGGCACGGACAGCATGGTGGTGGTAAGTGGATAGGTGACCTGGTTTTCTACAATCTGCGGGGCCTGGCCGGGATAGCTGGTTTTGATAATGACCTGCACATCTGACAGGTCAGGCAAGGCATCGACAGGCGTGTTAATAATCGTCCATGTGCCCCAGATGCTGAGAAACAGGGCCCCCATCATGACCAGGAAACGGTTGGCGACAGAGCGCCGGATAATCCATTCAATCATCGTCGTCTCCTCAGTGCCCTGAATGCATATTTACAGGCTGGTCAGACATTGCTGGCATACTGCTTTCTGTTTTTTCAGGGTGGCGCATACGTTCCAGTGCGCCCGTAATATTGGCTTCAGAGTCAATGAGGAACAGGCCACTGACCACCACGGTATCGCCTTCATTCAGGCCGGAGCCGATGCCGGACTGTTGCTGTGACTCATGCAGAACGTGGATCTGTTTCGGCACAAACTTGCCTTCATCATCAACAGTAATCACGCGCTGTTCTTTGCCGGTATCGATAACGGCCTGGCTTGGTATCAGCAGCATCTCCTGGCTTCTGGTATTCAGTTTCAGATAGGCATTCATGCCCGGCTTGAGAAACTCATCCTTATTAGAAACCTGGAGACGGACCTGAAGCGTACGGGTTGTCTGATCCACGCTGGGAAGAATATTCCATTTTTCGACATGGAATGTTTTATCCGGATAAGCCGGTACCGAAATTTCAAACTGCGACGTATCTTTCAGCAGATAGGCGATAGATTCTGGCACTGCAGCGCTGATCCAGACCGGGTCCATTCCCTGAATCTGAGCCACCACCTTATCTTTCGAAATATTCATGCCGGTGCGCAGGTCAAATGCAGTAATGACACCATCAATAGGTGCTTTAATGGTAAAACGGGTCTGAATGCTCCGGGTAGAACGCAGTCTCTGAATATCCTCTTCCGGCATACCTGCCAGGCGAAGCCGTTCCAGAACGCCTTTAATTTGCGTGGAAGTACCACCGGTGCTGGATAACAGAAGGAATTCACTCTGTGCTTCCACCCAGTCCGGAATGGTAATATCGATAAGTGGCGTCCCCTTCTTCACATGATCGCCAATCGTCATGGGGTAGACTTTTTCGACAAACCCGTCAGAACGCGCCTGCACAATAACAAACTGATACTCGTTATAGCTGACATTAGCCGGGATTGTCTGAGAATAATTCAGCATTCCTCGCGTGACTTTTTGCGTTTTTAATCCCAGATTCTGAACCTGGGTTGGGTCGATACGGATCCCGCCACTGCTTTTATCGCCACTGTCATCAGCATATTTTGGCACCAGGTCCATATCCATAAAGGGCGATTTTCCGGGTTTATCAAATTTGGTATCCGGTTTCATTGGGTCATACCAGAAAAGCACCTTTCGTTCCGGTGCCTTTTGTTCTGTTTTTTCTGTCTTTTGTGCTGAGTTTACATACTGCCAGGCAGTAACCGATATCAGCCCCCCTGCTATGAGGCTGCTGATAATTATTGCAGCATATTTTATCTTTAAAGAAGCCATACAATTTTCCGCTAAAAAATCAAAACACCTGGCATATGCGCCTGACGGTTAACTCACACATATACCTATGTGAATGTACAGGCGCACAGGATGTAATCGCTCCGGACAGCCAATCAGGACTGCGTCACGTTAATGCTTTTAAGTAAAGAAATATTACCCTGCTGAATAAACGAGAAATCGACATGGTTGCCGGTTTTCAGGGCATTGATAGCGTCGTCTGCATTAACAAAAGTGAAGCGCATGGTCATTGCAGGCCAGCCCACCGCAGGGATTGCTTCGTGCGAAATGGTGATCTTTTTACTATTTATATCAATTTCTTTAACGACACCGGTGCCCTTGATAACCTGCTGTACCGAAGCATCACTGGCAGTATTCATATCGCCATGCTGATGTGTTTCAGCATGAAGACCGGCAGAAAACATGACAGAGAAGGCACCAAATAAAACGGCTTTAAGTGAATTACGCATTTTAAATTTCCTGATTAATGAAATAAATTTACTCTACCCAACCGCCACCCAGTGCGGTAAACAGATTAATTTCGTTAACCTGCCGGGAATAGGTAAGATCGAGAATGGTTTGCTGCGTAGCGAAGAGAGAACGCTCTGCATCCAGCACTTCAATGTAACTGACAGCACCACTGGAATATAATCCTCTGGCACGCTGGAGAGTTATCTGAAGTGAATCAAGATAACGCTGCTGTGACTCAAGTTGCTGGCTAAGGCTGTCGCGCAGCGCAAGCGTGTCGGAAACATCCTTAAAGGCTGACTGAATTTTTTGTTCGTAATTAACCACCGACTGTTGCTGGCGAATTTCAGCCAGCTTCAGATTGGCTTTATTCCTGCCAGCATTAAATATAGGAATTTCAATTTTAGGGATAAAATTCCACATTCCACTTCCTGACGTAAACAGGCTGGACAGCTCCGTACTGCTTGCGGAAAGACCACTGGTCAGGGTAATTGAGGGGAAAAAGGCCGCTCGCGCTGCGCCAATATTGGCATCAGCCGCTTTCAGCTGATATTCCGCTTCCATAATATCCGGTCGCTGCAGCAAAATTTGTGAAGACAGATTTGGTGGCAATTTTACTGGGGCTATCTCCCCGCCTTTCATCCCTTTTTCTGACGGAAGTGCGCGGTACGTTCCCAGCACCAGTTGCAGGGCATTGTTTGCCTGAGCCAGATCGCCTTCTCGTTTGGCTATTTCGGCGCGGGTACTTTCGATTTGTCCTCGCGCCTGTTCAAGTGCCAGAACGTTCGTACTCCCGGTCACGAGCTGCTGCTCAACGAAAGCATAGGACTGTTGATAATTTTTCAGCGTTTCCCGCGCAATACGAAGTTGTTCGTACGCCAGTTGCTGGCTGAAATAGCTTTGTGAAACGTTGGATACCAGCAGGATGTGTACGGCCCGACGGGCTTCTTCGCTGGCAAAGTAGTTCTGGCGATCAGCATCACTCATGTTCTTAAGTTTGCCGAAAAAATCGAGCTCATAACTGAACTCCAGACCTGCGCCGTACTCCTGTGTGGTCGGCTTGTCACCTTTCAGACCACCGCTGTATGTGATCCCGGATGAGGCATTCAGCTGGGGATAACGATCTGCATCCGTGACGTTGAACTGGGCCCGGGCCTCTTCAACCTTCAGTGCAGCCATTCTCAAATCACGGTTATTAGTCAGGGCTTCAGTAATCAGCCGGGTGACCTGGGGATCGACAAAAAAGTTACGCCAGCCCGTATCCTGATAGCCATTCACCGCTGGCGTCAGGCTGTTACGGGACAGTGAAAACTGCTGGGGTACCGGTGCTGCCGGACGCTGATATTCAGGCGCCAGAGAGACACAACCAGCCAGAATGAAGATTGTGCTGATGCTGAGTAGTTTTAATTTGAACATATTGCTTCTCGTCCAGGCAGACCTGGTAAATGGTTCAAATGAAGTTCAGAGTATTACCAGGGTTACTTTACAGAATGCACTCTGTTTGTCGGGTGACAGAATAATGACAATGTTGTCATTTTTACGGTAATTCGTTGATTACGATCGTGTGCGCAATAGAATGACATTAGCAGCCAGACGGGGAGCAAGATGAAAATATTGATCGTCGAAGACGAAATTAAAACAGGTGAATATCTCAGCAAAGGGCTTACAGAGGCAGGGTTCGTAGTGGATCACGCTGATAATGGTCTTACCGGATATCATCTCGCCATGACAGCCGAGTATGATTTAGTCATTCTGGACATCATGCTGCCTGATGTGAACGGCTGGGATATCATCCGCATGCTGCGCACTGCCGGAAAGGGTATGCCGGTCTTACTACTGACGGCCCTCGGCACGATCGAACACAGGGTCAAAGGACTGGAACTGGGTGCGGACGATTATCTGGTTAAACCCTTTGCGTTTGCCGAACTGCTGGCCCGGGTGAGAACCCTTCTGAGGCGGGGAAACGCGATGATCACGGAAAGCCAGTTTAGGGTGGCTGATCTCTCGATGGATCTCGTATCCAGAAAAGTCAGTCGCGCCGGAAACCGCATTGTGCTCACCAGTAAAGAGTTCAGCCTGCTGGAATTTTTCATTCGCCATCAGGGCGAGGTTCTTCCCCGTTCCCTGATTGCCTCTCAGGTCTGGGACATGAATTTTGACAGCGACACTAACGCGATTGATGTCGCCGTAAAGCGACTCCGCGCTAAAATAGACAACGATTACGGGACAAAGCTGATCCAGACTGTCCGGGGCGTGGGCTATATGCTGGAGGCCCCGGATGCATAGCAAACCTTCCAGGCGCCCTTTCTCACTCGCCCTGCGGCTGACCTTTTTTATCAGCCTGTCCACGATACTGGCTTTTATCGCCTTCACCTGGTTTATGCTGCATTCTGTTGAAAATCATTTTGCCGAGCAGGATGTCAGCGATCTTCAACAAATCAGCACTACCCTGAACCGTATACTGCAGTCCCCGGTGGATCCGGATGAAAAAAAAGTAAGCAAAATAAAGGAGTCGATTGCCAGCTACCGCAACGTTGCCCTTTTGCTCCTCAATCCCAGGGGGGAAGTGCTCTTTAGTTCAGCGCAGGGGGCGGCACTACACCCGGCCGTGAATTCCGCAGATTTTAGCGAGCACAGCCGCGCACGGGATGTCTTTCTCTGGACGGTGGAGGATCCTGCGAGACCGATGGATACCGGGTCTGAAATGAAGATGGAAACATACCGGATTATCGCCTCCTCTGGCCAGGCGATATTTCAGGGCAAACAGCAGAATTATGTCATGCTGACTGGCCTCTCCATTAATTTCCATCTCCATTACCTCGATGCGCTGAAAAAAAATCTGATTGCGATCGCCGTCGTGATAAGCCTGCTGATTGTTCTGATCATTCGCATCGCTGTCCGTCAGGGGCACCTGCCCCTTCGTAATGTCAGCAATGCCATTAAAAACATCACCTCCGAGAATCTTGATGCGCGGCTGGAACCGACACGCGTTCCCATTGAGCTGGAGCAACTGGTTATCTCGTTCAATCATATGATTGGAAAGATTGAGGACGTCTTTACCCGCCAGGCCAATTTCTCTGCCGATATCGCGCATGAGATCAGAACGCCCATCACCAATCTGGTGACGCAGACTGAAATCGCACTGAGTCAGGATCGAACCCAGAAGGAACTTGAGGATGTCCTCTACTCCAGTCTTGAAGAGTATAACCGGATGACCAAAATGGTCAGCGACATGCTGTTTCTGGCACAGGCGGACAATAACCAGCTTATACCTGACAGGGTCCGTTTTGACCTCAGAGCAGAAGTCATGAAAGTCTTCGAGTTTTTCGAAGCCTGGGCCGAAGAACGCAATATCACGCTCAAATTTAACGGGATGCCCTGCCTGGTTGAGGGAGATCCACAAATGTTCAGAAGAGCGATCAATAATCTGTTATCCAATGCCCTGCGTTATACCCCGGAGGGACAGGCCATCACAGTCTCAATAAGAAAGCAGGAGAGCTTTTTTGACCTTGTGATTGAAAATCCAGGGAAACCGATCCCTGAAGAACATTTATCAAGGCTGTTTGACCGTTTTTATCGGGTGGATCCATCCAGACAACGAAAAGGAGAAGGCAGCGGCATCGGCCTTGCGATTGTGAAGTCAATCGTGGAAGCACATCACGGAAGAGTGCAGGTGGAATCAGACGTACGCTCCACGCGTTTTATCTTATCCGTGCCCAGACTGGAGAAAATGATCCCGGAAACCCAATGCTGAAAATAAAGATGTAAATGACAAAGATGTCATTAGCCTGTCATGCAGCAAACAGAAGCCATTCGATATAATTAGTGCAACTTATCAGGAAGGCTGGATTGCTTCATCAATACCCGGCGTCAGAGTACGCCAGGAAATGAATATCCAGCCCTCTTCCGGAGAAATAAACGCTGCCGAACTTGTTTCAGTTATGGAACTGAAAACACCGGTTGTACTTCCCCGGACATCACTAATTCAGAAATGGAGAGTTATCATGAAAAATATCGTATTAGCATCTTTGCTGGGCTTTGGTTTAATTTCATCGGTCTGGGCCACTGAAACCGTGAATATCCATGATCGCGTCAACAATGCACAGGCTCCTGCTCACCAGATGCAGTCTGCTGCGGCTCCTGTCGGGATCCAGGGGACTGCTCCTCGTATGACCGGTATGGACCAGCATGAACAGGCCATTATTGCTCATGAAACCATGACGAACGGCTCGGCGGATGCGCACCAGAAAATGGTGGAAAGTCATCAGAAGATGATGGGAAATAACACGGTATCCACGACCGTCCCGTCAACGTCTTACGCGGCGATGAATGAGCATGAAAGAGCAGCGGTTGCCCATGAATTCATGAATAACGGGCAATCCGGCCCACATCAGGCCATGGCCGAAGCGCACCGCCGCATGATCAATGCAGGCTGAATGCGACGGTAGTATCCGTGCTGTTACCTTTTCCCTGATAGATTTTCCTGAAACAACGTTGCTACATTTTTGCCCCCCGTCAGGGGGCTTTTTTGTCTGACTCAGCTACACTTAACCGGTACCTGTCTGAAAGGAATTATTATATGAAAATCAAAAACACCCTTTTTGTAATATTAATGTTATCCCTGCCTGAATCGCCACGGGTTTAACAGACACCTCAGAGTCATTTAAGATGGCTTAAAGAGAGGTGCCCATGAGCGGTAAGCGTTATCCCGAAGAGTTTAAAATTGAAGCAGTCAAACAGGTTGTTGATCGCGGTTATTCTGTTGCCAGCGTTGCAACACGTCTCGATATCACCACCCACAGCCTTTACGCCTGGATAAAGAAGTACGGTCCAGATTCTTCCACTAATAAAGAAGAGTCAGATGCTCAGGCCGAGATCCGCCGTCTCCAGAAAGAGCTGAAGCGGGTTACCGACGAACGGGACATATTAAAAAAAGCCGCGGCGTACTTCGCAAAGCTGTCCGACTGAGGTACGCCTTTATCCGTGACAACACCTGTTGCTGGCCTGTTCGCCTGCTCTGTCGGGTGCTGGATGTTCATCCCAGTGGTTTTTACGCCTGGCTTCAGCAGCCGCATTCACAACGCCATCAGGCAGACCTGAGGCTGACAGGGCAGATTAAACAGTTCTGGCTGGAATCGGGATGCGTCTATGGTTATCGCAAAATCCATTTGGATCTGCGGGACAGCGGGCAACAGTGCGGAGTGAACAGAGTCTGGCGACTGATGAAACGTGTCGGGATAAAGGCTCAGGTCGGATACCGGAGCCCGCGGGCACGTAAAGGCGAGGCCAGTATCGTGTCGCCCAACAGGCTCCAGCGACAGTTCAATCCGGATGCTCCGGATGAGAGTTGGGTAACGGACATAACCTACATCAGGACCCACGAAGGCTGGCTGTATCTTGCCGTGGTTGTTGATCTGTTCTCACGCAAAATTATCGGCTGGTCCATACAATCCCGGATGACAAAGGACATTGTCCTGAACGCACTGCTGATGGCTGTATGGCGGCGTAATCCCCAAAAACAGGTGCTGGTTCATTCGGATCAGGGCAGTCAGTACACAAGCCATGAGTGGCAGTCGTTCCTGAAATCACACGGCCTGGAGGGCAGCATGAGCCGTCGCGGTAACTGCCATGATAATGCGGTTGCAGAAAGCTTTTTCCAGTTGTTGAAACGTGAACGGATAAAGAAAAAAATCTACGGAACGCGGGAAGAAGCCCGCAGCGATATTTTTGATTACATCGAAATGTTTTATAACAGTAAGCGTCGGCATGGTTCTAGCGAACAGATGTCACCGACAGAATATGAAAACCAGTATTATCAACGGCTCGGAAGTGTCTAGATTATCCGTGGCGATTCAGTTGGCTATCTACAAATCAGAAATGCTCGCAAAGGCATCATGAGAGATATTTACAGAATTTAGGGAGAATTTGAGGCTGGCACATTTAAAGGTCCGGCTATCACTGCCTCTGGTCTTATTCACACCGACCAGGTTCGATATCAGTTCATGAATAATATTCAGGCCTTTTCAGAAGCTCAATTCGAATGTATCAATGGTGGAGGTAAAACAGAAGATAAAAATCTAGCACTGCACTACTTAAGAATGGAACAAGAATATCCAGAAAAACAAATAATCTGGTTGCTATCCAAGCAGGCACAGCCAGCAGCATCTGTCGAAATAAATTTCATAAAGGGCATGATATCCTATATTGTTAAAAACATTGGGCTAATTGGTGAAATAGCTCAGGTTGCATCCGGAGTAACTCTTCTTTTTGCCGGTTCACCAACGATGGTAGGTACTGTTGTGGGAGGTTTGCTTATCTTACACGGTGTTAACAATATATAAGAGAATGCTCTGAGTTTATTTTATGGTAATTATAATGCTGAGGGGCCTGCAACTTAATTGCATAGAGATGCAACTGAGTATCTAGGATATGACCGGTTTTATAGGAGGTTAGTATTTGCAGGTATTGATCTAGCTTTATCAGCAACAACTCTATTTGAGGCTGGGTTAGCAGAAGTCCGAATCGGGACTGAGTTAGTGACCGCCCCTTCAGATTATTTCGTAATATATCCGCAGATTATGAAACAAAATTTAGAACGATGAGTGTATTTGCTTTATATTTAGAAATATTTACTGACACAGCGATTTTATATTCAGGCACTCAGATTTACATTTTTTACCAGCAACCAGGTCTGATGAACTCCCATAAGCTCTCTTTTTATTCAATAACCATTAATAGAAAAAGTATATTAATCTAATGTAGGATTTTCACAACCACATGTTCCCTTCCTTATAATAGGAATCAACAATGAATAACGATGAACTAATAATAATGATGCGTAGGAATATTTTTCTGAAAAACAGATTAATAACCTAAATAAGTTACCAGAAAAATAATCAACACCATTATATGATACGGTTGCTGAACCAGCAAGACGCATCCACCATTCTTTATTTTCTAATATTTTTCCTTATTATAATTTATCAGTACGCTAATGATATCAAACAAGAATATTATACTTCACCACTGATTTTTCTTTATATTGGTACATCGCACCTTGTATATTCAAAACTTCATATATTTGCGCCATTACTCCAGTGATATAAGGCAAGAAAAGTCATAAAAGAAACGCAGAGAAAAGTAAAATCTTAGCAGGGTGCAGACATTAGACTTTATTTAAAAAAAATTTAATGGCTAGTGTTATGAGTTTATATTGCGTAGTAACCGACACATTTCTCAGCTTCCCGGATATATATACAACAAGGTAAATGAAAAATATACAAGCCAACGATAAAAATAAAAAATCAAGTCTTCTGACCAATACTTCTGTAACAATAAACGGGATATGGAAAAATAGCATGCCGAAAAATATCATCAAGGCATCCCGAAGCGCCCTCTTTGCTGAAACATAAATTTCCCTATAAACATCATTTACACAAACTTTAGAATGAGGGTTTTCAGCCTTTACTCTCTTTTTGAACATACAGAGCTCTTTCGAAGAAAACGCAACCTCTTTTATTTTATCTTTTAGCTTAAACTTTTTAAGTTCCATTTATTATTTCAACCTCTGGCAATAGTGACTTATTTTACTAATAATGTTCAGAGATGATAGCACACATGATTTCATATTTTGAAAGTAGATTTGACCCAGACCACATAAATTGCGAATATAAGTCAGTATATCCTCATAAAAGTCCTCAGTTCTGTTCAGCTATGGTTTTCATCATAAAACCCACGAATATAAAAAACTCTACAATTGATACAAGTTATAATTTATTAGCAAACCTTATAACTACAACAGGAGTAAAAAAAATCTTAGGTAATAAATAAATTACAAACCACAAACGTAAGAGTTAATTACACTGACCGCTGACTATTTTATGAGTTTAACCGCACTTAAACACAGCCTGCCATTTCAGAATTTCTTTATTCCAACACTGGATAATGAAAATCCCCGGAAGACAGAAGATTGGTATGTGGTTAGATATTGATACATTAATCGGCATTAAAGATGCAGAACTGAAAAAACTTTTTTTGGAAAAGCTTTCCTACCGTGATATTGAGCTTGTACAGCACACTGAAAGATGAATGATCTGCCTAACAAGATAGAGTCACAGACACTAGCATCAGTCTACCGTCACGTCGTATCTCTGATAAGCAGAGCAGCAACAGGTACTCGACTCAACGGAATTTTAATAATCTCTCCTGCCCCTTCTGACTATCGTTCCCTTCCAAATTTATACACCCCAACATTCCTTAAAAAATCTCTGCGTAAATTGTAGTCGATAATATCTTTACTCACACGATCGCCACCTCAAAATTACGTGAGGTTTATTTTTATGCGTAATAAAAATGAATTTTCAAACGTAAAAAGTGTGATGTTAATCAACAAAGCAGGCTCTGAGCGCAGTAACAAAATTAAATATCAACAGATTTGTTATTTAATGTTAAATTTGTTAAACACCCATAGTAACATGACGAAATAAATTTAGATGTGATAATCACTGAATGCTGGACGTTATGGCTAAAACCAGGTCAATTAGACAATCACGCGAGAACAATCATTTTTTATTGGGAATATTCCGAATGCCTCGCGAGATGTTATTAATGCCTGACGGGCAATTAAAGGCTAACTTGTTGATTTAACCTTCTTTGTTGCAAACGATATCCCCCCTTGCTAGAATCTTCGATAACTTCTGTAGATTCTTTTGATAAAAACCATTGATGGTGCTTTTGCATTTTATCTCGTATAACTTGACCATATTTTTCCAGCGGAAGAAGTAAGTGTCTAACTTTATAAATTGAAATGCCGCAAAGATCGGCAATTTCCCGTGTAGACAGACCTTCAGCACTATGATCTTTTAATAGTTCAAGAATAAAAACTTGCTCGGGAACCCTGACCGTAGCAAAGCTGCTTATTCCCATTTCCGCCGCTATCATCTGCAGAGTGTTACACGGTGCGCTATACCGTACGGGTAACGCACCTGAAGGGTAAGAACTCAGCGAGAGTTTCATGGCACAGCCTCCTGGGTTACAAAGGAGTGCCCAGTATGCATTCACACCCGTTTAACTAGCAACATTAGCTGCAAATGATCATGAAAAAAGGTTTTTTATCTAACATTCACGTTGTTTTATTTTAAAAAACCTGCATGTTAGAGAAAAGCAGGGCTTAGCGCGGAGAGGAACATGAGGTTCGACATAGAGGGATTTATCACTTTTGATACCGAGGATGCGTCTCTCGTTAACCTGTTGACCGGTGATTGTATTGAATTATCTCAAACATCGACACGGCTTCTGGCGGAGTTGCTTAATCATCGCGGCGATATCCTCTCGCGTAATGAAATTTTCCAGTCTGTTTTCGATAAATATGGCGCCCGGGCGTCCAACAGCAATCTGAATCAGTATATTTCAACACTGCGCAGAAACCTGAACGATTTAGGCGTTGAAAAGGAAATCATCGTCACGGTGCCGCGTATAGGTTTTAAAATAGCGGAAGATGCAATCATCAATAACGATCGCGAGTATCGAACGCCCTTTCTTGAAGAAAAAGAACCTGAACCAGAACTGACTGAAGTACACCACTCGTTCCATCAGATGATTACCCGCGTTATCGCGCTGGCGATGGCCCTTTTGCTGCTGATCATAAAACCTGGCGCATACAAATCTGAACCCGACTTACATAAAATGGTTAAAGGTCAGTGTGTTATTTTTACGTCTACGTCCTTGTCGTTGATGGATGTTAAAAACAGCTTTGACTTAACGCCGCAAGTCCTCGATTGTTCGAAGGCCAAAGAATTGTACGTTTATAAACAGCAGGTAACAGGCACCCTGGGTAATATTATGCAACTACTCCTCATTAAGTGTGACAACCGTGGTTGCGTAAGTTTTTATTACAGAGAAAAAAATAATGCCTAAGCGAATTATTTTACTTTTTATCAGTATCGTTGTGTTGTTTATCGGCGCAGTTTACGGTTTCACCCGCCCCCCGGCCTTTTCATGCAAGTCACAATTTTCGATTGTACAAAACATCAACAATGATACCATCCGTAGTGAAGGATTGATTTTTGCCAATCTCACAGATGACACGTTTCTGGTCAGCATTGACGGTTTGTTGGCCCATAATAAACAAAAGTATTTAATCTCGCGCACGCTCAAAATGAAATACCAGCCGTACAACGCCAGTGCGCATTTGTACAAAATAACCCGTGTGCAAATAGTTCGCGACAACACTGACAATGTTGATGATGAGATAGCTAATAGTTTACTGTTTGGCAAAGGGCCGGACGAAAAAATTATTTTTCTTAAAAAGCTCAATAACAATGTAATATTATTTGGTAACCACGCATTTCCGCAGTATGGTTGCAAACGAGATTAATTTGTGTGGTTTTCTTTCACGAAGCACAGCATATGTTAACTTTCTCATATCATGAATATAAACTTAATAGAATCTCTGGCTTGTATTTCAAAAATAATAGACATGATCAATCCCAGACTCAACCTGCATCATGTCAGAACGGCCTACATCGCCTGGCATTTAGCCAGGGAGTCGCAGTTTACCCCCGCGCAGTGTCGTAAGACCCTGCTGGCGGCGCTACTGCACGATATTGGCGGTCTGAATGAAGAGTCGCGCCTTCAACCGCTTAGCTACTATGACAATGAGCTCAATAACCATGCCGCGGTGGGCGCCGAACTGCTGGCCAGCGTGCCGTTATTGAACCCGTTAAGCCCTATTGTGCGCTACCATCACACCCGCTGGGATAATGGCCAGGGAGCCATGGTCAACGGGTCTAAAGTCCCAAAGGAAAGCCATGTGATCTACCTGGCGGATCGGATAGACGTTTTAATCGCGCGCTACCGCGCTAACGATATAATATCGGTCAAAGACGAAATTATTAATATTATTGCGGGCGGCGACAATCTTTTATATAAACCTGAATATATCTGCGCCTTCAGAAAAATAGCAAATTGTGAGCATTTTTGGTTAAAAATCAAATCGACAGACTTTGACGATTATATTAAAGATATTCCCCGGATTCATAACGACTCCGTCTCCTTGCATAATTTTCGTGACATCGCTGGCATGCTGGCTTTTATTATTGATGGGTTTAGCCAGCATGGCGTTCAGCATTCGCTGGTCGTGGGACGCATATCGGGTTATCTCGCCAAAGAGATGGGGATTACGCCAGTACAATGCCTGAAGATTGAAATTGGCGGTTTGCTGCACAATCTGACGTCCCTGACGTGCGGCTCAGCGCCAGCGCATACCGGTGATGAAAATGTGGTCTGGGATGAGCTTTACCCCATTGAAGCGATCAGAGATATCGCGGGCTGGTGCCACACGTATAAGACGGTAACGGCAAGATCCGCCGCGCCGCCAGAAGCCATGATTCTGCGGGCCAGCATCTGGCTGGCGTCATTGCTTCAGGGCGTAACCCTGTCGAGTGAATTCAAAGCACGCGTAGGAGAAACGGCGGAAATCGCCCCGGAACTGGCAGGGATCGTGCAACAGCACAGTACGGTGTTGTTGCAAATCTTTCAGGAGTCGGTCAAAGAAAGGCGCGCATTAGTGCAAAGAATCAACCAGTTAAGTCTAACGTAAACCGCGAGAAGCCTCACTTCTCGCGGTTTTCGATCATCAGGCAGACAAACCGCCGTCCAGTATCAGCGTCTGCCCGGTGAGATAACTGCTTCCCTCCCCCGCCAGAAACGCCACTGCACGCGCAACGTCCTGCGTACGCCCGAGACGGCGCAGCGGAATATTCTGCTGCATCGTTTTCAGATGCGCCGCAGGAATAGCCTGTACCATCTCACCTTCAATCAAGCCCGGCGCCAGACAGTTAACCCGAATACCAAAGCGCCCCACTTCCCGCGCCAGCGAATGCGTCAACCCGATCATCGCCGCTTTACTGGCCGCGTAAGCCGTCTGCCCGCTATTGCCCTTTACCGCCGATACCGACGACATAAACACAATCGCACCGCTGCCCTGGGTCATCATGGCGGGCAACAGGATCCGGTTCCAGTTCACGACGGAAACAAGATTGTTATTCAGCACCTCCTGCCAGTCCTGCGCGTTCTGGTGAATGTGCAGACCATCACGGGTCATTCCGGCGTTATGGATGATAGCGGCTGGCGCGCCGCATTTTTCCAGCAGCGACGTTGCCAGTTGCGAAACACGTTCTTCATCGCTGCCGTCGCAGCAGTGCCCCTGCACCCATGTGGCGGTGCGCAGACGCTGCGCGGCCTCCAGCGTCTGCGCGATCCTGGCCTCGTTGCGTCCGGTAAAGACAATATTCCAGTCCGGCAGCAGGTGGCTCACCAGCGCCTGACCAATCCCCCGGCTACCGCCGGTGATCAGCATCCATTTTTCCGCCATGTCAGTCCGCCATCGCCTTTTCAATACGCTGGCTCAGCTCGCGCAGCGTCATAAAGGGATTCTTCATGAACATTTCCGGATTCACCGTCACATTAAATTCACGTTTCGCCAGCACCATCAGCTCAACGTAGTCCAGGCTATCCAGCTCCAGTTCCGGCAGCGTCGTCTCCGGGGTCAACGCGTCTGGCGTCATATCTTTTGCGTCGCAGATCATTTCGCTGATTTTTTTATAGATCGTTTCTTGTTGGCTCATTTTATTTTCCTTTTGTCAGCGCGCCGACCTTCAGGGTAACGGCGCTGCAAATGAAACGTTGTTGATAACAGGTTCGCGCCGCGATCCGCACCACCGCGCCCGTAGCGAGGTCGCCGACGACCAGCGCAGGGAGCGTGTCGATCACCAGCCGCGGCGGTAACGTATTCGCCCGCCACGGCTCAAGAAGCAGACTGTCGAAAATGACCTCCTGATGGGTCTGCATGACCGGGAAACGGTTAAAAAGCGCCTCCAGAGAAGGGCAGTCCGGCAACATCGCGGCGACAGAGGGTTGATGTAGCAGCGCATCGTCCTGTAGCAGATGGCGGAACAGCAGCGCGTCCAGGAAATGCCACTGCTGGGCGTCGGGCAGCAGCGGCTGAAATGACTGATGCAGCCCGGCAAGCGTGGCGGAGTCCAGCACTCGCTGGCTCAGGCCGTCGTCGCGCGGAAAGCCCTGTTCCGGCGTAAGCTGACAGGACAGACAGGTTTCTCCCCCCGCGCGCTCTTTCACCGACACCACGACGCGCTCGCTCGCTTCACGCATCAGAGAGTACGCCGTATCCCGCCACAGTGGTCTGCGCAGACGTACGGTGCATTTCAAAAACGGCGCGCTGTCGGCGGGCGGGCTGATAAAACGCTTCACATCGAGTAACGCGCGCATCCCGTGAACACTAAGCGCGTGTCCCCCGCGTGCTTTCACCCACGCTTCGTCAAAATGCACCGGGTTGTAATCACCGGAAAACGCCGCCCAGCGGCTGGCGTCCTGATGACCATAATGCAGGGGCATCATGCGTGTTTCTCCAGGATCAGCGCCGCATTCGCTCCGCCAAAGCCAAAGCTCAGATTCAGCGTGCGGCGAATGTCGCCCGCGCGGTGACCCTCGATCACATAATCCAGATCGCAGCGTTCATCAGCCTGTTGGAAGTTGGCCGTCGCGGGCATCACGCCGTGGGCGATAGCCTGTAAGCAGACGATACTTTCGAATGTCCCTGCTGCGGAGATTAAGTGTCCGGAATAGGATTTGGTGCTGGAGACCGGGATAGCGTAAGCCGCGTCGCCCAACGCCATTTTGAGCGACTGGGTTTCGTTAATGTCGTTCAGCGGCGTTGAGGTCCCATGCGCATTAATGTAGTCCAGTTGTTCAGGCTCCAGCCCGGCCTGCTGCAGGGCATGGGTGATGGTTTGCACGCGGGCCAGACAGTCTTCCGCCGGCGAGGTGAAATCCCAGGCGTCCGAGAAGTTGGCGTAGCCGGTGATTTCGCCGAGGATCGTCGCCCCACGCGCCAGCGCCCCTTCGCGTTCCTCCAGACACAGCACCGCCGCCCCTTCAGAAAGCACAAACCCGCTGCGATGGGCGCTGAAAGGACAGCTTGCCCGCTGCGGGTCCGACGGCTCCTTGCTGAGCGCCCCCAGCACGTCAATGTTCCACACCGCACAGTGACTGGTGAGCGACTCGCCCGCGCCAGCCAGCATCATCTGCGCCCTGCCGCTGCGAATCACCTCATACGCGTCGCCAATAGCAATCGTACCCGTCGCGCAGGCGGCAATCACCGTATTCTGATAGCCGTTCAGCCCCCAGAACTGACTGCATGCGGCAGTCGTCACGCTTGGCATAGCGTAAAAACAGTTGAACGGCGAGGCGACGCCCGTCGCGGCAAATTCGCTCTGCGCCTCGTAACTTTCATCCAGCCCTGCCCAGCCGGTGCCCATAATCACGCCGCAGTCCAGCGGGTTATAGAATTCCTGGGGCGGCTTATCGCCGAAGGCCATTCCCATCGCCTGACGCGCCGCGCCAACGGTCAGGCGGGCAAACCGCGGCAGCCGACGCCGGATGGCGGCAGGCACCCCCATCAGACTCGGCTCGTTATCCACCAGCCCGAGAAAATGGGTGTTGATATTCAAGGCGGTTTTGTCGACGTAGCGATAGCCATGTCGTTTGTCCATGATTGCCTGCCAGCTTTCCTCTGCCGTTGCGCCAAGCGGGGTCACGGCGCCATACCCGGTAACGACAACCCGCTTAAAGTCATTATTCAGCTTCATGTTCCATCATCCTGTATTGCGTTTCGCCACCCCCTTGCGCCAGCCAGAGCTGCAGCGTGGCGTAGAGGTAGTCGTATTGGGTTTGTGCAAGGGCGTTCTCTAACGTCAAGATGTCGTCCTGCGCATTGAGCAGCGTCTGAAAGTCCACGGCCCCTGCGCGATAACGGCTTTCCGTCAGCGTTAAGCGCTGCTGGCTCAACGCCAGCGACTGATGCAGCCTTGCGCGCTGCTCGCTCGCGCTCAGCCGGTTTTCCATTGCCTCATCCACCTCGGCGAGCGCGGCATAGGCGGTGGAGCGAAAGGTAATCGCCGCCTGTTTAACCGCTAAATCCGCCTGCCGCACGGTAAGGCGCTGGGTGTTCCACTGGATAAACGGCAGGGCCAACGCGCCGCCCACGGTGCGAATCGGATCGCTGAACCACTGGTTAAATACCTGACTGCCGGCATTCAACGAGGCGTCAAGGGAGAGCGAAGGGTAAAAACGCAGCCGCGAGGCGTCGTATCCGGCAAGCGCCGCACGCAGACGGGACTCCGCCGCCTGAATATCCGGACGCTGAGCGATAACATACAGCGGCGTTTTTTGCGCAACCGGCACCTGTTGATTGACATCCAACGCAGGCGACTCGTCAGCGTGCTGTTCCGCCGGTCTGTTAAGCAGCAGCGCCAGCGCATTACGCACGCTGCTGCGCTGTTGCTCCAGCGTACGCAGTTGGTTTCGCCGCTCCAGCAGCGCCTGCTGCGCTTGCAGGACGTCAAGCTGTCCCACTTTCCCGGCCTGAAACCACGACGTCACCTGCTGTAAGGTCTGCTGAGAAATGGTCAATGCTGCGCGCTGGTTGCGGATCTGCTGGTTATACAGCGCGATACGCCAATAAAGCTGGGCGGCCGTCCCTTGGGTGGAAAGCATCGTCGCGTGATAATCCTGTTCGCTTGCCACCGCCTCCCATTCGCTCTGTTCACGGATACGGGCCAGCTTTCCCCATAAATCCACCTCATAGCCAATAGTGATCCCGCTGCTGTAACTCTCCTGCGACGCGCTACCGCGCCGCACATTTTTGCTGTTGCTGGCGGAACCGCTCACCGTGACGTCTGGGGTAAGGTTGGTATTGGTCAACCCTGCAGCCACGCGCGCCTGCTGGAGGGCGATCGCGGCAGCCGCAAGATCGTTATTGCTGATGAGTACCTGCCCGATAACCCGCGTCAGGCGCGGGTCGCCAAAACGCTGCCAGTCAAAAACCGCTACTGTATCCGGCGCCACTTGCCATTGCCGGGGCAGTGAGAGCAGCGGACGCTGGTAGTCGCTGCGGGTCAGTTGCCCACAGCCGGAAAGCAGTAGCGCTGTCAGAAAAACCGCGCCCCAGCGCAATTTTTTGCCGGATGGCGACGTACTACGTGGCGGTAATATCTTCATCGTCATTCGCGTGCCAGCGCCTCTGTCGGGTTAAGGCGAGCCGCTCTGCGCGCCGGGAAATAGCCAAACGTCAGGCCTATAAGCGCGGAAAACCCACACGCCATCAGCACCGGAAAGGCGGTAAAGACCATCGTGAAGGCGTCGGTGGCGACAGCGAAGATATGCCCTGCCACCCACGAGCCCATTACCCCGAGCAGGCCGCCGAGAGCGCAGATCATCACCGCCTCGATCAGAAACTGATTCATAATGTCTGACGGCCTTGCGCCCACGGACAGGCGAATACCGATCTCATGGGTACGCTCGGTCACCGAAACCAACATGATGTTCATCACCCCCACGCCGCCCACCAACAGCGAAATAGCGGCGATTGCGGTGATCAACAGCGACATAGAGTCGGAGGTTTTTTGCAGGGCGTTTGCCAGCTGATCGTCGGTCTGGATAAAGAAGTCTTTTCTGCCATGCTCACGCAGCAGATGCCGTTCCGCGCGCTGCGCCGCGTCATGCGGTTCCAGCGTCGGCTGAAAACGCGCGATCAACGACTCCAGCGGTTTCTCGCCGGTTAGTCGCTGCTGTAAGGCCGTATGCGGCGCCCAGGCCGCCATAAAGCCGCCAACCACTTTCGGACCAGGGCGCGTGGCAACACCAATGACCCGCCACGGCGCACCGGCAATTTGCACGATCTCGCCGAGGGCGTTTTCACCGCCGGGAAACAGCGTATCGCGTCCGGTTTCATCAAGGATGAGCACCGGTTCGCCTTCGGCGACGTCACGCGCGGTAAAGCCATTTCCCTCGACGAAGCGCAATCCCTGCAGCGAGAAGAAGTCCTGCGACACGCCGGAAAGCATCAGCGAAGAATCCAGCCCCTTGCGGACCGCGAGCGTGGTGCTGCTCACCACTGGCGAGACGCCCATAATCCACGGCAGCGCTTGTAAACTCCGCACATCGTCCAGCGACAGCGCGCGTTCCATATCCGGGCGTTTGCTGCCCCATCCCGTTCCAGGACGGATCTCCAGCGTGGTGCTTCCCAGCTTGCCGATTTCGCTCATGATCGCCTGACGCGCCCCTTCGCCAACGGCCATCGACGACACGACTGACGCAATACCGATGATAATCCCGAGCATTGAGAGAAAGGCCCGCATCCGGTGCCCAAGCAACGATCGCCACGCCATGCGTACCGACTCATGCAGGCTGCGCCCTAACGACGCGCGTCCGTTGTCCTGATCCGGTAACGCCGAAGCCTGCCTGACAGCGACATGCTGTTCATCGCTGATGATCCGCCCGTCGCTGATTTCAATAATGCGCTGCGCCTGACGGGCCACGTCGCGGTCATGGGTCACGATAATCACCGTGTGCCCGGCGGTATGCAGCTGATGCAGTACATCCATCAACGCCTTACCGCTCACGCTGTCGAGGGCGCCAGTCGGCTCATCGGCCAGAATGATATGGGCGCCGTTAATCAGCGCCCTGCAGACGCTCACACGCTGCTGCTGACCGCCGGAAAGCTGAGCAGGCCGATGTTGCAGGCGGTTCTCCAGACCGAGCTGGCGCGCCAGTCGCTGTATACGGGCTTTACGCTCTGGCTCCGGCATGGCGGTATAAAGCGCAGGAATCGCGATGTTCTCTTCTGCGGTCAGATACGGCATCAGGTGGTAGCGTTGAAAAATAAAACCCAGATAGCGGCTGCGAAGGTCTGCCAGGCGCAGTTCGTCGGCCTCATGCACCGGCGTGCCGTTAATCAGCACTTCACCGGACGTGGGTTTGTCGAGGCAGCCAATAATGTTCATTAGCGTGGATTTCCCCGACCCGGACGCCCCGACAATCGCCACCATCTCGCCGGCGTGAAGGGTCAGTGAAATATCGCTAAGAACCGGAAGCACCTGCGTTCCGGCGTTAAACGCGCGGCAAACCTGACGTAAAACGATAATCGGCTCCATCCGCTATTCCCGCCCTGCATCCTGCGCCAGCACCACCTGTTCACCCGCCGTTAACCCCTCCAGCACTTCAGCATACTGCCTGTCATTAATGCCGATACGGATGATGCGGGTGCGCGTTTTGCCATTCTCATAAGTGGTAATGGCGTAACGCTCGGTGTCCTGTGCCTGTCCCAGCGCGGCGACCGGTACGCGCAGAACGTTTTTGGCTTTCGCAATCTGGATAAACACCTGCGCCGTCATTGACGTTTTGAGCTCGCGCTCCGCGTTAGGCACTTCAAACGTTCCGGTGTAGTAGACCGCCATCGCCTGCTGATTGCCGCCCATTCTGTTTTCCCCGGACGCCTCCAGCGCCTCCTGCGGCGCGGGCTGAACAAAGCCCATCGTGCTGCTATAGCGTTTTTCCGGGTTGGCAATGACGTAGAAACGCAGCGGCTGACCGGGGCGGATCTTCTGCACGTCCGCCTCTGAAATCCGCGTTTGCACCTGCATGGTGTCGAGATTCGCCAGCACCAGGATGGTCGGCGCGGTTTGCGAGGAGACGATGGTCTGCCCTTCCCGGGTCACAATCCCCAATACTTCGCCGTCGATCGGGGCGACGATGCGGGTATAGCTCAGGTTAGCCTGCGCGGATTTCACCGCCATCTCCGCCTGTACAATCTGCGCATCGCTCACAGCGATCTGCTGCACCTGCGCGTCGTACTGCGCCTGCGCCTGCTCAAATTCACTGCGCACGCCAGAGCCGTCGCGCATCATCATCCGCTGACGGTTAAGCTCCTGGCGATAACGTAACAGGGTCGCCTGCGCCGACAGCTTCTGCGCTTTAGCGCTGGCAAGCTGCGCATGGGCGTTGTTAAGGTCAGACTCCTGAATGGTCGGGTCGATCTCCGCCAGCAGTTGCCCTTTTTTTACCTTGTCGCCCTGACGCACGTACAGCTTACGAAGCTGTCCGTTGACCTGCGCCCCAACGTTGACCTGCACCGCCGGTTTCAGGACGCCGGTGACCAGCACGACTTTTTCGATATCCCCTGTACCAATGGTTTCCAGCGCCAGGTGTTCATCGGGAGAGTCAGAGGCCAGCGTCGTCCACGCCACGCTGCTGGCGACGACAAACACCAGTCCGAAAGCAGCCAACATCCAGCGGGTTTTACGCGTCATACATCGGCCTCCAGAGGGCGCAACTGGCCTGCAATAAGCTGATAAACGCGCGGGAAATGCGACAGTACCTGTTCGCTGTGGGTTACAACAATCAATGATTTACCGGTTTCGTGACAGTGACGGCGGAGCGTCTCCATCACGGTCGCCGCCGTGTCGTCGTCAAGATTCGCGGTCGGTTCGTCGAGCAGCAACACCGGACGCGTACTGTACAGCGCCCGCGCCAGCAACAAGCGCTGACGTTGCCCAAGAGAAAGCGCCGCGTGGCTTTCCCGAATCAGGGCGTCAACACCGCCTGGCAGCCCGCGCACCACGTCACCCAGCGCGAGGGAATCAAGCAGCGCCTCAATGCGTCCGCGGTCGCGTTCACGGTACTGTGCGTCAAACAAAGTGATGTTTTCCCGCACCGAGGCATTAAACAGGATGTCCTCCTGGCTTTGCAGACAGACAAGCCGCGTGAGCAATTCCGGAGACAGGCGCGTTTCGCCGGCATAACAGCCGCCCGCCTGAGGTGCCAGCAGTCCGGCGATCAGCCGCAACAGGGTACTCTTTCCGGCCCCGGACTCGCCGACGATCGCCATCTGCTCTCCGGCGTTCAGGGTGAACGATACTCCGTTCAGAATCGGCCTCGCCGGATCGTAATCGTAGCGCAGGGCATCAAAGTGAAGCGTGGGCACCGCGCCTGACGGCAGCGCCGGGGTCAACGGCACGGGCTCGGCTTCGTCTCTGCGGGCAAACAGGCTATGGGCGCGGGTATCAATAACGTTGAGCTGGGTTTTTTGAATAATGCCGTAGAAAATCCGCGTCACGTAAGAGGTGAAGATCTGGCGCAGAAAGCTGTAGGCAAAAAAGTCGCCCAGCGAGATGAGTTTGCTGTGTACCATCGGCAGCACCACCAGCATAAACACCACCATTTCCAGACTGCCGGTCAGCTGATACAACCCCTCTTTAACCTGCTGATAGACTTTCTGGCGCTGCAGGCAGGAAAAAAGATCGCGGCTGAATGCTGCAAACTGCCCTTGCCGCTGGCCTTCCAGCCCGGCGGTTTTGACGGTCAAAATGCCCTGGATAGTCTCCATAAAGAAGTCGTTCAGGGTGGCGCTTTTAAGCTGCAACTGCTGCGTGAACCAGCGGTCGCGGATCACCGCCCAGACGCTGATGATCCCCATCACCGTCACCCCCACCGCCGAGATCGCCGCCAGTACCGGGGCGATCCAGAACATCACCGCCAGCGCAATAACGCAAATCACCCAGTCGGAACGCAGACCGTTATCCAGTTCAATCTTTTGCAGCAGACCCACCTGCCAGGCGGTGAAGCGGCTGAAGATCTCCCCCGGCGCGCGTTTTTCAAAGAAGCGCAGCGGATTGCTGAGCAGACGGGAAAATCCAACCCCGCTGTGGATCAACACAAAGCGTTTAATGAAACGCTCGCTAATCACCCGTACGCCCAGCGCCATCAGCGAGGAAACCATAAACGCCAGGATAAACCAGCCGTAGGGAAAATCGCTGTTCCCGACGCTGGAAAACGCCTGATTAATGGCGTTGCTGACCATTGTCGGCATCAGGAACAGCGTGAGGGAGACCAGGAAGGTCAATAACATCAGCCGGTAAATCCCCGGCACCGCCGCGGTTTCCTGCATACTCATGGCGCGTGGCGCAGTCTGCGTCTCATCCGGTAACGACAGGTCAGGATCGGCCTCCAGCGGTCGATCCGGTTCGACAATCAACGCATAGCCGCTGATCTCCTGCTTCAGCGCGGAAAACGGCAACCACTGCTCGCCAATCGCCGGGTTCATCACGCACACTTGATTCCCCTTACGCCAGGCCAGCAGAACGTAATGGCTGGCGCCGTAGTGCAGAATAGCCGGCAGCGGCAGGTCATTCAGTTCGTGATGCTCAAACAGGACCGGCGTGGTGGCAATGCCCAGCCGCGCCAGAATTGTCATCAGCGTATCCAGCGACGTGCCGTGATCGGAGGCCGGAAAAATGTCGCGCAACGTCTCCAGCGAAACGGTTTTCCCCTGCGTCTGCGCCAGCATCGCCACGCACGCCAGGCCGCATTCGTTGGTTTCTTCCTGAAAGATCTGATTCGGGATGGTGGTTTTCATTTTTATAATTAGTGATTAATAAAATAGAGGGAATGGCTGTGCCAGAGCAGCCACTCCTGCGGATAGTCGCGCAGGGTGGACTCAATAATTCCCGGCAGCGTCTGCGCGACGTCGCGGCTGGCGACCGGAGGATGAATGTGGATACGCAGGCCGTTGTCGTAACTCAGGTGGTAAAACACCACCTGGGCCTTGATCACCGCGGAAAGACGAACCACGCCGTTGTGCAGCTTCGCGCTGCGGTCAAATAAACGGCACGGCAATTTCGCCGCCAGCGCACCTTCGGCCTGCAAGGTATAGTCGGGCGAGATATCGGGAAATATGATCATGTTTTGCCGACCGCAGGCGACATCCGTAATGAGCGTCATCAGATCGCCTGCCAGTGCTTTGTTTTCCTGGTGAATTGAGCAGTACGAAAGCGCGACGCCCCCCAGCGCGCGGGTCTGGGCGTTATAGAGTTCCGCGCTTGCAGAGACCACCACACTGGCGCTTCCCGGCGTGACGCAGGCGCCAACCATCGCCGCCAGCACGTCCGAGACCGTATGCAGCGGCGCCAGAATATAAGGTGTGTTTTGTTGATGCAGCGGCGCGACCACGGCGTCGAGCTGCGCCGCGCAGGCGCGAATCTGTCGCAGCAGCGCCGGACTCTGCCCCCAGGTAGCGGCTTCTTCCAGCAAACGACGGCGGACAGCTATCCATACGGCGTCCACGCGCCCCGAATACCCTGTCAGACAGCGTGCGTTTTCATTGGCCACCGCGTGTTGACAGCGAAACGAGCGTCCCGCCAGACGCAGGGCGCAAAGCCCTCTCGCCACTGCCAGCACCGCGGGGAGGTATCCGTAGCGCAGAATTTTCCGCAGCGCAAACATCGCCGCCCGGGACAGTTCCCGGCGCAGGCGGCGCACTTGTCCCAGACGGTTGCGGATGCTAAAGACGCTCCAGATAATAAAAAACCTGACCACGGAGACTATTTATCCTCTTTAAGCAACTGCTGCATCCGCTGGGCAAATTGCGGAAACTCCCGATCCTGCGCCACCACATAACGTTTATTGATAATAAATATTGGCGTGGCGTTAATCGCATAATGTTCGGTAATTGCCGCCATTTCGCTGAGGCGTTTTTTTACAGCCTCGCTCTGACGGACTGTATTGAATTTCGTCGTATCGATATTATTTTTTACCAGCCAGACTTGCAGCGCATTGTTATCCGCCAGATCGACACCACGCGTTATCACCGCATTATAAGCGCTGTCGCGCACCTGCTTTTCAATACCCATAACTTCCAGCGTGGCAAATAACGGCGCGTACGCCGCCAGACCGTTATTATCACCGGCGATGTGAATAGAGGTAAATGTGCTGCCGGGCGGTAACGACCGGCTAAATTCAGCGAGGTTATCTTCGTTTGCCGCACAGTAATGGCAACCGTAGGACATAACTTCAATAATACTGCGCTCTTCTTTTATCGGGCTGTTCGCTACCTGCTCAACGCTGACTTCACGAAACGCCTGCGTTTGAGAATCATCCGCTGAAAATGTATTGAAAACAAAAATATGATAACAAAGCACCGTCATCAGCGAAGAGATCACGATGAGAAACAGTGAATAACCAATAAGGGTAATACGTTTAAAATGCGTCGCCATAACATTCTCGCCACGGAAAAGAAAAGCCTGGGGGCATTTCCTCCCCCAGGCTGAGCCCGATTAGAAACGGTTCGGGATACCGCCACATTTGCTGGAGTCAGCATCTTTCATGGTCGTGGTGCTGCCGTGTTTGTCGGTGCAGGTCGTCAGTTCCTTACAGGAGGTTACGCCACCGATAGTCACGTTCTGATAGGTTGTTTCGCAGGTTTTGCAGGTTCCGCCCACAACCATTGCAGCTTCGATCGCAGTTAATGTTTTCATTTCTGTTTTCCTTCATTAAGGTTTAATAAGGTGCATTCATTTGCACCGGGAATTCGGCGAAAGCGTTCGCCAAAAATTTTCCACACGCTCAGGGCATAATTCCCTTAAACGCCGCGAACAGGGCAATATTGTTGCGGATATTCAGCCGCTTCATTAAATGGCGCTTGATATAACTCAGGCGACGCACGTCCACGTTCACTTCATCGGAAATCTGCGACAACGATTTCCCTTTGAATATTTCTTCCATTAGCCACCACTCATTACCGGAAATGGTGTAATCTTCTTCCCTGTTGTGCAGTTTTTGCCGTGTGTAGTTCACCAGCGAGTGGCTAAAGCAGCATCCCCGATGGCCTTTATCAAACAGATCCTGAAAAAAGGGACCGATATTGTCGATATTTTCACTTTTCAATAACCAGTGCGCACTCGGCAATATGGTATAGAGCGCAAAAAACAGCGGCAAATTATGCTCGCTCAATAAAATCACCAGACTTTTATCTTCCTGCTGATAAAAATCTTTCATCAGTTGCAGCGCGCGAAAACGCTCTTGCGGCAAACTGTCAAGATCGCAAAGAATCAGCAGTCGATGATGATCATCGACTTTTGTCTGGAGCACAGAAATCAGCTGGGCGTAATCATCGGTTAAGGAATATTGCGTCTCAGCCTGCTCGCCGACTAAACGGGCAATTACCGTTTTTAAGCCTTGCGAATAAAAGAAATTCTTATCATAAAGAAAACACTGATACACCATGCCTCAAATCCCTGTTGACGCGCTACTGATAGCTCAATGTGTAATTCGCCGTCGCGGTAAATGGCCCGGTGGTAAGGGTTCCGTTTGCTAAGGCATCTGGCTCCGCTTCAACGAACGCCTGAAAGTTCAGCCGTAAAATCGTGTCGTTAATGGCCACCGGAGTCGTGGCGGCGTTCAGCTGTACCGGGGTGTCGTCGGCCTCCAGCAGACCAATACCCACGCCGCTTGCGTTACCTGGCGCGGTGGCGCTGATCGCCAACCGATCCGCGAGATTAGGGTTAGCCGTCCCGCTGAACGTCACCGTTACGCTGTTAAAAACGCTCGGGGTACAGCCCTGAAGCTTGATGGTGAAGGGCACGGGGACCGTTTTGCCGTTAATGTACAAAGACTTGGTTGATATGTTGCCAAAGTCGACCGGCACCCGCTCTGACTCAGGCGCGATGCTGCACGGATAGGCCATCACCACACCCTTAAAGCTCAAATCGCCACCGATCAGCTGCCCCAGCGCCCATGCGGAGGGGGTGATAAGCGTCGTCACGAAACAGGCGAGGATCATCATAATGCGCTGCATATTCCCTCCTTACTGGAATTCAGCCACGACCGTGGCCGACGCGTGAAATTCGCCTTCCGGAACTGTCGACGTCGCGCTTTGGGCGATCGGTGCGGCAACCAGATTCCAGTCGCCCTCGTTATTCGCAAATCCGGGCACGTTATAAAAGGTGTTCGGCTTAATGAGATTGCGCTGAGCGTCGCGCAGCGCAATACCCAGCATCGAACGATCGACGCCGCCGGTGCCCTGCGTGCTCAGGTACGAGCCGTCCGTGAAGGCCGGGTTAGGCTGCTGGATACCAAGCTTGATATTCAGCGCCCCCTGGGAAAAGCTGCCGCCTTCGCACTTCACGTGAATCGGCACGTGTTGGCTGAAATTATTGCCGTCCAGCGCGCTGCCGGTGCCCGGAATAGTGCCGAAATCAACGACAATCGGCGTCCCCTGGTTCACCACGCACTTATCCGGTACGGTGATCACCCCGGAGGCGATGGTAATGCGCGATAACGGCGTGCCGCCGATGGCCCCTGGCCCGAGACGCCCAAACAGCTTAGCGATTTCGGACCCCTGTAAGTTCACGCCGTTGATAATGGGTTTGGTGATCATAAAGGTCACCCTTCCCTTAGCCCCGGAAGCAAACTCGTTATCCAGAATCGTACTCGGCACGTTGCAATAGTTTTGCTCAATCCCGTTGGACAGACCCGTAAACGGAACCACTTTATAGTCCCGCACCGTTCCGCCGATATAGATCTCAATTTTGACGTCCATATAGTCATTGAGCTTCAGATAATCCGGGTTGCTCCCCTGCTGGGTTAACGTCGCCTGCGCCGTGTAGTACACCGCCTGATTCGTCATCGGCACAGAACAGTAAGCGCGGCCCTGGAACATCCCGGCCAGGTCAAACGTATCCGTATAGGTTGACCCTGGCTGATTATTGGTAATGTTCGTATTGTTAATGTTGACCATATAGTCATAAGTGCCGCCGACCGGTTCAATTTCGCCATCCACCGCCGACCATGCGGCTCCCGGCATCCCGAGTGCGCAAGCCACCAGTACAGCCGACGCTTTGCGGCGCAACAGGCCTGATACATTCATTACAGATACTCCATCTTCAGGCGCACCAGGCTACTAAACTCACCGGCGCTGACGTGGGTGCCGGTAGACTCCAGCGCCGCCATAAAGCTCAGCTCGCTGTCGCCGTTTTTAATCAGCCAGGGGGCATGGGTCTGCCCGACGTCCAGCGCATTGCCGCTTTTATCCAGCAGGCGAACACCCGCGCCGCGGGTGGTACCGGTCGTGCGCAGCAGTTGCGTATTATTCACATCCGCCTCGCCGACAAACGTCATTTGCACGGCCTGCTCGCCAGTGCTATACGCGCGCCAGTCTTCGCCGGTGGTACGGGAAGCCAGGCTTCCCCGCGCCTGCGACGCCCCTTTCAGGCAATCTTTCAGATACAGCTTGAAGCGCACCGGCTGGCTGCGATCGCCCGCCTGATGAAAACGCTGGGCGCTAATGTCACCCAGTTCGACGTCCTGGATACGTCCCTGTGTCATAAACACGCAGGGAGAGGCATACACCGAGCCGTGAAACCGGACAATGCCGCTATCTTCGCCGACCTGCTCCAGCGCATTGTGCTGCGGCTGTACCGGTACGTCCGCCGAACTGGAAAACGTCACGCCCATCGCCAGGAGGGCAATACATGGAAAAGGATTTTGCATTGTCAGGTTCCTTCTTGATTAACCCTGTTGAGCAGGCGGCAACGCTTTACAGGTGTTGCCATCGCAACGGAATTTCAGTTCCGGGTGACCGCCATAGTCATTCACAAACATCATTGAGAACTGATTGACGCTTGCGTCTGTCACATCAAACTGCTTGCTTGATTTCGGCGCGACCATGATCCCCGGGAATTTGGTAATCTTCTGTCCGGCGCCTTTCGACAAGCCAAGAATGGTGATGTAGTAAGGCGTCGGGTTCTCTGCCGTCATCTTGCTGCCGTTCTTATGGAACACCACCTGATCCTGCCAGACTTCGCTTTTTGACTTCGGGATCACCGCCGCCGGGCGGTAAAACAGCTTGATGCGCGACTGCATCGCCAGCTGTAGCGTGTTCGGTTTGTCCGGCTTCGGCGGGATCTCCCGGACGTTGAGATAGAACAGGCTCTCTCTGTCCTTCGGCAGCTTTTCGATACCGTCGGTTTTGGTCACGCGCGCGATCCCTTTCTGCCCGCCGTTGATCCGCTGTAGCGGAGGTAACACCAGCAGCGGCGACGTGATCTTGTTCCCCTTCTCATCTTCCACCCATGACTGGGCGAGGAACGGAACATCCGGGCTGGTGTTGCTCAGATTGGCGCTCGACGACACATCTTTCTCCGTAATAATCACGCGGGTCCGATCCAGCGAGACGCCTGCCTGCGCATAGCCACCCACCGCGCTCAGCGCTAACGCCGCCAGCAGGTATCCGTTATGTCTTTTTTTGCTCATTTTTGGCCTTTTATTACAATGAGATAACTCGTTCTACCCGGGATTAACGACACGGCAGCAGCGTATCCGCGCGTCCATTTGTCGCGCCTGGTGGGATGGTGATCTTGCACTGCTGTTTTCCGCCCCACATCACGTTCAGCGTCTCGTCAGGGTTGACGCCCGCAAGCCAGGCTTTACCGTCTTCCAGCACCATCGCGACGCTGATACCGTCGGCGTTGTAGACTTCCGCGCCGAACGGCGGAACGCTGTTATCAGCGAGGCGCAGCGTGCCCATCATCTTCATCCCTTTCGCCATGCCGAAGGCCTGATAACCAATCGCCCCTTCGGTAAGCGTTGTGGTGCTGATGGCTTTAGACGGTTCGATGTCGCCGTCCATCGCGTCTACATCCACGCGGGTGTCAAAGCTGTTGTAGCTCACGACATCCGGCACCACGGCAATGCCGAAGCGGTTGGTCCGCGACTTCTCGCCGTTGAGCGGTACGCCGCCAATACCGTTGGTATCCACCATGACGCGAGCGGTGTTCAGCGTCGCGCCGCTGTTGTGAATGGCTGCGCCGTGTCGGGTCGCCGTAAAGCCGCCACGTAACGTGGTGCTCAGCGCCATGTATTCATTCTGGCGATAGCTGGCGTTGGTATTAATTTCCGCCACCTGCGAGCGATGGTTGTAATAACCGTCAACGCTGACGTTGCCTTGCTGGCTGGCGCCAGCGCGAACGCGCCACAGGTTGTTGTAATCGCTGTTGTCGGTATAGGACGCCATCGGGCTGGTTTTGCCGTTGTTGGTCTGGACATCCAGCCCCGCCCATCTGTTGTCGCCCACCGGCACTGACAGGGAGAAGGAAATCGAGTCGTCTTTACTTCCTTTATAGTCAGTACGATAAGCAGAGAGGTTGGCGGTAATACCGTTAATGTCTCCGATACGGAAAGAGCGTCCTACCGACATGCCGTAGCGGTCCTGGCTGCGCTTATCCCAGTAGTTCTGATGCGTCCAGGTCAGGAAGACCGTGGTCGCTTTGCCCGGTTCGTCAGCCCAGAACGTTTTATTCCCGGTAATGGTATAAAGCTCTTTTTCGCGGCCCAGGTGGTCATAGCCTTCGTAGCGCTCATCGAGGTATTGCGCCATTGAGCGGAAATCTTCCTGCGAGAAGCGGTAGCCCGCGAAGGTGATGGAGCTGTGGTACTCATCAAACGTTTTCGCGTAGCTCAATTTGTAAGAGGTGCCTTTCTTGCGATCGCCTTCCCGCGTGCGGCTCCACGACTCGGTGGCGTCAACCGATATGGCGCCCAGCAGGTTAAGATCGCGGCCAATACCCAGCGAGGCGGCGGTGTACTCTTCACCAGCTGACTGCAGGCCGCCGTACAGCGACCACGCGTTGCTGACCCCCCAGGAGAAATCGCCGGAGAGGAACGTCGGTCCCTGCATTTTATGGTTGTAGCGCGACGGCGTACCGCCCGAAATGTTGTAGCGCACATAGCCCGGACGCGTCAGATACGGAATGTTGGCGGTGTTCACCTGGAAGGTCGACACCGACCCGTCCTGCTCTTCGACCCGCACATCAAGCGTACCGCGCACCGAACTGCGTAAATCCTGAAGGTTGAAAGGACCGGCGGGTACGGTAGTTTCATAGATAACGCGCCCGTTCTGGCTGACGGTCACTTTGGCGTTGGTACGGGCGATACCGTGGACTTCAGGAGCATAGCCCTGCAACGCTGGCGGCAGCATGCGCTCATCGCTGGCGAGGTTGATCCCGGTGAAGCGCACCGTATCGAACACCTGCGAATTCAGGTAGATCTCACCGAGCGTCAGCTTCGCCGCCATCATCGGCAGCGGACGGTAGGCGTAGATTTGGTTCCAGTCGAAATCAAACTGATGGTTCTGGCTGTAGTAGCTGGTCTGATACTCGCCACGCACACGCCAGCCGCCAATGTTGGCGCCCGCCTGCCCATAACCTGACAGCGAACTGTAGTTTTTATCATCGGTGAACTGACGGGTAATCTGCCCGTTGAGGCTGTAGTCAAAAATCAGCCCGGCCACCCCGTCGTCCCAGCGCTCAGGCGGCGTCCAGTCGGGGTCGTTATATTTCATCCACGCCTGCGGTACGCTGATGTCCAGCACGCCGGCGTAGTTGGTTAATTTGCTTCCCGGAAGGCTCTGCAATACATAGCAGTTCTGATACAGCTGAGTGACCTGCTGCCGCGCGTCTTCTTTCAGCGCCAGCTTGTCGAGCAGGTCGCCAGTGATGCAGGGGATGGTGCGTTTGCCTTCAGGCGCTTCGATGTAACGAATCTTCTCCTGCCCCACCGGCTGGCCATTGATACGAATATCTAACAGGTAGTCGCCAGGGGTAACGTAGTTGTCCGTCGCAAAGCGCGACAGATCGATACGCGTACGATCTGCAGCATCCAGGACATCGGTATTAAATTCAACGCTTTCCTCAGCCCAGACCGGAGCAGCATAACAGCAGCTCATTACATGAAGGGCTATTATCGTTATCTTTGTTTTTAATTTTACCGACATGATTTTCATCCCGAATAAATCCGTAAAAAACGTCCTGCTTCCCGCTACGTTATTGTTATTTTGTTAGTTGTAATCCATAAAAAATTGCGCAACGGCTGTAAATTCACCCGCCTTTATATATTTCTCTACCGGCACCAGTGATGCGGTAAATTTCAAAACATTATCGCTCTCGCTCAGTTCATAACCGGGAGAGGGTTCGCCGAGCGTTAATATCGCGCCCTGACTGTCGCGTAAGCGAATGCCAAAGCCATCGGCCTTGCCGTTAACTAATAACGTGGTGGGATCGGAAGCTGCCGCGCTGCCAATAAAGGTGACTAAGGCATAAGGATAAAGTGAACCGTCATTGCCTCTTTTTACGATTGAGCAACCTGTGAGGCGAACCAGAAAAGGTCGCGTAATATTCCCTTCATCGTTGCGATTAATCTGACTGGCAGAAACTTCGCCAAATTCCACTTCAACATCACGACCTGACGGGTCAAGGCTGCATGCGGCTTCAATTAATTCGCCGCTCATGGCTAATTTGCCAGGCGTTATGGTAGAGCCTGAAGCAGAACCCGTCGCCACCAGGGCACACAAATAAAGCGACAATAAGCCTGCGTTGCCTGATTTCATGCTGTCCCTCCCTGGTACGAATGAATAATTTAAATGAGTGCGGGAAGCCCCGCACTCAGCACTTCAGTCCGATTACTGGTAAGCAATCTCGAAGTTAACCGTTGACTGGAAAGAACCGGCAGTCACAGTCGCGCCTGCGCTTTCTTCTTTCAGATAAGCAACAAACGGGATGGTGTTGGTGCCGTTAACCAGCTGTACTGCAGTCGTTGCCTGGCCCCATACTACGTCCTGGCTGGCGCTGTCGCGCAGGCCGATACCCGCGCCGGAAGCGGTGCCGGAGGTGAAGGCAGCCAGAGTGGCGTCAGTCGGGTTAACGCTGGTCGGGTTATAAGTGACTACGGCAGTGGTCGCCACGGTGGTGTCGCAATGCTGCAGTTCGATGTTCTTATGTACGTTTCCTGCATGATTACCGCCCGCCAGTGCTGAAACCGGAACCTGGCCGAAATCAACAATAACCGGGCTTGAATTCGGCGCCAGGCCGCAAGCGGTATTCACCAGTTCACCCTGGAATTCGATTTTGCCAGTTGTTGTATCAGCAGCTAATACAGACATAGAGCTCAGAGCAGCAGTGAAAGCAACAGCCATAGCAACTTTATTCATTTTCATAACAATATCCTGTTTGTACCAAATCCTGAGAAATAATAAAGAGTCTTCACGTCGCGATCGGTATTTCGCTACTTTTGTAAACAACTCTTGGTTTTGTTCCGGAAATGTTCTGGTAATAATTAAAGTTGAAATTATTCAATCTTAATTACCGCCATTCCTTCGAACTGTGCAAAATGCTATCAAATCAAAATTTCACTACAAAGCACTACATTTGCTATGGAAAAGATACGCATTGATAACTCGCAAAAACAAAAAACAGGATGTTATATCTCGCGAAACTGTGTGATTAATCCTAAACACATGAGGAATTGAGGCGGGAATATTCCTAAGACATAAAAAAAAGACTTAGGATAATTCATATAAACGGCAGAAATAATTTTTCTAACAACACTCGTGAATAAGCGGAAACGCGATGAATAACGTTTAATTCAGGAACATCCTCGCTTATTTCAACCCCTACCGCTCCAGCCTAACGGCATCGTAACCGCACTGCACACGGCATTCTCCGCAGCCGTTACAGCGTTCGGCATCCACCGTGGGGACACCGCTGGCGCTGATAGCGCAGGCCTGTTCCGGGCACGCCTCCACACACTGATTACAGGCGCGGGCCGGGTTTACGCAGGCGTCGTGAAACACGGGACGCAAACCAGTGTCCGGACGCATTTGTGGACGCAGCGCGCCGGAGGCGCAGGCGGCGATGCACAACCCGCAGCCGTCGCAGCTGGCGTAGTCAATTGCCAGCTGTGGGAAGCCATCGTCGTGCGGCGACAGAATGCCCATCGGGCAGGCATCAATACAGTGATGACAGCGGGTACATTGCACGCTAAAAAGCGCGTCTGGCAACGCGCCCGGCGGCAGAGGGTGGGAAAGGTGAAAAGAGGCATCTTCGGGCGCGGTATGTTTTGCCGCGCTGACGAAGGCGCGAAACAGTCCCCGGCGGCTCACGTGCCGGTGAGTCATCAGTTCCTGATAATATTTCTCCGATTTATTCATCCGAAATAAAGCCGTTTCGCAGGCGGTTGCAACGCCTGCTGCTGTTCAACGTCCCGCAGATAACATTCCGCCACCGCAGCAAGACGGGAATAGAACGGACTGATCGTGTTGGCATGCAGCAGCGCGAGATAGCGATACCCCCACGGCAGTAAATGTGTTTCCAGCAGCGTATTCGCGGCGGCGTCATTCCCTTGCTCAAGCAGCGCGCTGTAGGCAAGCAGCATCAGTCCGAACTGATCTTCCGGTTCGGTATGGCGGGCGTCAAAGGCCATACCGTGAGACTGTAAAAACGCACGGTATTCTGCGGTTGTTTCGCCCATCAGCAGGTTATCCCGCTCCAGCCAGACCGCTCCCCAGGGCGGTACAGGCATGTCGCCCTGCCCTTCAAACAGGACCGAAAACTGCCAGGCCAGCGCGTCCGCGTCGGGCTGCGGCCAGTCGGCGCATAAACGTGAGATCGGCGTCAGATCGCGCCACGGATACAGCTCCGGCAGCGTCGGCAGACAGTCGATAAGCGCCTTGACGTCTGGCTTTTCCGGCGACCAGTAAAACAGTGCGCCGAGGATACGCGGTAATACGGCACGGGTTGGCATAGTAAAGCTCCTGAAAAATGCCTGAGTATTGCCTGTTGGCGCTACGCTTGTCAGGCCCACAGGTTAGCGCCGCAGGCCTGACAGGTAGGGTTACATCGGCAGCGTCCAGAGATTGTAGAACGCGATACGGCCAACTAACTCCGCGGCGATCACCACCAGCGCCGTCGCCGCGAGAACCGCTACGTTCGTTTTCAGTCGCGACCAGACAACCACGCCCACGATACCCGCCGCCAGCAGCACCGCCTGCGCGGTGAACCAACTGGCTTGCGCCGCGGTCAGGGCGCCGTCAGCGCTCATAAGCGTCGACATATAGCCAGGACGCAGACAGAAGCTGACGAGGATCGCCAGCACGCTGATCAACAGTCCCAGGCGCAAACCAAACAGCCCGGCGAGAATACCGCCGCCAATGAGCGGCGTCAGCACCATCATCACGGTGGTATAAGAGGAACGCCACGTCACTACCGTTGGCAACTGGTAGATCTGCGGAATCGCCAGAATAAAGACCACGCCGACGATCGCCGCCAGCCACACCAGCCCCTTACACAACGCGGCGCCACGGTTGAGCAGCAGCCCGAGGGCCCCCAACCCGCCCAGCGTAGCAAACACCGCCGACAGCACGATTTCATTGCTCATTGGCGAATGCCCGACACGCAGCAGCATATTCAGCGCGCGCAGCGGCTGGCCGACATGGAAGATCCCCAGCAGGACGCCAACACCAAACAGACACATGACGGAAAACAGCCCCACCGCCATTCGTCGGGCGTCAATCTGCCCGAGCGTGCCGCCGATCAGCAGCAGAATAAACGCCCCAACCGCGCTTTGGGTAAAGACGGTAAAAAAGACCAGCGGTAACTCATGCATGGCGCACCTCCCCCATGTTCACAATTGCCCCTTCCTTGTCCCCCGACGCGCGCGCCTTCGGGTGCGGCTTAATAATCAGGTTAGGATGGGTAAACGACGCGGACGGCAGCGGCGCGATTTCGTTTTCACTGCCATATTTCGCGCGCAGCTCGTCGATCGGACCAAAATCCAGCGCACGCTGCGGGCAGGACTCCACACAGATCGGGCGCAGATTACGCTCCAGGCGGTCGAGACAGCCGTCGCACTTGCGCATGACTTTCGCCTGCGCATCGAACTGCGGCGCGCCGTACGGGCAACGCATTTCGCAATATCGGCAGCCCACGCAGACGCTATCATCCACCAGCACCAGACCGTCCTCTTCACGCTTGTGCATCGCCCCGGTCGGACAACCAGAGACGCACACCGGCTCGTCGCAATGGTTGCAGGCAATAGAGAGATAATAGGTAAAGGTGTCGTTGTGCCAGCTCTCGCCCTCTTTCACCCAACTGCCGCCGCCGTATTCATACACGCGACGGAATTTCGGGCCGACGTCCAGATCTTTGTTATCCTTGCAGCTGACCTGGCAGGTTTTACAGCCGGAGCAGCGCGAGGAGTCAACGTAAAAGCCATACTGTTTCATTGTGGTTCACTCCTTAAGCGCGTTTGATATCGACCAGGTTGGTATGCTGTGGATTCCCTTTCGCCAGCGGCGACGGCAAATGGCTGGTCAGAGTGTTGATGCACCCGCCAACGTCCACGCCATTGCTGTCCAGCCGGGTCCACGCGCCCTGCGGCATCGCCACTACGCCCGGCAGAATGCGCTGCGTTACCTTGCAAGGGATCGCCACGGTCCCGCGATCGTTAAACACATGCACCAGGTCGCCGGACTTAAGCTGGCGCGCGTTAGCGTCGATCGGGTTGATCCACACTTCGTCCGGAACCGCTTCATGCAGCATCAGCACGTTGGTATAGGTAGAGTGGGTATGGCCTTTGGTATGGAAGCCGCTCAACTGGAGCGGGTATTTTGCCGTCAACGCCTTGTTCAGGTGCGACTCTTTTACCACGCAGAACTCCGGAATCGCCGGAATACGATCGCCTTCCGGTAGTGTCCAGGCTTTCTCCAGATCCGCCAGCGCCTGAGAATAAATCTCGATCTTCCCGGATGGCGTGGTCAGCGGGTTCGCCTCGGCATCGGCGCGGAAGTCGGCAAACGCCAGGCTTTGTTTTTCTGTCGCGACGCGCTGATCGATCACGCCCATCTCTTTCGCCACCGACCACTCCGGCAGATACGGACGCTTTTCGCGGATCTGCTGATAATGCATTTCCGCCCACTGCGCCTGGGTTCGCCCTTCGGTATATTCCTCGCGCAGCCCCAGGTGTCCGGCAATATCGGCGCAGATGTCATAGGTGCTGCGCACTTCCCACATCGGGGTCACCGTTTTTTGGAGGGCGATCATATAGTTGTGCGACCCTGCCGCGTAAGAACTGTCAACCAGATCTTCCGCTTCCAGATAGCTGGTTTCCGGGAGCAGGATATCGGCGTACTTCGCGCTCGGCGTCATATGGTTTTCAATGACGATAATGGTTTCGCACAGCGTTTCGTCAGCGAGGATTTTACGCGTACGGTTGGTTTCACCGTGCTGATTCAGCAGGGTATTACCGGCCTGATTAAAGAATAATTTGATACCGGTTTTTAGCCGCTCGGCGTTTTTCACCCCCATCGTGGTGGCGGTCATTTTCTCCGGGCTTTGAATGGCGTCGGTCCACAGATAACAGGGAATGGAGGTTTTTACCGGGTTGGTCAGAATCGGCAACAGCGGTACGCCGTACGGTGTACCGTATGGCCAGTTACCATTATTGGTGCCCGGCAGGCCGAAATGGCCGGTTAACGCGGGCAGCGTCTGGATCGCGCGCACGGTCTGTTCGCCATTGGCGTGACGCTGCGGCCCCCAACCCTGGCAAATGTAGCAGGCGCGCGCCGAGGCGATATCCCGCGCCAGTTGGCGGATGCGCGCCGCCGGAATACCGGTGATATCCGCCGCCCACTCTGGCGTTTTCGCTATCCCGTCATCGCCAGTGCCCAGCACGTAATCTTTATAGCTGGCATTCGGCGCCGCGCCTTCCGGTAGCGTACTGCTGTCGTAGCCGACGCAGTATTTATTGACCTGTGCTTCGTCAATAAGCTGCTCGCTAATCAGCGTATGGGCGATACCGGCCACCAGCGCGGCATCGGTGGTCGGGCGAATCGGCAGCCATTCCGCATGTTCCGTCACCACTGAGTCGGTATAGCGAGGATCGATAATGACTACTCGCGCTTTAGAGGTCTCCAGCGCGCGACGCAGTTCTTCCACCTGCCCGCCGCCGGACATACGCGTTTCAGACAGGTTAAGGCCAAACAGCACCACCAGATCGGAATGGGCTATTTGGGTGAAGTGGCTGCCCACGTAGGTGCCGTGGGTGTAAGGCGTCGCAGTGGCGATTTGCGCGGTGGAGTAGGTGTTGTGATAGTTCAGATAGCCGCCGGTAAGGTTAAGCAAACGCTTCCAGGCTGGCGATCCCTGGGTGTGATAGTACGCGCCGGACTGATAGTTATAGTAAATCGCTTCGCGGCCATATTTCTCCGTCACGCGCTTCATTTCCGCAGCGATAAAGGCGGTCGCTTCGTCCCAGGAAATGCGTTTGAATTTTCCTTCGCCACGTTTACCCACGCGCTTCATCGGATACTTAATGCGATCCGGGCTGTAGACGCGCCAGCGGCTGGAACGGCCGCGCAGACAGGGACGTATCTGGTGCTCGCCAAAGACCGCGTCGTCTTTCGCATCTTCCGGTTCGATACGTACGATACGATCGTCTTTAACGATCACCTTTAGCGGGCAGCGGCTGCCGCAGTTAACGAGGCAAGCGCTATGGCGGACGGTTTCGCCATTTGCGGCGGGTGTCGCATCGGAAGGGGTGTCGGCGTGGGCAGAGGTCGAAAAGGGAAGGATTATCGCGTTACTCAGGGCAACAGCGGCCCCCACTTTCGCCGTGCCGGTGACGGCATCTCGTCGGGACAATTTGGCGTTGAGCCACTCTTTTATTTCCATGTTTTATTTCCCACATTGCATCCATAGTTATTATTAATAAGTAATCAATTCTCATCATAAAGGAGTATGCTTGTCAGACGATTGACTATGATCAAGCGAAAAATCCCAGACGAAATAATCTTCCCCTCAGATTCCGCGCGGCTTAGCGAGAAATTTCCCTTTAGCGAATAGCAGCAGTTATACTTTTTACGTATTCATCACCGGGTTTAATTATGTCCCTGTTACAACGCCCCCCCTCGCGACGTCTGACGCTGGCCGGGCTCCTGACCCTGACGCTGTTGATCATGGGCTATACCCTGCATCTACACTGGGGGGCGTTTATTCAGTGGTGTCTGGCCGCGCAAATCACGCTGCACCGTTATCTGGTGATGTACCTGCTCCAGTTAAATAATCATCAGTACAGCGGCGGGTTCTGGCTGCTGATCGGCGCGTTTATCTATGGCGTGCTGCATGCGGTGGGCCCGGGGCATGGGAAATTCATCGTCACCACGTATCTGAGCACCAATAAAGAGAGTTTGCTGGCCGCGCGGGTTGTGCCGTTTATGGGCAGCCTGATGCAGGGGGTGAGCGCGATTCTGTTCGTGTTTATTCTGGCGATAGGCTTTAACTTCGCCTCCGGCGATCTCAGTACCAGCCGCTGGTATGTCGAAAAAATCAGCGCCGTGTTAATCGCCGGTTTTGGCGGATTTCTGATTTATCAGGCATTTCTGTCCCTGCGTCCCGTCACCTTTACACGTTTTACGCGCGTAACGCCCCAGCATCTCCATAATGAGAAGTGCGGATGTGGTCATCACGGAGTGGGACGCGACCTGACGGACAGCAACTGGAAAACCCGTCTGGGCGTAATTCTCGCCATCGGCGCCCGCCCCTGCAGCGGCGCCATCATGATCCTGCTTTTTTCCAATGCCCTTGGCATTATCAGTTGGGGGATCGCCGCGGTCATGACCATGTCCTTTGGCACCGCGCTGTCGATCATGGGATTGTCGCTGGCGGTACGCTATGCGCGTAGTCAGACATTGGCCTGGTTTGGTACAGGCCATCCCGTGGCGAAATGGCTCGCGCCCGCGGTAAAAATCATCGGCGGCGTGCTGCTGATCCTCTTTGCCGCCGTGTTGTTTTTAACGGTGATCCCGATTAGCGCGAACGGTGACTATATCGCCGCCGGTTGTTAACCTGCAGGGCGCAGAAAATATCTGATAGTGACTCCAGACCCTGCGCTTTTTCCCCACCACCTTTGAATTACGCGTCTCAATAGGGATAATAACCCCACGAATTGTGAATCCGGGACCACCATGAGATACCCCCTGCCCTACCGCAAGCTGCGTAAACGGCCGATGAAACTCGGTACGACGGTGATTTTGATGGTCAGCGCCGTCCTGTTTTCCGTGCTGCTGGTGGTACACCTGATTTACTTCTCGCAAATCAGCCACATGACGCGGGAAGCATTGGCTGATAAAGCGCTGGCGGTGGCGCGAACGCTGGCCGATTCTCCGGAAATTCGTCAGGGGTTGATGAAAAAACCCGAGGAGAGCGGGATTCAGGCCATCGCCGAAGCGGTGCGCAAGCGAAACGACATGCTGTTTATCGTCGTGACCGACATGCAAAGCCTGCGCTATTCCCATCCCGAGGCCCAGCGTATAGGGCAGCCGTTTAAGGGCGACGATATTTTGCTGGCGCTGGATGGCAAAGAGAATGTCGCCATCAATCGTGGCTTTCTCGCCAAAGCGCTGCGCGTTTTTACTCCCATTTATGACGAGCAACACCGGCAGATTGGCGTGGTGGCGATAGGCCTTGAGCTGAGCCGGGTGACTGAGCAAATCAATGACAGTCGCGGCAGCATTATCTGGTCGATACTCTTTGGCGTGCTGGTTGGCCTGCTGGGGACGTGGGTGCTGGTGAAGGTGCTTAAGCGCATCCTTTTTGGCCTTGAGCCGTATGAAATCTCTACCCTCTTCGAGCAACGCCAGGCGATGTTGCAATCCATAAAAGAAGGGGTAATTGCCGTAGACGCCAGCGGCGAAGTCACACTGATCAACGCGGCCGCGCAGGAACTGCTCAGCTACCGCAAATCACAAGATGACGCGCAGTTGTCCACGCTCAGCCATGCCTGGTCGCAGGTGGTGGATTTAACGGAAGTGCTGCGCGACGGTACGCCCCATCGCGACGAGGAAATCAACATTAAAGATCGGCTGCTGCTGATCAACACCGTACCGGTGCGCAGCAACGGGAAAATTATCGGCGCGATCTCCACCTTCAGGGACAAAACCGAGGTCCGCCAGCTTATGCAGCGGCTCGACGGTATGGTTAACTATGCCGACTCACTCCGTGAACGCTCCCACGAATTTATGAATAAATTGCATGTGATTCTGGGTTTGTTACATCTGAAGCGTTATAAGCAACTTGAAGACTATATTATAAAGACTGCGAATAACTATCAGGAAGAAATCGGCTCGCTACTGGGTAAAATAAAATCACCGGTGATCGCCGGATTTTTACTCAGTAAGATTAATCGCACCTCCGATGCGGGGCACAAACTGCTGATTAGCCACGACAGCCAATTGCCGGACAGTGGTAATGAAAATCAGGTTGCGGTATTGATCACCGTGCTCGGAAATTTAATTGAAAACGCGCTCGACGCTTTAGCGGAACAGCCAGGAGGCGAAATCAGCGTCTCCTTATACTATCGCAATGGCTGGCTACATTGTGAGGTCAACGACGACGGTCCGGGCATTACGCCGGAGCGTATTGACTCGATTTTCGAAAAAGGCGTCTCGTCTAAAGGAACTGGACGCGGCGTAGGTTTAGCGCTTGTTAAACAACAGGTTGAAAGTCTTGGCGGCAATATTTTCGTGGAATCCGAACCCGGCGTTTTCACACAATTTTTCGTACAAATACCCTGGGATGGGGAGAGGGCCAGCACATGATCAATGTCTTTATTATCGATGACGATGCGATGGTTGCGGAGTTAAACCGCCGTTATGTCGCACAGATCCCCGGCTTTCAGTGCTGTGGCACCGCCCCGACGCTGGCGAAAGCCAAAGAGGTTATTTTTGACAGTGACACCCACATCGATCTGATTTTGCTGGATATCTACCTGCAAAAAGAGAACGGGCTGGATCTGCTCCCTCTCCTGCATGCCGCCGGATGTAAAAGCGACGTCATCGTCATCTCCTCCGCCGCCGATGCCGCCACCATTAAGGATTCGCTGCACTACGGGGTGGTGGATTATTTGATCAAACCCTTCCAGGCATCGCGCTTTGAAGAAGCGCTGACCGGCTGGCTGCAAAAGAAACGGGACATGGATAAGCACCAGTACTTCGAGCAGTCGGAACTGGACCAGTTGATCCACGGCAGCGCGTCAAACGAGCAGGACACCCGTCGCCTGCCGAAAGGGCTGACGCCGCAAACCCTGCGCACGCTCTGCCAGTGGATAGACGCCCATCAGGATTATGAGTTTTCCACCGACGAACTGGCCAACGCGGTGAATATTTCGCGTGTCTCCTGCCGTAAATACCTTATCTGGCTGGTTAATTGTCATATTCTGTTCACCAGCATCCATTACGGCGTGACCGGCCGTCCGGTATACCGTTACCGTATTCAGGCAGAACATTATTCTTTACTTAAGCAATATTGCCAGTAGAAGATAAATTCACCGTCGGCCATTATTACGTTATCTATTGGTAACAATTATTGCAATAATGAAAAATCGGCAACGTAAAAGTAAAAAGAAGAAAGAGAATACATTGTGCCAGATCAAAATGAATTTGCTGGCCGTATTTCTTTCGAGCCGAAATTATTGCCAGAGGTCACATTGTTTTTAATTTCAAAAACGCTAACAAAAGTTAATAAAGTATTAACTCACCAGTGGAGTGTGTATTTTTAACCACAAAGGAGTAGTCTGGAAATATAACCGGACGAATAAAAAAAGATAAACAGTGGCAATGGAATCGATGCTGCAGCTTAAGGATAAGCGCATTTCGTGAGCAGAGTAGATGTTCATAAATTTCATAACGATACAACAAGAAGCACACGCCTTGCCTCTGCTCTCCTTTTCAAACCTGCCCATCGCCGGGAAGCGCTGCTTCCTGAGTATCATAAAAGCCGATTCGCATCGTCCGCATAAACATGACGAATGCTTATCGAATGTTTAGAAATTAATCACGTTTCAGACGCAACGCATATTCGCCAGGCTCTGCGCCCAATTCACAAAAAACAGAACATGGCTGTGATCGATTTATCAAAATTGATGAGTTTTATCGCGAGGGTAAATAAATGCTATTTAGTATACAACTTCTAATAATATTAATATGTTTGTTTTATGGCGCCAGAAAGGGCGGTATCGCGCTGGGTTTGTTAGGCGGTATTGGCCTGGTCATTCTGGTGTTCGTTTTCCATCTCCAGCCGGGTAAACCGCCTGTCGATGTCATGCTGGTTATCATCGCCGTGGTCGCCGCCTCGGCAACGCTACAGGCTTCCGGCGGCCTGGACGTCATGTTGCAGATTGCTGAAAAGCTGCTGCGCCGCAACCCAAAATATGTCTCTATTGTCGCGCCGTTTGTGACCTGTACGCTGACCATTCTTTGCGGTACCGGTCACGTGGTGTACACCATTTTGCCGATCATCTACGACGTGGCGATCAAGAATAACATCCGCCCGGAACGCCCTATGGCCGCCAGCTCCATCGGCGCGCAGATGGGTATCATCGCCAGTCCGGTATCCGTAGCGGTGGTTTCGCTGGTCGCTATGCTGGGTAACTTCACCTTTAACGGTAAGCACCTGGAGTTCCTCGACCTGCTCTCCATCACCATTCCGTCCACCCTGCTGGGCATTCTGGCGATCGGGATTTTCAGCTGGTTCCGCGGTAAAGATCTGGACAAAGACGAAGATTTCCAGAAGTTCATCTCCGTACCCGAAAACCATCATTACGTGTATGGCGACACTGCCACGCTGCTGGACAAAAAACTGCCGAAAAGCAACTGGCTGGCGATGTGGATCTTCCTGGCGGCTATTGCTGTCGTCGCGCTGTTGGGCGCCTTCTCTGAGCTGCGTCCGGCGTTTAACGGAAAACCGCTGTCAATGGTGCTGGTCATTCAGATGTTCATGCTGCTGACCGGCGCGCTGATTATTATCCTGACGAAAACCAATCCCGCTTCAATCTCTAAAAACGAAGTCTTCCGCTCGGGTATGATCGCCATTGTGGCGGTGTACGGGATCGCGTGGATGGCGGAAACCATGTTCGGCGCGCACATGACCGAAATCGAAAGCGTGCTCGGTGAAATGGTGAAAGAGTATCCGTGGGCCTACGCCATTGTCCTGCTGCTGGTTTCCAAGTTTGTTAACTCGCAGGCGGCGGCGCTGGCGGCTATCGTTCCTCTGGCGCTGGCTATCGGCGTTGACCCGGCGTATATCGTAGCGTCTGCGCCGGCGTGCTACGGTTACTACATTCTGCCGACCTATCCAAGCGATCTGGCGGCGATTCAGTTCGACCGTTCCGGTACGACGCGCATTGGTCGCTTCGTCATTAACCACAGCTTTATTTTGCCAGGTTTGATTGGCGTCAGCGTTTCCTGCGTGTTTGGCTGGATCTTCGCCGCCATGTACGGATTCCTGTAAAGGTTCCCCCGTGCCGCTCCTTTTCGGGCGGCACGGGATTAATAATATTCAGAAAAATCAACAGGCTGGAAGCACATGTCAAACAAAGAATTCTTTTATCAGGCGCCTTTCCCGATGGGGGAAGACAAAACAGAGTACTATCTGCTCACTTCCGACTACGTCAGCGTGAGCGAATTTGAAGGAGAATCTATCCTGAAGGTGGAACCGCAAGCCCTGACGCTGCTGGCGCAACAAGCCTTCCACGACGCCTCTTTCCTGCTCCGCCCTGAACACCAGCAACAAGTCGCCTCCATTCTTCACGACCCCGACGCCAGCGAAAACGATAAATACGTGGCGCTGCAATTCCTGAGAAACTCCGAAATCGCCGCTAAAGGCGTTCTGCCGACCTGCCAGGATACCGGCACCGCAATTATCGTCGGTAAAAAAGGCCAGCGCGTCTGGACCGGCGGCGGTGATGAAGCGGCGCTTTCCAAAGGCGTTTACAACACCTACATCGAAGACAACCTGCGCTATTCCCAGAACGCGGCGCTGGATATGTACAAAGAGGTGAACACCGGCACCAACCTGCCTGCGCAGATCGACCTGTATACCGTCGACGGCGACGAGTACAAATTCCTTTGCGTGGCTAAAGGCGGCGGTTCGGCCAACAAGACCTACCTTTACCAGGAAACCAAAGCGCTACTCACTCCGGGCAAGCTGAAAAACTTCCTTGTTGAGAAAATGCGCACGCTCGGCACTGCGGCCTGCCCGCCGTACCATATCGCTTTCGTCATTGGCGGTACCTCCGCTGAGAGCACGCTGAAAACCGTGAAGCTCGCCAGCACGCATTATTACGACGGTCTGCCGACCGAAGGCAATGAGCACGGCCAGGCGTTCCGCGACACGCAGCTGGAGCAGGAACTGCTGGAAGAAGCGCAAAAACTCGGCCTCGGCGCGCAGTTTGGCGGGAAGTATTTCGCGCATGACATTCGCGTGATCCGCCTGCCGCGTCACGGCGCTTCCTGCCCGGTGGGAATGGGCGTCTCCTGTTCCGCTGACCGTAACATCAAAGCGAAAATCAACCGCGAAGGGATCTGGATTGAAAAACTGGAGCACAATCCGGGCCAGTACATTCCCGATGCCCTGCGCCAGGCGGGTGAAGGCGACGTGGTGAAAGTTGACCTTAACCGCCCAATGAAAGAGATCCTCGCCCAGCTTTCGCAGTACCCGGTCTCCACACGCCTGTCGCTGACCGGCACGATTATCGTGGGACGCGACATTGCCCACGCGAAGCTGAAAGAGCGCATTGAGTCCGGCGAAGGGCTGCCGCAATACATTAAAGATCATCCGATCTACTACGCGGGTCCGGCGAAAACCCCAACGGGCTACCCGTCCGGTTCATTAGGCCCAACCACCGCAGGCCGTATGGACTCCTATGTCGATCTGCTGCAGTCACACGGCGGTAGCATGATCATGCTGGCGAAAGGCAACCGCAGCCAGCAGGTGACGGACGCGTGCCATAAACACGGCGGCTTCTATCTGGGCAGCATCGGCGGCCCGGCGGCAGTGCTGGCGCAGCAGAGCATCAAACATCTGGAGTGCGTTGAATACCCGGAACTGGGTATGGAAGCAATCTGGAAGATCGACGTGGAAGACTTCCCGGCGTTTATCCTGGTGGATGACAAAGGCAACGATTTCTTCCAGCAGATCGTCAGCAAACAGTGCGCTAACTGCGCGAAGTAATCACAGCACCACGCCGGATGGCGGCTGCGTCTTATCCCTCCTGGACTCCCCTCCCCAGGCTGGATAAGCGCAGCGTCATCCGGCTTTCACTTTCCCATGCCGGCTGCGACAACGCATCCGGCAACATTACGTGCAGAACTCCCCATTATCCCCGGCGAAACGTCATAACCAGAATCGGCAGCGCGAATACCAGCGTCAGGAGATTCGCCATGCTGACGGCCATGTCGTCTATTAAGGGCCTCATTTGGGAAACGGAAAATAGTGTATGTGTAAAGATGATATTTTGTACTGATTCATCTCAACTGGCCGTAAAGGACGATACTTCGCTTCAGCCCGCGACTTATTTTTTCGCCAGTTATCCTTTCTCATCATACTAATGTACAGTCTCTCCCGGATATACCGCACTCAGGCACTATACCGGCAACCAGAAACGGGTGATTTGGGTTAAGAAGGGATTGTTGTATGATGCCGATGGGAATAACCACTTAAACATTGAGGGATTAATGATGGCAAGGGCGCTAGCCTGTCTTGGCGATAAAACGCGTTACGGAAAAATTATTTCAGCTACTGCATCCTGGTTTGAAGGAAGTAAAGCAATAGCCCGGACCGGCGACAAAGCATCATGCAGCAGATGCAACGGTTTTTTTGAAATTCTTGCTTCCGCACAGGACTGGGCAGAAGAAGGCAAAGCGTATGCGGCCACAGGTGACAGAGTGCTGTGCCGTTGCCCCGATCATTATATTTACGGTTCAGCCACACAATATACCAGCACAGGCACAGGCACTCCGACCTCCCGAAATACCAGTCATTCGCCTGTACCGGCGCAGCAGTCAATGGATTCCAGCGCCCGGAACTGTATTCGCTTTCAGTGTACCGGTGATGATGGCCAGCTAATGACAGGCTGTCGCTACACTCTGATGTTTCCGGACGGACGTTCTGAAGCTGGCGTTACCGATGAGTATGGTGTGACTGGATGGCATTATGCAAAATCCGCTGAAAATATTAATTTGCATATATTAATGGATTAATTATGGCGGTTTATCATCTCAGTACCCGTATTAACACTAATGTTCCTCCTGATTACTTATTGTATGACCTGTGCATTTATCGCATGGACACCAAAAGGACTAAACACTTCCTGATAGATGTGAAGCAACAGCCGTTTAAGGAAAATTATGAAACACAGAGCCACCTGACCAAAAATATAAACGAGTCACTCTCGACAATTTATATTATGGAAATGAAACTTTACCGAAAAACCATGTTGCATATGCTTTGTGTAACACCTCTTCCGTTCACTAAAATGTACACTCTTGAAGAATTTGCGTCAGGTAAAGCCTGGTCTCCGGTGAAACGAGAGAATCCCTGCTATTTTGAGTCAAAAGGAACAATGAAACCTGAAAGTCAGGGGGGCGAAACCATGCCGATTAAGATCACCATCCCTGAACGTCCATTTATAGCGAAAAAATATCCAATAGGTTCACCTCAAGATCCGTTCGAAAAAAATAAAGTTGAATCTGAGATAAATGACCGATTTTATCATTACTCTTATCCTTATCAGGATAGGGCCAGTGTATGTGGTCCTGCTGCATTTTTTTACTGTATTCAAATGGACCGCCCTGATGTATATGCACAGGCGGCCCGGGAACTATGGCGTTATGGAAAGACCAAAATAGGCAAATTGACCATTTCCCCAGGTGAAGGATGTAAACATCCTTCGGGTATGTTTTATACGAGTGGAGGGAAACCAAGTATATCAGGACTTGACTGGATGACTCTGGCTGGGCTTAGAGACTCAGAGAACACAGTATTCAGTTTTGATGCTCTTGATTCTCCTGTGGCAGGTATCACAATGTGGCAAACTCTGTCGGAATGGTTTGAGAAAGCCGGTTATGAAATGGTCTTTAGTAACGTGGGAATCACTCAGGCAGATATTCAGGGAATAAGAGATTTAAATAAATATGTTGTGCAAGGCTATAAAGTCATCACATTAATAAATGATGGACTTCTTGATGGCAGTGAGAGTAATACAACATTACCTACGCATTGGATTGTATGGGATGGCTGTGTCACACAAGATAGTAATGGATATATCAATTTGAAATTATTTTCCTGGGGGCAAACAGCTTATTGGATTAAACAAAGAAAAGACTTACAGTTTTTTGTCAACAGATTTTTTGGAGGGATGGTTTTCAAACCATTAATATAGCCATGAAAATAATTCGCATTGTTTTTATTCCATTTTTATTATCAGCGTGTGTTTTACATGCCAATATCACCCCTGATGATAATGTTCTCAGTAACGCAATTGTCGGGACGCCCTATGCCAGCGAGATAAATATAAATGGTGGGGCGGTAACTTCTTTAGATTCTAATGGGAAAGAAAGATTTGTGGGTGAAATAACCCCATCCGATACAGGATTATTTTTAACGTATTGTAATGACTCACCTGCTCACAATTGCGTCAGGATTCAGGGGATGCCTGTAAAGCCCGGAGTTGTCTATGTTCGAGTATCAGGCGGACTGTTTGGTACAAATGTAGCCACAGGTGGTGAGTTTGATAAAACCTACACTATTACGATTAAGGATGCAGAAGGGCCTCCTTAAGATTATTTGAGAGGCAGTCTCAGCATTACTCATTAAGATACGTCGGCATGTCGCCGCAGCAGTATCGCAAACTGAGCCAACAGCGCCGCCAGACAGCAACCGGGTGAGGGGGCGCAAAAGACCGCCCGGTAATATCACTATCAGCCCCAAAAATAATCGACCTGTCGATAAAAACGCGCCAATAAACAGGATATTTTACACATAACCTGTTGATTAGTAATTTATTTATCGTAACACCCCTGCCCTTGACGCCCTCTTTACTCTCTGTTTTGCCGGGACAATACTTGCCCGCGTCACACATTCCTTCACTACCGGGTAAAGATGATGAAAGTATTAATTGTTGAAAGTGAATTTCTGCATCAGGACACCTGGGTGGGCAGCGCCGTAGAACGTCTGGCTGACGCCTTAAGTCGGCAAAATGTTACCGTCATTAAGTCCACGTCTTTCGACGACGGCTACGCCATCCTTTCTGCCAACGAAGCCATTGATTGCCTGATGTTCAGCTATCAGATGGAACACGCGGATGAACATCTCAACGTCAGGCAACTGATCGGTAAGCTTCATGAGCGCCAGCAAAACGTGCCCGTCTTTCTGTTGGGCGACAGAGAGAAAGCCACCGCATCGCTGGACCGCGACCTGCTGGAGCTTGTCGATGAGTTCGCCTGGATCCTTGAAGATACCGCCGACTTTATTGCCGGGCGCGCCGTGGCGGCGATGACCCGCTATCGTCAGCAACTGTTGCCGCCGCTGTTCAGCGCGCTGATGAAGTACAGCGACATTCATGAATACTCGTGGGCCGCCCCGGGCCACCAGGGCGGCGTGGGCTTTACCAAAACGCCTGCCGGTCGTTTCTATCATGACTTCTACGGCGAAAACCTGTTCCGCAGCGATATGGGCATTGAGCGTACCACGCTCGGTTCGCTGCTCGACCACACTGGCGCATTTGGCGAAAGCGAAAAATATGCCGCCCGCGTCTTTGGCGCAGACCGGTCATGGTCAGTGGTGGTCGGGACGTCCGGCTCCAATCGCACAATCATGCAGGCCTGTATGACCGACAATGATGTAGTGGTGATTGACCGTAACTGCCATAAATCCATCGAACAGGGGCTGATCCTGACCGGGGCGAAACCGGTTTATATGGTGCCAAGCCGCAACCGCTATGGCATTATCGGGCCAATTTATCCGCAGGAGATGCAGCCGGAAACGTTGCGGAAAAAAATCGACGCCAGTCCGCTGACCCGCGAAAAAACCGGGCGACAGCCCACCTACAGCGTAGTGACCAACTGTACCTATGACGGCGTTTGCTATAACGCGAAAGCGGCGCAGGATCTGCTGGCGCAAACCACCGACCGCATCCATTTCGACGAAGCCTGGTACGGCTATGCCCGCTTTAACCCAATTTACGCCGATCATTTCGCCATGCGCGGCGAGCCGGGCGATCACAGCGGTCCTACCGTTTTCGCCACCCACTCCACTCACAAACTGCTGAACGCGCTTTCGCAGGCGTCGTATATACATGTGCGTGAAGGGCGCGGCGCGGTAAATTTCTCCCGCTTTAACCAGGCGTACATGATGCATGCCACCACCTCGCCGCTATACGCTATTTGCGCATCCAACGACGTGGCGGTTTCAATGATGGATGGCAACAGCGGCCTGTCGCTGACGCAGGAAGTGATCGATGAAGCGATAGATTTCCGTCAGGCGATGGCACGCCTGTACAAAGAGTACCGTGCCGACGGCGACTGGTTCTTCAAACCGTGGAATAAAGAGCAGGTTACCGATCCGCAAAGCGGGGAAACGTATGATTTTGCTGACGCGCCGGCGTCTTTACTGGCCACCGACCAGAACTGCTGGATAATGCGTCCGGGTGAAAGCTGGCATGGATTTACGGATTTACCGGATAACTGGAGCATGCTCGACCCGATCAAAGTCAGTATTCTCGCACCGGGTATGGGTGACGATGGCGAACTGGAAGAGACCGGGGTGCCTGCCGCGCTGGTTACCGCATGGCTGGGACGTCACGGCATCGTGCCGACCCGCACCACCGACTTCCAGATTATGTTTCTGTTCTCGATGGGGATCACCCGCGGGAAATGGGGCACGCTAATCAACACGCTGTGCTCGTTTAAACAGCATTATGACGCCAACACACCGCTGGCGCAGGTAATGCCGGAACAGGTGGAAGCGCATCCTGACGCTTATGCGAATATCGGGCTGCACGATCTGGGCGATCGGATGTTCGCCTGGCTGAAAGAGAATAACCCTGGTGCGCGCCTGAACGCGGCCTATTCCAGCCTGCCTGTTGCAGAAATGACGCCGCGTGACGCCTATAACGCCATTGTTAATGATGCAGTCGAAAGGGTGGCAATTGAGAATTTACCGGGGCGTATTGCCGCTAACTCGGTTATCCCTTACCCGCCAGGCATTCCCATGCTGCTTTCCGGGGAAAACTTTGGCGATGACAACAGTCCGCAGGTGGGGTATCTGCGCGCGCTACAGTCGTGGGATCGTCACTTCCCGGGCTTTGAACATGAAACGGAGGGGACGGAAATTATTGACGGCGTGTATCACGTCATGTGCGTGAAAGCCTGACGTCAGTTCCGACGACTGCGTCATGGCCCGGCCAGCGTGACGCAGCCAGATTTTGGCCAGAGGATGTGACAGCCTTTTCCTGAGTATTGTTGCAACATGAGCATTGTCATACCTTTTTGCGCGGGTCCCCCCGCGCTTTTTTTTTATCTCTCATTCCGGTTTCCACCCTCGTAAAAAATTCTGTACATAAGAATCATCTGCTGACGCTTGAAATAGAAAATAAAAAGATTATTTTAATGCAGGATTTGATTCATCATACAAATTTTACGGCTTCCGTTATCTCTCTCCATTGGCGGGATCGGGTATTTTATGTTCATATTTCAGGAGTTGGGGTATGAGACTTTGCAGCACAGAACCCTGCATCGTGGTGTTAACAGAAAAAGATGTTTGGCTGAGGGTAAATGGCAAAGAGGCGATAAATTTAAAAGCACATCATATGGCGCTTATCGCCTGCGAAAATAACATCATTGATATCTCATCGCTTAATAATGCACTTGTCGCGCATATAAGTCGCGATATCATTAAAGAATATCTGCGTTTTTTGAATAAAGATTTATCTCACGTCCCCCTCTGGCAGCGAAGCTCATCGCCAGTGTTAACCGCATTATGCGTAACGCCAGACGTTTTTCGGGTCGCGGCGGAACACAGCGTCCAGCATACCAACAGCCCCGGCGAAAACGAGCGCACCCGCTCCCTGCTGTTCACCGTACTGTCGCGCTTTCTCGACAGCAAAAAGTTTATGTCGCTGTTAATGTTTATGCTGCGTGACCGAATCAGCGACAGCGTTTACCATATTATTGAAAGTGATATACATAAAGCGTGGAACCTCAGCCAGGTTGCCAGCTGTTTATGCCTGAGCCCCAGCCTGCTGAAGAAAAAATTAAAAAACGAAAATACCAGCTACAGCCAAATCATCACTACCTGCCGTATGCGCTATGCCGTTAATCAATTATTAATGGACGGTAAAAATATCTCTCAGGTTTCTGAACTGTGCGGATATAACAGCACATCCTATTTTATCTCGGTATTTAAAGAGTATTACGGCATGACGCCGTTGCATTATGTCAGCCAGTTTAAGAATCGCCCTGCGCCCTGACGCATTCCTGTTTTGTAATAAGCCACGATAATATCAGCATTAGCGATAAGCCTGTTCCGACATCATTCAGCGGCGCACTCCGGGCGTATTATACGACCTGATTTCACAGTCCTTTTCAGGAGTTGAATAATGTCTTCAGATGCTGATGCCCACAAAGTGGGCTTAATCCCCGTCACCCTTATGGTGTCGGGGAATATTATGGGATCAGGGGTTTTCCTGCTGCCAGCTAACCTCGCCGCCACCGGCGGGATTGCCATCTACGGATGGTTAGTGACCATTATCGGCGCGCTGGCGCTGTCGATGGTTTACGCCAAAATGTCGGCATTAGACCCCAGTCCTGGCGGCTCTTACGCTTACGCACGACGCTGCTTCGGCCCTTTCCTCGGGTATCAGACCAACGTGCTGTACTGGCTGGCCTGCTGGATCGGCAATATTGCCATGGTAGTCATTGGCGTTGGTTATCTCAGCTACTTCTTCCCGATCCTGAAAGATCCGTTGGTGCTCACTCTGACCTGCGTGGCGGTGCTGTGGATTTTCGTTCTGCTGAATATCGTCGGGCCGAAAATGATCACCCGCGTACAGGCCGTCGCCACCGTGCTGGCGCTGGTGCCGATTGTTGGCATCGCCGTGTTCGGCTGGTTCTGGTTTCGCGGTGAAACCTATATGGCGGCGTGGAACGTTAGCGGCATGAACACCTTTGGCGCGATTCAAAGTACCCTGAACGTCACGCTGTGGTCGTTTATTGGGGTAGAAAGCGCCTCGGTAGCGGCGGGGGTAGTTAAAAACCCGCAACGCAACGTGCCGATCGCCACCATTGGCGGAGTGCTGATAGCCGCCGTCTGCTACGTGCTCTCAACCACCGCGATCATGGGGATGATCCCGAACGCCGTGCTGCGCGTTTCCGCCTCGCCGTTTGGCGACGCCGCCCGCATGGCGCTGGGGAATACCGCAGGCGCGATTGTTTCCTTCTGCGCCGCGGCAGGCTGTTTAGGTTCGCTCGGCGGCTGGACGCTGCTGGCCGGTCAGACGGCGAAAGCCGCCGCCGACGACGGCCTGTTCCCGCCCATTTTCGCCCGCGTCAACAAAGCCGGTACCCCGGTCGCCGGGCTGATCATCGTCGGGATCTTAATGACCCTGTTTCAGTTCAGTAGCATGTCGCCAAACGCCGCCAAAGAGTTTGGTCTGGTGTCCTCTGTCTCGGTGATCTTTACCCTGGTGCCGTATCTGTATACCTGCGCCGCACTGCTGCTGCTCGGTCACGGACACTTCGGCAAGGCGCGGCCAATCTACCTGCTCGTCACCTTCGTGGCATTTGTTTACTGCATCTGGGCGGTGGTTGGCTCCGGCGCGAAAGAGGTGATGTGGTCGTTTGTCACCTTAATGATCATAACTGCACTGTATGCCCTGAACTACAACCGCATCCATAAAAACCCGTATCCGCTGGATGCGCCAGTGAGCAAAAATTAGTTCGCCTGCCGGGAAACGCCCAAGGGCGCGGCTTTTCAAAACAGCCAACCTTAATTTCTTAAGGTTGGCTTAATTTTACTCTGCGAAGATTGGCGCCACTTCGTTGATGGACCTCACCCCATGTTAAAGCGCATATTCAAAAGACCGTCTATCAGCCTGCTCACCTGGCTGCTGCTGGTTTCGTTTTATCTTTCCGTTTGCCTGAATCTCGCCTTTTATAAGCAGGTCATACAGGCTCTACCGCTGGACTCCGCGCGTAACGTGCTGGTCTTTCTGTCGATGCCGGTGGTGGCGTTCAGCGTGATCAACATCGTCCTGACGCTGGCCTCGTTTCTCTGGCTGAACCGCCCGCTGGCCTGCCTGTTTATTTTGATGGGCGCGGCGGCGCAATATTTCATCCTCACCTACGGCATCATCATCGACCGTTCGATGATCGCCAACATGATGGATACCACGCCCGCCGAAACATTCGCCCTGATGACGCCGCAGATGGTGCTTACCCTCGGTCTGAGCGGCATTGTAGCGGCCCTGATCGCCTGCGGGATCAGAATCAGCCCCTCTACGCCGCGTTTGCGCAGCGTACTGGCGCGTGGGATCAGCATTATGATCTCCGTCCTGCTGATCGTCCTAGTCGCCAGCTTTTTTTATAAAGATTACGCCTCGCTGTTTCGCAACAATAAGCAGTTGGTGAAAGCGCTCAGTCCCTCGAACAGTCTGGTGGCCTCCTGGTCCTGGTACGCGCACGAACGGCTGGCTAACCTGCCGCTGGTGCGCATTGGCGAAGATGCCCATCGCACTCCGCAGAGCGTGGACGGCGAACGTAAAAACCTGACCATTTTGATCGTCGGGGAAACCTCGCGGGCGGCAAACTTTTCGCTGGGCGGCTATCCGCGTGAAACCAATCCGCTGCTGACAAAAGATAACGTGGTCTACTTCCCGCGCACCACCTCATGCGGGACTTCTACCGCGGTCTCCGTGCCGTGTATGTTCTCCGGGATGCCGCGCAAGCACTATGACGCAGAGCTGGCGCACCATCAGGAAGGGTTGCTGGATATCATTCAACGCGCGGGTATCAGCGTGCTGTGGAACGATAATGACGGCGGCTGCAAAGGCGCCTGCGACCGCGTACCGCATCAGAATGTCACTACCCTCAACCTGAAAGGCCAGTGCATTGACGGCGAATGTTATGACGACGTGCTGTTTAACGGCCTGGAGTCGTACATCAACCAGTTACAAGGCGATGGGGTCATTGTGTTGCATACCATTGGCAGTCACGGCCCGACGTATTACCACCGCTACCCGCCGCAGTTCAGGAAATTTACCCCAACCTGCGACACCAATGAAATTCAAACCTGCTCACAGCAGCAGCTCATCAATACCTACGATAATACCGTTCTGTATGTCGACTATATTGTTGATAAAACGATTAATATCCTGAAGTCGCATCAGGATAAATTTACCACCAGCCTGGTGTATCTTTCCGACCACGGCGAATCGCTGGGGGAAGATGGCGTGTATTTGCACGGTCTGCCTTACGCCATTGCGCCAGAAACGCAAAAGCATGTGCCGATGCTGCTGTGGCTGTCGCCGGATTATCAGCAACGCTACGGCGTAGACAATGATTGCCTGCAAAAACAGGCGCGGGAACAGGATTACTCGCAGGACAACCTTTTTTCGACCATGCTGGGACTGACCGGCGTGCAGACAACGCAATACCGGCCCGCGGATGACATTCTGCGGACCTGCAGGAGAACCGCTGAATGAAAATACTGATTGTGGAAGACGATACGCTGCTCTTACAGGGGTTGATCCTGGCGGCGCAAACCGAGGGATACGCCTGCGACGGCGTCTCCACCGCACGCGCGGCGGAGCAGTGTCTGGAAAGTGGTCATTACAGCCTGTTGGTGCTGGATCTCGGCCTGCCGGACGAGGACGGCCTGCATTTTCTGGCGCGTATCCGGCAGAAAAAATACACCCTGCCCGTGTTGATCCTGACCGCCCGCGATACGCTCAGCGACAAGATCGCCGGGCTGGACGTGGGCGCCGACGACTATCTGGTGAAACCCTTTGCGCTGGAAGAACTTCATGCCCGCATCCGCGCGCTGCTTCGCCGCCACAATAACCAGGGCGAAAGCGAACTGGTGGTCGGCGGTCTGACTCTCAATATGGGGCGTCGCCAGGTCTGGAAAGCCGGCGAGGAGCTGGTGCTGACGCCAAAAGAGTACGCCCTGCTTTCCAGGCTAATGCTGAAAGCCGGCAGCCCGGTGCACCGGGAAATTCTTTATAACGACATTTATAACTGGGACAACGAGCCTTCCACCAACACGCTGGAAGTCCATATCCACAACCTGCGCGACAAGGTCGGTAAGTCGCGCATTCGCACCGTGCGTGGCTTTGGCTACATGCTGGTGGCGACCGCGACCGAGGAAGGCTAAGTGAACCTGACGCGTTTTCTGCGCCGGCCCATGACCCTGCGCCAGCGCCTGATGTTGACCATCGGCGTTATCCTGCTGGTTTTCCAGTTGATCAGCGCCTTCTGGCTCTGGCATGAAAGCACTGAGCAGATTGAGCTGTTTGAGCAGGCGCTACGGGATAACCGCAATAATGACCGCCACATCATGCATGAAATTCGCGAAGCGGTCGCCAGCCTGATCGTCCCCGGCGTGTTGATGGTCAGCCTGACGCTGCTGATCTGTTACCAGGCGGTGCGGCGTATCACCCGGCCGCTCGTCAGCCTGCAAAAAGAGCTGGAGAGCCGCACCGCGGATAACCTGACGCCGATCGACCTTCGCAGTTCAACGCTGGAAATTGAAGCGGTGGTTTCCGCGCTGAACCAACTGGTGAACCGGCTGACCGCGACGCTTGAGAACGAGCGCCTGTTTACCGCCGACGTGGCGCACGAACTGCGAACGCCGCTGGCCGGGGTACGTCTGCACCTCGAACTGCTGTCAAAAGCGCATAATATAGACGTCGCCCCGCTCGTTGCGCGGCTGGATCAGATGATGGACAGCGTCTCGCAGCTGTTGCAGTTAGCCCGCGTCGGACAGTCGTTCTCGTCGGGTAATTATCAGCAGGTCCGGCTGCTGGAAGACGTCATCCTGCCGTCCTGGGATGAGCTTAGCACCATGCTGGAACAGCGCGATCAGGCCTTGCTGCTGCCCGAGAGGCGCGACGACGTGACGGTAAAAGGCGACGCCACGCTGCTGCGCATGCTGTTGCGTAACCTGGTGGAAAACGCCCATCGTTACAGTCCCAAAGGGACGACGATCGCGATCACGCTGAACACGGATAAACAGGCCGTCATGGCGGTTGAAGATGAAGGGCCGGGGATCGATGAAAGTCAATGCGGCGAGCTAAGTAAAGCGTTCGTGCGTATGGACAGCCGTTTCGGCGGCGTCGGGCTGGGGCTGAGTATCGTCAGCCGCATCACGCAGTTGCATCGCGGCGAATTTTATTTGCAAAACCGGGTGGATGCGACGGGAACCCGCGCGTCGGTGAGGCTGGAGAAGATCTAATAAGTGGTGACCCAGACGTACAAAAAACTGCTGACAATCAGCACGCTAAAGACAGTGGCGACACGTTCATAAAGACGCTTTTTCATCATACTCTCCTCCAGATTATGAAGGAGAGTATGCCCGTCAGAGATTAAGCAAACCTTAAGACGCCTTTACTCGTCGATACGTGGATGCTGCTGAACCAGACGAGTCCGTTTCTCCTGGAGTTCAGCAATTTCCTGATCGATATCTTCGATTTTCTGCTCGATGTTATCGTAGTGCTCGCCGAGGATTTCTTTCGCTTCCTGAATGTCAGACGCGGCAGGCGTCGCCCCTTTCAGTGGACGGTTGGCGGTCTCTTTCATGGTCATACCGGTAATGAAACCAATCACCGCAATCACCATCAGGTAATAGGCTGGCATCATCAGGTCCCGGGAGCTTTCCACCAGCCAGGCGGCCAGCGTTGGCGTCAGACCGGCAATCAGCACCGAGATATTAAATGCCGCCGCCAGCGCGCTGTAGCGAATGTGCGTCGGGAACATCGCCGGGAGCGAGGAGGCCATCACGCCGGTGAAGCAGTTCAGGATCACCGCCAGCATCAGCAGACCCGCAAAAATCAGCCCGATCACGTTACTGTTAATCAGGATAAATGCCGGAATCGCCAGCGCAAACAGCGCGATACTGCCCAGAATCACAAACGGGCGGCGACCAAAACGGTCACTCAGCAGCCCCATCACCGGCTGCACAAACAGCATCCCGATCATAATGGCGATAATAATCAGCACGCCGTGATCTTCCGAATAGTGCAGGTTATGCGACAGGTAACTCGGCATATAGGTCAGCAGCATGTAATAGGTTACGTTGGTGGCAATCACCAGACCGATACACGCCAGCAGGCTGCGCCAGTGTTTGGTCGCAATCTCTTTAAACGAAACTTTTGGACCTTCCTGCAAGCCTTCGCGGTCGCCCTGCTCCAGTTTTTCGACGTGCTGCTGGAACGCCGGGGTCTCTTCCAGCGCATGGCGCAGGTAAAGCCCGATAATCCCCAGCGGCAGCGCGATAAAGAACGGAATACGCCAGCCCCAATCAAGGAAGTTTGCTTCCCCCACCACGGTGGAGATCAGCACCACGACACCCGCGCCCAGCACGAATCCGGCAATCGAGCCAAAATCCAGCCAACTGCCCATAAAGCCGCGTTTACGGTCCGGGGAATATTCCGCGACAAAGATCGACGCGCCGGTGTATTCGCCGCCGACCGAGAAGCCCTGCGCCATCTTGCACAGCAGCAGCAGGATAGGCGCCCAGATACCAATAGAAGCGTAGGACGGTATCAGGCCGATACAGAACGTACTGATCGACATAATGACGATGGTGATAGCCAGGATCTTCTGACGCCCATATTTATCGCCGAGCATACCGAAGAACAAACCGCCAAGTGGACGAATCAGGAAGGGAACAGAGAAAGTCGCGAGCGCGGCAATCATTTGCACGCTGGGGTCAGCCCCCGGGAAGAATACTTTACCTAACGCGTAGGCAACGAAGCCATAAACACCAAAATCAAACCATTCCATCGCATTGCCGAGCGAGGCCGCGGTGATCGCTTTACGCAGTTTACCGTCATCAATAATGGTTACGTCGCGAAGCGTTATCGGTTTTACTTTTTTCCTTTTCAGCATAGCTGTCCTCATAGACTAAGCCCTGTCTCGCTGCATACCGCTTCATTGGCGCAAGCTGCGCGAACGTCACCGTCGAGCGTTGGAATCACGCAGGCGCAATTCCTTTACCAAGCGTAGCAGGTTTACTTACACTGACCGGTTAAGGACTGTACAACCGAACCTGTTGACGCCTGAAGTGGGCGGTTAATGACCTCTTTACCCTACCAGTGTTTAAATTTGTGATCAACTTCACATATATGTTTGTGTTTCGTCAAAGAACGTAAATAAGGTGATCCTCACTCTCTTTTTTGACGTGGCAACGTTGCGATTCTTTTTTGCTTTCGTTGCGATGACATTCATCGTCACGACCAAACATTTCCCGGCGACACTATTAATCTGCTATGCAAATTCCCCTGGCTTTTTTACACCTTGTTTACGTTTATTTTAAATAATCCAAAAGCCGCCGAATGTTTACATTAATTATGTGACAAAGATAACTAAAACACTGTTTCGTTTTCATTGAATCAATATTCCAATGAATGCAAGATAAGAGACGAGGCAACACCACCGGGGAGCGAAAGAGGCCGCCAGCAGGCGCAATCGCTACGTACAACGTAAAGGGAACGCAGTATTTTCTGCGCTTCGCTTCGATATAACAAACTGAATTCAATACCTTTTGCCACCTTGTCCGTTTGTTTCGCGGGTAAGAAGTGAGGACGTTTATGAAAATTAAAGCCACCATAGAACGCATCCCTGGTGGGATGATGTTGATTCCATTACTGCTCGGCGCCGTTTTAAATACCCTGGCGCCAGACACGGGCGCGTATTTCGGTTCATTTACTAAAGGAATGATAAGCGGCACGGTGCCCATTCTGGCGGTATGGTTCTTTTGTATTGGCGCTTCTATCGATCTGCGCGCAACCGGTACGGTATTACGTAAATCCGGTACGTTGGTAATCACGAAAATTGCCGTTGCGTGGGTGGTGGCGATGATCGCCGCCTCGTTTATTCCGGACACCGGCATTCAAACCGGTTTCTTCGCGGGTCTGTCTGTACTGGCGATTGTTTCCGCAATGGACATGACCAACGGCGGCCTGTACGCCAGCCTGATGAACCAGTACGGCACCAAAGAAGAGTCCGGCGCGTTCGTGCTGATGTCACTGGAGTCCGGTCCGTTGATGACCATGGTGATTCTTGGTTCCGCTGGCCTCGCTTCTTTCGAGCCGCATCACTTTATCGGCGCCGTATTACCGTTCCTGATCGGCTTTGCCCTCGGTAACCTCGACCACGATCTGCGTGCGTTCTTCAGCAAGGCAACGCCAGTCCTGATTCCGTTCTTCGGCTTTGCGCTGGGTAACACCATTAACCTGAGCGTGATTGTTGATACAGGTCTGCTGGGCATCATGCTGGGCGTGGCGGTCATCATTATCACCGGTATTCCGTTGATTATTGCCGACCGCGTGATCGGCGGCGGTAACGGTACAGCGGGTGTGGCGGCGTCTTCTGCGGCGGGCGCTGCGGTGGCGAACCCGGTCATTATCGCCCAGATCAACCCGGCGTTTGAGCCCGTCGCGGCTTCCGCGACGGCGCTGGTTGCCGCCAGCGTGATTGTCACCGCCATCCTGGTGCCGATCATCACTGCGCTGTACGCCAAACGCTTCGGCAACGTTCAGCCTCCGGTCAATGCGGAAGAAAAAACCGCTGAATCCATGAATCACTAACCTTCAGTCGCCCTCCCGCTCTGCGCGGGAGGGCGACGTCTAACGACTGCGTCCGCTTCTCTTCGCGCCTTTCACCTCGCTTTCTTCCAGCCTCCCTTTCTTAAAACGCGAGTAGTCCCGACAACGTTGGGGATTTTGTGTATAATTGCCGCCTTTTTCGGCAATCTGCCATGCTTTTGGGGCGCGTTTGCCCCTGCTGACTTTTGAGGAACTCACCATGTCATTACCTAACTGCCCACAATGCAACTCCGAATACACCTACGAAGACAACGGCATGTATATCTGCCCGGAATGCGCCCACGAATGGAACGATGCCGAACCGGCGCAGGACAGCGATGAGCTGATTGTGAAAGACGCTAACGGCAACCTGCTGGCCGACGGCGACAGCGTGACCGTGATTAAAGATCTGAAGGTGAAAGGCAGTTCTTCGATGCTGAAGATCGGCACCAAAGTGAAAAACATCCGACTGGTGGAAGGCGATCACAACATTGACTGCAAAATCGACGGTTTCGGCCCGATGAAGCTGAAATCGGAGTTTGTGAAAAAGAACTGATTGTTATCCTGCCTGCCTGATATTGCCCGGTGGCGCTTCGCTTACCGGGCTGGGGGTAACTACACTTAATGGGCTTCCCTTATCAGAGGTCCAGATCATGTCGTTAAGTCCCTATCTCTCTTTTGCTGGCAACTGTGCCGACGCCATTGCGTTTTATCAGCAAACGCTCGGCGCAGAACTGCTCTATAAAATCAGCTTCGGCGAAATGCCCCCGTCGGCACAGGACAGTCAGGACGGCTGCCCGTCCGCAATGACCTTCCCCGATACTGCCATCGCCCATGCCAATGTGCGCATTGCGGGGAGCGACATTATGATGAGTGACGCCCTACCGTCAGGCACGGCGCACTATTCCGGCTTTACGCTGGTTCTTGACACGCAGGATGTCAACGAAGGAAAACGCTGGTTCGACCGCCTCGCTGCCGAAGGAAAAATTGAAATGGACTGGCAGGAAACCTTTTGGGCGCACGGCTTTGGCAAGGTCAGCGATCGTTACGGCGTCCCGTGGATGATCAACGTCGTTAAGCAGCAGGCAAACGGTTAACCTCGCGGGAGGCCCTGCCTCCCGCCCTGTCATCTGATTCCACTCAATTCTTCATCATCAGGTCATCACAACTTAACCCAAACGTCACATTAATCCGCCACGATGGGGCCACTTTTTTCAGAGAGGCCGCATCATGCAAACGATTATTCGCGTCGAAAAACTCTCCAAAACGTTCAATCAGCAGCAGGCGCTGCACGCCGTCGATCTGAACATCGTTTCCGGTGAGATGGTGGCTCTGCTTGGGCCGTCGGGTTCCGGCAAATCCACCCTTTTACGTCACTTAAGCGGGCTGATCACCGGTGACAAAGCGCCGGGTAGCCACGTCGAGCTGCTTGGTCGCACCGTCCAGCGCGAAGGCCGTCTGGCGCGCGATATCCGCAAAAGCCGCGCCCATACCGGCTATATCTTCCAGCAGTTCAACCTGGTCAATCGCCTGACAGTGCTTGAGAACGTCCTGATTGGCGCGCTCGGCAGCACGCCGTTCTGGCGCACCTGCTTTAGCTGGTTCACCCAGGAACAGAAGCAGCGCGCGTTACAGGCGCTGACCCGCGTCGGCATGGCGCACTTCGCGCACCAGCGCGTTTCTACCCTTTCCGGCGGCCAGCAGCAGCGCGTGGCCATCGCCCGCGCCCTGATGCAGCGGGCGAAAGTGATTCTGGCCGACGAGCCGATTGCCTCGCTGGACCCGGAATCCGCGCGCATCGTGATGGATACCCTGCGCGACATCAACCAGACCGACGGCATCACCGTCGTCGTCACGCTGCATCAGGTGGATTACGCCCTGCGCTACTGCGAACGCATTGTGGCGCTGCGTCAGGGGCATGTGTTCTACGACGGCAGCAGCCAACACTTCGATAACGATCGCTTTGACCATCTGTACCGCAGCATGAACCGCGTCGAACAGAACGCGCAGGCTGCTTAATTCAAAAAGACCAGGCAAGTGAAATAGCCTGGAACAATGCGAGGATAATATGAATTACAAAACGGTTGCCGCGTTGGCGTTTACCAGCATGTTCAGCGTCAGCACCCTGCTCACCCCGGCACATGCCGAAGAACAGGAAAAAGCGCTGAACTTTGGCATTATTTCGACCGAGTCACAGCAAAACCTGAAACCGCAGTGGGACCCGTTCCTGAAGGATATGGAAAAGAAACTGGGGGTCAAGGTCAATGCCTTCTTCGCCCCGGACTACGCCGGGATCATCCAGGGGATGCGCTTTAACAAAGTGGATCTCGCCTGGTACGGCAATCTTTCCGCGATGGAAGCGGTAGATCGCGCCAACGGCCAGGTCTTCGCCCAGACTGTCGCCGCTGACGGATCGCCCGGCTACTGGAGCGTACTGATCGTCAACAAGGACAGTCCGATCAACACTCTCGACGATCTGATCGCCCAGCGCAAAGATCTTACCTTCGGCAACGGCGATCCTAACTCCACCTCTGGCTATCTGGTTCCCGGGTATTACGTCTTCGCAAAAAACAATATCTCCGCCAGCGACTTCAAACGCACCGTTAACGCCGGTCATGAAACCAACGCACTGGCGGTAGCGAACAAGCAGGTCGACGTCGCCACCAACAACACCGAAAACCTCGACAAGCTGAAAACCTCCGCGCCGGACAAGCTCAAAGAGCTGAAGGTGATCTGGAAGTCGCCGCTGATCCCGGGTGATCCCATCGTCTGGCGGAAAAATCTTTCTGAAACCACCAAGGACAAGGTGTACGACTTCTTTATGAATTACGGCAAAACGCCGGAAGAAAAAAGCGTGCTGGAACGTCTGGGCTGGGCGCCGTTCCGTGCCTCCAGCGACCTGCAACTGGTGCCGATTCGCCAGCTCGCCTTGTTTAAAGAGATGCAGGGCGTGAAGGACAACAAAGGACTGAGCGACGAAGAGAAAGCCAGCAAAACCTCGGCGATTAAAGGGCAACTGGACGATCTCGACCGTCTGACTGCCGCGCTCGGCGCCATGACTAGCGTGAACAAAGCGGTGCAATAACCCCTGGCTATAGGCCGGATGACGCTGTGCTTATCCGGCCTATACCCGCGTCAAATCGTCGTCACTTATGGAGCAACTATGCAAACCATTACCGTCCCCCCGCCGAAGCGAAGCTGGTTCTCGCTCTTGAGCTGGGCCATTCTGCTGGCTGTACTGGTCGTGTCGTGGAAAGGCGCCGAAATGGCCCCGCTGACGCTGATTCAGGACTCCGGCAACATGGCGACTTTCGCCGCCGACTTCTTCCCGCCGGACTTCAGCCAGTGGCGGGACTACCTCGGCGAAATGGCCGTCACCCTGCAAATCGCCGTCTGGGGCACCGCGCTGGCGGTCATCCTGTCCATTCCTTTTGGTCTGATGTGCGCCGACAACCTCGTACCGTGGTGGATTTACCAGCCCATGCGCCGTCTGATGGACGCCTGCCGCGCCATCAACGAAATGGTGTTTGCGATGCTGTTCGTGGTCGCCGTCGGTCTCGGTCCGTTTGCGGGCGTGATGGCGCTATTTATCCACACCACCGGCGTGCTGTCGAAACTGCTTTCCGAAGCGGTCGAAGCTATCGAACCCGGCCCGGTAGAAGGTATCCGCGCCACCGGCGCCAATAAGCTCGAAGAAATTCTCTACGGCGTACTGCCGCAGGTCATGCCGCTGCTCATCTCCTATTCGCTGTACCGCTTTGAGTCCAACGTCCGCTCCGCCACGGTGGTCGGCATGGTGGGCGCAGGCGGCATCGGCGTCACCTTGTGGGAGGCGATACGCGGTTTCCAGTTCCAGCAAACCTGCGCGTTGATGGTGCTCATCATCATCACCGTCAGCCTGCTGGACTTCCTCTCCCAGCGTTTACGTAAGCACTTTATCTGATTCGCGAGGCATTGATGGCTATGCACTTGTCTACACATCCGACCAGTTACCCGACGCGTTATCAGGAGATTGCCGCGAGACTTGAGCAGGAGCTTCGTCAACATTACCGCTGCGGCGACTATCTTCCGGCGGAGCATCAGCTTGCCGCCCGTTATGAGGTGAACCGCCATACCCTGCGCCGGGCCATCGATCAGTTAGTTGAACGCGGCTGGGTGCAGCGTCGTCAGGGTGTCGGCGTGCTGGCGCTGATGCCTGCTCTGGACTACCCGCTGAACGCCCAGGCGCGCTTTAGCCAGAATCTGTTGGATCAGGGCAGCCATCCCACCAGCGAAAAGCTGCTGGCGGTACTGCGACCGGCTTCCCGCCACGTTGCTGATGCCCTCAGCGTGCAGGAAGGCGACAACGTCATTCACCTGCGAACGCTACGCCGGGTCAACGGTATCGCCCTGTGCCTGATCGATCACTACTTTTCCGACCTCAGCCTCTGGCCGCTGTTGCAGGGCTTCCATAGCGGCTCGCTGCATGACTATCTGCGCGAACAGTCCGGGCTGACGCTGATGCGTACCCAGACGCGCATCAGCGCCCGCCGCGCGCAGGCGAAAGAGAGCAAGGTACTGGAAATCCCGAACATGGCGCCGCTGCTCTGCGTGCGCACCCTGAACCATCGTGAAGGTGAGGAGCAGGCAGCGGAATACTCCGTCAGCCTGACCCGCGCCGACATGATCGAATTCACTATGGAGCACTGAATGCATATCGATACCGCCACCCGCCAGCGCTGGATGCGCGCGTTGTCCTGGAGCAACGCCGAAACGCTGAACGCACTGATGCAGGCGCTGAAGCTGGCGCCGGAATACACGCTTATCCGCGCGCCGGAAACCGGTCTGATGCAGATCCAGGCGCGCATGGGCGGCACCGGCAACCGTTTCTTTGCCGGCGATACCACGCTCACCCGCGCGGTGGTGCGCCTGAACAGCGGCACGCTCGGCTACAGCTACCTGCTGGGACGCAATAAACAGCACGCCGAACGGTGCGCCGTCGTCGACGCGCTGTTACAGGAGCAGGCCCATTTTCAGACGCTCATGGAAACCTTAATCGCCCCGCTGGAGGCCGAACGCGAGGCGCAAATCGCTGCCCGCCGCGCTGAAGTGAACGCCAGCCGGGTCGACTTCTTTACGCTGGTACGCGGAGATAACGAATGACACGATCCACGGAACTACAAACCGCCTTTACCCTGCCCGTTCAGGACGCGCAACAGAGCTTTCGCCGCCTGCTGAAAGCAATGAGCGAACCGGGCGTGATTGTCGCCCTGCATCAGCTTAAGCACGGCTGGCAACCGTTGAACCTTGCCACCACCAGCGTCCTGCTGACCCTGGTCGATGGCGACACGCCGGTATGGCTGTCACCTGCGGTGAACAACGACATCGCCAGCCAGAACCTGCGTTTTCATACTCAGGCGCCATTGGTCGAGCAACCGCAGTTGGCAGCGTTTGCCGTCACCGACGAGCGCATCAGCCGCGAGCAGCTTAACGCCCTTTCCGCGGGTTCCGCCGTGGCGCCGGAAACCAGCGCCACGCTGATCGTCCAGGTCACCAGCCTCAGCGGCGGGCGGATGCTGCGCCTGACCGGGGCGGGGATCGCCGAAGAACGGATGATCGCGCCGCAGTTACCGGACTGTCTGATCCACGAACTGACCGAACGCCCGCACCCCTTCCCGCTGGGCGTCGATTTGATACTTACCTGCGGCGAGCGCCTGCTGGCCATCCCTCGCACTACCCACGTGGAGGTGTGCTAATGTACGTCGCCGTTAAAGGGGGCGAGAAGGCGATAGCCAACGCCCATGCGCTCCAGGAGAACCGCCGTCGGGGCGATGCCGCCATCGGTGAACTGAGCGTGGCGCAGATTGAACAGCAGATGAACCTGGCGGTTGACCGGGTGATGACCGAAGGCGGTATCGCCGACCGCGAACTGGCGGCGCTGGCGCTGAAACAGGCCAGCGGAGACAACGTCGAAGCCATCTTCCTGCTGCGCGCCTACCGCACCACGCTGGCGAAGCTGGCGGTGAGCGAACCGCTGAACAGCGCGGAGATGCGCCTGGAGCGGCGTATTTCCGCCGTCTATAAAGACATTCCCGGCGGGCAGCTTTTAGGCCCGACTTACGACTACACCCATCGCCTGCTCGATTTCACCCTGTTGGCGAACGGCGAAACGCCGCCTCTGCGCACCGCCGATCACCCAACGGAACCCGCGCCGCACGTCTTTTCCCTGCTGGCGAAGCAGGGGCTGGCAAAGCGCGAAGAGGATACCGGCGCACAGCCGGACGATATCACCCGCACACCGCCGGTCTACCCCTGCTCGCGCGCCTCACGCCTGCAACAGCTCATGCGCGGCGACGAAGGCTACCTGCTGGCGCTGGCCTATTCCACCCAGCGCGGTTATGGCCGCAACCACCCGTTCGCGGCGGAGATCCGCAGCGGCTACGTTGAGCTGGAAACGGTGCCGGAAGAGCTGGGATTCGCGGTAAACGTTGGCGAACTGCTGGTGACCGAATGCGAGATGGTCAACGGATTCGTCGCCCCGGACAATGATGCGCCTCACTTCACCCGCGGCTACGGGCTGGTGTTCGGCATGAGCGAACGCAAAGCCATGGCGATGGCGCTGGTGGATCGCGCGCTACAGGCACCAGACTACGATGAAACGGTCACAGGACCGGCGCAGGACGAGGAGTTCGTGCTGGCGCATGCGGATAACGTCGAGGCGGCGGGTTTTGTTTCGCACCTCAAGCTCCCTCATTACGTCGATTTCCAGGCCGAGCTGGAACTGCTTAAACGCCTGCAACAGGAGGCCGACCGTGACGACTAACCTCTCCGGCTACAACTTTGCGTACCTTGATGAACAAACCAAACGCATGATCCGCCGCGCTATCCTGAAGGCGGTGGCGATCCCTGGCTATCAGGTGCCGTTCGGCGGCCGCGAAATGCCGATGCCCTACGGCTGGGGCACCGGCGGCATTCAGATCACCGCCAGCGTGATCGGCGAACCGGACGTGCTGAAAGTGATCGACCAGGGTGCCGACGACACCACCAACGCGGTGTCGATCCGCAACTTTTTTAAGCGCGTCACCGGCGTAAACACCACCGAACGTACGGAAGACGCGACGCTGATCCAGACCCGCCATCGGATCCCGGAAACGCCGCTGACCGAAGATCAGATCCTGATCTTCCAGGTGCCGATCCCAGAGCCGCTGCGCTTTATCGAACCGCGCGAAACCGAAACCCGCACCATGCATGCGCTGGAAGAGTACGGCGTAATGCAGGTGAAACTGTACGAAGATATCGCCCGCTTCGGCCACATCGCCACCACCTACGCCTATCCGGTGAAGGTGAACGGGCGCTACGTGATGGACCCGTCGCCGATCCCCAAATTCGATAACCCGAAAATGGACAGGATGCCCGCTCTGCAACTGTTTGGCGCCGGGCGCGAAAAGCGCATCTACGCCGTACCGCCGTACACCCGCGTGGAGAGTCTCGATTTCGACGATCATCCGTTCAGCGTCCAGACCTGGAATGAGCCGTGCGCCATTTGCGGGTCAACCCATAGCTATCTCGACGAAGTGGTGCTCGACGACAGCGGCAAACGGATGTTTGTCTGCTCCGACACCGACTACTGCCGCCAACAGAGTGAGGCCCAACGCCAATGACGCAGCCGCTGCTTTCAGTGAATAACCTGACCCACCTTTACGCGCCGGGCAAAGGCTTCAGCGATGTCTCGTTTGACCTGTGGCCGGGCGAAGTGCTGGGCATTGTCGGGGAGTCCGGTTCCGGTAAAACCACCCTGCTGAAGTCAATCTCTTCGCGCCTGACGCCGCAGTCCGGCGAGATCCAGTATCAGAACCGTTCGCTGTATGCGATGAGCGAGGCCGACCGTCGCCGCCTGCTGCGCACCGAATGGGGCGTGGTGCATCAGCATCCGCTGGACGGCCTGCGACGCCAGGTCTCAGCGGGAGGCAACATCGGCGAACGGCTGATGGCGACCGGCGCGCGCCACTACGGCGAAATCCGCGCTACCGCTCAAAAATGGCTCGAGGAAGTGGAAATTCCGGCCTCGCGCATTGATGACCTGCCGACCACCTTCTCCGGCGGAATGCAGCAGCGTTTGCAAATCGCCCGCAATCTGGTCACCCATCCAAAGCTGGTGTTTATGGATGAACCGACCGGCGGGCTGGACGTCTCGGTGCAGGCCAAACTGCTGGACCTGCTGCGCGGGCTGGTGGTGGAGCTGGATCTGGCGGTGGTGATTGTCACCCACGATTTGGGCGTTGCGCGCCTGCTGGCGGACCGTCTGCTGGTGATGAAGCAGGGCCAGGTGGTGGAAAGTGGATTAACCGACCGCGTGCTCGACGATCCGCATCATCCGTACACGCAGTTGCTGGTGTCGTCGGTATTACAGAATTAAGAGGCCAACATGATTCGCGTTGAAAACGTCAGTAAAACCTTTGTTCTCCACCAGCAAAACGGCGTGCGTCTGCCGGTACTGCAAAACGCCTCGCTGACGGTAGCGCGCGGCGAATGCGTGGTGCTGCACGGTCACTCCGGCAGCGGAAAATCGACGCTGCTGCGCTCGCTGTACGCTAACTATCTGCCCGACGAAGGGCAGATCCGGATTCGTCACGGCGACGAGTGGGTGGATCTGGTGCAGGCGCCAGCGCGCAAGGTACTGGAAGTACGTCGTTCTACCATCGGCTGGGTCAGCCAGTTTCTGCGGGTGATCCCCCGCGTGTGCGCGCTGGACGTGGTAATGCAGCCGCTGCTGGACCTCGGCGCGCCGCGAGAAGCATGCGCCGCCAAAGCCGCGAGTCTTCTGACCCGCCTCAACGTACCCGAGCGCCTGTGGCATCTCGCCCCCTCGACCTTTTCCGGCGGCGAGCAGCAGCGGGTCAACATCGCCCGCGGCTTTATTGTCGATTATCCCATCCTGCTCCTCGACGAGCCCACCGCCTCGCTGGATGCCAAAAACAGCGCCGCCGTGGTGGCATTGATTACCGAAGCGAAAGCGCGCGGCGCGGCGATTGTCGGCATTTTTCACGATGAATCCGTGCGCGACCGGGTGGCGGATCGTTTGCATCTTATGGGAACAACACCATGATTATCAACAATGTAAAGCTGGTGCTGGAAGACGAGGTAGTGCAGGGATCGCTGGAAATGCACAACGGGATGATCCACGCTTTTGCCGAAACCCAGAGCCGTCTGCCGGAGGCGCTGGACGGCGAAGGCGGCTGGCTGCTGCCGGGACTGATTGAACTGCATACTGATAATCTGGATAAATTTTTCACCCCGCGCCCAAAGGTGGACTGGCCCGCCCATTCAGCGATGAGCAGCCACGACGCGCTGATGGTCGCCAGCGGTATCACCACCGTTCTGGACGCGGTGGCGATTGGCGACGTGCGTGACGGCGGCGACAGGCTGGAAAATCTGGAAAAGATGATTAACGCGGTGGAAGAGACGCAAAAGCGCGGCGTCAACCGCGCCGAGCATCGCCTGCATCTGCGCTGCGAGCTGCCGCATCACACCACCCTGCCGTTGTTTGAAAAGCTGGTCGGCCGCGAGCCGGTCACGCTGGTTTCCCTGATGGATCACTCGCCGGGCCAGCGCCAGTTCGCCAACCGCGAGAAGTATCGCGAATATTATCAGGGCAAATATTCCCTCACCGACGAGCAGATGGCCCGCTATGAAGAAGAACAGTTGGCGCTCGCCGCCCGCTGGTCGCAACCTAACCGCAGCGCTATCGCCCGGCTTTGCCGCGAGCGCAACATCGCGCTGGCAAGCCATGACGACGCGACGCCCGACCACGTGCGCGAGTCACATCAGCTTGGCAGCGTGATCGCCGAATTTCCCACCACCTTCGCCGCGGCGCAAGCATCGCGCGAGCATGGCATGAATGTGCTGATGGGCGCGCCGAACATCGTGCGCGGCGGTTCACACTCCGGTAACGTCGCCGCGCATGCGCTGGCCGAGCTGGGGCTGCTGGATATTCTTTCGTCCGATTATTACCCCGCCAGCCTGCTCGACGCCGCCTTTCGCGTCGCCGACGACGATGCCAACCGCTTTACCCTGCCGCAGGCCATTCGTCTGGTAACCCGCAACCCGGCGCGGGCGCTGAATCTGAACGATCGCGGCGTTATCGCCGAGGGCAAACGCGCCGACCTGGTACTGGCGCATCGCAAAGGCGACCACGTGCATATCGATCACGTCTGGCGTCAAGGAAAAAGGGTGTTCTGACTATGGGAAAACTGATCTGGCTGATGGGGCCGTCCGGCTCCGGTAAAGACAGTTTGCTGGCGGCGCTGCGCCAGCAGGAACATGCGCAACTCCTGGTCGCGCACCGCTACATTACCCGCGCGGCCAACGCCGGAAATGAAAACCATATCGCCCTGAGCGAACAGGAATTTTTCACCCGTGCGGGACATAACCTGCTGGCGCTAAGCTGGCACGCCAATGGTTTATACTACGGCGTCGGGGTGGAGATCGACCTGTGGCTGAACGGCGGATTCGACGTGGTGGTTAATGGCTCCCGCGCCCATCTGCCCCAGGCGCAGGCGCGTTACGGCACAGCGCTGATGCCGGTCTGTTTGCAGGTCTCCCCCGCCATTCTGCGCCAGCGGTTACAGGCGCGCGGACGCGAAAGCGAAGCGGAGATTGCCGCCCGTCTCGAACGCGCCGCCCGCTACGCGCCGTTTGACTGCCATACGCTGAACAATGACGGCAGTCTGCTACAGTCAGTCGATACGCTGTTAATGCTGATCGGACGAAAGGAGAAAAGCCATGCCTGCCTGTGAACTGCGTCGCGCCACGGCGGACGACACCCACGCCGTCTATGCCCTCATTTGCGAACTAAAGCAAGCCGAGTTCGATCATCAGGCGTTCAGAACCGGCTTTGCGGCGAACCTGCGGGATAGCAATCTGCGCTATCAGCTTGCGCTGCTCGACGGCGAGGTGGTGGGCATGATTGGTCTGCATATGCAATTTCATCTCCATCACGCCAACTGGATCGGCGAGATTCAGGAACTGGTGGTAATGCCCCAGGCGCGCGGCCTGAAAATCGGCAGCCAACTGCTGGCCTGGGCAGAGGACGAAGCCAGACGCGCGGGGGCGGAGATGACCGAGCTTTCCACCAACGTGAAGCGTCTTGACGCCCACCGCTTTTACCTGCGCGAAGGTTACACCCAGAGCCATTTTCGCTTCACCAAAGCGCTGTGAGGCAACCGATGAGCCTGACCCTCACCTTAACCGGAACCGGCGGCGCACGAGGCGTTCCAGCGTATGGCTGCGACTGCGCGGCCTGCCGCCGGGCGCGCCAGCATGAAGCGTATCGTCGTCGCCCGTGTAGCGGCGTGATTAAATTTAATCATGCGGTAACATTGCTGGACGCGGGCTTGCACGATCTTGCGGATCGCTGGCCTGCCGGATCTTTTGAGCAATTTTTACTCACCCATTATCATATGGATCACGTGCAGGGGCTGTTTCCGCTGCGCTGGGGCGTGGGCGCGACAATCCCGGTGTACGGGCCGCCTGACGAACAGGGCTGCGACGATCTGTTTAAGCATCCCGGCATTCTCGACTTCAGCCATACCGTCGAGCCGTTTGTGGTGTTTGATTTGCAGGGATTGCAGGTGACGCCGCTGCCGCTGAATCACTCAAAGCTGACCTTTGGCTATCTGTTGGAGTCTGCCCACAGCCGGGTGGCGTGGCTTTCGGATACCGCCGGGCTGCCGGATAAGACGCTGAAATCTTTGCTCAACAACCGCCCGCAGGCGATAGTGATCGACTGTAGCCATGAACCGCGACCAGACGCGCCGCGCAACCATTGCGATTTAAACACCGTGATTGCGCTGAATGAGGTGATTGGCTGCCCACGGGTGATCCTGACGCATATCAGCCATCAGTTTGACGTGTGGATGATGGATAACCCGCTGCCGGACGGCATCGAAGCGGGGTATGACGGGATGGTACTGGTGCTGGACTAAGCGTTTTCCCTCCTCCGCGGGAGAGGGCAACAGACTGCCCTTACCACCGTTCGTAACCTTCTTCCAGCCTGCGTTCGTCCTCTTCTAATCGACGTCGGTCGTCATCCAGCTGGCGCTGGCGTTCGTCTAAACGGCGGCGCCTGTCTTCGAGCTGTCGGCGGCGATCGTCGTACTGTCGACTGTCGGTTTGACGGCTGCGATCGTAACGATCGTCATCATCGTCATTACGGCTGCTGCCGGGATTATAGGCGTCGTTGATCGCCTGCTGAATATTGCCAATGGCGTCATCAATCACATCGGCCTGCGCCGAAACGGTGCTCAGCGACAGTAAGCTGAATAAAAAGAGCGTGGAGTAGCGTTTCATAGCGTTAGCCTCAACGGTGGACTGGCTCTACGGTAATCATCGGTCATTCTCGCGAGTAGCGGAGGAATCTCAAATCCAGCCTGCCGGGCTGAATGAGCGCCCATCGCCGCCTTCGTCACGTCAAAACTGTCGACAGCCTGTTTTTCGTCAGGGTTTTGTCCAAAATTTGCCCGTAATATCAGGGAAAGTCCCCAATTAAAATGTGGCATAAAAGATGCATACTCAGGGCGACAAGCGTGTATGCGCGATTTGATTAACTGGAGCGAGACCGATGAAAAAAGTCGTCACGGTTTGCCCGTATTGCGCATCAGGTTGCAAAATCAACCTGGTGGTCGATAACGGCAAAATCGTCCGGGCTGAGGCAGCGCAGGGGAAAACCAACCAGGGGACCCTGTGTCTGAAGGGCTACTACGGCTGGGATTTTATTAACGATACCCAGATCCTGACCCCGCGCCTGAAAACCCCTATGATTCGTCGCCAGCGCGGCGGCAAACTGGAATCCGTTTCCTGGGATGAAGCGCTGAATTATGTCGCTGAACGCCTGAGCGCCATCAAGGCGAAATACGGACCCGACGCCATTCAGACGACCGGTTCGTCGCGTGGCACCGGGAATGAAACCAACTACATCATGCAAAAATTTGCGCGCGCCGTTATTGGTACCAATAACGTTGACTGCTGCGCTCGCGTCTGACACGGCCCATCGGTTGCAGGTCTGCACCAGTCGGTCGGTAACGGCGCAATGAGTAACGCAATTAACGAAATTGATAATACCGATCTCGTGTTTATCTTCGGGTATAACCCGGCGGATTCCCACCCCATCGTGGCGAATCACGTGATTAACGCGAAACGTAACGGCGCGAAAATCATCGTCTGCGATCCGCGCAAAATTGAAACCGCGCGCATTGCTGATATGCACATCGCGTTGAAAAACGGCTCGAATATCGCGCTGTTGAACGCCATGGGCCACGTCATTATTGAAGAAAACCTGTACGACCAGGCGTTTGTCGCTTCGCGTACGGAAGGCTTTGAAGAGTACCGTAAGATTGTCGACGGTTATACGCCGGAATCTGTTGAGGATATCACCGGCGTCAGCGCCCACGACATTCGTCAGGCGGCGCGGATGTACGCCGGGGCGAAAAGCGCATCGATCCTGTGGGGCATGGGCGTCACCCAGTTCTATCAGGGTGTAGAAACCGTTCGTTCGCTGACCAGCCTCGCGATGTTGACCGGTAACCTCGGTAAGCCGAGCGTCGGCGTCAACCCGGTGCGTGGCCAGAACAACGTACAGGGCGCCTGCGACATGGGCGCGCTGCCGGACACCTATCCGGGCTATCAGTACGTGAAGTTCCCGGAAAACCGTGAGAAGTTCGCCAAAGCCTGGGGTGTCGACAGCCTGCCGGAACATACCGGCTATCGCATCAGCGAGCTGCCGCACCGGGCGGCGCATGGCGAAGTGCGCGCGGCGTACATCATGGGCGAAGATCCGCTACAGACTGATGCCGAGTTGTCAGCCGTGCGTAAAGCGTTTGAGGACCTGGAACTGGTTATCGTGCAGGACATCTTTATGACCAAAACCGCGTCGGCGGCGGATGTGATTTTACCGTCTACGTCGTGGGGCGAGCATGAAGGGGTCTTTACCGCCGCTGACCGTGGTTTCCAGCGCTTCTTTAAAGCGGTCGAACCGAAGTGGGATCTGAAAACGGACTGGCAAATTATCAGTGAAATCGCCACCCGGATGGGCTACCCGATGCACTATAACAACACCCAGGAGATCTGGGACGAGTTGCGTCATCTGTGCCCGGATTTCTACGGCGCCACGTACGAGAAAATGGGCGAACTGGGCTATATCCAGTGGCCGTGTCGCGACACGTCCGACGCCGATCAGGGCACCTCGTATCTCTTTAAAGAGAAATTTGATACCCCGAACGGTCTCGCGCAGTTCTTTACCTGCGACTGGGTTGCGCCGATCGACAAGCTGACCGAAGAGTACCCGATGGTGCTGTCGACGGTTCGTGAAGTTGGCCACTACTCCTGCCGCTCAATGACCGGTAACTGCGCGGCGCTGGCTGCGCTGGCGGACGAGCCGGGCTATGCGCAAATCAACGCCGCCGACGCCGCGCGTCTGGGCATTGAAGATGAAGCGCTGGTCTGGGTTCATTCGCGTAAAGGCAAAATCATCACCCGCGCGCAGGTCAGCGAACGCCCGAACAAAGGGGCGATTTACATGACCTACCAGTGGTGGATTGGCGCCTGTAACGAGCTGGTCACCGAGAACTTAAGCCCGATTACCAAAACGCCGGAGTACAAATACTGCGCCGTACGCGTTGAGCCGATCGCCGACCAGCGCGCCGCCGAGCAGTATGTGATTGACGAATACAACAAGCTGAAAACCCGTCTGCGCGAAAGCGCAATGGGTTGATTCTGACATGCCTTACCTGGCATGTTTAACGACAGCAGCCTCCTCCGTGGAGGCTGTTTTTTTATCCAGACGATCTCTTTATACTGTCTTTTCCGTACCCTAACTAAAACGCAAAATGAAACCACTTCTTGCATTGATGTTATTCATGACATTCTTTGCCCATGCTGCCGCCCCGGAACCGGGAAGCCAGTATTTGCAGGCCGCAGAGGCAGGAGACAGACGCGCACAGTATTACCTCGCTGACAGTTGGTTTAGCTTTGGCGACTTAAGCAAAGCCGAATACTGGGCGCAGAAATCCGCCAGTAATGGCGATGCCGACGCCTGTGCGCTACTGGCGCAAATCAAAATCACCAACCCGGTCAGCCTCGATTACCGTGAAGCGAAAACGCTGGCCGAAAGGGCGGCGCAAGCGGGCAGTAAAGCGGGCGAGATCACCCTCGCGCGGATTCTGTTGAACACCCAGGCCGGGAAGCCCGACTACCCGAAAGCGATTTCCCTGCTGCAAAACGCCTCGCAAAATCTCGAGAGCGACGTGGCGGTTGATGCGCAAATGCTGCTTGGACTGATTTACGCCAACGGCGTCGGCATTCCGGCAGACGATGACAAAGCGACCTGGTATTTCAAACGCAGTTCCGCCATTTCCCGTACCGGCTATTCCGAATACTGGGCGGGAATGATGTTTCTGAACGGTGAACAGGGCTTTATTGAGAAGAACAAACAGAAGGCGCTGCACTGGTTGAATCTGAGCTGCACCGAAGGATTCGATACCGGCTGCGAGGAGTTTGAGAAGTTAACGAACGGGTGATGCAGGTTGCCGGATAACGCGATGCTTATCCGGCAACCTGTTAACCGTTACTGGGCGGTTTTATCAAATTTGCCCAGCACCTCGCGCTCGTAAGCCAGCGCTTTCTTGCGGTCAAACTTGTGTTCCCACTTGGAAATGACCAGCACCGCCAGCGCATTCCCCACCACGTTCAGCGCGGTACGCGCCATGTCGAGGATACGGTCGACACCAGCGATGAACGCCAGACCTTCCAGCGGAATGCCCACGCTGCCTAATGTAGCCAGTAGCACCACAAACGACACGCCCGGCACGCCGGCAATCCCTTTCGACGTGACCATCAGCGTCAGCACCAGTACGATCTCCTGCCACAACGACAGGTCGATCCCGTACAGCTGCGCAATAAAGATGGCGGCAATACTCTGGTACAGGGTGGAACCGTCAAGGTTAAAGGAGTACCCCGTTGGCACGACGAAGCTGGTAATCGACGCTGGCGCGCCGTAGGCTTCCATCTTTTCGATGATACGCGGCAGCACGCTCTCGGAGCTGGCGGTGGAGTAAGCCAGGATCAGCTCGTCTTTCAGAATGCGAATCAGGATCCAGACGCTCAGTCCACACAGGCGCGCGACAATCCCCAACACCACCAGCGCGAAGAACAGAATCGCGAAGTGAACCAGCAGCACCAGTTTCGCCAGCGGCCACAGGGAGGCAAAACCGAAGTTAGCGACGGTCACGGCAATCAGTGCGAACACCCCGACCGGCGCATAACGCATGACCATGTGGGTGACTTTAAACATGGTTTCGGAGATGGAGCGGAACACCGTCACCAGCGGTTCACGGTGTGTGGCAGGCAGCGAAGAAAGCCCCAGGCCAAACAGTACCGAGAAGAAGATGATCGGCAGCATATCGCCTTTCGCCATCGATGCCACGATGTTGGTTGGCACCAGCGAGAGTATGGTGCCCATCAGGCCATGCGCATGGCTCTGCACCTCCGCTGTCGTGTTCTGGTATTTCGAAATATCCACGGTCGCCAGTTGCGACATATCAATGCCGGAACCGGGTTGAAACACATTCGCCAGCGTGATACCCAGAATGATGGCGATGGTCGTGATCACTTCGAAATAGATAATGGTTTTGGCGCCGATACGCCCAAGCTGTTTGGCATCACCCACCCCGGCAATACCGACAATCAGCGTCGAAATCACGATAGGGACGACGATCATTTTGATCAGATGGATAAAGATATCCCCTGCCGGTGACAGCAGGTTAGCAATCAGCCATTCACGGCTGTCGCTGTGATAGTGCAGGTAACTCCCCAGTAGAATGCCCAGCACCATGGCAATCAAAATCTGCCAGGCCAGGCTGAGTTTAAAACTTTTCATAACAGCGGACTTCCTCAATGGAGCGCCAGTCCCCTCGTCAAAGCGGGAATGGATACATACTGAAAGGGTATGAATTGTGTTGCGTTGGGTTATAGAGTTTTTTAACGCGCATAATCAGTACCATTTGCAAGGCATCTTGCGCAACCCTTTCAGAACAGCGCATTTAGCTGAAATAATGCATAATAACGCGAGTTTATGGCGTTTATTATGAATAACTATTTGTTATGGAAAGATTTTTAAATGTGCGTTTTTGAATTATAACTTTCAGGAATTATTTTGCGTACGATGTTCATTTGCCTGTTTTTTAAACAGCAAAAACGACATAAATCACAAAAAAACAAAATCATTTCTGACGATTCTGCAACAACTTCGCCATATTTATTGCGTCAATCACCTGTGCGCGGTTTACCCGCGGTGAATTGAGATCGAGGGCTTTTTGCCACTGGATAATCGCCTCGCGGTAATCAGCCTGCATAAACGCATCCGAGGCCAGGAGCATCAGCGCGGTCACCTCACTGGCGTCCAGCGCTAATGCTTTATCAATCATCTCGCGGGCCAGCGGCGTCATATGCTGTCCCGCCTGATAGTAAAGCACCGTCGCCAGCGCGGCGTAAAGCTCGGCGTTCTCCCCGCGCAGTTGCAGCGCCTGACGATACGCCCGCTGCGCGTTAGCGTAGTCGTTACGCCAGAGGTAATACTCGCCGAGTAACGCCCACTTTTCGCTGTCCTGGGGATTCGCGCGAATCTGGTTCTGCAACGTTCGCAGTTGCGCTTGTGGGGTTTGCGCGTCGGTAAACGCATGCAGCGGATCTGCCAGACGCTGCTGTTCGCTGCGTACCGCCTGCCATTTCGGCGACAGCAGATAGCCGCTAAAGCAGATAATCACCATCAGCATGACGGCCGCCGCCAGACGTTTTACGGGCAGAGAACGGTGGGAGTCAGGCTGCATCATCGTTTGTCCTTTTGGGCTTTACCGCGCGCCACAGGATCCCCCCCACCACCAGCAGTAACAGACACGGCAGCGCCCAAAGCAGCAAAGTTTGTCCGTTCAGCGGTGGATTGTAGCGAACAAAGTCGCCGTAGCGTTCCGTCATCCAGACAGTAATTTCCGCTTCGCTTTTCCCCTCCGCCACCATTGTATAGACCTGATGGCGCATACTGACCGCCACCGGCGCGTTGGATTCCAGTAAGTTCTGGTTCTGGCACTGGGGACAACGCAACCGGCTGGCGACAGAAAGCGCTTTCTCCTGCTGCTGCGGGTTAGCGAAGGTCCAGGTATCGACGACCTGAGCGTGGACGATAAGCGTGAAAAAAAGTAGCGTAACCAGGATGAACAGCCTGTGAAATGGCGCCGTATTACGCATTTTCCCTCCTCCCGCACCAGCCGCTCAGTAGCGCGCCGACAATCATCAGCAGCCCACCGCCCCAGATCCAGCGCACGCCGCTTTGAACGTACAACCGCATGGCGTAACGTTCCGGACCGGTTTTCTCGCCCATTACCGCATACCAGTCGTGTATAAGGTTCCAGCGAATGTCCGGCTCCATCATCTGCTGGCGGCGCGCGGTATAAAACCGCCGCTCCGGTGTCAAATTGCCAATACGATTCTCCCCCTGCCACAGCGCAATCTGCGCTTTCTCGGTAGTGTAATTGCCCTTTGCTTCAAGCTCGAGCCGGTCGAAGCGGAAGGTGTATCCTGCCAGCGCCACCTGCTGCCCCGGACGTAAATTCAGGCTAATCTCCTGACGGCTGACGCTGGACACCACAATCCCCAGCGCCGCGATCAGCACGCCTGTATGGGCAATCAGCGCCGGAAGCTGTCGTCGCCAGGCAGATTTACGGTTTCTTATCGTCGCCACAACGATGACGACCAGCATCAGCAGGCCGAACGGCAGCGTAGCGCGATTGAAATAAGGTGCGCCTACGGAAAGACGTCCCCAGCCAAGCAGACCGTAAATCATCGGGTAAAGCGTCCCCACCAGCACGATCAGCAGTACCGCGCAAAAAAGCAGTAGCGTCGCGAGTATCAACGTTTCGCGCGACCCGATCCCCACACGCGCTGTCGGTTGACCATCACGCGCCCGCCAGGCGTACAGCGCAAGCGAAGCGAGACTCAGCACGGCGAACAGCGCAAACAGCGGCGCCGCGCGCACGTTATCCAGCGCAAAAGCATGCACAGAGACCAGAATGCCGGAGCGCACAATCAGCGTGCCCAGCAGTGAAAGAATCAGGGTGACGATCGCCAGCAGCAGTGACCAGTGGCGAAAAATCCCCTGTCTGCGCGAAAGCGACAGACTGTGCAGCAGCGCGCTGGCGGACAGCCAGGGCAACAGAGAGGCGTTTTCCACCGGGTCCCAGAACCACCATCCGCCCCACCCCAACTCGCAGTACGCCCACCAGGAGCCGAGGATGATGCCGAGGGTCAGCGCGCACCAGCCGGGCAGCGCCCAGCGCCAGCACACCCGGGCGGCCGCGGCAGTAAAATCGCCGTGAAGCAGCGAGGCGAGCGCCACGCCCGTAGCCACCATCAACCCGCCATAGCCCAGATACAGTAGCGGCGGATGCAGGATCAACCCCAGATGTTGCAGCATCGGGTTGAGATCGCGCCCTTCTATCGCGGGAGGGAAAATGCGTGCAAACGGATCAGACCACACCACCACAAACAGCAGCAGCAACGCGGTGATCAGAGAAAGAAGGCTGAGCGTCAGCGGAAACAGCGCATCCGATTGTTGACGGTAGCGCCAGGCAAACAGCGCGCTCCAGGCAGAAAGAAACAGCACCCATAGCAGTAAGGAACCTTCATGTCCGCCCCATACCGCCGCCAGCTTTAGCCCCCACGACAGCAAGCTGTGGCTGTGCTGCGCCACGTAGATGACCGAAAAGTCGCTGCTCAGAAAGGCGTTTATCAACAGCGTAAACGCCGCCAGCAAAAGCGCGAACTGCGTCCAGACGCCGACGCTCGCCAGGCGCATAACGCCCAGCCAGCGCCGCTGAATCCCGGTCAGCACGGCAAGCGGGGTCAACACGTTGACCCCAAGGCTTAACAACAGCGCCAGAAAACCGGCTTCAGGTAGGAACACGTCCAGGTTATGCAACCGTCAGTTGCCCCGCATACAGAATAAAGAAACGTAACAGCAGAACGCCGGTCAGGCTGGCGCCGCAGGCCGCCAGCACACCGTGGAAGGTGGATCCACGATTCGCCCACGGCTTCAACAGCATCGGCACAATCAGCCCCAGCCCCGCGACGCCGATCCAGAACCACCAGGTCCAGAATCCACCGCCTAACGCGGCGGAAAGCGCGCGCATTTTGCCGTCATCGCCCAACGCCAGGCCAATAAAAAAGGCCGCCAGCAGGAAGATTTCCAGCCACACCACTGGTGTTTCCATTCGGTGAACAAAGTGCGCTTCCGTACTGTGTGGGTTGCTGCGCTGGCGCAAGGCCATTGCAATGAGCGCCACCGCCGCGCCGGAAGAGATCCCCGAGAACAGGAACAACACCGGCAGGACCGGGTTATTCAGGAACGGGTAGGACTTGAGCGCGGAAAGCAAAAATCCGGTGTAGGCGCCAAGCAGTACCGCCAACACCAGCATCAGCGTTTCAAGCGGGCGATGAAACGGCGTGATGAGCGACAGCGCTTTTGGCAGCACGCTCAGACGCGGCAGCCAACGCTGTTGCAGAGCAATCAGCTCTTTTTCAAAGATTTTCGCCAGCCACAGTACCAGCACCACCATGTACAACTGGAACAGCATGACCCCCATCGACATCACTGACGTAAAACTGTAGTGAAACATCAGTTTCCAGAAGGTCCACGGACGCGTCAGATGGAAGATCAGAATCAGCAGGCCGAGAATTATCGCCCCCGGCCCGACCACCAGCGTTGTACGCAGCAGCGTACTGTCAGCGCCGCCCGCCTCCGGATGGAAACGACGCAGCAGAATCGCCAGCGTGACCAGCCCGGCGGAGATACCGATCAAAAACAGATAGATGGCGATGGGCCAGTCCCACACCAGCGATTCAAAGTGGAAAGCAGATGCGTTTGTCATTGGCTCACCTCCCCAAATTTAAAGGGAACGCGGTAGACCTTCGGTTTCGTGCCCAGCGCCAGCTTGTAACGGTAGGTGGGTTTCTGCTGTAACAGCCGCGAAATATCGCTGTTGGGATCGTCAAGATTACCAAAGGTCAGCGCCTTCGTCGGGCAGGCCTCAACGCAGGCTGGCAGCTTGCCCGCTTTCAGGTTGGTCTTACGGCAGAAATCGCACTTATCCGCCGTTTTCGTCACCGGATGAATAAAGCGCACCCGGTATGGACAAGCGGCGATACAGTACTGGCAACCGACACAGAGATCCGGGTTGACGTCCACAATACCGTTGGCGGCATCGCGATAGGACGCGCCGGTCGGACAGACGTCCACGCACGGCGCATGATCGCAATGCTGGCATGAATGGCGGAAAAAGCGGTACTTCACGTCCGGAAACGTCCCCTGCGGTTCGCTGCGAATAATCGTCAGCCGCGAGACGCCTTCCGGCACGTTGTTCACTTCCCGACAGGCATCCATACAGGCGGTACAGCCGATACATAACGATTCATCATGCACCATGCCGTAACGCACGCCGTTGATATTCAACGTTTTCGCTACCACGCGTCCTGCTGTGCCGCTAACCGCCACCAGCGCGCCGACGCGGGTGATAAACTGGCGACGGGAGCAGCTCATGGATGCTCCTTAAGCAAGGGAACCGACGCCGGATTAAAGTTCGGATTGTTGCGCTGATCGCTGTGGCAATCGACGCAGATTTTAATCCGCCCTTTATCGCTTAACGTCTGCATTGCGTCTTGCTTCGGATGCAGTGAGTGACAGCTGGCGCAGGCCACTTTCGTGACGTGAACATCGTGCGGCCAGAAAGCTTTTTGCAGTTGCTCGGGCAGGTGACAGGACATACAGACGCTGTTTTGCTGCTCGACGTTGTACATCGGCTCGTTAAAGCGCATCACATCCTTCACCCCTTCACGGTGCTGCGGCGACGGCTGGCCGTGGCAGTTAGTACAGGTGACCGGCAGTTTATTATTCGGATTGGTGGCGGACGCATGCTTGCCGTGCATCCCGTCGGTGTCCGGCTTATGACAGTCCAGGCAGGCGGCGTCCGGGCTACGCTGTGGCGTGACCTCCCAGCGATCAGACTCCTGCGGCGTTGGCGTGGCGGTTGCCCCACTCAGGCTCCATAACAGACCTGACGCCAGCACCCCAGCAGTTAATAACGAACGTAATACGCTCATATTCACTCCGTTGAGTAATCCGCCCCTGTGTGTGGGGCGGAAGGGGTTATTGGCTTAACAGACCGTTTTTACGCGCCTGGTCTTCCCACTGCGGAATCACCGTTTTGATGAAGTCCTGTTTTTCAGCGTTAATCTGCTGCATGTTCAGTCCAATCGCCGCCTGGGCTTTCTCTTTGGTGGAGATATCCGGCAGGGCGATCTCGTGGGTGATGCCTTTGGTCGCCAGCAGACGCGCCAGTTTGGTACGGGCATCAGCGGCTTTATCCATCGCGCCGCCCAGCATCCGCAGCCCTTCTTCCGGCGCATGCATATGAATGCCGTGAGAGGCGATCGACAGATCCCAGCGCCATTGCGCATGGCGAATGTTTTCCAGAATCGGCTTCATTTCCGCTTCCGTCGCGCCGGCATCCCAGGCCGCCTTCGCTTCGAAGTGGGCATGAACCAGTTGATCCTCGACGTTGATTTTCAGCTCGTTGATCGACTTTTTACGCTCGGCGACCACGTTTTGCAGCGCAGCCTTGTCCTGGGTATGGCAGTTCGCGCAGGTCTGGGCGAAGTTGTCGAATGGATTGCCAATCTTGTGGTCGGTGTAGAGTTTACCTTCCGCGTTCTGCACTTTTGGCATGTGACAGTCAATACAGGTCACGTTGTTTTTACCGTGAATACCCGCGCTCCAGGTCTCATATTCCGGGTGCTGCGCTTTTAACATGGGCGTTTTCGACAGCGAGTTGGTCCAGTCAGAGAACGCGATGGCGTCGTAGTATTTCTCCATGTTCTCGACCTTCATTCCCTCATCCCACGGGAACTTAACGGCTTTGTTTTTACCGTCGAAATAGTACTCCACATGGCACTGACCGCAGACCATTGACTGCTGGTCAAAGCGGCTGGCCTTATCGAACGGCTTGCCGATGGTTTCCATTGCGCGTTCCGCATAGGGGCGCGACAGGGTCAGTTCCGGCTTGCCTTTCGCGAAATCGGCGGATGCGGTGTTATGGCAGTCGGCGCAGCCTAAGTTATTGACGATCTCCGGTCCCCCACGCGCCCATTTGCCGTGGAAGTAGCCATCTTCCCCCTCTTTTTGGATCAAACGCGCCACGTCCGGGCTTTTGCAGCTCCAGCAGGCCATCGGCAGCGGACCGTCTTCGGCGTTTTTCGGCGCGCCCGTACGCAGGGTTTCCCGCACGTCGGTTACCGCATACGCGTGCCCGCGCGGTTTGTTGTAGTCACGAGAGAAGGGATAACCTGCCCACAGGATCACCAGCCGCGGATCTTCCGCCAGCGCGTCTTCCCGCGTGGACTGTTCCGACGTGGCTTTCCAGGAGAGGTATTGATCGGGATGTTGAGGCGCGAAGACGTCATTTTTCGCTTCAACGGTAACGGTTTTTGCGGGTGCGGCAGTTTGCTCAGCGTAAACAGCAGAAATGAAAAAAAGCGGTACTATCAGGCTGAAAAAACGGCGTGCACGATGTGTAATCCTTGTCATAGAGGTCTCATCCAGATTGCGCCATTGCTCTTAATGACGGTTCTTTTTTATTCTTTCCATGACGATAACCGCACATAACCGTCATGACATTGCCCTAATCTAGATGTAACAAAAAACCACACGGAAAATGTTGTCTTTAATCAATTGTAAGTGTATGTAAAATACCACTTTAGAGTTAGTCACCCCGTTTTATCGCTACTCCCTTTGTGCTTTTCCTCGTCGAAACACCTTCATAAAAAATTAACATAACCGTCTGTTGCGAAAAGAATTCCCCAACTTTTTTTGGCCTTCTTCAAAAAACGTATTGCCGATTATTTGCACAGTTCCGTTATTGCGTGATCTGCCGCGCAAATACTAAACAAAACTGACTAAACCCCTACATTTAACGTTTATGAGACATATTATTAACATCTTACAAGGAGAACAAAAGCCATGAGCCAAATACATAAACACGCCATTCCCGCCAATATTGCGGACCGTTGCCTGATAAACCCGGAGCAGTATGAGGCAAAATATCAACAATCAATTAACGAGCCGGATACCTTTTGGGGCGAGCAGGGCAAAATTCTCGACTGGATCAAACCGTATACACGCGTAAAGAACACCTCTTTCGCGCCGGGCAACGTCTCGATTAAATGGTACGAAGACGGCACGCTCAACCTGGCGGCGAACTGCCTTGACCGCCATCTGGCGGAAAATGGCGATCGCACCGCCATCATCTGGGAAGGCGACGACGCGTCGCAGAGTAAACACATTAGCTACCGCGAACTGCATCGTGACGTCTGCCGCTTTGCCAATGCCCTGCAGGCGTTAGGCATTAAGAAAGGCGACGTGGTGGCGATTTATATGCCGATGGTGCCGGAAGCCGCCGTCGCGATGCTGGCTTGCGCACGCATCGGCGCGGTGCATTCGGTGATCTTCGGCGGTTTTTCGCCGGAGGCGGTCGCCGGACGCATTATCGACTCCAGCTCGAAGCTGGTGATCACCGCCGATGAAGGGGTGCGCGCCGGGCGCAGCATTCCGTTGAAGAAAAACGTCGACGACGCGCTGAAAAATCCGAACGTAACAAGCATCGAACATGTGATTGTGCTCAAGCGCACCGGCGGCACTATCGACTGGACGGAAAACCGCGATTTGTGGTGGAGCGACGTCATTGAAAATGCCAGTGCTGAGCATCAGCCTGTTGAAATGAATGCGGAAGATCCGCTGTTTATTCTTTATACCTCCGGCTCTACCGGCAAGCCGAAAGGCGTGCTGCATACCACCGGCGGGTATCTGGTGTATGCCGCGAGCACCTTTAAATATGTGTTCGACTACCATCCGGACGACATCTACTGGTGCACCGCCGACGTGGGTTGGGTCACCGGACACAGCTACCTGCTGTACGGCCCGCTGGCCTGCGGCGCCACGACGCTGATGTTCGAAGGGGTGCCCAACTGGCCGACGCCAGCGCGTATGGCGCAGGTGGTCGATAAGCATCAGGTCACGATTTTGTATACTGCACCGACCGCGATCCGTGCGCTGATGGCGGAAGGCGACAAAGCGATCGAGGGCACCGACCGTTCCTCCCTGCGCATTCTCGGCTCCGTTGGCGAGCCGATCAACCCGGAAGCGTGGGAGTGGTACTGGAAAAAGATCGGCAATGAGAAATGCCCGGTGGTCGATACCTGGTGGCAGACCGAAACCGGCGGTTTCATGATCACCCCGCTGCCGGGGGCGACAGAGCTGAAAGCCGGTTCCGCCACCCGTCCGTTCTTTGGCGTGCAGCCTGCGCTGGTGGATAACGAAGGCAATCCGCAGGAAGGGGCGACCGAGGGCAACCTGGTGATCACCGACTCCTGGCCGGGTCAGGCGCGCACGCTGTTCGGCGATCATGAGCGTTTCGAGCAGACCTACTTTTCGACCTTTAAAAATATGTACTTCAGCGGCGACGGCGCGCGTCGTGACGAAGATGGCTATTACTGGATCACCGGTCGCGTGGACGACGTGCTGAACGTGTCCGGTCACCGTCTGGGCACCGCGGAGATTGAGTCCGCGCTGGTGGCGCATCCCAAAATCGCCGAAGCGGCGGTGGTGGGTATTCCGCACAGCATTAAAGGCCAGGCGATTTATGCCTACGTGACCCTGAACCACGGCGAAGAGCCTTCTCCGGAACTGTACGCGGAAGTGCGCAACTGGGTACGAAAAGAGATTGGTCCGCTGGCGACGCCGGACGTGCTGCACTGGACCGATTCCCTGCCGAAGACCCGTTCCGGCAAAATTATGCGCCGTATTTTGCGCAAGATCGCGGCAGGCGATACCAGCAATCTGGGCGATACCTCGACCCTTGCCGATCCTGGCGTGGTAGAGAAACTGCTCGAAGAGAAGCAGGCTATCGCGATGCCTTCATAATGAGAACAGGCCGGATGGCGCTGCGAAGCGTTTTATCCGGCCGACATTTCTGACCTTACCCCTCTCTTCATCGGGAGGGAAAATATAAAACCCCCCAAAGGATTTCGTGTTGCAGGAAGGCGGCAAACGAACACATCCCCAGTCGCAGAGTGAACCAGGCGACTGGGGTGGGTAAGTGCGGCCAACGCACCTGTGGCGCGAAAGACGCAGGGGCCTCTGGAGAGCTCTGTGATGAATGACACTATTTATCAGCGGATAGAAGACAGTGCGCGTTTCAGGGAGTTAGTCGAAAAAAGGCAACGGTTTGCCACCCTTCTGTCGGTCATCATGTTGGTGATTTATATCGGCTTTATTTTACTGATTGCTTTCGCGCCTGGCTGGCTGGGTACGCCGCTCCACGCGGGAACCAGCGTCACCCGGGGTATCCCCATTGGCGTCGGGGTCATTCTGATCTCCTTTATTCTGACCGGCATTTATATCTGGCGGGCGAACGGCGAATTCGACCGTCTTAATAATGCAGTACTGCACGAGGTTAACGCATCATGAAGAGAGTCCTGACGGCGCTTGCCGCCACACTACCCTTCGCGGCCAACGCGGCGGATGCCCTTAGCGGTACAGTAGAGCGCCAGCCAACCAACTGGCAGGCCATTATTATGTTTTTGATTTTTGTCGTATTTACGCTCGGAATTACCTACTGGGCCTCTAAACGCGTGCGTTCGCGCAACGACTACTACACGGCGGGCGGCAATATTACTGGTTTTCAGAACGGACTGGCGATTGCGGGCGACTACATGTCTGCCGCCTCTTTTCTGGGCATCTCCGCGCTGGTGTTCACTTCCGGCTACGACGGCCTGATTTACTCGCTGGGCTTCCTGGTGGGCTGGCCGATCATTCTGTTTCTGATCGCCGAGCGCCTGCGTAATCTGGGACGTTATACCTTTGCCGATGTAGCCTCCTACCGTCTCAAGCAAGGCCCGATCCGCATTCTTTCCGCCTGCGGTTCGCTGGTGGTGGTGGCGCTGTATCTGATCGCCCAGATGGTCGGCGCGGGCAAACTCATCGAACTGTTATTTGGTCTGAATTACCACATTGCGGTGGTGCTGGTCGGCGTGCTGATGATGATGTACGTGCTATTCGGCGGTATGCTGGCGACGACGTGGGTGCAGATCATCAAAGCGGTGCTGCTACTGTTCGGCGCCAGCTTCATGGCCTTTATGGTGATGAAGCACGTCGGTTTCAGCTTCAATAACCTGTTTACCGAAGCAATGGCGGTTCATCCGAAAGGCACCGCCATCATGAGCCCTGGGGGGCTGGTGAAAGATCCGATCTCCGCGCTGTCGCTGGGCCTTGGTCTGATGTTCGGGACCGCCGGTCTGCCGCATATCCTGATGCGCTTCTTCACGGTGTCAGACGCACGCGAAGCGCGTAAAAGCGTGTTCTACGCCACCGGCTTTATGGGTTACTTCTACATTCTGACCTTTATTATCGGCTTTGGCGCGATCATGCTGGTCGGGGCAAATCCGGCGTACAAAGACGCGGCGGGCGCACTGATTGGCGGCAACAATATGGCGGCGGTGCATCTGGCTAACGCGGTCGGCGGCAATCTGTTCCTCGGCTTTATCTCCGCGGTCGCTTTCGCCACTATTCTCGCGGTGGTGGCCGGACTGACGCTGGCGGGCGCGTCGGCGGTTTCACACGATCTCTACGCCAACGTGTTTCGTAAAGGCGCCACCGAGCGCGAAGAACTGCGGGTGTCGAAAATCACCGTACTGGTGCTGGGCGTCATCGCCATTATTCTTGGCGTACTGTTTGAAAACCAGAACATTGCCTTCATGGTCGGCCTGGCGTTTGCCATCGCGGCAAGCTGTAACTTCCCGATCATCCTGCTTTCCATGTACTGGTCGAAGCTGACCACCCGTGGCGCGATGATGGGCGGCTGGTTAGGGTTACTGACGGCAGTGGTGTTGATGGTGCTTGGCCCGACGATTTGGGTACAGATCCTCGGTCACGAAAAGGCGATCTTCCCCTACGAATACCCGGCGCTGTTCTCCATTACCGTGGCGTTCCTCGGTATCTGGTTCTTCTCGGCCACCGATAACTCAGCGGAAGGAAACCGCGAACGCGAGCAGTTCCGCGCCCAGTTTATCCGTTCCCAGACCGGATACGGCGTCGAACAAGGCCGCGCCCATTAATCACTCTCCCACTCCCCGGTCTTTATGGCCGGGGATCACATTTTTCTTCCTGCGTTCTACCCATCTCCCGCGATAGCGCTACAGTACCCAAACAAGAGTGAAACGCTGTTTTTATTACATCAACACGTTAATTCATTTTAAGAGAAGGGAATGCGATGAAGAAATATGCCCTGGTGGGAACCGGCGGTCGCGCTGGACTGTATATTTCGGCAATTGGCGGGCAATGGAAAGAGAACGCCCGGCTGGTTGCCTTCTGCGATACCAACCAGACCCGGATGAACTACGCCAACACATTACTGGAAAAAGAGGGCGCTGCGCCGGTATCGACCTGGAAAGCGCAGCAGTTTGAGGAGATGATCCGTGAAACGCGCCCGGACATTATCATCGTTACCACCATGGACCGCACCCACGATGATTACATCGTCCGGGCGCTGCATGCGGGCTGCGACGTGATCACCGAAAAACCGATGACTATCGACGAAAAGCGCGCCCTGCGCATTCTGGATGCCATTGAAGAAACAGGCCGCCAGGTGCGCGTCGCCTTCAACTATCGCTATGCCCCGCACCACAGCAAAGTGCGCGAACTGCTGATGAACGGCACGATCGGCGAGGTTTACTCCGTCCACTTCGAATGGCTGCTGAACACCGAGCATGGCGCAGACTATTTTCGTCGCTGGCACCGCGAAAAGCGCAATAGCGGCGGTCTGCTGGTGCATAAATCGACCCACCATTTCGACCTGATGAACTTCTGGTTGGCCAGCACGCCAGCGCGCGTTTACGCTGAAGGCGGCCTGCGTTTTTATGGCAGAGAGAACGCCGAACGACGCGGCGTCACGCAGTTTTATCCCCGCGCCCACGGCTACCCGCAGGCGAAAGACGACCCGTTTGCCCTGCAAATGGCAGAGAATCCGCAGTTGAAAGCGCTCTATCTGGATGCGGAACATGAGGATAGCTACTTCCGCGACCAGAGCGTGTTCAGCGACGGCATTACCATTGAAGATACGATGTCGGTGCTGGTGAAATATCAGAATGACGTACAGCTGACGTATTCACTGAACACTTATCTGCCCTGGGAAGGGCTGAACGTGGTCTTTAACGGCAGCAAAGGCCGTCTGGAGATGAAGATCGTCGAGAAATCGTACGTTAACGCTGGCGGCGAACGCGCCAACGAAGGCAGCCTCGAGACCTGCGATATCACCGTCTTCCCAATGTTTGCCGCGCCGTGGAAAGCTGACTTCACGCTGGGCGAAGGCGGACACGGCGGCGGCGACAACGCGATGCTCGCCGATCTGTTTGGCGAGGTGAAACACGACCCGCTTCAGCGCGCCGCCGACCACCGCGCCGGGGCGATGTCGATCCTCACCGGCATCGCCGGAAACCTCTCCATGCAGCAGCAGCGTCCGGTCCACTTTAACGAATTTGCGCTGGCGTCGCGTCTGACATAACCCAACCGCCGCTGGTCAGAACATCAGCTTCGCGACCAGCGGCGCAATGAGCACCATCACGACGCCGGAGAGCATCATCACCAGGCTGGCGACGACGCCCTCCTGCTGCCCCAGTTCGTAGGAGCGCGCCGTTCCTGCGCCGTGAGACGCCGCGCCGAATCCGGCGCCTTTCGCCATACCTTCGCGTATCGACAGCCGCAGAAACAGCGCATCGCCAACCGCCATGCCAAACACGCCGGTCACCACCACGAACAGCGCCACCAGATCCGGCTGTCCGCCGATAGGCTCCGCCGCCGCCAGCGCAAACGGGGTGGTCACCGAGCGAACGGCCAGGCTGCGCTGGATTTCATCGGAGAGCGTAAACAGCCGCGCCAGCCAGACCGAACTGGTGACCGCCACCACCGTTGCCGTCACCACGCCTGCGCTAAGGGACATCCAGTGACGTTTGATAATGGCAAAATTGTCGTAGACCGGCACGGCAAAGGCGATGGTCGCCGGACCAAGCAGCCACAATAACCAGTGCGACTCGCCAATATAGCTCTGCCAGGAGATATGCCCAAATACCAGCATCAACACCAGCAGCGCCGGGGTGAGCACCAGCGGCATCAGCGGCAGTCGGCGAAAGCGGCGATACAGGCGCTTGTTGAGAAAATAGATGACCAGTGTGATGACCAGACAGAGCGCGCTAAGCTGAAAATTACTCACGATTTAACCTGCGCAACTCATAGCGATACACCTTGTCCACCACCCACGCGGTCGCACCGAGTACCATCAGGGTGCTGAGCGCAATCACGGCAAAGATACGCCAGCCGTCGATCAACAGCAGCTGCGCATAGTTCACTACCGCCACCACCGCGGGCACAAAGAACAGCAGCATTTCCGCCAGCAGCCAGCGGGCCCCCGCCCGCACCCAGCGCAACGGCAGGATCCGACACACAATCAGCGCCAGCATTAGCACCATGCCCACCAGATTGGCCGGAAGCGGCAAATGCAGCCAGGAGACAAGGTTTTGCGCAACGATAAACAGACCAGCGTACAGCAGAACCTGAACCGGAACCTGAAGTCGCTGTACGACAACAGGCGTAATGCGGCGTATCGCCACAGCCATGAAGGGATGTCCTGAAAAATAATTCGGAGCGCCAGTATAGAGAGCGCCCGTCGATGAAAGAAATGAATTAAAATCATTGCGGGCATAGTCGTAAGGAATAGTCATGGACATCAGAACGCTGCGTTATTTTGTCGAGGTGGTGCGCCAGCAGAGTTTCACCCGCGCGGCGGAGAAGTTGTATGTCACGCAACCCACCATCAGCAAGATGTTAAAAAATCTTGAAGACGAGCTTAACTGCACGCTGCTGATCCGCGACGGGCGCAAGCTTTTGCTCACGGACACCGGACGGGTGGTGTTTGAGCGCGGGCTGGCGATTCTGGCGGAGTTTCGCCAACTGGAAGCGGAGCTGGGAGACATCAACCATCTCAACAAAGGCCTGCTACGGTTAGGCATTCCGCCCATGGTCGGCATGTTGATGGCGGGTCCTATCAGTCTGTTTCGCCAGCGCTATCCGGGCGTCGAGCTGAAGGTCGCGGAGTTTGGCGGCCTGACGGTGCAACAGGCGGTGATGAATGGCGAACTGGACGTGGCGATGACCGCGCTGCCGATAGAAGCAGAAAGCGGTCTGGCGACCCTGCCGCTGTTTAACCATCCGCTTTGCGTCCTGGCGCCCCGTGCCGGTCAGTGGACAACCTGTGAGTCCGTTTCCCCCGAAACGCTGGCGGAGCACCCGCTGCTGATTTACAACGAAGATTTCGCCCTGAGCCGTCAGTTGATGCAGCTTTTTAGCGAACGCAACGTCAAGCCGCGCATTGCGGTACGCAGCGGACAGTGGGATTTTCTTGCGGCGATGGTACAGGCAGGCGTCGGCATTGCTATTCTACCGGAGCCCATCTGTGAACGGCTGGATAAAAACACGCTGCGCTGGATCCCGCTGGAAAGCGAACTGCGCTGGCAGCTCGGGATGATTTGGCGCGAAGGGGTCTACCTTTCCCATAGCGCCAAAGCGTGGCTTTCATGTTGCGAAGGATTCTGGGCAGGGGCATCGCAAACCATCAACCCGGCAAAAAACTAAAGCGCCACAAGGGCGCTTTAGTTGTTTTCCGGTCTTTGTCTTTCTCTCTATCCCGCTGAGTTCACGGGAGGGTTTCCCCCGACGTCAACACCCCTCATTCGAGCACGTGGTGGAGGTTCCGGTTTGTGTTGATACTGTAAGTGTATGCCGAGGCCGCCTGTTTGCCAGCCGACGTGGTGATTTTTTAGCCGAATTTTTTTCGTCATCTTCCACAATTTTCTATAGTTAAGAAGATGAATTCACAGGAGCCTCACATGCTAACGGTACATCATTTAAACCAGTCTCGTTCCCAGCGCATTCTCTGGGCGCTGGAAGAACTATCGCTGCCCTACCAGATTGTCCGTTACCAGCGTGAAAAGACCCTGCTTGCCCCGCCGGCGTTGAAAAAAGTGCATCCGCTCGGCAAGTCGCCCGTGGTGGAGGATAACGGCGTCGTCATTGCGGAATCGGGTGCAATCCTTGAATATTTGCAGGAAACCTACGACAGCGAAGGCAAATTTAAACCCGCCGACGCGGAACAGAAGCGGCAGTACCGATTCTGGCTGCACTATGCGGAAGGTTCGCTCATGCCGTTACTGCTGATGAAACTGGTCTTTGTCAGTCTTGGCAAGCCGCCGGTTCCCTTTGGCTTGCGCACGCTGGGCGGTGCGCTGGGAAAAGGCGTGCAGAAAGCGTATCTCAATCCACAACTGGAAACCCACGCGCGTTTCATTGACGCTCACCTTGCCGAACATCTCTGGTTTGCCGGAGAACCGTTCAGCATGGCCGACATTCAGATGAGTTTCCCGCTGTTTGCTCTACTGGCGCGCGGCGGCATCGATAATCTCTCCCACATCGAGGCATGGAAAAAACGGGTGGAAATGCGTCCGGCCTGGCAGCGAGCGATTCAACAGGGCGGCCCCTTTGAGATCCCCGGCGGGTGAGGACGAAAATGTCTCCTGTGCCCCGCGCATGGGCGAAACGACACGGCAAATTATGTTGCCAGATTGCGCATCGACGGTAACGTTTGCGCATCAGTTGATGATTTCTTCGTCGTTAACGCAAGAAATGCATAAAAAGCGACAAAGTTCAGTTGAAAATCGCCATATGATCGCTGGATAATCGTTTGCTTTTTTTTACTACCCGTTTTTTTATGCGCGGAGCTAAACGTTTGCTTTTTGCGACTCCCCTTTTGTCGCGACAGAGCACAGGGAATTGACGTTTCGCTGGCAGTGGATTGTCCACCACGCATAAAGACGAAAAATAAACTCTCAGGGGATGTTTTCTATGTCTACGCCTTCAGCGCGTACCGGCGGTTCACTTGACGCCTGGTTTAAAATTTCACAACGTGGAAGCACTGTCCGTCAGGAAGTGGTTGCCGGGTTAACAACGTTTCTGGCGATGGTGTACTCGGTTATCGTGGTGCCGGGCATGCTGGGCAAAGCTGGCTTTCCGCCTGCTGCGGTATTTGTCGCGACCTGTCTGGTGGCGGGGTTAGGCTCCATCGTTATGGGGCTGTGGGCGAATCTGCCGCTGGCGATCGGTTGCGCCATTTCACTGACCGCATTTACCGCGTTCAGCCTGGTGCTCGGTCAGCAGATCAGCGTGCCGGTGGCGCTGGGTGCGGTATTCCTGATGGGGATTCTGTTTACCATTATCTCTGCGACCGGCATTCGTAGCTGGATTTTGCGCAATCTGCCGCAGGGCGTCGCGCATGGTACCGGTATTGGTATCGGCCTGTTTTTGCTGCTAATTGCGGCAAATGGCGTAGGCCTGGTAATCAAAAACCCACTGGATGGCCTGCCAGTGGCGCTGGGTGACTTCGCAACGTTCCCGGTGATCATGTCGCTGGTCGGACTGGCGGTAATCCTCGGCCTTGAAAAGCTGAAAGTGCCGGGCGGCATTTTGTTGACCATCATTGGTATTTCGATTGTCGGGCTGATCTGTGATCCGGCGGTGAAATTCTCCGGCATTTTCGCGATGCCATCGCTGAGCGATGAAAACGGCAAATCGCTGATTGGCAGCCTGGATATCATGGGCGCGCTGAATCCGGTGGTGCTGCCAAGCGTGCTGGCGCTGGTTATGACCGCAGTGTTTGACGCAACCGGCACCATCCGCGCCGTGGCGGGGCAGGCGAATCTGCTCGACAAAGACGGCCAGATCATCGACGGCGGCAAAGCGCTGACCACAGACTCCCTGAGCAGCGTGTTCTCCGGTCTGGTGGGCGCAGCGCCAGCAGCGGTGTATATCGAATCCGCGGCAGGGACGGCAGCGGGCGGTAAAACCGGCCTGACAGCGATCACCGTCGGCGTTCTGTTCCTGCTGATCCTGTTCCTCTCTCCGCTGTCCTATCTGGTGCCGGTATACGCGACGGCGCCTGCGCTAATGTACGTGGGCCTGTTAATGCTGAGCAACGTGGCGAAAATTGATTTCGCCGACTTCGTCGACGCGATGGCGGGTCTGGTCACAGCGGTGTTCATCGTGCTGACCTGTAATATCGTTACCGGCATCATGATAGGCTTTGCCACGCTGGTGATTGGTCGTCTGGTTTCCGGCGAATGGCGCAAGCTGAACGTGGGTACGGTGGTGATCGCCATCGCGCTGGTGACGTTCTACGCGGGCGGCTGGGCGATTTGATCGCGAAGTGATTCCGAAAACGGGTGGCTTTGGCCGCCCGTTTTTATTTTCACCGCACATTTCGTTGTCTTTTGCGATACTCTGAAAAAGGTAAAATCGAGGCACGAAGCCTCTCAGGCACATAAAAAACATCGCAAACAGGGAACGCATGGAAATTTTTTTCACAATACTCATCATGACCCTTGTGGTCTCGCTGTCCGGGGTATTTACGCGCGTATTGCCCTTCCAGCTCCCCTTACCCCTCATGCAGATTGCCATCGGCGCACTGCTGGCATGGCCCACATTTGGTCTGCATGTGGAATTTGATCCCGAACTGTTTTTAGTTCTGTTTATTCCGCCGCTGCTGTTCGCCGACGGCTGGAAGACGCCGACGCGCGAATTCCTTGAACACGGGCGAGAGATCTTCGGTCTGGCGCTGGCGCTGGTGATTGTCACCGTTGTCGGCATCGGTTTTCTGATTTACTGGCTGGTGCCGGGCATCCCGTTGATACCCGCTTTTGCGCTGGCGGCGGTGCTGTCGCCAACCGATGCGGTGGCGCTTTCCGGCATCGTCGGTGAAGGACGTATTCCGAAGAAGATCATGGGCATTTTACAAGGCGAAGCGTTAATGAATGACGCTTCTGGCCTGGTGTCGCTGAAGTTTGCCGTCGCGGTGGCGATGGGCACAATGATCTTTACCGTTGGCGGCGCAACCGTGGAATTTCTTAAGGTGGCGATTGGCGGTATCCTCGCGGGCTTTGTGGTCAGTTGGCTGTACGGGCGTTCGCTGCGTTTTCTTAGCCGCTGGGGCGGCGATGAACCCGCGACACAGATCGTGCTGCTGTTCCTGCTGCCGTTCGCCTCTTACCTGATTGCCGAACACATCGGCGTGTCGGGAATTCTGGCGGCAGTCGCCGCCGGGATGACCATCACCCGTTCTGGCGTCATGCGCCGCGCGCCGCTGGCCATGCGCCTGCGCGCCAACAGTACCTGGGCGATGCTGGAGTTTGTGTTTAACGGCATGGTCTTTTTACTGTTGGGCCTGCAACTGCCTGGTATTCTCGAGTCGTCGCTGGTGGCGGCGGAAGCCGATCCAAACGTCGAAATCTGGATGCTGTTTACCGACATCGTGCTGATTTACGTCGCGCTGATGCTGGTGCGCTTCGGCTGGCTGTGGACGATGAAAAAATTCAGCATGCGTTTTTTGAAAAAGAAACCGATGGAGTTTGGATCGTGGACCACGCGTGAAATTCTTATCGCCTCTTTCGCGGGGGTGCGCGGGGCGATCACGCTGGCGGGTGTGCTCTCCATTCCTCTGCTGCTGCCGGATGGCAACGTTTTCCCGGCGCGTTACGAACTGGTGTTCCTCGCCGCCTGGGTGATCCTGTTCTCGCTGTTCGTTGGCGTGATAATGCTGCCGATACTGCTGCAACATCTGGAAGTGGCTGACCATTCGCAGCAACTGAAAGAGGAACGCATCGCGCGCGCGGCAACGGCAGAAGTGGCGATAGTAGCGATTCAGAAAATGGAAGAGCGCCTGGCGGCGGATACCGAGGAGAACATCGACAACCAGCTGCTGACCGAAGTGAGTTCGCGGGTCATCGGTAACCTGCGTCGCCGCGCTGACGGACGCAACGATGTCGAAAGTTCGCTACAGGAAGAGAACCTCGAGCGTCGTTTCCGCCTTGCCGCGCTGCGTTCTGAACGCGCGGAGTTGTACCACCTGCGCGCCACGCGTGAGATCAGCAATGAGACCCTGCAAAAGCTGCTGCATGACCTTGATTTGCTGGAAGCGCTGTTGATTGAGAATCAGTAATCCTGTCGCCCGGATGCGCTTAGCGGTCCGGGCCGGCGAAAAACGTTAATCATCCTCCAGCAGCCGCGCGCCGGTACCCTGTTCACCAAGTCGGTCGCCAGGGTTCCGCAACGGGCAATCCTTACGCGATAAGCAGCCGCAGCCGATACAACCGTCCAGCTCATCGCGCAGCGCCACCAGCGTATGAATGCGACGGTCCAGTTCATCCCGCCATTGCGAAGAGAGCTGCTTCCACTCCTTCGCACTCAACGTATGGCCTTCCGGCAGTACCCCAAGCGCCTCGCTGATGGTCGCCAGCGGAATGCCGATCCGTTGGGCAATCTTAATGATCGCCACATAACGCAACACATCGCGCTTATACCGCCGCTGATTGCCGCTGTTACGAGTACTGCTAATCAACCCTTTACTTTCATAGAAGTGCAGCGCGGATACCGCCACACCGCTGCGTTTCGCCACTTCGCCCGGCGTCAGCAAGGCTTTTATGCGGGGTAATTTCTTTTCCATAAATCGCTTTACCTCAAGTTAACTTGAGGAATTATACTCGCCCGCAGACAAAAGACGAATCGAACCCTGAAAAAGAGGCAACGCTATGTCCCATCAGCAAATTATTCAGACCCTTGTTGAATGGATTGATGAACATATCGACCAACCACTGAACATTGATGTGGTCGCGAAAAAATCAGGCTATTCAAAATGGTATTTACAAAGGATGTTCCGCACCGTGATGCGCCAGACGCTCGGCGACTATATCCGCCAGCGCCGACTGCTGTTAGCCGCCGTGGAGTTGCGTAATACCGAGCGACCCATCTTCGATATCGCTATGGATTTAGGCTACGTATCACAACAGACCTTTTCCCGCGTTTTTCGCCGGGAGTTTGATCGTACCCCCAGCGACTACCGCCATCGTCTGTAAGTTTACTGCCCGCGCGACATCAGACGTGCGGGCGGCTGCTGTAGCCAGTCGATGAACGCCTGCGGCGGCAGCGCTTTTGCGAAGTGCCACCCCTGACAATACTGTACGCCGCGCTTAAGCAACCAGTTGACCTGATCCGCCGTTTCCACGCCTTCCGCGATGGTTTTCAGCCGCAGGCTTTGGGCCATCTCGATAATATGCTCCGCGATCAGGTGGCTGGTGCTGTTCGTGGTGAGTGTGTCGATAAACGATTTATCGATCTTCAGGATATCCACCTTCAGGGAATACAGGTTATGCAGGTTGGAATAGCCGGTGCCAAAGTCATCGATCGCCACTTCGTAGCCCGCCTGACGAAACGCCTGAATAACCGGCGTGGTTTTCGGCACGTCGATAAAGCCCCGCTCAGTGACTTCCACTTTGATCTGTTGCGCAAGCACGCCGTACTGACGCGCTTTGTTGGCGATCAGGGCAATCAGTCGGGAAGAATGGAAGTCTGACGCGGAGAGATTGATCGAAATATACAGCGACGGGTTTGCCGCCAGAAACGCCCCCATCTCCCGGAAAACGTTCTCCACCACATAATCGGTGATCTGCGCGATCATCCCCTCTTTTTCCGCCAGGGGGATAAATTCGGCGGGACTCATGACCTGTCCGTTGTATCCAGGCCAGCGCAGCAACGCTTCCGCGCCCACGCATTTCTCATTTTTGATGTCCATAATCGGCTGATAGTGTACGCACAGTTGGCGCTGTTTAAGCGCCCGCTGCAGCATCCGCGGCGGCGACCTGTATTGCCGACGCGCCCGCGACCAGAGCAGCAACAGCAGTATGCTGCAAAGCACGGCAAGCGGAAGGGTGAAAAGCAGTTGCTGGTACAGATTTTGATAAAATCGACCGGTCGTTGTCGAAACAATTACCGCGATGGGGCGTTTATCGGAATGAACGAGCGTGTAAAAACGGCCATCCTGCTGAAATACGGACTGACCGCGGCGCACCAGCGGCAGTAGCTCCGCAACCCACGCTTTTTCGCTGACGGAAAAGAACGTATCGGTAACCGTGTCGAAAACGCCCCAGGCAAGCGCCGGATCTTCTGTCATCACTTCGCTGAAGGATAAGGGATTGATCACTGCAACGTAATTGCCACGCTGCATATACGTCATTTTGTAGCCTGTAAAAAAGGGCGTGTCACGGAAGTAATAAACCGCGACATCAGGTTTTCGTTTATACTCAGCGTCCGGCATAATAAAGGGCGAGGTCGGCGCCATGACCGTTGAACATAAAAAGCGATTACCCTGAGCATAAATTAACTCATTGATATAAAAACGCCCACGAATAATATTTAACATTCTTTGCCGATGTGCAGGGTTACAGGCTTGTCCCTGATACTGTTCGGCGGCGTCGCGCGCTAAGTCAGCCTGTAAAATAACCAGTTCAGTTTTATCTAATGTCAGTTGTGCGAATATACGCAATTGATGACTGGTCTGGGATACGGCTCGCAATTGGGCAAACCATAGCGCTAACATCATGGGAAGCAACACCACCATGATTATCCCGAGAAACCTCAGCATCTTCCGTCGCGCCTGATGATTCATTTCAGCCCTATATCCCTGCATATTATACGCCTGTTATTATCGAGGCCGGATGCCATACCTGGATAATTGCCATTGCCGCCAACGCACGGGCACTCTGAAGCATGACAGGTATAAATCACACAGGGGTGTTACGTTGCATGAATCCTACAATATTAGCAACTGACTTTTATTAGTAAAAGTCTGATAATATCAGGGGTTATTAATATCATTTCGTGGATCATTCCTGGCAAGCCATCATTTCTATTAAGCAGTGGCGTTCAATTTCCCGGTATTATTTTGGACAAACCAAAAAAGGTCGACTTAATCGCGCGTTATTAACGGTCTATTCCGACAAGACGCCCCGATGCTTTTACTTCCGCTGAACACCTTTACCCACACGCAAAGCATGGTTAAAAAGCAAACAAAAAATCCTCGCCCTGGCTGGAAAATAAGCTCATTAACGTGATATAGTTCACAAAAATTATGAAACAGAAACAACGTTTCATTCGTGTTAATGTGAATGCCTGTCGATAGCCAGAGTGTTACACGCCCGTGAAAACGCCGCGCTGTCCGGGCACCTGCTTTTCAGAGGAAATGTTTCATGGCAACCCTAACCACTGGCGTGGTGCTTCTCCGCTGGCCACTGCTGAGCGCCGTGCTGATGTTTTTAGCCAGTACGCTGAATATCCGTTTTCGTAAATCCGACTATATTGGCCTGGCTGTTATCAGCAGCGGTCTGGGCGTTATCGCCGCCTGCTGGTTTGCCACCGGGCTGCTCGGCATCACCCTGATGGATATCTCCGCCATCTGGAAAAACATCGAATCCGTTATGGTCGAAGTGATGAGCCACACCCCGCCCGAATGGCCGATGGTATTGACCTGATTCCCGGCCCCGCGTTTGCAATCCCGACGGGGGCCTGGTCAGTCCATTACCGCCCCCGCATTCCGTATTCATGCCGCTGGCAAATGGGACACTGTGTGTCGTCTGCGACAAACGTGGCGAACACCCGGCGACAGTCCCGGCAGACCTTACGCGTAAACGGATAGTGCTGTGGCTGACTCTCGCCCACGCTGTGCCTGGTCGTAATCGCTTTTGTCGGGCAAACTACCGCGCAGTTATTGCACCCCGTACAACGTGACATCTCTGCGCGTAACGCCCGTTCGCCAATCTGAATCGCCTTCTCCTGACAAACCCGTTCACACGCTCCGCAGAGTACGCAACTGGCGATATCAAGCTGTAGCGCATAGTCCTGCATGTGCGACATACGGCTTCGGCGCAAACGCGGCGACGGGTTCACGCTCGCGGTCTGCACCTTCTCTTCGCTGACGTGCAGTAAATGACGTCGCGCCACGTTCACGCGCTTCGCGGACGGCGGAATCACTTGCCAGAGTGGTTCCCCCAGCGCCCTAAGGCGAATATTTAACGCCGCCACGGCAAGCGCCCACGTGGGATATGCATCGATGTCGATTTCCAGTCCGCGAATCTGATACTGAAGATGCCACATCAGCAGTTCTTCTACACTCGCCGCCTGGGCGGTAAACGGAGCCACCAGCGTTTGCTGACGGTAAGAACGCCGGGCGGTTGGCAGATCTTCCAGCGCATCGACAGGACAAACAAACGTACAATGACCGCATCGAATGCAGCGATCATTGTCCAGCGTAACCGTAGAGGCAGAAAACGAAATGGCCTGCGCCGGACAGGCTTGACGGCAGGCGTCACAGGTATGTTGAGGAAAACGCTTACGTACGCAGGAGGCGCCCACACCCGGCGGTGTGGGCGTTTTCATCAGGGTAAAAAGGGCCATTAAAGAATGCTGAAGAACATAAAGCGCAGCAGCGCCTCAGCCACAACCAGCCCCAACCCGCCCAGCAGCATCGCCGTGCGACACGAGCGCCATGCGCCAATGGCGAACAGCAAGGACCCCAGTACGGAAAGTCCCCAGGCAACGTTTCTTAGCCCTGTCAGTTGGTGAAACGCGACCAGCGGCTGATGCGGCAGCGTGACCACCTCGTTCAGGCTTGCGGATGCCAGAAAGTTGACATAGTCCGGCTGCACCAGCAGACGAATGGCGGTGATCGCCACCACCAGCACCGCGGCCATCCGCAGAAGCCGTGTGATACCCGGCAGCAGGCCGTTGCCGATCGCCGCACCCAGAATGCCCGCCGCGCCAAAGAACATGACCCAGGTATTGATATGCTGCCAGGTCACGACCGACGAATGGACATAAATTGCGCCCATGCAGTAGATATCCACCAGTCCGGCCAGGGTCGCTAGCGCCAGCAGGAGGCGCGAAGGCTGTTTTTTCAACATCACCAGCAGCGTTGCCAGGCCCAGAATCGCCAGATAGAGGCTGGCAAAGACGATCTCCCGGCTCAGCCATGAACTTTCCACATGGCGCAGCGCATTAAACGCATTCAGCGGGTAACCGAGGTGCAGCGTCGAGGCGATCAGCCCCAGTCCGCCCATCACGCAGGAAACCAGCATCGCCGGCAGCAGCGACCGCTTCTCGCCCGTCGCCAGGGCAATAAACAGCGTCAGCCCTACGGAGCCCTGCACCAGCAGGGTGAAAATCAGCAACGGTAACTCATGCATGGCGTTTACCTCCCTTCTCTGCGCCCTGGTGCGGTTTGATCACTAAATTCGGATGGGTAATGGAGGAGTCTGGCAGCCCCTGCACATCGCAAACATCGCCGTATTTAGCGCGCAGTTCGTCAATCGGACCGAACTTAATCGCCTCCAGAGGACAGGTCGCCACGCACACCGGCTGCTCGCCTTTTACCAGCAGGTCGATGCACATATCGCATTTCGACATCTGTCCGGCCTCGGTGTCCATCTGCGGCGCGCCGTAGGGACATGACCAGGCGCAATAGCCGCAGCCGACGCATTTATCGGTATTGACCCGCACAATGCCGTCGCCTGGACGTTTGTGCATCGCCGTGGTCGGGCAGTTCTTAGTGCAAATCGGGTCGGCACAGTGGTTGCACGAGATCGACATCGTGTACGCGTAAACGTTGTTCGCCACGCCGCCCTGTCCGGTGGCGATAAACCCTCCGCCATTGACTTCATACACCCGACGAAAACGGCGTCCCACTTCCAGATTATGGCGATCTTTGCATGCCACCTGACACGCCTTACAGCCGGAGCAGCGCGACGTATCGATAAAGAAACCAAGCTGTTTGTCGCTAACGGGCGGATACTCTTTAAATTGACTCATGCTTTAACGACCTCCACCAGCATGGTTTGATGTGAATTCCCTTTTGCAAGAGGCGTAATACGCGTTGAGCTCAGCACGTTCGGACAACCGCCATGATCGACGCCCTCTGCGTCAGGTTGCCACCACGCGCCGGCCTGCATCGCCACCACGCCGGGAATAATGCGCGGCGTGACCTCAGCGGGCACCTGGCAAATACCACGGTTGTTGTGGATGCGCACGGTGTCGCCGTGGGCAATGCCGCGTTTTTGTGCATCAACCGGGTTAATCCACAGCTTCTGTTCCTGCACTTCCTGCAGCCACGGGTTCGCGTACTGGGTAGAGTTCGCGCGGTTTTTGCCTTTCCAGGTGATCATCTGTAGAGGGAAGGATTTCGTTAGCGCGTCCTGTGGCCCCTCGTGTGCGGGCACGTAGTGCGAAAGCGCCGGAATTTCCGGATGCTGCATGTCGTAGAGACGCTTCGAGAAGATCTCAATTTTACCCGACGGCGTTGGGAACGGATGGTTTTGCGGATCGCGGATGTTGTCCTCGAAAGCCACATACGGCTTGCTCTTGAACAGATGGCGACGCTTCACCTGTAATTCAGCAAAGTCCGGCAACTGCTGTTCCGGCATTGACAGCCGCGTCTGTTCCCAGATGTGCTCAATCCACTCTTTCTCACTGCGCCCCTCGCTGAACGCGGGTTCCACGCCGAGCTTCGCCGCCACTTCGCGGATCCAGTCATAGTCGGAGCGACGCTCAAAGTCGGGTTCCACCAGTTTTTCCGACAGCACCAGGTAGTTTGCCGTTCCCCACGTTTCGCCAATGTTCCAGCGCTCCATAAAGCTGGTTTCCGGCAGCAGAACGTCGGCATATTTCGCGCTCGGCGTCATATACAAATCGCTGACCACGATGAACTCGATTTTCGACTCGTCGGCGAGGATCTTTGCCGCCTGATTAACGTCCGGGTTCTGGTTCACCAGATAGTTGCCCGCCAGCGAAAAGAGAATGCGGATGTTGCTCTTAAGCTGCTCTGCATCCTTCAGCCCTTGTTCCGGGGTCACCTTGCTGGCATCGTCCGCCGCCTGCACCCAGTTCATGATCGAGATTTTCTCTTTCACCGGGTTTTCCGGCATTTCCGGACCGGTGGTAAACAGGCGATTGCCGCAACCGCCGTAGCCCGCCGCCCAGCCACCTTTAACGCCAACGTTGCCGGTAATGGTCGCCAGCAGAGTGGAACCGCGCGCGGTACGTTCGCCGCAGATATGACGCTGTGGGCCCCAGCCCTGAATCAGCGCCGCCGGCTTGGTGGTGGCATAGTCGCGCGCCAACTGGCGGATGGTCTGCGCAGGCACATGGGTGATTTTTTCCGCCCACTCCGGCGTTTTAGGTACGCCGTCTTTATCGCCCATCAGGTAAGCGACCAGCGACTCGTTCGCCGGAACGCCTTCCGGCATGGACGCTTCATCAAAGCCGAGCGTATAGCGTTCAATAAACGCTTTATCATGCAGGTTTTCGCTGATGATGACGTACATCATCGCGTCCATCAGCGCGTTATCGGTGGTCGGAAGCAGGGGGACCCATTGATCGGCCAGCGATGAAACGGTGTCGGAATAACGCGGGTCCACGACAATAAAACGCGTGCCGTTCTGCTTCATCCGCTGGAAATAGTGGTTGGTATGACCAAAAATGGTTTCTGTCGGGTTATGCCCCCACAGTATCACCAGCGGTGTATTTTCCAGCGTATCCAGCGAGTTGCCGCTGGCGGCGACGCCGTAGGTATAGGGGGTGGCGGCAACCGTATTGCCAAGACTCACCGAATGGTAATATTCCAGATAGCCGCCGGTTTGATTTAACAAGCGACGAATCATTTTATCGCCGGAAAAAGTTCCGCCGCTGGTCGCGGTGTTATTATGAACAAAGCGAGAAGCCGGGCCATATTTTTCGGTAATACGTTGTAAATTATCCGCAATAAGTGTGACGGCTTCCGCCCAAGAAATACGTTCAAACTTTCCTTCACCGCGTTTTCCCACGCGTTTCATTGGGTATTTCAGACGGTCGGGATGATAAACAAATTTACGATAACCCCGTCCGCGCACGCAGGCGCGCATAATGGGCATATCCGGATCTAATTCATTATCGGGACGGGTGGTGATTTGCGTCACCACGCCATCGCTAACGTGGGCGCGGATATCGCACTTTCCGCCACAGTCGAAGGTGCTACAGGTAGGTACTACACGCTCTGTCGGGGTATCTACCGACGCGTCGGCGTGTCCGGTCTCTGCGGCTTTTGCCTGTTCCGACAAAATAAAAGGCAGCGTGACTAACGCTGCGCTCGCTTTTAACATGCCCCGCCGGGAGACATTCAGAGAGGGCGTATCCTCTCTTATTTCGTGATCTTGCATTTCATCCCCTCAAAAAGCGTATCATCAGGGGTAATTCATTTTGGGTATTTGATTTTTATCAACCGAAATAAATAGCCATGGTGTTTTTGAAGACTTTTTATAATAATAAGAAGCATTCCCAAATATTTTTACTTTCTCTTTAACTCATTATTCACGAAATAATTGCTTTCCCAACACTTACTCAAAAAAGGGAAAAAAAGCACAACCTCCCGGTGTGAAAAAAAATCGTCCACAAATTTGAAGTGAGAACTATTCTCATATTAATGGGCGCCAGGAAAAATTAACTGTCGAAACGATTGGCTAAGTCTACTCCTGTTCATTGCGCACCTTATGCGCCTGAGCACCACGACGGGTTAACGTCCGGGCGGGCGCGCAAAGTGCGGTTGGCCTTTGACACCAACGAGATGGCAGGTTACGTCGATTGTTCTGTGGGATGAACCCACAACCCGCCTCGACTCAATGAGCAGGTAGTATTGATGGACATTCAGGCAAGCGGGAAAAACGGTGGCGCAAGGAGACGCCGCCCACGTAATGCAACCTCGTGTTTTATAGCAAATATGTAATATTCATACTGAAATACCTCCTGAACCTGTTTTTGGAAAACCACTGTGTATTTTCCGTTAACGACACGTGGTCTGATTAATTACCAGACCGCGTATAGGATAATTATTAAAACTGCATAAGAATCTGCCTAATGTCATTATTATTCAGGTTTTAAAAGTTATGTAAGGAAGACTATTTTTATTCCTTTTAACCCAGATATTTTACGAAAGCATAGGTTGAAATACCGCTGACAACCGCAATTGCTATCGCAAAAATAATCAATACAATCAACCTCTTGCCATTATAAATATCAAAAATACACCCTCCTTTCTAAAATTTACAAAAGCCATTAAGACACTGAGCAACATGAATAATTCGCTAACAATGGCAACGATAAAATAATATTTAGCGAAACGCTATTGATTAATATCAAAAACCGGAACACATTATTCCAATAGCATGCTCTGGCTTTTTAAATATTATAATTTTTATACTTCGAGGAATTTTACATTGACCAGAATGCCGAACAGCAATCGTCTCCATTCTGCGCCATGCGCTGGAAAAAAACCGTACCAGCTTTCTGTGGATGAGGTCTTAAACAACCTGCAGAGCCAGTCAAGTGGACTGACTCAAAACGAAGCCAGCGCCCGTCTCGCCAGAGACGGCGCTAACGCCCTGCCGGAAAAAGCCGGTAAACCCGCCTGGCTGCGCTTTCTGACCCATTTTCATGATGTATTAATTTACGTGCTGATAGCCGCCGCGGCCCTGACGGCCATTATGGGTCATTGGGTCGATACCGCCGTCATTCTTGGCGTGGCGGTCATCAACGCCCTGATTGGGCACGTTCAGGAAAACAACGCCGAGAAATCGCTAAAAGGCATTCGCAATATGCTTTCCAGCGCCGCCGTGGTGATTCGCAACGGTCAGCATGAAACGGCGCCGACCACCGAACTGGTCGTCGGCGATATTGTGGTGTTACGCGCGGGGGATCGTATCCCCGCCGACCTGCGTGTCATGGAAGCGCATAATCTGCGGGTGGAAGAAGCCATCCTGACCGGTGAATCCACCGTGGTCGATAAGACGGCGGAAGCGCTGGAAGGGGAGCTGCCGCTCGGCGATCGTAAAAACCTGCTGTTTTCCGGCACCACCCTCAGCGCAGGCGCCGGACTTGGCGTGGTCATTGCCACCGGCGAAGCCACAGAGCTGGGCCACATCAATCAGATGATGACCGCCATCGAGAAGCATCGTACGCCGCTGCTGGTACAGATGGATAAGCTCGGCAAAGCGATCTTCTCTCTGATTCTTGCCATGATGGTTGGGCTGTTTATTTTCAGCCTGCTGCTGCGCGATATGCCAATGGGCGAACTGCTGCTGTCGCTCATTAGCCTTGCTGTCGCGGCGGTTCCGGAAGGCCTGCCCGCCATTATTTCTATCATCCTGTCGCTCGGCATCCAGACGATGGCCCGCAAACGCGCCATTATCCGTAAGCTGCCAACGGTCGAAACGCTGGGCGCCATGTCGGTGATTTGTTCCGATAAAACGGGCACCCTGACGATGAACGAGATGACGGTGAAAGCCATCATTACGGCAGATAAAAACTATCGCGTACAGGGTAACAGCTACGAACCCACGGGCGAGATCCTCGTTGAGAACGACGCCACGACGGCGGAAATGCGTCCGGGTAGTGTGCTGGAAACCTACCTGCGCACGATCGATCTGTGTAATGACAGCCAACTGATGCGGAACGAGCAGGGGCACTGGGGCATTACCGGCGGGCCAACCGAGGGCGCGCTAAAAGTGTTGGCCGCAAAAGCGAACCTGCCCGCCATCGATACAGAACTGCGCAGCAAGATTCCGTTCGACTCGCAGTACAAATATATGGCGACCCATTTCCGTATCGGCCAGGACGAGCGCGTGCTGGTGACCGGCGCGCCGGACGTTCTGTTTAAACTCTGTCAGCAGCAGCAAACCGCCACCGGAACAGAAGCTTTTACTCAGGCACACTGGGAAGCAGAAATCGCCCGCTATGCCAAAGAGGGGCTGCGCATGGTCGCCGCCGCCTGGAAACCCACGCGTGCCGATGCCGGTACGCTAACGCATGACTGCCTGAGCGATGGGCTGATCTTCCTCGGCATTGCCGGAATGATGGATCCACCGCGCCCGGAAGCGATTGATGCGATCGGCGCCTGCCAGCAGGCTGGGATCCGCGTCAAGATGATCACCGGCGATCATCCGCAAACGGCCATGAGCATTGGCGGTATGCTCGGGATTCATAACAGCGCCCACGCGGTGACTGGCTATGAGCTGGAGCAGATGGACGACACCGCGCTCGCTGAAGCCGCTGTGACGTACGATATTTTTGCCCGCACCAGTCCGGAACATAAGCTGCGCCTGGTGAAAGCGCTGCAAAATAAAGGCGAAATTGTTGGCATGACGGGCGATGGCGTGAACGATGCCCCAGCCCTTAAGCAGGCTGACGTTGGCATCGCGATGGGGATCAAAGGCACCGAAGTGACCAAAGAGGCCGCTGACATGGTGCTGACGGACGACAATTTCGCCACCATTGCCAGCGCGGTGCAGGAGGGGCGCCGCGTCTACGACAATCTGAAGAAAACGATCCTGTTTATTATGCCAACCAACCTCGCGCAGGGATTGTTGATTATTGTCGCGCTGCTGGCCGGAAACCTGATGCCCCTGACGCCGGTACTGATTCTGTGGATGAACATGGCGACGTCCGCTACGCTGTCGTTCGGCCTGGCGTTCGAAGCCGGAGAGCGCAATATTATGCGCCGCCCGCCACGCCGGCCCCACGAAAACGTGATGGATGGTTTTGCTATCTGGCGCGTCGGCTTTGTCGGCACGCTGATTGCCGCCAGCGCCTTTATGCTGGAAGCCTGGCTTCAGCCGCGCGGCCATAGCCCGGAGTTTATTCGAACCGTACTGCTGCAGACGCTGGTCACGGCGCAGTGGGTCTATATGCTGAACTGCCGCGTATCGGACGGTTTCTCGCTGGGGCGTGGGTTACTGATGAACAAAGGCATCTGGCTGGTGAGCGGCATTCTGCTTCTGCTACAGCTGGCTATTATCTATGTGCCTTTCCTGCAAATGATGTTTGGTACCGAAGCACTGCCGCTGCGCTACTGGGGTATCACGTTGGCCATTGGCGTCGCGCTGTTCCTGATTGTTGAAATCGAGAAACCGCTGACCCGCAAATTCCGCCGGACGGCGTAATCAGAATAACGTAAAGGCCTCCATTTTCGGAGGCCTTTACGCTGGAATGCCTGATGGCACGCTTAGAACGGAATGTCGTCGTCAAAGTCCATTGGCGGTTCGTTAGACGGTGCCGGTGCAGACTGCTGCTGCGGACGAGACTGTGCGCCGCCGCTGAACTGGTTGCCGCCCTGAGGCTGCTGCGGCTGACCCCAACCGCCCTGCTGCTGCTGACCGCCTGCCGGCGCGCCGCCGCCCTGACGGCCACCCAGCATTTGCATGGTGCCGCCCACGTTAACCACAACTTCCGTGGTGTATTTGTCCTGACCGGACTGATCGGTCCATTTACGGGTACGCAGTTGACCTTCGATGTATACCTGAGAGCCTTTACGCAGATATTCGCTGGCCACTTCCGCCAACTTACCGAACAGCACCACACGGTGCCATTCAGTCTGCTCTTTCATTTCACCGGTCTGTTTATCACGCCAGGATTCGGAAGTAGCCAGCGTAATGTTGGCAACTGCGCCACCATTCGGCATGTAGCGTACTTCCGGGTCCTGGCCCAGATTACCCACGAGAATAACCTTATTTACGCCTCTGCTGGCCATGATCGAGTCTCCTGAAAAACGTTTCTTAATAAGTGTAAACGCGCGATTGTAGCATTACCAATGGCGGTTTTACCACGTTGTGACGCTGATTCCGCGAAACAACCTTAGCCGGACATTGTTACACACTACACTGCGTTTTGCATTCCAATACTGTATATCCATTCAGGTTATATTGTGTCATAATTAACCGTTTGTGATCGCCGGTCGCACCATGCATGCAGCCGGGCAAAAAGCGTTTAATCCGGGAAAGGTGAATGGATAAGATCGAAGTTCGGGGCGCCCGCACCCATAATCTCAAAAACATCAACCTCGTTATCCCTCGCGACAAACTGATTGTCGTGACCGGGCTTTCGGGGTCTGGCAAATCCTCGCTTGCTTTCGACACGCTGTATGCCGAAGGGCAGCGTCGTTACGTAGAATCCCTTTCCGCCTATGCGCGTCAGTTTCTGTCGCTAATGGAAAAGCCGGATGTCGATCACATTGAGGGGCTGTCTCCGGCTATCTCAATTGAACAAAAATCGACGTCACATAACCCGCGTTCCACGGTCGGCACCATTACTGAGATCCACGACTACCTGCGTCTGCTGTTCGCCCGCGTCGGCGAACCGCGCTGTCCGGATCACGACGTGCCGCTGGCGGCGCAGACGGTGAGTCAGATGGTCGACAACGTGCTCTCACAGCCGGAAGGCAAGCGCCTGATGCTGCTGGCGCCGGTGATTAAAGAGCGTAAAGGCGAGCACACTAAAACGCTGGAAAACCTGGCAAGTCAGGGGTATATCCGTGCCCGTATCGACGGTGAAGTGTGCGATCTCTCCGATCCGCCGAAGCTGGAACTGCAAAAGAAACACACCATTGAGGTGGTGATTGATCGCTTCAAAGTGCGTGACGATCTCAGCACCCGTCTGGCGGAGTCGTTTGAAACCGCGCTGGAACTTTCCGGCGGTACGGCAGTGGTTGCCGATATGGACGACCCGAAAGCGGAAGAGCTGCTTTTCTCGGCGAACTTCGCCTGCCCGATCTGCGGCTACAGCATGCGCGAGCTGGAACCGCGCCTGTTTTCGTTCAACAACCCGGCGGGCGCGTGTCCGACCTGTGACGGCCTCGGCGTACAGCAATATTTCGACCCGGACCGCGTGATCCAGAATCCGGACCTGTCGCTGGCTGGCGGCGCAATCCGCGGCTGGGATCGCCGTAACTTCTACTACTTTCAGATGTTGAAATCGCTGGCGGAGCACTACAAGTTCGACGTAGACGCGCCGTGGGGAAGCCTCGACGCCAGCGTGCACAAAGTGGTGCTGTACGGTTCCGGCAAAGAGAACATTGAATTTAAATACATGAACGATCGCGGCGACACCTCGGTGCGTCGCCATCCGTTCGAAGGCGTGCTGCACAATATGGAGCGGCGTTATAAAGAGACGGAATCCAGCGCGGTACGCGAAGAGTTAGCCAAGTTTATCAGCAACCGTCCGTGCGCCAGCTGCGAAGGGACACGTCTGCGTCGCGAAGCGCGCCACGTCTTTGTTGAAAATACGCCGCTGCCGACCATTTCCGATATGAGCATCGGTCATGCGATGGACTTCTTTAATAATCTCAAACTGTCCGGCCAGCGAGCGAAAATCGCCGAGAAAGTACTGAAAGAGATTGGCGATCGCCTCAAATTCCTGGTGAACGTCGGTCTGAACTACCTCACGCTTTCCCGCTCAGCCGAAACGCTTTCCGGCGGCGAAGCGCAGCGCATTCGTCTGGCAAGCCAGATTGGCGCGGGGCTGGTCGGCGTCATGTATGTCCTTGATGAGCCGTCCATCGGTCTTCATCAGCGCGATAACGAGCGTCTGCTGGGCACACTGATTCATCTGCGTAATCTCGGGAATACGGTCATTGTGGTGGAGCACGACGAAGACGCGATTCGCGCCGCCGACCACGTGATCGACATCGGTCCGGGTGCGGGCGTCCATGGCGGTGAAGTAGTTGCCGAAGGTCCGCTGGAAGCGATTATGGCGGTGCCGGAATCGCTGACCGGGCAGTACATGAGCGGCAAACGGAAAATCGACGTGCCGAAACAGCGCGTTCCGGCGAATCCGGAAAAAGTGCTGAAGCTGACCGGCGCGCGCGGTAACAACCTGAAAGACGTGACGTTGACGTTGCCGGTGGGACTGTTCACCTGCATTACCGGGGTGTCCGGCTCCGGTAAGTCGACCCTGATCAACGATACCCTGTTCCCGATCGCCCAGCGTGCGCTGAACGGCGCGACGATCGCCGAACCTGCGCCCTTTCGCGACGTTCAGGGGCTGGAGCATTTTGACAAGGTTATCGACATCGACCAAAGCCCGATCGGGCGCACGCCGCGTTCTAACCCGGCGACCTATACTGGCGTGTTTACGCCGGTTCGCGAACTGTTTGCCGGTGTGCCGGAAGCGCGTTCTCGCGGCTATACGCCGGGACGTTTTAGCTTCAACGTTCGCGGCGGGCGCTGCGAAGCCTGTCAGGGCGACGGCGTCATTAAAGTTGAGATGCACTTTCTGCCGGATATTTATGTCCCGTGCGACCAGTGCAAAGGCAAGCGCTATAACCGCGAGACGCTGGAGATAAAGTACAAGGGCAAAACCATCCATGAAGTGTTGGACATGACCATTGAAGAAGCGCGCGAGTTCTTTGATGCCGTACCGGCGCTGGCGCGTAAGCTGCAAACCCTGATGGACGTGGGGTTGACCTACATCCGTCTCGGCCAGTCGGCGACCACCCTCTCCGGCGGCGAGGCCCAGCGCGTGAAGCTGGCGCGCGAACTGTCGAAGCGCGGCACCGGCCAGACGCTGTATATTCTGGATGAGCCGACCACCGGTCTGCACTTTGCCGATATCCAGCAACTGCTGGACGTACTGCACCAGTTACGCGATCAGGGCAACACCATCGTGGTGATTGAGCATAACCTCGACGTAATCAAAACCGCGGACTGGATTGTTGATCTCGGTCCTGAAGGCGGGAGCGGCGGCGGGGAAATCCTCGTCTCCGGTACGCCGGAAACGGTGGCGGAATGTCAAGCGTCCCACACCGCCCGCTTCCTCAAGCCGATGTTGTAAAACGAAAAACGCCGTTCATTGTCAGAAGAACGGCGTTTTTATTTATGACTGTACCAGCAGCTTACGTTTTTCTTCCGGCAGCGTGTTCACCGCCTGCTGATACGACGCATCCACCAGATAGTAAATCTGCGAGTCCGGCAGCGAACCGTCAAGGTATACGGTGCTCCAGTGCGCTTTGTTGAGATGCCGGCTCGGGCGCACATCGCTGTGCTGCTGGCGCAATAATTCCGCCAGTTCGGGGCTGGTTTTCAGAGATACTGCCGGGCGTTCTTCCACCTCTTTCACCATGGCAAACAGCACATCTTCAACTTTAATCTGGGTGGCTTTCCAGTCGCTGTGCACGCTCTGTTCTGCGCCAGGTTTTGCCATGCAGTATTGCAGTAACTCTGAGTTAGTCATCTTTATTCCCCTTGTAGTGTCGCGATTATCTGGCGCGAACCGCCGTGGATGCGATGCTCACCGAGCCAGATGCCCTGCCAGGTACCCAGCTTTATTCGCCCTTTATGAACCGGCAGCAGTAGCGATACGCCAAGCAGGGACGATTTGATATGCGCTGGCATATCGTCTGGCCCTTCGTAGTCATGTTCGTAGTTGCCATGATCGGGAACGGCTTGCAGAAAGAAGCGTTCCATATCGTGCCGAACGGTGGGATCACAATTCTCGTTAAGCGTCAGAGAAGCGGAGGTATGTTGCAGCAAAAGGTGCAGCAGCCCGGTCTCTACGCGCGGCATATCCGCCAGAAGCCCGAGGATCTCATCCGTGACGAGATGAAACCCGCGCGGCTTCGCGTGTAAAGTCAGGGTTTGCTGATACCACATAGGCTGCTCCTTGTTGAAACGTCTTTATTCAGTTTGCAGCAAGTCAGCGAAAGGTAAAAGCTACGCGCTCATTTTTGTTTAAAAAAACAGCGAATCGCCGGGCGTTTCTTAATATTCCGAATTGACGATCACCTCTTCGCCATACGCTCCTGCCTGCGGCAAGGGTTTATAGGTCGAGTTGGACGCGCGCAAAATGCGGATGCCGCGAATACCCATATCGCGCGCAGCGCTGATATCGTTATCCGAATCGCCGTAGAAGATGCGAATATTTTTCGCCTGTAGCCACTGGGTTTTGGTGTTCTGTCCCGGCTTATCGCCCGCGAAGATCACCGGATTCATATTTGCCGCCGGAATATGAAAGTCATCGGCCAGCGTTTTCGATACCGTTTCGGTTTTGGTCTGGCTTCGTCCGGTGACAAAGTAAATGTCGTCGCCACGACGCACATGCAAGGCGATCAGCTGGCGCGCCACCTCTTTGGGAATGCTGAACTCATCCCAGCCGTTATTCATCTTTTCCCAGAATGCCGGATTCGTCAGATACGCTTCGCTGTCCGGCGAGTACATTTTCTTTCCGCGCCAGAAGCCCGGGCTGGAAAATAATACGGTATCGTCGATATCAAACCCGACCGCCATCGGCGGACGCCCGGTGAGGCTGTTTTCGATCTGTGCGACCGACACCCAGTGGACCGGCGCTTGTTCAGCGAGTTTTGCAACGTTAGTGCCCGGGTTAAGCGGAGACGGCGGGGATGCCAGCGCGCTGGCGGAGTGATTTAACGTGAAAAGCAGACAGAGGGCGCTGAAGGCCAGTGTGATCTTACGCATATTTTTCCCTTCAAAGTCATTTAGTTATGATTTTTAGTGCGACTATTCAAAACGCTCTGACCTTAACCCCGACGACAAATGAAGGGAAGAAATTTCTACGGTTTTGTCATAGAAAAAGAGAATGATCACAGCTGAAGAAAGTAAGCCCATAAGCCGGATGAACAATGTGCCATCCGGCCTGCTGACGTAAAAATGTTACATAACGGCGGCAAAGGCTTTTGCCACGCGCTGAACGTTGCCGGTGTTTAGCCCGGCGACGCACATGCGTCCGCTGGCGATAAGGTAAACGCCGAACTCGTCGCGCAGGCGATCCACCTGGGCGGCGCTCAAGCCGGTATAGCTGAACATGCCGCGCTGTTTTAGCAGATAGTCAAAGTTTCGCCCAGGAATGGTCGCCGTCAGCACGTTCACCAGTTCCTGACGCATCGCCAGAATCCGGGTGCGCATCGTTTCCACTTCCGCCAGCCAGTTCGCTTTCAGCGTCTCATCGCCCAGCACTGTCGCAACCAGTTGCGCGCCAAAGTTTGGCGGGCTGGAGTAGTTACGCCGTACGGTGGCTTTAAGCTGTCCCAGTACGCGCCCGGCGGCTTCTGCATCGTCGCAGATCACGGAAAGACCGCCGACGCGCTCGCCGTAGAGAGAGAAAATTTTAGAAAAAGAGTTGCTGACCAGCGCGGGCAATCCGGCGCTGGCAATAGCGCGAATCGCCCAGGCGTCATCGTCCATCCCTGCGCCAAACCCCTGGTAGGCGATGTCGAGGAACGGGATCAGATCGCGCGCTTTCAGGATTTCGGTGACTTCGTCCCACTGGGCATGGCTTAAATCCGCCCCGGTGGGGTTATGACAGCAAGGATGCAACAGCACGATGCTACGTGCGGGCAGCGTTTTCAGGGTAGCCAACAGGTCGTCAAAACGCACGCCGTTAGTGGCGTCGTCATACCAGGGGTAAGTACTTACTTCGAATCCAGCCCCTTCAAATATGGCGATATGATTTTCCCAGGTCGGGTCGCTGACCCACACGCCGGAATCCGGGAAATAGCGCTTGAGAAAATCCGCGCCAACCTTCAGCGCCCCGGAGCCGCCCAGCGTCTGGATCGTGGCGACACGCTGCTGCTGGAGAACCGGATGATCGACGCCAAACAGCAGTGGCGCAATGGCGTGGCGATAGCTGTTCAGACCTTCCATTGGCAGATAAAGCGAGGCGCCATGCGGTTGCGCATTCAGGCGTGCTTCCGCTTCGGCTACCGCGTTGAGCTGTGGAATGATCCCGTCTTCGTTGTAATACAGGCCGATACTCAGGTTCACTTTGTCACTGCGCGGGTCGTCTTTAAACCGCTCCATGAGCGAAAGAATCGGGTCGCCAGCATAGGCGTCAACTTTTTGAAACACGCGATGGTTCTCCAGGTTTACAGGCAGGGGTTAAGACACAATAAACCGGATAACCGTGAAGATCGAGAGGATGTTGCAGAGAATATGCCGCGCTTTGCCGGATGGCGACAACGACTCCGGCCTGCAGTGAGATCAACCCAGGCCGGAGAGCCGTACGCTTAATCGATATACTTCATCGCCACCCGTGATGTCAGGCGCGTGATAAGTTCGTAAGCACTTACTTTCGTTATTTCAGCGATGCGTTCGACGGGCAGCCCTTCGCCCCAAAGAATCACCGGATCGCCTGCATTGTCCTGCGCCTGCGGGCCGAGATCTACGCAGATCATGTCCATCGCCACGCGTCCCACAATCGGCACTTCACGACCGTTCACCAGCACCGGGGTGCCGGTCGGCGCCGCGCGCGGATAGCCGTCGCCATAGCCCATCGCGACAACGCCAAGCCGCGTGTCTCGCTCGCTTCGCCACGTTCCTCCGTAGCCTACCGGTTCCCCGGCTTTGTGCTCACGCACAGCTATCAGGCTGGAGGTCAGGGACATCACCGGCTGGCAGCCGAAGTCCGCGCCGGTAGAGTGGTTTTCCAACGGCGAAACGCCATAAAGGATGATCCCCGGGCGCACCCAGTCAAAATGCGACTGTGGCCATAGCAGGATCCCGCCGGACGCGGCAATGGAGCGCTGCCCAGGCTTTCCCGCGCAGAAGGTGTTGAAAATCGCGAGCTGCTTTTCCGTCGCACCACATTCCGGTTCATCGGCACGGGCGAAATGGCTGACGATATTGACCGGCTGACGCACATTTTTGCATCGGGTCAGACTCTGATAAAACGCGTCTGCCTGCTCCGGCAGCACGCCCAGACGGTGCATACCGGTGTCGAGCTTCATCCACACGCTTACTGGCGCATCCAGTTCCGCCGCTTCCAGCGCAACCAGTTGTTCTTCGTTATGTACCGCCGTATGCAGATGCTGTACGGAGATAGTGGGTAGATCAGACGCCTCAAAAAAGCCTTCCAGCAGCAGGATAGGCTGGGTGATCCCTCCCGCGCGCAGGCGCAACGCCTCTTCGAGTCGCGCGACGCCAAAAGCGTCAGCATCGGGGAGCGTTCGCGCGGTCTCTAACAGACCGTGTCCGTAGGCGTTCGCTTTCACCACCGCAACCAGCTTGCTGGCAGGCGCCAGTTGACGCAGACGTTGCAGATTGTGTCGCAGAGCGCGGCGATTAATCATGACGGTTGCCGCTTGCATTTGAGTTCCTTAAATTATTTGTCTCAAATTTGGCGTTATTGTTGCAGCGAGTTTGGGTACGGCCAGCGCGCAGCCACCGGAGCGTACTGAAGTACGTGAGGATGGCGAGCACAGCCCAATCCCAAAATCGCAAATAAAATAGCCAAATTATTTATTCGTCGTCGTATTGTGGCCCGGCATAATTATCAAAGCGCGACCATTGCCCGTTGAATGTCAGACGCACCGTGCCGATGGGGCCGTTACGCTGCTTACCAATAATGATTTCCGCGATGCCTTTCAGGTCACTGTTCTCGTGATAAACCTCATCACGGTAGATAAACATAATCAGGTCGGCGTCCTGCTCGATAGAGCCGGACTCACGCAGGTCGGAGTTGACCGGACGCTTGTCGGCACGTTGTTCCAGGGAGCGGTTAAGCTGCGACAGCGCCACTACCGGCACATGCAGTTCTTTCGCCAGCGCTTTCAGCGAGCGGGAGATTTCGGCGATCTCCAGGGTACGGTTGTCGGAAAGCGACGGTACGCGCATCAGCTGAAGATAGTCGATCATAATAAGCCCGATGCCGCCATGTTCGCGGGCAATACGGCGCGCGCGGGAGCGCACTTCCGTCGGCGTCAGGCCGGATGAATCATCAATATAGATATTGCGTTTTTCCAGCAGAATGCCCATCGTACCGGAAATACGCGCCCAATCCTCGTCGTCGAGCTGACCGGTACGGATGCGGGTTTGATCGACGCGGGACAGCGACGCCAGAGAACGCATCATGATCTGTTCCGAGGGCATTTCCAGACTGAAGATAAGCACCGGCTTGTCCTGCAACATCGCCGCGTTTTCAACGAGGTTCATCGCAAAGGTCGTTTTCCCCATCGACGGACGCGCGGCGACGATAATTAGATCCGAGGGCTGTAAACCGGCGGTCTTTTTATTGAGGTCGTCATAGCCGGTGTTCACGCCGGTCACACCATCGTGCGGCTGCTGGAATAGCTGTTCGATACGCGCGACGGTAGCGTCGAGCACATCGGCAATATTTTTCGGACCTTCGTCTTTATTGGCGCGGCTTTCGGCGATTTTGAACACGCGGGATTCGGCGAGATCGAGCAGGTCTTCGCTGGTGCGCCCCTGCGGATCAAACCCGGCTTCGGCGATTTCATTTGCCACCGAAATCATTTCACGGACAACGGCCCGTTCGCGGACAATGTCGGCATAAGCGCTGATATTCGCCGCGCTTGGCGTATTTTTTGACAGTTCCGCCAGATAGGCGAATCCGCCAACGCTGTCCAGCTGTCCCTGGCGCTCCAGCGATTCCGCGAGCGTAATCAGGTCGATAGGGCTGCCGCCTTCCTGCAGGCGACCCATTTCAGTAAAGATGTGACGGTGCGGACGGGTGTAGAAATCATCCGCTACCACACGTTCGGCAACGTCGTCCCAGCGCTCGTTATCCAGCATTAAACCGCCCAACACCGACTGTTCCGCTTCAATCGAGTGCGGCGGCACTTTCAGCCCGGCAACCTGCGGGTCGCGCTCCCGGACATCAGTCTGTTGTTTGTTGAAGGGTTTATTTCCTGCCATAGTGAATGGAGTTACCGAAATAATGATTGGGTCGAAAGATTACCACATTTCTTTTGGAGGAAGCATGGCAACACGTATTGAATTTCACAAGCATGGTGGCCCTGAAGTGCTTCAGGCCGTGGCGTTCACCCCGGCAGATCCGGCGGAGAACGAAATCCAGGTCGAAAACAAAGCGATTGGCATTAACTACATCGATACCTACATCCGCAGCGGGCTTTATCCGCCGCCAGCGCTGCCCAGCGGGCTGGGTACCGAAGCAGCGGGCGTAGTGAGCAAAGTGGGCAGCGGCGTAACGCACATCAAAGCGGGCGATCGCGTCGTGTATGCGCAATCTGCGCTCGGCGCCTACAGTTCAGTGCATAACGTCGTGGCCGATAAGGCGGCGATTTTACCCGACGCGATCTCTTTCGAGCAGGCCGCTGCCTCGTTTTTGAAAGGGCTGACTGTCTTTTACCTGTTGCGTAAAACCTATGAAATCAAACCCGATGAACCGTTCCTGTTCCATGCGGCGGCAGGCGGCGTGGGTTTGATTGCCTGCCAGTGGGCGAAAGCGCTGGGCGCAAAACTTATCGGTACCGTGAGCAGCGCGCAAAAAGCGCAGCGGGCGCGGGATGCAGGCGCGTGGCAGGTGATTAACTATCGCGAAGAAAATCTCGTAGAGCGGGTCAAAGAGATCACCGGCGGGAAAAAGGTCTGCGTAGTGTACGACTCGGTGGGGAAAGACACCTGGGAGTCCTCGCTGGACTGTCTGCAGCGTCGCGGCCTGATGGTCAGCTTCGGTAACGCGTCCGGCCCGGTGACCGGCGTGAACCTGGGGATCCTGAATCAGAAGGGTTCCCTGTACGTCACGCGCCCTTCTCTGCAGGGCTACGTCACCAATCGCGATGAGCTGACTGAAGCCAGCAACGAACTGTTCTCGCTAATCGCCAGCGGCGTGATCAAAGTTGATGTGGCGGATAGCCAGAAGTTTGCCCTGCAGGATGCGCAACGCGCGCATGAAATGCTGGAAAGCAGGGCCACGCAAGGGTCCAGCTTGCTGATTCCTTAAGCCGGGATCTGCTGAAAGAATTAGGGCTTCCACCTGGGAAGCCCTTTCTTTTTTTAGTTCGGCTGTATGTAGGGTACAGCACGATGAATCCGTTAGACGCGCAATAGTGACAGATTTGATTATCAATTCCTATTTGGTTCTAAAGGCAAAATTGCAGGTTGTGACGAACCCCACAATACCCTAGTAACGCCAGCGGTTATTGCGACGATATTGCGGCACTTTCGGCGATTTGATCGCCTTGATAACCCATACCACAGCAACCGCCAACAGCAGCCATGGCAACAGTTTGATCATCAAAGCAAACATTCCGCCCAGGAACATCACCGCGGTTGCCACCACCAGCGCAGCCAGGATGCCCAACAGCGAAACGCCAGTGACCATCAGCATGATAAAAAAGCCAAGCACAAAAAGTAGTTCCAGCATGACGCTCTCCCATAATGAAATTCTGCTCAATGCTTTACAAAATGCGTGCCAACATTAATTCGTTGATATATAAACAAAACGCCCCGCGGCAATGCGCAGGGCGTGGTGAAATTGACTAACTAATGGTGAAATTTTAACGCTTATCAGCGACCAGTTTTAATGCATGCTCAAGCACGTTGATATCCGCACCGGCTTTATGGGCATTTTCGCTCAGGTAACGACGCCACTGACGCGCGCCCGGAATGCCCTGGAACAGGCCGAGCATATGGCGGGTGATATGGCCTAAATAGGTCCCCTGGCGCAGTTCCCGCTCAATATACGGATACATCGCCCGTACCACGGCCACCGGATCGGCATCCGCCGTGTCAACGCCGAAAATCTCCCGGTCAACCGAGGCCAGAATTCCCGGATTCTGGTACGCTTCGCGCCCGACCATAACGCCATCCATATGGGCAAGGTGCGCTTTCGCCTGTTCCAGTGACGTAATACCGCCGTTAATCGACAGGGTGAGATGCGGAAAATCCCGTTTGAGCTGATAAACCCGTGGGTAATCCAGCGGCGGAATTTCGCGGTTCTCTTTCGGGCTTAATCCGGAAAGCCAGGCTTTTCGGGCATGAATGATGAACATGTCGCATTCACCGTTGCCTGAAACGGTATTCATGAAGTCACAGAGAAATTCATAGCTGTCCTGGTCGTCAATACCGATGCGCGTTTTAACGGTCACCGGAATCGACACCGCATCACGCATCGCCTTCACGCAATCGGCTACCCGTTGCGCCTGTCCCATCAGGCATGCGCCAAACATACCGTTCTGCACGCGATCCGACGGGCAGCCAACGTTAAGGTTGATCTCGTCATAGCCGCGAGCCTCCGCAAGTTTTGCACACTGCGCAAGCTGAGCCGGATCGCTTCCCCCCAGTTGCAGTGCCACCGGATGCTCCTCATCGCTGTACGCCAGGTAATCGCCTTTGCCATGAATAATGGCGCCTGTTGTGACCATCTCGGTATAGAGCAGCGTCTGGCGAGACAGCAGCCGCAAGAAATAGCGGCAATGTCTGTCCGTCCAGTCGAGCATCGGTGCGATGGAGAAACGGTGTGCGGGAAAGGCAGCGTGTAATTCTGGTGACATGGCGATTTTTTGAGCGTCTGGTGAACAAGGGGCGCTACTATAGCACAAAGGTAAACCGGAGACGTAACGTCTCCGGTGCTGCCTCAGAACGTCATGCTGAGCTGCGCGCCTGCCCCCCAGGTTTCGTCTTCACCATACAGACCCATCAGATCCACATGAACGCGGTTGAACGGAGAAAACCCAACGCCGCCGGTAAAGACATTGCTGTCGTTCGCCTTCACATCAGCACGGTAGCCTGCCCGAACGGCCAGCCAGTTCAGCGGACGAACCTCTGCGCCGACGCCTACATACTGGGAATCATCTTCGCTCTTAAAACCTTTCGTTTCGGTTAGATCGCCATCCGCTGTCAGCGTCACTACGTCGTTATGCCAGGCGACACCCGCGGTGACCAGCGGGCGAATCTGATAGGTATCCTGATAATTACGCGTTTCGCCGGTCAGGCCGTTGGTGATGTAAATTGATTTGGTGTCGATATCGCGCGAGATAAGGTTTTGCCCGCTGACGCCCAGCGTCCAGTTTTCGCCAAAGTCCGCCGCAATCCCGGCATCGACGTTAAAGCCGGTGTCATCGTTGCGGTATCGGCTGCTGTTCCAGTCGCTGCTATCGTAGTTATAGATCGAGGTCGTGTAATTATAGAGCCAGGTTTTTTGCAGTTTCGGCGTGACGCCAATAGAAAGCGGCACGTCGCCTAAGGCAAACTGACGCGCCACCGCGATACCGTAATCGGAGACGATCGCCGCCCGGCCGGATGCCGTGGAGTTAAGGTGTTTGGTGATTTCATCAGAGCCCTGCAGCGCCGCCCTGCCCGCTTCAACTAACGCATAGGCATCGCTACCCTCGATTCTGCGAAGATAATCAATATCGCCTTGATCGATTGACGCGCTTACACGGCCATGCGCATAGCCTTTCGCCACAAACGCAACGGATAATACCTCGTTGGGAATACTGACCGCCAGTCCGGCCCCGGCGTTAGCATGCGCCGTCTTCCCTTTCAGGTACTCCAGCTCATCGGCAAGATCGCGCGCCGCCCCCTGAAACTGGTTTAACACGCCGCGAGGGTTCAGCAGAACCTCGGCTGGCGTCAGGTTATCGACGACGTCATCGTAGTAGTCGATTTTGTCGCTGATTTCATCAATCTCATCCTGCAAGTTATCCTCGTCGGTAATTTGCGCCCCAACCGCAGGAAGGATGACGGTAATGCTGTCCTCAGGTTTAGCCTTCGCCAGCAAAGCCGGGTTGATGAGAACCCCACTGCCATAATGTGCCGAAGCCACGCCCGTCCCGCCCATTGCATCGTTACGCGCTTCCGCCCAGGTATTTGCCGCGTTCGCCTGGTGTGATACCCAAAACGAAACCGCGATCGCCACCACCGAAAAGTTAAAATTTTTATTCACAGTAAACCCATTTTTATTAGCAGGTGAAATAACGCCTCTGCCAGTATCAACGCAGCAGAGGAGAACTATTGCTGTGAGAAAAGAATAAAAATGGTGCTATTCGCTTCATGCAGAATGGGGCTGAAGCGTTCTCTTTTTGTGATACGCCTCAATATGTATAGAAGACTTTATTAAGCGCGGAAAGATTCGCAGACGATATATCGTCACTGGCAGGATCTCGGCGTTTCCTGCAGAACATGATAAAGTGAGGGTTTATCACCCCACGCTAACCGAGGTGCCCAATGGAAAAGACCACAACGCAAGAGCTGCTGGCGCAAGCTGAAAAATTGTGCGCGCAACGCAATGTGCGACTGACCCCGCAGCGCCTCGAAGTGTTACGCCTGATGAGCCTGCAGGACGGGGCGATTAGCGCTTACGATCTGCTCGATCTGCTGCGGGAATCAGAGCCACAGGCCAAACCGCCGACGGTTTACCGGGCGCTGGATTTTCTGCTAGAGCAAGGGTTTGTGCATAAGGTGGAATCCACAAACAGCTACGTACTTTGTTATCTTTTCGATCAGCCGACGCATACCTCAGCCATGTTTATCTGCGATCGCTGCGGCGCGGTGAAGGAAGAGTGTGCGGAAGGGGTGGAAGATATTATGCATACGCTGGCGGCAAAAATGGGTTTTGCCCTGCGTCATAACGTGATTGAAGCGCATGGGTTATGTTCAGCGTGCGTGGAGGTTGAAGCCTGTCGTCATCCCGGCGATTGCCAACATGACCATTCTATTCAGGTCAAGAAAAAACCCCGTTAATGGCGCGAGCGGCAAGGCGCGCCGCTCACTGTAAGCAAATAAAGGGCAGTACGTCCTTGTACTTTTGGGCAGGAGGGTTTACCAGCGGTAGTCGTTGCGGGTTTCCCAGTCACCCACCTCTTTTTCCGCCTGATCTTTCTGGTAGCCATAACGTTCCTGGATTTTACCTACCAGCTGATCGCGCTTACCTTCGATAACCGTCATGTCATCGTCGGTTAATTTGCCCCATTGCTCTTTCACCTTACCTTTGAATTGTTTCCAGTTACCACCGGCTTCGTCTTTATTCATCATAAAGTCCTCTTCGTTAGGCTGTGAATAGCGAGTCTACGTCATCCAACGTTGCTACGTTTCTTGCTGGACGTGATATTAAGTGTAGTCAGGGATTCTGGGTTCGGTTGAGTATTCAGAATATTTAACCGTCACGTTACCGAAAACCAGGTACCGTTACGCCAGTGCCGCCGCCAAATCCATGCTAACGAAAGTCCGCGCAGCGCCAGGAAAACCGCCAGCGCCAACCACAAACCGTGATTCCCCAATGCCGGTAGCGCCAGCAGCGTTAACGCAAAACCCGTCGCCGCCACCGCCATACTGTTACGCATTTCCGCAGCGCGGGTCGCGCCAATAAACATGCCATCCAGCAAGTAGCACCAGACGCCGACCAACGGCAGGATCACCTGCCAGAACAGATAACGATCGGCTAACTGTTGCAACTGCGGCAGTGAGGTCAGCAGCGCGATTATCTGCTCCCCCACCAACAGGTAGGTCAAAGAAAACAGCAGTGCTACGATGCCTGACTGACGACACGCCGCCCGCCAGACCTCCAGCAATTGACTACCGTCCCGCGCGCCATACGCCTGGCCGGAATGTGCCTCAACAGCGTAGGCAAAGCCGTCCAACGCATAGGCGGTAAAGGTAAGCAGCGTCATGAGCACTGCGTTCACGGCAATGATGTCGCCGCCGAGCCTTGCGCCAAGAACAGTAATGGCGCCAAAGCAGAGCTGGAGCAGCAGCGAACGCAGCATAATGTCGCGATTAAGCGCCAGCAGGCGACGAATATTCCCGCGCCAGGCCTGCTTTAGCATCGCCATCGAAACGCCGCGCAGATGCAGCACCTTGCGCACCATCAGCATTCCCAGCAATAGCGTGGCGTATTCAGCTATCACCGTGGCCAGCGCAGCGCCCTGCACGTTCATATGCAGACCCATCACCAGCCACAGGTCGAGGATAATGTTGAGGATGTTACCGACAATCAGCAGAATCACCGGCGCCCGCGCATACTGCACACCGAGCAGCCAGCCCAGCAGGACCAGATTGGCCAGCGAGGCGGGCGCGCTAAGCCAGCGGATTTCCAGGAAGCGTCTTGCCTGCGCCAGCACCGCTTCGCTACCGCCGACGATATGCAGCGCCAGATCGATCAGCGGCGTTCGGCAGAGCGCAATGAGCAGGCCAGCGCCCAGCGCCAGCAACAATGGCTGTACTAACGCGCGCGCCAGCGCCTGTGGGTTCTTCGCTCCAAACGCCTGCGCCGTAAGCCCGGTAGTGCTCATTCGTAAAAAGAGCAGCAGCATGAACAGAAAACTGGTAGCCGTCGCCCCAACCGCCACCCCGCCGAGGTAAACAGGACTGTCAAGGTGGCCTATCACCGCGGTATCCACCAGCCCAAGCAGCGGCACAGTGATGTTGGAGAAAATCATGGGTAAGGCAAGACGCCAGAGCGCTTTATCAGCAGATGCAAAGAACGGCATGAGAAGAAGCCTGAGGAGCAGTGATCGTAGATTTAAAATTATACAGGCCTGATAAGCACAGCGCTGCCAGGCCTGGCGCCGGATAACGGCGCGTACGCTTTTATATCCGGCTAAATGAAATTACAGCCATTCACCGTTGCGGATGACGCCGACGGCCAGCCCTTCAATCGTGAAGCTTTGTTCACGCAGATCCACGACGATCGGTGTAAATTCGCTGTTTTCTGGCAGAAGCTCGACTTTGTTGCCCTGTTTTTTCAGGCGTTTTACCGTTACTTCGTCATCAATGCGCGCCACGACCACCTGACCGTTACGTACATCCTGCGTTTTGTGTACCGCCAGCAGATCGCCGTCCATAATGCCGATGTCTTTCATCGACATACCACTGACGCGCAGCAGGAAGTCGGCATTCGGTTTAAACAGTGACGGATCGACCTGGTAATGGCCTTCAATGTGCTGCTGCGCCAGCAGCGGCTCGCCTGCCGCAACGCGACCGACCAGCGGTAAGCCATCCTCTTCTTCCTGCAGCAGTCGAATGCCGCGGGACGCGCCGGAAACGATTTCAATCACCCCTTTGCGCGCCAGCGCTTTCAGGTGTTCTTCAGCGGCGTTTGGGGAACGGAACCCCAAACGCTGCGCGATTTCCGCACGCGTCGGCGGCATACCTGTCTGGCTGATGTGATCCCGAATAAGATCAAACACCTCTTGCTGCCTGGCCGTTAACGCTTTCATTCCGCCCCCTGGGTGTATATACAGTTATGCTGTGAGTATATACAGCTAAAGGTGATTTTGGAACCACAAACTGCACAATGATCCGCAGTTTTATGCGGTTATGGAACGGAGCGCGTATGTTGTTAGTGAAAATGGGCCCACAGCAGAATGCCCCAGGTGATCATCGCGACAATAATGGAAAGCAGCACTGCCGCCGATCCCATGTCCTTCGCCCGTCCTGACAGCTCGTGATATTCGGATCCAATACGGTCGACGACGGCTTCAATTGCGCTGTTTAAAATTTCAACAATCATGACCAACAGCACCGAGCCAATCAGCAGAACGCGGGTAATAGCATCGACATCCAGCCAACAGGCGATGGCCACGCCTGCCAACACCGCAATGCTTTCCTGACGGAACGCCGCCTCGTTGACCCATGCTGCGCGAAACCCCTTCCAGGAGTAACCGGCTGCTTTAATAATTCGGGTGAATCCAGTGGTATTGTTAGCCATTAAAAGAACCTTTTTGCATTATTGGCGTCAATGACAATGCTTTGTTAGCGCGTATAATCTGAGTGCGGGCAACGCGGCGCGAAGTATGACCGTATACAACAGAAATTCACATGACTTTCTGATATCCTTGCAGCGCATTTGCATTATTAACCAGAGGCTTTACATCGTTTATGTCCGGCTGGCCACGAATTTACTATAAATTACTGAATTTACCATTAAGCGTACTGGTAAAAAGCAAGTCTATTCCGGCGGATCCTGCCCCGGAACTGGGACTCGATACCTCTCGCCCAATTATGTACGTTTTGCCGTATAACTCCAAAGCGGACTTACTCACACTGCGTGCGCAGTGTCTGGCGCACGATCTTCCCGACCCGTTAGAGCCGCTGGAGATCGACGGCACGCTGCTGCCGCGCTATGTCTTTATTCATGGCGGACCGCGTGTCTTTACGTATTACACGCCGAAAGAAGAATCTATCAAGCTGTTCCATAACTATCTCGACCTGCATCGCAGTAATCCAGACCTGGATGTGCAAATGGTGCCGGTCTCGGTGATGTTTGGCCGCTCGCCTGGACGTGAAAAAGGCGAAGTGAATCCGCCGCTACGTATGCTTAACGGCATTCAGAAATTCTTTGCCGTCTCCTGGCTGGGGCGCGACAGCTTTGTGCGTTTCTCGCCGTCCGTGTCGCTGCGCCGCATGGCCGACGAACACGGCACCGACAAAACCATCGCACAGAAACTAGCGCGCGTGGCGCGTATGCACTTCGCCCGTCAGCGTCTGGCGGCGGTCGGTCCGCGTCTGCCGGCGCGACAGGATCTGTTTAACAAACTGTTGGCCTCGAAAGCCATTGCCCGGGCGGTAGAAGACGAGGCGCGTAGCAAGAAGATCTCCCACGAAAAAGCGCAGCAAAACGCCATTGCGCTGATGGAAGAGATCGCTGCGAACTTTTCTTACGAGATGATTCGCCTGACCGACCGCATTCTGGGCTTTACCTGGAACCGGCTGTATCAGGGGATTAACGTCCATAACGCCGAGCGCGTGCGCCAGTTGGCCCACGACGGGCACGAAATCGTCTATGTGCCGTGCCACCGCAGCCATATGGACTATCTGCTGCTCTCGTATGTTCTTTACCATCAGGGGCTGGTGCCGCCGCATATCGCTGCCGGTATCAACCTGAACTTCTGGCCTGCGGGACCGATTTTCCGTCGCCTGGGCGCGTTCTTTATCCGCCGCACTTTTAAAGGCAATAAGCTCTATTCGACGGTGTTCCGCGAGTATCTCGGCGAACTGTTCAGCCGCGGCTATTCCGTTGAATACTTTGTCGAAGGCGGGCGTTCCCGTACTGGCCGTTTACTGGATCCGAAAACCGGCACCCTGTCGATGACCATCCAGGCGATGCTGCGCGGCGGTACCCGTCCGATTACGTTAGTCCCGATTTACATCGGCTACGAGCACGTCATGGAAGTGGGCACTTACGCCAAAGAGCTGCGCGGGGCGACGAAAGAGAAAGAGAGCCTGCCGCAGATGCTGCGTGGCCTGAGCAAACTGCGTAATCTCGGTCAGGGCTACGTTAACTTCGGCGAACCGATGCCGCTGATGACGTACCTCAACCACCACGTTCCCGACTGGCGCGAGTCTATCGACCCTATTGAAGCGGTGCGTCCGGCCTGGCTGACGCCGACGGTTAACGGTATTGCTTCTGAACTGATGGTGCGCATTAACAACGCAGGGGCGGCGAACGCCATGAACCTGTGCTGCACCGCACTGTTGGCGTCACGTCAGCGTTCGCTCACCCGCGAGCAGTTGACCGAGCAGCTCAACTGTTATCTGGATCTGATGCGCAATGTGCCGTACTCCTCTGACTCAACGGTCCCGTCGGCCAGCGCCAGTGAACTGATCGATCACGCGTTGCAGATGAATAAGTTTGAAGTCGAAAAGGATACCATTGGCGATATCATCATTCTGCCGCGCGAGCAGGCGGTACTGATGACCTATTATCGCAACAACATTGCCCATATGCTGGTTCTGCCGTCGCTGATGGCGGCGATCATTACCCAGCACCGCCGAATCTCCCGCGACGCGTTGCTGCAGCACGTGGATGTCCTTTACCCAATGCTGAAAGCCGAGCTGTTCCTGCGCTGGGAGCGCGATGAGCTGGCTGGGGTCATTGACGCGCTGGCGACAGAAATGCAGCGTCAGGGGCTGATTACCGTACAAAACGACGAGCTGCATATTCATCCTGCGCGTTCCCGCACGCTGCAACTGCTGGCGGCAGGCGCACGCGAAACGTTGCAACGTTACGCCATTACCTTCTGGCTTCTGAGCGCGAACCCGTCAATCAACCGCGGTACGCTGGAAAAAGAGAGCCGGACCGTGGCGCAGCGTTTGTCGGTTCTGCACGGCATCAACGCGCCGGAGTTTTTCGACAAGGCAGTGTTCAGTTCGTTAGTGCTTACTTTACGTGACGAAGGCTATATCAGCGATACCGGCGATGCAGAACCTGGCGAAACCATGAAGGTGTACCAGATGCTGGCGGAGTTGATTACCTCGGATGTGCGCCTCACTATCGAGAGCGCGACGCAAAGCGAGTAACGTATAAAAAAACCGGTCGAATGACCGGTTTATTGTTTATAAATGCCAGTAGCTCATCGCCAGCCCGATAAACAGCACCAGTCCGACATAGTTATTGTTCATAAACGCTTTGAAGCAGGCTTCACGTTCGCGGTGAGCAATCAGCTTCTGCTGATACGCGAACAGCGCGCCAGCGACCACAATCGCCCCGTAAAATCCTATCCCCAGTCCGTTCAGCCAGCCAATCAGCGCCATCAATACCAGCACCGCGACCTGCAAAATACCGATGATCAGCTTGTCGTTTTTACCAAACAGAATAGCGGTCGACTTAATACCGATCTTCAGGTCATCGTCACGGTCAACCATCGCATACTGTGTGTCGTAGGCCACCGCCCAAAGTATGTTAGCCAGGAACATTAACCAGCAGCTCAGCGGCACCGATTCGCTCACTGCGGCAAAGGCCATCGGAATCGACCAGCCAAACGCCGCCCCCAACACCACCTGCGGCAAATGGGTGTAGCGCTTCATAAACGGGTACACCCAGGCAAGCGCCAGCGCGGCAACGGAAAGTAAAATAGTCATGGTGTTGAGCGTCAACACCAGCAGGAAGGCGAGCATCACCAGCACGACAAACAGCGTCCGGGCCTCTTTTTCAGTCACCGCGCCGCTGGGTAACGGACGGTTCGCCGTGCGCTTCACGTGGCCGTCAAATTTGCGATCGGCATAGTCGTTTACCACGCACCCGGCGGCGCGCATCAGCCAGACGCCCGCAACGAAGACTGCCAGAATCCACAATGGAGGCACGCCAGGGGTCGCGACCCATAACGCCCATAGCGTCGGCCAGAGCAGCAGTAAGGCGCCAATGGGCTTATCCGTCCGCATTAAGCGATGAAACGCCAGAAGCTTGTTCTGCGTCAGACTCCACTCCATTTTATTTTCCTCTTAGTACAACGGTGATGCCGGTAAAAACAGCTCGGTCAGCAACAGCGGCTTACCGCTCAGCCGCAGGCGCGAACGCCGCCCCCAAAGCCCGGCATCACAACCAATCTCAATAAAATCTCGGGTTAATGTCGATGATGTAAAAAGATAGCGCCCTAACGGGATTTTGCCCAATTTTTGTAGGGCTATTTCCGGGCCGCTGAGGGTGGATTCAGGCACCACTGTGCGTCCGGCAAGCCAGGGTTCGTCATCGGCGCATAACAGGATTTCACGCAGCCAGTAGCGGGACTCTTGCGGCAGCAACGCCAGTTCGTCCGCTACCTCTTGTTGCCCGACAAAGCCTTCTCTTATCAGCGTCACCGTGACCCGTTTTCCCTGCTGCTCAAAACGTTTTGTCATGGAATCTTCCAGTAACAGCCAGTCGAGCTGTTCTGCATCCAGCGCAGGGAGCGCTTCAAAATAGCGCAGCGCACGCAGTTGCGTTAACGCGGGGTGTGACATGCTGACTCTCCGTTTCATAACTGAAAGTCATTGTATCGCAGAAAAGCGATTACAGAAGGAAGAAACGCAGTTAAGTGATCTGTTACGCAACAGAAACGTAACAATTCGCATCGAATGCTAAAACGAGGGCGAAAAAAAGGTGCGCCACAAGACGCACCAGTTGTTGCAAATCAGCAATGTGGGGAGAACATTACCCCTTGCCTTTTACACTGCTGATAAAGGTGGAACGAGCAGATGTCGACCCCAGGCGTTCAGCTTCATCAAGCAGTTTCAGCGCTTTATCCACGTCACCTTTGGCGACGGCGTCTTTAATCGCCTTGTTAAAGTAGCTTTCAGTGTCGTTCAGCATCGGCTCGCTTTTCTTAACCGGCGCAGGTGTCGGCGCGGCAGCGGGTGCGGCATAGGCAGGCGCAGGCGCGGCGGTATTACCGACCGTCACCGGACCCGGGCCGGACGATCCAAACAGCGGCCCTACCAGCACGCTGGAGTTGCTGCTGGTTTTCACTTTCAGTGTCAGCAGGCCGTCGGTGGTGTGACGGGCCACGGGGTCCGGAATATCCGGTACGGCGTTACCGACACCTTTGGCATAGGCTTTGGCCGGATCAAGCAGCGTAGTGGTCTGCTGGAGATCTTTCTCGGTGGTAAAGACCAGCACGTAGAGCTTCTGCTGGCCCAGCGCTGGCGTCAGACGCATCACCCCTTCCAGACGATCCGCGCTCATTACGCCCGGCGCCTGGTAAGTGAAATAGCTGCTGGGGAAAAACGCGGATGGCGTCATGTTCTGATCAAGAATCAGCACGTTCGGCGCAAAGACGCTGGTTTGTTTATTCACTTCGCTGGAAAGCGTAATGTTCAGTTCGCCGATATTCGCCGGGACGCTCCAGGCCGCGACGGGGCCGGTAATGCCCGCCACGTCGAGGCGCTGGCCGCCGGTTGAAAGCTGGACAGATTGCGTTTTAGATTGATCGGCCGGCGTCCAGGTTAATTGCTGGAGCGCAGCGGTCGGAATAGTCGGCGCGGCGCTGGTGTTTTGCGGCACATAGTTGACCTCAGCCAGGCTGATGCCCGGCGCGCTGGCGAGTAACCCTGCGGATAAACAAAGGGCGACGAGACTTTTCTTCATTTTCATTGTTATCACCTCAGAAAGCATGGGTTCAGCGGTGGCCAGGCAATAGCGCGCTAAACCGCGAGAAAACAGAGGGGCTTACGCCCCTCGTTACGTCAGGTTAATGCCGGATTACCACCAGATTTCCATCTGGGCGCCGAAGGACCACTCATCGTTGTCGCCACGGCTGAAGGTACGGGCGCTGGTATCGCTATAGGCGATGCCGTTGTCATAACCCCATTTTTCATCCCACTTCGCGTAAGTTGCGAAGACACGGATAGCCGGACGAGACCAGATGCTGTCGCCCGCCTGCCACTGTTGCGCCAGGGTGATTTTGTACTGGTTGTTGGTGTCGTCGGTACGCTGAGATTTCACGTTGTCGTAACCCACTTCCATCAGGGTGCTCATGATCGGCGTCCATTTGAACATTGGGCGCACACCCACGGTCCACCAGCGCGTACCGTTTTTGTCGTCACGGTCGATATCCTGATACATACCGACGTACATCAGATCCCAGCGATCCCCCAGCGAGATGGCGCCGTGGTCAAGGATACGTACCAGCGAACCGTTGTTATTGATTTGGTTGTTAATGTAACCAATCTCATTATCGCCGTCGTAGTTATTGCCGGTGTAGGAGCCTTGCGGAACCCCTTTACCCTGCGTCGTCATTGCGTCGGTAGCGTACTGAACTACAAACTTGTTGTAGCCCTTCAGCATGCTCTGGGTGTGTTCAGCGGTGAACATCCAGCCGTCTTTGGTTGCGCCGTCGGCGTAACTGTAGCCGTCGGTTTTGTTAGCGCGACCATAGTCAACGCCCAGCTCCAGTACGCCGTCCGGGTTGGTTTCCAGCCCTGCTAAACGCACGTCGAACACATCGTTCGCTGTGTCTTTATAGTCACGATAGATATCGTTGCTTGAGAAAATATAAGAACCGCCCGCTTCCTGAGAACGGGTCGCGGCCAGAGACAGTTTACCGAAGCCCAGATCGATGTTTTCAATACCGGCGCCAGGACCGGAAATATCCCAGTAGTAGAAGTCGATCATGTGGACGTCATGACGCTGATAGAAGCGCTTACCGGCCCAGATAGTGGAGCCCGGCAGCCAGTCGATCAGGTTTTTACCCTGTACGTTGGCTTCACGGAACGCCGGATCGGTGGCTTCCCAGTCGTTCTGCTGCGCGACGGAGTAAGCGACGTTGGTATCGAAGTAAAAACTCTTATCGCCCTCTTTCCACACTTCCTGACCCAGTTTCAGTTCCGCGTAGGTTTCACATTCGTTACCGAGACGGTACTTACTTTGAGCGCCGGTTGCCTGGAAGCACTGTTGTTCGCCGCCACTGCCCGTCCAGCCAATACCGGAACGAGCATAACCATGGAAATCCACGGCCATTGCCTGAACAGACATCATGCCTGCTGCTACGGCAACCGCCAGGGGGAGTTTGCGCAGAGTAATCATCATTCTATCTCCTGAGATCATTGCTTTTCTTTAAACGCGTCACCGGTCGGGCTGCCGCTTTGTTGGCTTGATGCCGCCACGTCGGGTTTTACGTTTTGTTTTTTTAATGGGGAGCCTTAAACGCCCGGTTCCTTGTGCAACCGACGACATGCGGTGCCATCCTCACGGAACAGATGGCAACGCTCTGGCGGCAGGCCGATAGCGAATGTGGCGCCCTCTTCTACCAACACCACGTCGTTCTGGCGGTAAACCAGGTTCTGACGGATGGCGGGGATCTGGATATGAATTTGCGTTTCGTGACCGAGTTGTTCGACAACCTGCACTTCACCTTCCAGGGTGACGTCGGCGATGTCGCTCGGCAACAGGTGTTCAGGACGAATCCCTAAGGACATGTTTGCCCCCACCTGGACATTCGCGCTGTCGACAGGCAGCCAGACGTGCTGGCGGTTAGGCAGCTCAACCTGAACCTGGTCGATGGCGGTGGCGGTGACTTTCACCGGCAGGAAGTTCATCTTCGGCGAGCCGATAAAGCCCGCGACAAAGCGGTCAGCCGGATAGTGGTACAGCTCCAGCGGCTTGCCGACCTGCGCCACGCGTCCGGCGTCGAGCACCACAATTTTGTCCGCCAGCGTCATCGCTTCGACCTGATCGTGGGTGACGTAAATCATCGTGCGGCCCAGGCGTTTATGCAGGCGGGAGATTTCAATACGCATCTGGACACGCAGCGCGGCGTCAAGGTTGGACAACGGTTCATCGAGCAGGAACACGCGCGGTTCCGCCACCAGCGTACGGCCAATCGCCACGCGCTGGCGCTGACCGCCGGAAAGCGCCTTCGGCTTACGCTCCAGCAGGTGCGCCAGTTGGAGTACTTCCGCCACCTGATTGACGCGCTGGTTCATCACCTCTTTTTTGGCGCCCGCCAGCTTGAGGCCAAACGACATATTTTCCGCAACGGTTAAATGGGGATAGAGCGCATAAGACTGAAAGACCATGCCAACGCCGCGTTCTGCGGGCGGGATATCGTTCATTCGGGTGTCACCGATGAAAAGATCCCCGCTGGTGATGGTTTCCAGCCCGGCAATCATACGCAGCAGTGTGGATTTTCCGCAGCCTGACGGTCCGACAAACACCACGAATTCCCCTTCGTGAATGTCGAGGTTGATATCTTTCGATACCACCACGTCACCCCAGGCTTTCGTTACATTTCGCAGCTGTACGCTCGCCATGCCCTTCTCCCTTCGTTACAACCTGTCATCGACAGCAACATTCATGATGGCCTGACTATGCGTGATTCATTGATTGCGTAAATCCTCCACCCCCCGGCTTTTTTATGGGGGAGGAGTCGGGAGGATGAGAGAAGGAGCACTGAGACCGACGCCAGGCAGCAGCAGGGAATTTCGTGATGTCGCTTGCAAAAATGGGACTGTTTTTATGTGCGCCAGTACGCATTACTCACATTTATGTAACACAGATCACATAAAGCAGGGGTGGGGCGTAGGGGGAAGGATGATGGAAAGAGGATGTCAATTAAGGAGACTGGGGCACGTTGAACCACTGAAGTCGTACCACGAGCACATCACCAAAAGGATGGCAGATATGAAGATTAAGACTGGCGCACGCGTTTTCGCATTGTCCGCCCTCGCAGCAATGATGATTTCCGCACCTGCGCTCGCCAAAATTGAAGAAGGCAAGCTGGTTATCTGGATTAACGGCGACAAGGGCTATAACGGCCTGGCCGAAGTGGGCAAAAAATTCGAGAAAGACACCGGCATTAAAGTGACCGTTGAGCATCCGGACAAGCTGGAAGAAAAATTCCCGCAGGTCGCGGCCACCGGTGACGGCCCGGACATTATCTTCTGGGCGCATGACCGCTTTGGCGGCTACGCGCAGTCTGGCCTGCTGGCTGAGATCACCCCGGACAAGGCGTTCCAGGACAAACTGTATCCGTTTACCTGGGATGCAGTGCGTTATAACGGCAAGCTGATCGCCTACCCTATCGCGGTCGAAGCGCTGTCGCTGATTTATAACAAAGACCTGGTACCAAACCCACCGAAGACCTGGGAAGAAATTCCGGCGCTGGATAAAGAACTGAAAGCGAAAGGTAAGAGCGCGCTGATGTTCAACCTGCAGGAACCGTACTTCACCTGGCCGCTGATCGCCGCTGACGGCGGTTACGCGTTCAAGTTTGAAAACGGCAAGTACGACGTGAAAGATGTCGGCGTGGACAGCGCGGGCGCGAAAGCCGGTCTGACCTTCCTGGTTGACCTCATCAAGAACAAACACATGAACGCGGATACCGATTACTCCATCGCCGAAGCGGCCTTTAACAAAGGCGAAACGGCAATGACCATTAACGGTCCGTGGGCGTGGTCAAACATCGACAAGAGCAAAGTGAACTACGGCGTTACCCTGCTGCCGACCTTCAAAGGCAAGCCGTCAAAACCGTTCGTGGGCGTGCTGAGCGCCGGTATTAACGCCGCCAGCCCGAACAAAGAGCTGGCGAAAGAGTTCCTTGAAAACTACCTGCTGACCGACGAAGGCCTGGCGGATGTGAACAAGGACAAACCGTTGGGCGCCGTGGCGCTGAAATCCTATCAGGATCAGTTAGCCAAAGACCCACGTATTGCCGCCACCATGGATAACGCCCAGAAAGGCGAAATCATGCCGAACATTCCGCAAATGTCCGCCTTCTGGTATGCGGTACGCACAGCGGTAATCAACGCCGCCAGCGGTCGCCAGACTGTTGACGCCGCGCTGAAGGACGCGCAGGGCCGTATCACCAAGTAATGTACAGGTAAGGTGTCGGATGGCGGCATCCGCGCTTTATCCGGTCTGCATAACGCTGCAGGCCGGATAAGCGCAGCGCCATCAGACACACTGACCTGCAGGATTTCAATGTTGTTGAGGAAGATCCCCATGGATGTCATTAAAAAGAAACATTGGTGGCAAAGCGACGCGCTGAAGTGGTCGGCGATCGGTCTGCTTGGCCTGCTGGTGGGTTACCTTGTAGTTTTAATGTACGCACAAGGGGAGTATCTGTTCGCCATCATGACGCTGATTTTAAGCTCTGTTGGCCTGTACATTTTCGCTAACCGTAAAGCATACGCCTGGCGCTATGTTTATCCGGGTCTCGCCGGGATGGGGCTGTTCGTCCTGTTTCCGCTGATCTGCACTATCGCCATTGCGTTTACTAACTACAGCAGCACCAACCAACTGGCGCAAGAGCGCGCGCAACAGGTTCTGCTGGACCGCTCTTATCAGGCGGGTAAAGCCTATAACTTTGGATTATACCCGGCGGGCGACGACTGGCAGTTGGCGCTGACCGACGGGGAAACCGGTAAATATTACGTTTCTGACGCCTTCACATTTGGCGGCGAGCAGAAACTCGAGTTAAAAGCAGCGGACGCCCTGCCTTCCGGCGAGCGCGCCAACCTGCGCGTCATTACCCAGAATCGCCAGGCGCTGAACCAGATCACCGCCGTGCTGCCGGATGAAAGCAAAGTCATCATGAGCTCGCTGCGCCAGTTCTCCGGCACCAGACCGCTGTACACGCTGGCCGACGACGGCACGCTCACCAATAACCAGAACGGCGTACAGTACCGTCCGAACAACAACATCGGTTTTTATCAGTCCATCAACGCCGATGGCAACTGGGGCGATGAAAAACTGAGTCCGGGCTACACGGTCACTATCGGCTGGGATAACTTCACCCGCGTCTTCACCGACGAAGGCATTCAGAAGCCGTTCTTCGCCATCTTCGTCTGGACCGTCGTGTTCTCGGTGCTGACCGTCATCCTTACCGTCGCAGTCGGTATGGTGCTGGCCTGCCTCGTGCAGTGGGAGTCGCTGAAAGGCAAAGCGATTTATCGTGTACTGCTGATTCTGCCGTATGCCGTCCCGTCGTTTATCTCGATTCTGATTTTCAAAGGGCTGTTTAACCAGAGTTTTGGTGAAATCAACATGATGCTGAGCGCGCTGTTCGGTATCAAACCGGCCTGGTTCAGCGACCCGCTAACCGCCCGCTCGATGATTATCATCGTGAATACCTGGCTGGGTTATCCGTACATGATGATCCTGTGCATGGGGCTGCTGAAGGCCATCCCGGACGATCTGTACGAAGCGTCGGCGATGGACGGCGCAGGCCCGTTCCAGAACTTCTTCAAAATTACGCTGCCGCTGCTGATTAAACCGTTGACGCCGCTAATGATCGCCAGCTTCGCCTTTAACTTTAACAACTTCGTGCTGATTCAACTGCTGACCAACGGTGGCCCGGATCGTCTCGGCACCACCACGCCAGCCGGGTATACCGACCTGCTCGTCAGCTACACCTACCGCATCGCCTTTGAAGGCGGCGGCGGGCAGGACTTTGGTCTGGCGGCGGCAATCGCCACGCTGATCTTCCTGCTGGTGGGCGCGCTGGCTATCGTTAACCTGAAAGCCACACGAATGAAATTTGACTAAGGAGGGCATCGATCATGGCTATGGTTCAACCCAAATCTCAAAAGCTGCGCCTCCTCGTGACGCACTTAGGGCTGCTGATTTTTATCGCGGCGATCATGTTCCCCCTGCTGATGGTTATCGCGATCTCACTACGTGAAGGGAACTTTGCCACCGGCAGCCTGATCCCGGAAAAAATCTCCTGGGAGCACTGGCGGCTGGCGCTGGGCTTCAGCGTCGAGCATGCTGATGGCCGGGTCACGCCGCCACCCTTCCCGGTACTGTTGTGGCTGTGGAACTCGGTGAAGATTGCCGGGATCACCGCCATCGGTATCGTGGCGCTCTCGACCACTTGCGCTTACGCCTTTGCCCGCATGCGCTTTCCGGGTAAAGCCACGCTGCTTAAAGGGATGTTGATTTTCCAGATGTTCCCGGCGGTCCTGTCGCTGGTGGCATTGTATGCCTTGTTTGACCGTCTCGGTCAGTACATTCCGTTTATCGGCCTGAACACGCACGGCGGGGTGATCTTCGCCTATCTTGGCGGTATCGCGCTGCACGTCTGGACCATTAAAGGCTATTTCGAAACTATCGACGGCTCGCTGGAAGAAGCGGCAGCGCTGGATGGCGCCACGCCGTGGCAGGCTTTCCGCCTGGTGTTGTTGCCGCTGTCGGTACCGATTCTGGCGGTGGTGTTTATCCTGTCGTTTATCGCCGCCATCACTGAAGTGCCGGTTGCTTCTCTGTTACTGCGTGATGTCAACAGCTATACCCTGGCCGTGGGGATGCAGCAATATCTCAACCCACAAAACTATCTGTGGGGCGATTTTGCCGCGGCGGCTGTGCTTTCTGCTATTCCGATCACCCTGGTGTTCCTGCTGGCCCAGCGCTGGCTGGTTAACGGCCTGACGGCAGGCGGTGTGAAAGGATAAGTTTTATGCTGTACCCGCCCGGAAACGGGCAATGCCACTGCACCCTCAACGTGTATTTATCCAACTTGTGACTGTAATTCGGCGCTCCCCGGAGCGCCTTTTTTATGTTATTTGATAATGCCGTTATGATTATTATCTTTCGTGCTCACGGTCACTGCTTTTCTATTTTCCTTTTATCATCCGGCGCAACAAACAGAATTAAGATCACAGAAAAGACATTACGTAACCGCAATGTAAAAAATGATAATTGTTTTACCTGCCTGTTAAACCCACCATCTTCGACACTGATAAAAAGAACTGTATCCGCAAGGCAGGTCTGAATGAACACCCCATATAATTCCCGATATATTTTTTCGATTACCTTAGTCGCAACATTAGGAGGGTTATTATTTGGCTACGATACTGCGGTAATATCCGGTACCGTTGAGTCATTGAATACCGTCTTTGTTGCCCCACAACATCTCAGTGAATCCGCCGCCAACTCGTTGCTCGGCTTCTGTGTCGCCAGCGCCTTGATCGGCTGCATCATTGGCGGCGCGATCGGCGGCTATTGCAGCAACCGCTTCGGTCGTCGCGATTCGCTTAAAATTGCCGCACTGTTGTTCTTTATTTCCGGTGTCGGTTCCGCCTGGCCGGAATTAGGCTTTACCACCATCAATCCGGATAATACCGTCCCCGTTTATCTGGCCGGATACGTTCCTGAATTTGTTATTTATCGTATCATTGGCGGTATTGGCGTCGGGTTAGCGTCCATGCTGTCGCCAATGTATATCGCTGAAATGGCGCCTGCGCCAATCCGCGGGAAACTGGTTTCGTTTAACCAGTTCGCGATTATTTTCGGCCAACTCCTGGTGTACTGCGTCAACTATTTTATTGCCAAATCCGGTGACGCGACCTGGCTGAATATCAACGGTTGGCGTTATATGTTCGCCTCGGAATGTATTCCTGCCCTGCTCTTTTTACTGCTGCTGTATACCGTTCCGGAAAGCCCGCGCTGGCTGATGGCGCACGGCAAACAGGAACAGGCCGAAGGCATTCTGCGCAAAATTATGGGATCCTCGCTCGCCACGCAGGCCGTACAGGAGATTCATCAGTCGCTGGAGCACGGCCGCAAAACCGGCGGACGCCTGCTGATGTTTGGTGTGGGAGTCATTGTGATTGGCGTTATGCTCTCAGTGTTCCAACAGTTTGTCGGCATCAACGTGGTCCTTTATTACGCGCCGGAAGTGTTTAAGACGCTGGGCGCCAGCACCGACGTGGCGCTGTTACAAACCATTATCGTTGGCGTGATCAACCTGAGCTTTACCGTGCTGGCCATTATGACGGTAGATAAATTTGGCCGTAAGCCGCTGCAAATCATCGGCGCGCTCGGTATGGCTATCGGGATGTTTAGCCTCGGCACCGCGTTTTACACCCAGGCGCCGGGAATCGTCGCCCTGCTGTCGATGCTGTTCTACGTCGCCGCGTTTGCCATGTCGTGGGGTCCGGTATGCTGGGTTCTGCTGGCGGAAATCTTCCCGAACGCGATTCGTGGCAAAGCGCTGGCTATCGCCGTCGCCGCTCAGTGGCTGGCAAACTATTTTGTCTCCTGGACTTTCCCAATGATGGACAAAAATTCGTGGCTGGTCGCTCATTTCCACAACGGTTTCTCCTACTGGATTTACGGTTGTATGGGCGTGCTGGCAGCGCTGTTTATGTGGAAGTTCGTGCCGGAGACCAAAGGCAAGACGCTGGAAGAACTGGAAGAACTGTGGGCACCTGCGGAGAAAAAATCCCGCGAAGCCCCCGCACAGTGATTACTCTTACCTTCAACGGCGGCCTGCGGGCCGCCTTTTGCTGTTTAGCGCAACGCTAGACACGTACAAAGTCGGTTTCGAAATTAAAGGTATGCCAGAGATGACGCGCGCAGGAGTACTCGAAAAGGCGGCCATTGTCGAGAAAGGCGGTTTGTTCCACCTGAATCAGGATAGTCGGCTCGCTTAAGTCCAGCCACTGCCGCTCCTGGTCACTGGCGTTCCGCCCGGTTACCGTCATATGCGCACTGTGAATAATCTGCCCCAGTTCACGGGTAATGTAAGCGTAAATGGAGTGCTGAATATGACGGAGGTTGAGATGAGGGAAAAGCGCCACCGGCATCCAGGTGTACTCAACAATCGATGGGATCGCGTCAATAATACGCACCCGCTGGATCTCATGGACCAGCTCGCCTTCCGGGATTTGCAATTTTTGCGCAATGTCCTGCTTCGCAGGCACAGCGGCATACTGCTGGACGCGTGTCGACAACGTTTTACCGTAGCTGGCACACCGCTGCGCGGTGCCTATGAGATGAGAATTGCTGGCGGCAGAAACCTGACGCTTTACAAAAGACCCCAGCCCGCGTTTACGTAACACCAGACCTTCTCTGACCAGCAGATCCAGCGCCTTCGCCACCGTTAATTCGCTACAGGCAAATTCAGCCGCCAGTTTCGCGCCTTCGGGAAGTTTTTTATCCGGAGCATAAATGCCCGCCACAATGCGATGTCGCACCTTGTGGTATATGTCCATATATTTCGGCATAGTTCCTCCGCAAACGGCCCCTTACGGGGCCGGTTCTTGTTATCGGGATAGTGAGGCCGCCATCCGCACCCAGGTATGTCGTCGCCCACGAATCGCAATCGACAAGGCATTGAGCGCCTGCGGATCGGCCATACCCGCCACGCCGGCGTCGCCAAAATTATGCATGTCGCTGCCGCAACGCTTACTGGCAAGGCCAATTTCGCGCACCGTAGCACAATCCGCCCCTTCCTGACTACTGCTCAGGGTGGTGACGGCAAGACCGCCGCAGTCGTGCACCGCCTGCACAATTTCCGCTACACGGATTTCCGACGCGCCGCGACAGCCCGCGGGCGCCGGAAAGATTACGCCATGCGCGCCAGCCCGGATATAGCTGGCATACTCTTCCGGCTGCCCCAGCCCTGTCGTCAAGAATTTCGCGACCAGAATCAGTTTATCTGTTTGCGCACGGAGCTGGCTAATCGCCTGGCGCAGACGTTCAGGCGTGACGCCGGGTTTGTCATAGCCGGTGAGGCAGAAGAAATCTGCATGTGCCATCGTCTGGAAATGCGCGGGCGAAAAAGCATTGGGCGTTGAGGCATCACCTTCTCCGCTGATTTCAAAACTGACGCCAGTTAAGCGCCCGGTTAATCGTTTCACCTGGGTGACAGGATCGTTGCCAAACCGGCCGTCGCCGCCGTTGAGCTCAGGTTGCAGGCAGTTAACGCCCTTCAGCAACAGCAAATCTGCGCCGAAGGCGTTAATCAGTTCCGCGTTGGTCACTTCTGCAAACAACGGCGGTGACTGTACGGCGATCTCGGCCATAATGACTCGCCCTTCGCTGACCATAATGGCTTCGCGCAACTCATCGCCCATGACGGGGAGAGAAAAGTCGCTGGCCCGACAGTTGAGGATCCGTTTCATCATGCAACCTCCCCGCCGAGGGTGACAATGGCAGGAGACGGTTGGCGAAATGCCGTTTCAAGGATTTCGAGGTTGGTCAGCGCCTCGCTTTCACTGAGGTAATTCGCCTCTCCGCGGGTCAGGGTCGCATACAGCGAATCGTAAACGCGGCCATAATCACCCGGAACCGCCGCAAACGTCTCGCGGACGGTATCCCCGTCAGCATTCACATATTCCAGCACGGCCATTTCTTGATCCGCGCCAAATGCAGCATCTCCTGGCATAATACCGGCTTTCAGGCTGGTCTCTTGTTGATCGATACCATAGCGAATAAACGACCCCCGGGTGCCATGAACGATAAACCGCGGCCCGGCTATTTTGACCAGATGACTGGTTTTGACAATCGCGGTGATGGTGCCGTAATAGAGATGTACTTCAAAGGTATCGTCAGGATTATGCGGATTTCTCAGCTTGCGGAGATGGTATCCAACCTGCTGCGGACGACCCAATAGCGAGAGGATTTGATCAACGGTGTGCACGCCCAGGCCATAAAACGCGCCGGTGAAATCGCTGCCCGGACAGGTTTCTGCATCGGGGCGAAAATAGTCGAAGTGGCTTTCGATGTCGACAATATCGCCCAGTTTGCCGCTCTCAATAGCCTGTTTCATGGTCAGAAAGCAGCTATCGAACCGTCTGTTCTGAAAGGGCGTGACGGTAAGTCCTTTTTCGCGCGCCAGCGCAAACAGCGTTCTGGCTTCCTCCAGCGTGGTGGTAAACGGTTTCTCCACCAGCACGTTTTTACCTTTTTCAAGGCATAATTTTGCGTATTGGTAATGGCTGTCAGGGTGGGTACAGATCACCACCAGTTGGATTTCGCTGTCGTTCAGAATATCGTCAGGATTCGACGTGAAAGTAATGTGCTGATAGCGTTCGCTGGCTTCAATTTCCGGCTTACGCTGAATATCATAAATACGCTTAACGTTGAATTTATCTTTGCGATACAGAACATACGGCAAATGATAACGGGTGGCGCTTTTACCAAAACCGATATAAGCACAATTAATCATGATTATTCCTTAATAAAAAAAGATAAGGCCGCGTGAACCGCAGCGGGTCCGTCGAGTTTGCTAAAATGCTGAGGATCTATCGGGACAACAGGGCAGTGATGATTAATCTCCTGCGCGATCGTTTCCTGAAGATAAGCGAGCTGCGGCCCGAGCAAAATCAGCTGCGCCTTTTCATACTCTTGCGCCAGTTTTCCGGCGTTAACCGCATAAACAGTCAGCGTGCAACTCTGGCTCTCGGTATATTTACGCATTTTCGATGCCATCAATGAGGTGGACATGCCTTCATTGCAGGCCAGAATAATGGTTTTACCGTCCAGCAGATGAATACCTTCTGCGTCATCGCCATGGGTCTCAGCGTTTTGCTCCGCAACGATTTCGTCGATGACCTTTTCATTGCGGTTCTTGATCATTGCGCTTTCGTAGGCTTTCAAAAATGGCATATAGATAATCACCCCCAGCGCCAGCAAAACCGCCTGCAAAATCACATTACGGTAATCACCGCCGGAACCCAGCCATCCGGAAATAAATGGCGGAACAGACCACGGGACATACGCGACTATTTTCGACACCCATCCCCAGGACGTCGAAAAATAAGCGATAATAAAATTAATTTGTGGGTAAACGATGAATGGAATCATCATTAACGGATTATAAAGCACCGGAAAACCAAATATTACCGGTTCGTTGATATTGAAGAGGCCCGGCGCAATGACCGTTCGGGAAAATTTACGATGGCTGGATAATTTACTACGAATAAATACGGCCAGCAGCAGCGCCAGCGTGCTCCCTGTCCCGCCCATATGACCGTAAAGATCGCGAAACGGTAGCACGATGATATGCGGCGGAACTTGCCCGCTGGCAAAAGCCGCCATATTTTCCTGCATCGCCACCAGTAACGGCGGCTCCAGGACAGGATTGATAATACCGCCGGGATGAATCCCTAATGCAAACAGGATATTGGTAAGCGTCGTCAGCACCAGAAAGCCAGGAAGATTGGTGGTTAAATGCACTAATGGCGCCTGTATAAGCCGCTGTATCAGGGCCTGAACCTCTGTGTGCGCCAGCGTGCTTACCGCAAACGCCGCCAGCGCGAAACTGGCTATCGTCAGCATTATCGAAAACATGGCCTGAAAGGATTGCACCACCATTGGCGGGACGTCGTCACCAAGGCGAATTTGTAGCGCCTGACATTTTGACACCCACAAGAAGAGATTGGTTGAGAGTATCGCCGTGAGTATCGCCAGAAAGACGCCCCCGGCATTGGTACAAGCGTAAGGCACAATACCCAACAGTGTAATCTCCTGACCATCTGCCAGGGTTTGCGTTGTTTCGAGCGGCATTAATACATAGAATACCGCCAGCGCGACCATCGCGGGTATAACCGGCGTCGGGTGTTTTTTCTTACTGGCGACGTGATACGCCACTAATATTACCAGCATCAGCGATAATATATTCATCGTGCCATTAAGAATTCGCTCACCAATATTACGCAGACGTAATAAGGCTTCGGCAGATAAAAAGTTGCTCAATAGGCCATTGGTATCAAGAATGACATAATTAAGCATAATAAATAAACCCGCCAGCACGAGGAAGGGAACCGCAATAATAAAACTATCGCGTAAGCTCCGTAAATGAACCTCAGCGGCCATCTTCTGCGAGGCGTCAGTAATCCGCCCCAGTATTGAGGATTGAAACATACCGTATCCCTGTCGAAAAGAGGATTAACGCGGAGCGGGGAAATTCAGCGCGATCATTTCCTGAATAAGTTCCCGGGCGAGCATGGCCGTCATTAAATGGTCCTGTGCATGGACCATAATTAAATGAACCGGTACTTTCCCTTCTCCTTCATCATATTCAATTAGTCGGGTTTGTAAGGCGTGGGCTTCTTTCGCGGCTTGTTCAGACGCGGCCATTTGCTTCGCGGATTCAGAAAAATTGCCTTTTCGGGCCTCCTGTAACGCCTTAAATGCGCAGCTTTTACACTGCCCGGCATTAACAATCAGGCCCATCACGGTCTCTTCATAGCCTGTTTCGCTAAACATATGCACTCTCCATGAAATGTGAATGACGACATCCACCTCTGGTGAGATCCCTCACCGCCCTCAGGTTTCATGGAAAAGCATTTAAAACTATATACTTTTAAATTAAATCTATATAGATCACATTTTAAACACTGCCTGAAGCGTCACTCCCGCTTAAGCCGTTTCGAATTACATAACCATAGCGTGATCACCAACAACAGGATCGCCGCCGAGTAGATCAGCACATCCAGTGGAGAGGTATGATCGACGATGATCAGCCGCACTATCGCAGTGATCCCGATATACACAAAATAACGTAGCGGAAAGTGAAAGCCGGACTGAAAGTACTTAACAATCAGAGCGATAAATTCGAAATAGAGAAAATAGACCACCAGCCCTTCCACCAGCTCATATTTGCTGGTTTGCTCAGGCGCAAACAAGACATCCGCGAGATGCAGCGTCTCTTTTCCGAGGAAGACAACGAGGATCAGCCCCAGACTCAGCAGGCCCAGGTTCAGAACAGTCTGAAGCACGGTGGAGATAAACTCCGCGCGTGGACGAGATAATGACGTCATAACGGCACCTCTTTCTCAGTGGCGAGGTTCCTGTATAACGCAAAAATGTGACGGTGATCTATATTTTTTGTTTATGTTTGTTTATTCATCCGATGGCGCTGCGGTTAGCGGAGCGACAAAAACGTTAGCCGGGCAAGCGCTGTGCCGCCCGGCTAACAGCATTAACGGAAATTCACGCTCCGGTCGCTGGTCATGTTGTACAGCTGGAATTTACGTCCCAACTGCTGACCACCGTCACGCGTCAGCGGCGTCCAGCCAACCGCCGCCCGGCTGCGGGTCGGGCCGGCGGAGAAGAGATCCAGCGGAATCGAGACATATACCCCTTTGGTGAAGTCCCCTTCGCCGTATTCGTCCGGCGACACGTTTGTGATGGTGGCGTAACCGCCCACCACCACGCCGCTGTCGAAGCGTTTGGAAATATCCAGCGTGCCGCCCTTATCGCCCGCCAGATACTGACCGACACTCGCTTTCACCAGCACATCCTGCGCAAACGACGGCGTCCAGTAGGCGGTCAAATGCCCGGTTTTAACGCTGTAGTCGGTGAATTTCATCATCTCTTTCGCGCTGCGCCAGTCACGCTGTTTCACGTAATTCGCGTCGAGACCAAAGGCCCAGTTGCTGTCTACCGGACGGTAAAGAACCTCTGCCCCCGCGCCGCCGTACATGGTTTCCAGATAACCCCCGTAGACCTGTCCGTAGAAGCCGTTGCCGAAATACTGGAAGTAATTGGCCTGTAAGTTATTGACGTAAGCGTCGTTCTGCACATATTCACGCACCCGGGTACGCACACGCGGCAGCTTCGAGTCATTTGGCGGATTAGTGTAGTTAAACTTGTCATAGTTGTTGGCAAGGTTGCCAAACAGGCTACCGGTGGTCAACAGATGGTCGGTGACCCACAGATCGGCCGTCGCCATGACGCCCAACTGGTACATGTAGAAGTTTTCCGGCCCGCCCACGGACTGGTTCAGCACCGGATCGATGTGGAAAGCAAAGCGCGACTTGTCGATATACCAGCCCTGCTCGGTACTTTCGGGAACCACAGGCTCAAGGCGTTTTTGCGCCAGCGGCGTTTCGTGTCCCAGCGGTTCCCCTTCAAGATGACGTTTCAGGCTGGAGACGTCCGTCTCGGTGGTCACCTGCGGCAGGTTAAGCCGGTTTTCGGTTACGCGGATCGTGCGGATCCCCTCTGGCAGATCGTTCATCACGATCCGGTTCGCACGTTCGATCCCTTCACGCGAGTCGCGGTATTTCACCTGCTCGCCGGTGACATACAAGGTATCACCCTTCACCTGAATCTTTGGATCCGCCAGTCCGGCATTGTATTTCAGCAGCGTAAGCTGGTTCGCTACCACCGAGTGTTGCAGGATCGCGTCCTGGGGCTGCGGTTGGTATTTCGGTCGGGCGTTATCGCTGTAAGAGGGGCGCAAATCGTTGAAGTTTGTACGCAGCGTGACGCCAAACATAAAGGTGTTGCCGCGCTCATAGCTGAGGTTAACGTCGGCCCAATCGGTGACGCGATAAATGGCGCCGACGTTAAACTTGCTTTTCTGTTCCAGCTTGCCCGCGAAGTCCTGCTGGTAATTATTCCCTTCATATTCCAGCTTCAGACGTAGCGGCTGCCAGGGTGTCTGGTATTCAACGCCGCCAAACAGCGAAGCCGGGCCGTGGAACATCTGGCTACCGTCAATGGATCCCGCCTGCTTATAACTATTATCGCGGTAACAATATTTGTCGCTGTAGGAACACAGCGGGTTTGTGACGTTGCCGCTGGTCCCCAGATAACCCCAGCCGAGCCCAAGTGAAAAATCAAACGGACCCCAGGCCTTGCTCGCCACGATGTATTCGGCGTCAAACAGGCCGGTCCCCCCGATATCCCGCGCCCCCACCGCCACCTGCGGCATCCAGTAGCTTTCTTCCCAAAGTCGCAGCTTCAGATCGAAGGCTTTATCTTTATAGGTTTGATCGCCGGAGAAAGACTCTACGCTACTGTATTGGCGGGTTCGCACGTCGGTATAACGCAGTGTGGTTTCCAGCCAGGGGAAAAGCTGTACGGAAGCCGAGTAGTAACGGTACTGATCGTTATCACGATAGTTGAGACTCAGCTCACCCTCACGCGCCATGCGCGCGGTCGGGGTTTGTAATAATCCTACGCCGCCAAAGTCAGACTGAGAGGGGCCAATGGGCGCCGGGTACGTTTCGGCGTGGCAGGCCGCGCTGATGCCCAGCGCCAGTAAGCTGAGCAGATGTGTTTTTTTCATTATTCGGGTATCCGCTGCGTCAGGGTATGGAGAATGTCGGCGTTCAGCGCGTCCGGTTCGCTGCTCCAGACAGAATCGTCAAGCCCTACAAAAATGATACTGCCCGGCATCGGTTCAACGTGACGTTTATTCCAGTAAGCGACCGGCACTTTCTGACTGCGTCCATCAGGATAAACAACCCACGCGTAGCTGCGATCCGCGCCACTGAGCAAGTTTTGTCCGTCAAGATAATGGGTGACATCGCGTCCGGGCATAAACGGTTGTTTTCCGGGACGGCTCAGCAGGCCGAACAGAGTGACCTCCGTGGGCTGCGCGCCTACCCACAGCGTGTAGTTTCCCTGGAGCGGCGGATTACCGCGTTCGCTAACGCGCACCACGTCCGGGTCGAGCGTGATATGTTGCCTGCCGGTGATCTTCAGCGCCTGAATTTGCTGGCGCAGGGTGTTGATAGCGGCGGCATCGTCACCGCTCTCTTCCGCGCTCAGCGCCGCCAGTCGCGCGACCAGCGCCTGCTGTTGACGCAGTGCCGTGGCGGTAGCCTGTTCTTCGCTAATGACCGCCCCCGGCCACCAGCTATTCGCCAGCCTCGGCTGGCCGACCAGATCGATCAGGTGTTCCGCGCCGGTCAGCGTTTTGGCTTCCTCGCCCCCTGCCATAAAGACCTTGACGGTGCCCGCGGCAATAACCGATGACGCGCTCAGGCTTAAGAGCAGCGCGGTAAGCGTTCGTCTCATCATGATTTTGCCGCCTTGATCAGCGTGGTTTTCACCGGGAAGAAGTCCGCCCCCAAATACTGCTCTGACTGGCGAATCTGCCCTTCGCTGTCTACCCAGTAGCGGTTATGCCAGCGTGCCTGGTCGGTGGTCACCGCCTCGTCCAGCACACGTACCGGCGTTTCATCACTGCCTACCTTCACTGTATCGCTGCCGTCCCACGTAAAGACCGAGCGCGCGGTGGCGTAGCGAACCTGCCTGAATTCGGTCCAGCCCATCGTGCGGATCCAGGTGGCGCCGTCGACGATCTGGTTGGGCTTTCTTAGCGGGTCTTCAGCGAGGTTATTGACCTCTATAAGGTTGTCGCCGCCGAGAAGCGTTTTTACCAACCGACCATGCTGGGTCACGAGAGTCGCCTGATCCTGGGTCACCCATTTCTGCTGCCCGTTCTCCGCGAAGGCGAGCACCACGAACAGCTGCGGTCCGCCGTTAAGCTGCATATACTGACTGGCATAGGGCATATTCTGGATATCGTCGTCCGTCAGTTGGACGCCAGGCGTACCGAACATGCTGTCCCACAGTGAGTTGCCCAGTTCTTTGGTGGTGGCTGAGCATGCCTGTAACAGCAGGCAAATAAAGATGATTCCAGGTCGCTTCACGACTCTTCTCCGCATGGTTGCCAGGGGTGCGTAACCCTGGCCTTCAGGCCCACAGGCTTTCGGAAATCTAAAATAACCACACCGAAGTGTGGTTATGGTTAAACGTACCGGTGTTACTGGGTACTGGTGGTCGTGGTGGTGGTGGTCCCGGTATTGGAACCGTCACCGCCGCCGGTTGCCGCCAGAGCGACACCCACCGCTGAGCTTACGGTGCTGGCGCTGGTCGCGGAGGAACTGCCCGCTGACACCGACGTCGCCGCCGAACCTGCCGCTTCACCCACCTGAACGGGGGCTGCGTAGACAGAGCTCGCCGCAAGCGCAGATATGGCAAAAATGCCATACAGAACTTTTTTCATAACAATTTCCCTTCATTGAATGAATGGAGATTTACCCAAAAGCGTTTCGGGCGGGATCGAGTATACACAACTAAAGCATGCGGATTGCGGCGGGTCTAAATAGCGAAGTCGTTTTAGGATAATTGGACTTTTGGTGAGCAATTCATTTTAATGTAAATATCATTACGCTTTATAATCAATGCGTTGAAATTTCATGCGTATGCCTTTACCCTCCGTATTTTCCTAAAATAACTCAGGGTGATTTTAGGGGTATTCATTATTTTAGGATTAAGCTCAATATCATTATTTGCGCATCAGCACGGACAAACAGAATTATCTTATAAAAAAGCCGATATGAATATCGGCTTAAAATGAGTTCGATAAATTCATTGGAATGACAGCATGAACGCAGCCGCTACGGCTGCGTTTCAAAGCCGATTAGCGCCAGGCTTTATAGCGGTTGATTAACCCGTTGGTTGAACTGTCATGGCTGCTGATCTCTTTATCATCATTCAGCTCCGGCAGAATACGGTTAGCCAGCTGTTTGCCCAGCTCTACGCCCCACTGGTCAAAAGTGAAGATGTTAAGAATCACGCCCTGAGTGAAGATTTTATGCTCATACAGCGCGATCAGCGCGCCCAGGCTAAACGGCGTGATTTCGCGCAGCAGGATAGAGTTGGTCGGGCGGTTGCCTTCGAACACTTTGAACGGCACAACGTGCTCAAGCGTCGCCGGATCTTTACCCTGGTCGCGGTATTCCTGCTCAACCACCTCGCGGGATTTACCAAACGCCAGCGCTTCGGTCTGGGCGAAGAAGTTAGACAGCAGCTTCGGATGGTGGTCGGACAGCGGGTTGTGCGTAATCGCCGGGGCGATAAAATCGCAAGGCACCATCTTAGTCCCCTGGTGAATCAACTGGTAGAACGCGTGCTGGCCGTTAGTGCCCGGCTCGCCCCAGATGATGGGACCCGTCTGGTAATCCACCGGATTGCCGTTACGGTCAACGTATTTGCCGTTGGATTCCATGTTGCCCTGTTGGAAGTAGGCCGCAAAGCGGTGCATATACTGGTCGTACGGCAGAATCGCTTCGGTTTCTGCGCCAAAGAAGTTGTTGTACCAGATACCGATCAGCGCCAGCAGCACCGGCAGATTTTTCTCTGGCGCGGTGGTGGAGAAGTGCTTGTCCATTGCATGCGCGCCGGAGAGCAACTCAACAAAATTGTCGTAGCCCACAGAGAGGATAATCGACAGACCAATCGCTGACCACAGAGAGTAACGGCCGCCCACCCAGTCCCAGAATTCAAACATGTTGGCGGTATCAATACCGAACTCGCCGACCGCTTTCGCGTTGGTAGACAGCGCCGCGAAGTGCTTCGCCACGTGCTTTTCGTCACCGGCGGTATTCAGGAACCAGTCGCGCGCGCTGTGGGCGTTGGTCATGGTCTCCTGAGTGGTGAAGGTTTTGGAGGCGACCAGGAACAGAGTGGTTTCCGGATTCACTGTCTTCAGCACTTCAGCGATGTGGGTACCATCGACGTTGGAAACAAAGTGCATGTTCAGGTGATTTTTGTACGGACGCAACGCTTCGGTAACCATGAACGGACCAAGGTCGGAGCCGCCAATACCAATATTCACCACGTCGGTAATCGCTTTGCCGGTGTAACCCTTCCAGCGACCGGAAATGATCGCTTCAGAGAAGGTTTTCATCTTCTCGAGTACCGCGTTGACTTCCGGCATCACATCTTTGCCGTCAACGATAATGGGGGTATTGCTACGGTTACGCAGCGCCACGTGCAACACGGCGCGGTCTTCAGTACGGTTGATTTTCTCGCCGGAGAACATGGACTTGATGGCGCCCGCCAGATCGGTCTCTTTCGCCAGATCCTGCAGTTTGCTCAGCGTTTCTTCCGTGATGCGGTTTTTGGAGAAATCCACCAGCATCAGATCGTCAAACGTTGCGGAGAATTTGCTGAAGCGATCGCTATCCTTCGCGAACAGATCCGCGATGGTAACGTCCTTCATCTCGTTAAAGTGTTTCTGGAGTGCCTGCCAGGCAGAAGTCTGCGTCGGGTTGATGTTTTTCATGAGCAATACTCTTCTGATTTGAGAATTGTGACTGGGATCGATTGTAACGCCAGTCACCGAAAAGTGTGATTGTTTTAATGCCGTTGCCCTGGCCATGGTCAAACGAAATGAAAAGAAGCCAAAAGTATAGACGTTATTAGCACCTTTACTGAGCCTAAACGCAGCATAAAAAATCCGCATAATCCCGGCGTTGACAGTCCAGGCCACTCATTTTATTTATAAATACGCGAGTTAAATTTGCATTTGCGCCTGCACCGGTTTCTGTTTTGCCCTTGTGCCATGGTCGCTTTCTCATTCCCTGACACGAGGTTGTTATGACAGAGCTAGTCGTCTCCAAATTTGGCGGTACCAGCGTAGCCGATTTTGATGCCATGAACCGTAGCGCCGACGTGGTGCTTTCCGACACCAACGTGCGCGTGGTGGTGCTTTCCGCTTCGGCGGGTATCACCAATCTGTTGGTTGCGCTGGCGGAGGGACTGGAGCCGCCTGCGCGTTTTGAAAAACTCGACGCCATTCGGCAAATTCAGTTCGATATTCTTGAACGCCTGCGTTACCCGAACGTGATCCGTGAAGAGATCGAACGCCTGCTGGAAAATATCACCACGCTGGCGGAAGCCGCCTCATTAGCCACCTCGGCAGCGCTGACAGACGAGCTGGTCAGCCACGGCGAACTGATGTCGACCCTGCTGTTTGTTGAGATCCTGCGCGAACGCAACGTGCAGGCGCAGTGGTTCGACGTACGGAAAATCATGCGGACGAACGATCGCTTTGGTCGTGCCGAGCCGGACGTTGCCGCGCTGGCGGAACTGGCATCGCTGCAGCTGGCGCCGCGCCTGAGCGAAGGGCTGATCATCACCCAGGGCTTTATTGGCAGTGAAAGCAAAGGCCGCACCACGACGCTGGGTCGCGGCGGTAGTGACTACACGGCAGCGCTGCTGGCCGAAGCGCTGAACGCGACGCGAGTGGATATCTGGACGGACGTTCCGGGCATTTACACCACCGATCCCCGCGTCGTGCCGGCGGCAAAACGCATCGACGAAATCGCCTTCGAAGAAGCCGCGGAAATGGCCACCTTTGGCGCAAAAGTTCTCCATCCCGCGACTCTACTGCCGGCGGTACGCAGTGATATCCCGGTTTTTGTCGGATCGAGCAAAGACCCAAAAGCGGGCGGTACGCTGGTGTGCAACAAAACCCAAAACCCGCCACTGTTCCGCGCGTTGGCGCTGCGCCGCAAGCAGACGCTGCTCACCCTGCACAGCCTGAATATGCTGCATTCGCGTGGCTTCCTGGCCGAAGTGTTCGGTATTCTCGCGCGTCATAATATCTCGGTCGATCTGATTACCACGTCGGAAGTCAGCGTGGCGCTGACCCTCGACACTACCGGTTCAACCTCGACCGGCGATACGCTGCTGACGCAGTCACTGTTGATGGAACTGTCCGCGCTGTGTCGGGTGGAGGTCGAAGAAGGTCTGGCGCTGGTGGCCCTGATTGGCAACGATCTGTCGAAAGCCTGCGGCGTCGGCAAAGAGGTGTTTGGCGTGCTGGAACCGTTTAACATCCGTATGATCTGCTACGGGGCATCCAGCCATAACCTGTGCTTCCTGGTGCCGGGCGCAGAAGCTGAACAGGTTGTGCAGAAGCTGCACCATAATTTGTTTGAGTGATTGAATTTTTATGCCGGAAGGTCCGATGCGCGCAAGCGTCATCGGGCCTTTTTATTTCATTACCGTCCGCACAATGCTTCCGACAAACATAAATTGTTTGAATATTAAACGCTTCCGCGATAAACAATAAGCATGGCCAGGCTCGATCCCGGCCTGTTTATAACGACACAACACACTTATCGCAAGGAATGAAACATGCTGGCCACTCTCACGCGGCTGTTCCCATTATGGGCGCTGCTGCTCTCTGTTATTGCGTATTACACCCCCTCCACTTTTACGCCGGTCGGTCCGTGGATCGCCACCCTACTGATGCTGATTATGTTCGGCATGGGCGTTCACCTTAAGGTTGACGATTTCAAACGCGTGCTTTCCCGGCCTGCGCCGGTGGCTGCCGGGATTTTCCTGCATTATCTGCTGATGCCGCTCGCGGCCTGGGTGCTGGCGCTGGCGTTCAGGATGCCGCCGGAACTGTCCGCAGGTATGGTGCTGGTGGGCAGCGTCGCCAGCGGCACGGCCTCAAACGTGATGATTTATCTGGCGAAGGGTGATGTGGCGCTCTCCGTCACCATCTCGTCCGTCTCGACGTTGGTCGGGGTGGTGGCGACGCCGTTGCTGACGCGGCTGTACGTTGATGCGCACATTCAGGTGGATGTGATGGGCATGCTGCTCAGCATTTTGCAGATAGTGGTGATCCCGATCGCTCTGGGTCTGGTGGTGCACCATCTGTTTCCCCGCGTGGTAAAAGCGGTAGAGCCCTATTTACCCGCGTTTTCGATGGTCTGCATTCTGGCGATCATCAGCGCCGTGGTGGCCGGTTCCGCCTCGCATATTGCTTCGGTCGGCTTTGTGGTGATTATAGCGGTGATCCTGCATAACACCCTCGGTTTGCTCGGCGGCTACTGGGGCGGACGCCTGTTCGGGTTTGATGAATCCACCTGCCGGACGCTGGCGATTGAAGTGGGCATGCAAAACTCCGGCCTCGCCGCGGCGCTGGGGAAAATCTACTTTGGCCCGCTCGCCGCCCTGCCCGGCGCGCTGTTCTCGGTCTGGCACAACCTTTCCGGCTCACTGCTGGCCGGTTACTGGTCCGGTAAGCCTATTGGGAAAAACAAGCATCAATAATTAACGGAAACAAAGGCCTGATAAGCTACGCGCCATTGGGTTATACAGGCCAGTTGGCGGCTTCGCTTTATCTGGCCTACAAAGCATCGCCTCTTTGCCGTACACTGGTTGCACTATCCGATTGAGGACACCCGCATGGCACTCCCCCGCATTACCCAAAAAGAGATGACGGAACGCGAGCAGCGCGAGCTGAAAACGCTGCTGGATCGCGCGCGCATTGCACATGGCCGTCCGCTGACGAACAGCGAAACCAACAGCGTGAAGAAGGAGTACATCGATAAACTGATGGCCCTGCGCGAAGCAGAAGCTAAAAAAGCCCGCCAGTTGAAGAAAAAGCAGGCTTACAAACCGGATTCAGCGGCGTCGTTCTCCTGGTCGGCGAATACGCCAACGCGCGGCCGACGTTAACGACCTTTCTTTTTACGCCCCGGCGAGGTGAAACGCTTACCGTTTGCCGCCGGGCGCGCTTTCTCTTTTTCTTTCGGTTTTTCGATCTTCACCACCGGGCGCTTTATCCCCGCGGTTTTCGGCTTCGATTTTGCCTTCGGTTTCGCTTCAGACGATGAGTTTTCGATCAGCTTAAACAGCGTAATCAGTTCGTCATCCGTCAGGTCGCGCCATTCGCCGAGCGGCAGCCCGGCAAGGCCCACATTCATGATGCGCGTACGTTCAAGCTTCGTGACTTCGTAACCGAAGTATTCGCACATCCGGCGGATCTGGCGGTTCAGCCCCTGAATCAGGGTAATGCGGAACACAAATGGCGCTTCTTTTTTTACCTTACACTTTTTAGTGACCGTACCAAGGATCGGCACGCCCGCGCCCATACCACGAATAAACTCGTCGGTGATCGGCTTATCGACCGTCACCAGGTACTCTTTTTCATGATCGTTTCCGGCACGCAGGATTTTGTTCACCAGATCGCCGTGGTTGGTCAGGAAAATCAATCCCTGCGAGTCTTTATCCAGTCGGCCAATCGGGAACACGCGCTTACTGTGGTTAACGAAATCAACGATATTGTCACGCTCGCTGTCTTCAGTGGTGCTGACGATCCCCACCGGCTTGTTCAGGGCGATAAACACCAAATCTTCCGCTTCACGCGGCTCAATCAGCCGACCGTTGACCTTCACCACGTCGCCCGGCATCACCTGATCGCCGATGGTGGCGCGCTTGCCGTTAATGAAGACATTTCCTTGTTCGATAAAGCGGTCGGCTTCACGACGCGAGCAGATCCCGCTTTCGCTGATGTATTTATTGAGTCGGATGGATGAGTCGGGCAGCATAGTTTCTCCTGTAGACACTGCATTCTCCAGGGTGTTACTCCCTTGCCGCCTTGATACAGCCTGAATGCCGGTGTGTATTAAAAGCGAAATATACCTTACCTTTGGGGCGATAAAAAAGAACCACGTTGCTACGCCCCGCCATCACGCGCACCACTCACTCAGTTTACCGTCAGACGCAGGGCAAGATCCTGCGGGTAGGGATCAAAATAGTTTTGCGTCAGCAGGTAGCGATCCGGGTATTCGGCCAGATAGTGCTTCAGCAGCGTTAACGGGGCGAGGATCGGCAACACACCGGCGCGATAGTTAAGAATGACGTCGCGCAGCTCCCCACGCTGGCGGCTATTGAGTTGGTTACGGAAATACCCCTGGATATGCATCAGCACATTGGTGTGGTTTTTCCGCGAGGCCGGTTTTTTCAGGATCGTCATCAGCTTTTCGCGGTACACCACGAAAAACGCCTCCAGATCGTCCCATTCATGTAATGAGGCGACAAACGGCCCGATCTCGCGATACCCCGCCTGATGGTGCGCCAGCAACTGGAGTTTGTAGCGACTGTGGAAGTCCAGTAGCGCACGTCGCGTCAGGCCCGTTTCACGCAACGCGTTGAGTTCGTGCAGGGCAAATACCCGCTCAACGAAATTTTCCCGCAGCACCGGATCGTGCAGACGGCCATCTTCTTCAACGGGCAGCCAGGGATAGCTCGCCATTAAGGCGCCGGTGAACAGACCGACGCCCTCTTTACGCCCGCGATTGCCTTTTTCATCGTACAGCCGTACCCGCTCCATGCCGCAACTGGGTGATTTTGCACAGACGATAAAGCCGGCCAGATCGCCCAAACGCGAGAGATGGCTGTCGGTAAACGTCGCCATGTTGTCCGTCACATCCTCATGCGGCGCATGGCTAAAGCGCATCCGGATGTCCCCTGCCGCCGTCTGCACCAGGCGCAGCGCCGGACGCGGAACGGGCAGGCCAATCGCCATCTCCGGGCATATCGGTTTGAACGTGACCCACTGCGCCAGTTCATCCATGACAAAGCCCATACGTTTGTGGCCGCCGTCAAAACGAACGTTCGATCCGGTTAAACAGCCGCTGATACCAATAACGGGTTGCACGTTCATGCTCTTCTCCTGACTGTGAATCATAAGGCGTAATGATATTTTAGCTGCTGGGCATACTCTTATGTAACAGGCGCATAACAGTGGATAAAGATTACTCTCAATCTTCTGCCAATCACGCCGGTTTGAATGAAGCGCGAACCGTTTGCACTACACTTTACTTCCAACTGCGTAGATGAAAGGAGTTCTCATGAAGCTATGGCCTGTCGTAACCGGTGTCGCGATTGCGTTGACGCTGGTTGCCTGTAAATCCCCCACGCCGCCGAAAGGCGTTCAGCCCATTACGAATTTTGACGCCAGTCGCTATCTGGGCAAATGGTACGAAGTCGCCCGCCTGGAAAACCGCTTTGAGCGGGGGCTTGAGCAGGTGACCGCCACCTACGGCAAGCGCAGCGACGGCGGTATTAGCGTGCTTAACCGCGGTTACGACCCGGTGAAAAATACGTGGGATGAGAGCGAAGGGAAAGCCTATTTCACGGGTGAGCCAACCACGGCCGCGCTGAAAGTCTCGTTCTTCGGGCCGTTCTACGGCGGCTATAACGTGATTAAACTGGATGATAATTACCAGCACGCGCTGGTCAGCGGCCCGGACCGCAGCTATCTGTGGATCCTGTCGCGCACGCCCACTATCCCGGACGCGGTGAAGCAGGATTATCTCGCCACCGCGCGCAGTCTGGGCTTCCGGGTCGATCAACTTGTGTGGGTGAAGCAGACGCCATAAAGACTCATGCCGCCCTTCGGGACGGCATGAAAGGTATTACCGAACCAGATGCAAAAAGTGGAGATGTTTTTCATACTGGTCAAGAATGTCGTTGATGATTTGTTCCTGATTCCAGCCCATCACGTCGTAGTTTTGTCCGCCCTCTTTCAGATAAATTTCAGCACGATAATATTTATGCTGTTCATTCTGCTGCTCGTCATTTTCCAGTGCGGACAGGGCAAAGGTTGGAGAATTATACCCCCGCAACCTGACTTCATAGATGAAGTTCAGCTCGTTTCCCAGATCAACTTCCAGCCGGAGGCGATCCTCCGACGCATCGCTGATGTGGCTAAGCGTACCCTGTTTATTCAACTCTTCCTGGACCAGTACCATAGCAGGCTGGATCACATCATCCATAAAACGTTTAACCAGCGAGCGCTTCGGCAAATAGGCGATATTACGCAGCCTGCGCTGCCACGGTATCGGGTTTCTGGCGGCGGTTGGCGCAATCGTCGCCATGCTCTGGCTTTCGCGTTTGGTCAGATCCCGGCGCAACGCTTTGAGCAAACCGTAAATCGAAATCAACAATATCGCTGAGAACGGCAGCGCACTGGCTATTGTCACCGTCTGCAACGCGCTTAGCCCACCCGCCAGCAGAAGGGCAATTGCGACAATGCCCATCAACGAGGCCCAGAAAATGCGCTGCCAGACAGGCGTATTGCTGGACCCGCCAGAGGCCAGCGTATCGACCACCATGGCGCCCGAATCGGCAGAGGTCACAAAGAAAACGATCACCATCGCCATAGCGATAAACGAAAGCGCCCCGGAAAACGGGAAATGTTCGAGGAAATTAAACAGCGCCAGGGCCACATCCTGCTGAACGGTTGTAGCCAGATCGTTGGCGCCCTGGAACATAATTAGGTAGATAGCGCTGTTGCCAAACACGGTCATCCACATCAGCGTGAAACCGGCCGGTACAAACAGCACGCCCGTGACAAACTCCCTGATCGTTCTGCCCCGGGAAACTCGGGCGATAAACATGCCGACAAACGGAGACCAGGACAGCCACCATCCCCAGTACAGCAGCGTCCAGCCGCCCAACCAGTTACTGGACTTCGGTTCATAGGCGTACAGGTTGAATGTTTTACTCACCAGTTCCGATAAATAGCCACCGGTGTTTTCTACAAAGGACTTCAGTAAAAGCACCGTCGGCCCCAGCAGCAGAACCAACGCCAGTAGCAAAACGGCGAGACCGAGGTTCAATTCCGACAAAATACGAATACCTTTATCCAGCCCGGAAACCACTGAAATTGTCGCCAGCCCGGTAATTACCACGATCAGAATGACCTGAACCGTTTCATTTATCGGCACGTCAAAAAGATGATTAAGCCCGGCATTGACTTGCAATACGCCATAACCCAGTGACGTGGCCACCCCAAAAACGGTACCAATGACGGCAAAAATATCAACGGCATGCCCGATAGGGCCATATATGCGATCGCCAATAATGGGATAAAGCGCGGAGCGAAGCGTTAGCGGCAAGCCGTGACGATAGCTGAAAAAAGCAAGGATCAGCGCCACTATCGCGTAGATTGCCCAGGCGTGAAGCCCCCAGTGGAAAAATGTCAGACGCATCGCCTCTTTTGCCGCGGTGACGGTTTCAGGCGTACCCACAGGCGGCGAAAGGTAGTGCATGACGGGTTCAGCGACGCCAAAGAACATCAGGCCAATCCCCATCCCCGCGGAAAAGAGCATGGCGAACCACGAGTGATAGCTGAAATCCGGCTGTGCGTGGTCCGGGCCGAGCTTAATATCGCCGTAACGGGAAAGGCCAAGAAATGTCACGCTCAACAGGATCAACGCAACCGCCAGAATGTAAAACCAGCTGGCGTTGGTGAAAATGCTCTGCTGTAGCAGCTTGAAATTTTTGTCAGCGATTTCAGGAAAGATCGCTGCGAAGGCGACCAAAAGGAAAATTAACAAAGCAGACGTAAAAAATACTGCTTTGTTAATCTGGCTTTTTGATTTCAGGGGTGTCGTTTCTGTTTCACTCATAGAATATCCATTGCGTTGGAGGCTAATTTCGCATTAGCAAAAGACCTAATTGCTGACATCCTAACAAAATTAATTCTAATTCTCAGGTCGTATATCCCGCAGGGTGGTCCTGAGATAAACGAATATTGAGGGTGAATCACACCGCTGAAGGTACTCACATCAGATAAATAACCACCAGGAAAATCGACGTTCACTCACTGGCCCGGCCAGCGCCACCGGGCTCGCTTTTCTCTCTCTTTACTGTCACTGATACTCGTCACGCTCGTCATCTTCATCCGGCTGCTCAAGCACGCTGTAGGCAACGGAGCAGAACAGCGAGTTCAGACGCTGCATGTCACCTAGCAGCCCCAAATGCAGAGAACTGGTTTCGATGCTTTGCACGTTCTGCTGATGCAGACGGTCGACGTGCGCGTGGGAATAGCGGCGGTTCAGTATACGAAAACGGTGCTTGCTGCGGCGCAGTCGTCGGGCGCTGGTGACATCGCCAGAGAAGAATACCGACATCGCCAGCTGTAGGTTACTGAGCAGTTGATCGTGCAGCGCATCCAGCTCTTTTAACCCTTCGACAGAAAATGCGCGACGTGCCGCCAGCGATTTATCGGCAATTTCACTGCCCATGCGCTCGACGATATCCGATGCCTGCTCAAGGTTAAGCGACATTTCGATGATCTCCGCCCAGCGCGTAGACTCCTCTTCCGCCAGCTCTTCTTTCGGCATCCGCGCCAGATAGAGCTTGATAGCGGTATACAACACGTTGATGTCATCCGCTATTTTGCGCAGCTCTTTCTCTTCACGCGGCTCGCCGTGCATCACCTTTTTCAGTCCAACCATCATCTGTTCCATCGCGTCGCCGATCCGCAACGCTTCCCGAGCGGCATTGGCCAGCGCCAGCGTCGGGGTATCCAGCGCGCTGACGTCCAGATGCTTCGGTTTCAGGTGCGCCTCCAGCTCCGGCTGGTCACGGATCAATCGCTGGCAAAGCCGCGCCATCGGTTCAGCGAACGGGATCATCGCCAGACAACGCACCAGGTTGTAAAAGACGTGGAAGTAGATCACCAGTTCGGACTTCGGCAGCGGCAATTCATCCATCAGGTCCGCCAGCGGATGCACGAACGGCAGAATAATCAGGCTGCCCACCAGCTTGAACAACAGGCTACCCAGCGCCACGCGACGGGCAGCGGCATTAGCGGCGCTGTTGTTGAGCATCGCCAGCAGACCGGAGCCGAGGTTAGCGCCAATCACCAGACACAGCGCCACCGGGAACGAGATAATGCCCGCCGCCGTCAAGGTCGCGGTCAGCAGCACCGCCGCGAGGCTGGAGTAACTGATGATGGCAAACATCGCGCCGATCAGCGCATCAAGCATGATGTCGCCGGTCAGCGAGGCGAAAATCACCTGCACGCCGTTAGCCTGGGTGATCGGCGTGACCGCCTGGACAATCAGCTCCAGCGCCAACAGAATCAGTCCCAGACCAATACCAACACGTCCCAGTTGCCCGGCGCGGGACTGTTTGCGCCCGAGGAAGAAGATCACGCCGATAAAAATCAGCAGTGGCGACAACCACGATAAATCGAAGGTCAGAATACGCGCCATTAGCGCGGTCCCCACATCCGCGCCGAGCACAATCACCAGCGCAGGCGTCAGGGCGACCAGATCCTGAGCGACAAATGAGGTGACCAGCATCGTCGTGGCATTACTGCTTTGCACCAGCGCAGTGACGCCAATCCCCGCACAGAAGGCGAGTGGTTTCTTTTCTACACTACGGCTGAGGACGGTACGCAAGCGCGCGCCAAATACGCGCATCACGCCGGTACGCACAATATGGGTGCCCCACACCAGCAGGGCGACAGCAGAAAGCAGGTGTAACAGCGTTAACACGGAATCAGGTACTCCTTATATTTATATGTTTTCCTGAGGCTCATTAGCGATAAATTTTGCGCAGCGCCTGCCTTGAGTATAAGGGTTTAATTGTAAGAAAGAGACAGGGCGCTCAATGAGCGCCCCGGGAGTTGTAAGGAAACGTGACTTCAGTCTGACGGGTCAGTCCGCATCATAGCCCAGATTAGGCGCCAGCCAGCGCTCCACTTCCGTTACGCTCATTCCTTTGCGGAACGCGTAATCTTCCACCTGATCGCGCTGAATCTGCGCCACCGCGAAGTACTTGCTGTCCGGATGGCTGAAGTACCAGCCTGATACCGACGCGCCAGGCCACATGGCAAAGGACTCGGTGAGCTTCATGCCGGTATGCTGTTCAACGTCCAGCAACTGCCAGATGGTGCCCTTCTCGGTATGTTCCGGGCAGGCAGGATACCCCGGCGCCGGACGGATCCCCTGGTAATTTTCGCGGATGAGATCCTCATTGCTGAGGTTTTCATTTGCCGCATAGCCCCAGTGCACCTTGCGCACACGTTCATGCAGGTACTCGGCGAACGCTTCCGCCAGGCGGTCGGCAATCGCTTTTACCATGATTTTGTTGTAGTCATCGTACCGGGCCTCGAACGCGTCCGCCAGCGCGTCCTCTTCAAGCCCGCCGGTCACCGCGAAGGCGCCAATATAGTCGGCTTTGCCGGACAGCTTCGGCGCGACGAAATCAGCCAGGCAGTAGTTGGCAAAACCCACTTTTTCGGTTTGCTGTCGCAGATGATGGCTGACCGCAAGCACATGGGTGCGGGTTTCATCGCGGTAGATCTCGATATCGTCACCGATACGGTTCGCCGGGAACAGGCCGACCACACCGCGCGGGTTGAGCGTTTTCTCAGCGCTGAGTTTATCCAGCATGTCGTTGGCGTCTTTAAACAGGCGTTTTGCCTCCTCGCCCACCACTTTATCTTCAAGAATGCGCGGATATTTCCCGGCCAGCGACCAGGTCATGAAGAATGGCGTCCAGTCGATGTAATTACGCAGCGTTTCGATGCTCGCCTCTACTTCCTGTACGCCCAGACGGTGCGCCACCGGCGGCGTGTAGCTGGCCCAGTCGAAAGCCAGATCGTTATCCCGCGCGGCAGCCAGCGAGACAGGCGGCGTGCGCGGTTTTTTACGCCCGTGCTGAATACGTACGGTTTCGTACTCTTTACGGGTACGGGCGACAAACTCATCGCGTTGAGTGTCCGACAGGAGCGCCGCCACCACGCCCACCGTGCGCGAGGCATTCTGCACGTAAACCGTCGGGCCGCTGTAGTTCTGCTCGATCTTCACCGCCGTGTGCGCTTTTGAGGTGGTCGCGCCGCCAATCAGCAGCGGAATGGTAAAGCCCTGACGCTCCATCTCTTTCGCCACATTCACCATTTCATCCAGCGACGGGGTGATCAGGCCGGAAAGGCCGATCAGATCGGCATTCACCTCTTTCGCGGTTTTGAGGATTTTCTCCGCCGGAACCATCACGCCGAGATCGACAATTTCGTAGTTATTACACTGTAAAACGACGCCGACAATGTTTTTGCCAATGTCATGAACGTCGCCTTTCACCGTGGCGATGACCATCTTGCCGTTGCTCGAGCCCTGCTCTTTACTGGCTTCAATAAACGGCTCCAGATACGCCACCGCCTGCTTCATCACGCGGGCGGATTTGACCACCTGCGGCAGAAACATCTTCCCTTCGCCAAACAGATCGCCGACCACGTTCATGCCGTCCATCAGCGGTCCTTCAATCACTTCAATCGGGCGGGCAGCCTGCTGACGGGCTTCTTCGGTATCCTGTTCGATAAATTCGGTGATGCCTTTCACCAGCGAGTATTCGAGGCGCTTTTTCACATCCCAGCTTCGCCACTCCGCCTGCTGGGCGTTGGCGGAATCATCAGTCTTGCTGCCGCGATATTTTTCCGCCAGTTCCAGCAGTCGTTCAGTGCCATCATCGCGACGGTTGAGGATCACATCCTCTACCGCATCGCGCAGTTCCGTCGGCAAATCGTCGTAAATCGCCAGTTGTCCGGCGTTGACGATCCCCATATCCATACCGTTGCGAATGGCGTAGTAGAGGAATACCGCATGAATCGCCTCGCGTACCGGGTCGTTGCCGCGAAACGAGAACGAGACGTTAGAAACGCCGCCGGAGATCAGCGCGTGCGGCAATTCGCGTTTAATGTCTTCACACGCGCCAATAAAATCCTGCGCGTAGTTGTTGTGCTCCTCGATTCCGGTGGCGACAGCGAAAATGTTCGGGTCGAAGATAATGTCTTCCGGCGGGAAGCCCACCTCTTCGGTCAAAATTTTGTACGCGCGGCGACAAATCTCGATTTTACGCGCGCGGGTATCCGCCTGGCCCTGCTCATCAAACGCCATGACTACCACCGCCGCACCGTAGCGGCGCAGCAGCTTCGCATGATGGATGAAGGTTTCAACCCCCTCTTTCATCGAGATGGAGTTGACGATGCCTTTACCCTGAATGCACTTCAGCCCTTTTTCGATCACCTCCCATTTAGAGGAGTCAATCATGATCGGCACGCGGGCGATGTCTGGCTCGCCGGCGATCAGATTGAGAAAACGTAACATCGCCGCTTCGGCGTCGAGCATCCCCTCGTCCATGTTGATATCGATGATCTGCGCGCCGCTCTCCACCTGCTGACGGGCGACATCCAGCGCCTCGCTGTATTTTTCTTCTTTGATCAGGCGCTTGAACTTCGCTGAACCCGTAACGTTGGTGCGCTCGCCGACGTTCACAAACAGACTGTCGTCGCCAATATTAAGCGGTTCAAGCCCCGACAGCCGGCAGGCGATAGCAATGTCCGGCAGTTTACGCGGCGGTAAGCCTTCTACCGCGCGGCTCATGGCGGCAATATGTTCCGGCGTGGTACCACAGCAGCCGCCGACGATATTCAGGAAGCCCGCTTGCGCCCATTCGCGGATTTGCTTCGCCATGGTATCGGCATCAAGATCGTACTCGCCGAAGGCGTTAGGCAGTCCGGCGTTCGGGTGGGCAGTGACGTAGCATTCGGCAATACGCGACAGTTCCTGCACGTACTGGCGCAGCTCATCCGGTCCCAGTGCGCAGTTCAGGCCAAAAGTGAGCGCTTCGGCGTGGCGCAACGAGTTGTAGAACGCTTCGGTTGTCTGGCCGGAAAGCGTGCGTCCGGAGGCGTCGGTGATAGTGCCGGAAATCATAATCGGCAATTCCACGCCCAGCGCCTCAAATTCTTCTTTCACGGCGAATATCGCCGCTTTCGCATTCAGCGTATCGAAAACCGTTTCGATCAGAATGAGGTCTGCACCGCCTTCCACCAGCGCCCGCGTGGATTCACGGTAGGCCGCCACCAGTTGATCGAAAGAGATATTACGGAACGCCGGGTCGTTCACATCGGGCGAGATGGAGGCCGTGCGGTTAGTGGGGCCGAGGACGCCTGCCACATAGCGCGGTTTTTCCGGCGTGCGCGCCGTCCACTCATCGGCGCAGGCTCGCGCCAGCTTCGCGGCAGCAAAGTTAATTTCCGCCGACAGCGACTCCATCTGATAATCCGCCATCGCGATGGTCGTGGAGTTAAACGTGTTGGTTTCGATGATATCCGCGCCCGCGTCAAAATAAGCGTCATGGATAGCGCGGATAACGTCCGGTTTGCTGAGCACCAGCAGGTCGTTATTCCCTTTCAGGTCGCAAGGCCAGTTGGCAAAACGGTCACCGCGAAAATCGGCTTCGCTCAGACGGTAGCTCTGGATCATCGTGCCCATACCGCCGTCCAGCACCAGAATACGTTCATTTAACTGCGCACGCAGTTGTTCAACTTTGCTGCTCACACTTGCTCCCGACAACGCTCAACCAGACCAAAAAAATCTCAACAGGTCATACTGGCACAAACGGAAGAGGTGGAAAAGAGAACAACAGACAACATGAGACATGTTCAGCTTCACTCATCCGATCAGTTTAAGTCTGCTTGCATTATAATTGAATAAAACGAAAATGATTTCCACGATACAGAAAAAGGAGTCAGCCATGGTTGCCACCGTTCCCGCGAAACGCGGTAGAAAACCCGCCGCGACGACAGCCCCCGCCGCCGGACAGGTTCAGTCGCTCACCCGTGGCCTGAAGCTGCTGGAATGGATCGCGGAGTCCAACGGCAGCGTGGCATTGACCGAGCTGGCGCAGCAGGCAGGTTTACCCAATTCCACGACCCACCGCCTGCTGACCACCATGCAGCAGCAGGGTTTCGTCCGTCAGGTTGGCGATCTCGGTCACTGGGCGGTCGGCGCGCATGCGTTCATTGTCGGCAGCAGCTTTCTGCAAAGCCGCAATCTGCTGGCGATTGTCCACCCAATCCTGCGACGTCTGATGGAAGATTCCGGCGAGACGGTGAATCTGGCGGTGCTGGATCAAAGCGACCATCAGGCGATTATTATCGACCAGGTGCAGTGTACTCAACTGATGCGCATGTCAGCGCCTATCGGCGGCAAGCTGCCGATGCACGCCTCCGGCGCGGGCAAAGCGTTCCTTTCCCAACTCAGCGAGGAGCAGGTCACCAGTCTGCTGCACCGTAAAGGACTGCATGCCTATACCCATGCTACGCTGGTGTCGCCTGTCCATCTGAAGGACGATCTCGCCCAGACCCGTAAGCGCGGCTATTCGTTTGATGATGAAGAACACGCGCTGGGCCTGCGCTGCGTGGCATCGTGCATTTATGATGAGCATCGCGAGCCGTTCGCCGCCATTTCGATTTCCGGCCCGATTTCGCGCATCACCGATGACCGCGTGACTGAGTTTGGCGCGATGGTGATCAAGGCGGCGAAGGAAGTGACGCTGGCATACGGTGGAATTCGTTAAGCCCGGTTTACCGGGTGGCGACGCGCCCTGTCCGGCCTACGCCGGCTCCGCAGAACCGGCGTACCGCACGCAAAACCGCTGCTTACGCCGGTAAGCATAGACATCCTCTACATGCCCTTCCCGTATACGCGTCTGTAACGCTCGCCAGTAGTCGGCGCGAAACAGGTCGGCATGCATCTCTTCAAACAACGGACCGATGCGCGGATCGGCGCACAGCCAGTGGCGAAATTCTTCCGGAAACACATCGCCCGGCGATACGCTGTACCAGGGTTCGGCGCTCAACTCATCTTCCGGATACCGCGCTTGCGGGATATCGCGGAAATTGACCTCTGTCATGTAGCAAATCTCATCGTAGTCGTAAAACACCACGCGGCCATGACGGGTAACGCCAAAGTTTTTAAACAGCATGTCGCCGGGAAAAATATTGGCGGCGGCAAGCTGGCGAATGGCGTTGCCGTACTCCTCAATGGCGTCACGCAACTGCTGGCCATCAACCTGCTCAAGCCAGATATTCAGCGGTACCATTCGCCGTTCAATATACAAATGACGAATGATAATGTGATCGCCAAGGTCGGTGATTTTCTCCGGCGCTTCTTCACGCAATAGCGACAATAACGCCGGGTCGATTTGCCGTTTCTCCAGCACGAAGTTTTCAAACTCCTGGGTATCTGCCATACGCCCGACGCGATCGTGCTCTTTCACCAGTTGATAGCAGGCGCGAACATGGGCGGCAGACATCTCTTTTTGCGGGGCAAATTTATCTTTGATGATTTTGAAGACCCGGTCGAATCCCGGCAGGGTAAACACCAGCATCACCATCCCACGGATGCCCGGCGCTTCAATAAACTGTTCGTCGCAACTGCGCAAGTACAGTAAATACTCGCGATAACTTTCGGTCTTGGCGTGCTTCTGGCAGCCGATCGCCATATACAGTTCGGCGGTGGTTTTCCCCGGTAGGATCTCGCGTAACCACTCCACCAGCGCGGCGGGCAGCGGCGCGTACACCATGAAATAGGAGCGGGCGAAGCCAAACACGATGCTGGCTTCCGCCGTAGTGGTCAGGCAGGCGTCGACAAACAGTTCGCCTTCATCAGTGCGATGAATCGGCAGCAGGAACGGCAAAGTGCCCTCGGGCATGACCAGCTTACCCACCAGCCAGGCCGCCTTGTTGCGATAAAACAGTTCGTTCGCCACCTGCAAATGGCTACGGGATAACACATCCGCGCCAAAGGTTTCCGTCAGATGCAGGGTGATATAGCGAATATCACGACTTTTATTTTGCCACGGCAGACGCAGAGGGAGATCGCTGAGCACGCGCGTTAATAGCGGTTCCCAGCCGCGATCGGGAAAGAAATCTTTCGCCAGCGGGCGAGGAATGGTACGAAAGCGCCGCTCCGGCTGGGAGCTGAAGATAAACAGCCGCTCGGGGGTCAGCGAACGGTGATCGAATAACCGGCAGTAGACGGAGTTAAAAAAGCTCTCCGCTATCTCGAAGCGTGGATAGTCTGGTAACAGCCGGGTGTAGTGTTCTTTTACCCGCAGCAAAAAATCCGCATCGGTACTTTTGCCGTCGGTGATGCAGCGCAACTGTTCCACTACCAGACCAACATGGTGATCGTAAAGATGGATACGCTGTTTCATGGCCTGCTGAACCGCGTGCCAGTCAGCCTGTTCGAAGCGCTGCTGCGCCCCGGAAGTCACTTCCAGAAACCGACCATACTGGGCGTCAAAGCCTTGCAGAATGGTTTGTGCAATCAGTAATTCCAGGCCACGCGTCATCGCTTCTCCCCATCCTGCACATGATCATGCCAGATGGCGCATTCGCTTATCCGGCCTACAGGTTATCGTAGACCCGGTAAGCGCGCGCCACCGGACATCAGGTCATCAGAACTGCGACTCTTCTGTCGACCCGGTTAATGCGGTAACCGATGACGCGCCGCCCTGAATAATGGTGGTGACTTTATCGAAATAACCGGTACCCACTTCCTGCTGATGAGAAACAAAGGTATAGCCCTCTTTACCGGCGGCGAATTCCGGCTGCTGCACTTTCTCAACGTAGTGCTTCATGCCTTCGCCCTGCGCATAAGCATGTGCCAGATCGAACATGTTGAACCACATGCTGTGGATCCCGGCTAATGTGATGAACTGATATTTGTAGCCCATATCCGACAGTTGCTGCTGGAAGCTGGCGATGGTCGTATCATCCAGATTCTTCTGCCAGTTAAATGACGGCGAGCAGTTGTAGGCCAGCAGTTTGCCTGGATATTTGGCGTGGATGGCCTCGGCAAAGCGTTTCGCCAGCGCCAGATCCGGCGTGGAGGTTTCACACCACACCAGATCGGCATACGGGGCGTAGGCCAGACCACGACTGATTGCCTGCTCGATCCCTGCGCGGGTGCGGAAAAACCCTTCGCTGGTGCGCTCGCCGGTAATAAATTCGCTATCGTACGGATCGCAGTCGGAGGTAATCAAATCCGCCGCGTCGGCGTCAGTACGGGCAATCAGCAGCGTAGGCACGCCCATCACATCCGCCGCCAGACGCGCGGCAACCAGTTTCTGGATCGCTTCCTGCGTCGGCACCAGCACCTTGCCGCCCATGTGACCGCATTTCTTGACGGAAGCCAGCTGATCTTCAAAGTGAACGGCCGCTGCACCGGCTTCAATCATCGATTTCATCAGCTCAAACGCGTTTAACACGCCGCCAAAACCGGCTTCCGCATCCGCCACGATCGGCAGGAAGTAGTCCACATAGCGCGGATCGTTTGGTTCAATCCCGCTGGACCACTGGATCTGATCCGCACGACGAAACGTATTGTTGATCCGATCCACCACCGCCGGTACCGAGTTCGCCGGATACAGCGATTGATCCGGGTACATGCTGGAGGCCAGGTTAGCATCCGCCGCCACCTGCCAGCCTGACAGATAGACCGCCTCAATACCGGCTTTCGCCTGCTGCAGCGCCTGCCCACCGGTCAGCGCGCCGAGGCTGTTGATGTAACCTTTTTTCGCCTCACCATGCAGCAAGCGCCACATTTTCGCCGCGCCAAGCTGTGCCAGCGTGCATTCCGGATTGACCGAGCCGCGTAATTTCACCACTTCCTCCGCGCTATAAGGGCGACGAATGCCTTCCCAGCGCGGTTGTGTCCATTCTTTTTGTAATTCTTCAATTTGTTGGGTACGGGTTTTCATGTGCAGATGCTCCATATTGTTATGTGGTGAATTACGCCAGGAAGCGGTATCCCGGCAGGGTCAGGAAGTCGATTAACTCATCTGATGTGGTGATTTGCTCCATCAGGCGCGCAGCGTCATCGAAACGCCCGCTGCTGTAACGGTGCTCGCCCAGCTCGTCCTGGATCACCCGCATCTCTTCGGCCAGCATCTGGCGGAACAGCGCTTTGGTTACCGGCTTGCCGTTGCTGAGGGTTTTTTCGTGGTGGATCCACTGCCAGATGGAGGTGCGGGAAATTTCCGCCGTCGCCGCATCTTCCATCAGGCCGTAAATCGGTACGCAGCCGTTACCGGAGATCCATGCCTCGATGTACTGCACTGCCACGCGAATGTTGGCGCGCATCCCTTCTTCAGTACGCTCTCCTTCACACGGCGCCAGAAGCTGTTCGGCAGTGATTGGCGCATCCTCCTCACGGGTGACGAAAAGCTGGTTTTTGTTTTCACCCAGCACCTCGTTAAACACTGCCATTGCGGTATCCGCCAGCCCCGGATGTGCAATCCAGGTGCCGTCGTGGCCGTTTTTCGCCTCCAGCGCTTTATCCGCTTTTACCTTTTCGAGCACCTGATTATTACGCTCGGCATCTTTGCTCGGAATAAACGCCGCCATGCCGCCCATCGCGAACGCGCCGCGCTTGTGGCAAGTTTTTATCAGCAGGCGTGAGTAGGCGCTGAGGAAGGGTTTATCCATTGTCACCACCTGGCGGTCCGGCAGGACGCGATCCGGATGATTTTTCAACGTTTTGATATAGCTGAAGATATAATCCCAGCGGCCACAATTCAGACCAACAATGTGGTCACGCAGCGCGTGGAGGATTTCATCCATTTGAAAAACAGCAGGCAGCGTTTCTATGAGCAGAGTCGCTTTAATGGTGCCGCGTGGCAGATTGAAGCGATCTTCTGCGTAGCTAAAGACTTCACTCCACCATGCCGCTTCTTGCCAGGCCTGCGTTTTCGGCAAATAGAAGTAGGGGCCGCTGCCTTTGGCCAGCAACGCCTGATAGTTGTGGAAGAAATAGAGCGCAAAGTCGAACAGGCTGCCTGGGATCGCCTCGCCGCGCCAGGTGACGTGTTTTTCCGGCAAATGCAGACCGCGAACGCGGCAGATGAGTAACGCCGGATCGGGCTTGAGTTGGTAAATTTTACCGGCTTCGTTGGTGTAGCTGATGGTGCCATTGACCGCGTCGCGCAGGTTAATATGTCCGTCGATCACTTTGCTCCATTCCGGCGCCAGTGAATCCTCAAAATCGGCCATAAACACCTTCACGTTGGCATTCAGGGCATTAATAACCATCTTGCGCTCAACCGGTCCGGTGATCTCAACGCGTCGATCCTGTAAATCCGCCGGGATGCCGCGAATCGTCCAGTCACCCTCACGAATGGAAGTAGTTTCCGAAATAAAATCTGGCAGATTACCGTTGTCAATATCCTGCTGTTGCTGGATGCGCGCCGCGAGCAGCTTGTTGCGTTTGGGCGTGAAACGCGTCACCAGTTCAGTCAGAAAAGCCACTGCTTCTTCGGTGAGGATTTGCTTCTCCGGCTCGCCATACGGCCTGGTGAAGGTCAATTCATCGGTGGTCGTCGCCTGTTGATTCATTCTTAAGCTCCTCGTCATGGATCACATTACATTCCCAATGCGAACGAAGGATCGTTGTGCGCTTTTCGTTCAGCACAACTAAGACTACTCAATTAAATTTCAAAATCAAAAACAATTTCCATTTTTAATTTAATTATAAAGTAACTTATTGATAACATTAATAATAAAGTTTAATTACAAGATGAAGTGAATTTCGGAAATAAAAAAGGCACCCGAAGGTGCCTGATGCAAGCTGCTGAAACGCTTTAGGATCGTCAGCGGCAGAAGATTAATCCAGTGTTGGATTCATGTGACGCAGATCGTACGGGGTAATCTGATAGACGTAATAGTTGAGCCAGTTGGTAAACAGTAAATTTCCATGGCTTCGCCAGGTGGCGCGCGGTTTGTTTTGCGGATCGTTTTTAGGGAAGTAATTATACGGTACGTCCGGATTCAGCCCGGCTTCAACATCACGAAAATATTCGCTGGCAAGCGTGTGCGCATCGTATTCCGGATGGCCGGTCACAAAGGCAATGCGTTTATCTTTGCTGGCAAAAAGATAGGCGTCTCCATCCTCTGTTTCTGCGAGGATCTCGAGATCGGTATAGTCACGAATCAGCGCCGCCGGAAAGTCAGCATAGCGCGAGTGCGGCGCAAGGAAGGAATCATCAAAACCGCGCGTCAGCAAGGCATGGGGATGCAAGATGTGATGTTCATAGACGCCAGACAGTTTATCGGCGCGAGTTTGCTTGGGAATACCGTAAAGGATGTTAAGCGCAGCCTGTACCGCCCAACAGACAAACAGTGTCGAGGTCACATGATCTTTCGCCCATTCCAGAACCTGTTTGATCTGCGGCCAGTAAGCGACATCGTTAAACTCAACCAGCCCCAGCGGTGCGCCAGTGACAATCAGTCCATCGAAGTTGTGATCGCAGATATCTTCAAAGTTGCAATAAAAGTTATTCAGATGCTCTGCTGGCGTGTTGCGCGACTCACGCGCGTCGATCCTGAGCAACTGGATATCCACCTGCAGCGGCGAATTGGAAAGCAGGCGCAGGAACTGATTTTCAGTTTCGATTTTCTTCGGCATCAGGTTGAGGATAAGTACCTTCAGCGGACGAATTTCCTGACCTGACGCGCGGGAAGACGTCATCACAAAGACGTTTTCCTCACGCAAGAAATTGACGGCGGGTAGCTCGTCCTGCACGCGAATCGGCATAACCTGATAACCTCACAACATACGTTTATACGTTTAGACATCCAGATAGCCGAAGATACCGAGAAATCGGCAAAATGTCGAGCCTGCATGTTGAAGGTGAGAAAGTTTCACGTCGGTAAGTGCGTTAGACTATAAGCATGAAGAAAAGGAGAAAGTATGGTTATTAACATTCGCCGATCGCGACATGATGATGGGGATAAGTTGGTCAAAATCTGGTGTCGTTCAGTCGATGCCACGCATGATTTTCTGTCAAAAGCGTATCGAGCCGAGCTTGAGGAACTGGTGAAATCATTTCTGCCAGAAGCGCCGTTATGGGTGGCCGTCGATGAAAAGGATGTCCCTGTGGCCTTTATGCTGCTGACCGGTGAACATATGGATGCGCTGTTTGTGGATCCAGACGTTCGCGGATGTGGAATTGGAAAATTATTGATTGAACAAGCACTTACACTGGCCCCGGAGCTCACAACCAATGTTAACGAACAGAATGCGCAGGCAGTGGGATTCTATAAAAAAATGGGGTTTACAGTAACGGGCCGTTCAGAAGTGGACGATCTGGGAAAACCGTACCCGTTATTGAATTTAGTGTATCGATAGGTCAGATCGCGTTGGATGGTGTAGACCAGCGCCAGAAACGCAAAAAGCCCATCCGTCAGGATGGGCTTTCACTTGTTTGATGCCTGGCAGTTCCCTACTCTCGCATGGGGAGACCCCACACTACCATCGGCGCTACGGCGTTTCACTTCTGAGTTCGGCATGGGGTCAGGTGGGACCACCGCGCTACGGCCGCCAGGCAAATTCTTTGTGCTCTGTACGCAATACTTTATCGCATCAGCAGCGCTGGCTGCGCAAACTATTGCGTACTTAACTCTGAATCAATGCTGAAAATCTCTCAATTCCGCCAAAACATCTTCGGCGTTGTAAGGTTAAGCCTCACGGTTCATTAGTACCGGTTAGCTCAACGCATCGCTGCGCTTACACACCCGGCCTATCAACGTCGTCGTCTTCAACGTTCCTTCAGGAGACTTATAGTCTCAGGGAGAACTCATCTCGGGGCAAGTTTCGTGCTTAGATGCTTTCAGCACTTATCTCTTCCGCATTTAGCTACCGGGCAGTGCCATTGGCATGACAACCCGAACACCAGTGATGCGTCCACTCCGGTCCTCTCGTACTAGGAGCAGCCCCCCTCAGTTCTCCAGCGCCCACGGCAGATAGGGACCGAACTGTCTCACGACGTTCTAAACCCAGCTCGCGTACCACTTTAAATGGCGAACAGCCATACCCTTGGGACCTACTTCAGCCCCAGGATGTGATGAGCCGACATCGAGGTGCCAAACACCGCCGTCGATATGAACTCTTGGGCGGTATCAGCCTGTTATCCCCGGAGTACCTTTTATCCGTTGAGCGATGGCCCTTCCATTCAGAACCACCGGATCACTATGACCTGCTTTCGCACCTGCTCGCGCCGTCACGCTCGCAGTCAAGCTGGCTTATGCCATTGCACTAACCTCCTGATGTCCGACCAGGATTAGCCAACCTTCGTGCTCCTCCGTTACTCTTTAGGAGGAGACCGCCCCAGTCAAACTACCCACCAGACACTGTCCGCAACCCGGATTACGGGCCCACGTTAGAACACCAGCCATTAAAGGGTGGTATTTCAAGGGCGGCTCCACGCAGACTGGCGTCCACGCTTCAAAGCCTCCCACCTATCCTACACATCAAGGACCAGTGTTCAGTGTCAAGCTATAGTAAAGGTTCACGGGGTCTTTCCGTCTTGCCGCGGGTACACTGCATCTTCACAGCGAGTTCAATTTCACTGAGTCTCGGGTGGAGACAGCCTGGCCATCATTACGCCATTCGTGCAGGTCGGAACTTACCCGACAAGGAATTTCGCTACCTTAGGACCGTTATAGTTACGGCCGCCGTTTACCGGGGCTTCGATCAAGAGCTTCTCCTTACGGATAACCCCATCAATTAACCTTCCGGCACCGGGCAGGCGTCACACCGTATACGTCCACTTTCGTGTTTGCACAGTGCTGTGTTTTTAATAAACAGTTGCAGCCAGCTGGTATCTTCGACTGATTTCAGCTCCATGAGTAAATCACTTCACCTACATATCAGCGTGCCTTCTCCCGAAGTTACGGCACCATTTTGCCTAGTTCCTTCACCCGAGTTCTCTCAAGCGCCTTGGTATTCTCTACCTGACCACCTGTGTCGGTTTGGGGTACGATTTCGTGTTACCTGATGCTTAGAGGCTTTTCCTGGAAGCAGGGCATTTGTCACTTCAGCACCGTAGTGCCTCGTCATCACGCCTCAGTGTTAAAGTGAACCGGATTTACCTGGAACACACACCTACACGCTTAAACCGGGACAACCGTCGCCCGGCCGACATAGCCTTCTCCGTCCCCCCTTCGCAGTAACACCAAGTACAGGAATATTAACCTGTTTCCCATCGACTACGCCTTTCGGCCTCGCCTTAGGGGTCGACTCACCCTGCCCCGATTAACGTTGGACAGGAACCCTTGGTCTTCCGGCGAGCGGGCTTTTCACCCGCTTTATCGTTACTTATGTCAGCATTCGCACTTCTGATACCTCCAGCATGCCTCACGACACACCTTCAACGGCTTACAGAACGCTCCCCTACCCAACAACACATAGTGTCGCTGCCGCAGCTTCGGTGCATGGTTTAGCCCCGTTACATCTTCCGCGCAGGCCGACTCGACCAGTGAGCTATTACGCTTTCTTTAAATGATGGCTGCTTCTAAGCCAACATCCTGGCTGTCTGAGCCTTCCCACATCGTTTCCCACTTAACCATGACTTTGGGACCTTAGCTGGCGGTCTGGGTTGTTTCCCTCTTCACGACGGACGTTAGCACCCGCCGTGTGTCTCCCGTGATAACATTCTCCGGTATTCGCAGTTTGCATCGGGTTGGTAAGCCGGGATGGCCCCCTAGCCGAAACAGTGCTCTACCCCCGGAGATGAGTTCACGAGGCGCTACCTAAATAGCTTTCGGGGAGAACCAGCTATCTCCCGGTTTGATTGGCCTTTCACCCCCAGCCACAGGTCATCCGCTAATTTTTCAACATTAGTCGGTTCGGTCCTCCAGTTAGTGTTACCCAACCTTCAACCTGCCCATGGCTAGATCACCGGGTTTCGGGTCTATACCCTGCAACTTAACGCCCAGTTAAGACTCGGTTTCCCTGCGGCTCCCCTATTCGGTTAACCTTGCTACAGAATATAAGTCGCTGACCCATTATACAAAAGGTACGCAGTCACCCCATAAAGAGGCTCCCACTGCTTGTACGTACACGGTTTCAGGTTCTTTTTCACTCCCCTCGCCGGGGTTCTTTTCGCCTTTCCCTCACGGTACTGGTTCACTATCGGTCAGTCAGGAGTATTTAGCCTTGGAGGATGGTCCCCCCATATTCAGACAGGATACCACGTGTCCCGCCCTACTCATCGAGCTCACAACCGGTGTGGTTTTGTGTACGGGGCTGTCACCCTGTATCGCGTGCCTTTCCAGACACTTCCACTACCACACTGGCTGATTCAGGCTCTGGGCTGCTCCCCGTTCGCTCGCCGCTACTGGGGGAATCTCGGTTGATTTCTTTTCCTCGGGGTACTTAGATGTTTCAGTTCCCCCGGTTCGCCTCGTTAACCTATGTATTCAGTTAACGATAGTGTGACGAATCACACTGGGTTTCCCCATTCGGACATCGCCGGGTCAAAGGTTCATATCACCTCGCCGACGCTTTTCGCAGATTAGCACGTCCTTCATCGCCTCTGACTGCCAGGGCATCCACCGTGTACGCTTGGTCGCTTAACCTCACAACCCGAAGATGTTTCACTTCTGATTGCGATAATTGAGAGACTCACGAACAACTTTCGTTGTTCTGTGTTTCAATTTTCAGCTTGATCCAGATTTTTAAAGAGCAAATATCTCAAACATGACTCGTAAGTCAGTTTTGAGATATAACGGCCGGCGACTTTCACTCACACAAACCAGCAAGTGGCGTCCCCTAGGGGATTCGAACCCCTGTTACCGCCGTGAAAGGGCGGTGTCCTGGGCCTCTAGACGAAGGGGACACAAAGTCTCAATCGCAAGACGCCTTGCTTCTCTACATCTATCAGACAATCTGTGTGGACACTACAAAGGCAGGTTCTTTAAGGTAAGGAGGTGATCCAACCGCAGGTTCCCCTACGGTTACCTTGTTACGACTTCACCCCAGTCATGAATCACAAAGTGGTAAGCGCCCTCCCGAAGGTTAAGCTACCTACTTCTTTTGCAACCCACTCCCATGGTGTGACGGGCGGTGTGTACAAGGCCCGGGAACGTATTCACCGTGGCATTCTGATCCACGATTACTAGCGATTCCGACTTCATGGAGTCGAGTTGCAGACTCCAATCCGGACTACGACATACTTTATGAGGTCCGCTTGCTCTCGCGAGGTCGCTTCTCTTTGTATATGCCATTGTAGCACGTGTGTAGCCCTGGTCGTAAGGGCCATGATGACTTGACGTCATCCCCACCTTCCTCCAGTTTATCACTGGCAGTCTCCTTTGAGTTCCCGGCCGGACCGCTGGCAACAAAGGATAAGGGTTGCGCTCGTTGCGGGACTTAACCCAACATTTCACAACACGAGCTGACGACAGCCATGCAGCACCTGTCTCACGGTTCCCGAAGGCACAACCGCATCTCTGCAGTCTTCCGTGGATGTCAAGACCAGGTAAGGTTCTTCGCGTTGCATCGAATTAAACCACATGCTCCACCGCTTGTGCGGGCCCCCGTCAATTCATTTGAGTTTTAACCTTGCGGCCGTACTCCCCAGGCGGTCTACTTAACGCGTTAGCTCCGGAAGCCACGCCTCAAGGGCACAGCCTCCAAGTAGACATCGTTTACGGCGTGGACTACCAGGGTATCTAATCCTGTTTGCTCCCCACGCTTTCGCACCTGAGCGTCAGTCTTCGTCCAGGGGGCCGCCTTCGCCACCGGTATTCCTCCAGATCTCTACGCATTTCACCGCTACACCTGGAATTCTACCCCCCTCTACGAGACTCAAGCCTGCCAGTTTCGAATGCAGTTCCCAGGTTGAGCCCGGGGATTTCACATCCGACTTGACAGACCGCCTGCGTGCGCTTTACGCCCAGTAATTCCGATTAACGCTTGCACCCTCCGTATTACCGCGGCTGCTGGCACGGAGTTAGCCGGTGCTTCTTCTGCGGGTAACGTCAATGACTGCGGTTATTAACCACAATCCCTTCCTCCCCGCTGAAAGTACTTTACAACCCGAAGGCCTTCTTCATACACGCGGCATGGCTGCATCAGGCTTGCGCCCATTGTGCAATATTCCCCACTGCTGCCTCCCGTAGGAGTCTGGACCGTGTCTCAGTTCCAGTGTGGCTGGTCATCCTCTCAGACCAGCTAGGGATCGTCGCCTTGGTGAGCCGTTACCTCACCAACAAGCTAATCCCATCTGGGCACATCCGGTGGCAAGAGGCCCGAAGGTCCCCCTCTTTGGTCTTGCGACGTTATGCGGTATTAGCTACCGTTTCCAGTAGTTATCCCCCTCCACCGGGCAGTTTCCCAGACATTACTCACCCGTCCGCCACTCGTCAGCAAAGCAGCAAGCTGCTTCCTGTTACCGTTCGACTTGCATGTGTTAGGCCTGCCGCCAGCGTTCAATCTGAGCCATGATCAAACTCTTCAATTTAAGTTTGATGCTCGTGAATTAAACTTCGTAATGAATTACGTGTTCACTCTTCGAGACTTGGTATTCATTTTTCGTCTTGCGACGTTAAGAATCCATGTCACTTTGAGTGCCCACACAGATTGTCTGATAAATTGTTAAAGAGCAGTTGCGACGCGCTTCAGCGCTCTGTCGCGAGGTGGCGTATATTACGCTTTCCTCTTTCAGAGTCAACCCTGAATTTCAGGATTTTTCTCTTCAACCGGACCGGCTGTTTGTGTGAAGTGATTCACATCCGCCGTGTCGATGGAGGCGCATTATAGGGAGTTCCCGAGCATCCGCAACAGAAAAATTGCAGAAAAATGTCTGACTGCTGCATTCCCCAGCAAAACCCCGCCTTATACCCTTTTACACACAGACTTATCCACAAAGATGGCGATCTTTGCGTAGATCGTTCCTGCAATAAAGGATCTTCAACAATGGGAAAAGCGATGTCGAAATCGAAAAAGAAAAATTCGCGAGCGTTGCGCAAACGTTTTCGTTACAATGCCCCCGCAAAACAAGGATGCCCCATAAGGGGCGTTAGCTAAGTTTTTCGAGAAAGATTCAGCTAACGCTCTCTGTAATAGTCAAATCCAGGGGATTTACCATGCAACAACGTCGTCCAGTCCGCCGCGCTCTGCTCAGTGTTTCTGACAAGGCCGGTATCATCGAATTCGCCCAGGCACTTTCCGCACGTGGTGTGGAGCTGCTGTCGACAGGGGGCACTGCCCGTCTGTTAGCAGATAAAGGTCTGCCGGTGACCGAAGTTTCCGATTACACCGGTTTCCCGGAAATGATGGATGGACGCGTGAAGACCCTGCATCCTAAAGTCCACGGCGGCATTCTTGGCCGTCGCGGTCAGGATGATGGCATTATGGAACAACACGGTATCGCGCCTATTGATATGGTTGTGGTGAACCTGTATCCGTTCGCCCAGACCGTAGCCCGTGAAGGCTGCTCACTGGAAGACGCGGTTGAAAACATTGATATTGGCGGTCCGACCATGGTGCGCTCCGCCGCCAAGAATCATAAAGATGTCGCCATTGTGGTAAAGAGTAGCGACTACAACGCCATCATTAACGAAATGGATGCCAACGAAGGGTCACTGACCCTGAAGACGCGTTTCGACCTCGCCATCAAAGCCTTCGAACACACCGCCGCGTACGACAGTATGATTGCCAACTACTTTGGCAGTATGGTTCCGGCCTACCACGGCGAAAGTAAAGACGCCGCCGGTCGTTTCCCGCGTACCCTGAACCTGAACTTTATTAAAAAACAGGATATGCGTTACGGTGAGAACAGCCACCAGCAGGCCGCCTTCTATATAGAAGAAGAGATAAAAGAAGCGTCGGTCGCCACCGCTCAGCAGGTTCAGGGCAAAGCGCTTTCTTATAACAATATTGCCGACACCGACGCTGCGCTGGAATGTGTGAAAGAATTCAGCGAGCCGGCCTGCGTTATCGTCAAGCACGCCAACCCATGCGGCGTTGCCGTAAGCTCCTCTATTCTGGACGCTTACGATCGCGCCTATAAAACCGATCCGACCTCCGCGTTCGGCGGTATTATCGCCTTCAACCGCGAGCTGGATGCCGAAACTGCTCAGGCCATCATCTCCCGCCAGTTTGTTGAAGTGATCATCGCGCCATCGGCCTCTGAAGAAGCGCTGAAAATCACTTCTGCCAAACAGAACGTGCGCGTGCTGGTTTGCGGCCAGTGGGCAGAACGCGTGCCGGGTCTGGACTTCAAACGCGTAAACGGCGGTCTGCTGGTTCAGGATCGCGATCTGGGCATGGTGACGGAAGCCGACCTGCGCGTGGTGACCAGACGTCAGCCGAGTGAGCAGGAACTGCGTGACGCGCTGTTCTGCTGGAAAGTGGCGAAATTCGTGAAGTCTAACGCCATTGTTTATGCGAAAGAGAATATGACTATCGGCATTGGCGCAGGCCAGATGAGCCGCGTTTATTCCGCGAAAATCGCCGGGATTAAAGCAGGCGATGAAGGTCTGGAAGTCAAAGGTTCTGCAATGGCTTCTGACGCCTTCTTCCCGTTCCGCGATGGTATTGACGCCGCTGCCGCCGTGGGCGTGAGCTGCGTGATCCAGCCTGGCGGTTCTATCCGCGATGATGAAGTGATTGCCGCCGCCGACGAGCACGGTATCGCGATGATCTTCACCGACATGCGCCACTTCCGCCATTAATGGAGCAACAGATGAAAGTATTAGTGATTGGCAACGGCGGGCGCGAGCACGCGCTGGCGTGGAAAGCCGCTCAGTCGCCAAAAGTCGAAACCGTCTATGTTGCGCCGGGTAACGCCGGTACCGCGCTGGAACCCACGCTGCAGAATGTGGCAATCAGCGCTACCGATATTCCGGCGCTGCTGAATTTCGCCCAAAGCGAGAAGATCGATCTCACCATCGTCGGGCCGGAAGCGCCGTTAGTGATGGGGGTGGTGGATAGCTTCCGCGCCGCGGGTCTGAAAATCTTCGGGCCAACCGAAGGCGCCGCGCAGCTCGAAGGCTCCAAAGCCTTCACCAAAGATTTTCTCGCTCGTCATCACATCCCGACGGCGGAATACCAGAACTTCACCGACGTGGAGCCTGCTCTGGCTTACTTACGTGAAAAAGGCGCGCCAATTGTCATCAAGGCCGACGGTCTGGCCGCCGGGAAAGGCGTGATTGTCGCGATGACGCTCGAAGAGGCGGAAGCCGCGGTTCAGGATATGCTGGCAGGCAACGCTTTTGGCGACGCGGGTCACCGCATAGTGATCGAGGAATTTCTCGACGGGGAAGAAGCCAGCTTTATCGTGATGGTGGACGGCGAGCATGTACTGCCGATGGCAACCAGTCAGGATCATAAGCGCGTGGGCGATGGCGATACCGGCCTGAACACTGGCGGAATGGGTGCCTACTCGCCCGCGCCAGTGGTTACCGACGACGTTCATCAGCGCACCATGGAACGCATTATCTGGCCAACCGTAAAAGGGATGGCGGCGGAAGGCAATACGTATACCGGTTTCTTGTATGCGGGGCTGATGATCGACAAGCAGGGTAACCCGAAGGTCATTGAATTCAACTGCCGCTTTGGCGATCCGGAAACCCAGCCTATCATGCTGCGCATGAAGTCCGATCTGGTTGAACTGTGTCTGGCGGCCTGCGAAGGCAAACTGGACGCACAAAAATCCGAATGGGATAAGCGCGCTTCACTGGGCGTGGTGATGGCCGCGGGCGGATACCCGGGTGACTACCGCAACGGCGATGTGATCCACGGCCTGCCGCTGGAAGACGTGGCGGACGGTAAAGTCTTCCACGCCGGTACAAAACTGGCTGATGACGAGCAGGTCGTCACCAGCGGTGGTCGCGTTCTGTGCGTCACCGCACTCGGTGACACTGTTGCCGAAGCCCAGAAACGGGCGTATGCCTTAATGACCGACATCCGCTGGGACGACTGCTTCTGCCGTCACGACATCGGCTGGCGCGCCATTGAACGCGAGCAAAACTAACGCGACAGTTTTGCAAGCAGCGTTTTACGCGTAATCCCTAACTGACGGGCGGCTTCCGTTTTGTTGCCGCCCGTTTTTTCAAGCGCCGCCAGAATCACCTCTTTTTCAACCTCCACCAGCGGCTGAATGGTTTGCTCCTGCACAAGCGGGATCGGCTGTCCCGCAATTGTCAGCGGCAATTCACGTTCTGAAATGTACTCTCCCGTCAGCAACACCACGGCACGCTCAATGGCGTTTTCCAGTTCGCGGATATTCCCCGGCCAGGCGTAATGAATCAGCAGATCCATCGCCTGTGGCGTAAAGCCTTTCACCGCTTTGCGGTTACGTGCCGCAAAACGCTGAAGAAAATGTTCGGCTAACAGCGGAATGTCTTCCCGACGCTGACGCAGGGACGGCATTTCGATGGTTACCACGTTCAGCCGGTAGTAGAGATCCTGACGAAAGCGCCCGGCGCTGACTTCCTGCGCCAGATCCCGATGGGTGGCGGCGATCAGACGTACGTCAACCGTGAGCGTCTGGTTGCTGCCTACCCGCTGCACTTCACGCTCCTGGATTGCCCGCAGCAGACGCACCTGCATCATGGGCGAGATATCGCCGATCTCATCCAGAAACAGCGTACCGCCGTCGGCTTCGACAAAGCGGCCCTCGCGACGCTTGTCGGCGCCGGTAAACGCCCCCTTCTCATGCCCGAACAGTTCGGATTCCAGCAGGGACTCATTGAGCGCCGCACAGTTCAGCGTGACCAGCGGCTTGTCGCTGCGCGCGCTGCTGGCATGGAGCGCGCGCGCGACCAGCTCTTTGCCGGTACCGGAGTCACCATGAATCAGCACCGTCGCGTCGGATGGGGCAACCATTGCGATTTCGCTCAACAGCTGCTGCATTGCCGGGCTTTTTCCCACCATACCGAACTGGCTGGCGGAAACGGACGGCAGATCGCCCGGCGCCTCCTGCGCATGGGCCAGCGATTTCTCCAACGTCTCCTGTAGGCGGTCAAAATCCAGCGGTTTGATCAGGTAATCCAGCGCCCCGGTTTTTAACGCTTCCACCGCCGTCTCGACGCTGGAAAACGCCGTCATGATCAGTACCGGAATTGCCGGGTTAAGCGCTTTAATCTCTTTGAGCGTCTCAATACCATCCAGTTCCGCCATGCGCACATCGCACAATACCAGGTCAAAGACATGCTCGCGTATCTTCTCCAGCGCCGCCCGCCCGCTGTATGCCAGCGCGACGTTATAGCCCCAGCCGCGAAGCAGCGCCTGTAATATCGTGCAGTGGCTGACATCATCATCTACCACCAGAATGTCGATCGTTTCGCCCGTCATCCTTGTACTTCCTTCTGTTTTGCTTTTACCGGCAGCCAGAGGGTAAAGATAGCGCCTTTGCCCGCCGGGCTTTCTGCCTTGATCGTCCCACCATGCTGTTCAATGATGTTTTGCACTACCGCCAGGCCCAGCCCGGTGCCTTCGGCTTTTGTGGTGTAGTAAGGGGTAAAAATCGTCTCCAGCTGTTCCGGCGCAATCCCCTTCCCGCTGTCTGCAACGACAATCTTAACGCGATCGGCACCGCTCATGCTTATATCGACGTTAATCGTACCTTGCCTGTCGATGGCGTGTATCGCGTTCAGGTAAAGGTTTAACAACACCTGCGTCAACCTGTCCGGATCGGCCTGGATAAGCGGCAGGGCCGCATTGGGCGTAAACCGCAATTCAATCGCCCGACTCTGCGCGTCCTGGCTCACCAACTGCAGCGAATGGGTAATGACCGTATTGAGATCTACCGGCTGGAGCGTCAAATGAGCGGGCTTCACCAGCTCAAGTAGCTCGCTGACGACCCGGTTTAACCGGTCGGCCTCTTTCGCCATCACCTGCGCCAGCGCGTGCGCTTCACCGCCCGCCGGGGCGCGCTCGGCGAAATACCGCGCCAGCCCTTTAATGGATGACAGCGGATTGCGGATTTCATGCGCCACCCCCGCCGCCAGATGCCCAAGCGCCAGCAGTTTTTCCTGCCGGTTCATTTCGTCCTGAAGCAGTTGTCGCGAACGGAGATATCGCCGGTACCAGAAAAAGGCCAATAACGTCGCCAACAGCACTGTCGTTAAGGCGAAAAGCATGATCAGCATATTGCGCCACTCACGCGCCTGGGTGGTGGCTAACTCACTGGCGTCAAAGGCGATGAAAATCGTCTGCGGCGTGGAAGATATTCCGGCATTGCGCCCCTCGCAACGCGGCATGGCGCCCATGCCGTGTCGACCCGGCGAATGTAGTGGCTGGAACTGGCGGTAAATCTCCAGTGCGGGAACGGTTTCCCCCTGTTCATCCACGGCGTCAACAGAACGCCAGCGCGCGTCCTCACCGGGTTGCAAACGCTGTATCTCATCTGCCGCGTAAAGGGTTCCGCCCACCCGCGCAGGATCGCTGTGCATCAGGATATTTCCCTGCGCGTCCGTGACCGCAAACCAAAGCACGCCAGGCTGCCCCGCCATCTCTTCCAACAGGGTCTGCTGCTGGGCGTGATGCATGCGCATCCCCATCCCGACGCGCGTGCCCGACTCCAGCGCGCGAATCAGCACGCCGCCTTTTTCCAGTAGCGTCTGACGTGCAGAGTCACTTTCCCGGCCATAATCACGGATCACCGCGGCGGCGAATAGCCCGACCAGAATCAGAATGGCGACGGGCAGTATGCCGCTGAGCCATTTCGTAACCGTATCCTTGTGGTGTCGCATAATCCCCTTCGCTTTCACCCGTTATTAATCTCTCCCGATTCAGCAGAAATCATGCCACTTTTTACCGCGCATATCCCTGTTCAGGCACTCAACCCCGGCCCGAAACGAGTAAAAATGACGCGCGGGGTTATTCCGGCGGGTCATTTTTACTCGCTTTTTCGTGAGCGCGCTGACTCAGGCCGCCATTTCCGGGGCTCAGTCAGCTGGCACGGAAGATGCAATAAGGTGAGTGAGATGACCAACAGGAGGATAAATGATGAAACGGAATAACAAAGCAGGCCTGGCGATGATTGCGCTTTCGCTGATGGTTTTGGGCGCCAGCCCGGCGCTGGCACGGCATCACTGGGGTTATGGCGACGGAATGTGGCAGCAAAACGCCGCTCCGCTCACTGCGGAACAGCAAGCCGCCGCACAAAAAATCCATAATACGTACTACAACCAGGCCAACACACTGCGCCAGCAGCTTATGTCTAAACGTTATGAGTACAACGCGCTGCTCTCCACCAATCCCCCGGACAGCGCAAAGATCAACGCCGTCGCGAAAGAGATGACGTCGTTACGCCAGTCGCTGGACGATCTGCGGGTGAAACGCGATGTGGAGATGGCGGAAGCAGGCGTACCGCAGGGCGCGGGTATGGGCTACGGCGGCTGCGGAGGACGTGGCGGTCATATGGGGATGGGGCACTGGTAAAGCGTACAAGGCCGGATGGCGGCATTGACTTATCCGGCTCTGAAAGCGCACGCCGACTTGCGTCAGAACGTCTTCTCGGTCGGCTGCCAGCGACAGAAGTCAGAGTTTGCCACCAGCAACAGCTGTGACCCTTCGGGCGCTTCCAGCCACGCCACGCTTACGTCCATTGACGAGTGGCGCTGGCGGCGCTCGATATGATTCATTGCCCATGGCTCCAGATCGGGTTTCAGTGTTTCGCCTTCACAGGTGGTCACCGTACGCTCAGCGGCATGCCAGCGTCCCTGTCGCAACACCACACGCCCCAGGCGCAGTGCGTCGCTGGTCAGGCGAATCTGCCCCGCGCGATAGCGGTATAAGGCGATTTGATCGTTAGAAAGCTGCTGCTTATGTCCGTCGACTTCACGCTGCATAAAGCTCAGCTCACCGCGATCGTCAAACCGCACGCGGATATGCTCCGGCGGTTTGCTGTAAATATTGAGTTCAATCAGAGAGAGGGTTTCTCCCTGCCAGCGGTACTCGCTGGTGGTAGTACTGCCGTTACGCCACGGGCTAAACACCGAAAGCAGATGCACGCCGTCCGCTTCATCTTTACGCCAGATACGCACGGCCCCCTGATCGTCAGCGAATCCGCTGGCGGTAAAGGGCGGTGGAGAAGCGTTATGACTGCAGGCCGTCAGCAACAGCACGCCCGCCAGCGCCAGCGTACGACGCCAGACAGACAAAAGGGGCGACACCGCCCCTTCGTTAAAACTGTTCACAGCCACGCGGTCTTACTTAACAGCGTCTTTCAGTGCCTTACCAGAAACAAATGCCGGTACGTTAGCAGCGGCGATTTTGATTTCTTTACCGGTCTGCGGGTTGCGGCCAGTGCGCTCAGCACGGTGGTTCACTTTGAAGGTACCGAAACCAACCAGTTGTACAGCATCGCCTTCTTTCAGAGACTCAGTAATGGCAGCCAGAGTAGATTCCAGAGCAGCTTTAGCCTGGGTTTTGGACAGTTCTGCTTTGTCTGCAATTACATCAATCAGTTGAGTCTTGTTCATAAGTTATCCTTACAATGTGTTTATCGCTTGCTAAGCATCGAGTGCGACGGAAATGCCAGAAAAGCACTCTCCTGCATACACGCACCGATAGCCACTTTTTTTCGCCCTCCAAATGTAGACCAGACGGGGGGCGGAAGGGAAGCCTTCAGGCACGACAATTCAGACGTTAAATCACGTTTTCGTGTCTTATTGCTGAAAATTTATACCGATATTGCTCTCGCCAGCCTCACGCAGGTCTGCTCTGAGCCCTTTTATCAGTTCAATGTCGCGTTCTTCGCAGTCGGCTAAAAGTCGGAATATTTCCCACTGAATATCCCATTCCTGCTCAACCGCAGGGTTCTCTTTCAGCTCCTCATCGGTCATTTCGCGACCCGCCTGAGTCATTTCCAGCATCGCTACCGTGGTAATGGATGTCTTACTGACTTCAATGGCATGCTCAAGCGTTTCTCCGCTCAAACGAGAATGTACCAGTTCGCTCAACGCCACACAGGCGTCTATCGCCGGATAAACGCCATACAGGTCATAGTCGTCCGCGACCGGAATCGCCTCTTCGAATTTCTCCAGTTGGCTGTCGAAATTCACTTTCGCGTCTTTCACCGTCAGCGTTTCCCAGATGAGGTCGAGGATACGGCGATACACCTGACCGTCGCCAAAGTCCGTCTGTTTGCAGAACATGGCGTAGTTCGGATACATGCGCTCGCACAGGCAGGCCATAAACGTAACGTGCTGCCAGCTTTCCAGGCGTTCCAGACGCAGATGAATCGGGTTTTGTAACATGATGAATTCTCAAAACGGAAATTAGCCGCAGTGTACATTAATCAGGGCTGAATTTCCTGCCATCGCGTGAAGGCCGGACGCCCTGACGCAACGGCATCCGCCCAGCGAGTCGGCTCCGGCAGACGATAGCCTTTCATGCAGCGTTGCACCCACGCCAGCGCGCTGTCCAGCCCGACGCGATGCCCTGTCGCGATAAACAGCGGATTACACCGCGCCTTGCTGCGCCACACCCAGGCCAGCTGCTCGCCTTTGTCCATCAGCGGCGCCAGTGCGCCAGGCTCCGCGGAGAGCGGTTCAAACTTGCCGCACAGGCGTTTTTTCGCCACGCCAATAGTGGGCACGTCCACCAGCAGCCCAAAATGGCTGGCGACGCCGAGACGGCGCGGGTGTGAAACACCGTGACCGTCGACAAACAGCAGGTCGGGTTTTTGCGACAGTTGTTCCCACGCCGCGAGCAGCGCGGGGTATTCACGAAACGAGAGGAAGCCGGGGATATAAGGCATGGTGGTGGCGATACGCGCCACCTTGTATTCGACCAGCTCAAGAGAAGGGTATTTCAGCAAAACCATTGCTGCTCGCGTCACCTCTCCCCCCTGCTCAAACCCGACGTCTGCCCCGGCGATCAGATCCGGCGGATCGTTATCGAGCCGATCCTCGCGGATCACGGATGAAGCAAGGTCAAGTTGTTGAGCGCGTAGCGACGCGAGATCCATGGTTTCTCCTTAGCGGTGGTATTGCGCGGACAGTCGGTGTACGGCCTCCACAAATGCGCCAGCGTGTTCCGGCGGCACATCCTGATGGATGCCGTGGCCGAGGTTAAAGACGTGGCCTTCGCCCTGGCCGAAACCAGAAAGTATAGACGCCACTTCCTCTTCGATGCGGGCAGGCGGCGCATAAAGCATCGACGGGTCCATGTTGCCTTGCAGGGCGACCTTATGCCCGACGCGGCGACGCGCGTCGGCAATATCGGTGGTCCAGTCCAGTCCCAGCGCGTCACAGCCGGTTTCCGCCATCGCTTCCAGCCACTGTCCGCCGCCTTTGGTGAATAGTGTGACCGGCACGCGGCGACCGTCATTTTCGCGCAGCAGGCCATCGACAATTTTGTGCATGTAGTACAGTGAGAACTGCTGATAGTCGCGTCCGGTCAGCACGCCGCCCCAGGTATCGAAAATCATCACCGACTGGGCGCCCGCTTTGATTTGCGCGTTGAGATACAGCGTGACGCTTTTCGCCAGCTTATCGAGCAGCGCGTGCAGGGTATGCGGGTCGGCGTACATCATCTTCTTGATCACGGTGAAAGCCTTGCTGCTGCCGCCTTCCACCATGTAGGTCGCCAGCGTCCACGGGCTACCGGAGAAGCCGATGAGCGGGACCTCGCCTTTCAGTTCACGGCGAATCGTACGCACGGCGTTCATCACGTAGCCCAGCTCGTCTTCCGGATCGGGAATGGGGAGTTTGTCGACGTCAGCCTTACAGGCGACCGGCGAAGTAAAACGTGGGCCTTCTCCGGCTTCAAAGTAAAGGCCCAGCCCCATCGCATCCGGAATGGTCAGAATGTCCGAAAAGAGGATCGCCGCATCCAGCGGATAACGGCGCAGCGGCTGGAGCGTGACTTCGCAGGCCAGCTCGGCGTTTTTGCACAGGGACATAAAATCGCCTGCCTGGGCGCGGGTCGCTTTATACTCCGGTAAATAACGGCCAGCCTGGCGCATCATCCATACCGGGGTGACATCAACGGGCTGGCGCAGCAGCGCACGCAGATAACGATCGTTTTTCAGTTCGGTCATTTTGCAGTTCCTTATTGCGTCAGTCCGTCAGTTTACCATGTCATTCATATTCAGCCCGACATATTGCCACCGTATCTTCGATCAGACGCCGCGCGACGGTGCCTGGCGGCGGCAAAAGCGGTAAATCGTCGTAGCGATACCAGTCCGCTTCCAGCAACTCTTTTGGATCGATGACAATCTCGCCGCTGTCGTATTCCGCCATAAACGCGGTCATCAACGACATCGGGAACGGCCACGGCTGCGAGGTCACGTAGCGCAGATTTTTCACGGTAATCCCGCTCTCTTCCATCACTTCGCGCGCGACAGCCTGTTCCAGCGTTTCGCCCACCTCCACGAACCCGGCGAGCACGGTATGAATGCCATTGCGATGGCGGGTATGTTGGGCGAGCAGAAGGGTGTCATCACGACGAATGGCGACAATAATACAGGGGGCGATTTGTGGATAGTAGCGTTCACGGCAGTGGCGACACAGCATTGCCCATTCGGTTTTACTCGGGTGCATAGGGTGACCGCAGTAGCCGCAGAATTTGTGCGAGCGGAAGAACTCCGCCAGCTGCACGCCCCGCCCCGCCAGTTGAAACAAGCCGACATCCTGATCGATAACCTGGCGGACTGACCCCATATCGTGACGACGCTGCTGCTGTATCAACCAGACAGGCTCACCTTCCCATTCGCCAATGTGTAATGCGCGCTGTCCCACAAGATCGAAATTTGCCGCGTCGCCGTGTGGCAATTCCCCATGGGGCAACCATAATTTTTGTTCATGACTGACGATCCACCAGCCGTGATCCCATTTTTCAATAATACGATCCATAGCTCTTGCACTACCTTTGCGTCACTGGCATGTTGATAACATTATTTTTACATTTCTGGGTAAGCAGTTTTAACTCTACACTTGCGGAGTCAATCATGTTAAACCAGCTGGAAAACCTGACGGAACGCGTCGGTGGAAGTAATAAACTGGTTGATCGCTGGCTACATGTACGTAAGCATCTGCTCGTGGCTTACTACAATCTGGTTGGCATTAAGCCTGGCAAAGAATCGTACATGCGGTTGAATGAAAAAGCGCTGGATGATTTTTGTCAGAGCCTGGTCGATTACCTTTCCGCCGGACACTTCAGTATTTATGAACGTATTCTGCATAAATTGGAAGGGAACGGTCAGCTTTTAAACGCGACCAAAATCTGGCCACAGCTGGAAGCCAATACCCAGCAGATCATGAACTACTATGATTCCACTCTCGAGACCGCCATCGATCATGACAATTGCTATGAATTTCAACAGGCGCTGTCGGATATCGGCGAAGCGCTGGAAGCACGCTTTGTTCTCGAAGATAAGCTGATTATGCTGGTATTTGACGCCATGCATGACCACGCCAGAATTAAACGACCTGCTTGAGTTCTGCGCAATTAACGAGTAGGTTAAAAACGTCCCCCTCTCCGGAGGGGATGTCATCTTGTCGGAGTGCCTGATTTCCACAACGTATCCGCGATGCCAGAAGGTAACGCAAAGAATGAAGTGGAAAAGGCTGAGACCGTTAATTCGGGATCCGCGGAACCTGATCAGGTTAAGACCTGCGAAGGGAACAAGAGTAATTCTGCATCATGCACCTGCCCGCAAGGGCGGCGCACATCCATTACTCCATCCGTCGTCTGACAAGCCACGTCCTTAATTTTTTTATGGAATGAGCTATGTCTACCACTCAGTTAACCCGTCGCGAACAGCGCGCCCAGGCCCAGCATTTTATTGATACGCTGGAAGGCACCGCTTTCCCCAATTCGAAGCGGATCTACATTACCGGTTCACAGCCGGATATCCGCGTCCCGATGCGGGAGATCCAGCTTAGCCCGACGCTTATCGGCGGCAGCAAAGAGGCTCCTCAGTTCGAAGCTAATGAAGCCGTACCGGTGTACGATACCTCCGGCCCCTATGGCGACCCGGAAATTGCCATCAACGTGCAGCAGGGTCTGACGAAACTGCGCCAACCGTGGATTGACGCGCGTGACGACAGTGAAGCGCTCAGCGATCGCAGCTCTGCCTATACCAAAGCTCGCCTGGCCGACGACGGTCTGGATGCGCTGCGCTTTACCGACCTGCTGACGCCAAAACGCGCCAAAGCGGGTCGCCGTGTCACACAGCTACATTACGCCCGCCAGGGGATCGTCACGCCAGAGATGGAATTTATCGCCATTCGTGAAAACATGGGTCGCGAGCGCATCCGCAGCGAAGTCCTGCGCCATCAGCATCCGGGCGAGGGCTTTGGCGCACGCCTGCCGGAGAACATCACGCCGGAGTTTGTGCGTGACGAAGTGGCTGCGGGCCGCGCGATTATTCCCGCCAACATCAACCACCCGGAATCCGAGCCAATGATCATTGGCCGTAATTTCCTGGTGAAGGTCAACGCTAACATCGGCAACTCGGCGGTTACTTCCTCCATCGAAGAAGAGGTGGAAAAGCTGGTATGGTCAACCCGCTGGGGCGCAGACACGGTCATGGACCTCTCCACCGGCCGCTATATTCACGAAACCCGCGAATGGATCCTGCGTAACAGCCCGGTGCCGATCGGCACTGTCCCGATCTATCAGGCGCTGGAGAAAGTTAATGGGATCGCTGAAGATCTCACCTGGGAAGCCTTTCGCGACACATTGCTGGAACAGGCGGAACAGGGCGTGGACTACTTCACTATTCACGCCGGCGTGTTGCTGCGTTACGTGCCAATGACGGCGAAACGCCTGACCGGCATCGTCTCGCGCGGTGGGTCGATCATGGCGAAGTGGTGTTTGTCCCATCATCAGGAAAACTTCCTCTATACGCATTTCCGCGAGATCTGCGAAATCTGCGCCGCTTACGACGTTTCGCTCTCGCTGGGAGACGGCCTGCGCCCCGGTTCCATTCAGGATGCCAACGACGAAGCGCAATTCGCTGAACTGCACACCCTGGGCGAGCTGACAAAAATCGCCTGGAAATACGACGTACAGGTGATGATCGAGGGGCCTGGACATGTGCCGATGCAGATGATCCGCCGCAACATGACCGAGGAGCTGGAACACTGCCACGAAGCGCCGTTCTACACCCTGGGGCCGTTAACTACGGATATTGCACCGGGATATGACCACTTTACCTCCGGCATTGGCGCGGCGATGATCGGCTGGTTTGGCTGCGCCATGCTCTGCTATGTGACGCCGAAAGAACACCTCGGTTTGCCAAACAAAGAGGACGTGAAACAGGGGCTGATCACCTACAAAATTGCCGCCCACGCCGCGGATCTGGCGAAAGGCCACCCAGGCGCGCAGATCCGCGACAACGCGATGTCGAAAGCGCGCTTTGAATTCCGCTGGGAAGACCAGTTCAACCTGGCGCTGGACCCGTTTACCGCTCGCGCCTATCACGACGAAACCCTGCCGCAGGAATCAGGAAAAGTAGCCCACTTCTGCTCCATGTGCGGGCCCAAATTCTGCTCGATGAAAATCAGCCAGGAAGTGCGTGACTACGCCGCCGCGCAGACCATTGAAGTGGGGATGGCGGATATGTCGGAGAATTTCCGCGCCAGGGGCGGCGAAATTTATCTGCGTAAGGAGGAAGCGTGATGTATCAGCCCGATTTTCCTTCCGTCCCTTTTCGTCTGGGGCTGTATCCGGTTGTCGACAGCGTCGCGTGGATCGAACGCCTGCTGGAGGCGGGCGTACGTACCCTCCAGCTACGCATCAAGGATAAACGCGATGAAGAGGTAGAGGCTGACGTGGCCGCCGCCATTGCGCTCGGGCGTCGCTACGATGCCCGCCTGTTTATCAACGACTACTGGCGGCTGGCGATCAAGCACAATGCCTACGGCGTACATCTGGGCCAGGAAGATCTGGAAACCACCGATTTGCATGCCATCCGCGAAGCCGGCTTGCGACTTGGCGTTTCCACTCATGACGATATGGAGATCGACGTGGCGCTCGCCGCTCGCCCCTCCTATATCGCCCTCGGCCACGTTTTCCCGACGCAAACCAAACAGATGCCTTCGGCGCCGCAGGGGTTGACGCAGTTGACGGCGCACATTAAGCGCCTTGCCGATTATCCCACCGTCGCCATCGGCGGGATCAGCCTTGAACGCGCCCCTGCCGTGCTGGAAACCGGTGTCGGTAGCATTGCGGTGGTCAGTGCGATCACTCAGGCCGAAGACTGGCGCGTCGCTACCGCGCAGTTACTCGAATTAGCAGGAGTGGGTGATGAACGATCGTGATTTTATGCGCTACAGCCGTCAAATTCTGCTTGGCGAGATTGCCGTAGAAGGACAGCAAAGGCTACTCGACAGCCATGTGCTGATTGTCGGCCTGGGCGGTTTAGGTTCGCCTGCCGCGCTTTATCTGGCTGGCGCAGGCATCGGCACGCTGGTGCTGGCCGACGACGACGAGGTGCACATCAGCAACCTGCAACGTCAAATACTGTTCACTGCTGATGATATCGCGCACCCCAAATCGCAGATCGCGCGGCAGCGTCTGGCGCGTCTCAATCCGGATATCGAGTTGATCGCGTTACCGCAACGCCTGTCCGGTGACGCCCTCAGGCAGGCGGTGGCGCAGGCGGATGTGGTGCTCGACTGCACCGATAATATGGCGACGCGTCAGGCGATTAACGCTGCCTGCGTGGTGCTTGATACGCCGCTGATTACCGCCAGCGCCGTTGGGTTCGGCGGACAGCTCATGGTACTGACGCCGCCCTGGACGCAGGGCTGTTACCGCTGCCTGTGGCCGGACGACGATGAGCCAGAGCGTAACTGTCGTACCGCAGGCGTGGTTGGCCCGGTGGTCGGGGTGATGGGCGCATTACAGGCGCTGGAGGCGATCAAATGGCTTAGCGGTGTGGAAGCGCCCACCGGCGAAATGCGCCTGTTTGACGGCAAAACCAGCCAGTGGCGCAGCCTGGCGTTACGGCGCGCCAGCAACTGTCCGGTCTGCGGAGGGCAACATGCAAATCGTGTTTAATGATGAGCCAATACAGTGTGCGAGTGAGCTGTCGGTGTCAGACCTGCTGACGCAGCTCAATCAGCTTAAGCCCGGCACCGCGCTGGCGCTCAATCAACAGATCCTGCCGCGCGAGCAGTGGGAACGCCAAATCGTGCAGCAAGGCGACCAGATCCTGCTTTTTCAGGTTATCGCAGGGGGTTGAGATGTTACGTATCGCAGATAAAACCTTTGATTCACATCTGTTTACCGGCACGGGGAAATTTGCCTCGCCGCAGTTGATGATTGACGCCATCCGCGCCTCAGGCAGTCAGTTGGTAACGCTGGCGATGAAGCGGGTAGATTTGCATAAGCCAAATGACGCGATACTCGCGCCGCTGATCGAGGCAGGTATGACGCTGTTACCTAACACCTCCGGCGCGAAAACGGCTGAAGAAGCCATTTTTGCCGCACAGCTGGCGCGCGAAGCGCTCGGGACAAACTGGCTGAAGCTCGAAATCCATCCTGATGCTCGCTGGCTGCTGCCGGACCCCATCGAAACAGTGAAAGCCGCCGACGCGCTGGTGAAACAGGGATTCGTAGTATTGCCCTACTGCGGCGCTGACCCGGTGTTGTGCAAACGGCTGGAAGAAGCAGGCTGCGCGGCGGTGATGCCATTAGGCGCGCCAATTGGCTCTAATCAGGGGCTGGAAACGCGCGCGATGCTGGAGATCATCATCCAACAGGCGACTGTTCCGGTGGTGGTGGACGCTGGCATTGGCATCCCCAGCCACGCGGCGCAGGCCCTGGAAATGGGGGCGGATGCCGTGCTGGTTAATACGGCCATCGCGGTGGCTGACGATCCGGTCACCATGGCGAGCGCCTTCCGCCTGGCGGTCGAAGCCGGGTTACTGGCACGCCATGCGGTGCCCGGCTCTCGTCGCGCCAGCGCCAGCGCCACCAGCCCGCTGACGGGCTTTCTGGAGGCGTCAGTATGAAAACGTTCACTGAGCGCTGGCGACAGCTGGACTGGGATGATATTCGCCTGCGCATCAACAGCAAAACGTCCGCTGACGTGGAACGGGCGCTTAACGCTCACGTACTCAGCCGTGACGATATGATGGCGTTGCTGTCACCTGCGGCCAGCGCGTATCTGGAACCGCTGGCGCAGCGGGCGCAGAAGCTTACCCGCCAGCGCTTCGGCAACACGGTAAGCTTTTACGTTCCGCTGTATCTCTCTAATTTGTGTGCAAACGACTGTACTTACTGTGGTTTTTCAATGAGCAACCGCATCAAGCGCAAGACGCTGGATGAGGCAGAGATTGCGCGGGAGTGCGACGCCATTCGCGAACTGGGGTTTGAGCATCTGCTGCTGGTGACCGGTGAACATCAGGCTAAGGTGGGAATGGACTATTTTCGACGCCACCTTCCCGCTATTCGTCGTCGGTTTTCATCGTTGCAGATGGAGGTGCAGCCATTATCGGAAGCGGAGTACGCCGAACTAAAAACGCTGGGACTTGACGGCGTGATGGTGTATCAGGAAACCTGGCATGAGGCGCAGTATGCGCAACACCATCTCCGGGGCAAGAAGCAGGACTTTATCTGGCGGCTCGAAACGCCGGATCGTCTGGGGCGCGCCGGGATCGATAAAATTGGCCTTGGCGCGCTGATTGGCCTTTCGGACAGTTGGCGGGTCGATTGCTACATGATGGCTGAACATCTGCTCTGGTTGCAGCAACACTACTGGCAGAGCCGGTATTCTGTCTCTTTCCCGCGCCTGCGTCCGTGCACGGGGGGTATAGCGCCAGCATCGCTCATGGATGAACGTCAACTGGTGCAGACCATTTGCGCCTTTCGTCTGTTCGCGCCGGAGATTGAGCTGTCGCTGTCCACGCGGGAGTCGCCGTGGTTTCGGGACCACGTTATTCCGCTGGCCATCAATAACGTCAGCGCCTTCTCGAAAACGCAGCCAGGCGGCTATGCCGACAACCATCCTGAACTGGAGCAGTTCGTCCCCCATGATAACCGGCGTCCTGCCGCTGTCGCCGACGCGCTTAGCGCCCGGGGGTTACAGCCGGTGTGGAAGGACTGGGACCCATACCTTGGGCGCGTCTCGCAAAGATCATGAACGATAATGTAAACCGGTAATTATTCTCCGTGCCGCTACGGAGAACAGAAAACGGGCGGTTGCTGTCAGCCTCCCGCTTTTTTAAGGTACGTCCGTCAGCAGTGCTGTCCAGGGCGAAAAGCTTCTTCCTCGTTTCGCCCTGCCCTCACTGCTATCGGCGAGGTTAAATCCCAGTTTCAGCGAAAAGTGGCAACAAGACGGCGTAATATTTAAGATAAATCACCGCGAGTCATATTGTCGGGATTATAATTACAGGCATCCTTTCCTGATATGCAAAGCCACTTTGCGCGTTTCACGGCGCACTTATCTTCAGGATTTTTACCTTCTGGAACAAGTAACAGTAATGGCACGTCATAACAGAAAACTCTCTTTTACCACACCCATACTGGTGAGCTTTACGGGGATCTTGCTGAGCTTTGTGCTGATCGCCATCTTTATTACGTTTACTCAACGGAATGATTTCCTTGAGGATTACCATAACATCAACCGTAACTTTACCCATAACCTCGCGGTGAACTATACCGAATCGCTGTTGCGGGAAAATGATTATATTCTGGGCCGCGCGGCGACCTTTTTTTCCCGCAATGATCATTTGAATGAAACGGTGAACCTCGACCCGGACAACGGCCTGAAGACGCTGATGCAGTTACAAACGCTGATGCCTTCCGTCTCTTCCGTCTCGCTGGCTGATATTGAGGGTCATTATCTGCGCGCGCCGCAGGTGCTGAACAACGAACGCAGTCGGTCTTTTGACGCCAAAACGCGCCCGTGGTTTATGGATCAAGCCGAGGCCAGCACCTTTAGTCGCTACACCTCACCCTACCTTGACCACTTCACCCGCAATCCGACGGTGACGATCTACAAACCCATCATCTCGCCGGAGGGCAAACTGAAAGGCAGTATCGCATTTCACCTCGATCTGACCTCGATGGGGTATACCCTGCGTCAGATGGTTGCCCCTGTACAGGGAGAATTTTTCGTGGTCGATCGAGACGGACAGGTGGTGCTTCATCCGGATACGGGCGCGTTATTCAAGCAGTACGTCAGTAAAGACATCATGAATAAGATGACCAGCGGCGAAGGGAACCTGTACGATCCGGACAGCCAAACCTGGTATTACTACTATTCATTTACCAATCCGGACTGGTTTGTGATTTATCGGGTGTCGAATCCCACGCTGTTGGATCTGACGCGCCATGAGACCAATATTGTCGCCTGGGGCTTTGCCCTCGCCGCCATCATGATTGCATTGTTCGGCCTTTATTTGCGTCACGCTTCGCGTACGGTACTGATGAACATTATCAATGCGATCAAAACCGGCGACGTTAACCGCGCGCCGCGTCTTGAAGCGATGCTCAGTAAAGCCATTGAATCCAACAAAGAACGCGAGTTGATTTACGTGCGTCAGGCGACGATTGACGCCCTGACCGGCTGTAAAAACCGGCGCGCGTTTGATAACGACATTGCCGCGCTGATGAACGATCACCAACCGTTTGCCCTGGCGCTGGTAGATATTGATAACTTTAAATCCATCAATGACACATGGGGCCACCTGAACGGAGACATTGTTTTACGCAACGTCGCGCGTGAAGGCATTCAGATCCTGCAACCCGAGGCGGTGTCCTTGTACCGCTATGGCGGTGAAGAATTTGCCGTACTGTTTTCGGGTGAGCAGTTAAACAATGCGCTTCCGTTACTGGAACGCTGGCGTGAACAGATCGCCCGGCGAACCTGGCGCGAGGAAGGGTTACATGTCACCTTCAGCGCCGGACTGGGTGAATGGAATCTGGAAAGCCAGGAACAGTTGGTGATGCGGGTAGATGAAGCCCTGTATAAAGCGAAACAGGAAGGCAAGAATCGCATCATCACCACCAACGGCTGATTTCGGCCCCACCCTGCAAAGCCCGTCACGACGGGCTTTTTTTCGAATTAAGAAAAACCGTAACCGGTTTCATTTTTTGTGCGGTTTCTTTGTGATGCTTTACACACATTCAACGTGAGCCGGTTGTTCTCTACCTGCAGCGGGACTAAAGATGAAGTATCAACGGAACCGTGAGAGCCAACTATGAAGAACATCGTTTTATGCTGTGCCGCCGGGATGTCCACCAGCATGCTGGTACAACGAATGAAAGATGCCGCTCAGAAGAAAGGCGTTGAAGTCACTATCAAGGCAGTGCCCGTCGCCGAATTCAAGGAAAATATCGCCACGGCGGATATTGTTCTGCTGGGCCCGCAGGTGAAATACGAGCAGGCAAAACTGCAGGCGCAGGCCGATCCGCTGGGCAAGAAGGTCGCGGTGATCGACATGATGGATTACGGCATGATGAAAGGCGATGCCGTACTGGAAAAAGCGCTCAAACTGCTGGAGTCATAATGGAAGACTTAGAAACGACAATCATGGAACTGCTGGTCAACGCGGGTGCGGCGCGCAGTGCTGCCCTGACAGCGTTGCAGATGGCTCGCAAAGGTGATTTTGACGAAGCCGAAAAAGCGATGGAAGAGTCGCGCGAGTATGTGAAGCATGCGCACACCATCCAGACGCAGCTTATTGGGCTCGATGAAGGTACAGGAAAGCTGCCGGTTAACCTGATTACCGTCCACTCGCAGGATCACCTGATGAACGCGATGGTCATCCAGGATCTGGCGGGCGATATGATTGAGCTTTATCGTCGGCTACCGCTTTCGAACGAATAAAAACGCGGTGGCGAGACGCTTACCGGGCTGAAAAAAAGTATAAAAAAACCCGCCGAAGCGGGTTTTTTGTTAAAGGCATCAACGATTATTCGTTGTCGGAACCGCCCAGACCTGCGTTCAGCAGTTCTGCAAGGCTCGCGGATGCATCTTCGGCAGTCACCTGCGGTGCAGCTGGCAGTTCGCCCGCTGCGCGACGACGCATACGATCCTGGTGGTACGCGTAACCGGTACCTGCCGGGATCAGACGACCCACGATAACGTTCTCTTTCAGGCCACGCAGTTCGTCGCGTTTACCCGCAACGGCTGCTTCGGTCAGGACACGCGTGGTTTCCTGGAACGATGCGGCAGAAATGAACGATTCGGTAGCCAGAGACGCTTTGGTGATACCCAGCAGATCGCGGGAGTACGTTGCGCCCACTTTGCCGTTCGCTTCCAGTTCGCGGTTCGCGATCTTGACGCGGGAGTATTCAACCTGCTCGCCTTCCAGGAAGTCGGAGCTGCCCGCGTTTTCGATGGTGGCTTTACGCAGCATCTGACGAACGATAACTTCGATGTGCTTATCGTTAATCTTAACGCCCTGCAGACGGTATACGTCCTGGACTTCGTTAACAATGTAACGGGTCACAGCATGCACACCACGCAGACGCAGGATGTCGTGCGGCGCTTCCGGACCGTCGGAAACCACGTCACCACGTTCTACGCGTTCACCTTCGAACACGTTGAGCTGACGCCATTTCGGAATCATCTCTTCGTATGGCTCGCTACCGTCTACCGGGGTGATAACCAGACGACGTTTCCCTTTGGTCTCTTTACCGAAGGAAATAATACCGCTGATTTCAGCCAGGATTGCCGGCTCTTTCGGACGACGGGCTTCGAACAGGTCCGCAACGCGCGGCAGACCACCGGTGATATCCTTGGTACCGCCGGATTCCTGCGGAATACGCGCCAGGGTGTCACCAGAGCTGATCTGTACGCCATCTTCCAGCTGTACAATCGCTTTACCCGGCAGGAAGTACTGCGCAGGCATATCGGTACCCGGGATCAGCACGTCGTTACCCTGAGCATCAACGATTTTCAGTGCAGGACGCAGATCTTTACCGCCGGTAGTACGTTCAGCAGAATCCAGAACCACCAGAGAAGACAGACCGGTCAGTTCGTCGGTTTGACGCGTAATGGTCTGGCCGTCAATCATGTCAGTAAAGCGGATGAAACCACTTACTTCGGTGATAACCGGCATGGTGTGCGGATCCCAGTTTGCAACGGTTTCACCGCCGGCAACCTGCTCGCCATCACCTTTCGCCATAACCGCGCCGTAAGGCACTTTATAGCTCTCTTTGGTACGACCGAATTCGTCGATCAGCTTCAGCTCGGTGTTACGGGAGGTGATAACCAGTTTACCGCTGGAGTTCACAACCGACTTCGCGTTGCTGAGCTTGATGCTACCTTTGTTTTTCACCTGGATGCTGGATTCCGCAGCCGCACGAGATGCCGCACCACCGATGTGGAACGTACGCATCGTCAGCTGTGTACCCGGTTCACCGATGGACTGTGCCGCGATAACGCCGATAGCCTCACCTTTGTTGATGATGTGGCCACGCGCCAGGTCACGACCGTAGCAGTGCGCACAGACACCAAAGTCGGTGTCGCAGGATACGACGGAACGCACTTTCACGGCATCGACAGAGTTCTCTTCCAGCAGGTCACACCACTGTTCGTGCAGCAGCGTGTTGCGCGGAACCAGAATGTCGGCAGTACCCGGCTTCAGTACGTCTTCAGCGGTAACACGACCCAGTACGCGATCGCGCAGCGGTTCTTTAACGTCGCCACCCTCGATAACCGGCGTCATCAGGATACCTTCGTGCGTACCACAGTCGTCTTCGGTTACCACCAGATCCTGCGCCACGTCAACCAGACGACGGGTCAGATAACCGGAGTTCGCCGTTTTCAGCGCGGTATCCGCCAGACCTTTACGCGCACCGTGCGTGGAGATGAAGTACTGGAGTACGTTCAGACCTTCACGGAAGTTCGCGGTGATTGGCGTTTCGATGATGGAGCCATCCGGCTTCGCCATCAGACCACGCATACCCGCCAACTGACGAATCTGAGCAGCAGAACCACGCGCACCGGAGTCGGCCATCATGTAGATGCTGTTGAAGGAAACCTGCTGTTCTTCCTGACCGTCACGGTTAATCACGGTTTCGGTTTGCAGGTTATCCATCATCGCTTTGGATACACGATCGTTCGCCGCAGCCCAGATATCGATCACTTTGTTATAGCGTTCGCCCGCGGTCACCAGACCAGACTGGAACTGTTCCTGAATCTCAGCAACTTCGGCTTCCGCCTCAGAGATGATTTCGTATTTTTTGTCCGGGATGACCATGTCATCGATACCAACGGATGCACCTGAACGCGCTGCATACGCAAAGCCGGTATACATCGTCTGGTCCGCAAAAATTACGGTCGGTTTCAGGCCCAGAATACGGTAGCAGGTGTTCAGCATTTTGGAGATCGCTTTCTTACCCAGCGCCTGGTTGACGATGGAGAAAGGCAGACCTTTCGGTACGATCATCCACAGAATGGCACGGCCAATGGTCGTGTCTTTCAGGCTGGTTTTCGCAACGAATTCGCCGTTAGCATCTTTTTCGTATTCAGTGATACGCACTTTGACGCGCGCATGCAGAGAGGCCAGGCCGGCGCGATAAATACGCTCAGCTTCTTTCGGGCCAGTCAGCACCATGCCTTCGCCTTTGGCGTTAACACTGTCACGGGTCATGTAGTACAGACCCAGTACAACGTCCTGAGACGGAACGATGATAGGTTCGCCGTTCGCCGGAGACAGGATGTTGTTGGTAGACATCATCAGCGCACGCGCTTCGAGCTGGGCTTCCAGCGTCAGCGGTACGTGAACAGCCATCTGGTCACCATCGAAGTCGGCGTTATACGCCGCACAAACCAGCGGGTGCAGCTGGATAGCTTTACCTTCGATCAGTACCGGTTCGAATGCCTGGATACCCAGACGGTGCAGGGTCGGCGCACGGTTCAACAGTACCGGGTGTTCGCGGATCACTTCGTCCAGGATATCCCAAACGACAGCTTCTTCGCGCTCAACCATTTTCTTCGCGGCTTTGATGGTGGTGGCGAGGCCACGCAGTTCCAGCTTGCCGTAAATGAATGGTTTGAACAGCTCCAGCGCCATTTTCTTCGGCAGGCCGCACTGATGCAGACGCAGGTATGGACCGACGGTGATAACAGAACGACCGGAGTAGTCAACACGCTTACCGAGCAGGTTCTGACGGAAACGACCCTGCTTACCTTTGATCATGTCGGCCAAAGATTTCAGAGGACGCTTGTTAGAACCGGTGATCGCACGACCGCGACGACCGTTATCCAGCAGGGCGTCAACCGCTTCCTGCAGCATACGTTTTTCGTTGCGTACGATGATGTCCGGCGCAGCCAGATCCAGCAGACGTTTCAGACGGTTGTTACGGTTGATCACGCGGCGGTACAGATCGTTCAGATCCGACGTTGCGAAACGACCGCCATCCAGCGGAACCAGCGGACGCAGATCTGGCGGCAGAACCGGCAGAACGGTCAGGATCATCCACTCCGGCTTGTTGCCGGACTGTACGAACGCTTCCAGCAGTTTGATACGCTTGGTCAGCTTCTTACGCTTGGTTTCGGAGTTGGTTTCGTTCAGCTCTTCGCGCAGCGTTTCACATTCTTGCTCCAGATCCATGCTCTTCAGCAGGGCCTGGATCGCTTCGGCGCCCATTTTCGCGTCGAATTCGTCACCGAACTCTTCCAGCGCATCCAGATACTGTTCTTCAGTCAGGATCTGCTGGCGTTCCAGGTTGGTCATACCGCCTTCGATAACCACATAGGATTCGAAGTACAGCACGCGTTCGATATCGCGCAACGGCATATCGAGCAGCAGGCCGATACGGGACGGCAGCGATTTCAGGAACCAGATGTGAGCAGTCGGAGAGGCCAGCTCGATGTGGCCCATACGCTCACGGCGCACTTTGGTCTGGGTCACTTCTACGCCGCACTTCTCACAGATCACACCGCGGTGTTTCAGGCGCTTGTACTTACCGCACAGGCACTCGTAATCTTTTACCGGCCCAAAGATACGGGCGCAGAAAAGGCCGTCACGCTCAGGTTTGAACGTACGGTAGTTGATGGTTTCCGGCTTCTTAACTTCACCGAAAGACCATGAACGGATCATGTCTGGCGAAGCCAGAGCAATTTTGATCGCATCAAACTCTTCGGTTTTAGTTTGCGCTTTCAGAAACTTTAATAAGTCTTTCACGGATTTGCTCCCGTCGGAGTTAGCACATTCCGCTGCCGGGTGTTACACCGACAGCAGTGACCTGTTTGAGCGAGAATTACTCGTCTTCCAGTTCGATGTTGATACCCAGCGAACGAATCTCTTTCAACAGTACGTTGAAGGATTCCGGCATGCCCGGTTCCATCTGATGGTTGCCGTCCACGATGTTCTTATACATCTTAGTACGACCATTCACGTCATCAGACTTAACGGTGAGCATTTCCTGCAGGGTGTATGCCGCGCCGTATGCTTCCAGCGCCCACACTTCCATCTCCCCGAAGCGCTGACCACCGAACTGCGCCTTACCACCCAGCGGCTGCTGAGTAACCAGGCTGTAGGAACCGGTGGAACGAGCATGCATCTTGTCGTCGACCAGGTGGTTCAGTTTCAGCATGTACATGTAACCTACGGTTACCGGACGCTCGAACTGTTCACCCGTACGGCCGTCGAACAGCGTGATCTGACCGGAAGTCGGCAGGTCACCCAGTTTCAGCAGCTCTTTAATTTCCGCTTCTTTCGCACCGTCGAACACCGGCGTTGCGATTGGCATACCTTTGCGCAGGTTTTCAGCCAGACGCAGAACTTCTTCATCGCTGAAGGTATTCAGGTCAACTTTCTGACGAACGTCAGCGCCCAGATCGTACGCACGCTGGATGAATTCGCGCAGTTTCGCGACTTCCTGCTGCTGTTTCAGCATGGCGTTAATCTTGTCGCCGATACCTTTCGCAGCCATACCCAGGTGGGTTTCCAGGATCTGACCGATGTTCATACGAGACGGTACGCCCAGCGGGTTCAGTACGATGTCTACCGGCGTACCGTTTTCATCGTAAGGCATATCTTCGATCGGGTTGATCTTAGAAATTACACCCTTGTTACCGTGACGACCTGCCATCTTATCACCAGGCTGGATCCGACGTTTAACCGCCAGATAGACCTTAACGATCTTCAGCACGCCCGGTGCCAGATCGTCGCCTTGAGTGATTTTACGGCGTTTCGCTTCGAGTTTTTTCTCGAACTCGTGTTTCAGTTCGTCATACTGCTCAGCCAGCTGTTCCAGCTGATTTTGTTTCTCTTCGTCGGTCAGGCCCAGCTCCAGCCAGCGGTCACGCGGCAGTTTGTCGAGCTTCTCAGCTTCAACGCCACCGGAAACCAGCACTGCGTGGATACGGCTAAACAGGCCCGCTTCGAGGATCTGCAGTTCTTCAGACAGGTCTTTCTTCGCCTGCTTGAGCTGCATTTCTTCGATTTCCAGCGCGCGCTTGTCTTTTTCTACACCATCGCGGGTAAAGACTTGAACGTCGATAACCGTACCGGAAACACCGTTTGGTACGCGCAGAGAAGAGTCTTTCACATCAGACGCTTTCTCACCGAAGATCGCGCGCAGCAGTTTCTCTTCTGGCGTCAGTTGGGTTTCACCTTTCGGCGTGACCTTACCTACCAGAATGTCGCCGCCGGTCACTTCCGCACCGATATAAACGATACCGGATTCATCCAGTTTGGAGAGCGCAGCTTCACCCACGTTCGGGATGTCAGCGGTGATCTCTTCCGGCCCCAGCTTGGTGTCACGGGACACACACGCCAGTTCCTGAATGTGGATGGTGGTGAAACGGTCTTCCTGGACAACACGCTCGGACACGAGGATGGAGTCTTCGAAGTTGTAGCCGTTCCACGGCATGAACGCTACGCGCATGTTCTGACCGAGCGCCAGTTCACCGAGGTCGGTGGACGGACCGTCTGCCAGCACGTCGCCGCGCTCAACCGGCTCACCCAGGGAAACACACGGCATCTGGTTGATACAGGTGTTCTGGTTAGAGCGGGTGTATTTGGTCAAGTTGTAGATGTCGATACCCGCTTCGCCCGGATACATCTCGTCTTCGTTAACTTTGATAACGATACGGGAGGCATCCACGTACTGAACGGTACCGCCACGCTTAGCAACGGCAGTCACACCGGAGTCAACGGCAACAGCACGTTCCATACCGGTACCAACCAGCGGCTTATCTGCACGCAGAGTCGGAACGGCCTGACGTTGCATGTTCGCACCCATCAATGCACGGTTGGCGTCATCGTGTTCCAGGAACGGGATCAGGGACGCACCGACGGATACCACCTGCTGGGTGGATACGTCCATGTAGTCAACCTGGTCGCGGCTGAACAAGCTGGATTCGCCTTTGCTACGGCAGGTCACCAGATCTTCTACGAAGTGGCCGTCTTCATCCAGGTTGGAGTTCGCCTGAGCGATAACGAAGTTGCCTTCTTCAATAGCAGACAGGTAATGAATTTCATCGGTTACCACGCCATCAACCACGCGACGATACGGCGTCTCAAGGAAGCCATACTCGTTCGTCTGCGCGTACACGGACAGGGAGTTGATCAGACCGATGTTTGGACCTTCAGGCGTTTCGATTGGACATACGCGACCGTAGTGGGTCGGGTGTACGTCTCGAACTTCGAAGCCTGCGCGTTCACGGGTCAGACCACCCGGGCCGAGTGCGGAGATACGGCGCTTGTGCGTGATCTCAGACAGCGGGTTGTTCTGGTCCATAAACTGAGACAGCTGGCTGGAGCCGAAGAACTCTTTCACTGCCGCAGAAATCGGTTTGGCGTTGATCATATCCTGAGGCATCAGGGTATCGAGATCGCCCAGAGACAGACGCTCTTTCACCGCACGCTCTACACGTACAAGGCCAACGCGGAACTGGTTTTCCGCCATTTCGCCTACGGAACGGATACGGCGGTTGCCGAGGTGGTCGATATCATCGACTTCGCCTTTACCGTTACGGATATCGATGAGCTTCTTCATCACTTCGATGATGTCGTCTTTGCTCAGGATACCGGAACCTTCGATTTCATCACGCAGCAGAGAACGGTTGAACTTCATGCGACCGACCGCAGACAGATCATAACGGTCTTCGGAGAAGAACAGGTTCTCGAACAGGCTTTCCGCTGCTTCACGTGTCGGCGGCTCACCCGGGCGCATCATGCGGTAGATTTCTACCAGCGCGCTCAGACGATCGTTGGTCGGGTCGACGCGTACCGTTTCAGAAATGTACGGGCCGTGATCCAGATCGTTGGTAAACAGCGTTTCGATACGTTTGTGGCCAGACTGGCTCAGCTTAGCCAGCAGATCCAGGCTCAGCTCCATGTTCGCCGGGCAGATCAGCTCGCCAGTAGATTCATCAACGTAATCTTTCGAGGCTACTTTTCCTGCAATATATTCAACCGGAACTTCGATATGTTTGATATCGTCTTTTTCCAGCTGACGAATATGACGTGCAGTAATGCGGCGGCCTTTTTCAACGTAGATTTTACCGTTCGCTTCGATATCGAAGGAGGCGGTTTCACCACGCAGGCGTTCCGGTACAAGCTCCATCTGCAGCTTGTTGTCGCGGATCTCAAAGACGACTTTTTCGAAGAACAGGTCCAGGATCTGCTCTGTGGTGTAGTTCAACGCACGCAGAATGATAGTCGCAGGCAGTTTACGGCGACGGTCGATACGGACGAACAGGTTGTCCTTCGGATCGAATTCGAAATCCAGCCAGGAACCACGGTAAGGAATGATACGCGCGTTATACAGTACTTTACCGGAAGAGTGTGTTTTACCTTTATCGCTGTCGAAGAAGACGCCCGGGCTACGATGCAGCTGGGAAACGATAACACGCTCAGTACCGTTGATAACGAAAGTACCGTTGTCTGTCATGAGTGGAATTTCACCCATGTAGACTTCTTGTTCTTTAATGTCTTTTACGGTGCCTTCCGGCGCTTCGCGCTCGTAGATCACCAGACGCAGTTTTACGCGCAGCGGTGCGGAATAGGTCACGCCACGGATCTGACATTCCTGAACGTCAAACACCGGTTCGCCAAGGCGGTAGCTGACGTATTGCAGCTCGGAATTACCGCTGTAGCTCTGAATCGGGAACACGGAACGGAATGCAGCTTCCAGACCATACTGCCCTTCAGGATCTTGCTCGATAAACTTCTGAAACGAGTCAAGCTGGATAGAAAGGAGATAAGGCACATCCAGAACTTGTGGACGTTTACCAAAATCCTTACGAATACGTTTTTTCTCGGTATAGGAGTAAACCATAGGGTTCCTCAGCTCGCTGACAAGTCGACCCATCTGTCCTGCACAGGGACAGTTTGTGCAACACTATTTTGTTGACCGGAAAATGGATACTTTCCGCAATGCCTGTTGCTATCACGCTTAAACCATTTCATTGCGATTTACACAGAACGGGCGTTCTGTCGCAGTATATTAAGTCGTCGATAGAAACAAGCATTGAAAGGCACAGCAGTAGTCAAACAGTGTGAAACGCTACTGGCGCCTTACAGCGCAAAAAGGCTGGTGACCAAAAAGTCACCAGCCATCAGCCTAATCGCTTAGGCTGCAACCGGAAGGGTTGGCTTATTTAACTTCAACTTCAGCGCCAGCTTCTTCCAGAGATTTTTTCAGTGCTTCAGCGTCATCTTTGCTCACGCCTTCTTTCAGAGCGGCCGGAGCAGATTCTACCAGGTCTTTAGCTTCTTTCAGACCCAGGCCAGTTGCGCCACGTACTGCTTTGATAACAGCAACTTTGTTAGCGCCAGCAGCTTTCAGAATTACGTCGAATTCAGTTTTTTCTTCAGCAGCTTCAACCGGGCCAGCAGCTACAGCTACAGCAGCAGCAGCGGAAACACCGAATTTTTCTTCCATTGCAGAGATCAGTTCTACAACGTCCATTACGGACATAGCGGATACTGCTTCAATGATTTCATCTTTAGTGATAGACATTTAAATTGTTCCTGAATATCAGAATAAGTTTATACGTAAGCGGATGCTTTATAAAGATAACGGCGATTAAGCCGCTTCTTTCGCATCGCGTACAGCAGCCAGAGTACGAACCAGTTTGCCAGCCGAAGCTTCTTTCATGGTTGCCATCAGGCGTGCAATTGCTTCTTCGTAGGTCGGCAGAGTTGCCAGGCGGTCGATCTGAGACGCCGGGATCAGCTCACCTTCAAAGGCAGCGGCTTTGACCTCAAATTTTGCATTCGCTTTCGCGAACTCTTTGAACAGACGAGCAGCAGCGCCCGGGTGTTCCATAGAGTATGCAATCAGGGTCGGACCAACAAACGTGTCTTTCAGGCACTCGAACGGAGAACCTTCAACAGCACGGCGCAGCAGGGTGTTACGAACAACACGCATGTAAACGCCAGCTTCACGACCTGCTTTACGCAGTTCAGTCATTTTATCTACAGTTACGCCACGGGAATCCGCAACTACTGCAGACAGCGCGCCTTTGGCTACTTCGCTGACTTCAGCAACAATCGCTTGTTTGTCTTGAAGATTTAAAGCCATTAGCTTTGCTCCTGGATGTTTGCCGGAACTCATGTTCCGGAACTCACTTCACTCTTCCCAACGGAGAGAGCGTCTTAATACGGTGAGCAGAAACAAGCCAGAATATCCAAAAATAATCTTAGCGTTCTGTCACCGTCTACGCAGGGCATTAAGTTTCTTACGAAACACCTGCGGTCTTCGACGGAGGCCTGGATAGGCCAGGCTCCAACGAACAAATTCTTTCTATTCTTCGCTATTCAGCCTGTGGCGGCGTTAGCTTCCTTCGCTCACACCAGTCACAGAGTTCGCTATGGTTGCTGCCTTGCCACAAACTGAATATCTCGAATATAAATCTGCTATTTGCAGAATCGTGGGGGTAGAATTGTAGACAAAACCACCGCCCACGTAAAGCTAATCTTAGTTCGCAGATGCGCTCAGACCAGCCTGATCAACGGCAACGCCAGCACCCATGGTGGTGGAGATGCTAACTTTCTTGATGTACACGCCTTTCGCCTGAGACGGTTTTGCTTTTTTCAGCGCAACCAGCAGAGCTTCCAGATTTTCTTTCAGTTTGTCAGCGTCAAAATCCACTTTACCGATGGTGGTGTGGATGATGCCGTTTTTGTCGTTACGGTAACGAACCTGACCCGCTTTCGCGTTTTTAACCGCTTCAGCAACGTTCGGGGTTACAGTACCCACTTTCGGGTTTGGCATCAGGCCACGCGGACCCAGTACCTGGCCCAGCTGGCCAACAACGCGCATTGCATCCGGAGAAGCAATAACAACGTCAAAGTTCATTTCGCCTTTCTTGATCTGTTCAGCCAGATCTTCCATACCTACCAGTTCAGCGCCAGCAGCTTTAGCAGCTTCAGCGTTTGCGCCCTGGGTAAATACGGCTACGCGAACGGAACGGCCAGTACCGTGCGGCAGTACAGTCGCGCCACGTACGTTCTGGTCAGATTTACGCGCATCGATACCGAGGTTAACGGCAACGTCTACGCTTTCTACGAACTTAGCGGTAGCCAGTTCTTTCAGCAGAGAGATAGCTTCGTTGATGTCGTACTGTTTGGTCGCATCAACTTTCTCACGGATCACACGCATGCGCTTGGTCAGTTTAGCCATTTCTTAGTCCTCCACTACCAGGCCCATGGAACGTGCAGTACCTTCGATGGAGCGAGTCATCGCTTCAATGTCGGCACCAGTCATGTCGGCAGCTTTGGTCTGCGCGATTTCCTGCAGCTGAGCGCGGGAAATTTTACCCACTTTGTCTTTGTTCGGCTTACCAGAACCAGACTTAATGCCAGCCGCTTTCTTCAGCAGAACGGCTGCCGGCGGAGTCTTGGTAATGAAAGTGAAAGAACGGTCAGCGTAAACGGTGATAACAACCGGAATCGGCAGACCTTTTTCGATGGAATCTGTTTTTGCGTTGAACGCTTTGCAGAATTCCATGATGTTAACGCCCTGCTGACCCAGTGCTGGACCAACCGGCGGACTCGGGTTTGCCATACCAGCTGCAACCTGCAGCTTGACATAGGCTTGTACTTTCTTAGCCATTCTAAATTCCTCGAATTGGGTGATAGCGCCTCAGGAAGGCTCCCCGTGAATAAAATCGTTTTACGGGCCAGGCCCATAAAAACAAAAGGCGCGAAATTGTATTCCAATCTCGCGCCTTGTGCAACGATTAAATCGTCGCTTTTTTGATCGCTGCTTAGGCTTTTTCTACCTGGGCAAAGTCCAGCTCTACCGGGGTCGCACGACCGAAGATAGAAACAGAGACTTTCAGGCGGGACTTCTCGTAATCCACTTCTTCAACCACGCCGTTAAAGTCAGCGAACGGACCATCGTTAACACGAACCATTTCACCCGGCTCAAACAGCGTTTTCGGACGCGGCTTATCCCCCACCTGCTGCAGACGGTTCATGATCGCATCAACTTCTTTATCGCTGATTGGCGCAGGACGGTCGGAAGTACCACCGATAAAGCCCATCACACGCGGTACGCTACGTACTAAGTGCCAGCTCGCGTCATTCATGACCATCTGTACCAGTACGTAACCCGGGAAGAATTTGCGCTCGCTCTTACGACGCTGACCGCCACGGATTTCGACCACTTCTTCGGTCGGCACCATGACTTCGCCAAACAACTCTTCCATATTGTGTAATTTGATATGCTCGCGCAGCGACGTTGCTACGCGGCCTTCAAAACCGGAAAACGCCTGAACGACGTACCAGCGCTTTTTAGGAGCTTCAGACATCTCAGAACCTCAGGCCAGTGATAAAGGAAACCAGGCGAACCAGAATACCATCCAGTCCCCACAGGATCAGTGACATTACCGCGGTAACCGCAGCCACAATCAGCGTGGTGTGCAATGTTTCCTGGCGAGTCGGCCAAATGACCTTACGTACTTCCGTACGCGCTTCGCGGGCAAAAGCAACCGTTGCTTTACCTTTTGTCGTCAACAGCGCGACACCACCCGCTGCAGCAATCAGAATTACTACGGCCAGCGCACGCAGCGGCAACATCATGTCACGATAAAGATAGTTGCCGACAATTGCCACGAGCAGCAACGCCACGACGACGATCCACTTCATCGCTTCCAGGCCGCGCCCGCTCCCTTGAGCTTCGGTATTCGCACTCATAAACCAACCTGTCAGAAGAATTCTACAAATAATTTCACCCCGCGAATGCGAGGCTAACCTATCAACCTTGTACCGAAATACGCGTTAGCACTTCGGTTTAACGCCCTCTACAGAGCCTGTCTCAGCAATGATTATGACAAATAAAATCACTGATGAGCCAGGTTCTGGTTCGAAAGCGTGCAAAAAGGGCATCAAATGATGCCCTTTTATTGCGCATTGCGTCAAATGTTATCAGCAATTAGCCGAGAACTTTAGCAACCACGCCCGCACCTACAGTACGGCCGCCTTCACGGATTGCGAAACGCAGACCGTCGTCCATCGCGATCGGGTGGATCAGGGTAACAACCATTTTGATGTTGTCGCCCGGCATTACCATCTCTACGCCTTCCGGCAGTTCGATGGTGCCAGTCACGTCAGTTGTACGGAAGTAGAACTGCGGACGGTATCCTTTGAAGAACGGAGTATGACGGCCGCCTTCGTCTTTGGACAGAATATACACTTCAGATTCGAACTTGGTGTGCGGCTTGATGGTGCCCGGCTTCGCCAGTACCTGACCACGTTCGATTTCTTCACGTTTGATACCACGCAGCAGAACACCTACGTTCTCACCCGCACGGCCTTCGTCCAGCAGTTTGCGGAACATTTCAACGCCAGTACAGGTAGACTTCGCAGTCTCTTTGATACCAACGATTTCAACTTCTTCGCCCACTTTGATGATACCGCGCTCTACACGACCGGTAACAACGGTACCACGACCGGAGATGGAGAATACGTCTTCGATCGGCAGCAGGAACGGCTTGTCAATCGCACGCTCTGGTTCCGGAATGTAAGAATCCAGGAAGCCTGCCAGTTCGATGATTTTCGCTTCCCACTCCGCGTCGCCTTCCAGCGCTTTCAGAGCTGAACCACGAACGATCGGCGTGTCGTCGCCCGGGAAATCGTACTGAGACAGCAGTTCACGAACTTCCATCTCTACCAGTTCCAGCAGCTCTTCGTCATCAACCATGTCGCATTTGTTCAGGAACACGATGATGTACGGAACGCCTACCTGACGACCCAGCAGGATGTGCTCACGGGTCTGCGGCATCGGGCCGTCAGTCGCGGCAACAACCAGGATCGCGCCGTCCATCTGCGCAGCACCGGTGATCATGTTTTTAACATAGTCGGCGTGGCCCGGGCAGTCTACGTGCGCGTAGTGACGGGTCGGGGTATCGTATTCAACGTGAGAGGTGTTGATGGTGATACCACGCGCTTTTTCTTCCGGCGCGTTATCGATCTGGTCGAATGCGCGAGCAGCACCGCCGTAGGTTTTAGCCAGTACGGTAGTGATTGCAGCGGTCAGCGTTGTTTTACCATGGTCAACGTGGCCGATAGTACCGACGTTAACGTGCGGTTTTGTACGTTCAAACTTTTCTTTAGACATCGATTGTCCCTCTAAGACACGGATAAATCGGTGATATCACCACATCAACCAGGCGATATGCCTGACTGTTGAATCATTGAGTCGTTACAGAGAAAACACGGGAAGGAGAAGTGAAGTGGTGCTGATACCCAGAGTCGAACTGGGGACCTCACCCTTACCAAGGGTGCGCTCTACCAACTGAGCCATATCAGCACGTCTGGAGCGGGCAGCGGGAATCGAACCCGCATCATCAGCTTGGAAGGCTGAGGTAATAGCCATTATACGATGCCCGCATCCTGAAACTCGGCTACCCAGTTCTTTCTGTAACAAAAAAAGAGACGAGTCTCTTTTCTCATTCGAGCCGATTATTTTCTTAACCAGCTCAGACAGCATTCGCTGCCAGAAAGTGGTGGTGGGGGAAGGATTCGAACCTTCGAAGTCTATGACGGCAGATTTACAGTCTGCTCCCTTTGGCCGCTCGGGAACCCCACCGGACTTGATGGTGCCGACTACCGGAATCGAACTGGTGACCTACTGATTACAAGTCAGTTGCTCTACCTACTGAGCTAAGTCGGCATCAAGTAGCGCGCATTCTATGGAGACCTGCGAGCGCATGCAACTAAAAAATTGCATAAAATGTTCTATCGCTCACATTTTGCGCTATACGACCAATAAATGACGTATTTTCAGACAGCTTAGCATAAAATTTCGACATTACGGACAAGGCAAGTTTCGCTTTGCTGTCGGCAGTGGGCCGCTTACTGGCTAAAATTATCATCTTCACATCTGGAATATGCGTCACATTGCTTTTCAGCGAATGAAGTAAGGGAAACATTTTTTCTTATTATTCCTTTCCATCTGGTGTTACCCTCCTGCCCATTGTCCAGATTAACTGAAATGTGACGTGCCATTGCATGCCGGGGCTGACGCGCTTTTTCATCACGGCCCTGATGAAGTAATGACAGCCAGAAACATGCTTATGAGTATAAAAGAGCAAACGTTAATGACGCCTTACCTACAGTTTAACCGCAACCAGTGGGCTGCACTTCGTGATTCCGTGCCAATGACTCTGACTGAAGATGAGATCGCACGGTTAAAAGGTATAAATGAAGATCTGTCGCTGGAAGAAGTCGCGGAGATTTATTTGCCTCTGTCGCGTTTGCTTAACTTCTATATCAGCTCAAACCTTCGTCGTCAGGCGGTTCTCGAGCAGTTCCTTGGCACGAATGGCGAGCGTATCCCTTATATCATCAGTATTGCCGGCAGCGTGGCTGTAGGAAAAAGTACCACCGCGCGCGTGTTGCAAGCGCTGCTGAGCCGTTGGCCGGAGCATCGTCGCGTTGAGTTGATTACCACTGATGGTTTTCTTCACCCTAACCAGGTGCTGAAAGATCGCGGTCTGATGAAGAAGAAAGGGTTTCCTGAGTCCTATGATATGCACCGCCTGGTTAAGTTTGTTTCTGATCTTAAATCAGGCGTGCCAAATGTGACGGCTCCGGTTTACTCGCACCTGATATATGACGTGATTCCTGATGGCGATAAAACGGTGGCGCAGCCGGATATATTAATTCTCGAAGGGCTTAACGTGTTGCAAAGCGGAATGGACTATCCGCACGACCCTCATCATGTATTTGTTTCTGATTTCGTCGACTTTTCTATTTATGTTGATGCACCGGAAGATTTACTGCAAACGTGGTATATCAACCGCTTCCTCAAATTCCGTGAAGGGGCGTTTACTGACCCCGATTCTTATTTCCATAACTACGCGAAACTGTCAAAGGATGAGGCAATCAATACCGCTACGGCGTTATGGAAAGAGATTAACTGGCTGAATTTGAAGCAAAACATCTTACCCACACGTGAACGCGCAAGCCTCATTATGACAAAAAGCGCAAATCATGCGGTCGAGCAGGTTCGCCTGCGTAAATAAATAAAAAGGGAGCAATCGCTCCCCTTTTTATTGCGCGCTTCTCAGGGATATTTCCCCTCCCACCCAGGGTTTTACTATCCCGTCCTGCTCAAGCAGCAATGCGCCCTGCGTATCAATCCCCCGAGAGATGCCGTATATTTCTTTTTCACCGATAATCAGTTTGACCGGGCGATTGATAAAGTTATCCAGTTTTTCCCAACGCGAAAGATAGGGAGCCAGGCCTTCCTGCTCAAATAACTCCAGCGCGGTACGTAATTCACGAATGAGTCTTGCAGCCAGCGTATTGCGATCGAGCGTGATACCGGCTTCCTGTAACGTAATCCATCCCTGATTTACGATGCCCTCTTCAACACGACGCATCGCCATGTTTATTCCTGCGCCGATCACGATCTGTGCAGCGTCGCCTGTTTTCCCCGTCAGTTCAACCAGGATCCCTGCCAGTTTGCGATCCAACAGATACAGATCGTTTGGCCACTTTACGCGAACCTTATCTGCTCCCAAATCGCGTAAGACTTCCGCCATCACGATGCCAATCACCAGGCTTAAACCGATCGCCGCAGCGGGTCCCTGTTCCAGACGCCAGTATATCGACAGATATAAGTTGGCGCCGAATGGCGAAAACCATTTACGTCCACGGCGACCGCGCCCGGCCTGCTGATATTCAGCGACACATGCGTCACCTGACTGCAGTTCTCCGATTCGCTCCAGGAGATACTGATTGGTTGAATCGATCACAGGGAGCACAGCAACCGTGCCGCGATCCAGTTGGCTATGAATACGATTCGCGTCCAGCAGTTGGATCGGCTCGGGCAGACTATAGCCTTTGCCAGGCACGGTGAAAACATCAACGCCCCAATCTCGTAGTGTCTGGATATGCTTGTTAATGGCGGCGCGGCTCATCCCCAGCGTATCACCTAGCTGTTCGCCAGAATGAAACTCGCCGTCGGCTAGCAGAGAGATCAGCGTCAGGGGAACGGTATTATCCTTCATGCGATGATCTCCACGGCATTGACCTCACCCATTTGTCCAATGAACCGCACTTCCGGTTCCAGCCAGACGTTAAATTTTTCTCCAACTTTCTCACGAACCAGATGCGCCAACTGGACAACATCTTCACTTGTCGCATTATCCGCGTTAATGAGTACCAAAGCCTGCTGGCGATGTACGGCAGCGCCGCCAATCCCAATGCCTTTAAGCTGGCACTGGTCAATTAGCCAGCCAGCCGCCAGTTTTACTGAGCCATCCGCCTGGGGATAATGTGGCGCGTGGGGGAATGCAGATAACAGTGCCTGTGCAACGTCAACTGTCACGACAGGATTTTTAAAAAAGCTGCCTGCGTTACCGTTTACTTTCGGGTCTGGCAGTTTAGTCATTCGCATATGGCAGACGGAGTCAAACACCTGCTGAGGCGTAACGGTCGCCGGGTCGAGTCGCGTGAGATCGCCATAGGTCAATACTGGCTGCCATTGCTTAGACAGGCGCAGGCCAACGGCGACAATTGCAAAGCGATCCTGATACTCATGTTTGAAAATGCTGTCACGGTATCCAAAACGGCACTCTTTAGCGCTAAGACGGTGAGGCGTCCCCGTCGCTAATTCGATGCAGTCAACGTAATCACAGACCCGTTGAAGCTCAACGCCGTAAGCACCTATATTCTGAATGGGAGAAGAACCGACGCAGCCAGGGATCAGCGCCAGGTTTTCCAGTCCAGGCATACCAAGCTGCAACGTATGCTGAACCAGCTGATGCCAGTTTTCGCCAGCGCCAACATGCAAATGCCACGCATCTGGTTGTTCTGTCACCTCAATTCCTTTAATACGATTGATGATGACAGTCCCATGGAAAGCATTAAGGAACAGTACATTACTCCCCTCACCCAGAATCAATACCGGTTGTTGCTTTGCATTGGCGGTTTGCCAGGCATTTAAGAGTTGTTGTTCATTCTCAGCACAAACAATTTCATTTGCAGACTGATCGATACCAAAGGTATTCCAGGATTTAAGGGAGTGATTCATAGACGCTTTCCAGATGCATAATCGCGTTATTTTAACGCATATGCTGCGGTAAGGCTTGTTTTATGGCGGAATGGGTTTGATTACTACAGACTGATTCAGTAGACCAGCGCCAGAAACGCAAAAAGCCCATCCGTCAGGATGGGCTTTCACTTGTTTGATGCCTGGCAGTTCCCTACTCTCGCATGGGGAGACCCCACACTACCATCGGCGCTACGGCGTTTCACTTCTGAGTTCGGCATGGGGTCAGGTGGGACCACCGCGCTACGGCCGCCAGGCAAATTCTTTGTGCTCTGTACGCAATACTTTATCGCATCAGCGGCGCTGGCTGCGTAAACTATTGCGTACTTAACTCTGAATCTAAGCTGAAAATCTCTCAATCCGCCAAAACATCTTCGGCGTTGTAAGGTTAAGCCTCACGGTTCATTAGTACCGGTTAGCTCAACGCATCGCTGCGCTTACACACCCGGCCTATCAACGTCGTCGTCTTCAACGTTCCTTCAGGACTCTCAAGGAGTCAGGGAGAACTCATCTCGGGGCAAGTTTCGTGCTTAGATGCTTTCAGCACTTATCTCTTCCGCATTTAGCTACCGGGCAGTGCCATTGGCATGACAACCCGAACACCAGTGATGCGTCCACTCCGGTCCTCTCGTACTAGGAGCAGCCCCCCTCAGTTCTCCAGCGCCCACGGCAGATAGGGACCGAACTGTCTCACGACGTTCTAAACCCAGCTCGCGTACCACTTTAAATGGCGAACAGCCATACCCTTGGGACCTACTTCAGCCCCAGGATGTGATGAGCCGACATCGAGGTGCCAAACACCGCCGTCGATATGAACTCTTGGGCGGTATCAGCCTGTTATCCCCGGAGTACCTTTTATCCGTTGAGCGATGGCCCTTCCATTCAGAACCACCGGATCACTATGACCTGCTTTCGCACCTGCTCGCGCCGTCACGCTCGCAGTCAAGCTGGCTTATGCCATTGCACTAACCTCCTGATGTCCGACCAGGATTAGCCAACCTTCGTGCTCCTCCGTTACTCTTTAGGAGGAGACCGCCCCAGTCAAACTACCCACCAGACACTGTCCGCAACCCGGATTACGGGCCCACGTTAGAACACCAGCCATTAAAGGGTGGTATTTCAAGGGCGGCTCCACGCAGACTGGCGTCCACGCTTCAAAGCCTCCCACCTATCCTACACATCAAGGACCAGTGTTCAGTGTCAAGCTATAGTAAAGGTTCACGGGGTCTTTCCGTCTTGCCGCGGGTACACTGCATCTTCACAGCGAGTTCAATTTCACTGAGTCTCGGGTGGAGACAGCCTGGCCATCATTACGCCATTCGTGCAGGTCGGAACTTACCCGACAAGGAATTTCGCTACCTTAGGACCGTTATAGTTACGGCCGCCGTTTACCGGGGCTTCGATCAAGAGCTTCTCCTTACGGATAACCCCATCAATTAACCTTCCGGCACCGGGCAGGCGTCACACCGTATACGTCCACTTTCGTGTTTGCACAGTGCTGTGTTTTTAATAAACAGTTGCAGCCAGCTGGTATCTTCGACTGATTTCAGCTCCATGAGTAAATCACTTCACCTACATATCAGCGTGCCTTCTCCCGAAGTTACGGCACCATTTTGCCTAGTTCCTTCACCCGAGTTCTCTCAAGCGCCTTGGTATTCTCTACCTGACCACCTGTGTCGGTTTGGGGTACGATTTCGTGTTACCTGATGCTTAGAGGCTTTTCCTGGAAGCAGGGCATTTGTCACTTCAGCACCGTAGTGCCTCGTCATCACGCCTCAGTGTTAAAGTGAACCGGATTTACCTGGAACACACACCTACACGCTTAAACCGGGACAACCGTCGCCCGGCCGACATAGCCTTCTCCGTCCCCCCTTCGCAGTAACACCAAGTACAGGAATATTAACCTGTTTCCCATCGACTACGCCTTTCGGCCTCGCCTTAGGGGTCGACTCACCCTGCCCCGATTAACGTTGGACAGGAACCCTTGGTCTTCCGGCGAGCGGGCTTTTCACCCGCTTTATCGTTACTTATGTCAGCATTCGCACTTCTGATACCTCCAGCATGCCTCACGACACACCTTCAACGGCTTACAGAACGCTCCCCTACCCAACAACACATAGTGTCGCTGCCGCAGCTTCGGTGCATGGTTTAGCCCCGTTACATCTTCCGCGCAGGCCGACTCGACCAGTGAGCTATTACGCTTTCTTTAAATGATGGCTGCTTCTAAGCCAACATCCTGGCTGTCTGAGCCTTCCCACATCGTTTCCCACTTAACCATGACTTTGGGACCTTAGCTGGCGGTCTGGGTTGTTTCCCTCTTCACGACGGACGTTAGCACCCGCCGTGTGTCTCCCGTGATAACATTCTCCGGTATTCGCAGTTTGCATCGGGTTGGTAAGCCGGGATGGCCCCCTAGCCGAAACAGTGCTCTACCCCCGGAGATGAGTTCACGAGGCGCTACCTAAATAGCTTTCGGGGAGAACCAGCTATCTCCCGGTTTGATTGGCCTTTCACCCCCAGCCACAGGTCATCCGCTAATTTTTCAACATTAGTCGGTTCGGTCCTCCAGTTAGTGTTACCCAACCTTCAACCTGCCCATGGCTAGATCACCGGGTTTCGGGTCTATACCCTGCAACTTAACGCCCAGTTAAGACTCGGTTTCCCTGCGGCTCCCCTATTCGGTTAACCTTGCTACAGAATATAAGTCGCTGACCCATTATACAAAAGGTACGCAGTCACCCCATAAAGAGGCTCCCACTGCTTGTACGTACACGGTTTCAGGTTCTTTTTCACTCCCCTCGCCGGGGTTCTTTTCGCCTTTCCCTCACGGTACTGGTTCACTATCGGTCAGTCAGGAGTATTTAGCCTTGGAGGATGGTCCCCCCATATTCAGACAGGATACCACGTGTCCCGCCCTACTCATCGAGCTCACAACCGGTGCGGTTTTGTGTACGGGGCTGTCACCCTGTATCGCGTGCCTTTCCAGACACTTCCACTACCACACTGGCTGATTCAGGCTCTGGGCTGCTCCCCGTTCGCTCGCCGCTACTGGGGGAATCTCGGTTGATTTCTTTTCCTCGGGGTACTTAGATGTTTCAGTTCCCCCGGTTCGCCTCGTTAACCTATGTATTCAGTTAACGATAGTGTGACGAATCACACTGGGTTTCCCCATTCGGACATCGCCGGGTCAAAGGTTCATATCACCTCGCCGACGCTTTTCGCAGATTAGCACGTCCTTCATCGCCTCTGACTGCCAGGGCATCCACCGTGTACGCTTGGTCGCTTAACCTCACAACCCGAAGAGGTCTTGTTCTGTCCGGTTCGTTGCGCGTCGTGAATACTGCGTTGTTCCGTACTCGCGATGCTCATGGACGGTAAGTCCACTGCGCTCGCTGCGTGCGGTACGCCTTGTCTTCACTTCGCTCACGTCACCTGTGACAGGATCCTTCATGGTTGCGATAATTGAGAGACTCACGAACAACTTTCGTTGTTCTGTGTTTCAATTTTCAGCTTGATCCAGATTTTTAAAGAGCAAAACTTCGCAGTGAACCTTTTCAGGTACACTCTGAAGTTTTCTTACATAAACGTTCTACAGAATGGTGGAGCTATGCGGGATCGAACCGCAGACCTCCTGCGTGCAAAGCAGGCGCTCTCCCAGCTGAGCTATAGCCCCATCGTGTAGTCAGAACCTCTTTACCGATAATTCGTTTCCGGGCGCGGCGTGGTGAAGCGAAGCATACATCAGTATGCGAGCTTTGCCACAACAAAGCACGGGAGCGAATTTGGTAGGCCTGAGTGGACTTGAACCACCGACCTCACCCTTATCAGGGGTGCGCTCTAACCACCTGAGCTACAAGCCTGTAGAGGTTTTACTGTTCGTTTTTCATCAGACAATCTGTGTGGACACTACAAAGGCAGGTTCTTTAAGGTAAGGAGGTGATCCAACCGCAGGTTCCCCTACGGTTACCTTGTTACGACTTCACCCCAGTCATGAATCACAAAGTGGTAAGCGCCCTCCCGAAGGTTAAGCTACCTACTTCTTTTGCAACCCACTCCCATGGTGTGACGGGCGGTGTGTACAAGGCCCGGGAACGTATTCACCGTGGCATTCTGATCCACGATTACTAGCGATTCCGACTTCATGGAGTCGAGTTGCAGACTCCAATCCGGACTACGACATACTTTATGAGGTCCGCTTGCTCTCGCGAGGTCGCTTCTCTTTGTATATGCCATTGTAGCACGTGTGTAGCCCTGGTCGTAAGGGCCATGATGACTTGACGTCATCCCCACCTTCCTCCAGTTTATCACTGGCAGTCTCCTTTGAGTTCCCGGCCGGACCGCTGGCAACAAAGGATAAGGGTTGCGCTCGTTGCGGGACTTAACCCAACATTTCACAACACGAGCTGACGACAGCCATGCAGCACCTGTCTCACGGTTCCCGAAGGCACAACCGCATCTCTGCAGTCTTCCGTGGATGTCAAGACCAGGTAAGGTTCTTCGCGTTGCATCGAATTAAACCACATGCTCCACCGCTTGTGCGGGCCCCCGTCAATTCATTTGAGTTTTAACCTTGCGGCCGTACTCCCCAGGCGGTCTACTTAACGCGTTAGCTCCGGAAGCCACGCCTCAAGGGCACAGCCTCCAAGTAGACATCGTTTACGGCGTGGACTACCAGGGTATCTAATCCTGTTTGCTCCCCACGCTTTCGCACCTGAGCGTCAGTCTTCGTCCAGGGGGCCGCCTTCGCCACCGGTATTCCTCCAGATCTCTACGCATTTCACCGCTACACCTGGAATTCTACCCCCCTCTACGAGACTCAAGCCTGCCAGTTTCGAATGCAGTTCCCAGGTTGAGCCCGGGGATTTCACATCCGACTTGACAGACCGCCTGCGTGCGCTTTACGCCCAGTAATTCCGATTAACGCTTGCACCCTCCGTATTACCGCGGCTGCTGGCACGGAGTTAGCCGGTGCTTCTTCTGCGGGTAACGTCAATGACTGCGGTTATTAACCACAATCCCTTCCTCCCCGCTGAAAGTACTTTACAACCCGAAGGCCTTCTTCATACACGCGGCATGGCTGCATCAGGCTTGCGCCCATTGTGCAATATTCCCCACTGCTGCCTCCCGTAGGAGTCTGGACCGTGTCTCAGTTCCAGTGTGGCTGGTCATCCTCTCAGACCAGCTAGGGATCGTCGCCTTGGTGAGCCGTTACCTCACCAACAAGCTAATCCCATCTGGGCACATCCGGTGGCAAGAGGCCCGAAGGTCCCCCTCTTTGGTCTTGCGACGTTATGCGGTATTAGCTACCGTTTCCAGTAGTTATCCCCCTCCACCGGGCAGTTTCCCAGACATTACTCACCCGTCCGCCACTCGTCAGCAAAGCAGCAAGCTGCTTCCTGTTACCGTTCGACTTGCATGTGTTAGGCCTGCCGCCAGCGTTCAATCTGAGCCATGATCAAACTCTTCAATTTAAGTTTGATGCTCGTGAATTAAACTTCGTAATGAATTACGTGTTCACTCAGAGACTTGGTATTCATTTTTCGTCTTGCGACGTTAAGAATCCATGTCACTTTGAGTGCCCACACAGATTGTCTGATAAATTGTTAAAGAGCAGTTGCGACGCGCTTCAGCGCTCTGTCGCGAGGTCACGTATATTACGTTTTCCTCATTCAGAGTCAAGCGATTATTTTCGCTTTTCTCTGCCGGCGTTCATCTCTGAACCCCGCTGACCCGGCGGCTTGCGTGCCGTTGTTCCGTGTCAGTGGTGGCGCATTATAGGGAGTTATTTCGGGCTGACAAGAGGAAATTTAAAATAATTTTTCGACTGCCTGATATTTACCCAAATTGGCGTTAAACCGACAGTTTTTCAAGCGACTCAAAGCCATAACGCTGTAAAACGGGTAAAAGTTGTTCAGTCTCTACTGTCAGCGCCATGCAATAAGCAACATTCGCGTCCGTCGATTTCGCATCCGGCGCTTCATGCTCCAGTAGCCAGGCAGTGCGCCGTGCAATCGCCGCACCGGAGTCCACCAGCCGCGTCCCTTCCGGCAAAACGCGCAGGAGTTCTTCTTTTAGTAATGGGAAGTGCGTACAGCCGAGCACTACCGTGTCGGGAGGCTCTGGCATACGCAGCCAGGGACGCAGGATCCGCTGCAGTTCCTCCAGCGGAACAGGCTCACCGTGCAGTTTCGCTTCAGCCAGTTCCACCAGCTCAGCAGAACCCAGCATCGCGATCTGGCATTCATTAGCAAAACGCGCGATCAGCTCATGGGTATAGGGCCGTTTTACGGTACCGCGCGTCGCCAGCAGCCCCACAATGCCATTGGCCGTTAAGCGCGCCGCCGGTTTAATGGCCGGAACGACCCCCACCACGGGAAAAGCAAATTTCTCACGCAGCGCGGGAAGCGAGACGGTACTGGCCGTATTGCAGGCAATCACCGCCAGAGAAAGGGGATAGCGCTGCTGAACGGCGGTCACTATCTCGACGACGCGCTCAACAATAAATTCTTCGCTTTTCTCTCCATAAGGAAAAGCGACGTTATCGAAAGCGTATATATAGTGGAGATCCGGCAGGAGGCGCCGAATCTCGTCATAGACCGACAACCCACCGACACCGGAATCAAATACCAGCACGGTGGGGCGTGGATCAGAAGGTGTAGCTGCCAGACAAGGTGTATTCCCGTCCTGCAGTTTGGTAGCCATAAACTGTCTCGTAATCTTTATCGAACAGGTTGGCTATTTTACCACGAACTGTGAGGTGTGAGGTGACAGGATATGAAAGTCCGATATCCCACACGCTCAGCCCGCCCATTTTTATCTTACGGGAATTATCGTAATCGTAATCATAGCGCTCGCCGATGTATTGGTACGTCACATCCCATCCCAGGTCATACACCTCGCCGCTCAGCTCATACTTCACCTGCTGTTTTGCACGCCGGTAGAGCCGCTGATCGGTTTCATCATCGCGCGGGTCAACATATTGTAACGTTACGCGATGATCGACCGGCCCCGTCGTGATATTGCCTGTCCACTCCAGGCCTTTAATGGTCGCGGACTTCACGTTGAAGTAGGTGTTATTGTTGTAATCGATCAGGTTCTGGATTTTGTAATGATAGGTCGACAAACGCCAGTCCAGCGGTCCGGTCACCCCCTCTAATCCGGCTTCCCACTGTTTAGACTCTTCCGGTTTCAGATTCGGGTTGGACGCGATGCCAAAGCGCTCAGCGCCAAACTGCTGACCAAGCGAAGGCGCGAGGAAACCCGTACCGTAGGAAAGCGTCACTTTATAGTTGTCGACAAACTGCCAGCCGGCTGCCGTTTGCCAGGTGCCGTGCCAGCCAAACTGATCGTCATGATCTTCACGACCCGAGGCTTCCAGGGTCACGCTGTCGATCTGCTGCTGCCCGGTCAGGTAAAGCCCGGTGTTATCGCGCTTGTAGTTGTCGGTTCCGGAAGCGCCAAAGGACATCAGTTTTTCCTGCTTCCAGTCAACCCCCGCGCTGACCGCGCCATGACCGACGATCACGTTATTTCCCCACTGGATATAGCGCTGTTCCATATCATCCAGGGTGTATCCCGTAGCGTAGCGCCCGGTCTGACTGCTGTAGTTGTAGTCCTTAATGCGCTGGTAGTTGGCCACCAGTTGTGACGAGTAGATCCCGGAATTGAAACGCAGCCCGGTATCCCATGACTGGGTGTAATTCTGATGCTCATCGTTTCCGCCGTCGTATCCCCAGTTGCCCTGGTCATAATCGGCATTGCTGGCATAGCCGTAGCCGCGGAAGTAGCCATCAAAATTATCGTTAAATTTATGTTCGACGCCGCCCCAGAACAGTTTGTTACGGTAACCGTCGCGATCGCCGTCGCCGCTATAGCTGGAGCGCGGCTGCACGTCGAAGCCTTTGGTGGACTGGTAAGCACCCGCTGCCGTCAACACCGTATCACCGAAACGCTGACGCCATGTGCCGTCATACTGTTGGTAACTGTTCGAACCGACGCCCGCGTTAATTTGCGCGCGCTCATCACCCGCCATGGTGATGATATTTACCACACCGCCAATCGCCCCTGAGCCATATATCGCCGAGCGCGGTCCCCGAATATATTCAATGCGCTGAACCAGCGAGACCGGAATTTGATCGATATCGGAGTTATTGGTAATTCCCGGACGCGCCACCGGAATGCCGTCCACCAATACCAGCACATGTTTCGCTTCAGTGCCGCGTACAAACAGGGAGGAACTCTGTCCCATACCGCCGTTCTGCGCGACGTCCACGCCCGGCAGACGGCGCATAACATCCAGAACAGTGCGGGACTGCCAGCGGTCGATATCTTCACGAGTGACGATATCCGTAGGGGCCAGGACAGTGTTGACGGGTTGTTGAAAACGATTTGCCGTGACGACAAACGTGTCAGGCGTGGCATCCTGTGCCCAACCAGAAAAGGCCGTGACGGAGAGCGCCGTCAGCAGCGATATGTTTTTAATCATTATAAAGCATCCATAAATAGAAGAAGGATGCCGCAGGTCCCACCGATAGTACGCGATGATGAAGACCAGTTGCGACGTCAGCCGGCAGGTCTTCGGGCTTGGAAGGTAATCCTTTATCCGGATAACAGAAATGAAGACTTCCCACCCACAGGCAGTGTCTGCTTACGCTCTCATTTCACCTTTCCTTACCGCTGCGCGTCAGCTCCAGATTCACACTGGATTCCCTTTTAACTCACAGGACCGGCACACGGATGCTACAGTCTGTAACAACATACTGTCCAGACCGATTGTTAAATATGAGAAGTCATCAATGTCTGGACATCTGTTGAGCAATCCCTACAATCCCCGCGTACTTTTATTTTTCAGGATGCATCATGACCCCCGAACACCTTCCGACAGAACAGTATGACGCGCAGCTCGCCGAAAAAGTGGTGCGCTTGCAGAGTATGATGGCGCCTTTTTCTGGCCTGGTTCCGGAAGTGTTCCGCTCCCCGGTCAGTCACTATCGTATGCGTGCTGAATTCCGCATCTGGCACGATGGCGATGATTTGTATCACATCATTTTCGATCAACAGACCAAAAGCCGGATTCGCGTGGACAGCTTTCCGGCGGCAAGCGAACTGATCAACCAGTTGATGACCGCGATGATCGACGGCGTGCGCACGAATCCTACCCTGCGCCATAAGCTGTTCCAGATTGACTATCTCACCACCATGAGCAATCAGGCAGTGGTATCGCTGCTGTACCATAAAAAGCTGGACGATGCGTGGCGACAGGAAGCGGAAGCGCTACGTGACGCCCTGCGCGCGCAAAATCTGAACGTGCATCTGATTGGCCGGGCGACCAAAACCAAAATCGCGCTGGATCAGGATTACATTGACGAGCGTCTGCCGGTGGCGGGCAAAGAGATGATCTACCGTCAGGTTGAAAACAGTTTCACCCAGCCAAACGCAGCGATGAATATTCAGATGCTGGAATGGGCGCTGGATGTCACGACAGGTTCGAAAGGCGATTTGCTGGAACTGTACTGCGGCAACGGTAACTTTTCCTTAGCGCTGGCGCGTAACTTTGAGCGCGTACTGGCGACCGAGATCGCCAAACCGTCCGTCGCCGCGGCGCAATTCAACATTGCGGCGAACCAGATCGAGAATGTGCAGATTATCCGCATGGCGGCAGAAGAATTTACCCAGGCGATGAACGGCGTTCGCGAGTTTACTCGTTTGAAGGGTATCGACCTGAAGAGCTATCAGTGCGAAACCATCTTTGTCGATCCACCGCGCAGCGGGCTGGACAGCGAAACCGAAAAAATGGTGCAGGCGTATCCGCGTATTTTATACATCTCCTGTAACCCGGAGACGCTGTGCAAAAATCTGGAAACGTTAAGCCAGACGCACAAAGTTGAACGTCTGGCGTTGTTCGACCAGTTCCCCTATACGCACCATATGGAGTGCGGCGTGTTACTCACCGCCAGGTAAAACAGACGCCGGATAAAGCAATAATGCCCCCATCCGGCCTGTCTTACTCTTCCGCGATGTCCTGCTTGCGGTTACGCATTTTCACGCCAATCCAGAATACCAGAATCACCGACAGCACCGCCGGGAAGAAATTGGAGCCGATATCCGGATACTCCGCGCGCACGACAGTACTGTACAGCAGCACGCCAAGAATAAAACAGGCCGCAGCCAGACCCGGCAACCCCACAGGCATGGTGCGATTTTGATAGCGCTGGTGCAGGCAATACACCGTCAGCACCAGAGAAATAATCGGGAAAACAGAAAACGGCACGATGGCGCTAAACAGCGCCGCGAACGTGCCATTGATCGACAAACCGGCGATCAGCGCCAGCAGCAGCGTACCTTTATCCTGAACTGACTGTTTCATTACTCTTCCTTCACGTTACCCGGAATGAGGGTCATCTTCTCTTGTTCACGGCGATACCAGTAATACGCTCCTTTCGCAATCATGCGCAGTTGCAATACCAGCCGCTCTTCTAATTGTCGGCGTTGTTCAGCGCCCACATCCAGCGCCTCGGCGCCCGCACTGAAGACGATTGTCACCATGGCTTCGGCTTGCGCTTCAGTAAACGCGCGAGGCATATGGTTTTCGAGTTCCAGATAGTCCGCAAGTTCCGCGATAAAATGCTGAATTTCTCGCGCAACGGCGGCACGAAATGCGGCGGAAGTGCCGGAGCGTTCACGCAATAATAAACGGAAGGCGTTAGGGTTGTTACCGATGAACTCCATAAATGTGGAGACCGAGGTGCGGATCACACTCCCGCCCTTGGCGATGCGCTGACGCGCCTGCCGCATGAGCTGTCGCAGCATCAGCCCGCTTTCATCGACCATGGTCAGCCCAAGTTCATCCACATCACGGAAATGGCGATAAAACGATGTGGGCGCGATACCTGCTTCACGCGCAACCTCGCGCAAGCTGAGGCTGGCGAAGCTACGCTCCGCGCTCAATTGACTGAATGCGGCCTCTACCAGCGAACGCCGGGTTTTTTCTTTTTGTTGCGCTCTAACGCCCATCACGATGTCTGAATCCTTCCATATGCCTTGTCTGGCACTATACCAGAGTTCAAAGTTAATCTGTTTGTTCAGCTTTGTGAATGATTGTTTACGCGCGGTTTGTGCTCCGGCTTCGCAAAAGAGCACAACGATAATTGGGTTATCAACGCAATGATGTTACTATTCTGTTGCTTTTATGTATAAGAACAGGTAAGCCACACCATGCCACATTCCTACGATTACGATGCCATAGTAATAGGTTCAGGCCCCGGCGGCGAAGGCGCTGCAATGGGACTGGTTAAGCAAGGAGCCCGCGTCGCGGTTATCGAACGTTATCATAACGTTGGCGGCGGTTGCACCCACTGGGGCACCATCCCGTCGAAAGCCCTCCGCCACGCCGTCAGCCGTATCATTGAATTCAATCAGAACCCCTTATATAGCGATCACTCCCGCCTGCTTCGTTCCTCTTTCGCCGACATTCTCAACCATGCCGATAACGTGATTAATCAACAAACGCGTATGCGGCAGGGGTTTTACGAGCGTAACCACTGTGAAATATTGCAGGGCAACGCGCATTTTGTGGATGAACACACCCTGGCGCTGGAGTGTCATGACGGCACGGTTGAAACCCTGACCGCAGAGAAATTCATTATCGCCTGCGGTTCTCGTCCGTATCATCCAACAGACGTCGACTTCTCCCATCCGCGCATTTATGACAGCGACTCCATTCTCAATCTGCACCATGAACCTCGCCATGTGATTATTTATGGCGCGGGGGTGATTGGCTGCGAATATGCGTCGATCTTCCGCGGTATGGACGTCAAAGTTGATCTGATCAACACCCGGGATCGCCTGCTGGCGTTTCTCGATCAGGAGATGTCAGACTCCCTCTCTTACCATTTCTGGAACAGCGGCGTTGTGATTCGTCACAATGAAGAATACGAGAAGATCGAAGGCTGCGATGACGGGGTGATTATGCACCTCAAGTCCGGCAAGAAGCTGAAAGCCGACTGCCTGTTGTACGCCAATGGCCGTACCGGCAACACTGACTCTCTGGCGCTACAGAATATTGGCCTCGAAACAGACAGCCGGGGACAACTTAAGGTCAACAGCATGTACCAGACCGCGCTGCCGCACGTCTATGCGGTAGGCGATGTGATTGGTTATCCAAGTCTGGCCTCCGCGGCTTACGATCAGGGACGCATCGCCGCCCAGGCGCTGGTGAAGGGGGAAGCGACCGCGCATCTGATCGAAGATATCCCCACCGGCATTTACACCATTCCCGAAATCAGCTCCGTAGGGAAAACCGAGCAGCAGTTGACGTCGATGAAGGTACCTTACGAGGTGGGTCGCGCCCAGTTTAAACATCTGGCGCGCGCGCAAATCGTCGGCATGAACGTCGGCACGCTGAAGATTCTGTTTCATCGGGAAACAAAAGAAATTCTGGGGATCCACTGCTTTGGCGAGCGCGCGGCCGAGATTATTCACATCGGCCAGGCGATTATGGAGCAAAAAGGTGGCGGTAACACGATTGAATACTTCGTTAACACCACCTTTAACTACCCGACAATGGCGGAAGCCTATCGGGTAGCGGCGTTAAATGGCTTAAACCGCCTTTTTTAACGCGTTGTCAAAATGGCCATCCATCGCGCCGCGGATGGCCTCTGCCAGTTGCTCATAGCGACTGCGCAGCGGGGATCCCGGGCGGTACACCAGTCCCACCGTACGACGCGGCTCCGGCTTAATACACGGCAAATAGACAACGCCGTCGCGCTTGCGCTCTTGCGGTACCGCCAGTGCAGGCAATAAGGTAATTCCGCTGCCTGCCGCCACCATATTACGCAACGTTTCCAGGCTGGTCGCGCGGAAATGGGTATCTTCGTCGGCGCCCGCTTCAAAGCAGAAGCCCATCGCCTGATCGCGCAGACAGTGGCCATCTTCCAGCATCAGCAGTTTCTCACCCGCCAGATCTGACATCGGTACGCAGTCACGGTTCGCCCACGGGTGATCTTCGTAAATGGCCAGCAGCATCGGCTCGTCGAACAGCGGCACTTCAATAAACGCTTCACTCTCTTTCACCAGCGCCAGGATCACGCAGTCCAGCTTGCCGCTGTCCAGTTGCGCCAGCAGTTGATGGGTTTGCGCTTCATGCAGATACATTTCCAGCTTCGGGAACGTCTGGTGCAGCATCGGAATAATATGCGGCAACAGGTAAGGACCCACGGTTGGGATCAAACCAATGTGCAGGGGGCCAGACATGGTTTCACCCTGCTGGCTTGCCATCTCCTTGAGCACTTTGACCTCACGCAGCACGGTGCGCGCCTGGTCCACCAGTAGCAAACCTGCCTGCGTAAACAGCACTTTACGACTCGTCCGCTCCAGCAGCATCACGCCCAGCTCATCTTCCAGCTTGCGGATCTGCCCGCTCAGCGTTGGCTGACTGACATGACAGGAATCAGCCGCCCGCCGGAAGTGGCGGTGTTCGGCTAATGCCACCAGATATTCAAGATCGCGAATATTCATTATTCATCCTCCATCGCCACGATAGTTCATGGCGATAGGTAGCATAGCAACGAACGATTATCCCTATCAAGCTTTCTGATTAATAATACATCACAGAAACGGAGCGGTATCGTTTAACCCTTGAAGCCACTGCCCGTTCTGAGAGTTTCTCTCAACCCGAATAACTAAAGCCAACGTGAACTTTTGCGGACCCCGTGGTCCGCATTTTTTTTTGCGTAAAAAAGCCCGGCGCAAGGCCAGGCTTAAACGTGTTGCCGGATAAATCCGGCATATGATCCCCTACGCCAGACGCGCCTTCGCGTAGCTAATGGCCTGCGCCACCTGCTGCGGAGAAACGCCGCCCTTCGCCGCACGTTTATCCAGGCATGACTGTAACGACAGGACAGGATAGACATCGTCGCCAATCGCGCTGCTGAATTTCTGCAGCTCCGCCAACGGCAGATCCTCCAGCGGTTTCCCCTGACGAATCGCCTCAACCACTGTTTCACCCACGATATGGTGCGCTTCACGGAACGGAACGCCTTTCGCCACCAGGTAATCCGCCAGCTCAGTGGCGTTAGCATACCCCTGCTGCGCCGCGTCCTGGCAGCGCGGACGTTTCACCTGAATGCCATCCAGCACCAGCGCCGCCATATGCAGGCAGTCCAGCCAGGTGTCGAGCGCGTCAAACAGGCCCTCTTTGTCTTCCTGCATGTCTTTGTTATACGCCAGCGGCAGGCCTTTCAGCGTCATCATCATGCCCGTCAGCGCCCCCTGCACGCGGCCGCATTTACCGCGGATCAGCTCCAGCGCGTCCGGGTTTTTCTTCTGCGGCATCAGGGAAGAGCCGGACGTCACGCGATCGGACAACTCAACGAAGCCCGCCTCGCCGGTGTTAAAGAAAATCAGGTCCTCCGCGAACCGTGAAAGATGCACCATACCGATGGAGGCGTTGGACAGCAGCTCCAGCACGTGGTCACGGTCGGACACGCTGTCCAGGCTGTTACGCGTCGCCGAGGCAAAGCCCAGCCAGCCTGCCAACTGTTCCCGATCGATCTCATAGGCTGTCCCGGCCAGCGCGCCGCAGCCCAGCGGGCTGACGTCCAGACGTTTCAGGGCATCCTGCAGACGGCTTTCGTCCCGCGCCAACATCTCGACATACGCCAGGCACCAGTGAGCAAACGTCACCGGCTGCGCGCGCTGCAGGTGGGTGTAACCCGGCATAACGGCATCCTGATTATGGTCTGCCGTCTCCACCAACGCGCGCTGCAGCTGGCGGTTGGCAGTGAGCAGTTCGCTCACGGTGTCTTTACACCACAATTTCAAATCCGTGGCGACCTGATCGTTACGGCTGCGTCCGGTGTGCAGCTTTTTACCTAACTGCCCCACTTTGTCGATCAGTTTACCTTCTACCCAACTGTGGATATCTTCCGCGTCGCTTTCCAGGATCTGCTGCGGGTTCGCGCGAACGTCTTCCAGCAAAATGGTCAGCGCGTCTTCAAGCTGACGCTGCTCGTCAGCGGTTAACACGCCGACGGTGACCAGCGCTTTGGACCAGGCGACAGAACCCACAATATCCTGCTCCGCCAGGCGGTAGTCGAAGCGCAACGAGTCGTTGAACTGTTTAAACCGCTGATCTGCTGCCTGAGTAAAACGCCCACCCCAAAGTGCCATACCATGCTTCCTTAATATCTTTGAATGTCATTGCCCGGCGACGCTGCGCTTACCGGGCCTACAAAACCGTAAATCGATTACGCCAGAATACGTGTTCCAATCGGCGTACCGTTAAACAGCGCCGGGAGTTGCTCCGCATGACGCCAAGAGGCGATATCCACCGGGCGGCCGAGCGTACGGGCCGCATCCAGCGCGGCGTTCACTTTAACGATCATGCCGTCGGTGATAATGCCCTGATCTATCAGTTGTTCCGCTTTCGCGGCGGTCATTTCGGCAATACGCTGGCCTTTACCATCCAGAATACCGCTCACATCGGAGAGCAGGATCAGATCCGCTCCCAGCGTTGCCGCCAGCGCGGTCGCTGCCTGGTCGGCGTTAACGTTCATCAGTCGTCCGTCTTCCGTCACGCCAATCGAACTCACTACCGGCAGAAAACCGCCCGCCAACAGGGTGTTGATCAACGCCGGCGATCCCGGCTGCGCCAGGCCAACATGACCTAATTCTTCATCCAGTTGAGTGACGTTGACGCTGTCGCCATCACCCAGATAAAGCCCGACAGCAGCGATATGATGCTTCTTCGCCCACGCCAGCAGGGTTTTGTTCGCCGTACCCGCCAGCGCGCCGGTAATGATGTCAATCTGGTCGGCAGGCGTCACGCGCAGGCCGTTTTTCTTTTTGACCGGCAGGTTCAGTCCTTTCATCAGTTCGTCGACCACACAGCCGCCGCCGTGAACAATCACCAGCGGGCGTTGATGTGATTCGCGATAGTTAACCAGCGCGGTAAACAGACGCTCCAGCGCCTCTTCGCTATCCAGTAATACGCCGCCCAGCTTGATAATTAATGGATTCATCATTGCACCCTTAAATAAGAGACTGCGCTTCAGCGAAGCCGAAACGAATATTGGCACACTGCACTGCCTGTGCAGCCGCACCTTTCAACAAGTTATCTTCGGTGGCCACCAGGATCAAATGCTCGTCCTGTACGGCAAAACCGATATCACAGAATGGTAAACCAACCACATTCTTCAGCGCCGGGACGCCTTTGTCATACAGGCGCACCAGGGGCTTATCGCGATACGCCTGCTGCAAGGTCTGGGCAACGTGCGCCTGCGTCACGCCCGGCTTCAGGCGGCAGGTGATGGTTTCAAGGATCCCGCGAGGGAAATTGCCCAGATGCGGCGTGAAGATCACGTCTGCCCCCAAATGGGTGGCGATTTCCGGCTGGTGACGATGGGTAAACACCCCGTACGGCTGTAAGCTCACTTCGCAGAAACTGTTAGAAAGGGCCGCTTTACGCCCTGCGCCGCTCACGCCGCTGGTGGCATTGATCACCGGCCATTGGGTCAGATCCAGCAGTTCGCCATCGATCAACGGCTTCAACGACAGTTGCGCCGCCGTCGGGTAGCAGCCCGGCACGGCAATCAGGTTCGCTTCTTTTAACGCTTCCGCGTTCCATTCCGCCAGACCATAAACCGCGGTTGCCAGCAGCTCAGGGTATTGATGGGTAAAGCCATAATATTTTTCATAGAACCCGGCGTCATTCACCCGAAACGCGCCGGAAAGATCGAAGACCACGCAACCGGCGGCAAGAAACTGCGGCGCCAGGTCATGACTGACTTCGTGGGCGGTGGCTAAAAACACCACGTCCACGCCGTCGGTAAACGCGCTGATGTCGGACATCGGCTGCAAAGGCAGATCGACAATGCCTTTAAGCCACGGATGCAAATCGGAAATTAACTTTCCTGCATCATTGCTTTGCGCTGAGACGGTCAAAGCGGTTATGGTCATATGAGGGTGGCGATTTACGTAGCTTACAAGCTCTGCGCCCGCATAACCGCTAGCGCCTACAATCAGCGTATTCAACATCGGGTTCCTTTATGCTCAACGTTAATGTATTTTTATTCACATTTATTGCATGAATATTGATACTATCACGACCTAAGGTGTGTCAACAATGAAAATGAACTTACCGCCATTTATCGAGATTTACCGCGCCCTGATTGCCACGCCGTCCATCAGCGCCACCGAAGAAGCGCTGGACCAGAGCAACGCGACTTTAATCAATCTGCTGGCGGGGTGGTTCAGCGATCTTGGCTTTAAGGTGGAGGTTCAACCGGTTCCGGGAACCCGAAACAAATTCAATCTGCTCGCCAGCTCCGGACAGGGCGCGGGCGGTCTGCTGCTAACGGGCCACACCGACACCGTGCCGTTTGACGACGGGCGCTGGACGCGCGACCCCTTCACGCTCACCGAGCATGACAACAAGCTCTACGGTCTGGGAACCGCGGACATGAAGGGCTTCTTCGCGTTTATTCTCGACGCCCTGCGTGACGTCGACGTGACGACGCTGAAAAAACCGCTGTACATTCTGGCGACCGCCGATGAAGAAACCAGCATGGCGGGCGCGCGCTATTTTTCTGAAAATACATCGATTCGCCCGGACTGCGCCATCATCGGCGAGCCAACGTCACTGCAACCGATTCGTGCCCATAAGGGCCATATCTCCACGGCGGTGCGGGTGCTCGGTCAGTCCGGTCACTCCAGCGATCCGGCGCGCGGCGTGAACGCCATTGAGCTGATGCATGACGCGATAGGCCGCATCATACAACTGCGCGACTCGCTAAAAGAACGCTACCACTATGACGCGTTCACCGTACCGTATCCGACACTGAACCTTGGCAGCCTGCACGGCGGCGACGCCTCGAACCGCATCTGCGCCTGCTGTGAGCTGCACATGGATATCCGTCCCTTGCCGGGCATGACGCTGAGCGATCTTGACGGCCTACTGAACGAAGCGCTGGCTCCGGTGAGTGAACGTTGGCCGGGTCGCCTGACGGTGGCGGAACTGCATCCGCCTATTCCGGGCTACGAATGTCCCCCGGATCACCAGTTGGTTGAAGTGGTGGAAAAACTGCTCGGCGAAAAAACCGACGTGGTGAACTACTGCACCGAAGCGCCATTTATTCAAACGCTGTGTCCGACGCTGGTCCTCGGTCCGGGTTCTATTAATCAGGCCCATCAGCCAGATGAATATCTGGAGACGCGTTTTATTAAACCGACCCGGGAATTAATCACTCAGGTCGTGCATCACTTTTGCTGGCATTAAATGTTCATCGCCGCGTTAACACTTTTGAGTTAATCGCGGCGTTTATTTTACATTTTCATAAGTAATGCTTATTTGATCCACGAGGAATTAACTTTCGTAAATTGGCCGCGATTTATCGGTTTGCTGAACCGATTTCGCAGCAATTGACGACAGGGGTTTTACGTGGCTTTATAAAAGACGACGAAGAACAATGTCCAACATATTTCGTGGTGTAGCAAGGCGGCAAACAAGCACATCCAGGGGACTGACATAAGCCGGTAACCTCGGGTGTCGAGCGCCGCTACGACGCGAAAAGCGCAGGACAATTACAACAGAGATGGGGTGTCTGGGTTAATATGAACGAACAATATTCCGCGTTGCGTAGTAATGTCAGTATGCTCGGCAAAGTGCTGGGAGAAACCATCAAGGATGCGCTGGGAGAGAACATTCTTGATCGCGTAGAAACAATCCGTAAGCTGTCTAAATCTTCACGCGCTGGCAATGAAGCAAACCGCCAGGAGTTGCTCACCACGTTACAGAATTTGTCGAACGATGAGCTGCTGCCCGTTGCCCGCGCGTTCAGCCAGTTCCTCAATCTGGCCAATACCGCCGAGCAATACCACAGCATTTCGCCGAAAGGCGAAGCCGCCAGCAACCCGGAAGTGATTGCCCGCACCCTGCGTAAACTCAAAAATCAGCCGGATCTTAACGAAGCGACCATCAAAAAAGCGGTGGAATCCCTGTCGCTTGAACTGGTGCTAACCGCCCACCCGACGGAAATTACCCGCCGCACGCTGATCCACAAAATGGTGGAAGTTAACGCCTGCTTAAAACAGCTCGACAACAAGGACATCGTCGATTACGAACGTCACCAGCTGATGCGCCGTCTACGCCAGCTGATCGCCCAGTCCTGGCATACCGATGAAATTCGTAAGCTGCGTCCCAGCCCGGTAGACGAAGCAAAATGGGGCTTCGCGGTGGTGGAGAACAGTCTCTGGCAGGGTGTACCTAACTACCTGCGCGAGCTAAACGAACAGCTTGAAGAGAATCTGGGCTACCAGTTACCGGTTGATTTCGTGCCCGTGCGATTCACTTCGTGGATGGGCGGCGACCGTGACGGTAACCCGAATGTTACCGCCGACATTACCCGCCATGTCCTGCTACTGAGCCGCTGGAAGGCCACTGACCTGTTCCTGAAAGATATTCAGGTTCTGGTCTCAGAATTGTCGATGGTTGACGCCACGCCGGAACTGTTAGCGATGGTGGGTGAAGAAGGCGCCTCGGAGCCTTATCGCTATCTGATGAAAAATCTGCGCGCCCGCCTGATGGCAACACAGGCCTGGCTGGAGGCACGCCTGAAAGGCGAAAAGCTACCGAAACCGGCGGGTTTGCTGACGCAAAACGAACAGCTTTGGGAACCGCTTTACGCCTGCTATCAGTCCTTACAGGCTTGCGGTATGGGGATTATCGCCAACGGCGAACTGCTCGATACCCTGCGCCGCGTAAAATGTTTCGGCGTACCGCTGGTGCGTATTGATATCCGTCAGGAAAGCACTCGCCACACCGAAGCGCTGGGCGAACTAACCCGCTATCTCGGCATCGGCGACTATGAAAGCTGGTCAGAAGCGGACAAACAGGCGTTCCTGATCCGCGAACTGAATTCCAAGCGTCCATTGCTGCCGCATCACTGGGAGCCAAGCAACGACACCCGTGAAGTGCTCGACACCTGTAAAGTCATCGCTGAAGCGCCGAAAGGGTCTATTGCCGCCTACGTGATTTCCATGGCGAAAACGCCGTCTGACGTGCTGGCGGTACACCTGCTGCTGAAAGAAGCGGGCATTGGTTTCGCCATGCCGGTTGCCCCGCTGTTTGAAACCCTCGACGACCTGAACAACGCCGACGATGTCATGACCCAACTGCTGAACATCGACTGGTATCGCGGTTTGATCCAGGGCAAGCAGATGGTGATGATCGGCTATTCCGACTCGGCGAAAGACGCCGGAGTCATGGCGGCGTCCTGGGCACAGTATCAGGCACAGGATGCGCTCATCAAAACCTGCGAGAAAGCGGGTATCGAACTGACGCTGTTCCACGGTCGCGGCGGCTCGATTGGTCGCGGCGGCGCGCCAGCTCACGCCGCATTGCTGTCGCAGCCGCCAGGCAGCCTGAAAGGCGGTCTGCGCGTGACCGAACAGGGCGAAATGATCCGCTTTAAATACGGTTTGCCGGAAGTGACCGTCAGCAGCCTGTCGCTGTATACCAGCGCCATCCTGGAAGCGAATCTGCTGCCGCCGCCGGAACCGAAAGACGGCTGGCGTCATATCATGGACGAGCTGTCGGTGATCTCCTGCGATCTGTACCGGGGCTATGTGCGTGAAAACAAAGACTTCGTGCCTTACTTCCGCTCTGCAACGCCGGAACAGGAACTGGGCAAACTGCCGCTCGGTTCACGTCCGGCGAAACGCCGTCCGACCGGCGGCGTGGAATCACTGCGCGCCATTCCGTGGATCTTCGCCTGGACACAAAACCGTCTGATGCTGCCCGCCTGGCTGGGCGCCGGTACCGCGCTGCAAAAAGTGGTTGAAGATGGTAAGCAAAGCGAACTGGAAGCCATGTGCCGCGACTGGCCGTTCTTCTCCACCCGTCTCGGCATGCTGGAAATGGTGTTCGCAAAAGCGGATTTGTGGCTGGCGGAATATTACGATCAGCGTCTGGTGTCGAAAGAACTGTGGCCGCTGGGTAAAGAGCTGCGTGACCTGCTGCAAGAAGACATCAAGGTGGTGCTGGATATCGCGAACGATTCACATCTGATGGCCGATCTGCCGTGGATTGCCGAATCTATCCAGTTGCGTAATATCTACACCGACCCGCTAAACGTCCTGCAGGCAGAGTTACTGCACCGCTCGCGTCTGACGGAAGAACAGGGTAAAGAGCCGGATCCGCGCGTTGAGCAGGCGCTGATGGTGACCATCGCTGGGGTGGCGGCTGGTATGCGTAACACCGGCTAACGTTCCTTCTCTCGTCACCCTCGTGCGATGGCGCGAGGGTGATCTGAAATATAACTGTCATAAATACTTCGTTTTAAATATATTCCTGTCTGTTTTTTCCACCGTAAGAATTTTCAGGCGCTCCCTTCCCCCTTCGGGCGGGGAGCGCTTCAGAATTTCTTAAGGTTTTGTCGTTACGTTTTGCATCACGTTTAAAGACAGGCTATTCACATGCATTCCACAAAACTCCCGTCTCCCTCTGCGTTTAGCGGAAAAGCGCTGGGCTGGGCGCTTCTCTATTTTTGGTTTTTTTCAACTTTACTTCAGGCAACCATTTTTATCAGCGGCTACAGCGGCACCAACGGGCTGCGGGACTCTCTGCTGTTCAGTTCCCTGTGGCTGATTCCGGTGATCCTGTTTCCGAACCGCATCCGCGTCATTGCGGCGGTCATCGGCATTATCCTGTGGGCAACGTCACTGGCCGCGCTCAGTTATTACGTCATTTACGGCCAGGAGTTCTCGCAAAGCGTCCTGTTCGTCATGTTTGAAAGCAACGCCAATGAAGCCAGCGAGTATCTGGCACAGTATTTCAGTCTGAAACTTGTGCTTATCGCACTGGCCTATACGGCGGTCGCGATCTTCCTGTGGACGCGTCTGCGCCCGGTTTATATTCCTTCGCCGTGGCGCTATCTGGTGTCATTTGCCCTGCTTTACGGGCTGATCCTGCATCCGATGGCGGTGAATACGTTTATCAAGCACAAGCCGTTTGAGAAGACGCTGGACAGCCTGGCGTCACGCATGGAGCCCGCCGCGCCGTGGCAGTTTATCTCGGGCTATTATCAGTATCAGCGCCAGCTTTCTTCGCTGAATAACCTTCTCAGTGAAAACCACGCTCTGCCGCCGCTGGCGAATTTCAAAGACAGCAGCGGCGACGCGCCGCGCACGCTGGTACTGGTCATTGGCGAATCCACTCAACGTGGTCACATGAGCCTGTACGGCTATCCGCGAGAAACCACGCCGCAACTGGACGCGCTTCGTAAGACTGACCCGAATCTGACCGTCTTCAATAACGTGGTGACCTCGCGCCCCTACACGATTGAGATTCTTCAGCAGGCGCTGACCTTCGCTAATGAGAAGCATCCGGACCTGTATCTGACCAAACCGTCGCTGATGAACATGATGAAACAGGCGGGATATAAGACCTTCTGGATCACTAATCAGCAGACGATGACCGCGCGTAATACTATGCTGACGGTGTTCTCTAAACAGACTGATAAGCAGTTCTATATGAACCAGCAGCGCACGCAGAGCGCGCGTGAATATGACACCAATGTGCTTGCGCCGTTTAAAGAAGTCATGGCCGACCCGGCGCCGAAAAAATTCATCATCGTCCATTTGCTGGGAACACACATTAAGTACAAATTCCGCTATCCCGAAAACGAGGGGAAATTTGATGGAAATACCGACCACGTCCCGCCAGGTCTGAGCGAAGAGGAGCTGGAGTCGTACAACGATTACGACAACGCCAACCTGTACAACGACAAGGTGGTGGCGAGTCTGATCCGCGATTATAAAGCGACCGACCCGAACGGCTTCCTGCTCTATTTTTCCGATCACGGTGAGGAAGTGTACGACACGCCGCCGCACAAAACGCAGGGACGCAACGAAGACAATCCGACGCGCCATATGTATACCGTACCGTTCCTGCTGTGGACGTCGGAAAAGTGGCAGGCGGCGCATCCGCGCGACTTCTCGCAGGACGTAGACAGGAAGTACAGCAGTTCTGAACTGATCCACACCTGGTCGGACTTAGCGGGCTTAAGCTACGACGGTTTCGATCCTACTCGCTCTGTCGTCAACCCGCAGTTTAAAGAGATCACACGCTGGATTGGCAATCCGTACAAGAAAAAAGCGTTGATTGATTACGACACCCTGCCGTATGGCGATCGCCCCGGCAATCAGTAACCCACGGCAGTGCCGAATGGCGGCGGCCCCCTTACCCGGTCTACAAATGTAGGCCGGGCAAACGACGCGCATCCGGCAATAATCACTTGAGACCATCGGTTTTCAACGATACTGTTTCCCTGTCTGCGCTCTGCAAGGGATCAACATGTTTCAAGACGTCAGCCATCTTCTTTCCCGCCTGATTAATGGCCCCGCTCCGCTGCGCCAGATTTACTTTGCTGGTACCAGCGCGCCTTCACCGGAACTGGCCTATCAGGTGGATTTTCCTCGGCTGGAGATCGTACTGGAAGGCGAACTGACCGACGCCAGCGTTGGCGATACGCTGACAGACTGCGACGCGCTCTACGTTCCGGCGGGCGGCTGGAACCTCCCACGCTGGCAGGCGCCGACAACGACGCTCAGTATTCTGTTTGGCAAACAGCAGCTAGGCTTCAGCGTTGTGCAATGGGACGGAACAACCTTTCAGAACCTGACGAAGCAGCACGTTGCGCGACGCGGCCCACGCATCGGCTCTTTCCTGCTACAAACGCTTAATGAAATGCAGATGCAGCCGCAGGAGCAGCAAACCGCGCGGTTAATTGTCGCCAGCCTGCTTAGCCACTGCCGCGACCTGCTCGGCAGCCAGATTCAGACCTCATCCCGGAGCCAGGCGCTGTTTGAAGCCATTCGCGATTATATCGACGAGCATTACGCCTCGCCGCTCACCCGTGAGTCAGTGGCCCAGGCGTTTTATATTTCGCCTAACTATCTCTCGCACCTGTTTCAAAAAACAGGCGCTGTCGGCTTTAACGAATACCTTAATCACACACGACTGGAACACGCGAAAACGTTACTGAAGGGCTACGATCTGAAAGTAAAAGAGGTGGCTCACACCTGTGGATTTGTGGACAGCAATTACTTTTGCCGCCTGTTTCGTAAAAATACGGAACGCTCGCCGTCTGAGTACCGTCGCCAGTACCACAGTCAATTGACGGAAAAGCAGGCTAGTTCAGAATAAAATGGGTTTGCTGCGGGGCGGAAAGCAGTTTACGTACCACGCTGATTACCCGCTGCGGTTCGCGCAAAAACGCGCTGATCCCCGACTGCACGTAGCGGCTATGAATAAAACGCTCCCCGCCAGCCAGCTCGATGTCGGTAATCAACAGAACGGCGTCGGCCCGGCTGATATCCTCTTCCGTTAACCGGTTTTCTATCCCCAGCGCGCCCTGCGTTTCAATTTTAATGCTCCACTTTTCCTGCTGACAGAGCTTCTCCAGACGTTCTGCCGCCATGTAAGTATGCGCCACGCCGCTGACGCACGCGGTCACCGCAACCAGATAGCGTCCCGTTGAGCTGGACATATTAACCTCCTGTGGTCACCTCAAAACCAGCTCTCTCGGCCATGGCGCGGTAAATCGCCACGGTTTCTGCCGTCGGGGCCGGAATATCCTTCATCGCCCACGCCTGCCCGAGCAGGCGATATTTCGGTTCACCATATAAATGAAACGGTAACAGGTGAACGTGTTTTATACCAAGCGATAACAGCAGGCTCAGCGCGTGCTGCATATTCCCGGGCGTGAGGGTATAACCCGGGATCAGCGGCAGACGCGGAATGACATGAACACCTTCCGCCACCAGCAGTCGCAGATTCGCCAGCACCCGCGGCTGGTTCATGTTTACGATATCGCGCGCCTGCTCCGACGACATGATTTTTAAATCAAAGAGCACCTCATCGCAGGCTTTCGCCAGCGGCAGAAGACGACTGGCAGGCGCATCACCCGCGGTTTCAATCGCGCAGCGCACGCCCCAGCGCCGCAGGCGGTGCAGGAAGCGGGTTGCGAAGGGAGCCTGCATCAAGACCTCGCCGCCGGAGAGGGTCACGCCGCCACCGGACGTGCGAAAGAAAATGTCGTCTTTCATGACTTCACCCTCCAGCTCCCCCAGCGTGATATCACGCCCAATTCGCTCAAACGCCCCGGAAGGACACTCGTCAGCATCCCGCAGACACGGCGCGCAATGCAGGCATTTGCTTTCCCGCCGCACGGTTTCGATACCCGGCGAAATAGATTCAGGATTGGCGCACCACGGACAGGTATGTGGGCAGCCTTTAAAAAAGACTACCGTGCGTATCCCCTGTCCGTCATTCAGCGAGTAACGCTGAATATTGAAGATGCGCGCAACGTCTTCGCGACGCGGATCCAGCACCTCACAACTGATGCGCGGTGCGCCGAATGATGTCATCCTGGATCTCCTTCGACAGCTCAACAAAGAAGGCGCTGTAGCCCGCCACGCGAACCACCAGACCAGCAAAATCCTGAGGACGTTGTTGCGCTTCGCGCAGCGTTTCGGCGTTCACGACGTTAAACTGGATATGCTGCAGCTTCAATTGGGTAAATGCACGCAGGAAATCGGCCAGCTTGCGCAGGCCCGCTTCGCCTTCGAGGGTCGCTGGCGTAAACTTCACGTTCAGCAGCGTGCCGTTAGAGAGCAGCGTGTTGTCGAGTTTACTGACTGATTTCAGCACCGCCGTCGGCCCTTGCATATCCTGCCCAAGCATGGGCGACAGCCCCCCGTCCGCCAATTGTTCACCGGCGAAGCGACCGTCTGGCGTCGCTCCAACTACCGCGCCCAGCGGCACATGCGCGGAAACGGTATAAGAGCCAGGCGTAAACTGGCCGCCGCGCGGGTTCTGATATTTTTCGACTTCTTTGCAGTAATGACGCAACAGTTCAGCACTAATGTTATCGACATCATCAATGTCGTTACCGTATTTTTCGAAGCGGTTGATCAGCCGGGCGCGGATTTTTTCCCCTTCCGGCGTCGCAAAATTGGCTTTCAGCACTGCGAGCAGTTCATCGAAACTCAGGCGCTGCTGCTCAAACACCAGCCCGTTCAGGGCATGCAAAGAGTCGCTCAGGTTGGCGATGCCAATTCCCTGAACGCCCGAGAAGTTATAGCGCGCACCGCCGTCGGTAATATCGCGGCCCTTCTCCAGGCAGTCGCTAATAAACGATGAAAGCAGCGGCACCGGCGCCCAGTCGCGATGGCCGATATCGCAAATATTGCTGCCTTCCACCATCAGAGTGATGTAGTGGCTGATTTTAGCGCGCATATGCGCCAGCAGGCTTTCATAGCTGAGTTCGTTATTGCCTTCGTTTTCAAACAGGCTGATTTCCATAACTTTCAGCAGGTTAAACATGGCGATGTCATGCAGACCATAGGTTCGTCCCGGTATCGACAGCTCCACGCAGCCTACCACGGCATAATCTCGCGCATCTTCCAGCGACACGCCGCGATTCAGAAAAGCCGGTACCACCACTTCATCATTGAAAATTTGTGGAATACCGGTGCCGAGACGAATGGTCTCCGCCGTTTTCATCAGGAATGGCGTATCGATTAACGCATTGGTGCGCACGCCGAGGTTTGGCTGCGGCAATTGAACGCTCTGGTAGGCATCAAGACACAGGAAAGAGAGGATGTTTACCGCGCTGCGTCCGTTTTCGGTTAATCCGCCAAGCAACGCAGTGTAACCCGTTGGGAAACCGGCGAAATAGCGGGCGCTGCTGGTCGAGCGCAATAACACGATGTCGTTGCACTTTACCCACAGGGACTCGAGCAACTCTTTCAGAAACGCAGGATCGTCTCCCTGCGTCAGCGATGCCTGATAAAACGGCAGCATATACTGGTCGAAACGCCCGAGCGACAGCGAACTTGCGTTAGACTCATATTGCAAAATGATGTTCATGTACCAGAACAACTGACACGCCTGCCAGAAGGTCTGTGGCTTATGCGCGGCGTTATGCCGCGAATTTGCCGCGATGGTGAGTAATTCCTGGCGACGCGTCTCGTCTGCGCAACCTTCTGCCATCTCCTCCGCCAGCGCGGCATAGCGCAGAATATGACGCTGCGACGCCTCCAGCAGCAACAGCGCGGCCTGATAAAAGTGATTATCCGGCGCCCGCTGACAGTGCGCGCGCATTTGCGCCACCAGTTCACCCAGCCCGTTATTCAGCAAGCGCGGATAATCAATGATAATGTGTCCCTGCCCTTTATCCGTCTGGTTGACGCTAAAAATCTGCGTGCTGACGGCGGCTTTGACCTCATCAGTCATCTGACCGTTGATGAAGTCCTTCATCGAACGCTTCTCCCAGTACGGGTACAGCGTTTCGCGATAAAGGCGTTTGTCCTCATCGCTGATATCAAAACGGTCCTGCGGTCGCGTCGGAAACTGATCGAGTTCCTTAAGCAACCAGTACGGATCCATTTCCGGAGACATAATGCCTGCGCGCGGTTTAACGGTACGGTTTCCGGCAATCAATTCTTCATCACGAATCGAAATGGCAACATGTTCAAGAATATACGCTGTCGCTTTAGCACGGCGCAGAATAACCGGCTCGCCTTCGGTTTGCTGGTGGCTGGCGGTGTAAAGCAGCGCACGTTCCAGCGAGATTTCCCGGTTGTTCTGGAACAGCGCGCTTTTCAGGCGTTGGATACGGTCTGTCATAAGGAACTCCCTGAAGCCTGACCATCAGGCTCTTAAATCCAAAACGGTTACGCGGTTTGCGCCAGATGCGCGTCAATCTTATTCATGATGGCGTCGGCACGTTTAACCGCATCGCTGATGTTGACGCGCACGATGGTCTTCCCGGCAAAACGCTCTTCAAACTTAATGCCGATATCTTTGGTCAGAATCACCATATCCGCGCTCGCCACGTCGTCTGGCGTCAGTTCATTTTCCAGGCCAATCGAACCCTGGGTCTCCACTTTCACTTCCCAACCCTTGGCTTTCGCCGCGCTTTCCAGCGCTTCGGCTGCCATATAGGTATGCGCAACGCCAGAAGGGCATGCGGTCACGGCAATAATTTTCGTCATGGTTTATTCCTCACTTAATTCATTTCAAAATCTAAATCGAGATCGTCTTCTTTTTCATCGGCCTGAGAGACATTCTTCCGCGCCAGGCTTTTCAGTACGTTCACGCAGAGCGCAGTAACGAGCGCGCCAACCACAACCGCAGCGATATACCCCAGTTTTCCTTCTACCACCGGCAACACGATTAACCCGCCCCAACCGGCGTAGCACTGCGCGCCGAACAGCGCGGCGGTAACCGCGCCACAGGCAGAACCGAGCATGATGGAGGGGATCACGCGCAGCGGGTCAGCGGCGGCAAACGGTATCGCCCCTTCGGTGACGCCCACACAGCCCATCACCAGCGCCGCTTTTCCGGCTTCGCGTTCTTCAGAAGAGAAGTTTTTACGCCCCAGCAGCGTCGCCAGCCCTAAGCCCAGCGGCGGTACGCAGATTGCGACGGCGGCAATCGCCACGACGGTATAGACCCCCTGCGCCACGCAGATGAGCATGAAGGCATAGGCCACTTTGTTCACCGGACCGCCCATATCAAAGGCCAGCATCAGCCCCATAATGACCGCTAACATGACGACGCTGCCTTGCTGCATCCCTTGTAACCATTGCGTCAGGCTGCTGGTCAGCGCGCCCACCGGCTCACCCAGCCCCCACATCATGATACCCGCGGTGATAAAGGTGCCGACGATAGGGATAACGAAGATCGGCATGACCGAACGCAGCACCTTATGCACCGGGATTTTTTTCAGGTAATGCACCACGATACCGCCGATAATCCCGGCAATCAGCGCACCAAAAAACCCGGCGCCAAAGCTGTTGCCCACCCAGGCGCCAATCGCGCAGGGCGCCAGCGCGGAACGTTCAGCTATGGAATAACCTATATACGCGGCGAGGAAAGGCACCATCAGGGTCAGCCCGGCGACGCCGATGTCGAACAGTTTCTTCAGATTCGGGTCAGTTGCGGCATCCGGCACCGCACCTTTGCCATACAGCATGACGGAGACCGCCAGCAAGATGCCGCCCGCGACAACAAAGGGGATCATATGCGACACCCCCGTCATCAGATGCTGACGGGTATTTTTCAGGATCTGCACCAACTCTTTCATACGTCGCTCCCGGGCCAGTGAAAGCCCATATCCATAACGTTGTTGTGGCAAACAATAGGCAATCCGCAGCGACGCAGACAGTGGATAAAAAGGCCATTTACTGGATTTTTGTAATATCAGTACAAAAATGCGATCCGCCTCATAACTTCTACTCGCCGACAGATGACAGCTAACTTGTCGAGTTGTGAGGCGACTCGCACTTTTCACCTTACATTACATTTATCCAGTTTTTGGCAGATTTGTCACATGGCAGAGCTCAACCAAGCCCTTTTATCCTGTAAGCAGAAATCCGTTATGGGAGAGAGGCAATGGCCCTGATTGTGGAATTTACCTGTGAACTGCCCAATGGCGTCCATGCGCGCCCGGCAAGCCACGTGGAAACGCTGTGCAATACCTTTACGTCTCAGATTGAATGGCACAATCTGCGCACTGGCCGAAAAGGTAACGCCAAAAGCGCGCTGTCGCTGATCGGCACCGACACGCTGGCAGGCGACCGTTGCCAGTTGCTGATTACCGGCGCAGATGAAGCCAATGCCCACCAGCGACTGAATCAGTGGCTACGCGATGAATTTCCGCATTGCGATGCGCCGCTCGCAGAGGTTAATAACCGTGAATTAGACGCGCTTCCGGCCTCGCTGACTCACCTTAACCCGCAGTTATTCCGCGCCCGCCCCGTCTGCAACGGTAGCGCGGGTGGCGTGCTGACTCCTCTCTCTTCGCTGGATCTTAACGCGCTCGGCGAACTTCCAGCAGCGAAAGACGTGGAGCAGGAACAGTCAGCGCTGGATCGCGGTCTGACGTTGTTAACGAAAAACATTGCGTTCCGTTTGCTGGACAGTGACGGTCCTACCAGCGCGATTCTGGAAGCCCACCGTTCACTGGCAAGCGACGCATCCCTGCGTCAGCATCTGCTGGCTGGCGTTTCGCGCGGCTTAAGCTGCGCGCAGGCGATTATCGAAAGTGCGAACCATTTCTGCGACGAATTCGCCCGCTCCAGCAGCAGTTATCTGCAGGAACGCGCGCTGGATGTCCGTGACGTCTGCTTCCAGCTGTTACAGCATATTTACGGCGAAACACGTTTTCCGCCGCCGGGCCAACTGACCCAGCCAGCCGTGTGTATGGCGGACGAACTGACGCCAAGCCAGTTTCTGGAGCTGGATAAAACGTACCTGAAAGGGTTGTTGTTAAAAAGCGGCGGCACCACGTCGCACACGGTCATTCTCGCCCGCTCGTTCAATATCCCGACGCTGGTGGGCGTAGAGACAGAGGCCTTAACACCGTGGCGGCATCAGAAAGTGTATATCGACGGAAACGCAGGCGCGGTAGTGGTGTCGCCGAGCGAAGCCATCGAGCGCTATTATCAACAAGAAGCCCGGGTACAGGAGACGCTGCGTGAACAGCAGCGCATCTGGCTGACGCAGGAAGCGCGCACCGCTGACGGCATCCGGATGGAAGTCGCCGCTAACATCGCCCACGCCGTTGAAGCCCAGGCGGCATTCAGTAACGGTGCGGAAGCGGTCGGTCTGTTCCGCACGGAAATGCTGTATATGGATCGCGCCAGCGCGCCGGACGAAAACGAGTTATACAATATTTTTTGCCAGGCGCTGGAGTCCGCGCGGGGACGCAGCATTATCGTGCGCACAATGGACATCGGCGGCGATAAGCCGGTGGACTACCTGAACATTCCTGCCGAAGCCAACCCGTTCCTCGGCTATCGCGCTGTACGCATCTACGAAGAATACGCCGCGCTGTTTACCACCCAACTGCGATCGATTCTGCGCGCATCCGCCCACGGCAGTCTGAAGATCATGATTCCGATGATCTCCTCCATGGAGGAGATCCTGTGGGTCAAAGAGAAACTGGCGGAAGCCAAACAGCAGTTACGCAATGAACACATTCCGTTCGATGAGAAAATCCCTCTTGGCATTATGCTGGAAGTGCCGTCGGTAATGTTCATTATCGACCAGTGCTGCGAAGAAATTGATTTCTTCAGCATCGGCAGCAACGACCTGACGCAATATCTGCTGGCCGTCGATCGCGATAACGCCAAAGTCACCCGCCACTACAACAGCCTGAATCCGGCCTTTTTACGCGCGCTGGACTACGCGGTGCAGGCGGTGCATCGCCAGGGAAAATGGATTGGCCTGTGTGGCGAACTGGGCGCCAAAGGCTCCGTACTGCCGCTGCTCGTGGGGTTAGGTCTGGATGAAATCAGCATGAGCGCACCGTCAATCCCCGCCGCTAAAGCGCGGATGGCGCAACTGGACAGCCGTGCCTGTCGCCAGTTGCTGAATCAGGCGATGGCCTGCCGTACGTCGCTGGAAGTGGAACATTTGCTGGCGCAGTTCCGCATGAGCCAGCAGGACGCCCCGCTGGTCACCGCCGAGTGCATCCGGCTTGACAGCGACTGGCGCAGTAAAGAGGAGGTGATCAAAGGAATGACCGACAACTTACTGCTGGCGGGCCGTTGCCGCTATCCACGCAAACTGGAAGCCGATCTCTGGGCACGCGAAGCAGTATTCTCCACCGGTTTGGGCTTTAGCTTCGCCATTCCACACAGCAAGTCTGAACACATTGAGCAATCGACCATCAGCGTGGCGCGCCTCAACGCGCCGGTGCGTTGGGGAGACGACGATGCGCAGTTCATCATCATGCTCACACTCAACAAACACGCCGCTGGCGATCAGCATATGCGCATTTTCTCGCGCCTGGCCCGCCGGATTATGCATGAAGAATTTCGTAACGCGCTGGTGAACGCCGCGTCCGCCGACGCCATCGCCAGTCTGCTGCAACATGAACTTGAACTCTGAGAGGAAGGAAAATGGAGCTGTATTTAGATACCGCCAATGTGCGGGAAGTCGAACGTCTGGCACGCATCTTCCCGATTGCGGGCGTGACCACCAACCCGAGCATTGTGGCGGCAAGTAAAGAGTCTGTTTGGGATGTGCTGCCTCGCTTACAAAACGCCATTGGCGAAACCGGCATTCTGTTTGCCCAGACCATGAGCCGCGACGCGCAGGGCATGGTGAGCGAAGCGAAGCGACTGAACAACGCCATACCGGGCATTGTGGTGAAAATCCCGGTGACGTCCGAAGGACTGGCCGCAATCAAGCAGTTGAAAACCGAAGGGATTACCACGCTCGGCACCGCCGTCTACAGCGCATCGCAGGGGCTACTGGCCGCGCTGGCAGGCGCAAAATACGTCGCGCCCTACGTCAACCGCGTCGACGCGCAGGGCGGAGACGGCATCCGTACGGTGCAGGAACTGCAAACGCTGCTGGAACTGCACGCCCCGGACAGCAAAGTGCTGGCGGCCAGTTTCAAAACCCCCCGCCAGGCGCTGGACTGTTTGCTGGCAGGTTGCGAAGCGATCACCCTTCCTTTAGATGTAGCGCAACAAATGCTTGATACCCCTGCGGTACAGTCGGCTATTGAGAAGTTTGAGCAAGACTGGAAAAACGCTTTCGGAAACATCAACCTGTAAAGGGGATAACGTATGGATCGCATTATTCAATCACCTGGTAAATACATCCAGGGAGCAGATGTCATCACACGTCTTGGCGACTACCTCAAGCCGCTGGCGGAACGCTGGCTGGTTGTCGGCGACAAATTTGTTCTGGGTTTCGCCCAGAGCGCGCTGGAAAAAAGCATCCAGGACGCCGGACTGGCGCTGGAAATCGCACCGTTTGGCGGCGAATGTTCCCAGAACGAGATTGACCGACTGCGCGACGTGGCTGAAAAAGCGCAATGTGCGGCTGTGCTCGGCATCGGCGGGGGTAAAACGCTTGATACCGCAAAAGCGCTTGCACACTTTATGAACGTACCGGTCGCTATCGCGCCGACGATTGCCTCCACCGATGCGCCATGCAGCGCCCTTTCCGTTATCTACACCGACGCCGGAGAATTCGACCGTTATCTGATGCTGCCGCATAACCCGCACATGGTGATCGTCGACACCAAAATTGTCGCTGGCGCCCCGGCGCGTTTGTTAGCCGCAGGTATTGGCGATGCGCTGGCAACCTGGTTTGAAGCGCGCGCTTGTTCACGTAGCGGCGCGGTTACCATGGCGGGAGGGAAATGCACCCAGGCCGCGCTGGCGCTGGCTGAGCTGTGCTACAACACGCTGCTGGAAGAAGGCGAAAAAGCGATGCTGGCCGCCGAGCAGCACGTTGTGACGCCCGCTCTTGAGCGCGTAATCGAAGCGAACACCTACCTGAGCGGCGTCGGTTTTGAAAGTGGAGGCTTGGCGGCAGCCCACGCGATTCATAACGGCCTGACGGCGATTCCTGATGCGCATCACTACTATCATGGTGAAAAAGTGGCGTTTGGTACGTTGACGCAGTTGGTGCTGGAAAATGCCCCGGTAGAAGAAATTGAAACTGTCGCCGCGCTGTGTCACTCCGTCGGTCTACCAATCACACTGGCGCAACTGGATATTAAACAGGATATTCCGGCGAAAATGCGCACTGTGGCAGAAGCCGCCTGTGCGGAAGGAGAAACGATCCATAACATGCCTGGCGGTGCGACGCCGGACGAAGTGTATGCCGCCCTGCTGGTGGCCGATCAATACGGTCAGCGCTACCTGCAAGAGTGGGAATAAGTTGAGTTTGCCGGATGGCGCTAACGCCATCCGGCATCCAGGCTTACATTTACAGCAGGTCGAAACGGTCGAGATTCATCACTTTCACCCATGCCGCGACAAAGTCCTTCACGAACTTCTCGCGAGCGTCATTGCAGGCATACACTTCAGCCAGCGCACGCAGCACGGAGTTAGAACCAAACACCAGGTCAGCGCGGGTTGCGGTATACTTCACTTCGCCGCTCAGGCGATCGCGCCCTTCAAACAGTTCGCCAGACTCATCGGTCGCTTTCCATTCGTAGCGCATATCCAGCAGATTCACGAAGAAATCGTTGCTGAGTACGCCGACACGGTCAGTGAAGACGCCGTTCTGGCTGCCGTCGAAGTTTGTGCCGAGCACGCGCATCCCGCCGACCAGGGCCGTCATCTCCGGCGCGGTCAGGGTAAGCTGTTGTGCTTTATCAATCAGCAGTGACTCGGTGGTGGAGACATCCAGACGCGCACGGTAGTTACGGAAACCGTCAGCAATCGGCTCAAGCAGTTCAAAGGTCTCGATATCCGTCTGATCCTGACGGGCATCCACCCGGCCTGGCGTAAACGGTACGCCAATGCTCACGCCAGCATCACTCGCCGCCTTCTCAATGCCCACCACCCCGGCCAGCACGATGATATCGGCCAGAGAGGCTTTACCCGTCGACTTTTGAATCTCTTCCAGCACCGGCAATACGCGCGCCGCCGTGGCGTTAACATCCCAGTCGCGCTGCGGCGCTAAAGCCAGACGCGCACCGTTGGCGCCGCCGCGTTTGTCACCGCCGCGGAAGGTGGACGCCGACGCCCAGGCAACAGAAACCAGTTCGCTGACGGACAGCCCGGAAGATGCAATCGCCGCCTTCAGGTTAATGATGTCTTCTTCGGTTGGATGATAAACCGGCTGTGGCAGCGGATCCTGCCAGATCAGATCTTCTTTCGGTACTTCCGGACCGATATAGCGCGCTTTCGGCCCCATATCCCTGTGCGTTAATTTGAACCACGCGCGGGCGAAGGCTTCGTTAAAGGCCTGCGGATCGTTGAGGAAGCGACGGGAAATCTTTTCGAATTCCGGATCAAAACGCAGCGTCAGATCGGTCACCAGCATCGTCGGCTTACGTTTCTTCGACGGATCAAACGGATCCGGAATGATTTCCGGAGCATCCACCGCTTCAAACTGGATCGCCCCTGCCGGGCTGCGCGTTTGCACCCACTCGTATTTAAACAGGTTCTCGAAGAAGTAATTGCTCCACTGGGTTGGGGTTTGCGTCCACACAACTTCCAGACCGGAGGTAATCGCATCCGCGCCTGAACCGCTGCCAAAAGAGCTTGCCCAACCTAAGCCCTGGGCTTCAATCGGCGCCGCTTCCGGATCCGGCCCAACGTGAGAGGCAGCTGCCGCGCCGTGGGTTTTCCCAAGCGTATGTCCGCCGCCGATCAGCGCGACGGTTTCTTCGTCATTCATCCCCATGTTGCCAAAGGTGGCGCGAATAGCCGCCGCCGCAGACAATGGTTCACCGCTGTGATCCGGACCTTCCGGGTTCACGTAGATCAGCCCCATCTCAGTAGCGCCCAGCGGCGCTTTCGCCAGCGCTTCCGGGTGGCGGTGAGTCAACCAGGCTTTCTCATCGCCCCAGTTCACATCAAGATCCGGTTCCCAGACGTCTTCACGTCCTGCGCCGAAGCCAAAGGTGCGGAAGCCCGAGTTTTCCAGCGCCACGTTGCCCGCCAGAATAAACAGATCCGCCCAGGAAATTTTTTGCCCGTATTTTTGTTTGATTGGCCACAGCAGACGACGTGCTTTGTCGAGGCTGACGTTGTCAGGCCAGGAGTTCAGCGGGGCGAAGCGCTGTTGACCGCGACCTGCGCCGCCTCGTCCGTCAATCGAACGGTAAGTGCCCGCGCCATGCCAGGCCATACGAATAAACAGACCGGCATAGCTGCCCCAGTCGGCAGGCCACCACGGTTGCGATTCGGTCAGCAACGCTTTGAGATCGCCTTTAAGGGCGGAGTAATCTAATTTGCTGAATTCTTTGCGGTAGTCAAAGTCCTCACCCAGCGGGTTGGAACGATTGGAATGTTGATTCAGAAGGTCCACGCGAAGTTGGTTAGGCCACCAGTCGCGGCTGGTGGTTCCTGCGCCAGCGCTCTGGTCGTGACCGCCCTTATGGAACGGGCATTTTCCGGTGGATAAGGTGTTATGGGTATCGTCAGACGTGCTCATATCTCAGCTCCCTTTTCAATGTTACCGTTACGATATACACCACAGGAGCTTAGATATAGTCGATATAATCCACAGATTCGATAGTCGATACCTTTTATATTTTACGTTAACAAGATGTGGATCAAAACGAGGCGTAAAAAAGCCCTCCAGGGAGGGCCGGGGTATTTACAGGGCAGGTCTGACGCCCAGTGTGTGGCAGATTGCGTAACTCATCTCCGCGCGGTTAAGTGTATAGAAATGAAAATCTTTTACCCCTTCACGGCTGAGAATCTTAACCATATCCATAGCAATATTGGCGCCGACCAGTTTCCGTGTTTCCGCATCGTCATCAAGACCGTTAAACATTTGTGACATCCATGCCGGAATACGCACATTGGTCATATCCGCGAACTTCTTCGCCTGTTTAAAGTTAGAGACCGGCAGGATGCCAGGGATAATTTCCACATCAATGCCTGCCGAAACGCAGCGATCGCGAAAACGCAGGTAGCTTTCGACGTCAAAGAAGAACTGGGTAATCGCGCGGTTGGCGCCAGCATCCACTTTACGCTTCAGGTTCAACAGATCTGCCTGAGCGCTTTTCGCTTCCGGATGCACTTCCGGATAGGCCGCCACGGAGATATCAAAATCCGCCACTTCTTTCAGCAGGCTGACCAGGTCAGTTGCGTACATATCCGGCTTGCCGCTGCCCGGAGGCAGGTCGCCGCGCAGGGCAACGATATGGCGAATGCCGTTATTCCAGTAGTCACGGGCGATGGTACGCAGTTCATCGCGGGTCGCGTCGATGCAGGTCAGATGCGGCGCGGCTTCCAGCCCGGTACGATCTTTAATGCCTTTAATGATGCTGTGCGTACGGTCGCGTTCACCGGAATTGGCTCCGTACGTTACCGACACAAACTTCGGCTTCAGGCTGCTCAGGCGATCGATAGAATTCCACAGGGTTTGCTCCATTTCACTGGTGCGCGGCGGGAAAAACTCGAACGAAACGTTAATCTGACCCTGGACTTCCGCCAGGCTCTGATTCAGGGCTTCCCGCTGGTTGGCGTGAAAAAAGCTCATACCTTACCTCATCAATCGCGTGTCATTATATGTTGTGTTGTGAACATCTATCCGTTTAGACGTCCAGATGTAAAAATGACGGAAAAGTGCGATGCCGTCAACCTAAAAATCAGCGTAAAAGGTGAGGAAAACTCAGGGAAGATGAAAATAATTCATGACGCCAGGGATACCCCGGTATCAGAACCGGACTGACGCTAGCCACTGCCACCGCGCAACGTCCTCTGGCAGCGTCGCCAGGCCAGCCTGAAGCGTCAGTTCACCGTTGCATAGCGGGCGGAAAACTACGCCCCGGCGCTGAATAGCGGCGAACGACGCGGGAAGTAAGCTCAGACCGTCGCCGTGGGCGATGCGGGCGAGCAGCACATCGTGCTCCAGCGGTTCTTCTATACAGGTGGGGAAATAGCCAGCGCGATGAAAAATTTTCCGCGTGTAGTCAAAGAACGCCGGATTGCGCTCACGCTTAAACCAGAATAACGGTCGGTGGTTCAGCCCCTTCAGGGAAAGTGAGGCGGTTTCCGCTTCCGGCCAGCTGGCGGGCAGTGCGGCTATCAGCGGCTCCTGCCAGTCTACTGGCGTAACAGCGAGCCCGGCGGTCTCCAGCGGTAGCGCCACCAGCGCGGCATCCAGCTTGCCCCGACGCACCAGGCGCGCAAGTTCTGGCGATCCGTGGCGTACGATATGCAGTCGCTGCACGCGTGCGCGCAACTGCGTTTCCAGCGGTGCAAACACGCCTTGTTCGAATGCGGTGCTTAATCCCAGTCGTAGCGCGCGATCACCGCGTTGTGCGACCCGTTGCAGCATCGCGTAGGTTTTTTCCTGCATCTCCAGCAGAGGACCGACGATTTCAAGCACCCGCCGCCCTTCTTCTGTCAACGTTAACCCTTTGGTATGACGAACAAAAAGCGTTACCCCCAGCCGTTCTTCAAGCTGGCGAATATGGCGACTCAGTGGGGGCTGCGACATAAACAATCGCTGCGCCGCACGGCTCATGTTGTTCTCTTCTGCTACCACGGCAAAGTAGCGCAGCAGACGGATATCCAGAGCATGTATCAGCGGTGGTGTCATACCAAAAAGGTATCACGAAAACGGTATTATCGATATTTTTTCGGACATCCTATCCTCACGCCACATACTGTGCACCAGGAGAAAAGGACCATGTATTCCGAGCGTTTTATAAAGGGCCGGCAGATGCTGCAACAGGTAGACGGTAAAGGCGGCGATGCGGTTATCGACAGTTTGCGGGATATCGCGCCGGACTTCGCCCTCTATCTGATTGAATTTCCGTTTGGCGATATTTATTCCCGCTCAGAGCTGGATTTACGCAGTCGGGAAATCGCCACGGTCGCGGCATTAACCGCCATGGGCAACGCCGCGCCGCAGCTAAAAGTGCATATCGAAGCCGCCTTACATGTCGGACTCACGCAGGCGGAAATCATTGAAGTCATGATGCAGATGGCGGTCTACGCCGGATTTCCGGCTGCGCTAAACGGGCTGTTCGCCGCAAAAGAGGTTTTTGCCCGACAATAAAATAGCGTCGACCACAGGCAAATTACATGAATCGCCAGCCGGTATCGCGCCCGATGACAACGCTGATGCAGCCGGATAAGGCGAAACCGCCCTCCGGCCTGCAACACAGATTATAACAGTTGCGCCAGGCGGTTGATGTCCGACTGAATCGCCCCGGCGGTCACGTCGCGTCCCGCGCCCGGCCCGCGGATCACCAGCGGGTTGTCGCGATACCAGCGGCTTTCGATGGCAAACACGTTATCACACGGCAGCAGCGCCGCCAGCGGATGCTCCGGGCGCACGGCTTCGACGCCAACGCGCGCTTTACCGTTAGCGTCAAAACGCGCCACGTAGCGCAGCACCAGTCCCATCTCGCGGGCGGCCTCCAGACGCTGAACCATCTGCTCGTTCAGCTCATCGCCGTTTTCAAAGAAATGGTCGATGGAGCCCTCTTCGCAATGCGCGGGTACCAACGACTCGACGCGCACCTGATCCGGCTCGATATCGTAACCTGCTTCACGTGCCAGAATCACCAGCTTACGCATCACGTCTTTACCGGACAGATCCACACGCGGGTCCGGCTCGGTCAGTCCCTGCTGCCAGGCCTGATCCACCAGTTCGGTGAACGGCACGGTGCCGTCAAACTGCAGGAACAGCCACGAGAGCGTACCGGAGAAGATCCCACTGATCGACAAAATGGTATCGCCACTGTCGATGAGATCGCGCACGGTATGGTTGATCGGCAATCCGGCCCCCACGGTGGCGTTATACAGCCAGTGGCGACCCGTTTTATCAAACGCGTCGTGAATTTGCCGGTACTTGTCACTGTTGCTCGCCCCGGCCAGTTTATTGGCGCTGATAACGTGAAAACCATGGCTGGCAAAGTCGAGATATTGATCCGCCAGTTGCTCGCTCGCCGTCACGTCCAGCACCACCAGATCATCGTAGGGGTGTGCGCGCATCCATAAAAACAGCGACTCTTCATCCTGTTCAACGGCTTCGTCGCCAAAGAACGCCAGCGCACGGCTGGCATCCAGTCCTTCGTAGTTCAGCAGGCTGCTGCGACTGTCCACCACGCCCGCCAGCACAAATTCAAACCCGGTACGCGCCGACAACGTGCTCTGCTCGCGGGCAAACAGTTCCAGCCAACGAGAGCCAATATTGCCCTTACCAAACAGCACCAGACCGATACGCTTTTCGGCGCGGAAAAGAGACTGATGTAAGCCCTGAATCAGGCTTTCGGTCGGGCCTGTACGTAACACCGCGACCAGGCTGATGCCCTCTTCCGATTGCCAGGTGAACTCGACCGGCTGACCTTTTAGTTGCTGCCAAAAACGGTGGCAGTGCAGCGGGTTGCGGGTGACCCCCGCACCGACCATTGCCACCAGCGCAAGCCCCTGCCGCAGGCGCAGTTCTCCCGGTAAGCCCGCCTCGTCAAGGATCCTCAGCGCGCTGTCGGCGACTTCAGAGGTGTAACAGAACTGAAGCAGTTGACGATCGTGATGGACGCCCACCGCCAGCGGACGCACCTGCGCGCGTTTCAGGATCTGGTCGATATCCTTATACGCCAGCTTAAAGTCCTGGCTCGCGGGCACCTGAAACTCAATCAGGCACACATCATCATGACTGGTAACGATACGCGCGCCTGTCCCGGAGGCCAGCACACGTTCAATGCGCGTGGATCCCTGATCCGGCGTGTAGCTACAGCGTAATTGCAGATCGATATCGCTGCCGGAAACGGGCTGCAGCGTGCGCGCGTGCAGCACCGGCGCGGCCAGACGCGCCAGCTCGCTGGCTTCATCCAGACGCAACAGGGGCAGCAGGCAGGCATCTTTCACCTTGCGCGGATCGGCGCTGTAAACCCCGGCGACGTCGCTCCAGATGGTGACCCGGGAAACGCCCGCCAGCGCGCCTATCTGTGTCGCCGAGTAGTCAGAACCGTTGCGCCCCAGCAGTACCGTTTCACCCGCATTGCTGCGGCTGATAAAACCCGTGACCACCAGACGTTTGCCCGGATGCTGCACCAGCAACTGTTGCAACAACGGATAAGATAAACCTTCGTCGACCTGCGGCTGCGCGGCGCGCTCGGCGCGGAGAAATTCGCGCGCGTCCAGCCAGGCGGATTCCATTCCCTGCTGATTGAGCACCGCAGACATCAGTCGCGCGGACCAGACTTCGCCGTGGCCGACCACTTCCGCGTAGACCGCATCGGTGACGCCGCTGTCCAGCAGCGCCGCCAGACGTTCCAGGTCGCTGATGAACAGACTGATCAAACTGTCCGCCACATCGGCAGGCAGCAGACCGCTGATCAGATCGCACTGATAGCGACGAAGGGTTTGTTGCACCTGATGCGCAGAGAGGCGATCGGTCTGACTGAGTTTCAGCCAGCTAATCAACTGGTTGGTGGTGCTGCCTGCGGCGGAAACCACCATCATATCGTCAGGCTGTGAGTATTCCGCCATAATGCCCGCCACGCGCAGATAACACTTCACGTCAGCCAGACTACTGCCACCAAATTTATGCAGTTGGCGACCCTTCGCCCCTGCCTGCGCAATCACACTCATGTTTACCCCTTGTTTGCAGCCCGGAAGCCATTTTCCAGGTCGGCAATTAAATCTTCGCCATCTTCAATACCGGTGGAGATACGCAGCAGCGTCTCGGAGATCCCGGCGGCAGCGCGCGCCTCGGGCGCCATGCCTGCATGGGTCATCGTCGCGGCGTGAGAGATCAAACTTTCCACTCCCCCTAAGGATTCCGCCAGCGTAAACAACGACAGCCCGCCGAGGAAACGACGCAGCGTCTGCTCATCGCCATCCAGTTCAAAACTCAACATCGCGCCAAAGCCTTTTTGCTGGCGCGCGGCAATTTCATGGCCCTGATTTTCCGGCAGTGATGGATGATACAGTTTTTTCACCAGCGGCTGGGTTTGCAGGTAATCGACAATCGCCTGCGCGTTACGCTGCGCCACTTCCATGCGCGGCGACAGCGTGCGCAGCCCGCGCAGCAGCAAATAGCTGTCAAAGGCGCTACCGGTGACGCCGATATTATTCGCCCACCATGCCAGTTCAGTAACGGTATCCGGATCTTTCGCAATCACCACGCCCGCCACCACGTCAGAGTGACCATTCAGATATTTCGTGCATGAATGCAACACCAGATCGGCGCCCAATGCCAGCGGATTTTGCAACGCCGGGCTTAAAAACGTGTTATCGACGACGCTCACCGCCCCGGTGTCCCGCGCCAACTGGCAGATCTTCGCAATATCCACCACGCGTAACAGCGGATTACTCGGACTTTCTACCAGTACCAGCTTCGGTTTTTCCGCCAGCGCGGCCCGTAGCGCTTGCTCATTGCCCTGGTCGACAAACAGGACGCGATAGCACCCACGCTTCGCCAGACTGTCAAACAGGCGATAGCTGCCGCCATAGCAGTCGTGCGGCGCCACCAGCAGGTCGCCAGGCTTCAGGAATACCGTCGTCACCAGATGGATCGCCGACATGCCGGTATTGGTCAACACCGCGCCCGCACCGCCTTCCAGTTCCGCCAGCGCACGCTGAACCACATCGCGCGTCGGGTTGCCGCGGCGAGAATAGTCATGAGCGCGAGGTTCATTAAAACCGGTGAAATTGTAGGTGCTGGAAAGATGAATCGGCGGGACGACACAACCGTACTGTTCGTCGTCATTTAACCCGCTACGCACTGCGATGGTGGCCTGTTTACGCGTCATGTTAGGGTGTTCCTGAGCTGAGTCGGTGAAAAGTCAGGCTTCAGAGTAAACATTGTGACAATAGACGTCAATACATCTGGACATCTAAACTTCTTTGCGTATAGATTGAGCAAACTGCAAATAGCCGTTAAAATTATATGCATTAGCGCACAACTACAGGCGCTTTACCCGTGTCATGGGATCGCCTGTACGGTAAACTATGCGGAATTCCGGCTGATAGCCACACCGCGTGTGGTCTGGCCCCATATTAATGACAAAGAGGATTAAGGTATCTCATGGCTGAATGGAGCGGCGAATATATCAGCCCATACGCTGAGCACGGTAAGAAGAGTGAACAAGTTAAGAAAATTACGGTTTCCATTCCTCTGAAGGTGTTAAAAATCCTCACCGATGAACGTACGCGTCGTCAGGTGAACAACCTGCGTCACGCCACCAACAGCGAGCTGCTGTGCGAAGCGTTTTTGCACGCCTTTACCGGGCAACCTCTTCCGAACGATGAAGATTTGCGAAAAGAGCGCAGCGACGAGATCCCGGAAGCGGCAAAAGAAATCATGCGTGAACTGGGTATCGATCCGGAGACGTGGGAATACTGATTTACAGAGACAAAAAAAGCGCCTTTCGGCGCTTTTTTCTTTGACAGCAGAATCTTATTTGCTGCCCGGGATGCTGAAACGCTTGTTGAAGCGGTCAACACGGCCACCGGTTGCAACGTCACGCTGTTTGCCCGTGTAGAACGGGTGGCATTTACCGCACACGTCCAGGTTCAGATCGTGACCAACGGTAGAGCGGATTTTCATGACGTTACCGCAAGAACAGGTAGCAGTAATTTCTTCGTATTTCGGGTGAATATCTTTTTTCATGGGGAAACCTCAGTTTAAGGCCGCGTCGCTCTTCCAGCCCTAACGCCAGACACCACGCGATGTTAATTATTTCCCGTCGCCTTCCACTCTACACCAGCAGCGCGAAATTCTCGGGTAATGGTCAATTTTTGACGCGATCAATTTGCATCAAAGGCGGCGAATCATACAGAAATTAGCCAGCTCATGCAAACTGATTCACTTGTCCACCGCAACTAATGTGTATACTAACCCGCCAGATTTCAAGTCAGGATGATGTCATGCCCGTTGCGCACGTTGCCTTACCCGTTCCGCTTCCCCGCACCTTTGACTACCTTCTGCCGGAAGGGATGAACGTCAAAGCCGGGTGTCGCGTGCGCGTTCCGTTTGGCAAGCAGCAGGAGCGTGTCGGGATCGTCGTGTCGGTCAGCGACAAGAGCGAACTGCCGCTGAATGAGCTCAAAGCGGTGGTTGAGGTGCTGGACGGCGAACCGGTTTTCTCGCCGTCCGTCTGGCGGCTGCTGATATGGGCGGCGGATTACTATCATCATCCTATCGGCGATGTGCTGTTTCATGCCCTACCCATTCTGCTGCGCCAGGGGAAACCGGCAACCAATGCGCCAATGTGGTACTGGTTCGCCACCGAAGACGGTCAGGCGGTCGACCTCAACAGCTTAAAGCGTTCACCCAAACAGCAACAGGCGCTGGCGGCGCTGCGGCAGGGTAAAATCTGGCGCGACCAGGTGGCGGACCTCGAATTTAACGACACCGCGCTACAGGCGCTACGTAAAAAAGGTCTGTGCGAACTGGCAAGCGAAACACCGGGCTTTAGCGACTGGCGCGCCGGTTACACGGTTTGCGGCGATCGTTTGCGTCTGAACACAGAACAGGCCACCGCCGTAGGCGCAATTCATAGCGCCTCGGACAGTTTCTCCGCCTGGCTGCTGGCAGGCGTCACCGGCTCCGGTAAAACAGAAGTCTACCTGAGCGTGCTGGAAAACGTCCTCGCCCAGGGAAAGCAGGCGCTGGTGATGGTGCCGGAAATTGGCCTGACGCCGCAGACCATCGCCCGCTTTCGCGAACGCTTCAACGCGCCGGTGGAAGTGCTGCATTCCGGTCTTAACGACAGTGAACGCCTTTCCGCCTGGCTGAAAGCGAAAAACGGCGAGGCGGCGATTGTAATCGGTACGCGCTCTTCTTTATTTACGCCGTTCAAAAACCTGGGCGTCATCGTGATTGATGAGGAACACGACAGTTCCTATAAACAGCAAGAAGGCTGGCGCTATCATGCGCGCGATCTGGCCGTCTATCGCGCCCATAGCGAACACATTCCGATTATCCTCGGTTCCGCTACGCCCGCGCTGGAAACGCTGTGTAACGTTCGACAGAAAAAATACCGTCTGCTGCGTCTGACGCGGCGTGCGGGAAATGCCCGCCCCGCCACGCAGCATGTGCTGGATTTAAAGGGCCAGCAGATACAGGCCGGGTTAGCGCCAGCGCTGATCGCCCGGATGCGCCAGCATTTGCAGGCAGACAACCAGGTGATCCTGTTCCTCAATCGTCGGGGTTTCGCACCCGCGCTGCTATGTCATGACTGCGGCTGGATTGCCGAATGCCCGCGCTGCGATCACTACTACACCCTCCATCAGGCCCAGCATCACCTGCGCTGCCATCACTGCGACAGCCAGCGCCCTGTGCCGCGCCAGTGCCCAACCTGCGGCTCTACACACATGGTGCCGGTCGGTTTAGGCACCGAGCAGCTTGAACAGGCGTTGGCGCCCTTCTTCCCCGGGGTGCCGATTTCCCGTATCGACCGCGACACAACCAGTCGCAAAGGCGCGCTGGAGCAACATCTGGCGGAAGTGCATCGCGGCGGCGCGCGGATCCTGATTGGCACGCAAATGCTGGCAAAAGGCCATCACTTCCCGGACGTCACGCTGGTCGCCTTGCTCGACGTGGACGGCGCGCTGTTTTCCGCAGACTTCCGATCCGCTGAACGGTTTGCCCAACTGTATACCCAGGTGTCCGGACGCGCAGGGCGCGCAGGCAAACAGGGTGAAGTGGTGTTGCAAACCCATCATCCGGAACATCCGCTGCTCCAGACGCTGCTGCATAAGGGCTATGACGCGTTTGCCGAGCAAGCGTTGGCGGAACGTCAGACGATGCACTTGCCGCCGTGGACCAGCCACGTCATCGTGCGGGTGGAAGACCATAACAATCAGTTGGCCCCGCTGTTTTTACAGCAGTTGCGCAATTTGATTCAGGCCAGCCCCCTGGCAGACGAGAAACTGTGGGTGCTAGGCCCGGTGCCTGCGCTGGCGCCAAAGCGCGGCGGACGCTATCGCTGGCAGATTTTATTGCAGCATCCTTCACGGGTTCGCCTGCAGCATATTGTCAGCGGCACCCTTGCGCTCATCAACACGCTGCCGGACGCGCGCAAGGTGAAATGGGTGCTGGATGTCGATCCGATCGAGGGATAACGCCTTCACGATGCGAGGCGGATCGTAAAATTCAACACCCATCACACTTTTTATGAAAATTCTGTAACCGTTTCCATTCGCTATCTGATAAAAATGTTTTCGATGTGATTTCAACAGGGATAGTGCTGCGCCGGATTACCCTGGCGAGGAGAAAGAGTGAAACCGAAGAAGCAGGTTGTTGCCGCTACAATGAAAGATGTTGCCGAGAAGGCGAAAGTCTCAACGGCAACCGTGTCCCGCGCGCTGATGAACCCGGAAAAAGTCTCCCAGTCCACCCGAAACCGGGTCGAACAGGCCGCAATGGAAGTGGGCTATTTACCGCAGGCGGCGGGACGCAACGTTAAACGAAATGAATCACGGACGATCCTGGTGATTGTGCCGGATATTTGCGATCCCTTCTTTAGCGAGATCATCCGGGGCATTGAGATCACCGCCGCAAGTCATGGCTATCTGGTGCTCATTGGCGACTGCGCGCATCAGAACCAGCAGGAAAAAACGTTCGTTAACCTCATCATCACCAAGCAAATCGACGGGATGCTGCTGCTCGGTTCGCGCCTGCCGTTTGACGCCAGTATTGAAGAACAGCGCAATCTGCCGCCGATGGTGATGGCAAACGAATTTGCCCCAGAGCTGGAGCTTCCTACGGTACATATCGATAACCTGACCGCCGCCTTTGATGCCGTGAATTATTTACATGAGCTGGGGCATCAGCGCATCGGGTGCATTGCCGGGCCGGAAGAGATGCCGCTGTGCCATTATCGCCTGCAGGGTTATGTGCAGGCGTTGCGCCGCTGCGGCATTACCGTCGACCCGCACTATATCGCCCGTGGCGACTTCACTTACGAAGCGGGGGGCAATGCGTTAAAACAGCTGATGGCGCTGCCGCAGCCGCCGACGGCGGTATTCTGCCATAGCGATGTGATGGCGTTAGGCGCGCTCTCCTGGGCCAAACGCCAGGGAATGAAAGTGCCAAACGATCTGTCGATCATTGGCTTCGACAATATCGCCCTGTCAGAATTTTGCGATCCGCCGCTGACGACGGTCGCACAGCCGCGTTTCCAAATCGGCTGCGAAGCAATGCTGCTGTTGCTCGATCAGATGCAGGGGCAAAATGTGAGCAGCGGCTCGCGTTTAATGGACTGCGAACTGATCCTCAGGGGCTCCACTCGCGCCTTAACGTAAACCTTTCAGACACCCGCGTCTGGTCAAAGGCCCGCCGCTTAAGTAACATGGCGGGCTGACGAACGAATAAATACAGCGAAACGATAGTGGCACAACGAGATTATGTACGTCGCGGCCAACCGGCACCTTCGCGGCGCAAAAAGAGCACCTCACGGAAAAAGCAACGCAACACGTCCGCGGTTTCGCCCGCAATGGTCGCCATTGCCGCCGCCGTCCTTGTGGCCTTTATCGGTGGTCTGTACTTCATCACGCATCACAAAAAAGAAGAATCAGAAACGTTGCAGAGCCAGAAAGTGACGGGCAACGGGCTGCCGCCGAAACCGGAGGAGCGCTGGCGCTACATCAAGGAGCTGGAAAGCCGCCAGCCTGGCGTACGTGCGCCAACGGAACCGTCCGCAGGCGGTGAAGTGATGAAACCGGATCAACTGACCAACGAACAGCGACAGTTGCTGGCGCAGATGCAGGCAGATATGCGCCAGCAGCCTACGCAGCTCAACGAAGTACCGTGGAACGAGCAGACGCCGGAACAGCGTCAGCAAACGCTGCAACGTCAGGCTCAACAGCGTCAGGTTGAGCAGCAGTACACGCAGCCGGTACAGCAACCGCGAACCCAGACACAGCCGCAAACGCGTACGGCTCAGTCAGCGCCGGTACAACAGCCGCCGAAGCAGACCTCGCAGCCGAAGCAAACGGCGTCCCAGCAGCCGTATCAGGATCTGTTGCAGACACCGGCGCATACCGCCGCTTCGCAGCCTAAAACGCAGCAGGCCGCGCCGATTTCCCGTGCGCCAGATGCGCCTAAGCCTGCCGCTGAGAAAAAAGACGAGCGTCGCTGGATGGTGCAATGCGGTTCCTTTAAAGGCGCTGAACAGGCGGAAACCGTGCGCGCCCAGTTGGCTTTCGAAGGCTTTGACTCCAAAATCACCACCAACAACGGCTGGAATCGCGTGGTTATCGGGCCGGTGAAAGGCAAAGAAAATGCCGACAGCACCCTGAGCCGTCTGAAGATGGCTGGCCACACAAACTGCATTCGACTCGCCGCCGGGGGTTGAAACCCCCAAAATCCCCCCCATCTATAGTTGCATTATGCCCCGTACACCGTGCGGGGCTTGTATTCTGCATTTGTAACCAAGGGGTCTGCTCGTGACAACAATAGTAAGCGTACGCCGTAACGGCCATGTAGTTATCGCCGGCGATGGCCAGGCCACGCTGGGTAATACCGTAATGAAAGGCAACGTGAAGAAAGTGCGCCGCCTGTACAATGACAAAGTCATTGCGGGCTTTGCGGGCGGCACCGCGGACGCATTCACGCTGTTCGAACTGTTTGAGCGCAAGCTGGAAATGCATCAGGGTCACCTGGTCAAAGCCGCCGTTGAGCTGGCGAAAGACTGGCGTACCGATCGCATGCTGCGCAAGCTCGAAGCGCTGCTGGCGGTTGCCGATGAAACCGCGTCGCTCATCATCACCGGTAATGGCGACGTCGTGCAGCCTGAAAACGATCTGATTGCCATCGGCTCCGGCGGTCCCTACGCCCAGGCCGCGGCGCGCGCTCTGCTGGAAAACACCGAGCTCGGCGCTCGCGACATTGCTGAAAAAGCGTTGGATATTGCAGGCGATATCTGCATTTATACCAACCACTTCCACACCATCGAAGAATTGACCTCTAAAGCGTAAGGATCTCCCATGTCTGAAATGACCCCACGCGAAATCGTCAGCGAACTGAACAAGCACATCATCGGCCAGGATAACGCCAAGCGCTCCGTGGCGATTGCGCTGCGTAACCGCTGGCGCCGTATGCAGCTCGACGAAGAGCTGCGCCATGAAGTGACGCCTAAAAATATCCTGATGATTGGCCCGACCGGCGTCGGTAAAACCGAGATCGCCCGTCGTCTGGCGAAACTGGCCAACGCGCCGTTCATCAAAGTTGAAGCGACCAAATTCACCGAAGTCGGCTACGTTGGTAAAGAAGTCGACTCCATTATTCGCGATCTCACCGACGCCGCCGTCAAAATGGTGCGCGTACAGGCGATCGAAAAAAACCGCTACCGCGCGGAAGAGATGGCGGAAGAGCGCATTCTCGACGTGCTGATCCCGCCGGCAAAAAACAACTGGGGCCAGGCGGAACAGCAGGCCGAGCCGTCTGCGGCGCGCCAGGCATTCCGTAAAAAACTGCGTGAAGGCCAACTCGACGATAAAGAAATCGAGATCGACCTTGCCGCAGCGCCAATGGGCGTTGAAATCATGGCGCCGCCGGGAATGGAAGAGATGACCAGCCAGTTGCAGTCAATGTTCCAGAACCTCGGCGGACAGAAACAGAAACCGCGTAAGCTGAAAATCAAAGACGCGATGAAGCTGTTGATCGAAGAAGAAGCGGCCAAGCTGGTGAATCCGGAAGAGCTTAAGCAGGATGCCATCGACGCCGTGGAGCAGCACGGGATCGTGTTTATCGACGAGATCGACAAAATCTGTAAGCGCGGCGAATCGTCTGGTCCGGACGTCTCCCGTGAAGGCGTACAGCGTGACCTGCTGCCGCTGGTGGAAGGCTGCACCGTCTCCACCAAACACGGTATGGTTAAAACCGATCACATTCTGTTTATCGCGTCTGGCGCATTCCAGGTGGCGAAACCGTCTGACCTGATCCCGGAACTGCAGGGTCGTCTGCCGATTCGCGTTGAGCTTCAGGCGCTGACCACCAGCGACTTCGAACGCATTCTGACCGAACCGAACGCTTCCGTTACCGTTCAGTACAAAGCGCTGATGGCGACCGAAGGCGTGAACATTGAGTTTACCGATTCCGGTATCAAGCGCATTGCCGAAGCCGCATGGCAGGTGAACGAAACCACTGAGAACATCGGCGCCCGTCGTTTGCACACCGTTCTGGAGCGTCTGATGGAAGATATTTCCTACGATGCGAGCGATTTGAATGGCCAAAGCATAACAATTGATGCGGATTATGTGAGCAAACATCTGGATGCGCTGGTCGCAGATGAAGATCTGAGCCGTTTTATCTTATAATCGCGTTCAATGCATTTTCATCACTGTTGATGGGGCTGAAAGGCCCCATTTTTATTGGCGCTAACTATGACTGAACAACACATTAGCCGCACTCAGGCCTGGCTGGAAAGTTTACGACCCAAAACCCTGCCGCTGGCCTTCGCGGCCATTATCGTCGGCACCACGCTGGCGTGGTGGCAGGGATATTTCGATCCGCTGGTGGCCTTGCTGGCGTTAATTACCGCCGGGCTGCTGCAAATCCTGTCGAATCTTGCCAATGACTATGGCGACGCGGTAAAAGGCAGCGACAAGCCGGACCGCATCGGGCCGCTGCGCGGAATGCAAAAAGGGGTGATTACCCAGCAGGAGATGAAACGCGCGCTGATTATCACCGTGGCGCTCATTTGCCTGTCAGGGCTGGCGTTGGTGGCTGTGGCTTGCCATACCCTGACTGATTTTGTCGGTTTCCTCGTGCTCGGCGGGCTGTCGATTATCGCCGCCATCACTTACACCGTAGGTAATCGTCCGTATGGTTATATTGGTCTGGGTGATATTTCCGTGCTGGTTTTCTTCGGCTGGCTCAGCGTGATGGGAAGCTGGTACCTGCAGGCGCACACCTTGATCCCGGCGTTGATTTTGCCAGCGACCGCCTGCGGCCTGCTGGCAACGGCGGTATTGAACATCAATAACCTGCGTGATATCAACAGCGACCGCGAGAACGGCAAAAACACGCTGGTGGTCCGCTTAGGCGCGGTAAACGCCCGCCGTTATCACGCCTGTCTGTTGATGGGAACGCTGGTCTGCCTGGCGCTGTTCAATCTGCTTTCCCTGCAAAGTCCGTGGGGCTGGCTGTTCCTGCTGGCCGCGCCGCTGCTGGTAAAACAGTCGCGTTACGTCATGCGCCAGATGGACCCGGCGGCCATGCGTCCCATGCTGGAACGCACCGTAAAAGCGGCATTGCTGACTAACCTGCTGTTTATTGTAGGGATTATCTTAAGTCAGTGGGGCAGATAACTGACAAATATCAATTAACAATTGATGATTTTGCCAACAGTGCACTTAGCGCGATATACTAAAAATTCTCGCAGCAACTGAACGTTAAGCCTATGAAATACGATACTTCCGAGCTTTGTGACATCTATCAAGAAGATGTCAACGTCGTGGAACCGCTGTTCTCTAACTTTGGAGGACGGTCGTCGTTTGGCGGACAAATCGTCACGGTGAAATGTTTCGAGGACAACGGGTTGCTGTACGATCTGCTCGAACAAAATGGCCGTGGTCGCGTTCTGCTGGTCGACGGCGGCGGTTCTGTCCGTCGTGCGCTGGTCGACGCCGAACTGGCGCGCCTGGCGGCACAGAATGAATGGGAAGGTCTGGTGATCTACGGCGCGGTGCGTCAGGTAGACGACCTGGAAGAACTGGATATCGGTATCCAGGCGATTGCCGCGATTCCGGTCGGCGCGGCAGGAGAAGGGATTGGCGAAAGTGATGTCCGCGTCAACTTCGGCGGCGTGACGTTCTTCTCCGGTGACCACCTCTACGCCGACAATACCGGCATCATCCTTTCCGAAGACCCGCTGGACATTGAGTAAAGAAAAAGGCCATCTTCATTTCGGATGGCCTTTCTTTTATTTCTCGTCATCTAAATCGTAATGGATGATACGAAGTTCGAACATCCCATTTCTCTCTTCAACAGCGATGCTCATCGTTTCATGTCGATGCGGATAATGATCGATGTAAGTCTGTAACTTTTCACTCAGGCTCTGCATTTCACTACGCTGAATGCCAGTGAAATTGAGCGTACTGATCTGCAAACCACTCCCTTCAACGGTTTGATTCGTAAAGTACCAACTCGATGCGACCCTGGGGGCTTCCATAAGTGGTTTCGGCGTAAGCAGGTAATATTTAATAAAATTGCTTTGATCATACTCATCGTCAGTAAAAGGACTCGTGGCAATCAGGCAGACGATCAGCGCAACAGAAATAAGTAAAGTTGTGATGATGGGGGTTCTGTATTTATTCAAATGCGAATCTCCCTGACACAGAAGGGATCTGCGACAGGCTCAATTGCACTCATAAATACCGGTAGGTGCCCTAATACCGGTTGGTGTTTCGCCTTTTGGTCTACGGGGTCAGGAAACAGTAACGGAAGCACGCTCTTGTTTTTAAACTGACCAACTGGGCCATAGTGATCCCAAATACGATACGCTTTCTCTTTACTACATATATCCAGAAAGGGCGTGTAATCGGCATAATCAACGGCCTGGCAAAATCCGAAAAGATTAGAGACTAAATCTTCTGCACTGTATCCACTGTCCGTGATGAGAACGTAGGGCCAAAAATCTTGTAGCGATTCAAACTGGTGGGATGTGTACATAAAAATGGATAAAGCCACACCTTTTAACATCCGATCGCTTAAACCCCTTCGAACCTAGTAATGACTGTATATTCCTGTAGTGGTTTGTAATCCAGTGATTTTTTTCGACATGCTCTGGTGATAATGAACATCAAACCAATCACTATCGCCCCCGCCTGGCATTATCATTTGCTGCCACAAACGCTCAGCGCCAGCAGGGTTTGCGTGCCCTAAATCAATCCATCCCAAATTTTCTGTATAGATAAGGCCGTAGCGAGAATTACGAGTTATGTATCTATCAGAATTATCGATAATATCGCTTCGTTTTGTCATCTCACATTCCTTGAGAACACTATGTTGAGCGGTCATATTCTCCCATAACAAAAAAGCATCCATTAAGGATGCCTTTTGTACGAATTCGGAATTAAACCTCTTCCATGCGCCCCAGCAGGGCCTGCAACCGATCCTGCCAGCCGTTCTGCTGCTCTTTCAGAGAATGGTTCTCGCGCTCCAGCTCTTCACGGCTGTGCTGTGCAGACTGCACTTCCTGCGCCAGCGAGTTATTCTTTTCTTTCAGCTCTTCGATTTCCATCTGCAGCAAAGTGATGGTATCAATCGCCTGCTGTACTTTTGCTTCCAGTTTCTCAAACACTTCTAAAGACATGGTCATACTCTCCTGAATTGCAAGGCGACGCTTCACGCATACGCGCACAATATCGCATAATCTATAGTGCCCGATTGTATGAAGCCCCGCCGCCCCTGTCCAGCAGCATCCCGCGCAGATTGCGGTTTGCCACACTTTTCATCCTTCTCCTGGTGACATTCGCCCTATAACTCCAAAGTGTTAACACATTGGTTAAAGAAATGATTCAGCTCACAGTTCTTATGTATTGCAAAACGCGCTTTATGGCGCGATAACGCTCATTTTATTGACGGAGCACACACATTTTAATTTCGATATTTCTCGTTTTTGCTCGTTAACGATAAATTAACAGTATGCCTACAGGGCATCGCGGACGTCAGTGACCTCCTCGCTTACAATAAACACTAATCTCTTCAGGATCCGATTATGAGTCAAACATCAACCTTAAAAGGCCAGTGCATTGCTGAATTCCTCGGTACCGGGTTGTTGATTTTCTTCGGTGTGGGGTGTGTCGCTGCGCTAAAAGTCGCCGGAGCGTCTTTTGGACAGTGGGAAATCAGCGTCATCTGGGGGCTGGGGGTAGCGATGGCTATCTACCTGACCGCAGGCGTGTCTGGCGCGCACCTGAATCCGGCAGTCACCATTGCGTTATGGCTGTTTGCTTGTTTCGACAAGCGTAAAGTTGTTCCTTTTATTATTTCTCAGTTTGCCGGCGCGTTTTGCGCAGCGGCGTTAGTTTACGGGCTTTATTACAATCTTTTCGCGGACTATGAGCTGACGCACCACATCGTACGCGGCAGCGTTGAAAGTGTTGATCTGGCTGGCACTTTCTCGACATATCCCAATCCACATATCAATTTTGTGCAGGCCTTCGCGGTTGAAATGGTGATTACCGCTATTCTGATGGGGCTTATCCTGGCGCTGACCGACGACGGTAACGGTGTTCCTCGCGGCCCGCTGGCGCCGCTGCTGATTGGCTTGCTGATTGCGGTTATCGGCGCATCAATGGGGCCACTGACCGGCTTTGCAATGAACCCGGCGCGTGACATCGGTCCGAAAGCGTTCGCCTGGCTGGCCGGTTGGGGTAACGTGGCCTTCACCGGCGGCAAAGATATTCCTTACTTCCTGGTGCCGCTGTTCGGCCCCATCGTCGGCGCTATTCTGGGCGCGTTTGCCTATCGCAAGCTGATTGGCCGCCATTTGCCGTGCGATACCTGTGTCGTGGAAGAGAAGGAAACCACGGCCGCTACACAACAAAAAGCTTCGCTGTAATGTGACTACGGGACAAAAATTATGACTGACAAAAAGTATATCGTTGCGCTCGACCAGGGCACCACCAGCTCCCGCGCCGTTGTGATGGATCACGATGCGAATATCGTGAGCGTTTCCCAACGCGAATTTGAGCAGATCTACCCGAAAGCAGGCTGGGTAGAGCACGACCCGATGGAAATCTGGGCGACGCAAAGCTCTACGCTGGTGGAAGTCCTGGCGAAAGCAGACATCAGTTCCGATCAAATTGCAGCGATCGGTATCACCAACCAGCGTGAGACCACCATTGTCTGGGAACGTGAGACCGGCAAGCCGATCTATAACGCCATCGTCTGGCAGTGTCGTCGTACCGCCGACATTTGCGAGCACTTAAAACGCGACGGCATGGAAGAGTATGTCCGTAGCACCACCGGTCTGGTGATTGACCCTTACTTCTCCGGCACCAAAGTGAAGTGGATCCTCGACCACGTTGAAGGCTCACGCGAGCGCGCGCGTCGGGGCGAATTGTTGTTCGGTACAGTGGACACCTGGCTTATCTGGAAAATGACCCAGGGACGCGTACACGTGACGGATTACACCAACGCCTCGCGCACCATGCTGTTCAACATCCACACCCTGGACTGGGACGACAAGATGCTGGATGCGCTGGATATTCCGCGCGCGATGCTGCCGGAAGTGCGCCGTTCTTCTGAAGTGTACGGCCAGACCAATATTGGCGGTAAAGGCGGCACGCGCATTCCTATCGCCGGTATCGCCGGTGACCAGCAGGCGGCACTGTTCGGCCAACTGTGCGTTAAAGAAGGGATGGCGAAGAATACCTACGGCACCGGCTGCTTTATGCTGATGAACACCGGCGAGAAAGCAGTTAAGTCCGAAAACGGGCTTTTGACCACCATCGCCTGTGGCCCGACCGGCGAAGTGAACTACGCGCTGGAAGGTGCGGTGTTTATGGCCGGTGCGTCTATCCAGTGGCTGCGTGATGAAATGAAGCTGATCAGCGACGCTTTCGACTCTGAATATTTTGCCACCAAAGTGAAGGACACTAACGGCGTGTATGTGGTGCCGGCGTTTACTGGCCTCGGCGCACCCTACTGGGACCCGTATGCCCGTGGCGCGATCTTCGGCCTGACCCGTGGGGTGAATGCCAACCACATCATCCGCGCGACGCTGGAATCGATCGCTTATCAGACCCGTGATGTGCTGGAGGCAATGCAGGCAGACTCCGGTATTCGCCTACACGCTCTGCGTGTTGACGGCGGCGCGGTCGCTAATAACTTCCTGATGCAGTTCCAGTCGGACATTCTCGGTACGCGCGTCGAGCGCCCGGAAGTGCGCGAAGTCACCGCGCTGGGGGCGGCGTACCTTGCGGGTCTGGCGGTTGGCTACTGGCAGAACCTTGATGAGCTACAGGAAAAAGCGGTCATTGAGCGTGAATTCCGCCCTGGCATTGAAACTACCGAGCGTAACTACCGTTACAGCGGCTGGAAAAAAGCGGTGAAACGCGCGCTGGCCTGGGAAGAACACGACGAGTGATTGTGGAATGCCGGATCGAGGCTTCGCCTTATCCGGCCTACCACGACAAGCAGGATCCCGGCTGGATGGGACACGTTAGCGTCGCCATCCGGAAAAATCTTTATGCGGGGGCAACCCCGCACACACATCAATAATCAGGCCCCTTCCCCTGTGCTACACTGCGCGCCATTCCTTTCTGCTACGAGTTTGCTATGAGACGAGAACTTGCCATCGAATTTTCCCGCGTAACCGAAGCGGCGGCGCTGGCTGGCTACAAATGGTTGGGACGCGGTGACAAAAACACCGCAGACGGCGCGGCGGTAAACGCGATGCGCATTATGCTTAATCAGGTCAATATTGACGGCACCATCGTGATTGGTGAAGGCGAGATCGATGAAGCGCCAATGCTCTACATCGGCGAAAACGTAGGAACCGGTCACGGCGATGCGGTGGATATCGCTGTCGACCCAATCGAAGGCACGCGGATGACGGCGATGGGCCAGGCCAACGCGCTGGCAGTGCTGGCAGTCGGCGATAAGGGGAGCTTCCTGAACGCGCCGGATATGTATATGGAAAAGCTCATCGTCGGACCGGGCGCGAAAGGCGCTATCGACCTGAATCTGCCGCTGGCGGACAACCTGCGCAACATCGCCGCCGCGCTTGGCAAGCCGCTGTGTGATTTAACGGTGACCATTCTGGCGAAGCCGCGTCACGATAATGTGATTGCGCAGATGCAAACCCTCGGCGTGCGCGTATTCGCCATTCCTGACGGCGACGTAGCAGCCTCCATTCTGACCTGTATGCCTGACAGCGAAGTCGACGTGCTGTACGGCATTGGCGGCGCGCCGGAAGGCGTGGTCTCCGCGGCGGTGATCCGTGCGCTGGATGGCGACATGCAGGGCCGTCTGCTGGCGCGTCATGACGTCAAAGGCGACAGCGAAGATAACCGCCGCATTGGCGAACAAGAGCTGGCACGCTGTAAAGCGATGGGGATCGACGCGGGAAAAGTGCTGCGTCTGGACGAAATGGCGCGTAGCGACAACGTGATTTTCTCCGCCACCGGCATCACCAAAGGCGATCTGCTGGAAGGGATTAGCCGCAAAGGCAACATCGCCACCACCGAAACGCTGTTGATTCGCGGAAAGTCCCGCACCATCCGCCGTATCCAGTCCATTCACTATCTGGATCGCAAAGACCCGGACGTGCAGGCGCATATCCTGTAACTGATTTGTTCGTTCGAGCCTTCCAGCCCATCCGGGCTGGAAATCTTGCGGCCAAGGAACGAAGATAAAGGGACGAGATCAGAACAGGAGAAAACCATGGCAGATTGGGTAACAGGCAAAGTCACGAAGGTACAGAACTGGACCGATGCCCTGTTTAGTCTGACCGTCCACGCCCCCGTTCATCCTTTTACTGCCGGTCAGTTTACCAAGCTTGGGCTGGAGATTGACGGCGAGCGCGTCCAGCGCGCTTACTCCTACGTGAATGCCCCCGATAACCCGGATCTGGAGTTTTACCTCGTCACCGTTCCCGACGGCAAGCTAAGCCCGCGTCTGGCGGCGCTGAAGCCCGGCGATGAAGTCCTGGTGGTGAGTGAAGCCGCTGGTTTCTTTGTGCTGGAAGAGATCCCCAACTGCGACACGCTGTGGATGCTGGCGACCGGCACCGCCATTGGCCCGTATCTGTCGATTCTGCAGTGGGGAAAAGATCTGGACCGCTTTAAAAATTTGGTGCTGGTCCATGCCGCGCGCTACGCCGCCGATTTAAGCTATTTACCGCTCATGCAGGAACTGCAAAAACGGTATGAAGGCAAGCTGCGGATCCAGACGGTGGTCAGTCGGGAAACCGTCGCCGGTTCGTTAACCGGTCGCGTTCCGGCGCTCATTGAAAGCGGCGAGCTGGAAAAAGCCATCGGGCTACCGATAGATAAAGAGACCAGCCATGTGATGCTCTGCGGTAACCCGCAGATGGTGCGCGATACCCAGCAGTTGTTGAAAGAAACCCGGCAGATGAGCAAACACTTGCGTCGTCGCCCAGGTCATATGACCGCAGAGCACTACTGGTGAATATTTTGCCGGAGGGCGACATCGCCGGATCCGGCCTGCTGTTTACCGTTCCGCTTTATATTTAACGTCCTGGGTGTCTTTGCCGAACTTATTTTCCCCCTGGGTGCCGATAAACGCGCCCAGATCGATAATCATCATGATAAGAATCAGCGTCGGTACAAAGCGCCCCACCGCCCATTGCCACATACCTGGCAGGATTGCCCAGTTTCCAGCCAACAACATCCACGCCAGAATCATCAAGAGCGCCCACAGACCGGAACGCCCCCGATCGTGAAGGCGTTTTACTGTCACCGCCGCCGTCGGCCAGAGCAGGCAGACCAGGCAAAACGCCGCGGTTTGGATATCGAGCAACGACTGGCTCGCCAGCGAAAACAGGACCACCATGCCGACAAGCCACAGAACCATCCAGATCCAGAAATCACGGCGGCCAATACGCCCTTTAAATGAGAATAACCACTGCTGTATGGTCATGAAAGTTCCTTTAAAATAGAAAACGCCGACAGTTTACCCTTTTGACAAGCCAGACGGTTATCGTTTTAATCGTGAGCAGTCATAACGAAAGGTAAGATTGATGAAGCCAGGATGTTCACTGTTTTTAATGTTATTTTCAGCGATGACGTTCAGCGTGACCGCGCTGTCGGCGGAGCCTCTGGTCGCCCCCACAGCGCCATACTTGCTTGCCGGAGCGCCAACATTTGATCTCTCTATCAGCCAGTTTCGCGAAAACTTTAACCAACAGAACCCAAAGCTTCCGTTAAACGAATTCCGTTCTATCGACAGCAGTCGCGATAAAGCCAATCTCACCCGCGCAGCCAGCAAAATTAACGAGAATCTGTACGCTTCTACCGCCCTTGAGCGGGGAACGTTGAAGATCAAGAGTATGCAGATCACCTGGCTGCCGATCCAGGGGCCGGAACAAAAAGCGGCGAAAGCGAAAGCGCTGGAGTACATGACGGCCGTGATCCGCACCGTCGCACCACTGCTGACCAAAGAACAAAGCCAGAAAAAGCTGCAAAAACTGCTCGCCGCAGGAAAAAATAAACGCTACTACGCCGAAACCGAAGGCGCAATTCGCTATGTTGTGGCAGATAACGGCGAAAAGGGGCTGACCTTCGCGGTTGAACCGATTAAGCTGGCGTTATCTGAGGATCTTGAGGGGCTTAATTAGTGATAAAAAGCAAAGCCTCTCAGGGGAAAATCTCTATACTGTTTCACAGACCATGCTGCTCGAAAGAGTGGCCATCTTCCTTAATTCGCTGACAAAGCGTGGAGAATTACAATGCGACATCCTTTAGTGATGGGTAACTGGAAACTGAACGGCAGCCGCCATATGGTAAACGAGCTGGTGGCTAACCTGCGTAAAGAGCTGGCTGGCGTTGCTGGCTGTGCGGTTGCGATCGCTCCGCCGGAAATGTATATCGATCTGGCGAAGCAGGCCGCGGCCGGTAGCCACATCATTCTGGGCGCGCAGAACGTTGACCTGAATCTGTCTGGCGCATTCACCGGTGAAACTTCCGCTGAAATGCTGAAAGACATCGGCGCGCAGTACATCATTATCGGCCACTCTGAGCGTCGTACTTACCATAAAGAGTCTGACGAGCTGATTGCGAAAAAATTCGCCGTACTGAAAGAACAGGGCCTGACGCCAGTTCTGTGCATCGGTGAAACCGAAGCCGAAAACGAAGCAGGCAAAACCGAAGAAGTGTGCGCACGTCAGATTGACGCCGTGCTGAAAACCCAGGGCGCAGCAGCGTTCGAAGGCGCGGTCATCGCGTACGAGCCGGTATGGGCTATCGGTACCGGTAAATCAGCGACGCCTGCGCAGGCACAGGCGGTGCATAAGTTTATCCGTGACCACATTGCCAAAGCGGACGCGAAAATCGCTGAACAGGTCATCATCCAGTACGGCGGTTCCGTAAACGCGTCCAACGCGGCGGAACTGTTCGCTCAGCCGGACATCGACGGCGCGCTGGTTGGCGGTGCTTCTCTGAAAGCGGATGCCTTCGCTGTCATCGTAAAAGCGGCGGAAGCAGCTAAACAGGCGTAAGTTGTCGGGACGGGAGGAGCTCTCCTCCCGTCACTATCGCTTTACCAGTAACCCAGCCAGCGCCACCAGAAGGCGCCGGTCACTCCCCAGATGGTCAGATTGACCACACTCATGACCAGCCCCGTTTTCCACCATTCCGCCAGCGTGACATAGCCTGATCCAAAGATGATAGGCGCAGTGCCCGTACCATAGTGCGTGAGCGACATCATCAGAGAGGATGAAAAACCGAGCATCAGCCCAAGCAGTGCGGGTGGCGCGCCAAGGCCTAATCCCGCGGCGAAAAACGCAGCAAACATCGCCGTAATATGCGCAGTGGTGCTGGCAAAAAAGTAGTGCGAGTAGACGTAAAGCAGAATCAGCAAAAGCGTCGCGATGCTCCAGTGAACGCCGAGATGGTCAATGGCGCTTCCGACGCTGGTCGCCAGCCAGCCCACCAGACCCAGCTTACTGAGAAAATCCGCCATCATCACCAGTGCGGCAAACCAGACGATAGTATCCCATGCCCCACGGCACTTAAGCATATCGTCCCAGCTTAATACGCCGGTCAGCAACAAAATCGATAAGCCAATTAACGCGGCACTGGTGGGATTAACAGTCCAGCCGCTGCCCATGAGCATCGCAGGGACACCCGCCCACAGGCAGAGCAACAAAATGAAAACCGCCAGGGTGATTTTTTCCGCCAGCGAAAGCGGGCCAAGCGCATCCAGTTTTTCCCGCGCGAACTGCGGCGCATTTGGCGTGCGCGTAATCGCGGGCGGATAGAGCCACCAGATAACAATGGGCATCACGACCAGTGATACGACCGCAGGAAGCAGCGCGGCAATAGCCCACATCCCCCAGGTCATATTCAGTACCCCATCCGTCCCCTTCAGCAGAAAGCTGACAATTAGCGGGTTAGGCGCGGTTGCGGTGATAAACATCGCAGAACTGATCGGGTTAATGTTGTAGTTCACCAGCGCGAGATAGCGTCCCGTGGAGCCATTTTCACTGTTTCCCGGCTGCGAGCCGAGGCTTTCCGCAATGGCCCGCATCACCGGATGAATAATGCCGCCGCCGCGCGCGGTATTGCTCGGCGTGACTGGCGCAATCAGCGTTTCAGCGAGGGTGAGCGCCCAGGCGATACCCAGCGTTCTTTTACCAAACAGCGCAATAAATCCGTAGCCAATGCGCGCGCCCAGCCCGGTTTTCAACAGACTTTGCGACAGCATGATCGACAGGCCAATTAACCAGATCAGCTGGTTTGAAAAGCCGCTTAACGCATCATTAAGCGCTGCCGAAGGTTTACCCGGATTGGTAACACCGGTCATTGCCACCAACATAATCGCCACAACTGCGATAGCGCCAATCGGCATTGCTTTACCGATAATTGCCGCAATCGTGCCGATAAACAACGCCAACAGGTGCCACGCCTCTGGGGTGACCTCAGGTGGGCAAGGGATAACAAACCAGATTGTCAGCGTAATCACAAGCGAGATAATGGCAGGCCAACAGCGGATGGGGGTTAATCTGTCCATGAATCTGTCCTTGAGTTTCCAGTGCGCAAATCAGCGCTTCGCTATTAACCGCCATCGCTCCATATAAAACAATTCACCATCTCACAAAACAAAAAATTAACACCGTATTGAAACTATAATTTCCCCAGCACGCTGAACCAGGCGTAATCCAATGGGAGCAGCACAAAATAAGTTGCCAGCGCCAGTGCGATACACAGCAACATGCCTGCCCTTGCCGGTACTTTCCCTAACGCCATCGCCACCACTATCGGTGACGCCTGATACGGCAACAGCGGAGTGGAATAACCCAGCACCTGAATCATAATCACCGACAGAAGCGGAAAACCGGTGGCCTCAGAGAAACTCTGCGCCAGTGTGGTGTAAAGCGCCGGGACACCATTAGCGGTCATAATGAAGTTGAGCGCGGTGGTAATGCCGGTCAATGCGAGGAAGCTGGTAAACGGCGCCTGCGGATCGAGCGGCATGACGTGCAGGAGCGCCTCACCCACCGCATCGCCAATTCCCGTTTGCGTGACGGTCATCGCCAGCCCAAGTATGCCTGCAACGTACAGGCAGGTACGGAAGTTCACGCCCGAGGCAAACTCGTCTCCGCTGATAAAACCGATACGCGGCAGCAAAGTTATCACCGCCGCCGCCAGCCCGGTCCATGCAGGACCAATACCGTGCCAGCTCTCACTAACCCACATCACCAGCACCACCGCTAACATCCAGGCCAACCGTTTTTCGGCGCGACTCATCGGCTCAGGCGGCGTTAATTCGCGCGGCGCCTGAGGCTTGCCTGGAAATAACCCGCAGATCAGTACAATGAGCAAAGCGCCTTTCAACCAGCCCAATACCGGCGTGTGCAGAAGCAGATAGGGGAGATAATTGAGATGGATGCCGTATGCGCCTTCCGCCGCGCCGCTCATCACCAGATTCGGCACGTTAGCCGGTAGTATCGTGGCAGAAAGCTGGAAAGTGCCGAAACCGACAGCAAGCGCCAGGCCGTACCATGCGCGGGTTCCGTCCTTAATTCCGGCACGCTTCGCCATCGCCGCGACGACAGGCATCAACAGTGCGATGCGCCCCATGTTAGACGGCATCACAAAGGCCAGCGCGTAGCTCAGTAGCACCACGCTCGCCACCATTAGCGGCCAGGAGTCGGTCAATCTTGAAGACAGTGCCCTCGCCGCCCGGTCTGCCAGTCCCGTTTTCCGGATCGCCACGCCAAGTACAAAACCGCTGAACACCAGCCAGAACGCCGACGAAGCAAAACCACCGAAGATGACGTCCGGCGGCGCGATCTTTGCCATCATCGCCACGGTAAAGAACAGCAGTGCGGTGATGAACTCCGGCAACAGAGAGGTTGCCCAGAGCAGAATGGTGATGCCAATCACCAGCGAAGGAAGAAAAAGGGGATGCGAAAGCCAGAGCGACATGCCTGTCTCCTGTCGTTTTTTTCATCAAGAATACGGGGACAGGCAGGTCGAGTAAATGACAGATTAGCAGGGGCTAGCGGAGAATATCACACTGATGATCCTGAATTTCCTCTGCCGAGGCACGGTTCAGCGTGAGCAGATTGCGTTGCGTCGCCAGTAAAACAAACGCGTTATCGCTCTGGCGAGCCATCGCCAACGCATAGCTTCCCATATGGTCACGCGCGTCCGGCACTTCTTCCGCCAGCATCATAAACGGACTACGCTGCGCCAGTTCGCTTTCGGTCACACGACGCGCCAGATACACATGTCCGCGCAATCCGCCTGGCAGGGGGAGCCAGCGGGAACTGACATTCGCGAGATTTGCGTCCAACTGCGCGCGAACATCGGGACGCAGGCAGGAGATATGGATGTGGAAATGGTTCTGTGTCCGCCCGGTACGTGAGTTTATCGTCAAGGAAACGGCGCTGTCCGGTATCTCCTTACCGTACTTCTGGCTCATAAAGCTGCGCGCCTGCCAGGCCAGCCAGAAAAAATTGGGCGTGTACGGCTCGGTCAGTAACGGACTTTCTGTACCGTTGATGCGATACGTTGGCATCAGGAGATATTGCAGCGGACCGTTGCGGTCTTTGAACACCACGTAACCGGCATCGGGTTTTACTTCGGCACACGGCGCCGGATTTTGCCGCTGCAGTTGGTTTGGCAGACATTGCTCAAAAACGATGTCGCGTAATGCGTCAGGATTACGCATAAATTTCCAGTAACCCACACCCGCAGCGGCAACAAACACCAGCAGTGCCAGCAATCCATAAACGATTTTTTTCATGACGCGTTCCCTGTATCTAAACGACCTGCAAGAGTAACGCAAAATGATGACAAATAAAAAAGCCCGGCGGCAATTGCCCCGGGCCGATGCTCAACACACAGATTAACGTTTACTGATCTGATCGAACGTGCCGCCATTCGAGAAATGGTCTTTCTGCGCTTTCGTCCAGCCGCCGAAGACGTCATCAATGGTAAACAGCTTTAGCTTCGGAAAGACATTTTCATATTTCTTCGCCACCTCCGCATCGCGCGGACGGTAGTAGTTTTTCGCGGCGATCGCCTGGCCTTCCGGCGAGTACAGGTATTTCAGGTAAGCTTCCGCGACCGTCTGTGTTCCCTTTTTATCCACCACTTTGTCGACGATGGAGACGGTCGGTTCGGCGAGGATCGATTCGCCAGGCGTCACAATTTCGAATTTATCTTTGCCCAGTTCGTTGGCAGCCAGCAACGCTTCGTTCTCCCAGGCGATCAGTACGTCGCCAATGCCGCGCTCAACGAAGGTGTTAGTTGAACCGCGTGCGCCGGAATCCAGCACTTCCACGTTTTTATACAGCGCTTTCACGAACGCCTGGGCTTTGGCCTGGTCGTTATTGTTGTGATGCAGCGCGTAGCCCCAGGCCGCCAGATAGTTCCAGCGCGCCCCGCCAGAGCTTTTTGGATTTGGGGTAATCACCGAAACGCCCGGCTTGACCAGATCGTTCCAGTCACGGATTTGTTTGGGGTTGCCTTTACGGACAAGGAAAACAATGGTGGAGGTATACGGTGCAGAGTTGTCCGGCAGGCGTTTGATCCAGTTTTTATCAATGCGGCCCCGTTCGGCAATAGCATCAACGTCATAGGCCAGCGCCAGCGTCACCACATCGGCTTCGATACCGTTTATCACCGACGTGGCCTGTTTGCCGGAACCACCGTGAGACTGGCGGATCACCACATTATCGCCCGTCTCCTGCTTCCAGTGCGCGCTAAACGCTTTATTGTACTGCTCGTACAGCTCACGGGTTGGATCATAAGACACGTTAAGTAACTGAATATCCTTTGCCAGAACGCTGGTCGATGCCAGCAATAATGTTAACCCCACGCCCCATTTGTTCATCGCCCAACTCTCTTATGTTGTGTTGTGATGAAGAAAGCGTGCCAGAAAGGTATTCAAACATTAAAGAATAAAAAAAGATTGGCTATAACCTGGGGGAATATGAAAAACGGGGAATTTGTCTGATCAACGCAGACTGCCAGCCGGCAGTCTGCGGTACACGCGTTAGTACAGTTTCTTCGCGCAGTCCAGCCAGTCACCTTTAAACGGACGCTTCATGTTCTCAATTGCGTCGATGATGTCATGGTGCACCAGTTTTTCGTTCTGAATGCCAACGCAACGACCGCCAAAGCCTTCCAGCAGCAGCTCAATGGCGTACGCGCCCATGCGGGAAGCCAGGATCCGGTCATAAGGCACCGGCGATCCCCCACGCTGAATGTGGCCCAGAACGGTTGCACGGGTTTCACGGCCAGTCTCTTTCTCGATGTAATGCGCCAGTTCATCGACATCACACATATGCTCAGTGATCGCGACGATGGCGTGTTTTTTACCTTTCGCGATACCGGCTTTGATCTCAGCAACCAGATCGTCACGGCTGAATTCCACTTCCGGCACCACCACAAATTCGCAGCCACCGGCAATAGCCGCTGCCAGCGTCAGGTCGCCGCAGTAACGGCCCATCACTTCAACGATGGAGATACGCTGGTGGGAAGACGAGGTGTCGCGCAGACGGTCAATGGCTTCTACCACGGTACCCAGAGCGGTGAAATAACCAATGGTATAGTCGGTGCCTTTGATATCGTTATCGATAGTGCCCGGCAGACCGATGCATGGGAAACCCATTTCAGTCAGGCGCTTCGCACCCATGTAGGAACCGTCGCCGCCGATAACCACCAGCGCGTCGATACCCCGTTTTTTCAGGTTTTCGATAGCCACGGCGCGGATGTTTTCGTCACGGAATTCCGGGAAGCGCGCGGAGCCCAGGAAAGTACCGCCACGGTTGATCATGTCGGACACGCTGTAACGGTCAAGCTGCACCATGCGGTCTTCATACAGACCCAGGTAGCCATCATAAATGCCCATGACTTCCAGTCCTTCCGTCAGTGCTGCGCGCACCACACCACGGATTGCTGCGTTCATGCCCGGCGCATCACCGCCGCTTGTCAACACACCGATTTTCTTAATCATGACTACCTCTGAACTTTGGAATGCAAATTGAAATCTGTTGCCGGAAGTCGATTCTGCACATCGAGACGATCCAACGAATATGCAAATAGTATAACAATCGCTCCCTGCTGAATTGATTCAGGTCAGGCCAAATGGCGGTAATTTATACACAAAATGCGGGCCTGGCTCTCTTTTTTTACCAACACTTACGAAAGCTCAAACCGTTTGCCTTCCCTGGGGACGACAGAACAGGGATCCTGATGAATAATCACATCCGACCCTGGAAAACGCCGCAAAATCGCCTGCTCTACCTGTTCAGCCACCAAATGCGCCTGAACGAGCGGGAGATTATCTTCCATTTCCAAATGAATCTGAATAAAGCGGGTCGGCCCTGACTGCCGCGTTCGTAGATCGTGAGCACCGCTGACGCCCGGCCAGGAGGTCACGATTTCAATAATTTCCTGACGTTCATCATCGGGTAAGGCGCGATCCAGCAACGACTGCACTGCATCATAGCCCATACGTAAGGCGCTATATAAAATATAGATGCCAATCCCTAATGCAAACAACGCATCCGCACGATGCCAACCGTACCAGGCAAGCCCGAGCGCCACGAGAATAGCGCCGTTCATCATAACATCAGACTGATAATGAAGCATATCCGCCCGCACCGCCTGGCTTTGCGTCCGTTTCACCACCCAGCGCTGAAACGTGACCAGCATAATCGTCGATATCAGGGCGATAATCGTCACGATTACCCCTACGCCGGGCTCATTCATTGGCGTAGGCGTGATCAGATGCTGAATGCCGGTCAAAAACAGAAACAGCGCCGAACCGGAAATAAACATGCTTTGCGCCAGCGCGGCCAGCGATTCCGCTTTTCCGTGTCCAAATGTGTGTTCATCGTCCGCCGGTTGCAGCGAATAGCGCACCACTAACAGGTTGGTGAGCGACGCGGCGATATCCACCAGCGAATCGACAAGCGCAGCCAGAATACTTACTGACCCGGTGTACCACCACGCAAAAATTTTGATCAAAAGTAACAGCGATGCCATCACCGTCGCGGCGATCGCGGCCCGGCTGACTAACCGCCCATAAGATTGATTCATAAACACTCCTGCCTTTACATGCCGGTAGTATAACGGAAGGCGATAAACAGTAATGGAATATGACGATGACAATTTTCAGGCAAAAAAAACCCCCACATCATGTGGGGGAAGACAGGGATGGTGTCTATGGCAAGGAAAACAGGGTTTGTTACTGGGAACGTGAGTTGCTACTACTCAATAACTTCAACGATGAACTTTTTTGCCATTGCGTCACGTCGCGCAACTGCTCCATTCGTTGTTGATGTTTCTCGTTTAAAACCGCTTGTTGCTCGGGCGTAAGCAGGCGATACATCTGGTTGCGGACTTTAGCCATTTCGACCTGTCGGGCAACCTGGGCCTGCGCCATTTTTTCTGCCTGAGCGCGTACAGCGTTTTCATCAAATTTTTCTGCGGTGACAAGGCGATGCATTGTCTCCATTTCGCTAACATTAACAGGAGGCTGTTCGTGCCGGGCCTGTTGCATCAGATCTCGCATCTGTTGACGTTGATGTTCGGTTAAACTTATGCCGTCAAACATATGGCTTTGTACAGTGCGCGGCGCCGAAGGTTCGCCCGGGTGCCAGTTATCGCCTGTAACGACTTCAGCAGCATGGCTCAATGTACTGAGTGCCAGCGTTGAGGCCATGACGGCAGCGGTAACTTTGCGCATCACTTGCTCCCAAAATCTTTTCTGTCGCGATTCAACGAGAGACAGTCTACGATTCGGGCTGCAAACATGCGTCAGGGGGTGTAAAACAACGTAAAGTCATGGATTAGCGGCGCTTGATGTCGTAATTTCTGCCTCGGAGGTACGTAAACAATGAATAAAATCCTGTTAGTTGATGATGACCGAGAGTTGACATCCCTTTTAAAGGAACTGCTCGAAATGGAAGGCTTCACGGTGCTGGTTGCCCATGATGGGGAACAGGCGCTGGAGCTTCTGGACGACAGCATCGATTTACTTTTGCTTGATGTGATGATGCCGAAGAAAAACGGTATCGATACGCTGAAAGCGCTTCGTCAGACACACCAGACCCCCGTAATTATGCTGACCGCCCGCGGCAGCGAACTGGATCGCGTTCTCGGCCTTGAGCTGGGCGCAGATGATTATTTACCCAAACCGTTTAACGACCGCGAACTGGTTGCGCGTATCCGCGCGATTCTGCGCCGTTCACACTGGAGCGAACAGCAGCAGAGCAGCGATAACGGCTCGCCGACGCTGGAAGTCGACGCGCTGAGCCTGAATCCGGGCCGCCAGGAGGCCAGCTTTGACGGCCAGACCCTGGAGCTCACCGGCACCGAGTTCACCCTGCTTTACCTGTTGGCGCAGCATCTTGGGCAGGTGGTCTCGCGTGAACATTTAAGCCAGGAAGTGCTGGGTAAACGCCTGACGCCATTCGACCGCGCTATTGATATGCATATCTCGAACCTGCGCCGCAAGCTGCCGGAACGTAAAGACGGGCATCCGTGGTTTAAAACCCTGCGTGGTCGCGGCTATCTGATGGTCTCCGCTTCATGATAGGGAGCTTAACCGCGCGCATCTTTGCCATCTTCTGGTTGACGCTGGCGCTGGTGTTGATGCTGGTACTGATGTTGCCCAAGCTCGATTCGCGTCAAATGACCGAGCTGCTGGACAGCGAACAGCGCCAGGGGTTGATGATAGAGCAACACGTAGAAGCTGAACTTGCGAACGATCCACCCAATGATTTGATGTGGTGGCGTCGCTTGTTCCGCGCGATAGACAAGTGGGCGCCGCCGGGACAGCGGTTATTGCTTGTGACCACCGAAGGACGGGTGATCGGCGCAGAACGCAGTGAAATGCAGATCATTCGTAACTTCATTGGTCAGGCGGATAACGCCGATCATCCGCAGAAGAAAAAGTATGGTCGCGTAGAGATGGTAGGGCCGTTCTCGGTGAGAGACGGCGAAGATAACTACCAGCTTTACCTGATTCGGCCGGCCAGCAATTCCCAATCCGATTTTATTAACCTGCTGTTTGACCGCCCGTTGTTGTTGTTGATTGTCACCATGCTGGTGAGTTCGCCACTGCTGCTGTGGCTGGCCTGGAGCCTGGCGAAACCAGCCCGCAAGCTGAAAAACGCGGCGGATGAGGTGGCCCAGGGTAACCTGCGTCAGCATCCGGAGCTGGAAGCTGGCCCGCAGGAATTCCTTGCAGCAGGGGCCAGTTTCAACCAGATGGTGACCGCGCTAGAACGCATGATGACCACCCAACAGCGTCTGCTGTCGGATATCTCGCATGAACTGAGAACGCCGCTCACTCGCCTGCAGTTGGGCACCGCGCTGTTGCGCCGCCGCAGCGGCGAAAGCAAAGAGCTTGAGCGCATCGAGACCGAAGCACAGCGTCTGGATAGCATGATCAACGACCTGTTAGTGATGTCGCGCAATCAGCAGAAAAACGCGCTGGTCAGCGAAACGATGAAAGCAAATCAGCTGTGGGGTGAGGTGTTGGATAACGCCGCCTTTGAAGCTGAGCAGATGGGTAAATCGTTCACGGTGAACTTCCCGCCGGGACCCTGGCCGCTGTATGGCAACCCGAACGCGCTGGAAAGCGCGCTGGAAAATATTGTTCGTAACGCGCTGCGCTATTCCCATACGAAGATCGAAGTTGGCTTCGCGGTGGATAAAGACGGCATTACGATCACTGTGGATGACGACGGGCCGGGCGTTAGCCCAGAAGACCGGGAACAAATCTTCCGGCCGTTTTACCGGACAGACGAAGCGCGCGATCGCGAATCTGGCGGAACAGGACTGGGGCTGGCGATTGTTGAAACTGCAATTCAACAGCACCGTGGCTGGGTGAAAGCCGAAGACAGCCCGCTCGGCGGGCTACGGCTGGTGATCTGGCTGCCGCTGTATAAGCGTTCGTAACTCACGTTGTCGTGCCGGACGGCGACGAAAACGTCTTGTCCGGCCTGCACATCCTTGTATGCCCGTAGGTCTTGTTAAGCAACGCCATCAGGCACGTTTCGTTGCCGGATGGCGATAAAGGTTTCAGCCGCGCAGACGCCGCGACTGATCTTCTATCTTGCCGCTCAGGCGGCGTTTCTGCATTGTTCTGGTCCAGCTTTTCGACAGCCCTGCCGCCGACAGCAAACGATGATACTGCTCATCATCGAACGGCATATGCCATGCAATCGCGATGGCTTCCTGCACCGACACGTCGCTAATACGGGAGACCAGCTCCAGCGGCGCGTCCGTCGACACGTTCCCGGCGGCAATCACGCTGCACAGCCAGCCGGTTTTACCGCTGTTTTGCATCTGGCTTGCCATATCGCTGATGCCGAAATGGAAGTTAAGCTTATGACACGGCGAACGAGGCTGCGTAACCTGGATCAGCGCCTCGCCCCAGCGAAAAATATCGCCAATAAAGACGTTCTCTTCGGTGAGTCCTTCGGTTGAGAGATTTTCACCAAATGCCGGCGCCACGAACCGCTCCGCCTGCATAGGGAATTCACGCGCCCACCAGCCGTAATGCTCGCGGGGGTAATGACACAGCGCGCGATCCGGCCCGCCGTGGATTTTCTTTTCCGCCTGCTGGTCGCCTTCCAGACCGAGTTCGGTGAGCTTAAGTTCGCCATCTACCTGAATTTTGGCGATCGCACTGGGGCGGTTTCCCGCGTAGTCCTGAATCTTGCCGGTAAATACCTCTACTGGATAGCGCATCTGGTCCCTCTCCCCGATAAATTTGCTCTATTTAACCACAATTATTTTACCTCGGGTGCGCAAAATGAGAGCACGGTTCACATGATGCAGTAAGAGACATGTTATCAATGAACGGTCTTTTGAAACGCCATTTCAGAATAAGGAGTCAACAACGTGACAGGTCAAACGCAGTTTGCTGGCGTCTGGTGCCCCTCCATTACGCCAATGGATAATGACGGCAAGATCGATCTCAACGGGCTTAAGCAACACCTGAGCCGCCTGACAGAGGCCAGAATCGACGTCATTTTACTGATGGGCAGTATCGGGGAATTCGCCTCCTTCTCGTTAGAAGAGCGTCTGTTATTGATTCGTGAGGCGCGCGCCATGAGCACGCTAAAAATGGTTGCTAACGTCTCCTCAACCTGTACGCAGGACGTGCTGCTGATGGCGAAGGAAGCGTATCTCACAGGCTATGACGCGGTGATGGTTTTGCCGCCGTATTACTACGGCCAGACGCCAACCCAGCTATTGCGCTATTTTCGCCAGCTTGGGCAACAGCTCAGCGGCAAATGGTTCGCCTATAACTTTCCGGCGCGTACCGGCTGCGATTTAACGCCGGAGCTGGTCGCAACCCTCGCCGGCGAATTCCCGAACTTCGCCGGTATTAAAGATACCGTCGACTGTCAGTCGCATACCCGCAGCATGATCCAGGCGACGCGCGCGGTACGCGATGATTTCGCGGTACTGTCCGGTTATGACGAATATTACATTCCTAACCTGCTGGCAGGCGGTGCGGGGATTATTTCCGGGCTGAACAACGTAATGCCGGAGTTGTTTGTCAGCGCGCGCGAGGCATTCAGGGCGGGCGACCTCGCCACCCTGCGCGATATCCAGCAGAAGATCGGCGTTTATATGTCGATTTACGCCATCGGCGAGGATTTTGTCACCACCATTAAAACAGTGGTATCGCGCAAGTTTGGCTATTGCACCGGCGTGTCGCGCAACGCGGGTGGAGAACTGAATGCGCAACAATGCCAGACGATCGATACCGTTTTTGGCAGATAAAAAAACAGGCCCGGCGGCGCTCTCGCTCACCGGGCCTGCTGATGCGTACCGGATGGCGTCACCGCGCCATCCGACAGACAAATTATTTTTTAGCCGCGAAACGCGCCGCAGCTTCGTCCCAGTTCACCACGTTCCAGAACTCTTTGATGTAGTCCGGACGGCGGTTCTGGAATTTCAGGTAGTAAGCGTGCTCCCACACGTCCAGACCCAGGATCGGGAAGCCGGATGCGCCAGAAATCGCTTCACCCATCAGCGGGGAGTCCTGGTTGGCGGTAGAAACAACAGCCAGTTTATCGCCTTGCAGCACCAGCCACGCCCAGCCGGAGCCGAAACGGGTGGCAGCGGCTTTCTCGAATTCCGCTTTGAAGTTATCAACGGAACCGAAGTCGCGCTCGATAGCGGCTTTCAGGTCGCCCTGCAGGGTGGTGCCTTTTTTCAGGCCTTTCCAGAACAGGCTGTGGTTAGCATGGCCGCCCGCGTTGTTACGCAGAACCGTTTTCTTGTCCGCAGGCACCTGATCCAGCTTCGTAATCAGTTCTTCAACCGGCAGCGCGGCCAGTTCCGGCAGGCTTTCCAGCGCTGCGTTAGCGTTGTTAACGTAAGTCTGGTGGTGTTTGGTATGGTGGATTTCCATCGTCTGCTTATCGAAGTGCGGTTCCAGTGCATCGTAAGCGTACGGCAGGGATGGCAGTGTATAACTCATAATCATCTCCATTATTGTCGAGCGGCTGGGTGTTAATGCCGCGTAAGCAGTTGGTTCATTATAGTTAATTAAATGATATTGAAAATGATTATCAATGCCGTAGTTTTTGTAGGGATATCTTTTTTTCTTACTTTACCTGATATGTGAGCCAAATCACTCAGTTAACGTCCTGATTGCCATCAACGCCGTGACTGCGGCAACCGTTAAAAGGTTATGTATCTGCGCACTTTTTAAACTCATGACGTCGGATGGGTAAAACCGACGATAAAAACAATGAGGATGACGTGATGAGTAACGCGATTACGATGGGTATCTTTTGGCATTTGATAGGTGCGGCCAGTGCAGCCTGTTTCTATGCCCCGTTCAAACAAGTTAAACAGTGGTCATGGGAAACCATGTGGTCGGTGGGAGGCATAGTCTCCTGGCTGATCCTGCCCTGGACCATCAGCGCCATGTTGTTGCCTGACTTCTGGGCCTATTTCAGCTCCTTCAATCTTTCTACTCTGCTGCCCGTGTTCCTGTTCGGCGCCATGTGGGGTATCGGCAACATCAACTATGGCCTGACAATGCGCTATCTCGGCATGTCGATGGGCATTGGTATCGCGATTGGCATCACGCTGATTGTCGGTACGCTGATGACGCCTATCATCAACGGCAATTTTGATGTGCTGATCAACACCGAAGGCGGGCGGATGACGCTGCTGGGCGTGTTGGTGGCCCTGATTGGCGTCGCGATCGTCACCCGCGCCGGTCAGCTTAAAGAGCGTAAAATGGGCATCAAGGCCGAGGATTTCAATCTGAAAAAAGGCCTGTTGCTGGCAGTGATGTGCGGCATCTTCTCTGCCGGGATGTCCTTTGCGATGAACGCTGCAAAACCGATGCACGAAGCGGCTGCCGCGCTGGGTGTCGACCCGCTGTATGTCGCTCTGCCAAGCTATGTGGTGATTATGGGCGGCGGCGCGCTGGTTAACCTTGGCTTCTGCTTTATTCGTCTGGCAAAAGTAAAAGATCTGTCGATAAAAGCCGACTTCTCGCTGGCAAAACCGCTGATCGTCTCCAACATACTGCTCTCCGCGCTGGGCGGTCTGATGTGGTACTTACAGTTCTTCTTTTACGCCTGGGGCCACGCGCGCATTCCGGCGCAGTACGACTACATTAGCTGGATGCTGCACATGAGCTTCTATGTGCTCTGCGGCGGGATCGTCGGACTGGTACTGAAAGAGTGGAACAACGCCGGACGTCGTCCTGTCGGCGTCCTGAGTCTGGGTTGTGTGGTCATCATTATTGCCGCCAATATCGTTGGTCTGGGAATGGCCAGTTAATCGGTTTGAGTACTGAGATGACGCCACTGACTGGGCGTCATCCCGGTTTCCCGGGTGAACACCACCGAAAAATAGTTACTGTCCTCAAACCCGCACTGCATCGAAATTTCACTGATCATCAGGCGGCTGTGCTGAAGCAAATATTGCGCATGGCAGACGCGCACCTGGCGCTGATACTGGTTGATGGTCATACCGGTCTGATTGCGGAACTGCTGGCGCAGCACGCGCTCGCTACACCCTTCCCGATCGCAAAATGCATCCAGCGCGAACGGTCGCTCAAGGCTTCCCGCCAGCGCGGTGATCAGTTTATCAAGCAAGGTTTCGCTGGAAGTGGCTGGCAGGTTGTCGGTAGCGTAGCGGTGACGCTTCAACGTCATCACCAGTTGCCCGAACAACAGTTCCGCCATGTCATTAACCAGCGGATCGTGCTGATGACTTTCATGCTCAAGCTGGTTAATCACCTGGCGCGCCTGGGTCATTCCGGCGCTGCCCAATCGCCAGTGCGGCTGTCTTGGCGTACCGTTGAAACCGGGAATGGCGCTTTCCCAGGCAAGGTTCAGCTTAAGCCGCTCCGGGCAATAGATAATATTCTGCAGCACGAGGTCATTAACCGAGGTGTAGGAGTGCTTGTCTTCCGCGCGAATGTAAAACAGATCGCCACGCGTAATCCGGTACGGACGATCATTGAGCACGTGCAGCCCGTTACCACGCCACACCATTACCAGTTCACAGAATTCATGGGTATGTTCAGCAAACACGCTCTGCGGATAGCGATCGGCGACGGCGACAGCCTGTTCATCACCGGCAAAAAAGTCTTTTTTTAACAGGACTAACTGATTCGCCACCAAAGTCTTCCCTGCCGGATGACGGTTACCGCCTTACCCGGCCTACAAAAAGCGTGACACGCAGGCCGGATAGAACGCTAACGCGTCGCTATCCGGCCTCATCATTGCATCATTACTAACAAATCTCGCAGCAAAAAACGGTGACTGCATTCGCGTTACTGAAGTAACGCATCGCGCCCCTGACGGATATCGCGTGGCGACCAGTTAAACTCGCGACGAAATAGCGTCGAAAAGTGGTTACTGTCGCCGAAACCGCAGTGATAGGCGATGTCCGTTACGCTTTCATCACTGTGTCGCAGGAGGTGGCGGGCTTTGATAAGACGCAGACGATTAAGATAGCGCTGGGGCGTCAGTCCGGTGTGCTGCTTAAGCTGACGATGCAGAGTACGCAGCGACAGCGAGAACCGGTCAGCCAGCGCCTCCCAGCATACTTCTTCGGCGAAATGGTCTTCCAGCCACGCCATCAGTTGATTCAGTCGCGCGTCGTTATTTTCCGCCCCTTCCATCAGACTGCTTCTGCGCAGTAATACCAGCAGTTGCATAAACACAATTTCGCGGTTCGCCAGCGCGGGGAGATCCATTTCTTCATCGCGTTGTTCCATCTGCGCCACCAGGTGGCGCACCTGTTGAAGCACGCTTTGGTTCACCCGCCAGTGCGAAGGGTACGCCCCATCCTGTTCCTGGGGCAGCAGTTGATCCAGCCCGGACAAAAACTGGAACGCATCGGGCGAACGGTAGAGCACATTGGTCAGGCAAAGGTTATCGGTGTGTTCATATAAGTGCCGATCGTGATCGCGAACAAAACAGACGGTGCCGCCGCTAATGGTATACGGCTGTCCGTTAAACACATGGATGCCTGTGCCATGTTCCACAATCACAATTTCATGAAAATCATGGTGATGCTCCGGAAAGGCAGACTGTGGCAGCCGGGGCTCAATGGCGACAGGCGCTTTACCTGATGGGAAAAAATCCACGCTGTGCAGTACGGTCATGATGATCCCTTCCGGATGAAATGAACATGGCAAAATAGTAATTAAGGGTTATCAACCTCACCTTAAATTTTCGACACGAAACTGAGCAAACAGCGTCAATTTTTCAAGAAAAGGCGGGAAAGATCCGGAAATGCGGTCGACATCACATCAGGAAAACGGGGCGGTATAACAGGAAACTGTGAACGCTATCACGTTCATCTTTGCTTTCTTGCCAGCGGCTAATTATGGCTGTCAGTAACAAGAAGGTGAGCCATGACGAGGTTTTTTAGACTGAGCGCAATGAAACTCAGAAGGACCTCGCTATGACTTTTCGCCATTGTGTCGCTGTCGATCTCGGCGCATCCAGCGGACGCGTAATGCTGGCGCGCTATGACAGTGAACATCGCACCCTGACGCTGCGTGAAATCCACCGCTTCGTAAACTGTCTGCAAAAACAGGACGGTTTTGATACGTGGGACGTCGACAGTCTTGAAGACGCCATTCGCCTCGGGCTGGAGAAAGTTTGCGATGAAGGCATCCGCATTGACAGCATCGGCATCGACACCTGGGGTGTAGACTATGTCCTGCTGGATAAGCAGGGCCAGCGGGTCGGGCTACCGGTCTCCTACCGCGACAGCCGCACCACCGGCATTATGCCGCTGGCGCAGGCGCAGATCGGTAAAGGCGATATTTATCAGCGTAGCGGGATCCAGTTTCTGCCGTTCAATACGCTTTACCAACTGCGCGCGCTGGTCGAACAGCAGCCAGAACTGGTGTCGCAAGTGGCTCACGCGCTGCTGATCCCTGACTACTTCAGCTATCGTCTTACCGGCGAAATGAACTGGGAATACACCAACGCCACCACCACCCAACTGGTCAATATCAACAGCGACGACTGGGATGAGACCCTGCTGGCCTGGACCGGCGCGGATAAAGCCTGGTTTGGCCGCCCTACGCATCCCGGCAATGTCATTGGCTACTGGATTTGTCCGCAGAAGAACGCAATTCCGGTGGTTGCCGTCGCCAGTCATGACACCGCCAGCGCGGTGATCGCCTCTCCGCTGGCCGATACCCATAGCGCCTACCTCTCGTCGGGAACCTGGTCGTTAATGGGCTTTGAAAGCCGTACGCCGTACACCAACGACGCGGCGTTGGCGGCCAATATCACCAACGAAGGCGGCGCGGAAGGCCGTTACCGGGTGCTGAAAAATATCATGGGGCTGTGGCTGCTCCAGCGCGTGCTGAAAGAACGCCAGGTCGGCGATCTCCCTGCACTGATCGCCGAAACGCAGACGTTAAAAGCCTGCCGCTTCCTGATCAACCCTAACGACGATCGCTTTATCAACCCGGACGACATGTGCGCGGAAATACAAGCGGCCTGCCGCGAATCCGGACAACCGGTACCGGTCAGCGACGCGGAACTGGCGCGCTGCATTTTCGACAGCCTGGCGCTGCTGTACGCCGATGTGCTTGAAGAACTGGCGGCCCTGCGCGGCGAGGCCTTCACCCAGTTACACATCGTCGGCGGCGGCTGCCAGAACGCCCTGCTTAACCAACTCTGCGCCGACGCCTGCGGCATCCGCGTGATGGCCGGTCCGATCGAAGCCTCTACGCTCGGTAATATCGGCATTCAACTGATGACCTTAGATGAACTGAGCAACGTCGATGACTTCCGCCAGGTGGTCACCGCCAACTATAACCTGACGACTTTTACCCCTCATCCTGACAGTGAAATTGCCCGCTATGTCGCGCAATTTCACGCAAAACGACAGACAAAGGAGCTTTGCGCATGACCACTCAACTGGAACAAGCCTGGGAACTGGCGAAACAACGCTTCGCCGATGTAGGTATTGATGTCGAGGAGGCGCTGCGCCAGCTCGATCGTCTGCCGGTATCCATGCACTGCTGGCAGGGCGATGACGTAGCCGGTTTTGAAAATCCGGAAGGATCGCTTACCGGCGGCATTCAGGCCACCGGCAACTACCCGGGTAAAGCACGTAACGCCACGGAGCTTCGCGCCGACCTTGAGCAAGCGCTGAGCCTGATCCCAGGGCCGAAGCGCCTGAACCTGCACGCCATTTATCTGGAGTCGGAGACCCCGGTTTCCCGCGACCAGATAAAACCGGAACACTTTAAAAACTGGGTGGAATGGGCAAAAGCGAACCAGCTCGGGCTGGACTTTAACCCGTCCTGCTTCTCGCATCCGTTGAGCGCGGACGGCTTCACCCTTTCCCATGCCGACGACAAAACCCGTCAGTTCTGGATCGATCACTGCAAGGCCAGCCGCCGCGTTTCCGCTTACTTTGGCGAACAACTGGGCACGCCGTCGGTGATGAATATCTGGATCCCGGACGGCATGAAAGACATTACCGTTGACCGCTTAGCGCCGCGCCAGCGTCTGCTGGACGCACTGGACGAGGTGATCAGCGAGAAACTCGATCCGGCGCATCACATCGACGCCGTGGAAAGCAAACTGTTTGGCATCGGCGCGGAAAGCTACACCGTCGGCTCCAACGAATTTTATATGGGCTATGCCACCAGCCGCCAGACCGCGCTGTGCCTGGACGCAGGCCACTTCCATCCAACTGAAGTGATTTCCGACAAGATCTCTGCCGCAATGCTTTACGTGCCGCGCCTGCTGCTGCACGTCAGCCGCCCGGTCCGCTGGGACAGCGACCACGTGGTGCTGCTGGACGACGAGACCCAGGCGATCGCCAGCGAGATCGTACGCCACAATTTGTTCGACCGCGTCCATATCGGTCTCGATTTCTTCGACGCCTCCATCAACCGCATCGCGGCATGGGTTATTGGCACCCGCAACATGAAAAAAGCACTGCTGCGCGCGTTGCTGGAGCCAACAGAACAACTGCGTCAGCTGGAAGCCAGCGGCGATTACACCGCGCGTCTGGCGCTGCTGGAAGAACAAAAATCACTGCCGTGGCAGGCGGTTTGGGAAATGTACTGCCAGCGTCACGATACGCCAGCCGGCAGCCAGTGGCTGGAAAACGTACGCGCATACGAGAAAGCGATCCTCAGTCAACGTCGTTAAGACAAATCGTAGGCCCGATCGGCCCAGCGCCATCGGGCAAATAATGAGACAGGTACACTATATTATGCAAAACATTACCGATTCCTGGTTTGTTCAGGGGATGATCAAAGCCACCTCCGATGCCTGGCTGAAAGGCTGGGACGAGCGCAACGGCGGCAACCTGACGCTGCGTCTCGACGAGGCGGATATTGCGCCGTTCAGCGCAGACTTCCACGCCGCGCCACGTTACATCGCCCTGAGCCAGCCAATGCCGCTGTTGGCGAACACGCCGTTTATCGTGACCGGTTCCGGTAAATTTTTCCGCAATGTGCAGCTCGCCCCGGCAGCCAATTTAGGCGTGGTGAAAGTCGATAGCGACGGCGCGGGCTATCACATTTTATGGGGACTGACCCACGAGGCGGTGCCGACCTCTGAACTGCCGGCGCACTTCCTCTCCCACTGCGAGCGCATCAACGCGACCCATGGCAAAGATCGTGTGATCATGCACTGCCACGCGACCAACCTGATCGCCCTGACCTACGTGCTGGAAAACAGCACCGATCTCATCACCCGCAAGCTGTGGGAAGGCAGTACCGAGTGTCTGGTGGTGTTCCCGGACGGCGTCGGCATTCTGCCGTGGATGGTGCCGGGCACCGACGACATCGGCCAGGCCACCGCACAGGAAATGCAAAAACATTCGCTGGTCCTGTGGCCGTTCCACGGCGTGTTTGGCAGCGGCCCGACGCTGGATGAAGCGTTCGGCCTGATCGACACCGCAGAGAAGTCCGCCGAAGTGTTAGTCAAAGTGTTGTCGATGGGCGGCATGAAGCAAACCATCAGCCGTGAAGAACTGATCGCGCTGGGTAAACGTTTCGGCGTCACCCCGCTCGCCAGCGCATTAGAACTGTATTAATCGCAACATCGCGCCCCGCTCACCGTTGCCGCGCTGAAACCTAACCAGAGCGGCAATATGTGGATCTCCCGTTTCGCTGTTGCATATGTCGATGTGGCTAACGGTTTTGAGTGGCAGGCCGTGGCAGCCTGTGGGGTACTGAGCGGCATCCCTATCCCTGGCGGTTCCGGCGCCATGCAAGCGCAGCGCCGCCGGACATAATTTCATCGTAATTAAGGAGAATAACATGAGCTTTATGCTGGCACTTCCCAAAATCAGCCTGCACGGCGCAGGGGCGATTGGCGATATGGTGAATCTGGTTGCGAACAAGCAGTGGGGAAAAGCGCTGATCGTCACCGACGGTCAATTGGTGAAGCTTGGGCTACTCGATAGCCTGTTCACCGCGCTGGATGCGCACCAGATGTCGTATCACCTGTTTGACGAGGTGTTCCCGAATCCAACCGAAGCGCTGGTGCAAAAGGGTTACGCGGCGTATCAGGAGGCGAACTGCGACTACATCATCGCATTTGGCGGCGGCAGCCCAATCGATACCGCCAAAGCGGTGAAAATCCTTACCGCTAACCCGGCGCCATCCACGTCCTATTCCGGCGTGGGCAAAGTGAAGAACCCGGGCGTACCGCTGGTCGCGATCAACACCACCGCCGGGACAGCGGCTGAGATGACCAGCAACGCGGTGATTATTGACGCCGAACGTCAGGTAAAAGAAGTGATCATCGACCCGAATATCATTCCGGATATTGCGGTAGACGATGCCAGCGTGATGCTGGATATTCCGGCGTCCGTCACCGCGGCGACCGGTATGGATGCCCTGACCCACGCGGTGGAAGCCTACGTTTCCGTTGGCGCGCACCCGCTAACCGACGCTAACGCGCTGGAAGCTATCCGTCTGATCAACCAGTGGCTGCCGAAAGCCGTGGATGATGGCCACAACATGGAAGCCCGTGAGCAGATGGCGTTCGGTCAGTATCTGGCGGGGATGGCATTCAACAGCGCCGGCCTGGGGCTGGTTCATGCGCTGGCGCATCAGCCGGGCGCGACTCACAACCTGCCGCACGGCGTTTGCAACGCCATCCTGCTGCCGATCATTGAAAACTTTAACCGCCCGAACGCCGTCGCACGTTTTGCCCGCATCGCCGGAGCGATGGGGGTGGATACCCGCAGCATGAGCGATGAAGCGGCAAGTATGGAAGCGATTAATGCGATCCGCGCCCTGAGCAAACGCGTGGGTATTCCGGAAGGGTTCAGCGCACTCGGCGTAACCAAAGAGGACATCGAAGGCTGGCTGGATAAAGCGCTGGCTGACCCATGCGCGCCATGCAACCCGCGCACTGCCAGCCGCGATGAAGTCCGCGAGCTATACCTGGAGGCGTTATGATCCGCAAAGCATTCGTGATGCAGGTTAACGGCGACGCGCACGAAGAGTATCAGCGCCGCCATAACCCCATCTGGCCGGAGCTGGAAGCGGTGCTAAAAGCGCACGGCGCGCATCACTATGCGATCTATCTCGACGAAGCGCGCAACCTGCTGTTCGCCACCGTGGAGATTGAGTCCGAAGAGCGCTGGAACGCGGTCGCGAATACTGACGTGTGTCAGCGCTGGTGGAAACATATGCGCGACGTGATGCCCGCAAACCCGGACAACAGCCCGGTCAGCGCGGAATTGAAGGAAGTGTTTTATCTGGCGTAAGCGCCAGTGAGTCCAGGCCCGGTGAATACCGGGCCTTTTTTTGCATCAGAAGTAATATTTGAAGCGAACGCGGGCGCCGTAGCGGTCGTCGGAATCGTCGCCGTGAACGTCATCGCCGTCGCTGTTCATGATGGAATAATAGGTACCGAGGTAGATATTGAAGTTCTCCATATCCATCACGTTGGCGAACTGATAGGACGCATGAATAGTATGAATGTCATAGGTGCCTTCATCGTTAATCCAGCAATCATCGTCGCAGACGACACCTGAATATTCATCAATCTTGTTATGCGCGTAAATATACCCCAGCTCAAAGCGCTTCCACAGGGCGTTCACCCCGGCGGTAAAGTCTTTTTCACTGCTGGCATCCAGATACGCGGTGTTGACGTTAAGCACCACACCGTTGTCCGGATCGGTCTTTAAGCCGTCCCAGGTCATGGTTAAGCCATAGCCGGTGCGGTCGGACTGATCGACAAAGTCGCCCTGTGCGTCGGTGTAGCCGTAGGCGTTATTGACCACGTTCGATTCCATCGCCGCGGCCACCGAGAACTCATCTTTTGACCACGCGATAACCGGGCGCAGATAGGCAACGTTTTTCTGTTGATCCATCTCACGACCATGGTAGTCACCCTCATTAAACAGCGCGGTACCGTCTTCCAGCAGGGTGTTGAGTTCGAAATACCAGTTATCGATTTGCTTGCTGACAAGGAAGTTACCGCCCGCGTCGGAACGTCCGCGCCCTTCTTTCATCATGTAGATATAGCCGCTGCCGTCGTCGTACAGATCGTTAGCGGTATTGCCGGAATGTTCGACAAACGTATCCTGATTCAGCGGGAACATATCGTAGGCTTCGAAACGCCCGACTTTCACCTTCCAGTCGTTTTCCTTGCCGAAGAAGAAGACCGCGTCATCAATGTCCACCGTGCCGGACATGTCCCCTAACGGCTGCGCCGAGAAGCCAGCGAAATAGCCGTTATCCAGCTTCCGCATCCCGTCAAAACCCAGCAGGATACGGCCATTCAGATCCCATTGTTCATTCGTTGTGTCAGGATCCATATTGGCATTGGTCATCGCCAGCAGGCCATGTTTGCTTTCGGCATCCATGTTGAATTCCACATCGCCGTAGATTTTCAAATCGCCGTAGCCGGAGAGCTGCAGATTTGGCGTCGCGGCGTTTTTCTGCGTTTCTTCCGTCGGTGTCTGTCCGTTAACCGGAGTGTTGCCCTGAGCGGCTTTGATTTCGCGGATCTCCGCAGCCTGCTGGACCTGTAATTGTTGTACCTGGCTTTCCGCCTGGGCCGCCCGGTTTTCCGCCGCCGCCAGTCGGGCCTCTAATTGCTCAAGCCGTTGTTCCAGAGTCAATTGCGCTGTTTTAGCAAAACCGGTATTTGCCACTAATAATAATCCGATTGCTAAAGATAACGTCGATTTCTTCATTTATTCGCTTTCCTTGAAATAAAGAATGATCAGCGTTTTCCTGTAGGAATACGCGTGGTGAATAATGAGATAAGAACAATTTTATTTTTATATATATTGACACCAGCAATTGAACCCATGAATGATTAAACAGCGATTGCGGGTGCTTTCACAGGCTAATAATTATTAGCATTCTGATTTATTGGTGTAAATGCAGCAAATACACAGTTCGTGAGGAATCTAACAAAAGCGGGGAAATAAACGAAATATCGTAAAAAGTTATAAATATAGATTTAATGAAAATATAATTTTAATTAATCATTGAGCGTGACGTTATTACACCACGCTCGAATTAATCGAAATAATCTTAATTTTGTTCGGCGACCAGAATTGCCTGCGTATCCGGTGCCAGCGCCTTAAATATATGTTCCCGATCGGCGGGGTAACAAATATAGTCACCCACACCTAATTCTTCCGGCGCGTCGGTCAGACCAACCAGCGCTTTTCCCTGCGTCACGATGATATGCTCTATCGACCCGGGCGGATGGGGCTGTGAAACGCGGTCGGCTCCCGGCTGGGTCAGCAGTAAATAGATATCGCGACGTGCGCCAGGGGGGCACGCAGCCAGCAAAATGGCCTGATAGTGCGCCTGCTCCGCCACCACTTTTGTCCCTTCGCCCCGCCGAATCACCTGCGTTTTTTGCACCTGCGGTTCCAGCAGCCGCGCAAAGGGGATATCCAGCGCCACACAGAGCGACCAGAGCGTTTCCAGGCTAGGATTACCGTTTCCCGCTTCCAGCTGTGAAAGTGTGGATTTGGCGATGCCTGCCCGGCGGGCGATTTCCGCCAGCGACAGTCCTGTCCGCTGACGTTCGCGTACCAGACTTTTAGCAATCACGCTGATGGGCTGTGTCATTCACGTCTCCGCGTTTTTTATAACGAACGATTCGTTCGTCTTGTAAATCGATCATGTTCCGTTCATTATAATGGAAACTCGTTCGATATGGCTAAAATGGATGAAACACCTCTTTTCCAGTCTGAAAGCAGACACGATAAAAGCGATATTTCTGGTATGCCTGGCCGTCGGCGTAGTGGGCATGTCCTACGGCTCGCTGGCGATGGCCTACGGTTTCCCGGTCTGGGTACCGTTTGTGCTCTCGATTTTTGTACTGGCCGGCGCGTCAGAATTCATGTTCATCGGCATTGTCGCCAGCGGCGGAAACCCGTTAGCGGCAGCGGCAGCCGGTTTACTGGTTAACGCCCGCCACGTACCTTTCGGCGTGACGGTGCGCGATCTGGTCGGCACCCGCGCCGCCAGCTTTTTGGGCTGCCACATTATGAACGATGAGAGCGTGGTGTTTGGCCTGTCGCAGAAAACGCCGGAGCAGCGTAAAGCCGCTTACTGGCTTTGCGGTCTGGGCGTTGCCATTCTCTGGCCGGTAGGTACCCTGCTGGGTACGGTGGTGGGACAGTTGCTGCCCGCGCCGGAAACCATCGGTCTCGACGCCGTGTTCCCGGCGATCCTGCTCGCGCTTGTGGTACCTGCTTTCAAAAACCGTACTACTTTAATTCGCAGCCTGAGCGGCGCCGCCGTGTCGCTTGCTGCCGTGCCTTTTGCGCCGGTCGGGCTGCCGGTGCTGCTTTCCCTGCTTGGCTTACTGACGAGGAAAAAATAATGGGCAACATGACGCTGTTTATCCTCGGCATCGCAATTTTATCGGCGGGTACTTACCTGATGCGCCTCGGCGGCGCAAAGCTGGGGAGTCGTCTGGCGCTTTCCGAGCGCTCGCAGGCGCTGCTTTCCGATGCCGCGACGGTATTGCTGTTTTCCGTTGCGCTGGCGACCACCTTCTACGAAGGCGAACACTTTGCGGGTATGGCGCGCGTGTTGGGCGTGGCTTTCGCGGTATTTCTCGCCTGGCGGAAAATGCCGCTGATTGTGGTGATTATCGCTGCGGCGGTGGTGACGGCGCTCTTGAGAATGGCGGGAGTGCACTAATTACCGGATGGCGCAGTTGAACTGCGCCGCCGTCCGGCAAGGCTTATTTCAGCAATTCAGCAGTCATGTGCACACGGTTACCGGTATAAGCCTGGGTAATTTTGTAGGCGCTGGCGCCAGCTTGTTCAGCCTGAGCGGCGATTTTCGCTTCCGCGCTTTCCAGCGTCGAGCCGGTTGCGGTCACGGACTGCGCGGCGAAAGTACCGAAGGACGTAGCGAGAGCTATTACTGCGACAAAAGTTTTGATGCTTTTCATGATATAAACCCTTTCACTTGGTTGTTTGAGTAAGGCACTGTGCCTTGATGTGATAAATAATAGGCCGTTACTCAGACAACTGAAAGCGGAAGGATTTGCCAATCTAATTCAAATAAACTGAATGTGTTATCCGGCAATTAACCGCTGCGGGTGCGTATAAACGGTCGCCCTGCCCGGCTTACAAAAGCCCACCAGCGTCAGGTTGCAGCGCTCGGCTACTTCCACCGCTAATGTAGTGGCGGCTGAGAGCGCAAATAAGATTTCAACGCCGCACATCGCCGATTTCTGCACCATCTCATAGCTGGCGCGACTGGATACCAGCGCCGCCCCCTGTTCCCAGGCTTTTCCTTCCCCGGCACGGCGCCCGAGCAGTTTATCCAGCGCCACATGACGTCCCACATCTTCATGACCCCCCGCCAGTTCGCCACAAGGCATAACCCAGGCTGCGGCATGGGTGCATCCGGTCAGTTTTCCGATGGGCTGAAAGTCCTTCAGATGCTGTAAAGCCGGGTCGAGACTGGCGAGATGAAACGTCTGGGTGAATGGCAGCGGCTGCACCGGTTTACCAATGTCGTTAAGCTGTTCCACGCCGCAGACGCCACAGCCAGTCCGTCCAGCCAGCGCGCGGCGACGTTCTTTCAACCCCATAAAGCGGCGGCTGGAAAGCTCAATCCGCACCTCAAGCCCGTTACAGGACGGCACGACATCCATACCAAAAATATCCTGCGGGCTGGCGATGATTCCCTCAGAAAGGGAAAAGCCAACGGCGAAATGCGTAAGATCTTTCGGCGACGCCATCATCACAACGTGCGAAATGCCGTTATAGACCAGCGCAACCGGGACTTCTTCCGCGACCTCATCCCGCTGAGGATGTTGCAAATCCTCGCGCGTCCAGAGGCTAACCTCGCGATAACCCGTGACATTTGTCACATATTCGACTTCTTCTGGATGTATCTTATTCACTTTCTTTTAACCGTATAAGAACAGACGTACCAACATTGTGGTATTCTGTCACAAACCCCACCGGGACAAGGGGAAATTGACCCAATTCTGGACCTTTGCGGTCCTCTCCGCAAAGAAAAATAACAACCACTCCCTGAGCATTCAGACTGAATGTGAATGAGAAGTGACAATGTCGAAACAAGGAGCAAACCATGCAGGTCAGCAGAAGGCAGTTCTTTAAGATCTGCGCTGGCGGTATGGCAGGCACCACGGCGGCGGCACTGGGCTTCGCGCCCGGCGTAGCGCTAGCGGAAACACGGCAATACAAACTGCTGCGCACCCGCGAAACCCGTAATACCTGCACTTACTGTTCCGTTGGCTGCGGGCTGTTAATGTACAGCCTCGGCGACGGGGCGAAAAACGCCAAAGCATCTATCTTCCATATTGAAGGCGATCCGGACCATCCGGTAAACCGCGGCGCACTCTGCCCGAAAGGGGCCGGTCTTGTGGACTTCATCCACTCCGAAAGCCGCCTGAAGTACCCGGAATACCGCGCGCCAGGCTCCGATAAATGGCAGAAGATCAGTTGGGACGAGGCGTTTGACCGCATCGCGAAGCTGATGAAAGAAGACCGCGACGCCAACTACGTTGCGCAGAACGCTGAAGGCGTGACCGTCAACCGCTGGCTGTCGACCGGCATGCTGTGTGCTTCAGCCTCCAGTAACGAAACCGGCTATTTAACGCAAAAATTCTCCCGCGCGCTGGGTATGCTCGCGGTCGACAACCAGGCGCGTGTCTGACACGGACCAACGGTAGCAAGTCTTGCTCCAACATTTGGTCGCGGTGCGATGACCAACCACTGGGTCGACATTAAGAACGCCAACCTCGTCGTGGTAATGGGCGGTAACGCCGCTGAAGCGCACCCGGTCGGGTTCCGCTGGGCGATGGAAGCGAAAATTCGCAACGGCGCGAAGCTGATTGTGATCGATCCGCGTTTTACGCGTACCGCGTCGGTGGCCGACTTCTATGCGCCGATTCGTTCCGGTACTGACATTGCTTTCCTGTCAGGCGTGATGCTGTACCTGCTGACAAACGAAAAATACAACCGCGAATACACCGAAGCTTACACCAACGCCAGCCTGATCGTGCGTGAAGACTTTGGCTTCGACGATGGCCTGTTCACCGGCTACGACGCGGAGCAACGCAAATACGACAAAACCAGCTGGAACTACGAGCTGGACGAAAACGGCTTTGCGAAACGCGACACCACCCTGCAGCACCCGCGCTGCGTCTGGAACCTGCTGAAACAGCACGTTTCCCGCTATACGCCGGACGTTGTCGAAAATATCTGCGGCACACCGAAAGCCGACTTCCTGAAGGTGTGTGAGTACATCGCGGAAACCAGTGCGAAAGACAAAACCGCGTCGTTCCTGTATGCCCTCGGCTGGACGCAGCATTCCATCGGCGCGCAAAACATCCGCACCATGGCGATGATCCAACTGCTGCTCGGCAACATGGGGATGGCGGGCGGCGGCGTTAACGCCCTGCGCGGTCACTCTAACATTCAGGGGCTGACCGACCTGGGCCTGCTGTCGCAAAGCCTGCCGGGTTACCTGACCCTGCCGAACGAGAAGCAGACCGACCTGCAAACCTACCTTACCGCCAATACGCCGAAGCCGTTGCTGGAAGGCCAGGTCAACTACTGGGGCAATTATCCGAAATTCTTTGTCTCGCTGATGAAGTCCTTCTTTGGCGACAAAGCAACGGCGGAAAACAGCTGGGGCTTTGACTGGCTGCCGAAGTGGGACAAAGGGTACGACGTGCTGCAGTACTTCGAGATGATGAACGAGGGCAAGGTCAATGGCTATATCTGCCAGGGCTTTAACCCGGTGGCGTCATTCCCGAACAAAAACAAAGTGATCGCGTCCCTGTCGAAACTGAAGTTCCTGGTGACCATTGATCCGCTCAACACCGAGACCTCAACCTTCTGGCAGAACCACGGCGAGTCGAACGATGTCGATCCGTCGACAATTCAGACCGAAGTGTTCCGCTTGCCGTCCACCTGCTTTGCGGAGGAAAACGGGTCTATCGTTAACTCCGGTCGCTGGTTGCAGTGGCACTGGAAAGGTGCCGACGCACCGGGAATAGCCCGTACCGACGGTGAAATTCTGGCGGGTATTTTCTTGCGTATGCGCAAGATGTACGCCGAACAGGGCGGCGCCAACCCGGAACAGGTGCTGAACATGACCTGGAACTACACCAAACCGGATGAGCCAGATTCGGAAGAAGTGGCGCAGGAAAGTAACGGTAAAGCGCTGGCGGATATCGTCGACCCGGCAACGGGCGCGGTGATCGTCAAGAAAGGCCAGCAGCTCAGTTCGTTCGCCCAGTTACGTGACGATGGTACCACCGCCAGCGGCTGTTGGATTTTTGCCGGTAGCTGGACACCGGAAGGTAACATGATGGCGCGTCGCGATAACGCCGATCCGTCAGGCCTCGGCAATACGCTGGGCTGGGCGTGGGCATGGCCGCTTAACCGTCGTATTTTGTATAACCGCGCCTCCGCTGATCCACAGGGCAACCCGTGGGATCCGAAACGTCAAATCCTGAAATGGGATGGGACGAAATGGAGCGGGATGGACATTCCGGACTACAGCGCCGCCGCACCGGGTAGCGATGTCGGGCCGTTTATCATGCAGCCGGAAGGGATGGGGCGCCTGTTTGCTGTCGATAAGATGGCGGAAGGTCCGTTCCCGGAACACTATGAGCCGTTTGAAACACCGCTGGGCACCAACCCGCTGCACCCGAACGTGATCTCTAACCCTGCCGCCCGCATCTTTAAGAGCGACGCCGAAGCGCTGGGTAAAGCCGATAAGTTCCCGTATGTCGGCACCACTTACCGTCTGACCGAGCACTTCCACTACTGGACCAAGCACGCGTTGCTTAACGCTATCGCCCAGCCGGAACAGTTTGTGGAAATTGGCGAGAAGCTGGCGAACAAGCTGGGCATTGCCCACGGCGATACGGTGAAAGTCTCCTCTAACCGCGGTTACATTAAGGCTAAGGCGGTAGTGACCAAGCGTATCCGCACGTTGAAAGCTGACGGCAAGGATATCGATACCATCGGTATTCCGATTCACTGGGGCTACGAGGGCGTGGCGAAAAAAGGGTTTATCGCCAATACGTTAACGCCATTCGTTGGTGATGCGAACACGCAGACGCCGGAGTTTAAGTCCTTCCTGGTGAATGTGGAAAAGGTATAACGGAGACGACTTATGGCTTATCAATCGCAAGACATCATTCGTCGTTCCGCGACTAACGGTTTCACCCCCGCGCCCCAGGCGCGGGATCACCAGCAAGAAGTGGCGAAGCTTATCGACGTAACCACCTGTATCGGCTGTAAAGCCTGCCAGGTGGCCTGTTCGGAGTGGAATGACATTCGTGATGAAATCGGCAGCAACGTCGGGGTTTACGATAACCCGGCGGATTTGACCGCCAAATCATGGACGGTGATGCGCTTCTCGGAAGTGGAACAGAACGACAAACTGGAATGGCTGATCCGCAAGGACGGCTGCATGCACTGTGCCGATCCGGGCTGCCTGAAGGCGTGCCCGGCGGAAGGGGCGATCATTCAGTATGCTAACGGCATTGTCGACTTCCAGTCTGAACAGTGCATCGGATGCGGCTACTGCATCGCCGGATGCCCGTTCGACGTGCCGCGTCTGAATCCGGAAGACAACCGCGTGTATAAATGTACGCTGTGCGTCGACCGCGTCAACGTCGGCCAGGAACCAGCCTGCGTGAAAACCTGCCCAACCGGCGCTATCCACTTTGGCTCAAAAGAGGATATGAAAACGCTGGCGGGCGAGCGCGTCGCCGAGCTGAAAACTCGCGGTTACGACAACGCAGGCCTGTACGATCCGGCAGGCGTCGGCGGTACGCACGTGATGTACGTTCTGCACCATGCCGACAAGCCGAATCTGTACCACGGCCTGCCGGAAAACCCGGAAATCAGCGCCACCGTGAAGTTCTGGAAAGGGATCTGGAAACCTCTTGCAGCGGTCGGCTTTGCAGCGACCTTTGCGGCCAGCGTCTTCCACTACGTCGGGGTCGGTCCGAACCGTGCGGAGGAAGAAGATGACAACCTGCATGAAGAGAAAGACGAGGTGCGCAAATGAAACGTCGTGACACCATCGTGCGCTACACCGCGCCGGAACGCATCAACCACTGGGTCACCGCCTTCTGCTTCGTGCTGGCGGCGGTGAGTGGACTGGGCTTTTTCTTCCCGTCCTTCAACTGGCTGATGCAGATTCTCGGCACGCCGCAGCTGGCGCGCATTCTGCACCCGTTCGTGGGCGTGATCATGTTCGCCTCGTTCATCATCATGTTCTTCCGTTACTGGCATCACAACCTGATCAATCGGGACGATATTTTCTGGGCGAAGAACATCCGCAAGATTATCGTCAACGACGAGGTTGGCGACACCGGACGGTATAACTTCGGCCAGAAATGCGTGTTCTGGGCGGCGATTATCTTCCTGGTGCTGCTGCTGGTGAGCGGCGTGATCATCTGGCGTCCGTACTTTGCCCCGGCGTTTTCCATTCCGGTGATCCGCTTTGCGCTGATGTTGCACTCCTTTGCCGCCGTCGCGCTGATCGTGGTGATTATGGTGCATATTTACGCTGCGCTGTGGGTGAAAGGCACGATTACGGCTATGGTTGAAGGCTGGGTTACCCGCTCGTGGGCGAAGAAACATCACCCACGCTGGTACCGCGAAGTGCGTGAAAAGCAGGACAAATCATCGTCCTGACCCGCTGATTATCCATCCCAATGACTCTGGCGCCGGGAACATTGTTTCCGGCGCTATTTCGTGTCAGGCTCCGCCAGCTAATCCGAACGGTGAATAGTCTGCTCCGTTAAGATCGGGTATCGTACCGCACACATTGCGATGTCACCGGTATATCCCGCAGACCGATTGCGGTTATCATTACTGATATTCACCAGAGCGGGCGCGTGGCAGGCGCCAAATCAAGAGCGGATGACAGACCACCGATCCGCCCAACCAGGAAGCACTCAATGAGCATTCGTATCATCCCGCAAGATGAGCTGGAAAAAAGCGAGAAGCGCGCGACGGATATGATCCCACCGTTATTATTTCCCCGGCTCAAAAATTTATATAACCGTCGCGCCGAACGCCTGCGCGAACTGGCAGAGAACAACCCGCTGGGCGATTACCTGCGCTTTGCTGCGCTGATCGCCCACGCGCAGGAAGTGGTGCTGTACGATCACCCGCTTCAGATAGACCTGACCGCACGCATTAAAGACGCGAACGAACAGGGCAAACCACCGCTGGATATTCACGTTCTGCCGCGCGATAAACACTGGCAAACGCTGCTGCATTCGCTGATTGCGGAGCTGAAGCCCGAAATGAGCGGCCCGGCGCTGGCGGTGATCGAAAACCTGGAAAAAGCCTCCGAACAAGAGCTGGAACAGATGGCGAGCGCGCTGTTCGCTGCGGATTTTGCCTCTGTAAGCAGCGACAAAGCGCCGTTTATCTGGGCTGCGTTGTCGCTTTACTGGGCACAGATGGCTAACCTGATCCCGGGCAAAGCCCGCGCCGAATACGGCGAACAGCGCCAGTATTGCCCGGTGTGCGGCTCAATGCCGGTCTCCAGCATTGTGCAAATTGGCACCACGCAGGGGCTGCGCTATCTGCACTGCAACCTGTGTGAAACCGAATGGCACGTGGTGCGCGTGAAATGCAGCAACTGCGAGCAGAGCCGCGATTTGCACTACTGGTCGCTGGAAAATGAGCAGGCGGCAATCAAAGCCGAAAGCTGCGGCGACTGCGGAACCTACCTGAAGATTCTCTATCAGGAAAAAGACCCGAAAGTCGAAGCGGTGGCTGACGATCTTGCCTCGTTGATTCTGGACGCCAAAATGGAGCAGGAGGGCTTTGCCCGTAGTTCTATCAACCCGTTCCTGTTCCCGGGTGAAGGGGAGTAAAGCTTACCTGGACCGGATGGCCCCGTCATCCGGTCTACAAGTGATATGGCGTGATCACCCGGTGTCCCGGCAAAGTCTTTTGTATTACGCGTCACAAGCTGACAGCGATGGATTTGGGCGGTTGCCAGGATGATCGCATTCGGCAGTTTCATACCATACTCCTGCCTCAGGCTGACGCTGCGTTCTGCGATATCCTGTGTAACGCCAATCACATTGAAGACGCTTAAAGCTATACGCGTGCGGTTTTCCTGATGATATTTCTTCGCACCGATTATTACTTCCATCCATGTGATAAGGCTAATCGCATTTTGTGGGGGATACGTTTCAAGCGCCTGTTTCGCCTCACGACGACCGCTAAACAAATCGATCTATGGGTATCAAATAATACAGACCCTTGCGGCATCACCATTCCTCGCGCAATTTCCTTTCGTATTCGATACCGTCTTCTTCGCAGCCCTGCCACAGTCCTGACGCGTTAGAAAGGGTATTTTCTGCCAGACCTTGTCTTTCAAGGTATTGTTCTACTGCTTCGCGTAATAGCTCAGCACGCGGTAGGTTGCGCTGCTTTTTGAGATCATCAAGACGCTTGATCACATCGTCTGGCAGGTCGAGTAAAACCCTGCCCATAACCATTCCAACCATCATACTCATATATCTCTCCGGCATATCGTTTGCAGCTATTTTTCGCACAACATACACCCGTGGCGGCAGAGAAAAAAGCGCTTTCAGACGTGACTTTCACTTTTGCGAGGCGCTTTCCAGAATCGCTATCACGGTAAAATTCGTCATTTTATTTCGCCCCTATCCAGGCTATAACACTGTGTATTCATACAGATAAAGGGTGAGGAATATGGCGCTGGAAAAGGGCATTGCAAAGTTGGTTGGAGACTTTATCGCCGCGGGACGCCCCTCTGTTCGCGGTCAGCGTATTGATGACAGGAGGGCGGGCTATGTCGCCAGTACGGTGCTCGCCGGCGACACGGAAAGTCGTGTCGAAGTGGAAGTGTGTGTACTCGAAGAAATAACGTTTCGGGTGGTTTCTCCCCGTCACGCATCAGGCGCGCTGCCCTGTGTGATCTATTATCACGGCGGCTGTTTTGTCAGCGGAGGATTTGCCACCCACGATAAGCAACTACGCCAGTTGGCTTACCGCAGCAACTGCCGGGTAATCGCCGTCCAGTACCGTCTCGCGCCAGAGCATACTTTCCCGGCGGCGCATGACGATGCTGAAAAAGGGGCAAATCTTGTCTGGACCTACCACGAGCGATTTGGCATCGACCGACAGCGCATTACGCTTGCCGGAGACAGCGCGGGTGGGCAGTTGGCGCTGGTAACCGCGATGCGCCTGAAAGCGGCGAAACGCTGGCTGCCTGCGCAGTTGTTACTCATTTACCCTATGCTCGACGCCACGGCGCATTTTGAAAGCTATACCCGCAATGGGCTGGATTACCTCATCACGCGTGACACATTACTTACCGGCTATGAGATGTATTTATCACACACCGACCGCCAGCACCCCGAAGCCAGCCCTTTGTGGAGAGAGGATTTCAATGGCCTGCCGCCCACTCACATTATTAGCGCAGAGTACGATCCACTGTGCGATGAAGACGAAGCGCTGTATGACCGCCTTACGGCACAGGGCGTAGATTGCACCTGCCAGCGTTACCTAGGCGTTATTCATGGATTCTTCCAGCTTGGCGGAGTAAGCCAGGCCGCGCGCAGCGCAATGCAGGATATCGCCTGGCGCATTGGACAGCAGAAGGCAGCCTACTCCTCCTCGTTCCCACCTTCTTCATAGGGACCGAAGGGCTTTGCGGGCAGGACGATATAAATGCCTTCAAATATCGCGCCGGTTGTTTCATCGCCCAACAGTTCGACCTGCAGCTGGACGCGCGCTTTTTTACCTCGCGCCAGTCGGTCGAGATCGCCGCTCAGTGAGCCGAGATCGGCTACCGCGCTGGGTCTGCCGCTGATGGGCTTGCTGTAGCGAATATGGGCGTCGGCAAGAATAATGGTGCCGCCGAGGTGGCGCTCACGCAGCATCAGCCAGATAAGCCCCCAACCGGTGAGTGTCGCCAGCGAAAACAGACTTCCGGCGAACAGCGTGTGGTGCGGGTTTTGATTGCCCGTCTCCGGCATGGTGGTAATGAATTTTTGCCCGGTGTACTGCTGAATACGTACGCCCATTTTCTCGCTTAGCGGGATATGTTCATACCAGGCCTGCTGTAGCTGTCCGCACCAGTCGCCGCGATGCAATATGTCATCGAGCGAAGCGACAGGCTTAATCATCAAAAAATGGCGTACTGGCGTGGTTTGCGGCGTGGTAATTTCGCCCTGATTCACAAAGCCCAGCTTGGCGAAGAAGTCGACCGCGTCCTCTCGAGCGCTACAGGTCACTCGCTTAACGCCCTCCTGACGCGCCACCGACTCCAGCGTCATCGCCATCAGCGTCCCCAGTCCTTTTTCCTGTACTGCGGGATCAACGGCCATAAAGCGGATAGAGGCTTCGTTATCGGCATTAATGTACAACCGTCCCACGGCAACCAAGTTACCGTCTTCATCCACGACCATCTGATGATGCGCCATCGCGTCCCAGGCGTCACGTTCGGAACCTTTTGGCTGATGCAGCGGTTTACGCAGCATTTCCCAGCGAAACTGATAGTAACGCTCTAATTCTTCTTCTGTTTGCGGTACACGAAGGTGATACATAGCCGTACTCTCTCTTGTTACCCGCGGCCACGCCGGAAGCTGATTCATACCTGAAGCCAGAACGTCACGGGACCATCGTTGACCAGCGCAACCTGCATATCCGCAGCGAAGCGTCCGGTTTGCGTGTTCATTTCCTGCTGGCGGCAGCGCCCGACGAAATAATCGTACAGCGCCTCAGCACGTTCCGGCGTTGCCCCTTTGGAGAACCCGGGACGCATGCCGCGTTCCGTATCGGCCGCCAGCGTAAACTGCGATACCACCAGCACGCTTCCGCCCACCTGCTGCACGTTTAAGTTCATCTTGCCGTCAGCATCGCTAAAAATACGGTAGCCCAGTACGCGCTCGCATAAGCGATTCGCTTTCTGCTCGTCGTCATCCTTTTCGACACCTAATAAGATTAAAAGTCCGTTGCCAATTTCACCCGTCACCTCTCCCTCCACGGTGACGCTGGCACGGGTTACGCGCTGAATGAGTGCAATCATGGTTGGTCTGCTTCTTCTTGTTCTGCGGCTTGTTTGAGTTTGCGGTATTCCCCGAGAGTGACAGTTATTTCCGCGCCAAGCAAGACGATACACCAGGTCCAGTATACCCAGACAAATAAAATCGGGATCACCGCCAGCACGCCATAAATGAGCTGATAAGACGGAAACATGGTGATATAAAGCGCGAAACCTTTCTTTCCTGCTTCGAACAGCACCGCAGCGACAAATGCGCCGACAACGGCATCACGATTGGGTACGCGCGTAGTCGGCACAATACTGTAAAGCAACCAGAAAGAGAGCCAGGAAAGGATCAGCGGGAAAATGCGCAGGACATCATCAATCACCGAATTGAGATCGCTTGCCCAGCGCAATGAAAGTAAATATGAGCTGATGGCAAGACTCGCCCCGGCCAGTAGCGGCCCGAGCGTCAGGATCATCCAGTACACGGCAAAAGAATAGACCTTTGGCCGCGTACGCTTGCTGCGCCAGATGGTATTGAGGGCGCTGTCGATGGCGTACATCAGCAGCAGCGCGGTAACGATCAGCCCACACGCCCCGACGGCGGTCATTTTGTTGGAATTCGCCACAAACTGTTCGATATAGCGCTGAATCACATCGCCTGTGGCGGGGATAAAGTTGGCAAAAACAAAGTGCCGGAGCTGAACGCTGACTTCGGAAAACATGGGAAAGGCGGCAAACAGCGCAAAAACAACCGCGATCAACGGCACTAAAGAGAGCAACGAGACGTAGGCGAGATTTCCTGCCAGCGTTGTCATATTGTCTTCATCAATGCGCCGCCAGAGCAGCTTTAGCCAGGCCCGGATCGGACGCGTATGGTGCCTGGCTTTTTGATGCGCGGTTTTTAGCATAACAGCGTCGCGAAATAATCAGGAATGGTGGATTTATCGGTCACCAGAATGCTGGTCATCCCAACCTGGTTAGCCCCTTCTATATTATCGGCGTTATCGTCAAAAAAGACCGCATCGCTCGCGGAAAATCCTTCCTGCTGGAGAACGTGCTGATAGATACGCGTTTCCGGCTTGCGCATACCGAGATCCTGAGAAAGATAGATATGATCCGCCGCCTGGCGAATCTCAGGGTACTCTTCCGGCCAGAACGTGGTATGCAGACGGTTAGTGTTCGACAGAACAACCACGCGATGTCCCTGCTCACGCAGTTTATGCATGATGTCGATCACCTCAGGCCGCAGCGCGACAAACACCGCTTGCCAGCCGTGAGAAAATTGCTCATAGCTCAGCGACAGTTCCATCTCCTGACACAGCGCTTCGGCAAACGCTTCGTCAGTGATTTCTCCGCGCTCATGCTGGTGGAAGACGTCTCCCATCGTAAAACTTTGCTTTAATGACGCCAGCGGTACACGGCTCAAATCACTCCATGCCCCTAACACGCGGTTGAAGTCGATATCGACAATCACATTACCTAAATCAAAGATATAGAGCATGTTCATCTCCTTACTCGCCGTGGATGAATAACTGTAGCGGGAAAGGCGAAGTTTGACTATCCGTCTGACTGGGAAGATCAGCGAAAAAAAAGGCGATGCATTTTCAGCATCGCCTCTGGTGACATCACCCGATTATCGGGCCTGTGGTTTCAATCTTTACAACGATTTATGGCAGCCTGTCGTATCAGAAAGTGTACTTCACGCCAAGCATCGCGGAGGTATCGCTGTAGCTGTTATCGCCCACCTGCTGCGCAACGTTACCCCAGACCTGCAGTCGTGGCGTCACCTGCCCTTCCACACCCACTTTTAGTTCGCCAATATTGCGCGTGCCGCTGATTTCATCCGTGATGGAGCCCATCTGCACAGCCTGGTTATTGGTATTGTGGATCCAGTTTGCCTCTACAAACGGCTGGAACTCACGCCCTTTACCGGCGTCTTTTTCCGCGTGCCCTTTCAGGTAAGCGCGAACGCCAAGACGGGTCATCAGATTGCCGTCAGTTTTATCTTTGACAACCGTTCCGTTATTTTCACGGTGGGTATCAGCCTGCACATCCATCCAGATAACCTGGGCTTTCGGCTGGATCCAGTAAGTTGCGTTCTCACTTTCACCGACCAGGAAGCTGTAACCGCCTTCCACAGACGCCGTGATACCGTCGGATTTGTAGCTTTCGCTGGCCAGATGGTCACCGCGAACGGTGTTATCGAACCAGTTGTACAATACCCAGCTGTCCAGGTAGGTGCCGGTTTTATCGGCTTCGTTCGCATACCAGGTGGCGTACAGGCCAACGCTATAACCGTCTACGGAACCGCGAGAGGCATAGCCTGTCTGGCTATTACGGGTTTTGCTTTTCTGGTTGGCATAGCCCGCCATCGCGCCGAGATGCCAGCGGTCAAGGCCGTCACTGCTCCATTGCGCCAGGTCGCCGCCAATTTGCAGGACGTAGCGGTTTGCCGTGGTTTTCAACTGCCCGCTGGCGTCGTCGAAGCGAGTATGACCGCCCTCGTTGCGCATCCACATACTGGTGACTTTTTCTTCTCCGGTCAGCACGTCGGTGTACTGCGTCTCACCCAGACGGTCGTGCAGTCGGGTGATAAACATCGTGTTGGCTGCGTAATTGTTCGCCAGATAGCTGCCAAATTCCGGACGATACTGGTGCTCAACCGGCGTGGGTTCAGGCGCAGGCGGCGTCGGTGGTGTTGGAGGCTCCGGCGGCTCAGGAGGGTCAACCGGATCGACCGGGTCTGGCGGTGTCGGAGGCTCTGGCGGATCGACCGGATCGGGATCCGGTTCTTCCGGCGGATCCACAGGCGTCAGCTCACTGGTCAGGTACCAGTCACTGGCTTTTTTCACCACATCGTAGTCATAAGCGCCCGCGACAATACGTCCGGCTTTGGTGAAGGTACCGTCAGAGTTCCCTGCGACCTCAACGATTTTGATACCGTCAACAGTCAGCTCGCCCATGCCGCCAATGTTGTTAATGCCGACGTTGGTATTGCCGGAGGTATCGCCCTGTACAATCAGCTTATCGGTAAATGAACTGTCGCCTTCCAGAACCGTGTTCAGTACCAGCAACGCGTTAGTACCAATATAGTTACCCATCACGGTCAGGGTCTTGAAGGTGGACTGATCGTCGCGGGATACGCCGTCAGGGCTGTAGCGCAGCGTCGCCTGATCCAGCGTCAGGTTAGTCAGCGTGGAGTCTTTGGTCATCGTCCACAGGCTGTCGCCGCCTTTCATGTTCAGGTTAACTTTTGACGTGGCGTCTACGCTGGACGAGCCGACGAACAGGGAAGTATCTGCCATATTCAGCGCCACGGTACCGCCATTGATGGCGTTGATATTGCCTTCAATATCAAACACGCCTTCGCTGTCAGTCAGCGCCGTTCTGTCGATGTTTAACCGGTCGGTCCTGAGATACGTATCGGCAATCTCCGGCACTGCCAGCGCCTGGCTGGCAATGATTGAATCAACGCCGTTGGCCTGAATCACATCGGCGCTGTCAGCCACTCTCAGCTTCGCGCCTCCCGCCAGATACACCGTACCCGGACGGATATTATCCGTGTAGGTACCTTGCTGTTCCGTAGAGGCGTAAATAGCGAATGCGTTGGTTCCCGTGGTTGAAATATCCACCCCGTCACCTAGCTGGATAAGGCCGCCCTTATTGGCGTAAACAGCATGCCCCGCTTTGGTGGTGGTAGAAATTTCAGAGTCATCGCCGATAAAGACATACGCATTACCTTTGGTGTTATGGCTTTTCCCTTGCAGAATATCCACAATCCCCATGCCGTTGGTATCTCTGTCCCGGTTACCGGCGTAAACAGCGTAGCCTTTACTGTCTGCCACATTCGCCGCAGTACCCGTGCCTGTGACTTTCAACACGTTTTTTCCGGCCAGGACAATAATGCTGTTTGCTCCCGCGTTCTGGAAGTTATTCGCCCGGACGGCAACGCCATCTTTTACCGCAATATTCGCAGATTCAGAGACATAAATCAGAGAGTCGTAGTTATTATTAAAATCGGACGCCGCATTAATGCCGTCAGCCGACGACCCCGTGGTTTCAATTGTTAAATTTCTGGCTTTAAAAAAGACCGCTTCGCTGTTGCCCCTAATCGCATCGGCAGCAGAACCGGACGTTTTAATAGTAATGTCTTTCAGACTTGGCGCATTCATGCCGTTCGTCTGTAGATAAACACCAAAGCCCCCGAGCGGGGATGTAGCGCCTGTCCCGGTGGTTGTGACGTTAATCAGATCGTAATCACCAAGGGGAGTAGCACCTGCGTAATAATAAAGTACGTTGTTATGGTCCAGCGTCAGCTCCGCGTCTGCTATCGGAACATGGCCGCCTACAGCAATAAGCGCAACGGCAATGCTTAATGCCGTCTTATTAAAAAGCGCGCTCTTTTTCAGATCTTTATTCATGGTTTTCATATTTCCACCTTTTCCTTAACGTTTGTTTTTACACGTACTCGTCAGGAATCAGGACTCCGTTTTCTAATGAAAATAACTGCTTGAAAAAACCAAAGGTAAAAGGACCGCGCTCTTTAAATTAAAGCGACGCCGAACTTAAAAATTTATGCACCTTACCTTTTACGGCATAAATATCTTTAATTAATCGGGCTGTCAATGGGTCTTAAATAACGTAAATTAATATTCAGGAGGATTTTTTCTTAATTATTTGCATTATTCCTGGGCGTTTTTTTAGCCAAAATAGAAACAACGTTCCTAAAGCCAAATCAGCAAATAAATCAAAGAGTAAAAAAAGCATTTTTTGTAAAAAGAAGGGCGTTTTAGGAGTAATGTTTTTGACACCAGGATAATTATCAAAATCTGATTTTTGTGATAAAAAACCGCCGGGACGGCGGCGATTTTTCAGTAGTGTCTTCCGGAATGCTTACGTTCAAAACGGCTAACAGGATTTATCCCCAGCGGAATGTCAGGCTTCGCCTTGAAACTGCCATCGGCTCTCAATCACCAAAGGTGAATCCACACAGACTAACTGCGGAGTACGGTTAATGCCATCAGGAGCCTGCGTAAGTGGATTGACACAGGTCGCATCTGGCTGTTTATCAAACACCACAAGACTCTGCGCAGCAGATGTCATCAAAATACTTAACTTTCCGGGCCATTTCAGTCTGACGTTTACCCCGGACGTAAAACCAAAACAGTCATCCCATGGCCCTTCACGTGGGGGGATTCTGTTGCCTGTTGGCAGTTCATCATCGCCAGGCTCTTCCTGCCAGTCTGGCTGGAAAAGAACCTGTAATTCTTCGTCTTCGCGATGAGACGTTAGCCGTTTAGCAAACCAGGGATGCCACCCGGCAGACGCCGGAAACGTTTCTGATGCTGTGCGAATTTCCAGACGCAAAATCAGGGCATCCTCTTCCAGAGCGAGCGTTTGCAAAACTTCGCCTTGCCATGGCCATGGTGAGCCAAGCAGCATAGCGAGTTTTAAGGTATCTGCGGTTTGCTCCATCACCTTCCAACAGGAATAACAAGCCATTCCATGCAGTGCATGGGGCGGTTTATTGGCAGGTAATGTATAACTCTGCTCACCCACATTTATCGTGGCGTTACCCAGCCGCCCTGCCCAAGGAACCATCGGGAAACAACCATACTGAAACGCTCTTCGTTGCGGTTCCCACTGGCGCAGCACTTCATATCCAAATGCCTGTAATGATGTCATTCTGGCACCATCATGTGGATAAACCTGTAGACGGATGTTTCCTTTGTTCAGCGTGATAACATCGCCTACCGGTCCTGGCCATAGAGCATCAAAAGCCTGTTGCAACGCTTGTTGATGCGCGTGATTGCATTTATTTTTCATGAACTTGTTCTCTGATATAGCGGTAAGAAGAAAATCGTTTCTTAGCGTCTTTTTTATTGGGTGAATGCGGCTTAATGAGCCAGACGCAAATAAAAGAGAGGGCAGAAATGGCAAAAAGGAACAGAGCAACATACCAGGGTTTGCCGTTCCCCATCGCCAAAAGAGTGGAGGCAATAAGCGGGCTCATTCCCCCCAGAATAGCTGAGAATTGATACGCAAATGAAAGCCCGGTGTAACGGACGCGGATACCAAACATGCGGGTAAATAATGTCGGCTGAACCGCAAACATCATCGTCGGGCCTAAGTTATAGCCCAGGATCATACAGCACCAGATAATAAGCGTACTCTTCGTGTCCAGCAGGAAGAAAAATGGAAACGCAAACAGAACGCAAAAACCCGCGCCAAACAGATACATTTTCCGCTGCCCAACGCGATCAGAGATCCAGCCAACCAGTGGGCAACACACGATGCCAATCGCCGAAGCAATAAGCATACCGGTTAAAGGGATATCACTTGATAAGGCCAACTGGCTGGAGATATAGACTATGCCAAAGGCATTGATGATATTGGACGAGACGCTCTCTGCCAGTCTGGCCCCCAGTGCCAGCATGATATTCCGCGGATGCTTGCGAAAGAGCTCAATGAGAGGCGGTGCCGATTTCTCAGACGAGGTCGCCGTATTATGCTTTTTAAAATCCAGTGTTTCTTCTGTATGTAGTCGTATAAACATGCCGACGATTAACATCACAGCGGATAACCAGAAAGGAATACGCCAGCCCCAGGAAAGAAATTGTTCCTGCGTCAGAAAATGATTACAGAGCGCAAATACGCCCGTTGCCAACATAATGCCCACCGATGCCGCTGTTTGCGGCAATGAGCCTAAAAACCCACGTTTATGTTGGGGAGCAGACTCAATGGTCATTAATGCCGCGCCACCATATTCTCCTCCCAAGCCAAATCCCTGAATCAGACGCAGAATCATCAACGTAACAGGAGCCCAAATGCCGATCTCCTGATACGTTGGGATAAAGCCGATCAAAAACGTCGAGCTATCGACAATGCCCAATGTCCAGATAAGCGTTATTTTTCGCCCAACTTTATCGCCGAAGTGGCCAAAAACAATGCCGCCTAAAGGACGCGTCAGAAAACCCACACCAAAGGTTGCGAAGGCCGCAATCAAACCAATAAAAGGATCGCTGTCAGGGAAAAACAACGGTGCAAAAACCAGTCCTGCTGCCGTACCGAAAATAAAAAAGTCGTACCATTCCATTAGCGCACCAGCAAAACTGCCAAGCACAACGCGCCTCATGGCTTTGCCAGATAACCCTTCTTTCGGTACCAGTAATTCTTTAGCCATAATTTTCCTCTCCGGGTCGGCGAGAAAGCTACGGAACAAACCACGTCAAAGGTGGAGAGCGTTATTTATAAGCGCGTCGACGCTGGCCGACGCGCCTGATAATTATTTCTCCAGTTCTGCCAGTACCTCGGCATCTTCGGCATCAACGTTAGTCCCAAGAGGTTCCCACTTAATCAGTACGCAGGTCAGGAATCCAAGGAATGGCACCATGGCCAGCCAGTAGAAAGCCTCTGTCTTCAAGGCTCCCCACAGCATAGGCCAGAAGATTAGCCCGGCAATCGCCCCTGTTCTCATGATGGCCCTTGCAAATCCTACCCCCGTCGGGCGGATAGTCGGTGGATACGAGAGCGTGGCGATCGTCATCCCTAACCCGCCTGGCCCTGCGGAATGGAAGAAAATAATCGCCCCCAGAAGGGCCAAAGAAAGCCAAGGATTTGTGGTTGCCAGAGTACCGAGTGCCAGCAAGGCAATGGTCACGAGTGCAAACCCGTACATTGATTGCAAGCGTGTTCCCAAACGCTGGAGGATCAGCGAACCAATCATCCCCCCGGTGATGCCACACAGAGCATTCACGACAGCGGAGCCCGTTAGAGCACCGGTTAACCCGCCGCTCAGAATACCGGCCAATGTCAGCGGTAAATAAACACCCACCGCGTTATACTGCCAGGCCTGCATTGTGGCAACGACGCAACCCAAGATGGTGCGCTTGCGATAGCGCGAGTTGAACAGAATGCCATATCCCCCACGCAGCTTATTTTCCGTCTTTTCTGAAGTCTGGTTCTGCATGAGTGAGGGTGCGGCGACGCGTGCCTGAACACCATAGCGTTTGGCCAGAATGTCGCAGGCCTCTTCATATCGTCCTACCCGCGCCGCCCACATCGCGGACTCGCCAATAAAGAAGTAGCGGAGGAACATGATAATGACGGCAAAAATAGCGCCAATGAAGATCCCATAACGCCAAAGCTGCTCTTCTGCAATGCCAGAGAGAAGCAGCGGCAACAGAACGAGATAGACCACCGTGGTGGAGACATACCAGGCCATTTGCCAGAGATTAACGGATGAGCCTGTTTTCTTCGACGTAGACCCGCGAAGTTCCGCAACTGCATTTGTCGCCAGAGGGAAATCTATTCCCAGGCCAAATCCCATAATTACGCGGCATACCAGCACCCACCAGATATTGGGGGCTATTGCTACCGCCGCTGCGCCTATCGTGCATAAACCCATTCCGATGATAAATGCGCGTTTTTGCCCAAAACGGTTTATTACCCGGTTGGCTAATAAACCGCCAATCAGCGCCGCAACTAAAACAGAGGCGTTAACGGTGGCGGCGAGGCCAGGGGAAATACCGAATTGCGCCGCGATGTATTTGTTACCAAATCCGACCATCGCAGCCTGATAAGCGTCAATGAGAATGCCACCCAGCGCGATAAAAATAACGCCAGCACTGGTATTGACTGCTGAATTTTTATTAACAATATCAATCACATCCTGAGGACGACTGATTGAATAAGGTGCAGGACTGGTGATGTCACTCATCGCAGTATCCTTTTTCATTGTTGTAGGGTGGCGCTGCTGTGATGCAGCGCCAGACAGAGGCTTAAGGTATTAATCTTCAGCAAATTGCAGCATGACTTTTATTGAGTCATTTTGCTGCGCACGTTCAAATGCTTTGGCAGCCTCGCCAACCGGGAACAGATCCGTCACCAGTTCACGGGTATCAAAGCGACCATCCGCAAGCCACTCAATCACGACATCAAAATCTTCCGGGATGTACATACCGGAATTGAGCAGATCGCGTTCGAAACGCTGCATCATCGGCAAAGGAATCTCACGAGGACCACTTGGTACGCCCATGCAGACGACCGTTCCACCCGCATAAACACGCGTACAGGCATCATTCAGGGTGGTCTGCGCGGCAACCACATCGATCGCCCCGGTGAAACGAACCTGTGGGTCAAGCTCACCTGGAGCCCAGACTTCTGCTGCCCCCAGTTTTTGTGCAAGCGCACGTTTAGCCGTATCCGGTTCAATGACGGTGATTTTCCCGGCCCCCATGATGCGCAGAGCCTGAACAATGGAAAGCCCGATTGTGCCTGCACCAATCACTAATACGCTCTCCAGCGAGGCTTCAGGCATACGATTGACGCAATGACGGGCACAGGCTGCGGGTTCAGCGAAGGCCAGAACTTTCAGGGGCAGAGAGGCAGGGGCGACATGGCAATTTCGGGCCGGAACAATATGCTGCGAGCGTGCAAAACCTGGTGCACGAAAACCCGCGACCTGCGGGGGTTCACAGAGATTGAAACGACCCGCTTTACAGGCACGGCATTCCATGCAAGCCATAATCGGATCGACTACGACATGATCGCCCGGTTTCACGTTCGTCACTTCACTTCCGACTTCCGTTACGCGTGCCGCAATTTCGTGCCCCGGCACAACAGGCGGTTTTGCGAACGGATGCCCCCCTTTCAGGACATGCAGGTCTGACCCACAAATACCATAGAACACCGGGGCAATGCGGACTTCATGGGGATTAAGCTGCTGGTGTGGCGCTTCGACATATTGGGTAGTGACTTTCCCAATATCAGAAAACAAAACCTGAGTAATTTTATCCATAATCATTCTCCAAATTCGTTATGAACTGGTGATTAGCGTTGAGTCATCCCTTCATCCACGATCTCCGCTAAACGTTGTAACCGTGGAACAGATACATCACGCAACATAGTTTGAGGATCCTGGGCGCCGATGACCGAAGCCCATACGGCACGCCCTGCAAGGAATCCGCTCGCGCCACCTTTAATTGCAATACGAACTGCGCGGCCAAATATATCCGCATCAACACCAGAGGAGAGAATGACCCATGGCATTTTCATTTGATCGTTCAGTTTTTGACACGCCGCCAGAAGCATCTGTTCGTCCCCTTTGCCGCCTAATGGCATCTCTGCTTTGTAGAGATCGGCGCCGGTGCCGCCTAACTCAGCCGCAGCAGCCACAATGGCGTTTTCCCTATCAAACTCCCAGCCACGACGCGGTGGACGCACGACGGGTTCAATAATGCTGACCAGACCAGCGCTGCGGCAGCGCTGTACGAATTCATTCACCATATCAAGACGCGCTTGCGCAGGTTCGTCTTCACGCCAAAGTACCAGCAGCTTCATTGCTTTTGCGCCCATTTTACGAGCCTGTTCGGGGTCAACAGCGGTATCAATTTCAACACTATCAACCGGTATACCATTGCCCGGTACGAAATGGTCAGCCGCTACGATCAGGCCACATGTATCCGCTACAGCCCCCTGCGCAACAATTTGATCGAGGCAGAATTGTTTATCAGCGAGAACAGCGGAAGCATAAGGAGACAGGATGCGCGTTGCCGCAACCTTAAAGTCCGTCAATACGCTATCGGCAACGGGTGTGGGATGTCCGGCTGCTGCAAACATCAGGCGCATCGCTTCACGCTGATCAACCGCCAGCATGGCGAATCCACCACCGGGGCGGGAAATATCTTTCAGCGTGTATGGGGTGTTATGGGAAGACATAGTAACTCCTGTGAATGTTTATAGCCTTAAAGTGAGTCCGGGCGGCCCGCCTGCTGACGAACCTGAGATAACAATGCGCTCCAGTCCTGACGACCCCTGCCGTTTTCGCTGGCACTGGCATAGTAGGTTTCTGCTGCTACGCCCATATTGAGCGGCGCACCTGTCTGATGAGCGACATCAACTGCGATACGCAGATCCTTCAACGCAAGATCCACCATAAATGCCGGACTAAGGTCTCCTTTCAGTACTTTCCCCGGCCATGTGGTAGTAAAATGTCCTTTGCCTGCGGCGGTACCACTCATCACCTTAATTGCCACATCGAGGCTTAGCCCCAGAGACTCACTAAGGACAGCGGCCTCTGCTGATAAGGCATTCAGTGCAATGCTCATGTAGTTATTGATAAGCTTCACGCGGATCCCCATGCCTGGGCCACCCGCCTCTACCAGTTCATTACCCATACACAGTAGAATGGGGCGCGCGCGTTCGACCTGCTCAGGTGTACCACCAGCCAGAATTAACAGTGTGCCGTCAATGGCGTTAACGGATGTCCTGCCAACAGGTGCATCCATCATGCTGATGCCCCTCTCTTTCATCTCGTGAATCAGCGCATCGGTCTGCAATGGGTGAATAGTGGACATATCAATGACCAGCGCATCATCAGACAGGGATTCGCATACTCCCTCTTCCCCAAACAGAACTTGCCGAACGACGTCGCCATTTGGCAGCATGGTGATCACAACAGCAGCATCTTTGGCGGCGTCAGCTGGCGTTTGCGCCGCAATGGCCCCTTTTTTCACCGCCTCCTCCACAGCCTGCGGATTCAGGTCAAACACACGTAAGGTATGTCCTTTCTGTAAGAGATTGCTGGCCATTGGGCTACCCATCTGCCCCAACCCTAAAAATGCGATAGTTGTCATGAACGCTCTCCAGTCTCTGGTTGGCAAAATAATTACACATAAAGTTCTTTTTCGTCTATTTTTGAGCATATTTGTAATTTATGATGAAAAACGAGACTAGCGTCACCAATTTGATCATTTATGTCATTAAAATAAACAAAAGACGACAGCCTTACACAGGACTAAACAGATATGACCAGAATCGCATGCGTTGGGATCACCGTTCAGGATCGGATTTACTCTCTTAATCACCTGCCTGAGGGTGGAGGGAAATATCAGTCAAATCACTATATGGAGACCGGAGGCGGCCCGGCAGCCACGGCGGCGGTAGCTATTGCCAGGCTCGGCGTTGAAGTGGATTTTATCGGGCGAGTGGGTGACGATAGTTGTGGGAGTACGTTACTTAATGAGCTTCAGGGTTGGGGAGTAAATACCACATATTGCCGTCAGTACCCGAATGCCCGTTCTTCGCAGTCAGCCATTCTGGTTGATCAAGATGGCGAGCGGATCATCGTGAACTATCCGAGCCCTGACCTGAAAACCGATGCGCAATGGCTGGAATCGATCGATTTCACACGTTACGACATTGTTCTGGCTGATGTTCGCTGGCATGAGGGAACGTTAAAAGCTTTTACTCTGGCTCGTGCAGCGGGCGTCATGACCGTCCTGGATGCGGATATGACGCCGCAAGACATCGCCCCACTGGTCGCTCTCGCCGATCATGCCGTATTTTCTGCGCCTGGACTGAAGCGAATGACCGGACGGGAAGATGCCGAACAAGGGCTGAAACACGCGGCGAAACATACCGACGGCAAAGTCTATGTCACACAGGGTAATGAAGGATCGTTATGGATTGAAAATGAGCGTTTGTGTCATCTTCCCGCCTTTTCTGTCAAGGTTGTCGACACGACTGGCGCTGGGGACGTGTTTCATGGCGCAATGGCAGTAGCATTGGCGGAAAAAATGCCGACTGAACAGGCTATTCGCTTCGCCAGTGCGGTCGCCGCAATGAAATGTACACAGGCGGGTGGACGGGCCGGAATTCCTAATCGTGAGCAAACCGAATCATTTTTGTCACTTTATGCGTAAAATAGCCTGCATCGACGAAGAGACGTACAGGAGTATTCATGAGCATCACTGAAGTCACCGGGAACCCACGACACGATCAGCTTATTCATTACATTGCAGAACGCGGCTATATGAATATCGAAGAGTTAGCACAGTTGCTGGATGTGTCCACGCAAACCGTGCGCCGGGATATTCGTAAGCTAAGTGAGCAAGGGCTCATCACTCGCCATCATGGTGGGGCAGGACGGGTTTCCAGCATCATGAATACGGCTTTTGAACAACGGGAACTCTCACTGACACAGGAAAAGCGAGCGATTGCAGAAGCCGTTGCAGACTATCTTCCGGAACGTTGCACCGTATTTATCACTATTGGTACGACGGTAGAAGCCGTTGCCCGCGCCTTGCTCCATCGCCGTGATCTTCGCATCATTACAAACAGCCTGCGGGTGGCGCAAATCCTGTATAAAAACCAGGATATTGAAGTGATGGTGCCCGGTGGGACATTACGCGCGCATAATGGCGGGATTGTGGGGCCGGGTGCTGAGAATTTTATTGCTGGATTCAGAGCCGACTACCTGATTACCAGTATCGGGGCTATCGAACAGGACGGAACACTGCTGGAATTTGATGTTAATGAAGCCCTTGTGGCGAAGACGATGATCAAGCATGCGCGAAATACCTTGCTGGTTGCCGATCATACTAAATTCACCGCATCTGCCGCAGTGTCTATCGGTAATGCACGCCACGTGCGGGCTTTTTTTACAGATGCCCCACCGCCAAATACTTTCAAGCATCTGCTCAATGAAGAGAACGTTGAGCTGGTCATTGCCGAACAGGATGATGCCTGATTTTACAGAGATAAAAAAAAGCCGCTGAATTTCAGCGGCTTTTTTTCATTTTTGCTTGCCGGACGATGCCCGGTTTACCCATTACACGCCCGATGCGCTAGCAGACATTTGGCGGGATTACTCTTCTTTCGGACCACGCATCGCGCGACGGCGATCGTTTTCCGTCAGATGACGCTTACGAATACGGATAGACTGTGGCGTCACTTCTACCAGTTCGTCATCATCGATGAATTCCAGCGCCTGCTCAAGCGTCATCTTAACCGGCGGAACCAGAACCGTTGCTTCGTCCGTACCGGACGCACGCATGTTGGTCAATTTCTTACCGGTCAGGCAGTTTACCGTCAGGTCGTTGGAACGGCTGTGAATACCGATGATTTGGCCTTCATAAACTTCCGCACCGTGTCCCAGGAACAGCTTACCGCGATCCTGCAGACCGAACAGCGCAAACGCCACCGCCTTACCCTGACCGTTGGAGATCAGTACGCCGTTGTTACGCTGGCCCACTTCACCCGGACGCACGTCGTCGTAGTGGCTGAAGGTGGAATACAGCAGACCGGTACCGGACGTCATGGTCATGAATTCGGAACGGAAGCCGATCAGGCCACGGCTTGGGATCACGTAGTCGAGACGCACGCGGCCTTTGCCATCCGGATTCATGTTTTTCAGGTCGCCTTTACGCTCGCCCAGCGCCTGCATCACGGAACCCTGGTGCTGTTCTTCAACGTCCAGCGTCACGTTCTCGAACGGCTCTTGTTTACGGCCATCGATTTCACGGAAGATAACTTTCGGACGGGAAACCGCCATTTCGAAACCTTCACGACGCATGTTTTCGATAAGAACGGACAGGTGCAGTTCACCGCGACCGGATACACGGAACGCGTCCGCATCTTCGGTTTCTTCAACGCGCAGCGCAACGTTGTGTACCAGTTCTTTGTTCAGGCGGTCAAGGATCTGACGAGAGGTAACGTATTTACCTTCTTTACCACAGAATGGCGAGGTGTTGACGTTGAAGAACATGGTGACAGTCGGTTCGTCAACAGACAGCGCAGGCAGCGCTTCCACATTCTGCGGATCGCAAATGGTGTCAGAGATGTTCAGCTCACCCAGACCGGTGATAGCAATGATGTCGCCTGCTTCCGCCAGATCGCTGTCGATACGCTCCAGACCCAGGTGAGTCAGCACTTTACCGACTTTACCGTTACGGGTTTTACCTTCGCTATCAATGATAGTGATCTGCTGGTTCGGCTTCACTTTGCCGCGTTTGATACGGCCAATGCCGATAACGCCAACGTAGTTGTTGTAGTCGAGCTGGGAGATCTGCATCTGGAACGGACCGTCAAGGTCAACGTCCGGCGCAGGTACGTGGTCAACGATCGCCTGGTACAGCGGAGTCATGTCTTCCGCCATATCTTCGTGATCCAGACCAGCGATACCGTTCAGGGCGGATGCGTAAATGATCGGGAAGTCCAGCTGTTCGTCGGTCGCGTCAAGGTTTACAAACAGGTCGAATACCTGATCGACAACCCAGTCCGGACGCGCGCCAGGACGGTCAACTTTGTTGATAACCACGATAGGCTTCAGGCCATGAGCAAAGGCTTTTTTGGTCACGAAGCGCGTCTGCGGCATCGGGCCGTCAAATGCGTCAACCACCAGCAGCACGGAGTCGACCATGGACATGACACGCTCAACTTCACCACCGAAGTCTGCGTGCCCAGGGGTATCAACGATGTTGATACGGTAATCATTCCATTTAATAGCGGTGTTTTTCGCGAGGATAGTAATCCCACGCTCTTTCTCCAAATCGTTGGAGTCCATCACACGCTCTTGAGTTTCGGCACGAGAGTCGAACGTACCGGATTGCTGCAGCAGCTTATCAACCAGGGTAGTTTTACCATGGTCAACGTGCGCGATGATGGCGATGTTACGCAAATTTTCGATCACAACTTTGCCTCAGGCATTAGAAATAGCGCGTTATTGTACACGGATTAATCGCACTACAAAACAGGATCACAAACATCCTCCGCAAACAAGTATTGCAGAGTTTCTTTGTGATCGCTTTCACGGAGCGTTAAAAGGGTTATTCATTGTGCATTGCACCAACATGGTGCTTAATGTTCACATTAAAGCACTATTTTGGTGCAACATACGCAGTATGGTGCAGCCCTTTTGCACGATGGTGCGCATGATAACGCCTTTTAGGGGCAATTTAAAAGTTGGCACAGATTTCGCTTTATCATTTTTACGGCGACACGGCCAAATGATGAAAGAATTGAACACCTCGTTTCCACGACGACCATGACCAATCTGGAGAGTTAAGTATGTCCGCTGAACACGTTTTGACGATGCTGAATGAGCACGAAGTGAAGTTTGTCGATCTGCGCTTCACTGATACCAAAGGTAAAGAACAGCACGTCACAATCCCTGCTCATCAGGTGAATGCCGAATTCTTTGAAGAAGGCAAAATGTTTGACGGCTCCTCGATTGGTGGCTGGAAAGGTATCAACGAATCTGACATGGTGCTGATGCCGGACGCCTCTACTGCGGTTATCGACCCGTTCTTCGCAGACTCTACCTTGATCATTCGTTGTGACATCCTGGAACCGGGTACGCTGCAGGGCTATGACCGCGATCCGCGTTCTATCGCCAAGCGCGCGGAAGACTACCTGCGTTCTACCGGCATCGCCGACACGGTGCTGTTCGGGCCAGAACCGGAATTCTTCCTGTTTGACGACATCCGTTTCGGCAGCTCTATCTCCGGTTCCCATGTCGCTATTGACGATATCGAAGGCGCCTGGAACTCTGCCACCCAGTATGAAGGCGGCAACAAAGGCCACCGTCCGGCAGTGAAAGGCGGTTACTTCCCGGTCCCGCCAGTAGACTCCGCTCAGGATATCCGTTCTGAAATGTGCCTGGTGATGGAGCAGATGGGTCTGGTCGTTGAAGCGCACCACCATGAAGTGGCAACCGCAGGTCAGAACGAAGTGGCAACCCGCTTCAATACCATGACCAAAAAAGCGGACGAAATTCAGATTTACAAATATGTGGTTCACAACGTTGCGCACCGCTTCGGTAAAACCGCGACCTTTATGCCAAAACCGATGTTCGGTGATAACGGTTCCGGGATGCACTGCCACATGTCGCTGTCGAAAAACGGCACCAACCTGTTCTCTGGCGACAAGTATGCCGGTCTGTCCGAGCAGGCGCTGTACTACATCGGCGGCGTGATCAAACACGCGAAAGCGATCAACGCGCTGGCGAACCCGACCACCAACTCCTACAAGCGTCTGGTTCCGGGCTACGAAGCGCCAGTCATGCTGGCCTATTCCGCGCGTAACCGTTCCGCATCTATCCGTATCCCGGTAGTGGCTTCTCCGAAAGCGCGTCGTATCGAAGTGCGCTTCCCGGACCCGGCGGCGAACCCGTACCTGTGCTTTGCCGCCCTGCTGATGGCGGGTCTTGACGGTATCAAGAACAAGATCCACCCAGGCGAAGCGATGGACAAAAACCTGTACGACCTGCCGCCGGAAGAAGCGAAAGAGATCCCGCAGGTTGCTGGTTCTCTGGAAGAAGCCCTCAACGAGCTGGATCTGGACCGCGAGTTCCTGAAAGCGGGTGGCGTCTTTACCGATGAAGCTATCGATGCCTACATCGCCCTGCGCCGCGAAGAAAACGACCGCGTACGCATGACGCCGCACCCGGTAGAGTTTGAGCTGTACTACAGCGTTTAATCGTTTTAAGTTGCCGTGGAAACTTTTGCCTGCTCCGGCAGGTTTAAGACTGATGTCGACCCTCATCGCCGCCATTTGGCGTGAAGGTTGTCAGCAATCTGTAGCCCATCATCTGATGGGCTTTTTTCTCCGCCAACAACCTGATCCTTCGCGCTTTTTCTGCGTAAAAGCTATAATGCACTAAAATGGTGCAGACTGTCAGGAGACTGCTGTATGGCAACAGGCACGCCGCCCGATGCTGGGCAGATCCTCAATTCGCTTATCAACAGCATCTTGCTGGTCGACGATGAGCTGGCGGTACACTACGCCAACCCGGCTGCTCAGCAGTTGCTCGCTCAAAGCTCACGCAAACTGTTTGGTACGCCGCTTCCTGAACTCCTGAGCTACTTCTCCTTAAATCTTGAACTCATGCGTGAGAGTTTAGAGGCGGGACAAGGTTTTACGGATAACGAAGTGACGCTGGTGATTGACGGGCGTTCGCATATTCTTTCCGTCACCGCGCAGCGTATGCCGGACGGCCAGATTTTACTGGAGATGGCGCCGATGGATAATCAGCGCCGTCTGAGCCAGGAGCAGCTTCAGCACGCTCAGCAGGTCGCCGCACGCGATCTGGTACGTGGGCTGGCCCATGAGATAAAAAACCCGCTCGGCGGCTTACGCGGCGCGGCGCAACTGTTGAGTAAAGCCCTGCCTGACCCGGCGCTGCTGGAATACACCAAAGTGATCATTGAGCAGGCCGACAGGCTGCGTAACCTGGTCGACCGGTTGTTAGGCCCGCAGATGCCAGGCACCCATGTCACAGAGAGTATTCATAAGGTGGCGGAGCGTGTGGTAGCGCTGGTGTCGATGGAGCTACCGGATAACGTCACGCTGATCCGCGATTACGACCCCAGCCTGCCGGAGTTGCCGCACGACCCGGAGCAGATAGAACAGGTGCTGTTGAATATTGTTCGCAACGCATTACAGGCGCTGGGACCGGAGGGCGGAGAGATCGTGCTGCGCACCCGTACCGCCTTCCAGCTTACGCTGCACGGCGAGCGCTACCGTCTGGCGGCGCGTATTGACGTGGAAGACAACGGGCCGGGGATCCCTTCCCATTTACAGGACACGTTGTTTTATCCGATGGTCAGCGGTCGCGAAGGCGGCACCGGGCTGGGCTTATCCATCGCCCGCAATTTGATCGATCAACATTCCGGCAAAATTGAATTTACCAGTTGGCCAGGGCACACCGAGTTTTCGGTTTATCTGCCTATCAGGAAATAAGGTGACGTTTATGCAACGAGGAATAGTCTGGGTAGTCGATGACGATAGTTCCATCCGTTGGGTGCTTGAACGTGCTCTCGCTGGGGCGGGTCTGAGTTGCACCACATTTGAAAACGGTAACGATGTACTGAACGCACTGGCGAGTAAAACGCCGGACGTATTGTTGTCCGACATTCGGATGCCTGGCATGGACGGGCTGGCGTTGTTAAAGCAGATCAAGCAGCGCCATCCAATGCTTCCGGTCATCATAATGACCGCGCATTCTGATCTGGATGCCGCCGTCAGCGCCTATCAGCAGGGCGCGTTTGATTACCTGCCAAAACCGTTTGATATCGACGAGGCCGTCGCGCTGGTTGAGCGCGCCATCAGCCATTATCAGGAACAGCAGCAGCCGCGCAATATTCAGATCAACGGCCCCACCACCGATATCATCGGCGAAGCGCCCGCCATGCAGGACGTGTTCCGCATTATCGGGCGGCTGTCCCGTTCTTCTATCAGCGTGCTGATTAATGGTGAGTCCGGGACCGGTAAAGAACTGGTCGCCCACGCGCTGCATCGCCATAGCCCACGGGCGAAAGCGCCGTTTATCGCGCTGAACATGGCGGCGATCCCAAAGGACCTGATTGAATCCGAGCTGTTTGGTCATGAAAAAGGGGCGTTTACCGGCGCGAACACCATTCGTCAGGGTCGCTTTGAGCAGGCCGATGGCGGTACGCTATTTCTTGATGAGATCGGCGATATGCCGCTGGATGTGCAGACACGCTTGCTGCGCGTGCTGGCTGACGGTCAGTTTTACCGCGTAGGCGGCTATGCGCCGGTGAAGGTGGATGTGCGAATTATCGCCGCCACGCACCAGAACCTCGAACAGCGGGTACAGGAAGGCAAATTTCGTGAAGACCTGTTCCACCGTTTGAACGTGATACGCGTTCATTTGCCGCCGCTGCGCGAACGGCGGGAGGACATTCCACGACTCGCCCGCCACTTCCTTCAGGTCGCGGCGCGTGAACTTGGCGTTGAAGCTAAACTGCTGCACCCGGAAACCGAAGCCGCGCTGACGCGTCTGGCGTGGCCGGGCAACGTTCGACAACTGGAAAATACCTGCCGTTGGTTAACGGTGATGGCGGCCGGTCAGGAGGTGTTGATCCAGGACCTGCCAGGCGAGCTGTTTGAAGCGACAGTGCCAGACAGCCCTTCCCACTTGCAGCCAGACAGTTGGGCGACCCTGCTGGCGCAGTGGGCGGATCGGGCGCTGCGTTCCGGTCATCAAAACCTGCTATCTGAAGCGCAGCCGGAAATGGAGCGCACCCTGCTGACAACTGCGTTGCGCCACACCCAGGGGCATAAGCAGGAAGCCGCGCGACTGCTCGGCTGGGGTCGAAATACCCTGACGCGGAAGTTAAAAGAGCTGGGAATGGAGTAAGCGTCGGCGCGCGCGTGTAAAGATTAATAATTGAGCGCAAATTGCCGTTATTTTGCGCTTTACTGTTCCGATGAGTTGAGTATGATCGTGCCCGGCAAACGGGGGACACATTATGCTGGAATCGATTATAAATCTGCTATCAAGCGGAGCGGTCGACAGCCATACGCCACAAACTGCGGTCGCCGCAGTACTGTGCGCGGCGCTGGTTGGGCTGTTCAGCTAACGGAGTGCCGGATAACGCTTACGCTTATCCGGCTAACTCTTTACTGTTCGGCTTAAATCACCCGCGAGAATTGCTGCATCCGCGCTTTCTGACGTAGATAAGCATCGAAGCACATGCAAATGTTGCGAATCAGCAAACGGCCTTTCGCCGTCACCTTAATCCCTTTCGCATTCACATCCACCAACCCATCTTTCGCCAACGGCGCCAGCAGTTTCAGATCTTCCGCGAAGTAGTCGGCGACATTGAGATCCCATTGCTGTTCAACGGCAGAATAGTCGAGACGGAAATTGCAAATCAGCGACTTGATGACGTCACGACGAATACAGTCGTCACGCGTCAGGGCTATGCCGCGCCACAGCGCATTTCCCTGTTCATCCACTTGCTGATAATAGTGCTTAAGCTCTTTCTGGTTCTGCGCATAGCAGTCGCCAATCATACTGATGGCGGAAACGCCCATCCCCAACAGGTCAGTATCGCCCTGGGTGGTGTAGCCCTGGAAATTACGATGCAAAACACCTTCACGCTGGGCAATCGCCAGCTCATCGTCCGGACGGGCAAAGTGATCCATGCCAATGAACTGATAGCCGCTCTCTGTCAGCGAGGCGATGGTCTGCTGGAGAATATCCAGCTTCTGCTGAGCACTCGGCAGATCCGCGTCTTTAATCTTACGCTGGGCGGCAAACAGCGTCGGCAGATGCGCGTAGTTAAAGACGCTCAGCCGATCCGGATTCAGTTCCGCCACCCGCTTCAGAGTAAAAGCGAAGCTTTCCGGCGTTTGTTTCGGCAAACCATAAATCAGGTCAATATTGGTGGAGGTAAAACCGATTTCACGGGCATGGTGAAGCAGCGCAAAGATAAACTCTTCGTCCTGTTCGCGGTTGACCAGACGCTGCACCTCTTTATTGAAGTCCTGCACCCCCATGCTCAGACGGTTAAAGCCTTCCGCACGTAAATGATCGAGCACATCCAGTTCAATTTCGCGCGGATCAACTTCGATCGAGATTTCCGCATCGGCGTTGAAATGGAAATTATCGCGCAGCAGGATCATTAAGCGGCTGATTTGCGCTTTATTCAGATAGGTTGGCGTACCGCCGCCCCAGTGCAGCTGGCTAACCTGCCGACCAGCAAACAAGGGCGCGCGGTGCAGAATTTCCTGTTCCAGGGCATCCAGATACTGATCGGCTTTGTGCTGCTGGCGGGTGACAATCTTATTGCAACCGCAGAAGTAACAGAGTTTGTGGCAAAACGGAATGTGGACGTACAGCGAGAGCGGACGCTCAGGATAACGCGCAACGGCCTGCAAGAATGCCTGCTCATCAAACGCTTCAGAAAACTCGAGCGCGGTCGGGTACGAGGTATATCGTGGCCCGGAATAGTTATATTTCTGGATCAGGGCCAGATCCCAGTCTATTTGTTGTTCAGACATGCTCACTCCTTCCGATGGCGTCTCTGGCGGGTACGGCGTACCGGCCTCACTCCACTGCGAGTGATAAGCCGGTTGCGCAGCCACTTTTGTCGCCGCGACAACCGTTGTAGTTTAACGAATAACCACACCAGATAACATATAACCGGAAGGGTTATAAGCAGGACGGGAAGGCCCACGGTGTAAACCGTCAGTTACCCCCGCGAAGCAGGCGCATCATATCTTCCTGCTGCTCGTCTTCTTCCTCTTCTTCGTCATCATCGTAGGAGAGGCCCAGCTTCTGCATCAGTTCGTCGATGCGATCCAGTTTGGCATCCACCCAGCTCTGATCTTCGGCGCTCAGGGTTTCGCCAGCTTCCAGACGTTCTAACAGCGCATCCAGGCGCTCATCCGTTTCCAGTAAATCCAACTCAGCCTGCGGTGAAAGCATAGGTTTCTCGCTCTTCGGTTTGTGCTGTTTGGTGACTTTTTCCGTCACGCCCAATGGAATGGGGGTTTTACTGCCAATACGTGGATCTTTTGCTTTTTTCTGGTTTTTTGCGCCCGTCGCCGCGTCGCCACCCGTCGCACGACTACCCGCCGCGTGACCACGGTGTTTTTTCTGGCGCTTGCGGTCGCGAGCTTCCTGATTCAGCTCTTCGCGGGTTTTACGGCGCGCCTTTGCAGGCCCTTTGCCGCGTGGTGTAGATGTGGATTTCATAGTGATTCGTCTTTGGCTGTTTTATTCAGTATACATTTGCGCCGGAATCTAGCAGAAATAAAGAAAAAAGGCGACAGATTGCTCTGTCGCCTTTTAACCTGACTCACAACCCTTAACGGGTTCTACATTCCGTGTCGGCTCTCAACGCACCCTGTTTTTCCTTCAGCCTGGAACGTTCCGTGTCTTTTCCATTTCCGTAATCTCAACGTCTCCGGACGTCTGTCTTCCTGACAATCCTGTGTCTTCGCCTCCTGGCGCTCCTGACCCTCATCCTGAGTCGTTTATCCTTCCAGCGTCCTCGCTATAAGTAATACTCTACTCTTTTGACGAAAACAGACAAGCCATCGGGCGTGTAATACAGACATTTTCAGATTATTACACAACGTTAATAGATTGATTTAGTTAATTTAATTGATTTTCAGCCCTGCAATTATGCCTAAATTTCGTATAAGAATTGTCGGCAATGTCTCACAAAGCACAGGGTTTTTGCTTACAGACGTCGCGCGCCGAAAAATCCGTCTTTTGCTGCCGTTCAGGTATAATCGCCGCAAAGCTTTGACTGACGGAGACGACCGCTTTGATTAACTTGAATTATCAACAGACGCATTTTGTGATGAGTGCGCCTGATATTCGCCATTTACCTTCCGACACCGGAATTGAAGTGGCTTTTGCTGGCCGTTCTAACGCAGGCAAATCCAGTGCGCTGAATACGCTGACCAATCAGAAAAGCCTGGCGCGGACCTCAAAAACGCCTGGCCGTACCCAGCTTATTAACCTGTTTGAAGTGGTCGACGGCAAACGCCTCGTTGACCTGCCTGGCTATGGCTACGCCGAAGTACCAGAGGAAATGAAGCGTAAATGGCAGCGCGCGCTGGGTGAGTATCTTGAAAAACGTCAGAGCCTGCAGGGTCTGGTTGTGCTAATGGACATTCGCCATCCGCTGAAAGATCTCGATCAGCAAATGATTCAATGGGCGGTTGAAAGCAATATCCAGGTACTGGTTCTGCTGACCAAAGCGGACAAACTGGCAAGCGGCGCGCGTAAGGCGCAGTTAAATAAAGTACGCGAAGCAGTGCTGGCTTTTAATGGCGATGTACAGGTTGAAGCGTTTTCGTCGCTGAAGAAACAGGGCGTGGATAAGTTGCGGCAGAAACTGGACAGTTGGTTTAGCGATTTGGCGCCGGTAGAAGACGTACAGGACGAAGCGTAAGTTTCGTCATGCCGGATAGCGGCGTGAATGCCTTATCCGGCCTACGGACTCATCTTAACAGCAGAAAGAACGCAATAAAAAACGCCCCAGTCATAAACTGACTGGGGCGGCTAAAATATTCAGCCAAATCCGATTACGTGAAGTAAAAGGTCTGAAAGATAGAACATCTTACCTCTGTACCCTACGCGAATAACTTTACTCTTTTTTAAGCAGCTCAGAAAGCACTTTTTGTAATTTTTTTTCATTCTTTACATAAGGAATTCCAATACTCATCACAAAATGCTTCCGCTTATGTTGCTTACTTACGAAAAAGGTGAGTTATTCCGCGTCCTCTTAGTGCGCCTGATCCCAGTTTTCACCGCTACCGACTTCCACCAGCAACGGTACGTCAATGCGCGTACAGTTTTCCATCAATTGGTGGATCTGCTTCGACACGGCATCCAGGTCGTCTTTATGCACTTCGAACACCAGTTCATCGTGCACCTGCATGATCATGCGAACGCGCGGCTGCTCGCTTTCCAGCCAGGCATCAACGGCAATCATCGCACGTTTGATGATATCGGCGGCGGTGCCCTGCATCGGGGCGTTGATCGCTGCACGCTCAGCACCTGCGCGGCGCGCGCCGTTGCTGGACTTAATATCCGGCAGATAGAGACGGCGGCCCTCCAGCGTTTCAACGTAGCCCTGCTCTTTCGCCTGGGCACGCGTACGCTCCATATACTCCAGAACGCCAGGATAACGCTCGAAGTAGAGATCCATATACTTCTGCGCTTCCTTGCGCGGAATGTTGAGCTGGCGCGCCAGACCAAAGGCGCTCATGCCGTAGATCAGGCCAAAGTTGATCGCTTTCGCGCTGCGACGCTGTTCATTCGTCACGGTGTCCAACGGCAGGCCAAACACTTCCGCCGCGGTGGCGCGGTGGATATCTTTGCCTTCTGCAAACGCGGTCAGCAGCCCTTTGTCACGCGACAGATGCGCCATAATGCGCAGTTCAATCTGCGAATAGTCGGCAGACACAATAACGTAGTCCTTCGGCGGGATGAACGCCTGACGGATACGACGTCCTTCTTCGTTACGTACCGGAATATTTTGCAGGTTCGGGTCGGTGGACGATAAACGCCCGGTTGCGGTGACGGCCTGATGATACGACGTATGTACGCGCCCGGTTTTCGGGTTAATCATTAACGGCAGTTTGTCAGTGTAGGTCGATTTCAGCTTCGCCAGGCCACGATACTCCAGTATCACCTTCGGCAGTGGGTAATCCAGCGCCAGCTCTTCCAGCACCTCTTCCGACGTTGACGGCGCGCCTCCTGGGGTTTTCTTCAACGGCTTGATCCCCTGTTTTTCAAACAGGATGGTTTGCAGTTGTTTGGTTGAAGAAAGATTAAACGCTTCTCCTGCGATGTCGTGCGCTTTCTGCTCCAGCTCCGCCAGACGCAGCGTAATCTCTTCTGAATGCTTGTGCAGAACCGCCGGGTCGATCATCACACCGTTGCGCTCAACGCGGGAAAGCACCGGCACCAGCGGCATTTCGATGTTTTCAAAAACGTTCAGCGGTCCTTTATGCTGCTGAAGTTCTGGCCACATTTTCAGATGCAGTTGTAACGTGACGTCCGCATCTTCTGCCGCGTAGCGCCCCGCCTCTTCCAGGGCAATCTGGTTAAAGGTCAGCTGATTTTTGCCTTTGCCAGCAATCTCTTCGAAGGTGATGGTTTTGTGTTTCAGCCAGCGATCGGAGAGACTGTCCATATCGTGACGTCCGGCCACGCTGTTCAGGATGTAGGACTCCAGCATAGTATCAAAGGCAATGCCGCGCAGTTCGATGCCATAGTTCGCCAGAATGCCGCGATCGTATTTCAGGTTTTGCCCAACCTTGCGGACATTTTCATCTTCCAGCAGCGGCTTGAGCAGTTCCAGCGCGCGGTCACGGGCGATCTGATCCGGCGCATCCAGATAATCATGCGCAACCGGAACATACGCCGCCACGCCGGGTTCAATAGCAAACGACAGTCCCACCAGATTGGCGGTGAGGTTATCAAGGCTGTCCGTTTCAGTATCAAAAGCGAACACTGGCGCTTTTTTCAACTTCGCGATCCACGTTTTCAGCGTCGCTTCATCAAGGATGGTGACGTAGTTGTCATAAGAGAGCGCGGCGGCAGGCACGTCAGCGGCTTCATCAATCACAATCGTCTCTTGCGGTTTAGCCGCAGGCTTCGCGCCCTTCGCTTGCAGCCATTTTCCAGCCTCGACATCGGCGGTCCAGCGTTTGAACTCGTATTTGCGGAACAGGCCCAGCAGCTCATCGGCAATCGGCTGCTGTACAGCCAGTTGTTCACAGGTCAGTTCCAGTTCGACGTCGGTTTTAATGGTTGCCAGCTGGTAAGAGAGATAAGCAACTTCTTTATTTTGCTCAAGTTTACCCGCCATCGTTTTCGCCCCGCGAAAGGTCAGTCCGGCGATTTTCTCCGGCTCGGCATAGAGAGTATCAAGTCCTCCCAGCCCCTGGAGCAGCGCCTGGGCGGTCTTCTCGCCGACCCCCGGTACGCCCGGTATGTTGTCCGAGGAATCGCCCATCAGCGCCAGAAAGTCGATGATAAGCTCTGGCGGTACGCCATATTTATTGACCACTTCCTCCGGGCCCAGAATCGTGTTGGTCATGGTGTTGATCAGCGTAATATTGGGCGTAACCAGCTGCGCCATATCTTTATCACCGGTACTGATCAGCACCGGACGGCCCACCTTCTCGGCCTCGCGCGCGAGGGTGCCGATCACATCGTCCGCTTCCACGCCCGATACAGCCAGTAATGGCAGGCCCATCGCTTTCACCATCGCGTGCAGCGGCTCGATTTGCGCACGCAAGTCATCCGGCATCGGTGGGCGATGCGATTTGTAATGCTCGAATAACTCGTCACGGAAGGTTTTGCCTTTAGCATCAAACACCACTGCGGCATGCGTTGGCTGATACTGCATGATCAGGCTGCGCAGCATGTTGAGGACGCCATACATCGCGCCTGTCGGCTCCCCCGCGCTGTTGGTCAGCGGCGGGAACGCATGGTATGCGCGATAAAGATAAGAGGAGCCATCTACAAGGATAAGTGGGTTTTCTGGGATCTGAACCATAATGTCCGTGCCTGTTTATCAGATTATGGGTAAAGGATGCCACAGACGGGATGAAAACATCAGTTTTTCGCCGCATTTGTAGGAATTCTTTTGTCGATCTTCGGGATCGCTCGCAACATTATCTGTGGATAACTTTGTGCATAATTAGTTTTCTTCGATTTAATTTCAAATGCATATTTTTGCGATAACTCATTTTACATATTATTTTCAATAAGTTATAAAATTAACCAGGAATTTTCCTCACCTTTTCAGTGAAATATGAAATGTGGATAGATAAGCCGTCTTTTTTGAATCAGCGAAGAACCGTCATTTGGATCGTTTTCTGATAAAATCAGCCACCTTGCGCATTTAAGCGCACTGTTTATGGCTAATCCTTTGAATACATTATTGATGACGAGATTGCTCGCTTCGCTGACGTTATTGCTGAGCATCGTACTGACCATTTTAGTCACTATTATCTGCTCTGTGCCGATCATCCTTGCCGGGATCGTAAAGCTTCTGCTCCCCGTCCCCAGCGTTTGGCGCAGGGTCTCCCTGTTTTGTAATTTTATGATGTACTGCTGGTGCGAAGGGCTGGCGCTGCTGCTACATCTAAATCCCTGGCTGAAATGGGATGTGGAAGGTCTGGAAGGGCTGAGCAAGAAAAACTGGTATCTGCTGGTTTGTAATCACCATAGCTGGGCAGATATCGTGGTACTTTGCGTACTCTTTCGTAAACACATTCCCATGAATAAGTACTTTCTCAAGCAGCAGTTAGCATGGGTACCTTTTATTGGCCTCGCCTGCTGGGCGCTGGATATGCCGTTTATGAAGCGCTATTCGCGCGCTTATTTGCTGCGCCACCCGGAGCGGCGCGGTAAAGACGTGGAAACGACCCGCCGCTCGTGCGAGAAATTTCGTGCGCATCCGACAACCATCGTAAATTTTGTCGAAGGTTCCCGCTTTACTGAAGAAAAGCGCCAGCAAACCCGTTCACCGTATAAGAATCTGCTGGCGCCTAAAGCCGCGGGGATCGCAATGGCGCTAAACGTGCTGGGCGCCCAGTTCGACAAATTGCTTAATATCACATTGTGCTACCCGGAGAATGACCAGACGCCCTTCTACGACATGTTGAGAGGTAAGCTGACGCGCATTGTGGTTCGCGTGGATATGCAGCCCGTTACCCGGCAACTGCACGGGGACTACGTTAACGATAAAGACTTTAAGCGCCATTTCCAGCGCTGGCTGAATACGCTGTGGAGTGAAAAAGACGCCCAAATAGAGGCAATAAAAGCTGAAAATAATAAAGCCGGTCAGTGACCGGCTTTATTATTATTTTTTGCTGACCAGATATTTCACGGTATCTGCGTACTGCTGTACAAAGATATCCATGCTGCTGGTGTCCATCCCCTGCGGATTCACCTGATATTTGCCGTTAACAAACATCGCCGGAACGCCACTCAGTTCCAGGTCGGCCGCCGCTTTTTCCTGCTGTGCGACCAGTGATTTCACCACAAAGCTGTTCCACGCCGCGTCGTAGTCTTCACCCTTAACGCCAGCATCAACGAACACTTTACGAATATCCGCTACGCTTTGTACTGTCTGGTTTTTCTGTACCGCTTCGAACATCGGCACGGTTACTTTATCTTCCACACCCAGCGCCATCGCTACGGCCCACGCCTGGGTCAGATCTTTACCCAACGGGCCGAGGAATTCGACGTGGTATTTGGTCATTTTGACGCCTTCCGGCAGTTTTTTCTTCACGTTATCAGAAACATGAAGCACTTCTTCGAACTGGTAGCAGTGTGGGCAATAAAAAGAGAAGAATTCCAGCACCTGCGGTTCACCGGCAACGGGCTTTTCCAGTGTGGAGTACTGCTTGCCATCCTGGAATTGCGCTGCCGATGCGCTAAAAGCTAAAACCATACCAGCCAGCGCCAGCCAAATCTTTTTCATGATTGCGTCTCCGATTAATACATAGGTGTTAATTGTAATGGGGGTTCGTGCAGGATTTTAGTCTGCTCGATGAACGTCGCGGTCTGACGCTGCCAGTAATCTTCCCCAGTTAACCACGGGAAATTCTTAGGAAAGGCAGGATCGTCCCAACGACGCATCAGCCAGGCCAGATAATAAACTAAACGCATCGCGCGTAAAGGCTCTATTAGCCCGATTTCAGCCGGATTAAATTCACTAAATTCTTCATACGCTTCGATAATCGCTTCCAGCTGCATGCGCTGTTCCGCTTTGTCTCCATTCAGAAGCATCCAGAGATCCTGTATAGCCGGACCATTACGGGAATCATCTAAATCCACAAACAGGGGTCCATCGCGCCAGAGAATGTTCCCGGCATGACAGTCGCCGTGTAGTCGCAGCATGTCAAACGATGTATGCCAGCGATCCGTCACCGCTGCGATCAGCGCATCGGTCGCTTTCAGGAAGGCCGCTTTCTGTCCGGAGGGAATAAGTACGGCATGCTCAAACAGTTTGCGCGGTTCAGTGAGGTATTCTTCCAGACCGATGGTGGGGCGGAACGTAAAAGGCTGACGTCGTCCGGTACGGTGCATACGCCCAAGATAGCGGCCAACTGACTCCATCTGCTCGATATTATCCGCTTCAAACTGTCGGCCGCCTACGCTCGGGAAGATGGCGAAGTGGAATCCCTGATGATGCAACAGCGTCTGGCCATCAAAGGCCAGCGGTGCGGCCACCGGGACATCATCATTCACCAGTTCCTGCGCAAAATGATGCTCTTCCAGGATCTGTTCAACGGACCAGCGCTCAGGGCGATAGAATTTCACAACAAAACGCTGGCGATCTTCATCCTGAAACTGATAGACGCGGTTTTCGTAGCTGTTCAGCGGGGTCAGTCCGGAATCCACCCGGATCCCCTGTTCAAACAGCGCATCCATGATGGTATCCGGGTGTAATGTCTGGAAAGTAAAAGCGTTATCGTTCATCCCATCATCCGGAAAATGCTTTGAATGATTCAGGATATCATTTCATGACGGTTTCGGTTGCGCCGCTTACAAGCTTTTACTCTTTAATTACGCCGCGTGCGCGCAGCAGCGCCGTTTTGAAATCTTCCTCGTAGTCTTTCTGAATCCCGGGAATAACGGCGTCTTTGGCAGAGTCGCGCATTTTCAGGTGATAGATCAGAATGTCGTCAGTTAAATCCGCCAGCTCGCCGTCAAAACCTGACTCTTTGGCCAGTTTCTGCAAAAATTGCAGCAGGTTCAGGTCTGGCTCCTTTTGCCAGGCAGGCTGGAGGAGTTCAATAACTTCATTCAGACGTTTACATTTCATGGTAGTGCTCCTTACTCTTGAGACAGACACGTTAGCAGGGTCAATCCCACAATAAAAGAGGCGATATCAGTGAATGAGGATAGTGCAATAACAGGGGTTGTGCTGGCGGGCGGAAAAGCCAGGCGAATGGGCGGAATAGATAAGGGGTTACTTGAACTACAAGGGAAGCCGCTGTGGAAACACGTTGCCGATACGCTCTTATCGCAACTGGATAGTGTGATGGTGAACGCAAACCGCCATCTTGATCGCTATCGCGCCGGTGGGCTGAAGGTTATCACCGATTCACTGGAGGATTACCCTGGTCCGCTCGCCGGTATGCTTTCCGTTTTTCAGCAGGCGGAAGGCGACTGGTTTCTGTTTTGCCCGTGCGACACGCCGTTTATTCCTGATGATTTGGTCGCTCGCTTGCGACATCAGCGACACAATGCGCCAGTGGTATGGGTTCACGATGGCGAGCGGGATCATCCTACCATCGCGCTGGTAAACCGCTCGGTTCAGCCATTTTTGCAGCAGTATTTGTGCTCTGGTGAGCGCCGGGTAATGGTTTTTATGCGCCAGGCAGGCGGACATGCCGTTGATTTCAGCGATTGCAAAGAAGCTTTCGTAAACGTGAATACACTTGAGGAACTTGCCAGATGGCAGGACAAACCATAATCCCTTTACTGGCGATAGCTGCATGGAGTGGAACCGGAAAAACCACGCTGTTAAAAAAGCTGATTCCAGCGCTTTGCGCCAGCGGCGTCCGTCCGGGTTTGATCAAGCACACCCATCATAATATGGACGTGGATAAGCCAGGCAAAGACAGTTATGAACTGCGTAAAGCAGGAGCCATGCAAACCCTGGTCGCCAGCCAGCAGCGTTGGGCTCTGATGACTGAAACGCCAGAAGAAGCAGAGTTGGATTTAGCGTATCTGGCAAATCAGATGGATGCTTCTAAGCTGGACCTGGTGCTGGTAGAAGGGTTCAAGCATGAAACAGTGGCGAAGATCCTATTATTCCGCCAGGAATGCGGCCACGGGGTGGATGAACTGGCTGTAGACGAGCATGTCATTGCGATCGCCAGTGATGTGCCGCTTGACGTGAGCGTACCCGTTCTGGATATAAATGATATACCGCAGATCGCCACCTTTGTTTTGGACTGGCTGAAGGGGAATTCCTCGCCGTCGCCCGAATAAAGCAAAGCCGCCATCCCGTGCCGGATGGCGCTGCGCTGAGATGGCCTGTACCAGAAACGCAAAAAGCCCATCCGTCAGGATGGGCTTTCACTTGTTTGATGCCTGGCAGTTCCCTACTCTCGCATGGGGAGACCCCACACTACCATCGGCGCTACGGCGTTTCACTTCTGAGTTCGGCATGGGGTCAGGTGGGACCACCGCGCTACGGCCGCCAGGCAAATTCTTTGTGCTCTGTACGCAATACTTTATCGCATCAGCAGCGCTGGCTGCGCAAACTATTGCGTACTTAACTCTGAATCAATGCTGAAAATCTCTCAATTCCGCCAAAACATCTTCGGCGTTGTAAGGTTAAGCCTCACGGTTCATTAGTACCGGTTAGCTCAACGCATCGCTGCGCTTACACACCCGGCCTATCAACGTCGTCGTCTTCAACGTTCCTTCAGGAGACTTATAGTCTCAGGGAGAACTCATCTCGGGGCAAGTTTCGTGCTTAGATGCTTTCAGCACTTATCTCTTCCGCATTTAGCTACCGGGCAGTGCCATTGGCATGACAACCCGAACACCAGTGATGCGTCCACTCCGGTCCTCTCGTACTAGGAGCAGCCCCCCTCAGTTCTCCAGCGCCCACGGCAGATAGGGACCGAACTGTCTCACGACGTTCTAAACCCAGCTCGCGTACCACTTTAAATGGCGAACAGCCATACCCTTGGGACCTACTTCAGCCCCAGGATGTGATGAGCCGACATCGAGGTGCCAAACACCGCCGTCGATATGAACTCTTGGGCGGTATCAGCCTGTTATCCCCGGAGTACCTTTTATCCGTTGAGCGATGGCCCTTCCATTCAGAACCACCGGATCACTATGACCTGCTTTCGCACCTGCTCGCGCCGTCACGCTCGCAGTCAAGCTGGCTTATGCCATTGCACTAACCTCCTGATGTCCGACCAGGATTAGCCAACCTTCGTGCTCCTCCGTTACTCTTTAGGAGGAGACCGCCCCAGTCAAACTACCCACCAGACACTGTCCGCAACCCGGATTACGGGCCCACGTTAGAACACCAGCCATTAAAGGGTGGTATTTCAAGGGCGGCTCCACGCAGACTGGCGTCCACGCTTCAAAGCCTCCCACCTATCCTACACATCAAGGACCAGTGTTCAGTGTCAAGCTATAGTAAAGGTTCACGGGGTCTTTCCGTCTTGCCGCGGGTACACTGCATCTTCACAGCGAGTTCAATTTCACTGAGTCTCGGGTGGAGACAGCCTGGCCATCATTACGCCATTCGTGCAGGTCGGAACTTACCCGACAAGGAATTTCGCTACCTTAGGACCGTTATAGTTACGGCCGCCGTTTACCGGGGCTTCGATCAAGAGCTTCTCCTTACGGATAACCCCATCAATTAACCTTCCGGCACCGGGCAGGCGTCACACCGTATACGTCCACTTTCGTGTTTGCACAGTGCTGTGTTTTTAATAAACAGTTGCAGCCAGCTGGTATCTTCGACTGATTTCAGCTCCATGAGTAAATCACTTCACCTACATATCAGCGTGCCTTCTCCCGAAGTTACGGCACCATTTTGCCTAGTTCCTTCACCCGAGTTCTCTCAAGCGCCTTGGTATTCTCTACCTGACCACCTGTGTCGGTTTGGGGTACGATTTCGTGTTACCTGATGCTTAGAGGCTTTTCCTGGAAGCAGGGCATTTGTCACTTCAGCACCGTAGTGCCTCGTCATCACGCCTCAGTGTTAAAGTGAACCGGATTTACCTGGAACACACACCTACACGCTTAAACCGGGACAACCGTCGCCCGGCCGACATAGCCTTCTCCGTCCCCCCTTCGCAGTAACACCAAGTACAGGAATATTAACCTGTTTCCCATCGACTACGCCTTTCGGCCTCGCCTTAGGGGTCGACTCACCCTGCCCCGATTAACGTTGGACAGGAACCCTTGGTCTTCCGGCGAGCGGGCTTTTCACCCGCTTTATCGTTACTTATGTCAGCATTCGCACTTCTGATACCTCCAGCATGCCTCACGACACACCTTCAACGGCTTACAGAACGCTCCCCTACCCAACAACACATAGTGTCGCTGCCGCAGCTTCGGTGCATGGTTTAGCCCCGTTACATCTTCCGCGCAGGCCGACTCGACCAGTGAGCTATTACGCTTTCTTTAAATGATGGCTGCTTCTAAGCCAACATCCTGGCTGTCTGAGCCTTCCCACATCGTTTCCCACTTAACCATGACTTTGGGACCTTAGCTGGCGGTCTGGGTTGTTTCCCTCTTCACGACGGACGTTAGCACCCGCCGTGTGTCTCCCGTGATAACATTCTCCGGTATTCGCAGTTTGCATCGGGTTGGTAAGCCGGGATGGCCCCCTAGCCGAAACAGTGCTCTACCCCCGGAGATGAGTTCACGAGGCGCTACCTAAATAGCTTTCGGGGAGAACCAGCTATCTCCCGGTTTGATTGGCCTTTCACCCCCAGCCACAGGTCATCCGCTAATTTTTCAACATTAGTCGGTTCGGTCCTCCAGTTAGTGTTACCCAACCTTCAACCTGCCCATGGCTAGATCACCGGGTTTCGGGTCTATACCCTGCAACTTAACGCCCAGTTAAGACTCGGTTTCCCTGCGGCTCCCCTATTCGGTTAACCTTGCTACAGAATATAAGTCGCTGACCCATTATACAAAAGGTACGCAGTCACCCCATAAAGAGGCTCCCACTGCTTGTACGTACACGGTTTCAGGTTCTTTTTCACTCCCCTCGCCGGGGTTCTTTTCGCCTTTCCCTCACGGTACTGGTTCACTATCGGTCAGTCAGGAGTATTTAGCCTTGGAGGATGGTCCCCCCATATTCAGACAGGATACCACGTGTCCCGCCCTACTCATCGAGCTCACAACCGGTGTGGTTTTGTGTACGGGGCTGTCACCCTGTATCGCGTGCCTTTCCAGACACTTCCACTACCACACTGGCTGATTCAGGCTCTGGGCTGCTCCCCGTTCGCTCGCCGCTACTGGGGGAATCTCGGTTGATTTCTTTTCCTCGGGGTACTTAGATGTTTCAGTTCCCCCGGTTCGCCTCGTTAACCTATGTATTCAGTTAACGATAGTGTGACGAATCACACTGGGTTTCCCCATTCGGACATCGCCGGGTCAAAGGTTCATATCACCTCGCCGACGCTTTTCGCAGATTAGCACGTCCTTCATCGCCTCTGACTGCCAGGGCATCCACCGTGTACGCTTGGTCGCTTAACCTCACAACCCGAAGATGTTTCACTTCTGATTGCGATAATTGAGAGACTCACGAACAACTTTCGTTGTTCTGTGTTTCAATTTTCAGCTTGATCCAGATTTTTAAAGAGCAAAACTTCGCAGTGAACCTTTTCAGGTACACTCTGAAGTTTTCTTACGTAAACGTTCTACAGAATGGTGGAGCTATGCGGGATCGAACCGCAGACCTCCTGCGTGCAAAGCAGGCGCTCTCCCAGCTGAGCTATAGCCCCATACAGTGTAGTTAAACCTCATTACCCGTAATTTTTGGTGAGGCAAGGCGTGGTGACACGAAGCATACTTATGTATGTGAGTGTCGCCGCAACGCAGCATCAGCAAAAATTTGGTAGGCCTGAGTGGACTTGAACCACCGACCTCACCCTTATCAGGGGTGCGCTCTAACCACCTGAGCTACAAGCCTGTAGAGGTTTTACTGCTCGTTTTTCATCAGACAATCTGTGTGAGCACTACAAAGGCAGGTTCTTTAAGGTAAGGAGGTGATCCAACCGCAGGTTCCCCTACGGTTACCTTGTTACGACTTCACCCCAGTCATGAATCACAAAGTGGTAAGCGCCCTCCCGAAGGTTAAGCTACCTACTTCTTTTGCAACCCACTCCCATGGTGTGACGGGCGGTGTGTACAAGGCCCGGGAACGTATTCACCGTGGCATTCTGATCCACGATTACTAGCGATTCCGACTTCATGGAGTCGAGTTGCAGACTCCAATCCGGACTACGACATACTTTATGAGGTCCGCTTGCTCTCGCGAGGTCGCTTCTCTTTGTATATGCCATTGTAGCACGTGTGTAGCCCTGGTCGTAAGGGCCATGATGACTTGACGTCATCCCCACCTTCCTCCAGTTTATCACTGGCAGTCTCCTTTGAGTTCCCGGCCGGACCGCTGGCAACAAAGGATAAGGGTTGCGCTCGTTGCGGGACTTAACCCAACATTTCACAACACGAGCTGACGACAGCCATGCAGCACCTGTCTCACGGTTCCCGAAGGCACAACCGCATCTCTGCAGTCTTCCGTGGATGTCAAGACCAGGTAAGGTTCTTCGCGTTGCATCGAATTAAACCACATGCTCCACCGCTTGTGCGGGCCCCCGTCAATTCATTTGAGTTTTAACCTTGCGGCCGTACTCCCCAGGCGGTCTACTTAACGCGTTAGCTCCGGAAGCCACGCCTCAAGGGCACAGCCTCCAAGTAGACATCGTTTACGGCGTGGACTACCAGGGTATCTAATCCTGTTTGCTCCCCACGCTTTCGCACCTGAGCGTCAGTCTTCGTCCAGGGGGCCGCCTTCGCCACCGGTATTCCTCCAGATCTCTACGCATTTCACCGCTACACCTGGAATTCTACCCCCCTCTACGAGACTCAAGCCTGCCAGTTTCGAATGCAGTTCCCAGGTTGAGCCCGGGGATTTCACATCCGACTTGACAGACCGCCTGCGTGCGCTTTACGCCCAGTAATTCCGATTAACGCTTGCACCCTCCGTATTACCGCGGCTGCTGGCACGGAGTTAGCCGGTGCTTCTTCTGCGGGTAACGTCAATGACTGCGGTTATTAACCACAATCCCTTCCTCCCCGCTGAAAGTACTTTACAACCCGAAGGCCTTCTTCATACACGCGGCATGGCTGCATCAGGCTTGCGCCCATTGTGCAATATTCCCCACTGCTGCCTCCCGTAGGAGTCTGGACCGTGTCTCAGTTCCAGTGTGGCTGGTCATCCTCTCAGACCAGCTAGGGATCGTCGCCTTGGTGAGCCGTTACCTCACCAACAAGCTAATCCCATCTGGGCACATCCGGTGGCAAGAGGCCCGAAGGTCCCCCTCTTTGGTCTTGCGACGTTATGCGGTATTAGCTACCGTTTCCAGTAGTTATCCCCCTCCACCGGGCAGTTTCCCAGACATTACTCACCCGTCCGCCACTCGTCAGCAAAGCAGCAAGCTGCTTCCTGTTACCGTTCGACTTGCATGTGTTAGGCCTGCCGCCAGCGTTCAATCTGAGCCATGATCAAACTCTTCAATTTAAGTTTGATGCTCGTGAATTAAACTTCGTAATGAATTACGTGTTCACTCAGAGACTTGGTATTCATTTTTTGTCTTTCGACATTAAGAATCCATGTCACTTTGAGTGCCCACACAGATTGTCTGATAAATTGTTAAAGAGCAGTGCCGCTTCGCTTTTTCTCAGCGGCGCGGGGTGTGCATAATACGCTTTCCCGCTTGAGAGTCAAGCATTTATTTTTGCTTTTCTCCGAGAGGTTCTGGTCTGAACCCCGCTGACCCGGCGGCTTGCGTGCCGTTGTTCCGTGTCAGTGGTGGCGCATTATAGGGAGTTATTTCGGGCTGACAAGAGGAAATTTAAAATAATTTATCAACCGCGCAATTTTTATTCTTTACGTTTATTTAACCGGCGATTTGACGGTTAACTGGGCGATTTCCCGGGCAAAACCTGCAACCTGCTCCCAGTCGGTATAGATCACTTCTTTATTGGTGTCCGTTTCGCCGCCTGACATTTTCATAATCAGTTTGATCATTATGCGGTCATACCAGCGATAGCGCGGGTAAAGCAACGCGCCGGCGATCACCGCACAGCGGTCAGGGCGCCACTGCGAGCTCATTAAAAATTTACGCGCGTAACTGTTAGTCTGCGGCGTGCGCTTTTCCGGTTTACGCGCCACCAGATTTACGGAATAGAACGCGCTCGGCATCCCGTTCAGCCGCGTCGCATGTTTTTTTACGAACTCCTGAAAGGCTGTATGGTAATGCCCGTAACGTATAGACGCGCCAATAACCACGCGATCGTAGCTGTCCCATTCAGGTTCTTCGGTACGGTGCAAATTCACGACGTCTGCCCAGATGCCCAGTTCTTTCAGTTCTGACGCCAGATACGAAGCGATTTCGCGCGTTTGTCCATCCCGGGTTGAAAAAAGAATCAGTGTTTTCACGTGTTACTCCATTATTCACGCCAGAAGGTCGGGGTAAAAAGTACCAGCAAAGTGAAGACCTCAAGACGGCCAAACAGCATATTGGCAATCAGGATCCATTTCGCCACCGGATTCATACTGGCAAAGTTGTCCGCGACGACACCCAGCCCGGGTCCAAGGTTGTTAAGTGTAGCCACCACGGAGGCAAACGCGGAAAAGTCGTCCACGCCAGTCGCGATAATCGCCAGCATACTGACAATAAATACCAGAGCATACGCCGAGAAAAAACCCCAAACCGCTTCGAGGATACGTTCCGGCAGCGCACGGTTCCCCAGCTTAATACTGTAGACCGCATTCGGATGCACCAGTCGCTTCAGTTCTCGGTTCCCTTGTTTGAACAACAGGAGGATACGGATCACCTTCAGCCCCCCGCCTGTCGAACCGGCGCAACCGCCGATAAACGCGGAGCACAACAGCAGCACTGGCAGGAACAGCGGCCAGCGCGCAATACTGTCGGTAGTGAAGCCCGCCGTCGTCGCCATCGACACCACCTGGAAAAAGGCCTGGTTGAGCGTCGTTAGCGCAGAGTTATAAACATCATGGAACCACAGCACGATCGTGCAGATGACCACCAGCGTAAGCTGCACGCCAATAAACATGCGAAACTCCGGGTCACGCCAGTACACTTTGAGGCTACGTCCGCTTAACAAAGAGAAGTGCAAACCATAGTTACAGCCGGAGATTAATAAAAAGATAGCGATAATCGTGTTAATCGTTGGGCTGTCAAAATAGCCCACGCTGGCGTCGTGCGTAGAAAACCCGCCGATGGCGATAGTGGCGAAGCTGTGCCCGATAGCGTCAAACGCGGGCATCCCGGCAAACCATAGCGCCAGCGCGCAGGCCACGGTCAGCAGGACGTAGATCAGCCACAGCGTCTTTGCCGTCTCCGCAATACGCGGGCGCATTTTGTTGTCTTTTAGCGGCCCGGGCATTTCAGCGCGATACAGCTGCATCCCCCCGACGCCAAGTATCGGCAGAATCGCCACCGCCAACACGATGATCCCCATCCCGCCAAACCACTGCAGCATCTGGCGATAAAAAAGAATCGCGTGCGGTAACGAATCCAGACCCACCAGTGTGGTGGCGCCCGTTGTGGTTAAACCGGAAAATGATTCAAAAAACGCATCGGTAATGGTGAGGTTCGGGCTTTCCGAGAAAATAAACGGTAACGCACCCACGCTACCCAGCACGGTCCAGAACAACACCACAATCAGAAACCCTTCGCGCGATTTCAGTTCACCTTTCTCGCGGCGGTTAGGCCACCACAGCATTGAGCCTATCGCCAGCGCGACAAAGAACGTTTGCGTAAATGCACGTCCCGCCCCATCACGATAGATGAGGGCTACCAGTCCGGGAATAATCATCGTCCCCGAAAATAAGATGACCAGTAGTCCAACGATTCGGGTAATGGCGCGAAAATGCATCTCTGCCGCTTCCTTAGTTCTTCAAAATGAGGGGGGATTATTCTTCAATCGCTAACAAATGCAATGAACCGCGGCTAAAATCCGCCAGCCTTGCTGAAAATTCGGCCACTTTCGCATAAGGAAGCGCCACCCTGAGCCGAACGAACGCCTGGTATTCACGCGTGACGATGTTGCCGTCATGCTGAGCCAGTAGTGTTTCCACGCCAGCCAACTGCGCGTATTCACACTGCAAAGTATATTCGGTTAACGGCGTCTTGCGCTGTGTTGTTAGCTGACGCAGCGCCTGATTGACGCCGCCGCCGTACGCTTTCACCAATCCACCTGTTCCGAGCAGGATCCCACCGTAATAGCGCACCACCACGGCGGTGATTTCCCCAACGCCGCAGCCCATCAGTTGGGCAAGCATTGGCTTGCCCGCCGTGCCCGCCGGTTCGCCATCGTCGGAAAACCCCAATTGCTGCGAATCATCCGGCGCGCCTGCCACCCACGCCACGCAATGGTGACGGGCATCCGGATGCGCCGCTTTCACTGACCCGACAAAGGCTTTCGCCGCCTCAACGCCATCGGTATGCGCCAGAAGCGTAATAAAGCGGCTTTTTTTGATCTCCTCGACTACAGTGACCGGCGCCGCAGGAATTAACCAACTGTCCATTACGCCAGTTTCAGATCCCGCGTCATGTTTTCCACGCCGTTATCATGAATCACCACGTTATCTTCGATACGAATGCCGCCGAACGGTTTCAACGCTTCAATTTTCTGCCAGTTGAAATGCTTGCTGTACTGCCCTTCGCGCCACGGCGCCAGCAGCGACTCGATGAAGTAAATCCCCGGTTCAATGGTCAGGACCATGCCAGGCTGGAGCACGCGGGTACAGCGCAGGTACGGATATTTTGACGGCGCGGCAAGATGCGTACCGCTGTCATCCTGCATAAATCCGCCAACGTCGTGTACCTGTAACCCCAACTGATGGCCGATTCCGTGCGGCATAAACGGCCCGGTAAGATTATTCTCCACCATCGCTTCTTCGCTCATATCCGTAACAATCTGGTGCTTACGCAACAGCTTGGCGATGCGTTGATGGAACTGGATGTGATAATCAACGTAGCTGACGCCCGCCTTCATGGTGGCGATCAGCGACAGCTGTTCATCGTTAACGTCTTTTACCAGCTGCGCATAATCGTTGTCGCTTTTCGCCGACCAGGTACGTGTGAGATCTGCCGCGTAACCGTTATACTCCGCGCCCGCATCCAGCAAAAAGCTGCGGATTTCAGATGGCGCCTGATGATCCAGTTTGGTGTAATGCAGTACAGAGGCGTGTTCATTGAGTGCGACGATATTGCCGTAAGGCACATCGGTATCACGATGTCCGGTGGCGGTCAGGTAGGCCAGATTAATGTCGAACTCGCTCATGCCGGAACGGAAGGCTTCCTCTGCGGCACGATGACCATTCACCGCCATTTTCTGCGCTTCACGCATACAGGCCAGCTCATAGTCTGTTTTATAAGCGCGATAATAATGCAGGTAATCAATCACCCCTTTCGGGTTGATATTGCTGGCCGCAATATCCAGTTGCAGCGCGCGCTCCGGAACCGGGCCAATATAGCCGATATTGCCGCGTGCAGCAGGCAGTTGGCTACCAATGCCCTCCGCTTTTGGCAGCGCAATGACTTCAATTTCTTCTGTCCAGAAGGAGGTCGGCAGCGGTTCCACATTGTGCCAGTAATCCACCGGTAAATAGAACCACAGTTTCGGTTTGTTTACGCCATCCACCAGCAGCCAGCAGTTCGGCACCTGCGTCACTGGCACCCACGCCTTAAACTGCGGATTCACTTTAAACGGATAGGGATGATCGTCGAGGAAGACGTTAACCAGCTCGCCGGAATGAATAAGTAACGCATCGAGTTTGAAGCGCGCCAGCGCGTCACGTGTCCGTTCCTGTAGGGTAACGATATGATTTTTATAGAGTGCGGCCAGTGATTCCATTTTCTATCCTTCTGCTTTTTTGACCTCAAGTCTCCGCATCTTAGCACAACGACCCGAAAGAGCGTGATTTCTGCCGACCGTGATCGGATCGGCATTTTTTTAATCACTTGTTTGCATTTTTTTAACACAAAATACACACTTCGATTCATCTGGTACGACCAGATCCCCATGCGGATTCAGGAGACTGACATGCTTTACAAAGGCGACACCCTGTACCTCGACTGGCTGGAAGATGGCATCGCCGAACTGGTGTTCGATGCCCCCGGCTCAGTCAATAAACTCGACACTGCGACCGTCGCCAGCCTCGGCCAGGCGCTGGATGTACTGGAAAAGCAGACAGATTTAAAAGGGCTGCTGCTGCGTTCTGAGAAAGCAGCCTTTATTGTCGGTGCGGACATCACCGAATTTCTTTCACTGTTTCTGGTTCCCGAAGAACAGTTAAGCCAGTGGCTACATTTTGCCAACAGCGTCTTTAACCGTCTGGAAGACCTGCCGGTCCCTACCCTTTCCGCCGTCAACGGCTATGCGTTGGGCGGCGGCTGCGAATGCGTGCTGGCGACCGATTACCGTCTGGCGACGCCCGATCTGCGCATCGGTCTGCCGGAAACGAAGCTGGGCATTATGCCAGGCTTTGGCGGCTCCGTCCGTATGCCGCGCATGCTGGGCGCCGACAGCGCGCTGGAAATTATTGCAGCCGGTAAAGACGTTGGCGCAGAGCAGGCGCTGAAAATCGGCCTGGTCGATGGTGTGGTGAAGGCGGAAAAACTGACGGAAGGCGCAATAGCGGTACTGCGCCAGGCGATTAACGGCGATCTGGACTGGAGAGCGAAACGTCAGCCAAAACTGGAACCCCTTAAACTCAGTAAGATTGAAGCCGCCATGAGCTTTACCATCGCCAAAGGCATGGTCGCACAGACGGCGGGAAAACATTACCCGGCCCCTATGACAGCGGTGAAAACCATTGAAGCGGCGGCGCGCTTTGGCCGCGAAGAAGCGCTGAACCTGGAAAATAAGAGCTTTGTTCCATTGGCGCATACCAACGAAGCGCGCGCGCTGGTTGGCATCTTCCTGAACGATCAGTTCGTAAAAGGCAAAGCGAAGAAGCTGACCAAAGACGTTGAGACGCCAAAGCAGGCTGCCGTGCTGGGCGCGGGTATTATGGGCGGCGGTATCGCTTATCAATCGGCATGGAAAGGCGTGCCGGTGATCATGAAGGATATCAACGACAAATCGCTGACGCTGGGAATGACCGAAGCCGCCAAACTGCTGAATAAACAGCTGGAGCGCGGCAAGATTGACGGTCTGAAGATGGCGGGGGTGATTTCGACGATTCATCCGACGCTCGACTACGCTGGCTTTGATCGCGTGGACGTGGTTGTGGAAGCCGTTGTGGAAAATCCGAAGGTGAAAAAAGCCGTGCTGGCGGAAACAGAAGAAAAGGTCCGCCCGGATGCTGTGCTGGCGTCAAACACGTCCACGATTCCCATTAGCGAACTGGCAAGCGTACTGAAGCGTCCGGAAAACTTCTGCGGGATGCATTTCTTTAACCCGGTGCACCGTATGCCGCTGGTCGAAGTGATCCGTGGCGAACAAACGTCTGACGACACCATCGCCAAAGTGGTGGCGTGGGCCAGCAAAATGGGCAAAACGCCCATCGTCGTTAACGACTGCCCGGGCTTCTTCGTGAACCGCGTGCTGTTTCCGTACTTTGCCGGATTCAGCCAGCTGCTGCGCGACGGCGCGGATTTCCGCAAAATCGACAAAGTGATGGAAAAGCAATTTGGCTGGCCGATGGGTCCGGCGTATCTGCTGGACGTCGTGGGCATTGATACCGCCCACCATGCGCAGGCAGTGATGGCCGCAGGTTTCCCGCAGCGTATGCAGAAAGATTATCGCGACGCGATCGACGCCCTCTTCGACGCCAACCGTTTTGGTCAGAAGAACGGTCTGGGTTTCTGGCGCTATAAAGAAGACAGCAAAGGTAAACCGAAAAAAGACGACGACGCGGCCGTGGACAGCCTGCTGGCGGACGTCAGCAACGCGAAGCGTGATTTCAGCGACGACGAAATTATCGCCCGCATGATGATCCCAATGGTCAACGAAGTGGTGCGTTGTCTTGAAGAAGGCGTCATCGCCAGCCCGGCGGAAGCCGATATGGCATTGGTGTACGGCCTGGGCTTCCCGCCATTCCACGGCGGCGCGTTCCGCTGGCTGGATACGCTCGGCAGCGCGAAGTACCTCGACATGGCGCAACAGTATCAGTCTCTCGGTCCGCTGTATGACGTGCCGGAAGGGCTGCGCAACAAAGCGCGCCATAACGAACCCTACTATCCAGCAGTTGAGCCAGCCCGTCCGGTTGGCGAGCTGAAAACGGCTTAAGGAGTCACAATGGAAAAGGTTGTCATTGTTGATGCGATTCGCACCCCGATGGGCCGTTCAAAAGGCGGCGCGTTCCGTAACGTGCGCGCGGAAGATCTCTCCGCGCACCTGATGCGTAGCCTGCTGGCGCGTAACCCGGCGCTGGATCCTGCCGCGCTGGACGATATTTACTGGGGCTGCGTACAGCAGACCCTGGAGCAAGGTTTCAACATCGCCCGCAACGCGTCGCTGCTGGCGGAGATCCCGCACTCGGTTCCGGCAGTTACCGTTAACCGCCTTTGCGGTTCGTCAATGCAGGCGCTACATGACGCCGCACGGATGATCATGACCGGCGATGCGCAGGCCTGTCTTGTCGGCGGCGTGGAGCATATGGGCCATGTGCCGATGAGCCACGGCGTGGATTTCCATCCGGGTCTGAGCCGCAACGTCGCCAAAGCCGCGGGTATGATGGGGCTGACCGCAGAGATGCTCTCCCGCATGCACGGCATCAGCCGTGAAATGCAGGACGCGTTTGCCGCGCGCTCGCACGCCCGAGCCTGGGCGGCAACCCAGTCTGGCGCGTTTAAGAATGAGATCATCCCGACCGGCGGTCACGACGCGGACGGTGTGCTAAAGCAATTGACTTACGACGAAGTGATCCGTCCGGAAACGACCGTCGAAGCGCTGTCCACCCTGCGTCCGGCGTTCGATCCGGTCAGCGGTACGGTAACGGCAGGCACTTCGTCAGCCCTTTCCGACGGCGCAGCCGCGATGCTGGTGATGAGCGAGAGCCGTGCGCGGGAACTGGGCCTGAAAATACGCGCCCGCGTACGTTCAATGGCGGTGGTGGGGTGCGATCCCTCGATCATGGGCTACGGTCCGGTTCCGGCGTCGACGCTGGCGCTGAAGAAAGCCGGGCTGACCGCCAGTGATATCGGCGTGTTTGAGATGAACGAAGCGTTTGCCGCGCAGATCCTGCCGTGCATTAAAGATCTTGGGCTGATGGAGCAGATTGACGAGAAGATCAACCTGAACGGCGGCGCGATCGCCCTCGGTCATCCGCTCGGCTGTTCAGGCGCCCGCATCAGCACGACGTTAATCAATCTGATGGAACGTAAAGATGTGGAATTTGGTTTGGCGACAATGTGTATCGGCCTGGGGCAGGGCATCGCGACAGTATTCGAGCGTGTCTAGGTGAGTTCAAGGCCCGGCACGCTCCGGGCCACCAGAAAAATCACCGGAGGGCGTCTCCCTTCACCGGGCATTATTTAGTTGCCGTTCTTCCCGCCTGTCAGGGGCGGGTTTTTTATTGCTTAAATGAAAGCGAACGCATCGCCAAACAGACGATCGGCTCGCGCGCTGCGCTCGTTGCAGAACAGGTCGCGTGCAATTTTCGCCATCTCAAAGCGACCCGCAATATAAATATCATGTTCTGCCAACGTACCGTGATCCTGCAACACGGCGGTTAATACCGTCCCGGTGCGCCCACGCCAGCCCGCTTCAGGCTGTTCAACCACCGGCTCCACGCGCAGGTTCGGGTGCTTCAGCGTCAGCGCTTCCAGCTCTGAGAGATCGTAGAGATGCTTTTCTTCGCGGCCACCCCAGTAAATGGTCACCTCACGGTTCGGGTTGCGCGCCAGGGCCGTCAACAGTATTGAACGCGCGTAAGAAAATCCGGTACCGCCGGCAATCAGGATCAGCGGGCGCTCTTCATCGTCGCGCAGCCACGCTTCACCGTGCGGAATATCAACGACGATCTCATGATCTTTAAGAATGCGATCCATCACCGCTTTGGCATAGAGGTTAATTTCAGACGCGCCAATATGAAGCTCAATAAACCCCTGTTCGTCCGGCGTTGACGCCATTGAGAACGGACGTTTATCCCGTTCGTCCATCACCACCATCAAATACTGACCGGCACGAAAGGAAAATGCCGCGTCGGGCACTAAACGAACGCGGTATACGGTATCGGTGATAGCTTCTACCGAGGTCACTTTACAGCTTAAGGTTGTCATGCGCTCCCTCTATGGGTCTATAGGGCAAAACGTTCGCGCCTCAGGCGCCTTTACCGTGATTAAAGATGGCCAGTTCATCCCAGATCGCATCAACACGCGCGATAACATCCGGGTCTTTTTTAATGGGACGCCCCCACTCGCGTTGGGTTTCACCTGGCCATTTGTTCGTGGCATCCAGCCCCATTTTTGAACCCAGCCCGGAGACCGGCGAAGCAAAATCCAGATAATCGATTGGCGTGTTCTCGACCAGCACCGTGTCCCGTGCAGGGTCCATACGGGTGGTGATCGCCCAGATGACGTCGTTCCAGTCGCGAGCGTTGACATCGTCATCGCAGACGATAACAAACTTGGTGTACATAAACTGGCGTAAAAATGACCAGACCCCCATCATGACGCGTTTAGCATGTCCCGCGTACTGTTTTTTCATCGTCACAACGGCCAGACGGTATGAACAGCCTTCCGGCGGCAGGTAAAAGTCGACAATTTCCGGAAACTGCTTTTGCAGAATGGGGACAAAGACTTCGTTCAACGCTACGCCAAGTACCGCCGGTTCATCCGGTGGACGACCGGTATAAGTGGAGTGGTAAATGGCGTCTTCACGCCGGGTAATATGCGTGACGGTAAAGACCGGGAAGCTGTCCACCTCGTTGTAATAGCCGGTATGGTCGCCGTATGGGCCTTCCGGCGCCATCTCGCCGGGCTCAAGATACCCTTCCAGTACGATCTCCGCGCTGGCTGGCACTTCGAGATCGTTAGAAATACATTTAACCACTTCGGTTTTTGTACCGCGCAGCAGACCGGCAAAAGCATATTCGGACAGCGTATCCGGCACTGGCGTCACTGCGCCAAGAATCGTGGCCGGATCGGCCCCCAGCGCCACGGAAACCGGGAAGCGTTCGCCAGGGTGCGCCGCACACCACTCCTGATAATCAAGTGCGCCGCCGCGATGCGACAGCCAGCGCATGATGAGCTTATTTTTACCAATCAACTGCTGACGATAAATGCCCAGATTCTGCCGCTCTTTATGCGGCCCACGGGTCACGGTAAGCCCCCAGGTAATGAGCGGCGCAGCATCTTCCGGCCAGCAGGTCATAATGGGAATGCGGTTCAGATCGACGTCATCACCCGTAATAATCTTCTGCTGACAGGGCGCGCCACGAAGGCGCTTCGTCGGCATATTCAGCACCTGTTTGAACTGCGGAAGTTTGTCAAAGAGATCGCGAAAGCCCCTCGGCGGTTCCGGTTCTTTCAGAAAGGCCAGCAGCTTACCCACTTCACGCAGTGCGGAGACATCATCCTGCCCCATCCCCATCGCGACGCGCTTTGGCGTGCCAAACAGGTTACAGAGCACCGGCATGGAATAGCCTTTAGGATTTTCAAACAGCAGCGCGGGTCCGCCAGCACGCAGCGTGCGGTCAGCAATTTCGGTGATTTCCAGGTGCGGGTCAACTTCAAGCGTGATGCGTTTAAGTTCGCCCTGTTGTTCAAGCAGCGTCAGGAAGTCGCGTAAATCGTGATATTTCATGGCGTCCATTATAGCCTCTGGGTAAGCGCCTCATTATACGGCGTTCATCATCGTGATGCTGTATTTTTGTTAAATTAGCGTGAACTCAGGCAGCCAACAAAGAAGCAGCCGGAATTACGCCGGGTATAATTAACTTAGCGCATAGCTTTTGCTATGCTTGCGCCCCGAACAAGCGGATAAGAGTCATTATGCAATCCTGGTATTTACTGTACTGCAAGCGCGGGCAACTTCAGCGTGCCCAGGAACACCTCGAAAGACAGGCGGTCAATTGCCTGACGCCGATGATCACCCTGGAAAAGATGGTGCGTGGAAAACGTACCGCAGTCAGCGAACCGCTGTTCCCCAACTATCTGTTTGTGGAATTTGATCCGGAAGTGATTCATACCACAACGATTAACGCCACGCGAGGCGTCAGCCACTTCGTTCGTTTTGGCGCTTCCCCGGCCACCGTGCCCCCCAGCGTCATCCATCAGCTCTCCGTGTATAAACCGGAAGGCATTGTGGATCCGGAGACGCCTTACCCGGGTGACAGCGTGATCATCACCGAAGGCGCCTTTGAAGGGCTTCAGGCAATCTTCACCGAACCAGACGGCGAAGCGCGCTCTATGCTGCTGCTTAACCTGCTGAATAAAGAGGTGAAGCAGAGTGTGAAAAACACGGGTTTCCGTAAGCTATAACGCTCTTGCCGACCCGCATCCGGTTCACAGCGCGATGCCGAACAGCGTTCTGACATTGGTATCCGTTGTGGCGGCAAGCCACTGCGGATCGTCCCCGCGCCAGTGCGCGATACGCGCGAAGATATGCGGCAGATGCGCCGGTTCATTGCGCCGCGACGCCGGTTTCGGCGACAGATCGCGCGGCAATAAATAAGGTGCATCGGTTTCGATCAGCAGCTTATCCGCAGGAATAAACGGCAGTATTTCACGCAACGCCAGCCCGCGGCGCTCATCACACACCCAGCCCGTAATGCCTATGTATAACCCTCTGTCGATGCACGCCTGCATCTCCTGGCGTGTGCCGGTAAAACAGTGCAGCACAGCGCCCGGGAGCTTATCCAGCCACGGATCGAGCAGCGCCAGGAAACGCGTATGTGCGTCACGGCAATGCATAAAAACCGGCATCTGTAATTCGGCGGCTATCCGCAACTGTGCGTCGAAAGCTCGCTCCTGCTCTTCTGGCGTGGAAAAGTTGCGATTGAAATCAAGACCGCACTCGCCAATCGCCACCACCTCCGGTAACGCCGCCAGGGCGACAATGGCTTCCTCTGTTGACGGTTGCCATTGGCTACTGTCGTGCGGGTGAACGCCGGCGGTGGACCAACATTGGGGATAATGTTGCGCAAGACGCTGTGCCTGCTGACTTTCATGGAGATTCGTGCCGGTAAGAAGCATGCCGTTCACGCCAGCGGCAAGCGCTCGCGCCACCACCTCGTCCCGGTCTCTGGAGAACTGCGAACTGGTCAGGTTTACGCCAATATCAAACATGGTTCTCTCCATATGAAAACCGCCCTGACGGGCGGTTATATTTAATCTTCGGTCTTTCCGGCTCTTGCAGCGTCTGCTTCTGCTTCCGCCTCGTTATCTTCATCCCGCGTCTGTCGTTTGCCGACGTAAAAACGCGAAAAGAAAACACCGACTTCAAACAGGCAGTACATAGGTATTGCCAGCAGCGTTTGAGAAAAAACGTCCGGCGGCGTAAGCAGCATGCCAATTACAAAGGCGCCAACCAGCACGTAGGGACGTTTTTTACGCAGATCGTCAGGCGTGGTAATACCTACCCAACACAACAATACGATGGCAACCGGCACCTCAAAGGAAATACCAAACGCCATAAACAGCGCCATGACAAAGCTGAGATAGCTGGCAATGTCGGTCGATACCTGTACGCCTTCCGGCGCAGTGTTAGCCAAAAAGCCAAACGCCAGCGGGAACACCACGAAATAGGCGAACGCCATACCAATATAGAACAGCAGCGAACTGGAGATCAGCAGCGGTACCACCAACCGACGCTCATGTTTATACAACGCTGGTGCAATAAACGCCCAGACCTGATACAGGATCACTGGTGCTGACAGGATCAGCGACACCATGAAGGTCAGTTTGATTGGCGTGAAAAAGGGTGATGCGACGTCCGTCGCGATCATGGTCGCACCCTGCGGCAGCTGTTTTATCAGCGGCGCGGAAACCAGGTGATAGATGTCATTAGCAAAATAGACCAATGCCAGAAAAATCACGATAACCGCAATGATGCAGTTAAGCAGGCGTTTGCGCAGCTCGATCAGGTGCGTGATAAGCGGTTGAGTATCTTCTACAGCCATGTTTACGGTTTATCACTCGACGTGGTGGAGGCGCCTGCAGCAGGCGCAGCGGATTTCGGTTCAGCGTCTATCACGCCAGCGACAGGCTTCTCCGCCGCCACAGGTTTTTTATCCTCGGCAACCGCAGCCGTTTCCAGAGCCTCTGGGGCCTGTTCAGGCGCGCTGGCCTGGACTTCTGCCGTCGCCGGGGTAACCCCTTCATGCTGCTCTTCGTTCCCTTTGACTATCGGGTTATGGATAGTATGCGCTTCATCACTCGCCTTTTCCGGCTCGTTAGCGCTGTAGGAACGTTTCATCGACTCTGCCGCCTGACGCAGTTCGTCCATTGAGGCCTTCAGCTCAGGCGTCAGGTTTTCGAGGCTCGCTTTCTCAACTTTTTTCAGGCTGTCCTGAAACTCCTGGAGCTTCAGTTCCTGCGTCAGTTCATTCTGAACGGTCGTGGCGAGAGAGCGCAGCGCGCGAACCCAGCCCGCTATCGTTTTGACGGCTACCGGCAGTCGCTGCGGCCCCAGCACGACGAGGCCGATAATAAATACCAGTAACAGTTCGCTAAAACCGATATCAAACACGAATTACACCTGCTCTTTATCGTGGCGCTTGGCGTCTTCTGTTTTAGCGTCTGCGGGTTTGTCAGTGATTGACTTCGCGGTGAAGTCAGCATCCTGACTGGTTTTTTCCTGTTTCGCATCATCATCACTCATGGCTTTTTTGAAGCCTTTAATGGATGCGCCGAGATCGGAACCGATAGAACCGAGCTTTTTGGTGCCAAACAACAGGACAACGATGACGGCAATGATCACCAACTGCCAAATACTGATACCACCCATACATGTTCCTCAGTGATAGATGATGAAATAATTAGGCCCGTAGTATACGTTACATAGCCCGCGATGAGCGATGAAAAAATCAGCGAGTTTTGCGCCAGCCAACGATCCAGGCGACGAGGCCGCCCGCCATTAACCAGCCGGGCATATAGCCCCATTCAGGACGACTAATCAGCAGGAAGGTCCCACTCAATAGCAGCGTGGCGCCAATACCGAATAAATAACGGGACTGACCCTGACGGACATGGTTCTCATGAAGCTCGCGCGCAATCTTATCAACACTGTGCTGTAAATATTTGCCCTGGCGCAAACTGTCGTACACCAGTTCAGGCAGTTCCGGCATTTTTTCGACCCAGAACGGCGCTTTTTCCTTAAAAGCTCTGACCAGAGCAGGAATACCGACCTGATCTTTGATCCAGGATTCGAGAAAAGGTTTCGCCGTTTTCCAGAGATCGAGCTGCGGATACAGCTGACGACCCACGCCTTCAACGTACAACAATGTCTTCTGCAATAATACCAGTTGCGGCTGCACTTCCATGTTGAATCGACGCGCCGTATTGAAAAGGTTTAACAACACGTGACCAAACGAGATCTCCGCCAGCGGCTTTTCAAAGATAGGCTCACAGACCGTGCGGATAGCGAACTCAAACTCTTCGACGTTGGTATCCGGCGGAACCCAGCCTGAATCGACGTGTAATTCCGCCACTTTGCGGTAATCACGGTTAAAGAAGGCGATGAAATTTTCCGCCAGATAACGTTTATCTTCTTTGTTTAACGAGCCGACAATACCGCAATCAATACCTATATACTGCGGATCTTCCGGGTGCTCATAGCTCACGAAGATATTGCCGGGGTGCATGTCCGCATGGAAAAAGCTGTCGCGAAACACCTGGGTGAAGAACACTTGCACACCGCGTTCTGCCAGCAGTTGCATGTTGGTGCCGTTCTTTTCCAGCGCCACGACATCGGAAACCGGAATACCGTAAATGCGCTCCATCACCATCATGTTCTCACTGCAATAGTCAGAATACACTTCCGGGACGTAGAGCATCGGGCTGCCTTCAAAGTTTCGGCGCAGCTGGATAGCATTAGCCGACTCGCGCAGCAGGTTCAACTCATCGATTAGCGTCTTCTCGTACTCGCGTACCACTTCCGTTGGACGCAGACGACGACCATCCGGCAGCAAGCGGGGCACCCAGCGCGCCAGGCGGTAAATAAGCTTAAGATCCGCTTTGATGATCGGCAAAATGTCCGGGCGGATAACCTTAATGACCACCTCTTTGCCGTTCGATTTCAGCCTGGCCGTATGCACCTGGGCGATGGACGCTGACGCCAGCGGCTTGATCTCAAAATCGTCAAACCAGGCTTCAACGGGCAGTCCGCCCATCGCCGCTTCGATTTGCGCTTTCGCCAGTTTGCCGTCAAATGGCGCGACTTTGTCCTGCAACAGCGCAAGCTGGTCAGCAATTTGCGGCGGGAAGAGATCGCGGCGGGTAGAGAGCATCTGTCCGAACTTGATCCACACTGGCCCTAACTCTTGCAGTGCCAGTCTCAGCCGCTCTCCCAGCAGTTTGTCTTTATGACGGTTTGGCATCCAGAACAGGCCATATCGCCATAACCGTAGCGGCAGCGTGATCCGCATTCTGGGGATGAGCTCATCAAGTCCGTAGCTTAAAAAGGTGCGAATGATGAAATATAGGCGCCGTACTTCACCTGGCGTCATTTAGCCTCCAGTTTTTCCAGCCGCTTCGTCAGCGCATCAACAGCGCGTTCCACCGCTGCCGTTTCTTCCGCAAACCAGGCGACCTCAAGGGGTCCGGGCGCCATTCGCCACTCTTCCGTGATTGCTTCGGCGACATAGCGCTGTTGGCGTTGAATGCCGTGACGGAGAAATCTGGCCCCACCGCGCAGGGCTTTACCGATCCCTTCCGCCGCGATATCGCCAGTGTAGGGCGCGATCAGCTCGGCAGGATCGAATTCCGCTAAATCGGCAAGGGCGACAAAATTCTGAACGACCTGAATATCACCCTGAACTTCCAGTTCGCCACTGCGAATCAGCGCGGTGAGCTGCTGACGGTCGCGCAGTTCAGGCAGCACGCTGGCGTAGGTAATGACGGTGCAATCAGCCTCGCCCGCCCACTCACCCAGCACGTCAACCTGACGCTCGCTGAAAACCAGAATCAATGATGTCGAAAAGCCTTTTAGTTCCACGCGCAGCACTTTACCCAGCAGGCGCGTTCGCGCGGTTTTCAGCGCTGGTGAACGGTACAGGAACGTATTGAGCAGACTTTCCATTCCTGCGGTCACTAAGGGTTTAAAAGGCATCCCCGCTCTCCTGTCAGAACTTATAGCCGCGATGCAGCGCTACCACACCCGCCGTCAGGTTGTAATAATCGACGCTTTCAAACCCGGCGTCCTGCATCATCGCTTTCAGCGTGTCCTGATCGGGATGCATACGAATAGATTCCGCTAAATAGCGGTAGCTGTCCGCATCGTTCGCCACCATGGAACCGATACGTGGTAGAACGTGGAAAGAATAGGCATCGTAGGCTTTGCTCAGCGGCTCGATAATCGGCTTAGAAAATTCCAACACCAGCAGGCGTCCGCCGGGTTTCAGCACGCGGAACATGGAGCGCAGGGCTTTGTCTTTGTCCGTGACGTTACGTAGACCGAAGGAAATGGTGATACAGTCAAAGGTGTTGTCCGGAAAGGGCAGCGCTTCCGCGTTAGCCTGAACGTATTCGACGTTGCCGATAACCCCGATGTTACGCAGTTTTTCACGGCCCATCTTAAGCATGGAGTCATTGATATCCGCCAGGATCACCTTGCCGGTTTCACCGACCAGGCGAGAGAACTTGGCCGTCAGATCGCCCGTCCCTCCGGCCAGATCAAGCACCGTCTGACCGCGGCGAACGCCGCTGCAGTCGATAGTGAAGCGCTTCCACAAGCGATGAATGCCAAATGACATTAAATCATTCATGACATCATATTTTGAGGCCACAGAATGAAAAACGTGGGCCACCATGTCTGCTTTCTGTTCTTTAGCGACAGTCTGAAAACCAAAGTGCGTCGTTTCTTGTGAATTATCCACCATCTCAGTGCCTGCTCATCAAAAAATTGTTCGAGAAGTGTAACAGATTGGGGCTATTTGCCCTACCCTTCTACCCGTTCCGGCGACGCCAAACGGGCTAAATCGATTGCTGTTTGACGCCGCTATCGTCTGAATGAAGCGTGTTTTCAGGTGCTTCGGGCACCGCGCGCAAACGGTATTCTTCATCCTGCGACGTCGCCTGTTCGGCCAGTTCCGGATTAATCTCGCGTTTGATTTCCACGCCTAACCCCCGAAACGCTTCTGCCTGCGCCAGCACGTTGCCGCGCCCCGACGTCAGTTTTTTCATCGCCTGACGGTAGTTGTCCTGCGCTTTCTCGAGGCTTTGCCCGACAGACGACATATCATCCACAAACAGCCGCATCTTGTCGTACAGTTTACTGGCTCGTTCGGCAATTTGCTGCGCATTGCGGCTTTGATGCTCGTAGCGCCACAGGTTGGCGATGGTCCGTAACGCCACCAGCAACGTCGTAGGGCTGACCAGCATAATGTTATTTCTCAATGCCTCGGTAATCAGTTCGGGCTGTCTGTCCAGCGCCAGCAAAAAAGCAGGCTCGACGGGGATAAACATCAGCACATAGTCCAGCGAGCGCAGCCCTGGAAGCTGCTGGTAATCTTTACGCCCAAGCAGGCGAATATGGTTACGCACGGAAGCGATATGCTCCTGGAGCGCGCTCTCACGAGTGACGTCATCTTCCGCGTTGAAATAGCGCTCATAGGCCACCAGCGTCATTTTAGCGTCGATCACGACATCTTTGCCCTGCGGTAAGCGGACAATCACGTCGGGCTGCATCCGCGAACGGACATCATTTTCTATGCTGACCTGTGTTTCGTACTCATAGCCTTCGCGCAGGCCGGAAGCCTCCAGCACGCGGGTAAGCACCACCTCACCCCAGTTGCCCTGGGTTTTATTGTCGCCTTTCAGCGCGCGCGTGAGATTGACCGCTTCCTGCGCCATCTGCGCATTGAGCTGTTGCAGATTACGAATCTCATGCGCCAGCGTATGCCGCTCGCGCGCCTCCTGACCAAAGCTGTCCTGAACCTGGCGGCGAAAACCGTCCAGTTGCTCACGCAACGGCGTGAGCAGGCTGTTAAGGCTCTGTCGGTTTTGCTCGTCGACCCGGCGGTTGCTTTGCTCAAAAATCCGGTTCGCCAGGTTTTCGAACTGCTCGCTGAGGCGCTGTTCGCTGTTGATCATCTGACGAATTTTGTCTTCCGCATGCTGCTGCGTCGCTTCCATTCGCGTCGTGACTTCCCGCAGATCCGCTTCCAGCGAGGTGTTAATACTGCGCAGACTGCGAAGCTCATTGTTCAGCAGTTCGCACTCGTCGCGCCACTGATCGCTTTGGGCAAGTTCCTGTCTGGCCGCGCTTAGCGCCGCCACCATCTCTTCACGCTCGGTAAGCTGATCGGCTTTTTGCTGTGCATGTTGATAACTGGCGATCAGCCAGCCCAGCGCAACACCTACCAACGCTATCACTGCATAAATTATGAGAGAGATATCCAAAATGCCTCCTGCCGCAACCACTCACCAGCACAAAATAGAATTGTGCTGTATAAACGTCCAGTTTGAAAGGGATTTCCTGCGAGGCGTTACGCAAAATAAAAAGGCCGAACGCGTCGGCCCTGGGGGGAAAAACAGAAAATTAGATCAGGCGACGCGCCGCTTCCACCACGATTTTCACCGCATGGCTTTCGGTTTGCTTCATGGTCTCGGCGTTCGGTATCTCTTGCTGAGTACGGTTGACGATAACCCCGGCAACCATTCCCGCACGCAGGCCCTGGCTGGCGCACATGGTCAGCAAAGTGGCGGACTCCATCTCATAGTTCATGACGCCCATCGCCTGCCATTCTTCCATCGAGCCTTTAAAGCGGCTCACAACGCGACCAGAATAGGTGTCGTAACGCTCCTGCCCTGGATAGAAAGTGTCAGAGGACGCGGTTACGCCTACGTGCGTAGTCGCCCCTATTGATTTCGCCGCCTCGACCAGCGCGGTGGTACAGTCAAAATCTGCCACCGCCGGGAATTCCATCGGCGCGAAGTGCAGGCTTGCACCGTCGAGACGCACAGATGCCGTGGTCACCAGAACATCGCCCACATTGATATGCGGCTGAATCGCGCCGGTGGTACCGATACGCAGGAAAGTACGAATGCCCAACTGCGCCAGCTCTTCTACGGCGATGGAGGTGGACGGGCCGCCGATACCGGTCGAGCAGACAATCACAGACTTGCCGTCCAGCTCTGCGCGCCAGGTCGTAAATTCGCGATGCGATGCCAGCTTAACCGGCTTATCCATCAGCGCGGCGATCTTTTCCACACGCTCCGGATCGCCTGGAACGATTGCAAGCGTAGCCCCTTGTAAATCGCTTTTGGTGAGGCCGAGATGAAAAACATCAGACTTGGACATATAAAACTCCTCTGTGATTCGGTTTTAGTCAGAAGAAGCAAAAAGATACTCTACCGAAGGATGCAGGTGATTTTCGTGACCATCATCACCATGAGGGAAAGCAGTTGCATTGAATTACGCCGATTAAGTGATGCCTATCACAATTAGTTGTCAACCCTGCCTTCCATTGCACAAAAATTGAGCCAATTCAGGCAGTGTGCTTTAGTGAAGGCTGTCTATAGTTAACATTGCGCTATGTATTTTAAGGGTACGGAGAATACCATGACCTCAACACAACAAACGGGCTTTGCACCTGCGGCCTCTCCCCTCTCCTCTACAACGGTTCACACTCCGGACGACGCCATTATTGCCGGTTTTACCTCCATCCCTTCTCAGGGAGAAGATATGCCGGCTTATCAGGCGCGACCAAAACAAAACGATGCGCCCCTGCCAGTGGTCATTGTAGTGCAGGAAATTTTTGGCGTGCATGAACACATTCGCGATATTTGCCGCCGGCTGGCGCTGGAAGGGTATCTGGCTATTGCGCCAGAGCTCTATTTTCGCGAGGGCGATCCGAATGATTACAGCGACATCCCGACGCTGTTCAGCAATCTGGTCAGCAAAGTGCCGGATGCACAGGTGCTGGCCGATCTTGACCACGTCGCCAGTTGGGCGGCCCGCAACGGCGGCGATCCGCACCGTCTGATGGTGACCGGTTTTTGCTGGGGGGGACGCATTAGCTGGCTGTACGCCGCGCATAATCCACAGCTCAAAGCTGCCGTCGCCTGGTATGGGAAACTGATGGGTGAAAAGACCCTGAACTCACCGAAGCATCCGGTCGATATCGCCACGGATTTAAATGCGCCAGTGCTGGGGCTGTATGGTGGTCAGGATACGGGGATCCCGCTCGATACGGTTGAGACAATGCGCCAGGCGCTGCGGGCGGCAAACGCGAAAGCAGAGATTGTAGTCTATCCGGATGCCGGACACGCATTTAATGCCGATTACCGTCCGAGTTATCATGCGGAATCCGCGAAAGATGGCTGGCAGAGAATGCTGGCGTGGTTCAGCCAGTACGGCGGGAAGAGAGCGTAATGATTAAAAGCCCGGTGGCGGCTACGCCTTGCCGGGCCTTTGTCACAGGGTTGGCAAAGGTATTAACCCTGACGCAAATTCCGCGCTGCCTTCACCATGTTCGCCAGTGCCGCACGCGTTTCCGGCCAGCCGCGAGTTTTCAGGCCGCAGTCCGGGTTGACCCACAAACGTTCCGCCGGGATGCGCTGGGCCGCTTTTTGCAGCAGGGCTTCAATCCACTCCACGCCTGGCACGTTCGGGGAGTGAATGTCATACACGCCCGGCCCAATTTCGTTCGGGTAGTCGAACTCTTCAAATGACTCCAGTAGCTCCATGTCTGAACGCGACGTCTCAATGGTGATCACATCCGCATCCAGCGCGGCAATCGAGTCCATGATGTCGTTAAACTCGCAGTAGCACATGTGGGTGTGGATCTGCGTGTCGTCCTTAGCGACGGCGGCGCTGATGCGGAACGCTTCCACGCCCCACTGTAAATAGGCATCCCAGTCGCTGCGACGCAGCGGCAGACCTTCACGTAGCGCCGGTTCGTCAATCTGGATAATACCAATGCCCGCAGCCTCCAGATCCGCCACTTCATCCCGCAGCGCCAGCGCGATCTGTTTGGCGATGGTTTCGCGGGTTACGTCTTCGCGCGGGAAGGACCAGCAGAGAATGGTCACCGGACCGGTTAACATGCCTTTTACCGGCTTGTCGGTCAGTGACTGAGCGTACTTCGCCCAGTCGACGGTAATCGGCGCAGGACGGCTGACATCGCCAATCACCACCGGCGGCTTCACGCAGCGCGAGCCGTAACTCTGCACCCAGCCGTTCTGGGTAAAAACAAAGCCGTCAAGATGCTCACCAAAGTACTCCACCATGTCGTTACGCTCAGCTTCGCCATGGACCAGCACGTCCAGCCCTAATCGCTCCTGTTCAACAATCGCCTGCTTAATATGTTCGGCAATACCGGTGCGGTAGTGATTCGCATCCAGATTACCTTTTTTGAAGTCCAGTCGCAGGCCGCGGATTTCCGTGGTTTGCGGGAAGGAACCGATGGTGGTCGTCGGCCAGGCGGGTAATTTGAAACGCGCACGCTGGGCTTCGGCGCGCACTTCATACGGATTCTGACGTTGACTGTCCTGCGCGGAGATCGCCGCCAGACGTTTTTCTACCGCCGCATTATGTACGCGTGTTGACTGCTGACGCGCCTGAATTGGTACGCTCCACTCGCGAATTGCCGTCGTGTCGCCGCTGTTCAGCGCATCGCGCAGCAGGGCCAGCTCTTCACATTTTTGCAGAGCAAAGGCAAACCAGCTTTTCACCTCCGCACCCAGACGGGTCTCTACGCTCAGATCGATCGGGCTGTGCAGCAGGGAGCAGGAAGAAGCGATCCACAGCTCACGTTTGTCCACGATGTCCTTAATTTGTGCGTATTTTTCCGTTAGATCGGCGCGCCAGACGTTACGACCGTTTACCAGACCTGCAGACAGTAGCCAGTCAGCGGGCAGACGCGTATGCAGTTCCGCCACATCGTCTTTACCGTGTACCAGGTCAACGTGCAGACCCTGTACCGGCAGCGCAGTAATAGTGTCGAGATTCGGCGTCACGCCCTCGAAATAGGTAGTGAGCAGCAGCTTCACCTGTCCGGTGAGCGCGTCATACGCCGGTTTAAAGGCATCGAGCCAAACCTGGGGCAGCTCCAGCACCAGCGCAGGCTCATCGATTTGTACCCACTGAATGCCGCGTTTGCTCAGTTCAATCAGCACCTGTTTATAGACCGGCAGAATATCGTTCAGCAGGCTGAGACGGTCAAATTGCTCGCCTTTCACTTTACCCAGCCACAGGTACGTTATCGGCCCCAGCAGGACCGGTTTCACCTGGTGGCCCAGCGCCAGCGCTTCGTCTACTTCGTCCAGAAGCTGGGTCCAGGTCAGTTTGAACTGCTGACCTTTTACGAATTCCGGCACCATGTAGTGATAGTTAGTGTTAAACCATTTGGTCATTTCTGCCGCCGCAGCCGGTTCACCGGTCGGCGCGCGACCACGACCGATGCGGAACAGGGTATCGATATCAACAGAGCCGTCTTTATTCTGATGACGCGCCGGCACGTTGCCAAGCAGCAGGCTGGTGGTCAGCACATGATCGTACCAGGCGAAATCGCCTACCGGCAGCAGGTCAATACCGGCCTGTTTTTGTTGATCCCAGTGGCGCGCGCGCAATTCACGCCCTACCGCCAGCAGCTCTTCACGGGACGCGTTGCCCGCCCAGTAGCTTTCTTGCGCTTTTTTCAGCTCGCGACGCAGGCCGACGCGAGGAAAACCGAGGGTGTGATTAATAATTGTCATTTTTATAACCTCATAATGTGTAATCCGAAGGATTTCGGATTTAGGGAAGGCGGCAATCTTGCTCATCCCCAGCAGCTTACTGAAGTAAGTGACTGGGGATGAGGAAGTGCAGCCAACGCACCATAAATTCGAAAGACGCAGGATTTAGACGTCCAGATGTTTACACATCTATATTTGGCGGTTACTGTATATTCCTCAAGCGCAATTTGCTCATGCCGAAGTGAAGGACTTTCATGATCGAGATTAAACACCTGAAAACGCTCCAGGCGCTGCGGAATACCGGGTCGCTCGCCGCCGCCGCCGCGACGCTGCATCAGACCCAATCCGCCTTGTCTCACCAGTTCAGCGATCTGGAACAGCGCCTTGGCTTTCGGCTGTTTATCCGTAAAAGCCAGCCGCTGCGCTTTACGCCGCAGGGTGAGATATTGTTACAGCTCGCCAACCAGGTATTGCCGCAGATTAGCCGCGCGCTGCAGGCCTGTAATGAACCGCAGCAAACACGCTTGCGCATCGCGATTGAGTGCCACAGCTGTATTCAGTGGCTGACCCCGGCGCTGGAGCAGTTCCGCGCGAAGTGGCCGCAGGTAGAGATGGATTTTAAATCCGGGGTGACGTTTGATCCGCAGCCAGCGTTGCAGCAGGACGAACTGGATCTGGTACTGACCTCCGACATTCTGCCGCGCAGCGGGCTGCACTATTCTCCGATGTTTGATTTCGAAGTGCGGCTGGTACTGGCGCCCGATCACCCGCTGGCCAGACAAATCCAGATCTCACCGGAAGATTTAGCCAGTGAAACGTTGCTGATCTATCCGGTACAGCGCAGCAGACTGGACGTCTGGCGACATTTCCTGCAGCCCGCAGGCATCAGCCCGGCGCTGAAAAGCGTTGATAACACGCTATTGTTGATTCAGATGGTAGCGGCAAGAATGGGCATCGCCGCCCTGCCGCACTGGGTGGTGGAGAGTTTTGAGCGCCAGGGTCTGGTGGTCACCAAAACTCTGGGCGATGGGCTCTGGAGCCGCCTTTACGCCGCCGTGCGCGACGGCGAACAGCGCCAGCCGGTGACCGATGCGTTTATTCGCTCGGCGCGCAGTCATGCCTGCGATCACCTGCCGTTTGTGCGGAGCGCGGAGCGACCCACTTTCGATGCACCCACAGAGAAGCCAGTATCACAACCGCGCCTGTGATAAAGCTCGGCCAGTGAGGCTGTTGATGCCAGATCGCCAGATTAATCAGCAGCCCGGCAGGCACATGCATGTTATTCATAATGCCTAACGTGCCGGCATCCACCTGCGTCGCCCCCACGTTCCACATGAAATAGCCGATACCTGACGCCGCCACGCCGAGGAAGACTAGAATGCCCCACTGCAGCGTCGTTTCTGGCATCTTCTGCGCATTGCCAAGCAAAGACCACGCCGCCACCGCCACCAGAAACGCGCCGACGTAGAACCAGGCGAACGCGTTGTACTGCGGCATAGGGCGGGTTTCCATTAGACGCTTGTAGCCCACCATGCCGATGGCAAAGCTGATATTGGAAAGCTGCACCAGCAGAAGGCCGGTCCAGAAGTGATCGGTGACCTGATCATAACGGATAATACCCGCGCCGATCACCGCCAGCAGGGCGCTAAACGCATATCCCCAGCGCAGGCGGCGTTTGCTCATCACGTCATAAATCAGCGTGATATAAAGCGGCGTCAGCACGGTAAACAACAACAGTTCCGACACGGTCAAATACAGATAGGCGTGGAAACTCAACATATACATTATGCCGAGCTGCATTGCGCCCACCAGCATATACAGCCCGACAGTTTTCAGGCTGTGGCCGCGCGTGCGCAGAAACGGTAAAAAGACCAACGCCGCCAGGCCAACCCGCACCAGCACGGCGAAATAGCTGTCGACGTGTCCGGCAAGGTATTCGCCGAACAGGCTAAAAGAAAACGCCCACAGGATGGTGGTAATGATGAGTAACGCCACAATGGAACTCTCCGGGTTCAAGGAGTATCCATTGTAGCGAAGAGTTAGGTTGACAACTGACTAACTAACGAACAATCACCTTAACGCAAAAACAGATTGCGCAGATAATGCGGCACCGCATCATCGGCATTAATCCCAATCACTTCCAGCTCGGCATGTAAATCTTTCAGACGCTGGTGGGCGTTGCCCATGATGCAGCCCTTGCCAGCCATCGACAGCATTTCCGCGTCGTTCATGCCATCACCAAAGGCGATGCAGTCGGTCAGGCTGTAGCCCATCGCCTTCGCCACGGCTTCCAGCGCGTGGCCTTTCGATACGCCGCCTGCCATCACCTCCAGACAGGTGAGCGTGGAAAAACTGACGTTCACGCGGTCGCCCCAGCGCGCGTTGATCGCCTGTTCCAGTGGCAGCAGCACCTCATGGCTGTCGCTGGTGAAGAATACCTTGCTGATGCCTTCCGGCTCCAGCAGCGCAGGCTCAAACAGGGAGTAGTTAAAGACTGCCTCTTTGAAAAAACGCATTTCATCCGGGCGGTGACGGTTCATAAACCATTCATCGTCACGATAGACATTCGTGATGATATCCGGGCTTGCGTTCACCACACCAAACAGATCGCTGGCGATATCGCGATCCAGATTATGGGTAAACACCAGATTGCCGTCCATATCATGCACCCGCGCACCGTTAGAGGTGATCATGTAGGACTTAATTTCCAGATTATCGCGGATTTGTCCCACGTCGACGTGGTGGCGACCGGTGGCAAAAACAAAGTTAACGCCACGCGCGGTCAGCAGTTTCAGTGTCTCTTTAGCGTAAGGAGATAGGGTATGGTCGGGCGAGAGCAGCGTGCCATCTAAATCAGACGCAACAACCTGATACATATAAAAATTCAACCTCTAAGCAAAGCGGTTTCCGCTGGTGAGTTATGCTTGTTGAAAAAATCAACAATAGCGTGAAGCGCGACTGAGCGCATGGCGTCCTTTTCAAAAAGGATCTCATGGTACGCGCCTTTGATGACAAGCGGTTGACCCCCTTCGACCGGGTGTCCCGCCGCGGCGCGGATTTCACAAAAACGGTAATGCATGCGGTTATCCACCACACGCTCTTCTTCGGCCTGGATCAGCAACGTTGGCGTGGCGTCGTCGCCCGCCCCGGCCAGCACGTGTTCTGCCGCCAGGATGCCTTCACGTACCCAATGGTAGGTCGGGCCGCCCACGCGCAGCTGTGGCTCATCGGCGTAAAACCGCAGGTTACGCCGATAACGCTGCCGACTGTGCGTTAACAAATTCATGCCAAACGGCAACGCCCGCCAGCGCCCGGTGCCAATCGCATAACCTTCACGGATGCGGGGATGCCCCTCGGCCCAGTCGAGAATATGGCGAACCATCCAGTCGGGCAGGCGCATCACAATACCAAACATCGGCGCGCATAGCGCGATCGCATCGCACTGGTTTGGATGACGTTGCAGAAACAAAGTCGCAATCGCGCCGCCCATCGAGTGCGCCAGAATGTAGCGCTTCCGCCACGGTCCCGGCTGCACTTCCTGTTCCCAGAACGCCGTTAAATCATCAACATAATCGTTGAAGTTATCGACATGACCACGGTGCGGATCCGATAACATGCGCCCGGAACGGCCCTGCCCCCGGTGATCAATGATCAGGACATCAAAGCCAAGATGAAACAGGTCATAGGCCAGTTCGGCATATTTAACGTAGCTTTCAATACGCCCCGGACAAACCACGATCACCCGATCGTTTTGCTCCGCGCGAAAACGGACGAAACGTACCGGCACGCTGTCTACGCCTGTAAATTCCGCTTCCTCCCGCTGGCGCCAGAAATCGGTCAGCGGTCCCATTGAGAACGCCGCGAACGCATTTTCTCTCGTTTCCCAGTCTTTTTGCTGCTGAAACATCAGGTATCCAGCCTCGTTTACCAGGTAAAATCGTTTTTTTGTCGTTGCCTGACACAACCGCACAACAGTAGCGTATTGTGGCATAAAAATAGACAATCAGGGAGTTTCCGATGACTTTCGAATGGTGGTTCGCCTACCTTTTGACGTCCATAATTTTGAGCCTTTCACCGGGCTCCGGCGCCATCAATACCATGACCACCTCCATTAACCATGGCTATCGTGGCGCAATGGCCTCTATCGCCGGGTTACAGGCGGGCCTGGCTATCCATATCGTGCTGGTCGGCGTCGGACTGGGAACGCTGTTCTCACGGTCGGTACTCGCATTTGAGATACTGAAATGGGCGGGCGCGGCCTATCTGATCTGGTTGGGCATCCAGCAGTGGCGTGCAGCGGGGGCCATTGATTTGACCACCATGGCGAACACCCAATCCCGCGGACGTCTGTTTCAGCGCGCCGTCTTCGTCAACCTGACCAACCCGAAAAGCATCGTTTTTCTCGCCGCGCTGTTTCCGCAGTTCGTCATGCCGAAGGAGCCGCAACTGATGCAGTACATCATTCTCGGTGTAACGACGATTGTCGTTGATATTGTGGTGATGATTGGTTACGCGACGCTGGCGCAGCGAATTGCGCTCTGGATCAAAGGACCGAAGCAGATGAAGGCGCTGAATAAAGTGTTCGGTTCGCTGTTTATGCTGGTAGGCGCGCTACTGGCTTCGGCAAGGCATGCGTGACAAACGGAGTCGCGCTCGCAATACCTTGTTGACGATCAGAACGGTGGAATATAGACCGTCGAACCAGACAGCAAAGAAAGAAACAGGGTTCATTCTTTGCTGTTGAACGCAGTGTTGCTGGATAGACTGACTCAGCGGTTTATGCTGGAGCAGATGAGCGGACAACAAATTACCGTGCTGGTAAGGCGGGAAATAAATCAGCGCGAAATGATCAAATGGATGCCAAAGCCCGCAAACAGCGCGCCGGCAAAGCCGTCGATCCATTTCGCCAGCCGCTGATAGCCGCGACGCATCTGTGGCAGCGCAAACAGACTCGCCACCACCGTAAACCACGCGAATGTTTCCACGATAATCAGCACAAAGATACCCCAGCGCGCGGCGGTACCCACGTTATCGCCAACAAACAGGGAAAACACCGAACCGAAATAGATTATCGCTTTTGGGTTCGCCAGATTGGTCAGCAATCCCTTCAGAAAACTGCGTCCGCTCTGCGCCAGTTCAACCTGCGGCGCGGGCGCGGCAGTATCCTGCTTTTTCAGCGCGCCGCGTAGCATCTGGTAGCCCATCCAGCACAGATACAGACCGCCGCCGACCATAATAATGGTATGCAGCCAGGCCATTTTTTCAATAATCAGATGCAGGCCAAGCAGCGCGATGCCCGCCCAGACCATAACGCCACAGGTAATCCCCAGCACGCCCATCATCGCTTCTTTACGCGAGCGGCTGACGGCAGTCTGCGAGACGAAAAAGAAATCCGGCCCCGGACTCATGAGCGCTACAATGTGCACCATCGCCACGGTGAGAAATAACATTAGCATGATCGAAATACTCGCGGGGGAAACAGTTCAGTGAGTCACCATCCTGGCACTTTTTTGCCTGGCTGACTACTCCTCGTCGTCACCGTCTACGTGAGCGCGAATCAGCGCCATAAATTCTTTACCGAAGCGTTCGAGTTTACGCATCCCGACACCGTTGACGCTGAGCATTTCGCTGGCGGAAACCGGCATCTGTTCGGCCATCTCAATCAGGGTGGCATCGTTAAACACCACGTACGGCGGGATATTTTCTTCGTCGGCGATCGCCTTACGCAACTTGCGCAGTTTTGCGAACAACTTGCGATCGTAATTGCCGCCGAAGGATTTCTGCATAACCCGCGGCTTAAGGGCAACGATACGCGGTACGGCAAGCTGAAGCGGCACTTCGCCGCGCAGCACCGGACGCGCCGCGTCGGTCATTTGTAATGCGGAATGCTGGGCGATATTTTGCGTCACCAGCCCCAGGTGGTTCAGTTGACGGATCACGCTGACCCAGTGCTCATGGCTTTTCTCGCGTCCCATACCGTAGACTTTGAGCTTGTCATGTCCCAGTTCACGGATGCGCTGGTTGTTGGCGCCGCGGAGCACCTCAACAACATACCCCATGCCAAAACGCTGGTTCACCCGGCCTATCGTCGAGAGGGCAATTTGCGCGTCCTGCAGGCCATCGTACTGTTTAGGCGGATCAAGGCAGATATCACAGTTGCCGCACGGCTCCTGCCGCCCTTCACCAAAGTAGTTGAGCAATACCAGGCGACGACAGGTTTGCGCCTCGGCAAACGCGCCCATCGCATTCAGCTTATGTCGCTCGATATCCTGCAGTTGCCCCTGCGGTTTTTCTTCCAGGCAACGGCGCAACCACGCCATATCCGCCGGATCGTAAAACAGCATGGCTTCCGCAGGCAGGCCGTCACGACCCGCGCGTCCCGTCTCCTGGTAATAGGATTCAATGTTGCGCGGAATATCAAAATGCACCACAAAACGCACGTTGGGTTTGTTGATGCCCATGCCGAACGCCACGGTCGCCACCACGATTTGCAGGTCGTCGCGCTGGAATTTCTCCTGCACGTCCGCACGCACGTCATTTTCCAGCCCCGCATGGTACGCCGCCGCGCTAAGCCCGCGGCTTTGCAGGCGTGCGGCGGTGTCTTCCACTTTCGCCCGGCTGTTGCAGTAAATGATGCCGGACTTGCCGCGCTGCTCCTGCACGTAGCGCATCAGTTGATCGAGCGGCTTAAATTTCTCCATCAACATATAGCGAATGTTGGGCCGGTCAAAACTGCTGATCTGAATTAAGGGGTCGTTGAGGCCTAATAAACGGACGATATCCAGCCGGGTGGTTTCATCCGCCGTGGCGGTCAACGCCATGAACGGCAGCGCGGGGAAGCGCTGGCGAAGCTGGCCTAACGCCGCGTATTCCGGGCGAAAGTCGTGGCCCCACTGCGAAATACAGTGCGCTTCATCAACGGCCAGTAAGACGGGATTCCAATGGGCAAGATGCTCGAGGAAGTTATCCAGCATCAGACGTTCAGGTGCGATATAGAGCAAACGAATCTTCCCGGTACGGCATCCTGCCATCACCTCATGTTGCTGTTCACGCGTCTGGGTCGAGTTCAGGCAGGCCGCCGCCACGCCGTTCGCCAGCAGCTGATCGACCTGGTCTTTCATCAGGGAAATCAGCGGCGAGACCACCACCGTTAACCCATCAAGGAGCAAAGCAGGGATTTGATAACACAGGGATTTTCCGCCGCCGGTCGGCATAACCACCAGGCAGTCGCGTCCGGACATCGCAGTGTCGATGATCGCTTCCTGGCCCGGGCGAAACTGTTGGTAGCCAAAGGTCTCCTGCAAAACCTGTTTAGCTCCGGACTCCAGATTCAACACTTCCGCCTGCGCCACATTCACCCCGTTCGCCATCAAATAAAACAGGCGCTATTTTCAGCGCCTGAGAGAGAAACTGCAATGTTTAATCGATCAGAAGATATCGTTAAGCATCACGCCGACACCCACTCGCGTCTGGTTGAAGTTGTAATCGATAAGCGACTCGCCATAGCCGCTGTATACCTGGGTGTAAAGCCGAACGTGCTTCGTCAGCGGATAGCTCAGACCCAGTTCAGCGCCGCCGTAGCCGGTGTTCCAGTTATACTGTCCTTTCGCGCTCAGCACCGCATCGCCGAGGTGATACCCGATTTTCAACTGGTAATAGCCCATATATTTGGTGATATCGGGGTTATCGTCGGTGCTGCCGATGACATACCACGGTTTCACCTCCACCAGCCAGTTGCCGTTTTCCGCCATCAGGCGCGTGTAAAGACGGTTCCAGCTACGTGAGGTTGGGTCCGAACGCCCGTTGGAATCATGGTTGTACCCCATTTCCACGTCGCGCAGCGTCCAGCCCGCAAAGCGATAATCGGTTGCAAAGCCGAGAAAAAGTTGTGGCTCGTAGTTGGTTTCACGAAACGGCGAGGACTCTTCGCTGTTGGAAAGCTGCCACCAGGATTTCTGAGTATATGACGCCCCCAGGACTGAATGGGGTCCCAGGATCCCTCGCCACAGCGGGAATGCCAGGCTCAACTGGAATTTCACTTCGTCTTTGCGGGCGTTTTCAGACCAGTTATAAGTGCTGATCGCTTCTTTATTTAAGTCGCTGGTACTGGTGTAGATCAGGTAGTTGGTGTCGTAAGGGTAAAGCGTGAACGGATTGTCATGCTCCACCAGCATATTGGCGATGATACTGCCCTGTACCGACGGCGTGTCATGCACCTCTTTTACTGTCGCTTCTTGCGCAAAAGCGACCACTGGCAGCATAGCTGCCGTCCATAAACCACCCAGAATCGCCCGCATTCTTGTTGTTCTCCTGAACGAAATAGTTAAGTTTTGAATAAAAATTGTTTCCGCCATTCTACATATTTACTGGTGTTGCGGTTAGTTATCCCGTCTTAAAGTAGAAATCAACAAACAAGAAGCATAACATCAACATTTCATTAACCAATGGAGTGACGGAATCGTATGTCTGCTGTACTCACCGCGGAGCAAGCCCTGAAGCTTGTGGGCGAAATGTTTGTCTACCACATGCCGTTTAACCGGGCGCTGGGGCTGGAACTCGAACGCTACGAAAAAGAATTTGCCCAACTGGCGTTTAATAATCAACCGATGATGGTCGGTAACTGGGCGCAAAGTATTTTGCATGGCGGAGTGATCGCCTCAGCGCTGGATGTTGCCGCCGGACTGGTTTGCGTAGGTAGCACGCTGACCCGCCATGAAACCATCAGCGAAGACGAGCTACGTCAACGGCTGTCGCGAATGGGGACCATCGATTTACGCGTCGATTACCTGCGTCCGGGCAGGGGTAACCGTTTCACCGCTACCAGCAGCTTGCTGCGCGCCGGGAATAAAGTCGCCGTGGCGCGGGTGGAATTACACAATGAAGAGCAGTTATACATTGCCAGCGCCACCGCCACTTATATGGTAGGGTAAAACACGATAAACTGTTGTTACATTTCAGACACGAGTTTTCCCGATGGATGCAAAGCAAACGCGGCAGGGCGTGTTACTCGCTCTTGCCGCTTATTTTATTTGGGGCATCGCCCCTGCGTACTTCAAACTGATTTATTACGTTCCTGCGGATGAAATCCTGACGCACCGGGTGATCTGGTCATTCTTTTTTATGGTGGCGCTGATGAGCGTCAGCCGTCAGTGGTCCGGCGTCAAAACGCTGCTGCAGACACCGAAAAAGGTGTTCCTGCTGGCGTTGTCTGCCGTGCTGATTGGCGGTAACTGGCTGTTGTTTATCTGGGCGGTGAACAATCACCACATGCTGGAAGCCAGCCTCGGTTACTTCATTAATCCGCTGGTCAATATCCTGCTGGGAATGATTTTCCTCGGCGAACGCTTTCGCCGGATGCAGTGGGTGGCCGTGATTCTGGCGGTGTGCGGCGTGCTGGTGCAGTTATGGACCTTTGGGTCGCTGCCAGTCATCGCGCTGGGGCTGGCGTTTAGCTTTGCCTTTTACGGTCTGGTCCGTAAAAAGATTGCCGTGGAAGCACAAACCGGCATGCTGTTTGAAACGCTGTGGCTGTTGCCAGTGGCGGCGATTTACCTGTTTGGTATTGCGGACAGCACAACCAGCCACATGGGGCAAAACCCGCTGTCACTTAATCTATTGCTGATCGCCGCAGGCGTCGTGACTACCGTCCCGCTGCTGTGCTTTACCGGCGCCGCAACCCGTTTGCGCCTCTCAACGCTGGGCTTCTTCCAGTACATTGGCCCGACGCTGATGTTCCTGCTGGCAGTCATGTTTTACGGCGAAGTGCCGGGGGCAGATAAGATGGTGACGTTCGCGTTTATCTGGGTGGCGCTGGCGATTTTTGTCGCCGATGCGATTTATACCCAGCGCCGAACGCGTAAAGGCATGTGATTTACCCGTCCCCCTGACCCTCTCCTGTCTGGAGAGGGAACCCGCCAGGTTTTACAGCCAGTTCTTACGTTTAAAGTACAGATACGGCGCCAGCCCCGCGAGGATCATGAAGATAATCGCGCCAGGGTAGCCAAAGCTCCATTTTAGCTCCGGCATAAACTCAAAGTTCATCCCGTAACTGGATGCCACCAGCGTCGGCGGCAGGAACACCACGGAGACCACCGAGAAGATTTTGATGATGCGGTTCTGCTCGATGTTGATAAAGCCCATCGCCGCCTGCATCAGGAAGTTCACCTTCTGGAACAGAGATTCGTTGTGCGGCAGCAGGGATTCGATATCGCGTAAGATCTCGCGCGCCTGCTCCAGTTGACCACCCGGCAGACGCGCTTTGCGTACCAGGAAGTTCAGCGCGCGCTGGGTATCCATCAGACACAAACGCACCTTCCAGCCGATATCCTCCAGCTCCGCCAGCGTCGAAAGCGCTTCATCATATTCATCGCCCTGATGCCCTTCCATGATCACACGGCTAAGCTGTTCCAGGTCGCTGTAGATGTTTTCAATTTCATCCGCCAGCTGTTCGATTTTGGTTTCGAACAGATCGAGCAGCAGCTCATAGGCGTTACCGTCGACCATCGCCTGGCTACGGGCGCGCATGCGGTATAAACGAAACGCGGGCAGTTCGCGCTCACGCAGGGTAAACAGACGGCCATCGCGAATGGTAAACGCCACGGTGGAGTTACCGGCGTGATCTTCCGCGTCTTCAAAGAAGAAGAAGGAGTGGATGTGCAGGCCGTCTTCGTCTTCAAAAAAACGCGCGGATGCTTCGATGTCTTCCAGTTCGGGGCGGGTTGCCAGGCTCTGCCCCAGCTCGGATTGTACGCGCAAACGCTCGTCATCGTCCGGTTCGACCAGGTCGACCCACACGGCATCAATCAGGGTTTGTGATTCTTCGACTTCCAGCCGGCTCAGTCGATTGTTTTCCAGTTGAAATGCGCTCAGCATGACCGGGACTCCCAATGCGTAAAAATATCGGACAGTTCGGTGGGCACACAGAAACAAATTGGGTTTCAGACCATAAAAGCCTGACTCAGCGCGACGGGAAAAAATGCAGGTCGCTGACAACCGCTAAGGCCATCAGCAAAAAGGGATAGCCTTAGGAGTTGATCCTGGATGACAGGATAATGAGCCAGTATCTACTGGGTGTGTCCAAGGCGAATGTCCTCTTAGCGTAATCGTGCGCGCATGTTACGCCAGCAAAAATTTGCCGTCAACTCGCAACGGAACGCGAAAAAGTAATAATTTCCCCTTATGTAAAAAGGTTAGCAGAGAGGGGGGATTTATCTATGATTTCAGAATATTAAGCGGCGATGTGGAAGCGAAAAGCGTCTGTCTGATAAGACTGCCATTATCCGGGAATAAGCCAGACCGGACGATGGCAAAACTCCCTTATCCGGCCTAAGAATCAATGCGTTAGCGCCATCAGACCGTTTCCAGCTTCGCGTATGCCGCGACCAGCCATTTTATCCCCTGTCCCTGGAAGGCGACCTGTAACCGGCTGTGCTCGCCGCTGCCTTCCAGATTCACAATGGTGCCGTCACCGAACTTCGCATGGCGCACGCGCTGGCCCAGCTTATACCCGGTATCGTTTTCTGCAAGGGGCGCGCCCATCCGCTGATGGCTGACCGGACGGCTGACCGTCGCCCGCAGGCGGACTTCTTCCACACACGCTTCCGGTAGTTCGCCGATAAAGCGAGACGGGCGGTGATAGACCTCTTTACCATACAGACGGCGGGTTTCGGCGTAGGTCAGGGTAAGTTTTTGCATCGCGCGTGTTACGCCAACGTACGCCAGGCGGCGCTCTTCTTCCAGACGCCCCCCTTCATCCAGCGACATCTGGCTGGGGAACATCCCCTCTTCCATGCCGACGATAAACACCTGTGGAAATTCCAGCCCTTTCGCGGAGTGTAACGTCATGAGCTGAACCGCGTCCTGCCAGGTATCCGCCTGCCCTTCTCCTGCTTCCAGCGCCGCATGGGAAAGGAACGCCTGCAGCGGCATTAAATCTTCATCTTCTTCGTTGTAGCTGAACTGACGCGTCGCCGTCACCAGCTCCTCTAAGTTTTCAATACGGGTTTGTCCTTTCTCGCCTTTTTCCTGCTCGTACATAGTGCGTAGACCGGAATCTTTAATCACCCGGTCAGTCTGCACGTGCAGCGGCATATCGGCGGTTTCCTGCGCCAGCGCGTCAATCAGCTCCATAAAACGCTGGAGCGCACTGGCGGCGCGTCCGGCCAGCGCTTTTTCTTGCAACAGGTCGCGACAGGCCTGCCAGAGAGTAAGCTGGCGATCGCGCGAGGTCTGGCGCACCACGTCAAGGGTGCGATCGCCAATCCCGCGGGTTGGCGTATTGACCACGCGTTCAAAAGCGGCGTCGTCATTGCGGTTCGCGATCAGGCGCAGGTAAGAGAGTGCGTCTTTAATTTCCTGACGTTCGAAGAAGCGCATACCGCCATAAATTCGGTACGGCATGCTGGCTTGCAGCAAGGCTTCTTCCAGCACGCGCGACTGGGCGTTGCTGCGGTAGAGAATGGCGCACTGTTCCAGCGCCCCACCGTTGTCCTGCCAGGTTTTGATGCGGTTAACCACAAACCGCGCTTCGTCCAGTTCGTTGAAGGCGCAGTAAAGCGAGATAGGCTCACCGTCAACGCCGTCGGTCCACAGTTTTTTCCCCAGTCGACCGTTGTTATTTTCAATCAGGGCGTTGGCCGCGCTCAGAATGTTGCTGGTCGAACGGTAGTTCTGCTCCAGACGAATGGTTTGCGCGCCGGGGAAGTCGTTGAGAAAGCGCTGGATATTTTCTACCTGCGCGCCGCGCCAGCCATAAATGGACTGGTCGTCGTCGCCCACAATCATCACTTTTCCGCTATCGCCCGCAAGCAAACGCACCCACGCGTACTGGATGTTATTGGTATCCTGAAATTCGTCCACCAGAATATTGGTGAAACGCTCGCGGTAGTGCTGAAGGATATGCGGTTTATTAAGCCATAGCTCATGGGCGCGCAGCAGCAGTTCGGCAAAATCCACCAGTCCGGCGCGATCGCACGCTTCCTGATAGGCCTGATACACCTTCTGCCAGGTCTGCTCTACCGGATTTCCAAAACTCTGTAGGTGATGCGGCCGCAGCCCTTCGTCTTTCTGGCTGTTGATGAACCACATGGCCTGGCGCGGCGGCCACTGCTTCTCGTCAAGGTTCATCGCCTTGATCAGGCGCTTGAGCAGACGCAACTGGTCTTCACTGTCCAGGATCTGGAAATCCTGCGGCAGGTTGGCGTCCATGTGGTGCGCACGCAGCAGCCGGTGTGCCAGCCCGTGGAAGGTCCCCACCCACATTCCGCCCTGGCTGGTGCCCATCAGTTGGCCGATACGGTGGCGCATTTCCGCCGCCGCTTTGTTGGTGAAGGTTACCGCCATAATCGAATACGGCGAGTTGTTCTCCACGGTAAGCAACCAGGCGATACGGTGTACCAGAACGCGGGTTTTACCACTCCCCGCCCCGGCGAGAACCAGCATGTTGCTGCGTGGCGCGGCCACCGCTTCGCGCTGTTTGTCATTGAGGCTGTCGAGCAGGTAAGAAACGTCCATTGGCACCGCCGCGTATAAGTAGGTAGGGCGGATAAGCGTAGCGCCTTCCGCCAAAAAAAGCTGGGTATATATACAGAGTTCTGCTGGTGATTATATCAGCGTCGTGAGGGATGCCAACCGTGAAATTTCCATATGCGGCAACAAGCGGCTGTCATAGGTCTGCATCAGGTCGGCATTTTGCGGTTTGATCCAGCAGGCCTGCAAACCGCTGCGGATCGCTCCGGCAACATCGGTGGTCAGATCGTCGCCCACATGCAGGATCTCGCCGATCGGCACGTTGAGTTTTTCCGCCGCCAGAAAGTACATGTCGCTAAACGGCTTTGAGCGACCATCCGGACCTGCGCGCAGCACAAATTCAAAATAGTCGCCAAGACCAAACAGTTCCGGCTGGGCGTTACCGTTGGTGATCGCCACCAGCGGCCATTTCTTCGCTAACGCCTTCAGCGTGTCATGCGTGGCTTGCGGCACATCAACCTGACTGCGCCATTTAGCAAAGTTCATCATCGCCGCATTTGCGCCTGCTATCGCGTCTTCCGCCGGGAGGCCCGCGTTGAGCATTGCCTGTTCCACCGCGCGATGCCGCCAGCGGGTCACATCGTGATAGATGTCCGGGTCCGCCTCGCGCACAACCTGGCGCAGGCGTTGCAGATCGGCATTCTGAATCGTGCGCAGCGCCGGATGATAATTTTGCACAAAGGCAAGCGCTTCCTGCTCGGTGCGCAGGATAACCGGACGGTTATCATAAAGGGTGTCATCGAGATCGAAGGTGATCGCGGAAATGTGCCCTAAAGGCCGGTAAAAACGCATTATTTCCCCCGTTTGGCGCGCGGGTGCGCCGCATCGTACACCGAGGCAAGGTGTTGAAAATCCAGATGAGTATAGATTTGCGTGGTGGAGAGGTTAGCGTGTCCTAACAGCTCCTGTACGCCACGCAGGTCGCCGCTTGACTCCAGCATGTGGGTCGCGAATGAATGACGTAACTTGTGCGGGTGGACGTGGCTGTTCAGTCCCTGTTTGATCCCCCACTCGGCAAAACGCTTCTGCACGTTACGCGCGGAGATCCGCTTGCCAAGCTTCGACAGGAACAGCGCGTCTTCTTCACTGCCAAACAGACCGCGCAGATCCAGCCAGTGTTCAATCCACACCACAGCGTTCCGGCCAATGGGCAAACGGCGCTCTTTGCTGCCTTTCCCGATCACCCACACTTCGCCAGTGTCGAGATCGAGATGCTTAATATCCAGCCCCACCAGTTCGGACAAACGCAGCCCCGCGCCGTACATCACCTCCAGCATCGCCCGGTCGCGCACGGCGAGCGGATCGTTAAGGTCGATGTCCAGCAAACGGTTCATGTCGTCGACGTCGATATTTTTCGGCAAATGGCGAGGCGTTTTCGGCGCAGAAACGCCTTTCGCCGGGTTGGCGCTCAGTTTTCCTTCGCTGACCATCCAGTCGAAGAAACTGCGCAACGCGGAAAGACGTAACGCCAGGCTGGCAGGGCCAAGCCCTTGTCGACGGCTGCGCGCCGCGAAACTGCGCACCATCGCCGCGTCACAGTGTTGCCAGCTCTCCAGTCCCGCCGCGGTAGCAAGGGCGATAATGGCATCCAACTGACGCTGGTAGTTTTTCAGCGTAATGGGGCTAAGCTGGCGCTCCACGCCGAGATAGCGCAGGAAACGGTCGACATCGGTGTTGAAATCGCTCATACGCGTTCAATCCAGCGCTCCAGCAGATCCGGCAGCATCAGCGCGACCTCCTGCAGCAACTGCGTTCCCTGTCCCTGTTGATAATGATGCACATCGCGGCTGCTGAATACGATCACGCCCAAATCGCCGTCGCGCCCCAGCATCGACATCGCGACCGAGCCAATCGCTTTGGCTTCCGGCAGCACCACGAGCAACTCCGGACCGTTTAAAGGCCCAAGATAATGGTGTGCCTGCCCCAGTCGTTGAATACGCAGCGGTTCAAAGGCTTGCCGGTTTAGCGCCAGATGGGTGTAGCTCGACGGCGCGCCGAGTCGCCAGCGATCGGGAAACAAACGGACGGTCGCGCCCGCCAGCCCCAGATCCCGCGCCCAGCGATGAAAGCGCATTAACATATCATCCAGACTGGTTGCAGCGACCAGCCGCCCCTGCAAATGCAGTAGACGGTAAAACAGGCTTTCGTTCGCTGTCGCCTGCGCCACCAGCAGCGACATGTTTTCTTCAAGAACGTTGATGTGATTACGCGCGCGCGCCATATGCCACTCAACCAGCGATACCGTGCCCCGCACCGGATGGGGAACACGCATCGCTTCCACCGCGTGCGCGTTGCGGATAAAGAATTCAGGATTCTTTTGCAGATAGTCGACGACCGCCCGGTCATCGAGTTCCATAAGCGTTTCCTGTAGTTCTTCCCCTGGCTGCTTCATAGATGGATAAACCCGTCGTAAACATGTGCCGCCGGACCTGTCATGTATAACGGATGGCCCGGACCTTTCCAGGCGATATCAAGGCGACCGCCCGGTAATTCGACGCGAACATCTTCCGCCAGCAGACCCTGTTGAATGCCGATGGCGACGGCCGCGCACGCACCGCTGCCGCAGGCTTGCGTCTCGCCCGCGCCGCGCTCGTAAACGCGTAAACGAATATGCTCACGCTTCACAACCTGCATAAAACCAATATTTGCCCGTTCGGGAAAACGCTCGTGGCTTTCCAGCACCGGTCCAAGCGTTTCCACTGCCGCCGTGTCGACGTCATCGACCTGAATCACGCAGTGCGGGTTTCCCATTGAAACCACGCCGCACAATATTGTCTGCTCGGCGGCGCGCATAATATAGGTCTTTTCCGCTTTGTTCGCGCGAAACGGCACTTGAGATGGCTCGAAATTGGGTTCCCCCATGTTCACCCGCACCAGCTCGTCGTCCGTTACGCTCAGCACCATTCGGCCATTGGCCGTACTGACGCGAATATCGCGTTTATTGGTCAGCCCTTTCAGGCGCACAAAACGCGCGAAGCAGCGCGCGCCATTACCGCACTGGGACACTTCGCTGCCGTCGGCATTGAAGATGCGATAATGAAAATCCAGCTCCGGATCGTACGGCGGCTCGACCACCAACAATTGGTCAAATCCCACGCCCAGATGCCGGTCAGACAGGCGGCGGATGAGTTCCGGTGAAAAAAAGACATTCTGCGTTACCGCGTCGACGACCATAAAATCGTTGCCAAGGCCATGCATTTTAGAGAATTGCATTATTCACTCCGTTCACGCGGGGACAGAAACACACCGTCAGTAGTTCACCTGCGTTGGCCCGTCTCCCGTTGCGCGATCGTTTTGATCGGGCGTCGTTGATTGCGTTTGCGGATCAACAGGTTTGGTCGGCGGCGGCGCGTTTTTATCGGCTGGCGGGAAATAAAGCGGACCTTTTAAGCCACAGCCCGTCAGGCTGAACAGAGTCAGAAGTACAGCGAGTGCCTGAAACACGTTTTTCATTATGGATTGCCTGTAAGTTCATGCTTTCTGCTTTCTATCATCGCAGGAGAAGACGTAAAAGCAAGAGTTTGCCAGTAATCTGCAACACGTTTTGTTTCGCGTTATACTGCCGCCATCACGAAAAAAACGGGAAACGACAATGAACGACAGTGAATTCCATCGCCTGGCAGATACCCTGTGGATGACCATCGAAGAACGTCTGGACGATTGGGACGGTGACAGCGATATCGACTGCGAGATCAATGGCGGCGTGCTGACCATTAGCTTTGAAAACGGCAGCAAAATTATTATCAACCGTCAGGAACCGTTGCATCAGGTATGGCTGGCAACCAAACAGGGCGGTTACCATTTTGACCTGAAAGGCGACGAATGGGTGTGCGACCGCAGCGGCGAGACGTTCTGGGATCTGCTGGAACAGGCGGCAACGCAGCAGGCGGGCGAGACGGTCAGCTTCCGCTAAGTTTGTTTCAGGTTCGTCCGAATGTCGGCCCGATAAGCGAAGCGTCATCGGGCGCGATAATTACGAAAAGTACTGTTGCAGCAGCGGCGCGTCGTTATCCTGGTTGGCCGGCGGGACGTTGCTGATAGATTGCGCGCGGAACGGGATCACCTGGGCGCGCCCGTCGGTTTTCACAATCTGATAAAACTGCGGCAGGTTGAAATTTATGAAGCTGGAGCCGTAGGTAAAGCGGTCATGCGACGACGAGTAGAAGCGGCTGACGTCACGCACCAGCTCTTCCTTACTGCCTTCGCAGTGATGATACACTTCCGCACGGTTGCTCTCGTCCAGAATGTAAATATTAAAGCCCTTCTCATCGCCGGTTTCTTCAAAGAAGAACTGGATGATCCCTTCGCTGGCAAAGCCATCCACCACCGGCGGCAGCTTCACCTGGTTCGTTTCCACCTGCACGGAAAGGCCGTGCAGCTTGTTATGCGAAATCGCGCCGTAAAACTCAATGGCGTTTTCCAGCTTCTGCACCGACACGTTAAGGCGCTCAAAGAACAGGCCCCAGGTCTGGCCGGAAACGCGCAGCGCCTTAAAGCGTCCCGTTTCCTGACGGGTGCTGGAAAGACGCAGTTCAATGCACTCGGAAACCAGTTGCTGTACGCGGGTACGAATTAAGCCGCGCAGATGCTGGCTGTAGCAGAACACTTCCACGCTGTCCGGCGGCGCGGCATCCTGGTGCATTTTGCCGAGAATCGTCTTCAGCGCTTCGATCATCGCCTGTTCGCCGTTAAAGTGCAGGGTACGCACTTCGTTCCACGAGTTGCGGTACAACAGGTCAACGCTGCCGACCAGGCAATTTTGCTCTTCGCCAAAGCTGAACACATCCAGTTTACGGAAGTCGAAATGCACCACCTGATTGCGGAACGCCGCCGTCGGGTCATATTCAAGGTTAACGATAATCGCCAGATGGCGAATTTCACACGGACTGTAGAGCGCTTTCGGCGTCGGCGCTGGCAGACGCAACGGGAAGTGATGCGAAACATCCGCCACCATCTCCTGCAGCTTCGGCAGGTCCACAATACCGTTGCCCTTAATAAACAGATGCGTCCGCGAGGTCAGCAGGCCGTTAAACCACGCCCAGGCCACCAGTTTGTTCAGATAGCGGTTATATTCCAGCGGTTGATGGCTGATGATCGAATCCATGTTCGGCGCGCGGTTATAAAGATACCAACCTGAACGGTTGGCGCGGCCCGGCGGCACATGGATAAAGGTTAAATTCGGTTCAGAGAGATCGGGCGAAATCTGCGGGTTCACCAGCGTGACTTTACCCGGCAGGGCTTCAAATGCCGCATACAGTTTACGGGTGAGAACGCCGATATCCTGCGGACTGGCGCTAACGCTAAGGTTATTCCTGCGCGCAAAGCGGATAAGATTACGATAGCTTTGCATCATGGCGTCGAGCAGCTCGTTATGCGCTTCACGCACCTGATCGATCTTCCAGTTTGCCCGGTTATCGAGCATAGCCAGACGGGCGTCGTCCCATCCCCATTCATTCACTAACTGGCTGAGTACCTCACGTCGCCAGCCCACACAGGCGCGCTCGCGGCTCAGTTTCTCGCACACCTTCAGATAGAAACATCGACGCACCAGATCCAGGCGCGTCGGATCTTCAATCGCCGTGAGATATTCAGTAACGCGCTCCAGCATCATGCAGTATGGATCGAGCCCAAATGAGACAATTTCGCCGTCGTGCAGGCGCTGTTTAATGTCTTTTGCCAGCAGGCGCGGATTGGGGTATTCCCAGGAATAAGCCTCAAGCAGCAGCGTTTTGAGCACCGCTTTGTAGGGGGAATCAATGCTTTTATACAGTTGCCACAGGCTGGCGCCGAAGTATTCTTCGGCGGAGAGAGAGCTTAAGCCGCCCAGATCCAGCCATTCGTTCGGCGTGAGCACGCCCTGCGCGTAGAGCGTCATCACGTAGTCATCGTAATGCTCTTCTTCGTCGCCCGGCACCATATTCCACAGAATACGCTTACCGGCGAGGCGCACAGCAGTGCGGTAAAATTCGTCGAGCAGCAGGATGTGCTGGGTGGAGCCACAGTCTTCTCCCCCCAGGCTACCGCTTTCATTGTGACGGAAACGGTTTTCATCGATCAGGAAGAAGCTGACTTCCACCCCCAGCGAGGCGGCCCAGCTTTCCAGCAGGCTGCATTTTCGTTGCAGTAGTTGGCGCTCTTCACTGTCGAGCCACGACTGGTGGCATACCCAGATATCCAGGTCAGACGAACAGCTTTGCCCAACGGAGGAGGTGCTGCCCATTGAGTAAACGCCAGTGATAGGCAATTCGCCCTTCGGCGGATCCTGCGGCGCGAGTCCGCGGTGCAGTTCCAGTTCGTTCAGGTAGTGGCGTTGGGTTTCATCAGGCGTGTAGAAGCAAATGCCTCGGGGAACGTTACCATCGAGGTACCCCGGCATCAGCGGATGGTGGTAATGCAATAATGTCGGCAGAAGACTGTACACCTGCTGAAAAGCAGGTCCCATGGCAGCAAGCGCGCGATCCACGCGCAATTGATTTATGGCATCCAGTCTCTGTTTCAGAGTCTCAATATAGAGGTACAAGACGTATCGCCTGATGTTGCTACCCGTCATGTTGTCGATCGTCGCAGTAAGAACGCCTGCGCGCGACCTTCACCATTCGGGATAAACCGTATGTCAAAAAAACCGTTACCCTTTTCGTCCGTATTTTTGTGCTTACCGACGAAAAAATGGTCTAAAACGTGATCAATTTAACACCTTGCTCATTGACCGTAAAGAAAGATGCACTACATACAAGTGTAGCACCAATCGCTGCGCGTAAATTCTGTAATACGATCGGGCGGCTTCTCGTCATTATTTACTGCCAGCTGTCGCGCTGCGTCTTATCCTTTACTTACCTTTGACCGTAACACTGCCATCCCACTTGTAAGGATGTTAGGATGAACCACGGACGATAATGACGGTAACAAGCATGTTAGACAATGTTTTAAGAATTGCCACACGCCAAAGCCCCCTTGCGCTCTGGCAGGCACATTATGTCAAAGACGCGCTGATGGCAAATCATCCCGGCCTGGTGGTGGAACTGGTGCCGATGGTGACGCGTGGCGACGTCATTCTTGACACCCCGCTGGCCAAAGTGGGCGGTAAAGGCTTGTTCGTGAAAGAACTCGAAGTCGCGCTACTGGAAAAACGCGCCGATATCGCAGTGCACTCAATGAAAGATGTCCCGGTCGAATTCCCGGAAGGGCTGGGGCTGGTGACTATCTGCGAACGCGAAGATCCGCGTGACGCCTTTGTTTCAAATACCTTCAATACACTCGACGAATTGCCCGCAGGCAGTATTGTGGGCACGTCGAGCTTACGCCGCCAGTGCCAGCTCGCCGAGCGCCGTCCGGATCTTATTATCCGTTCCCTGCGCGGCAACGTCGGCACGCGTTTAAGCAAACTGGATAACGGCGACTACGACGCGATTATTCTTGCCGTTGCAGGCCTCAAACGCTTAGGACTTGAATCACGCATCCGTACCGCGCTGCCGCCGGAAATTTCGCTCCCTGCAGTGGGCCAGGGCGCGGTCGGCATTGAATGCCGTCTTGATGATACGCGCACCCAGGCGCTGCTGGCGCCGCTGAATGACGAGATCACCGCGCTGCGGGTGAAAGCTGAGCGTGCCATGAACACCCGTCTGGAAGGCGGCTGCCAGGTGCCGATTGGCAGCTATGCTGAAATGATTGATGGCGAAATTTGGCTGCGTGCGCTGGTTGGCGCCCCGGACGGTTCGGTGATGGTGCGCGGTGAACGTCGCGGTGCCGCCGAACAGGCCGAGCAGATGGGCATCTCGCTTGCCGAAGAGCTGCTGGACAACGGCGCCCGCGCTATTCTGACGGAAGTGTATAACGGAGAGTCCCCCGCATGAGCATTCTGGTCACCCGCCCGTCTCCCGCAGGGGAGGAATTAGTGAGCCGTCTGCGCGCACTGGGGCAGGAGGCCTGGAGCTTTCCGCTCATCGAATTCACGCCGGGGCGCGATCTGTCGCGACTCCCCGAGGCGCTGGCGGCGCTGACGGATAACGATCTGCTGTTTGCGCTGTCGCAACACGCGGTCTCTTTCGCCCATGCGCACCTGGAGCGGCAAAGGGAGAAGTGGCCCGCTGAACCGCGCTATTTCGCCATTGGCCGCACCACCGCGCTGGCGCTTCATACCGTCAGCGGTCACGATATTCGCTATCCGCAGGATCGGGAAATTAGCGAAGTGTTGCTACAATTACCTGAATTACAAAATATTGCAGGTAAACGGGCGCTGATCTTACGCGGTAACGGCGGTCGGGAACTGTTGGGGGAAACCCTGACGACGCGCGGCGCTGACGTGGCGTTTTATGAATGTTATCAACGCAGCGCTAAACATTACGATGGCGCGGAAGAAGCGATGCGCTGGCAGTCGCGCGGGGTGACGACGGTGGTTGTCACCAGCGGCGAAATGCTGCAACAGCTTACCGCGCTGATTCCGCAGTGGTATCGCGAAAACTGGTTACTACGCTGCCGGCTTATTGTCGTCAGTGAGCGTCTGGCGCACCTCGCCCGGGAACTGGGCTGGCAAGATATTCAGGTCGCCGATAACGCCGACAACGATGCGCTACTGCGCGCATTACAATAACTCTCATAATGGGAAGCCATAATGACGGAACAAGAAAAATCCTCCGCCGTGGTTGAAGAAACCAGGGAGGCCGTGGACACCACGCCACAGCCAGTAAAAGCTGAAAAAAAGAGTAACAACAGCACCGCGCTGGTCCTGAGCGCAGTGGCTATCGCGATTGCGCTGGCGGCGGGCGTTGGGCTTTATGGCTGGGGGAAACAACAGGCAACCACCCAAAGCGCCGCGAACGATGCGCTGGTTAATCAACTGACCGCGCTGCAAAAGGCGCAGGAAAGCCAGAAGGTGGAGCTGGAAGGCGTTATCAAACAGCAGGCGACACAGCTTGATCAGGCCAATCGCCAGCAAGCCGAACTGTCCAGACAACTGGATGAAGTGCAGCAAAAAGTCGCCACTATTTCCGGTAGCGATGCAAAAACCTGGCTGCTGGCGCAGGCGGATTTCCTCGTTAAGCTGGCAGGGCGTAAGTTGTGGAGCGATCAGGATGTCACCACGGCGGCGGCATTGCTGAAAAGCGCCGACGCCAGCCTGGCGGACATGAACGATCCGAGCCTGATCGCTGCTCGTCGGGCGATTACCGACGATATTGCCAGCCTCTCCGCGGTTTCCCAGGTGGATTACGACGGCATTATCCTGAAGGTCAATCAGCTGTCTAATCAGATCGATAACCTGCGTCTGGCCGATAACGACAATGACGGTTCGCCGATGGATGCAGACAGCCCTGAGCTTTCCAGTTCGATCAGTGAATGGCGCATTAATCTGCAAAAAAGCTGGCAGAACTTTATGGACAGCTTTATTACCGTTCGTCGTCGCGACGACACCGTCGTGCCGCTACTGGCGCCGAATCAGGATGTCTATCTGCGGGAGAACATTCGCTCTCGTCTGTTAGTCGCCGCGCAGGCAGTGCCGCGTCATCAGGAAGAAACCTACCGCCAGGCGCTGGATAATGTCTCAACCTGGGTACGCGCTTACTACGATACTGACGACGCCACCACCAAAGCCTTCCTTGAAGAAGTGGATAAGCTCAGCCAGCAGAACATCACGATGGACGTGCCGGAAACGCTGCAAAGCCAGGCCATTCTTGAAAAATTAATGCAGACCCGTGTGCGTAACCTACTGGCGCAACCAACCGCGACAACAACGGAAGCCGCGCCCGCACCTGCCGCACCGCAGGCTGAAGCCCCGGCAACCGCGCCGCAAGGAGAATAATGATGCTGAAAGTATTATTGCTCTTTGTACTGTTGATAGCCGGGATCGTGGTGGGGCCGATGATCGCCGGCCACCAGGGCTACGTGCTTATCCAGACCGATACATATAACATCGAAACCAGCGTCACCGGGCTGGTCATCATCCTGATCCTTGCGATGGTGGTGCTGTTTGCCATCGAATGGGTGCTGCGCCGAATCCTTCGTACCGGCGCCCATACGCGCGGCTGGTTCGTTGGCCGTAAGCGTCGTCGCGCGCGTAAGCAAACGGAACAGGCGCTGCTGAAGCTGGCGGAAGGCGACTACCAGCAGGTTGAAAAGCTGATGGCGAAAAACGCCGACCATGCCGAACAACCGGTCGTAAACTATCTGCTGGCGGCGGAAGCGGCGCAACAGCGCGGCGATGAAGCGCGCGCTAATCAGCATCTGGAACGCGCGGCGGAACTGGCAGGTAACGACACCATTCCGGTGGAGATTGCCCGCGTACGCCTGCAGCTGGCGCGTAATGAGAACCATGCGGCGCGTCACGGCGTTGATAAACTGCTGGAAGTCACGCCACGTCATCCGGAAGTACTGCGTCTGGCGGAACAAGCCTACATCCGCACCGGCGCGTGGAGTTCGCTGCTGGATATTATCCCGTCAATGGCGAAAGCCAACGTCGGCGACGAAGAACATCGCGCCGCGCTGGAGCAGCAGGCGTGGATTGGTTTGATGGATCAGGCGCGAGCCGATCAGGGCAGCGAAGGGTTACGTGAATGGTGGAAACACCAGAGCCGTAAAACACGCCATCAGGTCGCCCTGCAGGTGGCAATGGCTGAACACCTGATCGAGTGTGACGATCACGATATGGCGCAGCAGATTATCATCGACGGCCTGAAGCGCCAGTATGACGATCGTCTGGTGCTGCCAATCCCTCGTCTGAAAACCAACAACCCGGAACAGCTGGAGAAAGTGCTGCGTCAGCAGATCAAGACCGTGGGCGATCGTCCGCTGTTGTGGAGTACGCTGGGGCAATCGCTGATGAAGCACGGTGAATGGCAGGAAGCGACTATCGCCTTCCGCGCCGCGCTTAAGCAGCGTCCGGACGCGTATGATTACGCCTGGCTTGCCGACGCGCTGGACCGACTGCATCAGCCGGAAGAAGCGGCCACCATGCGCCGCGACGGCCTGATGCTGACCTTGCAGAACAATCCCCCGCAGTAATACCTCTCTCACGCCCGGTGACGCTTCGCTTACCGGGCCTGCAATGCCCGAACGCTAATCGCATAAAAAAACGCCTGCTCTTTTAGGGAGCAGGCGTCAAAACAGGTCTGTATGACAACATAAAGGGGTGCTTCACTCAACGTTATGTCCATGGTGTTTGATGAGGCCGAAGCGACATCTGTCAGTGGACGATAAGCACCGTAAACGGCTCTGCATCATTCCTGAGTTTATGAGGCACTATGGCGAGCATAAGAGATGGAATGAGCATCTACGCGTATATTATTGCACATTGCATGCCAGAATTGCACCGCCAAAAATAGGGATTAAGACTTTTTACCGGGCCTGTAATGGCGCGCGATAGCGACAGTTAACGGCAGGATCGTCTGCGCTATCGCGCACAGATTGTCGCCAGGCAGAGACATCTATCAGGCTATAAAAGTAAATAGTTTATTTTCAAAGGATTATCTGTCACTGATTGGCGACAATGAACATGCGGGATGTCGTCTGGCGACAACAGCAGACGTTGAAGCGCAGAAAACAAAAAACCCCGCCGAAGCGGGGTTCAAAATTGGTCGGCGAGAGAGGATTCGAACCTCCGACCCACTGGTCCCAAACCAGTTGCGCTACCAAGCTGCGCTACTCGCCGATGTACTGCTTTTTTGAATTTTTAGTTCAATTCATTAAGTCGTGGTGCGAGGGGGGGGACTTGAACCCCCACGTCCGTAAGGACACTAACACCTGAAGCTAGCGCGTCTACCAATTCCGCCACCTTCGCATTTCACAACTTTTAATAATGGGGTGGCTAATGGGATTCGAACCCACGACAACTGGAATCACAATCCAGGGCTCTACCAACTGAGCTATAGCCACCACTGCAAATCTGTATTACGCGGTATCGAGACCACCGCAGCTCCAGCACCGGGTGAATGGTGCGCCCGACAGGATTCGAACCTGAGACCTCTGCCTCCGGAGGGCAGCGCTCTATCCAGCTGAGCTACGGGCGCTTAGCGCCGTTGCGGGGGTGGATAATACGGACTTCACACCCCGCTGTCTAGTGCCTTTTTAAATAAAATGCGCGTTTGGTTACGCTTTGCGCGTTTTGTCCGTTATTCCTGCGTTTTCTGCGCGATACCGTGGCGGTTAAGGCCGAAAACCTTATAAACGAGCGTCACGCCAAGCAAGAACAGAATGCCGACAAACAGCGACATACGCGTCTCTTCGTTAATGTACATGCCAATCAGCACGCACACCAGGAAAGCCATTGTTATCCAGTTTGCCCACGGGAATAACATGGAGCGGAACGGATGCGAGGCGATCGCCTCTTTATGTGCCCGTCGAAAACGCAGCTGGCTAATCAGGATCACAAACCATGGCACCATCCCCGGCAGCACGCTGGCGCTGTAGACATACACAAACACCCGTTGCGGATTAGGAATGATGTAGTTCAGGCAGGAGCCAACCAGCAGAATCAGAATCGACAGCGCCACCCCGGCCACCGGTACGCCATGACGCGACACTTTCGCCATCGCCGCAGGCAACTGACGGTTCTTTGCCAGCGCGTAAAGCATCCTCCCGCAGCTGTACATTCCGCTGTTACAGCCAGACAGCGCTGCCGTCAGCACCACAAAATTAATAATACCCGCAGCGGCGGTAATGCCGATTTTGGCAAAGGTCAGCACGAACGGGCTACCGTTGCTCCCGATTTCATTCCACGGGAAAATCGTGACGATAACGAAAATCGCGCCCACGTAAAAAATCAGGATTCGCCATAGCACTTTACCGACCGCGCTGCGCAGAGTAACTTGCGGATTCTTCGCTTCACCGGCGGTAATACCGATGAGCTCCACGCCCTGATACGACGCGACCACAATACATAGCGCGGTAAGGAAGCCTTTCCAGCCACCGGCAAAAAAGCCGCCATGCTCAGTCAGGTTACCAAAGCCAATCGCCTGACCGCCGTTGCCAAAGCCGAAGAAAATCACCCCCAGCCCGATAACAATCATCACGATAATAGTGGTGACTTTGATCATCGCGAACCAGAACTCGATTTCGCCATACAAACGCACGGCCGCAAGGTTGGCCAGCGCCACCAGCCCGACGGCGATAAGCGCAGGTATCCACTGCGCCATCTCCGGGAACCAGAACTGCACGTAAACACCAATGGCGGTAATTTCTGAGATCCCCACCGCCATCCACATAAACCAGTATGACCAGGCGGTAAGGTAGCCGAAAAACGGGCTCATGTAGCGGTGCGCGTAAACGGCGAACGAACCGGTCACCGGCTCCAGGAACAGCATCTCGCCCATTGAGCGCATAATGAAAAAGACGAACAGGCCGGCGATGATATACGCTAATAAAACCGACGGTCCCGCCCATTTCAGCGTGCTGGCGGCCCCCATGAACAGACCAACGCCAATGGTGCCCCCGAGGGCAATTAATTCGATATGACGAGCCTCCAGCCCACGCTGTAGCTCTGCTTTATTCTCTGCCATACATCCTCTTGTCGTGTTTGCTTACCATCCGGCTTTACCGGTTATTGTTATGGGTACATCGATGGGGGCGCATGGTTTCGCAAATTTGGCAAAATGGCAAATGAAGCATTAAAAAAATGCATGATTTGTGTAAAAAAGGAACGGATGCAGGGATGAAAGGCAGCGTTGTCAGCAGAATACGCTGCCTGCAAGGAAAGGGAGATCAGAGATCGCCGGTATAGTGCCAGCGCAGATAGCGCAACAAGCGAAGCTGACGGGTAATGCGGCTCGGTTGAGACAGCAGACGATAAAGCCACTCCAGCCCCAGGTTTTGCCACACTTTCGGCGCGCGCTTGACGTGCCCGGTAAACACGTCGTAGGTCCCGCCCACCCCCATATACAGGGCTTGAGGATGCACCTGACGGCAGTCACGCATGAAGATTTCCTGTTTCGGCGATCCCATCGCCACGGTGACGATCTGCGCACCGCTGGCGTGAATACGCGCAAACAGCGCCTGCCGCTGCTCTGGGGTAAAATAACCGTCCTGTCGACCCACAACATTAACGTTCCACTGCGCGCGCAGTTTCGCTTCGGTTTGCGCTAACACGTCAGCCTTTCCACCCACCAGAAATACTGGCGTACCTTCCTGCCCAGCGCGCGCCATCAATTCTTCCCACAGATCGGCTCCCGCTACGCGTGACACCTCCGCTTCCGGAAATTTTTTGCGAATCGAACGCACAACGCTGATCCCATCGGCATATTTGTATTCTGCCGCGTTAATCAACGCCCTGACTTCAGGATTATCTTCCGCCGTCAGCACTTTTTCGGCGTTGATCGCCACCAGGGTGCCCTGCTTCAACTTACCGCCAGCATAAAGGTAATCCAGCGCATGTTGCATGTTGCGCCAGCCTATTAGCTGAAGCCCGCGCAGCGCATAGAGCGGCGCCGTTGTTTTCTCAGTCATTGCTATCCTTCAACCTGTTTTCGCGGCAGGGTTTTTATACGTTTATGGATCAGTCCGGCGCTGTCGAACAGCCAGAAGAGGAGTTTAGCGATCAGCAGACTGGCGCCAAAAACCACCATGAAAAACACCACGCGAGAGACAAACGAGTCCAGCCCCTCACGCGCCAGCACGATCATGTTGAATATCGCGCCAAAGCAGAAACTGTGCAGAATGGCCGCCTTATAGCGATTCGTCTCGCGGTTACCCAACTCATACAGCCAGTCAAACCATTTGATGATCAGGCCCACCACGATCGCCCCCAGCGGGATAAACAGCGCGCCGCCCATCACCACCAGCGAACCAATTAACGTTGGAGAGATTGCCAATCCGGAGTGGTTGTTCAGCACTTCCCAGGTAAAATAGTTAGCGGCGTTCAGCACCATGCCGGGACGCCCTGGCCACAACCAGGAAGGGATGAACACGTAAAAGTCGCGGACAATGGGCGCCAGCCCCTGAAATTCGATTTTGTCGTAATTTTGCAGCAGCAGCGCCAGGTTTTCCCACGGTGAAAAGGTATCGCGGGTCAGATAAAGGAAAGTGTAAAACGCCTCATCGCCGCTGACGTTCAGCCCATAGCGTTTTAGCGCCAGCCAGAACATGCCGACAATCCCCAGCACGCCCGCCGCCGCCAGCATCCACAATGAAATCCAGCCGCGAATGATGCCAATAAACAGGAAAATAGCGAAAGCGATGATGATATTGGCGCGGGTGCCGCCAACGATCATATAGGTCAGTAGTCCAAACGCGACGGTACTGACCAGAAAGAACAACCAGGCTTTGCTGTCCTGACGCAGGAAATAAACCACCAGCATCGCCGGAATGAAAAAGTAAAAGAAGCGCTTTAACGCCACGCCGGAAACTTCGCTGGAAAAAATCTGGCTGTAGGAATGCAGACGGAACAACAGGAAACCGTTGTGCATAAAGAAAACGCCAACGCTCACCAGCGCGATGCCCATCAGAATCACCCACGTTAAATGGGTTTCCACGCGGTTCATGGTAAACAGCGGTTTGCGCGGTACGTCTGATGTCCGCTTACGCAAGCGGGTCTTATAGGTCACATAATAGACCGCATAAAAACAGGCGGCGGACAACAAGGCCTGTAACAAAATTTCCGGCGGCGCGACGCCCACATCAAAGCGGAACACCAGCACACTGGTCAGTGGAAAACCGAAAAAGAAGGTCAGCAGAAACAGCAGCGAGAAAAAGACGTTGAAGTTAAAGCGCACGCGGCGAAATTCGAACCAGGTCAACGTGGCAATGAACAACGTCGCCAGTAGCCAGACGGCGAACAGCCCACTGAACTGCATCAGGCTCATACGGCCTCCCCTGCGGCGATTCTGATCGCCTTGTGCCAGGGTTGCAGGTAGTTCGGGCTAAAGAAAGTGATCGCGTTTTTATCAACCGATGCCAGCTGGCGCTGCGCTTCTCGCACCACCTGTTCATTCAGCGCATCGCTGGTAAACAGTACCGGCAGTTGCTGTTCCACCATATCCTGCCAGAACGGGTTTTCGCGGTTCAGCACGCACGGTACCCCGGCCTGGATAAGCAGGCACAGCGTGCCAATCCCCTGCTGACGGGCAAAAATAAAATAGCCGAGGTCGCACTGGCGAAGCAGCGTCAGATAGGCGTCGAATGCCAGTTTTTCCTCAAGCACCTGCAAATGTTCCGCGCGGAACAGCGCCAGACCGGCCTGTTTCACTTCAGCAATATAGGCGTCGTTATTGGCCGGATACCCCATCGGGACGATGACGTTGACCGTATCGCCAAACTGCTGATGCACCGCTTTCAGCGCGGCAATATGTTCGTTGCTGCGATCGCCGGAATTCCCCACCAGAACGGTCATTTTCCCGCTACGTTGCCGATCGTTCGCCATATTATTTAGCGCGGGATCCATTCGCGTCGGGAAATACAGCAGTTCACCAGGAACGCGTGGATGCAGCCCGGCGAAATAGCGCAGATCGCCACGGGTGGCAAACACGCCGCCAACGCGGTTCTGCGCCAGACGGCGAACTGGATAGAACAGCTTAAATTTCAGACCGCTGGACACTTCGTACAGATCCGCGCCCCAGATATGCCAGTAAAACTGACCGGGCTTAATGCCGCCGCTGAGCAGCGCCAGCCATAGCGCGGTATTGAACTGCCCGTGAAAAAAGAACCGCTGCTGGCGGTTCGCTTTGGCTTTCGCGATAACCGCCTCGGCCAGCGATTTTTTACCGTTGTAAAACGAAAGGGAGAGCGACGGACAACTTTCGGTCAGTCCGGTGTCCTGACCGGCAACCATAAAGAGACGGGCATGCTCGCTGGTTTGCGCCAACGCGTCGTTAAAAAACCGCAGCACGGTTTGATTATGGTGAGGGATATCCGATCCCAGTACGTGAATCAGTACAGTCATGCCCGCCTACGCCAGAGTAAAAATACGCCACAACAGAGTGAAAAATAGACGACATAGGTGGCCATATACGCCTGCGCCGCACCCAGCGCGCCGTGCGTCGGGATCAGCCAGTGCGCAAATGCCGTCAGTAAAATGAACTGGCTGATTTCAGCCAGTATGTAAAACCGCAGCGACGCTTTCGCGATCACCAAATAGCCAAATACATATGCGCCGACTTTCAGCACATCCCCGACCAGTTGCCAGGCAAACAGATCGCGCATGGCGCTGAACTTGTCAGAGAAAAGCAGCCAGATAGCAACATCGCGCAGCAACCAGACGGTAAAACTTGCCGCCGCCACCGCTGGCAGCACAAACTTCAGCGACCTGACCACTTCCCGCGTAATATCGCGTTTCTCGGTCAGTCGCGACAGCGTGGGCAGCAGCCAGACGCTGAACGAGGCGGTAATAAATTGTAGATAAGCGTCGGAAATGCTGCTCACGCCCTGCCAGATGCCAACGTCATTCCAACTGTAGTGCGCCGCCAGCAGGTTTCGCATCATGACATAAGCCACCGGCAGCGTGACGGAAGTGATTAGCGCCATCAGGGTGAACTTGCTGAGCTGACCCGCCAGTCCGTTATCCCAGGACGGCTTCAGGTAGCGCAGCGGGATCGTCCCCCGCTTCATCAGTATCACAGCCGCCGGAATGACCACCAGCGCGGGCACCAGCGCCAGGCCAAGCAGCGCGCCTTCATAACCGCCTACCCGGTAGCAGCCGTAATAGGCGACGACCCCCACCAGGCTGCCGACAATCAATGACAGCGCGTTTCCGGCTGCATCACGAAAGCCCTTCATCAGCGCCAGCAGCAGGTTAGCCCAGGCGATACCCATCTGCACCAGCGCCACTAAACGTACCAGGCCCTGATACTGAGTATGACCGAATAACCCCTGACTTATCGGCGCAGCCGCCACCAGGAACACCAGCGCCAGCAGCGTGGAAAATCCGAGCACCATCGCTGAAGAGGTACCGACAACTTTTCGCAACTGCGCCGGGTTGTCGTGCGTCTGCGCAACGTATTTAGTGACGCCATTGAAAATCCCGGCGCCCGCCAGCACGCCGAGTACGGTGACCATCTGGCGGAAGTTTCCCGCCTGCCCGACGCCCGCCGGGCCGAATGTCACCGCCAACAGTTTAACGACCAGTAACCCGGCGCCAATTTTGACCAGCGTACTGGCCGCCGTCCACAGGGACGCTTTCGCAAGCGACATATCAGGCGAAATAATTCAGCAATGTGGTAATCACCGTGCGTTGATTCACTGCCGACAGGTTATAGAACAGCGGCAGGCGCAGCAGGCGTTCACTCTCTTTGGTGGTATAGCGATCTTCGCCGTGGAATTCTCCAAACTTCTCCCCTGCCGGGCAATCGTGCAGCGGGATATAGTGAAACACCGCCATGATTTCCGCTTCTTTGAGGAAGTTGATCAGCGCGCTCCGGTCATCAATATTACGCAGCTTGATATAGAACATATGAGCGTTCTGTTTGCAGTCGCCCGGAATGGACGGCAGTTCAATACGCCCGGCACGCGCCAGGGGCTGTAGCGCGTCATAATAGGTTTGCCACAACGCCAGACGCTGTTGGTTAATGCGATCTGCGGCTTCCAGTTGCGCCCACAGATAAGCGGCCTGGAGATCGGACATCAGATAGCTGGAGCCGATATCGCGCCAGGTATATTTATCCACCTGACCGCGGAAAAACTGGCTGCGGTTAGTACCCTTTTCACGGATGATCTCCGCGCGTTCGATCAGTTTGCGATCGTTAATCAGCGTCGCGCCGCCTTCGCCGCCCGCGGTGTAATTTTTGGTTTCGTGGAAACTAAAGCAGCCGATGTGACCGATTGTTCCCAACGCGCGGCCTTTGTACGTCGACATCACACCCTGCGCGGCATCTTCGACCACATACAGATGATATTTTTCCGCCAGCGCCATGATAGTGTCCATCTCACAGGCCACGCCCGCATAATGAACCGGCACAATCGCCCGGGTTTTATCGGTGATCGCCGCTTCAATGCGCGTTTCGTCGATGTTCATGGTATCCGGGCGGATATCCACAAAGATGATTTTCGCGCCGCGCAGCACGAAGGCATTTGCCGTCGACACAAAGGTATAGCTCGGCATGATCACTTCATCGCCCGGCTGGATATCCAGCAGCAGCGCCGCCATTTCCAGAGAGGCGGTGCAGGACGGCGTCAGCAACACTTTCGCGCTGCCAAAACGCTGCTCCAGCCACTGCTGACAGCGCCGGGTAAAACCGCCGTCGCCGCACAGTTTGCCGCTGCCCATCGCAGACTGCATGTAGTCAAGTTCGCTTCCCACCACCGGCGGTGCGTTAAACGGAATCATGTTGTCACCTGTATAACCAGTACGCAGTGCTTTCCACGTTCGCACCGCTTTGTATATAACGTTTAAGCGCGGCGGTGTTGCCCATTTGGGTCGCCACCCGCAATGTCGTTTTGCCATGCGCCCGCGCCCAGCCGAGCGCCGCCTGCACCAGCTCAGCGCCTGCGCCACGCCCGGCCAGTAAGCCGATGCGCGCCTCGCTGTCATTCAATTCTCGCAGCGAAACATAGCCGCGGATATCGCCGTTCGCCGCCCGCAGAACCAGACACTGGCTATCAAACGTGCCGCGCACCGCGTTTTCTATCCACTGCGCATAGAAGCGCGCGCTGGCGTCTGGCGCATACCACGGCGCGCGAAAGCGGCTTTGTGCGAAGGCGACAGCGGCATGGTCGCGCAGCGCAGGAATGTCTGCCAACTCTGCAATTTCCGCGCCATTCTGCGCGCATTCTGCCGTCACGGGCAGCACTAAATCGACTTCGCCCTCGACAAGGGAAAAACCCAGTTGTTGCAGCGCATCCAGCTCAACCGTATTCGCCGCCGGAATTTTCGCCTGCACACGTGACCAGCGCTGCAGCGCTGCCACCGTTAAAGGCGACGCCGCAGGGTTAATGCGCACAATGGCGCTGTTCACGCCAAAGAAAGCGTTTTCCCAGCTTAACGGCTCAATACTGGCGCGGACGTGCACGGAGCAACTCCAGTAAATATTGACCGTATCCGGTTTTTGCCAACGCGCTGGCGGCGCGTTTTACGCCGTCATCATCCAGCCAGCCGTTGCGCCAGGCAATCTCTTCCAGACACGCTATTTTAAAACCCTGACGTTTTTCCACCGTCTGAACAAATGTACTCGCCTCAATCAAGCTGTCATGCGTACCGGTATCTAACCAGGCAAAGCCGCGCCCCAGTAGCTCGACTGTCAGATTGCCAGCGTCGAGGTACATCTGGTTGATTGAGGTGATTTCTAGCTCACCACGCTCAGAAGGCTTAACACGCTTCGCGTACTCCACCACTTTGCTGTCGTAAAAATACAGCCCCGTTACCGCCCAGTTTGACTTAGGTTGCTTTGGCTTTTCTTCTAATGAGATCGCGCGAAAGTTATCGTCAAATTCCACCACACCGAAGCGTTCAGGATCCATAACCTGATAACCAAACACTGTCGCGCCTTCGGTCCTTGCCGCAACGTGCCGCAATTTTGGGCTAAAGCCCTGACCAAAAAAGATATTATCACCAAGCACCAGACAAGAAGGTTCGCCGTTTAGGAACGTTTCAGCGATGATAAACGCCTGAGCAAGCCCATCCGGGCTGGGCTGTTCGGCATACTGTAAGTCGATACCAAATGCCGAACCATCACCCAGCAGACGCTGAAAATAACCTTTATCTTCTGGTGTCGTGATGATCAAAATTTCACGGATTCCGGCCAGCATCAAAACGGACAACGGGTAATAAATCATCGGCTTGTCATAAATGGGCAGTAACTGCTTCGACACGCCGCGTGTGATCGGGTGCAAACGGGTACCTGAGCCGCCCGCCAGAATGATACCTTTCATGTGTTCCTCCTCCGGGAGCCAAAGTCCGGCTCATCAGGCGTAATTGTCGCAGCCAGTTTGAGCACTACCAGGTTCAAAATGGCAAGTAAATAGCCTGATGGGCTGGGTTTTTAGCCTTTCAGACCCAAACGTTGCCCTTGATAGCTGCCGTCCTGCACAGGTTTCCACCAGGCTTCATTCGCCAGATACCATTGCACGGTTTTACGCATTCCGCTTTCAAAGGTTTCCTGTGGCGTCCAGCCGAGCTCGCGCGCAATTTTCGCCGCATCAATGGCGTAACGTAAGTCATGGCCCGGACGATCATCAACAAAAGCAATCAGTTCACGGTACTGAGTAATACCGCGCGGCTTATTCGGCGCCAGCTCTTCCAACAAATCGCAAATAGTCTCGACCACATCCAGATTCTTCCGCTCATTGTGGCCACCGATGTTATAGGTTTCACCCACCGTTCCAGTGGTCGCCACGAGATACAGCGCCCGGGCATGATCCTCCACATACAGCCAGTCGCGGATTTGCTGTCCGTTACCGTACACGGGCAGAGGTTTCCCCGCCAGCGCGTTAAGGATCATCAGCGGGATGAGTTTTTCCGGGAAATGATAAGGCCCATAATTATTCGAGCAGTTGGTGATCAGTGTCGGCAAGCCATAGGTGCGCAGCCAGGCGCGTACAAGGTGATCGCTGCTGGCTTTCGACGCCGAATAGGGACTGCTGGGCGCGTACGGCGTGGTTTCAGTAAAGAAGTCTTCCGCTGAATGCAGGTCGCCATAAACCTCGTCCGTGGAGATATGGTGGAAGCGAAATGCCGTTTTTTTAGTGCCCGCTAAAGCACTCCAGTATGCACGGGCTGCCTCCAGTAATGTGTACGTGCCCACGATGTTCGTTTCAATAAACGCCGCCGGGCCGTCAATAGAGCGATCAACATGGCTTTCCGCCGCCAGATGCATCACACAGTCCGGTTGATACTGTTTAAAAACGCGCGCCAGCGCGGCGCGATCGCAGATATCCACTTTCTCAAAGGCGAAACGCTCACTCTGCGCAACTGGCGCTAATGACATCAGGTTTCCGGCGTAGGTGAGTTTATCCACCACCACCACCGAATCAGCCGTCTCATTAATGATATGCCGTACCAACGCCGAGCCGATAAACCCCGCGCCACCTGTGACCAGAATCCGTTTCATTAACGCCAGACCCCTTTGGTATCAACGATATATTGCTGACGAACCGCGTCACCGCGCATCGCTTTAAACTCATTATGATCGACCAGCATCACCAGCACGTCGGCGGTTGCCAGCGCATCGTCCAGCGTCGCCAGCGCGCACAGGCCATCCAGCTTTTTCGGTAACTGATGGATATTCGGCTCCACCGCCAGCGTTTCACCGCTGTGCCATTGGGCGATATTCTGCGTAATTTCCATTGCCGGGCTTTCGCGGAGATCGTCGATATTCGGTTTGAAAGCCAGCCCAAAGCAGGCGATTTTCACTTCGCTGGCGCGCTTATCGGTCGCAGCCAGGCAATCCGCCACGGCGGCTTTCACCTGGTCAACAACCCAGTGCGGCTTACCGTCGTTGACTTCACGCGCGGTACGAATCAGACGCGACTGCTGCGGGTTTTGCGCCACGATAAACCACGGATCGACGGCGATGCAGTGCCCGCCAACGCCCGGTCCGGGCTGGAGTATATTGACCCGAGGATGGCGATTCGCCAGTTGGATCAGTTCCCAGACGTTAATCCCCTGATCGGCGCAGATCAGCGACAGTTCATTCGCAAAAGCAATATTGACATCGCGGAAACTGTTTTCCGTGAGCTTACACATTTCCGCTGTGCGGGCGTTCGTCACCACGCACTCACCTTCAAGGAAGATCTTGTACAGTTCGCTGGCGCGCGCCGAGCATACCGGCGTCATACCGCCAATCACGCGGTCATTCTTAATCAGTTCGACCATCACCTGACCCGGCAGTACGCGTTCAGGGCAATAGGCCACATTGACGTCAGCCTGCTCTCCGGCCTGCTGCGGGAAAGTGAGATCCGGGCGCATCGCCGCCAACCAGGCAGCCATTTGCTCTGTCGCACCGACTGGCGAGGTAGACTCAAGGATCACCAGCGCCCCTTTTTTCAGTACCGGCGCCACGGATTTCGCCGCGGCTTCGACATAGGCCATATCGGGTTCGTGATCGCCTTTAAACGGTGTGGGAACGGCGATCAGGTATGCGTCAGCGTCAACCGGCGTAGTGGTGGCGCGCAAAAATCCACCCTCAACCGCCGTTTTTACCACCTTGCCCAGATCCGGCTCAACGATATGAATTTCACCGCGGTTGATGGTATCTACCGCGTGCGGGTTAACGTCCACACCAATGACCTGCTTTTGGCGCGACGCGAAGGCGGCCGCCGTTGGCAAACCGATATATCCCAGACCAATAACAGAAATGGTAGAAAAACTCATAGCGATACCCGACTGTTTTTTAAAGCGTCTAAAATTCGGCCACAGGCCAGCCCGTCACCGTAAGGGTTATGGGCGCGACTCATGGTCTGATATTCATTTTCGTCATGCAGCAAGCGCGTGACTTCCGCAACAATGCGCCGGGAGTCAGTGCCCACCAGGCGCACCGTCCCCGCCGTCACGGCTTCAGGGCGTTCGGTCGTTTCACGCATCACCAGTACCGGTTTGCCCAGCGACGGCGCTTCTTCCTGAATCCCTCCGGAGTCGGTGAGGATCAGCCAGGCGTGATTCATCAGCCAGACAAAAGGTAAATAGTCCTGCGGTTCAATCAGCATCACGTTTTCAACGTGACCGAGAATACGGTTGACCGGCTCACTGACGTTAGGGTTCAGATGGACCGGATAGACAATTTGCACGTCCTGGTTGGCGGCGGCAATATCCGCCAGCGCATGGCAAATCTGCTCAAAACCACGGCCAAAACTTTCACGTCGATGCCCCGTCACCAGAATCAGCTTTTTATCTTCGCACAGGAAAGGGTAACGTTCGGCCAGCGCTGAGCGCAGCTTATCGCTGGCCAGGACGCGGTCACGCACCCAAATAAGCGCATCGATCACCGTATTGCCGGTAACAAAGATGCGGCTGTCAGCGATATTTTCACGCAGCAGGTTTTGCCGTGAGTTTTCAGTCGGCGCGAAATGGTACATCGCCAGATGGCCGGTCAACGTCCGGTTTGCCTCCTCCGGCCACGGCGAAAACAGATCGCCAGTGCGAAGTCCGGCTTCCACGTGCCCGACAGGGATGCGTTGATAAAATGCCGCAAGACTGGTGGCGATAGTGGTGGTGGTATCGCCATGTACCAGTACCACATCAGGCTTGAAATCAGACAGGATAGGCTTCAGCCCTTCCAGAATTCGACAGGTTATTTCTGTCAGCCCCTGACCCGGTTGCATAATATTAAGATCGTAGTCAGGAACAATGGAAAAGAGGTTCAAAACCTGATCGAGCATCTCCCGGTGTTGCGCGGTGACGCAAACTCTCGCTTTGAAATCAGGATCCTTTGCCAGCGCATGAACCAAAGGCGCCATTTTGATGGCTTCCGGTCGCGTGCCAAATACAGTCAGTACTTTCACATCGATTCTCTTCGAATAGTCAGTGAGGGCCCAGCCCCTCACTGCGGCAGTCGTGCTAGATCGTGCGGCGGCGGGTTAACGCAACACCAGCGCCGATAAGCCCCCCCACGATGCCCCACATCACCATCAGGAAGGCACGGCGCGGGCTATCGCGTTTTACCGGTTCTTCCGGCGTCCGCAAATAGCGATAGGTCTGAAAACGCGGGTCCAGGGTTGGCCCCACGTTCAATGTATTCAGCATGGCCCGGTTCTGGAAGTAGTCCAGATCGAAGGTGGGACCAACGGCCTGTAAATTTTCGAGGCGAGCCTGGAGCATCGGACGTCCCAATAAAAACAGTTCCGACTCCGGCAATTCATCCGGCGGAACGTCTGTCTGCGTGCGGGAAATATTGTGCTGCTCGGCGATTTTCAGCGCCTGTTCGATACTGCTTACGCGGCGGGAGAAAATGGCTTTTGCCACCTCTTCCTGGCGTTTAACCTGCGCTTTCATTTGCACGGTCCGCGCCGCCCATGCGCCTTTCAGCTCGTCATTCAGATGGCTTGCCGCGCGCTGGCTCGAGAAGGCGACATACTGGCGCAACAGATTGTTGGCGTCAGGTGCGGTTTCGGCAATCAGCTTGACGCTGTCGTTAACAGCACGAGTGAAATCACCGGGGATAAACTGAATATTGTTGATCAGCTCATCCAGCATCGCGGCATCGGCCTTGCTGTTACCCACCATCCGTTGCTTGTAATAGTCGGTTTGCAGCCAAAAATCGCGACGAGTATCCCAGGAGGCCAACTGCATCACGAACTCTTTGTAGGCTTCATCCATCACCGAAGGCTGGTCGGCTGGCGTATTGCTGACTTTGACATCCAGATTACGCAGAAACTGCTGCTGGGAATAGTAGCCTCCCAGCATGTTCACCGTGGGACGATCGGAAATGGCGGTCGCGCTCCACTCCTGGCGGGCAAAGAAGGTATACGCTAACGCGAGCAGCGCGAACAACAGTGCGACACCGACAATCCATACCTTCCCGGCCCATAAGGTACGAAACAACCCACGAATATCCAGTTCATTTTCAGCGCTCACGGCGTGTACCCCCGGTAATGGTTGAGTCATCGCACCCTCGATTTACTTGATTAAATTTGGCTTATTATCTCGGTTTCTGCGCAGTCTGCGCTTTAAGCGTTTGATGAATCTCGCCACTTTCCAGGCACGCTTAATGCAGTAACCGTAGAGGAAGAATGCTAGCAAAAAGAGCACCAACATAACCCACTCAGGCACAATTTGAGAGTATTCCGCAAGCACGCCAATAGAGGCGAGGATGGCAGCGGCCAAGGTAATGAGGACAAACGCCTGACGGGAAGTAAACCCTGCGCGCATGATCAAATGATGAATGTGCTGACGGTCAGGCGAGAACGGGCTCATTCCTTTGCGCAGGCGGCGGTACATAATGGCCACCATGTCCATCAGCGGAATGGCGATGATCCACAGCGCGGTAACCGGGCTAATAGGATGGGTTTGTCCTTGCGTGGTTTCTAACAGGATCCAGATGACGGTAAAGCCTATCAGCGTACTGCCAGCGTCCCCCATAAAAACCTTGTAGCGTCGACCCAGCGCGCCCAGGTTCAACAGGATATACGGCAGGATGGCGGCTATCATCGCAAAGCACCAGATGGCAAGGCTTGTCTGTCCGTCAAACCAGAGGATAAGCCCCATCGCCCCAAAGGAGACGCTGGAAAGCCCACCTAACAGACCGTCGATGCCATCAACCATATTAAAGGCGTTGATGGCCGCCCAGACGGCGAAAAGGGTGAGGAAATAACCGAAAGGACCGAGCACCATTTCCCACGGCCCAAAAATGTAGCCGAGACTGCTGAGGTAGAGTTTACCGACCACCATCATAACGACGCCGATAGCGGCCTGTACGGTAGCGCGTATTTTTACGCTGATATCAAAGCGATCGTCGAGCGCGCCGATAAAAACCAGCACGCCCGCACAGGCAAGATAAAGAGCAGCATGGGGAATATAATAATCTGCGATGCCGAACGTGAAACAGATCCCCGCATATACTGAAATGCCCCCAACCAACGGTATCAATCCCTGGTGACGTTTGCGGAAGTTGGGCTTATCCACTAAACCGATCTTTTTTGCTACCTTGCGCGCAAAAAACAGAAACAGTGTCGTGAATAAAAAAATACTGATGAGATCAGTACTGACTGTCAGTAAATTCACAATGCGTGCTCTCAGAGAAAATTATTAGCAGAAGTATAACCACGAAGACCTGTATTCAGAAGGGAAACTCCATTCCGAAGCGTCTGTTTTGTATTATTTTTAACCACATTTCGTATTTACCAGGCAAAACGCGGTGCAGCGGAGTGTGTTTACGCAACATCTTATTAAGACGTTGTTAAGATTACAGGCATAAAAGCAAAACGCCACGTAAAAACGTGGCGTTTTTGGCTGGTCGTACTCTTACGAACGCTTCATCATGTCGAAGAAATCATCGTTGGTCTTGGTCATCGCCAGCTTATTGATGAGGAACTCCATTGCGTCGATTTCGCCCATTGGGTGAATGATCTTACGCAGGATCCACATCTTCTGCAGCTCTTCCTGGGTGGTAAGCAACTCTTCTTTACGGGTACCGGAACGGTTGTAGTCGATAGCCGGGAAGACGCGTTTTTCCGCGATCTTACGGGAGAGGTGCAGTTCCATGTTACCGGTGCCTTTAAACTCCTCGTAGATAACTTCATCCATTTTGGAGCCGGTATCGATAAGCGCGGTCGCGATGATGGTCAGGCTGCCGCCCTCTTCCACGTTACGCGCCGCCCCGAAGAAACGCTTCGGACGATGCAGGGCGTTGGCATCTACACCACCGGTCAACACTTTACCGGAAGCCGGTACCACGGTGTTGTAGGCACGCGCCAGACGGGTGATGGAGTCGAGCAGAATGATAACGTCTTTCTTATGTTCAACCAGGCGCTTCGCTTTTTCGATCACCATTTCGGCGACCTGAACGTGACGGGATGCCGGTTCGTCAAAAGTCGACGCAACCACTTCACCTTTCACCAGACGCTGCATCTCGGTCACTTCTTCCGGACGTTCGTCGATCAGCAATACCATCAGCACGCAGTCTGGGTGGTTGTAGGCAATGCTCTGCGCAATATTTTGCAGCAGCATGGTTTTACCCGCTTTCGGCGGCGCCACAATCAAGCCACGCTGACCGCGACCGATTGGCGAAGCCAGATCCAGTACGCGCGCCGTTAAGTCTTCAGTCGAACCGTTACCCCGTTCCATGCGCAGACGAGAGTTGGCATGCAGCGGCGTTAAGTTTTCGAAAAGGATTTTATTGCGGGCGTTTTCCGGTTTGTCATAGTTAACTTCGTTAACTTTCAACAGCGCAAAGTAGCGTTCGCCTTCTTTCGGCGGGCGAATCTTACCAGAGATGGTATCACCAGTGCGGAGGTTGAAACGGCGGATTTGGCTGGGGGAAACGTAGATGTCATCAGGACCGGCGAGGTAGGAGCTGTCTGCAGAGCGGAGGAAACCAAATCCATCCTGCAATATCTCCAGCACACCGTCACCAAAGATATCTTCGCCACTCTTTGCGTGCTGCTTCAGGATGGCAAAAATAATGTCCTGCTTACGCATACGAGCCAGGTTTTCCAGCCCCATATTTTCGCCGAGAGTGATCAGCTCAGAAACCGGCGTATTCTTTAATTCGGTAAGATTCATAATGGTGTGAGTTCTTAAACTTGGGGTAAATCTCGAACTTAATGTTGTGAATGGTATGGCAGGGTCATCCATGCCTGTTTACGGCCATCAACTCATGTCTGTTCGCTGTCTGGTCACAGGAAAGTACGCAGAACTGAAACGACAAGACGGAATGAATGATAAGCCAGGAATCTGTCCACATCTCGGGTGAAACTGAGACGTTGTGGAAATAGCAAGATTCAAACTTAATAAGGTATGTTTAATACGAAGTCAACACTAACTTAGCACGACTCACGCCGGGCGTCCAGTCATCCGAATCATTTAGGATTAAGGGCGCCCGAGCATGAGGTCTCCTCTTACGCGATATTCGCGTCGAGGAATTCTTTCAGCTGACCTTTGGACAGTGCGCCCACTTTGGTCGCTGCAACTTCACCGTTTTTGAACAGCAGCAGAGTCGGGATGCCACGGATACCATACTTCGGCGCGGTGCCTGGGTTCTGGTCAATGTTCAGTTTAGCAACCGTCAGTTTGCCCTGATATTCGTCAGCGATCTCATCCAGAATCGGGGCGATCATTTTGCACGGTCCGCACCACTCTGCCCAGAAATCGACGAGGATGGCCCCGTCCGCTTTGAGTACATCCGTGTCAAAACTGTCGTCAGTCAGGTGAATAATTTTATCGCTCATATTAACTCCACAGGAATAAGCCTGGTACGTTGGTTTTGCCTTCATCAACGACGTGTTGATGTCGCATTAACCAACTAAAGGTTGACTTTATTTCACCGGATACGCTTTCGTAAAGCAATAGTAAGCTGATATTCTACCACACTATGAGCAAAACACATTTAACAGAACAGAAGTTTTCCGACTTCGCCCTGCACCCAAAGGTGATCGAAGCCCTTGAAAATAAAGGGTTTCATAACTGCACGCCCATTCAGGCCCTCGCGCTGCCGCTTACGCTGGCCGGTCGCGATGTCGCAGGGCAGGCGCAAACCGGTACTGGCAAAACGATGGCGTTCCTGACGTCAACGTTTCATTATCTTCTCTCTCATCCCGCGATTGACGATCGCAAGGTGAACCAGCCGCGCGCCTTAATCATGGCGCCGACGCGTGAGTTAGCCGTGCAGATCCACGCCGATGCCGAGCCGTTGGCGCAGACCACAGGTCTGAAGCTGGGTCTCGCCTACGGCGGCGACGGCTATGACAAGCAGCTGAAAGTGCTGGAAAGCGGCGTCGATATTCTTATCGGCACCACAGGCCGTCTGATCGACTACGCAAAACAGAATCACATTAACCTGGGCGCGATTCAGGTCGTTGTCCTCGACGAAGCCGATCGCATGTACGATCTGGGCTTTATTAAAGATATCCGCTGGCTGTTCCGCCGCATGCCGCCAGCCACACAGCGTCTGAACATGCTGTTCTCCGCAACCCTCTCTTACCGCGTGCGTGAACTGGCGTTCGAACAAATGAACAACGCCGAATACGTGGAAGTCGAGCCGGAACAAAAAACCGGCCACCGTATTAAAGAAGAGCTTTTCTATCCGTCTAACGAAGAGAAGATGCGCCTTCTGCAAACATTAATTGAAGAAGAATGGCCGGATCGCGCCATTGTTTTCGCTAACACGAAACACCGCTGTGAAGACATCTGGGGCCATCTGGCCGCCGATGGTCATCGCGTGGGCCTGCTGACGGGCGACGTGGCGCAGAAAAAACGCCTGCGCATTCTCGACGAGTTCACCCGCGGCGATCTGGATATTCTTGTCGCTACCGATGTTGCCGCACGCGGGCTGCATATTCCCGCAGTCACCCACGTATTTAACTACGATTTGCCGGACGATTGCGAAGATTACGTCCACCGCATTGGCCGAACCGGACGCGCAGGCGCAAGTGGCCACTCCATCAGCCTGGCGTGTGAAGAGTACGCGCTGAACCTGCCGGCGATCGAAACCTACATCGGTCACTCCATTCCGGTCAGCAAATACAATCCGGATGCGCTGATGAACAATCTGCCGAAGCCGCTGCGTCTGACGCGCTCGCGCCCAGGCAATGGCCCGCGTCGGGCTGGCGCCCCGCGTAACCGTCGTCGTTCGGGTTAAAAAACATGCTAAACACCTCCTCGCTGTACGCCGCAATTGATTTAGGCTCGAATAGTTTTCATATGCTGGTGGTGCGCGAGGTGGCGGGAAGCATCCAGACGCTCACGCGAATTAAACGCAAGGTGCGTCTGGCCGCTGGCCTGAACAGCGAGAACGCCCTTTCTGCTGAAGCTATGGAGCGCGGCTGGCAATGCCTGCGCCTGTTTGCCGAGCGCCTTCAGGATATTCCCCAGCCGCAAATCCGCGTGGTTGCGACCGCAACGCTACGCATAGCGGTGAATGCCGATGAATTTATCGCTAAAGCGCAAGAGATCCTCGGTTGCCCGGTACAGGTCATCAGCGGCGAAGAAGAAGCGCGCCTGATTTATCAGGGCGTGGCGCATACCACCGGCGGCGCGGATCAGCGACTGGTTGTCGACATCGGCGGCGCGAGCACTGAACTGGTTACCGGCACGGGCGCACAAACCACGTCGCTGTTTAGTCTGTCGATGGGCTGCGTCACCTGGCTTGAGCGCTATTTCACCGACCGTAATCTGGCGCAGGAAAATTTCGACGAAGCGGAAAAAGCCGCGCGAGACGTGCTGCGTCCGGTAGCCGATGAACTTCGCTACCACGGCTGGAAAGTGTGCGTTGGTGCATCCGGCACCGTGCAGGCGCTTCAGGAAATCATGATGGCGCAGGGCATGGATGAGCGCATTACGCTGTCGAAACTCCAGCAGTTGAAACAGCGGGCGATTCACTGTGGCCGGCTGGAAGAACTGGAAATTGAGGGCTTAACCCTTGAACGCGCACTGGTATTCCCCAGCGGGTTGGCCATTCTCATCGCCATTTTTACCGAACTGAATATTCAGGGCATGACCCTGGCCGGCGGCGCGCTGCGCGAAGGGCTGGTGTACGGTATGCTGCATCTTGCAGTCGATCAGGATATTCGTAGCCGTACGCTGCGTAACGTCCAGCGTCGGTTTATGGTCGATACCGAACAAGCGAACCGCGTTGCCAGACTGGCGGAGAATTTCGTCGGACAAGTAGAATATGAATGGCATCTTGAGCCGATCAGCCGCGAACTGTTGATCAGCGCCTGCATGCTGCATGAAATCGGCCTGAGCGTAGATTTCAAACAAGCGCCTCAGCACGCGGCGTATCTGGTGCGCAATCTGGACCTGCCTGGATTCACCCCCGCGCAGAAAAAACTGCTCGCCACGCTGTTATTGAACCAGACCAACCCGGTTGATCTTTCCTCGCTGCACCAGCAAAACGCCGTGCCGCCGCGCGTGGCTGAGCACCTTTGTCGTCTGCTAAGACTGGCGATTATTTTCGCCAGCCGCCGTCGTGACGATCTGCTGCCGTCGATCGCCCTGCAGGCGACAAATGAGATACTGACGATTACGCTACCGAAAGGGTGGCTGGAACAGCATCCGCTGGGAAATGAGTTGATTGCGCAGGAAAGCCAGTGGCAAAGCTATGTTCACTGGCCTTTAGATGTTCAGTCATCGTGATTTTGCCGGATGACGCTTCGCGAATCCGGCCTATAACTTCGCTTTCTTTGCCGCCATCATTGCTTTCAGGTTCGCCAGATGGCTTTGCCCTTTCTGCATGCGTTCTTCTGCGCTTACCACTTTGCGTTCCTGCTCCCAGATCAGATCGTCCTGCGGTAATTCCAGCAGGAAACGGCTCGGCTCCGGGCGTACCAGCTCGCCGTACTGACGGCGCTCTTTACAGAGGGTGAAGATCAGTTCTTTTTGCGCGCGGGTTATGCCTACGTAGGCCAGACGGCGTTCTTCATCAATGTTGTCTTCATCGATGCTGCTTTGGTGCGGCAGAAATCCCTCTTCCATTCCCACCATAAACACATACGGAAACTCCAGACCTTTCGAGGCGTGAAGCGTCATCAGTTGAACCTGATCCAGTTCTTCTTCGCTTTCACCGCGCTCCATCATGTCGCGCAGCGTAAAGCGTGTCACCACCTGGGTCAGCGTCATCGGCTCATCCAATTCGCTGCCTTCCAGCATTTCAGTCATCCAGCTAAACAGCTGGTTGACGTTTTTCATGCGCATTTCGGCCGCTTTCGGGCTGGGCGAGGTTTCGTACAGCCAGGATTCATAATCAATGCCGTGAATCAGATCGCGTACGGCGGCAATGGGTTCGCGCTCGGCCAGACGCTGGATTTCACCCAGCCAGTGGGTAAATCGGGTCAACGAATCGTAGCCGCGCCCGGTAAGCGTCTGGCTCAGGCCCAGATCAAAGCTGGCGGTAAACAGGCTTTTATTGCGGGTCATAGCCCACTCGCCCAACTTTTGCAGCGTAGCCGGTCCGATTTCGCGTTTTGGCGTATTCACGATGCGCAGGAAAGCGCTGTCATCATCCGGATTGGTCAGCACCCGAAGATAGGCCAGCAGATCTTTGATCTCCGGGCGAGAGAAGAACGAGGTGCCGCCGGAAATTTTGTACGGAATACGGTTCTGCATGAGGTATTTTTCAAACACCCGCGACTGATGATTACCGCGATACAGAATGGCGTAATCCTTGTATTCCGTTTTATTCACGAAGTGATGGGCGATCAGTTCGCCGGTTACACGCTCGGCCTCATGTTCTTCGTTGTTTGCGCTGAGCACTTTCAGCTCCGCGCCATATCCCAGCTCCGAAAAGAGCCGCTTTTCAAAGACGTGCGGATTATTGGCAATAAGAATATTTGCTGCTTTCAGGATCCGCCCGGAAGAGCGGTAGTTCTGCTCCAGCTTGATAACCTGCAGCGCCGGAAAATCCTGGCTCAACAGCACCAGGTTTTGAGGTCGCGCACCGCGCCAGGAGTAGATCGACTGGTCGTCATCACCCACGACGGTAAAGCGCGCGCGGTTCCCCACCAGCAGCTTGACCAGCTCGTACTGGCTGGTATTGGTATCCTGATACTCGTCCACCAGCAGATAGCGGATCTTGTTCTGCCAGCGCTCGCGCACTTCCTCATTACGCTGCAGCAGCAGTGTTGGCAGTAAAATCAGATCGTCAAAGTCGAGAACGTTACAGGCTTTCAGGTGCGCATCGTACAGGCCATAGCAGTGCGCAAAAATGCGATCGCGTTCGCCTTTCGCACTTGCTGCCGCCTGGGCTGGCGTTTTGAGATCGTTCTTCCAGTTTGAGATCGTCGAGATCAGCTGTTGCAGCACCACTTTGTCATCGTCAATCAACCCTTCCGTCAGCTCTTTCAGCAAGGCGACCTGATCGGTGTCGTCAAACAGCGAGAAATTGGATTTCATTCCCAGCGCGGCGTATTCGCGTTTTATCACCTCCAGCCCCAGCGTATGGAAGGTGGAGATCATCAGCCCACGCGCTTCTTTACGCCCCAACGTCTGTCCGACACGTTCTTTCATTTCGCGCGCCGCCTTGTTGGTAAAGGTCACCGCAGCGATGTGTCGCGCCTGGTAACCGCAGCCGCGTATCAAATGGGCGATTTTGTTGGTGATAACGCGTGTCTTACCGGAACCCGCCCCCGCCAGCACCAGGCAAGGTCCGGTGACGAATTCGACAGCGTGTTGTTGGCCGGGGTTTAAACGCATGGGAATGTTGCTCAATCTTCGAACGGGGGAGGGATTGTAGCAGAAAGCGAGGCAGAGATTGAGCTTTCCGTGACTGTACGTACGGAGGCCGCCTGAAAGAAATGAACACGGCGCTGGCGTGCAAGAAATGATTAATTTCCGAACAATATCCTACGTCGATCACATCGAAAAAAAAGACGGAACAGGCGAACAGAAACAGAATTAATCATTTGAGTTTAAAGGGAAAACAGAGGATACAAGCTTTCTGGGGCATTTTTATTTGTATAAACCGACAAAAAAGAGGCCGTACTGCCCGCTTTCTTTGTCTGTTCACCCGAAACATTTCACCACTGGATACGCTAATAGATCGGATATGGGCCACATATTGCGCCCGCCTTTCATGCTGAGCATAAAATGAACAAGATTCACGCTAATTATTACCTGCAAGACTCTACCGCACGCCAGATAGTTCAACGCACAATGGGGATAATTCCGTACTCGGTAAATGTGATGAACGAGCATGGGATGATCATTGCTTCCGGGGAAGCCTCACGTTTACATCAACGCCATGAGGGCGCCGTACTCGCATTGACCGAAAACCGGGTCGTCGAAATTGATTCCGCGACCGCCAATAAGCTTAAAGGCGTTAAGCCCGGCATCAATTTACCGATTAATTTTCGCGACCAGCTGATTGGCGTACTGGGCATTACCGGCGAGCCTGGTGAAGTGAAGGCATATGCGCAGTTGGTGAAGATGGCTTCGGAATTAATCATTGAACAAATGGCGCTCCTCGAGCAAAAACAGTGGGATAAGCGTTACCGCGAAGAGCTGATTAATCAGCTGATTTTGCGCGATCCGCCGCCGGACTCGCTGAACGCGGTGGTCTCATGGTTGGGAATTAATCTCCAGCTTCCGCGGGTGGTGGTGATTATGGAACTGCAACAACCGGATCGCGACGCGCTGCGTAATCTGATGGAATATTTTGAATATCGCGCCCGCGACCATTTGGTCACGTTTTCCGACTTTAATGAGCTGATAATCTTAAAACCTATCACGCTAAAAAACGGCGTCTGGCATAAATCGTTGGAACTAAGCGATCTGCAGAGATTTAAACATTACGCACAGTCCTGTGGTTTTTCCCGACTGATCGTCGGCGGCTATTTCACCGGAGAAAACGGCCTGCGTCGCTCTTTTCAGACCGCGAAATCCACCCAGGCCATGGCGAAAAGACTGAAGTTGAAGCATCAGTTCATTTTTCATGACGACTATGCGCTGGCGTCATTATTGGGCGGGCTTTCCGGTACCTGGCAAGCGGAAGAATTATCCAAAATCTGGCGCGATCTGGTTGCCCAGGACACCAAAGGCGTTCTGCAAAAAACGCTACAGCATTATTTTGAGCATAATTGTGATCTTTCGCAAACAGCGACCAGCCTGCATATTCATGTCAATACGTTACGCTATCGACTGCAGCGAGTGGAAGATATTACAGGAATACAAATCAATAACTTAAAACAGTTACTCTGGTTGTATATCGGCATGGAGTTACAGCGCTGAACTGTATTTTCCTCCAAATTTTTCGCCGTCTGGCGCCGTATTTTTAGCCGATACACACAAGTCTAACGCGGCTGCTTTCTCCATACTGCCCCCTGTTATTTTCATGGAGAAAGCAGAAGATGGTTTCAATAACAGCAACTGGCGCCATCATCGCACTCGTGGTGGCGATCGTTTTAATTTTACGCAAAGTCTCGCCGGCTTACGGCATGATGGTCGGCGCGCTGGTAGGCGGTCTGGTCGGCGGCGCCGATCTGGTGCAAACCGTGACGCTAATGGTCACCGGCGCGCAAGGCATTACCAATGCCGTGCTGCGCATTCTCGCGGCAGGTGTACTGGCCGGCGTGTTGATTGAATCCGGCGCGGCAAACACCATCGCTGAAACGGTAGTGAAAAAAGTGGGCGAAAGCCGGGCGCTTTTAGCCTTAGCCATTGCGACGATGATTCTGACCGCCGTCGGCGTATTTATCGACGTGGCGGTTATCACCGTTGCACCGATTGCCCTGTCTATTGCCCGTCGCGCCGGTTTGTCGAAACTCGCCATTCTGCTGGCGATGATTGGCGGCGGTAAAGCGGGTAATGTGATGTCGCCTAACCCCAATGCCATCGCCGCGTCGGACGCCTTTCATGTTCCCCTCACCTCCGTGATGATGGCCGGGATAATCCCCGGTCTGTTCGGCCTGATCGTGGCTTATTTACTGGCAAAACGTCTCAGCCAGAAAGGCCTGATGGTGATGCCCGACGAAGTGATTTCACACGACAACCACGGCAAGCAGCCGGGATTTCTTGCCGCTATCAGCGCGCCGCTCGTCGCCATTGTGCTGCTGGCGCTACGACCTGTTGCGGGTATCGCCATCGATCCGCTGATTGCCCTGCCCGTCGGTGGGTTAGCCGGTGCGATCCTGATGGGCAGGTTTAAGCAAAGTAACGCCTTTATGATGTCCGGGCTTACGCGCATGGCGCCGGTAGCCATCATGCTGCTCGGTACCGGTACGCTCGCCGGGATTATCGCCAACTCGGAACTGAAAGATGTGCTCATTCATGGGCTGACCTCTTCCGGTCTGCCTTCTTATCTGCTGGCCCCTATTTCCGGCGCGATCATGTCTATGGCAACAGCGTCCACTACGGCGGGAACCGCCGTTGCCGCCGGGGTATTCAGCCAGACGCTGCTGGGTCTTGGCGTATCAGCCCTTGCCGGTGCCGCCATGATTCACGCTGGCGCAACCGTACTGGATCACCTGCCCCATGGCAGCTTCTTCCACGCCACGGGCGGCAGTGTCGGCATGCCGATCCACGAACGGTTAAAACTGCTGCCTTATGAAACCCTTGTCGGTTTTGTTATCGCCCTGATTTCCACACTGATGTTTGGCGTCTTCGGACTTGCCGGGTAAGGACACGATGAAAATAGTCATTGCACCAGATTCATTTAAAGAAAGTTTATCGGCCATGCAGGTGGCCACCGCTATCGAGCAGGGATTTCGTGAAATTTATCCCGAGGCCGAGTATGTCAAATTGCCGATGGCAGACGGCGGCGAAGGTACCGTCGAATCAATGGTTGAAGCAACCGAAGGCCATTATCTGTTCCAGAATGTGACCGGACCGCTGGGAACGCCAGTACAGGCGCGCTGGGGTATGCTGGGAGATGGGAAAACGGCAATCGTTGAAATGGCCTCCGCATCCGGACTGCATCATGTCCCGCCAGAATGCCGTAACCCTATGCTGACCACCAGCTATGGCACCGGCGAATTGATCCTTGCCGCGCTGGACCACGGCGTTGAGCGCATTATTCTCGGGATTGGCGGTAGCGCCACCAATGACGGCGGCGCAGGTATGCTACAGGCACTTGGTGTGGCGCTGCTTGATACAAACGGGAAATCGCTTCCTTTCGGCGGCGGCGCGCTAAGCGACCTGGCCATCATCGATGCCTCAGGCTGCGACGCTCGACTGAAAAACGTTTCTGTCACCGTCGCCTGCGACGTTAACAATCCACTCTGTGGCGCAACAGGAGCGTCAGCCATCTTCGGCCCGCAAAAAGGGGCAACGCCGGAAATGGTTGCCTCCTTAGACGCTGCGCTGGCCAACTTTGGTAAACGGCTTCAGGACGCAACCGGACGAAACGTGATGATGACGCCTGGCGCAGGCGCCGCTGGCGGCATGGGCGCGGCGCTGTTAGGGATACTGAACGCGGAGTTAAAGCCGGGCGTGGAGATTGTTATTGACGCGCTGCATCTCGATAGCCTGGTCGCGGATGCCAGCCTGGTGATCACCGGTGAAGGTCGTCTTGATAGCCAGAGCATCAGCGGTAAAACGCCGATTGGCGTCGCACGCTGCGCTAAGCGGTATCAGAAACCGGTGATCGCGCTGGCGGGCGGCTTAACGACCGATCACCAGATTGTGCATCAGCACGGGCTGGACGCGGTGTTCTCCGTGCTGACGCGAATCGCCACGCTGCCGGAAGCGCTACAGGATGCGGAATACAACCTGCGCGTTTCGGCACGCAATATTGCCAGCGTCTGGAAATTATCACAGCAGCAGATGCGCTAATCTTCAGCCAGGCCAGCAAGCAGTAGCTGGCCTGGATATTCTTTCTCACCAGCCCCGTGCTAAAATCGCCCGCTTCACTCATCCCACGCAAGGCACGATCATGGCAAAAACAGCAGCAGCACTGCATATTCTTGTTAAAGAAGAAAAACTGGCGCTGGATCTTCTTGAGCAGATTAAAAACGGCGCCGACTTCGGCAAACTGGCGAAGAAACACTCAATCTGTCCGTCTGGCAAACGCGGCGGCGACCTGGGCGAATTCCGTCAGGGCCAGATGGTTCCGGCATTCGATAAAGTGGTCTTTTCCTGCCCGGTACTGGAACCAACCGGTCCGCTGCACACCCAGTTCGGCTACCACATCATTAAGGTGCTGTACCGTAACTAACAAAAAACCCGGTGTCTTCAAACACCGGGTTTTTTATCTTTGCCGGATGCTGGCAACGCGGAATTAGCCAGCGACAGCGATACGCTTCATATCGGTCATATAGCCGCGCAGTTTCTTACCTACCTGCTCGATAGCATGGCCGCGAATCGCCTCGTTCACATCGCGCAGTTGCGCGTTGTCTACCGCTCCTTCCGCAATCGTTTTGCCCAGATCGCCCGGCTGCAGGGTGGCCATGAACTCTTTCAGCAGCGGTACGCAGGCGTAAGAGAACAGGTAGTTGCCGTACTCGGCGGTATCAGAGATAACCACGTTCATTTCGTACAGACGCTTACGGGCGATGGTGTTCGCGATCAGCGGCAGTTCGTGCAGGGATTCGTAGTACGCAGACTCTTCGATGATGCCGGAATCCACCATGGTTTCGAACGCCAGCTCAACGCCCGCTTTCACCATCGCGATCATCAGTACGCCTTTATCGAAGTACTCCTGCTCACTGATTTTGCCTTCATACTGTGGCGCCGTTTCGAACGCGGTTTTACCGGTTTCTTCACGCCAGGTCAGCAGTTTCTTATCGTCGTTCGCCCAGTCCGCCATCATGCCGGAAGAGAATTCGCCGGAGATGATGTCATCCATGTGTTTCTGGAACAGCGGCGCCATGATCGCTTTCAGCTGTTCGGACAGCGCGTAAGCACGCAGTTTCGCCGGATTAGACAGGCGGTCCATCATCAGCGTAATGCCGCCCTGCTTCAGCGCTTCGGTGATGGTTTCCCAGCCGAACTGAATCAGTTTTTCCGCGTATGCCGGGTCGGTGCCCTCTTCCACCAGCTTGTCGAAGCACAGCAGAGAACCCGCCTGCAGCATGCCGCACAGAATGGTTTGCTCGCCCATCAGGTCAGATTTCACTTCCGCAACGAAGGACGATTCCAGCACGCCCGCGCGGTGGCCACCGGTCGCTGCCGCCCATGCTTTGGCAATCGCCATACCTTCGCCTTTCGGATCGTTTTCCGGGTGAACCGCGATCAGGGTCGGCACGCCGAAGCCACGCTTGTACTCTTCGCGTACTTCCGTACCCGGGCACTTCGGCGCCACCATCACCACGGTGATGTCTTTACGGATCTGCTCGCCCACTTCAACAATGTTAAAGCCGTGAGAGTAACCCAGCGCGGCGCCGTCTTTCATCAGCGGCTGTACGGAACGCACCACGTCAGAGTGCTGCTTGTCTGGCGTCAGGTTTACCACCAGGTCCGCCTGCGGGATCAGCTCTTCGTAGGTACCCACTTTAAAGCCGTTTTCGGTCGCTTTACGCCAGGACGCTCGTTTTTCGACAATTGCTTCTTTGCGCAGGGCGTAAGAGATATCCAGACCGGAGTCACGCATATTCAGGCCCTGGTTCAGCCCCTGCGCGCCACAGCCGACGATGACCACTTTTTTACCCTGAAGGTAGCTCGCGCCATCGGCAAATTCGTCGCGGCCCATAAAGCGGCATTTGCCCAGCTGCGCCAGCTGCTGGCGCAGGTTCAGTGTATTAAAGTAGTTAGCCATGGGTGATACCTCGTGATGTTGTGTGTCTTATTGTTCGGTTCGCGTTTCAGCGAGAATGTACCCACATTACAACAGGAAATTTATTGCGGAAATTGATATATTCACAACGTCAAATTGCAATTTTTGCAATGTAAAAAGAGGGAGTGGAATCGGTGGATTTACGCGATCTGAAAATGTTCCTGCATCTGGCGGAAAGCCGTCACTTTGGCCGCAGCGCCCGGGCGATGCACGTCAGCCCGTCCACGCTTTCCCGACAGATACAGCGCCTTGAGGAAGACCTTGGCCAGCCGCTGTTCGTGCGCGACAACCGCACCGTCACGCTCACGGAAGCAGGCGAAGAGCTACGGGTCTTTGCCCAACAGACCTTATTGCAGTATCAGCAACTGCGGCACACGCTCGATCAGCAGGGACCGTCGCTCTCCGGCGATCTGCATATTTTCTGCTCCGTGACCGCCGCTTACAGCCATTTGCCGCCTGTTCTCGATCGCTTTCGCGCGGAGCACCCCTCGGTGGAAATTAAACTCACCACGGGCGACGCCGCCGACGCGATGGAAAAGGTGGTGACGGGCGAAGCGGATCTCGCCATTGCCGGGAAACCTGAAACGCTGCCCGGCGCGGTGGCATTCTCGATGCTGGAGAATCTGGCGGTGGTGCTGATCGCCCCGGCGCTACCCTGCCCGGTACGCAGTCAGGTCGCGGTGGAAAAACCCGACTGGTCGACAGTGCCGTTCATCATGGCTGACCAGGGGCCAGTGCGCCGCCGCATTGAGCTGTGGTTTCGCCGCCATAAAATCAGTAACCCCATGATTTACGCAACCGTCGGCGGGCATGAAGCGATGGTGTCGATGGTCGCGCTCGGCTGCGGCGTGGCGCTGCTGCCGGAAGTGGTGCTGGAAAACAGTCCTGAACCGGTACGCAATCGCGTGATGATTTTAGAACGTAGCGACGAAAAAACCCCGTTTGAGTTGGGGGTGTGCGCAACGAAAAAGCGGCTGCATGAGCCGCTGATTGATGCGTTCTGGAAGATATTGCCGAACCACTAGCCCGCCAGGAAGAAACGGAACGCCGGGTTTTGAGTTTCGTCGTGACACTCATAGCCCAGTTCGTTCAGGCGAGTTTCGAAATCCGGCTCGTGATCGCCCAGTTCGAAGGCTGCCAGTACGCGCCCGTAGTCGGTGCCATGGCTGCGGTAATGGAACAAAGAGATGTTCCAGTGGGTGCCGAGCGTATACAAAAACTTCAGCAAGGCGCCGGGAGATTCCGGAAACTCGAAGCTGTAAAGTCGTTCTTTCAGCGGCTTAGATGGACGCCCGCCGACCATATAGCGCACATGGAGCTTCGCCATCTCGTCGTCAGAGAGATCGACCACGCTGTAGCCGCCGTCATTCAGCAAATTCAGGATCTCTTTGCGCTCTTCCAGACCGCGGCTTAAACGCACGCCGACAAAAATGCAGGCATCTTTGGCATCGGCAAAACGGTAGTTAAATTCCGTTACCGAACGACCGCCGAGGAGCTGGCAAAATTTCAGAAAGCTGCCCTTCTCTTCCGGAATGGTCACCGCCAGCAAGGCTTCACGCTGTTCACCCAACTCGCAGCGCTCGGAAACGTAACGCAGGCCGTGGAAGTTAACGTTGGCGCCAGACAGCACGTGCGCCAGACGTTCGCCGCGAATGTTGTGCTGGGCGATATATTTTTTCATGCCCGCCAGCGCCAGCGCGCCGGACGGTTCCGCCACCGCACGCACGTCCTCGAACAGATCTTTCATCGCCGCGCAGATAGCATCGCTATCAACCGTGATAATATCGTCAAGATACTCCTGGCACAGACGGAAGGTTTCATCGCCGATGCGTTTGACCGCCACGCCCTCGGCAAACAGCCCCACACGCGGGAGATCGACCGGATGCCCGGCATCGAGCGCCGCTTTCAGGCATGCAGAGTCTTCCGCTTCAACGGCAATGACCTTGATCTGCGGCATCAGCTGTTTGATCAGCACCGCCACACCTGCCGCCAGGCCGCCGCCGCCCACCGGCACGAATACGCGATCAAGGTGAGCGTCCTGCTGGAGCAGTTCAAGCGCCAGCGTCCCCTGCCCGGCAATCACCATCGGGTGGTCGAACGGCGGCACCCAGGTAAAGCCCTGCTGCTGCGCCAGTTCGATCGCTTTGGCTTTCGCCTCATCAAAATTCGCGCCGTGTAGCAGGACTTCTCCGCCAAAACCGCGCACCGCATCCACTTTGATATCAGCAGTCGCAACCGGCATGACAATCAGCGCCTTCACGCCCAGACGCGCAGAGGAAAACGCCACGCCCTGCGCATGATTGCCCGCCGACGCGGTGATCACACCGCGCGCTTTTTGTTCCTCGGTTAAGCCCGCCATCATCGCGTAAGCGCCGCGCAGCTTAAAGCTGTGCACCGGCTGGCGGTCTTCGCGCTTCACCAGGATGACGTTGTCGAGGCGCGAGGAGAGTTTTTCCATTTTTTGCAGAGGCGTGACCTGCGCCGCTTCATAAACCGGCGCGCGCAGCACCGCCCGGAGATATTCCGCCCCCTCGGGGGCGGCGGATAAGGGTTGTGACTCGGCCATCATTAGCCCCCAAGTTTGGATTTATCGCGCACCGCGCCTTTGTCTGCGCTGGTCGCGAGGCTGGCGTAGGCGCGCAGGGCAAACGACACCTGACGCTGACGGTTTTTCGGCGTCCAGGCTTTGTCACCGCGCGCTTCCTGCGCTTCACGGCGCGCCGCCAGTTCAGCGTCGCTCACCTGCAACTGAATGCCACGGTTAGGAATATCAATGGCGATCAGATCGCCATCTTCAATCAGGCCAATATTGCCGCCGCTTGCCGCTTCAGGGGAAACGTGGCCGATGGAGAGACCAGAGGTCCCGCCAGAGAAACGACCATCAGTGATCAGCGCACAGGCTTTGCCGAGGCCCATGGATTTCAGGAAGCTGGTTGGGTAGAGCATTTCCTGCATTCCGGGACCGCCTTTCGGCCCTTCGTAGCGGATCACCACAACGTCGCCTTCCACCACTTTGCCGCCGAGAATGGCTTCTACCGCGTCGTCCTGACTTTCGTAGACTTTCGCCGGGCCGGTGAAAGTCAGGATGCTGTCATCCACGCCTGCGGTTTTTACGATGCAGCCGTTTTCCGCGAAGTTACCGTACAGTACCGCCAGACCGCCGTCTTTGCTGTAGGCATGTTCCAGCGAGCGGATACATCCTCCCGCGCGATCGTCGTCCAGTGTCTCCCAACGACAGTCCTGCGAGAACGCTTTGGTGGTGCGAATGCCAGCCGGACCGGCACGGAACATCTGCTTCACGGCCTCATCCTGCGTCACCATCACGTCGTACTGCTCAAGCGTTTGCGGCAGCGTCAGCCCCAGTACGTTTTTCACGTCACGGTTCAGCAACCCCGCACGATCCAGTTCGCCGAGGATCCCCAGCACGCCCCCCGCACGGTGGACATCTTCCATGTGGTATTTTTGGGTGCTTGGCGCCACCTTGCACAATTGCGGCACTTTGCGGGACAGCTTGTCGATATCGCTCATGGTGAAGTCAATCTCCGCTTCCTGCGCGGCGGCCAGCAGGTGCAGAACGGTATTGGTTGAACCGCCCATGGCGATATCCAGCGTCATGGCGTTTTCGAATGCTGCCTTGCTGGCGATGTTGCGCGGCAGCGCGCTGGCGTCGTCCTGCTCGTAGTAGCGTTTCGTCAGCTCAACGATGCGTTTGCCGGCGTTAAGGAACAGCTGTTTACGGTCAGCGTGGGTCGCCAACAGCGAACCGTTGCCCGGCTGGGAAAGGCCCAGCGCTTCGGTCAGGCAGTTCATGGAGTTGGCGGTGAACATTCCGGAACAGGAACCACAGGTCGGGCAGGCAGAGCGTTCAACCTGATTGCTTTGGTCGTCAGAGACTTTCGGGTCTGCGCCCTGGATCATCGCGTCGACCAGATCGAGTTTGATGATCTGATCGGACAGTTTGGTTTTCCCGGCTTCCATCGGACCGCCGGAAACAAAGATCACCGGAATGTTCAGGCGCAATGAGGCCATCAGCATTCCCGGGGTGATTTTGTCGCAGTTGGAGATACAAACCATCGCATCAGCGCAGTGGGCGTTCACCATGTACTCGACTGAATCGGCGATCAATTCGCGGGACGGCAGCGAATAAAGCATCCCTCCGTGGCCCATGGCGATACCATCATCCACGGCGATGGTGTTGAATTCTTTCGCCACGCCACCTGCGGCTTCTATCTGTTCGGCAACCAGTTTACCGAGATCGCGCAGGTGCACGTGCCCCGGCACGAACTGGGTAAACGAGTTCACGACCGCAATGATCGGCTTACCAAAATCGTCATCGGTCATTCCAGTGGCGCGCCACAGCGCGCGGGCTCCCGCCATATTGCGGCCATGAGTGGTGGTGGCGGAACGGTACTTAGGCATACTTTTTACTCCCAGTGTCTGTCTGTGAAATGGGACGGTGCGTGCCGTCCCATTTTTTATTCTTAGTGATTAACCTGATCCAACCAGCCGTATTTATCTTCCGTTTCACCGGTGAAGAGACCGAAGAAGGCTTGCTGAATACGCTTCGTGACCGGACCGCAGCGGCCTTCACCTACCTGGATTCCGTCAACGCTGCGCACCGGGGTGATTTCCGCCGCGGTACCTGACATAAACACTTCGTCAGCCAGATACAGGGATTCGCGGGACAGGACCTGCTCGCGCACTTCGATACCGAGGTCTTTCGCCAGTTTGATGATCGCGTCGCGGGTGATACCCGGCAGCGCGGAAGAGGTAAACGGCGGCGTGAACAGCACGCCATCTTTCACTTCAAACAGGTTTTCGCCTGCGCCTTCGGAGATATAGCCATTCACGTCCAGAGCGATACCTTCCTGATACCCATGGCGGCGGGCTTCGCTGCCCACCAGCAGAGAGGAAAGATAGTTGCCGCCCGCTTTCGCCGCCGTCGGAATGGTGTTTGGCGCTGCGCGATTCCAGGACGACACCATCGCATCGATCCCCTGTTCCAGGGCTTCGGCGCCCAGGTATGCGCCCCATGGGAACGCTGCGATGATCACGTCGGTGTTGTATCCCGGAGGTGGGTTCACGCCCATGCCAACATCACCGACAAACACCAGCGGACGTATGTAGGCGCTGGTCAGGTTGTTTTTACGGATCACGTCGCGACAGGCTTCCATCAATTCGTCCACGCTTTGCGAAACCGGGAAACGATAAATTTTGGCTGAGTCATGCAAACGCTGCATGTGTTCACGATGACGGAACACCACCGGTCCTTTGTGAGAGTCGTAGCAACGGATACCTTCAAACACGGACGTACCGTAATGCAGCGCGTGGGACATCACGTGGACTTTCGCGTCCTCCCAACGAACCATCTCCCCATTGAACCAAATGTAATCAGCTTTTTTCGTCGTCATTTTTTTCTTCCTGTCGCGCTCAAGCACGGATTTGTTGTGATGTGGTTGTGCTCTGGCAGATGGCAACATGTGCAACGTCTACCAGTTTTGTTAACTGACTAAACAGTAAGTCGACCGACCGAGGACTGGCAACGGTTAATTCGATATTGATGTTTTGCGCATCGCTGGCGGCTTCCATATTCATGGCGCATACCTGAAATCCGCGATGACGGACCACGCGCAATACGCGTTCTAACGTTTCGGGATTAAAGCGCGCTTCAACGGCGACCTGATGTTGCATCATAATGTTTTCTCCAGCATTTCAGAGTTGCTGGCGCCAGGCGGCACCAGAGGCCAGACATTCTCAAGTTCATTGATTGAGACATGAAGCAGGTATGGCCCCTCGCTGTTCAGCAGGGTGTCGAGTGCCGCTTCAACCTGGTCTTTACGGGTGATGTGTTGGCCAGGGATGCCGAAAGCGCTGGCTAACATAAGGAAATCGGGGTTATCAGTCAGAGTGGTTTCGCTATATCGTTCTGCAAAAAACAGTTGTTGCCATTGTCGAACCATCCCTAACCGTTGGTTATCCAGTAATACCATCTTCAACGGTAACTGCTTGCGTTTTACGGTGCCTAACTCCTGAACGTTCATCATGAAGGAGCCATCACCGGAGATACAGATTACGGTATCGTTGGGCCGCGCAACCTGTGCGCCCACCGCAGCCGGTAAGCCAAACCCCATGGTGCCTAATCCGCTGGAGGTGATGAAATTCTCCGGACGGGTATAAGTCATGTGTTGCGCTGACCACATCTGGTGCTGGCCGACATCGGTTGTCACCACGCAGTTTGCCGGTTTACGTTCGGACAACTGCTTCAACAGCAGCGGCGCGTAAATGGCATCGCCCGGATGGTCGTAGCGCCAGCCGTGTTCCGCTCGCAGTTCCGCGTTACGCTGGCGCCACGCATCGATATTTACTGGTTGCTGTAATGCAGGCAGAAGGGCATTTAAATCACCCTGCAGCGCAACGTGGGCCTGGCGCAGTTTATTCAGCTCAGCCGGGTCGATATCCATATGAATCACACTGGCGTGCGGCGCGAAAGTGTTTAATTTGCCAGTCACCCGGTCATCAAAACGTGCGCCGATCGCAATCAGTAAGTCGCACTCCTGTACCGCGAAATTTGCCGCTTTGGTGCCATGCATACCAAGCATCCCCAGATAGTACGGATAGTCAGCCTCCACGGCGCCCAAACCTTTCAGCGTACAGGTAACGGGCATTTGTGTTGTCGCCAGAAACTCACGCAGCGCCGGTACCGCCTGCGCCATTCCTACGCCGCCGCCGACATACAACATAGGTTTTTGCGCCTGCGCCAACATAGCGCGAGCCTGTTCAACTTCTGCATGCGGGAAAGCCGCTTCGCTTTCAACGGTGGTGAAATATGGTTCCAGCGCACCGCTGGCTAACTGGATATCTTTCGGGATATCGACCAGTACAGGACCGGGACGGCCGGAACGGGCAATGTCAAACGCCTCTGCCATGATGCGTGGCAATTCTTCCAGCGACTGCACCAGGAAACTGTGTTTGGTGCAGGCCAGCGAAAGACCTAATACATCCACTTCCTGAAATGCATCAGTACCGATGAACGGCGCAGAAACCTGCCCCGTGATAGCCACTACCGGAACGGAATCCAGCAGCGCATCCGCCAGGCCGGTGATCAGGTTAGTCGCCCCCGGACCGGAAGTGGCGATACAGACTCCGGTTTTACCTGTAGCGCGGGCGTAGCCAATAGCAGCCATCGCAGCACCCTGCTCATGGCGGCACAACAGGTGCTCCACGCCACCGTCATACAACGCATCGTAGACCGGCATAATTGCGCCACCGGGATAGCCGAAAACGGTCTCGACACCCTGCGCACGCAACGCATGTACCACCCACTGTGCTCCATTCATAGTTAGTTCCCCGCCGTAAATCCTGAGAAACAGAATTTTATGCTGTTATTCATTGTCTGCTCCTCGATGGTAGTTTTAAGGTCAAAAAAAACCCCCGGACCTTTCGGTGCGGGGGTCTTAGTTCGTTAAGGCTTGATTTCTAAGCCTTTCCTCGTCCAAGTGCAGCCCCGCACGGTGGGATAATAATCACCACCACGCTAATCACGACCAGGCTAATCACTCGTAGAAGGGCTGTCATTTTTGTCGATTCTTGCATCTTGTTCGAAGGAATGCCTAAAGAGTTACCATAGATTTTGCCGATTGCACAAGATTTTTTTGGTTTGTTTTTTCCGTCGCTGCTGATGCTTTAACGTAACGCCGTTGTTTTTTATACAAAAAGTGATATTTGAAAAAAATTCACCTTGCACGGGTAACTCGCTGTTTCCGTTGTGCAACATACCTGTCTGATCGCCTTTTGCGAGCAGTCTTCCGGAATACGGTTTCATGCTTTCAAATTCAGTAAAAATACCGGAATCATCCTCGAAAAAACGCAAAATTACACAACATTCACCCTAACGCGTACGCCATAATCATGGCCTCTGGAGGGGCTATGTCACTGTCAATTGTTCATACGCGAGCTGCGCTCGGCGTTAACGCGCCGGCTATCACAATCGAAGTCCATATCAGTAACGGACTCCCAGGCCTGACGCTGGTGGGGCTACCGGAAACCACCGTAAAGGAGGCCCGGGATCGGGTTCGTAGCGCTATTATCAATAGCGGGTATGAATTCCCGGCTAAGAAAATCACGATTAATCTTGCCCCTGCCGATCTCCCCAAGGAGGGAGGGCGATATGATTTACCTATCGCCGTTGCGCTTCTGGTGGCTTCTGAGCAGCTTAAGACCCATAGGCTTGATCAATATGAGTTAGTGGGCGAATTAGCGCTTACAGGCGCGCTACGTGGCGTTCCTGGCGCCATCTCCAGCGCAACCGAAGCGATACGCGCAGGAAGAAGTATCATCGTTGCAAAAGAGAATGAAGACGAAGTAGGACTGATTGACGGCGATGGCTGTCTGATAGCCGACCATCTGCAGGCAGTCTGCGCATTTCTGGAAGGCAAGCAGCCGCTCGATCCCCCTTCCCCGGGCGTATGGGGTTCTTCGCCCAATCACGACGATCTCAACGATATTATTGGCCAGGAGCAAGGTAAGCGCAGCCTGGAGATTACGGCGGCAGGTGGACACAACCTGCTTCTTATTGGCCCTCCGGGCACCGGTAAAACAATGCTTGCCAGTCGGCTTAATGGATTACTACCACCTCTAAGTAACAAAGAGGCGCTGGAAAGCGCGGCAATCCTTAGCCTGGTTAATTCGACCAGTGTGCAAAAGCAGTGGAAACAGCGCCCCTTTCGATCGCCACATCACAGCGCATCCCTGGCGGCAATGGTCGGTGGCGGCTCCATTCCCGGACCCGGTGAAATTTCTCTGGCGCATAACGGCATACTTTTTCTCGATGAACTCCCCGAATTCGAACGACGCACATTAGATGCGTTACGTGAGCCGATAGAGTCCGGGCAAATTCACCTTTCGCGCACGCGGGCTAAGATCGCCTATCCGGCGCGTTTTCAATTGGTTGCGGCAATGAACCCCAGCCCTACCGGACATTATCAGGGAAAACACAATCGATGTACGCCAGAACAAACACTGCGCTATCTTGGCCGGCTGTCCGGACCGTTTCTCGACCGCTTCGATCTTTCGTTGGAGATCCCGTTGCTACCTGCAGGTATGCTCAGTCAGACCGAAGTCAAAGGTGAAAGTAGCGCTACGGTTAAGCAGCGGGTCATCGCTGCGCAGGAACGGCAGTACAGGCGCCAGGGTAAACTCAACGCACATTTGCAAAATAAAGAAATTCGTCAGCATTGCCCATTGAACAACGAGGATTCGCAGTGGCTGGAAGAAACGCTCATCCATCTGGGGTTGTCTATCAGGGCGTGGCAACGTTTGTTGAAGGTTTCCCGGACCATTGCCGATCTCGAACAGGCGGAAGGGATCACTCGCCAGCATTTACAGGAAGCAGTGAGCTACCGGGCCATAGACAGGTTACTTGCTCATCTGCAGAAACTCCTGACGTAAAAAAAGGGCTTACGCCCTTTTTTCGTTAGTCATCAGACTCAGTGTAGTCTTCAGCCCCTTCCATCTGCGGTTTACCGCCTGACAGGGTGTGGAAACGTTTTGGACGCTTGATGCGCGACATGTATTTAGACCATACACGTTCCGCTTCGGTCACCGGCTCGCGTTCACCACGGCATACCGCCACAAAGAGTTTCTCTTCCTCGGTAACCGGCTCACGCTTGCCAAGATCCAGCTCGTTGAAGGCATAACCATGACGCTCAAGCAGTTGTGCCTCTTTGATGGTGAAATCACCATGACGAGAGAACCCGCGTGGATAATATTTGTTGTCGAAATATCGATTAGTCGTCGTAAAGCTTTCCGCCATCCTGCACGCTCCTAATTCTTTGGCCGAGCTATTTATGGCGCGGAGTATTAGTTACGCTTGACAGAGTGTAAAACAAAACATTTAAATCATAACGACAAATAATTTTGCGGAGAGCACTGTGGATACGGAATTGCTAAAAACTTTCCTGGAAGTGAGCCGGACACGCCACTTTGGCCGGGCTGCGGAAGCACTCTATCTGACACAGTCGGCGGTGAGCTTTCGCATCAGACAGCTGGAAAACCAGCTGGGCGTGAACCTTTTCACACGCCACAGAAACAATATCCGCTTAACAGCAGCGGGGGAGAAGCTTTTACCCTATGCCGAAACGCTGATGAATACGTGGCAGGCAGCCCGTAAAGAAGTCGCCCATACCTCAAGGCATAATGAGTTCTCTATCGGTGCCAGCGCTTCTTTGTGGGAGTGTATGCTCAATGACTGGCTGGGTCGGCTATACCAGACACAAGAGCCGCAAACCAGCCTGCAATTCGAAGCGCGTATTGCCCAGCGCCAGTCTCTGGTCAAGCAGTTACATGAGCGTCAGCTTGATCTGCTGATCACGACCGAAGCGCCGAAGATGGATGAATTCAGTAGTCAGTTACTTGGGCATTTCACCCTGGCGTTATACTGCGCGCGCCCTTCTACGCTAAAGGATGCGTTGAATTATCTGCGGCTGGAGTGGGGTCCGGACTTTCAGCAGCATGAAGTGGGTCTGATCGCCTCGGATGAAATACCCGTGCTAACCACCAGTTCCGCCGAACTGGCCAGACAGCAACTGTCGGCGTTGAATGGTTGCACCTGGTTACCCACAGCATGGGCTAAGGAAAAAGGCGGTTTGCATACCGTTGCCGACAGTGCAACGTTATCGCGTCCGTTATACGCCATATGGCTGCAGAATAGCGATAAACATGCGCTGATCAGAGATCTTTTAAAAACCGGCGTACTGGAAGAATAAAACAATCAGGAGGCAAGGATGCCGATAAGAAGGGATGGTGAATTTACTGTTTTACAAACAAAAAAAATCCTTAGCAAATGCTAAGGATTATTTTATGGCAGGGGCGGAGAGACTCGAACTCCCAACACCCGGTTTTGGAGACCGGTGCTCTACCAATTGAACTACGCCCCTAATTAGGGTGGCGGAACGGACGGGACTCGAACCCGCGACCCCCTGCGTGACAGGCAGGTATTCTAACCAACTGAACTACCGCTCCACCGAATTTTTCTACAACCACTGATTTTTACATCAGTTTACTGCTTAATTTGATGCCTGGCAGTTCCCTACTCTCGCATGGGGAGACCCCACACTACCATCGGCGCTACGGCGTTTCACTTCTGAGTTCGGCATGGGGTCAGGTGGGACCACCGCGCTACGGCCGCCAGGCAAATTCTTTGTGCTCTGTACGCAATACTTTATCGCATCAGCAGCGCTGGCTGCGCAAACTATTGCGTACTTAACTCTGAATCAATGCTGAAAATCTCTCAATTCCGCCAAAACATCTTCGGCGTTGTAAGGTTAAGCCTCACGGTTCATTAGTACCGGTTAGCTCAACGCATCGCTGCGCTTACACACCCGGCCTATCAACGTCGTCGTCTTCAACGTTCCTTCAGGAGACTTATAGTCTCAGGGAGAACTCATCTCGGGGCAAGTTTCGTGCTTAGATGCTTTCAGCACTTATCTCTTCCGCATTTAGCTACCGGGCAGTGCCATTGGCATGACAACCCGAACACCAGTGATGCGTCCACTCCGGTCCTCTCGTACTAGGAGCAGCCCCCCTCAGTTCTCCAGCGCCCACGGCAGATAGGGACCGAACTGTCTCACGACGTTCTAAACCCAGCTCGCGTACCACTTTAAATGGCGAACAGCCATACCCTTGGGACCTACTTCAGCCCCAGGATGTGATGAGCCGACATCGAGGTGCCAAACACCGCCGTCGATATGAACTCTTGGGCGGTATCAGCCTGTTATCCCCGGAGTACCTTTTATCCGTTGAGCGATGGCCCTTCCATTCAGAACCACCGGATCACTATGACCTGCTTTCGCACCTGCTCGCGCCGTCACGCTCGCAGTCAAGCTGGCTTATGCCATTGCACTAACCTCCTGATGTCCGACCAGGATTAGCCAACCTTCGTGCTCCTCCGTTACTCTTTAGGAGGAGACCGCCCCAGTCAAACTACCCACCAGACACTGTCCGCAACCCGGATTACGGGCCCACGTTAGAACACCAGCCATTAAAGGGTGGTATTTCAAGGGCGGCTCCACGCAGACTGGCGTCCACGCTTCAAAGCCTCCCACCTATCCTACACATCAAGGACCAGTGTTCAGTGTCAAGCTATAGTAAAGGTTCACGGGGTCTTTCCGTCTTGCCGCGGGTACACTGCATCTTCACAGCGAGTTCAATTTCACTGAGTCTCGGGTGGAGACAGCCTGGCCATCATTACGCCATTCGTGCAGGTCGGAACTTACCCGACAAGGAATTTCGCTACCTTAGGACCGTTATAGTTACGGCCGCCGTTTACCGGGGCTTCGATCAAGAGCTTCTCCTTACGGATAACCCCATCAATTAACCTTCCGGCACCGGGCAGGCGTCACACCGTATACGTCCACTTTCGTGTTTGCACAGTGCTGTGTTTTTAATAAACAGTTGCAGCCAGCTGGTATCTTCGACTGATTTCAGCTCCATGAGTAAATCACTTCACCTACATATCAGCGTGCCTTCTCCCGAAGTTACGGCACCATTTTGCCTAGTTCCTTCACCCGAGTTCTCTCAAGCGCCTTGGTATTCTCTACCTGACCACCTGTGTCGGTTTGGGGTACGATTTCGTGTTACCTGATGCTTAGAGGCTTTTCCTGGAAGCAGGGCATTTGTCACTTCAGCACCGTAGTGCCTCGTCATCACGCCTCAGTGTTAAAGTGAACCGGATTTACCTGGAACACACACCTACACGCTTAAACCGGGACAACCGTCGCCCGGCCGACATAGCCTTCTCCGTCCCCCCTTCGCAGTAACACCAAGTACAGGAATATTAACCTGTTTCCCATCGACTACGCCTTTCGGCCTCGCCTTAGGGGTCGACTCACCCTGCCCCGATTAACGTTGGACAGGAACCCTTGGTCTTCCGGCGAGCGGGCTTTTCACCCGCTTTATCGTTACTTATGTCAGCATTCGCACTTCTGATACCTCCAGCATGCCTCACGACACACCTTCAACGGCTTACAGAACGCTCCCCTACCCAACAACACATAGTGTCGCTGCCGCAGCTTCGGTGCATGGTTTAGCCCCGTTACATCTTCCGCGCAGGCCGACTCGACCAGTGAGCTATTACGCTTTCTTTAAATGATGGCTGCTTCTAAGCCAACATCCTGGCTGTCTGAGCCTTCCCACATCGTTTCCCACTTAACCATGACTTTGGGACCTTAGCTGGCGGTCTGGGTTGTTTCCCTCTTCACGACGGACGTTAGCACCCGCCGTGTGTCTCCCGTGATAACATTCTCCGGTATTCGCAGTTTGCATCGGGTTGGTAAGCCGGGATGGCCCCCTAGCCGAAACAGTGCTCTACCCCCGGAGATGAGTTCACGAGGCGCTACCTAAATAGCTTTCGGGGAGAACCAGCTATCTCCCGGTTTGATTGGCCTTTCACCCCCAGCCACAGGTCATCCGCTAATTTTTCAACATTAGTCGGTTCGGTCCTCCAGTTAGTGTTACCCAACCTTCAACCTGCCCATGGCTAGATCACCGGGTTTCGGGTCTATACCCTGCAACTTAACGCCCAGTTAAGACTCGGTTTCCCTGCGGCTCCCCTATTCGGTTAACCTTGCTACAGAATATAAGTCGCTGACCCATTATACAAAAGGTACGCAGTCACCCCATAAAGAGGCTCCCACTGCTTGTACGTACACGGTTTCAGGTTCTTTTTCACTCCCCTCGCCGGGGTTCTTTTCGCCTTTCCCTCACGGTACTGGTTCACTATCGGTCAGTCAGGAGTATTTAGCCTTGGAGGATGGTCCCCCCATATTCAGACAGGATACCACGTGTCCCGCCCTACTCATCGAGCTCACAACCGGTGTGGTTTTGTGTACGGGGCTGTCACCCTGTATCGCGTGCCTTTCCAGACACTTCCACTACCACACTGGCTGATTCAGGCTCTGGGCTGCTCCCCGTTCGCTCGCCGCTACTGGGGGAATCTCGGTTGATTTCTTTTCCTCGGGGTACTTAGATGTTTCAGTTCCCCCGGTTCGCCTCGTTAACCTATGTATTCAGTTAACGATAGTGTGACGAATCACACTGGGTTTCCCCATTCGGACATCGCCGGGTCAAAGGTTCATATCACCTCGCCGACGCTTTTCGCAGATTAGCACGTCCTTCATCGCCTCTGACTGCCAGGGCATCCACCGTGTACGCTTGGTCGCTTAACCTCACAACCCGAAGATGTTTCACTTCTGATTGCGATAATTGAGAGACTCACGAACAACTTTCGTTGTTCTGTGTTTCAATTTTCAGCTTGATCCAGATTTTTAAAGAGCAAATATCTCAAACATGACTCGTAAGTCAGTTTTGAGATATAACGGCCGGCGACTTTCACTCACACAAACCAGCAAGTGGCGTCCCCTAGGGGATTCGAACCCCTGTTACCGCCGTGAAAGGGCGGTGTCCTGGGCCTCTAGACGAAGGGGACACAAAGTCTCAATCGCAAGACGCCTTGCTTCTCTACATCTATCAGACAATCTGTGTGGACACTACAAAGGCAGGTTCTTTAAGGTAAGGAGGTGATCCAACCGCAGGTTCCCCTACGGTTACCTTGTTACGACTTCACCCCAGTCATGAATCACAAAGTGGTAAGCGCCCTCCCGAAGGTTAAGCTACCTACTTCTTTTGCAACCCACTCCCATGGTGTGACGGGCGGTGTGTACAAGGCCCGGGAACGTATTCACCGTGGCATTCTGATCCACGATTACTAGCGATTCCGACTTCATGGAGTCGAGTTGCAGACTCCAATCCGGACTACGACATACTTTATGAGGTCCGCTTGCTCTCGCGAGGTCGCTTCTCTTTGTATATGCCATTGTAGCACGTGTGTAGCCCTGGTCGTAAGGGCCATGATGACTTGACGTCATCCCCACCTTCCTCCAGTTTATCACTGGCAGTCTCCTTTGAGTTCCCGGCCGGACCGCTGGCAACAAAGGATAAGGGTTGCGCTCGTTGCGGGACTTAACCCAACATTTCACAACACGAGCTGACGACAGCCATGCAGCACCTGTCTCACGGTTCCCGAAGGCACAACCGCATCTCTGCAGTCTTCCGTGGATGTCAAGACCAGGTAAGGTTCTTCGCGTTGCATCGAATTAAACCACATGCTCCACCGCTTGTGCGGGCCCCCGTCAATTCATTTGAGTTTTAACCTTGCGGCCGTACTCCCCAGGCGGTCTACTTAACGCGTTAGCTCCGGAAGCCACGCCTCAAGGGCACAGCCTCCAAGTAGACATCGTTTACGGCGTGGACTACCAGGGTATCTAATCCTGTTTGCTCCCCACGCTTTCGCACCTGAGCGTCAGTCTTCGTCCAGGGGGCCGCCTTCGCCACCGGTATTCCTCCAGATCTCTACGCATTTCACCGCTACACCTGGAATTCTACCCCCCTCTACGAGACTCAAGCCTGCCAGTTTCGAATGCAGTTCCCAGGTTGAGCCCGGGGATTTCACATCCGACTTGACAGACCGCCTGCGTGCGCTTTACGCCCAGTAATTCCGATTAACGCTTGCACCCTCCGTATTACCGCGGCTGCTGGCACGGAGTTAGCCGGTGCTTCTTCTGCGGGTAACGTCAATGACTGCGGTTATTAACCACAATCCCTTCCTCCCCGCTGAAAGTACTTTACAACCCGAAGGCCTTCTTCATACACGCGGCATGGCTGCATCAGGCTTGCGCCCATTGTGCAATATTCCCCACTGCTGCCTCCCGTAGGAGTCTGGACCGTGTCTCAGTTCCAGTGTGGCTGGTCATCCTCTCAGACCAGCTAGGGATCGTCGCCTTGGTGAGCCGTTACCTCACCAACAAGCTAATCCCATCTGGGCACATCCGGTGGCAAGAGGCCCGAAGGTCCCCCTCTTTGGTCTTGCGACGTTATGCGGTATTAGCTACCGTTTCCAGTAGTTATCCCCCTCCACCGGGCAGTTTCCCAGACATTACTCACCCGTCCGCCACTCGTCAGCAAAGCAGCAAGCTGCTTCCTGTTACCGTTCGACTTGCATGTGTTAGGCCTGCCGCCAGCGTTCAATCTGAGCCATGATCAAACTCTTCAATTTAAGTTTGATGCTCGTGAATTAAACTTCGTAATGAATTACGTGTTCACTCAGAGACTTGGTATTCATTTTTCGTCTTGCGACGTTAAGAATCCATGTCACTTTGAGTGCCCACACAGATTGTCTGATAAATTGTTAAAGAGCAGTTGCGACGCGCTTCAGCGCTCTGTCGCGAGGTCACGTATATTACGTTTTCCTCATTCAGAGTCAAGCGATTATTTTCGCTTTTCTCTGCCGGCGTTCATCTCTGAACCCCGCTGACCCGGCGGCTTGCGTGCCGTTGTTCCGTGTCAGTGGTGGCGCATTATAGGGAGTTATTTCGGGCTGACAAGAGGAAATTTAAAATAATTTCGCAACTGTTCCTTTTTTCACCAAAACAGGCGTTAACGTGCCATAAAATAAGCGATTTGCTGTTTTTGCAGCCGCAATCACACTTCCTGATGGCATACTAATGAATAAGAAAAAGAGAAAGGACAATCAGTCATGCCTTTAAGCGCACAACAATTGGCTGCACAGAAAAACATTTCCTGGGTACTGGCTGAAAAGCTGGCGCAGCGGATCTTAAAAGGGGATTACGCACCCGGCGACATTCTTCCCGGTGAAATTGAACTGGGCGATCAGTTTGGTGTTAGCCGCACCGCAGTAAGAGAAGCCGTCAAAACGTTAACCGCCAAAGGTATGGTATTACCGCGCCCACGTATCGGAACACGGGTCATGCCACAGGCTAACTGGAATTTTCTCGACCAGGAGTTACTGAACTGGTGGATGACAGAGGAAAACTTCCAGCAGGTGATCGATCATTTTCTAGTGATGCGGATAAGCCTTGAGCCACAGGCTTGCGCGTTGGCGGCAACGGTGGGTACGGCAGAACAAAAAGCGCATCTGAACACCTTAATGGAAGAAATGGTCGCGCTAAAAAAGAACTTTAAACGTGAGCGCTGGATTGAAGTGGATATGGCCTGGCATGAGCATATTTATGAGATGAGCGCGAACCCGTTCCTCACCTCTTTTGCCTCACTGTTTCACTCTGTCTATCACACCTATTTCAATGCCATTACCTATAACACCGTTGTGAAACTGGATTTGCACCAGACGATAGTAGATGCCATTGCGCAAAGCGACGCTGACGGCGCGTTTAAAGCCTGCCAGGCTTTACTGATGGCGCCTAACGAGCGTCCGGGAAACTAACGGGATACAGAATGATCAGAAAAAAAGCGCGCAGTATGGCTGGATTGCCGTGGATAGCGGCAATGGCCTTTTTTATGCAGGCGCTGGACGCCACCATTCTGAACACCGCTTTACCTGCCATTGCGCAGAGTCTCAACCGTTCACCGCTGGCCATGCAGTCCGCCATTATCAGTTATACCCTGACGGTGGCGATGCTGATACCGGTAAGCGGATGGCTGGCCGACCGCTTCGGCACCCGTCGTGTGTTTATGCTGGCGGTGAGCCTGTTTACGCTCGGTTCACTTGCCTGCGCGCTTTCCAGCTCGCTTCCGGAACTGGTTATCTTTCGCGTTGTTCAGGGCATTGGCGGGGCGATGATGATGCCGGTTGCTCGTCTGGCGCTGTTGCGCGCCTATCCACGTAGCGAGCTGCTGCCCGTTCTGAACTTCGTCACCATGCCGGGGCTGGTAGGACCAATTCTGGGTCCGGTGCTGGGCGGCGTACTGGTCACCTGGGCCAGCTGGCATTGGATCTTCCTGATAAACATTCCGATTGGCGTCGCCGGTATTCTTTACGCGCGCAAATATATGCCGAATTTCACCACACCGCGCCGCAAATTTGATATGTCTGGCTTCTTTCTGTTTGGCCTCAGCCTGGTGCTCTTTTCCAGCGGAATGGAGCTGTTCGGTGAAAAGATAGTCGCCACCTGGATTGCGCTGAGCATTATCCTGCTCAGCATTGTGCTGTTGCTGGCTTATGTACGCCACGCTCGCCGCCATCCCACACCGCTCATTTCTCTGTCGTTATTTAAGACACGGACCTTTTCCGTCGGAATTACCGGCAACCTTGCGACACGGCTGGGGACCGGGTGCGTGCCTTTTTTGATGCCGCTGATGCTCCAGGTGGGATTTGGTTTTCCGGCGTTAATCGCGGGTTGCATGATGGCCCCCACCGCGCTGGGCTCAATTCTGGCTAAATCAATGGTGACCCAGGTGCTGCGCCGTCTGGGTTATCGCACCACGCTGGTGGGGATAACCGTATTTATCGGCCTGATGATTGCGCAATTCTCGTTGCAATCGCCCGCAATGCCAGTCTGGATGCTGATCCTGCCGCTGTTTGTGCTCGGCATGGCGATGTCGACGCAGTTCACAGCGATGAATACCATCACACTTGCCGACCTGACCGATGACAATGCCAGCAGCGGCAACAGCGTGCTGGCCGTAACGCAGCAACTTTCGATTAGCTTAGGTGTGGCGATAAGCGCCGCCGTGCTGCGCATTTATGAAGGCGTAGAGGGAACCAGTACGGTTGAACAGTTCCACTACACCTTTATTACGATGGGCGCGATCACGATCGTGTCTGCGCTGATGTTCATGCTGCTGAAAGCGAAAGATGGTCGCAACCTGATCAAAGACCGTCACGCGCCTAAACCGACCCCCGCTCCATCAGAACAGGAGTGAGCTGCAAACGCTGTTGCTGCAAATCGGGCTGCGCCATGCGATGTATTAGCACATCGATGGCCAGCTCACCCAGTTCATCTTTGGGCTGATGAATGGTAGTCAGCGGCGGCGTCATGTAGCGCGCCAGTTCGATATCGTCATAGCCAATCACCGCCATATCCTGCGGGATCCGCAATCCAGCCTGATACAACGCCTGATACGCGCCGACAGCCATCGCATCATTCCCGGCAAACACGGCCTGGGGTCGCTGTGGATGCGCGAGCAGTTCCTGCATAGCCGCAAACCCGCCGCCAAACTCAAAATTGCCCATGATTTCATAGCCCTCAGGAACGGTAAGCCCTGCGCGCTGCATCGCGGCGCGATACCCCTCAACACGCAGCCGGGCCGGCGTTTTATCCAAAGGCCCGGTGATACAGGCGATACGGGTAAAGCCTTTAGCAATAAGATGCTGCGTGGCTAAGTCGCCGCCGAGCAATGAGTTATCCTGAATGAGATCGCTGTCGCCCTCACCGTCAAAGGGCGACCAGTCCATCATTACGGTGGGGATCGACGGGTAACGCTGCATGATTTCGCGCGACGGCTGGTGCGTTTCGGTACAAAGCAACAGTAAACCATCTACCCGTTTTTGCATCAGCGTTTCCAGATTGCGGTTCATACGTTGCTCATCGCCTTCGGTATTGCATAATACCAGGCTGTAGCCGCGCTCGAAGCAACTGCGTTCTACGCCGCGCACCAGTTCAGAGTAAAAGGGATTGGTACTCGCGGTGATAAGCATACCGATGGTGCGCGTTTGATTCAGCTTCAGGCTGCGCGCCAGGGCTGAAGGGGCGTAATTCAACGTTTTGATCGCCGCTTCGACTTTGTCAGTAATCGCTTCACTGACAAAGCGATCCTTATTAATGACGTGCGAAACGGTAGAAGTGGAAACGCCCGCCAGGCGGGCAACATCCTTCATTGTAGCCAAGCGTTACCTCTGCTGACCTAAAAACGCCTCAATTTCTTCACGCCACGGTACGGAAGGCTGAGCGCCTTTACGGGTAACGGCAATCGCTGCGGCGGCGTGCGCGAAACGAATCGCATCAGACAGCGCCTTGTCTTCCAGTAACGCCGCAATTAGCGCGCCGTTAAAGGTATCGCCCGCGGCAATGGTGTCAACAGCCTCGACCTTAAAGCCCGGCACGCGCTGACCTTCACCTTTCACGCTGGCCCAGACACCGCGGCTGCCTAATGTAATCAGCACCGTATCGATACCTTTTTTATGCAGAACCAGCGCGGCTTTTGCCGCATCTTCATCATTTTCGACACGGATACCGGTTAGCTTTTCCGCTTCAGTTTCGTTCGGAGTGATGATATCCACCAGCGCCAGCAGTTCGTCTGATAATACGCGGGCTGGCGCAGGATTCAGTACGACAGTGGTATGATTTTCGTGCGCGATGTTGGCGGCTGCCAGTACACTGTCGATCGGCGATTCCAGTTGCATCAGCAATGCGGAAGCCTCAGCGATGCGCTCACGCTGCGCCTCAACCCGCGCAGGCGACAGCGCCGCGTTAGCCCCGGCATGAATACCGATCACGTTTTCACCTTCGCCGTTGACGAAAATCAGCGCTACGCCTGTGGGTTCGCCGTCAATTACGCTGACGGGGTCGACGTTGATATTGTCGCTCGCCAGCTGCTGACGAATGCTACTTCCGATATCGTCATCACCGGTACAGGCAATAAACGCAATGTTTGCCCCGCTGCGTCCCGCAGCCACTGCCTGATTCGCGCCTTTACCACCAAAAGCGACCTGATAGTGATTTCCGGTGACCGTCTCACCAGGTGCAGGAAATGTCTCAAGATTAAGAATATGGTCGGCATTAATGCTGCCGAGAACGACAAGTTTGCCTGCGGTTTTCATGTTCGGGGTGTCCATCAGAGAGCGCCACCGGTGTGACCCGGTGGCGTATGCCACACTTTACTTTTCTTTATTTGATGTCCCTCAGACGACGCGAGGTCGTCTGAATCGCCTACTACTGCTTAATGACCAGCTTCAGGTCAACCGGGTATTTGGCCTGAACTTTCTCGCCTTTCAGTACTTTGTCTGCCGTTTCTACGCCTTTCGCGCCGATCTGGTCAGGTAACTGAGCGATAGTCGCCGCCAGTTTGCCATCATTTACCGCTTTCTCGCCATCTGGTGTGCCGTCAAATCCGACGACCATCACATCAGATTTACCGGCGGTTTGCAGCGCACGCAGTGCGCCCAGCGCCATCTCATCATTCTGAGCGAATACCGCCTGCACGTCCGGATGCGCGGTCAGCAGGTTCTGCATCACGTTCAGACCTTTAGTGCGGTCGAAGTCAGCTGGCTGGCTGGCCAGTACATTAAATTTGTGTGCGGCGACCGCCTGCTGGAAACCTTCGCCACGTTCACGCGCCGCAGATGTACCGGCTATGCCCTGCAATTCAATGACTTTCGCGCCTTCGCCAGCTTTCTTCGCAATGTAGTCGCCCGCGATTTTGCCGCCCAACACGTTGTCAGACGCGATGTGGCTGACAACATCGCCTTTCGTCGCCTGGCGGTCAAGGGTGATGACCGGGATCTTCGCCTGGTTTGCCATCTTCACGGCATTACCTACCGCGTCGGAATCAGTTGGGTTAATCAGCAGGATTTTAGTGCCACGAACGGTTAAGTCCTGAACGTTCGCCAACTCTTTCGCCGGGTTATTCTGGGAATCCAGCACCACCAGGTTGTAGCCCAATTTATCGGCTTCTTTCTGCGCCCCATCTTTCAGGGAAACAAAGAACGGGTTGTTCAGCGTGGAGACCACCAGCGCAATGGTATCTTTCGCCATCGCATTCGCGCTTACGGTGGCGCTTAGCGCAACAGCTGAAACCAGGGTAGCCAGTTTTTTCATGTTCATATTTAAGATGTCCTGTAGTCGTTGTTACTGCTTTTTGTTGTCTACCAGTACCGCCAGCAATATCACCACCGCTTTGACGATCATCTGGTAATAGGAGGAAACACCTAACAAATTCAAACCATTATTCAGGAAACCAAGAATCAATGCGCCGATCAAGGTCCCAACAATGCGCCCTTTACCTCCCGCCAGACTGGTCCCGCCAAGCACAACAGCCGCAATGGCGTCGAGTTCATAGCCCGTCCCGGCTGTAGGCTGCGCGGAGGAAAGTCGCGCCACTTCAATGATGCCCGCCAGCGACGCCAGCAGGCCGCAGAGCGAATAAACGATAATTTTGATTTTACTGACGCTGATACCGGACAAGCGGGTTGCCGCTTCGTTACCGCCCAGCGCGTAAATATAGCGGCCCAGCCGGGTATGGTGCAGCATGTACCACGCCGCCAGGAAGACAATCCCCATGATCCACACCGGCGTCGGAACACCCAGCGGACGGCCAATACCGAACCAACCAAACAGATCGGCGTTTTCGGTAAAGCCGGTATTCACCGGGCTTCCGTTGGTGTAAACCATCGTCACGCCACGTAACAGCAGCATCATTACCAGCGTGGCGATAAACGCCTGTACTCGCCCTTTCGCCACGATAACGCCAGTCACCGCGCCCACGGCGGCACCTAATGCCAGCGCGGCGGCAACGGCCACCAGCGCGTTCACCTCCAGTCCAACAATGGAAGCGGCAACGGCGCCGGTGAGTGCCAGCAGGGAACCGACGGACAGATCGATACCCGACGTCAAAATCACCAGCGTCATCCCGACCGCCATAATGGCGTTTACGGAGGTCTGCTGAAGAATGTTGAACAGGTTATTAACGGTAAAAAAGTTAGGGCTTAAGGTCGATACAATCGCGATCAGCACCAACAGCGCAATGAGCGACTTCTGCTCCATCAACCACGCTTTGGTGAAATAACGGCGACCAGAAACAGCCTGGGTAGTCATTTTTTTTACTCCTGATTCACGCGATTAAGCTTGCCCACAGCGGCAGCCATCAGAACTTCCTGGGTGGCCTGCTCGCGAGTGAATTCACCGCCGAGATGCCCTTCATGCATGACGATAATGCGATCGCTCATGCCTAATACTTCTGGCATCTCAGAGGAGACCAGAATGATGCTCAGGCCATCGGCCTTAAACTGGTTGATCAGCTGATAAATTTCTTTCTTTGCGCCAACGTCGACGCCGCGGGTAGGCTCATCAAGAATCAACACTTTAGGGCGGGTCATCAGCCCGCGGGCAATCGCCACTTTCTGCTGATTCCCGCCGGACAACAGGCCAATCGCCTGCTCCATCGACGGGGTTTTGACGTTAAAGAGACGGATAAAATCGCTCACCGCCTGTTGCTCATCTTTATGCTTCAGGCTGCCGCCGGCACGGCTGAAATAGCGCAGCGCGGTCAGTGACATGTTCTCTTTCACTGACATCCCCAACACTAAGCCGTCGCGTTTGCGGTCTTCGGAGATATAGACAATGCCATTCGCCAGTCCGTCCTGTGGCGCGCGGGTGATCACCTCGTGCCCGTCGAGCGTCACGTTACCGCTGGTGCGCGGCAGTGCCCCGTACAGCACTTTCATCAGCTCGGTGCGGCCTGCCCCCATCAATCCGGACACGCCGAGGATCTCCCCTTTGCGTAAGGTAAACGAGACATTGTTCACGCCGGGGCCGCACAGGCTGTCGACTTTCAGACGCACGTCGCCCGGCGCTTTATCCAGCCGCGGATACTGATCTTCCAGCTTGCGCCCCACCATCATTTCGATCAGTGAATCTTCGGTCAGCGAGGCCACTTCCCGTTCGGCAATAAACTGCCCGTCACGGAAAACGGTGACGTCGTCGCAGATCTCGAAAATCTCTTTCATGCGGTGGGAAATATAGACAATGCCGCGCCCCTGCGATTTCAGCTCGCGGATAACGCGGAAAAGAGATTCGGTTTCGGTATCGGTCAAAGCGTCGGTCGGTTCATCCATGATGATGACTCTGGACTCAAAGCTCAGCACTTTGGCGATCTCGACCATCTGCTGATCGCCAATCGACAGCTCCCCTACCAGCCGATCGCTCTTAAAGCGCAGGTTGAGCTTCGCTAACAGTTGATCCGCTTCGGCATACATTTTTTTCCAGTCGATTTTGCCAAAACGGTTAACAAATTCGCGACCAAGAAAGATGTTCTCCGCAATGGTGAGCTGCGGGATCAGGTTCAGTTCCTGGTGGATGATGCCGATCCCGGCTTCTTGCGAAGATTTCGGTCCGTTAAAAGTGGTCTCTTTCCCCAGCCATACCAATGACCCCGCATCGCGGGTATAGATACCGGTCAGCACTTTCATCATGGTGGATTTGCCCGCACCGTTCTCGCCCACCAGCGCCATCACGCGGCCCGGGTAGACGTTGAGTGCGGCGCCGGAAAGCGCCTTCACGCCCGGGAACGACTTATCGATCCCTTTGAGTTGCAGTAATGCGTCCATGGTGGCCTCAGAAAGTGACGCCGGCACAGAGAATGATATTCGCATACGGGGAACACTCCCCGCTGCGAATTACCGCCTGACTGTCTGCGGTTTGTTGTTTAAAGTGTTCATGCGTGGTGTAACGAATTTCAATAGTGTTTCCCTGGTGTTGCTGCAGCTGCTCAAGAGAATTGAGCAACGCTTCGTGGAGTTGCGGATTATGTTGTTTTATTTCCGTCGCGAGAATGGCCGACTCAACCTGCATCTCACGGGTGACAACCTCCAGTACCTGCATGAACGAAGGTACGCCCTGGGTTAATGCCATATCGATACGCGTTGTACTGTTTGGGATGGGTAAACCTGCGTCACACACTACCAGCGTATCGGTATGTCCCAGACGGGAAATCACCGATGAAATCTCAGAGTTAAGTACTGCGCCTTTCTTCATTTTTCTTGCTCCACTAGCGAAACGTTTCGCTGACATCAGTTTTATCTTAACGGTGTTCAGAAAACCATCATGACGTAACAGATTTGTGATCGGCGTCGAAACGTTTCGCTACGTGAAACAGAGCGTCATATGGGCGGGAAGATAAAGCGGGGAGTATGCCGGGTAAGCGAAGCGCCACCCGGCATTTCAAGCAAACTTAAATCTCGACCTGGGTGCCTAACTCAATGACGCGGTTAGGCGGGATCTCAAACTGGTCAGGCGCACGCAGGGCGTTACGTTGCAAAATAAGATACAGCTTGCCCCGCAGGCGCAAGTACCAGGGGCGCTTGCCGATAATTAACGACTCGTGCGACATAAAGAACGACGTCTCCATCATCCGGCAGCTCAGCCCTTCCAGACCGCAACGGTGGAACACTTCCTCTACATTTGGCGTTTCGCGCCAGCCGTAGCTGGCCACCACGCGCCAGAAGGTCGGCGACAGCTGCTCAATCTGTACGCGGCGGACGTTATGCACATACGGCGCATCTTCGGTTCGCAACGTCAGCAGGATCACCCGTTCGTGCAGCACCTTGTTATGCTTCAGGTTATGCATTAACGCAAAGGGGATCACATTCAGCGCACGGGACATATACACCGCCGTCCCCGGCACACGCACCGGCGGCGATTTTTCCAGCGAAGCGATCATCGCTTCCAGCGAGTTTCCGTGCTCATGCATACGGCGCAGCAGACGGAAGCGTTCGCTTTTCCAGGTGGTCATGATAGTGAACATCACCAGCCCCAGAGAAAGCGGCAGCCAGCCGCCGGACAGAAGTTTATCGAGGTTGGCGGAAAACAACGGAATATCGATGCACAGGAACGCCACCAGAATCAGCGCCACAAAGTACTTATTCCAGTGCCAGTTTTTACGCGCCACGGTGGTGGACAGAATAGATGTCAGTACCATCGTACCGGTAACGGCAATACCGTATGCCGCCGCCAGGTTGCTGGAATGCTCGAAGCTGACAATAACGATCACCACCGCGATGTAGAGCATCCAGTTCACAAACGGAATGTAGATCTGCCCGGACTCCATTTCGGATGTGTGAATAATGCGCATCGGTGACAGATATCCCAGACGAACCGCCTGCCGAGTGAGCGAGAAAACGCCGGAAATGACCGCCTGCGAGGCGATAACGGTCGCCAGCGCGGCAAGGATCAGCAGCGGGATCAGCGCCCAGTCAGGCGCCAGCAGGAAGAACGGGTTTTTAATCGCTTCCGGTTGCTTCAACAACAACGCCCCCTGACCAAAGTAGTTCAGTACCAGCGAAGGCAGCACCACCGAAAACCACGCCAGGCGAATCGGAAACTTACCAAAGTGCCCCATATCGGCATACAGAGCTTCCACACCGGTGATCGACAGCACTACCGCGCCCAGCGCAATAAAGGAGACGGTTTTATATTCAAGGAAGAAATGTACCGCCCACATCGGGTTTAATGCGTGCAGGACTTCCGGATTACCGATAATACTGCGCACGCCCAGCACCGCCAGAACCAGGAACCAGGTCAGCATAATCGGCGCGAACAATTTGCCTACCATACCGGTACCGTGCTTCTGAATCATAAACAGCAGCGTCAGGACGACAATCGACAGCGGCACAATCCAGGTATCCAACTGCGGCGCGACAATTTCCAGACCTTCAATGGCCGACATCACCGAGATGGCAGGGGTGATCACGACCTCGCCATAGAAAAAGCTGCCGCCGATCAGCCCCATGATCACCAACAGGGAGGTCGTTCGCGCAGAGGTATTCCGCCCGGCGAGCGACATCAGCGTCAGGATCCCCCCTTCACCGGCGTTATCCGCGCGCATGACGAAGGTCAGATACTTGATGGAAACAACAAAGATCAGCAGCCAGAAAATTAGCGACAGGAAGCCAAACACGGCATCGCGTTCAACGCCAAAACCAAACTGACCGGACAAACATTCACGAAGTGTATAAAGTGGGCTGGTACCAATATCACCGTAGACAACCCCAATGGCCGCGAGCGTAATCGCAGACAATGATTGCTTTTTATCAGTGCTCATAGACTAGTCTTTCGTTATAAAAGAAATGTGTACCTGGTCCCTTGGCCCACAAAAAAGCGCACAGTATGCACGATTAATCGCAAAATCGTACCCCTAAATGAGTCCAGATTAACCTGGCTCAAAAAAAATAAATCCACCTCCCGGACCCGTTCAGCCCACGGAGCGAAACGTCTATACTCGCTGTTAACGCAGTACTTTTTACAGAAGGACGCCACTCTATTATGGCTCACCCACATCTCTTAGCAGAAAGAATTTCACGTCTGAGCAGTGCGCTGGAAAAAGGATTGTTTGAGCGCAGCCACGCCATTCGACTTTGTCTGCTGGCGGCCCTGAGCGGCGAGAGCGTTTTCCTGCTCGGCCCGCCAGGAATAGCTAAAAGCCTAATCGCGCGCCGGCTGAAATTCGCGTTCCAGAATGCGCGCGCGTTCGAATATCTGATGACCCGTTTTTCCACGCCGGAAGAGGTTTTTGGACCTCTTTCCATTCAGGCGCTAAAAGATGAAGGCCGCTACGAACGCTTAACCGCCGGGTATCTGCCCGAAGCTGAAATCGTTTTTCTAGATGAGATCTGGAAAGCGGGTCCGGCCATTCTGAACACGCTGTTAACCGCCATCAATGAACGCCATTTTCGTAACGGCGCGCATGAAGAAAAAATTCCTATGCGCCTGCTGGTGGCGGCGTCCAACGAACTGCCGGAGGCGGACAGCAGTCTGGAAGCACTGTATGACCGTATGCTGATCCGCCTGTGGCTGGATAAAGTCCAGGACAAAACCAACTTCCGCGCCATGCTGACCAGCCAGCAGGACGAAAATGAAAACCCCGTCGCCGCGTCGCTCCAGATTAGCGATGATGAGTATCATCAGTGGCAAAAGGAGATTGGCGCGGTTTTGCTGCCCGATCATGTATTTGAGTTGGTTTTTACCCTGCGCCAGCAGTTGGAAAATGTCCCCAACGCGCCCTATGTTTCTGACCGACGCTGGAAGAAAGCCATACGCCTGTTGCAGGCCAGCGCCTTCTTCAGCGGACGCGACGCGGTGGCGCCAATCGATCTTATTCTGCTGAAAGATTGTCTGTGGTACGACGCCCAGAGCCTGAATTTGATGCAACAACAGCTCGAAATATTGATGACCGGGCACGCCTGGCAGCAGCAGGCAATGCTGACACGCCTTGCCGGTATCGTCCAGCGGCGCATTCAGCTTCAACAGCAACAAAGCGATAAAACCGCTTTTACCGTCATTCGCCAGGGCGGCATGTTCAGCCGCCGTCCACATTACGACTTGCCTCCTGACATCACCGCCTCATCCCTGACCCTACTGCTACAACAGCCGCTGAAGCTGCACGATATGGAAGTGATCCACATCGCTTTTGAACGTAGCGCGCTGGAGCAGTGGCTGGCGAAAGGTGGAGAGATCCGCGGTAAACTCAACGGGATAGGATTTGCCCAGACGCTGAACATGGAGGTGGATAGCGCTCAGCATCTGGTCGTGCGCGATGTCAGCTTACAGGGCACACGTCTGGCGCTCCCCGGTTCCTCTGAAGAAGCCATGCCCGGCGAAATCAAACAACAGCTGGAAGAACTGGCTAACGACTGGCATCTGCAACATACCCGCTTTAGCGAGCAGCAAAAATGCCTGTTCATTCATAGCGACTGGCTGGGACGCATTGAAGCCAGCCTGCAGGACGTTGGTGAGCAGATCCGTCAGGCGCAACAATGCTGACGCTGGATACGCTGAATGTGATGTTAGCCGTCAGCGAAGAGGGGATGATCGAAGAGATGATCCTCGCACTACTGGCCTCGCCGCAGTTGGCTGTGTTCTTTGAAAAATTTCCCCGCCTGAAAACAGCGATAACGAACGATCTCCCGCGCTGGCGTGAAGCGTTACGTAGTCGGCTAAAAGATACGAGGGTGCCGCCGGCGCTCACGGAGGAGGTGATGTGCTACCAGCAGAGCCAGCTTCTCTCCAGCGCTCAGTTCGTCGTGCAGCTTCCGCGCATTCTCGCGCTGCTGCACCGATTACATTCTCCCTGGGCCGCGCAGGCGCAGCAGCTGGTGGACAACAATGCGGTGTTTACCCCTGCCCTGCATACGCTTTTTCTCCAGCGCTGGCGCTTAAGCCTGGTCGTGCAAGCCACCACGTTAAACCAGCAGTTGCTGGAAGAAGAACGCGAGCAGTTACTCAGTGAGGTTCAGGAAAGAATGACCCTCAGCGGCCAGTTGGATCCCGTGCTGGCGGAAAACGATACCGCGGCAGGTCGCCTGTGGGACATGAGCGCCGGACAGCTCAGGCGCGGCGATTATCAATTGATCGTCAAATACGGCGACTTCCTGGCCGATCAGCCAGAGCTTCAGCGGCTGGCGGAACAGTTAGGGCGCTCCAGAGAGGCGAATTCCGTCCCGCGTAAGGACGCGCCAATGGAGACTTTCCGCACGCTGGTGCGCGAACCCGCGACGGTGCCTGAGCAGGTTGATGGCATTCAACAGAGTGATGACATTCTGCGTCTGCTGCCACCGGAACTGGCGACGCTCGGCATTACAGAGCTGGAATATGAGTTTTATCGGCGGCTCCTGGAAAAGCAACTGCTCACTTACCGTCTGCAGGGCGAGGCCTGGCGCGAAAAAGTCACCGAGCGGCCGGTGGTTCACCAGGCTGTCGACGAGCAGCCGCGCGGACCGTTTATCGTCTGTGTGGACACGTCTGGTTCCATGGGCGGCTTCAACGAACAGTGCGCAAAGGCGTTTTGCCTGGCGTTGATGCGCATTGCCCTCGCCGATAACCGTCGCTGCGTTATTATGTTGTTTTCTACTGAAGTGGTGCGTTATGAGCTTTCCGGGCCGGAAGGTATCGAACAGGCGATTCGCTTTTTAAGCCAGCGCTTTCGCGGCGGTACGGATATCGCCAGCTGTTTTCGCGCCATCATTGAACGGATGGATGGACGGGAGTGGTCTGATGCCGACGCGGTGGTGATTTCGGACTTTATTGCCCAGCGCCTGCCGGATGACGTGATAAGTCAGGTAGGGGAACTCCAGCGCGTTCATCAACATCGGTTTCATGCGGTAGCGATGTCCGCGCATGGCAAACCCGGCATCATGCGTATTTTCGATCATATCTGGCGCTTTGACACCGGGATGCGAAGCCGCCTGCTGAGACGCTGGCGGCGCTAGAGAATTACAGCAGAGACGAGACGCTTTCACGCACCTGCGCTGGCCACACGCCGCACTGAACCTGACCAATGTGCGGCAGTTGCAGTAACAACATGGTCAGACGGGACTGGCCGATACCACCGCCGATAGTTTGCGGCATTTCACCGCGCAACAGCGCCTGGTGCCACTCCAGGCTCAGACGATCTTCATCGCCGGTCAGTTTAAGCTGGCGTTTCAGCGCATCGGCATCAACGCGGATCCCCATTGAAGACAGCTCAAAAGCGTCTTCAAGAACCGGGTTCCACACCAGAATATCGCCGTTCAGACCGGCATAGCCCAGATCGGAATCGGAACTCCAGTCGTCGTAATCCGGGGCGCGAACGTCGTGACGATGACCGTCGCTCAGTTTCCCGCCAATGCCGACCAGAAATACTGCGCCCAGTTCTTTGGCGATCGCCCGCTCGCGGCCTTTGGCATCGAGATCCGGGTAACGCGCCAGCAATTCCTGGCTGTGAATAAACTGGATCTGATCCGGCAGGAACGGCGCCAGACCAAACTCTTTGCTTACGGCGGCTTCGGTCGTCTTAATCCCTGCCCAGATCGCCTCTACCGTGCTTTTCAGGGTGGAGAATTGACGCTCGCCGTCACCCATGACGCGCTCCCAGTCCCACTGATCGACATAGACCGAGTGAAGCGGGGAAAGTCGGTCTTCATCCGGGCGCAGCGCTTTCATGTGCGTGTACAGCCCTTCGCCCGCGCTGAAGTCGTGTTGTCCCAGTGTCTGACGTTTCCACTTGGCCAGTGAATGCACCACTTCGAACTGGGCTTCAGGCAACGCCTTCACTTTAACCTGTACCGCTTTTTCACAGCCTGACAAGTTATCCTGCGTGCCATCACCAACCCGGCTGAGAATCGGCGCCTGGACTTCAATCAGACCCAGACGCTCTTCCAACTGGCGAGAGAAGTGCGATTTCACGAAGCTAATTTGACGTTGTTTGGCGATATAAGCGGTTTTCATTGTATTTACTCCTGCGTCCTGTTGCCTCTGATTAAGCAACAGAATGCGGTCATTATTCAATAATCCACAAACAAAAAGCCGTTGTCGATTTTAATTCGATAAAAATCAGGTCTAAAATAGAGTGAATCATTAATCAACATAAGAAAAACCTATGGAAAATTATCAGATCGACAATCTGGACCGCGGCATCCTCGACGCTTTAATGGAAAACGCTCGCACCGCCTACGCCGAACTGGCAAAACAGTTTGGCGTAAGTCCCGGGACCATTCACGTACGTGTAGAAAAGATGAAGCAGGCAGGGATCATCACCGGCGCACGCATCGATGTCAGTCCTAAGCAGTTGGGTTATGACGTTGGCTGCTTCATCGGCATTATCCTTAAAAGCGCGAAAGACTATCCCTCTGCGCTGGCCAGGCTGGAAAGTCTTGATGAGGTCACTGAAGCGTATTACACCACCGGGCACTACAGCATCTTTATAAAGGTCATGTGCAAATCGATCGACGCGCTCCAGCATGTACTTATCAACAAGATCCAAACAATTGATGAAATTCAGTCCACCGAAACGCTGATCGTCTTGCAGAACCCGATTATGCGCACCATCAAGCCATGAACGGCTTTTTTAATCCCACATTTTTCCACAGGTAGATCCCAGCTCGCTCACAGCGTACAATACCCGCCTCTTTAGATGAGCGAGCGATCCATGGCAGATATTACCCTTATCAGCGGCAGCACCCTTGGCGGTGCGGAATACGTAGCGGAACACCTGGCAGAAAAGCTGGAAGACGCCGGTTTTTCAACCGAAACCCTGCACGGCCCGCTGTTAGAGGATCTCTCGCTCTCCGGGATCTGGCTGATAATCAGTTCCACACATGGCGCAGGGGACATTCCGGACAACCTGGTGCCTTTCTATGACGATCTTCAGGCGCAGACCCCCGATCTCTCACAGGTTCGTTTTGGCGCAGTGGGCATCGGTAGCCGCGAATATGACACTTTCTGTGGCGCAATCGAAAAGATAGAAACAGAAATGAAGGGCGCAGGAGCAAAACAGCTTGGCGAAACGCTGAAGATCAACATTCTCGATCACGACATACCGGAAGATCCAGCGGAAGCCTGGCTGGGATCGTGGATTAATTTACTCAAATAAGTGTAAAGATCATGCGATCGAGTGTGGATAACTCTGTCAGGAAGCTTGGATCAACCGGTAGTTATCCAAAGAATAACCGTTGTTCAGTTTTTGAGTTGTGCATAACCCTTCATTCTGATCCCAGCTTATACGGACCAGGATCACCGATCATTCACAGCTAATGATCCTTACCAGGCCATTGATCTTACTGGCGGGATCCGGCTTATCCACAGCCTGGCGCGATCCTAATAAGAGATCACAATAGAACAGATCTCTAAATAAAAAGATCTTCTTTTTAATACCCAGGATCCCGGGACTTTCTCCATCGGCTAAAGTTGAGTAGAATCCACCGCCCGGGCTTCAATCCATTTTCATACCGCGTTATGCGAGGCAATTACCATGTTTTATCCGGATCCTTTTGACGTCATTATCATTGGCGGGGGTCATGCAGGCACTGAGGCCGCGATGGCCGCAGCGCGTATGGGTCAACAAACCCTGCTTTTGACACACAATATCGACACGCTGGGGCAGATGAGCTGCAACCCGGCGATTGGCGGTATTGGAAAGGGACACCTGGTAAAAGAAGTGGATGCGCTCGGGGGGTTGATGGCAAAAGCGATCGACCAGGCGGGTATTCAGTTTAGGATACTAAACGCCAGCAAAGGGCCCGCGGTTCGCGCCACGCGCGCCCAGGCGGATCGCGTGCTGTATCGGCAGGCGGTGCGAACGGCGCTGGAGAACCAACCGAACCTGATGATCTTCCAGCAAGCGGTTGAAGATCTGATTGTCGAAAACGATCGTGTGGTTGGCGCAGTAACCCAAATGGGGCTTAAATTCCGTGCGAAAGCGGTCGTTCTCACCGTCGGAACGTTCCTTGACGGCAAAATACATATTGGTCTGGATAACTACAGCGGTGGCCGTGCGGGCGATCCGCCGTCTATCCCCCTTTCCCGCCGCCTGCGGGAACTGCCGCTGCGCGTGAGCCGTCTCAAAACCGGCACACCGCCACGTATTGATGCGCGCACCATTGATTTCAGCGTGCTGGCGCAGCAGCATGGCGACAACCCGATGCCAGTCTTCTCGTTTATGGGCAATGCGGCGCAACATCCGCAGCAGGTGCCGTGCTACATCACCCACACCAACGAGAAAACCCATGATGTGATCCGTAATAACCTCGATCGTAGCCCAATGTACGCTGGCGTGATCGAAGGGATCGGCCCGCGTTACTGCCCGTCGATCGAAGACAAGGTTATGCGCTTCGCCGATCGTAATCAGCATCAGATCTTCCTCGAACCTGAAGGACTGACCTCCAACGAGATTTACCCGAACGGCATCTCCACCAGCCTGCCGTTTGATGTGCAGATGCAAATTGTTCGCTCAATGCAGGGCATGGAAAATGCCAAAATCGTCCGTCCGGGTTACGCCATTGAATATGACTTCTTCGATCCGCGTGACCTGAAACCGACGCTGGAAAGTAAATTCATCCAGGGGCTGTTTTTTGCGGGCCAAATCAACGGTACCACCGGCTACGAAGAAGCGGCTGCGCAAGGTTTGCTTGCAGGTCTTAACGCGGCTCGTATGTCTGCTGACAAAGAGGGCTGGGCGCCTGCGCGTTCTCAGGCCTACCTCGGCGTGCTGGTGGACGATCTGTGTACGCTGGGTACCAAAGAGCCGTACCGCATGTTTACTTCTCGTGCGGAATACCGCCTGATGCTGCGTGAAGACAACGCCGACCTGCGCCTGACCGAAATGGGCCGTGAGCTGGGGCTGGTGGATGATGAACGCTGGTCGCGTTTTAACGAGAAGCTGGAAAATATTGAGCGTGAACGCCAGCGCCTGAAATCCGCCTGGGTAACGCCGACAGCGGAAACCGCAGACGAAGTCAACGCTCACCTGACCGCGCCGCTCTCCCGTGAAGCCAGTGGTGAAGACCTGCTGCGCCGCCCGGAAATGACCTACCAACAGCTTACCGCGCTGACGCCGTTTGCGCCTGCGCTTGACGATGTTCAGGCCGCTGAGCAGGTTGAAATTCAGGTGAAATATGAAGGGTATATCGCCCGTCAGCAGGATGAGATCGAAAAACAACTGCGCAACGAGAACACGCTGCTGCCTGCGACGCTGGATTACCGTCAGGTCTCCGGGCTGTCGAACGAAGTGATCGCCAAGCTTAACGATCACAAACCGGTCTCTATCGGTCAGGCTTCGCGCATTTCTGGCGTGACGCCGGCGGCGATCTCCATCCTGTTGGTATGGCTGAAAAAACAGGGAATGCTGCGCCGCAGCGCATAACGTTTTGAAAAACGCCCGGTGGTGCTACGCTTACCGGGCCTACAAACCCGTAGGGCGGGTTAGCCAGGTGCCACCCGCCACGTAAGCATCTCAACAGGTAATCACCGTGCTCAATAAACTCTCTCGCCTGCTGGCTGACGCTGGCATTTCGCTTACCGATCACCAGAAAAATCAGCTGATTGCGTATGTCGATATGCTGCATAAATGGAACAAAGCCTACAACCTGACCTCTGTGCGCGATCCTAACGAGATGCTGGTCCGTCATATTCTCGACAGCATTGTGGTTGCGCCGCATTTGCAGGGCGAGCGTTTTATCGATGTGGGGACAGGCCCTGGGCTGCCGGGTATTCCGTTGTCCATCGTCCGTCCTGAATCACATTTCACCCTGCTCGACAGCCTGGGGAAGCGGGTCCGTTTCCTGCGCCAGGTACAGCATGAGCTTGCGCTCAAAAATATCTCCCCGGTCCAGAGCCGCGTTGAAGATTTCCCCGCTGAACCGCCGTTTGACGGGGTGATCAGTCGCGCGTTCGCCTCACTCAATGACATGGTGAGCTGGTGTCGCCATTTGCCTGGCGAGAATGGCCGTTTCTATGCGTTGAAGGGGCTCCTGCCAGAGGATGAAATCGCCGCGTTGCCTGCGCCGTTCCAGGTTGATTCCATTGTCAAACTGGCGGTGCCGCAGCTGGAAGGCGAGCGTCATCTGGTGGTGATTAAGCCAAATAAAATTTAATTTTTATCAAAAAAATTAAAGAAAAATGGCCCTGTTGCGTGTTAACAGGCGGCGTCATTTGGAGCGCGAAAACGGAGTATGCTTAACGCCATCTTCACTGACTGTTAGCACTTGGGTAACGTGGCTTTTTTTGGTAAAGACAAAATTAGTCAACATGGAAAATATCAGCCTGCTAAAAATCGAGGCTACCAATTAAAATGGCATGTTAAGTTTTTATTAAAAATGTCAATGGTAGGTTTTCGAGGTGTAAGCTGCCGTTTTTAAAACAGTGAGTAAATTTAGGCTTAAATATCAGAAAGTTGAAATGGCATCATTTGCCAAGTAAATATATGGCGTCGGGGCGAATATGCTCAATATGTGATCTGAAGCACGCTTTATCGCCAGTGTTTACGCGGCATTTGCAGTTTTGCTTGAACGTTCACAGTTTGGCAAAAAGTAATAAATGTGGCCTGTCGAAAAATATTTAAACATTTATTCACCTTTTAGCTACTTATTGTTTGAAATCACGAGGGCGCACCGTATAATTTGTCCGCTTTTTGATGCTTGACTCTAAGCCTTAAAGAACGTTTTATACGACACGCGGCATACCTCGTAGGGAGCAGGAGTTAAAAACGTGATGTCTGTGTCGCTCTTGAGTCGAAACGTTGCTCGTAAGCTTCTGTTCATTCAGTTTCTGGCGGTAGTGGCAAGTGGATTGCTGTTCAGCCTCAAAGACCCCTTCTGGGGCACTTCCGCATTTTGCGGAGGTATGGCAGTCTTTCTGCCTAACGTGTTGTTTATGATATTTGCCTGGCGTCACCAGGCGCATACACCTGCTAAGGGCCGAGTGGCCTGGACGTTCGCCTTCGGTGAAGCCTTCAAGGTGTTAGCGATGTTGATATTGCTGGTGGTGGCGCTGGCGGTTTTGAAGGCGGTTTTTTTGCCGCTGATCGTTACGTGGGTTTTGGTGCTGGTGGTTCAGATACTGGCGCCGGCTGTAATTAACAACAAAGGGTAAAAGGCATCATGGCTTCAGAAAATATGACGCCGCAGGATTACATAGGACACCACCTGAACAACCTTCAGCTGGACCTGCGTACATTCTCGCTGGTGGATCCGCATAACCCCCCAGCCACCTTCTGGACGCTCAATATTGACTCCATGTTTTTCTCGGTGGTGCTGGGTCTGTTGTTCCTGCTTATGTTCCGTAGCGTGGCCAAGAAGGCAACCAGCGGCGTACCAGGCAAGTTTCAGACCGCGATTGAGCTGGTGATCGGCTTTGTGCATGGTAGCGTGAAAGACATGTACCATGGCAAAAGCAAGCTGATTGCGCCGCTGGCCCTGACGATCTTCGTCTGGGTATTCCTGATGAACCTGATGGACTTACTGCCTATCGACCTGCTGCCGTACATCGCGGAGCACTGGCTCGGTCTGCCGGCACTGCGTGTGGTCCCGTCTGCTGACGTGAACATCACCCTGTCTATGGCGCTCGGCGTATTTATCCTCATTCTGTTCTACAGCATCAAAATGAAAGGCATCGGCGGCTTCACGAAAGAGTTGACGCTGCAGCCGTTCAATCACTGGGCGTTCATCCCTGTCAACTTAATCCTTGAAGGGGTAAGTCTGCTGTCCAAACCGGTTTCTCTCGGTCTGCGACTGTTCGGCAACATGTATGCCGGTGAGCTGATTTTCATTCTGATTGCTGGTCTGTTGCCGTGGTGGTCACAGTGGATCCTGAATGTGCCGTGGGCCATTTTCCACATCCTGATTATTACGCTGCAAGCCTTCATCTTCATGGTTCTGACGATCGTCTATCTGTCGATGGCGTCTGAAGAGCATTAATTTACCAACACTACTACGTTTTAACTGAAACAAACTGGAGACTGTCATGGAAAACCTGAATATGGATCTGCTGTACATGGCTGCCGCTGTGATGATGGGTCTGGCGGCAATCGGTGCTGCGATCGGTATCGGCATCCTCGGGGGTAAATTCCTGGAAGGCGCAGCGCGTCAACCTGATCTGATTCCTCTGCTGCGTACTCAGTTCTTTATCGTTATGGGTCTGGTGGATGCTATCCCGATGATCGCTGTAGGTCTGGGTCTGTACGTGATGTTCGCTGTCGCGTAGTAAGCGTTGCTTGAATTAAGAGCAATATCAGAACGTTAACTAGATAGAGGCATTGTGCTGTGAATCTTAACGCAACAATCCTCGGCCAGGCCATCGCGTTTGTCCTGTTCGTTCTGTTCTGCATGAAGTACGTATGGCCGCCGTTAATGGCTGCCATCGAGAAGCGTCAAAAAGAAATTGCTGACGGCCTTGCTTCTGCAGAACGAGCACATAAGGATCTTGACCTTGCAAAGGCCAGCGCGACCGACCAGCTGAAAAAAGCGAAGGCGGAAGCTCAGGTAATCATCGAGCAGGCGAACAAACGCCGCGCTCAGATCCTGGACGAAGCCAAAACGGAAGCAGAGCAGGAACGTACTAAAATCGTGGCCCAGGCGCAGGCGGAAATTGAAGCCGAGCGTAAACGTGCCCGTGAAGAGCTGCGTAAGCAAGTTGCTATCCTGGCTGTTGCTGGCGCCGAGAAGATCATCGAACGTTCCGTGGATGAAGCTGCTAACAGCGACATCGTGGATAAACTTGTCGCTGAACTGTAAGGAGGGAGGGGCTGATGTCTGAATTTGTTACGGTAGCTCGCCCCTACGCCAAAGCAGCTTTTGACTTTGCCGTCGAACACCAAAGTGTAGAGCGCTGGCAGGACATGCTGGCGTTTGCCGCCGAGGTAACGAAAAACGAACAAATGGCTGAGCTTCTCTCTGGCGCGCTGGCGCCGGAAACGCTCGCTGAGTCGTTTATCGCAGTATGCGGTGAGCAACTGGACGAAAACGGTCAGAACCTGATTCGGGTCATGGCTGAGAATAACCGTCTGAACGCGCTCCCGGATGTTCTTGAGCAGTTCATTCACCTGCGCGCCGCGAGTGAGTCTATCTCTGAGGTAGAAGTCACGTCCGCGACCGCACTGAGTGAAGAACAGCTTGCGAAGATTAGCGCTGCGATGGAAAAACGTCTGTCACGCAAAGTTAAGCTGAATTGCAAAATCGATAAGTCTGTAATGGCAGGCGTAATCATCCGCTCGGGTGATATGGTCATAGATGGCAGCGTACGCGGCCGTCTTGAGCGCCTTGCAGACGTCTTGCAGTCTTAAGGGGACTGGAGCATGCAACTGAATTCCACCGAAATCAGCGAACTGATCAAGCAGCGCATTGCTCAGTTCAATGTTGTGAGTGAAGCTCACAACGAAGGTACTATTGTTTCTGTAAGTGACGGTGTTATCCGTATTCACGGCCTGGCCGATTGTATGCAGGGTGAAATGATCTCCCTGCCGGGTAACCGTTACGCTATCGCATTGAACCTGGAGCGCGACTCCGTGGGTGCGGTGGTGATGGGTCCGTACGCTGACCTCGCTGAAGGCATGAAGGTGAAATGTACGGGTCGTATCCTGGAAGTTCCGGTAGGCCGTGGCCTGCTGGGCCGTGTGGTTAACACCCTGGGTGCGCCAATCGACGGTAAAGGTCCGGTTGAGCACGACGGCTTCTCTGCTGTTGAAGCTATCGCGCCGGGCGTTATCGAACGTCAGTCCGTCGATCAGCCGGTACAGACCGGTTATAAATCCGTTGACGCCATGATCCCAATCGGTCGTGGTCAGCGTGAATTGATCATCGGCGACCGTCAGACCGGTAAAACCGCGCTGGCAATCGACGCCATCATCAACCAGCGTGATTCCGGCATCAAGTGTGTTTACGTCGCTATCGGCCAGAAAGCCTCCACCATCTCTAACGTGGTGCGCAAACTGGAAGAACACGGCGCGCTGTCCAACACCATCGTGGTGGTCGCGACCGCGTCTGAATCTGCCGCACTGCAATACCTGGCGCCGTATGCCGGTTGCGCAATGGGCGAATACTTCCGTGACCGCGGCGAAGATGCGCTGATCATCTATGATGACCTGTCCAAACAGGCTGTTGCTTATCGTCAGATCTCCCTGCTGCTCCGTCGTCCGCCTGGACGTGAAGCATTCCCGGGCGACGTATTCTACCTCCACTCCCGTCTGCTGGAACGTGCTGCGCGTGTTAACGCCGAATACGTTGAAGCCTTCACCAAAGGTGAAGTGAAAGGGAAAACCGGTTCTCTGACCGCGCTGCCGATTATCGAAACGCAGGCAGGTGACGTTTCCGCGTTCGTTCCGACCAACGTAATCTCCATTACCGATGGTCAGATCTTCCTGGAAACCAACCTGTTTAACGCCGGTATTCGTCCTGCGGTTAACCCCGGTATCTCCGTATCCCGTGTAGGTGGCGCAGCGCAGACCAAGATCATGAAGAAACTGTCCGGTGGTATCCGTACCGCGCTGGCGCAGTATCGTGAACTGGCAGCATTCTCCCAGTTCGCCTCTGACCTTGACGATGCAACCCGTAAACAGCTTGACCACGGTCAGAAAGTGACCGAACTGCTGAAACAGAAACAGTATGCGCCGATGTCCGTTGCGCAGCAGTCTCTGGTTCTGTTCGCGGCAGAACGTGGTTATCTGGCGGATGTAGAACTGGCGAAAATCGGTAGCTTCGAAGCCGCTCTGCTGGCTTACGTCGACCGTGATCACGCTCCGTTGATGCAAGAGATCAACCAGTCCGGTGGCTATAACGACGAAATCGAAGGCAAGCTGAAAGGCATCCTCGATTCCTTCAAAGCAACCCAATCCTGGTAACGTCTGGTGGCCTGCCTTAAGGCGGGCCGCAAGGCATTGAGGAGAAGCTCATGGCCGGCGCAAAAGAGATACGTAGTAAGATCGCAAGCGTCCAGAACACGCAAAAGATCACTAAAGCGATGGAAATGGTCGCCGCTTCCAAAATGCGTAAATCGCAGGATCGCATGGCGGCCAGCCGTCCTTATGCAGATACCATGCGCAAAGTGATTGGTCACCTTGCGAACGGTAATCTGGAATATAAGCACCCCTATCTGGAAGAACGCGACGTTAAGCGCGTGGGCTACCTGGTGGTGTCGACCGACCGTGGTCTGTGCGGCGGCTTGAACATTAACCTGTTCAAAAAACTGCTGGCGGATATGAAAGCATGGTCCGATAAAGGCGTTCAGTGCGACCTCGCAATGATCGGCTCAAAAGGCGTGTCTTTCTTTAACTCCGTTGGCGGCAACGTTGTCGCCCAGGTAACGGGCATGGGGGATAACCCTTCCCTGTCCGAACTGATCGGCCCGGTTAAAGTGATGTTGCAGGCCTACGACGAAGGCCGTCTGGACAAGCTGTACATTGTCAGCAACAAATTTATTAACACCATGTCTCAGGTTCCAACCATCACTCAGATGCTGCCGTTACCGGCTTCAGAAGATGATGAACTGAAACGTAAAGCCTGGGATTACCTGTACGAACCAGACCCGAAAGCGCTGCTGGATACCCTCCTGCGTCGTTATGTGGAATCTCAGGTTTATCAGGGCGTGGTAGAAAACCTGGCCAGCGAGCAGGCCGCCCGTATGGTGGCGATGAAAGCCGCGACCGACAATGGCGGCAGCCTGATTAAAGAGCTGCAGTTGGTATACAACAAAGCTCGTCAGGCCAGCATTACTCAGGAACTCACCGAGATCGTCTCGGGGGCCGCCGCGGTTTAACCAGGTTATTTCGTAGAGGATTCAAGATGGCTACTGGAAAAATTGTCCAGGTAATCGGCGCCGTAGTTGACGTCGAGTTCCCTCAGGATGCCGTACCGCGCGTGTACGACGCCCTTGAGGTACAGAATGGTAATGAGCGTCTGGTGCTGGAAGTTCAGCAGCAGCTCGGTGGCGGTATTGTACGTACCATCGCCATGGGTTCTTCCGACGGTCTGCGTCGTGGTCTGGAAGTAAAAGACCTTGAGCACCCGATCGAAGTCCCGGTAGGTAAAGCAACGCTGGGTCGTATCATGAACGTACTGGGCGAACCAGTAGACATGAAAGGCGATATCGGTGAAGAAGAGCGTTGGGCTATCCACCGTGCCGCGCCGTCCTATGAAGAGTTGTCTAACTCTCAGGAACTGCTGGAAACCGGCATCAAAGTTATCGACCTGATGTGTCCGTTCGCGAAGGGCGGTAAAGTCGGTCTGTTCGGTGGTGCGGGCGTAGGTAAAACCGTAAACATGATGGAGCTGATCCGTAACATCGCGATCGAGCACTCCGGTTACTCTGTGTTTGCGGGCGTGGGTGAACGTACTCGTGAGGGTAACGACTTCTACCACGAAATGACCGACTCCAACGTTATTGACAAAGTATCCCTGGTGTACGGCCAGATGAACGAGCCGCCGGGAAACCGTCTGCGCGTCGCACTGACCGGTCTGACCATGGCTGAGAAGTTCCGTGACGAAGGTCGTGACGTTCTGCTGTTCGTCGATAACATCTATCGTTACACCCTGGCCGGTACGGAAGTATCCGCACTGCTGGGTCGTATGCCTTCAGCGGTAGGTTATCAGCCGACTCTGGCGGAAGAGATGGGTGTTCTGCAGGAACGTATCACCTCAACCAAAACCGGTTCTATCACCTCCGTTCAGGCGGTATACGTACCGGCGGATGACTTGACTGACCCATCACCAGCCACCACCTTTGCGCACTTAGATGCAACCGTGGTACTGAGCCGTCAGATCGCGTCTCTGGGTATCTACCCGGCCGTTGACCCGCTGGACTCCACCAGCCGTCAGCTGGACCCGCTGGTGGTTGGTCAGGAGCACTACGACACCGCGCGCGGCGTCCAGTCTATCCTGCAACGTTACCAGGAACTGAAAGACATCATCGCCATCCTGGGTATGGATGAACTGTCTGAAGAAGACAAACTGGTGGTAGCTCGCGCACGTAAGATCCAGCGCTTCCTGTCCCAGCCGTTCTTCGTGGCGGAAGTATTCACCGGTTCTCCGGGTAAATACGTTTCTCTGAAAGACACCATCCGTGGCTTTAAAGGCATCATGGAAGGCGAATACGATCACCTGCCGGAGCAGGCGTTCTACATGGTCGGTTCCATCGACGAAGCCGTGGAAAAAGCCAAAAAACTTTAACGCCTTAATCGGAGGGTGATATGGCAATGACTTACCACCTGGACGTCGTCAGCGCAGAGCAACAAATGTTCTCTGGTCTGGTCGAGAAAATCCAGGTAACGGGTAGTGAAGGTGAACTGGGTATTTACCCGGGTCACGCCCCGCTGCTCACCGCCATTAAGCCTGGTATGATTCGCATCGTTAAACAGCACGGTCATGAAGAGTTTATCTATCTGTCCGGCGGCATTCTTGAAGTGCAACCGGGTAGCGTGACCGTTCTGGCTGATACCGCGATTCGCGGCCAGGATCTCGACGAAGCGCGAGCTCTGGAAGCGAAGCGTAAGGCTGAGGAGCACATTAAGAGCTCTCATGGTGACGTGGATTACGCTCAGGCGTCTGCGGAACTGGCCAAAGCGATCGCTAAACTGCGCGTTATCGAGTTGACCAAAAAAGCGATGTAACACCGGCTTGAAAGCATAAAAACCAGTCTCTTTGCAGGCTGGTTTTTTTTTGCCTGGGAAACAGGCGTCAGGCGCGATCTTTCTTTATGTCTCAAAAAAATAGCAAAAACATCGTGCTAACGCTTTAATCAAGGTTCGACGCGACTTTTCACAAGACAAAAACCGCGTCAATGGTCGAAAATGTCGCTCTCGCCGTCGGAGAAAGTCCGATAATGAGCGTTTTATCTTCTTCCCATTTCACGCTGAAAAAAATGTAGTATTTTCAAAGTGAAACGGTATAAATTCGTTCTCAAATTACAGTCAGGACGCGTATGTTGAACAAAGCTATGAGCGTAGTGATCCTTGCCGCAGGCAAAGGCACACGTATGTATTCCGATCTTCCTAAAGTGCTGCATACCCTTGCCGGTAAAGCGATGGTCCAGCATGTCATTGATGCGGCGAATGAATTAGGCGCTTCTCAGGTTCACCTGGTCTATGGACACGGTGGCGATCTGCTTAAAAAGACGCTGAAAAATGACAATCTTAACTGGGTACTCCAGGCTGAACAGCTGGGAACCGGCCATGCGATGCAACAGGCCGCGCCCTTCTTTAGTGATGACGAAGACATTTTAATGCTCTACGGCGACGTGCCGCTGATCTCCGTTGAAACGCTGACCCGACTGCGCGACGCCAAACCGCAGGGCGGCATTGGCCTGCTCACGGTTAAACTGGATGACCCAAGCGGTTACGGGCGCATTACGCGTGAGAACGGTCAGGTTACCGGCATTGTTGAACATAAAGACGCCACCGATGAACAGCGTCAGATCCAGGAAATCAATACCGGTATCCTGATTGCTAACGGCGCGGACATGAAGCGCTGGCTGGCGAAACTGAACAATAACAATGCGCAGGGTGAGTACTACATCACCGATATTATTGCGATGGCGTACCAGGAAGGGCGTGAAATCGCCGCCGTGCACCCGGCTCGCATCAGTGAAACCGACGGTGTGAACAACCGTCTGCAGCTTTCCCGACTTGAGCGTATTTACCAGTCCGAGCAGGCGGAAAAGCTGCTGCTGGCAGGCGTGATGTTACGTGACCCGGCGCGTTTCGATCTGCGCGGCGCCCTTAATCATGGGCGCGATGTTGAAATTGATACTAACGTTATCATCGAAGGGAATGTGACGTTAGGTCATCGCGTGAAGATTGGCGCGGGCTGTGTGATTAAAAACAGCGTTATTGGCGATGACTGCGAAATCAGTCCCTACAGCGTGGTGGAAGATGCGCATCTGGAAGCGGCCTGCACCATTGGCCCCTTCGCACGTCTGCGTCCAGGAGCGGAGCTGCTGGAAGGCGCGCATGTGGGTAACTTTGTTGAAATGAAAAAAGCGCGTCTGGGCAAAGGCTCTAAAGCGGGTCATTTGACCTATCTGGGCGATGCGGAAATTGGCGACAATGTGAATATCGGCGCGGGGACGATTACCTGCAACTACGATGGCGCGAACAAATTTAAAACTATCATTGGCGACGATGTCTTTGTCGGTTCTGACACGCAGCTGGTGGCGCCGGTGAGCGTAGGCAAAGGAGCGACCATCGCCGCAGGAACGACCGTGACGCGTGATATCGCGGATAACGAGCTGGTGCTGAGCCGCGTGCCGCAGGTTCATAAGCAAGGCTGGCAGCGTCCGGTGAAGAAAAAGTGATTTTGTCGGCCAGATAAGCGTTAGCGATATCCGGCAGACACGGGATGAGGCGATAAAAATATATCGCCCGCCAACATGCAGTACCCATAAAAATAACCCCACTCTCTACAAGGCTCGGGGCGCCCGGAAAGACGGGTTTTATCTTAAGGATTTCGCATTGTGGCAAAGCGGCAAGCGAATGAGTCAATGGGAGCTTATCTGAGTAAGTGACCATGGCGAAAGCGTGCGGCCAGCACAGCCACGGCGTGAAAGACGAAGGATAAATACAGGTCGAAAGACAACGAGAGGCATAATGCCTGGATTCGGAATCAAAAAAATATGTGTGGAATTGTTGGCGCAATCGCGCAGCGTGATGTAGCTGAAATCCTTCTCGAAGGTTTACGTCGTCTGGAATACCGTGGTTATGATTCTGCGGGTCTGGCGGTAGTGGATGCGGAAGGTCATATGACCCGTCTGCGTCGTCTGGGTAAAGTGCAAATGCTGGCGCAGGCTGCGGAAGAACACCCGCTGCATGGCGGTACCGGCATCGCTCACACCCGTTGGGCAACGCACGGCGAACCTTCAGAAGCAAACGCGCATCCGCATGTTTCTGAACACATTGTGGTGGTGCATAACGGCATCATTGAAAACCATGAACCGCTGCGCGAAACGCTGAAAGCGCGCGGCTACACCTTCGTTTCTGAAACCGACACCGAAGTGATTGCTCACTTAGTGCACTGGGAGCTGGAACAGGGCGGTACGCTGCGGGAAGCGGTCCTGCGGGCGATCCCGCAACTGCGCGGCGCATACGGCACAGTAATCATGGATACCCGCCAGCCGGATACGCTGCTGGCGGCACGCTCGGGTAGCCCGCTGGTGATCGGACTGGGAATGGGCGAAAACTTCATCGCCTCTGATCAGCTGGCGCTGCTGCCCGTGACTCGCCGCTTTATCTTCCTTGAAGAAGGCGATATCGCGGAAGTGACGCGTCGTAGCGTCGCTATTTTTGATAAAACCGGTGCGGATGTGCAGCGCCAGGATATCGAATCCAGTCTGCAATATGACGCGGGTGATAAAGGTATCTACCGCCATTACATGCAGAAAGAGATCTACGAACAGCCGAATGCGATCAAGAACACCCTTACCGGACGTATCAGTCACGGTGAAGTGGATCTGAGCGAGCTGGGACCGAAAGCCAACGAACTGCTGGCGCAGGTTGAGCACATTCAGATCATCGCCTGCGGCACATCTTACAACTCCGGGATGGTTTCTCGTTACTGGTTTGAATCGCTGGCAGGCATTCCTTGCGATGTCGAAATTGCCTCAGAGTTCCGCTATCGCAAATCCGCCGTACGTCGCAACAGCCTGATGATCACCCTGTCGCAGTCGGGCGAAACGGCGGACACGCTGGCTGGCCTGCGCCTGTCGAAAGAGCTGGGCTATCTGGGCTCGCTCGCTATCTGTAACGTGCCGGGGTCATCGCTGGTACGTGAATCGGATCTGGCGATGATGACCAATGCCGGTACTGAAATTGGCGTGGCGTCGACCAAAGCGTTTACCACGCAGTTGACCGTTCTGCTGATGCTGGTGGCGAAACTGGCGCGTCTGAAGGGACTGGATGCCGCTATTGAGCATAACATCGTGCACGGCCTGCAGGCGCTGCCGAGCCGCATTGAGCAGATGTTGTCGCAGGACAAACGCATTGAAGCGCTGGCAGAAGACTTCTCTGACAAGCATCACGCGTTATTCCTGGGGCGCGGCGATCAGTATCCGATTGCGCTGGAAGGCGCGCTGAAGCTGAAAGAGATCTCTTATATCCATGCGGAAGCGTACGCGGCAGGCGAACTGAAGCACGGTCCGCTGGCGCTGATTGACGCGGACATGCCGGTTATTGTGGTGGCTCCGAACAACGAACTGCTGGAAAAACTGAAATCCAACATCGAAGAAGTCCGGGCGCGTGGCGGCCAATTGTATGTTTTCGCCGATCAGGATGCGGGCTTTGTCAGCAGCGACAACATGCACATTATCGAGATGCCGCATGTCGAAGAGGTGATCGCCCCTATCTTCTACACCGTTCCGCTGCAACTGCTGGCATATCACGTGGCGCTGATTAAAGGCACCGACGTGGACCAGCCGCGTAACCTGGCAAAATCGGTTACCGTAGAGTAAAACCAGAAGGCCTCGCGAAAGCGGGGCTTTTTTTCTTCATTGTTCTGTTTTTCATCAATTCTCCTGCCGTTTAACTGTGACAAATCGTCATCTTCAGCTATTTTTTTCAGTGTCACAGAAAGAAATTTTTTCTGAAAACAGACTGTCATGTTAATGGCTAACTTACTGAAATATATTGGTTAAATTAACTGGCTTTATGTGAAATTTTCATTGTCATAAAACTGTCATATTTCGTACATTTAACTGTCACCTGTTTGTCCTATTTTGCTCATCGTAGCCACTTAACAATGATTTACGAAAATCTTGCAGGAGACATTATGAAAGTTATGCGTACCACTGTCGCAACTGTTGTCGCCGCGACCTTATCCATGAGCGCTTTCTCTGTATTCGCAGCAGCAAGCCTGACAGGCGCAGGTGCAACTTTTCCTGCGCCGGTGTATGCCAAATGGGCCGATACTTATCAGAAAGAGACCGGTAGTAAGGTTAACTACCAGGGTATCGGCTCCTCCGGTGGTGTTAAACAAATCACAGCAAATACCGTTGATTTCGGTGCTTCTGATGCGCCGTTGTCTGACGAAAAACTGAACCAGGAAGGTCTGTTCCAGTTCCCGACCGTGATCGGCGGCGTGGTGCTGGCGGTAAACATTCCGGGTCTGAAATCGGGTGAACTGGTACTGGATGGTAAAACCCTGGGCGATATCTACCTGGGTAAAATCAAGAAGTGGGATGACGAAGCCATCACCAAACTGAACCCGGGTCTGAAACTGCCTTCGCAGAATATCGCCGTGGTTCGTCGTGCTGACGGTTCCGGTACTTCCTTCGTCTTTACCAGCTACCTGGCGAAAGTGAACGAAGAGTGGAAAACCAAAGTGGGTTCTGGCTCTACCGTGAACTGGCCGACCGGTCTGGGCGGTAAAGGTAACGACGGTATCGCCGCATTTGTACAGCGTCTGCCGGGCTCTATTGGTTACGTTGAGTACGCTTACGCGAAGCAAAACAACCTGGCATACACCAAGCTGATTTCTGCCGATGGCAAACCGGTTAGCCCGACGGAAGAGAGCTTCTCCAACGCGGCCAAAGGCGCAGACTGGAGCAAATCTTTCGCTCAGGATCTGACGAACCAGAAAGGTGACGATGCGTGGCCAATCACGTCCACCACCTTCATCCTGGTCCATAAAGAGCAGAAGAAACCTGAGCAGGGCGCAGAAGTGTTGAAGTTCTTCGACTGGGCTTACAAAAATGGCGGCAAACAGGCGAACGACCTGGACTACGCCAGCCTGCCAGACAGCGTGGTTGAGCAGATTCGTGCTGCATGGAAGACCAACGTGAAGGACAGCAGCGGTAAAGCGCTGTACTAAATACCCGCATATTGTGAGCCGCAGCGGTATTGGCTGCAGCTCGAATTATTTAGGGTATGGCATTACGTTAGCCAGGAAGCACGATAAAATACGCGCTTCCTGGCCCAAACTTAAAGAGTGATTTATGGCTGCAACCAAGCCTGCTTTTAACCCACCGGGTAAAAAGGGTGACATGATCTTCAGCGCGCTGGTAAAACTGGCTGCGCTGATTGTGCTATTGATGTTGGGTGGCATTATTGTCTCTCTGATCATCTCCTCCTGGCCGAGCATTGAGAAGTTTGGTTTCTCGTTCCTGTGGACCAAAGAATGGGATGCGCCAAACGATATCTACGGCGCGCTGGTGCCGATCTACGGTACGCTGGTGACCTCTTTTATCGCACTGCTGATCGCCGTTCCGGTGAGCTTCGGTATTGCGCTGTTTCTGACGGAACTGGCACCCGGCTGGCTGCGTCGTCCGCTGGGTATCGCCATTGAACTGCTGGCGGCAATCCCCAGTATCGTTTACGGCATGTGGGGGCTGTTTATCTTTGCGCCGCTGTTCGCCACTTACTTCCAGGAGCCGGTCGGCAATATTCTTTCCAACATTCCGTTTGTTGGCGCGCTGTTCTCCGGCCCGGCGTTTGGTATCGGTATCCTCGCGGCAGGCGTGATCCTCGCCATCATGATCATTCCGTACATTGCGGCGGTGATGCGTGACGTATTTGAACAAACCCCGGTGATGATGAAAGAGTCAGCCTACGGCATCGGCTGCACCACCTGGGAAGTTATCTGGCGTATCGTCCTTCCGTTCACCAAAAATGGGGTGATTGGCGGCATTATGCTGGGATTAGGCCGCGCGCTGGGTGAAACCATGGCGGTGACCTTTATTATCGGTAACACGTACCAGCTCGACAGCGCGTCGCTGTACATGCCTGGCAACAGCATTACCTCTGCGCTGGCGAACGAATTTGCGGAAGCTGAATCCGGTCTGCACGTTGCGGCGCTGATGGAACTGGGCCTGATCCTGTTCGTGATTACCTTTATCGTACTGGCCGCGTCTAAGTTTATGATTATGCGCCTTGCGAAGAACGAGGGGGCACGCTAATGGCTACGCTTGAAATGCAAAATACCGCTGCGCTGGCAGAGTCCCGTCGCAAAATGCAGGCGCGTCGCCGCGTGAAAAACCGTATCGCCCTGACGCTTTCTATGGCAACGATGGCGTTTGGTTTGTTCTGGTTAATCTGGATCCTGATGTCCACCATTACGCGTGGTATCGACGGGATGTCGCTGGCGCTGTTCACCGAAATGACGCCGCCGCCGAATACCGCGGGCGGGGGGCTTGCGAACGCCCTGGCGGGTAGCGGTCTGCTGATTCTGTGGGCGACTGTATTCGGCACGCCGTTGGGCATTATGGCGGGGATTTATCTGGCTGAGTATGGTCGTAAGTCCTGGCTGGCTGAAGTGATTCGCTTTATTAACGACATTCTGCTTTCCGCTCCGTCTATTGTGGTCGGTCTGTTTGTCTACACCATCGTGGTGGCGCAGATGGAGCACTTCTCCGGCTGGGCTGGCGTAATCGCGCTGGCGCTGCTGCAGGTGCCAATCGTGATCCGTACGACCGAAAACATGCTGAAGCTGGTGCCGGACAGCCTGCGAGAAGCCGCTTACGCGCTGGGCACGCCGAAATGGAAGATGATTTCGGCGATCACCCTGAAGGCGTCTGTTTCCGGGATCATTACTGGCGTGCTGCTGGCTGTTGCGCGTATTGCCGGTGAAACCGCGCCGCTGCTGTTTACCGCGCTCTCCAACCAGTTCTGGAGCACGGACATGATGCAGCCGATCGCCAACCTGCCGGTGACGATCTTTAAATTTGCGATGAGCCCATTCGCGGAATGGCAGCAACTGGCCTGGGCCGGGGTGCTGATCATCACCCTTTGCGTACTGTTGCTGAACATTCTGGCGCGCGTCATTTTCGCGAAGCAGAAACACGGTTAAATTTTTACGGCGCGGCACATCGCGGCGCCGAATGAGGAAATGAGTCAATGAGTATGGTTGATACTGCCCCGGGTAAGATTCAGGTTCGTGATTTGAACTTCTACTACGGCAAATTCCATGCCCTGAAGAATATCAACCTGGATATCGCGAAGAACCAGGTGACGGCATTCATCGGTCCGTCTGGCTGTGGTAAATCCACGCTGCTGCGTACCTTTAACAAGATGTATTCGCTCTATCCGGAGCAGCGTGCGGAAGGTGAAATTTTGCTGGATGGCGACAACATCCTGACCAATACCCAGGATATCGCCCTGCTGCGTGCGAAAGTGGGGATGGTGTTCCAGAAACCAACGCCGTTCCCGATGTCGATTTATGACAACATCGCCTTTGGCGTGCGTCTGTTTGAGAAACTCTCCCGTGCGGATATGGACGAGCGCGTGCAGTGGGCATTGACCAAGGCCGCATTATGGAACGAAACCAAAGATAAACTTCACCAGAGCGGGTACTCTCTCTCCGGTGGTCAGCAGCAGCGTCTGTGCATTGCGCGCGGTATCGCCATTCGCCCGGAAGTGTTGCTGCTGGATGAGCCGTGTTCAGCGCTGGACCCGATCTCAACCGGGCGTATCGAAGAGCTGATCACCGAGCTGAAGCAGGATTACACCGTAGTGATCGTTACTCACAACATGCAGCAGGCTGCGCGTTGTTCTGACCACACGGCGTTTATGTACCTGGGCGAGTTGATTGAGTTCAGTAACACGGACGATCTGTTCACTAAGCCCGCGAAGAAACAAACCGAAGATTATATTACTGGCCGCTACGGTTGATTTGCCTTAGTGCATGTGGAGAAACCATGGACAATCTCAATCTTAATAAACACATTTCCGGCCAGTTCAACGCAGAGCTGGAAAGCATTCGCACCCAGGTGATGACCATGGGCGGCATGGTCGAGCAGCAGCTTTCTGATGCGATCACCGCAATGCATAACCAGGACAGCGAACTGGCGAAACGTGTTATCGACGGCGATAAACACGTTAACATGATGGAAGTGGCGATCGACGAGGCCTGCGTGCGCATTATTGCCAAGCGCCAGCCGACGGCGAGCGACCTGCGTCTGGTGATGGCGATCATCAAAACCATCGCCGAGCTGGAGCGTATTGGCGACGTGGCGGACAAAATCTGCCGTACCGCGCTGGAGAAGTTCTCTCAGCAGCACCAGCCTCTGCTGGTGAGTCTGGAGTCACTGGGCCGCCATACCGTGCAGATGCTGCACGACGTGCTGGATGCGTTTGCGCGCATGGACCTTGACGAAGCGGTCCGTATCTACCGTGAAGACAAAAAGGTCGATCAGGAATACGAAGGCATTGTGCGCCAACTAATGACCTACATGATGGAAGATTCACGTACCATTCCGAGCGTCCTGACGGCGCTGTTCTGTGCGCGATCCATTGAGCGTATCGGCGACCGTTGCCAGAATATCTGCGAATACATTTTCTACTTCGTGAAGGGACAGGATTTTCGTCACGTTGGCGGTGACGAACTGGACAAGCTGCTGGCGGGTAAAGATCCGAAAGAGTAAGGTTTAAGGCGGGTGGCGCTTAGCGCTTACCCGCCCTGTTTTCATTTAACGCGTAATATTCCACCCACGCGCTTTCCACAAAGCGGGCAGCTGCGCCAGATCGGTAAAGGTCGTCACTTTGGGATGTTTGATCGGCTTGTTGTGCGGATCGGCGCAAAAATAGAAAACTTCCATTCCCGCATCAATCCCCGACTGGGCGCCAGCGGATGAATCATCCACCAGAATACAGTTTTCAACGTTAACGTTCATCGCTTTAGCGGCATGTAACATCAAGGCCGGATCGGGCTTCCAGCGTTGAATATCGTAGCCGCTGAACAGTTTTTCCGGGAAATGATGCAACATACCGAGCTTGCCCAGCGAGTGCTGCATTTTGCTTACTGGCCCGTTAGAGACCACGCAGATCGGCACCGTCATCGCATCCAGCAGCGCGTTTGCACCGGCAATAACCTCCAGTTCGGCGTCGAAAAGGCGTGCGACCTCGGCGCGATAAACGGGTTCTAAGTCGGCTATTGCCAGCGAAACGCCCTGTTCCTCATTAATGATATCAATGATTTCGTAGAGCTTGACGCCTTTAAAGCGCTTAAACACTTCGTCGAGATCGAGGGTGATACCGAATTCCTGGAACATCGCCACATACGCGCGGGAACAGATAACTTCACTGTCAACCAGCGTACCGTCACAGTCGAAAAATACCGCTTCAATTCCGGACATGCCTTTCCCTTTTTACGAGTTTAACGTTTACGTACTGCGCGATCGTGAGACGCAATCGTTGCCGTATAAGCAAATTCAATGAAAAAAACATCACACAACCGCCCCCTATTGTCGCATTTTGGTATAGGATAGCGACGAATTTTCCCTCCTTGTTCGGAAATTGATAATGAGTCAACAACACACAACCCAGACTTCTGGTCAGGGGATGCTGGAACGCGTGTTTAAACTGCGCGAACATGGCACGACGGCACGCACCGAAGTGATCGCCGGTTTCACCACCTTCCTGACGATGGTTTACATCGTTTTTGTGAACCCGCAAATTCTCGGCGTCGCTGGCATGGACACCAGCGCCGTCTTTGTTACTACCTGTCTGATTGCCGCGTTTGGCAGCATCCTGATGGGGCTGTTCGCTAACCTGCCCGTGGCGCTGGCGCCCGCGATGGGCCTGAACGCCTTCTTTGCGTTCGTTGTGGTTGGCGCGATGGGGCTGCCGTGGCAGGTTGGTATGGGCGCGATTTTCTGGGGGGCGGTTGGTTTGCTGCTGCTGACCATCTTCCGCGTGCGTTACTGGATGATTGCTAACATCCCCGTCAGCCTGCGCGTGGGGATCACCAGTGGTATCGGCCTGTTTATTGGGATGATGGGGCTGAAAAACGCCGGTGTTATCGTCGCGAACCCGGAAACCCTGGTGAGCATTGGTAACCTGACCTCCCACAGCGTGCTGCTGGGCGTACTCGGCTTCTTTATCATCGCGATCCTCGCGTCGCGCAACATTCATGCCGCGGTGCTGGTGTCTATTATCGTTACCACCCTGTTGGGCTGGCTGCTGGGCGATGTGCATTACAATGGTATCGTCTCCGCTCCGCCGAGCATTTCTACCGTGGTTGGCCATGTCGATCTGGCGGGTTCGTTTAATCTCGGTCTGGCGGGGGTTATCTTCTCCTTCATGCTGGTCAACCTGTTCGACTCCTCCGGTACGCTGATCGGCGTTACTGATAAAGCGGGTCTGGCCGATGAGAAAGGTAAATTCCCGCGCATGAAACAGGCGCTGTTTGTCGACAGCGTCTCTTCCGTAACGGGGTCGTTTATCGGGACCTCTTCCGTGACCGCCTACATTGAGTCGTCTTCCGGCGTGTCCGTTGGCGGGCGCACCGGTCTGACGGCCGTGGTTGTCGGTCTGCTGTTCCTGCTGGTGATCTTCCTGTCGCCGCTGGCGGGGATGGTGCCGGGTTACGCAGCGGCTGGCGCGCTGATCTACGTCGGCGTGCTAATGACCTCCAGCCTGGCGCGCGTGAAATGGGAAGATTTAACCGAGTCTGTTCCGGCTTTTATTACCGCGGTGATGATGCCGTTCAGCTTCTCGATTACCGAAGGGATTGCGCTGGGCTTTATCTCTTACTGCGTGATGAAATTGGGTACCGGACGACTGCGCGATCTCAGCCCATGTGTGGTGGTGGTTGCTCTGCTGTTCGTGCTGAAGATTGTGTTTATCGACGCGCACTAATATTGCGATGTTGCCGGATGGCGCAACGGCGTCTCCGGCAAATGTCTAAGAAGATTGGCGCTTACGCTTTTACGCGCTGGATGTAGTCGCCAAATGCCGTTAACTGCCCGGTCAGGTGGTCCAGCGTGCTTTGATCAATCACTTCTCCGCTTTGCGGATCCACTTTGTTCTGAATAACACCGCCCATAAATTCCGGCTTGTTCATCACCATTGCATCCAGGAACACCAGAATCTGACGCAGATGATACTGGCAGCGCGCGCCGCCAATCGCGCCCATTGAGCTGGTCTGAATCAGCACCGGCTTGCCAGCCAGCGGCTGATCGGGAAGGCGGGACAGCCAGTCGATGGCATTCTTCAGACCGCCGGGTACCGAATAGTTGTATTCCGGCGTAACGATGACGACGCCGTCGGCATGGCGGATCTGTTCGGCCAGCGCTTCGACGCTCGCCGGGAAACCCTCCTCCTGCTGCAGGTCTGCGTCGTAAAGCGGAATATCAGCGATAGACGGGAGTGGACTTACCTCCATTCCTGCCGGAGCGATCTTCGGCAGCGTACGGGCGACCATTCCATTAAACGACCCTTTGCGCAGACTTCCCAGTAACGTGACAACCTTTAACGTTTCAGACATGGTGACTCCATCAGTTATGCGTATAAGACTTCGCCGCGGATAATTGCGCGAATCGCATCAGACGACCCGTTTCCGCATTAGCGCGGGTCTGGATATCAGGCAGGTTTTTCCAGCCCTGCTTACCATCAAACTCCCAAACCTGTAATTTATCAATGCCTGGCGTAACCGCCACTGACCACACCAGCAGATCTTCCGCATCGCAGATCGCTTCCAACGGTGCGACATGCGCGCACTTCAGGCGCCCCGCGCCCGGCAGCAGTTGAAGCTCGCGGGGATCGTCATTGCGAACATCGCCAGTGAGTTTCAGGATGCTCTGACGCAAGGTGATCATCTGCGCGCGCGCCTCGTTGGGATCGTTTTGCTTGCTGATCCACAGACGTTCATTACTGGAGAAGACAGGGGGGGGCGAACAGTGAGGCGGGACAAAGCTGCGGGTGGCGCGCTGAAGTTCCATATCCAGCCCGCATTCGCCTTCGGTCGCCAGTGCCACACCAACGACATTTCCTGCGTAGGCGATAGAAAAACTGGGGAGATTTTGCTCACGAAACGCGGGTTTGCCTTTCGCTTTTATGATGATTTCCGGTAACTCAAGCGTGCCATACAGCATGAACATCAGCTCGGCGAGAAGGCCTCTGGACGCCAGGAAACGTGTCTGTCGATGCGCCGGAAGGTTTCGCGCGTCAAGGTGGCAGGAGGTGGGTAAACGCACTGAAATCAAATGCCCCTCCGTGAGTATCCCTCTGGCAAAATGTATCCCCATTTTTCGCTCCATGATTAATGGTCCTTAATAATGACGAGAGTAACATTTACGTGATTTATGGACATAGGAAATCACAAAAAAGTGCGACCGAAACCGCATCTCTTACGTGCTTTTACATTTCAGGGAAAAGATGCCAAAGAAGTGGCGTCAGAAAGAAGCTGACCGGATGTTGGCATCTGCCGCCATCCGGCGCTATTTGGGTTACTTACCAATACAGAAGCTGGAGAAAATCCGTCCCAGCAGATCGTCCGAGGTAAACTCGCCGGTGATCTCACTCAGCGCCTGCTGCGCCAGACGCAGTTCCTCCGCCAGCAGTTCGCCCGCCCAGGCGCCCAGCAGCTGGTTTTTGCCCTGCTGGAGATGTTCTGCGGCTTCAGCCAGCGCCTGAAGATGACGGCGACGGGCCAGGAAGCCGCCTTCCATATTGGTGTCAAAGCCCATGCTCTGCTTGAGATGGTTACGCAGTACATCTACACCTTCGCCGGTTCGCGCAGAGAGGCGAACCAGTGAGTGACCATTCACCTCGCTGATGCCCAGCGTCTCTCCGGTAATGTCCGCTTTATTACGTACGACAGTTATCGGCAATTTAGCCGGCAGACGGGCGATAAAGTCCGGCCAGATCTCCGCCGGGTCGACGGCGTCGGTCGTGGTGCCGTCCACCATAAACAGCACGCGGTCGGCCTGCTCGATCTCCTGCCAGGCGCGCTCGATACCGATACGCTCAACCTCGTCGCTGGCATCGCGCAGACCGGCGGTGTCGATGATGTGCAGCGGCATGCCGTCGATATGGATATGCTCGCGCAGCACGTCGCGGGTGGTGCCAGCAATGTCGGTCACAATCGCTGCTTCACGTCCCGCCAGCGCGTTCAGGAGGCTCGATTTCCCGGCGTTAGGGCGTCCGGCAATGACCACCTTCATCCCTTCGCGCAGCAGGCTGCCCTGACGCGCTTCGGCGCGCACCGCGTCGAGGTCGGCAATAACGTCATTCAGCTGCGCTTCGATTTTGCCATCCGACAGGAAATCGATCTCTTCATCCGGGAAGTCAATGGCCGCTTCTACGTAGATACGCAGGTGAGTGAGCGCTTCCACTAGATGATTAACGCGGGTAGAAAACGCCCCCTGAAGAGAGTTCAGCGCAGAGCGTGCCGCCTGTTCGGAACTGGCGTCAATCAGATCGGCAATGGCTTCTGCCTGTGCCAGATCGAGCTTATCGTTAAGAAACGCACGTTCGGAAAACTCGCCGGGACGGGCGATACGCAGACCAGGAAGGGTCAGAATGCGTTTTAACAACAGGTCGAGAATGACCGGGCCACCGTGTCCTTGTAGCTCCAGCACGTCTTCGCCCGTGAAAGAGTTCGGGCCGGGGAACCACAGGGCGATCCCTTGATCCAGCGCCGAGCCGTCGGCGTCTTTAAACGGCAGATAGTCGGCATAGCGCGGCTTGGGCAGTTTACCCAGAACGGCTTCGGCAACCTCGCGCGCTTTCAGGCCGGAGATGCGCAGAATACCGACGCCCCCGCGTCCCGGTGGGGTTGCCTGGGCGACGATAGTGTCGTTATGGCTCATGATAAATCTCGTTATTTCGCAATAAAAAAGGCGGTCATCAGACCGCCCTTCAGGTTATGTTCCGTGTGCCGGATGGCGGCTTCGCCTTACCCGGCCTGACGCCGAATTAAGACTTCTTCTCGCGGCTATGCAGGCCACGCTTCTCCAGACCACGGTAGATCAACTGCTGCTGGATGATGGTCACCAGGTTGCTGACGATATAGTACAGCACCAGACCTGACGGGAACCACAGGAAGAACACGGTGAAGATGACCGGCATAAAGGTCATGATCTTCTGCTGCATCGGGTCGGTCACGGTGGTCGGCGACATCTTCTGGATGAAGAACATCGTCACGCCCATCAGGATCGGCAGGATGTAGTACGGGTCCTGTGCGGACAGGTCATGGATCCACAGCGCGAACGGCGCGTGACGCAGCTCCACGGAACCCATCAACATGTAGTACAACGCCAGGAAGATAGGCATCTGGATCAGCAGCGGGAAGCAGCCGCCCAGCGGGTTAACCTTCTCTGCTTTGTACAGCGCCATCATCTCCTGGCTCTGACGCTGTTTGTCGTCGCCCAAACGCTCACGCATGGCCTGAATCTTCGGCTGCAGCATACGCATCTTCGCCATGGAGGTGTACTGCGCTTTGGTCAGCGGGTACATGATGCCACGAACGATAAAGGTGATGATGATGATCGAGAAGCCCCAGTTACCCACGAAGCTGTGGATCCACTTCAGCAGTTTGAACAGCGGTTGAGAGATGAACCACAACCAACCGTAATCCACGGTCAGATCCAGGTGCGGTGCAACAGCCGCCATTTTGTCCTGAATTTCCGGGCCAACCCACAGGGTGCTGGTCATCGCGCCAGTCTGACCAGGCTGTACCAGTACCGGCTGAGATTTATAGCCGATAGCCGCTACGCCGTTGCCCAGATTCGCGGTATAGAAGTTGTTGGTGCCGTCGTTACGCGGAACCCATGCCGTTGCGAAATACTGTTGCAACATTGCGACCCAACCGTCTTTAGCGTTGACGTTCAGGTTTTCGTTTTCAGCAATGGTGTCGAATTTGTATTTCTCATACTTCTCATCCGGCGTGGAGTACGCCGCGCCACGGAAAGTATGCAGCGCAAAGTTGCTGCTTCCGGTGTCACGATGAGACGGCAGATTGATGGATTGCTTCAACTGACCAAAGGTGGAGATCTCCAGCGGTTTCTCGCCGGCGTTCTGCACGCTGTAGTTGACGTTGACCGCATAGTCGCCACGTTTCAGGACGAACGTTTTCGTAAACGTGTTGCCTGCGGCGTCGGTATAGGTCATCGGGATCTGCAATTCGTTTTGACCGTCGGCCAGTACAAACGCGTCTTTTTCAACGTTGTACAGCGGACGCGGACCGTTAGCCGGGTTATCCGGGCCGTCGCGACCGGTCAAACCACTCTGGGCCTGATAGATAAACTGTGGGGTAGTTTCCAGCAGTTGGAATGGTTCGCTGGAACCGAGCTCTTTCGGGTAAGCGGGCAGCAGGGCCTGTTCCACATCACCACCACGGGTGTTAATGGTCAGATCAAGCACGTCAGTCTTAACCGTAATCAGTTTCCCCTGGCCACTGGCCGGTACGCCCTGGTCGGCGGCGCTACCCGCTGCGGTGGTCGTTGTCTGCGTGGTCTGTTGGGTCTGGGGTTGCGGATTTTTATCCTGCTCCCAGGCTTGCCAGATCATGAAAGACACGAACAGCAAAGCGATGATAAGAAGATTGCGTTGCGAATCCATCGTTAGTGTTCTCTGGTATCAAATGGTCCGGGCGGGACGGGATCGTCACCACCAGGGTGTAAAGGGTGGCATTTTAATACGCGTTTCACCGTCAACCAACTGCCTTTTATCACTCCAAACCTGCGCAATGCCTCAATTCCGTAGCTTGAACAGGTTGGCGTGAAACGACAGTGCGGCCCAAGCAGCGGACTGATCAGGCGTTGATAGACCCGAATAAGGGCTATCAGGACCCGCGAGCCAGGCGACAGTGGCGGCGCCATAATTTTTCCAACGCTTCCGAGAGAGCACGGTTATCGAGGTCGGCAACCCCCTTTTTCGCCACCACCACGAAGTCCATTGCAGGAAGTTCGTGCTGACGCAGACGAAAGCTTTCACGCGTCAGACGTTTAATCCGATTGCGTTCATGGGCGCGTCGAACGTTTTTCTTGGCGACGGTAAGACCGATACGGGGATGCCCCAGCGAATTCAGGCGGCCGAGGATGGTGATTTGCGGCGTGCCAGCCCGTTGTGGCTGCTGGAAGACGAATGTGAAATGATTGGGAGTTAACAAACGTAACTCCCTGGGAAATGCGAGCTTAACCACTCAGGGGTTAGCTTTATTACTTGGAAACGGTCAGACGAGCGCGGCCTTTAGCACGACGACGTGCCAGAACCTGACGACCATTTTTAGTAGCCATACGAGCACGGAAGCCGTGAGAACGGTTGCGCTTCAGTACAGACGGTTGAAAAGTGCGTTTCATGGCGATTTCTACCTAAACTTGAATAAATTCACTGACTTTTGCGTATACCCGAACGAGTTTCGAACGACTTACGCCACAGTGTGGGTGATTAAAGAGGCCGGATTGTAATAATTGTACACTCCGGAGTCAATTCTCTTTCCTTAAATCCCTGCCTTTTTCCGCACCTTTTCGCACGAAAAACAGACAGCGTTGACGCCGTTTCACAGGCATCGCGCGACGGGTGGAGAATTATACGGACTGGTGGGTAAAGCGCAAGGATCGCCCGGGATCTTTATTAGATCGTTTAAGGCGTAAACCGTCTTTACTCATTAAATTTTCCGATATGGGCGCGAAATCGCCCTGATCCTCTCCAGGATCGTTTACACTTACCCCGTCTTGTGAAGACCTGTGGATAAATCGGGAAGAATCTGTGAGAAACAGAAGATCTCTTTCTCAGTTTACGCTATGATCCGCGGTCCCGATCGTTTCCAGAGATCCTGATCGGGTAAAATTGCAGATAGCAATTCGCACGTCACCCTTTGCATAGGGTCTTGTCGATGTGCGTCAACAATCATGAATGTTTCAGCCTTTGTCATTTATCGACTTTTGTTCGAGTGGAGTCCGCC